>NZ_CP034432.1:0-4800000 GCF_009931255.1 Bradyrhizobium sp. LCT2 | reverse complement strand
CCGTGGTCGCCGTGATGCTCGACCTCGTCGCCTGAGGGGTTGCGGGCATGAGCGCCGAACAGCGCAATCAGGCCGGCCAAGATGGCGCCCAGGAGCGGCAGGAATACGATTGCCTGAACCATGACTTACTCTTTCCGCATGATCTGGTCGGAAAACCGGTGTCCACTTTTCCGGATCATGCGCTCAGCCCTTCATCAGATTGACGTCCTCAACCGCGATTGAGCCGCGGTTGCGGAAATAGACCACCAGGATGGCGAGACCGATCGCGGCTTCAGCAGCAGCGACCGTCAGCACCAGAAGCGCGAAGACCTGGCCGACGATATCGCCGAGGAAGGTCGAGAACGCCACGAGATTGATGTTGACCGAGAGCAGGATCAGCTCGATCGACATCAGGATGACGATGATGTTCTTGCGGTTCAGGAAGATGCCGAGGATCCCGAGCGTGAACAGGATCGCGCCGACCGCCAGGTAGTGTCCGAGCCCGATCGTCATTTCACCCACTCCGCCGCATCGGCATCCGAGAGCCCCTGCCCCGGCGCCACCTTGCGCATCGCCATCGCCATGTCGGGCGTGCGCGCGTTCTGAACGTTGATGTCCTGCCGCTTCACGCTCGCCTTGTGGCGCAGCGTCAGCACGATGGCACCGATCATGGCGACCAACAGCACCATGCCCGCGAGCTGGAAGTAGTAGACGTACTTCGTATAGAGCACGAGGCCGAGCGCCTCGGTGTTGGACACGTTGGTCGGGATCGCCGCTGTGATCGTCTTGGAGACGCCGGGGTTGATGACCCAGAAGCCGACGGTGAGCAGCAGCTCGAACAGGAAGATGCCGCCGATGACGAGGCCGACCGGCAGGTACTCGATGAAGCCCTCGCGCAGCTCGAGGAAGTCGACGTCGAGCATCATGATCACGAACAGGAACAGCACCGCGACCGCGCCGACATAGACGACGATCAGCATCATGCCGAGGAACTCGGCGCCCATCAGCACGAACAGGCCGGAGGCGTTGACGAAGGCCAGGATCAGGTACAGCACGGAGTGCACGGGATTGCGCGAGACAATCACCATCACCGCCGAGGCGACGCAGACGCCGGCGAAGAGATAGAAGAACAGCGCGGGAAGGATCATTGGACATTCCCCGTCATTCCGGGGCGCGGGCAAAGCCCGCGAACCCGGAATCTAGAGGTTGTGGCGCGAGATTCCGGGTTCGCGCTTTGCGCGCCCCGGAATGACGAGGAGGTGGCGGGAAGGATCATGCTCTCATCTCACCGGTACGGCGCATCGAGCTCGATCGCTTTCGCGATCTCGCGTTCCCAGCGGTCGCCGTTGGCGAGCAGCTTGGCCTTGTCATAGAACAGTTCCTCGCGGGTCTCGGTCGCGAACTCGAAGTTCGGACCTTCGACGATGGCGTCGACCGGACAGGCCTCCTGGCAGAGGCCGCAATAGATGCACTTCACCATGTCGATGTCGTAGCGCACGGTGCGGCGGGTGCCGTCGTTGCGGCGCGGACCGGCCTCGATGGTGATGGCCTGGGCCGGGCACACGGCCTCGCACAGCTTGCAGGCGATGCAGCGTTCCTCGCCGTTGGGATAGCGGCGCAGCGCGTGCTCGCCGCGGAAGCGCGGCGAGATCGGGCCCTTCTCGAACGGATAGTTCAGCGTCGGCTTCGGCTGGAAGAAATAACGCATGGCGAGGAAGAACGCCGAGACGAATTCCGACAGCAGAAGCGAGCGTGCAGTGGCGTTGATGTTGATACCCATGACGGCCCTCACTTCGGCGCGATGCCGGCGAAGTGCAGCACACCGGCCACCACGATCACCATCGCCAGCGACAGCGGCAGGAACACCTTCCAGCCGAGGCGCATCAGTTGATCGTAGCGGTAGCGGGGCACGATCGCCTTCGCCATCGCGAACAGGAAGAACATGAAGAAGACTTTGAGCGAGAACCAGATGATCCCCGGCACCCAGTTGAAGGGCGGCAGGTCCACCGGCGGCAGCCAGCCTCCGAGGAACAGGATCGTCGCCATCGCGCACATCGTGACGATCGCGACGTACTCGCCGAGCATGAACAGCAAATACGGCGTCGAGCCGTACTCGACCATGAAGCCGGCGACGAGCTCGGATTCGGCTTCGACGAGGTCGAACGGCGGACGGTTGGTTTCCGCCAGCGCCGAGACGTAGAACACCACGAACATCGGGAACAGCGGCCAGACGTACCAGTTCAGGATGGTGAGCTGCGGCAGCCCGATCAGGCTGGCGAGGCCGCGGACATGCTGCGCTTCGACCACGGCCGACAGGTTCAGCGTGCCGGCGCAGAGCAGCACCGTGATGATGACGAAGCCGATCGAGACCTCGTAGGACACCATCTGCGCGGCCGAGCGCAGCGCGGCCAGAAACGGATACTTCGAGTTCGACGACCAGCCGGCCATGATGATGCCGTAGATCGACAGCGACGAGATCGCGAAGATGAAGAGGATGCCGACATTGATGTCGGAGATCACCCAGCCGAGATTGGTCGGGATCACCGCCCAGGCGGCAAGCGCGAGCACGCATGAGACCAAGGGAGCAAGGAGAAACACGCCTTTGTTGGCGCCTGCCGGGATGATCGGCTCCTTCAGCACGAACTTCAGAAGGTCGGCGAAGGACTGCAGCAGGCCCCAGGGGCCGACCACGTTCGGGCCGCGGCGGATCTGCACCGCCGCCCAGATCTTGCGGTCGGCGAGCAGGATATAGGCGATCGCGACCAGCAGGACGACGAGCACCAAGACGCTCTCCGCGACCATGATGATCAGCGGCCAGAGGAAACCGGTCCAGAATGCGCTTTCGAAGAATTCCATCAGATCACGCTCACTCCGCTGCGGTCAGCATCTGCCCGGAGGCAAGCCGCGAGCACTCCGCCATCACGGCGGACGCACGCGCGATTGGGTTGGTCAAATAGAAGTCGTCGACCAGGGGCTTGAACGGCGCCTTCTCGGGCGAACCGCCCTTGCCCGCCAGCCTCTTGATCTGGTCGGCGCTGCCTGCCTCGATATGGTCGAGCCGGATCAGATGCGGCACCGCCTTGAAGATCGCCTGGCGCAGCGCGGCAAGCGAGTCGTAGCCCAGCTTCTTGCCGAGCGCTTCCGACAGCGCGCGGACGATCGCCCAGTCCTCGCGGGCTTCGCCCGGCGGGAACGCGGCGCGGCCGGTCATCTGCACACGGCCTTCGGTGTTGACGTAGATCGCGGACTTCTCGGTGTAGGCGGCTGCCGGCAGGATCACGTCGGCGCGGTGCGCGCCGCGGTCGCCATGGGTGCCGATATAGACGACGAAGGTGCCGTCCGGCGCCTTGATCTCGTCGGCGCCGAGCAGGAACAGCAGGTCGAGCGTGCCGAAGGTCGTCATCTGCGCGGCGTTCAGGCCACCGGCCGCGGCGGAGAAGCCGATGTCGAGCGCGCCGACGCGCGAGGCGGTCTCGTGCAGCACGCCGAAACCGTTCCAGCCGTCCTTGACCGCGCCGACATCCATCGCGAGCTTGGCGGCGGCGGCCAGAATGGCGGCGCCGTCGTGACGCGAGGCTGCGCCCGCGCCGACCAGGATGATCGGGTTCTTGGCGTTCTTCAGCACGTCCATGAAGGAGTGCTTGCCGGCCGCGAGCTCGCCGAGCGTCTCGGTGCCTGCGCCGAGATGATCGTAGTCATAGGTCAGGTCGGCCTTGGCGCCGATCACGCCGACCTTGAAGCCGCCGGAGCGCCAGCGCTTGCGGATGCGGGCGTTGAACACGGCCGCCTCCTTGCGCGGATTGGCGCCGATGATGAGCAGCGCATCCGCCTGCTCGACACCGACAAGCGTCGGATTGAAGATGTAGGAGCCGCGACCGAGCGCCGGATCGAACGCGTCGCCGCCCTGCACCGCGAGGTTGCTCGAGCCGTATTTGGCGAGCAGGTCCTTCAGCGCGAACATCTCCTCGACGCCGGCGAGGTCGCCGGCGATCGCGCCGATGCGCTTGCCGTCGCTGCGCGCCGCTTTCGCAGCGATCGCGGCAAAGGCCTCGGGCCAGCTCGCCGCGCGCAGCTTGCCGGCTTCGCGGATATAGGGCCGGTCGAGGCGCTGGGTGCGCAGGCCGTCGACGACGTGCCGGGTCTTGTCGGAGATCCACTCCTCGTTCACGGCCTCGTTGATGCGCGGCAGCACGCGCATCACCTCGCGGCCGCGGGTGTCGACGCGGATCGCCGATCCGACACCGTCCATGACGTCGATCGACTGCGTCTTGCCGAGCTCCCACGGACGGGCCGCAAAGGCATAGGGCTTCGAGGTCAGCGCGCCGACCGGGCAGATGTCGACGAGGTTACCCTGCAATTCGGACGTCAGCGCGTGCTGGAGATAGGTCGTGATCTCCATGTCCTCGCCGCGGCCGGTGGCGCCCATCTCAGGCGCGCCGGCGACTTCCGCCGAGAAGCGGACGCAGCGCGTGCACTGGATGCAGCGGTTCATCGAGGTCTTGACCAGCGCGCCGAGATATTTGTCCTCGACCGCGCGCTTGTTCTCGGCGAAGCGGCTGGTGTCGACACCATAGCCCATCGCCTGGTCCTGCAGGTCGCACTCGCCGCCCTGGTCGCAGATCGGGCAGTCCAGCGGATGGTTGATGAGAAGGAATTCCATCACGCCTTCGCGTGCCTTCTTCACCATCGGCGAACGGGTGGAGATTTCCGGCGGCTCGCCCTTGGGGCCCGGACGGCAATCGCGCACGCCCCAGGCGCAGCTCGCGACCGGCTTCGGGCCGCCCTTCACTTCGACGAGGCACATCCGGCAATTGCCGGCGATCGACAGCCGCTCGTGATAGCAGAAGCGCGGAATCTCGGCGCCAGCCGCCTCGCACGCCTGAAGCAGCGTGTACTCGGCCGGAACATCGATCTCTTTGCCGTCGATGATGAGCTTGGTCATGTCTCTTACTCCGCCGCGACCATGTTCACGGGATCGCGGACGCCGATATCGTCGATGTCGGACTTATGCGAATACTGGTCGATGCGCGCTTCGATCTCATGACGGAAATGCGCGATCAGGCCCTGGATCGGCCAGGCGGCTGCGTCGCCGAGCGCGCAGATGGTGTGGCCTTCGACCTGCTTGGTGACCTCCAGCAGCATGTCGATCTCGCGCTTGTGGGCGCGGCCTTCGGCCATGCGGGTCAGGACGCGCCACATCCACCCCGTGCCCTCGCGGCACGGCGTGCACTGGCCGCAGCTCTCGTGCTTGTAAAAGTACGAGATGCGAGCGATGGCGCGGATCAAATCGGTGGACTTGTCCATAACGATCACGGCCGCGGTGCCGAGACCCGAGCGCAGCTTGCTCAAGCTGTCGAAATCCATCGGCGTATCGATGATCTGCTCGGCCGGCACCATGCGCACCGACGAGCCGCCGGGGATCACGGCCTTGAGGTTGTCCCAGCCGCCGCGGATGCCGCCGCAATGCTTCTCGATCAGCTCACGGAACGGAATGCCCATGGCCTCTTCGACGTTGCAGGGCCGCTCGACATGGCCGGAGATGCAGAACAGCTTGGTGCCGACATTGTTCGGACGGCCGATGCCGGCGAACCACGCCGCGCCACGGCGCAGGATATCCGGCGCCACCGCGATCGACTCGACGTTGTTGACGGTGGTCGGGCAGCCGAACAGGCCGACATTCGCCGGGAACGGCGGCTTCAGCCGCGGCTGGCCCTTCTTGCCCTCGAGGCTTTCGAGCAGCGCGGTCTCCTCGCCGCAGATATAGGCGCCGGCGCCGTGCGCGACGTAGATGTCGAACGGCCAGCCGTTGACATTGTCCTTGCCGACCAGCTTGGCCTCATAGGCCTGGTCGATCGCGGCCTGGAGGTGCTCGCGTTCGCGGATGAACTCGCCGCGGACATAGATGTAGCAGGCATGCGCGTTCATTGCGCAGCTGGCGATCAGGCAGCCCTCGATCAGGAGATGCGGGTCGTGCCGCATGATCTCGCGATCCTTGCAGGTGCCGGGCTCGGATTCGTCGGCGTTGACGACGAGATAGCTCGGCCGGCCGTCGGTCGATTCCTTCGGCATGAAGGACCATTTCAGGCCGGTCGGGAAGCCGGCGCCGCCGCGGCCGCGCAGGCCCGAGGCCTTCATCTCGTTGATGATCCAGTCGCGGCCCTTGTCGATGATGTTCTTCGTACCATCCCAGGCGCCGCGGCGCCGCGCACCCTCGAGCCCCCAGTCATGGAGGCCGTAGAGGTTCTTGAAGATGCGGTCCTTGTCCTCGAGCATATCAGTGCTTTCCGATCAACGATTGGACTGCTTGTAGGCAAGTCCGGCGGCGCAGACGGCGAAGGTCAGCGCCCAGAGCAGGCTGGATTCCAGCGACGCGTTCAGGCTGAAACGCTGCAGCAGGAAGATGAAAATGGCCGCCACGGCGGCATGCATCGCGATGAAGCCCCACTTCTTCATGGCACCGCTCCCCTCCACTGCCGGCGACGAGAGATCACGCATCAGGTGATCTCCTTCAGCGTGGTCGGCCCGGTGATCGGCGCCGAGAACTGGCGGCCGTTCTGCGGACCGGGCTTCGGCGGATTGCCGGAGGCAAAGCCGTCGAGCACCTTGCCAAAGCTTTCCTTGGTCAGGTCCTCATAGGTGTCCTTGCCGATCAGCACCATCGGTGCATTGACGCAGGCGCCGAGACACTCGACCTCCTCCCAGCTGAAATTGCCGTCCTTGGAGAGATGGAAGGGCTCGTGATGGATGCGGTGCTCACAGACGTGGATCAGCTCCTCGGCGCCGCGCAGGCGGCATGGCGTGGTGCCGCAGACCTGGACGTGGGCCTTCTTGCCGACGGGGGCGAGCTGGAACATCGTGTAGAAGGTCGCGACCTCGAGCACGCGGATATAGGGCATGTCGAGCATGTCGGCGATGACGCGGATGGCGGCTTCCGACACCCAGCCGTCGTGCTGCTCCTGCGCGCGCCAGAGGATCGCGATGACCGCGGAGGCCTGGCGCCCGGCCGGATATTTCGCGATCTGCTGCTTGGCGAACGCAAGGTTCTCCTCCGTGAACGCAAAGCTCGCGGGCTGGACTTCCTTCGGTGCTAATCGGCGGACGGACATCTCTTATCTCTCACTGCATGCGGCGCGCGGTGTTGGCACTCAGGGTCTTGGCATTCAGGGACTTGGCATTCAGGGCATCGATCCTGTCCTGCCAGAATGCGCTTGCGGTGCCGAAAACGTTGTAGCCGACGTGGGTCGAGACCTTGATGCGGTCGAGGATCGACAGCTCCTTCACGGTCTCCATCCGGTTGCTGCGCGGATCGAACACGATCAGCGTCAGCGGGGTCTGTTCGAGGATAAAGCGCGACACCGCGTGGCTGCGGTCGCTGCCGTGCTCCTCGCACATGATGACGCTGTCGGTCTCAAGCAGCCGGGCGCCGCCCTTGATCGCCTCGATCTCGACACCCTCGACGTCGAGCTTGATCAGGTACTTGCCGCTGGCCTCGACCTTGCCGTCGTCGATCAGATTGTCGAGCGCGATCACGGGCACGTCCTCGCCACCCGCCGACGGATCGCCGGCGATGCTGAAGGCTTCGTGCTTCGTGCCGGACAGCCGCGCAGTACCGCGGGCAGCGCCGATCGCGCATTTCATGGTTTCGAAGCGGCCACCGTTGATGCGGGCGTTGTTGGCAAGCTTCGGATAGTTCTGGCCCGACGGCTCGATCGCGATCGCCTTGTGCGAGCCGAACGGCCTGCTCGACACCAGCACCGACCAGTAGCCGTAGTTGGCGCCGCAATCGAGCAGCGTGTAGTCGACGTCGATGGAGTCGGCGAACAGGAGCTCCAGCTCGTCCTCATAGATATAGGAACGGTTGAGCAGCTTGCTCCAATAGCCGTCGCCATACGGGAATTCGAACACGGCGTCGGGATTGAGCTTGATCGCGATATTGCGCTCGGGCAGCGTTTTCCGCAGCAGGTTCGCGCAGGCGATATAGCCCATATGCGAGAAGTGCGACGAGATCTTCGAGCCCGTCACCAGCGCCAAGGCAGCCGTCCGCTCCCACAGGTTGGCCCCTTCAAGGGCCCCCGAGGCGCGGTCAAACTGGATTGGCGCCTGCGCCATCACCGATCGACCTCTCCGAACACGATGTCGAGCGAACCCAGGATCGCCGAGACGTCGGCGAGCAGATGGCCGCGGCAGATGTGGTCCATGGCCTGGAGATGGGCGAAGCCCGGCGCGCGGATCTTGCACTTGTAGGGCTTGTTGGTGCCGTCGGCGACGAGATAGACGCCGAACTCGCCCTTGGGCGCCTCGACCGCGGCATAGACCTCGCCGGCCGGCACGTGAACGCCCTCGGTGTAGAGCTTGAAGTGGTGGATCAGCGCTTCCATCGAGCGCTTCATCTCGCCACGGCGCGGCGGCGCGACCTTGTTGTCCTCGACGACGACGGGGCCCTTGCCCTCAGGCGCGTTCAGCTTCTGGATGCACTGCCTCATGATGCGCACGGACTGGCGCATCTCTTCCATGCGGATCAGGTAGCGGTCGTAGCAGTCGCCGTTCTTGCCGATCGGAATGTCGAAATCCATCTCGGCGTAGCACTCATAGGGCTGCGACTTGCGCAGGTCCCAGGCCGCGCCGGAGCCGCGCACCATCACGCCCGAGAAACCCCACTCCCAGGCTTCCTTGAGCGGCACCACGCCGATATCGACATTGCGCTGCTTGAAGATGCGGTTGGCGGTGAGCAGGCGGTCGAGGTCGTCCACTACCTTGAGGAACGGATCGCACCAGGCCTCGATGTCGTCGACCAGCTTCTGCGGCAGGTCCTGATGCACGCCGCCGACGCGGAAGAAGGCCGCATGCATGCGGCTGCCCGAGGCGCGCTCGTAGAACACCATCAGCTTCTCGCGCTCTTCGAAACCCCACAGCGGCGGGGTCAGCGCGCCGACGTCCATCGCCTGCGTGGTGACGTTGAGCAGATGCGACAGGATGCGGCCGATCTCGCAATAGAGCACGCGGATCAGCTGGCCGCGGCGCGGCACCTCGATGCCGAGCAGCTTTTCCGCGGCGAGGCAGAAGGCGTGCTCCTGGTTCATCGGCGCGACGTAATCGAGGCGGTCGAAATACGGGATCGCCTGGAGATAGGTCTTCTGCTCGATCAGCTTCTCGGTGCCGCGGTGAAGCAGGCCGATATGCGGGTCGACGCGCGCGACGATTTCGCCGTCCAATTCGAGCACGAGTCGCAACACACCGTGGGCCGCCGGATGCTGCGGCCCAAAGTTGATGGTGAAGTTGCGGAGATTTTCAGGTTGCTCGTTCATGATCAGGCCTTCGGTCCCGCCTTCTCGTCACCGGGAAGCGGATAGTCCGCCCCTTCCCACGGCGAGAGGAAATCGAACTTGCGGAATTCCTGGTTGAGCCTGACAGGCTCGTACACCACCCGCTTCTCCTGGTCGTCGTAGCGGACCTCGACGAAGCCGGTGGTCGGGAAATCCTTGCGCAGCGGATGGCCCTCGAAACCGTAGTCGGTGAGGATGCGGCGCATGTCGGGATGGCCGACGAAGAACACGCCATAGAGGTCGTAGGCCTCGCGCTCGAACCAGTCGGCGCCGGGGAACACGTCGATCAGCGACGGCACCTGCGTGGTCTCGTCGGCCTGGGCCTTGAGCCGGATCCGCGCGTTCAGGGTCGGCGACATCAGATGGTAGACGACGTCGAAGCGCTTCTCGCGCGACGGGTAGTCCACCGCCGTGATGTCGGTGAAGTTGACGAAGCGGCAGTTCGGGTCGTCGCGGAGGTACTTGACCACCTCGACGATCCTGGCGGCCTCGACATCCACCGTGAGCTGGTTGAAGGCCACCGAATGACCAGTAGCCGCGCCCGGAAGCGCGCTAACGATCGTTTGCCCAAGGGCGTCGAGCTTGCCATCGTCCATGACGTAAAACCTTAGCGTTCGATGGTGCCGGTGCGCCGGATCTTCTTCTGAAGCAGCAGCACGCCGTAGAGCAGCGCTTCCGCCGTGGGCGGGCAGCCCGGCACATAGATGTCGATCGGCACGATGCGGTCACAGCCGCGCACGACCGAATAGGAATAGTGATAGTAGCCGCCGCCATTGGCGCACGACCCCATCGAGATGACGTAGCGCGGCTCGGGCATCTGGTCGTAGACCTTGCGCAGCGCCGGCGCCATCTTGTTGGTGAGCGTGCCCGCGACGATCATCACGTCGGACTGCCGCGGCGAGGCACGCGGCGCGAAGCCGAAACGCTCGACGTCGTAGCGCGGCATCGACACCTGCATCATCTCGACCGCGCAGCAGGCGAGACCGAAGGTCATCCACATCAGCGAGCCGGTGCGCGCCCAGGTGATGAGGTCGTCGGTCGCGGCGACGAAGAAACCCTTGTCGGACAGCTCCGAATTGACCTCGAGGAAGAACGGATCGTTGGCCCCGACCGGCTTGCCGGTCGACGGATCCAGAATGCCCTTGGGGGCCGGCGCGAGAACCGGACCTGTGGACGGTGCTGGGTTCAATCCCATTCCAGTGCCCCTTTCTTCCATTCATAGGCGAACCCGACCGTCAGCACGGCGAGGAACACCACCATGGACCAGAAGCCGGTCGCGCCAAGCTTGCCGAACGCCACCGCCCAGGGAAACAGGAACGCCACCTCGAGATCGAAGATGATGAAGAGGATGGCGACCAGGTAGAAGCGGACGTCGAATTTCATGCGGGCGTCGTCGAAGGCGTTGAAACCGCACTCATACGCCGACAGCTTTTCGGGGTCCGGCTGCTGGAACGCCACGATGAAAGGCGCGATCAGCAGCACGAGGCCGATGAGGCCCGCTACCCCTATGAAGACGACGAGTGGAAGATAGTTCTGTAGAATGCCGCTCATTGGCGAGCCCTTTTTCCCGCGACGTCGGGGGAGCCGCGGATTCGTCCCGATTTGGAATTATTCTGAGCCTTAGCGCAGTGCACCAATGGGCGCAAGACACGCTCTTTTTAGGCCCTTTGCCGCCCCCAGAACGGAGAAAATCCCGGAATCACCCCGCGGCTGGTATGGAGCAGATCGCCAAGCCCAGCAAGGGTGACCGCAGCTTTGTGCGGCGGCCGTTCCGAGATTGCGGTGCACAGACCAAGGCAGTGCTGGCCGCATGGCATCCGGTCAAAATGCCCGGGTTTTCTGTGCGGCAGCGCACCCGGACCCAGGCAATGACCGTCGCGGAGGCCCTTACCGTCACCCACGCGACATAGTGCTGGCGGCCGCGGCGGCAAGAGGACAGGTGCAGCAAGGACACGTATCCACAGGCGCGGATGGTCGGACGAGCCATGCATCGCGACGGGACCGGGGCTCGTCTGGCGAATGCGTCGGCGCAGAACCCGCCTCGGATCGACCGCGAGCGCGGCGTCGGCGACTTGCAGGACCGTCGCACGCGCCGCGCTCGCATGAGCCCCGGGCCGGGGGGCATAGCCCGGGAGCTCATCGATCTCCCGCTGGAAGATCAGCGGTCGTCCGGTCAGCAGAACAAGGCCATGGTCGAGCTCAGGCCGGTCGGGACCTCGACATGTGCAGCGTCAACATGCCGTGCGCTCGCCCGCCCTCACCACTTGTAGGAGACGCTGGCGGTCACACGCCGGCGATCGCCGTAGAAGCACGACGTGGCCGAGGCACAGCTCGCGACATAGATCTTGTCGGTCAGGTTGATCACGTTGAGTGCCGTGCGCCAGTTCTGCCATTCGTAGTGGAGCGCGAGGTCGCCGAGCACGACCGCGGGAACTTCGAGCGTGTTGGCGGTGTCGGCCCAGGAGGAGCCGATGTAGCGCACGCCGCCGCCGAAGCCGAAGCCCTCGAGCGGTCCGTCCCTAAAGGTGTAGTCCGCCCAGCCCGACACCAGCAGCTCCGGCGTGTTGGTCGGCGTCTTGCCGACCAGCGACGGATCGAGATCCTTGCTGTTGAACAGGTGATAAGCCGTGAAGGCGCCGATCAGCTTCAGCTCCTTGGTGGCGTTCGCTACCGCTTCGAGCTCGATGCCACGCGAGGTCACCTCGCCGGTCTGGTTCTGCAAGACCGGAACACTGCCCGGCAGTGTCGTCGCCACATTTTGACGGACCAGATCGAAGGCAGATACGGTGAAATAGCCGTCAAAGCCCTTCGGCGCGATCTTCACACCGATTTCGGCCTGCTTGCCGGTCTCCGGCAGGAACAGCTGGTTCTGTGCGTTGAGGCCGATGATCGGATTGTAGCTCGTCGAATAGGAGACGTAGGGCGCGATGCCGTTGTCGAAATTGTAGATCAGGCCGGCGCGCCCGCTGAACCTGCTGTCATCGCGGCTGCTGACCGTAGCCCCCGTGTCGCGGGCGTCTTGCGTGGTCGCGACCCAGTCATTGCGGCCGCTCAAGACCAGCGTAAAATTGCCGAGCTTCATCTGGTCCTGGATGTAGGTGCCGGCCTGCTTCTGCGTGATCTGGAAGTTGCGGAACGGCGTGGTCGGCAACGGGGTTTCCGCCTGACCGTAGACCGGATTGAAGATGTTGATCGAGGACACGCCGAACCCGAAGGCCTGATAGTCATCGATCTGATAACCCTTCAGGTCGACCCCGAACAGCATCGTGTGCTTCACCGGACCGGTGTCGAAGCGATATTCGAGCTGGTTGTCGAGATCGCCCTGGTTGGCGGTGTTCTTCGCATACCAATTGTAGCGGTTGAGCGTGGCGGTTGCCTGATTGCCGTAGTCGTTGCCGACATAGCCACGATAGGTCACGTCGACATGGGCAAACCGCGCATTCTGCCGGAATGTCAGATCGTCGGTGAGATTGCGCTCGAACTGGTAGCCGAGCATCTCCTGCTCGCGCGTGAACTTGTCGACGCTGGGATCGCCGGCAAAGAAGCTGGTCGGGATCTTGCCGAACGAGGCATTGGTGACCGTCCCGACATAGGGCAGGAAGTTGATGCCGCGGGTTTCCTGCCGGGAAGCGGATGCCAGCACCGTAAACGTCGTGTCGGCATCCGGCTTCCAGGTCACGGACGGTGCGATGAAGTAGTTGTTGTCGGGCGTGAAATTGACTTGCGTCGGGCCGTTCTGGACCTGGCCGACGACGCGGTAGAACAGCTTGCCGTTCTGCGCTTGCGTCGCGACCGGCCCGCCGACATCGAAGCCGACATAGGCGTTGCCGAAATTGTTGACGCCGGTCTCGACATAGCGGATCGGCTCGGCCGGCGGCAGCTTGCTGATGACGTTGACGATGCCGCTCGGGCTCGATCCGCCGTAGAGCACCGCTGACGGGCCGCGCAGCACCTCGACGCGCTCCATGTTCGGCGTCTGGAGCTTCCAGCTCGCATAGGACGTGTAGAACAGCTGCATGCCGTCGAGGAACAGCCCGACGTCGTCGGACTTGAAGCCGCGGATCAGCCACCAGTCGTTGCGCGTATCCGCGCCGAAGGTCCCTGCCCGCACGCCAGCGGTGTAGCGCAGCACCTCGTCGAGCTTGTTCGCCTTCTGGTCGCGGATCTGCTCCGCACTGATGACGGACACCGACTGCGGCGTCTCCATGATCGGCGTGTCGGTTTTGGTGCCTGACGAACTGCGGCCGGCGACGTAGCCGCGCACGGGGCCGCGCGGCGTCTCGACGAAGCCGGCGTTGCGCTGCGGCTGCGGTTTGCTTCTATTCGCTGCCTGCACTGACCGCCGCGGTGCGCTACGCACGGCCGACGCGGGTGCGCGGCGGCGCGCCTCCGGCGCCGTGACGGTCACCGACGGCAGGTTCTGAGCGCCACTCTGCATAGACGATTGTGCAAGCGATGCCTGCGGCACCAAGACCCAAGCGGATGCGGTCGCCAACACGGCCGACCGCAGCATTCCAAGACTGTTCAACGCGCCACCCCAAAGCTGCATGTTCGATGCGTCATGCCGTCGTGTCCCGACACGGCATGCGTTTGCAGTGACGCTTATGTGAGGGTGCGCGATTTCCCTAATTGAAAACTTCTTAGAGAGACTCTTAGAAGCGATCCAACATTTCCAGGGATTGCCGAGACATCAGCGCGAATTCTTTTCGGCCTCGAGCATCTCGGCGGCAATCGCCGTGAGCTGATCGACCTGGCGCAGCAGCGTGTCGAACTCGGCTTCGCTCAGCGATTCAAGCAGGCGCCGATTGCGGTCCTGCGCGCCTTCGACGATCACGTCATGCGCGGCGAGCCCCGCCGCGGTGAGCGAGACCAGCACCTCGCGACTGTCCTTCGGGTTGGCCGATTTCGCGATCAGCTTGCGCGAGACGAGTTCCGCAAGCGCGCGGCTGATCTGTCCCTTGTCCTGGCCGACCGCTTCGGCGAGCCGCGCGACGCTCATCGGCGGCCGCCGGCCGAGCGAGGCGACCAGACCGAACTCGACCGAGGACAATCCAGCGAGGCGCTTGTAGCGCAGGATGGCGCCGCGCTTGAGCAGATTGGCCAACACCATCAGCCGCGACGACAGCATCACGGTGATCGGCGCCGCCTCGCTCTCGCCCGCCTCGGGCGTCGTCCACCCATCCCTCGGTGTCTGGTTCATCGTTCACCTGTGCCAAGAAAGCGGTGACCTGCCAAGCCCAAGTCCGAAGCAAGTGCCGGGCTCAAGTCCCAAGCTTGAGGCAGGCCGCCTCCTACCTCATCCGAATGCGACCAAGCGGCACTTGGAAGATCGTTGACATTGTCATCGAATTATTTTTCACTGCTACAAAGGCACAAAAAAGGCCCGGCCAGCACGGCCCACAGCGGGAGGACCAGCATGACGATCACCCAGCGGGATCGCGATCTCGGCACGGCCTATGCGATGAAACCGGCGCAGACGCGCACCGAGCTAACCTCGGTCGTGCGCGGCACGCCAATGGGCGAACTGCTCCGCCGTTACTGGCACCCGGTCGGGCTCATCGGTGATGCCACCGACACCCCGAAGAAGGTGCGGGCGCTGGGCGAGGATCTGGTGCTATTCCGCGACAAGCATGGCCGTGCCGGCCTCTTGCACGCGCGATGCTGCCATCGCGGCACCACGCTCTATTATGGCAAGGTCGAGGAGGACGGCATCCGCTGCTGCTATCACGGCTGGAAGTTCGACACCGAGGGCCACTGCCTGGAGCAGCCCTGCGAGCCCGACGGCGGCCAGTTCAAGGACAAGGTGCGCCAGCCCTGGTACCCGGTCGAAGAGCGCTACGGACTGATCTTCGCCTATATGGGCCCGGCCGAGAAACGCCCGGTGCTGCCGCGCTATGAGTGCCTCGAAAACATGGACGACGGCGAGTTCGTCGAGGCCGACGATTCCTCGATCGGCGGCGGCGGACCGGCAGTCATTCCCTGCAACTGGCTGCAGCATTTCGAGAACGTGGTCGATCCCTATCACGTGCCGGTGCTGCACGGCTCGTTCTCGGGCCCGCAATTCACTGACATGATGGCCTCGATGCCGGAGGTGAAGTTCGACAAGACGCCGCGCGGGATCGCCGTGCGTTCGATCCGCAGGCAGGATGACGGCAAGGTGTTCTATCGCGTCACCGAAGCCACCCTCCCCACCTTGCGCGTCGTGCCCAATCCGCGCGTGGCGCAGTTCGCCCGCGTCGAGTCGATCGGCTGGACACTGCCGATCGACGACACCTCGTTCCGCATCTACGTTGCCGGTCGCGTCAGGACATCAGGCGACATCGGCCGGATGCGCTCGAAGTTCAACGGAAAATTCTGGTGGGACATGACCGAGGCCGAGCACCAGCAATTCCCTGGTGATTACGAAGCCCAGGTCGGCCAGGGCCCGGTGACCGTTCACTCCGAGGAGCATTTCGGCCAGAGTGACCGCGGCATCCTGATGATCCGGCGCATGCTGAGCGAGCAACTGGAGGCGATGGAGGCAGATCGCGACCCGATCGGCGTGTCGTTCGATGTGGGCGCGGCGCCGGTCGAATTCGAAGCGGGGAATTACATCCGCGACGCGTGAAGCTGCCAGCTCCAATAAGGGCTGGACCGACAACGACAACAAAGACAAATTGGGGGGATGCGGTGGTCGATGTGACGTCACAAGTGTCGGTGCAAACGACTGCCGCGGCAAAGCCCTCGGCGCGGCGCTATTACGTGCTGGGGCTGCTCACCGTCATCTACGCGCTGAACTTCCTCGACCGCACGATCTTCAACGTCCTGATCGAGCCGATCAAGAAGGAGTTTGCCCTCAGCGACACCATGATGGGCCTGCTCGCAGGCTTCGGCTTCGCGCTGTTCTACTCCCTGCTCGGCATCCCCATCGCGCGCGCCGCCGACCGGCTCAACCGGCGCAACATCGTGGCCGTGGCCTTCGCGTTCTGGAGCGCGATGACGGCGCTGTGCGGCGCGGCCTCGAGCGTGACCTCGCTGGCGCTGGCGCGCATCGGCGTCGGCATCGGCGAATCCGCGGGCTCGCCCGCCTCGCAGTCGATCGTCGCCGATCTCTTTGCCAAGAACGAACGCCCGCGCGCGCTCGGCATCTACGCCATCGGCACCTATCTCGGCGTCTTCCTCGGCTATTTCGTCGGCGGCTACGTCAACCAGCACTATGGCTGGCGGATGGCGTTCTACGTCGCCGGCCTGCCGGGCATCCTGCTCGCGGCTATCCTGTGGCTGACGATCTCGGAGCCGAAGCGCGGCGCGATGCAGGAGAGCTTCGTGCCCGAGCCGCTCGGCCCGACGCTGCGCTTCCTGGCCTCGCAGCGGAGCTTCATCATCGTGCTGATCGGCTTCTGCCTCACCACCTACACCAACTACGCGACCGCGGCGTGGATCCCCCCGTTCCTCGCGCGCGTGCACCACCTGTCGAGCGCCGAGATCGGCACCTATGCCGGCACCTTCAAGGGGCTCGCCGGAATGGCCGGCACCCTGCTCGGCGGCTTCGTGGTGGCGCAAGTGAGCCGCGGCGACGACCGCTGGAAGCTCTGGGCGCCCGCGATCACCTCAGGTCTCGCCGGTCCGGTGTTCGCGCTGTGCATGCTGACGCAGGATTTCGCGATGATGGTCGCGATGCTGGCGCTGACCTCGTTCCTGGTCGGCTTCCATCTCGGGCCGATCTTCGCGATCGCGCAGACCGTGGCAAAGCCGAGCATGCGGGCGCTGGCCTCCGCGCTGATCGCGCTCACCGCCACCTGCTTCGGCCAGGGCGTCGGCCCGCTGGTCGTGGGCATGGTCAACGATGCCCTGAGGGGCAGCTATGGTGCGGACGCCGTGCGTTATTCCCTGCTCTCGGCGGCGGTCACGACCACGTTGGGCGCCCTGCTGTTCGTCTGGGCGGCCCGCACCATCCGGGACGATATCGGCCGGGCCGCAGCCTGAGACCAGTTTCGGCCATAAGCCTGGCGAAACCAACCCGGCTTATTAATGAAACCATTTTGCGGAACCCGCGAAACCATCCGGAAACAGATGGTCCTTAAGACATGAGCCCATAGACGGCGGCAAAGCCCGTCGGGAGGCTCAGATGAACCACTCAATTCACTCTGCTGATCGTGCGACCCACCTGAAGATCGTGGTGGTGGCGCTTGTGGCCGGCATTGCGGTGGCCGGCTTCGGGATCGCGGCCCGCACCAATGCCGATTACAGCCAGACCGCCCAGTCGACCCACGTGGTCAAGGCCGGCAAGGCTGTGGTGGTGACGAGCGCGGGCACGTCGGAGATTCGCTGACGGCGAAAAGGTTCGATTTGACCCCCAACCGGCCGCCCTCGGGCGGCCTTTTGATTTTCAGCCGTCGACTGAAGGTGGCCTGCCAAGCCTTTGAAATGTCAAGGGTGTATTCTATAGCTCGACGAGCCGGCAGACTGCGCCAAAGTCAGTCGGCCCGGTAGCTGCCGCAGCAATGCTTGAATTTCTGCCCCGAGCCGCAGGGACAGGGATCATTCCGGCCGGCATCGGCCTGCCCGTAGCGCAGCCGGTTCAATATCTTGCTGTTCTGTTCGAGGATCATCTTGCGGCGCGCCTCCTGCACCTCGATGACCGCCGCATTGTCGCCGGTATCCCAGAACGCCTGCGGCTTCAGGTGGGCGAGCTTGCCGCTGACATAGACGGGGTAAAACCAGCCGAGCGTTCCGTCGCGCAGGCGCTGCAGCGTCGTCAGGTCGTAGAGGAAGAAACCTGCCTCCAGCAGCGTCGCGTTGATGTCCTGGAAGTCGTCGATGTCGGCCTCGCACACGACGACGCTGCAATTTTCGAGCACGTAACGCGCGCCCTTCAGCGCGGCCTTTTCGGCGCCCTGCACGTCGAGCTTGAGCAGGAACGGCGGCTCGAGCGACAGTTCCTTGACCAGCGCATCGAGTGTCGTCGCCGGCACCTTGACCTTGCTCTTGATCAGGTCGTTGAGCCGCGCCCAGTAGAGATCGCCCGCCGGGCGCACGGACGACCAGTAGGGATGCACCGACTCGGTGATCTCGATCTCACCCTCATGGTCGGTGATGGCGCAGATCCGATAGTGCCCGCCAAGCACCTCCTTGATGGCCTTCAGGGAGTTCTCATAGATCCGGTTGGCATCAATGTTGAGCGGCACCGCACCACCGAGCCGTGACAGGTGGTTAAGAACGAAATGCCCATCGGCACAGCCAAGGTCGATCACGGCCCCGTACCGCACGCCCTTGGCGAACAAATTTTGCAGCGTTGCGCTGAAATCGGCTGCCTGCATTGGATTGATCCGAATGAGAGCGGTTTGACCGGTCGTCGGCGGTCTGGCGGGTTGCACAATGTGTTGCACACCGCTTGTTGCGGGCAAGATCGGAAACACGAAAAAATCGAAAATAACGACCACCCGCTCGCCGATCGTCGCATACGCGCTTTGCTCCGCTGGCGGTTTGCCAGGGAGGGTTTCTATTCAGCGATTAAGTTATTGATTTCCGCCATAAAATGGCGCGAGAGACGGGGCTCGAACCCGCGACCTCCGGCGTGACAGGCCGGCGCTCTAACCAACTGAGCTACTCCCGCGTGGCGCACAGATGTCCGCGGAACGAGGGGGGACTTAAAGGCCGGGCTTGGTGAAGTCAAGGACGTTGCATCCACAGCCTGAAGGAGCGGATATCCGCCGGTGGCGCGCAGGAACGTGACCCGGCCGCGCCGGGCGGCGTAGTCAGTCCGGTCCCGAATCGTCTACGCCTCCGGGAACCTGCGGGGTCCGGGGGCGGTCTCCCCAGCCACCGGCAAGAATCGAGGAGGCCAGACATGGCGAAGAAGGCAGCCGCTCCCGCCACCATCACCCTCAAGCACCTCGCCGCCGACATCGCGGAAAGCCAGGACCTGTCGAAGAAGCACGCCGAGGCCGTCCTCACCGACATGGTCGAGCTGATCGCCAAGCACCTGAAGAAGGGCGACCGCGTCCGGATCGTGGGGCTGGGCATCCTCCAGGTCCGCAAGCGCGCGGCCCGCACCGGCCGCAATCCCGCCACCGGCGAGCCCATCCACATCAAGGCCAGCAAGAAGGTCGCCTTCCGCCCGGTCAAGGAACTGAAAGAGGCGATCTGAGGTGACTGTTCGTTAAGCCTGATCGAAGCTCGTTCCGGCCGCAACGTGGCCCTCTTTTCTGATATACCGCCTGCTCCCCCTGACCCCCGGCGGTTTGACCAGAAATGTCCTCACTCATCTTCACGCATACCGTGACCGAGCGCTTCCTGCGCTACGTCACCATCGACACCCAGTCCGATCCGGAATCCCCCAGCTCGCCCTCGACCGAGAAGCAGAAAGACCTCGGCCGCGTCCTCGTCACCGAGCTGAAGGCCATGGGCGTCGCCGACGCCCATCTCGACGACTACGGCTACGTTTACGCAACGATCCCGGCCAACACCGACAAGAAGGTGCCGGTGATCTGCTTCTGCTCGCACATGGACACCTCGCCCGACGTCACCGGCAAGGACGTGAAACCGCAGGTCGTAAAGAACTATCGCGGCGGCGACATCACCCTGCCGGGCGATACCAGCCAGGTGATCCGCTTCGCCGAGCATCCCGCGCTGAAGAACCAAATCGGCAACGACATCATCACCACCGACGGCACCACGCTGCTGGGCGCCGACAACAAGGCCGGCGTCGCCGAGATCATGGATGCCGCGCATTTCTTCATCAACAACCCCGATGCGAAGCACGGCACCCTCAAGATCCTGTTCACGCCGGACGAGGAAATCGGCCGCGGCGTCGACAATGTCGACATCAAGAAGCTCGGCGCCGATTTCGGCTACACCATGGACGGCGAGACCGCGGGCTCCGTCGAGGACGAGACCTTCTCGGCTGATGGTGCCACCATCACCATCAACGGCGTCAGTGCCCATCCGGGCTATGCCAAGGGCAAGATGGAGCACGCGATCAAGATCGCGGCAGCCATCGTCGAGCGACTCCCGAAGGAAGGCTGTTCGCCCGAGACGACGTCAGGCAAGCAGGGCTTCCTGCATCCAATCGGCATCGACGGAGCGCTGGAGCAGGCGACGCTCTCCTTCATCGTGCGCGACTTCACCGAGGAAGGGCTGAAGGAGAAGGAGGTCCTGCTCGAGAACATCGTCAAGGATGTGATGAAGGACTATCCGCGCTCGACCTACAAGTTCGAGGTCAAGGAGCAGTACCGCAACATGAAGCAGGTGATCGACCGTCACCCGCACATTCTCGAATACGCCATCGAGGCGATCCGCCGCGCCGGCCTGCGCCCGATGCGCACCGCGATCCGCGGCGGCACCGACGGCTCGCGCCTGTCCTTCATGGGCCTGCCCTGCCCCAACATCTTCGCGGGCGAGCACGCGTTCCATTCGCGCCTGGAATGGGTCAGCCGGCAGGACATGGAAAAGGCGGTGCAGACGATCGTGCACCTCGCCATGATCTGGGAGGAGAAAGCGTAGGCGCGCGGCTAATCTCGGCGCGCGAAATAATTCCAAGCCCTAGGGAACGTTGGCGATCCAAGTCCCAAGGACGAAGATTGTGAGCACAAAGGCCTCAGCCGGTCAGCCCCGGGCTGGGGCCTTTTCGCGTCTCGATTGCGCCCGGGACCAGCCTGCCCCTCAGGCGGTCGCAGCAGCTTGGCCGCCGCGATACTCCGCCCACGCTTGCCGCAGGATCTGCAAAGATGAGGTGAGGAAAATTCCCGCCATCACGGCGGCAACAGCGAGATCAGGCCATGCCGTTCCGGTACCGAATACGCCAACGGCAGCAATCATCACAATGACGTTGCCGACCGCGTCATTGCGCGAGCAGAGCCATACCGACCGCACGTTGGCGTCGCCGTCCTTGTAGCGCGCGAGCAGGAGAACCGAGGTCAGATTCGCCGCCAGCGCGGCCAGGCTCATCGCTCCCATCAGCTCCGCACGGGGAAGCCCCAGGATCAGGGTCTGATAGACCGTTGATCCGAACACCCAGGCTGCCATCGCGCTGAGCGACACCCCCTTGAACAGTGCGGCGGTGGCCCGTGTCTTGAGGCTCGCGCCGATGACCGAAAGGCTCAAGCCGTAGGTGACTGTATCGGCCAGGAAGTCGAGAGCGTCGGCCTTGAGAGCCTGCGAGCCGGCCAAGTGGCCCGCCACCATTTCGCTCACGAACATCGCCGCGTTGATGGCGATGACGGTCCACAATATGCGCTTGTATCGTGGATCAAGCCCGTCGAAGACCGGAACACCTGCCGAGCAGCAGTCGGCGCAGCCCGACGTGGCGACCTCCTCCACGCGGGGTTTGGCGGCCTTCTCGCAGCACGCGTCGTGTGAGCAGCAGGACTCTTCAGGCACTCCAGGCTCCCTCCGGCGTCCCATTTTACCATGCGCCTGTAACGATGGCGATCTTCCAGGCGCGGTTCCACAATTGCCTCGGCCTCTAGTCCCTACGAACGAAGTCATCCCAATCCGCGTTGCGGACCACTCGATCGACCCCTCGCACCGTTTGCCTTGGAGGAGGAAAATGAGAATCTTGCGAACTGACTGTAACCAAGTCGGCAATACGAGCGAACTATAGCCATGTGGGTATGACGACCACGGAAACCGAGCTCAAGGCACTCATGCTTGCCAGCCAGGATGGCGATGCTGCGGCGCATCGCATGCTGCTTGAGCGGCTGAGCCGCCATTTGCGCGCCTATTACAAGGGCAAGTTCGCGAAAATAGGCCGAGGCGTGGCGGAGGCCGAGGATCTGGTTCAGGAGGCCGTGCTGGCGATCCACCTCCAGCGACACACCTACGATCCGCAGGAGCTGTTAACGCCCTGGGTGCACGCGATCGCGCGCTACAAGCTGATCGATTTTCTCCGCCGAAACCGGGCCTCGGTTACCGACGTGCCGATCGACGAGGCGGGCGACGTCATTGCCAATGACGATAACCTCAGCGCCGAGAGCAGCTTCGATCTCAGGCGGTTGCTCAAACACCTGCCGGAAAAGATGCAATGCGCGATCGAGGCCGTGAAACTCGACGGGCTGAGCGTCGCTGAAGCGGCACAGCGCTGCCACATCTCGGAATCGGGCGTGAAGGTCAATATTCACCGCGGGCTGAAGACCCTGGCGGCGTTGATCGCACAGAGGACGCAAACATGAAGACGGACGAGCTGATCAGCGCGCTCAGCGCGGGTGTCGAACCGGTCAACCGGCGACAGGTCAACCGCAGCGTCGGCACTGCGCTTGTGGTTGGAATGGCCGTTGCAATCGGAGTCACGTTCTTGGCACTCGGTGTCCGCACCGACTTGACCACGCCACGCACCCTGATTTTTCTGTTCCTGAAGATCGCATTCGCGTTCGGCACCACAGGCGCGGCGGCGGTCTATCTGGCACGGCTGGCGCGGCCTGGCGGGGAACGAAGGGTATCCCCGGGCCTCGCCGCACTGCCCTTTGTGGCGATCCTCCTGCTTGCCGGCATCAGCCTTGGGCAGGCGCCGAGTTCACACTGGGACAGGATGGTGATGGGCGATCAATGGCTCGAATGCCTCATCTCGATTCCGATCATCGCGATTGTCCCGTTTGCCGTCGTCATCTGGGCTGTGCGACAGGCGGCTCCGACCAATCTGGTCCGTACCGGCGCCTTCAGCGGGCTCGTCGCAGGTGGCATGAGCGCGATGGCCTATGCGCTTCACTGCACCGACGACTCGCTGCCCTTCGTCGCGCTCTGGTATGGCGGTACGATCGTGCTGTGCACCCTCGCAGGCGCATTGTTGGGACCCCGGCTGTTGCGCTGGTGAGAGGCTGCACTCACGTCGGCGTGAGCCTGTAACCGACTCGCGGATGGCTCCGAACTCCTCAGAAGAAGCGCAACAGAGGCGCTTCCGCGAAAATCATGGAGCCGGAACTATGTTGACGAAGAGCCTTCTCGCACTCACGCTTCTCTTGGCCGTCTCGGCCAGCGCCCATGCGGGCTCGACCATTTCCGACAGGAGCTATTGGCCGAATGAGGCCAGGCAAACCTCGCAATCCAGAACGTTTGTCCTACGTCAAGGCCCGTATTCCGCGTTGGCCTATGATCGACAAGCTCCTACGCTGCCCGCCACCGCACCGGCGGGCGGCGCATCCGGATGGCGTTATCAGGGAGGCCCCAAATCCCATTAGGATTGCGCAATAACATGGTACTCCGCGATCGCTCGAAACGGTTAACCACCAGCGCTCCCTGCTCTCACACTTGTGAACCGGGGGACTTTCCAGTGTTGCCACCGTGTGAGAGTGTCGCGCAATGATGGCTTGTCGCATCCTCAGGCTCGTGCTCGCGGTCCTCGTGACCGCAGGGCTGATGGTTGCGCCGCTGGTGACGCCAGCAGCGGCGGAGCCTCTGATGGCTAGCGACATGCAGATGACCGGCGCACAGGACATGTCGGCGGACATGCCGTGCTGCCCCGACGAGCAGAACAGCAAGCAATGCCAGGACTGCCCGCTCCTCGCGATCTGCATGCTGAAGGCGTTGCAGGCAGGACCTGTCGTCGCGACCGCCATCCGCTATGCGCGTCCTCTCGCGCTGCTTCGGCCGCTCGATGATGCCATCGGCGACGGCCTCACCCGCCCACCTCCGGATCATCCCCCTCGATCGATCGTCTGACAGGCGCTCCGCCGCCTGGTGAACATGCGTGCCGCAATCGGCGCGCATGGCTGCATACCGTCTTGCGACGCGTCACGTCGTTGCGTGCGACTCCATCAGACCCATCGAGGAAATTGAAATCATGACAACGTCCCACGTCGCGCGCGCCGCCATGGCCGCGCTGATCGCAACCGCGTTTGCGACCTCCGCACGCGCCGAAATCAAGAACTATGAATTCCAGCTCATGCAGCCGACCGTCAAGGCCGGCGCCGATCGCATCGTGGCGGTACGGCTGGTCAACAAGACCTCCGGCAAGACCGTGCCGGATGCCGTGGTCTTCGCCAGCCGGCTCGACATGGCGCCCGACGGCATGCAGGAGATGGCCACCAAGGTCACGCCGATGCCGGGCACCGAGCCCGGCACCTACCGTTTCAAGGCCACCTTTGGCATGGCCGGGCGCTGGCAGCTCTCGCTTGGCGCCAAGGTGCAGGGCGAAAGCGGCACGGTCGAAAACAAGCTCGTCGTCACGGCCGAGCAATGAGCAAGAGCCGCCTCATCGGCACTACCGCTGCGCTTGTCGCAGCGGTAGGCGCCGCGCTGTTTGCCGGCAGCTTTTTGCCGGCGAATGGCGATCCGATTTTGTCCGCAGCGAATGCGGCGGATACGGCCGCCCCGCTCTATTATCAGGATCCGGACGGCAAGCCGCTCTATTCGCCGACGCCGAAGAAGACCGAGGACGGCCGCGACTACGTCGCCGTACCGGCGCCGTCCGATGCCGACGAGCCTAAAGGCGAGCACAAGGCCGATCGCAAGATCAAATATTACCGCAACCCGATGGGCCTGCCCGACACCTCACCAGTGCCGAAGAAGGATTCGATGGGGATGGATTACATCGCCGTCTATGACGGCGACGACAGCGACGACGGTTCGGTCAAGCTGTCGCCCGGCAAAATCCAGCGCAGCGGCGTCAAATCGGAGCCTGCCGAACTACGGCGGCTGCGGACGCTGGTGCGCGCGCCCGGCACTATCCAGCTCGACGAACGCCGGATCTCGGTCATCGCCATGCGCGCCGAGAGTTTTGTGCAGAAGGTTGCCGACGTCACCACCGGAAGCCGCGTGACCAAGGGGCAGTCGCTGATGGAGATCTACAGTCCGGCCGTATCGTCCGCAGCGGCCGAATATCTCGCGACCATCACCTCGAAGACGACCGCGGGCATCGAACCCTACGGCCGGGGCTCGCGGCAGCGGCTGGTCAATCTCGATGTCCCCGAACCCGTCATCGCCGAGATGGAGAAGAGCCATGCGGTGCCGATCACCATCCAATGGTCGTCGCCGCGTGACGGCATCGTGCTCCAGCGCAACGCCATCGACGGCATGCGCGCCCAGCCCGGCGACATCCTGTTTCGCATCGCCGATATCTCGCTGGTGTGGGCCAATGTCGACGTCGCCGAGCGCGACCTCGGCGGCATTGCCGTCGGCCAGCCCGTGACGGTGCGGGCGCGCAGCTATCCCGATCGGGATTTTGGCGGCCGGATCAGCGTCATCTATCCGCAGCTGAACAAGGAGACGCGCACGGCGCGGATACGGATCGAACTCGCCAACGACGATCTCGCGCTGCTTCCCGACATGTATGTCGATGCCGCAATCGATACCGGCAATCCGGCGCCGGTGCTCAGCGTGGCCGAAAGCGCGGTGCTCGACACCGGCAGCCGGCAGGCCGTCCTGGTCGACAAGGGACAGGGCCGCTTCGAGCCGCGCGAGGTCAAGCTCGGGCGGCGGGGCGACGGCTATGTCGAGATCCGCGACGGGCTTGCCGAGGGCGACGTCATCGTCACCTCCGCCAACTTCCTGATCGATGCCGAGAGCAACCTCAAGGCGGCCCTCAAAGGACTCGCCGAAGGCGGCAACGCCCAAGGCACTAACGCGCAAGGCACTGATGCGCACGGCGGCCACGCGATGGGAGGCAAGCCATGATCGCGCGCATCATCGCCTGGTCGGCACGCAACCTGCTGCTGGTCCTGTTCGGCACCGGCTTTGCCGCCGCGGCCGGCCTCTATGCCTTGCTCCATCTGCCGCTGGACGCCATTCCAGACCTCTCCGACACCCAGGTCATCGTCTACACCGAATATCAGGGCCAGGCGCCCCAGGTGATCGAGGATCAGGTCACCTATCCCCTCACCACTGCGATGCTGACGGTGCCAAGGTCGAAGGTGGTGCGCGGCTTCTCCTTCTTCGGCGTCTCCTTCGTCTACGTCATCTTCGAGGACGGTACCGACATCTACTGGGCCCGTTCGCGCGTGCTCGAATTCCTCAACGGCGCCGCGTCGCGGCTGCCCGCCGGCGTCACGCCCACGATCGGGCCCGACGCCACCGGCGTCGGCTGGGTCTACCAATATGCGGTGATGTCCAAGGAATTGAACCTTGCTGAGACGCGGACGATCCAGGACTGGAATCTGAAGTTTGCGCTCGCCAAGGCGGAAGGCGTGGCGGAGATCGCGAGCATCGGCGGCTTCGTGCGGCAATACAACGTCATCCTCGATCCGCAGCGCATGCGCGACCTCGGCATCACCATGCAGAAGATGCGCGATGCCATCCGCGCCAGCAATGCCGACGTCGGCGGCCGCACCGTCGAGCTTTCCGAGTTCGAATATGTCATTCGCGGCAAGGGCTATCTGAAAAGCGTCGACGACATCGGCAACATCGTGCTGAAGACCGACAACGGAACGCCGGTCAAGCTGCGCGACGTCGCCCGCGTCGAGCTCGGACCGGACGAGCGGCGCGGCATCGCCGAGCTCAACGGCGAGGGCGAGGTGGCGAGCGGCATCGTGCTGCAGCGCTTCGGCATGAACGCACTCGACGTAATCGAGGGCGTCAAGAAGCGATTCAGGGAGATCGCAACCAGCCTGCCGAAATCGGTCGAGATCGTTCCGGTCTACGACCGCTCCAACCTGATCAAGGCCGCGATCGAGACGCTCCGGCATACGCTGCTCGAGGAGAGCATCGTGGTGGCGCTGGTCTGCATCGTGTTCCTGCTGCATGTCCGCAGCGCGCTGGTTGCCATCCTGATGCTCCCCGTCGGGGTGCTGATGGCGTTCGGGGCGATGAAGCTGCTCGGGATCGGCTCCAACATCATGAGCCTCGGCGGCATCGCGATCGCGATCGGCGCCATGATCGACGCGGCGATCGTCATGATCGAGAACGCGCACAAGCATCTCGAGCGCGCCGCGCCCGGCCATTCGCGGGTGGCGATCCTGATCGAGGCCGCCGCCGAGGTCGGCCCGGCGCTGTTCTTCAGCCTGCTGATCATCACCGTCTCGTTCATGCCGATCTTCACCCTGGAATCGCAGGAGGGCCGGCTGTTCAGCCCGCTCGCCTTCACCAAGACCTTCGCGATGGCGGCGGCGGCGCTGCTGTCGGTCACGCTGGTGCCGGCGCTGATGGTGATCTTCGTCCGCGGCAGGATCATCCCGGAGCACAAGAACCCGATCAACCGCTTCCTGATCTGGATCTACCGGCCGGTGATCTCAGGCGTGCTGCGGGCGCGGATCCCAGTGATCCTGCTCGCGCTTGGCGTGCTCGCCGCCTCGATCTGGCCGGCAGGCCGGCTCGGCTCCGAGTTCATGCCGAACCTCAACGAAGGCACCCTGCTCTACATGCCGACGACGCTTCCCGGCATTTCCGTGACCAAGGCGGCCGAGCTGATGCAGACCCAGGACCGCATCATCCGCTCGTTTCCGGAAGTCGCCTCAGTCTACGGCAAGGCCGGTCGTGCGGCAACCGCGACAGATCCGGCGCCATCGGAGATGTTCGAGACCATCGTCGACCTCAAGCCGAAGGAGCAGTGGCGCGCCGGCGTGACGATCGACAGCCTGATCGCCGAGATGGACAAGGCGCTGCAGTTTCCGGGCGTCTCCAACGCCTGGACCATGCCGATCAAGGCGCGCATCGACATGCTCTCGACCGGCATCCGTACCCCCGTTGGCATCAAGGTCATGGGCACCGATCTCGCCGGGATCGACAAGGTGGCCCGGCAGATCGAGCAGGTGCTCAAGGCGGTGCCCGGCACCTCCTCGGCCTATGCCGAGCGGAGCCTCGGCGGCTACTATCTCGAGATCACGCCGGACCGCGAGGCGCTGTCGCGTTACGGCATCATGGTGCAGGACGTGCAAGACACGATTGCGACCGCGCTCGGCGGCCAGACGGTGACGACGACCGTCGAGGGCCGGCAGCGCTTCACCGTCAACATGCGCTATCCGCGCGACCTGCGCGACAATCCGAAGGCGATCGCCAGCGACATCCTGGTGCCGATGCCGGGCGGCGGCGCCGTCCCGCTCGGCGAGGTCGCAAGCGTCACGCCGGCGCGCGGGCCGACCTCGATCCGGACCGAGAACGGCCAGCTCGCCACCTACATCTATGTCGACATCCGCGACCGTGACCTCGGCGGCTATGTCGCCGATGCGAGGGCCGCGGTGCAGGCGAGCGTCCAGTTCCCATCAGGCTATTACGTGGTCTGGAGCGGGCAATACGAATATCTGGAACGCGCCACCGCGCGGCTGAAGATCGTGGTGCCGGTGACGCTGCTGATCATCTTCCTGCTGCTCTACCTCAACTTCCGCTCGATCACCGAGACCATGATCGTAATGCTCTCCCTGCCCTTCGCCCTCGTCGGCGGCCTGTGGCTGATGTGGTGGCTCGGCTTCAACCTCTCGGTCGCGGTCGCCGTCGGCTTCATCGCGCTCGCGGGCGTGGCGGCCGAGACCGGCGTGGTGATGCTGATCTATCTCAACCACGCCCTTGCCGAAACCGAAGCGCGCTGCGCGCGCGCCGGACGCGTCCTGACCCGCGACGATCTCGACAAGGCGATCATGGAAGGCGCGGTCGAGCGCGTCCGCCCGAAAATGATGACCGTGGTTGCGATCATGGCCGGCCTGCTGCCGATCATGTGGAGCAGCGGAACGGGATCGGAGATCATGCAGCGGATCGCCGTGCCCATGATCGGCGGCATGATCTCGTCGACGCTGCTGACGCTGATCGTGATCCCCGCAATCTTCGGCCTGGTGAAGGGCTTCGGGCTCCGTACGGGCGATGGGGCTGTCGCGTCGGAGCAAATTCCGGAGGCCGCCGAATGAGCTCGTAATCCCCCGGAATGTTGCGCCCCGGTCGCACTCGCATCATGAGGTGCGGCTGCGACGTTGAGTTCCCCACACGTAACACTATTGCGGGTCGACACTGTTCCCGCTGCCATGCTAGGCCAGCCGAACCGACAGCGAGAGTGAATTCGTGGTCCTGAATCGCCGGCCCTTCAGACGGAGTACCACGCGCCATTGGCGCGGGCTCGTGGCTGTGTTCGTCGCGGTCGTGTATCTGCTCTCGGGCGCGCTCCACGGGGCCCACGACATCGATGTGACCAGCCCGTCCGGCGGCTCCGAGATCGCGGCGATGCTCGACCACGGCGCGGCCGGCCATGGCGATCATAAGGCGCTTGCCGGCCATCACTGCCACGGCTGCTTCTCCATCGCTGTCGTGCAACCGGTGCAGCCGGAAGCCGCGGCCGATGTAATGGCAGCGCCGGTCCCGCAGCGGCAGCCGGCGCTCGCCGGCATCGCGCCCGATACGGCATCCCCGCCCCCCAAGCACCTGACCTGAACGGATCAGCCGGGCGCCCCATCGCGCCCATCGGTTCTCCTTCACAGGTTCTGTTCATGTTTTGCAGGCGACTGGCTGCGCGCATCGCGTGCGCGCTGGCTATTCTCATCAGCCCACCCCTGGTGCTGACGTCACACGCCCAGACGCTGACCATGCGCGCGGCGCTCTCGCGCGCGCTGGCCGCGAGCCCGCGCCTGACGGCGGCGGAGCGCGACGTCGGCATCGCCACCGGTCAGCGCATCCAGGCCGGCGCGCTCCTCAATCCGGAACTGTCCTATGAACAGGACAATTCGTTCGGGTCGGGCATCTATCGCGGCACGAAATCGGCCGAGACCACCCTCCAGATCAGCCAGGCCTTCGAGCTGTTCGGCAAGCGCGACGCCAGGATCGCGGCCGGACAGGCCGGCATCGAGGTCGCCGCGATCCAGCGCAAGGCCGTCAGGTTGGAGGTGCTGTCGGAAACCGCGATCGCCTTCCTCAGCGTGCTCGGCGCGCAGCGGCGGATCCAGATCCTCGACGAGCAGATCGCCGCGATCGACCGGCTGACGCCGCTGCTCCGCCGCCGCGTGGAAGCCGGCGCCTCCTCTCCGGCCGAGACCGGCCGCGCCGAGGTCGCCTCCGCCCTGGTGAAGGCCGACCGCGAGCGATTCAAGGCGACGCTGGCAAGCGCCCGGCGCGAGCTCGCGGTGCTGATGGGCGATCCCTCTGCGAAATTCGGCGAGGTCTCCGGCCGGCTCGACACCACGGGGCGCCCGCCGACGTTCCAGTCGGTGGTCGCCGCCATCGATGCCAATCCGCAATTGGTGCGCTGGACGGCGGTCTTTGCCCAGCGCAATGCCGAACTATTGATGGCGCGGCTCAAGCCCTATCCGGACGTGCGGATCGCGGCCGGCTGGCGCCATTTCAACGAAACCAATGACGATGCGGCGCGCCTCACCGTCTCGGTGCCGATACCCGTGTTCGACCAGAACCAGGGCAACATCCTCTCAGCGCAGGAAAGCCTCGCCAAGACCGGGGCCGAGCGCGAGGCCAACCGCAACACGCTGATCGTGATTGCGGGCCGCGCCTATGACTCGCTCCAGGGCTCGCTGCGCGAGCTCGCGGTGCTGCGCGAGATCGCCATCCCCAAGGCCACTGAGGCTGCGGAAGCGATCTCGCAAGGCTACGGCCAGGGCCGCTTCTCCCTGCTCGAAGTGCTCGACGCGCAAGCGAGCGTGACCCAGGCGCGGCTGCGCGAGCAGGAAGCGCTGCAGAATTTCCATGCCGGTGTGGCGACCATCGAAGGCCTCGTCGGCAATCCCTTTGCGCTGGCCCGGGAGGGCGCTCGATGAAGACATCCTCCACAATCCTCGTCGCGATCGTGACCGCAGCGCTCGGTGCCTATGGCTACGCCATGCTTGCAGCGCCCAAGGTCGCACCGACCGAACATGCCGCGGACAAGAAGCCGGAGAAACCAAACGACCACGTCGAGCAGGACGAGCATGGCGCCGACCGCATCCGCATCTCCGACGTCAAGCTCGCGGCCGCCGGCGTGACGCTGGCGGAAGCCGCGGGCGCCACGCTGACCGACACGCTGGCCTTCAACGGTATCCTGCGCGCCAATCAGGAAGCCGTGGTGCAGGTGACACCGCGCTTTCCGGGCGTCGCCAAGTCGATCCAGAAGCGCATCGGCGACAAGGTCGCCAGGGACGACCTGCTCGCCGCGATCGAGAGCAATCAGAGCCTCACGGTCTATGAGCTGAAGGCGCCGATCGCCGGCACCATCATCGAGCGGCAGATCTCGCTCGGCGAATACGCCTCCGAGCAGAAACCGGCCTTCGTCGTCGCCGACCTCTCCAGCATCTGGGTCGACCTGTCGATCTACCGGCAGGACCTCCGGCGCGTCCGCCTCAACGACGAGGTACTGATCGACCCCGACGATGGCCGCGGCGAGATCAAGGGCGCGATCTCCTACATGGCGCCGATCGGCTCGAGCGAGACCCAGACCGCGCTGGCGCGCGTGGTGCTGCCAAATCCCGACGGCCGGCTCCGCCCCGGCCTGTTCGTCACGGCGCGGCTGATCCTCGCCGCACGCAACGTCGCAGTTGCCGTGCGGCGAAGTGCGATCCAGACGCTGGAGAACAAAACCATCGTGTTCGTCCGCGAGGACGGCGACAAGATCGAGGCACGTCCGGTCGAGCTCGGCGATTCCGATCCGAAATTCGTGGAGATCCGCGCAGGCCTTTTGGCCGGCGAGCGCTACGTCGCCGAGAACAGTTTTGTGGTCAAGGCGGAGATGGGCAAGGGAGACGCCGACCATGATTGACGCCCTCCTCGCCTTCTCCATTCGTCAACGATGGCTCGTCGTTCTGTTCGCGCTCGTCGCCGGCGGCTTCGGCGCCTGGAATTTCACCCGCCTGCCGATCGACGCGGTGCCCGACGTCACCAACGTCCAGGTCCAGATCAACACGCGCGCGCCGGGCCTGTCGCCGCTCGAAGCGGAGCAGCGCATCACCTTCCCGATCGAGACCGCGATGGGCGGCCTGCCCAGGCTCGACTACACCCGCTCGATCTCGCGCTACGGCCTGAGCCAGGTCACCGTCGTGTTCCAGGACGGCACCGACATCTACTTCGCGCGCCAGCTCGTCAACGAGCGCATCCAGCAGGCAAAGGACCTGCTGCCTGCAGGCACCGAGGTCGCGATGGGGCCGATCTCGACCGGGCTCGGCGAGATCTATGTCTACTCGGTCGAGGCCAAGGCCGGCGCGAAGTCACCGACCGGCGCCGAGTTCACGCCGACGGAACTGCGCACCATCCAGGACTGGATCATCAAGCCGCAACTGCGCACCATCCCCGGCGTGATCGAGGTCAACTCGATCGGCGGCTATGAGCGGCAATTCCACGTGCTGCCGATCCCCGGCCGGCTGATGGCCTACAAGCTCGGCTTCCGCGACATCATGACGGCGCTGGCCGCCAACAACGCCAATGTCGGCGCCGGCTATATCGAGCGCAACGGCGAGCAATATCTCGTCCGCGCACCCGGCCAAGTCGCCAATATCGAGGACATCAGGGACATCGTGATCGGCTCGCGCGGCGGCGTGCCGGTGCGCATCCGCGACGTCGCCGACGTCCAGGAAGGCCAGGACCTGCGCTCGGGCGCCGCGACCACCAACGGCAGCGAAACCGTCCTCGGCACCGCCATGCTGCTGATCGGCGAGAACAGCCGCACCGTAGCCCAGCGCGTCAAGGCGAGGCTCACGGAGATCGCGAAATCGCTTCCCGACGGCGTGATCGCGCGCGCCGTCTACGACCGCACGCATCTGGTGGAAGCGACCATCCAGACCGTCGAGAAGAACCTCGTCGAAGGCGCGGCGCTAGTGATCGCGGTGCTGTTCCTGATCCTCGGCAACATCCGCGCCGCACTGATCACGGCCTGCGTCATCCCGCTGTCGATGCTGTTCACGATATCAGGCATGGTCGAGAGCAAGGTCAGCGCCAATCTGATGAGCCTCGGCGCAATCGACTTCGGCATCATCGTCGACGGCGCGGTCATCATCGTCGAAAACTGCCTGCGGCTGCTCGCTGCCGAGCAGCACCGGCGCGGCCGGCTGCTGTCGCTCGAGGAACGGATGGAGACGATCCGCGCCGGCAGCAGCGAGGTCATCAAGCCGAGCCTGTTCGGCACGCTCATCATCGCCGTGGTCTACCTGCCGGTCCTGACCCTGACGGGGACCGAAGGCAAGATGTTCACGCCGATGGCCCTGACCGTGCTGATGGCGCTCGCGGGCGCGGCGCTGTTGTCGATCACCTTCGTCCCGGCCGCGGTGGCGATCTTCGTCACCGGCAGGGTCTCGGAGACGGAAAACCTCTTCATGCGGACCGCCAAGCGGTTCTATGTGCCGCTGCTCGACCGCGCCATCCGCTACCGCGGCAGCGTCGCGTTTGGCGCCGTCCTGATCGTCGCCGGCAGCGTCTTCGCCGCGACACGCATGGGCGGCGAATTCATCCCGAGCCTCGACGAGGGCGACATCACCATCGAGACCATCCGGATTCCCGGCACCAGCCTGACCCAGAGCGTCGACATGCAGATTCGGCTGGAGAAGGCGGTCAAGCAAGTGCCGGAGGTCGCGACCATCTTCTCCAAGGTCGGTACCGCCGAGATCGCCAACGACCCGATGCCGCCGAACGCCGCCGACACCTATGTCACGCTCAAGCCGCGCGAGGAATGGCCCGATCCCGCCAAGCCGAAGAACGAGGTGATCGAGGAGATCGAACGCGCCGCCAACACCCTGCCCGGCACCGCCTATGGCATGACCCAGCCGATCCAGATGCGCTTCAACGAGCTCATCGCCGGCATCCGCAGCGACGTCGGCGTCAAGATTTTCGGCGACGATCTCGACGTGCTCGCCGGCATCGCCCAGCAGGTCAACGGCGTGGTCCGCGGCATCGAGGGCGCCGCCGACGTCAAGACCGAGCAGGTCGCGGGCCTGCCGATCCTCACCGTCAAGCTCGATCGCCAGGCGCTGTCGCGCTATGGCCTCAGCCTCAGCGAGGTGCAGAACCTCGTCGAGATCGCGATCGGCGGCAAGCCGGTCGGCAAGCTGTTCGAAGGCGATCGCCGCTTCGACATCGTGGTCCGGCTGCCGGAAAGCCTGCGTGCCGACCCTGACACGATCAAGTCGCTGCCGATCCCGCTGCCGCCGGGCGAAGACGTCGCGGCCGTCACGAAGACCGCCTGGCCGGGGACATCGGGAACGACGCCGCGCTACGTGCCCCTCTCTTCCGTTGCGGCAATCGAGATCGCGCCGGGTCCCAACCAGATCAGCCGCGAGAACGGCAAGCGCCGCGTCGTGGTGATGGCCAACGTTCGCGGGCGCGATTTGCGCTCCTTCGTCGCCGAGACGCAAGCCGCCGTCGCGGAGAAGGTCAAGCTGCCGCCGGGCTACTGGATCGGCTGGGGAGGCCAGTTCGAGCAGCTGGTCTCGGCCACCAAGAGGCTGACCATCGTGGTGCCGGTGGCGCTGCTGCTGGTGTTCCTGCTGCTGTTCATGGGCATGGGATCGGCGGCGGATGCGGCGCTGGTGTTCTCCGGCGTGCCGCTGGCTCTGACGGGCGGCGTCGCGGCGCTCTTGCTCCGCGGCATCCCGCTGTCCATCAGCGCCGGCGTCGGCTTCATCGCGCTGTCGGGCGTCGCCGTGCTCAACGGCCTCGTCATCATCGCCTTCATCGAGCGGCTGCGCAGCGAGGGACGATCCGTTGCGGAGGCCGTGCGCGAGGGCGCGCTGACCCGGCTGCGCCCGGTGCTGATGACCGCGCTGGTCGCCTCGCTCGGCTTCGTGCCGATGGCGCTCGCCACCGGCGCCGGCGCCGAGGTGCAGCGGCCGCTCGCAACCGTGGTGATCGGCGGCATCATCTCCTCGACCGTGCTGACGCTCCTTGTGCTGCCGGCGCTCTACATGCTGTTCCGGCGTGACGTGGCACGCGAAACGCCTACAATGGCGGCTGATTTGGCAGCGTCCGGGGAGCGCTAGGTTTGGGCAACCACGACCACCACGGCGATCACCATCATGACGATGCAGGTCACGAGCATGATCATTGCCATGGTCGTGGTCTTGGCCACGCGCATGTCCATGCGCCCGCCAGTTTCGGCAAGGCCTTCGCGATCGGCATTTCGCTCAACACTGCGCTGGTCGTGGCCGAGGCGGTCTATGGCTATATCGGCAACTCCACCGCCCTGCTCGCGGACGCCGGCCACAATCTCTCCGACGTGCTCGGCCTGGTCGTGGCGTGGGGCGCCGCAATCGCGGCGCGGCGCGCGCCGAGCGGACGCTTCACCTACGGCCTGCGTGCCTCGACCATCCTGGCGGCACTGGCCAATGCCGTGTTCCTGCTGGTCGCGACCGGCGCGATCGGCTGGGAGGCGATTTTACGCCTGCGCGAGCCGGAGCCGGTCGCGGGGGTGACCGTGATGGTGGTCGCCGGCATCGGCATCCTCGTCAACGGTTTCACCGCCATGCTGTTCGCGAGCGGTCGCAAGGACGACATCAACATCGAGGGCGCCTATCTGCACATGGCCGCCGACGCCGCCGTCTCGCTCGGCGTCGTCGTCTCGGCGGCGCTGATCATCTGGACCGGCTGGCTCTGGCTCGACCCCGTCACCAGCCTCGTCATCTGCGCCGCCATTCTCTGGAGCACGACCAGCCTGCTCCGCGGCTCCATCGACATGTCAATGGCGGCCGCCCCCAAGGGCACCGACCTCGCCGCGATCAGGGCGCTCCTGCTGGCGCGCCCGGGTGTGTCCGCGATCCACGATCTGCACGTCTGGCCGATCTCGACCACCGAGACGGCGCTGACCTGCCATCTCGTCATGCCCGCAGGTAGCGGCGATGCGTTCCTGATGGAGACCGCACAGATGCTGAAGACATCCTTCCGCATCGGCCACACCACGCTTCAGGTGGAGACGCATCCGGATAATGGCTGTGCGCTGGCGCCGGATGACGTGGTGTGAAGAGGCATTTGCTCAGCTTCAACTGCGCACAACGGCGTCGAGCAGCGAGCGCTACGACGCCTTCGCCGTCACGATCCAGATCGCGCCCTGAAGTGCCACCGACTGTCCCTTCAAAAACGGCGCGAGCATTTCGCGGATCGAGGCCTTAGCGGCCTCATACGTCTCCGGCGGATGCCCTTGCAGCGCACGGCTGGCCGGGCCGATCTGGAGCGCGCCGTCGACGGCGGCCTCGAGCCCACCGCCGATGGCGATATCCATCGCGAGATTGTGCGGCTCCATCGCCACATCGACGAAGCCCGCCCCTTTCAGGATGCGCATCACGCGCTCTTCGGATGCGAAGGCGAACGGGCCCGGCTCCTCCGGCCCGACCGGCGGCATTTTGGGCACGTGCTTGTAGACCGCCATCAGCGGCGCCATCATCCACGGGTTCTCCTTCGGCTCACGCCAACAGGCGAAGGCGAGCCGCCCGGACGGCTTCAGCGCGCGACGAAGGTTGGTGAAGGACGCAATGGGATCGGCGAAGAACATCACGCCGAAGCGCGAGGCCAGGAGGTCAAAGCTCGCCGGCTCGAACGGATGTACCGTCGCATCCGCCAGCACGAAATCGAGCGGCAGGCCCTTTGGCGCCAGCGCACGCGCCTGCGACAACATGGGGTCGGAGACATCGAGGCCGAGCGCGAAGCCATCAGGCGCCACCGCCTTCGCAAATGCCACCGTCGTTGCGCCGGAGCCGCAGCCGACGTCGATCACGCGCTCGCCCGGCTTCGGCCCGGCGCGATCGATCAGGACATCCGCGATCGGCCCGAGCAGCCTCTCCTGCACCGCATGTCGATCGGCCCAGCGTTGCCCGCTGGGGCCGTTCCAATAGGCGATCTGGTCGACATTCTGCTCGTGTCCGCTGGGTTGCTGCATCGGGACCTCATCGCGCACTCACGCGCCGTTCAGCCCATATCACGAACCGAAGGTACGGCCCATTCAAATTGAAGGTCGGACGGGCACCGCTTGGATGCTTGTGCCTGGAGCCTACGAGTTCGGCCAGGGCAGTTGGGCCTTGAGCTTCTCGCCAAGCAACTCCTCGCCGCAGGCGCTCAGATGATCGGGATCGCTGAACGTCAGACAATCGCCGGTCAGCAGGAAATACTGATCGACCTTGAGCACGTCGTAGAATGACAGATACTTGAAGGTCTGTGGCCCTTCGGCGACTTCCTTGGCAATCTCGGCGTCCAGCGCCTTGAAATGATGGAGCGAGACGGGATTCATCCTGAACGCGTCCCTTGCGATTGACGGCGGATCGCGGAAGTTGACCCGTGCTTCGACAAAGGGACCGAGCCACACGATCTTCGCCAGCGGCGCGATCGTCCGCAGATAGTTGATCGTGAAGGCGACCTTCTCGTAATTGATGAGATATCCCGTCTTCCACTCGAACAGGTGGTGGTTTTCCGAATTGCCTTCCAGGTCGGTCAGAAGGTGAGCTCCCGACACGTTGAAGACGATCCCGCGCACGGAAGCTCCGTTGCGATCGAGGAAGCCCTTGAGCCTGGAATACGGACAGGCATCGCTGTCGTTCCACGCACGGCAGCCTTCGTCGACCAGACCGACGACGAACTCGCCGGGGCTCGCCTTGGCCACCGCATTGTAGACGTTCTCGCCGTGGGAATCGCCGACGACCATGATGGCCGGGCCAAACTTCTCGGCACAGGATCGAAACCGCGCCTCGAACGCCTCGTCCGGACGGGGAGACCAGAACTGGCAGCCGCGGTCGATCAGCCGGGCCTTGATATCGCGCAAGCCATACTGCTTGATGAGCGCATAGGCCCGCTGGGTCGCCATGTCGTTGCGGGCGAGATAGCTGTTCTCGAGCCCGCCGGTGAAGATGCCGACCAGGCCGAGGCCGGCCAGTCCCGCGGAGGCAGCACCGCAATAGGCGAACACCTCGTTCCGGGTGAACCGCTTGCGGTCGCGCACCGGGCGCTCGACCAGCACGTAGGTCAGGTAGGCCAGGAGCAGCGCAATCGCCGAAAGGCCGATGAAGACCGGGATATTGGCCTCATAGATCGCGCCGAGCCGCGCAAGCGCAAACACGGGCTGATGCCAGAGATAGGCGCTGTAGCTGATCAGGCCGATGCCAACGAGGCCGCGCGTCGCAACGATGCGGCCCGATAGCGTATCGGGTCGCAGGAACACGATCGCCAGCGCCGTGCCGAGTGTCGGCGGCAACGTGTAAACGCCGGGATAGGGAATGTTGTGATAGGTGAAGATCGGAATCGCGATCAATGCAAGACCGAGCAACGCAAGCGGCTCGGCGAGCCGGCGCGGCAGGCGCCGCGCTTCGGTCTCGATGCGGCACAGCGGCAGCAGCGCACCGATCAAAAGCTCCCAATACCTTGCCGGCAGGAGGTAGAAGGTCGCTGCCGTCGCGTGACGCGATCCCCAAACAGCGAGAGCGAAGCTCAGTACAGCGGTCGCGACAAACAACGCGATGGCGTGACGTCGACCGAGCTTGAGCAACAAGAACAGCGCGATCGGAAAGACCAGATAGAACTGCTCTTCGACCGCAAGGCTCCAAGTATGGACGAGTGGCTTGAGCTCGGTCGGCCCGTCGAAATATCCGCTTTGCGACCAGAAGAAGAAGTTCGAAACGAAACCGCAGACCGAGAGCAGGCTCCTGGCGAACTCCTCGAGATCGCGCGGGCTCAGCGAATAGATGGCGAACGGAATGCTCGCAAGGCAGACCAGGAACAAGGGCGGCAGAATGCGCCGGGCGCGCCGCTCGTAGAAGCCGACGAAGCTGAAGCCGCCATTTTCATATTCGTCGAGGATGATCGACGTGATCAGATAGCCGCTGATCACGAAGAAGACGTCGACTCCGACAAAGCCGCCCGAGAATCCGGGAACCCCGGCATGATAGAGAATGACAGGCAGGACCGCGATCGCTCGCAGGCCGTCGATCTCCGGTCGGTAGGGCAGCTTGGTCGGCATATGGCCGGCGTCGGATCCAGGTGGTGCTTGGCAGGGCAGCCGCTCTACGCGTCCCAGTTCGGGCCGATATGCCCGACACGAAGACCGGCCGCAAGCACAAGATGCAGCCGGAACCGATGGCCGTCGGCTCGGTGCTGCCCGCTCGGCCCGTTCCAATTGACGAGGCAGTACCCGAAAAACGCGTTGGTGGGCGGTCACGGATTCGAACCGCGGACCCTCTCGGTGTAAACGAGATGCTCTAACCAGCTGAGCTAACCGCCCTCGCCGCCTCTTTATCCCTACCCGCCCTCGGTGAGCAAGTACGGAACATCAATCCTGCGGCCTCCCCGGCAGCCCCGGCACGGCGTCGATCCACACTGCCGCCGACTGGCACCAGATCTGTCGGCTGGGCCTCAGAGCGTCGCGCTGGCGGATGCTGCCCCAGCGGATGCCCCAGTCGTCGGCCTGGTCGCCCTCGCCGCTGGTGAACAGCGGGGAACCACAGTCGGCGCAAAAATGCTGGAAGCGCATCCGGCCGTTGTCGCCGCGCTTGCCGTAGATTTTTGGCGTGCCGCCGGTGAGCTTGACGTCGCCGGCGGAACAGATCGCGGTGACCCGGAACGGTGATCCCGTCAGCGTCTGGCAGTCCTGGCAATGGCAGACCGAGACCGCCTCGGGGTCGATCTCGGCTTCAAAGGTGATCTGCCCGCAATGGCATTGCCCGTCGATCTGCATCGCCCTCGTTCCCTTGCATCAAAGCAAAAACGGCGCCCGAAGGCGCCGTTTTATCATCTTTCGCTGGAGCTCAGTGAGCGGTCAGGCCACCGGCGGCTTCGTCGCCGTCCGGCTTCACCGTCACCTTGGTGTCCTCTTCCCAGACGATCGGCACCGGCTTCTTCACCAGCGCCCTGGCGACGACGTCATCCAGCCGCGAGACCGGGATGATCTCCATGCCGCCCTTGATCGCATCGGAGATCTCCGTGAGATCCTTGGCGTTGTCCTCGGGGATCAGCACCGTCTTGATGCCGCCGCGGGCAGCAGCCAGCAGCTTCTCCTTCAGACCGCCGATCGGCAGCACGCGGCCGCGCAGCGTGATCTCGCCGGTCATCGCGACATCGTGGCGGACCGGGATTCCGGTCATGACCGAGATGATCGCGGTGGCCATCGCCACGCCCGCCGACGGACCGTCCTTCGGCGTCGCGCCTTCCGGCACGTGCACGTGGATGTCGCGCCGGTCGAACAGCGGCGGCTCGATCCCGTAGACGATCGCGCGCGAGCGGACGTAGGACGCCGCCGCCGAGATCGATTCCTTCATCACGTCGCGCAGGTTGCCCGTGACCGTCATCTTGCCCTTGCCCGGCATCATGACGCCTTCGATGGTCAGCAGCTCGCCGCCGACATCGGTCCAGGCAAGGCCGGTGACGATGCCGACCTGCGGCTCGCTCTCGATCTCGCCGAAGCGGTACTTCGGCACACCCAGAAGCTCTTCGAGCGACTTCTCGGTGACCTTGACCGACTTCTTCTTGGAGATCATCAGCTCCTTCACCGCCTTGCGGGCGAGTGTGGAGAGCTCACGCTCCAGGTTACGCACGCCCGCTTCGCGGGTGTAGCGGCGGATCAGCAGCAGCAGCGCGTCGTCGTCGATCGAGAACTCCTTGGAGTCCAGGCCGTGCTTGGACACCGCGTTCGGGATCAGGTGCTTGCGCGCGATCTCGACCTTCTCGTTCTCGGTGTAGCCCGCGATCCGGATGATCTCCATGCGGTCCATCAACGGTCCCGGAATATTGAGCGTATTCGCGGTCGTGATGAACATCACGTTGGACAGATCGTAGTCGACCTCGAGATAGTGGTCGTTGAAGGTCCCGTTCTGCTCGGGGTCGAGGACCTCGAGCAAAGCCGAGGACGGATCACCGCGGAAGTCGGCGCCCATCTTGTCGATCTCGTCCAGCAGGAACAGCGGATTGGACGACTTCGCCTTGCGCATCGACTGGATGATCTTGCCGGGCATCGAGCCGATATAGGTGCGGCGGTGACCGCGGATCTCGGCCTCGTCGCGCACGCCGCCGAGCGAGACGCGCACGAACTCGCGTCCGGTCGCCTTCGCGATCGACTTGCCGAGCGAGGTCTTGCCGACGCCGGGAGGTCCGACGAGGCACAGGATCGGTCCCGTCAGCTTGTTGGCGCGCGACTGCACCGCGAGATACTCGACGATACGTTCCTTGACCTTCTCCAGACCGTAGTGATCGGAGTCCAGGATGGCCTGCGCCGATTCCAGGTCCTTCTTGACCTTGGACTTCTTGTTCCACGGGATCGACAGCAGCCAATCCAGGTAGTTGCGCACGACGGTCGCTTCCGCGGACATCGGCGACATCTGGCGCAGCTTCTTCAATTCGTGCTGCGCCTTCTCGCGCGCTTCCTTGGAGAGCTTGGTCTTGGAGATCTTCTCTTCGAGATCGGCGAGCTCGTCGCGACCGTCGTCGTCGCCGAGTTCCTTCTGGATCGCCTTCATCTGCTCGTTGAGATAATACTCGCGCTGGGTCTTCTCCATCTGGCGCTTGACGCGCGAGCGGATGCGCTTCTCGACCTGGAGCACCGAGATCTCGCTCTCCATCAGGCCCAGCACCTTTTCGAGGCGCGTGGTGACCGACAGCGTCTCCAGGATGCCCTGGCGATCCGCGATCTTGACGGCGAGATGGGAGGCGACCGTGTCGGCGAGCTTGGCGAAATCGGTGATCGCCTGCACCACGCCGACGACCTCGGCCGAGATCTTCTTGTTGAGCTTCACATAGCTCTCGAAGTCGGACACGACCGAGCGTGCCAGCGCTTCCGCCTCGACCGACTTCGCATCGGTATCGGCGAGCGCAATCGCGGTCGCTTCATAGTAGTCGGCGCGATCGGTGTATTTCTGCACGCGCGCACGCTCGAGCCCTTCGACCAGCACCTTCACGGTGCCGTCGGGAAGCTTCAAGAGCTGGAGCACGCTGGCAAGCGTACCGGTCTCGTAAATCGCATCGGGCGCCGGATCATCGTCGGACGCGTTCTTCTGCGTCGCGAGCATGATCAGCGCGTCGTTCTTCATCACCTCTTCGAGCGCGCGGATCGACTTCTCGCGGCCGACGAAGAGCGGCACGATCATGTGCGGGAAGACGACGATGTCGCGCAAGGGAAGCACGGGATAAGCGTGCGTTTCGCCATGGACGATGGTTGGCCTGGGTTTTGGATTAGTCATGGCCTTTTCCTTTTGCTTTGCCCCCTTGCACGCAGCCCGCCATGCTCATGCGCAACCGCCACAAGGTGCCGAGGTGATCCACAAAACCAGTCTACCATTCCAAGGGTGGACCGGGCTTGCCGGATCGGAACTGAGGCGAATCTTGAAGAGAATTCACGCTCGCCGCCGACATTAGGTGGCTATCGACCGGGGGGGTGTCAAGTCATTGAAAAACGCGCGCCATCAGGTGCTTACGCACACGGGTAAGCGACGCAAACTCGGCTGCGGAGATACCTTCCGCAGCCGTCACTTGTCAGGACGATTGGAGCGTTCCAGCGCCGCAAATCAGGCGCTGGCGTTCTCGACGGCGCGATCGGATCGATCGGCGTAGATGTAGAGCGGACGGGCCGTGCCTTCCACGACTTCGCGGGAAATCACGACTTCTTCCACACCTTCCAGACCCGGCAGGTCGAACATGGTCTCGAGCAGGATCGCCTCGAGGATCGAACGCAGGCCACGGGCGCCGGTCTTGCGCTCGATCGCCTTGCGGGCGACCGCGCCAAGCGCCTCGTCGGCAAAGGTCAGCTCGATGTTCTCCATCTCGAACAGGCGCTGGTACTGCTTCACAAGCGCGTTCTTCGGCTCGGTCAGGATCTTCTTCAGCGAGGTCTCGTCCAGATCCTCGAGCGTCGCCACGACAGGCAGACGGCCGACGAACTCGGGGATGAGACCATACTTCAGGAGATCCTCAGGCTCGACGTGACGGAAGATCTCGCCGGTACGGCGGTCCTCCGGCGCGAGCACCTGGGCGCCGAAGCCGATCGAGGTCGACCGTCCGCGTGCCGAGATGATCTTCTCGAGGCCGGCGAAGGCGCCGCCGCAGATGAACAGGATGTTGGTGGTATCCACCTGCAGGAACTCCTGCTGCGGATGCTTGCGGCCGCCCTGCGGCGGGACCGAAGCCACCGTGCCTTCCATGATCTTCAAGAGCGCCTGCTGCACGCCCTCACCCGACACGTCGCGCGTGATCGAGGGATTGTCGGACTTGCGGCTGATCTTGTCGATTTCGTCGATGTATACGATGCCGCGCTGGGCGCGCTCGACATTGTAGTCGGCGGCCTGGAGCAGCTTCAGGATGATGTTCTCGACGTCCTCACCGACATAGCCGGCTTCGGTCAGCGTCGTTGCGTCCGCCATCGTGAAGGGCACGTCCAGGATGCGGGCGAGCGTCTGCGCGAGCAGCGTCTTGCCCGAACCGGTCGGACCGATCAGCAGGATGTTCGACTTCGCGAGCTCGACGTCGTTGTGCTTGGTCTGGTGGTTGAGGCGCTTGTAGTGGTTGTGCACCGCGACCGACAGGACCTTCTTCGCGTGGCTCTGGCCGATCACGTAATCGTCCAGCACCTTGCAGATTTCCTTCGGCGTCGGAATGCCGTCGCGCGACTTGACCAGCGAGGACTTGTTCTCCTCGCGGATGATGTCCATGCAAAGCTCGACGCACTCGTCGCAGATGAAGACCGTGGGACCCGCGATCAGTTTGCGGACTTCGTGCTGGCTCTTGCCGCAGAACGAGCAATATAGCGTGTTCTTGGAGTCGCTCGTGCCGACCTTACTCATTCATGTCTCCGTCCGCGGTTCGATCCCGTTCCGCTCGATCGCTCCATCCCGACACACCGGTCGGTATGAAGTTCAAATAGAGCAAATTCCGTACCAAAAAAGACCCTACGCGCTACATCCCGTGCGAATCACGGTCACTCGATTCTCCCGCGATCATAGCGGATCATTCGTAGCCAACCATGCTGTCACCCGACTATCAAGAATTCGCTAATCGGGGGTCGCCGGCTACCCGTGACAATACCGTGATTTCAGGTCTTGGCACGGGCGAAGTGATCGAAATCACCCCGGCGTTGCTGGATTGCCACGAAAAACAAGCACGAAAGCGGAACTTTCTGCTTGTCGCAGGGCGCAAAACAGCGTTTTGCAGTGCGCACACGAGTCCTAAACGTGAACGCTCCCCTGAAGGTACCCGGGCGCCCCCGAGGGACGCCGCTACCGACCGGTAGTGCTACTGGGTCTTCGCCGCGCTCGGCTCTTCGGCGCGCTTGTCGATGACCCTGTCGACCAGGCCGAACTCCTTGGCGTCGTTGGCGGTCAGGAACTTGTCGCGTTCCAGCGCGTCCTCGATCGTCTTGTAGGTCTGGCCGGTATGCTTCACGTAGATCTCGTTCAGCCGCTTCTTCAGGTTCAGGATCTCCTGCGCGTGCAGCATGATGTCGGTGGCCTGGCCCTGGAAGCCGCCGGAGGGCTGATGCACCATGATGCGCGCGTTCGGCAGCGAGAAGCGCATGTCCTTCTCGCCGGCGGCGAGCAGAAGCGAGCCCATCGAGGCCGCCTGCCCCGTGCACAGCGTCGAGACCGGCGGGCGGATGAACTGCATGGTGTCGTAAATCGCAAGGCCCGACGTCACCACGCCGCCCGGCGAGTTGATGTACATCGAGATTTCCTTCTTCGGATTTTCCGCTTCGAGGAACAACAGCTGCGCGACGACCAGCGTCGACATGCCGTCCTCGACCGGACCGGTCAGGAAAATGATGCGCTCTTTCAGCAGGCGCGAGAAAATGTCGTAGGCGCGCTCGCCACGGTTGGTCTGCTCGACCACCATGGGCACGAGGTTCATGTAGGTTTCAACCGGATCGCGCATGAGTCACCTAGGGTTTTCGGAGGCGGACATCGCCACTCTTGGCTGCCAGTCTGGCTGGATTTGCCGGAAGGCCGATGGACGCCCGTGATGCAGGAAGTTGGTAGCGGTAGAAGTTTGGGTACAGGGTGTACCGACAGATATAGCCCAATTCGCGCCAGACAAGTGCGGAGCGAATTAAGGCTTAATCCGCCGGGCACTTGAAGCTGATTCTCGCAAGAAGGCCCAGCCAGCCACATGGCTAGCCGGGCCCTTCCGCTGATCATCCTTAATAGAAGACTGTCTCAAAGCCTTCAGGCCGCGGTCTTTTCCGCCTCATCGTCCTTGTAGAGGTCTTCGCGCGAAACCTTCTTCTCGGTCACGTTGGCGAGCTCGAGGATGAAGTCAACGACCTTGTCCTCATAGATCGGCGCACGAAGCTGGGCCAGCGCCTGGGCGTTGCTGCGGTAATAGTCCCAGACTTCCTTCTCGCGGCCGGGCATCTGGCGGGCTCGCTCGATCACGGCGCGGCCGACCTCGTCGTCGGTCACGGTGATCTTGTTCTTCTCGCCGATCTCGGAGAGCACGAGGCCGAGGCGCACGCGCCGGTCGGCGATCTTGCGGTACTCTTCCTTGGCGGCATCTTCGGTGGTGTCCTCGTCGGCAAAGGTCTTGCCGGCCGAGTCCATCTCGGCCTTGACCGAGTTCCACATCAGATTGAACTCCTCGTCGACGAGCGAGGGCGGCGCCTCGAAGCGATGCGCCTCGTCGAGACGGTCGAGCAGCGCGCGCTTGACGCGCTGGCGCGTCGCACCGGCGAACTCGGCAACCAGACGCTCGCGCGCGGCTTCCTTCAGCTTGTCCAGCGATTCGAGGCCGAGCGTCTTGGCGAACTCGTCATCGATCGCAATGTCCTGCGGCGCTTCGATCGAGGTCGCGGTGGTCTCGAACTCGGCCGGCTGGCCGGCGAGCTTGTCGTTCATGTAGTTCTTGGGGAACGACACTTTCAGCGTGCGCGTCTCGCCCGCGCCGATGCCGGTGAGCTGCTCCTCGAAGCCGGGGATGAAGGTGTTGGAGCCGATGACGACCTGGATGCCCTCGCCGGTGCCGCCCTCGAAGACTTCGCCGTTGATGGCGCCCTTGAAGTTGATGGTGACGCGGTCGCCCGACCCGGCCTTGGCGCCGTCGGCCTTCGCGGCATAGCCGCGGTTGGTGTCGGCGATGCGCTTGATCGCCTCGTCGACATCGGCGTCGGTAACGTCAGCCACGGGCTTCTCGACCTGGAAAGTCTTGAAGTCGGCGAGCGCGATCGACGGCACCACCTCGATCGCAACCGTGTAGGTCAGATCGGTCTTGCCGCTCAGCAGCTCCTCGACCTCGGCCTGCTCGTTCGGCATCGTGATCTTCGGCTCGGTCGCGAGGCGGAAGCCGCGCTCGGAGAACAGCTGCGTGTTGGTGTCGCGGATGGTCTGGTCGATGGTCTCGGCCATCACCGAGCGGCCATAGACCTTCTTCAGATGAGCGACCGGCACCTTGCCGGGACGGAAGCCGTTGATGCGGACCTTGTCCTTGAGGTCGACGAGCTTGGCGCCGGCCTTGGCGTCGAGATCAGACGCGGGAACGCTGATCTTGAACTCGTGCTTCAAACCTTCCGAGAGGGTTTCTGTGACCTGCATGGCGTCCAATCTTCTTCTCGTTCGGCCCCGGCACGCATGCGTCGGGACGCTGTCATTAATCGATCCAACGCGAGGCAAACGCCTCAACGCCGGTGGTTCATCAGAGCCCTGCTCCAGACGGAAAACATCCGCACGAAGCGAGGCCCTTCGGTAATCCGTGCAAACGCTGAAAGCGCTTGGTGCGGGCGGAGGGACTCGAACCCCCACAACTTTCGTCACTGGAACCTAAATCCAGCGCGTCTACCAGTTCCGCCACGCCCGCGTGAATTTGCATCAAGACCGGCCGCGATGCCGCGGGCGGCCGGGCTTATAGCATGCGCCTGACTGTTCGCAGCAAAAAAATGGCCTGATGGAGGCAGGCTTCAAGTAGGCACGATGGCTGGACTTATCCAGCGCGGCGTGGTCCGGATCGGGCCATGAAACCGCGGATCTTTCACCCGAGCCGACGCGAGGTTCTGGTTGGCCTCGGAGCCTCGGCTGCGGGGCTGATGGCCGGCGGCGCAGGTCCGTCCGTGACCGCCCAGATCGCCCTTCAGGCGAGGCCGGCAACGCTGGCTCTGAAGCCGGGGCAGCCGCCCACACCAATCTGGGAGCTGGCCGCCGTAAGCCATACCAGGGGCGTCCATCTCAAGCGCGGCGACCGCTGCGAGGTGGTGTTCCGCAACGACCTGCCTGTGCCGCTTGCCCCAGTCTGGTACGGCCTCAACGGCCCGGCTGCGGCGGACCCGCTGCGAGGGCGCGCGCCGACGGCGCCGGACGCGACTGAAACTTCAATTATTTCAATACCAAACGCCGGAACCCTGCTGACCGACTTTCGCCTCTTCGAGGACGGCCTGAAGCAGCCGGCGCGGCCGCTTCCGATCATCGCGGAGGAGACGAGCCGCATCGCCGTCGATCGTGACGAGGTCCTGCTGATCGAGGAATGGCGCCTGCGGCCGGATGGGACCGCGCTGCCCCCGGGCCGCGATCCCAAGGACACGACCCCGCTCTATACAATCAACGGGCAGACTTCATGCGAGCTCTCAGCCGCCGCCAATGAGCGGCTGCGGCTGCGCTTTATCAATGGCTCCCAACGCACTGTCCTCGCAATCAAATTGGAGAATCACGAGGTCCGCGTGATGGCCCTGGACGGACAGCCGGCCGAGCCGTTCCCGGCCCGCAACGGCGCCCTGGTGCTGGCCCCGGGCGGACGGGCCGACGCCTTTGTGGACGCAGCCACATCGGCCCAATTTCTGCTGCATGACGGCAAGGAGGCCCGCCCGATCGGAAACCTCTCGATCTCCGGCAGACTGGAGCGGCGCGCGCCGCTGTTGCCGCCACAACCGCTCCCTGCGAATGCCCTGCCCGACCAGCTCGATCTCAAAGGCGCCCTGCGGTTCGATGTCGCGCTCGGTGCACCCGATACCGGCTGGACGCGGCCTGCGGATTTCTCCACCTCGTCGGCGCCGGCCTTCCGCACCAGGACCGGCCGCACCGTCGTGCTGACCCTCAAGAACCCCGCGCCCCTCACCGCCGTGTTCCACCTGCACGGCCATCCCTTCCGCCTGCTCGACAAGCTCGACGACGGCTGGAAGCCCTATTGGCTCGACACGCTCGCGATCGAGTCCGGCCAGACCCAGCGCATCGCGTTCGCGGCGACCTCGCCCGGACGTTGGCTGATCGAATCCGTCGTGACCGACTGGGCCGCGCCGCGGCTGGTGCGCTGGTACGCGGTGGAGTGAGGTTTCGTAGGATGGGTAGAGCGCAGCGAAACCCACCGCCACCGTGCCGAGGTTTGAGATGATGGGTTTCGCTGCGCTCTACCCATCCTACCCGCCGTAGCGAGCAGCTCAGTACTCGATCCCCAGTGCGTTATAAATCCGCCGGTGCACGGCCGGGAGCGTCTCAGTCAGGTCCTCCGCGATCAGCCCCGGCCCCGCCTCGCTTGCCGCCTCGCCATGCATCCACACGCCGATGCTGGCGGCTTCGAAGGCCGGCACGCCCTGCGCCAGGAGCCCCGCGATGATACCGGAGAGCACGTCGCCCGCACCCGCCGTGGCGAGCCAGGGCGGCGCATTGGCGGCGATGGTGGCGCGGCCGTCTGGCGCGGCGATGGTGGTATCCGGCCCCTTCAGCAGCACCACCGCGCCGGAGCGTTCGGCGGCGGCGCGGACGCGCTCGAGCTTGGAACGGCCGGGGTGCTTGTTGCTGAGATCGGAGAACAGGCGCGGAAACTCGCCCTCGTGCGGCGTCAGCACCACCGCATTGTCGTGCGAGGCCTTGATCGATTCGAACAGGCGCTCGGGATTTGCGGCAAAGCTCGTCAGCGCATCCGCGTCGAGCACCAGATGCCGCTGCGCGCCAAGCGCGGTGTGGACGAAATCGCAGGTGCGATCGCCAACGCCCGTGCCGGGGCCGATGATGCAGGTGTTGTAGCGCTTGTCGCCGAGCAGCTCGCCGAACTCGATCGCGGTGTCGACGGGGCGAACCATCACCGCGGTCAGCGCGGCCGCATTGATCGCGAGCGCATCGCGCGGGCTCGCCAGCGTCACCAGGCCCGCGCCGGCCCGCAACGCGCCGCGCGCGGCAAGCCGCGCCGCGCCGGTCGCGGCTGCATCGCCCGAGACCGCCAGCACTTGCCCTCGCGCATATTTGTGGCCGTCGATCCGCGGCACCGGAAAGGCCGCGCCCCAGAAATCCGGGTCGTTCTCGAAGGTCTGCGGCCTGATCTCGTCAAGCACCTGTGCGTCGATACCGATATCGGCAACGCGCACGCGGCCGCAATGCATCCGCCCCGGCACCAGCAGGTGCGCCGGCTTCTTGCGGAAGAAGGTGACGGTCTCGGTGGCGTTGACCGCAGCTCCCAGCACGGCGGCGCTGGTGCCGTTGATGCCGCTCGGCAGATCGACCGCGAGCACCAAGGCACCATTGGCGTTGACGGCCTCGATCATCGCGCGCGCCTCGCCGTCAACGGGGCGGCTGAGGCCCGCACCGAACAGCGCGTCGATGATCAGCGCGGGCTTTCCGATCGCCTGCGGATTGAACGGGAGCACCGGGTGCTTCCAGCCGCGCGCGGCGGAGGCCGCGTCGCCCTGGAGCTGGTCGCGCTCGCACATCAGGATCACCGAGACCTCGCGGCCCTGGGCGGCGAGCTCGGCGGCTGCGACAAAACCGTCGCCGCCATTGTTGCCGGGGCCGGCCACGATCAGGATCGGCCCCTCCTCCACCAGCGCGTTGGCGGCCTCGGCGACCGCCTGGCCCGCGCTCAGCATCAGCTTGAAGCCGGGCGTGCCGGCCGCGATCGAGAGCTGGTCGGCGCGCTGCATTTCGGCGTTGGTCAGAACTTCCATGCCACTTCCCTGTACAAACGCCTCTTCAACAGGCATCTTCGGTGCCGATCCGACCGCCGGAACGCCGATTTGCCCACAGATTGAACCGTTTGCCTATTTCGTAGTCTTCGGTATTTTGGGCCGGTCGGCTCCACCTATCAGAGATGCTCGTTAAAAGGCTGATAACGCTCCAATAATCAGGGCATTTGCAACTTGGCATAGACCCTGCTTTCGAGGAAGCCGCTTCGGTTCGTCGTGCTCACTGACATCTATCAGGGTGTGGCCGGCCGTTGGTGCCGGGCTGGTCAGGGATCCCGGCATAGCGAAGACAAGATCGTGCGTGAGAAAAGCGCATCCTGACGAAGACGTTGCTATTTGATCGAAATGCCGGGAGGCGCGCAGTGAAGAAAATCGAAGCCATCATCAAGCCGTTCAAGCTCGACGAGGTGAAGGAAGCGCTTCAGGAAGTCGGCCTTCAGGGCATCACCGTCACCGAGGCCAAGGGCTTTGGCCGGCAGAAGGGACACGCCGAGCTTTACCGCGGCGCAGAATACATCGTCGACTTCCTGCCCAAGGTGAAGATCGAGATCGTGATCGGCGACGATCTGGTCGAGCGCGCCATCGACGCGATCCGCCGCGCTGCGCAGACCGGTCGCATCGGTGACGGCAAGATTTTCGTCTCCAACATCGAAGAGGCGATCCGCATCCGAACCGGCGAATCCGGGCTGGACGCTATCTGAGCCGGGTGCTATCCCGCATTTTGCGACACTCTGACAAGAAATAAGGCTGCTTCGGCGGCCCGAATTCGTTTGTGCGGTCGCGCGCGAACTCGCCAAAAGCGAGAATAATCCTGCTCATCTGGAAACCGACCCGCAGAGCCAAAAGGGGTATGCATGAAGACCGCCAAAGACGTCCTGAAATCGATCAAGGACAACGACGTCAAGTACGTCGACCTGCGCTTCACCGATCCGCGCGGCAAGTGGCAGCATGTGACGTTCGACGTCAGCATGATCGATGAAGACATATTTGCCGAAGGGACGATGTTCGACGGCTCCTCGATCGCCGGCTGGAAGGCGATCAACGAGTCCGACATGTGCCTGATGCCGGATCCGGTGACCGCGACGATCGATCCGTTCTTCGCCGAGACTACCATGGTCATCACCTGCGACGTGCTCGAGCCGACCACCGGCGAGCCCTACAACCGCGACCCCCGCGGCATCGCCAAGAAGGCGGAAGCCATGGTGAAGTCGATGGGCGTGGGCGACACCGTCTTCGTCGGCCCCGAAGCCGAGTTCTTCGTGTTCGACGACGTGCGCTTCTCCTCCAGCCCCTACAACACCGGCTTCAGGCTCGACTCCTCGGAGCTGCCGACCAACACCGACACCGAATATGAAGGCGGCAATCTCGGCCACCGCGTCCGCACCAAGGGCGGCTACTTCCCGGTCCCGCCGCAGGACTCGGTGCAGGACATGCGCTCGGAAATGCTCGGCGCCATGGCCAAGATGGGCGTCAAGGTCGAGAAGCATCACCACGAGGTCGCCTCCGCCCAGCACGAGCTCGGCATGAAGTTCGACACGCTGACGCTGATGGCCGACCATCTGCAGATCTACAAATACTGCATCCACCAGGTCGCCCACATCTACGGCAAGACCGCCACCTTCATGCCGAAGCCGGTCTATGGCGACAACGGCTCGGGCATGCACGTGCACCAGTCGATCTGGAAGGACGGCAAGCCGGTGTTCGCCGGCAACAAATATGCCGACCTGTCGGAGACCTGCCTCCACTACATCGGCGGCATCATCAAGCACGCCAAGGCGATCAACGCCTTCACCAACCCCTCGACCAACTCCTACAAGCGTCTGGTCCCGGGCTATGAGGCTCCCGTGCTGCTCGCCTATTCCGCGCGCAACCGGTCGGCCTCCTGCCGCATCCCCTACACCGCTTCGCCGAAGGCCAAGCGTGTCGAGGTGCGCTTCCCGGATCCGCTCGCCAATCCCTATCTCGGCTTCGCCGCGATGCTGATGGCCGGCCTCGACGGCATCAAGAACAAGATCGATCCGGGTCCGGCGATGGACAAGGACCTCTACGACCTGCCGAAGGAAGAGCTGAAGCAGATCCCGACGGTGTGCGGCAGCTTGCGCGAGGCGCTCGAAAACCTCGACAAGGACCGCGCCTTCCTCAAGGCCGGCGGCGTGTTCGACGACGACTTCATCGACAGCTACATCGAGCTGAAGATGACCGAAGTCGAGCGCTTCGAAATGACCCCGCACCCGGTCGAGTTCGACATGTACTATTCGGGCTAAGCGGCCCGAACTGTCTGCGACAAGCAAAAGGCGCTCCGCGAGGGGCGCCTTTTCGTTTTGGGGCGCCTCGTCGCCGATCCAGTCACCATGTCGCTGTAAAAGCCCGCTGGAGCTCGGCCGGCCCCGTCACGCCGCTCGCGATCAGCAACTGGGTGAGAACCCGTGCCTTCTGGGGATTGAGGTCCTCGGACACGACGAAGCCGTTCTTGTCATCGTCGACCTCGACATTGCGGGTGACGAAGCCAGACCGAACCCGCGTGGAACGGACGACGAGGATCCCTTTCTTCGCGGCCGCTTCGAGCGCATCGAGCGCCGGCTTCGACGTATTGCCGTCACCGACACCGGCCAGCACGATGCCTTTGGCGCCGTGGGAAATGGCGTCCTCGATCGGAACGGCGTCCATGTTGGCATGCGAGTAGACGATCTCGACCCGCGGCAATTGCTCGCCTGCCGGGAGCTGATAGGCCGCGCGCTTGAGACCGGCAGCCTGGGCCATGAAACGGATGCCGCCCGCGGTGTCGACATAGCCGATCGGCCCGCCGTTGGGAGAATTGAACGTCTCGATGCTCGTGGTGTTGGTCTTGGTGACCGAGCGTGCTCCCTCGATCTTGTCGTTCAGCACGGCCATGACGCCGCGACCGCGGGATCGGGGATCGGCGGCCACCTGGACCGCTTCGTACAGATTGCCGGGGCCATCCGCGCTGACGGCTGAAGCCGGACGCATCGAGCCGACGATGACCACCGGCTTGTCGCCACGCACCACATTGTCGAGAAAGAACGCCGTCTCCTCCAGCGTATCCGTGCCGTGGGTCACGATGACGCCGTCGGCCTCGTTCTTGTCGAAGGCCTCCTGAATGCGACGGGCCAGCGCAAACCAGACCTTGTCGTTCATGTCCTGGGATCCGATCGACGAAATCTGTTCGGCGTTCAGCTTTGCCAGCTTGTCCAGACCCGGCACCGACTGCATCAATTGCTCGCCCGTGATCTGGCCCGATTTGTACGCACCGGTCGCACGCGCGTCAGCCTGGCCTGCGATGGTGCCTCCCGTCGCAAGCACGAGAATGCGCGGCAGGCCTCCGGCCGAAGCGTCCTTGCCCGGCTCCGCAGCGTGCGCCGCTGCGCCGATGCCGCCGGACCAGAGCGCAAAAGACAGCAGTGGAATGGCAAGCATGGATGTTCGACGTTGGCGACAGCTGGCTGGGCTGGCGGTAGGCTTCGTCATCGAATTGTCCTCCCGTTCAAGTAGGGATCGACATTCGATACGCCCATTGAGGCCGAAGATGGGTCAGCCTGCTGCTTTCCCTATGGGTTGTCCCGCCGCGGCATAAAATGATCGAGCAAACCCGTCGGTAGCGGAAAGACGACGGTCGACGACCGCTCGCCCGCGATGTCGTGCAGGGCCGCGAAGTAACGTAGCTGCATCGCCTGCGGCTCCTGCGCGAGAATCCGACCGGCCTCGACGAGCTTTTCGGCGGCCTGCTGCTCGCCCATCGCGTTGATCACCTTGGCGCGCCGCAACCGTTCCGCTTCGGCCTGCTTGGCGATCGCGCGCACCATGGTTTCGTTGAGATCGATGTCCTTGATCTCGATCCCGGTGACCTTGATGCCCCAGACGTCGGTCTGCTTGTCGAGGATCTCCTGGATGTCGGCGTTCAACCTGTCGCGTTCGGCAAGCATCTCGTCGAGCTCGTGCTTGCCGAGCACCGAGCGTAACGTGGTCTGCGCGAGCTGGCTGGTGGCGGCCATGTAATCGCCGACCTTGATGATGGCCCGCTCGGGATCGACGATGCGGAAATACAGAACGGCGTTGACCTTGACGGAGACGTTGTCCCGCGAAATCACGTCCTGGGGCGGGACGACCTGAACCATCACCCGTAGATCGACCTTTACCAATTGCTGCACGACCGGAATGAGGATGATGAGGCCCGGGCCCTTCACGCCGGTAAAGCGACCGAGCGTAAAGACGACGCCACGCTCGTATTCACGCAGGATTCGAATAGCCTGGGATAGGAACATGATGACAAGCAACGCGAGCGCCGCATAGGTCAGATATTCCAGCATCATGACGGATCTCCCTCGCCTGTTCGGGCTGGTGCGCGCCGTATCAGCAGCGTCAGGTCGACGACGTTTGCGACTTCGACCGTCTCTCCGGGCTTGAACGTTTCGGCGCCGCGCGCCTGCCAGCGCTCGCCATGGGCGAAGACATGACCTTCGCTCCCACGCCAGTCGAGAACCTCGGCGGGCAAGCCTCGCATGGCCTGCGCGCCGACCCGCTCAGGAGCGTTGGCGGCACGCCGCAGCGAACCAAGCACGACGAGCGCAAAGCCGGTGAACACAGCTGCAGCGATGCCGATTACCCACCACGACAGGTGGTAGCCGGGCGCCTCGACCCTGAAAAGCATCAGCGCTCCCAGCACGAAAGCGACGATCCCTCCGAGACCGATCACCACCGTCGGATTGAAGGCTTCGACTGTGAGAAGCACTATGCCGACCAGCATCAGGGCAAGCCCGGCATAGTTGATCGGCAGCAAATTGAGCGCATAGAGCCCGATCAACAGGCAGATCGCGCCGACGACTCCCGGAGCGACGGCTCCGGGAGACATGAACTCGAAGATCAGGCCGTAGATGCCGACCATCAGGAGAATGAACGCCACATTCGGATCGGTGATGACCGCCAGGAAGCGGGATATCCATCCGGGGTCGATGGCTTCAACGACCGCATCCTTCGTCGCGAGGCGTTGCGTTTTGCCGCCTGCAACCTCCACCACGCGGCCATCGAGTTGCCTCAGCAATTCGGCCTGATCGCGCGCGACGAGATCGATGGCATGGGCCTCTAGCGCGCCGTTGGCAGAGAGAGTGGCGGCCTCACGGACCGCTTTCTCCGCCCAGTCCACATTGCGGTTGCGCAGCTCCGCAAGGCTACGGATGAATGCAACCGCATCATTGGTCACCTTTGCCGTCATCGCATCCTTGGGCTGATCCTTCTCGCCCTGCTGGTCACCGTCCTTCTTGTCCTTGCCGCCCTTGTCCGGTGTACCGCTCGGCAGACCCGGCAGCGGTCCGCCAATCTGCACCGGCGTTGCTGCACCAATATTGGTGCCCGGCGCCATCGCCGCGATGTGGGTCGCATAAAGGATATAGGTCCCCGCGCTCGCCGCGTGGGCGCCGGAGGGAGCGACGTAACCGACGACAGGGACGGGCGAGGCCAGCACATCGGCAATGATCTCGCGCATGCTGGAATTGAGTCCGCCGGGAGTGTTGATTCTCAGAAGCACGACCTCGGCGCGCCGTTCGCTTGCGTGGGCCAAGGCCTCCTTCACGTAACTGGCCGACGCGGGGCCAATGGCCCCGTCGATCGAAACAATCAGTGCAAGACGGCCGTTCTCCTCTGCTGAACTGGGAAGGAGGCAGCAGATCAAAGCCACGACGCCAATCGCCGTAACGAGGGCCGCCTTCATGGTCTGCACGGCAGGGCTCCCTTGCAGAACATATGGTGTTCGTCTCTTGAACCTCAATGCAGCCGTGTGCAGGCCCTTGTCTGATTGTGCGATGCAATGGAAATCGCCCCGCGGATCGGTTGAGCAGGGCGGTGGCGGACCATGCCTTGGGGACCATGCCTTGGGCTGATCCGCCCGCGCGCTTGGCGGCTACGGCCTCGCGATCCGCACCCCGTCCGCTCCGATCGCGCCGAACGTACTCGCGATGATCTCGCTCGTCGGCTGCATCCCGCCGAGCGACCAGTGCGAAGGTTCCTGCTCCTCGATCCTGACCCAGACGTTGCGGCGGAAGTCCGGACTGCCCTGCCCTTCGACCTCGACCAGGAGGTCGGTGACGCGTTCGAGCAGCGTTTTCTTCTGCGCGGCGTCCAGGATGCCGCGGACGGTGGATATGGTGACGTAAGGCATGTCTCTCTCCAATCATGTCGTGTGACGACAGAGCGAATTTGGACCCGGCGCCCCGGGCAGGGCAGTGGCGGATCAGCCAGAGATCGGGCAATTTCCGCCACGCATCGCTGGCGCCGATCGGTTAGGGTCGCCAGTGGCTGGCAGGAGATCCCATGAAGCTCGCAGTTCTGGCGCTGGAAGGTTGCATGCATTCGGCGATCTCAGGCGTCGCCGACGTCCTGTCGCTCGCCAATCACGTCATGCAGCAGAGCGGCGAAAAATCCCGCTTCACCTGGCAGACGCTGTCGCTCGACGGCAAGGCGGTGCGCGCCGGCGGCGGCCAGACGGTCGCAGTCGACGGCGCGATCGGCAAGCGCGCCGGCTTCGACGCGATCCTCGTCCCCGGCAACCTCGTCGATCACGTCACGGCCGAGCGCCTGCGGCCGCAATACGTCCGTGCCGGCGCCTGGCTGCGGCAACAGCACGCCAACGGCCGGCTGATCGGCGCCTTTTGCAGCGGCGTCTTCCTGCTTGCCGGAGCGGGCCTGCTCGACAACCGCCGCGCCACCATCACCTGGTGGCTGCAAAGCGAGCTCCGGCAGCGCCATCCCGCGATCGATCTCGCCCCCGACGCCGTCATCACCAGCGCGGACCGCGTCGTCTGCGCCGCCGGCCCGATGTCGTGGGTCGACCTCCTGCTCAGGCTGATCGAGATGGTCGACGGCAAGCAGATCGCAAAACTGTGCGCGGACTACGTCGTCATCGACACCGCACAGCGCACCCAATCGATCTTCATGCCCGTGGGCTACCTGCTCTCGCAGGACCCGCTGCTGACCAGGGCCGACCTGCTGGTTCGTCGCACCGGCAAGAGCCCGATGACGGTCAAGCGCCTTGCCGGCGCGCTCGGCCTCAGCGAGCGCACGCTGAACCGGAAGTTTCAGGAGCTCACGCACGAGCCGCCACAAGCCTTCATCATGCGCCGCCGCGTCGAGCACGCGCGCACGCTGCTGGAGACAACGACGCAGCCGATCAAGACCATCGCGCGCACGACAGGGTATGAAGACGAGAGCAGCTTTCGCAAGGCGTTCCGCAAGCTGACGTTGATGTCGCCTCAGGCGTATCGCGCGCGGCGGATGGAGCGGACGGCGTAACCGCTGACCAAGGGTGTTCGACCCAGCTTAGCGCCTTGCTCGCCCAGCAAATCCACAACTGCGGCGACAGTGCACTTAACTCTGCTCCGGCCCGACGCCGTGAGCAGATCGCGGCCGAGCAATACCGTAATACGCAGTAATCGAACTCGTCTCAGAAAGATGCAGCCATCCTCGCGCGAGAAACAGGTCGCGCCATGAGGTGGATCAACGAGTTGGCGCGACTTTTCTGATGTAATGATGTTTGAAGAGTTGACCCGCGCCACCGGATCGAAGCCGAAGGGAGGCGACATTGACGAGTTCCCCTGACCGATACGGTACTATTCCCCAGTTCCTCCACTGGGCGACGGTCGTTTTGGTGATCGTTGCGTGGACGCTCGGCATATTTGGCGATGACTTGCCCAAGGGTGGCGCGCGCGAGACAGGCCTGCTTGTTCATGTTTCCGCCGGCCTGTTGATCTTGGCCGCATTGATCATGCGGCTGGTGTGGAGGGCGGCCGTTCCGCCGCCGGCTCCCGAGCCAAACGAATTCCGCAGATGGCTTGGCGCCTTCGCCGACCCATCCGCCCGTCTTTTTCATTATACGCTCTACGCCTTGCTCGTTGTCGTTCCGGTCGCCGGGATCGTTACGCAGTTTGCGCGTGGCGAGGCGTTGCCGCTGCTCGGCATCTACGAAATATCATCGCCATGGATACGAGATAGAGCCTTCGCGCATTCGGTCAAGGAGATCCACGAAATTGCGGCCCACGCGCTTGTATTCGTCGCGTTCTTTCATGCTGGCGCAGCTCTGATCCATCATATCGTTTTTCGCGACAATACGCTGAACCGCATGCTACCTCGCGGCAAATGATGACGTACCACGGGTACCGCAACATCCTCGGCGAGTGATGCAACGATCGAGGCGGCGGCGGACCAACGTGCTATTTCTGGACCTTTGTGGCGCCGCATGAACCGTGGGGTGCAGGTTCGCGACCGGCTCATCCAGCGCAAACGACGCCCCCCGCAAGCCCGTCCGGAGAGCGACAAGGCATGATGGGTGGTGGAGACATGATGGGTCGCGCGATGAAGGGGCGCAGCACGATGGGTGTGGACGCGATGGGGCCTCCCATAATGTTCCGCATGATGTTTGCGCTTATGGACTCCGACGGCGACGGAGCCATCTCGTCGGCGGAGTTTCAGGCAGCCCACGAGCGAATTTTCAAGGCAATGGACAGCAATAAGGATGGCAAACTCACGCCGGAAGAGATGCAAGCGTTCCTACAAACCAGAAGATAGGCTGACTATCCGCCAAACGAGCTATCCCCCAGCAGGACCTCCGAGCGGCGTGGGTCCCGGATCAGCGCTTCGCTTGTCCGGGACACGAACGTGGTCTACGCCGTCGCGCGCTGCCGCTCCACCAGCGCTGCGCCAAACGCCTCGAACAGCTTCCGGTTGATCGGATTGCGCTGGGGATCGTATTCGGCGTGCCATTGCACGCCGAGCGCAAAGGTCGGGGCTTCCGCGATGCGGATGGCCTCGATGGTGCCGTCCTCGGCGACACCTTCGATCAGCACGCGCTTGCCGGGATCGAGGATGCCCTGGCCGTGCAGAGAATTGACCCGGATCCTCTCACAGCCCAGCAGCCGTGCGAACGCCCCGCCCGGCGTGAGGTCGACATCGTGGCGGTCGGCGAACACCACGGTCGGATCGGGGTGGATCTCGCCGTTCTCGAGCCGGGGCATGCGATGGTTCATGCGGCCCGGGATCTCGCGGATCTCGGGGTGCAGCGAGCCGCCGAAGGCGACGTTCATCTCCTGGAGGCCGCGGCAGATGCCGAACAGCGGGATGCCGCGGGCAACGCAGGCGACCGAAAGCGCCAGCGCCACCTCGTCGCGGTGGATGTCGTAGGGCTCGTGCTTCTCGCAAGGGTCTACGTTGAAGCGGGTCGGATGGACGTTGGCGCGGGCGCCCGTGAGGACGATGCCGTCGACGGTATCGAGCAACGCACCGATGTCGGTGATGTCGGGCGAGCCCGCAAACATCACCGGCAGGCCGCCGGAGACCTCGGCCACCGCACGCAAATTGCGCTCGCCGACCATCTGGACCTGAAATCGATTTTCGACGCGATGGGCGTTCCCGATCACGCCGACGACCGGCTTTCTCATCTTCCGTTTCCGACCTCCCCCGTAAGAAGATTCTCCAAACATGCCCTTCCGATGGAACAAATTCAACCGAAGGGATTGCGGGACGGCAATGCTATTTTCGCGCCTTTGGCGCCGCGTCGGCCCCCCTTTCGCGCCCGGCGTCGGCCAAAGCAGGCCCGCCGAGGCGTCAAACCGGTGCATAGCCTCGGCTTGATCCCAGGTGAGATTTGGCGAAAGAGTGCGCTCTGCGGCCTTCCCAAAAGGAGACGACGTGACAATTTCCCGAGATGAACGACCCCGGACCCGCAGCGACCTGGCCTGGGCCATCTCGGTCGGCGGCATCAGCGTCGTGCTGGTCACGGCGCTGCTCGCCTTCACCTGGTATTTTGCCGCCACCCTGCTCCTGATCTTCACCGGCATGCTGCTCGGCGTCGGACTCAACGCGCTGACCAATGCACTCGGCCGCCGCGTGCACCTGCCGCACACAATACGGCTTGCGATCGTCTGCATCGCGCTGGCCCTGATGCTCGCGGGCGTCGCCTATCTCGGCGGCGCCACCATCGCCGAACAGGCCTCGCTGCTCAGCAAGACCATCAGGTCGCAGATCACCAACGTGAAGTCCTTTCTCGACAACCACGGCATCGACACCAGCTTCTTCGATTTCGGCAACGCCGCACCCGCCGCCTCCACCGATGCAGGGTCGACGCCCACCCCAAACACGGCCCCGCGCGGCAATTTGCCGGGTGCAGGCGCCCTCGCGTCCAGCGGCGGGGCGATCGTGAGCCAGACCTTCAAGCTGCTGCTCGGCACCATCAGCGCCGTCGGCAACATCTTCATCGTGCTGTTTCTCGGGCTGGCCTTCGCTGCCCAGCCCAGCGTCTATCACGACGGCCTGCTGTTCCTCGTGCCGGCCAGGCACCGCACGCGGGCTACGCTCATCGTCGACCGCATCAGCGAGACGCTGGAGCGCTGGCTGATCGCGCAGATCATCGTCATGCTGGCAGTCGGCGTGGTGACCTGGATCGGGCTGGCCATCATCGGCATCCCCGGGTCGTTCATCCTGGGAATCCAGGCCGGCCTCCTCGCCTTCATCCCGACCGTCGGCGCCATCATCGCCGGCGTCGTCGTGGTGCTGGCGAGTCTCGCCTCGGGCTGGATCCCGGCGCTATCCGCACTGATCCTGTTTCTCGGCGTGCATGCGATGGAGAGCTACGTGCTGACGCCGCTGCTCCAGCGGCAGGCGCTGGACATTCCGCCGGCCACGCTGTTCGCGTTCCAGATCCTGCTCGGCGTCGTCTTTGGAATCTGGGGCCTGGCGCTGGCGCTGCCACTGGTCGCCATCGCCAAGGTCATGATCGACCATTTCAAGACCTATGAGGCGCCGCCCCTGGCAGAGGCGGCTTGAGGTGGCTCAGGTCGTCAGCACAGTCTCGGTGTGCTCGACCTCCGGGGGCGCAGCAAAATACTGGCCGACGAGGCCGCGCCATTCGGTGAAGTTCTCGGAGCCGCGGAAATCGACGGTGTGGTTCTCCAGCGTCGCCCATTTCACCATCAGGCGATAGCGCTGCGGCTTCTCGATCGACTTGTGCAGCTCGAAGCCGTGAAAGCCCTTGGAGCGGCCGAACGCGGCCTTGGCCTTGGCGACGGCGGCCTCGAAATCCTTCTCGCTGCCCGGCTTGACGTCGATTTGCGCGATCTCGGTGATCATCGGCTTCCACCCTCCTTGTTTGACGGGCGTGTCTACCGCACCCCGCCCAAAAGAAAAAGGCGCCGAAACGGCGCCCTGGCTGGCCGGAAACTGCAGGTCTCTCAGGCGAACAGCAGGACGGTGCCTGCCACGATGAGCGCGCAACCGACGAACAGCGCGAGCGGCCAATAGCTGCGGCGCTGCTGCGTGTAGCGTCCCTGGGCACGGCGCTCGGTGATCAGCGCCGTCTCATATTCCTCCGCGGTCGAGAACAGACAGGCGAAGCCGCCTCGCGCCGAGGCGGCTTGAGCTTCGAGCGACATCAGGGCGGCCTGCGGGGTCTGTCGACGGATCGATTCCATGACCGGAATGGTAGGGATCGAATGGTAAACAAGGAATTACCGCAGGGCCCTTTGCCTCAAGCCGTGGCCGGACGCGCCTGCGGCGCGCCGATCCGCGCGGCGCTCTGGCGGCGCCAGTTCTCCAGCGACAGCGGCAGCTCCTCCGCGGCCTCGACGCGGTTACGGCCGCCGCGCTTGGCCTGGTAGAGTGCAGTGTCGGCCGAGGCCAGCAGCACCTCGAGCTCGGTACCGGCCGGACCGCCGGCGACGCCAATGCTGACGGTGGTGTCGACCGGGCCCTCATCGACCACGACGCCGGAGGTCTCGAAGGCTTCGCGCACGCGCTCGGCGACCAGCACGCCCTCCTCCAGCGAACACGGCAGCAACGCCGCGAATTCCTCGCCGCCGATGCGGCCCGACATGTCGGTGATGCGCAGATTGCTGACGACCACGGTCGAGAACAGTTTCAGCATCTCGTCGCCGGCGGGATGGCCGAAGCGGTCGTTGATCGACTTGAAGTGGTCGATGTCGAAGATCATCACGGTCACGGGACGCCCGGCCTTGGCCTCGCGCTCGATCACGCGGCCGCAGGCTTCGGAGAAGCCGCGGCGGTTGAGCATGCCGGTCAGGGGATCGGTGGATGCGGCGGTCCGGTGCGCGGTGACGGCGCGCTCCGACACCAGCATGAAGATCACGAACACGGTGCCGACGGCATAGAGCACGAGCTCGACCGCGAACACGGTGACCCAGATGCTGCTGGAGAAGCCGGCATCGTGCGGGCGCAGGAAGCTGCCGAGCAGGATCGGCAGCATCAGCACGCAGCCGTGCATCACCGGCACCACGAAGGCCGGCCAGCGCCGTTGCAGGCTCTTGCGCCGCTCGACCCAGAGCTCGCTTGCGGTCAGCGCGGCATAGACCGAGACGATGCCGGCGCCGATGATCATGCGCAGCATGGACGCCGCGGGATCGAGCAGCGTCACGGCGGCGGCCCATGCGAGCGCGCCGAGCACGAGGCCGGGCCAGTTCGGCTTGCGACCGTGGAAGACGCGCGCCGCGTTCCACACCATGCCGCAGGCGACGAAGCCGACGGCATTTAACGCCAGATAGAGATGCGGCCCCAGCCTGTCGCCGGCCGCCGTCCACAACGCGACCGAGGCCGCGCCGAGGAGATAGGCGGTGCCCCACCATTTCAGCGCAGGACTGTTCTCCTGCCTGCCGAAGAACACCATCATGGCGCCGAGCAGTGCGGCGACCATGGTGGCAACCAAATAGAGCGTGATGCTATCGAGCGACATCATGTCGGCCCCCTTGAAAACATAGCAGTTACGCGACCGGCCCAGCCGATTTGCGCGCCCTTCCAAAGGCGACGCTAAGTTCCCGCGGGTTCCATTCAGGTTTTCACGCGGCCCCAACTTTTCGGGAAACACGTCGTCAATTTGCATACAAACGAACAACAAAAAGGGCGCTGAAATCAGCGCCCTTTTGCATCTCATTGAAGCCGCTTTCGCGGCGAATGTGACCGAAGCGATTAACGCTTCGAGAACTGGAAGGACCGGCGGGCCTTGGCCTTGCCGTACTTCTTGCGCTCGACCACGCGGCTGTCACGGGTGAGGAAGCCGCCCTTCTTGAGCACGGTACGCAGCTCCGGCTCGAAATAGGTGAGCGCCTTGGAGATGCCGTGACGGACGGCACCGGCCTGGCCGGACAGACCGCCGCCGGCGACGGTGCAGATCACGTCGTACTGGCCGGAACGCTGGGCCACGGAGAACGGCTGCTCGATCATCATGCGCAGCACGGGACGCGCGAAATAGACCTCGACCTCACGCGAATTGACCGTGACCTTGCCGGCACCCGGCTTGATCCAGACGCGGGCGACCGCGTCCTTGCGCTTGCCGGTGGCATAGGCGCGGTTGAACTTGTCGACCTTCTTCTCGTGCTTGGGCGCGTCGGGCGCGGCCGCCGTCTTGAGCTGCGAGAGCTGGTCGAGCGACTGAATGGATTCGGCCATGTTATGCGGCCCTCGTGTTCTTGCGGTTCAACTTGGCGATGTCGATCTTCTCGGGCTGCTGCGCCTCGTGCGGATGATCGGCCCCGCCGTAGACGCGGAGGTTACCCATCTGCACGCGACCGAGCGGACCACGCGGAATCATGCGCTCGACGGCCTTCTCGAGCACGCGCTCGGGATGCTTGCCCTCGAGGATCTGGCGCGCGGTGCGCTCCTTGACGTGGCCGACATAGCCGGTGTGCTTGTAGTAGGTCTTCTGCTCGCGCTTGCGACCGGTGAGGACCGCATGCTGCGCGTTGATGATGATGACGTTGTCGCCGCAATCAACGTGCGGGGTGTAGGTCGGGAGGTGCTTGCCGCGCAGGCGCATGGCGACGATGGTGGCGAGACGGCCGACGACCAGACCCTTGGCGTCGATCAGCACCCACTTCTTCGTCACCTCAGCCGGCTTTGCCGAAAAGGTTTTCATATCGGAGTTTCCGTGGACGGGAGATATCGGCGCGAACACCGCACCGGACTGCGCGGTTTTCTAGAGAAGAGACGCGCAACGGTCAATGCCCGAAGACGGAAATTACGCTCGTAAAATCAACAGCTTAAAAATATGGTGCTATATTACCTGCAAAAAGCTCAAACATTTGGAATGGAATAGGTCGAGGTGACATGGGCGATCGGATCGGGCGAGGTGCCGGACAAGAGGTTCACTTCCCCGACCGCCAGGCGCTTGCCGAGCTTGAGCAGCCGCGCCTCGGCCAGAACGTCCTGGCCGGGCTGGCCCTTGCGCAGGAAGTTGATGTTGAGATTGGTGGTGACCGCGAGCCCGATCGGCCCGATCGCGGACAGAAGCACCACGTACATCGCGAAATCGGCGAGCGCCATCAGCGTCGGGCCGGACACGGTTCCGCCCGGCCGCAGCATCCTTTCGCTGTAGCGCTGGCGCAAAAGGCAGGTCTGGCCGTCCGCGCTCTCGATCGTGATGTCGCCGCCACTGAAGGCCTGGGGAAACTCGTCACGGAGAAACTGCTCGACCTCCGCCACGCTCATTTTCGCTAACGCCATGCCACCCCCACCCTCGCTTCAGGTCCGCTGTTACATTAGGTTATCTGCATCATCCAATTGCAATAATCCAACTGGAAACGCTTCGATGTCCGTCCAGCCCGCCCGCCCCCCCTTCCCGGAACCGCCGATCCTGCTGCGGGAGATCGTCGGCACCGTCGCCGTGCTCACGCTGAACCGCCCCGCCGCGCGCAACAGCCTGTCGGAGGCGATGATCGGCCAGCTGCATGCGAGCTTCAACGCAATTGCCGAGGACAAGCGCATCCGCGCCGCCGTCATCGCCGCCAACGGTCCGGCCTTCTCCGCCGGCCACGATATGAAGGAATTGACCGCGCGCCGCAGCGACCCCGATCGCGGCCGCGCATATTTCGCCGAGATGATGAACGCCTGTAGCGCGATGATGCAGGCGATCGTGCACCTGCCAAAGCCCGTGATCGCCGCCGTCCAGGGCATCGCGACCGCCGCCGGCTGCCAGCTCGTCGCAAGCTGTGATCTCGCGGTCGCCTCGGAGGACGCGAAGTTCGCCACGCCCGGCGTCGACATCGGCCTGTTCTGCTCGACGCCGATGGTGGCGCTGTCGCGCAACGTTCCGCGCAAACAGGCGATGGAGATGCTGCTGACGGGCGAGCCTGTCACGGCCGACCGCGCCCGCGAGATCGGCCTCGTCAATCGCGTCGTGACAGCGGGTACCGAGCGCGGCGCCGCGATTGCGCTGGCGGAACAGGTCGCGCTGAAATCCGCCTACACGGTCAAGCTCGGCAAGGAGGCGTTCTATCGCCAGGCCGAGATGAGCCTTGCGGACGCCTATCGCTATGCGGCAGAGGTGATGACCGAGAACATGATGGCGCGCGACGCCGAGGAAGGCATCGGCGCCTTCATCGAGAAGCGCGCGCCGACGTGGCGGGATGAATAGCGACGTTTCACGCACCGTCATTCCGGGCGATGCGGAGCATCGAACTATGGTGCGCAATTGCGCACCTGAGAATCTCGAGATTCCGAGTTCGGCTCTGCGAGCCGCCCCGGAATGACGAACGAAAGAAAAAGATGAACCACGACGCCTATCCCGACAATTACATCCGCGCCATCCTCAACAGCGTGAAGTCGATCGCGATGGTCGGCGCCTCGCCGGTCAATGTGCGGCCGAGCTATTTCGCGTTCAAATATCTGGCGCAGCGCGGCTATGACATGATTCCGGTCAATCCCGGCCATGTCGGCAAGGAGCTGCTCGGAAAACCCTTCGTCGCCTCGATGTCCGACATCGGCCGTCCCGTCGACATGATCGACATCTTTCGCAACTCCAGCCACATCATGCCCGTGGTCGAGGAAGCCCTGGCGCTCGATCCGCTGCCGAAGGTGATCTGGATGCAGCTCGGCGCGCGTGACGACGTCGCGGCGGCGAAGGCCGAAGCGGTCGGTATCAAGGTCGTGATGAACCGCTGCCCAAAGATCGAATATGGCCGCTTGTCGTCCGAGATCTCCTGGATGGGCGTCAATTCGCGCACGCTCAGCTCCAAGCGCGCGCCGGCGCCGACGCAAGGCATGCGGCTATCCCTCAATCGGATGAGTGTCGGCGGTGGCGATACCGCGGCATCCGATCGTGCCGCCAAAAACAAGAGCGAGCAAAGCTGACGCAATTGCGAACGATTCTTTTCGCGAACGCGACAATACGCAGAACGATCGTTCCGATGTGAAGCCGCGCCTTGACGGCAGCAGCGGCGCCGATCAGCATGCCGCGCGATTTCAGACCACAAGAACAGGACGCCCTCAATGAGCGATCGCCTTCCGGGATTTTCAACCCTCGCCGTGCATGCCGGTGCACAGCCCGACCCCACGACCGGTGCGCGCGCGACGCCGATTTATCAAACGACCTCTTTCGTCTTCAACGACGCCGACCACGCCGCCTCGCTGTTCGGATTGCAGGCGTTCGGCAACATCTATACCCGCATCGGCAACCCAACCAACGCGGTGCTGGAAGAACGCGTCGCTGCGCTCGAAGGCGGCACGGCGGCGCTGGCCGTTGCCTCCGGCCACGCCGCGCAGGTCGTGGTGTTGCAGCAATTGCTCCAGCCCGGCGACGAGTTCATCGCCGCGCGAAAGCTCTATGGCGGCTCGATCAACCAGTTCACGCATGCGTTCAAGAGCTTCGGCTGGAACGTGGTGTGGGCCGATTCCGACGACATCGCCAGCTTCGAGCGCGCCGTCACCCCGCGCACCAAGGCGATCTTCATCGAGTCCATCGCCAACCCCGGCGGCAGCATCACCGACATCGAGGCGGTCTCGACGGTGGCGCGCAAGGCGGGCGTGCCGCTGATCGTCGACAACACGCTGGCCTCGCCCTACCTGATCCGCCCGATCGATCACGGTGCCGACATCGTCGTGCACTCGCTGACGAAGTTTCTGGGCGGCCACGGCAATTCGCTCGGCGGCATCATCGTCGATGCCGGCACGTTCGACTGGTCGACCGGCGGCAAATATCCGATGCTGTCGGAGCCGCGGCCGGAATATCACGGCATCCGCCTCCAGGAGACCTTTGGCAATTTCGCCTTCGCGATCGCCTGCCGCGTGCTGGGCTTGCGCGACCTCGGGCCGGCGCTGTCGCCGTTCAACGCCTTCATGATCCTGACCGGCATCGAGACGCTGCCGCTGCGCATGCAGAAGCACTGCGACAACGCCAAGGCGGTCGCCGAATTCCTCGCCGGCCATCCGGCGGTGGCCTCGGTCAGCTACGCGGGCCTTGCCAGCGACAAGTACAACCGGCTTGCGCGCAAATACGCGCCAAAGGGCGCAGGCGCCGTGTTCACCTTCAGCCTGAAGGGCGGCTATGACGCCGGCGTCAGCCTGGTGTCGAAACTGCAGTTGTTCTCGCATCTGGCCAATGTCGGCGACACCCGCTCGCTGGTGATCCATCCGGCCTCGACCACGCACAGCCAGCTCGACGACGCCGCCAAGGTGAAGTCCGGCGCCGGCCCCGACGTGGTGCGGCTCTCGATCGGCATCGAGGACAAGGAAGACCTGATCGCCGATCTGGAACAGGCGCTGGGGGCTTAGTTGCCCGTCGTTCCGGGGCGGTGCGAAGCACCGAACCCGGAATCTCGACGTCATTTGCTCATCTCTGGATTCCGGGTTCGGTCCTACCGGACCGCCCCGGAATGACGGACGGCGCATGGTGGCGGCGCCGCCCCTCAGTTAACAGTCATTAACCATATCGGCCGCATACATCGTCTTTGGATCGCCCTTTGATTCGGAGCCGACGATGCTGCGCTGGATGGTGCCTGCCCTTGCGGCGATGCTGACGCTCTCAAGCGCGCTCGCCGCCGACCTTCCGGCCACGCCGAAGCGGCGGGCCGCCGTGCCGCCGCAGGAGGCGCCAACCGTCTATGTCGAGACCGATCCGGATGCGCTGATCTCGCCGGCCTATGGCATCGGCAGCTACGTCCGCAATCTGCCGGGCACGCCGCTGCTGCCCGGCTCTCACACGCTGCCGGGCTATTATGGCCGCCCCTGGGACTACGACTATCAGGGCCCGTATTACGGCGGGAAACAGGTCGACTATTTCTGGCGCCTGCCCTACGCGTGCGGCGTCTACGGCTATTGCTGATCAGCCGGGCTGATGGTGATCAGCCGGGCTGACTGACCGGAACCACGCGCGGCTGCGTCTCGGCAGATTGCCGCGAGGCCAGCCGTTCCGTCTGCATCACCGCGAGCGTCAAGACCGCGATCGCGACTGCCTGATGCGCGAGCGCAAGCCCGATCGGCACCTGGTTGAGCAGCGTGAGGATGCCGAGCACCGCTTGCAGGCTCACCGCCGCAAACAGCCAGAGCGCGCCGCTCGCAGCCAGACCCGCGCGCGAACGCACCGCGTCGAACGTATGCAGCGCCGCCAACACGAACAGCGCATAGGCCGTCATGCGGTGCTCGAACTGCACCGTCAGCACATTGTCGAACATGTTGCGCCACCACGGCGTCTCGAACCACAGCCGCTCGGCGGAGGGAATGAGCGCGCCGTCGATCTCAGGCCAGGTGTTGTAGGCGCGGCCCGCGCGCAGGCCCGCGACCAATGCACCGAAATAGATCTGCACGAAGGTCACGACAAGCAGCAGCGCACTCGTGAACCGCAGCCGCGCGGGCGCGGCGATCTGCGCCCGCTCCTTGAGCCGCCGCACCGTCCAGACGATGCCGGCGAAGATCAGCAGCGCGAGCACCAGATGCGTCGCCAGCCGATATTGCGACACCTCGACCCGCTCCGAGAGACCCGAGGCCACCATCCACCAGCCGACCGCGCCTTGAAGCCCGCCGAGCGCGAACAGCAGCCACAGCCTGCGCTTCAACTCACGGGACAAGCCCCCGCGCCACAGGAAGAACAGGAACGGCAACAGATAAGCGACGCCGATGAAGCGGCCGAGCAACCGGTGGCTCCACTCCCACCAGAAAATCTCCTTGAACTCGGACAGGCTCATGCCCGCGTTGAGCTCGCGATATTGCGGGATCTTCTTGTAGGCCTCGAACGCCTCGGTCCACTGCGCCGCCGAGAGCGGCGGCAGGCTGCCCGTTACCGGCTTCCATTCGACGATCGAGAGGCCGGATTCCGTCAGCCGCGTCGCGCCGCCGACCAGCACCATCAGCGCGATCAGCGCGGCCACGGAAATCAGCCACCAGCGCACGGCGCGATACGGCTCGGACGGGGCGGAAATCGTCGTCATTTCAGGGCGAAACCAAACCTTGTAGCTAAGAGACTTGAACCAGGAGGCTTGAACCGGACTGCGTGCCCCTTATAGTCCCCCGCTCCCGCAGCGCAAGTTACGCAAGAGACCGCGACATTCCGTCATGACGATCCGCACCCGCAAGTTCCTCGGCGCCATCCTGCTCCTGGTGCTGGCTACCGTCTGGGCCCTGCTCGGCATGGCGGCGGCGCAGATGCCGTGGATCGCCGAATCCGGCTGGCGGCAGGCGATCTACTACGTGGTGGTCGGCATGGGCTGGGTGCTGCCGGCGATGCCGATCGTGAGCTGGATGCAGCGGCCCGATCGCGCCAAGCCCACCTAACGCTTCTACGTAACGCTCCTACGTCGCGCGGCCGGTCGGTTTCACCGGCGCAAAGGCGACACCCGACGCCAGCACGCGCAGCATGCGCAACGAGCGCACCCGGCCATCCCAGGAAATGCGCGGCAGCGCGCGCAGATTGGTTCGCCCTTCCGCATCCACGATGCCTGGTATCGCCGACACCGCGCTGGTAAAGCCCGCCTCCTCCGCCATCACCACGTGGCTGCGCCGGAACGAGGCGCGATCGCCGAACGGAAAAGCGAGATGCCTGATCTCGCGGTGGAAGGCCGCTTCCGCAACCACCTTGCCCATCGTCATCTCACGCAGCGCCGCACTATCCTTCATGTTGGCGAGAACGGGATAGTTCACGGTCGCGCTGCCAATCGTGACGAGCGGATCGGCCGCGAGCTTCGCCAGATCCTCCCAATCCATCGACGCTTCGCGCGAGAGCGCAGCCAGATCGATCCGGTAGCGCGTGCAGAGATCGGCGATCGCAGCCGACACATCCGCCGGCGGCAGCGAACGCAGCCAGATCTCGAGATGCGAGAACAGCGCCTGCTTCTCGGCATTATCAGTGACTGTGAAACGCTGCTCCTTCTCGCCCATCATCAGGCTGATGCGGCTCTCGCGCGCGATCACCTGCTCGAGCCCGAGCCACCAGGCCTCTCCGACCCCGTCGGGAAACGCGGTGGGCACATAGATCGTGAACGGCACGGCGTGGCGGGCCAGCACCGGGTAGGCGAACGTGATCAGATCTTTGCTGGCGCCGTCGAAGGTGAGCGCCGCGAAGCGCCGCTTCTCCGGCAGCGTCACTGCACGCCGGCAAACCTCGTCCATGCCGAGGATGTCGTACTTCCAGCGCTTCAGCGCCCGAATGGCACGGTCGAGGAATTGCGGCGTGATCTCGTTCTCGCGCAGCGGCTGAAATCCGCCGCGCCGCCGCGGCCGCACGTGCTGAAAGCGCAGGATGGCGCCAGCTCCACGACTGCGCAGCGCGGCCTGGCCGGTGAACCAGGTCAGCTCATGGCGCAGCCGTTCCAGCCATCTGTCGTCGGATGCCAATATCCCACCTTCGCGCTCGCCGGCGGCCCGTTCCCTCGCCTATTGTCATTACCCTTTGTTGACATTTCTTTGCAAAGGTCGGCCACAGGCCGAATTACGCATATTTTTGATTTCTCGACAGGTTTCGCGAATGACCATGGCTGCGGCGATGCAAAGCCGGACGGCAGAAGCGCCAGCGCGGTCGAAAGCGAGCCGTATCGCGCAGGTCGATATCGTCACCGATCTCGATCAGGCCGAGCCGGTCTGGCGCGCCCTCGAGGAGAGCGGCCACCTCTTCACGCCCTACCAGCGCTTCGACCTGCTTAGCCCCTGGCAGCGGCTGGTCGGCGGCTGCGAGGGCGCGCGCCCCTTCATCGTGATCGCCCGCGACGCCGAACATGCACCGGTCCTGCTGCTGCCGCTCTCGCTGCGCCAAGGCCACGGGGTGCGCACGGCCTGCTTCATGGGCGGCAAGCATACGACCTTCAACATGGGACTGTGGAACGCCGAGTTCGCGGCACAGGCCGTCGCCGCCGATCTCGACGCACTGCTCGCGCCGCTGCGCGAGCATGTCGACGTGCTCTCGCTGACGCAGCAGCCGCTGCGCTGGAACGATCAGCAGAACCCGTTCGCGGCTCTCCCGCGGCAGAGTGCGATCAACGGCTGCCCGCTGCTGGTGATGGAGCCGGGCGGCCCGCCCGCGTCGCGGATCAGCAACTCCTTCCGCCGCCGCCTCAAGAGCAAGGAGAAGAAGCTCCAGGCGCTCGCCGGCTATCGTTATCACCTCGCCACCAACGACGCCGACGTCACCTGCCTGCTCGACTGGTTCTTCCGCGTCAAGCCGGTGCGGATGGCCGAACAGAAACTGCCCAACGTCTTCGCCGAGCCGGGCGTCGAACAGTTCGTCCGCAGCGCCTGCCTGTCGCCGCGCGGCGACGGCCGTGTCATCGACATCCACGCGCTCGAATGCGACGACGAGGTGATCGCGATCTTCGCCGGCGTCGCCGACGGCCAGCGCTTCTCGATGATGTTCAACACCTACACCATGTCCGAGCACGCCCGCTACAGCCCGGGCCTGATCCTGATGCGCTACATCATCGACCGCTACGCCGAGCGCGGCTACCGCTCGCTCGACCTCGGCATCGGCTCGGACGACTACAAGCGGATGTTCTGCAAGGACGACGAGGACATCTTTGACAGCTTCGTGCCGCTGACCTCGCGCGGCAAGCTTGCGGCGATGGCGATGTCCTCGCTCAGCCACGGCAAGCGGCTGGTGAAGCAGAACCAGATGCTGTTCGATCTGGCGCAGCGGCTACGGCGAGCGTTCGGGTAGACTTCGTAGTAACGTAGGGTGGGCAAAGCGAAGCGTGCCCACCACCTCTGCCGCAATCGTTGAAAGGTGGTGGGCACGGCGCAAGTGCGCCTTTGCCCACCCTACGATTCCGAACTCGTGGAGAGAGACCCTTCACCCGTCTCACCCGGCTTCGCTTTCGCGAAGCCACCCTCTCCCACACGGGGCCCACACGGGGAGAGGGTAAAATCTACTAAGCCGCGACCACGCGCGGTCCCGTCTCGCGTGCATCCGACGGCTGGACCGGCCTGCTCAGCATCGTCACCTCGCTGAAGCCGACGGCCTTGAGCTGCTCGCTCATCAGCCTGCGCGCATCCGGCTCCATTGACGCATCGGGCACCACGACGGCGCGGGCATTGGCGGTCAGCAATTCTGCCGGCAGGTCGGAGGCGCTGCCGGCGTCGAGCAGCACGTGGTCGTAGGCGCGAAGCAAGGCGTCGATCGCGAGCGTCACGCGCGGCGATTGCAGCAGGCTGCGGTCGAAGCCGGGACGGCCGGCCATGACCAGATGCAGCCGCGACAGCTTGTCCCGGGTGATCACCTGCGCGAACGAGGCTTCGCCCTGCATCAGCTCGGCAAGGCCGGGCGCCGCGGCATCGACGGACACCGCGGCAATCGTCGGCGAGGATGCGGCGAGATCGACCACGACCACCCGCGCATCGCGCGCCAGGTGCCGGGCCAGCGTCAGCGCCGACAGCGTGACGGCTTCGCCTGGCGCGGTGCCGAGCACCGTGATCTTCTTTGCCGCCGCGGCGCGCAGCCTGTCGGCCAGATGCTCGATCTCGGCAAACTCGGTGACATCGGCATCGGCCGTCATCTCCGGCTGAAGCGGCGCGGGCTCGTCCATGACCGGTTCGACCACCGGCTCGACCATCGGCCGGACGAATGGTTCTTGACGAACCGCCGCCTGTGCCTGCGGCTGCGCCGGAGCAAAGACAGCCGCCGCGCGCGGCGCGGTCTGGCGCAATAGCTCGCCGGTGACGACGACACCGGACGAGAGCAGCAACGTCGCGATGGTTGCGATCAGCACGATCGGAAGCTTCTTCGGATAGGCCGGCGTGTTCGAGACGACGGCGCGCGAAATGATGCGGCCTTCCGCCGGCGCCGTATCGATGCTCTCGCGGGTGCTCGCTTCGCGGTACTTGCCAAGATACGTTTCCAGCAGGTCGCGCTGCGCCTTGGCCTCGCGCTCGAGCGCGCGGAGCTGGACGTCCTGGCCGTTGGTCGAGGTCGCCTGCTTCTTGAGCTGCTCGAGGCTCGTGGTCAGGCCGTCGACCCGGCCACCGGCGATGCGCGCATCGCTTTCGAGCGAGCGGGAGATCTTGGCCGCTTCGTCGCGAATCTGGTTGTCGAGGTCGCCGAGCTGCGCCTTCAGCTCCTTGATCCGCGGGTGATTGCCGAGCAGCGTGGACGACTGTTCAGCGAGCTGCGCCCGCAACGTGACCCGCTGCTCGGACAGCCGCCGCATCAATTCGGAGTTCACCACCTCGGACGCCTCGATCGGCTTGCCGCTCTGGAGCATCTCCTTGATCAGCCGCGCCTTGGATTCCGCATCGGCCCTCATCGAGCGCGCGTTGTTGAGCTGGGTATTGACCTCGCCCATCTGCTGGTTCGACAGCGTCGTGTTGTTGGTCCCGACGAACAGCGACGACTTGGAGCGGAAGTCCTCGACCTTCGCTTCGGCGTCGGAAACCTTCTTGCGCAGATTCTCGATCTCGCCCGCGAGCCATTGGCTGGCATTGCGCGCCTGGTCCTGGCGCGCATTCTGCTGAAGCACGAGATAGCCGTCGGCGATCGAATTGGCGACGCGTACGGCGAGATCCGGGTCAGCCGACTGGAATTCGATCACGATCACGCGCGACTTGTCGACGGCATAGGCCTGGAGGCGATCGTAATAGGCGTCGAGCACCCGCTCTTCCGGCGTCATCGAGAACGGATCGCGGCCGATGCCGACCAGCGCCGCAAGCGACTTCAGCGGCGAAATGCCTTGCAGCACCGGATCGAATTCGGGCCGTTCCGCAAGCTTGTTCTTCTTGATGATCTCGCGCGCGAGATCGCGCGACAGCACGAGCTGTACCTGGCTGGTGACAGCCTCGGGGTCGAGCGCCTGCCGCTCCTCGGTGCTGCGGTCGCTGCTCGGACGCAGGAATACGTTCTCGCGACCATCGATGAGGATGCGCGACTCGGACTTGTAGCGGGGCGTCACGAGATTGACGGCGGCGACGGACGCGACCAGCGCCAGCACCGTGGGCACGATGATCCAGCCGCGCTTGCGGGCGAGCGCGCCGCCGAGCGCGTGCAGATCGATGTCGCCGGATTCACCGGACGCCTGCCTGGTGACAGCAGGCGCAGGCGTTGCTTCGACCTTGGGCGTGGCTTCGGGCTTGGCTTCGGCTTTGGACTTCGAAACAGCCCGCTCGACCACCGCCTTGTCCTTGCCGGCACGCCAGAACGCTAAACGCATCGAACACTCCCGCAGGGCAACGCCACCAAGCTACCTCAACCGGGGCGATTACACTCCATTAAGGTTGCCGCTGGGTTAATCGCGTTAATCCCGCGATGGGCACACGCGCGCCCGTCACCGTTTGTTAACCACGAGGCCTCTTAATCCGTCTCGATATTTCGGAAATTGTTCGGCATTCGCCGTCGAGCGCTGGTTCAGATCATGCCCCCCTCTCCCGACCGGCCGCTTCGCATCCTGCACGCCGTGCGCGCCCCCGTGGGCGGCATCTTCCGCCACATCCTCGACGTCGCTAATGGTCAGGTCGATCGCGGCCACCATGTCGGGATTCTCGCCGACCGCCTCACCGGCGGCGAGCGCGCCGACAAGGCGCTGGCCGAGCTCGCGCCGCGACTGAAGCTCGGCGTGCACCGCATGGCGATCCGCCGCGAGCCGTCGCCCGACGATGTCCTGGTGTGGCTTCGGATGCGGCGCCTGATCGCGGAGCTCAAGCCCGATGTCATGCACGGCCACGGCGCCAAGGCCGGCGCGTTCATTCGCATGCGGCGGCGCTCCGATGACACCATCCGCATCTACACGCCCCATGGCGGCTCGCTGCACTATCCGCTCAACACGTTGAAGGGCGAGTTCTATGCGCGGCTCGAACGCTCGCTGATGGACTCGACGGACCTGTTCCTGTTCGAGAGCGCGTTTGCCCGCGACACCTATCAGCGCATCGTCGGCACACCCAAGGGCGTGGTGCATTGCGTCTTCAATGGCGTGACGCCGGAGGAATTCGAGCCTGTTGTCACCACCGAGGATGCCACCGACCTCTGTTATGTCGGCGAGTTCAGGCACATCAAGGGCGCGGATCTGCTGGTCGATGCCGTGGCGCGCCTGCACGAAGGCGGCAAGAAGGTCACCCTCACGCTCGGCGGCGACGGCGAGGAGACGGCAGCGCTGAAGGCGCAGGTCGAGAGGCTCGGCCTCTCCGGCGCGATCCGCTTCATCGGCCACGTCAAGGCACGCTACGGCTTCTCCAAAGGGCGGCTGCTGGTCGTTCCCTCGCGCGGCGATTCCATGCCCTATGTGGTGATCGAGGCGGGCGCGGCCGGCATTCCCATGATCGCCGCGCGCGTCGGCGGCATTCCGGAGATATTCGGCACGGAGAGCCCGGCCCTGTTCGCGGCAAGCAACGCCGAGGCGATGGCGGAAGCGATTGCGGCCGCACTCGACGATCCGCAGGCGACAGCGCAGCGCGCATCCTCCTTACGCGAGCGCATCTCCGCGCATTTTTCCCAGCAGGCGATGGTTGACGGCGTGATCGCGGGCTATCGCGACGCATTTGCCAATCATTAACCACCCTTAAGGTCGCTTTAGAGATTCTTCCGATTTGTCCGATAATCGAGGTGCCGGGGGATGCTCGCCCGGGGTGCAAGGCTGCGCCACGGGTTTTTGGAATGGACGTGGACGCCCGTGGAACCGCTCAACGCACGCTCGATGCTCGATGCCGCGACCAGTGCCGCGGCCAAGCCGGCTGACCAGCCCTTTGTGGAGCGCCGCCGCCGGCTCTCGCCCGCTGCACTCGACGTCGTCAACCAGAAGGTCGCCCGCGCCTATTCGCCGATCGTGATCACCGGCATCGTACGCCTTGCCGACTTCGCGCTGCTGAGCCTCGTCGGCATCGCGGTCTATGTCGGCTACGTCATGCCGCTTTCCGGCTTCAGCTGGGTATATCCGGAGGAGATCCTCGCCGTCGCGGTCGCCGCCGTGGTCTGCTTCCAGGCCGCCGACATCTACCAGGTGCAGCTGTTCCGCGGACAGCTCCGGCAGATGACGCGGATGATCTCGTCCTGGTCATTCGTTTTCCTGCTCTTCATCGGCATCTCCTTCTTCGCCAAGTTCGGCAGCGAAATATCGCGGCTGTGGCTTGCCGCCTTCTACTTCATCGGGCTCGCAGCGCTCATCGCCGAGCGCCTGGTGCTGCGCTCGCTGGTGCGCGCCTGGGGGCGCGAGGGCCGGCTCGACCGCCGGACCATCATCGTCGGCTCCGACAGTAACGGCGAGCAACTGGTGGAGGCACTGAAGGCGCAGGACGATTCCGACATCCACGTACTCGGCGTGTTCGACGACCGCAACGACAGCCGGGCGCTGGACACCTGCGCCGGCGCGCGCAAGCTCGGCAAGGTCGACGATATCGTCGAGTTCGCCCGCCGCACCCGCGTCGATCTCGTGCTGTTCGCGCTGCCGATCTCGGCGGAAACGCGCATCCTGGAGATGCTGAAGAAGCTCTGGGTGCTGCCGGTCGACATCCGCCTGTCCGCCCACACCAACAAGCTGCGCTTCCGTCCGCGCTCCTATTCCTATCTCGGCGAAGTGCCGACGCTCGACGTGTTCGAGGCGCCGATCACCGACTGGGACCTCGTGATGAAATGGCTGTTCGACCGTGTCGTCGGCGGCCTCGCGCTGCTCGCAGCCCTGCCGGTGATGGGACTGGTGGCGCTGGCGGTGAAGCTCGACAGCCCCGGCCCGGTGCTGTTCCGCCAGAAGCGCTTCGGCTTCAACAACGAGCGCATCGACGTCTACAAGTTTCGCTCGATGTACCATCACCAGGCGGATCCGACGGCCTCGAAGGTCGTGACCAAGAACGATCCGCGCGTAACCCGCGTCGGCCGCTTCATCCGCAAGACCAGCCTCGACGAGCTGCCGCAGCTCTTCAACGTGGTCTTCTCCGGCAACCTCTCCCTGGTCGGCCCGCGCCCGCATGCGGTGCAGGGCAAGCTCCAGAGCCGCCTGTTCGACGAGGCCGTCGACGGCTATTTCGCCCGCCACCGCGTCAAGCCCGGCATTTCCGGCTGGGCCCAGATCAACGGCTGGCGCGGCGAGATCGACAATGAAGAGAAGATCCAGAAGCGCGTCGAGTTCGACCTCTATTACATCGAGAACTGGTCGGTGCTGTTCGACCTCGTCATTCTCCTGAAGACGCCGATCTCGCTGCTGACCAAGAACGAGAACGCGTATTGAGTTGTTTGCGTCAAGAACGCGCTGTCATCGCCCGGCTTGACCGGGCGATCCAGTAAACGCCGGCGGCGAACGTCGCCACTGACGGCGCGGAGTACTGGATGCCCCGCCCCCGTGCGCAAGCGCGCACTAGGCGGGGCATGACGGCGGAAGTTGTGTGTACGAGTAGCGTGAGCGTGTGATGGCGTATGCGGCGACAGCCGGGGAGATGAATGCAGCGGTTCGCGCTGCGCCCGGCGTGCTGGCCCTCCAGCGCGCGCTGGTGTGGCTGGTCGGCGCCTCCGGCGCCATCGTCTTCATCGAACCCAGCCCCTACGAGATCGTGACGCTGCTCGCCACCGTCACCTTCTTCGCCACCGGCCTGCGCCTGCGACTCGCGCTGATGCCGCTGCTGCTGGTGCTGGTCCTGCTCAATGTCGGCTACACCATCAGCGCGATCCCGCTGTTCGAACAGCCCGAGGTGGTGAGCTGGATCGCGACCTCCTGGTACATGGCGGTGACCGTGGTGTTCTTCGCCACGATCACGTCCGAGGACACCGCGGCCCGGCTCGATATGCTCCGCCGCGGCCTCGTGGTCGGCGCGATGATTGCCTCGCTGTCGGCGGTCGCCGGCTACTTCCACCTGATTCCCGGCGGAGACGACCTCCTCACGCTCTACGGACGTGCGCGCGGCACGTTCAAGGACCCGAACGTGCTCGGCGCCTTCCTGATCCTGCCGGCGCTGTTCGCGCTCCAGAGCGTGGTCTCTGACAAGCCGGCTAAGGCCTTCCGCAACGTCATCGCCTTCGGCATCATGTCGCTGGCGATCCTGCTCGCCTTCTCCCGCGCCGCCTGGGGCGGGCTGGTGCTGACCTCCGCCTTCATGCTGGCGCTGATGGTGCTGACCAGCCGCACCAACGCGCAGCGCTCGCGCATCGTCGTCATGGCGATCGTCGCCGCGGTGCTGGGCGTCGCGCTGATCGCGGTGCTGCTGTCGTTCGATTCCACCGCCGAGATGTTCAAGCAGCGCGCCAGCTTCGACCAAAGCTATGACGAGGGCCGCTTCGGCCGGTTCGGCCGGCACATCCTGGGTGCGGAGATGGCGCTCGACCTGCCATTCGGGATCGGCCCCCTGCAATTCCACCGCTTCTTCCCCGAGGACACCCACAACTCCTATCTCAACGCCTTCATGTCGGGCGGCTGGCTGTCCGGCGTGTGCTATCCCGCGCTGGTCTTCACCACGGTGATCACGGGCTTCCGGCACATCTTCGTCCGCGTGCCCTGGCAGCGCGCCTATCTCGCCGTGTTTTCAGCCTTCGTCGGCACAGTCGGCGAAAGCTTCGTGATCGACACCGACCATTGGCGGCACTTCTGGATGATGCTGGGCGCGATGTGGGGCATGGTCGCGGCTGCCCAAGTCTATAAGACTAGGGCTGGCGACGAAGCTTCTTCAGCTTGAGATCGGGACGCTTCTCCGGCGGCGTGTCGAGGAGGCTCTTCAGCGCTTCAGTGGCGGCAAGCACGCCCTTGTAGCCCTCCGTCGCGAAGCGCAGCAAAAGACGCAGCTCCTCGTCGGAATAGGCGCCGAAGACCTTCTCCATCGCCTGCTGCATCGGCACGTAGAACTGGCCGATCTTCATCGCCGCCTCCGGCACGACCGCGATGAAGACCTTGCGGCGGTCTTTCTCGTCCCGTTCGCGGCGCACGAGGCCAGCCTTCTCGAGCCGGTCGATCACGCCGGTGATGGCGCCCGTCGTGAGGCCTGTCACCTCGGCGAGCCGGCCCGCGGTGACGCGTCCCTCGAGATAGAGGATGTCCATGCATTCGAGGTCGGAATTGGCAATTCCGGCAACGTTCGCAACGGTCTGGCCATAAAGCACGCCCTGCGCGGACGACCGGCGCATCGCCTCCTCGAGCTCCTGCAACAGCGCCGCGCGCGCCTTCGTCCTTGACAAGGCCGACCTCATATCTTAGTCGATATATATCTTAGTCACTAAGAGATTTAGCGACCGTAATTTCTCCTAGCACCACGGAAACGTCGGGAGCAAGCCATGTCCAACCGTCCCCGCAAGGCCCTGATCATCGGCGCCGGCATCGCCGGGCCCGTCGCCGCCATCCTGCTCCGCCGCGCCGGCATCGAGTCCGCGATCTACGAGGCCTGGCCCTATTCGAAGGGTATCGGCGGCGGCCTTCAGATCGCGCCGAACGGCATGCATGTGATGGACGAGATCGGCCTTTCGAACGAGTTGATCAGCCGCGGCTCGGTCGCGGAGGCCTTCGACTTCTATTCGCAGGAAGGCCGAAAGCTCGGCTCGATCAACCGCGACATGCAGCGCCGCTTCGGCCAGCCCGCGGTGAACGTCTGCCGCGCCACGCTGAACGAAATGCTGATCGACAAGGCCTGGTGCGCCTGCGTCTCGCTCTATTTCGAGAAGCGCCTGATCAAGATCGAGGACCGCGGCGACCAGCCGATCATCGCCTACTTTGCCGACGGCACCACCGCCGAAGGCGACTTCCTGATCGGCGCAGACGGCGTGCATTCAATCACGCGACGCCAGGTGGTGCCGGACGGACCCCGGCCCTTCGACACCGGCCTGATCGGCTTCGGCGGCTTCGTGCCGCACGCCGTGCTCGACGGCAGGCCGATCGGCCGGCACGTCGAGACCACGTTCGGCCAGAGCGGCTTCTTCGGCTACGGCTATTGCAGCCCGGATCCGAACGACGGCGTGATGTGGTGGAGCACGCAGCCCGCGCACGGCATGGACGCGGCGATGTTCCGCGCGCTCGATGCGGCGACACTGAAGCAGCATCTGCGCGGCTTCCATCGCGGCTGGCACGATCCGATCCCCGACATCATCGAGGCGGCCGAGAACATCGTGGTCACCGACACGCTCGATGTCGCGACCTTGCCGACCTGGTCGCGCAAGCGCTCGCTGCTGATCGGCGACGCCGCGCATGCGACCAGCCCCCATGCCGGCCAGGGCGCCTCGCTAGCGCTGGAGGACGCGATGCGGCTCGCGCGCCTGATGCAGGACGGACAGGAGCTCGGCACCACCTTCCAGGCCTTCGAAGCCGAGCGCCGCCCGCGCACGGAAAAGATCGTCGCCATGGCCCGCCGCAACGGCAACAGCAAGCGCGAGTTCAGCGCCACCGGCGCGTGGATGCGCAATCAGATGCTGAAATGGCTGTTGCCGCTGGGCTCGAAGAGCATGGAGTTCATGTACGCGTATGATGCGCGGGCGGTGTAGCGCGAACACGGTGTCATCGCCCGCGAAGGCGGGCGATCCAGTATTCCAGAGACAGCGATAAGATACGGAGAAGCCGCGGCGTACTGGATGCCCCGCCTTGGCGGGGCATGACAGCGTCTGTGATGCGGCCCTATCCCTCCACCTCGAACGTCAGCCCAGCGTGGTCCTGCAGCCGCTTGATCAGCCTGTGCTGCATCGCCGCGCCCGGGGTCCAGAAGCCGGCAGCGACGTCCGGCGTGTCGCGCAGCATGCAGATCGCACATTCCGAGATCATCTTGGACGTCGAGCCGTAGCCGGGATCGCGGTCGCCGGTGACGCCGGCGCGGACCATGCGGCCGTCAGGCGCGATCGCGACATAGAGCAGATTGAACAGACCGTTCTCCCGCTCTTCCTTCGACGGCCCCTCACCCGGCTTCGGCGCCTTCGGACCGGTCTTTTCGGCGTTGACGGCCATCACGCGCTTCGCGTTGGCCTCGCCCTTCTCGCCGGGACCGGTCAAGACCATCTCGTCGTAGACGAACTCCTGGCCGTAAGGGAATCCCATCAGCATGTTGGAGCGATGGACGTTGCGCGTGTTGATCAGCGCCATCATGAACGGCGCGGCCCAGGATTGCAGATCCTCCTCGAACGCCGCCTTGTTGCCTTTCGGCTGCTTTGGTCCGGCAAACCCGGGCGTCAGCGCGAAGTGGTCGTTGAGAATGGCGACAAGGCTGAGATCTTTCGCGACAGCATCGAAGGTCGCTTTCGCACTCGCCGCGGTGCCACCCGACAGCGTCCCGCGCATGTCGCGCACGCGGCCCTTCACGCGCGCAGCCGCTGCGCCGAACACGCGCTTGGCTTCCTCCTGGACGAAGAACGTACCGAGCTCGAACGGCACGGAATCATAGCCGCAGGAAAACACGATGCGCGCGCCGCTCGCCTTGGCCGCCGCCTCGTACTTGTCGATCATCTGCCGCATCCAGACGGGCTCGCCGCAGAGGTCGAAATAATCCGTGCCGCCAGCGACGCAGGCCGCGAGCAGCTCTTCGCCATAGATTTGATACGGACCGACCGTCGTGATCACCGACTTGGTCTGCGCGACCATTGCCTTCAGCGAGGCGGCATCGGACGCATCTGCCACGATCAGCGGCGTATCCGCGGGCGCGCCGATCGCCTCGCGCACCGATTTCAGCTTGTCGAGGCTGCGGCCCGCCATCGCCCATTTCAGCGCCTTGTCGTCTTTGTAGTGCGCCGCCAGATATTCGGCGACGAGTTGGCCGGTGAAACCGGTCGCACCGTAGACGACGATGTCGAATTTCGCAGAGCTCATGACTGGCCTTTACTTTTTCGCGTAACTCACGCCCATGCCGGCACGGACGTCGCTTTGAATGCCATAGGGCGGAATCGGATAGCGAAGGCCGTTCTTCGCCAGCGCCTTCATGCCCTGGATCGCCTTGGCGAGATGCGAGGGCTTCAGGGCCATCAGCATCTCCTCGTCCGGCACGCCGCCATAGCGCCGTTCGGCATAGCATGGCAAGGACAGGCTGGGCTCCCCGGTCTTGAGCGCCCGCCCCCACGAATCCGCGCAAGCGGTCTCCCCGACCACGCCCCATTCGAACTTCTTGTAGCCGGTATATTGCAGCCCGTTGATCAGGATGATCATCTGCCCGGGCGTCGCATAGACGAGGCAGATGTCGGGCGGATCGAGCCGGCCGCTGGCGAGCGGGCTGACCGCGAGCGCCTGATAGTGCCCGAACGGCACCACGTCCAGCGCCTCCTGGCGCTTGCGCGCGTCCTCCGCCGTGCCGTGCCAGACCCCGACGTAATTTTCGCCGGCGAGCCATTTGTCGTCCTGGGGGCTAAGGCCAATCACCGCGCGGCACTGGGCACCGACAAGATCGTCGGCGGTGATGCCGACGGTCCACCCCAGACGCGCGGCCATGCTGACGATCTGGTCGGTGGTGTGGATCGCGTTCGGCCGCCGGATTTTCGGGATCGCTTCCATGTCCGCGGCGCGTGCGAACAGCTTCATGCCGATCACCGTGGTCTTCAGCCGCAACAGGCTATTGAGATCGGCGACAAGGCCGGCAAGATCGATGTTCTCAGCGCTCTGCTGCTGCATGGCGTCCTCCGGGCCGGCGATCGTGCGCCGGTGCTGTGTTCTTGTTTTGCGCCTCTCGTTCTAGTCCTTGCCCGGCCCCGGAAGCAACTCGCCGGTCCGGCCCATGACGCGGTAAGTCAACAGGCCGATCCATTCGCGCATGGCGACGTCGGTCCTGCCGAGCCCCTCCTTGCCGATATGGGTGAACGCGAAGAGATCGTCACGCCCGCCCATTCGCCAGTCCACCGGATAGGCCTCGACGTCAAATCCGGCCTTGTGAAAGATCCCCATCGCGCGCGGCATGTGGAAAGCCGACGTCACCAGGAGCCAGCGCTCGCCCGGCTTCGGCGACACCAATTGCTTGGTGAAGACCGCATTCTCCCAGGTGTTGCGCGAGTCCCGCTCGACGATCAGGCGCTCCTTCGGGATCCCGAGGCTTTCCAGGATCGGCGCGGAGTAGTCGGCCTCCTTCGCATCGGTGGAGACGAGGTTCGCCGAGCCGCCGGTGAAGACGATGCGCGCATTCGGATAGCGGCGCGCGAGCTCGGCCGGTGCCAGCATGCGATCGGCTGCGGACGCGACCACCGGCGTGCGATGTGCGGCCGACAGATCGGTGTCGACGGAGCCGCCGAGCACGATGATGCCGTCGGGCGCGCCCCGCGACGGGTCCCACTTCGGAAAGCGCGACTCCAGCGGATAAAGCAGGAGGTTGCCCAGCGGCGAGAACGCGGCGAGCGCCAGCAGGACCAGCGTGGTCACCGCAAGCTTGCGGCCGAGCGCCGCAAAGCGCGTCAGCATCAGCACCAGCGACAGGATTCCGAGCTCGACCAGAAGATTGATCGGCAGCAGCGCCGTGCCGAGGGTCTTGGAAAGAACGAAATACAGGGGGAGCCTCGCTGGAATGATCGGGTCATGCGCGGGCTTGACCGGCCCGTCCATCTTAAATCTTCTTGAAAGAGGATCGATCGCCCGGTCAAGCCCGGGCACAGCAGTTCAAACCGAACGGACGGCCGCAAATGACCCATCATCACCTGCATTCAAGCCCCGAAACCTGCCATTGGGGCTTCTTCGAAGCCGCGCTCGAGCCCGTCCTCACGGTCAAGAGCGGCGACGAGGTGACGGTCGACACCATCAGCGGCAGCCCGGACGTGCTGCCCGACCGCGACAAATTTCACATTCCGCCGGAGATGCACGAGGTCCACGCGAAGAGTGAGCGCATGCTGCCCGGCCACATCCTCACCGGACCGATCGCGGTCGAGGGGGCCGAACCCGGCGACGTGCTCGCGGTCGAGATCCTCGACGTCCAGCTCCGGCAGGACTGGGGCTGGAATCTGATCAGGCCGCTGTCCGGCACCCTGCCCGACGATTTCCACGAGACGCGCATCCTCAACATCCCGCTGGATCGGACGCGAATGGTCGGCCGCATGCCCTGGGGCCTCGACCTGCCGCTGAAGCCGTTCTTCGGCGTGATGGGCGTTTCGCCGCCGCCGGCCTGGGGCCGTATCTCCTCGCTGGTCCCGCGCGCCATGGGCGGCAATCTCGACAACAAGGAGCTCGGCGCCGGCGCGACACTGTACCTGCCGGTGTTCGTCCCGGGGGCGCTGTTCTCCTGCGGCGACGGCCATGGCGTGCAGGGCGACGGCGAGGTTTGCGTCACCGCGATCGAGACCGCGCTCCAGGGCCGCTTCCGCCTGACGCTGCGCAAGGACCTCAGGCTCGACTATCCCCGTGCCGAGACGCCGACGCACTACATGACCATGGCGATGGACCCCGATCTCGACCAGTGCGTGGTGCGCGCGCTGCGCGACATGATCGCGCTGCTCGGCGAGACGCGTAACCTGTCGCGCGAGGACGCCTACACGCTGTGCAGCCTGGCGGCCGATCTGCGGGTGACCCAGACCGTCAACGGCTCCAAGGGCATCCATTGCATGATCGAAAAGGTGATCGTGCACGGCTGAGCCGCCGGCGCCTTCCCTGACCCGTTGACGCCACGCCGCCGCCCGGTCTGCCGCGCGGCGCGCCGCGCCGTGCCCAATTTCTCAAGCGATTCCAATGAGCTGAGACGCCGATTCAGTTCGGATTTGACTTCCGGCCTCGAACCTAAATAGAGTCTTAATCGTTACTTTTATGTACCCGAGTAAGAGGCTAGCGTTCGGGCCATGGCCACCGAAAAAGCCGAGACTGACCGCATTCCCGTAACCTTGGCGCTCTCGACCATCACCTATCTGGAGAAATTGGTGAGACAGGGCACCCACGGCACCAGCGTTCCCGGCGTCGCACGGACATTGATCGAGGAAGGCATCCGTCTCGCCATCAAGGACGGGCTTTTGTCGATTCGCGACAATGGCAGGACGTGAGCGCGCGCCGGACGTGAGGCGGACGGATCTCGAGAGGCGGATGGCCGACATCTGCAACCTGGGACCGTTACAAATGCCTGTTCTCTCACCAACCTGGACTGACGAACGAATTGAACTTCTGAAGCAACATTTCGAGGCCGGCCTCTCCTGCCGCGAGATCGCCGCCGACATCGGCGTCAGCCGCAACGCGGTGATCGGCAAGCTGTCCCGGCTCAATCTGACGCGCAGCCGCGCGGTCGAAGACCGCAGGCTCGAGCGGAGCCTTGCGCCGCCGCGTACGAGGAGAGCCGTGCCGCGGCTGCAATACGAGATGCTCGCCACCATCTACGGCGAGACCGACGCTCCCGTGATCGCCGGTCCAATCGACGACGCCAATCGCTGCTCGCTGCTGGAGCTGTCCGAGAACCGCTGCCGCTGGCCGATCTCGACGCCGGGTGAAGACGATTTCTGCTTCTGCGGCAATACTGCGCCCGACGGCCAGTCGTATTGCGCCGGCCACAGCCGCCTCGCCTACCGGCCGAACTCGCGCGCCCGCATGATGCGCGGCTGAGGCCGCACGTCCCAAAAACGAAAAACCTCCGGCGGGGCATCACCGGAGGTTTCTGGAGGCTTAGCGTGAAGCTAAGAGCCGCAACTTTCGTATTTGGCTGAAAGCTATATAGCTTAGTAACTCATGTAAGTAAATAAGTTTGAGGCGATCGAATCGCATGGCTCGTCTTCGTCGCCTGCACAGGCTGCCGGATTTTCCGAAGGCCCAGCAGAAAGCCCCGGCGGTGTCCCGCCGGGGCTGCGTCAGATCCGAAAGCCCTGAAGCTTACCAGTTGCGCTGGGCGCGCAGCAGCAGGCTGTAGGTGTCCTGATCCTTCAGCTCATAGGTTGCCGCAGGCTTGGCAACGCCCGTGAGCGCCGGGGTCGTGATCACGCCCGAGTACTTCTGGTCGAGATGGCTGTAGGTGAAGTCAGCCGAGAAGGTCAGGTTCTTCACCGGCGTCCAGCGGGTGATGACGCCGACCTGGCCGATGTTGAAGTCCGGATTGCAGGTGCCGGTCAGGGTGGCGAACGCGGCGCTGCCGCAGATCAGGCCCTTGGCCGTGCCGCTGTAGTTGACCGCAGCCCACGCGCCGTAGAGCGCCGTGTTCCAGTACGGGCTCCAGTTGTGGGTATAGGCACCACGAAAGCCGTAGGTCTTGGTCAGCTCGAGGCCGCCGCCCGGACCGAACACCGCGTCAGACACGCCGGCAAAGCCGATGCTCTGATACGCCGCGTTGGAGCTGCCGAACATCGAGTAGCTGGTCGCGGCCAGCTCCTGGAAGTTGTAGCGGCTCGCACCGTCGGTATAGACGCCCGAGAGGTTGATCACGTCGCCGGCGCCGGTCGGGATGTTCTTGATCTGGAGAGCGAGCTGAACGGCCCAGCCCCACTTGTCTTCCGGATGGCCGGTGACTTCGCTCGCGCCGTAGTAGCCGACATGGTTGTCGTGCGCGGCGACCGACGCCTGGAACAGGCCCCAAGCCTGATCGACGCGGACCATGCCCACGAGGTCGGGAGCCCGGGTGCCGCCGAGATCGTTCGAGCCGTAGGCTCCGCCGAGGACGCCGGTCGTGGACATGCCGGCGGTGTTCCAGATGTTGGTCTGGAAGACCTGGGTCTGGTCCTGCGCCGAGAACGCGGCCGTCACACCCTGGCCGAAATCGGCCGTGTAGGTGAACTGGGTAACACCGTTGGTGGTGCCGCTACCGCCGACCAATTGGTCGAAGTTGTTGCCGGGATAGTTGATCCAGGGCGCGTCGAACTGCGACACCGCCTTACCCATGGTGAAGCCGGCGAACTGGATGAAAGCGTAGTAGACGCCGAGCGCGCCGCCCGAGAGGTTGCCGTCGGTGCCGTTGACGTTGCCGCCGCCCGAGCCCGTGAGACCGGTCCCCGCGGCATTGAGGCCGATCGTGCCGCTGTACTGGGTCGCGCCCGTGCCCGAACCGGTGCCGCCATAGTTGCCGGTCGTCCAGGTGAAGACCGCATCGAAATAGGTGCGGACGACGCCGTATTCCGTTGCGGTGCGCGTGTCGATGTTGAGATCTTCACGAGCGCGCATCGAGTAGTAGTTGGTCAGCCGGTTGTTGGCCGCGAACACGCCGTTGTACTGGGCACTGTAGTTGCCGCCGGCATTGAGCGCCACTTCGGCACGCAGATAGCCGCCGAGCTTGATGCAGGTGTCGCTGCCCGGGATGTAGTAGAAGCCCGCGCCATAGAGCGTGCAGATCTTGACGTACTCGACCGCCTTGGCCTTGACCGGAAGATCGGCCGCCTGGGCTCCACCGACGGCGATCAGACCCGCCGCAGTGCCGAGCAAAAGGCTCTTCACCACTTTCATATAAAACCTCCAAGTTGCTCATTTTACGGAGACCGGACCGTGAGGCCCCCCAGATCCCCGTCTTTTCAAATCCGCTCGGCCGCTTTGCGCTTTCGGACACACCCGCATTCGACGCGAGGGACGTGAGCGAACCACCTGCAACGGGACGATCGAGTACCCCCCACCGTCGGGCACCACTATGCCTGCGCCATTACGCTAATTAAAATAGTTTATTTGGTAAGCTTTGTAGTTTCACTAAACCTGTGCCCCGGGCGCCACACCCGGGCGGACCAAATATGCTGACCTGCTCATCTTTGTAATTTTAGTGACAAAATTACCCTGCTCTGCACTTGCGTCAGAGCAGGCTTGCGTGGACTATGGCCTTCCACGAACACTGGCCTGAAGAATCAGTTCACGGGAGTGACGCTGTGTCCGCGACGAGGAAAGAAGGAGCGCGCCTGCGCCCCATCGGCAACCTGGATCTCATCAGGCGCTTCACCTGGGAGATATCGTCGATCAACATGTATCTCGAGGAGCTGCGTCAGTTCTGGGCGAGGACGCTCGGCATCAGCGGCCCGCAATGGCTGATCCTGATGGCGATCTCCGACCTCGACAAGGACGACGGCGTACCGGTCAACGTGGTCTCCAAGCTGCTCCACGTCGATCCCTCGTTCGTCACCACCCAGTCCAAGCTGCTGGAGAAGAAGGGCCTGCTCCGCCGGCGGCCCTCGCCGACCGACGCCCGGGTCGTGCGGCTGTCACTGGTCGACAAGACCCAGAAGCACATTGCGAGCCTCAACGAGCAGTACAAGACGATTCGCGAGTTCGTCTTCCAGGAGTTCGACGAGAACGAGCTGACGGAATTCACCACCAAGCTCGCGACGCTCAAGAACCGGCTCGAAAAGGCCTGCGTCAGGATATCGCTCGACTTCTGAGACGCGAGGCCGCGCTCAACTCCGCCGACCGGCGGCGCCGAGCCGCGATTCCAGCCAGTCGAAGATGTATTCGTTGGCGAGACTCGGATTGTCCGCATGGGCCTGCGCTGCGCCGGTCTCCGCCGCGGTGAACACCTTCAGCACGATATCGGAGCTGCCGAGCCGGGATTTCTGGACGATCTGACGCGCCCGGTCGGCCTTGAGCCAGCCATCCTCGCCGAGCGTGATCAGCACCGGACAGTCGGCGCTGGAGGCCATCAGCGGGGCATGCGGCACCGGGACGATGCTGAGGTCGCTCATCGCGAAGCGGCTGGCGAAGAACGATCGTTCGTGCAGATCCCACAACCCGCCATCGCAGACGGCGGCGGCGAGCCGCGGCTCCTGCAACACCGCGCGCGCCACGAATGAGGATCCCCACCCGTCCGCCACGATGGCGACGCGATCGAAATCGACGTCGCCGCGCGTTTCCAGATAATCCATGACGCTCGCGATCGAGCTCTCGAGATCGCGGCGCTGCAGGAGCGTATCGGTATAATCGTCGCGCTGGTCGCCGAGAAGGTCCAGCGCGAGCATCGACAGTCCGCGCTCGCGCGCATGCGGTGCGAGCTTGAACAGGAATTCCTCCTTGCGGTGTCCCGGCTCGCCGATGCAGATCACGGTCGGCGCCCGTCCCCTCGCCGACGCCGCAGGCAGGAAGTAGCCCTGCAACGCATGATCGTCGACCCAGGGAATCGTCACGACCTCGCCGGCCGGTGCGCGCGCCGTGAGGTAGCGGCGGGCGCATTCCTGCATCGCCAGCACCGCAACCCAGCGCCGCTCGTCGGCCTGATCGAGCGGCATTGCCGCTGCACCGTAGTAGTTCAACGCCCGCAGCCAGTTGCGCTGCGCGGTCGCCATGTGGCCCTCCGCGAACGCGGCCTCGGCGCGGTGCCGGTTGGCTTGCGCAAGCCGCTTCCACTCGCGGTGCCAGGATTGCTCGTCGCCCCGCTTGAGCTGCCGCGCGATCATCAGGCATTCCGCGATCGTGGCGCCGCCCTCCTGGGCTGCGGTCAGGAGCCGCGTGAATTCAGCGGAGATGTCCTCTCTCTCCGGGCAAAGGGACCAGTCGTCGGAGAGGCATGCGGGTATCATCGGAGCTACGCTCTATCATCGCGTTACCCCTGATTCACTAAACTATTTTGGTTCGCCAACCAAGCCGCCGTGCGCGCCATTACAGGTGTTTGAGATCACCATCGCTTGAACGATTATTGAACGATGCGCCGCGCCGCATGCGTGACATTCCAATTCGTCATGAGGCCGCGAATATTGGCAAGAGCTGGCACGTCAAATGACCTGCGCACCTCTTGCCATGATGATCATCATACCTATATCCGCGCCTCGCTGGTCACAACAGCGAGGTAGACTCAGCCGAGCCGCCAGCCGACCTCCTGCGTAAAGCTCTCGTAGAAGGCGCGGTCATAGGCCTGCTCGGGCGTCGCGCGCACGCGCTCGTCGAGGCGTTTGGCGTCCTCGCCCACGAGGATGCGCCAGCGCTCCGCCTTGACCCCGTCGAGGATGATCTTCGCGGCCTGCGCAGCCGTCGTCGGAGCATCCTCCAGGAAGCTGCGGGCGCGCTCGGCGAACGCCGCCTGGATGTCCTCGTCCGACATCTTGTCGGCATCCGGCACGCCGGCCGCGACCATGCGCTTGCGGGTCAGCGCGACCTCGTCGGCGTTGAGCCGCTCCGACCCGTCCGTGCTCTGCACCTTGCGCGAATTGGAGACGATCGAGGTGCCGATATGGCCGGGCATCACCACCGAGCATTTGACGTGCGGGGCATGCAGGCGGAGGTCGTTGATCAGCGCTTCGGTAAATCCCTTCACCGCAAACTTGGCGGAGCTGTAGGCGGTGTGCGCCTGTCCCATGCCGATCGAGGCCCAGAAGCCGTTGACGCTCGCGGTGTTGACGATGTGGGCCTCGTCCGCCGCCACCAGCATCGGCAGGAAGGTGCGCACGCCGAGATAGACCCCGCCCCAGCAGATGTTGAAGGTGCGCTCCCACTGCTCGCGCGTGTTGGTGAACAGGCTGCCGCCGCCACCGATGCCGGCATTGTTGAACAGCAGATGAATCTTGTCGGTCTTCTGCTGCTCGGCGAGTTCGTCGCGAAAGCGCTTCAGGTGATCCTCGATCGCGACATCGGCGACATGCGTCGTGACGCGCAGGCCCTGCGGCAGCTTCTCGACCTCGCAGAGCCGCTTGGTCTCGGCCATTGCGGCCTCCGAGACGTCGCACATCGCGACATTGCAGCCTTCGGCCACGAGCTGTCGCGCGAGCTCGCGTCCCATTCCCGTGCCGCCGCCGGTGATGACCGCGATCTTTCCTGCAAAATCCTTCATGGGACTTTCGGCCGCTCCCTTGTCGGTATGTTTCTTCAGAGCATGATCCGGCCCCGGAGGGCCGCGTTAGCGCAAAGTGTGAAGCGGTTCTCCGAAGAGATCATGCTCAAACAATAACCTGAAGCGCGATGACGATTCATCCCAATCTCATCGCGCTTTAGCGCCGCTCATCGCAGCGCGCGCAAAATGTAGCAGCGCCGCATCCGCAGGTAAAAGCGGATCGGCGCTGCCATCTTCGCCATCGTTATTTCGGCGGACGGACTATTCGGCCGCTTCGACGCACGGCCCGTTCAACGCACCGAGCGCCTCCTCGTCCGGCTTGAACAAATAGTGCACCGGCGTGACCTGGAGCGCGGCGACATTCATGTCGCGAACCAGCTTGCCGCGGCGGATCGCATCGCGCGTGGAGTCCACGATGATGCCGGCGATCACGGGAATGCGCCCCTTCACCGCCTCCACCGTTGCGGCCGTCAGGTCGCGATATTCCTCGTGATCGAGCGTGCGCCCCTCGCCGGTCGAGCCGCCGTGCGCGCCGGCGCCGATCATCCAGTCGACCTGGGGCGCCACGTGCCCAAAGTCGATCTCGCCGTCTTTCCGGAACGGCGTCGTCATCGGCGGGATCACGCCGGTCGGACGTACCTTCATGTTCTGCCCTCGCGTTTCCATAACCCTTGTGGCGGTCCCGCTCTTTTGACGAGTATCCGCCCGCTTCGAAGCCTATTGGCTGTGCAAGCCCAGTGAAGGGCCGTCCGCGCGGCGCAGCCCCGCAGAATCCAACATTCCTGTGATCACCCCCTCCGGTTCCCGTATTTGTCCGGCTTCGGGTTAAGGGCAATTTTTTTACAATCCGAATCATCAAATGGGGGTGGACGCTGGGTCGAGTCGGCCAGGTCAGCGTGTTGTTTGTGTCACAGGCTCTGGCACTCCGCTTGCATCCTCTTCGTGGTCAGAAACTACCGATGAGGTGACAGGAATGTTCGTGACCGTCGTTGCCGTGCTCTGCCGGCTTGGTGCATCTGCCTCGGGCGCTTGCGTCGAGGAAATCGTGACCGACAGCAACATGACGCCCGAAATGTCGATGATGCAGTGTGCAATCGGCGCACAGGCACCCTTGGCGAAGTGGATGGGCGAGCATCCGATCTATCACGCCAACTGGCGCCTCGAGCGCTACAAATGCGTGCCGGGTCACTACGAGATCAAGGGCCACGCCTAAGGCCCCGCAAAACTACTGATATCAAGACGACTGAGGAAACGCCCCGGGGGCCGCCTTTCTCCTCCGCGCGGGCACCGCTGGCGCCAGACCCATCGCGGCGGCGCGCTTTGTGACAATCGTCACGCTCTTCCCTCAAGCAATCGCACGCAAGATGATCGCGCGCGCCTTTCGCCCCTCCGGCGTCGGCATCAGCGCATAATTGTGCGGCTGGTTGCGGAGCAGATGCAGCTCGACCGGCACACCCACCGCCCTCGACCGCTCCGCAAGATCGACGCTGTCGGGGTAGAGCAGATCGCGAGTCCCTGCGAAGATCGTCATTGGCGGCAGCGAACGGAACGCGCCGTTGAGCGGGCTGACGAAGGGATGGCCGACATCGAGCTCGCCGGCATAGAGGCGCCCCGCCTCGAGGATCCCCGGAATGTCCTGGATCGGATCGCGCGCCGCGATCTCGACCTGCTCCGGACGGCCGACCGACGCATCCGCGGCGGGCGAGATCAGCACCATCAGGCTCGGCTGCCGATGTCCGCGATCACGCAGCCACTGGCAGGCGGCGAGCGCCAGGCCCGCGCCGGCCGAATTGCCGACCACCGTGACCTTTGCAGGCCCGGCATCTTCCAGCAGCATCCGCAACAGCTCGGCCGTCGCCGGCACGACGTCCTTCGCGGTGACGCGCGGCGCGAGCGGATAGATCGGCACGACGCAAACGACGCGCGCCTCGCGCGTCATCTGACCAATGAGCCGCCAATGCGCCGGCACGATCTCGTTGATGAAGCCACCGCCATGCAGGAACATGACGTAGTTGCAGCCCTCATGGCCGAAAGACGGCGCGGTGTAATAGACCGGCCATCCGCCCATCCTGGTCAGCGTCACCTCGACACCGCGGCCGAGCCCCGTCGGCTCATGTGAGGCCGGCTGCAAGTCGCGCTTGTGCACATGCGCCTGCACCGCCTCGGCGGATGCGAGCTGCTTCTTGAACGGAAGCAGCCTGAGCAGCACGTTGAAGCAACGGCTCTGCAAGCTCGGCGCGGGATCGCGCTGCGGCGGCGCATCCAGCGCGCGGCCGCCAGGGCAAAACTGCAACGCCGACACGATCTTCGCAACGCTCATTGGCCACCTCCCCTCCGGGCTCTCCCGACGCGGCGGCAAAGACGCTTGCCGACCCGTCGCCACTTGCGGATATAATGCGAGCATTCACTCGCTTTTCCTACTCGCATTCGGACGGCTGGCCCATGGCGCGCAAACCACCGACAAAACCCCGGAAAAACGCCTCCCAGAAAAGGTCCCGCGCCACCGTCGACGCACTGGTCGAGGCAACCGCTCGCATTCTGGTCCGCGAAGGTTTTGAGAAGGCGAGCACCAACCGGATCGCCGAAGTCGGCGGCGTCAGCGTCGGCTCGCTCTACCAGTATTTTCCGGGCAAGGAGGCCCTCGTCGCCGCCGTGATCGACCGCCACAACGAGGAGATCATGGGCATCGTCCGCTCAGCGCTGACCGAGGTCGCCGACATGCCGATCGAGAAGGCGGTGCGAAAACTCGTGAGCGTCGCGATCGAGGCCCACCGCATCGATCCGAAACTACATCGGGTGCTCGCCGAGCAGATCCCGCGCACCGGCCAGCTCAAGGACGTCGAGGCCTTCAATCGCGAGGTCCACACCCTCGTCCGCGCCTATCTCGAAAGCCGCCGCAACGAGATGCGCAAGATCGACCCGGCCCTTGCCACCTTCATCTGCGTCAGCGCCATCGAGGCCGTCGCGCACAACACGGTGCTGAACCACGCCGAAATGCTGTCGGAGAAGACGGTGCGGACGCTGGTGGACGAGACGACGAGGATGGTGGTGGGGTATTTGAGGTAGGTGGAACGATGTCTGGAGAGTGGACGCCTACAAGAACGTTGGAAAGCTAGGACTGAGCATAGGAGAGAACTCCGCCCCAAACTTTCGCTCCGCGAAGCTTGGGGAATTAAAAAAGGACGCGAAACCCGCCCTGTACCACTCTACCGCATCAGCCGGCGGCAATGCGTCATCAGCCACTACCGGTCGCGCGCCTCAGTCGTCCCAGACGCGCTTGCCGCAGCCGCATTCGAACATACGAGTGATGGCTCCGCTCTCAGAGTCCACCACCGCTCGGACAAGCTTCATTTTCTTGCCGCAGATGCGGCACGTTCTGGTTGAGTTGTCCTCGACAACGCAAATCTTCTCAGCACGGAATATTTCCATGAGTCGCGCCCCCCGTCTGAGGTGACCTGGTGGAGATTGCAAACTGACTGAAGCAGGGAAAGTAGAAGAACTGCGTAACGAGCCCCTGCGGGCAGTTTGCGACTGTCCAGGAAGCGAATCAAGACGCGCCGGCTATTCTGACGACCCCTTTTGGGTACCTCATCAGGATGGCCCGAGTGCCGGAACGGAGCGATCCGTTAATCCTCATCAGAGCTGGGTCTGATGTAATCCCTATGCAAAACGGTTGGTCGTTGGGCACCATCGAACAGAACGGTGATGCCGGTTGTACGTTGGCCTAGGGCGACAACGACGCCAACCTTGTCAGCCAGGTCTGGGCAACGAATTTTTCCGATTTCGCTGAGCTTAAAACGCGCGCCGACTTCAATCCTATTTGTTCTCAAATCCATGGTTGCGCCTCGCAAAGAGACCGATCGAAATGAAACAGAGTGGTGGCAAAGTTCCTCAAAAATACCGGTGACTATGGCGACTCATTGTTTCAAGAGTATTTCGTAATTCGAGAATTAGACAGCGTCGCAGACAGGTGCTTGGAGCAACAACTGGTAACCCCGTAAGGCCGCCTCGGTTGGCGGGAAGATTGAAAGCAACCTCGGCAAGCTCCCCGCCCCTGTCTGGTGGTCTAGGCCGTCGAGCGGGGAGCTGCCGCGCCAGCCCCGCACCAAAACAAGCTAAAAACGTGCCAGACGCAGAGCCCGCGTTTGCCGCTAGGAAGGTGGGCGTTGGCGCATTGGGCGCATTGCGATTGCTGTTCCGGGTCAGATCTGACGCGATGGGCCAAGAAGAGAGGTGCGATCTAACCGCTCGTCGCAGCGCGATAGAAGGCTTCTACCTTCCTCAGGTCTTTTGAGTGAGTGCCCTCTCGATCCGTTCTTGTTTTCGAATCAACGCCGGCAGGTCGCACCGACCGAATAGCTTCCTTGACATTGTCCGGTCCGAGGCCACCAGCAAGTATGACCGGGGTGCGAACACTCTCCACTATCGTTCGACTGATGCTCCAGTCGTGCGTCACCCCTTGCGCGCCGATTTGCACATCACCTGTCCGATGACTGTCGAGCAGGATCCAATCGACAACCCCATCATAAGCTTGCGCCACGCCTACTGCCTCAGGTCCCGTGACAGGTACGCTGCGCATGAATTTGGTCTTCGGCAGGGACTTTCGCAGCGCCACGACAAGATCAGGCGTAAGCAATTCGCTGGATGCGCCAAGATGAACAATGGGCGGATCAAGCTCTCTCGCCATCCGTTCGATAAGAGCGACATCCGCCGAAAGGAACAGCGCGGAAACTACGGACGGCGCCCGCACCATCTTCATAACCGCTAACGCCTTCTGAACCGGAAGCTCCCGGGGGAAGGCTCCATCGCCGACGAGCACGCCGACATGATCCACGCCGATTACCGATATCGCCTCGGCTTCCGCAGGTGTCGCGACTTCGTAAATTTGCGTCAGCATTGTCTTACACGCTGCCACCACTCAGTTGAGTAGACAGGATGGGCTGGTCCTGGGTCAACGGCCGTTTTGGGTCAATCGCGCCGGTCGGGCGCTCGGCCAACCGCTTCTGATCGCGATCGTCCTTGCTGGCGACGCGCTCCCTGGCGCGAAAAGAATAGGCCGGGCGGCGGGCGTGGTGTCAGCGAGTGCCGGCGGGATCCCTGCAAGCAACGATGTCGCGGGGAGATTTTCGACCCGCGACCTCCGGCGGAGAGAATACTGCGAGGTACCCTCCGTCCCCTTCGAGCTTGTATGTGGCGACCTCGCGATAGCCGACGGCGGTCAATTCGCAGCGCAGGAGCTCAATTGGCGTGCCATGCTTCGACGTCGGAAGCTCAAGGTCGACAATTCCGACCCGTGCACCCTGCTTCAAGGCGGGCGCGAGATTGTAGAGGAAGGCATAGGGTTGGGCTATCTCGTGATACATGTGCACGAGGATTGCGGCATCCAGCGAGGAAGCGGGCAGACGCGGGTCGTGTGGTTCGCCGAGCGCGAATTGCACGTTCGTCAACTTCAGGAGTTTTGTTCGCCTGGCGAGTTCTATGAGGTAATCCCGCGTGACGTCCTGGGCAACAACAGAGCCGGCGGGTGCGACGAGGTACGAGAGTCTAACCGTATGGTAGCCACTGCCCGCACCAATGTCGCCGACTGTCATGCCAGGTTTCAGTTCAAGAACACGTGCGATCTGGCCGGCCTCATTGAGAGCGTCGCGGTGCTCTTCGGCGGCGCGGCGTGGGCTGACAATCCGTGCGACGGGGCGCTGCGGTGAGGGAAACTCGTTTGCAGCGACTCCGGGAGGAGCCAGATAACCTATGTCAGCGGCATATGCGCGAGTTGCAGCAAACGCCACAAGTAGCGTCGCTGCCGCTGTCGCGATGTTCCACACCCTACAGCACCTGGCTCACCAACCAGAGCGCGATCGAGCAGCAGAGCGCAATTCCAAGGTACGGCAATGCAATTGTCATCGGTTCCTCACTGACGAATTCCGATGCTGAAACGCTAGCGAGATTCGCATATTCGCAGCCGCGTGACTATCCCGTTCGCATGCACCGCGCGTTCGCGTTCTGCCTGGCCACCGCCGCCAAGGCGGTGCCTGATGGCCCCGACTGAAATCAAATATGACGCCTACCGCTCGCGCGTCGAGCGCAACGGCAAGACCGCCCGGCTATTCACCCGCAACGGCCACGACCGGACCACGCGCTTCCCCTGGATCGTCGAGGCCGTGCTGAAGAACCGCGAGCAACAATTCATCATCGACGGCGAGGCGTGGTGCTCGGCGTCGACGGCGTGTCCGACTTCAACGCGCAGCATTCGCGCTGGCACGACAACGAGGTGCAGCTCTACGCATTCGACGTTCTCGCGCTCGGCGGCGAAGATTTGCGCCAGCTGCCGCCGAGTCTGCGCAAGGCAATGTGGTCTCACATATTCCACGGGCCCGGATACTCTTGGCACTCTCGACATCATACGCACGCTAACGTGCGTTTAGTTCCACTCAACCATCTGTAAACGTTGAGAATTTCGGCCAACCTTTGGCAACGAGTGTGGCATGCGGGCTACAGCAATTATCAACCATCGACTTACTCTTTGTCAGGCAGGTGGGCGAACGCGCCAATTCATTGAACTCGTTACTCTGGGGAGATACTCGCATGAAGAAGGTTCTTGCGGCTGCGGCCGGAACATTGGCTCTCGCTCTGGCGGCTCCCGCCGGTGCGGCGGATCTGGCCGCCCGGCCGTACACCAAGGCCCCGGCGCCGATGGTCGCCGCCATCTACGACTGGAGCGGCTTCTACATTGGTATCAACGGTGGCGGCGGCTCCGCGCACAGCTGCTGGGACTTTGTCACGCCAGTTACCGGCACCCTCGTCGGTGAAGGCTGTCACAACGCGACTGGCGGCACGGTCGGTGGTCAGGTCGGCTATCGCTGGCAGTCAGCAAGTTGGGTGTTCGGTCTCGAAGGCCAGGGCAATTGGGCCGACTTCTCCGGCGACAACATCAGCCTCCTGTTCCCGGGTAGCGCTCTGGTAACGGGCGACCGCAATCGGTCACGGATCGATTCCTTCGGTCTCATCACGGGTCAGGTGGGCTACGCCTGGAACAGCGTTCTGCTCTACGTGAAGGGTGGCGCGGCTGTGGTCGGCGATAAGTTTGACATCTACGCTGCTCCCGGCACTCCCGGTGCTGGCACATTGCTAGCCTCAGGTCGCGACACGCGCTGGGGGGCCACAGTTGGCGCCGGCCTTGAGTTTGGCTTTGCGCCGAACTGGTCGGTCGGTGTTGAGTACGATCACATCTTCCTCGGCCATCAAACGAGAGACCTCACGGTCCCTGGGACCGGGTTGTTATTTCAGACTAATCGCATCAGCCAAGATGTCGATATGGGTCTCGTGCGCCTGAACTATCGGTTCGGCGGCCCTCTCGTCGCGAGGTACTGATTAGCATTATGCAAACGAACAAGGCCGGCTCTTTGAGCCGGCCTTGTGCGTTGGGAGGCTCGAGTGACGAAGACCTACCGACCAGTCACACCTTTCGCAGCTCGCCGATGAGCTGAACCAAGCATTCGCCTCGACCGAACCTCACACAATCTCCAGGGCGATCGGACAGGCCCTCAAAGATTTCAACATTTCAGAAATCTCGAAAATGGCCGAGCTGCAGCGAACGAGCATTTATCGTGCTTTCGGCAACGAACAGCTTCCGAATTTTTCTACCGTCCTGGGGGTACTCACGGCTATGGGCTTGCAGCTGAAGGTAGCCCCCAAACGCGGCGGGCATTCGAGCTTCTGATCCGCCAGATACGCCTCCGAGCTTTTTTTTGTGCCTATACGTGGCGATGCAGTCCCCAAAACGCGATCAGCAGGAGAGCTGCGGCCCCAATTCCCAGCAATAGGAGAATGGCTTCCAGCATGACGAATCAAGCTCCGCCCGCCCCTTTGGAAGGATACACCTTGCCGGGTTTAGTCACCAAGGCCCGCCAGCGTGAACCGGCGGGCCTCCTGTTGAATTCGGCGACCTCCGAGATCATCGGGAACATGATGCGCAGCGCGCGGTCAAGAGAGGCCGGCGTTCCTGGGGCAGCGCCTTGTCGCCGCCGAGGATCAGAACGACAAGCTTTGCCGCAGCGGGTACGGCTTGCAGTTATCGTCCCGGCAGAGCCGTGAGCTCTCGGGGCGGCTTGATGCGCCAGAACGGATATGCCGCCAGTTCTTTCGAATGCTGCGCGAACATATCGACCCGTCTGCTTGTAAATTCCGTAATGACGCCGAAAAATTCAGTTGGTGACCTGATCGTCGCAAGTCTCAGGCCGAATTCAAAAGCAAATTGCGCGTTGGCCCCGGCTATCTCAAGAAGCTTCGCTTGATACGCCTGCATGTTTGCCGTCGCTAAAGCAAAGCCTTTCGTTGGATCGCTATCCGTCATTCTCTGACTGAGGTCACCTGGGAAGGTATCCACCCGAGGCTCAATGATAGAAACCTCGTGTTTAGGATCATCATGAAGCTCGGGAGGCGGTTCGACCGAAACTGCCGCAGCAGAGTGAAGTAAATTCTCTTTCGGGCTTCTAACAATGGCCTGCTTGTTCCGTTGGGCCCGCGCGGCCATTTTCGGATTGCGGGCGCGCTTTGGCGCTGTCGCCGGTTTGCGTTTGCTCATCTGACGCTCCACGAAAATGGGGGGGCGACCAAAACGGTCACTTCTGAAAGGACAACAGGCTTTGTGACGTAGCGTTCCAAACCCGTGCATCGTTGGAGTCCCGCATCAATCGCACGTTCTACGAGGTCGACGATGATCTTGGGTAGCAACTCCAACCAACAAACGTCTAACTGGCGATCTTCCTGACCCATGCTCAGCGGCGTCAGTCTGAGAATAAGCCAGACTATCCACCGAGCGAATGCTCGAGGAAGAAGCGCAGCATTTCCCTCGTCGCATCCGGTCCTTGCGGATCAGTGTAGGACCCGGCGGGGCTGCCGCCTGACCACGCGTGTCCGGCGCCGTCGATGTTCCAGTGTTCGGATATCGCTCGACCGGCCCCGTCAATCAGGACGGTGCGAGTATAGGCATGGCCGTGGGGTACGCGTCCGCGAAGTACCTTCGTCGTCGGTCTCGTTGCCCCGGCGGACTGCTCGATAATCTGATCGCCATTCTTTGGATGCACCGTAGTGTCACGATCGCCATGGAACACGATGGTCGGCACAGAAGTTATGCCGTCCGCAATTGCCCTGGAGCCGCCTCCCTGTCGCATGGCCACGAACGCGGAGGGGAGATCGCTCGCGGCTCCACACGCGAGGCCTGAATGAATACCGACGGCCGCGTACAGGTCGCTATACGTTGCGCCCATGATGGCGGCGGCGGCCCCGCCGGCCGACAGACCCGCGACGTATACGCGCTTCGGATCGATCACATGGTCGCGCATGATCTGGCGGGTAATGCCGGCGATCATCGAGGGCTCGCCCCCGCCGCGGCGCTGGTCGCCCGTGCGAAACCAGTTCCAGCACTTCGCCTGGTTGGCTCCGCTCGGCTGCTCAGGATAGACCACGAAGCAATTCTGCTCTTCCGCCAGGAAATTCATCCGGGTGCCGGCCGCGAAATCGTCCGGCGACTGGGTGCAGCCGTGAAGCATGACGATCAGGGGAAGCCGTTGTCCCTGACAGCGGCTTGGGATGAACAGCTTGTAGGTCCGGCTTCCCGCGGCGTTACTGAAGGTACCGGCGATAAACCGTGTGCCCTCGGGCACGATGTCCGATGGGGACAGAGGGGCGCGCTTGATCGGACTGCGCAGGCCGAGTCCGGAAAAAGAGCTATGGCTGATTTTGGGTGACGCGGCCTGATCAGGCGGCGTGGCTTTCAGTGTTCGGAATGACTTCGATTCCGTCGATGAACTTTACACCGGCGATGACTTTCGGCAACTGGTTCGTGCTCTTCAATCGCCGCCAGGTCTTCGATGCGGCGTCGATGAGCTTGAACACCATCAGCTTCGCAGTTTGTTGCGACAGCGATCCCTTGGTCCGCACCGTTCGGTGGCGCACCGTGGCGAAGACGCTCTCGATCGGGTTCGAGCTGCGTAGGTGGATCCAGTGCTCAGCAGGGAAGTCGAAGAAGGCGAGCAGCGCATGGCGATCCTTGATCAGGCACTCCACCGCACGTCCGTATTTGACGTGGTATTTCTCGACGAAGACGTCGATCGCGGTTTCAGCTTCGGCCCGGTGTGGGGCCAGATAGATGTTCCGCAGGTCGTTCTTCATGGGGCCCTGCACGGATTTGGCGACCTTGTCGAGTACGTTGCTCACTTTATGGCACCAGCATCGTTGGTGCCGCGTGCCGGGAAAGGCCTCGTCCAGTGCCTTCCAGAAGCCGAGGGCGCCGTCGCCGATGGCGAGTTGCGGGGCAATCCGTAACCCGCGTTGCCGCAGGTCGATCAGGAGTTCGCGCCAGCTCTGCGCGCTCTCGCGCACGCCGACCTGGAAGCCGATCAGCTCCTTCTTGCCTTCCGGCGTGGTGCCAATCAGCACCAGCATGCATTCGCTGTGATCTTCCATGCGGGCCTGCAGGTACACGCCATCGGCCCAGATGTAGACATAGCGACGCGCCGACAGATCGCGTCTCTGCCAGCGTTCGTACTCGACCTGCCAATCGGCCTTCAGGCCGGCGATCACCGAAGGCGACAGGTTCGGCGCATCCTTGCCGAGCAGCGCCGAGAGCGCCTCCTGGAAGTCGCCGGTCGAGATGCCGCGCAAATAGAGGACCGGGATCAAGGCATCCAGGCTCTTCGTCCGCCGCGCCCATAGCGGCAGGATTGCCGAACTGAAGCGGAGGCGGTCGCCTGGCCCGCTCGCTCCGCGGTCGCGGACCTTGGGACGAGCGACCTCCACCGGACCGATGCCGGTCGCAATCTCGCGCACCGGACCGTGCCCATGTCGGACCAGGCGCGCTCGACCGTCGGGCAGCGTCAGATTGGCCGTGCTGGCCAGAAACGCGCCAACCTCGATCTCGATCGCCCTGGCAAGCAGGTCCCGCGCGCCGGCACGAACGATATCGGTCAGTGGATCATCAACCGCGGACGGCTGACGGAAAGCAAGAACATTGGTAGTCTCGGTCATGGCGTATCGCTCTCCTCGAGAGGTTCTGGCAGGCTCGTCACCCGCCTCGATACGCCGCCTTCCTCACACCGTCATCACCCAGATTCCGCCATAGCTCCCGGAAAAATCCCGCATGCCGTCGAGCGGTAAGGAGTGTCTGCGTCCCTGAGCAGAGCGGGCCGGCGCAATCTGCGGAGCTTTCCGCTCCTCGACGACGTCGGCCGTGGCGTCGATGGTAAGCGGATCGAGCCGCGGGAGCCGAGCCTGAGAGGCGCTGCGAGACTCCGGTCTTGGCGCGCGACCGCCCTGGAGCATGCGCTGCAGCAGCGCGGTGGCCTCGACCAGTTGGCCGCCACGCGTGAGGCGGGTTGCTTCGCGGACTATGTCTTGATTCAGCATCGTTCACCTCGTTCTGTCGGCGAGTGCGGCCTTGACCGCGGGAGTGGCGTGAAGGGCCCCCAGCACCGAGACCGACGCGATTGTGGCGCGAGCCAACTCGGGAGTGACGTCCTGGGCGATGGTGGCTAAGCCCAAAACATTGATCTGCAGCATCTCGCCGGCGCGCCGCGCCGCTTCGAGATCCTCGCGAGTGTAGTTGCGCAGCCCGAGGTCCAATTTCTTCCGGGCCATGGACTGTCTGACGACCTCTACGTGTCGCTCGAGTTGGTTCCGGATTGCTGTCCGGATGAAATCGGTCCGGTTCGAATAGAACCCTTCCTGCACCATAAGATCGACGTGACCGAGGTCGACATAGCCAAGGTTGATCGTGATCTTCTCGGTGTCGGGGGCCTTGGGTCGCAGCTCGTGCACATTAGCGGCCATAGTAAAACATCCATATACCATCCCTTTGGATGGCTTATGGATGTTATCTAGATGCTCCCGGGCGTCTTTCAAGGGATGGAGCCATCCAATGACCTGCATGAGCCGCTCGCGCAGGCGGGCCGTCTCACGTCGAGGGCGGTCGTCGCATCGTGGAGACCAGACAAATTCCTGGCGAAACGCGCCTCGCCGATCATCGCAAGCCCAATGGCCAGCTCGTTCAAAGGCTTCAAACGGAAACAGGTTCGTCGTGCTCCCACGCCGGGGGCAAACCAAAATCGAGAGCACCGTCCGGTACCTGGGAATTGAAGTCGACGATGCACTCGCAATAGCAGAGCAGGTCGACGTCTGAACTAACCGGGCAGAGCGGACATGCTCTGCCCCTCATTTGCAGCCGGCTTCGGGCCAACTGCGGCCATTCCTAACGAGGCTGCAATGTCTGCGTGGACGCGGCAGGTGACGTAAACAAGGAGACAAAAGAACAAGCGTACAACGACGCGAACGTGGTCGCGATTATGCGGATCGCGGACCTGAAGGCTTAAGGCTTCGTTTCATCAGCAGGAAAGATCCATTGTAGGAGCAGATGGCACACGGGACGACGCGCCATCCGCGGGCAGCCGATCACCTGGTTCCGTGGATGAACGTTTGCATCTCCTCTAACGTAAGCTTGCCATCTTTATTGCTGTCCATTGCCTTGAAAATTCGTTCGTGAGCTGCCTGAAACTCCTGCAGTGAGATGGTCCCATCGCCGTCGGCGTCCATCAGAGCGAACATCATACGCATCATAAAAGGTGGTCCCATCGCGCCTCCACCCATCATGCTGCGCCCCATCATATGTCCCATCATGCCGCCGCCCGGCATGCTTCCGTGTCCCGTCGTACCCACGCCTTCCTGGCCCATGGGATGCGATTGCGATTGCATTTGTTGCTGATCTGGTTGCGGTGTCATTTGGCTCTGTGCAAAGGCACCGAACGTGCCATACGATAGAATGAGAGCGGATATCGTGAGTTGTAGAACGCGCGTATACATTTCGAACCTCCTCCGAAAAGCTGCGGTCACCCCAAAGAGCCAAATCGAAGGCGCTTCGCGCCGTCAATTGCTACTCGGCCGGACTGTGTCGCTTACACTCTCACGCCCATGTGACTAGATAACGTGACGGCGATCCCACGCGGTGCAACCAGAAGAAAGCCGCTCTCGACCACTGCCGAGTATTTTATCTTTATCTCAATAGGAATGCGGCACGACCGTTTGTGGCCCGCCGCTATAAAAATGCTGACGCTTGGGCTTTGGTGCGACTGCGGAAGGTGCCATTGCGAATGCGCTGCTCGCGGTTGTCATACGTGTGGCATGAGGAATGTTTGTTTTTGGGCCGCCCTGATAGGTGTGCCGATCCACGGTTTGCGCAATGCTGGACACCATCAGGAGTGGCATGACGAGCGCTACTGCGAGAACGTATTTGATTGTCATGATCTTCTCCCAGCTTAGCTGACAGCAGAGGAAGCGGACCACTAAAGCCGTAAAGCGCCATGATGCAGATCAATAGGTCAGCGGCGCTGTTTGAGATGCGCCAATCGGTCCTATGTCGTTCCAAGTGCGCAAGAGAAGACCGCATCGACAGATCATCCTGCTTGATCGCGTGCCAATCTCATTTGTGTTACAGCCGCCGCGCGATAGCTTCCGCAGAATTTGGTTGAAAGTCCGCTCGTCATTCGACGTTCTCGCGCTCGGCGGCGAAGATCTGCGCCGGGGAGAAGACAACTCCGCTCCCGAAGTCGCGCGCCCAGCCCCCTGCGACGCAACCCATGAAGCAGCTGTCGTAGATACTCCTCCATCCGACGGGCTGCCACGATGACATCATGCCCTTGTTTTGCCCGACGGGTCAAACCGATTCGGAAAAACATGATTCGCCAACAGCTTCGCTACTGTGCATGGGGTTGTTTTCGGCATTTTAATCTGCCGACCATCGAAGCAGCGCCCCTCTGCCGATCGACGCGCATGCGTCCCGCGGCGGGAGTAGGCTCCACGCCGACGGTCAATCCACCCGACAGATGAGTTGGAAAAAATGGTCGGAGCGAGAGGATTTGAACCTCCGACCCCTAGTCTCCCAGACATGGCTGGCATTCCCTCACCCGCCCTCCGACACCCTCAGCGGCCTTAAGCGCCGCCTAGAAATCGCCCGCTCCTTTACCTCGTGCCATCCATCACCTGCTGTGATTGGCACCGCGGTGCTTCCCCCGTGCTTCCCGGAGGACAAATGAGCGGTCAAACCATCACCAAAACCCTAGTCGACGGCCTGGAGAAGCAGGCGTCCGAGTACACGGTTTGGGACGCCAAACTTCCCGGGTTTGGGGTGCGCGTCCGGCCGACGGGCGCCAAGTCCTTCATCCTGGTCTACCGGGCCGGGACCGGCCGGACCGCGCCTGTCCGCCGGCTCACCCTGGCAGCCGTCGGCAAAATCGCCCCCGAAGCGGCCCGAACCCAAGCCAAGATCCTATTGGGAACCGTGGCCAATGGCGCCGACCCTGCTGCCGAGAAACGGGCGAATCGCCCCAAGCGAGACCGATTAACGTTCGACGCCTTTGCCGACCAATACATTGCTGAATACGTGATCGGGGCCGGAGGCAAAGAGATCGTCCAGGCGTTCAATCAGACCGGGAAGTGGCCAGCGGAGGTTCCTAATGCAAATAAGAAGAGCTGGAAGAACGACGTACAATACCTCAGGCGCCCGCGCGACGAATGGGGCCGCCTACTAGCGGCATCGATCACCGACGACGATGTAGCCGACCTCCTCGATTTGATTGCCGACGATGCGCCAGTCAGCGCTAATCGAACCCAGTCGGTCCTCCACAAGATGTTCAAGTGGGGGATGCAGCCGGGCCGCAAATACGTGCCTTTGAACCCCCTAGCGGGTCTGGAACGTCGCGGAGGCAGGGAGAAGAAGCGCGATCGGGTCTTGGCCGACGATGAGATCCGGACCTTGTGGTGGGGCCTCGACCTCCCCGACTGCCCCGTAGAACGACCTGTTGCACTCGCGATCAAGTTCATTTTGGCCACGATGGTCCGTCCCTACCAGGCGGCCGGCGCTAAGACTGACGAATTTACCCATCTCGGCACCACCGGCGCAATCTACGACATGCCTCCGGGCCGCGTGAAAAAGGACCGGGCCGTACTCGTCCCCCTTTCCGAGCTCGCGCAAGAGATCGTCAGGGAAGCGACCGCACAGGAGAAGCCCGGTATCGGTCACAACAATCCACCTGAGCCAATCGACGATGCGCCGCCGGCAGTCCTTTTTCCGAGCAAATTCAACATGGGAGACGTCGCGATCGCGCGCGCATCGATCAGCCAAGCGCTAAATGGCAAAAAGAAAGGCAACAAAAAGGGAAATAGCGCAACGGACCGCCCCGGCATCCGCGAGTTCTTGGGCTTAGCCCATTTCACAGCGCATGATTTGCGCCGCACGGCCGCTACGATTGCCCGCCGTGGAGGTGCTCCCCGGCCGGACGTCAAAGCGTTGTTGGATCACGTCAACGGCGACGTCACCGCGGTCTACGACAAATACGACATGCTGCTCGAAAAGCGAGGCGTCGCAACGATCTTAGAAGCGGAGCTCCGCAAGATTATCGGCGCGCGACCCGATTTGCCTTCAAAACCAGTCCTCTCTGAAGAGATTTTGCGTTGTGAATCGCTAAAATCGACAAACCCACAAATGCAAGGGGAGACGGCTTCTGATGGTCGTTGCTAGCATCTGATCCAAGTGGTGGGTGCCAGCTTCTTTCTGAAGGTGGCGCCACCCAAATGGAGAAAGGATCAGATGCAGCAGTTCTTGAATACCAAAGAAGCAGCGAAGCACGTGCGGTTGTCGACCGCAACGCTCGAACGCTTGCGCGTGAAGGGCGGCGGCCCCACCTACATCGTCCCAATTCCATCTAAGGTGTTCTACGACGTCACCGACTTGGACGCCTGGATGTGGAGCCGGCGGCGCAACTCGACGTCAGAAGAGGCCGCCTGATCTGTCGCGCGCATCGCGCCCCCTTCGCCGGCCAACCATTCCCAACACCAGACTATGAGGGCCAACACAGCCACGGACCCCGCGGGCGCCAAAACAATGGCCCCGCCGACTGCCAGGTCGAACGGGGCCAAAAACGAAAACCTGAGTGATGAATAACACAACGATCGTTGACAATCAACGAACTGCCCTTGGTCTTGCCGAGTTGGGGTTCGACGTTTTCCCCCTACTTCCCAATCAGAAAACGCCGGCGCTGAGCGACAACTGGAAGGACGTCGCCAGTCGAGACCCCGACCGCATTTTGAAGCTTTGGTCCGGCGGCTATCGCGCCCGCAACATCGGAATTAGGAGCGGTCTACCTTTTCTGAGCGGCTTTCTTGTCGTCATCGATGTTGACACCAAGGAAGGCAAACCGGGGATGCAATCGATCGCGGAGCTTGAGGAGCACCTCGGCAAGCTGCCGGCAACGACAACCTTCCGAACAGCATCCGGAGGCGAGCATCGCTATTTTATCGCACCATGGCCACTCGGAAACAGCAATTCGAAATTAGGCCCTGGGATCGATGTCAAATGCGTCGGCGGCTACGTCGTTGGTTGCGGGAGCACAATCGACGGAAAAGCATACGATCTAACGAACCAAGAGGCCATCGCGAAACTCCCCGAGGCATGGGCCACAGCTTGTGGCCGCCCTCGCGAGCGAACGGCCCTCGACCGCGCCATTCCTCTGGTAGAACTGGACCAACCGGCCAACATCGCGCGCGCGATCTCGCACCTCACGGGCGGCGCGGCTGCGTACAGCACGTACGTGACGGCTTGCTACGTCCGGGGCCTCGGCATCAGCCAGGAGAAGTGCCTGGAGCTGATCGTTGAGCATTGGCCGCGCGCCGAAGGTAAGAGTTACGATCACATCGAAACCCGCGTGGCCAACGCCTACACGTACGGTCAGGATCCTCCCGGCATCGCATGCGCCGAAGTGGAGTTTGAGCCCGTCGAAGTGGACGTGCGATCGCAGCCGGCCAGCGACTGGGTTGATCCGGCCGACCTTTGGAAACAAGAGAAGCCGCCAGGGGACATGCTCGACGGCATCGTTCCGCCCTTCCTGAGCGCGTTCGGAAGGGACCGGGCTCGGTCGCTAGGCGTGAACTCGGATGCGATCACCGCCGCTGCGGTAGCTGTCGTGGGTTCGCTCATTCCGGCGACCAATCGGTTGCAAATGTATCAAAACCGAAGTTCCTGGTCGGTCCTCTGCGTACTGTGGACTGCGCTTGTCGGCGATCCAGGCTCAGCCAAATCAGCCGCGGTGAAGGCCGCCCTCGCCTTTGCGTCGCCCGTCAACAAGAGCTGGTCAACAGCATTCGCCAAGGAAATGGCAGACTACGATCGGGCAGAGCTCGCCATTGCAGCCCGAACTTCAAGGAAGAAAAAGACAGAAGAGCCAGCCGAGGACGATCAGCATCCTGCAGATGTCATCGTGAAGCCCACGCCGCCAAAGTCACGCTCCAAGATCTCGAACGACAGCACCACAGAGGCGATCGTAACGCGCCTGGCCGAAACGCCCGAGATTGCGCCAATGATCCAGTATTCCGACGAGCTGTCTGGCTGGCTTGGCGGGATGGATGCCTACCGGGCGAAGGGCTCGAAAGACAGGGCGCTTTGGCTTGAGGCGAAAGAAGGCGGCCCCTACCGCGTCGATCGGCAGGGCCGCGGGTCGGTCGAAGCTCCGAACTTGGCTGTTTCGATAATCGGAGGGATTCAGGATGATCTGATCGCACGGCTTGCTCCCGACCTCGAAACAGACGGCCTGCTGCAGAGGTTCGCTCTGATCGCCATTCGGCAGCTGGGACTTGGTGAGGATAACGCTGAGGATCCGGCCATCGAAGCCGCCATTCCGCGGGTAGCACTGGCTCTAGCTTCGCTCGAGGAGGCGACCTACCGCTTCGACCCGGGGGCGGCCCAGGAATTGTGGGCCATCAAGGCATTCAAAATGCGGGAAATGGCCCGCCCCGATATTCCCTCCGGCCTTAAGACTTGGCTGGCAAAAACGGATGCTGAGTTCGGCCGATATACTCTCGCGTTCCACCTGATCGAATGGGCCCTCATTGCCGAAGCGATCGAGGTGGGCCCCGACGAATTCATCTCGGCCCAAACCGCCAGACGAGCTCGCCGATACGTCGAGGAATTTCTGTACGCCCATGCCTTGTTCATTCACTCCACGGTGCTCGACGGCGCCGGGCACGACCAGGAGGCTCGATGGATCGCGGGGTACATTCTGACCCGCAACATGGAGCGGATAACTGCCAGAGAAGTCGGCAGGGCGCGGCCGCGCAGCTTAGGCCGCAACCGCAAGCAGCTTCTCGCCGTGATGGGCCGCCTCGAGACCGACGGCTGGCTGCGGATGGTAAGCTCCGATCCGGCCAGTTGGCGGGTAAACCCGGCAGTTCACGATGGGCGTTTCGAGGACATTCGGCGCGCTGAAACAGAACGTCGCGAGACTGTTCGCGGTGAAATCGCAGTCGCGGCAGCAAGTCGGCGGGCGGGCCAAGGAGGTCCGGTATGATGGCGCGGCCCCGTCAGCGGTGTCAGCGGGTGTCAACGCTGTCAGCGCTATTGCTTCCCGGTATGCGGCCCGACACGACGGACAGCGCACGCCTCGATGCGCTGACAACCGCTGACAGCGCTGACACGACTGACGCTTTGAAGCCCCCGCCAGCGGCGGGGGTGTCAGCGGTGTCACTTGCGCGCGCGGATACACCAAGGCTTTTTGCCCCCTCCTTCCTCTATTTTCCCCTGAGCCCGTTTAGGCGGAATCCGCTGACACCGCTGACACCCCCACCGCTGGCCGCTCCACCGCAATCGAGAAGCCGGCGCCGGCTTTTGCGTCCATCCACGTCGCCGGTATGCGCCCACAATACGGGAAGACATCAATGAACCGCTTCACTCCTGGCCGCCTCTTCAAGTCTCGAGGGCGGCTCCACCAGATCCTGGGCACCAAGGATCATTGGACCCGGGACGGCCGCTACGTCGAGATGATCCACTATCAGTCGGTCTGCGCAGAACCGGGGTGCAAGCGCATCTTCCAAGCGCTCGCGACCAAGAGCCGGATCCGCAAAGGCCAACTCAATAAGCGCTGCGAGCTCCACCACGCGCCCGGCGTTCCGATCCCGGTCAAGAAGGCTCGGAAGAAGCGGCCGAAGGCGCGGTTGAAGAAGCCGAGCGCTGCGGCGCGCCTGGCGGCCCGCCGGGAGCGAGCGGTCAATCAGGCCATCCTCGCCATGCAACGCGTCCAGCGGCCCTCGTATCTCGACTGAGCGGCCTTCTGGCAGGCTTGCAGACGCCTTCCAGCTACGGCAATCTGGCGTTGAGCCCCAGAACGGAGGTTTTCGGATGCCCCGCGGCCAATTCTACACGGTCTTCACCTTGGGCTTTGCGACTGCGATTGCGCTGCTCGGGCTAATTGGTGCGATCGCCCTCCTTTGGTGGCCACAGGCAGCCAATTGGACTGCCGTGGCTTTTGGTGCGCCCGGGAAGCCCCTAACCTGGCTTACTCCGGGTGTCTTCTCGGCGGTTGCCGCCGGCGCCGCCCTGTTCGTCGCCTATTGGATCGTGCGGATCCAGCAGGCCATCGTGCGCTGGTCCGGTGATCGCCTGATCGCGAAGCTGAATGGTCAATACAACATGATTGCGCAGCTTCAGGGACGCGAACACGCCGACGAGTTCATGAGACTGCAGGCGCTCGCAATGGTCGAGGAGAGCGAAGGCAAGCCGTTCAATCTCTTCGGACGAGAGAAGATGCTGCATGCTGCATCCGCCGCAGGCGTTCGATCGCAGCGACCTAACTAATCGCAGGCGATGACGACCGTCGGTTGCGCAGCCAAATACACGCGGCGGGAAGCACCGGCGAGCGACCGCGCGAAAAAGTCATCCTTCTCGTTATCCTAATCGCGATGTACCCCGCACCCCCGATGATTGGGCGAAACAACTAGGTCCGGTCGACGAAGTCGCCCTCTCAAAACCGCTAAATTGCACAAAATCGATAACCGCACCCCCGGCAAGCCGCCCGATTCGGAGTGACGCTCTCTCGCGGGCCGAGTTTAGCGAACGCAGCGACCAGACAAGAGCGGGGCCGCGCGTCACGAAAGCACCTGACAAAAGCACTCTCGTGCAAAGTCGACAAATCCAAAAAACTCTCACCGTTGACCGCGCCCCCGCTCAGTGATCCCAAAAGCCTGCTGGGGCTCGTGGAGAGCGAAGCATGCCCGAACAGGAAGTCCTCGACCTCGCAACGGCCGTCACCCTTGGTCCGGACGACACCCCGCCTCCACCGCGAGGCGATCCCGCCAGCGGCCGCGGTCTAGACCCAGAACCGATCGCAACGCCTTCGCGAGCGGATGGCGTCCCGCATGACGTGCCACCCGAAATCAAAGAAGCGATGCTCGCGGCGGCTTATGGCCGCCAACTTGTCGATCGTCTTGCTGCGCTTCAGAACGAGGAAGTGACGAAGCACACGGGAATATCTCGCGACGAGCTCGGCTTGCGAGTTTGGAACGCGCCTATGGGCGAGGTCGCAAATCGTCTAGGGATCAAAAAGCACGTACTTAAGCGGGTCTGCACCCTCTTCGAGGTGCCGATGCCGCCGCGGGGTTACTTCCGCACCAGCTTCGTTGAACGCCAGATCCGATGGACACGCGTCATCGAAAGGGACCAAAGGCGATGACGACAGCCCCTCCTCTCTACGAAGAATACGAGGTCCTCGAACGGCTGAACCTGAAGGGTTACGAGCTCGAGAGTCTCCTCAACGTCGGCATCATTGCGCCGGTCGCCGGCGGTCCGTCCGGTGCGCCGCGATATTGCGCCGAGACCATCGACCACCTAGCCGCCCCGGAGCAGCGTACCCGGCTCGCCGACGCGCTTTGGTGGGACTTCGATCTGCAAAGAACATCCAACATACCGCCCCACGCCCCCTGGGCCCGCGCCGTCGACCTGCCCTTCTATCCATTCGATGACGAAGAGCAGCAGTCCTGGGCGCGCCGGTTCTACAAATTGAAGAAGGCGTGCGCCCCGTTCCCATATCCCTATCCCGAGCGCCTGGCGCGCTATCGATCGCGAATGGAGGACAAGGCCACCAAAACGTTCGAACGAAAGCACTGCATCAAGCGGCCGCGCACGACCAAGAACCGTAAGATCTCGGTTGGTCGACGCCACCTGCGGAGAGACATGAGCCGCGCCGAGATCCGAGACCTAGTCTGGACTAAGACCATGATACGAGCGGCCGCCGATCTTGGAATATCGGAGTTCGCCCTCCGGCACCTCTGCAAGCGCTTGCGGATCCCTATCCCCACCCGCGGGCACTTCAACCACAAAGATCCGAAGAAGCGGCCGCCCAAGCCGGCGCTGCCGCCGCTGGATAGTATCGAAAGAAATACGGATCCGGAGCCGGTACGATGATGCGCCTTAGCCAATGGTCAGACTCGACTGCCTTTGGAACGAAGGAACGTTTCACCCCGTTCTGGGTCGTACAGTCGCATCGATCCTTTGTTTCTCGTGGATCGGCCGATGGAAAAAGCACTCGCCTACACCATTTCGGCGCTCATTGTGGGCTTTGGTGTCTGGATCTTTGTTGCTGGCCTGGGCTCCAGTTCGCCGGCCCTATGGACCGTCGTGGGGCTGGTCCCCATTGCGATCGGACTGATAAGCGCTTTCGGTCCTTCTTGATTGGCTCGGTTACATCGGGTGGAACGACGCCAAGTCGGCTGGAGTTTTCTCCGAGGCAACCGTGGATCTAACCGAGATCGAGCGCGCGTTCTTGAAGCAGTTGTCTCCCGAACCGTGGATCAGCCCCCCGCTGTTCGATCACGAGCTCGTCGCACGCCTAGTAGAGTTGGGCTTGGTTGAGGCAATCCCCCAAACATCGGGCGAAACCGAATACCGAATTACCGCGGAGAGCCGCATGGCTTTGGTTGGATAACGGCACAGCTCGCGAGCGACATGCGCTCTGCCTCGCAGAAGCTTGGGGACATTTCACCGTTAGGTCAGCGCGTCTGCATTTTCCGAATCGACAGTTCATGGTCGCTCAGCCACGCGCCACGTTCAGGGGTGTAGGCATGAGCCAGTTTCTGTCGACGCTTCTGCTAGCTACCGCGGTAGTTTTGACCGTCTGCTTCGGAGTGGCGGCCTGGCGCCTCACTGACGAGAAGGACATCGACGTCACTGGCCAGATTCCGCGCCAGTCCTATGGCTGGAAACCGACGTCGAGGAATTGAGCTGGCCGCACCGCGATCTGCTCTCGAGCAAGACACTGATCCGCGCCGGAGCCAACCTTGGCGTTTCAGAGTTCGCCCTCCGTCAGATGTGCTGGCGTGGTGCAGCATGCCCCACCAATAGCAGGTGATGCCCGTTGCGCTTGTAGTTCACAGATCGCGACAAAAGGCCCGCCAGCAGGCGGGCGCACGCGTTGAACCTCATCGCTTGTCAGGAACACAAATATGAATGGTGTCCCGAGGACCGCCTCAGAATGAGGTACCCAAATGATCCCATCGTTTCATAATGTCGATAGACCGACCCACCGGCGCGTGATGGCGGTGGGCTTGGTGCTCTGCGTCGCGTTTATCGCGATCAGCTTTTCGCTGCGACCACAGCCGGCTGATGATCGTGTTCTGGTGAAAGCGGATCGCCTGGTGCGTACCGCGGGCGAACCGAGCCGGGCGAAATAGTCTCGCCAACTGTCGGGCGGCTTTCACCGATCTAAGCACTCGCGGCCCGGCGCGGCTTTGTCCGGTGATCGCGCGCCGGGCCTAACCATTCCCCGCTTCCCCCGTGAGGTTTGGCTGAGCCAGCATAAGGCGATTCTAGGGACGCCTTGAAGGCAAGTGGCGACCGGGGCACGTTTCCGAGTGATCAAATCCAGGCAGATCCGCTCCATGCGCTCGAGTTCGTCGCAGTGATGCCGCATGCAGCAGATCTGACTCTCAGGGCGATGTGTTGGTCAAGGGGTAGCGAGGCTTCCGTAGTTGACCGGATACATTACCGCTGGACTCCCCTGTCGCGCATGGTTGCGTGCATAATCCTATAACACTTTTGGGGGATAGATTCGAAATGAGGCATTTGATTTTCGCCGTGGCTCTTTCACTGTTCGCAACTGCTGCTCAGGCGCAGTATCTCGGCACCGGCACGAACCCGAACACGCACACGTCGTCGGGCTACCCCAACACCCACGGCACTTATGTGCTGCCCTATGTAGCAACCAATCCGAACAGCACTCAGCGAGACAACTTCACGGCCACGGGCAACATCAATCCCTCCACCGGATCAGTCGGCACGCACCGTCCGCGGTATTGATCACCCGGCGGTGGTGACCCTGCTTACCCTGATCTGGTGGGTGTATGGCTACCAGTGGGGCGAAATTCAGCAATGAAAGTCATCGCAAGCCTATTAGCTGCTGGCTACGTCGTAACTTCCGCACCCGCTATCTTTGCCGCCGAGGGCGACAGGATGGTCTACGGCGCGGGCATGGTCACTTGTGCGGAATGGCAGCAATATCGGTCGACGGGCAACAACGCCGCGACTCTTCAAGTGCAGGCGTGGATTGATGGCTTCCTGTCAGGCTACAATTCTGCGAGCTCTGCAAAGGATTTTATCTCACCAAAGCCAGAGAGCGTTGCCTACTACGCCTGGATCGACAACTATTGCATTGCGAACCCTCTGAATCGAGTTGCAGAAGCTGCCGTCGGGCTCAAGGCCGAGTTGAGTGCCAGGGCGCGATAAGTCATCTGCACAACACGACACTTAGGCTTGCCTCCGTATTTCTACCGATTCGGCGAACGTCGCATTGATCACTCCCCCTAGTTGCGCTTGGATAGCGCGAGGGGGCGGAAATGCGTTGGTTTGCGATCACCGGGCTCTGCCTCGCGCTGGGCGGCTGCGGTACAAAATATCAAGAAATTGGATTTACAGGCGACGCCGCGCAGCAGATGACCGCTAACACATGGCTCATTCAGTCGCGCGGCAATGCTTATACGAACACTGCCACAGTGCAGGACTACCTTCTCCTGAAGGCCGCAGAGACTACGCAGGCAGCGCCACCGTGAGACGCGCGCCTTCATTTGCGGTGGCGATCGGAACGTTTATAGGGGAATTTGAGAATGCGCGCGGTCATTTGCGGTCTCGTGTCAGCGTTCGCGAGTTGCGCATCGGCCCAAGAATCGCGGTCAGACCTTTTTTCGCAACAGCCGGGTCGATACCAGGTGGTAATGAACCCTTCGGTGCGAGCAGATACCTTCTTGGTTGATACGGCGACCGGGAAGGTTTGGCAGCTCGTCAAATTTTCTGATCTGGAAGGTGAGCCGACCGCTTGGCGTTACATGGAAAGGCTCGACGACTTCGCGCAACTCCTAGGGTTCCAATCGAGGCGCTCGTCAAAGAAAGAACTGTCTCTGCCTGATCCCCCCGTGACGGTGCCAACGAAGCCGAGAGTACCACTGAAGTTGAATTGAGGGAGACCCTAGTGATGATGGTGCACTAAAGATGCTGCGAAGGATCATTCGCAATTCGGGTTTGCTGGCGGTCGTCGCCGCATCTCCTATGTTCATGTGTGTGCCGGGCTTCTCGGCCTGTGGTGACAATGGTGGTCCGGGCTATCGCAATCAGGCGGGGAAGTGCGTGGGCTGGGAGGCGCTCGCTCGTCAATGTGGAAATCCACCATCGACGAGGTGTACTCCGGAGCGTGTCGCCGCGGGCTCTGAGAGCGCGGCGAGCAAGGGCACGACGATCCGGTCATTGATGGATCAGGCTCACGAAGCGAAGAAGCTGCCGGCGGCCCCGTAAGACGCTCCCCTTGCGCTCGCCCTCCGGTTGAGATTGGATAGCATTTTCACCAAGGGGATTTGCGATGGCCGGCAAATTGACGCCCGAACAATACGCAGAAAGCGCTCGCCAGCTTGGTGATATCATCGATGAGGCAGTCGGCCGCCACAATGATGAGCAAAGTCGCGATCTCGCGACTCCTGCAGCGATGCGTGCGTTGGCCGGGTGCTGTAGGGACGTGATCATTCAACGTCCCGCGAACGGTCCGGATCTCGGCGCGATCTTGATCAGTGCGCAGCTCAAAGAAATTTTTGCTAACTCAGGCATGGTGATCATGCCGCTCGACCCCGATGATAAGGTCCAACAGGCTTTCAAGAGGGGATGGTTTCGCAGCTTCGTTGAGAGATATCAGGCGGCGGTAGAAGCAGTCTGGGCATGAGCGGCCCGGATTAGCAGCTCTATCTTCTGATTGTTCTTGCAGCAGCGCTGACGCCTCGACCGACTCGGCAAGCAACTGCCATGCACCGACCATAGCCCTTGCAGTCGCCCTGCTCTCAAAGATGCTCCTTGCAGGGCCAAGCCTGCCGTATCGCATTTGACACTCCGCTGAGACCGTTCTGCGCCTGATTTTCTGGGTGGACTTTTGCCCAAGCGATGAAGGCCGCGAGAGCTAACTTTGGTTCGACTGGCGCGCACGCCGCGCCAGCGAATTGGAGAACATTGCGTGCTTCATCACTCTTCGCACACCCATATAGAAATTACCGTTGCTCTGAAGCTGTGTAAGCACGCCCGTTGCCAGTCCTAGACAGAACGCCGCCGTCTCCGCGTCTGATGCCGAACATTTCGCGGCGAGTTGAGCAACCGTCATACGCTGTATCTCGTCAGACAACGCCGGTCGAAGCGACAACACGAAAAGGATGACTAGGGGAAGCAGTCTCGCTCGCATGTCGCCTCCCTCTGCTTGCTCAATTTGCTTGCGCTCGCCTCCTGGAGAGGCGGTCAGGATACAAACTCGCCCGCTTGCGCGCGGTTGTTTAGGTCAATGCAAAGTCCGTTGCGATAAGCACTCGCGTTGATAACCTGCTTCTCAAATATCTCGCGTAATTTCCCCGCAAAATCCTTCTGCAAAGCCTTTCGTCCCGGCGTTCCGGCTGGAGGCAAACGCTGAAAGATCGCACCATGTGTAGGTGAAGCCGTGCGGCACGGCGCCCCTGCCGAGCTTGGGATCGCCCCACCCGTGGCTGGCCGCCCGCGACCGGTGCAGCCGTGGTGGGCCTCGCCGGGCCTGGCACTCGCCCGGCAGGCCGCTAAGCTACGTCTGACAGGGGCATCATGGCAATTCAGGTTCCCCAGGTTGCCCGGCCGCGCCCCTACACCGCTCCGCCAACGTTTGCGGAACGCTCTCCCTCCTAACCTACCCGCCAACCTGCCCCGACAGACTCTCAAGCCCCGCCTCGATGGCCGCGATGTCCTGCTCGACCTGGGCAATCGACGACCGGCAGTCAAAGCCCTCCCAGGCTTTCAGGTCGACCGCCAGGCGCTGGCGGTGCATCCTCAGGTCCTCAAGCGACTGGCGGTCTTTCAGTCTCGCGTAGCCGTCCACAATCAATTCCATCGCACTCGACATAACGCTGCCCCACAATCAAAAATACTCTGCAATGGGTTCAGCCTAGACCCAGAGCTCGCCTGCGGGGAATCATACAAACGGACTAAATTAGCTGCCCTGCTCCCACGCTGGCGCCACGGCACTCCTTGCTGCACCGCAATGAGACTGTCACGCACTGGCGGGTTCAGACGCTCGAGGCGAACATCCAGGAGGAAGAGCGTAAGGGCGGCAACTCGGACCAGACGAGTCTCACCTACCCCATCTGGGCGCTGGCGCTGCGGGTTCGCCGGGACAATCCCCGCTCCTCGTTCGCCATGTTGGAGGGCCAGATCGAACCACCTCCTAAGTTGGCCCGGGCTGCCCACTTCGACTCCTGCCGATCCGCGTGGCGGCACAACGATACCGCGCCTTCGACCTTTAGACGATGGCAGTCGACCTGCGGCGCGCACACTTCCCTTGCTCTCCCGTCCTAGTTGCGCTTGGATTGGCGCCGGGTCTGGGAGATTTCCATTATGCGTATTTTGTCCGTAGTGGCGGTTTGCGCCACGTTAGCCGGCTGCATGACCGCGGGCGATACTGTTTCGTTCAAGGCATCGAACCCACAGCAACAGGCGTTGATGCGAGACGGGCAACCTGCCCTCGTGTCGCGTCAGAAGAGCTCGCTCGTCCTCGTCCGACCGGCCTCTCGCCAGCTTCAGGCGAATGGGCGTCCGGTCTTCGTGGTCGGCATCAACAACCTCAGTAGGCAACCGGTCGACTTCCGCGTTGCACAGGTCGAGGCCATCCAACACGCCGCCGGCTCCGACTTCGAGATGAAGATCGTCACATACGAGATGCTGGTTCAGGAGGAAAAGAACAGGCAAGTGGCCGCGGCGCTACTAACGGGTTTGGCGGCTGGTGCCAATTCCTATAGCGCTTCTCGCGCCGGCTACGGCTCATATACGACGCCCAGCGGCCGCACCGGTACCTTCTACAGTCCGACGGCAGCCGCCATCGCCCAAGGTAACGCCGCCGCTCAAAATGAAGCGATGGTCGCGGCGACAGTCGAGAGTGGTCAGCGCAACATGGCCGTGCTCGAGCAATCGGTTATCAAAGACAACACGTTGATGCCCGGCGAGTGGTACGGTGGGCAACTGCACGTGGCGCCACCGACCGATCAAGCAGGAGCTCAAAAGAGCTACACGATCATCATCACTGTCGGGTCCGATCGTCATGTGATCGATGTGGCCCAAGGGCCTGCGGGGGTCTGACTGCGGTTGTGATTCATGAGCTCACGGCACTTTAGTGAGCCGATTTAACAATCGGCCGCCAGCGCCGACATCGGAGAGGCTGCATGGAGAAGGCCATTGTAAACCTGACAGCTATCCTAGCAGGATTCGGGTCAATTTTCCTATTGCTGGACTTTTTTCTGTCCGCCGAAGCAAAGCGTCGTTTGCTCGATCAATTGACACGTTGGTGGTTTTGGCTTGACCGAGCAGCGGAGTGGAAAACCTTCGAATGGTTGCGTGGACGACCGTTGCTCCTTTTTGGCTTTTCTGTTGGCATCATAATCCTCGGTGCGGCCCTTATTGGATGGGAGGCCGAAAGCATCCTCGTAGCGTTAGGCTTCATGAGCCTTCTTGTTCCGGCTGTGATGACAGGCCCGGCCCTACTCAGATTAATCGTGGGGCGTACTAAATACGGTTTCATTTGGTTGCCCGGCGCGATGACGATGATCAGCCTTGACGTCTACGATTTGGTCAAAGACCTCAGCGGCCGTCAGGTCTCCGTACCTCTGGCCGGTTTTGTCGGCTATCTGTTCGTAACAACGATATTCATTGCATTGGCCTGCCTGCCTCTCTGGCTAACACCGGTTTTCAAGGGTGTAATAAAGGGTTCGGAGATTGCCATTCGCCGATTAGCGGAATATCCGAAAGGCCCGTTGTTGGGGGTCAGCGGCCTGTTGGGGGCTATTGCAGGAGGGCTAAAATTGTTTGTGTGAATGAAAGGTCGGCGCACGTGTTGCTTAAGCTCGCTAACTTGCACACCTCTCACGCTGGCAGCCTCAAACTACCGGCTATCTTTGCATTCGCCATTTCAGTTTTTGCATTGGCGTTCCCTACCCTCGCCGCCATTGATCCAGCAATGGGTCCAAGGGACATGGGGCACGCTTCAGCAGAGCTCGACCAATGGCAGAGGATCGATCTCCGCTCTTCGGGCCTTCCCGGGCGAAACACGGCGCAGATCAAAGTCGCCATCCGAACGCAAGGCCCGAGCATGCAGGGCCTCATTCGGATCCCTGGCGCACCAGCATCCAACTTCGACACGGACAATGGCTTGACCGTTGTTGACCTAATTAACGTCGGCAACGACAGCAGCGGCTATGCAGATATTGTTGCGCTGGAAATACTATTCACCCAGACGATGCCGGGTCAATTCTACGAGGTATTTGCCGTCGATGACGTCGACTAACTCAAATAGATTTCCGTTTTCGTTTGCGACTTCCAGCCGCTAAGTCACAACCCGCCCTTCAAGCCGACGCTTAATTGCCTGGATGACGCGATCGAAAGAGTTAAACCAGCGCAGGCCGAAACGTTTGGCGCCAATCTCTGTGAACCTTAAGCGAACGACGAGTTTCGATGCTGGAATTAAGAAATAGTCACGCACCGTCCGGTTTGAACGGTCGAGCCTGATTCCGACGATCAAGCCAGGAGGCAGATGTTGGCCGCGCTCGACCGTCCATGTTTCCGAATGCTTCTCGTTACCATCATGACTACTGCGGGCTATGCGCAACGAGACCGCGAGAGCCCGCACCTGTAGCGTCTGGTGAACTTGATCGAATTTGATGTCTTCACCCAAAGCAGCCAATGCTGTCGCTAGTCTCAAAGCGTGGTCTTGAATTTTGGCGTGTCGATCATTGCGCGTCTCGATATATTCGCAATTCCACCTCGACTCGTAGCCGATCAACCGGTAAGCGTTCCTCAGCGATCCGAAGCGGAACTGGTAAAGACCAGGACTCGGCACGCCCGGCGCATCGCTGATGATATCCCGGCTCAACCGCCCCTTTTTCTTCAGCAAGATTCTGAGTCGCTTTAGCATCTCTTCGTTGGAGAGACCCTTGGTGCTTTTGCGAGTACTGATGATCGCACGCGCTTTCGCGAACAGCTCTGGATTAATGACCGATTCGAATGCGCCGACATTGCGAATCCACTGCTCCGGCGGGTTTGGCTTGTTGTACTCGCGAAGCCGACACGTATGGCGATCATAGAGCAAATTGCCGATGTAATTCTCATTCGCCAGCATGTAGCGGATGACCCCCTGCGACCAAGGCCGGCCGGTCGGGCACTTGATGCCGGCATCATTCAGGCGTCGCGCAATCTTGGTCTCTCCCCTTTGATCAACCACGAACTGTCGGAAGATCGAGCGGACAAGTTCAACCTCCTCCGGCGGCCCTGGCCGCAACATAACCCGATCAGTCTGGAGAAATTTCCGCTCACCGTTTTGCATGATACCCCGAGAGCGTCCGCTTGCATCGATCAACTCTCTGCGCAGGCCGATGCCGGGGCGCCCGCCCAGGCGAAAGCCCAGTCGAGCAACATGGCATGCTCCAGCATACACTTTCTCAGATCGCTCTCTACTCCATTCGGCTGCCATGCCTCGCTTCAGATTCTTCGCGATACTCGAAACAAAGGTGCCGTCGTTCTTGAACAGCTCCGCGCAATACTCGACACGCACACCGTTACGCTTGCAAAGGAATTCGTAATACGCGCTCTCGTCCACGTCCTGAAAGCGTCCCCAGCGGCTGACGTCGAAGACGAGGATGCTGCCAAAATCCGCGCGCCCACACTGAACATCGTCGATCAGATCCAAAAGACCCTTTCGATTTCTGATATGAAGTCCGCTTTTGGCGTCGTCACGGTAAGTCCGGACAATCTCCAACTCCAATCTCTGCGCATAGGCAGCGATTACTGCCAACTGATTTTCAATTGAGTATTGTTGATAGTCGGTCGACATTCTGACGTATTGCGCAGCGCGACGGGCTCGCTGTGCTTTTGGCAGACAGATCTTTTGCGGAACGAGCGCGTTGACCATCGGACCCACCTCCAACACGTCGCGCTCTCAACAATCTAAGGCAGCGAGCCCAGACCGCGAAATTCACGTCTTCACGATGGGCTGACCCACGGCAATCCGTACTTCACCACCCAAGTCAGAATGGCTGTCGCAAAGGCTACGATTAGTCCGCCCCAGTGGGATGCCTTGCGCGCTGCGCTGATCGAGCGCAGATACAGAATTGCGCCAAGAAATGTGCCGTAGTTCCTACGGAAGTCCCCATTGAGCTTCGCAATTTTGGACAGCTCAGAAGAGACTTCGACTTCATCCGCCATGATGCTGGTTCCTCTTAACAGAGTCAGAGCCAGCGCCTTATGAACCACTGTTTTGCCCGACGGAGCAAGTGATATTTCGGCGTTGCCGAAACGGCATCGACCATTGAAGTCGACGCATCCAACAACCTATAATGGCGCCATACTGCTCTGGGTATTGGTGCGATGTTCTCGGCTCGAGCTATGGCTGATTTTGGGTGACGCGGCCTGATCAGGCGGCGTGGCTTTCAGTGTTCGGAATGACTTCGATTCCGTCGATGAACTTTACACCGGCGATGACTTTCGGCAACTGGTTCGTGCTCTTCAATCGCCGCCAGGTCTTCGATGCGGCGTCGATGAGCTTGAACACCATCAGCTTCGCAGTTTGTTGCGACAGCGATCCCTTGGTCCGCACCGTTCGGTGGCGCACCGTGGCGAAGACGCTCTCGATCGGGTTCGAGCTGCGTAGGTGGATCCAGTGCTCAGCAGGGAAGTCGAAGAAGGCGAGCAGCGCATGGCGATCCTTGATCAGGCACTCCACCGCACGTCCGTATTTGACGTGGTATTTCTCGACGAAGACGTCGATCGCGGTTTCAGCTTCGGCCCGGTGTGGGGCCAGATAGATGTTCCGCAGGTCGTTCTTCATGGGGCCCTGCACGGATTTGGCGACCTTGTCGAGTACGTTGCTCACTTTATGGCACCAGCATCGTTGGTGCCGCGTGCCGGGAAAGGCCTCGTCCAGTGCCTTCCAGAAGCCGAGGGCGCCGTCGCCGATGGCGAGTTGCGGGGCAATCCGTAACCCGCGTTGCCGCAGGTCGATCAGGAGTTCGCGCCAGCTCTGCGCGCTCTCGCGCACGCCGACCTGGAAGCCGATCAGCTCCTTCTTGCCTTCCGGCGTGGTGCCAATCAGCACCAGCATGCATTCGCTGTGATCTTCCATGCGGGCCTGCAGGTACACGCCATCGGCCCAGATGTAGACATAGCGACGCGCCGACAGATCGCGTCTCTGCCAGCGTTCGTACTCGACCTGCCAATCGGCCTTCAGGCCGGCGATCACCGAAGGCGACAGGTTCGGCGCATCCTTGCCGAGCAGCGCCGAGAGCGCCTCCTGGAAGTCGCCGGTCGAGATGCCGCGCAAATAGAGGACCGGGATCAAGGCATCCAGGCTCTTCGTCCGCCGCGCCCATAGCGGCAGGATTGCCGAACTGAAGCGGAGGCGGTCGCCTGGCCCGCTCGCTCCGCGGTCGCGGACCTTGGGACGAGCGACCTCCACCGGACCGATGCCGGTCGCAATCTCGCGCACCGGACCGTGCCCATGTCGGACCAGGCGCGCTCGACCGTCGGGCAGCGTCAGATTGGCCGTGCTGGCCAGAAACGCGCCAACCTCGATCTCGATCGCCCTGGCAAGCAGGTCCCGCGCGCCGGCACGAACGATATCGGTCAGTGGATCATCAACCGCGGACGGCTGACGGAAAGCAAGAACATTGGTAGTCTCGGTCATGGCGTATCGCTCTCCTCGAGAGGTTCTGGCAGGCTCGTCACCCGCCTCGATACGCCGCCTTCCTCACACCGTCATCACCCAGATTCCGCCATAGCTCTCTCGGCTCTCCGCGCTGGCGGATAAGAAAGCTGGCGTTGATCTGCCCAAACTGCTCTAGGGAACCTTCGCCGGCGAATGCGTCGCGCGGCCGCGCTCTTCTTAGTGGCAGTCTGACTTGCGAACATTGTCATAAAGCTGAAGACGTCGCCGGATGGCGACTTGCAGCGCAAGCCCGTGATAGCTCGCATCCTGCAGACCCCAGATGACATCGAGCCAATCGCTCTTTGTCATCAGACTACCAAGCGTAGCGTACGAGGCCCTTGCCCGCGTACGAGCGGGTATCCCGTTCGCATGCGCCGCGCGTTCGAGTTCTGCCTGCCCACCGCAATCGTCAATGAGCTTCATGGCCCGAATGGTCGGGCCAACCTACTTGCGGAAAGGTGATTGGGGCTTCGTTTCAGCCTGTTGCCCGGTTATTTCTGTGTATTGCGCGACTTGCGGTTGTAGTGGTAATCCCTCGCTTGGAGGGCGAACGGATGAACTTCGAAGATGTCCACTTCCTTGTTAGGTGCCTGCGTTACCGGTTCCGCACGGAGCGGCTTCAACTCAAAACCTTGCTGAGCCTCAATCTTCGCGGTGGTACTGCGCTGGACGTCGGCGCGAACAAGGGTATTTACTCGTACTGGCTCGCGCGAGCTGTGGGACCGTCTGGCAATGTCGTGGCTTTCGAGCCCCAACCAGAAATGGCCCGCTACATCAACGATCGGAAGCGGGCCTTCAAACTAAAGAATGTCGAAGTTCTGAACACCGCACTCTCAAAAGAGGCTGGAAGAGCGACGCTAACGCGTTGTCGCGTTGGCGACGGGAGCGCTTCCCTCGAACCCGGCCGATTGCAGGCTGATCAGCTTACAGTGCCGCTCGCTACGCTCGACAGCATGCACATGCCGAACCTGCGATTCATCAAGTGTGATGTTGAAGGGCACGAACTGAATGTCTTCTCGGGAGCGGAGCGAACAATAAAATCTAGCCGCCCGGTCATTCAATTTGAAGCCGTGCCCACCGAATCTGCGGATCTTTTCAGTTATTTCGAAAACCTTGGGTACTCAGGGATAATGTTTCTTGGCGATCGATACTTACCCTGCAACAATCCTGATGAGGTCAAACACTACAAATTCGGGTTGTGCGGGCATCGCGATTTTCTCTTCTTCCCGCCCGAGGCTATCGGCACCACCATACCAACAACAGTATCGCGACATTTCCCCAGATGATCCTCAAAATTTTGGTGAGCTTGGCTCCCGGCGCTGGAACGCGCCGTCACCCAGGAGTGCTCCGCGTCCTAGATGACGCGAATGAACTTGTTTAAGCATCATCGTCGGCTCCATGTTCGTCAACGGCGTGGACGTTCCGCCCTGGGCTCGCTATTTATTGAAGTCCCATGACCACGCCGATCACGATCAAGAAGCACGAACGCGTCCCCGACACCGGCAGCTATAAGGTCCGCTTCGCGGACGGCCGTCCGAGCGTCTATTTCTACTGGGGCGACCTGCCCGGCCGGCGGCTTCGACCGGATCTGCTGACGCGCAACGAGGCCGAGGCCAAGGCCAAGGAACTGGCTCGCATCGAGCGCGACAAGCTCGCCGGCGCCAGCGCATGAAGCACGTCGAGACCCGCCACTTCGCAGATCCGCAAGTTGCCGCACGCAAGCTCCTCGAGCTCGCCGCCGGCGTCGAGCCCGTCAATGGGCGCATTCACATCGAGAAGATCAACGCGCCGTTCCTCTCCAGGAACGGCTGCAAGGCGACGGGCCCGGAGTTCGGCACCGGCATCCAGCATGCGGTCGAGAGAGGCTGGCTCGAGCTGCACGAGAGCGGAACCTTCGTGCGGCTTAATCAAGGCTGAGGCCCAATAAAAACGGCCCCAGCATACCCCTATGCTGGGACCGTTGGAGGTTTGCTTGGCGGTAATGGGTCGCTAAGCATCCCTAGCCTAGGAAAAACTGGCAATTAGGTCTGTCCGCTTTCGTACACAAGCGGTACGGTTCCCGCTCGGAAACGGAACTGATCGCAATGAAAGACATGCAGGCTCAGTTGGAAAAGCTCCGCACAGACGCCGCCGAGTGCGCCCTCATCCGTGACCTGGCGACTGACCCGAAGAAGCGAGAGCTTTTTACGAAGCTAGCCGATCACCTGACGGTTCTCGCCTCAGAAGTTGAACGCGCAATCGCGGAGAGCGTGAAGCAGGCCTGATGAAGGCGGGCCGGGGCGGCCTTTCGAGGAGCCGATCAGGTCAGGGGCCGCCAACGGCGCTTTGACGCATCAGGAAAAATCAGCAATACTCGCCGTATGGTTGCTCTCGATGAGATTGCTGATGCCAGCCGCCGCGAAGCCGACCGCGCGCATCGACTAAGATTAGAAGGCCTGGTCGAGGACATCCGGAAGACCATACAGGGACCGATCAGCGCCAAAGAGAAAGTGGCGTGGATCAGAGAGCTGCTCGCCGTCCAGGGTGATCGCGCCGAAGAGTAGGCCCGCCAACTTGAAACGGCCTTACTTCCAGAACGTCAGCATTGCTAGCGCCACGACAGGTGTGAGCCCTACACAGATAATGGCGATACGAACTAGTATCTCGCTCCACATAGCACGGGAAAACGTAGCACCTACAACCTGGTCGCACAATCCAAAATTGTGCGCCGATTGTGGCCCGCCAGCGTGAACCGGCGGCCTGCGCACAAGGCACTTAACCCACGACCGGCAGTAGCTCGCGCTCGCGCCGTGCTACTAGGAATCGATAATTTGCAACGTGCTTGCGACGCCGCTTTTGATCTCGGCATGCCTCGCCCTGTCCACCGCCACACGCCTACGCACGTCGACGGTCGACCGATCAAGATCACCTTCGGCGAGATGCGCGAGATGGGCTTGCGCGGCGTCCTCGTCTATTGCCATTGCGATCATCACGTTGCTCTCAGCGCCGATCGCTGGCGCGACGATGTCCGGCTGTCAGATATCGAGCCGCGCTTCGTCTGCACCGCCTGCGGCGGGCGTGGCGCCGAGGTCAGGCCAAACTTTGATTGGGTCAGGCCGCCGATGCCGGCAATGGGCTATCGGTAGCGGAGAAAAACGGCCCCGGCCGTGGGGTGTCGTGGTGGGCGTTGAGGCCGGGGCCGTGGGTGCTTGGACCTTGGGGAAGCTCAAGCAGCTCCGAGCTTACTCACAGCTCCGAGCGCCGTTCTGTTCGTTTCCCAACATTGGCAGTAGTGTTCCGGACAGGAATGGCAAACTCTTGCGCAACGAACGACCGGAAGCTGGCGACCTTGCTGGACGCCGGCCTCAATGCAGCAGCCTCTGCCGGAGCTTTCTGATCATTTCCCGGAGGTCAGCAGCGTATTCTTCAACGGCCTGGCGCACCTCATCCAAGCGTGTCGGCTGAGGAGGTGGCGGCTTAGCTGAATCCGGCTTGTCGGATTGGTTCATTGTCCAGCGAATAGGCGGGACCAATCGGGGTCATTGAGCTAAATCAAAGACCGATGGAGGCGGCTACTTAGGCGGCTGCAATCCGGGCGAGTTTAGCCACTCGCTGATATGCGCGCCGGTCTCGGCTTGCCGCGCTTTGCGGATTGCTTGCTCGCGCTCGAAACCAGGTGGAAGCGATTTGGCTTCCTGACGGAGACGCTGGGCTTGTTCGGCAAGGCGCTCTTCAAGGGACGTAGTTTGCTTGAGGTGGCGTCGCTGCATGGCACGGCTCCATTCTTGAAGGCGGGAGCGCGTGATGGCGTTCTCATCACCGATAGATGCCCGAGGGACCGCGCGGTGATGGATCATTTCAACACCTACGGCAGGTCGAAGTCTGAGCAATTTTGACCAGCGCGCCATAAAGCGCCAGCGCTGCTGTCCTAATCAGGATACGCGCAGATGGAGCCGCGAATTACGGGAACCACGCAAGCGCGCGGCATTTGAATCTCGCCGGCTCGCTGTCCGAGCTGGCGGAGCGGCCTCGGCCTACCACCGGAGCCACCCTGAAGCCGGGGCCGTCTCTCCGCCACGGTCTGTGTTGGAGTTTGCGTATGCGTACCTCGCCCCCGATCGTGCCGGCCGACCGCCTCGACCGCGACATTTATCTGGTCCTCGAGGACTTCGGCGTCCGCGCCGGTTGCGCCTGGCGCGAGACCGACGAAACCGACACCGACCTCGAGACTGTCCTCAGAGATCTCCTATCCGGCCAATACGCCTATCCGGTCAGGATTGTGTGCTTCAATCCGGGCGAAGGTTGGTCACGGGACGCCACGTCCGACGTCGCTGACGCGCTGGCGCAGCGGGCAATTGATACCGACGCAGAGGTCACGTCCGCGCTGCAGAACTTCATCGCCGCCAACGCCACCAGGCGCTTCGACGTGCAGCTCGCGCTGCCGCTGCCAGGTGCCACTTGATGCCAGCCGGAGCAAAGCCGCACGCGGCCGTAAAGTGCACGACCTGTGACGACGTCGGCTGGGTTTGCGAGAACCATCTCGACCGCCCATGGGATGGCCCACGCGCATGCACCTGCGGCGCCGCCGGCGCGCCCTGCCCGGCCTGCAACGCCCCGGTCGACGGCGAGGCGCCGCGGATGCCGGAGGGCTTCCGCGTGGAGGTCGACAAGGATGGTTGGCGACACTGAAGCTGCGCCTAAAGCATCAAGCTCACCAACCAGACCGCGAGCGAGCAGCAGAGCGCAATTCCAAGATACGGCAATGCAATTGTCATCGGTTCCTCACTGGCGAATTCCCGACGCTGAAACGGGAGGGAGATTCGCATATTCGCAGCCGCGTGACTATCTCGTTCTCATGCACCGCGCGTTCGAGTTCTGCCTGCCAACTGCAGCCAAGGCTGTCCCAGCCGGGCCTGACTGGGTCCATGGATCAAGTACGATGGATACCGTCTGCGCCTTGAGCGTAACGGCCGCCGGGTCCGCCTGGTCACCAAGAACGGCCACAACTGGACCGACCGCTTCCCCTGGATCGTCCAGGCCGCGCTGCGCAATCGCGAGCAACGGTTCGCGGTCGATGGCGAGGCGGTCGTCCTTGGCGTCGATGGCATCTCCGACTTCAACGCCCTGCACTCGCGCCGGCACGACAACAAGGTGCAGCTCTACGCATTCGACGTTCTCGCACTCGGCGACGAAGATCTGCGTCAGCTGCCGCTGGAAATGCGCAAGACCCATCTCGCCCGGCTGTTGCGCGGCCGGCCCAACGGCATCTTCATCGCGCCGTTCGAGAGCGGCGAGATCGGACCGGACCTGTTTCGCGCGGCGTGCAACGCATGACGCAGCTGTCGTAGATACTGCCCCATCCCGACCGGCTGCCACGATGACATCATGCCCCTGTTTTGCCCGACAGGTCAAACCGATTCGGAAAAACGTTATCCGTCAATGGCATCGCTACTGTGCATGGGGTTGTTTTCGGCATTTTAGTTTGCCGCCCCCGAAGCAGCCACCCGCCACCGACCGTCGCGCATGCGTCGCCGGCCGGAGCGCTCTCCACGCCGACGGTCAATCCACCCGACAGATGAGTTGGAACAAATGGTCGGAGCGAGAGGATTTGAACCTCCGACCCCTAGTCTCCCAAACACGCGCAAGTCTTTGTTTTATTTCCTTTTTTATGCAAACCGGGTCATTTTCACTCCATTGATCGGACTACCTATTCCAATTTGGATGGAAACCAGCAATCGCTGGGCCTAACCCACTGACCCCGAGGACGAGCCGGAAAATGGTCCAGCCTGGGTATTGCGCTCAGCCCCTGGTTGCAGGAGGTTTCTCCCCTCTTGGTAAGGCGGGGGAAACATGGCCTTCATCACGGTCAAAAGACCAGCCCTGAACAGGCTCATCGAATTCGAAAATGCAGAAGAGGTGCTGAATTTTCTCAAGCGAGAAGACGAGCTTTGGGGATGGACCGCTAGCGAGAAAATTAACAGTCAAGTGGCGCAAGTAGCAGCTCACAGGTATCGCCCAGGTTGGACCGAGGCGATTAAAGCTGAAGCAAAAAACGTCATAGACAACCCGAGCGAAGCTCGGTTTTTTGAGTCGCTCATCTCACAATTGACTCAACGGTTTGGGAACCCCCGTACCGAGTGGTGTTCGATTGATCAGGAATCATGGCAGATACACCGTCTCGCACAGCAAGATCCGGAAGCCGCCGCGGCGGCTTTGGCCGTGCTGACCGGGCTAGATCACCAGATAAACGATAACCTCTTCGAAAGCCGCCACAGCCTGCGCCGCGGGCGCGCTGTCGGATACGCGATTTTGGCTAACGTCGATCCGGAGATGATGGACGCCCTGAAAATTTCGGCTGAATCGATCAGGGCTGGCCTTGTCCGCGATGCCGACGATTTGAGCAATGTACTTTCAAATGCTGTCGCAACTTCCCGCCAGACGATGAGTGCCATAGCTGAGCAAGCGCAAGCGCAGCGAGATGGCATTCAGGAGAGTACTGCGCGCGCGACAGAGTCAAATCAAGCAACTTTTGAAAAATTGAAATCTGACCTCCAAGGCATCACGGCCGCATACGAGATTCAGATGCAACTGCGCGGACCTGTCCGATATTGGCAAGTGCGCGCAGCGCAACACCGGAAAAGCTCTTGCTATGCGTCAATAGCCCTGGTCATTTTCGCGATAGTCGCCGTATCGGTGCTTTGGTGCCTTTTCGAAAGAGCGGCCTCACATCTGCCAACCGGCGGTGAGGCCATTCCTTATGCAGCCCTTTTTAAATCGACCGCCTTTGCATTGCTCATGACAAGCATCCTGTTTTGGGCGGCCCGGATCCTGTTGCGGATCTATCTGAGTGCGTATCACCTCGCCACCGACGCGGAAGAACGGCGCACAATGATCATGACGTTTCTAGCACTCACCAAGAGCCAGTCTGTGGAAGAAAAGGACCGCGCACTTATTTTGACCGCGCTGTTTAGGCCAGGGTCGGACGGAATAGTGAAAGATGATGCGGCTCCGGAGGTGGGAGCCTTGATCCAAACGATTCTTCGGCGCCCTTGATCTGGCGTTGAGGCCTCGGTGGCTTCATCACCGCTCCTGCAAGAGCAAGTTAAAGATATGAATACGAAAGCCTAGCCTCTGCGGCTCTGGTTCGATTCCGCTAGGGAGCGCCATCAGCCGAAATCCCCACTGATTTTACTACGAAAAACCCTTCTCAGCGACCCACTTTCTGGAACGCCTGTTCTGGTGGGGCACATTGGCGTTGCGAAGCTCGCTCCCTAGACTTGACCGCATGAGCGCATGACCGCCCTCACCCGCCGCCGCGAGACCTGGCACATCTTTTCCGGCGACGTCCCGCGACGGACTGAACGCGCTGGCGGCCGACTAGCGCGCCGCTGCGGACGCGATGGTTCCCTCTGGTGCTGTTTGGGACCTTTAGGGCGCGGTGAGCGTTGAAACGGTAGCACCGGGGCAGGATCGCGAACCCCGGAGTTCGGATCATGAGCACGATCCCTGCGGACCTCGAAAGAAAGTTCGAACAGCGGTGGGTCGCCAGATGGGCGCGGCCCATTCCGCCGGCTCCTTTTGCGCGCCCCGCCTGTCCGAGGTGCAAGGCCCAGATGATGCTCGTCAGCATCGAGCCAAAAAGCCTAAGCGTGGACTTGCACATGTTTCGCTGCGCTGTCTGCAATCACGCACTTACGACCTTCGCAGCGCATGACGATCCCATGCATTCCAATGGCCGCTGGCTTCAAGGCGATTTGCACCCGCTAAGTAACCCGCGCTGCAAGTCGTGACCGAAAGCGAGACGCCGCGGCTGCCGGAAGGTTTCAGGGTCGAGCTCGACAAGGACGGTTGGCGGCACTGACTCGCGCGAAGCGGCGATGGCCTCAATGCATCTGCCGCTCTGACTGATCTTCACTAATCCGCCGGCCGCGTAGGGCATGACCATGTCCGATGACTGGACCAAACGAGCGACGAACATCCTTCGAGAACTTCATGCTGCCGAGACGGAGCTAATCGGCAGGGGTGTTATCCTGACCGACGGTAAGGCGGGGACGGTTGATCACGTCTTCCTTGACGAGGTGCACGGGCTCCGGATCTCGATCGGTGGCCACGACGGCAAGTGGCCTATTTCGACTCTGAAGCTTCTAGACTCCGGTTTCGCCAGATAGCGCAAGCGGCGTCAGCCCGCGGCAATGACCGATCGAGGCTGGGGGCGGCCGTTCGAGGATGATCCGATCGAGGTAGACGGGCGCAAGCTGGGGGTTGGCATCATGAGGGCCTTGAACCGCGGAGGGCCGACACCAGATGGCGGGCCACAGCGCAAGAAGGGCAAACCGTGCATGGTGATCCGATGAGCCGAATAAACCAGACCGGCCGTAGGATTATCTACGTCATGATGGTGATCGTGGTGCTGCTGGTCATATGGCAGATCCTCACGCCGCTTTGAGAAGGCCCGCCAGATAGGTGAGCTATGGCGGAATCTGGGTGATGACGGTGTGAGGAAGGCGGCGTATCGAGGCGGGTGACGAGCCTGCCAGAACCTCTCGAGGAGAGCGATACGCCATGACCGAGACTACCAATGTTCTTGCTTTCCGTCAGCCGTCCGCGGTTGATGATCCACTGACCGATATCGTTCGTGCCGGCGCGCGGGACCTGCTTGCCAGGGCGATCGAGATCGAGGTTGGCGCGTTTCTGGCCAGCACGGCCAATCTGACGCTGCCCGACGGTCGAGCGCGCCTGGTCCGACATGGGCACGGTCCGGTGCGCGAGATTGCGACCGGCATCGGTCCGGTGGAGGTCGCTCGTCCCAAGGTCCGCGACCGCGGAGCGAGCGGGCCAGGCGACCGCCTCCGCTTCAGTTCGGCAATCCTGCCGCTATGGGCGCGGCGGACGAAGAGCCTGGATGCCTTGATCCCGGTCCTCTATTTGCGCGGCATCTCGACCGGCGACTTCCAGGAGGCGCTCTCGGCGCTGCTCGGCAAGGATGCGCCGAACCTGTCGCCTTCGGTGATCGCCGGCCTGAAGGCCGATTGGCAGGTCGAGTACGAACGCTGGCAGAGACGCGATCTGTCGGCGCGTCGCTATGTCTACATCTGGGCCGATGGCGTGTACCTGCAGGCCCGCATGGAAGATCACAGCGAATGCATGCTGGTGCTGATTGGCACCACGCCGGAAGGCAAGAAGGAGCTGATCGGCTTCCAGGTCGGCGTGCGCGAGAGCGCGCAGAGCTGGCGCGAACTCCTGATCGACCTGCGGCAACGCGGGTTACGGATTGCCCCGCAACTCGCCATCGGCGACGGCGCCCTCGGCTTCTGGAAGGCACTGGACGAGGCCTTTCCCGGCACGCGGCACCAACGATGCTGGTGCCATAAAGTGAGCAACGTACTCGACAAGGTCGCCAAATCCGTGCAGGGCCCCATGAAGAACGACCTGCGGAACATCTATCTGGCCCCACACCGGGCCGAAGCTGAAACCGCGATCGACGTCTTCGTCGAGAAATACCACGTCAAATACGGACGTGCGGTGGAGTGCCTGATCAAGGATCGCCATGCGCTGCTCGCCTTCTTCGACTTCCCTGCTGAGCACTGGATCCACCTACGCAGCTCGAACCCGATCGAGAGCGTCTTCGCCACGGTGCGCCACCGAACGGTGCGGACCAAGGGATCGCTGTCGCAACAAACTGCGAAGCTGATGGTGTTCAAGCTCATCGACGCCGCATCGAAGACCTGGCGGCGATTGAAGAGCACGAACCAGTTGCCGAAAGTCATCGCCGGTGTAAAGTTCATCGACGGAATCGAAGTCATTCCGAACACTGAAAGCCACGCCGCCTGATCAGGCCGCGTCACCCAAAATCAGCCATAGCTCCAGATAGGTTGTCCGCCCGGTCACCGTCCGCGGTGATCACTCGGTGACCGGGCGCCCAGCGCGGACTTCGAAGTCCTGCTCGCCGGTGCCTGGCCGAGTAAGCCAGTCACAGTTTACCTGGAGTGGCAGCCATGATGCAGAACGTTGTAGCCGGATGCGTCGCAGTGGCTTTGATTATCCTGGCCTTGATTGGCTTCGCCCAAACGCACCATGAATGTTGGCACGGGCACGTGCTCCTAACCCATGAGCCCTGCGGATCCGTCAGCCCTTCAATATAGGAACAACCATTTCCGCTGATCTAGGCGCGGGACCAAAGCCCCGCCGCTCGTGAAGTTCTGCCGGCACAGGTAAGCTTGCGGACGACTCAGCGCGAAAGCCCCCTACCGCCCGGTAACCGCCTTCTGGCGCGCAGCGTTCAGGTCTGCCTTTGTCTGTGCAGTTGCGGCACTCGCGGGCTCTCGATTTGGGGGCGGCTCATTGAGGTCTCGAGCCCACGGCGCGCCAGCTCGAGCAACTGACTTCGGAGCGGCATGTTCTGAGCTGGAGCAGGCAGAGACGAGAGAGACGACAACAAGGGACATCCCCGTCCGGCCCAACGTTTGAGTGATCCTGTTCATCAGGCAATCAACTTCCGGCGCGGCCTTACTGTTGGCGCCCGCGATCCGCTCTAGCATCGAAATAGATGATCACCGCGAATGTGGCGCCTAGAGCCAAAACGCTGACACAGCCGGTAATCAACGCCACCGCCATCATAGCTGGATCAGTATTTCTACGGCGTCAGGGGTGGGCAATTCACGAATGATTAGCGCATGCAACAAGGGTGGGCCTCGCCATCGTGAACCGGCGGGCCTTTGCTTTTCCACACCCACGACGCGCAGTAGCTCGCGCGCGTTCCGAGGCCCAAGGGATTGATAATTTGACTCCGGCCGGCGCCGTGTTTCGATGGCGGCATGCCTCACCCTGCCCGACGCCACACGCCCGCGCATGTTGACGGCCGCGCCGTCAAGATCACCTTCGGCGAGATGCGGCAGATGGGCGTACGCGGTGTGCTGGTCTATTGCCATTGCGGCCATCACGTAGCTCTGAGCGCTGATCGCTGGCCGGACGATGTTCGATTATCCGACGTCGAGCCACGCTTTGTCTGCGGCGGATGCGGCAGTCGGGGAGCGGAGGTGAGACCAGATTTCGAGAGCGGCAGGCCGCCGCAGTTCGCGAGTTCGAACGCACGTTAGCACCTGGGAACCGTACCGCGCTGCAAAATGACGATGTTTTGCGCGCCAGACCTGTGACGATGTCGACAGGGTTTGCGAGAATCGTCCCGACTACCCATGGGAAGGCCCGCGCGCGTACCTGCGGCGGCGCCGGCGCTCGCCGCCCTATCTATCTGCAGCCTATGCGTACCGCGTTCGACCGCTATGCTGCGCATGATCTTCGGCAATTCAGTCTGCGCCTCGCTACCCGCGCGGAAACCGCAGCCCCTTCGCCGCCGCTCAGCTAACAATCTCGTTCAGTGTCTGTCTGGGACGAATAAACCCCTTTTCTCTTGCGAACTACGGTCAAGACCGGGTCTTATCTTGCGGTCCTGAGCTCATGCGATGACCATTTACACTGTCCACCACAGCACTGTTTATCGCTACCGCAGGCCCGTAAAGCTTGGGCAGCATCAAATGCTCTTTCGTCCGCGAGATAGCTTTGATCAGCGGCTGCTCGACTGCCAACTTGTGATAAAACCGGATCCCATCGAAATTCGCTGGATACACGACGTCTTCGGCAATTGCCTTACGCTGGTTGACTTCAATACTTTGGCAGAGCTGCTGGAGTTTGAAACGACAATTCGTCTTGAGCATACCCCAGAGAACGCTCCAGACTTTCGGATCGAGGAATACGCCCGGGAGCATCCGTTCGCTTATGACGGCAATGAGCTGCCGGATTTAGACCCATACATCCGTCGCCATTATCCAAGCGATACAGCCATCGACGAATGGCTTTCCAAGTTCATGGGACCTGGCGTTAACCGACCCACCGGGCAGTTACTCATGACGCTCAACGAGGCGATCGCAGAGGGATTTTCCTACCAGCGCCGCACGATGCGAGGTACACAAACACCCGCAGAAACCATAGGCCTTCAACAGGGAACCTGCCGAGATTTCGCATTTCTGATGATGGAAGCCGCGCGCTCGCTCGGCTTCGCCGCCCGCTTCATCACCGGGTACGTCTATGTGCCCGATCGCGATGGACCGGTCCGGCTCGGAGGTGGCTCGACACACGCTTGGTGTTCAATCTACGTCCCGGGCTCGGGCTGGGTAGAGTTCGACCCAACCAACGGAATAGTCGGGAATCGGGACCTTATTAGGGTCGGCGTAGCTCGAACCCCGGCTCAGGCTATCCCACTTTCAGGCAGCTACTGGGGCGATGCGAGCTATGGCGGAATCTGGGTGATGACGGTGTGAGGAAGGCGGCGTATCGAGGCGGGTGACGAGCCTGCCAGAACCTCTCGAGGAGAGCGATACGCCATGACCGAGACTACCAATGTTCTTGCTTTCCGTCAGCCGTCCGCGGTTGATGATCCACTGACCGATATCGTTCGTGCCGGCGCGCGGGACCTGCTTGCCAGGGCGATCGAGATCGAGGTTGGCGCGTTTCTGGCCAGCACGGCCAATCTGACGCTGCCCGACGGTCGAGCGCGCCTGGTCCGACATGGGCACGGTCCGGTGCGCGAGATTGCGACCGGCATCGGTCCGGTGGAGGTCGCTCGTCCCAAGGTCCGCGACCGCGGAGCGAGCGGGCCAGGCGACCGCCTCCGCTTCAGTTCGGCAATCCTGCCGCTATGGGCGCGGCGGACGAAGAGCCTGGATGCCTTGATCCCGGTCCTCTATTTGCGCGGCATCTCGACCGGCGACTTCCAGGAGGCGCTCTCGGCGCTGCTCGGCAAGGATGCGCCGAACCTGTCGCCTTCGGTGATCGCCGGCCTGAAGGCCGATTGGCAGGTCGAGTACGAACGCTGGCAGAGACGCGATCTGTCGGCGCGTCGCTATGTCTACATCTGGGCCGATGGCGTGTACCTGCAGGCCCGCATGGAAGATCACAGCGAATGCATGCTGGTGCTGATTGGCACCACGCCGGAAGGCAAGAAGGAGCTGATCGGCTTCCAGGTCGGCGTGCGCGAGAGCGCGCAGAGCTGGCGCGAACTCCTGATCGACCTGCGGCAACGCGGGTTACGGATTGCCCCGCAACTCGCCATCGGCGACGGCGCCCTCGGCTTCTGGAAGGCACTGGACGAGGCCTTTCCCGGCACGCGGCACCAACGATGCTGGTGCCATAAAGTGAGCAACGTACTCGACAAGGTCGCCAAATCCGTGCAGGGCCCCATGAAGAACGACCTGCGGAACATCTATCTGGCCCCACACCGGGCCGAAGCTGAAACCGCGATCGACGTCTTCGTCGAGAAATACCACGTCAAATACGGACGTGCGGTGGAGTGCCTGATCAAGGATCGCCATGCGCTGCTCGCCTTCTTCGACTTCCCTGCTGAGCACTGGATCCACCTACGCAGCTCGAACCCGATCGAGAGCGTCTTCGCCACGGTGCGCCACCGAACGGTGCGGACCAAGGGATCGCTGTCGCAACAAACTGCGAAGCTGATGGTGTTCAAGCTCATCGACGCCGCATCGAAGACCTGGCGGCGATTGAAGAGCACGAACCAGTTGCCGAAAGTCATCGCCGGTGTAAAGTTCATCGACGGAATCGAAGTCATTCCGAACACTGAAAGCCACGCCGCCTGATCAGGCCGCGTCACCCAAAATCAGCCATAGCTCGGGCGATGCCGGCGAGGATGTCAGCATGGAAGTCACCGTAAACGTGAAATCAGAGCCGATTGACGAATATCGCACCTGAAGCAGTGCTCTGATCTCATCGAAGATAATGAGACACGTCCTTAGCCCGCGATGCCAGCTCGCCCTCAACCTTGTCGATTTCCGCTTGGTTGCGCTCGATGAAGGCAGCGAGTTCGTCTCGAGACATCTCAGATAGCGCCTTTTGTTGTGGCGACGTGTCTTTACGCGTAGGAGCAATGTGCCCTGCCCGGTCCAAAACTTTGATTGAGAGATCCGCCCGGACGCGGGCGCTAACGCTTGCGTCCTGGAGAAGTGACTTCGCTACTCGATACGCCAGCGGTGCGCCGACCACCGCGAGATCGAGTTGGATCGACTCCGAAATTGCCGCCGCGACCGCTGGTAGCCGCATAGTCTTATAGACCGACTTCGGGTGATAGCCGGCGATCTCTGCGGCTTCCTCAGGTCGCCTACCCTCGTTTACGATAAGGCGCACCAACGTCCGCTGCTGTTCGGTGAGGTCGTAAGCTGCGATCGACGGCATCTAAGCTCCTTAGTTATCGCGCGATGAGTTCGCGGCGGCGATGAGACGGCGCAAGTCGATGTTGTACTGCGGCACGTTCGGATTCTTTACGGGGCGCTCCAGGAGATAGGCGGCCACGTTCGGATCGAACCAAGCCATGTGAATGATCTCGTCCGCATTCTGCTTGTTGGAAGGGAGCATCTCGAGGAGCAGCTTGAACCGCTTAATCAAGCCGCCGCCGGCCAAGTCGCCTTTGAAGTGGCGTACGGCCAGTTGAGCCCATCCCGGGATGTTGAGCTTCTCGGCCGTGTCGGACCCGACAGTCGAACGCTTCTCGGCCTCTTTGAAGTAGGACAAGATCTTGTGCGCCTGGCGGAGGTTGTTCATCTCTTCGGGCGTGAAGGTCTTCGCGAGCAACGCTTCATTGTCCTTGAACTCTCGCGCCAACCGAGCGAAATGCACCTCGAGTGTATCGCCTACCTGCCGAGTGCCCTGGACCTTGTCCGCAAGAACCTCGGACACGGCGGCCTTCCAGCCCCTTACCGCCTGGGGATCGCTTTTGATGAGCGCGTTGATTTCGTCGAGCTTGGCTCCAGCGTTGTACTTCCCGCCGAGCAGCTTTTGCGCGACGTCGCGGGCATCCTCCCGAAGCAGGGTCCCGACTGCCGACCGATCGATCTCAGCTTCGGTGGCCTTGCGGTTGGCGCGCGCTGCTTCCAGGTCCGCCCTTGTTTGCGCCGACATTTGCTCTCCGCGACGTGCGGCGGCGACAATGTCGTCGAACTCGCCCCGCACGGCGGGAAATTGCGCCAGTACGTCAGCATTGTTTAGCGCCCACGCGTTGGCGCGGATCGAGTTCACCGTGCCATCGGCATTGAGGGCCGATTTGGCGAAGTCGGAGCGCAGGTAGTCGCGAAGCGCCGCGTGAGCGTCCGGCGCAGCGGGTGACCCGTCAAGCGCCCGCGTCAAGCTGGTCGCCTTCTCCGGTGAGGCCAGGAAGCGGTCCGCGGTAGCACTTGGAGGCGTTCCGCCGCGGTTGAGCTCGCCGTCGACGTTCTGGCCGCCACGATCGAGCTCGCGGGTGAACCTTGCCGTCTCGTCATTTCGCTCGGGACGGAAACGCTGTGCGAAGCGCTGATAGTTGGCATTGGCTTCCGAGTAGCCAGGTGCGTCCTCGAGGGTGCGATTTATCGCGCTCCGCAATCGGCCCAGGTTGTCCGCGAGGTCGAAGTTCCCGGATGCCTGCGCGCGCTCCTGGGCCGGTCCGATGAACTTGCGTAGGTCCGCAAGGTCGCCACCGAGCGCCGTGCCGGTCCCGCCGACGTTGACCATTCGCCCGCTTTCCGGCGGATGCTCAACCATCTGCGGCCGCAAAGCGTCCAGCCGCCGCATGAAGTCCGCCGGCAGAGTTCCCGGGGCCAAATCGTTCGCGCCGGCGCGGATCCGGTCGATCACCGAGAAGACGTGGTCGGCCGGAAGCTCATCGGCCCGCCCGGGAGCACTGTCGAACAGCCGATTCTTTTCGGCGCGTGCCGGAATGTAGGTCCGATCGACGAAAGCCTCGTCCAGTCGACGCGAAGCGTTTGCCTTGACCTCACTATTGGCGAGCGCGCCGAACGGCTGTCCCTGATCCGATCGGATTCGATCAACAGACCGGATCGCTTCTTCTCTCTGGAGAATCTCGTTCTCTGCGGCGCCAAGTCGCTCATCTCGCGTCTGCGCGGCGCGGCGCACGACAGCACCGAGATCCGCCTCCGGGTCGCGCATGGCGTCAACGCGCTCTGCCGCTGCGGCTTTGACATTCTGGTCGCGCTTGATGAACTCCGGCGCCGATTTGAGGCGCGCTCCCTGCTCTGCTGCGATGAGACCGGGATCGCCCGACAGCAAACCTGACGTCGGCATTGCCGAGCTCTGCAAGGGCGAGGCGCCTTCCTCTGCCGGCCGCGACAAGGCGGCCGCATTCTCGCGGATGTCTTGCGCCAGCGCGCGCGGCGAGCCGGATGCGGCGTCTTGGATCCTAGCTGCGGCGCGATCGACATCGGCGGTGCTGTACGGCGCCCTGGTGTTCGGATTGAGCGGGATCGGTGCCGATGCAGAACCGAATGATTTCGCCGCAATGTTCTTGATTAAGCCGGCAATGCCTTCCGCGGTGCCCTGGATGGAGTTGGCGCCGACTGCCCCGACCAGAGGCGCGACAATGTTCGCCACCTGCTTCGGTATCGTGTCCCCGACGACAGCGTGCTCGGGGACGTAATCGTCCGCTGCGTTCACCGCAACGCCGGAGCCCATGCCGCCGATCGTGTCGCCGACAAGCGTCCGCGCGGGCGCCTCGGTGTACGGCCGGGACAGATGGTCCAGGACGCGCCCGACGGACGTGTCAGCCCGCGTTGTCGCAGCGGCGACGCTTGGCGCTCGCGCTGCAAGCATGGCGCCGGTACCGAGCGCTTGTGTGCCGAAGCGGTTGACGTTGTAGCCGAGCTTCTCGCCCGGAGACATCTCGCTCTCCGGAATGGAGAACGGCCCGGTGGCCTTCTCGACCAGCTTCGACGCCGGCGTAGCCATGGGAATGTTCGTGCCGAACAGCTTGTTGACTCCGCCGGAGATGAGGTTCTGTGCCCCCGCGACGAGATCGAACGGCCCCGTTACGATGTCCGTGAGGCCTTTGCCGACGCCTTGGGCGCCGACGGCGAGGCTGTGCAACGCACTCGGAGCGGCGTTCGGCTCGGCGGTCGCCGGCGAGACGTAGATGCGGCCTTGGGGCGTGGTGACAGGAGCGGATGGTGCGGCAGCGGGAGGCGCGTCGGGAAACGCCGCGAAAGGGTCATGATCGACAGGCACGAGCTTTGGCTGTGTAGGTGTGGCCGCCTGAGCGAAAGGATCGTGGTCGACCGGCACAAGCGTGGGCTTGCGATCGAGCGTATACCCATAGGGAAGCGGCGGTAGCGCGGTCGCCGCCGGCGGGTTTGGCGGGTCAAGCTTGTAGCCCGCCGGGAGTTGAGGAATCAGCTGCGGCGCTGGCACGGACCGAGGGTCTTCGGCCATCGGAAGTCGGCGATCGGAAGCGGTCACGTCAGCAAGTTGCGGAGCGCGCGGACGGGAACTCAATGCACGCTGGATTTCCGCTTGCGTGAAGTCATCAGGAAATTGGTGGATGCTGCCTTCGAACTCTACGAGTTTGGGCATTATCGACAGACCTCAGATACTACGGAGCTTGGCTCGCCAGCTACAGTCTTTGAACCGCGGGCTGCCAATCATTGCCGTCCATAACAGACCAGATGCGCGGCGCTCGGATCCACAGGCGCGCTCATTGCCTGATTTAGGAAACGGACCTGTACCGATCCGGCGGAGCGAGACCCTTGCGCGACAATGGCCATAACGCCCTCGGGCGTATTGCCGGCGATCTCCGTCGTCACTTGGCAGCAAAAGGCCGTGCTCGCAAACGGGGTTGTGAAGGTTACGTTGTAGATGCCAGCGGAGCTGCGCGAAATGCTTGCGACATTGTACGAAGCATCGATCACGAGGGCCGAGCCACTCCAGTGAAATAGAGCCCAGGCTTTTGCCGAGCAGTCGTGCTGTTGTTGCTGTGAAGGCGTCACGGCCGCCGTCGTGCTCGTACCTGCCTGCTGATCTGACTTCGTTGCGGCTGCGTCCGTTCCGACACCGATGTTCGACCTTGCTTGCGCCTTTTGGCCAGAACTGGCGGCCTGAACCGTTAGGAAACTGACGCCACCTAAGTTATTCAGGCCGGTCGACACATTCGCCAAGTCCGATAGATTGTTTCCGCGGACAAGCGCATTCGCCAGGGTCGTCGCGGCGTTGGCTGCGGACGTGGCCGCCGAGCTCGCCGACGTGGTCGCTGAGCTCGCGCTCGTCGCCGCATTCGTCTCAGACGTTGCCGCATTCGTCGCGCTGGTGCCGGCCGCACCCGCGGATGCAGCCGCGGACTCTGCGCTGGCAGATGCGGCGGACAACAACGTCTCAACGGAAGTCGGATCGCCCGTCATTGCTTTGACGCTGGTCGAAAGCTGGTCGAAGCCGATCGACCCGTTCATGACTGCGCCATCGGAGCGCAGCGACGTCTTCAGGAAGTCGACGATCTCATTCGTCGAGAGCGCAACTTGGTTGAAGTCAGCGTGGACCTTGTCGGCCGGCAGCGGCCGGGCCGGATTGGCGTTTTGGTACGAAACGTAATCGTATTGGCGCGTGTATTTGGTGGGGTAGGACATTGGTTGCCGACGGGGTGAGAGGAAGAGCGCGGGATTGCGCGGTGGGTGCCGTCGGCGAAGCGGCGTTGCGTCCGTGAGATAACTCTAGAGGACCGAAGTGAGCAAAAAGTTACGGCTCAGAGTGGCGCTCTACCGAAGCTTGCCAGTTGTGGCTCGGGTAGCGAGGTTTTCCCTCTCCCCTCGCCATTCATCCCCTAGGGAGGTGGAAGACCCGTGCGGCGTCGCCGCCGTGGTCAGACGGCGCGACTGACTGAGATTGACGTTGTTTTTCCGGTCCTCAAGCACTTGAGATAACACGACTTTCCCGTCGTGGGACCGGACTGCGCCGCTGTCGATCTGCCGGCTCAAGGTGGACTTGTTGACCCCGATCTTCCGGGCCGCCTCGCTGATTGGAATCAGCTCCAAAGGCGTTGCATCGTGTGGTCGTTGCATCAGATTTGCCCCCGGCAGCTAGCGACTTTTTGGGGCCGGGCCACCGGTTTTGCTTTTCCGCTGGGGAGGACCCGCGCCAACGCCTTCCAAGGCGATGGTGATTTCAGCTAGACAATTGTGCAACGAAAAGTTGCTTGGTTTTCATGGGGCTGAAATGCTGAAAAAGCTAAGCGAAATGCTCGTCGTGCAAGCCGTCAAGCACGTACTTGATTTCATTGGCTTCTGGCCGATTGCAGTCGCTTTTGCAATTGCAACTGCTGCAACAGTCTGGACTTGGCTCTCGAGCGCCTCGGTGCAAGTCCTCGTGCTGACCACATTCAGTACAATCGTGGCTTCCGTTTATCTGGCCCTATTGCCCCGCTTTGTCAGGACGCTCTTCGCAACTAAGACCTTCGACAGGCCCGATTTATCCCCGTGGAGCAGAGCAACCACACTTCGGCTCTACCAAGCGGCATGCCTGTTGGCTGATATCGACCCGACTGTCCCGGTGCCAGCGCCTGCTCGTGGTCATTTACAGATGCTGATATCTGCAGCCAAAGAGGAGAAGTTCAAAACGAACGCGCCCAACAAGGATTACGTTTCGCTCCAAACTGAGGCACGAGCAGAACACATCAAGAAGTACGTGGAGTCCACGGGCATGGAATGGTTTTCATAGGGCTGGAGTCCGATAAGAGCCCCTACCGGACTCCAGCAATCGCGAAACATGACGAACGGCAGCGAAAGCGTTGGCGATCGCGCGGCCCAGTGACTGGGTCTCGGGCTCTAACAAACTAAATGTGAGAGGATTCCGCCTGCTATGGCAGAGAACGTTCGAAAAGTGGTCAAAGTTTTTCTGGCTTCACCGGGCGATTTGGGAAGAGAACGCTCATTGGCAAAAGAGGCCGTCGATGAGATCAACGAAACGATCGGCCGAACATTTGGTTACCACGTCGATTTGATCGGGTGGGAAGATACCGTCTCCGCTTATGGGCGCCCACAAGCCTTGATCAATAAAGAGGTTGAACAGTGCGAGTACTTCATAGGGCTCATGTGGAAACGATGGGGCACGCCCCCAGACAGCGAGGGCCGGTTCACATCGGGCTTTGAAGAAGAATTTGAACTCGCATTGAGCCGCCGGTCCAGCGAGGGCAAGCCGGAAATCAGCATGTTTTTCAAGGAGATTCCATCTGACAAGTTGGACGATCCAGGCACCGGCCTTCAACGGGTGCTTGAATTCCGAAAACAAATGATCACCGAGAAACGCGTTCTCTTTGAAGATTTCAAGACTGAGGACGATTACCAGAAAAAGCTTAGACGTGCGCTATTTCGATATCTAAGTAATTTGAGGGCGACCAACGAGACCAGTCCCGACGATAGTTCCGTCGCACCGAGCGCAGGTCAAACATCCAGCAAAGACGCACCAACAGAAGGTATGCTGTCAACGAGCGCTCTATCTTTTCTCGAGCGCATTGCCGCAGTCGCCAAGAAAAAGAAGCATATTGAACCGTTTGATCTGGCTCGCTTCCGCCTCATTGGCCAAGTACTTCATCAACAAGGAAACGACGAAGACGTCATGGGCGTTCACGACGCCAATCTGATTTTCCGTTACGGTGATATCGGGCAATTAGGGCCCGACGAAGTCACTGCTCTAGCCGATTGCGGCCTTCGCAATATTTCTTCTCAGACAGCGCCCCTTTGGCAGTGGGTGGCCCATCGAGCGGACATTGTCGATTTCCTATCTTTAGGCACCTTCCTGGGAAGCGAGGCTGTCCGACGGGGATCATTTCGAGCGATGACGCTGATTAAGGCTCCGCTATACTTAGATAATCGAGGCGATCACCGACAAAGGCGCCGGCCTATCCAATGTGGTATTAGAAGTCGACACCCGGAACTTCATCAAACCCCGTGAAGCACCGATTTATGTCTGTCCGCTCAATCACGTTGTTAGAATGCCCGCTGGCGCACCCATTGCGCGCGCCGCCATGCAGTTTCACTACAGCTACAACCAGTCGGTGCTTTTCAGCCGGACCCCCATCACGCGACATTCAAAGAGTTTCCGTCTTTTGACGACTGTGATTCCACCTAGATGGACGGATCAACGACAGTTGGACTAGTGGAGTGCGATAAGAGCCCTTACCGGACTCCAGCACGAAAGCCGGTAGCATTCACCACCATTGAAAAGGGTGATCGATGGATGAGCAGGCGCTGAAAGTACGATACGCGGGTGCAATGCGCCTACTGGCGGAACTGCTTCGAGCTCAGGAATTATTTATTGGCGATATTGTCTTGGTGGATCAAGATCGCATCAACCCGAAAGCGCTGGGCTACATCTATGGCTTCGCCGACTGCGCCCTTCAGTACGGCCGGATGGATATCGGAAGCAAGTTTGGCCTCGGCCTAATGATGTCACTTCTCGTCGAATTCGACGATTCCAATGCCGATCGACTATGGGAATATTTGAAGGCGCCTGGCGACGCCAAGTCGCTGCTTGAAGGAGTTTCGCTCGGGTTCGACGATTACGCGACATGGGCGGAATCGGGTGGCACCGGAGCTCCGCCGCTCCGTTGGGCCAAGTGCTTCTGATGCGACTTAAGGTTGACGACAGCGAACAATTCAGGTGAGATTGCAGGCTTCCGTCCCTCACAGGTCTGACGATGTCGTCCGAAGCAAAGCCTCCGTCAACTGACGTCCGATAGGCACCCTTGGTGGATCCACGGGCGCCGGCGGCCGCAGCATGGCGGCAAGACCCTTGAGAATGCCAATGAACTATTACCTGTACATTTCCGAAACCAAGGTGGGCATGCTTCACAGCCAAATAGGAGTGACGCGTTTCTGCAAAATCAAAGCCGCGCTAAAATTGAAGATTCCCTTCTTCGAAGCATCGCTGGATAGCGACACCGGAGAGAAGTCGATCTACGCTAGAGCGGCGGAAGCTCCCTGCCATTCGGACCAGGAGCGCGGTGCACTTGCCCTCCTGGTCGGACTTGGAGTGGTCCAGGTGCAGCAGGATTTCGCAGTCGTACAGTTTGATCTTCTCGATTTCAAATCCATTTTGCCGCACACCGGTCGACCGCCAGTACGCGGGACCTTGAACTCCCCGGAATCGCAAAATTAGCGGAGCGGCTTTGCGGCGTTTTGACTGCGAGCAAGCCCCTCCCCCCGAGGGGTGGGAGTGGGCCGGGGGTGGGTGCAGGCTTGGCACGAGGCCATCACGTGGAAACACGCGTCAACTACGCTAGCCCGACGCCGTCGGCTCGGCCTTCATTTGAAGACAATCACCGCGCATCGAGACAGGCGAAGACGTTGGCATTGCTTATCTTTTAGAGTCACAAAAACCCCTGCGGCACAGGCATTTCTTGTCTGGTAATGCGCGATTTCAAAACCCGACAAGAGCGCTGAGATTCAGAAGTGCGCAAAGCGGATCAAGCCCTAAGCTGTCTGGTTTCACGTATTAGACTTTTCCAGACAAAACATTCCTTGCCGATCTTCCCGCTGAGCGCATCCTGATCGCGGGTCGAAAGCCCGAAACACTAGCCGAGAGCCAATCCGGTGAGCGGCAATCACAAATCTTGTCCAGGGGCCGCGCGCGTATGTCCAAGGCGCACGCCCAAAGGTGCGCGGGGCCGCCTAGTGTCGGTCATTTCGCCCCTGGACTCGCATCTTGCTCGAAAGGCAAAACACTATGCGCAACGCAATCGCCCTCCGCACCGCGACGACCTCGGATAATCTCGGCGCCCTCCTTGCTCGCCGCGGCACTGACCTCATCCTGGCCATAGAAGACGGAAACGCCCTGATCCGCTGCCACGTGAGCTCGGCGACCGCCGCAGCGATGCTGGCGCCACTCAAGGGAAAGGCCGCGGGCCAATTCCGTCCCCTGCCCGGCAACCTGGTCGAGATTGACGCTGCGGTGACACTCGCCGCCGCCATCCAAATGCTGGAGGCAAGGGCCGGCGCCGAAAGCCGGCAGCACCTGAACTGAGGTTACTTTCGGGCGGTGCAAAGTCCGCCCGACGCGCTTAGAATCGGCGCTCGTGCTTCCCCGGTGCTTCCCCCGAGGTTGTGCGAGCGTCATCGGCTTTTGATAGGAGCGAAAATGTCCCTGCAATCGCAGTTTGTTAGATGGTCGGAGCGAGAGGATTTGAACCTCCGACCCCTAGTCTCCCAGACTAGTGCGCTAACCGGGCTGCGCCACGCTCCGAACGTCGTTCCATTAGCTAGGATCGCCGCTTTGCGCAAGGCGAGGTCGCAGCATTTTGGTATCGCGATCTGATTGGCTCTGAGCCCAGAGCCCCGGAACTGCCCGCAAAGCCGGCCGATACCGCCCTAGCCGTCCTTCAGCGCCTGATCCAGCATTTCCCGGCAGGCGACGAGGTCGGCGAGCACCCGTCCCAGCCGCTCCCGGTCCAGCGCGCTGGGGCCGGCAGGCGCGGCGGGGGTGCCGCCCTTGCGGAAGGTGGTGAGGATTTCCTCGTCGTCGACCTCCGTGAAGCGGAAGTCGATGCCGTCCTCTTCGTCGCCCTGGTAGTCGTCATCGTCGGCGTCGGCGACGCCCTTGATCGGTGCCTCGTCGTCCGGCTCCATCAGGCTCGCGCCGATGGCGTCCTCGATGGCTCCGAACGAGACCGCGGCCGCGCCGTCGGCGAGGCCCTGGACCGATTTGACGCCGTGCTCCTTCAGGATCCGCTGCACCCCGCGGATGGTGTAGCCCTCCCCGTAGAGCAGCCGGCGGATGCCCTTGAGCAGGTCGACGTCGTCGGGGCGGTAATAGCGGCGGCCGCCGCTGCGCTTCATCGGCTTGATCTGGGAGAACCGGGTCTCCCAGAACCGCAGCACGTGCTGCGGAATGTCGAGTTCCTGCGCTACTTCGCTGATGGTTCGGAACGCATCCGGCGCCTTGTCCAAATGCCAAATCCTTATCCGAAAGGCGATTACGCCTCGGGTTGAACCTTGCTGCCGTCGCCGTTGGTACGGTGCTGGGCGTTGATCCGCTGCTTCAGGATCGCCGACGGCTTGAACACCATGACCCGGCGCGGCGAGATCGGCACCTCGGTGCCGGTCTTCGGGTTGCGGCCGATGCGCTGACCCTTCTTGCGGACCATGAAGGAACCGAACGACGACAGCTTCACCGTCTCGCCCTTCTCAAGGCAGTCGGTGATCTCCTTCAGCACGAGTTCCACGAAGGCGGACGATTCCGTGCGCGACAGGCCGACCTTCTGGTAGACGGCTTCGCACAGATCAACACGCGTTACGGTTTTACTTGTATCGGTCATCGCCCTGCCCCACATCACGGCGAACAATTGTTGTCTGAAATTATGAGGTTACGATACGCCGGTCAACAGCGCTCATCAATGCAGACGCATCGATATCGCCGCTGATTCCGGCAAAATTTTATCGACTGTGGCTCTACCAGCGCACCAGCGCCGAGCCCCAGGTGAAGCCGCCGCCCATGGCCTCGAGCAGAATCAGGTCGCCGCGCTTGATGCGGCCGTCCTTGCGCGCCACCGCCAGCGCCAGCGGGATCGAGGCCGCCGACGTGTTGCCGTGACGGTCCACCGTCAGCACCACCTTCTCCGGCGCGATATGCAGCTTGTGCGCGGAAGCGTCGATGATTCGCTTGTTGGCCTGGTGCGGCACGAACCAGTCGATGCTGTCGGCATTGAGCCCGGTCGCCTCGAAGGCATCGACGATCACGTCGGTGATCATGCCGACCGCATGCTTGAAGACCTCGCGGCCCTCCATGCGCAGATGGCCGACGGTCTGGGTCGAGGACGGGCCGCCGTCGACGAACAGCTTTGCCTTGTGGCGGCCGTCGGAGCGCAGATGCGTGGTGACGACACCGCGGTCGGTCGCCGCACTGCCCGCCTGCTCCTGCGCCTCCAGCACGACCGCGCCGGCGCCGTCGCCGAACAGCACGCAGGTGCCGCGGTCGTTCCAGTCGAGGATGCGCGAGAAGGTCTCGGCGCCGATCACCAGCGCGCGCTTGAAGGCGCCGGTGCGCAGGAAATTGTCGGCAGTGGCGAGCGCGAACACGAAGCCCGAGCACACCGCCTGCAGGTCGAAGGCCGCGCCGTGGTTGATGCCGAGCCCGTGCTGCACGGCGACGGCCGTCGCGGGGAAGGTGTTGTCGGGCGTCGAGGTCGCCAGCACGATCAGATCGATCGACTGCGCGTCCACGCCGGCATCGGTGAGCGCGGCCTGCGCGGCCTTGATCGCCAAGTGCGAGGTGAACTCGCCCTCGGCCGCAATGTGCCGCTCGCGAATGCCGGTACGCTGGACGATCCACTCGTCGGACGTGTCGATACGCGCCGCCAATTGGGCGTTGGTCACCACCTGCTCCGGCAGGTAAGAGCCGCAGCCCAGCACGACCGAACGAATTTTGGTCACGAAACAGCCTCCTGCGCGGCCTGCACGGAATTGAGTGCACCACCCTCGCGGTTGAGCATCTGATTGATCTTGTTCAGGAGATCGTAGTGAGCCATCTCATAGCCAACATCGATCGCATAGGCAAAGCCTTCGGCGCTGGTTCCGCCGTGGCTTTTAACCACCAGTCCGTTGAGCCCCAGGAACACGCCGCCATTGGACTTGTTGGGGTCCATCTTGTCCCGCAGGGCCTGGAAGGCGCTGCGCGCAAAGAGATAGCCGAGCTTGGACAGCCAGCTCCGCTGCATCTCGTTGCGGAGTAATTCCGCCATCTGCCGCGCGGTTCCCTCGGCGGCCTTGAGCGCGATGTTGCCGCTGAAACCTTCGGCGATGATGACGTCGGCCAGCCCCTTGCCGATGCCGTCGCCCTCGACGAAGCCGATATAGTCGAGTTCCGGCAGGTTCCTCGCCCGCAGGATTTCACTGGCTTCGCGGATCTCCTCGTGCCCCTTGATCTCCTCGGCGCCGATGTTGAGCAGGCCGACCGTGGGGCGCGACTTGTTGAACAGGACGCTTGCCATCGCCGCGCCCATGACGGCCAGCGACACCAGATGGTGCGCATCGCCGCCGATGGTGGCGCCGAGGTCGAGCACGACGGACTCGCCGCGCTTGGTCGGCCATATCCCCGTGATCGCCGGGCGGTCGATGCCCGGCAGCGTGCGCAGGTGGAAGCGAGACATCGCCATCAGCGCGCCGGTATTGCCGGCGGAGACCGCGACATCCGCCTCGCCCTTCTTCACCGCATCGATGGCAAGCCACATCGAGGAGGTCCTGCGGCCACGGCGCAGCGCCTGGCTCGGCTTGTCCGAGCCACTGACGGCGACGTCGGTATGGACGATCCTGGAAGCAGCCTTGAGCGCGGGGTGCTTCTCGAGCTCGGGCTCGATCCTGGCGCGGTCGCCGACCAGCAGGAATTCGGTCGCGCTATGCCTCTGAAGCGAGATGGCGGCGCCTGGAATGACCACGGCGGGGCCGACATCGCCTCCCATGGCGTCAAGCGCGATGCGAACCTTGCTTAGCATAAAAGTCCTGGAAACCTGGTCTGGTGCGGTCTTCAACGAGCGGGGGCCGCAAAATGGGTTCGCCACGGACGTGGCGGCGGCCAAGCGCCACGCCGCGCCCGGACCGGGGCGCGACAATAGCGTTTTGTTATCCCGAAACAACCTCTTGCCCCCAGCCTTTTGCATTCGGGGCGATCCGGCGGCAAACCAGAAGATTCGCAAGAAATATATGGAAATCAGATAGATAATTCAGGTTTTCAAACCACTCCCGCAAAGGCCTCGCGCTGCCTGGCAAGCGGTCTTACGGGGAATCGGCAGCTATTGGCCTTTCTTCTTGTCCTGAAGCGCCTTCAGCGCTGCGAAAGGATGGTCCGACGGGTCGAGGGCGACGACCTCCGCCTCGAACACGACCCCCGGCTTGCGCGGATAGGGGTCGATCGCCAGGAACAGGGCATCGGTGGCGAGCCGGCCGAGGTCGATGATGCCATTGATGATGGCCTCCGGCGGGTCGATGACCTCCGGTGGCTCCTCGTCGTCCTGGCCCTCCTCGATCAGGTCGGACAGGCGGCGTGCCTCGGCCTCGGGGGCGAACGTCAGGTCCACCTCCTCCTCGATCTCGTTCTCGATCGGATCGAGCGAGACCACGCAGGTCTGGCCGACCCGGGCGCGGACGTGGCCCGTGACCTGGACCCGGCCGCCGCTTTTCGGCACGACGTCGAAGCTGGCGTTAGCGGACAGGATCTCCCGCACGCCCGCGACCTCGGCCATGACCTGCCGTTCGGCGGCCGACGCCTCGATCTCACGGTGCAGGCCGGTGTCGGGAATCTGCGCAACGATGACGGGGGACCGCCAGGGATCGGGTCCAGTATTCGGTCGGCTCATGGCGTGACATCCTCGGGAAGCGCCGGGGGAAAGTTGAAGGCCGCGCGCAGCAGCGCGGCCTCGCCGGTCCGGCCGAGATCGGCGTCCGCGGCCCGCGCGTAGGCCGCGAGCCGCTCCGCCTGGTCCATGCCGGACCCATTCAAGATATTCTTGCAGATCGCCGCCGCCAGCGCCTCACCGCCGCCTTCGACCGCCTGATCGTAGGCCTGCACCCGGCCGTAAAAGGCCTCGCCGAAGGCCCGCATCCGCTTCGGCACGGTCTGGTCGCCCACCCCCATCTCGCGCAGATTGTCGTCCATGTCCTCGCAGAAGCGGTCGAACAGCGCCTGCGACAGCTCCGTGGCGCCCTGGACCGTGCGCAGGCGGCGCAGCAGCAGCCAGAGATGGAGCAGCAACAGGTCGAAACGCCCGTTAACCGTATCGGGCACGCCCAAGTCGCGGTAAAATATGGGTTCTCGCGCCTGCGTCACGATCATGCCATAGATGGCTTCAATGGTGCCCGGCGGGGCTAGCCGGGGTTTCCTGAAGTGATTGAACGGCCAAAGCATTGTGGTTTCCGCAAGCGGGCGCGCGCGTGTTGCATTCAGAGCCTCAGCCCGGTACTTCAGCGCCTCGCGCGACGCAAGGGGACGGAATCAGTTCCGCTATGACGATAACGAACCAGACGAGCCCGCGCGCAGACCAGCGGCGCGGCCTTCATGCACGCTGGCGCGGCCTGCGCATGGCTGCCGCTGCGGCCTTGGTCGGCGTGGCGCTCGCGGGCTGCACCGGCGAGCAGTTCCAGAAGGGCTACATCCTGCCGCCCGGCGCGCTGGAGCAGATTCCGATCGGCGCGAGCCAGGACCAGGTGCTGATCGTGATGGGCACGCCCTCCACGGTCGCGACCCTCGACGGCGAGGTCTTCTACTACATCTCGCAGCGCTCGGAGCGGATGGTCGCCTTCATGAACCAGAGGGTGGTCGATCAACGCGTGATCGCGATCTATTTCGACAAGAATCGGCGCGTGCGCAGGCTGGCGAATTACGGTCTCCAGGACGGCAAGATCTTCGACTTCATCAGCCGCACCACGCCGACATCGGGCCAGGAGATGAGCTACCTCACGCCGCTGTTCAAGCTGCTCAGCTTTAACTGAGCCTTCAGCCTGCGGCGTCGTGCCGCCCTCCGCGCGGCACTTACCGGCGCGTGCGACTTGCCGTCGCGCGCCGGGTTCCATACGCTCCCTGCAAAACAAGAAGCTGGGAGTGGATTCGTGCCGAAAACCTTGTTGTCCCGCCGCCGCGTGCTCACCGGCGCTGCCGGCCTGTCGGCTGCAGCGATCCTGCCGCGGTCGAGCCTGGCGGACTGGAAACCCACCGAAAACGTCCGCCTCGTCGTGCCGGCTGCGGCCGGCGGCTCGACTGACGTCATGGGCCGGCTCCTGGCCGCCCATCTGCAAACCGCCTGGGGCCAGTCGGCCGTCGTGGAAAACCGCTCCGGCGGCGGCGGCACGATCGGCACCGCCGAGGTGGTTCGCGCCAAGCCGGACGGCCACACCATCCTGATCGGCAACCCCGGGCCGAACGCGATCGCCTACAGCATCTTCAAGAACCTCACCTACAAGCCGGACCAGCTCCAGCCGGTCTCCAACATGATCCGGATCCCGAACATCGTGTCGGCGCATCCGAAGACCGGCATCAAGTCGGTCGCCGAGCTGATCGCCTATCTCAAGGCCAATCCGGACAAGCTCAGCTATGCCTCCTCCGGCGTCGGCCAGAGCCCTCACCTCACCGGCGCCTGGTTCTTGCAGCTCACCGGGCTGAAGATGACGCACATCCCGTTCCGCGGCGCCGGGCCCGCGCTCCAGGCCGCGCTCGCCGGCGACATCCAGATCCTGTTCGACAACCTCTATCCGAGCCTGCCGCAGGTCCAGAACGGCACGCTCACCGGCCTCTGCGTGACGACCGCCGAGCGCAGCGACCTCGCGCCGAACCTGCCGACCATGCGCGAGAGCGCACCGGAGCTGGCCAATTTCGACGTCTCGTCGTGGTTCTCGGTGTTCCTGCCGAAAGGCGTCCCCGCCGGGGTGCTCGAAGCGCTCAATCTCCAGGTGAAGGCGATGCTGGAGCGCGACGACATCAAGAAGAACATCGCCGCCATGGGCGCCCGCGCCGACTACGGCACGCCGCAGCAGTTCGCCGACTTCGTGGACGCCGAGACGAAGAAGTTCGCCGGCATCATCCAGAAGGAAGGTTTGCAGATGGATGTGCAGTAGGCGGGCTCGCTTGCGGCGCAGGAGATTTGAACCAGTTGAAGGCGATGAGGACGGCCGCCGCCAGCGCGACCGCCAGCATTGTACGCGCACCGGATTGCCGGCCACCGGCTTGCACCCTGCCGCAAGTCGGACAGACCGTGTCGGCCATCAGCATGTCGCAGCCGCACCGGATACACTTGGTCGTCTCGACCTTCATGGCGACGGTCCCCCGTAAAGCGGACAACAAAAAACCCGCGGTTTGCACCGCGGGTTTGTCGTTTGTAGCGCGCGACAGGTTCAGTGCGCCAGGATCGCCAGCAGCAGCAAAGCCACGATGTTCGTGATCTTGATCATCGGGTTCACCGCCGGTCCCGCCGTGTCCTTGTAGGGATCGCCGACGGTGTCACCGGTCACCGCTGACTTGTGGGCATCACTGCCCTTGCCGCCGTAGTGACCGTCCTCGATGTACTTCTTGGCGTTGTCCCAGGCGCCGCCGCCGGAGGTCATGGAGATCGCGACGAACAGGCCCGTCACGATCACGCCGAGCAGCATCGCGCCGACCGCCGAGAACGCCGCCGACTTGCCGGTCGCACCGCCTCCGGCGATCGCGTAGATCAGGAAGTAGACGACGATCGGCGACAACACCGGCAGCAGCGAGGGGATGATCATCTCCTTGATCGCCGCCTTGGTCAGCAGGTCGACCGCCTTGCCGTAGTCCGGCTTGTCGGTGCCCTGCATGATACCCGGCTTCTCGCGGAACTGACGCCGCACCTCCTCGACGATCGCGCTCGCCGCACGGCCCACGGCCGTCATGCCCATCGCGCCGAACAGATACGGCAGCAGACCACCGAACAGGAGGCCCACCACCACATAGGGATTGTTCAGCGAGAAGTCGGGATTGACGCCGGCGAAGTAGGTGTGATGCGCGGAATCCGCAACGAAGAACTTGAGGTCCTGGTTGTAGGCCGCGAACAGCACGAGCGCGCCGAGACCGGCCGAACCGATCGCGTAGCCCTTGGTGACCGCCTTGGTGGTGTTGCCGACGGCGTCGAGCGCATCGGTCGACTTGCGCACCTCCTTCGGCAGGCCCGCCATCTCGGCGATGCCGCCGGCGTTGTCCGTCACCGGACCGAAGGCGTCGAGCGCGACGATCATGCCGGCCAGCGCCAGCATGGTGGCCGTCGCGATCGCGATGCCGAACAGGCCGGCAAGGCTGTAAGTGACGAGGATGCCGGCGATGATGACGATCGCAGGCAGCGCGGTCGCCTCCATCGAGATCGCAAGGCCCTGGATCACGTTGGTGCCGTGGCCGGTCACCGACGCAGCCGCAATCGACTTCACCGGACGATAGTCGGTGCCGGTGTAGTATTCGGTGATCCAGATGATCAGCGCGGTGACGATCAGGCCGACGACGCCGCATTCGAACAGCGACATGCCGGTATAGTCGACGCCGTCGAGCTTGCCGAAGCCGATCAGCGTGTAGATCACCACGGCAATGCCGATCAGCGACAGCACGCCGGTTGCGATCAGGCCCTTGTAGAGCGCGCCCATGATCGACTGGCTCGGCCCGAGCTTGACGAAGAAGGTGCCGATGATCGAGGTGATGATGCAGATGCCGCCAATGGCGAGCGGCAGCGTCATCATGCTCATGAGGATCGGCGTCTTGGCGAAGAAGATCGCCGCGAGCACCATGGTGGCGACCGCGGTCACCGCATAGGTCTCGAACAGGTCGGCGGCCATGCCGGCGCAGTCGCCCACGTTGTCGCCGACATTGTCGGCAATGGTCGCCGGGTTGCGCGGATCGTCCTCGGGAATGCCGGCCTCGACCTTGCCGACGAGGTCGCCGCCGACGTCCGCACCCTTGGTGAAGATGCCGCCGCCGAGACGGGCGAAGATCGAGATCAGCGAGGCGCCGAAGCCGAGCGCCACCATGGCGTCGACGACGACGCGGCTGTCAGGCGCGAGCTTCAGCGAATAGACCAGGAAGCCGAAATAGAGGGTCACGCCGAGCAGCGCGAGACCCGCCACCAGCATGCCGGTGATCGCGCCCGCCTTGAAGGCGAGCTCGAGGCCGCCGGCGAGCGACGTGGTCGCCGCCTGGGCAGTGCGCACATTGGCGCGAACCGAGACGTTCATGCCGATGAAGCCGGCCGCCCCCGACAGGATGGCGCCGATGGCAAAACCGATCGCGACATAGAACCCGAGGAAATAGACAAGCAGCACGAAAATGACGATGCCGACGATACCGATCGTGGTGTACTGGCGCCGCAGATAGGCCTGTGCGCCTTCGCGCACCGCAGCTGCGATCTCCTGCATGCGCGGCGACCCCGCATCCGCGCTCAACACCGAAGACGTCGCCCAAATCGCGTAGACGACGGAAAGCACTCCGCAGAGCACTATCAACCATAATGCTGTCATGTGATTTTTTGCCTCAGATCCTTGATGTGTCCCCGGCGCCTTTTATTGTCCGTCGTGCGGTGCGGCGCCTTGATTTCGAACAAGGCCGCCCCCTTTCCCGAAGGGGCGGCCTCAGTCGGTCGCGAGCTTGCCAAAATCAACTTGATGGTGCAACGCCGGAAGCGGCCGAAAAAGCCGATCTCGGCAAGTATTTAGGCCAAGTCCTGAGCAAGTCCTGAGCTCCAAGTCCTCAGCCCATCGCCCGGACGCCGCGATTTGGAGCAATTCCTAGAAGTGGCTGTAGGACAGCCGCTTCAAAGCCAATTCCTGGCCCTGCCCGTCCAGGAAGCGCGGCCGCGCGCTCCCTGCGACGATCGTGCCGATCGCCGTGACCGCAACGCCAGCAGCCCGCCCCGCGGCAATCAGCGCATCGCTTTGCGCCGGCGGCACCGTGCACAGCACCTCGTAATCGTCGCCCCCGGCAAGCAGCGTCTCGACGCAAACGGCGTTGCGCACGATCAGGCCCGCCGCGGCGGCCGAGAGCGGCACGTTCGCCACGTCCACAGAGGCCGAGACGCCCGACGCCGCGCAGAGTTTTGTCAGGTCGCCGGCGAGCCCGTCGGAGACGTCCATCGCAGCCGACGCATGGTCCCTCACCGCGCGCGCCAGCATGTTGCGTGGCTGCGGAATGCGATAGCGCGAAACCAGAGCTTCCCTTGCGGCAGGATCGGACGCGAGCGCCGCAGCCGCAGCGCCGCCCGTGAGCACGTCAAGTCCGAGCGCGGCATCGCCGATCGTGCCTGTCACCAGGATACGGTCGCCTGGCCGCGCCCCGGTGCGGCCGACCATCCGCCCCCGTGGCACGCGGCCGAAGGCGGTGATCGAGATCATTTGCGGCCCCGGCGTCGACACCGTGTCGCCGCCGAGCAGCGGGCACGCGAAGGTTTTCGCATCCTCGCCCAGCGCATCCGCGAACGGCCCGAGCCAGGCGTCCTCCTTGCTCCGCAGCGCCAGCGTCAGCACGAAGCCGGCCGGCACGGCGCCCTTGGCGGCGAGATCGGACAGGTTCACCCGCAGCGCCTTGCGCGCGATGGTGTCGGGTGGGTCGGTGGCAAGATAGTGCACACCCTCGATCACGGCATCGGTGGTGACGACGATGTCGTCGCCGGACGAGGACAGGACCGCGGCATCGTCGACCAGCCCGAACGCACCGGGATCGGTCGCCAGCGGCTTGAAATAGCGCGCGATGAGGGTGTCTTCGGCGGAGTTTTCCGGTGCGTTGGTCATCGGCGCTAGCCCCAAACTCCACTGTCATCGCCCGGCTTGACCGGGCGATCCAGTACGCCGAGACGCCCGATTTCAATAACCGCTGCCGCGGCGTACTGGATCACCCGCCCCAGTGCGCAACTGCGCACAAGGCGGGGGATGACAGCGGAATATGTGTTTACCCTCGCCCGAACTCGTCACCGCGAAACTGACGGCCGATCTGGTCGAGCACCGCATTCACCATGCCGGTCTCCTCGCGATCGACGAAGGCATTGGCAACGTCGACATATTCGGAGACCACGACGCGGCCCGGCACGTCCTTGCGATGCTGGAGCTCATAGGCCCCGGCCCGCAGCACCGCGCGCAGGATCGCCTCGATCCGCTTCAATGGCCAGCCCTTCGACAGCGCCTCGTCGATCAGGGGGTCGAGCTTCTTCTGGTCGCGCACGACGCCGGAGACGACGTCGCGGAAGAACGCGGCTTCGGCCGGCAGGTAGGTGTCGCCCTCGACCTCGTTGCCGAGCCAGTGGCTCTCGAACTCGGCGAAGATGTCGTTGATGCCGGCGCCGGCGATATCCATCTGGTACAGCGCCTGGACGGCCGCGAGCCGCGCCGCACCGCGCCGGTTCGCCTTCTTCTCCGTAAGCCCCGCCGGCTTCTTGTTGTTGTCGGCCATGGCTCAGGCCCGCGCCAGGCGGCGCTTGATGCGCAGCATCGCAAGCGCAGCGCGCGCGGCATCGCCGCCCTTGTTGAGCTCGCTGGCGCGCGCCCGCGCCCAGGCCTGCGCCTCGGTGTTGACGGTGAGAATGCCGTTGCCGAGCGGGAGCTTTCGCGAAACCGCAAGGTCCATCAGCGCTCGGGAGGATTCCTGCGAGACGATCTCGAAATGGATGGTGTCGCCGCGGATCACGCAGCCGAGCGCGATCACCGCATCGTAGGGCTTGCCGTTGGCCGCCGCGGCATCGACCGCAATGGCCACCGCCGCCGGGATCTCCAGCGCGCCGGGAACCGTGATGACGTCATGCGTCAGGCCGGCGGCCTTCAGCTCGGCCACTGCGCCGTCCAGTAGCGCATCCTGGAGATCGTCATAGAACCGCGCCTCGACAATCAGCGCACGCGCGCCGGAAATGTCGGTCTGGTCCTTCAAGGGTGCGCGCCGCGCGTCTGCCATCGTTCAATCCGTTTCACAGGGGTCGGCGCTATGTAGTCGCCGAACGCATGTAAGCCAAGTTTTAAACTGTCATTCCGGGGCGCGAAGCGAACCCGGAATCTCGAGATTCCGGGTTCGGTCCTACGGACCGCCCCGGAATGACGGCTTTGCCGTCACTTCATTTCCGTCAGCCGCGCCGCGTAGCGGGCCATCAGGTCGACCTCGATATTGACCTCGGCCCCCGCCTTCCAGCCGCCGATCGTCGTGACGGTCAGCGTGTGCGGGATAATCAGCACCGAAAAGGTCACGTCCGCAACCGTATTGACTGTCAGCGAGACGCCGTCGAGCGTAATCGATCCCTTGGTGGCGATGAACCGCGCCAGCTCGCGCGTCGTGGAGAGCACGAACCGCGCCATGTCGGGCAGGTCCTCGCGGCTGACGATGGTCGCGATCCCGTCGGCGTGACCGGCGACGATATGGCCGCCGAGCTCATCGCCGATCTTGAGCGCGCGTTCGAGGTTGAGCCTGGTGCCCACCCTCCAGTGCTTTGCCGTCGTGAGCGCCAGCGTCTCGGCGGCCGCGTCGACGTCGAACCAGGTCTTGCCGCCCGCGACACCTGAAGCGACGACCGTCAGGCAGACGCCATTGCAGGCGATCGAGGCGCCATCGGCAATGGTGGTCTGATCATAGCTGCAGGCGATGCGCAGCCGGTGCAACTGGCCCTGCGCCGTTGGCGTGAAGCTGACGATCTCGCCGAGATCGGTGACAATGCCGGTGAACATGTTAGGCGCGCTCGTAGATGGTGAGAGTATCCTTGTCGAATGTCTCGCTAGCATGAACCTTGTAGGCCTGCGACTGCGTGATTTTCGACAGGGGCAATGCATCGAGCGCATCGACGCCGCTGCTGCCGACCTCTTCCGCGCCGCGGAACAGCCAGATCTCGTCGACGAGATCGGCCGCCACGAACGAAGCCGCAACGAGGCTGCCGCCCTCGACCATCAGCCGCGAAATGCCCTTCTCGGCCAGCACATGCAGCACTGCCGGCAGATCGAGCCCGGAGGCGTTTCCCGGCGGTACGCGGATGATCTGCGCGCCGGCTGCTCCAAGCCGCGTGGCGGCCGCAGCCTCGGCAAGTTCAGAGCCCACCACCCACAGCGGCGTCTCGCGCGCGGAGCGGACGAGCTGGCTCGCCGCGGACATGCGCAGGCTCTGGTCGAGCACCACGCGCACCGGCGAACGCGCAGCCATGCCGGGCAGGCGGCAGGTGAGAAGCGGATCATCCGCCAGCACCGTGCCAATGCCGACCAGGATGGCATCGCTCTGCGCGCGGAGCAGATGCACGCGATTGCGCACAGCTTCGCCCGTGATCGCGACCGGCTTGCCGCCGGCGGCACCGATCTTGCCGTCGGGCGAGACCGCGAGCTTCAGGATCACATGCGGGCGCCTGTCGCGGATGCGGCGGAAATGCCCGGCGTGGTCGAACGCAGCCTCCGCCGCGCAGAGACCCACGTCCACGGTGATGCCGGCAGCACGCAGACGGGCATGGCCCTGGCCTGCGACTTCAGGATTGGGATCCTCGATCGCCGCCACCACGCGCTTGATGCCGGCCGCAATCACCGCATCGGCGCAAGGCGGCGATTTACCGAAATGCGAGCACGGCTCCAGCGTGACGTAGAGCGTGGCCCCGCGCGCCGCCTCACCGGCACGCCGCAAGGCCTCGGGCTCCCCATGCGGACGTCCGCCGGGCTGCGTCCAGCCGCGGCCGACGATGACGCCGTCTTTCACGATGACGGCGCCGACGGCCGGATTGGGCCAAGTCCGTCCCTGCCCGCGCCGGCCGAGCGCCAGCGCAAGCTGCATGAAGCGGCGATCGGCGTCCTTGGATTCGCGGATCTTCTGCGCGAACTGATCCTCCAGGATGCGGAAGATCATTTGCGGATCGCGGCGAGCCGCGCTTCCTCCTCACCGGAGAGCTCGCCGAGCACGTCGGCGAAATCCTTGGCCTCACGGAAATTGCGGTAGACCGAGGCGAAGCGCACATAGGCGACGTCGTCGAGCGTGCGCAGATGCTCCATCACGGTCTCGCCGATCACCTCGGAGGAGATCTCGGCTTCGCCCCCGGTCTCGAGCTCGCGCACGATGGTGGAGACCATCTTCTCCACCCGCTCCGGCTCGACCTGCCGCTTGCGAAGCGAGATCTGCACCGAGCGCATCAGCTTGTCGCGGTCGAACGGCACACGGCGGCCGTTGCGCTTGATCACCGTGAGCTCGCGCAGCTGCACGCGCTCGAAGGTGGTGAAGCGGAAATTGCAGGCGACGCACACGCGCCGCCTGCGGATCACGGACGAGTCCTCGGTCGGACGCGAGTCCTTTACCTGCGTATCGAGACTGTTGCAGTTCGGGCAGCGCATCCGCTTGGCCTAGCCTTACTGATAGATCGGGAACCGATCGGTGAGCGCCTTGACCCGTTCCTTGATCGCGGCTTCCACCAGCGGCGCCTTGCCGTCGTCGGACTGCGCGATCGAGTTGAGAACCTCGGCGATCATGCCGCCGACCTGCTGGAATTCAGCGACGCCGAAACCGCGGGTCGTCGCCGCCGGGGTGCCGAGACGCAGACCCGAGGTCACGAAGGGCTTTTCGGGGTCGAAGGGAATGCCGTTCTTGTTGCAGGTGATGGCCGCGCGGACCAGCGCCTTCTCCGAGACGTTGCCCTTCAGGCCCTTCGGCCTGAGGTCGACCAGCATCAGATGGTTGTCGGTACCGCCGGACACAATATCGAACCCGTGGCTCTTCATCGCCTCGGCCAGCGCTTTGGCGTTCTCGACGACGTTCTTCGCATAGACCTTGAAGTCCGGACGCAGCGCCTCGCCGAAGGCGACCGCCTTCGCCGCGATCACATGCATCAGGGGGCCGCCCTGCAGGCCCGGGAAGATCGCCGAGTTGAGCTTCTTGGCGAGTGTCTCGTCGTTAGAGAGGATCAGACCGCCGCGCGGACCGCGCAGCGACTTGTGCGTCGTCGTGGTGGTGACGTGCGCATACGGCACCGGCGAGGCATGCACGCCGCCGGCGACGAGGCCGGCGAAGTGCGCCATGTCGACCAGCAGATACGCGCCGACGCTGTCCGCGATCTCGCGGAAACGCTTGAAGTCCCAGGCGCGCGAATAGGCCGAGCCGCCGGCGACGATCAGCTTCGGCTTGACCTCCTCGGCCTGCTTCTGGACCGCATCCATGTCGATGATCTGGTCCTCGCGGCGCACGGTATAGTGCGCGGCCTTGAACCACTTGCCGCTCATGTTGACGGGCGAGCCATGGGTGAGATGGCCGCCGGCCGCGAGGTCGAGGCCCATGAAGGTGTCGCCGGGCTGGAGCAGCGCCAGGAACACCGCCTGGTTCATCTGGCTGCCGGAGTTCGGCTGGACGTTGGCGAAGCCAGCGCCAAACAGCTTCTTGGCGCGGTCGATCGCGAGGTTCTCGGCGACGTCGACCCACTCGCAACCGCCATAGTAACGCGCGCCCGGATAACCTTCCGCATATTTGTTGGTCATCACCGAACCCTGCGCTTCCAGCACGGCACGGCTGACGATGTTCTCGGAGGCGATCAGCTCGACCTCATGGCGCTGCCGGCCGAGCTCGCCCTTGATGGCGGCTGCGATTTCCGGGTCGGCCTGGTCGAGCGAGGCGGTGAAAAACGAATCGGGCGCGGAGGCGGTTCTGGCTGAGGTCATCTTGCGAATATCTCCACCGCCGCAGCCTTTTGGCGGGCTACGGGCGGGTCTGGTGTGGCGATCGGAAGCGGCGAGCGCGATCTACCACATCGCCCGCCCCCGGCCAAGTAGTTGCGGGTCGGGCCTGATATTTATGCAAGATATGGTGGGGATTGAAGGATCCGGACGCTGGAGCGGTTCGCTGGAACCGCCCCGTTCCGATGATGCCTGAAGGGGCCGTTTTGGACCTTAAAGTCCTGCCGGCCGATGAGAGCCGCCCCTCCCCCTTAGAGCCCCGTATACCCGGCCTTCACGGGGTCCACGCTGCCGTCGAGCTGGCGCAAATAGGTCAGGCCGCAGACCGTCAACCTGTGCGGGTCCTTCTCACCCGCTTCAATCAGCGTGTTGAGGTAGTTCGTCACCTTGGCGCGTGTCTCCTCGCTGGCCGCCGCCGTGCGATTGGCGAGCAGGTCATAAGTCTGCATGATGCGGTCGATGGCAGCGTCCATGGCACCCTCTGGTTCTCTGGAATGTCGGGAGTTTTGATCAGGCAACCGCGCGGGCCTCGGACTGCGTCTCGAACCGGGCGATCGCCTTGTTGGCGAGCCTGATCTTGTTGAATTCGCCGTGCTGGAGCAGCTTGATGATGATCTCGAGCAGGTGTTCGTTGGTGACGAGCGTGTCGGGAATCGCACCGGAGCGGCGGAGGTAATTCGCGGCGATGGCATAGGCATCACTCACGAGTTGGACGTTCATGACCTGCAGCCCGCGCCCGACCAGCATCGCATCCTCCGAATCCAGAGAACTAACGGCGATACCGGGCTCCGGTTCCACCCGATCGGTGAATTTTCTCGCAGCTGCAAAATGACAAAACGCACCGGTCCGGGAGAAACCGGGCCGGTGCGCTTGGGGAAGTCAGGCACGTTCGGCAGGCTTGCCGGTCTTGTTGCGGGCCGGCTTGGCCATCCCTTGGAAACTCAGAGCCGATAGAGAATCTGATCAGTCCAGAACGCTCGAGACGGTGCAGCGACTTGTTGAGGGTCGAGAATTCCTCGCCCGAGATACCGCCGACCTGCTCGACCGTCTTGACGTGCTTCTGGTAGAGCGAGTCGACGATACGGCGGACTTCCTGGCCCTGCGGCGTCAGGCGGATGCGCACCGAGCGGCGATCGACGCGCGAGCGCTGGTGATCGAGGAAGCCGAGCTCGACGAGCTTCTTCAGATTGTAGGAGACGTTGGAGCCGAGATAGTAGCCGCGCGTGCGCAGCTCGCCCGCGGTCAGCTCCTTGTCGCCGATGTTGTAGAGCAGGAGCGCCTGCACCGAGTTGATGTCGGCGCGACCGCGGCGATCGAACTCGTCCTTGATGACGTCGAGGAGCCGGCGATGCAGCCGCTCCACCAGAGTCAAAGCTTCCAGATAGAGCGACTGCACCGAACCCTGCTGGCCGGAGACGCGCTCTGCGGTATCTGCCGCAGTTGCGACGGCTTTCATCATGACACTTCCCCTGTTGTCGTTTTTATCGACACTTATTCGACGAAACTTGTGTCCCGTCTGATAGGTGCAACTTAAGGGGCTCGTTTGAAGATCGGCTTAAATAAGAGAATAAAGAGATCATGAATTTAAGACAGTGAATTGCGGATTAAGCCTGTGCCACAAGGGCTTTTCGCAACCCTCTGTTGACCCTCGCAAGGTCCTGTTCACCCTCCGTCCGCCCCGGTTGTCGCATTCCAGAACAGCCCCGCCCCGTTTCGAAACGCGCGCGTAAGAGCTGTGGCGGACCAGGCTAGGTTAGCGAAAACTTACTTCGAATTTTAGGCAACCAGCGGTCAACCAAGCGCCGAACTCTGCTCTCGTGTCCCGGAGCTGAACAGATCGTTGGATGGGTAGAGCGAAGCGAAACCCATCGATGCGGGCGCACGTCGGTGATGGCTTTCGCTGCGCTCTACCCATCCTACAAGAGTCCTGCATCCGCCCTACGGCGGCCGTTCGCGCGCGGCCATCCAGGCGAGCGCCAGATAAGCGGCGAGCATGAAGACCTCGACGCCGACCACGACCAGGCTGCCGCCGTAGATTCCCGGGAACATCAGCTCGATCACCGCCATCGACACCACGGTCGTCAGCCACACCACCGCGCCCCAGGGCGTTGCGAGCCACAGCCCGACGGCGGCGACGAGCTCGATCACGGCGAAGTAGACGGTCGCGGCCTGCCAGGCCATCGACTGGTTCTCGAACGCCTCGTCCTCGCCGCCGACGAAGCCGGTCACCTGCGCCCAATGATAGAGGCCCTTGAGGATCGAGAGCACCGCCATCACCCGCAGGAACAGCACGAGCCGGCGCGTCCAGACATTGTCGTCGGACTCCGAGCGCTCCGACGAGATCGCCGCCACCGACATTGCATTGTCTCTGGCATTGTCTCTGGCGGCGTCCCTGGCGTTGGCGCTGTCGCGGGCCGCATCGCGGGTGGAGATCTCGGACATGGCTCCCTTCTGGCTGTTTCGCCCCGCAAAATCAATCGGCTGCCATCCCTTGCGGCAGGTCAAGCCGCGGTGACGGGAACCATGCGAGCTGGTATAAGAATAATTCCAGCCGGAGGAAGAGTGATGGCGATCAAATACGGGCGTCCGATCGAATTGCGCGAGGTTTCGCGCCGGGATGGCGCAGCCGCCTCCCCAGCCCTCGATCTGGCCATCCGTCCGCGCCGCAACCGCAAGGCCGAGTGGGCCCGGCGGATGGTGCGCGAGAACGTGCTCACCACCGACGATCTGATCTGGCCGCTGTTCCTGATCGACGGCAACAACAAGCGCGAGCAGATCGCCTCGATGCCGGGCGTCGAGCGCCTTAGCGTCGACCAGGCCGTGCGCGAGGCCGAGCGCGCGATGAAGCTCACGATCCCCTGCATCGCGCTGTTTCCCTACACCGACCCGTCCCTGCGCGACGAGGAAGGCTCGGAGGCCTGCAACCCGAATAATCTGGTCTGCCAGGCGGTACGCGCGATCAAGAAGGAATTTCCGGAGATCGGCGTCCTCTGCGACGTCGCGCTCGATCCCTTCACCAGCCACGGCCATGACGGCCTGATCGCGGACGGCGCGATCCTGAACGACGAGACGGTCGCCGTGCTGGTGCGCCAGGCCCTGGTGCAGGCCGAAGCCGGCTGCGACATCATCGCGCCCTCCGACATGATGGACGGCCGCGTCGCCGCGATCCGCGAGGGACTGGACCAGGCAGGGCTGATCGACGTGCAGATCATGGCCTATGCGGCCAAATACGCCTCCGCCTTCTACGGCCCGTTCCGGGACGCCATCGGCTCGGCCAAGACGCTGACCGGCGACAAGCGCACCTACCAGATGGACAGCGCCAACACCGACGAGGCGCTGCGCGAGGTCGAGCTCGACATCTCCGAGGGCGCCGACATGGTGATGGTGAAGCCGGGCATGCCCTATCTCGACGTGGTCCGCCGCGTGAAGGACACCTTTGCGATGCCGACCTTCGCCTACCAGGTGTCCGGTGAGTACGCGATGATCGCGGCGGCCGCGGGCAACGGCTGGCTCGACGGCGACCGCGCGATGATGGAGAGCCTGCTCGCCTTCAAGCGCGCCGGCGCGGATGGCGTGCTGAGCTACTTTGCCCCGAAGGCGGCGGAGAAGCTGCGGGCGCAGGGGTAAGGTCATTGTCGTCCTGGCGATGGCCGGGACCTCGCCTCCGTCGTCGTCCTGGCGAAAGCCAGGACCCATACCGCGTGATCCATCGATGGCGGGCGGTATTCGTACCAGCGAAGGAATCAAACTTCTGGTCTTCGCCAAACTCTTCCTGGGGTAATGGGTCCTGGCTTTCGCCAGGACGACGCTTGGGTTCGCGGTTGCAGCTCGTCCCTCCCGCCCCCTCGCCCCCGAATCGCCGGAATATTTCGGCTTGTTAATCCCGACGCCCTTGGCACGCGGACGGCCTGTTCCCATGTCCTGCCACGGAAGTTTCCCATCTGGAGGATGGACCATGTCGTATTCGGACTCGGGCAATTCAGGACCCCAGGCAGGCGCCTGGCGCAATGACGGCGGGGTGCAACCGCACGCTTACGATCCATATCTGCACCCGGAACTGTTCCGCGGCGTCGCGACGCGGCGGGTGTTCGCCTTCCTGATCGACATGGTCGTGATCGCGGTGCCGGTCATCCTCGGCTACCTCTTCATCGCCTTGTTCGGCGTGGTCACGCTCGGTATCGGCTGGGCGCTGTTCTGGCTGGCCTGGCCGGCGTCCGTGATCTGGGCCATCGTCTATTACGGCGCCTGCATCGGCGGTCCGTCGTCGGCGACGATCGGCATGCGGGTGATGGACCTGGAGTTGCGCACCTGGTACGGCGCTCCTGGCTATTTCGTGCTCGGCGCCACCCATGCCGTATTGTTCTGGGTGACGGTTTCGTTCCTGTCGCCCTTCGTGGTCCTGGTCGGCCTGTTCAACGGCCGGCGGCGCCTTTTGCATGACTTCGTGCTCGGAACGGTCGTGATCAACAACTCGGTCCGCGCACCCCTGCCCCAGGGCGCCAGAACCTACTGATCAAGAACCTATCAACCAGGACCGGCTAAGCTGACTGATCTGACCTGCCGAGCAGACCAATTGACCGGGGGCTTCCGTAGCGCGATGCTGACACCCGTTTTGGAGGCCCACGACGTCCCTTGACCCAGCACTCGCGCGACACCCCCCAATTTTACCTTACGGCGCCTTCTCCCTGCCCGTATCTGCCGGGCCGGCATGAGCGCAAGGTGTTCACGCACCTCGTGGGTGACCGCGCGGGCGACCTCAACGACCTCCTGACCCATGGCGGCTTCCGCCGCAGCCAGTCGATCGCCTATCGGCCCGCCTGCGACCAGTGCCGCGCCTGCGTGTCGGTCCGGGTCATCGCCAACGAGTTCCGCCCGTCCCGCAACTTCCGCAAGGTGATAGCGCGTAACGCCGACATCATCGGCGAGCAGCGCAGTGCGGTCCCGACCTCCGAGCAATATTCGGTATTCCGTGCCTATCTCGACGCTCGCCACCGCCACGGCGGCATGGCCGACATGACCGTGCTCGACTACGCCATGATGGTCGAGGACAGCCATGTCGAGACCCGCATCATCGAGTACCGCAAGCGCGGCCCCGACAGCGGTATCACCGGCCGCGGCGAGGAGCTGATCGCGGTTGCGCTCACCGACGTGCTCAGCGACGGCCTGTCGATGGTCTATTCCTTCTTCGAGCCGAGCCAGGTCAGCCGCTCGATGGGCACCTTCATGATCCTCGACCACATCGCCCGCGCCCGTCGGCAAGGGTTGCCCTATGTCTATCTCGGCTACTGGATCGAGGGCTCGAAGAAGATGGACTACAAGGCCCGCTTCCTGCCGCAGCAGCGCCTCGCTCCGTCGGGCTGGCTGCGCATCGACGCGCAAGGGGATGCGGCGTCAGAGCCGCAGGACTAAGCCCTCCGCCGTCTTCCCTCTCAGGAGGCCGCTTCAACCTGACGCGACGGGGCAGGCTTTGCACCGGCGCGACCTCCGGCGATGAACTGAAGCGCCGCGATCCCCGGCAAGAAGAAGTAACCGCCTCCGAGCGCCTGCGTGAATGAGGCCAGCGTCACTTCGCTGCCGCTCGGCAATCCCGGAATGGTGAACGTCTTCGGGACAGGCGACGAACCCACGACAGGATCGTCCTGGCCTTCAAGAGTCCCGAACCGGGGGTTTTGCACCCAGCGCTGGTGGATGAACTCGAACTGGCGCTCGAGATCGGCATTGCACGCGATAAAGAACAAGCCATCGCACGACGTGCCGCTTTCGGTCGTCTCACGATAGGGCCGTCCACGGCGGAGCAACCTGTGCAGCTTGGATGATTTGATGCTCGATGGCACATCGATGCCAAGGGAATCGCGCGGATTGGACCGGCGGACATGAGCTCCCTGGGGGCAAACGAAGCCGTTTGCGTCCTGGACTCGATAGCGGAAGGCGTCCGCCGCCGAATCCGACCCCAGAGGTCCCTGCCATCCGAGCGGCATGCCGTCCATCCGACGCCCCATCATTTTTTCGCAGATGTGCTGGCCATTAGCCGTCTTGAACTGCTCGAACGCATCGACATCCTGCGCGATCTGCCGCACGGCCAGGTAGCTTCCGTTCAGCGTGAAGCGGGCACTGGACTGCGGCCACTCCTTCACGTTGGGACAGTAGGTGAGTTCGTCATATTCGTTGCGATAGCCAAGAATGAATTCTCCGGGCTCGACGACGCGATCCTCATAGAGGTCGCCGGCATCGCGCTTGGCCTGCTTCAGCGCGGCCCCCCCCTCTTCCCTGAGGCCGCGGATCACGGGTTGAGCGAGGCCGTCGCGGAACCCGAACGGCTCGCGCAGTTTGCCATCTTCCTCTTTCTTGAACGAGCAAGGATTGTTTTCAACGGTCCTGACGATGAACGCATCCGGATCGGGATCCTCCATTCGCGATTTCTTGTCGAGCACCCACCATTGCGCAACGAGGATGTGAACGGTTTGGCGGCCGTCGGGGTCTTCAACATCCGACCAGCGCCATTGATCACGCCCAGCGTCCCTCAACAGCTCTTTGCGCAATGCGCTTCCCATGCCACTGCTGAAAGCAGTCGGAAACGGATGCGTTTCCGCCTCGGTACAGCCGAGCTTCTTGAGCCCTGAAAAACTGAAGGCGACCGCCACGGCCTCGCTGATCGACTCTTCCGGTTTCTTCCTGCCCGTCCCGACACGCTTGGCGCTGACGACCAAACCGCTGTCGACGAGTTTCGCGAGCCAGGCCCGGGCCTGATCCACGCGGCCTTCGCGGATCGTGAGCAACCAGAAACGGCTGCTCTTGAGCCAGCCGAAGCCGCTCTTCAGCATGCCCTGGATGTCGTCGCTTTGCTCGGAGAGAAGCGGTGCGTGCTTCATGTCTCGATCGCCCTCATGATCAGGTCGTCGTTCTTCTCGTTGCGCTCGCCGAACAGGGCGTCGCGCAGTCCGGTCGCAAGATTGATCTGCTCGATCGTCCTGTTGCACGCGTCGAAATGGTAGATGTGCGGGAGCATGCTGTCGCGCGCGTAGGACTTGAATTTCAGCTCGCACTTCACACCACGGAAGATGACAAAGCGCGTCGGCGGGAAGCTGCGCGGCGCGGCAATGCCAGGCTGACCGTCCACCGCCGGCGCGCGTGGACTGAGCTCCGTCCAGCGCCAGGCCAGCGTGGTTCCGGTAGAAGCACCGTTGATGAAATCGTCGAGATAGCCGCCGAAATTGCCGTCATAGTTCGAGCAGAACAGAAAGCGGCGACCGTTGTCGATGATGTGCCAGTGACCGAAATGGATGCCCGGCGCATTTCCGAGCCACCCTTGCGTGAAAAACACCCGTCCGGCGAATGTCACGATACGCAGGGCCGTCCGGATGCACCACGCGCTCCACCCGTTCGGACGACGCACATCCGTAAGGCTGAACATGTGCTGGGTCTTGCGGACCAGCTCCGCCTCGCATCTCTCGACCGACGGGTGGATCTGCTGGGCACGCGGAACGTCGTCTTCGAGCGGATGGAAGAACTGCTCGCTCAGCTTCGTGAACCGGCGATTGAGCCAGTAAAACAACGTACCGATGCAAAGCACCACGGCGATCACAGCGACGGCGATCCCGATGATCTCCAATCCGGTCAGCTTTGGTATCTTCGGTTCGACGATACGCGCCATATAGTCCGGAGCGAGCGCATAGGCCAGCGGCGCGAGAGTGTAGGCTATGGCGCACGCGGCGATGGCCAGCAGCAGCGGCACGCCGATGACCCAGCCACCGACATAGGTCGACAGCGATGAGAACGTATCGGTCGGTCGGTCGAGCTCTTGCTGAACGCTGTTCAACCACCGCCTCCATGACACGAATTGCGCAGGCAGCGGGACCAGGAACAGCCACACTAGAAATGCAATCACCGCGAACGCCAGCAAACCGTGTCCACTTATCGCCAGCAGACATTTGCTCGTCTTGCTGACGGCGTCCTCCACGGCCTGCACGATGGGACCCGGTTCGCCGAAGAACCAATTGTAGGCGCGCGGAAGTGCCGAGATGAGCCAGAGCGCGACAAACCACAGGACGATCGCCGCTACCGGATAGGCGAGCTTCGCGCCGATGCCGGCCCCCTTCCCGCGCCAGTAGGAACGCGGTGCAGGCGTGGCCGCCCACTCGAAGCGTGGGTCTGCGTATGCCCATCGCGCCAGCGCCAGCGCGAACGCGGTGCGATCATTGCCGTATTTGGATTTCAGCGTCCGCGCCTCGGCTCGCGTGCGCTCGAGCAGGTCCTGCTCCATCTTGATCTGCCGGACCGACCGGTCGCGGGCGCCGACGAAGGCGCCATCGGCGATGCTGTGCCACTGCATCAGCTTGTCCAGCAATTGCTGCTCGTGCTGCGCCGTGGGGACCGCAACGCCGGGAGCGACCATGGCACCGAACAGCGACCACATCGCGCCGCCGGGATGGTGGATGAGGCGATACAGCAGGTCGTACGGGCGCAGGCCCTCCTCGACCGCAAGCTCGACCATCAGCGAGGGCCTTTGCTCCGCGGCATCGGCCACCGCCGGCAGGAGCCCGATCGAAGCGAAGTGAACCACCGCGACATCGCGCAAGAGGCTGTCCAGCGCATCCTGGAGTGATTGCGGGAGACCGCCTCCGCCGGGCCAGCCGGGCGCAACGATGCAGATCATCTGCTGCCGGACAATCTCGAGCATGGCTGTCTTCTCCGCGTGCTCAGGTGATACGCATGCGCATGCACAACATCAGCGGTCCGTCATAAGCAATGGCCTTGCCTTCACCGCGCGCCAGTTGCAGCCGGGGCAAGGTGAGCAAGCCGATCAGCGCGCTTGTCAGGATATCCACCGCGTAGTCCCGGGCGGGACATTGGCGGTAGCCATAGCCGAACATGAGATACCGCAAGGCATCTTCGCTGCCCCAATCGCGGTTCGGGCAGAAGCGACCGCTTTGGGGCACCGCGGTGGGATCGAACAGGGCAGCGATCGACAACAGCGAGACCTTGCCGCCGCCCGGACATCCAGCGTTGCTTCGCGCGCCCGTCTCCATTTCCGTATCCCGGGGCACGTCGCGCGCCAGCAGCGGAAAAATCGGCCGGAAGCGCATGAGCTCGAGCACATGGTTGCGCACGGCCTTGCGAAAATCGGGGTCGGTCCAGACGCGGGACTCGCCGAGAGCCCTGGCCCGCGATCGCAGCTGTTCATAGACCTTCTGGCGTCCCAGCAGCTCTTGCATGACAAGGGCTCCCGACTGGACGGTGACCGGATGCGAGATCCAGGCAAGGCCTACCGCGTTTCGTTCAATGTCCTCGGAGGAGCTTTTGACGCCCCACGCAGCGCCGATGGGGCCGGTGACGCGATCGATGCGCGCCTGTAGCGCATCCCCACACGATTCCGCCCGCCGCCGGAGGTCGAGTGTCGCCAGGTTGCCAGCCAGCAGCTGCCCCGCGACGTATCGGATCTCAAGCATGTACTGTCGTTGCAAGCCTTCATCGACATCGCCTTGCGCAGCGTTGGTCGCCGACCCCGCAACCACGGCGCCTGTCGCATCTCCAAACAGGGGTCTCATGGCGTGGAATACGACCCACATCAGGTAATCATCGATCAGATCGAATTCGGCCGCTCCGGGCTTGCTCAGGTCCTTGATCCGGCGCTGTGCCTCGGCATCGGAATCGGCTGGAACGTCCAGAGCCGCCAACCGCGCATGGACGAGATCCCGATCGGCCGAATAGGTCGGGCCGGGATCCATCCCGATGAGATAGTCTCCGGAGACCATGTTGGCCGCATGCGCCGTGTTGGAAAAGCTGCGCGTGCGCGTCAGCACGTCCTTGACGGCACTGGCGCGTGCCACCATGCCGAACAAGCCCCCCACCGAGGGCCAGCGCCGCAGCAGTGCGCCGAGCGCACGCAAGACGGTGATGTGGCGGTTGAGCCAGCAAAAGACACCATAGGAGAGACTGCGTGCTCCCGGCTGCAAGGCGTCGGGTTCATAAGTGGAGAGTTTCATGCTGCATGCCCATCCTTCCGCCAATCCGCGAGGGCCGCTGCGGCCCGCCTTTGATAGTGGGGCATGCCCAGGCGTTCCGCCGCCAGGGCGACTCGCTTGAAATGCGCTTCGGCCCCGGCCTGATCGCCGGCGTGCCGCAACGTTTCAGCGAGCTCGTACAGAGCTTCGGTCTGGTGCCCGTATTCTTCAGCGGCCTGCTCGACCGCCTTGCGTCCGACCGCGATCGCATCGTCCAGCCGTCGGAGCTTGCGATAGGCGACACCGAGGCTCACACGCATGAACGTCCGGCCGTAGGGGCCGGCCGCCTCGTAGATGCGATCGGCGAACCCTCTCTCCAGCATGGGCACCGCTTCGGCAGCCTTGCCGTTGCGTGCAAGCGCGCTGCCGAGAACGCCCATGCAAACGGAAAGCATGGTCGGCACGTTGTGCGTCAGGCACTGCTGCAGGTCCATGCGCATCATGCGTTCCGCCCGGTCGAGCTCGTCGTTCTCGATCCACATCTGCGATTGGACGGTATCGATCAGCAGACGGGAGTATGGGTGGTCGATGTTCGACAGGATCTCGTAGGCCTTGGCGCAGAAGGCGCTACCGGCTTCGCTGTCCCCGAGGCGCCAGAGCGTGCTGGCGTGAAACGCATACAGGTTGATGATGGGAATGGCGGCCCATCCGGGCTGAACGTAGTGCGCCGACAGTTCCGGGCCGTATTCGGACAGCAGGACGTTGCCTTCGACGGCCGCTTCCGCGTATCGCCCGAGGGCATGCAGATGCATCAGGCGCGTCTGATGCGCCGCCATCGTCATGTGGCGACGCTGTGCAAGGCGGGCCGCTTCCAGGCCCTGCGAGGCGTAGCGCAAGCCTTGCTCGAAACGACCGCGCATCCACAGAAACACCGCTGTCTCGGTCGAAACCGCCGCCCGTGCGCGCTGATCGTTCAGTTGCACGGCAATGGCTTCAGCCCTTTCCATGTTGCTGAAGATGTCGTCGATCTGCCCAAGGGCCATCATTGCCCCGATGGCTTCCAGACGAAGCGCAAGCTCCAGGGCTTGCGCAGTCGGGGCGCCGTCGACACGCCGTGCAGCCTGGATCCCCTTCTCGAACAATTGGAGGGCCTCCTGATTGGCCGAATGCGAGATGGCTCGTGCCATCGACTTGATGGCGAACTTTGCCGCCTGCTCCCATTCCTCGCCTTTGAAGGAATGATGCGCCAACACCGGCGCGGCATCGGCATCCGCGGCTCCCGGCTGCGCGTGGAGCGCCAGGAAGGCCTGCCGATGCAGCGCCTTGAGCCTGCTGCGCGTAAGCACCCCGAGCACGACGTCGCGCACCAGCGCGTGGCGGAACGCGAACGCCTGCGGCTCGAGCGATAGGCTCGTCTGCTCCGGACACGACAGGAGGCCGGACGCGACGCAAAGGGCGAGCAATTCTTCGGCGCGCGCGATGTCCACCGCCTGCATCGTGGCGATCAGGTCGCGCGTGATGGGATCGCCAAGAACGGCCGCAGCCTCGAGCGCAGACTTGGCGGCCTCGGGCAGCCTGTCGGTCCGCGCGCCGATGACCGCGGCGATCGAGCCCGGCACGCGCAGCTCTCCGAGAGGCCTCTGGAGGCGGTACGCTCCCGGCGTTCCCTCGAGCGATCCGTCATCGATGAGGGTGATGACCAGTTGCTCAAGGAAGAAGGGATTACCGTCGGCGCGGGCGACCAGCTCGTTCATGACGCCGAGCACGGATGGATCGTCCCCCAGCAGGGCACGCGCGAGCCTGAGCATCTGGCCGTCGTGTAGAGGCTCGATCATGCGCTCTACGAACCACGGCGCCTGCCGCCACTGGTGCTCGAAATCGGGCCGATAGCTGACGCAGACCAGAACCGGCAGCTCCTGAAGCTTCGGAAGCAAGGCCTCGAACAACCTCCGGCTCTCGCGATCGGCCAGGAAAACGTCCTCGAGCACCAGCACGAACGGGCCAGACCGCGCGCGCCTGCGCACCAGCCACAGCAGTGCTTCGCCAATGCGGCGCCGTCGTTGTACCGGGTTCAGCGCCAGCCAGGCCTGATCGGGCGCCGCCAGCCCCAACAGGTCGCTGGCCGCCGCGAGATGTTCGGCGCCCTCGGCTGGCCATCCCTCGATCAAGGCCTGCCTGGCGGACTGCCGTACGTCCGTCACGTTCATTTGCACCAGCCCAACCAGGCTCGCGATCAGGTCCGCGGCGGCGCTGTAGGCGCGCGTGCTCGCATAGCCTCTCGCCTGCGAAACGCAGACGTCCATGCCCTCGCTTGCGAGGGCGGCCGTCCAGTCGGCAACCAAGCGGGACTTTCCGATCCCGGCATCGCCGCACAGCCCGATCGTTCGCATTCCACCCTTTCGAACGACCTCAAGGTCCCCTGCCAGGATCCGTAAGGAATCTTCGCGTCCGACCAGAGGCGCCCAGCGTTGCTTGCGCGTCAGCGGCGCCGCTGCCGAACTTTCGGTCTCGACCACGACCTCGTGGAGTTCGATCGGCTCGTCCAATCCCCGTATTTGCCGGGTCCCTACCGACCGCGTCTCGATCTGCTGGGCGACAAGCCGCTGCGTCGCGGCACTGACCAGAATGCCGCCGGGCGGTGCCATCTTTTCGAGCCGGGACGCAAGGTGAATCGTCTTGCCATCTGCTCCGTAGTGCGACCAATCGTATTGTCCGACAACCCCGACCAGCACCTCTCCCGAATTGATGCCGATGCGCAGCGTCGGACTTGCAACGCCTTGCACGTCATGGCCGGGAACGGTTGCTCTCTGCATCTTGAGGGCGGCAAGACACGCACGTAAGGCGTGATCCTCCTGCGCCAGGGGCGCACCGAACAAGGCGACGAGCCCATCGCCGAGCAACTGGCTGACCGTGCCGCCATAGGTCTCGACCGCCTCGGCCAGTTGGTTCAGCGCCTTGCCGAGGTAGTTGCGGGCTTCTTCGGGGTCGGAATGCTGCAGCAATGCGGTCGAGTCGCAGACATCGGCGAAAAGCACGCTGACGTGCTTATTCTCGGTCAGCATCTTTGATCGTAACGGCGGATGATCACGCAGCTGGACGACCTGTGCGCCCCGATCCTGGGTACCGGGCTCCACCACGCGACGCTTGAGATCCGCGCCGCATTGCGAGCAGAACCGATCTTCGCGGGCAACACGCGTTGAACACGTGGGACACCTGGTCACGGCAGCCCCCATTCATCAATGAATTTACCGAAACAACCGATGCTTCCTGGCCTGATCATCGTCCCCTCCCGGACGTGAACCCGCGCAGCGAAAAAACAAGCCGTCAATCAAAGCAATGAATCTAACCAACCATTCGCGTGCCGACCGGGCTCGCGCAGAACCGATAGATGTATCCGGAGAAAATGCGGTCGGCGCACTTTATCCGGCGCGGGCCGCCGATCATCCCGCGGGGAGTAAAATCAATCCTGAAACAAACAACATGACACTACGCCCTACAACACTCGTCCTAGTAGCAATTGGTGGGCAGTATACGCGCCCCGCATAAATTGAAAAGTGAGGCAGTTCACAAAATCGAGGTTCAGGCGTGTGCCTATCCGCCCTTTCGTGCTCTTGGGAAAATCAGGCCGCCAGCCCAAAATGCCACCGGGCGCGGCTGTTGTGGCCAGGCGGAGCAAGCGGCCGCCTCGGCTCACCCGAACAGCGTATCCGCCAGCAGCTTCAGATTCAAAACCACGATGACGCCCGCGACGATCCACGCGATCGTAGCGACGTACGGGGAAATCGCGAACTTGCCCATCTTGCGGCGATCGGAGACGAAGCGGACCAGCGGGATGACTGCGAAGGGCAGCTGCATCGACAGCACGACCTGACTGAACACCAAGAGATCGGCCGTGCCGCGCTCGCCGTAGATCGCCGTGACGATGATCACCGGAATGATCGCGATGCCGCGCGTGAGCAGGCGGCGCGCCCAGCTTGGCAGGCGCAGATCGAGAAAACCCTCCATCACGATCTGGCCGGCAAGTGTCGCGGTCACCGTCGAGTTGAGGCCCGAGGCCAGCAGCGCGATGGCAAACAGCGTCGAGGCGATACCGAGGCCGAGCAGCGGTGACAAGAGCTCGAAAGCCTGGCCGATCTCGGCGACGTCGGAATGGCCGCTCTTGTGGAAGGTTGCCGCGGCGACCACGAGGATCGCGGCGTTGATGAACAGCGCCAGCATCAGGGCGATGGTCGAGTCCGTCGTCGCCCATTTGATCGCCTCGCGCCGGCCGGTCTCGTTGCGCTCATAGGCGCGCGTCTGCACGATCGAGGAGTGCAGATAGAGATTATGCGGCATCACGGTGGCACCGATGATACCGATCGCGATGTAGAGCATCTCCGGATTGGTGAAGATCTCGCTCTTCGGCATGAAGCCATGCAGGACCTCCGCGACCGGCGGCGCCGCGGCCACGATCTGGACCGCGAAGCAAACCGCGATCACCGCGAGCAGCGCGATGACGAAGGCTTCCAGGAAACGGAAGCCGCGGTTCATCAATAGCAGCAGCAGGAAGGCATCGAGCGCGGCGATCAGCGCGCCGCCGATCAGGGGGATGCCGAACAGGAGCTTGAGCGCGATCGCCGTTCCGATGACCTCGGCGAGATCGCAGGCGATGATCGCCGCCTCGCAGGCGAGCCAGAGCAGGAAGTTCACCGCCGGCGAATAGGTCGCGCGGCAGGCCTGCGCGAGGTCGCGGTCGGTGACGATGCCGAGCCGCGCCGCCAGCGACTGGAGCAGGATCGCCATCAGGTTGGAGAGCAGGATGACCGAGAGCAGCGTGTAGCCGAACTTCGATCCGCCGGCGAGGTCGGTCGCCCAGTTGCCGGGATCCATGTAGCCGACCGAGACGAGATAGCCCGGACCGACGAAGGCGAGCAGCCGCCGCCACCACACCCCCGCCGTGGGGAGGGCGACGGAGGCATTCACCTCGGCCAGGCTTTTTGTGGTCGGCACGTCGGTGCGCCAGCCGGCGGCGTCGGTGGTTAAATCGGGCGATCGGGCATCCATGTGGTCAGAATACCGAAGTCGAATCTTATTGCAACTCATTTGCAACTGCATCTGGCCGCGTCGGTTCCCGGCACGGACCTGTTTTGCCCCGGGCCTGTCGGGAAGCGGGTGGGTTTGGCCGGTCTCGGGGGCGGATACTGGCGCCAATCCGACTCTGCAGGAAATGAGCCATGTCAAATCCGCCTCGCCTCCCCGACACCTTCAGCCGCCTCGCCTGGTCCAATCTCGCGGCGCAATCGGCCGAGCAGATCGCGCTGGCCGCAGCCCCCATCGTCGCCGTGCTGACGCTCGGGGTCGCTGAAGGCCAGACCGGTCTATTGCAGATGGCGCTGACACTTCCGTTCGTGCTCTTCGCCATCCCGGCCGGCCTGCTCGCCGACCGCATCTCCCGCCGCGCGCTGATGGCGGGCGCCGAGGCGCTGCGGGCCGCAGCCCTCGCGGCGATCGTGCTGCTGCTCGCGCTCGGCGCCCTCAATCTGCCGCTGCTGGCCCTGCTCGGCTTCGCTGCCGTGTGCGGCACCGTCGTCTACAGCGTGGCCGCACCGGCCCTGGTGCCCTCGCTGGTGAGCTCGGACCTGTTGCCAGCCGCCAATGCCCGGATCGAGCTCGCGCGCACCATCGCCTTTGCCAGCGGGCCTGCGCTTGGTGGCGCGCTGGTCGGCTGGTGGGGCGCGAGCCTGGCTTTCGGCTTTGCCGCGGCGCTCTCGGCCATTGCCGTGGTGCTGCTCTCCGGCATCTACGAGCCCGCCCGCACGCCGGCGCCGCGGCGCCATCCGTTCCAGGACATCCGCGAAGGCGCAGCCTTCGTGTTTCACCATCCATTGCTCCGGCCGGTCTTCATCACCCAGTTCATCTTCAACACCGGCTGGTTCTTGCAGATCGCCGTGTTCGTGCCTTATGCCGTGCGCCATCTCGGGCTGACCGCCGCCGGCGTCGGCACGGTGCTGACGATGTACGGCGTCGGCATGGTGATCGGCGCGCTGCTCGCGACGCGCGTGATGCAGCGCGTCGCCTTCGGCACGGTTGTCGGCCTCGGCCCGGTCACCGGCTTCGTCGCCTCCTTGGTGATGGCGCTGACGGTGCTGGTCCCCTCGCCCTGGCTTGCGGCCTTGAGCTTCTTCCTGCTCGGCGTCGGGCCGATCCTGTGGGTGATCTCGACCACCACCTTGCGCCAGTCCGTGACGCCGCCGCGCCTGCTCGGTCGCGTCTCCGCCATCAACATCATGAGCTACGGCGCCCGCCCGCTCGGCTCGGCGCTGGGGGCAATCGTGGGCGGGCTCTGGAGCGCGGAGGCGTGCCTTTATCTCGCGGCGGCGGTGTTCGGCATGCAGGCGCTCGTGATCCTGCTGTCACCGGCCGCGTCACTCGACCGGCAGCCGGACATGGTGGGGGACGAAGTGGCGGTGAGGTGTTAGCTGCGTCGCGATTGCGGAAAGTGGCGCAGCATCCTCCTCGTCGTCCTGGCTTTCGCCAGGACGACGTAGGCGAGGGAGTGATGCCTAACTCGCCAGATACCGCTCATAGCTCCCCGTCACCGGCTCGCTGGCGTCAACCTCCGGATCGAGCGTGTAGAGGTCCTGCGCGCGGCCGATGCCGCGCAGCGCGTAGCGGCCGGTGGAGACGAGATAGCGGCGGCCGGCGGCATCGAGCCCCTTGTAGAACTCCGCCGACGCCAACAGCTCGCGATCGACCGAGCGGCTCATCGAGGCGATGCGGCTGACCTCGTTCACCGTCGGACCCACCACCGTGAAATCGAGCCGATCCTCGCTGCCGATATTGCCGTAGAAGACCTCGCCGACATGCAGCCCGATATAAGCCGACGTGGTGGGACGGCCGTCCGCCTCCCGCCGCTTGTTCAGCGCTGCGACGTTCTGGCGGAACAGATGCTCGGCGCGGAGCGCAGCACGTCGCGCATGCGCCATGTCCTCGCCGGTGAACATCGCGAGCACACCGTCACCGATCAGCTTCAGCACGTCGCCGCCGGCATCGTGGATCGCGTCGATCACAGCCTGCGCATAGTCGTTGAGAAACGGGATGATCTCGTCGGGACCGATGCTCTCGCTGATCCCGGTCGAGCCGCGCAAATCCGAGTACCACAGCACTGCCTTGATGCGCTCGGTGACGCCGCGCGAGATGCGGCCGCCCAGCACCTGCTCGGAGGCGCCGCGGCCGAGATAGACGCGCCCGAGCGTGCGCGCGATATCGACCTGCTGCGCCGACTTGATCGCGAGCCCCAGCACCGGCACGAGATCGCGCAGGGACTCCAACTCGGCTTCGCTGAAGCCGCTGTCGCGGCGCGTGGTCCAGCAGGAATAGAGGCAATCCATCAGGCCGAGCGCGCCGTTCTCGCCGAAGCGGTGCACGAAGGCGAGATAATGCTTATGGCCCTTCTCGGCGAGTTCGCCGATCTGCGAGAAATCCAGCGACGGCGCGTCGGCGAGATCGATCACCATCTCGTCGTGGCCGTGCTCGAGCATGTGGAAGAACACCGAGCGGCGCCAGTGCTGGGCCGCATCGCCTTCGGCGGTCGAACCGTATTCGAACGCGTCGCTCTCGTTGCTCGCCCGGTCGCTCCAGCGGAAACCGCGGCCCTCATAGATCGGATGCAGCGTGTCGATGACGACGAGGGCGCGCGAGAGTTCCAGGCCCTCGGCGCGGCAGCGCTCGCAGAAGCCGCGGAGCAGTTCGTTTTCAGGCAGGCCCGTGAGCCCCTGGCCGGTCAGCCAGTTCATCAGCGCGAGGCGCGAGGTCAATTGCATGCGCCATTATGCCGTGCATTCGTGACGAGCGAAAGGCGCAAGCCTCGCGCGAGCCATGCGCAAGGCTCCCATCCCTTGCAGGTCGAATATGCCGCGATCGCGGTTGACGCACTCGCTGCGCCGGCGGCAAATGCCGGCGATGATGACTTTGTCGGCCAGAATCGGAAGCACGCGCGGATGAGCCAGCGCCAGCTCCCGATCATCCTGGCGCTCGGCACCACGCAGACCCTGGCCTGGGCTTCCAGCTACTATCTGCCGGCCCTGCTCGCCGATCCCATGGCGCACGACCTTGGCGTCTCCTCCAACTGGATCTTCGGCGCGTTCTCGGCCTCGCTGGTGATCTCCGCGATGCTCGGCCCGCGGATCGGGCGGCAGATCGATCTCGTCGGCGGACGGCAGGTGCTGTCCGCCTCGAACCTGACCATGGCCGCCGGCCTCGTGCTCCTTGGGTTGTCGCAATCCGTTCTGGTGATGGCGGTCGCCTGGCTCGTGCTCGGCATCGGCATGGCGATGGGGCTCTATGACGCCGCCTTCGCCGCGCTCGGCCGCATCTACGGCACCGAGGCGCGCAGGCCCATCACCGGCATCACGCTGATGGCGGGCTTCGCCTCCACCGTCGGCTGGCCGCTCACCGCCTGGGGCCTCGCCCATATCGGCTGGCGCGAGACCTGCTTTGCCTGGGCCGCCGCCAACATCCTGATCGGCCTGCCCCTCAACTTCTTCATGCTGCCGGCGATCAAGGGCGCCAAGCAGGCGGCGGCGACGGCCGCGAAGCCGCATGTGCCGCTCGACCGCACCATGATCCTGCTCGCCTTCGTCTTCGCCGCGGCCTGGACCGTCACCGGCGCGATGGCGGTGCATTTCCCGCGCATCGTGGAGGCAACCGGCGCGACCCATGTCGAAGCGATCGCGGCCGGCGCGCTGATCGGTCCGGCGCAAGTGCTCGCGCGCATCCTCGAAGCGAGCGTTCTGAGCCGCTTTCATCCGCTGTGGTCGACCCGGCTCGCCTGCGTGACCCATCCGATTGGAGCTGCCGTCGTCGCCATCGTCGGCGGCGCCGCGGCGAGCGCGTTCGCGTTGCTGCACGGCTCCGGCAACGGCATCCTGACGATCGCCCGCGGCACGCTGCCGCTGTCGATCTTCGGGCCGAAGGATTTCGGCTACCGCCTCGGCATCATCGGCGCGCCGGCGCGGATGGCACAGGCGGTGGCGCCGCTGGCGTTCGGCCTCCTCATCGACGTCATGGGCGCCAAGGTGCTGATGGTCTCCTCCGCGCTGAGCCTCTCGGCGCTGGCGGCGCTGTTCCTGATCCGCGCCGAGCGCCGGCCCGATTGACCGCACCGCCGCTTTCGCGCACAAGCGGGCCATGACCGAAGACAACAGCCCGCCCCGCACATTCAAGGGCCTCCTGCGCTGGGCGACCACGCCGCCGCAGGCCTGGGTCGTCTATCTCCTTGCCGTCATGCTGGTGTGGCTGCTGTCGTTCTATGCCGGCACGCTGAAGCCGAAGAAGACGCCGGAGGCAAGTCCGCCCGCAGCGACTGCGCCACACAGCTAGGCCGGCTTCGCCTCGCTGGTCGCAATCCAGATTCCGGCGAAGACGGCGAGCAGCCCGACCAGGAGATTTGCCGTGATCGGCCCGCCGATCAGCAGCGCTGCCAGCAAGGTCGCGGCGATCGGATTGACCGTCATGGTATTGGCGACCCGGGTCGGCGTTGCCCGCGCCAGCGCCATGACCCAGAGGATGAAGGCGAGCGCGCCGCCGCCGGCACCGAGATAGATGCCGGCGATCCACTGCGCCGTCGTGAAGTGATCGAGCGCCGCAAAGCTGCCTTTCACGAGCCCCGCCAGCACCAGCACGACGGCGCCCGCGCCCATGCCGACCGTGAGAAAGCCGAGCGCGCTCGATCGCTGCATCAGCGGGCGCGACAACACGTTGTAGTGTGGCAACAAGCGGGTAGGAGAAGCTAGTCGTAGAACTCCGGAGCCATCTTCTGGCTGTCGCGCTGGGCCTTGTCGTGATTGATCCAGAGCTGCGCCTTCTCCCTGGAGAGCGTGTCGGCGATCTTCTGCATCGAGGCTGCGGTCTGGTCCTTGTTGACGTTCATGCTGGGCACGCGGCGGTTGTCCCAATTATCCCTAAAGTGCACGGCATCGCCGGACAGGATCACCGCGCCGGTCTTCGGCAACTTCACCAGCAGCGACTGGTGTCCCGGCGTATGGCCAGGCGTCGACAGGATGGTCACGCTGCCGTCGCCGAACACGTCCTTGTCGCCCACGAGCTGCTCGACGGGATGCGAAGGCTTGAAGCGCGGCTCGTTGTTGGCGCCGGGCCAGTCATATTCGGCCTTCTGCACGTAGAGGACGGCCTGCGGGAACAGCTCGACATTGCCGGAGTGGTCGGGGTGGGTGTGCGAGACGGCCATCGCCTTGACGTCGTCGGGCTTGACGCCGAGCTGCTCGAGCTGGGCGGCAAGCGTCTTCGGCCGCCGCCAGGTCACGGCCTTGGGATCGGCGGGCACCAGGCCATTGGGCATGGCGGCGACGGAATCGGCGATGCCGGTGTCCCACAGGAACCAGCCCTTGGCGTGCTTGACGAGATAGCAACTGTCGACGAAGTCCATCGACTTGCCTTCGTTCAGACCGGGCGTCCAGCGCGAGATGTCGCCGGCGGTTCCCTCACCGCAATTGAGGACGTAGAGCCTTTCGACGCCGGGCTTTTCCGATTGGGCCATCGCTGCATGACTGAACAAGGCGAGAGCGGCGGCGGCAAAAGCAAGCTTGATCCTGGACGTCATCCTTGGTCCTCCTTGGCAAGCGTTTGGGAAGCTACAACCGAGGATCAACCCCGGCCGCGCCGCAGAATTCCGCTCCCGCGGATCACGTCAGTGCGGGCAGGTCTCGACCTCGACCGTGACGTGGCTGAGGCCCTTCAGCCCGGCGAGCCGCTTCTTGTAGACGGCCGGCTGCTTCGGCTTGTCCGACACCACGGACACCAGCACGGCACAATGGCCGGGGCCGACCTGCCAGAGATGCAGGTCGGTGACGCGATCCTCGCCGACCTCCATGCGTGCCCGGATCACCCGCTCCAGCTTCTCGTCGGCGCGCACGTCGAGCAGCACCGCGCCCGAGCTCTTGATCAGGCCGAACGCCCAGCTTGCGATCACGACGCTGCCGATCAGGCCGACGGCCGGATCGGCCCAGACCCATCCCGAATACATCGCCACCGCGAGCGCGCCGATCGCGAGTAACGAGGTCGCGGCATCCGCCATGACGTGGACATAGGCGGCGCGGAGATTGTTGTCGTGATGACGATGGTGGTGATGGTCATGATCGTCATGTTCATCATGCGCATGGCCGTGGCCGTGATCATGGCCGTGATGGTGATGATCGTGGCTGCCGCGCAGCAGCCACGCGCTGGCGAGGTTGACGCAAAGACCGAGCGCCGCCACCGCGATCGCCTCGCCATAGACGATCGGCACCGGCGTGAAGAGCCGCAGCACGCTCTCATAGGCGATCTCGACCGCGATCAGGCCGAGGATGATCGCGCTGGAGAAGGCGGCGAGATCGCCGAACTTGCCGGTGCCGAAGGTGAAATGCGCATTGCCCAGGTGCCGGCGCGCGAAGCGGTAGGCGAACGCAGCAATGCCGAGCGCGGCTGCGTGCGTGCCCATGTGCCAGCCGTCGGCGAGCAGCGCCATCGAGCCGAACAGCGAGCCGGCGACGATCTCGCCGACCATCATGACCAGCGTCAGGACCACCACGAGCCAGGTGCGCCGCTCGTTCTCGTCGTGCTTCTCGCCCAGGAAAGCGTGGTCATGGGTCCATTGCTCGATGGAATGGGAATGCATCGGCTCAACTCTCCGGAAAACAGAATCCGCAAGGGGCCAATATAGGCCCCGGCAGCACATCTTTCTAACGCTCATTAGCGGCAAAACCGGCGGTTGACAGCTTGGCGCGGTTTCGTTGTAATGCGGCTCATGGGGATTTGAGCGATCTCCCCACGAGGCGACATGCCCAAGTATCGCGTCCCGTTTGGTTTATGCGAGGACGCATCATGTCTACATTCACGACCATATCATCCGATAAATTGGCGCGCCTGATCGGCACGGCCAACGCTCCTGTCCTGATCGACGTGCGGACCGAGGAGGACTTTGCCGCCGACCGGCGGCTGATCCCCGGCTCCATCAGGCTCAGCCACGAGAACGTTCCCGACTGGGGCGCCGCCTTCGCGGGCCGCTCCGTCATCGTCTCCTGCCTGCGCGGCGCCAAGCTTGCGCAGGGCACCGCGGCCTGGCTGCGCCAGCTTGGCGTTCAGGCCGAGACGCTCGACGGCGGTTTCGAGGGCTGGAAGGAGGCCAAGCTGCCGCTCCTCGACACCCGCAAGCTGCCGCCCCGCGACGCCAAGGGACGCACCGTCTGGGTAACCCGGGCGCGGCCGAAGGTCGACCGTATCGCCTGCCCCTGGCTGATCCGCCGCTTCGTCGATCCCAACGCGGTGTTCCTGTATGTGGCGCCGTCCGAAGTGGTCGCGGTCGGCGAGCGGTTCAATGCAGCCCCGTTCGACATCGAGAACGTGTTCTGGAGCCACCGCGGCGAGCTCTGCACCTTCGACGTCATGATCGAGGAGTTCGGGATCGCCACCCCGGCCCTGCTCCGGCTCGCAACGCTGGTGCGCGGCGCCGACACCGCGCGGCCTGATCTGGCGCCGGAGGCCCCCGGACTGCTCGCGGCGTCGCTCGGGCTGTCGCGGATGTATGACGACGACCTCGAACAGCTCGAGGCCGGCTTGCTGCTCTACGACGCCTTTTACCGCTGGTGCCGCGACGCCACGGCTGAGACCCACAACTGGCCGACCAACAAAGTGAAGGCGTAATGGATACCCGTAACGTTCAATCAGGAGCTGATGCCGGTCACGGCATCAGCTTCAATGAAGCTTTCCGCGTCTGGCTGCGCGTCGCCTGCCTGAGCTTTGGCGGGCCCGCGGGCCAGATCGCGGTGATGCACCGCATCCTGGTCGAAGAAAAGAAGTGGATCTCCGAAGGCCGCTTCCTGCATGCGCTGAACTACTGCATGCTGCTGCCGGGGCCGGAGGCGCAGCAGCTTGCGACCTATGTCGGCTGGCTGATGCATCGCACCGCCGGCGGGCTGATGGCGGGCGGGCTCTTCATCCTGCCCGGCATCATCGCCATCATGGCCCTCAGCTACATCTACGCGGCTTTCGGCAATGTCAGCTTCGTCGAGGCGCTGTTCTTCGGCCTGAAGGCCGCCGTGCTCGCCGTCGTCGTCGAGGCCGTGGTGCGCGTCGGCAAGCGCGCGCTGAAGAACCGCATCATGATCGCGCTCGCGGCTATCGCCTTCGTCGCGATCTTCTTCTTTGCAGTCCCCTTCCCGATCATCATCATCGCCGCCGGCCTGATCGGATATATCGGCGCCAGACAGGGCCGTCCGGAATTTGCTCCGGCCGGTCACGGTCATGGCGGCAGCAGCGCCGTGATCGACAGCATGCTCGGCGACGCCGTGCCCGATCACATCAAACCCGACACCGGCCGCGCGATCCGCGTGGGCGCGCTGTGGCTTGCGCTGTGGCTGGTGCCGGTAGTTGCCCTGCTCGCCGCGCTCGGCCAGGCCAACGTCTTCAGCCAAATCGCCCTGTTCTTCTCGAAGATGGCGCTCGTCACCTTCGGCGGCGCCTACGCGGTGCTGGCCTATGTCGCCCAGCAGGCGGTCGAGCATTATCACTGGCTGAAGCCGCACGAGATGCTCGACGGCCTCGGCATGGCCGAGACCACGCCGGGTCCGCTGATCATGGTGCTCCAGTTCGTGGGCTTCATGGCGGCCTATCGCGATCCAAGCGGCCTGTCGCCGATGCTGGCGGCAACGCTTGGCGGCCTGCTCGCGACCTGGGTCACGTTCACGCCCTGCTTCCTCTGGATCTTCGTCGGCGCCCCCTATATCGAGCGCCTGCGCGGCAACACCGGCCTTGCCGGCGCGCTCAGCGCGATCACCGCCGCCGTCGTCGGCGTGATCCTCAACCTCTCGATCTGGTTCGCGCTGCACACGCTGTTCCGCGAGACCGTACCGGTGCACGCCTTCCCGCTGAACTTCGACATGCCGGTGCTGACCAGCGTCGACATTCCAGCGCTCGTGCTGTCGGTCGCAGCCGCAACCGCGATCTTCCGCTTCAAGCTCGGCATGCTCACGGTGCTGGCGGGCAGTTGCGCCGCAGGCGTGGCGCTGCGGCTGGTGGGGGTGATCTAGGGCGTGTACGAGCAGCCTGGAAACGTCAAGGCATGAGCGACGCCGTGTAGGCGACCAGCGCGATCATGTCGTCGATGCCGAGGTTTTCAACAGCCGGTTTCATGACGTCGCTATTGGCGCCCTTCCGCGCGCCCGACTTGAAGTCGTAAAGCTGACGGAACATGTACGTGGGCGAACGGGCCGCAATCCCTGGCGCCACGGCAGTCCCTTTGAGGTCGGCACCATGACAGGCGGCGCACTGGACGCGGAGGTCGCTGCTCGCCGCCAACGCCCGCCCTTTCTCAATGCTGCCAACCGGGACATAGGCGATGAAACGAGCGCGCGAGTCCCGGCTGAGAAAGTGTTCCACGTTTTCCGGAATCTCGATGATGCGCTGGCCGATGGACTCTTTCTCGCCGCCGTCCATCGGCGCCAGGAACAAGTCCCTGACATGTGTCTTCGGCACGGTCTCGGTCTCTACGACCGCAATGTTGGATCTCGGCTTGATTGACGCAAAATAGTTCGCAGCCTCCTTGAGCTCCTGATCGGTGATGGCCTTGGACGTCTTGATCATCAGGTCGGTGGCGACGCGGGGCACCGAATTCTTGCGCAGGCCCGACTTGAACTCCACCGTTTGCTGGATGATGTATTCCGCGGAGAAGCCAAACAGGCTGGCATTCTCAGGGCCGCCCGGTCCGTCTGCCCGGTGGCAGACGCCGCACGCGAACACGTCAGGCTTGCTCCCTTTTGCGACGATCTCTGGCATAGCCGGATGGTCTTGCGGATGCCAGTCGGGAGCGGCGAACAGATCGCGCAGTTGCGTGAGCGTAAAACCGGCGGCACTGTCGGGGACTCGCCGGATCGTGCCGTCGTCGGGGGCGCGTTGAAAATTCGGCGGGTTTACCGGATAGGCCCATGCGGGCGGGCCCTCTTGGCTTTGTGCAGACGCCCCCGCTGAAGCAAGCGACGTCAGCGAAAGGGCGAAAAGCGCTGAAGAAATCCTCATGGCCAAGACCTCCATGCGCATCGGCGGACCTGGACCTTCGAAGCCGACAGCGTGAAGATCGGCCGCTCGCGAGGCAGTGCCGCAGAAGTCTGCGGGCAGGCGTTCCTCCATCAGGCGTTCCGGGAAGCATTCAAGGGCCGGGATAAGCTGGCGTCAATTGGGGATTTGGGTGCCTGGTCCGGTCTGGATCAAAAGCAGACTTCGACACGGGGCGCCTCGAAGGGTCGCTAAGGGCCAATAGGCGACATGTTCGCCGTCAATTGAAGGAGGCTTCGAACCGAGGCGGCCTTACTCCATGGAAAAAGCGCCGCCCGCTTAATCTGTGTCGCGGGCAGCGGCTTCCCAGCCCCGGGTGGGTTTGCAAAACCCCGGTGTGGCACGAATTGCATATCCGCATCGTCGCGTCTGAGCAAAATTGCTCACTCCCCGCGAGCCCTACCACTTCGGTTTTTTCTTATGCCAATTGGCAAGCCTGGCCTCTTCTTCCAGCAGGTTGCGAAGCGTCGGCTTGGCGCTCGGCCGCAGCCTTCCATTTTGCCTTTACGAGCCGACATGCAGCTTCATCGCGTCGACGGAAGCGACGGGCCAACAGGCGACATCCGAGAAGTCGGCCAACTCCGCCGATCTTATTTTGAATAGCGTTTCTCTTTGAGAGCTTGCTTGATCGCCCATTCGGCGGCAAAAACTGCCCCTGCACGATCACATGAAGTGCCAGTTTTCGGCGGGTGCAATTCGCTTTTGGTCCATGCTTGAACTTCTGGGATCTGCATTGGGTCGATGTCATCGCACTTAATACACCGAAACTTGCGACCGCCTGTTTTGACGATCACGAAGTGCATCGGCTTGCCGCATTTCGGGCAGATCGGGCGCGGAGAGTTTTTGGGCATAGGGGCTCACGCTGAGTCGAGGGCGCGAGTCTTCTGCTCACAGTCATCGGTAGCCGGGCAGGCCGACGATAAAGCCACGCTACCTAACTATTGTGACGGCCGCATCAAGAAAGAATGGGACTACGTATTGTTACATAGGTTCTGGGGCAATCGGATCTGACGCGACTGTGCAACTCAAGCTTAAGCGTCCCTTTCATGTCTCAGTTGGGTCAAAAGCTGCCGTAGAGCACTGTATCGCGAAGGCTCCGCTAAGGGCCAGGAGCGGAATAACGCGCGGAAAAACCCCGCGGGTCACTTCAAATTCCTCCGGGTGTGGTCAGTCAAATTCCTCCACCCGCGAGGCAGGACAAGGGACTGTTAGTTTGAGTTTGTTTCCCGGGCAAGAGCTTCAGCGGCTTCTTTGAGCCGATAGCTGCGTCCGTCGAACTCAAGCAGATGGCAATGATGCATAAGGCGATCGAGGATCGTCGTGCTCATAGTGTTGTCCCCAAGGTATGCCCCCAATCCTGCACGACGCGATTGGAGGTGACGATGACGCTGCGGCGCAGTTTGTAGCGCTGATGGATCAGGGTCTGCAGCAAAGTGCCGGCGTCGTCGGGGATGGCGCGTGCGAGGAATAGATCGTCCAGCACGAGGAGATCGCAGTCGATGATGGTTCGCAGCCGGACCTCGCGTTGTGCCGGAGAGTTCAGGGCGTAGCGGTGGAAGAAGTCGTCGGTCTCAAGATACTGGACCTTGTGGCTTTGCAGGATCGCCTGATAGGCAATCGCCTTGGCGATGTGCGACTTCCCGGTGCCAGGTTTGCCGACAAGCAGAGCGTTCTCGCCAGCGGCAATGAACGCCAGGGTGTGGAGCTGGAAGCAGGTCTGACGTGGCAGTTTGGGATTGAAGGACCAGTCGAACTCGGCGAGCGTCAGCTTTTCGTCGAGCCCGGATTGCTGGTATCGCCGCTCGATAAGACGGGACTGACGACGGTCCAGTTCATCCTGCAGGATAAGGGAGAAGGTCTCGAGGAAGGGCTGGTTGGCGCCCTGCGCCTGGAGCACGCGCGTCTGCAGCGTGTCGCGGACACCCGACAGGCGCAGCTGTCGTAGGCAACGCTCAATTTCCGGCATGGTCATCATGTGGCTAGGTCTCCAGTTTAAGGTGAGAAGGTGCAGCGGGAGCGCTCGTGGCGCCGGAGCTGGCCGGGGTTGCGCAGGCGACACGAGCGCGGATTGCCGTGGCGTGATCGTCGTGAGCCTCGGCCTGCCGACCATTATCGTCGGCGTCGCGCCGCACAGCGCGGCTGAAGAGGTCGCCGTATTCCGCGGGGGTACGGATCAGCGGATGATCCTGGGTGAGCGGCGATGCCGGCTGTGGCGTCACTCCAACCTGCTCAATCGCCTGTTCGAACAACCGCTCGACGGTCGCACGCACGTGCTTGTAGCGGTAGATGCGGTTGTCGATGGCGTGCGCGCAGGCCTGCTCGACCAGCCGCGCCGGATACTTCCGGCCCAGCCCGACAATGCCCCACATCGCGCGCTGTCCGGGGCGCCCCTCGGTGTCGAACACTTGCTGGCATAGCGCCCTGGTCTGCGGCCCGATGCGCTCGGCGCTCGCCAGCAGCACGGCGGTTTGCCGCGACGGATTGAACGGCCGTTCGCTGGTCGGCAGGACAACAGAACCGGGGTGCGTCATCCGGGAATGAACACGCAGCAGCGCACGGGTGTGGCGATCACGGATCTCGATCGTGGAGGCGTAGATCCGCACCACGACCTGACTGCCGATCGGCGCGGGCCGCGCGGCGTAATAGCTGTTGTCGACGCGTACGGTGGTGTCGTCGCAGACAGTCCGGACGACTTCGGTGAAGATGCGGAAGGGAGCGACAGGCAGCGGCCGCAGGTGCGGCTTCTCTTCCTGGAACATCGCCTCGACCTGACGGCGCGTGCTGCCGTGGATGCGCTTGGAGGCCCAATTCTCCTCCCAGTGCCTCAGGAACTCGTTCTGGGCTTCCAGTGTCTCGAAGCGCCGTCCGGCCAGCGCGGTGCCCTGGGTATGTTGAATCGCACTCTCGACGCAGCCTTTCCGATTGGGATCGGCCACCCGCGCGGGATCGGCGACCACGGCGTAATGAGCCAGCATCGCGCTGTAAATCGGGTTGAGCTCGGGCTCGTACAAATCCGGCTTGAGGACGCCTTCCTTCAGATTGTCGAGCACGACATAGCTGGGGACCCCGCCAAAATACCGGAACGCCTCTTCGTGGAGCTGCGCCCAGACGTGTTGGCTGGACTTCCAGACCACCCGCCGGAAGCTGCGCCGCGAGTAGCGCAGCGTCATCACAAACAGGCGGGGACGGCGGTACCGGCCGCTCCTGGGATCAATCGTCAGAGCGCCCTCGCCATAGTCGACCTGGGCCTCCTCGCCAGGCAGGAACTCAAGTCGATCAAACTGCTCGGGATCGCTGTGTCGCAACGTGCGCACAAACCGCTTGACGCTCTGATAGCTGGACGGAAAGCCAAATCGATCGACCAGGTCCTGGTAAATCGCCTGCGCATTCCGCTTCAGGCGGACCTGTTCTTCGATCCATGCCCGATGCGGTTCGCAGGCCGAGCGGGCCAGGCTGCAGGCGGCTGTCGCTTCCGACACCCCAAAAGCCGGTGGTCGGGGTGGGGGAATTTGGTCGTCCGCGCTCACCGTGCCGGTGGTCACTTCCCCGGGGGAATTTGCCTCCGCACCAGCCCGCAGCGCCCGGTAACGCCGGATCGTCTTGCGATCGACCCCCGTCAGCCTGTGGATCTCGCGCTGGCTGGCGTTGCGATCAAGTAATGTAAATACCGTGCTTTGCAGATGTCGCTTCAAGACGTTCAACTCCCCGGCCCCTTGCTGGCTAAAGGGGTCGAACATAAACGTCCTGCCTGACCGGCTACTGCTGTTCAGCGGCGCTGACGGCGATCATCAGGTGGGGGAGTTTCAAGTGACCATACCCGGGGGATTTTGACCGACCCACGGGGAAAACAGCGGTGGCCTTACTCATCTGAATGAGATTGCAAACGGTCCTATTGCAAAAATCCAAAGACCGTATGCCATTTCATCGCCCTCTGGCCGAAAGCTCGTCACCTACGCCCCGCCGACGATTGCCTGTCGGGCAATACAGCCGCGCCGCGTGATCTCACGACGTGTCAAGCTCCGGCCCCGAAAATATTCCACTTTACCGAAATTCGGATTTGTCGTACATGCGAAACACCCTGGCCTGAGACAAGGGGCGGATCGCGATCGTCACGAACCGCAGGCCGGGCAGCGATGGACGCGACGGCGTCGGGCGCGATCGGCATTGCAGGGCGGGACACCGTGAGCAATGGCTCTTGCGCATACGACCCGGCGCTGACAGCGTCTTCGCATGGCTTCGGGAGCGAGCACACGCCACCTCTCGGATTCCCAGCGAAGACGTGCGCGGACGGAGAAGTCGTGTGGTCCTGACGCCCGGGGTCTGTGCGTCAAGTCTTGCGGTGATGTTGCGGTCCGACCGGACGCGCGCATCAGCCATCCGTGAGGCGACGGGGGCAATAGTGCATCGCTCCCCGGGGAGAGCACGAAGGACACCGTTAAAACCATTCGCGCAGGGAAGGCCGGGCGATCCGGCGAGACCTGTAGTCCACCCCGTGTGCATTTTTTGTGGCGCACGGACTTGCGGGTGCCAGCCGGCGCCCGGCCTTCCCTGCGCCCTTGTCTCTACGAGGGCGCGCGAGAAGCAAAACTCGGGTGATATCCGCCGCGAGAAGGCGAACGCTCGCCCGCTGTTTGAAACGTGTATTGGCACGACGGCAAGTCTAGCCCCACTCTCGCTGTCATCGCCCGCGAAGGCGGGCGATCCAGTACTCCGCGGCGGACATTGTGCGAACCCACTGGTGCGTCGGAGTACTGGATGCCCCGCCTTCGCGGGGCATGACACCTGTATTTGTGACAACTACCGCATCATCATTCGCGCGATCGCTTCCGCGATCACCACCGTCGTGAAGTGGGTGTTGGCGCGGCAATCGGACGGCATGATCGAGGCGTCGGCGACGCGCAAGCCCGCGATGCCTTTCACCGTGCCATCAGGATTGACCACGCCATCGGGGTCGTTGACGCCGCTCATGCGGCAGCTGCCGGCGGCGTGCTGGATGTCGCCGGTCTCACGACGCAGCAGCGCGTCGAGTTCGTGATCCGGCAAGGCCGCGGCTTGCGGCAAGGTCAGATCCGTGTCGGTCAACCTGATCCAGTCGGCGATGCCGGAAAGCGCCGGCTGGGACGTAATCACCGCGAGCCGCTTCACCGCATCCATCATGCGCAGCATGTCCCGGGGATCGGCCAGCATGTTCTCCTCGACAACGGGATCGATACTGGGGTCGGTCGAGGCGAGCTTGAGCGTTCCGCGCGAATAGGCGTTGAACAGCCCGGCGCCGATCGCGCCGGGCACGCCGATGCCGCGGTGGTTGAAGGCGATCAGGATCATGTCGCGCTTGCCGCCGTTGGCGAGGCCCGAGGAATAGGTCACGCAGCAATTGGTGTGGCGGGTGTCCGGATCGGTCGGCCGGAGATTTTCATGGAGCTGGATCGTGGCGCGAAACAGCGGGTGGTCGAAGAAGTGGCGACCGACCGGCAGATCGCGCTCGACGGCGATCCCCATCGCCTTCAACTCTTCGGCCGGGCCGATGCCCGAGCGCAGCAGGATCGCAGGACTGTGGATCGCGCCGGCGCACAGCACGATCTGGCGCGCACCGATATCGCTCGTGCCCTGCCCCTCGATGTGGACGCGGACGCCGGTCGCGCGACCGTCGCTGATCAGCACACGATCGACCAGCGCATGCCCGCGGATCTCCAGATTGGCGCGGCCGCGCGCGGGCTCGAGATATCCCTCGTTGGTGGTGATGCGGCGGCTGTCGCGGCTGTTGATGGGATAACAGGCGACACCCTCGCCGTCAGGGCCGTTGACGTCGGCGCACCAGGGATAGCCGCTCGCCAGCGCCGCATCGCGCAAGCCGCGATCGATCGGTCCCCACTTCTCGGGCGGGGCGCGGTAGACCGGCAGCGGTCCGCCGCGTCCGTGGCCTGCGGTGTCGCCGAACTCGAGATCGTCCTCGATCACCGAGAACAGCGGCATCACCTCTTTCGCCGACCAGCCGGTGCAGCCATTGGCCGCCCATTCGTCGAAGGCGTCAGCAACGCCGCGGATCGCGATCTGGCCGTTCATCATCGACGAGCCGCCCAGCCCCTTGCCGCGCCAATAGAAGCGCGGCTCCTGCCCCGCCACGCGGCGCGTCAGCAGATCAGGCCACTGCCATTTTTCCTGGTACTCGCGCTTGTGGATGATCGGAATGGGATTCGGCGTCATCACCTCCCAGGGCGCCTCGTCGGCACGCCAGTCGAGACCCGCTTCGAGCAGCAGCACGCGCCTTGCGGGATCCTCGGAGAGCCGCGCCGCAACAGCGGCGCCGGCGGAGCCGCCGCCGACAACAATGACATCGTACATCGCGTTACTTCTCTACGTTCCAGAACACCGGGATGGCGGACGGTATCAGATTGCGCAGCGTCGCGCGATAAAGCGCCGGCTGGGCGAACTGGCCCCATGGAATCCCGGGCGCCTGATCGTACATCACCGTCTGAATCTCGGCCGCGATCTTCTTGCGGTCCTCCTCGGCAGGCGCCTTGGCGAAGGCTTCCATGAGCGGCGTGATGCGCGCATCGCATTGCCAGCCCGTGAAGTCGGCGCAGTTGAACGCCACCATGACGTTGGTCAGCGGCGAGCCGAGATCGAAGCCGCCGGCGTGAACGCCATAGACGCTCCAGCCCTCCTTCTTGGCACGGCGCGCCAGCACGCTCGCCCAGTCCATCACCTGGAGATCGACGTTGAAGCCGGCCTGCTTCAGCCGCTCGGCCAGCACCTGCGCCGAGACGCGTGGCGCTTCGAGGTCGTTGGCCTCCATGACGATCACGGGCTCGCCGGCATATTTCGTCGCCTTCAGCGCGGCGCGCGCCGCTTCGATCGACGGCTTTGCAGCGGCTTCCGTGCCGGCCTTGCTGTCATAGGTGGTGCCGCAGGTGAAGAAGGTCGCGCAGGGCGTGGCGTATTTGGCATCGAGGCCGAGCGCATCCAGCACTTCGCGCTGGTCGACCAGCTTCCACAGCACGCGCCGGATCGCCGGATCGTCGAACGGTTTCGACGCCGCGTTGAGGCGGTAGGCGCCGGCGAACATGTTGCCGCCGGTGAAATTGAGCAGTTTCACGCGGGAGTTCTTCTCCAGCGTCGGCAGCAGATCGAACGGCGCGTACTGCATGAAATCGACTTCGCCGGCCTGGAGCGCGGAAGCCGCGGTCGCACCGTCCGGAATGACGCGGATCTCGAGCGTGTCGACATTGACGCGCTTGCCGCCGGCGAGGAAGTCGGCAGGCTCGGGGCGCGGCACATAGTCCGCGAACTTCTTCAGGATCATGCGGTCGCCGGTGCGGTGATCGGCCTTGCTGTAGACGAACGGGCCGGAGCCGACGATCTCGGTGATGCGCTGGTCGCCCGGCGTCTTGGCAATGCGCTCGGGCATCATGAAGGCGACGGGGCTGACGGGGTTGCCGAGCGCGTCGATGACGAGGCCGGACGGCTCCTTCAGCGTCAGCACGAACGTCTTGGCGTCCGTCGGCTCGAGCGAGGCCGTGATCGCGAAGATGCGGCGGCCGAGCGCACTGCGGGAGCCCCAACGGCGCAGCGATGCGACGCAGTCGGCCGCCGTGACCGGCTGGCCGTCATGCCACTTCAAGCCGTCGCGCAGCGTGAAGCTGTAGGTCAAGCCGTCGGGCGAGACCTTCCAGTCCTGCACCATCTGCGGTTTGATCTCACCCTTGGAATCCTTCGCAAACAGCGTGTCGAACACCATGTAGCCGAACGTGCGCGAAATATAGGCCGTGGAAAAATGCGGATCGAGCGTGACGATCTCCGCCTCGAGCACCGCGACGAGATTGCCCGCTGCATGCGCGGGCCCGGCAACCAGCGCGAGGGCGAACAGCGCCGGAATGAATGACTTTGGCTTGAACATTGTTGCTTATTTGCCTTTTGACTTGTCGTTTGCAGTCGTCAGGAAAAAGCAATGTTCGTGCCCGATCAACGGAGGCACGTATGCGCTCACGGCTATCTGCCAAGCGTTTGCGGGCTACACCGTCGGTGTCATCGCCCGCGAAGGCGGGCGATCCAGTATTCCAGAGACGATTGTGGTTCGGCCGAGAGGCTGCGGCGTACTGGATGCCCCGCCTTCGCGGGGCATGACACGGTGTTGTGGCAGGCAGTCGCAGCCCCTACTCGATCCCCCGGCCGAACTTGTTCGACTTCGGGAAACCCTTCGGCGGCAGGCGGCCGGCGTCGGCGCGGGTGCCCTGCCACTCCGCGAGCTCCTTCATGGTCGCGGAGAATTCGCGGCCCGCGGAGTCCTTCCAGGTCAGGCCGGCCTTGGCGTCGAACACGACGACGTCGGAGAGACCGCCGTCCTTGTATTTCTGCAAGCGGACGCCGCGGCCGCGGGCCATCTCCGGGATCTGGTCGAGCGGGAACACCAGCATCTTGCGGTTCTCGCCGATGACCGCGACGGTGTCGCCGACCACCTCGGTGACCGTGCGTGCCTCGTTCGGCATGTCGACGTTGAGGACCTGCTTGCCCTTCTTGGTGGTGCCGACGCAATCGTCCTCGTTGACGACAAAGCCCTGGCCCTCGTGGCTCGCGACCAGGAATTTGCGTCCACCCTTGTTGACGAACAGCGCGACGGGCGCCGCCTCCTGCTCGAGGTCGATGAACAGGCGGATCGGCTCGCCGTGACCGCGGCCGCCCGGAAGTTTCGCGACATCGAGCGAGTAGAACTTGCCGTTGGTGGCGAACAGCAGCAGCTTCGAGGTCGTCTCCGCAAAGAACGCGAAGCCGAGCCTGTCGTCCTGCTTGAAGGCAAGGCCCGAGAGATCCTCGACATGCCCCTTCATGGTGCGGATCCAGCCCTTGTCGGACACGACGACCGTCACCGGCTCGCGCTCGACGAAGGCCTCCTCGATCGCGGCGAGATCGTGCTCGGGCGCATCGGCAAAGGTTGTGCGGCGCTTGCCGAGCGGCGTCTTCGGTCCGAACATGTCGCGGACCTTGCCGACCTGCTCGCCGACCTTCTTCCACTGCTCGGCTTCCGAGGCGAGCACCGCATTGATGCCCTTGAGCTCGTTGCGCAGGTTCTTGTCCTCGGTGCGGATCTCCATTTCCTCGAGCTTGCGCAACGAGCGGAGCCGCATGTTGAGGATGGCTTCGGCCTGCACCTCGGTGAGCTTGAACGCCTTCATCAGCGCCGGCTTCGGCTCATCCTCGGTGCGGATGATCTTGATCACCTTGTCGATGTTCAGATAGGCGATCAGGAAGCCGCCGAGAACTTCCAGCCGATGCTCGATCTGCGCCTTGCGGTAGTTGCTGCGCCGGATCAGGACGTCGCGCAGATGGTCGAGCCATTCGCGCAGGCACTCCGCGAGCCCCACGACCTTGGGGATGCGGCCCTTGATCAGCACGTTGAGGTTCAGCGGAATCTTGTTTTCGAGCTCGGTCAGCCGGAACAGCGATTCCATCATCAGCGCCGGATCGACGTTCTTCGACTTCGGCTCGATCACGATGCGGACGTCTTCGGCCGACTCGTCCCTGACATCGCCGACCAGCGGCAGCTTCTTCTGATCCTGAAGCTCGGCGATCTTCTCGATCAGGCGCGACTTCTGCACCAGAAAGGGGATCTCGGTGACGACGACGACCCAGGTACCGCGCGCGCCCTCTTCCTGCTCCCACCTGGCGCGGACGCGGAACGAGCCGCGGCCGGTCGTGTAGGCCTCCGCGATCGCCTGCTTGGAATCGACGCAGATGCCGCCGGTCGGAAAGTCCGGGCCCTTCACCCACTTCAGCAGCGCCTTGGATTTCGCGTCGGGCTTCTCGATCAGATGCAGCGCCGCGTCGCAGAGCTCGGCGGCATTGTGCGGCGGGATCGAGGTCGCCATGCCGACCGCGATGCCCTGCGCGCCGTTGGCGAGCAGGTTCGGGAAGCCGCCGGGCAGGACGATCGGCTCCTTCGACTGGCCGTCGTAATTGGGACGGAATTCAACGCCGTCCTCGTCGATGCCCTCGAGCAGAAGCCGCGCGACATCGGTCATGCGCGCTTCGGTGTAGCGGTAGGCGGCGGGGTTATCGCCGTCGATATTGCCGAAATTGCCCTGGCCGTCGACCAGCGGGTAGCGCGAGGAGAAATCCTGCGCGAGCCGCACCATGGCGTCGTAGATCGCCTGGTCGCCATGCGGATGGAACGAGCCCATCACGTCGCCGACGATCTTGGCGGATTTCTTGAAGGCCGTGCCGGGGTCGAGCCTGAGCAGGCGCATGCCGTAGAGGATGCGCCGGTGCACCGGCTTCAGGCCGTCGCGTGCGTCCGGCAGCGCACGGTGCATGATGGTGGAGAGCGCATAGGCGAGATAGCGCTCTTCCAGCGCCTCACGCAGCGGCACCTCATGGATTTCGGCCGGTTCCGGCGGAATCAATCGTTTTCCCATGCCGCCCGGTTAAACCGTGGAAGCGAATCGGGCAAGGATGGATTGGTTCCCTGTGGGCGGTTACTGCCCCGCCCAGCCGGCGGTCACAGTCTGGGTGGCCTGGCGATTTTGGGCCTGTGTCGTGGTCGGCGCGTTGGTCAGGCAGCGCCGGGCAGTCTCGATCTCTGCTTCCGTCGCGCCCTTGGACCGGGCCCATGCCTCTGCGGCTGCTGCCGAATATTTGGCTACATAGAACCTGACGACCGTGCAGGAGGCACGGCGAACCAGTCCTGTTTGCTCGCCTGCGAGGGCGTCCGGCGCCAGCGCAATCAGCGCTGCCGACACAATAAGTCCCTTGATCAGCATCAGGTTTATCCCCGGGTTGGAACCCCACGGGCCAATCCAGGAAACCCGATTTGGTTCCGGGACATGCCATCTGATCAGACAATACAGAGGCGCGCTGACGTCATGGCGCCGGGATCGCCGCCCTCGCCTGCTGCCTCGTCAAGGCATTGATGAAGCCGGCCCGCGCGTCGGAATGGACCTGCCCGCGCGGCTCCAGCACGTGGCGCAGCAGGAACAATCCGGTCAGCCGAAAACCGTCCTGGAGATCCTGGTCGGTGAGCTCGGTCGCGGTTTCGCCGTGGCGCAGGAACGGCGGCAGGCGCAGCAGCCGGTCGCGCCATGGCTCGCCCGCGCCGCGCGACACCGCGCCGCCGGATTTCGGCGAAACGTAGATCAGGTCCGCGGTCTCCCCGGTCACCGCGCAGTTGTCCAGCGCGAGCCCGAAGCCGAGCTCGGCGAGCATCGCCAGCTCGAAATGGATCACGTGTACGGCCGCGCTGCCGATGTCGTCGAAATCGTCGAGCGAATGTTCGAGCAGCCCGAATATCTCCTCGTGCGGATCGCGCTCGGGAAGGAGCCGCGCGATCGAGGCGAGATGGGTGACGCCGTAGACGCCATGGGACGAGGCCAGCAGCGTGGCCGCACGCAGCTTCAGGCCCTCGACCGCGTAGGTGCCGAGATGCTCGTCGAGCCGCGCCCGCCACACCGCGCTGACGCTGTTGCCCGGTTGCAGCAAGGGCCGCATCCGCGAGCCGGCACCGCCGCGCACGAGACCGAGATGGCGGCCGTGCGCGCGCGTCAGCAGTTCGACGATGGCGCTGCTCTCGCCATGCCGCCGCACCCCCAGCACGATGCCTTCGTCGGTCCATTCCATTGAAGGAAGTCTAGCATTTTGAGCGACCGTCGGGTGGCCAAAGCGAAGCGCGCCCACCAATTTTGATCCACCGCGATCGTGGTGGGCACGGCGCGCAAGGGCGCACCTTTACCCACCCTACGGCACCGCGCAAAACCTCACGCGTTGAACCAGCCCTGCGCGTCGCCGCTGAAGGAGAAATACAGGCCCATCGTGGTCAGCACGCAGGAGACGATCTCGATGGCGCTGTCGAGCTCCATGCCCTTCTCGCCGATGATCTGGCCGAGCGAGATCACCGACAGCACCAGGGCTGCGGCCAGCACCCAGCGCGGCCAGTTCTTGCGCCAATGCGCAGCCAGCCAGACGAAATAGACCAGCAGCAGGATCATGCCGCCGGCGAGCAGGGTCGCCGTCATGATCATCTGCTCGGTCATCTCGGCATTGGGCGTGCGGTCCTGCACCGCAACCGACAGCGCATCCAGCATCAACGACGCATAGAGCAGCGCTTCGAAGCGCCGGACGTTCGTGGGCACGCTCATCGGATACCGATCTGTTCTTGCTTATTCTTTGGGAAATTCCAGGCCCATCTCGCGATAGCGATCGGGATCGTCGCCCCAGTTCTCGCGCACCTTGACGAACAGGAACAGGTGCACCGGCACGCCGAGGATCTCACTAATCTCCTTGCGCGAGTCCGCGCCGATCGACTTGATGGTGGCGCCGCCCTTGCCGAGCACGATCTTGCGCTGGCTTTCGCGCTCGACGAAGATCGTCTGCTCGATGCGCACCGACTTGTCCTTGCGCTCCTCCCACTTGTCGGTCTCGACCGTGGACTGGTAGGGCAATTCCTGGTGCAGCTTGCGATAGATCTTCTCGCGCGTGATCTCGGCCGCCAAGTGCCGCATCGGCGCGTCCGACATCTGGTCCTCGGGATAGAGGAACGGCCCCGGCGGCACCATCTCGGCAAGCGTCGAGCGGAGGTCGTCGACGCCGTCGCCGGAGATTGCCGCGATCATGAAGGTCTTGGCGAACGGCATGCGCTCGTTGGCCGCCTGCGCCAGCGCCAGCAGCTTCTCGCGCTGGACCAGGTCGACCTTGTTGATCACCAGGATCTTGTCGTGATTGACGTTTGCCGCCTTGGCGAGGATCGCCTCGGCCTCCTCGTCGATGCCGGTCTTGGCGTCCAGCAGCACGCAGACGAGATCGGCGTCATGCGCCCCGCTCCAGGCGGTCGAGACCATGGCGCGGTCGAGCCTGCGCTTCGGCGAGAAGATGCCGGGCGTGTCGACCAGGATGATCTGCGCGTTGTTCTCGATGACGATGCCGCGGATCAGCGCGCGCGTGGTCTGCACCTTGCGCGAGACGATCGTGACCTTGGCGCCGACCAGCGCGTTGACCAGCGTGGACTTGCCGACATTCGGTGCGCCAATGAGCGCAACGAAGCCGCAGCGCGTCGCGGCGAGCGCCTCGCCGCTTGCTTCAACCGTCATTGCCGCCGCCAACACCTTCACGTTCGATCATCACCGAGGCCGCCACCTTCTCTGCCGCGCGCTTGCTGCCGCCGATACCTTCCGCCGGCGCCAGTCCCGGCAGGTCCACCGCGACGCGGAACTGCGGATCGTGATGCGGGCCGGTGCGCTCGACCTCGCGGTAAACAGGCGTCGGCAGGCCCTTCCCCTGCGCCCATTCCTGGAGCACGGTCTTGGGATCGCGCAACGGACGCCGCGGCTTGTGCATGCGCTCGGTCCAGTTGCGCTTGACGAATTCGGCCGCCGCGGCATGGCCGCCGTCGAGGAAGATGGCGCCGATCACGGCTTCGCAGATGTCGCCGAGCACGCTCTTGCGCAGGCGGGCGTCGGCGCTGGGGCCGACCGAGCCGAGCTTGATGTCGTCGAGCAGCCCGAGCGACTTGGCGACGTCGGCACAGCTCTCCTTGCGCACGAGTTCGGCAAGGCGCTTGGACAGCTCGCCTTCGTCGGCGTTCGGGAAGGCGTGGTAGAGCATGTCGGACACGACGAGCCCAAGCACGTGGTCGCCGAGGAATTCCAGCCGCTGATAGCTGTCGCCGCGCTTGCGCCCGGATTTCAGCGCCGAGACATGCGTGATCCCCTGCATCAGCAGGTTCGGGTCGGCGAAGCTGTGGCCGATGCGCGCCTCAAGCGCCGCGTTCGCATCCGTGCCCTTGGCCTTGCTGCTCCGCGCCCGCTTCTTCTTGGCAGGCGTCTTGGTCACAGCTTCGCCGTCAGGAGCGGCTTGCGCTTCGGTCGGCTGGGTCGTGATGTCCTTGGCTTCGTCTTTCATCGGACGATTTTGAAGAAGCGATTCCAGCGCACCGCCCACGGCCAGCGCCAGAACATCCAGGCATGCTCGCCTTCGGCGATGGAGAAGAAGATCATCTGGGCTCGGCCGATCAAATTCTCCTGCGGCACATAGCCGACCTGGCCGAGGAAGCGGCTGTCGGTGGAATTGTCGCGATTGTCGCCCATCATGAAGAAATGGCCGGCCGGCACGGTGTAGACGTTGGTGGTGTCCATGTAGCCGTTGTCGGCGCAGTCCAGCGTCTCATAGGACACGCCGTTCGGCAGCGTTTCCTTCCAGCGCTTCACCCGGGAGATGCCGCCGCCTTCGGAGCCGCACGGATCCTCGCCGACATATTCGCTCATGCGCTGCCGCTCGACCGGGGTGTCGTTGATGTAGAGCAGCCCGTCCTTCATCTGGACGCGGTCGCCGGGAAGCCCGATCACGCGCTTGATGTAGTCGGTGGAATCGTCCTTCGGCAGGCGAAACACGACGATGTCGCCGCGGTTCGGGTCCGAGCCCCAGAGCCGCCCCGAGAACAGCGGCGGCGAGAACGGGATCGAGTAGTGGCTATAGCCGTAGGAATATTTCGAGACGAACAGATAGTCGCCGACCAGCAGCGTCGCCTTCATCGAGCCGGACGGGATGTTGAAGGGCTGGAACAGAAAGGTGCGGATCACGAGCGCGATCAGGAGAGCGTGGATCACGACCCGGATCGTTTCGCCGACGCCGCTTTCAGTTTTCGTTCCCGAAGTCACGCTCATTGCTCTCTCAATTCCGGCCGGCGGTCACAGAGCGCCCTCCTCCCGCGAACAGCCATCGCTTCGCGGCCCAAGGAGATTGTCCTGATTCTGATAATGAGGGCCAATTCCGGCGTAAAGCCGAATTCGCCCAGCCTGATTTGCGTCCGCGGACTTTTAGACGGTTGTCGGAGGCCACGCAATCAAGGATCGCATCAAAACTGCATAAGATATTGATTCTTAACAAGAATTATAAAATGACTTGGGGAACGGTCAGGGCTTGGCCAGCGGAACGGCCGAAATGATGACGAAGGCCTGTGCGAGCGGCCAGTCGTCGGTGATCGACAGGTCGATCTGCGCCTCGAAGCCATCAGGCGTCAGGGCCTGGAGCCGGGCCAGAGCGCCGCCGGTCAGCTGCATGGTCGGCCGTCCGCCCGGCAGGTTGACCACCCCCATGTCGCGCCACCAGACGCCGCGCCTGATCCCGGTGCCGAGCGCCTTCGAGCAGGCCTCTTTGGCGGCAAAGCGCTTGGCGTAGGTCGCCACCACCATCTTCTCGTTCTTGGCGCGCCGCTCCGCCTTGGCCCGCTCGGCCGCGGTGAAGATGCGGTCGAGAAAGCGTTCGCCATGGCGCTCGATCACCTTGCCGACGCGGGTGATGTCGATCAGGTCGGAGCCGATGCCGATGATCATGCCCGGCTCCGGCCGCGGTCCATCGCCGCGCGCATGCTGCGCACCGTCTCGGCGAGACCGACGAACAGCGCCTCGCCGATCATGTAGTAGCCGATATTGAGCTCCATGATGTCGGGCAGAGCTGCGATCGTCTCCGCCGTCGCATAGTCGAGCCCGTGGCCGGCGTGAACCTCCAGCCCCGCGTCCTTCGCCAGCTTCGCACCCGCCACGATCCGCTTCCACTCTGCGTCGGCCTTCTCGGTGTGGCCGTCGACGACGGCATCGCACCAGGCGCCGGTGTGGATCTCGATCACGGGCGCGCGCAGCCGCGCCGCCATCTCGATCTGCGCGGGGTCCGCGGCGATGAACAGCGAGACGCGGATTCCGGCATCGTTCAGCCGGGCGATGTAGGGCGCGAGCGCATTGTGCTGGCCGACGACATCCAGTCCGCCCTCGGTCGTCACCTCCTGCCGGCGCTCCGGCACGAGGCACACCGCGTGCGGCCTGGTGGCGAGCGAGATGCGCATCATGTCGTCGGTCGCCGCCATCTCGAAATTGAGCGGCTTGGAGATCTCGGCCTTCAGCCGCGCCATGTCCTCGTCGCGGATGTGGCGGCGATCCTCGCGCAGATGCGCGGTGATGCCGTCGGCGCCGGCCTCGATCGCCAGCAGCGCGGCGCGCACCGGATCGGGATTGCGGCCGCCGCGCGCGTTACGCAGGGTCGCGACATGGTCGACATTGACGCCGAGGCGGAGCGGAGAAGCGGGCATTGCAAGGCTCACAAATTCGAAGGACAGGCGAATACGAAAGACGCCTATCCATTAACACGTTCGACGCGGGCGACGACCGCCTTCGCGCGCAACTGGGCCAGGATCGCGCTCAGGTGCTTCAGGTCGTAGACTTCGAGATCGATCGTCGTCTCCGTGAAGTCCGGAGAGCGGCGCTGCATGCTGATGTTGTCGATGTTGCCGTCGTGCTCGGCGATCACGGTCGCGATCTGCGCGAGCGCGCCGGGCTCGTTGACGTTCTCGACCCTGATGCGGGCCGGGAAGCGCTGCGGCGCGGTGTCCTCGATGTCCCAGCGCACGTCGAGCCAGCGCTCGGGCTCCTCCTCGAAATCCTTCAGCGCCGGCGCCTGGATCGGGTAGATGGTGATGCCCTCGCCCGGCGTGACGATGCCGACGATGCGGTCGCCGGGTACCGCGCCGCCGTTCGGCGCGAACTTCACCGGCAGGTCGGAATTGATGCCGCGGATCGGGATCGCGACCGGGGTTCGCGGCGGCTCGGAGGCCACCTTCTCCTTGAGCTTGGCGGCGAGCCCCTTCTTGATGCCGTAGCGGGCGACGCGCTCCTCCTTGTAGTCGGGATACATCGCGCGCGCGACGTGCGAGGCCTTGATCTCGCCGCGCCCCACAGCCGCCATGACGTCCTCGATCGAGGTGCGCGCAAGCCGCGGCAGCGCACCCTTGAGCTTGTCGTCGGCGTATTCGATCTTGGCGCGCTCGAACAGGCGCTCGACGATGCGCCGGCCGAGACCGACATATTGGTCGCGCACCGCGGTGCGCGTGGCGCGGCGGATCGCGGCGCGCGCCTTGCCGGTGACCGCGAGCGTCTCCCAGGCGGACGGCGGCGCCGATTGCGCCTCCGAGGTCAGCACCTCGACCTCGTCGCCGTTCTGGAGCTCCGAGGACAGCGGCGAAAACTTGCCGTTGATCTTGCAGCCCACCGCGCTGTTGCCGACGTCGGTATGCACCGCATAGGCAAAGTCGATGACGTTGGCGTGGCGCGGCAGCGCGATCAGCTTGCCCTTCGGGGTGAAGCAGAACACCTGGTCGTGGAACAGCTCGAGCTTGGTGTGCTCGAGGAATTCCTCGGGGTTGGCACTCTCCGAGAGGATTCCGACGGTGTGCCGCAGCCAGGCGAACGCGTTGGATTCGCGCTTGAGGAATTCGGTCGGCGAGCCCGCGCCTTCCTTGTAGAACACGTGCGCGGCGATACCGCGCTCGGCGATCTGGTCCATCGCCTCGGTGCGGATCTGGAGCTCGGCGCGCTGGTTGCCCGGACCGATCACGGTGGTGTGGATCGAGCGGTAGTCGTTCTGCTTCGGCGTCGAGATGTAGTCCTTGAAACGCCCCGGCACGACCGGCCAGGTGGTGTGGACGATCCCGAGCGCGCGGTAGCAGGCCTCGATGTCGTTCACGACGACGCGGAAGCCGAAGATGTCGGACAATTGCTCGAAGCCGACCGATTTGCGCTCCATCTTGGTCCAGATCGAGAACGGCTTCTTGCGGCGGCCATAAACCCGCGCGCCAAGGCCGCGGTGGCGCAGATTGTTGGAGAGCTGGGCCTCGATCTCGCCGATCAGATTGCGGTTGCGCTCGGCGAGCGCGTCGAGCCGCTGCATCACCACCGAATAGGCCTCGGGGTCGAGCGTGCGGAAGGACAGGTCCTCCAGCTCCTCGCGCATTTCCTGCATGCCCATGCGGCCCGCGAGCGGCGCGTAGATGTCGAGCGTCTCCTCGGCAATGCGCCTGCGCGATTCCGGCGGCACGAATTCCAGCGTGCGCATGTTGTGCAGGCGGTCGGCGAGCTTCACCAGGAGAACGCGAACATCGTCGGCAATCGCCAGCAACAATTTGCGCAGGTTCTCGGCCTGCTTGGCCTCGCGCGACACCAACTCCAGCCGCTTCAGCTTGGTCAGGCCCTCGACCAGCGCGCCGATCTCGGGTCCGAATATCTGGTCGATCTCGGCCCGCGTCGCTTCGGTGTCCTCGATCGTGTCGTGCAGCAGCGCGGCCACGATGGTGGCGTCGTCGAGCTTCAGGTCGGTGAGAATCGCCGCCACTTCGAGCGGATGCGAGAAATACGGATCGCCCGAGGCCCGCGTCTGCGAGCCGTGCGCCTTCATGGCGTAGACATAGGCGCGGTTCAGCAGATCTTCGTTGGTGTTGGGATTGTAGGACCTGACGCGCTCGACGAGGTCATATTGACGCATCATGCGCGCACGCGGCTTGGCCGGGCGCGCCACCGGCGCAGTCGGGGCCACGGCAACCGATTCGGTTGCGGCCTGCATCTGCGTTGATCTGCGGCGTCGATACACCATGCCGTCCTGCCTTCAAACGGACCTCAAGGCGGCCCGTTGTATACATCTTAGCTCCGATCCCGCGCGCGTCCGATCAATTCGGTGACAGGTGCGCGGCGCGAACCGGCAACACTATGGTAACCACGAAAACGCCAACAAAAGCAAAGGCCCGAACGCAGGTTCGGGCCTTTGATAAGATCACAAGAATTCGGCGATTGCGACGGGACGATCTACTCGTCTTCCTCGGGCTGCTCTTCCGGCGGCGCGAGGCCTTCGAGGCCCTTCAGGAGCTCCTCTTCGGTCATGCGCTCAACGGCAACTTCGGTATCGTCCGCATCGACGCTGGCGCCGGCGGAACCGATCAGCGGCACCGTATCCGGCTCGGGCTCGTCGACCTCGACGAACTTCTGGAGCGAGTGCACCAGCTCCTCGCGGAGGTCCTCCGGCGAGATGGTCGTGTCGGCAATTTCACGCAAAGACACAACAGGGTTCTTGTCGTTATCGCGGTCAACCGTTAGTTGTGAACCCGACGAAATCATGCGGGCACGGTGGGCGGCCAGCAGGACCAGGTCAAACCGGTTATCGACCTTGTCGATGCAATCTTCTACGGTGACGCGAGCCATGGACTGTCGCTCCGTTGTGGGTGGGACGAAATATGTGGATGATTGGGGCTAGTTATAGGGGCCAAGACAATTTCGCAAGGCCAATTTGTGATTTGGCCTCGCCAAATGGCTCTGCTACCCCCACATTGGGGCTGGGATGGGCGATTTCCAGGGCTGCCACCGAGGGCGGCCCCGGGTGTTTGAGAGTTCGCCATAACTATACCTTGATTGCCCCGACTTCTCCGGATTTGCGGTTTCGACGGGTTTCGGCGGCACTCTAGAACTGCGCGGCGTGCTGCCGCGCCAACAATAAACGATCAATCACGAGCACTTCGCGAGCAAACTGAATGTCACCTTCTCCTACCAACAAGATCGCGCTCTTCATCGACGGGGCCAATCTCTACGCGACGGCGAAAACACTGGGCTTCGACATCGACTACAAGCGCCTGCTGAAGGAGTTTCAGAGCCGCGGGACGCTGTTGCGGGCTTTCTACTACACCGCCATCATCGAGGATCAGGAGTACTCCTCGATCCGCCCGCTGATCGACTGGCTGGACTACAACGGCTACACCGTCGTCACCAAGGCGACCAAGGAGTTCATCGACGCCTCCGGCCGCCGCAAGGTCAAGGGCAACATGGACATCGAGCTCGCCGTGGACGCGATGGAGCTCGCCGAGCACATCGACCAGATGGTGCTGTTCTCCGGTGACGGCGACTTCCGCTCCCTGGTCGAGGCCGTCCAGCGCCGCGGCGTGCGGGTCACGGTGGTCTCGACCATCGCCAGCCAGCCGCCGATGATCGCCGACGAGCTGCGCCGCCAGGCCGACGTCTTCACCGACCTCGTCGAGCTGCAATCCAAGCTCGGCCGCGACCCGTCCGAACGCCCCGCCCCGCGCGATCGTGGCGAGCGCGAGGCCCGCCACCACGCCCCGCAATTCCTCCAGCGCGCGACCACGATGGCCCCGAGGGGCGATGACGACTTTGAGGAGTGAGGCGGCCCGGTCAGGCCGCCAGCCCCCCACCCTCGTCCCCGACCGTGACTGTCCGCTCTGTCCGCGCCTGGTCGCCTTTCGCGAGGCGAACCGCGCGCGCGAGCCGTTGTGGCACAACGCCCCGGTCGCGCCCTTCGGGGACATCAAGGCGCGCCTGCTGATCGTTGGCCTCGCGCCGGGCATGCAGGGCGCCAACCGCACCGGCCGTCCCTTCACCGGCGACTATGCCGGCGACCTGCTCTACGCCACGCTGCTGGAATACGGCTTTGCCAAGGGCGCCTATCAGGCGCGGCCCGATGACGGGCTGAAGCTGGTCGACTGCCGCATCGCCAATGCGGTGCATTGTGTTCCGCCGCAGAACAAGCCGCTGCCCGCCGAGATCAACACCTGTCGCCAGTTTCTCGCGGCGAATCTGGCGACGATGCCGAACCTGCGCGCGATCGTCGCGCTCGGGCGGATTGCGCACGACACCGTGCTCAAGCCGCTGAATCTGAAGGGCTCGCAAGCCCCTTTCGGCCACGGCGCGGTGCACCAGGCCGGCGCGTTCAGGCTCTACGACAGCTATCACTGCTCGCGTTACAACACGAACACCGGCGTGCTGACGCCGGACATGTTCCGGTCCGTGTTCGCGAAGGTGAAGGCCGACCTCGATTAGCCCTTGGACTAGCCTTTGACGGGATTGGCCTTCAGCCAGTCCAGGACATCGCCGGCATTCCGGTCGGGCGGAAACACCGGATAGAACACATGCGTGATCCTGGCGTCGTCGATGATCAGCGCGAGGCGCTTGATCAGCGTCAGACCTGCGACCTCCATGGTCGGCAGTTTGAGGGCGCGCGTCAGCGCCAGCTTCTCGTCCGACAACACCGGAAACGGCAGATGCAGGCGCGAGGCCATCTCGGTCTGGTATTCGTTGCTCTGGGTCGAGAGGCCGAACACGTGGGCAGCGCCGGCGGCCTTCAGCTCGGCAAACAGATCGCGAAACGCGCAGGTCTGCGGCGTGCAGCCGCGCGCGCCCGGGATCATGTCCCAATCGTCGACCAGCGAGATCTTGCCGGGCTCGCCGGTGCGGGGATAGGCGAACACCACGGTTCGGCCGGGGAGCGCCGACAGCATCACTGATGTGTCGTCGGTCGCGAGCAGGCCGATCGCGGGCAGCGTCATGCCCGGCAGATGCGCGGCGCCGCCATCATCGGCCGGCGCCGGAATCTGGCTCCAGTCGACCTCGAGCAGGTTCTTCTGATTCATCCCGCTATCCCCTCGCCCGCAGCAGGCGCCCCTTCTCCCGGCTCCAGTCGCGCTTCTTCTCGGTCTCGCGCTTGTCGTGCAGCTTCTTGCCCTTTGCAACCGCCAGCTGCAGCTTGGCGCGGCCGCGCTCGTTGAAGTAGAGCTTGAGCGGGATCAGCGTCATGCCCTCGCGGTCCACCGCGCCGATCAGCTTGTTGATCTGCCGGCGATGGAGCAGCAGCTTTCGCGGCCGTTTGGGCTCGTGGTTGAAGCGGTTGCCCTGGAGGTATTCGGGAATGGTGGCGTTGATCAGCCAGATCTCGCCGTTCTTCGAATCGGCGTAGGATTCCGCGATCGTGCTCTTGCCGTTGCGGATCGACTTGACCTCGGTGCCGGTCAGCGCAATGCCCGCCTCGATCGTATCCTCGATCGCATAGTTGAAGCGGGCCTTGCGATTTTCCGCCATGACCTTGATCGGTCGTTCGTTCTTATCAGCCATGGCAGACAAACCTGAGTGAGATACGCGCGAACGCTAACAGTTTGGACGAAGCGTACGCGTCAAGACTTCTTGAGGAGATCGCGGATCTCGGTCAGCAGCTCGACCTCGGCCGACGGCTTCGGCGGAGCGGCCGGTGCCGCCTCTTCCTTGCGCTTCAGGGTGTTGATGGCGCGGATCACCAGGAACAGCACGAAGGCAATGATGATGAAGTTGATCGTCAGCGTGAGGAAGCTGCCCCAAGCCAAGACCGCGCCTTGCTTTTTAGCATCCGCTAAGTTGGTGGCGGTGACCGCCTTCGACAAGGGGGTGAAGTAGTTCGAGAAGTCGAGGCCGCCGGTGACGGCGCCGATCAACGGCATGATCACGTCGCCGACCAGCGAAGTGACGATGGCGCCGAAGGCCGCGCCGATGATGACGCCGACCGCGAGATCGACGACGTTGCCCTTCATGGCGAATTCGCGGAACTCCTTGAGCATCCGCCTGCCCTTTTCATCGACCCCGCTCATGAAAGGCTCCCCGGAAAGGCTGCCGCGTCAGTTGATCAGGCCAGCGTGAACCATGGCGCTGCGCACGGCAACGCGCGTCGGCTCGGTCACCGGCACCATCGGCAGCCGCAGCGTCTCGTCAAGCTTGCCGAGCAGCGACATCGCGTACTTGATCGGCGCTGGATTGCTCTCGATGAAGAGGTTGTTGTGCAGCGGCATCAGCTTGTCGTGCAGCTTCAGCGCGGTGGCGTGATCGCCCTTCTGCCAGGCGGTGTGGAACTCCGAGCACAGGCGCGGCGCGACGTTCGAGGTCACCGAGATGCAGCCATGGCCGCCATGGGCCATGTAGCCGAGGATGGTCGCATCCTCGCCCGACAGCTGGTTGAAGTCCTCGCCCATCGCCGCGCGCTGCTGCGACACGCGGACCATGCTGGCGGTGGCGTCCTTGACGCCGGCGATGTTCTTCAGCTCCCACAGCCGCTTCATGGTGTCGACCGACATGTCGATCACCGAGCGCGGCGGGATGTTGTAGATGATGATCGGAATCCCGATCGCATCGTTGATCGCCTTGAAGTGCTGGTACATCCCTTCCTGGGTCGGCTTGTTGTAGTAAGGCGTCACCACCAGCACGGCGTCCGCGCCCGCCTTCTCGGCGTGCTGGGCCAGCTCGATCGCCTCCTTGGTCGAGTTGGAGCCGGCACCGGCAACCACGGGCACGCGGCCCTTGGCCTCCTCGATGCACCACTCGACGACCTTCTTGTGCTCGTCATGGCTGAGCGTCGGGCTCTCGCCTGTCGTGCCGACCGGGACCAGTCCGTTGGTGCCCTCGGAAATCTGCCAGTTGACCAGGGAGCGGAACGCTGCCTCGTCGAGCGAGCCGTTCTTGAACGGCGTGACCAAGGCGGTGAACGACCCCCGGAATTTCGTCTTGGCTGCCATGGACTTCCTCCGTACGCGGCGAGTTTTGAGAGCAAGCCCCATTCATATCGGGTCTATCCCGCCGGTAAAAGGGCCGCTCCCGTGCGACGCACCGTTTAGGCCGCGATTTTGCCGCGGTGATGGTGCAAACCCGCCCGAGGTAAGCGGCTGTTGGTATTTTGTCCGCATATTCAATCAAATTCAGCTAGATCTTGAGCCACTTGACTGATTCGGGGCGACGAAACGCCGTGACCTCATTTCCTCGTGCCACATGGCGATCCACCGGTCTGGTCGTGTGCCTGATGGCAGGGCTGTCGGTCGGCTGCGCCGCCTGGGCCAAGTCCAATGAGACACCCGCGGAAGGGGCCAAGGACACTGCGAAGCCAGCCGCCAAGGACGCCGCGAAGGGATCCGGCAAAGGATCGGTCAAGGAAACAGCTAAGGACACCACCAAGGGAACCGGCAAGGACACAGCGAAGGGCGCGAGCAAGGGGGCGGCTGGCGCCCCGGCCAAAGATGCCGCGAAGAAACCAGCCCAGAATGCCGGCAAGGACGCTGGCAAGGAACCCGCCAAGGACCCCGCCAAGAACAAGCCCAAGCCTGCGGCAGCGGCGACCGCGCCAAAATCGCAGCCGACCGCCACCGGCTCTCCCCCCAAAGCGGCACCCGCGCCGGCCGCGACGGCCACCGTCAGACCCGCCGCCGCTCCGGCCGCCAAACCGATCGCAGCTCCTGTGCTGGCGCCCGCGACCCGCCAGCACGCGGCACCTCGCAGGCCGGTGACGCCGGCCGCGATCGCTGCGACCTCGGCGACGTCGCAAGCCGACAAGGACACGCTGGAGAGCGTCATCGAACTCGTGCGCAAGCGCAAGGCGGGCGACGCCACCAACGCCGCCGCCACGATCTCGGATCCCGTCGCGCGAAAGCTCGCGGAATGGATCATCCTGCGCAGCGAGGACAATGGCGCGACCGTCGAGCGCTATCGCGCCTTCCTCTCCGCCAATCCGAGCTGGCCGTCGCAGACCTTCCTGCGCCGCCGCCTCGAGGCTGCGATGTGGGACGACAGGCGCGACGATTCAGTTGCGTGGTCGTGGTTCGAGAACGAATCCCCGGTGTCCGCGAAGGGCCGCTTCACGCTCGCCAAGGCGATGCTGGCGCGCGGCGACCGCGCCAATGCCGAGCGGCTGGTGCGCGAGGCCTGGCGCAGCGATCCGATGTCGGAGGACACCGAGAACAACGCGCTCGACCAGTTCGGCGCCCTGCTGACGCCGGGCGATCAGAAGGCGCGGATGGACACCCTGCTCTACGGCAGCGAAAACGAGGCCGCACTGCGCGCCGCAAAACGCCTCGGCGCCGGCTATGTCGCGCTGGCCAAGGCCCGCATCGCCTCGGTCAAGAAGGCGCCGAACGCGCGCGCATTGCTCGAGGCGGTGCCGCGCGAGCTGCACAATGACCCCGGTTTCCTCTTCAGCAAGATCCAGCTGCTGCGCCGCGAGGAGAAGTTTGCCGAGGCCGCCCAGCTCATGCTGTCGGCGCCGAAGGATCCGAACCGGCTCTACAATCTCGACGAATGGTGGATCGAGCGGCGCCTGCTCGCGCGCAAGATGATCGACACCGAGGAGTTCCGCAGCGCCTATCTGATCGCGCGCGACGCGGCGCTGCCCTCGCGCGACATCTACAAGACCGAGCAGGAGTTCACGGCAGGCTGGATCGCGCTGCGCTTTCTCAACGATCCCGCGACCGCCACCCAGCATTTTGCCCGCATCGGCGTCGGCAGCGTCAATCCGACCACGCTGGCGCGCGCCGGCTATTGGCAGGGCCGCGCGGCGGAAGCGGCGGGCCGCCAGCAGGAGGCGCGCAACGCCTATGCGCGGGCTGCCGAACAATCCACGAGCTATTACGGCCAGCTCGCACGCGCAAAACTCGGCCTGCCGCAGATCGAGCTCAACAGCCAGCCGCGCGGGCGCGGCGCTGAACGGCTGGAGATCGTGCGCGCGGCGCAACTGCTCTACGAGCTCGACGAGCGCGAGATGGCCGTGCCCATGCTCGCCGACATGGGCGAGAACGGAGATCCCGAAGCCCTGACCGGCCTTGGCGAGCTGACCCAGCGCTACAGCGATGCGCGCGGCATGCTGCTGGTCGGCAAGGCCGCGCTCAACCGCGGCCTTCCGTTCGATTTTTACGCCTATCCCGTCAACGGCATTCCGCAATTCACGCCGATCGGCCCCGAGGTCGAGCGCAGCATCGTCTACGCCATCGCCCGGCAGGAGAGCGCGTTCAATCCCTCGGTGGTCTCGCCGGCACAGGCCTACGGGCTGATGCAGGTGACGCCGGATGCCGCGCGCTATGTCTGCAAGCGGCATGGCGCGACCTACGATCTGGGGCGGCTGAAGAACGATTCGGCCTACAACGCTACGCTCGGCTCGGCCGAGCTCGGTGGGCTGCTCGAGGATTATCGCGGCTCCTACATCATGACGTTTGCCGCCTACAATGCCGGCCGCGGCAGCGTGAAGAAGTGGGTCGACCGCTACGGCGATCCGCGCGATCCCAAGGTCGATGCGGTCGACTGGGTCGAGCTCATTCCGTTCTCCGAGACGCGCAATTACGTGCAGCGGATCATGGAGAACCTTCAGGTCTACCGCGCCCGGTTCGGCGGCGGCACGCGGTTGCAGATCGAGGCCGACCTGCGCCGCGGCGCCGGCAGCGTGGAATAGCGGCGCCTTAAGCTGCGCTACTTGGCGATTGCCGCTCGCGCCGCTTCGATCTTGGCCTTCACAGCGTCTAGATTGAAGCTTGCACCCCTCTGCATCGGCGGAAACTCGATCGCCGTCATCGCCAGCTTTTCCACCTGCTGCTGAACAAACACGAAGCGCCAGAATTCGTATTTGAACCAGTCGAAGTATTGTTGCGCCCCGTATTTGGTCCCGCTATCGGGCCAGCCCGTGCGCTCGAAAGGATCGAGGCGAAGGTTGGTCAAATAGGGCACGTCAACCTTGCTTTTATCACCCAGCCAGCCTCCGGGCTGGTCGATAAAACGATATTTGTAGTCGTCGATGCGCACGGCCCCCAGCTCGCTTTCGCCGAAATAAAAGATTTCGTGCCGATTTGACGGCCCCTTGCCAGTGATCATGTCCAGCTGGTTGTAGCCGTCCAGATGGCACTTGTAGGTGCGGTCACCGATCTGCTTACCCTTTTTGAGCTCGTCGACGATGTTGGGGTTGCCGGCAGCGGCCAGGAAGGTCGGGAACCAGTCCAGTCCGGACATGATGCCGTTCTCGACCTTGCCGGCCGGCACCTTGCCCGGCCAGCGGACCATCGCCGGCGCGCGGAAGCCGCCCTCCATGATCGTGCCTTTGCTCTGCGCGAATGGCGTCTGTCCGCCATCGGGCCAGGTGAAGACCTCGGTGCCGTTGTCGGTCGTGAATACCACGATGGTGTTGTCATCGACGCCCATATCCTTCAGCTTCTGCATCACGATGCCAATGTCGTCGTCGAGCTGCGCCATGCCGGCTTCATGGATGGACCAACCATTCTTGGAGTTGCGCATCGCCTGGTACTTCGGCGACAGGTGCGTAACGATGTGCATGCGGGTCGGATTGAGCCACAGGAAGAATGGCTTGTTGTCGGCCCTGGCCCTGTCGATGAAATTGAGCGCGAAGTCGCGGATTTCATCGTCCACGGTTTCCATCCGCTTGGGATAGAGCGTTCCGGCGTCCTCGATCCTCTGCTTGCCGACCTTGCCCCAGCGCGGATCCACGGTGGCGTCGTCCACGTTGGTCGCCCACGAGTGAACCATGTTGCGCGGACCGACTGTGTTCAACAGCTCCTGCGGATAAGCGGGGTGGGCCGGATCTTCCATCGCGTCGAGGTGATACAGGTAGCCGAAGAACTCGTCGAAGCCATGCACCGTCGGCAGAAACTCGTTTTTGTCGCCAAGGTGGTTCTTGCCGAACTGGCCGGTGGCGTAGCCCATACCTTTCAGCGCCGCGGCAATGGTCACGGCCTCCGCCGGCAAGCCGGTGGGAGCGCCGGCCTGGCCGACTGTGGTCATGCCGGTGCGGATCGGCAGCTCGCCGGTGATGAAGTTGGCGCGGCCCGCCGTGCAACTCGCCTCGGCGTAGTAATCGGTGAACAGCATGCCTTCGGCGGCGATCTTGTCGAGGTTTGGCGTCCGCCCGGCCATCATCCCGCGGTGGTAGGCCCCGATATTCCAGATGCCGATATCGTCACCCATGATGACGACGATGTTCGGCCGTTGCCCGGGCGTAGCGGGCGCCGGCGCCGTAGCTGGTTGCTGCGCTTGCGCAGGGCTCGTCAATCCGACGGCCGAGAGCGCCGAAGCGGCGACGAGAGAACTACCACTCAACAAGAGATCGCGGCGTTTCAATCCTCCGCCGATTGGTCCCGTGCTCATCTCAGGCTTTTCCGGAATCCGATCGTTACTCATGACGTGATCCTCTTCCTGGCGATGCACCTGAAGCCGACATGGCTTGCTGAGGTGTCGATCGGCTCGGCACGACGCGCGGCCGGACGATAGCGGCGGCAGTAGCTGGGAGCGCAAAGATGCGAGCCGCCTTTAAGCACCTTGCGTGGAATCCTGAGGTTCGGCTGACAAGAATCGTAGCTCGCGCCCTCGGGCCCGCCGCGAGGATTTTGCGGGATGCAGCAGACTTTCAGGGCGTCGGCTTCGTGCTTCTGCGAATACCAATCGGCCGTCCATTCCCAGACATTACCGATCATGTCGTGCAGGCCGTAACCGTTGGCCGGGAATGCGGTGACGGGCGAAGTACGTTCGAAGCCATCAGCCGCGAGATTCTGGTGCGGGAAATTGCCCTGCCAGGTGTTTGCCATATGCCTGCCGCGGGGGAATTGCTCGTCACCCCAGGCGAATTCCGCGCCGTCCAATCCGCCGCGTGCGGCGAATTCCCATTCGGCCTCGGTCGGCAATTCCTTGCCGGCCCATTTGGCATAGGCTTCGACGTCGCGGTAGGCGACGTGGACGACCGGGTGGTCGTCGAGCCCGCTGATGTTGCTGCGCGGACCATAGGGACGGCGCCAGTCGGCGCCGAATTTGAACGTCCACCATTGCCCCCAGTTGTGCAAGTCTACAGCTCGCTTAGGCGGCGTGAAGACCAGTGACCCGGCCTTGAGCATGTGCGGCAGAGCACCCGGATAGTCCTTCGCATCAGGTGTAATTTCGGCGAAAGTGACGTAGCCGGTCGCGTTCACGAATTTGCGGAATTGGCGGTTGGTGACCGGCGTGCGATCCATCCAGAATCCGTCAACGGTAACGAGATGGGCCGGCGCTTCCTCCGGATAATGCCGATCCGAGCCCATGCGAAACGTGCCGCCCGGCACATAAAGCATCCCCTCACCTGCTGGATCTTCGAACGATTGTCCGGAGCCAGACAACGATTTCGTATCAGCCAGATACATGACGACCCCCGGGGGCCATCGCATCAGCGGCCTGGTGGCACTCCTCCGGGTTGATCCAGATCAAAGGCCCGTTTCAGGGCCATAAGCAGACAGCGCAGGGAGTCGCTGCCGAGAGCATCGGTGGCAAGCGCCGGACATGCGCCGTCGTCCGGCTTGAGCAGCGGCCGCGACCTGAGGCGTGCACGCGACCGGTCACGGAAGCGACGCGCCGGCTCGGCCGACATTGCTGGGGCGCAAAGCCATGCACCAAAAGAAAAGCCCCGGCGGTTTCCCGCCGGGGCTCTCTGTCAGGTCGTTAGACCGAGATCACCAGTTGCGCTGAGCGCGGAGGAGCAGAACGAGCGAGTTCTGGTCCTTGACCTCGTAGGTCGCAGCCGGCTTGGCGGGAACAGCGGCCAGCCCCGCCGCAATTGTACCTGCGTACTTCTGGTCGACGTTGGTCCAGGCCAAGTCGGCCGAGAACGTCAGGTTCTTGACCGGCGTCCAGCGGGTGATGATACCCACCTGGCCGATATTGAAGTCGGGGTTACAACCCGTAAGACCAGGCTGCCCGACGGTGAGCAGGCCACCAGCGCCGCAGAGGAAGGTCTTGGCCCCCGAGCCGAACTGCGCCTGAGCGTAGGCACCGTAGATCGCGGTGTTCCAGTAGGGATCCCAGTTGTGCGTGTAAGCACCGCGGAAGCCCCAGGTCTTGATCGTCTCCTGCTGGCCACCCGTGACGAACACGGTGTCCGGAGCGGTGACAGCGGCGACGCTGCCGTAGGCGCCGGCGAGGCCCGAGCTGCCGTACATCACATACGTGCTGCCCGCGAGGTTCTGGAAGTTGTAGCGGGTCGCACCGTCGGTGTAGACGGCCGAGATGTTGATCACGTCACCCGCACCGGTCGGGATGTTCTTGATCGACAGAGCGAGCTGAACCGCCCAGCCCCACTTGTCGTCGGGGTGACCAGTGACTTCGGACGTGCCGTAGTAACCGACGTGGTTGTCATGCGCAGCGACCGACGCCTGGAACAGACCCCAGGCCTGGTCGACACGAACCATACCGACGAGGTTCGGCGACCTGCTGCCGCCGATGGCATTGGCGCCGACAGCACCGCCGAAAATGCCAGCCGCAGTTGCGCCAGTCAGGTTGACGTTACCAGCCTGATAGTACGAGGTGGCGTCTTCAGCCGAGAACGCCGCCGTGATGCCCTGACCGAAGTCAGCGGTGTAGCTGAACTGGTTGACACCGGTGACCGTGCCCGAACCGCCGACGAGACCGTCGAAGTTGTTGCCCGGATAGTTGGTCCAGGGCGCGTCGAACTGCGACACCGCCTTACCCATGGTGAAGCCGGCGAACTGGATGAAGGCGTAGTACACACCGAGCGAACCGGCCGAGGTGTTACCGTCCGTGCCGTTCACCGAACCGCCGCCGGAGCCGAAGAGAGCCGGAGCAGCTGCACCGACGGGAGTGTTGATGGCGAGCGCACCGCTGTAGGCGGTGCCACCGGTGGCGCTGCCGGTGCCGACATAGTTGCCGGTCGTCCAGGAGAAGACGCCATCGAAGAAGGTGCGGACCACGCCGTACTCGGTCGCGGTGCGCGTGTCGATGTTGAGGTCTTCACGAGCGCGCATCGTGTAGTAGTTCGTCAGACGGTTGCGTGCACCGTTGGCGCCCTGGGTCGAGACGTTCTGGTTCAGGGTGAAGTCCGAGTTGGTGCCCAGCGCGACTTCAGCGCGCAGGTAACCACCCAGCTTGATGCAGGTGTCAGTGCCCGGGATGTAGTAGAATCCGGCACCGTACAGGGAGCAGATCTTCACGTATTCGACCGCTTTGGCCTTTACGGGGAGATCGGCTGCCTGTGCTCCGCCAACGGCGATCAGACCCGCCGCTGAACCGAGCAAAAGGCTCTTAACCAACTTCATGTTAAACCTCCAAGTTTGCTCTATAGGGAAGGTTCCGGATCCGCTGGGTGAAGACACCCTAAGGTTGGTTCCCTTGTCCCTTAACTCACCGCTTAGTCGCTTCGCGCCTTCGGACACACCCGCTGACCGCGAGGGACTTAAGCGAACCACCTAAAACGGGACGACCTCGGGATGCCCCCCTCCGTCGCTCAGTCACAATTACCGAACGTCCTTGCACACACAACAACAGAACGCTCCGGAACGGGCCTATGAAGCGCGTTTTCCGACGGGTGTTGCACAAATAACACGCAGATGTGATCGGATCGCCCCTGTAACATATTGTTTACATTGATGTTTTTTAAGCGGTTCCATTTGCCTTCAAAGTTCCCCACATGAGGCACCGCTACAGGGAGTTCGTCTCGAACGAGGTTTCGGCGCCCTCGAATCGTGGAATCAGAAGAAGACTCAACGGGAAGACACAGCCTCCCCTCCGCGAGCGCATTCGGAAGGCGTCGGCACCAAGAGGGCATGGCATTTTCTTCGATAGAGATGAGTTGCGGCTAGACCGATCGCCCTCGAAGCAGTCAGGTGCTGCACACCGTGGCCCCGCGCCCCAAGTCGCATCACTAGGCGTTTTCGATGACTTGCGATTTTCGGGCTCGGGCGGGAGGGTACTCAGCCTCCTTGACGATGCAAAACCGGTGCGACGAGCCCGGCAGCGATCGCGCCCGTCATCAAAGCTCCGCCTAAATCGTTCCGCATCGGGGCAATGCGAGCCTGTCCAGTGGCACCACGCCTGATCCGGGTTGGGAAGAAGGTGATTGCCCTAGTGCTTCGACACCGACGGTTCCGGCCTGAAAAGCACCGTGTAATCGGCGATCAAGCGGAATTCTTGCTGCGTCGGGCGCACGTTCCCCTGTTGCCAAACGTTTGAGTATTGGGTCTTCAGTCGCAGGCCTTTCAGCGGCCCCTCGGTCGGCCGATACTGCAGCCATACATCCAGTTCTCGACGGTCGGGAATCGCGACATTGGTCACCGGATTCAGGGCTCCCCAACCCTGGCTGTACCAGGCACCGGTGCTCAGTCCGGGGAGCCCAAAGGCCGCGAAGTCGTAAGCGGCGCTGCCGCCGATCGCCTTCTCGCCGGCGTTGTCAAAGGACACTTGCTGCATGTCCGTATAGTTCGGTTTGGTCCCGAAAGGCGAATAGATCTTGGATTGGTTCCCTGTCGCAGACCCCGCGATGAAGAGCGTCCAGCCGGCATACGCCATCTGTGCCTTCGCAGAAGCCTGGTAGGTCTCGAAGGGACTGCCCGCCAGCAGGTTGTCGCCTACGCTCGTCTGCGCGATGACATTGCCGCCCAAGATGAAGTTGGGCATCCCCTTTGGCTGCCTGAAGTCATACTCCGCCTGACCGAAGCCGGAATTGATGAAGTTCTGGACGTTGTAATCCATAGCCGTCAACACGAGGCCAGGAATCGGGCGGAGCCTGAACATCCCAAATGGCGTGCCCTCCGTGCCGGTTCCGGCCAGCGCATTCGACATCGGAATGAAATCGTTTGAATCGCGCGGCTTGATATTCCAGATGTAACCGAGGGCGTAGTCGTAGAAGCGATCCTTGTCTGGCAACGATACAAGCGTCGCGGCCTCGAACGTGTTCGGTACCATCCGATTGTCTTGAGGATTGATCAATGGCGTATCGACCAACTGCCGTCCGCCACGGATTTCCTGGTCGCCGAGTTGGATGCGTCCATAGATCTGACCCAAAGTATTGATGTTGTTCTGGCCCGGCGCCAACAGCTTCGTACCGTCTTGATCGAGAGGACCAAAAAGCCTCTCCGATCCGTAGAAGGCGGCGTGAATGCCGAACAGGTCGCCAATCAGGCCGGTTCGGACCGCAAGCCAGCCGCCTGCGGCATAAGCTTGCGACTTGGTTCCGTCGAAATTGTCGCGGTTCATGTAATAGGTTCGCGCGACGTATTGTACGAGTGAATCGCGGAAGAACGCCGGCAACTCCTGAGCTCGGCGGTCCCAGTAGATTTCCTTCATGAACGGCTGAGCGGGAAACTTGTCCAATGTCCACGAGGACAGACGCTCGCGGTCGGCGATTTCATCTCGCGACGCAGGCAGCAGAAGCTCCTGGGCTGTTGCCGGCTGCGCAAGGCAGAACCAAATCGCGACGAGGCCGGCTGAAGCAACGAGGCGATTGCAGATCGCCCGAAACACGCGGTGCATACTTCCTTCTCCTGTCCCCGGGAGCGGATTCAACACACGCTGAGCGCGTACGACACCAGCACTTTGATTTGGATCAACACTCGGATTAATCTCTGCGCATCAACAAAACGGCGCCGGCTGTGGTAGCGCAATACTCCCGCGCCAAGCGGACCGACACGCACAGCAAACCGTCGCGCGGCATCGTCTGTCGAGCACAGCAATGGCGCTGGATCAGATATCGAACACACTTCGGTGCGAGCCCTGAGATCGCATCGCACCTCTCGTGTCGGCGCGACCCAAAGACATCTTCGCAGCTATCTCGTCTCGAGAAATGACCTTTGGTGCAATGTCCCCGACAACCTTGCGCAACGTGCCCTCGCCACTTCTATGCTCAAGCTCTGCAGTAAGACGCGAGCAACAAGGGGATTGCCACCGGCAAACGATCAGCCGGTTCGCATGAACCTGGCGCGATCTACATTGCACACCTGGTAAATTTAACGCTCATGTCGGAAATGTCGGGAAAGGAGCGGCTGATATTGTTGTCGTCAATAACTTTCAGGACGAATTTCATGTCCTGATTCATGATCGAGGTTGCGCATGCAGCCGAAATCTCGACGCTGCCTGCGTTTTCCTTTTTGGACTTGATCGTGCAGTTGGCCGACTTTCCTCGTATGCTGTTGCCCTCGATGATGAAGCCCGAGCCGTACAACTCCGACATCTCGGTGAAGGCGACGTGACTGCCTCGCTTGCTGAATACCTGACTGCACATGTCGGCTTCGCTCGCCCATGCTCCGGTGAGTTCTATGGCCGATGCCGGGCTGGAGGCCATCACGATCGCGACAGTAAGGACCTGAATGTTGCGAATATTGATCATGAAAAGAGCTCCATCGTGGAAGCGACCTCATTCGGCCGCGACATTGTCCGTTGAAATCTCGTTGGCTGGCAAAGCTTCGGGCTTCTTCTTTGCGCCCGGCCGCAATCGCTCTCGGATGGCCTGGAACATGACGTAAAGCGGAGGGATCGCGAAGATGCCCACGAACGAGGCCAGAATCATACCGCCGAAAACCGGGGTGCCTACGCCGCGTCGTGCAAGCTCCGAGGCGCCTGATGCGACCACGAGCGGATAGAGACCGAGGATGAAGGCAAACGACGTCATCATCACCGGGCGGAAGCGCAAGCGTGCTCCTTCCGCGGCTGCCTCGAGCAGCGGTATGCCATGCTCGCGCTTCTCCTTCGCGAACTCGACGATCAAAATGCCGTTCTTGGCGGCCAGTCCGATCAGCACGACCATCCCGATCTGCCCGTAGAGATCGAGTGTCAGGCCGCTGAGCAGGATTGCGCTGAACGAACCCAAAACCGCTATCGTAACCGACAACAAGACCGGGACCGGGATGGTCCAGCTTTCATAGAGTGCGACCAGGAAGAGATAGGCGAACAACACAGCGAAGCCGAGGATGATGCCGGTCTTTCCTTCGGCGCGCTTTTCCTGGAACGCTGTGTCCGTCCACTCGCCGGCGTAACCTTGTGGCAGTGTCCTGGCAGCAACGTCCTCAAACACCTTCAACGCTTGGCCGGACGACACGCCAGACGCCGGCGTGCCCTGAATTGTCACTGCGCGAAGATTGTTGTAGCGAATGATTGCAGGCGGCCCAAGCGCAACGCGCGTTTCGACGAGGCTGCGCAGCGGGATCATCTGTCCTTCCGCATTACGGACATTGATGCGGTAAATGTCCGTGATGGTCGAACGGTCGGCGGCGTCTGCCTGAACCTGGACCTGCCAAGTGCGGCCGTAAAGGTTCATGTTGTTGATGAAATAGCCGCCAAGCGACGCCTGCAAGGCCTGAAACACGTCCTTGAGCTGCACGCCGAGAATCTGGACCTTGTCGCGATCGATCTCCAGAAAGATCGAAGGATTGTCAGCGGAGAATGTGCTGAACACTCCCCTCAAGCGCGGCTCCGCGTTGGCCGCCACGACGAGGCCGCGAAGAGCCTGCGCGAGGGCTGCCGGATCGCCACCTCGCAGGTCTTCGAGGACATAGGTGAAGCCGCCTCCGGTGCCGAGGCCTACGATCGGCGGCGGGGCCAACGGCACGACGACGCCTCCTTCGATGGCACGAAGCTTCCCTCGCAACCGCGCGATGGTCTCGCGCGCGCCAAGCTCGCCTTTCTTGCGCTCCTCGAAAGGCTTGAAGGTGACCACCATGAAACCGGCGTTCGCTTGCGAGTAGCTGTCGATGAAATTCAGGCCGATGATGCTGGTATAGTCTTCAACGGCCGGATCCTGTTTGATGATGTCTTCGGCCCGACGCAGAACTTCTGAGGTGCGCCCGACCGAGGCGCCGCCGGGCAACTGGGCAATGATAAAAATGGCGCCCTGATCATCTTCGGGGACAAATCCCGTCGGAGTTTGCCTGGCAATGCCAAAGGTAGCGGCGCCGGCGACGGCGACCATGGCAATTCCGACTATCGAAAAATGGACGAGACGCGCGACGATGGCTCCGTATCCGTCCCGGACGCGGTCGATCGTTCGCATCGTCCATCCGATGAGCCCGCGTCTGGGACCATGATGAGGTCGCAGAAATACGGCGCAAAGCGCTGGCGACAGCGTGAGCGCATTGATCGCGGACAGCAGCATGGATACCGCAACCGTCACCGCGAACTGGCGAAACAGCTCGCCGGAAATCCCCGGTATGAACGCGATGGGAACAAACACCGATAGAAGGACGAGAGTGATCGCAATGATCGGCGCCGTAATCTCCCGCATCGCCTGCTTGGTCGCATCCGCGGGCGACAGTTCAGGCCGCTCCTCCATGACGCGTTCGACGTTTTCGACGACGACGATCGCATCGTCGACCACAATTCCGATGGCAAGCACGATGGCGAGCAGCGAGACGGTGTTTGCCGAGTATCCCACGGCGTTCAGCGCAATGAACGCGCCGATGAGGCTGACCGGAACCGCCAATGTCGGAATCAGCGTCGCTCGAACGCTGCCCAGAAACAGGAACACCACGATGACGACGAGAATGAACGCCTCGACCAGGGTCTTTTTGACCTCGTGCAGGGTATCGGTGACGAAGATCGTTGGATCGTAGGTCACCTTCCACGACAGGTCTTCGGGAAAGCGCTTCTCGAGCTCTGCAAGCTTCTTTCGAACTGCCGCGACCGTGTCGATCGCGTTGCCGCCCGGCGTTTGATAAACGACAATTGCCGCCGCGTTCTGTCCGTTGAACCTGGTATCGCGGTCGAGGTTGGCGGCGCCGAGTTCGACCTGGGCCACGTCGCGAAGCCTCAGGACCGATCCATCCGGATTGGTGCGGACGACGATATTCTCGAAGTCGGAGACGGAAGCGAGGCGGCCCTTCGTTTGAATGTTCAGCTGCAATTGCTGATCATTGAAGATCGGACGCGCCCCGATCCGGCCTACGGCTGCCTGCACGTTTTGCGACTGGACGGCGTTGATGATATCGGCGGTCGTCAGGTCGAGGCCGGTCAGTCGATCGGTCTTGACCCATGCACGCATGGCGTAGTCCTGGGGCGCAAAAAGATAGGCATCCCCGACGCCGTTCGTGCTCTTGATCTGATCGAGAAGGTTGATGGTGGCATAATTCGATAGAAACAGCGGATCGTGCGTATGCTTGGGCGAGTACAGGGTCACGACCGCGAGAATGGCCGTCGATTTCTTCTTGACGCTGATACCCTGCTTCTGGACCTCCGACGGCAGCGACGACAGCGCGGTCTGCACGCGATTGTTGATGTTGACGGTATTGATGTCAGGATTGGTGCCGAGCTCGAAGGAGGCGGTCAGCGTGTAGCTTCCGTCGTCGCCGCTGGTGCTTTTCATGTAGATCATTTTGTCGACGCCAACCACCTGCGCCTCGATCGGCTGCGCGACGGTGGCGTCTACAATGGCGCCGCTGGCCCCGGGATATTGGGTGGTCACCGAGACCTGAGGCGGCACGATGTCCGGATATTGTGCCACCGGCATGGCGACAAACGAGATTGCGCCGGCGATGGTCGTCACGATTGCAATGACGATTGCAAGCCGCGGGCGGTCGACGAAAATCGCAGACAGCATGGCTCAGCTCCGGCTGGTGGAGGCTGGCTGAGCGTGTACGGGACTGCCGCCGCGAATCCCCTGAATTCCCTCCACGATGACCTGCTCGCCGCCCGTCAGGCCCTCCTCCACGATCACACCCGTGCCGCTGGTCCCGCCGAGTTTGACACGTCGGACCGCTGCTTTCCCGTCCTCCACGATCAAGATATAGATGCCCTCCTGATCCGAAATCAGCGCCGCTTGCGGGATGAGGAGCCTTTCCTGGGCGGAGCCGCTTTCCAGCCCAACTCTGACGAGCTGACCATCCACGAGCACGCCGTCGGGATTGGGAAATGATGCGCGTGCAAGAATCGTATCCGTGCCGCGGTCGACGATCACATTGACGAAATTGATCTTACCCGGCTGGCTGTAGGCAGTGCCGTCGGAGAAGAACACATAGGCCTTGATGCCGACGACATCGACGTCGCGGCCTTCCTTTTGCGCTGCAAGAAATTCCCTGACGCTGACCGGGAAGGAAACATAGATCGGATCTTGGCTTACGATGGTCGTCAAGATGCCGGTCTGTGGGCTTACCACGTTGCCTTTGGTGATATTCGTCTTGCCGATCTTGCCGGCGATCGGCGACGTAATTTCCGTATAATCCAGATTGATTTGCGCAGTTTTCAGATTGGCCTCGTCCACGAGCAGCGCACCTGCGGCCGCCTGGTCCGCAGCCAGCGCCTGGTCACGGGCCACCTGCGTGCCCGCCTGCTTTGCCAGCAATTCCTCGGCACGCTGCAGCTGCACCTCGCTCAGGGTCTTCGCTGCCTTGTCTTTATTCAGCACGCCTTGGGCCTGATCTACTGCGGCCTCGAACAGCCCTTTTTCGATTGAGTAAAGCGGCGCTCCTGCCTTGACCAGAGCGCCTTCCTGGAACGAGACCTTTTCAAGATATCCCGTGATCCGCGCCCGCACTTCCACTCGCTCGATCGCTTCGATGCGACCGACCAGATCGATCGTTCGTTTTACCGGCTTGCGCTCGGCGACGATTACGCCGACGGAGGCGGCGGCTGGCTGTTGAGCTTGCTGGGCACTGGCGGGCAGCAATTCGAATGATGGTGCAAATACCGCCAACAGGCAGAAAGCGGTCCGAAGCGTCGGCAGCTTCATCGGCGCCCAGGGCTGGGTGGCCGGGATTGCTCCGGTGGCGAGACGACGATTATCGCTACACATGTCCAGCTCCCGTCTAAACGGAACCGAAGTCTTGGGGGTCCTTGCGATGGAGAGGTTGATCTAGCGCAAGAGGACGGGCGCGCGTGGGCCGGCAGGCGCATCATGCTGGAGATTGATGGGCTGGGGCGGACCGCGTGCTGGCCCGGGCCGAACAGCTGCACGCAGAAAATCACGTATTTACAGAGGCTTATCGAAGGCTGCGAACGCACGTCATTTATGTTCTGGCGGAAACGGCGAGACCCCAGTCGGGCTGCCGGCACGCATAAAGAATAAATTCACAAGTTATTTCAGTCACTTGAGCCAGAATGGCTCCAATCATCCGAGAATGGACTTCCCTGCTACAGGGCACCAGACGATTCGGATGCCGTGTCGGTTCGCCCCCCGAGCCCCCAAGCTGCTTCGTTTCGAAAATCGCTGGGAATATTCGAGCGCAAACACGCGCTTACAAATTGACCGGCCCAAGTAATTAGAGGCATAAGGCTCGCACCGGAGAGGTGGCCGAGTGGCTGAAGGCAACGCTTTGCTAAAGCGTCATACGGTCTCAAGCTGTATCGAGGGTTCGAATCCCTCCCTCTCCGCCACCCAGCAGCAGAATCAAGGCCTGCCGTTCTTTCACCTGAACGCGATCGCCGCGCCGGACAAAGCTTGGTGCAGGGATCCGCGCGGCTGAGCTCAGCCCGATTCTCGCTCTCCCTATATTCCCTATATTATGTGTGTCCGCACCTAGCGGCCGGACCGCCAGATTCGCCAATGCGAGGGCGAAATCAGCACCGGCTCGTCGGCCCAGACGTTGAACCAGACGCCGGACCTGCGCCGGCATGGAAAGGTCCAGGGCACGATGCCCGTCTTGTGCGGCCGTCCGAGTTCCAGATCGCAATCGTCGGGCGCGATCTGAATCGGCAGCCATTGTCCATTCGTGTCGGCAGCGCTCATGCCGCGCGGGTCTAGGCGGCGTCACGACGAAGGAACTTGATTCAGCGCAACCAGGCACGCCCGTGGAAACACGGGGCCGGCTGCGATCCTCAGCTCGAAGCGTTTTCAAGCGAAGCGGATACCGGTTCGCGTCGGGAAAACATCTCAGAACAAGACACCAGAGCCCTGTTCCGATGCCATCGGAACAGAAATGGCTCTAGTGGGTGGAAACCCACGCCCTCGCGTCGCGCTGTGCGGCCGAGATCTCGGCGTCCGACATCTGTCCGGCAACTTCCTGGCGCAGCGCCACGGCGTCCTTGCGGCCCTTCAGGGCGGCGAGGTTGAACCATTTGTGCGCGGCGACGAGATCGACGAGGCCGGCGCGGCCGCTCGCCCAATAGATCCCGCGCTCGAACAGCACGTCCGACAGCGCGCTCGCGTCGATCGGCGTTGCGGTCTCCAGATCGAAAGTACCCTGAAACATAACGCATCCCCTGTTTTCTTATGCCGCCTCGTTCCCCCGAGCGCGGCTCCCGTCCAACTCTGATTTGCGTGATCCCTTCTGGGATCATGCGCTGCTCAACTCTTCCCCAAGTCTTCTTGCCCAGGCCGTTTGCCGGCTTGTTGGAAGCGATGATGGCGGGCAAATTTGAATGGCAGTTTAAGTATCGCGATGAAGCAGACGTAAACGCGCCTTGGCCGCGGCCGCGCACGGAATGCCAAAAGTCCCCATTTGACGGGCACTTCTGCGATTTGTCAGATTCGGTTTACCCTGCGATTTTCGGACAACGATAACCATCGCGCGCGGTGGCGGGGCGCTGTGGCGTACACTCCGCCACTTCCTGTCGTCACCCATGACCCGGCTACGCCAAGGCACTGCCGGGGCTTGCGGTCCTGGAACGCCGAAGCTTCAGCGAAGGCGGCAGGCGGGCGCCCCATCCATCGAGAAGCCGCGACGCACCGGGTCGCCGCCGGGCGATGGCACTGCAAATAGGGAAAACGGCGCACGGACGTCGCGCAACGACAAAGCCGCAGCCCTCGCCTGCCCCGAGGCAGCGCTCAGCGGCAGCGCGGTCACGCCACGACCAGATCAGCAATATATGAAAAGGGAATGCCGGCAATACCCCGGCCTCAGAGAACGAGGGCGTCGGCGAACACGTCAGGACCAGATTTCACGTTGACCCGAAGGCCGCTTGTGAAATTGCAGAACCGGAGAACCGGCACCGCACCGAACGAAGAAAACTCGTTTCTTCTGCCGGACCGCGAAAAGAGCGATCCGACCGTTGACCTGATGTCTCGCCGACACCCTCTATCGTCGACCAGAACCTCTGGGAGGCGCTGATGACGTGCCGGCTCTCTGGGAGCCGGCAACTTCAGAAGTCGAAGTTACTTCTTCTTCTTCGCGACCTTGCGGGTCTTCTTCGCAGTCTTCTTCACTGCGCTCTTCGCCTTCTTCGCCTTCTTCGCTTTCTTGGCCATGTTGCCCTCCGATGTGTGAGATGGCTTTAATCGCTGCATGCAGTCGGGGATCGAATGCACACTCATCCCGAATACACCAACACGACGAAAAAAACAGCTTCTCGCTTAAAGAAGTGTTGACGCAGCAAGGCGCGTGCGCTTGGCGAGCGCGATGCAAGCACACTGCATGACGTGTTCGTCCGATCGCGGAGAGTGGGCGCATCATCGATGTTTGCGAGAGTAATGATTGCAAGAAAACACTATGCAGAAAGTATTTTCCTGCACTCACGCATTGCGCGTGATCGACGCGATGACGCGCGTCGCGACGCGCAGGATGGCCCCGCGAAGGCGTTTCGCGGACTCTGAGTCGCAGTTTTTGGCAACGAAAATATTTTCATGCTTAACGGCGCGAGCGCTCGTCGGAGCGCGTGCAAGCCGCCGTTTTGCGCGAATCGCGTGACGGCGATTCGGTCGCCGCATCGCAGTCGTCGGGATGAAGATTGCCGCCGAGGACGCGCGCGAGCGTCGCATCGCGAACCCATAGCGAGGTGACGAAGCATGTCCGTCACCTCGTCCGAACGCGTGAGGCTAGATGCCGAGCTTGGACTTGAGCAGCTCGTTGACGCTTTGCGGGTTGGCCTTGCCGCCGGACGCCTTCATCACCTGGCCGACGAACCAGCCGAGCGACTGCGGCTTGTCCTTGACCTGCGCGGCCTTGTCGGGATTGGCCGCGATGATGTCGTCGACCACCTTCTCGATCGCCGAGAGGTCGGTGACCTGCTTCATGCCGCGGCTTTCGACCAGTGCGCGGGGATCGCCGCCCTCCTGCCAGACGATCTCGAACAGATCCTTGGCGATCTTGCCGGAGATCGTGCCCTCGCCGATCAGATCGATGATCGCAGCCAGCTGCTCGGCGGTTACGGGAGAGCCCGTAATATCCCGGCCTTCCTTGTTGAGACGACCGAACAGCTCGTTGATTACCCAGTTCGCCGCCATCTTGCCGTCGCGCGCGCGGTCGCCGAGCTTGTCGAGCACGGTCTCGTAGAACACCGCGCTCTCGCGCTCGGCGACCAGCACGCTCGCGTCGTAAGCTGACAGGCCGAAATCGGCGACGAAGCGCGTCTTCTTCTGGTCCGGCAGCTCGGGCAGCTTCGCCTTCAGCTCGTCGACGAACTCCTGGCTGAACTCCAGCGGCAGCAGGTCGGGATCGGGGAAGTAGCGGTAGTCGTGCGCCTCTTCCTTCGACCGCATCGACCGCGTCTCGCCCTTGTCGGGGTCGAACCGGCGCGTCTCCTGCTCGATCTGCCCACCGTCCTCGAGGATCTCGATCTGGCGCCGCGCTTCATACTCGATCGCCTGGCCGATGAAGTTGATCGAGTTCATGTTCTTGATTTCGCAGCGGGTGCCGAGCGGCCCGCCGGGCTTGCGCACGGAAACGTTGACGTCGGCGCGCAGATTTCCCTTCTCCATGTCGCCGTCACAGGTGCCGAGGTAGCGCATGATCGAGCGCAGCTTGGTGACATAGGCCTTGGCCTGCTCGGCGTCGCGGATGTCCGGTTTTGAGACAATCTCCATCAGCGCCACGCCACAGCGGTTGAAGTCGATGAGGGACAGCGACGGCGACTGGTCGTGCAGCATTTTGCCGGGATCCTGCTCGATATGCAGGCGCTCGATGCCGACGGTGACACTGCGGCCGCCGTCGAGCTCGACCAGCACCTCACCTTCGCCCACCACCGGCGACTTGTACTGGCTGATCTGGTAGCCCTGCGGCAGGTCCGGATAGAAATAGTTTTTGCGATCGAACACCGAACGCAGATTGATCTTTGCGTTGAGACCGAGCCCGGTCCGGACAGCCTGCCTGACGCATTCCTCGTTGATGACGGGCAGCATGCCCGGCATCGCAACATCGACCAGCGACACGTGGCTGTTCGGCTCGCCGCCGAACGCGGTGGACGCGCCCGAGAACAGCTTTGAGTTCGACGTCACCTGGGCGTGGATCTCCATGCCGATGACCATCTCCCAATCGCCGGTGGCGCCTTTGAGAAGCTTGTGCGTGGCCGTGCTCATGTCTTGCTCCCGAGCAGCGTGACAGCGATCCGCTGCCACTCCGCTTCCAATGAATCCTTTGCCGCGACCTGTCCGGCCTGGCGATACCAGTAGCCGGCATTGCCGAGATCGCCTTCGACGCGGTGCAGATAGGCGTGCACCCAGGCCGCCTCGCGGCTGCTCTCGTCCTGAACGATCTTGTGCGCCCGGTCCCAGTCGCCCTTGGCGGCCCACCAGAGACCTGTGAGCGGCGCGTTCAGGTCCGGCGCCGGCGCCGCGCCGTCGAGGCTCGCGATGAACGCTGCGACATTCACCACCACCTCGCGGGCGTGAAGCGGCCGGCGGCCTGCTCGATCACTTCGCCGAGCGAGAACAGCGTCTCCTCGTCGAAGGGACGGCCGATCAGTTGCAGGCCGAGCGGCAGGCCCTGTGCGTCCTTGCCGGCGGGCACGGCGATGCCGGGCAGCCCCGCCATGTTCACCGTCACCGTGAAGATGTCGTTGAGATACATCTCGACCGGGTCGGCGCCGCCCTTCTCGCCGATGCCGAAGGCCGCCGACGGCGTCGCAGGCGTCAGGATCGCGTTGACGCCCTTGGCGAAGCAATCCTCGAAATCCTTCTTGATCAGCGTGCGGACCTTCTGGGCGCGCAGATAATAGGCATCGTAATAGCCGGCCGAGAGCACATAGGTGCCGATCATGACGCGGCGGCGCACCTCCGCGCCAAAACCTTCGGCGCGGGTGTTCTCGTACAGCTCGATGATGTTCTTGCCCTGCTCGCGCAGGCCGTAGCGCACGCCGTCATAGCGCGCGAGGTTGGAGGACGCCTCCGCCGGCGCCACGATGTAATAGGCCGGCAGCGCGTACTTCGTGTGCGGCAGCGACACCTCGACGAGCTCGGCGCCGGCGGCCTTGAGCCACGCCGCGCCCTCGCTCCACAGCTTCTCGATCTCGGCCGGCATGCCGTCGAGACGGTACTCCTTGGGGATGCCGATCCTGATGCCCTTCACGGACTTGCCGATCGCGGCCTCATAGTCCGGCACGGGAATATCGACGGACGTCGTGTCCTTCGGATCGTGGCCGGCCATCGAGCGCAGCAGCATCGCGCTGTCGCGCACGCTGCGCGCGATCGGACCTGCCTGGTCGAGCGAGGAGGCAAAGGCGACGATGCCCCAGCGCGAGCAGCGGCCATAGGTCGGCTTGATGCCGACGGTCGCGGTGAACGCCGCCGGCTGGCGGATCGAGCCGCCGGTGTCGGTCGCGGTCGCGCCCATGCACAGCAGCGCCGCCACGGCCGAGGCCGAGCCGCCGGACGAGCCGCCCGGCACCAGCGTGGTGTTGGAGCCTTCACGCCGCCAGGGATTGCCGACGGGACCGAAGCACGAGGTCTCGTTCGCCGAGCCCATCGCGAACTCGTCATTGTTGAGCTTGCCGAGCATCACCGCGCCGTCGCGCCAGAGCTGCGAGGTCACGGTGGACTCGTAGGTTGGCACGAAATTGCCGAGGATCTTCGAGCAGGCCGTGGTGCGCACGCCCTTGGTCGCGAACAGGTCCTTGATGCCGAGCGGGATGCCGGCGAGCGGGCCGGCATCGCCCTTGGCGATCTTGCCATCCGCCTCGCGCGCCATATCGCGCGCGCGGTCCGGCGTCTCCATCACGAAGGCATTGAGCACGCGCGCGGCTTCGATCGCGGACAGATGCGCGTCGGTCAGCTCGAGTGACGTGAAAGTCTTGGCCGCGAGACCCTTGCGGGCCTCGGCGAGCGTCAGCGATGTCAAATCAGTCATTTATTGATCGGGCTGCAGAAGAATGGAGACAGGGTCTTGTCGTTGGCCGGGTCGTCTTTCTTGGCGGCCGCTTTCGCAGCCGCCTCGATCTCGTCGAGCACGGCATTGACGGCGACATTGGGGTCGGCAGCCTTGCCCTGCCGCTCCATCTTGTCGAGATAGTTCATATAGGCCTGGTAGGCCTTCTCATCGTCGCAAAGCAGGCACATCGGACCACGTCCTAAAAATTACTCGACGACCTTCGGCACCAGGAAGAAGTGGCCTTCGGTCGCGGGCGCGTTGGCAACGATATCGTCCGCGATCTCGCCGTCATTGACCACGTCCTGCCGCTTCTTCATCTGCATCGGGGTGACCGAGGTCATGGCCTCCACGCCCTCGACATTGACCTCCGAGAGCTGCTCGACGAAGGCGAGCATCGCGTTGAGCTCGCCCTGCAGATGCGGAACCTCGCCCTCGGAAACCGCGATGCGCGCCAGATGCGCGATGCGGCGGACGGTAGCGGCGTCGACGGACATTATATAAGGCCTCTCACGGCAAAACCTATGTGCCGTATAGCAGAGGCCGGTTTTGCGCCGCAACCGGGGCTTCCCGCCTATCCAGCGAGCGCCTTCATGCGGGCCAGGGCCGATTTGGCCAGATCCCGGGTCAATTCGGCGGCAGGGAGCTCACGGCCGAGGGCGATGGCCTGGCCGGCCCAGAGATTGGTGAAATCCACCCTGCCCTGCTTTTCGGCGGCGGCCTTGAGCGGCCCCAGCGCGGTCGCCGCATGGGGAAACGGCGGTGCATCCGGCGAGATCGGACCGGCCTCGCGCATCAGGCGGTTCTGGACCCCGCGCGCCGGCCGGCCGGTCATGACATTGGTGATGACGGTGGAATCGTCTCGCCCCTCGGCCAGCGCAGCGCGGCCCGCCGCACTCACCTTGGATTCCGGGCAACGCAGATAGGCGCTGCCGATCTGCACGCCGGAGGCGCCGAGCGCGAAGGCGGCGGCGATGCCGCGCCCGTCGGCGATGCCACCCGCTGCGATGACCGGCACCTTCACCGCATCGGCGACCTGCGGCACCAGCGCGAAGGTGCCGGGCTGCTCGGCGATCTTGTCGGTCAGGAACATGCCGCGATGGCCGCCGGCCTCGGCGCCTTGCGCGATCACGGCGTCGGCGCCGTGCCGCTCGAGCCAGACGGCTTCCTTCACCGTCGTGGCGGACGAGATGACGAGAGAGCCGGCCGCCTTGACGCGCTTAAGCAGCGCCTGCTCCGGCAGGCCAAAATGGAAGCTGACGACGTCCGGCTTCAGCTCCTCGACGACTTCGCAAAAGGCCGCATCGAACGGAGCCCGGTTCGCGGCGCTGATGGGCGCCGCCGGATCGAGGCCATGCTCCCGGTAGTAACCGGCGAGCCGCTGCTTCCAGCGCACTTCGGCCTCAGCCGTGAGATCGATCGGCGTATGGCAGAAGAAGTTCATGTTCACGGGCGCCTTCACGCGCTGGCGGATGAGACCAACCTGTTCGCGCGCCTTCTCCGCCGACAGCATCGCGCAGGGCAGCGACCCCAGCGCCCCGCCTTGCGCGGCCGCAATCACCAGCTCCGCATCCATCACGCCGGCCATCGGCGCCAGCACGATCGGGAATTCGGTCTTGAAGAGGTCGATCAGTCGACGGTCAGGCCACATGGTTTGGTTTCTCTCGCTTGTTGGTCCTTACCCCCGCCTTGAAGAGGGAGGTCGCGTATCAGAGCGTTCTCTGCAGCCCATCCTTCGAGACGCCCGCCTTCGGCGGGCCCTCAGGATGAGGGCGGAGTACGCGGCAACAATTTCAACGGGCACCGATTCAACGAAGCCTCATCCTGAGGAGACCGCGAAGCGGTCGTCTCGAAGGACGAGGCGCTCGCTCAGGTCCCTGCCGAGAAGAAATTCTGCGGCGCCGTCACCGAATTCCGCCGTCCCTCCAGCATCTGCTCCGCCTCGGTCGCAATCCGCTCCACGATCTCGGCCGCCGGTGGAATATCATGGATCAACCCGACCGCCTCGCCTGCGATCACGGCGGCGACATCGAAATTGCCGGCCGCCTTTGCTGCGGCATACTCCGCCGCGACTGCGGCGACATTCTGCATCATCTCGACCTCGCGGCCGATCCAGCGCCTGGCGTGGTCGTTGAGCAGACACCTTCCCGTGAAGGGCGCCGGCCAGACATTGTTGCGCGACAGGTCGAAGATGATCCCGCGCACGGTCGAGCCGCTGCTGGCCGCGCAAATGCGCCGCTTGGCCTCCTCGGCGCCGTCGGCTTCCTGGCTCGCATAGAAGCGCGTGCCGAGCAGCACGCCGCTCGCGCCCAGCATCATCATGGCGGCGAGACCGCGCCCGTCCGCGATGCCGCCGGCCGCCACCACAGGCACACGGCCCGCCGCGAGATCGACGATGGCAGGCACGAGATCGATGCTGGTCCGTGACGCGCCGTGACCGCCCGCCTCCGTGCCCTGCGCGATCAGGATATCGGCGCCGGCGTCGAGCGCCTGCCGCGCCATCGCCTCGTCCTGCACCTGGCAGATCAGGCGCGCGCCCACGGATCTGATCTTCGGTGCGAACGGCGCGGGATCGCCGAAGGACAGCATGATCGCAGACGGCTTTGCGGCGAGCGCGATGTCGAGCAGCTCGGGCCGCTTGGCGAGGCTCCAGGTGATGAAGCCGATCCCGAACGGCGCACGCAGACCGGAGAGCTTTGCGGTCTCCCGCTCCAGCCACGCCCGCTCGCCATAGCCGCCGCCCAGAATGCCGAAGCCTCCCGCGCGGCTAACAGCCGCCACCAGACGGCTGCCCGCGACGATATCCATCGGCGCCAGCAGGATGGGATGCCTGATCTCCAGCAAGCTCGTCAGCGGCGTCGCAATGGGCATGGCTTCTCCCCGATCTGGACAGCGAGACTAAGCGCGACTAGCATTCTCGAAAAATGAATTGTTGCGAACGCTGCCATCACAAAAGCGAAACGACGCCATGGAACTCAGCGATATCCAGACCTTCGCCGCGGTCGCGCGTACCGGCGGTATCACCCGCGCCGCCGAGGAGCTCAACACGGTGCAGTCCAACGTCACCCAGCGCGTGAAGGCGCTGGAGGCGGAGATCGGCACGCCGCTGTTCGAGCGCCACAGCCGCGGCATGACGCTGACCGGCGCCGGCAAACGCCTCCTGCCCTACGCGCAACGGATGGCCGCGCTATCGCGCGAGGCCGTGCTCGCCGCGCGCGACGATGGCGAGCCGAAAGGGCCGCTGGCGATCGGTTCGATGGAAACGACAGCCGCCGTGCGTCTGCCGCCGCTGCTGGCCGATTTCCACCGCCGCTTCCCGGCCGTGCGCCTCTCCTTGCGCACGGCAACAACGGCCGACCTTGTTGCTGGCGTGCTCGAAGGCACGCTCGACGGCGCCTTCGTCGCAGGTCCCATCGCGCATGCCGACCTCACGGCGACGAGCGCCTTCCGCGAAGAGCTGGTGCTGGTCAGCGCGCGACGCTGGAGCTCGCTAGCCGAGCTGCGTGCCGGCACGCCGGAGTCAGGTCCGACTGCGCTGGTGTTCCGCACCGGCTGCACCTATCGCCAGCGGCTCGAGCAGATCTTCGTCGAGTTCGGCTGGCCGTCGGCCGCACGGTTTGAGCTCGGCACGCTCGACGGCATGATCGGCTGCGTCGCCGCCGACATGGGCGTGACGCTACTCCCGCGCGCCGTGGTCGAGCGCAGCGCGATGAACGGCAGCGTGTCGATCCACCCGCTGAGCGCCTCGCACGCGCGCGTCGAGACACTCTTCATCCAGCGCAGTGCCGGACATCAGTACAGCGCACTGCAAGGCTTTGCTGCCTGCCTGAAGAAGGACGACGACGTCATCGCGGCCTGAGATACCAGCGCCGGAGCGCCACCACCGCCCAGATCGCCTCGACCAGCCCGAACGGCCATGCGCCCTGCAGGAAGCCGTAGGCCGAGCCGAGCGCGCAGGACATCGCGAACAGCAGCACGAACCAGTGGCTGCGGTCCTCCATCGCATAGCAGACCAGCATCGCGGTGACGGCAAACAGGCCGAATAGTGTCAGCGCATCCATGTTCCGGGTTCACTCCACGGCGTGACGCGTGATATGCGCTGATGCCATGCCGGCTCTTATCCTGCCCCTGGTCGATGCTGCAACCCACTGGCCCGAACGCGGCGGGCTGGTTGGCCTTGATCTGGGCACCAAGACGATCGGCGTCGCCGTGTCGAACCCGGACCGGCGGTTGGCGACCGGCGTCGAGACCATTCAGCGCAAGGCGTTCAAGCAGGACGCCGCCCGGCTGCTCGCGATCGCCGCTGAGCGCAAGGTCGTCGGCTTCGTGCTTGGCCTGCCCATCAACATGGACGGCAGCGAGGGCCCGCGCGCGCAATCGACCCGCGCCTTCGCCCGCAACCTCGCCAATCTCACCACGCTCCCCATCGGCCTCTGGGACGAGCGCCTCTCGACCGCAGCGGTCGAACGCGAGCTGATCGGCATGGATGTCAGCCGCGCCAAACGCGCCGAGGTGATCGACGAGCACGCCGCGATCTTCATCCTGCAAGGCGCGCTCGACCGCCTCGCGAACTTGCGCACCGGAAACGGCTGACCCCCATGGCCGTCGTGATCGCGGCGCTGCTGCCGGTCTTCATCCTCATCGTGCTCGGCGTGGTGCTTCGGCACAGCCTGATGCGGCTGGACACGCAATGGCACGGGCTGGAGCGGCTGACCTATTTCGTGCTGTTTCCGATGCTGCTGATCCAGACGCTGGTGAAGGCCGACCTTTCCAAGGTGCCGGTCGCCGGCGTCGGCGGCGCGCTCTTGCTGTCGGCGCTGGGGATGTCGCTGCTGTGCCTCGCGCTGCGCCCGGCGCTGGCGCGGCTCGAGATTGACGGGCCGGCCTTCACCTCGATCTTCCAGGGCGCGACGCGCTGGCAGACCTATGTGGCGCTCTCCGTCTCCGCCAACATGTTCGGCGACGTCGGGCTGGCGCTGGCATCCGTCGCCATGGTCGCGATCATCCCGCTGGTCAACGTGTTCAGCGTCGCCGTGCTCGCGCACTATGCATCGCCCGAGAAACAGTCCGCCCGCGCGATCGTCACGACGGTGATCCGAAATCCCCTGATCTGGGCCTGCGCAATCGGGCTCTTCATCAACGTCGTCCATCTGCCGCTGCCGAAGATCTGGCATGAGGTTGCGGACGCGCTGAGCCGGTCATCCCTGGCGATCGGCCTGCTCGTGACCGGTGCGGGCCTGCATCTCGAAGGCCTCCTGCGTCCCAGCCTGAGCGCGACGATCGGCGTCGCCTTCAAGCTGGTCCTGATGCCCGTGCTCGCGCTGGGGCTTGCGGCCTGGTTCGGGCTATCGGGCAACAGTCTGGCAATCGTCGCGATCTGCGCGGCGGTGCCGACCTCACCCAGCGCCTATGTGCTGGCCCGGCAGATGGGTGGCGATGCGCCGCTGCTGGCGCAGATCATCACGCTGCAGACCATCCTGGCGGCCATCACGATGCCGGTTGCGATCGCGCTGGTGGCCTGAAACTCGTCGTTGTGGGCGCCTCCCTCTCCTCGTCATTGCGAGGAGCTCGCGACAAAATTGCGAAGCAATTTTGCGCTGATGCGACGAAGCAATCCAGAATCCCTCCGCGGAAAGATTCTGGATTGCTTCGCTTGCGCTCGCAATGACGGAACGTGGGGCAACCGCCGTCAGCCCCCCAGCCACATCGTCAGCACCACCGCCGTCATGTTGTTCAGCGCGTGCAGCACGATCGTGAGCCAAAGCGAATTGGCGCGATAGCGCATGTAGCCGAACCACAGGCCGATGGTGAAGACCTCGGCGAGGAAGTACAGGTCGTATTGCAGATGCACGACCGTCCACACCAGCGACGACAGGATGATCGCGCCGGGCACGCGCAGGAAGCTCGCCGACCAGCCGCGAAAGAGGAAGCCGCGCGCCAGCACCTCTTCCGACATCGGCGCCGCCACGCTGAAGGCGATCAGCAGCAACAGGGCCGCGCCCTTGTCACGGCCCGATTTCAACAGATCGGTCATGAAGCCCGGCGTCGCCTCGCGGCCGAGGCTCCGCGACACCGTCTCCCAGGCCAGCACCAGCAGGATGAGACCGACCGCGCCGAACAGGAGCTGCATCCAGGACGGCCAGCGCAGCGCGAGATAGTCGACGAAGGAGGCCTTCTTGATACGGATGGCGAGCCACACCGCGAGGAGTGTCGCCGGCAGGCCCATGATGACCGACAGCGCGAGCGCCGCCGGCTCGCGGCCGACCGACTGGATCGAGGCCATGTCGATCGGAAGGCCGCGCAGCGCGGCCAGCAGCAGGATCGCCCCGACCTGGCCGACGAACATCGCGACGAAGATGAGAAGGCCCCACAGCGCCGTACCGAGGAACCTCCAGACGCGCGGCGCGTGATCCGCGGGCGTCATGGTCAGTGGCGGATGCTCGGGATTGAGGGAATCCATCAGGAGGCTTTCGTTGAGATTGCCGTCATTCCGGGGCGCCCGAAGGGCGAACCCGGAATCTCGAGATTCTCAGGTGCGCAAGGGCGCACCGTAGTTCGATGCTTCGCATCGCCCCGGAATGACGGCAAAAAAGAAGCAAAAAGCTCACGGCAGCGCCCTCTCCAGCAGCGCGCGCACGTCGCCGCTCTCCAGCTCGACCGCGCCGTACATGCTGGCGTGGGTTGTGGCGAGGCGCGTGGCCGCGAACAGTTCAGCATGACGCGGCGACACGCCGTTCAGCGCGGCGGCCGCGGCAAGCAGCGCCAGCTTCTCGACCGCGAGCCGCGCGACGCGCTCGCCGTCGGCGCGGCGGAAGGTCTTGCCGATGAACGCGACCGCCTCGCCTGCGCCCGGCAAACCCTTGGTCTCGGCGGCAAGCGATTGCAGCACCGCCATCGCCGCCTCCGGCTCGCGCGACAGTGCGCGCAGCACGTCGAGGCACATCACGTTGCCCGAGCCTTCCCAGATCGCGTTGACCGGCGACTCCCGATAGTGGCGTGCCAGGATGCCGTCCTCGACATAGCCGTTGCCGCCGAGGCACTCCATCGCCTCGTAGAGGAAGCTAGGCGCGCTCTTGCAGGTCCAGTATTTGATCGCGGGCGTCAGCAGCCGCATATAGGCGGCCTCCGCCGCATCGTGCGGGGTGCGGTCGAAGGCGCGGCAGAGCCGCATCACCAGGGCGACGCTCGCCTCCACATGCAGCGCCATGTCCGACAGCACCGCCTGCATCAAGGGCTGGTCGGCGAGATGCTTCTGGAACACGCTGCGGTGACGCGCATGATGCAGCGCATGCGCGAGCCCCGAGCGCATCAGGCCGGTGGAGGCGATCGCGCAATCCTGCCGCGTCAGCTGCACCATCTGGATGATGGTGCGGATGCCCTTGCCCGCCTCGCCGACCGCTTGCGCATAAGCGCCGGAGAACTCGACCTCGGACGACGCATTGGAGCGGTTGCCGAGCTTGTCCTTCAAGCGCTGGAACTGGATCGCGTTGACGGACCCGTCGGGCACAAAGCGCGGCATGAAGAAACAGGTCAGGCCCTCGTCGGCCTGCGCCAGCACCAGGAACGCGTCGCACATCGGCGCCGACATGAACCATTTGTGGCCGGTGATGCGATGGGCGTCGCCGTCACGCACCGCGCGCGTCATGTTGGCGCGCACATCGGTGCCGCCCTGCTTCTCGGTCATGCCCATGCCGAGCGTCATGCCGCGCTTGTCCCACCACGGCGCGAACGTCGGGTCGTAGCTCTTCGTCGCCAGCACCGGCATCACGCGCGCCAGAAGATCCGGCTGCATCGCCAGCGCGGCGACGGAGGCGCGCGTCATCGTGATTGGACAGAGATGGCCGGTCTCGACCTGCGAGGCGATGTAGAATTTTGCCGCGCGGATGACCTCGGCGGCATCGCCCGCAGGCTTCCCCTCCGCCGTCCAGGTCGAATTGTGCACGCCGGCATGGGCGCTGTGCGCCATCAGCTCGTGATAGGCGGGATGAAACTCAACCTGGTCGCGGCGATTGCCCTTGGCGTCGAAGGTGCGCAGTTTTGGCGTGTTCTCGTTCGCCACGCGCCCGCGATCGGCCATCGCGGCCGAGCCCCAATGCTTGCCGAATTCGGACAGCTCCCGCTCCGCCTCAGCGCCGCCATTGGCCTTGACCGCCTCGACCAGCGGCCGGTCCACGGCAAACAGATCGACATCCCAAAACGGCGGCGACTGGTTGAAGACCTCGTGGGTTGCGGAGCTGGGCTGAGTCATCTTGTTTCCCCGGCGCGGAATCAGTTCCGCCGCGGCTGGATCGGGAAATCATAGGCCGCCCCGCCTGCCCCCGGCAGGGAAAAATGCCACCACTCCTTCGAATAGTTCACAAAGCCTTGCTTGGCCATCGCAGCCACCAGCCGCTTGCGCCAGGCGCGCTGGTCCGGCGTAATCGACGGTGCTGCGGTATGGCCCTTCGTATCCGTGCAGTCGTAGCCGGTGCCCATGTCCACGCTGCCCTCCGGCGGCCGCGCCTCGACCGGCGCCGTGCAGTCGGCATAGGTTTTCGACGGGTCGTATTTGCCGGAATTGTCGGCCTTGAGATCGACCAAGGTGAGATCGAGCGCCGCCCCCGTCGAATGCTGCGAGCGGCTCGCGATATAGCCGAGGCGAAACAGCTCGGTCTTGGGAATCCTGGGATTGTAGCGCCGCTCGGCGGCCGTCTCGCGGCCGTTCTGCGACCACGCGACCATGTCGAGCGAGGCCCGCGCCGGCCGGTAGCAGTCGAACATCTTGAGCGACAGGTTTTGTGCGGCGAGCTCCTGCTGGACCGCCTTCAACCGCAGCCCCACCTCCCGCTTCACCACGCACTCACCGGCGCCGTAGCCGGCGAGCGGACGGCCGACGAAATTGTTCGATGTGGCGTAGCGGATGTCCTGGATGATGCCGGGATCGATGTCGCGCAAATAGACGAAGCCTCCGGGGAGCGACTGGGCGTGGGCGGACGAGATTGAGGCGATCACTAAAAGCGCGATCAAAATTGATTTGGCTGAGCGCATCCAAACTTCCCTGTCGTTCCGGGGCGATGCGACAGGACCGCGAAGCGCGGCCTGGAGCATCGAACCCGGAATCTCGAGATTCCGGGTCTGGCGCTTGCGCGCCATCCCGGAATGACGGTGTACCAGACTCCTCAGGGGATAACTCCCCGCCCCGGCATTGGCCCTTGCCCCCCCAGCCATCCCCGCCTATAGCTCTCGTTTTAATGACATCGAAATCGACCTTCGTCCTCGGCCACCGGCATTTGCTGGGCATCGAGGGCCTTTCCGCGGCCGACATCACCGGCCTCCTCGACCTGTCCGAAGAATATGTCGAGCTCAACCGCCAGGTTGACAAGAAGCGCACCGTCCTGCGTGGACGGACGCAGGTGAACCTCTTCTTCGAGGCCTCCACCCGGACCCAATCCTCGTTCGAGCTCGCCGGCAAACGGCTTGGCGCCGACGTCATGAACATGTCGGTGTCTTCCTCGTCCATCAAGAAGGGCGAAACGCTGGTCGACACCGCGATGACGCTCAACGCCATGCACCCGGACATCCTGGTGGTCCGGCACCACGCGTCAGGCGCGGTGGAACTGCTGGCCCGCAAGGTTGACGGTTCCGTGATCAATGCCGGCGACGGCGCGCACGAGCATCCGACGCAGGCGCTGCTCGACGCCCTGACCATCCGCCGCAACAAGGGCCGGATCGAGGGGCTCGTCGTCGCGATCTGCGGCGACGTGCTGCATTCGCGTGTGGCCCGTTCCAACATCATCCTGCTCAACACCATGGGTGCCCGCGTCCGGGTCGTCGGCCCCTCCACGCTGCTGCCGCCCGGCATCGAGCGGATGGGCGTCGAGGTTGCGCGCGACATGCGCGAGGGGCTCAACGGCGCCGACATCGTCATGATGCTGCGGCTCCAGCGCGAGCGCATGAACGGCTCCTTCGTGCCGTCGACCTCCGAATATTTCAACTATTTCGGGCTGGACCAGAAAAAGCTTGGCTATGCCAAGCCAGACGCTCTCGTCATGCATCCCGGCCCGATGAACCGCGGCGTCGAGATCGACACCGCGGTCGCCGACGGCGCGCAATCGCTGATCCGCGAACAGGTCGAGATGGGCGTGGCGGTGCGCATGGCCGTGCTCGAAGCGCTCGCCCGCAACTTGCCGAACGCGTGATGCTCATGCTGACTGACCGCCGTCCCATCCTGCTCGCCAACGCCCGCGTCGTCGATCCCTCCAGGGATTTCGACGGCCCCGGCGATGTCCTGATTGCCGACGGCATCATCCGCGAGACCCGCCGCGGCATCGGCGCTGCCGGCGTCCCCGAGGGCACCGACGTCGTCAACTGCGCCGGCAAGATCGTGGCCCCGGGCCTGATCGACATGAAAGCTTTCGTCGGCGAACCCGGCTTCAGCCATCGCGAGACCTTTGCGTCCGCGAGCCAGGCAGCCGCGACCGGCGGCATCACCACCATCATCTGCCAGCCCGATACGGAGCCCGTCATCGACAATTCGGCGACGGTGGACTTCGTGATGCGCCGCGCCCGCGACACCGCGATCGTCAACATCCAGCCGATGGCGGCGCTGACCAAGGGCATGCGCGGCGAGGAGATGACCGAGTTCGGCCTGTTGAAGGCCGCCGGCGCCATCGCTTTCAGCGACGGCGACAGGAGCGTCACCAACGCCCAGGTGATGCGCCGGGCCCTGACTTACGCGCGCGATTTCGACGCGCTGATCGTGCATCACACCGAAGATCCCGATCTCGTCGGCGAAGGCGTGATGAACGAGGGCGAGTTCGCCTCGCGGCTCGGCCTGATGGGCATTCCGAACGCAGCGGAAGCCGTGATGCTGGAACGCGACATGCGCCTCGTCGCGCTGACCGGCGGCCGCTATCACGCCGCCTCGCTGTCCTGCATCGACTCGCTCGACATCCTCAAGCGCGCCCGCGACGCCGGGCTCGCCGTCAGCGCCTCGGTCTCGATCAACCATCTTGCGCTGAACGAGAACGATATCGGGCCCTACCGGTCGTTCCTGAAGCTGTCGCCGCCGCTGCGCACCGAGGACGACCGCCGCGCGCTGGTCGCAGCCGTCGCCTCCGGCCTCATCGACGTCATCATGTCCGACCACAATCCGCAGGACGTCGAGGTCAAGCGCCTGCCGTTCGCGGAAGCAGCTCCCGGCGCCGTGGGGCTCGAGACCATGCTGCCCGCCGGCCTGCGGCTGATGCACAATGGCGAGCTGGACCTGAAGACGCTGATCCAGGCGATGTCGACCCGGCCGGCCGAGATTCTGGGCCTGCCCGGTGGAACCCTGCGCGCAGGCAGCCCGGCGGATGTGATCGTGATCGACCCCGACGTCCCCTGGGTGGTCGATCCCGCCGAGCTCAAATCGCCCTGCAAGAACACCCCGTTCGACGAAGCCCGCTTTACAGGCCGCGTGGTGCGCACCATTGTCGGCGGACGGACGGTCTTCGAGCATGTCTAGGGTGACGGTTTTGGGTGTCGCCCTGCACCGCGACAGCGGATCGGGACAGGATCATGCGTGGCGTCGCAGTTCAGCATGGCGATGCGGTCAAGGGATTTGCAGCCATGGGTCTTGAAGCATTTTTGCCGGTGGCGCTCGTCATCGGCTACCTCCTCGGCTCGATTCCGTTCGGGCTGGTCCTGACCAGGCTCGCCGGCACGCAAGATATCCGCTCGATCGGCTCCGGCAGCATCGGCGCCACCAACGTGCTGCGCACCGGACGCAAGAGCCTTGCTGCGGGCACCCTCTTGCTCGATGCGCTGAAGGGCACCGTGGCGGTCGTGATCGCCGGCTACATCGCCGGCCCCAATGCTGCGATGGTGGCAGGCCTCGGCGCCTTCCTCGGCCATCTCTTCCCGGTCTGGCTCAAATTCAAGGGCGGCAAGGGTGTTGCGGTCTATATCGGCATCCTGCTCGGCCTGTTCTGGCCGGCCGCGGTGGTGTTCTGCCTGCTCTGGTTGGCGACCGCCTTCACCACGCGCTATTCCTCGCTCTCGGCGCTGGTGGCCTCCTTCATCACGCCGATGTTCCTGTGGTGGTTCGGCCACCTCGCTTTGTCCGCGCTGTTCGCCGTGCTGACGCTGCTGCTGTTCTACGCGCATCGCGAGAACATCAAGCGGCTGCAATCGGGCAAGGAAAGCCGGATCGGCGAGAAGGCCTAGAGCGTTTTCGACCGAATTGGATTCCGGTTCGCGTCAGGAAAACGCGTCAAAACAAAATCCAACGCCGGGAAAAAGTACGGATACCGCCGCGCTCCTTCCGCATTATACGCCAAATCCTGTTCGCAACTCGAAAGCCAATCGTGGCCAGAGTGGCGAACGAGTTCCATGCCTGTCATCCTGACAGCGCAAAAGGCGTTACGCGGTTGCTCAGAATGAGCGAGAAGATTGTCGGCGCGCATATCGACGGTGGTTCGCAAGGTGCGGCACGCACTGCGGCGAGCCGACTGCTGTCCATGACGGACATCTGGTCCGATGCGCCCTCGCCGCCTCGCGTCCCCGAGCCGGCTCCCGTTGCACCGCCACCTGCGCCCGCCCCCGTGGCACAAATTGCCGGTCCCATCGAGGCCGTGACCACGGCTGCACCTGTCGTGCGCGATCAGGTCCGCCCCGATCAATGGCCACCGCGAAAACTCTCGCTGGCGCTTCAGGGCGGCGGCACCTTCGCCGCCTTCACCTGGGGCGTGCTGGAGCGGCTCCTGGAAGAGCCCGATATCGAGATCGACACCATCAGCGGCGCCAGCGCCGGCGCCGTCAATGCGCTGCTGCTCGCTTGCGGCCTCGCCGAGGGCGGCCGTGAGGCTGCGCGCGCGCGGCTGAACCGGTTCTGGGTCCGCCTGATGCACGAGGCCTCGTTCCGCTCGCTGATGCTGGTCGGCGGCTTTTCGCCCGTGGGAAGCTCGGTCGCGTTCGGGCCGACGCTGCGCTCCGGCCAGTTCGATCCGTTCGATCTCGATCCGCTGCGGCAGGCGCTGTCGCGCGACATCAATTTCGCGGCCCTGCGCGCGGCGAAGTCGCCAAGGCTCCTGATCGCGGCGACGCGGATCCGCGACGGGCAGCAGCAGATCTTTCGCAATGACGCCATCACGACCGACGTCGCGCTGGCCTCGACCTGCCCGCCTTTGGTCCACTGCGCCGTCGAGATCGAGGGCGAAGCCTATTGGGACGGCGGCTTCGGCGGCAATCCGCCATTGCTGAAGCTGGCGCAGGAGACGGCGGCGACCGACGTGCTGCTGGTCCAGCTCACCCCGTCCCGCGACAGCTACGTGCCGATCACGCTCGCCGCCATCGACCGCCGGCTCGACCAGATCACCGCAAACGCCGCGCTCAATGCCGAGGTTGCGGCGATCGCATGGGCGCAATCGCACGCTGCATCCTCGCTGCGGCTGTCCAGGATCGCGGCGGAAGACTCCGTTGAAGGCCTGGCGCAGCGTAGCTCGGCCGATCTCGGCCGCGGCTTCATCCGCCTGTTGCACCGGAGCGGCCGCGAGGCGGCCGAGCGCTGGCTCGGGCAAGGAGCTACGATCAGTGCAGCTCCGCCTGCATCCGACCAGCGCACCGCTTCCGCAGAACCCGCGCTAGCCTGATTTCACCAGCGCATCCTCCAGGAACCACGCCGTCGCGAGCGCATGTGCGTCGTTGCCGAAGCGCGCGATCACCTGCACGCCGATCGGCAGGCCACCGACCTTCAGCACCGGCACGTTGACGCAAGGATTGCCCATCAGCGTCCAGAGCCGGTTGTAGCGAGGGTCGCCGGTGCTCGCGAGCGCCTTGGCCGGCGCGGTGCCCGGCGCCGAATAGGTCAGGAGCACGTCGACGCCCTCGAACAATTCGCCAAGCTCGCGGCGGCCACGGCGGCCGATCCGGCGCGCCTCGTCATATTCCTTCGGCGTGAGCCCGACCGTCGCATCGAGACTGGCGCGCAGCATCGGCGCGATTTCGTCGTGATGCTCGGAAAACTCCCAGGCGAGCGCGCGGTGCGCCTCGAAATCCTGGATGATGGGATGGATGCGCCAGGCCTCATGCACCGCCTCGGGCAGATCGATGGCCTGAACACTGGCCCCGGCCCGCTCGGCCGCCTTGATCGCCGCTTGCAGGCCCTGCTCGGCCGCCGGCTCGACAGCGCCGGCGAACTCCTGCCTGACCACGCCGATGCGCGGCGCCCTGGCCGGGACGATGCCGGAGAATTCGCTGCGGCCGGTCATCGCGAGCAGTCCGCGCGCGAGATCCTCCGCGCGCGCGCCGAACAGGCCGACCGTGTCGAGCGCCCACGAATAGCACTTCACGCCGACCGTCGGCAGCATGCGGAACGACGGCTTGATCGCAGCCGTCCCGCAATAGGCGGCGGGCCGGATCACCGAGCCGCCGGTCTGGGTGCCAAGCGCCAGCGGGATCATGCCGGCACCGACCGCCGCCGCCGAGCCCGAGGACGAGCCGCCCGGCGAATGGCCAAGATTGTGTGGATTGAGCGTCGGCGTCGGATCGCGCGAGGCAAACGCCGTGGTCGTGGTCTTGCCGATGATGGTGGCCCCCGCCCGTTTCAGCATCATCACAACAGGCGCGTCCGAGCGCGGCTGCCAGCCGCGATAGATCTGCGAGCCCATCTCGGTCGGCATGTTGGCCGTGTCGATGATGTCCTTGATCCCGACGGCGATGCCGCGCAGCGGGCCGGAGGCTTGCGCTCTTGCCGACTTGTCGTGGCGGACGAAGGCATGGACCTCCTTCTCCCGCGCCTCGATCGCCGCGTGCGACTGGGCGATGGCTGCGTCAGGCGACAGCTCGCCCGTTTCGATGCGGCGCTGGAGGTCGGCGAGTGAGATCATGGCAATACCCTTCTTATTGCCATCGCTTTTAGCATCGGGGCGAGGTCGCGCAAGCGCATGCCCCTGTTGCCCACGCCCTCAGGTTGTTCCATGCTGCCCCTGCAAGGGAGACGCCGTGGACGCCATCAACCCCAGCGTGGAGCTGACCGAAGCCGAACGGGTCGACCGCCTGCGGCTGATCCGCTCCGACAATGTCGGGCCACGCACCTTCCGTTCGCTGGTCGATCATTTCGGCAGCGCGCGTGCGGCCCTGGAGCGGCTGCCGGATCTGGCACGCCGCGGCGGCGCGGCGCGGTCGGGGCGCATCTGTAGCGCGGACGAGGCCAAGGCCGAGCTCGCCGCCAGCCGCAAATTCGGCATCGCCTGGCTCGCGCCCGGCGAGGACGGCTATCCGGCGCGGCTTTCGACGCTCGACGACGCCCCGCCGCTGCTCGCCGTACGCGGCGACACGACAACCTTGATGCGGCCGATGATCGCGATCGTCGGCTCGCGCAATGCCTCCGGCGCTGGGCTGAAATTTGCTGGTCAGCTCGCGCGTGAGCTTGGCGAAGCCCGCTTCATCATCATCTCGGGGCTGGCCCGCGGCGTCGACCAGGCCGCGCATCGCGCCAGTGTCGAAAGCGGCACGATCGCCGTGCTCGCCGGTGGCCATGACTGCATCTATCCGCCGGAGCACGGCGATTTGCTCGGATCGATCCTCGATCACGCGGGCGCGGCGATCTCCGAGATGCCGCTCGGCCACGAGCCGCGCGCCCGCGACTTCCCCCGCCGCAACCGGCTGATCTCGGGCGCCTCGCTCGGCGTGGTCGTGGTGGAGGCCGCCCACCGCTCGGGCTCGCTGATCACCGCGCGCATGGCGGCCGAACAGGGCCGCGAGGTGTTCGCGGTGCCGGGCTCGCCGCTCGATCCGCGCGCCGCCGGCACCAATGATCTGATCAAGCAGGGCGCAACGCTCGTCACCGAAGCTGCCGACGTCATCAACGCTGTCGCACCGATCATGGAGCGGCCGCTGGTGATTCCTGCGCGCGAGCCCGACAGCGGGCCGTTCGAGAGCGATCCGCAGACGCACGACCGCGACCAGATCACCGGCCTGCTCGGCCCCGTGCCGATCGGCCTCGACGACCTCGTGCGGATGTCCGGTGCCTCGCCGGCGATCGTGCGCACCGTGCTGCTGGAGCTCGAGCTCGCCGGCCGGCTCGAACGCCACGGCGGCGGATTGGTGTCGCTGCTTTAGTTCTCGCCGCGCTTGTCGAACCGCGTACGTGCGGCCTCGATCTGCGCCAGATGCTCCATCGCCCACTTGCCGAGCGCCTCCACGGGCCGCGACAGGCCGCGGCCGAGATCGGTCAGCTCATAGTCCACGCGCGGCGGAATGGTCGGGAAGATCGTGCGCGTGACGAGGCCGTCGCGCTCGAGGCCACGCAGCGTCAAGGTCAGCATCCGCTGCGAGATGCCGTTGATCATGCGCTTGAGCTCGTTGAAGCGCTTCGGTCCGTCGCCGAGCATCATGATGACGAACACGCTCCATTTGTCGCCGACGCGGGACAGCACGGAGGCGACCCCGCGGCAGTCCGCATGGTTGGGATCGGGCCTTGGAACCGACCTTGGCGAAGCAGGCAGATCGATGTGCGCAGGTTTCAAAGATGTGTCCATGGCTCAAAAAAGTGCGTTCTTGCGGGGATTTCGATGGTCACTCATGTAGTGCGGGTTACAAATCTATACCATGGGTGACCTCAATGAAACTCCTCCATATCGACTCCAGCGTGCTCGGCCCCCACTCCGTCAGCCGGCAGGTTTCCGCCGCCATCGTCGACCGTCTCCGCCAGGCGACGCCCTCGCTCGAGGTCGTCTATCGCGACCTGACCCAGACCCCGCTCGCCCACCTCTCCGGCTCGCATCTGGCGGCCGCGCAAGGCGCGCCTGCGCCGGCGGAACTCGGACCCGACCTTGCCGCGAGCGCGGCCGTGCTGAACGAGTTCCTCGCTGCCGACGTGGTCGTGATCGGCGCGCCCATGTACAATTTCACCATCCCGAGCCAGCTCAAGGCCTGGATCGACCGCATCCTGGTGGCGGGGAAGACATTCCAATACGGCGCCAATGGACCTCAGGGCCTTGCCGGCGCAAAGCGCGTGATCGTGGCGATCTCGCGCGGCGGCTATTACGGCGCGGACATGCCGACTGCCGCTGGCGAGCATCTCGAAACCTATCTGCGCTGGGTGTTCGGCTTCATCGGCATCACCGATCCCGAGTTCATCTCCGCCGATGGCATCCAGGTCGGGCCGGACCATCGTGAGAAAGCGCTGGCCGGCGCACTTCAGGCGGCCACCAGCCTTCAGGCGGCGTGAGGCTCCCGCCGACCGCAGCAGCCGCTGCCGGATTCCGGCGGCGGCTGACAGATCGCACGGGCTAAAACCAGGCGCCCTGCATGCCCAGGATGACGGCCACGAGCGAAACGAACAGGCCGATGCCGGAGAAAACAGCCACCCCGATGAGCTCCGATTTGTCGGAGCGCCTGGCGGGAATGGCGGAGCGTTCGGTGAAAATGCGCGGTGTTGAAATCGACGAAAAAATACGAGCTGCCTTTGGCATGACGGGCTCCCTGAAAATGAGTCTTATGACCCCCTGCCCGTAAAAGGGTCTTGGCAGCTTGCGGCAAGGTTCAACCTGATCACGCAAGGTTCAGAAAATACATCCCGCGGGACGAGGGAACCGGCCGGCGCAACCGATGTGGCCGCGCCGACCGATTCAATTTGCACTTGATTTGATCAGCCGCGATAGATCGGCGCACCGCTCGGAGCGGCGACTGCGCCGCCATCGACGAAGATCTCCTGGCCTTGAATATGCGCGGAATCATCGGAGGCGAGGAACAGCACCGTCTTCGAGATGTGATCGGGTTCACCAATGCGGCCGAGCGGCGTCGACAGCGCGATGCGCTTCTCGAACGCCTTCTCGGCTTCAGGCGTTGCGATCGCAGCGCCCCAGATCGGCGTGCGGATCGCGCCCGGCGCGACGACGTTGACGCGGATGCCGCGCGGCGACAGCTCCGAGGCCATGATCCGCGCCATCGCCCGCACGCCGGCCTTCGCCGCGCCGTAAGCCGAATAGCCGGGAATGCCGAGCACAGAGATCACCGAGCCGTTGAGGATGATCGAGGCATTGTCGTTGAGATGAGGCAGCGCCGACTGGACCGTGAAGAACACGCCGGTGAGGTTCGTGCTGATCACCTTCTCAAAGACCTCCAGCGTCGCCGCACCGAGCGGCGTGCTGCCGGGAATACCGGCATTTGCGAACACGATGTCGAACTTGCCGAACTTCTCGGCGCCCTGCCTGGTCGCGGCTTCGGTGGCGGCGATGTCGGTGGCATCAGCGACGACCGCAAGCGCGTTCGGGCCGAGCTCTTTCGCGGCAGCCGCCAGCGTTTCCTTGTTGCGCCCGGTGATCACCACCTTGGCGCCCTCGGCCACGAACAGCTTTGCCGTCGCAAGCCCGATGCCGCCGTTGCCGCCCGTAATCAATGCCGTCTTGTTCTTCAGTCTCACGTTCGCCTCCAGTGGTTTCATAATGAAACTACATTGCCATCTAGGGTACTTGGTTTTATGATGCAACCACACAAGCGCGTGATCGCCACCGGAATCGGGCGAACGCGAAAGGACCAGGACGATGGTGAAACGAACCAGCTTCGAGGGTGATGCCTGCCCGATCGCACGCTCGCTGGAGGCGATCGGCGACTGGTGGTCGCTCTTGATTATCCGCGAGGCGCTGTTCGGCCTGCGCCGCTTCGGCGAGTTTCAGAGCAAGCTCGGCATGGCCAAGAACATTCTGGCCGCGCGGCTGCGCGCGCTGGTCGATCACGGCATTCTGGAGACCGCCCCCGCCTCCGACGGCAGCGCCTATTCTGAATACGTGCTGACGCCGAAGGGCCGCGGCACCTTCCCGATCCTGGTCGCGCTCCGGCAATGGAGCGAGGAATTCGACGACCACCCCGAGCAGATCGCGACCATCCTGGTCGATCGCGAGAAAGGCCGCCCGGTGAAGAAGCTCGAAATGCGCGCGGAGGACGGCCGGCTGCTCAGCCCCGCGGACACGACAGTGAAACCGCGACCGGCGCCGCGGCGGCGATCGGCGTGACGACGCACGGCTGCCACTACCGCGCAGGGGGACTTGTACAAAATATCGACGGCGTCAAAGATGGCTGAACATCCCAAAGTGGCACCGCTATGCCCCTGCTCGCCATCGTCTATTTTTCCATCTCCGGCACCACCGAGAAGCTGGCGCATGCGGTGGCGCGCGGAGCGGCTGGCACGGCGGACGTCGCACTTTGTCGCATCACAGGCGACGACATCGTGTCAGGCCGGTTTCAGAATGAGAGGTTATTGGAAACGATCGACCGCGTCGACGCGGTCGCATTTGGCAGTCCCACCTACATGGGCGGACCCGCGGCCCAATTCAAAGCTTTTGCCGACGCTTCGAGCGACAGATGGAGCAAGCAAGCCTGGGCCAACAAGATCGCAGCCGGGTTCACCACCGGCGCCTGCGCAAGCGGGGATCAACTCCACACGCTGACCTACTTTACGATCCTGGGTGCTCAGCACGGCATGCTCTGGTGCGGGCTCGATATCCCTGGCGGAGAGGATCGGGACGGCCGCAATCGTTTGGGCAGCCAGCTTGGCTTGGCGACACACCTGGTCGACGGCGCCTTGCCTTGGAGCGATCTCAACACGGCCGAATATCTCGGCCAGCGATTGGCCAGAATGGCAAGCCGCAACGGCTAATCACGTCGTCATCGCGATGTTGCGTGCTCAAGTCTTTCCCCGTCACCCTGCGAGCCTCGAAGGGCGACGGCCCGGCTTGCATCCCGGCCGTTCATCCTTCGAGGCTCCCGATGGGGCGCTTCGCACCCCATCGCTCGCACCTCAGGATGACGGGACCGATGGAAACGCCAGCCTCACGACAGCTTGCGCTTGGTGCGCAGCCGCAGATGCTCGTCGGCCTCCAGCTGCGTCATGCCTAAGAGATAATGCAGCACGTCGAGCCTGTGGCGCTCGGCGAGCTTGCGCAACACCGCCACCTGCTCGGCGATGAAGGCAACCGCCTCATCGGCCCCGCCTTCCCCGGGTTCCTCGTGGCGCGAGCCTTCCCGCGCGCCTGATGCGGCGCGCGCCCGTTTCTTTCCTGGCCTAGTCACCAGACCCCACCCCGAATCCATGCCCACGGGAACATTACGCCCACATCGACCGCAACTCCAAGGTGGTATTTTGCAACTTTCTCGATATGAAACTTTTCCCATCGCGGCGGCTTTCTACACCCCTCGATTTGACAGCGACGGCCTCACCACCCATGTTCGGTTCGAAACGGCCGACCCGAATCTCGTCGAATTCGGCCTAGAATTTCCCCGTAAGTTACTGGAACTACATGAATATCGTCATTGTGGAGTCGCCGGCGAAAGCCAAGACGATCAACAAGTATTTGGGCTCGTCCTATGAGGTTCTGGCCTCGTTCGGCCATGTCCGCGACCTCCCGGCGAAGAACGGTTCCGTCGATCCGGACGCCAATTTCAAGATGATCTGGGAGGTCGATCCCAAGGCGGCCGGCCGGCTCAACGATATCGCCAAGTCTCTGAAGAACGCCGACCGCCTGATTCTCGCCACCGACCCTGATCGCGAGGGCGAGGCCATCTCCTGGCACGTGCTGGAGGTGTTGAAGGAGAAGCGCGCGCTCAAGGATCAGAAGATCGAGCGCGTGGTGTTCAACGCCATCACCAAGCAGGCCGTCACGGACGCGATGAAGCATCCGCGCCAGATCGACGGCGCGCTGGTCGACGCCTATATGGCGCGCCGCGCGCTGGACTATCTGGTCGGCTTCACCCTCTCCCCCGTGCTGTGGCGCAAGCTGCCGGGCGCCCGCTCGGCCGGCCGCGTGCAGTCGGTGGCGCTGCGCCTCGTCTGCGACCGCGAGCTCGAGATCGAGAAGTTCGTCGCCCGCGAATACTGGTCGCTGGTCGCGACCCTGCTCACCCCGCGCGGCGATGCGTTCGAGGCGCGTCTCGTCGGCGCCGACGGCAAGAAGATCCAGCGCCTCGACATCGGCACCGGCGCGGAAGCCGAAGACTTCAAGAAGGCGCTGGAAGCCGCCGCCTACGCGGTCACCGCGGTCGATGCAAAACCCGCCCGGCGCAATCCGCAGGCGCCCTTCACCACCTCCACGCTGCAGCAGGAAGCCAGCCGCAAATACGGCTTTGCGCCCGCGCACACGATGCGCATCGCCCAGCGCCTCTATGAAGGCATCGACATCGGCGGCGAGACCACCGGACTCATTACTTATATGCGTACCGACGGCGTGCAGATCGATCCGTCCGCGATCACCCAGGCGCGCAAGGTGATCGGCGAGGATTACGGCAACGCCTACGTGCCGGAGGCCCCGCGCCAGTACCAGGCCAAGGCCAAGAACGCCCAGGAAGCGCACGAAGCGATCCGCCCGACCGACATGTCCCGCCGCCCGGACAGCATGAGCCGCAAGCTCGATTCCGATCAGGCGCGGCTCTACGAGCTGATCTGGAAGCGCACCATTGCGAGCCAGATGGAAGCCGCCGAGCTCGAGCGCACCACCGTCGACATCACGGCGAAGGCCGGCGGCCGTACGCTGGAGCTGCGCGCCACCGGCCAGGTCGTCAAGTTCGACGGCTTCCTCGCGCTCTACCAGGAAGGCCGCGACGACGAGGAAGACGAGGATTCCCGCCGCCTGCCCGCGATGAGCGCCGGCGACGGCCTGAAGCGGCAGTCGCTCGCCGTCACCCAGCATTTCACCGAGCCGCCGCCGCGCTTCTCCGAGGCCTCGCTGGTCAAGCGCATGGAGGAGCTCGGCATCGGCCGGCCCTCGACCTATGCCTCGATCCTCCAGGTCCTGAAGGACCGCGGCTACGTCAAGCTGGAGAAGAAGCGCCTGCACGGCGAGGACAAGGGCCGCGTCGTGGTCGCGTTCCTCGAAAGCTTCTTCAGCCGCTACGTCGAATACGACTTCACCGCCAACCTGGAAGAGCAGCTCGATCGCATCTCCAACAACGAGATCTCCTGGCAGCAGGTGCTGAAGGATTTCTGGAGCGGCTTCATCGGCGCCGTCGACGAGATCAAGGATTTGCGCGTGGCGCAGGTGCTGGACGTGCTCGACGACATGCTCGGACAGCACATCTATCCGCCCCGCGCCGACGGCGGCGACATCAGGCAGTGCCCGAGCTGCGGCAACGGCCGGCTCAATCTCAAGGCCGGCAAGTTCGGCGCCTTCGTTGGTTGCTCGAACTATCCGGAGTGCCGCTACACCCGCCAGCTCGCCGCCGACAGCGAGGCGACGGCCGACCGTTCGCTCGGCCAGGATCCCGACACCGGTCGCGACGTCTGGGTCAAGGCTGGCCGCTTCGGCCCGTACATCCAGCTCGGCGAGCAGAAGGATTATGAGGAAGGCGAGAAGCCGAAGCGCGCGGGCATCCCGAAGGGCACCTCGCCCGGCGACGTCGAGCTCGAGCTTGCGCTGAAACTGCTGTCGCTGCCGCGCGAAATCGGCAAGCATCCGGAGACCGGTCAGCCGATCACCGCCGGCCTCGGCCGCTTCGGGCCGTTCGTGAAGCACGAGAAGACCTATGCCAGCCTCGAGGCCGGCGATGAGGTCTTCGACATCGGCCTCAACCGCGCCGTGACGCTGATCGCGGAAAAGGTCGCCAAGGGCCCGAGCCGCCGCTTCGGCGCCGACCCCGGCAAGCCGATCGGCGATCATCCGACGCTCGGCACCGTCACCGTGAAGAGCGGCCGTTACGGCGCCTATGTCACCGCCGGCGGCGTCAACGCGACGATCCCGGCCGAGTTCGAGAAGGACACCGTCACGCTGCCGCAGGCGATCGCACTGATTGACGAGCGCGCGGCCAAGGGTGGCGGCAAGACCAAGGCGAAGAAGGCGGCGAAGCCGGCCAAGGCCAAGAAGGCTGCGGCGAAGGCCGCCGGCGGCGATGACGCCGCGCCCAAACCCAAGAAACCGGCCGCGAAGAAAGCCGCGGCCAAATCCGAATCCACCAGCAAGGCGCGCGCCGCCGTGTCGTCGACTGCAAAGACGTCGCCGACCAAGGCCGCCGCCACCAAGAATCCTGCAAACACTCCGGCCAAGAAGAGTGCCGGCAAGAATTAGAGGTTAAGTGAAACGCAAGAATGACCGTGGCTTTCCCGACAGGCAAGCCATCGTCGCCTTCATCAAGGCAAATCAGGGAAACGTCGGCACCCGCGAAATTGCGCGCGAGTTCGGCCTGAAGAACGCCGATCGCGTCGAGCTCAAGCGCATGCTGCGCGAGCTCGCCGACGACGGGACCATCAAGAAGAAGCGCCACAAGGTCTCGGAACCGGACACCCTGCCGTCGACGCTGGTCGCCGACATCACCGGCCGCGACTCCGATGGCGAGCTGATCGCCTCCCCCACCGAATGGGACGAGGTCGAAAGCGGCGAACCGCCAAAAATCCTCATCGTCATGCCGCGCCGGCCGAAGCCCGGCACCGCCGCCGGCGTCGGCGACCGCGCCCTGCTGCGCGTCGAGCGCATCGACGAGACCGAAGGCCCGGCCTATCGCGGCCACATCATCAAGGTCTTCGACAAGGCCAAGAGCCGCATCCTCGGCGTGTTCCGCGAGCTTCCCGAAGGCGGCGGACGGCTCGTCCCCGTCGACAAGAAATCTGCCGACCGCGAGCTGAACATTGCCGCGGCCGACACGCAGGGCGCCCAGGACGGCGACCTCGTCAGCGTCGACATCGTCCGCTCACGCGCCTTTGGCCTCGCCTCAGGCCGCGTGAAGGAGAAGCTCGGCTCGGTCAAGTCGGAGAAGGCGATCAGCCTGATCGCGATCTACGCGCACGACATTCCCCTGCAATTCCGCCCCGCGGCAGAGCGTGAAGCCGAAGCGGCGGAGCCGGCGAACCTGAAGGGGCGCGAGGACTGGCGCGACGTCCCGCTCGTCACCATCGATCCGCCCGATGCGAAAGATCATGACGACGCGGTGCATGCGCAGGCCGACGACGATCCCAACAACAAGGGCGGCTTCATCGTCAACGTCGCCATTGCGGATGTGAGCTTCTACGTGCGGCCGGGCACCGCGCTCGACCGCGACGCGCTCGACCGCGGCAATTCGGTCTATTTCCCCGACCGCGTCGTGCCGATGCTGCCGGAGCGCATCTCCAACAATCTCTGCTCGCTGGTGCCGGGCGAGCCGCGCGGCGCGCTGGCGGTGCGCATGGTGATCGGCCCCGACGGCCGCAAGCGCTCGCATACGTTCCACCGCATCCTGATGCGCTCGGCGGCGAAGCTGAACTACGCACAGGCGCAGGCCGCGATCGACGGCCGGCCTGACGACACCACCGGCCCCCTGCTCGATCCGATCCTGAGGCCGCTCTACACCGCCTATGCCTGCGTCAAGCGCGCAAGAGACGAGCGCGATCCGCTCAATCTCGATCTGCCCGAGCGCAAGATCCTCTTGAAGAGCGATGGCACGGTCGATCGCGTCATCGTTCCGGAGCGTCTCGATGCGCACAAGCTGATCGAGGAGTTCATGATCCTCGCCAACGTCGCGGCGGCCGAGATGCTGGAGAAGAAGTCGCTGCCGCTGATCTACCGCGTGCATGACGAGCCGACGCTGGAGAAGGTCCACGCGCTCGCGGAGTTTCTGGAGACGCTCGACGTTCCCTTCGCCAAATCAGGCGCGCTGCGCCCGGCCCTGTTCAACCGCGTGCTGGCCCAGCTCGAGGGCCACGACCACTTCCCGCTGGTAAGCGAGGTCGTGCTCCGCGCTCAGGCGCAGGCCGAATATTCCGCCGAGAACTACGGTCATTTCGGCCTGAACCTGCGCCGGTACGCGCATTTCACCTCGCCGATCCGCCGCTACGCCGACCTCGTCGTGCACCGCGCGCTGGTCCGCGCGCTCGGCCTTGGCGAAGGTGTGCTGCCCGACACCGAGACACCGGAAACGCTCGGCGAGGTCGCCGCCCACATCTCGGTGACCGAGCGGCGCGCGATGAAGGCGGAGCGCGAGACCGTGGACCGGCTGATCGCGCACCATCTCGCCGACCGCATCGGCTCCAGCTTCCAGGGCCGCGTTTCCGGCGTCACGCGCGCCGGCCTGTTCGTCAAGCTGAGCGAGACCGGCGCCGACGGCCTGATCCCGATCCGATCCCTTGGCACGGAATATTTCAACTATGACGAGAGCCGCCATGCCCTCGTCGGCACGCGCAGCGGCGCCATGCATCAGCTGGGTGACGTGGTCGACGTCCGTCTGATAGAAGCAGCTCCGATCGCAGGCGCGCTGCGCTTCGAGCTGCTGTCGTCAAGCGGCGAGACCGCGCCGCGGGGCCGCAGGGCATCCGGTCCGCAACGCCGCCCCTCGTTCAAGGCGCATCCCGGACGCAGTCCGGCGAAGAAGCACAAGCCGGCGAAGCCGAAGAAGCCCGGCAAGGGCAAGAAGAACAAGGGCAAAGGCCAGAAGGGCAAGGCATGGTGACGATGAGCACGGCCCCGAAAATCTGGACGCGCGAGACCGGCCTCGTCGAGAAGCGCGATGTCTGGACGGCAATGAAGCGCGGCTTTCGCGGCCGCTGCCCGCGTTGCGGCGAAGGAAAACTGTTCCGCGCCTTCCTGAAGACCGCTGATCATTGCTCGGCGTGCGGCCTCGACTTCACGCCGCATCGCGCCGACGATTTGCCCGCCTATCTCGTCATCGTCATCGTCGGCCACATCGTGGTGCCCGGCATCCTCTGGATCGAGACCAACTACACGACGCCGGTCTGGCTCAGCTTCGCGGCCTACCTGCCCTTCACGTTCTTCGCCTCGCTCGCGCTGCTCCAGCCGGTCAAGGGCGCCGTGGTCGGATTGCAATGGGCTCTGCGCATGCACGGCTTTGACGACAACCCTCCGGATGGTATTCCGCCGGTGTAAGCAATAAGCAAGAAGCGGTTTGGGTGAGGACATGACGGACACGTTGCAGGCAGCCGAGAAGGCAAAGATCCACGAGGGCAAGGAAGCCGACCATCATCCCTATTTCCGCCCGAAGGATGCGGCGACACTGATCCTGGTCGATCGCAGCGGCGCCGTTCCGAAAGTCCTGGTCGGCAAGCGCCACGACAAGGTGGTGTTCATGCCCGGCAAGTTCGTCTTCCCCGGCGGCCGCGTCGACAAGGCCGACTACCGTGTGCCGTGTGCGGCCCCCATCACCTCCGAGCTGGAAGCCAACCTCGCCAAGGGCAGCCCGAAGACGCCGGCCTCACGCGCAAAATCGCTGGCGGTCGCCGCGATCCGCGAGGCCTGCGAGGAGACCGGCCTCTGCCTCGGCCGCAAGGCCGAGGGGAAAGCGCCGAAGCTCGACGGCGCCTGGAAGCCGTTTGCTGATGCGAGCCTGCTGCCCGATCCCTCAGGCCTGTTCCTGATCGCGCGCGCGATCACCCCGCCGGGTCGCGTCAAGCGGTTCGACACGCGCTTCTTCACCGCGGATGCCTCCGCGATCACCCATCGCGTCGAGGGCGTGATCCATGCGGATGCGGAGCTGGTCGAGCTGGTCTGGGTCGAGCTCGGATCGAAGCCGCTCGCCGATCTGCATCCGATGACGCGCAACGTGCTCAACGAGCTCGACACGCGCCTTGCCACCGGCCCGCTCCGCCACGACGCGCCGGTGCCGTTCTTCCATTTCTACGGCGGCAAGATGCAGAAGGATATTTTGAGCTGACTGCTCACCTCTCCCGTAGGGAGAGGTGAACCGGGCTAAGCCGATCGAGTATTCTTATCATGCGTCGTCGCTATCCGGCTCGGTGCCGACATAGTCGCGCGCCGGCAGCTTGAGGACGCGGCCGATCTCGCCCGCGAGCTTGTCCGCCTCCTCGCGCCTGGTGAAGCTCATCAGGTTGATCGGCTCGGTGCCCTTGTTGCCGCAGAGATTGACGTCATAGGTCGTCAGATCCGCATCGTAGTCGTCGGTGATGCTGATGAAATGATAGTCGGCGAGATTGCGATGCCTGCGAATGTTCAGCGGGCCGAACTGGCTGGTGATGACGATCTGGCGCAGCGTCTCGTTGAGCACGACGAAATAGCGGAAGGTGAGCAGGATCAGGCCGGGGATGCCGACGAGCAGCCCGAGGCCGGTGAACACCAGCACCGGCACGAGATCATCGGCGAGCCGGCCGAAGCCGGAGAAATCCTGGCGCAGGCCGAGCGCGACATTCCACAGCAGATAACCGCTGGCCGCCAGCAGCGGCAACGACAGCAGCCGGCCAACCCAGGGCATCGGCCGGTCGATACGGACCATGCCGCCATCCACTGTCATCGCGCCTGCCATTGATGGTCTCCTCACGAGGTCATGGCTTTGGTCGGAGCGAGCGGCGGATTGGTTCGATGGGCGGCCCACTCCCTCACCGTCATTCCGGGCTCGCCGCTAACGCGGCGCCCCGGAATGACGGGATTGTGCTGAGTGGATCGCGAAATACGAAAAATTCTTCCCGCCTCCCCCAATGGCGGAGTTCCCACTCATGCCTATGTCTTTCCCCAACGACACCCAGAACGGATACGGGGCGATGGCACAACGACAACTCAAGCTTGGCGCGTTCATGCGCCCGATCAGCATCCACACCGGCGCCTGGCGCTATCCGGGGGCCTGGCCGGACGCCAATTTCAATTTCGGCCACATCAAGACGCTGATCAGGAAGCTCGAGGCCGGCAAGTTCGACGCCTTCTTCATGGCCGATCACCTCGCCGTGCTGAACATGCCGATCAACGCGCTCAAGCGCAGCCACACCGTGACGTCGTTCGAGCCGTTCACGCTGCTGTCGGCGCTCTCGGCGGTCACCGAGCGGATCGGCCTGATCGCGACCGGCTCGACCACCTTCGACGAGCCCTATCACGTCGCGCGCCGCTTCGCCTCGCTGGACCATCTCAGCGGCGGCCGCGCGGGCTGGAACATCGTCACCACCTCGAACCCGGACGCCGCGCTGAATTTCGGGCTCGAAGATCACATGGAGCACGCCGAGCGCTACAAGCGCGCCCGCGAGTTCTACGACGTCGTCACCGGCCTGTGGGATTCCTTCGCCGACGACGCCTTCGTGCGCGATGTCGAGAGCGGGCTGTTCTTCGAGCCCTCGAAGATGCACACGCTCGACCACAACGGCAAATACCTGAAAGTGCGCGGCCCCCTCAACATCGCCCGCCCGGTGCAGGGCTGGCCGGTGATCGTGCAGGCCGGCGCCTCCGAGGACGGCAGGCAGCTTGCGGCCGAGACGGCGGAGGCCGTGTTCACCGGCGGCGGCAGCCTCGCCGACGGGCAAAAACTCTACGCCGACATCAAGGGCCGCATGGCGAAAGTCGGCCGCGACCCTGGACATCTCAAGATCCTCCCCGGCGCCTTCGTCGTGGTCGGCGACAGCGTCGATGAAGCCAAGGAGAAGCGCGCGCTGCTCGACAGCCGCGTGCATTACGACAGCGCCATCGCCTCGCTCTCTGTCATCCTCGGCACCGATGCGTCGGGCTTCGACCCGGACGGGCCTCTGCCGGAGATCCCCGAGACCAACGCCAGCAAGAGCGGCAGGCAGCGCATGGTGGACCTCGCTGCCCGCGAAAAGCTCACCGTCCGCCAGCTCGCCCAGCGCGTCGGCGGCTATGGCGGGCTGGCCTTTGTCGGCACCGCCAAGACCATCGCCGACCAGATGGAGGAATGGCTGGTCGGGCGCGGCTCCGACGGCTTCAACATCATGTTCCCGTTCCTGCCCGCCGGCCTCGACGATTTCGTCGACAAGGTGGTCCCGGAGCTCCAGCGGCGCGGGATTTTCCGCAAAGAGTATGAAGGGGCCACTTTGAGGGAGAATCTGGGCCTGCCGCGGCCGAAAAACCGGTTCTTCGAGGCGTAATGGGCCCGATTTGGGTGGTTTTCGGGGTGTAAAACCTTGACATCAGGCGGTTTCTGGCTAGGTTGCCGGCCAACGCGGGCCGTTTGGCCGGCTCCAGATTCCCTTCATTTCTGAGGTTCTGAACATGGCCAAAGCGGTCACCATCAAGGTCAAGCTCGTGTCCTCGGCCGACACCGGCTTCTACTACGTCGCCAAGAAGAATTCGCGCACCATGACCGACAAGCTGGTCAAGAAGAAGTACGACCCGGTCGCGCGCAAGCACGTCGAATTCCGCGAAGCCAAGATCAAGTAAGAAGATCAAGTAAGATCGCGGGATACGTTACGGACTTTTGACGGGGCCTCACGGCCCCGTTTTTATTTTGTCTGTCGTGTCCCGGGCGCGCGGCAACGCGCGGGCGCTGTGGCGCTGGGTCCGGAGCGCGAGACTGAAGCTGACGCGCTACTCCTTCTCCACGCCGTCATTGCGAGGAGCTCGCGACAAAATTGCGGAGCAATCCAGTCGTTCTGCAGAGGCACCCTGGATTGCCTCGCGGAGCCTGTCATCGCGCCGCGCTTTGCGCGGCCGGTGGCTCGCAATGACGGCGCGAGCATTCCGCGTTCTGCATGGCTGCCATCTCGGCCGCGGGCCACCGGCAGACATCCGCTCAACCCTCGGTTGCCCGATCCGGAATGTATGTTACCGTGCACTTACCGGAACGGCATTTCCGTCCCGGATTTGGGAAGGACATGGTCATGAGATTGTCATCAAGCCTTGTCGTGCCTTCAACTGTCGCTGTCTTGTCAACCGTCCTGGTGTGCGGTCCCGCCGCGTCGCAGATCCCGACCGGCTCCGCCGCCACACTTCCCCCCGTCACGGTCGATGCACCGAAGCAATTGACGAAGCCACCGGCGCCGCAGCGGGCGGCAAACACCGGGGCATCATCGCGCCGGACTGCGTCAACCGTTCAAACGTCATCGTCAACCGCACGGACGCCTTCGTATGCACCGGGTTCAGTGATGGGGAGGATTGCCAGCCTGGAGAAAGTCGCCAGCAGCTGCAACGGTGGCTGTGCATCAAGTTTCCCACACGGCAAGGAGCCCTGGATTGGCTGTAGCGAGTCGGGCGGCAACATAGATTATGGACCTTTCTCGCCAACGTGCCGAGACACCATCACCCATACGTCCTACGAGAATTGCGTCGAGACGAAGGTGTTCCTGGGCGAGAATCGAAACAGAGCCCACTGGTTCTGCAGCAGCCTGGCCGCCGGCAACAGGTTTAAGGTCGCAGAACTCAAGCGGTCGGGGCGTCCGCGCTAGTCCCGTCCGCTTGAACTCAGCCCCGGATGTCGGCCCGCGCTTGCCGCGGGTCGCCACGTTGAAGCCGTCCGATTCCAACGTTGGCGCCAGCAGTCGGCGCCAACGGCCATCTCCATCACGAGTTCGTCCTGCCGGCCAGGGACGCCAACAGGCGGCCGGCAGCTGCCAGATCTGCCGTCTCCAGGCCTTCCGTGAATTGCTCGAACACGGGCCTTAACAGCCCGCAGGCATCGTCAGGTTGCCCTCGACCCGCCAACAGCGCAGCCAGATCGATTGCGGTGCGTAACTCCCAGGCGTGCGCGCCTTGGCGACGGCTCAATTCGAGCGACTGCTTGAACCAGCGTTCCGCATCGTCAACCCGGGTCGGCATAGCCAGGACGGCGCGTCCCCTGACACGCAACGCTTCTGGCATGAAGAAGAGATCTCCATTCTCCTCGGCCCGGCTGATCGTGTCATCGACCAATCTTATGGCTTCGCCGACCTGTTCGATTGCGAGGAGCCCTTGCGCCAGGAGAATGTTGAACTCCGTGTTGCGCACCTCGTAGTGCATCGCGTGGCAGTGCTTCAGGCAACCGCGAAGTGTGTCGACGCCGCCCCTTGCATCGCCACGACGGATCGCGAGGATGCCTTTGTACCCGTAGCCAACATGAAGATAGGGGCCCAGGGAATGGGACCGGGCATGCGCCACCAGGCGGTCAGCATGTGCTTCGGCGCTTGCGAGATCGCCGTTCCAGACGAATACGTCCGGAGCCCAGGCAAGAGCGACAGCAAGCGATGCGGGATTGGTGCTGGATTCCGCGTCTTTGATTGTCTCGCGCGCGCGGACCGCGGCCTTGGTGGGATGCCCCTGCACCCATAGGCCCCGCGCAAGGCCGAGGCCAACCAGGATGCGGTCATCGAACCCAAGATAGGCCCGCTGGGCGTGCGACCAATGCTGGAGCGCAGCCTCGAGCTCCGACCGGGCGCTGCAGTGCTCACCGATGAAGTGGAGCGCCCTGCCCACGGCCGATTGGGCCAGGGCCATCGCGTGAGGGTCCTCGGCGGCCCCGGCAACCGTCCGCGCGCGCCTTGCATGATCCAGCGCAGTCTTGAATTCGCCGTCGCGCGTGCAGAACATCGACAGCGTGCCGAGAATTCCAACTTGGCTGAGCACGTTGCCGCCTGCCTCCGCAATCGCGAGGCTTCGGTCCAACGCCGCACGCGCTGCGTCGCTCGGCCCGTTCATGTGCATTGACGCAACCCCGAGGTTTGCCTGGAGCTGCATCTCCTCCGGTTCGCCGCGGGTCCTGCCTTCCAGCGCGACGATTGCGTGCTGCGACCAGCGATAGCATTCGGACAACAGCGACATCGCCAAAAGGACAGGCGCTGCGGCTGCCGCCAGCTTGATCCCGATTTCGGGATCGCCGCCCTCGCCAAAACACCATTCCAACGCCGCCCGGACATTGTTGAGGTCGGCAAGGTGCGCCTCCCTTTCAGCGCCGCTCGACAACGCTGCCCATTCCCTTCCCGCCTGCTCCGACCAGCGCCGAAAGTAGTTTGCGTGGCGCACGGCCAAATCGGCAGCCTCCGGATCGGTGATTTCCGTCCCGAGAATGTAAGTGCGCGTCGTGTCAAGCAGCCGATAGCGCATCATGGCTCCGATCGGGCGGGTCGTAACCATCGACTTGGCAATGAGGCTGTCGATCGCGCCAAGGACGGCGGTCTGGTCGAGGTTGACGCTTGTGACCACCGCGAGCATTGCGTCCAGCGTGAAATGTCCGACGAACACGGCCAGCCGGCGAAGTACCAGCCGCTCGACGCTGGAAAGCAACCGGTAGCTCCAGTCCAACGTTGCCTGCAAAGTCTTATGACGCGGCGGCGCGGTGCGCGAACCCAGCCACAACAAGGTCAAGCGCTGGTCGAGCAGAGCCGCCGTATCGCGCAATCCATAGGCCTCGACGCGCCTTGCTGCCAGCTCTATGGCCAATGCCACGCCGTCCAGCTTCCGGCAGATACCGACCACGATTGGCGCGTCTGCATCGTCGAGATCCAACCGGGCGCCGCTCGCCGCTGCGCGTTCGACGAACAGCTGCGTGGCTGGGAACGATCGCGCAATTGCCGCCGTTGGCATCGCGTCGTCTGGCGGGCATGCCAACGGCTCCAGTCGATAGATCTGCTCCCCATCAACCTGTAGCGCTTCTCTGCTGGTCGCGAGTATGTGGACTTGCGGGGTCTCTCTGAAGACGCACGACGCGAAGGTCGCTACCGACTCGATCAGATGTTCGCAGGTGTCGAGGATCAACAGGACCCGCTTGTCCCGAAGATAGGCGATCAGGTTCGGCGTAGCGTCGTCCGATCGCACCGATAGTCCCAGCATGGATGCGACGGTACTCGTCACCAGCCGTGAATCGCTCAACATGCTCAGATCGACAAACAGCACCGCGCCCCCGAATGCCTCAATCAGGTGGTGCCCGAGCGCGGTCGCGAGCGTGGTCTTGCCGACGCCTCCGAGGCCGACCACCGTGACGAAGCGCGCCACTTCCAGTTGGGCGGCGACCCTTTGCAGATCATCTTCCCGGTCGATCAATCCTGCGGGACGGACAGGCAGGTTGGCGTTTCGAAAGCTCTCAGCGGCAGCTGATGCCGCCTCGGGCTCCCCGAGCGACCGTGAGACTGGCGCTACGAAGCAGTAGCCTCGACCGGCCACGGTCGTTATGTATCGCGCGCCGTCTTTTCCGTCGCCGAGCATCTTGCGCAGGCTGGCCATTTGACCGCGCAGGCTGCCCTCTTCGACCGTGACGTTGGGCCAGACCAGCGACAGAAGGTCTTTCTTGCTGATGACTTCATTCGGCGTGGAGACAAGAGCGGTCAAAATTTCGTAGGCGCGTGCGCCCAAGTCGACGGGAACTCCGTCTTTGGTGAGCAACCGTTCGCTTGCAGTCAGGCGAAACGGCCCGAACGACAGGACTTCCTTGCCGTGCGTCGTCATTGGAACCGTCGCATTGTGCCCATGCTCCGGACCACATTTTAGGCCAAGGTCCCGCGTCAGGCCAACGGTCGGGAAATTGCCGTGCAGTCCTCACACTACCAAGGGCGAAGGACTGACGCCTCCTAACAACATTTCACAACGCATGACGGGCCATTCGCGACGGTTGGGCTTAGCTTGTTCGCCATCGGATAGGACGGCGCACGACAATGTCGAGCACAAGCCCATGAACAAAACCATCTTGCACGATCCCTTGGCGGCTCTGTTCTCGCCGGCGGCGCACCCGAGGGACGTTCCGGTTCCCGAGCTCCGCCCGGCCGATGTGGAGATGGCGCGGGTGCTCAAGACCGCGCCAATTCGTATGGCCTCCGATCCGTTGGGCGGCGCCATCGCCCATTGGAAACATGGCGCCCTGCATGACGTCGTTGAACCCATGGCCAATCATGTCGTCATGACTTACCCGTGCGGCGTGCAGCGACTTGAGCGGCGCGCCGGCAAGTCGGTCGCGATCGGAACGGCCCGTTCCGGCGTGGTGACGATCATTCCGGCAGGCTCAAGCGCCCGATGGGACATTGCCGGGGACATCAATGTCGTTCAGCTCTACCTCCCCCACACGACGCTCGATCGTGTCGCCCGGGAAGCCCGCGCGGCTGCACCTGGCGACCTCATGGAGCGAACGGGGCATCCCGATCCCATCACATCCCGCCTGCTGCTGAGTGCAGCGGATGCACTGGACGGCAATGCGGCCCTGGATGCCTTGTTCAGACATCAACTGACAGATCTCCTGGCCACCCGCATCTTGGCCGCGCACGTCGGTTCGCCTACCGCGATCCAGGCACTGATCGGCGGGCTGTCGCCAACAGCCCTCCGCCGCGCGATCGATCGCCTGCGCTCGGAGAGCGATTCCGATGTCTCTCTCGCGATGCTCGCTTCGGATGCCGGCCTGTCACGCTTCCATTTCTGTCGTGCCTTCAAGGAAAGCACAGGGCTCTCGCCGCATGCCTGGCTCCGCCAGTACCGACTCGAGCAAGCCATGAACATGCTGCGCGATACTGACGATTCGGTCGTCTCGATCGCAGCGGCGCTCGGGTACGCCTCCCAAACCGCCTTTGCCGCGGCGTTCAGAAAGCTCGCCGGCGTGACACCGAGCGACTGGCGGCGACGTCTCCGTTAAGCAGCAATCGCCCTGCAGGCGCTGCAATCGGTTGCGCAGCTACAGCTCATTTCCGTGAGATCCTCAGAGGCGCCGAACCGACAGCCCCTCGGCTTGCGCCGTTGTGTCGGCTTCGGGTTGCGAGCGGCGACATCCGCATCCCCCCAAACCGTCGCTCACGAGTCCCCGCTCCGGCTACGCCGTCCGCAGCACCGGCGGCTGCGACGGCCGGATCAGCGCGAACGCCACCTGCACGATGCCGCCGGCAAGACCGAGCGCGACGCCGATGCGCCAGGCCATGGTGTAGGAGCCGAGCGCGTCGTAGAGCACCCCTCCGCCGTAGGCGCCGAGGAAGCTGCCGATCTGGTGGCTCATGAAGGCGAGGCCCTGGATCATCGCCTGCCAGCGCAGGCCGAACATCTCGGCGACTGCGCCTGCCACCAGCGGCCCTACGCCCATCCACAGGAAGCCCATGATGGCGCCGAACAGCAGCGTCGAGAACGACGTCGCCGGCAGCATGAAGTACCAGGCGAGCGCCAGCGAGCGCAGGATGTAGATGCCCCCTAACAGCGCGAGCTTATTCCAGCGCTGGCCGGCCCAGCCGAAGAACAGCGAGCCCAGCACGTTGAAGCCGCCGATCATGCCGAGCGTCTGCGCGCTCAGCATCGGATCGAGGCCGCAGATCGCGAGGTAGGACGGCAGGTGCGTCGTGAGAAACACGAGCTGCATGCCGCAGACGAGATAGGCGCAGGTCATCACCGCGAAGGAGGCGTTGCCGAACGCGGCCGTCGCCACCGATGCGGCCGTGGCGTCGCCGATATCGTCGGCGGCCGGCTTCGGCAGCGGGACCTTGTCGACACGCCCCGCATACCAGGCCGCAGGGATCATCAGCACCGACATGATGACGAAGCCGGCGAGCCCGATGCGCCAGCCAAAGCCTTCGTTGAGCAACTGCCCGATCGGCGCGGACAGCAGCGCGCCGAGCGAGCCCGCGCCGGAGACGATGCCGAGCACGGTGGACCGGACGGTCTCGGGCACAGCGCGCGCGGCCACCGACATCGCGATCGCCGCCGCGGTGCAGGCGAGCGAGGTGCCGATCAGCACGCCGGCGCCGATCATGATGCTGACGAGCCCGCCCGCGGTCGCCATCAGAATGAGGCCTGCGATGTACATCAGCGAGCCGACGATCATGATCGGGCGGAAGCCGTAGCGCACCGTCATCGCGCCGGCGAGCGGCTGGAGAAAGCCCCAGGCGAGGTTCTGCACGGCGAGCGCCAGCGTGAAATCCGAGATCGAAATGTGGATGTCGTGAGTCAGCGGCTGCATGAAGATGCCGAGGCTCTGCCGCAACCCCATGCTTAGCGTCAGCATGATCGAGGCGCCGATCAGGATGGGCAATGTCGGCCGCAGGACCTGCAACAGGGGCATTTTTCTTCTCCCTCGTGGGCGCGGCGCGAGCGCCGACGTCTGCAATATCAGTTGATTTTGGTTACACAGACCTGTGTACTTAGGCTATGAAAAGGTGCACGCTGTCAAGCGAACAGGACGCGCGCTGCTGCATGGCTCCCCCGACGACCCCACAGACGATGAAGGAGCGGATCCTCGAGACCGCCGACAAGCTGTTCTATCTGCAAGGCATTCGCGCCATCGGCGTCGACACCATCGCGGCCGAGATCGGCATCTCCAAGCGCACGCTGTACAACCACTTCCCCTCCAAGGACGCGCTGATCGCGGCTTACCTTGAGCGCCGTTTCGTAGCTCCGCGCCCCTCCGACAAGCCGCCGGCCGAGCAGATCCTCGCCACCTTCGATTCGCTGGAGCGCCGTTTTGCGGCGAAGGATTTTCGCGGCTGCCCGTTCGTGAATGCGGTGGCCGAGCTCGGCCCAAAGGACCGCGCGGTGAGGAAGATCGCGGTCGCCTTCAAGGAAAGCCGCCGCGTCTGGTTTCGCGAGCGGCTCAACGAGCTCGGCGTTGCGAATGCGGACGCGCTGGCAACGCAGCTCGTGCTGCTGGTCGACGGCTCGATCGCCCAGGACCTCGTCCGCGACGACCCCGCGATGGCGCGCGCCGCGAAGGAAGCGGCGAAGGTGCTGCTGCGGAATGCGGGGGTGGATGTGGGGGATGGTGCGGCGAAGCCCGCGAAGGGGCACAAGCGCCCGCCAGACTAACCATTGTCGCCGTATCGCTCGCTGTCATCACCCGCGAAAGCGGGTGATCCAGTATTCCAGAGGCGGTTGTGATTGAACCGAGAGGCCGCGGCGTACTGGATTCCCCGCCTTCGCGGGGAATGACAGCGGAGTTTGTAGGACCGCCGCGATCCTAACAAAATGCCCCTGTTTTGCCCGACGAGCCAAACGGCGCTATCGCCAGCGCAAGCCGTCTTGCTACCCGCGTAAGCCCTTGATCCGACTAGCGCCGGCTACTGTGCATGGGGTTGTTTTCACAACTTTTGTGCGAGCCGCCCTCACGCCGCCTGCGAGACCACGCGATTGCGGCCGTCGTGCTTGGCGCGATACAGCGCAGTGTCGGCGCGCTTGAGGACGTCGGCGACCGCCTCGCCCTTCTGCTCCAGCGTTGTGAGGCCGATCGAGATCGTGACCTCGATGCGCTTGGTGCCCTTGTGGATCGCGAACGGCTCGCCCGCGATCGAGCGGCGCAGGCGCTCGGCGACCATGCCGGCGACGTGGAGATCGGTCTCCGGCATCACGATGACGAACTCCTCGCCGCCATAGCGGCAGGCGAGGTCAATGCCGCGGATCGACTTGCGCACGCGCACCGCGAATTCGCGAAGCACGTCGTCGCCGGCATCGTGGCCGTAATTGTCGTTGATCGACTTGAAATAGTCGATGTCCAGGATCATCAGCGCCAGCGGCTTGCCGCGGGTTGCGGCCTGCTCGGCGAGCGTCGCCAGATGGCTCTCCATGTAGCGGCGATTGTGCAGGCCGGTGAGCGCGTCGGTGATCGCCATCTCGATCGAGTTCTGCACGTTGTCGCGCAGATGATCGGTGTAGCGGCGGCGACGGATCTGGGTGCGGGCGCGGGCCAAGAGTTCGGTCTTGTCGATTGGTCGCAGCAGATAGTCGTTGACGCCGATCTCGAGGCCGCGGAGCAGCCGGGTCGAATTCTCGGGGTCCGCGATCGCCAGGATCGGCACATGGCGCGTGCGCTCCAGCGAGCGCGCCTGGCTGCAGAGCCGCAGGCCATCGAAATTGTTGAGGTCGAGCGAGACGATCAGCAGGTCGTAATTGCCCTCGGCGGCGTGGAACAGCGCTTCGGTCGGGTTCGGCTCGACATCGACGGTGTGCTCGGCCGCGAGCAGGCTCGCCAGCCGCTCATAGGAGGACTGGCGGTCGTCGACCAGGAGGATGCGGCCGCCCTTGCCGGTGTCGGCGACCGCAGTGCGCTCCGGCGCCTGCATGCCGATCTCGAGCGAGGTGATGGCGCGCATGCGCAGCTCGTCGGTCATCATCTTCAGCCGCGTCAGCGAGCGCACGCGCGCGATCAGCACGACGTCGGAGACGGGTTTGGTCAGGAAATCGTCGGCGCCCGCTTCCAGCCCGCGGTTGCGGTCGGACGGGCTGTCGAGCGCCGTCACCATCACGACGGGGATGTGGTGCGTCGCCGGATCGGTCTTCAGGCGGCGGCAGACCTCGAAGCCGTCCATGTCGGGCATCATCACGTCGAGCAGGATGATGTCGCATTCGGCGCGGCGGGAGATCGCCAGCGCCTCGGTGCCGTTCGAGGCGGTCATCACGTCGAAATATTCGGCGGAAAGCCGGGCCTCGAGGAGTTTGACGTTGGCAGGAACGTCATCGACAACCAGGATACGCGCGGACACTTTGAACTCACTTCCTATCCGATAAAACGCCGGACCGTCTCAATGAACTTGCCGACCGAAATCGGCTTGGACAAATAGGCTTCGCAGCCGCCCTCGCGGATGCGCTCTTCGTCGCCCTTCATCGCGAAGGCCGTGACCGCGACGACGGGAATGGAGCGCAACTCCGGATCGTCCTTGATCCAGCGCGTCACCTCCAGGCCCGAGACCTGCGGCAATTGGATATCCATCAACACTAGGTCGGGCCGCATCTTCCGAACGAGATCCAGCGCCTCGTAGCCGTTGCTGGTGCCCGTGGTCTGGTAACCGTGCGCCTCCAACAGGTCGCGGAAGAGCTTCATGTTGAGCTCGTTGTCTTCCACGATCAGGACGGTCTTAGCCATCCCGTCCTCCTGATTGGCACGAAGCCCGATACATGTGACGCCTCAGGCGCCGCTCCCCGGCGCTTCGAAAACTGGATTCAAACTAGCCTCAGATTCGCTCTAGTTTCGTTAAACCCGAGGGGCCACTTTCTGCGATGTGGTTTCCAGTTGCTTGTCGGGCGTCGCAAGACTCAGGCGCGAGACTCGGGCATATTCCAAAGTAGACACTGAAAGTTAACGGAAAGGCAAACTGGGCCCTTGAAAAAGCCTGTTCACAACCCCCGCGAAGTCGCTGAAATCGTTGCGATTCAGGCATTGTCCTTTGTCGCGGGCGAGCCCGAGCGGCTGGGCCTGTTTCTGGCCGAGACAGGTGTCGGCCCGGAGACCCTTCGGAACGCCGCCTCGGACCCCAATTTCCTCCTCAGCGTACTCGATTTCGTGCTGCGCGATGACGCGACCGTGAAGGCCTTTGCCACGGCCTCGGAGCTGCATCCGACCAACGTTGCCGCAGCGCGGCAGGTGCTGGGCGACGCGCTCGGCGACCGGACCTGGGAGCGCGACGTGCCGTGACCGTCTCCGACCCGGCCGGGCCCCGCTGCTTCTGCCGGGATTGTCTGGCCGATCAGGATATGGGCGTGCGACGCTGCTCGGCTTGCGGTTCCCCTCGCCTCGTCCGCCACCGCGCGCTCTCAAGCCTGACCATCGCCCATATCGACTGCGACGCCTTCTATGCGACAGTCGAGAAGCGCGACAATCCTGACATCGCCGACAAGCCCGTCATCATCGGCGGGGGCAAGCGCGGCGTCGTGTCGGCCGCCTGCTACATCGCACGCACCTATGGCGTGCGCTCGGCGATGCCGATGTTCAAGGCGCTCGATGCCTGCCCGCACGCGATCGTGATCCGTCCCGACATGGCGAAATACGTCCGCGTCGGCCGCGAGGTACGCCAGGCCATGCAGGCGCTGACGCCGCTGGTCGAGCCGCTCTCGATCGACGAGGCCTTCCTCGATCTCTCCGGCACCGAGCGGGTCCACGGCATGATCCCGGCCAAGGTGCTGGCGCGGTTTGCGCGCAACATCGAGCGCGACATCGGCATCAGCGTCTCGGTCGGCCTCTCCTGCAACAAGTTCCTGGCCAAGATCGCCTCCGACCTCGACAAGCCGCGCGGCTTTGCCGCACTCGATCAGGAGGAAGCGCGTTTGATGCTGGCTTCGAGGCCGGTCGGCTTCATCTTCGGCGTCGGTCCTGCGACGCAGGAACGCCTGGTGCAGCGCGGCTTCCGCATCATCGCCGACCTTCAGAAGGTCGACGAGATCGAGATGATGCGGCAATTTCCGAGCGACGGCCGCCGGCTGTGGCGGCTTGCCCGCGGCATCGACGACCGCCGCGTCGAGCCCGATCGGGGCGCCAAGACGATTTCCAGCGAAACCACCTTCGAGACCGACATCCGCGATTTCGCGACGCTGGAGAAGATTCTCTGGCGGCTCTGCGAGAAGACGTCGTCGCGGCTCAAGAGCAGCGAACTCGCCGGCTCGACCGTCACGCTGAAGCTGAAGACCGCCGACTTCCGCCAGCGCACGCGCTCGCAGTCGATCGCAGCGCCAACGCAGCTCGCCGCAAAGATCTTTTCGATCTGCCGCGAGATGCTGGCCAAGGAAATCGACGGCACCGCCTTCCGCCTGATGGGCGCCGGCGTCAGCGCGCTGCGCGAAGGCTCGCCCGCCGACGACACCGACATGCTCGACCGCCGCGCCGCCCACGCCGAGCGCGCGGTGGACAGTCTGCGCAAGAAGTTCGGCAACTCCGCCGTCATTCGTGGCATCGCGTATGATGGTCCCGAAACAGGACAGCAGGAGTGATCTAGTCCTGCTCAATTCAGTCGCGTTCGAAGATCCGCGCACCCGGATAGACGCGCCGGGCATACTGAACGACCAACTGCCGATCCTGAGTCTCCAGGAACGGAGTTCGGATCTGACAAGACCCGACGACGAGGTGCCACAGGCCGTTGAGCTTTCGAATGATGACGTTCATTTGAGCTTCCTCGCAGTGACCCGAGTGGACTCAAATTGTAAGAATCTCCCGCCGTCGCTCAATTGTACCAGCGTAAGGTCAGCGTATGAGAAGGATTGGAAGAGATATACAAAGGTATGTTGACCGTGACTCCAACGGCTTCCGGCGCCGATAGCTTCCCAAGGGCTCAAACGATCCCGCCCGCCCAGGAGCTGGCACCGTGACAGGCGAACGCGACCTCAGCGTGCTGTTGAGAAACATGAAGCCGGAGATGCAGCCCGGCGCCTTCGTGTTTTGCACGATCCCGCCCAACGAGCCCATTCCCGCAGCGGTCAACCCACTGCTGACGTTCCGCGAGCAGGAAGGAACGACGCTGGTGATCCCACGCGAAGAAGCCGAGGCATCAGGCTTACGCTACGCGTTTGCATCGCGCCTGATCACGCTGACAGTTCACTCCGCACTCGATGCGGTGGGTTTTCTGGCGGCTATCACGGCGCGACTGGCCAAAGCCGGCATCAGCGTGAATGCCGTTTCGGCCTTCCACCACGACCATCTCTTTGTGGCTGTCGACCAGGCCGATGAGGCGATGGCCGTTCTGCGGGAGATGTCCAAAGCAAGGCACTCGTAGCCCGGGTGGAGCGAAGCGCAATCCGGGCTACGGGATTCACGAACACAGCGGAAGTAGGTTGTCCCGCGTCAAAGGCGCGAGTTTGACAGCTCCGGGCGTGGACGGATCGAGCCAGAGAATCTCCTCGATCTCGGCTCCCGGAGCGACCGGATGCGCAATGACGATGCGGAAAACCTCCGCATCGACCTGCCGGCCCGGCTCATTCGCGGCAGGCGCAGTGTATCGCCCGACATAGGTCATCTCGCTCGGATCGATATCGATCCCGAGCTCCTCCGACAATTCGCGCCTCAGCGCGTCCTGCGGATGCTCGCCGATCTCGATCTTTCCTCCGGGCTGCATGAAGCTTTCGGTAGCCTTCTTCCTGACCAGCAGGACGCGCCCATCGCTCCTGCTCATCAATGCAGCAGCGATCCGAATGGAATTCTGCAAAGTCATTCCGTCCGCACCTCAATCCGCGACCGCCACCGCCTCGATCTCGATCAGCCATTCCGGCGCGGCGAGCGCGGAGACACCGACGAGGGTGGAGGCCGGCGGCTCCATGCCTTCGAAGAAGGCGGAGCGGGCCTTGCCGATGATCGGGCGCAGTTCCGGCTTGTAGTTCACCACGAAGGTCGTGATCTTGACGATGTTGGCGTAGCTCGCGCCGGCAGCCTTCAGCGCCAGGCCGAGATTCTGCATCACCTGCGTCGTCTGCGCGGCGATATCGCCCTCGCCGACGATCCGCCCCTCCTCGTCGGTCGAGACCTGGCCCGAGATGTAGATCGTCCGCGCGCCCGTGGCGGTGACGACGTGGGAATAGGCCGGATTGTGGTGCAGGCCGCTGGGGCGGAGATGGTCGAGCTTGGGCATGGGGCTGGCTCCCGAAGTTTGTGGTTGGGGGAGAGCGTAGCGGGAGAGGGAGCTGAGGGCCAGCCCGTCATTGCGAGGAGCTCTTGCGACGAAGCAATCCAGAATCGTTCCTCGGAGAGATTCTGGATTGCTTCGCTGCGCTCGCAATGACGACACCGAGTGAGAGCCGACAAACAACTCTCGCCGTCCTTCCGGGGCGGTCCGCAGGACCGAACCCGGAATCTCGAGATTCTCAGGTGCGCAATTGCGCACCATAGTTCTCGCTTCGCGAGCCCCGGAATGACGATCGACGCTCAATTACAGGGCTTGCTGTCCTTCACGTCGAACTTGCCCATCGCGCCCGAGATGACGAAATCATTGTAATCGAGCACGAGCTGGCGCGAGACGCCGTTCTCATAGAGCTCGAACGCCATTGCATAGATCGGCGTCTGCTCGCCCTCCTTCTGCTGGGCGTCGCGGTCGAAATAGCTGACGGTGACGGGCCAGCGCTTGAGCGATTTCATGTGCTCGTCCGTGGTGGACGGATCGGTCGAGGAGGCACGGTCGGCGGGGATCGGCTGGCCGATCACGGTCAGCGTGTTGTAGACTTTCTGGCCGTCGTCGGAGCCGTCATAGACGGACAGCTCGAGCAGCGACTTGCCGTCCTTGGCGGCGGCGATGATGCGCTGGATCTGCTCGGTCGGGAACACGATCTTGCCGTCGAGCGTAAAGCTCTTCGGCGCCGGCAGCTTGAGCTTGACGTTGATGTGGTCGCCGTCGCGCTCTGCCGAGCCGTCGACCCGTCCGGCGTCGGCCTCGTTCATCCGCGTCTCGATCTTGAAGCGGTAGCTTTTTCCCGCGGCGTCCTCCCAGGAGTTGGAGCGGAGGTCGCTGAGCGTGATCTTGCCCTCGCCGCTGTCGAGCTCGGAGACCTGGCGGAATTCGGAGGTGTAGCCTTCGCAGGAGCTTCCGGTGAAATTGTAGAGGATGCGGCCGCGCGCGCTGTTGACCGAATTGGAGCGCGATTTGACGAGGCTGAGGTCATAGAGCGCCTGATGCGCGAGGAACGGACCGTTGGCGGCCAGCGCCCCGCCGCCGGGGCCACAAGCGGCCGCCGCGAGCGCCATCACACCGAGCGAAGTCCGGAAAAGGTGCATCATGTCTGTTCCTTGAAGATGCGTCCTTGGGAAGCGCAGATTCGACATTTTAATGACCGTTCCATTGCGTCGCAACTGAGGCCGTTTCACGTAAAGTTGCGGCCCTCGCCCTGAACCTCCTGCCCTGCCTCAACAAAACGCAGCCCGCCGGGGTTGCTTGCATGTGGCGGCACGATGGGCGAAACAGGGCGCGCCCGGGCCGCCGATGGGACGCGCCCGGGGTGGATGATTTTTGGACAACGAGGTCGAAGATGGCGGGCACGGTCGAGCAGAAACTGGCGGAACAGGGCATCAAGCTGCACGATGCGCCCACCCCCGTGGCCAACTACGTGCCGTTCGTGCGCACCGGCAATCTGCTGTTCGTCTCCGGCCAGGTCTGCTTCGATCCCGCCGGCAAGCTGATCGCCAAGGGGAAGCTGGGTGCCGGCGTCTCGATCGAAGAAGGCGCCGCGGCCGCGCGCGGCTGCGCCGTCAACCTGCTGGCCCAGGTCAAGGCGGCCCTCGGCGACCTCGACAAGGTCGTGCGCGTGGTACGCCTCGGCGGCTTCATCAACTCGGCGCCGGACTTCCTCGACGGGCCGAAGGTGCTCAATGGTGCCTCCGACCTGATGGTTGCCGCCTTCGGTGACAAGGGCCGCCATGCCCGCACCACCGTCGGCGTCGCCTCGCTGCCCGCGGATGCGGCGGTGGAGGTCGAGGGTGTGTTCGAGGTCGCCTGACGCGAATGCGCGCCCCTGATTGGCTGACAGCCCGGCCGGTCGCCCATCGCGGCCTGCACGACATTTCCCGCGGAATCGTCGAGAACATGCCGGGCGCGGTCCAGGCTGCGATCGCAGGCAATTTCTCGATCGAGGTCGACATCCAGCTCTCGGCCGACGGCGAGGCCATGGTCCATCACGACCATGCGCTCGGCCGCCTCACCGAGGCGACCGGCGAGGTGGTCGAGAGGACGGCGGCGGAGCTGCGGGCGATCAGGTTCAAGGACACGGACGAGCGGATGATGTCGCTGTCCGACCTCTGCGCCATGGTCGGCGGCCGGGTGCCGCTGGTGATCGAGGTGAAGAGCCATTTTGGCGGCGACCGCAAGCTGGTGAAGCGGATGGCCGAGGTGCTGGCGTCCTATCAGGGCCCCGCGGTCGGCATGTCCTTCGATCCCGACCAGGTGCTGGCGCTGCGCGAACTGCTGCCCTCCCGCCCGCGCGGTATCGTCGCGCAGCGGAGCTATAAAGACGAGTACTGGGCCAAGCTGACCGAGACGCAGCGCGACAGCATGCTGTACCTGCGCCACGGCTTCCAGACCCAGCCGCATTTCGTCGCCTTCAAGGTCGACCACCTCCCGGCACCCGCCCCCTGGATCGCCCGCAATGTGTTCGGCTGCGCCCTGCTCGGCTGGACCGTGCGGACGCCGGAGCAGCGGACGCGAGTCGGACAATACGCGGACCAGATGATCTTCGAGGGGTTCGTGCCGTAGCCCTAGGGTCGTCCTGGCGAAAGCCAGGACCCATTACCCCAGGGAGGAGTCGTGGCCCGAAGCTGCAACTCCGAGTCATCGCCAAACCAAATTCTGTGGGTATGGGTCCTGGCTATCGCCAGGACGACTCGGGATAGATCTTTGCGCAATCGCTGATACCGCGTTTGCATCTACACCTCAGTTCCCGCCCTCTTGAAGTCGCTGCTGCAATGCACGATCTTGGGCACGATGGCATCAACCGAAATCACGCTCGAGGCCGTACCGTCTATTGGCGAAGTGTCGCCCGAAGATTGGGACGCCTGCGCAAATCCCGGCAAGGCTCTTATCGAAAAGGCTTGCAACGGGCATGGCAAGGGATCCTCATCCGGGCTTCCAGGCGATTCGGCCGGTCTCTTAAAGCCTGCCTATAACCCGTTCGTCTCGCACGCGTTTCTCTCCGCCGTCGAGAAATCGGGTTCGGCAACGATCCGCACAGGATGGGGACCCCGGCATCTGGTCGCCAAGATCGACGGCCGCGTTGCCGGCGTCGTGCCCTGCTATCTGAAATCGCATTCGCAGGGCGAATACGTCTTCGACCGCGGCTGGGCTGACGCCTACGAGCGGGCCGGCGGGCGCTACTATCCCAAGCTCCAGGTCTCGGTTCCCTTCACCCCGGCGACCGGGCCGCGGCTGCTGGTCCGCGACGGTGTCGACCGCGAGCGCATCATGGAGGCGCTGGCGAGCGGGCTGGTGGCGCTGTGCGGGGTCAGCAAGGCCTCCTCTGTGCACGTCACCTTCGCGCGGGAGGCGGAGTGGAAGCTGCTCGCCGGGCACGGCTTCCTCCAGCGCACCGACCAGCAGTTCCACTGGCACAACGAGGGTTTTGCAAGCTTCGACGGCTTCCTCGCCACCCTGAACTCGCGCCACCGCAAATCGATCAAGCGCGAACGCCGCGACGCGCTCGCGTCCGGCATCACGATCCACTGGCTCACCGGAAAAGACATCACCGAGGAGGCCTGGGACGCCTTCTTCGAATTCTACATGGAGACCGGCTCGCGCAAATGGGGCCGTCCGTATCTGACGCGCGAGTTCTTCTCGCTGATCGGCGAGACAATGAGCGAGGACGTGCTGCTGGTGATGGCGCGCCGCAATGGCCGCTGGATCGCGGGCGCGATCAATTTCATCGGCTCGGACACGCTGTTCGGCCGCAACTGGGGCGCGGTCGAGCACCATCCGTTCCTGCATTTCGAGGTCTGCTACTATCAGGCGATCGATTTCGCGATCACGCGCGGCCTCACACACGTCGAGGCCGGCGCGCAAGGCGAGCACAAGATCGCGCGCGGCTACCTGCCGAAGACGACCCATTCCGCCCACTTCATTGCCGATCCGGGCCTGCGCCGCGCCATCGACGATTACCTCAAGCGCGAGCGCGCCTATGTCGCCGAGGCCGGACGGGAGCTGGCCGAGCTCGGCCCGTTCCGGAAAGGCGCCGACGAGGCGCCTTGACGGTTCGATGCGGCTGGTGACAGTAAGCGCAAAATTCCGAGGAGCCGCCGAGGAGCTGCCATGACCGCCTACGACACCAACAACATCTTCGCAAAGATCCTGCGCGGCGAGTTTCCCTGCCACAAGGTCTATGAGGACGAGCACGTCTTCGCCTTCCTCGATATCATGCCGCGGGTACCGGGCCATACGCTGGTGATCCCGAAGGCCCCTGCTCGCAACATCCTCGACATCAAGCCCGACGACTACGCTCACGTCGCCCGCGGCGCGCACAGGATCGCCGCCGCGGCGATGAAGGCGTTCAAGGCCGACGGCATCACCGTGCAACAGTTCAACGAGCCAGCCGGCGGACAGGTGGTGTTTCACCTGCACATGCACGTCTTGCCGCGCCACGACGGGGTGGCGATGCTGCCGCCCGCGAGCCGCAAGGAAGACGTCAAGGTGCTGGAAGAGAACGCGACCAAGCTGATCGCGGCACTGAAGGCGGGCTGACTTTCGCCACATCGTCATTCCGGGGCGCGCCTCTTGGCGCGAGCCCGGAATCCATTTCACGACGATCTCTGCGGCCCGATGGATTCCGGGCTCGACGCTTCGCGTCGCCCCGGAATGACGACTACTCCGTCTGGAAATCCCCCGCCTGCGGCGCGGCCAGTGGCGTGAACTCGCAGCGGTCGGGCTTGATGTCGATCAGCGGCGTGTTGTCGAGACAATCGAGCCCGCGCACCAGAATGGCATTGCCCTCGATGCCAACCAGCTTGACGATCGAGGTGCCGATCGGGTTGGGCCTGACCGGCGAGCGCAGCGAGAACGTGCCGCGGGTCTTCTCGTTGTTCTTCGGGCTTTGCAGGATGATGTCGCGGCGCGACTTGTCGAGCCAGTAGAGCACTTCGAGATTGCTGTAGAAGTCGACGCCCTTGATGGCCGGCACGAACGGCTCGAAGATCTCGAGGCGGCAGATCGGGCCGTCGTGCCGCCCCTGCCGCGGCGTCTCCAGCCGCGACGTCCAGGGCGTGCGGATGCGGCCGATGAAGACGAGGCCGGCATCCCCTGCGGGTGGCAGCTCGATGGCGACCTCGCCCTCGCGGAGCTCGTTTTCGCGAACCATATTTCCAGTTCCTTGCTGTTCGCGAAGGTTTTAGCCCAACCACCACGTGCCGGCCAGCATGAAGACTTCGCCCGTGACAACGCCCGCGAAGATCGAACGGCGGGTCAGCAGGAAGACAACGAGGCCGGCGCCGACCGCGCCGTAGCGCAGGACAGCGGGCACGCTTGCCAATGCGCCCGGCGGCTCGACCACAATCTGGGCGATGACGCCGGCCAGGATCGCGGTGGCGACCGCCCTCACCCAGACCAGCAGCTCGGAACCCTCGTCGATGCCGCCGCCGAACCACAGGCCGAGCATGCGCCAGATCTGGTTGGGCACGACGCCGGCGACGAACAGGACTGCGAGCGCATGCCAGTCGCCGATGAGCTGTGCGAAACTCATGCGCGCACCTCCCGCCACCAATGCACGCCGTAGGCGATCGATCCGGCCACCACGCCGCTGACGAGGATGTCGAGGCCGGAGTTCATCTTCGCCGCCAGCGGGTAGAGCAGAATCCCGAGCGCCAGCGCGACCACGTCGGCGACCTCGCGGCTGTTGCGCGCGGTCGAGAACAGGAAGGACAGCGGCGTCAGCAGCAGGATCGCGGCGCCAAGCGTCTGCGTCAGGTTGGCGGCGAGGAAATAGCCGACCGTGTTGGCGGTGAGGCACACCGAGACCAGGCCACAGCCGAGCCCGTGGACAAAGGCGATGCGCCGCTCGCGCGGCACCTGCGGCAGGAAGCGGTGGCATTCGACCCAGAGCGTCACGGCGGTGAGATGCGCGGCGAAGACCAGCTCGCGCCGTTTCGTCTTCGGCGTGCGCATCAGCGGTAGCACCGAGACCACCATCGGAAACAGGCGGATCGCGCTGACCGTCACCGCGATCGCCGATTGGATGATGGTCGCGCCCGAGCCGAGCGTCGTGATCAGGATGATCTGCGCGGGGCCTGCCCAGACGAACAGCGTCGAGCAGAGCGCCCAGAGCAGGCTGAAATGGGTGTCGTGGGCGAGCGCGCCGATGCCGAGATAGGTCACGAACAGCACGATGGTGAGGATCGTCTGCGTGATCGAGCGCAGCCCCCACGCAAAGGCGCGCCAGTGACTTTGCCATTGAGGTGAATCGAGCGGAGGAAGCGCCACGGGACGGCCGGCTGGGGTTGCGGAATCGTGCCTGCATAACGGGCAATGCGGCGGTCCGCGTCAAGGAACCGCGCGGCGGAGCTGGCATGCGCACGGCCAACACCCGCCGCCGTCATTCCGGGGCGCGACGAAGTCGCGAGCTATGATGCGCAATTGCGCATCTGAGAATCCATCAGGCCGCAGAGATTGTTGAACAATGGATTCCGGGTTCGCGCCAAGGGGCGCGCCCCCGGAATGACGGCGGGAGAGAGTTGCCCTACCCGCTCACACCGCGGTTCTTCAGCACGAAGCAGGCGCCGCCAGCCTTGCGGATGCGGTTGCAGAGATCATCCGCCTCGCTGCGCGTATCCGCGCCGATGCGCACCTGGTAGAACGCGCGCGTGCCGCGGCTGCGCATCACCGAACTCAGCAGGCTCGGGTCGCGCTCGCCGATCACCGCGCTCAGCCGCGTGACCGCGCGGGAATACATCGCCAATGCCCTGTTGCGGTCGAAGCCGGCGGCGAGCTGCACGCCCCAGATCTTCGCGGCGGCCAGCTCTACATGCTGCTCGAGCTCGGCGACGAACGGATTCGGCGCGCGCTTCAACAGGGCCATGAGATCGCGGCAGCTCGTCGGCGGCGCGCTCGGCGGGCCCTTGCCGGTACCGCCGGCCTTCGCCCAGGCATCCACCGTCGCACCGGTGATGGCATAGACGTAATTGCGGGTCTGCTCCGGCATCGGGCCGGTACCGGCCAGCCATTCCTGGACGCGGCGCGGGCCGGCATTGTAGGCGGCGGCCGCCAGGCCGAGATTGCCGAACTGATTGCGCAACTCGTTCAGGAATTCGGCCGACTTCGGCAAGGCCTGAACCGGATTGAACGGGTCAAGCAGCCCACGCTCGCTCGCGGTGCCCGGCATGAACTGCGCGATCCCCTGCGCATGCTCGCCGCTACGGGTCATCGGACCCACCGCATCGGCCTGGAAGCGGCTCTCCTGCCAGATCACGCGGGCGAAGAATTCCAGCGGCAGGTTGGCGTCCCGCGCGGCCGCCTCGACGATCAGGCAGATGGACTCCCGCGTGTCGCTCTCGCGCGCATCCGCTGGCTTCTGCGGCGGCGTCGCCAGCTCCTCGACGCTCGGCACCGCGACGTCGGTCCCCGCGGGCGAGTTGTCCCCTGCCGCGACCTCTGTCGCAGAGGTCAGCAGCACGGCAACGGCGAGTGATGCAATTCTCGCCAACGCTGCCCAAGCATCGCTGTGGCGCACGCCGGCGCGGCATGCGAGAAGCTGATCCGCCATCTTGTGGCATCGTGCCATGGTTCGACGAGTTGCCAGTATATGCTGCCTGCCCTGCTTCTCCCAATGCGTTCCCCCGCCAAACGGATCCGCGCGATCCTTGCCCTCGCCGCCCTGGTCCTGTCCGCCGCGCCGGCCATAGCGCAGGTCAACTGGCGGATGACCACGGAATATCCGCAAAACAACATTTCCGGGATTGGCCTCACCACTTTCGCCGACCGCGTCGCGGTGCGCACTAACGGTTTCGTGACCGTGGCCAACGCCTTCGACAACGAGCTCAAGATCAATTCGGGCGAGATGCCGCGCGCGGCGCTGGAGGGCCGGATCGCCGGCGGCGATGCCTTTGCGGGCGCACTGTCCGGCCTCGACCCGGTGCTCGCCCTTTCTACCCTGCCCTTCCTGGTGCAATCGGTCGACGTCGCTCGCGCCACCAATGCGCGGGCACGCCCACTCTACGAAAAGGCGTTCGCCGCCCGCGGTCTCAAGCTGCTCTATCTGACGATCTGGCCGGCGACGGGCCTCTGGTCGGATCATGCGCTCGCAGGCGCCGACGATCTGCCAAAGCTGAACCTGCGGGCCTATGACGCCAGTTCCAGCGCGGTGATGCGCGCGGCCGGGGCCAATGCGCAGTTCCTGCCGATGGACAAAGCGCTCGCCGGATTGAAGGAGCACCAGCTGAACGCGTTCCTCACCTCCGGCGACGGCGGCGCGGGACGCAAGCTCTGGGACTTCCTGCCGCATTTCACGGCCATCAACTATGCTATGCCGGTCTCGATCGCCTTCGTCCGCAGCGAGGCGTTCGCGGAGCTGTCCGAGCCGATGCAACGCGAGGTGATGGCGGCTGCGGCCGAGACCGAGCAGAGCCAGTTCGCGCTGCTGGCCCATCGCACGACCGAGAATTATGCGCGCATGCGCGACAACGGCGTCAACATCGCCGAGCCCGCGCCGCCGTCCCTCGTCACCGCACTCCGCAACGCCGCGACGGACGCGATCGCCACCTGGGAGACCCAGGCCGGCGCGGATGCGGCGGCGATCGTCGAATGGGCGAGACAGCAATAAGGGGTCGCAGCCATCGGCATGCGACCGCTCCCCTGCGACGAGATGTCGGCTGATTTCCCGTTGCGCTGCCTCAGTTCTTGACGGGCACCAGGCTTTCGCCGCTGATGGCGCGGTCGAGGGCGTCGATCAGCGCCTGAATCTCGACGAACTTGTTGCGCGCCCGCTCGGCCGTGTCGCGCACAAAGGGAGCGGCCAGCACTTTCGCATGCGCGTCTCTGTCCTCGATCATGCGATCGCGGGCCTTCTTCAGGGTTTCAAGTCGCTCGCTCATGTAGGCTCCTCTGAAAAATATCTTCTCGATCGCAACCAGGGACTTTAGTCGAAGCCGGCCGGAAGCTCGCCTTTCCGGAAAAACACCGTCGGCTCATCGTCATAGTCACCCATTTCGGCATCGCCGCTGGACGAGAACGCAACGACGCCGAGCTTGCTCAAGGCCAGTCTCTCCGCCGTTCGCAGCGCGCCGCTCTCCGATTTGCAGACGATCGGAGAGTCGGCCTTGAGATTCCCGCCCTTGCCGGCATTGAACGCCTGCACGACGTAGGTTGTTTGGCGAACCATGACGGCTCCTCTGACCCTGTTGGCAAACGGAAGTGACGTCAACGACTGCGAACGCTCAGCGTCGCATCGCATCCATGAGCGCGGAAATCCTGATCGTTGCGAAACTGGAGAAGGTGTCCGACACGGCATATGGCAGGATGATCTGGTCATTGTGCCTCATCGCGCCGCAGGTATAGACGACGTTGGGGACATACCCTTCGCGCTCGGACGGTTCAGGCCGCAACAGCGGCTCGCTCGAACGCGCCAGCACCCTGGATGGATCGTGCTTGTCGAGCAGCGCCGCTCCGATCGAGTATTTCCGGATAGGGCCGACACCATGCGTCAGCAGCAGCCAGCCTTCGTCGAGTTCGATCGGCGACCCACAATTGCCGATCTGGACGAACTCCCAGGGAAACTGCGGTTTCAGAAGGGCCCGGCCGCCTTCCCATGTGGAGAGGTCGTCCGAATAGACCAGATACAGGTTCTCATTGTCCTGTCGCGCGATCATGGCATAGCTGCCGCCGATCTTGCGCGGGAACAGCGCCATGCCCTTGTTGTGGGCCGCAGCGCCCCGCAAAGGCGTCAGTCGAAACGACATGAAATCGCTGGTCTCGATCAATTCGGACCGGATCGCCCGCCCGCTGTAGGCCGTGTAGGTCGCGTAATAGGTCTTCCGATCGCCGTCGCTGAATTGGACAAAGCGCGCATCCTCGATGCCGTTCGATTGGGATTCGGTCACGGGAAAGATGACACGCTCGCTGAGATCCTCCTCGGGCCTGAACGTCAGCTCGACCCGGTCGCCGTCCGGGCCGGATGCGCGATGGCTGATCCGCGGGACCGAGGCAAGGCGAGCCGTCGGATCGACGGTCAGGCTCCCGTCAGCCGCGATCGTTCCGGTTCGAAACGTCAGCGACGACACATGCCCTTCGCCGATCGCCCGGAGACTGAGGATGAAGCGTTTGCCGCCCTCCGGGCTACCGGATTGATCGGGGTGCGGTACGATGCTCGGATTGAACAAGGCTGAGGCCTCGAACGAATACTCGCTGAGAAAATAGGCGCCGATCAGCTGGCGCTGGGCTTTCGAGAAGATACCGTGCGTTGCGAAAGCATCCTCCATATCGTCGGCGCGGGCCTCGAACCTCTCCAGGAGATTGCGATGTCGGCCCTCGAAATTATCGAGGACGTCCGCGAGCTGGGCCGCAACGGCTTCCGAATTAAGTGCGAGAACCCGCTCGACGATATGATTTGCGCGCATCTTGTCGGTCGGATTGAGATCGCGCGGTTCGGTCGCCGGCTTGAACGGCCGCACGATGACCCGCGCTGGATCGGGGCGCAGATGAAGTCCCTGCCGGTTCAGGAAGGAAGGTTGTGACACGGTATCCTCGGCTCGCTAGGTGGGAAGGTGAAGTTCAGGCGCCCACGGCGCGCAACGCGATCGGCCTTGTCAGGCTCGCGTTGACGCGCGCAAGCTGGCGCATCTCGGCAAGGCCGAGGAGATAGCAAACGACCGACTCGCCCCCGCGGTTTTCGTTGGCGCGATCGGGGTGCAAGCCATCGCGGCAACTGCCGGTGAGCGGATCGACCAGCGCCACCGAGAGATCATTGCTGCCGAGAAACCAGGCGAAGGCTCGCGTTGCCATGGCCTTCCATTCGGCATCGCCATCCGCACGCCACGCCGCGAGGCAGGCCGCAATCGTCGCCGTTGCTTCCACCGGCTGCTGGTCGAAGGCACGGGGATGCTGCCGCTGCTCGCCGAAGCCAGAGGTGCCGACCGGCCGGAATTGACCTGCCGCGGTCGTCTGTTGCGTCATGAGCCAGCGCAACGACCGCAATCCCGCATCGATATATTGAGGCGTTTGCGTCGCCATGCCCGCGAGCATCAGGGCCTGCGGCAATCGCGCGTTGTCATAGGCCAGCCCCTCCTCGAACCACACCCAGTCCGGCGTCTCCACCGACGCCAGACAGGACATCAACCTGTCGGCAAGGGAATGCCGGACTTCCCTGGCATGGAGATCGTCCGGCGCCACGGCGCAGTAGGCGTCCAAACCCAGCAGCATGAAGGCCCACGCGCGGGGCGAACGAAAGCTCTCCGCGATCGACAATGCCTGCGCGAACAAGGCCGCAGCCCACCGGCGCCGCGCCGGGCTCGCGTCCGTGCGCGCCGCCTCACCCAAGGCCCAGAGGGTTCGCCCGTGACTGTCCTCGGAGCCCCTGTCTTCAAGCCAGGTGCGATTGAAGCCCATGAAGTTGCGAAACTGCCCGGTGTCGGGGTTCCACGCGTGCTGCACAAAGGCGGCAAAGCGGGCCGTCAGGACCTCCGACAGCGGTTGCTCGCCCGGATTGTTGAGGGCGCAGGCCAGCAGCAACGCCCTGGCGTTGTCGTCGACGCAATAGCCGTGTGCGCGATCGGGCACCGAGTGCACCGCATGCTGGAACAGGCCGACATCGTCGCACATCGACAGGAAGTGGCCGATCTGCATATCCGGCGGCGCGGGGCCACGCAGTCCCGGCAAGCCCATGTCGGAGCGCGCAAACACCCTGGGCCGGTGACCGTGCCGTGCCGTCTCGAAGACCGACATGTAACGCTCGGCCGTGCATTCCCACGTCATCATTCGGCTCGCGGCATAGGCGCGCCGAGACATCGCCTGCCGTCGCACGTCGTCGGTGAGCAAGTTTGCGATTTCGCCGCCGATCGCGGCGGCATCGCCGAACGGCACCAGGACTCCGCATCCCTCAGTGAGCAACTCGCGGGCGTGCCAGTACGGCGTCGAGACCACCGGCTTCCCCAGCCCAAAGCTGTAGGCTAGCGTCCCCGACGTCATCTGGGCCTCGTTGAGATAGGGCGTGACATAGGCGTCGCACATCGAAATGAATTCGAGCAACGTTGCCAAATCGACGAACCGATCGAGGAACACCACGTGATCCTGGATGCCAAGTTCACGCACCCGCGCCATCAGGCCCTCGCGATAGGCCTCGCCCTGGTCTCGAACCAGATTCGGGTGCGTTGCGCCGAGCACGACGTAGACTGCGTCCGTGCAGCGCTTCATGATCGACGGCATGGCGTCGATCATGACCTCGATGCCCTTGTTGGGCGATAGCAGGCCGAAGGTCAGAATGACCGACTTTCCCGCAAATCCGAGCCTGGCTTTCGCTGCATCGGACCCGACGAATGCGACATCGGGAATGCCGTGCGCAATTACCTCGATCTTGTCGTCCGGCACCAGGTAGACGTCACGCAACAGCTCCCGGCCCTTGTTGGCCATCACCACGACCTTCGACGACGCGTCGACGATACGCTCCACGACGGCGCGTTGCTTGGCCGTCGGACGCGCCAGCACGGTATGGAACGTCGTCACGACCGGCATGGTGAGGCGCGACAACAGCACCAGGATATGGGCGCCGGCCTCGCCGCCGAAAATCCCGAATTCGTGCTGGAGGCACACGATGTCGAACCGGCCGGCATTGAGGAAATCAGCGGCGCGCATGTAGTCGTCGATATGGCCGTCCTTGATCTGAAAAGCGACCGCCGGAGGATAGTCGTAGGCCTGACCGGGATCGGTCATCGCCACGATGCTGGTCTCCAGATCCGCACGCGACATCGAGATCGCCTTGTGCAAGTCGGTCGTGAAGGTTGCAATTCCGCATCGGCGAGGCAGCGAGTTGCCGATGACGGCGATACGGTGGAGCGGCGTCATGTCGGTACCTCGATGATTTCACTTGATGTCGGCGCCTGGGCGGCGGCGGAATTTTTCGTCAGTCCCGTACAATCCTGCAGCAAGGATGCGATGGGATCCGGTCCCGGATAGGCGAGCAGGATGCTCATCCCGCTCGGGCCAATGTCGATGCCGGCGCTGTCGGCCTCAATGAAGATGGCCTCTCCGACGGTCACGTTCGCCCGTCCGATGCGCCCCTTCCCGTCGATGACGAGGAGCCAGGCTTCCAGATCGGTATCGAGCTCCCAATGCGAATTGGCTTGAAGATCGATCCGCTCGAGAACGAAAGGCGAGCTCGCGACGAGAACCGTACGACCGTCGGTGAGACGCCGCGGAGGCAATTGCGTTGGCGACGGCCGGGCATCGGAGGCGGCCACGGCACTGTCCTCATGCAGCTCGCGCTGCCGGCCAAAATCGAACAGACGGAACGTCGTATCGCTCTGCTGCTGAATCTCGGCGAGCACGATATTGGCGCCGATGGCGTGGATCGTGCCGCCGGGAACGAAGATGACGTCGCCTGGCGCGGCAGGACGCCATTGCACTTGGCCCGCAATCGAGCCGTCCCTGATTGCCGCGCGCAATGCCTGCGGCGTGAGTTTCCGCTTCAACCCCAGCGCAACCCGCGCGCCCGGCGGCGCCGACAGGATGTACCACGCCTCGGTCTTCCCGTTCGGCAAGCCGATGGCGTGTGCGAATTCGTCATTCGGGTGAACCTGGATCGACAAGGGCTGGCTGGTGAACAGCAGCTTGAGCAGGAGCGCCGGGCTGGGCGCACGCTTGTCGATACGCCCAAGCCGCAACTCACCGACCGGATCAGCCGAAGCGTCGATGCTGCTCCAGGGACGCAGATCGACGCGGCCCCAGGGTTTGCGGGCGATCTCGACGGCGGCATGCTCGATGGTCATCCTGTCCGGCTCAAGCCAGCCGATGGAATGCCGGCGGCAACGGCTCGCGCACGAGCTCGCTCAGATCAAGGGCCTCACCACTTTCCTCAATGTCCGAGACCAGAACCTCGACAAACGGGTGTTGGCGGTTGAGCGTGACTCCAAGCTGGTACTTTGCACTGACGATGCGCTCGATCGACGCAAGATTCAGTTTGCCGAGCGCATTGTACTGACCACGGAACAGGCTTTGTTTGCCGACACGATGCGCGACCGAGGCAACCCAGATATCCATCACCTTGCGGCCAATGAACGCCTCGACCGGCTTAGCGCCATCCCGCGCGCTCAGTCGCAGCCCGTCCATGGTATGTGGCCCGTCATCGACGCCAAATTGTGTAAGTGACATGACAGATCCTCCCGTTAATGGCGCTTGTTCACGCCGTCAGCCCGCTGCCACGCCCGCGCTGCCTGGTTACAAGCCTCAACAACCGCGACAGATATTCTTCAGCTTCGCCGCGGTTCGGGCCTCTTCCGCAACGAATGGATCCTTGTATGGGGCCCGAGATATGTCGATTTCCACGGCAATGGACTTCTTCACCTTCGGAGGAAACGCGGCGTCGTAACAGGCGAGCCGTCCGCTCGTGCTTTCGATCTCGCGGCAGTCAGATTCACCGGCGATAGCGCCTTGCGCGAATGCGCCGAGCGTCAATACGACAAGGAGCGTTTTCATCCAGATACCTTTCCGGGGCGGCGTTCACACGAGGCATTCTCTTGCGATGGACCCGGGCGCGCCATGTGACGAACCGCAGGCGTCACCTCATGCCTCGAACTGGTCGAACTCATCGGAGAGCAGAATCCGGCCTTGCGGTGTGCATATCCGCACGTCGAGATAGCCTTCCTGCAACAGCTCCCTCGCCTTCTTCAAAGCGGCAGCCGTTGTGGTGCGACCCAAGCTGACGTAGCCGCTTTGATCGCGCGCGCTCACCAGATATTGCAGTGGCGTCCTATCCACGCAGAAAAGCCGCCGCAGCCACCAGAAGCAGTAGAAACATCGGGACGATCACCGGCGGTACGATCCAGTCGGCCAGACGAAATCGAGGCATGCACGCTCTTCCTCGTTCGGCGGGAGCGCTCGTGACCCTCAGTCACCGATGGAAGCCGTGGGAAGGGCGGTGATGACGCGACTCTACGCTTACGTCCCGCCAATAGCGAGCTTTATAACGGGGCGCGACATCAGTGAACGCGATTTCGACGGACCAACCATTTCGAATTGTCTGAAATGCCGCGGCAACAAGACGGCTGACGGCGCCGGATCCGAGATTGCTCCTGGTTTCCTCGCCAAATCTGTCCGCGAGCGCCGCCTTCCTGAACCTCTCCGCAGCCTGTGCCGACCGACGCATACCGGGAGATTGCATTGTCCGGAACAAGCTCAGCGCCGCCAGGCATTATTCAGCTTGGTCGCGCTGCATTCTGATCGTCGAATGCGCACGACGGCATGATGCAAGGGTCTTGACTTGAGGCCTGATCCAATTAGCAACGGGCGGCAGTCTCCACGCCGGTTCCGCATTGATGATGACAATCTATTTCGATCTCGACGGCACCCTGACCAACCCGAAGCCTGGGATCACCCGCTCGATCCAATACGCGCTTGAGCGCTTGAACCTCGCGGTGCCGAGCGAGGACAAGCTGACCTGGTGCATCGGGCCTCCGCTGCATGCCAGCCTGAAAAAGCTGACGGGCACCGACGAGCTCGCCGACCGGGCGCTGCTGCTCTATCGTGAGCGCTTTGCCGATATCGGCCTGTTCGAAAACGAGGCCTATGCCGGCATCACGGACACCTTGGCGACGCTGGCCGCGACAACACCGCGCATGTTCGTCGCCACCAGCAAGCCCGCGGTCTACGCCACGCGTATCGTCGATCATTTCGGCCTGAAGCCCTATTTCGAACGCGTGTTCGGCTCCGAGCTCGACGGCACGCGCGTCGACAAGCGCGACCTGCTCCGCCACGCCCTCGACGAGGCCAGGGTCGATCCCACCAGTGCGATCATGATCGGCGACCGCAGCCATGACGTGGTCGGCGCCCGCACCAACGGCATGACCGCGATCGGCGTGCTCTATGGCTATGGCAGCGAGGCCGAGCTGCGGGACGCCGGCGCGCATCACATCTGTGCCGCGCATCCGGACTTGCTCGGCCATTGCCTGGCGTAGGACGCCCATCCCGGTCCGCCATCACCGCAAGCCTTCGTCCTGAGCGAAGGCAGCGCTCGGCAATTCCAGATTGTCTTGGTTGGCAGCCTGCATCACGCTGGCTCGCATGAGGACTCACGCCACGACAAGCGGATCCGAACTGTTGCTGGGCATGATCGCGATCCGGCTCGCGGCGCTGGTCGTGGTGGGCTGGAGCCTTGCGCTCCTGCCGCGGCAGGCGCGCACCGTTGAGCTCGCCTGCACGCCCTCTGTCGCAGCAGCAATCAAGACGCAGGCTTCAGTGGAAACCGTCGGCCCGCGCGTCGTCGATGCCGCGTTCGACGACATGCTTCGGCACGACTAGAGCGTTCCCGAGCAAGGCCGGTATGTGACTGCGCGATAGGACAAGGCGCTCGCTTGCGCTAACTTCGGCGCCAAGGCCGCATCGATCAACCAGCGGCCAGCCGAGGAGCATATCGATGGAATACCGACGCTTGGGCCGGTCAGGCCTCATGGTGCCCGCTCTGAGTCTTGGAACCGGCACCTTCGGCGGCGTCGGCCGCCTCGCTGCGTGGGGCACCACGGACGCGAGCGAAGCCCGCCGCCTTCTCGATATCTGTCTCGAGGCCGGCGTGTCGATGTTCGACACCGCCGACGTCTATTCGCTCGGCGAGTCCGAGCGTGTTCTCGGCGAAGCCATCAAGGGCCGCCGCGACAAGGTTTTGATCTCGACCAAGGCGACGTTCCGCTTCGGCGACGGGCCCAACGATATCGGCTCGTCACGGCAGCATCTGCTCGCGGCCATCGACGGCTCGCTCGCCCGGCTCGGCACCGACTACATCGACCTGTTCCAGCTCCATGGCTTCGACGCCTTCACCCCGCCTGAAGAGGTGCTCGCCACCCTCGACGTGCTCGTGCGCGCCGGCAAGATCCGCTATGTCGGCGTTTCGAACTTTTCAGGCTGGCACCTGATGAAGTCGCTCTCCGTCGCCGACAAGCACGGCTTCCCGCGCTACGTCGCCAATCAGACCTACTATTCATTGATCGGCCGCGACTATGAGTGGGAGCTGATGCCGCTCGGCCTCGACCAGGGGATCGGCGCCGTGGTCTGGTCGCCGCTCGGATGGGGACGCCTCACTGGAAAGATCCGCCGGGGGCAGCCGAAGCCCGAGGTCAGCCGCCTGCCCAAGACTGCCGATTTCGGCCCGCCCGTGCCGGACGAGCACGTCTATCGTGTGGTCGACGCGATCGACGAGGTCGCCAGGGAGACGGGAAAGAGCGTCTCGCAGATTGCGCTGAACTGGCTGCTCCAGCGTCCGACGGTCTCGACGCTGATCATCGGCGCGCGCAACGAGACGCAACTGCGCGAAAATCTCGGCGCGGTCGGCTGGTCGTTGACCAAGGACCAGGTCGCAAAGCTCGATGCCGCGAGCAAGGTGACGCTGCCCTATCCCTACTGGCACCAGCGCACGACCTTCACCGACCGCAATCCGCCGGCAGTGTAGGGCGCCCGGGCTTGAGCTGCATCAAGCCCGCTCGCGTCGGCCGTGGCATCGTACGGCCCTCGCGAGGCTTCCGATGCGCCGATTTGCCATGAAGGCCCTGTTTACGGCCCTCACTTTCAGAAAGGGTGAGAGAGAGAGGATCGATTGGGATCGCCGCATTCTGATCTTCTCGACAGTGGTAACGATCGTTTTGATCGCACTCTACGTCTGGAGCAAGGCAAACTCGCGCTGAGAATGACGGGGAATGCTCGATGAAGAGGTTCGCGCCGGCCCTGCTGGCCGTTGCCGTGCTATGGAGCACCGGTAGTCAAGCCACGGACTTCGAGCAGCGGCACGCTGAAGCACTGTTGCAGCGGATGTGCTCGCGGTGCCACGCGGTCGGCAAGACCGGCACGAGCCCGAACAAGGTAGCGCCGCCGTTTCGCCGCCTCGGCGAGAACAAGCTCTACGATCCCGATTTCATGCAGCGCCTTCAGGACGGCTACAGCAGCATTCACCGCTTCATGCCGACGTTTCGATTCGGCCGCGACGACGCCGAGGCCGTGGTAAACTACCTCAGAGCGATTCAGGAGCCGCAGAAGCCGAAATAGCCATCGGCTTTGGCTGGAACCATCCCGGGTCGGATCAAGTTGCGAACGAGCAACTGCGCCTCAACCGAACACGATTACCATGTCGTCCGCCCCAACAGTGCATGCCGACGGCCTGCCGCAGCCCCAGCGCAACCAGGCGATCCTGACCATTGCGCTCGGCATCATCATGGCGGTGGTCGACAGCGCCATCGCCAACGTCGCGCTGCCGACGATCGCGGCCGACCTCGACGCGAGCCCGGCCTTCTCGATCTGGATCGTCAACGGCTACCAGCTCGCGATCACCATCTCGCTGCTGCCTCTGGCTTCGCTCGGCGAGATCGTCGGCTATCGCCGCGTCTATCTGGTCGGGCTCGTGCTGTTCACGCTCGCATCCGCCTTCTGCGCGCTGGCGCATACGCTGCCGCTGCTGACGGTCGCACGCATCGTCCAGGGCTTTGGCGCGGCCGGCATCATGAGCGTCAACGCGGCGCTGGTGCGCTTCACCTATCCGCGCAGTCTGCTCGGCCGCGGCATCGGGCTCAATGCTCTTGTCGTCGCTTGCTCGGCCGCGGTCGGCCCGACGCTCGCGGCCGGCATCCTCGCGGTCGGAAGCTGGCCCTGGCTGTTTGCCATCAACGTGCCGCTCGGCGCGGTGACGCTGGTGCTCGGCCTGCGCAGCCTGCCGCACACCAAGCCCGCGAGCCATTCCTTCGACTGGCAGAGCGCGGGTCTCTCCGCGATCACCTTCGGCGTCGGCATTGCCGCGATCGACAGCGTCGGCCATGGCGAGGCCGCGCTCACCTGCCTCGTCCAGTTCGCCATCGCTCTCGTCGCCGGTGCGCTGCTGATCTACCGCGAGACACACATGGCCTCGCCGCTGCTGCCGGTCGACCTCTTGCGCATCCCGGTGTTCGCACTGTCGATCGCGACCTCGATCGCGTCGTTCTGCGGGCAGATGCTGGCCTTCGTCGCGATCCCGTTCTATCTCCAGAGCCGCTTCGGCTATTCCGCCGTGCATATGGGCCTCTTGATCACGCCGTGGCCGATCGCGATCGCCTTCACGGCCCCCCTCGCCGGCCGCCTGGTCGAGCATTATCCGGCGGGCCTGCTCGGCGGCATCGGCCTCACGCTGTTCGCCTGCGGGCTCGGCGCGCTGGCCCTCCTGCCTGCCGCGCCAACGCCGCTCGACGTGATCTGGCGGATGGCGCTGGCCGGCGCCGGCTTCGGCCTGTTCCAGACCCCCAACAACCGCACCATGATCGCAGCCGCCCCGCGCGAGCGCGCCGGCGGCGCCAGCGGCATGCTGGGCACGGCGCGGCTGCTCGGCCAGACCACCGGCGCGGCGCTGGTGGCGCTGTTCCTCGGCCTCTATCCAATTGACGGAACCCGAGTCGCGCTCCTCGCTGGCGTCGGATTTGCGCTCTGCGGCGCGGTGCTGAGCATGCTGCGGCTCTCGCCCGCAGGCGCGCGCGGCGCCGAGCAAGTCCGCGTGCAGGACGACCAGCGCCTGCGCGGCGAATAGACCGGCCCACGCGCAGGTTCGCCCCCCTTCTCCGCACAACCGGTGCGTGGCTTAACTATCTGGACCAATGACGTATTGCCCTCCCGCCCTGGTTGCGCTTCACTGCGGACGGGACAAGGGGCATTTCATGCGTTCAATTGGAATTGTGGCGCTCAGCGTCATGCTGGGCGGCTGCGCGTCTGTCACGCGCGGCACGACCGAGAATATCAGCATTTCATCGACACCTTCAGGCGTTGAAGCCGTCGTTAGCGGAATGGAGGTTCCGACCACCTGCACGACGCCCTGCTCCGTGGTCGTCAAGCGGAACGCCGACATCTCCATCACCTTCCAGAAGGACGGCTACGAGCCGCAGATCGTCCCGCTCAGCCGCGACATACAGACCGGCGGCGCCGCCGGCTTTGCCGGCAATCTCTTGCTGGGCGGTGTCGTCGGCATGGGGGTCGATGCCGCGACGGGCGCGGCAACCGATCACAAGCCGAATCCGGTCATCGTCACGATGCAGCCGTCCGCTCCCGCCCGCGCACGGCCAACCGCGCCGAAGAAACCGCGGCCGCCTGCGGCACCCGCGCCTGACACCGGCACTTAAAGCCCCGCACTGCGACACAAACAAAAAGGCCGGCTGAACAGCCGGCCTTTTCGATTTCATCACGCGCCGATCAAGCCTTGACCAGCGGCCCCTTGGAGGTCGGCCCCTTCGAGCCGCCGGGGCCGCCCGGCTTGGGCTTGCCCGGCGGGCGCTTGCGGGCGCCGGGCAACTTTTCCTGCTTCGGCGTGACCGGGCCTTCGACGAACTCGAAGCCGATCTTCTCCTTGGTCTCGTCGGCCTCGTCCTTGACCAGGACGACGCGGACGTGGCCACCGCTCTTGAGCTTGCCGAACAGCACCTCGTCGGCCAGCGGCTTCTTGATGTGCTCCTGGATCACGCGGGCCATCGGCCGCGCGCCCATCTGCTCGTCATAGCCGTGCTGAACCAGCCAGGCCTTGGCGGGCTCGGACAGCTCGATGGTGACGTCGCGGTCGCCGAGCTGAGCCTCGAGCTGGAGCACGAACTTCTCGACCACCGTGCCGATCACCTCGACGCTGAGATGGCTGAACGAGACGATGGCATCGAGGCGGTTGCGGAATTCCGGCGCGAACTGCCGGTTGATCGCCTCGTGGTCGTCGCCTTCCCGCTTCGAGCGGGTGAAGCCAAACGCCTGCTTGGCCAGATCCGAAGCACCCGCATTCGTGGTCATGATCAGGATCACGTTGCGGAAATTGACCTGCTTGCCGTTGTGGTCGGTGAGCCGGCCGTGATCCATGATCTGGAGCAGCACGTTGTAGAGGTCGGGATGTGCCTTCTCGATCTCGTCGAGCAGCACCACGCAATGCGGATGCTGGTCGACGCCGTCGGTGAGCAGGCCGCCCTGGTCGAAGCCGACATAGCCCGGAGGCGCGCCGATCAGGCGCGACACGGTATGCCGCTCCATGTATTCGGACATGTCGAAGCGCAGCAGCTCGACGCCGAGCGACGCCGCGAGCTGCTTTGCGACCTCGGTCTTGCCGACGCCGGTGGGCCCGGAGAACAGGTAGCAGCCGATCGGCTTCTCCGGCTCGCGCAGGCCGGCACGCGCCAGCTTGATCGAAGCGGCGAGCGACTCGATCGCCTTGTCCTGGCCGAACACGGTGCGCTTCAGCGTCTGCTCGAGATGCTTGAGCACCTCGGCATCGTCCTTCGACACGCTCTTGGGCGGGATCCGCGCCATCGAGGCGATCGTGGTTTCGATCTCCTTGATGCCGATGGTCTTCTTGCGCTTGTTCTCGGCGACCAGCATCTGCGCCGCACCGGATTCGTCGATCACGTCGATCGCCTTGTCGGGCAGCTTGCGGTCGTGGATGTAGCGCGAGGAGAGCTGCACCGCAGCCTCGATCGCCTCATTGGTGTACTTCAGCCGGTGGTAGTCCTCGAAATACGGCTTGAGGCCCTTGAGGATCGCGATCGCGTCCTCCACCGTCGGCTCGTTGATGTCGATCTTCTGGAAGCGCCGCACCAGCGCGCGGTCCTTCTCGAAGTGCTGGCGGTATTCCTTGTAGGTGGTCGAGCCCATGCAACGGATCGTGCCCGAGGCAAGCGCCGGCTTGAGCAGGTTCGAGGCATCCATCGCCCCGCCCGACGTCGCGCCCGCACCGATCACGGTGTGGATCTCGTCGATGAACAGGATGGCGTTGGGATGCGCCTCGAGCTCCTTCAGCACCTGCTTCAGGCGCTCCTCGAAGTCGCCGCGATAGCGCGTGCCCGCAAGCAGCGTGCCCATGTCCAGCGAGAACACGGTGGCAGCCGCCAGCACCTCCGGCACCTCGCTGTCGACGATGCGCTTGGCGAGGCCCTCCGCGATCGCGGTCTTGCCGACGCCGGCTTCGCCCACGAACAGCGGGTTGTTCTTCTGCCGGCGGCACAGCACCTGGATCGCGCGGTTGATCTCGGAATTGCGTCCGATCACCGGATCGATCTTGCCGTCGCGCGCCTTCTTGTTGAGGTTGACGCAATAGGTCTCGAGCGCTTCGCCCTTCTTCTTGGCGTCGTCGCTGCCCTTGGTCTCGGTCTCCTCGTCGACGCCGCGCACGGGGCGGGCCTCGGAGACGCCCGGCCGCTTGGCGATGCCGTGGCTGATGTAGTTGACGGCGTCGTAGCGCGTCATGTCCTGCTCTTGCAGGAAGTATGCGGCGTGGCTCTCGCGCTCGGCGAAGATCGCGATCAGCACGTTGGCACCGGTCACCTCTTCGCGACCGGAGGATTGCACGTGGATCACCGCGCGCTGGATCACGCGCTGGAAACCGGCGGTCGGCTTGGCATCGTCGGCGCCATCCGTCACCAGGTTCTCGAATTCGGTCTCAAGATAGTTGACGAGGCTCGTGCGGAGCTTGTCGAGATCGACGCTACAGGCGCGCATGACGGCGGCTGCATCGGAGTCGTCGATCAGGGAGAGCAAGAGATGCTCGAGCGTCGCGTATTGGTGATGACGCTCGTTTGCGATCGCCAGCGCACGATGCAGGGATTGTTCAAGGCTTTGAGAAAAAGTCGGCATTCGCGTCCTCTATGGCCCCCACCATCATGATCGTCCTCGCCCGGTCAGGCAACAACAACCTTTGTCACATATAGTTATACAAGACCGCGGCGAAAGACCGGTTCCGCGACTCGGCAGCTAGCCACCTGCGGTATTTTTCGATGCAAAACCCGTTCCGATTTGGGCGGGATCGGCGCCGGTGCAGAATTCCGTAGTTTTGCCGGCTGCGATGGAGATCGCGCGCAGGCATCACGCGGCGATCACACTGCGACATACACAAGCAAGAGCCGGCTACGAACGCGCCGTGGGGTGACTTATTTCTTTTCCATCACGCATTGCAGCGGATGCTGGTGCTTGCGGGCGAAGTCCATCACCTGCGTCACCTTGGTTTCGGCGATCTCGTAGGTGAACACGCCACACTCGCCGATACCGTGATGATGGACGTGCAGCATGATCTTGGTCGCCGCCTCGACGTCCTTCTGGAAGAACTTCTCCAGCACGTGGACCACGAACTCCATCGGCGTGTAGTCGTCGTTCAGGATCAGAACGCGATACAGGTTCGGCCGCTTGGTCTTCGGCTTGACCTTGGTGATGACGGAGGTGTTCGGACCCGTCGGGCTGCCGGAACGGTTCTCGTCGTTGCTCATCCGGGGAGCGCGGGCGGCGGCGGCCGCAGACAGGTCAAGGCTGGAAGTCAATTGCGACATGGCTCAGGCGTTCAAATTCCCCACGGAAGCGTATGACGGCCCGCCGCGCGGCCCCGCCTTTCGGAGCTTCGCACTGGCGCACCGCGCTTTTGGATCGCCGCTTCCAACCGGTCCGGTCCAAACCAGATCGATTGCAGGAATATGGGCTTGCCCCCGCCTCGCCGCAAGCGTGCAAAAGTCCGGCTATGGCGGGCCCGATTCCCGATCCGGGCGATCCTGACCAAGGTTAATCAATCCGGACCGGTTTGACAAAAATTTCCGCCGCGCCGGTCTAGAAACAGGTTGACCAGGAACCTAGCCGTTAACGCGACCGCGACGGTTTCGCGCGGGATCGTCTCCGGTCTTCTACGGTACCTGCTGTTCAATCGCTTGGCGCGAAATCGAGCAAAATCGCAAATTTCGAGGATGGCCGTGCTGCGTCCGCCCTGCCCTGTGTCAGCCGCATCGCTCGACGCGTCCGGCACCACCATCACCTCGCAGATCAGCAGCGAGGCGCGGACCCAATTCAACGCGCCGTTCATTCGTGCTGTGCGCATCGAGCGGGTGAGCATCCGATCCACACCATGCCGGCGAACACCGGCAGCGCCCTGCCCCCAAGCGTGCTGCAATATCGCGCGAGCAGCACCGGCAAATTCTGCTTGGTCCCGCCGGCGAACCCGACCGCGCTCTGGCACGGATCGGTCGCGACAACAAAAAAGCCCGGCTGGTTCAGCCGGGCTTCTTGCTTCCAGGATGTCCGGGAAAAGTTAGTTGGCGGCCGGGGTGAACTTCGACACGATGGTCTCGACCGGCTTGAACGCCTGCTTGGCGAGGTCGCTGTAGAGGCCGGCAATCTTCTGCGATTCCGCGACGAAGGTCTCGTAGGCGGAACGGGCGAAGTCGGTCTGCGCTTCCATCGCCTTGTCCAGCGACTTCACGCCGGAAAGCTTCTCGACGAAGGACTTGGTGTCTTCGAACGACTTCTTGGTGTAGTCGCCGTAGGCGCTGGCGATTGCCTGGAGGCCGTGCTGCACCGAGGTCGCGGAGGCGACGCACTGCTCGAACTGCTCTTTCCCGTAGCTCTGAAAGTCTTCAACCTTGAACATTTCGGAATCCTTTTCCCTGGCTCGCGTCGGGAAGCCCCGGCTCCCTGACTCTGCCCACAATTAGTGCAACGCACAAAAAAGTCAAGAATCTTGTGCGTCGCACAAAAACTAGATCCAAACCGAAGAGATTCCCGGGGTTTCCCGCAAGGGTTCCTTAACCTTTTGGAAACCGCGGACCCCTACCTTGATTCCCTGGACGTGTTCAGCTTCCGCAAGCGGCCAAAAGCCGTTTGAGAACATCACCTTAGCCAGAATAGCGGCTCAGGTTCAACGTCCCCCGCGGCGAGCACCAGCGGAGGGGCAGCCTGGGCAGGTAATGATCCCGGGTCCATTGGGCACAATTTCGCCTCACGGGCCGGTGATCAAGTCAGAAACGGGGACGGGGTTTCATGCTTCGTAAAAACTTGTCTTCCTCGCGCTTGGCGCGGGTCGGGGTTTTCGGGCTTCTTACGGTCACCACCGCGGTCATCTTCACCACCGATGCCGCCGAGGCGCGGCGTCACCGCCGCCACTACGCGCACCACCGGGTGCAGCGCGACGTGTCCGAGAGCTCCAGCCCGAAATTCGCGTCGATCATCGTCGACGGCAATTCCGGCTCCGTGCTCCAGGCAACGAGCCCCGACGGGATTCGCCATCCGGCGTCGCTGACCAAGATCATGACGCTCTATCTGCTGTTCGAGCGTCTCGAGTCCGGCAAGATGAAGCTCGACACCGAGATGCCGGTGTCGCAGCACGCCGCCGATCAGGATCCGACCAAGCTGAACCTGCGTGCCGGCCAGACCATCCGTGTCGAGGACGCGATCAAGGGTCTCGTCACCCGCTCCGCCAACGACGCAGCCGTGGTGATCGCGGAAGCGATCGCCGGCGACGAGGACGACTTCGCCCAGATGATGACGCGCAAGGCGCGTTCGCTCGGCATGTCCAAGACGGTCTACCGGAACGCCAACGGCCTTCCCAACGACGAGCAGGTCACGACCGCGCGCGATCAGGCCACGCTCGGCCGCGCCATCCAGGAGCGCTTCCCGCGCTACTACCGCTATTTCGCGACCTCGACGTTCAACTGGCGCGGCCAGTCGATCCGGAACCATAACCACCTGCTCGGCAGCGTCGAGGGCGTGGACGGCATCAAGACCGGCTACACCCGCGCCTCCGGCTTCAACCTCGTGACCTCGATGCGCCGCGGCAACCGCCACCTGATCGGCGTGGTGCTGGGCGGCCGCAGCGGCGGTTCGCGCGACGCCATCATGCGAAACCTGCTCGCGGAGAACCTCGACAAGGGCGCGACCAGCCACACCGTCGCCGCGGTTACCGAGCGTAGCGGCGCTGACGCCGCTGCCGAGGTCGCCGATGCGTCGGATACCCCGGCCCGCACCGCTCCGCAGGTCCAGGCCGCGGCCGCCCCTGCTCCCGAAGCAGCCCCGTCGCGTCTCGCCTCGCGCCTGTCCACGCTTGCGGCCGCCACCGCCGCAATGCCACCCGCTCAGCCCAAGCCTGAAGCTCGGCCGACTGAATCCAAGATCGAGCCCGCGCCGCTCACCAATGGCGTGATCTCCAGCCAGCCGCTCTCGATCATCCCGGGCTCGTCCGAACCGATGAAGCCGGTCCGGGTCAAGACGGTGCAGGTCAAGGCCGGCACCGTGAAGGTCGCCTCCGCCGCCCCGTCGCAGGTCGCGCCGCAGATTACCAACACGGTTGCCTCCCGCTCCGACGTCGCGGAAACCTCCGGCGCCGTCGTCGCCCGGGCCGATCTGATCAACAAGCCCGAGATCCAGAGCCAACCGGAAGCGCCGAAGGCGGAAGTCGCCCGCACCGAGCTGCCACGCCAGCCGGCCGGCTTCGGCACCGGCAACGGCGTCCTCGGCGTGCTGCCGGCTGCGACCGCGCCCGCCCCGGCCGCTCCGAAGCTCGCCTCCGCCGACCCGGCGCCGCAGCCGATCCAGATGAGCGCCACCACCAAGCCGGTCGTCACGCACAGCGGCTGGATCGTCCAGGTCGGCGCGCTCGAGAGCGAGAACGAAGCCCAGCAGCGCATCGACGCCGCCCGCAGCTCGGCCCGCGGCCTGCTCAGCAAGGCCGATCCGTTCACCGAGCCTGTCGTCGCCAAGGACAATCGCAAGCTCTACCGCGCCCGCTTCGCCGGGCTTGAGCGGGATCAGGCCGAAGCCGTCTGCCGCGCCCTGAAGCGCGCCGACATCTCCTGCATCACCGTCCGCAACTGATCTCCCGCACCGTTCCGAAAAATGCCCGCGCCTTGCGCGGGCATTTTTGTTTTCGGCATGCGGCCAGCCAAAGTCGGTTCCGCGACAACCTCTCGTCAACGTTTTACGGTTAAATTTTTACTCAAGAGATCGGCCACGCTGAAATGGCGGGCATCGGGGCGACGACAGACAGAGCCAACGGAGATCACGCGGTACGGGCGTTTGTAGCGTAGTGCCGGAGTTAGCCGTTATGCGTGCGAAGCAGAGTATCCTTGGCCTCGTTTACCCGGGCAGCGAGATACGTCGAGCCCCCCTGGTCGGGATGGAGTTTCTTCATCAGGGACTTGTGGGCCCGGCTGATGTCGTCGCGCCCCGCTCCCGGCTGCAAGCCAAGGATCTGATAGGCCTCCTCCGTCGTCATTTTGCCGCTCGCCGCCGTGCGGCGCTGCCCCCCTGCCGCATCGCCCTGCGCGTGCTGACGCCAGGCGGGAAACCGGCGGTCCAGATAGCTTTCAAGTAAGGCCACGCTCTCGGCGTCGAACGCCGGGATCATCGCCAGTAGGCCGGCGAGATCGAACTCGTCGAGATCGCGCCCGGCGTGAGGCCCGGCAACGATCTGGCCGCCGAGCCGGCCGGAATCGTGGTCGAGCCGCATGTCGAGGAATTGCGAACGCACGCGCGAGGCCTGCCCGGACGCGGGCGCCGCGCCGCCACCGAACAGCCCGCCGATATTGCCGAAGCCGGCGTTCGTCAGCGGCGTCCAGCCGAGCAGCCCGGCGCCGAAAATCCCGAGCGGGATCGCGACGGCCAGCTCGCCCCGCAAGCCCGTGAAGGCCGCGACCGCCAGCGCCACCACGCCGCCGCCGAACTTGATGGTGCGCGCCAGCACCGCCGGGTTAGCGGCGCGGAACATCTGAAGCAACAGATACAGCGTGATAACGGCGACAGCGCCAGCGATCAGGGTCATGGGCGGAATATAGGCGCCCTGTTGTCAAAAAGCATGGCGTCCTTTCGCCCGTCGGCAATTGGCAGATGACATGGGACGCCGGCTTGCCCGATAGTCCGGCGCGACGATTGAGGGAGACAATGCGTAGCGGATTCAAGCCGCCGATCGTGCCGGCCGCCTTCTTCGGCATCGTGCTTGGCCTTGCCGGCCTCGGCAATGCCTGGCGCGCCGCGCATCAGGTCTGGCATTTGCCGGCGATCGTCGGCGAGATCCTGCTCGCCCTCGCCTCCATCGTCTGGGCGCTGCTGCTCGTTCTCTTCATCCTGCGCTGGATCCTCGCGCGCGCCGAGTCGCTCAGTGAAGCCCATCATCCGGTACAATGCTGCTTTATTGGTCTCGCCGGCGTCTCCACCATGCTGATCGCGATCGCGGCGGAGCCCTACTCGCACCTTGCCGCCGAAATCCTGTTCGGCCTTGGCGCGGCGTTCACGCTCGGCTTCGCGCTGTGGCGGACGGGGTTGTTGTGGCGCGGCAATCGCGATCACACCGCGACGACACCGGTCCTGTATCTGCCGACCGTTGCCGGCGGCTTCGTCACCGCGGCGGTTTCTTCGGTGCTCGGCTACCCCGATTGGGGACAGCTTGCCTTCGGCATCGCGCTGTTTTCCTGGCTCGCGATTGAATCCGTGCTGCTGCATCGGCTCTACACGGTCGCGACACTTCCAGTCGCACTGCGGCCGACGCTCGGCATCCAGCTGGCGCCGCCCGCGGTCGGTGCCGTCGCCTATCTCGCGATCAATGGCGGCGTGCCCGACATGGTCGCGCATGTCCTCGTCGGCTACGGACTGATGATGGCGCTGCTGCTGCTTCGCCTGCTGCCGTGGATCATGGAGCAGCCGTTCTCGGTGTCGTATTGGGGCTTCACCTTCGGCGCCACCGCGCTTGCGATCGCACCGATCCGCATGGCCGGCCACGGCGACACCGGTGCGATCGCGCTGCTCGCGCCATGGCTGTTCGGAGCCGCCAACATCGTGGTCGGATTGATCGGGCTGGGCACGCTGCGCCTGATCCTGCAGGGACGCCTGCTGCCGCCGGTCGCAGCGCCGCCGCCAACGCAAGCCGCGCCAGCGTAACCTGCTACTTCATCTGGCCGATCAACTGGGCCGCACCGCTCGCGCTCTTGGCCAATTTCAGCAGCGCCTCGCGCCCGCCGGCGGCATAGGCCGCGGCTGCCCGCAACAGCTCGCGCAGCTGTGCCGCCGCGCCGGGATCAAAACGGCACCAGGCGCCGCCGGTCAGGCGCGCGATCTCGCGAAACGCCTGCTCGGCCACCGGGTCATGGCCTTCCTGGAACACGAAGACAGGCACCTTGAGCATGCCGAGTTCGCCGGCCTTGGCGCAGAGCTCGTCAACCTTCTCCTCCATCGCATCGCCGACGAAGACCACGGCCCGCACGCCCGATGCGACCGCCTCGCGCCGCGCCTCGCTCAGCACCTTGCCGATCTGGGTGTCGCCGCCGCGGCAATCGATCTTGCTCATCAGCGTTGCGAGCCTGGCGCTGTCGGAGATCCACCCCGTGGCACGGCACTCGTTGAAGCCGCGATAGTAGACCAGCCGGATGTCGAGACTGCCGAGCGCCGCGGTCTCGCGAAACATGTCGGCCTGGAGCGCGCAGGCCATGTCCCAGGTCGGCTGCCGGCTCATCGTCGCATCCAGCGCGAAGATCAGCCGGCCTTTCGCGCCGGGAGCATGCGGTGACAGCGCACGCGCCTTGGCGACAAAGGCGGCGATATCGTCCGAGGTCGACGTCCCGGCCTGCGGCACCGCGCCGCCTGCTTGCGGCGAGACGGCATCGCGGCCGCGCGGTTTGATGGGTTCGCCCGACATGCCTTGGCCCTGCGTGAACGGCTAATGTGGTTAGCGGGTGCAGCCCGGTCAATGTGCAAAGCCTCCGCGGGCGAGCGCCGGCGGAGGCTTTGAAAGTCGTTTCTGACTATGATGAAACGTCAGCTCTTGGCAGGCGCCATCAGAGCGACCGGACCGGGCTCGAGAATCTTAGGTGGAGACGATTGCGTATCGACCGGCCCTACCTCGCTGTCAGTCGCGCTCAGGAATTTGTCGAGCATGCCTTGGATCGAGTTCTTGGCCACATCCGGACCGGTGTCGCGCATGTCGTTGTGCTGGAATTCGGTCTTCACGACCTGGATGCCGGCCTTCTCGCATTCCTCGTCGCTCGGGATCACGCCCGCATCGGTCTTGAACTGCGGATCGGTGGAGCGGAACGACAGGATCTTGAACTTGCCGGCGGTCACGAACGGCACGCGCAGATTGTCCAACGTGACGACCTTCTTGACCTCATCCGGATACTGCTTGGCGAAGTACATCGTGATGTCGCCGCCCATGGAGTGGCCGACCATCGTCACCTTCTCGTAGTCGGCGTTGGGCTGAACCTTCTTCATCTCCTGCATCGCCAGGTGGATATTGGCCACGCCGCGCAGGATCTGCGGCAACCGGCCGACATAGAGCTCGCCGGGCTTGGTCACCATCGGAGGATCGGTCGGCAAATCATGCTGCGGGCTCACGACGAGGTAGCCGCGCGCAGCGAAAATGTTAGCAAGGAAGCCGTACTCGGTGTTCTTGACGGTATTGCCATGGTTGATCACGGCGACAGGCATCGTGATCATGCCGGCATTGGCCTGCATTTCCTTGTCGCGACGGATCGCGATATCGACGGGCACGGGACGGTTGTCGCGCGAAGCGTCGTAGAAGGTGATGGTCTCGTGCCTGATGGCCCACTTGCTCGCCGTGAAATAGGCGATGCCGCAGAGGGCACTGACCGAAACCAGAACGGCAATTCCACGCTTCATTTTCGTCCTCAGCCTCAGGCTCTTGCGGCCTGAATCCCTGTTGAAAATCGTGTTCTTCCGGGGCTCTTCGGCCCCTGGTCGCCTATTCGCTAATATATGTCACAGCCGCGTGACAGGAAGGCCAAATATTGTGAACTGGCAGCCCTTTCATTGTGCGCCGCACACGTTTCTTGGGCATCCTCCTCTCATACGGCTACGTCAGGGTGCAGATCACCATCCGATGCAACCGGTCTCGATTGGGTTCAATTTCGCAGTAAACGTAGAGTGAAAACGGCCGAGGGCGGGCTCAGTTCCTGCGGGGGACCGGCTTATCAGGCCGCTGGCAGTAGCGATATACCGCTAAATCAGGCGCCGAGGATGTCGTGGACCTCGAGCGGCTTGTCGACCTGGCTGAACCACTCGGCGCGGTTGGCCGCGCGGCGGCGGCCGCGCTCGTCGAGCGGCAGCTTGAGCTGGCGGAGCAGGCTCGTCACCTCTTCCCGCGCGGTGAGATGGCCGAGATTGGGCCGCATGCCGAGCGTCGCCTCGTCGATCTCGTCGAGCGCAGTGAGGCCGCGCGGGAAGAATTCGCGGTAGACGACGCGCTCGGCGAAACCGTCGATGTAGCGGAAGCCGAGCCGCAGCGACAAATCCTTCAAGCCGTCGGCGACAAGCTGCTTGTTGCGGGAGCCGAGCATGGACAGGCGGTTGCGCACCACGATCCAGTCGGTGCTCGAGCCGTCGAGCTGGCGACGCTTGCGGCGGGTATCCCGCACCATCTCGGCATAGTGGCTCTCGCCGGTGACCGCATAGTTGGCGGGGTCGACGGTGCCGAGCACGTCGAAATCGAGGAAGCTGTCGTTGATCGGCGTGACCAGCGTGTCGGCCATCGAATGGGCGAGCCGCATCAGGTAGCTGTCGGTGCCGGGCGTATCGATGACGATGAAATCGAAACTGCTCTCGACCGCAGAGACCGCCTCCATGAACTGCTGGAACTCGGAGTTCTCGTTCTCGGCAATCTGCATGGTCTCGCCGAGCTTGATGCAGCGATGCACCGGCAGCTCGAGATCGAGCTTGGTGCGACGGGCCCAGGCGGCGCGGTTGTTGATGTAGTGGGTGAAGCTTTGCTGGCGGCAGTCGAGGTCGATGGTGGCAACGCGCTGACCGGCCTTCAGGAGCGCGACCGCGATGTGCAAGGCAGTGGTCGATTTGCCGGAGCCGCCCTTCTCGTTGCCCAGCACAACGACGTGCGCCGAGCCGGATTGGCCTTGGCTAGCCTGCACAAGCATGGTGATCCTCAACACCCCTAAGCAATATCTTCAAGTTGGCCGCGTCTGCGGTCAAGTGAAATGCGTGACAGGATAGCGAAATCACAGTGCGTTAGTCTTCATCATGAATTGCGTCGCCGCCTCGCGTCTGCGATTCAGCCCACAATGTCGCGACGTCGTGCGCGGCATTACGCGGGATGCTGTGCCGCATCCGGATGCATGGCGTCCACGATCGCTGCTTGTTAAGGTTAGCCGGCTGCACGCCGCGCCCAACCTATCCCCAAGCCCCCTGAGTCCTGATGTCACGAAGCCCTCTGATCGCCCGCACGGTCCCTGCGCTCCGACGCGCCGCCGACAATCTTCGCAAGCGAAAGGCCACGATCGCGCTGGTCCCGACCATGGGGGCGCTCCATGACGGGCATGTGTCGCTGGTGCGCCTCGCCAAGCGGCGCGCCAGCCGCGTCGTAGTCTCGATCTTCGTCAACCCGACTCAATTCGCCCCGACCGAGGATTTCGGCGCCTATCCCCGAACCTGGAAGGCCGACATCGCCAAGCTCGCGGCCGAGGACGTCGACATCGTCTGGCACCCGGGCGTCGAGGCCATGTATCCGGAGGGCTTTGCGACCCGAATCGTGCCGGAGGGTCCGGCCCTGGCCGGCCTCGAGGATCGCTTCCGGCCCCACTTTTTCGGTGGCGTCGCCATCGTCGTCGGCAAGCTGTTCACGCAATGCCGGCCGGACTTTGCGATCTTCGGCGAGAAAGACTTTCAGCAACTGCGGGTGGTGACGCAGATGGCGCGGGACCTCGATCTCGGCGTCAAGGTGATCGGCTCCCGCACCGTGCGCGAGCGCGACGGGCTCGCGATGTCATCGCGCAACGTCTATCTCTCACCGCAGGAGCGGCAGACCGCGACCACGCTCTACCGCGCCATGAAGGACAGCGCCGGCCGCATTCGCGCCGGCGAGGCCATCGCGTCGGCGATGGCGCGCGGCGCCGCGACCATCAAGGCGGCCGGCTTCGTGCTCGACTATTTCGAGGCCCGCCACGCCGAGACGCTGGCACAGGTCACCTCGCGCAAGGACGGCCCCTTGCGGATCCTGGTCGCAGCCAAGCTCGGCACGACCCGGCTGATCGACAATATCGAGGTCTAGAGCAATCCGAGATCGCGCAGCTCGCGCCGCATCGGCTCCGGCATCGCCGCGATCGTGCCGGCGGCGGACTTGCCGAGATCGGGCGGTACGGAATCGTCCGCGAGATAGCGCCAGCCCTGGAACGGGCGCATCGGCCGCGGCGAGACCGGGATCACCTTCGGCTGCATCACGATCCGGCAGCGCCCGATGCCGTCCTTGTCGCGGAACGGCTCGATGCCGATGATCTTTTCGCGCGCGGCGATCTCGCCCTTGATGACCCAATAGAGCGACCCGCCCGAGAGGATCTCGGCGTCGCGCTTGGGCACCATTCGGGTGATGTGGATGTGATGTTGCGGCAGACCCTTCTTCTTGGCGGTCTGCATCCGTTCGGCCACCCACTCCTTCAATTCCTTGACGGAGTCGCAGCCGACGGCGAGCTTGATCAGATGGAGTGGCATGCCCCAGCATTAGCGGGCCGGCCGCAGGTTTTCAAAGCCGAACTATTCGTTATCCGCAGCCGCGGGAGCCGCAGCAGCCGGCGGCGGTGCCAGCGGAACCGGTGCAGCTGCCGGTGCGCGCGCAGCCTTCGGTGCCGGCGGCTTCTTCGCGGCCGGTGCCGCAGGCGCTGCGGCCTGCGCCGAGGTCGTGGCCGGCGCGCGCGGAGCCGGCGCTGCGTTCGCTGCCGGCGCGGCCTGGCGCGCCGCCGCTGTAGGCGGTTCCGGATTCATGATGCTCACCGGCGGCGTCGACGAGGCGCTCGGGAATTCAGCGTTGGTCGGCTTGCCCGTCGGCATCGACGGCGGCAGCGCGGCGAGCGCACCTGCGGCCGGTGCTGCCGCCGCGGGCGCGTTCCAGGTGGGCGCATAGCGTGCGACCAGCATGTCGTAGAGATGGGACTCCATGTTGGCGGCGACCTGCTGCTGATCGGTCAGCGAGCGGAAGGCGGCGCAATCGAACCGGGTGCAGCCGTCGCGGGCGATCAGCACCTGCGCGACGAGGCCGTAGCGATCGCGCTCCAGCGCCTTGCGCAGCACCTTCATGTCCAGCGTCAGGCTCTTGTCGACGGTCGCGGCGTCGCCGAGCGCGGTCAGCCGGTCGATCCTGGCGGCGGTGTAGGAGACGGCCGCGGCCGCCGCATCCGGCGAACCGAACAGCGCCTTCTCGCAGCCAATGGCCACCGCATCGCCGGCAAGATCGTCAAGGCAGGACAGCGCTGGCAGGCTCGCGGTAACAACGCCCTGCGCGCGCGCCTCGGCCGGAGCGGCCTGCCCGTCCGGTCCATAGAGGTGCGCCGTGGCAGCCACCGCGATGGCAATGGCAAGCAGCGTGATGACGGTCAGCGCACCGTTGGCAACCGATCTCTCGGCGCGCAGCAGCGTGATCATGAGGATCAATCCGAAGAAGCCGGCAGCCGCCAGCGTCATCCACATCGGGACGGCCGGCGAGCGCCAGATTTGGTCGAGCGACGAGGCCCATGCCCAGTTCATGCGCGACGTCCCCTCACGCGAGCAAAGAGCGAATGGTCAAAGCGAGCACCGTGAGCCGGCAACTGCCCCCGACCCACCTTGTGAAGGTGAAGCGGGCCTTTTGACGGCGAGCGCAGGAAATTCGTCCGCGACATCAACGGGCGGCGGTGCCTCAGGAGAGCGCGAGCTGGCTTTCCTTGGCGACCCGTTCGAAGGCTTCAGTCGAGCTCTTGATCCGGTACTGGCAGTCGTCACCTTCCGTCGGCAACAGGCGGATGATCTCATACGAGCCGCTGGCAGCCGGGCGCGCGACGTTGCTGGCCGTGAACAATACGCGCGTTCCAACGGGGAATTTGTGCTTCAACACCCTCTCCATTACTCAAACAACGCCTGCCTCGCCCATGGTCCCACTGCGATGGCCGGCCGGAAACCCAGCCGTTATATAGCACGCATGCGGCGTTTTTGGCCAGCCTCATGCGAGCATGGCAAACACACCAATCTTGAAGTCTTTTCAGGACGATAACGGGAACAGCGGGCCACGCTAATACCGCTGGAACCGGGCCTCAGGCGGTATGGGGCAGATGACCCTGCGGGCTGGCCTGGTCCACCGCCTTGGGCAGCTCCTGGGCCAGGATCTGGCCCAGCTGGTCAACCGGGATGTTGTAGCGCGCAGCCAGCTGGCGGACGGTGTCGTTGCCGAGCACCGCGCGGAGCTGGTCGGCCGAGATCGGCAGGTTCTGGCCGTTGCCGAGCCAGGATTTGACCTGGTCACCGAACCCGGCCTGCTGAAGCTTGGCCACGATCGCGCTGAGGCCGCCCTGATTGTTGCTGCCGAGCACCTCGCTCAAGACGGCCGGCAGCACGGCGGCGCCGAGCTGGCCGAGCGCGCTGCGGAGCGCGGGGTTGTTTTCCAGCGAGTCCAGGATTCCCATGGCGTGCCCTCTTCCAAGCCGCAACTCGGTACGATTGAGCGCCGCCGGCTGGTGTATCGTCAAGCGGCGCCCGATCACATTCGCGGGTTACGCGTCCTCGAACTTCGCGATGACAAGCGTCTCGGCAAGCCCCTCGCGGGTCCATTCCTGGAATGCCGGCAGCGCCATCATCGTCTCCATGTAGGCCTTGGTATCCGGTGCCACCTCGATCGCGTAGGTGCGGAAGCGGTGCACGACCGGCGCGTACATCGCGTCCGCCGCGCCAAAGCGGCCGAACAGGAACGGTCCCCTGGCACCATGACGCGCCCGGCACTCGCGCCAGATCTCCTCGATGCGCGCAACGTTGGCCTTCGCATCGGCCGACAGCGCCACGGGGCGGATCGGCCGGTGCAGGTTCATGCCGCATTCGCTGCGCAAGGCGACAAAGCCGGAATGCATCTCGGCGCACACCGAACGGGCATGGGCGCGGGCCGCGGCATCATCGGGCCACAGCTTCACTTCCGGGTAGCGCTCGGCGATGTATTCGATGATGCTAAGCGAATCCCACACCGTGGTCTCGCCGTCGACCAGCACGGGCACCTTGCCGGCGCGGCTGAAGGACAGGATCTGCTCCTTGTCCGCGGGGTTATCCGTGTAGAGCGGGATCAGGGTCTCCACGAACGGGATGTCGTTGGCGCGCAGCGCGAGCCAGGGCCGCATCGACCATGACGAGTAGTTCTTGTTGCCGATGGCAAGTTTTAGTGCAGCCATGTCCACTGGTCCTTCCCAAGTCCTCTGGATGCGGCTGCTTTTAGCGCCATCGCCTGCCGTCAATCAATCGTTGCTGCGCCCGGCCTTGCGTGGCAATCGTTGCGATGCTCGCGAGGAGAGAGACATGAGCAGGCATTGGGTCGACATCACCGCCGTCGGCTTCTTCATCGTCGAATGGCTGGTCTATGCCCTGACCCTGGAACACTCGGCCTATGGCCGCGACAGCCTGTCGGCGCGCATGAACCGCTATCGCGAGGTCTGGGTGCGCCGGCTGCTCGACCGCGAGACGCGCATGGTCGACATGCAGATCATGGCCTCGCTCCAGAACGGCACCGCCTTCTTCGCCTCCACCAGCCTCATCGCACTCGGCGGCGCGCTGGCGCTGCTGCATGCGACCAACGACGCCATCACGATCCTGAGCAAGCTGCCGACCGACCTCAGCACCTCGCCCGCAATGTGGGAGCTGAAATGCGTCGGTCTCGTGCTGATCTGCGTCTACGCCTTCTTCAAGTTCGCCTGGGCCTATCGCCTGTTCAACTATGTCGCCATCCTGTTCGGCGGCATGCCGCCGGCATCCCAGCGCGACACGCCTGCGGCCGAAGCCCATGTCATCCGCACCACGCGCCTGTTCGAATCCGCCGGCCGTCATTTCAACCGCGGCCAGCGCGCCTTCTTCTTCGCGCTCGGCTATCTCGGCTGGTTCGTCAGCCCCTGGGTGCTGTTCGTGACCACGGCGGCCGTGGTGATCGTGACATGGCGCCGGCAATTCGCCTCGAGCGCATGGTCGGCGATGGCGCCGGAGATGGTGGATGGCGAGACGATGAGGAAGCGCGGTCATTGACCCCAACTCTCTCCACGTCGTCATTGCGAGCGCAGCGAAGCAATCCAGAGTCTTTCCGCGGAGGGATTCTGGATTGCTTCGCTGCGCTCGCAATGACGGAGCAAGGGGCGGCATCGCCATGCTCCAATCCGCATCTCAATTTGCAGACACGCCTTCACATCCTCGCGGCGTAATTCGCCCGAGCTTTGCTTCGTCGCTTCACCCTCTTAGGCCAAGAGGGCGCAGGGAAGGCCGGGTGCTGATCTAGCACCCGCGGTCCGCTGCGCGAAAAGCACACGCAGGAAGAACCGCACAGCAGCATACAGGTGTAGCCAATCACTCGGCCTTCCCTGCGCAGTGGTTGGACGGCTTATGCCGTGCTCTCCCGGGAGCCGAGTTCCTGCTGGCCTCCCTCACTCTCGCGAAAGTCGCCGGCACCACGCCGGTTGACGTGAATGCCGCATCCGCAAGAGCTTGACCGTAGCAACGACGGCCAGGACCACACGGTTTTGCCGTACGCACGGCCCGCCATTTCGCCGCAGTTTTTCCAGCCCTGTCGACGGAGCCGGAAACTTACAGGCGAGACGAACCTGGCAGCGCCGCTCATCCAGCACGAAGTCTTGGGCTCACGGAGAGCAATCCGCCCTGCCCACGCCTCTCGCGCCCGACGCTGCCGCGTCCACCGCAAGCCCGGCTCGCGAAACGTGACGACACAAGATCGCCCCTCAAGATGAGCCGGGATGGGCGACACATACGACAAATCCGAATTTCGGTAAAGTGGAATCTTTTTGGGAAAGAGGCTTGACGGCATTCGCTGTGTTTTGCCCGTCGGGTAATGGTTTGTTCTGGATGCCGTTGAGAAACACAACGACGAGATCGTCGCCAGCGAACAGTCAGTGCGCGCTTCCATAGCGCCGCCAGCACTTCACCCAAGGTTGCAGGCAGCAGTTCGATGCGCTACAGGCGCAGCATTGAGAATACTCAAAGCATAATTCCGGGGGCGAAATGAACAAGCTGATGATCGCGGTTGCCGTAACCATTCTCGGAGCATCAACGGCCAAGGCGGCTCCACTTTACGAATGCGGCGGCGACCCGGCCTGCCAGGCCAAGCGCGACAGCATGTCTCGCGCCACATATGAGCGAAACATCAACCAGTGCCTCGCCTCGGCGGGCGCGACGCGCGAGCGGTGGCGAGCTCACGCAGTGCCGAAGCCCGCCGCCGACAAGGTCCGCGCCTGTCTCGCCGCGCGCGGATAGCCGCGAGGCAACTTATCCCCCGCCGAAATCCTGCGGCGTGAACGGCAGGTCCAACACCTTCCATTCCTCGTATTTGTCGGCCGGCAGCATCTTGTACGGCTGACAGGCCTGGAGCGCGCTCGTCGCCGACTTCACGATGGCCACGCCCTTCGCGGATGGCGGGGCTTCGATCAGGATCGGCGGGCGCGCCAGCGTGCCGTCGGTGGCGAACACCGCGCGCAGCTTGATGCGCACCGGGTCGGTCGGCGCGACACCGGCCGGCAGTTTTGCGCAGCTCCTGAGGCGCCGACGAAGCTCGGCAATGACCTCGGGCGGCAGCTTGGCTCCGATGGAATCCTTGGCATCGCCGCCGTCATCCCTCGGCGCGTCTTTCGGCTCGACCGGCAGTTCCGGCGGCAGGCCCAGCATCACGCCGTATTTGACGGTGACGTCGGGCTCGGGGGCCTGATAGGCCGGAGGCGCGGCCTGCGGCTGCGGCACCGCTTGTGAGGGCTGCAGCGCGGGCTGAGATTGCGACTGCGACAGCGGCTGTTGCGGCGGCAACTGCGACGGCTGTGGTTGCGGTTGCTGAGGCTGCTGCGGCTGCGCGGTGGCCTCACGTTGCTTCGGCGTCTGTGAGGGTTGCGGCTGCGGCTGTTTCTGCTGCGTCGGCTGCTCCGGTTCGGGCGACGCTTTCTGCTGCGATGATTGCGAGGCGGCCTGCTGCTTGGCGTCCGGCTTCGCCGCTGCATCCGCCTTGTCGGTGACGTCCAGCTTCGGCAGTCTCAGCTCGGGGGTCGGGGTCGGCTCCGGCGCTTTCTCCTTTGCGGCCTCCTCCGCCTTCGTCTCCTGCTCCTTGACCTGCTCCGGCGTGACGATGTCGACCGCAACAGCTTCGGGCGGCGCGGCATGGAACGGATGGACCTCGCTGATCACGATGATCAGCGCCACCAGCGTCAGATGCGCGATCGCCGACGCCGCAATGTCCGTCCGTATGATCTTCCGCAGTTCCATCGCCCGATCTTGGGTTGCCGCCCTGCTCCTAAAGCGCGATGAGGTTAGGATCAACCGTCATCCCGCTTTAGGCTCTTGTTCGAGCATGATCTTATCGGAAAACCGCTTCGCACTTTTCCGGATCATGCTGGGCATACGGCAGCCCGCCCTCAATCCCATTTTGGCGCGAAGCCAAAGTCGGTCAGGCGGCCCTTGGGATTGGCCAGCGCGGCGATCCGGGCCATCTCGTCGTCGGATAGCTCGAAATCGAAGATCTCGATGTTCTCCGACAGACGCTCGATGCGCGAGGTGCGCGGGATCGCTGCGACGTTCTGCTGCACGAGCCAGCGCAGGCAGACCTGCGCCGGCGTCTTGCGATGCGCCCGCCCGATCCCGGCGAGCGTCTGGTCGGTCTTGATGCGCCCCCTGGCGATCGGGCTGTAGGCGACCAGCGCGAGCCCATGCTGGTCGCAGGCCGCCCTCACCTTGGCCTGGTCCAGATAAGGGTGAAATTCGACCTGGTTGCAGACGAGCGGCTCCGGCGACAGCGCGACCGCCTGCTCGATCAGCGCCACCGTGAAATTGGAGACGCCGATGTGACGCGTGAGGCCCATTTGCCTGGCATGCGACAGCGCGCCCAGCGTCTCCGCCAGCGGCACGTGCGAATTGGGCCAGTGCAGCAGCAACAGATCGACGGAGGGAAGCCGCAGCCGCGCAAGGCTCTCCTTCACCGACCGTTCGAGGTCGTTGGGCGCGAAATGGTTGGTCCAGACCTTGGTGGTGAGGAAGACGTCGTCGCGGCGCACGCCGGAGGCGCGCACGCCATCGCCGACCTCGCGCTCATTGTCGTAGACCTGTGCGGTGTCGATGTGGCGGTAGCCGAGCCGCAGCGCCTGCTCGACCACGCGCGCGCATGGCCGCCCGCTCAACTCCCAGGTCCCGAGCCCGATCGCCGGGATCCTTGCGCCATTGGCCTCGACGAACAGCATGAGGAATCCTCTCTGTTGCGGTCGCCCCAAATACCATCAGGCATCATTATGGACCGGGTCCGGGAGGCTGCCAACGGAAGCCGTTGCAACCGGGCCGGTTATTCAGCGCAATGCTAATGGGAGGTTCGCGTCAGGCTTTGGCAAGCGCCTGGAACACCGTATCGGGCGCATGCGCGATCACGGCGAGCAGCGCGCGGGCCGGTCCCCGCGGGGCGCGCTTGCCCTGCTCCCAGTTGCGGATGGTCTCGACGGGAACGCCGAGCTTGGCGGCGAACTCCATCTGGGTCAGGCAGGCGCGGCGGCGCAGGTCGCGCACCGCGAGCGAGCCGGTGTCGGCCGGCGCGGCATTGGCCGTGGGCTGGACCGGAAATTCCTGCCCGTCCCGCAACTCGACGATCCGTCCATCCGCCTTCAGCCGCAACCGCATGTTCATTCCCCCAGGCCCGGGCGATGATGCGTCAGGTCGCTTAAGTTCGGATTAAAGATGATGGCGGGCCGTCATTCCGGGGCGCGCGGAGCGCGAGCCCGGAATGACGGAGCGGAGACGAGAGCTACTACCTCAACCCGAACCACAAGGTCGCAATCCCGAGGAAGGAGAAGAACCCGACCACATCGGTCACCGTCGTCACGAACGTCCCTGACGCCACCGCCGGATCGGCCCGGACACGTTCGAGCGCCATCGGGATCAGGATGCCGCCGAGCGCGCCGGCGACGAGGTTGCAGATGATCGCAAGCCCGATGACGATGCCGAGGCCGGGGATCTTGAACCAGGCCACCGCGGCAATGCCCGTGATCACGGCGAAGGCCAGGCCGTTGACGAGGCCGACCAGGCCTTCGCGCATCACCACGCGCCAAGCATTGGAGGAGCCGAGCTCGCGGGTCGCGAGCGCCCTCACCGCGACCGTCATGGTCTGGGTCGCGGCGTTGCCGCCCTGGCTCGCCACGATCGGTGCGAGCACCGCGAGCGCCACCATCTTTTCCAGCTGGCCCTCGAACAGGCCGAGCACGGAGGACGCCAGGAAGGCGGTGGCGAGATTGACCAGCAGCCAATTGAACCGCGCCCGGGCAATGGTGAACACGGTGTCCGACAGCTCTTCGTCGCTGGTGACGCCGCCGAGCGCCTTGAGGTCTTCGTCCGCCTCTTCCTCGATGACGTCGACGACGTCGTCCACGGTGATGACGCCGACCAGGCGATCCTGGGTGTCGAGCACGGGAGCTGCGACGAGATTGTACTTGCCGAACATGCGCGCCACCTCCTCCTGGTCCTCCAGGACGGAGACGCGACGGCGATTCTCGTCGGTCAGCTCGGCAAGCGCCACCGGGCGGCGGGCGCGGAGCAGCACGTCGAGCGAGATCGCGCCCTGCCAGTGCTGGTCCTTGTCGACGACATAGATCTCGTAGAAGCGGTCGGGCAGATCCGGCGTCTCGCGCATGTAGTCGATCGCCTGCCCCACGGTGAAATCCTGGGGCACGGCGATGAACTCGGTCTGCATCCGGCGGCCGGCGGAATTTTCCGGATACAGCAGGCTGCGCTCGAGCGCGACGCGCTCCCGCATGGGCAGCTTCTCGAGGATCTCCTCCTGCTCGGCCTCGTCGAGGGTCTCCAGCAGCTCGACCGCGTCGTCGGATTCGAGCTCGCGGACGCCTTCCGCGACCGTCTCCGGCGGCAACTCATCGAGGATCTCCTCGCGGACGCTCTCGTCGACTTCGTTCAGCGCCGAAAAGTCGAAGTCGCGGCCTGTGAGCTCGACCAGGCGGACGCGGTCGTCGGGCTCGAGCGCGCCGATGAGATCGCCGAGATCGGCCTCGTGCAGCTCGGCAACGCAGGCGCGCAGCGCGGCACTGTCGCCGGCCTCGATCGCACGGGCAATCTCCTCGACGAATTCATGACGAATTTCGCCGTCTTCATTGCGCATCGGCACGTGGTCGAGTACCGAGGCCGCAGCGGATGGAGCACCGTCCATATGTTCATCCATGGTGCGCCTCGCCGTTTGACAGGTTGGTGGTCTGAGCTGATGGTTCAGGCAATACCCACAAGGCAACTCCGGGCGCAATGGCAAAGATGCTTCGGCTGAAATGGACCTCGATGTCGCTGGGCGCGGTGCTCGCGGCCCTCGCCGGCATCGCCTCGACCGAAGCCGCCGAGTGCCCGCGCAAGGATGCGCTCGGCACCTCGCGCATTCTGAGCGTCGACGCCAGGACCACGCCGCGCGTGGGCTTGAAGAGCTTTCCGCAGACGCTGCCGCTCGCCGATCACGAGGTCGTGCTGACCTTCGACGACGGCCCGTATCCGCCGACGGCGTCAAAGGTGTTGGCGGCGCTGGCGCAGGAATGCGCGCGCGCGACCTTCTTCCTGATCGGCCTGCACGCCTCCGAACATCCCGAGATGGTCAAGCGCATCGCGCGCGAGGGCCACACCATCGGCCATCACACCTGGTCGCACCCGTTCATGGCGCGGATCCCGCTCGACAAGGCCAAGGCCGAGATCGACCGCGGCATCGCCGCCGACGAGATGGCGCTGCACGGGACCTCAACCACGACGCCCTCGACGCCGTTCTTCCGCTTCCCCTATTTCGAGGCGACGCAAGCCGAACTCGACCTGCTCCAGTCGCGCGGCATCGTCGTGTTCGGCGCCGACCTCTGGGCCAGCGACTGGAACGAGATGACGCCGGAGCAGGAACTGAAGCTCATCACCGAGCGGCTCGCCGCGGCCGGCAAGGGTATCATCCTCTTCCACGATCCCAAGGCGCGCACGGCCGCGATCATGCCGGCCTTCCTGCGGTATCTGAGGGAGAACGGCTACCGGGTGGTTCACGTCGTCCCGGCGGGCGCAGCGCAGAAGAATGCCGATACGCGCTGATGCCGGAATGTCACGCCGTCGCAAAATGGGGTGATTTAGGGCCTATTAACACTCTGTTCATGCTACGCCGTGCAAGTATTGAGGCGGACTCGTCGTGGGGAAGGTTCTGGCGCCTGAACCGATTCCTGATGTCTCCGACCTACTATGGCGGCAATCGCGTATGAGGGCAGACGGGATTCATGATCGGAAGTAGCGTTGTTGTTCGGACGCGATCGTGGATCGTCCTTTGTTTGGGCTTGCTGACCGTTGGAACACCGGCGGCCCTTGCAGCCGACTGTCCCGGCCACCCGGACGCGCTCGGGACCTCCCGCACCCTCGTGGTCGATCCGCACGAGCATCCGCGCATCGGCACGATGCAGTACCGCGAAACGCTGCCGCTGAAGGACCACGAGGTCGTCCTGACCTTCGACGACGGTCCGCTGCCGAAATATTCCAACCAGGTGCTCCAGATCCTCGCCGACGAGTGCATCAAGGCGACCTTCTTCATCATCGGCGGCCAGGCCAAGGCGAACCCGGAAGGGGTGCGCAAGCTTGTCGCGGCGGGCCACACCGTCGGCACGCACAGCATGAACCATCCGCTGACGTTCGACCGGATGGGAATCGAAAAATTCGAGCCCGAGATCAACGGCGGCATCGAATGGACCTCGGCCGCGATGACCGATCCGTCCAAGCTCGCACCGTTCTTCCGCATTCCCGGCCTGATGCGCGCCGAGGGCGTCGAGAACTATCTGATCTCGCGCGGCATCCAGGTCTGGAGCGCCGATTTCCCCGCCGACGACTGGCGGCACGTGTCGTCCGACCGCGTCTACCAGCTCGCGATCCAGCGGCTGGAGGCCAAGGGCAAGGGCATCCTGCTGCTGCACGACATCCAGGCCCGCACGGTGGCGGCGCTGCCCAAGATCATCCGCGATCTCAAGGCGCGCGGCTATCGCATCGTGCATGTGGTGCCCGCAACCGCGGACCGCCCGGCGACGCCGACCACGCCGGTGGAATGGCTGCTGCATCCGCCGACCGAGACCGTGCCGATCGCGCGCTGGCCGGCCGTGCCGAACTTCGTGTTCACGCAGACCCAGACGCTTCCGGCGCCCTCGCTTGCCGATCTCAATGCGCAGACCGGGCATCAGCCGCTGCTGCCGCGCCGGACCATGGCGCAGGCGAACGTCGCCGCCACCCTGCCCGTGCCCGACCGCGATCTCTTCGCGATTCCCGAGGGCTCGATCGAGGTCTTGCTGTCCACGACGCTGTCGCGGCGGGCTGCGACACGGCTGGCGATGGCGGCCGAGACGCCCCGTGCAGCCACGAGCAAGGCTGCCAAGTCGCAGGCGCGCCGCACCGCCCACGCGGCGCACGGCGCACCGAAGCATGCCGCGCAGGCCAAGGGCACGGCCCCCAGGAGCGCTGCCCCCAAGAACGCTGCTCCAAAGAGCACTGCGCAGAACGCCGCGCCGCATCCAACCCGCGTGGCCAGCCTGAAGAAGCGCGCGCAGTAAGCTCTACTGCCGCATGATGTTGGCGACGCAGAGCAGCACGATCAGCGCCAGGAAGAACAGGTCCATATAGGACTTGAGCTCGCCGTCGCGGCGCAGCCGCGCTACGTCGGTCACGATCTGCTTACGCGTCGAGGTTCCGCCGGCGCCATCGTTGATCGGGGCCTGAAGGCGCTTGGTCTCGGCTTCCAGCTTCTCGATCTTCTGGAAGAAGTAGAACGCACGCAGCGTCGAGGCCGCGCGCATGCCGGTGTAGACCAGCACCAGGATCGCGACGATCGCCCGGTTTTGATATTTCTCCAGGAAGTTGAGGCTGAAATAGACCATCGCCATGAACGCGAAATTGGTCACGAAGCGGTAGACGAAGCTTAGAAAGACCATGCTGGCTCCAGCCCAGAGAAGATGCGCGCAACCGGATCGTGCTGCGCGTTCAGCGATTATGGGACACAGGCCGGAACGGCCGGCCCGAATGCCGCGCGGGCCCGTCTACGCCAACTTCGTTTCAACAAAGATACCATCGCCCTCAACTCGCCGCCTTTTAGCCACGCGCGGCCATAATGCAAGCCGGGCCACGACGGCCGGCCCGTTCCGCACACGGGTGTCCGCAACGCTTAATGGCGATCTGGCGGAAGTCGCGATAGACTGGGACTCGCCGCCATATGTGGGGTCTGCCGATGCCGAAGAAGGGAATCACGGGCCACGACGACTGGGTTCTGACCGAAGCTCTCGCGACGGCGCTGGTCGCGCTGGAGCAGCTTGAGCCAAAGCACCAGCCGAACGCGCATATGGACGACATCCGCAAGATGCTTGCGAACGGCAAGGAGCCGGCGGCGGTGAGCCTGCACCTCGCCCAGGCCAAATGCCGCCTGTTTCCCGATCTCGACCCGCTGGAGATCTACCGCGAATACGGCATCGGCGAGGAATATGGCTGAGGGGGGCGGATCATCACCCTACTCCCGCCCGCATCGTGCCCGACATCGGACGAGCTGCACAGCGCGTCCTCGACGATGACAACGCTGAAGCCGAGGTCAACTGCGCTCAGGACCGTCGACAAGACGCAGACGTCCGTCTCCGCCCGGATGTCGGCAACTTCCGACGCGCTGTCCCTCGTCGTCCTCCACCTTCAAACGCATGGCCGCGCGACGGCACGCGGCGAGTACATCGGCTGTCATGCGCGTCCGACAGCCGTCGTTCCGTGGTCACCCGCGGTGGGCGAAGCCCCGCGCCATCAGCGCGCTCCATCACGCCGGCGAATCGCGGGATCGATTGACGGCGCCAGCGGAATGATGGGGAAGATCGCCCCGTTCGATCGGACCGGTCACGCGACGGCTCCGACCGACGCAAGCGGCGCGCGGAAGAGGACCGGCGTGATGCCAGTCCCGGGTCTACATCAGAAAAACTTCAGGGATTTCAAAGCCAAATTCGGCCTTGTGGTGCGCTCGGAGGGCGACGATTTTTGGTGGAATTTCAATAAGATAATCCGGTGACTAGTTCTTAGAGGTGCCTTTCCGAGGTCAAGGGAGCGTTTAGCGCTCCCGGTGGGTTGCAAAGGGGGGCGGGCCGTTCGTTTGTCCCCTCAAAAGGCGCGTACCTCCTTGCAGTAAAGCTGAAGTTGTAGACAATCGGCCCCGCGGGGCCGGGAATGTCCAAGAGTAAGCCAACGGTGATCCCAACCGTGCCGACGGCATGGCGGGAGATAGTCCAGCGTAAAAAGACCCTACTTGGGTGGCCTGAATGGTCGAAGGTCGCAGCCTTGCCCAGCGGCAAGGATGTCCGCACTTCGCGCGCGGACGTACATACTGTTTCGACCGAGATTACGCAGGTCATTTTCCAGCTAGGGGATGAGACTGGAACCGGTTTGGAGGGTGTACGGCTAAGGCTCAAGGCGTGGGCTTATCGACGCCGCGAAGATGTAACGGCAACCTTGGAGGTCGCTGGAGGTCGCTCTTTCGTAACCATATCCAGAATTGATGCTTGGCCTTCCGACCCGCACCAAAACAGTTACAAGGTGCTTCAGAGGCCCGGGCTTAAAGCGTTTCCGCACGAAGTCCCCGGCTGTCATATTCATCGATTAGACGATAATGTCAGATATGGACCCGAGGCATTCGGATCAGGCCCAGAAGGGAACTTGCCTGTCGCAGCGCCCTTCCCTAATAATTTACAAAGTTTCAGAGAATTTCTGCGCTCTGTGGGAACCGAGTTCAACATAGATGGTCTGGATGAATTTTCCGGTCCTGAAAGTTGGCAGGCATTGGTGTGATGGCAGTCGCTGCGCTTTCGATTGAAAGAACCGCCAACGAAGTGGCCCGCGCGCTCGTCCGTGTGACGGCACGCGACCAAGCCGTGCGCCTTACGCTTCCCCTTTTGTATCCCGGCGGCGCTATGGTCGGAGTCGAAATATCCCGCCTGCGAAGTGGGTTTCTGGTCTCCGATACGGGGAGCGCTCGGCGCGAGGCCGGTCTTCTCGGCGGCGAGAAAGCGTTTCAGCGCATCGCGGTCGAAGTGGCGAAACGTTTCGGAATTCGCTTCGATCACAACATGATGTTCGACTTGGATGTTCCTGAAGATCACTTGGTTCCGGCGGTTATGGCAGTCGCAAATGCCGCAAAGACCGCAGTCGAAAACACTGCTCTTCATTTGGCAACAACCGAGCATGCGGATCACAGGGCATTTCTCTGGGATCGCTTACAAATCGTTTTCGGCACTTCGTTCTCACGAGAACCAGTTTCCTTCAAAGGTGCCTCTTCTGAAAGTTACGACTTCGACGCGGCTGTGAAGGCACAAGATCACCTGACGCTGTTCCAAGTCGTTACGCCCAATGCCAATTCCGTAAACAGCGCAGTGACCAAATTTCTCGACGTTCGCGACTTGGGGGACACAGCTCCTCACCGGGTCTCCGTCGTTATTAGCAAAGACCGTACGCCAAGATTGCTTGTTCTCGGCAGAACGTCTCGCATCTTGCCTGTGGACGCGACCGACGATCAATACCGTTTGGCTGCGTGACGTCTGCCAAGTCCTGCAACGGACAGCTCTCAGCTCAACGACACAATAAGTGCTTCGAGCAATCACAACAGCTAAGGGGGCAGCTAGGAATATGATCAAAGCACAGGACGCTGTCGTTTGGACGAATGACACGACGGGTGAGGTGCGCGTTGCGGCTAAGGGGGAATTCCGACCTGACACGAGAGGCGGGAACTGGGGAGACCCTATCGGCGCATCATATCTGCAATGGAAGGAAATGGATGACAGCCAGCGCGTGGTTCTAATGCTGGAGACCGCTGTTGATCTGGCTATGCGGGGCTTCGACTTACCCGTTGTACTGCGGGAGTTAGCACGAGTGGAAGAGTTCAGAGGGCTCGGTTCGAAGAGCTACCCGATGTGCCGTGCATTGACGAAGGCGCTGATCGGGCGATCTTTCGAACCAAGTGATATGAGCAGAACTCCTTGAGGCGCATCGCAAGAATTGAATGCTTTAGCGCCGCTACGGAGCCGCTTACCCGCCTGATAAGCGCAGTGCGTTTAGATCAGGTCGTCTCGTGCTGCTCGCTCCTGATTGAGCGCAAATAGCCGCGCAAGGGCATCCTCTTCCGAAATATCCGCTGGCCAGCCGTAGGCTTCTGCGACAGCAGCATCTACTTCGGCATGAACATTTGCCAACCAGGTGGGGCGCTCGTTGTAAAGATTGGTCAGCGTTCGCTTCTTGAGGATTGCTGCCGCTTTGTCGTCGATAGGCATCAGACGATCTGGCAAGCCCGAAATGACCTCTGGTTCTCGGCGAACCATGTCGGCTGGATTTAGCCAATTTTCACGCAGCTCGTTTAGACATCTAGCGCTCGCGCTAATTCTCGCGGCGCGCGGATCATTCTCGTAATTGGCAGCAGGCAACGCGGGCGATAAGCCCTCGGGAAACGGAAAAGTCTCAAACGTAGTGCCGGGGGTGTAGCGAGGATCATTGCCCACACCTAGCATTACAGTTGCTTTTATTGCGGGCTTCTGAATCCATGGGCAACCATGATTCGAATGTCGTGGGCGCGGGCCGCGTCGGTTGAGGAGACGCTTGCGTTGTGGGCGGCGTCGCTTCGAGAGATCAAGCAACGGATACGTCCGTTGTTCACGCAAGAGCGTGTTGCGACGAATGCAGGCCTGTTCCTGGAAGGTCTGCTCGGAGATGAGCAGCGCAAGACCGGTTGGATGCGCGCGGAGGCGGCTGGCGATCCCGGCCCATGGCGGCAGCAGGCGATTCTGGGTCGTGGAGACTGGGACGCTGATGCCCTGCGCGATATCGTGCACGACTATGTCATCGAGCATTTGGCGGATGACGATGCGGTGCTGGTGATCGACGAGACCGGTTTTCTCAAACAGGGCAAAGCGTCATGCGGAGTGGCGCGGCAATACACTGGTTCGGCAGGGAAGATCACGAACTGCCAGATCGGCGTCTTCGCTGCCTATGTTTCGCGTCATGGCCATGCGTTCATCGATCGCGCGTTGTATCTTCCGAAGGAATGGACCGACGATCCAGATCGTCTGGAAGCCACATATGTGCCTGCCGATGTCGGCTTTGCGACCAAACCAAAGCTGGCGACGAGAATGATCGCGCGCGCGATAGCCGCGTCTATACCATTCAAGTGGATTGCCGGTGATACCGTCTACGGTGTTGGCAACATCGAACAGCAACTACGTCGGGCAGGCAAAGGCTACGTGCTTGGGGTCAGCAGCGCTCATGTGTTTCGATCCTGGGGCAAGCGACCGCCGGTCGCTGGTACGGCTGCAGACCTCGCCCGGACGCGGCGCTCATCCGACTGGAAGCGCCTGTCGGCGGGAGCCGGAACCAAGGGGCCGCGGCTGCACGATTGGTGTTATCTCGAATTGGCCGATCTCGAGGCCGAGCAGTCCAACAGTGCAAATGACGGTTTGTGGACACGCGGTCTACTGATCCGTCGTCGCATCGCCGATGATGACCTCGCCTTCTTCACCACCTGGTGCCCAGCGGGAACAGCCATTGAAACGCTGGTCGCGGTCGAAGGCCATCGATGGGCGATCGAGGACAGCTTTGAAACCGCGAAAAACGAGTTCGGGCTTGATCACAACGAAAGCAGGTCCTGGCATGGCTGGCACCGTCATGTGTCCCTGGTGATGCTCGCCTTCGCCATGATGGCCGCGATCCGACATCGCGCTAATCCGCCACCGCCCAAAAAAACGAAACGGCGCCCCCCGGCAAAAGCCAAAGCATAACCACCCCACCACTGATCCGTTGGTCAATCCAGGAAATACGCCGCATTGCCATCAGACTTGCTCGAAAGCGGATTCAACCCGCACACATCATCGCATGGTCTTTCTGGCGCAGAGCTCACCAGGCTGCCGCTCAACGCGCCCACTTCAAATCAAAAAAGCAACTGTAATGCTAGCCACGTGCACAATCTCAACGACCACGCCTCGTGGAAACGACTGTGTAATATGCCAAACGTCGTATCATCATCCCTCGCGATGGAAACGGTGGCGCTGTCAGGCACGATGTGGAGGTCTCTCCAAACGAAGAGCCTGAACTTCGATACCCTCGGTGTCACGATCTGGCGGCTTTTTCCCTTCAGGGCACTAAACAAGTCGGGACGGCTCCGCCACAATCGCCACCAATGTTTGTTCAGTTCGGGATTGGCCTTTCCTGCCCGGTAAGGCTTTACTCGCTTCTCTACTAATTCAAAGGGCGCTTGGTAGAGCGCGGCCTGTTCCTCAGTCATGCCGTCTGGAAAGAAAATAATCCAATAGTCCTGCGGTCGTCTGGTGATGTCCTGTCCGTTCGTCCAAGGTCGAATAACGTCGGCATTTGTCCGCCCGTTCGGATTTATAGGCTCCTGTAGGAGAGCTCTCGCCTCCTCGCCTCTGATTTCAAAAGGCCCGTAACTTATCGTGCCTTGAAAGGCGACGGCACCGTTCTCTCCCAATTTTGCTGTCTTCGTTACATCCGTAGCCGCAGAGGAGAGGTCGGCATTAATCTTACCCACTACCTCCCCGTCCAAACTCTTGACTGACGTCACCCCAGATTTTGTGAAGCATAGCAGCGAAACGCGAACGGCCGCTCCATCAACGACCCATGCCTCATCAGACCAAGCGTTGAATATCTCTAGTTCTTTGTCGATGTGGTCAACTACAACGCGGTTCAAACCACCCCTAATCGAGTTCGTGGCAACCAAGCCCGCCCGCACCAGTCGGCCGTTCGCGATTTGCGCTCGTGCTTTCTCGATCCAATAGCAAACCAAATCTGCGCCGCCAGGCACCCTGTTCTTGTAAGCGTTACGCAAGGCCGTAGCATATTTTAGCCCCAGAACCGGAACGAGCTTTCGATCTCCAAGAAAAGGAGGGTTGCCGATCACTGCGTCCGCTGTGGGCCAGACGGCCTCTGCGTCCTCTTCGTTCAAGACTGCATCGCGACATTCGATATTATCGAGAGGCTTCAGGATCGGTCGGTCCGACACGCCGAAACCATTCCTTCGCATCCACTGGATTTCGCCAATCCACACAGATACCCGCGCCAACTCGGCGGCGTACGGATTGATCTCAATCCCTTTGACCGAGGATGGGCCGACCTGCGAGAATTCACGGTGCAATCCTAGGGCTTCAGCTTCGATGCTGATGCGATGCTCAATATCCTTCAACGCCAAAAGCGCAAGATAGAGAAAATTACCGGAGCCGCACGCTGGATCCAGCACGCTAAATGCACGAAGCTTGTTCAAGAAAGACCGATAAGTTGCCTCAGCCTGATCGTGCGCCTTGGTCCGTGCGCTCGCCGATTTCGCCGAATGGGACTTCTCAACGAATGCGGCTATCGAACTCTTCGTGGTCTCCCATTCCACAAGCCACGGCTGGACTACGACCGGATCGACGATCATCATAATTTTTTCGCGGTCAGTGTAGTGCGCGCCCAACTGCGACCGCTTGTCCGGGTCAAGACCGCGCTCAAACAGAGTGCCGAGAATGGATGGATCGATTTCCGCCCAATCTAAATTCGCCGCGACCAGCGCTAAGCCAATGTCATCCTTATCCAGCGCCAGCGCCGTGTCGTCATTAAAAAGGCCGCCATTGAACCATGCGACCTGCTCAAAGCCGACCCGGCCCCCGGCCTGCATTGCCTTAAAAAGGTCGCTTGCGAGCGCCTGAAATTCCTCGGGCCGTGAGGCTGCGTGCTCCAGCATCCTCTTAAACATTTTATTTGGCAGTAGATCGACGTCCTCCGCGAACATGCAGAAGACCAGCCGATTGATGAAATGCGCGACCGTTTCGGCGGCATGACCGCGATCTCGCAAACGTTGTGCGAGTTTAGCAAATTCGGCGGCTGCCTCTTCGGTGAGGGTCTGGCGGGTCTTGCCCGGCCTCAATTGCTCAGGATCAGAGAACACCGACTTGAGCTTTTGCCGAACGTTGGGGTCACGCAGATCGTCGAGGCCGAATTCGTGAACCGCCGAGACGCTGTTGGTCCAGTTGGTATGGATTTCGAACCGATCCATATCGCAGACGACTAGTGGTTCATCACAGTGATTATGACTCTTTGGCGGTGGCTGGATAGGCGCGGCCGAGTTTGGTGCGGGCTTTTTCTGTTGTGAACATCCATTTGATGCGGGCTCGGGTTTTATTCCGCCTCTTTTGCCATGCTGCGATCTCGTTTCGGAGCCTTTTGGGATCGTCGATGCGGCGGCCGAGACACTGACGCTGTAGCACGCTGATCTCGCACTCGACCATATTGAGCCAACTGGCGTGCTTCGGGGTGAAGTGGAATTCGAGGCGGCGCAGGATGCGCCGGGCCTCGGCGGGCGCGAAGGCCTCATACAGCGCCCCAGGCTTGTGGATCGACAAATTGTCCTGCACGACACGGATGCAGGCGGCGTCGGGATAATGGACGTCGACGAGATCACGCATGCAGTGGGCGTAGTCCACGGCGGCGCGGCGGTCGGTGACCTTGACGTTGCGCCAGCCCCGATGTGGATCGAAGGTGACGAAGAGATTGGCGGTGCCGTTGCGGCGATACTCGTAATCGTAGCGCTCGCGCTGTCCCGGTTGGGCCGGGACCGGCTGGCGCACCTCGCCGATCAGCTGGATGGGGTCTCGTCGAAGCAGACCAGCGGCCGGGCGGGATTCTGCGTCTCGGCGTAGAGGTCGAGCACGTCCTCCATGCGGGCAACGTATTCGCCGTCGACATGGGGAATGCACCACATGTCCCTGCGCCACGGCTTGAGGTCGTTCTCGGCCAGCCGGCGACGCACGGTCTCGCCCGACAGGCTGTTGTGATCGGTGAGCTTGACCATCGTGTCGGCCAGCAGCGTCAGCGTCCAGCGTTTGCAGCCAGCGGGCGGCTTGGCGCATGCGGTCGCCACCAGCAGGGCTTCCTCCTTGCCGGTCAGCTTGCGCTCAGCGCCCGGACGCGGCTCCTCGCTCAGGGCCCGCTCCATATTGCCTTCCACGAAGCGGCGCCTGGTCCGGCCGACGGTGGAGAGGCTGACACTCACGGTCCGGGCAATCTCCTCGTCGCGGCAGCCTCCATCGGCCGCCAGCAAAATCTGCGCCCGCTTAAGCTTGCGGGCGGCGTGCTTGCCGCCGCCGAGCATCGCCGTCAGTTCGTCGCGCTCGGCTTGGCTCAATTCGACCCGATAACGTACATTCATGCTTTGCCTCCTTGTCGGAGGCCGGGACGAATCCAACGATGAGTCAAAAATCAGGCGCGCGCTTCACCGAGAAGCAGGGTTATTACCTGGCCTTCATCCATACCTACGCCCATATGTTCGGACGTCCCCCCGCCGAAGCCGACATCCAGCGCCACTTCCGCGTCAGCCCGCCTTCGGTCCATCAGATGATCGTCACCCTCGAACGAAACGGCTTCATCCGACGTCAACCCGGCGTCCCCAGAAGCATCGAAATCCTCGTGCCACCGGAAAGCTTGCCGATCCTCGAATGGCTCGGTATCAAAACGTCAAAATCACTGTGATGAACCACTAGTAGCGGTGGGTTTTCAAGCGCTAGGGCATATTGTTGCAGTTGCGCAAAGGCCGCCTTGAGGTCCTTCCGCTTGCCCTTGTACTCCCAGCCGAAATGATCGCGCTTCCAGACGTCGGCCCAACCCTCGCCGCCCGTCGTTTTGGTTGCGCCGCGCTCGAAGGCATACCACTCGCCTTTCGGATCGACGTCCGTCGGCGCTGGCTCGTCCAGCATTCGGCAAAGATCGATGAAATGGGATTGGGCCGCGGCCCGCTCTTTCAGTTCGGCGGTCTTCCACTTTCGGATGAATTCATCAGGCGTCAATTGGCTGGCCCCCCGGGCGAACCCGACAGCACATATCGTATTGGTTGCATCAACACGGACAGGGCCACCTAGGTCAACCCCTCCAAACGGTTCCCCCACAGCGGAGCTGCATAGAGCCGGTCAAATGTTCAAGGCGGCCATGGCTTTTGGGCTCCGGTATCGTCCCAGTCAATTCGGATGATCTTTAGCGGCTTGCCCACCTGACCTCCGCGTCTCCACGCGGCGTCGGCGTCATCGTAGGTTTTGTGAACCACGGCGCTCGGATGACGTTCTTCAAACAGCGGACCGTTGCCCTCAAAAATTATTATGTATCCCTCTGCCATGCTTATATTCCTTGTTTCGTGGGATCACGCCGCTGCCTTATCTTCTTTGTCGGCACCGCGCGCGACGATTGTCAGAACGGTATCCGGCAATGGCCTTTGCAGCGCCTTCACCTCATCCCACGGCGCTCGCATCCATACATCGCGCTCCTCATCGGTGGTCAGGATCACGGGCATGGCCTTGGGGTGGATCGGCGCGACGACTGCATTCGGTGTAGTCGTCAGGAAGCCATAGACGAGGTGCGGCCCCGGGATCGGCTTCGACTTAGTGCCCCGGTCACCCTTGAACTCAGTCCAGATGCCCGCGAACGCCACAAGCGGCCGGTCATCGTTGAGCGCGAACCAGACAACGTCTTTCTTCTTCGTTTCTGGGTTCGGCTCCGGCGCGTATTCGGCAAAGCTGTTGAACGGCACCAGACAGCGGTTCTCGGGCTTCAGCCAGCCGCGCCAGTGCGGCGATGACGTGTTGCGGATGTTGGTGACAGGTGGACCGCCAACGCGCGGCGGCGGCGGCATGCCCCAGCGCATCAACACCATCTCCGTCCCGGCATCCGTGTTGCAGATCACGGGCGCGGGATAGTCGGGGAAGACGCCGGGCATTGGCTGTAGGTTGCCGACGTAGCGATTGACCACGCGGAAGAGCGCGAGGATGGCGGCTTGGTTGGTGGTGATCGAATAGAGATTGCACATTATTGAGAACGGTTCTCGGCCCGACGTGCCCTGTTGATTTTACTACCTCGAATAAACCATTCCCGATCCAGCTCTCGCACGGACACGCGCGGCCTGACCTCAAGTTCATCTCGGAACCTTCTCAGCAGCATGGGATAATAGTTTGCGATACTGACCACCTGACCGCTTTCATCGACATCATGACCAATATCCGCGCCCCTCAGAACTTGACGGTCTACGATTGGTAACGTTTGAGGAAAGTAGGCTGCCAGAAGTGCGGACGCGTACGATGGACCAAAGCCAGCAATCTTGGAATTTGCGCGCGCGCTCAACGCCAAAAACTCACCTGCCTCGGCTCCCAGGCTATCGATGGCTTGGATTTGCCGGAGATCACGACCGGCGATCAGCTTAGCCAACCGCGAGAGCTGACAACTATACCGCAATAATTTATCGCCAAGGCTATGCAGGGGCTCGACAACCGAATTGTTGCCGCCCTTGAAATTGCTGACAAGGGCCAATTCCACTGAATTGATTTGATAGCGTTCTTCGGCGGGCTTCAGACTTATGAATTGAAGAAGATACTCGAATGCAAAATTTAGTTTGTCCCAACGTTCCATTTACGTTTCCGCTCCTCATCAAACAGCTACCTCTCGCCCGGCCACCAGTGCGACGGCGGATCGCTCGCCGAAATCTTCGTCGGCCGCAACGCAACCAGATGGCTCCGCTTGTACGGATAACCGCGCACCTCCGAACAATCCTTGCACCGCATGTAGCGCTCCAGCTCGTGGATCGGCGTCGTCTTCGGTCGCCGCACGATATCGAGAGCGACCGTCTGACGGGTGTCGCAGCCAAGGCATTTTACTTCGAGATACATGTAGCTCGCGTTGAGAGCGTCTCCGAGCGTTGGCGATGGCTGGGCCGGTCCTTGGAAGGCGAGCATACGCTTGTTCCAGGCTTCACAGGCAAGCCGGTCGGCTACCTTGCGCGCCTCCGCCGCCCGCTCGGCCGATGCCCGGACTGAGCCGCCGTAGACCCTCTCTCGCGACTTGCTACCCATTCGCATATGAAAGCGCGGCAGAGGGCGATACGCAAATTGTCAATCTGTTGGGGCTGGTACGGCGCCAGGATACCCGCAATCGTGGGTGTGGATAAGGCCGCACCAATGCAAGTCTTCATCCGGCTTCGCGCAGGCCCACCCGTAAATTTCCCAAGTGTCGGCTAGTAGGCTCGCTAGTTAACTGGAGCGGGTTGAGCGCCGCACCATGAAAACACCGAAGCCAAAGCAATGGGCCGAGCAGGAAGTCCGACGCTTGGTCAGGCTCGCCCGGCAGGGCGTTGGCGTATCGAAGATTGCCGCTGAGCTGGGCCGCCATGCCGGGTCGGTGAGGCGAATGGCGCGAACGATGGGAATACTGTTGAGGAAGTAGCCCGCACATCCCTGCCAGCGGATCAGCCCGACTGCTAAGAGGCGCGCACGCGACATTTCATCTTTGGTGCGGCGCGAAAGGATTTGCCGTTTCGCGTTGTCCGCAATCTTACGGGCATTGCGCAGTCGCGATCTTTGGCATCTACTTCAGATTGTTTTTATGGCTATCAAATTTTCAGACGAAGGTGCCATGAGCGTCAAAGCCATGATGGCGACCATTCTCCAAGACCAGATGACGTTGCGTGGCGTGAATTCTCTATCGCCCTCCGACTATGAGCAGATCGTTGAGCTTCTGATTGAACAGCTCAGAGAGCTTGAGCTTAGTTTGGCGGCGCGAGAGGTGACCGACAAGCGCGAGAGATAGCAGTCGAGAAAGCAAAAGCATGACGCGGAAAATCTATGTGCCGACGGTTGGAGCCGAGAGCTGGCAAGCGCTTCTGGCCGACCCGATAAAGCATTGGCGGAGAGGCTATTCTGCTCGAACACTCGCGCATTGCTGGGAAGCCGTAGACGGGCTGCCGCCTGAAATCGGGGCGCTATTCGGAGCGGACACCGAGTTGCTTGTAGCGATGCCGGAGCACAAAGTAGCATTGCGCGATGCCGGACGCGAAAGCCAGACGGACGTTTTTGCCTTGGTGAAGTCAAAGAACCGCACCATCGCCGTTGCCGTAGAAGGCAAAGTCAATGAGCCGTTTGGCGAGACCTTGCACGACTGGTACGCTGACCCATCACCCGGAAAGCGGCAGCGGCTCGCATTCTTATGCGATCTTATCGGGGTTCGGTGTCCGCCCCCTGATCATGTCCACTATCAACTATTTCACCGTACTGCCTCAGCTATCCTAGAAGCTGATCGGTTCAAGGCCGACGATGCTGCGATGATTGTTCACTCTTTCTCGCCCTCGAACAGGTGGTTCGATGCTTATGCGGCCTTTCTCAGCCTTTTCGGACTGACCGCAAAGGCTGGGCAGATGGTCGGGAAGACGCTGCCCGACGGCAGAACTCTGCATCTTGGATGGGCGATAGGCGATCCGCGATTTTTGTCAATGTAAACACTCAACGCAGTTTGCAAACTGAGTGAGCATACGTATGACCGAGAGAGTGCGTACACGTGCAGCAAACGTCGCAGCGAGGTTGCGCAGCTAGGCGGCGCGGAAGACGTTGCGACCCGTCGAGCAAATGCATTGAAGCTCAAGAGCGGCTACCATGATAGATGTTGAAACAACTCGGGCGAGCTATCGCCCAGACCGAATTACCACCCTGTTCGTCGGTGAGAGCGCACCTGCCAGCGGCGATTTCTTCTACTATGGCAACAACGCCATGCTGCGGCACATGCAACGCGCCACAGAGGCGGTGCTTGGTGGCGGTGACGACTTTCTTGAGCGTTTCAAAAGTTACGGCTGGTTCCTCGACGATCTCGTGCTAACGCCGGTAGACAAGTTAGCGCCATCTGAGCGCAGAGCGAAATGTCTCGCCGCCACGGACAGCCTGAGAGATCGAATTGCTGCCTATCGCCCCCTTGCAATTGTCTCTGTGCTTGTCAGCATCAAGAGCATTGTTGAAGCGGCTGCAAAAGCGGCGGGGAGCAACGTCCCGGTATTTGGCGTTCCATTCCCAGGCATGGGCCAGCAAGCGCGCTTCCACCGCAAGATGATCGAAATTGTCCCTCAGCTTCCCCGAGAGCCAATTGAAGTTCTAAGTCAACGCGAGCCCTAATCTCGACGGTGGAGCGAGGTCGCGAACAAACAAGTTGGCAGGCACCAGCCTGTTGCACGCAAGCAACTCTTCTCCTGTTCCATGACTTGCACCGTGGTTTCGGCTTCACACGATAAGCCTGACCTGCGTAGATAATCTGCGCGCAAAAGTGGCTGGTATTATTATGATCGGCGGGGAAGAAGCCGCGCGCATTTATCCGGCGCCTATAGAAAGACCGTCTGTAGATGGTCTTTCTATAACGCGCGGCCGTTCGTATTAGTCACGCAGGAGAATATTTCGGGCTTTCCCGCGATCTCATATTTAATGGGGCCGACTATGTTGGATGACGAATTCAAAAGGCAACGTGCGAAAGTATTACGTGAACTCGCAGAGCAAGCTGACCCATTCATCAAAAAGCGGCTCTTAAATCTGGCGCAGCGCTACGAACCCAGGCGGCAGCCCACAAAGCAGAAAGGCCCCGACGATGTTTCAAGTCGGAGCCTTTCAAGATCGTCAGGCACGGGTACCTCCGCCGGGCCTTCCGATCTTTGATATCGCCGATTACACCATCCGATCTGGTGCAGACTGTGACAAGGCTGCTTCATCGGGGTGATCACATGCGGCGCGAAAGCGCTCGGCCGCCAGCTCGCCCTTGCGCCACTCGGCGCGCCGTCGGCGCTCGGCCGCCAACTGTAGACCCGCGACCGTCGTTGCGATCACGTCGTCGATCTCCGCGCCTGTCAAGGTACGGCGAATTTTCAGCACGATGCTCAGGGCCATGATGATTGGGCCGTGCGGGTGCAACAGGTCCCGGGCTTGTTGCTCGCAGAATGCCAGAAAGCGCTCGACGGCCTCCGCCGACTTGCAGACCAATGTCGCGAGCGCAACTGCCTGCTCAACGTCACTAACGGACGGCACGGGCTCGCCCGGCAGAAGCATACGCTCTGCGACAGACGCCGCAGCCAGTTCGATACAGCGGTCGAGCACGTGCAAGTACGCATCCGCCGCATCCCCCCGAGCCTCGCCATCCTGAGGCATGAGGTCCCGCAATTGGCCGCACAGCTCCGGCACATCAGCAGCGTCGTCATCGCTGCCGAAGGCAACGCTGTGACGCGGCCCCCACACGAGACCGCCGTACTTCCCGTTCTGGTCGGGATTAACTGTCGCTCCGCCGAGCGGCTTGCCGAGCAAGCGCGCTGCCACGGCGTGACCGGCTTCATGAATTGCAATCCGTTCGTCCTCGTCTTCGGCGCGGCCGATCTCGGCGAGCAGATCGTCGTATTCGTCGTCAAAGCTCATGTTGTCATCATTCATGCTGAAACTCCTGCGGCCAGCTCACCGGACGCGATGAGCTGGCCGCCTTCCACCGACGCCACAGGCGCCGCGCTAGGGAAGATCGCGGCGCCGCCTCCGGGCGAGCGGGAGCTGCTACCCATTTTTGAGCTTTGAAAGTCCACCGTACATGCGTTGGCGAGCGAGCATCCGTGCACGAACATCGGCGACCGAATGGCCGCGCAGACTTGGCATGGCGCGTGCGATCAGCTTCGCGACGGCCGCCGGGACGCGGCCATTGTCATCCGGATCGATGACCCAGCCATCAACTCTGTGCGTGATCTGGTGGGCCTGCCAGCCCGGCGGTGCTGCTTTCATGAGCGGGGAACGTTAATCAGGATGGTGCGAGGTTCCGCAGTGGGGAGCGGCGTGAAGCTGGCTTCGCGCACCACCGGATTGATGTGCGGAAGGCTCTTGGGCTCCTCGACCGCGTCGAGATCGATGACATCAGGCGCGCGCGGGTTGAAGTCACCGCCGCGCGAACCACGAAGCTGGGCACGACGCGGATCGGTGACCGGGACCGCCACACCCAGGCGCAGCGCACGCTGCGCAGCCGTCACCGGCATGGTGGCATCTTCCCACTGACCCGCAAAGCGTGAGCGGCCGTCATGGTCACGGTACTTCGCGGACTTCATCATGAAGACCGTCTGAACCGGCGGCGACGGCTCCGGCACCGGGACGGAAGCGGAGACCGGCTTGGCCGGGATAGGCGCAACGCCGTCGTGGATCGCGTCCACCATACCGCGCAGCTCAACAAGCGCGAAACCGGCAGCGACTTCGACCTGGCTCGCGGTGTTGCCGATAAAACGCGCCATTGCGCCGCTCTCATGGTGGAAGTGAAGTTTCTCCAACGCGTCGGCAAAGCGTTTGCCAGCCGCCAGATAATCCGGCAGTGCCCGCTCAACCGCATCGAGATTACGCGCCAGTGTTTCGCTCGCCGCCTTGCGTTCGACGGCGGAGCGCTCGGCCGCGAGCTTCTGTTCGGCGTCGGCAACCTTCGTCTGCACCTCGGCAAGCGCATCGGCGTAGCCGTCGCGGGTCATCGCGCAGGCGGCGACGGTGGCCTCCAACTTCGTGCGAGCTTTGTCGTCCGTATTGAGATCGGCTTCGAGGTGGTGGCGTTGGAGCTTTGACTTAGCGTCAATGAACTCCGCGTCAGCAGCCGCGTGGCGGCTGTTCAAGGTCTCGGCGCGCGTGCGCAGCGAGGCCAGTTCGGCTTCGAGTTTTTCCATGGGTGATTTTCGTCGGAAGAATGGTGTCATGCCTCCGAGCCTACGGAGAGCAACGCGATTTGCGAATGATGGACCTGTGGCGTGCGCCACATGGCTGGGCATTCAAGGGCAATTGTTGTGGTGATGCCCAATGATTGCCGGATCGTTGGGCGGGCGCACTTGCAAATAGCCTCAGATCAGATGTCCGCTTGCCCCTGATAAGCGGCGGAATAGCGGACGTTCTCCAGTGGCTGCTTGGGGCCATTTTCGGACATCACGCGGTGAAGGCTCTATGCCGAGGGCACGCGCGGTTCAACGCTTCTGGTACGGGTGGAAGATATAGTCCTTCGCCTTCACGGTCACATGGCAAGCGTGTCCGCAGTCTGAGGGGCTGGGATCGGCCGTGAACTTGTCGGATGCGGCCTCGTAGTTGAATAGCGCGTATCCCCATCCGCCGCTTTTCGGAAATCTCTTGCTGTCCTTCTCGATGACGAAAGCCTGCGTGAAGACGTCTGGCACATCCACAACGAAGGGAGCCTCCGTGCTCTTCTTCGGCTTCCACTGGAGCTTCGCGATCTTGGAGCCATCCGGGAAAGGTTGCCCGTTGTTCGGAACACCAGCCTTGTACGCCTCGATCATGGTCGGATTGGCGACGATCACCTTGAGCACTTCATCGGTCCGGGCGGAAGAGACCACCGCCCAGTCCTCGTATCCCTTGAAATCGGAGAACGCGATTCCATCCGGCGATTTCAGCGAGTACTTGTCCTCCGCGCAAACGGCCGTACCGCTCAGGACGGCGAGTACTGCCGTGATCGATAGCTTGCTTTTGCGTTTCATGGCTGTCCTTATTTCGTTTGAGGATAGTCGCGTTCTCAGTGCTCGCGAAAGCCGCATCACTCCTTGAATAGATCGACGCTCATGCGAATTGTCGGCTCGGACGAGAGGTTCTCGGTCCATTGATCAAATTCGGTGCTTTCGGTGATCACCTCGCGGGCGCGTGAAACGATAAATTGCTTTGAGGAAGTCCGTTAGAGATAACATGAAAACGGCTGGCCGTGGGACCCTGATGTCGCAGATGGGTCAAAAGCAGCGGCGGACCCGAGTTGGATCGGCGTCCGGTTTGCCCCTGACAGCCGACACAACACGCTCTCAATCGACCTTCGGCTAAGGGCCAGAAGCGGAACGCCGCTGGCAATTTACCGAAGGTTAGTGCTCGTTGATGCACAACCGTTGGATGTTGCGCCTTCGAACGAGATGTCCGCGCTTGAAAACGCTCCTCAAAATTGCCCTCGTGGCGGTCTGCGCTGCAATTTTCACCGTAGTGCTCCTAATCGTCGTCTTAGCTGGCGTCTTTGGGATGCAATGGAGCAGGACGCTGCAAATACTGAGTTCTGCGACGGGGCTTTATCTTTTGCCAACCATTATCTTCTTCGAATTCTATTTCCTTACGAACGACCTGTTGGCCTACCTTTGCAAGAAATTCGAGCTGGACTTCGGCCTACACTTCTCTGAGTTCCATTTTAAGTTCGACCTCGACAACTTTGACACACTCATTCCGCTTAGGACGAAGCTCATTCAGCTGTATCCCCTCACCATTCTGCTGACACTGCTTGCGTTCGTTGTCGCGCTGATCACGCACCAATAGGGTCTCGGAGGCGGCTTTGTACACGAATTATTCCGATATCCGTAGCCGCATATGCGAAGAGCCTTCATGGTTCGATGAGTCCGCAGTCCCTCGCTATGGACCTTTCAAGCCAGACGCGGTCGCAAATTTTTATGCCCGTGAGGCCGCTCTGGTTCTCGCTGCATGTCAATGCTGTGGTCATCATTTTCGCTTGGCGATTTCACAGCCCTTCTTCAAGGAAGATCCGGACGTGGCAACTGCCATCTGTCACCGGGGTCTGCACTACGGCGATCCCCCTAACGTCGGTTGTTGTGAGGCGGGGCCATCGACGACAGTCGTAGAACTCGAAGTCTTGGAGTACTGGTGGCGCAGATTGGGCTATGACTGGAACCGAGAGGCTTCATTCGAGGTCGGCGTTGTTTCCGAAGTAATGAGCGACGACTACCGGTACGAGGCGTACTACGATGTGGATCGCAACCCCGAATTTCCGTTGTCATTTGGCTCTATACCGAAGGAGCCAAACGGCGCTCAATTTGAGGAGCTTGTGGCGGAATTGTTGACACGATATCCCGCGGCGCCGCGCGAAGCAGTCGAAGCTGCCCTGCGTTCCGTCTGGACTGAGCGTATGTTTTCAAGACGGTGTTTTCAACTTGCTGAAGACGCGCTTGCTGGATTTCAATGGCCTGCTGCTAGGCCGGACCGGGACGGCGCTTGAAGTCTGCTTCGGGTCACCAGCGGTAATGCTCCGAGTGATGAGAAGTTTTCCGCTTGGCTTTCAGAAGCCGACATTGCGTCTATGAGAACAGGCACTAGCCCGCCGTGGGCTCCACCACCTTAAGAGGCTTCTGTGGCCGCGCCCACCCTTCGTATTTTTGCGCCCGCTCCTCAGCGCGGTTGCGCACATCCGGACCACGACGACGGTCAATCTTGCCCTGCTCAAGATCGTCGAGCAGTTCAAATTTCCCGACTAACCAACGGCCCGCGAACTTAATGCCAAGCGGGCGGCTCGTTTCGGCGGTCAGTTCACAGTGCTTGCGGAGCTTTTCGTCTGAGCACTCAGCTACGTAGGCGGCTTGATCCAGGGTCAACAGTTCACCGCTAAGGATGCGACTGATCACGCTGCGGCTGTCGCCGTCCAAGTGGCGGACGTGATTGGCGAGCCGACCAGCGGCGTCCGCAATGCGCTCAAGCTCGGCGGCGAGCGCCGTCCGGTCATCAGTTTTGGTCGTTGGCAATATTGCTTCCTTTGTGCTGTTGTGGGCGTAATAAAATTGCTGAGACTAGGCAGGGGTCGGGCGGGAGCGCGACCCGCATTGGTCGGGGCGCCGGGAAGGACCCGAGCCGAGCGCAATGCTCTATGGGTCACCGCTATCGAGTAAAGGGGCATCCGGCCCCGCCTGCGACTGCTCTTTGGGTATCGCGGCGAGGATCGCCTGGAACGTCTCCATGCAAGCCCGCAGCCTGTTCTCGAAACTTGCGCGGTCCTCACCGGCAATCGCGGCGTATTCCCAGAACACTGCGGGCCTGAGGAGCCTGCATTTCTCGTTCTCATCCAACGCCCAGTCCTCGCAATTGGACCAGTCGGCGACCTCCTCAATCTTCAACAGCAACTCGCGCGCGGATTTGAGCGCCGGACGTTCTTTGAAGATGCGGCGCAACTCCCTCTGAGATCGACGCGCTTTCACTTCCATAGTCATTCTCCCTTGTGCTTAGACGCGACCGCGCGGTCCGCCCATCGGCGCGCAGACCAATATTCTTTGCATCCACCCCACCTTGGTCTCACACTCCTCCGCCTCTCTAAAGAGAGGCGGATGTGAGTGAGATTGTGAGACCAGATAAGGCAATCTCACATCTCCTCCGACGTGAGACGATGTGAGGGGCTGTGAGATTGTGAGATCGCCGACGGCCGTTCCCGGACTAGTTGGCGGGCCACACGAAGTCCTCCCAAATTCCGATCTTGTGGAGTTGCTGAAGTTTCAGCTGGATGCGTTGAAACTGCTGATATGGATTGCCCTCAGGATTGATGATGCCCCTCGCGGCCAGCCGATTGCGCCAGGTCGCTAATGTGACACCTTTGACGCCAGCTGGGACGTGCACGTTGTTCGGGGGAGAGGCGGTCTCATCATCGGCGATGCAGTTGAATAGCTCGCTCAGGGCCATCTGCTGCTTGACCGACAGCTTGACTTCCCCAGTATCCGGGCTTGACACGTCCTGCCGGGCGATGATCGCCACGGTCTCAACCTCGCCATCATCATCGACATTGAACCGCCCCGGGTTTGCCGGAGGCTCCAACTCCTGAGAGGATGGAGCCATGACGAGCAAGACAACGAACAAGTTTTCAGCCGAGGTCCGGACCCGAGCGGTTCGGATGGTTCTGGATCACGCCGGCGAGCACCCGTCGCGCTGGGCGGCAGTGACGTCGATCGCGGCCAAGATCGGCTGCACGCCGCAGACGCTGCATGACTGGGTCAAGAAGGCCGAGGTCGATAGCGGGCAGCGGGCCGGCGTTCCAACCGAGATGGCCGAGAAGCTGAAGGCGCTCGAACGGGAGAACCGCGAGCTTCGGCAGGCCAACGAGATCCTGCGCAAGGCAAGCGCCTATTTTGCGATGGCGGAGCTCGACCGCCGGTCCAAGCCATGATCGCCTTCATCGACGATCATCGTGGGGCGCATGGGGTCGAGCCGATCTGCAAGGTGTTGCCGATCGCCCCCTCGACCTACCACGCCCATGTGGCCAAGCGGCGCGATCCGGCCAAGTTGTCGGTACGCGCCAAGCAGGATGCCAGGCTGAAGATCGAGGTTCGGCGTGTGTTCGAGGAGAACTTCTCCGTCTATGGCGCGCGCAAGGTGTGGCGTCAGCTCAAGCGCGAAGGCTTCGATGTTGCCCGTTGCACAGTCTCGCGATTGATGCGGGACATGGGTTTGCAAGGGGTGATCCGCGGCAAATCCGTCAAGACTACGATCAGCGACAAGGCTGCGCCATGCCCGCTGGATCACGTCAACCGCCAGTTCAAGGCGACAAGGCCGAACGTTCTCTGGCTCTCCGACTTCACCTATGTCGCGACCTGGACCGGCTTTGTCTACGTCGCCTTTGTGATCGACGCCTATGCCCGCAGGATCGTGGGCTGGCGAGCCTCGCGCACGGCGCATGCAGGCTTCGTGCTCGATGCTCTGGAGCAGGCACTGCACGATCGACGGCCGGTCCATCGCGGCGGCCTCGTGCACCATAGCGACAGGGGTAGCCAATACGTCTCGATCAAATATACCGAGCGCCTGGCTGAAGCAGGCGTGGAGCCCTCCGTCGGCAGCGTTGGAGATTCCTATGACAATGCTCTCGCCGAAACCATCAACGGTCTCTACAAGGCCGAGGTGATACATCGGCGTGGGCCATGGCGCAGCTTCGAGGCCGTCGAGTTCGCTACCCTGGAATGGGTCGATTGGTTCAACAACCGAAGGCTCCTTGAGCCCATCGGCAACATACCGCCGGCCGAAGCAGAGCAACGCTACTACGCCATGCTGGAACAACCCGCCATGGCGGCATAACTTAAACCAAATGGCCTCCGGCAAACCCGGGGCGGTTCAACATGGCCGGTATCGGCTGCTTCAAGCAGGAACTGGGCAAGCACCCGTTCAGGTTGGTCATTGGCGTCGGTTACCTTGGCAGTCTTGGTCCCCGTATCGCCTGTGATCTGGATCATCAAATCGACATCACCAAGATGGGCGTTGCTGCCGCGTGCGCCCTTGCTCGGGTCTTTGCCAGTATGGCCGACACACGCGATGTGGATGTCGATTAGCTCTTGCACCCGGCGCAGGTTGGCGGCCACGCGGTTTTGGTCCTTCGCTGAGTTCTCTTCGCCCCCACCCGCAGCAACACCTTTCGAGTAAGTGTCGATCACAACAAGGCCGACACCGCAGCCCATGTGCTGCTCGGCTTCCTGCACGGTAGCCACGATGGTCTTGACGCATTCAGGGGACAGAAGATCGATGATCCTGCGAGCGACAGCAATCGGCAGCCCCTTGTAACCGTCACGGAGCGCGTATGCGTCGAGGCGCCGCTGATAGAGGTCGCCACGCTCGAGCGCGAGGATCACCACGCCGCAGGGGCCGCTGGCGGCATGGCCGCGCCAATCCTTACCGGCGGCGCAGTGGACGGCGATCTCAGTCATCAATGCCGATTTGCCGCGCTTCGGTGGGGCGATCAGGGCCGAGGTGTCGCCCCTGTTGAGGAAGCCTTTCAGGATTGGGCGCTTCTTGGCGTTCGCGGGAAATGCTCCGAAGTAGCTCAGGGGCAACGCTCCGCTGGTGCGTTTGCGTCCGGTGTTCTCGCGTGCACCTCCATCAGAGTCACCTTGGTTCCGCTCGGCTTTGTCAGCCTGATCACCGGCCTCACCAGTCTCGGCGCTGCTCGGGTCGGTATCGGCTTCGGCTCCCTCTTCGGCGCGCGCTTCTCGCGGCCTGACCCAACCGTTATCGGCCGCCATTTTGAAGATCGTTCCCGCGCCAATTTCGGTAGGCGGCGATCTGAACAGCTTTGTCCACTTTTCCCGCGTGGTTTTGGCGTCGTACTTGCTGGACTTGCGTGACCACTCGTCGAATGCTTCGAACGCAATGGAAGAGCCTTTGGTGGCGCGCCAGGCCGCCATGCCGACGCGGTTCCAGTCGTCCCAGTCGAGATCAGCGTTCGGGATGTGCTGCAAAGCGGAAGCAATCAGCTCAGGGGCCGCCTCAAGCGCTCGATCAGCAAAGGGGTCGCTGAGCGCTGACGACGACGTGCAACTGTGGGCTTGCCCCTCAAACGTATATCCCCTGCCGTTCGAGGCGCCGTCGCTCAGCCCGATAAGCCGGAGCAATTCATCAGCACCATAGGTCCGCGCATCCCTGATCTTGCGGAATGTCGTCGTCTGGACAACATACCCTCGCTCCGACTTCTTTGCGGTCGGATAGTTTACCGAGCCTGCAAGCCGCATGAGATGGCATGGATCGCTGACCTTGTCGGTCCCTAGCAAGCGCTGGAGCGCCTCATTGATCTGCTTCTGCTGTGCGGCATTTCGGATGTCGGCGGTCCTGAAATACAACTGCGCCCGCGTCCACGGAATGGTGCCGGTGGTAACGACGAAGGCGGGTTTGATGTCGCGCTCCTGGAGCTTCGCTTCGACGCGCTCGGCGTCTCTTTCGCGATCAAAATCAATCCAGGCGAAGGCCGACGCTAGATATTTGTCACTCTTAACCCGCCTCATCGGCGGATCTCTATCAAACCGAAGCAAAGATGGAATGATATAGACGTTGTACCCGAGACCACTCCTTTTTGCGGCGAATTTGGCGAGATCGTTTAACTCAGTAGCCAAGCAAACTTGTGCGTCATCCACATTGCCGCTGTTAGGATGGCTATAGGCGTACTGGATGTAAGCGCCGGGGTGCGAGTGAACGAACGCCGGATCAAAAAGCGCATAAAGGTGCTCATTGATATCATTCAGGTTCGGCGTAGGGGTTTCTGTTTGAGCGTTCATCGTTTCAAACCATTACTTCGCGGACTGGCACACTGTGGGGCACGCTGCTCGTGACTGGCTCCCCATGCTCCCGCTCGATCTCAGTCGATCTCATGCCGGACCCCCGCAAAGGTCTCTACGGCACCGTCAATGAAACCGGCGATGTATTCATTCGAAGTGTCGTTATCGTCGCCAAAGCAAATCTCATGGACCTCGCTGGGATCGATCTGTTCGTTTGGATCGATTGCTGCGCGGAGAGTTTCAAACGGCTGCGAACGAAGGCAGGTCTCATCTGCCAGTCGTTGGAGCCATTGGTAATCAGCATATTTTTCGGCCCATAATCGTCCCGCCTGCTCACCGCGCGTTGTGTCCGCTGCCTCAGCTCTGCTTTTTGATGCGCGCAGCCGATCAATCAAAGCTGCGCAACTCCGACCACTCTTCTGGGCCTGATCGTTATCTCTTTCATCCTCTGCCATAGCGTCTTCTTGCTCCTGCTTGTGGGCACAGCTCTCCATTCGCCGAAAACAGCGAGTGGCTGGCGGCGGCGGATAACCTAGTGCGACTAGTGCGTTCTCGGTGTGGGCTGGTAGCAAGAAATCCAAAACAAGGTCGGCGATCAAGCCCCCTCGCTTCAACCCGCTGCAATCAAAGGAAGAGTCATTGAAATGTTGGTCAGAGCATAATGTCGGGATACCTACAGTTTGCGACCATAGCGGCCGAATGCGTTCGGCAAATCAACGGCCACGGCTGACTATCGTTTGGAAGCGGCAAACATGTAGGCTGACAAAAGCGCAGAAAAAAATCTGTAGCTTGGCTCGGCAAACGTAATTTATTTGAAGCCGTGGGCGCGCGGCACAGCGTAGACGGACGCGTTGAGCGCGGGCATATCAACCGGTTTCGACAGCTAGAACAAATAGTTGCTTGCAATGAGAGCGCTCGCCGCAGTGGAATTCCATAGATTGCACTTAAAGAGCGAGTGTCCACCACGGACACCAACTTGCGGACCGTCGGGCGGCGTGACTGCGTTCGTCACCCATGAGCAAAAGTAAGTCGGTCACCGACAAGATCGCATGGTCCGGAATTGTCACGCTCTAAAACACGCCGCGAAATAACGCGCTCGCTCATGTTCCCCGCGGAAAGCTCCGAGTTACCGAACGAAAAATGCGACTTACCGACAACCAAGTGGCTCCGTATCATTGCATTACTCCGCGCAGGCCTCTAACGGGCAATAGGATTAGCTGCGCGAGGTGATTTGCATGAAGACCGCGGTGCTGAAGCGCGATCTGGCTGCTGTAGTTTTCGATCCATTGGCTGATGTTCCCGAACTCCCGAACTGGTGCGAGAGCGTGAATGCGGTGGCGCTGGCTCATGCGCAGGACCGTGACGCGGGCTGGGTTGCTCGCAAGCGCGGTGGCTATGCGGATACGTGGCGGGAGCGCCATGATCGCGGCTGCGAGATCATTGCGACTGCACTCATCAAGGATCGTACGCCGGTGTTTTGACCGGCAACATTTCCAGAGACCACGTGCTTGCTCAGGAGGCGTAATGCCGCGTCGCCCCGCCAAGGTTACCCAAGCTGACATCGCGCGCGTGATCCGCGCCGCGAAGGAAGCTGGCGCGGACGAAGTTATCATCGACGTGAGCGGCCAAATCCGAATTTCCCTCCACCCTACCCCGCTGACCTCGCGCCAGGAGTCAAATGATACCGTCGAATGGCAGTTGTCGGCCCCCGCAAAGTGTCAGCCGAATTGAACAACACTTAACGGAACTATAGATTTCGAGCATTGGGAGGAAACCAATGCTCAAACGGTCTTCGGCATTCCGCGCACCCGACGACGTGCGGATGTATCTGTCTTACGACCGCTCGCACAAGCGCTGGTACGTGCGCGTCGCTCGCAAGGGCAGGAAGATCGGCATTCGCGAAGAGTACGGCACGGTGGAATTCGACCGTGCTTATGTGACTGCGGTTGTTGAGCTTGGAGGAACGGTGCGCATGCGCCGCGTGAGCCCAGACGTTAAGCCTGATGATCCGCGCAGCTATCTGCGCGCTGATCGTTCGCGTCACGGTCAATTGCGGTCTTACGTGCAAATCCGCGACCGCCTGCCGAAGATCAGGATCAAGGCCGAACATGGCACTCCGGAGTTTGACCGGCTGGTGATGCGCGCGGTGGAGAGCCAGCTCGCTCTTTACGGCGACGGCACGCAGCAGGCCGACGCCGAGAAGCGCGCGCGCAGCCCCCGCATTGAGCTACCAGGCACCCCGGCGAAGCCCGGCACCCTGCGCTGGTACTGGACGCACTACAAGAATTCGGACAACTGGCTCGGCAATATCAAGCTCGGTAAGCGCGGGCTGTCACCCGACACGCGTCATCAGCGCACGCTGCTCATGGAGCCGCTGCTTCACGCCAATGGTGAACAGCCGTTCTCGGTGCTGACCGGCAAAGCCATCCGTGCTGAGCTGAACGCGCGCACGCCCTCCAACGGTGGCAACCTGCTGTCGGCCATTCGCGGCATGGTCAACTGGATGATAGAGGAAGACCATATCGAGCCATGCGATGACCCCACTGTCGGCATCAAATCTGGCAAGGCGCGCGCCAGCCGTGAGACTGGCGGCTTCGTCCCATGGACCGAACGCGATATGGAGCGCTTTACCGACCGCTGGGAAGTCGGCACGGAGGCGCGGCTGATGTTCGAGCAGCTTCGCTGCACGCACCTGCGGCGCGGCGACGTGCATCGGCTCGGCCCTCAGCACGTCCGCGAGGGTATGCTGCGCATTGCGACCGAGAAGAGCGGCGAAGAGACACTAGTGGTTCATCACAGTGATTTTGACGTTTTGATACCGAGCCATTCGAGGATCGGCAAGCTTTCCGGTGGCACGAGGATTTCGATGCTTCTGGGGACGCCGGGTTGACGTCGGATGAAGCCGTTTCGTTCGAGGGTGACGATCATCTGATGGACCGAAGGCGGGCTGACGCGGAAGTGGCGCTGGATGTCGGCTTCGGCGGGGGGACGTCCGAACATATGGGCGTAGGTATGGATGAAGGCCAGGTAATAACCCTGCTTCTCGGTGAAGCGCGCGCCTGATTTTTGACTCATCGTTGGATTCGTCCCGGCCTCCGACAAGGAGGCAAAGCATGAATGTACGTTATCGGGTCGAATTGAGCCAAGCCGAGCGCGACGAACTGACGGCGATGCTCGGCGGCGGCAAGCACGCCGCCCGCAAGCTTAAGCGGGCGCAGATTTTGCTGGCGGCCGATGGAGGCTGCCGCGACGAGGAGATTGCCCGGACCGTGAGTGTCAGCCTCTCCACCGTCGGCCGGACCAGGCGCCGCTTCGTGGAAGGCAATATGGAGCGGGCCCTGAGCGAGGAGCCGCGTCCGGGCGCTGAGCGCAAGCTGACCGGCAAGGAGGAAGCCCTGCTGGTGGCGACCGCATGCGCCAAGCCGCCCGCTGGCTGCAAACGCTGGACGCTGACGCTGCTGGCCGACACGATGGTCAAGCTCACCGATCACAACAGCCTGTCGGGCGAGACCGTGCGTCGCCGGCTGGCCGAGAACGACCTCAAGCCGTGGCGCAGGGACATGTGGTGCATTCCCCATGTCGACGGCGAATACGTTGCCCGCATGGAGGACGTGCTCGACCTCTACGCCGAGACGCAGAATCCCGCCCGGCCGCTGGTCTGCTTCGACGAGACCCCCATCCAGCTGATCGGCGAGGTGCGCCAGCCGGTCCCGGCCCAACCGGGACAGCGCGAGCGCTACGATTACGAGTATCGCCGCAACGGCACCGCCAATCTCTTCGTCACCTTCGATCCACATCGGGGCTGGCGCAACGTCAAGGTCACCGACCGCCGCGCCGCCGTGGACTACGCCCACTGCATGCGTGATCTCGTCGACGTCCATTATCCCGACGCCGCCTGCATCCGTGTCGTGCAGGACAATTTGTCGATCCACAAGCCTGGGGCGCTGTATGAGGCCTTCGCGCCCGCCGAGGCCCGGCGCATCCTGCGCCGCCTCGAATTCCACTTCACCCCGAAGCACGCCAGTTGGCTCAATATGGTCGAGTGCGAGATCAGCGTGCTACAGCGTCAGTGTCTCGGCCGCCGCATCGACGATCCCAAAAGGCTCCGAAACGAGATCGCAGCATGGCAAAAGAGGCGGAATAAAACCCGAGCCCGCATCAAATGGATGTTCACAACAGAAAAAGCCCGCACCAAACTCGGCCGCGCCTATCCAGCCACCGCCAAAGAGTCATAATCACTGTGATGAACCACTAGTCGAGATGCCCGTGCACCCCGATATGATCGACGCCATCAACGCCACCGTGATCGGCGAGGACGTGTTCACCGGCAAGCGCATCGGCGGCAAGATCGCGCCGATGAGCAAGGAGGCGTGGGCGGCCAAGTTCAAAAAGTACGCCATCATGGCAGGCGTCAATGAAGCGAAGAAGAACTGCCACGGCGTTCGCAAGGCGCGCGCCGAAGATGCTGCTTATGCCGGGATGACCGAGAGCCAGATGATGGCATGCTTCGGTTGGACCGACCCAAAAATGGCTGCCCACTACATCGCGCAGGCAAACCGCGCTCTGCTCGGTCAGAGCGGCATGGCGAAGATGTTCGAACGTGACCGAAGCACGAACAAAGGCAACCGCCCCGCCCTGAACGAACGAGTAACAGTTCTGAGCAACAAATGGAAAAACGCCTGATAAATCAGTGTGTAATGTGGGTGTGGTGCGCTCGGAGGGACTCGAACCCCCACGATTTTACTCACTGCCACCTCAAGGCAGCGCGTCTACCAGTTCCGCCACGAGCGCTTTGGGGATGCCGGCCTGAGGCTTGAGGGCCGGCCGGATCAACGGCGCCGATCTAACAAATCCATCAGAGGGGTACAAGCCTGCAAGAGCCCAGAATTCCACAAGCTTGGCAGGAAAGTTCCGGCCCTCCCCGCAGGATCGGCCTTTACCGCATGCCCGGGGCCGCTACCGCGTGCCCGGCGTGCGTGGCAGCATCTGCTTGACCTCGACCGCGATCCGGTTGCGGTCGACCAGCACGACGCCGGAGGCGACCGGCAGGTTGTTGGCCAAAACCTTGACCTCGTCGGCCTCGGTTGCATCCAGCTCGATGATGGCGCCGCGGGAAAGACGTAATACCTGATGGATCGGCATGGTGGTCGTCCCGAGGACGACCATGAGATCCACGGTGACTTTATCGAGAGTGGGCACTGTCGGGACCGCCGCAACTTGAGACTGGCATTTGCGCCTGCAATCATCACCACGTTATGGTTAGCCAATGGTTAATTCGCCTCAACCCCCCCGCCAAGATCAGCGTCAAGACCTCGATTTGACGTCGTTTTCCGCCTCTGCGGGCCCCCCCGTGGAATGGCGGATCTCGGACGCGCCGGTGCCCTATCCGGAGGCCGTGGCCGCCATGGAGGCGCGGGTTGCCGCGATCGCGGCCGGCGAGGCCCCCGAGCTGGTCTGGCTGCTCGAACACCCCCCGCTCTACACCTCCGGCACCTCGGGCAAGGATTCGGACCTGCTCGATCCCCGATTCCCGACCTTCGCCACCGGGCGCGGCGGGCAGCTCACCTATCACGGGCCCGGCCAGCGGGTGGCCTACATCATGCTCGACCTCAAGCGCCGCCGGCCTGATGTCCGGGCCTATGTCGCGAGCCTGGAGGAGCTGATCCTGAAGACGCTCGCCGCCTTCAACGTCCGCGGCGAACGGCGCGAGGACCGGGTCGGCGTCTGGGTGAAACGGCCCGACAAGGGGTCGGAACACGAGGACAAGATCGCCGCGATCGGCGTGCGGCTGAAGCGCTGGGTCTCGTTCCACGGCATCGCCATCAATGTCGAGCCGGAGCTGTCGCATTTCGCAGGGATCGTGCCCTGCGGCGTCGCCGATCCCCGCTACGGCGTCACCTCGCTGGTCGATCTCGGCCAGCTCGTGACGATGGCCGATGTCGATGTTGCGCTTCGGCAGGCGTTCGAAGAGCTGTTCGGACCGACCCGCGCGCTGGTGCCGGAAGCGGCCGCCTGACATTTTCCTGTTCGAGCCTGACCGCGCGAGTTCTCCGCTCGTAATGGAATCGGCTATGCTTGTTTCAGGTGCCGCCCACGCCTCCCCCCTCCGCCGGGAAAGCAGACCTCATGCCGGGCGAGTTGATCATCGGCCGACTGTTCGAGCGCCAGGCATAAGGAGGGGTTGCGATCCATGCTCGCAATGGGAGGTTTTGACGATGAGACTCTCTGCACCCATCTATCATCTGAAGCGCAAGGCGAAGCGCCTGTCCCACGAGGAAGGCATTCCGCTCCACGACGCGCTTGACCGCATCGCCACAGCGGAAGGGTTTCCCGCCTGGAGCATGCTTGCGGCAAAAGCTGCCGCGATGACGCCGGCCAATCGGCTGTTCCCGCAATTCCGGCCGGGTGACCTGGTGCTGCTGGGCGCGCGCCCCGGCCAGGGCAAGACGCTGATGAGCCTCGAACTTGCCGTCGAGGCGATGAAATCGGGCCATCGCGCCGCGTTCTTCTCGCTCGAATACACCGAGAAAGATGTGTTGGACCGCCTTCGGGCGATCGGCGTCGACCCCGCGCAATTCGCTGACATGTTCGAGGTCGATTGCTCGGACGCGATCAGCGCCGATTACGTTGTCAAGCAGATGGCCGCAGCACCCCGCGGCACGGTCGTGGTGATCGACTATCTGCAACTGCTCGACCAGCGGCGGGAAAACCCCGACGTGACCGTTCAGGTGCGCGCACTAAAATCGTTCGCGCGCGACAAGGGGCTGATCGTCGTCTTCATCTCGCAGATCGACCGGTCCTATGATCCCTCAGTCAAGCCGTGCCCCGACCTCGACGATGTCCGCCTGCCGAACCCGCTGGATCTGAAGCTGTTCGACAAGACGTGCTTCCTCAACAACGCCGAAGTGCAGTTCCGCGCGGCGAGCTGATGGCTTCGGGCCGCGGGTGAGATGGTTCACCCGCGGCCTGCAACGTCATGCCGCCTTCAGGGCAACCTCGAGCTTGCCGGCGATGTAGCGGCGCTCCTGGGTCAGGCCGCCAAAACCGTAGGCGTCGCCCTTGACCTCGTCGACATGCAGGTAGGTCTCGGGGTGCAGCGGGCCCAGGATCTCGGCCATGCGCTTGAACATCGCGGCGAGATAGGCGGCCTTCTCGTCCTTGGTGTTGGTGCCTTCGGTGACGTGGATGTCGATCCAGTAGCTTGCGAGCTTCTGCTCGGCGAGCGACCTGCCGCCGGCGAACCAGTCGCCGGCATCGACGGACTTCACGATGATGGCGGTCACCTTGGGATCCTTGTGCAGGATCTTTGCGGTGAGTTCGGACACGGCGCTGGCGATGTCGGCCTTCAGCGAGGGTGACTGGCGCGAGGTGGTGTAGGACACGGTGATCAGGGGCATGGTCGCTCTCCTCAAGATGCCGCACTGGCGTTGCGCGGTGGTGATGAAAAGCTAGACCTCCCCTCGTCATTTTGGTATCTTATCTCTGTTGATACCAGTGATAACCAACCATAATGACAGCCACACTCGACATCGCCACCATCAAGGCCTTCCTGCTGGTCGCCGATCTCCAGAGCTTTACCCGCGCCGCCGAAGCGCTCGGCACCACCCAGGCCGCCGTCAGCCTCAAGCTACAGCGGCTGGAGACGTTGCTGGGAAAACGCCTCGTCGAGCGCTCGCCGCGCGCGGTCCGGCTCACCGCCGACGGCGCCGCATTCCTCGATCGCGCCCGTGCGCTGATGGAAGCGCATGACCGCGCGCTGTCCGGCGATACATCGACTGCACAATCCCTCTCGCTCGGCATCTCCGACCATGCCGCGGGCCCCGAACTGGTGCCACTGCTCGAACGGCTGCACGCGATGTCCGCGAACCTCACGCTCGCCGTCACCATCGGCTTCTCGCGCGAGATGCAGGACGCCTATGACGCGGGCGAGCTGGATGCGGTGATCGTCCGCCAGGAAGGCAGCCGCCGCGGCGGCGAGAAGCTCGCCGAGGACGAGTTTTGCTGGTTCGCGTCACGACGCTTCACGCTGCCGAAGGGTGAGCCGCTGCCGCTCGCGACGCTCGCCCCGCCCTGCGGCGTTCGCGCCATTGCGGTCCGCGCGCTCGACAGGGCCGGCCTCGCCTGGCGCGAACGTTTTGTCGGAGGCGGCGTCACGGCAGTGGTCGCTGCCGTGCTTGCCGGACTTGCCATCGCGCCGCTGGCGCGGCGGATCGCGCCTCCCGGGCTGATCGACATCGGGCCCGCGCACAAGCTGCCGAAACTCGGCAGCTCGAAGGTGATGCTGCATTCGAAGGTCAGCGATCCCGCGAAGCTGGCGGCGCTGCGGGCGGTGGCAGCGACGTTCAAGAGCGTTGCCGCCTGACGTCCATCACCTCACAAAATCGCCTCGAACGCGCTGCGCAGCGTCTCGTGCCGGAACACAAAACCGCGGCTCAGCGCCTTGTTCGGCAGCACGCGCTGGCCACCGAGCAGAAGCTCGTCGGCAAAGCCGCCGCCGATCCGGCGCAGCAGGCCGCCGGGGATGCGGAACACGGCGGGCCGATGCAGGCGGCGGCCGAGCTCCTCGGTGAACTTTGCGTTGGTGACCGGGATCGGCGCGGTGGCGTTGACGGGCCCAGTGAGATCGGGCGTCGCGATCACATAGGCGATCAGCCGGATCAGATCGTCGCGCTCGATCCAGGACATCCACTGCCGCCCGGTGCCGAGCGGCCCGCCAAGGCCGAACTCGAACGGCGTCAGCATGCGCGTGATGAAGCCTCCTTCCGTGCCGAGCACGAGGCCGATGCGCAGATAGACCACGCGCACGCCAAGCTCCTCCGCCGGCCGCGCCGCCTGCTCCCACGCCGCGCACAGTTCGTGGCTGAAGCAGGCATGCGACTTCGCCGACTCCGTCAGCACCTGGTCGGCCCACAGGCCGTACCAGCCGATCGCGGAGCCGCTGACGAGCACGTCGGGCTTGCGCTCGAGTCGCGCGATCAGTTTGACGACGTCGGCGGTCACGTCGATGCGAGACTTCAGTATCTCCGCGCGTTTCGCCTCGGTCCAAAGGCCGTTGCCGATCGGCTCGCCGGCGAGATTGACGATGGCGTCGATACGCATGTCCGAGGCGAGCTGATCGAGGCTGGTGATCAGCGTCACCGGCGGCGGCAGCAGCTCGGCCTTCGCCGGGTTGCGAATGAGCGCGATGACGTGATGCCCTGCCCCGCTGAGGCTCGCGGCGAGGCGGCTTCCGATGAAGCCGGTGGCACCTGTGATCAGCACGGTCTTGCGCCCGGGGAGCTTTTCGACGAGCCCGTACGCCGGCACGCTCGTCATGCGGCCGAGCCGGCGCACCGCCGCAAAATCCCTGATCCCGCAGAGCGCTGCGCCGACCGCACAGGCGGTCGCTGCGATGCTGAGCAGACCTTGATACACGACGGTCACGCCGAACGGCCGCATCGCCCAGTCGATCAGGACCGGCAGCAGCAGGACGAGGATGGCACCGTAGTTGATCGCAAGCAGCGTGTGATTGATCCGCTCACTCGGCGGCAATTTCCGGCTCAGATCCTCCTCGACGAAATCCATCAGCGTGATGACGATCTCGGCGACCAGCACCGCGACGATCAAGAGCGCCAGCAGGCCATGAACCTCTAACCAGCCGAGCACGAGGAACAACAGCGCATAGAGCATGTTGCGGACGCCGTGCAGTTGCAGCTCGAAACGCTGCGACGGACGCCAGGCCAGGCGCTCGGTGAATTCGTGATGATAGAAGGTGTCGAACACGCCCATCGCGATCTGGACGGCGATGAGGATCCACAACAGCGGCGTCATGATACGGCCTCCCTGAAGGTGGCGGACTGGTGGATCAGCGCGCCGTAACGCGGGTGAGTGACATCGAGGGTGAAGCGGAAGGCGCCCTCGCCGAGATCGCTATGCGTCACCGTGAGGTCGCCCGGCGTGAGCCATCGCGGCAACGGGATCCACAGGCGTCCGAGCTGGAGCCCGTAAGCGGCGCTGCGGAAGGTCAGCACCTGGTCCTCGACCGCGATGCGCAGCGCCATCGAGACGCCGAAGCCGACATATTCCTCGAGCCCGGTCGGGCCGGCGAAGCGCTTTGCGGAATGGATCACCTGCGGAAAGCCGCGCTTGCGCGCGCAGATGCGCGTCCAGGTCTGGCCGCCGCTTGCGCCGTCCTCGGTGACGGTGACGATCATCGGCACGCCGGTGTCGCGGCCGGTCGGCAATGGCCCGCCGATCAGGCGTGCGAGTTGCGCCAGCCACCAGCCGATGTCGCTGAAGGCGACCTCGTCGACGATGCCGACATAAACGACGCTGTCGCCGTCAGCGACGCGTTTCGAGAAGCGCCGCCAGGTCGCGAGCGGAAGGCGCCCCCAGTCCTCGTCCGACAGCAGCGCACGGAAGCGACGGTCGTCGAGCAGCTTGGTGTGAGTGGGAAGAGATGCGCTGGAGCCTGATAATCGAGCCGACGTCATCGCACCCTCCCTGGCGCTATTTGACCTTGCCCAGCGGCAGCAGGTTGGCGATCTTCTCGCCAAGCCGCATCAGGGCGACCAGCCGCGGCCGCGGAACCTTCAGCATCTGCATGAACCAGTGGTCGGCGAGCTCGGTGAAGGCGAGCATCTCCTTCAGCCGTTTGCTTGCGACCGGATTGATGGTCGGATCGTCGGCGGCATCGGACACGCAGGCCCGGAGCGCTACGATCGCTGGATCGAGCTCCCGCTCCTTGCGCCGCGCCGCGATCCGGGCCGCAACCTCCCAGATGTCGGTCTCGGCTTCGAAATGATCGCGGCGGTCGCCGAGGATCGGCACCCGCCGGATCAGGCTCCAGGCCAGCAGCTCCTTGATCGAGTTGGAGACGTTGGAGCGCGCCATGCCGAGCGTGTCGGCGATGTCCTCGGCGGTCATCGGCGCTTCCGCCAGATAGAGCAGCCCGTGGATCTGGCTGACCGAGCGGTTGACGCCCCATTCGTCGCCCATGTCGCCCCAATGCAGGATGAAGCGCTCGACGGCGGCAGGGAGTTTCTTCTTTCCGGTTGCTTCTGTCATAACAGAAATATCTGACAGATGAGATTGACTGTCAAGTGCTCCCCGGCGGCCTGTCCCCCTGCATACCGTCCGCTGCATTTGCCTAAAAACTTCCCAGAGGCCAGGAACCAAACGACTTATTCAGCGTTTGCACGGGTCGAGGCAGGGTGTCCGAAATGGTTAGAAAGTCCAATCAGCAGAGAGACTTGTTCGAGAGCGAACGCAGTTTCCGGCTGTTGGTCGAAGGGGTTGCCGACTACGCCCTGTACATGCTCGATCCCAAGGGGATCATCACGAGCTGGAATATCGGTGGCGAGCGCATCAAGGGCTATTCGCCCCAGGAGATCGTCGGCCAGCATTTTTCGCGTTTCTACACCGAGACCGACCGGGCCAACGGCAAGCCCGCCCGCGCCCTCGGCATCGCCCGCGACAAGGGCCGCTACGAGGAGGAAGGCTGGCGCGTCCGCAAGGACGGTACCTTCTTCTGGGCGAGCGTCGTGATCGACCCGATCTACGAGGACGGCGAGCTCATCGGCTTCGCGAAGATCACGCGCGACATCACCGAGCGACGCAACACGGAGCTCAAGCTCGAGGCGATGCAGAAGCAGCTTGCCGAATCCCAGAAGTTCGACGCGCTCGGCCAGCTCACCGGCGGCGTCGCCCACGATTTCAATAATCTCCTGATGATCATCAGCGGCAGCCTTCACACCCTGAAGCGGGGCGCCGACGACGGTGCCAAGCTCCAGCGCGCGATCTCGGCGATCGAGACTGCGACCCGGCGCGGCGCCGCGCTGACCAACCAGCTCCTCACCTTCGCGCGGCGACAGAGCGTCAACCCGCAGGCGATCGATCTTGCCGAGCGCATCGGGGCGATCCGCGAGGTGCTCGAGGCCGGCGTCGGCAGCGCCGTGCGCCTCGCCTTCGACATCGCCCGCGAGGTCTGGCCGATCAGAACCGACGTCTCGGAGTTCGAGACCGCGCTGCTCAATCTCGTCATCAATGCCCGCGATGCGATGCCCGACGGCGGCACGGTGACGATCCGCGCCCGCAACGTCGTGCTGGACGAAGCTCCGCTCGCCGGCGAGTTCGTGGCGATCGACGTCGCCGACACCGGACTCGGCATTCCCGCCGACGTCGTCGACAAGATTTTCGAGCCGTTCTTCACCACCAAGCCGATCGGCAAGGGCACCGGTCTCGGCCTGTCCCAGGTGCACGGCTTTGCGCACCAGGCCGACGGCACGGTGAAGGTCGCAAGCGAGCTCGGCAAGGGCACGACTTTCAGCATCCTGCTGCCGCGCGGACGGGATGTGCCGGCGCGGGAAACGGCGGAAGCGGTGCCGTTCCGCGGCGCCGGCACGGTGCTGCTGGTCGAGGACAATCCGGATGTCGCCATCGTCAGCATCGGTCTGCTGGAGCAGCTCGGCTACCGCGTTCGCCGCGTCCCCGACGCGGAATCCGCGCTGCGCGAGCTCGAGCAAAACGGCGTCGATTTCGTCTTTTCGGACATCGTGATGCCCGGCAAGATGGACGGCCTCACCCTCGCCCATCATCTGCGCCTGATCCGCCCCGGCCTGCCGATCCTGCTCGCCACCGGCTACAGCGAGGCCGCCGCCGACGTGCGCGGCGATTTCCCGATCCTGCGCAAGCCCTATGAGATCCACGAGCTGAGCGAAGCAATCGCGAAGCTGCCGAGGTGATCTTCTCCCCGCTTGCGGGGAGAGGTCGAATTCGATCGCAGATCGAATTCGGGTGAGGGGGTACAGGTCGCTCGACCACCGCTCGTGTTGAGAGAGGCCCCCTCACCCCAACCCTCTCCCCGTAAGAACGGCGCGAGGGAGCAGACCATCTGTGTGGAACGAGGTGTAACTCTCACACCGTCGGCAACACCGAGAACTTCTCCCCTGCCCTGCGCAGGTTCAGTTCGTCCGCACCGGCCGTCTCGCTGGTGACGCTGTCGACGCGCGAGGATGGCGGACCATGGCGGCATAGCGCGACCATGTCGGCGACGTGGTTCGGCGCGCCCGCGAACAACGCTTCGACGCTGCCGTCACGGCGATTGCGGACCCAGCCTTCGAGACCGCTCGCGGTGGCCTGATATTCGACCCAGGCACGATAGCCGACGCCCTGCACGCGGCCGCGGATCATGACCTGGAGGATCGCCCGGCTCATTTTTTGAATCCGAGCACATCGGCGCCGCGCGCCTTCGACTCGGCCTCGCGCATGACACGGCTGGTCAATTCCGTGGACGCCAATCCCTTGAGCGCTTTGGGCGGCGTGCCTTCGCGCAGCGCCTTCAGCGTGTCATGGACGGCCTGCGTCGCGGCCGCGATCGGCGCATGGCCCTGGAGCGCGATGCGCACGCGCTGGCCAGCGAGATAATCGGGCGCATTCAATTCTTCCGGCGCGCCGCCGAGCACGATCGGCAGATGCGTCGCGGCTGCGACCGCTTCAAGCTCGGCACGCGACTTGATGCCGGTGAAGAACAGCGCGTCCACGCCGGTCGCCTCGTAGGCCTGCGCGCGGCGGATCGTATCGTCGAGCGAGGTGATCGCGGCAGCTCCAGTGCGGCCCATGATGACCAGCGTGGGATCGCCGCGGCCGCTGAGCGCCGCCTTTATCTTGCCGACGCCCTCCTCCAGCGAGATCAGTTGCGTCTTCGCTTCACCGAAGGCGGCCGGCAGCAACGTATCCTCGATGGTGAGACCAGCCGCCCCCGCCGTCTCCAGCTCCTGCACGGTGCGGCGCACGTTGAGCGCATTGCCATAGCCGTGATCGGCATCGACCAGCACCGGCAGCGCGGACGCGCGCGACATCCGCCGCATCTGCTCGGCGAGCTCGGTGAGCGTGATCAGCGTGATATCGGGGTCGCCGAGCACGGCGAGCGAGGCCACCGAACCGCCGAACATGCCGAGCGGAAAGCCGAGATCCTCGGCGATGCGGATCGAGATGGCGTCGTAGACCGAGCCGGGATGGATGCAGGCCGGACCCGACAGGATCGATCGCAGTTTCTCGCGGCGGGAACGAAAGGCCATGGTCGCCTCACTCTCAATTCCTCATCCTGAGGAGCGCGCTCTTGCGCGCGTCTCGAAGGATGAAGGCCCGGCTGGTGGCCTCGCCCTTCGAGACGCCGCGCAAGCGCGGCTCCTCAGGGTGAGGGTCGACTGTTGTGCTCCGGAGTGCTTACGCAAACTCCAAAATCAGTGCGTCCACCGCGAGCGTCGCACCGGCGCTGGCGTGGATCTTCTTGACGGTACCGTCCTGCTCGGCGCGGAGCACGTTCTGCATCTTCATGGCTTCGACCACCGCGAGCGTCTCGCCGGCCTTGACCTCCTGCCCTTCCGTCACCGCGATCGAGACGATGAGCCCGGGCATCGGGCAGAGCAGCTTCTTGCCGGTGTCGGAGGCCGTGGTCACAGGCATCAGCCGCGCCGAGGCGGCCTCCGCCTCGGTCCAGACATAGACCGGCACCTCGACGCCCTGATGCGCGAGGCGGATGCCGTTAGCGATCGGCCGGGCCTGCACCGCGACGAAATGGCCGTCGATGGTGCCCTGCCAGACCGGATCGCCCGGCTTCCACGGCGACTGCAATAGATGCACGTGGCCGGCCTTGCCCTCGGCATCGACGAAGCGCACCGCGATCGCCTCGCTCTCGCGACCGACCTCGAGCGAAATCTCCTGGCGGTCGAGCCAGACCGCGCGGCGGCGCTCACGCTGCACGACGCGGCCACCAAGCTGACCGGAAATCTGACGCTTGCGTTCACCCAGCACGTGGTCGATGGCGGCGCCGACCGCGGCGATCCGCCGGGCGACCTCGCCTTCGGGCACGCGCACCGCAAAGCCCTTGGGGAATTCCTCGGCGATGAAGCCGGTCGAGAGCCGGCCCTCGCGCCAGCGTGGATGATGCATCAGCGCCGACAGGAACGGGATGTTGTGACGGATGCCGTCGACATAGAACGAGTCCAGCGCGGTCGCCTGTGCCTCGATCGCGGCCGCGCGCGACGGCGCGTGGGTGACGAGCTTGGCGATCATCGGATCGTAATGGATCGAGATCTCGCCGCCTTCCTGCACGCCGGTGTCGTTGCGGATGGTGATGCCGTCCTGGCTCGCTTCCGCCGGCGGACGATACTTCACCAGGCGCCCGATCGAGGGCAGGAAGTTGCGGAACGGGTCTTCGGCGTAGAGGCGGGATTCCACGGCCCACCCGGTCAGCGTGACGTCCTTCTGCGCAAGGCCGAGCTTCTCGCCTGCGGCGACGCGGATCATCTGCTCGACGAGGTCGATGCCGGTGACGAGCTCGGTGACGGGATGCTCGACCTGGAGGCGCGTGTTCATCTCCAGGAAGTAGAAGCTCTTGTCCTGGCCTGCGACGAACTCGACGGTGCCGGCGGAATCATAGTTCACGGCCTTGGCCAGCGCGACCGCCTGCTCGCCCATCTTGCGGCGGGTGGCCTCGTCGAGCAGCGGTGACGGCGCTTCCTCGATGACCTTCTGGTTGCGGCGCTGGATCGAGCATTCGCGCTCGCCGAGATAGATGACGTTGCCGTGCTTGTCGCCCAGCACCTGGATCTCGATGTGGCGGGGATCGACGATGAACTTCTCGACGAAGACGCGGTCGTCGCCGAACGAGGCCTTGGCCTCGGCCTTGGCGAGGTTGAAGCCTTCGGCGACCTCGCTCTTCGAATTCGCGATGCGCATGCCCTTGCCGCCGCCGCCGGCGGAGGCCTTGATCATCACGGGGTAGCCGATCTCGTCGGCGATGCGGACCGCGTGCTTGTCGTCCTCGATGACGCCGAGATGGCCCGGCACGGTCGAGACCTTGGCCTTGGCGGCCGCCTTCTTGGATTCGATCTTGTCGCCCATCGCGGCGATCGCGCCCGGGTTCGGGCCGATGAAGACGAGGCCGGCCGCCTCCAGCGCGCGCGGAAACGCCTCGCGCTCGGACAGGAAGCCGTAGCCGGGATGCACGGCCTGTGCGCCCGTCTTGCGGCAGGCCTCCACGATCTTCTCGATCACCAGATAGCTCTCGGCCGCAGCCGGCGGGCCGATCAGCACGGCCTCGTCGGCCATCTCGACATGGAGGGCATCGCGGTCGGCCTCGGAATAGACCGCGACCGTTTCAATTCCCATCCGGCGGGCAGTCTTGATGACCCGGCAGGCGATTTCGCCGCGATTGGCGATCAGGATGCGTTTGAACATGCTTTTCTTGAGTCTCGACCTTGGGCGGGACCCTTCCCCGACCGTTGGGGCCTCTGGGATGGGCCGTGTGACCCCCGTGGTACATTAAAATAGGCCGGAGGCAACGGTCTAAATCCGGCCCCTCTGGTGTACCAGCGCAAGACCGAAACGGGCTTGGGCAACGGGCTTGGCGCGCCCCGGGATGGGCCTACGGCTTCCCGGCCCTGGCCGCGTCCCGCAACAGGGCGTGAATGAAGTCGAGTTTGGCGACCACCGCCTGCGACAGGATGAACGGATAGAGGTCGCGCATGCCCATGGCGCGGTTGACGCTGTTCATGGCGAAGGTGAAGGGCAGCCATGCGTCGACCAGCGTCTGGACGCCACGTGCCTCGTAGGGGTTGAACCGGAGCCGCGTCGACAACTCTCCGTCACGATCGACCCGCGGCCGCACCTCCATACCGAACTCGGAGGCCATCTCCAGGGTGTCGACGATGTGGAGGTAGTGCGCCCAGGTTTCGGCGAAATCCTCCCAAGGATGCGTCGTGGCGTAGGCCGAGACATAGCTCTGCTGCCAGTCCGGTGGCGCGCCTTCGGCATAATGGCGCTGCAAGGCCTGGCCGTAATCGGCCGAATCGTCGCCGAAGACGGCGCGGCATGCGTCGAGCTTGCCACCCTCGCGGACCAGCACGTCCCAGAAATAGTGTCCGACCTCGTGACGGAAATGCCCGAGCAGCGTCCGGTAGGGCTCGCCCATCTCCAGCCTGCGCCGCTCGCGCTCGATGCCGTCGGTTTCAGTGAGCGCGATCGTGATCAGGCCGTTGTCATGGCCGGTCATGATCCTCTGTCCGCTGTTCGGATCGTCGGCGAGGAAGTTGAAGATCAGGCCGCGCTCGGGATTGTCCTGCCGGTTCTGGAGCGGCAGCTTCCAGCGGATCAGGGAATAGAACAGCCGGTGTTTCGCCACCTCCAGCTCGCGCCAGCCGGCGAGCTGAGCCGGATCGGAGAGATCGGGCACCATGCCGTTGTGACGGCAGGCGCGACAATATCCGTTGGTATCGCCCGGATCCGTCAGCCAGTTGCAGGCATCGTACTCGGCATTGCGGCACAGCATCCGTCCCCTGCCCTTATCGGCCAGCGTCGTCCAGGACACCGCCTGAGCCTCGCCGTCCGGCTCGAGCGCCGACATCGTCTCCTTCTCCGGGAGGAAGGCGACGCGGTGACCGCAGCGTCCGCAGGCGCGGTTCTCGAAATAGAGGACGTTGCCGCAGGACTGGCAGACAAAGAGCTTCAAGATTTAGCCTCTTCGAAAACGGAGTTTTATGAATGAGCGTTATGGCGCCTCGCAAAGACGCGTCCGCAGACGCATCGTTCCAATCTTCGGAACAAATAGCCAGCCCCGCCGTTAGCTGACCGGACTTTTCCGCGTTCAGGCTGGCCGCGGGCCTTTCCGACAATCTATCCCCTTTGAGCAATGGCTATCACGCTTTGTCTGTGTGAATATTGGTCCGGCACGTGCGCACACGCATCACAACGGCCGACGCCTTGAACGATCCTTTGCCAGAGACAATCGCCGCCGAAAGGCTGCGCCAGCACCTCGAAGATGTCGCGCGCGAGCGCGACAATGCCTATCGCGCGCTCCAGGAGCGCGAGGCCGAGCTCGCGCGCATCCAGCGCATCGGCAAGGTCGGCGGCCTCGAGGTCGACTTCCGCGAGGGCTTCAAGAACCGCCGCTCGCCGGAATATCTGATGATCCACGGCCTGCCCCCCGAAGCCGCCGACGAATCGCACGAGGACTGGGTCAACCGCATCCATCCCGATGATCGCGACGCCGCGGTGAAACACTTCTTCGATGTGCTGGCTGAGACCAGCGAGGATTATACCGCCGAATACCGCATCATCCGTCCGAGCGACGGCGAGACCCGCTGGATCCGCGTCGTCGCCAAGATCGAGCGTGACAGCAACGGGCGCGCCATCCGTCTCGTCGGTGCCCATATCGACATCACCGACCAGATGCTCGCTCGTGAGACGCTGCGCGAAAGCGAGGAGCGGTTTCGGCTGATCGCCGACAGCGCGCCGGTGCCGATCTGGGTCACAAAACTCGACCGCAAGCGCTCCTTCGCCAACCAGGCCTATGTCGACTTCGTCGGCCTGCCCTACGAGGAGGCCATCGATTTCGACTGGCGCAAGGTGCTGCATCCGGACGACCTGCCGCATGTGCTCCAGCAATCCGTCCAGGGTGAAGCGTCGCTAAAACCCTTCGTGCTGGAAGCGCGCTACAAGAACGCCAGCGGCGAATGGCGCTGGCTTCGCTCCGAATCCCAGCCGCGCTGGGATCCGACCGGCAAGCATATCGGCTTCATCGGCGTCGCCCACGATATCACCGCCGCCAAACAGGCCGAAATCGAGCTGCGGCGGCTCAACGAGACGCTGGAAGAGCGCATCGTCGAGCGTACCGCCGAGCTCGAATCCAACGAGGCCCGCCTGCGCGCGATCCTGGAGACCAGCAACCAGTATCAGGGGCTGGTCAACCTCGAGGGCGAATTGCTCTACGCCAACAAGACCGCGCTCGCCGGCATCCGCACCGAGGCGCGGGACGTCATCGGCCAGCCGTTCTGGGACACGCCGTGGTTCACGGAGACCCCGGGCATGAGCGACGTCGCGCGCGAGGCCTTCGAGACCGTGCTGAAGGGCGAAGCGGTGCGGATGGAGATGCGGCTGCGCCTGCCGATCGGCGAGCGCGATTTCGAGTTCGGCATGCGCCCCGTGCTCGACCGCCATGGCAACATCACGGGCGCGGTGCCGGAACTGGTCGACATCACCGAGCGCCGCCGCGGCGAAGAAGCGCTGCGGCAGTCGCAGAAGATGGAGGCGATCGGCCAGCTCACCGGCGGCGTCGCCCACGACTTCAACAACCTCCTGACCATCATCCGCTCGGCGACCGACTTCCTGCGCCGGCGCGAGCTGCCGGAGGAGCGGCGCCGCCGCTATGTCGACGCCATCTCCGACACCGTCGAGCGCGCCTCGAAGCTGACCGCGCAGCTTCTGGCCTTCGCGCGACGGCAGCCGCTGAAGCCGCAGATCTTCAATGTCGGCAGCCAGGTCGAGGGCGTGGCGCAACTGGTCCGCCCGCTGGTCGGCGGCCGCATCGAGATCAGCGTCGAGGTTCATGACACGGATTGCTTCACCGTCGCCGACGTCGCACAGTTCGAGGCCGCTTTGATCAACCTCGCCATCAACGCCCGCGACGCCATGGACGACGAAGGCCGCCTCACCATCGCGGTGCGCAAGGTGCAGGGCATCCCGAGCCTGCGCGCGCAATCGGCGCGTGGCGGCGACTATGTCGCGATCTCGGTCGCGGATACCGGCAGCGGCATCGCGCCGGAAAACATCGACGCCATCTTCGAGCCGTTCTTCACGACCAAGGAGGTCGGCAAGGGCACCGGCCTCGGCCTCAGCCAGGCGTTCGGCTTCGCCAAGCAGTCCGAAGGCGACATCGCGGTGATGAGCACGCCTGGCAAAGGCGCGACCTTCACGATCTACCTTCCGCAGGCGCAGAGCCCGGCCGCCGACGACGAAGCCGCAGCGCGGACCAGCGAGGCCGCGACCACCGGGCGCGGCTACCGCGTGCTCGTGGTCGAGGACAATGACGACGTCGGCCAGTTCTCGACCGAGCTGCTGGAGGATCTCGGCTATGTCGTCCGCCGTGTTGCCAACGCCAGTGCGGCGCTCGCGATCCTCGGCGAGAACGAATTCGCCGTCGACCTCGTCTTCTCCGACGTCATCATGCCCGGCATGAACGGAGTCGAGCTCGCCGGCATCATCCGCGAGCGCTATCCGGGCCTGCCCGTCGTGCTCACCAGCGGCTACAGCAACGTGCTCGCCGAAAACGCCCATCGCGGCTTCGAACTGATCCAGAAACCATATTCGGTGGAATCGCTGTCGCGCATCCTGCGCAAGGCGATCACCGAAAAGCTGTCGGTGGCGCGGTGAGTGTTATGGTTGCACGAAGCTCCCACAGACTCCGTCATTGCGAGCGCAGCGAAGCAATCCAGGCTGCCTCCGCGGAAAGACTCTGGATTGCTACGCTGCGCTCGCAATGACGGCGCTGGCGCCCCGTCCCAAAGCAACGGAACTTGACGACATGAAACCCGCCCTCCTCTCCGCCTGGCAGACCTGGGCGCTGCTGTCCGCTTGCTTCGCCGCACTGACCGCGATCTTCGCCAAGGTCGGCGTCGAGAACATCAATCCGGATCTGGCGACCTTCATCCGCACCATCGTGGTGCTGCTCGCCTTTTCGGTGCTGCTGTTCTTCACCGGGCAATTCGCCGTGCCCTCGGCGATCTCGTCCAGGACCTGGCTGTTCCTGGTGCTGTCGGGGCTCGCGACCGGCGCATCCTGGCTGTGCTATTTTCGCGCGCTGAAGCTTGGCCCCGCCACGCTGGTGGCGCCGATCGACAAGCTCAGCGTCGTTCTGGTTGCTCTCTTCGCGTTCGCCTTCCTCGGCGAGCGTCCGACAGCGCAGGGCTGGACCGGCATCGCCATGATCGGCGCCGGCGCGGTGCTGCTCGCGGTGAAGTTTTGAGGCGGAACAAAAGTGCCGTGACATCCGTTCCTGCCGGGGCGCTCTCGCCTCGATCGAGAGACCGATGTCGAGCCAAGACCCCGATCGGGCAAGGCGCGCCGGCCGTGCGCTGGATGCGGCCAACTTCTTTCTCGCCGACGTCCGCGACGGGCTTGGGCCCTATCTTGCCGTCTATCTCCTCACCGAGCAGCACTGGGACGAGGCGCGCATCGGCCTCGTGATGTCGATTGCCACAGTCGCGGGTATCGTGGCGCAGACACCGGCCGGCGCGCTGGTCGATGCGACCCGGGCGAAGCGGCTGGTGATGGTCGTCGCCGCAATCATAGTGACACTCGCTTCGCTGCTGCTGCCGTTGTTTCCGGGCTTCGGGCCGGTTGCGATCTCGCAAGGCATCGCCCAGGCCGCCACCGTGGTTTTCCCGCCGGCGATCGCGGCTGTCTCGCTCGGCATCTTCGGCCATGCCGCCTTCACCCGACGGATCGGCCGCAACGAGACTTTCAACCATGCCGGCAATGCGGTCGCAGCCGGCCTTGCCGGACTCTTCGCCTGGCGATTCGGACCGACTGTCGTCTTCTACCTTCTCGGCGCCATGGCGGTTGCGAGCCTCGTCAGCATCATCGCGATCCCCGAACGCGCCATCGACCACGACCTTGCCCGCGGACTGCACGACGCTGCCGGCGACAAGCGGCGGGAAACACCCTCGGGCCTCGCCGTACTCTTGACCTGTCGCCCCCTGCTCGTCTTCGCGATCTGCGTCCTGCTCTTCCATCTCTCCAACGCGGCAATGCTGCCGCTGGTCGGCCAGAAGCTCGCGCTCCAGGACAAGAGCATGGGCACCAGCCTGATGTCGGCCTGCATCGTCGCAGCCCAAGTGGTGATGGTGCCGTTCGCGATGCTGGTCGGCGCCAGGGCCGACCGCTGGGGCCACAAGCGATTCTTCCTCGCCGCACTCCTGATACTGCCCATCCGGGGAGCGCTCTACACGCTCTCCGACAATCCGTTCTGGCTGGTCGGCGTGCAGCTTCTCGACGGCGTCGGCGCCGGCATCTTCGGGGCGATCTTCCCCGTCATTGTCGCCGACCTCATGCGCAACACCGGACGTTTCAACGTCGCGCAGGGCGCGGTCATCACCGCCCAGAGCATCGGCGCGGCGCTGTCGACGACGCTTGCGGGCCTCGTCGTGGTCGGTGCGGGCTACAGCGCGGCGTTCGTCACGCTCGGCGCGGTCGCTGCGATCGGCGCGATCGTCTGCCTTGTCGCCTTGCCCGAGACGCGGCATGGAACCTTGCCGCCGCAGGGGAAGACAGCGCCGCCGACATCAGCTATCGCAGCCGAATGAGCCGACCAAACCTCAAGGACTGAACGTGCCGTCTGACGCCATCTGGGCCTGGAGCATCATCGTCGCCGCGACCGCCGGCGTCATCATCCGTCCCTTCCGCCTCCCCGAAGCGATCTGGGCCGTGATCGGCGCTGGCGCCCTCGTGCTGCTCGGTTTGCTGCCGTGGCAGGATGCGCTTCTCGGCATCGAGAAGGGCGTCGATGTCTATCTCTTCCTGATCGGCATGATGCTGATCGCCGAATTGGCGCGGCTCGAGGGCCTGTTCGACTATCTCGCCGCGCTCGCGGTGGAATATGCAGACGGATCGCCGCAGCGGCTGTTTTTGCTGATCTATCTCGTCGGCACCCTTGTCACCGTGCTGCTCTCCAACGATGCCACCGCGATCGTGCTGACACCCGCCGTCTATGCCGCGACGCGCGCGGCCGGCGCCAAGCCGCTGCCCTATCTGTTCGTCTGCGCCTTCATCGCGAATGCCGCAAGCTTCGTGCTACCGATCTCCAACCCGGCCAACCTCGTCGTGTTCGGCGCGCGCATGCCGCATTTGACCGAATGGCTGCGCCTGTTCGCCCTGCCCTCGGCAGCCTCGATCCTGCTCACCTATGTCGTGCTGCGCCTGACCCAGCACCGCGCGCTGAAGGAAGAGACCATCGCGCGCAGCGTGCCGCATTCGAAGCTCAGCCGCGGCGGCAAGCTCACAGCCGTGGGCATCATCGCGATCGGAATCGTGCTGGTCACGGCCTCCGCGCTCGACAGGCAACTCGGCTTGCCGACCTTCATCTGCGGCGTGGCGACGTCCGCGATCGTGCTGCTAATCAGCCAGCAGTCACCTTTGCCTGTGCTGCGCGGCGTGTCCTGGAGCGTGCTGCCGCTGGTCGGCGGGCTCTTCGTCCTGGTGGAAGCGCTGGTGAAGACCGGCGTGATCGGGCAGCTCAGCGCGCTGCTGCACCAAGCGGTCGCGCAATCGATCCCGAAAGCTGCCTGGAGCGTCGGCATCGCGACCGCATTCGCCACCAATGTCGCCAACAATCTTCCGGTCGGCCTCGTCGCCGGCTCGGTCGCCGCCAGCGATCATTTGCCCGCGCCCGTCGTCAGCGCCATCCTGATCGGCGTCGACCTCGGCCCCAATCTGTCGGTAACGGGGTCGCTCGCCACCATCCTCTGGCTGGTCGCGCTGCGGCGGGAGAAGATCGAGGTTGGCGCCTGGCCGTTCCTCAAGCTGGGTCTGCTGGTGACGCCGCCCGCTTTGGTCGCCGCGCTGGCTGCCGCGATCAGGTAGTCGCGGCCGAATCCGCCGACCAATCAAGTGCAATTGTTTGCGGTGCATCAATGACGGCGGGGCAACCACAGCTAGAGTTCACTTGTCGCGCAAGACATGCCGCGGCAAGGAAGGTTCATCATGCAGATTCAATCAAAGGCGCTGCCGCAGAGCTTTTCCCTGCGCCGCGAAATCCGGAGCTTCATCGCGCCCGCTGAGGGCCGCGGGGAGACATCCCATCCCCTGCTCGTCTTCTCCGTCGTGGCGCTGCTGGCCCTGTTCGCCATCGTGGAAATCGACCTGCACGCCGCCCAGCTTCAGGCGATCGGCCTGCTCAGCCATGGGACCGGGATCGATCCCGTCTTCCTGAGCCCGTAGCTGGAAAAGCCCGATCGCGGCCATAACGGCCGCGACCGGGCAGCGCATCCTCAGTCGTTCTCGTAGCCGTACACTTCCGGCAGGATGAAGATGGCGGCGAGCAATCCGATCAGCGGGAAGATCGCGACCATCAGCGTGGCATTCGCCTGCCCGATCGCAGCGAATACCGTCGGGAACAGGAAGATCGCCAGGAACGACGGCAGCTTCACGAACATGTAGGCGAAGCCGCTGGCGGTGCCGCGGTACTTCGGCTTGGCGACCATGGTCGGGATCGTCATGCAGTTCGACGCGTCCCAGTAATGGCCCCACAACATGGCAGCCGCTGCGAACGGCAGCAGGATCTTGTTGTCGGTGTAAAGCGCGAAGGCCGCGACCAGCAACGAGGCCATCACGATCGAGAAGCCGGCGATCGCGATGCCGCGGTGGCCAATCTTCGGCGTCAACAGCGGCCCGACCCACCCGGACAGAGCGGCGAAGGAGAACAGCGCCATCGTCACCAGATTGATGCCGAGCACGCTCGACACACCGACCATCACGAACAGCACGGGCAGGTAGAACGCAAAGGTCGAGAACTCGCTCGCCTGGGTGAAACAAGCGATCCAGCCGTAGACCGTGGCGCGCCAGCGGATCGGATCCTTCTTGAGGTCGGCGAGGAACGCACGCGTGCTGGTCTTCGGAACCACCACATCCTGATCCGGCAGCATGTCGAGATTGTCGTTGAACATCTCGCGCGCGACCTGCTTGGCCTCGCGGTAGCGTCCCTTCTGCACCAGCCACACCGCCGTCTCCGGCACGTCATGACGCATGATCAGGATGATCAGCGCCGGCACCGCGCCGAGGCCGAGCGTCACGCGCCACAGCATCTCGTGCTGCATGTCGATCAGCAGGAAGATCACGATGACGCCGATGGTGAGCACTTCACCGACTGCGAACATGAACTGCCAGCGGTTGCCCATGACCTCGCGCTCACCCTTGGCCATGGATTCCATGATGTAGGTGTAGCCGGTCGAGATATCGGAGCCGAGCGGAATGCCGAGCAGGAAGCGGATCACGACGAGCCAACCGACGGTCGGCACGAAAGCCTGCGCCAGCGCCAGCACAATGAACAGCACCATCGTCACCAGGAACATGACGCGGCGGCCGATCTTGTCGGAGAGCCAGCCGCCGAGCAGCGCGCCGATCAACGCGCCGCCCTGCGTACCGGCGGCGGCAAGACCCAGCATCAGCGGATCGGGATTGTACTGCTCCTTGATGAAGATCAGCACGAAGGCGATCGAATAGAGATCCCAGGCCTCGACGAGGATCGAGGCCATCATCAGCCAGCCGACCTTGTTACCCTTGGGACTGTAGTTCGTGATCAGGTAGCGGACCGCGGCTTCGCTCGCGGTCGGTTGTGGCATCGCCATCGTCGACATTCTTCTTCCTTTCTCCAGAACTCTTTACGCGCCGAGCAGCGGCTCGATGCTGCAGTCGAGCAGGCGCGGGTCGATCCCCGCCTCCATGCCCGTGAACATCTCGCCCATGTAGTCGATCAGCGCATCGCTCGCCTTCACGGCGTCATCGACGCGGCGGCTGGCGACGGCTGCGAGAATGGCGAGATGATGGTCGATCGTGCCGGAAAGATCGGCCTGGCCCGGCATGAAGCGGTGGTGGATGTAGCCGATGCGGCGGTACAGCGTGTGCAGCGGCCGCAGCGTGTGCACCAGGAACGGCTCGCCGGCCGCCTCCAGCACCAGCGCATCGATGCGGCGGTCGATGTGATTGAATTCGTCGAGGGTCAGGGTGGCGCGGCGCTCGCGCAGCAGGCGCTCGATGTGCAGCGCCTGATTACGGTGCGACAGGCTGGCGCGATCGGCCGCGAGCCGGACGACAAAGCGCTCCATGTCACGGCGCAAGGCGAGCAGCATCCGCTCGCGCGCAAGATCGATCGGCGCGATGTGCAGGCCGTGGCGCGGACGGATGATGATGAGCGTGTCGGCGGACAGACGATTGACGGCGTGATGCACCGGTGTGCGACCGAAGCCGGTGATGTGCTGCAATTCCAGCATCGTCATGAATTGTCCGGGCTTGAGCTCGCAGTGGACGAGGAGCTCTTCGATCCTCTGGTAAGCCAGCTCGAAGAAGTTGAGCCGGTTGCGCCGGGAGGGCTTGCCCTCGCCGTCGTCCTCGTTTCTCACCACCTCGAGCGCGCGCTTGCGCCGTGCCATGTCGTCCTCCTGTCAGCCGCGCTCTCATTGCTGGGTGGCGCCTATTTGTGGCACCCTTAAAACATGTTGTGATATATTACAAGCAGGCGTAAGACTTCGGCGCGACCTGCAACATGTTGCAGTGCGAAATGAGACTTCAGGCGCGAGGCGCCTGTGATGGGAGGATTGTTGCCGTGAAGATCACGTCGATCGAGACGCTGCGCACCGAGGAATTTTCCAACGTCATCTGGGTGCGCGTCCACACCGACACGGGCATGATCGGTCTCGGCGAAACCTTCTATGGCGCGGGCGCGGTCGAAGCGCAGATCCACGATACGTTCGCCGGCCGACTGCTCGGCCGCAATCCCCTGCACATCGAAGCGATCCACCGCGACATGCTGAACCTGCCGATGGCGCAATCCTCGACCGGTGTCGAGTATCGCGCCGCTTCAGCGATCGACATCGCGCTGTGGGATCTGTTCGGCAAGGTCTGCAATCAGCCGGTACACCAGATGCTCGGCGGCCTCTGCCGCGACAAGCAGCGCATCTACAACACCTGCGCCGGCACGCAATATGTCCGCTCCACCAATATCAGCCCGGTCGCGAACTGGAATCTCGGTGCCTCCAAGGGTCCCTATGAGGACCTCGACGGCTTCATGCACCACGCCGACGCGCTCGCCGAAAGCCTTCTGGAGAGCGGCATCTCCGCAATGAAGATCTGGCCGTTCGATCCGGCGGCCCAGGAGAACAAGGGGCTCTACATCACCGCTGCGCAGATGAAACGGGCGATCGAGCCGTTCGAGAAGATCCGCAAGGCGGTCGGCGACAAGATGGAGATCATGGTCGAGCTCCATTCGCTGTGGAACCTGCCGACCGCCAAGCAGATCGCGCGCGCGCTCGAGCCCTACAAGCCGACCTGGTACGAAGACCCGATCCGCATGAACTCGCCGCAGGCGCTCGCCGAATATGCGCGTTCGACCGACGTCTGGGTCTGCGCCAGCGAGACGCTGGGCTCGCGCTTCCCCTACAAGGACATGCTCGACCGCGACGCCATGCATGTGGTGATGGCGGATCTGTGCTGGACCGGCGGCCTCACCGAAGGCCGCAAGATCGCGGCGATGGCCGAGACCTATCACCGGCCCTTTGCTCCTCATGATTGCATCGGCCCGATCGGCTTCATCGCCGCCATCCACATGTCGTTCAGCCAGCCCAACACGCTGATCCAGGAATCGGTGCGCGCCTTCTACAAGGGCTGGTACAACGAGCTCGTCACCACGATGCCTGTTATCAAGGACGGCTATGTCTTCCCGATGGAAGGCCCCGGCCTTGGCGTGGACCTGCTGCCTGCGGTATTCGACCGCAGCGATCTCACCGTGCGCCGCTCCAACGTCTGAGGATTTCTTGAGATGAGCACCGCCCTTTTCGACCTTTCCGGCCGCACCGCACTCGTGACCGGCTCCTCCCGCGGCCTCGGCCGCGCCATCGCCGAGGGCATGGCCAAGGCCGGCGCCAAGATCATTATCAACGGCGTCGATCCCAAGCGCGTCGAGCAGGCCGTCGCCGAATTTCGTACCGCCGGCCACCAGGCGGAAGGTGCTGCGTTCAACGTCACCGACGAGCCGGCGATCGTCGCGGCGTTCAATGACTTCGACAAGAAGGGCATTGAGGTCGACATTCTCGTCAACAATGCCGGCATCCAGCACCGCAAGCCGCTGGTCGAGTTCACCACCGACGAATGGCGCAAGGTGATCGAGACTGACCTGACCAGCGCCTTCGTGATCGGCCGCGAGGCCGGCAAGCGCATGATCCCGCGCAAGCGCGGCAAGATCATCAATATCGGCTCGCTCGGCAGCGAGCTCGCACGTCCCACCATCGCGCCCTACACGGCAGCGAAGGGCGGCATCAAGAACCTGACCCGCTCGATGGCGGTGGAATGGGCCCAGCACGGCATCCAGGCCAATGCGATCGGCCCCGGCTACATGCTGACCGACATGAACGAGGCGCTGGTCAACAACACCGATTTCAACAACTGGCTGATGGGCCGCATCCCCTCCAAGCGCTGGGGCAGACCGGACGAGCTGGTCGGCGCGGCGATCTTCCTGGCGTCGGACGCCTCCACTTACGTCAACGGCCAGATCATCTATGTCGATGGCGGCATGATCGCCGCGATGTGATCGCGAAACGCTAAGGGAAAGAGACCATGCGCGCCGTCGTCATTCACGCCCCGAAAGACCTGCGGATCGACAGCTATCCCGATCCGGCACCCGGCCCGGGCGAGGTCCGCGTCAAGATCGCCAATGGCGGCATCTGCGGCTCGGACCTGCACTACTATCACCACGGCGGCTTCGGCGTCGTGCGCATCCAGCAGCCGATGGCGCTGGGCCATGAGATCGCCGGCGTGGTCGCGGCCGTCGGTGACGGCGTCACCAGCGTGAAGCCCGGCACGCGCGTCGCCGTCAATCCGAGCAAGCCGTGCGGCCAGTGCCTGCATTGCCAGGAGGGCATGCGCAACCAGTGCCTCGACATGCGCTTCCTCGGCAGCGCGATGCGCTTTCCCCATGTGCAGGGCGGGTTTCGCGAGTTCCTCACGATCGATGCGACGCAGGCCGTGCCGATCTCCGACAAGCTGTCGCTGGCCGAGGCCGCGGTCGCCGAGCCGCTCGCGGTTTGCCTGCATGCCGGCAAGCAGGCCGGCCCCCTCCTCGGCAAGCGCGTGCTGATCACCGGCTGCGGCCCGATCGGTGCACTGATGATCCTGGTCTCGCGTTTCGGCGGGGCGTCCGAGATCGTGGTGACCGATGTCGCCGACGCGCCGCTGGCGGTCGCCAGAAAGCTCGGCGCCACCCACGCCATCAACGTCGCGACCCATGCCACCGCGCTCGATCCCTGGCGCGCCGGCAAGGGCGTGTTCGACACGCTGTTCGAGGCTTCCGGCAACCAGGCTGCGCTCCGCACGGCGCTCGACGTGCTCAGGCCCGGCGCCACGCTGGTGCAGCTCGGCCTCGGCGGCGAGATGACGCTGCCGATCAACGCCATCGTCGCCAAGGAATTGCAGCTCCGCGGCACCTTCCGCTTCGATCCCGAGTTCGAGCTCGCGGTTCGCCTGATGGGCGAAGGCCTGATCGACGTCAAGCCGCTGATCACGGCCACCATGCCGTTCGAGAACGCGGTCGCCGCCTTCGAGCTTGCCAGCGACCGTTCGCAGTCGATGAAGGTGCAGCTATCGTTCTAGGGCTTTGCCTGGCTCTCGATCAGCCGGTCGCTGACCAGCCGTACGGCGCCGCGCTTCCAGGAATAGTCCGCGCCCATGCGCAGGCCGCTGTCGCCGCGCGACACCACGGCGCCGGTCCTGGCATCGCGGACCTGGAAGCCGAGCGTGTACTCGGTGCGGCTGACCCGCCGCACCACGCCGATCAGCGATTGGTCCGCGCCGAGCTTTTGCGCAATCGCGGCCTCGCAGCCGCCACAGTCGCGCAAGGCACGCGCCTTCACCGCCTCGCCGCTGATATCGACGATACGGTAGCGGCCGGACTGGCCCAGGGCCTCACGCACGCTGCCGGTGACCTCGGCCAGGTATGACGCATCCGAAGCGGCCGAGGCGCCCGCCGAAGCTGCGGTCGTGTCCTCGAGCTCGAAATCGAACACCGCCAGCGCGACCGGCGCCGGCGTGCTGAGCGCGGCCATCACCTCGCGGGAGACAAAAATCTCGGCGCGCTCCCAGGATTCATCATTGTCGCCGCGGAAGGTGTAGAGCTTGTCCATCACGAGCCTCTTCGCGCCGACGTCGATCACGGCGACCTTGGCCCATTGCACCAGCGTGCTCGTCTTCTGGATGCCGCCGATAACCTTGAACGCCGCACCGTCCTGGGCCGATGGTGCCAGCCGGTAGCGACCATCCGCGCCGATATCCCGCCTGAGCGCCGCCATGAACGCCGACAGCCGCCGCTCATGGGCGGCGGTCTGGTTGGCCGGCTCGGCCGACGTATCGGTATAGCTGAAATCGTCCATGGCAACGCCGATGGCCGCCCCGGCACCGGCTGGCGAATAGGCCGCCGGGAGGACGACAAGGAGAAAAGCAGAGCAGATCAACCGGGACAGGTGCATGAGCGGGCCTCGTGTGACGGAACGGCCTGAAAACCTGGATGGTCGCCTCTCGCCATGCAACCGTGCCCGTCCCGGCGAACGCCGGGAAATTTTCACGACGTTGCACTGCGGCAAGCGCAGCGCTTTCCGCCGCTTGCGTTCTGCCGTTTAATGCGGAGGCGACAAACCCGTTCGCGCCAGGTGCCTGCCGATGTGGAACCGCCCGAGATTCGATCTCAAGGTCCGTCTGACGTTGCGCGTGGCCGCAATATCGGCCGCCTGCTTCGCCGTGATCTCCGCCTATTTCCTTGTCACGGCCGACCGCGAGGCGCATGCGCGCATCGACGGTATCGCCGCCATCGTGGCGAAGTCGCTGGAGCTGCAACAGGGCAAGGTCCAGTGGGTGGCGAACCCGCGCTCGGACTTCCCCAACCTCGACCCCGTATCGGCCTATGTGATGACGCCCGGCCTGTGCCTGGCATTCCGTGGCACGAGCGGCGAGATACTCCAGCGGTTCTGCAGTGGCGCGCCTACTCCGGCAAACCCGCCGCCGCAGGTCTTCGCGGCCTTCTATCGCAGCCTGTTCGACCCCGGCCGTGAGGCAGCGCGGCCAGTGATCGTGCGCGGAGCGAAGCTCGGCGAGACCGTGGTCTCGGTCGATCCGGCCGTGCAGACGGCGGAGGCATGGCACGAGGCCGGCCGCCTGATGATTGCGCTTGCGATCGCACTGCCGCTGCTCTGCGCACTGGTCTATGCGGCACTGGCGCGGGCGCTGCGCCCCACCCGCATGATCCGCACCGGCCTCGAACGAATCGCCGCCAATGACCTCACCGCGCGGCTGCCGCCGTTCGATCTCGCCGAGCTCTCCGCCATCCGCGACGTCTTCAACCATCTCGCCGAAAGCCTCGACACCGCGCTAGCCGAGCGCAGCGAGCTGACGCGAAAGCTGATCGCGCTCCAGGACGAGGAGCGCCGCCATCTCGCGCGCGAGCTGCACGACGAGTTCGGCCAGTCACTGGCCGCCATCCGCGCGCTCGCCGCATCCGCCCGCCAGACCGCCGTGCAGGACTGCCCTTCCCTGCTGTCCGAATGCGACGGCATCGCGCGGACTGCAACCGGCATGATGGAGATGCTGCGCGGCACGCTGTTCAGGCTGCGTCCGCCCGATGTCGAAGAGCTCGGGCTGGTCGCCAGCCTCGAAGGCCTGGTCGCCGGCTGGAACGGACGCAGCCGCGGCGAGACGCGGTTTGCGATCCGCTTCGACGGCGCCTTCGAGACCCTGCCGGCCGCGATCAGCGCCAGCCTCTATCGCATCGTGCAGGAGGCTCTCACCAACGCCGCCAAGCATGCCGGCGCAACCAAGGTGAGTCTGGAACTGACGATGCGTGCCGACGAGATCGCGCTTGCGATCGACGACGACGGACGGTCGAGCGATCCCGCCGCGAAATCCGGAATGGGCCTGCTCGGCATGCGCGAGCGCGTCGCGGCCCTGCGTGGCAAATTGAGCTTCGAGGCCGGACCGCATGGCGGCACTGCGCTGCGCGTCACCATCCCTGTCGCGGCCGATCGGCCGGTGCTGGAGCGGGCGGCATGAGCGCGGGCGATGCGACCATCCTGCTGGTCGACGACCATTCCGTCGTCCGCGAAGGCTATCGCTCGGTGCTCCAGAAGCAGCCGGGCCTGCGCGTCGTCGCCGAAGCCGCCGACGGCGCGGAGGCCTACCGTCTCTTCAAATCCGTGGCGCCCGACCTCGTCATCATGGATCTGAGCATGCCCGGCATCGGCGGCATCGAGGCTGTCAGGCGGATCAGGCAGTGGGACAAGGGCGCGAGAATCCTCGTCTTCACCATGCACCAGAATGCGGGCTTTGCCGTGCAGGCGATCCGCGCCGGCGCGAGGGGCTATGTCACCAAGACCAGTCCGCCCGAAACGCTGGTGCGCGCGGTGATGGACGTGCTCGCGGGCAGGATCGCCATCAGCCCCGACATCGACCACGAACTCGCACTGAGCCGCATCAGCGGCGAGAGCTCGGCTGCCGACGTCCTCACGCCGCGCGAGTTCGAGGTGCTGCGGCTGCTGCTGGCCGAGGAGTCGACGGAGGAGATCGCCGAGACGCTCCACGTCAGCCCGAAGACGGTGGCAAACCTGCATTCGCTGATCAAGGACAAGCTCGGCGTCGACTCCGACATCGAGCTGGTCCGCCTGGCGCTGCGTCAGGGACTGTTGACGCAGGTCGATCTCGGCAAGGCCTGATCGCCGCTTGCGCTCTCCCGCCTGGCGGCGGATCATTCGCGCGCGACCACCGCGTCCAGCCATGCGCAGTTCAGCGGCGGCACACGCGGGTCGGCGACGCGCACGCCGCGGGCCGCGGCGTCCAGCCTCATGTCGCGCAGGCGCTTGCGCTGCTCCTCCGGCATGTTGAGCCGCTCGTGGCCCCATAGCGACGGGCCGTCAAAGGTCTCGTGCGGCTGCCAGGTCTCGGGATCGATGACGCGGCCGCCCCAGCCATATTCGATGAAGAAGCCCGAGGGCGTATTCACGTAGAACGAGGTCATGTGGTCGTTGGTGTGCCGCCCCAGCGTATAGGCAATACGGCCGTCATCCAGCTGCGCGAGGTCGTAGCCCTGCCCGACATCGTCGAGGCTGCCGAGCTCGACCATGAAATGATGCAGCGCCTTCCGTCCGGAGCCTACCATCGCAAAGCTGTGGTGGCGGCCGTTGACGTGGAAGAAATAGAGCCCATAGGGCTTGAGCCCGAAATCGGAGACCTGGAAGCCGAGCACGTCGCGGTAGAACGGCAACAGCGGCTCGACGTCCTCGACGTTCAGCACCACGTGCCCCATGCCGAGCGCGCCGGTGCGAAAGCCAGAGATCGGCCGCCCAGGCTGGAAAGGCTCGCTCGCAAGCTCCGGCTTGCAGAAGACCTCAATCCGGTTGCCGGCGGGATCGGCGAACGTGATCAGCTCGGCCACATGACGCTCGTCGGCGAGCGCGCGCGAGCCGCGCGTCACCTTCACGCTATGGCTTTCCAGCCGCCCGGCTAACTGATCGAGCTCGGCGGTTGAGGGAACTTCCCATCCCATCACCGCCAGCCCGGCGTCGCTGCTGCCGTCGACGATCAGCCGCTGCTTGCGATCGTCCATGCGGAAGGCGCGCATCTTGCCGCCGCGATCGACCTGCTGCATGCCGAGCAGCCGGGTTGCCATTTGGCCCCACTGATCGAGCTGGGATGAATTGATCCGGACATAGCCGAGTGCGGTGATTTCCATCGACGTCCTCCCGAGGGCATCGCACCCGCCGCACTGCGGCGAACTTGATACCGGCCGCGCACGCTCCTACGGTGGCGTCCGCAATCGCTTCTCGTTTGCGATGACGATAGTCGCGGAGCGAAACGGCACAAGGGAGGAAATGCGAAGTGTCCAAGGAGCGGACGCGGACCGGAGCGCCGCGGCAGTCGGAGGGCGTCCGCGCCTTCAAGCGTGGGCTGGACGTGCTGCACGAGGTCAACCGGTCCGGCGGCATCCGCGCGGGCGACGTCGCCCGCGCACTCGACCTGCCTCGCCCGACCGTCTATCGCCTGCTCGAGACGTTGGAGGAACTTGGCTATGTCGCCCGCAGCGCCAGCGACGACCGCTTTCGCGTGACCCGGCGCGCGCTCAGTCTCGGCGACGGCTACGATCCGGGCGTGGTGATCTGCCAGGTGGCGGCGCCTTATCTCGCCGAGCTCAGCAAGAACCTCGTCTGGCCGGTCGATCTCTCGACTTACGAGAACGCCGCGATGGTGGTGCAGGAAACCACGCACTCCCGCAGCCCGCTCTCGATCGACCGCGGCATGATCGGCAAGCGCCTGCCGATGTTGCGGACGTCCGCGGGCCGCGCCTATCTCGCCGCCTGTCCTGCGCGCGAGCGCAACCTGATCGTCAATCATCTGCGCCGCATCGACGAGGCCGACGACCGCCCCTTCCTCGACGAAGGCCGCCTCGACCGCATGATCGCCGAGACGCAAGCCCGCGGCTACGCCATCCGCAGCGAGGGCGAGTACAATCCCAAGACGGCCTCGATCGCGGTCCCCATCGTGCGCAACGGCGCCGTGTTCGGCTGCATCTCCATCATCTGGATCCGCTCGGCCCTCGGAATTGAAGAAGCGGTGGCGCAATTTGCAGGACAGCTTCGGGAAACGGCATCGGCCATCCCGGTCGAGGTCTAGCAGGGTCCGTCCGCTGGGCGGACACTTGGCGCGACGGCATTGATGCCGCGGCGCGGCTTGGGGAAGAGATAGCCCCATGCAACATAAGTCCACCCCCGAAGAGTTTGATGTCGTGATCGTCGGCCGCGGCCCGGTTGGCGCCACGTTGGCCAATCTGCTCGGACTGTGCGGCGTGCGGACGCTGGTACTGGAGCGCGAGGCGCGGACCTATCACCTGCCGCGCGCGGTGCATTTCGACGACGAATGCATGCGCGTGTTCCAGACCATCGGCCTCGCCGACGCGATCCTGCCGCATGTCATCCTCAGCCCCGGGATGCTCTTTCTCGACGCCGGCGGCCGGATGCTGCTGGACTGGTCGCGCCCGCAGACGCTCACGCCGATGGGATGGAATCTCAGCTATCGCTTCCACCAGCCCGATCTGGAGGACGTGCTGATCCATGGCCTTGCGCGCTGGCCGCATGTCACCCTGCGCAACCGCTGCGACGTGTTCGCGCTGGATCAGGATGAGACCGGCGTGCGCGTCCGCTACGAGGACCTTTCCAATGGGACGCTGAGTGAAGTCCGTGCCGGCTATGTGGTCGGCTGCGACGGTGCCCGCTCTCTGGTGCGCCGCTTCATCGGCTCCGGCATGGACGATCTCGGCTTTCACGAGCGCTGGCTGGTGATCGACGTGCTGCTCAAGCGCGACCGCGATGACCTCGGCGACTACAGCATCCAGCACTGCGACCCCCGGCGGCCGGCGACCTATGTGCGCGGCACCGGCATCCGGCGGCGCTGGGAGATCACGGTGTTGCCGGACGAGGATTCGCAAGATGTGGCGCAGCCGGCCAAGGTCTGGGAGCTGCTGTCGCGCTGGATCACGCCCGACGACGCCGAGATCGAGCGCGCCGCTGTCTATACTTTTCATTCCGTGATCGCGCAGCAATGGCGGGGCGGACGGCTGCTGCTCGCGGGCGATTCCGCACACCAGACCCCACCCTTCCTCGGACAGGGCATGTGCGCCGGCATCCGGGATGCCGCCAACCTTGCCTGGAAACTCGGCGCGATCATCCGCGACGGCGCCGCGCCTGATCTGCTGGAGACCTATCAGAGCGAGCGCCGGCCGCATGTGCGGGAGTTCATCGAGCTCGCCATTCGCCTTGGCGGCATCATCAACACCAAGGCGATCGAGGCCGGCCTTGCCGCCGGCGAAGCGCGCGACAACGCGCCCGTGAAACTCGAGGTGAAAAAGCCCCTGCTCGGCCCCGGGCTCGCGCTCGGCGGCCTGCCGCTGGCCGGGCATCTCGCACCGCAGTTCGAGCTGAACGACGGTCGCCGCAGCGATGACCGGACCGGCTACAGCCATGTGCTGCTTGTCGAGAGCGCGGCCGCGCTGCCATCGCATCTTGCCCCGTCGCCGGCTGGGATCGCAATCCTGACCGGCGACGAAGCCCAGGGCGTCGGGCACTGGCTGCGTGAGCACGGCATCATCGCCGCGCTGGTCCGTCCCGACCGCTATGTGCGTGGCACGGCCCGCAACGATTCCGAGTTCGAACGACTCGTCGCCGCCGTTACTCCCCCAACCCGCGTGCCGTCCGCGGCCTGACCGAACCCGCTTTCCAAGGACACTCTCATGAAGCTGCTCTCTTTCATCGTCGACAGCCGCGCCTCTTTCGGGGCCGTCAAGGACAACGGCGTCGTCGACCTCGGCGCGCGCATGGCAGGCTGCACGACACTGCGGCAGCTGCTCGAAGCCGGTCGCGTCGCCGAGGCGGCAAAGCTCGTCGCGTCGGCCGCGCCCGATCATGCCCTCGACAAGGTCAGCTTCGCGCCCGTCATCCCCGATCCCGGCAAGATCATCTGCGTCGGCCTGAACTATCGCGACCATGTCGCTGAAACCGGACGTATCGTAACCGAGAAGCCCGCACTCTTCGTTCGCTTTCCCTGCAGCCAGGTCGGCCATCTCCAGCCGATCGTGAAGCCGAAAGTCAGCGACGATTTCGACTATGAGGGCGAGCTTGCGCTCGTCATCGGCAAGCAAGGCCGGCACATCCCCGCGAACCGCGCGCTCGACCACATCGCCGGCTATTCCTGCTACAACGAAGGCAGCGTCCGCGACTGGCAGCGTCACACCAGCCAGTTCCTTTCCGGCAAGACCTTTGCCGAAAGCGGCAGCTTCGGCCCATGGCTGGTGACGGCGGACGAAATTCCCGATCCGTCAAAGCTGACCTTGCAGACCCGGCTCAACGGCACGGTGGTGCAGGACACCACCACCGATCTCCTGATCACCGCCATCCCGGGGCTGATCGCCTACATCTCGACGATCTGCCCGCTGGTCCCCGGCGACGTCATCGTCACGGGCACGCCCGGCGGCGTCGGCGCAAAGCGCACGCCGCCGTTGTGGATGCGCCCCGGCGACACCGTCGAGGTCGAGATCTCCGGCATCGGAACCTTGCGCAACAAGATCATCGCCGAACCGGAGTGACCGCCAACGTCGCTCAATCAAAACGACAACAAAATCAGGAAACGCCATGGCCACTCACCGCACGACCTCCGCCGCTATCCTGCTGATCACGCTGGCGCTCGCAGGCACCGCCGCACGCGCCGAGATCAAAGGCGACGCCATCCGGATCGGCGTCCTCACCGACATGAACGGGATTTTCGCCACCGCCATGGGTCCGGGCTCGGTCGAGGCGGCGCGAATGGCGGCGGCGGAGTTCGGCGGCAAGATCAACGGCAAGCCTATCGAGATTTTGCAGGCCGATCACCAGAACAAGCCGGACCTTGCAGGCTCACTCGCGCGAAAATGGTTCAGCGACGGCGTGCAGGCGATCGCGGACGGTGGCAGCTCGGGCGCGGCGCTCGCGGTGCAGGAGCTGGTGCGCGGCAACGGCAGGATCTTCCTCGTCTCCGGCGCCGGCGCCAACCAGCTCACGGATGAGGCCTGCGCGCCGACCAGCGTGCAATGGACCCAGGACGCCTACTCCACCGCGACTGCCGTGGTCTCCGGCATCATGCAGACCAGCAAGGAGCCATGGTTCTTCATCACCGGCGACTACGCCTTCGGTCATTCGATCGAGGCGACCGCGCGCGCCCGCATCACCGAGCTCGGCGGCAAGGTTGCTGGCGGCGTTAAAGCCCAGCTCGGCACGCCCGACTACAGCTCGTTCCTGCTCCAGGCGCAGTCCTCGGGCGCAAAGGTCCTGGCGATCAACGTCGCCGGCGACAACGCCACCGCGATCAAGCAGGCCGAAGAATTCGGGCTCGCCGCGCAGGGCATGAAGATCGTGCCGATGTCGTTCCAGAATGTCGACATCGAAGCGGTCGGCCTGAAGGCCACGCGCGGCGACCTTATCGTGACCTCGTTCTTCGAGGATATCTCGCCGGCGGCGCGGAAATTTTCCGATGCGTTCTATGCGCGCCGCAAGGCGATGCCCTCACAGATCCAGGCCGGGGTTTATTCCGCCGTACGCCACTATCTGCAGGCCATCAAGGACACCGATACGGACGACAGCGCGATCGTGATGGCCAAGATGAAGGCGACGCCAGTGTCGGATGCCTACACCACCAACGGCCGCATCCGCGAGGACCAGCGCATGGTGCACGATCTCTATCTGGTCCAGGTCAAGACGCCGGAAGAGTCGAAAGGCCCGTGGGATTTCGTCAAGCTGGTCGCGACGATCCCGCCCGACCAGGCCTTCCGCCCGCTCGACCGCAGCAAGTGCAGCCTAGTCGGCAAGTAAAGCGTTTTCAAGCGAAGTGGATACCGGTTCGCGTTAAGAAAACGCGTCAAAATAGGAATCAACCCTCAGGCGAGATAGCGCGTCAGATAGCCTTCCATCGCGTAGAGCGCGCAGAGCGCCAGGCTCGACCACACCGCGGCGCTGAAATACAGGAACATCCAGGTCAGCTCGCCCTTCCAGTGCGCGATGTCGTGGGTCACCACCCAGCGGGTCGAGACGTCATGCAGGCCTTCGAGGAAGCCCAGGAACCTGCCGCCCTCGGCATGCCCTGCCCGCCAGCGGCTGAGATACATCGGCACGTCGACGGTGACGAGGAAGGCGAGGAAGCAGGCGATGCCGACGATGCCGGCGATCAGAGCCCAGCGCACCACGCCCTGGAATTCCGGCATCAGGCGGCACAGCGCGATGCCGGCGAGGAAGAAGGTCACCGCCCACAGCGAATTCTCGATCGCGTTGTAGAGATAGTTGGTGGTCACGACCGCGTACCACGAGAAACACTCCGCGATGATGATCACGGGCACGATCACCCACGCGATGTTCACGGCCGTCTCGGCACCCGTCATGGTGCCGAGCTGATGCAGGATCACCGCCCATTGCGCGGCGAAGCAGACTTCGGCCACCGTCGCGACCGAGCGGCCGACAAAGACGCTCGAGAGCCAGGTGTCGAACAGGCAGATGCGCTGCACGTCGGCGCGCGGCAGGAACGAGCGGAAGGCGCAGCCGAACACATACCCCGCGCAGAGCAGGAACATCAGCCCGATGTCGGAGCCGCCGCCGACGCTGCCCGCAACCGTCGGGTAGAACTCGCGATACAGCATGAACCAGACGAGGATGTTGGCGCTGCTGACGAGCGTGAGCGACCCCCACCACCACGCGAGGGGATTTGACCGCGCCTGCCACTGCAACATGAATCGCTCCGCTGTAATCGACGTGACATCTATTCGTAATAATCCTGTCACAGGACGCCATGGAATCACGACAAAAATCTGTGTGCGGCTCCGCTCGCGCGCGTCTTTTTTGCCCGCGGTAACGACGGAGAGCGCGTCCACATATTGGACGTAAGAGGCAAAATTGTCGAATATATTGGACAAGCCAGCGGAGCGGGTCCATTAAAACTCCCATGGCTCGAACCGCGTCCAAACCGCCTCCCGCCTCCTCATCCGCCGCCGCGGTGCTGGCTTCGAGCGCGGATGACGCCGCGTTCGCGACGACGCTGGCAAAGGGCCTCGTGGTGCTCGAGGCGTTCAAGGCCGGAACGACGCAGCTCGGCAACATGGAGCTGTCGACGCTGACGGGGATTCCGCGGCCGACGGTGGCACGGCTGACGCATACGCTCGCCGAGCTCGGCTACCTCCGCTACGACGCCGAACGTGCGAAATACCGCGTCGGGGCACGCGCCCTGCGGATGGCGCATCCGCTGCTTGCCGACATGCAGTTCCGCCAGGTCGCGCGCCCGATGATGATGGAGCTGGCGCAGAGCGTGCGCGGCACGGTCTCGATCGGCCTGCTGGACGGCACGTCGATGATCTATGTCGAGACCGCGCGCTCCGGCGATGTCGGCCCGCACGTCCCCGACATCGGCATGCCCATTCCCGTAGTGATGACGGCAATGGGCCGCGCCGCGGCGGCGACCTTGCCGCCGGCCGATGCAGTGCTGCTCGAACAGCAGATCGCAAGCGAGGATGCCGAGCTGTGGTCGGCCTTTCGCGACAGATATCGCGCCGGCCTTGCACAATGCGCCAGCCGCGGCTTCTGCACCTGCTGGGGCGAGTACATGGCCTCGATCCACGCCGTCGCCGCGCCGCTGTTTCATGCAGATGAGACGAGGCGGTCGTTCTCCATCAATTGCGGCATTCCGGCGTTCCGGCTCCAGCCCGGCCAATTGGAGGCCGAGATCGGCCCGCGCATCGCCGCGCTCGCCGACAGTATCCGCGCCATCGTCGGCGCGGCAGGGCCGGCGGCCGAGACACAAAAGCAAAACAAGAAGAGGGCCAGGAAATGAACAAGACAACTGGCGCTCCACCACCGGGAGGCCAACATGACCGTCACACGCCGAACATTGCTGGGCACCCTCGCCCTTGCCCTGTCCGGGCTTCCAGTCTCCGCGCGCGCTGAGGACGTTTGGCCGTCGCACATGGTGCGGCTGATCTCGCCCTATGGGCCCGGCGGCTCCAACGACATCTCGCTGCGTCTGCTCGCCGAAGAGTTCGGCCGCAGCCTGCACCAGCAATTCATCGTCGAGAACAAGCCGGGCGCCGGCACGCGCATTGCGAACGATCTCGTCGCGCATGCGCCGGGCGACGGCTACACCATTCTCTATGTCGCGGCCCCCTATGCCACCGCCGAGGCGCTGTTCGGCAAGCTGACCTATGATCGCAAGGATCTTCGGCCGGTCGCGATGGCGGTGATCGCGCCGCTGTTCCTGATCATCAGCGCGGAAGCGCCGTTCAAGACGCTGCCGGACCTGATCGCCTACGGCAAATCGAAGCCGGACGGACTGACCTTCGCCTCACCCGGCGCCGGCTCGCAGCCGCATCTTGCCGGCGAGCTCCTGTTCAGGGATGCCGGCGTCAAGGGTCTCAACATCCCGTTCCGCGGTGACGCGGCGTCCTACACCGAGCTGCTCGCCGGCCGCGTCGATGCCACGCTGACCGCACTCCCGACGGCGCTGCCCTACATCCAGAGCGGCAAGTTCGCCGTGCTCGGCGTCGCCTCAAGCGAGCGCAGCCCGCTCTATCCGCAGGCTCCGACGCTGCGCGAGCAAGGCTTTCCCAACGTGATCGCCGCCGGCTGGTTCGGCTTCATGGCGCCGGCCACAACGCCGCAGCCGATCGTCGACAAGCTGCAGACCGAAGTCTCGCGCGTGCTCGCCGACCCCGCCGTGAAGGACAAGCTCACCGCCCAGGGCCTGGAAGTGCGCACCGGCACCGCCGCCGAATTCGGCCAGTTCATCGACAGCGAGACCCAGAGGTGGGCCGGATTGATCCGCGAGGCCGGGCTGAAGGGGGAGTGACAGCCGAGGTGGACGAGTGAGGGGCGCCATCGACCTCCTCTCGTCATGGCCGGGCTTGTCCCGGCCATCCACGCCTGACCGCGCGGCACGTAGAACGTGGATGCCCGGGCCTTCGCCTCGCCGGAGCGGCTTCGGCCGCGCAGGCGGGACAAGCCCGGGCATGACGACTGACGGTGCAGCTACCTCTTCAACGCGCCCACATAAGCCGCGAGCTTGTCCAGCGTCTGGTAGCCGTATTCGACGGCGCCGAAGCTGATCATGCCATCGCGCTGCTCCGTGCTCGAGGCCAGTTGCCGCATCATCAGCACGGTCTTGCCGTTGCTCTGCTCGGCGAAGGTGACGGTGAAGCGAAACATGCCGGGATCGTCGTCCCCGTCGACGCCATGGTCCATCTCCATCAAGGACGGCCGCTCGATGCGCCGAAAGCGCATGCGGTTCGGATAGACGGTGCCGTCGGGGCCGATCATGTTGAAGCGCCAGACGCCGCCCACCCGCACGTCGATCTCGAAGGTCTCGATCTTGAAACCCTTGGGCCCGAACCATTGCGGCAGGTGCTTCGGATCGGACCACGCCTCGAACACCAGATCGCGCGGCGCGTCGATCACGCGCGACATCACGATCTCGCGGTCGAGCGACCATTGCGACAAAGCGGGATTGGCAGAATTCGTCATCACTCAGAACCTTTCCGTTTGGTTGTTCGGGACGGCCGCTTGACGGCCGCCCTCTCCTTCTCTTTCTTGAGCTTCATCACGTAAGCCTCGAACCGGTCGAGGCGCGCCTCCCAGATCGCGCGCTGCTGCTGGAACCAGTCCTCCGCGCCGACGAGCGCGTCCGGGCTGAGGCGGCAGGTGCGCACGCGGCCGGATTTCTCCGACAGGACGAGCCCGCTCGTCTCCAGCACATGGACGTGCTTCATGAAGCTCGGCAGCGCCATCTCGAACGGCTCGGCGAGCTCGCCGACCGAGGCCTCGCCGGCGCATAGCCGCATCACGATCGCCCGCCGTGTCGGGTCGGCGAGCGCGGAAAAAATCTGGTCCAGTCGAGACAATTGGTTAGCCATGAAGCTAACTATAGACCCGTCGCGAACCCGCGTCAATATTTGTTAGCCGACAAGCTAAGTAAAATCCGTCGTCGACGCGGCCGTGCGCTGGATAGGCGGCTAGAAGGTTCGCTACGGAACTTCCAACGCGCGATTGTGAATTGAGGCGGGACGCGGTTTGCAGGTACGACTGGCGCCGGGGGCGTCGGCAATCTGTTCATCAAGCGCGTGTCCTCTCTTGTCACCTTACGATCTCTTTCGATCAGCCGGCGCGGCTTCGCCAGGGCGGCCCTGCTTCCGCTCGCAATCGGCCTCATCAGGCCGCGCGAGGCGGCTGCGGATTCCGACATGATCGCGCAGATGCGCGACATCGTCGCCAATGAGCTGGCGCCGACCGCGACGCCGGACCAACCGGGCGGCCTCGCCGCCGCGCTCTATGCCGGCCGCCATGTCGAGTTCTTCAACTACGGCTTTGCCGACGACACCATGCGACGGCCGGTCACGTCGGACACGTTGTTCAACCTCGGCTCGCTGCGCAAGCCGTTCGAGGCGACGCTGGTCGCGCTCGGCACGCTCCGGGGCGAGCTGCGGCTCGACGACCGCCTGCCGAAATACCTGCCCGAGCTCACCGGCGACTCTATCCGCCGCGTCACCGTCGGCGAACTCGTCACGCACACGTCGGGACTGCTGCTGCCGACCGACCACCCGCCCTGGCCGAACGAGGAGTTCTCGCGCGCACAGTTCATCGAGATGCTCAACGCCTGGAGACCGCAGTCTGGCGAGGCGCCCGGCAAGCAGCGCATCTACAGCCATGCCGGCTATGTGCTGCTCCAGCTCGTGCTCGAACGCTGTTACGGCACGCCGATCGCAACCCAGCTCGAACAGCGCATCTTCAAGCCGCTCGGTATGACCGCGACCTCGGTGCCCGTACGCGGCGAGGACAACCGTGCCGTCATGGATGCAGCGTGGATGCAGCGGGTCGTCCAGGGCTATTCGGATCAGGGCATGGCGATCGGCCCGCCCGGCAACCAGCAGAGCTATTTCGATTTCCCCGGCACCGGCCAGATATTCTCTTCGCCGCGGGATCTTTCGACCTTCGTTGCGGCCTGCGTCGATGGCCACTCGGTCGACCCGCATTTGCGCGAGGCGCTGAGGATGACGCAGCACGAGACCTTCCGCGTCGACGAGAAATTCGGGCAAGGCATGGCGTGGGAGACGGTGCATCTTCCCGAGGCCACCGTCGTCGACAAGCCGGGCGGCCTCAACAACGCCTCCGGCTATCTCGGCCTCGTGCCGGCGCGGCGGATCGGCATCGTGCTGCTGGCCAATCGCGGCGAATATCCGCACGAGATCGCGCGCTACAGGATCCTGCCCGCGCTGGCGAAGCTCGTGGCCTCGCACTGAAGCCGGCCCTCGAAACAGAAAGCCCCGGCTGAGCCGGGGCTTTCCACGCCAGATTCGGAACGGGATGAAGCTCAGTATCTGGCGACGACTGGTCCGCCGAACTTGTAGTTCACGCCGACGCGCACGATGTTCGACTTGAGATCGACCGAGTGGGTGTAGACGTTGCTCGGAAATGCGATGGCCGGCACGAAGGCAGCAAGGTTCGTGCTGGTCGCGCTGGCGCGTCCGAGATCGACATAGAGATATTCGGCCTTGAGCGACCAGCCGCCGCCGAACGCATATTCGGTGCCCACGCCCGCGGTCCAGCCGAGACGCGTGTCGCGGATCGCGCTCGACTCGGTTGCTCCCGCAAACGTGTCGGTGAAGTTGAAATTGCCCTTGACCTCCGCGATCGCGGCGCCGCCCGTGGCGTAGAGCAGCCAGGTCGGAGCGGCCAGGAAGCCGATACGGCCGCGGATGGTCGCGAGCCAGTCGGCCGAGACCGACGACGACACCGTAAAGCCGGTCGGCGCGCAGCAGGGATAAAGCGCCGAACCGGTCGCACTGCCCTTGAAGCCGAAATAGTTGATGTCGCCTTCGAGGCCGAGCACGGCATGGTTGACCTGCCAGTTGTAGCCGGCGGTGAAGCCGCCGGTCACGCTGGAGCTGTTGATGCCCTGGGCGCCGACCGTGTTGATGGCGGGAACGCTGCTGGCGGCGAAATAGCCCGTCGGAGAAAACACGGTCGAGGTGCTGGGATCGGAGCTGCCCCACTGCCCGCCGACATTGCCGCCGACGTAAAATCCGGTCCAGTTGTAGGCCGGCGCCATCATCGGCGCCTTGGTGTAATGCGCCGCGAGGTCGGCCGCCTGCACCGATGCGGTGCCCAAAACAACCGAAGCGACCGCCAGCAAAAACTTCTTCATTCTAGTCTCCTTGCCCACGCGATCAGCTCGCGTTTCGAATGCGCGCGGGCGGAAGGCATCCGGCGCAGATCGGGCATAGGCCGCCGGCCCCATGCCGTCTTGGGCTGCGGCGAAGTTCATAGGGACTGTGACGTAGTGTGCGCCCCACGTCGTGCGAACGGACGAGGAGTGTGACCCAAGAGCCACGCCTCGCTCTTCATCCGCGGCGCGCTACGCGCGCCGGTGTCGCATCACGACAAGGCGGCGCGAGCGCGATTCGAATCTGTCGGCGTCAGACCGAGCGCGTCAGCCCACCGTCCACACGGATGTTCTGGCCGGTGATGTAGGCTGCGCCGTCGGACGCCAGGAACGCGATCGTCGCCGCGATCTCCTCGACCTTGCCGTAGCGCTTCATCGGCACGCTGTCGCGGCGCGCATCTAACTGCGGCAGGCTGTCGATCCAGCCCGGCAGAACGTTGTTCATGCGGATGTTGTCGGCGGCATGGGTGTCGGTGAAGATCTTGGTGAAGGCGGCAAGGCCTGCGCGGAACACCGCCGATGTCGGAAACATCGCGCTCGGCTCGAATGCCCAGGCGGTCGAGATATTGATGATGGCGCCAGCCTTCTGTGCCTGCATCACCGGCGTCACCAACCGGGTCGGCCGGATCACGTTGAGCAGATATGTATCGAGGCCGGTGTGCCACTGCTCGTCGGTAATCTCCGTGATCGGCGCGCGCGGCCCGTGGCCCGCACTGTTGACGAGCACGTCGATACGCCCCCACTTCGCCATCGCGCCGTCGACGAGACGCTTCAGATCTTCATTCGACTTGTTGGAGCCGGTGACGCCAAGCCCGCCGAGCTCGGCCGCCAGCGCCTCGCCCTTGCCGGAGGACGACAGGATCGCGACGCGGAAGCCGTCGGCCGCGAGCCGCCGCGCAGCCCCTGCCCCCATGCCGCTGCCGCCGGCGGTGACGAGTGCGACTTTCTCTGCTGCCATGACTGATCATCCCTGTCTTGAGGCGAGCCGCGGGCCCGGCCTATCATGAGGCCTTCTACCGCCAGACTTGCCGGCAGGTCCACCGTCGAAGGCATCCGTCATGAGCGATTTGCAGATCCGCAATTTGCGCCCCGAGGAGATCTCGATCGCCGTCGACTGGGCCGCGGCCGAGGGCTGGAATCCGGGCCTCGCCGACGCCGCCTGCTTCGCCATCCCCGACGCGCAAGCCTTCTTCGTCGGCGAGATCGACGGCGAGCCGGTCGCGACGGTCTCCTGTGTCAACTACGACGACCGCTTCGCCTTTCTCGGGTTCTACATCGTGCGTGAAAGTTTTCGCGGTTCCGGCCACGGCCTGCGCATCTGGAACGCGGCGATCGCGCATGCGCAGCCCCGCGTCATCGGGCTCGACGGCGTCGTGGCGCAGCAGGACAACTACAGAAAGTCCGGCTTCCAGCTTGCCTACGCCAATATCCGCTATGGCGGCAGCCTCACCCCGCCGCCGGCGCCTGCCGATATCATCGCGCTCGACAGAGTTCCGTTCGCGCTCGTTGAAGCCGACGATGCCACGGTGTTCCCAGCGCGGCGCAGCGCCTTCCTGCGCGCCTGGATCAACACATCAGGACATGTCGGCCGCGCGCTGTTGCGTGATGGCAAGCTTGCCGCATGGGGCGTGATCCGCCGGTGCCGGAGCGGCCACAAGATCGGCCCGCTCGTCGCCGATGATCGCGCCGCCGCGGAGAAGGTCGTGCAGGCCCTGCTTGCAAGTGCGGGCGGCGGCGAAGTCTTCCTCGATGTCCCCGCCGTCAATCGCGAGGCCATCGCGCTCGCGGAACAGCTCGGCCTCAAGCCGGTGTTCGAGACGGCGCGGATGTACACGGGGCCGATCGCGCCGCTGCGGATCGACCGCGTCTTCGGCGTGACCAGCTTTGAGCTGGGCTAGTAGCAGCGCATGATGTTGACGGTGTGCTCGCCGCCGCCGCGGCCGGGCACCGTCACCTGCTCCGTCGGGCAGCTCGGCACGTAGGGCCGGTCGGACGGCACCACGTTCGGCGGGAAGCGATGCGTCCAGTCCCAGGGAACGTCATAGGTATAGGTGTAGCGCACGTCGTTGGAGAGCGGCTGCCCGGCGTCGGCGAAGGGCTGGCCGTAGCCCGCGCCGTCGTAGAAGAACCCGCCGCCACCCGGCCAATAGACCCACGGCGTATTGCGGCCGCGGAACCGGGCACCCGGCGCGATCGGCGGACGCATTGCCGCGGCCGGCGGCGCCGCAGCGAGCCCATGCGCAGCAACGCCGCCGGGCCTTGAAAAACTGTCGCTGGAAGAAAGGAGCAGCGCGGCTGCGCTGAGCGAGGCGAGCAGCGCCCCATATGATCTGGACATCATGATACGCACCAACTCGTTTGGCTTCGGCGGCTCCCCACCACACGCTAGGCCGGGCTGTCGCCCACCCGCAAACGTATAATTAATTGTTGGTTAAGACACGGGATTAACGGGGAACAAGGTGCGGCAGAACGCCCGGAAGTCCCGGCCTGTTTCAGCGACGTCGTTCCGGCCAACGCGGGTGGCCCGTCGTCCTTTCAGGGACGATGGGCCTCTCTGCGTCAGCAGGACGTGTCAGTGGTCTTGCTGGTGCTTGCGCAGCCAATCGAGCATGTCCTGCGCATTTCCGGTGCCCTGCGTCACGATCGCGGTGTTTCCGCCGCTGCGCCGGTACACCGTGGTGCGCCCGGGCTCTTTCTCGATCCTGACCTCGGCCTGCGCGGGATCGCCGCTTTGCGTGATCGCCGCCGTCCCGTTTTCGTCCTGGACCACCGTGGTGTGACCGTCGCCGGCCCCGGCCGGCGCCATCGCAACCACGCTCATGAATCCTATTCCGGATGCGAGCAGAAGCAACCTCATGTCATCCCTCCATCATCGGCCGAACTGGAAGATCGCCAGCCAGTTGAAACGTCCGAACTGCCTCACCGCTCCCGAGTTCATGTCGCCGATCTGAAGCAGGAGCGCATTGGTGGAATTGCCGATCTGGGTGATGTCGGCGGTGTTGCTGAGGCCGGACTGACCGACCGCCGCGTTGGTGGTGCCGCCCATCTGGATCACGTTGGCATAGTTGCGCGTGCCGTTCTGGATGATGGTCGCATCCACCGTTCCCGATCCGCCGATCTGGATCACCCGCGCGATATTGACGCGGCTGTTCTCCTCGATCGTGACAGGCTGAACGTCGTTGCCGAATTGCACGATCGTCTCGATGCTCACGTTCGGGTTCGTCACGCTGCGCTGGATGGATCCGGCCGACGCCTGCGTCGCCGCGCCGATGGCGGCAAGCAACGCCGCCACGGCCAGAACCCGCTTCGAGACCTCTCTGCCGCTCCGCATCGCGCTTCCCCGCTGGTTCCCGACGCCGATGAGTTCGCGCGTCTTTACGGACCGGTCTGGACGATCGTCGACGTATTGACCGTGCTGAACTGCGCCACCGTGCCCGTGTTCATGGCGCCGAGCTGCGACACGAGACTGGTCGCCGACTGGCCGGTCTGGCCGACGAAGGCGAAATTGTTCATCCCGGCCTGCCCGACCGACGCCGAATTCGTCCCGCCGAATTGGAGGACGCCCGTGGCATTGTTGGTGCCGTTCTGGACAACGGTCGCGCTGGTGCTGCCGCCGACCATGAACACGCCCGCCATGTTGAGCTGACTGTTCTGGTTCAGCACGACCGGCGGTCCGCCGACCGACACGATGGTCTTGATGTCGGCGGTCTGGGCGCCGGCTGATCCGGCGCCGGCGCAGCACAAGGCGAACATTGCGGCGCAGCTGCTTGCCAAGAGGCGTTTCGAGAGGCGTTTCGAGAGACGTTTCATGACGTGCCTCACCACTTCAGAATTGCTCACGGAGTCTGCTGGAGAATCGTCGAGCCGTTCAGGATGCCGAGCTGCCCGACGCCGGCCGTATTGTTCGCGCCGATCTGGCCGATCAGGCTCGAATTGGAGCCGCCGACCTGACCGGTCAGCGCCGTGTTGGAGGCCGTCGCCGTGGTGCCGCCCTGCCCGGTCACCGCGGTGTTGACGGTGAGGAGCGAGCCTGTCTGCAAGGTGGTCGCCGTATTGGTCGCACCGAACTGCAACGTCGTGGCGTTGTTGCTGGTCGAGCCCGTCTGCGAGATGAAGGAGCTGTTGGTCGTGCCGAACTGCAGCACGCTGGCCGAGTTGCCGGCCTGGGCATCGACGGTGGTCAGTGCACTGAGCGCGATGGCCGTCGCAACGAGATAGGTGATCCGCATGTCATGTTCCTCCGCGAGAATTGGCCGGACGCGCCGTGACGCATCCGGCCGACGAGATGGTTCAGTGCGCCGTCTGCGAGACGGTGCTCGTGTTGATGCCGAAGCTGAGCTGGCCGACGCTGGCGGAGTTGTTCTGGAGCGCGGGCGGCCCGAACGAATTCTGGGTGATCGCGCTGCCGTTGTTGCCGAAGGCCACCTGGCCGGTGGTCGCCGAGTTCTGCACGCCGGCCTGGTTCACAGTGCTGACGTTGTTGAGCGACGGCGAGCTGGTGCCCTGCATGGTGGACGCACCGTTCAGGATGCCGATCTGGGTCGTCGACGAACTGTCGTTGGTGAGGCCGTTCTGCGTGACGCTCGAACCGTTCACCAAGCCGACCTGCACTGTGGTCGAAGTATTGGCGGCCTGGGCCGCGGAAGACAGAGCGAGCACGGCAACGGAAGCAAAAAACAATTTGCGCATGGAGTATCCCTTTCTGGCCAAGTTGTCTGACTGGTTTCGGATGCTGGTCCTGAATGCGACCGACATCGTGGGATGACTCTGAACCGATCGCGGCGATCGCGACAGACTGCAGTTCATGCTAATCGGTACGGACTAGACGAAGCGCTGAATGTCGCCACGCGCAGCCTCAGGTTTGCGGCTGTCCTGCACCGGTGCGCGCCGTCTCCGCTTCGCGTCCCATGCTGTCGATCAGCCGCGCCACCTCGATCGGCGAACGCAGCTCGAGCTTTCGCATCATCCGGGCGCGATGGACCTTCACCGTCACTTCGCTCACGCCAAGCCTCGCCGCGATCTGCTTGGCGACAAGCCCCTCGGCCATCAGCAGCATGATCTCGCGCTCCCTCGCCGTCAGCGTCTCGATGCGCAGCCGGGCCTCACGCACGGCGTATTCGCGTTCCATCCGCCTGCGGTCGCGCTCGATGCCATGCCTGATCGCATCGAGGATCTCCTGCTCGCGAAAGGGTTTTGGCAGAAACTCGACCGCGCCGCGCTTCATCGCCTCGACCGAGACACGGACGTCTGAGTGGCCGCTGATGAAGACGATCGGAATCGGCACGCCCGTCTCGGCGAGCCGGCGCTGCAGCTCGAGACCGGTCGGCGAGGTCCCGGGAAAGCGAACGTCGAGCACAAGGCACGAAGGCCCGCCAGAAAGTCTCTCCGCGAGAAATTCGTCGGTCGACGCAAACAATCTCACCTGGTGTCCGGTCTCCTCGCAGAGACTTCCAATCGCAGTTCGAATCTGAACCTCGTCGTCAACGACGTAAACGGTGGCTTGACCTGAGCTCATGGCAGACGGACTCCCCGGCTTGGGGCTCGATGAGCAAGCAGCGAGCCATCCATTCTTCTTGCAAGCGAGAACAAGGTGCTTGGTTGAATTCGCGGGGATCGAACGAATGGCGTCGGTCCACCGGTTCGACGTCTTAGGGCCAACACTCCGTGAAGACGAGTGAAGGCGTTCACATATCGGGCTTCGTGATTGCAGAGATTCGATCTCGCCACCGGCGGCATCACGGCGAGGCGCGTTATCGCGAATGAAGCAATCCGACGTCGTCGCCGCGGTATCGCCGACTGCGTCATGGCGTCGCCACCCATACGCCGACTTGAACGCCGGCGACTGGCCGCATCGGCCAGATCATACGGGACGTTCAGTCAGCCTATCGAGTTCGATACCGCGCGCAACCTTTGGCATACGCCGGGTATACATTTCACGCAAATCACGAAAAGTCGCACCCCCGCACTTTACTTCTGGATCGCTCAGCGCACCCGACCGTCGCCCCGGCAACGACGACATACTGACGATCGATATTGCTTTTGACAATTTACAACCATAGCGCGATCTCGCTCCGCGCCGCCAACGAAGCCATTTCAAGCAGGCGAGTTTTTGATATGCGATTTGTGCCAATTATTGCCGTGCTTGGAACTGCATGCGGCCTTGCCGCGGTCTTCGCCGCGGAGCCGGCCGTCATCGCCGGCGCCGCCGGGAGCGCGGCAGACACGGCGGCTCACGCCTACGACTCGACGAAACGGCTGCTCGTGCCCGGCGGGCGCGAAGCTTCGGCCTTCGGGTCGGATGCGCCGATGTTCCGCTATGCCGCGATCCAGCGCGGCAGCATCGAGCAGACCGTCACCGTCACCGGCGCGCTGCAGCCGGTCAAGACGATCGAGGTCGGTTCCCAGCTGTCCGGGCAGCTCGCCCGGGTCTATGTCGACTTCAACGACACCGTCGCCAAGGACCAGCCGCTCGCCCTGATCGATCCGCGCAGCTTCGCGGCCAAGGTCGACGAAGCCAGGGCTTCCCTGGCGGTCGCCAATTCCCTGGTCGACATCGCGCGCGCCAAGCTCGATCGCGCCAGGATCGATCTGCAGAACGCCAGGGGCAGCCGGGACGTGCTCGCCGCCAAGCTCGAGAGCGCGCAAGCCGTCAAGGCCTCGGCGCAGAGGACCCTGCAGCGCAAGCTGGCGCTGCAGTCGCAGAACGTGGTGGCGACGACGACGGTCGACGACGCGCAGACCGAGTTCACAGCACGGCTGGCCCAGGAGCGCGAGGCCGAGGTCCTGATGTCGCTCAATTCCTACTCCGTGGACGGCGCGCAGGCCGACGTCCGCCGGATCGAGGCCGAGCTGCAACAGGCCCGAATGGCGGTGCCGGAGAAGGCGGCCGTTCTCGCCGCGGCCCAGGCCGATCTCGACCGCACCGTGATCCGCTCGCCGATCGACGGCGTCGTCGTCGGCAGGTTCGTCAACGAGGGCCAGACGCTCGCGGTCGGCCTGGAGTCGCGCACCACCTTCGTGGTCGCCCACCGGCTGGAAGACATGGAGATTCACGCCCAGGTCGACGAGGCCGATATCGGCCGCATCGCCTCCGGCCAGCGCGCCCATTTCACGGTGGATGCCTACCCCGACCGCCGCTTCGAGGCCGTGGTGCGGCAGGTGCGCAAGGCGCCGCAGAACCAGCAGCACGTCGTCACCTACACCGTCGTGCTGTCGACCTCCAACCTCGACGGCGCGCTGCTGCCCGGCATGACTGCCCTGGTGAAGATCGTGATCGAGCGGCAGGACGACGTGCTGAAGGTGCCGCTCGCCGCGCTGCGTTTCCAGCCGTCCGGCGCACGTCCGGACCCGACCACCGCGCACAGCGGCGTGTGGGTGCGCACCGCCGGCGGCTCGCTCCGGCGTATTGCGGTGACGGTCGGCGCCTCCGGCACCGAACAGGTCGCACTCAAGAGCGGCGACCTCGTCGAAGGCAGCCAGGTCGCCGTCGGCCAGGCCATCCGGCCGGCAGGCATGGAGTTTCTCGGAATCAGGTTCGGATCATGACCGCCCCCCTGCCCCTCATCAGTCTCCGGTCCGTATCCAGGACCTATCGCACCGACGGGGTCGCAGTGGCCGCGGTGCGCAACGTCAGCTTCGACATCGCACAGGGCGAGATCGTCGCCGTGATGGGACCGTCGGGCTCCGGCAAGTCGACGCTGATGAACATGATCGGGCTGCTCGACCTGCCGAGCGAAGGCGAGGTCCATCTCGAGGGAGCCAATGTCGCCGGGCTCTCGGAAGATCGCCGGTCGTCCCTGCGCGCCCGCAGCATCGGCTTCGTGTTCCAGTCCTACAATCTGCTCGCACGCCATAATGCGATCGAGAACGTCGCACTGCCGCTGGTCTATTGCGGCATCGGTCGCAAGGACCGCCTGGCGCGAGCCGAAGCGAGCCTTCAGGCCGTCGGCATGCTGCACCGGGCTCATCACTTTCCGCGGCAGCTCTCGGGCGGCGAGCAGCAGCGCGTCGCGATCGCGCGTGCACTGATCGCCTCTCCGCTGATCGTGCTCGCCGACGAGCCGACCGGCGCGCTCGACAGCCGCACCGGCGCCGAGATCCTGGCGCTGTTCGCCGCGCTCAACCGGACCGGCCAGACCATCGTGATGATCACGCACGACCCCGGCATCGCGACGCGGTGCCGGCGCACGATCCGCCTGCACGACGGCGAGCTCGTCAGCGACGAGACGCTGGTTCCCCTGCTGCCGAAACGGAGCGCTGCGTCATGACGATGCTCCAGGGCTTTCAGATCGCCCTGCACGCCTTGCGCCTCAATCCATTGCGCAGCTTCCTCACCATGCTCGGCATCGTGATCGGCGTTGCCTCGATCGTGACGGTGTTTGCGATCGGGTCCGGCGCGCAGCTTCGCCTCCAGGAGCAGATCCGCTCGATCGGCGCCAACGTGCTGATGATCACGCCGGGCGCGGTCTATCAGGGCGGCGTGCGGCTCAAGGACGGCAGCAAGCTGACGATGACCGAGAGCGACGTGCAGGCCATCATCGAGCAGATTCCGGAGATCCAGGCCGCGGCCGGCTCGATCGCCGGAACGGCGCAGGTCATCCACGAGAGCAAGAACTGGAATACGACCATCAACGGCACGACGACCGGTCACTTCATGGTGCGCGACTGGCAGCTCGCGGCCGGGCGCTATTTCTCCGGCACCGAAGAGACCGGTGCCGGCAAGGTCGTGATCCTCGGCAGCACCGTCGCGCGCGAGCTGTTCGCGCCCGGCGACGATCCGATCGGCGCGCAGATCAGGATCATGAAGGTGCCGCTCGAAGTGGTCGGCGTGCTCGATCGCAAGGGCCCGGCGCAGGACGACGTCGCTTTCGTCCCCCTCACCACGGCCAAGCTGCGCTTCCTTGGCAGCGCGAGCAACATCAACCGGGATTCGGTCGCCTACATCATCGCCAAGGTGGCCGCGGACAGTCAGATGGCGGGCGCGCGATCGGAGATCGAAAGCCTGCTGCGGCAGCGCCACCGCATCCCCGCCGGCCAGGAGGACGACTTCAAGGTCCAGGATCCGGCCGCCGCCATGGAAGCGCAGCAGGGCGCGATCCGCACCGTGGCGCTCCTGCTCGTCGCCATCGCCTCGGTCTCGCTGCTCGTCGGCGGCATCAGCATCATGAATGTCATGATCGTGTCGGTTACGGAGCGCACGCGGGAGATCGGAATCCGCCGCGCGCTTGGCGGCCGGATGCGGGACATCAGACTCCAGTTCCTCTGCGAGGCACTCGTCCTCTGCCTGCTCGGCGGCGCCATCGGGGTTGCCGGCGGCATCACACTCTCGATGACCGTCGCCCGTATGGCCGGATGGATCACCTCGATCGACGGCGAAGCGATCGGCCTTGCCCTCGTCTTCTCGATCGCGACCGGCCTGATCTTCGGTTTCTACCCCGCCCACAAGGCATCCAGGCTGAGCCCGATCGAGGCGCTCAAGACGGAGTGAGAAGATGCCGGGGGGCTGCCACGTCAACCAGAAGACCAGGGAGGAGCCAGTCATGAGCCCGGATCCGAAGGATTCGATTACACCGACGCCGCGCGAACGTGAGCTGATGATGTTGATCGCGCGAGGCATGCAGAACAAGAACATCGCCTACGAGCTCAAGATCTCGGAGAACACGGTGCGGGCGCATATCGGCAACATCATGCGCAAGTACCGTCTCCAGAACCGGACCCAGATCGCGATCATCTATGCGCTCAAGACGGCCCCGCTCTCGCTGCGGCGCGATCGGACCAGGAGCGGAGCCGACCCGGCGTCCGTCAAGCCGGCACAGGCCCTCGCGCAGACTCCGCGGGTGACGACCGCGCCGGAATAAGTGTCCCGGCCACAACCCCTTGTGCACCCCGTCGGGCAAGACACTCAAGACCGGGGTCAAGCGACCGGCATCAAATAATTCTATTTATTAGAATTCGGATTTTTGTTAGACATTTTTCACTCCGGCCCAAGGAAGAGGGGCGTATCGCGATCGTCACGACACGCGGGCCGGGCAGCGGTGGACGCAGGTTTCACTGGCGCGAAGGCTTCGCAGGGCGGAGAGCCGTGAGCGAAAAGCGTCGCGCGCACGACCGGTGCAGCTTGCGTACGGCAAAATCGTGTGGTCCTGACGCCCGGGGTCTGTGCGTCAAGCCTTGCGGTGATGTTGCGGCCCGACCGGGTACGCGCATCAGCCATCCGCAGGGCGACGGGGGCAATAGTGCATCGCTCCCCGGGGAGCTCACGACATAAGCCGTTCCAACCATCCGCGCAGGGAAGGCCGGGATGTCTCCGGTTGCCCTGTTTCCCGCTGTGCATTGTAGCGCAACCTGCTCTTGGCATAGCGGTCAATGGGAGCCAGCCGGCTCCCGGCCTTCCCTGCGCCCTCTTTCATTGATGAGGGTGAAGTGACAAAGCAGAACTCGGGCGAAACAAGCCGCGAGGATGCGGAGGTGTGTCTGCGGGGTTGTAGGATGGGTAGAGCGAAGCGAAACCCATCACCTTTCGTCTACGGGGAAGCATGATGGGTTTCGCAAGTGCTCTACCCATCCTACGAGCTGCGTCGCGTCCGGGACACGAGGGGGTTGCCGTCCCCCTCCCCATCCCTCTTGCACTAGTAACAGGCCTTGTAACAAAACTGTCATCCAGCAAAACTAAACGAAGGCCGGGGCCGCGGTCGCGGCCTTGCCGCCTCACCGTTAGGAGAGATTTGATGCGCCGTTCACTGGTGTTGCTGTCCGCCGGACTGACAGTGCTGTCCACCGGACTTTCCGCTGGACTTGCCTCCGCCCAAAACAACACCCCCCGCAACCTCATCCTGTTCATCCCGGACGGGCTGCGCGCGCTGAAGGTCACCCCTGAAACGGCGCCCGCGATGGCCGAGGTCCGCGACAAGGGTGTCAACTTCAAGAATCCGCATTCCCTCTTCCCGACCTTCACCATGGCCAACGGCTCGGCGATGTCGACCGGCCACTATCTCGGCGACACCGGCGTGTTCTCCAACACGATCTGGACCAACTACACCTCCGTCCCGGCCGGTGACACCGTGGTCCCCTTCATCGAGAACGACGCCGTGCTCGGCGACATCGACGAGCATTTCAAGGGCGACTATCTCAACGAAGAGACCATTCTGAAAATGGCCCGCGACAAGGGGCTGAGCACGGCGGCGATCGGCAAGGTCGGGCCGACCTACCAGTTCGACCACACCGACAAGCCCGAGAAGCCCGGCCTGCATTCGGTGGTGTTCGACGACTCCACCGGCGGCAAGAACGGCGTGGCGCTGTCGGACGAGGTGAAGGCGGCGCTGACCAAGGCCGGCCTGCCCCTTGCGACGCCCCCGCGCGGCGACAACAGCAAGGCCGGCGATGCCAAGACGCCCGGCACCACCGTCGCCAACGTCGCGCAGCAGGCGTATTTCGCCGACGTCGCCGCCAAGGTGGTGCTGCCGATGTTCAAGGCGCGCAACAAGCCGTTCGTCCTGGTGTTCTGGTCGCGCGACCCTGACGGCAGCCAGCACAACACCGGCGACAGCCTCAACCAGATCATGCCCGGCATCAACGGGCCGACCTCGATGGCCGGCATCAGGAACGCCGACAACAACCTCGCCCAGCTCCGCAAGGCGCTCGACGAGCTCGGGCTCGCCGCCTCGACCAACATCATCATCTCGGCCGACCACGGCTTCTCGACGATCTCCAAGGAGAGCAAGACCAGCCCGTCGGCCAAGGTCAGCTATGACGACACGCCGAAGGACTTCCTGCCGATGGGCTTTTTGGCGCTCGACCTTGCAAAAGCGCTTGATCTGCCGCTGTTCGACCCCAACGACAAGAATGCGAAGGTCGAGGGCAACAAGCATCCCAAGGCCGGCAACGGCGTGCTCGGCAAGGATCCGGAGAAGCCCGATCTCGTCGTCGCCACCAATGGCGGCTCGGACCTGGTCTACCTGCCGAGCAAGGACAAGAAGCTCGCGGCGAAAACGATCAAGGCCCTGCTCGAGCAGGACTACGTCTCCGGCCTGTTCGTCGAGGACTCGCTCGGCCGCTTCCCCGGCACGCTGCCGCTGTCGAGCCTCAATCTGCGCGGCAAGTCGGCGACGCCGACGCCGTCGATCGTCGTCAACTTCCGCTCCTATGCCAGCGATTGCGGCGAGGCGCCGACCAACTGCTCGGTGCAGGTCGCCGACACCGTGCTGCGCCAGGGCCAGGGCATGCATGGCAGCTTCAGCCGCGGCGACACCATGAACTTCATGGCCGCGATCGGACCGGATTTCAAAGCCGGCTATGTCAGCCTGATCCCGGTCAGCAATGCCGACGTCGGCATGACGGCCGCCCAGCTGATGGGCCTGCGCGGCGCACACAACGGCGGCCTGATCGGCCGCGTGATGTCGGAGGCCCTGCCCAACGGCATCGTGCCGAAGGCATTCAAGGGCGTCGAGAAGTCGAAGATGTCCGAGAACGGCCTTCAGACCGTGCTCAACCTCCAGCGCGTCGGCAGCCAGCGCTATTTCGACGCCGCCGGCTTCCCGGGCCGCACGCTCGGACTCGAGCCGGACGCCGGCAAACAAAAAACGGCGGGGAAATAACCCCGCCGCTTGTTCGCGTCTTCAAGAGACGCAAATTTACATGCCGATGTCGAACACGTTCGGCAATTGGCCCGCCAGAGGCAGCGCGGTGGCGCCCAGGAAGGTCGCCACCATCGCCATCAGGCGACGATTGTTCTGGCGCTTGCCGCGCATCTGGCCGGCGATCCACTCCAGCATCTCGCTGTTGACCTTGGAGGCATAGGACGGCGCCCAGCTCTCGATCTCGGTGTCGGCCGACAGCGCGACGCTGCGCGGCGGCACCTTCAGGCCCGAGGCGCTTGCGGCGTAGTGAGCCACGGCCTTGGCAAGCAGGTCGTCGAACCGGCCGCCGTCGGTGCGCTCGGTCGCGGCCTCGTTGATCTCGAACAGCGTCTCGGCTTCGGCGCGGCTGACCGGCTGGTCGTTGACGGCGGTGGCGGTCAGGATGCGCGTGCACCAGGCGGTGTCATCGGCATCGAGCGAGCGGGAGAAGTGCACCCGGCCCTTCGTGGTCGGGCCTTCGCCCGTGATCACGCCGTCGCGCACGATAGAGAGAGCATGAGCCGCGGTATCGCGGCAGGACGGTTCGAGGGACGGCGACTCAACAGACTTAGGCGAAGCGGCAGACATAGTTCACTTCCAGATTTCTTCTGACCGACCAGCATTTTCATGCGGGCGTAAAGGGGTGGTTAATGATTCGATACGGGGATCGCGACTTTTCTCAATGGTTGCCGATTAGTCGCTATGAGGACCATTTCGGTTCCGGAGAGCGTCGGGCGGGCGTGATGCGGGTCATAAAAGGCTTTATCGGGGCAATCGAGACCGTGAGGCCCCGGTGGAGATGTTTCGCCGCAGGTGCCGCTGTAACAGAAAAGTGCTAGGAGATCGGCTCTTCAGAGAAGGAATTCACATTTTACTTCAAGCGGTTCAGTCAACGTTCACTTAGCCTCGCCAAGCCCCTATACTGACGGCGACGGCCAGAGACCAATTCTCAAGCAAATTCAATGTGATGAGGTAGAACCATGACACTTCCGATCGGCACCACCGCCCCCGACTTCGAAGCTGAGACGACCGAAGGGAAGATCAAGTTCCACGATTGGATCGGCAACAGCTGGGCACTGCTGTTCTCGCACCCCAAGGACTTCACGCCGGTTTGTACGACCGAGCTCGGCGCACTGGCCAAGCTGAAGCCGGAATTCGACAAGCGCGGCGTCAAGCTGATGGGCCTCTCGGTCGATCCGGTCGATCGCCACGCGAAGTGGTCTGAGGACATCAAGGAGACGCAAGGCGCGGCTCCGAACTATCCGATGATCGGCGACACCGACTTCAACGTCTCCAAGCTGTACGAGATGCTGCCGGCCTCGACCTCGGGTGATCCCCTCACCCGCACGCCTGCCGACAACCAGACCGTCCGCAACGTCTTCATCATCGGGCCGGACAAGAAGATCAAGCTGGTGCTGGTCTATCCGATGACAACGGGGCGGAACTTCCAGGAGATCCTGCGCGTCGTCGACTCGCTCCAGCTCACCGCCAAGCACCGCGTCGCAACCCCGGCCGACTGGACGCAGGGCGAGGACGTGATCATCGCAGGCTCGGTCTCCAACGACGAGGCCAAGACGATCTACCCGCAGGGCTGGAAAGAGCCGAAGCCCTACATCCGGATCGTGCCGCAGCCTAAGTGACTTTTGGCGGTCGCGAATAGCGACCGCTAAAAGTCATCCCGGGATGGTCCGAAGGACCAGACCCGGGATCTCGAGATTCCGGGCTCGGTGCTGACGCACCGCCCCGGAATGACCGCGTTGGAGCCCTACGCCGCGTGAACGCGCTCGAGGAAGCCGTCGACCTCGGCCTTCAGATGCAGGCTCTCGCCCGACAGCGCCTGCGCGGAGGCAAACATCCGGCTCGACGTCTCGCCGGTCTCGCTTGCGCCCTTGGCGGCGTGACGGACGTTGACGGCGACCTCGGCCGTACCCGAGACCGCGGCGCGAACACTGGCCACGATGTTGTGGGTGGCGCTCTTCTGCTGCTCGACCGCAGCCGAGATCGAGCCGGCGATGCCGCTGATGCGCTCGATGGTCTGGCTGATCGCCCTGATGGCGGCGACCGATTCCTCGGTCGCAAGCTGCATGCTGGCGATCTGGTTCGAGATCTCGTCGGTCGCCTTGGCGGTCTGGCCGGCGAGCGTCTTGACCTCCTGAGCCACGACCGCAAAGCCGCGGCCGGCATCGCCGGCACGCGCGGCTTCGATGGTGGCGTTCAGCGCCAGGAGGTTGGTCTGCTCGGCGATTGAGGTGATCAGCTTGACGACGTCGCCGATGCGCGTGCCCGCCTCGGAGAGCTGCGCGATGCGCTGGTCGGTGACCTCGGCCTGCCTCACCGCCTCGGCGGAGATCTCGTTCGATTCCTGCACTCTCCGGGTGATCTCGGAGATCGACTGGCTCAGCTCGTCGGAGGCTGACGCCGCCGAACGCACGTGCTCGGAGGCGTCCTCGGACGCCCCGGCCGACTGTGCGGACAGATCGGCGGTCGAGCGTGCGGTGTCGGTCAATTGCCGCGCCACCCGCTCGAACTCGCCTGACGACGTCAGCACCTTGTCGAGGATGCCGCCGACGCTGCCGCGGAACTGCTCGACGAAGTTGCGCAGGTCGGCCTTGCGCTGCTCGACTGCGGCAGCCGAAGCCGCCGCCTGCTCGCTGCGCATGCGGGCGCGCTCCAGCGAATTGCTCTTGAACACCGCGACGGTGCGGGCGATCTCGCCGATCTCGTCGGCGCGATCCTCGCAATCGATCTCGACGTCGCTCTGGCCGTTCGCCAGCGCCGTGAGCGAGCGCGTGACCGAGGTGAGCGGCCGGGTGACACGGCGGACGATCAGCAGGGTGAGGATTAGAACCAGCAGCGCGGCGAGCCCTGCGGCGGCGGCCATGCTCGAGATCGCCTGGGTCAGCATGCTCTCGAACTGGGCCATGGGGATGCCGACGTAGAGAATGCCGGCGACCTTGCCGGTCGCGTCCGCGACCGGGAAATAGGCGGTCATGAAGGACTTGCCGAACAGAACGGCCGGGCCTTTGTAGGCCTCGCCACGGCGCAAGCCGGCCTGCGCCGGATGATCGGCGGCAAGCTGGGTGCCGACGGCGCGGTCGCCATTCTCCTTCTTCACATTGGTCGAGCGGCGGACGAACTGCCCGCTCGCCTCGTCGAACACGAACAGGGTTGCGTTGCCCCCGACATAGGACACCGCGCGGTCGACGATGGCGTGATCTCTAAATTCGGGCATCTTGGGGATCTCGGCGCGCGCGACCGCACCATCCCGCACAGTGATCTTGGCGTCGGGCACGATCTCGGCAAAGGCCAGCGCCAGCGTGCGCAGATTGACCTCGATGTCGCGCAGCGCGCGGTCATTGAAGGCGTTGGTCAGCGACCAATAGCCGGCGCCAACCACGAGCGCCGTGTTTACGGCGATCAGCAGCACGGCGCACAGGACGGCCTTGGTGCCAAGTTTGAACTGCGGCAGGAACTTCGCCGTCGAAAGGCTGGACATGAATGGAATGACCCCCGTAATTCCTGCATAATCGTGCAAGGGGCTTACGGCCGCATTAACGGCGGTTCACGCCGCCCCATGCTTTACAAATTGTAAACGAGGACGCCCTGACCACACCAAGCGCGCCGCCTATCGTCGTCTGGTTCCGCGATGACCTCCGCCTGTCCGATCACCCCGCCCTCCATGCCGCCGCCAAGACCGGTGCGCCGGTGGTTTGCCTCTACGTACTCGACGACACAGCCGGCCGGGCACCCGGCGGCGCGGCGCGCTGGTGGCTGGCACAGTCGCTGCGGGCGCTCGGCGCCGAGATCGCAGCGCGGGGCGGATCGCTGATCCTGCGCAAGGGACCGGCGGCCGGGGTGATCCCCGAGGTGGCGCGCGAAAGCGGCGCCCGCGCCGTCTACTGGAACGGGATCGCGCAAGCGCCGCATCAGGCAGTTGAGAGGCAGCTCGAAGCGACACTGGCAAAGCTCGGCGTGGAGTCGCAAAGCTTCCCCGGAGACTTGATCGCCCCACCTTCGGCGATCCGCAACAAAGAAGGCCGGGGCCTGCGCGTGTTCACGCCGTTCTGGCGGCGCGTGCTGTCGCTCGGCGATCCGCCAAAACCCCTGCCCGCGCCGAAGCAGCTGCGCCCGGATCCAAAGATCGTGAGCGACAGGCTGGAGAGCTGGCAGCTCGCGCCGACCAAGCCCGATTGGGCGGGCGGCCTGCGCGAGCGCTGGACGCCGGGCGAAGCCTCGGCCCGCGCGCGCCTGCGCGACTTCCTCAAGACGATCGCGCGCGGCTATGCCGGCGACCGCGACCGCCTGGACCGGGTGGGCACGTCAGGCCTGTCGCCGCATTTGCGGTTCGGCGAGCTCAGCCCGCGGCAGGTGTGGCACGCCGCGCGCTTCGCCGCGGCCGAGGATGCGGCGCTCGGGCCCGGCATCGAGAAGTTCCTGAGCGAGCTCGGCTGGCGCGAATTCTGCCGCCACCTCCTCCACGACCACCCCGACCTCGCCACCGAAAACCTGCAAACGAACTTCGACGGCTTCCCCTGGAAGCGCGACACCAAGGCGCTCGCCGCCTGGCAGCGGGGCCGCACCGGCTACCCGATCGTCGATGCCGGCCTGCGCGAGCTCTGGCACACTGGCGTGATGCACAACCGGGTACGGATGGTGGCGGCGTCCTTCCTGGTCAAGCACCTCCTGATCGACTGGCGCGATGGCGAGGCCTGGTTCTGGGACACGCTGGTCGATGCGGATGCCGGCAGTAATCCCGCCAACTGGCAGTGGGTCGCGGGCTGCGGCGCCGATGCTGCGCCCTATTTCCGCGTGTTCAATCCGCAGCTGCAGGGCGAGAAGTTCGATCCCGATGGAACCTATGTCCGGCGCTGGGTGCCGGAGCTGCAAGGACTGCCGGCGAAGCTGATCCACCAGCCCTGGCAGGCGACGCCGATCGAGCTGGCGAGCGCCGGCGTCACGCTCGGCAAGACCTATCCGCAGCCGATCGTCGATCACGCCCGGGGACGCGAGCGTGCGCTCTCCGCCTACGCAAAGATCCGCAAAGGTTGAGGGTTGCTTTGACACAATTTTGAAACCCGCTATCGTCATCGCTCCATACAAACCGTGGGGGACGATATGGACGACGATAAGCCGATCACCGAACAGGCAATGGAGACGATCACCACCGCCGTGGATGCGACCAAGGACGCCGCAGTCACGGCCGTCAAGAAGGTCAGGAAAGCCGCCAAGAAGGTCGCGAAAAAAGTAGCGCCGAAGAAGGCCAAGAAGGCTTCCAAGAAGAAGGCCAAGAAGACTTCGAAGAAGGCCGCAAAGAAGTCGTCGAAAAAGGCGGCCAAGAAGACCGCGAAGAAGGCCGTGAAGAAATCCGCGAAGAAGGCCGCCAAGAAGAAAAAGAAGGCCAAGAAGGCCAAGCGCTGATCGCGCTCCCGAGAGCAGACACGAACAAGCCTTCGGGTGCGGACGCGCCCGGAGGCTTCGCCCCGCAATAGCCTATCCTCGCCGCTTGGCTGCGCGCCGCCCCGGATGATGGACCCCTCGCGGGTCGCGAAATTCGCTGCGATGGCCGCGCCGGTCCTCCTTGGCAAAGCGCCGCCGTTTCTCGGGCGAGCCGAACTGCTTGATCACCCGCCTGCCGTTGACCTTCTTGATGACGTAGCCGCCCTCGGTCATCGAGAACGGCTCCTTCAGCGTTCCCTTGTGGTCGAACTTGGTGCCGCTCGGATGCTCGAACGGTTCGAACCAGGACGGATAGACGAAGTTCGACATCTCGAAGCCGCCGACGAAGAAGGAGTCCTCCTCCACGGCGTCGCAGACCTCGTAGGCGTATTGCGTGTTCCTATTCTTGTCGGCCCAGAGATTGGCCATGGGGTCGAGCACCATCTCGAACAGCTCGTGCGAGGCCGCGACGCTGACGGGCTCCTCGCCCAGCGCCTTGACGAAGATCTTCGAGATCGGCTGGCCGCGATGCGTCAGCTCATGGCGCCCGAGCAGTCCCTCATGCGAGGCGTCGTCGAAATAGACGAGCTGCCAATCGGTGGGCTTCGGCCTTTTCGTGACATAAAGGTCGACCGGATAGCCCCACACCGGCAGGAAATGCTTGTCGTAACACTTCTGGAGCGCCGCGGTGAGCTGGCTCATCATGCGGCCGCTGATCGTTTCCTCCGCGTAGTTGATGCAGGCAATCCGGACCGGCTTCAGGGACCGGCCGAGCAGCGCACGTCTCGCCTTCTTCATGGAGGTCACCGCGTGAAAGGGAAGCTGAAATGCGGCCAGCCTAACACGGCGCGCCGCGCACGTCAGGGATGTATGCCGTCGCCTCGCCCCGTCAGCCTAGACGCGCCGGTTGACCACGAACACCGCGGCCGCGCACATCGCCATGCCGGCAATCGCCATCGCATCGAGCTTCTCGTCGAACAGTGCGTAAGCCATCAGCGCGGTCACGGCGGGCACGAGATAGAACAGGCTCGCGACCGACGTCGCCGCGGCGTGGCGGATCAGCCAGTACAGCAGCCCGATCGATCCGATCGAGAGCGCCACGGTGAGCCAGGCGAGCGCGAGCACGAACTCCCGCGTCCAGTGCACCACGCGATCCTCGAACAGGAAGGCGCCGATCGCGAAGAAGACGGTGACGGCCACATATTGCACGAGATTGCCGGCGCGCCAGTCGATGTGGTTGCAGTAGCGACGCTGATAGAGCGTGCCGAGCGTGATGCTGATCAGCGAGACCACCGAGGCAAGCCAGCCGAGCCCGGCTTCGCCCGTCATGGGACGGTTGTGCAGGATCAGCACCACGCCGCCGAGGCCGAGCACGAGCCCCGCCCATTGCAACGGCGTCACCTTCTCGCCCAGCCAGCGGTTGGCGATGGTCGAGGTCAGGATCGGCTGCAGGCCCGGAATCAGTGCGGAGAGCCCGGCCGGAATCGAATGCGCGATCGCGATCGCGGTGCCGCCGAGATAGAAGCCATGGACGAGGATGCCGGCAACCGCGCTGTGCGCGATGCCAATACGGTCGGGCCATTTCGGCCGCGCAATGCCTGCGATGATCGCCATCAGGCCGACCACGATCGCCATGCGGATGGCGAGATAGGTCAAGGGATCGGCGTTGCTGATGACATATTTGGTGCCGATGAATCCGGTGCTCCAGAGCAGGACGAACAGGATCGGCGCGGCGCGGGCGGTTAGGGCTTCTTGATTATGGTTCATTGCCGCCCTCATTGCCCCATGGGGGCCGATGCGGCAATGCGAATTTCTCGCCTAGCGATGCTGCGCTGCGACGAGCGGCAGCGGCTCGGATCAGCCGCTCACCATTCTTCCGGACAGGGGTCGATGATCTTCCAGAGCTCGACGCCGTTCTTGATCTTCTTCATGTCGGTGGTGAGCCCGCCATTGCGGCGGATCCAGTCCTTCACCGTGTCGGGATAGTAGGACATCAGGTCGGACGTCCCTTCCGAGCTGGTGACCTTGATGCCGAAGGTGAAGGCCTTGTCGTAATAGGCCTGATGGAAGCCGAGGCTGGCGCGCGGCGTCACGCAGATCTTGTTCATCGGCACGATGCCGAGCACGAGCGTGCAGGCCGAATTGCAGATGCCGTCGATGATGACGCGCTCGCCCTTCTCGCGGACCCGCTTGTACTTGGCCTTGTACTCCTCGACATAGCCGCCATGGTCGCGGGTGATGTGCAGCTCGGCCCGCGCCGGCGTGGCGGCGGCGAGGCAGAGCAACAGCAGGCTCAAAAGCGTGATGCGCATGGCGGCGGACGACGAAAGCCTTCAGGAATGGGACCGGCCTCGAAGGACCCCCAAAGGGCCGGCAACAGGATTCTAACCGAATTCTCTTTGGTCATACTTGTGTGGGGAATTCGTTAAGCATCCCGAAAAGGCCAAAAATGGGCAGGGTCCGGCCGCACTTCCGGCAATTCTGTCACACCCACCCGGGAATCGGCGGGACTGGCCCCGTTTTCCGGCCGCCGGACAGGTGTCCTGGCGGCCTGAAATGGCTATAATCGGACGACCTATTCGCGCGGGTTCCGGAGAATCGAGATGAGCAAGTTGAAGCTTGTAGCCGCGGTTGCTGCCCTGTCGGCCGCAATCCTAGCCCCTGGTCTCGCGGAGGCGCGGGGACATCACCGGTACCACCGCTCCTACGTCAACCCGCTGCCCTACCCGATCAGCTATCTGCACAATTATGGCCCCGGCATCACCCCCGGCACCTTCGCCTATTACGACGGCCCCTCGACGAACCGCTGCTACCAGAGCGCGGCCGCCTATGTCGGCCAGGACCGCCGCCGGCACCCCTGCTTCTGAGGGGCGCCGGCGCGTCCGCTGCGGGCGTCCCTATCTGGCGGCGCCCGACAGCAGCAATTGCTTCTCGATCTCGTAGACCGGCAGCTTGACGAGGTCCTTGCCCACCTCGCCCTGAAGCGCCTTGCGCAAGACGTCCGAATAATCGGCGCGGATCATGCCGAGCGCACGCGGCGAGGCCACCATGGTCAGGGCCGACGTCTCGCCCGAGCTGACCGCGGCGTCGAGCCGGCTGGCCAGGCCGCGCAGGAAGGCGCGCTCGGCCTCATCGTGCCAATCGGTCTGCTCGACCGAGCTGCGCGCACCGCCGGCTGCGCCATGCAATCGGCCCGGCGCATCGCTCCCTTGTGCGCTCGTCGGGGGATTGGGCTGCTCGTGCACCTCCCTGGTGTGCAGGTTCGGAAACATCTCGTCGCCGAGGTTTTCCAGAATGAGCGCCTTGCGCCCGTCGCACACGACCAGCCAGTCACCCTTGTCGATTCTCATCTTGTCCATTGCACAGCTCCAAGCAAACAGTGGGCCCCGGACCGATGCGGACGACCGGCCGAACGCGCTCTTCGTATTCCGCGAAGGACGGCCCACGGCGACAAGACTAGGGAGGAAGCACCGAAGATGAATTGCGCAGGATCAAGGTTGGTGGCGATGTCCCGCGATGCGGCCGCGAGGCAAGCACGACATGGCCAGAAGCGCGGAGCTGGAGCAATCTGGCACAGCCGGATCAGGCCCGCGGCGGAGCGACTGAAGATTTGTTCATCAGCATTACATTTCGGTTCCGCCACAATTTGATCAGAACAACTTCGATATCCTGCATCGCGTAAGCGGAGAAAGACATTATGAATCTGAAGATTGGCCTCGTCGCCGCGTCCCTGTTCGGTGCCCTCGCGGCATCGCCGGCGGCGTCCGCCATGCCCATCGCGCCTGCACCTGCTGTCCCGCAGGTCTCCGACGTCGAGCAGGTCCGCATGGTCTGCGATGCTTGGGGGCGCTGTTTCTGGCGTCCGAACTATTATGGATATTACGGCCCGCGGCCGTACTACGGCCCCCGATATTATGGACCGCCGCGCTACTACGGCGGCTACGGCCCGCGCTATTATGGTTACGGCTATCGCCGCTGGTAACATTCGAAGGGGCCCTCGGGGCCCCTTCGCTTTTGCAAGATCGCGGATGGTCCACGCGCGCCTGTTCGGCCGGTCTGGAGCAATTCCAAAACTGATCTAGATCAAAGAGAAAAATTCGCCGCGCCGACATTCTGCGACGATGGCCGACCTGATTGTTTTTCGATGCCCCCAGACGGGCATGAATGTGCAGACGCATCTGGAGAAGCAGCAGATACCGGAGGGACGGAGCTTCGAGTCCTTCGTCTGCCCCGCCTGCACGCGCATCCATTTCATCGACCTCGCCTCCGGCCAACCGATGAACCGGGAACGTTGACGGTGACAATGATCTGACGGACGCCTTGGCATGATGTCCGCAATACTACGGCCCGGAATCCGGTTTACTGAAGCGCGATGTTTCGCCATTGATGGCGATGTACCGACGTTCATTTTATTGTCACATTGCAGCAGCCGGCCAGACGCATGTTCGACGCCCTCGCCCCGTCCTCCGCGCTTCAACTGATCGACTTTGCCGATGTCGATGCCTTTCGGCCGATCGAGTCGATGGAGGACGCTCGAAGCATTCCGCTCGACGTCCCGAACTTCGCGGCCGCTCGCGCCGTCGTCTCTCTGCCGGCGTGCCGCATCATCGTGATGAGATCGTTCGCGCGCATCCTCGACACCGCCTATCGCATGCCGGGCGGGATGGTGATCCTGTCGATGACCGACGACCTTCTGGTCAATTCCAAGGGAATGGATCTCGACGCGCGCTTCTTCGTTGCGCTCCGCGGCAACGACGAATGCCATTTCGTCGAACCCCGCACGAACTATCATGCGATGATCATCTTCTCTCCAGGCCTGAAAGACCGGGGCTGGTTCGATCATGCCGACGATTTGCGGGCCTATGTCGCGAACCGGCCGGCCCTGCTGCACACACGGCAACTCCTGCTCGACATCCTGCGAACCGCGTCGGTGCAGCCGTTCCTGTTCGAGACCACCGAGGCCGCCGCCCATCTCCAGGAAGGCCTGCTGCTCGCGCTCGACGATTTGTTTCGGATCGACGCGCGACCGGAGCGGAGCACCTCGGTCCAGGGCGGGCGGTCGGCCAAGCTCGTGCAGTGGATCGACGAATACGTCGCGGCCTATCCGACCGCTCCGATCTATACGGCCGACCTCGCCGGCGAGTTCGGCGTCTCGATTCGGACGCTCGGCGGCGCAGTCAGCAAGGTGCGCGGCATGAGCCTGCACCAGTACATCCGCCTGAAGAGACTATGGGCGACACGCGCCCGGCTGCTGAAAGGCGGCGGCGCCACCGTTGCCACCTGCGCACGCGCCCAGGGTTTCCATCACATGGGCGAGTTTGCCGCTGCCTACCGTGCGACCTTCCACGAGGCGCCCTCGGACACGCTGGCGCGGGGGCGGCAGATCGGGCTTCCGACAAGCTGACGCCGCAAGCCGTGCGACGCTGACCGGCATCGACGCCACTTCGGAACATATCCGGAACATCAAGGCTGGCGCGCTCGGAAGGATTCGAACCTCCGACCCTCGGAATCGAAATCCGATGCTCTATCCAGCTGAGCTACGAGCGCCCCGGCCCGTACATCGGGCCGCAACCGAGAAGCGCCGGACCGTTGCTGGCGAACCAGCGTACCGGCGGCGTTCGGACGCGTTCGAATTAGCAGAGAGGCTGGCCAATAAAAAGCCCTTCCCGTCTCGTTTCGAGACGGGTCAGAGGCGCTCTCACCAGGTCGTGTTGAAGAGGCCGAAATGCGGCTGCTGGGCCACCATCATCGGCCGGCCGTATTGTGGCCCACCAAACTGTGGCCCACCATAATACTGCGGCGCCGGATGCGCCCTTGCGATCTTGCGCTTGGGCTGAGCCCGGGGCGAAGATGCAGCCGGTACCTCCGCCTGGGCCTGAGCCGTCTTCTTGGCTGCAACGGCATCAGCCTTCGAGCCCGGCGTGAACTGGGCGAACGTCTCGCGCACCCGCGCCTTGGCCGACATCTCGGCGAGCGCCGCCGAGGCGGCATCCTGCACCGGCGGCTGAGGCGCAACGACAGCTGCGGCTGCGGTCTTCATCGCGGGCGGGGCAATCGTCGGCTGGGTGGTGTCGAGCACGACGCGCTCAGGCAGGTGCCGATCGGACCGGATCCGGATCAACGGCTGGTCATTGCTTGCGGTCGCGACGACTGACGTCACGGGCGAGGCCGGCACAACGAAGTTCACCGCAAACAGCAGTGCGAGCAACGCTCCGCCGACAAACATGAAATACCGAAAGATGGGCATTGGCCGCGCTCCGCCCCCCGCAATCCCCGCGTGGGCACTCCGCCTTAACAGGCGATACTATAATTGGTTCCTGGCCCAGCCCTTTGGTTCAAATGGCAACCCCAGGTTTTTCTGCCAAGGCCCGGTAAGGGTAACTTTTCCGCTACCCGAAAATGCCGCCCTTTACGCGCGACGGGCTGCAACCAGCGAACACTTCGCCTGATCGGCATTGACGTTGACGTAGCCGACAGGGATGCGCGCAAAGGTCTTGCGGCTCTTCATGCTGACCGTGTCGGCCAGAACGCGGCTGCGGTCGGTCAGATGACTGCCGTCGCGCCGTGCGAACGCGCAAACGATCGCCAAATCCTTTACGGCATAGTCATTGTCATTTCGCAGCGTGAACGTCACCAGCGCCTTCGAGCCAAGGCCGCCGCGGCGCCAGGTCTGGGAGGAAATCCTGAGACGGTCGAGTTCTGCCGCAGCCTGGGCTTCGGACCCCGGCGTGACCGCAACTGCCGCATCGCCCGAAGGCGCCATCTCGACGGATGCCAACTCCGGCTTCACCGGTTCAGCGCTGTTGCCTTTGGAGAGCGGCAGCAGCATCCAGACGCCGCAGCCCACGATGATGGCGGCCAGCAGCCACAGAATGCTTCGGCCAAATGATACGCTCGCGACCGTCACGACCCGCGCCGTGCGCTCACCAATGGCGGCGAAGCGTCCCAACCCGACCCGCTCAAACCTTGCGCTCATGGCTGTATCACCGATCGTGGCCGCAACAGGTTCGACGGCGGATTGGGCCACTGCTTACCTTAATCCGGGAGACGAACTAAGGTTCCCGCGCTTCAAGCGAGTCGGCAAGGACGGTGGCGATCACCGGCTGGGGTCGCTAACATGCGCCGCAATATCGAAAGACCCTGTTGGGAGAACATGAAATGCCAATCGCCGTCACCTGGGATCACGTCCACCTGCGCAGCCCCGATCCGGAGGCCACGGCGACCTGGCTGCGGGACATCCTCGGTGGCGAGATCGTGCGCGCGCCCGGACGGATCGACGTGAACCTCGGCGGTGCCAGGATCTTCATCGCTCCGCTCGAGGGTGACAACGCCGTCAGTCCGCCGCCGCTGCATCCGCACCAGGGCCTCGACCATTTCGGACTCACGGTGAAGGATATCGACGCCGTCGCGGCCGAGATCAAGGCCAAGGGCGTCACGTTCACGCGTGAGCCGACGACGATCCGGCCCGGCGTGCGCATCTGCTTCATCCGCGGCCCCGAAGGTATTTCCGTCGAGCTGCTCGAGCGCGACAAGAAATACACCTGACGCGGCGCACGCCACATCGGCCATCAGCGAGACCGGGCGGCGTGCCGCCTGGCGCAGCTAAGTCATGCTGCCGGGCATGAAGCAGCGGATGGTGACGCCCATATAGCCGTAGATCGGCCACACCATGGTACGCCCGACCCGGTTCGGCTCCGAGATCACGGCCTCTTCGGGCACGTCGACCCAGACGAGTTCCTGCTTCTGGCCCTCGAGCGCGTAGCCATAGCGCGGGACGCGGACACGATAGTGCCCGTCCTTGCTGTCCCAGTCGGTGTCCGAGAGCGCCGAGCCGTCGGCATCGGAGCAGCACGGCCCCTTGCCGCTTCGCAGGCCGTCGAACCAGGCCTTCAAATCCGCATTGGTGTTGACGAACTGGCCGCGGTCACGGGCGTGCCCGAAGGGGGCTGCTAGCGCGATCAAGGCCGAGGCGCATGCCAGCTTCGTCACGCTTCGCCAGCGTACCGCGCTGCCTATCCGCCGTCGTTCGCTTTTGCAATTCGTGGGACGCGCACTGTACAGACGCGGCTGATCGCCGCCGGAATCGATCCAGTTGCTCACGTTTGTCTTGCTCCAGCACCCCGCGGCCAGTGCAACAATGGTTATGCATTTCGCGGGCCAACTTGATTCGCAACGACGGGCCTCGCCTCATGATGAGACCGTCATAACCGCGTCACAAACAAGCCGGGACAACTACGGCTCGCGGCCGCCGGCTATCGTGGCCGGCCGGCAAACTGCCGCGTTGCGCGAGGGGATGTGCTTTGGCATAAAAGCTCTACCGGTTACGCCATTGGGCGATGGCGGCCGGCCTGCGGGACGTTATGAAGAACGGCCTCTATTCGATCCACGTGAACCTGCTCGATGGTCGAGCGGGCAAGGGCAGCGGCGTGATTCTTTTCCGCGACGGCAAGATCCTTGGCGGCGATGCCTACCTCTATTACACCGGCAGCTACGTGGTGAAGGATGATCACTCCTTCAAAGGCGAGGTGCTGGTGCAGCGGCACACCTCACCGCGGGGCGACGACAATCCGCTGTTCGGCGGACCGGCGCCGGTCGGCATCGGCGTCAGTGGGACCTACACGGACACGCGCGCGGAGATGACGGGAACGGCGCTCGTCGGCAAGGCCAGCCTGATTTTCGGCGCTACTTTGCACAAGCTCGCCGAAGTCGACTAGCTATTCCGCAGCCTGCTCGAGCGGCGCCGTGCGCGGCAGGATGATCTGGATGCGCGTGCCCCCGCCCGGCTCGGAATCGAGATCGAGCCGGCCGCCGAGCCGGTTGGTGACGATGCTGTAGACGATGTGCAGCCCGAGTCCGGTGCCGCCCTGGTCGCGCCGCGTCGTGAAGAACGGATCAAAGGCGCGGCGGCGGACGTCGAGCGACATGCCGCAGCCGTTGTCGGAGAAGATGATCTCGACATTGTCCTTGCCGGACTCGCGCACCTGGATGTCGATGATCCCCGGACGCCCGTCGGGAAAGGCGTGCGCCACCGAATTGAGAAACAGGTTGGTCAGCACCTGCCCGTACGGGCCGGGATAGCTGTTCATGGTCAGGTTGGGCTGGCAATCGACGTTGAGCGTCAGATTGTGTTTGCGCAGGCCCGGCCGCAGGCTCATCACCACCTGCTCGGTGAGGTCGCCGAGGTCGAAGCTGCGCTGGTCCGAATAGTTGCGGTCGGCCGCGACCTGCTTGAACGACTGGATCAGCTCGGCGGCGCGGTTGAGATTGGAGACCAGCTGCGAGGATGCGTCGCGGCTGGTGTTGAGGAACTCGTTGAGCGTCGAGCGGCGGAGCTCGCCGCGCTCGACCTCGGACGTGAACATCGCGGTCTTGCGCTCCAGCGCGGAGGCGACCGTCAGGCTGATGCCGACGGGATTGTTGACCTCGTGAGCGACGCCGGCGACCAGCCGTCCGAGCGCGGCGAGCTTCTCCGCCTCGATCAGCGAGGCCTGGGTCTCGCGCAGATTGCGCAGCGCGGTCTCCGCCGATTCCTTGGCTTTGCGCATCTCCTGCTCGCCGCGCTTGCGCTCGCCGATGTCGAGCGCCACCGTGACGATCCGCTCGATCTCGCCCTCGGCATCGAGCAGCGGCAGCTTGTTGACAAGCCATTGGCGCATGTTGCCGGAGGCGTCCTTGTACTCCTCCTCGTAGAAGCCGAGCCCCTTACGGAGCCTCAGCACGCGCTTGTCGTTCTCGTCAGTCTTGGCCGCGCCGTAGCGCGACATCAGGTCCGCGGTGGTGCGGCCGAGCGCATCGCCAGGCTCGATGCCGAAGATGCCGGCCATGTAGCGGTTCATCAGCACATAGCGCAGGTCGCGGTCCTTGACGTTGATGACCGCGGGCACGGTATCGATGACCTGCTGGAGCAGGCGCCGGCCCTCGGCGATGGCGTCTTCCGCCCGCTTCTGGTCGGTGATGTCGCGCAGCGTGCCCTCGTAGCGGATGATCTTGCCCTGCTCGTCCCGCACGCCGGTCGCACTGTCGGAAAGCCAGAGGATGTCGCCGCTGCGCTGGCGCACCTGGTACTCGAACTCGCGCACCATGCCGTCGCGATGCATCAGCCGCTGATACTCGACGCGCGCCTCGGGGTGGACGTAGATCGTATGGGCGATGTCGTTGATGCTGTCGATGAGGTGCTGCGGGCTATCATAGCCCATCATCCGCGCCAGCGCCGGATTGGCGTTGAGGAGGTCGCCGGCCGGCGTCGTCACATAGATGCCGTCGACCGAGCCCTCGAACAGTTTCCGGTAGCTCTCTTCGGCGAGGCGCTGCTCGGTGAGCGCGCGCACCGCCGCCTCGCGCGCGGTGTCGGCTTCTTCCAGCGCGCGGCGGAACACTTCGGCGGCGCGTGCGATGTCGCCGATCTCGTTGTCGACGTCGGCGGACGGGATCGAAGTGTCTTTCTGGCCGGCCGCGAGCGCGCGAATCGATCGTGCGATCTGGGCCAGCGGACGCACCGTCCGCCGCACCACGAAGCCGGCCGCGAGGATGCCGATCAGCACGCCGATGCTGCCGAGCACGATGCTCTGCCACCGCGCCTCCGTAAGCGTGCGGGCGAAATCGCGCGACAGCACATGGCCGCGCCTTGCGCTGACCTCGCGCAGCAATTCGGTGACGCGGCCGATCAGCCGGCCCTCGGTGCCCAGCACCTCGCGGTCGATGTCGGCGATCTGCCGCTCCCGGACGGCGACCGCCATGATCGCCTCGGCGTAATCATTCACGGCCGTCCGGAGCTTGGCGTCGGCGATGTCCATCGTCCGCATGTTCTGCGCGGCCTGCTCGGCCGCGGAGGGATTACGCGCGAGCAGCCCGAGCGCGATCCGGCTCTGCGCCTCGGATAGGCGCGAGGCGAGCTCGCGGTCCGCGGTGCCGGAGACCGCCGCGTCGAACTGGTCGCGCAGCGGCGGCAGGCCGGCAAGCAGCTGGGCGCGGCGGTCGATCAGGGTGGAGATCCGCTCGAGGCCGTTGCGATAGGTCGCAAGGCGCTCGGTGACCCCGTCGATCATGTCCTGCTGCTCGGGCGCGAGCTCGATACGGGTCTTCTTCAGGATGTCGCTGAGCGTCGAGGCCGCCTCGCCCACCTGCTTGAACTGGATGCCGGCGCCGGGGTCGGTGACGAAGTCGCGCGCAGCAAGGCGCAATTCGTTCATGCGGCGGTCGATGTCCTCGGCAAGGTCGCCGACGCTCTGGAGCCGCTGCAATTCGGCGAAGGTCGTGTCGATGTGCCGGATCGCGATCACGCTCGCGGTCGAGGTGACGATGATCACCGCCAGCACCAGGATGAAGCTTCCGAACGTAAGCTGGCCGATGGACAGCGAGAAGATTCGCTTTTTCTCGGGGGGCGGCGTCAAGTCGGCGGACATTGGTGCGTTGAGGGACCGGGCTGTTGGAAGCCCAATATACGACGTATTGCACGCCCGGGGGAACCTGCCTCCCGCCTCGGAATATCCTTAATATCGTGGTTCTCGCCCCGCCCTCCTCGCCGGCTCTATGACGTTTTGACGCTCGCCTGCCGCCAGGCCGGGATCGTCATGGCGGCAACGCCGAGAACCACGCAGGCCAGCCCGATCCAGGCGGTCCGGCTCAGGGTTTCGCCGAGGAAGGCGACGCTGATGGCGACCCCGATCGGCACGCGCAGATAAGCCTGCGCGGTGGTCCCGACCGAGCCCAGGGTCTGGATCAGCCGGAAATAGATCGCGAACGCCGCCGCGGTCGAGAACACCGCGAGCGCGAACAGCGCCAGCACGGAACTCAGCGACGGCGATAGCGTCCAGGGCTGCTCGACAACCAGCGAGGCCGGGATCAGGACGGCCGCGCCCGCCAGCAGCGAGCCGGCGGCGGGCGCCATCGGGTCGAGGCCCCTGAAGCTGCGGCCGAAGATCGCGGCGCAGGCGTAGCAGATGGTGGCAGCGACGATCGCAGCCTCCGCAATGATGCCGCTGCCGATGTCGTGGACGGTATCGACGCCGACAATCAGCAGGATGCCGGCCATGCCGGCGACCACGCCGAACAGCTTTCGCGGTGTCGTCGCCTCGTGGCGGGTCACGACCGCCGTAAGCAGGAAGGTGAAGATCGGCCCGGCCGAGTTGACGATGGTGGCGAGCGCGGCATCGACATGGCGTTCGCCCCACGCGATCAGCGTCCAGGGGATGACGCTGTTGAGCACGGCCTGGAACGCGAAGCGCTGCCAGGTCGCGGCATCCGTCGGCATTTTGATGCCGCGCGCCCGCATGACGATGAGCAGCAGCAGGCCGGCGATCGCGGTGCGCGCCGCGATCAGCGTGATCGGCGGAATGGTGGCGACGCCGAGCTTGATGAAGGTGTAGGAGCCGCCCCACAGCGTTGCGAGCGCGACGAGCAGCGCCAGCTCGACGGCGATGTTGGTGTCCTGCCGGTTGTCCATTGTGCGCTCCGTCCATTCCGCGATGGACGGAACCTAGCGCGCCCGCAAGCGTCAATACTTCGCTGCGTGTCGAAGTGTATCAGCCGACCGCGCCGACCTCGAACACCTCGCCGTCATAGCCGGCCTCGCGGGGGATGCGGAGCTGGCGGCCGGTTTCGGTCTTGGTCATCACTGGCATCACCGTGACGATGGACATGCCGCGGGCGTGCTCCAGCGCGGCATCCACGCTGCCCTGCTTGGCAAGCCGGATCAGATTGCGCGTGGTCGGGAACGGCAGCTTGAAGCGGCCGCTCTCCCCGCCCTCCACCGCCTCGCGCGGCGACACCCAGATCGAGTCGGTCGACTCGCGGCCGTCATGCGCGCCGAGCTGGTCCGGCGGCGCTGCGGCCAGGAAGAACCAGGTGTCGAACCGCTTCGGCATGCCTTCGGGCGTGATCCAGTGGGCGTAGGGCACGAGCGTGTCGAGCGCGAGCTGGAGGCCGTTGTCGGCAAGGATGCTGAGGAACGAGATCTTGTGCTCATTGAGCGCGACGCGATGCTTGTCGGCGAGTTCGCCGGCACGCCTGGCATCGATCGGCGTGCCCGTGTCCTTCGCGCGCGCCAGCAGGATGCCGCTCTCTTCAAAGGTCTCGCGGATCGCGGCGATACGAAAACCGCGCTCCGCTTCGCTTAAGCCTTCGCCGACGGAATACAGGTCGGCGCGGGCGACGATCTCGTTGTCGCCGGCATCGACGCTGCCGCCCGGAAACACCAGCGCGCCCGAGTTGAACTCGATCTGATGATGGCGGACCATCATGAAGACCTCGATTTCCCTTGCTGCGCCATCGCGCAGCAGAAGGATCGTCGATGCCGGGCGTGATGCTGATGTCTCTGCCATTTACCTAACCTGCAGCGCTGGATTGCGGGCCAAGATTGGCGCGCTTGTCGACGCGGGCAACGCGCGACAGCAGATACTCGACCTCGGCCTTCGCCGTCGCCGTGATGGTGGCGCCCGGCTTGCGCTGCGCGCTGGAGGCGATGATGCCGCGCTTCTGCAGCACGTATTTGCGCACCGCAAGGCCGGCCCCCGGCTGCTGCTCGTAACGGATCAGCGGCAGATGCGCGTCGAACAGATCATGCGCCGCATCGCGCTTGCCGGCCTTGGAGAGGTTCACGACGTCGATCAGAAGTTCGGGGAAGGCATAGCCGGTCATGGCGCCGTCGGCGCCGCGCTCCATCTCGAAATCCAGGAACGTGCCGCCATTGCCGCAGAGGATCGAGAGCGGGCGAAGCGAGCCGTCTTTCTGGAAGTTGCGCAGCGTCGTGATCTTCTCCAGGCCCGGCCAGTCCTCGTGCTTGAGCATCACGCAGTTCGGATTGTCCATGACGATCTTGCGGATCACCGCCGGCGTGAACACCACCTGCAGGGTCAGCGGATAGTCCTGGAGCACCCACGGCACGTCGGGGCCGATGGCTTCCGCCGCCTGCTTGAAATAGCCGACGATCTGGTCGTCGGTGCGAAGCGAGGGCGGCGGCGCGATCATCACGCCGGCCGCGCCGGCATCCATCGAGGCCTTCGCCAGCGAACGCATGGTGGCAAAGCCCGGCGCGGAGACGCCGACGATCACCTGCATCTTCTTGGCGCGCTTGACGAAGCGAACCGCGACCTGCTCGGCCTCGGCGGCATCGAGCTTCGGCGCCTCACCGAGGATGCCCAGCACCGTGACGCCATCGCAGCCGACCTCCTCGTAGAAATCCGTCAGGCGGTCGATCGAGCGCTCGTCGATCCGGCCGTGGTCGTGGAACGGCGTCGGCGCGATTGCGAAGGTGCCCTTGGCGTCGGCGGTCAGTTTCATCAGTCTCTCTCTTTCTCCGTCATTCCGGGGCGCGCGCAGCGCGAACCCGGAATCTCGAGGTTCCGGGTTCGGCTCTTCGAGCCGCCCCGGAACGACAACAACGGCTAAAACCGCCGCGCCCCCATCTTGATCTGCTCCTCGGAGAAGAAGATCTCCTTGGCATGATCGACGATGTCCTGAGCATTCCAGCCCGAGTGCGGCGGTTTCCAGCCTTCCATTTCCATCATCCGCATTTCGCGCACGCCGCGGGGCCCGGACACGCCCAGCACCTTGCCGGTCTGGTCGCCCGACAAGTCGCTGACCATGTATAGCACGGCCGGCGCGATGCCGTCCGGCCCCAGCGCCGCCGAGGGGTTCTCCTTATAGCGGGGCAGGTCTGCGGTCATGCGGGTCAGGGCGCCCGGGGCCAGCGTCCAGATCCGGATGTTGTACTTGCGGCCCTCGATCGCCAGCACGTTGGACAGGCCCCAGATGCCGCCCTTGGCCGCGCCGTAATTGGTCTGCCCGAAATTGCCGATCAGCCCTGATGTCGAGGAGGTGTTGACGATGACGCCGCCACCGTTTTCCCGCATCCAGCGAAACACCGGCATGGTGCAACAAAAGGTACCCTTCAGGTGCACCTTGATGACCTTGTCCCAGTCGGCCTCGGACGCCTTGGCGAAGGTCTGGTCGCGCAAGATGCCGGCATTGTTGACGAGGATGTCGGCGCGGCCGAAATGCTTGATGGCGTCGTCGAACACCGACTGGCCGCCCTCCATGGTGGAGATGTCGGCGCCGTTGGCGACCGCCTTGCCGCCTTCCGCCTTGATCGCGTCCACCACAAGCTGCGCCATCGACTTGTCGGCGCCGGAGCCGTCGCGGGGGCCGCCGAGGTCGTTGACGACGACGGATGCCCCTTCCCGCGCGAACAGTTTCGCGTAGGCCTCACCGAGCCCGCCGCCCGCACCGGTGATCAGCGCGACCTTGCCGTCGAGTAGTCCCATGGGGGCATCTCCCTGTTTTATTATTGTCATTCCGGGGCAGCGCGCAGCGCTGAACCCGGAATCCAGAGGTTGTAGCTCGAGATTCCGGGTTCGCGCTTCGCGCGCCCCGGAATGACGGAGGCAGCTAACCCAGCACCGTCTTGCCGTTCTTGATCACGGTGACGCCGCGCGACTTCACCTTGGCTTCGAACGAGATCGTGTTGCCGTCCTTCCAGAGGTCCATGGTCACGGTCTCGCCGGGATAGACCGGGGATGAGAACCGCGCGACGTGCTGGCGGAAGGCGGAGGCGTCGTAATCGGCATAAGTCTGGAGCACGCCGCGGCAGGTGATGCCGTAGGTGCACATGCCGTGCAGGATCGGGCGCGGGAAGCCGGCCTTCTTCGCAAACTCAGGATCTGAATGCAGCGGGTTGCGGTCGCCGCAGAGCCGATAGACCAGCGCCTGGTCGGGACGCGTGACGATGTCGATCGTCTTGTCGGGCGCGCGCGCCGGGATCTTGTGCGGATCGGGCTGGGTCAGGTTCGGCCCGCCAAAGCCGCCGTCGCCGCGAGCGAAGCGCGAAGCGACCAGCGTCGCCAGCTTCTCGCCCTTCTCGTTCTTCAGCACGGTCTGGTGGCTGATCACCACACCCTTGTCCTTGCCCTTGTCGTAGACCTCGAGCACGGAGGAATCGGCGGTGATGTTCGCGGCCACCGGCAGCGGCTGGTGAAAGGTGATGTCGCGCTCGCCATCGACCACCATCACGCGGTTGAGGTTCATCTCGCCCGGCCCCGAGCCCCACGCCGCGACGGAAGCAAAGGTCGGCACCACCTTCAGCGGCCGCGGCGTGAACGTGCCCTCGTTGACGAAGGCGAGTTCGTTCTCGTCCATCGGATCGGCACCGAGCCCGATGCCGTAGGCGTAGAGCATCACCTCGCGGTCGGTGTAGGCGTATTTCTGGCCGATGTTTTTCAGGCCTTTGAGTTCTTCGTATCTGGCGGACATTTTTTGGTTTCCTCCCGGCATTCTTAGCGAGCAGCGGCGCTCGTTAATGTGCCCTCTCCCCTTGTGGGAGAGGGCCACGAGAACCGTGCGGCAAACTCGTTTGGGTGAGGGGTTAGCTCCGCATCGAAAGTCTTTCCGCGGAGCGATACCCCTCATCCGGCGCTTCGCGCCACCTTCCCCCACAAGGGGGGAAGGAAGAATTCGTAGGATGGGTAGAGCGCATCAGGCCGGCGTGAAGAACGGCAGCGGTGCGCCGTCGGTCGGCTTGAACACCACTCTCACCTTCTGGCCGATCTTCAGCTTCTCGAGATCGCAATCGACGAAATTGGTCTGCACCGAGGGGCCTTCCTTCAGCGTGACGTAGCCGATGGCGTAAGGGCCGGTCGGCGACTTCCGCATCAAGCTCCAAGTGTAGATCGTGCCCTCGCCCGAAGCCTCCTCCCACACCGTCTTGTCAGAGTAGCAGAACGGGCAGATCGAGCGCGGGAAGTAGTGCGCTTCGCCGCACGCGGTGCAGCGCTTGATCATGAACTTGCCCTGCTTGGCTGCGTCCCAGAACGCGGCGGTCTCGGGGTTCGTCACCGGGGCCGGATACTTTTTCGCTTCACTCATCACACGCGCTCCAGAATGGCCGTCGAGGCGGCGTGGCGAACGCCCAGAAGGCCGCCGGTGCCGTGGGCGATGGCGAGGTCGCAATTCTTGACCTGCACCTTCGGATGCGCTTCGCCGCGCAGCTGCCTGACGGCCTCGATGATCTTGGTCATGCCGCCGCGGTTGACGGGATGGTTGCTGCACAGGCCGCCGCCGTCGGTGTTGAACGGCAGCTTGCCGACGCCCGAGATCAGATTGCCGTCGGCGACGAATTTTCCGCCCTCGCCCTTCTTGCAGAAGCCGAGGTCCTCGAGCTGCATCAAGACGGTGATGGTGAAGCTGTCGTAGATCGAGGCGTATTTGATGTCCTTCGGCGTGATGCCGGCTTCCTCGAACGCACGCGGGCCGGACCAGATGCCCGCGGAGTATGTGAGATCGAGATCCTTGCCGCCGCGCGGTCCCTTCATCGCCTCGCCATGGCCGATCAGCTTGACCAGCGGCTTCTTCAGGCTCCTGGCGATCTCGGGCGTGGTCACGATCAGCGCGCCGCCGCCGTCGGAGACGACGCAGCAATCCATGCGATGCAAGGGATCGGAGATCATCGGCGAGTTCAAGACGTCCTCGACCGTGACGACGTCCTTGAGCATTGCATGCGGATTGTATTGCGCGTGGTGCGAGGCCGCGACCTTGATCCAGGCGAGCTGCTCGCTGGTGGTGCCATAGTCGTGCATGTGGCGCATGGCACACATGCCATAGGCATTATGCGTGGTCGCGCCGTAAGCGGACTCGAAATCGGCTTCCGCGCCGGCCGCGCGCGGCGGCATCACGCCGGTGCGCGGTTTCCCGGCGAGCGTGATCAGCGCGATCGAGCACTTGCCCGCCGCGATGGCTTCAGCGGCATGGCCGAGATGGATGATGTAGGAACAGCCGCCGGTCTCTGTGGAATCAACGTGGCGGAGCTTTTTCGTGTTCAGGCCGAGATAATCGACCATCGGCCAAGCGCCGCCCGGCGCGTCGCCGGCGCAGAAATAGCCGTCGACATCGTCCTTGCTGAGCCCGGCATCCTCGATCGCACCCTTGGCGACCTCGGCGTGGAGCTGGGCGGTGGATTTGTCCGGCGCATGCCGGGTCGGGTGTTCGTAGATCCCGGCAATGTAGGCGTTGCCCTTGATGGTCAAAACAGAGGTCTCCGCTCGCGTTTCTTATTGCCCCGTTTTTCTGAACCGCACTGGCCCTGTTGGCAAGCGCGGAAATATTCCGTCGGGCGAGAGGGCAGCGGGTGGGCGCAAGTGGGCGATATTGCCCCGCCGTCGATCACAGCCCCGTCAATGGTGGATCTCTAGAACAATGATCGGCATCGGCGCCGTGCCGCTCCAAGCGGTCGCGACGTAGCAGTAACTGTCAGGATAGTCGTCGAGACTGAAGCAATCAGCGTCCCGGGCTATCAGCCGCCCCTTCACCTCGGTCTTCCAGAACGAAAAGCGGTCGGCGGCCGATATCCATCGCAACGGCTTTCCAACGTCCGCGACCACGAAACTCGCACCGTCCCGCAGAAGCAGCTCGATCTCAGCCGCGCCCACTCTTTGGTCAGGCCGGACATCCAACAGACCTTCGCTGTTCCAAAGCTCTGTAAGCGGCAGGCACGTCACGATGCGCCAAGCAAAATCCATATTCGACCACAGGTCCATTTCAGCGCGGACAGCCTCACGTCGCCGCTCCAGCCAGGCAGAATCCTAAAGGTGTTTTGCCCGACGGCACAAGCGATTTTCGTTTTATCGAAAGAACCCGTTGTACGAAAACAACCCCATGCACAGTAGAACGGCGATTGATATCAAACAGGAAATCGCGAGGGGGATCTGCCTAACCCAACCGACGTCCCTCTCCTGCGATCAAGCCGCGCTCGGACGCGCGCGATAGCGGAACGCGGTCACCGCGGCCAGGATCAGGCCGAAGACGAGAAAGACCGCGCCGCCCTTCACGCCAAAACTGTTCTGGTATTGGGCTTCGGCCGCGTCGTCGACGATCAGAGGCCGCGCATCCGGCCTGCCTGAGAGATAGCGGATCCTGGTCTGCCTAACCGTCTGGACGCCGTTCCGCGTGATCTGCCGCCAGAAGGCCGGGCTGATGTGGGTCGGCCCGTAGCTTTGCCGCTGCCCGGACTTGTCGGTCCACGCCAGCGTAACGAGATAGCTCGGCGCGTCGCCGGCTTTGTTCACTTCACCGTAGGCACGCGTAATATCGGCGGTGGCCTCATCGCCGTGGTCGAGGACCTCCTTCAACGTGCTTTGCTCGAAATAGGAGGTCACTAGCATGTAGCCGCCGAATGGAAGCATCACGGCGGCCAAGATCCCGAGGATGAAAGGAAAGGGCCGCCGCGATCCGGCGGCGATTGCGGCGCTTCCCGGCCCGCTTCGACGCGCCGACCATGCCTGCCATCCGATCACGAGCACCAGCATCACGGCGCAGATACCTGCTCCCGCCGCCATAAATCTGGACGTGGACCGGATATGGCTCAGATGATCGTCGATATCCTCGACGATCACAGGAAGCGATGAATCATCGTCAACGGCCTGAATGGGGACCGTCAGGAGCTTGAGCTGATTGCCAACCGTGATGCGCGCCGCATAGGCGGCGCTGACCGCGATGCCCTTGCGCTCGCGCTGAACGCCGTCCTTTCCGATCCATTGCAATCCGATCGACAGATTTTCGTCGACATAGCGGGGCCAGAACCCGTCGAACACGAACGGAAATCGCGTCGAGACGACTTCAGCGGACGTGATCTTGCCCGTGGTGCCGTAGCCATCACGCATGACACGTTCGATATCATGCTGATTCCAGTACATCCCCAAGGCCGCCAATACGCCAACGGCGACCAATACAATCAAGACACCGCGCAATGACATCGATCGTCGCTCCGCATAGCGCACGACCGCATCACCCGCCGCGCGCCACTATCGCAAGTTGCTGATATCGCGCGGTCACAACCCTTGTCAAACGTAGGTCTTGTAGGGTGGGCAAAGCGAAGTGTGCCCACCTCTTCTGACTCAATCCTGGTGAGGTGGTGGGCACGGCGCTTCGCGCCTTTGCCCACCCTACGGGACTTGCCCTACTCCGCCGCGATCTGCCGCGGCGCGGGCGGCGGGCTCGCCAAGTCCGCGGCGAGCTGGGCATAGCGGGCCTTGGCCTCAGTGACCGCCTTTTCCTTGACCGGGCCGTAGCCGCGGATGCGGTCGGGCAGCGAGAGCAACTCGACCGCGGTGTCGATCGTGAGCGGCGACAACAGGCCGAGCACGGTGGCGACGTCCTTTTCGTAACCCACGATCAGATCGCGCTCGAGCTTGCGGTCGGCGCTGCGGCCGAAGATGTCGAGCGGGGTGCCGCGCAGGAACTTGAACTTCGCCAGCACGCGGAAGACCTTCAGCATCCACGGGCCGAAGGCGCGCTTCTTCGGGCGGCCGAGCGCGTCGACGCCGCGGCTAAGGATCGGCGGCGCGAGGTTGAAGGTGAACTTGAATTCGCCCTCGAACTGGTCGCGAAGCTGCTGCTCGAAGGCGCCGTCGGTGAAGAGGCGCGCGACTTCGTATTCGTCCTTGTAGGCAAGGAGCTTGGCGTAGTTCACCGCGACCGCGCGCGGCAGCGCGTCGTCATAGCCACCCTGCTTGGCGACATCGCGAACCTGGTCGACCAGCTTGCGATAGCGTTTTGCCAGGCGGCCGTTCTGATAGGCGGTCAGGTGCTTGGCGCGATGCTCGATGACTTCGTCGAGCGTCATTGCGTCCAAGGTCTTGGGCGCGACGACCTCGCCCGCTCCCTTCAGCATGCCCGCAAGACGCTCGGGATCGGCGACCGCGAGGCGACCGAGGCGGAAGGCTTCCTTGTTCATCTTGGTCGCGACGCCGTTGACCTCGATCGCCTGCTCGATCGACTCGGCCGCCAGCGGGAACAGCCCCTTCTGATAGGCATAGCCCATCATCATCATGTTGGTGGCGATGCTGTCGCCGAGCAACTGCTCGGCGGGCTTGGTGAAGTCGAAGAAGACGGAGTCCTTGTGCAGCGCCGTCTCCAGCAATCCGTTCAGCTTGCGGGTCTGGAAGTTGAAGTCGCGGTTGAGGACGAAGTCGGCGGTGGGAATGACGTGGCTGTTGATGATGCCGCGGGTGCGGCTGGTGTCGCAGAGCGAGATCGTGTCCTTGGCGACCGCGACCACCTCGTCGGCGGCGAGGACGAGATCGGCCGTGCCGGTGACGATGCGCGAGCACGTGACCTCGGCCGGATGGTCGGACAGGCGGACATGGCTCAGCACCGCCCCGCCCTTCTGCGCGAGGCCCGACATGTCGAGGATCATCGAGGCCTTGCCCTCGATGTGGGCGGCCATGCCGAGCAGCGCGCCGATCGTGAGCACGCCGGTGCCGCCGACACCGCCGACGGCGATGTTGTAGGGCTTGTCGAGCGTCGGGCGCGAGGCCGGCTCGGGCAGCGCGCCGATCTCTTCAAGCTCGGCCGGCGCACGGTGGCGCGGCGCGCCGCCGTCGACGGTGACGAAGGACGGGCAGAAGCCCTTCACGCAGGAATAGTCCTTGTTGCAGGACGACTGGTTGATGGCGCGCTTGCGGCCGAACTCGGTCTCCAGCGGCTCGACCGAGATGCAGTTCGACTGCACCGAGCAGTCGCCGCAGCCTTCGCAGACGGCCGGGTTGATCATGACACGACGCGCCGGATCCTCCATCAGGCCGCGCTTGCGGCGGCGGCGCTTTTCGGCGGCGCAGGTCTGCACGAACACGATCGCCGAGGTGCCCTTGTATTCGCGGCACATCTTCATGACGTTGTCGAGTTCGTCGCGGTGATACTTCTTCACGCCGGGCGCGATGGTGTCGGCGGGATAGGTGTCGGGCGCCTCCGAGACCAGATAGATCTCGCGGATGCCCTCGGCGTGGAGCTGGAAGGTGATCTGCTGCGGCGAGAGATCGCCGTCATGGCGCTGGCCGCCGGTCATGGCCACCGCGTCGTTGTAGAGGATCTTGTAGGTGATGTTGGTCTTGGAGGCGACCGCCTGACGGATGGCGAGCAGGCCAGAGTGGAAATAGGTGCCGTCGCCGAGGTTGGCGAAGATGTGGTTCTCGTTGGTGAAGGGCGCGATGCCGACCCACGGCACGCCCTCGCCGCCCATATGCGTGAACGTCTCGGTCGAGCGGTCCATCCACAGCGCCATGAAGTGACAGCCGATGCCGGCAAGCGCGCGGCTGCCTTCGGGGACCTTGGTCGAGGTGTTGTGGGGACAGCCGGAGCAGAAATACGGGGTGCGGGAGACAGGCGCGGTGGCCTGCATCTGTGTGGCCTGGCGGCCGTTGAACCAGTCGGCCTTGACGCGGAGCATCTCCGCGATTTCAGGGTTGAGATTAAGCCTTAGAAGTCGCTCGGTGATCGAGGTCGCAAGCGAAGCGACGCTGAGCTCGGCGGCGAAGGTCAGGAAGCGCTTGTCGTGCTCGTCCATCTTGCCGACGATGCGCGGGCGGACGTCGTCGCGCCAGTTGAACAGCTCCTGCTTGACCTGGTTCTCGACGATCTCGCGCCGCTCTTCGATGATGAAAATCTCTTCGAGCCCGACCGCGAACTGGCGCACGCCTTCCGGCTCCAGCGGCCAGGGCATGCCGATCTTGTAGAGACGGAGACCGATCTTGGCGGCGACCTCCTCGGTGACCCCGAGCTCGCGCAGCGCCTGCCGCACGTCCTCATAGCTCTTGCCTGAGGCCATGATGCCGAAGCGCGCGTTCGGCGAATCCATGGTGACGCGGTTGACCCTGTTGGCGCGCGCGAAGGCGATCGCGGCAAAGCCCTTGTAGTCCTGGAGGCGGCGGTCCTGCTCGAAGCGGTCGTCGGGCCAGCGCAGATTGAGGCCGCCGGGCGGCAGCTCGAAATCGGGCGGGATGATGAAGGGCTTCATCTCGTCGGTGAGGTCGATCTCGGCGGTGGTCTCCACCGTCTCCGTGATCACCTTCATGCCGACCCAGCAGCCCGAGTAGCGCGACATCGCGATCCCGAGCAGGCCCATCTCGATCATCTCGTGGATGCTGGACGGGTAGAGATACGGCATCAGCGCCGACATGAAGGCGTGGTCGGACTGATGCGGGACGGTCGAGGATTTTGCGCCGTGGTCGTCGCCGGCCAGACACAGCACACCGCCGTTCTTGGCCGAGCCCGCGGCATTGCCGTGGCGGAACACGTCGCCGCAGCGGTCGACGCCGGGGCCTTTGCCGTACCAGATGCCGACCACACCGTCATACTTGGCGCCGGGCGAGAGATTGAGCTGCTGCGAGCCCCAGACGGCGGTCGCGGCCAGGTCCTCGTTCACGCCGGGCTGGAACTTGATGTTGTACTGCTCGAGATGCTTTCGCGCCGCAAAGAGCTGCTGGTCATAGCCGCCGAGCGGCGAGCCGCGATAGCCGGAGATGAAGCCCGCGGTATTGAGGCCATTGGCGCGGTCGCGCCGGATCTGGGCCATGGGCAGGCGAACCAGGGCCTGGATGCCCGTGGTGAAGACGTGTCCGGTGTCCTGGGTGTATTTTTGATCGAGACTGATCGGACCCTGGTTGATTCCCATGCTGTCCTCTTTCCACGCCCTGTTCAGGTCTTTGTCACTTAACGTCGCTTAAGCCGTTGCCTGCCCGTTGTTTTTAGCTAGGGCGCGCCGACCATCTCCGCCACTCTATGTCGGATATTTAACGCTCCGCACCACAAATCTGGACCAAAGCGAGCGCCAGGTAAAAATCGCAATTTCGTGGCTGCAAAGGCATCAGGCATTTTCAATTTGTGTCACCATACCCCCGCCGTCGCGAAATGAATTGATGCCCCCGTCACGCAGGCGACGTCGATTGGTCGCAGGAAAGGCTCTCGATGCGGACGATTCTGGCTGGCCTGGCTGTGGGTTTGGCGTTGTGCAGTGCGGTTGCAGGCGCGGCCCTGGCCGCCGAACCATCGCCGGAGCTGATCGCCTATGGCAAGACGCTGGTCGAGGCCGGCGACTGCGCGGGCTGCCACACCGCCGATCCGGCCAAGCCGTTCGCGGGCGGAAAGCGCATCGACATGCCCTTCGGCGCGATCTATGCGCCGAACCTGACGCCCGACCGAGACACCGGCATCGGCGCCTGGGCGGATGCCGATTTCACCCGCGCCCTCCGCTATGGCGTCGCGCCCGACGGCTCGAACTACTATCCGGCCTTCCCCTATCCCTACTTCACGAAGATGACGAAGGACGACACGCTGGCGATCCGGGCCTATCTCGGCACGCTCGCGCCCGTCGCGAGCCGCAACAAGCCGCCGGAGCTGCGCTGGCCGTTCGGTTACCGCGGCCTGATGCGGATCTGGAATGCCATGTATTTCAAGCCGGGCCTGTTCGAGCCGGACCAGAGCCAGAGCGCGACGTGGAATCGCGGCGGCTATCTCGTCACCGGGCTCGGCCATTGCGGCGCCTGCCATACGCCGAAGAACTATTTTGGCGCGGACAAGCTGGCGCAGGCATTCGCCGGCAACGAGATCGGCGGCTGGTACGCCCCAAGGCTCGATGGCGCGCCGCGCACCGGGCTGAAGTCGTGGAGCGTGGAGGACATCGCCGAATATCTGCAGAGCGGCCGCAATGCCAAGAGCCATGCCGACGGGCTGATGGCGGAGGTGGTGGTCAACTCGACCTCGAAGATGAGTGACGCCGATGCGCGCGCGATCGCGGTCTACCTGAAGGGCCTGCCGCCGGCGCGGCGCGAGACGATCGTGACGCCGCCCGACGATGCCGAGATGAAGGCCGGCCAGGCGGTCTATGCCAAGCTCTGCATCGCCTGCCACGAAGCCGACGGCACGGGAGCGCCGCGCATCTATCCGCCGCTGCCCGCCAACGCGCTGCTGCAATCGGTCAATCCGTCCTCGACGTTGCGCATCATCCTCGACGGCGCCCTCACCGTGACCACGCCACGCGCGCCCAACACCGGCGAGATGCCGGCCTATGCCAAGCAATTGTCCGACGGGGAGATCGCGGCGGTGACGAACTACATCCGCAATTCCTGGGGCAATTCGGGCCCGCTGGTGACGCCGGCGCAGGTGGCGAAGGCGCGCAAGCAACCGTAGCAAGCTCCCTCCCCGTCATTGCGAGGTGGATAGAGCTACCGCTCGTCCCCCGTGAACACGAATTTCGGCATCTCCCATTTGTAGCGCACCGCGAGCAGGCGGAAGCTGATGCCGAGGATGAAGGTCAGGATCGTCCAGAGCTCGGCGTTGAGATTGAGGCCGAAGGCCGTCGCGTAGAACAGCCCCGTCACCACGGAGACGCTGGCGTAGAGCTCGGAGCGAAACAAGAGCGGCACGTCGTTGCAGAGCACGTCGCGCAACACGCCGCCGGCGCAGCCCGTCACCATGCCCGAGACGATGACGATCGGCAGCGAGACATCCATCTGCCAGGCGATGTCGCAGCCGGTCATGGTGAAGACGACGAGGCCGATGGCATCGAGCACGATGAAGGCGAGCTGAAGCCGGTGCACGAGGCGCGCGAACAGGATGGTCAGCAGCGCTGCAGCGCCAGGGAGCACGAGATAGATCGGGTTCGCGACCCAGGCGAGCGGATAGTGGCCGAGAAACAGGTCGCGCAGCGTGCCGCCGCCGAGCGCGGTAATGCTGCCGAGCATGCAGACGCCGACATAGTCCATGCTGCGCCGCCCCGCAGCAAGCGCCGCGGTCATGCCCTGCGCCGTCAAGGCAACAAACGCCAGAAGGTGCAGCACGCTATCGCTCGGCGGCAGGCTCCACATCGCTTTGTTCCCTTATTCCGCCCGTGGAACTTACGTCCGCGGTTCCAGGATGAACAAGGGGTCCATCCGGGATGAGCAGGTTCCCGATTCCCGACGCGGGGGCAACATGCGACGAAAGCATCAGAGGGGGCGGAACAGAATCTCGCATCTATGGGTTGTCCAGCCGCCATAATCGAGGAGACCCAATCGATGGCTGACGACCGTTTCCCCAACGATCCGTATCGCCCGAATCTCGCCGATGATGAGTATCTCCGTGCGGCGCGACGGGATGCCGACCTTCAGGTCGACCCCGAGCTGGGCGAAGGCCCCGCCTCCAGCGGCAAGGTCGCACTGTTTGCCGTGGCTGTCGCCCTGGTGCTGGGTGCCGTGTTCTACGGCTTGAACAACACGACCACCGGCAACCAGGCGAGCAACGAGCCGGCGAAGCAGACGGCCCAGCAGGCTCCGCCGGCCAATCCAGCGGCGCCTCCCGGCATGCGCGACGTGACGCCGCGCAACAACACCGCGCCGGGCGTGACCACGGGTGCTGCGCCGAGCAAGCCGGCCGCGCCGGATCCGGCCGCACCGTCTAACGGCGCGAAGTAAGACTTCGCAGTGACGCATGAAAGCGGCGGGACACAACATCCCGCCGCCTTTCGTTTGGCTCTAGCTGAACATCTTGTTGAGCTCGCCGCCGGGATAGCCGCTGCCGAGCTCGGTGAAGGTCCCCTTCTCGGCCATCTCCTTTGCCGCGCGCATGAAGCCGCCCCACGCGGCGCGGGCGAGCGAGCCGCCGACGCTGATCCGGCGCACGCCGAGATCTTCGGCCTCCTGCAAGGACAAGCCGGAACCGCCGATCAAGAGGTTGAACGGCTTTGGTGCGACAGCCTTGACCACCGCGGCAATGTCCTCGCGGCTCTTCAGGCCCGGCGCGTAGAGGCAGTCGGCGCCGGCATCGGCGTAGGCGCTCAGCCGGTCGATGACGAGCTTGAGGTCGGTCACGCCCCACAGATAGGCCTCGCAGCGGCCGACCAGCAGCGTGCCGCTGTCGCCGATCGCCCTGCGCGAGGCCATGATGCGCTCGACCGCGAGCGCGCGATCGTAGAGCGGCCTGTCCTTGTCGCCGGTGGAATCCTCGATCGACAGGCCGGCGACGCCGGTACGCACACAGCGCTCGACATTGTCAGCGACCTTGTCCGGCTCGACCGCAAAGCCGCCTTCGAAATCCGCATTCACGGGAATGTCGACCGCCGAGCTCAATGCTGCCAGATGCTGACAGACGTCCTCAACGGTGACGTGGTTGTCGGCCTTGCCGATGGTCCACGCAAAGCCTGCGCTCGATGACGCAATCGCCTTGAAACCGAGATGCTGCAACGCCTTGGCGCTGCCGACATCGACCGGATTGGGCAGAATGAAGCAGCCGCTCTCGTGCATCTTCCTGAAGGTCGCGCGCTTGTCCGCGGTCGTCACGTGCATGTTTCTCTCCCTTGTTGGCCGCGCAGACATAGGCACGCTTTCAGGGCAGCGCCAGTGCGCGCCCGGCAGCGCCAGTGCGCGCCCGGCAGCGCCAGTGCGCGCCCGAACGCGCTAGTGCGCATCGTGCACGGCGCGACTGTCCTTCGGCGCCTCGTCGCGATCGTTCATGCCGTAGTCCCTGATGACGCTGGCGATGCGCAGATGATAGTCGGCAAAGATCTGCGCCCTGCCCTTGGCCTGGGTGCGCCGGTGCTCCATCGTATTGCGCCAGGCCTGCACGGCTGCCTCATCCCGCCAGAACGAGATCGACAGGATCTTGCCTTTCTCGGTCAGGCTCTCGAAACGCTCGACCGAGATGAAGCCGTCGATGGTTTGCAGGATCGGCTTCAGATCGGCTGCAAGGTCGAAATAGGTCTGGCGATGCTCGGGCTTGGGCCAGACCTCGAAGATCACGGCGATCATGGGCGTCTCCTGCTGACGGTGTCGTGGCCTACAATACCACCTTGCGCAGGAAGGTGCGCTCTTCCGCGAGGATGAACTTGTGTTCCTCGGCGAAATGGAAGTTCGCCATGCCTTCCGCATCCTGGCGCAGCCGGGCGCGGTAGGCCTCGTAGGCGGCCAGGCTCTCGAAGGTGATCAGTGCGAAGGCGATGTTGTTGGTACCCTCGTGCGGCATGAAATAGCCGATCAGGTCGCCGCCGCATTTCGGAATGATAGTGAGCCAGCGCTTCGAGTATTCCTCGAACTGCGCGCGCTTGAACGGATCGAGCTGGTAGCGGATGAAGACGGTGACGGACATGTAAGGCTCCTGTGTTTCCACCTCGTCATTGCAAGCGCAGCGAAGCAATCCAGGAATCTCTCCGCGGAGACAGCCTGGATTGCTTCGTCGCCAGTGCAAAATTGCTTCGCAATTTTGTCACGGGCTCCTCGCAATGACGACCTGGTGAGAGCCTACGCGCTTGCCCGACCGCAATGCTTCGGCTACCATCGAAGCATGAAATCAGGACCCGACATCGCCATGGTCGCTTCGCTGGTCGGCGACCCCGCCCGCGCCAACATGCTCACGGCGCTGATGAACGGACGCGCGCTGACCGCGAGCGAGCTCGCGCAGGAGGCCGGCATCACGCCGCAGACGGCGAGCTCGCACCTTTCGAAGCTCGAGGCCGGCGGGCTGGTCGAGCCGGAGAAGCAGGGCCGGCACCGCTACTACCGCCTCACCGACGACGACGTTGCCGGCGTGCTCGAAGGGCTTGCGGGCCTCGCCGCGCGCACCGGCCACATGCGCGTGCGCACGGGACCGAAGGATCCGGCGCTGCGGCGCGCGCGCATCTGCTACGATCATCTCGCCGGCGATCTCGGCGTGCAGATGCTCGACACCATGCGCGAGCGAAACCTGGTCAGGCAGAAGAAACAGGACATCGAGCTGACCGCCGAGGGCGAACGCTTTCTCGCCAAACATTTGCAGATCTCGCCCGGCATGCTCGCCCATCCGCGCCGGCCGGTGTGCAAGGCCTGCCTGGACTGGAGCGAGCGGCGCCACCATCTCGCCGGCACGCTCGGCGCCACCATGATGCAGCGCTTCACCGAGCTGAAATGGGCCGCGCGCGACGCCACGCCGGGCAGCCGCGTGGTGAATTTCACCCGCACCGGCGAGAAACAGTTTGCCGCGCTGTTCGGGAATGGGAAGGACTGATCACGCCGGAAGCGTGACGGCACACAATCGCGTGTTAGCTCTCACTCTCGTCATGGCCGGGCTTGACCCGGCTGTTCACAGGTTTACTGGCACCGTCATTCCGGGATGGTCCGAAGGACCAGGCCCGGAATCTCGAGATTCCGGGTTCGCGTCTTCGACGCGCCCCGGAATGACGTTCTGCAAAAGCCAGAGAGCCCAATGATCCGCTTCCTCCCGGCCGCGCTTGCCGCCGCCTTCCTCGCCGCCCCTCTTGCCGCATACGCCGTCGACACCACACCACGCGAGCCTTACGGCATCGCGCTCGAAGGCTTCGCCTATCCCTATCCCGTGCACCTGCTGCCTGTTGTCAACGACGGCGAGCAGCTCAGCATGGCCTACATGGACGTGGCGCCTCAGCAGCCGAACGGCCGCACCGTGGTGCTGCTGCACGGGCGCAATTTCCCGTCGAGCTACTGGGCGCCCGTCATCAAGATGCTCAGCGAGGCCGGATTCCGCGTCGTGGTGCCGGACCAGATCGGCTTCGGCAAATCCTCCAAGCCGCAAGGCGAACTGCATTTCGACACGCTGGCGCGCAACACCATCGCGCTGCTCGATCACCTCAAGATCGACAAGGCCGAGGTTGTCGCGCATTCGCTCGGCGGCATGCTGGGCGTGCGCATCGCCCGCGCTTATCCCGACAGGGTCGCCCATCTCGTGCTGACCGCGCCGATCGGGCTGGAGGACTACCGCCTCTACGTGCCGCCGACGCCGACCGAGAAGATGATCGAGAGCGAGGACAAGCTGACGGCCGAGGGCTATCGCAAGCAGCTCCAGACCAATTACGCGATCAAGCTGCCGCCGGATGCAATCACGCCGTTCATCGACGCCCGCTTCAACATCAAGGGCAGCCCCGACTATCCGCGCTGGCTGCGCGCCTTCGTGAGCTCCGGGCAGATGATCTATCGCGAGCCGGTCGCGCACGAGGTTGTGCTGATCACCGAGCCGACGCTGTTCATCATGGGCGCCGACGACCACAATGCGCCGGGCCGGCCGAACGCACCGGAGGCGCTGCGCGCGAAGATGGGGCAGAACGCCGAGCTCGCGAAAGCGTTTGCTGCGAAGATGCCGAATGCGCGGGCCGAGGTGATCCCCGACACCGGCCATCTCGTCTTCCTGGAAGCGCCGGAGAAGTACCGGGAGCTGGTGCTCGGCTTTCTCGGCCGGTAGAGCGTTTTCGAGCAAAGTGGATACCGGTTCGCGTAGCGTCAGAACAAAGAACCTGGAGGCCCGTTTCGATTCCATCGGAACGGGCCGCTGGCGCCATTGCTGTCGCCTGAAGCCGTATGCGGACAACGTTCATGCCGCATTCAGGTCATGATTGGCAGGTTTGGATCGCGACGTGTCGGCACGTTTCTCCCCAGATTTAACGTGTCGAATCGTGTCTTTTGATTCATTGTGCGCCGCAAGCGCGCTGCCCAAACATTCTGTCCCGAGGACGAGAAGGAAGTTCAAATGAAATATCTCTTCGCCGCCGTCATGCTCGCCAGCGCGGTCGTCGGTTTCAGCGAAGCGGCCAGCGCCGCCGGCGGTTGCGGCCCCGGCTGGTATCGCGGCCCCTATGGCGGCTGCCGTCCGATGGCCGGGCGCCCGCCGGTTGTCGTCGTGGCGCCCCGCCCCGCGCCGGTCGTAGTCGTGCGTCCGCGCGTGTGCCCCTATGGCTTCCGCTGGTACGCCGGCCGTTGCCGGCCGTTCTGATCTCGTCCTTTCGCATCGCGAATGGCCGCGCGGCGACAGCCTGCGCGGCCATTTTCTTTTCAGCGCTCTGCAGGACATCGGCTTGCAGGAGCGCCGAATCAAAACGGGGATCGCGAACCGCGATCCCCGTCCAGGCCTCGACGGCCGGGCGCTTACCAGTGGCGGCGATGCCAGCGCCGGCGACGCCAGCCCCAGTGGCGATGGCGCCAGCCCCAGTGATGGCCACGACCGTGCCAGTGCACCTGCTCGGGCTTGAGCTGCGCAGCTTCGTCACTGGTGGTGACGGCGGGATGAGCATCCGGATTGCCTTGCGGCATGCGGGGATCACCGAGCGGCTGCGGCGCCAGCGGCGCGGCCTGCGCGGCGGCGGTGAACGCGGCGGCTCCCGCCGCGGCACCGAATGCAAGTTTCAAAAAATTGCGGCGTTCCATGACATCTTCCTCTCAGGCACGCGTTGATGATGCCGAGCAAGTGTCGGGCCTGCGATATGAACTGCGGCTGAATCGTCCGTTCAGATTCGTTGCAAAGGCGACAGGAACTACTTCGCAAACTCCTGCGCCAGCACCAGCGTCTCGCGCGTCCGTTTCACGTCGGGCCAGTCGCGGTTGAAATCGGCGACGAGCTTTTTCAGCGCGTCGCCTCTGAGCATCGCCGCGAGCGTGGCTTCGTCGTCGAACTGATACATAGCCTGATGCAGGGAGGGATCGTCCAGGCTCCAGAACCGCCAGGCCTTGGCTACGCCGAACGCCTTTACCGCGTCGGGCACGTGCTCGGTCTCGTACCATCTGTCGAAGGCGGCACGCTTGCTGGCGTCGGTGACGATGGCGCGGACGACGAAGAAGGCGGCGGGCATCGGGGTTTCCTCCTGTTGTTTTGGGGCGAGACTAACCGCTCAAGTCGCCGGCGACAAAAAGAATTGACACCGGTGTCGGAACGCACGTCCCTCGCCCGTCCTATGCCCTGAGCAGCACTGGGAGACACCGCATGGCCGACCTCACCCTCACCACTTTCGACTGGGTTCCCGAGATGCCCAGGGGTTTCGTGCGCGACCTCCGTGTGCGCTGGGCTCTCGAAGAGGCCGCGTTGCCGTACCGCGTCGCGAGCGTGCCGTTCGGCCCGCGGGACGCCGCGCATTTCGCGCACCAGCCCTTCGGCCAGGTGCCGTGGCTGACCGACGGCGACCTCTCGATCTTCGAGAGCGGCGCGATCCTGCTGCATCTGGGTGAGCTCAGCCCGGCATTGATGCCCACCGATCCGCGCGGCCGTAACGAGGCGACGACGTGGGTGTTCGCGGCGCTCAATTCGGTGGAGATGCCCGCCCTGCCCTGGACGATGTTCAAGTTCACCGGCAGTGACGATGGCTCACCTGCCGTGAAGTTCGTCGACGACTTCCTCAAGCTCCGCCTCAAGCACATGGAGCCGGTGCTCGCCGGCCGCGAATGGCTGGCGGGCTCCTTCTCCGTCGCCGACATCCTGATGTCGGACGTGCTGCGCGTCGTCGATCGCTTCGATGGGTTGGCGGCACATCCGGCTTGCCGCGACTATGTCGCGCGCGCCACGGGCCGCCCGGCCTTCGCCAAGGCCCGCGCCGACCAGATGGCGCATTTTGCTGCGGCGGATGAGGCACGCTAACGCAGACGGATTAGCGAAGCGCAATCCGCCAATGTCCGCCTCAACAAAATTGGTGGGTTACGCCCAGCGAACTGCGCTTCGCGCAGTCGCAAGGCTCACCGACCCTACGCGCTCAACCTGTTCCACCCTGGCTTCTAGTTTTGCGAACGCGTAAACGGGACAAACCGCACGAGGGCGACGGCGCGCGTCGTCGTCTTGCCAGGAGCGATTTTTTCGACGACCGTGAGATGCTGGGTGCCGTAACCGGGGCCCACCGGCATGACGAGTCGGCCACCTACTTTAAGCTGCTCGATCAGCGGCGGCGGTGGTTCCCCGAGCGCGGCAGTCACGACGACTGCGTCAAAAGGACCACATTCGGGCCAGCCATCGTAGCCATCGCCAAGCCTGACGCTCACGTTGTCATACGCGAGGTCCCTTAGTGTTTTCGCGGCGGTCTCGGCCAATTGCGGGATGATCTCGATGCTGCAGACCTTTCGCGCGAGCTGCGCGAGGATGGCGGCCTGGTAGCCCGAACCGGTACCGACTTCGAGCACAACGTGATCGGGCGCGACCTCGGCCAACTGGGTCATCAAGGCCACAATGTACGGCTGCGATATGGTCTGGCCGAGGCCGATTGGTATCGGTCTATCGGCGTATGCGATAGAGCAAGATTGCTCAGGGATGAACAGGTGGCGTTTCGTTTGCGCCATGGCCTCAAGGACCTTCTCCGACAGGCCTTGCTGTCCCAAAACACCGGCAGCGGACCGGGCGTAGGCCCGGATGGCCTCGACCATGGCGGCGCGTTCGCGGACGCATTGTGCGTCCTGTGCAGTCGCTTCCCACGCGACGACACCCATGGCGACCACGAGCAGTGGCAAGACCTTCATGATCGTGCGCTCTCCAAGAGGGACACAATTCACGTCGACCGTTTGAGCGCTAACCCTGCGCGTAAGATCCGACCTCGCCCCGCATGCGAGGCGAGGTTTGCTTAAGCTCAGGTGCCCTCGAACTTGAACGACACGTTGAGTTTAGCGCGATAGGCCTCTACTTTTCCTTTGGCGTCCAGCTGAATATCGAGCTTGACGACCTCTGCGACACGAAGGTCACGAAGAGATTTTGCAGCCTGCTCGACCGCGTTGGCGGCGGCCTTTTCCCAGGAATCGTTGCTGGTGCCGATCAGTTCTATGACCTTGTAGACGCTCTCAGGCATGTCGTCCTCCCGTTCGGTATGAAGCAGGAAGCAGGTGCTCCCTGCCATAGTCGAGCCTAGCACGATATCGGCGCTGAAAGGACGCCACGATCGCAGGGCGCACCAAGGTCCATCGAGACTAGGCTTTGGCTCGGTCCTCGCAGTCCTCCCAAGATCCAGCGCGCCCGCGACGGCCATTGCCCCGACGACGGCAATCAGAATGCCTGGCAGCCGCTTGTTGCTCTCGAGCAGAAGGATCACCGTCAGCGTGCCGAGCCCGAGCCCAAGGGCTACCCAGCTTGTCTTTCCTTCGGTGATTGCACCGGCGATCGCCCACAGGCTCCGCAGAGGTCCTTCGCTTTCGATCGTAAAGCCGAACAGCTTTGGCAGTTGACTGATCAATACGGTCAATGCAATTCCGTTCATGTAACCGTGGCGTATGGGCTTGGAGAGAAGTTCGGTTACAAAGCCCAGGCGTAGAATGCCTGCCAGAATACATGCCGTGCCGGAAACGATTGCCATCATGCCGGCCAAGGTTATGGCGCGCATGGGATCGCCACCCGACAATGGACCGACAACACCCACGATACAATGGCTGCCAGAGCCGAGTCTGGTCCCAGGACGAGGATGCGGCTTGGACCGAACAGCGCGTAAGCGAGGAGCGCTGTGATCGTTGCGTATGGACCCTGGATACCGGGCAAGCCCGACGCCTCCGCGTAGGCAATGCCAACCGGGACCAGCATTGTCGCCAATACGAATCCAGCGAAGATATCGTGCGAATGCCACTTCCCTTGATATCGACGAAGGGTGCCAAGACCTGGTAACCAGCGGGTCCAATGATCCATTGCCCCTCCCAACCCGGTCGGACTCGGCTCATTGAGCCCGCGCCGCAACAACGTCGCGGTAGCCCGTTAGCCCGTATTCCTGACCGCTTCAGCTAGCATGGCGTAAAGCTGGTGCTTGCTGAATTCCTTGGGCTGCTTGTTTGTTGTCTTCCGCGACACCTTCTTGGCTGCCGGTTGGGCACAGGCAACCAACAACGCCGGCTCTCGCTTCCGGACCGACCTTATCTTGGGTTTTGCTGTTGGCGGCTTGTGGCCACGCGTCAGGCCCAAGCGAGTTAGCCTGCCGCAGACAGCGTTACGGCTACACCCGAGACGGCGCGCGATCTGCGCGGCACTCTGTCCTTGGACCCAGAGTTTTTTGAGCAGCGCTACGTCTTTCGCATCCCAACTCATGGGAGATATTGTACGCCAACTGCCATCCACTTTTCTAGTCTTCGTCCGGCTCGCGTACGACCGCCGGTTCGTCGTCGTCCCCCTCCTCTTCTCCCTCCTCGTCCTCGTCCTCTTCATCGTCATCAGGATCCCGGGGCGGCATCTTGCTGCCCTTGATCACAAAGCGACTCCAATCCATCAAGCCGGTGGGAAATTCTTCGGGGATGTTTTGCTTCATGGTGTTGCTCCTCGGGTCTGGAGCTTGAGAGCGCCGGCGATTAATGTGCCGGGCATCTTGCGGTTGTGGGTTCGACGGTCTTGTCGATGCAGGCCCGCCGCTTCGGCTGCATCCAGCCACTACAGCTTGTAGCCAATCTTTCGCAGCAGGTCTTTCCGCCACGCAATGTCCTCGTCGGTTTCGACACCCAGCGGTGAGGCGCCATCCACCACCCCGAGCACGCCGCAGCCCTGCTCCGTTTGCGCGACGATCACTTGTGTGGGGTTGGCCGTCGCGCAGTAGATGCGGCAGACCTCCGGCGCCGCACGCACCGCAGCCAGCACGTTGACTGGAAAGAATCCGTCGCCCAGGAAGATCAGGAATGTATGGCCGGCGCCGATGGCCATTGCGTTGTCGCGTGCAAGCGCGATCGCGGCTTCGTCGTTCCCCGACCAGCGCACCAGCCGCTTGCCGGAGGCCTCGCAGAAGGCCAGCCCGAAGCGGATGCCCGGAACTGCGCCCACCAGCGCCTCATGGAGGTCTTCCACAGTCTTGATGAAATGCGACTGGCCGAAGATGAAGTTGGTTGCGTCCGGCTTGACGATCGGCACCACGGTGAGTTCCATGGCTGCACTCCTTCAAGGTCCCAACGCTGTTCATGGTAGGCCACCAGAAGGCAATTGCAAGCGGCCAGAGACAGCCGATTTCGCGCCGGAAGCCACTGGCAGCGAAGCAAGGGACGGGCGAAGCTGGGGCAGTGAACAAAGGTGCCGAACGGACGGCGCGTCACACCAGCTTCATCGGCGCATCGGCAACCACGCGCAGGTCGATCCTGCCGATCAGCCGAGATCGAAGCGCCTCCGCATCACCGATCGCGCTCTCCGTCTGCCGCAACGTGCTGACATTCGAGCCAAGTGACACGATCCCGCCCAGCACCAGAGCGATTGATCCGAGCGCGGCGGTCTGACCTGTCCCAAACAGGCCGAGGATCGCGACCAACAGCAGCGCGCCCCCGCCGCCGATGGCGATCTTGGACGCGAGAATGTACTTCCGGCACCGCTCGGCAATCTCGGCGAGCCGCTCGATCCGATCTTCGATCTGTGAAATTTCGTCGGTCGGATCGTGTTCGGTCATCGGATCTTGATCGAGGATGCCAAATCAGTAGCGTAGCCAGTAGCCCGCATGAGCGAAGCGACATGCGGGACTCTTGAGTGGAAAACCGGATGTCGCTTCGCTCATCAGGCTACGAGATCTCACAACGGCAAATTGTCGTGCTTCTTCGCCGGCATTTCCACCTTCTTGTCCTTCAGCATCGCCAGCGCCCGCGCGATGCGCCTGCGGGTCGAGTGCGGCATGATGACGTCGTCGATGTAGCCGCGCTCCGCCGCAATGAACGGTGACAGGAAGCGGTCTTCGTATTCCTTCGTTCGCGCCGCGATCTTGTCGGGGTCGCCGATATCGCCGCGGAAGATGATCTCGACCGCGCCCTTGGCGCCCATCACGGCGATCTGGGCGGTCGGCCAGGCGTAGTTCATGTCGGCGCCGATTTCCTTGGACGCCATGACGTCGAAGGCGCCGCCATAGGCCTTGCGGGTGATGATGGTCACCAGCGGCACAGTGCACTGCGAATAGGCGAACAGCAGCTTTGCGCCGTGCTTGATCAGGCCGCCATATTCCTGCGCGGTGCCGGGCAAAAAGCCCGGGACGTCCACGAAGGTGACGATGGGAATATTGAAGGCGTCGCAGAAGCGGACGAAGCGTGCCGCCTTGCGCGAAGCGTCGCTGTCGAGCACGCCCGCCAGCACCATTGGCTGGTTGGCGACGAAGCCGACGGTGCGGCCGGCGATGCGGCCGAAGCCGGTGACGATGTTCTTGGCGAAGGCATCGGCGATCTCGAAGAAGTCGCCCTCGTCCACGACCTTCAGGATCAGTTCCTTCATGTCGTAGGGCTTGTTCGGATTGTCGGGGATCAGCGTGTCCAGCGACATGTCCACGCGGCCGATGTCGTCGAAGCTCGGCCATTCCGGCACGCCGTCGGTGTTGTTGGACGGCAGGAAGTCGATCAGGCGCCGCATCTGCAGAAGCGTCTCGACGTCGTTCTCGAAGGCGCCGTCGGCGATCGAGGAGCGCGTGGCGTGCACCGAGGCGCCGCCGAGCTCCTCGGCGGTGACGACTTCGTTGGTGACGGTCTTCACGACGTCGGGGCCCGTGACGAACATGTAGCTGGTGTTCTTCACCATGAAGATGAAGTCGGTCATGGCCGGCGAATAGACGTCGCCGCCGGCGCAGGGACCCATGATGACGGAGATCTGCGGGATCACGCCGGAGGCAAGCACGTTGCGGCGGAACACGTAGGAATAGCCGGCGAGCGCGGCGACGCCTTCCTGGATGCGGGCGCCGCCCGCGTCATAGAGGCCGATGATGGGCGCCCGCGCCTTCATCGCCATGTCCTGGAGTTTCGTAATTTTCAGTGCATGGGTTTCAGAGAGCGACCCGCCGAACACCGTAAAATCCTTGGCAAAGACAAACGTCTTGCGGCCATTGACGGTGCCCCAGCCGGTGACGACGCCGTCGCCGGGCACCTTGGTCTTCTCCATGCCGAACTCGGTGGAGCGGTGCTCGACGAACATGTCGAACTCCTCGAACGATCCCTTGTCGAGCAGGAGCTCGATGCGCTCGCGCGCGGTCAGCTTGCCGCGGGCGTGCTGCGCCTCGATGCGCTTCTCCCCGCCGCCGAGCTTTGCGCCGGCACGACGATCTTCAAGGGCGTCCAGGATATGTTTCATTTGCTCCCGCCAGTTCTTAGCCTAAATGCGATTGCCGGGGGTTCTAACACGGCATTTTGCGGGCCGGGAAGCGGCTTTCGGGCCCGCAGGGCTGCCTTGCCGCAGCGGGAAAGCGCAAGGAATTACAGAGTTTTGCCTGGGAGGCGACGATGGACCAAGGAACGGCCGAGACCGGCACTGTGACGGGCGGTGTCAACATCCTGCTGCGGCTGGAGGGCCTGACGCTGTTTGCAGGCATGGTGGTGCTCTACTGGGCCTGGGACGGCTCCTGGCTCGTCTTTGCCCTGCTCTTTTTCGTCCCCGATCTGAGCTTCCTGGCATACCTCTCGGGCGCCAAGTTCGGCGCGCTGGTCTACAACGCCGCCCACAGCTACATGGCGCCGGTGGCGCTGCTGACGCTGGGCTTCGGCCTCGCCTCGCCGCTCACCTTATCCATCGCCTTGATCTGGCTGGCCCATATCGGCATAGACCGGGCGCTGGGCTATGGCCTGAAATATTCAGCCGGGTTCGGCTTTACCCATCTCGGGCGGATTGGCCGGCAGAAGGACGCCTGACCCCGCGCGACTTGGCGGCGGGACGGTCGATTTTATCCGTGCCGGTCGGTTGACCCGGCCCGCCGATTCAGGCTTGCTCCAGGCTTACGATCAGGCGCCGAATGTTGCGTGAGCCCAGTCGGTACGGCGGCGGTCCTCACGTCTGACTGCAAGCATCACCTCATGTCCGCGACGGTCGTCCCCCTGCCGCCGAACTCGTCGTCCGAAACCGTCGACTTCCTGCGGCGCATGGCCAGCATGGTGTCAGGGCGGAACGGCGAGATGCTGCTGCGTGCCGCAAGCCTGATCGAGTCCCTGACGCAGCGGGCGATGTCAGCCGAGCGGCTCTATCATCAGCAGCATGAAGAGAACAGACGCCATGTCGAGCTGCACGAGGCCGCCGAGCTTGCCTCCGACGCCATGGTCAGCCAGATCGAGGCGCTGCGGGCGCAGTTGACCGAGGTGACGGCGGCTGCGGCGGCCGAGCGTGCGGCGTTCGATGCCGAGCGCGGCAAGCTGCTCGGCCTGATGCAGGACGCGGAAAGCCACATCGGGAAGCTCAGCACCGAGCTGGAGACGCTGCGCGCCTCCGTCGACAGCTTCAACGAGACCGCGGTCTCCGTGCCGATCGAGGTGCTGCGGCTGGCGCGGACGCAGTTCGACTATCTCTCCAGCGGCTTTGCCAGAAGCGGCGACGTGATCTCGCAGGCCATGAGCGAGATCGGCGGCTTTGCCATCGACCAGGCGCTGACGACCAAGAAGACGGCCGACAAGGCCTAAGGCCGCCGCGCGCCAAATTGACAGCGCGCGGGCCTGTTGTTCTACTACAAAAAAAATCAGGGAGAATCCGATGCCGAGGGCATTCCGCGCCGCTGCCGCGCTCATCGCGCTTTGCGTCTCAGCCGCGTTCGCCAACGCGCAATCCCTTCCCAAGGAAGTCGCCACCCGCGCGGAGATCTACCCGATCCCCTCGCTCACCCTCTCCGACCAGCAATTTTTGAGCGGCGATGCGGCCGCCGGCAAGGTCGTGACGGTCGCGGGCGAATTCCGCGTCGCGCAGGGCAGTGGAAAACTCCCCGTCGTGGTGCTGATGCACGGCTCCAGCGGCGTCGGCGCTACCACGGAAGCCTGGGTCCACGCCTTCAACGCCATGGGCATCTCGACCTTTGTGATCGACGGCTTTACCGGCCGCGGACTGACGGTGGTCGGACCGAACCAGGCCCTGCTCGGCCGGCTCAACCTGATCGTCGACATCTACCGCTCGCTCGAGATTCTGGCGAAGCATCCCCGCGTCGACCCCGACCGCATCGTGCTGATGGGCTTTTCGCGCGGCGGACAGGCAACGCTCTATGCGAGCCTCAACCGCTTCAACAAGCTCTGGAACAAGTCCGGCATCCAGTTCGCCGCCTACATCCCGTTCTATCCGGATTGCTCGACAAGCTACGTCGGCGATACCGATGTCGCGGCGCGCCCGATCCGCATCTTCCACGGCACGCCTGATGACTACAACCCCGTGAAGAGCTGCAAGGCCTTCGTCGAGCGGCTCAAGGCCGCCGGGCGCGACGTGGTGCTGACCGAATACCCCGATAGCGCGCACGGCTTTGACAGCGGCCTGCTCGGCGCCGCCACCGTGGCTGTCTCCGCCAACGCGCAGACCGTGCGCAATTGCCAGATCAAGGAAGGTGACGGCGGCGTGCTGATGAACGCCAGCACGCAAGCGCCCTTCACCTACAAGGATTCCTGCGTCGAGCTCAATCCGCATGTCGGCGGCAATCCCGCAACCGCCGCGGAGTCGCGCAAGGCCGTGGAGGAGTTTTTGCAGGCGCTGTTCAAGCTGGGCTGAGAGGGTCTGGTCCGCACGCGATACCGTAGGGTGGGCAAAGCGAAGCGTGCCCACCAACTACAGGTGACCGTATCGAGAGATGGTGGGCACGGCGCTACGCGCCTTTGCCCACCCTACGGCATCGCTGCGCTCGCAATGCAGATCAGCGCGGTTGCGCTCAGACGGCGCCGATCTCGGCAAGGCAGGCTTGCGTCACCGGCATGCGCTCGCCGACGAGGCGCGGCTCGGTGCAATCCATGTTGAGCGCAAACACGGTGTGCGCCTCGCCCTTCTCGGCCCAGCCGACCATCCAGCCCAACGACGGCTCGCCGCGCTCGGCGCCCAAGAGGCCGGACTTGGCGCGGATGACGCTATCGCCGACCTTGGTCACCGGCAGGATGTCAGCGACGAGATCCTGGCTGCGTTTGGAAATCGGCAGCGCGCGGCGCCGCAACCGGTCGACGAAATCGACCTGCTCGACCGGATCGATACGCAAGGCTCCGGTGAGCCAGAACTGGTCGATGCCGCCGCCAATGTCGCGATTGCCGTAGTCGAGCAGGTCGACGTATTTCTGCATGCGCTCCTGCCCGATGCGCCGCGCGATCTCCTGATAGACCGGCACCGCACTGACCGCGATGGCACTGCGCAGCGTGTGATCCTTGTTCCACGCTTCGATCGGCCGCTTCACACCGTCCCAGGGGAACACGTCCTTGTCAGGATCGGCAACCACGCCGGTCTCCAGCGCTATCAGCGAGTTTGGAATCTTGAAGGTCGACGCCGGCAGCTTCCCCTCGCCCGAGCGCTCCTTGTCGCTGGCGACGATCAGATAGTCCTCGACCTTGTAGCCGACGAAGGTGCCTGATGTGCCGAGATCGGTGAAACGCTTTGCCAGGCTGTCGCGGATCTCATTGCGCGGCGGCGCGACATGGGCGAGCGCGCGCGACGGCATGGTGGCGGCAGCAGTGAGAAGACCGAGAGTGGAACGGCGGGTAAGCAAGGGCGATGTCCGTTGAACTGAGAAATGCCACGCGACCATGCAGCCGCTATCGTGGTGAAACGATGACAGCGCGTCAGCGCCCCCGGCCCGACAGCCGCAGCACGAACACCAGCACTTCTGCGACGGCCTTGTAGAGATCGGGCGGGATCTCCTCGCCGAGCTCGACCTTGGACAACGCGCCGGCCAGGATCTCGTTCTCCTCGATGGGGATGTCGTTGGCCTTGGCGATCTCGACGATTTTTTCGCCGATCGTGCCCTTGCCCTTGGCGACGACGACAGGCGCGCCAGAGCCCTTCTCGTAATGCAGCGCAATCGCGAGCTTGGACGGATCACTCATGTGGCGCGGTCCAGGAAGTGGCCGGCGCGGGCCGGTGCCGGCTGCGGCGGCGTGCCGTCGCGCACCACGATGTCGCCGGGCTTGAGCTCGGCCCTGGTCATCGCCTGGCTGAGCTCACCGATTCCGGCGCGGAGCTGTTGCGCGGTCGCCGGCCGCTCCGCCCACATTCGCACGAAGGTCTTGTCGCCGTTCAGCGTGATCAGCGCATGCACCGGGCCGGCCGGCTCGACATTGAGCGTGAAGCGCGCGCGCCAGGCGCGCTTGGCGGGATCGGCGGATTCGTTGCCGCCGTCGCGCGAGATCTCGAACTGCGCCATGGCGGTGCCCTGCGGTGTCGCAAAGGGAATCTCGAAATTCCACTGCGGCACGGCCGGATCGACGCGATGGCCGGAGGCATCGGTGCGATCGGGGAGCGAGGCGACCTGAAGCAAGGTCTGCCGCGCGATCGCGGCATCGGTGTCGTCGAGCAGGCGGTGCACGGTCGCGGCCAGCGGCGAATCCGGCGCGAGCGACGGCGAGGCGATGGACTGCGGCGACGGCAGCGCGCCGCGGAATGGCGGTGGCGTCGCGCGCGCGGCGGCCTCGAAGATGTGGCCATCGGGCACCGCCTTGTTCGAGCCCGGCACGTTGCCGATCATGCGCGGCAGGTTTTGCGTGACCTCCTGCAGCAGGCTCGCGGCAAGGCCTGCGGACATGGTTCGCGGGCCCGCCGTCTGCGGCGCCTCGCCCGCCATGTTGGCCAACACGGCGGCTGCGAGCGCAGCGCCGCGCGGCGGTTGCGTCGGTTGCGCGATCTCGGCGTCGGGCAACGGCAATGCCGCTTGCGCGGCCGAGCCCGCCGCCTGAAGTGCGGATGCTGCGGTCTGCGGTGTGGTCGTGACGCTTGTCGGCGGCGCAGTGCCTTGCGCCGGTGCCTGCGGCACGCCGGTCTCGCGCGCGCCTGAGGTCGCGGCCAGCGTCTGGCGCAGCACCAGCAGCGCCGCCTTCAGGTCCGGCACGGCGCCTGGCGATGGCGTCGCGCCCGCGGCCAGTGAGGCCTCGAGAAACAGGCCGGACTTCTGGAAGGCGGATTCGATATCGGGGCCATCGAGCTGAGTATTGAGCGGCGTCTGCTGCGCCAGCACGTCGAGCACCGCCTGCTTCAATCCCGCCGGCAGATCGCTGCCGGCCACGACGGAGGCGAGATTGGCGAACAGCGGCGCCTGGCTGCCCTGCTTGCTCGCGGCCTCGGCCGAAGCCATTGTGACAGCAAGCTGCTCCGATGGCGTCAAGGTGTTGCGGGCGGCGCTTGCGGACGGCGCGAGCGGCGGGCTCTCTACCAGCGAAGCCGCGGCCGGCGTCAGCGTGACCTGGTCGGCCGCCGCCTCGCCTGCGCCGTTGACGACGGCGAGCCGGATGGTGCCGTCGTTCTGCGACACCGCGAGCTGAAGATTTTGTCCAGGCGACAGCGCGACTTCCGACATCACGTCGAGGGAGAGGTTTGCGATCGCGATCCGCACCAGATTGTCGGCGAGCACGCTGACCACTCTGGCGTCGACGACGCTGCCGGCCTGAAGCACGAGATCGGGCGTCGCCGCATCAGCCACGGGGCTGGCAGCACTGACGGGAACGATCGAGCTTATCGGCGTCGGCATCTCGGGGGGCCCAGGGAACGCTGGTCTCACCCTAAGGCCGCCCTCGTAAACCTCTCGTTAAGGACCTTTGACCGCAGGTACCTTCACCGCGTCTAGAACCGCCACGGCAGCCTCGAAATCCTGCGCGCGGGCGGCCCGGCGTGCCGCAGCTTCCTCGTCCACGCCCCATTGGTCGATGTTCCAGTCCTCGTCGACATGGGCGGCGGCCCAGACCTGGCCGGCATCGCGCACGCCATGGGCCAGGGCCAGCGCCAGCAGCGCCGAGCCAGTCAGGGTCGTCACCACATGGAGCGCCGCGACTGACCAGGCATCCCCGGGCAGTGCCGCGCGGGCGGCCCGAATGGCCTCGTCCGGCTGCTTCACATGCATGATGCCCTCGGACAGGATGAAATGCGCGCCGAGCGTCTCCGCGGCCCAGAACAGCACGGGATCCCAATGCGTGGCCTCGCGGGCCACGAGCGCCTCGGGATGGCCGGCGCGATAGAACAGCAGGTCGGACTCGAAATATTTCGCAAGGTCGTCGCTGACGAGCTCGACGCGGTCGACCACGCCCTCGACCACGCTGTTGGCGATCCGCGTCAGCGGCATGGTCACGGGATCGATCGTCTCGCCCTGGGCCGCCCATTCGGCGGCGACCGCGTCGGCCAGCGCGCGCGAGGGGATCACGACCTGGCGGCCGGACGGCGTGCGGATCGGCCTGCCGTCGAGTGTGATGGCGAAGCCGCCTTCGGCCTCGGCGACGCCGGCCTCCTTGTAGAAGCGCTTGCGCTGCGGCGTGCGCGCGGACTGGCGGGCCGATTCCCGCGGATCGCGCGGAGGCTGGGCCGCAGCTTCATCGAACAATTCACGCATCTTGGGTTTTCGGTCTCCGCGGCTGGATGCTAGGCTTTTAAGCTAAGACCTGTGGCCGATAAAGCGAGCGGCGGGCATGAGGGAACTTACGGGCATTGTCGCCCTATATGCGGGACTTGGACTGGCCGCGGCGGAGGCAGGCTTTCGTAGCCCGGAATCGCTGGTTCGCAATGTCTACGCCCATTACGGCCAGGGCGCGCCGGAACTGTCAAAAGGCCTGCCGCGGGATGGCGCCACCGCCCGGCAGTTCTTCGATTTCCCGCTACGCAAGGCCTGGAGCACGCCGAGGGCCGAGCCCTATGATTTCCTGGTGCAGAGCCCGAGCTGGAAGCTCGGCCCGGTCGTGATCGCGGTGGCCCGCAGGCAATACGACAAGACCTATGTCGCGGCGAATTTCGACAATCACGGCCGCCGGGTGACGCTGAACTTCATCCTCGTCAACGGACCCGAGGGCTGGCTGATCACCGATGTCGAGAGCTCGCACGACAGCTTGCGGATGTTTCTGGAACAGTTCCGGAATTGAGGGGGTAAGCCGCTTACCAAACACCTGATGTCGTCCTGGCGAAGGCCAGGACCCATACCGCGTGATCTATCGATCGCGAGAGGTCGGAATACCAAACGAGGAGTCTTCGCCAAACCCCTCCCTTGGGTAATGGGTCCTGGCTTTCGCCAGGACGACGTCGCGGAAACTCCCTAGCCTACGGATTCACTATTCCTCAGGCGCGTTCTCGATCGGATCAAACCGGCTTGCATCGAGCCCGAGCAGATTCCACGACTGTTGCATGTGCGGCGGCAGCGGGGCGGTGGCGTCGATCACGCCGCCGCGCGGATGCGGAATGACGATGCGGCGCGCCAGCAGATGCAGCCGGTTTTGCAGGCCGCCTGGCAGCTGCCAGTTCTCGATGCTGAAATATTTGGGATCGCCGACGATGGGATGGCCGATATGCTCCATATGTGCGCGGAGCTGGTGGGTGCGGCCCGTCACCGGCTTCAGCGACACCCAGGTCAGCTTGTTGCCGGCGGTCTCGACCACGGCGTAATAGGTCACCGCGTGGCTCGCGCCCTCATCGCCGTGCTGGGCGATACGCATGATGGTGTCGTCCTCGCTCTCCTCTTTCGCGAGAAAGGTCGAGATGCGGCCCTGCTTCGGCTTCGGCAGCCCCGGCACCAGCGCCCAATAGACCTTTCGCGCCGACCGCGAGCGGAACGCGCCGGTCAGGTGCGAAGCAGCGAAACGGGTCTTCGCGATCAGGAGGCAGCCCGACGTGTCCTTGTCGATCCGGTGCACAAGCCGCGGCTTCTGCCCCTTGGAGTCGCGCATCACCTCCAGCATCTGGTCGATGTGCCGCGTCGTGCCGGAGCCGCCCTGCACCGCAAGCCCAAACGGCTTGTTCAGCACGAGGACGTCGTCGTCCTCGTAGATCGTCATCTCCTGCAGCGCCTTGAGCGTCTTCTGCGCAGCCTCCGAGAGCTCGCCGACGGCCTTGGGCGCGTCGAGCTTCAGCGGCGGGATGCGGACGCTCTGCCCCTCCTCCAGCCGGTCCTTGCTGTCGACGCGCTTGCCGTCGACGCGGAGCTCACCTTTGCGGACGACGCGCTGGATGTGGGAGAACGACAGGCCGGGAAAGCGCGCCTCGAGGAAGCGATCGACCCGCATGTTGTTCTCGTCGGCGGTCACGGTGACGGTCTGCACCTTGGTCGGCAGCAGCGCCTCGACCGGCTTTTCGGGCGCAGGCCTTTCCTGTGCAGCAGCCTTGGGCGGCCGCCGCTCGGCGCGCTCGCCCGCAAAGCGCGGCGGCTTCGTCCCCGGCTTGCCACCCGGCCGCGGTCCCGCTTTCTTTGCGGTGCGCGCCTTGAACGGACGCGAATCGTCGCGCTCGTCACGCGAACGGGGCTTTGGATTCATTCTCTTGATGCGGCGGCTCATGGCTGCCTGCGTACCCTAAAAGCCGGCTCCCGTCACGGCGAAATGGCCGTTTCTAGCGCGAGCCGCCCCGCTCCTTCCGCAGCTTGGCCCAGTAATCCAGCCGCTTCCGGATCTCCCGCTCGAAACCGCGCTCGGGCGGATCGTAGAAGGTCTGGCGGCCCAGGGCTTCCGGGAAATAATCCTGGCCGGAGAAGGCGTCGGGGGCGTCGTGGTCGTATTCGTAGGCTGCGCCGTAGCCTTCCGACTTCATCAGCTTGGTCGGGGAATTGAGGATGTGCTTTGGCGGCAGCAGCGAGCCGGCCTGCTTTGCGGTCTGCATGGCGGCACCGAAGGCGGTGTAGACCGCGTTCGATTTCGGCGCAGTGGCGAGATAGACCACCGCTTGCGCGATGGCGAGCTCGCCTTCGGGATGGCCGAGGAAGTCGAAGGCGTCTTTGGCGGCATTGGCGATGACGAGCGCCTGCGGATCGGCAAGGCCGATGTCCTCGACCGCCATGCGCACGACGCGGCGGGCCAGGAATAGCGGGTCCTCGCCGGCATCGAGCATGCGCGCGAGATAATACAGCGCAGCGTCGGGATCGGAGCCGCGCACCGACTTATGCAGCGCCGAGATCAGGTTGTAATGGCCGTCGGCCGACTTGTCATAGATCGGGGCGCGGCGCTGCAGGATGTCCTGCAACTGCGCGGCATTGAAAATCTCGTCAGCCCGTGCAGAGCGCCAAACCTCTTCGGCAAGCGTCAGCGAGGCCCTTCCATCGCCGTCGGCCATGCGCACCAGCACCGCGCGCGCCTCCGCATCGAGCGGCAGCTTCTTGCCCTCGACCTCCTCGGCATGCGCAAACAGCTTCTCGATCGCGGCGGCGTCGAGCGAGCGAAACACCAGCACGCGCGCGCGCGACAGAAGCGCGGCGTTGAGCTCGAAGGACGGATTCTCGGTGGTGGCACCGACCATCACCACCGTGCCGTCTTCCATGACAGGCAGAAACGAATCCTGCTGGGCGCGGTTGAAGCGATGCACCTCGTCGACGAACAACAGCGTGCCCTTGCCCATCTCGCGGCGGGCACGCGCGGCGTCGAATGCCTTCTTCAAATCGGCGACGCCGGAGAACACGGCGGAGATCTGCTCGAAATGCAGGTCGGTCGCGTCCGCCAGCAGCCGCGCCACCGTGGTCTTGCCGGTGCCGGGCGGGCCCCAGAACACCAGCGAGCCTAGCGTGCGCGTCTCCAGCATGCGCGTCAGCGCGCCGTCGGGGCCGAGGATGTGATCCTGGCCGACGACCTCCGACAACGCGCGCGGGCGCAGCCGGTCCGGCAGCGGATGCGGAGCCTCGTGATCGAGCCCCGCCGCGGCAAAGAGAGTTGGCGTCTCCTGTGGTCGCTTCGGACTCATCCGCCCAGCGTGACGTTGATCTGCTGCCCGCCGCGCACCAGCGTGATGCGCCAGATCCGCGGGCGCTCACCCGCAGCCTTTTCGAGATCGCCGGTCTTGCTGATCTTCTGATTGTTGACAGCCAGGATGATGTCGCCCTTCTGGAAGCCGACATTCGCGGCCGCGCTGTCGCCGCCGAGATCGGCGATCACGACGCCTTCGGTGTCGGCGTCCAGATGCAGCTCGTCGGCAACCGCCGGCGTGATGGTCGAGACCTTCGCGCCCTGGAACGGCGAACGCGCAGTGATGACGAGCTCGTTGCGGCCGGCGTCGGGTGCGGTCTCCAGCGCGATCGCGAGCTTGAGCGGCTTGCCGCCGCGCTGCACGTCGATCTGCGCGGAACCGCCGAGTGGACGCGTCGCGAAGCGGTAGTCGAAGGCATTGGGATCATCCACGGTCTGGCCGTCGATCCCGGTGATGAGATCGGAGGATTTCAGGCCGGCCTTCGCTGCGGGACCGTTCGAGACCACGCTCGCGACCAGCGCGCCGGTCGGCGAACGCAAGCCGAGGCTTTCGGCGATCTCGGGCGTCACCGCCTGCAACTTCGCGCCGAGCCAGGGACGCTTCACCGCCTTGCCGCCGCCCTTGGCGGAAGCGACGACCACGCGCACCATGTTGGCGGGGATCGCAAAGCCGATGCCCTGCGAGCCGCCGGAGCGCGAATAGATCGCGGTGTTGATGCCGGCAAGCTTGCCGCTCATGTCAACCAGTGCACCGCCGGAATTGCCGGGATTGATCGCCGCATCGGTCTGGATGAAGAACTGGTAGTCGGTGATGCCGACCTGCGTGCGCGCCAGCGCCGAGATGATGCCGTGGGTCACGGTCTGGCCGACGCCGAAGGGGTTGCCGATCGCGAGCACGACGTCGCCGACCAGCAGCTCGTCGGAATTGGTGAAGTCGAGCGTTGGAAATTTCTCCTTGGTGTCCTTCAGGCGCAACACGGCGAGATCGGTGCGGGGATCCTTCAGCAGGATCTCGGCCTCGAACTCGCGCTTGTCCGACAGCGACACCTTGACCTGGTCCGCGCCCTCGATGACGTGGACATTGGTGACGACGAGGCCCGACGCATCGACGATGACGCCGGAGCCGAGCGAGCGCTGCATCTGCTCGGGCTGCTGGCCGGGCACGCCGAAGAAGCGGCGGAAGATGGGATCATCCAGCAGCGGATTGCGGTTCTGCACCACCTTGGCGGCATAGACGTTGACGACCGCCGGCTGCACCCGCTGCACGATCGGCGCATAGGACAGCCGCAGCTCGGCCGGCGACGACGGGACCCGGCGGTCCTGCGCCGCAGCCGGATTGAAGTGGGCCGAAAAGCCTATGCACAATGCCGTGACGACGGCGGTCCAGGTCGATCGAAACATTCCTACCTCTTGGAAAAGACGCCGGAATATAGGCGCGTTCGCCCCCCAATAGAAGGGCGCGGGATGGCAATATTCACCCCCCTTCCGGCGCCCGCCGCATACCGGCCCGGTGTGCGAAATAGCAATTTGCCCGGCGCTACGGATTGGCATGATACGCGTCATCTTGCATGGTGATGCAAGGCGGATTCGGTTGCGGCGAATTTGCATCAGTGGGAACCACGCAACCGGACGCAGCGTCGCGGGGCAGTCATCGATCCTTCCTAGGCTCTCCGTTCGCGACTTGGGGAAGTTCGTCAAACGATGGAGGCGTAACGTGAGCAGGACAAGAATTGCAGCCACGGCGATTGGTCTCGCCGGCGTGCTGGCGGCATCGCAAGCCCAGGCCCAATCGGCCAGCAACAGCGAACAGGAGATCGCACTCCTGAAGCAGCAGCTGAAGATGCTCGAGCAGAAGCTCGACAAGCTCCAGAGCCAGACCGCAGCGAACACCGCAGCGACGGCGAAAGCCAAGGCTGAAGCCAAGGCCGAAGCAAAAGCCGAAGCGCGCTCGGAGGCGAAAGCGGTCGTCGCCAATGCCAATGCGGCGATCCCGCTCAAGGGCCCGGCGCCGGCTTCCGGCGTCGTCGTGACGATGCCGAACAACCGGCCGACCATCTGCACGGCCGACGGAGCGAACTGCGTCGCGATCACGAGCCGCGTGCACTGGGATGTCGGCGGCTACGATTATCGTCCCAATACGGCAGGCACCGTGCCGCAGAAACTCGACAGCGGCGAGAACGTCCGTCGCGCACGCATCGGCGTCGTCGGCAAGTTCCTCGAAGACTGGAATTTTGCCCTGATCTACGACTTCGGCGGTTCGGCTGACGGCTTCGGCGGCACGGGGGCCGCCGGCGCTACTCCTGTCGGCTTCCTGCCCGGCGGTGGCACATCCGGCATCGAGAACGCGTATGTGAGCTACACCGGGCTGAAGCCTTTTGGCGGCAAGATGGCGATCGAGGCCGGCATCATGGACCTTGCCTGGACCCTCGATGAGTCCTCGAGCTCCAACGACATTCCCTTCATGGAGCGCGCCTCGGTCGGCGTGATCGCGCAAAATATCGCCGCCGGCGATTTCCGTTCTGCCGTCGGCGCCCGCTGGTACAACGACGTGTTCTGGGCCGGCGCGTACGTGACGGGTCCGACCACGGGTGCGATTCACTCAGCGTCGAGCGTCTCACCTCCGGGCACCAGCGAGCAGTACGGCGCGACGGCCCGCGTTGCGGGCCAGCTCGTCAACGGCAAGGATTATTCGCTGCATCTCGGCGGCGACGCACAGTGGCTGATTCAGCCGCCGCGCAATCTGGTCGCCAACACGCAGACGCTCACGCTCAGCGACCGGCCTGAGCTGCGAATTGACCCTACGACACTGATCTCGACCGGTGCGATTGCCAATGTCGCGGGCGCGCAGGTTTATGGTGTCGAAGCCGCCGCGACCTATGGATCGCTGTTCCTCCAGGGCGAATACTACTGGTTCAACATCGATCGCAACGCGAACACCAGTGTGCCGTTAATCGGAGCGCCAAGCCTGAAATTCCAGGGCGGCTACGCGGAAGCGGCCTACGTCTTGACCGGGGAATCGCGCAAGTACAATCCAGCGAACGCCTCCTATGGCGGCGTGAAGCCCGATCATCCGTTCTCGCTCGATGGCGGTGGCTGGGGCGCCTGGGAGATCGCCGGCCGCTATTCCACTATGGATCTGAATAATCAGCTCGCGACTGCCGCCGGCATCGCCGGCGGACGCCAGACGGTCTACACGCTCGCGCTCAACTGGTACGTCAACGGCAATGTCCGCTTCATGCTGGACTACCTGCATGGCACGGTGTCGAAGCAAGCCTCGCCGGTCTCGACCGCCGACGTCGGCTCGAAGTTCGACGCGGTCGCGATGCGCACGCAGTTTGCGTTCTGACGCAATCTTGTCCGGGAGCGGCGCAGTCCGCTCCCGGACATTCACGCTGCTCGCTTCGGCTTCTTGACCGGTTCCGCCGCCTCGGGCGCCGGCGCGCAGGATAGCCGTTGCTGATGGCTCTCGCCCCACGCCTTCAGGATGTCGATCACGGGCCTGAGGCTCTCGCCGAGTTCGGAGAGGCAATACTCCACCCGCGGCGGCACCTCGGCATAGACCTTGCGGATGACGAGCTTGTCCTCCTCCAGCGCGCGAAGCTGTTTTGTCAGCATGCGCTGGGTGATGCCGGGCATCCGGCGCCGCAGTTCGCCGAAGCGCTGGGTGCCGTCCTGAAGGTGGTAGAGGATCACGCCCTTCCACTTGCCGTCGATCAGGTCCAGCGTCGCCTCGACCGAGCAGCCGGGACGCCGGGTAAAATCTCGCCGCTTCATGCGTGTTTTCCCAATAGTATCCAAACAGGGACTATATCCCCGAATTTACAGTACTTGCCAAACCGGGGCCAGCGGGACAGTTAGCAGGCCGGGCGCACGTCACAAGCTGCGCGCTATCTGATGGAGACAAGCCATGAAGGCCGTTGGCTACAAGAAATCGCTTCCGATCGAGGATCAGGACGCGCTGTTCGATTTCGAGACCGCAAAGCCCGAGCCCAAGGGGCGCGACATACGCGTCGCCGTGAAGGCGATCTCGGCCAATCCGGTCGACTACAAGGTGCGCAAGCGCGCCGTTCCGCCCGAGGGCGAGACGAAGATCTTGGGTTATGACGCAGCCGGCGTGGTCGACGCCGTCGGGCCCGAGGTCACGCTGTTCAAGCCGGGCGACGAGGTGTTTTACGCGGGCTCGATCCTGCGCCAGGGCACCAATGCGGAATTCCACCTGGTCGACGAACGCATCGTCGGCAACAAGCCGAAGCGCCTGTCGTTCGCGCAGGCCGCCGCCCTCCCCCTCACCTCCATCACCGCGTGGGAATTGCTGTTCGACCGCCTCGGCGCGGTACCGGGCAAGAGCGTCGATCCGCGCACGCTGCTGATCACGGGCGGCGCCGGCGGCGTCGGTTCGATCCTGATCCAGCTCGCCCGCCGCCTCACGGGCCTCACGGTGCTCGCGACGGCGACGCGGCCGGAATCGCAAGAGTGGTGTCTCGATCTCGGCGCGCATGCGGTGATCGACCATGGCAAGCCGATGAAGGAGCAGATCGAGAAGCTCAAGCTGCCGCCGGTGGCGCTGGTGGCGAGCCTCACCTTCACCGATCAGCACTACAAGGCGATCGCCGAGTTCATGGCGCCGCAAGGCCGGTTCGGCCTGATCGACGATCCGCCCGAGTTCACCATGAGCACGTTCAAGGGCAAGGCGATCTCGGTGCACTGGGAATCGATGTTCACGCGTTCCTCGTTCCAGACGCCTGACATGATCGCGCAGCATCATCTGCTCAATGACGTCGCCGACCTCATCGACAAGGGCGTGTTGCGCACCACGCTCGACCAGACCTTCGGCACGATCAACGCGGCCAACCTCAAGCGCGCGCACGCGCTGCTCGAGAGCGGCAAGTCGCGCGGCAAGATCGTGCTGGAGGGGTGGTAGGCGAGCACAGCGCCGCTGCGTAGGGTGGGCAAAGGCGCGCTTGCGCCGTGCCCACCATCACGCAACGGGCGCAGAAAGGTGGTGGGCACTTCGCTTTGCCCACCCTACGGCAGTTGCGCTCCTGGAGCGATGCCCTCGACGAACATCAACCGCCGCTCCAGCGCCGTCTGTCGCAGCTTCAACGCCTCGGCATATTCCACTGAGGCGTACCATTCGCGCGCGCGGGCCATCGTGGGAAACTCCACGATGATGATGGTCTTGGGCGGCGGGCCGCCCTCCACCACATCGGCGGCACCGCCGCGCGCGAGGTAGCGGCCGCCATATTGCGCGATAGTCTGCGCCGCAAGCGCGCGATAGGCTTCCATCATCGCCTGATCGCGCACCTCGACCTCGGAGATCACATAAGCCGGCACGTGCGCAGCCTCAGGCAATCGTGTTGACGATACCACCCTCGGCCCGCAGCGCCGCGCCATTGGTCGCGGACGCTTCCTTCGACGCAACATAGACCACCATATTGGCGATCTCGTCGACGCTGGCGAAGCGCTGGATCAGCGAACTCGGGCGATGCTGCTTGACGAAATTGGCGGCGGCCTCATCCACCGACTGACCGTTTTGCTTCGCGAGATCCCTCACGAAGGTCTCGACACCCTCCGACATGGTCGGGCCCGGCAGCACGGAATTGACGGTGACGCCGGTGCCGCGGGTGAGCTGCGCCAGACCGCGCGCGACCGAGAGCTGGGCGGTCTTGCTCATGCCGTAGTGAATCATCTCGACGGGAATGTTGAGGCCGGATTCCGAGGAGATGAAGACGATCCGGCCCCAGTTGCGCTTGAGCATGCCCTTCAGATATTCGCGCGACAGCCGCACACCGCTCATGACGTTGACCTCGAAGAAGCGGCTCCAGTCCTCGTCCGGAATATCGAAAAAGTCCTTCGGCTCGAAGATCCCGGCATTGTTGATGAGGATGTCGACCTCGGGCAGCGCGGACACAAGCGCCTTGCAGCCCGCCGCCGTCGAGACGTCGGCGGCGATGCCGCGCACCTTGCCTCCCGCCGCTTCCAGCTTGCGCACGGCGGCGTCGACCTTGTCCTGGCCGCGCCCGTTGATCACGACGCTCGCACCGGAGGTGGCGAGACCTCTGGCAATGGCGTGGCCGATGCCAGCGGTCGAGCCGGTCACCAGTGCAGTTTTTCCGGAAAGGTCGATATTCATGTAGTATCTCCATCAGATCGATGATGGGAATATCGGACGCGGCGGATCGGGCCGCAATCGGCGCTCACCAATCAGTGAGACGCCGAGCACCTTTCCTGCGACAACGTAGACACCCCGCCTGAACCGCGGCTGGAACGATTATTGCTAAGCAGCACGGCGTCTCATGTGAACACGGAAGAACTATGCGATGAAGCGGACGGCTCTCACGATTTTTCTCGGACTGGTCGGCTTGATGGGCGGCAATTCGCTCGCGCCGGCTCAAACGGTCTATCCGGAGAAATCGTTGCAATTGATCGTCCCCTTCCCGCCGGGCGGCGCCTCCGACGTGGTCGCGCGCATCATCGGCGGCGAGCTGGAGACGCGGCTCGGCAAGCCCGTGATCATCATGAACCGTCCCGGGGGCGGCACCACGATCGCGGCCAAGGAAGTCGCACGTTCGGCGCCTGACGGATACACCCTGTTCTTCAGCTCGAACTCGAGCTTCACGCTGCCGGCAGCCGTGAAGGAAAGCGTGCCTTACGACGCGGCCAAGGATTTCGAGCCGCTCGGCCAAGTCGGCAAGATCACGCTGGCGCTCGTCACTTACAAGGACAATCCCGTCAAGGACGTCGCTTCGCTCGTCGCCGAGGCGAAGGCCAATCCCGACAAGCTGTCGCTCGCATCCTTCGGCGTCGCGACCGTCTCGCATTTCGCCGGCGAGCTGTTCAAGTCGAGTGCCGGGGTCAAGATGGTCCACCTGCCCTACAAGGGCAGCGCACCGGCGATGAACGACCTCATCGGCAAGCACATCCAGTACCACGTCGACACCGTGATCGCCGTGAAGCCGCAGATCGAGGCGGGCACCGTCAAGGTGCTCGCGGTGTTCTCCGGCAAGCGCACGCCCTACCTGCCCGACGTGCCGACGCTTGCCGAGCTCGGCTACACCGGCATCGACTTCGCGTCCTGGGGCGCGGTCGTCGCGCCCAAGGGGCTGCCGCCGGCCGTTCACGACAAGCTGACGGCGGCGCTGGAGGAGATCGTCAACAGCCCTTCCGTCATCGAGCGCTTCACCACGGTCGGCTTCGAACCGGGCTTCATGCGCTACAGCGATTGGGCAGGAGCCATCGGCAAGGAGACCGCCGAGATGAAGGAGATCGCGCAAAGGGCGGGGATCAAGGAAGAATAGTCGCGCTGATCTTCGCCAGCCCCAAAAACAAAAGCGGCGCCCGAGGGCGCCGCTTTCAATTCCGTACCTGCTGAAACGGCTTACGCCGCCTCGGCTTCCTTCTCCTGCACCGGACCGGAGTCCTGGCCCTTGGCATCGACGTCGCGATCGACGAACTCGATCACGGCCATCGCGGCGTTGTCGCCGTAGCGGAAGCCGGCCTTGATGATGCGGGTGTAGCCGCCCTGGCGGTCCTTGTAGCGGGTCGCGAGCACGTCGAAGAGCTTCTTGACCTGATCCTTGTCGCGCATCTCGGAGATCGCCTGGCGGCGCATGGCCAGCCCGCCCTTCTTGCCGAGGGTGACGAGCTTCTCGACGATCGGACGGAGCTCCTTGGCCTTCGGCAGCGTGGTGACGATCTGCTCGTGCTTGATCAGCGCGGCCGCCATGTTGGCGAACATCGCCCTGCGGTGTTCGGCCGTGCGGTTGAGCTTCCGATGAACCTTGCCGTGACGCATGTAACTATTCCTTACGTTAAAACTGCCGCGACGGTTCGTCGGACATGTTGCTCAGGTGGGCTGCCTGCGTTCGCCCAGTCAGTCATTCCGGGATGGCTCGCAGAGCCGAACCCGGAATCTCGAGGTTCCGGGTTCGATGCTCCAGGGCCGCGGTTGCGCGGTCCCGTCGCATCGCCCCGGAACGACGAATCTCAGTAGTGATCCTCGAAGCGCTTGGCGAGCTCGTCGATGTTCTCCGGCGGCCAGCCCGGCACTTCCATGCCGAGATGCAGACCCATCTGAGCCAGCACTTCCTTGATCTCGTTCAGCGACTTGCGGCCGAAGTTCGGGGTGCGGAGCATTTCCGCCTCGCTCTTCTGCACGAGGTCGCCGATGTAGACGATGTTGTCGTTCTTCAAGCAGTTGGCCGAACGCACCGACAGCTCGAGCTCGTCCACCTTCTTGAGGAAGGCCGGGTTGAAGGCGAGGTCCGGGATGATCTCCTGCGCGACTTCCTTGCGCGGCTCTTCGAAGTTGACGAACACGTTGAGCTGATCCTGGAGGATGCGGGCGGCGTAAGCCACCGAGTCATCCGGCGAGATCGCGCCGTTGGTCTCGATCGTCATGGTCAGCTTGTCGTAGTCGAGGATCTGGCCCTCGCGGGTGTTCTCGACCTTGTAGGAGACCTTGCGGACCGGCGAGTACAGGCTGTCGACCGGGATCAGGCCGATCGGCGCATCCTCGGGACGGTTGCGCTCGGCGGGCACATAGCCCTTGCCGGTCGCGACGGTGAACTCCATGCGGATCTCCGCGCCCTCGTCGAGCGTGCAGATCTGGAGGTCCGGATTGAGCACGACGACGTCGCCGACGGTCTGGATGTCGCCGGCGGTGACGACGCCCGGGCCCTGCTTCTTCACGACCATGCGCTTGGGGCCTTCGCCCTGCATCTTGATCGAGATGTCCTTGATGTTGAGCACGATGTCGGTGACGTCCTCACGGACGCCAGCGATCGAGGAGAACTCGTGCAGCACGCCGTCGATGTGCACCGACTGCACCGCCGCGCCCTGGAGCGAGGAGAGCAGGATGCGACGCAGCGCGTTGCCGAGGGTCTGGCCGAAGCCGCGCTCGAGCGGCTCGGCGACGATGGTCGCAAAACGGGCCGGATCGCTGCCGGGCGTGACCTGGAGCTTGTTCGGCCGAATCAGTTGTTGCCAATTTTTCTGGATCGTCACTGTTTCACCCATACAGGCCAGTCGAACTGCCGTTGCAGACACTGGCGTTGGAGAAAGGCCGCAGGTCGCACCTGCGGCTTCTTGCAAAAGTCATTGCGGGCGCCGATGCACCCGCAACCTCGTATCAAACGCGCCGACGCTTGCGGGGACGGCAACCGTTGTGCGGGATCGTGGTCACGTCGCGGATCGAGGTGACGGTGAAGCCGGCGGCCTGGAGCGCGCGCAGTGCCGATTCGCGGCCCGAACCGGGACCGGCGACTTCGACTTCCAGCGTGCGCATGCCGTGCTCCTGCGCCTTCTTCGACACGTCCTCGGCGGCAACCTGCGCCGCGTACGGGGTCGACTTGCGCGAGCCCTTGAAGCCCATCGTGCCGGCGGAAGACCAGGCAATCGTGTTGCCCTGCGCGTCGGTGATGGTGATGGTCGTGTTGTTGAACGACGAGTTCACGTGCGCAACGCCGGAGGCGATGTTCTTGCGTTCACGACGGCGAACGCGGGTGGCTTCCTTGCCCATTGAGTACCTTTCCTGGAGATCTCAAACGCCGCCGTAGTGCCAGCGGCTACACCTGTGGAACGAAAGGCGCGTGGCGAACGGGTTATCCCCGGTTCGCCACACGCCGCGATTGGATGCGAAAACTTACTTCTTCTTGCCGGCGATGGCCTTGGCCGGGCCCTTGCGCGTCCGCGCATTGGTGTGGGTACGCTGACCACGCACCGGCAGACCGCGACGATGACGCAGGCCGCGATAGCAGCCGAGGTCCATCAGACGCTTGATGTTGATGCCGACCTCACGACGCAGGTCACCCTCGACGAGATAGTCGCGGTCGATGACTTCGCGGATCTGGAGCACTTCGGCGTCGCTGAGCTGGCTGACGCGACGATCCACCGGGATCTTCACCTTCTCCAGAATCTCACCGGCGATCTTCTGACCGATGCCATGGATGTACTGGAGCGCGATCAGCACGCGCTTGTTGGTGGGAATGTTCACGCCGGCAATACGGGCCACGGCCTTCTCTCCTGTTGCCGGTCCTCGTCAGGACCAGGCTTTAAGTGCTTGTGTTCTCGGGCAGGTGTTCACAAACGCGAACACGACGCCCACCCCCGGTCTTCCTGGGGCCCGGCATCGTCTGAAACTATCCGACTTGGATGCGGGGCTTATTAAGGGATTCCGGGGGCTTTCGTCAACCGCCGCTAGCGCTTGGCTCGCTTTTTCGTGACCTTTTTTGCGGCCTTTTTGGCACCCTTTTTGACAGCCTTCCCGGCGGTCTTTTTGGCAACCTTCTTTACCGTCTTCTTCGCGGCCTTCTTGGCCGCCTTTTTAGCGGATTTGGCGGGTTTTTTGGCCGTTTTCGCCGACTTCTTGGCTGTTTTGGCCTTGGCCGCCCCCTTCTTGGCCGGCGCTGCCTTGGCCGCGCTCTTGGAAGTTCCCTTGGCAGTTCCCTTGCCATGCGTCTTGGGCTCGACTGCCCCGAGCGCCAGGAGCTGGCGGTGAACCGCACGGGTGACCTCGTCGATGGCCATCATGCCATCGATGGTCGAGAGCTTCCGCCGCTCGGAATAGTAGTGAATCAGCGGCTCCGTCTGGCTGCGGTAGCTGGCAAGCCGCTTGGTCAGGACCTCGGGGGTGTCGTCGAGGCGAACCTCCTCACCGCGCTCCCGCATCTGGGCGACTCGGGTCTCGACGCGACTCAGCAGCGCGCTTTCGTTGACGCGGAGCTCGATCACTGCATCGAGCTTGAGGTGCTTCTGCCTCAGCAGCTCATCGAGCGCCTCGGCCTGCGGCACGGTGCGCGGGAAACCGTCGAGGATGAAACCGTTCTTGGCGTCCGGCTGGTCGATCCGGTCGGAGATGATTCCGACCACGACGTCGTCGGGTACGAGGCCGCCGCTGGCCATGATCTCCTTGGCCTTCAGACCGACCGGCGTTCCCGCCGCCACGGCCGCACGCAGCATCTCGCCGGTCGAGAGCTGGACGATACCATAGCGCTCCACCAGCAGCTGCGCCTGGGTCCCTTTGCCCGACCCCGGCGGTCCCAGAAGTATAATTCTCATCGGCGTACGCCCCCCGGATTGGTGAGCGATACGTCGCGCACCTGTGTTTGAAGATCAAGAACAGTGCAAACCATAATCGGCGCCGCACCGCTACCCATATCATAGGGGAGCGAATACCCGGTCGCCAAGAAGGCCTTTGAAATCAGGGATTGCATCGCGCTGAGAGCAGCTCCGCCGATGCGATCGAACGGCTGGCTGGTCGTCTCTGCGGGCGCCGCGCGTTGCTCTCGCGCGGGCGAATCGGCGGCGCAGTCGCGCCGCCTTCAGAGGACGCCGCGCTTAGCGGCGGCGACCGCGCAGCTTCGACTTGCGGATCAGGCCTTCGTACTGATGGGCCAGCAGATAGCCCTGCACCTGCGCCACCGTGTCCATGGTCACGCTGACCACGATCAGCAGCGAGGTACCGCCGAAGTAGAACGGCACCGAGGCATAGGAGATCAGGATTTCGGGGATCAAGCAGACGATCGCCAGATAGATCGCGCCGAGCACGGTGATGCGCGACAGCACGTAGTCGATGTATTCCGCGGTGCGCTCGCCGGGGCGAATGCCCGGAATGAAGCCGCCGTGCTTCTTCAGATTGTCCGCGGTCTCGGTCGGGTTGAACACGATCGCGGTGTAGAAGAACGCGAAGAACACGATCAGCGCGAGATACATGATCAGGAACAGCGGACGGCCGTGGCCGAGCTGGGTGGTGATCCACTGGAACCATTCCGGCCCGCTGCCCGCATTGAAGTTCGCAACCGTGGTCGGCAGCAACAAGAGCGAAGACGCGAAGATCGGCGGAATCACGCCCGAGGTGTTGAGCTTGAGCGGCAGATGCGAGGACTGACCCTCGAACATCTTGTTGCCGACCTGGCGCTTCGGATACTGGATCAGCAGGCGGCGCTGCGCGCGCTCCATGAACACGATGAAGGCGATCACGGCGACCGCCATGATGATGACGACCAGGATCAGGCCGGTCGACATCGCACCCTGACGGCCGAGCTCGAGCATGTTGGCGAGCGCCGCGGGCAGCTCGGCGACGATGCCGGAGAGAATAATCAGCGAGATGCCGTTGCCGATGCCGCGCGAGGTGATCTGCTCGCCCAGCCACATCAGGAACATGGTGCCGCCGGTCAGCGTGATCGCCGTGGACAGGCGGAAGAACATGCCGGGGTCGCTGACGACGTTGCCGGCACCCTCAAGGCCCACCGCGATGCCGTAGGACTGGAACGCCGCCAGGATGACGGTCAGATAGCGGGTGTACTGGTTCAGCGTCTTGCGGCCGGCCTCGCCTTCCTTCTTCAGCGCCTCAAGCTGCGGCGAGACGGTGGTCAGGAGCTGGATGATGATCGAGGCCGAGATGTACGGCATGATGTTCAGCGCAAAGATCGCCATGCGGTGGATGCCGCCGCCGGCGAACATGTTGAACATGCCGAGGATGCCGCCCGCCTGGGAGCGGAACACCTGCTCCCAAATGTTGGGATCGATGCCCGGCAACGGGATGTAGGTCCCCAGCCGATAAACGAGCAGTGCGCCCAGGGTGAACCAGATGCGCTTCTTCAGTTCGTCAGCCTTGGCAAACGCACCGAAATTGAGGTTGGCTGCCAGTTGTTCCGCTGCTGAGGCCATCTTGGACTTTCTCCCGCCGCCTGTTGCGCCGTCATGCCCGCGGCCGGGCTACTTTAGCGGACGCCGGACATTATCTGGGGCTCGGCATCGATAAGTCCACGTCCCGCATGCGTAAAGGCCCGCGAGCCGCGGGCCAATGACGCAGTTGTTACGCCGCCTCGCCTTCTTCCTTGGCAGGGGCGAGGATCTTCACCGAGCCGCCCGCCTTCTCGACCGCGGCAATCGCGGTCTTGGTGGCGCCGTGCACCTCGATGTTGAGCTTGGACTTGAGCTCGCCACGGCCGAGCAGCCGCAGGCCGCCCTTGGCGCGGCGCAGCACGCCGCCCTTCACCAGGGCCTCGACGTTCACGACGCTGCCGGCGTCGATCTTCTTGGCATCGACCGCTTCCTGGAGCCGGTCGAGATTGATCTCGGCGAACTCGACGCGGAAGATGTTGTTGAAGCCGCGCTTGGGCAGACGGCGATGCATCGGCATCTGGCCGCCTTCGAAACCCTTGATGCGCACGCCCGAACGCGCGGTCTGGCCCTTGCCGCCGCGACCCGACTGCTTGCCCTTGCCCGAACCGATGCCACGGCCGACGCGCATACGCTTTTTGCGCGAGCCGGCGTTGTCGGCGATATCGCTGAGCTTCATCGCCCTTCTCCTTGTGTCTTGCGCATGATCTTCACCGAAAACCGGCACCCGCTTTTCGGGATCATGCGCCTTTGCTTACTTCTCGTCGACGATGCGGACGAGATGGTGAACCTTCTCGATCATGCCGCGCACGGCCGGAGTGTCCGGCAGTTCGCTGGTGCGGCCGATCTTGTTGAGCTTGAGCCCGATCAGCGTCGAACGCTGCGAGTGATGGCGGCGGATCGCGCTGCCGGTCTGCTCGAGCTTGATCGTCTTTGCGGCCTTGGCCATTTGATCTACTCCGAAAAGCTTCCGTTAGTCGGCAGCCGCCTCGGCATCGCCGCCGATACGGCGCGACTGGAGGGTGGACACCTTGATGTTGCGGCGGGCTGCGACCGAACGCGGCGAATCCTGGTGCTTCAGCGCGTCGAAGGTCGCGCGCACCATGTTGTACGGGTTCGAAGAGCCGATCGACTTCGCCACCACGTCCTGGACGCCGAGCGTCTCGAACACGGCACGCATCGGGCCGCCGGCGATGATGCCGGTACCGGCCGGAGCGGCACGCAGGTAGACACGGCCCGCGCCATGACGGCCGGCGATGTCGTGATGCAGCGTGCGGCCCTCGCGCAGCGACACGCGGGTCAGGTTGCGCTTGGCGGACTCGGTTGCCTTGCGGATCGCCTCAGGCACTTCGCGCGCCTTGCCGTGACCGAAGCCGGCGCGGCCCTTCTGGTCGCCGATCACGACCAGCGCTGCGAAACCGAAGCGCTTGCCGCCCTTGACGACCTTGGCCACGCGGTTGATGTGGACGAGCTTGTCGACGAACTCGCTGTCGCGCTCCTCGCGCTCCTTGCGTTCGCGTCCGCCGCCGCGTTGATCGCGTCCACCACGTTGTTCGCGTTCTGCCATTTTTCCAATCCTTCAGAGGCTTACGCCTCAATCCTCAAATTCTGTTAGAAGCTCAGCCCGCTCTCACGCGCCGCATCGGCAAGAGCCTTGACGCGCCCGTGATAGAGATAGCTGCCGCGATCGAACACGACTTCCTTGACGCCCTTCTCGGCGGCGCGCTCGGCCAGCAGCTTGCCGACCGCCTTCGCCGCATCGATGTCGGCGCCGGTCTTGCCGCCGTCGCGCATCGACTTCTCGAGCGAGGAGGCGGAGGCCAGCGTCTCGCCCTTCAGATCGTCGATGACCTGGGCGTAGATGTGCTTGGACGAGCGGAACACCGACAGACGCGGACGGCCACCACCGGAGCGGCGCAGCTTCAGCCGCACACTCCGCTTGCGCCGGGCATTCGTAACCTTGGCTTTCGACATGACCGGCTCCGTTACTTCTTCTTGCCTTCCTTGCGGAAGATGAATTCGCCAACATACTTCACGCCCTTGCCCTTGTAGGGCTCCGGCGGGCGGTATGAGCGGATTTCGGCCGCGACCTGGCCAACGCGTTGAATGTCGCTGCCCGTCACCGTGATTTCGGTCGGCTTCGGCACCGTGATCGTGATCCCTTCGGGGATCGTGTAGATCACGTCGTGGCTGTAGCCGAGCGCGAGCTGCAGGTTCTTGCCCTGCATCGCGGCGCGGTAGCCGACGCCGGTGATCTCGAGCTTCTTCTCGAAGCCCTTGGTGACGCCTTCGACCAGATTCGCGACCTGGGCGCGAGCGGTACCATACAGCGCCCTGGCGCGGTTGGTCTCGAGCCGCGGCTTGACCTTGATCTGGCCGCTCTCGAGCTTCACCTCGACGTCGTCATGGACGACGAACTGAAGCTGGCCCTTGGGCCCCTTCATCTTGACGGTCTGCCCGTCGACGGTCGCGGTAACACCCGACGGAACCGCCACAGGCCTTTTGCCAACACGTGACATGGATCAAAAATCCTTCTCAGAACACCGTAAAGAGGACTTCACCGCCCACATTCGCGTCGCGCGCGCTGTGGTCGGCCATGATCCCCTTCGGCGTCGACAACACCGAAATGCCGAGCCCGTTGTTGACCCGCGGCAGGTTCTTCACCGAGGCGTAGACACGACGCCCGGGCTTGGAAACACGTTCGATCTCGCGGATGACGGGCTCGCCGTCGAAATACTTCAGCTCGATCTCGATCTCGCTGCGGCCCGAGGAGTGCTCGACCGTGGCATAGCCGCGGATGTAGCCCTCGCTCTTGAGCACCTCGAGCACGTTCTCGCGCATCCGCGAGCCCGGCGTGGAGACCTTGGTCTTGGAGCGCATCTGCGCGTTGCGGATGCGGGTGATCAGATCGCTGATTGGATCGTGCGTAGACATCTAAACGACCCTCCTTACCAGCTCGACTTCACGAGGCCCGGGACCATGCCCTTGGAGCCAAGTTCGCGCAGCGCGATACGGGACAGCTTGTTCTTGCGGTAGTTCGAGCGCGGACGGCCCGACAGCTCGCAACGAAGACGCACGCGGGTCGCCGAAGAATTGCGCGGCATCTCGGCGAGCTTCAGGGTCGCGGCGAACCGCTCCTCCATCGGCAACGTCTTGTCGGCGATGATCGCCTTCAACCGCTCGCGCTTCGGGGCGGCGTTCTTCACCATCCGCTTGCGCCGGTTGTTCTTCTCGATTGAACTCTTCTTTGCCATGCTTGGCTCCTGGGTATCCGCGTTTGAGAGGCTTTAGGTCAGCGTCTCACTGCCGGAACGGGAAATTGAAAGCGGTCAACAAGGCCCTCGCCTCTTCGTCGGTCTTGGCCGTGGTGCAGACGGTGATGTCCATACCGCGGGCTTCCGTGACCTTGTCGAAGTCGATCTCGGGGAAAATGATGTGCTCCTTGATGCCGAGCGAGTAGTTGCCGCGGCCGTCGAAGCTCTTCGGATTCAGGCCGCGGAAGTCGCGGACGCGCGGCAGCGCGACCGTGACCAGGCGGTCGATGAACTCGTACATGCGGGCCTTGCGCAGCGTGACCTTACAGCCGATCGGCTGGTTCTCACGCAGCTTAAAGGTCGCGATCGCGATGCGCGAATAGGTCACGATCGCCTTCTGGCCGGCGATCTGGGTCAGCTCGGCAGCGGCGGTCTCGGCCTTCTTGCGATCGTTGACGGAATCGCCAACGCCCATGTTCAGCACGACCTTGTCCAGGCGCGGAACCTGCATGACGTTCTCGTAACCGAACTTCTCGGTCATCGCCGTGCGGATCTTCGCATCGTATTCCGCGCGCAGGCGCGGCGTGTAAGCAGCCTCAGCCATCGATCTCAGCTCCCGAGCTCTTGGCGATGCGGACCTTCTTGCCGTCCGCCAGAATCTTGAATCCGACGCGGGTCGGCTTTCCGTCCTTGCCGACATACGCGATGTTGGACAGTTGGATCGGCGCCTCCTTCGAGATGATGCCGCCCTCCTGGGCCTGCGTCTGCTTCTGGTGACGCTTGACCATGTTGATGCCGCGCACGAGCGCCGTACCGGCGTCGGGGCGAACCTCGAACACTTCGCCGGTGCGACCCTTGTCGCGACCGGTCAGCACGACGACCTTGTCGCCCTTGCGGATCTTCGCAGCCATCACAGCACCTCCGGCGCGAGGGAAATGATCTTCATGTGATTCTTGGCGCGCAGCTCGCGCGGCACGGGCCCGAAGATACGGGTGCCGACCGGCTCGGACTGGTTGTTGATCAGCACGGCGGCGTTGCGGTCGAAGCGGATGACCGAACCGTCGGCGCGGCGGATGTCCTTGCGGACGCGCACCACGACGGCCTTCATCACGTCGCCCTTCTTCACCTTGCCACGCGGAATCGCTTCCTTGATCGAGACGACGATGATGTCGCCGATCGTGGCGTAGCGGCGCTTGGAGCCCCCGAGCACCTTGATACACATGACACGGCGTGCGCCAGAATTGTCGGCCACGTCGAGGTTGGTCTGCATCTGAATCATTGATGCACCTCGTCCTCTTCTCTCTTGCGCCAGCCCAGCCGGCGCTCAACATTTCCCTGAAGACAGTCGGCTAAAGCCAACAGATCAGGCGCTTTTCTTGTGTTCGCCCCGGATCACGACCCAGCGCTTCAACTTCGAAATCGGCTTCGATTCCTCGATCCAAACCATGTCGCCCGGCTTGAACTCGTTGTTCTCGTCGTGCGCGTGGTAGTTCTTCGAACGGCGGATCGTCTTCTTGTAGATCGGGTGCGTGAAGCGGCGATCGACGCGCACAACGACCGTCTTGGCTGTCTTGTCGCTGACGACCACGCCCTGCAAAGTACGTTTCGGCATCTTCGTAAGCCTCTTACTTCTTCTTCGCGCGCGTCTGCGCGGCGACGGTCTTGATCCGGGCGATGTCGCGGCGAGCCTCGCGCAGGCGCGAGGTGTTCTCGAGCTGCCCGGTGGCGCGCTGGAAGCGCAGGTTGAAGCGCTCCTTCTTCAGGTTCAGGATGGCGTCATCCTGCTGGTCGGGGCTCATCGCGCGGATGTCTTCGATCTTCATCTGGGCCATGGCCATTACTCCGCAATGCGCTCGACGAAGCGCGTCTTGATCGGCAGCTTGGCGGCCGCCAGGGTCAGCGCCTCACGCGCCGTCTGGGTGTTGACGCCGTCGATCTCGAACAACACCCGGCCCGGCTTGACGCGCGCCACCCACAGTTCCGGCGAACCCTTGCCGGAACCCATGCGGACTTCGGCCGGCTTCTTCGACACCGGAAGGTCGGGGAACACGCGGATCCAGACGCGGCCGGCGCGCTTCATGTGACGGGTCAGCGCGCGGCGAGCGGCTTCGATCTGGCGCGCGGTGACGCGCTCAGGCTCGGTCGCCTTCAGGCCGTACTGGCCGAACGCCAACGTCGCGCCCGAAGACGCAACGCCGTGGATGCGGCCCTTATGCGCCTTCCGGAACTTCGTTTTCTTAGGTTGCATCATGGCTTTAAGCCCTCAAATTCCTGTGCTGGCTCAGACCGCAGCGTTGTCGCGGCGCTGACGGCCACCACGATCACCACCGCCGCCGGTCTCGCCTTCGGCCATTCTCTTGTCCTGGGCCATCGGATCGTGCTCGAGGATCTCGCCCTTGAAGATCCAGACCTTGACGCCGCAGGTGCCGAAGGTCGTGAACGCGGTCGCAACGCCGTAGTCGATGTCGGCGCGCAGCGTGTGCAGCGGCACGCGACCTTCGCGGTACCACTCCATGCGCGCGATTTCCGCACCGCCCAGACGTCCCGAGCAGTTGATGCGGATGCCTTCCGCGCCGAGACGCATCGCCGACTGCACGGCGCGCTTCATGGCACGGCGGAACGCCACGCGGCGCTCCAGCTGCTGCGCGATCGACTCCGCCACCAGCGTCGCATCGAGCTCCGGCTTGCGGATCTCGACGATGTTGATGACGACGTCGGACGAAGTGATGTCCGCGACCCGCTTACGCAGCTTGTCGATGTCGGCGCCCTTCTTGCCGATCACCACGCCCGGACGGGCCGAGTGGATGGTGACGCGGCACTTCTTGTGCGGACGCTCGATCACGATGCGGGCGACGGCCGCCTGCTTGAGCTCCTTGTGCAGGATCTCACGGATCTTGACGTCCTCGTGCAGCAGCTTGCCGTATTCCTGCTTGCCGGCGAACCAGCGGGAATCCCAGGTCCGGTTGATGCCGAGACGCAGACCGATCGGATTGATCTTTTGACCCATCGTTTTCTCCTGCGACCCTTAAGCCGCTGCTGCTTCGGCTTCGACCTGACGAACAATGATCGTCAGCTGCGAAAATGGTTTGTAGACACGGCCCGAGCGGCCACGGCCGCGGGCGGCAAAGCGCTTCATCACGAGGCCGTTGCCGACGAAAGCCTGCGCCACGACGAGATCGTCAACATCGAGGTCGTGGTTGTTCTCGGCATTGGCGATAGCCGATTCCAGGCACTTCTTCACGTCAACCGCGATCCGCTTGCGCGAAAACTGCAGGTCGGCGAGCGCAGCAGCCGCCTTCCGGCCGCGAATGAGCTGGGCGACCAGGTTGAGCTTCTGCGGGCTCACCCGCAGCATCCGGGCGACCGCCTTGGCCTCGTTCTCGGCGAGGCTCCGTTCGCGCTTAGGTTTGCTCATCGTTTAATCCTCAAGCCTTCTTGGCTTTCTTGTCACCGGAGTGGCCATGGAAGGTCCGGGTCGGCGAGAACTCGCCGAACTTGTGACCGACCATTTCCTCGTTGACGGCCACCGGCACGTGCTTCTGACCGTTGTAGACCCCGAAGGTCAGACCGACGAACTGCGGCAGGATCGTCGAACGACGGCTCCAGATCTTGATGACGTCGTGACGGCCGGACGCGCGCGCGGCATCTGCCTTCTTGAGCAGAGAACCCTCGACGAACGGGCCTTTCCAGACTGAACGAACCATGTCCGGCGTTCCTTACTTCTTCCGCTTGTGGCGGCTTAGGAGAATGAATTTGTTGGTCGACTTGTTGGAGCGGGTCTTCTTGCCCTTGGTCGGCTTGCCCCACGGAGTAACCGGGTGGCGACCGCCCGAGGTACGACCTTCACCACCGCCGTGCGGATGGTCGATCGGGTTCATCGAAACACCGCGGTTGTGCGGCTTGCGACCCAGCCAACGGTTGCGGCCGGCCTTGCCGATCGAGGTGTTCATGTGATCCGGGTTCGACACCGCGCCGATCGTGCCGCGGCAACGGCCGTGCACCAGGCGCTGCTCACCCGAGTTCAGGCGGATGATGACGTAGTCCTGGTCGCGACCGACGAGCTGGGCGTAGGTGCCCGCGGAACGGGCGAGCTGGCCGCCCTTCCCGATCTTGACCTCGATGTTGTGGATGATCGTGCCGACCGGCATGTTGCCGAGCGGCATGACGTTACCCGGCTTCACGTCGACATAGTTGCCAGCCACCACGGAATCGCCGACCGCAAGGCGCTGCGGCGCCAGGATATAGGCCTGGGTGCCGTCTTCGTACTTGACCAGTGCGATGAACGCAGTGCGGTTCGGATCGTATTCCAACCGCTCGACGGTCGCGGGCGCATCGACCTTGTCGCGCTTGAAGTCGACGATGCGCAGGGTCTGCTTGTGACCGCCGCCGCGGAAGCGCACGGTGATGCGACCGGTGTTGTTGCGACCGCCGGAGGAATGCTTGCCTTCGGTGAGGGCCTTGACCGGCTTTCCCTTGTACAGGGCCGAACGATCGACCATGACCAGCTGGCGCTGGCCCGGCGTCGTGGGATTGAATGTCTTCAGTGCCATCGTCGTACGACCTTACAGACCGGTGGTTACGTCGATCCGGTGGCCCTCTTCGAGGGTCACGATCGCGCGCTTGGTGTTCGACTGCGAACCGAGGTTGCCGCGGAAGACCTTGGTCTTGCCCTTGCGGACCAGCGTGTTGACGCTCTTGACCTTGACGTCGAACAGCTTCTCGATCGCCTCCTTGATCTGCGGCTTAGTCGCCTTCGCGGCCACCTTGAACAGTACCTTGTTGTGCTCGGACGCCAGCGTCGCCTTTTCGGTGACGACCGGAGCAACGATCACGTCGTAGTGGCGAGGCTCAATGTTCTTCGTCATTTGAAGCGCGCCTCCAGCGCATCGATGGCGGCCTTGGTCAGAACGAGCTTCTGACGGCGCAGGATGTCATAGACGTTGATGCCCTGGATCGGCAGCACGTCCATGTTCGGGATGTTGCGAGCCGCGGCGGCAAAGCCGTTATTGAGCTCGGCGCCGTCGATGATCAGCGCGTTGGTCAAGCCCAGACCCGAGAAGTGACCGAGCAGCGCCTTGGTCTTGGCGGCTTCCAGCGCGGCCTTGTCGATCACCAGCAGATCACCGTCCTTGGCCTTGGCCGACAGCGCATGCTTGAGAGCCAGCGCGCGGACCTTCTTCGGCAGGTCGGTGGCGTGCGAACGCACCACCGGACCGAAGGCGCGGCCACCGCCACGGAACTGCGGCACGCGGGCCGAGCCGTGACGAGCACCGCCGGTGCCCTTCTGCTTGTACATCTTCTTGCCGGTGCGCCAGATCTCGGCGCGGCCCTTGGCCTTGTGGGTGCCGGCCTGGCGCTTGTTGAGCTGCCACTGCACGCAACGCGCAATGATGTCCTGGCGCGGCTCGAGACCGAAAATGGCGTCGGAAAGCTGGACCGAGCCGGCTTCCTTACCTTCGAGGGTGGTGACCTTCAATTCCATCTCACGCACCCTCCTGCTGGGCCGCAGCCTCGGCTTCGCCGCCCGCAACCTTGAACTTGCCGGGCTTCGGAGCTTCCTTCGGCAGCGGCTTCTTGACGGCGTCGCGCACGCGGATCCAGCCGCCCTTGGAGCCGGGAACGGCGCCTTCGACGAGGATCAGGCCGCGCTCGACGTCGAGCTGAACGACTCGAAGATTGAGCGTGGTGATGCGGTCGACACCCATGTGGCCGGGCATCTTCTTGTTCTTCCAGGTCTTGCCGGGATCCTGACGACCACCGGTCGAACCGATCGAACGGTGCGAGATCGACACACCGTGCGTGGCGCGCAGACCGCCGAAGTTCCAACGCTTCATGCCGCCGGCGAAGCCCTTACCGACCGAGGTGCCGGTGACGTCGACGAACTGGCCGACGACGAAATGATCGGCCTGGATCTCGGCGCCGACCGGGATCATGGCATCCGCGGTGACGCGGAATTCCTCGACCCGGCGCTTCGGCTCGACCTTGGCGACCGCGAACTGGCCGCGCTCCGCCTTGGGCATGTAAACGGTCTTGCGGCTGCCAGAACCGAGCTGGAGCGCGACGTAGCCGTTCTTCTCTTCGGTACGGTGGCCTACGACCTGGCAATTGCCGAGCTTCAGCACGGTCACGGGGATATGTTCGCCGGCCTCCGTGAAGACCCGCGTCATCCCGACCTTTTGTGCGATCACTCCGGAGCGCATCGGCTTGCTTCCTGTTCTTTCTGTCCGCTTACGCGAACGGGATCCAAAAATCTTAGAGCTTGATCTCGACGTCGACACCGGCGGCCAGATCGAGCTTCATCAAAGCATCGACGGTCTGCGGGGTCGGATCGACGATGTCGAGCAGGCGCTTGTGAGTGCGCATCTCGAACTGTTCGCGGCTCTTCTTGTCGACGTGGGGCGAACGGTTGACGGTGAACTTCTCGATGCGGGTGGGCAGCGGAATGGGTCCGCGGACCTGCGCGCCGGTGCGCTTCGCCGTGTTCACGATCTCGCGGGTCGACGTATCGAGGATACGATGGTCGAACGCCTTGAGACGGATACGAATGTTTTGGCCGTTCATTGCCGTGGTCTCTCTTCAGTGGGTGGCGAATAGCGAATAGCGAATGTCACCATTCGCTACTCGCCGATCCCTATTCTCGTATTACTCGATGATCGAGGCGACGACGCCGGCGCCGACGGTACGACCGCCCTCGCGGATCGCGAAGCGGAGCTTCTCTTCCATCGCGATCGGCACAATCAGGTGCACTTCCATCGCGATGTTGTCGCCCGGCATCACCATCTCGGTACCTTCCGGCAGATGCACGACACCGGTCACGTCGGTGGTGCGGAAGTAGAACTGCGGACGGTAGTTGGTGAAGAACGGGGTGTGGCGACCGCCCTCTTCCTTGGTGAGGATGTAGGCCTCAGCCTTGAACTTGGTGTGCGGCTTGACCGAACCCGGCTTCGCCAGCACCTGGCCGCGCTCGACGTCCTCGCGCTTGGTGCCGCGGAGCAGAGCGCCGATGTTGTCGCCGGCCTGGCCCTGATCGAGCAGCTTGCGGAACATTTCGACGCCGGTGACGGTGGTCTTCTGGGTCGCACGCAGACCGACGATCTCGATTTCCTCGCCGACCTTGACGATGCCGCGCTCGACACGGCCGGTCACCACGGTGCCGCGGCCCGAGATCGAGAACACGTCTTCAACCGGCATCAGGAACGGCTGGTCGATCGGACGCTCCGGCTGCGGGATGTACTCGTCGACGTTGCGCATCAGCTCGAGGATGGCGTCGTGGCCGAGCTTCTTGTCCGAATCTTCGAGAGCGGCGAGCGCCGAGCCCTTGATGATCGGGATCTTGTCGCCCGGGAATTCGTACTTCGAGAGCAGTTCGCGGACTTCGAGCTCGACGAGCTCGAGCAGCTCCGGATCGTCGACCATGTCGCACTTGTTGAGGAACACGACGAGCGCGGGCACGCCGACCTGGCGGGCGAGCAGGATGTGCTCGCGGGTCTGCGGCATCGGGCCGTCAGCGGCCGACACGACCAGGATCGCACCGTCCATCTGGGCGGCGCCGGTGATCATGTTCTTCACGTAGTCGGCGTGGCCGGGGCAGTCGACGTGGGCGTAGTGGCGGTTCTTGGTCTCGTACTCGACGTGCGCGGTCGAGATCGTGATGCCGCGCGCCTTCTCTTCCGGCGCCTTGTCGATCTGGTCGTACGCGGTGAACGTCGCACCGCCGGTCTCGGCGAGGATCTTGGTGATCGCCGCGGTCAGCGACGTCTTGCCATGGTCGACGTGACCGATGGTGCCGATGTTGCAGTGCGGCTTGTTACGTTCAAACTTTGCTTTGGCCATTTGACTCTCCGTTCAATCGTCAGCTTGAGACCGACGACAATCAGGCAAACTTCTTTTGGACTTCTGCCGACACGTTGGCCGGCGCTTCTGCGTAGTGATCGAACTGCATGGTGAAGGTTGCGCGACCCTGGCTCATCGAGCGCAGGTTATTCACGTAACCGAACATGTTCATGAGCGGCACCATCGCGTTGATGACGTTGGCGTTGCCGCGCATGTCTTGACCCTGGATCTGACCGCGCCGGGAATTCAGGTCGCCGATGACCGAGCCGGTATAGTCTTCCGGGGTCACCACTTCGACCTTCATGATCGGCTCGAGCAGCACGGACTTGCCCTTCTGCAAGGCTTCGCGGAATGCCGCGCGCGATGCGATTTCGAAGGCGAGCGCCGACGAGTCGACGTCGTGGTACTTGCCGTCGACGAGCTGAACCTTGACGTCGACCACGGGGAAGCCCGCGACGACACCAGAGCTCATCACGCTGTTGAGGCCCTTTTCGACGCCGGGGATGTATTCCTTCGGAACCGCACCGCCGACGATCTTGGACTCGAACTCGTAGCCCTTGCCGGGCTCGTTCGGCTCGACCACGATCGACACTTCCGCGAACTGACCGGTACCGCCGGTCTGCTTCTTGTGGGTGTACTTGACCTCGGCCTTCTTGGTGACGCGCTCACGGAACGCAACCTGCGGCGCGCCGATGTTGGCGTCGACCTTGTAGGTGCGCTTGAGGATGTCGACCTTGATGTCGAGATGGAGTTCGCCCATGCCCTTGAGGATGGTCTGGCCGGACTCCTGGTCGGTCGACACGCGGAAGGACGGATCCTCCGCGGCGAGCTTGGCCAGCGCCACGCCCAGCTTCTCCTGGTCGGCCTTGGACTTCGGCTCGATCGCGATCTCGATGACCGGCTCGGGGAATTCCATCTTCTCCAGGATCACCTGCTTGTCGGGATCGCACAGCGTGTCACCGGTGCGCGCTTCCTTCAGGCCGGCCAGGGCGACGATGTCGCCGGCATAGGCTTCCTTGATGTCTTCGCGGTTGTTCGCATGCATCAGCAGCATGCGCCCGATGCGCTCCTTCTTCTCGCGGGTCGAGTTCACGACGCCGGTGCCGCTCTGGAGAATGCCGGAGTAGATGCGGCAGAAGGTGATGGTGCCGACGAACGGGTCGTCCATGATCTTGAACGCGAGCAGCGCGAGCGGCTCCTTGTCGTCGGCCTTGCGCACGACCTCGTTGCCGCGGTCGTCGGTGCCCTTGATCGCGGGCACGTCGATCGGCGACGGCAGGTAGTCGACGACGGCGTCGAGCAGCGGCTGCACGCCCTTGTTCTTGAAGGCCGAGCCGCACAGCACGGGATAGAACGCGCCGGTCAGCACCGCCTTGCGGATCAGGCGCTTCAGGGTCGCTTCGTCCGGCTCGTTGCCGTCGAGGAAGGCGGCCAATGCGTCGTCGTCGAGCTCGACTGCGGCTTCCACCATCTTCTCGCGGTATTCCTTGGCCTGCTCGACGATGTCTTCCGGAATGTCGACATAGTCGAACTTCGCGCCGAGCGATTCATCGTTCCAGACGATGCCCTTCATCTTCACGAGGTCGACGAGACCCTTGAAGTTGTTCTCGGCACCGATCGGAAGCTGGATTGCGATCGGCTTGGCGCCGAGGCGGTCAACGATGTCGGCCAGACACTTGAAGAAGTCGGCGCCGGTCTTGTCCATCTTGTTGGCGAAGACGATGCGCGGAACCTTGTACTTGTCGCCCTGGCGCCAGACGGTCTCGGTCTGGGGCTCGACGCCCTGGTTCGAGTCCAGCACGCAGACGGCGCCGTCGAGCACGCGCAGCGAACGCTCGACTTCGATGGTGAAGTCGACGTGGCCGGGAGTGTCGATGATGTTCAGGCGCTTGCCGGCCCAGAAGGCGGTGGTCGCAGCCGAGGTGATCGTGATGCCACGCTCCTGCTCCTGCTCCATCCAGTCCATCGTCGCGGCACCTTCGTGCACTTCGCCGATCTTGTGGCTCTTGCCGGTGTAATAGAGGATGCGCTCGGTCGTCGTGGTCTTGCCGGCGTCGATATGCGCCATGATACCGAAATTACGGTAGTCCTCGATGGCATGTTGGCGGGGCATGGGTCGTTCCTTGCGAGTCCGAGTGTGTCGCCGTTACCAGCGATAGTGCGAGAAGGCGCGGTTGGCTTCCGCCATCCGGTGCACGTCTTCACGCTTCTTGACGGCGTTCCCCCGGTTATTCGATGCGTCCAAGAGCTCCGCCGAGAGCCGCTCGGTCATCGTCTTCTCGTTGCGCTCGCGCGCGGCCGAGATCAGCCAGCGAATGCCCAGGGCCTGCCGGCGGGTCGAACGAACCTCGACCGGGACCTGGTAGGTCGCGCCGCCGACGCGGCGGGAGCGAACCTCGATCGTCGGCATGACGTTCTCGAGCGCCTGCTCGAACACGCCGAGCGGGTTCTGCTTGGTCTTGGTTTCGATGATGCCGAGCGCACCGTAGACGATGCCTTCGGCGACCGACTTCTTGCCGGCGTACATCACCGAGTTCATGAACTTCGTGATCACAATGTTCCCGAACTTCGGATCCGGGAGAACTTCGCGCTTTTCCGCTGAGTGGCGACGAGACATGGACGTGGTTCCCGCTTACTTCGGACGCTTGGCGCCGTACTTCGAACGGCGCTGCTTACGGTTCTTGACGCCCTGGGTATCCAGAACGCCGCGGAGGATGTGGTAGCGCACGCCGGGCAAATCCTTGACGCGACCGCCGCGGATCATGACCACCGAGTGCTCCTGGAGGTTATGGCCCTCGCCGGGGATGTAGCCGATCACCTCGAAGCCGTTGGTCAGGCGCACCTTGGCAACCTTACGAAGCGCCGAGTTCGGCTTCTTCGGGGTCGTGGTGTAGACGCGGGTGCAAACACCACGCTTCTGAGGCGACTGCTGCAGCGCCGGCACCTTCTTGCGCGACTTCTGCACTTCCCGTGGTTGAGCGATCAGCTGGTTGATCGTCGGCATCCTGGCCTTACCCTTTGTTCTGCCGCGGCCCCTTCCGGGCCCGCTGTCTTGCCGCGGCCCGTTGCCGGAACCGCAAATTCGTTTCGAGCCACCCGCTCGATGGACCCGCCTTCCGCGGAACAATCCGCACAAAGCGAAATTGCGCCAACCGCTCCATCACCGAGCGGAAAGCGTTACGACGCCACAGAGGACCGCAGTTTCCGGGTCAATCAGCGTAAAGCTGTGGCCCGCGCACCGAGGTCATGCATCCGAATTCGATCTCAAGAGAACAAGCTCAAGAGAACTAGAATCGCACTGGCATTGCCTAGCTATGATCGACAGCGTTTGAGCGGCATTCGTCGAGGTTGGTGCCCGTCTTCAACGACCCCTTGTGGATCTAATCCTTGGGGATCAACGGGTGGCCCGTTCCGACGTTGGCGATGCTCACCGCCTGTCGTTAAGTGAGGCGCTTTCTATAAGTGGGAATCGATCAAGTCAAGGCGAAACGACAGTCACAAAGCGCTTCTCGCGCCTATGGAATTCGCCCGTTTGCCGCCCTCACCGCGCTTCCACGATGTGGGAACGACGAGCCCATTCCGCTAGCCCTAGATCCATTTGTGCCCGGGTGAAATATACTTTTATAACCCGCGCTAAGGCTTTTTTTCCTGTTGATGCGTCAAACTGCCGCCTTCGGCGGGGATTGGCGCCATGCGGTACACCGACATTGCCATTATCGGCGGGGGATTGTCCGGCTCAACCGCCGCCGCAATGCTCGGCCGCGCCGGCATTTCGACGGTGCTGATCGATCCGCATGAGAGCTATCCGGCGGACTTTCGAGTCGAAAAACTCAGCGGTCACGTGCAAGTCGAGCGATTCCTGAAGACCGGAATCGCAGAATCAGTGCTGCGCCGCGCGACCTTCGCCGGTGAGAACTGGATCGCCCGATTCGGCCGCCTGCTCGACAAGGCGCCGAGCCGGCAGTTCAACATCCTCTACGATTCGCTGGTCAACGCCGTCCGCGACGAAATCCCCGCCACCGTCGAGCGCGTCTGCGTCAAGGCCCTGGCGGTCGAGACCAGTCCGGAGCGGCAGAGGATCACGCTCGCCAACGGCGAGACGATCTCGGCCCGCCTGGTCGTGCTCGCCAACGGCCTGAACGTCGGCCTGCGCCACCAGCTCGGCATCGCCCGCAAGGTCGTCAGCGCCTGCCATTCGATCTCGATCGGGTTCGACGTGATGCCGGCAGGTCGGAATTCGTTCGATTTCCCGGCGCTGACCTATTTCTCGGAGCGGCCGAGCGACCGCACCCCCTACATCTCGCTGTTTCCGGTCGGCACGCGGATGCGCGCCAATCTGTTCGTCTACCGAAGCTTCGACGATCCCTGGCTGCGCGAGCTGCGCCGTGCACCAGCTGAGACGCTGGACGCCACCCTGCCCCGGCTCAAGCGCATCACCGGCGCCTTCGACATCCCCGGTGAGCTGAAGGTCCGCCCGGTCGATCTCTACGTGAACGACCCTCGCAGCCAGCCGGGAATCGTGCTGGTCGGGGATGCCTTCGCGACCTCGTGCCCCGTCGCCGGCACCGGCTGCGACAAGGTCTTCACCGACGTCGAGCGGCTCTGCAACGTCTACATCCCGCAGTGGCTTTCCTCCGACGGGATGAATGCGGCCAAGATCGCCGGCTTCTACGCCGATCCGGTCAAGCAAGCTTGCGATCAATGGTCGGCGGCGAAGGCGTTCGACTTCCGCTCAGTCTCGATCGCGACGAGCCCTTACTGGACGGCGCAGCGCTGGGCGCGCTTCATCGCCTGGTCGGCTCAAGGGCTGCTGCGGCCGCTTGGAGGAGCGTTCCATCTGGAGCCGAACTTCCTCGGTCACTCCTCCTCGTCGTCCTCGTCCTCATCATCCTCGAGGTCGTCTTCATCCTCGTCATCGTCGCTGTCGTCGTCGGCCTGAGCCACAGCGCCATGCGGCTGGTGGATCTGGTCGTTCCACAGCTTGCGATAGGTACCGTTCCTGGCGAGCAGTTCGGCATGCGACCCGCGCTCGATCGCCCTGCCCCCTGAAATCACGATGATCTCGTCCATCTCGACCACCGAGGTCAGGCGGTGGGTCGACCAGATCATGGTGCGGCCCTTGGCGACCTTGAGCAACGTGCGGTTGATCGCGGCCTCCGTGGTCTGGTCGAGCGCCGAGGTGGCTTCGTCCAGCAGCAGCACGGACGGGTTGCGGATGATCGCGCGCGCGATCGCGATGCGCTGGCGCTGGCCGCCCGACAGAGTATCGCCGCGCTCGCCGACCGGCGTGTCGTAGCGTTGCGGCAGGCTCATGATGTAGCGATGGATCTCGGCCTTCTTGGCCGCCTCCTCCACCTCCGCGTCGGTCGCGCCCTCCTTGCCGAGCCGGATGTTCTCGCGGATCGACATGTTGAAGAGCATGTTCTCCTGGAACACCACCGCCATGCTCCGGCGCAGCGAATCCAGCGTCACCTTGCGGACGTCGACGCCGTCGATGGTGACGCGCCCCTCGTCGGGCACGTAGAGCCGCAGGATCAGGTTGAGCAGCGTGCTCTTGCCGGAGCCCGAGGGGCCGACGATGGCGATGCTCTTGCCGACATTGAGCTTGAGGCTGAGATTGTCCAGCACCGGCGTCTGGCTGCCTTCGTACTGGAAGGTGACGCGGTCGAAGGTGATGTCGTGGGTAATGCGCGGCAGATCGGGCGCGCCGGCACGATCGGCCCCGCGCGTCGGCTCGTCGAGCAGCTCCTGGATGTGCCGGATCGCGGCGGCCGAGGAGATCGACACCGGGATGAAATGCATCACATGGGCGATGTTGTAGGAGACCTCCCAGAACGCGCTCTCGAAGGTGACGAAGGTGCCGATGGTGATCTGGCCCTTGGTCGCCAGATACGCACCGATTGCCAGCACAACGAGATGCAGGAGCAGCACCGAGATGGTGACCGTCCGCTCCACCATGGTCGACAGGAACGCGGCTGAGGCGATCCTGTTGCGGGTTTCGTCGTTGCGGAAGGTGAAGAAGCCGAACATCCGGCGTTGCAGGCTGAACGCCTTGATCACGGCCTGCGCAGCCACGTTCTCCTGCACCATGCCGAGCAGCGCGGATTCATTGAGCTTCTGCTCGTAATTGGCCTGCACCGCCTTCGGCGTGAGCATGCGCGGCCCGATCAGCGTGATCGGAAACACCAGGAGCGCGACCACCGCGAGCTGCCAGTTCAGGAACACCATCAGGATGATGCCGGCGAACAACTCCAGGAACGGCAGCGCCGCGCTGTTGGCGAAGGTCTTGACCGAGCCCTCGAAGGCCGCGAGGTCGACGGAAAAGCGCGACAGGATCTCGCCGCGCTTGGTGCGGCCGAAATAGGCCGCCGGCAGGTCCTGGACGTGCTCGAACAGGTGCTTGCGGACGTCGGAGATGATGCAGGCCGCGAGCCGCGCATCCCAGCGCTCATACCAGACCGCCACGATCGAGGTGAAGATGCCGGCGGCCGCGAGCACGCCGAGGATCTTGTACAGCGCCTGGAAATCCTCCTCGCCGAGCGCGTCGTCGATCAGGAACTTCAGGCTGAGCGGCATGATGACGTTGAACAGCGTCTCGACGACGACGCCGAACGCCACGAATGACAGCATCCGCTTGTAGTTGGCCAGATAGGGCTTGACGAAACCCAGGATGGTGGCGAGCGCGCCGGCGGCCTCGCGCGCGGTAAAGACGACGAGGTCCTCGTCCTCGTCGTCGTCATCGAGCTCCAGCTCGTCATCCTCCTCGCCTTCGTCGTCCTCGTCGTCTTCGAGGTCCGGCTTGGCGGTGGGGGCAAGCTTGTCGAGCTCGGCCGCCTCTTCCACGGGGGGCTTCTGTTTGTCGGGAGAAGGAGGCTTGGACGCCATGAAACCAACGGATGCTGACGGCCGGCATGACCGCAGAGAAAGCAGGAAATAGCGGCAACCGCTATTGCACTGATTCTATGCGATCAGAATGAATTCGGCAAAGCAATTGGCGAATCCGGTCCGATCGTTGCGGCTAGTCGTCGTCCTCGTTTTCGACCTTGTCGAAGAAGGAGTAGCGCAGACTGTCGGCGTCGGCATACCACTGGCCCGGCCCCTTGTTGGCGGCGAGCGTCGCCTCCCAGAGCGCATCGGTGCAGTCCCTGCGGTGCATCGACAGATCGAACCCATTGCCGAAGAACAGTTCGGACCACTCCCACCAGGTGCCGAGCTTCTTGACCCCGCGCAGGAGGTCGTAGCGGTCGATCACGGCCGAGGCCATGTCCGAGGTGATCGAGCCGAACACGAGGCCGGTCTTGACGACGCGGTTGAGCTCGCGGATCGCGCGGACTACCTGCTTCGGGGAAACGTGGCAAAGACTGGTCTCGAACACGAAGTCGAAGGCGCCGTCCTTGAACGGCATGTCGGTGATCGAGCCGAGCTTGTTGTATTTCTTCAGCGCCTTCGGCGTTTTGGCGTGGATGGCGCGGTTGTTCTCGATGCCGAAGGCATCGATGCCGCGCTCGCGCAGCGCGCCAACCAGCTCGCCACTGGCCGAGCCCGCGATCAGCAGCTTCGCGCCCTTGGCCTTGCCCCAGACGATACCGATCAGCTTGGTGAGGTAATCGGGATCGGTGAAATGGCGCCATGCCTCGCTATAGGGGCCGAGGCCGCGATAGTTCTCGAAATAGTCGCGATCGATCCTGTCGGAGAGCGGCTTGTCGTCCTGCGCGCGCTCGCGGCGCAGGCGCATCATCTCGGTGAGGATAATGTCGGTCGCCGCGTCCGAGGAGTCGAGCAAGCCGTTCAGCGTCGAGTCGAACAGATAGTCGCCGACCACGACGATGCCGGGATGCTCCTTCGGCTCGGGCCGGTGGTTGGTCATGACGTCGCGCACCGGCAGGCCGCCGGGAATCGCGTTCACCGACGACAGCCAGCGGTGGATCTTGCCTTCCATGAAATGCGCGCGCGCATCGCCGAGCGAGGCCGGCAGCGATTTCAGCGCGGCGTCGATCAACTCCTGGTCCGACAGGTTGGCGAAGGCCAGCGCGTCGGAGCCGGGAATGAGCCAGTTCAACACGCCGTGCTTGCCGACGTCGTGGCGCGCGCCCTCGTTGTAGACGCAGCAACCGCCGAAGGCCTCCGACATGAACCAGGCGCCGGCAATCTTGTCGCCCCAGAACGGCGTGTCGAACAGGATCGAGACGCGCAGATAATGCGCCGGACGGTCGAAATACGAGACGTGCTTGACCATCGACTTGCGGAGCTGCTCGCCTTCCCAGCCCATGGTCGCGAGCCAGGAATGCGGCAGGCAGACCAGCACGAGATCGAAATCGCGCGTCTCCGGCCCCTTGCCGTTCATCATCTTGAGCTGGTAGCGGCCGGTCGGCGCCTTGCCGACGGCGAGCACGCGGTGATTGAGCTGGATGTCGGCATTGACCTCCGACTGCAGGCACTCGATCAACTGCTCGTTGCCGTTCTGGATCGAATAGAGGCCGATATAGCCGTCGACATCCATCAGGTAGTTCTTGAGCGCGTTGAGGCCATTGGTGTTGTGGCTCTCGGTCGCGATGTCGGAGCGCGCCATCACCTTGAAGAAGCGCTTTGCGGTCTCGTCCTCGACCTCCTCGTCGAGCACCTGCTCGGCGGTCTTGTAGGCCCAGGGATTCTCGTTGTCGTGCGCGCCGACGCCCTCGTAATATTCGATCGGCGACATCGCCTCGGTGCAGCGCTTGCGGAACGCCTCGATCGCGGCCGCGGTCTTGGCGCCATATTTGCGGCGCATGCCCGGCACGTCGTTCAGCAGCTCGCCGCCGAACTGCACCTGCTCGGCATCCATCGGAATGGTCTGAAGCCCGAAATGCTGGATCAGCTCGCGCAGCGGATCCGGACCGGTCATCGAGTAGTCGTAGATCTCGGCAACGCCGGCCTCGTACATCGCCGGCGCCGAATCGAATTTGCGGGTGACGATCTTGCCGCCGAGCCGATCGGACGCCTCGTAGATGGTGACGCGGCAGAGGTCGCCGAGCTTACGCTTCAGATACCAGGCGCTCATCAGCCCGCCGGGGCCGCCGCCTACGATTGCGAGATCAAGCATGTGAGTTCCGTGGTCTCCGGCCCTGCCCCCGTCACGGGACCACCGGTCTAAACTCCCCTAGCAGAAGCGCTTTTACGCCTGAAGGAAAGATGAACAAAGGTTGATCCTGCACCGCAACAGGGAAACAAAGCAGCAAAAAGGCCGGCTTGCGCCGGCCTTTTCATTGTCCTCGGTATTCCTACGGATGAACGATCATTCCGCAGGCGGCAGCGCAGGAAGCTCCGCTTCCGGCGCCGGCGACACGACGGCCGCCTGCTTCTCGCGCTCGTCCAGGATCAGCTTGTCGCGCTTCATCGCGACTTCGCGGATCTTGGCCATGGAGGCGCCGGTGCCCGCCGGGATCAACCGGCCGACGATGACGTTCTCCTTGAGGCCTTCGAGCGGATCGACCTTGCCGTTGACCGCCGCTTCCGTGAGGACGCGGGTGGTCTCCTGGAACGAGGCCGCCGAGAAGAAGGAGCGGGTCTGGAGGCTCGCCTTGGTGATGCCGAGCAGAACCGGCGTACCCGTGGCGATCTTCTTGCCCTCTTCCTTGGCCTTCTCGTTGAGCGCGTCGAACTCGATCTTGTCGACCTGCTCGCCGGAGATCATGTCCGTGTCGCCCTGGTCGGTGACTTCCACCTTCTGGAGCATCTGACGGACAATCACCTCGATGTGCTTGTCGTTGATGAGCACGCCCTGGAGCCGGTAGACCTCCTGGATCTCGTTGACCAGATAGGCCGCGAGTTCCTCGATGCCCTTGACCGCCAGGATGTCGTGCGGCGCCGGGTTGCCTTCCACGATGAAGTCGCCCTTTTCGACGACGTCGCCGTCCTGAAGGTGGATGTGCTTGCCCTTCGGGATCAGGTACTCGCGCGGTTCGTCGGTCTTGTCCATCGGCTCGATCGAGATGCGACGCTTGTTCTTGTAGTCGCGCCCGAACCGGATGGTGCCCGCGATTTCGGCGATGATCGCCGCATCCTTCGGACGCCGTGCCTCGAACAGTTCCGCCACCCGCGGCAGACCGCCGGTGATGTCACGCGTCTTGGCGCTTTCGGTCGAGACACGAGCGAGGATGTCGCCCGGCGCAACCTTGGCTCCGATGTCGACCGAGAGAATGGCGTCGACCGACAGCATGTAGCGGGCATCGCCGCCACGGGCGAGCTTGAGCACCTTGCCGTCCTTGCCCTTGACCACGATGGCCGGACGCAGGTCCGAGCCGCCGCGGGTCGAGCGCCAGTCGATGACCACGCGCTTGGCGATGCCGGTGGCTTCGTCGAGCGTTTCCGAGATCGACTGCCCCTCGACCAGATCCTCGAAGCCGATGGTACCTTCGACTTCGGTGAGCAGCGGACGGGTGTAGGGATCCCACTCGACGATGCGCTGGCCACGCTTGACCGTGTCGCCCTCGTCGACGTGCAGGCGCGAGCCGTACTGGATACGGTGCGTCGCGCGCTCGGTGCCGTCGGCATCGACGATCGCCACCACCATGTTGCGCACCATCGCGATCAGGTGGCCTTCGCTGTTGCGGGCGATGGCCTTGTTCCGGATCACGATCTTGCCGTCGAAGTTGGATTCGACGAACGACTGCTCGTTGAGCTGCGCCGCACCACCGATGTGGAAGGTGCGCATGGTGAGCTGGGTGCCCGGCTCGCCGATCGACTGCGCCGCGATGACGCCGACCGCTTCGCCGTGGTTGACCGGCGTGCCGCGGGCGAGGTCGCGGCCGTAGCACTTGCCGCAGATGCCGTTGACGAGTTCGCAGGTCAGTGCCGAGCGGATCTTCACCTCCTGGACGCCACCCTGGTGGATGGCATCGAGGTGGCTCTCTTCCATCAGCGTACCGCGCTTGATGATCACCTTGCCCGAGCTGTCACGCACGTCTTCGCAGGCCGTGCGTCCGAGGATGCGCGAGCCGAGCGAAGCGACCACGGTGCCGGCATCGACGATGGCGCGCATCTTGATGCCGAGCTTGGTGCCGCAGTCGTCCTGCGTGATGATGCAGTCCTGCGCGACGTCGACGAGACGACGGGTCAGGTAGCCCGAGTTCGCGGTCTTCAACGCGGTGTCCGCGAGGCCCTTGCGGGCGCCGTGGGTCGAGTTGAAGTACTCGAGCACCGAGAGGCCTTCCTTGAAGTTCGAGATGATCGGCGTCTCGATGATCTCGCCCGACGGCTTGGCCATCAGGCCGCGCATGCCGGCGAGCTGGCGCATCTGGGCCGGCGAACCGCGGGCGCCGGAGTGAGCCATCATGTAGATCGAGTTGATGTCGGCATCGGCTCCGCTCGCCGTCTTCTTGGTGGCGGAGATCTCCTTCATCATCGCCTTGGCGATTTCTTCCGTGGCCTTCGACCAGGCGTCGACGACCTTGTTGTACTTCTCGCCATGGGTGATCAGGCCGTCGTTGTACTGCTGCTCGAAGTCCTTCGCCAGCGTACGGGTGGTGTCGACGATCTTCCACTTGCCGTGCGGCACGACCATGTCGTCCTTGCCGAACGAGATGCCGGCCTTGAACGCGTTGTAGAAGCCGAGCGCCATGATGCGGTCGCAGAAGATCACCGTCTCCTTTTGGCCGCAGTGACGATAGACCTGGTCGATCACACCCGAGATCTCGCGCTTGGTCATCAGCTTGTTGATGATCTCGTACGAAATCCGCGGGTTTTTCGGCAGCAGGTTGCCGAGCATGACGCGGCCCGCGGTGGTCTCGATCCAGCGCGTCGAGACCTTGCCGGTCTCGTCCATGCCCTGCCACCGGTACTTGATCTTGGTGTGGAGGTGGATGACCTTCGCGTGCAGCGCGTGCTCGAGCTCGGCCATGTCGCCGAAGATCTTGCCCTCGCCGGGCAGGCCTTCGCGCATGATCGAGACGTAGTAGAGACCGAGCACGATGTCCTGCGACGGCACGATGATCGGCTGGCCGTTCGCGGGATGCAGGATGTTGTTGGTCGACATCATCAGGACGCGCGCTTCCAGCTGCGCTTCAAGCGACAGCGGAACGTGCACGGCCATCTGGTCGCCGTCGAAGTCGGCGTTGAACGCGGCGCAGACCAGCGGATGCAGTTGGATCGCCTTACCCTCGATCAGCACGGGCTCGAACGCCTGAATGCCGAGACGATGCAGCGTCGGCGCGCGGTTGAGCAGCACCGGATGCTCGCGGATCACCTCGTCCAGGATGTCCCAGACCTCGGGCCGCTCCTTCTCGACCAGCTTCTTGGCCTGCTTCACGGTGGTGGACAGGCCCTTGGCGTCAAGCCGCGAATAGATGAACGGCTTGAACAGCTCGAGCGCCATCTTCTTCGGCAGGCCGCACTGATGCAGGCGCAGCTCGGGACCGACCACGATCACCGAACGGCCCGAATAGTCGACGCGCTTGCCGAGCAGGTTCTGGCGGAAGCGGCCCTGCTTGCCCTTGAGCATGTCGGCGAGCGACTTCAGCGGGCGCTTGTTGGCGCCCGTGATGACGCGGCCGCGGCGGCCGTTGTCGAACAGAGCATCGACCGCTTCCTGAAGCATGCGCTTCTCGTTGCGGATGATGATGTCGGGCGCGCGCAGCTCCATCAGCCGCTTCAAGCGGTTGTTGCGGTTGATGACGCGGCGGTAGAGGTCGTTGAGGTCCGAGGTCGCGAAGCGGCCGCCGTCCAGCGGCACCAGCGGACGCAGGTCCGGCGGGATCACCGGAACCACGGTCATGATCATCCATTCCGGCTTGTTGCCGGAGTGGCGGAACGCTTCGACGATCTTCAGGCGCTTTGCGAGCTTCTTGTGCTTGATGTCGGAGTCGGTCTCCTGCATCTCGACGCGCAAGGAGGCCTCGAGCTTCTCGAGGTCCATGCCCTTGAGCAGCTCGCGGATCGCTTCGGCGCCGATCATGGCGGTGAAGGAATCCTGGCCGTACTCGTCCTGCGCCTTCAGATACTCGTCTTCCGACAGCAGCTGACGGTCCTTCAGCGCGGTGAGGCCCGGCTCCAGCACGACGTAGTATTCGAAGTAGAGGATCCGCTCGAGATCCTTCAGCGTCATGTCGAGCAGGAGGCCGATGCGCGAGGGCAGCGACTTCAGGAACCAGATGTGGGCGACCGGGGCTGCGAGCTCGATATGGCCCATGCGCTCGCGCCGCACGCGCGACAGCGTGACCTCGACCGAGCACTTCTCGCAGATGATGCCCTTGTACTTCATGCGCTTGTACTTGCCGCACAAGCACTCGTAGTCCTTGATCGGCCCGAAGATGCGGGCGCAGAACAGGCCGTCGCGCTCGGGCTTGAAGGTACGGTAGTTGATGGTCTCCGGCTTCTTGATCTCGCCGTAGGACCAGGACAGAATCTTCTCTGGAGACGCGATCGAGATCCGGATCTGGTCGAAGACCTGAGCCGGAGTCGTCGGATTGAAGAGATTCATAATTTCTTGGTTCATCGTCTTCTCCTCGCGTGCCGGTCGCCTCCGGCCGCAAATTCGAAAATCACTCAAGCGGGGCGCCCTGCCCTCAAGGCATTGGGAAGGGGCACCGATGCCCGGCCGCTAAAGGCCGGGCATGAAAGGTCGAATTACTCGGCCGCTTCCGACGTCGGCGCCGGTCCCATCTTGGAGTTGTGCAGGTCGACGTTGAGGCCGAGCGAGCGCATTTCCTTGACCAGCACGTTGAACGATTCCGGAATACCGGCCTCGAACGTGTCGTCGCCGCGCACGATCGCCTCGTACACCTTGGTGCGGCCGGCGACGTCGTCCGACTTCACCGTCAGCATCTCCTGGAGCGTGTACGCCGCGCCGTAAGCCTCGAGCGCCCACACCTCCATTTCGCCGAAGCGCTGGCCGCCGAACTGCGCCTTGCCGCCCAGCGGTTGCTGGGTAACGAGCGAGTACGGACCGATCGAACGCGCATGGATCTTGTCGTCGACCAGATGGTGCAGCTTGAGCATGTAGATGTAGCCCACCGTCACCTTGCGATCGAACGGATCGCCGGTGCGGCCGTCATAGACGGTCGACTGACCCGAAGCGTCGAGACCGGCAAGCTTCAGCATCTCCTCGATGTCGGCTTCCTTGGCGCCGTCGAACACCGGCGTCGCGATCGGCACGCCGCGGCTCAGATTGTGGCCGAGCTCGATCAGTTCGTTGTCGTTGAGCGACTTGATCGTCTCGTCCTCGCCGTAGACCTTCTTCAAGGTTTCCTTCAGCGGCTTGATGTCCTGCTTCGACAGGTAGGCATCGACCGTCTGGCCGATGCGCTTGCCGAGGCCGGCGCAAGCCCAGCCGAGATGGGTCTCGAGGATCTGTCCGACGTTCATGCGCGAGGGCACGCCGAGCGGATTGAGCACGATGTCGGCGTGCGTGCCGTCTTCGAGGAACGGCATGTCCTCGATCGGCACGATCTTCGACACCACGCCCTTGTTGCCGTGGCGGCCAGCCATCTTGTCGCCGGGCTGGATCTTGCGCTTCACCGCGACGAAGACCTTGACCATCTTCATCACGCCGGGCGGCAATTCGTCACCGCGCTGGAGCTTCTCGACCTTGTCGAGAAAGCGCTGCTCGAGCCCCTTCTTCGACTCGTCGTACTGCTTCCGCATGGCCTCGATCTCGGCCATCAGCTTGTCGTTCGGCGACGCGAACAGCCACCACTGCGACTTCGGGTACTCCTCGAGCACCGCACGGGTGATCTTGGTGTCCTTCTTGAAGCCCTTCGGACCCGCAATGCCCTGCCGCCCCTCGAGGAGCTCGGCAAGACGGTTGTAGACGTTGCGGTCCAGGATCGCCTGCTCGTCGTCGCGGTCCTTGGCCAGACGCTCGATCTCTTCCCGCTCGATCGCCAGCGCACGTTCGTCCTTGTCGACGCCGTGACGGTTGAACACGCGCACTTCCACGATCGTGCCCTGCACGCCCGGAGGAACGCGCAGCGAGGTGTCGCGAACGTCGGAGGCCTTCTCGCCGAAGATGGCGCGCAGGAGCTTTTCTTCCGGCGTCATCGGGCTTTCACCCTTCGGCGTGATCTTGCCGACCAGGATGTCGCCGGCGCGCACTTCCGCGCCGATGTAGACGATACCGGCTTCGTCGAGGTTCTTGAGCGCTTCTTCCGAGACGTTCGGAATGTCGCGGGTGATTTCCTCAGGCCCGAGCTTGGTGTCGCGGGCCATCACCTCGAACTCCTCGATGTGGATCGAGGTGAAGACGTCTTCCTTCACGATCCGCTCGGAGAGCAGGATCGAGTCTTCGAAGTTGTAGCCGTTCCACGGCATGAACGCGACCAGCACGTTCCGGCCGAGCGCGAGCTCGCCGAGATCGGTCGACGGACCGTCCGCGATGATGTCGCCCTTCTTGACGATGTCGCCGACCTTCACCAGCGGACGCTGGTTGATGCAGGTCGACTGGTTGGAGCGCTGGTACTTCATCAGCCGGTAGATATCGACGCCCGACTTGGTCGGATCGAGATCTTCGGTGGCGCGGATCACGACGCGGGTGGCGTCGATCTGGTCGATCACGCCCGAGCGGCGCGCCGCGATCGCGGCGCCCGAGTCACGGGCAACGACGCCTTCCATGCCGGTGCCGACGAACGGCGCCTCGGCGCGAACCAGCGGCACCGCCTGGCGCTGCATGTTCGAGCCCATCAGCGCGCGGTTGGCGTCGTCGTTCTCGAGGAACGGGATCAACGCCGCGGCGACCGAAACGAGCTGCTTCGGCGACACGTCCATGTAGTCGACCTTGTCCGGCGTCACCGGCAAGACTTCGCCGGCGTGACGGCAGACCACGAGGTCTTCGGTGAAGCGGCCCTTCGGGTCGAGCGGCACGTTGGCCTGCGCGACCGTGTAGCGGCCCTCCTCCATCGCCGAGAGGTACACGACCTCGTCGGTGACGCGGCCGTCCTTGACCTTGCGGTACGGCGTCTCGACGAAGCCGTACTTGTTCACGCGCGCGAAGGTCGCGAGCGAGTTGATCAGGCCGATGTTCGGACCTTCCGGCGTCTCGATCGGGCAGATGCGGCCGTAATGCGTCGGATGCACGTCGCGCACCTCGAAGCCGGCGCGCTCGCGGGTCAGACCGCCCGGTCCAAGCGCCGACAGGCGGCGCTTGTGGGTGATCTCCGACAGCGGGTTGGTCTGGTCCATGAACTGCGAAAGCTGCGAGGAGCCGAAGAACTCGCGCACCGCGGCAGCCGCGGGCTTCGCGTTGATCAGGTCCTGGGGCATGACCGTGTCGATGTCGACCGAGGACATGCGCTCCTTGATCGCGCGCTCCATACGCAGCAGGCCGATACGGTACTGATTCTCCATGAGCTCGCCGACCGAACGCACACGGCGGTTGCCGAGATGGTCGATGTCGTCGATCTCGCCCTTGCCGTCGCGAAGGTCCACCAGCGTCTTGATGACGGAGAGGATGTCTTCCTTGCGCAGCGTGCGCTGGGTGTCCGGCGCATCGAGGTCGAGGCGCATGTTCATCTTGACGCGGCCGACCGCGGAAAGGTCATAGCGCTCGGCGTCGAAGAACAGCGACTGGAACATGGCCTGCGCCGAATCCAGCGTCGGCGGCTCGCCCGGACGCATCACGCGGTAGATGTCGAACAGCGCGTCCTCGCGCGTCATGTTCTTGTCGGCCGAGAGCGTGTTGCGGATGTAGGCGCCGACATTGACGTGGTCGATGTCGAGCAGCGGCAGCTCCTTGTAGCCCTGCTCGTTGAGGGCCTTCATGTTCTTGTCGGTGATCTCCTCGCCGGCCTCGGCGTGGATCTCGCCGGTCTTCGGATTGACGAGATCCTCGGCGAGGTAGTTGCCGACGAGTTCCTCATCCGACAGGCGCAGCGCCTTCAGCCCCTTCTCCTGGAGCTGGCGGGCGGCACGGACGGTGAGCTTCTTGCCGGCCTCGAGCACGACCTTGCCGGTGTCGGCGTCGATCAGGTCGTTGATGGTCGAGTAGCCGCGGAAACGGTTGGCGTCGAACGGAACGCGCCAGCCTTCCTTGGTCCGCTTGTAGAGGATCTTCTTGTAGAACGTGGACAGGATCGCCTCGCCGTCAAGGCCGAGCGCGAACATCAGCGACGTCACCGGAATCTTGCGGCGACGGTCGATACGCGCATAGACGATGTCCTTGGCGTCGAACTCGATGTCGAGCCAGGAGCCGCGATACGGAATCACGCGGGCGGCGAACAGCAGCTTGCCCGAGGAATGGGTCTTGCCCTTGTCGTGGTCGAAGAACACGCCGGGCGAACGGTGCATCTGCGAGACGATCACGCGCTCGGTGCCGTTGACGATGAAGGTGCCGTTCATCGTCATGAGCGGGATGTCGCCCATGTAGACGTCCTGCTCCTTGATGTCCTTCACCGACTTGGCGCCGGTTTCCTCGTCGATATCGAACACGATGAGGCGCAGCGTCACCTTGAGGGGCGCCGCGAAGGTCATGCCGCGCTGGCGGCACTCGTCGACGTCATACTTCGGCTGCTCGAACTCGTAGCGGACGAATTCCAGCATCGAGGTGCCCGAGAAGTCGGAGATCGGAAACACCGAGCGGAACACCGCCTGCAGACCCTCGTCGAGACGCCCGCCCTGGGGTTCGTCGACCATCAGGAACTGATCATAGGACGCCTTTTGAACCTCGATGAGGTTCGGCATCTCGGCGACTTCCTTGATGTGTCCGAAGAACTTGCGAACGCGTTTGCGACCGGTGAATGTCTGCTGCGCCATCGTGGCCTCTCATTTCGTCGCCCGCTCTGGGCGCGCCGTCCAGGACGCAGCTGCCGCCGCTCCCCGGGTTGAATTTTTCGAACCCGTTTTGGGGACCAAAAATCCAGTTTCAGGCCGTCATGTCCTGAATCTGTTCTTCAGACCTTCAAAACGCAAAACGACGCGCGGGGCGCATAGGCACGCCCGCCCGTCACAACGATTGTCTTCACGGACTGCAAAAGCCCGAAATAGCCTGCTCTCCCAACGGCTTACAGGGAAATCCCGCATCCCTGCCCACCGCGCTTTCGTGCTGCCGACCCGATATGGGGCGACAATAGTGCAGATTCGAGGGGTAAACCCTCAAATCCCCACACTTTTTCGTGTTCGGCCCGCGTCGGGACGTTCCGTCGCACGCCTTTTGCATCTGGCCCGCCCTCGTAAGGGTGGACCAAGATCCCGGGCCTCGCTTGGCGCTCGCCCGGGATCTCATGCCAGCAAGCTTGCGCTTACTTGAGCTCGACCTTCGCGCCAGCCTTCTCGAGCTGGGCCTTGATCTTGTCGGCTTCTTCCTTGTTCACGCCTTCCTTGACCGGCTTCGGAGCACCCTCGACGAGGTCCTTTGCTTCCTTCAGGCCGAGACCGGTGATGGCGCGGACTTCCTTGATGACCTCGATCTTCTTGTCGCCGGCGCTGGCGAGAACGACCGTGAACTCGGTCTTCTCTTCCGCCGGAGCGGCGGCAGCGCCACCACCAGCCGGGCCGGCCACGGCGACAGCCGCGGCAGCCGAAACGCCCCACTTCTCTTCGAGGAGCTTCGCGAGTTCGGCAGCTTCGAGCACGGTGAGGCTCGAGAGGTCGTCAACGATCTTCTGCAAGTCAGCCATTGTTCAGTTTCCTTACGTGTAAGTCTGGTTCGGGTTTGAGTTTTGCGAAGGGCGTCAGGCCGCTTCGCCCTTTGAGGCATGAGCCTGGATGACACGCGCGAGCTTGCCCGCGGGCGCGTTGGCGAGCTGAGCGAGCTTGGTCGCCGGGGCCACAATCAGGCCGACGATCTTGCCGCGCAGTTCGTCAAGCGACGGCAGCGAGGCAAGCGCCTTCACGCCGTCGACATTCAGGACGGTCTTCCCCATCGAGCCGCCGACGATGACGAACTTTTCGTTCGCCTTGGCGAATTCGATGGCGACCTTTGGCGCCGCTACCGGATCGTTCGAAGTGGCGATCACGGTCGGTCCCTTCAGCATGGGGCCGATGGCAACGACGTCAGTGCCTTCAAGAGCAATTTTGGCGAGACGGTTCTTCGAGACCTTCACCGAGGCACCCGCCTGCTTCATCTGCTGGCGCAGCTTCTGCATCTGGGCGACGGTGAGGCCGGAATATTGAGCAACGACCGCGACGCTCGTGGTCTTGAAGACCCCATTGAGCTGTTCGACCGCTTCTTTTTTTGCCGCTCGTTCCACAGCAAGCTCTTTCCGGTTGGCGGTCATCGCGAAAGCGGGACCGCCGGGTTGCACCCATCGTCCCGCCCAAACCTGAACCTCAGGGGGCAAACCCTTCGGACACGCCGGGCAAGACGACAATTCAAAGCCTGCCCTCCGGGAGCCCGCTAGAGCCCACGGCGTGTCGAGGTCCGAACCAGACCCGTTCCGCAAGCCAGCCCTTAAAGCTGGATGCGAAGTGAAATCCGGTCTTCACCCGTCTATGCAGGCCATGCGATTAAGCCGTTGAGAAATCGAAATTTCCCGCGGGCGCCTGCAGTCTTGGACAGGACAAGGTCAGCCGGCGAACCGCCCGACCCCTGCCCGCATTCCACCAACCGACGGGTTTTCCTTCCTTTTCCGGCAAATCCTTGCGGACGTCCTGAAAAGGAATGATCTCCTGTCTTGTCGGGTTTTCGGAATGCGTGCACGAACGCGCCAGCCGAGGCCGGCACGTCCGGAGGCGGTTCTTTAACCGCTCCGGGCCTGCTTGCCAAGAGCAAAATTCACACCAGTTCCAATCCGTTGCCGGGCGGGCTTGAGATGGCCCAACAAGGACCGATTCAGGCCGATTTGACCGCGTAAGGCAGCGGCTTGCCCGCGAAGAACGCGGTCAAGTTCGCAAGTACACAGTTCTGCATGGCGACGTGCGAGTCCAGGGTGTGGCCGCCGATATGGGGGGCGAACACGACGTTCGGGAGCGCGGTCAGCGCGTCGGGCGTGTGCGGTTCCTGCTCGAAGACGTCGAGGCCGGCGCCGGCGATGGTCTTGTCGGTCAGCGCCGCAACCAGGGCCTTCTCGTCGATGACGGAGCCGCGGGAGATGTTGACGACATAGCCGTCCGCCCCGAGGCGCCCCAGGATATCGGCGTTGACGACGTGCTGGGTCTCGGCCCCTGCCCGGACCGCGATCATCAGCACGCTGCACCAGTCGGCGAGCGCCTCCAGCGTCGGGAAATATTGATAGGCCAGATCGTATTTGCTGCGGCTGAAATAGCCGACCTCGCTCTCGAAGGCGGCGCAGCGCGCGGCGATCTTGCGGCCGATCTCGCCCATGCCGTAGACGCCGATACGGCGGCCGGGCATGCCGGCCTGCGGACGCATCATCTGCGAGGGCTTTGACGCGGCCCAATCGCCACTGCGGACATACTGGTCGGCGACCAGGATCCGCCGCGTCGTCGCCAGCATCAGGGTCATCGCGATATCGGCAACCGAGGCCGCATTGGCCCCCGGGCTGTGGCCGACCGCGATGTCACGCGCGGCGGCCGCTTTCAGGTCGACGCCATCATAGCCGGTGCCGTAGCAGACGATGGCGCCGAGATTCGGAAACAGGTCCATCGCCTCGGCCCCGAGCGGGGTGCCGCCCCCAGTCAGCATCGCGCGAATGCCGCCGAGCTCGTCCGCCGAAAACACCTCCCGCACGGGCTTGCCGCCGGTGTCGAGCAGCTCGAACCGCTCGGCGAAGCGCGCCATCATCGTCTTGGGGAAGCGCGAGTAGATCAGGACCTTGTCAGCCATTGTTCTCGTTTCCAGTGAACGCCGCCACAAACGAAGAGGGGCGGAATCGGTTGCCCAATTCCGCCCCTCGCCTCGTGCAATTTCCAAACCTCTAGCCGAGGCAAACCTTAGCCGAGAATGGTGCCCGGCTCGACCTTCACGCCGGGGCCCATCGTCGAGGACACCGCAACGCGCTGGATGTAGGTCCCCTTGGAACCGGCCGGCTTCGCCTTGGAGACAGCGTCAGCCAGGGCCTTGATGTTCTCGACCAGCTTCTCCTCGGAGAACGAGGCCTTGCCGACGCCGGCCTGCAGGATGCCGGCCTTCTCGACGCGGAACTCGACCGAGCCGCCCTTGGCACCCTTCACCGCACCGGTGACGTCCATGGTCACGGTACCGATCTTAGGGTTCGGCATCAGGCCGCGCGGGCCCAGCACCTTACCGAGACGGCCGACCAGCGGCATCATGTCGGGGGTGGCGATACAGCGGTCGAAATCGATCGAGCCGTTCTGCACCTTCTCGACCAGGTCTTCGGCGCCGACGACATCGGCACCTGCCGCCTTGGCCTCATCGGCCTTGGCGCCACGGGCGAACACGCCGACGCGCAGCGTACGGCCGGTGCCGTTCGGCAGGGTTACGACGCCACGGACCATCTGGTCGGCGTGACGGGGATCGACGCCGAGATTGATCGCGACCTCGATGGTCTCGTCGAACTTCGCCTTCGCGCGTTCCTTGACCATCTTGATGGCTTCCGCGAGCGGGTAAAGCTTTTCGCGGTCAACACCTTCGCGGGCTTTGTTCAAACGCTTTCCGATTGCCATGACCGCTTACCCCGCCACTTCCAGACCCATCGAACGGGCAGAGCCCTCGACCATCTTCATGGCCGATTCGATGGTGTCGCAATTCAGGTCCTTCATCTTCTTCTCGGCGATCTCGCGCACCTGCGCCTTGGTCACCTTGCCGGCCTTGTCGCGGCCCGGCGCCTTCGAGCCGGACTGGATCTTGGCGGCCTGCTTGAGGAAGTAGGACATCGGCGGCGTCTTCATCTCGAAGGTGAAGGAGCGGTCCGCATAGATGGTGATGATCACCGGGATCGGGGTGTTCTTCTCTTCCTTCTGGGTCTGGGCGTTGAACGCCTTGCAGAACTCCATGATGTTGAGACCGCGCTGACCAAGCGCGGGACCGATCGGGGGCGAAGGATTCGCCGCACCGGCCGGGACCTGAAGCTTCAGGTATCCGGTCACTTTCTTTGCCATGTATCACTCCTGTTGTGCCGGCATGTCGCCGGCGGTTTCAGGTTCGTGGTCTGGGTCGGATGCGGCTGGCAACCGCCCTCTCCCTCCCACGGCCTCTCTTTGCGCGAAGCCTTCGGCTTCACGCGCGACCCGATCAGACCTTCTCGACCTGACCGAATTCCAGCTCGACCGGCGTGGCGCGGCCGAAGATCGACACCGCGACCTTCACGCGCGAGCGCGCCTCGTCGATTTCCTCGACCACACCCGAGAACGAGGCGAACGGGCCGTCGGCCACGCGCACGTTCTCGCCGATCTCGAACGACACCGACGCCTTCGGCCGTTCCACGCCTTCCTGCACCTGGTGCAGGATGCGCATGGCCTCGGCTTCCGAGATCGGCATCGGCTTGTTTTCCGCGCCGAGGAAGCCGGTCACCTTCGGCGTGTTCTTGATCAGATGAAACGCCTCGTCGGTCAGCTTCATCTTCACCAGCACGTAGCCCGGGAAGAACTTGCGCTCGGCGTCGATCTTGCGGCCGCGACGCACTTCCGTGACCTTCTCGGTCGGAACCAGCACCAGCTCGAACAGCTCCTCGAGCCCGCGCTGCTTGGCCTGCTCGCGGATCGATTCGGCGACCTTCTTCTCGAAGTTCGAATAGGCGTGGACGATGTACCAGCGCTTGTCGGACAATTGAGCGGTTGCTGTAGCCATCAGTGAATGCCCAAGAGGAAGGTAATGAGGTAACGGATGATCTGGTCGGCGGCGAAGAAGAAGATCGAGGCCACGGCGACCATGACGAACACCATGATGGTGGTGATCGTGGTCTCGCGACGGGTCGGCCAGGTGACCTTGGCGGTCTCCGAGCGCACTTCCTGCAAGAACTTGAACGGGCTGACTGCCATCGTTTGATGTCCAACGTCCGTCGACAGACGCGAATGAATTTCAGGGATCCGAACAGCCGCCGTTGGCCCAGCCCTCTGTCTCGAAGGATGAGCCGGAAACCGGGCTCGATTGTTCGGGGGATTTCAAAGCCGCGCCGGAGATCCGCGTCTAACGGGCCGGCTGCAGGTGGCGGGTATCTACTGCGAACGGGGCCAAACGTCAAGGTCACGGCTCACCCGTCCAGCGTCCCTCGTCCCCGGACGGACTACGGCAGAGCCCATGCGAATCAACGGTTTACCGGGCCGGGTCGAGCGTCCTCCTGACGCTCGGACCGACCTCACCACCCGCCTCACGCTGACGGCGCCCGCAGGAGGCGCGTCAATCGGCCCGGTCGACCATGGAAATGCCCGGCAACGGCACCACGAACTTTCCGCCGTCAGCGAAATAACCGGCATGCTTGGCCCGGATCGGGTCGACGTAGCGCCAGGCGAACACGACGACGAACGCCGGCTTGCGCTCGTAAAGGGCGGCGGGCGGCAGGATCGGGATGTCGTAGCCGGGGCCGGCCATCACGTTCCCCTTCTTGGGATCGTCATCCACCAGGAAGTCGATCTTGCCCTCCAGGCCGAACTGCGGAAGCAACGTCGTGGTGCCGACGGAGACGCCATAGCCGGCGACAGATTGACCGCGCGCATGGGCGGCATCGGCCATCGCGACCAACTCGTCGCGAATCGCCGCGATCCGCTTCACATAGGGCGCATAATAGGCCGGCTGATCGACGCCGAGCCGGTCTTCCTCGGCGATGAACCGCGCGACCTCCGCCGACGGCTTCTTCGCGCCGCCCGCGCGCTGCACCGTCACGCGGATCGAGCCGCCCTTGGTCCAGATGTGCTGGACGTCGATCACTTCCATCCCGAGCCGCGCGAAGAAGCGCGTCAGCGGCTTGATGTTAAAATACGACAGATGCTCGTGATAGACGGTGTCGAGCAGGTTCTTCTCGGTGACGTCGACGCCATATTGCGTTTCGAAGACGAACAACCCGTCCGGCGCAAGCACGTCGCGAACCCCGATCACCAGCGGATCGAGATTGTCGACATTCGCGATCATGTTGTTGGCGATCACGACGCTCGCCGCACCATGGCTTTTCAGGATGCGGTGCCCGACAGCGTCGGTGAAGAAATCGCCGATGGTCTCGATGCCCGCCTCAGTCGCGCGCCGCGCGATGTCGACGGCGGGATCGACGCCCAGCACCCGCATGCCACGCTCCTTGAAGAAGCCGAGCAGCGATCCGTCGTTGCTGCCGAGTTCGACCACCAGCGAGCCCGGCGCGATTCCGAAGCGGCTGACGACGTCGCTGGCATAGCCTTCGAAATGCTGCCGCAGGCCGAGCGAGAGCGAGGTCGTGTAGACGTAGTTGCGGTACTGGACCTCCGGATTGCCGACATGGAGAATCTGGAGGTGGCCGCAGTCCCTGCACAGATGCAGCGCCATCGGCACCGCGGCCCTGAAGACGGGATCGTCAACGCTGGCGTCCGGCACCTGGAAGTTCGGCGTGCCAATGGGCATGCCGGCCATCGGGACGACCAGCTCTTGCTTGTCCGAGTGACAGAGGCGGCAGGTATGACGGACGTAGAACAGGTTTTTCATCGTGGAACCGGAAAACGGAGAGATGCGCGCAGGTGGGGCAATCCCACCCTGTGAAGATCAGATGGACAGAACTGGTTCAAGCGGGTCAAGGGTGGCTCGATACCTCCTCGGCCTTCGCCAGCCCGTAGTTCGGTGATTCTTCCGCAGCCTTCGCCGCCTTGTCCGCGGAATACGAGCCGCGCTCCGGACTTGCCAGCCAGATCACGCCGCCTGCAAGACCGATGACCACGCTGACGGCACCCAGCAGGAGCGAAACCGACAGCGCCTCCTCGGAAGGAACGCCCGCAAGGCCAAGGCAGGCGACCATGGCCCCCTCGCGAACGCCCCAGCCGCTGATCGAGATCGGAACGGCCGTCAACAGCACCACCGGCGGAATCAGGATGCCGGCGTCCAGCACCGAGAGCTGCGCTCCGACGCCGCGCGCCAGGACGTAGCAGGCCGCTGCCGTCGCGAGATGGATGAGGAGCGCCGATCCGAGCAGCAAACCGCGGCATTCGGATCGCACGAGAAGAAACCTGACGAGCGTTCCGAACCGGACGAAGCTTGCGATCGCGGGAAGCGCGATGAAACGCTTCGGCAGGCGATCGAGCGTCAACAGGACCACGGTGCCGGCGACACCCGCCAGCGTCAGCCCGCCGATCGCCAGGATCGCGGCCTCGTTGGACACGCGCGACATCAGGAGCGGCAATCCCGCCGCCATCAGCACGATCAGCCCGATCAACGCCGTGAAACGGTCTGCGGCAACCCCCTTGACCGCCTCCGGCCACTGCACGCCACGCTGGCGCAGCAGCCATATCCGAACCGCGTCACCGCCTACCGACGACGGCAGCACCTGATTGAACCAGAGGCTGATCATGAGTATCCGCCAGCCGGCGAACCAGTCCAGCGACACGCCGAGCGCACGCATGATCAGCTCCCACCGGCCGTTGAGCACGAAGGTCTGAAAGAAGATCAGCGCCAGCGCGAGAGCGAACAGGAAGGGGTCGACGGAGACGAGATGAGTCCGCAACCGGCCCAGATCGAGGCCGCGCGCGATATAGGCCAGCACCGCGATCGACAGCAACAGCTTCACCGAAAACAAAGCTGTCTGTTTAAAGCGCGACTGCATCCGATACCCGCCTCAGGACGCCGGGTATTCCGCGCGACCGATGACGAGGTCGATCGCTGCCATCATCCAGAACTGGTGCGTGGTCTCGACAATGTTGTAGCTGCGGCTGTCCACCCAGAAATTGACGTCGCCGAGATTACGCAGGGGATTGTCCGCATTCATGCCCGACATCGTAATCACATCGAGCTTCATCGAACGCGCCTGCGCGACCGCATTGAGAATGTTCTTCGAGCGCCCCGACGAACTGATCGCAACGAGGCAGTCGCCGGCGCGGGCGCTCAGCCGCACGGCGTGCGCGATCCAGTCCTCAAAACCGTAGTCGTTGGCGAGGCACGACATCATGCTTGCATCGCTGAAGCACAGCGCAGGCACCGATGCGTTCTTTGCGAGGTCGATCGCCAGATGCGAGGCGATGCCGGCCGAGCCGCCATTACCGATGAAGATGACTCGACCGCCCTGCTCGCGCGTGCGCAACCAGGCCGTGCGAGTGGCAGAGATGCCGGCAAAAACACCGTCGTCAATCGCCGTCGCGCGATGAAGGCGTCCGACGTAATCGTCGAGGAAAGCCTTGTGATCGGGATCGAGAGATTCGGCGGGCATGGCGTGACGGCTCGACTGCAACATGACGCCCTGATACCGGCTATTACTAGCGATTGCAAAGGTATAATACTTGCAAAAGTTGCGACCGACTGTTAGTCGGCTTCAGGGTTTCACTCAACATTGGCGACGCCCGCAGGGCATTCGCGCTACGGATGTTCCTATGAAATGCATCGTCACTGGCGGCGCCGGTTTCATCGGCAGTCACCTCGTTGATCGCCTCCTCGATGACGGCCACGAGGTGATCGCGCTCGACAATTTCGTCATCGGACGTTCCGAAAATCTGTCGTCGCGCGCCGATTCGAGCCGGCTGAAGATCGTCCGTGCCGACGTCACTGACCGCGAGTCGATCAGCCCGTATTTCTCCGGTATCGATTGGGTGTTTCACCTCGCGGCACTCGCCGACATCGTTCCCTCGATCGAATCGCCGATCCCGTATCACCGCGCCAATGTCGACGGCACGGTCAACGTTCTCGAGGCTGCGCGGGAGGCAGGCGTCAGCCGCTTCGTGTATGCGGCGTCGTCGTCCTGCTACGGCATCCCCGACATCTATCCGACGCCGGAGAGCGCCGAGATCCGGCCGATGTACCCCTACGCGCTCACCAAGAATCTCGGCGAGCAGTGCGTCATGCACTGGTGCCAGGTCTACAAGCTTCCGGCGGTGGCGCTCCGTCTGTTCAACGTGTTCGGGCCACGCCATCGCACCACGGGGACCTATGGTGCCGTGTTCGGCGTGTTCATGGCGCAGAAGCTCGCCGGCAAGCCTTTCACGGTGGTCGGCGACGGCGAGCAGACCCGCGATTTCACCTTCGTCAGCGATGTCGCCGACGCCTTCGTCACGGCAGCGCGTTCCGACGTCTCGCACGAGATCTTCAACGTCGGCTCGGACAACACCTACAGCGTCAACCGGCTGGTCGAGTTGCTCGGCGGCGACAAGGTCCACATTCCCAAGCGCCCCGGCGAGCCCGACTGCACCTACGCCGACATCACCAAGATCAAGCGGGTCCTGAAGTGGACGCCGAAGGTGAAATTCGAGGACGGCGTCGCGACGATGCTGAAGTCGATGGACCAGTACAAGGACGCTCCCCTGTGGACGGTGGACAAGATTGCCGACGCCACCAAGGACTGGTTCAAATATCTCGGTGACGACAGCGATTCGGCGCCCGGTACCCCGCAGAAGGCAAGCTATTGAACAGGTTCGCCGGGTATCATTACCGCGAATCGATCAATTTCGGACCAGCCGGCTGAGGCCGGCCGGCGCTTTTGGGTAACTCACATGGGCAATTCTGCGACAGACAAGGCGGCCGTCCATCCGGCGCCGCACGAGAAGATCAAGACGATCGAGGAACTGGGAGCGGTCGCGCGCGCCGCGCAGGCCGAGGGCCGCACCGTTGCGCTCTGCCACGGCGTGTTCGATCTGGTGCATCTCGGCCACGTCCGGCACATCCTGGCGGCGCGCAACGAGGCCGACGTCGTCATCGTGACCGTTACGGCCGACCGTTTTGTCAACAAGGGCCCCGGGCGGCCGATCTTCCCGGAGAACATGCGCGCCGAGATGCTGGCCGCGCTCGGCACGGTCGACTGGGTCGGCATCAACCAGACATCGAGCGCCGAGCCGATCCTCGATACCGTGCGCCCCGACATCTACGTGAAGGGTTCTGACTACGAAAACCCCGAGGATGACGTCACCGGCAAGATCGCCACCGAGCGAGAGGCCGTCGAACGTCATGGCGGTCGCATCGTCTTCACGCGCGACGTGACCTTCAGCTCGTCGTCGCTGATGAACCGCTACTTCGACATCTACGATCCCCCTCTGCGCGACTACCTCCAGAAGGTGCGCGAAGGCGGTGGCGCCGAACGACTGCTGAAGCTGATCGACAAGATCCAGGACATGCACGTCGTGCTGGTCGGCGACACCATCATCGACGAATACCAGTACGTCACGGCGCTCGGAAAGGCCTCGAAGGAAAACATCGTCGCCACCCTGCTCAAGAACGGCGAGCAATTTGCCGGCGGCGTCATCGCCGCGGCCAATCACGTGGCGAGCTTCTGCAAGTCGGTGGAGATCGTCACGACGCTGGGTGGCAACGACTACCCTGAAGAGTTCATCCGCGCCCATGTCCGCCCGAATGTCACGCTCACGCCGATCCGCGTTCAGGGCCGTCCGACGACCCGCAAATTGCGATACGTCGAGCTGGGCTATCTGCACAAGCTCTTCGAAGTCTACACCATGGACGACACGCCGCTCGACGAGACCGAGCGGACGGAGATCGACCGCATCACCGCCGAGCGCGTTCGCGGCGGGGATGTGGTGATCGTCACCGACTTCGGTCACGGCATGATCGCACCCAGCACGATCGACACGCTGATCGCGAACTCCAGGTTCCTGGCGATCAACGCCCAGAGCAACAGCGGAAACCACGGCTACAATCTGATCACGAAGTATCCGCGCGCCGACTACATCTGCATCGACGCGCCGGAAGCGCGCCTGGCGGCCACCGACAAGTTCAACGACATCGCATCGGTGATCGAGAACGGCCTGCACCGCAAGATCGACTGCAACAACATGATCATCACGCACGGCTCCTTCGGCTGCTACCCCTTCTCGTCGAAGACGGGTGTCGCGCGTGTCCCCGCTTTCACCAAGACCGTCGTCGACACCGTCGGCGCGGGCGATGCCTTCCTGACGATCACGGCGCCGCTGGTTGCCGCGGGGGGCAATATCGAGGACGTCGCCTTCATCGGCAATGCCGCAGGCGCGATCAAGGTCGGCATCGTCGGTCACCGCAACTCGGTCGAAAAGGCCCCCCTGGTCAAGTTTGTCACCGCGTTGCTGAAGTAGCGCAAAGAATTCTGGAGAACGACAGTGATTGATCAGAAATGGAACGTGATGGTCACCGGTGGCGCCGGCTATGTCGGCAGCGTGCTGGTTCCCCACTTGCTGGCCGCGGGCCACAAGGTCACCGTGCTCGACCTGTTCATGTATGGCGAATCCGTCTTCGACGCGGTTCGCAACAATCCGAATCTCCGGCTGATCAAGGGCGACATCCGCGATGAGGCCGCGATCAACGAGGCCCTGCGCGGCAACAACGCGGTGATCCACCTCGCCTGCATCTCCAACGACCCCTCGTTCGAGCTGGATCCGGCGCTCGGCAAGTCCATCAACTACGACTGTTTCCGGCCGATGGTGCGCGCCGCGAAGAAGGCGGGCATCAAGCGCTTCATCTATGCCTCCTCCTCGAGCGTCTACGGCATCAAGGACGAGGCCGAGGTGACCGAGGAGCTGTCCTGCGAGCCGCTCACGGACTACTCCAAGTTCAAGGCGATGTGCGAGACCGACCTTGCCGACGAGGCGGCGTCCGGGTTCGTCGCGTGCACCGTTCGTCCCGCCACCGTCTGCGGCTACGCACCGCGGCAGCGGCTCGACGTCGTCGTCAACATCCTGACCAATCTCGCGGTCAACACCGGCCGCATCCGCGTGTTCGGCGGAACGCAGCGCCGGCCCAACCTGCACATCGAGGACATGTCCGCGGCCTATCTGTTCCTGCTTCAGCAGGACGACGCGAAGATCGACGGAAAGACCTACAATATCGGCTACGAAAACCACTCGCTCATGAAGATCGCCGACATCGTGAAATCGGTGGTGGGCAACAACGTCGACATCGCGGTCGAGCCGACCGACGACCTGCGCTCCTACCATGTGTCCTCGGAGAAGATCCGCCGCGAACTCGGATTTGCGCCGACGCACACGATCGAACAAGCCGTGTCCGGACTGGTGGACGCCTTCAAGGCCGGCCGCCTGCCGAACTCGCTCAACGACCCCCGGTACTTCAACATCAAGATGATGCAGAATATCAGCCTGAAGTGAGCGGCGTGCGGATCGGCATCGATTTCGACAACACAATCATCTGCTACGACAAGGTCTTTGCCGCCGTCGCGCGTCAGCGCGGGCTGGTGCCCGAGGGCTGGGAGGGGCCGAAGACCGATGTGCGGGATCATCTGCGATCCCGCACTGGCGGCGAGCTCGCTTGGCAAGGGCTGCAAGGCTTCGTCTACGGCAAGGGCATTGGCGGCGCCGAAATCTATCCGGGCGTGCGGGAATTCCTGGCGGCGTGCAGACAGGCTGGCGCGAAGGTGTACATCGTCAGCCACAAGACCCGATTCGGTCATCAGGATCCCGACCATACCGACCTGCGTGAAGCCGCGCGCGGCTGGCTGCGTGGTGCCGGCCTGATCGACGCTACGGATGCGGCGGTGGCTGCCGGCGACGTGTATTTCGAGGACACGATGGCCGCCAAGGTCGAGCGACTCGTGAGCCTGGAGCTCGACATTTTCATCGACGATCTCGTCGAGGTGTTCGAGCAACCGCATTTTCCGAAGGGCACGCGATCGATCCTGTTCACGCGTTCGCAGCCTCCCCACCCCGACCACTGCAAGCCGATCGCGACATGGACCGGCATCCGCCACGAGGTGTTTGCGGAATGAGCGAGCCCGAGATCAGCGAGCCGGATGCAATGGCGATCGGCAGCCGCCTGGCCGGAGCGCGGGTCGCGGCCGCCCAACCGGCGCGGGCCGGCGGCAACAACAGGGTGTTTCGGCTGGAGATGGCGGAGGGACCGCCCCTCGCCCTCAAGCATTATCCGTCCGACGGGCGCGATCGCCTGGGACAGGAATATGACGCGCTGTCGTTTCTGTCGCGCCACGGCATCATGTCGACACCGCGCCCGATCGCGAAGGATTCGGGTGCGTTCTGCGCGCTGTATCAATGGTTCGACGGCGAAGCGGCGGTGCTGCGCCCTCAGGACGGCGATGCCGATCAACTGGCTGATTTCCTGATCGCGTTGCAGAAACTGCGCAACGCCGACGGGGCGCAAACTTTGCGGAACGCTTCGGCCAGCATCTTCTCGCCCGAGGAAGCCGTCGCCCAGTACGAGCAGCGCCTGGACGGACTGAGGCGCGCTTCGGATGATCATCCGGACCTGCGCGCGTTCATGGACGACAGCCTGGTTCCCAGCACTGCCATCGCGATTCGGCGGCTCCGCCAGCGCTATGCGGAACTCGGCCGGGATCCCGCAGCGGACCTTGCGCCCGCGCATCGCGCGTTGAGCCCGTCGGATTTCGGACTACACAATGCGCTGCGCGCCGCGGACGGCCGGCTGCGCTTCATCGACTTCGAATATTTCGGCTGGGACGATCCGGTCAAGCTGGTGTCGGACACCGCGATTCACCCCGGTAGCAATCTGCCTGAAGCCAAAGCAAATCGATTGACCGAACGCCTCGCGCAAGCCTTCGCGGCTAGGGATGACGCGTTTGCGATCCGCCTTGACGTACTGTATCCTCTCTTTGGAGCGATTTGGTGCCTGATTGTCCTGAATGCCTATTTGCCGGAAAGCCGCTCCCGGCGCGCCTTGGCTGCGCAAGGTGGCGACCTGACGGTCCGCCTCGCCGGTCAGCTCGACAAAGCCCGCCAGCTCCATCAAACGATTTGCCAACGTGATCCAGATCTCACCCCACGCTGAAGCCGCCCTCACCTGCACGCTCGACGAGCGCAGCCTTTACCTGCGCCGCCTGGTCCTCGGTTCTGTCCGTTCGGCGGGACGCGGACATGTCGGTCCGGCCCTGTCGCTGATCGAGATGGTCCGCGTGCTCTACGACGATGTGCTGCGGATCGATCCGAAGAACCCGCGCGATCCGAACCGCGACCGCGCGATTCTCAGCAAGGGACACGGTTGTCTGGCGCTCTACGCGCTCCTGGCCGATCGCGGCTTCTTCCCCCTGTCGGAGCTGGACGGCTTTTGCGGCCCGGACAGTATTCTGGGCGGACATCCCGAATACGGAATGGTGCCTGGGGTCGAGGCCTCGACTGGCGCGCTTGGACATGGTCTGTCGATCGGTGTCGGCCTTGCGCTCGCCGCACGCATGCGCGAACGCACTTACCGCACCTTCGTCCTGCTCGGCGACGGCGAGATCAACGAGGGATCGGTGTGGGAGGCGGCGATGGGCGCGGCCAAGCCCGGGCTCGACAACCTCGTCGCGCTGATCGACTACAACAAGCTCCAGAGCTACGGACCCACCGACTACGTGCTGCCGCTGGAGCCGCTTGCGGACAAGTGGCGCAGCTTCGGCTTTGCCGTGCAGGAGCTCAACGGCCACGACGTCGGCGCCCTGCGCACCGTCCTGAAGCAAGTCCCGCCCGTTGCGGGGAAACCCACCGCGATCATCTGCCATACCGTCAAGGGCAAGGGTCTGCCGGCCGCAGAATCCAACGCCGACTGGCATCACAAGAACAAGCTGACCGACAGCGAGCTCGACGCGATACGCGTTGCTGTCGGCGATTTTTGATCGGCACCCCATGCGCAACACCGCCATGAACATGGTCCACAAGCTCGCCGCGCGCGACGAGCGTGTGCTTTACATCGGCTCCGATCCCGGCGCGGGCACCTTGCGCGCGATGAGCAAGGAGTTTCCGAAGCGCCATCTGATCGAAGGCATCTCGGAAGCGCACATCATCGGCATGTCGGCTGGCCTCGCGATGGAAGGCTTCGTGCCCTACGTCAACACAATCGCGACATTCCTCACTCGCCGCTGCTACGAGCAGGTCGCCGTCGACCTCTGCCTGCACAATCTGCCGGTGCGGCTGATCGCCAATGGCGGCGGGCTCGTCTATGCGCCGCTCGGCCCCACCCACCAGGCGATCGAGGACATCGCCATCATGCGGGCGCTGCCCAACATGACGGTGGTCTGCCCGTGCGATGCCGACGAGGCGGCGCGCATGATGGAGCAGACCCTCGACTGGAAGGGACCGATCTACATCCGCCTGGGCAAGGGCGGCGATGCCGTCGTCTCGAAGGCCGAGCACGGCTTTGAGATCGGCAAGGCCATCCTGATGCGGCCGCCGGGTGACGTCCTCATGGTGACCACCGGAATCATGCTTCAGCGGGCGCTGGCTGCAGCCGACCTGCTGGCGGCACAAGGCGTCCGCGCGGGCATCCTGCACATGCATACCGTCAAGCCGCTCGACACCGAGGCGCTGCTGCAAGCGATCCGCGGCATCAAGCTTGTGGCAACTCTCGAGGAGCATGTCCCGTCCGGCGGCCTCGGCAGCGCGGTCGCGGAGACGCTGATCGACAAGCTCGGGGCAGGCCTGCCGGCGATGCTGCGGCTGTCGCTGCCGGACAGCTTCATGCACAATTACGGCTCGCAGGACTCGCTGCTGAAGAAGCACGGGCTTTCCGCCGGCGCCATTGCCGCCTCGATCGAGCGCGCGCTTGCCGCCTCGCACACCGCCTCCCCTCAACTCCATTCCACCTGACGGGCCACATGTACGACGTTCGATATTCCTATCTGCTCGAGCAATTCTCCGATCCTGCCCCCATCCTGGCCGAGATCGGCCGGCTGGTCGCGACCGGGGACTTCACCCTTGGCAAGCCCGTCGCCGAATTCGAGAAGCGCTTTGCCGAGCTGATCGGCGTGCGCCACGCCATCGGCGTCGGATCGGGCACCGACGCGCTCAAACTGCCGCTCAAGGCGCTCGGCATTGGCCATGGCGATGAAGTCATCACCGCCGCCAATACGTTCATCGCGACCGTCGGCGCCATCGCGGAGACCGGGGCGAAGCCCGTGCTGGTCGACTGCGACGATTCGTTCTGCATGAACGTCGACTATGTCGAAGCCGCGATCACAGCGAAGACCAAGGCGATCATGCCGGTTCAGTTGACCGGCGAGGTCACCGACATGGGCAAGCTGATGGCGATCGCGCAGCGCCACAACATCCCCGTCGTCGAGGACGCCTGCCAGGGCATCCTGTCTGAGTTCGCGGGAAAGCGCTCCGGCACCCACGGCATCGCGGCCGGCTTTTCCCTGCACCCGCTCAAGAACCTGAACGTCTGGGGCGATGCCGGCGTCGTCGTCACCAATGACGACGGCATGAACGAGAAGCTCCGGCTCATCCGCAACCACGGCATGAAGAACCGCGACGAGATCGCGATCCTCGGCTGCAACTCGCGGCTCGATTCCTTGCAGGCCGTCGTCGGCAACTGGCTGATCGGCCAGACCAGCGAGATCACGCGGCGCCGGATCGAGAACGCGGCCTATTACGACGCAGGCCTCGCCGGCCTGCCCGGCCTGCGCGTCCCGCCGCGCCGGCCCAACGTGAAGCACGTCTATCACCTCTACATGGTGTTCGCCGAACGCCGCGACGAGCTTTACAAGTACTGCCTGGACAACGGCATCGAAGCCAAGATCCACTATCCGATCCCGCTGTATCAGCAGGAAGGCCTCAAGCATCTCGGTTACGCCCCCGGAACGTTCCCGGTTACCGACCGTCATGCCAAGGAAGTCATCAGCTTCCCGGTGGACCAGCACCTGACACGCGCGCAGCAGGACCGCGTCATCGAGACTGTTCGGAAGTTCTGCCATGGACGCTGACACCGGCCGCCGGCGCATCGGTTACGTCAACCTTCCGGCGCAATTCGAGGAAGAGCGCGCCGAGATCATGCAGGCGGTCGAGGGCGTGTTCCAGCGCGGCGATTTCATCGGCGGTGCGGCGGTCGGAAAGCTCGAAGAGGAATTGTCCGCCTATCTCGGCTCGCCGCATGTCGTGACGCTGAATTCCGGCACCGATGCGCTGATCCTCGCGATGAGGGCGCTCGACATCGGTCCCGGCGACGAGGTCATCACCCCGCCGAATTCGTTCGTGGCATCGACCGCCGCGATCATCGCAGTCGGCGCCTCGCCGGTCTTTGCGGACGTGCTGCCGGACCAGAACATCGATCCGGCCGCGGTCGAGGCCGCCGTCACGCCGCGGACCAAGGCGATCATGCCGGTGCACCTGACCGGGCGCATGGCCGACATGAACCCGCTGATGGCGATCGCAAGCAAGCACGCCCTCGCAGTGATCGAGGATAGCGCGCAGGCCGTCGGCTCGACCTATGACGGGCGAATGAGCGGCACCATCGGAACCTTCGGCTGCTTCTCCGCGCATCCGCTGAAGAACCTCAATGCCGCGGGCGATGCCGGCTTCCTCGTCACCGCCGACGCCGAGCTTGCCGCACGAATTCGCCGCCTGCGTAATCACGGTCTGATCAACCGCAGCGACGTCCAGGAATGGGGCATCGTATCGCGGCTCGACACGCTGCAGGCCGAGCTGCTTCGCATTCGCCTGCGCAACCTGCCCTCGGTGATCGAGCGCCGGCGGCGCAACGCCGCGCAATACCGCGCCGAGCTCGCAGGCCTGCCGCTGTTCATTCCGCCCTGCCGCAACATCGAGTTCAACACGTTCCACACCTTCGTGGTGCAGACCGACCGCCGCAACGACTTCCAGAAATATCTTGCCGACAACGGCATCGAGACCGCGATCCATTATCCGGTCCCGATCCACCTGCAGCCGGCGGCAGCGCATCTGGGTCATGGTCGCGGCGCATTTCCGGTGACCGAGCAGCAGGCCAACCAGATCCTCACCCTTCCCATCAACCAGTTCCTCTCGGCCGCCGATATCAGCTATATCTGCGCGACCGCCCGGGAGTACTTCGCATGACGGATACGGACTTCCTCGAGGCCGATGAGCAGGCGCTGGCGCAGCGCTTCATCGACGATGGTTTTGTCACCACGCCGGCCGACGACCGCGCCGGGCTCGACCGCATCCAGCGGCGCGCCGCCGAACTCGCGGCGGACTATCTCAAGCTGCCGCACAGCAACGATCCCTATGCGATGCTCGACACCATCCACACGCGCGTGAACGTGGATGATCTCAACGGATTGCGGCTGCACGTCTTCAACGGCCTCAACGCCGAGCCCTGGTTCCGGCCGACCTATTTCCGTCTGGCGCGCTCGACGATCGAGACCATCGTCGGCAACGAGCTCTGCATGCAGCGCCGCGTCAATCTCAGCATCCAGCTTCCCGGCGACAGCTCATCGCTGCTCGCCACCCATTCCGACGTCTGGTCGGGGGACTCGCCGTTCGAGGTCGTGGTGTGGGTGCCGCTGGTCGACGTCCGCCACACCAAGTCGATGTACCTGCTGCCGCCGTCCCTGAACGGCGAGATGCAGGACCGGATGGCCAGCCTGCGCAGCGCCGAGGAGCTGTACAAGACGATCAAGCCGCACGCGACCTTCATCGAGATCCCCTACGGCCACGTGATGCTGTTCAACCAGACCCTGATGCACGGCAATCGCATCAACGAGGAGCCCGGCACACGCTGGAGCATGAACTGCCGCTTCAAGAGCATCATGTCCCCCTACGCGGACAAGCGCTTCGGCGAATTCTTCGAACCGATCCTGCTGCGCCCGGCGACACGGGTCGGCATGCAATACAAGCTGCCCGGAGGCTTCCATGGCTGAGCGAGCCGGCCATCGCGGCTATATCGGCGCCCGCCCGCTGAACGGCAGCCGTACCCCGCAGCACGTCCAGAACATCGTGATCCGCGACTATGCCCGGCGGAAGAACCTGCACTATCTGCTCAGCGCCGCCGAGCACACCATGCCCGGCAGCTACATGGTGCTCGAGGATATCCTGGATGAGCTGCCGAGGCTGCGTGGCCTGATCCTTTACAGCATCTTCATGCTGCCGCCCGACGAGGCACGGCGGCGGGAGATCTACGACCGCGTGCTGCGCGAGGGCTGCGATCTGCACGCGGCCGTGGAGGAGATCACGCTCTCGTCGCAGAAAGACATCCAGGCCGTCGAGGACATCCTGCTCGTCAATAAATTCGCGACCATCCTGTGACGATGCCGCGGACCGGTTGACGATCATGACCGAGATCAACCTGCTCCAGCCGATGCACGCATCGACCAAGCGGGACTACGTTCAGCGCGTGCTCGAGCATGACAAGGCCGAATCCGCCGCCGTGGCGCGGCAATGGGGGCGCGACTATTGGGACGGCGACCGCCGTTACGGCTATGGCGGCTATCGCTACGACGGACGGTGGCGCCCGCTCGCCCAGACCCTGATCGACCGCTACGGCATCAAGCCGGGCATGAGCGTGCTCGATGTCGGCTGCGGCAAGGGCTATCTGCTCTACGAGTTCACCCAACTCGTCCCCGACCTCACGATCGCCGGCATCGACGTCTCCGAGTATGGCATCGCCAACGCCAAGGAGGACGTGCGGCCGCAGTTGAGGGTCGGCAGCGCCGTCGAGCTGCCCTACCCCGATCACAGCTTCGATCTCGTAGTGTCGCTCGGCGTGCTGCACAACCTTCCACTCGAGGACGTCTTCCGCGCGGTGTCGGAGATCGAGCGTGTCGGACGCGGCACCTCGAAATATCTGATGGTGGAATCGTTCCGCAACGAGCGCGAGAAGGCAAATCTCCTCTACTGGCAACTCACCTGCCTGAGCTTCCATGGCCCGGACACATGGGCCTGGATCTACGATAAATGCGGCTATCGGGGCGACCATGGGTTCATCTTCTTCGAATGAGACGGCGCGTCCGCGCCCACCGACTTCGCTGCGCGCGCAAAATCCGGAAGTCTACTATTCGGACGACGCCATCGTCACGGCGGACGACGCCACGATCGCGGAGCTGAAGCGTATTGCCGCCGGCAACCCGCGCCTGCGCAGCCGGCTGTGCACGCATCCCGATCCCTCGTCCGGCCTGCATGAGATGCTGATCGTGCATCATCGCGAGGCCTATGTGCGACCCCACATGCATCTTGGCAAACCTGAATCGTTTCACGTGATCGAGGGCACCGCGCAGGTCGTGATCTTCGAGGATGACGGCCGCATTCGCGACGTGCTCGAGATGGCGCCCTACGGCCAGGGCAAGCGCTGCTACTACCGGATGCCCGAACAGGTCTTCCACTCGATCCTGATCACCTCGGAGTGGCTGGTGTTTCACGAAACCACCGCCGGTCCCTTCGACCCCTCCCGCACGGCTTTTCCCGACTGGGCACCGGATGGCAGCGATGCCGCCGCGGTTCAGGACTATGTCGCGAAGACTGGCGTGCTCGCCGCGGAGCATCTGGCGGGACGTTAGATTTCGACTGATACCGCTACTCGACTATACCGCCTTGAACGTTCGAGGAAGACCTACCCGATGAAGCTGCCTACGTTACGCGCGACTTCAGAAAGATCGCATTGGGGACCGCCGACACGGCGGAAGCCACGCCGTACCCGCTTCCCTTCAATGGACTGCCGCGCGTCTTGCGGGACCTACCGACGACTGCTACCTGCATTGGTTGAGGACGCAACGGCCAGAGGGCTGCGCCGTGCACCCCGGGTTGGATGTATCCGGGACCATCTCATTGCGGGCCGCGCCGGTTTCATTGAACATCGCTTCGTCAGACCTGCCAAATGCGAGAACAACCAGTGACCGACCATTGCCGCCTCTGCCATTCGACCAACCTTCGACCGGTCATCGACCTCGGGCAGATGCCGATTGCGCATCGGCTCCGGCACAGCCGGAACGAGCAGGAGGAACGGTATCCGTTCGAGGTGCTCGCCTGCGGCGATTGCGGTCTGCCGCAGATCGTCAAGCCGATCGATCCCGACATCCTGTATCGCCAGTTCAACTACAATTTCAGCAGCTGGAAGCCTGAGCCGCACCAGGTCGACGAGCTCGATACCATCGCGAAATTCTCGAGCCATCAATCCGTGTTCGAGATCGGCTGCAACGACGGCCTGTTCATGGACAAGCTTCGCGAGCGCGGCGCGAAGGTTTTGGTCGGCGTGGAGCCCAACCCGGTGTCGGGCAAGATCGCCCGCGAGCGCGGCATCAAGGTCTATGCCGACATGATCAGCCCTGCGATGTGTCACGACGCCGTGGCGCAGGCCGGCAAGTTCGATCTCGTCGTCTCGCGCCAGGTGCTGGAGCACATCGTCGATTTCGAGAACTTTTTCGATTGCGTGAAGATCGCGCTCAGCGACGACGGGCTGCTGTTCATCGACGTGCCGGATTTCGCGCCGGGCTCGACGGCCGGCGACCTCTCAGTCCTCTGGGAGGAGCACGTCAGCTATTTCACCGAGCCGACCCTGGTCGCGCTGCTGGCGCGCCACGGCTTCGAGGCGGTGTCCGTGAAGAAATACAATTTCAGCGGCGGCACCCTCGCGATCGCGGCCCGCCGTGCGACGCGCGACGTGACGCCACCGCCCGCCCCCGCCGGCGTCGGCGAGAAATTCGGCCAGCGCGCGAGGGAGTATGGCGCCCGCCTGCGACCGATTCTCGCCAAGGCCCGCGCCAGCGGCGCCGAGATCGCCATCTACGGCGCGGGCTGCCGCGCCTGCACCTTCACCAATGCCCACGAACTTGCGGATCTCGTCGATCTCTCGGTCGACGATCAGAAGGAGCGTCAGGGACTGTTCCTGCCCGGCACCGGGATTCCGATCCGATCGCCCGAGGATCTCGCTGGCAAGTCCGAACCGCTCGTCTGCCTTCTTGCCGTGAACCAGGAGAACGAAGCCAAGGTCAGCAGCCGGCTGCGCGAAAACGTGAAGCGTCCGCTGCACATAGTCTCCATCTTCGCGCCGTCTGATATCTGGAGCGAGCTCGATCGCCTCGAGGCGGCCGCAGGGTCGCAGCATGGCTGACGACAAGCTCTTCAACTACTACGAACGCCAGGACATCCTGCCGACGTTCGGCAATTTCAAATCCTCTGCCGAACTCACCGCCTACGCCGGCCAGCGTCGCGAGCTTTTTTCGGACAAGCTGGTGCTGCCTGCGCGGCTGTTCCGCGATACGGAGGTTCTCGAATTCGGTCCTGACTCCGGTGAGAACGCCCTGGTGTTTGCCGGCTGGGGCGCGAACATGACGCTCGCCGAACCGAACCGGCATGCGCACCCGAAGATTGAGGCTTACTTCGCGCATTTCGGCCAGGCGGAACGTCTTCGCGAACTCGCATTGTCCGACGTCGAGGGGTTTCGCAGCGACCGCCGTTTCGACGTCATCGACGCCGAAGGGTTCATCTACACGGTGCAGCCGAGCGAAAAATGGCTCGGCATCTTCCATCGGTTGCTCAATCCGGACGGTTACGCCGTCGTTTCCTATTACGAACGTTACGGCGGCTTCTTCGAGCTCGCACTCAAGGCGATCCATGCCGCCGGCAAGGTCTTGACGGGCCGCTCCGCGCTGGAGACGGCGAAGCTGCTGTTCGAGCCGAAGTGGAACAGCATTCCGCACACCCGCAGCTTCGAATCCTGGTTGATGGACGTGCTCGAGAATCCGTTCGTCCGGTACCGCTACTTCCTCGATGCGGAGGCCCTCTGTACGGCGGCGAATGAGCAGGGGTTCGACATCCATTCGGCATGGCCCGCCTATCGCGACAGCCTGGACGTCTACTGGCACAAGAAGGTCGTGTCGGCGGACGAGAAACTGCGTCGCGCCACGCGCCATCTCGACCGCAGCCGTCTGAGCTTCCTCGGGGGACGAAAGCTTTATCTGGTCGGCAAGGCCGACGCGGTGAGCGCGATCTCGGCTTCGATCGAAGCTCTGGTGCTCGATGTGGACAGGATGATCGACGAGCCCTTCGGCGACAGCCTGCCCCGCGTGATCACCAGCCTCGCCTCGTTACGCGAGACGATCCTGACGACGGACATTCTCGCCGACGATGCTTCCGACATCGAAGCCATCACCGCAACGCTCGACAGTTTCCATCGCATCTTCAGCGCGATCGGACGGCGCGATGCGTCCGCGATCGCCGCCCTCACCCAGTCAGACCAGGCGTTCATCAACACCTGGGGGCAGCCGGCGCATTTCCTCGTCGTCCGGAAGCGCATCGAGGGATCGTAGCAAGTGAGGCCAGGCATTGGCATCATCGGAACGGGCATGGTCGGCCAGATGTGCCACCTCGCCAATTTCGTCGCCAATCCGGCCTGCCGCGTCGTTGCGATAGCAGATCTCCGACCTGACCTGGCAACCGCCGCGGCGCAGAAATTCGGCATCTCGCGGGTCTACGGCACGCACCTGGAATTGCTCGCGGACAGCGAGGTATCCGCCGTCGTCGTCGTGACCAAGCGTCGCGCCACCGGCCCGATCGTGCTGGACGCGTTAAACAGCGGCCGGCACGTGCTGTCGGAGAAGCCGATGGCCTACACGACGGTTCAGGCCGCGTCGCTGGTCGAGGCTGCGCGGCGGCAGCGCCTCGTCTACAGCATCGGCTACATGAAGCGTCACGACGCCGGCGTAGCGCGCGCGTTGGCCGAGCTGGCGCGTTTGCACACAGACGGTTCGCTCGGATGCGTTGTCGGAGCAAGGGGCTGGTGCTTCGGCGGCGACACTGGCCGATCGCACGACAATTTCGTCATGACCGGCGAAACCCGGCCGGACGGGCTCGAGCTCTGGCAGGATGGCCCCGACTGGATGCCGAACGCGATGCGGCCCGGCTACGATAATTTTCTGAACGTGTTCAGCCATATCATCAATCTGGCGCGCTACCTGCTCGGATCGTCGCCGGCAGTCACCGAAAGCACCGTCGAGATCGCGGGCGCGGCGCGCATAACCCTCGACTTCGACGGCGTCGCGTGCGCGCTGGATCTGGTGAATGGATCCGAAGGTGCGTGGCGCGAGGGATTGACGATCGATTTCGAGCGGGGCGCATTGACCATCGAACTGCCCCCGCCCTTTGCCGAGCAGGAGGCGGAGGTCATTCTCGACCAAGGCGGACAACGCACGCGGCTGGTGCGCGAAGGGAGTTGGGCGTTTCGGCGCCAGGCCGACGCTTTCGTCGCCGATATTGTCGAACAAGGAACGCCCCTGGCGTCCGGCCAAGATTCGGTGGCCGACATCGCGCTCGCCGAGGCGATCTGGAAGCGGCAGGTCAGCGGCTAGGCATCGCATCCGCTTTCGGGCGATCGAGCGGCGTTATCCCCGCGATCGGCCCTGGCTTGATGGTGACCTCGGCAAGTTGACGCAGAAGCTGCGATACGTCGCAGCGCGCCAGCAGCCGGCATGCATAGTACTTGCGCACCAGAACCCAGTTTGGCGCCGCGCCGGGCCCCGGCTGGAACGAGATCGTCGCCTGGGGGCCCGACGGGTCGACATGATGAAACGCACTTCCTGGCGCTGTCCGGGCCAGTTCGACGTCCTGGAGAACGCTCGACCTCTCGCCGCGCAAGGCGAAGCCGACAAATGGCTGATTGCCCCAGGCAAGGCGGAGCATGCCGGTGACCTCCGCGAAGCCGAACGGCACGTGGCGCGACGGGTAGTCGACGAATCCGTCATCGAGCGCGAACACCGTTGCTGCCGGCTGGGCGCGGCTGACGAGCTCGTTCGCCAGGGCCTCTTGTTTTAGGGTTCTCGCCTGCATGAAGATGTATGTGTCCCACAGCAGGCCGATCGACAGCACCGATCCAAATCCCAGCACGACCGCGAAGGCTGCCTTCGGACCGATCGCGTGTTCGACCCATCGCTTGAGACCGAGAAGGATCAACGCCAATGGCAGGCCGAACATCAGCAGATGACGGCTCTCATAAAAGTGCAAGCTGGAGGGCCGCAGGCCGGCGACCAGATAGGGAAACGACAAGGCCAGAAACAACACGACGGCGAGCAGGAGCGGCGCGGCAACCGTATATTTCGCGGTGGTCGGCTCCGTCTCGGACCGCAACAACAATAGGGCGGCGCCGACGAGAAGTGCGGCAACGCCGAGCGGCGCCGGTACCTCGATCGTCATCTTGAGCGCGCCAGCCACAACGTCCCAATAGCTCGTGATGAAAAACGCCTTCCAGCCGCTCGCCAACTCGCCGAGCGTCGGAAAATGGGCGCCATAGTGCTGCGCGTACGCGCCGATCCGCTTGAACCAGATATTGAGCGTGCCCCAATAGACCAGAGGGAGCACCATCAATTCCGGATAGCCCAGAGCGCAGCGCCAGGCCGCGAGCCATGTGCGGCGAACGAAGCCATGCGCCGCATCCCCGCCCCGCCATATCGCGACGAAGAGGCCGAGCACCATGAAGGCATAGAGCACGATCGTCGAGTTGAGCGCGAAGCTCAGCAGGAACACGAGCGCAGCGGCGACACGAAGCAGAACACGTCGCAGGCCGCGAGCAGTGAAGGCGAGCGTCAACAGCCAGGCACCGGTGAACAGCAGCCCGAAACTAAACACGTAGACCGCGTTCGCCTTGCCAGCCCAGAGCTGATAGCCGGGATAGGTCCAGACGATCAGCGCGAAGCCGACCGCCTCCGCACGGTCAAGCAGACCGAGACGCGTTGCGGTCAGAGCCAGGAACATCGCACCGAGGAGAATTCCGGCGAGCGCCAGCGCCACCATCACGGCGATGGGCGCGCCGGTCCAGTTGGCGAAGGTGTCGTAGCTGAAGAAGATCGGATGGCCCGCAGCGCTCAGGAGAAAATCGATGTCGATCACGAAATCCGGACGCGGCTTGAGCACCAGCCAGTCGTCCATGAAGAGGCCGTCGTTCAGCAGCATCGGCGCATGCGCGACCAGCAGCAGCGCCAGCAGAACGACTGTCGCGCGCAGCGTCGCGGATGTGCTGGGACGGGAGAGAGATGGCATCGACGGCAAGAATTCGCACGCCCACCCGACCGCCGCAAGGGCCGGATGACGGGCATTGACCCCCAAAATGCGACCTCCTATAGACGCCGTACAGGCTGGGCACCACAGAGGCGTCCGAGGCGATTTCCGCGATGAATTTCCTACCGGGCCCGGCGCAGACCACTGCGATTTGTCTCAGTGCCGCGCTTCCACTGCTCTTGCTTTGCTATGCACGTATCGCCGCCATTCGAGGTGCCGGCCGCCGTTTTCGGCTGGGCTGTCTCAGCGTGGTCGTGCTCTTTGTGATCGCCTGCATCGCAATTCCGGGTCCAAGGCTTCTCGACGACGTGGTCAGCGGCCTCTTCCTTCTGGCGACGGCGATGATGCTTTGCTACGTCCTGTTCAGCCTGCTGGCCTGGGGCTTCACCCTGACGCTGCTCACGGCACTCGTCCGGGCCGGATCTCCCCTCACCTTGGAGCAATGGGCTGCGGCCTACATGCAGGGGGGTGATCTCGGCACCTTCGCACACAATCGATTGAAGCTGCTGATCGGTTCGGGGATGGTGATGATAGCCGACGGCAAATTGGCGCCGACGGCCAAAGGACTTGCGGTGGCGCATCTCGTCAAGTTCGTTCGTTTCTCAACGGGTCTTGGATAGCGACACGATGTCATTTGCTGTCGGTCTCATCGCTGCCGTCGCATTTGCCGTGCTGGCGCCTGTCCTGCAGTTCGTCGCTCGCGCTCGGGCATGGTCGCTGGCACCGGTGATCGTGCTCGCGATCGCCGCAGTCGTTGCGCATCTTCTCGGCGTGCTGCTCGGCGTTCTGATCCTTCCGCAATTCCGCTATTGGGACGCCGCATCGATTTTCGGCTTTGGCGTCATGGGTTACGTTTTCGCCTTCGGCGCAGTCTACAAATCGGTCTCGCTGGACATCCTGCTGGGTCTTGCCGAGCGGCCCGACCGGGCGGCTCCGCTGTCGGACGTCGTCGAAGGGCAAGTTCCAGAACTGTTCCGCGGACGGACCAAGATCTTGATTGACGGGGGTCTGGTCGAGCAGGTCGATCCGCGGTTTGCCGCGACGGCGGCCGGACAGACCATGGCAAAACGGATCGCGCGGCTACGGCGTGCCTTCGGCATCGGCGATACCGGACTCTACGATTTTGCCGACTAGTTGCCCGAATGCAACGCAGTTGCGTTGACCTGATTGACTGGACCGATATTGTTGGCCGGATTTTGATCACCTAGCGTTGCAGGTGAGGTTCCAACAGTACTGAGTGGCCGGCGACGGCGGTATGTGATGACACCTTCCAGGGCGGAAAAAAGTCTTACGATCGTCATCCCTGCGCTGAACGAGCAGGACAAGATCGCCGACACCATCGACGGCGTGTTGCCGCTCGCCCGCGAATTGCTGGACGATTTCGAGATTTTCCTGATCGACGACGGCAGCACCGATGCCACCGGCGCGATCATGGACGAATTCGCAGCCAGCGACCGGCGGATCACCGTTCATCATAACGCCGAGCGGCGGGGCGTCGGCGCCGGCTTCGAATACGCCCTGTCACGCGCGAAGTTCGATGCCATTACCCTGATCCCCGGCGATCATGCCTTCCAGAACGAAGGCATTGCCAGGATGTTAAAGGCGTTGGGCGCCGCCGACATGGTGATCACCTATCGTGACAACCAGTCGGACCGTTCCGTCAACCGCTCGATCCAGTCGCATTCGCTGCGCTTCGTCCTGAACTGCATGTTCGGCTTCTGGCTGTCCGACTACCACAGCATGATCGTCTACCCCGTGAAATGGCTGCGCCAGATCGCGGTCAGGGCCGACGGCTACGGCTATCAGATCTGCGCGTTGATCTCGCTGCTCCAACTCGGCCTCACCTATGTCCAGGTCCCCGTGAGCCTGAACGCGGAGTTGAAGGGGTCATCGCGCGCGCTGCGGCTGCGCACCTATTTGGAGCTCATCGGGACCATCGTCTCGCTGCTCCGCCGCGTTCCCATCCGGGATGTCGATCGCGATCAGGTTCCGGTTGACGCCGGACGGACCCCCGCACGCTAGTCCCCGGCCGAGGCCCTCATCGCTGCGGGCGGCCGCGAGCGCCTGCCGGGGCAATCTTGCCCCATCCCGCCAGTATCTAGTCTAAGTGGTTGATTTCGCTGGCAGGAGTGGCAGGGCTCGAACCTGCGACCCCCGGTTTTGGAGACCGGTGCTCTACCAATTGAGCTACACTCCTACGGACCCTGCGTCGCCTTAGGATCACGGCCGCTTTCAAGCACAGGGGACGGCCGGATTGCAAGGGAGAAGCGCGCTCCCTTCGCTTGTTTGTGCCGCACCTTCTGGGCCACATTTCGCTCCCGATAATAATGTGCCCCCGGGAGTGACCATGACCGCGACAGCCGCCCTTAGCCCCGCAACCGCGCCGAAAACACCGCCTTTGCCCGAGGCCAAGCCCGAGACACTGGGCCTGTCGCGACCGCGCCTCCAGGCGATGTCGGACGCCTTCAAGCGCGAGATCGACAAGGGCACCGTCCCCGGAATCACCGTGCTGGTGGCCCGCCGCGGCCAGGTCGGCTGGTTCGAGGCGCTGGGCCGCCAGAGCCCAGCCGCATCAACGCCGATGGCGCTCGATTCGATCTTCCGGATCTTCTCGATGACCAAGCCGATCGTCTCCGTCGCCGTCATGGCGCTGGTCGAGGACGGCCACCTCATGCTCGGCGATCCCGTCGCCAAGTTCATTCCGGAGTTTGCCGACCAGAAGGTTGGGATCGTCAGCGGTGGCAAGCTGGACCTGGTTCCGCCGAAGCGGCCGATGACGGTGCAGGACCTGCTCCGCCACACCTCTGGCCTCACCTACGAGCACCAGGGCGACGGGCCCGTGCACAAGATCTACCAGGACTCGCGGGTGCGCAGCCGCAAGATCACCAATGCCGAGCACGCCGCACTGGTGGCGAGCTTCCCGCTGGTCTGCCAACCCGGCGACGAGTTCAACTACAGCCGCTCCACCGACATCCTCGGCCACATCATCGAGGTCGTCAGCGGCAAGTCGCTCGGCACCTTCCTCGCCGAACGCGTGCTTGCGCCGCTCCAGATGGCCGAGACCGGCTTCTCGACATCCGAGGCCAAAGCCGGCCGGCTCGCCGAACCGTTCGCGGCCGATCCCTGGACCGGCGACAAGGTCGCGCTGTTCAACATGCTGGAGCAGCCGGTGATGGAATCCGGCGGCGGCGGCCTCGTCTCCACCACGATGGACTACGCCCGTTTCGCGCTGATGTTGCGCAACGGCGGCACGCTCGACGGCAACAGGATCATCGGCCGCAAGACGCTGGAGCTGATGGCCTCCGACCACCTCGGGCCCGAGGTGAAGACCAACGGCACCCTGCTCTCGCCCGGCCACGGCTTCGGCCTCGGCTTCGCCGTGCGCCGCGAGGCCGGAATCGCGCCCTTCCCCGGCAGCGTCGGCCAGTATTTCTGGAGCGGCATTGCGGGAACGTTCTTCTGGATCGACCCGAAGGAGGATCTGCTCGCGGTGTTCATGAGCCAGGGTCCGGGCCAGCGCGACTACACGCGCACGCTGGTGCGGGATCTGGTTTACGCGGCGGTGGATTGACCCGAAGGGTCATTCCGGGGCGATACAAAGCATCGAACGATGGTGCGCAATTGCGCACCTGAGAATCTCGAAATCCCGGGTTCGCGCTAAGCGCGCCCCGGGATGACGCTCTATCGCGTCAACTGATCGTTGCGCCGCCGTCTATCACCATGGTCTGGCCGGTCATGAAGTCGCCGGCCTTCGAGCCCAGGAACACGGCCGCGCCGGCGATCTCGTCGGGGATGCCGATGCGGAGCAGCGGCGAACGCGAGGTCGAGGCCTTCAGGTTCTCCGGATTGTCCCACAGCGCCTTGGCGAAATCGGTCTTGATCAGGCCGGGCGCGATGCAGTTCACGCGGATGTTGTGCTTGCCGTATTCGCAGGCGAGGTTGCGCGCGAGCTGCATGTCGGCGGCTTTCGAGATCGCGTAGGCGCCGAGGATGGTCGAACCTTTGAGGCCGCCGATCGAGGACACGATGATGATCGAGCCGTCCTTGCGCTCGATCATCTGCGGCACCACCATCGAGATCAGCCAGTTGTTGGCGACGATGTTGTTGTCGAGGATCTTGCGGAACTGATCGTCGGAGATGCCGGCGAGCGGACCGTAATACGGGTTCGACGCCGCGTTGCAGACCAGCACGTCGATCTTGCCGAACGCTCGGTTGCTCTCGTCGATCAGGTTTTGCAGATTTTCCTTCGAGGAGATGTTGGCGGCGATCGCGACCGCCGTGCCCTTGCCGAACCTGTCGTTGATGCCCTTGGCCACCTGGTCGCAGACGTCGGCCTTGCGTGAGGAAATCACGACTTTGGCGCCGTGCTCGGCCATGCGCTCGGCGATCGCGAGCCCGATGCCGCGCGTCGAGCCGGTGATGACGGCAACTTTCCCCTTCATGTCGAACAAGGTCATGTTTCTCTCCCAGATTGATTTACGTATTCAGTGTCGTTCCGAGGCGATACGAAGCATCGAACTATGGTGCGCGGTTGCGCACCTGAGAATCTCGAGATTCCCGGTCCGGTCCTGCGGACCGTCCCGGAATGACAGCTTGCTCAGGCGAGCTTCTTGACTTCCGGCCCCGCCAGTTGATGCATCGCCGCGTGCGCATCATCCGCGATCCACGGCTGCTGATTGACCATCGGCAGCCGCCAGACCGTGCGCTCGGGACTCGCAAAATAGTCGAGCCGCGTGACCGAGCAATTGTCGATGTCGAACGACAGCCCCCGCTCCGGCTGGCCGTCGAGCGCGAGTCCCAGCGCGGCCTTGATGGTGCCGCCATGCGCGACCGCGATGATGTCCAGCCCCGCCGCCTCGCTGTTGATCCGCTCGATGGTGCGGCGCGTGCGGCTGTAGAGATCCATGAAGCTTTCGCCGCCGGGCGCGGGCTCATTGATGTCGGCGAACCAGCTCGTGCCCACCGGACGGCTGGCGATGAACTGGGCGCGGTTCATGCCCTGCCAGCGGCCGAGATTCTGCTCGGCGAGGTCCGCTTCCCACGTCATGGATGCAGGCCTTGGAAAGCCGGCCGCCCAGATCGCTTCGGCCGTTTGATGCGTCCGCATCAGATTGCTCGAATACCAGACCGCCTTGCGTGGCAGCACCTTGGCGACAGCATTGAACACGTAGGTATCGCTGGTGTCGCAGGCGATGTCGCTCTGACCGTAGATATTGCCGCCGTCATTGCGCACCGGCGCGTGACGGACCCACCACCACCGTGTCGTGACCACATTCGGCTTGTCTGCGCCTGCCATCGAAACCCTTCCATCCCGTGTGATGTCGCTGTACGTCAGGTGTGAACGTGTCTCAAGACACTTTACCGTTTGAAATCTTGTTTGAAATTCCGTCGCGCGGCAAGCGTCGCGCACGCCTCAAAGGGAGAAACGCATGGGCCGTCTGCAAGGCAAATCCGTCATCATCACCGGCGCCGGCAGCGGCATCGGTCGCGCCGCTGCGCTGTTGTTCACCAGGGAAGGCGCCAGGCTGATTGCGGTCGATCGCACCGAGGCGGTGAAGGAGACCGTCGAGGAGGTGAAGAAGGCCGGCGGTGTCGTGGAAGCGATGGTCGCGGATGCGGGTTCCGAGAAGGACGTGATCGCCGTCATCGACAGGGCGGTGAAGACGCACGGCCGGCTCGACGTGATCTGGGCCAATGCCGGCGTCTCCGGCGGGCTCATCCCGCTCGGCGAGCAAACCGTGGAACACTGGCAGGAGGTGCTGCGCGTCAACCTGATCGGTCCGTTCCTCGCGGTGAAGCACGCGATGCCGCACATGGTGAAGCAGCAGTCCGGCGCAATCGTGCTGACGGCGTCGGTCGCCGGCCTCAAGGCCGGCGCCAGCGGTCATCCCTATGCCGCGAGCAAGGCCGGCGTGATCAGCCTGGTGCAGACCACGGCCTATTCGCTCTCCGGCACCGGCGTGCGCATCAACGCGGTCTGCCCCGGCCTGATCGAAACCGGCATGACGAAACCGATCTTCGACCGCGCCAAGGAGCGCGGCACCGCCGACAAGATCGGCCAGCTCAACCCGCTGAAGCGCCCCGGCCAGCCGCACGAGCTCGCGGCGATGGGATTGTTCCTGGCCAGCGACGAAGCCTCGTATGTCAACGGCCAGGCGTTCCCGGTGGACGGCGGTCTGACGGCATCGATGCCGTATGCGGGCAAGCCGGTTTAGCAAAGTCGTTCTCTACGTTGAAAATGGCCGGGCGAGCCCGGCCATTTTCGGACCGGCGTTTTGCGCGAGACCGCGGCAACACCCTCGCCGTCGTCCTGGCGCAAGCCAGGACCCATAGCCGCCGAATTTGGTTGCTGCGAACGCTGGTGGCCACATCGCGCTTCGGCAACGCTGACCGGGGTGCGGAGGGATTCTGGATTGCTTCGCTGCGCTCGCAATGACGGAGTGTGGGAGACGGCGTCGCTCTTTCAACTCGCATTCCCATCGCAGACACACCTTCACCCTCTCGCGGCTTGTTTCGCCCGAGCTTTGCTTCGTCACCTCACCCTCGGATGAAAGAGGGCGCAGGGAAGGCCGGGAGCCGGCTGGCTCCTACTGACCGCCATGCGAGAAGCGGATTGCGCTACGATGCACAGCGGGAAACAGGGCAACCGGAGACATCCCGGCCTTCCCTGCGCAGTGGTTGGAACGGCTTATGTCGTGCTCTCCCCGGGGAGCGATGCACTATTGCCCCCGTCGCCCTGCGGATGGCTGACGCGCGCGGTCCGGTCGGGCCGCACACATCACCGCAGGACTTGGCGCACAGACCCCGGGCGCCAGGACGACACGATTTGGCCGTACGCCGATCACACCGGTCGTGCGCGCGACGTCCTCGCTCACGGTTGCCCGCCCTGCGAAACCCTTCGCGCCGATGCAACTAGCGTCCACCGCCGCCCGGCCCGCGTTCGTGACGATCGCGATACGCCCCTCTTCCTTGGGCCGGAGTGAGGCGACACATACGCCGTTTCCGAATTTCGGTAAAGTGGAATATTTTCGACAAGGCGCGTTGACCGCCATCTTGCGTGTCTTGCCCGACGGGCAACGCAAGGTCTCGTAGCCCGGATGGCGCCGGCGGCCCGCCTTATTCCGGTGGAATCGTCCCGGCCTGCTCGCGCAGCGATTTCGGCGTGACGTTATAGGCGGCGCGAAACGCGCGGTAGAAGCTCGAGACGTCGAGAAAGCCGCAGCGGAACGCAATGTCCGCGACCGACAGATCGGCGTAGACGGGATCGAGCAGATGGACGCGAGCCCGCCGCAGCCGCGCCGCCATCACCACCTGCGAGAAGCTCTCGCCGGCCTTCGCAAGCATGTGCTGCACGGTGCGCGAGGGCATGCCGAGCCGCCGCGCCACCCGCTCGAGGCTGACCTCGGGATCGAACGCCTGCTTGCTGATCGTCTGCCGAACCAAGGCGAGCCGCGCGCGGTAGACGGCCTCCTCACCGTCCACTCCCTGCACGCCGTCCCTGGCGCCGAGCCAGCGGCCAGTGAGTTTGATCAGGTGCTGCGTCGCCTCCGCAGCGCCGCCTTCGTCCAGCCCCGCCCCGTTCGCGATCAACAGCCGCGCATAACCGGTCAGGAGCTGATAGTCGGCACCGGTGCAATCGAGCGGGCGGCAGGCCAGGTCGACCGGGGACAGGCCCCACTCCCTGAAGATCGCGTTCGGCAATTTCAGGCTGATGCAATGGCCGTTGTTCGGGGCAATGGCCTGTGTGCTCGCGTCCAGTACGAGCAGCCCCGCCTGTCCCGGCTGGACATCGATCTCGCGCCCGAGCTGGCGGCCGATATGAGTTGTCGCGCCGATGTTGAAGCTCAGATAGACGTGGTCCTCGTCGTCGCGGTTGATGTGCTTTTTGGTCCGCGCGCCGATAAAGGAGGAGCTGAACATCTCCCCCAGCGCGACCGTCTCGTTCATGAGGAATTTGTGCGTCCCGATGATGCGGGCATCCCCCTCGGCAAACCCCATGTCCATGCCGGTGACGATCTGCTCGAAACACTCGGCCCACACGCGAGCGCGAATGGCGGGATCGGTAATGCCGTCAAGCACAGTCGTATCGAAAATCAGGCTCTGAAAGACCGACATCCCCCCGCCCCAGTTGCAAACGAAAAAATAACACGGAAGAAGAAGAACGGCGCATCTTCCGGCAATAATTTGCAATAGACGCAATGTGGTTGCGTGCCAAGCGGTAGAGGCGGACCGGCCGGGGCGATAATTTCGTCAGCCACAAATCATTGCAGTCGCAGGCCTCGGCCCGATGCAGCACGACATTCGCATCGCGATAGCGTGCCGCAACGAGGACGACGCCCCTGCTGCGGGCATGGGCGAGAGCGACATGATGTTGAATTGGGCGGGGCTGACAGCGTATCGATCAACCGAGGATCGCAGGTGGCGCGCATCCAATGCCCGAGGCCGATCCTGCCCGGTCCGCATTGTGCGCCTGGTCGCGGTCTTTGCTTTGTCGGCGCTTTGTCTGCTGTCCGGAAAACGGCCGGCGACAGCGCAGTTCGTCTGCGACACGTCCGGCGGTGCGACGATGGGCGCCTCCGCGGGCGGTCTCGCCAGCACCAACTTCGCCTGTGGACCGAACGCCAACGCCTTTGGCCTCGTTAGCGCCAATTTCGCCGCCGGCGTCAACTCCGACGCCAGCGGAGACGCCAGCTCGAACTTCGCCGCGGGCGTGAATGCAAGCGCGACCGGCGACAACAGCAACAACGTCGCAATCGGCAACGGCGCCAGCGCCGCCGGCGATTCCGGCACGAGCGTGGCGACCGGCTTCGGCGCCAACGCCGCCGGAATCGGCGGAAAGAACGTCGCCACGGGCGACCATGCCAATGCCAGCGGCAACAATGGGACCAACATCGCAATCGGCGTGAACGCCGCTGCCAATGGCAACAACTTGAGCAATACGGCCGTGGGTTCCAATTCAATCGCCACCGGTACGAATTCGTCGGCGTTCGGCGCCAATGCCCACGCGTTCGGCAGTCAGAGCAGCGCATTCGGCCTCGGCAACACCGCCAACGGCGGCAACAGTGCCGCGCTCGGCACCAACAACACCGCCACCGGCAACAACAGCGCCGCCGTAGGCTCGACCAACGCCGTCAACGGCGACGGCAGTGCGGCCTTCGGCTCCGGCAACGCCATCAACGGCACCAACTACGCGGCCGTCGGCTCCAACAACGTCGTCGCCGGCAACAACGGCGCGGTTGTCGGCTCCGGCAATGGCGTCACCGGCGACAACACCGCGGCCTTCGGCTCCAGTATCGGCATCGCCGGCGGCAACAACGCGGCTGTCGGCTCCTTCAGCACCGTCACCGGCAGCAACAGCGCGGCTGTTGGCTCCTTCAACAACGTCAGCGGCAATAACAGCGGCGCCTTTGGCACCGGACAGAACGTCCGCGGTAACGGCACGTTCGCCATCGGCGATCCCAACATCGTCAACGGCAACAACAGTTTGGTGTTCGGCGACAACAACACGGTGAACGGGTCCAATGTGGCGGGTCGCGGCGACAACATCCAGCTGGTCGGCTCGAACAACACCATTGCGGCAACGTCCAGCGCCGCCGGCTCCTCCGTGTTCGGCAGCGGCAACACCGTCAACGCCACCAATGCCGTGGTGATGGGCAACAACAGCACCGTCTCCGGCGCGTCCTCTGTCGCGATCGGCAATGGCACGGGCGCTACCGGCATCAACGCGATCGCGATGGGCACCGGCGCCGGCGCGAATTTCGACAACTCGGTCGCGATCGGCAGCGGCGCGACCACGACGCGGAGCAACCAGGTCGCAGTCGGCACCGCCAGCAGCACCTACACGATGAGCGGCATCACCTCGGCTGCGAGCAAGGCGGCGCAGTCCGGACCGACCCAGCTCGTCACATCGGACGCGGCCGGCAATCTGGCGACCACCTCGCTGGCTGGCCTCGGACTTGCCTCCGCCGGCGACATCAACGGAATCAACTCCCAACTGGCCGCCCTCAACGGCCGCGTCGACAACCTGACACGGGAGTCGCGCGGCGGCGTGGCGTTGGCGCTCGCGGCGTCCAGCCTGCAATTCGATCCTCGCCCGGGCAAGATCTCGGTCTCCGGCGGCTTCGGCAATTTCCAGGGACAATCCGGCCTCGCGGTCGGCCTCGGCTATTCCTATTCGGACGCCATGCGCTTCAACGCGGCGTTCACGGCCGCACAGCAAGGCGCCATCGGCGTCAGGGCCGGCGCGTCGTGGACGCTGAACTGAGGATGATGTTACCGACCGATCTTGCGGGCCGCGACAACTTCGAGTGTCCGGATGTTGCCGGACGGTGACAGATTCCGTTTGATCGAACCGCTAGTGTCGTTGGGCTCGGTTGGTCTGAGGAATAGCGATGCATGTTTTTATTGGCTCGGGTGTGGGAACCCGACCTGGATCGATGGGATTCGGCGCGCGTGTCGGGGTCAGGCCCGGATGGTGAGGCTGGGTTGGGCCGTGCGCTCGCGGAAATATCTCGGCCTCGCTTTGGGCGTGGTGGTCGCCTTGTCGCCGATCGTGATGAACCCGGTCAGCGCCGAGGACGACAAGGCCGCCGCCAAACAGCCGCAGCTTCCCGTCAGCGCCGAGCAGGCGCTGTACCTGATCCGCTCGACACTGCTGACGCTGAACGATGCCAACCGCTCCGGCAACTATTCGGTGCTGCGCGATCTCGCCGCGCCCGACTTCCAGGCCAGGAACAGCGCCGCCGATCTCGCGCTTGGCTTCACCGACCTGCGGCGGCGGAATTTCGACCTGTTCTCGGTGGCGCTTGCCGCGCCGCAGCTCTCGACGCCGCCTTATCTCGATCCCAACAAGATGCTGCGGCTGACAGGGTTCTTTCCGACCCGCCCGCTCCAGATCAATTTCGACCTCACCTTCCAGAACGTTGCCAACCAGTGGCGGCCCTACGGCATTTCGGTCGCGACACCGCAGGCGCCGCCGGAAACCGCCGCGGCGCCGGCGCCCGCGCCGGCCAAGAAGAACGCGGCCCAGAAGAACTGAGCGCATTCGGACGGCCGAGCGGGCTCGCCCCCTGCCCGGCGGGTTTGCACGTCGTGCCGTTCCGTTGGTATGGTTCGTGCAGGCGGCAGAGCCGACCACGATCCCTCCCATCACATGATCCCGAGAATGCTGGACACAAGACCCGACCGGATTCGCAAGCTCCTCGCCGACCTCGTCGGCTTCGACACCATCAGCGACCGCACCAACCTGCCCCTGATCGCCCATATCGAAAGCTATCTCGCGGCGCTCGGCGTCGGCTTTGAGCGCATCGTCGACGAGACCGGACAGAAAGCCTCGCTGTGGGTCACGATCGGGCCGGAGGACCGCCCGGGCCTCGTGCTGTCGGGCCATACCGACGTCGTTCCGGTCGCGGGCCAGGACTGGAGTCACGATCCGTTCAAGCTGGTCGAGCGCGACGGCAGGCTCTACGGCCGCGGCACCACCGACATGAAGGGGTTTGTGGCGGTGTGCCTCGCCATGGTGCCTGACATGGTGGAGGCCAGGCTCAAGACGCCGATTCATCTGGCGATCTCCTATGACGAGGAGATCGGCTGCGTCGGCGTGCGGCCGATGCTCGGCGAGGTCGCCAGGAAGAAGGTCAAGCCGCTCGGCGCCTTCATCGGCGAGCCGACGCAGATGCAGGTCATCATCGGGCACAAGGGCAAGCACGGCGTACGCGCCACCTTCCGCGGTCTTGCCCGCCACTCCTCGATCGCGCCCGACGGCGTCAATGCGATCGAATATGCCGCCGAGCTGATTGTCGAGATCCGCCGCCGCGCCGTGCTGCTCGCTGGCAAGAAATCAACCGACAGCCTCTACGACGTGCCGCACTCGACGCTCCTCACCAGCATCGTGCATGGCGGCGCCGCGCTGAACATCGTGCCCGATACCTGCACGGTGGATTTCGAATGCCGCGGCATTGGCATCACCGAGTCGCGCGAGGTGACGGATGCGATCGTCGCCTGGGCCAAGGCCGAAATCGAGCCGGCGATGAAGGCGCGGCATCCGGAATGCGGCATCGATTTCGAGGAGATCCTCGACTATCCCGCGCTCGACACCGCCGCCGATGCGACAATCGTCACGCTGGCCAAGAGCCTCGCGGGGCGCAACGACCACGCCAAGGTCGCCTTCGGCACCGAGGCGAGCCTGTTTGCCAGCATGGCCGGTATCCCCTCGGTCGTGATCGGCCCCGGCGCGATCGCGCAGGCGCACACGCCGGACGAGTTCGTGGAGATGTCGGAGCTGTTGAAATGCGCGGGGTTCGTCGAGAAGCTGATCGCGCATTGCGCGAAGGGGTAAGCGACGCTGCCGTAGGGTGGGCAAAGCGGAAGCGTGCCCACCAATGTTACCGCGATCGCGGCAAGATGGTGGGCACAGCGCTGCGCGCTTTTGCCCACCCTACGAGAGCTGGCGCGGGCCACCTCATCTTTCCTGCAACGCCAGCCGCACGCCGACGGCGCAGTAGATGGTCCCAACCACCTTGCCCTGCCACCTCACGACGGCCGGATGGCGGCGCAGGAAATTGCCGAGACGGCCGGCACCCACCGCGAACACGACGGTGCTCAACAAGCCGAGCAGCACGAAGACGATGCCGAGGACCGCAAGCTGAAGCGCGGTCGCGCCGTGTTCCGGCCGGACGAATTGCGGCAGGAAGGCGAGGAAGAACAGCGCGGTCTTGGGATTGAGCACCTCGGTCAGCACGGCCTCGCGGAATGCGCGACCAGCGCTGATCGTGGGCGCTCCGCCATTCAGCTCGATCGGTGCCTTGTCGAGCATGGCGCGAATGCCGAGATAGATCAGGAACGCGGCCCCCGCATATTTGACGATGCTGAACAGGAGCGCCGAAGTGGCGATGATCGCCGAGAGGCCGACGATCGCCATGCTGGTGTGAATCACGTCACCCGCTGCAATCCCCGCGCCCGTCGCGATACCCACCTTCGTTCCGGAGCTTGCGGCCCGCGCCATGGTGAGGAGCGTGGCCGGACCGGGAATGAAGACGAAGCCGAGTACGATGAGGACGTAGGTGACGAGGGTGGTGCTGTCGATCATGTCGCGAGCTTACGTCACCGCAACCTCGCTGTCATGCCCCGGCTTGACCGCGGCATCCAGTACGCCGCGGCGGCTCGGTTCAGGCACTGCCGGCTCTGGAATACCGGATTGCCCGCCCCAGTGCGCAATTGCGCACAAGGCGGGCAATGACGCGGAGCGTGTAGAGGAATGTGAAAAAAAGCGCGGCCATCGACCGCGCCTTCATAGTTCCTCAAACCGCCCCCGCCTTCTGCGCGTATTCCCATGACGTCTGCGACAGCGGCACGGTGCGCTTGGCGGATTCAAGCGCCTTGGCGTTGGCGGCGGTGCCGTCGCGGATGCGCCCCGCAATACCTTGCGTGATGCCGGCGAGACGGAACAGGTTGTAGGAGAAGTACCAGTTGAGATCGGGCACGCTCATCCCGGTCGCGTTGCAGTAGATCTGCGCGGCCTCCTCCAGGCTCGGTATGTTCAGCGCCTTGAGATCGACGCCCTGCAGGCCCGGCATGATCCACTGCATGAGCAGATAGGTGAAGTCGGCCATGGGATCGCCGAGCGTCGACAGCTCCCAGTCCAGCACGGCCTGCACGCGCGGTTCCGTTGCGTGGAAAATCATGTTGTCGAGGCGATAGTCGCCGTGGACGATCGAGACGCGCGCCTGCTCCGGCACGGTCTTGGGCAGCCACTCGGCGACCTTCTCGAACTCCGGAATGTGCTGGGTTTCGGAGGCGCGATATTGCTTGGTCCAGCGGTCGATCTGGCGCGCGAAATAGTTGCCGGGCTTGCCGAAGTCGCCAAGGCCGATCGCGACGGGATCGTACATGTGGAGTTTCGCCAGCGTCTCGATCTTGCTGGTGAAGATCTTTCGCCGCGCGTCGGCATCCTGGCTCGGCAGCGCCGGATCCCAGAACACCCGGCCCTCCTCCATCGACATGATGTAGAACGCCGCGCCGATGACGCCGTCGTCCTGGCACAGCGCATAGGCGCGCGCGACCGGAAAGCCCTGTTTTCCAAGGGCCGCGATCACGCGATATTCGCGATCGACCGCATGCGCCGACGGCAGCAATTTGCCGAACGGCTTGCGGCGCATCACGTAGGAGCGCTTCGGCGTGTTCAGCCGGTAGGTCGGGTTGGACTGACCGCCCTTGAACTGGAGGACGACCAGCGGTCCCTCATAGCCTTCGACGTTGTCGCGCATCCACGCCTCGAGGCGCAGCTCGTCGAAACGATGCCGCTCCTCGACCGGCTTGGTGCCCGAGAACTCCTCGTCTTTCCTGACGCCGTCGGCCACGATGACGCTCCCTCAATTCTTTTGTCCGTCATTCCGGGGCGCCTCGAAGAGGCGAACCCGGAATCTCGAGATTCCGGGTCTGGTCCTTCGGACCATCCCGGAATGACGGCGTGGAGAGCGGCTTGTGCCCTCCCCCATTTTAGTGCGTGGAAGAGTTTGCATACTTCCGAACTTCAAGTCTGGCAATGGCGCGGTTGTGCACCTCGTCCGGACCGTCAGCGAGACGGAGCGTGCGGATGTGGGCGTAGTCCTTGGCAAGGCCGGCCTCGTCGGAGACACCGGCGCCGCCAAAGGCCTGGATCGCCTGATCGATGATCTTCAGCGCCATGTTGGGGCCTGCGACCTTAATCATGGCGATCTCGAGTTGCGCCGCCTTGTTGCCGACCTTGTCCATCATGTCGGCGGCCTTGAGGCACAGCAGACGGTTCATCTCGATGTCGGTGCGCGCCTCGCCGATGCGCTGCTCCCACACCGAATGCTCGATGATCTTCTTGCCGAACGCGGTGCGCGAGGAGAGCCGCTTCACCATCTTCTCCAGCGCCTCCTCGGCCTTGCCGATGGTGCGCATGCAGTGATGGATGCGGCCGGGGCCAAGGCGGCCCTGCGCGATCTCGAAGCCGCGGCCTTCGCCGAGCAGGATGTTCTCCTTCGGCACCCGCACATTGTCGAGCAGCACCTGGGCGTGGCCGTGCGGCGCGTCGTCGAAGCCGAAGACGGGGAGCATCTTCTCGACCTTGATGCCTGGCGTGTCGAGCGGAACCAGGATCTGCGACTGCTGCTGGTGCTTGGCGGCCTTCGGATCGGTCTTGCCCATCAGGATCGCGATCTTGCAGCGGGGATCGCCGACGCCGGACGACCACCATTTGCGGCCGTTGATGACGTAGTGATCGCCGTCCTTCTCGATGCGGGTCTCGATGTTGGTGGCATCAGACGAGGCCACCGCCGGTTCCGTCATCAGGAACGCCGAGCGGATCTCGCCGTCCATCAGCGGCCGCAGCCATTTGCGCTTCTGCTCCTTGGTGGCATAGCGGATGAACACTTCCATGTTGCCGGTGTCGGGCGCGGAACAGTTGAACACTTCCGAGGCCCAGGTGACGCGGCCCATCTCTTCCGACAGCAGCGCGTATTCGAGATTGGTCAATCCCGCGCCACGGAATTCATCGTCCTCATGCTCGGACGGCGGCATGAACATGTTCCAGAGGCCTTCGGCCTTCGCCTTCTTCTTGAGGTCCTCCAGGATCGGGATCACCTTCCAGCGCTCGCCGTTGCGATCCTGCTCGTCATAGACCGGCACCGCGGGACGTACGTGCTTGGCCATGAAGGACCGCACGCGGTCGAGCCATTCCTTCTGCTTGGGGGACAGATCGAAATCCATGGGACGCTCCTCGTTTTCTCTCGTTCGAACCCGTTTTGCGCCGGACTGTCCTCCCGCTGCATACGGCCCGCAAGCGCGAATGCGCGGCTTGCGAAGCGCACCGGAACCAGATCGCAGTTGCGAACGAGTCCCGATTGCGGATTGACTTTTCCCGGCCTTCAAACGATAGTTTCATACAACTGTTTGAATTGCAACTCCCTCGGCCCTTCGCGCCCACTCGTCATTCCGGGGCGACGCGAAGCGTCGAACCCGGAATCCAGAAGTTGCGGCGCGAGATTCCGGGTTCGCGACGATGTCGCGCCCCCGGAATGACGGGATAAAGAGTCATGGCCAGCGATCATACGAGGTCTGCCATTCTCGCCGCCGCCGAACGGCTTTACGCCGATCGCGGCTTCGGCGACGTGACGCTGCGCGACATCGTCGCGGAGGCCAATGTCAACCTCGCGGCGGTGAACTATCATTTCGGCTCGAAGGACGAATTGATCGCGGAACTGTTCGTCTCCCGCTCGATCGCCACCAACCGCGAGCGCCTGCGCGAATTGAAGGCGGCGGAAGAGGAAGGCGGCGGCCGCGCGCCGATCGAGGTGATCCTGCGCGCCCTCGTCGGCCCGACCTTGCGCGGCTGCCTCGGCCCTGAGAACCAGCGCTCGACGGCGGCGCGCTTCATGATCCGCGCCTCGATCGAATCCGTGCCGCCAATCCGCCGCATCAAGAACCGCGAGATCGACCATCTGCGCAAATTCGCCGGCGCGATGCGAAGATCCCTGCCCGATCGCAGCGACGTCGACATCTACTGGGGCCTCAACTTCGCGCTCGCCATGGCCCACCACACCATCCGCGAGAGCGAGCGCCTGACGAAACTGTCGGAAGGCAAATGCGATCTCGACGACGTCGAGGACGTGGTCGCGCGCGTCGTCAGCGTGGCGACGATGGCGCTGACCGCGGGAAAGATGGAGACGAAGGCGCCGGCACGCGTGCTCGCGAGGGACGCGCGCTAGCCTTCACATCATCGCGATGCAGTCGATCTCGACGTCGAAGGGGGCGAACCATTCCGGCGTGCAGACGAAGATCCGCGCCGGCGGATCGACCGGGAAATAGCGCGCATAGACCGCGTTGAACGCGGCGAAGTGCTTCGTCGAGGTGCAGTAGACGTTGCACTTCATGACATTGTCGAGGGAGGCGCCGGCCGTCTCCAGGCACAGCTTCATCTGCTCCATGATGATCTCGCTCTGCCGTTCGATCGGCGCGGAGGCGATCTCGCCGGTGTCAGGATCGAATGGCGGCAGCCCGGCGACGAAGATCATGTTGCCGGCGCGCGTCACCGGCGAGGTCGGCGCTTTCCAGCGGTCGAGAAACGACGAGATCGGTTCGACGCGGAGCGCTTCGCGTTTCATGGCGGCCACCTTCGGTTCGAGCGAGACTGGCGCCTTGCTACATTATATTGCAGCCGGCATGTTTCGCTTCTGATCGAAGTGTGGTCGTAGCGGGATCAGGCCCGCTGCGGCATCTCCTCGGCCTCTTCCTTGGCGAGCAGCAGCAGCATCTCGATACCCATCTCGCCCTCCTGCGGCGAACGGATGAACTTTATTTCGTCGGCGCTTTGCCGCAGCGCGGCAATGATAGCGACGGCCTGATTGGCGGTTGCCGCCTCGGTCGCCAGAACGGCCTTCTGGTTCTTGGACTGAAACCCGATCGTATAGGACATGCACTTCCCCTCCCGGAACTCGCAGGGAGATCGAATCAGAGTCGCGCGCGGAGCGGAAGCCTGTGTAAGTACGGACCGGGTTTATCTGGGGATTGCGCGCAAGCCTCACGCAAGGCCAGCAAGCGTCACGCTGCGGTCACTTTTGGTTCGACGGCGCTCAGCCGAGCCCAAGCATCGCACGCGCCTCCGCCGCAGTTGCGACGCTCGCACCCAGGCTCTTCAAAATGCCTGTGGCATGCGCGACCAGCTCGGCATTGGTCTTGGCCAGCACGCCCTTGGACAGATAGAGATTGTCCTCCATGCCGACGCGGACGTGGCCGCCCAGCAGATACGCCTGCGCCACCATCGGGAATTCGGCGCGGCCGATGCCGAAGCCTGACCAGACCGCGCCCGGCGGCAGCAGGCCGCGGGCGTAGAACATCGTCTCCGGCGTCGCCGAGAAGCCGTATTTGACCCCGAGCACGAGCGAGAACAGGCCCGGCCCCTTCAGCGTGCCGTCGGCGAACATATCGCGCGCCAGGTGGCAGTCGCCGGAATCGAACAGCTCGATCTCCGGCAGCACGCCGGCCGCCTTCATGCGCTCGGCCATGATACGGACGTTGCGCGGCGTGTTGATCACGACCTCGCCGCCGGAGTTCATGGTGTTGAGGTCGAGCGTGCAGATGTCGGGCTTGAGCAGCTCGACATGCTCGACGCGCTTTTCGGGAGGAAGCAGCGTGGTGCCTGCAGCGGCGATGCGGGGATCCTCGATTGAAGGCACAAAGCGTCCGCCCGGGCCGGTCGTGAGATTGATGACGAGGCTCTTGTTGCGGGCGCGGATTTTTTCCACCACCTCGCGATAGAGGTCGATCGCCATCGACGGCCGACCGGTCGCGGGATCGCGCACGTGGATATGGGCGATGGCGGCACCGGCGTCAGCTGCCTCCAGTGCAGATGTCGCGATCTGCTCGGGCGTGATCGGCAGATACGGCGACTGCTCGGGCTTGGTCAGGTTGCCGGTGATGGCGCAGGTGATGATGGTTTTGCCGATCATGAAATCAGATAATGCCCTGCTGCTTCAGCGCTTCGATCTTCCCGGCATCATAGCCGAGCTTGCCACCCAGCACCTCCTTTGTGTGCTCGCCGAGCAGCGGCGGGGCGCGGTAGTTCTTGATCGGGGTCTCCGAGAAGGTCAGCGCGTTGCGGATCAACGACAGCTCCGGCTCGAACTTGTGCTCGGTCTTCACCCGCATGCCGCGCGACTGGACGTGCGGATCGGAAAATACCTGCTCGAAATTGTTGATCGGACCTGACGGCACGCCGGCCTCCTCCAGCTTGTCGAGCCAGTAGGCCACCGGCTTCTTCAGGAACAGGCCGGCGAAGATCGCCATGATCTCCTTGCCGTGCACGACGCGGTCGTTGTTCTTGATGAAGCGCTTATCGTTGGCGAGCTCGGGCTCGCCGAGCACCGCACAGGTGCGCTGAAACTGACCGTCATTGCCGACCACCAGCATCAGCTCCCCGTCGGTGCAGCGGAACACGCCGGCCGGCATGCCGCCATTGCCCCAGGTGCCGCGGCGCGGCGGCGTCTTGCCGTTGACGAGGTAGATCTGGAGCCAGTGGCTGAGCGAGGCAATCACGGTGTCGAGCAGGCAGACATCGAGATGCTGTCCGACACCGCCATTGGCGTCGCGATGGTAGAGCGCCGAGAGAATGCCGATCGAGGAATTCATGCCGGTCATGTAATCGACGATCGACGGGCCGACCTTCATCGGGCCCTCGCCCGGCTCGCCGTCGATATGGCCGGTGACGCTCATCAGGCCGCCCATTGCCTGGAGGATGGCGTCATAGCCGGCGCGCGGCGCGTACGGGCCGGTCTGGCCGAAGCCGGTCACCGAGCAATAGATGATGCCGGGGTTGATCGCCTTGATGGTCTCGTAGTCGAGGCCGTAGCGCTTGAGATCGCCGACCTTATAGTTCTCCATGAAGACGTCGACGTCCTTGGCAAGCTCGCGAATGATCGCCTGGCCCTCGGGCTTGGCGATGTTGACCGTGACCGACTTCTTGTTGCGGTTGGCGCACAAGTAGAACGAGTTGTTGTTGTTCGCCTTGCCCTCGGGGTCGGTCAGATAAGGCGGGCCGAAGGCGCGCGCGTCGTCGCCGGTGCCCGGCCGCTCGATCTTGATGACCTCCGCACCGAGATCGCCCAGCATCTGGGCCGACAGGGGCCCGGCGAGCACGCGGGTAAGGTCAAGGATCTTGATGCCTGAGAGCGGCAAGGCCGACATGTCGGTTTCCTCCGGGGAACTGGTGTTGGCGCGGCGGCCCGAGTGCTGAGGTTCGGCCGTGACTGCGCTCCCTGCGGATACACCATTTTCGGGCCTTGAGCACTGCACTCCCGGCATACGGCCATCCCTGCCCCGGCGGCCGGATCGGCCATCGAGAGCGAATTCCGCGCCGTGAATATTGCCTCAGGTTACAGCAGCCGCAGCCACCTGCGGCCGGCGGCGGCCGAGCAGGACCAGGATCAGCACGGTCGCGCAGGAAAACACCAGCGTCAGGCCCAGCGCGCCGCGGCTGCCGAACTGGGTGAGCAGAGCTGCAAGGAGCGGCGGCGAGATCGCGGAGGCCAGATTGAGCGGCAGCGCGATCATCGACATCGCCTTGGCGAACTCGGCCTGGTCGTAGAAGACGAGCGGAATCGTCGCTCGCGCCACCGCCATGGCACCGCTGCCCGCGCCATAGAGCAGGATGAAGGCTGCGACCGCCCAGGTCGCCCCCTCGCTCAGCATCAGCAGCAGCATGGCGACGGGGAGCGCCGTGCCTGCGACAAGCCCGGTCGTGATTCCGTCCCATCGTCCCCCGCCGAGGAAGTCCAGCCCGCGGGCGCTGACCTGGATCACACCGAGCATCGAACCGAAGGCGATGGCCTGGGCCGGCGCCAGCCCTTCCGCCCGCAGCAGCTCGATGAGCACGGCGCCGAGACCAAAATTCACGAAGGCGTTCAGCGTGATCGCGATGACGACGAGATTGAAGGTGCTTCGCGGAATCGCGGGCGCATCGGAAGGTCTTGCAACCGAGCCGCCGTCGTCCTTCATGATATTCCGGCGCGGCGCACCAAAGGCATAGAGCGGAAGCGAGACCAGGATCAGCATGGCGGCGTAGACGAGGCAGGTGCCCCGCCAGCCGAAATGGCCGCTGAGAAACGAGGTGGTCGGCCAGAAGATGCTGCTGGAGAGGCCCGTCACCAGCATCAGCGCGCCGATGGCATTCTTGGCCTGGCGCCCGGCGACCTCGTTGAGCATGATATAGGCACCGGTCGACAGCGTGGCGCTGCCGCCCATGCCGAGAATGACCCAGGCCACGAAATAGAGCAGCGGCTCGCGCGCAAAATACAGAACGACATAGCCCGGCACGGCAACGACGGTGCCCACCATCATCACCTTGCGTGCACCGTGCCGCGCAAACGCCTTGGCGAGCCAGGGCGCGCACAGCCCCATGGTGACATAGAGCGTGGAGGTGCCCGCAAACACCATCGGCAGGCTCATGCCGAGATCGGCCGCAAGGTCGCGGCCGACGATCGGCGGAAGACCGATCGTTCCCCATCCGATGAGCTGGGTGATTGCAAGCACCAGCAGGACCCCGATGAGCCTGCCGTCAGTCTTCAAGAACCGCATTCCAAACGTCGCCTGCCCGGCAGGCGCAGATCGCGCCTGTGGCACTCGTCTTACCCGGAGACTCAGCGCACGGGAACGCCGGCCGCCGAATGGCAGAAGGCAGCCGGGAGCATGTCAGGCGGAGGCAGTAGCCCCTACCGCGCGATCCCGAGCACGGATCGCGCCTCGACTGCGGTCGCGACGCGCCGGCCGTGGCGCGCGACAGCCTCGCCCGCGATGGTCACGAGCTCCGCGTTGCTGGCGGCGAGGCGCGTCTTGTCGACCCTGATATTGTCCTCGAGCCCGGTGCGAACCGCGTCGGCGCCGCGCGCGAGCGCCCAGCCCATGACCTCGGCTTGGTGGCGCCCGATCCCGGCCGCGGTCCACGTCGCTTTCGGGATCAGCCGCCTGAGCTCTCCCAGGAGGATATCGAGGACATGCTCGTCCGCCGGCATCGCGTTCTTGACGCCCATGACGAACTGCACGTGCGGTCGCGGGTCGATCAGCCCCGCCTCGATCAGGCGGCGGGCGCCATGCAGATGCGACAAATCGAAGATCTCGATCTCCGGCCGGATGCCACCTTCTTTCATGCTGGTGGCGAGGGTCTCGACCAGGGCAGCGCTGTTCTCGTAGACAATCGTCGGAAAGTTCACCGATCCCGTGGACAGCGAGGCCATGTCCGGCCTCAGATAGAGCGATGATCCCCGCGCCGAGGGATCGCGGCCCCGCCCGCCGGTCGAGAACTGAACGATCATCCCTGGGCAATGCTTCCTGATGCCTTCCTGCACCAGGGCAAAACGCTCCGGGTCGGAGGACGGCGTCTCGTCATCGTTGCGAACATGGATATGGGCAAGCGTGGCGCCGGCCTCGAAGGCTTGTTGCGTCGACTCGATCTGCTCGGACGGCGAGATCGGCACCGCGGGATTGTCCTTCTTGCGCGGAACGGAGCCGGTGATAGCGACGGCAACGACAACGGGGTTCATCCTGCAACCTCATGATGATCGCGCTCACGCGCACATATTCTGGATCGGCAGCCACACAGTGCTGCGAAACCCTGCCGCTGCGACAATCATCGATCGCAGCGGCAATCGCCTCATACCATACCCGTCAGGTCGGAACTGCGGCAGCCCCGCTCGCCGCTCCGGCACGCTGCCGCTCATAGTCTGCACGCGCCATCGGAACGGCTTCGGGATTACCGAGATCCTCGATGTTGATCCGGTAGGTCTCCCGGGCCGTGACGGCCGCCAGCGCGGCGATGATCGTGATGCCGAAGGCGATCGCCCCCACCGTCAACGGAATGTTGGCCGAGCCGGGAGGCGCCACGGTCGCAAACAAAGCGGGAAGCAACGCGGTGATGGTCGTGCCGATGTTCTGCGAGATCGCCATTGCCGACACACGGGTGCGCGTCGGAAACAGCTCCGGGTAGAAACTCGGGAAGATCGCGTTGTAGCCCTGGTAGACGACGCCCCACATCAGGAGGGACAGCAGGATCGCCAGCGGCACATTCCGGATGCTGATGGCATAGAGATAGCCGAAGGCGAGCAAGCCGGAGAGCAGCGCGCCCACGATGATCGGAGGCTTGCGGCCGACCTTGTCGGAGAGATGGCCGACGAAGGGAATGACGAACACGGCCAGCATGTTTCCGAGCACCGGGATCCAGAGATAGACGTCCTTGGCAAAGCCGATGCCATAGGCGGGCTGGACCGCGTAGGCCGCACCGAAGATGGTCGCAACGACGGGGATGACGTTCATCAGAGCCATGCAGATGACCCTGAGCATGTCGCGCCAGCTCAGCTTGATGGCCTGGACGATGGGCGCCCGCGGCGTTTCTCCCAGCTCGCCCTCGCGGGCAAAGGCGGGGGTTTCGTCGACTTCGCGGCGAATGATGTAGCCTGCGACGATGACGAAGAAGCTGAGCAGGAAGGGAATCCGCCAGCCCCAGCTATTGAAGGCGTCGGTCGGCATATAGGCCGCCAGCGGCAGGAAGACCGCGGCCGCGAGAATTTGTCCGGCCTGCACGCCCTGAAGGGCGAAGCTTGCATAGAAGCCGCGCCGGCCGAACGGCGCATGCTCCAGAATCATCGAGCTTGCGCCGGAGATCTCACCGGCCACGGCAAATCCCTGCACGAGGCGAAGGATGACGAGCAGGATCGGCGCCAGGATGCCGACTTGCTGATAGGTCGGCAGGATACCCACCGCCATCGTCGAGATGCCCATCAGGAACATGCAGACGATGAGAACAGTCTTGCGGCCATGGGTGTCGCCCCAATGTCCGAGGACGAAGGCGCCGATCGGCCGGGCCACGTATCCAACACCATAGGTCGCCAGCGATGCGACGATGGCGACGGTGGGATTGTCCGACGGAAAGAAGATCTGCGGGAAGATCAGCGACGCAGCGGTCGCGTAGATGAAGAAGTCATAATATTCGAGAGCCGACCCGATCCAGCCGCTGGCAGCAGCCTTCCTCGACTGACTCATGTGGTGCATCGCGCGAGTCGTGACCATTTCAAAATTCCTCCCTGGTTTTCTGGCGTCCCGTTGCCGGGCTTCGTTGAAAATTGGGCAGCAATCTCCGGGCGTTCTGCGAAGCTTCGCGAGCGCTGGTCACTGCCGATGGGTGTCTGATTGATCGCGACAATAGGCTTTCGCTGGGCTAACACAATTACCCAGTTATGCGATAAACCTAACATGATGTTATTTGCGTCGGAGCGCGAACGTCGGGCAGCGGGCTCGCGGACCGCGGCTCGGCATGCCGCCGCGGGAGAGCATCGTCACCGGCTCGCTTGCGATCGCCAGCAGCTTTGGTCAGCCCTCCCCGCCAACTCGCCCCCCGCTGAACAATTGCGCATCCGCTCGCTGATGTCGGAAAACGGCGCCATCTTCAGCGGCGGCGTCGAAGCCGACCGCCTCTATTCCAATGCGGGTGCCGAGGTCACGATCGGAATTGCCGCGCGGCGCGGGCGATTGATCGTTTGATGCGGCGCGCAAGAGGCCCACCACACTGACGATGCTAGCTCCCGAGGTCAGGCTCGCCGTCTTCGCGGCCGGGCGCACTGACATGGACCTCGTGCCCCTGCCGGAGTGCCAGCGAGGCGGCGGCCACGGCCGCTTCGAACGCCGATTCCTTGGTCGCATATTTGCCGTTGACGTTGCCGTCGTGCAGCACACCCCATTGGTCCCGGACCGGCACGATGGCGTATTGAGCAAGGCCCATTGTCCAAATCCTGTCGCTGCCCGGGTTGCGGCCGCGCGCGAGTTAGCCGTCACCCCCTCCGACCAGCCAACTCGTGCTTGCGGTGAAGGTTCCCATGGGGATTTGTTCTGATCTCCCCCTGCATCGAACAACGCGGGCGAGCAGTCGCTGGATTATTGCGCAGCTAGCTGCGCGGCTTGATACGCCGCATAGGCGCGCTTCAGGCCGTCCTCGAGCGAGGTAGTCGCGCGCCAGCCGAGTCCTGCAAGGCGGCTGACGTCGAGCAGCTTGCGCGGCGTACCGTCGGGCCGCGAGGTGTCGAAAGAGATCTCGCCGCTGTAACCAACGACCTCGGCAACGACGCGCGCGAATTCGGCGATGGTGATGTCCTCGCCGGTGCCGATGTTGATCAGCCCGGCACCGGAATACGTCTTCATCAGGTGCACGCAGGCATCCGCCATGTCGTCGACATAGAGGAACTCGCGCCGCGGCGTGCCGGTGCCCCACACGACGACGCCCTTGGCGCCCGAAACCTTCGCCTCGTGGAAGCGGCGGATCAGCGCGGCGACGACGTGGCTCATCTCAGGGTGATAATTGTCGCCGGGGCCGTAGAGGTTGGTCGGCATCACGCTGATGAAGTCGCATCCATATTGGCTGCGGTAGGCCTCGGCCATCTTGATGCCGGCGATTTTTGCAATTGCATAGGGCTCGTTGGTCGGCTCCAGCGGGCCGGTCAGCACGGACTCTTCGCGCAAGGGCTGCGGGGCCAATTTGGGATAGATGCAGGAGGAGCCGAGGAACATCAGCTTCTCGGCGCCGTTCCGATGCGCGGCGTGGATCACGTTGGCCGCGATCGCGATGTTGTCGTAGATGAACTCGGCGCGCAGCGTGTTGTTGGCGACGATGCCGCCGACTTTCGCCGCCGCGAGGAACACGACCTGCGGCCGCACCTTTGCGAACCAGTCGAACACGGCGGCCTGGTTGCAGAGATCGACCTCGCGACGGTCTGCGGTGACGAGCTTGACATCCTCTCCTGCGAGCCGGCGCACCAGCGCGCTGCCGACCATGCCGCGATGGCCGGCGACGTAGACGCTTCTGCCCTTCAGCTCAAACGGAGCGTTTGTCATGGGCAGCGTCCCGCTTCGCCTGTGCCAGATCGCTCGCCATCATCTCCTCGACAAGCTGGGCAAAGCTCCGCTTCGGCTTCCAGCCGAGCACCTCGCGCGCCTTGCTGGCATCACCGATGAGGAGATCGACCTCGGTCGGGCGGAAATAGGTCGGATCGATCTTCACCACCGTCTTGCCGCTCTTGGCATCGACACCGGTCTCCTCGACGCCTGCGCCACGCCACGCGATGCGCCGGCCGACCTGCGCGAACGACAATTCGACCATCTCCCGCACCGAGCGCGTCTCACCGGTGGCGAGAACGAAGTCGTCGGGCTTGTCGGCCTGGAGGATCATGTGCATGCCCTCGACGTAGTCCTTGGCATGCCCCCAGTCGCGCTTGGCCTCGAGATTGCCGAGATAGAGCGTGTCCTCCAATCCCACCTCGATGCGGGCGACGCCGCGCGTGATCTTGCGCGTGACAAAAGTCTCGCCGCGGATCGGGCTCTCGTGGTTGAACAGGATTCCGTTGGACGCGAACATGCCGTAGGCCTCACGGTAGTTCACCGTGATCCAATAGCCGTAGAGCTTGGCGACGCCGTAAGGAGAGCGCGGATAGAACGGCGTCGTCTCCTTCTGCGGGATCTCCTGCACGAGACCGTAGAGCTCGGAGGTCGAGGCCTGGTAGAACCGTGTCTCCTTCTCCATGCCGAGGATGCGGATCGCTTCCAGCAGCCGCAGCACGCCGATCGCGTCGGCATTGGCTGTGTATTCCGGGCTCTCGAAGCTCACGGCGACGTGGCTCTGGGCGGCGAGATTGTAGATCTCAGTCGGCCGGATCTGCTGCACCAGGCGGATCAGATTGGTCGAGTCGGTCATGTCGCCGTAATGCATCAGGAACGGCACGTTGCCGACATGGGGATCCTGATAAAGGTGATCGACCCGCGCGGTGTTGAACGAAGACGAGCGCCGCTTGATGCCGTGCACGACATAGCCGAGCGACAGCAGATATTCGGCGAGGTAGGCGCCGTCCTGGCCGGTCACGCCGGTGATGAGAGCGATCCGCTCGGTCATAGCTATCCCGATCTCCTGGTACCCATTGGCGGGGCGGTCCGCGCGTTCATGGCCGTCGATGTGACGCCCTTCTTTGACAGAACGGCCGCCCCGGTCAACACGTACGGGACGCAATGGAGATTGAAGCGGGTGAAGCGCTCCGACTCAGAATCTCTTTCCCGTTTTTATACGTAATTCCAAGAAGTTACATCATCCCCCAAGTTTCGTGTTGGACGTTCCAGCCGCGGCTCACTTTGGCGCGTGTGCTGCGCAAGACGGCCGGCACCCATGACGCGGCGAGTCGGGGGCGCTCGCCGGCGCAGGTTCTGCTCAAACCGGCCATTGTCGATCGCTCGCGGCCTCAGTCCGGATAGCGCCGCACGCATGCCAAGGATGTCGAGCGCTTCACCCACCCAACACGCCGCTTTGAAGTTTCTTCATTCTGCGGCGATGCAGCCGGCGTCAATCGACGTCAGGGAAACCGCATTTCATGCTCGGCACGGATCCTCGAATGAACGGATTTCAGGACCTATTCGTCGTCCGAGGGCTTCACGCCGGCCCCCTCGCCTCGACGGAGCTTTCTGACGAATGCCGCGATCGCATCATAAGCTTGCAGCAACGGCGGGCTCAGAGAAAAGAAGGCGCCGAGCGCGACTGCAATAATCGCGTGACGAAGCGAAAAACCCTCGTCCTCTTCCAGCCGGCTTTTCGGATCGATCAATGCAGGCGACAGGCCGCTCTGTCCTCGCTCGCCATTCGACCTCCGCGACTTCCGCGGGGGGATCATGATCACGGCGAAGAGAACATTGATGAGCAGCCAAATGCCAAGAATAATGAGCAGAGTTCGCATCGAAAATCCGAAAAATATCAATCGAAAAAAAATCAGTCACGTCATTTCTGCGAATATTCGTTCACGCTTTCCGTCACAATCACTAGGTGCCTTGCCGGACGCAAGCAAAATGCGCGCCCTCCTCGCCTAAAGGACCGTGCAGTGTTACCAGCGCCGACGCTCTGCATCGGCGACACCTGCATGCAACGATGGCTGTGATGACAGGCGCCGAAGCCGGCCCGCGTGTCGGCCGCGACCTGTCCTCGCGCTGTGGCAGCGGGCTCCTTCGGACGATCGGTTGAGCGTGAAGCCCGGTTTCTGTTCGCCAATACAGAATGGTCCGCTGGCGGAACAGTACGGGCATCGTGGATCGACAACAGGCTGAGAGGTAAAGCGGCACAGCGGAAGCTTGCGCTTCGTCACACCCAGGTTTGGCGCCGCCCTCCACTCCGAAGATAGAGGTATTATTAAACCTCCGCTCTGCCTCCGACGTGGCAGAAATGCGACAACCCGGTACAATTGCTCAATTTTCCCGCATTGCGCCTAGCTTGTCGGTTCAGTCCTTGCGAGACTTGAGGCAATTTCATGGGGGACCCCGCGACCGAATTTCGGAAACGGGCGGAGGTAAAATTGCTCAAGTACATTTTCGTTTTCACAGCATTGGCTGTGGTTCCATGCGGCGGCGCATTAGCCGAACCGTTCTCGATCAATGACGCGTTGAAACAGGCCGTACGTACCAACCCTGGAGTTGGTGAAGCCTCGGCCAACCGCCGCGCTACCGAGAGCGAGCTTCGCCAGACCCAGAGCACGCTGCTTCCGCAGGTTCGCGTGGAAGCGCGCTGGGGTCCCGAAAAATTCGACCAGAGTGCTGCCGTATCAACCGGCACCGCCCTGCCCGTCCCGATCGTCGGAAATGGCTCGTGGCGAAACGGATCGCAGGAATCCGTCGTCGTCCGGCAGATCTTGTTCGACGGCTTCGCCTCGATTCACGACATCTGGCGGCAGACGGCGCGCGTCAACGCAGCGGCTTTCCGCGTTCGCGAGCGGACCGAGTTGATCGCTCTGGACGCAGCGGAAGCCTATGTCGACGTCGTGCGCTATTTGCGACTGGTCACGCTCAGCGAGCAGAACGTCGTCACCCACGAGAAGATCTTCAGCAACGTCAACACGCGCTTTTCCGGCGGACGCGCCGGTGAAGGCGATCTCGAGCAGGCCCGCGAACGGGTTGAAAATGCGCGTGCGACGCTCGCCGAATTCCGCCGGAGCCTGGAAGAGTCCCGCGCCAGATTCCGCAAGGTCGTCGGACTTGAACCCATCAATCTTCGCTTCCCGGGACCACTGGGCGGCTTGCCCACGACCCGCGACGAGGCCCTTGCCACCACGGTACGGTTCAACCCCACCATTCAGGCCGCGCAGGCCGACGCCGATGCGGCAAAGCATGCGTTTCGCGTGACGGACGGCGCTTTTGTTCCGACCTTCTCGCTCGAGGGCCGGGCGACGCACAACGACAACACCTACCCCTATCTTGGGGTTACTCACGACGACTACAGCGGCAAGGTTGTCATGTCCTGGGATGTCTTCCGCGGCGGTCAGGATGTCTGGCGGCGGTCGGAGATGTCCGAACGCTACGTCGAAAGTACCGCGCGGCATGCACGCCTTCAGCGCGATGCAATCGAATCCATCGACAAGGCTTGGGCAGCGCGGACGGTCACCGTGACACGAATCGCCGCGCTGACGCGGCAACTCGAGGCTGATCGCAAGACGATTGCGGCCTTCCAAAAGGAATATGAGCTTGGCCAGCGTTCGCTGATCGACCTCTTGAATGCCCAGAACCAGTATTTCAACGCATTGGTTTCGTTGACCTCGGCTCGTGGCGTCGTGGTGTTCGCCGACTATCAACTTTTGGCGGCCATGGGCACGCTGCTTGAATATTTGAAATCTCCGCCGCCTGTTGACGCAGCGCCGGTGGATCTTGGGGTTTTCGGAACGCCCGACTACAAGGCGCCGACGCTCCGCGTGAAGCTGCCCCAGACCGGTTCCGAACCGCTGAACGTCCCGGTGCCTGCACCGGAGCGAGTTCCCGCCCGTCTGGGCTACGCGAGCGAAGCGCCCGAACCTGATGCGTTCAAGGATAGATGGCCGACACGATCCAATCTGCCGACCATGGTGGGAGCATCCGAATGGATCACGCAGCAGCGAAGCACCGACGATCCGGTCAAACTCAACACCTCTCCCTCTCCCGCTACCGCGTACGCGGCCGATAGAAAGCCGCACTGGCTGGCGACGGCATTCGAGCCGGTTCAGAGATAGTTCCAACTCCGCGAGCGCGTCCGTGATCGGCGAAAGGCGGTTCGAAGATTAACCTTTAGTTGCGCTTTTGCCGATTAACCAAATGATTTCGTGCGTTTTCCGCTATGCTGGAATGACGGTTCGCTTTTCGCTCCGCATCATTTCATTTTGGACATTCGCATTTGTTGTTTCGAGCATCCGAGTCAACGCACATGCATGGCAACTCCTTCGCGGAGCAAGCCGTTGCGTCTGAACCGAAGCAAGCGACAGGTCGCCTCGAAAGCGACGACCCACTTGCATCATCGCTCATTTACCTGGCGTCGTACCACGGCCGTGCCGTTAGTCGCGAGGCATTGCTAGGCGGCCTGCCGATCCTCGACGGCCGGTTGTCAGTTCCCCTCTATGACCGTGCGGCTCAGCGCGCGGGCCTCCAGACCGAAGCCGTCAAGCGCGACATTGCCGATATTCCCGCGCTGGTGCTGCCGGCCGTCCTTATCATGAAGAATGGCACGACGCTGATCCTGCTGGAGTTCGACAAATCCGGAAGCAGTGTCAAAGTCCTCAATCCGTCCCTCAAGGCCGGCATCCCTGAGCTTCACGCGATCCAGACCATCTCGGCCGGCTACACCGGATACGCTTTCTTCGTCAGGGCTACGGTCGAGAGCAACGCACGCGCCGTCGCTGCCGGCGACCTGCCGCGAAGCCATTGGTTTTGGTCGGTGGTCAAGCTGCATTGGCGCGGCTACGGTCACATCGCGCTTGCAGCCTTCCTGATAAATATGCTCGCGCTGGCGACGCCCCTCTTCACCATGAGCGTCTACGACCGCGTTGTCCCCAATGGCGCGCTTCCTTCGCTGATCGCCCTGTCGATCGGAATGGGGTTGGCGATTGCGTTCGACTTCATCTTCCGGACGGTTCGCAGCCGTATGATCGATGTCACCGGCAAGACGATCGACGTCATCCTCGCTGCCAACATTTTCGAGCACGTGATGGGCGTGAAGATGGCGCAGCGCCCCGCGTCGGTGGGCATCCTCGCCAATCAGTTGCGCGACTTCGATTCAGTTCGCGAGTTCTTCACGTCCGGCAGCGTCGTATCCGCGACGGATCTGCTGTTCGCGATGCTGTTTGTCGGGATTCTCTTTGTCATCGCCGGGCCGCTGGCCTGGATACCTCTGGTGATGTTGCCGGTCATGCTCCTGATCGGCCTGGCATTGCAGCGCCCGCTGGACCGGGCCATGAAACGCCAGCAGGCTGAAGCTGCGGCACGTCATGGCGTGCTGGTCGAATCGCTGTCCGGCCTCGAGACGATACGCGCGACCGGCGCCGAAGCGCGCATGCAAACGGCCTGGGAACGATCGGTCGCGGCAACGGCCCGCTCGGGCGAAGACGTCCATTTCTGGGCCTCGCTCGCGCTGACGAGCGCCAATACGGCCCAACAGCTCACCAGCCTCGCCCTGATCGTCGTCGGCGTATTCCTGATACTCGACGGCAAGCTCACGGTCGGAGCGCTGGTCGCGGCAAACATGCTGGCGGGGCGCGTTCTGGCACCGATCGCCGGGATCGCTTCGGTGATCACGCGCGGAACGCAAACGCTGAGTTCGCTAAAGGCCATCGATCGCATTATGTCGCTGGAGCGCGAGCGATCCCCTGCGCGTGCCTATGTCTCTCGACAGATCCGTGAAGGCGCGATCGCTTTCGACGGCGTCAGCTTCACTTACCCCAATGCGCCCGGCAAGGCCCTCGACAAGGTATCCTTCAAGATCGAAGGCGGCGAGAAGGTCGGCATCATCGGACGCATTGGATCCGGCAAGACGACTGTGGGGCGGCTTCTGCTCGGCTTCTATGAGGCGCAGGAGGGCCGCATCCTCGTCGATGGTGTCGACTCGCGGCAATACGATCCGTCCGACCTGCGGTCCGGGGTTGGCTTTGCGATGCAGGACACCGAGCTGTTCTTCGGAAAGCTGCGCGACAACATCGCGCTGGGCAAACCCGAGGCAACCGACGAGGAAGTCCTGGCCGCGGCACGGCTGGCCGGCGTCGAGACGTTCGTCGCGGGCCATCCCATGGGCTACGACATGCCCATTTCGGAAGGCGGCCGGAGCCTCTCCGGCGGCCAGAAGCAGGCCATCGGCCTTGCGCGGGTGCTCATCAGGAAGCCGCGGATATTGTTTCTGGACGAACCGACAGCCCATTTCGACATTCGCAGCGAAGCCGAATTTCTCGAGCGCCTGAGAGCGCTGCGCGAAGAGCAGATCACCATTCTGATCTCGACGCATCGGCTCTCACTGCTGAATATGGTCGACCGCCTGCTGCTGTTCGACAACGGCCGACTGATCGCCGACGGCCCCCGCGACAAGGTTCTCGCGCTCCTGCAGGGCAAGCCGGCGCCATCGACGCCGAGCCAGACCCCGATGCCGGCGGCTGCCGAGCAACCCGTCTCACCCATGGCCAGAACCAATGTCGTCTGATTTCGCATTTGCCAACGATGTTCGGGCTGCCGCCGCGCTTCGTGCGCCGCGGACCTCCCGCATGCTGCTTGTAGCGTCCCTTGCCCTGCTCGCCACGTTCCTGACCTGGGCTCATTTCGCCGTGCTGGACGAAGTCAAGCGAGGCAACGGCCGCGTCGTACCCGCGCGCCAGATGCAGGTGGTGCAGTCGCTCGAAGGCGGGATCGTCGGCGATATCCTCGTCCAGGAGGGATCGATCGTCCAGCAGGGACAATCCCTGATGCGCATCGACGATACAAAGTTTGCATCCGAATTCGGCGAGATCAGGGAACGGCGGGCTGCGATGGCGGCCCGTGTCACCAGACTTGAGGCCGAAGCCAGGGGAAAGGGCGAGCTGATCTTTCCCGATCAGCTTGACCAGGTGGTGCCGTCGGCCGTGGCCACGGAAAGCAGCGTGTTCAAGATGCGCGCACAGAAACTGGCGCAGGATGTCGACGTCCTGAACCAGCAGGTCGCCCGGCTCGGCGGCACGCTCAAATTGCTGGATCGGGAGCTGGCGTTGACGCGCAAGCTGTACGAGCAAAAGGTGGTGCCGGAAATCGAGATGTTGCGGCTCGACCGCCAGGCGACCGAGATGAGAGGACAACTCGCGGAGGCCCAATCCAAGATCGCGAGCACGGTCTCCTCCTTCCGCTCCCAGGCGGACGAAGATCTTGCGAAGTCCAAGGGCGACCTGGCCGTGCTCGATGAAAATATCAAATCGGCGCAGGACCGGGTCCGGCGAACCGACCTCAAGGCACCCGTGCACGGGATCGTCAACAAGTTGAACGTGACCACCGTGGGGGCAGTCGTGCAGCCCGGCGCCAATGTGATGGACATCGTCCCCCTCGACGACACGCTGCTGGTCGAAGGTCGCATCAAGCCCCAGGACATCGCCTTCATCCGGCCCGGCCAGGACGCCGTGGTGAAGATCTCGGCCTACGATTCCTCCGTCTACGGCTCGCTGAAGGGCAAGGTCGAGCGCATCAGCGCCGATACGATCGTCGACGACAAGGCCGAAAAGACCCCGGATCGCCAGGAGAGCTTCTACCGCGTCATGGTGCGGACAGAGAAGAACCACCTGGGCACGGAGCAGAAGCCGCTCCCGATCATTCCCGGCATGATCGCGACGGTCGAGGTGCTGACCGGCGAGAAATCGGTTCTCGATTATCTGGTGAGGCCGGCCCGCACACTGCGCGACGAAGCCCTGCGCGAGCGTTGAGGCTTCGACAAGGTTAACAGGGCGCAAAGGTCGCGGCGACAATTTGCCGGTCGCTCGAAGCGCGCGATTGACCGCCTTTGCGACAAGGCTGCCGCCCTCCCCCCGCTTTAACCTCACCTAAGCGTCGCAGACCTCAGTCTCGATCCGACAACAGGATCGGGGCGTGGATCGACGCAATAGACGTTGACGACGCTCCCGGCGCAGGGGACGTCGTCTATGACACTGCATTGGGAATTGCAGCGCAAAGGCCTGTGCGCGCTCGGCGTGGGGCTGGTTGCATTGGTCGTTGCCGGCGTGACATCGCCCGCCCGGGCCGATGACGCCCTGGCTCGGGACGTCTTGACTCAAGACGCCCTGACTCAAGACGCCCTGGCTCAGGACGCCCAGGACACTCTCGCTCCCGGCATTGACGCGGCAACGCGTGCGCCGGCGACGTTCTTCCGCATCAACGACGTGCTGGCGAAGCTCGATGCCATGCGCGGCCGCGGGCCGAATGCCGTCCGTCTCGCGGCGCTGACACCTTCCAACATCGCGACCGACGCGGCCCCCGAGCCCAGGCCCGTGCCGGCGAAAGGCGACGAGCCGTTCGGCCTCTTCACCTTCCGCGCGCCCGAAGGCCTGTTGTGGCAGAAATGGCGGGGCCTCGAGACCAGGCTGGCCAGGGACGCAGAGACCCTGAAGCGGTGCGAGTCTGATGCCGCCAATTGCCCCTCGAACGCAGCGCAGTTCCTGCGATTGATCGGCGCCGCGAAAGCGAAATCGGGACGCGCAAGGCTCGACGAGGTCAATCGCGCGGTCAACATGGTCGTCCGCTACGTCAGCGACTATGCGCAGCACGGCGAAGCCGATCGCTGGAGCTCGCCGCTCGAGACCTTCGCCACGGCGAAGGGCGACTGCGAGGATTATGCGATCGCGAAATATGTCGCGCTCTACGAAACCGGATTTCCGCGCGAGGATCTGCGGCTCGTACTGGTCCGCGACCGCGCGGTGCGGCAGGACCACGCCGTGCTCGCCGCGCGCCTTGAGGGACAGTGGCTCGTGCTGGACAACCGGCGCTCCGAGCTGATCGAGGATTCAGGGGCGACGAACCTGGCCCCGCTGTTCGCCATCGACCACGCCGGCGTCCACCTGTTCGCCGCGCCCTATGCCCAGCGCCAGCTGGCCGGCCCCGCGGAAGCCGCACCCGCCGCCAGCGACGAAGCGACGGAATGGGGTAATGCGGACATCGCCGCCGGCAGCGCCTGGCCCGGCGCGCTCCCGCTGCTGATGTGAGCTTGTGCAGTAGAGGCGAAAGCGGCTCCGGTTGAGCCGCTTTCCGCTGTCGACTAGGCCTGCGCGGCGTGGTTCACCTGCAGGTCATTGTCGATGAACAGGCTTGCCGTCGCCGTCGCCACGGTCGAGCCTGTCGGAATCCACTGATGGAAGACCTGCCCGCCGGTGGAGGTGAAGGTGTTGGCCGACTCGGTCCACCCCCCGGCCCCCGTCGCAAGCTGCACATCGTCGCCGGCCGAACCGACAACGAAGAGCGAGTGAGCCGTCGCCGAAGTGCTGTTGGTCGCCTCAGTGATGGCGGTGACCTTGGCGATCGATAGCCCGTTGAGCTCGGTTCCGTAGAGCGAGCTTGCGAGCGGATCGTCGGTGATCAGGATCGATTCCAGATTGGTCAGGTTCGCCCCCGACAGATCGATTCCATAGAGATGGACGCCCCCCACCGTGTGGGCATTGCCAGCTGACAGCCCGTTGGCCGACGCACCGCTGATCTCCAGCGACGAGTTATAGATCGCTCCGTCATCGATGCGCAGAATATCGAAGCCGCTGCCGCCATCGATCGTGGTCGACGGGTGGTACACCAGAATGTCGTTGCCGGCTCCGCCGTTCTCCACGTTGCCCGGAGAACCCGCCGCATTGAGAAGGTCGGCATCATTGCTGCCCGACGCGGTCGCGCTCTTACCATCCACATACGTCATGTTGTAGGTGTTGGTATTGGCTGACGGATCCGAGATGCTGTCGTTGTTGGTGTGCGAGTCGTGTGAATCCGTGCCGGTCACGCCAGCGGCATTGTTCGTCGTCATGACCGCGGTGAAGCCGGCACTGACGCTGCCGCCGCTAATCCCGATCTGAGGGTGCCCAGACGCCTCGTCGATATGCGTGCCGTTGAGTGTGAAGTTGGTCACACCGATCTTTGAAGTGTCGAACGGGGCATCGAGCGAGACCAGGAAGTGGTCCGCTCCCGAGATGTTGAAACCGGCGTCCGAGGTGACGTTGCCCTGCTGGCCCTGCGCGTTGGTGATCACCAGTTGTGAGAAGGCGTCGAGCGGGTGCTCCTGGTCGACGAACGTCAGGATCATGTCCTGGGCGGTCTGGTTCGAGTTGGTGACGATCGTCCCGGACAGCAGCCGCGCAGCCGGGATACCGGTCGTATCGGTGAAGGCCGCCACGTTGTCTGTGGTGAGATCGGCATTGCTCGCGCCGACCCCACCGCCATGCAAAGTGGTCTCGGTGGCAGTCGCCGTGGCCGTGAAGTTCAGCGTGCTTGGCAGCGTGCCCGTCGCCGGCGCCGTCACCGCAAAGCTCAGATCGATCGTGGCGGTCTGGTTGGCGTTCGGATTGAGACCTGTATCCTGGGGGACGGCGATGTGGATGTCGCCCGTCGCCGAAGTGTAGGTGTAGCTGAACGTCGTGGCGACACCGTTGTAGGTGCCAGCGATCGTGCCGCTTGCCAGGAGGCCGGCCGTGAACCCGCTCTGGAGATGGATATCCAGCGTGTGGCTCTCCGATCCGTCGTGAACGTCGCCGAACGTCGCCTTGATTTGCAGCGCTCCGGTTTCGCCGTTGCTGAAGGCTGTATTGGAATCGCTGGGCGAGTCGGTCACGAAGATCATGTGCGTCTGGCCGGCGACCACGGTCGGCATGTCCGCGACGGCGTCGACATAGATGGTGCCCGCCGTACCCGCACTGGTGGCGCTGATCGCGCCCTGCGCGGCGGTGGCCGTCATCGTGATGCTCGCGTCCACGTCGGTGTTCAGTGGCGGCGTCATCGCCACCGAGACCGTCTCGACTGTGCCGGCCCCGGCGCCGCTGATGTTGAAGGTCAGCACGCCGCTACCGGAGTTGAAGGTTGCGGTCACAGTCGCACCGTTGACCGTGGCCGTGGACGTATCGACGCTCCAGCCCGTGAGGCCTGAAACGACGACCTGGGTGACATGCGAGCCGGCGCTGACGGGCGTAGCCGTGAACTGGAACACCTCCTGGGTGTCTTCCGGCAGGGCGACATTGTTGCCGACGGCAACGGTTGGCGCGTACACGACTGGCACCGAGGTCGTTCCGGTCGTCAGCAGCTGCTCGTATTCGCCGCCGCCGCTGAAGACTCCGGTGATGGAATCGGCGATCGACGCCTGATTTGTGATCTGCGCGTCGGTGTAGTTGGTCGTCACCGAACCGCTCGGCTGCCCGGCGAAGATCGTGACGTGCTCACCGTTGGCCAGGGTCAACACCAAATCGGTCTTTGGAGTGAATGGCGTCAGCCCGCTCGTCAGCGTCACCGTGTAGGTGACCGAGCCGCCAAACTCGGAGATGCCGGCGGTGGACGTCGTCAAGGTGGCTGTAACGGGATCCTGGTCGTCGGTGATCGTCGTCGTCACCGTCGCCGGGTTGGTCACCAGGCTCTCGTACTCGCTGCCGCCGGTATGACTGACAATGCTGTTCGTCACCGGGTGGGTGTCGATATAGACGTCGTCCTCGTTGACCGCGATCGTCGTCGAGCCGCTGGCCTGGCCCGCCTGCACGATGACGTGCTCGCCATTGGCCAGGGTGAAGTCCAGATTGCCGGTCGGCGTGAACGGGCTCAGCCCGCTCGTCAGCGTCACCGTATAGGTGATCGAGCCGCCGTCCTCGCTGGTCGACGGTGTCGCCGTCAGCGTCGCCGTCACCGGGTCGCTGTCGTCGGTGATCGTCGTCGTCACCGTCGCCGGGTTCGTCACCAGGCTCTCGTACTCGCTGCCGCCGGTATGGCTGACAATGCTGTTCGTCACCGGGTGGGTGTCGATATAGACGTCGTCCTCGTTGACCGCGATCGTCGTCGAGCCGCTGGCCTGACCCGCCTGCACGATGACGTGCTCGCCATTGGCCAGGGTGAAGTCCAGATTGCTGGTCGGCGTGAACGGGCTCAGCCCGCTCGTCAGCGTCACCGTATAGGTGATCGAGCCGCCGTCCTCGCTGGTCGACGGTGTCGCCGTCAGCGTCGCCGTCACCGGGTCGCTGTCGTCGGTGATCGTCGTCGTCACCGTCGCTGGGTTGGTCACTAGGCTCTCGTACTCGCTGCCGCCGGTATGGCTGACAATGCTGTTCGTCACCGGGTGGGTGTCGATATAGACGTCGTCCTCGTTGACCGGGATCGTCGTCGAGCCGCTGGCCTGGCCCGCCTGCACGATGACGTGCTCGCCATTGGCCAGGGTGAAGTCCAGATTGCCGGTCGGCGTGAACGGGCTCAGCCCGCTCGTCAGCGTCACCGTATAGGTGATCGAGCCGCCGTCCTCGCTGGTCGACGGTGTCGCCGTCAGCGTCGCCGTCACCGGGTCGCTGTCGTCGGTGATCGTCGTCGTCACCGTCGCTGGGTTGGTCACTAGGCTCTCGTACTCGCTGCCGCCGGTATGGCTGACAATGCTGTTCGTCACCGGATGGGTGTCGATATAGACATCGTCCTCGTTGACCGCGATCGTCGTCGAGCCGCTGGCCTGGCCCGCCTGCACGATGACGTGCTCGCCATTGGCCAGGGTGAAGTCCAGATTGCTGGTCGGCGTGAGCGGGCTCAGCCCGCTCGTCAGCGTCACCGTATAGGTGATCGAGCCGCCGTCCTCGCTGGTCGACGGTGTCGCCGTCAGCGTCGCCGTCACCGGGTCGCTGTCGTCGGTGATCGTCGTCGTCACCGTCGCCGGGTTCGTCACCAGGCTCTCGTACTCGCTGCCGCCGGTATGGCTGACAATGCTGTTCGTCACCGGGTGGGTGTCGATATAGACGTCGTCCTCGTTGACCGCGATCGTCGTCGAGCCGCTGGCCTGACCCGCCTGCACGATGACGTGCTCGCCATTGGCCAGGGTGAAGTCCAGATTGCCGGTCGGCGTGAACGGGCTCAGCCCGCTCGTCAGCGTCACCGTATAGGTGATCGAGCCGCCGTCCTCGCTGGTCGACGGTGTCGCCGTCAGCGTCGCCGTCACCGGGTCGCTGTCGTCGGTGATCGTCGTCGTCACCGTCGCCGGGTTCGTCACCAGGCTCTCGTACTCGCTGCCGCCGGTATGGCTGACAATGCTGTTCGTCACCGGGTGGGTGTCGATATAGACGTCGTCCTCGTTGACCGCGATCGTCGTCGAGCCGCTGGCCTGGCCCGCCTGCACGATGACGTGCTCGCCATTGGCCAGGGTGAAGTCCAGATTGTTGGTCGGCGTGAACGGGCTCAGCCCGCTCGTCAGCGTCACCGTGTAGGTGATCGAGCCGCCGTCCTCGCTGGTCGACGGTGTCGCACTCAGCGTGGCCGTCACCGGATCGATCGTATCCTTGGTCGTAACGGTGGCATTGCCGTAGGTCGTGGTGTTCACCGCCTCGAAATTGCCGCCGGACGTGCCGGCGATCGAGACCGGGATGACCTGGCCGTCCACATAGACGTCTTCGCCCTGCGCCGGCTGCGGATCCGAGGTCGCCGTAAACTGACCGGGCGCAAAGGTGATGTCCACGCCGTTGTTCAGCGTCACCGTGAACGGCGTCAGCGAGGCGTAGTCCATGTGCGCCGTGTAGACGAACGTCTGGTTCTCGAACACCACGACGTTGTCCAGCGTCACGAAGTTGGTGGTGATCGTGTCGTTGACCGTCACCGTCGCCGTGTCGGTGGTGTCAAGGAGCTCATAATTGCCGCCGGTCGCGCCGGTGACCGAGACGGGATAGGTCTCGTGATCGACATAGGGGTCGTCGCCCTGCACCGCGAACGGCGTCGAGGTGCCCGTCGTCTGGCCATTAAGGATCGTGATTGTCGCGCCGTTGCTCAAGGTCAGCACGAGATTGCTGCCCTGCGGCGCATGGTCCACGCTGGCCGAGATCGTCGCCGTGCCGACGCCCTCGTTCACCGTCACGTCGTTCAACGTCACCTTGGTCGGGTCGATCGTGTCCTTGAACGTGACCGTGGCATTGCCGTAGGTCGTGGTGTTCACCGCCTCGAAATTGCCGCCGGACGTGCCGGCGATCGAGACCGGGATGACCTGGCCGTCCACATAGACGTCTTCGCCCTGCGCCGCCTGCGGAGCCGACATCGCGGTAAACTGACCGGGCGCAAAGGTGATGTTCACGCCATTGTTCAGCGTCACCGTGAACGACGTCAGCGAGGCGTAGTCCATGTGCGCCGTGTAGACGAACGACTGGTTCTCGAACACCACGACGTTGTCCAGCGTCACGAAGTTGGTGGTGATCGTATCGTTGACCGTCACCGTCGACGTGTCGGTGGTGTCCAGGAGCTCATAATTGCCACCGACCGCACCGGTGACCGAGACAGGGTAGGTCTCGTGATCGACATAGGGATCGTCGCCCTGCACCGCGAACGGCGTCGACGTTCCGGTGGTCTGACCGGCAAGGATCGTGATCGTCGCGCCGTTGCTCAAGGTCAGCACGAGATTGCTGCCCTGCGGGGCATGATCCACGCTGGCCGAAATCGTTGCCGTGCCGACGCCCTCGTTCACCGTCACGTCGTTCAACGTCACCTTGGTCGGGTCGCTGTCATCGGTGACCACGAACGATACCGTCGATGCCGACGTATCGCCGTCACCATCGGTCACGGTGTACGTGAAGTTCGCCGGCCCGCCGGTCTTGTAGACGTCGTCGGGCTGCGCAACGAACTTGTAGGCGCCGTCCGCGGTGACCTGGAGACTGCCATGGGCGAGCGCGATCGCCTGGGAATACCCGTCCACACCGAAGGACAAGTTCACCCCGTTGATCTCAGTGACGGTCGCGCCGTCAGCGCCCGGATCGAACTCGAGCTGTCCGGTGACCGGCGCGGAACCTTCGAGGACATCCTGCGGCGCTTCCGCAAATGCATGCGGACCATCGTCCTGGAAATTGATGTGAAGCCCGGCCGGCGAAACGGCATGGGCGGTGTCGCCATCACCGTCGGTCGCGGTGGCCGAGATGTACACGAGGCCGTTGGTGATCGAGACCTCGTCGTCATAGGCGGCGGGCGTCGAGCCATCGACATTGTGCGCGATCGCCGCGAACTGTGCGACCCACAGATGCCCGTCGGTGTCGACATAAAGCGCGAACACCTTCTCGCCGGTCTGGAGGTTGTTGCTGTCGACGCCCCAGACGATGTTCGGGTTGGCGGAATCCGTGAACAGGAAGATGTCGCGGTTGCCGACCGTGGTGTTCAGCCCGGAATCCTGGCCGGTGAACCCGCCACCGGTGGAATTCGTCAGTTGATAGGACACACCTCCGGCCGGGCCGGGTCCATCCGTGCCGAAATCGGGCGTCGTGAACAGAGTGTTGGCGGCGCCGGTCGACTCGGCGTAGCCGAGAACCGTACCGATCTGGGCGCCGGCAATCGCGGCTGTCAGCACGCTCGGAGCGGTCGCGGGATCGACGTCGTTCTCCGGGTTCGGGCCGGACTGCGGAGCGAATCCCGCGCTCTCGTCATGGGTGACGCTGAGCGTGGCGGGCGCGCACACCACGGACGAAATGCCGCTCACCGAGAACGGATGACCGACATTGAGCTCATGCGAATCGTTCGGGTCGACCGGAAGGGTCGGCGCGCCGTTCGGCGTGCTCGAGAAGGCGACATTGTCGTAATTGGAAATGACGAGACGATTGAAATCGTTCGACGTGTCAACCGTGACGGTGGCACCCTCGTTCAGGCCGACGATGACGACGCCGACCAGCGTATTGCCGTCATACACCGGAATTTTGGTGTAGCTGGCATCCCCGGTCACGGTGACGTCGTTCAGCGTGATCGGCAGCGGATTGCCGTCATCGGTGAAGTCGTTGTTGTCATTGGCATTGAAGACCTGGACGAAAACCGTCGCCGTATTGCTCGGATTGCCCTGGATCTGGTGGATCGTGAACGAGGCCGCATCAACCTCATAGTGCCCATTATAGGCGAAGGTATTGGCAGGGAACGTGACATTGTTGACGAAGTCGAGCCGCAGTATCTCCGCAGCCAGGTCGTTGCCTCCGTGGACCTCGTGGCCCTCGATCGACTGGTTGCCGACGCCAATATCACTCCCTGTCGTGTTGATCGTGTTCGCGTTCGGGCTATTGCCCTGGCCGACGCCGGACATCAGCACGTCCTGATCGCTCGGACCATCGAGACCGCGCTCGTCGACGTTGCCCGCCTTGATGCCGACATAGCTGAGCGGCGTATCGACGCAATCCTGCGAAGCGGAGATCGTCGGACCAGAATCGTCGATCGAGACGATGGAATTGCTATGGTCGATGACAGTCGCGGTGGCCGATTTCGTGACATGGTCACCATCGCCGTCGGTCACCGTCACGGTCAGCTTCACGCCGACGCTCTGGCCGGCAATCGCCGTGAGCAACGAGATCGACTCGTCGAACAGCGAGGGATTCTCGGGCAACTGGGCCCCGGCAGGCTCCGACGCGTCGTGATCGATCGGCAGGAATTGATCGACCACGAGCTGTGCCGTGGCCGGATCGGTCGAATTCAGGGAGATACGCAGCACGACGAAATCATCGGCCGTGGACAGCGTATCATGACCGACGCGGCCGACGATCTGACCGCCCTCGATCGTCAGCCAGACGGTCCGATGCTCCTGCGACGTGCCTTCGAGCAGGCTATCCGCCAGCGCGGTCGCGACAAGGTTGGTCTTGATGCCGCCCGCCTCGGGCGCGCCCGTCAGGACGAGGCTGAGCGCGGACGTGACGGGATTGACCAGGGCGGGACCATCAGCCCCGTAATCGATCACCGCATTCGTGAACAACGGCGCCAGCAGCCCCGCGCCCGTCATCAGCTCGCCGATCTGAGCCGTCGAGGTCGCGTCCGTCGTGAACGTGACTGTGGCGTTGCCGGTGTCGTCGGCCGTTCCGTTCGGCGCTCCGCCGCCCGACTCGCCCTCGCCGATGTTGTATTGATCCGGCGGCGACCCGTCATGGCCGATCGTCTCGTCCAGATTCAGTGCGAGCGCGACAAGTTCCGGCGTGGTCACGCCGGTGCCGATGGTCAGCGCCGGACCGTCGTCGTTGAAGTGGATCTTGCTCGAAATATCCGCCGACGCGGACGCCGTGTCGCCATCGCCATCCTTGATGGTTACGACGGCGGAAATCGAGCCAGCAGCGAGCGAAACCTGATCGTTCGGATTGGACGAATCGGAGTGATGCAGCGAGAGATATTCGACCACCGACACCTTGCCGGAGAGCGGATCGATGGCCACGGCAAAGGCGGTGGTGCCGCTCAGCTCGGGATGCACGTTATCCGTACCCACCGTGCCGATCACCCGGCCGGCGCTGTCCAGCGACAACGAAATCGCCGTTCCATCTGTCAACGTCACGCCGGACTCGGACGATTTCAGATCGAGCGAATAGGCGATCGCCGCAGCCGGATCGGGTCCGTCGACGCCGAAGTACGGCAGGATGCTCAGGGCCGCGCCGCTACTGGTCGCGTAGGCGAGCACCGGCCCGGCCTTGTCCGGATCGTCGCCGGGGTTGGCAACGTCCGCGAAGACCGCCAGAGGACCCGTGACGTCATTGGCCTGGTTGCCCGGTGTCTCGTCCGCCGTCACCCCGAAATTGCGAGACAGCGTCGCCGCCACCAGCGGGCCGTCGTCTTCGAACTGGATACCACCGCCAATGTTGGCGGACGCCGAAGCGTGGTCGCCGTCGCCGTCGGTGACCGTCACGGTCGCCTTGACCTGGCCGAGGGCGCCTGCAAGCGAGACCGCCTCATCGATATCGCCGCCGATATCAGCGGTGTTATGGTGAAGCGAAACATACTGGACGACGGACACCTTGCCGTTCACCGGATCGATCGCAATCGCAAACGCGGCCGGATCGTTGGTGCTGGTCACGTCATTGCCGGGATCGCCCCCGTCGTAACGGCCGACGATTAGGCCGTTCTCGAGGAACAGGAAGATCTCTTTCCCTTCCGTCGTGGCGAGATTCGAATCGATCGGGCCGGTCGTGCTCTGACCCTGCGCGTCGGTCAGCGTCAGCGAGAAGAGCTGGGCGCCCGTCTTGGCCGCGCCGTCGGTGCCGAAATCCACATTGTCGATGGTGAGCGCGGCGACGTTGCTCTGCGCGTACCCGACCGGAAGGCCGAAGAGAACCTGCGGATCGTGTCCGGGATTGCTGACGCCGTTGAACACGGGCGTGAACAGAATGTCATTGTCGTCGCCGAACGGCGGGCTCTGCAGCAGCAGGGTCTCGTCGTGAACGACCTGGAAAGCCGAATTGGCGGAAACCGAGACCGCGGGGCCGTCGTCCTGGAAGCTGATGCTGGAGTCCTCGGTACCCACGATCTCGATCGTGGCCGAGGACGTCGCGGTATCATTGTCGCCGTCGGTGATGGTCGCGGTCAGCGTAATGCCGAGGCTCGCGCCTTCTCCGACCAGATTGAGGAACTGCGTCGAATCGAAATTGTTGAGGTCCGCGCCATGGTCGATCGCCATGTACTGGTCGACGACGAGCTGGCCTCCCGAGAGGCTGCCTGCGTTATCCAGCGTGATGCGATCGCGACCGGGCCGTTCGGATCGTCGCCGACATGGCCCACGATCTCGGTGTCGCTGACCTTGAACAGATAGATCGTGTCGTCAGAATAGGTGTGGTTCGGGTCCGTCACCTTCAACGTGGTGGCGAAGCCGCCGTTCTCCGCTTCTTTGGCGCCCGAGAGCGCGAACGAATAGGCATAGTCGGTCGACTTCTCGCCGTCGGTGCCGGCAATCTTGGTGACGTCGAACAGCGCCTCCAGATCGCCCTTCAGCTCGCCTTCGCCGGCCACCGTCTTCAGCTCGCCGATCGGATTGGTGCCGGTCGGATCCGGGCCCGTGTTGCCTGAGACGTCGTCGACCGTTCCGTCAGGAAGACCGTTGGCGCCGCGATCGCCGCCGATCGATTCGTCGAGCGACAGTGTGGCTAGATGGGCCGAACCCTCCACCGGCTGATGCACGGTCACATCAATCGACGGGCCGTCATCCTGGAAGCCGATGCTTGACTGTTGGGGCCCCGCGATCTCGATCGTGGCTGAGGACGTCGCGGTATCATTGTCGCCGTCGGTGATGGTCGCGGTCAGCGTAATGCCGAGGCTCGCGCCTTCTCCGACCAGATTGAGGAACTGCGTCGAATCGAAATTGTTGAGGTCCGCGCCATGGTCGATCGCCATGTACTGGTCGACGACGAGCTGGCCTCCCGAGAGGCTGCCTGCGTTATCCAGCGTGATGCGAATCGCGACCGGGCCGTTCGGATCGTCGCCGACATGGCCCACGATCTCGGTGTCGCTGACCTTGAACAGATAGATCGTGTCGTCAGAATAGGTGTGGTTCGGGTCCGTCACCTTCAACGTGGTGGCGATGCCACCCTTCGATTCCTCCGAGAAGCCGGCGGCGTTGAGAGTAAACGAATAGGCATAGTCGGTCGTCTTCTCGGTGTCCGTGCCGCCATCCTTGACGACATTGAACAGGGCTGCCAGATCGCCCGGGCTTTCGACATTGCCGACATCGGTCTTCATCGTGCCGATGGGATGGGTGCCGGTCGGATCCGGACTCGTATTGCCCGAGACGTCGTCGAACGTTCCGTCCGGGAAGCCGTTCGCGCCGCGGTCACTGGCGATCGATTCGTCTAGCGACAAGGTTGCAAGACGCGTGGGTCCTTCGCTTCCGTCAGCCACCGTCACCAGGATCGTCGGACCATCGTCGAGAAATGACACGCCGAGCGAGCCGGTCGACAGCGCAGTCGCCGTGTTGCCGGAGCCGTCCGTCACCGTCTGCTGCACGAAAACGACATGGCCAAGCTGCGCGCCTTCGCTCGTGTCGGAGTCGGACGCGGTGCCGTGCTTGATGGCTTCATACTGGGCCACGTCAAGCTTCAGGCTCGCAGGATCGAGGTAGAGCTGGAAGGCGACCGCACCGTTCGGATCGGCCACGCCGCCGGCGCCCTCACGTCCGACGACCAGATTGCCCTCGGTGAACAGGAAGATTTCATTGCCGGTGACCGTGGCCTGCAGACCGGAATCGACGCCGGCGAACGCCGCGCCGGTCGAGGTCGTCAGCGCATAGGCGATCGTTCCGGTCCCGCCGCTGCCGAAACCGGCGCTCGACGACGCGATCTCCGAAACGGCGCTTTGGGCCCATCCGATCAGTCCGACGGCGGAGAAGACTGCGGGCAGACCAGCACTGGGCTGATCGTTCGCGCCGTTCAGAATCTGTACATCGACGGTTTCATCGTGGATGACGATCGTATCCGAGAGCGTAAAGCCTGCGCTCGGCGGAGTCGTTGCAGGCAGTCCGGCGAAAGTCTCGGGATTGAGGGCGAAATTGCCGAGCTGTTCCTGCCCGAGCAGGTCCAACGGATTGCCGGCGTTTAGGGTATCGACCGCAGCATTGGAGAAGTTGGCGCCGCTTCCCTGGGCGTTGCCGTTGCCATCACCGGCTGCAGGCAGCACGGACTGGTCTGTGGTGATGGGGAAGAGGCTCGCGAATTCCTGCACGTTGACGTCGCGTCCGGGCGCCAGCTCGATGGACAGCAGGTGCTGATCGTCGTGTCGGGAATCGAAGACCGGATCGACCGTGATCGTCGATTTGTTGTCGAACAGAATGATCAGCTTCTCGCCGACATGGACGAGCGTGATCTTTTCGTTGGCTATCGCCGAAAAATCGAGCTTGACCTTCTGGTCATATCCGAGATGTACGACCACCGCCTGATCTGTTAGCGGCTTTGCCAGCGTGAAAGTTCGAACTGGAGTTGTGTTGGTAGGAATAGCCGTGCCGGTAGCCTGCGCTACCTGAAATTGTGCGTTCATTATCTGCCCCTGCCAAAACTCTATGCAGTTCAAATCAAGTCTTTAGAAAGCAATCCGAAAAATTTCGCTATTAAGCTATTGTTAACCGAGGCGGGGGTCAACGAAATCAACTAGTTAACGAGGGGTTTTTGGTGCGCCGTGGTAAATTGGCTAATCGGGACACCGGGCGCCGAAAAGGCATTTAGATTGAGCATCTTGCAGCGAACTGACCGGGAAAACCCGGTAAGCGGGAGAGCACCAATGAGGGTATTATTGTCCGCAGGCATCGCAATGTTGTCTGGGTTCGTCGCACCAGCCTTGGCCGAGGACGCATTGTCTCCCGTCGAGCGAACGGTCAAATCCGCCCCCAATAAGGACACGCGGGTCGGCGTCTTCATCAACGTACTACCCGATTGCACGTCAGGTCCCCTGCCGACGATCCGCCTGGTCAATGCGCCCGCATCCGGGAAGGTGACGGTCAAGTCGGCGAAGGTGAAAGCCACCAACTACAAGTCATGCCTCGCGCTGGAAGTGCCCGCCTATGTCGCGTTCTACAGGTCGCAGCCCGACTTCATCGGCGATGACGTTCTGACCATCGAGGTCAAATATGCCGGCGGTCGGACGGAAATTCAGAAGATCACGATCAACGTTGCCGGGCCCGGAGCGCAGCAGAAGATCTAGGCGCGCGACCTCTTCACGATGCTGATCAAGCCGCCGGCCGTGTTGCCATTCATTGCGGTTTGACGCTGTTAGGGATTTTTGCTCTGTTAGCCGGTGATTTTAAGAATCCATTGGGGGCAACGATGCGCAATTTGATGGCCAAGAGTCTCACTGCAGCCATTCTCATCGGAGGTGGCTTGGCCGCCAATCCCGGCGCAGCCACCGCCGCCGATATGGCCCTGCGGGCTTCACCGAGCGCGATCGGCAGCTGCTCGGAACTCGTCTTCACCTGCGAGAACGGCAGGCAATACCCCCTGTGCCCGATCGCGGTGTCCATTGCCGGTGAGGTTGTGACCGCATCGCTGCATACGAGCCACTCCGGCGGCGTGCATGTGCGCCTGGTCCCGATGGGAGTCGGATACCGCTATGCCGGTCCCGGCGTCTGGGTCGACGGCTTCCGCGGCAATGCCTTGCTCAATTTCGGCAAGCACAGCCAGATCGCCTGCACGATCGAGAACTACTGATCGATAGGACCGAGCGGCGCCTCCGCAAGGCGCCGTGCACCGGCCCCGCCCGTTAGCCCTTCGCGCGAACGGCCACCGCCCGCGCTCGCGGGTACATGTAAGCCTTGGGACGGACGTAGACCGGACAATAGTTGTCCCACTGGTATTGCTGCCAATTCCATTTCCAGCAGCCAGCCGCGATCTCGGGATCGGGATACCAGTTCAGCCGATACGGTTCATCACCGAAGGGATACGGCCCCTGAGCGCTGACGGGCGATGCGTACAAGCAGACGACGGTTGCGATCGCAACAAAACATGACTTGTACATGACTTTCTCCGAATATGTCGGCATAGTGTCAAACCGACGGGGCGGGATCAAGCTCGGAAACTTCGGTCGTCCCGGCATTCCCCTCCTCGGCAAGCGGCCAGACACGATATCACGAGGCCATTCGCCTGGTGCGTGGGCCTCTTTTGGAAGTTGTTGACCGGACGCGTCGATCGCGAGCGCGTTCAGAGCATTGCATTCGAAGTGATTTGCCCACTCGCCTTACACACAAGCATTGTTCATGAAACAATCTATTTCCCTCAATGCCAAGCTTCGGTGGCCGGACGTCAAGGACCACTACGTCGTCCTCTATGAGGGGCATGTGATCGGCAACGTACATCGGTCCGGAGACAGCTGGTCCTGGTCGATAAGCGTTCCCATGGGCTTGCCTGATTGGTCGGTCGGAAACGCTGCCAGTCTGCACGACGGCATCAAGGCACTCGGCAACGCCTGGGCCGCCATATTGAAGTCGACAAGCGCCGAGCGCCTGCAGCGGGCCTGGGATCTCGAACGCGCTGCGGAGACACGAAACACCGGTTTCGAATCCAACATCTAGTATCAAGACGCCGCGAGCGTTTTGGGTTCTACAGGTGAACAAGGCGAACCTGCCCAACCACAGCGTTTATTCGCGGCCAGACGTCCTGTATAATACTCGCGAGGAGGGATCGCGATGAAGGCTTTCATCCTTGCCTGTGTTGCGACGATCGTAATCGCGGCGGCTGGAGTTGCCGTTCTCGACAGCATACAGCAACCCGTCGCAGAGGCCTTTGCGACGACAGGCGTGCGTCTCTAAGCAATGCTCCGTCAGCTCTATTCGGCTGCCGACGCAGCATGGCGAGGCCGCGGCTGAGAATCGTTCGGTCCGCTCCGTGCCAACTCCTGGTCGAGCCACAGGCTATGATGCTCGCGCGCCCAGTTGACATCCACCTCACCTGATCCCATCGCCTCGAAAGCCCCCTCCATCCCGATTGTGCCGATGTAGATGTGAGCGAGCATCGCGGCGATAAACAGCACGGCCACGACGGAGTGAACGATCTGGGCAATCTGCATGCCCTCGATTCCCGACACGTAGAATGGGAACATGAGCTGATACCCGGTCGCGGCGACGAGACCACCGCCGATCACAACAATCCAGTAGATCCCCTTTTGCCCCGCGTTGAAGCGGCGAGCCGGCGGATGATCGTGACCGATCAGGCCGCCGCCGCGCTTGATCCACTCCAGATCCACCTTGTTGGGGATATTGCCGCCGATCCACATCAGAAAGATCAGCACGACACCAATCGTGAAGGGAAAGCTCAGGTAGTTGTGCGCGAATTTCGCCCATCGCGACCAATCGGAGAAGGCGTCAAATCCGATCAGCGGAAGCAGCAGCGGCCGCCCGAACGTGATGTTCAGCCCCGAGATCGCCAGGATAACGAAGCAGGTCGCGGTCATCCAATGCACGAAGCGCTCAAAGGTGTTGAACCGTACGATGGTGCGGCCGGATCGTCCGCTTTCGAGGCGGATCATGCCGCGTGTCAAATAGAAGATCACCAGCACCGCCAGCATGCCGAGCACAGCAACGCCGCCGATCCACCGCAGCACAACGTTGCGGAATTCACGCCACTCGCGGCCAGCAGGTTGTATCAGCACGCTGGAGCGCTGGTCGGGGATGCTGACGCGTCCCTGGATCCGATCCATCTCCTGGAGCAACTGGCGCTCGTTGACCGAGCTCGCCGTCGGATTGATCTGCTGGGCCAGCGACGGTGCCGGAGCTGCCATGATCAACAGAAGCAACGCCCACGCGCCGATGGTTGGTCGAATGAACCTTGCAAATGAGGACATGGACTTCTCCTCGGCATCTGTGCCGCGTCGCCCGCGGCCTGCTTCAGGACTCGATCGTCTCGCGATAGGCGGTCTTCCAGCCCCACGCTCCTGAGCCGTAGCCGCGCTTCAGCACGCGCTCCTTATAGATCTGGGCGATGATCTCGCCGTCGCCGGCGAGCAGCGACTTGGTCGAGCACATCTCGGCACACAGCGGCAGCTTGCCCTCGGCCAAGCGGTTCGCACCGTATTTCTCGTATTCCTCCTTGCTGCCATCGGCCTCGGGTCCGCCGGCGCAATAGGTACATTTGTCCATTTTTCCGCGCGAGCCGAAATTGCCGACCTTCGGATATTGCGGCGCGCCAAACGGACAGGCGTAGAAGCAGTAGCCGCAGCCGATGCAGAGATCCTTGGAGTGCAGGACCACGCCATCGGCGGTGGTATAGAAACAGTTCACCGGGCACACTGCCGCGCACGGCGCATCCGTGCAGTGCATGCAAGCCATCGAGACCGATCGTTCGCCCGGCTTGCCATCGGCGATGGTGACGACCCTGCGGCGGTTGATGCCCCAGGGGACCTCGTGCTCGTTCTTGCAGGCCGTGACGCAGGCGTTGCACTCGATGCAACGGTCGGCGTCGCAGAGAAACTTCATACGTGCCATCGTCGTTGCTCCTTATGCCGCCGCGATCTGGCAGAGAGTGACCTTGGTTTCCTGCATGTTCGTCGCGGGATCGTATCCGTAGGTGGTGATCGTGTTGGCGCTTTCGCCGAGCACGATCGGGTCGGTGCCCTTCGGGTAGTTGCCGCGGAGATCCTTGCCGGCAAGCCAGCCACCGAAGTGGAAGGGCATCCAGGCAACGCCCTTGCCGACGCGCTCGGTGACGAGCGCCTTCATCCTCGCCCGGGAATTGTTCTCGGCACCCGTGACCCAGACCCAGCCGCCGTCCTTGACGCCGCGCTCGGCGGCGTCGGCAGGATTGATCTCGATGAACATGTCCTGCTGCAATTCGGCGAGCCACGGGTTGGTCCGGGTCTCCTCGCCGCCGCCCTCATATTCGACCAGGCGGCCAGACGACAGGATGAGCGGGAATTGTTTTGCAATTCCCTTCTCCACCGCAGCCTTCTGCACGGAGAAGCCGATATTGGGCATCCGGAACTGCTTGGCGTCGGGCAGCGTCGGGTATTTGGCGACGAGATCGACCCGCGGCGTGTAGATCGGCTCGCGGTGAACCGGGATGGGATCGGGCAAGCCGAAGGCATTCATGCGCGCCTTGCCGTTGCCATAGGGAACGCAGCCATGCGCCAGCGCGACGCGCTGGATGCCGCCCGACAGGTCGAGCGACCACGACACCGCGTCCGGAGTGGCGGGGTTGACCTTGTTGATCACGGCCATTTCCGCTTCGGTGAGCTCGGTGTCCCAGCCGAGCTTCTTCAGGCTCGCGAGCGTGAATTCCGGATAGCCGTCCTGGATGCCCGACCCCAGCGAGTACGAGCCGTCCGCGAGCAGGCTCACCTTACGCGTCGTGCCGTCCGGCAGCTTCTCCTCGCGCTCGATGCCGAACCGCGGCCGGAACGTGCCGCCGCCATCCATCACGTGCAGATTGGTATTGTAGAGCAGCGGCGTTCCGGGATGCTTGACCTCCGGTGATCCCCAGCATGGCCAGGGCAGGCCGTAGTAGTCGCCGCCGACCTCGGGATCGTCCTTCGGCGCCCGCATCGTCAGCATGTCGAACTTCGCCTGGTTCTTCATGTGCGCCTTGAGGCGCTCGGGCGATTGCCCGCAATAGCCGGTCGACCAGCTGCCGCGGTTCATCTCGCGAAGTACATCCTCTGCTTCAGGAAGATTGTTCTCGACCTTGATTTTCTTGAACATCTGATCCGCGAAGCCGAACTTCTTGGCCAGCAGGTAGATGATTTCGAGATCATCCTTCGACTCGAACACCGGCTTCACAATCTGCTCGCCCCATTGCAGCGAGCGGTTGGAGGCGACGCGAGAGCCCTTGCACTCAAATTGGGTGGCGACCGGGAGAATGTAGACACCATCCTTGCGTCCCGCCTCGACTGCGAGCGAGGCCCAGGTCGTCGGATGCGGATCGGCGATGACGAGCAGCTCCAGCGCCTTCAGGCCATTGAGGGATTCAGGGATACGGGTGATGCTGTTGGAGGCGTGTCCCTGCACGAACACCGCCTTCACATTGTCCTTCTGCGCGACCTGATCCTTCGGCAGCGTCACCGCCTCGAACCAGCGGGTCAGCGGGATGCCGGGGGTTTCCATGATCTGCTTGGAATCGAACCGCGACTTCAGGAAGTCGTAGTCGACCTCCCAAACCCGCGACCAGTGCTTCCAGGCGCCCTCGGCGAGGCCGTAGTAGAACGGCAGCGTGACGATATCGAGCCCGACGTCGGTCGCGCCCTGCACGTTGTCGTGGCCACGGAAAATGTTGGCTCCCATGCCCGCGCCGCCGACATTGCCGGTCATCAGCAGCAGGATGCAACTGGCACGCACGTTGGCGGTGCCGACGGTCTTCTGGGTCTGGCCCATGGCCCAGATCAGCGTGGCCGGCTTTTCGGTGGCAAACATCTTGGCGACGCGCTTGAGCTGCTCGCCGGGAATGCCGGTGACGCGCTCGACTTCTTCCGGATTCCACTTTTCCACCTCCTTGCGGAGGTCGTCGAACCCGTAGACCCGCTGCCGGATGAACTCCTTGTCCTCCCAGCCGTTCTGGAGGATGTGCCACATCATGCCGTAAAGCACGGGGATGTCGGTGCCCGGCCGCATCCGCACATATTCCGTCGCGTGCGCGGCGGTGCGCGTCAGGCGCGGGTCGATGACGACGAAGTTGGCCTTTTGCAGTTCCTTGCCCTCGAGCAGGTGCTGCAGCGAGACCGGATGCGCCTCTGCCGGATTGCCGCCCAGGACGACCTGCGTCTTCGCATTGCGGATATCATTGAAGCTGTTGGTCATCGCGCCGTAGCCCCAGGTGTTGGCGACGCCGGTGACGGTGGTCGAATGGCAGATGCGGGCCTGGTGATCGGTATTGTTGGTTCCCCAGAATGCGCCAAGCTTGCGGAACAGGTAGGCGCCTTCATTGGTCATCTTGGCCGAGCCAAGCCAATAGACGGAATCGGGGCCTGACTTCTCACGTACGGTTTGAAGCTTGTCGCCGATCTCGTTGATTGCAGTATCCCAGGACACGCGGGTCCACTGCCCTCCGACGAGCTTCATCGGATAGCGCAACCGTCGCTCGCTGTGCACGAGCTCGCGCACGGATGCGCCCTTGGCACAATGCGAGCCGCGATTGATCGGAGAATCCCAACTCGGTTCCTGGCCGATCCATACCCCGTTCAGCACCTCGGCAGTCACCGTGCACCCAACCGAGCAATGCGTGCAGACGCTCTTGCGGACGCTCGCACCCGCGGTGAGCGGACCGGCCATCGCCGCCTCCGCCTTGCGCACGCCGCCGACCGGCAGCGTGCCGAGCACGGCGAGCGCGCCACCGGCGAGACCGGATTTGCGCAAGAAGCTGCGGCGGTCGAGACCGCCGGCCTGCCCTGCAAGGGACTCGGCAACGGAGCCATGGCGCAGGGAACGCTGGTTTGCTCGCTTGATCAGCACGGTCAACCTCCCTTGGCCGGATAACGATTGACGCGATAGAAGGCCTTGACGTGATCAGTTTCCTTGTAGCGCGCCTTGCGCTTCTCATCGTTGGTTTCGCTATCAGCCTGCGCGGACCCGACCAGCGGTGTCGCGAGCGTCGCGCCGGCGCCCAACGTGCCGGCGCCGACCTTGCGCAGGAAATCGCGACGCCCGACTGTGGCTTTCCTGTCTTCACTCATCGCATCTCTCCTGGACCCGCCGGTGCAGGTCAGTTGGCGAACGTGAATGCCTCCGCCTCGATCTCGATAAAGGCGCGACCGAGCGCGCCGACCGCACGATAGAAGACGGCGCTCTCCGCGCCCTCGATGTCGGCGAACAGCCGCCCTATCCAGGGCTCGACGTGTTTGACAAAGAATGCGCGCTGCGCCTCGAACGACGTAGGGAAGCGGCCTCCCGCGAAACCTGCCATGATCTCGCACAGGATGGCGGCGTGATCTTCCGGCTCGGAATTATTCGCGGCGCGCTCGATCCCGGACGCGGCGAGATCGGCGCGCAGGCGCGACAGCGGCCGTTCGTTGAGGAATCCGGTCAGATAGTAGGAGGCATAGGGCAAGAGCTCGCCGCGGCCGAGACCGACGAACAGATCGAAATATTCGCGTTCGACCTGGGTTGCGACTGCATTGGCGGCGGCCGCGGCCAGCCCAGCATGCGCGCGCCCGAGTGGCGTCGCATCACCGGTCAATGCGGCCAGTTGATCGAGCAGCCTTCTTGACGGTGCTGCGGACAAGAGCGTCGCGAGCAGCAGATATTCCTGCGCACGCGCCGCATCGACGGGTTCAATCAGCTCATTGGACACAAACGGCTCGCCGTACAGATCAGGCCGCAAGTCTTTGCGCGATACGCCGGTCGCCGCTTCGACCGCAATCACCCGTTGCGCGGGCACCTGGTTCCAGTTCGAAACGGAGGGTTGGCTAATGCCGATTTTGCGCGCAAGCCCAGCAACGCCGCCGGCGGCGTCAATGGCTCGCTCAAGGCCATCATCACGCACGTGGACCTCCCATCCAAGTCCCGGGTGCTGATTTTGCTTTTGCTACAAAGCGCTAGACGAAGCGTAATCCCGGCCCAGCGGAGGGTCAATCGCATCACATAGTCTGAGGCTATGGCCTTTCGTCGGGGAGCCCTAGCGGGGCAGCGCGCCGCCATGCGGGCGACGGGGAAGCGACAGGTGTTCGCTTGCACTGCTTTCAGGGTTCGTTAGTTGCGCTGCAGCAGGAACAGGTGCGGGCTTGGTGGGCGCAGCTTCTTCGGCGACGATCTCGACATTCGATCTCTCGGCCTGGCGCAATTCCTGCGAAGAATCCGTGACTTCAACCGGAGTCTCGGACAGCGTCTCGGCTGACTTGCTGAGGCCGCCGACGATTCTGTCCACGAACGCGGCCAGTTCTGCTTCCGAACAATCCAGCGGACCAAAGCCCGGCATCGCGGTCGGATCGTTGAAGTCCCACGCGCTTTCGGCAAGCCCCACGAAGTCGCGAATGGCGGGATCAGCGCTCCAGGCGCGACGAAGCGCCGCACGCGTCAGCTCCTGCGGAATCCCTTTGCGCAAGAACGCCTTGATGTCGGTCGCCGACGTGATCAAGTCGATCGAAGGCAGGCTCGAGGGGTCGAACTCCGCTTCGTCATCCTTCGCGGCGGGCGGCAGTGCCGACTGCATGTCGTCGCGCTTTGCCGGATCCGATTGCGTCGGGCTCGCCTTTGCGTGCTGCTTGCGACGGGACCAGCGCGTCAGGAACCTATCCTCACTCATTCGTGTCCGCCTTCATGCTGCCGGCGCGCCAGCGCCTCCGGATCGGCCTGCCGCCGCTTCCGTTTGAAGAACTCCCGTTCGACGTGGTGCTCGGCAACGAAGCTTTCAATCTGCTCACGCAGCACGTCCGGCATGGGAACGGCCTCGACCAGATTCGCAGCGGTCCCGGTGAACGCCTCGCCTTCCGCAGGATCGGCGGTGGCGGCAGCCACCGAATAGGGCCAGGTGCCTTCCGCAGGCGACAACACTGTCCAGATGCTCGGACGACCCGTAGCAAGATTGTCGCGATAGCGCGCCGTCTCGGAACTGTAGAGATCGACCATAGTGCTGCCGGCATAGAACAGCGTCGTCCCACCGCCCTCGTCACGGAGCACCGTCCAGGACTTTGTGTCCGGCTCGTCCGGCAGCACGGCGACGGCGCGCCAGACAAAGTCGGTCCACGGCGAGTCCGCCTTGTACCGCCCGACCACGATACCGACGGGGATGCGCACAAGCGGCAGCGCAGCCGGGCTCATGTTACCCTCTCCAGGTGCTTGATCGGCAGCCCCGTCAGCAAATTCTGCGGTTTCATCCGGAGCTTTTGATCGGAGTTCATCGACAGGATGAGATAGACCGGCTCGCCCTGCATCTCGTCTGCGACCGCGCTCGTGTCTGCAAACGTCAGGCGGAACAATGAAAGCACGCGGCCGGCGCTGCGGTCGTCGAGTTGCTCGCCATGCCAGAGACGGTCGCCGAGCCTGGTCGCATCGGCGTCGAGCCCAACATACCAGGTGAGCCGCGCATCACGCAGTTCGCGCAGCGGCTCAATGCCGACGTCGATCCCGAGCAGATGGGAGATCCAGCGCGCCATCGCCTGCGCCAGCGCCCTCGGCCCGCGCCCGCCCGCGGTGAGATCGAAAACCATGTCGAAATGGTCGCTTCGGTGCCAATAGTCGTCGGCGTTATCCTCGTTCAAGACGTCCAGCTCGGCATCGGTCACGGCCCCGAGCATCGACATCAGCGAGAGCACCGGGGTCGGGCTCTGCCCACCGACGACCTCCTCATCGCCGAGCAGCAAGGCCCGTTCATGCGGCAGGATGCGCTGGGGGCGGAAGAACAGCTCGGCGGCGCGCAGCACGAACGGGTCATCGCAGCCATCCAGCGCATTGCGCAGGATGACATGCACGAGTTGATTGACGAACAGCGGCGGCAATCCGTTTCCCCCCGACCGGACGGTCGCAAGATAGGCGGCCTCCAGGGTCGGGTGCCGCACCAGGAGATCGCGAACGGCAAGCACGAACTGCCAGTTCTCCCGGGCATCCGCATCGACAATCGCTGCGATCTCGTCCGCACTGACCGCCCGGCGCGGAGCGGCCAGCAGCTCGCGGTGCAGCCGCCGCTCGACCGGGCATGCTTCGTCCGGTGGAATCAGCTCGGGCCGGACGAAATAGACCTTCAGGAACTCGTCGGTGACGCAAAGCCCGCCGCCCGCCTCGCGATCGAGCAGATGGTGGCCGCATGCGATCCAGAAATCATTCATCGATGCTGCGGCTCCTGGCTCATATCGGCAAGCCTGACATTGCTGTCGGGTTCGACATCATCCTCGGCTTCCATGAACGAGAACGCCTTGCCGTGCCCCTGCCCTTGCCGCAGCTGCAGCCTGCGGAACGACTCGCGGACTTCGCCGTCGCTCACCGAGCGGTGGACGGCAATGAGCGAACTGATCGGATGCGTGCAGAGCGACCGCACGAAGGCGACCTCCTCTTCGGCGGCCGTCCGCGCGGTTGCCGGATCCGGCGCGCCGAAACGATCGATGAGTTGTCCGGCGAGGAGCTCGATCAGCGCCCGGCAATCGCTCTCCGTTGCCGGCACGATCTGCACCAGCGTCGACCAGCCCCAGGATTGCACCCCGAGGAAGCCGCTGCGGAACGCCGCGCGCGCCTTGCCGCTCAACGTCGCCGGATCCTGGTCGCAGAAGCGGAACGCGCCGGAGACGGCCCATTCGCCGGGCTCTGCCGCCGCGTCGAACACGAAGGTGTCGGAGGGATCGAGCGCGATGGCGCGCAGCAGTTTCACAGTCACGTCCTTGGCCCTCCGAGCTTCGAATCGAGCCAGGATGGCCTGGCGAGCGCCTTGACGAGCTCGCTCCGCTCAACCTTGCCGGTACCGACCTGGCGCGTGAGGAGATCGCCGCTCTCGTCGATGCTGAGGACGGTTCGCCGCTCACGGGGAACCCGGCTGAGATAATCGCGTGCGACGCTGTCAAAGCCATCGACCTGCCAACGATCGATCGCCCGCATCAGGTGCCGGGCAAAACTCTCGGTCACCTGCACGGCGCCCGCTTCGCCGAACCCCTCCTCATCCAGCGCGGACGCGAGCGGATGAACGCCGGGCCCCTGATCGGCCATTGCCACCGTCCGGATCATGGCGCCAAACACCAGCCACGCGGGCGGCTCATTCTCGCGCGCGGACGATGGCCACCCCATCCGCCCCCCGCCGACCAGCCCGCCGTCGATCTCGACGGAGCCGGGCCAGCCGATCGCAACCGTCTTGTTGGGCGGCGCATAGCCGCGAAGAGCGTCGGTCAGCGCGACCATGCCGGCGTAGAAGGCGCGCCGCGCGGTGCTCAAAGGTTCGCCTGGCTCGAGCACCACGGCGAATTCGGCGAGATCGAACCGCCCGACGCACACCAGCGTGCCGGCGCCGCACTTGGGTGCAATGCCGCAAGCGTGGGCAAAGGCGTCTCCGCTCTCCCGCAGCCGGACGAGCGTGAAGGGCGGCGGCAGCTGGATCGGTTCTACCAGGGAAACGTGGTTGATCGGGGTCGACCGCAAGGCCGTCCTCCACTTTCCTTTTCTTCCCAATAGTGAAAATCTATACGAGGTGCAGGAACGGCGCGAGTCCGTAAGTCGGCGCCGCACTGACGGAGGGATTTCACCTGGAGCAGCCAGCGAAGACCGTCCTGATCTGCTCGTGTGAAGACACGATGCGCCTCGACACGGCTGCGATCCGGCGAGGATGCCCCAACTGCGAGATCAGAAGCTTTCGCCATCTCTGCGGCACGGAGCTCGATCATTTCCGCGACGCGGCAAAGGCCGATGGCCCGCTGACGGTGGCCTGCACGCAGCAGGCTGCGCAATTCACCCATGAGATCGGCGAACGCCCTGGCGGGATCACCTTCGTCAATATCCGCGAGACGGCGGGCTGGTCGCGCGACGGTGCGAATGCGGGCGCGAAGATGGCGGCGCTGCTTGCGGCAGCCGCAATTCCCGCACCGGACTTTCCGCTGGTCACATTGTCGAGTGACGGCATCATCCTGATCTATGGCCGCGACGAGGCCGCGATCGAAGCCGGGCGGCTGCTCGCAGACCATCTCGATGTCACGGTCATGCTGAAGCCGCCGGCAGACGTTACGCCGCCTGCCGCGGCAGTGTTTCCGATCGTCAAAGGCAAGATCCGCAACGCGCGAGGACATTTTGGCGCCTTCGAGCTCACGATCGACGACTACGCGCAACCGCACCCCTCTTCACGCGACCGCTTCGTGTTCGAGGCCCCGCGCAACGGGGCGACCTCGCGCTGCGATCTGGTGCTCGACCTCTCCGGCGAGCCACCGCTGTTTCCGGCGCACGACCTGCGGGACGGCTATCTCCGCGCCGATCCGAGAGATCCGGCGGCGATGCTGCGCGCGGTGCTTGCCGCTCGCGATCTCGTCGGAAGTTTCGACAAGCCGAGATATGTCGACTTCACGCCCAGCCTCTGCGCGCATTCGCGCTCGAAGCTGACCGGATGCCATCGCTGCCTTGACTTATGCCCGACCGGCGCGATTACGCCGGACGGCGACCATGTCGCTGTCAACGCAGACGTCTGCGCAGGTTGTGGGCAATGCGCGGCCGCCTGCCCCACAGGCGCTGCATCCTACGCGCTGCCGCCGGCCGACACCCAGTTGCAGATGCTTCGCGCCATGTTGCTCGCCTATCGCGAAGCCGGCGGCACGCATCCGGTGCTGCTGCTGCATGACGGCGCGCACGGCACGCCGCTGATCGATGCGCTCGCCCGTCATGGCGACGGATTGCCAGCCAACGTGCTGCCCCTCGCCGTCAACGAGTTGACGCAGGTCGGCCTGGAGGCCGTTATCGGCGCATTCGCGTATGGCGCGGCGGCCGTGCGGTTTCTCCTGCGCGCCAAGCCGCGACACGGCGTGACCGGATTGCTGCAGACGATCGTCATGGCCGAGACCATTCTCGCCGGGCTCGGATTTGAGGGCCGACGCGTGGCCACGATCGAAACCGACGATCCCGACACTCTGGCTGACCAACTGACGGGGATTGGTCCCCTCGCCGGCCTCGACAATCCTGCGACTTTCCGGACGGTCGGCAAGCGCGGCGATCTGCTTCGCTTTGGCCTGAGTGAATTGCATCGCCTCGCACCCAAGCCGGTCGACGTAATCGCCTTGCCCGAAGGCGCACCGATCGGTGCGATCACCGTTGACACCGGCGGTTGCACGCTATGCCTGGCCTGTGTTTCGGCCTGCCCGACCGGCGCGCTTCGCGCCGATCCCGAGCGTCCCGTCCTCAAATTCGTGGAGGACGCCTGCGTGCAGTGCGGTCTGTGCCAGAGCACCTGTCCTGAGAAGGTCATCACGCTCACCCCGCAGATCGACTTCCGGGCAAGGCGTGCGCAGGCGCAAGTGATCAAGGAAGAAGAACCGGCCCTGTGTGTCCGCTGCGGCACGCCCTTCGGCGTGAAGAGCACGATCGATCGGATCGCGACGAAGCTCGAGGGGCACCATTGGATGTATCCCACCGGGGACCGCCGGACCGAGGCCTTGCGGATGTGCGCCGATTGCCGCGTCATTGTCATGAGCGAACAGCAGTTCGATCCGATCCAGGACGTTCCGGAACGCGCGCCACCGCGGACGACGGACGACTATCTGCGTCAACGCGAGAACAAGGACTAGCCGTATGCCTCGTTTCATGATGGTCTTTTGGACATGCCTCGTCATCACGGTGCTCGCTGGCACAGCCGTCGAGGCCGCCGCCCTCGCCAAGGCGGAAAAGGTCGCGCTCAAGCAGGCGATCGTCGCCTGCAAGGCCGAGGCAAAGGGCAAGAAGATCAAGTGGCTGTCACGCCGGACATACGTCAATCAGTGTGTCGTGACGGCGCTCAAGGAACGTCCCAGCGTCAACGTGGCTCGCATGCTCGAGGAGAACCCGGATCTGACGAATATTCCCGTGGAGCGATGGCCGGGCTATTAGGGCGTTGACATCAAGACCTTGCCGCCTTCGCTTGAAGACGCGCAAGGCGTTGTTGCGGGCTACTTCGACGTCGCACGCGCCAGAAAGTCCGTGAGCGCGCGGCGATCCTCGGCCGAGCCGATCCGCTGCTCCGGCATCTTGGTGCCGGGCGTGTAGGCGTTCGGCCCGATCTCGAACAGTTTTGACACGGTCTCCGGCGTCCAGACGATATCCATCGCCTTGAGCGCGTCGGTGAACCGATAGCCCGGCAGCGAGGCAATCTTCCGGCCGAAGAGCCCCGCAAGCGTCGGCCCGGCACGCTGTACCTCATTCTCCGACAATGTATGGCAGGCAACGCAGGCCCTGAACATTTCGGCGCCGTGATCGCCGACATAGGCAGCGAGCGGATCCGCCGGCGTGCCCAGCACGTTCGACCCGATCGCCGCGCCGGTCAGTGCGTTCCAGCGCCTGATCTTGCCGTCAGCACCGCCCGTCAGGAGCGTCGCGCCATCAGGCAGGAACGCGACCGACCAGACCGGCGCGCCGAGCCCGGCGAGCGTGCGCATCACGCTGCGCGCCTTGCGATCGACGATCGCAACGGTGCCGTCAATTGCCCCCGTGGCGATCAAAGCCCCGTCTTGCGAGATCGCCAGGGCCACGATCGGCCTGGCGCCAGCCATGACCTCGCCGTTCTCCTTGCCATCGGCGGTCATCATGCGCAGCTTCCCGTCTGCCGCGCCGGTGACGATTTCGCCATCAGGCGAGATGGCGACGGCATTCAGCGGCGCCGGCATCACAACGATCTCGGGGCTGCCGCCTGCCAAGGGCCAGATCCGCACCGTCAGATCGTAGCCAACGCTCACCAGCGATTTTCCATCGGGGGCAAAGGCCACACCGTTCACGCTTTGCGAGTGACCTTGCAGCACGCGCGTCCCACCATCGGACAGGGATGAAATCCGCACGGTGTGGTCCCACGAGGCCGACGCGAGCTTCGATGTATCGGGCGAGACGACGAGTCCGACAATGGGTCCTGTATGACCTTCGAGAACCTGGTCTGGCTGCAGTCCGCCCGCCGTCCAGATGGCAATCTGGCCGTCCGCACCAGCCGTTGCCATTCGTCCGTCTCCGAGGAAGGCAGCCGCGTTCACCGCACCCGAATGGAAGCGAAGGACCTGCTCGGCCGACTCGGTTGCCAGGGACCATCGGATCGCTGCCGTGTCGAAGCTCCCCGACAAAACCGTCTTACCATCGCTCGAAACGGCGATTGCGCGGACAGGCCCGCCGTGCCCCGCCAATTGCGCCTGCGCGGGCCGCAGTGGAAGAAGCAGCGATGCCGTCAGAAGGGCGGTGGCGAGACGCAAGGTCAAATCCATTGGCCGTCGGAGACACTCACAGCAAAGCACCCACCGTGCCATTTTGCCCGGCCTTTGCACCATGGCCAAATGCCGTCCCGTGACGTCCCGCGCTTCTTGCCGGCGATCGTTCTGTGGAGATCTTCCGTGGCGTGTCCGTGGCCGACTGGCCTGGCCTCTGGGCAAAAGCGCACCCATTTGATCCAGCTCAACGGGGGTAGCTCATATTCGGTTCCAGGTGCGACAAGCGGCGCCTTGATTGGCGATCGAGGTGGTCGCAGTCTTGCGAAAGGCGCCTCAGAGAGCGAGGCCGGACATGCAAGTACACCCGAAAGCCTATCTGCAGCTCATCGCGCGGTTGTGGCACTTTCGCGCGTCGCCGCCGCGAAATCGCGATCCCGACAGCCAGGATGCGTCGGCACTGCTCGTCTACATCGCCGTCGTGTTAGCGCTGCTCTTGGCTGTCCTTGAAATCGACATCCACAGCGCGCAGCTTCAATCCCTGGGACTGCTCGGCGATCCCATCGGGATCAACCCGATTTTCATGGGTCCTTGAGACAGCGCCTGCGACAATTGCTGCGCTCGCGACCCGACCAGCCGCTGGCGCATAGCCGTTCGAGAACATACGAGCCGACCAAGACGTCCAGCTCGGCCACGATTGGTTGAGACGCGTCTACTCCTGTGTTCCCCTTGGAAACACAAGAGATCGATCTACGAAATCTTCAACCGGCAGTTTGCCTTGTTGCGCTTGTCTTTGCATCTCTTGCACCGACATCCCTGCTACCGATGTGCGACTTACCGGTAATGGATGCGATCGCAGCATATTCGTCGCGGCCACGAAAACCGCGAACACGGCCAAGCCAGAGATCATCAGGAGCTTCACGCGAACCTCCGTTGGTTCTGAGAGAGTCGAAGCTCTGACTAGTGCAAGACTCGAAGTTCCCGTGTGAGATCTCTCACATCTCTCTTTCTCTTGATCATCTCTTGATCATCGCCGGGGCGGCTGTTCCTCGCTCCAGTCATCTGGTGCGCCGTGGAAGGACTGCTGACATTTGCGTTCAATAGGTCTTTCTTGACCTCTCGATGCACACGTCACGCAGCGGCCATGGCGCCTGATGTGCATCACGACGATGAAGCAAAGCAAGACGCGCAAGTGAAACGCGTCAAGCGCCGCGCAAGACAAGCGATAGGAAAGCGAACGTCTGTCAGAATGAGAATGCGCGACTTGTCAGAATGGAAAACTCTTGACGCGCTAAGCCATTGAAAACATTGGAGCGGGTGAAGGGAATCGAACCCTCGTATTCAGCTTGGAAGGCTGCTGCTCTACCATTGAGCTACACCCGCATCTCGCGTTCCCCTAACACGGCCGCGCGGCGGCCTCAACTGCCCCGGATCGGTCTTTCCCGCTTCGCGAAGGGCTTGTTCCCGGCCGCCCGCCCTACCTATTAACGACGAGGGTGTTTCGCCCTATATTGAGTCTCCCGAAACCAACGAAAGGAGGTGATCCAGTGTCTTATCTCAAGCGCTGTCACCTCGCTGGGATCGCCCGCTAAGCTCTGAACAAGGCTTGGCATCGGGGCGCTCTCAGCCCTGGACCAGCGAGCACGAAATCGGGCGCGACGGGGCCTCCCCGCCGCGCCTTTTTCGTGGGCGGGCGCCGCTCAGGCGGCCGGCTCGCCCGCAAGCACCTCGCGAATCTTCTGCGACAGCTCCGACTTCCGGTATGGCTTCTGAAGCAGCGCCACGCCGGGATCGAGATGTCCTTCGTGGACGATGGTGTTGTCGGTATAGCCGGAGGTGTAGAGCACCCTCGCCCCCGGCCGCCGGAGCCGGACGGCTTCGGCCAGTTCCCGCCCGTTCATGCCGCCGGGCATGATGATGTCCGTGAACAGCAGGTCGAAACTGGCGCCCTGGTCGACCAGCGCGAGGGCGGCTGCGCCGTCGCCGGCCACGAGCGTGCGATAGCCGAGGCTCCCGAGCTGGGCGATGACATAGCCCTGCACCAGCGGATCGTCCTCGACCACGAGTATCGTCTCGTGCCCGCGCGCCGCGGCGGCCGCCTGAGCCGGTCCCGTCCTGGTTGCCGCCTCGCCCTCCGATCGTGGCAGGAACAACCGCATCACCGTGCCTTGTCCCTCCTCGCTCTCGATCGCGACGGTGCCGCCGGTCTGGCGGGCAAAGCCGTAGACCATGCTCAGCCCGAGCCCAGTGCCGCGGCCGACCCCCTTGGTGGTGAAGAACGGCTCGAACACGCGCTCGCGGATGTCGGCCGGGATGCCGTGGCCGGTATCGGTCACCGCAATCATCACGAAGGCGCCGCGCATGATGTCGCCGTCGCTGCGCACGCCGTCAAGCTCCCGGTTCGCGGTCTCGAGCGTGAGCCTGCCGCCGTCCGGCATCGCGTCACGCGCGTTGACGGCGAGATTGACGATCGCGGACGAGAGCTGCGACGGATCCGCCATCGCGGACCAGGCGTCGTCCGCGAGCCGGGTCACGATCTCGATATGCTCGCCCAGGATCGGCTTCAGCAGCTTCGCCGTCTCGACCACGAGAGCGTTGACGTCGATCTCGCGCGGCTCCAGCGGCTGGCGGCGCGCGAAGGTCAGCAGCTGCGAGGTAATCTCGGCGCCACGCGCGGCCGCATCGTCGATGAGCTGCGCGATCGCGGCGAACTGGGGCCTGTCCGCAAGCCCTTCCTGGATGATCTCGATGGTGCCGGTGATGACGGTGAGCACGTTGTTGAAGTCGTGCGCGACGCCGCCGGTGAGCTGGCCGATCGCGTCCATCTTCTGGGATTGGCGAAGCCGTTCCTCGGTCTCGTGCTGCTCAGTGAGGTCGGTGGCGGAGCCGCGATAACCCATGAAGCGTCCGTCGGCCGCGAATACCGGCTGGCCGTTGACGCTGAAATGGCGCACGCGTCCGGTCATATCGCGGCCGCGATACTCGAACTTCCGGAACGGCTCGTGGCGATCCAGCACCGCCATGTGCGCGCGCCATTTCTCCGGCTCGGCGTCGTGGTCGAAGGCGGCATCGGTGCGGCGCTTGCCGATCAGCGCCTTATGGTCCATGCCGAAGGCCCCTGCGCGGTCGGATATGTAGGTGAACCGATGATCCGGCCCGGTCTCCCAGAACCAGTCGGACGCGGTCTCGGCATAGTCACGGAAGCGCTGCTCGCTCGCGCGCGCGTCGCCTTCGGCGCGCTGGCGGATTTTCAGGTCGCGCTCGAGATTCGTATTGGCCTCACGCAGCTCGCCATAGGCCCGCTCGAGATTGGCGCACATGGCGTTGAAGGCGTCGATCACCTTGTCCAGTTCGTCCGCATCGTAGGGCGGCCGGCGCTCCAGGTGCAAAGGCGGCGGCGGCCGCACCAGGCTGTACTTGCTGACGAAGTCGGCGATGGCAACAAGGTGCCGCGTCACCAGGAGATGGAACATGTAGATGATGAACAGCGAGACGAGGAACGTCTTCGCCGCCTGGCTTGCCAGGATGATCAGGGCACGGTGCAGCAATTGCTGATAGACCTCGCTCAGCGTCGCCTCGACATGGAGCACGCCGATCGGGCGCGCGGCGCCCTGCACGGAGTAGTTCAGCGGGTAATCGCGCGTGACGATCGAACGGGTGTTCGGCTCGCCGACCGCGACACGGACCGGATTGGGGCGATCAGCGATCTCGCGCACCTCGGCGGCGCGGATGTCGGGCAGCCGCAGGATGCCGTCGAGCTGGAGCTTGAGCTGGTTCTGGTCGAGATTCCACAGGCTTTCGCCGAGGCTGCCGGTGGTGCTCCGGCCGATCTCGTCGAGCCGCGTCTCGATGACGCCGACCTCGCGGTCATAGTCGAGATAGAGCTGAAGCGCGGTCAGCATCAGCGTGACGATTGAGGAGAACAGCAGCACGGCGGCCAGGAGGCGCGGCCCGACGCCGCTGCGCGACCAGTTGAAAATCCGCGACAGCAACGCACCGATCATCGCCGGCGCAAACGCGGCGCCGATCCCGCTCAAATCCTGCTTCGCGGCCGCCGGGGCAACGGCGCGGCCGCGCTTGGAATCCTCGTCGCCTGCGTTGCCCATGCACCACGTCCCCGGAATGGCGGCATCCTGCTCCGGCCGGCAGCGGTCGCGAGCAATTCGATCGTTGAGACTTCCCCTCCACGCGATGCGCGTGGCGATTCCTGTCGGCCCATGGGCGGCTTGAGGTCGGCGGGGTCATATCTTGCGCCCAGCAGCAGGATTCCGGCGCAAACTATCACTTCGCGTGCTAGAATAACATCGGTTAAAGTCCGGAGTCGCCGGCATGGCGGCGAGTGATGGCCGTTGCGGCTGGCGCGCAGGCGCGCGCCACTCCCGGTAGATCGCGCGGGCCTCCGAATCCAGTGGTAGCAAGGCACGACCAAGGAGACGCGTGATGTGGCGGATGGCCATCGCCTGCCTGTCGTTGCTCGCAGCCGGTCCAACGCAGGCGCAGGAGCTGATCCGGCTGGCGCGCATCGCGGACATCCCCGATCAATATGTCGGCGGCGAAATGCTGCGGGCCGTCTACGCCAAGCTCAGCATCAAGCTCGAATTCGAGGACGTCCCCGGCAAGCGGGCACTCGCGCTGTCGAGCGCCGGCGAGGTCGACGGCGAAATCCAGCGGATCGGAACGCTCTCGCGCGACTACCCGACGCTGATCCAGGTCACGCCGGCGATCAACTACATCGAGCCCGCGGTGTTCACGACGAAACTGCGTTTCGACGTCGCCGGCTGGAATTCGATCAGGGACTACAACATCGGCATCGTCCGCGGCGTCGGCTCATCGGAGGCCGGCACCCGCGACATGGCCCGTGTCACGGCGACCACCAGCCTCGAGAACATGATCCAGATGCTTGATGCCGACCGTTTCGACGTGATGGTCACCGACCTCTTCAGTGGACTCGTCGCGGTGAGGAAGCTCAACCTCCAGGCCAGGATCTACCCGCTCTCCCCGCCGCTCGAGCGCATCCACATCTACCACTACCTGCACGAACGTCATCGCGATCTGGTGCCGAAGGTCGGCAAGGTGATCGCGCAGATGGAGGCGAGCGGCGAGCTGGCGGCGCTGCGTGAGGTCCTCGTCAAGCAGGTCCTGAGCGCGCCGTAACAGCGCCGCTCAGGTCGCGCGAAGCCGTTCGCGTAACGCCACAGCGGCGATCAGCACGCCAACACACCAGGCCAAGACCGCCCGGTGAGGCTCCTCGCCGAGCAGCACTGTGAAGATGCTCGCGAGCAGGCATGGCGCGATCGCCTTGCTGCTCCGGCTCGCCAGCGAGACCAGGAACGGCAGCGCGGCAACCGATATTTGCAGGACACCCATCAGCGGAGACCGGTCTCGCCCAAAGCTTCAGAAAAGGCTTCAGAAGCCACAGACATTGACCGCGCGCGGGCGTTTGCCGCGGCGGCTCTCCACGATGCGTTCGCCGCCGTTCTCGGCCGAGCTGCCGTAATAGCGGTGATGACCGCTCTGGTCGTGCAAATCGGCAGGCTCCGATTGTGCCGCCCGCCGTGCGTCGCAGATGATCTTGATAGTGTGACCCGACATTGCCGCCTCCGATGGCCTTCCGTGTTCTTGTGGCCATCAGTCGCCTCGGCTTTGGGCAGCGTTCACACCGCAAGGCGGTAATCGGGTTTCAGGACGGTTTCGTCGAGGCCTGCACGACGCAATATTTTGCGCTCGGGGATTGTCGGCGCCGGCCGCCGTGATACGTCCTTGGGACGCGCGCAGCAAAAGAAAACGAGGTGACGATGCTCTACGCCATCCTGGCCTATCACGTGGAAGACGAGATCTTGTCCTGGACTCCGGAGGAGGACGCCGCGGTCGTGGCCAAGGTCATCGAGGTTCAGGCGCCGCTCAGGGCAAGCGGACACCTTGGGCCGGCCGCCCGTCTGGACGAGACCCGAAAGGCCCGCACCTTGCGCGGCCCCGGCGCGGGCGTGGTGATGGACGGCCCGTTTGCCGAGACCAAGGAGCAGCTTCTGGGCTTCCACCTCGTGGAATACGACACGGATGACGAGGCGATCGCGGCGGCACGGAAGCTGCGTCAGGTCAATCCGAGTGCCGTCTACGAAATCCGCCCGGTCAAGCTTTATGTGCCGGCCGACGGGTTCGGCGCGACATAAGGGGAAGCGACCACCTTACGCATCCGGTTCGGTTTGCGCACTGTAGAAGCGCTGGATCAGCAGGCCGCCGAAGGCGATGAACCACACGAAGGGTGCGACGTGCGGCGCAAACGCCGCCACGATCGTGCCCGGGATGAACACGAGCAGCGGAAACAGCGATGCCATGATCTCATGGCGCCAGCCGCCCAGGATCGTCCACCACAGCCAGGCATTGAGGCCGGCGATCGCGGTTAGGTGCAAGCCGTAGAGCACGGCAACGGCGCTGCTCATGGCGTAGTTGGTATAGAGGCCGTTGGTCACCGGCAGCAGCACGATCGAGAGCAGGAAGAACAGGTTGAGGATCACCGCGCCGCGGCTGCCCACCGGCTGGCGCGCCAGCCGCCGGTGATGGCTGATCCAGAACACCCCGGCGATGATGAAGCTGAGCGCAAAGCCGGCAAGCTTGCCGGAATAGACATGGGCGAGATCGCTCCAGCCGGGTGCGCCGGTGAAGACGGCGGCCTTGGGCAGATCGTAGGCCAGGAGCGTCATGGCGACACCAAAGATGGTGTTGCTGAGCGACTCCAGCCGCCGCATCTCGAACTGGTCGGGCTTGAGCTCGGTCATGCCGGGCGCGCTCTTCTCGGGCTGGAACCTTGGGCCGTCTTTTCCCTAGGTGTTAAATAAGGTTCCGTCCAGCCGCATTGCGATTCGCGAGGAGATCGCCGAATCTCACGGTTTCACCGGGGCGATTCGTGGCAACATATCTGGACACGCTCAATGCGGAGCAGCGCCGCGCCGTCGAGCATGGCGTGGCCGATGGCGCGACCGTGGGCGCGCCCCTGCTCGTCATCGCCGGTGCCGGCTCGGGCAAGACCAACACGCTGGCCCATCGCGTCGCCCATCTGATCGTTGCGGGTGCCGATCCGCGCCGCATCCTGTTGATGACGTTCTCGCGCCGCGCCGCGGCCGAGATGGCCGGCCGCGTCGAGCGGATCGCCCGAAAGGTGCTCGGGGAGAACAACGCCGCGATCATGCGAGATGCGCTGACCTGGGCCGGCACGTTCCATGGCATCGGCGCGCGCCTCTTGCGCGAATATGCCGAGCGGATCGGCGTCGATCCCGCCTTCACCATCCACGACCGCGAGGATTCCGCCGACCTGATGAATTTGGTTCGGCACGAGCGCGGCCTGTCCAAGACCGAGAGCCGCTTTCCAGCCAAGGGCACGTGCCTGTCGATCTACTCCCGCTGCGTCAACGCCGAGATGGAGATCGAGAAGGTGCTGGGACAGCACTATCCCTGGTGCGTGGGCTGGGCCGCCGAGCTGAAGGGCCTGTTCGCGGCTTACGTCGAGGCCAAGCAGGCCCAGCACGTGCTCGATTACGACGACCTCCTGCTCTACTGGTCGCAGATGATGAGCGACGCGCTGATCGCCGAAGAGATCGGCAGCCGCTTCGATCACGTGCTGGTCGACGAATATCAGGACACCAACCGCCTGCAATCCTCGATCCTGCTGGCGCTGAAGCCCGACGGACGCGGCCTCACCGTGGTCGGCGACGACGCGCAGTCGATCTACTCGTTCCGCGCCGCCACCGTGCGCAACATCCTGGAGTTTCCGCAAAGCTTCTCGCCCCGCGCCGAGATGATCACGCTCGACCGCAACTACCGCTCGACGCAAGCCGTACTGGCGGCGGCCAACGGTGTCATTGGGCTCGCGCGCGAGCGATTTACCAAGAACCTCTGGACCGACCGCACCTCCGCGCGAAAGCCGCAACTCGTCACCGTGCACGACGAGGCTGACCAGGCGCGCTACATCGTCGAAGAGGTGCTGGCCAACCGCGAGCAAGGCGCGCTCTTGAAGCACCAGGCGGTGCTGTTCCGGACGTCCTCGCATTCGGGACCGCTGGAAATCGAGCTGACCCGCCGCAACATCCCGTTCGTGAAGATCGGCGGGCTGAAGTTTCTCGACGCCGCGCACGTCAAGGATGTGCTGGCGATGCTGCGCTTCGCCGAAAACCCGCGCGACCGCGTTGCGGGCTTCCGCATCCTGCATCTGTTGCCCGGCATCGGCCCCGCGACCGCGCAGCGCGTGCTCGACCAGATGGCGGAGAGCGCCGATCCGCTTGATGCACTCGGCCAGCTCCCGGTGCCGCCGCGCACCGGCGCGGACTGGACCGACTTCGTCCGCACGACCCAGAATCTGCGCTATTCGGAATGGCCGGCGGATCTCGAGCGCGTGCGGCTCTGGTACGAGCCGCATCTCGACCGCATCCACGAGGAGTCCGAGACGCGTCGCGCCGATCTGATGCAGCTCGAGCAGATCGCGAGCGGCTACGCCTCGCGCGAGAAGTTTTTGACCGAGCTCACGCTCGATCCGCCGGACGCGACCAGCGACAAATCCGGGCCACCGCTCCGCGACGAGGACTATCTGATCCTCTCCACCATCCATTCCGCCAAGGGCCAGGAATGGAAGTCGGTATTCGTGCTCAACGTCGTCGACGGCTGCATGCCCTCCGATCTCGGTGCCGGCACCAGCGCCGAGCTCGAGGAGGAACGCCGCCTGCTCTATGTCGCGATGACGCGCGCCAAAGACGATCTCCATCTCATCGTGCCGCAGCGCTTCTTCACCCACGGCCAGGCCGCCAAGGGCGACCGCCACGTCTACGCCTCGCGCACCCGCTTCATCCCGGAGCAGCTGGTCTATCTGTTCGAGCGCACCGCCTGGCCCAAAGCCGCCGCCGGCGGAGCCCGTAACGCGGCGCAAGGGCCGAAGATCGACATCGGCGCGCGCATGCGCGGGATGTGGCGGTAAGGCCGACTACGCGTTCAGCCTGTCGAACTGGACCTTGCCGGCCTTCAGCACCAGCGGAATGTGCTCACCCTGGCCGAGCAGGCAGGCGACATCGCGCAGCGGATTGCCGTCGACCACCAGCAGGTCTGCGAGAGCCTCGGGTGCGATCCGGCCGAGCTTGCCCTCCATGCCGAGCACCTCGGCACCAATCACCGTGGCGCTGGCGATGACGGCGCGCGGGCCGAGAATCTCGGCGCGGATGCGGAATTCATCGCTCTGGAGGCGCTGGGACGGCCCGAGCAAATCGCTGCCGAACCCCATCTTCACGCCGGCATCGCGATAGATCGCGAGCGAACGCAGGCCGGCGTCGCGGACATCGGCGATCTTGGCGACGCTCTCCGGCGGCAGGCCATACTGCGCGCCCTCGTTGGCCAGCGCCTCATAGGTGACGAGCGTCGGAACCACATAGGCCCCCTTCTCGGCCATCAGGCGCGCGGTCGGCTCATCCACGAGATTGCCGTGCTCGATGGTGCGCACGCCGCAGCGAACCGCGCGCGCGATGGCGGCGGCGGTGTAGGCATGGGCGAGCACATAAGTCTGGCGCCCGCGCGCTTCCTCGACGATGGCGCGGATCTCGTCCTCGGAGTAGCCGAAGGCACCGACCGGGTCGGTCGGCGAGGCAACGCCGCCGGACGCCATGATCTTGATCTGGTCGGCGCCCATCTGGAGCTCCTCGCGCGCGGCCCTGCGCACGCCGTCGACGCCGTCGGCGACGCGCGCCAGCGCGCCAACCCGCACGCAGCACGGACATGGTGCGTCGCTCGCCAGATAATCCGAGCGCGCCCGCATGTCGCCGTGGCCGCCGGTCTGGCTGAGCGCGCGGCCGGAGACGAACAGCCGCGGGCCGTCAGTGAGGCCGGTCTCGATCGCCTGCTTCAGCGCATGGCCGGCGCCGCCGGCGTCGCGGACGGTGGTGAAGCCACGCCGCAGCATGCCGCGCAGCAGCAGGGTCGAGCGCAGCGTCACCAGCACGTTCGGCATGTGCACCTGCTGCGCCAGATTGAGCTCGACCGCCACCGCGTGCACATGCAGGTCGATCAGGCCGGGCATCAGCGTCTTGCCCTTCAGATCGATGGTGCGGTCGGCGGTGACCTGCAGCGGCCGGTCCGAGACCTCCTTGATCAAATTGTCTTCGACCAGCACGTGATGTCCGTCCATCAGGTCCGCCTGGAGCGGATCGAGCAGAGCGGCGTTCTTGAAGAGGATGCTGGGCATCGCGGCGTCCTGTCAGAAGTGGGCCGGCGCAAGCAACGCCGGCAATGTGAGCTGGGCAAAGGGAAGGCACGCGGCGACGTCGTCCTCGCCGTACCAGTCCGCCTCGTGAAGCAGATTGAGCGAGCCGAGCGTACGCCCGCGCCAGCGCACAGGCATGTTGAGCACGCTCTCGCAGCCGAGCGAGGCGATCAGCTCGTGGTCGGAGAACACCATGCGCAGATCGGCCTGGGTGCGGCCGATATAGGCCTCGCCCCGATCGAGCACGGCCTCGGTCCACGGGCCCGGCGCGAGGCGCTTGCGTCCGCCGGTCGGATATGGGCCGGGGAGATTGGAATAGATTCGCGCCGCTTCACCGCTGTCGCCGTCATAGGTCAGGATCGTGAACAGCTTGTGCCCGATCGCCGACTTCACGGCTTCGTCCAGCGCCGCGAACAGCGCATCCGGCTGATCCACCGTGCCCTGCGCCGCCGCGACGGCACAGAGCAGCGGATCGGCCTGGCGTTTGGTCCGCGTCATGCAACTTCACCCGCCGCGATCTCTTCCAGCGAACGGCCGCGCGTCGGCACGCCCATCAGCACGACGGTCACCGCCCCGAGCAGCAGCACGGTGGTGGTGACGCCGAACACGCCGGCGAAGCCGAAATTGGGATAGAGATAGCCGACCAGGATCGGCGAGACGATCGCGCCGATGCGGCCGATCGCGGAGGCAAGCCCGGCACCGGTGGTCCTGACCGGCGTCGGAAACACCTCGGCCGTATAGGCATAGACGCCCGCATAGGTGCCGTTCATGAACAGGGACAGGAAGATTCCCGCCGCCATGATCTGCTGGTCGCTCTGCGCGAAGGCGAGCCCGAGCGCGCTGGCGCCGCCGAGCACCATGTAGGTCGCAATCGTCGCCTGCCGGCCGATACGCTCGTTGAAATACGCGGCGCTGAAATAGCCGGGAATTTGCGCGCAATAGATCGCGATCGAATAGGCGAAGCTCTTGGTGATGCTCATGCCGTTCTGGACCAGCAGGCCGGGGATCCAGACGAAGAACGAATAATAGCTGAAGGTGATCGCCAGCCACATGATCCAGGTCATGATGGTGATGCGCGCCTGCCGGCCTGCGAGGAGCGCGGCGAAATTGGCGAGCAGCGTTCCGGTCGTGCCCTGCGGTGCGACGGCTTCGACGACCGGCTGCGGCAGGACATGGCCCTGGCGCGCAAAGCCCGCCTCGATCGTGTCCAGCAAGGCTTCGGCTTCCTTCTCCCTGCCGCGGCTTTCGAGCCAGCGCGGCGATTCCGGCAAGGCCCTGCGCCACCACAACAGCATGACGACCGGCACCGCGGTGATGACCAGCACGATGCGCCAGCCGTTCTCATAGGCGGGCACGATGAAGTAGCCGAGCAGCGCCGCCGCAACGAAGCCGAAGGAGAAGAAGCCGGCCAGTGCGCCGGTGAAGCTGCCGCGGTAGCGCCGCGCGACGAACTCCGCGAGATAGGGCGCGATGATCGCGCTCTCCGCGCCGGTGCCCATGCCTGCAACGACGCGGGCGGCAAAGAAGGACGGCCATGTATCGACCATCGCACTCACGATGGACGCCGCGCAATACAGCGCAAGCGCGGACATCATCACGGCGCGGCGGCCGATCAGGTCACCCAGCGTGCCCGCCAGCAACGCGCCGAACAGGAAACCGATATAGGTGCTGCTGCCGAGCACGCCGATCTGCACGCTCGACAGATTCCACGCGGTGCGCAGCACCGGCAGGATGAAGGCCAGCACCGCCGCATCCATCGCGTCGAACATATAGCCGAGCCCGCCCATCAGCAGCAGATGCTTGTGGAAGCGAGCGAACGGAAGGCGCTCGATGCGCGCCGATATCATCGACATGAAAGTCCCCTCAGTCTGGCGGCCCGGCGCACCGCGTGTCCCTCAGGGAACCATAGACAAGGAGATATTATCGTCATAATTTATAATCATGATCTAATATATCACTGTGGTGAATGTTCGTGTCGTTCCGTGCACTCGACCTCAACCTCCTGAAAGTCTTCGAGGCGCTGATGACCGAGGGCAGCGTCACGCGCGCGGCGAGCGCGCTGACGATGACCCAGCCCGCGGTCAGCAACGCGCTGGCGCGGCTGCGCGACGCGCTCGGCGATCCCCTGTTCGTGAGGTCCGGCACCGGCATCCGTCCCACCCAGCGCGCCGTGGTGCTGTGGGAGCCGATCGGCGAAGCGCTGGAAAGCGTGCGTGGCGCGCTCGACGAGCAGGTGTTCGATCCCGCCCGCGCGCAGACCGAGTTCAGCCTGTCGATGTCGGACTACGTCTCCTCGCTCGTGATGCCGGACCTCCTCGGCCATCTCGGCAAGGTCGCGCCCAAGGCGCGGGTCCATACGTCCCCAACACCATCCTGGAGATCGCCGACCAGCTCGAGGACAACAGGGTCGACTGCGTCATGAGCGTCTATGTCAACGAGGCGCAACAACCGGCCGCCATTCGCTCGCGCTCGCTGTGGACCGTCGACTATGCCTGCTTCATGCGGCGCGGCCATCCGCTCGCGGGCATGAAGCGGCTCAGCACGCGAACTTTCCTCAACGCGGGCCACGTCGATGTGAGCCTCGCGGGCAAGACCATGCCGTCCTACGACCTCTTCCTCGCTTCGCGCGGGCTGTCACGCAACCTGGTCGCGACCGTCAATCACTACAGCGCCGCCTACGAGGTCGTGCGCCAGTCCGACCTGATCGCCGTGCTGCCGAGCGACCTGCGTTCGCAATCTAGGCATGCGCCGTTGCTGCACGCCATGCCGCTTCCGCTTCAGGCGCCGCCGCGCATCGTCAGCCTGTTCTGGCACCAGCGCAACGACACCGTGCCGGCGCAGCGCTGGCTGCGCGAGACCCTGGTCGAGATGTTCGCCAGATCCGATTGAACCCGCCGGCGTGATGCAAAACCGGAAACCGTGCCTTTCCCGGAGCGGCATTGCCGAAGCGGCCTCCGCGCCCTAGCTGCGCAGCTAAGTGTTTCCTCCCACATGACGGGCGCCGCTCGCGCCCGATAGAGATCTGATCGATGACTGCACCGCTTCAATTCGGACTGGATACCTTTGGCGACGTCACCAGGGACGCCGACGGCGCCACGCTTTCCCATGCGCGGGTGATCCGCAACGTCGTCGATGAGGCGGTGCTGGCCGACGAGCTCGGCCTCGACTTCATCGGGCTCGGCGAACATCACCGCGCCGATTTCGCGATCTCCTCGCCCGAGACGGTGCTCGCCGCGATCGCATCGCGCACCAGGCGCATCCATCTCGGCTCTGCCGTGACGGTGCTGAGCTCGGACGATCCGATCCGCGTCTTCCAGCGCTTTGCCACGCTCGATGCGCTCTCCAACGGGCGCGCCGAGGTGATCCTCGGCCGCGGCTCGTTCACGGAATCCTTTCCGCTGTTCGGCTTCGACCTGCGTTCTTACGAAGCGCTGTTCGAGGAGAAGCTCGATCTGTTCGCGGCGCTGCTGTCGCAGAAGCCGGTGACATGGCAAGGCAAGCTGCGCCCGCCACTGAAGGATCAGCTGGTCTATCCCCCTGTCGAGAACGGCCAGCTCAAAACCTGGATCGGTGTCGGCGGCAGCCCGCAATCCGTGGTCCGCGCGGCGCATTACGACCTGCCTTTGATGCTGGCGATCATCGGCGGCGATCCCGCGCGCTTTGCGCCTTACGTCGATCTCTATCACCGCGCCTTCAAGGAATTCGGCCGCCCGGCCCAGCCGATCGGCGTGCACTCGCCCGGCTATGTCGCGGAAACGGATGGAGAGGCGCGCGAGGAGCTCTGGCCCGACTACAAGGCCATGCGCGATCGCATCGGCAAGGAACGCGGCTGGCCGCCGATGGGCCGCGACGAATACGTGAGCGAAGCCGAGCACGGCTCGCTCTATGTCGGCTCGCCGGAAACCGTGGCGCGCAAGATCGCGGCGACCGCGAAGGCGCTCGGGATTTCACGGTTTCAGTTGAAATATTCGGCCGGCCCCCTGCCGCACGAGAAGCTGATGAAGAGTATCGAGCTTTATGGGCGCAAGGTGGTGCCGATGGTGCGGGAGATGATGGGGTGACTTACGCTCCGAGGCAGTCCGCCTACGCCCTCCGGGCTACGGCGTGACAGCCTTCGCTAGCTTCGCGTGACGATGATTTGGGCTGGCTTGCCCAGCCGTAGCTCGCGAAGCGAGCGAAGGCTGGTGGGGGAGGCAGGACTCGAACCTGCGAAGCCATGAGGCGGCTGATTTACAGTCAGCTCCCTTTGCCACTCGGGACACTCCCCCGCTCGACGGCAGCACAATCGGGCCGGACCTTGCCGGCGGACCGAAGACGGCCATGGAACGTGAAGGCCGCGACAGCCCGGATGGGGGCGCGACCGGGCGCGTTTATGGGCGAAGCGGTGGGGCAAAGTCAACCGAGGCGAACAGCTAAAATCGCCCTCGGAGGCGCTCAAATTGCCATATTCCGGGACCCGTGACACAAGCGAGCCCATGAAGGATCGAAAATTCACCTCCAAGGGCTCCCGCGGCGGGGCTAAGCCCTTCAACAGGCCCGGGAAATCGGCCGGCCGGCCGGCCTGGCGCGACCGTGATTCGGCATCCGACGGGCCGGTCATCCTCTATGGCTGGCACAGCGTCACCATGGCGCTGCAAAACCCGGCGCGGCGGATCCGCAAGCTGACGCTGACCGAGAACGCCGCAAGGCGCCTCGCCGAAGAGAATATCGAGACCCGCGTCACGCCCGAGATCGTCCGGCCCCAGGAGATCGACCGCCTGCTGTCGCCCGACGCCGTGCATCAGGGCCTGCTCGCCGAGGCCGATCCCCTGCTCTCACCCGACATCGAGACCTTGACGCCGGAGGGCATGGTGCTGGTGCTCGACCAGATCACCGATCCGCACAATGTCGGCGCCATCCTACGCTCCGCCGCGGCCTTCGCGGTGAAGGCGATCGTCACCACCGCGCGCCACAGCCCGGAAGCGACCGGCGTGCTCGCGAAAGCCGCCTCCGGCGCGCTCGAGCTGGTGCCCGTCGTGACGGTGCAAAACCTCGCCCGCGCGCTGACCGCGCTGAACGAGCGCGGCTTCCAGACCGTCGGGCTCGACAGCGAAGGCAGCGAGGACCTCTCAAACGTCGCACTGCGCGAACCGCTGGCGCTCGTGCTCGGCGCGGAAGGAAAAGGCCTGCGGCAATTGACGCGCGAGACCTGCAGCGTCGTGGCGCGGCTCGACATGCCCGGCGAGATCAAGAGCCTCAACGTCTCCAACGCAGCCGCGCTCTCGCTCTATGTCGGCGCGAGCCGGCTCGGGCTGATGAAGCGGTAGCTGCGGCCGCGGACGCAACTACGCTCCCTCGCCCCGCAAGCGAAGAGACACAAACAAGAAACGCCCGTCCGCATGACGCGGACGGGCGCTTCGAAAAACTCAACCGATCGAGTGATCAGTAGTAGCGGCGCAGCACGCGGTGGCCGCCATAGTACGGCGCGGGCGCGTGGCGATGGGCGTAACCATAGCGCGGGCCGTAGCCGTAATGCACGCGCGGCAGATAGCCGTAGCGCGGGCCATAGCCGTAGCGATACGGACGGTAGTACGGGCGGTGATAGGGATAGGCGGCGGCGCGATAGCCATAACCATAGTTGGCGGGGGCGACGACCGCGTCCTCACGATAGGTCGGATACGGCGCGAAGGCGCCCGGGCCGGTGTAGGTCGGGCCCTGGTTGACGTAGTAATACTGCGTGGTCGGCTCGGCGAGACGCTCATAGGCGCCATAGCCATAGCCGTAACCACCGCAACCGGTGTTGCAGCCGGAATAGACGGGCGCAACCGGCTGGCACGGATTGAAGCCGCAAGCCGCGGCCGGCGCGGCCCCGACGAACATCACGGCAGCCGCCGCGACCAGTCCCGAAATCATCTGACGCATTACTCTCTCCTGTTGATTTCCGTATCTCGGATTTTTGACGTTTCTTAACCCGGCGGCTTGCCGGGCACCTCGGCACGCGGCCGGGGCCGACGATGCTGCGGATTCACATTGATCTCCGGCGCCAGGATCACCGGCGGCGGATCGGCGGGCACGTCCATCTGCGGCGGCAGCGGCGCCGATTGCGCGCCCCAGCTCTGGTGGTAGCTCTCGGCCGGCTTCGGCAATCTGCGGTTCGCGGGCGGCTCGACCTCGAGCCGGCCGTAGCCGGGCCGCAGGCCCAGTGTCGGATAATAATGGCCGACGTCGTCGGGCTGCCGCTCGGCGATATAGCGTCCGCCATAGATCGTCGGCTGCACCTGGACGTTCTTGCCGAGGCCCCAGACACCTTCGACGACGCTATAGGACGCGTCGATGCCATTGATGATGATCGGCACGCCGGGGCGGCCGGGCACGACGATATCGAAGCCGCCGCCGGCAAACGCCGTCGCGGGCAGTCCGATCAGAAAGGCTGCGAGCGCCAGAGCGCGCATGGTGGGATCCCGGTTGTCTGGAACACAACCTAACCGATCGCGGCACACAGAGGGTTAAGGCCGGCTCACCAAATGCCGGTAAGCCTAACGCGCAAGGGGCGCGGGCCGCTCAAATGCCGCAAGCTGCGCTAGCGAAGCGTTAACGCGGCGCAAGCTCGCCGCACGTGCCGGAGCGCGCAAGGTTGCGTGGCACAAACTGCACATCCTGGGCGGGCTCACGTCGATGTGACCCCGCGTGCGAGAATCCGCGGAACGACTACCAGATGCCGCACTTAGCACAGGTCTCAACAACATGGAGAAAATGCCATGACGAGCCTGAAGCTTCTTGGCTTGGCCGCGATCGTCGCGTCCACGCTGGCAACACCGGCTTTCGCGCAAGCGACAGTCGACAATTCGGGCCGCTGCACGGGGCTCTTCCAGGATCCCAATTGCCAGAATCTCGGTCCCGGCAATGCGACCGCCGACCGCGCCTATCGCCGCCGGCACATGGCCCGCGGCCAAGTGAATCCGAATGATGGAACACAATCGGGCTTCTGGCCGCTCGACACCGCGGGCGCGGTGGCTGGTGGGCGGTCGGCACCGCCGCAACGATTGCGGCTGCACCGTTCCAGGGCTGGGGCAATTCCTACGCGCGCTATGACAGCGGCGGCCCCGCCTGGTACGGCAACTGGGACGCCTACGCAGCCCGCAACGGCATCGTGTGCAGACCCGGCACATGGTTCAAGGGCGAAGACGGACGGCGGCACCTCTGCCAGTAAGGCCCCGGCCATCAGGCTGAAAGCTTGCAGGCGGCCCGACGGGCCGCCTGTTTCTTGCCGGCGAAACGCCACTGCCAGGTTCTGGCACTTTCCGACCAAGTCTGATATTGCGACGCCCGAGCGGGCGGACAGCTCCGGCACATGCCGAGCCCTGCCCCGCGTCGCCGGCTTAGCTCAGCGGTAGAGCAGCGGTTTTGTAAACCGAAGGTCGGGGGTTCAATCCCCTCAGCCGGCACCATTTGACTATTCCCGATCGTTCGCTAGTCTCCGCTTCGGCGAGAGAAGTCGCTGAAACATAGGGGTTTCTGCTACGCCTGCGTTCGTTTCCCTCCGTCAGCTTCCGCAAATTCTGTTGGTATGGACGTTGGTAGGGATCGGATCGGCTGTTGGTACGAAGCCCTAGCGGGGGGACGATCCATGCCTTTGACCGATGCAGCCTGTCGCGCAGCCAAGAAAGCGGAGAAGCCGTATAAAATAAGCGATGGCGGCGGCCTATATATGCTTGTCGAAACGAGCGGGTCGCGGCTTTGGCGGCAGGCGTATCGGTTCGGCGGCAAACAAAAGCTGATCGCGCTGGGCGCCTATCCCGCGATCACCCTCGCCGACGCCCGGATCGCGCGGGATGCGAACAAGGCGCTTCTGGCGAAGGGCGTAGACCCGTCGGATAAACGGAAGGCCGACAAGATCGCGGCGTCTGCGGCGCATCTGACGACGTTCGACGCGGTGGCTGATGCGTGGCTGGCCAAGCAGCGCGAGACCTCAAAGAGTGCGACCACCCTAGACAAGCTGACTTGGATAATCGACCTAGTCCGGCCACAGATCGGTCAGCTTCAGATTGGCGCCATCACGCCGTCAGACGTGCTGGCGGCGCTTCGCAAAGTGGAGGCTGCCGGCCGGCATGGGAAGAACCGGTACGAAACGACGAAGCGATGCCGGGCGACCCTTAGCCGCGTCTTCTCGTATGCGGTCGCGGAAGGCCTGCGGGAATTCGACCCCGCCGCGGCTTTCGCAAAGTCCGGCCACCTAACACCGCCCCCAACCAGAAGCTACGCCGCCATCGTCGACCCAAAGGCATTCGGGGCCCTACTCCGCGCGATCGACGGCTACGACGGCACCAAGGAAACGAGGCTTGCCCTGCAACTTCTCGCCCTAACCGCGCTGCGCCCCGGTGAACTGCGGCAGTTGCGATGGAGCTGGGTGGCCAGCGACGTCACCATGCCTGCCATCACGCTCCCACCGGACGTGATGAAGATGCGACGCGAACACAAGGTGCCGCTCTCTCGGCAGGCAATCGCCGTCCTCGCAGAGCTGCGCGAGCTGACCGGATGGTCATCCATCCACGCCGAGGCCGGTGCCGACTACGTCTTCCCCAACGCGCAGCCGCGCCGCGTGGTCGGCAAGGATGGCAAGCCGTCGAAGCGTCCAGCGTTGCGGCCAATGTCTGAAGGCGCGCTTGGCTCCGCTCTGCGCAGGCTTGGCTATGCAAGCGACACACACGTTCCACATGGTTTCCGGTCGTCGTTCTCGACCCTGTCGAATTCCTCCCGCCTCTTCGACGCCGACATCATCGAAGCAGCACTGGCCCACAGCGACGGCAACCAAATTCGCAGCATTTACAACCGTGCAACGTACGATGCGGACCGAACCCGCCTCGCTCAATGGTGGGCCGATTATCTGGACGACCTGCGCAAGTCCGGCAGCGTCGTATCGATTGCCAAAGCCCGGCGCTCTAGGGCCGCGTCTGCCTCCTAGTTTCCTGTCTTTACGAAGATGCTGGATACCTCAGTCGCGCGCGGCCAGAGCCGCCGCGACCGATCTTGTTCGCCATCGTGTTCTGTCGAGTGAGTTCAAAATCCGGGAAAGCGCCCGGAAAAATCAGGGACAAACAGGGGGACAAACAGAGGGACATGCCGGGACACGCGAATTTTTTTTAAGGCAGGTCAGCATTTCCGAGCGCTGAAAATTCGCTCGCAAGTCGAGTGCATTACAGATCGCGCCGTTAACACCGATAAAAACTTCAATTGGGAAAGCGCGAGTTTGTCCCTCTGTCCCCCCGTTGACGAAGGCGAGAGAGCGACGAACTACTGCGGGCACGGACGAACGAAAACCTAGGAGCGCGCTTCCAAATGCCCGGCGATCTGACCCTTACCGACATGATCGAAATCTACAAACTGCCGCCGAACGTGGATGCCGGGCGGTTTCGCGAAATCGCGGGCATCGGCAACACCCGCTTTTATGAACTCGCGAAGGAAGGCGTCATCCGCCTCCGGAAGAATGGAAGCCGCACAACGGTTCCTGTCGAAGACCTCTACAAGTTTCTTCGCGGCGATCAGGCCGCTGCCTGATCCCCTCCCCTTTCACCGGCGGGGCACGACCGCCGGTGCGTGCGCTGAACCCGGCGGATGTACCCGGGCAGCGCACCGGCGGCGCGCTGTGATCCCTTGCAGCGCGCCGCCCTTCCCACGCATCAGTCTGCGAGGTCAGAAGTGACAACGATTATTCCGTTCCCCTACAGCCGGCAACGTCATCTCGTTGAGCGTCACGCACGCGCGATGCGCGGCCTGCCGCCTGATGAAGCTAGCGACTATCTGGCTAAGGTCCTCGAACGAGTTTGCGAAGACATCGAGAAGTTCGGCATCGCCTGTTGTGACGCTGACGACATGTTTATGGACTTCGCCAGCGCCATCGGACGCGAGTTGCACGGTCCGGATTTCCGCATCCAACTTGACGGGTCGAAATGACACCACGCGCTCAGATCAAAGAAGTATCGGACGCCGTCGTGCAATCTAGTGACGGCCGATCAAAGAGGGCATCAACTGTCGATTACGAGTTCTTAGGTGACCCCTCGATCGTTCAACGCAAGGAGTGGGTAGTTCCCGGGCTGTTCGGTATCGGAGAGGTCGTCGTGATCCATGCCGACACGAAGATCGGAAAAACCCAGTTCGCCACTCACCTCAGCTTGTGCATAGCAACCGGCACCGATTTCTTCCGACGGAAGGTCCGCCAAGGCGCAGTGTTGTACCTCGCCCTTGAAAAAGGTCGCATTACGAAGAAACGCTTTCGAGCCTCGCAGAAGCTGCACGGCAATATTCGGCCCCCGATCGCCGTATCGACCACGCCGATCAATCTAACCACCGCAAAGGATGCGAGCGCCGTGATCGCAACGATGCGCGAAATCTCATCCAAGGTCCAAAACGGCAGCTTAGTCGTAGTCGATACACTGAACCGTTGCGCCGGCGGGATCGATGAAAATGCCGCCGGTCCGATGGGCACGATGATGAACGAAATGACCCGCATAGCGGAAGAAGCCCGTGTTGCCGTCGTGGTTCTGCATCATAATACTGAAGGCCGTGGAAAGGCGCGCGGCAGCACCACGATCACCGCCAGCGCCGACGTCGTCATCTCCATTCAGAAGGAGGCGGATGAAGTTCGGGTGGCGGAAGTCACTCTGGCAAACGATGCTCCCGACGGTCAAACATTTCGGTTTCGTATGCCCACAGTCGAGGTCACGCCGGCGACCGAAGAAGTGGATGCGGAGTTCTCGGTCTTCATCGAACCGATCTACGATGAAGGCGATCGTGATGCCGGCGGCGCGCCCAAAGGCGCGCAAGCCACCGCCTCCAGGGCGGACTTGCAACGAGCCGAAAGGGTGTTTGCACTGTTCAATACGATAGCTGCCGATGGTCGGATCGACAGGGCTACCCTGTTGGATGTGGCCCGGCAGCAAGAGATCGTTACACCCCTAAATCCATCTTCCGGTGCCGAAATGCTCCGGCGTTGTTTAGTGGAACTGAAGAAGCAGTCCCGCTTGGATTTCACCTCCAAGGAGGTCTGGACCCAGCCAGAGCCGTCCCCAACCCCAACGGCCCAATCCTCTCTTAAGAGAGAGGATTTGTTGGGGGACAGTCATTGGGCCCAACGATGATGCCGTTGGGGTTCTATTGGGCCTCATTGGGGCTATTGGGACCATTGGGCCCCGCGATGCCCAATGAAAGTGCTGTTGGGCTTAGACGCCTGGGCGTGATCGGTAATGTCCGAAGCGCCGGACGCGCCTTCGGGCGCGCCGGCGATAGGCAACTACGCGGACCGAAGATGGACATCGCCAGAGGCGGGGTTCGATCATGATCGACGGCATAGAACTGTCCAGCTTGCGACAGCGCCGAAACCCAGCCGGCGACACCTTCTTCACTGGCCGATTGGGCAATGCGTTGATCGTCCTGATCCGCGACGACGTCGAGCGCGACGTCTGGCGCTTGATCGCAACTGATCCCTCCCGGGCAAGCTCCCGCAGTGAACCTGTATCGCCGGCGCGCCTCCCGGCGCGACCGGCCGATGAAGACGGCTGGTATCAAACCGAACTGGACGACGACATTCCCGAAGACGTCCAGACTGAGTGAAAGGAAAACGATGACGATCGATCACGACGACCGGGCGACCGGCGAGCATCTTCAGCCGATCAAGCCGATCGCACCGACACGGCGGGGACAGTCGCCGCTGAGACCGGCGCCGCCGCAGACGACCGACAAGACGAACGACGATGCTGCCGATCAGGATCAACAGCATGAAGGCAAGTAGCGCGGCAGGGCCGCTAGCAAGGCCGCTGATGCGCGCGCTTGTCGGCGGCACTCCGACGCGGGCAACTGGCAGCCAACGCACAGCGGCGGCCCTCCCCTTCGGCGCGGGCCCCATAAAAAAACGTTTAGGGACCGTAGGACGGGCCGCTTTGGGGTGCGGCACGAAGCGCCCCGATCTTCGAGTATATTCCCGGCGGCCGTTTTCCCGGTTTCCTTACGGGTTGCAGCGTCACGCCTTGCCCGGGAGTTTGCCCGGTGAGTGACGACGTCGCAGCCATCGCGCGCGATCTGGAAGCTGTCATCGCAACGGCCAACGCCGCCTTGGATCGGCTGCGCGCGCTCCCTGCGCGCGCGCCTGATGCGCGATCCGACGTCGAACTTGATGACTGGGCGCGTCCCGGTCGCATCGTGAGCGAATTCGAGATATCGCGATCGCATCTGCATCGGCTCTGCACACTGCATCCGATCAGCGAGCCGACCGGCTTCGCGCTTCGTGTCGGCGCCCGCTTCCTGATTTCGCGGCCGCGCTTCGAACGGTACGCCAGATCGAACGGCCTGAGACGTCGAGAGACGAAATAGCCCGGACCTGAGACATGATGAGACGTCTTCGACGTTGATCGACGGCGGCCGAACCGGCGACGATCGCAGCGCAAATCGAGAGGGAACTTCCATGAATGATGAAACGAGGGTCTTCACGCGATCAGGACTTCAGATTGCGGTCGCGGCGGCGGTCGCGGCGGATCGCCGCCGCGTCGCTGCAATCTTGACGCTGCCGGAAGCCGCGGGCCGCGCGGGTCTGGCGCTGTCCATCGCCACGACAACCGATCAATCGGTCGCAGACGCCAAAGCCGCCCTGGCTGCCGCTTCTGCCGATAAGCCGGCGGACCCTGCGGTCGCGACTGATGCGTCGGCATTGTGGGATCGGGCGCTGTCGGCCCGCGGCCTGCCGATGCAGAAGTCCGACGCGCCGAAGCCGCCGGACGTTACCGCTTCGTTGGATGCATCCCTGAAGTCGCGCGGCATGCAGGTCGGCTAAGGGGGCACTGATGCGAAATCCTTTCAGAAAGCCGACCGAGGCCGACAAGCGTATCGCCGCCGTGCGGACGGACCTTCAGGCCGCCCGCGACCAGCTGGCCGCGATCGATGCGGAAGAAGCCGAAGCGCTGGCAGACAGCATTCGATTTGCGGCGTGGTCGACAAAGCGCGCCGCCGCGGCGAGCGAAGTCGATAGGCTCGAAAGGCTCGCGACGGTCACGGAAAACACCGCGGCCGAAGCGACCAAGGCCGAAGCTGCCGCCGCTGCGCGCCGAGAAATCGCGACCGCCCGAAAAACCGCCAACGATTTGGCGGCGCGCATCAGGACGGACGGGCAGCGGATCGCCGCCGAACTGTTGCAACTGGCGAAGGAAGCCGCCCAACAGGCCCTTGATGCCAAGCGGCTGAACGAAGCCCTGCCCGACGGTGAAGCGCCGATCCCCGCCGCCGACGTCATCGCCCGCGACTTCGGCGCCGAACCTCGCAAAGACATCCGATCGCGCACCGTCGAATTGTGGGTGGCTGAGACCACCGGCGCCATCATTGGCGATCAAGATGCGGTCGCGTCCAACGACGGCGTGCATGGTTCTGTGCATGTCTTCGGCGGGACAATGCGCTGGAAATGCGTAAAGCGCCGCTTCCGGGAAACTGAGTTTCACCCGAGCGCGCTCGCGGACTGGCCGGGCGACCTGTTCTCGCTGATCCGCCTTCCCCGTCTCGACGGTCCGGGCTTCGCCTTCGATGGCAGCCGCATGACGCCTGAAGCAGTCGCCGATCTCGATATCGCCGCCGCGACCACGCCGCGGAGGAAGCAGCCGCGGCCGACGCAGGTCGAATTGATCCCGGTCGACGCCACGTGGCCGCCAGCAGATGGCGTTGCGGCTGAAGCCAATCGGAACGCGGCGGCATGACATGGGTTCGGCGCTTTCGCTTTTGGTTTGCTGATAGTCCTCGGCCAAAAGCGCGGGCGTCGTTGGGGTCGCGGGTTTCGTCGCGGGAAGCCGCGACCCCGTCTTTTCGGTTGCGCGCTGCCCGGCTCTCCGTCGCCGTGCGCGTCGGGCCGCGGATGCCGGAGGGGATCTGCGGCCCTTTTCATTTGAAGGGAATTCCTGATGGCTAAAATCATCGAAGCCGTTGCGCGCATCACCGCCGAAGACAAAACCGGCGCTGTCTTCGACAAGATCGCTAAGAAGATCGAAGGCATCGCCAAGTCGGCGAGGTCTTCGAAGGAAGTCGACGCCTTGTCGAAGGCGCTCGCCCGGGCGCAGCAACAGATGGCGGCGATCGACCGCTTCGGATCAGCGAAGGACGGGTTCGCCGCTGCGCGAACCCGTTTCAGGGAAGCACAGATCGCGGTTGATGGCGCTGCAAAGGCCATGAAGAACGGCGAAGGCGATGCGCGGTCGCTCCAACGCGCTTATGAGAGCGCTCAAGGCGCCGTCAGTCGGGCCGCGGCCGCTTTCGAACGGCAGAAGGTCGCCGTCCTTCAGGCGAAGCACGGCCTCGAACAGCTTGGAATTCCGGCGAACCGGGCAGCTGCCGCGCAGAATGCGTTACGCGCTGCTGTTGACCGAACTAACGCCGCGCTGGAACGTCAACCGGGTCTTACTCGCCGCGCGATCGGCGCCGTCGGCCGCGGCGCCAGCAACGCGCTCATGTTCGCTGGTCCGGGCATCCTTGCCGGCACGAAGGGCGCGGTGAAGTCCGGCGCCGAAATCCAGTCCGAGATGGTCAAGATGCGGGCTGCGGGCATTCCCGAAGCGGACATCAACCGGGCGGCGACCGAAGCGCCGCACCTGACTGCGAAATACACCAACGTGAAGACGGCCGACGCGTTGGAGCGCTTCAAGGAACTGCGATCGATCGTCCTGCACCCGGAAGAAGCACATGAACTGCTTCCGACGGCGATCGCGGCCAACAGCGTGTTGAATGCGATGGACCGCAGCGGCGAGGCTGGGCACGGCCTCGGCTTCGCCTTTCGAGGCGCGGAAATCCTCGGGCGCGCACAGAACCCGGAGAAATTCCGCGACTACATGGACGCCGTCATTCGTGCCCGGCAGGTCATGGGCAACACCGTGACCGCGGAAGGCATCTATGAAAACGCCAAATATATGCGGTCGTCCGGCGCGCAGCTGTCCGACCGCTACCTGACGACGACCGCGCTGTCGCTCGCGCAGGAAATGGGCGGGTCCAGCGCCGGCGTCGCGACCGACATGTTCGAAAAGACCGTTCAGGGCGGTCTGGCGAACCGGCACGCCGCGGCGAAGGCGTTCGTCCGCTACGGCCTCGCGAACGAACAAGACTTCGAAAAGACCAAGACAGGCGAACTGAAGGGCCTGAAGGCCGGGAAGCACGTCAAGGACTGGAAGAAGGCGATGGCGAACCCGGATCAATGGGTCTGGGAAAACCTGATCCCGGAATTGGAGAAGCGCGGCGTCACGGATCAAGCCGAACAGATCGCCGAAGCCCGGAAGATGTTCCCGGGGACGTCGTCCGACCTTGTCGCCAAGCTGATTACGCAAAAGCAGTCGCTGCAAAACCATGCGACCCTGTACGGGCAGGCGCAGGGCCTGAAGGCGGCCGAAGGCAATCAGAAAGACCCCTTCGTCGCGCTCAACTCGCTGACGACGTCGCTGACGAATTTCACCGGGGCGTTGACTTCGCCCGCGATGGAAGACGCTGCCGGCGTGATGGCGAGTATGTCGGGTTGGATCGGAAGCTGGGCCGAAAGCCTGTCGCAGTTCTCCAAGGACCATCCGGACGCGGCGAAGTTGATCGGCGGCGGCGCCGTCGCCGGTGCCGGCGCCGTTGGTATTGCGGGCACCTTCAGCCTTGTGTCGGGCCTCATGAACGGCTTTGGTCTGGGGACGTCCGCGGTCGCGCTGGATGGGTCCGCTGCGGCGCTATCCGCGGCCGCTGCGGAGTTGTCCGCGGCTGCCGGCGTCGGCGCAGCTGCCAAGGGCGCGGCCTCCACGGCGACCGCTGCGGGCGCTGGAAGCGCCATCTGGACGGCCGGCGCTGCGGCCGCCCCGTGGGCTGCCGGCGCGGCTGGGATCGCCGGCGGCCTCTGGGCCATGCACAAGTCGGTAGAGGACGCAGGGTATTCCGGCCTGACCAGCGGCGAGCGGCTGCGGCTTCAGCGCGGCGGTTCGATGCGCGACGTCTATCGCCGGGCCTTCGGGTACGGCGACAACACGCTGGCCCCCGAACTGTCCGACACGATGACCTATGGGACCGGCGTCAGCGGCGACAAGGGATCGCAGCACGTCGACGTTTCCGGTCAGGTCACCGGTGACGGAAAGCTTCAGGTCGACATCAACGCCAGTTCCTCTTTTCTCGACGTCGTCCGGCGCGCCGAAGCCGTGATCAAGCTGTCTGGAACGATCAACTCGAGCGGCCCGGGCTCGCTGGGCCATTCGTCGCCGGACGCCGCAGCGCCTGCGCCGCGGCCGTCTACGGGCACCGGTGGCGGGGGAGCAATGTGAGCAAAGTCGTCGGCGATCCTTTCGACCCAGTCGAAGCGCTCTTCGCACGCCAAGTGGCGCTAGAAGCGATCGTTACGCAGGTTTTGGCGGCGTTATCCCTCAAGATCGGCCCGAACTTGTCCGCTGAGCTGGTTGCCGAAATACGCGGTGATTTGCATGCCGAGGGTGCAGATCACGGCAGCTATTACGCGCTGCTTGTCGAAGAGCACGTTGCAAAACTCGCTGATCGGATCGAGCGCGCTGCCCGACGCGCAGCAGGGCAACAACCAGGCTAAGGGATAGCGCCCGTCAAGGCGTGCACTCGATGCAGGCCCTTTAAGTTTTGTCTTTGCGGTCCGACATCGGCGGCAGTGCCTTGAAGTTCTATCCGAGAACCGGCTGCGGCTGCGGCAGTGGTCCTTCAAACGGATGCCCCGGTCGCGCTTTTCGGCATCGCGAATTTGCCTTTCTTCATAATTTTCATGTCGGGTAATCCCCGCCTGTTTTGATCGTGGCGATCGTGTCGGAGCCTGCGACCTGATCGCGCAATTTCGGCCCGTCCGACCTTTTGGCTATTTCACCGCGCGCCTGCGCTGCGTCGAATTCATCCGCGAGCCGCCGCTTTGCCTGCGCCTCGATATCCGGTGCGTCGGCCTGCGCGCGGAAGGCGGCGGCGATCAGGTGTCCGTATTCGGCTTCCGCTTTCTCGTGCGACCTTGATACGAGCCGAACCGCTCGGGTCCATCGACGGCGCGGCCGGACGACTGCCCATGGATGCCATACTCGCGATCGAAGAACGCCCGCACGGCGGGCGTGTAACGACCACCCATCAGCCCATCGATCTTCGGGAAGCCGCGTCGTTCGAGTAGCGGCACTATCCCTCGCCATTCCGTGTACCGTCCCGGTCCCATCAGTGCGACAGAGATGTCCATTTCGCTGGCGAACAGAGGTAAGTCTTCCAGTGTTACCTGTCGTCGATGCCGATCCTTGATCGTGTCGCCGTTCAGCCGTCGCTGCTTTGCTTGCTCGCGCGACGTCGAGTTCCGGATCGACTTGTCGAGCGCTTCCTGCTCCTCAGGCGATCGATCGGACGGGTCTGTTGCGGGCGTCTTAGATATCAAGGGTGTCGTCTACCGGGCTCGATGATCGCGGTCCGCGTTGGCTCAAACCGGGGAATAAACCGGGAATTGTCCCGGCGCTCCCGGTCAACTTACCGGTTGCATCTCGAAAATGTGGAGTTATTTTGTGCGGGCCGCGAAGCAGTTTGCACCTGCTTCACGGCCCTAACTCGAACATTGGGATAAGCAATGTCACAAGCTAGCCAGACGAATATCATCATTGGACCGTGGGCGCAGCCCCCTCAGAGCCTAACAGCGATACAAGAGCTTTGGGAAAAATATCAAAGCGAAGCGGCTCTCAAGCAGCGCATCTATTCGCTTTTTAATCGTGTCGCTGTCGTCGGCACTCAAGATGAGATCGATCAAGCCGAAGCAGCGTGTGATCGGGCCCACGACGTCTTGTCGGACCTTTCTGAGGCCATCCTTGAGGCTGAAACAACCGACCCAAAAGCCGATCTACCGATAAAGGCGCAGGTCGTAGCTAGGCGCGAAGCTGATTTGGGCGCCCCTTGCGATGAAGGGGAAATCGCCTCCTTCTGTCGTGATGTTCAGATCGCATTATTAGGTCATCTGCCAACGCAATGAACAGCGCCCAGCGCTCAGAACGCATCAAGTCACTGGCGAAGGTCGCTGCTGCGATCCTTCGCCGCAACGCCGCCGGGTTCATAATCGATCTCCCCGGCGGCGGCCGCGCACGCGTTTACGATGTCCAACACAACGAAATGAAGCTGTCGCTGCGCCGGTTAGTCGACGATCGGACGCACACTGCGAAGCCAAGGGCGTTGAGAGGGGCCACTCCGCCGGAGACGCTAGACTTTTCCACATCACTTTTTGCGAGTGACCACCGTCTAAGCTAGATGCTCTATCGGGGAGAGGTTTGTACCCCTTGAGGTAGCTGCGATGAAGAAGTTGCTGTGGATCCTAATCGCGGTTTTTATCGGGTTGGCGGCAGTCACCGCTTTCATGCCTGACGAACGCAGGGCTCGCATCGATCAAGCGACCACACCCGAGCAGCTCGCCGAAGCCCTTCTCTATGGCGGAAAATCAACGGCGAGCTTGAATAACGGTGTGCTCGCCGTCAATTATACCCCCGATGCTGTCCTCTCGGCGAGCGCGGCCGTCACCGGTTTTAACGTCAACGTCGCGAGAGTAGTGCCCGTCGTTTTCGCCAAATATTCACAAGTGAACTCGATCATTATACGGGAAAGTGGTCCCTTCCGAGACATCCGCGGAAACGATACAACGGAAGAGATGTTGCGCATTGCATTCCTGCGCGAGGATGCCGAGCGCGTTCATTGGGACAAGATCAACTACGATAACATTCCCAAGCTAGGCGAAAATTACTGGATGCACCCCGTCTTACGCCGTGAGACCCAGAAGAACCAAGAATGACCCGTGGAAGCCGCTGTTGACACGCTAGTGGACAAACTCCACTCCGGCGAAAGCATCGCGACGCCACACCACGCGGCAGGCAAAGCTCGTTCGGAATTCGTCGAAGGACAGGTCGAAGTGCGTCGGCGGGATCGGAGTTTCTTCAAGAAGTATGCCGGCGCCAAGAACTGAAAGGTTTCGCATTGCGCAGGGCGTGACTGTTGCGCCGCCTAAGAGCGAGATCATAACTGTCTGGTTGACCGTCTTGCGTGTGACGCGTCGCCGCTCGACGCCCTTCCATTCAACAGACACGTTACGCCCCTCAAGGTTCAGTATCATGGGGCGGGGCCGCCGACCGAGGGGACGGCGACCCCTCGCCGCAAAGGCGTCGATACGCGAGACGAAGACGACTTCGCGACTACAGCGAGGATCGGCGACTGCCCGAGCCGGCGCAAGAACGTCCGTGCGTTAGTGTTACTTGGGCTGCTTAACGGCGCCCGATGGCTTCACAGATCGGCTCCTCGAGACGATCGCTTCAACGCTTCGCAACGTCCTTACGAACTCATGTTTCAGATGTTGCTCGTGCGCCGCATTCTTTGGCTCCGACAAAAACGCAATCTTCACGAGGAAGCGGTTCAATCGCGATGTGACGAGAAGATCGTCAGAGTGTTGCGAGCGCATGGCCGTGAGTTGCCGACGCATCTCAATAAGATCGAGGGGGGCGCTGTCTGACTGCCTTTTCAAATGCAACTCGCGCGAGATGTCCAAATCAAATCAAACGAAGCCGCCGCGCCGAGTATATTGGCGCGACGGACGAACCCGAATGGGACCATGTCCGGTGCAAGAGAGGCTAACTCTCCTTAGCCCCGGTGCAATCGAAGACGCGGATTAAGCTTGATGTCGCCGCGGAACGTTAAATCTGGAACAAGGCTGCTGTCCCTGGCAGCATGCCAGCGCGTTCAGTTCGACGCCCTTGTCCAGCGACGTCCCGGCGAGGCGATTGATATAGATCCTCGTTGCGCATCAGCTCGACACCACGGCTGATCGTGCTGCCTAGGAGGCCAGCCGAAGATCGTATCGGCGCTTCAACCGATCGCTTGTGACCTTGGCAGCATATTGAATGCGGTCGAGATCGCCTCCGTCGTTCGCTATGACACACAATTGCCAGTTGATGCCCTGTGGTTGATGGGCCGCGTATTCGACTTCTACTGAGACGACATGTTCGGAGCCGGGGAAACTACGAATGTCCTGAAGCGCAATGCGTTCGAGGTCAGCCTTTGAAATTAAAGCTTTTGCCACCTTCATCTCCTGAGTTGGCAAAGGGACGCCGAGCGGCACACCGTAGCCAACCGAACCTGCGCGGCTAAGTTCCTATGGGGCTGCGATGCTTCAATCTTTAGGCCGCGCCGCGGAGCGGAAGCGTCAAACTGCTTCGTGGCGTTGGCAGTAATGAAAGCCTCCAGCGAATGTCGAAGCGCCGTTGTTCGAGATGTTCCCTTTCCTCAGGCCTACTGTTCACGATCGCCGATGTCGAACGCGCCTAGACGGTAATCTTCCCCCACCGATTGCTCAGTCGTCGGCCGCGCGATCAAAGTGAACGTCGCGTCGGGATAGCGCGTCCACACCTCGATGTCCTCTGAAGTGACGGTTAGATATCCGAAAAAGCACTTGTAGCGACCCGGCTCGGTTACCCGGCCGACTTTGTCCCACGTGATCTTATTAACGCGCATTCTTGCTCAATCGAAAAAGAAACCCGCTCACTTTCGGGGAGCGGGCTTCTCCTGCCCATGCGTATCGCGCCCTGTCCGTTAAGCGCTCAACTAGCGTAGCTCGGATTGGTTTCCACCCGGTTACTATTCGCAGTCAAGCGAACGAGGGCCGGGGTGAGAGGACGTTTGTTGTGCTAGCTCCACTCGTTCTCGGGCAATGATCCCGGCGGCGGTTTGAGTTTTTCGAGGCCGGCTTCGATCATCGCGAGTTCGTCTTGTATTGCTTTGACAGCACTTTGTGGGTTGATGCCCGACACGGCTTGCAGCTCAGCGAGAACCTTGCGGCGATGCGCGAGTAAGTCCGTCAGCGCGCGACGGTCCCGCACCTTCACGTAGCCAGCGACGATCAGTTCCATGGCCTTTGACACGTTCGTCGTTTCCTAATCCGCGCCTTGCAGTTATCGCGGTTGGTAAAGCTCCCTCAGACCAGCTTCTGTCATGCGGCATTCGATACCCGTTTTCGTGGAGCGCCGTTCGATCCAGCCATTCCGCAGAAGCGCAAGCGTGGTTCTGGGGGGGCGGGCAACTTCGTGGAGGCGATCCAATCGACATCCCGCAGAAGGTTGAGAAATTGGCGGTGACACTGATTGAAGACCGGGCTGCGCTTTTGGTCCTGCAATATCGTCTCAAGCGAGCGCCCTGTTTGCATGGCAGCTAATTTTGCATTTGCATTCTTGAGGATCAGTTACCAACCGGGAGAAATCGGCAATCTTTTCTAAATGGCTCGAAATTATGCTTCGAACATGGATCACGAGGACGCATCGGCGGCTTGGTTCGTTCCGGCTCTCAGGCGAAGCTACGCTCGTCTAGCAGCGTGGATGACGCGCGGTAATCGCGCGCCTGAGCCCAGCCGCTTGCCGGCGCCGCCGCGCTCGGAGCGGCCAGCTCGCTTTCCCGATCCACCGAGAAGGCCAGCGCCGCCGCGCATTTAGGCATTGCGAATGACGAACAGTCGCACATCAACGCGTCCGTGGTCGCCAGACGAAGAGGCGGAATTGCTCTCGCTCTTTGGCGCAGGTGCCACAGCTGAAGAGGTCGGCGAGCGGCTAGGCCGCACCCGACAAGCGGTTTACGCTCGCTTGCAGCGCTTTCAAAAACAGCGGGGACGAGCGAGTAGGACGAGTGGGAGGTTATTCGCTCAGTTGCCGGAGCGATCTAGCGACGGCGATCGATCTCAAAGGTCGCAAGATCACCTCTCCAGCGGAAACAGGGTAGCGAGCCGATCCGATTGCATCGTCCGTCCGCCCGCGCTGAAGTAACCCTCAACCGATACATCGAAGGTTCAATTGCCTCCAATTCAAAAAGCGCCAAGCTGTAGACGATCGCGTTGGGGGCGACCGATGACCAGCCCGACTGATGATGAATTGCGTGCCGCCGTGACCGCCGCCATTGAGCAGTGGAAGACTTCGCGTCAGCTTCCCCACCTGTCGCCGACCGATTGTGAGACGTTGAACAAGCTGATCATCACCGGACTTCAAACCGTGGCTATTCCAGCGCGCGAAGGCCTTCGACAAGCATTAGACGAACTGCTGGATCAAAGCCGTCGAAATTCAACGACACGGTCTTTGATCGAAGCGTACGCACGAAAGCCGGCGTTCATCCAAGCCTTCGCCTGAGGGTGCCCGAATTTCATGGAAACTTCGTTGCCCCACCACGCAGTGAACTTATGCGCGGACGCCGGCAGCTTTCTCCCCAATGTCTGCTCGATCTCCACGAACGTCAGCCGAACGAAACTGCCGCGCTCACTCGACAATCGCTGCTGTAGCGGTTCGTAGATCGATTTTCGGAAGGTCATAGTCTCAGCGCGGGCTAGGCAGAACTACGCTCATCGTAAACGGGATCGCTTTCAAAAAATGGCTAAACGACGACGGCCTGCTCGCCAGATCATCCGGTTATGCCGGAGCCAGACAAGCAAACTCAGCGTAAGGGCGCCCAGCCGTCGCGCTTGGATGAGGCTCGGCGCATTATTGAGGAATACGCCGCAGAGCTTCGCAGACCATCCGGAAGCTCGCCTGCAAGATGATTAAGGTCGCCTCGGTTGGCGGCCTTTTTCTTCGCCGTAAGCATCCGAAGCCTTCAAAAATAGGTCGGCACTTACGCGGCGACGTCGACCGATGCGATCAGGATACGTAGATCGTTGGCCAACCCGCGATAGTGTTCGCTCGCACGAAGATAAAATTCGCGATTACTTCCAGCCGATCGTTTGGCGATCAATTCGCATTCGGCTGCGAGACTTTCAAAACGCTCCAGTTTGGCCTGAAAACCGATCATGTGGCGCCCCAAACTCGTTACCAAAAAGGGACAGGACGATATTCGCGGAATTAAGTCAGGGCAAGCACCGATATTGAGAATAATCATGCCGTACGAATTTACCGGGCCGCGAAATTCGTCGGCGCCAAGCTGTGCGCACTACGTACATGTGCATCGAGAGATGCTGACCGCGTCACTGCGTGGGAAGCGGGAGCGCGAGCGAGTGCATTCGGTCTCTCCAAGCCGACCAGTCTCGGGCTTGTCGCCATGTGTCGTAGTTCTTTTCCGTGAGCGTCGCTGCGAGCTCGTCCCAGGCCCCTTGGAAACCGTCCCGCGCCTGGTCGAAGGTCTCAGCAATCCCGCTGCGATGTTCGCCCGGGTCAACGCCGGGATAGAAGCCGCAAGCCCCCCCCCATTGCGGTGCGGAATTGGGAACACCCGAGCACCGGCAGATCATGCCGATCCGAATGGTCGCCGAAATAGATCAGCCATGTTTCTCGATGGGGATCATCTTTACTGGAGCGACGGGTGAGTACTGGCATGCCCGCATCAAAGCGGCAATACAACGGCCGGCAAATTATCAATACCTTGGGGGTCGAAGTAGCCGCGAGCTACTGCCAATCGCGGGTGTGAATATCTGGGCGACGGCACATTCCAAGGCTACCGTGCCGACTAAGGCGCTACGGGCTCGCTTAGTCGTCGCTTTGTTTCGTCTCGGGCCTCGCTAATGGTCTTGAAGGCCCCCGAGAGCAGAGTATCGATGGCGCAGTACACTCGTCCGGCTCGAAAAATATTCCCCGTTCTCACCTCTGTAGCTGGCCGGATTGGAGGACCAAGTCGATAGACAAAATGAAACATATCTCCCCTCGGCCAGCGGGGATTTACCTTTGAAAGATCGTCCGTCACCTCGTAACTATCGATGTGGTGAACCGACTGCAATTTGCCGTGGTAGCGGAACCCGATGTAGTTAGGTGGCTGGACGGGCCAACCTGCGCCTCCCATTGGGTGAAAGTAGCAACCGTCCTTCTCTACAGCGTCGATCCACGTATAATCCGCACCTTCGATCATTGCGTCGATACTGAGAGAGACGACGTAAACGGTGTTATCGGTGATGCGCTCCATAGCGACGAACTCCCGCAAATGCTCCGAAAGTTGATCTAACCAAAGCTTCTCTTCAAAGCTTCTCGCTTCGGACCGAGCTGAGCGGGCAATCCTTCGGAGTTCGCCCCATGACTGATGGACAACAGGCGCTCCATCTATGTGCTCCGGTAGATGGCGCTTCGCAAAATCTGTGCTAGCGGAGGTCACGCTGATCAATCGTTGAATGTCAGCTCTCCCGGACGACAGTCGAGGTCGATATCGCTGCAACTGTTCTTCAGTTGGAAGGTCCCATGAGCGCTTTGCTTCGATTATTAGGTGGAAATGTCGTTCCGAGTAAATTTCGATGTCGGTGTAGCCGCCATCCTCACCGTGCTTTTGAAGAGAAATCGTTGTATCGCGCCCTTCGAAAGGCGAGCCCACCCAAGCGCTCAGTACGCTCTTCCGAAAGCCTTCGCATTTTTCGAGAGCCCAGCCCAAAGCAAAAGTGGCGCTGTTTTCGTCGGCACCCATCAAGCGGAAAATGTTTGTCGTTGGATTTCCATGAATAGAGAGAGCCATGATTTCCGCGTATGCTTTTGCCTATCGATTAACGGACGGGCGTTTCGTCCGAGCACTCAGACGGCCGCCGACCGACGCGGATGCAAGAACGGTATCGCCAAGGTTCCACAAAGCTGCCGGCCCAGATGCCGGCGCCGGCACGCTCGGCGCGCCGTTGGGCTTCGCCGTATTGGCCCGCGGAGTATTTCGGCCAGTCTATCGCGTGGCCGTTCGAGACCATCCAATGCGCGATGTCCGGGCCCGGATCACCGATCTTGCAGAGGGCGACAATCCGACTGTATCGGTCACGATCCTTCGGCGTGCAGATGATCGGCCGCGGGATCGCATAGAAGAGGCCGGCTAAGGCCGCCGCGGCCTTCTGGCCGCATCGATAAAGTTCGCTGTCGTCACCGCGACAAAGCTGATCGCTCTCAGGTGCGTCGATGCCCCACAAGCGGATGCGCGTCCCGTGAACTTCAATCGTGTCGCCATCGATCACGCTGGCGCGGCCTACGATGTCTTCGGCCATCGCTGGGGCAACCAGCGCCGGAACGAAAATGCTTGCCAAGATTAGCAGCCGTAACATTGAAGCGACCATGATCTAAGCACGGTCGCCCGCGATCGAATGACAACTTCCCATATCAGTTCTTTCGCACAGGTGTTCCAACATCTACGACGACGCCCCCGCCGTTTTTGGTGAATGCCTGACACCCAACCGTTGCCTTGGGAAGAACGACGCTAGCTTGTTCATCGGTCTCCTTAAGCGCTACGCGGTGGCACCGACGCGCAGCGGCTTCCAGCTCTTTCCGGTCGACACCGGTGACCGCACTGCCAGCCGCCGCGGCCAACACAAACCATTCGTTCGGAGGAAAGCCGCTTGCATCCCAATTCAGCGAAACGTAGGTGACGAACTTGGGATCACAGATCAGGACCATGTCCGGCCTTTTGAAGAAAACGCTGCCGCCAGACGGCGAGAAGTGATCGAAATTCGTATTCGTTTGCTCGATGATCCGCGCTGTTATTTCCTTGCATTCAGGCGTCTCGGCTGAGTGCTCGCCGGCGGTCGCCGTTCGAACCGCCCCCAGAAAGAGCGCAACTAGCGCTCGGCACGTGAAGCGCCACGCACAGACCCTCCCCTCGTTGAAGGATGGTGTCATCGCTCCCTAGGCCCCACTACCACCTTGTCTCTTGCTCGCTTGTATTCGAGCAACTGCGATACCGCATCGTAGGAATGGTACCTTGCGTAGACGCTCTTGGCATTCCTCTCGCGAAGATCGGCCAGCGCATCGGCCCAATAAGCGACCATTGCGCGACGAACTCCGTCGAAAGCGAAGAAGCGTTCAGCTTTTGCAAAATCCTCGTCGAAACTTACGCACACTGCCCGTTCAGCGGCTTTATAATCGGCCTCTCGAACATCCCCTCCATGTTGGCCAAGCCACATGATTGTTTTGGGATACTCCAAAATGAGACGATCCAGCACGAGGTAGTGTGAGAACTTCCCGTCCATCGGCGTTCGCGTGCTAAACGCAACCTCGTGGGACCCGATGTTAAGCGTGAACCAACGCCCTCCGTTGGTCTGCGGGAGAACGCTCAAAGTCCACGATCCTTGAATGTCGAAGTTTCCAAACAATCCGGAGAGCTGGAACAAACGAAAGAGAAACAGGCTAACGTCGGGATTGTGGAAGAGCTGATCCGTTCGCGCGGGATCGACGCGGAGCGGTTCACTGATCGAGCGAAGCCGCTCTCTGGCCTCGTGAGGAGCCACGCTGAATAGCTCCCGCGTCCCGTCGACTTCCACATTTCGGTCACGAAAGTGACGATGAAGCGCGCTCTCTACTGCGACGCAGTCCGTGACATGCACGAAATCCGACAGTTCCCAAGGACCATGAGGAGCATACGCCTCGCCACTATTTATTCCTCGAAGGCGTTCAGCGATAGGCCGTTCGGTACGCCCAAGCTTGATGTAATCGCTGTTCGGTGAAACGAGTAGATAGACAAACCCCTGCGGCATGCTTCGCTCAATCAGTCCCCAATGCCCCTAATTATAACTGCTACGTGGCCCCTTGTCTTGAGGGTTGTAGTTCGGGCAAGATGCCCGCCGGGGAATGAGGGGCGACTATGGAGGAGTTCTACGGGCTTTTTTTGCTGCCTGGACCGGCCATACTGTGCTGGCAGGCATACCACTGGCTCCGCGAGGGTCAATGGATGCCCCTGCCGATCTCGAAGCTCTTTACCTACAATGACTGGCCGCTCCCGAATGTGAGCTGGGTGGGCGCTCAGAAGATAATCGATTGGTTTCTCGCCATACCTTCTAGCCTGATCGCCTTCGTGGTCGGCCTCCTCGTCGTTGTGATCTTGGTTATCATTGAAGAATTGATCCACAAGGCGCGGGACAAGGGCGAGAGCTGGAAGTCCTCATGATTGATCGCCTTGCTAACGTCCTCTACTGGATCGCCTGCATGTTTGCCGCACTCACGGCCAGCATCGCACTCTTAATCTATTTCGGCGAAGGCTACGGCCGCAAAGACGGCCCTTTGGTCACGGGCACGATTTTGGTCCTCGCCCTCATCATTTGGGCGGTCGGCGCAGCGATCCGCTACATCCTATCGGGCAAGAGGTCGGCGGCGCCCGCCGCGCTTGGCGGCGGCCCGTCGTGGGAGGAAACATACGCTCAGCGCATCTATGACGCCTTGCCACTCTCAAATCACGTCGGCGACATGTCGCCCGAGAAGCTGCGAATTCCGTTGGCTGCGTTGCCGCGGTTCAACGAGAAGGCGCTATTCTTGCGGGAGACGCTTTGCTTTGTTGCGCTTGCGAGCGTGGCCAACCCCGATACAAACCTCCGACCTGTTCTCTCCGCATACACGCGTCTGTTGGTACGAAAGGTTGAGCAGCGTGGCCATCTCGCAGATGCCGACACACTGACCGACTACTCATTCAAGGACGCCGACCATCTCTTCCAGCAGCCGGTAGATTGGGCGCAAGGGTGGTTGGCCGAGTTTCGAAGCGATCCAGGCGACACCTTCATGGTAGGAATGTTCGCGGATCACTGCCTAAAGCTGTTCTCGGCCTATAAGACCGCCATCGTGAATACGCATAGGCAGTAGCTCGACGTCCGGTTCGATGGCAAGAGCGCGCTCAGGTCGAATGGACGATCGATACGGTTTTGAGGACGTCTTATCGTGCGGGCGATTGGGAGGCGCTGCTTCGTCGATATGATCGGACGCCAGCGCTGGCCGGATCGACAGCCGGCTCAAAGCTCGCTAGCGAAAATTAAACGCAGCGCGTTCCATAGCGGCTCTCGACGATAGATCAAAATGTGTGCGAGCGGCAGAACGGCTCCTGCAACAGCTGTCCAGAATGACAGGCGAAAAGCAGTTCGGGCATCAAGCCGAATTCGCAACCGTTGATATTTGCTAATGCCCTTCAGGGTTTTGCCGTTTCTACTCGCACCAAACCAGATTGCCTTTCGGTGCATGCTTAGGCTTCGAGAAGAGAACGGCGCGAAGGTAATAAAATAAAAGGTGGCAACGTAGTACAACAAGCATCCAACGAAGAGCAGCCCTTCGATCAGTTCAGGCCTGTCGAGCGAGAACGTCGCACCGATGATGCTGAACGAAGTTGGCTTCAGCTGAAGCGCTCCAACGGCGATGCCCATCATCCAAAGAACATAAATTCGCGTCTCGATTTTCCATAGTCGGTCCGTTGTTTTGGCGACAGCTTCGTCGTTTCTCGGTCTTCTTAAGGCCATTCTTTCTATACCTGTGTTGCGGCCCTAGCGATCCTGCCGGGCAGGTCAAAGCTAAACGCAATCCAAGTTCTTCAGAAACCAGACGCGAAAATCTTCCATCTTCGGGGTCCAATCCCGCGCTTCCAATTTTGAAGCCGCTCGCGCAATCATCATGGCGGCGTCAAAGCACGTGATTTCCATCGCGTCATCGCCGCCATGCTTCAGCCAGTAGAGTTCACGATTAAGGACGTTGATCCAGTCCTTCTGCTTGGAAAATCTCTCTTTGGCTCGGGGGTTATCACGCAAGCCCGCAAATAGATGATGGCCGTCGCGTTCTATCATTCCCTCAGACGCCCCGGCGAGCGTCACGGCGATATCGAATTTGCCGCGTTCGAAGGCGTCGATCGCGGCGTCGACCTGTCGTGTGGCAGCCTGCGCCAGCGTCAGCTTGAGCGGATCGACGGGCACCCGCGGGCCGCGGAAGCGGCGCCGCGGCTTGGCCTTTGGGTTTAGGCGATCCATGCTGTGGCAACCCTCTCAAGACCCCGCAGATCGATCGGTTTCGATCTGGAGGCGAAGGAATTCGGCCGCGCCCTTGATCGCCGAAAGAATGTCTAGCTGTCGATCGCCGTCCAGCGTGACGCCGCCGATCGGATCGTTCCAACGAGATAGGTCCCAAGCTCCCGATACGCCGTAGTAAGCCGGTGGGCGCGCGATTACGCCTTCGGCCGACAAGGGCTGATTGTTACGATCGGCCGGATGTCCAGTGTGCACGTGTTTGAATGCGTGCGCGATACGGTCGACCAGCGCGAAGTCCGCGTTGTTTTCCCGAAACTTCTTTCTAAGGCGGTCGGCGTCCAGATAGTCGATTGCGTGGAAGACAGCGACCGCGGCCAAGAACGCATGGCGGACCGACGTCGGGTTCGCTTCGAAGTCGGCGATCGACGGGTCGACGATCTGTTCGAAATAGCGTTCGATTTCCATCAGCCAAAACCCCAGTGCGTCCGCTGGATGACCCTCAGCGGTGTGTTCCGATCAAAAAAGTCTTTAGACAGGTCGTCATTTGGGGAGACCAAATAGAGCGGTTGCACCAATCGCGCCGACGAGCTGTCGGGCGTCGTGACGTAAAGCTGCAAGCAGACGATGTAGCTATCGTTCAGTTCTTCCTTGGCCTGCCGGAAGCGAAGTCCGTCTTTGTCCCTCTCCCAAGGATAACGCTGCACCACCTTCGCATGTACCGGCAAAATGTCTCCCGGCTTTATGACGATCTGGGTCGCATTAAGAACGATGGATTTGGCGAAGCGGCCATCGCATCCAGTCTGAGGAACAGTGATCAGCACCAATTCGGCGTAGATTTCGCTAATGAGGGCTTGGCGGTTTCCAGAATTGATGAATGTGAAATCCTGATCCTGCGCCAGCACTAATCCCCCTTTATCGCGCGTCACTTTCAGGGCTTCACCGATAACGACCCGAATGTCGTCGCGCTGGTAAAGAACGCTCGTGAAAAAGGCGATGCCCAGCGATGTGACCGTGACTGCCCCCAAGAACCAATCGAGCCAATGCTTCCTGTACGGCTTGCCCTCCGATGCCTCTCGCCTGCGATCGTGCCAAGCCAGCCAGTCTTCTGCGAAGCCGATCGTCATTTCCGTCGTCCCGATCGTGACCGCGCCGGCAGGGCCGGCGTCGGTCTGCGCCAGTCTGTTGCGGACATTCTGCGGACTTTGCGTTTCCAGTTCCTCGGACCAGCGTTTGGCTTGGTCCGGCTGCGCCGGCGACCAACGGGACGCTTCGTAGGGAAAGCGGTCAGTTTTCATCGAATTCTGTTCGGCTGTTGGAAGTCCTGCGCAACCACTGCGCAGCCACGCTTCAGTGCCACCTCGAATACTTGTTTCAGCTCGGGGTCCGCGAGAATGGGCTCGCCAGGCATGAAGTCGCCCACGATGTGCCACTCAAAGCCGCGGCTCGGTTCGGGCAGCTTCGTCGGATCAATCACGCACGCGGCGCGGCCGGGGCCTTCTCCGAAGCCGCCTCGTTCGACGAATTTCTGAAGCCGGTTCATCGCGTTCCTCCGGGTGCAGTGCGTCGGCTTAATTGACGAAGCGTTTTAACGGCCCTTCGATAAATTGGCTCGGTCGCCAGCCTCTCAATAGCTTATCAACTAGCAAGCTATCTGTCGCACCCAAGGTAAGCCCTGCCGCTGTGCCCAATCCCGTTGGAGCAAACATATCGGCGAGCACTCCGGCCCCAGTGAAGAATACGAACCGAAGGGATTTTCCGGGCAGCCGTCCGATCCAAGTCTCTTTGTTTACCTGATCGTAATACTCCCGGACGAGCTGCGCATCTGGATGTTGCCCATGCATCCATCCTCGGAATTCTGCACCATCATCTAGCAAGCGGAAAAACTCTGTGATCGAGCGCTCTTTTGAATTGAGAACTTCACGCACCGTACGCGCATCGTTGAGCACGACATTCTCGAACATGTCGTGCTGATCTTCGCTTTTGATCCGACGCCGTACGAAATCGAAATGCTTAAGCCGGATCAGCGCGGAGTTAGCCGGGCTGGTCACCAATTCGCTCATATGGTCCGCAGCGAAGTACGTATCGGCGCGGGAACTTACGATATGAGCCAGGATGTAAGCTCCCGATATCGCGTCGCCGTTAGATGATCGATTTATCGCGTCAAAATCCAAATTTGTGTCGATCGCAAACTCTCCGCCAAGATTTATCACTCTAAACTGCATGTTCTTGGGTATCGCGAAAGACGGGCGTACCGTTTCGAGAACTGTGCGAGCTGCCATGCTCACGAAGTGAGGGTCGTCGCAATCAGCTCTCGCAGAACTCGCAATCGTTCCCATCTCTTGAGGCAGGCGATGAATTTTAAGGAGATCGACGATCTGATTTACGGTCTTGATGGGAACCTCTAATTCGCCGGACCGAGTGAGGCTTAAAACGATTTGATCTTGCGCATCGCTTTTGGCGCTCTTTCCGTGCCAGAACATTTGACCGAAATCGTGCTGCGATAATCCTCGTTGTGTATTCGTTAGGACCGTCGGAGTGTCCGGACAATATGAAGCGGTGACTTCAGGCCTTCGCAATAGCGACAACAGTCCATCCGGCCCCAATTGAACGCAGAGAGCCGGGAGGGACGCCATATCGACAAGCAAATGGGTCGACCGGTAGAACAGGAGCGTTTCAGCGACGAGGCCGATATCGACGGCCCCATCGACACCAGCGCCCCGGATTAACGCTTTTTCGAACACGCAGCGGTCCCACCTGATTGTGCCACCGCACAATAGACGCATCGCGTGTGCCCGGGCATGCTCCCGCTGCCGTTTTCCACGGCAAACCTCCGCTAGTGTCCGCGAGATGTTGGTAATTTTGTTGGTATGGCGCCGACTTACTGTAGAAATTAATGTGTATTATTAAACTCTTGCATCTAGTTTTCAATCCCCTCAGCCGCACCAGCGCTCGAGGCGGGAGCACTCAGTCCGAATTCTTCTGCGCGCTGCTCTGCTGGAAATGCTGGGCGCCGGTGATTTCCACCCAGGCATGTTTCGACTGCTCGAAAACCGATCTGATCGGTGCCGGATAGTTTGGATCCGCGATGGCGCCAACGGCGACGCCGATCATCGCAGGCAGATTGTCGGGTTTCCACCAGACCGTTGAACCGCAGTCGGGACAAAAATAGTTGCGGACCTTGCCGCCGCTTGCGGCTGTGCGGACGTATTCCTTCGACGCGCCTGAGATCGTGACGGCCTCTGCCGGATAGAAGGCACCGACACCGAACGGCGCGCCTGTTCGCCGCTGGCAGTCAATGCAATGGCAGGCAGCGACGAGGCTTGATGGCCCCGGAAGCGACAGCGCAAGAGCGCCGCAATTACATCGGGCGTCGATCATCGAAATTCCTTCCTCTGGGTTGGCCGGCGGGTCCTGCGGCCCGGATGGAGTGGAGCGCAATACGGGACGGTGTTCCCGCATTCCGCTGCTTGGAGCGCGCTACGAAAGAGCTGTGCCCGTGTTTGAGATGCGAGTTGGATTGACCATGACTTCTCATCTTGCTCCGTCACTGCGAGCGCAGCGAAGCAATCCAGACTGTCATCGCGGAAAGACTTTGCGGTTGCTTCGCTACGCTCGCGATGACGAGTTGGTGGAGCGATGCACCTATGCTCGCCCTCACTCCTTCCCGACCTCGAACGCCAGCAGCACGTTGCCGGCCACGCCGCTCCACTGGCCGTAGCCGGAATTGGTGTAGAGCATGCCGCCGGCGATGACCGGCCCTGGGCCGTCGATCGCGCCGCCATGGGCGGGGACGCCGTTCACGGCCGTATAGTCTCGCGCGGTATCGAACTCCCACAGCAGCTTGCCGTCAGCTGTGGCGTAGGCGCGCAGGACGCCGCTGACGCCGCCGGAGAACACGACGCCGGGGATCAGGCTGACCGCCGCCGACAGCGCGGGGCTGCATTGGAGGCGATCGCCGCAGGCGACGGGAGGCACCTCCATCGCAATTTTCCCGCTGGCGAGATCGAGACCGAACAGGCCTCCACCTTGGGTGGAATCCAGGCGCCGCGTGCCATCGTGCAGGAAACGCACGTCGGAGTTCGCGACGTAGATGCGGTCCTGATCGGCGGCCGAGCCCCATTCGCTGCCGCCGAGCGCACCGCCCTTCCCGATCCGCGTCTGCCACAGGATCTTGCCGCCATCATCCGGGTCGAGCGCATGCACGACACCGGACTTCTGCGCGATGGCAAGAACACGCCTGCCGTCGCGCAAGGTCACGAGGATCGGCGACTGGCCGAAATCGTGATCGGGGCCGTGCTCGTCAGGACAATTGGTCCTGTCCGCGCCGTAGCATGCCACGATGAAGGCGTCCTTCGGGGTCGCCTGCTGCTTCCAGAGCAGCTTTCCGGTCGCAAGCTCGAACGCGAGGATCGCATCGGCGGTTGCGGCCGGCGGATTCGAATAGGAATTGCTGGTCGCGACGTAGACGGCGTTGCGCTTCGGATCGACCGTCGGTGCCGACCACACCGCGGCGCCGGACGGGCCGAACAGCTGCGTACCTTTCGTATTCTTGCCGGTCGGATGCGGCACTTCCGGGATCGTGTAGGCCTGCCACACCGGCTTGCCGGTCACAGCCTCCAGCGCCACCACGCTGCCGCGGAAAGTGCAGCATTCGTAACTGGCTTGCGAGCCGGCGGCCTCCTCGAGCGAGGACACCGGGACGTAGAGCACGCCGGAGTGCAGCGTCGGCGCGCCGGTGATGCGCGCGGCCGGATGCTCCTCGACCTTCGTTTTCCAGATCAGTGCACCGGTCAGCGCGTTCACGGCATAGGCATTGGCGCGCAAGTCACCGAAGAAGATCACGAACTGATCGGTGCCGGGAAGCGGCGCGAAGCTGATCGCTGCGCGCACCGCGGCATCGGTCGCGAATGTCCACAGCGTGCAGCCGCTTCGCGCATCGAGCGCGTGCACCTTGCGGTCGGTGCCGCCGATGAACAGCAGGCCGCCCATGATCGTCGGCGGCGCAAAGGACACCGAGGCGCCGGGAAAGGCATAAGCCCATTTCAGCCGCAGGCGCGGCACCTCTTCCGCGGTCAGCCCCGCCATGTCGGCCGGCTGGAAGCGGCTGTTGCCAGCGTCGACGCCCCACCCGTTCCAGCGTGGACCGTCAAGCGGCTCTGGAAAGCCACGGACCTGCTGCGTGCAGCGTCCTTCTGCGTCGGCTGCGACGCCGCCGGTCGCAGTCTTGCCAGTGACGAAGGAAGCAATCGCGCGGCGTTCCTCGTCGCTGCGCTCCTTCGCCATCGCGGCCATGCTGCCGGTGGTCAGTGTCCCCAGCACATGATCGAACGACATTCCCTGCATGGCGCTACGGCCCGGCACACGGCTTTGGGCATCGCCGCCATCGTGGCATTGCGCGCAGTGGCTTGCGTAGAGCGCAGCGCCCTCCTGCTGCGCCAGCGCCGGCGCGCAGCACCAGATCAGCATGGCGGCAATCGCAACACTCGGTCTCATGGCGTGCTCCATCGTCACCGCAACGCGAGATGGCTTCATGCAACCCAAAGTGTAGCGCGACGGCATTCGCGGAGGCAACGGGCGTCCCGCCTGCGTCCGTCACATCCCCGTGGCAATGCGGATGCGATCAGGCAATTCATCCAGCCGCCAGAGCCCGAGGCTCTTGTCGCGCCAGCCACCGCCGCCCTCCTCGCAGCGCTCGTTGATCAGTTCGCGCGGCGCCGGCCAGTTGAACGGCGCCGTCGCCATGTTCAGCGCGCGCCAGTCGCCGTCCTCGCAGTCGCGATTTGCATCCCATTCGGGAAACGTCGTGACCAGCAGGAAGCGCGCGCCGCTCGCACGAAAGTTCGTGACGGCGCGAGCGATGTTGTCGAAGCTCAAATGAACCAGGCAGTCGCGGCACAGGATCAAGTCGGCCGCCGGCAGCGTATCGCGCGTGATGTCCGCGACGCGGAAGCGGCCGGCCAGTTCACCTCGTGCCGCGCGCTCGCTATTGGCCTCGATCAGCGACGGCACGATGTCGATGCCGGTGTAGTCGAGATCGAGCTTCATGCGGCCGATCCAGCCCGCATCGCCGCAGGGCGCATCGAGCAGCGAGCGCGCGCCGAGCCGTTGCAGCAGTGCAGGAAGCGCCTCCCGGATCGCGGCCGTGGCGGGATCCTCCGAGCCGAGGCCCGAGACCGAGCCGGCCGCGCCCCACAGGTTCGTCTTCTTGATCCGCTCGAACCGCGCGGCGAGATCGAGGGCCGCGAAATTGTCACGGTCGGCAACGAAGCGTTCGTGGGCGAGCACGGGCGGACGATTGGGGATCATCGGACGCTTCCAAATCCAGATTCCATCGCGAGCGCAGTCTACACGCGAAACGTCGCGTCAGAAATCACAGGCCTTTCCACTCAAGCCGGCTTCTGCCACTCCATCATGTGAAAGTAGGGCACCCGGCGATGAAGGTCGTTTCTGCGGGGGTCGCCGCTTGTGGGCTCCGGTTCGACAAACAGTCGCAGCTGGAGGCCGTGGTCGAGCAGCAGCGTCATGTAGGTGCCGAGCGGACGATGCCAGTTCTGGAGCCGGATGCCGCGCCCGCTCAGCCAGATCGGGCGCTCGTCCATGTAGTGATCGATGGCGAAGCGCATCTCGCCCTTGCGGTCACGTGCCCAGCCGTCGGGCTGGCCCGCGGTGTTGAAGCTGGTCAGATTGGCGATGAGCAGCGTGCCGCCCGGCCGGAGCGCCCCCACCATCTTCGCGATCGCCGTACCGAGATCGGGAATGTCAATCAGGCTGAGATAGCTGACCACCAGATCGAAACACGCATCGATATCCATCGTCTCGGCACGACCGAGCCGATAATCCCCGCGGGGGTCGAGCTCCCTAGCGCGCGCGAGTAGCGCCTCGGTCGGATCGATGCCGGTGGTGCGGATGCCGGCGCGCTGCATGATGCGGCAGAAGCGTCCCTCCCCGCAGCCGACGTCGAGCGCATTGCGGAAACCGCGGCCCTCGATCCGCGCGCGCATCGGCGCATCCAGCACGAAGCGGCGGCCGTAGTCGCCGTCCTCACCCTGCTCGATGATCCAGGCGGCCGCGGACGCGGCCCAGCCGTCGTCGACATCGTCGGTCATGGGCTGCCTTCGAAGGGGCGCGGACGCCGAACGCCGCGGGGACGGCTACTGATCACAGATTGGATCAGAATTCAACATCAGGTAGCATGCGCACCCGATGCGCCCTACCACGCCCAAAGAGAAGGCCAGGATCGCCGCCGGCGCGATTACGGCCGTCGTCATGACGGCCATGCTGTTCGTCATCGCGCTAGCGTTGCTGCTGCCGCAATAGAGACTCTTGGCGCGGCGGATGCCGCCGCGCGGACTCAGGCGGCACGCACCGTCCGGAGGAATTTTCCGACCTCGTCCTTCAGCCGGTTGCTGTCGGTCGCCAGCATCTTTGCGGTCGAGAGCACCTGCAAGGAGGCCGAGCCGGTTTCGGCCGCGCCGCGCTGCACGTCGGTGACGTTCGAGGAGACCTGCTGGGTGCCGTGGGCGGCCTGCTGCACGTTGCGCGAGATCTCCTGGGTCGCGGCGCCCTGCTCCTCGACCGCCGCGGGAATGGTCGAGGACACTTCCGAGAGCCGCTCGATCGTCGCGGAGATGTCGCGGATCGCGTTCACCGATTCCTGGGTCGCGGTCTGGATGCCGGAAATCTGCAGGCTGATCTCGTTGACCGAGGAGGACAGCTCTTCCGTGGCGGTAGCAACCGACTGCACGGACCATGTCGCGGCGACGCTGCTCGGCCGCCTGCTTCTCGGCTTCGGCCTGCGCCGCCTTGAGCCGCTCCACTTCGAGTCCGTTGGACTTGAACTCTTCGACCGTCCTGGCCACGTCGCCGATCTGGTGCGGAACCAAGCACGTACGTCGCTCGTTCTTGCCCCATGCGGATCAGGGCAGACCATCGAGACATATTCTTGCTGGGGGCGGTGACGCTGTGCTGCGTCGTCGTAGCCGGCGCTCTTGCGCTGTACGAGCCCGTCTTTGGACAGGCTCCGGAGAGGCAGGTCGCCGACAGCAGGCCGGTCGAGGCCGCAGCCCCGGCGGCGGTCCGGGTGGTCGGTGCGCCCTTCGTGCCCAACGTCAACCCGCGCGAGCGATAGCACTCACCTCTGGGATGTGCCCTTCGGAGACGTGCCCTCGCCCTCCCCGGGCTGGCCATGGGCCCGCGCCAGTTCCTCGGCGAACGCGATCACCTCCGCCCGCTTGTCGGGCGGCAGCGACAGGAACGCGCGAACGAGCCTCAATCCTTCGGCTTCATCCGCCTGCTCTTTTCCGGCATCCATCCGCCCACTGTCGGGCGACCGGGAAAAATATGCAATCCCTCGGAGGATATCTTCTTGATTCGTCCCTCGAGCTTTGGTGGAGTACCCCTAACGGGGGTGGCCCATGAAGTGGATCCGAGAGCGCGACGCATTGATCGCGCAGACACTGGCCTTCGTCCAATCGGTAACCGGCAAGAAGGATGACCTCCATCCGCCGGAAAGCCCGCCTGCTGCATTCGCGGTGACCACGGAAATCGTGACCGTGCAGGCCATCGCGATCGAAACCGACCCGCCACCGGCCGTATCTCCGCCCGCCCCTCAAGCTCGGCCCGTCCAGGTCCCGACGCCCCGCACGGGTGGCGATTTCCGTACCGAGATGCAGGCCAGGATCGCGAATTTCCGCAAGCATCAGGAGCGGTTCGAGCGCGAGCGCGAGGAATATTGCGCGGCAACCCTGACAAAAGTCCGCGCCGCCATCCGCGACGCCGGCCCTCGTCCACCGGCCGCCAAGTAAGGCAGGCCGTCCGTCTGGGGACCTACAGCCAGGACCAAACCAGCCAGAGATTGGCTGCGCAGGCGCCGAGCAGCGCCACCGACAGCGGCAGGAGCATGTGCCCGCAGGAGGTTTTCAGGTCGCTCGTCATGGCCGAAAACATCCGCTGATTCCGGCCGGAGAGTCCCAGGGATTCTTTTTTTGGAGATTCAGGACTCGTTTACGACTCAAGGACCCCGGGGCACCGCGATCACGGCGCCGTGATCAACCGCCGGCCGGAACCCCTCGCCATTGAAGTCGTTAACGCGCTTTCCGGGAGCGGGAAGAATGCCCTACGCCCTGTTTTGCAACGATGCCCAGATCAGTAAGGCCTATCCTGATGAGTCCGACGTCTGGAAATTGGCGCAGCGGAGCGGTCTCGTCGTGGATGTCAGCGCCGACGACAACCGTGCCGGGCCGCGGCGTGTGCTCGACAACGACTACGAGATTAAGCCCTGCCGGGCAGCGCAGGGCGAGGACCCCGCCACGAACAAGGCGGAGGCCGAGCGCCAGTCCAGGATAGAGCTTCAGTTGAATTTGTGAGGTCGGGCCGGAAGCCGGGGTTCAGGGCGTCGCGGTCGCCAGCGATGCCTGCTCGCCGGCCAGCGCCACGCAGGCCTTGCGGCGGTGCAGCCCGCGGATCGCACCGGTGACCTTCAACACCTTGCCGGACGGACAGGAGGCGTCCTTGACGAAGGCCACCTCGTAAGGTGCCAGCATCAGAGGCTCGGATTTGAGGATTGTTTGAGCAGTGCACGGCGCCGACGAAGCACACGAGCACCGCTGCCGACACCAAGATACGCATGACCGTCGTCCCACCAGCCCGATAATTCTCATATAACGCGTTCCGGAGCGCGAGTTCCGTAAGCGGCAAAAATTATTTTTGCTTTACGCCAGCCCCATGACACGCGTGAGAAGGCGCGCGCCGGAATGTTTGCTTGCAAATGACGCGCCAGATGGTTCACGCAAAGCAAAGAACCGGCCGCCAGCACGGGCCGGCATACGAAAAGGCCGGCGGGAGCCGGCCTTTGTCGGAAGTGGGATTGCCGCTGGCGGGTCAGTAGCGCGAGGCTGACGGACCACCCCAGCCGAAGCGGTAGTTCACACCGACCTTGACGGTATGCTCGTCCTCCCGGCCGCGGACGCCGACGATGTCGGCCGGCCCGGAGGTGAAGGTGGTGCTACCGAAATTGTAGTACTGGTACTCGGCCTTGGCCGACCAGCTCGGCGCGAACATGTATTCGAGGCCGGCACCGACGGTGTAGCCGTCCTTGTTGTTACCGGTGGCGGTGAAGCCCTGCGGCACGCCGGCGACGTTGACGCCAAGGCCGCCATTGCGCCAGGCGTAACCACCCTTGGCGTAGACCAGCGCCGGACCCCAGGTGTAGCCGATCCGGCCTGTCACCGACCCGAGCTGGTCGGTATTGGACGTCACCTGCGTTCCCAGCGGGAACGTGACACCGTTGTTGTTGGTCGGCAGCCAGGAATACTGAGCCTCGACACCGACGACCCAATTGGGCGCGAACTGGTAGTCGAAGCCACCCTGCACACCGCCGAGGAAGCGGGCGTCGCTCGACTGGAAGCTGCTGTCGCCGGCGAACGCGCCGCCAACATGGCCGCCGATGTAGAACCCGGTCCAGTTGTAGATCACCTGCGGCGGCGTATAGGCCGGTGCCTTGGTATAGGCGCGCGGCTGCATGTCGGCCGCTGCGGCCGGCGCGGCCAGCGCAAGCAGAGCGACTGCGCCCAGCAAGATCGTTTTCATGATCATCCCCGTTCTTTCAAATTCGACACTCAGGAAACAACGTGGCGTGAATTAGGTTGCTTCGCGGCGATGCCGGAACGTTGATCGTTCGCTACTGTGACGGGGTGGCAACATCGCGATTTTGTTCCGTCACGTTGCCCTGCACCGGCTGTTTTGTCGCCTGCGCAAGGCTTGCCGTAACAATCTGTCGCAAGGCGAACCCGCCCCGTTCAAAGCTCGCCAAAATGTGATCCAGCGGCTCCGGCGACTGCAGTCCTAGCACCAGCCGATGAAGGCGGGCTTTGCGCTACCGCATCATCTTTTCCAGTTCCGGAAAGGGTGCGTAAACCGCACCGGTACAGAGCTCGCTGGCGCGATCGAGAACACGGTCGGCCCGTCCGTTGACGAAGACGACGGCGCGCTCGCGCATGCCCTTGTAGCTGCCGTCGGTCTCGCGGGGCGTGAAGCGCAGGCAGCTCACGTAGAACTGCCGGCCGCCGAGCTCGCGCAACACCGGCTCGGCCATACCGGCCTCGCGCACGCCGACCGGATTGTTCAGATAGGCGCGCATCAGGGCGAGCGTGTCACTGCGGAAATTGTCGGGAAAAGGCTGAGGACCTCCAGCCTGGGTCCCATCCATCAGGGTTGGACGGTCACCGTCGCTGCCGAAACACGCTGCGAGCGCCAGCGGCAATGCCAGGATCAATAGCAGGCTCACCGCACGTTTCGCCAATCGCCCCACAGGTCACGCTCTCCGCTCGCTCAGACTCGGAGATGTTCTAGCCCCAAGGTTGCACGAAGGGAATTCGCTTGCAGGCGCACCGGCCCGCCGCCGGTGCCTTGCGCTTTCGCGCAAGGCACCGAGACAGCGGACCGGGCCTGAATTCCGCACGCGGCGGCGGGGCAATGCCAAGGATGCCGCCGCGCGGGATCAGTCGTTAGCTGCGCTTCTCGGTCGTCACCGGCTTGGTCGCGTCCGGCTGCGCCTTCAGCGACTTCTTGGCCGACAGATGCTTGTGGTGATGGCGATGCGTCCGCACGGTCTTGTGCTCGTCGGGCGTGACCGCGGCGTTCGCATTCATCGTCTTCGACTTGGTGTCGACCTTGGCGTCCGCCTTGACGTCGGCGGCCTTGGTGTCGGCCTTGACGCCGGCATCCGGTTTCGCGGCGGTGTTCGACACCTTGGTCTGGCTCTGGTCCGCCTTGATCACCGGCGCGGTCGTGGTGGTCTTGCCGGCCTCGGCGGCGAAGGCCGGGGCTGCGATCACGGAAGCTGCGAGCAAGGCTGCGGAAATGGTCTTCAACATGGTTGATCTCCTCTTGGAAGGATCTTCAGGCGGGCGCCCTCTCGCCAACCCTTCGATCGTAGGTGGGAGCCTAGGCCTCGCGCGCTGAACCCAGTCTGAAGCCGGTTGCAGGCTTCCGTTCATCTGGATGACAAGTTTGTCATCTGCCCAGAGGCGAATAGATCGTGCGAAGCGGGAATGTTTTCGCCCGTTGGGTGTTCCGGTCTTCGGGCAATCGTGTAGGATCGCCACGTTCCATACGGGAGAACTTAGATGCGCAAACTCTCAATGCTTCTGCTGCCGGGGCTCGTTGCCATGACGCTCGCAGCCGGGCCGGTGCTGACCAGCGCCTATGCCGCGGGGAGCGACGAGCCCTCGTCGCCGCCGAAGTCGGACACTTCGACCAAGAAGGGCAAGAAGAAGAGCTCGTCCGTCAGCGATCCGAAATTCCTTGCTGCCTATCGCACCGCCTACACCACGATCTACGACAATCATGACTACACCGGCGCGATCGATCAGTTGAAGTCGCTCAAGCGCGACGACGTCGCCGACGTTGCCAATCTGATCGGCTATTCCTATCGCAAGCTCGGCGACTACCAGTCGTCGAAGGTCTATTACGAGCTGGCGCTGAAGGACGATCCGAACCACGTCCGCACCTGGCAGTATTACGGCCTCTGGCAGCTCGAGCAGGGCAACCGCGAGCAGGCGCAATATCACCTGAACAAGATCGCCTCGCTCGCCGGCACCGACAGCTCCGAGTATCGCTCGCTTGCCGCGGCGCTGGACAAGCCGACCGGCGCGACGCTCGTCTACTAAGCCATCCCGTTTCCGAACGACGCGAACCGGCACAACCTAGGGGTTGTGCCGGTTCTGCTTTCTCGGCTAGCCTCGCGCACCAATCCTTCCCTCGCAAATCGGTGCGCAATGGACACGTGGCTGCGATCCGCGATCGACTACATCAGCTCCTGGATCGAATTCCAGCAGACGACAATCCAGCAGCCTGGTGTGATCGTCGCCTTCGTCTATCGCGGCGATGTCGTTGCCGAGCACGCCTTCGGCCTCGCCAATCTCGACACCGGCGAGAAGCTCACGCCGCGCCACCGCTGCCGCATCGCCTCGCACTCCAAGAGTTTTACCTCGGCTGGCATCATGAAGCTGCGCGAGCAGCGCAAGCTCCGACTCGACGATTCCGTTGGGCAGTATGTCGGCGGCCTGCATCCGCGCGTCGCCGAGACCACGATCGCGCAGCTGCTCTCGCACAGCGCCGGGCTGACGCGCGACGGCGCCGATTCCGGCCAGTTCATCGATCGTCGTCCGTATCTTAACGCGGAGGAGTTGCTCGCGGAGCTGAAGCTACCGACCGCGATCGAGCCCGGCACGCGCTTCAAATATTCCAATCACGGCTTTGGCCTGCTCGGTCTCGTGATCGAAGCGGTGACGAAGGAGCCCTTCACCGCCTGGATCAAGCGCGAGATCATCGAACCCGCGGGTTTGCGCGAGACCGAGCCGGACGCGCCGCTCCCCAAAGATGCGGCGTTCGCACGCGGTCACACGCGAAAAGTGCCGCTGGGCGAGCGCTGCGTGATCCCCGGCGACAATCCCACACATGCGATGGCGTCCGCCACGGGCTTCGCCGCCACCGCCGCCGATACGGCGCGTTTCTTCGCGCAGCTCGCGCCCAACGCAAGAAAGAGCGTGCTGTCGGTCGCCAGCCGCCGCGAGATGACACGACATCATTGGCGTATCCCGCAGAGTTTCGAGGCCTATTACGGCTTGGGCATCGGCGCCGGCAAGCTCGACGGCTGGGACTGGCTCGGCCATGGCGGTCACTTCCAGGGCTATATCTCGCGGACATGCGCCATTCCCGCCTGCGAGCTCGCGATCAGCATCATCAGCAACTCCATCGACGGCGCTGCGCCGTTCTGGATGGACGGCGCGATGCAGATCCTGCGAACGTTCAAGACCCGCGGCGCACCCGACCGGCGCGTACGCGACTGGACCGGCCGCTGGTGGACGATCTGGGGCGCGACTGACCTCGTGCCGATGGGCGACCGTGTGCTCATCGCCAACCCGCAGTTCAACAATCCGTTCTTGGATGCCGGCGAGATCGAGGTGACCGGCCGCGATACCGGCAGGATTGCCGCCGCCGCCGGCCATTCAAGTCATGGCGAGCCGGTGCGCCGCGTCCGCGATGCTCGCGGCAAGGTCAGCGACATCTGGCTCGCCGGCGCCAACGTCAAGCCTGCGAGCGTCGTCGCCCGCGAGATCGCGCGCCAATATCCACCGCGCAAGCGTCGGCCTACTCCCTGATCAATCCCTCGACCTCGCCACGAAGCGCCTGCCGCGAGCCGTCGCGCGAATAGAACATGTGGCCGCCGGGATAGACGACGAACTTGATCCGCTGCGTCGCGAAGGCCGGCAACTGGTCGAGCACCCGCTTGGATCCGAAATAGGGCGTGGCGAGATCGAACAGGCCATGCGCGACCAGCACGTTCAGCTTCGCGTCGGCGGCGAGGACCTGCCGCAGATCCGACACCGACTGCGGCGGGTTGATGCCGCGGCCGAAATCCCACTGCCCCTCGACGGCGCCGTTGAGGACTTCATAGGAGCCGTCCGGCCGCCAGTTGAGCTTGCGTGTCAGGACGTCCACCGCGGCGCTCGTCAACGGCGCCTGGAGCGCGTCGCCCGAGGGATCGCCGAAACGCGAATTGCCCGAATCCGGGTAGGGATCGAGGCCGCGGACCGAGGCATCGTAGCGTCCCGTCACCTTGCCGTTCTTGCGGTCGAACTCGCGGCGGAATTCACCGATGTCGAAGCGGCCGGCGAGCCTGCGGCTCACCGCCCGGTCGATGCCGGTGAGCTCGGCGACCTTGTCGGCAAGGCGATTGGTGGCCTCCCTGTCGGCCTCGCCCTTGACGAGGTCGGCCAGGAATTCGCCGCGCGCGTAAGCCTCGACGTCGGCGAGATCGGCGCGCTTGACCGGTCCTTTGGCCTCGCGCGCCACCGCCACATAGCTCGGCAGCGTTGCGACATATTGCAGGAGGCTGGTGCCGGTGAACTCGCGGAAGTCGAGCAGCGGCGACACCAGGATCAATCCCCTGACGCCGACGCCGTGCTGGACCTGCAACTGGCGCACCACCTTCGGCCCGCGAATGCCGCCATAACTCTCGCCTGCAACGTATTTCGGCGAGACCAGCCGGTCATGCCTCTCGAGCCAGCGGCGGATCACCAGCGCGATCGCATTGACGTCACCGTCGACGGAATAGAAGGACTTGCGCGCGTCCTCGCCGGTCGCAACGAACCGGCTGTAGCCGGTGCCGACGGGATCGATGAAGACCAGATCGGTGAAATCAAGCCAGGTCTCCGCGTTCGGCTTCACTTCGGGCGAGGCCGATGGCGAAAGGGCTTCGCCATCGAGCGGCAGCCGCCACGGGCCCGCAGCGCCGAACTGCAGCCATGCCGAGGACGCGCCGGGTCCGCCGTTGAACAGGAACGTCACGGGACGCGTCGCGCGGTCTGAACCGTCGAGCTCATAGGATGTGTAGGCGATGTCGGCCAGCGGCTCGCCCTTGCCATCGAACACGCGGATCGAGCCGGCGGTTGCGGCGAAGTTGAGCGTGCGACCGGGCAGATCGAGCGTCTGCTTCGTGGTCGAATCCGAGGGAAGACGGTGCGGCTCGGCGGCCGACGGCGAAGCTTGCGGCGCGCTTTGCGTGCCGCCGCCGCGTCCGCCTTTCTGTCCGGCCGGCGCCGCCGTCTCAGATCGCGGCTGCGGCGGATCGTCCGCGCGCGCAAGGCCCGCAAGCGCGAAGGCCGACACCGCCAGCACCAGGATCGCGCGGCTCGGCAAACTCGTGGTCATGATCGCTCTCCCTGCCGGCTGTGAGAGCCCGGCGAGCCCAAAAGACTAGCGCAAAATTGCGACGGTTTGGGGGATTGTGGACTCGAGGCGCCCAAGGAGGCCGATCTGGCTCGAAACGACCCGATTTCGTCCCGAATCGGCAGCCGCCCGTTTGCCTTGAAGGGCGGTCATCCTCGACAATGCAGGCCCGGGTGTATAGACGAGCCCGGCGGAACTTACTCGAGCCAGCGGCCCTGCCCGGAAGCCATGACCAAGCCAGCGCGCTACGACCGGATCGCCTTCGTCGCCAGCCCGAGCAGCGAGGCGCAGGCCGCCTTCGGCCAGCTCACCAGCGACTATGGCAATTGCAACCCGAACGAAGCCGACATCGTGGTCGCGCTCGGCGGCGACGGGTTGATGCTCCAGACGCTGCACCAGAACATGCACACGGGAAAGCCGATCTACGGCATGCACCGCGGCACGGTCGGCTTCCTGATGAACGAATACTCGACGCACGATTTGCGTGCGCGGCTCGAGGCGGCACAGGAGTCCGAGATCAATCCGCTGCTGATGCGCGCGACCGACGTCAACGACCGCGTCCACCTGCACCACGCCATCAACGAGGTCGCGCTGTTCCGTCAGACCTACCAGGCGGCACGCTTGCGGATCCTGATCGACGAGCGCGAGCGGATGCCCGAGCTGATCGCCGACGGCATCATGGTGGCGACGCCGGCAGGCTCGACCGCCTACAACCTGTCCGCCCAGGGACCGATCCTGCCGATCAACGCCGCGCTGCTGGCGCTGACCCCGATCAGCGCCTTCCGCCCCCGCCGCTGGCGCGGCGCGCTGCTGCCCAACACGGCCTATGTCGTGATCGAGGTGCTGGAGGGCGACAAGCGCCCCGTCGCCGCGGTCGCCGACCACGACGAGGTGCGCGACGTCCGCCGCGTCGAGGTGCTGTCCGACAAGACCATCTCGATGCGCATGCTGTTCGACCCCGGCCACAGCCTGGAAGAGCGTATTTTGCGCGAGCAGTTCGGCTACTGAGCCCCCTACCCGGCGCCTTGACCGGCGCTTTGGGACGCCCGGTCGCAACCCTTCGTTAACCCCCGCCACGATATGGTTAACGAAGGTTGACCGCTCTGGCCCAGGCGTCATGTTCCGCATCGATTTCAACAAGCTGCGCTTCCTCGTCTGCGACGACAATCCGCACATGCGCCGCATCCTGCGGACGCTGCTGCATTCCTTCGGCGCGCGCGAAGTCTACGAGGCCGAGGACGGCGCCACGGCGCTGGAAATGTACAGCCACTACGTGCCCGACATCGTCATCACCGACTGGGCGATGCCGATCTTCGACGGGCTCGAGCTCGCGCAGATGATCCGGCAGCCGGAATCCAAGGGCAATCCTTACGCGCCGATTATCATGCTGACCGGCCATTCCGAGAAGCGCCGCGTCACGGTCGCGCGCGATGCCGGCGTCACCGAATTCCTGGCCAAGCCGATCTCGGCCAAGGGGCTCTATCAGCGCATCCTCAACGTGGTCGCCAATCCCCGGCCCTTCATCAAGACCAAGACCTATTTCGGTCCGGACCGGCGCCGCAACACCAACTCCGCCTATATGGGCCCTGAGCGCCGTGTCGGCGAAAAGCACGAGGTGCTGCAGCAGCCCTCGCTGCTCGACAAGGCCCGCTCCTCCATCTAGCGCAACGTCTCACGCGAGGCAGGTATCATGGCGAAGAACAGCGCAAAGGACATCGAGGTCACGGCCTTCGCCACACATCAAATCATCACGCAGCCCAATCCGCTGCGCAGGGTTCTGCGTCGTGTCGAAGAAAAGGACCTGGACGATCCAGTCAGCCGCGCCGAGCAGGCGCTCGCCGGCCTCGCCGGCGAGTTCAAGGACTGGATGACGACAGAGGTCAACCGCCTGTCCGCCGCCTACGTCGCCATCCGCCATGACGGCTTCACCAAGGACAGGCGCGACGAGCTGTTCCGCGCCGCGCACGACATCAAGGGCGACGCTGCGACATTCGGCTATCCGGCCGCGGCGGGAGTCGCCGAGAGCCTGTGCCGCGTCATCGAGCACGCGCCCGATCTCGAAAGGGTGCCGGCCGAGCTGTTCACGCACCATATCAACGCCATCCTGGCCATCGTGCACGAGAACACCAAGCTCGACAGCATCAGCGTCTCCGCCGAGCTCAGCCGGCGCCTGCGCAAGGTCGCCGACGACTACCTCGCCGACGTCAACCGCGACCGCCCCGAGCACCTTGAGGTGATCCTGGCGCCGAGCATCGTGCCGGCGGAATAAACCCTCTCGCGCCTTGTCATTGCGAGCGCGGCGAAGCAATGACGGAGCCTCAGGCTGCTCCATCGACACGACCAGAACGTAGGGTGGGCAAAGCGAAGCGTGCCCACCAATCAACATGAGCTGCGTGGAGAGATGGTGGGCACGGCGCTACGCGCCTTTGCCCACCCTGCGGCGTCTCGTTACGCCGCGATCAGATCGTCGTAAACCGGATCGACCGTGTCGTCCGCGACCAGCTCGTCGCAGAACAGCCTTGCCTCTTCGCGCGCAGACTCGGTGGCGAAGCGGCGGAGCAGGACCATCAGCGGCTCGGTGGCGCCGCGGTCGGTCTCGCAATGGGTGAGCACGCGCTCGACCATGCGCCGGCGCAGCCGCACCGCGCCGTCGTCGCTGTCGACGAAGCCCTGCTCGTGGCAGGCATCGAGCGCCACCTGGAACGCCGCAAACGTCGCCTCGGGAAGCCCGGCGCGGCGGAGCAGCGCGTGCAGGCTGTTGCCGCCGCGGTCGTGCAGCAGCGCGGTGACGCGCGCCAGCGGCAAATCGGCGAGTTCAGCCAGCGCGGCGTCGAACAGGTCGAGATTGCTCGACAGCAGCGCGCGCAGGATCAGGCCCGCGGTCAGCTGGCCGGTGACGCGCAAATGATGCACCAGCCCCTGCATGTCCTCGCCGCGCGAGCGCGCCGCGATGTTGATGGTGGAGCGGTCGCGCGCCTCGATGGTGATGCGGTCGGCGCGATCGGCACTCAGCCAGTTCCGCGCGACGACGAATTGCGCCAGCGTCTCCGAGAGCTTTGCCACCAGCGCCGCGCGCGTTGCGGCCGGCAGATCCTCCAGCACCAGCATCGCCTCGCGGATCGCGGCGAGATGGCCGTGGCGCTCGACGATGCGGTTCCAGGAGAACGGCGCGAGCTCGGCGTGGGAATTCTCGATCAGCTCGAGCGCTGCCGCCGCGCAGCCGACTTCGGCGATGGCGGCGCAGACCGACACCGGCAGCGCGATGCGGCGCGCGACCGCGCACTGCACCTCGTCGTTGCCGGTTGCGACGATGTCGACGAGATCGGCATCGATCAGCAGCGGAGAATGCTCGAGCACGGGCAGCGCGACGGTCGGCTGGTCCGCCGACAGCGCCCGCACGATCGCCGCCGGGGCATCCGTGCTGCGCGCAAAGGCCTCCGCCATCGCCTGCCGCACCAGCGGCGAGGGATCGTCGAGCAGCATCAGAAGCGCGCCTTCGGCGGCGACGCGATCGTCATGGGACAAGTCTGAGATCAGCCAGGCCCGGGCCAGTGCCCGTGTTGCCTCGGCCCGCTCGCCGGCGGGCGCCGTCCTGATCCAATTGATGAACTGCCGAACAATCATGCTGCTTCCGGCTTACACAACAAACGAAAATGGTGACGGCTCGTCACCTGCAACACAAAATAAACCACGACGCTTAACAAAGCGTTCACCATAACTGGCTGGTTTTATTGACGTTTTGTTAAGGGAACCAAGGCGGCCTGTTGACGTGCCCCGGACGCGAAAGGCGAAATGTCAGCTCGAGAACGTGCCGCTGCGATCGCTGAAGAGATCGAGCGGCTGCGGCGGCCGCACATCCGGCGTCGCCGATGCGACCGAGGTCGCGGGCGCGACCGAGGTGAGCGAGGCGTTGTTGCCCCACAATTTCTGCACGGTCGTCGAGACCGGCTGCGTGGCATCGCCGGGCTGATAGATTGAACGGAAGGCCGGCGCGACCGGTGCATTGTCCGCGACTGTCGTCGAGGATGTCGCGCTCACCGGCGTCACGCCGCGCGCATCCGGAAAGGTCTGGAGATAAGCGGCGTTGTCGATCACCGACGTGGTGGGCAGCACGGCATTTGCACTCGCGACCTGCGTCGTCGACGGCGTGGCGCCATACATCGCCATCGCGCTGCGCGTGGTCTTCGAATTTGCCGCGCTCGCATAGCGCGCGTCCAGCACCGAATAGACTTCGGAGACGCTGCGGGCGCGGCCATCCCTGGCGTAGAAGATCGAACGGTTGGCGGATGCCGCGTTGGGAAACAGCCGCGCGCCGACCGCTTGCGGATTGTCCTCGGCATTGGCGATCAGTTTTGCGGCGCCGCCGACGCCCATGAAATGCGCCATGTAGAGCTCGCTGTCGGACGGCCTGCGGCCGAGCAGGCCGGTGAGCTTGAAGCTGTTCGACTGCGTCAGCGCCGCCGCCATGCTCGAGGCAGCCTCCGGGTCGTCGCGCAGCTTCATGATCGACCGCTTCGTCACGGGATCGTCGACGGTGTAGGTTCCCGACGAAGTCCTGGTGATGGCGTCGGCGTAGTTGCCATAGCCGAGCTGGGTCCCCGCCTCCTTCACCGTGCCGAGCCAGGTCTGGTCGATGAACTGGTAAAGCCCGTGCGCGGACGATGTCGTGGCCCCCGCCGTCGGATCGAAATCCGATTCCATCTTTGCGGTGGTCAGCATGTATTGGAAGCTGACGCCACTGACGTTCGAGGCCTGCTTGATCGCACCGGCGACACGCGCCCGCGACGGATCGAGAACCGCCGTCTGAGAGGCACTGGAATTGTCGACCGACATGATGAAGTGCCCGCCCCGCGCGGCGTTGAGCGACGCCGGCAATTCGGCGTCCTGTCGTCTCACCGTGAGACAGGTATGGTTAATGCGGGGTTAATTCGGGGATCGCCCCCTCCCCGAGTCATTCCGGGGCATCGCGAAGCGATGAGCCCGGAATCGATCCAACCCCGCGTGATGCCGCACGATGGATTCCGGGTTCGTGCTGCGCACGCCCCGGAATGACAGAGGGGCTACTTCTTGTAGACCGCGTCCGGATCGAACAGCCTGTCGGCGTCGACAAAGACCAGTTTCGCTCCCCCGTCCTCGGCCTCGACCTTGCGGTAGAAGCAGGACCGGCGGCCGGTGTGGCAGGCCGCGCCGATCTGCTCGACGCGGATCCAGACCGCGTCCTGGTCGCAATCGGTGCGCATCTCGACCACGCGCTGTGTCTGACCCGATGTCTCACCTTTTCGCCACAAGACATTGCGCGAGCGGCTGAAGTACCAGGCCTCGCCGGTCGCGATCGTCTTGCGCAGCGCCTCGTCGTTCATGTGGGCGACCATGAGCACGTCGCCGGTGGCGACGTCGGTCGCCACGCATGTCACGAAGCCGCTTGCGTCGAAGCGCGGCTGGAAGGATAGCCCTTCCTCGATCTCATGGGAGTGAGCGGACACAGGAACCTCGCCAGTCAACTCGCGAGGTCAGCGCGTGCCTCGCACCAGGGACAGGAAACGGGCCTGCTCCGCCGGATTGTCGCGGAACATGCCGGTAAAGCGGCTGGTGAACGTGGAAGCGCCATGCTTGGCGACGCCGCGCACCGACATGCAGGTATGCTCGGCCTCGATCAGCACGGCAACGCCGCGGGGCTTCAGGACCTCGTCGATGGCCGCGGCAATCTGCGCCGTCAGATGCTCCTGGGTCTGGAGCCTGCGGGCGAAGATATCCGTCAGGCGGGCAAGCTTCGACAGGCCGACGACGCGCTCCACCGGCGTATAGGCGATGTGCGCCTTGCCGTAGAACGGCATCATGTGGTGCTCGCACTGCGAGGTGAACTCGATATCGCGCACCAGCACGAAGTCGTCATAGCCGGCGGTCTCGCCAAAGGTGCGGTCGAGCACCTCGGCCGGGCATTGGTGGTAGCCCTGATAGAGCTCGTCAAAGGCCTCGACCACGCGGCGCGGCGTGTCCAAGAGACCCTCGCGCTCGGTGTTCTCGCCGATATAGGCCAGCAGCGTCTTCACCGCCGCTTCCGCCTGCGCGCGCGCGGGGCGCGGCTGGTCGGCGCGGACGGCGGCCGCGAGGAATTCGGCAGGGTCAAGCTCGGCCGGGCGGCTCTCGGGCTGCCGGTCGGAGGGCTTGCTCGGGCGGATGGATTTGATCGTAGCGTCCATATCGACTCCGTTCGACGGCCTTGCGGCCGGAGTGTCACCGGCAGACGGGGCGGCAAGCCGCCGGACGCCTGAAGACTACAGTTTTGGCGAAAAAGGTCCGCAATCTCTGACGTCGCCCGCGTGGTCCTGGATCACCACTGCCGGGCCGCTGGACTGTTTTTCCACCCGTTCCGACCCTATATAGGACCCTGGACGGCGCCCGCCAAGGCCGATCCGGTGCGGAAGTGTTGGACTCCATCACATGCTGAACGACATTTATAACAAGCGGATCATCGAGTTGGCCGGGAATATTCCGCGCCTCGGGCGGCTGTCCGCCCCCGATGCCACCGCGACTGCCCACTCCAAATTGTGCGGCTCGACCGTGAAGGTCGATCTCAAGATGGACGGCGACACCGTCACCGACTTCGCCCATGACGTGAAGGCCTGTGCGCTCGGACAGGCCTCCTCATCCATCATGGCAAGTCACGTCGTCGGCTCGACTGCGAGCGAACTCCGTGAGTTACGCGAAACCGTTCGCAAGATGCTCAAGGAGAACGGCGCGCCTCCTGAAGGCAAATGGGAAGAGATCAAGTTCCTCGAGCCGGTGCGCGACTACAAGGCACGACATGCCTCGACGCTCCTGACCTTCGATGCCGTCGTCGATGCCATCGGTCAGATCGAGGCCAAGGCGAAGCAGCCGGCAACGGCGCCGGGCTGAACCGCCCGCGTCATTCCGGGGCGTCGCAAAGCGACGATCCCGGAATCCGGAGATTACAGCGCGAGATTCCGGGTTCGCGCTACGCGCGCCCCGGAATGACTGCCAAGATTTAAGATCCTACTTCGGCGAGGCCGCGCTCGGCGTCGCCACCCCACCCGTCGGCACCACGGCTTCCGCCGTCTTGGTCGACTTGGCCGGCTGCTCCGGTTCCACACCGAACCTGGCCTGCGTCTTCGGCGCCAGCTCCGCCATGGCCGGCGCTGTGACGTCCACATGCGGCAGCACGTCGGCCACCAGATCCGTCGTCACGAGATTGGTGAGCTTGAGCTCTCCGGTGTCCAGCTCATGCAGATCTTCCCAGGGCGGGACGCTGAGCGCGAGCGACAAAAGATCGCCGGCGCCGCCCATGTCGAAGGTGTATTTGGCGAGCCGGCCGATGTCGCGTTCCACGATCATCAGGTCCTGCGCGCTGTAGCTCGCCGCCTTGGCATCGTCGGCGCGATCGCCCATCCAGATCTGGTGGACGCGGACATGGGCGGCGTCCGGCACGTAGCGCTTCTTGCCGGCCAGCAGCAGGAACACGCACATGGATTCGCAATAGGCCTCGGGCGCGACCGCCGGACGGGCCGACTGCCCGCCGCGGTTCTGAACGCTGATGCCGACCGTGGTCAAAAGCCCGAGATTGCGGAAGCGCCTGCCGAGCGTGATCGCGTCGTTGACGGAACCGCCGCTGGAATCGAGCACGACAGTGGCGCCGCCGAGCTGGCGCCCGCGCGAAAACTCCTCAAAGTCCTTGGGCGTATCGGCGGTGATGATGCCAACCGCACTGACCCAGCCGCGGCAGTTCGGCTCGCAGGCGACCCAGCTGAACTTCATCGGCAGCTTGCGCTCTTCGAGGGCCGCGCCGGCGTGAGCCTTGGTGCCGGTCGTAGCGACAGCTCCGGTCAGGGCGATGCCGAATGCGGCGGCCCCAAGCACCAACCAGCCGCGACGATCAAGGGAGTTCAGAAGTCTCAATCTGGTTCCTTCCCCAAGCCCCAAAGGTCCCCCAACAATCCCCGGTAGCGCCCTCTGAGTCCATCATACAGGCGTATGTTTCTACACGCGGGCGTCATAAAAATGGTATCCGGGGGAATACAGATCGTCCACAGGTACTTGCTGCACTGCTCCCAAAAAGCACGTAAAATATGGCGCGCAAACAACAGCTTGCTGTTCCCTGCTCGGGAACCGCGCAACACCTCGCTTAACGTCGCAGCAAAGCGCACATGAAGCATTCAGCCTGCGAGCATTGTTCCACTCCCGTCGAGGGCGCGCTTCGCCTCCCGCGCAGATTCGGTCGCGCGCTGATCTGGCTCTACCGCCATACACTCTCGCCGCTGGTCGGCTACAACTGCCGGCATTTGCCGACGTGCTCCGTCTACGGCGACGAGGCGATCGAACGTTTCGGGCTCTGGGCCGGTGGCTGGATGACGCTCGCGCGCCTGCTTCGCTGCAATCCGTTCGGCACGTCGGGCATCGACAACGTGCCCCTCGCCGCGCCGCAAGACGCACGCTGGTATCTGCCCTGGCGCTACGGCCGCTGGCGCGGCGTCAACGCACCCTAAGTTTGTTGCGGTGCTTTGCGCATCGCTGCCCGGAGTGGAACCGGAACTTTCTCCTCGCGTTGTTTTGATGCTCCCGCGGGAGGAAACAACAATGCGCTGGAAAATCAGCCCTCATCTTCACTTCAGACTTGGTCCGCATCCCAAATTCAGTCCAAGGGGGCACGATCCAAGAACAATCGATGTGCTCGCCATGGTCGCCCTGCTGGCGCTCGTGCTCGGCTCCGGCTGGTATCTGGCGACGAGCTTGGCCACGCCGCCCAGCAACACGGCGTTCATCGTGCCGAGCCAGAGTGTGCACTGGTAGCTCAGAGATCCAGCACCAGCCGCTCCGCGTCTGATCCGGCGACGCAAACCATGAGATAGCGCTCGCGCTCATATGGCGACAGGATGCGGTCGCGGTGCACGGGCTTGCCCTCGATCCATTCGACCTTGCAGGCGCCGCAGATGCCCCCGCAGCAGGAGGTTGCGATGTCGATGCCTCCTTCCTGCAACGCGGCCAGCATGGTCTGGCCGGCGCGGACCTGGATCTCGGCGCCCGAGCGCGCCAGTGACAGCGTGAAGGGCTTTGTGTCGGGATCGATGACCGGCGGCGGCGCGATGAAGCGCTCGATATGGACATTGGCGGCTGGCCAGCCTGCGGTGACCTGCTCGAAATCCTCAGCCATGCCTTCCGGCCCGCAACAGGCGACCAGCGTGTCCGCCCCGCCCTCCCCGATGAGCGCAGCGAGATCAGGACGCCCGGCCCGGGACGTGCAATGCACGACGACACGGCCCGCTTCGATCAGTGGCGCGAGATGCGCGGCGAGCGGCACCTCCTCGCGCACGATCAGATGCAGCACGAAGCCGGCATCGCCCGTCTGCACGAGGTGCCGCGCCATCGACAGGAACGGCGTCACGCCGATGCCGCCCGCGATGAACACATGGCGCGCAATGCCTGCACCGGGATCGAGCCCGCCGCGCGGCAACGAGACGCCGATCACGTCGCCAATACCGACCTCATCGTGAAGCGCGCGCGAACCGCCACGCCCATCAGCCTCACGCTTGACCGCAACAACATAGCGCGCATTGTCGGCGGGCTCGTTGCACAGTGAGTAGGTGCGGACAAGTCCGTTCGGCAGATGCAGGTCGATATGCGCGCCGGGCTTGAAGGGCGGCAGCTCCCAGCGATCGGGGTCGGCCAGCGTGAACAGTTTTGTGCCTGCCCCCGCCTCCTCGATGCCGGTGACGATCGTCTTGATCGTCGTAATCGGACGCACCTTCATGCCGCGTTCCGCACGGTATCGCCGACCTTGACGATGCCGCTTTGCAGGATCTTGCAGTTCAGGCCGGAGCGATTGATGAGGGGATCGAAGATCGCCTTGCCGGTGATCTCCTCGATATGCCGGCACGGCACCGACAGCCGGGTTGCTTCCAGCAGGGTTTCCCCGAGCCAGAAGCGGCGGCCGACCAGATGGTTTAGCGGCACGCCTTCGACCGTGACGTTGCGCCGATGCTCCTCCGGGCCAAGCTCGATGCCGGCGTCACGCTTGAGCGCGACCAGCGTCTCGAGCTCGAACAGGGTGACCTGCCGGCCCTCTTCGGGCTTGTGCGAATAAAACCCCTCCTCGTTGCCGATCATGTAGCGGTCGCCCTCGATCCCCCGGCCTGCGACGAGCGTGATCGTTTCCGCTGCGCGCATCGGCAGGAACGCACGCGGGGCAAGATGGAGGAAACGCACCACGCCGGTCCAGCCGAGCTGCGCTGTCGTCTGCGCCGAGCCGGCGCTGATGGTGTCGAGCATGACAAAATCCTTGTGAGAGGCGTTGGCGCGCCGCCGGCAGCGGCGCGCCGCGGGATCAGGTCAGTTCCTTGTTCGCCATTTCCGGCGCGAACGTGGTCGCAGTTGCCGTGATGGCCGCGCAGGCGATCAGCAGCAGCGAGACCGGCCAGGTTGCGCCGCCGCTCCAGGCCATCAGCGACGCCGCGATCAGCGGCGTCAACCCACCGCTCAGGGCCGCGCCGACCTGAAATCCGAGCGAGGCGCCGCTGTAACGCAGCCGCGCGGAGAACAGCTCGGAGTACCAGGGCGCGCCGATGCCGAACATCACCATCTGGCCGAAGGTGATCGCGACCACGATGGTGCAGATGACGACGGCGGGATCGCGGGTGTTGAGCAGCCAGAACAGCGGAAAGGCAAACAGCGCCGAGAACAGGCAGCTCGCATAGAACATCGTCTTGCGGCCGACGAGGTCGGACAGCCAGCCGAACAAGGGAATGGCGAGCAGCGCGACCAGCGATGCGGCGAACGCGCCGTTCAGCACTACCGTGCGCGACAGGCCGAGATTGGCCGTGGCGTAGGACATCACGAACACCCCGCCGATGCTGGCATAGGCGATCTCGGAGATCTTCAGACCAACCGCGGTGAAGAACGGCCTGCGGTGATGCCTGAAGATCTCGACCAGCGGCATGCTTGCGACGTCCTTCTTGGCCTGGACCTGACGGAAGGCCGCGGTCTCTTCCATGTTGAGGCGGATGTAGAGCCCGACGCCGACCAGGAGGATCGAGATCAGGAACGGAATGCGCCAGCCGTAAGCCATGAAGTCGCTTTCCGGCAGGCTCGCCACCAGCGCAAACATGCCGATCGCGGCGAGATTGCCGATGGGATTGCCGACCTGCACCATGCTGCCGAGCAGGCCGCGGCGGTGGGTCGGGCAGTTCTCCACCACCATCAGCACCGCCCCGCCCCACTCGCCGCCGAGGCCGATGCCCTGGAGGAAACGCAGGCCGATCAGGAGCAGCGGCGCGGCGATGCCGATCTGCTGATAGGTCGGAAGCAAGCCGATCAGGAAGGTGCCGATGCCCATCACCATGATCGTGATCGCGAGCATCGCCTTGCGGCCGACCCGGTCGCCGTAATGACCGAAGATCGCAGCGCCCAGCGGCCGCGCCAAAAAGCCGACCGCGTAGGTGCCGAAGGCGGCGATGGTGGCGAGCGTGGGATTGCCGGCCGCGAAGAAGACCTTGTTGAACACCAGCGCGGTCGCCGTGCCGTAGATGAGGAAATCGTACCATTCGACCGCGGTGCCGATCACGCTCGACCACACGATCCGTCGCAAGCTCGCCGCCTCGTCCGGCGCTACGCTCAGGGTTACGTCGTCTGCCACGGTCATCGATCTCTCCAAAAGGTACCGGCGCCTGGGAAAAGCAGTTGGTTCTGTCCCGGAGCCCATCGGCAGCCGCGGCGGTAAAATCGATCATGTTTACTAATGGAAATCAACGGCACGGAATGCGGCAAATGCCGCCGATCGCGGCAGAGCGCATCAATTGCACCATTATTCGGCTGACTTTCGCGATATACCAGCTCGCCTGCCCACAATATCCGCGGCGCTGCTCGAAATTTCTGCGCGATAGTTTTCCTTTGGAATACACCTGCACGTCCCCCGGAACTGCCCTGCGCGCGCCACCGGGCTGGCAGTTCGGCAGCATCTGATGCAAAAGAAGCATCAGCAGTTCAGGAGACTCATGCGTGCTTGACGTCAGCAAAGCGACAGCGGTCGGGGCCAATATCCGCCAGGCGCGGATTGCCAAGGGCCTGACGCTGGACCAGCTTGCCAGGCAGAGCGATCTCACGCGCGGCTACATTTCGCTGGTCGAGCGCAACCTCAAGATCCCCTCGCTCGCCGCGCTGCTGCGGATGGCCGCCGCCCTCGAGGTCAACGTCGCGAACTTCTTCGACCCGAACGCCGAGCCCGCGCCGCGCTACACGCTGTTCCGCCGCGAAGGCGGCAATGTCCCGCTGTTCCAGGACACCTTTGGCGTGGTGCCGCTGGCAACCGGCCGCACCCGCAAGATGATGGAGCCGTTCCTCCTCAGCCCGCCGCACAAATCGACGACGCGCGCCTCGCATGCCGGCGAGGAGCTGCTCTTCGTGATCAACGGGAAAATTGCGATCAAGCTCGACGGCGAAGAGCTCGTCCTCGGCAAGGGCGATTGTCTGTATTTTTCGGGCGAGACGCCGCACGAGGTCCGGAGCCTCGGCCGGCAGAAGGCGGAGGTTCTGGTCGTTGTCGCTCAGAACGCGACGACGTAACCCCGGACTTCGGCAAATAGCCTAGCGGAACCAGAAGAAACGCCCGGACGGCGGGACGGATTCGGGCGGACGCGGCCGCTTCGGGCGCGGTGGCTTTGGCGTCGGTTCAGCGGACGAGGTGGTCTCCGCCCCCGGCGCGGTGTCGCTTCCCGGCACCTTCACCGACAGCAGCAGATTCGATTCATGCGTGCGCCAGCGATAACCGACGCCGAAATCGATCGGCTGGGCCCGCGCGAACAGTTCGGCATAGCGCTCCTGGTAACGGCCGGGGAATTCGGCGATCGGTCCGAGGTAGCGGCCGAACGGGAAGAACCGCCATTGCCGCGCATTGTAGTTCGCGAGCGGAATGCCGGAATCGTCCTGGATGATGGTGGCGCTGTTGGCCAGTAGCCAGTCGCGGACGACGGTGAAGTTGCCAGAGTGCAAGAGATAGGACGCGCTCTTGAGCAGGCTGTTGCCGGGCCCGAGCGTCTCGCAGAACTTCAGGAATCCAGCCGCGCGCGCGCCGGGATTGGAGAGATCGGTGGAGAAATAATACAGCGTGCGCACTTCGCCATCGCTGCCGGCGAAGGTGATGCGGACGCCGCGCGTCGCGTTCGGTCCCGGATTGTCGTTGCCCGCGTGAATCCCGCCCTTGTCGTCGAGCGCAATCATCTCGACGTTGCGGATGGTCTTGCCGGAGCGCGCGAGGAAGACATAGAGGATCGGCAAGGTGCCGTTGACCTGGTTGGCGTGCAGGTCGACCTTCATCTGCTTGGTGATAAAGAAGGAGAAGCTCAGGATCGAGCCGAGCGAGCGTTCGACATTGTAGAGCGCGGCGCCGACCGAGCCTCGCGGCAGCCGCGTCAGGTCGGGCACGGCGCCAACCGGCTCCAGCGCACCGAGCACGTAGGTGCTGGCCTTGGAATAGAAGGCGTCGGCGTAGAGGAAGTCCGGGCCGCTGAACATGTAGAACATGGTCGGCCTGGGCGCGGCCAGGTTGACGTCGGACCAGGTGCGGATCTTCGAGAGTTGCCGCTGCTCGAGCTGGGCAAAGGCGCCGTCGAAGAATTTTGCGTGATGCTGCCAGGACGGGTCTCTGGTCAGCGCCACCAGCGGCGAGTCCGCCGATGGCTGCATGCCCGCAAGGAAGCGCGCGGTGTCGTCGAAGGTGACGTCGGCGGCCCGCACGGACGAGACGGCCGCAGCCACGAGGGCAACAGCGACAGCCGCAATTCTCAAGGGTCGAAACATGTCTATTCGCGATTGTGTGACGTGCCAGCGGCGACCGGCCGCCTGCGGAAAACAGCATAAATCAACAGGCCCGAGAGCATGACGAGCATCCCCGACAGCGACTGCACCGGCCGCTCGGTCAAGAGGTAGTACATCATGAACGCGGTCACGAGCAGGAAAACGAGGGGGGTGAAGGGGTATCCCCAGGCGCGATAGGGCCGCGGCAGGTCAGGGTCGGTGATGCGCAGCTTGATCACGCCGGCGACCGTGAAGAACGAGCAGAACAAGAGCGCGAACTGGATGAAGTCGAGCACCGCCTCGAAACTGCGCGTGAACAGCAGCAGGGTCGCGACCGCGAGCTGAAACAGGATGGCATAGGCCGGCGCGCCGCTCGTCGACTTGCGCGAGAACACGCGCAGCGCCGGAATGTCCTCCCCCATCGTCATCATCACGCGCGGACCGATCCACATCATCGCGCTGATCGAGGAGATCAGGCCGACGCAGATCATGGCGCCGACGATCCGGCCGCCGAGGCTGCCGAAGATGGCGCTGCCGGCGACACTGGCGACATCGAGCTGGCCGGCGAGCGCGCCGACCGGCGTGGAGTAGAGAAACACCGCATTCAATGTGACATACAGCACGAGCACGATCAGCGTGCCCGCGAGCAGCGCGCGCGGCAGGTTCTGCTGCGGCATGTTCATCTCGCCGATGATATAGGTCGCCGCATTCCAGCCCGAGAACGAGTACATCACGAAGACGAGGCCGATCGCGAAGGGCGCGCTGACGATGTGCGCGAGGTCGCCCGGCTGCGGCGTGAAGGCGATCGGCTGCGGCACGCCGATGATGAAGCCGGCGACCAGGAAGGCGACGATCAGCACGACCTTCAGGATGGTCGAGATCAGCTGGAAGGTCGAGGAGTGCCTGACGCCGGTCAGTTGCACGAGCGAGACCAGCCACACCACGCCGATGGCGAGCGGGATCGGCGGCAGGTCGGGGACGACCGACTTGGCATATTCGCCGAAGGCCATCGCGGCGAGTGCAACCGGCGCGGCAAAGCCGACCGTCGCCGAGACCCAGCCGGCGAGAAAGCCGAAGGCGGGATGATAGGCACGGCCGAGGAAATTGTATTCGCCGCTCGAGCGCGGAAACATCGCGCCGAGCTCGCTGTAGGAGAACACCCCGCACAGTGCGACGATGCCGCCGACGCTCCACAGCAGCAGAATCGAGAAGCCGGACGGGATGTCCTTGACCTGGAAGCCGAGGCTGGTGAAGACGCCGACCCCGATCATGTCGGCAACGACGATGGCGGTTGCGACCAGAACGGAGACGCCCGCCCCTCTTCCGGTCAACCGGCCAGTCCAGGGCGCAGTACCCGCATCTGATGCCGTCATCGGGGTCCTTAACCTCAGGCCTCACGTCTCGTGGGAAGCATCGTGCAGTTTGATCCAGTCAATTCAAGCAGGGTTAACAAGGGTTAAATGAGGCAAGGGAAATAGGTATCAAGGCACCTTCTTAGCACGGTCATGGGCGATAAAGCTGCGCAAACACCGGAGAATCCCGTTTCCGATCCCCACAATCGCGACACGATTGCGTGGTCCTTTTGAGCGTTCCGGATGTGGGGAAGTTTCTCCGGACACTTAACGTCACCTAAACGCCAGTCGGCTCAATTATCTCAAGATTGCCGCTGGGCTTGTGGTCATGACTTGGGGTCATGGGTGGATGGTCGGGGCCGTTCCGAAAACGAGAGCTGACATTCGTGCCGATCGGACGCCGTCCGATCGGCGCGGTCGTGCGCTCCGGATCGGCCTGATCTCAGCCTTGGTGCCGCTGTCGCTCACGCTGGTTCAATGCGGCCAAGCGCCGAATCCGACGGCGCTCGCAGCCAACTCGCAGGCCAATGTCCAGGTCGTCGCCAAGACCAATCCGCAAGTTGCGAGCGGCGACACGTTCGAGGATCGCTTCCCTGCCCCGCAGTTCAAGGAGCGCTTCCCCTCGGTGGGCGAGAGCTTCCTGCATCGGCAGATGTCGGACTTCTCGCCCAAGCGCGCCGTACAGCAGCAGCCGCAGCCGGAGCAGGCACCCTACAAGGTCGCTTCGCTCGCACCGCAGGCGCCCTACCAGCGTCCGCCCCGCGAAGACCTGACGACGCTCGTCAGCATGAAGTCGTCGGCCTTCCCCTATTTCGGCAACAACCCTGCCTCCGACGCGCCGTTCCTCAACATCTCCAAGGGTGACCGCCGCGGCCACCGCAGCTATTCGGGGCGCGTCTACTGGCAGGACGAGACCTACAGCGACAGCCGCGTGCTGGTGCACGTCCCCGAGCATTTCGACGCCCGCAAGCCGGGCGTGATCGTGGTGTTCTTCCACGGCAATGGCGCGACGCTCGAGCGCGATGTGCGCGACCGGCAGCTGGTGCCGCAGCAGATCACCGATTCCGGCGCCAATGCCATCCTGCTTGCGCCGCAGATGGCCCTCGACGCCGCCGATTCCAGCGCCGGAAAATTCTGGCAGGCGGGCGGCCTCAAGCGCTTCATGGATGAATCGGCCAGCCACCTCGCCCGCCTCACCGGCGATCCCAACAGCGCGCGCGCGTTCGCCAACATGCCGATCGTCATCGTCGGCTATAGCGGCGGCTTCCTGCCGACGGCCTGGAGCCTCGAGGTCGGGGGCATCAGCGACCGCGTCCGCGGCGTCGTGCTGCTCGACGCCGTCTATGGCGAAATGGACAAGTTCGCCTCCTGGATCGCGAGCCACCGCTCGGGCTTCTTCGTCAGCTCGTACACTCACTACACGGCGCGGCGCGACCGCGAGCTGATGAGCATGCTCAGGCAGAAGGGCATCAGCGTCTCCGAGGACATGGACGGCCCGTTGCGTCCCGGCAGCGTGGTGTTCGTCGAAACCGGCGACGGCATCACCCATCGCGACTACGTGAACCGCGCGTGGACGCAGTATCCGCTCAAGGACGTGCTGGTGAAGATGTCGGCGACACCGGCGCTGGCGCTGACGCGCGTGGCGGCGACCACTCCATCGGCATCGAACCGATAGTCCCGATATTGCGCCAGCCGGTATTTCCGTGCGCTGCCTGCAATTCTCTCAAGCCATGATCAAAATGTGATGTTGATGGCCGACATCCCCGTGAGCCACCGGATTGTTTCCGCTGGCAACGATCATAGTTTGCCGGCCAAGTTGGATTTGGAATTTCTGCGGGGACAGGTCGTGCGTCAGGGACTGTACAAGGTCGACTTCCACACGGTTCACGGAACCGGGTGCGGTGTCGTCTATGTGGTGGATGGCAAAATGCGCGGCGGCAATTCCGCCTTCGCCTTCATGGGCACCTATACGGGCGAAGGCGACGCGATCAAGGTCAAGATCTCGACCCAGCGCTACAACGACGACCCGTCCTTCAAGGGGCTGTTCGGCATCGACCGGATCACGCTGACGCTCACCGGCCGCGAGGACGGCGACGCGGCGGAATTCGAAGGCAACGCGCTGCAAGCGCCGGGCGTTGCCTTCAGGGCTGTGCTGAGCCGGATCAGCGACTAGCCGTCCGGCGTCTTGACCTTAGGTCTTGGGCAGCTTCGGAATGCTCTCGGCAAAACCGTTGAAGCAGGCCAGCCGCTCGTCCTCTTCCTTGAAGAAACGGCAATCGGCGTAGCCCTTGGCCTTCGCCGGCTTCGGCTTCGGCGCCGGCGGGATCACCGCGTCGTAGCAATTGAGGCGGTCCTTGGTGCCGTCATCGAGATCGAGGCAGGCCTGGAGCCGTGCGGCGATCGATTGCGGCTTGCCCTTCGGCGCTGCGGCCGGCTTGGCCGCTGCCTCCTTGGTCCCCGTTTTGGTCCCCTTGGGCTTGACCTGCACCAAGGGCTTGTCCCCCACCATCGGTGGCTTGTCGGCTTGCGCAAACGCGGAGGCTGAATAGAGCACCGCGGCAACCGCCAGAATCATCCTCATCTCAGTCAACTCTCTTTGGTCCCCATGACCGGCCTTCTAGCGCTCCCGCGCGCGGTTTGCCAAGCACCTTGCACGCACGAAAACGCCGGTTCAGGCGGCAGCAGCCGGCCCGGGCCGGGTCAGGATCACCAGCACCAGCGCCAGCACGACGAAGCCGACCGCAACGAAGCCGAGCGGGTGCAGGAGCTCGCGGGCGAACAGCAGCCCGCCGATGGCGGAGCCGACCGCCTGGCCGATATAGAGGACGGAGGTGTTGAGCGCGACGGTGGCGGACGCAAGCGGCGGCGCGGTCGCGACCAGCCGCACCTGCTGCATCGAATTGGTCGAGGCAAAGCCGAGGCCCCAGATCGCGACGGCACCTGCCATCAGGACGAACGTGCCGGCGCCGAGCGCCCAGCCCGCAATGCCCGCAAGCAGCAGGCAGGTGAACAGCAGCGAGGTACGATAGGGACCCCAGGTATCGACGATGCGGGTCGCGATCACGACGCCGAGGAAACCGCAGAGGCCGTAGATGCCGAACACCATTCCGATTGCGTCCGGCCCCGCCCCGGTCAGCTTCTTGAGCAGCGGGCCCATGAAGGTGAACACCACGAACTGCCCGGACATTTGCAGCATGGTGATCGCAAGCAGCAGCAGAACCGTCCTGTCGCGGCCGACCGCGCTCCAGGTCTTCAGGTCCACCGGCGTGCCCTTCAGTCCGGCAGGCAGGCGCAGCAGCAACAACAAGAAGCTGATGCAGCCGAGCGCGCCGATCCCGCCATAGGCCGCGCGCCAGCCGTAGCGGCTGGCCATGAAGGTGATCAGCGGCAGGCCGACGGCGGCCGCCAGCGACCAGCCGAGAAAGATATAGGCAATCTTGCTGCCGCGCCGCTCCGCCGGCACGATCAGCGCCGCCGTGCCGGCCGCCTGCGGCGTATAGAGCGCGCCGACCGCGAGCATCACCAGGCGGATGACGAGGAGGCTCGCATAGTCGGGCGCGAACGCCGAGGCGAGATTGCCGAAGGCGAGCACCGCCAGCGTGGTCGCAAGCAGCGTCCGCCGTTCGATGCGGCTCGTGAGCCAGGCCGTCAGCGGCGAACCGATGCACAGCGTGATCGCGCCGAAGGTGATCAGGAGCCCGGCCGCGTGAATGCTGATGCCGAGCCCCGCCGACAATTCCGGCAGCATCCCCGCCGGCGCCAGCACCGAGCAGCCGGTGACGAGATTGCCGAGCATGAGGGCGGTTGGCGCGAAACGGCCGGCGGCGGGGGATTTTTGCATGCAACTGCATGTAGAGCCGGCTTGCCGCCTGTTAAAGGCCGCTGCCCGAAATAGTTGGTGCAAGGCCGCAGCTTTTGCGTGCCACTTTCTTGGAAATGCCGGATTGCGCAGGCCGAATCGCCTGATATATCGCTCGTTCCCGCTTACCTGCGCTCGTTCGCAGGAGTGAGCTTCAGGAGAAAAGCAATGACCGACCAGCCCAAATCCGAATCCGGCTTCCAGTACAGCCTCTCGAATCTGAAGCCCGTGACCCCCGCAGCCAAAGTCACCCTCACCTTCCCCGACGGCGCCCGGCGCGAATACGACAAGAGCATCACCGGCCTCGAGATCGCCAAGGGCATCTCGCCGTCGCTGGCCAAGCGCACGGTCGCGATGGCGCTCGACGGCGTGGTCGCCGACCTCGACGATCCCATCGAAGCCGATGCCAAGATCGAGCTGATCAACCGCGACGATCCGCGCGCGCTGGAGCTGATCCGCCACGACTGCGCGCACGTGCTCGCCGAAGCCGTGCAGACGCTGTGGCCGGGCACCCAGGTCACCATCGGTCCGGTGATCGAGAACGGCTTCTATTACGACTTCTTCCGCAACGAGCCGTTCACGCCGGAAGACTTTGCCGCGATCGAGAAGAAGATGCGCGAGATCATCGCGCGCGACAAACCCTTCACGAAAGAGGTTTGGGATCGCGAAAAGACCAAGCAGGTGTTCCGCGACAAGGGCGAGGCGTTCAAGGTCGAGCTGGTCGACGCCATTCCCGGCAACGAGCCGATCAAGATCTACTACCAGGGCGACTGGTTCGATCTGTGCCGCGGCCCGCACATGACCTCGACCGGCAAGGTCGGCAATGCCTTCAAGCTGATGAAGGTGGCCGGCGCCTATTGGCGCGGCGATTCCAACAACCCGATGCTGACCCGCATCTACGGCACCGCCTTCGCCAAGCAGGAGGATCTCGACGCCTACCTCAAGCAGATCGAGGAGGCCGAGAAACGCGACCATCGCAAGCTCGGGCGCGAGCTCGACCTCTTCCATTTCCAGGAGGAAGGTCCGGGCGTCGTGTTCTGGCATCCGAAGGGCTGGACCATCTTCCAGCAGCTGATCGCCTATATGCGCCGCCGCCTGACCGGCGACTACAGCGAGGTCAATGCGCCGCAGATCCTCGACAAGGTTTTGTGGGAGACCTCGGGCCATTGGGGCTGGTACCGCGAAAACATGTTCGCGGCGCAGTCGGCCGGCGACGAGGCCGAGGACAAGCGCTGGTTCGCTCTGAAACCGATGAACTGCCCGGGCCATGTGCAGATCTTCAAGCACGGCCTGAAGAGCTACCGCGACCTGCCCTTGCGGCTCGCCGAGTTCGGCGTGGTGCATCGCTATGAGCCATCCGGCGCCATGCACGGCCTGATGCGCGTGCGCGGCTTCACCCAGGACGATGCGCACATCTTCTGCACCGAGGACCAGCTCGCCGAGGAATGCCTGAAGATCAACGATCTCATCCTGTCGACTTACGCGGATTTCGGCTTCACCGGCGATCTCACCGTGAAACTGTCGACCCGACCCGACAAGCGCGTCGGCACGGATGCGATGTGGGATCACGCCGAGCGCGTGATGGCGACGGTGCTGCGCGAGATCCAGTCGCAGAACAACCACATCAAGACCGAGATCAACCCGGGCGAAGGCGCGTTCTACGGGCCGAAGTTCGAATACGTGCTGCGCGACGCCATCGGCCGCGACTGGCAGTGCGGCACCACGCAGGTGGACTTCAACCTGCCGGAGCGGTTCGGTGCGTTCTACATCGACCATGACGGCGGCAAGAAACCGCCGGTGATGGTGCATCGCGCGATCTGCGGCTCGATGGAGCGCTATATCGGCATCCTGATCGAGCACTATGCCGGCAATTTCCCGCTCTGGCTCTCGCCGGTGCAGGCCGTGGTCACGACCATCACCTCCGAGGGCGACGAGTACGCCAAGCAGGTCCTGGAGCAGGCCCGGCGCGCGGGGCTTCGGGTCGAGATCGACCTGCGCAACGAGAAGATCAACTACAAGGTCCGCGAGCACTCGCTGGCCAAGATCCCGGCACTGCTCGTGGTCGGCAAGAAGGAGGCCGAGACGCATTCGGTCTCCGTCCGCCGGCTCGGCAGCGACGGCCAGAAGGTGATGACGACCGCCGAGGCGATCGCCGCCTTGGTCGAGGAAGCGACCCCGCCCGATGTCGTGCGGGCACGGGGCATCGTTTAGAACCTGCCACTGAACTTGACGAACAGGGCGCGCCTACCGGCGCGCTCTGCGCGTCTGCGCAGCAAGGTGGCCGCCCTCAGAGCGCGATACCAGCCCGACTTCCGGAGCACTACCCCATGAATTGGGGATACCGACGTACCGGGCTCCGCGCGAACATTGGTCATGTTTGGTGAACTCGATACGAATTTGCGAGCCGAGGCCGAGGCAGCCGGGTTTCGGCGGCCGGCTTCAGGTGCCGTCGTCGCTCTTGTCATGTTCGCACTCGGGTTCATTGTCTTTCCCGAAGCTGTCTACGCCGAAACCTGCCTGCTCGATTCCGGCAGTGGCAGCGCGCCCGTTGCCGATTCATTCGCTTGTGGCAACGCTGCATCCGCTTCGGCTTCCAGCAGTACGGCGGTGGGGAACCATGCAGATGCCGCGGGAGCCTATGGTGTCGCGGTCGGTTTTCTGAGTAGTGCGTCGCAAAGCCACGCCACCGCGGTCGGAGCGACGAGCAATGCCAGCGGGACGGATTCGACGGCGGTGGGCTACGGAAGCGAGGCGACAGCAGCGCAGACTTCCGCCTTCGGCTCCTACAGCAGCGCGACCGCCCAGCAAGCCTCGGCTTTCGGTAATTCGAGCACGGCGAGCGGGACACAGTCCTCCGCCTTCGGCGCTTCAAGCACAGCAACTGGCGTAGCCTCCGTCGCCGTTGGCTACGCCGCGAGCGCCAGTGGTGACTACGCCATTGCGTTCGGCCGGCAGAGTCAGGCAACGATGCAGAGCGCGCTGGCGATCGGGCAGAGCGCCGAGGCAACCGGAGCGGACAGCGTCGCACTCGGCTCGGATGCGCTTGCCGACAATTCAGGCGCAATCGCAATCGGCAGTTCCGCCCAAGCCCATCTCGCCGGAACCGCTGTCGGACGGACGGCGCACGCCTATGGCGACTACAGTACGGCCGTCGGGCAAGCCGCGGCGGCAACCGGCCAGGGGAGTTCGGCCTACGGCTACACAAGTGTCGCGGGCGCCACAGCTGCGTCGGCATTTGGCTGGAACGCGCGCGCCAACGCCGTGGACTCGACCGCTCTTGGTTTCAATACAAATGTTTCAGCGGCGGCAATTTCGGGCGTCGCCATCGGTGAAGGTGCGCAAACGACTGCATCCAACGCGGTTGCGCTCGGTTCCAAGTCCGTCGCCAATGTCGCAAACACGATCTCGATCGGCTCGGCCGGCAAAGAGCGCAGGATCGTCAATGTCGCCGCCGGCACGCTGTCTTCCACCAGCACCGATGTCGTCAATGGCGGCCAGCTCTACACTGCAAACCAGAGGGTCGCCGCAGCATTCGGCACAACGCTCGATGCCGGCGGACAGATGGTTGCGCCGAGCTACATGATCCAGGGCGTCTCCTACAACAACGTCGGCAGCGCGTTCTCTGCCGTGAACGCTGCGCTAAGCAGCACGGCGACCAGCATCAGCAACTTGCAGACGCAGATCGACAACGGGTCGATCGGCCTCGTGCAGCAGAATTCGTCGACTAAGGTCATCGGTATCGGCAGCAGCACGGATGGCACCGTGGTCGACGTGTCGGGCACATCGGGCAACCGCACCGTGACTGGCGTCGCCGCGGGCGCCGTTGACGCGACCAGCACCGACGCCGTCAACGGCAGCCAGCTCTACGCCACGAACCAGACCGTTGCCTCGCTGAGTGCGACGGTGGCCGGCATCGCCGGGACAACTCAGTACACCAAGGTCAACAGCGCTGGCGCAGCGGCCAACGCCTCCGGTACCGATGCGATCGCGATCGGCGGCAATGCGCAGGCCACCCAGTCCGGCTCGATCGCAATTGGGTTGAATTCCGCCTCGACCGGCACCAATGCGATTGCGATCGGCACCGGTGCGGTGGCAACCGGCTCGGTAGCCGTCGGCGCAGCAGCCTCCGCAGGCAATGGCGGCGCGGCCTTCGGCGACGGTGCGGTTGCGACGGGCTCGAACTCGGCCGCGTTGGGCACCAATGCCTCGGCAACCGCGGCCAACTCAGTGGCGATCGGCACAGGCTCGACCAACACCGTCGCCAACACCGTGTCGTTCGGCTCGGCCGGCAATGAGCGCCGCCTCACCAATGTCGCCGCCGGCGTCAACCAGACCGATGCAGTCAATGTCGGCCAGCTCCAGTCGGCTGTCGCAGGCTTCCAGTCACAGATCGGCAGCCTGCAAAGCGAGATCGCCGCCAACCAGCAGGAGGCCCGGCGCGGCATCGTCGCCGCGGTGTCAGCCGCACCGGTGCTGATGCCGTCGGCGCGTGGCAGGACCACAGTCGCAGTGAACGCCGGATATTATCGCGGCCAATCCGGCGTGGGCATCGGCATCTCACATCGCCTGGACTGGACGACGCCGACGGTGCTGTTTGGCGGCTATTCCAATGGCGGTGGAAGCGAGCATATCGGCCGCGCCGGCATGGCGGTCGAGTTCTGACGTTGGTGCCGCAGATGAAGCTTCCCTTCCCGGCCTTCGTGCTGGCCGCAGTCGTGCTCGGCTCCCGCCCTGTCGTCGCGCAACAGCCGCAACAACCGCCGCCGCAACAATTCCAGCCATCGGGCGAATGGGCCAAGCTTCCGCGCATGCAATTGGAACGGCAATTCGCCGGCCCGCTCCAGGATACGGTGGTCCAGCGCTTGCGCGATCCGGTCGACGGCACCATCTGCTATGTGTATCTGCCGATCTCGGCGCCGCACTCGCCGACGACGGCAACGGGTTTCGTACAATACGGCCCGAACGGCATCGGTAGCATCAACTGTATGCCGGGCACGCCAGCTGTCGCTGCGCCGACGAGGCACAAATAGGCCCCGATCACAATCGGTCTAAATGAGCCTGTTCAGTCTCGTGGCCGGCAGGATCGCATGCTATGCGGTGCCCAATTGGTTCCATGAGAGAGACGCCCGTGCCCGACGCCATCGAACTCCTGAAGACCCGCCGCTCGGTCAAGCCGCGCGAGATGACCGGGCCCGGCCCTTCGGAGGCCGAGCTCGAGACGATCCTCACCATCGGCGCGCGCGTGCCGGATCACGGCAAGCTCGCGCCCTGGCGCTTCATCATCTTCGAAGGCGATGCGCACCAGCGCGCCGGCGAGGTGATTGCGAAGGTCTTTGCGCGGAAGAATCCGGGCGCGCCGGCGGCCGATGTCGAGATCGAGCGGAAACGGCTCACCGATGCCCCGCTCGTGATCGGCATCGTCAGCTTCACCAGGCCGCATCCGAAGGTACCGGCCTTCGAGCAGGAACTGTCGGCGGGCGCCAGCGCCATGAACATCGTCACGGCCGCGACCGCGCTCGGCTACGGCGCATGCTGGCTGACCGGCTGGTTCTCGTTCGACCGCGACGTGCTCGACGGCCTCGGCCTCAAGCCGGACGAAAAGCTCGCCGGCTTCATCCACATCGGCACGCCGACCAAGCCGAGCGAGGACCGTCCGCGACCGTTCCTTTCGGAAATCGTGACACGATTTTGATCGATGACATGTTGACGCCCTGAATATCTTGCGGCTTTGATCCCGGCGAGGGAGGGAGCCCAGATGAAGCGGCGTGAATTTCTGGTCGGAGCCGCGCTGCTCGCCGGCACCATGGCGCGAAGCCGGGCCGCCGATATCCCTGCACCTGCGCCCGAAGGGCTCGACCGCATCACGGCGTTCTTCGACAGCGAAGTGACGAGCGGCCGGTTGCCGGGCGCCGTGATCATGGTCCAGCAGCACGGCAAGCCGGTCTATCTGAAGACATTCGGCGTGCGCGACGTCAGGACGGGCCTCGCCATGACGCCGGATACGATCTTCGCCATCCACTCGATGACGAAGCCGATCACCTGCCTCGGCGCGATGATGCTGATCGACGAGGGCAAGCTTGCGCTTACCGATCCCGCATCGAAATACGTCCCCCTCTTCGCCGGCACCAAGGTGGGACTGGAGGTCACCGAGCCGGACGGCAAGCTGGAGCTGGACCTCGTGCCCCCGGTCCGTCCCGTCAACATCGAGGATCTGCTGCGACACACCTCGGGCATCAGCTACGATTATATCGGCGGCAAATGGGTCGAGCAGGCCTACAAGGCTGCCAACATTTTCGAGGATCCCTTCAACAACAGGAAATTCGCCGATCGCATCGCAAAATTGCCGCTGGCACGGCAGCCGGGAACGCTGTGGCGCTATGGCCATTCCACCGACGTGCTCGGCGCGATCATCGAGATCATCTCGGGCCAGACCCTGTACGACTTCCTGAAGCAGCGCATCCTCGACCCGCTCGGCATGAGCAGCACCAAGTTTGCACTCGCGACGGAAGACGAACTGGCTCGGATGGCGCGGCCGCTGCCGAACGATTACATCCTGCTCGCCGCCGAGCGCGACCGGCTCGACCATCCCGATTGGCAGTCCGGCGGCGGCGGCCTGCTCTCGACCATCAACGACTATCAGCGCTTCTCGCAGATGCTGCTCAACCGCGGTGAGTTCGAGGGGAGGCGTTACCTCAGCCCGGCCGCGTTCAAGGCCATGACGACCGATCACGTCGGTCCCGGCTCCGGCGTCGGACGCGACTATTTCTATTTCCCGGGTGACGGCTTCGGCTATGGCTACGGCCTTGCGGTGCGCACCGATCCCGGCAATGCGAAGCCGCCGCCCCCGGGCTCGATCGGCGAGTTGAAATGGGACAGTGGCAGCGGCACCTATTTCGGCGTCGATCCCAAGCTCGACATGGTCTACCTGATGATGCAGCAGACCCAGAACGAACGCAGCCGCATCACGCCCGCCTTCAAGGCGCTGGTCTACGACTGCTTTCCACCCGCGTTACGCCGCCCGTGAGGCGCGCTGGCCGAAATCGGCCAGCAGCTTTTCGATCTCGGCGGCGGGCCGCGCCGCGCTGAACAGAAAGCCCTGCACCTCGTTGCAGCCTTCGGCGCGCAGCCAGTCGAGCTGGTCCTCGGTCTCGACGCCCTCCGCAGTCGTGGTGATGTTGAGGCTGCGGCCGAGCCCGGAGATCGCGCGCACGATCGCGACGCAATCGGGCCGCTGCGCCAAATCCTTGACGAAGGAGCGGTCGATCTTGATCTTGTCGAAGGGGAAGCTGCGGAGATAGCTGAGGCTGGAATAGCCGGTGCCGAAATCATCCATGGAGATGCCGACGCCGAGCTCGCGCAGCTGATGCAGGATCGCGAGATTGGCATCGGTCTCGGCCAGGAAGATCGACTCGGTGATCTCCAGTTCGAGCCGCTTCGGCGACAGGCCGGACTGCGCCAGCGCCGAGATCACGACCTGCACCAGGTTGCGGCTGCGGAATTGCGCCGGCGACAGATTGACCGCGACCTTGACGTCGACGGGCCATTTCACCGCCTCGGCACAGGCCTCGCGCAGCACCCATTCGCCGAGTTGGGTGATCAGGCCGATGTCCTCGGCGACAGGAATGAACTCCGCCGGCGAGATCATGCCCTTGTCGGGGTGACGCCAGCGCAGCAACGACTCGAAGCCGGAGATGCGGTCGGAGGCGATCGACACCAGCGGCTGATAGTGCAGCTCGAACTCGCCATTGGCGAAGGCGCGGCGCAGATCGAGCTCCATGTCGCGGCGCTTCTGCGCCTGGAGGTCCATCTCGCGCTCGAAGAAGTGGTGCACGCCGCCGCCGTCGGACTTGGCCCGGTACAGCGCCATGTCGGCGTTGCGCATCAACTCCTCCGACGTCACGCCGTCGCCGGGCGACAGCGCGATTCCGATGCTGGCGCCGATCACCATCTCCTGGCCGTCGATCTCGTAGGGCGCCTTCAGCATGTCGATCAACAGCGTCGCGCAGGCGCTGGCCTCGTTCGGCGAGACGTCGGCCGCCAGGATCACGGCGAACTCGTCGCCGCCGAGCCGGGCTGCGAGATTGGCGCCGCGGACCGCGGTGGTCAGGCGCTCGGCGACCTCCTTCAACAGGCGGTCGCCCGCCGGATGCCCGAAGGAATCGTTGATGTTCTTGAACAGGTCGAGATCGATGTAGAGCACGCCGACCCGCTTTCCGCCGGCCTGGTCGAGCGCCTGCTTCAATCGCTGCTGGAAATATTCGCGGTTCGGCAGGTCGGTGAGCCCGTCGTGGTGCGCCATGTGGGCGATGCGCGCCTCGGCCTTGCGCCGTTCGGTGATGTCGACCACCGCGACCAGATAGCCGTCACGGTCGTCGAAGGTGACGCGGCGGCCGAAGGTGAGCACCTCGATCTCGCTGCCGTCGGCACGCAGGTGCCGCCAGTTGCGCGAGGAATGATAGGTGTCGCCGACACGATCGAGCGCTTCGGCGTGGCTGTCCCACTCGTCCTCCGGCCAGATCTCGTGCAGCTTCATGTGCAGGAAGGCGGCACGGCTGTAGCCGTAATGCTGGACCGCGGCATCGTTGACGCCGAGGAACTGCTTGGTCTCGGCGTCGAACACCCACATCGGCATCGGGTTGTTGTCGAACAGCAGCCGGAACGAGGCGTCGCGCCGCTTCAACGCGGTGACGTCGGAGATCGTCAGCGAGAGCACGTCGGCGAAGGCGGTGGCGCTGAGCCGGAGATGCCGGCCATCGTGCTCGATCTCGAGCTGTTCGCCGCGGCCGCCGCGGACGGCCTTGAGCAGGAATTCCATGATGTCGAACGCAGCCAGCAGGGTGTTGCCCTCGCCGATCCGGCGCCACAGCAGGCCGGCACTCGCGACCTTCAGCAGCGTGGCGGCGCTCTGGTTGTGATGCACGATCTGGAGATCGAACGGCTTGCCGCCGGCATCGCGCAGCGTCGCCAGCGAGATCACCGCGTCGTCGGTCGAGGCGAAAATCGCATCCAGCAGATTGTATTGCGTGCCGCGCTCGTTGACATAGGCGCCGACCAGCGTCGCGCCCCAGCGCGAGGCGGTCGGCAGCGCCAGCACATCGTAGGTCCTGACCATGCCGTCGCGCACGCAATGCGCGCTCACCTGATGCGGCCGTCCGTTCGCAAGCGCAATCGCCGCCGCCTCCGACAGCGCCGTGGCGCAATCGGGCGAGAGCTCGGCGACGGGGATGTCCCAGCGCTCCTCGCCGAGCCATTTCTGCACGTAGCGTCCGCTGCGCGATAGCTCGAGCGCACCGTCGTTCTTCAGCAGTGCGATATGGTCGGCGAGCCGGCCGAGGCTGCCGAGCATCACGTCCTCGTAGCGCGGCAGCCGTTCGCCCGGCTTCAACGCGGCGCGCCATTTGCGCTGAAGCACCGGGATGTCGTCAAACATTTCGGCGGCCGGTTTTGCCGGCATCTTCTTCGCGGCACTCATCGCAGTCCCCAACGCACTTTCCGAGCGCATCCAATGCAGGTGCACTTAACGGCGTGTAAAGAGCGCGCGGGCGCGGGTTCCATTCGGCGATTATGACAGTTTTAAGTCAGGCGTTGGTTAGTAGCCGTTAGAGACTATGACGGTTTTGTTTTTGCGGGCTGCGGGATGAGATGGCGATAGCGTCGCGCCACTCTCAGTGTCGTCCTGGCGAAAGCCAGGACCCATACCCACCGAACTTGGTTGCTGCGAACGCTGGTGGCCACATCGCGCTTCGGCAACGCCGACCGGGGTAATGGGTCCTGGCTTTCGCCAGGACGACATTGGAGAGGTGTGTACAAACTGCATCACCACCGTCATTGCGAGCGCAGCGAAGCAATCCAGACTGTCACCGCGGAGGGATTCTGGATTGCTTCGCTGCGCTCGCAATGACGGAGTGTGGGTGACAACGTCGCTCTTTCAACTCGCATTCCCATCGCAGACACACCTTCACCCTCTCGCGGCTCATCTCGCCCGAGCTTTGCTTCGTCACGTCGCCCTCAGATGAAAGAGGGCGCAGGGAAGGCCGGGAGCCGGTTGGCTCCCATCGACCGCCATGCGAGATGCAGATTGCGCTACGATGCACAGCGGGTAACAGGGCAACCGGAGACATCCCGGCCTTCCCTGCGCAGTGGTTGGAACGGCTTATGTCGTGCTCTCCCCGGGGAGCGATGCACTATTGCCCCCGTCGCCCTGCGGATGGCTGACGCGCGCGGTCCGGTCGGGCCGCACACATCACCGCAGAACTTGGCGCACAGACCCCGGGCGCCAGGACGACACGATTTGGCCGTACGCCGATCACACCGGTCGTGCGCGCGACGTCCTCGCTCACGGTTGCCCGCCCTGCGAAACCCTTCGCGCCGATGCAACTTGCGTCCACCGCCGCCCGGCCCGCGTTCGTGACGATCGCGATACGCCCCTCTTCCTTGGGCCGGAGTGAGGCGACACATACGCCGTTTCCGAATTTCGGTAAAGTGGAATATTTTCGACAAGGCGCGTTGACCGGCATCTTGCGTGTCTTGCCCGACGGGCAACGCAAGGTCTCGTAGCCCGGGCGAGCTAAGCGACATCCGGGATTCTCGATCACCACCGGTCCCGGGTATCGCTTCGCTCACCCTGGCTACGAGACCATCACCCCGCCAGCCGCTCGATCACAAGGTCGAGCATCGCGCGCAGGCGGCCAAGGCGCTTGAGGTCGCGGTGATAGCCGACGAAGGTGTCGCGACCGGGCGGCGTCGAGCCGATGTCGAGCGCGACGAGGCGGCGGTCGCGGTCGCCGAGCGGACGCGGCAGCACGGCCAATCCACCGCCGCCGGCGCAGAGTTCGGCCTGCGCCTGGCGGTTATTGCTGCGCGAGGCGATTTCCGCCCTCGGCAGCACGCGCTTCAGCCACACTGCATCGGGCATGTCGGCGAATTCTGCGTTCATGGTGACGACGCGGACGCCGCTGCCGTCGCCGGCGCGCGGCGGCTTGCTGCCCTTCTTGTCGTAAAGCGCGTAGGGAATGTGAAGCAGCTTTCGCGAGATCACCTCGGGTTCACTGAACGGCTTGATGCGGAAGACGAGATCGGCCTCGCGGCGCGGCAGGCTGTAGAGGCGCGCGTCGGTCAGGAGCTCGACAGTCACCTTGGGGTGACGCTTGCCGAAGGCCGCGATCACCGGCGAGAGCATCACCGTCCCGAACCAGTCCGACGACGAGAGGCGCAGCAAGCCGTCGAGCTGCGTCTTCGCGCCGGTCGCATGCCGCTCCAATGCGAGCGCCTCCTCCTCGATCCGCTCGGCATGCCGCAGCACGGCGGTGCCCTCGTCGGTGAGGACAAAGCCGTCGGCGGTGCGCTGGAACAGTGTCTGGCCAAGCGCCGTCTCGAGCGCGCGAAGCCGCCGGCCCATCGTCGGCTGGGTCTGACCGATCTTTCGCGCGGCAGCGCCGAGCGTACCCTCGCGGGCAATCGCGAGGAAGATGCGCAGATCGCTCCAGTCCATCAAAACCATCCCATACATAAATGCACGACAACCGTACATCTTCGTTTCTTTCCATGCAAAAAATAATGGGCATATTGGAGGCCGACAACGGAGCAAGACGATCATGACTGGACACTCGACCATGCGCGCAAGCGTCCTGGAGGCGTACAACGCACCGCCGCGCGTCTCACAGATTTCCACGCCGGAGCTTGGCACCAATCAGGTGCTGGTCCGGGTGCGCGCGAGCGGGATCAATCCGCTCGACACCAAGATCCATGCCGGCGCGGCGGCGCATGCGCGCCATCCATTGCCTGCTATTCTCGGCCTTGATCTCGCCGGCGTCATCGAACGCACCGGGCGCGACGTCACGCGATTCAAGCCGGGCGACGAGGTCTACGGCATGACCGGAGGCGTCGGTGGTGTGCCGGGATCGCTCGCCGAATTCGCGAGCGTCGATGCCGATCTGCTGGCAACCAAGCCCGCCAATCTCAGCATGCGCGAGGCGGCCGCCCTGCCCCTGATCTTCATCACGGCCTGGGAAGGCCTGATCGACCGCGCCTCGCTGAAGGCCGGCCAGAAGGTGTTGATCCATGGCGGTGCGGGCGGCGTCGGCCATGTCGCGATCCAGATCGCGCATGCGTTCGGAGGAAACGTGTTCGCGACGGGCTCAGCGTCGCAGCGCGCCACGATAGAGGGCTTTGGCGCCGTCTTCATCGACCGCGACATCGCGGTTGAGACTTACGTTGCGCAGCACGCCGGCGGGCGCGGCTTCGACATCGTCTACGACACCGTTGGCGGCAAGGTGCTCGATGCCTCCTTCGCAGCCGTGCGCCGCTTCGGTCATGTCGTGAGCGCGCTCGGCTGGGGCACGCATGCGCTGGCACCGCTGTCGTTCCGCGCTGCCACCTATTCCGGCGTGTTCACACTGCTGCCGCTGCTGACAGGCGAAGGTCGCGCGCATCACGGGGAGATCATGAGCGAGGCAACACGCCTGGTGGAGGCCGGCAAGCTCGTGCCCCTGCTCGATGCAAGGCACTTCACGCTGGAGAGCGTTGGCGACGCCTACGCACTGATCAGGGATCGTGCTGCGAAGGGCAAGCTGGTCGTTGACGTCTGAGGTCGGGCTCGTAGCCCGGATGGAGCGCGCGTGTCCGGGCCACGGAACGACGGTCGCGCTAGTCCTCGCTGGACGCGGCCGAGCGGTTGCGCAAATAGGCCTGCGACAACAGGAAGAACAATGCGCGCTCGCCATGATATTTGGCGGACGGCCGGGTGCGCTCGAAGCCGTCGGCAAACACCTTGCCGGACTGGTCGCACACCTGCCATCGCCAGCCAAACCGCTTACGCCTGGTGAGGATCACTTCGAACATACCGACGGGCTTGGTCCCTGCTCCTGCCGGTCTCGCAAGCGCGCACGCCTGCTCCGGCCTCCCCCATTAGACGGATGCCCGACATATAACGCAGCAGGATGGAAAGAGAATAAAATTGATTATCGGAAATGCGTATCTTGCACCGGCTGTGACGAAGTCGCGACGCCCGTGGAATAAGCCGATGTTTGCGGTGTTTTGCGGCCGCTCGGGCGCCTGATAGCGCTGACAGAGGTATTCAAATCAGAACACAGGACGAGGACGCCCGGTAAGCGAACGCTCACCGGGCGTTCATGCACGATGTCAGCGGCCGACTCGCGCCTGGAGATGCGCTGGATAGCGATCGCCCTGCACCGCCACCTTGGCCAGCACGGCCGCGATGGCAGCGAGATCCGCATCCGACAGCGTCACCGCAGCCGCGCCGACATTCTCCTCGAGCCGGTGCAGCTTGGTGGTGCCGGGGATCGGCACGATCCACGGCTTCTGCGCCAGCAACCAGGCGAGCGCGATCTGCGCCGGCGTCACTTTCTTCGCTGTTGCGATCTCGCCGAGCAGATCGACCAGCGTCTGGTTCGATTTTCGTGCGCTGGATGAGAAGCGCGGTACGATGTTGCGGAAGTCGCTCTTGTCGAACGTCGTGCTCTCGGTGATCGCGCCGGTCAGGAAGCCCTTGCCGAGCGGGCTGAAGGGAACGAAGCCGATGCCGAGCTCTTCCAGCGTCGGCAGGATCTCCTGCTCCGGCTCGCGCCACCACAGCGAATATTCGCTTTGCAATGCGGTCACGGGCTGCACCGCATGGGCGCGGCGGATCGTCTGCGCGCCCGCCTCCGACATGCCGAAATGCAGGACCTTGCCGTCGCGGATCAGGTCCTTCACCGCGCCCGCGGTGTCCTCGACCGGCACGTCGGGATCGACGCGGTGCTGATAGAACAGGTCGATGCGGTCGGTCTTCAGCCGCTTCAAGGCGGCCTCCGCCACCGCCTTGACGTTGGCGGGCCGGCTGTCGAGCCCGTCTTCGACCTTGCCGCCCTTGAAGCCGAACTTGGTGGCGATCACGACCTTGTCGCGGAATGGCGCCAGCGCCTCGCCCAAAAGCTCCTCGTTGACGAAGGGGCCGTAGGCCTCGGCGGTGTCGAAGAAGGTCACGCCGCGCTCGAAGGCGGTCCTGATCAGCGCGATCGCCTGCGAGGTCTCCGTCGCCGGACCATAGCCGTAGCTCAGTCCCATGCAGCCGAGGCCAAGCGCCGAGACCTCCAGACCACTCTTGCCCAGTTTACGCATCCGCATCGCAGCTCTCCTTGAAATCACGTTCGGCTGCGAATTTAGGTCGCGCGCGAGCCTGCGATTAGGTGATAAAACCGGCATGTACTCATGATCCGGATTCATGAATGGCCCGCACCAACGTCAACGACCTCCTCGCCTTCCTCGCGGTCGCCCGCGAGCGCAGCTTCACCCGCGCGGCCGCCCAGCTCGGCGTGTCGCAATCCGCGCTCAGCCACACCGTGCGCGCGCTGGAGGAGCGGCTCGGCCTGCGGCTGCTCACCCGCACCACCCGCAGCGTCGCACCGACGGAAGCCGGCGAGCGCCTGCTGCGCAATATCGGACCGCGCTTTGCGGAGATCGACGCGGAGCTGTCGGCGCTGACCGCGCTGCGCGAGACGCCGGCCGGCACCGTCCGGATCACCACCGGCGAGCACGCGGCACAGACCATCCTGTGGCCGACGCTCGCCAGGCTGTTGCCGCGGTATCCAGATATCAAGGTCGAGCTCGTCGTCGACTACGGCCTCACCGACATCGTCGCCGAGCGTTACGATGCCGGCGTGCGGCTCGGCGAGCAGGTCGCCAAGGACATGATCGCGGTGCGGATCGGGCCGGAGATGCGCATGGCGGTCGTGGGCTCACCTGCCTATTTCACCGCACGGGGCAAGCCGAAGCGGCCGCAGGATCTCACCGAGCACAACTGCATCAACCTCCGCCTGCCGACCTATGGTGGGCTCTATGCCTGGGAGTTCGAGAAGCGCGGCCACGCCATGAAGGTGCGGGTCGACGGCCAGCTCGTGTTCAACACCGGCCTGCTCAGGATGAATGCCGCGCTGGCGGGGCTTGGTCTTGCCTATATTCCGGAAGATCTGGTGAAGCGGGAGATCGCCGACGGGCGGCTGATCCGCGTGCTCGCCGACTGGTGCGCGCCGTTCGCGGGCTATCACCTTTATTACCCGAGCCGGCGGCAGCCGACGCCAGCGTTTGCCGTGCTGGTGGAGGCGTTGAGGTATCGGAAGTGAGCGGCCGCGCAGACGGTGTGCTCTCCCCGCAAGCGGGGAGAGGCGAAGTCGCCGCACCGGTCGGGCTAACTAGCGCGCGACGACTTCCACTTCGCCGTCGACGCCGTTGACGACGTTGAAGCCGCGCTCGTAGACCTTGCCCTCGTTCTTGGCGATGGCGCGGTATTCGCCTTCGGAGAGCACGACGCGCGGGAAGGCGCCGATCGACTCCTTGATGACGTCGCCGCCGGGGGTCAACACCGACCAGGCGGTGTTGGCGAGGGCCTCGCCGCCCCTGTCGCTGACGAGCTTGAGCGTGATGACTGCGGCGCGATGGGTGATGGTGACGTCTGTGAGCTTGCCGGCCTGGACGCGAATGTCCGAGCGCACCACCGAGTTGGCATCGCCATAGTTGGAGATGATGTAGTAGGTGCCCTCCGGCAGCAGCACGACGTCGCCGGCCGCGACGTTCGGCACCAGCGAGGCGCGCTCGCCGGACTCGAACTGGCTGCCCTTGTAGATCGCGAACGAGATCTGGTTCTGCGGGATGCGGCTGGTGCCGACGCGGCCTTCGATGCGCAGGCCGCCTGCCGGCAGCACGAAGGATTCGCGGTCGGTCTCGGCCTTCAGGCTGACGGTGCGCACCGCGCTGACGAGCCCGAAGGCGACGTGCACAACGTAATTGCCGGGCGGCAGCACGATGTTGGGCGTCGCGTTGCGGTCCTCCCGGATCAGCTTGAACGTGCCGTTCTCGTCGGGACGGTCGGCGAAGACACGCCAGACCAGGCCGCTGGTGATCGGGGCCGAGTCCTTGCCGTATTTCGCGGTCAGCGACAGCACACCCTGTCCCGGCGCCGCCGCATTGAGCGGCGCGGCCGGCGGCACGGTCGTGACCGCGGGTGGCGGCATGCTGGGGGAAATCGGCTGGGTCAGGGTCGGCGGCAGGCTGGGGGGAGCCGCCCCCGGCCCGGAGGGCGGCGCCAGGCTGACGGCGCCGCCGGGGTCGGGCACCGATGCGGGGGGCACCGGCGGCGGCCGATCGGAGAAAAGCTGCGCCTGGGCAACACCTTGCCCCAGGATGACGAGGCACGCGGCAAGGATCAGCGCCGGCAGCAGCGATACGCTGCGCCGCCATCCGATGATGCCGTCACCCCCGATAGTCATGCCACCTGCTTTTCACCGAAAACGCGGCAAATTCAAGCCTCTGAAACCCCAGGAAATACGGCCCCGCCACGGTTTGATGGAACCTGGTTGACGCCTGCGTGATTAGACAGCAGGCAACCGCCCCTCGCCATACTCCTGCCCAGTGCCCTTTCCAAAGCGGCATAAACCATGCTTCGCCCCGGTTCTGGCGCAGAGCAGGTGCTATGCCTAGTCTGGTGGTGCGGCTGGCCACGCGTAGGAGAGTTTTGGTGCTGGACAGATTGAAGGGCCGCGGCGCGAATGGCTCGAACAGCGAGAAGATCGGCCTCGGCAGCATCCGCCGGCCGGTCATTGGCCTTGCCCTTGGCGGCGGCGCAGCGCGCGGCTTCGCCCACATCGGCATCATCAGGACCCTGCTCGCCAACGGTATCGTGCCCGATGTCGTGGTCGGCACCTCGATTGGCGCCGTGGTCGGCGGCCTCTACGCGTCCGGCAAGCTCGATACGCTGGAGGAATGGGGCCGCGGTCTGCAAGGCATGCGCAACATCCTTGGTTATCTGGACATCCGCCTCAACGGCTCCGGTCTGATCGGCGGCGAGAAGCTGGCGACCCGGCTCGAGGCAGCGTGCGGCCAGACCTTGATCGAGGACCTTCCGATCAAGTTCGCCGCCGTCGCGACCGAGGTTCGCACCGGCCACGAGATCTGGCTGACACGCGGCCGCGTGGTCGACGCGATGCGCGCCTCCTACGCCCTGCCCGGCATCTTCTCACCCGTGCTGATCGGCGATCGCTGGCTGGTCGACGGCGCGCTGGTGAATCCGGTGCCGGTCTCCGCCGCCCGGGCGCTCGGCGCTGAAATCGTCATCGCTGCAAATCTTTCCAGCGACATCTTCACCTATTCGACGACGGTCTATTCGCACGGCGCGGCACCCGGACCGGCCGCACCTGCGGCCGAAGAGACGACGCCAAAACGGCGCTTCCCGAGATTCTTCTCGCCTGAGAAGACGGTGAAGCGCGAGTTCTTCGGCGGCGGGGACCGGCCCGGCCTCTCCTCGGTGATGGTCGATGCCTTCAACATCATGCAGGACCGCATCACCCGCGCCCGCCTCGCCGGCGATCCTCCGGACCTGCTGATCACGCCGCGGGTCGGCCAGTTCGGCTGGTTCGACTTCCACCGCACCGACGATCTCATCGCATTGGGCACCCGCGCCGCCGAGCGTGCGCTGGACTCGATCCAGGAGGCGATCCACGCGCTGGCGCCGCCGCCCGAGGGCGCGGCGCCCAAAGCCGGCGAGTGACGGCGGTCAGGCCGTCTTGATGTAGTCGCGCAGAGCTTCCTGCTCGGACTCGTATTCCTGGACGCGGCGCTTGACGATGTCGCCGATCGAGATCAGGCCGACGACCTTGCCGTTGTCGATCACCGGCAGATGGCGGAACTTGCCTGTCGTCATCGTCTCCATGAGCTCGGCGACCGTGTCGGTCTCCTTGCAGGTCACGACCTTGCGGGTCATGACCTGGGAGACCGGCTCGTCCAGCGCGCCGGCGCCGCGCTCGCCGATCACGCGCACGATGTCGCGCTCGGACAGGATGCCTTCCAGCCGGCTCTGGTTCATCACCAGCACCGCACCGATCTTCTTCTCACCGAGCAGCTTTATCGCGGCGGCCAGCTTGGCGTCGGGCTCGACGCTCATGATCTGGTGGCCCTTGGTGTTGAGAATGGAACGTACCGTCATTGTCGCCTCCCTGAATCGGAGCCGTCCGCCTTTTGGCAGTCGGGACTAGTTCCTCGAGTCTTCAACTAACAGTTTTAGCGCCGGTTTCACGCTCAGGCGCTTTACGAAGCAAAGCCGCTACCCGCTTGTCGCTTCGGAACATTCTTCACGCGAATGATGGATGAATTCGGGCCGCGCCGCAAGCGCCGCTTCAAATACGGTCTGAAACGTCCTGTGATGACGCATCCGCAGCATCGCTTCGCACGCGCGGTACCGGATCGAACAGCGCGAACAGCAACAGGCCGGCGAAGAAGCCGCCGATATGCGCCTGCCAGGCGACGCTCGTGGTCTCGGCATCGACCCCGATCGCGCCGACGCCGAAGATGATGTTGACGCCGAACCACACCGCGAGGAAGCCGACCACCCGCCCGTCGCGCAGCGCGCGCGACAGCGGTAGGGCTGGAACCTTTGCGGCGGTATCGGCGTCCGAACGGCTGAACGACAGGAAGCTGCCGCGGACGAAGGCAAAGCGGATCGCCGCCGCCATCGCGCCCGACACCGAGGCCGAAGCGCCGATCATCGGCGCCACCGCATGCTCATGGGTGACGAGATGGGCGAGCGCGCCGGCCGCCGCCGTCACCGCGAGAAAGAGGAAGAACCTGATCGCGCCAAAACGCCGCGCCAGCGCGCTGCCGAACGGCAGCAGCCACAGCACGTTGAAGCCGAGATGGGTCAGATTGGCGTGCAGCAGCGAATAGGTGACGAAGCTCCAGACCTTGGCGCCGGCGCCGCCCGGGATCTGCAGATTGAGCAGCGAGGAATCGTAGCGCTTCGGGATGAAGCCGAAGACGTCGATGGTCCAGTTCTCCAGTTCCGGCGGCAGCAGCACCCGCAGATGGATCAGCGCCAGCAGGACGATATAGGCGGTCAGCGCGAACGGCAGCGTCAGGATCGGCTCGCGCGGAGCCGCCTCAACAAGGGCCGGCACGTCCGGCTGAGCATCGTGCGAATCTTGCGGGGAATCCAAGGCGGCTTCGCTTTCAGGCGCAATCGGAGCGATACGCTTGGAGATAGTCGCCTTTGCCGGCCTCGCGCAAGTGCACAAAAGGAAATCGTGAAGAGGGCTCGTCTCGAACCGAGCGAGGCACTGGGTCCCGGCTCAGCAGTGCATCGCTAAGGCGCTGCCCTGCGTCCGGGACACGGAGCCTTAGCGATCCGGACCGATCTCGTGTCCCGGACAAGGTGCGGCACGAAGTGACGCGCCGCCGAGCCGGGAGCCAGATTGGCAGCGGGTTCGAATTGCACAACTTTAGGTAGCTGCAACGATCTGCCTCACGCCCATGCAAACCGCCTTCTTCGTCTATATCCTCGCGAGCAAACGAAACGGCCTGCGCTGCGTCCGGGGCACGAGAGAGTGTGCCTGAAAAAGGAAAAGGCAGGGCCCTGGGAAAGCCCTGCCTGTCCGTGTCGGACTTCCGGTACCCCCAGGGATTAAGGTGTATCCCCACCCCTCCCCGCGGCCCGTGACCAAACTGTTTGACGCCTGTGTACAGGCCCCGCCGAGAACCTGGAGAAAAGCGGCGAGGCTTGCGACCGCGGTCACCATAGCAGGGCTGCGGGACACGCAAAGCGCATAGTTAATTTAACGTTAACAACGCAAAGACCGGCTTAACAGGCGTGAAAACGCCCCTGCGGCATGGACGCTGCAAATCCCCTCCTGCACAACAACAGAAGGGATCGCGGGTGCACTGAAGCGGGACAGGTCTGTCCCACATGGTGTGGTCCCGGGGTAAGCGTTCAGTCATGAAACATCCGTCGAGCCGCGCATTCTTCGCGTATTGGGACAAGAAGCGCGGCGCTGCGCGGGCCCCCGACCGGGCCGACATCGACCCGGCCGCAGTCCGCGGCCTGCTCGGTGACATCTTCGTGCTGTCCTGCGAACAAAACCTCGGGTTTCCGTTCCGCGTCGCCGGCACGCGCGTCTGTGCGCTCGCCGGGCTCGACCTCAAGGACCAGAGCTTTGCGGCGCTGTTCACTGAGGCCAGCCGCAGCGAGATCGGGGAGATCACGACTGTCGTCGCCGACGAGACGCTCGGCGCCATCGCCGGCGTCACCGCCGCGCGCGAGGACGGCAGCAAGGCGCATCTCGAACTGTTGCTGCTGCCTTTCAACGCCCGCCCGCACACCCCCGTGAGCGTGACCGGCGTGCTCGCCCCCTTCGACGACGAATGCGGCGCGCTTGGCCCGTTCACCCTCACCTCCTGGCGCTATCTGCACCAGCCGGAGAAGCTACTGCCGCGCGCCATCCGCAAATTGCAGATCGCACGCGGACTGATGGTGTATGAGGGGTTGCGGTAGGAGCAGCCCTCGTGTCGCGCGCGCAGTCTTTGCAAACGGCCGACCAAGTTTTCAGCGCGCGAGTCGATTGAAGGTCAGACCGCGTCGGCGCGCGGCGCGCGATCCGTTATTGGAACCTTACCTGCCGAAGTGCGTTTGTCCACTTGCCGTGGCAAGTGTCGGCGCGGCAACGCGGCTCGGCCGGTGACGATGCTTTCGCCCGCCGCCGAGCCTCCGTCGAGGGGCTACTCCCGTGATGGAGCGCGCGACAAGAGTTGGTAATCGCCTGTTAGCTGCGTTACCGCCGGCCGACTTCGCTTTGCTTGCACCGCATTTACGGAAAGTACCGCTCCTGCACGACGCAGTGCTCGTTCGATCGGGCGACCGGATCGAGCACCTTTACTTCCCCTGCAGCGGCGCGATCGCCCTCATCATGGAGTTGCCGAACGGACAGACGGCCGCAACCGCGGTGATCGGCAACGACGGCGCCGTCGGACTCATGACGGCGCTCGGCCCCGTCCGATCTCCCCTGACGGCGGTTGTCCGCGTGGCCGGGACCGCACTGCAGATCTCACCCGCGCGATTTCAAGCGGCGCTCGAACGCAGTCCCGCCATCGCAAACGCGGTTCAGATTGTCACCAGGGCGATGATGACGCAATTCCTGCACGTCGCGGCCTGCAACGCGCTGCACTCCGTCGAAGCGCGCCTCGCCCGCTGGCTGCTTCACATTCACGACCGGACGGATGGCGGTGACATCCTGCCCCTGACCCAGGAGACGCTGTCGGAACTGCTCGGCGTCCGGCGCACCACGGTCACGCACGTCGTGAGCGCACTGCGAGCATCAAGGGCCATCAAATCCAATCGGCGCGGCCAGCTCGAGATCGACAGGCAACGGCTCGAGGTCGTCGCTTGCGAATGCTACAAGGTGATGAGCCGCAGGATCGATCGGATCGTGTCGCAGGATGCGGTAAGGCTCCTTCACGCCGCGCCGGCGCGGAATGGCTGCCCGCCCCCGGACTTCCCGTTCGCCAAGACCGACTCGTAGACCCAGGCCTCCCTGGCGAACCACTCGTGCGTCGCCGCGCACATCCGGCAATAGGTGCGCGAGAAAAAGACCGCGCTGCAGCGAAACTTGTCGCTATCCACCTCGATGCCTGTCGGAATAGCGCTCCCCGTTTCCGGGCACTTGATCATCACCATACCCATCCCTGATTTCCCTCCAGCTTGGCATCACCTCACGGCGAGGCTGGCCGCCATCGGCTGGACGGCGTCTCTTCTCGCGAAGACGCTCGTCCAGCCGATCCACGTGGCCAGTAGCTTCGATTCAAGCAGCCCTATGCAGAACCCGGTTGAAGCTGTTCTTGATCGGCTCGGCCGCCTCGGTCGCGACCTTCTGGGCCAGATCCCAAAGCTCCCGATTCTGGGCGGAAGCCGCTTCAAAGGTCTTGCGACCGTGGGCGGTGGAGAGGTTCACGAGGTCCGCAAACGACCTCGCATCCGCAAGCTGGGAGAAGAATTCCAGCGCGGAGCTGGTATTGGCGTTGGATATTTCGATGACCTTGGTGCCGTAATCGGCGGAACGCTTGGCACTGGTCGAACAGGCGTCGCAGAGTGCCGCGGTAATCTCCTCGGACGTCACCTTCATCTGCTCGAAATTTGCCTTGGCCCGTGTCGCGGCCGGCGCGGCGAGATCGCCGAAGATCGCCTGGATGTTGAAAAACGGCATGTCGAACTTGAGCTTTGTATTTCCGTTCGCCGTCCCATTCAGCGGAGCGGCTTTCGTCTCGACTTTCATATCGGCATCACTCACGGGCTTTCATCCTTTCAAGCGAAACTAGATGATGGATTGAAGACTCCCCGACGCGTCCAGGTGCGTGCTGCAACGGGACGCCACTGCCCCTACTTTCACGATGGAGGGATGCTGCTGCGGATATTCCGCTCTCGCCCCCTGCCGGAGCCAACTATGGCCGACGACAATCGACGCTTCGGTTCGCTTTCGGACTCTCGCTTTGAATTTATTCGAATATTGCGACGAAGCGGCGCAGCGAGAATCCTGCGCCCTTAAAGTTGCGGCAATTGCATGCGCCAACTTCAGATCAGCGCCGGCGAGCTATTCAGAGGCGTCGATCCCCGGAGCCGTTTGAGCCGGAATGTTCTACCGCCTGCGCAGCCGGCAAGTTGGCCTGCAACGGACCCTGTGCGACAAATTGGCCGGTCTACGCGGGCTGATGGTGTATGAAGGGCTGCGGTAGATTTCGTTTCGACGCGAGCGAGCGCCACAATCTCGATGCAGCCTCTCTCACCTGGACGAAGCAGCCATGCCCGACATCATCAATTTCGGTACGCTCGAGCTCCGCTTCCTGCACAGCAAGGACGACACCGGCGGCAGCGTCGACATCTTCGAAATGACGTTGCAGCCGAATGCGCGGATGCCGATCCCGCACTATCACGACCGCTGGGACGAAACGATCTACGGGCTGTCCGGCGTCTCGACCTGGACGATCGACGGCCAGCAGACCGATGTTGGCCCCGGAGCCTCAGTCTTCATCAAGCGCGGCATCGTGCACGGCTTTACCAACCGTTCGACGGGGCCTGCGACATGCTTGTGCATCCTGAGCCCCGGGGTGCTGGGACCGCAATATTTCACCGAGATGGCAGCGCTCCTGTCGGCCGGCGCGCCACCCGATCCCGTGAAGATGAAAGAGACAATGCTGCGCTACGGACTGGTGCCGGCGCCGGCTGCGTGAGCCAAGCTCGCCGGCGAATGGAAATGACCGAGCATCATGCGATCTCGTCGGTCCAGACCTTGAAGCTGACCAGCTCGTTCGGGCCGAAGGTCTGCGTGATCGGAACGTCGCAGGCATCGCGCCCCTGAGCGATCAGGACGCGGCCCTGCCGCGGCACGTTGTTGCGCGGGTCGAAAGTGTGCCAGCGCCCGCCGATGAAGGCCTCGAACCAGCCGGCGAAATCGCCCACCGCCCAAGGCTGCGGCGTGCCGACGTCGCTCAGATAGCCGGTACAATACCGTGCGGGAATGTTCATGCAGCGGCAGAACGCAATGGCGAGGTGGGCATAGTCGCGGCAGACGCCCTTGCCCTCCTGGTATGCCTCCCACGCCGTCTTGGTCGCGCGCGCATGCTCGTAGCCGAAAGCGATGTGGCCGTGAACGAAATCGCAGATCGCCTGCACCCGCGCCCACCCCGGAGGCGTCTTCTCGAACAGCTTCCAGGCGATCTCCGAGAGCCGGTCGGTCTCGCAGTAGCGGCTGCCGAGCAGATAAACCAGCGTATCGGAAGGCAGCTCTTCGATCCTGTGCTGAACCGCCGACGCAACCACGGGATCCGGCAGGCCGCTGTCGCGAACAACGCCATCTGCTGCAAGGCGCATGCGACCGGCCGGCGCGACCATGCGGCTGCACCAATTGCCGAACATGTCCCGATAGGGCGTGATCTCGACCGCAGGCGTGGTGGTCAGGAAGTCCGGCACGATGACATCGGAGGCGCGCGTGAAATGCGTGCCCAGCACCATGATCATCGGAGTCGGTTGCGGGAAATCGTAGAGCATTTCGAATCCGACACGGAATTTCATTCGAAATGCCTTTTTGCTGGGTGTCATCTCGAAATGGCGATGAATCCGCCGATTGCAAGGCATGCAGGCGAACTTGCGCGTGCTCCGCGCCATCATTGCACTTCGCGCCCGGGCTGGCGAGTTCGTTTTGACAGCTTCACCGGCGCGGCCCGCGCGGCTAAGCTGTGCGCTCCAAAAGGATTTGATCTATGGGAAGAGCATGCTGACCGGAAGTTGCCTATGCGGCGCCGTTGCGTATGAAGTGGATGCGGAGCCCGCGCCCTTCGTGCATTGCCATTGCCAGACCTGCCGCAAGACGCACGGCTCGGCGTTTTCCAGCGTGATGCCGGTGCCGCGCGCGGCGTTCCGGTGGGTGCGCGGCGACGAGCTGCTCGCCGCGTTCGAGTCCTCGCCCGGCAAATTCCGCCGCTTCTGCACCCGCTGCGGCTCGCACATCATGGCGGAACGGATCGCGCAGCCGAACGTGCTGTTGCGCATGGGATGCCTGGATACGCCGGTCGCGGGCCCCGCGCGCGCTCACATCTGGCGCTCGGACGCGGCAAGCTGGTACGACCCCAAGGACGCGACGCCGGAACTGCCGGAAGCGGCCGCCAGCCCTCCCCCGGCGCGATAGAGTCCGTCGCGCGACACGCCGCCTGCGCTATCGGGCCGGACATCGCGTGCCACGGCGATCCCCGGCCCGTGCTGTCAATCGCTCACGGCATCGCCAGATGCCAGGCGCCGTTGAGGAAACCGTCGCCGGCGATGTCGCCGGGCTTGGTATCTTTGGCGAAAGTATAGAGCGGCTTGCCCTTGTAGGCCCATTGCCTGGAGCCGTCGTCGCGCGTGATGATGGTGTAGCCGTCGCCGGCGGCATCGCTGGCCTCGGCCTTCAGCACCGGCCAGTTCGTCGCACACGGACCGTTGCAGGCCGACTTGCCGTCCGCGTCCTTGTCGAAGGTGTAGAGCGTCATGCCCTTGGCGTCAGTGAGCACGCTGCCCTTGTCGGTCTTGCCGGTTTTCGTCGGCGGCGCGGCGAACGCGGCGGGAATGATTGCGAGCGACACGGCGAGCGTGAGCGCAAGGCGGATCGGGGATGTCGTCATGATCTCTCCTGTCATGCAATTGGCTTGCATGGGTAGGACGCCGCGCGAGCCGTCGTATTCCTTTGAGCGCGGCAAAGAAATTTTTCGCTGCACGCATCATTGCGCCGGAATAAACTGGAATGAGTGAGACGGACCGACATGAGCAAGCTGCATTGGCGTCCCGCGCACGCCTCCGACCTGCCCGCGATCGGCGCGATCGCAGCGCGCATCCATCCTGGTCTGCCTGAACGCCTCGAGGTGTTCGCGGAGAAGATGCGGCTCTATCCTGATGGCTGCCGTGTGCTCATAGCGGACGACGAGATCGCCGGCTACGGACTCTCGCATCCCTGGCGGCGGTCCCGGATTCCGCCGCTCGACGGATTCCTCGAACGCCTGCCCGATGACGCGGATTGCCTCTATGTGCACGACGTCGCCGTGCTGCCGGATCATCGTGGCGGCATAGCGCGTGCCTATGTCGAAACGATCGAGAACCTGGCGCGCGCGTCGGGCATCGCGACCCTCGCCCTGGTCTCGGTCTACGCCACGCGACCGCTGTGGGAACGTTTCGGCTTTCGGCCCGTTACGGCGGATGCGGAGCTGCGCGCAAAGCTCGAATCCTACGGCGCCAGCGCGACCTACATGCTCCGCGATCTCACGGAGCCGTCGAGCGCCGGCACATGAGCTCGCCGTCCGATTCCCCGCTCACGCGGGCGTGAAGCCACCGGCTCGAACCGGTTTCGATCAGATTCCGTCGAAGGTTCGTGCGAGCCGTTCCGGTCTCGCCGACCCGAGGCTGGAGAATTTCATGAGACTCTCATTGTCGAAAGTTGCTTTCATTGCATGCGTTGCGGCGACCGCGTTCACGGCGACCAGCGCCAACGCGGTGCAGTTGCGGACCTATGGCTGCGACACGGCCTTCTTCGAGGGCTGCGCCGGCTTTGTCGAAGTGCCGCAGCAGCAGGCCGGACGGCGCGTCGTTCGCCTCACTCACGATACCTCGCCGATCTACATGAAGCAGACCGACCCTCGCTACAATTCGGCTATGCGTGATGCCGGCGGCGGTGGTGGTGGCGGAGGCGGCGGCGGTGGTGGCGGCGGCGGCCGCTAAGCCCACCCGATCTTGCGGGAACGCCGCTGGTTCGTGCCAGCGGCGTTCATTCGTTCGGGCCAGGACACGCGGGGTACTTCAGCCCCGATGCTTCTTCTTTGCCTTCTTTCCGGGCGCGCCCTTCACAGGCCACGCAGTGACCGCAGGCGGCTGTCCGGCGTGGCCGGGCTTGTTCTTATGCTTCTTTTTCTTCCCGAAAGCAGAAGCATCGTCGAATTTCGGCCCGCGCTCGCCGAAAGCCTTGCTGCGCGGCTTGAATCCCGCCTCGCGCGGGCGATCGTCGCGACGTTCACGATGATCACTGTCGCCGCTCTCGCGCCGAGGCGGCTTTGACCGCTCTTCCGAAGGCGCTTGCCGCTGCGGCGCATCCGCCATCGGTTCGAGGCGGATATTATCTTCCTTGTCCGGACGCTTGATCTTGGCAGCGAAGGAGTCCGCGACCCGCTCGGAAATTTCGAACTCGGTCGTCGTGTCCATGATCTTGATGGCGCCGATGTCGCTCTTGTCGATGCCGCCACGACGGCAAATCATCGGCAACAGCCAGCGTGCCTCCGCATTCTTCCTTCGTCCGATGTTGGCCCGGAACCAGACGCTGCCCTCCGCCATGCCGTGCTTCGGCGACGATTTCCCCGATTTGGGGCGGACTCTTTCGGGGCGATCATCGCCGCCCTGGGCCCGGACATTGTCGCGACCGCGATCGTCACGCGGCCGGCCAGCCCGCTCGCCGGGATCGATGATGTCTTCGGGCGACGGGAGCCGCGCGCGATAGAGCCGCGCCAGCGCCGCGGCGATATCCTCGGGCGACCGTTCGGCCAATAGCGCCTGCGCCAGCACCAGATCGTCGGCGGTCGTCTCCTCGGTGAAGAGCACGTCCTTCATGCGCTCGTGATCGAGCTTGCGGATCTCGTCCGCCTGGGGTGCCGTTCCCCAGACCGCGTCGATGCCTGAGAGATTGAGCAGCAGCTCCGCACGCCGCCGCCGTGCGGGCGGCACCAGCAGGACACTCGTGCCCTTTCGCCCCGCACGGCCGGTACGGCCCGAGCGATGCTGCATGACTTCGGCGTCGTTGGGCAGATCGGCCTGGATGACGAGGTCGAGGCTCGGCAAGTCGATGCCGCGGGCGGCGACGTCGGTTGCCACGCAGACGCGGGCACGCCCGTCCCTAAGCGACTGGAGCGCCAGGGTCCGCTCGTTCTGCGTCAATTCGCCCGATAGCGCGACGACGGAGAAGCCGCGCTCCAGCAGTGCCGCCTGCAAATGCCGGACGGCATCGCGCGTGCTGCAGAACACCAGGGCGCTCGGCGCCTCGAAGAAGCGCAGCACGTTGACCACCGCGTGCTCGACATCGGCGGGAGCGATCCGGATCGCGCGATACTCGATATCGGCGTGACCGCCTTCGTCGCCCGCGACTTCGATCCGGAACGCCTGCTGCTGATACTGCTTGGCCAGCGCGACGATGCCGCGCGGAAAGGTCGCCGAGAACAACAGGGTGCGGCGCGTCTCCGGCGTGGTCTCGAGGATGAACTCCATGTCCTCGCGAAAGCCGAGATTGAGCATCTCGTCGGCCTCGTCGAGGACGACGGCCTTCAATTCGGAGATGTCGAGACGGCCGCGGCGCAAATGATCGCACAGCCGGCCCGGCGTGCCGACGACGATGTGCGCGCCGGCGGCCAGCTCGCGCTGCTCGCGCCGCGGATCCATGCCGCCGACACAGGAGACGACGCGCCCGTCAGCATGCTCGTACAGCCAGGCCAGTTCGCGCTGAACCTGCAAGGCAAGCTCGCGGGTCGGCGCCACGATCAGGGCGAGCGGCGCGCCCGCCCGCTCGAACCGCTCGATGCCATCAAGCAGATCCTTGGCCAGGGCCAGTCCGTAAGCGAGGGTCTTGCCGGAGCCGGTCTGGGCCGAGACCAGGAGGTCGCGGCCTGCGGCCTCCTCGGTGAGCACGGCGAGCTGAACGAGGGTCGGACGGTCGTAGTTGCGCTCGGCCAAAGCTCGGGCGAGCGGCGGACTCATGGTCGGGAATGACACGGGATAAACCTTGGTTGGTCCAGGCGCGGAACGTCGAGCCGCGCGACCTGAAGCTGCGTGCTCGGCAAATGGTCCGGCCGCACGCGTGGTGATTTGATTTGGACGCTCTTTACGCCAAGCGCGGGCAAATCACCATGCCTATGACGCATGGCTTTGGCGACATCGCGAATAAGCTTACCGGCGGTCCGACCTACTACATGCAGCGTTTCCGGGCCGTTTTGCTGCATATAGTGAGCTTTTGCTCCAAAGCGGCTGATTTTCGCGGCCGCCTCGCTTAAATTGTGCGCGATTGGACGTGCCGGGAATGCGCGCATGATCTCTTCCATCAAACGCACCTGCGGCGATTGCACGCTCTGCTGCAAGGTGATGGCCATCGAGGCGCTGGCCAAGCCCGCGAATGCCTGGTGCCGGCATTGCAAGCCCGGCCGCGGCTGCGCGATCTACGCCGAGCGGCCGGCCGAATGTGAGAACTTCGCCTGCCTGTGGCTGGTCAACGATCTCCTCGACGAGCGCTGGAAGCCGAGCCGGTCGAAGCTGGTCCTGACCACGTCCGAGGATGGCATCGAAGTCCGATCCGACCCGGGCTTTCCCGACGCCTGGCGCAAGCAGCCCTTCGCCGACGACATCCGCGCATGGGCGGTCGAAGGCGAGACCAGCAACATGACGGTGGTCGTGATCGTCGGCCAGCGCATGATCCTCGTCACGCCGGATCGCGAATTCGATCTCGGTGTCGTGGGGCCCGATGAGCGGATCGTGCGGGAGCTGGAGGGCACGAAGGTGGTGGGTGCGGCGGTGGTGAAGGAAAGCGAGATCGATACGGGGAGCGGCGCCCCGCCGACTTAGCCGGCGCCCCTTGGATCTCGCCAGCCAGGATCACGCGATTGACCGGATGCAAGTCTTGTCGCGCCCGCCACTTGATCCCAAATCGTGCCTCACGAGAGAGCAACGGGTGAAACATGACCGACAGCATATCGCTTGCCGACAAGCTCGCGACCTTTGGGGATTATTGGTCTCCGCGCACGATTACGACCTTCAACGATTGCGACGTGATGGTGGTGAAGGTGAAGGGCGAATTCACCTGGCACAAGCACGACGACACCGACGATTTCTTTCTCGTCTTGAAGGGCAATCTGGACATCGAATTGCGGGATCGCACGGTGACGCTCGGTCCGGGCCAGCTCTACGTCGTGCCCAAAGGTGTCGAGCATCGCCCGGTGGCGCGCGAGGAGGTTCACCTGATGCTGATCGAGCCGACCGGCACGCCGAACACGGGCGACAAGGCAACCGCCGCGGCGCGCAAACTCGCGTAGCGAGCAACGCGCCTGGCGCGACCTTAATCCCTGGAGGTCGCCAGTTTGCTGAAGCTGCCGACCAGCTTGGCTCTTGCGCGCGCAACAGTGTTCTTGGCCGCGCGGGCCAGGGCTCGGATGGCGCGCCAGGCTTCGGTCGCCTGCAGCCACGCCTTTGCCGCTGCGTATTTTCCGTACGTCCAGGCAAAAGCGGGAATTCGCATCAGCTTGTCGCGCGTGAGATGAAACAGGCGCTCGACCAGCACCAGCTTGAGCAATTCGCCGACAATGAAAGTCACGGCACCGCTGAGGACCTGACCGGTTGCGGCGAGGTACGCAGCAACCGGCTTGACCGGCTCCAGAAGAACGACGGGCACGGAGAACAAGGCGAGCGACGGATAAGGCGGCAGCGATTTGATCCAGGCGCGCAATCGCCTGAATTCGAAATGCCCCCCGATCCAGCGCCCAATCGGCCTCGCCACGGCCATGAAGACCGCATCCACCAGGAAGTAGATCGCAGCCAGGATGTAAGTGACAGGTTTCAGGATTTGCTTCACGGCACCTCTCCCGCGAAGTGAAAGTCGGAACTTGGGCCTAAGTTTCACCTCTGCGTGGATAGTTCGGGGATATCGGATGGAACTTTTGGGGCATCGCTCCTGCTCAGATCTCCGCGTAGCCTCCAATAGATTGCCGTCTGGGTCGCGGAAGCAGGAAATCCCCGCCAAGGCCCGGGATATCGCTTCGCTCATCCGAGCTACAGATCTTCACTCCACCAGTTCCGGCCACGGCACGATCGTCGACTTCACCGTCTTCATCGCCATCGCATCCCTCACCGCCTGCGCGACGCCCTCTTCCGTGAACGGGTAAATCGTCTGCATCTTCAGCCAGGGGTATTTGCCCGCCGTGCGGTAGAGCATGTCCACGCCGAGCGGCAGGTCGTTGCCGGTAAAGCCCCAGGAGCCGAGCACGTTGAGGTCCTTGGTGCAGATGCGATGCCATGAGGTCTCGATCGAGCCGGCATCGGTGAACTGGCCCATCTCGACATAGGTGCCGCCGTCGCGCAGCATCTCGATGCCTTCGGGGCCGGCGGTCGGATGGCCCGAGCAGTCCATCACCAGATCGGCGCCGAAGCCGCCGACGATCTCGCGCACGTGCGCGATGCGCTCTTGCGGTGACTTCAGCTCGTCGATATTCACCGTCGCCTCCGCGCCGAACTCACGCGCGAGCTTGAGCCGCGGCTCCTCCGGCGCGCCGACGCAGATCACCCGCCCTGCCCCCATCTCTTTTGCGGCCGCGACTGCGAGAATGCCGATCGGGCCGGAGCCCTGGATCACCACCGTGTCGCCCCAGGAAAAACCGCCGGCACGGCTGGCGCGGTTGAAGGCGCGGATGCAGGAAGTCAGTGGCTCCGACAGCGCGCCCAGCCGCAACGACATGTCGTCGGGCAGCTTGTAGATCTTGGTGCCCGGCAGCATGTCGAGGTCGACATAGACATATTCGGCCCAGCCGCCCCACATGTGCGGCGCCTTGTCGAAGCCGAGATAGCGGCCGTAATAGACCGGCGTCAGGCACTTGTTGGCGGTCTGCGGATAATGGATGCAGTAATAGCAGCGGCCGCACGGCATCAGCGGCGGGATCATCACCTTCGAGCCGACGGTCAGCGGCTTGCTCATGAAGTCCTCGGTGAACTCGTCGCCGCATTCGACGATGATTCCGCCGAGCTCATGTCCCAGCGTGAACGGCCAGGGCAGCGGCTTCGGCCAGTGTCCCTTGAGGATGTGCAGGTCGGTGCCGCAGACCCCGCAGGCGCCGATCTTGATCAGCGCAGCCTTGCGGCCGACCTTCGGCCACGGCACGGTGCGGATCACAGGCTCCGAGCCCGGTCCTGCGTGAATGCAGACGCGGATGTGCTCCATGGTGTGTCCTCGATGCCCGTCTGTTATGATTGATTGGCGCGGGCTGAGGCAAAGCGTATGTGAGATGCGCAGTCGTGCCAAGCGCGAGTCTCGCAGCCCGCATGAGCAAAGCGACACGCGGGAGCAGCGGTCCCGGATTTCGCCGCGCTCCATCCGGGCTACAGCGCCTGCCTGCCACAAGCTCAACCGTCACGAGGTGCGAGCCTTGCGACGCGTCTGCGTCAGGATGACGGTTGAGCTTGCGGCCGCAGTGCATGGCTGATCTTCAAGCACACCCAAGTGTCTTGAGCGGTCGGCGCCGACCGTGTAGGGACGACTTAAGTCCCACCCAGGTGCCCCTTGAACCCCCTTCCCCAAAATCCCGTGGTCGCGTCCGGCTCGTTCGCGGCGATGAAGTCCGTGCCTTATCGTCTCCAGTTCATCGCCTACGTGCTGGCGATGATGGCCGACAATATCGAGCACGTGATCAGCTACTGGGTGGTGTTCCAGAAATTCCATTCGCCGACGCTGGGGGGCTTTGCCGTGCTGTCGCACTGGCTGCCGTTCCTGCTGTTCTCCGTCGCCGTCGGCGGGCTCGCCGACCGGTTCGATCCGCGCCGCATCATCCAGTGCGGCATGCTGCTGTTCATCGTGGCATCGAGCGGCTGGGGCTTCTTCTTCATCACCGACAGCATCCAGATGTGGCACGCGATGCTGCTGCTGGTGATCCACGGCTGCGCCGGCGTGTTGTGGCAGACGCCGAACCAGCTGCTGCTCTACGACCTCGTCGGCCCCGCCGATCTGCCGAGCGCGGTGCGGCTGAACGCGATGGCGCGCTATCTCGGCATTTTGGTGGGCCCGGCGGTCGGCGGCGTCATCATGCTGACGCTCGGCACCTCGCACGGCATCATCTTCAACACGCTGTTCTACCTGCCGATGCTGATCTGGCTGTTCTGGGCGCCGGTCCGCGACAAGAGCGTCGCGGTACGGCGCTTCGCCGTGCGCGGTCTCGCCGACATCGTGCTGACGATGCGCGCCATCGGCACCCAGCCGGTGTTGACGGCGATGACGTGGCTCGCCGGCCTCACCTCCTTCATGATCGGCAACGCCTATCACGCCCAGATGCCGGGCTTTGCCGGCGATCTCGGCCATGGCGATCCCGGCGTGTCCTACAGCGTGCTGCTCGCGGCCGACGCCGCCGGCGCGCTGCTCGCCGGCATCGCGCTGGAATCCTGGGGGCGGCTGAAGGGCACGCCGCGCACCGCGATCCTGCTGGCGATGCTGTGGAGCGCCGCGCTGCTCGGCTTCGCCGCGGTGCGGATCTATCCCATCGCGATCGTGCTGCTGTTCTTTGCGGGGTTCTTCGAACTGTCCTTCAACACCATGGCGCAGGCGCTGGTGCAGCTGAACGCGCCGTCCGACATCCGCGGCCGCGTCGTCGGCCTTTATAATATGGCCGGGCTCGGGATGCGGGCCTTCAGCGGCATCACCGTCGGGCTGTTCGGCGCGGCGATCGGCATTCACTGGTCGCTCGGCCTCTCGGCCGCGGTACTGCTGGCGCTGCTGCTGTGGCTGTATCGGCGGGGGACAAGACAGGCCTGACCGGTCTCCCTCGACCCCGGTCGCGCTGACGGTGGCCGGCCTGGCGGCCGCCGATGTGGCTTTTCGCGCGTATTGCGTGCGTCCAACATCGCTGCACCCGATCCTAACGCGGCATTAACCCTATGCACCTTAGGGTCGTCCCGGACTCCGCCAGGCGGGGGGTCGGGTTGTGAAAATGGCGTTGGCGAACAAAAAATTTCTTCCGGCCGCCGAGGAACGTCGGCGTTTCCAGCGGGTCAAGGTGCACCTGCTCGGCCGCTACATGCTGCCGGACCGCCGGGAATTCCCTTGCCAGGTGATCAACATGTCGCCGGGCGGCCTCGCTTTGCTCGCCCCCGGCATCGGCAATGTCGGCGACCGCGTGGTCGCCTATCTCGACCATATCGGCCGCGTCGAGGGCAAGATCACCCGTATCATCGACAATGGCTTCGCCATGACGATCGGGGCGACGCCCAGGAAGCGCGACAAGCTCGCCGCCCAGCTCACCTGGCTCGCCAACCGCGACATCCTCAACCTGCCGGAGGATCGCCGCCACGACCGTATCGTGCCGCGCAACCCGATCGCGGTGCTGACGCTCGAGGACGGCACCAAGATGACCTGCCGCATCATCGACCTGTCGCTGTCGGGCGCGGCCATCGCCGCCGAGAACCGCCCGCCACTGAAATCGATCGTGCTGCTCGGCCGGGTCCAGGGCCGCGTGGTCCGGAACCTCGAAGACGGCTTCGCGCTGGAGTTCATGCACGAGCAGCCGATCGAGACACTCGAAGAGAGCGTTACCGCGCGGTAAAGCGAAAGCGCGCCAAAACCACTGATTTTCCAGCCTCAAAGGCGGCCTCCGCGATGCGGACGCCGCCTTTTTCGTGCGCGGGGACGGGTCTGTGCGGGTTAACGCGGGACCTGTTTGCGCCTCGGAACGGCCGTTCCGCCAGCGTTTCCGCGTTAATCGATAAAACTTGAATCAATTGCAGTCATTTCAAATTTTATTCGAATTCGATTCAAGTATAGATCGAATTCGCCGCTCATTTTACTTGCATTCGTCTCGACTTGACTTGGCTGACTTAGCGGCAACGCAAAAGCTCCGTGCGAAATGTGGTCCCAACAAGAAACGGGGGCCGCAATGTTTGATTTCAGGGGACAGGGGAAGAGGCTGGCGATCGCCGCCATGCTCTTCGGAATCAGCGCGACGGTGCAGGCCGGTGAGAACCGTCTGCTCTACGCGAGCCTTGGCGACACCACGCGTGCGCCGATCGGCTGGGTCGAGTTCTGTGCCGACAATGCCGCTCAGTGCCAGGGCGGGTCGACGCAACCGCGCGACATCGTGATGTCGCAGACCGCATGGCGCGACCTCGTCAAGGTCAATCGCTGGGTCAACGAGACCGTCAAGCCTTTGACCGACCAGGAGCACTGGGGCGTGATCGAGAAGTGGTCGCTGCCATCGGACGGTTACGGCGACTGTGAAGACTACGTGCTGTTGAAGCGCAAGATGCTGATGGATGCCGGCTGGCCTCGCGAGGCGCTGCTCATCACCGTCGTGCGCGACAAGAAGGGCGAAGGGCACGCGGTGCTGACGGTGAAGACCGACAAGGGCGAGTTCGTTCTCGACAATCAGAACGAGAACGTCGTTGCCTGGACGGAGACCGGCTACCGCTTCGTCAAGCGCCAGTCGCAGAGCGATCCCAATGTCTGGGTCTCGCTCGGCGATACCCGGCCGGCGGTCTCCACCGCCAGCGCCAGGGACTAGCAGTCAGGAACAAGCGAGTTACGCGACCCGGTCACATCCCCACCCCTCCCCGTCCCAGACCGGTTCGCGCGCGGCCAGCCATCCCCCAATGGCTGGCCGCAACTTTCTTGGGAAACACGGTTTTCAGCGCGGAACGATATTCTTGTAGACCTTGCCGCCCTTCATGATCACGACGAAATTCTTCGCGGGATCTTCAACGAGGGTGATGTTGTCGAGCGGATTGCCGTCGACCAGGAGGAGATCGGCGAGCGCGCCCTCCTCGACCACGCCGAGCTTGCCGGGATAGGGGTTGCGCGGACCGGACAGGCTCAGCAATTCGGCATTGGCCGACGTCGCCATGGCCAGCGCTTCGGCCGGCGTGTACCAGCGCGTCAGTGCGGCCAGCATTGAGCCCTGTCTGTCCGCCAATGCCTTCGAGAACAGGACGTCGGTGCCGAACGCGGTCTTGATGCCGTACTTTTTCGCCAGCGCATAGACGCGGTCGGTGCCGGTGACCACCTGCCGCATCTTGTCCTGCTCCGCAGGTCCGAGCGCGGCAGCCATGGACATATCCAGGAACGGCTGGGTGCTGAGCCAGATGCCCTTCTCCGCGATCAGCTTCGCGCTCGCCTCGTCCATGAGATGACCGTGCTCGATGCATCTCACGCCGGCTGCGATCGAGCGCTGGATCGCGACCGGCGTATAGGCGTGCGTGGCGACATAGGTGCCCCAATTGTCGGCGGCTTCGACCGCCGCGCGCAGCTCCGGCTCGGTGAAGGTGGAGACGTCGAGCGGACTGAAGGGCGACGCGACGCCGCCGCCCGCCGTGAGCTTGACCTGCGAGGCGCCCTGCATGAGCTGCTCGCGCGCCCGGACGCGCACCTCGTCGGGACTGTCGGCGACCATGCTGCCGCCGACCTGCTCCATGCGGCTGAGCATGCCGCCGATCGTTCGCGGCAGGTCGGAGAGCTGCCGGAAGTCGCCATGACCGCTGGTGATGGTGATGATGGCACCGGAGGGATAGATGCGCGGACCGACGACGAGGTCCTCGTCGATCGCCCGCTTGAGGCCGAAGCTCGGCCCGCCCATGTCACGCACCGTGGTGAAGCCGCGCATGAGCGTCGCGGTCGCCTCGCTCGCGGCGAGCAGATTGTTGTAGCCGACGTCGCCGAGGGCTGCGGCCGGCGTCGGACGGACCAGCATCGCGTGCCAATGCGCGTCGATCAGCCCCGGCATCAGCACCCGGCCGCCGCCGTCGATTGCCTGGGCGTCAGCCGTGATGTTCGCGGTCGATATCTTCTCGATCTTCGTGTTCCTGACGAGAACATTGGACGCGGCGGAGAGCGCACCGCTCTTTCCGTCGAATATCCGGACGTTGCGGAACAGAACGGCGGAGTCCTGTTGGGCCCGCGTTTGCGACGAGAGACAGAGGCTCGTTCCAACCGACATGAGCAGTGCGGCGACTCTGAAGAGTCCGGCCGGCGTGGTCAAATTCCGCATATCCAATCTCCACGCAGATACGCCGCTGCGCAGTTCTGGCCGCAAGTTGCCGGAGCGAAAATCAGCCAGCCGCGCGGTGTGCGATGTTATCTGCGGATTGATGCCCGCAAACCGCATCGAGTCAATTTGCAACCACAGGAGATTATGCAAATCAGCCATACGACGCGATGAGCGACCTGCCCGGCGTCAAGCTCTACAGACAATGGGTAAGCGCGACTGCCGCACATGCGTCGAACTCAAATCAAAACGCGAATATCCGACCAGGCGCGTGATCAACGACAGATTGCAACGTCTTCGCTCAGGAGTACGATCCTGCGCGATCTACGCGACTGCGGGCACTTGGCAGGGGGATTTTTGGCAGAGGGGATTTTGCAGCATCTCAAATGACGAGGCGTAACATGGTGACACAAACGAGTGACGGACACGTCCTGCTGGTCAAGAAGCTCGGCGGACTCTTCGCAATCATCATCGGATGCCTGCTGACCGCGGTCGGCGTGACCTTTGAATCCAGCGGCACGACTTTCGTCGGCGTCCTCTTCCTGGTGCTTGGCGCTGGTTTGCTCGTGCTGAAGATCGTCAGGCGAAACGAAGGATCTTCTCTGCCATAGAAGACCGTGCGGCTCGCTTAGGTGCCCAGCACATCCGCGAGCCGCGTCTCGTCGGCGGCGGGATCCTTCAGGAACAGCTCGGCTTCGATCTCGTTCAGATGCGACAGCATCTGCGCGCGGGCGGCCTGCTTGTCGCGCTTGCGGATCGCCGCGACGATCCCGGCGTGGTGATCGGTGCCGCAGGCCGGCGTGTCGTGGCGGCGATAGAGCAGGATGATCAGCGAGGAGCGCGCGATCAGCTCCTTGAGGAAGCCGAGATAGATGCTGTGGCCACTCATCTCGGCGACGAGCTTGTGAAATTCGCCGGAGAGGCGGACCGAGGCGCGCGCGTCACCGCGCAGCTCCGCCTCGCGCTCTTCAGCGAGATGTCGGCCGAGGCGCTCGAGCCAGGCCGGCGACGCCGCCTCACACGCGTGGTCGACGATAGTGGGCTCGATCAGGCGGCGCGCCTCGAACACTTCGCGCGCGTCGGCGGGCGTCGGGCGCGCGACGAAGGCGCCGCGGTTCTTCTCGATGTTGACGATGCCCTCATGCGCGAGCTGCTGGAGCGCGGTGCGGACCAGCGTGCGGCTCGCGCCGTAGATCTCGCCGATCTCGTCCTCGCCGAGCTTCGTGCCCGGCAGCAGACGATGCTCGAGGATCGCCGCGGTCACGCCCTCCCGGATACGGCTGACACGGTCGCTCGCGTCTGGCGCATCGGATTTCTGGCGGGTCTTGGCGGCCATCGGTTCGAGGGGGTTGGGTTTGAGGGCTCGATCGGCGACGTTCGGCCTCGAATGTTAGTCGACCAGCTGTATCCAATCACAGGCGAAACTTTATACAATCCGAGCACATTTTGTGTGCATATTACTGCCCACCCGGCAAGCCGCGTCGCAGCGCCGGATTCGATCTAACGACCTGACTCCACTGCACAGTTTTGGAATTCGGCAGTCTCCGGGCGGTTGGCACGGACCTTGCGGAGAAAGCCGGAGCATCGCCCTCCCAGCGGACACGCCATGGCCACTCCTGCCGCTCTCGAACTGGTCGCCGTCACCAAGCGCTACGACACGACGCTGGCGGTCGACGACGTCAACCTCAAGATCCCGGCCGGCACCTATTGCTGCCTGCTCGGCCCCTCCGGCTGCGGCAAGACCTCGACCCTGCGCATGATCGCAGGCCATGAGGCAGTCAGCGAGGGCGACATCATCCTTGGTGCGCAGAACGTCACCGACCTCGAGCCCGCCAAGCGCGGCACCGCGATGATGTTCCAGTCCTACGCGCTGTTTCCGCATCTGACCGTGCTCGACAACGTGGCATTCGCCCTGAAAATGCGCGGGATCGACCGGGCGACGCGGCACAAGCGTGCCGGCGAACTGCTCGAGCTGGTGGCCATGACCCCCTATGCGGCCCGGCTGCCGGCGCAACTCTCCGGCGGCCAGCAGCAACGTGTCGCGCTCGCCCGCGCACTGATCACCGAGCCGCAGATCCTGTTGCTCGACGAGCCGCTCTCCGCGCTCGACCCGTTCCTGCGCGTCAAGATGCGCGGTGAGCTGAAGCGGCTGCAGCGCGAGCTCGGCATCAGCTTCATCCAGGTCACCCACGGCCAGGAAGAGGCGATGGCGCTCGCCGACCACATCGTGGTGATGAACCACGGCAAGATCGAGCAGCAGGGCACCGCCCGCGACATCTTCCACCATCCCCGCACCGAATTCGTGGCCCGCTTCATCGGCGGCCACAACGTCCTCAGCGACGCCGGCAACCTCATCGCCGTGCGCGCCGATCAGCTCGGCATCGTGCCGTTCGCCGACGGCGCGTTCGGCGCGCCGGCGCTGCTGACCCAAACCGAGTACCAGGGCTCCTACATCGCCGTCTCGCTCACGCTCGACGACGGCACCGCCCTATTCTCCCACCTCCCCGAGGCCGCCTTCGACGTTCACCCGTTCCGTCCGGGCGATCGGGTGCTGGCCACCTGGGATCCCGCCAAGGCGCAGCGCCTGCAATAGCGCCGATCGATCACTGGAATGCGCAACAGAGGAGTGACTGATATGACCGAGACCACCAGGACAAAGGGCGTCAGCCGCCGCACGCTGCTCAAGGGCACCGCGAGTCTCGCGGGCCTCGCCGCCGGCTCCGGCGCCATCACCGGCTTTCCCTATGTGAAGTCGGCCGATGCGAAGGTGCTGCGCTATCTCGGCACCGCCGTGAACGAGGGCGACGACATCTCCAAGCAGTGCCTGAAAGACACCGGCATCAAGATCGAATACATCACCGCGACCACTGACGACGTCACCAAGCGCGTGATGACCCAGCCGAACTCCTTCGACGTGCTGGACACCGAATATTTCTCGCTGAAGAAGCTGGTGCCGTCCGGCAACATCCTTGCCCTCGACGCCAAGAAGATCAAGGAGTTCGACAACATCACGCCGGTCTTCACCAAGGGCGAGACGCCCGGCGGCAAGAAGATCGGCAACCAGGGCACCGCGCCCTGGAAGGTGCTCTATCTCGAAGGCAAGGACTCCAAGACCTTCTCCAAGACCGCGACCGAATTCGTCACGCTGATCCCGACCGTGTACAACGCCGACACGCTCGGCATCCGTCCCGACCTGATCAAGCGGCCGATCAGCTCGTGGTCCGAGCTGCTCAACCCCGAATTCAAGGGCAAGGCCTCGATCCTCAACATCCCCTCGATCGGCATCATGGACGCCGCGATGGTCGTCGAAGCCACCGGCAAGTACAAATATGCCGACAAGGGCAACATGACCAAGGAAGAGATCGATCTCACCATGAAGGTGATGACCGAAGCGAAGAAGGCCGGCCAGTTCCGCGCCTTCTGGAAGGACTTCAACGAGAGCGTCAATTTGATGGCCTCGGGTGAAACCGTGATCCAGTCGATGTGGTCGCCGGCAGTCACGAAGGTGCGCTCGATGGGCATCCCCTGCACCTTCCAGCCGCTCAAGGAGGGCTATCGCTCCTGGGCCTCGGGCTTCTGCGTCTCCAAGGGCGTGTCGGGCGCCAAGCTCGAATGGGCCTACGAGTTCGTGAACTGGTTCCTGTCCGGCTATGCCGGCGCCTATCTCAACCGCCAGGGCTACTACTCCGCCGTGCTCTCCACCGCGAAGGCGCATATGGAGCCCTACGAGTGGGCCTACTGGATGGAAGGCAAGCCGGCCGAGAAGGACATCAAGGCGCCCGACGGCTCGCTGCTGGAGAAAGCCGGCGCGGTGCGCGACGGCGGCTCCTACGAGGACCGCATGGGCGGCGTCGCCTGCTGGAACGCGGTGATGGACGAGAACGACTACATGGTCCGCAAGTGGAACGAGTTCATCGCGGCGTAATTTGATGGACACGTCAGAGGACATCCTGCAACAGGCGTCCCCGGGATTGATCCCGGGGTCGGGCACAGCGCGCGCCGCAAAGCCGACGCGCCTGTCGCCGTCCTTCATCTCCTGGCTCCAGGCCGGGCCGATGATGCTGGTGTTCCTCGCCTTCTTCCTGATCCCGCTGGTATTCGTCGTCATCGTCTCGTTCTGGGACTACAACGAATACCAGCTGCTGCCGGCCTTCTCGGGCCGCGGCTACACCGACACGTTCGAAGGCTGCATCGCGCAGCTCCCCGATCTCTGCACGATCGGCAAGACCTATCTGATGACACTGAAGCTGTGCTTCCTGGTCTGGGCGATCACGCTGTTCATCGGCTTCTGGGTCGCCTATTTCCTCGCCTTCCACATCAAGTCCAAGACCTGGCAGATGGGATTGTCGCTGCTCTGCACGATCCCGTTCTGGACCTCCAACGTGATCCGCATGATCGCGTGGATTCCGCTGCTCGGCCGCAACGGCCTCGTCAATTCCGGCCTCGTCAAGACAGGTCTCATCAACCAGCCGCTGGAATGGCTGTTGTTCTCCGAGTTCTCGGTCGTGCTGGCACTGGTGCACCTCTTCACCTTCTTCATGGTGGTTCCGATCTTCAATTCGATGGTGCGCATCGACAAGTCGCTGATCGAGGCCGCCTATGACGCCGGCGCCACCGGCTTCCAGACGCTCGTGAACGTCGTCATTCCGCTCGCCAAGCCCGGCATCGTGATCGGCTCGATCTTCGTCATCACCATCGTGATGGGCGATTTCATCACCATCGGCGTGATGGGCGGCCAGCAGATTGCGGCGGCCGGGAAGATCATCGAGACGCGGGTGAACGCGCTGCAGTTCCCCGCGGCAGCGGCCAACGCCGTCATCCTGCTCGCGATCACCTTCCTGATCATCACCATGATGTCGCGCATCGTCGACATCAAGAAGGAGCTCTGAGCATGAAGGAAGGACGCCCGCGCTCTTTCTACGTGCTCGCGATCTTCTTCGCGGCCTATGTGCTGTTTCTCTACGGCCCGATGATCGCGATCTACGTGCTGTCGTTCCAGGGGCCGCAGGGCGGCCTCACCTTCCCGATGAACGGGGTGTCGACCTTCTGGATCGCGAAATTATTCCAGGGCACCGGCATCGTCGATCTCGGCGCGGCTTTCCGCCGCTCACTGCTGCTCGGTCTCATCGTGATGATCGTCACCGTCGTGCTGTCCGTCGCAGCCGGTATGGCCTTCCGCCGCAGGTTCAAGGCGCAAAGCATCCTGTTCTACTCGGCGATCGCGAGCCTCATCGTCCCCTCGATCATCACCTCGCTCGGCATCTCGCTTGAATTCCGCATCATCGACGATCTGATCAAGGCGCATTGGAACGAGAATTTCGAGACCTCGATGGGCCTGCTCACCTCCGGGCTCGGCGCGCATCTGACCTGGACGCTGCCGTTCGGGCTGCTCATCATGTTCGCGATCTTCAACCGCTTCGACCCCAGGCTCGAGGAAGCAGCGCGCGATCTCGGTGCGACGCCGTGGCAGGCGTTCCGTCATGTCGTGCTGCCGATCATCCTGCCCTCCGTGATCGGCATTGGCCTGTTCGGCTTCACGCTGTCCTGGGACGAGCTCGCGCGCTCCAGCCAGGCGATCGGGGCGGTGAACACTCTGCCGCTCGATCTCCAGGGCCTCACCACCACCGTGACGAACCCCGACATCTACGCGCTCGGCACCGTGATCTCCGCCGTCTCGTTCACGGTGATCACGCTTGCGCTCGGCACCATCCACGTGCTGAACAAGCGGCAGGCGGCCAAGGGCTCGGACGCCGGCAAGGGGCTGGTCTGATCCGATGCGACTTCACGTCGTCAATCCCAACACCACCGCGTCGATGACGGCGAAGATCGCCGCTGCGGCACGCAGCGTCGCCCTGCCCGGCACCGAGATCGATGCGCGCCAGCCGACGATGGGCCCGGTCTCGATCGAGGGCTTTTACGACGAGGCCTTCGCCGTGCCCGGCATGCTCGGCTGCATCCGCGAGGCCGACCGAGACGGCGCGGACGCGCACATCATCGCCTGTTTCGACGACACCGGCCTCGACGCGGCACGCGCGGTGGCGAAGGCGCCGGTGATCGGCATCGGCGAAGCGGGCTTTCACATGGCGAGCCTGATCGCGGCGCGCTTTGCCGTGGTAACGACGCTCGGTGTCTCCATCGTGCCGATCGAGGACAATCTGACGAAGTACGGTCTCGCCGGGCGCTGCGCCCGCGTCCGCGCCGCCGAGGTGCCGGTACTCGCGCTCGAAGAGCGCAATGCCGATGCGCTCGCAAAGATCACCGCGGAGATCACGGCCGCGATCCGCGACGACCGTGCGGAGGCTGTCGTGCTCGGCTGCGCCGGCATGGCGGATCTCGCCGCTGAGCTCGCCGCGACGCACGGCCTGCCCGTGGTCGACGGCGTCGCCGCCGCCGTGACGTTGGCGGAAGCGCTGGTGCGACTCGGCCTGAAGACGTCCCGGCTCGGGCCCTACGCTGCGCCACGATCGAAGACCTATTCCGGGCCGTTTTCGCCGTTTCAGCCCTGATCGCTGCTTCCGGCGGGGGCCTTAGGAGGTCTCAAGGCCAGAAGATCGCTGGTTTTTTCGCCCTCAGCCTCTTTTTGGTCCCATTTGTTGCCGAACTGTTACGTTTTCGGGACATCCCGGCGGCCCTTGGGCTGCCGGTCTTCGCCACTCACCAAGTTTCAATTTGGGTTTTGTCAGCGATGATCGATCTCGCACAGGACACACCGTCCAACCCCCTGCTTCGCCTCGGCGCCCAGCCCATCGCGCTGACCGCCGCCGCCCTTCTCCTGTTGATCGCCGGTGTGACTTCGATCGCGATCTGGCGCGCCTATACCGGCGCTGCGCCGGAGGCCGACCGGGTGGTCGCGTCACGGCAGCTCCAGGCCCGCACCGCCCAGGCCTCCGAGCAGCTGGTCGAGAAGACCAAGGGGCTGGAGGCAACCCAGCAGGAATCGATCGACCAGCTCCAGGTCGTGCAGGACCAGCTCCAGACCGTGAAGCGGCTGCTCGCAGCTCAACAGGCCGATACCAAGCGCCTGTCGGAGCAGGTGGCGACCCTGAACGAGTCCATCGACGGCCTGCGCCAGTCCTTTGCCAGCGCCCGGGCCACCGAGGCCGAAACGCCGTCGGTTACCCGCAGGAAACCGGCACGCCACCGCGTCCATGCCAGCGCGCGCAAGCGCTCGCGCGGCTGAGCGGATCACGGCCTGCGGGTTTAATTTTCTCCACTTGTGAACTGGATCACATTTGCCCGTATGATTCCACGCCATGCTCTCCGCTACCGGATGGCGTGAGCCGATTTCAATATCCGGGGCTGGCAAGGTCGTTGACGGTATACTGCGTCAACGACCTTGTTTTTTAGCAGGCTGGCAGGTCTTCCCGCCTCACTCGCAGACGTCGACGCGCCGGTATCGCCATCCCGAAGGCGTCATCACGCGCTTGCGCACGACATAGCAGCCGCCATAGCCGCCGTTATCGTAGCCGGTACCATAATAATACGGGTCGCCGTAATAGGGGTAGCCATAGCCGTAATAGCCGCCGTAGTAGCCGGCACCGGCAATGCCCGCGCCGATGGCGAGGCCGGGCCAGAAGCCGCCGCCGTGCCAATGGCCGCCATGGCCCCATCCGCCACCGCCATGGCCCCAGCCGCCACCACCGTGGCCCCAGCCGCCGCCATGGCCCCAGCCGCCATGTCCAAAACCGCCGCCCGCCTGGGCCGCCTGCGGCGCCGAGAGCCCGACCGCCGCGACGGTCAGCGCCGCCATCATCATCTTCCGTAGCATTTACTCGATCCTCCGCGTGGACACGCTCCACGCTTCAACGCAGGATCAAGCTAATGCTATCGGGGCACTCGTGACAGCCATCCTGACTCACTTCCGCGCGAGCATCAGCAGCCGCGGCAGATGCTCTTCATCTTCTTGTCGAGCAGACGGTCCGGACCAAGACCGTTCCGGAACAAATGCCGTCACATCAGCTTGAAACGAGGAGGCAGGCACGATCATGCGCAAACTGATCGCGTTCGACGAGGACACGTTCGACAAGCTCAAGCAGCTGGGACGCGACCGGATGGCGACGTTCCAAGAGCTTGCGGATGAAGCCTTCGCCGACCTGCTGAAGAAGCATGGGATCCCCATCGATCTCCGGGACGCGTTGCGCAAGAGCGCCAGGCTCGGCGCCGAACCGGACAAGCCGGCCGCGCGTCCGAAGTCCGGAAAGGCCAAATCACAATGACCGATCGCGATCCATTTGCAGAAGGCGAGCGCGCCGCGCGCGACAACATCCCGGCCGAGGCCAATCCCTACTCGGACGGCAGCAACGAACATGCGCTCTGGGCTGCGGGGCACGAGAAGGGCGCAGGCGCGATGGAAGCGCGCGAGTCAGAAGGAAGCTGAATTCACCCGATCCGCTTCAGGCCCTTCGTGAAGCGAGGTCCGTTGGCGACGTAGAACTTCGCCGCGCTTCCCATCCTCTGCACCTGGGCATCGTCGAGCGTGCGCATCACGCGCGCGGGCGAGCCGATGATCAGGGAGCGTTCGGGAAACTCCTTGCCCTCAGTGATGACGGAACCGGCGCCGACGATGCTGTTGCGGCCGATCTTCGCGCCGTTCATCACGATCGAACCCATGCCGATCAGCGCACCCTCCTCGATCGTGCAGCCGTGCAGGATGACGTTGTGGCCGACGGTGCAGTTCTTGCCGATGACAAGCGGAAAGCCGAGATCGGTGTGGCAGGTCGAGCCGTCCTGCACGTTGGCGCCCTCGCCGATCTCGATCCATTCATTGTCGCCGCGCAGCACCGCGCCGAACCAGACGCTCGCCCCCGGCTTCAGGCGCACGCGGCCGATCACGGTTGCGGTCTCCGCGATGAAATAGTTGCCGTCGGCGGGAAGATCGGGCGCCTGCCCGTCGAGCTCGTAGATCGCCATGGAGGTCTCCTGTCACGCTGAGACTGGCATAGCGAAACGGCGGCGCGGAGGCAAAGGGCCACCCGCACCGGCAGCCCTGCAAAGCGTCAGCCCAGGACGCCGGTCGCCCGCAGCGTCATCAGGAAGAAGGTGCCGCTCATCATGCTCCAGAAGCCGGCGATGACGGTCGCCATCATCACGAATTCGAGGCGACGGCTTTCCAGCCGCATGCCGCGCAGCGTGTTGCGCATGATGATGAAGGGTGCGGCGAACACCAGGAACGGCACCGCCGCGAAGGTCTTCGGGGCCACGCCATCCTGCAACAGGCCGAAGCCGGCGGGCCGCTGCGCGACCGCCTGGTATCCGTTCACGAGCGCGCCAGCGAGCGCGAAACCGATGCCAATCGAGAAGAAGGAATTGAGAGCTTCAGGTGTCATCGGAACGGTCCGCCCTTACGCAACGCCGGAGCTTTCCTGTGACAAATAGTGCCGGTTAACGCTACATTATCCTTAAGGGAAGGTTAACGCCGCCGGCCATCCGGCGCAGGGCCCTCCCCCTTTCCCCGCAGCCGGGGAACGCTCCGCGAAATCGCCGCCGCATGGCATATTCGCCGCTGATTCGTCGGCCATCGGCCGACCACGGGCCCACGCGCGCTAGTCATGACGGTGTTTTCGGCAGCCTCCCCTCGGTCCCCCCGGACGCGCACCCGGGCGCATATCGTCCCGATCGTGCTCGGCGGCGCGGCGGCGGTGTGCGCCGTCGCGCTCGTCGCCTATCTGTTGTGGCCGACCTGGGGCACCAGCGGCGCCAACGCTCCCGACAAGCTGCCGGTGAGCGTCGGCGGCACGCTGTTCAACCTGCCGACGACGGCGATCCGGATGAAGATCCAGCGTCACTCGGGGCCGCAGGAGCGCATCGATCTCGACTTCCTCTATCCCTCGCTGGAGCCGCCCGGCACGCCGAAGCACGTCACCGCCGACACGGTGGATGCGGCATTGCTGCCGATCGACCGCATCTTCCTGTCGATCGCGGCCCATCACGATGCGCTCTCGCCCGAGCAGCGGACCACCACGATCTATCCGCGCTATCTCGAGCCGGGCGCGACGATGCCCGAGGACGGGCTGACGATGCGCATGTTCCGCGCCGACACACCTTACGGCAGCGAGGATCTCTATTCCGCCGCAAGCCCCGCGCTGACCGCACGCTGCACGCGCGATGCGGCGACCCCGGGCATGTGCCTCTCCGAGCGCCGCGTCGGCGGCGCCGACCTCACCTTCCGCTTTCCGCGCAGCTGGCTGTCGCAATGGCGCGATGCGGCGGAGGCGATGGACCGGCTGACGGCGCAGTTGCGCGGACCGCGCGGCTGAGCGCGGCCTCTACGCCGCCGGCAAGATCGGCTTGCAGAGATGGGCTGTAGCCTCCCGACGAAGAAAATCGAAAACAACCCCATGCACAGTAGCCAAGCCATGGCGCCGCTTCGCATTTTTCGAAGTCGCGCTTGACCCGTCGGGCAAGACAGGGGCATGATGTCAGCATGGGGTAACCGATTGAACGATGCGGCCACACATCTCCCACCCGGTGCCCAGCTGCTGGGGCGCGAATGGCTCGGCTTCGACGAGAGCGGGCATGCGCTGATCCGCTTCCAGGCTCAGCCCGCATTCACCAACAGGCATGGGACCATCCAGGGCGGATTCCTTGCGGCGATGCTGGACTCCGCCACCGGGATCTGCGCGCTCGCAGCGCTATCCCCTGACCAGACTGTGATCACGCGGAGCCTGGACACACGCTTCCTGAAGCCCGCAACGGTCGGACCGATCACGGCGCGGGCACGGGTCATCGAGCGGACGGAGCGCGACATGGTCGTGCAAGCCGACCTCGTCGATGCAGAGGACATCACTGTCGCTGATGCCACGGCGCGGCTGCGCATTCTTGCAAGGAAATAGAATGAGGGGTCGCGGTGTGCGCGGCCCCATTGAGCGACACGATCGCCGCGCTATTCCTGATCGACGAGATCGTCCTCGAGGATCGCCATCTGAAACTGGAACGAGCGATCGTCGTCCTCGTCGTCGACGAACAGCACGCCGATGAACTCCTCGCCGATATAGACTTCGGCGGAATCGTCCTTCTTCGGCCGCGGCACGACGCGGATCTTGGGATTGCCGAATACGCGTTTCAGATACGCGTCGAGCTTCCTTACTTCCTTGACGTCCACGGCAAGTCTCCAATCGAAATCTGGGTTGGCGGGGTTTTAGGCCGAGACGCGACGAACCGCCAGCATGAATTGCCAAAGAATTTGGGGACGGACAGGGCCGGAGAATCCGGCCCCTCTTCTTGAACTCAAAGCCCCATCGCGTTGATCATCTGATCCATGGTGCGCGACGGCTCGGCGCAGCCGGCCTCGCCGACGATCTTGGCGGGCACGCCCGCGACCGTGACGTTGTGCGGCACGGGCTTGACCACGACCGAGCCCGCCGCGATGCGCGCGCAATGGCCGATCTCGATGTTGCCGAGGATTTTCGCGCCGGCGCCGATCAGCACGCCATGGCGAATCTTCGGATGACGGTCCTCGTTCTCCTTGCCGGTGCCGCCGAGCGTGACGCCGTGCAGGATCGAGACGTCGTCCTCGATCACCGCCGTCTCGCCGCAGACGAACCCGGTGGCATGGTCGAGGAAGATGCCGCGGCCGATGCGCGCGGCGGGATTGATGTCGGTCTGGAACACCGCAGAGGCGCGGCTCTGGAGATAATACGCGAAATCCTTGCGGCCCTTCAGCCAGAGCCAGTGCGCAAGGCGATGGGTCTGGATCGCGTGGAAGCCCTTGAAGTAGAGCAACGGATCGATGAAGCGGGAGGTCGCGGGATCGCGATCGTAGACGGCGACGAGATCGGCGCGGAAGGCGTTGCCGAGATCGGGATCGTCGCGCAGCGCCTCGTCATAGGTCTGGCGCACGAGATCGCCCGACAGCGCGGAATGATCGAGCCGGTCGGCGAGACGATGGATCACCGAATCCTCGAGACGGCTGTGATGCAGCACCGTCGAATAGATGAAGGTCGCAAGCTCCGGCTCGCGATGGACGATGTCCTCCGCTTCGCTCCGGATCCGGTCCCAGATCGGATCGAGGGATGCGAGCTTTCCTCCCGGATTGACCTGATGCACTGCCATGGGATCTGCTCTTTCGAATGGGCTCGTTTTGTTGGTTCTATAGCACAGTCTAGGCGACAAAGTCCTGACGGGCTTGCCTGAGAGTGAACAGCACCTTGCCCCGCGAAAGCCGCCAACGCGTTGAAACACAACAATTTCTTCTGACGCCCCCAGGCGGCAAGGTCGGCTAAAAGTGGTCAGGGTTTTGCCAAATTCAAGCCGGGCAGCGTCAAACTATTGGTGAATTCGCTCCCACCCCTTATTGCAGGCATGGTCCGGACGACGACGGAGCGGATTTGACCACCACCACCGATCATTTGCGCGCGCGCCCCGCGGGCTCGTTCTGGGTGCGGCTCGCCGCTCTGGCCCTACCCCTCCTGATGATCGCGCCGGCGTTCTGGAACGGCTATCCGCTGTTGCAGTGGGATACCGGCGGCTATCTGGCGCGCTGGTACGAGGGCTATCTCGTCCCCAGCCGGTCCACCGTGTTCGGCCTCTATCTCCACTCCGGCGAAAGCTTCGGCTTCTGGATCAACCTCGCGATCCAGTCGCTGGCGACGCTGTGGCTGTTGCAGCTCAGCTTGCGCGTCCTCGGCCTGTTGCAGACGTTCCGCTTCGTCGCGATCAGCCTGCTCCTGATCCTGTCGACCGCGCTGCCCTGGCTGGCCAGCATGCTGCTCACGGACATCTTCGCGGGACTGTCGGTGCTGTCGCTGTTCCTTCTCGTCGTCGGAGCCCAGCGCACGTCGCCGCACGAAAAAATCGCGCTGTTCGTCTTCACCGCCTTTGCCGCCGCAACCCACAGCGCCACGCTCGGCGTGCTGCTCGGACTCTGCCTCGCCGGCTGGATGGCGCGGCCGTTCGTGGGCCGCAGGCTTCCGCTCGCCGGACTGGCGCAGGCGAGCATGACCATCGTCGCGGGCGGCCTGATGCTGGTCTCGGCGAACCATGCGCTGTCGGGCAAATGGGCCTGGACGCCGGGCGGCTACGGCGTCGCCTTCGGCCGCATGATGCAGGACGGCATCGTCGCGCGCTATCTCAACGACCACTGCCCGCGCGAGAGCTTCAAGCTCTGTCCCTATCGGAACGAATTGCCGGCGACCGCCGACGAATTCCTGTGGGGCAAGAGCGTGTTCAACACGCTCGGCCGGTTTGAGGGCATGAACGACGAGATGAGCTATATCGTCGTGCACTCGCTCGCCGACTATCCGGCCTGGCAGGCCGGCGCCGCACTGCGGGCGGTGGGCCAGCAATTGCTGCACGTGGCGACCGGCGAAGGCACCAGCGGCTGGATCCCGCACACCTACGGCATCATCGAGCGCTACATCCCCGCACAGATCGCGCCGATGCGCGCGGCGCGGCAACAGCAATGGGATGTCAATTTCGACTACGTCAACTGGCTGCATGTTCCCGTCGCGCTGGCCTCGATGCTGGCGCTGGTCGGGTTGCTCGCGCATGCGCTGGCGCGCCGCCGGCTCGACGATCTGACGCTGCTGGCGGCGACGGTGACGCTCGCGCTGCTCGGCAACGCCTTCATCTGCGCCGTCATCTCCGGTCCGCACGACCGCTACGGCGCGCGCATGGTGTGGGTTGCGACCTTCGTGGTGCTGATGGCGCTGGCGCGCGCGTTCGGCGACGAGGAACCTAAAGGCTCAGCCGCGGCGTGAGAGAAAATCGAGCACGCCGGTCTTGTAGACCTTGTCGCCGACCGCGCGCATGTGATCGCGGCCCGGTATGTCGAGCACTTCCGAGCCCGGAATGATGGCGCCGAGCGCGCTGGCCGAGCCAGCGACGTCGTCGGTTGAGCCGACCGCGATCAGCACGGGCACGTCGATGCGTGCAGCTTCGCCCCTGGTCATGAGGTCGCGCGTGCCGCGCAGGCAGGCGGCGAGCGCCCTCCGATCAGAGCGGGTCTGATCGGCAAACGCGCGGAAGGTGCGCCCCACGGGATCGGAGACGTCGTCGAGCGCGGGCGCTTCCAGCGCCTTCGCGACATTCTCGCCGGGCCCGGTGCCCTCGATCAGGCCGCCGATGCCGATGCCGCCGAGGATCGCCGAGCGCAGGCGCTGCGGCTCGTTCAGGGAGAGCCACGCCGTCATCCGCCCACCCATCGAGTAGCCCATGATGTCGGCCTGCGGGATGGCGAGATGGTCCATCAGCGCGAGCACGTCGCCGGCCATGGTCGGGATCGAGTATTGCGTGGGCTCGTAGAGCTTTGCGCTTTCGCCGTGGCCGCGATTGTCGAGTGCGATGACACGGCGGCCGTTCTTGCGCAGCTCCGAGACCCAGGTCGGATAGACCCAGTTCACGTTCTTGCTGGAGGCAAAGCCGTGCACCAGGATGATCGGATCGCCCTCGCCTTCGTCGAGATAGGCAATTTCAACGGCGCCGTTGTGAAAGCTCGGCATCAGATATTCCGCGGTGTTGAGGGGAAGGGTTGATTCTAGGCCGGACCGGCCGCACTTGCCAGAGCGGCTTCGGCGGCGACCTGCGCCCGGCGAAGCCGCCTCGCCCGTCTGCGATCGCACCAGGCCTGCGTCAGGCGCTCGGTGGTGGCCTTGATCGAAGACAACAGGCCGAACAGCGTCAGCGCCGCACCGAACAGCCAGAGCGCAAGATCGAACACGCCGCCGACGAGCAGCAGCGCGCCGCGGCCCAAGAGCTTCATGATCGCTCGGGTCTTGCTGCCCTGCGCTTCGGCAAGCCGCGCCGCGCGCGCGACGTCCTTGGGGCCCTCGGCGATGCGCAAGCTGTCCATCGCGCCGCGCGTGCCGGTCTTCTCGGCAACGCGCGTGACGTCCTTGCCGAGCCGGACCAGGGCACCTGCCTTCTCGGCACGGAACGCGGCCTTGATCGCGCTCACGGTCTGGCCCGGCCGCAGCACCGAGCCGGACGCCACCGCGTTCTGGAGCACCGGCGTGTCGACAACCTCGCGCGCGGACCGGCCGGCCCAGGCCGCGAGGCCCTCGCCGAGCCGCCCGACTTTCCGCGCATCCTTCACCAGCGTCAGGCCGGCGCGCACGGGCGCGGCGCCGCCGATGGACACATAGGTTGCCGCCGTCACCGCAAGGCCGGCGGCTGCAAGGCCTAGCACCAGGCGGTCGGTGTCCTCGCCCATGGCGAGATGCTTGCCCTCGCGCACGACGTCCCTGACGTCGCCGATCACGAAGAGATCGCCGGCCACGGTTCCGGACAGGCTCGCGACATCGTCGGCGTTGCCGGTGACGAGCCCGGTGGCGAAGCGCCTGGCAAAATGCGAGGTGGAGTTTTCGTCCTTGACCGCATCGCTCACCCTGGCGAGGAGGTCGTCGGGCAGCGCGATGTTGCGGTCACGCGCCAGCGCAACAAAACTGTCGGCGAGATCGGCATCGCCGGCGGCGAGCGCGGCCTCGATATTGTCCTGAACCAGGCGGTCGTTCTGTCGCAGTACGGCGTCGAGCTTCAGCTCGGACAGCGCGGCCGGATCATCCTGGGCGGCGAGAATCGCGCCGGCCTCGCGGGCGTGCGGCGCGACCTGCGCGAGCATGAAGCTGCATGCCGCGATGCCGGTCAACGCTGTGCTGATTCGCAGCCACTTCATGCCAAGAGCCCGGATGTTCCCAGATCGTTTGCGCCCGAAGGTTGATCTTTTGCCGCAATTCCACTCGTCCACAGACATAGTATGCCAAAATTGCGACACAACGTCCCCGACGAAAGAAGGGCTTCTCTCAGGCCGCAAGATTGTGTCGAATTTGCATGAGCAAATGAGCATGGGGCAGTTGCGAACCTTTCGGTTCCGCCGGGCTAGCAATCATCTGCACCCGCCAGTATGGTCCGCGGCGCCTCAAAGATGCCGCGTCAGTTGTGATTGTGTCTGCCGCCACTGCCACTCCAGGATGAGTTACGATGTCCGACCATGTCGTCCCGCACTTCCATAACGATGCCGGTGTTCCCGTCATCGAGATCGGCTCGCAAGAGTTCATGTGCGTGGGCGCCAACCCTCCGTTCGATCATCCTCACGTCTTCCTCGACCTCGGCAACGACAACGAGATCATCTGCCCCTACTGCTCGACGCTGTACCGCTTCGCGGCCGACCTGAAGGCCGGCGAAGCCCGTCCGCCGGAATGCGTCCTGAAGGACAAGGTGGCCTGACCGCGTCCACCGGTCAGGGGTGGCGCTCTCCCGAACGATTGTCATTGCCGGAGCCGGAATCGGTGGACTGACGGCCGCGCTTGCGCTGGCCGCCCGGGGCTTCCGTATCGTCGTGCTGGAAAAAGCCGAGCGCCTCGAGGAAGTCGGTGCGGGCTTGCAACTCTCCCCCAATGCGAGCCGCGTGCTGGTCGGGCTCGGCCTGACCGAACGGCTCAAGCTGCGTGCCGTCGTCCCGGAGGCGGTCTCGATCATGAGCGCGCGGGCGGGCGGCGAACTGCTGCGCATGCCGCTCGGCGAAGCGGCCTCGGTGCGCGCCGGCGCACCCTATTGGGTGGTGCACCGTGCCGACCTGCAATCCGCGCTCGCCGGCGCGGTCTCCGACCATCCCGACATCGACCTGAAGCTAGGTGCGACCTTCGAAGACGTCGCGCCTCATGCCAAGGGGCTGACCGTCGTCCATCGCAGCGGCACGATCCGCCGCAGCGATCTTGCCAGCGCGCTGATCGGCGCCGACGGCATCTGGTCGACGGTACGCCAGCATCTGTTTCCCGAGATCCAGCCGCGCTTCTCCGGGCTGATCGCCTGGCGCGGTACGCTCGACGCCACGCAGCTGCCGAAGGACTACACCGCGCGCCGGGTCCAGCTCTGGATGGGCCCGAACGCCCACCTCGTCGCCTATCCGATCGCGGGCGGACGACAGATCAACGTGGTCGCGGTGCTGCCTGGCACCTGGAACAGGCCGGGCTGGAGCACGCCCGGCGATCCGCGCGAGGTGATGGATGCGTTCGCCGCGCCGCGCTGGCCGTCGCAGGCGCGGATGATGCTCGCCGCAGTCGATAGCTGGCGCAAATGGGCGCTGTTCGGCGTGCCCGACGGCTGCCCCTGGAGCAAAGGCCCGGTCGCGCTGCTCGGCGACGCCGTGCATGCGATGCTGCCGTTCGCCGCGCAAGGCGCCGGCATGGCGATCGAGGATGCCGCCGTGCTGGCACAGCATCTGAGCCCCGAGACTGCCGAGAGCACGGACGGCATCGTCGCAGCGCTGAAACAATATGGCCGTGCACGCCAGGCGCGCGTGCGACGGGTGCAGCGGACCGCACGGCAGCAGGGCCGTATCTATCATTTCAGCGGACCGCTCGCGATCGCGCGCGATGTTGCGATCCGGGCGCTCGGCCCGGAGCGCATGCTGGCGCGGCAGGACTGGATCTACGGCTGGCGCCCCTGATGCGAAGCGCTGCAGGCGCGGCGCTTCAGCGGACCGCTTTCCCGGATTTCGGCGCAGGCTTGGCGGCAGCTGCAGGCGCCGGCGCAGCAGCCGGTGCCGGCTCGGGCGGCGTTTCGCGGCACCTGTTGCGGCGCCAGGCCTCTTCGGCCAGCTGCGCCTGACCACGCACCGCGACGTACTCGTTGCGATAGGCGAGTTCGGCCACGACGGCGCCGCCGGCGCCGGTCTGCGCCTTGTCCATCAGCCTCTGCAAGTCCGCGGTGCGGCTGGCGAGCCCCTTGCGCTCGGACTCGAGCTGCTTGCAATCATACAGATCGTATCTTGCCGGATCGGCAAACGCCGGAGCGACCGTCTCGCTCATGCTCGCGCAGCCGGACAGCGCGCCGCCCGCGAGCAGCACGAAAAGCGCGCCGCAAAAGCGCAGGCGATGGGAAAGCGAAGCAACCATGCCGGATGAATAGTCCCCGTGGATTGAGAATGCCTAAAGCAGCAACAGATGTCCGGATTGAGGCTTTGCCTTGTGCGGCCGGCTCGCTTAAGGAAGAACCACCCACCCGGCCCGCGAAGCGCCAATTCCAAACGGCCGAAGGTGGACTTAAGTGTTTGATCTCGTTGGATCAAGCGGGCATGGCGGAATTGGTAGACGCAAGGGACTTAAAATCCCTCGAGGGAAACGTCGTGTGGGTTCGAGTCCCACTGCCCGCACCATCTTGATTTTGCTACTAAAACTGACGATTTCATCTAACGCAATTTCGCGGGCTTAAAGCCGTCAGGGTACGTTTCCGGGTACGAACACCCCGGAGCGTATCACGCAAGTTGTCAACATAGACGATAAAACCTACGCGCGCTCCCACGTAAAGGCAGCGAACAGGGCGAGTTTTTTCGCCCGCGCCCTGGGAGATCGGGCAGACGAAAAACCGCGCCTATTCTTGCTACAAGGGCAGCAGGGGGGCCAGCCGCTGGGGTAGTAGTGGGCGGCGCTTTCAAAGCGTCGGCATCGGTCGAGCGCACAGGCGCGGCGGGCTCCCTGGCCTAACCATCTCGCCGCCACAACAGGACCCACTTACACACGATCACGCGGCCCGGCTTCTCGGGCGTGATCGGCTGCAGGCTGACCTGCCGGCCGACGATGGCCTTTAGTTGCACAGCCCTTCGTCCCGTCGAGGATCGGGGGCTAATGCCGGCTTGAGCTGCAACTCGTCGTGGTGCTCGCTGCGTAGCGCCCACCATTGACCGCTTCTCCCGCTTAGCCCTACATTGGCTGTGACATCGGTGCGTCAGGGTGCCCGCCCCGCCGCTTCTCGACTTCGTACCTATGCTGACAATTCGCAATCAGCTTCTGAACATTCCCATTGAACATTGGAATTTTGATATACAACGTGCCACGCGAAGTCTCGATTTCCGCCAGTACTCGCCATGTAGTCTCCGCCACCTCTGGACCGTCGTGAGTGAAAATGAGGCTCGCAACGGTTATTCTATTCCTCCATTTCTCGGCCGGGAAACTAGTCGGTTCGACGGGACCGTCATTAATACGCTTCTTGCCGATGATGCCGTTATCAAAACGCGAGGTGATGAATCCGAGCGAAGCCGCTGGGTCGTGGTCGTTTTCCAGCGTTGCCTGGAACGGCACCTGATTTCTCTCGCAGAATCCCTCCACGTTTGCGACCGCACCTGTGCCATTGCTTTGTCTGGATAGCACCGTGTATTCCATCTCCTCGGTCATAGGGTTTATGTGTTCTCGCAACGTCCATTTCACGTCAGACAGTTTAGCCGCGTACTCTGGCCCCTTTCTTTGGGCCTCATCAATCTTTTGTCGCCACTCCGCGGCTCTTGCTGCTTCCTCCTCTAGTCGTTTTTTCTCTCGCTCCTCTGCTTCCTGTTTAGCCTGTTCCTCCGCGCGCTTTGCCTGCTCTTCAGCCTGTTTCTTAGCGTCGATCGCAGCCCGTTTAGCCTTGGCTTCGGCTGCAGCACGTGCTTCGCGAGCTTCCATCTCCTCCGGGCTTTGAAGGACAGCTACACGCTGCTGGTCAGATAAGAAACCTGTCGGACTTGCGCCGATACTCCGTTGATAGTCCCGAATAGCCGCCCGGGTGTTTAGACCGAACTGGCCGTCCGGATTCGCCCGGTACTTCTGCACCCGGTTGCGCAAGAATCCCTTAATGATCAGCGCCTGTTGAATTTCGATGTGCTCCTCTGGAGTAAGTTTTGACTCGAGGAGAGCATCACGGCGGAGCCTGGCCCGCAAAATTGCGGTGCGCGCGTTGAATGCGCTGATGACGCAGTTTACGTGCGCTTGAGTGATCGGCTGGGCTGGCGGCGGTGGAAATCCGTAGAACCGGTCAAGTTGCGAGGGCTGCGGAGGAAGCCCGCAGCGCCAGCTTACTGATTGGTTGAATGCGTTCTGTTCAGTTTCGTCTCTATCGCTCTTGAAGGCCGCCCAAAATGCCGAACTCATATTCCAGTCCGCGCTGGCGGCATCTGAATTGCTGCATAATATTATTGCTAGAGCGGTATTCACACCATGACTGCAGTCGAAACTGGGCCCATCGATAGCGTGTACTGATCCTGTGCTGCAAAGTAAGACCGACGCGAGCGTGGTGATCCAAGTGGCTTTCTGAAGCATGTGGAATGATCCCAGCTGGCGTCTCACTTTCCACTTTTCGCAGCACCACTCTGTTGATCCATGTCAATTTGCCCTGGAGGTGCACGTTCAGCGCGCCGACGACAGTTTCTCTTTGTGCACGTTAGCGTTCAGCACCCGGCATCGCGGCGTCAATCGTGGTGGAAGGCATTACCCGTAAACTTCCCAAGTGTTGGCAACCAGGCGCGCTGGTTAAGTGGTCGGCAGGTTCTGAGCGCCGCACCATGAAAGCACCGAAGCCAAAGCAATGGGCCGAGCAGGAAGTCCGACGCTTGGTCAGGCTCGCCCGGCAGGGCGTCGGCGTATCGAAGATTGCCGCTGAACTGGGCCGCCATGCCGGGTCGGTGAGACGAATGGCCCGAACGATGGGAATGCTGTTGAAGAAGTAGCTGTCGTTCGCTGCGCGTAGGCGCTGAATCGAATGCAGGGCGGCGGCCCTACAGCCCAAAACTGCGGCGCATCTCCCGCACAAGCCTGAACGCAGCGTCAGTATTTCGGCCGTAGAAGAGCGCCTGATCGAGCTGCGAAAGAATGGTCAGCCCAAATAGGGCGATAGCAATGCCTCTAAGCATGGTTGTGGACCGGGTTGAACGATGCAGCGCAAGTTCAAACGGCCCCAGCCGCAGGTTGGGAGAACAGCCGGGGCCGGCATTCCCATTCCAATGTGCCGCAATCGGCGGTAATCGGCACGCTCCCAGCTAGCCAAATAAAGACTAATAAATTGTTTCGTAAGTCCCGGATTCGGAGCACTGCGCCTTGATGATCCGCAACGAGCACGTGCTTCGCAACGCAACACGAGCGTCGCCCACAATTGATCCGGCTGCGGCGCCCGCTCAAGCCGCTACGACGCGCAAAGAGGACATTCACCGTCAGCGGCTTCACTTAGCTGCCGACCAATCTCGCCCATAAGAGCGTTCGGCTCCCAGTTCGTGCCGTCACTCTTGACGACCCTCTTGGCGCGCTCGAAAGCATGGCTCTCAGCCGCATCATCCCCTATCCGAACATGATGAGCCTCGAACCAACATCAGTGGAAGTGGGATCGACTGTGACTGCTGACGATTCAAAAGCGGCCTACGACAAGCTGATGGAGATGGCCGAGAAGCAGCATGCGTTAGCGCCAACTAAAACCATTCAACAATTGTTCGCTGCGGTATTCGCAGCCCCGGCCAACGCCAAGCTGGCCGCTGCTGCGCATCGCCGACCGACTGCAAGCTCCACCAGTGGCGACGAGCTACAGCGGAGATGAATATGGTTTCGCGATGCAAAGGAAAGCCGAGCGGGCCTCCTTTCACTCGGTCGGTCGCGTCGCGAGGGTGATGGGATGCAGGTCTCCTGTCACCCCAAAGTCCCGGAGGGTTTATTCATCCACTCCGGGCGCGCGCAGTGGGTGGTCGTGCGGGAATAACAACGCCCACAGCCGGGGCGGTCTTAGACAGGGTGCAACTCCCTCTTCGTCGTTACCTCCGGAGACTGGCCCTGGCATTTTTTGACGACGAGACGGGGAGCCCGCGATGACCCGATCCCGGATCACCATCCCTGTCCGCTATGGTGCGCATAACGGACTCTTAGTCAGGCATCGCGTCATGTCTGAAGAGGGCCGATACCGGATGTCCGCGAGATATCTGATTGTATAGCGCGCAACAATCTAGATAGGCACTTCCGTCCTGATAGCCGCGCCGCATGATTTAGCCGTTCGGCGATGAACCCATCGTGATGCGGTCGTCCGACTCAGGTTTGGATTCTGATAGGGCTACCGACCTGCGCCCTGTGAGATGAAATTGGCGACGTGTGCGGTTCAATGGAAGACGGCACGCCGTCAGCCACAGCGTCCATTCTTTGCCGCAGATGGGCAACCAGACGTTCCGCGCCGATGGTCAGGCACTCACCGTGTCCTCCAGGCACCTGGATCACCTCGAGTTGCGAACTGAGAGCTCGCCATGCGCGACCCTCGTGATCGGCTGCGTAGAACGTCACAGGAACGTCGAGCGGTACCGGGAGATGTTGCGCCATTGCGAGCGAATAGAACTCCCATAACGCGGGCGGAATCGTATCATAGGGATTGAGGACAGCATCATGCAGTTTCTTGGGATTGGTTAGAGCGGTATACAGCTGGCCAACCCGCTTGCTCGTCGACCCGTTGAAGAACTGCTCGAGCCGGACCATCAGCTGATAGGTCCAGCGCAGACTGTAAGGCGAGACTAGTCGCTTCATCGGTCTGAGGATCGCTTGCGCCGCCGCACGGGCACCAACGGTCGGCGGGTCAACCATTGCGACCATATCAACCCTGTGGCCGGCTGCCATCAGCAGGCGAGCCGCTTCGAATGCCACCATGGCGCCGTTGCAGAAGCCGCCCAGCAGGAAAGGTCCGCTCGCCTGTCTTTCCAAGATGAGCGGCAGGCGATCGGCAGCCATCTTCTCGATCGACGGCGGAATCGCCTCCCCGTGAAGACCATGGGGATCGATGGAGATGATGGGGTAGTCGGGCCCGAGAAGCTCCACCATCCTCTGCATCGAGGTGTGGCCGCTGACGAGGCTCCCATTGAAGAAGTAGAGCGCAGGCCGATCGCCACTGGCATTGAATTGCAAGACAGGGGTTGGCTGCGTGCCCGGCTCGATGGCGATTTTCGGAGCTAGTTGCCGGACCGTCTCTGCTCCGAACAGGATCGTATCCGGCAGGGCACGGCCGATGCGCCGTTCGACTTCAAGAAGCATTTCCATCGCTAGAAGGGAATCGCCCCCGCTGGCAAAAAAATCGTCGTCGATCGTTAAGGCGTCTGCCTTGAGCAGCTTCCGCCACAGGGTCAGCAATTCAGCTTCCAGATTCAGCGGTACTTTATTCACGTCAGGCACGGGCATCGCGTCCTGATGCCCCCACAGCCCTTCGAGGGATTCGCGCAGTCGTCGTCGTTGAACTTTTCCCGTTGCCCCCTTTGGCAGTTGCTCGAGCATGAGAATGCGCCGCGGAATCTTGAACGAGGCCAACTCGTTTTGCAGGAACGGGCGCAGCTGCGCAGGTATCGTCTGCGCGCCAGGACGGAGAACGATGGCGGCGGCGACGTCCTCGCCAAGGCGCGGATGGGGGATTGAGAAAGCTGCAGCCTCGGCTATGGCCGGATGGCGTAGCAGGGCGGCTTCGATCTCAGCGGGGGCGATCTTCTCGCCGCCGCGGTTGATCAACTCGCTGAGGCGGCCGTGCAGGGAAAGGAAGCCATCTTCGTCGAGGCTGCCGATATCGCCCGTGCGAAACCATCCCTCCACGAAACCGGCTTGATTGAGTTCCGGCGCATCGAGATAGCCAGACGTCACAGTGGGGCCACGAATCCAGATTTCCCCCTGCTCGCCAGCTGGCAAGGGATGTCCATTCTCACCAACAATAGCGACAGTATCAGGCCAAGGCCGCCCGCAAGTCCCGGGCCTGTTCGGGCCGGGCGGTGGCAGGTTGGCGGCGATTTGCGCAGCTTCGCTGGAGCCATAATGCTCAAGCACAGGCACACCCAAAGCCCCCTGCAGGCCGTCCTGGACCTCTTTCGCAAGCGGCGCGCCGCCCGAGACCACGAACCGCAAGGTGTGCGCCGTTTGCGCATTCTGAGAGGTAGCCTTGTCGAGCACCGCAGCGTGGAGCGTGGGGCCAGCCGAATACCAAGTCGGCCGCAGGATATCGAACCACTCATCCAGCGCCACGATGGCACCGCTCGTCGGGACAGCAATGCTGCCGCCGGTCAGGAGCGGTGTGAAAACCGTTACTTTGAGCCCATGAGAATAGAAAGGGGGCGACACGCTCAGGCAGCGGTCGTGGGGCGTGAGGCCGAACCACGCCTGAAGACGTGCGGCCGCCGCCAGCATGTTGCTGTGGCTGAACGGAATGAGCTTTGGCTGGGCGGTCGTGCCTGACGTCTGCAGGATGAAGGCGGGCGCGTGTGGAGCAGGTTCAGCGTCGATCGCAGCGGAGTCGGCCGCGCGCAAAGCGGCACGAAATCCAAGCTGACCATGTCCGACCGGAACGGCTTCGATGACGGCGATCCCGCGCCGCTCGGCGGCTTGCCGGCCTTCGGAACCACTGCCTTGCGGCACGAGAAGCGCGTTCAGGCGCAGCATGTCAAGCCGCTGGTTTATCTCCGCTGGAGACAGCCGGGGATCAAGAGGAACCGCGATGCTGCAGCAGGCGACCGCCACGGTTGCGAGAACCGCCTCCGGACCATACGGCATGAGCACCCCGATCCGGGCACTGCGATCGAACCCACCCAAACGCAACTGCCTGCGGATGTCGTCCAGTTGACGCTGCAGATCGCCGTACGTCAGCGGCGCGAACATGCTGGAGACGATCGCCGGCTGGTTTGGGAACCGGCTCGCAGTCCGACCAATGACTTGCCCCAGCGCGCATTGCGCCTCGGGCTCTGTACCGTCGGGGGCGAACGAGATGCGCTTCGAGCAGATTCCGCGGGCTGACGTCACGTTCTGTCGGAGCAAATTCGTCACAGAAGCCCCCTCTCAGCCACCGCAATCGGCAAACATTAGGCCGGCTCCCCTCCAAACCACGCAACTGGCAATGATGAGTACCTCGAAAATGGTAGCGATCTTGCCTTAGAGTGTCTCTCCTTGGGAGGCCCCCTTGGGTCACGAGCCGTAATACTTGCGGTGAGCAAATCAAGTCGGCTCTGCCTTCGACAGGAGACCTCAGCAAGATTCTCCTGCACTTGTCGCGATGGGCCAATAGCCGAAGATGCACCCACTAGGTGGGCGAGCCTGTGTTGAGAAGCTGGGATACCGCGGTAACCAATTGCGCTGGAGCAAACGGTTTCTTCTGCAGAACGCTGTTGGGCACTCCCTCTGACGGCCAATCTTCGGCGGCAGCGCCCGTCATGTAGACCACGGGAAATGCAGGATCGATCTGCCTGACAAGGCGCGCAATCTCCCAACCCTTCATCGGCCCTTTGAGGTTGACGTCGGTTACGAGCGCCGAATACTTGACCACGCCGCTTTCCACCATAGCCACCGCTTCTTGTCCGGAAGCGACCGTCGTCAGGTCGAAGCCGCCCTCCTTCAAGGCGTCGTGAACGATTTCCTGTAATGGTTCCTCGTCCTCAACAACGAGAATAATGGGCACGCCTTCCATCTCCCCCTCCACGCAGCGTCAACCCGAGCCGCAGCAGGCGCAACGCATTGGAGGAACAAAAGTTCAAAAGTGAACATTTGCCCGAAAGGAATGGACCGGCGACGGAGGCTCGGCCGCCTGCGTCGGCCGCCCAGTGATGTCTGAGTTGGGTCAAAATGCGAAGAACTCAGAGTGAGCAAATCCAGTCCGCTATACCCCCATTGAACGGACCTCGATGAGGCGTGCCGCCACTTCGTTTAGCTGGTTGCTTGCGGCCGGATCAGAGCATCGTAGTAGGGCTTCATGATTCCTGACACTTCATCGTATGCGTCAGACTGGAGCAGACTGCGCTTACCCTCGATTTCAATTGAATAACCATCGTAAGCCGCACCATGCAGGCTCACCGAACCGAGAATGAGCTGCATGTCGTCAGGAACGTGCTCAAGAGCAAACTGGATCATCCTCGTCGCGTTCGCGGGGTCTTGATCCTGCTGGACTGGACTATCAACAATGAGGGGACAGAGCACCGACGCTGACGAGGCCCGCATCGTGTTTACAAACGCATAGTAATAGGCGAGCAACGCTCGCGGAAGATCGCTGCCGGTTTCGTTTATGACGCAGTCAATTTGCTTATAGCTTTTCTCGGCAAGGCCTGGCACCTGCAGTTCGAAAATGTACTGCTTCATAAGTTGGAAATAGCGGTCCTTAATTGACTTTTGAAATTTTTTGTCTTCGAACGACTTCATCGTCGCCAACGCTTCATCCGAGCGCGCGTCCTGCTCTCCGATCTTCGCGTTGATATCAGACTGCTCGGCGGCTAGCGCATCATCAACCATACGCTCGCTCTCGCCCTCGACAAGGTCCCGCAGTTTTAGCTCGCCTCGCTGCTCATTCAGGATCGCGTTGATGCGGTCGATATTCTCAGCCAGACTTTCGAACTTAGCGCGCTCCAGCGAAATCGCCTCGTCCACCTTGGCAGTCTCTTGTCGCACCTCCAACAAAAAGCCACGGCAAGTTTCTGCGTCAGAAATCAGACCGAACTTGTTGGCAAAGTCGTTGAGGTGTGCGGTACCACAGGTCGGGCAGATAATCTCGGCGTCAGCCGTTTTGCGGATAAATTCATAATCCGCGTCCAGCTCTGCCAACGCGTTGCCAGCAATCGCGCTCTGCTCGATTAGAGCTGCCCGCTTGGAATGAAGGTCAGAGAGGCCGCGCTGAACCCGATCCCGCTTATCTTGCAGCGCTTGACACTCAGTCAGCAGCGCATCGATCCGGTCAGCGAAGCTTTCCGGCATCAGGTCAAATTTGATTGGCCTTCGCCCGGACTGCAACCGCACTGCCGCGCGGTTCAATGCTCGGCGGTCAACCTTCAAATCATCAACAATGTGGTCCGCATCGATCTTTGTTGCTTTCGCGACGTAATATTCGTTCGGGCGGAGACCAGCGTGGAAGTAAGCAACATCGCGCTTAGGATTTTCGAACTGGCCGAGTCCTGCAAAGGAAGCCCACGAACGCAGCCAGCCGATGCCTTGGTCCACATAGAACGGCAAAAAGCAAAAGGCAGGCGGCGGCACCACCTGATTGCCTTGCCGATCAGAAAGCGTGAGCTTGAACTCCAGCAACTGCGCGATTTGAGGACCGATACCGGAGACGACGTTGGAACCACTCCATATGGCATGCCCCTGCCCATCGAACAGTGCGAAGAAGCTGCCCGAACGCATGACGCGGTAAGGGACGTCATTCACTGTGAATTCAACGAGCAGGTTTGTTTTTAGCGCGTCCCAATTGTCGTTGGTCTTATAGGCATCGGCGCCGAAGGCGGCATAGATCGATTTGATTAGGCAAGACTTCCCCGTGTCATTCTCGCCGAAGATCACTGTCCTGCGTTCGTTGAACTGGACGATCCTCGCTGCCTTCTCTGGATCGGAGGAGATGAGCAACCTTTGTAATTTCAAGCTTTTCATGATTGCGCTTCCGAAGGCTGCGGATCAATCGTTTGAACTTCTCCTGTCGTTTCATGGGTGAACACCTCGTAAAGTATCATGATCTTCAATCGAGCATTGCTGAACGGTGATATGTTCGCCCGCGCGAGGTCTTTGACTTCAAGATAGATTTCATCGACTAACTGGTCCAAAGTGTGAGCACCACCAGCACGTTTTTCCAACTCAGATCGGATTTTGTCTCTGAGGACATTGATTGCCTCGTTGCCAGGATCCAAAGCGACAGCGCGGTACCGCTGCCACTCGCGAGTTAAATTGGCCAGCTCAATCGCACCAACGCTCAACTGCTGACTGATGGTTGACCATTCGGGCAGTGCTTGTCGCGTGCGAACAAGATCGAGCCATCCCTCCACCTGCGACCGCGTGATCGATTTCTTTTGGATCAGGTCGTCAAAGCTGGAAATTGTGCCCGTGTACTTAGAGCGTGTCCGGCACTCTTCGACGATCGTCTTGTAAAGAGTGTCTGGGTTGAATTCGACCGAGCCAATCTGCTCCAGGATAAACTCGTTGAGTTTTCCTTTGATGTGCGCGGAACTGTCGTGCAGGCTCAAATCTGCTTGAACGTAATGCATGAGGCTCACCGCCGCGTGAGTGGCCCCGGGGTGTTCCTGCGCCAGCTTGCCCATGAATTTTTTGAGAGTGTCAGCGTCGCAAGTGACGAGCTGGCACGCACCCGATGCCGACGGCAGAAATGCGCACGGTATATTGGAGACGAAGTTCAGTTGCTCAGTCTCATCAGGAAACATGGCATAATTGGAAAAAAGCTTTCCCATGAAGGAGGGCAGCTTTCCGCCAGCCGTGTCGTCCTTTTTTGCTTTGCGGCGATAGATCGGTTAGCGTCCAGTGCCCCTTGTCTCTGGTCTTGACCTGATAGAAGCGAGCGCGCGACGGCGACCGCTCGCTGTCCAGCAACACAATGTCATCATGAAACTCAAAGGCGATGGCGTAGTCGTCAGACGAGCCATGATGCGCAAAGATCAGCGCTAAGCCCCAGAGAGCCTGATAGTCGAAACGCTCGTATCCCGTTTCACCAGACTTTTCTCGTTGTGGCTCAGCGATGAGCCGATCGGCAAATGACACCAAGTTTCCCCCGCTCCCGCCTTCTTACTGTAGCGAGCTGCGACAACCTTACAACCGCTGGGTATTCACTTGGAATTAGACCTTGAGGGCACTACTGCACCTCGACAAAAGATCAGGGCGGCCTGATCTGGCGTTGTCGGACGGCTTAAGGAAGGTGATCCGACAGCCCGGAAACAGGCTGCCGGCGCGTTCTACGGCCTAGGCCCTCCGGAGCTAGCCGTCCGGGGTCCGGGCGCCTCTACGGGCTTCCCTACGGCGTGCCCCTTCGATACCCGGTTAATACTTGGTCGGACGGACCGAACGCGGCGGGAAATTCGTATAAGTCATTGAAAAGATTGGCGCTCCCTAGGGAACTCAGATGGCTCGGCAGATCAACGACTTAAGTTGCAACCCGCCTCTTATCGGCTCCTGAGCCGCCTTATGTTTTCGGCAAATCTGCAAACCTCATTGCGCCGGGGGTGGCGGCGAGGCGGCCCCCCAGGCAGCATCTCGCTCCGAGGCGGCCCAAGGCTGCCCCAAGCAAATCCCGCGCGGGCGGGCTCCAAGGCGCCGAGGGTTCCAGCCAAGGCGGGCGAGATCCAGGCGGGGCGGGAAACGGAACCAATTCCCCATTTCTGGTCTGGCGGCTGGGCGGGGGGTGGCAGGCGGGCAATTGGGTAGCTACATGTTGCGCGGTGCGGGCCGCGCGGCTCGCAGTAGGCACGGTACGGCATAGGCAGGCAGAGCAACGCCCCCGATTTGGCGTGCTTTTGGCCTGCCGCTTCCAGAAATTTCATCGCGAGATCCAGGTGTGCGCTTTGGCGCGCGGCCTTGTGGTTCGCATTTGGAGATGCCGAAGCCATGCCGAGTAAACCTGTACGAAAAAAAGTGACTAGCCCAGATGCGTTGGCGCGTGTCGCCAAGCGAGGCTATGAGCGCTCGAAGAAGGGTCGAACAGAATTTCTAGCAGGGACGTTCGAGGTTGCGCCTGCGCTGAGCAAGGCGCGCAAGAAGTTGCCGAGCGATCAGGCGTTTCACGACTGGATCATCAAGGCCGGTCTCCGCGACATGTCAAAAGATGATCGCGCGGCGCTGATCATCATTGGCAGCAACGTCAAAGCGGCACGCAAGTATTTTCGCGAGAACCCAGATGCATGGTCATGGCGTCTGTGCGCGCAGTCGGTTTCGCAGCCTGCGAAACCGACGGCAAGCCGAGTGCTCAACATACCGGTGAGGATGGAAACGCGCACCATCGTCGCGCCGGTCTACTCGAAAAAGGTGGAGGAGGCGCCGCCCGTTGTCATCAGGCCGAGCTACGGCGCCACGGTGGAAGAAGAGCCACATCAGACGGGCGTCGTCGCAGCGGTTCAAGCCATGATCGATGCTGCGTCAAGCACGACGACCGCCGCCGTTGCGGCGTACTGGCGGACCCGATCAGCCGAGCACCTACCGTCGTCCGATCAGGTTCGCGAGGCCGCGCAATGGCTCGACATGCTGGCTAACGCGCTAGACATCGATCAGCATAAGCAGCTGTCGCATTAACGCGACGGCTCAGCCCAACGATGTCACACAGAGGAGGAAAGCCATGAACCGGAAAATTGATCCACGTCGTCATGGGCCGGTTCGCGCCCGTCAAGGCAAAGGCAACACCGTCTATATCGAAATTGGTTTGTTGGCCAACGCTGATGGCACAGTGCAAGTGTTCGCGGCCCCATTGAACAAACTACAGAAGAAAACGGTGTTCCGGGTCAACGAAGCCGACAACCCGAAATGGCACAAGTATCTTGTGGCGGCCATTGCGGCGGCTCCGAAGAAAAAGGCAGCAGCCTAACAGCGGCAGGGCGGCCATATCAACCGACAGGGATGCCGTTACTCGCGCAGCAAAAGATCTTTCTTCGGGAAAGATCGACAATCATTAGGTAGAAACTCCGGCACAGACGGTCTAGCGGGCAGCGCATAGCTATGTCCCAGAACGTCGTCCTTCTCCCCGAGCGAAAATCGAAACGCCTGGCTTACGTGTGCGGTGTAATTGATCAGGTCCTCCCACCCGAACAACTCCTGTATCGTTAAGTCTCGCCCCTTCGAGCGAAGATGAAAGAACGGCTCCTCGTCTTGGAATAGATCGATCACGATACCATGCAGAACTGTATTTCTGACGTACTGGATCGCGAGGACCAGCGGTCTCAGCTCGCCGAACAACGCCCGTTGATAGGGTGTCATGCCACGCTGCTCCGATGCTCCGATAAACCCCTGATAGCTCGCATTTTCGCATCTAAGCTCAGTGGAAATACCATGACCTGAGCCGAGTCCGGGTCCATGTCCAGCAAGCGCCTCAAGCAGTTGCTCACCGTGTGCTCAATGTGCGACCAACGACAGGCGAAACGGCCAATTTTCTGGAGGTCTTCGTCCGACATTTTCTGTTCAAATTTGTAAGCGTTGCGATCATCCCGCTGTTCTCCTTTCGGCGTCGCACGATTCAAAGTGCCTCATGCCGATCATTGGACACCGATGCGCGTTCCCGGCGCAACCACGCCGCCAAGCCACACACACCGGTCGATTACGGGGATGATCGCCGCGCGCTTTGTCCTAGTCGCCTTCGCGCGGTGCTGCGTCGTCCTCGCTGAAGCGCGCATGATAGATTGCCCTCGTCATTCGTTGCTTGCGCCGTTGATAAGCCCGGCGGCCGGCGGCGTGGGCAGCGCAGGATTGGCGGGTTCTTCGCTGCTTTCGCGGCGCGGCGGCGTGCGCGATACCATGGCCAGGCCCGCCTCAATCACGACGATGTCTTCCTCGATCTGTCGGATAGTGCTCGTGCAGTCGATCCCGGTGCATGCATTCAGATCTGCGATAAGTTTGCGGCGCTGTGTCCGAAGTTCATCAAGAGCGGCTTGGTCCCTGAGGGAAACGTAGCCCTCCACGATCAGCTCAATTGCACCTGCCACCGTCGTTGTCCCCCCGTCAAGGCACTCCCGACTAAACGAGGATCGAGCGTGCCAATTGGTTACACGACTCAATCCCGCGCCCTGAGTTCGTCTAAAACAACGCGTCTCCTCAACTCGTGCGCAGCCACTGTCAAATGGGAGCCTACGATCAGCCCGAGCCGCTTCAATTTCACGACTGCGACGGGGTCACACAGCTCGATAGAAAGTCCGGCTTCCAATACTGCAATGGCGCGTCGGTCTCCGCTATCAGTTTGGGCAGCCGCACCAGATTGTGGGCGGCGGCAGCGAAGGTAAAAGCCCATGCTACGCGATCACGGCCGCGGAAGCTGGTCTTCTCTTGCCCGGCTACCGTCTTGATCCAGCCGAATGCCTCCTCGATGCGCTTGCGGATGCGCTGGCTGACGGCATAGCCGCCGTGCCGGGTCGTTCGCCCGTCGATCGCAGAGCTGCGGCCGCTGGTGTTCTGCGCAACATGCGGCGTCACGTTCATCGAGCGCAGCTCGTTGACGAAGTCTTCGGCGTCGTAGGCTTTGTCGGCGCCAAGCGTGATCGCTGTCGGCCGGTCGGCACGAGGCTCGATCATGTGTAGCGCGGCCACCCGTTCGGCATGCCCGTCAGCCAGCGTCAGGCAGGCGTCGACCACCAGGCGCCGTGGCGGTTCTCCATCCGTCCGTGCCCGATGAAGCACAGCTTCGTCTCCTTGCCTTTGCCCTTGCGGTATAGCCTGGCGTCCGGATCGGTGGTTGAAGCATGGGTGTCGTTCGAGCGCTTCTGGCCATGGAAGTCCGCTTCGGCATTGCGCCCGCCGCCTTGCGCCGGCGGCTCGCCCGCGCCGTCCTTCGGCTTCACGCTCTTCATCGAGGCCCAAGCCTCGATCAGCGTGCCATCGACCGAGAAGTGATCGCTCGACAGAAGCTTCTTCGCCTTGGGCTGCGCCAGCACCGCCGCCAGGAACTTCGCCGCAATGTCGCCTTCTAGCAGTCGGTCGCGGTTCTTCGAGAACACCGAATGGTCCCAGACCGCATCATCGACGCCGATTCCGACGAACCAGCGGAACAGCAGGTCGTATTCCAGCCGCTCCATCAGAAGCCGCTCCGAGCGGATCGAGTAAAACGCCTGCAACAGCATCGCCCGCAGCAGCTTCTCAGGCGGGATCGACGGCCGCCCAATCGGTGAATAGAGCGCGGCAAACTCGCGCTCCAGCGCCGACAGCGCCTCGTTCACAATCGTCCGGATCGCTCGCAGCGGATGATCACGCCGCACCCGCGCTTCCAGGTCAACGTAGCTGAACAGCTCGCCCGTTCGATTGTCCCCGCCGCGCACGCACCATCTCCGAATCTCGTCGGAGCCAATGAATCACGGTCGCAGGTCGACGGCGAGTGCCTTTTTCAACAGCCTGCTAGTACAGCCGCGTTGTACAACCACGCAGTAGCCCCGATTCCAATCATACTCTGAAGAAGTAAGCTGCCCATGTTAAGATTCAAACAGGCATGATTCGCATTAGCTCTTCCAGTAATGATGCTCGCATCGCTTCATTGCGAGAAGCGTTGTTATCTTGGCTAAAGAAGCGGTTCAAGCTTGAGTCCTATCAACGAAGCATAAGCAGTAGGACGAGAAGCAGTGTTGTGCCGGAGATCAGGGTCGAAACTCTCGTCCACCGCAACGCGGCAGCTACAGTTCGCTGAGCCTGCAAGGCCTCCATCTTGGCAATCCAATGATCCGCACTCGGATCTTGCGCCTGTGATTGTTCCATTCTCTGCTGATTCGCCGGTTCTCAGACTAGGTCTTGTGCTCAAATTCGTCTAGCAGATCAGGTCAAACCATGATTCAAGCTACCAAGCATCGGGGCTAGGATCATGCGCTACGACCTGACGGATTTCGAGTGTAGTGTAATCGAACCTCTTCTTCCGAAGGATGGTCTAGGCCGCAAGCCGGGCAACAACCGTCGCGTCCTCAACGGTATCTTCTGGGTGCCGCGCGCGGACTATCTCAACGGCGCGACCGATGGTGATGTCGGGCGGATGAAAGTCTTCCATGCCAGCGATTCCGATGAGACCGCTACCAAGCACTGGGGGAGACAGTCGACGCTGGTCCGCGCTTCTGAGCGTGGCGTCGGACCATTCCGCCGGCGACCCCGATGCAGATCACGTATGTCCACCCTTGCGTGAAATCGGAGATATGTGAATTGAATAGCGAGCCTGTAACGTTCTGAGCCAGAACGACCAGGCCGGACCAGGCTGCCATGCCAGGGCCGCGGAACATCAGGGCGTGCGAAATCCACATGGCGTAGAGCACGATAACCCCAATCAGCCCCGTCTGAAGGGCAATGGCGAAGGCCTGATTGTGCGGGTTTGCTGCCCTGTTGACGTCGGATTCAGGCCCGTCCGCCGTGTAATGCCGGAACATGCTGCGGATCGTTCCGGTACCGTGACCCAGCAGGGGGGCTTGCCTGATCAGATCTACCGACGCGTCCCAATAGGCGAGCCTCTGCCGGTTCGACACTGCCGGAAGAGCCGGGTCACCGGCAGTGATGCTTGCCGCGGAATGCAGCCGATGTTTAAGATATGGCGATGATGTCCATGCGATCGCGAAAAGAAGCGCCCAAGCCGCACAAGCAATGATTGCGATCTTCCAGTTGCGGCGAAGACCGAACAGCAAGAGCAACACCGGGACGACGATCAGGGCTGTTCGAGAAACCGCGACATAACCAATGTTGATCAAGAACGCTGTCACCAGCAGCACCTCGACGACGACGCGTACGCCCCGCCTCGCGCGGAAATCCTCCTCCGCCATCTCAAGCAGCAAGAAGACACATACAACGAAAAATCCACTCTGGCTTATGTAGTCCTTCACGACGATGCCAGGCGGCTTTCCATGGATGAGGCTCACCGAGAAGAGGAAGCCGACAAACGACATCGTCAGTAGCAGCGTACAGCCGGCCATGAAGCCGTAGACGACCCATAAACCACGGTCTGAGCGCTGAAACTGGATAAACAGAAAAGGGATCACCAGAAGCTTAAGCAGTGGCCTAATGCCTGCCAATCGCTCGCTCCAGCCGACGTCGGCCCAAAGCATACCCGCTACAGCAAGGAGAACCAACGCCACCGGAAGTGCGCCTGGCCAGGTGGCCAGCTGCTGCCGAACCTCACGGATACTGAGCGACGGCAGCAAAGCCAGGAGCCAGAGAACAACCAGAACCGCAACGGCCGAGGTCGACAGCGGCAGAAAGAACGCAATCGCCACGGCGATGGCATCAGCCGTATGAACATTGAATTCGTGGTAAGTAGCAGGCCAAACCAAAATTCGCCGGGCCTCAATTGACCTGAGCATTGCCTCACCTGCCGAATGAAAAGCTCGAACCCGGATTGCAGCTGCTAGTGCTGCACTCTCCAGACGCGCCTGCGCACAAAGTCCGTGTAACTCAGGATGATGCGGAGAACCTTGTCGGAGACATTGTCCGGAGTATAATCCCGCACGAGATGAAGCGCGCGCTCCGCTCCGCGAGGCTGCGATTCAAGGATCGGAATGGCTTGCAACACCCGTTCGACGCTCAATCCGACAAACATCACCGACGCTTCTTCGAACCCCTCTGGCCTCTCCTGCACCTCGCGCATATTGAGCGCCGGAAAATTCAGGATCGATGATTCTTCCGTGATTGTGCCACTGTCGGAAAGAACAATCCGGGCGTCGGTCTGCAATTTGATATAGTCGAAGAAGCCAAACGGCTTGTGGAACTCAACAAGGGAATGGGATGCCTTATCCAGGTGCTTCATTCGCTCCCGGGTTCGCGGATGGGCCGAAACGACGATGCGATCGCCGTACTGTTCGGCAAGCGTGTTCAGGATGTCAAGGATGCTGCCGAGCCTCTTTTGGTCATCGACATTCTCCTCTCGATGGAAGCTCGCAAGAAAATACTTGCGCGCTGCCATCCCGAGACGAGAAAGGACGTCCGATGCGTCGATGCCACTTCGATAGAAGTCAATGACCTCCCGCATGGGGCTTCCAGTGGTGATGATCTGGTCCGGCGGCAGCCCTTCGCGCAACAGATAATCTCGCGCGATCGCGCTATAGGGCAGATTGATATCTGCGATGTGATCCACGATTCGTCGATTGACTTCTTCTGGAACGCGGAAGTCAAAGCAGCGATTTCCTGCCTCCATGTGGAATATCGGGATTTTTCTGCGCTTCGCTGCGATAGCCGCCAGGCTGCTGTTAGTGTCGCCGAGAATGAGGACAGCCTCCGGAGCATACTCCTCGAGCGCCTTGTCGATCCGGGTTATGACGTTCCCGATCGTCTCGGCCGCATTGCCGCCAGCTGCTTCCAGGAAACGATCTGGTCGCCGGATCTGAAGTTGAGTGAAGAACACCTCGTTCAGCTCGTAATCGTAATTCTGGCCTGTGTGAACCAAAGTATGCTGGGTGTGCTGGTCGAGCTTTGCGATCACCCGCGAAAGGCGAATGATCTCCGGCCGCGTTCCTACGATTGTCATCACCTTAAGCATTGAGGTGGTCCCGCATGATATCGAGCGATCTAAGGACGTCCTTGACCTGGTCGACGTCAAGCCTTCGCGTATTGTGCGAGGTGTAATCCTCCTGCCGGGAGATTTCGGTGTCTCCTTCGCTGAAGTAGCTGTTGTAGTTGAGATCTCTCATGTCGGCCGGAATGCGGAAGTAGTCTCCAACATCCTGCGCAACAGCCATTTCTTCGCGCGACACGAGCGTTTCGTAGAGCTTCTCGCCATGTCTCGTCCCAATCACTTCGATATCGTTCCCAACCTTCAGCAATTCCCGCAAGGCCACCGCAAGATCCTTTATGGTGGAGGCCGGCGCCTTCTGCACGAAAATATCGCCCGGACGCGCGTTTTGAAACGCGTACAGCACCAGTTTCACCGATTCTTCCAGGGACATCAAAAAGCGGGTCATGTTAGGATCTGTCAGGGTCAATGATTTCCCGCTGAGCAACTGGTCAATGAAAAGCGGGATGACCGACCCCCGAGAGGCCATCACGTTGCCATATCTGGTTGCGCAGAGCACCGTTTTCTCTGGATCGCATCCCCTGGACTTTGCGATCATGACCTTCTCCATCATGGCCTTGGACAGTCCCATCGCGTTGATCGGGTAAACAGCCTTATCGGTGCTTAGCACCACGCAACGCTTCACCTCGTGCTCTATAGCAGCACGCATCACATTCTCAGCACCTAGGACGTTGGTCCTCACGGCTTCGATCGGGAAAAATTCGCAGCTTGGCACCTGTTTCAGGGCCGCGGCATGAAAGATGTAGTCGACCCCGCGCACGACGTCCGACACGGGGTCATAGTTCCGGACATCCCCGATGAAGAACTTGACGCGAGGGTTCTTCAGTCGTGACCGCATCTCGTGCTGCTTGTTCTCATCCCGGCTGAAAATCCGGATTTCCCTGAAATCCGCATCGAGAAGGCTTTTCAGGATAGCGTTACCGAATGATCCGGTGCCGCCAGTAATAAGCAAGGATTTACCTGTAAACATATCCCATAACCCAGTTTGGATTAGTTCATCCGAACGCGTGCATCTTCTCGATCAGAGACGACCATGTTGGAGGTTGATAGCCGGTTGCCGCATGAAACCGATCTGCGTTGAGTGACCGGTCGATTACGAGTCTTTCGTCCGGAATGATCTCGATTTCCTTCTCATAGGTCTTGGCGACCATCTGCAGGAGATCGTACTTGGTGATCGGCTGCGCAGCGACATGATAGACGCCACGCAGCTGCGGCCGCGGGATGACATGGGTGCGGATGATCTCGGTCAGTTCGATTGTTGGCACACCAGAGAAAATAGCCCGCCGATAGCCGTTCACCTGTCCTTTGCTGGAGAGGAACCAGCCCAACAAGCCGACCGAAGAGCCAAGTTCGTGTCCAATGATTGAGGTGCGAAGCGTTATCGCGTTATCGTAGTCGACCTCACCCATGTGTTTAGTGCGTCCGTACAGATCCTGCGCGTCAGCCGGATCGCTCTCTACATACCCGCCCTTCGCTCCGCTGAACACGCAATCCGTGCTGATGTGTATGAGCCTTGCGGACGCAGCAGCACACAGCGCCGCAAGGCGGTGCGGAAGCAGCGAGTTGATTGGAATGCAGGAAAGAGCCTCATTTGCAGTCGAGAGCTGCTTGATGATGCCGACGCAATTGATCACGATCGCCGGCCGTACTCGGCCAAAGACTTTGAGCAAGTTGTCGAAATCTTCGACGTCGACCCCGACAAGGATGTTGTCGCGCAACTTTTCCGGCAAGTAATGCAGCAGACGGTCCGTTCTGGCGGTACCAAACACCCTGTAGTCCGCGCTGAGCGCGAAGCTGCGCAGCGCGGTGTTACCAAGCATTCCGGTAGCGCCGAGCACCAGGATCGCCGGCTTGTCGGCGTCTGTCATTGACCATCTCCCATCGTTTCTTTCGTATATTTCAAATCGCGGCCATTCATGGCTTGCTTGAAGTGATCAACGAGCACGTCCGTGAGCTGCATCAGCTCGAAGTGCTTTTCGTACCATCGCCGACCTGCCATTCCCATTTCATCTCTCGCTTCTTGCGGCATCGACCTCAACTCCAGAATCAGCGCGGCCAATCGCTCTGCATTCTCAGACTCGCAGGTGATGCCGGCGCCCGAAGCTCTGACGACCTCCGCACCTTCTCCGTCCATACATGCAAGGACTGGTCGTCCTACCCCGAAGTAAGTCGAAAGCTTGCTTGGCACGGTTTTTTTGAGGGACTCGACATTCTTCAGCGTAATGAGGAGCGCGTCGCTGCGCGCCATCGCATCGTTCGCAACCTCCGGCTCGACACGGCCAAGGAGATACACATTGGCCAGTGCGCGGCGCTTTATTTCCTGCTGGATCCAGCCAAGCCGGCTCCCGCTTCCCATTATGACGAAGTTGATGTGCGGCTCGTCGCGAAGGTGCTCCGCGGCCTCCACGATCGTCTCCACCGCCTGAACGGTCCCGAGATTACCACTGAACGTGACGTTGAAGCCGCTCGGGAGGCTAACTGGGTTTCGGGGGCGCTCTGGGGGAGTTCGCTCAACGTCACCTGGATTTGGGTAATAGACGACCGGAACTTCACCGGCCATCGCACAGGTGCTCTCTACGAAGCTGCGAGACTGCACCAAAAGCAGATCGCAACGATGGTAGATCCAGCGCACAAGGCCCGCGACTCCGCACAGTATGTACGGGTTCTTGACATAGCCCGTTGCCGAAAGGCTTTCCGGCCAGAGATCCTGGACCCATACGATGAGAGCCGCCCGCTTTCTCGCGCTGAAGAAGGCTCCCGCCAATGCTTGCAGGACCGGAGACGTTCCGTAGACAAATACGACATCGAACTCCTTCTTGCGCAGCCGCCACTGGCCGACGAGGATTGAACTCGCGAGGAAGGAAAGGTAATTCAGCGTCAGCGTTAGCGCAGTTTTCTTTCCGCGCGGGATCAGGGGCACGCGGAAGATCTCGTAGCCGGCTGGGTGCAATTCCCGGTCGCTGCGCCAGGCCCGATAGCCCTTGAAGATTGTCCCGTCAGGATAGTTCGGCTGTCCTGTAAGCACCGTCACTTCACAGCCGGCACGATGCAGCGCTTCTGCTACCGTATTAATGCGGAAGGTCTCGGGCCAGAAATACTGGGTGACGATCAGGGTCTTCATGACACACCCTCAACGTCTACCGACAACGCTTTCCAGAATCCTTCTGGCGTCTCAAACTCACGTAGGCAGTCTCCCCGCCTCAAGTAGCGGTTTATCGCCCGCGCGATCGACAGTGACGAAGTCGGATCGAACGTTTGTACAGGGTCGCAAACATCCCTGACATAGTCGAGCTCGCCGGCGATGACCGGCAACCCTATGGCTCTAGCCTCCGCGAGAGGCAATCCGAACGATTCCGTCGTGGACGGGTATATGAGCGCTCCGGACTCACCATAGACCTCCGCCAGTTGTTGACGTGAGAGCGCTCCAAGGTTGACGATACCAAGGCCGGTGTTCTCGATGCGCACTTTGAGGCGCGCCCAGAGCTCCTGATCCTTTGATCCGAGCGTGAGCGCAAGGCTCGGCCGGCATCCGCCCTCCTTGAGGAGCTCCCAGGCCTCGACCAGCCGGGCGTGATTCTTGTGAGGCTCGCCGTCGGCCGGGTAGACGAAGTCAAATGCGCGACCGAAGGTCACTGCCGACACGGATATGTCGTTCGGCACCAGCGGCCGGACGTGGATCCTAGGGCGATGAGCGACAGCGCCAGCCAGGACTGCAAGTGCGCGCTTCATGCTCGGTCCTTGAACGATGATTTCCCCGACCGAATGTACCCGGCGACGGAGAAGCCACCGTTCGACCTCAAGCCGCAAGCGGGTCAGGATTGGGTAATCGCGGAGCGAGCCACTCTCGACGAGGAGACGGTTCTGCAGAAACACCGTAAGCTTCGAGCCCGACGCCTCGTTCAAAAAAAGTGGTGGCACTCCATGAAAGCAAAGGACGCGCGCTCCGCTCCGCAAGGCAGCCCCGAGACGCCATTCTGCGCGGAGGCGGTTCAGCAGCCCCGGCGGAACCCACTCTACGTGTATCTCCTCAGGAACGGAAAGGTTTGCCTTGGCGCGCTCGTCAAAAACGGCGATCACTCTCGGCTCACCGGTCCACGCTGCCACGATTGACTGCAGAAGAACTAATCCGCCTCCAGCCCGAACATTCGGAGCGTAGATCAGGAGAGGCGCGCTCAAGACTGTTCACTCGGTCGCTCGAACGCGGGAACGTCTCTTAGCTTCCACAAACCAAGGCTTTTATCGGCGAACGCGCCACCCCCTTCCGAGCATTGCTCGTTGATCACCCTCAAAGGCGCTGGAAAGTTGAACGGTGGCGCCTGCATGTTGAGAGGCCGCCAAAACCGAGCGTCGAGGTCATCATTGTGCGCCCGCTCCACGAACGTCGTCGCGAGCAGATACATCGCACCGGTGCGTCGAAAATTGGCAAGAACCCTAAAGGCGTCTTCGAATGACAGGTGCACCAGGCAATCGCGCGTCAGGATCAAATCAGCCTTCGGCAGCTCATCCTTCGCAATATCCACACAGAGGAATCGGACCCCCTCAGATCCGTACATCTCGGTGTTCCGTTGAATCATAGGGGCGACGATATCGACGCCGATATAGTTCGGCACACCCAGCTTTGTCTCACGCATCCAATGCCAGTCGCCACATGGCGCATCCAACAGAGTACCGACGCCGTGCTCTGCAATGAGCTTCGGCACCTCCACGCGAATTACTGACGTCTGCTTGAGGTTGGATCCTTCACCGGATCTGGACTCGGAACCACCAAAGACGTTGTGCTCGTAAACCTTTGTGAACTTTGACCTGATGTCCAGGTGGGCGACGTCAGAAGGCCCCGCCGAACCCGCAAGCACAGTCGTGAAAAAGCGGCGTATGAAACTGTGAAGTCGACTTATGAAGAGATGAACAGACAATATGCAGCCCCTTACTCCAATAGAAGTAGCTCGTGTCGATGTCTGGCCGTGAGACGTCAACACGCAACTCTTCATCAGAGCCGTTCGGTAGTTGGCCGCGAATGCTTCGCTTGAGATTCAACGCTTGGTCGCCACCCCGCGACGAAGCACTCGAGAGCGCCTCCCCTACTGATTGTAGCAGCCTTACAGCACACTCGATCAACAAATCAAGCCCTATAAGAGTCGACTATTAGCCCGTCTTATTCGCAAGAGGGCGCCTGAGAGGCTGGCGAGCGTGGTGTAAAGCGCTGATGCGGCGTAGGATTCGGTTGCGAAGCCACCCCATCACCTTCAACCGCGAACGCCACGCCCGCCATGACCGATGATACGATTTCAGACCACTATCGAGAAGCAAGAATTCAACACAAATAAAACCTCTGCCTCGCGCTCGATCTCTTCATGCTTGATAGTCTCGTTTCGGAGGCTGATCACCTACCGCGTCTAATAGGCCGCTCGCGCCGGTTTCTTTGGACGCGGCACGACCGCGACTCCACGTTTCGGCACAGAAATGATCGGGAGTCACTCAATCTTTCTTCAACTTAACCCGTCTTATTCGTAAGAGTGCGCCTGAGGGGTAAAGCGCTGATGCGGCGTAGGATTCGGTTGCGAAGCCACCCCATCACCTCCAACCGCGAACGCCACGCCCGCCATGACCGACGATACGATTGCGCCCTTCTCGTTTCCAGCCGTTCACGCCAAGAAAGTCACAGCTGCCTTCGATGGTGGGCGCCTAACCTCGAACGGGGGCGTGATGCTTCTGGCGATGGCCGAGCGGCGTCTCGGTTTGGCCGACAATCTGGCCCGGGTGTTCCCGGATCGGCGCGATCCGACGCGGGTCGTGCACAGCCTGGTCGATATGTTCCGCGCGCGCATGTTCGCGATCTGCTGCGGCTACGAGGACGCCGACGACCTCGATCATCTGAGGTCCGATCCGGCATTCAAACTGGCCTGCGGTCGCCTACCGGACACGGGCCGGGATTTGTGTTCCCAGCCGACGCTGTCGCGGCTGGAGAATGCTCCGCGCCTGCGCGACGTGATCCGGCTGACCTACACTTTGGTCGACGCATGGATGGATAGCTACCCGCGCGAGCCGGCATCCGTCACGCTCGACATCGATGATACCTGCGACGTCGTCCACGGCCATCAGCAGCTCTCGCTGTTCAACGCTCATTATGACGAACGCTGCTTCCTGCCGATCCACGTCTACGACACGGAGAAGAGCCGGCCCGTGGCCGTCGTGCTGCGGCCCGGCAAGACGCCGGGCGGCGTCGAGGTGCGTGCCCATCTGCGCCGCCTGGTACGGCATATCCGGACGCGATGGCACAACACGCAAATTACGTTCCGTGGCGACGGGCACTATGCCCGGCCGGAGGCAATGGCGTGGTGCGAGACCAACGGCATCGACTACATCTTCGGTCTGTCCGGCACCAAGCCTCTCGCCAGAAAAGTCGACGAGGTCGCCGACGACATCCGCACCCGACGCGCCATCGAGAACCTGCCGGTTCTGCGTGGCTATACCGAGACGCGCCACAAGGCAAAGTCCTGGGATCGCGAACGGCGCACTGTCGCCCGTATTGAGGCGACGATGCTCGGCCTCGACATCCGCTTCGTCGTCACCAGCCTCGATGTCGGCTCGGCCGAGTGGATCTACGACAGCCTGTATTGCGCGCGCGGCCAAGCCGAGAATCTGATCAAGCTGCATAAGACGCAGCTCGCCTCCGATCGCACCAGCTGCCGTTCGGCGCTCGCCAACCAGGTCCGTCTCGTGCTCCATACGGCCGCTTATTGGCTGATGCTGACCGTACGCGACGCCATTCCCAAAGCCCGGGAATTGGCCGCTGCCGAGTTCGCGACGCTGCGTCTTCGGCTCTTGAAAATCGCCGCCCGTGTCGTCGAGACCACGAGCCGCATTCGCCTTGCGTTTGCCGCGGCATGTCCCGAAGCCGACCTGATCTGCGGCTTGCCCGGCGCGCTGCTGCCGCTCGGTCCTTGACCGGCGGGGCGTCCGCCCCCGTTCGCCCAACCCATCCCTCAAGCGCGTTGCAAAGTACCGGTCGTCAGGCGGCGAAAAGCCGAAGGCAATCCTGTGCGCCTCGTCAGACAAGATGTGCGGCCGCATCAATCGGGCCCAAAAGCCGCACTCTCACGAATAGGACGGGTTAGCCCGTCTTATTCGCAAGAGGGCGCCTGAGAGGCTGGCGAGCGTGGTGTAAAGCGCTGATGCGGCGTAGGATTCGGTTGCGAAGCCACCCCATCACCTTCAACCGCGAACGCCACGCCCGCCATGACCGATGATACGATTTCAGACCACTATCGAGAAGCAAGAATTCAACACAAATAAAACCTCTGCCTCGCGCTCGATCTCTTCATGCTTGATAGTCTCGTTTCGGAGGCTGATCACCTACCGCGTCTAATAGGCCGCTCGCGCCGGTTTCTTTGGACGCGGCACGACCGCGACTCCACGTTTCGGCACAGAAATGATCGGGAGTCACTCAATCTTTCTTCAACTTAACCCGTCTTATTCGTAAGAGTGCGCCTGAGGGGTAAAGCGCTGATGCGGCGTAGGATTCGGTTGCGAAGCCACCCCATCACCTCCAACCGCGAACGCCACGCCCGCCATGACCGACGATACGATTGCGCCCTTCTCGTTTCCAGCCGTTCACGCCAAGAAAGTCACAGCTGCCTTCGATGGTGGGCGCCTAACCTCGAACGGGGGCGTGATGCTTCTGGCGATGGCCGAGCGGCGTCTCGGTTTGGCCGACAATCTGGCCCGGGTGTTCCCGGATCGGCGCGATCCGACGCGGGTCGTGCACAGCCTGGTCGATATGTTCCGCGCGCGCATGTTCGCGATCTGCTGCGGCTACGAGGACGCCGACGACCTCGATCATCTGAGGTCCGATCCGGCATTCAAACTGGCCTGCGGTCGCCTACCGGACACGGGCCGGGATTTGTGTTCCCAGCCGACGCTGTCGCGGCTGGAGAATGCTCCGCGCCTGCGCGACGTGATCCGGCTGACCTACACTTTGGTCGACGCATGGATGGATAGCTACCCGCGCGAGCCGGCATCCGTCACGCTCGACATCGATGATACCTGCGACGTCGTCCACGGCCATCAGCAGCTCTCGCTGTTCAACGCTCATTATGACGAACGCTGCTTCCTGCCGATCCACGTCTACGACACGGAGAAGAGCCGGCCCGTGGCCGTCGTGCTGCGGCCCGGCAAGACGCCGGGCGGCGTCGAGGTGCGTGCCCATCTGCGCCGCCTGGTACGGCATATCCGGACGCGATGGCACAACACGCAAATTACGTTCCGTGGCGACGGGCACTATGCCCGGCCGGAGGCAATGGCGTGGTGCGAGACCAACGGCATCGACTACATCTTCGGTCTGTCCGGCACCAAGCCTCTCGCCAGAAAAGTCGACGAGGTCGCCGACGACATCCGCACCCGACGCGCCATCGAGAACCTGCCGGTTCTGCGTGGCTATACCGAGACGCGCCACAAGGCAAAGTCCTGGGATCGCGAACGGCGCACTGTCGCCCGTATTGAGGCGACGATGCTCGGCCTCGACATCCGCTTCGTCGTCACCAGCCTCGATGTCGGCTCGGCCGAGTGGATCTACGACAGCCTGTATTGCGCGCGCGGCCAAGCCGAGAATCTGATCAAGCTGCATAAGACGCAGCTCGCCTCCGATCGCACCAGCTGCCGTTCGGCGCTCGCCAACCAGGTCCGTCTCGTGCTCCATACGGCCGCTTATTGGCTGATGCTGACCGTACGCGACGCCATTCCCAAAGCCCGGGAATTGGCCGCTGCCGAGTTCGCGACGCTGCGTCTTCGGCTCTTGAAAATCGCCGCCCGTGTCGTCGAGACCACGAGCCGCATTCGCCTTGCGTTTGCCGCGGCATGTCCCGAAGCCGACCTGATCTGCGGCTTGCCCGGCGCGCTGCTGCCGCTCGGTCCTTGACCGGCGGGGCGTCCGCCCCCGTTCGCCCAACCCATCCCTCAAGCGCGTTGCAAAGTACCGGTCGTCAGGCGGCGAAAAGCCGAAGGCAATCCTGTGCGCCTCGTCAGACAAGATGTGCGGCCGCATCAATCGGGCCCAAAAGCCGCACTCTCACGAATAGGACGGGTTAGAGACCTTGCCTTTGCCGGTTTTTCCTGACCCGCTTGAGTGTGAGATTTCTCACCAACAACGCGAAATGTGCGGCGCAGCATTGTCCGGCTACTGCCCAGCAAGACGATTCCCACGTTCCGATGTCGAGGTTGACGCAAGAAGACCAACCTGATGAGACTGTGCTGACCATCAAGTCATTCTTCAGATAGCATCACTGATTACCGGATGGCAGCGTGCGAATTCTTGTTCTGACCTACGCGTTTCCTCCGCTTCATGTGCAGATGACCCCGGTGGCCCTCAAGCCAATGGCGGCGATGACCAAACTTGGCGTCTCGGTTGACGTCGTGACGGTCCGGAATTTTCCTTCCACCCTTCCGCTGAGCGACGATCTGGTCCCTTACGCAGACGCCATCTTTGAGAAGAAAATCTTTGTCGACGACTATAAAAAGACCGGCTCCTGGACGTTGAAGTGTGGTGAACTTTTGCGGCTGCCGGACCTCATGGCGACCTACAGCCGGCGAACCCTCCATGCACTGCTGAACCTCGACCTCAGCCGCTACGATGCGATCCTGACGTGGTCTCCATTTCATTCCATCAACCAGGTGATGATGGAATTAAAGAGCGAGCGTCCTAGCGTAAAATGGGTCGCACAGTTCAGCGACCCATGGGCCGGGAACCCCCTGGAACGCCACTGGAGCACAAATCGCTGGAATTCCCACTTCGAGCAGCGGGTCGTGCCGCTCGCTGACGCTATTATCCATAGCTCCCATTATTCCATGAGAATGATGGCTAACGCGGTAGGCACCGCCGACAAGAACAAATTTTCGGTCATCGGGCATTGCTATGATCGCTCACTCTACGGAATACGAGAGCCGCGATCGCGCGATCGCTTTGTGATTCGTTACGTCGGAACTCTGTTCGGCCGGCGGACGCCGGAGCCATTCTTCGCAGCCGTGCAAGGTCTGCTGACAAGACGACCGGAGCTGGCAAGCGTTTTTTCGCTCGAGCTTGTCGGCCCGGTTGAGCCGGCCATGCTTGCTTCGGATGCTGCCTCCTCCTTACCCGGCGGTATGGTTAACAATGCGCCGCACGTCGGATATCTTGAGTCGCTCAGATACATGGCTGGTGCGGATCTGCTTGTGCTCATCGAAGCCAACGTAAAGGTGAACTTATTCCTCCCGAGCAAGCTTGCTGACTATGTCGGGTCAGGCACGCCAATCCTTGCTCTCGTCCCGCCAGGGGCGGCAAGAGATTTCACCCGATCCCTCGGATGCTGGCATGCCGAGCCGGGTAATGTTGACGACATTTCGCAGGCCTTGGAGCAGGCATTCGACCACATCCAGAGCAAAGGAAGTGCGACCTGGCGTAATGAAGCGGTCGCGCAGACGCTGTCGGCCGATACCATTGCACGCCAGTACAAGTCGATCTTTGAACGGGTTATCGCGTGAAGAAACCGCGGATTCTCTTTGTTGCGATGCAAGCCAGTCCGCATGCGGCGCGATGGGTCAACATGATTGCGGATCAGGGTTGGGATCTGCACCTTTTCCCCGTCAACTCGATGCCGTTGCTTCCAGAGTTCCGCGACATAACCGTCCATCAGCCCTGGCTCACCGTCCGTCCGCGGGCCACACTGGCAGCGGCGGAGCGATTTGCTCGGCGACATGTGTTCAACATCAAAGGCGACCAAGAACCCTTAAGCGGCTCGGTCGTGGAACGCTCGATCTATCCGATCCCGATGCTCACGAGGTTCGCGCGTGTTGCCAACGGCTTCAAGACACCTCTCGGAACGTCCGGCGCCCAGGCACCGCTCGCCTATGGTCCACATGTGCTCGCGCGGCTCATAAGAAAGTTGAAGCCCGATTTGATCCACTCAATGGAGTTTCAGCACTGCGGATATAACGTGCTGGAGGCCAAGAAGATCATTGGTGAAGATAAATTCCCGAAATGGCTGGCGACCAACTGGGGCAGCGACATCTTCTACTACAGGCACTTCCCGTCCCATGAGAAGCAGATACGTGAGCTGCTTTCTTCGATCGACTACTATAGCTGCGAGTGTCACAGAGACGTTGAGATCGCTCAAAGTCTGGGGATGGGTGCCGAGGTGCTGCCGGTCAAGCCAAATTCCGGCGGCTTCGACCTGCCGGCCGTCAAGCAATTGCGTTCGCTGCGCCCGCCCTCCAAGCGTCGTCTCATCATGGTCAAGGGCTACCAGCATTTCGCGGGCCGGGCACTTGTTGCGCTCGATGCTCTCGCGAAAGCCTCTGATGCGTTGACCGGCTACAAGATCCTGGTTTTCTCTCCTTCGGAGCCGATCTATCTGCGCGTTGACGAACTGCGGAAATACTACGATTTGGACATCGAAGTCCTGCAATATGCCGACCACGGAAGGATGCTACGGCTGTTTGCTGCGGCACGGTGCTACCTTGGCGTCAGCGTCTCGGATGCAATAAGCACGTCGATGCTCGAGGCGATGGCCCTGGGCGCTTTCCCAATTCAGACCAACACCTCGTGTTGCGAGGAATGGATCCAAGATGGGAAGACCGGTTTTTCGATTCCACCTGATGACGTAGGGGTCATTGCCGATCGGATCCGCGAGGCGCTTTCTAATGACGAGCTCGTGGACGCGGCTGCCGAGATGAATTGGACTTTAGTCTCAAACCGGCTCGACGCTTCCGTGTTGAAACGCGAGGTCGTGCGGGACTACCGAAACCTGATCGAGAGGCACCCTGAAGAGTCTTCCAGGTAGTGTCCCATTGTACACCAAACCGTTGCGTTAGCTGTCGATTTTGGGTAATCGGGCTGAAATGCTAGGCAAGGCGGGGGAACTGCATTGAGAGACGTGTTTGATCGTATCTTCCACGAAAACAAATGGGGCAGCGCTGACTCTCGTTCCGGCGAAGGTGGGGAGCTATCCCAGACGACCACCATCCGGGCAGTGATACCCGAAATCATCGCCATGGTGGGCGCGCGCTCAATGCTGGACTTGCCTTGCGGCGACTTCAATTGGATGCGCTTCGTCGATCTTGGAATCGACTACATCGGCGCGGACATCGTTCCCGAACTGATTGCCACCAACCAGACGAGGTATGGCAATGATCACCGTCGATTCATTGTGCACGATGTGGCCCAGGAGCAAATCCCGAAAGTCGATCTGATTTTTTGTCGCGATTTACTTGTCCATTTTTCGTTCGAGCACATTCGATCGGCTTACGGCAATCTTCGCGCCAGCGGGTCGGGCTACATCCTCACGACGACGTTTCCGCTGCGACCCGAAAACGCTCAGATCGAAACCGGAGAATGGAGACCTCTGAACCTGTCGCTGCCCCCATTCAATTTCCCGAAGCCGATACGCATCATCAACGAAAATTGCACCGAGTGGGATGGCCACTGGTCCGACAAGAGCCTCGGGCTCTGGCGGATCGCCGACCTGCCGGAAGTTTTGCCAATTTGAGGCGCCCTGAATGACACAATCCCCGCGTGTTTCAGTCATACTGCCTACCTACAATCGCGCCGACTTGGTCAGATACGCAATTGCGAGCGTGCTAGATCAGACATACCGGGATTTCGAATTGATCGTCGTCGACGATGGTTCGACCGATGAGACGCCAGCGGTTCTTGGCAGCTTCGATGACCCTCGCTTGAGGTGCTTCTCACAGCCGAATAGAGGTCGCTCCAGCGCGCGCAACTTCGCTCTGCAACATGCACGCGGAGATTACATTGCCTTCCAGGACTCCGACGACCTTTATCTTCCGGCAAAACTGGCGAAGCAGGTGCAGTTCCTTGACGAGCACCCGGATTATGTTGCCGTTTACACCTCTGCCTCGTGCATCGGTGACAACGGAGACAGCCTTAACTTCGTCTATCGCGCCTCTGTTTCCGGAAACATTTACCCCGACATCGCATTCTTCCAGCCTGTGACCATCACGCTCCCCACCGTGATGGTGCGCCGTGCGGTATTAGACGAGGCCGGGGTCTTCGATGAAGCAATGCATCGCTTTGAGGATACGGATTTGTGGCGGCGAATCGCCAAGCATCACCTGTTCGGAGCTATCGACGAAGTGACCTGTCTGGTGCGCACTCACTCAGGCAACATTCTCGGTAGCCAGGATCCCGAAACCTTGGCAGCCGCTGTTAACCAGTACGTGTCCAAGGTCATGACAGAGGACCGTGACATTCCTCCTGGCATTCTGGAGGCCGGCGCAAGGCGACTTTACAAGCACTACGGATTTGCGATGGCAACCGACCCTCGCTTTGCTCCAGCCGGCAAGGCCCTCTCCGACAAAGCCGCGCTCTACTTCCAGCCGAAAGTCTCCATCGTCATTCCGGTCTACAACGGCGCCGACTTCCTCAGGGAAGCGATCGATAGCGCCATAAGGCAGACGTATCCCAATATCGAAATTGTCGTCGTCAATGACGGCTCAAATGATGACGGAGCGACGGAAGCCATCGCGCTGAGCTACGGCGAACGCATCCATTACGTGCGCAAGCCGAATGGCGGCGTGGCCTCTGCCCTCAACCGTGGCATCCGTGAAATGTCGGGCGAACTGTTCTCCTGGCTCAGCCACGATGATCTCTATTCCGCCGAGAAGGTCGCCAGCCAGGTAGAATTCCTTGCAGAGCAGCCCGATCCGTTCAACTGCATCGTTTACGGCGATTACTCGGTGTTCACTGGTTCCGTCGAGAACGCCGCTTTGATACGGATGCCTCACGTCGCGCCGGAAGACTTCCGCTATTTCATTACGGAGCAGAACATCCTCCACGGCTGCACATTGCTGGTGCCCAAAGCCGCATTCAATAGGTCCGGCCTGTTCGATGAGACCCTTCGGACCACCCAGGACTACGACCTATGGTTCCGCCTTGCGTCCCGGCACCGGTTCGTCCATTTGCCGGCCGCCGGAGTTTTTGCCCGCGGCCACGAAGGTCAGGGCACAAATCGCATGAAGGACATTGTGCTCACGGAGTGCAATGAGCTGCTCGGTCGTTTCGCAGGCAATCTGACCCCGGAAGAACTGCGCCGATCATCATCCAAACCTGCTACAGTAGCGCTTCTCGACCTGGCGGTAAACCTCGGACAGCGAGGCTTCATCGGAGCCTCACGGCATACGACGCGGCTCGCGAAAGACGCGATTCGCAATTCGATACAAGAGCTGGCCGAACGTCAGGCAAAGGAGCCCGATCCACGCAGTGCTGCGGCGATTGAAGAGCTTGAAGGCGTCTCACAGTTGGTTACGGCGCTGGTTGCCGAGCGCGCGGAGGCCTTGGCGGCGGCTGTGATGGCAGAGCGCGCAGCTTATGAAGCGAGATCTCGTGCCTTAGCGGAAGCGATTAACCAACCTGCCGTTGTCGCTCCACCTGCCGAGACGGAGGTTGCGCCGACGTTTTTCGAAACCTCGGTACCAGTCGCGCTGCCGATCGAACGTCCCGTTACTGCAATTATCAAAATCAAGCGCTTTGTGCGACGCGCGGGCCGTAGGCTGCCCGCAAGCACGAAAGCACTCGCAAGGCGACTCTGGCACAGGCTCTCGGTCCGCTCCGGCACCGTTGCGTAGGTGACCAAAATAAAGAAGGCCATATGAATGGCGCTACATAACCGAATTCGGAACTGGCTCACGAGCGCATTTGGCGGAGAAACGAAAGGTCGCCTTGCGACCCTTCACATTCAGAATCGCGAAATTTCAGCAGGACTTTCTGCTCTGGGCCAGACTCTCCAACGACACGTGGATGAGTGGAATGGGGCACTGCAAGTTCAGCATGACGCAATTCTATCCAGGCTTTCCGAAATGGACGCGTCTCTTCAGCGCAATTTTGATGCGTGGAATGCCAGGCTTCCGCAAATGGAGCGGGCTACGAGGGTTTCGGAGCATATTGAGAGCGCAGCAGCGGCCGCGGACATTCTTCGCGTCCTCGACACCGTTCAATCTTCGCTTCTTCATCGCGCTGAAGAACATGCATTAGCGGACTCGTCTCGAGCTACGGTGATTTCCAACCAGATCACGGACACGCGGGCGGCAATCGCCGAATCGCTTCAGTTGCTCGGAGCAAATCTGCTCGCCGTGGGCAGTCGCCAGGATGAGGCGGTTGCATCACTGAAACGACTGATCGCGGGACCCGAAACCGGCGCCCTTGCGATCGACCTTTACCTCGGCCTGCTCGAAAAGGTCCTTACCGGCACCCTCCACGGTGATGCGGCCATTTCTGACACAGGAACAGCGCAGCAGGACGAGATTCGTCGAGCAGTTGGATATGACTGGCCCGCCACAGCCGAAACCATGATTGGCGTGGCTCGCTTGCGTAATGTTCGCATGCTGCTTGAACGCGCAATCGCCGAGAAGATCCCCGGGGATTTCATCGAAACAGGGGTATGGCGTGGTGGCACATGCATTTACGCGCGCGCCATCCTAATGGCACATCATCAGCCGACCCGACGGGTTTTCGTTGCGGATAGCTTTCGCGGACTGCCTCCGCCCGATCCGGAGAACTATCCCGCTGATACCAACGATCCGCATTCCACGTTTGCCGCACTCAGCGTCAGCCGGGAGGAGGTAGAGCGGAATTTCCGACGTTACGGGCTGCTCGACGAAAACGTGGTGTTTGTCGAAGGGTGGTTCAAGGATTCACTGCCGACCGCCCCGATCGAAAAGATCGCAGTCCTGCGGCTGGACGGTGACATGTACGAAAGCACTATTCAGGCTCTGAATGCACTCTACCACAAGGTCTCTCCAGGCGGCTTTGTTATCATCGACGACTACATCCTGAAGAACTGCGCGCAGGCTGTCGATAACTTTCGGTCCACCCACAGGATCGACGCTCCATTGAGCGCCGTTGATGGGGCGGCCGTATGGTGGCAGGTCCCCGCATCTCGGGGGGCTCTCCCATGATTGTGCGCTCATCACAGGCGGTTGAGGTGAGCCACCTCTGTCCGCTTCATCCTTCGGTCATGCCTTTCCCGGGCGCCACCCTATGACACAGCATCCGACCTCGCTCTTGTACCTTTGGCGATCCACCCTGGAGCACCGCACCCTCATCGGACGGCTGGTGTCGCGGGAGTTCGAGGCGCGCTTTCGAGGCCACATTCTCGGAACGGTCTGGGCAATTGCAACGCCGCTGCTGACGGCAATGGTGTTTACCTTTGTCTTCTCGGTCGTATTTCGCTCTCGGTGGGCGGGAGGTGCCGAAGACCTCGGCACGAGCGGTTATGCCATCATCTTTCTAACAGGAATGATCGTTCATACGATTTTCGCTGAAGCGGTCTCCCGGGCGCCTTCTCTCATTGTCGGCAATGCCAACTACGTCACGCGCGTGGTCTTTCCGCTCGAGATTTTGCCCGTGGTGGCCGTGGGCACGGCGCTCATCAATGCCGCGATCGGACTTGCTATCGTGCTCGTCGGAAACACCCTGCTAAACGGCAGCTTCCATCCGACGGTCATGCTACTACCCCTTGTGTTGCTCCCGTTCCTGATTTTCGTGATCGCTCTCGTCTTCCTCTTTGCTGCGCTCGGCACCTACGTTCGCGACATCTCCCAGATGCTTGGCCTATTGGTGACCGCCAGCCTTTTCCTGACGCCTATCTTCTATCCGCTCGAATCCGTGCCAGAGAAAATCCGGTGGCTGGTCACCGTAAACCCGCTGACCTTGGCAGTGGAACAAGCCCGTGCGGTCGTTCTTTATGGACACTCGCCTGACTTCCTTCGATTAGGACTATTTCTGGCGTGGGCATCCGCGGCGCTTGCATTCGCGTTTTGGGTCTTCCAACGACTACGGCCGGGCTTTTCCGATGTCCTCTGATGAAGCAATTGTCGTCGAAGGGCTGTCAAAGGCGTATCTGATCTACCCCGATCCAGTGTACCGCCTGTGGCAGGCGCTCGTGCCCAGAGCGCAGAGCGTTGTGCAGCCGCTCGCCAGCCTGCTCGGCATCTCGCTGCGAGAGCGGTCCTACTTCACGAAGTTCTGGGCGCTCCGGGACGTATCCTTTCGAGTGAAGCGCGGCGAGAGCATTGCCATCATCGGGCGCAACGGCTCGGGGAAATCGACCCTCCTCAAGCTCGTGTGCGGCACGCTCACTCCAACAGGAGGCACCAGTTCCGTCCACGGAAAGGTAGCGGCCATTCTTGAACTTGGCTCCGGCTTCAATCCCGAGTTCACCGGACGCGAGAATGTGTTTCTCAACGCGAACATCCTGGGCCTAAAGCGGGAGGAAGCCGAGGCGCGTATAGATGACATTTTGGCGTTTGCAGAGATAGGCGAATTTGTTGATCAGCCCGTCAAGACCTACTCGACGGGCATGGTCATGCGTCTCGCGTTCGCCGTAATCGCGCATGTCGACGCCGAGATCCTGATCATCGACGAAGCCCTCGCGGTTGGAGATGCCTATTTCTCCCAGAAATGCCTGCGCTGGCTTCGTCGGTTCCGCGAACGAGGCACGATCCTTTTCTGCGGGCACGACACGGGGGCAGTCATGAGCCTCTGCGATCGTGCCATCTGGATCGACAAGGGAAACCTGGTCCTTGAAGGGACCGCGAAGGACGTGTGCGAGGCTTATTCCGCCTCGATCATGAATCAGGCGACGGGAAGTGCCGATCCTACCATGCCCCCAGTCAAGCCATTGGCAGCGGAAAATGACGGACAGCCGACCGCACCGGACCGCAGTCCCATCGAGGCTGACGCCCCACCCGTCAGACGGCCGAAAATGGCTCTGCCCTTGCCGCCGGAAGATCAGAGCGCGGCCGTCTTCAACGCACTGACGGAGAGCACCAGCTTTGGCAGCGGTCAGGCCGAAATCTACGAGGTCTCTCTTACCCATCCCGACGGGCAGCGGCCAAGCTGGATCGAGGGTGGTGAGCATCTGCTGATTACCGCCCGCATCAACATCAAAGCCGAGACCTATGCTCCCATCGCCGGCTTCATCATCAAGGATCGGCTCGGCCAGCCCCTGCTCGGGGACAATACCTTTCTCCGCTATGCATCAGCACCACTGTTGTGCCGACCAGGCGACCGGCTGGAGGCTCGTTTTGGGTTCCGACTACCCAACCTTGGCACAGGCCGATACTCGATCACGCTGGCGCTCGCGTCGGGCACTCCCGAAGAGCATGTGCAGCATCACTGGCTGCATGATGCCATTTTCTTCGACGTCCACTCCCCCTTCCGAAATGGCGTGATGATCGCGATGGAAATTGCCGAAATGTCTTTGACCCAGATGGTCCCGGCTGCAGGAGGCGAATTGATATGAGTTCAGGTCCTATGCAAGATCCGTCCCTGGAAGAGCGCATTCTCTCTCAGGAGTGGTTCTACGATTTTGCGCTGCCATCCGGTCGCCGGACGAAGCTCTACATTCCCGAAGTGGTCGAGCACATCCACCGCACCCGTCGCGATATGATGCTCGCCGAGCTGGAGCCGCTGTTCGCGAAATATCTGACCTCTCTTTCGGCAATCGACGTTGCGTCTCACCAGGGATGGTTTTCCCTTGAACTGGCGAAACACTGTAAATCCGTCCTTGGCATCGAGTACCAGGCCAGGCATGTCGAAAGCGCCAAGCTGATGGCGGAGTGCCTGGGCGCTGATCACGTCAAGTTCGTCCAGGACAACGTAGAGACAATGCCGGCAGGAAAGTTCGAGCCGGCTGACATCGTCATCAACTTTGGCCTTATGTATAATCTTGAGAACCCGATAGGCGTGTTGCGCCGCTGCCGCGAGATGACGCGCAAGGTGCTTCTGATCGAGACCCAGTGCACCATTCTGGACCTTGAAGGCCGCATCGACTCAGGTGATTGGACGGCAACCAACTATATGCACGGGTACTGGGGTATCTTTGCAGGAAACCCCGACAACATAGATGGAAGCGCGAGCGATATCGTGTTCTATCCGTCCCCGAAAGGACTGTGCTGGACGCTCAACCGGCTGGGCTTCCAGGATGTTCGGATTCTCGTTCCGCCACCCGGGGCCTACCAGCAACTCGCCACAGGCAAACGCATCATGGTCGCCGCTTACCTTGAGCCCCGAGATCGGGGCTGATTGCCAGAAAGCCAACCGAGCCTTGAGCCCTGATGAACCTATTGCCCAGGTCCATCGGCTCGTTGAACCGCCGCAGGGGTCTTGCGGTCAGACCATCGTGTCGAGTGCGCCAAGATTGCGAAAGGCGTCCCAGTCTCGCTGCCGTCCGACTGTCCTTACCGTCAACGTCGACGGAGCCAGTTCCACGCGCAGAGGCCGTCCTGATCGACGTTGCCGAGTTCCACGTGCAGCTTGCTGCATTATTGGAGCCGACCTTCACCGCGGTGGCTCCGGTGAAGCCGTTACTCGTGATGGTAACCGACGCGCCACCAAGCGCCGGAGGTCGGCGGGATTGAGGTCACAGCTGGCGCGGCAGCGTACGTGAATTGATCTGCCGCCGAAGTTGCGGACGTACCGAGGCGGTTGTCACCCTGACGTCGGCGCCGCCGCCCTCGGCAAATTCCGACGTCATAGTCGAGAGCGGATTGGCGCGGTGCGGTGCCTGACGCGCAAGGGCTGTGCGCGTCAGGCTACGCTTCTTCGCATAATACCTGAAGATGCACAGGTGCGCATCAATTCTGACTAGTTTTTTAATAGTAAACTGACTGGTAAACACTAGGGCGTGTACTCATAAATGGCCGGATGGGAAGTCTACACCGCGAGCACAGCAGACCATTTGTGCTCAACGTGAGTTCTTCGGATTTTGACCCTTATGTATGGTCCGGCCGTGCGTAGCAAGAGGTTCGTCGATCAGGTGGTGTGGTCTTGCATCAATGTATCCGGCCTTTGATTGGAGCATTTTCTCCGGGCCATCATGGATATCAGCGCGCGTGCGTTCTCATTAGCGGACAGGCCTCGATTGGGCCATTTGGGTCACCAGTGTTCGCATGCGCCGGGAAGACCGAACCTCCATCTCGTCTCATCCTCTCGCAGACCTCGGCTGGAACCTGTTGATGGGGTTACGTCATCGCTTGCTCCTCCTACCTCGCAGTTCCTGTGTTCGAGCCAGGGGCCGTTCCTTCGTCCCGGCCCGCAGGACGTGCGTCGCGTCGCGCGCACGGGCGGTCAAGGCCGGCCGTTGCGCTTTGCTTGCGGCTGGCTCCGGCGTTGCCAGGCCGCGCCTTGACCGCGCCGAGCACGGCGCGACGATCAAGCGGGTCGGACGCCTGCATCGTTGGTCCTTGTCAGCTCGAAGGCGCGTCCTTTAGCCAGCACCGCCCAGGCGATGCGGGCAAGCTTGTTGGCGAGTGCGATCGCCAGCACGTTGTGGTGCAATCGCTTCTTGGCGGCTTCGATCCAGGATCTGAGTCCGTAACGTTCCCAGTTCTTGATCCTGACCAGCACCACCCATGCCGCCTGGACGAACAGAACGCGGAGGTAGCGATTGCCGCGCCTTGAGATTTTGCCGAGGATCGTGCGGTCTCCCGTCGAGATCTGCTTGGGCACCAGCCCGAGCCAGGCGCCGAAGTCACGGCCTTTGGAGAAGACGTCTCCAGTGCCGATCGCGGCCACCATGGCGCTCGAAATGATCGGCCCGATGCCAGGCACCGTCATCAGGCGCGAACATGCCTGATCTTGACGGGCCAGTGCTTCGATCTCGCCGGAGAGCCTATCGATGCGCTGATCCAGCCGACGCCAGTCGCCTGCCAACTCCTCGATGACACACAACATGCGTGGCGACAGGGCATCAGTGCGCGTCGCAAGGATGGTGGGCAGTTCTGTGCGCAGGAAGCCGATACCCTGGCGCACCGCGATCCCGCGTTCCAGCATGAAGGCGCGAATCTGGTTGATGATGCCGGTGCGTTGCGACACCAGCCGCTCGCGCACCCGATGCAGCGCCTGCAGATCCAGTTGCTCCGCGGTCTTGGTCGCCACGAACTTCATCGTCGGGCGCTGCACGGCTTCGGCAATCGCTTCGGCGTCATTGAAGTCGTTCTTCGGTCCTTTGCTATAAGGGCGGACATATTTGGCCGGCATCAACCTGGCATCGTGACCTAACGATGCGAGTTTGCGGCTCAAATGATGTGCGCCGACGCAGGCTTCCATGCCGATCAGGCAAGGCGGCATATTGGCGAGCCGCGCCTCGACCTGGCCACGCGACCACTTTTGCCGCAGCACGACGGTGCCGCGCGTATCGTGGCCCACGACGTGGAACGAGTTTTTGCCGATATCGATGCCGATCACGGCGATCGCGGTACTGGGTGTCTGGGACATGGCGTGCTCCTTGTCTTGGCGCCCCTGGCCAGCTTATCGCTGGCGGGGCAGGAGCACGGCCGGACCATCCCATTAGCGGAAATTAACGTTGTGCAGTTAAGATGCCGAACATGCAACCCGCATGGCTTCGTCAGCTGCCCTATTTGGTTCACACCAACAGAGAACTCGGCCTAATGCTGAGGGGCACAAAGCCCCTCGCATATTTCATGGATATAGTTGGCGATGAGCCAGACATCTGTATTCGATATTGGCGGCTGTTCGATAGGCATGTTGCTGTAGGCCGACTGATAAGACACGAAGTGATTGAACCATGCCCCGAACTGCCACAGCTCAAATACCGGAGGCTATTCTACGCCTTACCGGGCCACGAGTGGCGGGTTGATGCAATGCTAACGCTTCTGAGCGAGCGCGGAGCTTGGTCCGACAACCGCGAAAGGCGCTTTGGCGAGTTGCTTGGCTACGAGGAGTGGCAGAATGACTATTGGCTGACCCACCGCCGTTCGCTTGCGGACGCTTAGCCGAAGGTCGATTGAACTCGTGTCATGTCGGCTGCCAGGGGCAAACCGGACGACGATCCAACTTGGCGTCCGCCGCTGCTTTTGACCCGAAGCGGCCATTTGACTCCTTGAACGAACTTCTATTCGACGTTCAGTCCTTCGTCGCTGCCGCCTGATCTTACTGATAGTTCTTTTCTATGAAGCCACCGCCGCGCAATGGTTTACGTATCGTCGTCGAGCTGGCCTTAGCCTGACCGGACTCACCGCGACCACAGCCGTACTCGTCACATATAAAGCCGACATAGTCCGGTTCCTCCGCCAAGCCATACACCTTCACCAGATTGCCTCCGACGACGACCCGCATCCGATGGACCACGCGACCGTCGTCGGATCGGGCAGTCACAATAGTTTCGCCCGACGCGAGCCCCCTAAAGGTGAATATACGGTCAGACTGCGGCGTGATCTCCACGATGTTGTCCACAGGCGTACCGATATCCTTCACAGCATCGCCAAAGTGGAAGATTCGCATCTGACCGGGCTGTAGCCTGATCGTGTCTTCTGCTGGGATGGAGACTTCTTCCGGCGGCTGGGCGAACGCGCCGTGGGGCAGCAGTATCAACGTTGCAATTGCACAGCATCGCCAAAATCCTGAAAGCAACATAAGAGAACCCTCCTGAAATATGTCAACCGGCTTCCGGCACGAGCACTGACGCCGTTCTCACCGTTTGAAGTCTGGGTCGTGGCAGATCAGTCGGGTCGGCATCTCCCTTCCTAGTTCGGACACCAGCCTGCCATCGTGCCGCGGGATGTACCGCAGCCGCTCAGTAAAATCGCAACAGCTTCTCGTCCTATTGCGATCAGCTTCGCATTCCGCGCGAGTTTCGTATTTATATGCTGGAGCAAACTGCGCTTCAGAGCTAGTGCGAGGCTGAGCCGCCGCCACCCCCGTGAAGGTCAGGAAACTCAGTCCGATCGCAAGCCAGCGCATCACCAAATCCTCACCATAGGCCGTTGTCATTTGCCTGCATCATGCCGATCGTCGCGAACAAGCGGTAGATCGAGCGCCTACCATTAAGAGGTACTCAACCAGAGGCGCTTTTTGATGCCATCAGAGTGGCGTCGGGCTACACTTAGGTGCTTCGCCGAAGCCAGGCCCAAAACAGCAAGATAGCAAGGATGACCATCATCCCATTCCGAGGCTGCCCGCATATTCCCAGGGCGGACCACTATCCTATGGGCGCTCGACGCCGCCTCGGTTGGGCGGCCTTTTACATTATCAGTCCCATCTTCGAGACGTCGCCTTCTGGCCCGTAACGGACCTCCCGGCATGTCTGTTTTTGGGCCGCTACTGGGGCACAAGCGGACATTTAAGCGCCGGCCCACTTCCTCGATTTATGAGTACACGCCCTAGTAACTCTAGTTCTGGCTAGTGTGGTGCTGAAAGCCAAAGCCTAGGTCTACGGCACGACCTTGGATCTCAAGCGCCTTCGCACCGACGCCTCAAGATTGCAGACCGAACGATCGAAGTCGCAATCCAGCCGTGAAACGACTGGAACGACGAAGGCAATCAGGGCGGCTCTTCCGGAAATCTACAAGTTGCGCAAAGACGGCGTGCAATGGTTGGCGATTGCGGCGGCCTTGGCTGCCCAGGGAGTCGGGCAAAGATCGCATCCCGCTGACGACTAATCGCCTGACCGCGCTTGTCCGCCAAATCGAACTACAGGATGAGAAACGCGCCGCCAAGCAGGTGAAGAAAGGAGTGAGCACGAAGCAAAAAAAAATTGCAATGCAGAATCAACCTCTATCTCTGTCATCCGAACTTAGGCAGAAACGCAAGCGGTCGAAGGCCGGCCGTCTCAGAGCGAAGATGAAATCCGTCGTCTCGCTTTTGAGCGCGTTCAACGGATGACAGAGAAAGACTAGCACGATGTCGCGTATTCTCTTCAGCTGCCAGGAAAAGGGTGGGGTCGGCAAGACCACTCTCGTCCGCGCACTCGCAGAAGGGGTGGAGGGCGCTCCGATCATCGAGATCGACGCCAGCCATCGGCTGCTTCAGACTCAAGGAGCGGGTCAGCTTCTTCCAGACGCGGGCTGCCCGCGAGGCCATCGAGCGCACCGGCGGCCGTGCTGCCCGTGCAGAGTTCGACGCCGTTCTGGACGCGTTGTCGACGGCGACGTTGCCCAGCATCGTCGATGTCGGAAGTGCCGGTCGGTGCCGTCGATGACGTGAAGCACCTGATCGAGACAGGTACAGGACAAGATCCGAAGCAAGGGTCAGGGAAGAAGCATGGGAGGCGTTTCGCGATCCGACAACTTGCCTTCGCTGTTGCGTCACCGCGCTCGCTCTTCATTCGCGAAATCGCCTGGAGCATCATACGGCAAGATCCAAAGGCGACATCGACGAGATACAGCGGCTTCTTTATTCGCGGTCCCACGGCCGTGGGCCAACAGGTAGATTGCTGATGGCGCGTCCAGCGGTGCGTGGATGCATTTGTGCCTGCGGCGTCAGTCGCAGAGCACGCGCGCACGCGGTAATCGCCCTCGTCTCTCGCTCCGCGATTGCTAAGAGCCGATCCAGCCGCTCCAGACCGCCATCGATGTCAGCCCACTCGATTTCGAATCGTGCGACCTGCATCTCGAGCAATCGTGCGCGGCAGACATGACGAGAATACGCCACCAGGATCGGATGTGCCGCGCGAGTAAGCCAGTCAGCGGGCAGTGATGCGACGACATCACGCCAGACCGTCGCCTGAGCGTCGGTTAATTCAGGTGGCGGCGGGGCGGGCGCGCGTTCACCCGCCCCGATGACGACCGTTGAAATCTCTGAAGCCGAAACCCTACCTCGCTGTCGCATGCTCCAGTGTAGCAAAATTTTGGACGGTTAGCGACCTAAGGCTATCCGGGCGGTCCGTCAAAGCGGGGGCCTAGAAAAAACATGCGCCCCCCCGCGGCCTTCGTCTTGAAGGACCCCAGCGCGATGAGAGGCAAAGGATCGTCACACGGTTTCAAGCTGACATTAGGCGCGCGCCTGTTTGGAACCAAAGGCTGCACAGTGCGTGTCCGCGATGTCCCTTGCGCGCGCGAGGCGTAAATAGCTGCACAGGCAAGCGTAGGCAACAATGGTAAAAAGGTAAAGAGAGAGGCTGAACTTGTATTTCCGCCTCATGCGCGCAAGGGACATTGCGGACAAACATTAACACTGACCGCCCTTGTGCAGCCTTTGGTTCCAAACAGGCGCGCCGGCTCACTGGCGCTTAGCCTTGCCCAAGGCCGTGGCAATGGCTTCGCGGATGCCGGCAGCCCGTGCCGCCTCAGCCTTGGCCCGCTCAGCGAACCGCAGATGCACCCTCGGATTAACCATCCCAAAAGCGTTGCCGTTACTGTTGACGCTCTTGACGATCCACCCGAAGGCGTAAAGCTGATCGAGCACATCCTCGATGTTTCTCTTTTTCATATTCCTCATATCGCGATTGCCGCGCTGGATCGTGCGGCTGTCGATCTTGTCGAGTTTTTTAGCCAGAATGAATCCGGCGACATTGGTTAGACTCTCGTGATCGTTCGACAGCCCGAGCACGCCGGCATAGAAGCAAACCGCGTGCGGCAACAGGAAGTCGTGCAGAAAATCAGCCGCCCGCCGCGCGGTCTTTTCCAAAACGATGCGTGGCACGGTCACTGCAAAGTCGCGGTATCTCGTATTCTCGATGCAATGGAACACCACGCACAACCTGCCGAAGATCCCGTCGTACTTGCCAATATGTGCCGCGAACTTCTTGTTAACCGCGTCGCAATTGATAAGCGACAGATGCTTGTCGGCCATCTCGCGACGGATTTTTTGTCCGCCGGAATCGAATTGCAAATAGTCGTCCGGCTTGTCCAAGGCGATATCATTCAATCGTCCGATCAGCTTTCCATATTCCTCGTTGGCTTTGTCGTGTACCTCATCACGGTCGACGGTTGCCCGGCGCATGATGATCGGTATCGAACGCTGGAGTAGTCCATCGTCAACACCGTCGGCGGCGGTTTCCCGAATTTTATCTGGCTGAATGCCGCCCAGCACACAAGCGCTCAGGTTTTCAATGAACAGTGAGCCGCGCTTGATGCGGTTAACAATATACTCGCCGCCGTTGTAGGCTTGCAGCCAGAACCCCCGATCCTTGGCGCCGTTACCGTTGTATCTATCCATCATTCCGTACCAGCCGGACAATTCGTCTTGCAGCACGAGCAGGCCATTTGGGCTATTTGCGAAAACCTCCTGTGCTGCTTCAATTGTAGTATCTTCAAGCCGCAGCCGTTGTTGTCTCGGTCGCTCCGGTTTCTCTTGTGAGTCTTTCTCTTTCGCCTTCTCTTGCTCTTCATATCGCTCAAGCTCGGCCGCGTATTGTCGGTAAAGCTTGGAGTCAATTTGCTTGATAGGCCAAGTTACTCGATTGAGCACCGGGGTCTTCTTGGCACTGACATTGCCAACCAGTGTGGCCCAGAGCCGTGCCGATTCCGCCCAGCTGTCACTGCCAGGTTTCATTTGCAGTTGCACGTAATCGGGAATAGCTGCCGCACATGACACTAGCGCGCCCATTGCCAAGCCGGCGGGATCGCAGCCCATATTCTCGCTTTCGGTGAAGGCAAAAGTTTCGATCAGTGACGGCAGCAAGCCCTTCGGCAATTCCGGCGGCTCAAAATTGCTCCACAAGTCGATAGGTTCCGGCCATACATTCTTTACGTCGTCATCGGGCTCGATTTCGGCGTCTTCGATCGCATGGTTAAACTCCAGGGCCTCGGCGTCGAGATCGGCGCGACGGTCGATAAAGTCGCCGCCAAGGGCCTCGGCCGAAATCTGTTGATCGCCGATCCGGCCAAAGGGGTAATGATGCCATTCATCGAAGCTGCCGCCGATCAGCCTGCCTAGCAAGATCCCGTTCAGGCGTGCCGCCATGTCGTCCAGTTTTTCAGGCAACAGCGGCACGGAGAACGGCACCACCAGGTGCAGCATCGGCGGCGCCTGCAAATAGTGTGGGCCTTCGAAGATCAGCGCCCGGATGTTGGCTTTGCGCACGATCTCGCGGAGGGTCGCGAACGGCGTGTTCCCGATCGGCGGGTAGGTTGCGTTAATGCCGCTGATCTCGAGGCGCTGGCAATCGTACAGGCTGAGCGATGGCGGGTACGCGCTGTGTTCTTTGGGGGTCACCGTTGCCTGGATCTTGGCGCACAGCTCCGGCAGCGTCAGTTTTTTATCACGCCCGAGGGTGATATAGGCGGTGCCGCTGAACCAGGTGATGTTGAAACAGTGGCCCTCCAGGCTCCAGGGATTAACATCAAGCCAAGGCCACCACTCGCCAAACTCGGCCCGCAACCGGCCGGTTCCCGGCGTAATGACAATGGGGGCGGGCGGCGGCGGGCTTGTCTTTTTGTGCGGGTCGGTATAAAAAGGTTGCTGCATGGTTTTACCCCACCGTGCTCCAAATCATCAATTGAAGCCCGGCCAGCTACAGCCGGGCTTTTTTTGCCTTCCGTCTTGTCATGGTCATGCCCTCTCCGCGTGCTCCGAGACTCAAGATGCATTCATGGATTTTGGGCGCAGGTATACTCGCGCCGCGCTGGCGTCGGTCGCCGCTCGACAAAACGGTCGCGCAGGAAGAGGCACAGCGCATGACGCGGGTACATCACGGAATTCTGGGCAAAGCGGATAAAGGACGGTGGATCGCCGCGTTTGCGCCGCTGCGCCATCGCGTCATGCTTCACGCCGAGAATGGCGGCGACGGCCTTGGAGTCGAAATTTTCTGGAAGCTCGCTATCTGAGGCAAGCCGCTCGTACAGTTCTGCGCCGAAAAAGCCCCGGCTCGTCCAGTAGGCGGATCGTTCGCCGAACAGCGTAACGACGGCGGTGATTGCGTCTGGGGTTTTCATTGTGTGGCACTCCTTATCCAGGTGCCACCCGGTTTAGCCCGGTGAACCGATGCGGGGCAGATCAGACAAAACAGCCTTTTCCTGCCGGGCAGGAAATTGCCGAGTTAACTGCCCCCTCGTTATTTGCCCTTGCGTTGGTCGCGTCGCCACTGGTTGTGCAGGGACTTTACGCGCTCGTAGGCACCGCAGGCGCAGCGCTCGCGGTCATCGCCGCAAGTACAGACTTGAGCGGCAACGAACCGTCTGGCCGTCCTTTGATCGAGCTTGAGCCCAATTATCAACTCTTCCACCCGCGAGCCGACGCCCCCCGGCGGACGGCCTGGACCGTGCGGGGTCTCTGCCCGCTGCGCGTTGCCGTGCAGGTCGAACACAAAAGCTGCCGCAGCGTCTTGCAGTTCAGCCGGGAGATATTTTTTGCAGATGCGCCAAAATTCCTCGGCGGTGAATGGTGAAAGCCGCCGCCGTTCAATCTGCAACAGCGGCCCATCGCCCCACTGTGCAATGACCGGCTCGCTCGCCTTCTTGCGCGGTGTTGACTTCATCGCTTGGCCTCCGCAATGGATTTGATTTCGGCGGACGGCTTGCCGTTGAGATTGATGGCCCCGGCGAGTCGCTCGACCCCGCGACGCGCGCGGGTGTCGGCGCGCTTCACATAGCGACCAGCCATCGCCAGCGTTTTCCAGGCGAAGGTATCGCGCAGTTCGAACGGATCTGCGCCACCCAGCGCCGACCATGACGCTGCGGTGTGACGGAGCGTGTGCGGCGTGACGTTCTCGATGACGCCGTCCGATGCTGGCTTTGCGGATTCGACCCCGGCGGCGAGCAGCACCGCCGCGAGCGCCGCGCGCAGCTTCTTGTAGTCGACCGGACGCCCGCCGCCATTGGAAAACACCGCGCCGGTTTGGCCTGGCTGCCTTGCAATCAGGGCCGCCGCGTCGGCCGACAATGCTGTCGGCCTGCCCTTGGTCGCGCTGTCCTCAAGATGGACCTCAAGCGTCTTCAGGTTGACCTGTGCATGATCCAACAGGCGCGCATCTGTAACGCGCCAGCCGGTGATGGTGAGAAAGCGCAGTAGATCATGGACCGCATCGACCGGGGCCTTCGCGAGCGCCGCCACATAGAGCGGGAGCTCTTTCTCGTCGAGCCAGCGCTCGCGCGCGCGGGGCTTGTAACGCTCGATGCCCCCGCAGGGATTGACCTTGTCCGGGCGCATGCCTTCACCAATCGCGAAGGACATCATCTTCGAAAGCACGCGCATGGCGTTGTTGGCGTCGGCCTGCGTCCTGGCGCGGCGCGCGTACATCGCCGCAACCATCGGCGTCGAGATGTCGGCGACGCGCCTGCCCTTGAAGGCAGGCGTCAGGATGCGGTTAATCACGCCATTGTAGCGCTTGACCGTCGACGGCTGTTTCTTCGGCAGAAACTTGGCGCGAAACGCTGCGAGCAGATCTTCCCACTGGGGCTGCGCCTTCTTGGTCGCGCGCTCGGCACTGGGATCGTCGCCGCGCTTGACCGCCCGCAGCATGCCCTCCCCCTCTTCGCGGGCCTTGTCAGCATTGAACGTCGGATAATTGCCAATCGGAATTTTCTTCGGGTTGCTTTTGCCCGGCACCGGCTGCAATACAAACCAGTCCCGCATGAGCGTGGTGCCGTCCGCGGCGCGGCGAACCCGCAGCGCGAATCCGGTCAGCTTGCTATCGCGAAATAGCCGCTCGTCGCGACCGGCCATCAGGCGGCCGACTTTGTTGCGAACAAAATCTTCCGAGAGATAGTGGGGCATCGGGCGGATCTCCTTTCCCCCAGGGTACGTCTCCGGGTACGTTTTTCATGTTCTCGGTGACACCAGTGCTGCCCCGGCTAACGCCAACGATACGCCATAAGTGCAATAAAATACAGGGTTTTTGTGCGGTTGCCGGGGTCTACCGGGGACGGCCGGAAAGCAACTTAAAATCCCTCGGTGCGCAAGCGCTGTGCCGGTTCGACCCCGGCTGCCCGCACCACGAGAGTTGACGGCGCGAGGACGGCGGATGGCGCCGTCTGCAATCGCATCGCTTTCGTCCCGGTACGCTGACGTCATTTCGAGTCCCGGCGTAACTCAGACGGCGACATTCCGCTCGACCCTGAGCTCCCTGAACACCTTCGTGACCGGCAGGTGAAGCGGCAAATCCGTGTTGGTGTGGTGCCAGCTGAACGGGCACGACTTCTCGATCGAGATTCCCGGCGTCGAGTTGAGCGCGCCGAAGCCATCGATCGTGCCCATCACGTCGACGATCTTCTTGTATCGGGGCGGCATCGCGACCGCCGCAGACACCGTGACAATCCAGAACTTGTCGTCGGGAATGGTCTGTTCGATCGCCGGCTGCTCCCTGAGCTCGTACAGCGCTTCCGAGACCACGAGGTTGCCCTTGGAGTGTCCGGTCACCAGCGAAAAGCTGAAGCGATCATCGGCCAGCAAAGCCATGACCGTCCTTGTATCCAGGCTGACGCGGCCGAGTTCGAGCGGTGATGTCGGCGGACTGACGGTCTCGGGCCGGTTCAGCGCCCGGCTGACGTCGTCCAGCTCCTCGAACTGATGGCGCAGGCGGTTGAGCGTGCCGAACCAGAACCAGCCACCGAGCGCCTCGGTCAGGAGATCGGCAAGCCCGTAGCCCGACACCACGGCAGCAGCCGACACGCCAAACGCGTCGGCGACATTCCGTGCGAAGGCCGCCGCCCCCAGCGCCGAACTGCCGACGCCGGCCACCGCCAGGATACGGACATCGGCGCCGCCAGCATTGGCGAAGTCTTCCACGGTGTTGCAGAGCTTGAGCGATCCGGCGCCGGATGGCGGGACGATCAGGATCGCGCCCTCGCGCGCGAGCCAAGGCGCAGTCTCGTGGGCCTCCCCTTGGGTCACCTTGCCGATGTCGTAGAAGATTCCGTCGAGTACCGCGTTTCTGCGGCGAAACGACTCCAGGGCGGCCTCGCGCAACGGCGTCCGGGACTCGAAGATCTCCTCGAAGCTGTTGCGGCCGAGCTGGGCCGTCGCGAGCGAGCGTTGCGTAGAGAGCATCACGGTTCTCCGCCGCCATTCCGGCGACGGATACCGTAGCAAGAATCCTGCCACCTTGGGTGGTATCGCCGCGCCGCTTCGTCAGGCTGTTGAACGCCTTCCAGGCGGCGTGGCCGGTGCAACGGCGCTCGCGCCCCAGCCGACCTGTCCCGGAGCGACGGCGGGCCTCACCCAGCCTTGTCCGCTCCCGCTCCGCCTGACAGCCATCTCAAAACATGGGTTGTGCGCCGCAGCATGGACAATACATAAAGCCTTCCAATCAGAGGTGAGCTTCTTGTCCGACGTCAATGCCGACAGCTGGGTGTCCTCGGGACACCGGCCCATGGGTTTTCCCGAATTCGTCATCGTGATCGCGTCCATCATGGCGCTGAATCCGCTTGCGATGGACATGATGCTGCCGGCGCTGCCCAATATCGGGACCGCCTTCAAGATTCCCGTCGCCAACCATCTCCAGCTCGTGCTGTCGACCTTCCTGATCGGCTTCGGCGTGGGTCAGTTCGTCATGGGTCCGTTGTCGGACCGTTTCGGCCGTCGCCCGGTGTTGCTCGGCGGCATGGCGGTCTATGCGGTGGCGAGCGTGCTGGCGGTTGCCGCGCCCTCGTTCGAGACGCTGCTGCTGGCGCGCGCGCTGCAAGGGCTCGGTACCTCGGCAACGCGCGTGATCGCGACCTCGATCGTGCGCGACTGCTATGTCGGCCGCCGCATGGCGAGCGTGATGTCGCTTGCCATGATGGTGTTCATCGCGGTGCCCGTGATCGCGCCGTCGTTCGGACAGGCGGTGCTGCTCGTCACGCAATGGCGCGGCATCTTCGTCGTGCTGATGCTGTACGGCCTGCTCGCGCTCGCATGGTCCGTGCTGCGGCTGCCCGAAACCCTCCCTCAGTCAGAACGCAGGTCGCTGGCGCCCGCCGACGTGCTCGCGGCGTTCCGGCAGACCCTGACCAATCGCCAGACCATCGGCTATGCGACGGCCGCCGGCAGCGTCATCGGCGCACTCTTCGCCTATGTCTTCTCGGCCCAGCAGGTCTTCACCGGCGTCTATCACCTCGGTCACTACTTCCCGCTCGCCTTCGCTGCGATCGCGGCCGGCACCGCCATTGCCGGCTTCCTCAATGCGAGGCTGGTCGGACGGCTCGGCATGCGCGTGATCTCGCACGGCGCCCTGACGCTTTATGCCGTGGTCGCCAGCGTCATGCTGGTCACCGAAATCCTGAACGTGCTGCCGCTTGCTCTGTTCATGGCACTGTCGGCGCTGATGATGTTCTCGTTCGGCATGATGGTCGCCAACTTCACCGCGCTCGCGATGGAGCCGCAGGGCCATATCGCCGGCACCGCTTCCTCGCTTTACGGCTCGATCACGACGCTGATCGGCATCGTGGTCGGCATGGCGATCGGGCAGAGCTTTGACGGCACGCTGCTGCCGTTCTCGGTCGGCTTCTTCCTGTCGACGCTGGCTGCGCTCGCGATCGTGCTGGTGGTGGAGAAGGGTCGGCTGTTCAAGCCGCATCATCGCCCCACCGCATGAGGAACTTCCGGCCGGCCTCGATGTTGTAGTGCAGCAATTCGAGAGGCCGCCGCTATGGAACCGGAACACCGCGAAGACCCCACCCCGGATCGGCCTGATACGGGGCGTTCCGAGCCAAACGCCGAGCAGGCTGCGTTCAACGCGCCTTTCGCAAGCGAAGGCCTCGAGCGGCTGCGCGACAGCCATTGTTGAGCGCGCAGCCTATTCCGTCGGACGCCGGCTCGCACTGAAATCATTTGCGCTGCTCTCGGGCGCGGCGCTGCTTCCGCGCGGCGGCACCATCAGCACGACCACCTCCCGCGTGAGACCGGGCCGGCCCCACAGCGTGGCCTGCACGGTGAATTCACGCCTGACGAACTGTCCGGCGCCCGAGGACACCCGTTCCATCCAACGGTTGCAATAGTCCTGGCCGCGGAAACAGAGCGCGGCCCAGCCGCGATCCAGCGTCCTCTTGCGCGGCAAACCCCAAATGTATTGATACGCGAGCGGCCGTGCATAATAGGGATGATCGGGGCTATAGAATGCCGCCGCAAAAGCCAGCGCATCATCGCCGCTCACGGCGCTCAGCGGCTCGCCGGTCAGCTCGCGCCACTCGCGCGTCAATTCGCCGGCCGCCTGCGCGTAGAAGTTCCGGCCCTCTTCGTAGCCGTGATTGTTGCGATAGACGGCATGGATCGGGGCCGCGACCAGGACGGCGGCGAGCGCGACGCCGGCCGCGGTCACCGCGAGGTTGACGGTGTAGAACCGCTCGATCGGATAGCGCGTGCCGCAGACCACGAGAATGACGAACAGGAACAGCCCCTGCAACGCCCACAGCGACGGCAGATCCGTTCCCATCACAAGCGACGTCAGGACCGGCAGCACGATCGTGCCGATCGCAATGGAGAAGAGAAGCCGCAGGCCCGGACTCATCGCCATGAAGTCGGCCGGAAACTGCTTCAGCCGCGTGCCGGCGATGAGCATCCAGAGCACGGCCGACACGCTCATGGCCGCAACCAACCCCAGCAGGAAATTCTTCGCCTCACCGAGCGAGCTCACAGCGTTGCCGTTGGCGTGAGCCAGCGCATAGGTGAAGGCCGACGCGCCCGTCGTCGCGAGCCAGTAGAGGTGCGGCGACAGCGCCGCGAGCCCGACGGCGACCGAGATCCAGGGCGAAGCCGAGGTGAAATAGGCGCGCCGTGCCGGATGCGCCAGCGCGGCAAAGGCGAAGCTCGCGACGAGAAAGATCGAATAATATTTGCCGACCATCGCGAGCGCCGTCGTGCATCCCACAGCGACCGCCCACAGCTTGCCGCGCGTCTCGAATGCGCGCAGGAAGCACCAGGTCGCCAGCGGCCAGGTCGCGAGCAGCACCGCATTGGCGTTGAAGCGCTGGGCGTGGAATTGATAGGCCGGCGTCAGCATCAACAGCAGCAGCACCAGGATGCGCTTGTGCCCGGTCACGAACTGCCGCGAGATCAGATCGACGAAGAACAGCGCAAGCCCGGCATTGGCCATCGCCAGCAGTTGCAGCGACCCGTCACTGAGCGGAAAGACGAAGGTCCATGCCGCCGCGACCCACCCCATCAACGGCGGATGCTTGTGATAGCCCCAGGCAAAGTTCCGTCCGAGCGTCCAGGCCTCGAGCGTATCGGGGTGCAGGCCGCCGCCGGCATAGGCGATGGCCAGATAGAGCGTCCAGATCGCAACGAAGCAGGCGATGAGAAGCGGCACGGCCCAGCCCGCTTCGACGCCGTCGAGCCAGCGCAGGAAGGGCCGACGCCATCGCGCCGGCGCGCGATCGGACCGTTCGGCCATCGCCTGGAATGCAAAATCGACTGGCACAGGAATCAATTGGGACACGGAAAGTGATGCGCGAAGACGGCACATCTATTTCAGGTTGGAAACAAATAGCAATGATTGGAAACTGGAAGAGTTAAAGGCTCCACGGTCGTCTCGAGCCGGCAAACGACAACGGCGCCGCTGGTGACAGCGGCGCCGCGTGATAATCCGGACGAAAGGCGGAAGGACCCGCCCGCCTATTCCGACTTGTCGACGTTCCAGAACAGGGGCGTTGCGGGCCCGTCGAGCACACCGCTCAGCGATTTGCGCCAGCCGCTCGGCAGCAGATACTGCCCCAGCGGAACGTAGATCACCTGCTCATAGGCTTCTTTCTGGATGTCGGCGGCGATCTTCTTCTGCTCGTCGACCGACGGCGCGCGGACGAAAGCATCCTTGAGCTGCTCGATCTTGGGGTCTTCCGCCCAGCCGAACCAGCCGCCCTTCTTGCCCTGGCCGCCGATCGAGAGATTGGCGATCGGGTTGGAGACGTCGGCCGCGACCCAGTTGGTGAAGAACATGTTCCAGCCGCCCTCCTTCGGAGGCTTCTGGCTGGCGCGGCGGCTCACCACCGTCTGCCAGTCGGTCGCTTGCAGGTCGACCTTGAAGCCGGCCTCGCGCAGCAACTGGGCCGCAACGATCGGCTGCGCCTTGAGCGTCGTGACGTCGCCGGGCGCCATCACCACGACCGGAGTGCCGTCATAGCCGGACTCGGCGAGCGCCTTCTTGGCTTCCGCCATGCCATTGCCCTTCACCAGGGTCTCGGCGCCGACGTCGGTCGCGAGCGGGGTATCGCACACGAAGAACGCGCCGCAGACCTTCTGATATTTGGCGTTGCCGACGAGCGCATCGAGAACGTCCTTCTGGTTCATCGCCAGAAAGGCAGCACGGCGCACCTTCACGTTGTCGAACGGCGGATACAGGAAGTTCATCCGGCCGAGCGTCTGGAAGCCGAACTTGTTCGAGACCTCGATCGTGATCTCCTTGTTCGCTTCCAGCACCGGCAGCATGTCGTACGGAAGGTTCTCCACGAAGTCGATGTCGCCCGACTGCAGCGCGTTCACCGCGGTCTGCGAGTCCGGCATCGTGATCCACTCGACGCGGTCGACCTTCACCACCTTGCCGCCGGAGGTCCAGCTCGCCGGCTCCTTGCGCGGCACGTAATCGGTGTTCTTGACGTAGACAGCCTTCACGCCGGGCTGGAATTCCGACTGCACGAACTTGAACGGGCCCGAGCCGATCTGCTCGGGGATCTGCTTGTCCGGCGGCGTCTCGGCGAGGCGCTTCGGCATCATGAAGGCAACGCGCGAGGACGGCTTGCCGATGGAGTCGAGCACGAGGCCGTAGGGCTCCTTCAGCTTCAACGTGATGGTCTTGGCGTCGGTCGCCTCGAGGCTCGCGGTGAAGTCCATGAGCTTCTGGCCCATGCCGTCGACCGCGCCCCAGCGCTTCAGCGAGGCAACGCAGTCTTCCGCGGTCACCGGCGTGCCGTCATGCCACTTCAGGCCGTCGCGCAGTGTAAAGGTGTAGGTGAGCTTGTCGTCGGAGATCTTCCAGTCCGCCATCTGCGGCTGGATCTTGAAGTTCGAATCGGTGGCCACCAGCGTGTCGTAGACCATGTAGCCGTGGTCACGCGTGATATAGGCCGTGGTGAAGATCGGATCGATGATGCGCAGATCGGAATGCATTACCGCGGTGAGGGTCTTGCCGGCTGCAAGCACTGGCGAGGCCAGCGCGGTCGAGAGCGCGACGACCGACAGCGCAAGTTTGGAGGCGAACGCGCGAGGCGCCCGGCGCATGAAGTGGAACATAAAAAGTTTCTCCTGACGTGAAACTGTTCAAAGGCAGGTTATTGGTTGGGCATTCGGTTCGTTCTTTGGGCGAACTAACCTCATGCAATGCCTTTATCTTTTCGAGACTTGCAGACAGTGCCGAGCGCGTCAATCCGGTTTCGCTGCAGGCCCAGGCGGCGCGCGCACGGGCTCCCCAAAGATCGGTTTGGCTCTACAACGCTCTCCGCTTGTCCTGCCCCGCGCCGATGCAATGCGCGTTCCATCTTTCGAAGCTTGAGAGACATTACGATGAATCCAGCCAATCTTCCCTTCGATTCCGAGGCGATGCTCGAGGGCCTGCGCGGATGGGTGGAATGCGAAAGCCCGACCTGGGACGCGGGCGCCGTGAACCGCATGCTCGATATCGCAGCGCGGGATATGGCAATCATGGGTGCGACGATCGAACGCATCGCCGGCCGCCAGGGCTTTGGCGGCGTGATCCGTGCGCGCTTTCCCCATCCGAAGCAGGGCGAGCCCGGCATCCTGATCGCCGGACACATGGATACCGTCCACCCGGTCGGCACCATCGAGAAGCTGAAATGGCGGCGTGAGGGCAGCAAGTGCTACGGCCCCGGCATCTGCGACATGAAGGGCGGCAACTATCTCTCGCTGGAAGCGATCCGGCAGCTGGCGCGCGCCTCCTTCACCACGCCGCTGCCGATCACCGTGCTGTTCACGCCGGACGAGGAGGTCGGCACGCCCTCGACACGCGACATCATCGAGGCCGAGGCTGCGCGCAACAAATACGTGCTGGTGCCCGAGCCCGGCCGTGCCGACAACGGCGTCACCACCGGACGTTACGCGATCGCGCGATTCAATCTCGAGGCGACCGGCCGGCCGAGCCACGCCGGCTCGACATTGTCGGCGGGCCGCTCGGCGATTCGCGAGATGGCGCGGCAAATCCTCGCCATCGATGCGATGACGACGGAGGACTGCACCTTCTCGGTCGGCGTCGTGCATGGCGGACAATGGGTTAATTGCGTTGCTACGATCGCCACCGGCGAAGCGCTTTCGATGGCCAAGCGCCAGGCCGATCTCGATCGCGGCGTCGAGCGGATGCTGGCGCTGTCAGGCACAACCAATGATGTTGCGTTCAAGGTGACGCGTGGCGTCACCCGGCCCGTGTGGGAACCCGATGCCGGCACCATGGCGCTGTACGAAAAGGCGCGCGACATCGCCAGATCGCTCGGCGCCGAGCTGCCGCATGCGAGCTCGGGCGGCGGCTCGGACGGCAACTTTACCGGCGCGATGGGCATCCCGACGCTCGACGGCCTGGGCGTGCGCGGCGGCAATGTCCACACGCTCGAAGAGTATATCGAAGTCGAGAGCCTGGTCGAACGCGGCCGCCTGATGGCAGGACTGCTGGCCACGCTGGAGTGATTAGATCGTCATTCCGGGGCGCGTCGAAAGACGCGAACCCGGAATCTCGAGATTCTTCGATGCTGGCGTATCGCCCCGGAATGACGCCGCAAGAAAATAACTGGCCGCACTGCAAAACCTGTGGCCCTGATGGCACGGGAATTGCTCAAATGTTAGGCTGATGGCAGAACAGGCAACGACCGCTGCCGCCGATTTGACTCTAATCTGACGGATTCAACTTGCTCGGATATCTCCTTCGCCGAATCTTCGCCGCCGTGCCCGTGATGGGCGTCGTCGCGCTGTTCGTCTTCCTCCTGCTCCGCCTCACCCCCGGCGATCCCGCCGCGATCCTCGCCGGCGACAACGCGACGCCGGAACGGCTGGAGCGCATCCGGACCTCACTCGGCCTCAACGAGCCCCTGATCGTGCAGTTCATCACCTGGGTGAACAAACTGCTGCACGGCGATCTCGGGACGTCGCTGATCTCCAACCTGCCGGTGATGAAGATGATCGGCCAGCGCGTCGAGCCGTCGATCTCGATCGCGCTGTCGACCATCATCCTCGCCGTCATCGTCGCGGTCCCCCTGGGGGTGATCGCGGCGTGGAAGCACGGCACCTGGATCGACCGTTTCGTGATGGGTCTCTCGGTGCTCGGCTTCTCGGTCCCGGTGTTCGTGGTCGGCTATGTCCTGATCGAGGTCTTCGCCATCGACCTGCGCTGGGTGCCGGTGCAGGGCTTCAAGAGCATCTCGAACGGCTTCGGTCCGTTCTTCGAGCGCATGATCCTGCCGACCTGCGCGCTCTCCTTCATCTACATCGCGCTGATCGCGCGCATGACGCGCGCGGCGATGCTCGACGTGCTCGGCGAGGACTATGTCCGCACCGCGCGCGCCAAGGGCATCAACGAAGTCGCCGTGATGATGCGCCATGCGCTGCGCAACGCCGCCGTGCCGGTGATTACCGTCATCGGCACCGGCTTTGCGCTTCTGATCTCCGGCGTCGTCGTCACCGAGAGCGTATTCAACATCCCCGGCATCGGCCGCCTCACCGTGGATGCGGTGCTGGCGCGCGACTATCCGGTGATCCAGGCGATGATCCTGCTGACCTCGCTGATCTATGTCGTCGTCAATCTCCTGATCGACGTCGCCTACACTCTGCTCGATCCGCGGATCCGGTACTGAGGCAAGGATAAGGACAAAAATGTCGGTCGATACCCTTCCCCAGTCGTCCATTCCGATCACGTCGCCGCTGCGGCCGCGCTTCGGATTCCTCACCTCGACGCCGATCATCGCCACGGCGACGGTCCTGCTCGCGCTGATCGTGCTGATCTCGATTCTGGCGCCGCTGATCGCGCCGCACGATCCGATCCAGCTCGCGCCGTCGCAACGATTGAAGCCGACCTCGGCGCAATTCCTGCTCGGCACCGACGCCTACGGACGCGACCTGCTGTCGCGCGTCATCTATGGCGGCCGCATCTCGCTGCTGATCGGTGTTGGCTCGGCGATCCTGTCGATCGTCATCGGGCTGGCGATCGGCCTCGTCTCCGGCTTCTTCAAGCTGGTCGACTCCGTCCTGATGCGGGTCATGGACGGCCTGATGGCGATGCCGAGCATCCTGCTCGCGATCGCCGTGGTGTCGCTGTCCGGTGCCAGCATCTGGACCGTGCTGATCGCGATCACGATCCCCGAAGTTCCGCGCGTGGCGCGCCTGGTGCGCTCGGTCGTGCTGTCGGCGCGCGAGGAACCCTATGTTGAAGCGGCGATCTCGGTCGGCTCATCCCTGCCGAAGATCATGTGGCGGCATTTGATGCCGAACACGATCGCGCCTCTGATCGTGCAGGGCAGTTACGTCTGCGCCTCTGCAATCCTAACCGAGGCGATCCTGTCCTTCCTCGGCGCCGGCATCTCGCCGGAGACGCCGACCTGGGGCAACATCATGGCCGAGGGCCGCCAGTACTTCCAGATCAAGCCGTCGCTGATCTTCTGGCCGGGCCTCCTGCTCTCGATCGCCATTCTCAGCATCAATCTGATTGGCGACGCCGCCCGCGACGCCCTCGATCCCCGCATGAAGCAGCGGGAGGGGAAGTGATGACCAAGAGTTCAGTCATTCCGGGGCGCGACGAAGTCGCGTGCCCGGAATCCATTTCATCTCATGTACTGCGGCCCGATGGATTCTCAGGTGCGCAATTGCGCACCTTAGTTCGCACTAGCGCGCGCCCCGGAATGACGAGCGAAAGTTTTGCGGCATGACCAACCCTGTTCTCGACATCAACAACCTCGTCGTTTCCGTCGGCAAGAAGCCGAAGGCGGCGAACATCATCGACGGCATCTCGATCCAGGTGCGCGAACGCGAGACGCTGTGTCTCGTCGGCGAAAGCGGCTCGGGCAAGTCGGTGACCTCGCTGACCACGATGGGCCTGCTGCCGAAGGGCACGCTGGTGCCCACCGCCGGCAGCGTCAAGCTGGTCGGCGAAGAGCTGCTCACCGCGACCGACCGCCGGCTGCGCCAGCTCCGCGCGACGCAGATGGCGATGATCTTCCAGGAGCCAATGACCGCGCTCAATCCGGTCGTGCCGGTCGGCCGGCAGATCGACGAAGTGCTGCGCGCGCACACCAATCTCGATGCCAGGGCACGGAAGAAGCGCATCCTCGACATGATGGAGCAGGTGCGCCTGCCCCAGGTCGAGCGCATCTTCGCCTCCTACCCGCACCGCCTCTCCGGCGGCCAGCGCCAGCGCATCATGATCGCGATGGCGCTGGTGCTCGAGCCGAAGCTGCTCATTGCCGACGAGCCGACCACCGCACTCGACGTCACCACGCAGAAACAGATCCTGACCCTGATCCGTGACCTCCAGCGCGATCACGGCACGGCCGTGCTGTTCATCACCCACGACATGGGCGTGGTGGCGGAAATCGCCGACCGTGTCGCCGTGATGCGGCAGGGTCGCCTCGTCGAAACCGGTCCGCTCGACGCCGTGCTGCGCAATCCAACCATGGAATACACCCGCAACCTGCTCTCGGCGGTGCCGAGCCTCGTGCCGCGCGCGGCGCGGCCCGAGACCAAGGAACCGGTGGTGCTGGAGGCCAACGACCTCAGCAAGGTCTATAAGGAGCGCGCCTTCTTCGGCAAAGGCCGCGAGGTCGTCGCCGCCGACAAGGTGACGCTGACGCTGCGCAAGGGCCGTACGCTCGGCATCGTCGGCGAGAGCGGCTCGGGCAAGTCCACGGTGGCACGCTGCATCGTGCGCCTGATCGACCCGACCTCCGGCGGCGTGCGCCTGTCCGGTCGCGAGATCTCCGACATCTCGCGTCGCCTGCTCCAGCCGCACCGGCAGAAGATCCAGATCGTGTTCCAGGATCCCTACCGTTCGCTCAACCCGCGCATCACGGTGGGCGAGAGCATCGCGGAAGGCCCGATCAATTACGGCGTCTCGCATGCCGACGCGATGAAGCGCGCCCGCGAGCTGCTCGAGCTGGTCGGCCTGCCGGCCGATGCGGTGTCACGCTATCCGCACCAGTTCTCCGGCGGCCAGCGCCAGCGCATCGCGATTGCGCGTGCGCTCGCGCTCGATCCGGACGTGCTGGTCGCGGACGAAGCGGTCTCCGCGCTCGACGTCTCGGTGCAGGCCCAGGTGCTGGAACTGCTCGACGAGATCCAGAAGCGGCTCGGCATCGCGATCCTGTTCATCACCCACGATCTCCGAGTCGCAGCGCAAATCTGCGACGAGGTCGTGGTGATGCAGCACGGCCGCGTTGTCGAACAGGGCCCCGCCGCCGAAGTGCTGACGCATCCGAAGGAGGCCTACACCAGGGCCCTGCTGGAGGCAGCCCCCGGCCGCGGTTGGGACTTTGCGAACTTCCGGCCGGTGTCGGAGGGCTTGGTGGCGACGGCGTAACTCCACTCTCTCCTCGTCATTCCGGGGCATCGCGAGGCGATGAGCCCGGAATCCATCAGGCCGCAGACTCTGTCGCATGATGGATTCCGGGCTCGCGCACGTTGCGCGCCCCGGAATGACTGCGGAGCAGCATTCCCAAAACGATCTGACCCTATGCACGGCGCGATTGCTTCTCACCTTGCTCTCGCCGCAAGGGCAAGGCTAACGTCGAAGGCTAACGCGCGCACTTTCAATCGCCTGGACTTGAATTGATGACACGTATCGCGGTCGGCGGCTTCCTGCACGAGACCAACACCTTCGCTCCGACGAAGGCGACGTTTGCGGACTTCCAGCATGGCGGCGGCTGGCCGGCGATGACTGAAGGTGCCGACGTGCTGAAGGTGATGCGCCGCATCAATGTCGGACTCGCCGGTTTCGTCGACAGCGCCGAAGCCAACGGCTGGGAACTCATTCCGACCATCGCCTGCGGCGCGAGCCCCTCCGCACATGTCACCAAGGATGCGTTCGAGCGCATCGTGAGGGTGATGGTTGACGGCATCGCGGCCGCGGGCCCGATCGACGCCGTCTATCTCGACCTGCACGGCGCGATGGTGACGGAGCATCTCGACGACGGCGAAGGCGAAATCCTGGCACGGGTACGCCGCGTCATCGGCGAGGATGTTCCGCTCGTCACAAGCCTCGATCTTCACGCCAACGTCACGCCCGCGATGATCGGGCATGCCGACGCGCTGATCGCCTACCGCACCTATCCGCATGTCGACATGGCCGAGACGGGCCGCGCCTCGGCGCGACATCTCGCGCTGCTGTTGAAGACCAAGCAGCGCTTTGCGAAAGCCTTCCGGCAACTGCCGTTCCTGATCCCGATCAGCTGGCAGTGCACCAACGACCAGCCGACCAAGGGCATCTACGAGAAGCTCGCCGCGCTCGAGAGCGACGGGGTTCCGACGCTGTCCTTCGCGCCGGGCTTCCCCGCCGCCGACTTCCGCGATTGCGGGCCGAGCGTGTTCGCCTATGGCAAGACGCAAGCCGACGCCGATCGCGCCGCGGATGCGATCGTCAAGCTGATCGAAAGCCACGAGGACGATTTCGACGGCAAGATCTGGTCGCCCGACGACGGCGTGCGCCATGCGATGGAACTCGCGAAGGGCGCCAGCAAGCCGATCATCATCGCCGACACCCAGGACAATCCCGGCGCCGGCGGCGATTCCGACACCACCGGCATGCTGCGCGCGCTGGTGCGCAACAAGGCCAGCGCCGCGACCGGCGCGATCTACGATCCGGAATCGGCCAAGGCCGCCCATGCGGCCGGTGTCGGCGCCACGGTGACGCTGTCGCTCGGCGGCAAGTCCGGCATTCCAGGCGACGAGCCCTATCGCGAGACCTTCGTCGTCGAAAAATTGTCCGACGGCCGCTTCATCGCGCCAGGCCCCTATTACGGCGGCCGCGAGATGGAGATGGGTCCTTCCGCGGCCCTGCGCATCGGCGACGTTCGTGTCGTCGTCTCCTCGCACAAGGCGCAGCTCGCCGATCAGGCGATGTACCGCTATGTCGGCATCGAGCCGACCGAACAGAAGATCCTGGTCAACAAGAGCTCGGTGCACTTCCGCGCCGATTTTGAGCCGATCGCGGAACAGCTGATGATCTGCGCCGCCCCCGGCGCGATGCCGGCCGATACCGCCTCCCTGCCCTGGACGAAGCTGCGCCCGGGCATTCGCATCAAGCCGAACGGCCCCGTTTTCAATCCTCCTTCACGCTAACCGGACAGAACACATGCCCACGATCGACCGCATCGACGGCTATGCCGACGAACTCACCGCTATCAGGCGCGACCTCCACGCCCATCCCGAGATCGGCTTCGAGGAAGTGCGCACTTCCGGCATCGTCGCGGACAAGCTGAAGGGCTGGGGCATCGAGGTGCATCGCGGCCTCGGCGGCACCGGCGTGATCGGCGTCATCAAGGGCAAGGGGTCGAGCGGCAAGCGCATCGGCCTGCGCGCCGACATGGACGCGCTGCCGATGGAAGAGAACACCAATCTGAAATGGAGCTCGAAAATCCCCGGCCGCTTCCACGGCTGCGGCCATGACGGCCACACCACCATGCTGCTCGGCACCGCGCGCTATCTCGCCGAGACCAGGAACTTCGACGGCACCGTGCACCTGATCTTCCAGCCGGCCGAGGAAGGCCTCGGCGGCGCCCGCGCGATGATCAAGGACGGGCTGTTCGAGAAGTTTCCGTGCGACGAGCTCTACGGCCTGCACAACGCGCCCGACCTCAACCACGGCGAGATCGCGATCCTGCCCGGTCCGGCGATGGCCAGCGCCGACTTCTTCGACCTCCGCATCACCGGCTATGGCGCGCATGGCGCAATGCCCGAACGCTCCAAGGACGCGGTGATCATCGCGACCACGCTGGCGCAGGCGATCCAGACCATCGTCAGCCGCAACGTCGAGCCGCTGCAGGCTGCGGTGGTGTCGATCACCCAGATCCATGCGGGCTCCGCCTACAACGTCATTCCCGGCGACGCGCATCTTTGCGGCACCATCCGCACCTTCTCGAAAGAAGTCCGCACCCTGGTCAGCGAACGCATCCGCACCATCTGCGCCGGCATCGCGGCCGCGTATCAGTGCGCGATCGACGTCGACATCCGCGACACCTTCAACGTGCTGGTCAACCAGGTCGAGCAGTCCAAGGTGGTCGAGGAGGTGGCGCGCACCGTCGTCGACCCCGCCAAGGTGATCACCCGCACCCAGCCGAAGATGGGCAGCGAGGATTTTGCCGACATGCTGGAGACCATTCCCGGCGCCTATTTCTGGGTCGGCCATGACGGCTCGGTGCCGGTGCACAATCCCGGTTTTGTGCTCGACGACAAGATCCTGCCGATCGGCGCCAGCATGTTCGCCCGCATCATCGAAACGCGCATGCCGGTCGTTTAGCAATGCATAAAAAGAGTGTCGAAGAGGCGGTCACCTCGCTGCACGATCTCTCCGCGGTCGATCTGATCGCGGGCTATCGCGCCAAGCAATTCTCGCCGAGCGAGGTGCTGGAGGACGTGCTCACGCACGTCGCCGCGTGGGAGCCGCACCTCAGGGCACTCTATGCGTTCGACCCCGACGGCGCGCGCGAGGCCGCAAAGGCCTCGACCGCGCGCTGGACCGGCGGCGAGCCGTCCGGCCCGCTCGACGGCGTGCCTGTCACGGTAAAGGACAACATCGCGACCAAGGGCGTGCCGGTGCCGCTGGGGGCGGCCAGCGTCAAGCTCGTGCCGGCCGAGAAGGACGCCCCGCCCGCCGCGCGGCTGCGCGAGGCCGGCGCGATCATCTTCGCCAAGACCACCATGCCCGATTACGGCATGCTGTCCTCGGGGCTCTCCAGCTTCCACGCGCTCGCGCGCAACCCCTGGGACCTCTCCAAGAATCCCGGCGGCTCCAGTGCCGGTGCGGGCGCCGCCGCGGCGGCCGGCTACGGCCCCCTGCATCTCGGCACCGATATCGGCGGCTCGGTGCGCCTGCCCGCGGGCTGGTGCGGCCTCGTCGGATTGAAGCCGAGCTTCGGCCGCGTACCGATCGACCCCACCTATGTCGGCCGCGTCGCCGGCCCCATGACCCGCACCGTCGACGATTGCGCGCTGATGATGAGCGCGATCGCAAAGCCCGACCGGCGCGACGGCATGAGCCTGCCCGCCGAACCCCTCAACTGGAAAGGACCGGAGAAGTCTCCGCGCAAATTGCGGATCGGCCTGATGCTCGATGCCGGCGTCGGGCTGCCGGCAGAACGGCCGGTCCGTGACGTTGCCGTGAAAGCCGCAAAGGCGTTCGAATCCGCAGGCAGCGTCGTCACCGAGGTCGACGGCATTTTGACCCGCGAGATGCTCGACGGCCTCGACAATTTCTGGCGCGCGCGGATGTGGGACGATCTGTCCAAGCTGACGCCGGCCGAGCAGGCAAAGGTGCTGCCCTACATCTTCAAATGGGGCGCATCCGGCGCAAAGCTCTCGGGTGTGGATGTCATCCGCGGCTTCAACCAGACCATGGCGATCCGCGCCGCGGCGTCGAAGCTGTTCTGCGAGCTCGACTACGTGATTTCGCCGACCGCGCCGAACGTGAACTATCCGGCCGACTGGGCGTCGCCGACCAACGATCCCATGAGGCCGTTCGAGCACATCGCCTATACCGTGCCGTGGAATATGTCGGAGAACCCTGCGGTCTCCCTCAACGGCGGTTTCGACGCCAACGGCTTTCCCATCGGCGTGCTGATCGTCGGCCGCCGCTTCGACGACATCGGCGTGCTCGGCATGGCCAAGGCCTTCGAGGGCTTGCGCGGCCCGCAGCGGCCCTGGCCGAAGCCGCCGGCACGCTGAATATCCTCCGTCATTCCGGGGCGTCGCGAAGCGACGAGCCCGGAATCCATAACCACCATCGTGAGTATGGATTCCGGGCTCGCGCCAAGAGGCGCGCCCCGGAATGACGTGCTACAGAGAGAATAAGAAACAAAGGAAGGAAATAACCCATGGCGTATGAGACGATCAAATACGAGGTCGCCGAGCAGATCCTCACCATCACGCTGTACCGGCCCGACAAGCTCAACGCCTTCAACGCGCAGATGCAAGCAGAGCTGATCGACGCGTTCGATGCCGCGGACAAGGACGACAACGTCCGCGCCATCATCGTCACCGGCTCCGGCCGTGGTTTCTGCGCAGGCGCGGACCTCTCTTCCGGCGCCGACACGTTTGATCGCGACGCGCGGCGCGGTCCCGTCAAGCGCCTCGCCGACGGCAAGGTCGATTACAGCGATCCGCAGGTGCGCGACGGCGGCGGCCAGGTGACCTTGCGTATTTTCAAATGCCTCAAGCCCGTGATCGCCGCGGTGAACGGCCCTGCCGTCGGCATCGGCGTCACCATGCAGCTCGCGATGGACATCCGCATTGCCTCCGACGCCGCCCGCTTCGGCTTCGTGTTCTCCCAGCGCGGCATCGTGCCCGAGGCCGCCTCGAGCTGGTTCCTGCCGCGCATCGTCGGCATCTCGCAGGCGCTGGAATGGTGCTATTCGGGCCGCGTCTTCCCGGCGCAGGAAGCGCTTGCTGGGCGTCTCGTCAGCAAGGTGGTGCCGCCGGATGATCTCTTGCCGACCGCCCGCGCGCTCGCCAAGGAATTCGCGGCGAAAACCGCGCCGGTATCGGTGGCGCTGATCCGGCAGATGATGTGGCGCATGATGGGTGCGGACGATCCGATGGAAGCCCACAAGGTCGACAGCCGTGGCATCTACGCCCGCGGCCGCTCGGACGACGTCAAGGAGGGTGTGGTGTCGTTCCTGGAGAAGCGTCCGGCGCAGTTCAAGAACAAGGTGTCGAGCGACATGCCGGACTATTTTCCGTGGTGGACGGAGCGGGAGTACAAATAGTTCACGGCCATTCCGGGGCTCGCGAAGCGAGAACCCGGAATGACGGTGATGGAGATCACTCCATCACCAGCGCCACGCGACCGATCGCCTTGCGGTCGATCAGCAACCGCATCGCCTTCGCGTAATCCCCAAGCGGCAGGCGGTGCGAGACGTTGGGGCGCAGCTTGCCTTCCTCCGCCCACTGAAGCAGCGCCTTCAGGCGCACCTCGCCGAGCGCGGGATTTTTCCGCACGGCCTCTCCGGCGCGCACGCCGAGCACACTGGCGCCCTTGATCAGCAAGAGATTGGTCTTGGCCGAGCCGATGCCGCCGGTGAAGCCGATCACCAGCAGCCGCGCGCCCCAGGCGATGCAGCGCATCGAGCTCTCGAACACCTCGCCGCCGACCGGATCGAACACGACGTCGGCGCCGCGGCCGTCGGTGATGCGCTTGACCGCATCGCGAAACGGCTCGCGATCGTAACGCACGAGATGATCGGCGCCGCGCGATTTCGCAATGGCAAGCTTCTCGTCGCTGGAGGCGGTCGCGATCACGGTCGCGCCCAGCATCTTGCCGATTTCGACGGCGGCAAGGCCGACGCCGCCGCCGGCGCCATGCACGAGCAGCACCTCGCCCGGCTCGACCCTGCCGCGGTCGATCAGCGCGTGATAGGCGGTGCCGTGGCCGGCGAGATAGGTCGCAGCCTCCGCGTAATCGAAGGTGGACGGCATCGGCGTGAGCTGCGACGGCGCGACGACCGCTTCATCGGTGAAAGTACCGTGGCGCATCTTCACGATCACCTTGTCGCCGACGGCAACGCCCCTCGCCTCCACGCCGACCTCGGTCACATCGCCTGCCGCTTCCATGCCGGGCGTGAAGGGCAGCTCCGGCTTGAGCTGATATTCCCCGGCCGCCATCAGCACGTCGGGAAAATTCAGCCCGGCGGCGCGGATCGCGACGCGCACCTCGCCCGGCTTCAGGGCACGCGAGGGAAACTCTTCCAGCAGCAAGCTTTCGGGCGCGCCGAACTCGCGGCAGACGACAGCGCGCACCATCAGGCCGCGCTCGCCCTGCGGCGCTTGAGCGCCTCGCGGATCAGCGGCAGGCGGTCATTGCCGAAATACATGTCGGTCTTATCGACGAAGATCGTCGGCGAGCCGAAGCCGCCGCGCGCGACGACCTCTTCGGTGTTGGCCTTGAGCTGGTCCTTGATCCCCTGCTCCGAAATGCCTGCAAAGAATTTCTGCTCATCGATGCCAACCGTCCTGCAGATCTCGGCGAGCACCGTGTCCTGCGAGATGTCCTTGTCGCCGCTCCAATAGGTTTCGAACACGGCGGTCGCGAACGGCACCATGTCCCGACCCAGCCAGATGCAGCCGCGCATCGCCTTGACGCTGTTCACCGGAAACACCGTCGGCGGCATCTTGATCGACAGGCCGGCCGAGCGCGCCCAATCCTGGAGATCCTTCTTCATGTAGCGCGCCTTCAGCGGCACCGGCTTCTCCCGCTGCGCGTAGACGCTCGGGTTGACCGTGTTGAAGATGCCGCCGACCAGGATCGGCCGCCAGGCGATCTCCGCGCCGAGCTCCTTGGCCAGCGGCTGGATGTTGTGAAAGGCGAGATAGGTCCAGGGGCTGGAACAGTCGAAGAAGAATTCGATCATGGCGTTTCCTTTGCTCTTGTCATTCCGGGGCGCGCCCTCTTGGGCGCGAACCCGGAATCCATTCCACCAGTTTTATTGCGGCCCGATGGATTCTCAGGTGCGCAATTGCGCACCTTAGCTCGGCGCTTCGCGCCGCCCCGGAATGACGGGTGCAGCCTACTTCTTTCCCAACACTTCCTTCGCACGCTGGCCGAACATGATCTTGCGTGATTCCTCGTCGAACGGCTCTTTCACGAACTTGCCGATCGCGAGCCCCGCCTGCACCGGCGGCCTGGCACGGACCTCGGCGTACCACCGCTTCACGTTCGGATAGTCCTCTAACGTAAAGCCCTGCGCCTTGTGGGTCATGGTCCAGGGGAAGCAGGCGATGTCGGCGATGGAATAGTCGCCGGCGACATAGGCGCCGGTCTTGGCCAACTGCCGGTCCAGCACGCCGTAGAGCCGCGCCGCCTCGTCGCGGTAGCGCTCGATCGCGTAAGGGACCTTCTCGGCCGCATAGAGCGCGAAGTGGCCGTGCTGGCCGAGCATGGGCCCGAGCCCCGCCATCTGCCACATCACCCACTGGATGGTGGTGGAGCGGCCGCGCAAATCTCCGGCCAGGAAACGGCCGGTCTTCTCTGCCAGATAGATTAGGATCGCGCCGGTCTCGAAGGCCGAGAAAGGTGCGCCGCCATCGGCGGGTTCGCGATCGACGATCGCGGGAATACGGTTGTTCGGACTGATCGCGAGAAACTCGGGGTTGAACTGCTCGCCCGCGCGGATGTTGACGGGCTTCACGCGATAGGGGAGCCCGAGTTCCTCCAGCATGATCGAGATTTTCCAGCCGTTCGGCGTCGGCGCATAATAGAGATCGATCATCGCCTTCCCTGTCGTCGCCGCTGGAATAGAGAGCGACTTTTGTTGTTCTGTACCTCGACGTTAAGACATGGCAGGAAGAGGCGCAACATAACCTGCCGGGAGAGCCGCCATGCTGTTTCCAACCACGATCGCCGGCTCCTTGCCGAAGCCCGAATGGCTCGCCGAGCCCAACATGCTCTGGGCGCCCTGGAAGTCGCAAGGCGATGAGCTGCTCCGCGCCAAGCGGGACGCGACACTGATCTGGCTGAAGATCCAGGAGGACGCCGGCATCGACATCGTCACCGAGGGCGAGCAGGCCCGCCAGCATTTCGTGCACGGTTTCCTGGAGAAGATCGACGGCATCGATTTCGCCCACAAGGTCGAGATGGGCATCCGCAAGGACCGCTACAAGGCGATGGTGCCGCAGGTGGTCGCGCCGCTCCGGCTCAAGGGCCGCGTCCATGCCTTTGAGGCGCGCGTGGCGCGCACGCACACGAAGAAGAAGCTGAAATTCACCCTGCCCGGCCCGATGACCATCATCGATACGATTGCCGATCGCTACTATGGCGACCGCGTCAAGATGGCCTTTGCGTTCGCCGAGCTGCTCAACGAGGAAGCCAAGGCACTCCAGGCCGACGGCGTCGATCTCGTACAGTTCGACGAGCCTGCCTTCAACGTCTACATGGACGAGGTCAACGACTGGGGCATCAAGGCGCTGGAGCGCGCCGCGCAGGGGCTGACCTGCGCCACCGCCGTGCACATCTGCTACGGCTACGGCATCAAGGCCAACACCGACTGGAAGGAGACGCTCGGCGCACAGTGGCGGCAGTACGAGCAGATCTTCCCCGCGATCGACGCGAGCCCGATCCAGCAGGTCGCGATCGAGTGCCGCAATTCCAAGGTGCCGCTCGACCTGCTGGCGCTGCTCAAGACCAAGATCGTGCAGGCCGGCGTGATCGACGTCGCCAGCGACACGGTGGAGACCGCCGAGGACGTCGTGAAGGTGATCGACGCGGTGTCGAAATTCGTGCCCAAGAGCAACATCATCGCCACCACCAATTGCGGCATGGCGCCGATGCGGCGCGAGATCGCCGAAGCCAAGCTGATGGCGCTCGGCGCAGGTGCCGCAATGGCGCGCGAGAAGCTGGGATGATGACGGTAAGCCGCTGCGCTAGCTGCGCGCTGTCGGATGCAACGCAGGCCGATAGCCGGCGACGATTGCGCGCAGCGTAGAAGGCGGCGTCAGCAGCTTGGCTTCGGCGAGCTCGCGGTTAACTGCCGCATAGCCTGCCGGCGACCACAACAGCGCCCTGCCCCGCGCCACCAGAAAGCTCTCCTCGCCCTGCTGCACCATCGCGCCGTCGGGCAATTCTGCCAGCGACATCGGCAGCGCGTGCAGCTGCTTCCTGCCGCGATCAAGGCGCTCGCGATGCAGCGCGGCGTCGATCGCCTTCGCGCTGACGTCGCTTGCAGCATTCCCCGCTTCCCACGCTCTGCGAAAGCGCCTGGCATCGTCGCGGCGACAGAAGAAACACGGCCGATGGCCCGCGGCAAACGAGGTGGCTTCGTCGAGGAAGAACAGCTCGGTCCAGCTCCGGCGCGCCATCACCGGGCGCCGCCAGCCGCGGAATTCGCAGAGGCAAGTAATCCAGGCCGGCGACGACCAGCGCTTCTTCAGGAGCGTCTTCGTCGCGGGATCGTGGATGATGCCGCGATTGCCGGTGAACATTCCGCGATGCGGGGTGGCGATGATCTCGCCGGTCGGCGTGACGCGATTTTGCAGGGGCATGGGTGCGCGCCCGTTAAACTGACGTCATTCCGGGGCGGTCCGCAGGACCGAACCCGGAATCTCGGGATTCCCTGGTGCGCAATTGCGCACCATAGTTCGATGCCTTGCATCGCCCCGGAATGTCTCCGTCCCTCACGCCGCTCCGTCGCGGAGCGGCGGGTGATAGGACAGCGCGGTGTCCCAGGGGAAGAAGATCCAGGTGTCCTGCGACACCTCCGTGATGTAGGTGTCGACCAGCGGGCGCCCCTTCGGCTTGGCGTAGACCGTGGCGAAATGCGCATCGGGCAGCATCTCGCGCACCAGCTTGCCGGTCTTGCCGGTGTCGACGAGGTCGTCGACGATCAGGAGCCCCTTGCCGGTGCCGCCGCCGAGTTTCATCGCAGCTTCCGAGATGCCCTTGAGGACCTGAAGCTCGCCCTGCTTGTTGTGGTCGTAGCTGGCGATGCAGACCGTGTCGATCACGCGCACGCCGAGCTCGCGGGCCACGATCGCGGCCGGCACCAGGCCGCCGCGGGTGATCGCGATCACCGCGTGGAACGGACCGACCTCGTTGAGCCGCCAGGTCAGCGCCCGGCAGTCCCGGTGAAACTGGTCCCACGAGACCGGAAAGGCCTTGCCTGCCCGCTCCTGCGCGCTCAGTTCCGGTGCTTCACCGCCCATCATCCTCTCCTGCAAATCGTCGTCCGGCGGCCTTTCTGCTACCGGGTGATGTTCAATCCTGCCAGCATTTCCTTCACCGCGGCCATGGCTGCGGCGAGCTTATCCGCATCCCGCGAACGCACCACCAGATTGGTGTTCGGCTTCGAGTCCTCGTCCATGAAGGGATAGCTGCCGATGATGGTGTCGGGATGAGCGGCGGCGATCGCCCGCAGCGGGCTGCCGATGTCACCTTCCCGCGCATTGGCGCGGACCGATTCGGAGAGCATGCGCACGCCCGATTTCAGCTTGGGCGAGACGATGTCCATCATCGCCTGCATGATCGAGGGGACGCCCGCCATGACAATGACATTGCCGATCTTGAAGCCGGGCGCGAGGATGGTCGCGCTCTGGATCAGCTCGGCGCCGTCGGGGATGCGGGCCATGCGCAGGCGGGCCTCGTTGAGATCCTGCTCGCTCCAGCGCTCGCGGAAACGGGCGACCACCTCCGGGTGATGGTCGATGCCGACGCCGAACGCCTTGGCGACGCTGTCGGCGGTGATGTCGTCATGGGTCGGCCCGATCCCGCCGGTGGTGAAGACATAGGTGTAGCGATGCCGCAGTGCATTCAATGCGGCGATGATGTCGTCCTCGTCGTCGGAGACGACCCGGACTTCCTTCAGGTCGATGCCGATATTGGTCAGGTATTCGGCAATGAAGCCGATATTCTTGTCCTTGGTCCGGCCGGACAGGATTTCGTCCCCAATGACCAGAATGCCCGCCGTGACGATCTCGCTCATGCCTTAAGTCCCTCACCTGTAGCGCCGACTTTGCCGAGGTAACGCGTTGAAGTCACGCGGTTTTGCTGCCGAAATAAGCAGTCCTCAGCCATTTTTTCAGGCAAGCCGCCGGCCATCCCCGGTAAATGCTGCCAGTCCATGCTTATCGCGCTGGCCCGCCCCTTGCTACCACCTGAAAGTCATGCACTCTTGCCGCATGGCCAGGACGTTGCGGTCTTCACCAAGGCCTGACGACCTGTCCAATGGCGCAACGCCTTGCGGGGACAAGTCGGGATCTATGGCAGTCGCGTTTGATGAAATGAACATTCCCGGCGGGGACCTTCGCCCCGCCTATCAGGAGCTGGCTCGCTGGCTCAAGGAGACGCCTCCCGAGGCGCTCGAATATCGCCGCCAGGAAGCTGAGCTCCTGTTCCGCCGGATCGGCATCACCTTCGCCGTCTACGGCGAATCCGAGTCGACCGAGCGCCTCATCCCCTTCGACGTGATCCCGCGGATCATGTCGGGCAAGGAATGGGCGCTGCTGGAGAAGGGCCTGAAGCAGCGCGTCCGCGCGCTCAACATGTTCCTGCGCGACATCTATCACGGCCGCGACATCCTCCGCGCCGAGGTCGTGCCCGACGATCTGATCTTCCAGAACCCGGTCTTCCGCCCCGAGATGAACGGCCAGCAGGTGCCGCACGACGTCTACGTGCACATCGCCGGCATCGACATCGTCCGGGTCGACGCCGAAGACTTCATCGTGCTGGAGGACAATGCGCGCACGCCGTCGGGCGTGTCCTACATGCTGGAAAACCGCGAGATCATGATGCGGCTGTTTCCGGACCTGTTCGCCCGCCACCGAGTGGCGCCGGTCGAGCGCTATCCGGACGAGCTGCTCGCGGCCCTGCGCTCGGTGGCGCCGCAAGGCGCTTCGGGCGAGCCGACGGTCGCCCTGCTCACGCCGGGCGTCTACAACTCCGCCTATTACGAGCACTCGTTCCTTGCCGACAAGCTTGGCATCGAGCTGGTCGAGGGCCGCGACCTCATCATCAAGAACAACGAAGTGTTCATGCGGACGACCGAGGGGCTGAAACGCGTCGACGTGATTTATCGCCGCGTCGACGATGACTTCATCGACCCCCTCACCTTCCGCCCCGATTCCGTGCTCGGCGTGCCCGGGCTGATGTCGGCCTACGCGGCCGGCAACATCACCCTCGCTAATGCGGTCGGCACCGGCATCGCCGACGACAAGGCGATCTACTCCTACATGCCTGACATCGTGAAGTTCTATCTCGGCGAGGAGCCGATCCTGAAGAACGTGCCGACCTGGCGCTGCCGCGAGCCGAAGGACCTCGCCTATGTGCTGGACAATCTGGGCGAGCTCGTCGTCAAGGAAGTGCACGGCTCCGGCGGCTACGGCATGCTGATCGGCCCCGCCGCAACGAAAGCGACCATCGAAGCGTTCCGCGAGAAGCTCAAGCGCGAGCCGGAAGGCTTCATCGCGCAGCCGACGCTGGCGCTCTCGACCTGCCCGACTTGTACGGCCACCGGCCTTGCTCCGCGCCATGTCGACTTGCGGCCGTTCGTGCTGACCGGCAGCAAGAGCACCACGATCGTGCCGGGCGGGCTCACACGCGTCGCGCTGAAGGAAGGCTCCCTGGTTGTGAATTCGAGCCAGGGCGGCGGCACCAAAGACACCTGGATTTTGGACGAGTAGTCAGATGCTGTCGCGTACCGCCGAAAACCTCTACTGGCTCGCCCGCTACGTCGAACGGGCCGAATATCTTGCGCGCACCATCGATGCGACGCTGCGCGTCACCGCGCTTCCCGCCGCCTACATCGGCAAGACCAACGAATGGGACTCGGCGCTGCTGACCGCCGGCGTCGCCGCAAGCTTCTATCAGACCTATGAGGAAGCCAACGAGCACAACGTCGTCGAATACCTCTCGTTCTCGCCGAACAATCCGTCCTCGATCAGGAACTGCATCGAGGCGGCACGGCTGAACTCGCGCTCGGTGCGCACCGCGCTCACCAGCGAGATGTGGGACACCATCAACTCGGCCTGGATTGAATTGCAGGAGGTCTGGAGCAAGGGCACCTCCACGCGCGAGGACCTCGCAAAATTCCTGCGCTTCGTACAGGAGACTTCGCTGCGCTTCGACGGTTCGGCCTACCGGACCATGCTGCGCAACGACGCCTACTGGTTCTCGCGGATGGGCGTGCATCTGGAACGCGCCGACAACACCGCGCGCATTCTCGACGTGAAGTACCACGTGCTGTTGCCCGAGGAGGAGCATGTCGGCGGCCCGCTCGACTTCTATCAGTGGAGCTCGATCCTGCGCTCGGTCTCGGCGCTGACCGCCTATCACTGGGTCTATCGCGAGACGCTGAAGCCCTGGTTGATTGCGGACCTGCTCATCCTCAACGACACGCTGCCGCGTTCGCTGGCCAGCTGCTACGGCAATCTCGTGCGCAACCTCGACCAGATCGGCGTCGCCTATGGCCGCCAGGGCCCGGCCCAGCGCCACGCCCGCGGCATCCGCAACCGGCTGGAACACAGCAATATGAACGACATTTTCCAGCATGGCGTGCATGAATTCATTCAGGAATTCATCGCGGACAATTCCAGGCTGGGCGAAATCATCACGAAGCAGTATTTGATCTGATACACGCCGTCATTCCGGGATGGTCCGAAGGACCAGACCAGGAATCTCGAGATTCTCAGGTGCGCAATTGCGCACCATAGTTCGGTGCTGTGCACCGCCCCGGAATGACGCCAGAACAACGGTCCACCATGCGCCTGCGAATCCAGCACACCACGACCTATCGCTACGAACCGCCGGCGACCAGCGTGATCCAGATCCTGCGCATGACGCCGTGCAGCCATGACGGGCAGTATGTGGCGGAATGGCAGATCGACGTCTCGACCGACACCAAGCTCGACACCCATGAGGACGCCTTCGGCAACGTCACCCATGTGCTGTCCTGCGGGCCCGTCGGCGATATCAAGATCACGGCCGAGGGCCTGATCGAAACCCACGACACCGGCGGCGTGCTGCGCGGCGCCGACGAGCGCTTTCCGGCCGGCATGTTCCTGCGCACCACCGACCTCACCTCCGTCAATCCGGCCATGGCCGCAGTCGCGCGCCAGTTGCGCAGCGAGGCCGAGAGCGACACGCTCGGGTTCCTGCACACGCTGATGAGCGAGATCGGCGACCACATGACGTTCGACGAGGATCCGACCAACAGTGGCACGTCGGCGGCGGAAGCCTTCACGCTCAAGCGCGGGGTCTGCCAGGACTACGCGCATATCTTCATCGCCTGCGCCCGCACCGGCGGGGTGCCGGCGCGCTTCGTCTCCGGCCACTTTTTGCGCTCGGACGGCACGGTGCACCAGGATGCCGGCCATGCCTGGGCGGAGGCCTATGTCCCCGATCTCGGCTGGGTCGGCTTCGATCCCGCCAACAGCATCTGCGCCACCGACGCCCATGTCCGCGTCGCGATCGGGCTCGACTATCTCGGCGCAGCCCCCGTGCGCGGCACCCGCTATGGCGGCGGCGCAGAGACGCTGTCGGTGGCCGTCAAGGTCGAGCAGGCCGGCCGCGGCGGGCAATCGCAGTCCCAGCGGCAGAGCTAAATCCGGCGAGATCGCGTCGCGAGACATCTGCGGCGTAATCAAGCCGCTACGTTACAGCTGTAATCCACGACTGCCGCGCTGAAACCGCCCCGTAGCACCATCTATTCAACGTCTGTCGCGATCCGTTTCCGCAACAGAGGTTGAACAGATGCAGCTTCACGAAAAAAACAAAAGCCATTCGGCGCCCCTGCGCGATCCCCACCAAGACATGCTGGTGGGCATCCGGGAGCTCGCTCCCGAGATCAAGGCACGTGCCGCCGAGATAGAAGCTGCACGCCGCATCCCGCCCGACCTGGTGGAGCGGCTGAGGTCGATCGGTCTCTTTCGGATGTTCGTGCCGCACAGCCATGGCGGGCTGGAGCTGGAGTTTCCGGCGGGACTGGAGGTCATCAAGACACTGGCCCGTCTCGACGGCTCGATCGGCTGGATCGCGGCTGTCGCCGGGGTCAGCAGCCTCTTCGTCGCCGCGTCACCCCCGGAATTGTACAAGCGCGTCTACCAGGACGGACCTGATACGGCGATCTGCGGCTCATCCCAGCCGGGTGGAACGGCAGAGCGCGTGGCCGACGGCTACCGCGTCAAGGGCCGCTGGCCGTTCGCCAGCGGTTGCATGCATGCGGACTGGATCGGTGGAATCTGCATTGTCACCGAAAATGGCAAACCGGTCCCCGGCCCGCAGGGCAAGCCACTGCTTCGCGCCGTTACGCTGCCGGCTCGCGACTGGGAGATCGAGGACACCTGGCACGTGGCGGGGCTCGAGGGCACCGGCAGCCATCACGTCACGCTGCGGGAGACGCTGGTTCCCGAGGCCAATTTCTTCGATCTCGATGCTGCCCCGCGCCAGTCGGGTCCGCTCTATCGAGCATTGCGGCAATTGCTGCCGTTGGTGCACGGCGCATTTGTGGTAGGCATGGCCGAGAGCACCGTCGATGAACTGCTCGCGCTGGCCAATACCGGGAGGCAGCAATTGTATGCGGCTGTCCCGATGCGGGAGTCCGAGATATTCCAGTACGAACTCGGCCGGATCTCCGCCGAGCTCGGGGCCGCGCAGGCGTTTCACGAGGTCCAGGCTGCCAGTCACTGGCGTCACGCGCTGGCCGGAACGTTGAATGACGAAGACCTTGTCGTCGAAGGGACCCGATCGGCGACCTGGCTCGCCACGACCTGCGTCGGCATCGCCGACGCCTGCTTTAGCCTGGCCGGAAGCAGTGCGGTCTACGACAGCTCGCCGCTGCAGCGGCGCCTGCGTGACCTTCACGTCGCAGCACAGCACGCCCACGCGCAGCAGCGGCAATATGTCGATGTCGGCAAGCTGGCCTTGCGCCGCTCAACTGAACATGCCGGCTGACCGCATGGGGCGTGCTATGATCGCAGGGTCAGATCAGACCCTGCGAGGCCCCCCATGGCGACTGTGAAACTGCTTTCGGACGATGAACTGTCGAGCGAGGCGCGCGCCGTTTTCGACGACATCCGCAAGGTGCGGCAGTCGGATTTCGTCAACAATTTTTGGCGCGCGCTGGCGCATGATCCGAAGACGCTGCGGCGGACCTGGGAGAGCATCAAGGAGGTGATGGCGCCGGGGGCGCTCGATCCCAAGGTCAAGGAAATGCTCTATGTCGCGGTTTCGGTGGCGCATGGCTGCAGCTATTGCATCCATTCGCACACCGCCGGCGCACGAGCCAAAGGCATGACCGAGGCCGAATATGGCGAGCTGCTCGCCATCGTCGGCATGGCTGCGGAGACGAACCGGCTGGTCACGGCGCTCGGCGTTCCCGTCGACGAGGCGTTTCTCGTCGGCGCCGCCGACTGAGGTCAGCCGTCGCGCCCGGGAATGACGACCTCATCCCGGGAATTGGGGTTGGAGCGGCCCCCGAAATTGGCTAGTAATTCCGCGCAAACGCGTTCGGGGACTGGAAATGACCTATTGTTGCGGAATCCTGGTTCGGGACGGTTTGGTGATGATCGCCGATACCCGCACCAATGCCGGTCTCGACAACGTCTCGACCTTCCGCAAGCTGCACATCTTCTCCAAGCCCGGCGACCGCATCATGGCGATCGCCAGCGCCGGCAACCTCGCCATCAGCCAGTCGGTGCTGTCCACGCTGACCGAAGGCCTCGAGGACCCCAATACGGGCGAGATCGAGACGCTGATGAACGCGCCGACCATGTTCCAGGCCGCCCAGCGCATCGGCCGGGCGATCCGGGCGGTGCATGCGACCGAAGGGCCCGCGCTGAAATCCGAGGACGTCTCGTTCGACGTCTCCTTCCTGTTCGGCGGCCAGATCAAGGGCGCGCGCATGCGGCTGTTCATGGTCTACACCGCCGGCAACTTCATCGAGTGCACCACCGACACGCCCTACTTGCAGATCGGCGAGCACAAATACGGCAAGCCGGTGCTCGACCGTGCCATGCATTACGACGTCGAGCTCTACGAGGCGCTGAAGACCGGCCTGATCTCGATGGACTCGACCATGCGCTCCAACCTCGGCGTCGGCCTGCCGATCGACGTGCTGGTGGTGCGCGCCGACGCCTGCGATGCCGATCTCAACCACCGCATCGAGGCGGGCGAGCCCTATTTCCACGATCTGCGCTCGCGCTGGTCGGCAGCCTTGCGCGCCGCGCACCAGAACATTCCGCGCCCGCCCTACAAGAACGAAAAAGAACCCAAAACCTGACAGCTTAGAGAAAAGGCAGGAAACGATGAGTGAAGCAAAAAAGATCGCAGTGGTGACGGGCGCCGGCACCGGTGTCGGCCGCGCGGCCGCGCTGGCGCTGATGAACACCGGCTTCACCGTGGTGCTCGTGGGGCGCCGCATGGAGATGCTCGAGGAAACGGCGAAGCTCGGTCCCGCAGGAAAGAGCCTCTGCGTCACCGCCGACATGACCAAGCCGGACCAGATCGCCGCGCTGTTTGACAAGGTGAAGGCGACCTATGGCCGCCTCGACGTGCTGTTCAACAATGCCGGCATGGGCGCGCCGGCGGTGAACTTCGAGGATCTCAGCCTCGAGCAGTGGCAGGCGGTGGTGAACACCAACCTCACCGGCCCGTTCCTGTGCACCCAGCACGCCTTCCGCATCATGAAGGACCAGACCCCGCGCGGCGGCCGCATCATCAACAACGGCTCGATCTCGGCGCATGCGCCGCGGCCGTTCTCGGCGGCCTACACCTCGACCAAGCACGCCATCACGGGCCTCACCAAGGCGAGCAATCTCGACGGGCGCATGTACGACATCGCGGTCGGCCAGGTCGACATCGGCAATGCGGCAACCCCGATGACCGACCGCATGGTCAACGGCCCCGGCGTGCTCCAGCCCGACGGCACCACCAAGCACGAGCCGCGCATGGACGCCAAAGCGGTCGGCGATGCTGTCGCCTACATGGCCGGCCTGCCGCTGGACGCCAACGTGCTGACCATGACGGTCATGGCGACCAAGATGCCGTTCGTTGGACGGGGCTAAGACCGTTACTGGTTCTTGCCCAGGGCTTCTGACACCAAATGAAGCCCGCGATCCTTGGCCGCGATCAACCGTCGTTGAAATGCGGCCAAGGTCGCTTCTTTGCTGTCGGGCGCAAGTTCGCTGGCCAGGGCAGCGAAGTGGCTATCGGCCTCGTCGAACCGGCCGAGACGCCGCAGCATCTCGCCGGTCAGAAGCCGATCGTCGAGGCGCGCTTCTGCGCTCCTGGTTGTGTCGGCAACGTCCACTGCCAGCCGCGCCAGCAGTTCAGTCGCATAGCGAGTGTAGCGTTCGCCGGTCGTGCCTTCCGCCATCAGGCGCCGGACGAGATCCTGAGCATCCTTGGCGGACAGGCCAGGTCTGTTCACCCGGCTCCGTTCGCCAAGCTCGGTTCGTCCCGCCTCCCACGTCGCCTGCAGCAGCAGACTGGATACTTCCTCGTGAGATGCGCCGGTGTGCTCCATGATCCAGGATGCGCGGTAATAAGGCGTCTCACTCCGGATGCCCTGAAACTCCGATGACAGAATCAAAGGCCGAAGCCGCTCCAGCTCGTCGTCCTCGTACTTCGCCTTGACGAAGACAAATCCGTTGGTCGGGCAACTCGCGAGCGGCCAGGGGCTTTCAATCGCACCGACCGGCATCCAATCGAGCTGCTTGCCAAAGGACGTGCCGGAGTTCTGCGCGCTGTAGGTGAATTTGACGCCGTCGTAGGGACAGGTCATTTCGACGATGCTTCTGGTCATTGCATGAGCAGCGAAAGCGCCGCCGGCCAGAACGAGCCACGCCAGAACTAGCAACCTTGATCGCCTGCCCATCTCCCCCTCTATCCTACGTGGAGACCGATCCCTCGGACTACCATGCCGTCCGGAATACGCCGTTCGTGTGGCGCCGCTGAAACGGGCCTCGCTCCTGCCTGACTCAAAAAGTGAAAAACAACCCCATGCACAGTAGGCGTCAAGAGGCGCCTACTGCCGCTCGGCCGCCGGGGTGACGCGACACAAATCCACGAGCTATCTCAACAATCGTCATTGCGCGCGCAGCGGCTCTCTCTTCCCCCTCTCCCCGTTCTTACGGGGAGAGGGTTGGGGTGAGGGGCTGCTTCCGCAATCACGGTGAGAGTTGGACTCGCGGAGCGTCCCCCTCACCCGGAATCCGCGCTGCGCGCGAATTCCGGCCTCTCCCCGCAAGCGGGGAGAGGCGAAGAAGGGCCCTACTCCAAACTCTCCACCTTCCGCAGGCTGGGAAACAGCTTCATCCAGAGCAGCGCCACCGCAATGGTGCAGACGCCGCCGAACACTGCCGCCGGCATGGCGCCGAGCAGCGCGGCTGCCACTCCACTCTCGAACTGGCCGAGCTGGTTGGAGGCGTTGATGAAGAGGAAATTCACCGCGCCGACGCGGCCGCGCATCTCGTCGGGCGTTGAGAGCTGCACCAGCGAGAAGCGGATTACGACGCTGATCGTGTCGGCGGCGCCGAGGATCGCGAGCGACAGCACCGACAGCCACATCCAAGACGACAGCGCGAACACGATGGTCGCGATGCCGAACACGATCACGGCCTGGAACATGCGCAGGCCCACATGCCGCGAGATGGCGTGGCGCGCCAGCACCATGGTCATCAGCAGTGCGCCAACTGCCGGCGCGGCGCGCAACACGCCGAGCCCGACCGGGCCGGTCTGGAGGATGTCGCGGGCATAGATCGGCAACAGCGCGGTGACGCCGCCGAACAGCACCGCGAACAGGTCGAGCGAGATGGTGCCGAGGATCGCCGGATTGCTCCGGATGAAGCGAACACCGGCGAAGATGTTGTCGGCGTCCGTGCCCTCCTTGGCGACCGCCTGCGGGCGCGGCCGGATGAAACCGGTCAGGATCATCCCGAGAATCCAGAACAGCAGCATCACGGCATAGGCAAGATGCGGCGCGACCGCGTAGGCAAAACCGCCGAGCGCGGGACCCGTGATGGTCGCGACCTGCCCCGCACCGCTCGCGACGGCCGTTGCCCGCTGGAGCGAGCCCTGCGGCGCGATCAGCGGCAGCAGCGCCGCGGTGGTCGGGCTTTCGAAGGCGCCGGCAATGCCGAGCACGAAGGTCGCGATGAAGATCTGCACTTCGCTGACTGCGCCGAGATAGGTGATGATTGCGAGATAGAGCGCGGTCGCGGCCTCCACGAGCTGGCAGAGCTGGACCACGCGCTTGCGCTCGAAGCGGTCGGCGGCGTGGCCGGCGACGAACACGAGCAGCGCGGTGGGCAGGAACTGCACGAGGCCGACCATGCCGAGGTCGAAGGCCGAGCCGGTGAGGTCGTAGATCTGCCAGCCGATCGCGACCGCCGCGATCTGGCTGGAAAAGCGCGACAGGCTGCGCGAGAGCAGGAAGAACAGGAAGGCGCGGTGGGAGAGGAGCACGCCGGCGCTGACCGGCGGATTTTCGGATATTGGCTGCTCTGGCATCGCCTTTTGGGTCACCCTCGGACCGCTCGCCCCCTTGACGTCGACATGCCCCCGCGTGACTGAGGCGGGCCTGCTTGTCAACAGCCGGGCATTTCCCGCACGTCCCGGCATTGCGTTTGCAACGCACGCGCGGCCATAATCACAGAGGGTTTGGGGACATCATGCTGCGGCTGCAATCGGCACTCGGCATTTTCGCATTGCTGCTGATCGCGTGGGCGTTGGCAGAGAATCGCCGCGCGGTCTCGCTGCGCCAGGCGGCGATCGGCCTTGTCATGACCTTCGTCACCGCGGCCGTGCTGCTGAAGCTGCCGGCCGTCGCCCATGCCTTCGGCGCCATCAACGACGCGGTCGGCGCGATCTCGGCGGCCTCGCGCGCCGGCTCCTCCTTCGTGTTCGGCTATGTCGGCGGCGGTCCCCTGCCCTTCGACCTGAAGGTACCGGGCGCCGACTTCATCCTGGCGTTCCAGGCGCTGCCGATCGTGCTGGTGATGAGCGTGCTGACGACGCTGCTGTTCTATTGGCGGGTTCTGCCGCCGATCGTGCGCGGCATGGCCTGGCTGCTCGAACGCACGCTCGGCGTCGGCGGCGCGGTGGGCTTGTCGACCGCGGCCAACATCTTCCTCGGCATGGTCGAGGCGCCGCTGTTCGTGCGGCCGTATCTGGCACAGATGACACGCAGCGAGCTGTTCCTGGTGATGACCGGCGGCATGGCCGGCATCGCCGGCACGGTGCTGGTGCTCTATGCGACGCTCCTTGCTCCGCTCATCCCCGACGCCGCCGCGCATTTCGTCATCGCCTCGGTGCTGGGCGCGCCGGCCGCGATCCTTGTCAGCCTGATCATGGTGCCGGAGACGTCGGACAAGCGCACCGGCGGCGCGCTGGAGGATCCCGAGATGGCGGTCTCCGGCACGATGGATGCGATCGTGAAGGGCACCGGCGCGGGGATTGAGCTGCTGATCAACATCATCGCGATGCTGCTGGTGCTGGTGGCGCTGGTCTACCTCGTCAACGCCATCCTCGGCCTGCTGCCGCACATCGGCGGCGCGGCGATCTCGTTGCAGCGCCTGCTGGGCCTTGTGATGGCGCCGGTGTGCTGGCTGATGGGATTGCCCTGGGATCAGGCGGTGACGGCCGGCAGCCTGATGGGTACGAAAACCGTGCTCAACGAACTGATCGCCTATGTCGACCTGTCGAAGCTCGCGCCGGAGGCACTGGACGCACGCTCGCGCCTGATCATGCTCTACGCGATGTGCGGCTTCGCCAACTTCGCCAGCCTCGGCATCATGATCGGCGGCCTCGGCGTGATGGCCCCGGAGCGCCGCGAGGAGATCAACGCGCTCGGGCTGAAGTCGATTGTGTCGGGGACGCTGACGACGTGCTTGATGGGGGCGGTGGTGGGGGTGTTGGCGTAAGTCTCTCCACCGTCATTCCGGGGCGCGACGAAGTCGCGAGCCCGGAATCCATTTTACCGCGCGTATTGCCGCCCGATGGATTCCGGGTTCGCCGCTACGCGGCGCCCCGGAATGACGAGCGGAGAGACCGGAGCCCAAGAGAGAGCGCCTCAGGCCTTCAGCTCCACCGTCTTGAACTCCGCCGGCAAAATCACCTCCAGCAGTTCCACGTCGTCCGAGTAATCCAGGATCATGTGCTTGATCTTCGGCGGCTGGGTCCAGGCGCTGCCCTCCTTCATCAGCGTCTCGCCCTCGCCTTCCATGTAGGTCTTCACCCAACCCTTGAGCACGTAGACCATCTGGAATTCGACGTCGTGGAAGTGAAGCTTTGAGACTTCGGCGGGATTGCAGGGGCCCTGCAGCCGGATCACGTGTGCTTGCGCGAGGCCGTGGCTTGCTTCGGCGATACCGAGGTCACGGTACTTCGCGTAGGCGCGCAGGCCGTCGGCCTTGAAGTCTTCCTCGCGGTGATGGCTGATCGCGATGCGCTGCTTCGGACGTACGGGCTTCTTCGGAGAGGCTGTGCGCGCCTTCGCCTTGACCGCCTTGCGTGCCGAGGATCGCGCCGCGGCCTTGGTGCCGCTCCGCTTCTTCACCGCGGTCTTGCTTGCGGGTCTTGATGCCTTTTGCTTGGCCATTGTCTGCCTCCCTGATCTGAGCCGCGCCCGCCGGATGGGTGCAACCGGACGGCAGATTAGCCAGTCCTGGACGAGGCAGCAATTGCAGGGCTTGGATCAGCAGCGCGATAACGGGATCGTTCGTAGCTTGCCCGAAGCTGTCGTCGCGAACGGCCGTCGTCTCGTATTCGTTCCCTCGCCGATTTAATCTCGCCGGGAGATTCTGGGGGATTGATTCATGAGCAACAGCGTAGGTCAGCGTGCATTTCAAAATGCCCGGCTTCAGAAGCGGCAGAAAGCCGATGTGCTGCCGTTGCTCGGGCAGGCCCTCCAGTTGCACAAGCAAGGGCTTCTCGCCCAGGCCCAGGCTGCCTACCGCCAGGTTCTGCAGCTGGCGCCCGACCAATTCATCGCGCTGCATATGCTCGGTAGCTTGGAGTCAGATACCAAAAACTATCAGCAGGCCGAAATTCTGCTGAGCCGGGCGGTTGCCGTGGATCCGCGATCTGCCGATGCTCACATGAGCCGAGGCGTCGCGCTGAACGGGCTACGACGTCACGGTGAGGCCTGTGAGAGCTATCGAAGGGCCCTCGCCTTGCGCCCCAACTTCGCCGTAGCCCTGTCCAATCTCGGTAACGCGAGCGTGACCCTCGATCTTCAGGAAGCGCTCGCATGCTTCGACAAGGCGCTCGCAATCGACGGAAACCTTGCCGAAGCCCACAACGGCCGGGGTTGGGTGCTCTGCCGTCTGCGCAATTATGACGAGGCCATCGCCAGCTTGAACCGTGCGCTAGCGATCAAGCCCGCCTATGCCTCGGCGCTGGCGAACCGCGCCCTCGCTTTGCAGGAGCTTCTGCGGATTGACGAAGCCATGGCGGATTGCAATCGGGCAATCGCCGTGGAGCCCAACGATATGAACGGGTGGCTCGGGCGCGCCAGTGTCTGGCTCCAGGTCCAGCACATGGCCGAAGCACTGCACGATAGCGAGAAAGCGATCGCTGTCGATCCCGATGCTGTTCAAGCTCACCTGGTACGGGGCATTTGTCTTGCCGCACTTGGGCGGGTCGACGAAGCCCTGGCCAGTTACGACAGAGCCCTTGAAATCGAGCCTGACTTCCCGAGCGCGATCTCCAACAAGATATTCACGCTCGATTTCGCGGCGGATGCCAGCGTCGAGCAGCATCAGCGAGCGCGGCAAGTCTGGTGGGAGCGGATCGGCGCGAAGTTCGCCTCAGAAGCGGCGAGACCGCACGACAACAGCCGCGATCCGGATCGCCCTCTGGTGCTCGGCTATGTCTCGTCGGACTTCAACGCGCATTCGGCCGCGTTCATATTCAAGCCGGTCCTGCAATACCGTGACCGGGCACAATTCGAGATCGTGTGCTACTCTTGTTCGTCGAAAGTGGATGCGGCGACCGACGAATTTCAAAAGATCGCTGATCGCTGGCGCGACGCCTCGCAATGGAGCGACGATCGCCTCGCCGCCGAGATCCGCGCCGATGGCGTCGATATCCTGATCGATCTATCCGGCCACACCAAAGGAAACCGCCTCGGCGTGTTTGCGCGCAAACCGGCGCCGATCCAGGCCCATGGCTGGGGTCACGGCACCGGCACCGGGCTGCCGACGATCGATTATCTGTTCTCCGACCCGGTCGCGATTCCTGCCGCGGTCCGGCATCTGTTTGCGGAAACCGTTGTCGACCTGCCGTGCTTTGTGACGCTGGAGCCGCTGCCGATCGAGCTTGCGCGGGCCTCAACGCCGGCGATCTCGAACGGCTTCGTCACATTCGGTGTCTTCAACCGCATCAGCAAGATTTCGGACCAGGCCGCGCAGGCTTGGTCCCGGATTCTCGAGCGGGTGCCGGGGTCACGACTGCTGATCAAGGATGTTGCGCTGGACGATCAACTGGTCCGCGACAATCTGCTGGCGAGGCTTGCAACTTGCGGAGTGCCGGCCGAACGCGTCGATCTGCTCGGAACCACCTTGCGAGTCGATCATCTGGCATCGTTCAATCGCGTCGATATTGCCCTCGACCCGTTCCCGCAGAATGGCGGCGTCAGCACGTTGGAAGCCTTGCAGATGGGCGTGCCCGTGGTGGCGAAGCTCGGGAACAGTCTGCCCAGCCGTGCCGCCGGCTCCATCCTCACCGCGCTTGGCCTGCCGGACTGGGTTACGGACAGCGAGGAGGCATATGTCGACATCGCGGTGAGCCGCGCGACTGAGATCGACGACCTCGACAAATTGCGCCGCGAGTTGCCCGGACAGGTCAGGGCTGCGCCCGCCTGCAACCCGGTCGCCTACGCGCAAGCGGCGGACGAGGCCTATCGCGCGATGTGGAAGCGCTATTGCAGCAGCGACGCCTGATCGCTGCGTCAATGCAGCCTGAACACGCCGTCCACCGCACGTAGCTCGGCCGGCTTGATCAGCTTGGAATGCGCGACGGTGACCGAATAGAGGGGACCGTCGAGCTTTTGCTGCCAGAACGCCAGGAAATCGGTCAGCGCCGGGAATTTCGGGAAGAGATCGTAGTTCTGCCAGACATAGGTCTGAAGCAGCGAAGGATGATCCGGCATCCGATAGAGAATTTCAGCCGTCGTCAGCCCGTAACCCAGCACCTGTTTCCGGAAGTCGTCGGAAACAACCCCAACCCGCGAGACCATGCCAACCTCCTTTGCAGGAGCGCATTCAGGGGTGGCTTGATCCGGTACGCTGCTTACGAGCCACCCGGTGGAGATGCGCTCACATGAGAGAAATGTGACGCAAACTGATAATCCATCTCAAGCCCAAAAGTTTAACAAGCTGTTGAAATTCAATGCGTTAGCAGCAGAGACGGCTCCGTGCTAATACGGACCGGCGGACGGTTAACGATGGGAAAGAGATTCTGGCAGCCGGGCCTTCCGAGTGCTTATTTTTCTGCTAGAAGCCCTTGCCCCCGCAAAATTCCTGTCCTATTTCAGCCTCACCCGTGCTAGCACTCGCGGGCACAGACTGCTAACAATCTGAAATCATCAACCCGAGCAATTGCTTAGGAGGACTGCATGAAATTCCGTCCGCTTCACGACCGCGTCGTGGTCAAGCGCATCGACGCAGAAGAGAAGACCGCTGGCGGCATCATCATTCCCGACACTGCCAAGGAAAAGCCCTCCCAGGGCGAAGTCGTCGCCGTCGGCCCCGGTGGCCGCGACGAAGCCGGCAAGCTGATCCCGATCGACCTGAAGGTCGGCGACCGCGTGCTGTTCGGCAAGTGGTCCGGCACCGAGGTCAAGATCGACAGCGTCGATCTCTTGATCATGAAGGAAAGCGACATCATGGGCGTCCTCGACGTCCCCGCTTCCAAGAAGAAGGCGGCCTAAGAGCCCCCTCTCGCCCCCAGCCAACCTCAAGGAAAAATCCAGATGGCAGCTAAAGAAGTCAAATTCTCGGTTGATGCGCGCGACAAGATGCTGCGCGGCGTCGACATCCTCGCCAACGCGGTGAAGGTCACGCTCGGTCCGAAGGGCCGCAACGTCGTGCTCGACAAGTCGTTCGGCGCTCCCCGTATCACCAAGGACGGCGTCACCGTCGCCAAGGAGATCGAGCTCGAGGACAAGTTCGAGAACATGGGCGCGCAGATGGTGCGCGAAGTCGCCTCCAAGTCCGCTGATGCGGCCGGCGACGGCACCACCACCGCGACCGTGCTGGCCCAGGCGATCGTGCGCGAAGGCGCCAAGTCGGTTGCCGCCGGCATGAACCCGATGGACCTCAAGCGCGGTATCGACCTCGCGGTCGAAGCCGTCGTTGCGGACCTCGTCAAAAACTCCAAGAAGGTCACCTCGAACGACGAGATCGCCCAGGTCGGCACCATCTCGGCCAACGGCGACGCGGAGATCGGCAAGTTCCTGGCCGACGCCATGAAGAAGGTCGGCAACGAGGGTGTCATCACCGTCGAGGAAGCCAAGTCGCTCGAGACCGAGCTCGACGTCGTCGAGGGCATGCAGTTCGACCGCGGCTACATCTCGCCCTACTTCGTCACCAACGCCGACAAGATGCGCGTTGAGATGGACGACGCCTACATCCTCATCAACGAGAAGAAGCTCTCCTCGCTGAACGAGCTGCTGCCGCTGCTCGAGGCCGTGGTGCAGACCGGCAAGCCGCTGGTCATCGTCGCCGAGGACGTCGAGGGTGAAGCCCTCGCCACCCTGGTCGTGAACCGCCTCCGTGGCGGCCTGAAGGTCGCGGCCGTCAAGGCTCCGGGCTTCGGCGATCGCCGCAAGGCCATGCTGCAGGACATCGCGATCCTGACCGGCGGCCAGGCGATCTCGGAAGATCTCGGCATCAAGCTCGAGAACGTCACGCTCAACATGCTCGGTCGCGCCAAGAAGGTGATGATCGACAAGGAGAACACCACGATCGTCAACGGCGCCGGCAAGAAGGCCGACATCGAGGCGCGCGTGTCCCAGATCAAGGCGCAGATCGAGGAAACCACCTCGGACTACGACCGTGAGAAGCTCCAGGAGCGTCTCGCCAAGCTCGCTGGCGGCGTCGCGGTGATCCGCGTCGGCGGCGCGACCGAGGTCGAGGTGAAGGAGCGCAAGGATCGCGTTGATGACGCGATGCACGCGACCCGCGCGGCTGTGGAAGAAGGCATCGTCCCGGGCGGCGGCGTCGCCCTGCTCCGTGCTTCCGAGCAGCTCAAGGGCCTGCGCACCAAGAACGACGACCAGAAGACCGGCGTCGAGATCGTGCGCAAGGCGCTGTCGGCTCCCGCTCGCCAGATCGCGATCAACGCCGGTGAAGACGGCTCGGTGATCGTCGGCAAGATCCTGGAGAACAAGACGTACGCCTACGGCTTCGACTCCCAGACCGGCGAGTACGTCAACCTGGTCACCAAGGGCATCATCGACCCGACCAAGGTGGTCCGCACCGCGATCCAGAACGCAGCCTCGGTTGCGGCGCTGCTGATCACCACGGAAGCCATGGTCGCCGAGCTGCCCAAGAAGGGCGGCGCCGGCCCCGCAATGCCTCCGGGCGGCGGCATGGGCGGCATGGACTTCTAAGCGACGAAGTCGTCCCGGACGCGGTGCAGCGCGAAGCGATGCACCGCAGATCCGGGATCTCGCTCCACGAACACGAAACCCCGGCAGCGATGCCGGGGTTTTTGTTTGTGGCGCAACTCTCCCCACCCCGTCATTCCGGGGCGCGCGAAGCGCGAGCCCGGAATCCATAACCACGAACCTTAGTTGGCTATCCCGGAATAGAGATCATCCCAACTCGGGTTCTGCTCCTCGATCAAGCGCGTCTTCCAATCCCGACACCACTTCTTGAGCTCCTTCTCGCGTGCGATGGCGCTCGCGGGGTCGTCGTAGATCTCGAACAAAACGAGCTTGTCGATGCCATACTTCGTCGTGACGCCGGGGACGGCTTTGCTCCTGTGCTCGTAGACACGGCGCACGAGATCATTGGTCACGCCAATGTAGAGCGTGCCGTGCTCCTGCTCGCGAGGATGTAGACGTAGTAGGCCATTCCATCCGCCTGGGGTTATGGATTCCGGGCTCGGCGCTTTGCGCCGCCCCGGAATGACCAAAGCTACCACACCTTCCCCATCCGCTCGCCTCGCAAGCGGCCGTCGGCGTCGAGGGACCAGAAGATCCGCGTCACCTTGCCGACGAGATGGTCCATCGGGACGAAGCCCATCGCCGACATCATGCGGCTGTCGGTGGAGTTGTCCCTGTTATCGCCGAGCGCGAAGAAATGGCCTGGCGGCACCGTGTAGACGCTGGTGTTGTCGAGGTAGCCATTGTCGACGCAATCGTAGGTCAGATAGCTCGCGCCGTTCGGCAGCGTCTCGCGCCAGCGCTTGATCTTCGTGCCGTCGTCGGTCCCGCAGACGGCCCCGCCCGCCACGCTCGCCAGCGCGACGCGGGTCACCGGCCTGTCGTTGAGGACGAGTTGCCCACCGCGCATCTGGACCCGGTCGCCCGGCAGCGCCACCACACGCTTGACGTAGTCCACCGAGGCGTCCTTCGCCGTGCGAAACACGACGACGTCGCCGTAGCCGGGATCGGCGGCAAAGAAACGGCCCGAGATCCAGGATGGCGCATAGGGAAACGAATAGCGGTCGTAGCCGTAGGCCGATTTTGCGGCGAAGACGTAGTCGCCGACCATCAGCGTCGGCGCCATCGAATTCGAGGGGATGTTGAACGGCTGGTACAGGAAGAAGCGAAACAGGAACGGCGGCGACCACAGCACCGGGACCAGCAGGATCAGGATGACGATCGCCTTCCATTCCCGCGATTGCGCCGAGGGGCGGATCGTTTGCTCAAGAGTGGTCATGGGCTTGCCCTGATCAAGACCGTGATCGTCATCGTGATGATTACGCAACCCTTGCGGGCGCGCAATCCCCTCGCAGGATTTTGGTCGCACGGGCCCGCTTGCGCGTTCACCGCAAGCGAGGACAACGCAGATATGAAGGGCCGCCCATGGGCGGCCCCTCTGCTTCACGCGCTCTCGGGCGCCTTCAGGCGCACGAGCCGGGTCAGGAGGGCATCGAGGCCCTCGCCGTTGCCGGCATGGAGGTCGATGCGGCCGACCTTCTCGACCAGCCGCTCCAGCGACTCCAGCTCCTTGAGCCGCAGCAGCAGGGGGTTCTCCTCCATCAGGCGGGCGGTGTTCAGGAGCGAACGCGTTGCCGCGGTCTCCTCCTGCCGGCGGATCAGGTTCGCCTTCGCGACCCGCTCCGCCTCCACCACCTTGTTCACCAGCTCCCGGATCTCGCCGGGCAGGATCACGTCCTTGACGCCGAGCTCGGTCACCTCGACGCCAGACTCCGCGATGCGTGCACGCACATAGTCGCGCAGCTCCGCATCCAGCGCCGCCTTCGCAGACAGCACCTCGTCCAGCGTCCGGCCGGCGACCGCCTCGCGGATCGCGAACTGCACCAGGCGGTACAGCCACGCATCCACGTCGGGCACGGTCGCAACCGTGCGCTCGGGATCGACGATCCGGCGGAACGCCGTCAGCGTCACCCGCAGCGCGATGCGATCCTTGGTCAGCATCTCCTGCGCGGTGATCTCGACCGCCTGGGGCCGCAGGTCGAGGCGCTTCACCTCGATCTTGCGGCCGACGGTCCAGAAGGCGTGCCGGCCGGGCGCAAGCCGCTCCACGAGCCGGCCCTCGACGTAGAGCAGGCCCGCCTCGTGGTTCTCGACCACCGCTTCCATCACGACGGTCGAGCGGTTGCGCTCGATCATGGTCAGGTGCCGCGCGCCGACCTTGGGATCGGCGGACACATCGATGCGCTCGACATCGATGCGGGTCGCGACCTTCCAGTAGACGCGCACCTGCCAGGGCGTCATCAGATGCACGGGCCGGCCGTCGAGGCTGACGATGGCGATCTCGTCCGCCTTGGTCTCGACCGCCTCGAACAGCTCGGCGGCGAGATCAGGCCGCGCGGCCTTCAGCACCGCGTAGCGATCCGCAGAGAATTCGCTGCGAACCACGTCGAGCACCTCGGCCTTCAGCTCGTGCAGGGGATCGAACAGCCGGTGCTTGCCGGGCGCGAGCACGCGCACGAGCTGCCCGTTGCGCGTCAGCAACGCACGCTCGCCATCCTTCACCGTCACGTTCAGCATCAGCAAGTGCCAAGTCATGGCACGCCTCCTTCATTTGCGCCCGGCCGGATGCCGGACAACAGGCTTCGTTTGCAAAGGACGTGAGGACGCGGACGACGCTTCCCGGGAAATCGGCGGGCCTGGGCTTGAGCTTGCGTGACGACGGGCGCACGCGCGCGATCGCTCGACGCGTGTCGAGCGGTCATGCGGAGCCACCCGGCATCGGCGCAAGCGGTATCTACCCGCGGCGCAAAGCCGGTCTCACAGTGTCTAGGTTCGGACGGAAAGCCTTTCGGCAAAACGGCCGGACTGCGACTGAAGCGCGCGTCCGGTCCTCGTCAGAGGTGTCAGTTTTTCAGGCTGACCCGGAGCGATGGAGCGGGAATCGAACCCGCGACAAGATGATTAACAGTCATCTGCTCTAACCAACTGAGCTATCCTTTGTGCAAGAGACCGGAATCGAACCGATGCCTTCGGGCGTTCAGCCCGACGCTCTCCATGAGCTACGTCCTGCGTTTCTCCTTCATTCGGCGGAACACGAAACCGGAAACCGGCCCGCGCCAGTCGGGATCTCAGAGAGCCCGAACCCATGGCCTAGCGAAGGAGCGGGCTAATAGACGAGGCAGGTTCGGGATGCAAGGGGGAAAGCTGAGATTTTTCGTCACGCGCCTTGCGCTGTGACGTGATCGTCACACCGCGACGTGACGTCAACTGCGCGACGTCTCCTGGAAACACGCCCTCACCCAGTCGATCGTCACGCGCGTTGCGGCGTCGCGCTTGAGGTGGTTTTGCACGAGCAGCCAGACGTCGCGCCGCTTCGGCAGCAGCGTGGCGCGCAGGCGGCGATCGCCGAGCAGGTCCGTGCAAACATGCTCCGGCAACACGCCGGCGGCCTGATGCGCGCGGATCAGGTTACGGATGACGCGAACGTTGTCGGTGACGCAGCGCGCGCGGGCTTGCTTCATTCGCAGGAATTGCATCTCGGGAATGGCACCGAGCTCGTCCGGATAGGCGCACAGCATCGGCTCGCCCTCGGTCGTAACAGGCTCGAAATAATAGAGCTTGATGTCGCCGAGCCTGGAGATCGCGAAGTCACCCTTGTCGGGTTTGCGCAGCCGGATGGCGAGATCGGCCTCCCAGCGCGAGAACTTGACGTTCTCGCTCGAGGTAAGGAATTGCAGCGTCAGGCCGGGATTGGCGCGCAGGAAGTCGCTCGCGCGCGGCGACAGCACCTCCTCGGCGACCGTGTTGGTGGAGGCGATGCGCAGGCGTCCCACCGGACCTGCCAGGCTCTCGCCGACGCGGCCGATCTCGGCGGCATGTGCGGCCATCGCCTCGACATGCGCCAGCACCGCCTCGCAACTCCGCGTCGGCCTGCGGACGCCGTCGGCGGCCTCGAACAGGCGCAAACCGAGCGCACGCTCGATGCGCGACAGCCTGCGCCCGACCGTCGTCTCGTCAATGCGCAGCCGCGCGCTGGCGCCCGCGTAGGTGCCTTCGTCCCTGACGGCAGCGATGATGCGCAGATCGTCCCAGTTCATTGTTTGAGGTTATACCGGCCGGGCGCAGCCTGCAATATTGCAGCCACCCGCTGCAATATCCCTGCATATCGGCAGGCACTCCCGGGGCTATGTTCGCAGCGCCTTTTGCCCCGGAGATTTCCAAGACCATGACGACCGCAAAGACCCTGCTGCAGCTCGCCGGTGCCGATCTCAACCCGCCGCGCCTTGGCGACGCCGCGCTGGTGCTGATCGATATCCAGAACGAATATCTCGCAGGCCCTCTCGCGTTGCCCGACGCCCGCGCTGCGATCGCGCGGGCGGCTGCGCTCCTGGCGCGGGCACGCGAGAGCGGAGCCGCGATCATCCATATTGCCCATCGCGGCAAGGCCGGCAGCCTGTTCGATCGCGGCACCGAGCGCGGCGCCATCGTCGCCGAGCTGAGCCCCCGTGCCGGCGAGCTGGTGATCGAGAAGGAGTTGCCGAATGCGTTTGCCGGCACGGATTTGCAGGCGCGCCTTGCCGCAACCGACAGGAAGAACATCGTGCTGGCCGGCTTCATGACGCATATGTGCGTCAGCTCCACGGCGCGCGCCGCGCTCGACCTCGGCTTTCGTACGACCATCGACGCCGACGCCTGCGCCACGCGCGACCTGCCCGACGGCCGCGGCGGCACGCTGGACGCCCGGACCATCCACGAGGTTGCACTCGCCGAGCTATCCGACCGTTTCGCGATCATCGCGCGCGGCGATGCGCTGAAATAACGGAGCAACGCGATGCTGCAACTCTATTTCTCGCCGATGGCCTGCTCGCTCGCGAGCCGCATCGCGCTGATGGAAGCCGGCCTCGATGCGCACTATCATCAGGTGCATCTCTTGACGAAGCAGGTCGTGGACGACGGCAGCGACTTTCGCGGCGCCTCGCCGAAGGGCGCGGTGCCGGTCCTGGTCCTGGAGAACGGCGAACGGCTGACCGAGTGTGCGGCTGTACTGCAATACATCGCCGATCTGAAGCCGGAGACGGGGCTCGCGCCGCGGTCCGGCGATCCCGATCGCTATCGCCTCCAGGAATGGCTGAGCTTCATCGGCACCGAGATCCACAAGGCGTTCCTGTTTCCGACCTTCTGGTACAAGGACGACGGCTCGCTCGCCAAGCCGCGTGCACGCATCGCGCAGACATTGTCGGTACCTGCCGCGCACCTTGCGGGCCGCGAATTCCTCGTCGGCCACAGCTTCACCGTCGCGGATGCCCACCTCACCTGGGCCTTGCTGCTGCTGCGTCCCGCGGGGGTCGACGTCGCGCAATGGCCATCCCTGGCGGCCTATCTCGAACGCATGCAGGCGCGCCCCGCCGTGCGGGAGGCGATCGCAACCGAGATGGCGCTGCGCAAGACCGTGGCGGCGAACCTGGCGTGACAGGTTGTCACGGCCGGCAAATTTGACGGTTCCACAGCGAGGCCATTGATGCCGGCGCGGCATGCGCTAATCTGGAGGAATATTTTTCAATATTTCCCTGGAAGGCATTCATGCGTGCTCCTTCTGGAATTTTGCCTCGATTTTTCCTGGCCCTCCTCGCCTGCTGGCTGTGCCTGGGTCCCGCATCGGCGGAGACTAGGGTGGCGCTGGTGATCGGCAACGGCGCCTATGCGTCGACGGCGCAGCTTCCCAACCCGCCGCACGATGCCGAAGACGTAGCAAGCTCGCTCAGGCGCAGCGGTTTCGAGGTGCTGGAGGGCATCGACCTGCGCCAGGCCGACATGCAGGACCTGACCATCCGCTTCGCGCGCGCGGCGAGCCGGGCCGACGTCGCCATGTTCTACTACAGCGGCCATGCGATGCAGTACAACGGCGTGAACTACCTGATGCCTGTCGACGCCGTGCTGACTGATGAAGCCGACCTCAAGCGCTTCGTGCGGGTCGACGACATCGTGAACGACCTGCAACAGGCCAAGAATCTGCGTATCCTGGTGCTCGATTCCTGCCGCGACAATCCGCTGGCGGAAAGCCTCAAGCGCTCCGCGACTCGCGCCGCCTCGCTCGGACGCGGTCTGTCAAAGGTCGAAGCGCCGCGCGGCACGATCGTGTCGTTCTCGACGCAATCGGGGCAGGTCGCAGCCGATGGCACCGGTCGCAACAGCCCCTACACGACGGCGTTCCTGAAGCACATCGAGGAGCCGCAGGAGATCGGCGACGTATTTCGCGACATCAGCAGCGACGTCTATGACGCCAGCGGCAAGACCCAGCTGCCGGAGCTATCGCTCTCGATCATCGGCAAGTTCTACCTGAACGGGCCGGTGGCGGTCACGGTCGCGCCGGCGGCCCCGCAAGCCGCGCCGCGGCCCGATCCCTGCGCCGCCGCGGAGGCCCATTGGAAGGCTGCGGATGGCATCGGTACGCTGGGTGCCTACGAAGACCATCTCGCCCGATTTCCGAATTGCATCTTCGCAACCCTCGCCAAGGCGCGAATTGAAGGCCTGAAACAGAAGACGGCGCTTGCGCCGGCGGCCGGCAACGCCCGAACCGGCGGCAGCAAGGACTTCGACGGCAACTGGGACGTGACGTTGAACTGCCAGGCGACCGGCAAGGCGCAGGGCTTCACCAGGCCCCTGTCCGCCACCGTTGCGAACGGCGTGTTCCACGCCGAGGCGCAGAGCCTGAACGGCGTCAACCGGCTGGAGATCGATGGCCAGATCCCGCCGGACGGCAAGACGACCTTGAGCGCGCGCGGCACGACAGGGGCAAGCACTTACACCCTCAATAACCTGCCGCCCGGCTCGCCCTACGCCTTTACGGTCGATGCGCAGTTCGAACGCACCCGCGGCAGCGGCAAGCGCAACGAGGCGCGTGCCTGCAACCTGGTTTTCGTCAAACGCTGATCGTGCGATATCGCGCAGTGCAGGCGAAGGCGATCGGCCTCGATCCCGCAGCGGACTGACACCTCACGACAGGAAGAAGATCATGACGTCGCATGACAGGGCGAAGGTTTTGGCAGGAAAGACTGCGCTGGTGACCGGGGCGGGGCGCGGGCTCGGTCGCGCCTTTGCGGAGAAGCTTGCCGCGCTCGGCGCCGACGTCGCCATCCACGGCATGCGCGAGAACGGACCGGCGGAATATGGCGAGGGTACCACCCTCACCGCGGTTGCCGCTGAGATCGGCCGGCAATTCGGTGTCCGCACCCAGCGCGTGCTCGGCGATCTCACCAAGGGTGAGGACATCGCGCGTGTGATAGCCGAGACAGAAGACGCGCTCGGGCCGATCGACATCCTGGTGCACAATGCCGGCGGCGACATCGCAGCCGCCGGCGGCAAGCCGGACCCGAACGACGCGGTGAATATCAAGGAGGCCGATGTGCGCGCGGTGCTGGAGCGCAATCTGCTCTCGACCATCCTGACCTGCCAGGCGGTCGCGCGCGGCATGATGGAGCGGCGCCGCGGCCGCATCGTCACGCTTGGCTCGGTCGCCGCCTTCAAGGGGCGCACCAACGGTGCGATCTATGCGGTGTCGAAGGCCGGCGTGACCCACTACACGCGATGCCTGGCCGACCAGCTCCGCCCCTACGACATCGCCGTCAACTGCATCGCACCGGGCGATACCCGCACCGGCCGCTTCCTCGGCACGCGCGCGGTGGACCCTGACCGGATGGTCGAGACCGGCACGCTCGACCGCATCGCGACCGTTGACGAGGTCGCGCGCGTCGTCGAATTCTTCGCCGGTCCCATGGGCGCGTTCGTCTCCGGCCAGGTCCTCAGGATCGACGGCGGCGGACAGTGCTGGCCGGGCTGAAGCGCGTCCACAACGCAGGACAAAGAAAAGGGCCGCTGCAAGCGACCCTTTTCTCATCGAGAATGAACCGGGATCAATCGACCCGCGCCAGCACCGCGAGCTTGCGGATGCCCTTGTTGCGGTAGGCGTCGAGGAACGCGTAGTAGTCCTTGAACGACACGCAGCCGTTGGAGTCGCCGTTCGGCCCGAGCATGAAGGTGTGCGCGAGCAGGCCGTCGCGGCCGTAGATCGCGCTCTCGCCGCCGATCGGGGTCAGGCGCAGCGCCGGCACGCCGTGGAACAGCGCCTCGCGCGGCTTCAGCGTGTAGATGTGCGGCGGGGTCACGCCGCGCATGCGGACGCGCGAGGAACGGGGATCATCGAGATTGGAGCCGAGGCCGGAATGCGCCTCGAGCTTGGTGCCGTCGGGCAGATAAACCGTCTTGGCGGTGATGTCGTAGACCGCGGTGTCGCGCTCATAGGGCGCCGAACCGCCGAGCATGGGGTTCTGCTCCCTCGGCGCGATGGACGCGGTCACGCTGGCATCGGCCGAGGCATAGGCGAGCAGCCCGCCGGAGGACTCGCGCTTGCCCCAGAGCTTCTCGACCATCGACTGGCGCGGCCCGGTGATCGACATCACCGCGGCCTTGGCGCGATCGGCAAAGGATTTTGGCTTCGCTTCGGGCGCCGGCACGATCTCGGCCGGATCGGCCGAAGCCAGTTGCATCTGAGCATCCGGAGCGCGCTTGGCCTTGGCGGCATCCGCGATCTTTTCAGTGCTCTTGTCAGTGGCCTTGGCCGGGGCGGACGGCTTCAGCGCTTCGGCGACCTTCGCGATCACGCCCGGCTTCGCGGTGTCGGCGACCTTCGTCGTGGGAGCCTGAGCTACGGCACTCGCCGCATTGGATTCCACTCCTTGCGTCGCGGCCGCGGCAAAGCGCTCGTTGAACATCTCGCGCGAGATCGGCGCGGCGACCTGCAAGCGGTCGGGCAGGAGCGCAAAAGCTTCCTTGATGGCATCGCCCGCCTCGCGCAGCGCGACCTTGGGCGCGCGCTTGATCACGGGCTCGTCGTAACCGTTACTGCCGACGGTCGGATAGACGCTGGCGGCGAAGATGTTGCTGTAGACGGTCCAGCCGGCGCCAAGCACGACGCAGCCGATCAAAGCGGCGCCAAGCACGTTTTTGGTGGTCATTTTCCGGGAAGGCTTCCGATGTGGATTCTTGCCAGGATTTTTGGACTTCCGTGCCGCGTTACTCTGCGCAGCGATACTCGTACTCATTCGCCTTGCGTCCAGGACGGTGTCACTCAGTCCCCCTTCGAAGTGCCGCTGCTGGTCAGGTTCCGGGAACAGCATCTCGCAGAGGGTCGGAGCGTCATTAAGGCGACTTTTAGTTAAATGCGGATTAAGTTCGGGCAGATATGGGGCAACTCGTTAATGCCGTCCCATTTCGAGAAAAAAGCCCGCAGAACTACGGACTTAGACGCTTCTGTTAACTATAATTCTCGGCTGGATCGGTGCGGTCAGCGGACGTCTTTGACGGCCTCTCTAGGCGCATCCAACCAAGTCATTTTCGTGGTCTTCAATGCGGCCTGACCATAGCGGTGAAGCGTTGCGCGAGGCTGGTCGCGCTGGCCATCCCTCCGTCTTTCGGCGCACCGATGTCAGCGGAATGGCGGCAACGCACACACACATCACACATCGCACTGAGCGCTCACGCAGCACGGCGCCGTGACCGAAAGTTGATCGCGCCGGTCTGGAAAAGGCCGCAGCGACGAAATAGCTGCGAGACCCGGCACTTTTCAGCAGCCTCTGCGCGTGATACGGTACCGTATCAACATCGCCTTGAACTGTGCCACGCACGCAAACGGAGGCTGGCATGAGAGGGATCGCACGTGCCGGGTTTTTCGCCCTGGCGTGGTCGTCGTTGTTGACGGGATACGTGGCCGCGCAGCCCGCCAATGCGGGCTGCACGCCGTCGCCATCCGCCGCCGGCACGCAAACCTGGCGCTGCAACAACGGCATCACCATCGTTGCGGAAAACGGCGCCAGATTTGAACTTAAGGACGCGAACCGCGACGGACATATAGACTCCGTGGAGTTGAGCAGCAAAGCGCTGCTGGTCGAGGTTCCCAAAAAGCCCGGCGGCAATCCCTTCAAGGTGCTGACACCGCAGGCGATCGCCGCGGTGCGGGGCACCCAATGGGCCGTGGACGTCGCCGATGCAAAAACCTCGGTCTTCGTCGCCGACGGCCGTGTCGGCGTCAGCCGCAGGAGCCGCGGACGCGGCGTCGTTCTGGGCCCTGGCGAAGGCGTCGATGTCGAGGCAACCGGTCCATTGACCGTCAAGACATGGGGCCAGCCGCGCGTCGACGCGCTGATGGCAAGACTGGGTCAATAAGGCCCGGACGACAAAGCGAAGAAGATTGCAGTACGTAATGACTAGACGCGTTCAGATCCTGGTGCCACTCGTCCTCACCGCGCTGTGGGGTGCAGGCATCTATGCCGCTCACGCCAACGGCCATCTGCGCTTTCTCGACCGCCTCGAAGCGACGCTGACCGACCTGCGGACGCAAATCCGCGGCGTGCAGGCTCCGCCCGATCTCGTCACCATCGTCGCGATCGACGACACCGTCGTCAAACGCGGCGGCAGCTATCCCTTGCCGCGCGCCGATCTCGCCCGGATCGTCGACACCATCGTGCAGTTCAAGCCGAAGGTCGTCGCGATCGACCTCTTGCTGGTCGACCGCAGCGCCGCGATCGGCGATGCCACTCTGGCCAACACGCTCGCCACCGGTCCCATGGTCCTGGCCGCCGCAGCGATCTTCCCGTCCGCCAGCGAGACCGTGGAGTCCAGCAGCCGGGGCCCCCTCGCCGTCCTGCCGCAAGCCGAGCGCTTCCTGCTGCCCTTGCCCGCATTTGCCGACCACGCCGAGGTTGGCGTCGTCAACGTCGCGACGGGACAGTCCGGCTCGCCGCTCTCGATACCGATGCTGTTCCGGACGCACGACAAGGTCGAGCTGTCGTTCCCCTTGCGGGTCGCGACCCGCGCGCTCGACAAGCCGCTGACGATCGCGCCGGATCATCTCATGCTCGGCGATCGCGCGGTGCCGACCGACACCGACTTCGCGCTGCCGATCACCTATTACGGCCCGCGCCGCACCATCCGCACCGTCAGCGCGCAGAGCATCTTCGACGGCACGCTCAGTCGCGCCGCCATCGAGAACCGCATCGTCGTGATCGGCGCCTCGGTCGCCGGCGGCGGTGATTTCTATCCGACGCCGTTCGATTCCCTCATGCCCGGCGTCGAGGTGATCTCGACCGCGATCACCCATCTCGTCGCCGGCGACGGCATCGTGCGCGACCGCAAGGTGCATATCGCCGACGCGCTTGCCGCCATCCTGCTGCCGGTGCTGCTGGTGGGCTTGCTCGCCTGGCGGCGCAGCGCGCTCGGCATCATGGCGGCGGCGGCGGTGATGATCGCCTGGGCCGGGCTCAATCTGTTCGCGTTCACGCACGGGGTCTGGCTGAACGCCGCGACCACGCTTGCGGCCGCGGTTCCGCCCGTTGCGATCTTTGCCGGCGTGCAGCTATGGGCGGGAGGCCGCCGCACGCAGTATTTCGCCGCCAAGAGCAGGTCGCTTGCGCTCTTCCAGGCACCGGCCGTGCAGGAGTGGCTGGCGCGCGATCCGAACTTCCTGTCGAAGCCCGTCCGGCAGGATGCCGCCGTGGTCTTCATCGATCTCTCCGGCTTTACGGCGCTGAGCGAACGGACCGATCCGGACGCGCTCAGGGATCTCCTGAAGGCGTTTCACGCGTTGATCGACAAGGCGGCAGTCGATTGCGGCGGCATGGTCACCGGCTTTCTCGGCGACGGCGCCATGCTCCTGTTCGGACTGCCGCACGCCATGCCGGATGACGCGGCGCGTGCGCTGAATTGTTCGATCGACCTGCATCGCGGCGTCGAACGCTGGATCGCCTCGCTGCCCCCTGCGATCGGGGGCCAGCTCGGTTTCAAGATCGGCGCGCATTTCGGCCCGATCGTCGCCTCCCGTCTCGGCGAAAGCCACCAGCACATCACAGCGACCGGCGACACCGTCAACGTCGCAAGCCGGCTGATGGAGGTCGCCGCCCAGAACGATGCGCGGCTCGCGCTGACCGACACGCTGCTGGATGCGGCCGACTTCCACGGCACTCCCAACGGCGTCCTGACAGGCCCCCTGCTCACGCAGGTCCGCGGCCGCTCCGGCGTCGTGACCGTCTGGTTCTGGCGCGACCGGCACAGGCCGAGCCAGGCCACCGCCAAGGCCGAGATGATCGACTGAATAGCCACCGCTACCCGCCCAACACTCCGCCGGGACGACGGTGATTACCGCGCTTCCGGTGGCGGCGAACGGTCCAGCACGTCGCCCTTGGCGCCTTCGAGCAGATCGATGCCGTAGGTCTCGATCACGAGCGGCCCGCGCTTGCGCTGCAATTGCGCAACCTGCGTCACCTGCGCAAAGAGATCGTTGACGGCGGGATGGCCGCCCTCACGCAGCTCATCGACATAGATCAGCTTGCCGGCAAGCTGCTTTGGATCGGGCTCGGGCATGTTGACCCAGCGGATGCGCTGGTTCTGCTGCACCACGCAAGTGCCGCGCGGCAGATAGAAGGCGAGCCAGCCGGTGGTGCCGTAGTCCGGCGCGAGCACGCATGTCGCACCGGTGCGGGCGCGCACGGCTTCGATCTCCGCGGCGAGTTCGCGCCAACCGACGCCGACGCTGCGCACGGTCGCGTCACGGCGATAGCCGGACAAGATGCCCGTGTTGGCTTGCACGATCAGGGCCGCAAACATCACGATGCCGGCGGGTGCAGCCCAGCGCAGGCAAAAATCGACCAGGCGCCGCGCACGCGGCTTCCACTGCACGAGGTTGGCGGCGGCCGCGGCCGCAATCACGAAGGGCGGGTAGACCGGCGCGAACCAGTTGGCCTCGACGCGCGCATGCAGCGAATGCCAGACGAAATAGGCGACAATGGTCCAGAACATCGTCTCGATGAGCACCCGCGAGGCCAGCGCGCCGGCGCGGCGCCAGGTCAGCGCGTGCAGCCCCATGGCACCGAGAATGAAGACCAGCGGGGTCGCGAACGCGATCTGGGTCGGGATCAGCTCGGCGATGAAGACGGGGCGGAAATCCTCGATCCTGGCGCGCCCGAGCTGCTTTGCGAACGAGACCCATTGATGATCCGCATTCCAGAGGATCACCGGCGAGAACAGCGCAAGGGCAACGAGGCCGCCGAGATAGGGCCAGGGCGAGAGGAACCAGCGCCTGAGCTTCGGCACGGCCGCGAGCCAGATCAGGATCGCCGGCCCGAAGAACATCGCGGTGTATTTCGACAGCAGCGCCGCACCGACGGCGGCACCGACCGCGAGCCACCAGACGCCGCGGCCGGTCTCCAGCACCTTGGCGAGGAAGAACAGCACGAAGCTGGAGGCGACCAGCAGCGGCGCATCGGGCGTGACGATCAGCGTGCCGACCGCGGCCAGCAGCGTCACGTTGAGCAGGATGGCACTGGTGGCCGCGACACGGGCACCCCCGAACAGGATCGCGGCCGAGCGATAGATCGCATAGCTCATCGGCAGCGCGAGCAGGATCGAGACGAGGCGGACGCCGAGCTCGGTGTCGCCGGCGATCATGGTGCCGGCGCGGATGACATAGGCGACCATCGGCGGGTGGTCGTAATAACCTCCGGCGAGGTTCTTCGACCACATCCAGTAATAGGCTTCGTCGAAAGTGATCGGCGTGAATGCGGCCGCGACGAGCCGCAGGGCCACCAGCGCGAGAATCACCAGCGCCGTGTTGCGGACAATCCGCGCGTCAGCCCCGCCCATACCGGTTTCCTTGGCGCGCTATTTCTTGCGCCAGACGAACAGTCCGGACATCGCGTAGTTCCACACCACGCCCATCAGCGCGCCGGCCAGGCCGGCCAGCCACCAGATCGGCTCCTGGTCGTAGACCGAGAAGGCGACGCCGACATTGGCGAGCAGGCCGACGCTGCACACGATGTAGAAGGCGATCAGGCCGCGCAGCAGCGCAAAGCCCTTCAGCCGCTGATCGCGATAGGTGAGGAAGTTGTTGAGGACGAAGTTGCTGGTCATGGCGACGACGGCGCCTGCCGCCTGCGCTTCCGCGAACGGCGCCTTGAACACGTGAAGCCCGATGAACAGCGTGGCCAGGTGCACCACGAGACCTATGCCGCCGACCATCGCGAACAGGATGAAGCGCAGCGAGAGGATGTCGTTGCTCAGCTTGGCCAGCACGAGGCCCAGGAAGTCGAGCGCGACCATGGAATCCAGCTTGCTCTCACCGTGCTGGCGGGCGCCGAAGGTGTAGGGAATCTCGACGGCCCGCAAGCTGCCATGCGCGGTCGCGACCAGGTCGAGCAGGATCTTGAAGCCATGCACCGAAAGTTTCGGCGCCAATTCCTCGAAACGATCGCGGCGGACCATGAAGAATCCGCTCATGGGATCGGCGATCTCGACCCGCAGCATCTTCCTGGCGACCTCGGTCGCCAGAGCGCTGGCGCCGGCGCGCTGCTTGTTGAAACCTTCGCTCTTGTAGCCTTCGATATAGCGGCTGCCGACCACCAGATCGGCCTCGTCGCTGGCGAGCAGCAGCAGCATCTTCGGCAGCTGCGTCTCGTCGTGCTGAAGGTCGGCGTCGATCACGGCGACAAAGGGTGCGCTGGAGGCCAGGATGCCTTCGATGCAGGCGCCGGACAGGCCGCGGCGGCCGATGCGGCGGACACAGCGCACGCGGCTGTCGCGCTGGGCCAGCGCGCGCACGACGTCCCAGGTGCCGTCGGGTGAATTGTCGTCGACGAACACGACCTCCCAGGCGACGCTGGCGAGCGTCGCCTCCAGGCGCCGGTAGAGCACCGTGACGTTGTCGCGCTCGTTGAAGGTCGGGACGATGACCGACAGTTCCGGCCCCTCTTGAGCCTGGGGCGGATTGTCGGGGCCCGGTCTGATCGCTTCATTCATGACGGCAGCGTATATCCGCCGCGTCCTGCGCTGCCAAGCCGGGGTTTCCAAGGGGAAGGGCCCAAATGGGCCCTAAAATGCCAACGACCCCGGAACGGCGGGCGCGCGTACATCCGGCGCAGCCTGAGCTATTCCAAGGTCGTCCCAGCAACGGAGATCGTGACTCAACGTTGCCGTTGACAACTAAGTGGGGACGGCAAAGCCGCTTTTCAAGGGGCAAAAGCACCCTTTTTCTTCAGGCCGACGACTAGTTCGGGACTTCCTTGATCACCGGGCCGCGCGGCGCGGGCGCAGCGGGGGCTGCCGGCGCCATGGCCGCCGGGCCCGGATCGACCTTTGCCGGCTTGGGCGGCTTGCCGTACTGGCCGATCGGCCCGAGGACGACGGCGACCGCAAGCACGACCGCCGCGACGATCGCGCCCAAAATGCCACCCACCGACTCAGACGACATGGAAGCCCATCCCTGTTCCAGATGCGATCATTGATACCACGGATGAACGCGGAGCCGGAAGGGCCACGGGACCGCGACCGCTGTCGACCTATTTCTGCGGCGGCCTATGCTTGATGAAAGCCGTCACGATGTCCTTCTGCGCCGACTCCACCGCCCTGTTCGCGGTCGCGAGATGGGCGCCGGAATCGATGTTCGGATATTGCGTGGTGAGATAGTCGAGCAATGCCACCCGGTAATATTGCCGCTCCGACGGACAGGCGCCCGCAACCGAGCGGCCAAAATCCTGTTCCGACAGGCCCTGATTGCTGTCGCGCGAATATTCCCGCGCCAGGCAATGCCAGTAATCGTCGCGGCCCTGCATGGCGAGCTTCTGCGCGCCCTTGGCGTCGTCGTCATCCGCCATGGCAGAATATGTGATGGCAGCAGATGTCATCATCATGAGCGCCGCCCCCAGCATCAGCATCCGCATCTTGTTCTCCTTCTTCGCAGATGATCTTGTCGGAAGCTTAGACGGGCCGCGGCAACTGGCCAATCACAACTCGTTTGACTAGGATGCCGGCCTCCCCTCCACGTCGATGCGAGATCCTTCCGTGGCCAAAGCAAAAACCGTGTCCAAAAAATCCGGCAACATCTTCATCGGCGTCGGCGGCTGGACCTTCGAGCCCTGGCGCGGCGTGTTCTATCCGGAGAAGCTGACGCAGGCGAAGGAGCTGTCCTACGCGGCCTCGAAGCTGACCTCGATCGAGATCAACGGCACCTATTACGGCTCGCAGAAGCCGGAGAGCTTTCGCAAATGGGCCAGCGAAGTGCCTGAGGGTTTCGTGTTCTCGGTGAAGGGGCCACGCTTCGCCACCAATCGCCGCGTGCTGGCCGAAGCCGGCGATTCCATCAAGCGCTTCTATGATTCCGGCGTGCTGGAACTCGGCGACCATCTCGGGCCGGTGCTGTGGCAGTTCGCGCCGACCAAGAAGTTCGACGGCGCCGATTTCGGCAAGTTCCTGGAGCTGCTGCCGCGCAAGCTCGACGGGCGCGCGCTGCGCCACGTGGTCGAGGTCCGCCACGACAGTTTCTGCACGCCCGACTTCGTCGCGCTGATCCGCGAATTCGAGACGCCGGTGGTGTTCGCCGAGCACGGCAAATATCCCGCCATCGCCGACGTTGCCGGCGATTTCGTCTACGCGCGGCTGCAGAAGGGCAATGACGAGATCAAGACCTGCTATCCGCCGAAGCAGCTCGACGCCTGGGCCAAGCGCTTTCAGGACTGGGCCGAAGGAAGCGAACCGGACGATCTGCCGAAGGTCGACAAGGCAAAGCCGAAGAAGGAGCCGCGCGACGTGTTTGCCTATGTCATCCACGAGGGCAAGGTGCGCGCACCGCACGGCGCCATGGAACTGATCGCGCGGGTGAGTTGAGGATTGTTCATGGCAAAGGCGAAGAAGCTCTTCACCATCGGCTATGAGCAGACGCCGCCCAAGGCCGTGCTCGACGAGCTGGAGCACGCCGGCGTCAAGCTCGTGGTCGACGTGCGCGCGGTGACGTCGTCGCGCCGGCCGGGTTTTTCCAAGAAGCAGTTGTCCGCCGGGCTCGACGAGCGCGGCATCGCCTATGTCCATCTCGCCGCGCTCGGCACGCCGAAGGAGGGGCGCCTTGCCGCTCGCAGCGGCCAGTACGACGCGCTGGAGAGGATTTATTCAAGGCACCTGAAGACGCCGCAGGCGAAGGAAGAGATGGACGAGCTCTCGGCCCTGGTGAAGAAGGCAGGCCCGGTGTGCCTGCTCTGCTACGAGCGCGACCACACCCACTGTCACCGCCAGATGATCGCGGAGATCATCGAGGAGCGCGATGGGGTGACGGTGAGGAATTTGGCGGGGCGGCAGATTTAGCTGCGCTGTCATTCCGGGGCGCGAAAAAGTCGCGAGCCCGGAATCCATCGGGCCGCAGAGCTAGTGGAGGAATGGATTCCGGGTTCGCGCTGCGCGCGCCCCGGAATGACGGGTTGATGGACCTACCCCTCCCCCACCAGCCTAAACGTCCCCTCCATCATCTGCACGCAGCTGCCGCCGACATGGGCGGAGACGATCTTGCCATCCTGCTTGCGCACGCGCGTCAGGAGCAGGCTCGGACGGCCCATGTCGAAACCCTGGCCGATGGTGAGCTTCAACTCGCCATCGCGCGCGGGATCGAGATCGGCGAACAGCGCGGCGGCGGCGACCGTGGCGCTGCCGGTGGCGGGGTCCTCGATCAGGCCGCTGGCGCCGGGGAAGAACATCCGCGCCTGCCGCTCGCATGGTGCTTCCGCCGCCGGCACGTCGCGCGTGTAGAAATAGACCGAGAAGGCGCCATCGCGCGGCAACATCCGGCTGAACGCCGCAGCATCAGGCTTGGCCCGCCGCACAGCCTCACGCGACCCCACTTCCGCCACCACGAAGGGCGTTCCAACGCCGACGACCTGCGGGGCATGGCGATCGATCTTGATATCCTCCGCGGTCAGGGAGATGCAGGCCGCGACCTCTTCGGCGGAACATGTCGCGAGGCGGGCCAGCGGCTGCGGCGCGGTCAGCTCGGTGCTGACAACCCTTCCCTGCTCCCGTACGATCTCGACCGGCACGAGCCCCGCCTTCTCCTCGAACAGCAGGCGCGGCTTGGGCTCCCTTGCGATCGTCGCCAGCACGAAGGCGGTGCCGACATTGGGGTGACCGGCAAAGGGCAGCTCCCGCACCGGCGTGAAGATGCGCACCTCCGCATCGTTCGCCTTGTCGCGCGGCGGCAGCACGAAGGTCGTCTCGGAATAGTTGAACTCGGTCGCGATCGCCTGCATCTGCGTCGTCGACAAGCCGCCGGCATCGAGCACCACGGCGAGCTGGTTGCCGCCGAAGGCGCGGTCGGTGAACACGTCGACGGTGATGTAGCGGCGCTGCATCTTTGCTTTCCTCATGCAAATCGCAGCCGCGGGTCGGCTGCATCGTGCAGCAGTCTACAAGCCGGCGACATCGTCCGTCATGCCCCAAAATTCGGAGCAATCGGAGCAATCGCGACCGGACGTGTCAGAAGCGGAAGAGCTGATACGGCGATGCCAGCACTTGCGCACGCTCGCTCTGATCAGTGATCAGCGTATCGAGAAACTGCCGGTTCTTTTCGTAAGCCTGCGACGCCTCGAACTGCGTGTGCGGCCAGTCGCTGCCCCACAACAGGCGATCGAGGCCGTAAGCTTTGCGCAGCAGCGGATAGGCTTGCTTCGCAAAGCTCTCGCCGGCCGCGCCATTGCGATACGGCGCCGAGATCTTGACCCAGACGTTCCGCGTCGCGCCGAGCTTCAGCACAGACTGGAAGCCGGGATCGGCGACACCGAGCTTTGGATCGGGCAGCGCGTAATGATCGAGCACGACTGCAACGCCGAGATCCAGAAGCTGCGGTGCAAGCGCGGCGAGATCGGCCGCGTTGCGCTGGATTTCGACCTGCCAGCCCATCACTTTCACGCTCGCGAGCAACGCCTTCCATTCGCCGGCAGCGAGATCGGGCAAGGGCTGGCCGACGAGATTGAGGCGAATGCCGACGATGCCGGCGCGATCGAGCATGCGCAGCTCGTCCGCGCTAACAGCGGGATCGACGACGGCGATGCCGCGCAGGCGGCCGCCCGCCTCTTTCAGGCATGCAACCAGATAGGAATTGTCGGTGCCGAGAAAGCTCGGCTGCACCAGCACGCCATTGGACATGCCGTTGCGGTCGAGCTGCTCCAGATAGAGCGACAGCGGCGCGTCGTAGTCCGGCGCATAGCGCCGGCCCGGCGCCAGCTTGAGGCCGCGGTGAAAGACATGGGCGTGGGTATCGATCGTCGGCAAGGCCGCCTCACTGCTGGCTGTGGTCGCGGCCAGCGTCACGAGCGATGCGAGGCCCGCGCCAAACTGGCGGCGCGTCAGGCCGCGCTGGGACAATGTCATGGTGGCTCCTCCCCATCCCGCGTCAGGCACGCGTCGCGGCGGTCTGTTCAAAGACCTTGCCGCGGGTTTCGGGCAGCAGCAGCACCGCGATCAGCACCAGCGAATAGGCGAAGGCCGCATCGATGCCGATCGCAGGTCCAAGCCCGATATGATCGCTGAGGAAGCCGACCAGGAACGGGAACGCGGCGGAGACGATCCGGCCGAAATTGTAGCAGAAGCCGACGCCGGTACCGCGCACGCCGGCCGGATAGAGCTCGCTGAACAGCGCCGCCATGCTGGCGGGGATGCCGGCGGAGAAGAAGCCGAGCGGGAAGCCGAGCACCAGCATCTGCCCATCGGTCAGCGGCGCGAAGATGTAGATCAGCACGGTGATGATGCAGGCGCTGGCGAAGAAGGCGACGTTGACCCGGCGACCGATGCGGTCGCTGATGATGCCGCTCGCCACGCAGCCGCAGAAGAAGGCGACGATGATGACGGCGAGATAGCCGCTCGAGCCCAGCACCGACAGATGCCGCACTTCGCGCAGGTAAGTCGGCAGGAAGGTGGTGAGCGCCGCGTAGCCGCCATGGGCGCCGATGCCGAACAGGCCGCCGATCAGCGTCGCGCGCAACACGTCGCGATGGAAGATGCCCGAGAGCGTCGCGAGGAACGGCGTCTTTTCGCTGGCGATGGCGCGCGGCGGCTCCTTCAATCCACGGCGGATGAAGATGATGAGGAGCGCGGGCAACAGCCCGAGCGCGAACAGCAGCCGCCAGGCGATCTCGGCCGGCGCATAGGTGAAGACCAGCGCCGACAGCAGCACGGCTGCGCCCCAGCCCACGGCCCAGGCGCTCTGCACCGAGCCGAGCGCCTTGCCGCGATGCTCGGCGCGGATGATCTCGGCCATCAGCACCGCGCCGCAGGCCCATTCGGCGCCGAAGCCGAGCCCCTGGACCGCTTTCAGGATCAGGAGCTGGGTGTAGGTCATCGCGAAGGCGCAAGCGAAGGTCGCGAGCGCGAAGGTCGCAACCGTGATCTGAAGCGCCTTGACGCGGCCGAAGCGGTCGCCGAGCGCACCGCCGAGCCAGCCGCCGAACGCGCCGAAGAACAGCGTGACCGAGCCGAGCAGGCCGGCATCGGCCTTGCTGATGCCGAACGCCGCGATCAGCGCGGGGATGGCAAGGCCGAACATCTGGACGTCGAGCGCATCCAGCGCCCAGCCGCCAAAGCTTGCCCAGAACGTGCGCCGCTCCAGCGGCGAGCTTTCGCTGTACCAGTTCGACATTTTTCCTACCCCTGTACTCGTTTATTGCTTGGTGTCGTTGAAGAGCCGCTTCACCTGATCTCGGCGTGGTAGCGGAAGCGGTTGGCCGGCCCGCGCGAACGGCGCCATTCGATCGGCCGCCGTTCGAGGTCGAGCGCGAGGCGCTCGATGACAATCAGAGGCGCATGCGCCTCGAGCCGCAGCAGGCGTGCCTGCATCTCGTTGGCGGTCTCGACCGTCAGGATTTCCTCGGCGGAGACCACGACCTCGCCGCAGCGCTCCTCGTAGAGCGGATACAGGAGGTCGCCGAACTCGGCGGTGTCGATGTCGAGGATCGGCGCGAAGCGCGATTGCTGCAGCCAGATCTCTTCGGCGAGCAGCGGGACGTCGTCGATCAGGCGCAGGCGCGACAGGCTGATCACGGGCTCGCCGACCGGGATGCGGAGTGCGGATGCGACCGCCGATGTCGCCGGCACGCTCTTGCGCCGGATGATGCGGCTCTTCGGCACGCGCCGCTCGCCGCTCTCCGACTGGAAGCGAAAGAAGCGGAACAGCGAGGAGTTGAAGCGCGCGCGGCGCACGAAGGTGCCGCGGCCCTGCTGGCGCTCCAGCACGGCATCCGCGACGAGCTGGTCGATCGCCTTGCGCACGGTGCCGATGGCAACGCCGTAATGCGCAGCCAACTCGGCTTCCGACGGGATCGGCTCGCCCGGCCGCCATTCATTGCGGTTGATCCGCGCGGCGAGGTCGTCGCGCAGGCGCTGGTAGCGTGGCAGGCGGTCGTCGAGCGGCGCTGAATTCATATAGTCATATAGATGACTATATGACGAAGGAGTCAAGCACTACGAAAATACCGCATACGGGAGGGGCGTCGCGGATGACGCGAAGCCGGGCTGGCGGACTTCACCAGCCCGGCTTCGTCTGCTGTGATCGTCAGTTCATCGTCGTCGTATTGGGCAGGCAAGGCGGTTGCTTGTAGGGCGCAGAGGCATAGGCGCCCACCGCCGGAGCCCTGACGCAGTCCGTCGTCACGTGGGTTGCGGCGCGCCGAGAAGCGGCGTCGCGGGCGGCAGCGGCCTGGGTTTGGTAGACGGCGGCGGCGATCAGGACGGCCGCAACAACGGACAATCTGGTCATTGGTTTTCTCCGCATGACAAACGGAAACCGATGTTTCGGCTTCCAGAGTGCAGGAACGGAGAACGCGGCGCGATATTTCATCACGCGCCTTCAACGAAACGCGAGCGGTCTACCCGAGCTGAAACACCGCCACCTTCTGCTCGTAGCCGCGCACCTCGACTTCGCCGAGCGCGACAGCATCCTCGCCGTCATCGCCGAGCGCCTCGCGCACGGACGCCGAGATCAGGAGCTGCGATCCGAACTCCTTGTTCAGCGCCTCCAGCCGCGAGGCAAAGTTCACGGTGTCGCCGATCACCGTGTACTCCTTGCGCCGGGGCGAACCGATATTGCCGGCGACGACCTCGCCGAAATGGATGCCGATGCCGATCCGCAGCGGCCAGCTCGTCTCCGCATTGATGCGGTCCATCGCGGCCAGCATCTCGCGGCCCGCGGCGACCGCGCGGTGCGCGGCGTCGGAGGCCTCCAGCGGCGCGCCGAACAGCGCGAGGAAGCCGTCGCCGAGAAACTTGTTCACGATGCCGCCCTGGCGGTCGAGGATGTCGACCAGCACCGCGAAGGCGCCATCGAGCCGGTCGACCACCTCCTGCGGGGTGCGCGACTGCGCCCCGGCGGTGAAGCCGCGGAAATCGACGAACATCACCGCGACGCGGCGGAGGTCGCCGGCCGCGCTCGTCCCCTCCGCCATCAGCCGCTCCACCACCTGCGGCGAGACGTGCTGGCCGAACAGATTGGTGACCCGGTCGCGCGCGGTGGCAGCCGCAATGCTCGCGGCGAATTGCCGCCGCAGCTGCGCACCGACGGAGCCGGCGAGCACGCCGCAGACAAGAATGACCGTGCTGCGCACGGCGTGGAAGTAGATCAGGGGTTCACCGGCCTCGCTCGCCGAGTTGTAATATAGCGCGACGGCCAGGAGTTCGGCTGCGGCCACAAATCCCGTGAAGGTTGACAGCCAGAAGTCGAGCCGCAGCGTCGAAAGAATGATGAAGATGAAATAGACCAGCGGCAGCACGAAACCGAGCGCCTGGCTCGCACCCATGCTGCGGATCTGCAGGATCAGGATGATCGTCGGCAGCGACGTTTCGATAAAGGCGCCGACGTAGCGCCTGATCACCGGCAGGTCGCGATCGAGCTTGAGGTTTCGCCTGATCTGGCTGTGGATCCAGACTTCGAAGAGGATGAAACCTCCCAAGAGGATGTATTCGCGGACGAGGCCCTCCGTCCCGCGCCAGACCCGGTTCACCAGAGCGGGGTCGATCAGGAAGGTTGAGGTGAGGAACAAGATCATGACGCAGCCGGTGATGATCAGTGTCCGCACCCGCAACAGCTCGGTGCGCAGCACTTCCCGCGTCAGCTCGCGCTCGAAGTCCTCCGACAAGGCGGCGTGTTGCCGCGCTTTCCTGCTCGCAAACTTGACCATTCCATCCCCCAGTCATTCCGGGGCACGCTAGCGTGAACCCGGAATCTCGAGATTCCGGGTTCGCACGTCGTACGCCCCGGAATGACTCTCAAGGACTAGTTTGCCTCAATCTAGCGTACGGCGGAAGCGCGTCACGGCGATGGTCATAGCGATCAGCATCAGGGCCGCCAGCGCCAGCGTGTCGAACCGCAGATTCTGCATGCTCGCCCCCTTCAGCATGATGGCGCGGACGATGCGCAAATAATGGGTCAGCGGCAAGGCCTCGCCGACATATTGCGCCCAGGCCGGCATGCCGGCGAACGGGAACATGAAGCCGGACAGCAGAATGCTCGGCAGGAAGAACATCATCGACATCTGCATGGCCTGGAGCTGGTTCTGCACGACGGTCGAGATCGTGTAGCCGATCGACAGGTTGGTGGTGATGAACAGCGTCGAGAGCAGCGCGAGCAGGAACAGATTGCCAAGCACGGGCACGCCGAACAGGCCGACGCCGATGCTGATGATCAGGAAGGCCTGGACGAAGCCGACCAGTACGTAAGGGATGATCTTGCCGAACATCACCTCGACCGGCTTGATCGGCATCGACAGCAGACTCTCCATGGTGCCGCGCTCGACCTCGCGCGTGACCGAGAGCGCGGTGAAGATCAGCATGGTCATGGTGAGGATGGTGCCGACGAGACCCGGCACGATGTTGAGGCTCGACGCTGCGGCCGGATTGTAGCGCGCATGCGCCCGGATCTCGAACGGCATCTCCGGGGGATTGCCGATATAGAGATCGTGCTTGAGCGCGGTCTGCACGACCATGCCGAGCGAGCCGATCGCCGAGCTCGCCGCGACCGGATCGGTGGCGTCGGCCGCGACCAGCAGCGCCGGCTTGTCGCCGCGCCGCACCGCCCGTTCGAATCCGCGCGGGATCTCGACGCCGAACAGGACCTTGCCCGATTTCAGCAGATTGTCGAAATCGTCGACGTCGTGCACCTCGTAGATGAAACGGAAATAGGCGGTGTTCTCCAGCGCCTTCAGGATCGAGCGGGTGAGATCGGAGTCCTCCTGGAGCAGCACGGCGCTCGGCAGATGGTGCGGCGTGGTGTTGATGGCATAGCCGAACAGCATGAGCTGCATCACCGGCAGCATCACGATCATCGCGAACGAGACGCGATCGCGCCTCAGCTGGATGAACTCCTTGATCAGCATCGCATAGGAGCGTCGCAGGAAGCCGAAGCGCTCGCGGATTTCGCGTGCGGGAGCCGGATGTTCGACGGTGCTCATTGGAAATTGTCCTTGGAGCGGCTCATCAATTCGATGAACACGTCTTCGAGCGAAGGATGCGAGCTCTGCCAGTGCAGGCCGCTCATCTCGCGCCACGGCGCGATGCTGGCTTCGAGCGCGGCGACGTCGCGCCCCGAGACGTGCAGCGAGGTGCCGAACGGTGCCACCATGTCGATTCCGGGCTTGCCGGTGAGCTCGGCGGTGAGCCCGTTCAAATCCTCACCCGTCACGGTGTAGGTCGTCAGCGCGGATTTCGCGATCACCTCCTCCACCGTGCCGTGCGCGAGCAGATGGCCGTAGGCGATATAGGCGATCTCGTGGCAGCGCTCGGCTTCGTCCATGTAGTGGGTCGAGACCAGCACGGTGAGGCCGTCGGCGGCGAGCGCGTGGATCTCGTTCCAGAAATCGCGCCGCGCCTTGGGGTCGACGCCGGCGGTCGGCTCGTCCAGCAGCAGCAATTGCGGATTGGGCAGCGTGCAGGCACCTAACGCCAGCCGCTGCTTCCAGCCGCCGGAGAGCTCGCCGGCGAGCTGCTCCTCGCGCCCCGAAAGCCCGATCCGCTTGATCATGTCGCGCGCCGCGTCGCGTGGATCGGCAAGGCCATAGAGCCGTGCCACGAATTCGAGGTTCTCGCGCACCGAGAGGTCCTGGTACAGGCTGAAGCGCTGGGTCATGTAGCCGACCTGGCGCTTGATCTTTTCGGCATCGCGCCGGATGTCGTAGCCGAGGCACGTCCCCTCGCCGCTGTCGGGCGTGAGCAGGCCGCAGAGGATGCGGATGGTGGTGGTCTTGCCCGAGCCGTTGGGACCGAGGAAGCCGTAGATCGAGCCGCGCTTCACCTGCATCGACAGATCGTGCACGACCTCGCGGCCGCCGAACGACTTCGTCAGGCCCTTGACGTCGATTGCGATGCCGTTGCCGCCGTTCATCGCTTGTCCGCCACCGGAGTTTTTGGATTGAGATAGACGTCGATCGGCTGCCCGACGCGCAAGGCATCGGGGCGCGAGGGCCGCGCCTGGATCAGGTAGACGAGCTTGTTGCGCTCATCGAGGCTGTAGATCACCGGCGGGGTGTATTCGGCCGAGGTCGCGATGAAATAGATCTTTGCGGTCAGGTCGGCCGCGCAATTGTCGCAGCCGATCCGGACCGTGTCGCCGATCGCCAGCTTGGGCAGCTCGGTCTCCGGCACGAAGAAGCGCAGCTTCATGTTGCCGGGCGGCATGATCGAGAGCACCGGCCGCTGCGCCGCCACCATCTCGCCCTCGCGGAAATAGATCTGCTGGATGGTGCCGGCGACCGGCGCAAAGCCCCTGCGCCGCGCCATCCGCGTCTCCGACGTCGCCACCCGCGCTTCCGCCACGCGCAGGGCGGAGACGGCGGAATCGAGATTGGCCTGCGTGCCCGAACCGGTCTTGTTCAGCGAGGCCGCACGGTCATAGGTCTGCTGCGCGTTGGCCAGCGTCGCCTTGTTCTGGTTGAGATCGGCAAGCTGTAGATCGTCGTCGACGGAATAGAGGGCGTCGCCGACCTTGACCTCGTCACCCTCGCGGATGTTCAGCTTCGTCACGCGGCCGGCTTCGTCCGGGCTGACGAAGATCATGTCGGCCTCGACCCAGCCCTGGAAGCCGGGATCGCGCTTCTCCTTGCAAGCCGCCAGCGCGGTTGCGAGCAGGACGGCCAATGCAAATCTGAAAATTGCTTGCAGCGACCAAAGCTGTCGATCCCTCACCCTGAGGAGCTGCGAAGCAGCGTCTCGAAGGGCGAAGGGCCACAGCCGGGCCTGCATCCTTCGAGACGCGCGTTCCGCGCTCCTCAGGATGAGGTGAGAGATGGTTTGCGACGACCTCATGTCGTCCTCCGTTCGCCAAAAATCAAATCGAGATGGACGCGCAGCATGTCCCGCGCATCGAGCGGCGCGTGGCGCTCAAACAGGCTTTGCCAGATCACCGCGATCATCGCAGGCGCGATCAGGATCTGCGGATAGCGCGCAAGCTCCTTCTCGCGGATCTCGCCGCGGGCGATGCCGAGCTCGATCAGCGCGCGCATGGCGGCAACGCCGCGCGAGACCACCTCGCGGTAGTAGAAATCGGCGACCGAGGGAAAGCGCGGCCCCTCCGCCACGATCAGGCGCACGAGATCGCCGCGCCTGGTGCCGATCACCTCCTTGAGGAAGTTGCCGGCGAAGGCTTCGATGAGGTCGCGCACCGAGCCCACCGGCGGCGGCAACGTCGTCAGCCGCGCCACCACAGGCACGATCACGACGCGCACCAGCTCCTCGAACATCGATTCCTTGTCCTTGAAGTGCAGGTAGATCGTGCCCTTGGCGACGCCGGCACGTCTGGCGATGTCGTCGAGCCGCGTCGCGGCAAAGCCGCGCGCAATGAACTCCTCCATCGCCGCCGCCACGATCGCCGCACGCCGCTCCGCCGCGCGGGTGGCACGGTTCGAGGCGGGCGCGGCTTCGAGCATTTGGCTCCCAGCCTGGGCTGCAGATGCCGCGGCGGCTTTGGTGGGCTTCTTCGTCATGGTCAATTTATGACTGACTAGTCAGTCATAGTCAATTATTGACGCCAGCCAGAGCGACCGAATTAAATTAGCATTGACTAATGAATTAGCCCTCACTAATTTATTGCCATGATCGAAGCCGCCCCAAACCCCGTCACCACCGTGATGCGCGCCCTCGCCGATCCGACCCGCCGCGCCGTGTTCGAACGCGTCTTCGAGAGCAAGGAGATCAGCGTCGCCGAGCTGACGCGCGGCAGTGGCGTGACGCAAGGCGCGATCTCGCAACACCTGAAGTCGCTGAAGCAGGCCGGCCTCGTTGCCGAGCGCGCGGAGGGCCGCAACGTCTACTACCGCGCCGCGCCGCAAGGACTCGAGCCGCTGGTGACCTGGATGGATCATTACGGCGTCTTCTGGCGCGAGCGCTTCCAGAATCTGCGTGACCTCTTGAAGGAGATCGATCCGTGAGTGCTGCCGAGTTGAAAGCCGAGACCAAAGACATCGTCATCGACGAGGTGTTCCCTCACGTGCCGGAGACGATCTGGAAGGCGTTGACCAGCGCCCAGCTGATCGCGCGCTGGCTGATGCCGCCGACCGGTTTTGAAGCCGTCGAAGGCAAGGCCTTCACGTTCCAGACCACTCCGGGCGGCAACTGGGACGGTGTGATCCATTGCCGGGTTCTGGAGGTCGTGCCGAACCGGCGCCTCGTCTACGCCTGGAAGGGCGGCGATGAGCGCAACACCGGCTACGGCGCGCCGCTCGACACTGTCGTGACGTGGTCCCTCACCCCGGTCGAAGCCGGCACGCGGATCCGCCTGGTTCATGCCGGCTTCGTCCTGCCCATAAACGAGTCGGCCTACACGGTGATGAGTGGCGGCTGGAAGAAGGTCGTCCGCCAGCTTGACGAGATCAGTGGCGAGTAAGGAGTTATCGCGATGGACAAGCCCTATACAGGCGGCTGCGCCTGCGGCGCGATCCGCTATTCGATTGTCGGTGAGCCCATATTCAGCAATCATTGTCAGTGCCGGGACTGCCAGCGGGAAAGCGGAAGCGGCCACGGCTCCTACGCGACCTTCGCGCGCGCCGGCGTCACCGTAACCGGCGAGGCGAAGCACTGGGACATGGTCGGCGACAGCGGCAACGTGAAGACGCGCGGCTTCTGCGCCCGGTGCGGCTTGCCGGTTTACCTGACCTTTGCGGCAATGCCTGACATCTTCACCATCCGCGCCGCAAGCCTCGACGAGCCCGCCCGCTACAAGCCGCAGGTGGTGACTTACGCCGCGCGCGGCCATCAATGGGACCGTCTCGATCCGGACCTGCCGAAGTTCGAAGGCATGCCGCCGGGGTAGGCAGCGAGAGAGCGACGTCCCTTTGATACGAAAAGCATCGCCGCAAACTCGGTGCACCTCTCCCGCTTGCGGGAGAGGGAGCGCACCTCCTTCGCGGCAACGGCTCGTTTCACAACGCACTAGCCAAAATCCAGCACCATGCGGCCTTCGATCTTGCCGGCCTTCATCCGGTCGAAGACGTCGTTGATCTCAGCGAGCGGCACCTTTGTCACCTCGGCCTTGACCTTGCCGTCGGCGGCGAATGCGATGGCTTCGTCGAGGTCGCGGCGGGTGCCGACGATGGAGCCGCGCACGGTGATGCGCTTGAGCACGACGTCGAAGATCGGCGTCGGGAATTCGCCCGGCGGCAGGCCGACGAGGCTGACGGTGCCCTTCCGGCGCACCATCTTCAGCGCCTGGGCGAACGCGGCGGTCGAGACCGCCGTCACCAGCACGCCGTGCGCCCCTCCCCCGGTTACCGCCAACACCTTGTCCACGGCATCGGCTGCGAGCGCGTTGACGGCGAGGTCGGCGCCGGTCTCGCGCGCGAGCTCGAGCTTGTCGTCGGCGATATCGACGGCCGCGACCTTGAGGCCCATCGCCTTGGCATACTGGATCGCGACATGGCCGAGCCCGCCGACGCCCGAGATCACGACCCACTCGCCGGGCTTTGCCTCCGTCTCCTTCAAGCCCTTGTAGGTGGTGACGCCCGCGCACAGGATCGGCGCGATGCCCGCAAAATCGATCGTCGCCGGCAGTTTGGCGGCGAAGGCAGCCGAGGCGATGACATATTCGGCGAAGCCGCCGTTCACGCTGTAGCCGGTGTTGTGCTGGTGCTCGCACAGCGTCTCCCAGCCGGTCTCGCAATATTCACAGGACATGCAGGCATCGTGCAGCCAGGCGACGCCGACGGCATCGCCCACCTTCAGATTTTTCACGCCGGATCCGAGCGCGGCGACGATGCCGGCAACCTCATGGCCCGGGATGAAAGGCGGAACCGGCTTCACCGGCCAGTCGCCGGAGGCTGCGTGCAAATCGGTATGGCAGACGCCGCACGCCTTGACCTTGACCAGAACCTCGCCGGGTCCGGGCTGCGGCACCGGCACGTCCTCGATCACGAGCGGCTTGCCGAATTGTCTGACGATTGCGGCTTTCATGGTCGGCATCTGTCTGCTCCGTTTGAATGACGGAGGCAAACTAGCGGCACCGGGCGGCGCCCCCTTGATTGGAGTCAAACCGCACAAAGTTTACGCAAGGCTCGCGCGATCGTGACATCACGATGACGACGCGGCGCAACGTGCGGATCGCGTCAGCTATGGAACTTCAGCCCGTCGACGATCTTGTCGATCACCTTGCGCTCGGCGCGCATTGCGATCCCGACGAGATTGAGGTCCGCGCGTGCCACCGCCTTTACCGCTTCGCGATTGGCGGCATCATGCGTGGTCTTGAACATGTCCTCGGTGTAGACCGCCGACACCACGTTGCGGGTGAGCGCACGGTCGAGCGCGCGCGACAGTGCCGGACCTTCGGCGCCGTAGATCAGGATCGGCTGGCCGATCAGCGCGTGATATGTCGTGCCCGAGGCGTCCTCATAGGGTTCACCGATGCATTCCGGAAAGGCGGCGGCGATGCCGCTGGTGAGGAAAGCCGCGACGTTGAGCTTCTGCCAGGCATGGAGATCGCTGCGGATCACCACGGCGATCTTGGTATCGAACTGCATACATGTCTCCACAAATCGTCATTCCGGGATGCGCCGTCAGGCGCAGACCCGGAATCTGGAGATTATCGCACGAGATTCCGGGTTCGTCGCTGCGCGACGCCCCGGAATGACGGAGGAGAATTCAACCCTTCGCGTCGCAGGCCCAGGCGCGGATCACGCATTCCTTGCCGCCGTATTTGTAGCATTCGCGCGTGGCGGCGTTGAGCGAGGCGGAGATCTTCGGCTTGACGGCATAGCCATAGGCACCGCAAGGATTGGACAGATCGACGGACATCGCCGCGCAGGCGCGCTTCATCGTCACCGTCGTGCAGTCGCCCTTGCACTGCTTCTGCGCCGCGGCGCGGGCTTCGTGCTCGGCGCCGTAATCGAAAGCCTGGCCATAGGCACCGCACTTGCCGACCGCAAACGCGCCGGCGGCGCGTGCATCCGTGATGTGGCGAGCGCCCGCGACACAAACAGACAACGCAAAGAAAAACATCGCGCAACGGCGCGCGACGACATTCGAAGCCATGGAAAAAACCCCTCCCCCCAAGGCAGGTGGAAGGAACTCTAAGCGCGGGACCGTTTCCAGATGGTGAACGAGTGGTTGAAAAGCCTGACGGACGCACGAGCGACCTCATACATCTTTTAGTTGTATTTGTGAAGCACATCATTTAAAGTAGTTGACGCTCCAAGCAGAGAGCCGGAGGAAACAACCATGCGTCACTTCAACGGAATGCTCTTGGCGATGATTGCGTCGACGTCCCTGATCGGACCCCTGCCCGCATATGCGCAGTCGGTGAACTGGACCTGGACCAACCAGTATGGCTCGACCCTGGCCATCACCAGCTTCAACTCGAACACCGGCGCGATCACGGGCACCTACACCAACAACGCCGCGAACAGTTGCGACGAGGGCAAGCCGCAAGGTGTGACGGGTTGGCTGGCCTACGGCAACACCGGCACAGCGATCAGTTTCTCGGTGAACTTCCTCGGCTGCGGATCGACCACCGTCTGGACGGGGCAATTGAACAATGCGACGGGATTCCAGGGATTGTGGTATCTGTCCCTCGCCGAAGCCGTGGCGTGGAACGGCATCAGCGCGGGCGCCGACACGTTCACGTTCAGCAGCGGCGACAAGGCCCTCCTGACCAAGAGCGGCGTCGATCTGAAGGCCGGCAGCGAGAAGCTGTCGAACACCAAGAAGTAGGCGGACGAAAGCAATCCGGTATCGTAGGGTGCGTTAGCGCTGCGCGAAGCGCAGTCGCTCGGCGTAACCCAACATGCTTCAATGCATGCGGGCGACGTTGGTGGGTTACGTCTGGCGGACTGCGCTTGCGCGCAGCCGCAAGGCTAACCCACCCTACACACTATCCCCGTCTTGCCGCTTCCAGCGCTTGCGGCGTGTCGATATCGAGGAACGCGCCCTCGCCGTCGACGGGCACTTCCGCAACCGCCTCGGTGTGCTTGGCGATCAGGTGGCGCGCGCCGACGTCGCCATCGAGCGTCATCAGCTCCCCGAAGAAGCGGCGCGACCACAGCACGGGATTGCCACGGCGGCCCTCGCTGACGGGCACGACGATGAGATTGCCGCGGTCCGGTGCGAAGCTGTCGATGAGACGGTCGATCAGGCCGGCATCGATCAGCGGCATGTCGCCGAGGCAAACCACGGCGCCGTCGCAAGCTTCGGGCACGGCCGCGATGCCGGCCTTGACCGAGCTCGCGATGCCGCCGGCGAAATCCGGATTGCGGACGAATTTCACCTTCAAGCCTTGCAGCGCCTGCTCGACCAGTTCGGTCTGATGGCCGGTGACGACGATCACCTCGGATGCCTTGGAGGCCAGCGCCTGCTCGGTCGCGATCCGCACCAGCTTCTTGCCGTCGAGCTCGGCGAGCAGCTTGTTCGGCCCACCCATGCGGGTCGAGCGCCCTGCCGCGAGCACGATGGCAGCGACCTGGCTGTTGCCCTCGATCTCGGGCCTCGCGCGCGGCTGCGGACGCGTGACGATCTCCATCAGGAGCCCACCGACGCCCATGCCCATCAGCTCGGCGCGGGTCACCTTGATGCCGGCAAGCAGCCGCATCAGCACCCAGTCAAACCCGTTCTCGACCGGCGAGCGCGCGCAGCCCGGCGCGCCCAGCACCGGCACGCCGTCGGCGCGGGCGATCAGCAGCAGATTGCCGGGATCGACCGGCATGCCGAAATGCTCGATCTCGCCGCCGATCCCGGTGACGGCCGCCGGGATCACGTCGCGGCGATCCGCGATCGCGGACGCCCCGAACACGATGACGAGTTCCGCGCCAAGCGCGAGCAGCTCCTTGATCGCGGCCGACAGCGCGTGTTCGTCGTGCTGGACCCGCCGCTCCGCGATGATGCCGGCGCCGGCCGGCGCCAGCCGCTCGGCGGTGACGCGCAGCGTCTTGTCGATCACCTTGGAGGACAGGCCCGGCAGCAGCGTCGAGACCACGCCGACGCGCTTGATCACGTAGGGCGCGATCTTCAGGACGTCCCGGCCGGCCGCCTTCACCGCGGCGTCGCGCAAAGCGCCCTCGACGCCGAACGGGATGATCTTGACCGTGCCGACCATCTCGCCCTCGACCACCGGCTTGTAGGCGGTGAGCGTCGCAAAGGTGATGGCCTCGTCGATATTGTTGATGCGATCGACCGCGGCGCGGTCGATCACCAGCACGCCCGGGCATGCCGCGAACAGATTGGCGCGGCCGGTGAAGGCGCGCTCGACATGGATGCCCTCGCCGCCGACCGCAAGCGCGATACTGGCGGCGGCGATATCCTCGGAGACGTCGCCCTCCTCCATCCCCACCACGACGACGTCCTTGATGCCGGCGCGCTCCAGCGCCTCGACCTCGGCGGGCCCGATCGTCGTGCCCTTCTTCAGCACCAGCGGTCCCTGGCGCAGGGTGTGGACGGTCACCCCGCCGATCGCATCCTTGGGGCTCGCCGGGCCGAATTTCATGCCGCTTCTTCTTTTTCTTTGGGTGGCAGCCGAAGCACCGCCGTGATCTCGGCCATGATCGACACCGCGATCTCCGACGGCGAGACGGCGCCGATCGCAAGGCCAATGGGCGCGTGGATGCGCGCGATGTCGCTGTCCTTGGCGCCCTGCGCCCGCAGCCGGTCGCCGCGCTTGGCATGGGTCTTCCGCGAGCCCAGCGCGCCGATATAGAAGCAGCCGCGCTCGAAGGCGTGCAGCAGCGCAGGATCATCGATCTTGGGATCGTGCGTCACCGCGACGAAAGCCGTGTAGGCATCGACGTTGAGCGGCGGCAGCGCGGTGTCGGGCCATTCGGCCACCAGCGGAATGTCTGGGAAGCGCTCTGCGCTCGCAAAGGCCGTGCGCGGATCGACGACCGTGACGTCGTAACCGAGCGAGCGCGCCAGCGGCGCCAGCGCCTGACTGATATGGACCGCGCCGACGATGACGAGCTTTGCGGTCGGCGCGTAGACGTTGAGGAACAGCTTCTTGCCGCCGACCTCGACATTGGCGCTCTTGCCCATGCGAAGCTGTTTTTCGAGCTCGACGCGCAGCGGGTCTTTCGCAAAATCCTGCGCCTTGACCAGGCGCTGCTCGCCGCTCTCGGTGTCCGTCACCAAGATCGCCGGGCGGCGCGCGGCGCGCTCGGCATTGAGTTCGTGCAAAATCGCGAGCTTCACGGCTAGCCGACCTTCTCGACGAAGACACGGATGGTGCCGCCGCAGGACAGCCCGACATTCCAGGCGGTCTCGTCGGCGACGCCGAACTCCAGCATCTTGGGCTTGCCGCTCTCGATCACGTCCATGGCCTCGGTGACCACGGCGCCCTCGACGCAGCCGCCGGAGACCGAGCCTAAGAACGTGCCCTCGTCGTTGATGACGAGGCTCGAGCCCGCCGGGCGCGGCGCCGAGCCCCAGGTCTCGACGACGGTGGCGAGCGCGACGCCACGGCCGGCCTTCTGCCAGTCCTCCGCCGCCCTCAGAATGTCCTCGTCGCGATCGAGCATGGGGTAACCTCTCAAGCTGCGGAGCGGATCAGGCTGCGGTGATGCGGCGGCAGCGGCCGGGAGAGCGTCGTGATCAGCTCCTGGATCGAACTCAAATTATGTACCGGGCGGAATTCGTCAACGTGCGGAAGCATCATTTTGATGCCCTGCGCCTTGGCCTCGAAGCCGCCGAAGCGCAACAGCGGGTTGAGCCAGATCAGCCGCCGGCAGGAGCGGTGCAGCCGGTCCATCTCGAAGGCGAGCCTGGAATCGGCCTCCCGCTCCAGCCCGTCGGAGATCAGGAGCACGATTGCGCCCTGGCTCAGGACCCGGCGCGCCCACAATTTGTTGAAGTTGTGCAGCGAGGCCGAGATCCGCGTACCGCCGGCCCAATCCTCGACCGAGGCCGAGCAGCTCGCCAGCGCCTCGTCGGGATCGCGCTGGCGCAGCGCGCGGGTGACGTTGGTGAGGCGGGTGCCGAACAGGAACACCGAGACGCGCTTGCGCGCATCGCCGATGGCATGGAGGAAATGCAGGAACAGGCGCGTGTACTCGTTCATCGAACCCGAGATGTCGAGCAGCGCGACGATCGGCGCCGGTTTCTCGATCCGCCCCAGGCGATGAATGTCGATGATGTCGCCACCGGTGCGCAATGACGCACGCAGCGTGCGGCGCAGATCGAGGCGCAGGCCACGGGAATCGGGCCGGTGCCGGCGCGTCAGGAGCTCGGCCTGCGGCAGCCGCATCCGCTCGACGGCGCGCAGGGCTTCGCTGATCTCCGCCGCGCTCATCTGGGCAAAATCCTTCTTCTGAAGGATTTCCTTGTCGGAGACCGACAGGCGCAGATCCTGCTCCTGGTGCTGCGGCGTCTCCGTCATGCGCGGCTGCGACATCGCTTCCTGCACGCGGCGCGCACCGGCCTGCGGCTTCTTCTTGGCCTGGTCCGGCAGCGGCACCGAATCCAGCATGTGCTTCCACTCCTCCGAGGCGCGGAAGAACAGGTTGAAGGCCTGCTTGAAGATCAGCGCATGCTCGTGGCGCTTGACGAAGATCGCCTCCAGCGTGGCAAAGACATCGGCGCGGTTGCCGATGTCGATCACCTGGAGCGCGCTCATGGCATCGATGACGGCGCCTGGGCCCACCGGCATGCCGGCAGAGCGCAGCGCGCGGGCGAAGCCGACGATGTTGTCGGCGAACTGCTCGGTCTGCTCGGGCGCCAGGTGGTTGATGGCCATGGGTCGTATCCATCCCCTCGTCATTCCGGGGCGCGTCTCTTTGGCGCGAGCCCGGAATCCATTCATCCACGAACTCTGCGGCCCGATGGATTCCGGGTTCGCGCTACGCGCGCCCCGGAATGACGGGCGCAATTTGACGCGAGATCAATCCTCGCTCGTCGCTTCCTTCAGCACCTTCTGCAGGGTGTCGCCCTGCATGCGGGTGATGTCGTCCTGGTACTTGAGCAGCGCGCCCAGCGTGTCACCGACCACCTGCGGGGTCAGCGAGCGGGCGTCGAGCTCGGACAGCGCGGTGGCCCAGTCGATGGTCTCGGCGACGCCCGGCGACTTGTAGAAGTCCTGGTTGCGCAGCGCCTGGACGAAGCGCACCACCTGCTGCGACAGCTTTGTGGAGATGCCGGGCACGCGCGTCTTGACGATCGCGAGTTCGCGCTCGGCGGCGGGATAATCCACCCAGTGATAGAGGCAGCGCCGCTTCAGCGCGTCGTGGATCTCGCGGGTGCGGTTGGAGGTGATGATGACGATCGGCGGATACGGCGCCTTCACGGTGCCGAATTCGGGGATGGTCACCTGGAAGTCACTGAGGATTTCCAGGAGATAGGCTTCGAACGCCTCGTCGGCGCGGTCGAGCTCGTCGATCAGGAGCACCGGCGGACCGGCGACGTCAGGCTCCAGCGCCTGGAGCAGCGGCCGCTTGATCATGTAGCGGTCGGCGAAGATGTCGCTCGACAGTTGATCGCGATCGGTGTCGCCGGCAGCTTCCGCCATCCGGATCGCGATCATCTGCGCGGCGCTATTCCACTCGTACACGGCCGAGGAGACGTCGAGGCCTTCGTAGCACTGCAGGCGGATCAGCTTCCGCCCCAGCGCCGCCGACAGCACTTTTGCGATCTCGGTCTTGCCGACGCCGGCCTCGCCTTCGAGAAACAGCGGCCGGCCCATGCGCAGCGACAGATACGTCACCGTCGCGAGCGACCGCTCGGCGAGATAGCCGCGCGACGTCAGGAGTTCGAGCATCGCATCAACCGATGCCGGCAGGGCGGCTGAAGTCATGAAAGGCCAGTCTTGGTTACGCCCTCACCGGGGCAAGTCGTTGGGCCAGTTGGTGAGGCCCATCATTCCTTGGCATTGGCGGCGTCGACGGCCCGCCGCGTCAGCACCCCGATGAGGTGCGCGCGGTATTCGGCACTGCCGTGGATGTCGCTGTTGAGACCCTCGGCCGGCACCTCGATGCCATCAAGGGCTTTCGCCGAGAAGCGCTTCTTCAGGGCTTCCTCGAACGCGGTGACGCGGAACACGCCTTCGGAGCCGGCGCCGGTGACGGCAACGCGCACGTCCGACGGACGCCGCGCCACGAACACGCCGACCAGCGCGTAGCGCGAGGCCTGGTTGCGGAACTTGATGTAGGCGGCCTTCTTCGGCAGCGGGAACATCACCTTGGTGATGATCTCGTCGGCCTCGAGCGCCGTCGTGAACAGGCCCTGGAAATACTCCTCGGCCTTGAGGCGGCGCTTGTTGGTGACGATGGTCGCCCCGAGCGCAAGCACCGCGGCCGGATAGTCCGCGGTCGGATCGTTGTTGGCGAGCGAGCCGCCGATCGTGCCCTTGTGGCGCACGGCGGGATCGCCGATTCCGCCGGCAAGGCTCGCGAGCGCCGGGATCGCTTCGCCGACGACGGCGGAGGTCGCGACCTCGGCGTGCTTGGCGGTGGCGCCGATCACCAGCGAGCGGCCCTTCATCTCGATCGCGTTGAGCCCCTCGATGTGGGAGAGGTCGACCAGATGCGGAGGGCTCGCGAGGCGCTGCTTCATGACCGGAATCAGCGTGTGGCCGCCGGCGATCACCTTGGCGTCTTCGTTCTTCACCAGGAGGTTGGCGGCCTGCCGAACGGTCCCGGGGCGATGATATTTGAATTCGTACATCTGAATGTCCTGATCGCGGGATGCGCGCGTGTCGATTTAGGCGAGGTCGGATTTCGCCATCGCCTTGGCGCCGGCGGAGATCGAGGCGACGATGTTCTGGTAGCCGGTGCAGCGGCAGAGATTGCCTTCCAGCTCCTCGCGGATGGTGTGGTCGTCGACCTCGTGCCCCTTGCGATGGACGATGTCGATCGCGGTCATGATCATGCCGGGCGTGCAGAAGCCGCACTGCAGGCCATGGTGTTCGCGGAAGGCTTCCTGCATCGGATGCAGCGGCGCGCCGTCGGCAGCCAGCCCCTCGATCGTCTTGACCTCGTGGCCGTCAGCCATCACGGCAAGCGTGGTGCAGGACTTCACGGCCTTGCCGTCGAGATGCACGACGCAGGCGCCGCACTGCGAGGTGTCGCAGCCGACATGGGTGCCGGTCAGCCGCAGATTCTCGCGCAGGAACTGCACCAGAAGCGTGCGGGGATCGACGTTGGCCGTCACAGGATTGCCGTTCACGATGAGGGAGATTTTCGCCATAAGCACTCTCTATCAGCGCCCCGACGGGTCCCGTCGAAGCGGTTCTTATAATTATTCCAACCCATCATATGGGCCATTATGCCCCGGGGCAACATCACCCCGGACGCAAGGCGCCATGCCGAAAGGCGATAGCCTTCAGCCCTGTACCGCCTTGGCGAAGTTCGCGAAAAACTCGTCGGCCAGCTTCTTGGCGGCGCCGTTGATGAGGCGTTGTCCGAGCTGCGCCAACTTGCCGCCGATCTGCGCCTCGACGTCGTAGGAGAGCAGCGTGCCGCCGTCCTTCTCCGCCAGCTTGACCACGGCGCCGCCCTTGGCAAAGCCCGCCACCCCACCCTCGCCTTCGCCGGAGATCTTGTAGCCGTTCGGCGGATCGAGATCGGAGAGCGTCACCTTGCCCTTGAAGCGCGCCGACACCGGGCCGACCTTCATTTTCGCTGTGGCGCGAAAGCCGCCGTCGTCGGTCTTCTCCAGCTCCTCGCAGCCGGGGATGCAGGCCTTCAGCACCTCGGGATCGTTGAGCTTGGCCCACACAGCCTCGCGCGGCGCCGCAAGCTGGACTTCGCCGTTCATCGTCATGGCCATGGGGTGCCTCCCGGGATCGTGCAATTATAATGCTGTTCAAGTAACGCACGTAGGCCGCAAAGGAAAGGGCGGCCTCCGGCCACGTGCAATGCATATTCGCAACTGCAAAAAATCTTGCGCGGTCGGTTTTGGATTGGCACAGGCGGGCCATGATGGTTAGGTCCCGCGCAACATGAGCACAGCCCTCTCCCCCCTGCTTGCGCCGATGCTGTCGAGCGCCGCCATGCGCGCCGTCTGCGACGACCGGTCAACGCTCCAGAACATGCTCGATTTTGAGGCAGCCTTGGCGCGCGCCGAAGCCGCCACCGGCGTGATTCCCGCGGCCGCCGTGGGCCCGATCGAAACCGCCTGCAAGGCGGATACCTTTGACATCGCCGCGCTGGCCGAGGCCGCGACACGGTCCGGCAATCTCGCGATTCCCCTGGTCAAGGCGCTGACCGCCAACGTCGCGAAGGCCGATGCGGAGGCCGCACGCTACGTGCATTGGGGCGCGACCAGCCAGGACGTCATCGACACCGCGACCATGCTCACGCTGCGCGCCGCCATCGACGCGCTGGATGCCGACCTCAGCCGCGCCATCAAGGGTTTTGCCGCACTGGCGCGCAATCATCGCAACACCGCAATGGTGGCGCGGACCTGGCTCCAGCACGCGCTGCCGATGCCGTTCGGGCTCAAGGCCGCCGAATATGCCGCAAGTCTTGCCCGCGCCCGCTGCCGCCTCAGGCGGCTCTCCCGCGACGGCCTCGCGCTGCAATTCGGCGGCGCGGCCGGCACGCTCGCGGCCCTCGGCGACAAGGGGCTCGTCGTCGCGGAGCGACTGGCGCAAGAGCTCAACCTGCCGCTGCCGGAAGCACCCTGGCACACCCATCGCGACCGCATCGCGGAAGCCGCATCGGCCCTTGCGATTCTCGCCGGAAGCTGCGGCAAGATCGCGCGCGACGTCTCGCTGATGATGCAGACCGATGTCGCCGAGGCGTTCGAGCCGGCCGGCGAAGGCCGCGGCGGCTCCTCGACCATGCCGCACAAGCGCAACCCTGTCGCAGCCGCAAGCGCGCTGGGATGTGCCACCATGGCCCCGCAGCTCGCCGCGACGATTTTTGCCGCGCAGGTACAGGACCACGAGCGCAGCGCCGGCCCCTGGCATGCGGAATGGCCGACGCTGCCTCAACTGATGCTGGTCACTTCGGGCGCGCTCGCCGCCATCGTCGACATCGCCGAGGGCCTGGACGTCGATGCCGCGCGCATGCGCAGCAATCTCGATGCGACGCACGGGCTGATCATGGCCGAGGCGGTCACCTTTGCGCTGGCCGAGAGGATCGGCAAGAGCGATGCGCATCATCTCATCGAGGCCGCGAGCAAGCGCGCGGTCGCCGAGAAGAAGCATCTGCGCGAGGTTCTCGCGGCCGATTCGCAGGTCACAGCGCATCTTTCGCCGGAAAAAATTGCGGCATTGTTCGAGCCGATGGCCTATCAAGGGGCTTCCCAAGCCATGATCGACCGGCTGCTCGACAGCCTCGAGCGAGATTGATTGTTTGAGCATGATCTCTTCGGAAAACCGCTCCACACTTTCCCGGATCATGCTCCAGAACGGAGACGCCGCATGCCCATGATCGATGCCGACGGTTGCCTGATCAACGTCTCCGTCGAAGGCCGCGACGGCGGGCCGACCTTGATGCTGTCCAATTCGCTCGGCTGCACGCTTCAGATGTGGGAGCCGCAGATGAAGGCGCTGACGCAGGTGTTCCGCGTCATCCGCTATGACCGCCGCGGCCACGGCAAGTCGAACGTTCCCCCCGGCCCCTATACGATGGAGCGCTTCGGCCGCGACGTGCTGGCGATCCTCGACGATCTCAACATCGAGAAGGTGCATTGGTGCGGCCTGTCGATGGGCGGCATGGTCGGGCAATGGCTGGGCGCGAACGCGCCGGAGCGCTTCGGCAAGCTCATCCTCGCCAACACCTCCTGCTACTATGCCGAGCCGACCAAATGGCTGGAACGCATCGATGCCGTGAAGAAGGGCGGCATCGCGGCGGTGGCCGATGCCGTGATCGCGGGTTGGCTCACCCAGGATTTCCGCGAGCGCGAGCCTGACATCACCGCCCGGATGAAAGCGATGCTGCTCGCCTCACCCGTGGAGGGCTATCTCGCCTGCTGCGAGGCGCTGTCGACGCTCGACCAACGCGAGCTGCTGCCAAAGATCAAGAGCCCGACATTGGTGATCGCCGGCCGCCACGACATGGCGACGCCGATCTCGGCGGGCGAGCTGATCCGCTCGAAAATTCCCGGCGCCAACATGACCATCATCGACGCCGCCCATATTTCCAATGTCGAGCAGCCGCACGCGTTCACCGATGCGGTGGTGGGGTTCCTGACGCAACGCTGATTGCGCCTGTCGTCATTCCGGGGCGATGCAAAGCATCGAACCCGGAATCTCGATCGGCATTCACAACCTCGAGATTCCGGGTTCGCCTCTTCGAGGCGCCCCGGAATGACTGATCCGGAGAAACAAACATGGACGACCAGAAGCGCCGCGATGCCGGCATGAACGTGCGCCGCAAGGTGCTGGGCAATGCCTGGGTCGACAAATCAGTCGCCAATCGCAATGCCTTCAACACCGATTTCCAGGATCTGATCACGCGCTACGCCTGGGGCGAGATTTGGACGCGGCCGCATTTCGACGAGCGCACAAGGCGGGTGCTGGTCATCGGCACCATGGTCGCGCTCGGACAATGGGACGAATTCCGCCTGCATGTGCGCGCGGCGCTCGCCGAGGGCGGCTTCACGCCCGACGACATCAAGGAAATCCTGCTCCAGCAGGCGATCTATTGCGGCGTGCCGGCGGCGAACCACGCCGTCAAGGAGGCCTCAGCGATTGTGCAGGAGCTCGGCCTGCTCAAGACCTAGCGGCGCGGCGGCCTCGGCGCTCTTGGGTGCCGCCACAGGGCGCTCGATCACCATCACGATCGCAGCCCCCAGCAGCAGCAAGAGCTCGGTCGCGTGCAGCCGGAGCGCGTCCATCTCGCCGACCTTCGAGGCCATGACCATGCTCGCAAACGAGATCACGCTGCCGATCGCCAGCGCAATGCCGAGCGCCTCGTCACTGCCGCCATTCCTGCGGACGCGGGGAATGCACAGCAGCGCGAGGTAGATCGCGAAGAACGCCACCACGGTCAACCGTCCCAGCGCCAGCAGCCAGGCCGCGCGCACCGTGTCCATCCCCGCCATCTGGAGATTGTCGCTGAGGAACAGCGCGACCGCGACGCTCGGCCGTTCGTAGAGGCCGTGCACCGGCGCCACCATGATGTTGAAGGCGACCAGCGTCCAGGCGGGGATGAAATAGGCCGCCAGCAGCGCGCCGTTGACCGAGTCGATCCGCCAATTCCTGAACATGCCGCTTCCCGCTTCGCCTGCCACGCGCCTTCGATGGGAAGGCTTTGCCGGGAGCTAACTCGCATCAGTCCGTGGCGGCAATTTAAACCCTTTGTTTACCTTAACGGGCACCCGCACACGTCGTCATTCCGGGATGGTGCGTCAGCACCAGACCCGGAATCTCGAGATTCCGGGCTCGGCTCTTCGAGCCGCCCCGGAATGACGCCAAGCAACGAAAAAAAGGCCCCACCTTGCAGCGGGGCCCTTCTTCACTCCTCACTCACTGGGCTCCCAAACTAGTTGTCCTGACCGCGCTGGCCACCATGCTGCTGGCCGGGCTTGTCACCCTGGCGCATCGGATCCTGCTGCTGCTGTCCGGGTTTCTGCCCACCGCCCTGCTGCTGCCCTGGCTGCTGACCTGGGCGCTGCTGGCCGGGGTTCTGAGTCTGCTGACCCGGATTCTGGTTCTGCTGCTTCGTCATCGGGGGGAACTCCCTTGTTGGACGTCAGAGGGAAGCTAACAACCGCCCTCGGATTTGGTTGCCACACGGAACCGGGTTCCTCGCAGCTGCGGAACCCGGAGACGACATCCGTAACCAAATGAGTTCTGTACAAGCCCTTATGCCGAGGCCTGCCCAGTTGCGGCCGCCAGTTCCCTCCTGTTACAAAACGAGAAGAATGCTCAAGGGCTGCCGGGGCCCAAGAACTCTCTCGAAGAGCTCCCTTTGAGCCCGCGTCAAGTTTGGGTAACGGCAGCCTATGGATTATTTCGCCCAACAGCTCATCAACGGCCTCGTGCTCGGCTCCATCTACGGCCTGATCGCGATCGGCTACACGATGGTCTACGGCATCGTCGGCATGATCAACTTCGCCCATGGCGACGTCTTCATGATCGGCGGCTTCATCGCCCTGATCACCTTCCTGATCCTGATCTCGCTCGGCCTGACCGCGATCCCGGTGATCCTGCTCGTCGTGCTGCTGGTCGCGATGGCGATCACGGCGCTCTATGGCTGGACCATCGAGCGCATCGCCTACCGGCCGCTGCGGCATTCCTTCCGTCTCGCCCCGATGCTGTCGGCGATCGGCATGTCGTTCGTGCTGACCAACTATTCGCAGGTGGCGCAAGGCGCCCGCGTCAAGCCGATCCCGCCCTTCATCACCGGCGGCTACACGCTGCATGAGAGCGCGGACGGCTTCGTCATCCAGCTCTCCAACATCCAGATCATGGTGGTCATCACCACCATCGTGCTGCTGGCGATCTTTACCTGGCTGGTGTCGCACACGCGGCTCGGGCGCGACATGCGCGCCTGCGAGCAGGACCAGACCATGGCGGCCCTGCTGGGCGTCGACGTCGACCGCACCATCTCCATGACCTTCGTGATCGGCGCCGCGCTCGCCGCGGTCGCGGGTTTCATGTACCTGCTCTATTACGGTCTGGTCGATTTCTTCATGGGCTTCGTCGCCGGCATCAAGGCCTTCACGGCGGCCGTGCTCGGCGGAATCGGCTCGCTGCCGGGCGCCATGCTCGGCGGTCTTGCGATCGGCCTGATCGAGACGTTCTGGTCGGCCTATTTCTCGGTCGAATACAAGGACGTCGCGGCATTCTCGATCCTGATCGTCGTGCTGATCTTCATGCCGACCGGCCTGCTCGGCCGTCCCGAAGTCGAAAAAGTCTGACGGACCGCCGCGTGACAGCCATTCCGCACGAGACCAAGCACGCAAGCCGCACCGCCGGCATCACCTATATCCTGAAAAAATCCCTGCTCAGTGCACTGGTCGCGCTGGTGCTGTTCTCACTGATGGTCGGCGTCCGGACCGAGGCCGGTTCCGACGGCCAGCTCACTTATTGGACGCGCTTCGGCGAGGTCGCAGCGCTTGTCGCCGCCGTGTTCGGCGGCTCGATCGTGATCGAGCTGCTCCGGCAATGGCTCGGCCCGACCGGCGCCGAGAAGCTGGTGCCGCCTGCAGTGCATCGCGGGATGTCGTTCGTCGGCCGCTACCTCGCGCCCGCGCTTTTGATCTTCACGCTGCTGGTGCCCGTCATCTTCTATAACCAGCGCTACATCCTCGACCTCGCGATCCTCGTGCTCACCTATGTCATGCTGGGCTGGGGATTGAACGTCGTGGTCGGCCTCGCCGGCCTGCTCGACCTCGGCTACGTCGCCTTCTATGCGGTCGGCGCCTATTCCTACGGCCTGCTCGCCACCAATTTCGGCTGGTCGTTCTGGATCTGCCTGCCGCTCGCCGGCATCCTCGCCGCGTTCTGGGGCGTGCTGCTCGGCTTTCCCGTGCTGCGGCTGCGCGGCGACTATCTCGCCATCGTGACGCTGGCCTTCGGCGAGATCATCCGCCTCGTCATCATCAACTGGCAGAGCCTGACCGGAGGCCCCAACGGCGTCTCCGGCATTCCCCGCCCCACCTTCTTCGGCATCCCGCTCGACAACAGCGACGACGGGCTCGCCGCCAAGCTCGGCATCGAGTACTCAGCGACCCACCGCATCGTCTTCCTATTCTATTTGATCCTGGCGCTCGCGCTGCTCACCAACTGGGTGACGATCCGTCTGCGCCGCCTGCCGATCGGCCGCGCCTGGGAGGCCTTGCGCGAGGACGAGGTCGCCTGCCGCGCGCTCGGCATCAACACCACGACCACCAAGCTTACCGCGTTCGCGACCGGCGCGATGTTCGGCGGCTTTGCCGGTGCGTTCTTTGCCACCCGCCAGGGCTTCATCAGCCCGGAATCCTTCACCTTCCAGGAATCGGCATTGGTGCTGGCCATCGTCGTGCTTGGCGGCATGGGCTCGCAACTCGGCGTGGCGCTCGCCGCGCTGGCCATGATCGGGGGCTTCGAGCTGTTCCGCAGCCTCGAGACCTACCGCATGCTGGTGTTCGGCATGGCCATGGTGCTGATCATGATCTGGCGGCCGCGCGGCCTGGTCGGCCATCGCGCGCCGACCGTGTATCTGACCAAGGCGCAGGCGATCTCCTCCGACCTCGTCAAGGAAGGGCACGGATGAGCGGCGACAAGATTCTCAACGTCGACCGGCTGACCATGCGCTTCGGCGGCATCGTTGCCGTGCAGGACCTGTCGCTCTCGGCCGAGCGCAAGAAGATCACCGCGCTGATCGGGCCGAACGGCGCCGGCAAGACCACGGTCTTCAACTGCATCACCGGCTTCTACAAGCCGAGCGGCGGCACCATTCGCCTCACCCATGACGATGGCCGGACGATCGCCCTGGAGCGGCTGAACGATTTCCGCATCGCCAAGCTGGCCAAGGTGGCGCGCACCTTCCAGAACATCCGCCTGTTTCCCGGCATGACCGCGCTGGAAAACCTGATGGTGGCGCAGCACAACGCCTTGATGCGGGCCTCCGGCCTCACCTTTCTCGGCCTGATCGGTGCGCCCGGCTATCGCGATGCCGAGAAGCGCGCGATCGATCTGGCCACCGACTGGCTCAGGCGGGTCAACCTGCTCGACCGCGCCGACGATGCCGCCGGCAATTTTGCCTATGGCGACCAGCGCCGGCTCGAGATCGCGCGCGCGATGTGCACCGAGCCCGCGCTGCTGTGCCTGGACGAGCCCGCCGCCGGCCTCAACGCGCGCGAGAGCGCCGCCTTGAGCGAGCTCCTGCTCTCGATCCGCAACGAGCTCGGCACCTCGATCCTGCTGATCGAGCACGACATGTCGGTGGTGATGGAAATCTCCGACCATATCGTGGTGATGGACCACGGCGTGAAGATCGCCGAAGGTTCGCCGCGCGCGGTCCGCGACGACCCCAAGGTGATCGCCGCCTATCTCGGCGCCGACGAGGAAGAAGCCGTGGCCGTGATGGAGAGCGGGTCGTGACTTCACCCACTCCCCTGCTCGCGATCCGCAGCCTTCGCGCCGCCTACGGCAAGATCGAGGCGCTGAAGGGCGTCGACGTCGAGATCAATGCCGGCGAGATCGTGGCGCTGATCGGCGCCAACGGCGCCGGCAAGTCGACGCTGATGATGACCATCTTCGGCAAGCCGCGGGCCCGTGCCGGCCAGATCCTGTACGAAGGCCGCGACATCACCGACGTGCCCACCCACGAGATCGCGCATTTGCGCATCGCGCAATCGCCGGAGGGACGGCGCATCTTCCCGCGCATGAGCGTGGCGGAAAACCTCCAGATGGGTGCCGATGCCACCGGATGCACCGATTCCGAGCGCGACGCGACGCTGGAACGCGTCTTCAATCTGTTTCCACGGCTGAAGGAACGCTACGCCCAGCGCGGCGGAACCCTGTCCGGCGGCGAGCAGCAGATGCTGGCGATCGGCCGCGCCTTGATGAGCCGTCCCCGCCTGCTCCTGCTCGACGAGCCCTCGCTCGGGCTCGCGCCGCTGATCGCGCGCCAGATTTTCGATGCGATCCGCACCCTGAACCGGCAGGACGGCCTAACCGTCCTGATCGTCGAGCAGAACGCCAACCATGCGCTCAAGCTCGCCCATCGCGGCTATGTCATGGTCAATGGCCTGATCACGCTGGCCGGGACCGGCGCCGAGTTGTTGCAGCGCCCCGAGATTCGGGCCGCCTATCTGGAAGGCGGCCGGCACGGCTGAGGCGGGCCATGTGCGGCCGAATGTGGCGAGATATCTCCGCCAATGCCCGTATTTTGCCGGTGACTTCTCCTCGAATTCATTCAAGAATGGCGCCGGTTTGGACCGGGCATGCCCGGCAACTTCCACAGGCGACCACCCGCGAGGTATCTCATGAAATCACTGAAGCTCATCGGTCTGGCATTCGGCGCGTCGATCGCGCTGTCGAGCGCGGCATTCGCGCAGGATGTCACCATCGCAGTCGCAGGCCCGATGACAGGCACAGAGTCCGCCTTCGGCCGCCAGATGAAGAACGGCGCCGAGATGGCCGTGGCTGATATCAACACCGCCGGCGGCATCAACGGCAAGAAGCTCGCGCTCAACGTCGAGGACGATGCCTGCGATCCCAAGCAGGCGCGCTCGATTGCGGAAAAGATCGCCGGCGCCAAGATCCCCTTCGTCGCCGGACACTACTGCTCGTCGTCGTCGATCCCGGCCTCGGAGGCCTATGCAGACGGCAACGTCCTCCAGATCACCCCAGCCTCCACCAACCCGCTCTTCACCGAGCGCAAGCTGTGGAACGTGGCGCGCGTCTGCGGCCGCGACGATCAGCAGGGCCTGATCGCGGCGCAGTACATCGCCAAGAACTACAAGGGCAAGAACATTGCGATCCTCAACGACAAGACCACCTACGGCAAGGGTCTTGCGGACGAGACCAAGAAGGCGCTCAACAAGGCCGGCATCACCGAGAAGATGTACGAGTCCTACAACAAGGGCGACAAGGACTTCAACGCGATCGTCTCGCGCCTGAAGCGCGACAACATCGATCTCGTCTATGTCGGCGGCTACCATCAGGAGAGCGGCCTGATCCTGCGCCAGATGCGCGACCAGGGTCTCAAGACAGTGCTGATGGCCGGCGACGCGCTCGCCGACAAGGAGTACGCCTCCATCACCGGCCCGGCCGGCGAAGGCACGCTGTTCACCTTCGGCCCCGATCCGCGCAACAAGCCGACCGCCAAGAAGATCGTCGATGCCTTCAAGGCCAAGAACATCGACCCCGAAGGCTACACGCTCTACACCTATGCGGCGATGCAGGTCTGGTCGCAGGCGGCCAAGAAGGCCGGCACCACCGACGCCAAGAAGGTCATGGAGGCGATGAAGGCCGGCAAGTGGGACACCGTGATCGGCCCGATCGAGTATGACGCCAAGGGCGACATCAAGCAGATCGACTACGTCGTCTACAAATGGGATGCCAAGGGCGGCTACGCCGAGATCAAAGGCAACGGCACCTAACGCGCTTGCCGGGCCCCAAGGCCGTTATCCAAGCATCATCACGCCCCGGCTTGCCCGGGGCGTTCTTCTTGGGCAAGCGTCCTGGACAAGGGTCAGACGGCTGCGGGCAGTTCGCCGCCCGCCGCGGCCTGGGCCTTCCGCAGCGCTTGCAGGAGATCGTTCGGCCGAAACGGCTTTTGCAGGCAGACCACGTTGGCAAGGTGAGGCGATTGTTCCATGAAATCCAGCGCCGTCATCCCGGACACCGCAATGATGGGGAGGCCCGGCGCACGCTCCCGCAGGCTCGCGATGACGTCGACGCCGCTGGTGTCGCCAAGGAAGATATCGACGATCGCCACGTCAAACGGGCTTTCCGCGAAGGCTTTCAGCCCGGCCGCACCGCTTTCGGCCTCCGCGACCTCGAAGCGATGGACCCGAAGCACGATCGCGACCATCGCACGGACGTCCTTCTGGTCGTCGATGATGAGAACACGGGGCATAGGGAAGAACTCCCGGATATCGATCAAAATCGATGATTCAAACCTGGAACCCACTCCGGCGGGAGGGCATTATGGCACCGTCCAGTAAAGCGCATCTTACCCGACCCCTATTCCGTGGTCCCACCAGAATTAAGTAATCTGTAACCTTCGGTTGAGTCGCGGCCGCAACAGTTCAAGATGTGCGCCCGTAACCCGCTACCATAGCGCCGGCCTGCGGGGATCCGAATGACGTCGATGAAAATGGCGAAGACCGGTCTGCGAGAGGTGGACGTGCCCGCGACGATCGACCGAAGCACATTCCTTTCGACCCTGCCGGCCACCTCGACCGACCGCACCGCCGCATTGGCGATCGTCGGCATATCCGCAATCCTGTTCGCATTGGCCGTCCCTTTCGCGGGTACCCCGCTCCTGCCCGTCCCGGCCTTTGTCGCGAGCTATCAATCGGCCCTCGCCGTAAGCGACATCGTCACCGCGGTGCTGCTGCTGTCGCAGTTTTCGGTCTTGCGGACCCGCGCGCTGCTGTGGCTCGCGAGCGGCTATCTGTTCACCGCCGCCGCGGCGCTGGTTCATGCCCTCACCTTCCCCGGACTGTTCACCCCGACCGGACTTTTCGGCGCGGGCGGGCAAACCACGGTCTGGCTCTACATGATCTGGCACGGCGGCTTCCCGGTGTTCGTGCTGGGCTATGCCTGGCTGAAGGAGGCCGACGGCGGCGCCAGGATCCGCGGCACGACAATCAGGGCGATCTGCGCCATCGTGTTCGGCGTCGCCGCCGCCATGGCCGTCTTCGCCTGGATCGTCACCGCCTGGCACGATCTGCTCCCGGTCCTGCTGCGCGACGGCCACTACATGCCGGCCATGATCGGCGTCGTATCCTTCGTGTGGTCGCTCAGCTTTGCCGCCCTCGTCTCGCTCTGGTTCCGCAGGCCGCATTCGGTGATCGACGTCTGGCTCATGGTCGTGATGTGCGCCTGGCTGTTCGATATCGCGCTCTCGGCGATCGTGAACGTCGCGCGCTTCGATCTCGGCTTCTACGTCGGCCGCCTCTACGGCCTCTGCGCGGCGACCTTTGTGCTCGCGGTGCTCCTGGTCGAGAATGTCCGCCTCCAGGCGCAGACCGCGAGCATGGTCGGCGCGCTGAAGCGCCGATCGGACGCCGAGCGCGACTATCACGCCGAGCGCGAGCGGCTGTTCACCGCCGTCGTCGAATCCTCCAACGACGCCATCATCACCAAGTCGCTCGACGGCACCATCACGACCTGGAACAGCGCGGCCGAGCGCGTCTTCGGCTACTCCGCCGATGAGGCGGTCGGCCGTTCCATCGACATCATCATGCCGGACGATCAGCGTGACGATGTCGCCGAGAATCTGGCCCGCACCCGCAACGGCGAGGTCATCGACCAGCAGGAGACCGTACGGCTGCACAAGAGCGGTCAACCCATCGACGTGGTGCTGAGCCAGGTCCCGCTGCGATCGACCGAGGGCAAGATCATCGGCGCGTCCAAGGTGGCCCGCGACGTCACCGAGCGGAAGCGAGCGGAGATGGCGCTCAATCGGGAGATCGAGGAGCGCCAGCGCATTTTCGAGACCTCGCAGGATCTGATCCTGGTCACCGATGGTTTCGGCAATTTCATCCAGGTCAGCCCCAGTGTGAAGGACATCCTCGGCTTCAGCCCGGACGACATGGTCGGGCACAGTGCGATCGAGTTCATCCACCCTGATGACCTCGAGAAGACGCGCAGTGAGATGCGCGCGGCCCGGCGCGGCGCGGTCAAGCGCAGCTTCGAGGCGCGCTACTATCACTACGATGGTCACGAGGTCACGCTGAACTGGATGGGCACCTGGTCCGAGCCGGTGCGGCGCCATTTCTTCATCGGCCGCGACCTCACCGAGAAGCAGGCCGCCGAAGCTCAGCTCCGGCAGGTCCAGAAGATGGATTCGATCGGCCAGTTGACCGGCGGCGTCGCCCACGACTTCAACAACGTGCTGACCGTCATCACCGGCACGATCGGTATTCTTGCGGATGCGGTCGCCGATCGTCCCGAACTCGCCGCCATCACCAAGCTGATCGACGACGCCGCCGAGCGCGGCGCGCAGCTGACCAAGCACCTGCTCGCCTTCGCCCGCAAGCAGCCGCTCCAGCCGCGCGAGATCGACGTCAATGCGCTGACGCTCGAGGCCGCCAAGCTGCTGCATCCGACACTGGGCGAGCAGATCACCATCATGCCCCAGCTCACCGAGGATGCCTGGCCGACACTGGTCGATCCCGGCCAGCTCTCCACCGCGATCCTCAACCTCGCGCTGAACGCGCGCGATGCCATGCCCGACGGCGGCACCCTGGTGCTCGAGACCCGCAACGTCTTCCTCGACGACGGCTATGCCAGCATGAATCCCGACATCGTTGCCGGCAATTACGTGATGATCGCGGTCAGCGACACCGGCACTGGAATTCCGGCCGATCTGATCGAGCGGGTGTTCGATCCGTTTTTCACGACCAAGGAGGTCGGCAAGGGCACCGGCCTCGGGCTCAGCATGGTGTTCGGCTTCGTCAAGCAGTCCGGCGGCCACATCAAGATCTACAGCGAGGAAGGCCACGGCACGAGCGTGAAGATCTACCTGCCCCGCTCCACCGGCGTGCAGGAGACCGAGTTCGAGGCGCTTCAGAACGCGCCCGTCGCCGGCGGCAGCGAGAAGATCCTGATCGTCGAGGACGACGCTCTGGTACGGCAATACGTCGTGACCCAGATCAAGAGCCTCGGCTACGCCGCGCTCGAAGCCGCCAACGCAGCCGACGCCCTCACCATCATCGACGCCGACAAGGACATCGACCTGCTCTTCACCGACGTCATCATGCCGGGCGCCATGAACGGCCGCCAGCTCGCCGATGAAGCGGCCCGCCGCCGCCCCGATCTGAAGACGCTGTTCACCTCGGGCTACACCGAGAACGCCATCGTCCATCACGGCCGGCTCGACTCCGGCGTGCTGCTGCTGGCCAAGCCCTACCGCAAGTCCGAGCTGGCCAAGATGCTCAGAACGGCGCTCGCCAGTTGAGCCTGCGGCATCTCTGCGCTATCGCAGAAGCGAACTCCTCATCAGCGCGCGAGGCCACCTTGAAAAATCTGCTGACCGACATCGCCGGCGTCCGCGTCGGCCATGCCGAGGATGCCAAAGTCGCCTCCGGCACGACCGCGATCATTTTCGATTCCCCCGCGGTCGCGGCGATCGACGTCCGCGGTGGCGGCCCCGGCACGCGCGAGGACGCACTGCTCGATCTCGCCAATACCGTCGAACGCGTCGACGCGATCGCGCTGTCGGGCGGCTCCGCCTTCGGCCTCGATACCGGCGGCGGCGTGCAGGCTTGGCTCGCCGAGCAGGGCCGCGGCCACCGGGTTCGCGAAGCGCTGATCCCGATCGTGCCGGGCGCGATCCTGTTCGATCTCCTCAACGGCGGCGACAAGGCCTGGGGACGCTTCTCGCCCTATCGCGACCTCGGCTACGCCGCGGCAGCCGCCGCCGGCACGGACTTTGCAATCGGCAGCGTCGGCGCGGGCTTAGGTGCCACCACCGCGACGTTCAAGGGCGGGCTCGGCTCAGCCTCGGCGGTGACGCCTGATGGCGTCAAGGTCGCGGCGATCGTCGCCGTCAATGCAGTGGGCAGCGTCACCGTCGGCAACGGGCCGTGGTTCTGGGCGGCGCCGTTCGAGGTGGACGGCGAATACGGCGGACGCGGCCTGCCTGACAAGTTCACCGACGACATGCTGCGCATGCGCATCAAGGGCGGTCCCGCCGCGAGCGCGCGCGAAAATACCACGATCGGGGCCGTCGTCACCGACGCGGTGCTGACCAAGCCCCAGGCCAAGCGGCTGGCGATGATCGCCCACACCGGCTTCGCCCGCGCCATCTATCCGGTGCATGCACCGACCGACGGCGACGTGCTGTACGCGGCTGCGACCTGCGAAAAGCCGATCGAGCCGCTGGTCGGCCTCACCGAGCTCGGCACCGTCGCCGCCAACGTGGTCGCGCGCGCAATCGCACGCGGCGTGTATTGCGCAACCGCGCTGCCGTTCGGCGGCGCGCAGCCGGCATGGCGGGACCGGTTTGGTGGGTAGTTGAACGCCCGTCACATCAGGTGTCATCGCCCGGCGAAGACCGGGCGATCCAGTATTCCAGAGACGGTTGTGATTGAACCGGAAGGCCGCGGCGTACTGGATGCCCCGCTTTCGCGGGGCATGACAACGCAATTTGGCGAGAGAGCGCTCTTAGCTCACACGCTCATCGACATCGACGAGCCGGCGGTCGCTGAAGCGCCTTGCCCCAGCCCGCCTTGCCGCTGCATCAACTGCGCGAACAGATCGTAAGCCGAATTAGGGGAGCTGGAGGCGCCCGGGACCGTCGTCGACATCTTGAAGCCGTCGGCATAGGTGACGGTGGTGGTGGTCGAGCCGTCGGCGGCGGTCGTCGTGGTCGAGGTCGATCCGCCGCTCGGCTTCGAGGAGGAATCCGATCCCTCGCCGGAGCCGCTGGCACCGTGGGCATGGCCGCGATGGCCGCTCTTCAGCGCCTTCGACATCTCGTCGAGGCTGACGTTGCCGTCGGAATTCGAATCCAGCTTCGAGAACACGTCATCGGCCTGCGCCAGATTGGTGCCGCCGGCTCCCAGCGCTTTCTCGAATTCGGACTTGGTGATCTTGCCGTCGCCGTCCGCATCGATCTGCGAGAACAGGTCCTTCAGCGCAGCGTCCCGGCGGGTCGAGGACGACGAGTTCGACGAGGTCGAGGTCGTCGCGCTGCTGGTGCCGTCCGACGATTGGCTTTGCGCGGCGATCAGCGCGCTCATCGTCTCCGGCGCGATCTGCGAGCAATTGCCCGAGTTGGCCGACGAGGTCGCGCCGCTGCTCGTGCTGTTGCTGCCGCTGTCGATCGCGAACGGATTGGTCGGCGCGCTTTGCGATGATCCCGCCTTCTGTGTCGAGGACGACGATTTCGGGTTTGTCAGCGACTGGATCGCGTCGAGCGCCGTCGAGACGGCGCCAAGAGCAAACAGCATTGCACAACTCCAACCGATGCGGCATGCCGCGGTCAATGTTCCGGGGAGGAAGTCAGCAAGCGCCGTGCCAGCGCGAAAAGCTCAATGAATTCCGCTTCCAGCGCACCTGGCGCGGCCCGGCGATATCGGCAATTCGTGCCGGTGACGGCAGAAATTTCCGCCCACAGGCAGCGCGCCTGTCCTGCATTGCCCGCCACGGAGGCCCATGTTAGGCGAGACCCATTCCTCTTCCGGCCGCCACGGGAAACAGCGCCATGACCCAAGCCTTCACCCCCCGCCCCCTGGCAATCGCCCCCTCGATCCTGGCCTCGGATTTCTCCAGGCTCGGCGAAGAGGTGCGCGCGGTGGACGCCGCCGGTGCCGACTGGATCCATCTCGACGTGATGGACGGGCACTTCGTCCCGAACATTTCCTATGGCCCCGACGTCATCAAGGCGATGCGCCCGCATACCAAGAAGGTCTTCGACGCGCACCTGATGATCTCGCCCTGCGATCCCTATCTCGAGGCCTTCGCCAAAGCCGGCTGCGACCACATCACGGTCCATGCGGAAGCAGGTCCCCATCTGCACAGCTCGCTCCAGGCGATCCGCGCGCTCGGCAAGAAGGCGGGCGTCTCGCTCAATCCGGGCACGCCCATCGGCGTACTGGAATACGTCATCGACCTGGTCGATCTCGTGCTGGTGATGTCGGTCAATCCCGGCTTCGGCGGCCAGGCCTTCATTCCCTCCGCGATCGGCAAGATCCGCGACATCCGCGCGATGACGGCGGGCCGTCCGATCGACATCGAGGTCGACGGCGGGGTCGGTCCCGACGTCGCGGGCGCGCTCGCCGCGGCCGGCGCCAACGCCTTCGTCGCCGGCACCTCCGTGTTCAGGGGCGGCACGCAGGACGCCTACAGGACCAATATTGCCGCGATCCGCAATGCCGCCGCAGGCGCCCGCGGCGAAGCCATCTGAGCCGCATCGGACTCTGCACGAGCGGCGAAAACCTGCGGCTCTTACGGGTGCCGCAGCGCGCGATGCCTAAAATTGCAACTGCGACCCGTACTCATCCGGGCTTCACTGATTCGCGCAAATCACCGCTATTGGCTCCTGCCTGCTTTTGACGGGAGCACATCATGACGACGACCCTGGTTTGGACTGGCGTGGCGTTGTGGATTGGTTTCAGTGCATTTGTGGTGTTTGGCCCAACGGTCGGACCGGAGAAGGTTGCGGCCCGTTCCGCGCGCATCCATCGCCTTCATCGCCGGGGCTGACGTCCATGCAGATCGCGGTCGTAAAATGTCAGCCGAAGCGCAGGTGCCGGATTCCGCGTCGCCCGCATCCGAGCCTCGATTATTTCTTCGGCCGCCTCGAGCGCGCCGACGGCGCCATGGATGACGATGCCGAGCTCGACAATTCGGAGCTCGACCATTCGTTGCCCTCGCAGCGCCGACACTGAGAACCTCCTTTCCGGATCAAATCCATGAAACCGCATTGCCCGAACTGCCTGAAGGAAATGACCAAGGCATCCGCGTCGCGTAACCTGTTCAATTGCGAGCCCTGCCGCGAGATCATCCAGTATTTCGGCGGCAGCGCGGATCACGGCGAGCCCGGTCCGCAATTCTCCTGGCCCATCCGCCGCAGGCGCACCGGCCATACCGCCCACGCGGCCTGATCTCTTCTCGGCGACGCCGGGCGCGCCTATCCCGCCGCCTCGCCGGCATCGGCCTCATCACCCGCCATTCGCGGCGGCCGCACCACGGTGACGGTGCAGGCCGCTTCCGCGGCCACCTTGGCCGAGACGCTGCCGAGCAGCGTGCGCCTGAATGAGCCCTGCCGCGCCCCGATGATGACGTGGTCGACGTGGTTGACCTCGGCGAATTCCAGGATCGCAGCGGCCGGATCGACCGCCTCCAGCACATGAGCCGACAGCCGGCTCTCGTCCAGCTTCAGCGGCGTGGCCCAATGCCGGAGCGCCACCAGCCGGTCGATATGCTTGTTGGAGCCCTGCTCGTCCAGCGTCCGGTCGATCGCGATACGGTTGAGCTTCAGGACGTTGAGGCAGGCAAGCCGCGCCGAGGGCAGCGTGGCGAGAATGCGCTCGGTGGTGACGCGCAGCGCCTCGTTCAGCTCGGGCGCGCCTTCCGCCGTGTCGAGCGCGACCGCGAGGATCGGGCTCGATGCGATCTGGGCTGCGACATCCGATTTCGCGCGCGGCTGCATGACGCCCTGGTTGAAGCGGCGCCGCCAGGCGACGCCGAGGGGGTCGCGCTTCATCCGTTCCGAGCGTGTCGTGAGCCTGACCTGGTCCGGATGGGTCAGATCGAAGGCGAGCTGGGACGCCGTCGGATAGCGCCGCACCGGCTCGATCTCGAGACAGCGCAACACCACCTCCTGGAGCCAGGGCGGGTAGTCGGCGCGCAGTGCGCGCGGAGGATGCGGATCGCGCCACAGCCGGCGCCGCATCGCGCGCAGCGTCTCGCCCTCGCCGAACGGCCGCTCGCCGGTCGTGAAGAAATAGAGCAGCACGCCGAGCGAGAACAGGTCGCTGCGCGGATCGTCGCGCACGCCCAGGAGCCGCTCCGGCGCCATGTAGGGCGCGGTGCCGTAAGGCAGGCGGAACTCCTCCTGCAGGAGATCGGGCAGATGGTTGTGGTGCGACAGGCCGTAGTCGATCAGCACCGCCTCGCCGCTCTCGCGGAACATGATGCTGCTTGGCTTGATGTCGTGATGGATCACGTTCTGCCGATGCAGATCGGCGAGCGCGGTCGCGATCTTCGCGACCAGCAGCCGCGCCTCCTCGTATGGCAGCGGCAGGTCGGCCAGCCGCTTGTAGAGCGTGGTCCCGGGGATGCGTTCGATCACGACATAGGCCTGGTGGGCGAAATCGCCGGTGCCGAAACACGAGGGGACGTGCGGGCCCGCGAGCCGCGGCAGGATCATCATCTCCATCTCGAAGGAGACGATCGCGGCGGGGTCCTCACCCTCCGACACCCGCGGAATTTTCATCAGCAGCGGGACGTCGATGCCGGGATGGGTGACGGTCCACAGCGTCGCCATGCCGCCGGCATGGACGCATTCGCCGATGGTGTAGCCGTCGATCTCCGCGCCTGATTTGACCAGGGGTTTCGGCATCGGCCTCTAGCGTCCCTGCGACAGCCGGTCGGCGAGCCAGGGCGGCAGGCCGTTCTCGCGGATCTTGTTCGCCGCGCTCGCGATGTCATAGGGCACGCGGCAATAGGTGATCTGGCACGAGACCGTGTCGAACAGCACGAAGGATGCGGATGGATCGCTGTCGCGGGGCTGGCCGACCGAGCCGAGCACGGCGAGCCATTGCCGTCCGCGCAAAAGCTGCACCGGGACGTCGGTCTTCGGCACGAAGCTCGTCATCTTCGCCGTCACCGACATCGAATAGAGCGCCGGACGATGAATGTGACCACAGAACGTGACATGGGCGGGCGTCGCGATCAGGCTCTTGGCGGCATCCGCCGTCGAGCGGACGTAGTGCCAGCGCTGGGGACTGGAGGCTTCCGAATGCACGAACAGCCGGTCGCTGTCCGCCACCAGCATTGGCAATTCGGCCAGGAACCGGCGCTGCGCGGCATCAAGCCGGCCGCGGGTCCATTCGATCGCGATCTGCGCCTCGGCATTCATGGTCTCGGCCGAGGAATTGACCGCCTGGTCGTGATTGCCGCGCACGGCCACGGCGCCCCCGGCGACGAGCTCCATCGCGGTATCCACGACCCATTCCGGATCGGCGCCATAGCCGACGAAGTCGCCGAGCAGGATGAACCGCTCTGCGCCCTTCGCACGGGCAACCTTCAGGCAAGCCTCGAACGCCTGTCGGTTGCCGTGGATATCCGAAAAGACAGCGAGAAGCACGCACCCTCCACCCTCAGGTTCTTATCGAAAGCCGATAAGGCCAAATTGAGGGACGTCAAGAAGATGCGCCAGCGCGGGGCCGTTTTCCAGCGTGCCCCCGCCGCGATGGTCAAGGGTCTATTGCTCGTCCTTCGGCGGCATCCGGGGCGGCGGCAGCGGGGTGAATACCGCGCCCTGCGCACCGGCCGGCGGGGCGTTGAACTCGCCGGTCGAGGAATCGCCCCCGCTGGTCTCGAGGATGGTCTTGGGCGTCACATACTCCCGGACCATGTCGATCAAGCTGCCCTCGCCACCGCCGAAATCCGCGGCGCGCCCGCCCTGCGGATGCCCGGCCGCGATCTCGTTCTGCGCCGCGTGGGTCTTGTTGGCCAGCCGGTCGTCATAGGGCACGCGGAAGGCCCGGGGGATGCCGCTCGGACGATTGTCCTCGTCGAGCTGCTCGACCCAGAGATAGATCGAGCCTGGATCGCCCTCCAGCGAATGCGGCTCGACGATGCGGGCCTGGAGCAGCTTGAAGGCAGCAGGCAGCCGGTCGGCGCTGGCCCAGCCGAGCAGCCCGCGCATTTCGGTGAAGCTGACGACGTAGAAAGCGCTGGTCACGACCACCGCGACCGCCTTCAGCGCCCAGTGCAGCCGCGCATAGACCAGCACGACCAGCAGCAGCGCGCCGATGACGGCATAGGCGACCGACAGCGTGAGGATGACCGTCTGCAGGTTACTCACGGCGTATCCTCACACCGGTCTTCGCATCGACGTCGGCGCCGTTGCGCCAACTGCTGCGGAACGTCTCCAGCAGCGATTTCGGCCGCTGGTCCACATTGACGACCTTGCCTTCCGCATCGAGCCGGAACCGCACCGCGGTCTTCTCGTCGCCGGTGTGGTCGAGCGTGAACTTGTTGTCGAAGATGACCTGCGCGGTCGGATTGAGCTTCTGCACCTTCACATTGGCCGTCACAGGCTCGCCGGTCGTGGCCACGAAGTGGGAGACGTTGACGGTGTATTCGCCGGCAACGATGCCGCGCACGGTGACGATCTCCTCGCGGATGGGCGAAGCGATCTTCTTGCCGTTGACGATGATGAAATCGTTGGCCCCGCCGCGATCGTCGCGGTCGAGCGTGAGGAAGCCGGCCTCGCGATGGCGATACCAGGCGATGTTGCCGGCCGGATCCTGCACGAACAGGTCGAGATCGTCAGGGTGATTGTCCGGCCAGTCCAGCGTGATCATGAACTCGGCCTTGGAGTCGATCTTGCCGTCCTTCGCATCCGGCGAGACCGCAAGCAGCGCCAGGAAGAACAGGAACGCGATCACCTGGAGCGCCTTGAACAGCATCACGCCCAGGGGATCGAACGGCTCCTCGCGCGGATAGAGACCGAAATCATCCATCATGACGGGATTCCGGCGCCCTTGCGTTCCAGCACCGGCGTCACGTACGTCTCGGTCAGCACCACCGCATCCGAGAACACCCGCTGGGTCGCGGCGTCCAGCATGTAGTACTGGATGCGGACCAGGATCGAGCCGACGAGGCCCGCCAGCGTCGTGTACATTGCAACCGCCATGCCGTCGCTCATCAGCCCCATCGAGGACCGCATCGCGACCTTGTCGGCGGCATCCAGCCCGGCGATCGGCGCCAGCATGATGATGAAGCCGATGATGGTACCGAGCAGGCCGAGCTTCATCAGCGTGTCCGAGACGAAGGCGCCGAAGCCGTTGGAGCCGCGCAGGCGGTCGGCCAGCGTCCGCAGCAGCAGCGTCTGGTCAACCGGCCGGTAATCCTGCGCGGCGGCCTTGGTGACCAGGCTGTCGATATGATCGCGCACCAGTCCGCGCGGCAGAGCCGTCGCGCTCGCATCGAGCAGCTTGCTGCCGCCGGGCGCCGCGAGCGCCGCCCTGCAGCGCCGCGCCGCCGCCCCCTCCCGCGCGATCGCCCGCGTGCGCAGGAAGCAATGGCCGCAGGTGAGGACATAGAGCAGCGCGATCACGCTGGAAATGTAGGTCCGGTCCGAGGTCAGCATCAGGTGGATCAGGCCGAAGCGCCACAACAGCACGACGGCGAAGATCGACAGCCCGGTAAAGATCATCCAGAACAGGAGCGCGCTGCGCTCGGATGGGTCGGCAGCAGACCCTGCGATCGGTCCAATCGTCATCGAACTCATGCTGCACCGCTCCTGGCTTGCAGGGATTGTCCTGCAACGATTCCACCCCGATTAGATCAAAGCCGCCACGCCCGGTCCAAAGACCCATGCCCAATCCGGCTTGGGAAATTTGCCCGAGCTGCAATCCGGCCCAAACCCTGCGATTGGCAAGGCGCGGCGGCGTTGTTAGGCTGACCTTACCAAACTTTGGGGTGATCGCATGCGCCTCGTGCTTCAGCTTGTCGCCCGTCTGCTTCTCATTGTGGCGCTCTGCCTGGGCGCGGCGACCGTATGGGCCACGTTCGAGGCCTATCGCAGCGTCGACCGGTCGACTGCGGCCTCGGCGCAGCGGGTCGCGCAGGCACTTCAGGCGCTGTACTGGCACGAGCTGTTGCTGCGCAGCAGCAGGGCGCGCGAACATCTGCTGCCGGTTCCGGAGTGGCGCACGCTGGACACGATGAAACTGATCTCGCCCGGCGTCTGCGTCGAGTTCCAGCCCGCCGTCGCATTCGAAAAGCCGCTATGCGGCCAGAGCGAGGGGCTAGGCAAGATGCCGCCGCGCTGGTTCGCATCGATCGTCCCGACCTTCCTCGGCAGCCACACCGAGGTGGTGCGGCCCGTCAGTCCGCGCGCCGCAGCCGCCGGCACGGTGGTTGCGACGCCCGATGCCGCGGCCGCGATCTCGCTCGCCTGGGAATACATCCTCAACGTCATCGACGTCGCGCTGCTGATGGCGGCGGCAATTGCGCTGCTGGCGTCGCTTGCGATCGCGCATACGCTGGCGCCGGCACGCGCGATCGTCACCGCGCTCCAGCGCATGGCGCGCGGCCATTATCGCACCAAACTGCCGCGCTTCCGCTCCATGGAGCTTGCTATGATCGGGGGCGCCGTCGGCGAGCTCGGCACCCGGCTGGAAGAAGCCACCGAACAGCGCGCGGCACTGACGCGGCGGCTGATCGAGATCCGCGACGACGAACGCCGCGCCCTCGCCCGCGAGCTGCACGACGAATTCGGGCAAAACCTCGCGGCCATCCTCGCTTTCGCCGACACCATCGAGACGGCGAGCGCGAAGCAGAACAGGGAAGACGGCATCGCGCAGGACGCAAGGATGATCTCGCAGGCGACCCATCATCTGATGGCTTCACTGCGCGATGCGCTGAAGCGGCTGCGCAATCCCCTGCCCGAGGAGCTCGGGCTGGAGGCGAGCCTCGTCAATCTCGTCGACAGCTGGCGCTCGCAGAGCGCGGCGCGGCCGACCATCCAGCTCGATCTCAGGGGCGATCTCACCGACATCAGCGGCCCGGCCGCCACCACCGCCTATCGCGTCGCCCAGGAATGCCTGACCAATGCGCTGCGCCACGGCGCGGCACGCGAGATCTCGTTGCGCGTCGAGCGGCGCGCCGGCGAGGACGACGCGCTGCTGATCCGGGTCGAGGACGACGGCGGCGGCGATGCGGAACGCGTGGCGCGGTCGGCGGGCTTCGGCCTCACCGGCATCCGCGAGCGCGTCGCAGCCGCCGGCGGGTCGCTGTCGATCCTGCCGGCCAGAGGCGGCCTCAGCGTCGCCGCCACCATCCCGCTCGCCGCGTGAGGCCGAGATGAGCGAGGTTGCGGCAACAGGCATCTCCGTGCTGCTTGTCGACGACCACCCCATCGTCCGGCAGGGCTACCGGCGGGTGCTGGAAAGCCAGGGTGACCTCCATGTCGTGGCGGAAGCCGACAACGCCGCGGATGCCTACGGCGCCTTCAAGGCGCACGATCCTGATGTCGTCGTGCTCGATATCTCGATGCCCGGCGCCAGCGGGCTGGAGGCGATCCGCAACATCCGCGCCCGCAGCCCGCGGGCGCGGATCCTCGTCTTCACCATGCACAACGAGGCCGTGCTGGTGAAGGCCGCCTTCGGCGCCGGCGCCTCCGGCTTCGTCACCAAGAGCAGCGAGCCGTCCGCGGTCGTGAATGCAATCCGCAGCGTCGCCCGCGGCGAGCGCGCCATGAGTGACGACATCGCGCATATCCTGGCCGACGACAGCCTGTCGCCGACCGGCTCAGTGCTGGATCAACTGGGCGAACGCGAGATCGAGATCCTGCGCCAGTTCGCCGGCGGCGCCACCACCGAGCAGATCGCGACGCATCTCAATCTCAGCGTCAAGACGGTGCAGAATTATCACTATCTGATCAAGACCAAGACCGGCGCGCGCACCGATGCACAGCTCGTGCGGCTGGCGGCGAGTTGCGGGCTGACGAAGATCTAGCAGCGGGGCTGCCGGATTCCTCAAGCGACGTGTTGTTCTTGAATCTGCTGAGCGGGATGGAACGGAGGCCATCCAGCTTCGGTTAGTAGTAGTGGAGGAATCGCCATGAGTAAGGCTCATCACAAGGCAATCGACCATCCCCCGATCATCACCGTAGGCGAGCTTATCGACGAACTCTGCCGCTTGCCCGATACGGCCGTCGTCCACTTCCACTGCCCCATGCTCGAACAGGAACTGACATTCTACCGCCTGCGAAAGCGGTCAAAGGATGTCGTCGAAATCGCGGTCAATGCGTATCCGGAGAGCCCGCCGGTCGTTCCAGCAGCCAACGGCGCGCTTCACCCGCGCAGGCACGCAACTGCCTCGCCCTCCGTTCGCGAGGGCGCGCTTCTTCACAAGGCAAGAGGGTGAGTTAGGCGTCGCGGTCTATGCCGCCTTCAACCCGCGCAGCAGCAGCGCGAGCGTTGCATCGACGCGCGCGGGCAGATCGGCGTCCTTCCACTCGTCGGCATGGGCCGGATGGTGGAAGCGGACGGTGGCATCGAAGATCGCGCGCGCGGTGGCCTTGACGTCGTCCACAGCGAATACGCCCTGCTTCACGCCGTCGGTCAGGATCGCCGCGATCTGGTCGATCATGGTGTCCTTGTGACATTTGACGGCTGCGCAGGCCTCGCGCGCCAGCGTGAGATAGGTCTCGAACATCTCGGGATCGTCGAGCACACGCGAACGCTTGGCGGCGAACAGCGTGCGCAGCCAGCGGTCGAGCCGCACCGGCGCGGGCCCTTCCTCCCTGGCGATCTGGAGCAACGGCGCGTCGATACGGTCAAGCCAGCGTTTGGCAACGGCCTCGCGTAGCGAGGCCTTGCTCGGAAAATGGCGATAGACGCTGCCGTGGCTCACATCGAGCGCACGGGCAACGTCGACCACGGTGGCCTTGGCAAGCCCGTAGCGCCTGAGCACGTCCTCGGTGACTTCGAGGATCCGCTCCGGCGTCAAGACAACGGCTTCATTCATGCCAGCACCATGTTCCCGCCCGGGGTTCATTTATCCGGCGATGGCGCTGCTTCCGAAGCGCCCTTGCCGGTCGTTCGGAATGCTCTCGCCTCAATGAGGCAGTTTTGCAGCCTGCGCCGCGATCTGGCGCGCCACCAGTAAATTGAGCCAATGCCCAATCGTCCCGGTCAAATTGATGATTTCGGTCGTCATTGTCGTAAGTCTCCATTCGTCCACGGTCCCCTCTCTTCAATTTCGTCCCTCGATCCGTATTTGTTTCGGACCTCGGGGCCTCCGGGGGTAGCCGCGGGACGCCCAATCGGAGCGTCCGGAAACGGATATACACGTCTCGCTGACAGATTTCAATATCTGTCAGTCAATGATCCGTGATTGACAGTTACTTTTTTTGCAGCCCGGCCCCGCGGGCGGGTCCGGTGGTCATCCCCCGTTACCTTGACTCCGCCGTTTGTTTCGCCCTCCCCGCTCTGTTAAATCACGGCGTAAAAAACATTTTGGCCGGTGCCGCCCCTCAGGGCCGCCCGCCCACCTTTGCTGGAGCCGTCAGATGATCCCCCGCTATACCCGTCCGGAAATGGCCTCGATCTGGGAGCCGCAGACCCGGTTCAAGATCTGGTTCGAGATCGAGGCGCATGCGGCGGACGCCCTGGCCGAGCTCGGCACCATCCCCAAGGAGGCCGCCAGGACGGTCTGGGCGAAGGCTGAGAACGCCACCTTCGACGTCGCCCGCATCGACGAGATTGAGCGCGAGACCAAGCACGACGTCATCGCCTTCCTCACCCACCTCGCCGAGATCGTCGGCCCCGAGGCGCGCTTCGTGCACCAGGGCATGACCTCTTCCGACGTGCTCGACACCTGCCTCAACGTCCAGCTCACCCGCGCCGCCGACCTGCTGCTCGCCGATCTCGACAAGGTGCTGGCGGCGCTGAAGAAGCGCGCCTTCGAGCACAAGATGACGCCGACCATCGGCCGCAGCCATGGCATCCACGCCGAGCCCGTGACCTTCGGCCTCAAGCTCGCCTATGCCTATGCCGAATTCTCGCGCGCCAAGGAACGCCTGATCGCGGCGCGGAAGGAGGTCGCGACCTGCGCTATCTCCGGTGCCGTCGGCACTTTCGCGCAGATCGATCCGCGGGTCGAAGAGCACGTTGCAAAAGCCATGGGGCTCGTGCCCGAGCCGATCTCGACCCAGGTGATCCCGCGCGACCGCCACGCGATGTATTTCTCGACCCTTGGCGTGATCGCCTCCTCGGTCGAGCGCATCGCGGTCGAGATCCGCCACATGCAGCGCACCGAGGTGCTGGAGGCCGAAGAGTTCTTCTCCGAGGGACAGAAGGGCTCTTCCGCCATGCCGCACAAGCGCAACCCGGTGCTGTCCGAAAACCTCACCGGCCTCTCCCGCATGGTGCGCGCCTATGTGACGCCGGCCTTGGAGAACGTCGTGCTCTGGCACGAGCGCGACATCTCGCACTCCTCCGCCGAGCGCATGATGGGCCCAGACGCGACCGTGACGCTCGACTTCGCGCTGGTGCGCCTTGCCGGCCTGATCGACAAGCTGCTGGTCTATCCCGCCAACATGCAGAAGAATCTCGACCGCCTCGGCGGCCTCGTGCATTCGCAGCGCGTGCTCCTGGCGCTAACGCAGAAGGGCGCGAGCCGCGAGGACGCCTACAAGCTGGTGCAGCGCAACGCCATGCCGGTCTGGCGCGGCGAAGGCGACTTCCTCCAGCTCCTGAAGCAGGACGCCGAGGTGAAGAAATATCTCACCGACGCCGAGATCGAGGAGCAGTTCGACCTCGGCTACCACCTCAAGCACGTCGACACGATCTTCAAGCGCGTGTTCGGCGAGAGCTGATTATTCTCGTCATTCCGGGGCACGCGAAGCGTGAACCCGGAATCTCGCGCGACGACATCCAGATTCCGGGTTCGATGCGACGCATCGCCCCGGGATGACGAGAGAACCCAAAAGAAACGGATCCCCCTCATGCCCATCGTCAACCGCATCGCCGCCCTCTCCGACGAAATGGCCGCCTGGCGCCATGACTTCCACGAGAACCCGGAGCTGCTCTACGAGGTCCACCGTACAGCCGGCATCGTCGCCGATCGCTTGCGCGAGTTCGGCTGCGACGAGGTGGTGACGGGCATCGGCCGCACCGGCGTCGTCGGCGTGATCCGCGGCCGCAAATCGGCCTCCGGCAAGACCATCGGCCTGCGCGCCGACATGGACGCGCTGCCGATCATGGAAACCTCGGGCGTGCCCTATGCCTCCAAGGTCCCCGGCAAGATGCACGCCTGCGGCCATGACGGTCACACCGCGATGCTGCTGGGCGCCGCAAAATATCTCGCCGAGACCCGCAATTTCGACGGCACCGCGATCGTGATCTTCCAGCCCGCCGAGGAAGGCGGCGGCGGCGGCAAGGCCATGGTCGAGGACGGCCTGATGACGCGCTGGAACATCCAGGAGGTCTACGGCATGCACAACATGCCGGGCCTGCCCGAAGGCCATTTCGCCACCACGCCCGGCGCGATGCTCGCCTCCTCCGACAACATCCAGATCACGGTCCATGGCAAGGGCGGTCACGCCGGCGCGGGTCCGCACAAATCGGTCGACAGCGTGCTGATCGGCTCGCAGATCGTCAATGCGCTGCAATCGATCGTCGCGCGCAACATCGATCCGCTCAAATCCGCCGTCATCTCGATCACGCAATTCCACTCCGGCACCGCCTTCAACATCATCCCGGAGGTCGCCGAGCTCGGCGGCACCGTGCGCACGCTCGATCCTGAAGTGCGTGATCTGGTCGAGCGCCGCATCGGCGAGGTCGCAGAGAGCGTCGCGCGCGCCTATGGCGGCTCGGCAGAGACGAAATACACACGGATGTACCCGGTGACGATGAACCATGCGCGCGAGGCCGGGATTGCCGCCGACGTCGCCCGCGACATCGTCGGCGCCGAGCGCGTCAACGACAAGTTCATCCCGATGATGGGCGCCGAAGACTTCTCCTTCATGCTGGAGGCGCGTCCCGGCGCCATGGTGCTGGTCGGCATGGGCGACGGCAACGAATGCCACCACCCGTCCTATGTCTTCAACGACAACATCCTCGGCCACGGCGCCTCGTTCTGGGTGCGCTTGATCGAGACGAGGATGCCGGCGGGTTAAGGCCGGCTTCGCGGCAGGCAACATTCGCGCAAAGGACCGGGCTGCGCGGAGCCCGTCATCGGGCCGCGGAGCGTTGCCCCGTCGGCTCATCCGCCTCCAGCAGGCGAGATGCGATCTCGTCTGACGCGAGAGGCAGGGTGAACTGAAAGAAGGCGCCCCGCGGCTCGTTTGCACCGGCCCACATCCGCCCGCCATGCGCCTCGATGATCGAGCGGCAGATCGCGAGACCCATCCCCATGCCCGTGGGCTTGGTGGTGTAGAACGCTTCGAACAGGCGGTCCACGTTCTTCGGATCCAGCCCCGGACCGGAATCCCGCAAGGTGACGTGGACGCCGTGCGATGCATCCCGACCGGTGCTGATCACCAACTCCCGTCCCCCCTCGCCGACCGCGGCCATCGCCTCGATCGCGTTGACGATCAGGTTGAGCACCACTTGCTGAAGTTGAACCCGATCGGCCTGAACCGGCGGCAAGCCCTCGGCAAATTGCGTTCGCACCGACACGCCGTTCTTGAACGCTTCGCTGCGTGTCAGCGCGATGACCTCAAGCACCGCCTGGTTGATCTCCAGATTCTCCTTTTGCGGGGGCGCGTTCCTGATCAGCGCCCGGATCCGGCCGATGATATCGCCGGCTCGCATGCCGTCCTTTGTGATCCAGTCGAGCGTCTGTCGAACCCGCTCCAGATTTGGCGGTTGCGCCTCCAGCCAATTCGACCCGGCCTCGGCGTTCGCCACGATCGCGGCGATCGGCTGGTTGACTTCGTGGGCGATCGACGCGGTGAGTTGCCCCATCGTGGTGACGCGATTGGCGTGCGCGAGCTCCATCAGCGCTTCACGGTAGCGCCGCTCGTGTTCGCGGCCTTCAGCTTCCGCCCGCTTGAGAGGCGTCAGATCGAGGACAAAGCCGACGCCATTCTCCGTACCTGCTCCGAACATGGTCCCGCCGATCAGCACCGGCACACGGCTTCCGTCCTTCCGCACATACTCCTTCTCGAAGGGCTGGGCCGTCCCGACCCGCTTCAGCTCCGCCACGGTTTGCAGGTCGCGGCCACGCCATTCCGGCGGCGTGAGGTCGGTCCGATGCAGGCGCCCTGCGTTGAGATCTTCCCGGTCGTATCCCACGATGCGCAGGAATGCATCGTTGGCCTCGAGAATGCGCCCCTCGACTTCCCAGATGATGATGCCGATGATGTTGGCATCGAACAGGCGTCTGATCTTGATATCCCGTGCTGCAAGATCACTCTGGAGCTGGATGTTCTCCTCGGTCGCCTCTCTCCGCCGTTTCGCTTCGAGCCGCGCGAGCGCAAGCGCCGCTGCGGCCAGCGCGACGACGAGGACAACGGCGCCGGCGATCAGCCAGGTCCAGCGTTGCTCGAATGCTTCGGCGCGCGCCTCCCGACCAGCGAGCCGAAAGCGCTCGTGATCCACCATCTGGTCGATTTGCGAGCGGATTTCGTCCATGCTGCGGATCATTGCCAGCGCGGCGAGCCCGGAGGTGCTGGCCGTCTTCAGCAGCTCGTCGATCTCGCGCAGCGTGGCTGTAACGGTCAGCGCCAGATGTCCGGCCCGAAGGCCCTGCAATGGATCGTCCGCGACCAACATCTGCAGCGCCTGAGCCTCCCGCCGTACGCTTTCGTCGGAGACGCCGTAGGCCTTGAGATAGGCGGGGTCGAGGGTCATGAGATACCCGCGCCTTTCAGTCTCCAGTTCCGCGACGATCGCCCGCAGCCGATCGAGCGTTTCGAGGACCTGGCGGCTATGCTCGATGAAGTGATGAGCTGCTTGCCGCTCCTGCCAATATTGCAGGCCGAGGAAGCTGGTCGCGGCAAACAGGGTCACAAGCACTGCGACCGCAAGGATCAGCGGACGAGCAAACCATCGCAGAGGCAGGGCCCGAACAGGAACGGACATTGGCCGTGGGTCTTCGATGCTCGTGTGACCGCGCGTGTTCTGGTGCCGACGCCAGAGCATGATAGGACAATAGCACGGATAGGGAGGTCGGGAACCCGACATTCATCGGGTACCCCAGGCGTGAAGGCCGTGATGTCGCAGGGCTGCGGCCCCGTGCGTGTGCTATGGATGAATGCCCTTGGTTGATTCAAGGAGCATCATCATGGCACAGGGTGAAAACTCACTGAGCCATCCGGCGAGCCGGCGCAGTTTCATCAAGGGACTGGGGGCGGCTGGCGCGAGCCTGACCGCGCTGCCGCGCTGGAGCTTTGCCGAGGATACCGCTGCGGCTTACGCCAACGCCGCGATCGACTGGAAGCAATTTACGGGACAGACGATCGCGCTTTCGGGCGCGATCCATCCGTGGTCGAATGCGATCACGCCGCTGTTGCCGGAGTTCACCATACTCACCGGCATCAACGTCACCATCGATTTCCAGCTGGAGACCAGCTACCTCGGCGCGCTGCCGATCAGGCTCGCTCGCGGCAGTAGCACGCCCGACGTCTTCATGTTCACGACCTATGGCCAGGGCATCTCGAACGGATGGGTGGAGCCACTGAACGGCTATTATTCCCAGAGGTCGCTGACCGACCCCGCCTGGTATGACGAGAGCGACCTGCTCAAGACGGCCCGAGCCTTCCCGCTGTGGTCGGACGGCGAACGGTACGCCGTCCCGATTACCTCGGAGGCAATGACCCTGTTCATCAACAGCGATGCGCTGGCGGCCAAGGACCTGCCGGTTCCCCAGACTTTTGAGGAGCTGCTCGTCACCGCCAAGGCGGTCAAGACCAACGGGATGTCGGGGATCGCGATGCGCGCCCAGGCCAGCGGCAATTCCTCTCCGCCAGCCATGGGCTTCCTGTTCTCCTACGGCGGGGCCATGGTCGAGCACAACAGGGTCGCTTTCGCGAGCCCGGAGGGGATCGCGGCCGTCGAGATGTACGGACAGCTGCTCGGTCAGGCCGGGCCCGCCGGCGTCGGCAGCTACGAATGGTACCACGTGCTGGACGACTTCCTGCAGGGGCGGACGGCCATGGCGATCGACAGCAGCAACTTCGCGACCGACATCTCCAATCCCGCGAAAAGCCGCGTCGCCAACCAGGCCGGGTTTGCAACTTTTCCGCATCTCGCCGGTCGCGGACCCGTCCCCTTCATGTCGCACTGGCAGGCGTGCATCAATTCCAGATCTCGAAACAAGCGGGCGGCTTTCCTGTTCCTGCTCTGGGCGACGAGCAAGGCGACCTCGCTGCGGACCGCCGCAGCGGGGCTGGCGACGACACGCGTGTCGGCTTGGTCGAGCGAGGGCTTCAAGAAGGCGTTCGGCCCGCAGGCAGCCGAGGCGGCGCTGACAAACTTGCAGAATGCCGACGTCGACCGCGCCAAGGCAGTTCTTTTCCATCCGCAATCGAGACTGATCCTGGACGCCTTCATGATCGGCGTGAATGAAGTGGTCAACGGCGCGAAATCGGCGAAGGATGCGATGACGGGCGCTGCCGAAAGGGCCAACGCGGCGATCCGCGGGTAGCCACCTCATCCCTGATATTGCAGCACGTGCATGCCGGCGTTCCAGTCGGAGACGAACATCAGCCCGTCGGGCCGGACATAGGCGTCGCAGGTCTTGGCTGCGAGCCCGATGTTCGGGCGCGGGTCGACGAGCTTCTTCGGCGTCGGCGGCACCCAGTACGCGACCTCCTTCGGTGCGAAGGCGTCCTTGACGTCGAACACCCTGACGCCGGCATTGTTGTAGGTCGCGAAAATCGTCTCCTCGCTCTGGAACGAGCCCGGACGGTTCTCGTGCAGATTATGCGGGCCGAAGGTGCCGTTCGTGCAGAAATCACGGTCGCGCGGGGTCGGCAGGGTTGCGATCGGCACCGGATTCTCCGGCGCGCGCACGTCGAGAACGAATGTGTGGAACAGGCCCTTGGCGCATTTCTCCGCATTGGCTTCGTCCGCGACGATCGCGAGCTGTCTCTTGGGCAGCGGCAGCGGCGTATGCGTGCCGCCGGCGAAGGGAGGCGACCAGTTGATGTGGGACAACAGCTTTGGATTTGCGGGATCGCTGATGTCGTGGATGGTGAAGCCGCCATCGCGCCAGGCGGCATAGCCGCGATCACCCGCCGTGATCATGTGATGCAGCGCAAAGCGCTTGCCCTTGGGCGTCGCCGGCTCGCCGGCCGCGCGGTTCATGCCCGGCAGCCACCATTTCGCGACGATCTCCGGCTTCGTGATGGTCTTGAGATCGACCACGCACAGGATGTGGTCGGTGAACCCGTCGAAATGCGCCGACACATAGGCATAGCGGCCACCCGGCCACCACAGCCGGTTGATGCCGAAGCCGGGCATTTCGAGGAACGCGATCTCGCGCATCTCGTTCGGCTTCGAGATGTCGTGGATCGAGAGGCCGCAGCGGAATTTCTTGGCCTTGGTGATGCTGTCGACCAGCGTGTTCTCGAAATAGCCGCGCATGTTGTCGTAGGACTGCATCGCGACGATGTTGGCGCCGTTCGCAACCAGCAGCAGGTCCTCTGCCGCCTGCAAATGGTGGGTGCGGGTGTATTGCCCCGCGGTGAAGAAACTGACCGGCTTCAGCGCGCGCGGATCCGTCGCATCCAGGATCGTCACGCCGTCGCTGAACATATGCCCGACATAGACGTGTTGCCGGTTGAACATCACCTGCACGCTGTCAGGCCGGCCGCCGATGTCGCTGTAGGAGATGTGCTGGATGCCCTTGCCGATACCTTCGAGCGGAATCTCCGCCTCTGAAGCCCATGCGGACCTCGACCACCCGGACAGCGCGGCGGATCCGAACACGCCCGACAATTGCTGAAGGTGGCGGCGGCGAGAGAACTGGCGCATCGATTTCCCCCCCAGTTTTTTGGGGGATGATGCGCGCTTGCGGCGAGGCATGCAAGCCTCGCGGTCCGCCTCACCTCAATCGCGGACTTCTCTGGTCCGGCCAGCCATCACTGAGCTCGCATCAGCGGTGCCGGCGCGCTCTTATAGGCGGAATTGCCGATGACGAGCGCAACGCGCTTCTCGGCCTGCGCGGGCGCGCAGGCGAAGAAAGCTGCAAACATCAATGCACAAACAGATCGAATGATATTCACGCAATCACCCGCGGACCGTGATGCGCGGAATAGAACCAGTCAGACGCACAGAACGAAAAGAGTGTCGTTAGCCTACCCTCCTGTTACCGTTCAATGGCACACCTCCACTTGTGACATGCCGGCGCTACCCGGCCTTGGATCTCGCTCAATGCGACACCCCTTGGAAACCGGCCTGCATCCAGTAGAAGTGCAGATCATCTGTCCCGAGGCTTGCGACTTTGGGGTAGCAGATTCCGCTTCCTTCCGGCCTTGGTCGCGCTTCCTCGAATCCTCGCGCGTCGCGACCGGCTTCTTCTCCGGGATCTTCTCGCACTCGTTGTCGTCGCCGACGCGATAGCCGGCGCGGCAGGTGATCTTCACGCATTGATCGCCGTCGGCCTTGAAGCCGAAATTGCACACCAGCGGACAAACTCGTCCCGGCTTCGCCTTGAGCGCATCGAGTGCGTCGACGCTCGCAAGTTTCGCGTCGAACTGGGTGCCGGCGTATTTGTTGAACAGTGCCAGCGAGCGCTGCGATGCCGCGCTCCAGTCGCCCTCCGCGGCGCCGGACAGGCAGCCGACGCGGCGCAATTCGCTTTGCACGGATTTTGCCAGATCGGCCGCCGACAATGTGGATGCTGGCGCGGGCGAAAGGGCGGCAACTTTTTGCTCCGCCTCTGGTATCTGACGATCGGCCGCCGGCCTTGCGGCCTGCTCCGCCTTCTCGGCGGCCTGCTTCGCGGCGAGCTCGGCCTTGACCTTCTCCGCGGCCTGCTTCTCGGCCAGCGCTTTCGCGGCCGCCGCCTCGGCCACCTTGCGCTCGCGTTCGGCCGCTTCAGCCCTCGCCTGCTCGATCTCCTTTTTCTTTTCCGCCGCGATCCGCGCCTCTTCGGCGGCCTTGGCCGCCGCGGCCGCCTTCTCCTGCTCGGCCTTCTGGGCGCGCTCGGCAATCAGCCGCGCCTTTTCCTGCTCGGCCGTTCTGGCCTTTTGTTCAGCTGCCGCGCGCGTCTCTTCGGCGCCGATCTTGTTCAGCTGGCCCTTGGCCAGATTCGCGTAGAAGCCCTCCGGATATTGCGCCAGGAATGCTTCCCAGCCATCCCGCGTGCCGAGCTGAAGCGCGAGTTCATAGTCGCGCCTGAGCTCAGACTGCGGATTTGCCTGCGGACCGGTTGCGGCCGGCTTGGCAGGAACCAGCGGCACGTCATCGCCGCCCAGCGAGCCATACACGAAGGGTTCCTGCTTGTTCGCGGTGCTCCTCAGCACATCATCGCGCACGAAGCCGAACGCCTTGCGCAGGTCCAGGCCGGGCTTTGGAAGGTGGTCTGCAAGCGCCGTGGCGAACGGGCTGTTTCTGGAATCTCCGTCGGACGCCGTCGATCCGGCCTTGGCCGCGAAGGCGATCATGGTGTTGGGGCTGGTCGGCTCGACCTTGGCGAGCCCGCGGCCAATCGCCCGAGAGGCGACCGTCCGCTTCATCGTCTTGGCGAAGGGGTTGTCGCGACACGCATCGAGGATGACGAGCCGAAGCTGTTTGGCAGGCTCGATGCTCACCAGCACGCGATCGATCGGCAAAGCCTCGTCGTAGACGTCGGCGTCGGTCTCAAGAGCGGCATCGGTCGGGATCAGGTAGTTGGTGCCGTCGAGCTCGATGCCGTGGCCGGCGTAATAGATCACCGCCATGTCGGCGTCGCGGACCCTTCCGGCAAACTCACGGAGCGCCCGCCGCATCTCGGAGGCGTTCAGGTCTGTTTTGACGTCGACCGCATCGAAGCCGGCCTTCTTGAACATGTCGCCGATCAGGGCAGCATCGTTCACCGGATTGGTGAGCCGCAGCGTGTTCTTGTACGCGGAATTGCCCATCACGAGCGCGACGCGTTTCTCGGCCAGCGCCGGGCTGCAGCAGAAAGCAAAATAAGCAAGAGCTCCGAGCACGAGGGAGCAGGCCCGAAGAGTATGCTTCATCATCAGTTGCATATTTCGGCGGGTATCTTGATCGTAGGAGTGGCTGGATGATTGGTCGTTCCGAGCCGGCATCCCTTCGCAATCGGCCTGCATCCGGCGTTATTGCAGATCATCTGTCCTGAAGCCTGCGGCGCCGACGGGGCGGCCTCCGTTTGCTTTCGATCCGCGTCCCGCCTCCTCGAATCGTCCCGCGTCGCGACCGGCTTCTTCTCCGGGATCTTCTCGCATTCGTTGTCGTCACCGACGCGATAGCCGGCGCGGCAGGTGATCTTCACGCATTGATCGCCGTCGGCCTTGAAGCCGAAATTGCACACCAGCGGACAAACTCGTCCCGGCTTCGCCTTGAGCGCATCGAGTGCGTCGACGCTGACGAGCTTCACGTCGAACTGGGTACCGGCATATTTGTTGAACAGCGTCAGCGAGCGCTGCGAGGTGGCGCTCCAGTCGCCATCGGCAGCGGCGGACAGGCAGCCTACGCGGCGCAACTCGCTTTGCACGGATTTTGCCAGATCGGCCGCCGACAATGTGGATGCTGGCGCGGGCGAAAGGGCGGCAACTTTTTGCTCCGCCTCTGGTATCTGACGATCAGCCGTCGGCTTAGCGGGCTGCTCCGCCTTCTCGGCGGCCTGTTTGGCGGCGAGCTCGGCCTTCGCCTTCTCCGCGGCCTGCTTCTCGGCCAGTGCTTTCGCGGCTGCTGCCTCGGCGACCTTGCGCTGCTGCTCGGCGGCCTCGGCCCGCGCCTGCTCGATCTGCTTCTGCTTCTCTGCGGCAACCCGCGCCTCTTCGGCGGCCCTGGCCGCCGCGACCGCCTTCTCCTGCTCGGCCTTCTGGGCGCGCTCGGCAATGAGCCTTGTCTTCTCCTGCTCCGCCGCCTTGGCCTTTTGCTCGGCCGCCGCGCGCGTCTCTTCGGCGGCGATCTTGTTCAACTGGCCCTTGGCAAGGTTGGAATAGAATCCGTCGGGATATTGCGCCAGAAACGCTTCCCAGCCATCACGCGTGGCGAGCTGGAGCGCGAGCTCGTAGTCCCTGCGCACGGCATCCTGCGGATTGGCCTGTGGACCGGTCGCAATCGGGCGCGTCGGGACCAGCGGCACGTCGTCGCCGCCGAGCGAGCCGTAGACATAAGGCTCCTGCTTGTAGCTGGTAGCCTTGAGCACGTCATCGCGCACGAAGCCGAAGGCCTTGCGCAGATCAAGGCCCGGCTTCGGCAGGTGCTCGACCAACGCGGTGGCGAACGGGCTGTTTCGGGAGTCGCCGTCGGACGCGGTCGAGCCGGCCTTGGCCGCGAAGGCAATCATGGTGTTGGGACTGGTCGGCTCGACCTTGGCCAGGCCGCGTCCGATCGCGCGCGAGGCCAGCGTGCGCTTCATGGTCTTTGAGAAGGGGTTGTCGCGGCAGGCGTCGAGGATGATGAGACGGAGCTGCTTGGCCGGCTCGACCGCGAACAGCGCACGCTCGACCGGGATAGTCTCGTCGAGAACGTCGCCATCGGTCTCCAGTGTCGCATCCGTCGGAATGAGATAGTTGTTGCCGTCGAGCTCGATGCCGTGGCCGGCATAGTAGATCACCGCCATGTCCGCATCGCGCGCCCTGCCGGCGAACTCTCGCAGCATGCGCCGCATCTCGCTGGCGCTGAGATCAAGCCTGACGTCCACAGAATCGAAGCCGGCTTTCTTGAACATGCCGCCAACCAAGGTGGCATCGTTCACGGGATTGCCGAGCTTCGGCGCGCTCTTGTAGGCGGAATTACCAATGATGAGCGCGACCCGCCGGTCGGCATGCGCCGGTCCGCAGGCTAGGCCCATCGCAAATATCAACAAAGCAAATAGCCGAAGCGGAATCACTTTGCGTCCCCCCGGATGCAATTCCATGAGACTATTCGGAGTATGGCCGAATGCCAATTCTTCCATATGTGACATTAGTCACACAGGGGCTCGAACGACCTTCATAATCGAGCGGGGGAGCGTCGCCCTTCCGGCGCGGTCAGACCGACGCCGGGCTGCATTTGGGCCTGCTACACCTGCACCACCTCGTGCCGCATCACGAACGGCGCGAGCAGGGTGTGCACCTCGCCCGCGACCGCCTCGCGCTGGTCGGCCGGCAGGCCCGCCAGCGTCACGGTGGCGATCGAGCCGTGGCTGCCATGAGCGCCGACCCTGACCTTGCAGTCGATGCCGCGCTCGGCGAGCGGCGCCAGCACCTTCGTGAACACGCGCTCGGCCGCGTCCCAGCGCAGCTGCGGCTTGAACACCTTGCCGACCCCCGTGACCGGCATCGGATCGATCGGGATGACCTGCACCGGCACGGCGGCGCGCTCCGGCGTGCGCTCGCGCACCCACGCCTCAAGCTCGCCCGGCTCGACCTTGGCACCCGGTTTCAACTGCACGTAACCGACCGGCAGTTCGCCGGCATAGGCGTCGGGCTGGCCGACCACCGCGGCGAAGCCAACGGCGGGATGGCGGAACATGATCTCCTCGATCGGCGCCGGATCGATGTTGTGGCCGCCGCGGATGACGAGATCCTTGGCGCGACCGGTGATCCAGAGATAGCCGTCGGCGTCCAGCCGGCCGAGATCCCCGGAATTGACCCAGACCTCGTCGACGAAGGCGCCCTTGTTGTGCTCGTCGTTGAGATAGCCGCCGAACACGCCGGGCCCCGCCATGATCACGACACCGATCTCGTCCGGCGCGCAGTCGCGGATCAGGCGGCCGTCGGCATCGAGCTGCACGATGCGCACGCGCGCATAGGGCATGGGCAGGCCGACCGAGCCGAGCCGGATCGGCCGTGACGGATAAGCGAGCGTGTGCACGCTCGAGGTCTCAGTCATGCCGTAGACTTCGACCACCGGCAGCTTCAGTTTGTCCTGGATCGCCGAGCCGACGGCGACGGGGATCGCCGAGCCGCCGCCGGCAGCATATTTCAGGCTGGAGATGTCGGCATTGCCCGGCGGCACCGCCAGCGTTGCGGCGAGCACCGTCGGCACGCTCGACAGCGCCTCGGGCTTGAAGCGCTCGACGAGCCCCCAGATGTTCTTCACCGCATTCGGATTGCGCCAGCCGCTCGGCGACAGCACGACCAGCGAGCCGCCGCTCGACAGCGTCAGCAGCACCTGCGTCAGCGATCCGCCGACGTGAAACAACGGCATGCCGAACAACAGGTTGGCGCCGGGCTTGGGTTTCAGCAGCAGATTGAGCGCCCAGGCCTGGTAGACCTGGTTGGCATGGGTGTGCCGCACCAGCTTCGGCGTACCGGTGGTGCCGCCGGTATGGAAATAAGCGGCGATATCGCTGCCGAGAATCTTGCGTCCGCTGATCGGCCGATCGGACGGCTGCTGCTTGATCAAATCGTTGAAAGCAAACACGCCGTTCGCCGGGTCGCCGCCACCGAACACCTGTACGATCGCCTTGAGATGCTTGAGCTGCGGGCGGATCTGCTCGACCTTCTGCCAGATGTCGGTGCCGGGCATCGGCCCGAGCGCCACCAGGATCTTCGTGTTCGCGGCCTCCAGGATTTCCGCGATCTGGTGCGGCTCGAGCAGCGGATTGACGGGATTGGCGATGCCGGCAGCTTCCGCGCCGAACAGCGTCACGAAGGCGTCGGGCACCAGCGGCAGCATGAAGCTGATGACGTCGCCCTTCTCCGCGCCGAGCGCGTGAAACATGTTGGCGGCCTGCGTGACGCGCGCCACGAAGTCGCGGTACGTGACCACAACCGGCGTATCGGCCGGATCGGCGTTTTGCAGGAACTGGATCGCTGCGCCGTCCGGGTTGCGCGCAGCACCTAACTTGATCGCGTCATAGGTGCTCTCGGCCGCGACGCGATCCGCGTAGGGGACCTGCTCGAAGGCCCGGACCTCTTCGTCAGTCGCCAGGTCCGGATAGTCGTTGCCAATCAGCCGATCGAGCGCGTGGATGCCCGCCATGGAATTCCGTCCTCCCTCAGGTGCATTTCCCCGCCTCCTGTCTTTTGACATTTTGGTCGGCGAGGCCTCGACCGATGGCCGGTCGAACGCCAACACAATGAGGGATGATTTGCCGTTCGTCCATTGCCTAACGGCTGCAGCGACAGGGCTCATCCGGACGGAATTTGAACCTCCGCGCCCGATCCGGGGACCAAGAACATGCACAGGATTCGCCTGCCAGCGTCCTGCCGCAAGACTTGAGGTCATCATGACTATGCCCCTGCGGGATCGCATCGGACGGCTTACTATTGCGCTCGCCATCGCAGCGGCGATCGCGCTGCCCCGCGCGGGGCTCGCCGAGGACAGCCAGCTCGACAAGATGCGCGCCAAGATCACGGCCTTCATCGCGGACAAGATGGAGAAGCTGGGCGGCTCGCGCATCATCTACAAGGTGGACACCGACGGCTTGCGCGAGAGCGTCGTCACGGATTTGCGCGACGACGTCTACAAGACGTTGCGCGAGGGCAAGATCGCCTTCTCCGGTCTTGCGATCCGCGACGGCGGCGTCGAATTGAAGATCGTGGACGCCAAGGGCCGCGAAGAGCTGAAGCGCAAGCTCGCCTCAGCCGCGGAGGGATTGCCATCGCATGCGCTCGCCATGACCGACGGCGGCGACGGACTGGTCCGGCTCGCGCCCGCCGATGCAGCATCCGCCGCGCGGCTGCGCGATCTCGTCGAAGACGCCATCGCCATGATCGAGCAGCGCCTCAAGGATGCCGGCATCAGGCTCGCCAGCGTCCAGCCTGACGGCACGGACCGCATCCGGATCTTCCTGCCCGGCATGATGGAGCCCGAGCAGGTGACCAGAATCTTCGCCACCAAGGTCAAGGTCAGCCTCCGCCTGGTCGACCTCTCGATGCCGGCGGAGCAGGCCCAATCCGGTGCGCCGCCCGCGGGCACGGAAGTCCTGCTCGGTTTCAAGGACAAGCAGCCCTATCTGGTTGCCAAGGAGAGCGCGCTCGACGGCGACGACATCAGCTATGCCGGTCCCGGCTTTGCGAGCGGCACGAAGGACCCGATCGCCTCGTTCCGCTTCAACGGCCGCGGCACGCGGCGCTTCGCCCACATCACCTCAGAGAACGTCGGAAGACCCTTCGCTATCGTGCTCGACGACAAGGTGATCTCCGCTCCCGTGATCCGCGAGCCCATCACCGGCGGCTCGGGCCAGATCTCCGGCAATTTCACCCTGGAGGAAGCAAGCAGCGTCGCCATGATGCTGCGCGCCGGCTCGCTGCCGGGGCACCTCGGCCTGGTCGAGCAGCAGGTGATCCAGCCCGCCAGCAAGCCGTAAGGCGAAGATCGCCTCACGCCCCCCTCGTCGGGGGCCTCAGGTCGGTCAACGGCGCGGAAGTCCGCACCCCGGGGCCGAATCACAGGCCCGCCACGGCGATACGCGCAACCAACGGGCAATTGCCGAAACGCACGATCAGGCTAAAATTTGCCTCTTGCGGCATGACGGCCGAAGGCTCCATTCAAGCGGTCGTCATTCGATTTCGGCTATACGAATACCGACCAGGACTGAAGGCCTTACGCGGGGTTAGTACCATGCCGTCCGGCAGCGCAGACATTTCGTCGATCCTCGACCGCATTCTCGATGCGGCGACGGACAACCTCAGGATCGCGAAGATCCTGGTCCAGATGGGCCTCGATCCCAACAACGTCACCTACGACGCGATCTTCAATCGGATGCTGGAGATCTTTGTCCAAAACATCACCCTGGCCAATCTGTTCGCCGCGGTCGGCGCCGGCTTCTTCGTCGCCACCCTCCTGATGCGGACCATGGTGCCCCTGCGCGTCGCCAACATGGTCGGCTGTGCATTCTTCGCCGTGTTCGGCGCGCTCTCCGCCAACGTCTCGACCTTCCTGCTCTATCTGCTGCTGCTTCCGATCAACGCTCTTCGCCTGCGGCAGATGCTCAAGCTGGTCAAGAAGGCGCGACATGCGGCCGAAGGCGACATGTCGATCGAGTGGCTCAAGCCGTTCATGACCGAGCGCAAATATCGCCGCGGCGACACGCTGTTCAAACTGGGCGATCCAGCCAAGGAGATGCTCCTTACGGTCACCGGAAAATTCCTGGTCAAGGAGATCAATGTCGAGATCGGGCCCGGAGCTCTCATGGGAGAGCTCGGCTTCCTGACGCCGGACAACCGGCGCACCGGAACGATCGAATGCGTCGAAGACGGCCAGGTGTTGACGATCACCTATGACCGGCTGCTCGAGATCTACTTCCAGGATCCGCAGTTCGGCTACTACTTCCTGGTGCTGACCAGCCAGCGCCTGCTGCAAAACATCGATCGCTTGCAGAAGCAGCTCGCCACGGAACGGGCGGCGACGACGAACAGGATCGCGTGACCGCCGCTCAGCTCAGCAGCAGCGCCATGCCGGGATCGCCCTTCTCCATCGCGCGCCGGTAGGCCGGCCGCGCACCGATGCGGCCGAGATATTTCACCACGTTCGGACAACGCTGGAGATCATAGGGCTGGAAGTAACGCATCGTGGTCAGCGAAAAGCCCATCATGATGTCGGCGGTGGTGAAGGTTGCGCCGGCGAGATACTCGGCATCGCGAACGCGCGCATCGACCAGATCGAAGGCGCGGTCGACGCGCCCTCTGGTCGCGACCAGCATCGGATTGTCCTCGGCGGGCTTGAGCCGGTTCAGGATCATCAAGCGGCCCATGCCGGCTTGCAGCGTGCCGTTGGCGAAGTGAAACCAGTACAAAAACTGCGCAAAATCAGGGTCGTCCGGGCGGAGCACGAGGCGCCCATTGCCGTATCTGGCCATGATGTAATCGACGATCGCACCGGATTCGGCGAGCACGAGATCGCCGTCGGTGATGACGGGCGCCGCTCCGATCGGGTGCAGCGCCTTGTAGTCGGGAGGCGCCAGCATGGTGACGGAATCGCGAGCGTAGCGCTTGAGCTCATAGGGGATTTCGAGCTCCTCGCACAGCCAGACGATGCGCTCGGACTGCGACTTGCCGAGATGATGGACGGTGAGCATGGCGCCTCCTGCGGCCGTGGGATGGATCGTGATGCCGCATCATAGCATCGCCGTCACCCTTCGAGGCTCCGCTTTGCGATGCGTGCGCATCGCAAGCCTCGCGCCTCCAGCGACAACCGCTTCGCGGTTGCGCGGGGATGACGGGATTGCGAGCAACGCGTTTGGGAAAGCCCTACCCCGCCTCGTCCGCCACCATCCGCGTCACGACACGGTCGCCGCGGATGAAGTGGTGCCAGAGAGCGGCGACGACGTGAACCGCGATCAGGGCGAGCAGCACATAGGCAAAGAGGATGTGGCGGTCCTCATAGGCGTTCGCCGCCGCACGGTCGGGAGAAGTGAATTGCGGCACGTGAAACAGGCCGAAGAAGTCCGAATAATCGGGCGCGTGCGCGCCGGAATGCGCCCAGCCAAGCATGATGACCACGATCACGGCGAGATACAGCGCGCCATGGCTGATGCGGGCGGCCAGCCTCTGCCAGGGCTGGCTGTCGGCCGGCAACGCCGGCGTCGGGTTGATGACGCGCCAGACCAGGCGCAGCACCGTGAGCAGCAGGATCACATAGCCGATATCGGCATGGATCGAGCGGTAGAAGAAACGGTCGGGCCGCGCCGGGATGTGGTTCATCCACCAGCCGAAGCCGATCATACCGATGATCGTCAGCGCCAAAATCCAGTGCAGCCAGCGGGAAACGCTGCCCCAGCCGTTACTGGTGTTTCTGATCATGTCGGCTCCCCGGAATTCTGCGGATATGTCCCCGTCCGCAGTGCAACACCCGTGCTGATAGCGGGAACATGCGGCAATCGCGAAATTGAATCGTTCAAAATTGGCCCCAGGTGCCACCGCCGCAAAACCGCCCCAAAAACCGAATGGTAACCAAGACGCTTTAAGGTAACGACGTGACCAATTCCCCGACGATCCTGGTGTTCGATTCCGGCCTTGGCGGGCTCACGGTGCTCCGTGAGGTCGTGGCCGCGCGCCCGGACGCGCATTACGTCTACGTCGCCGACGACGCCTTCTTCCCCTACGGCCACCACAGCGAGGACGAGATCATCGCCCGCGTCGTGCCGCTGATGGGGGAGCTGATCGGCACCCATGATCCGGACCTCGTCGTCATCGCCTGCAACACGGCGTCCACCCTGGTCCTATCGCACCTGCGCGCCGCTTATTCCCTGCCCTTCGTCGGCACGGTGCCGGCGATCAAGCCGGCCTGTGCGCAGTCGAAGAGCCGGCGGGTCTCGGTGCTCGGCACCAAGGGCACGGTGAAGCGCGAATACACCAAGGCGCTGATCCGCGACTTCGCGCAGGGATGCGAGGTGACGCTGGTCGGCTCGCCCGAACTCGCCTCGCTCGCCGAGCGCGCACTCGGGGGCCATCCGATCAGCGACGACGACATCCTCGCCGAGCTCACCCCCTGCTTCGTCGGCGATGCCGCCGACGCAGGCGCGCGTACCGACACGGTGGTGCTGGCCTGCACGCATTATCCGCTCCTGCTCGACCGGCTGACCAGGCTCGCGCCCTGGCCGGTGGACTGGATCGACCCGGCACCCGCCATCGCCCGCCGCGTATCGGATCTGCTCGGCCCGGCTATCGGCGGCATCATGCAGTCCGGCGCCGAGATGATCTTCACCTCGAACCGTGTGCATGACCTTTCGGCCACGCTGACGCCGTTCTTCGGCGGCCGCGCGCTGGCCTGACTTTCCGCGCCAACGACGCGCTGCTAGGCTTCGCCGTCGTCATCTCCGCGCAGGTTTTCTCATGTCGGTGCAGACCACGCCGCTCAACCGTCTCCGCCAATTGTGGCGCGAGGGCCGCCCCGCCTTCGGCGCCATCGCGACCATCCCGAGCGTGCAGACCGTGCAGATCATGGCGCGCTCGCTCGACTGGATCATCGTCGATCTCGAGCACGGGCCGATCGGCCTCACCGAAGCGCATGCGATGATCGCCGCCACGACCGGCACGCCGTGCACGCCGCTGGTGCGGATCGCGGCGAACGAACCGTGGCTTGCGAAAGCGCCGATGGACATCGGCGCCTTCGGCATCAATTTTCCGATGATCACGAACCGCAGCGAGGCGGAGAAAGCGGTGCGCAGCGTGCGCTATCCGCCGCGCGGCGATCGTCTCTGGGGTCCCTTCCACGCGCCATTCCGCTGGGGCCAGTCGATGCCGGACTACATGGCCGGCGCCGACGACGAGATGATCTGCATGATCACCATCGAGCATGTCGACGCCGTCGACCGCATCGACGAGATCATGGCCACCCCCGGCATCGACGTCGCGGTGATCGGCCCCGGCGACCTCGCCACCTCCATCAACAAGCGCGGCCAGATGGACGATCCGGAGCTCTTGGAGCTGGTCGCGCGCGCCGAGGCCGGCATCCTCAGAAGCGGCGTGCCGATCGGCGGCGTCGCCCGCACCGCCGACCAGGCCAACGCCCTGGTCGACCGTGGCTACCGCGCCATCGCGCTCGGCTTCGACTGGTCGCTGTTCCAGCGCGGCATCATGGCGGCGTTCGAGGGCATCAGGCGCTGAACAGGCCGATTGCCACCTTGCCGGGAACTGCCGCGCTGCTAGGGTCGGCCCTTCCAGGGAGGAAATAATGCTCAAAAAGACTTTGCTCGCTCTGTCCTTCGCAGGCCTTGCCTTTGCGGCCTTCGCCCAGCAGCCCGCCATCAAGCGCACCCCACTCCAGAAGACCGATTTCCCGGACGGCTACACGACCCTGACCGCCATCGCCGAAGTGCCGCCCGGCGGCGCCGCTGGCCGTCACACCCATCCCGGGATCGAGACCGGCTATGTGCTGGAAGGCGAGGCCGATCTCCTCGTCGAAGGCCAGCCTGACAAGCACCTGAAGGCCGGCGATTCCTATCTGATCCCGGCCGGCGTCGTCCACGACGCCAAGACCCACGGCGATAAATCATTGAAAATCATTGGTATTTACGTCTACGACAAGACCAAGCCGCTGGCGACGCCAGCCCCCTGATGCGGCGAACCGACCGACCCCAAGCGGGTTGGTTCGTGCTAGAGCACGCGGCGAGCGGGCGACCCGCTCGCTGCACATATTTTAGCCGCAGGAACCGAAAGACCGATGCGCGGGACGCCCAAGACCATTTCGCTGCCGCGCCGCCTGATCTGCGACCTGATGCGCGCGTCGATGGACGTGCCCTTCGTCTCGCTGTCCCGTTCCCTCAATATCCGCCCCCTGCTGGAGGCGCGCTCGGGCGCGATTGCGCCCGCCGGCTGGGCGGCGATGTTCGTCAAAGCTTTCGCCCTGGTAGCCAGGGACGAGCCAATCCTGCGCACCGTCTACGCCAAATGGCCCTGGCCGATGCTCTACGAGCTGCCGAAGAGCGTCGCGCTGGTGGCTATCGCGCGGGTCGAGGACGGCGAGGAATGCGTGCTGCCGCAGCGAATCGCAGCCCCGGAGGCTCTTTCCCTGGCCGCGGTCGATGCCGAGATCCGGCGCGGCAAGACGGCGCCGATTAACGACGTTCCCATGTTCCGCAAGATCATGCGGGCGACCCGCCTGCCGCTGCCGCTGCGGCGGCTGTCCTGGGCCATCGGACTCAATTTCGGCCGGCAGCGGGGCAACTGGTTCGGCAGCTTCGCGGTGAGCTCGGTGGCCGCCTATGGCGGCGGCGAGCTGCACCCCGTCACGCCCGGCCCCTTCATCGTCAGCTATGGGGTGGTCGAGCCCGACCAGACCATCCATGTCGTGATCCGCTGGGACCACCGGGTCACCGACGCCGCCCCCATCGCCCGGGTCCTGACCCGGCTGGAACAGGTCCTTAACACTGAAATCGCTGCCGAATTGCGGGCGGCCGGCCCGAAGCCGATCCGGGTGGTCGGGACGTGACCGCGCAGCGGTCATCCCGGGGCGGTGCGATAGCACCGAGCCCGGGATCATGAGATTCCGGTTCGCTCTTTGAGCGCCCCGGAATGACGGCTAAAGAATTGACAGCGAACCCCAAACTCCCCTAAAAGCCGCCTGCTCGCGGGCCGATTTCGGCCCGCGAAGCGTTTCGCGACCCGTGGTCCTCTCCCTTAAGCTTTGGGGATCGGACCTGTCGGTGCCGGGCTTTGGCCTGTCACACAGGAGGGCGCGTTTCCTCAAACCATGCAACCGAAGAGGACGCGATGACTAAGCGCAGTGAGGCGAAGTACAAGATCGATCGCCGTATGGGCCAGAATATCTGGGGCCGCCCGAAGAGCCCCGTGAACCGCCGCGAGTACGGCCCCGGCCAGCACGGCCAGCGCCGCAAGGGCAAGCTCTCCGACTTCGGCGTGCAGCTGCGCGCCAAGCAGAAGCTGAAGGGCTATTACGCCAACATTTCCGAGCGCCAGTTCCACGGCATCTATGTCGAGGCGAGCCGCCTCAAGGGTGACACCGGCGAGAACCTGATCGGCCTCCTGGAGCGTCGTCTCGACGCGGTCGTGTACCGCGCCAAGTTCGTCTCGACGATCTTCGCCGCGCGCCAGTTCATCAACCACGGCCACATCAAGGTGAACGGCCGCAAGGTCAACATCTCGAGCTACCAGCTCAAGGTCGGCGACGTGGTCGAGGTCAAGGAAGCCTCCAAGCAGCTCGCCCACGTGCTCGAAGCCAGCCAGCTCCCCGAGCGCGACACCCCCGACTATCTCGACGTCGACCACGGCAAGATGACCGCGAAGTACATTCGCATCCCCGGCCTCTCCGACGTGCCGTTCCCGGTGCAGATGGAGCCGCATCTGGTCGTCGAATTCTATTCGCGCTGATAACTCGGCACACCAACGTTCAAAGGCCCCGGTTTTCCGGGGCCTTTTTGTTTGGTAGCATGCCATCGATGTCTCGGATGGCCGGCCAGTTCGCCAACACTCTGCCTTCGGCAATGCTGACTGAAGCGGCGATTCGAGCGTGGGCGGCCCTCTCCCGCGACCAGCAGGTCTGCCGATATCGGGGGCTGTTCGCTCATCCCGATTGCAATATGTTCACAGCGGACACGCCAGACGACATCCTTCTTGCCGCGCGACACCGCGTCGCTCAACGTTCCCGTGGCTGAGAAACGATGCACGCAGTACGTCGCAATTGTTCGACTAGATGAAATGACGAGACCAGCCATGCTCTACACCCCGCCCCCGATCGATCCCAAGGCGCCGCCGGTGCGCATCAATCTGCTGTCGGACACCCAGACCAAGCCGACGGCTGCGATGCGCGAGGCTATGGCGCGCGCCGAGGTCGGCGACGAGCAGGTCGGCGACGATCCGACCGTGAACGCGCTGTGCGAGCGCGTTGCGGATCTGCTCGGCAAGGAGGCCGCCGTGTACATGCCCTCGGGCACGATGTGCAACGTCACCGCGACGCTGGTGCATTGCCGGCCCGGCGACGAGATTCTCGCGCACGAGACCGCGCACATCATCGCCCGTGAGGGTGGCGCGCATGCCGCGATCGGCGGCTTCCAGGTTACGCAGCTCAAGGGCCCCGACGGGCAGTTCACGCCGGAGACGTTCCGGAAAGCTCTGCACCCGCGCACGCGCTACCAGCCGCCGCAGACCGTCGTCAGCGTCGAGCAGACCGCCAATATCGGCGGCGGCACGATCTGGAAGAAGGCCGCACTCGACGAGATCGTCGAGATCGCCAGGCAGCACGGCCTCGTCACCCACATGGACGGCGCGCGGCTGCTCAACGCCACGGTGGCGAGCGGCATTTCTCCGCGCGACATGACCGCTGGCTGGGATTCGGCCTGGATCGACTTCTCCAAGGGCCTGGGCGCGCCGATCGGCGGTGTGCTCGCCGGCTCGCGCGCCTTCATCGACGCGGTCTGGCAGTGGAAGCAGCGCCTCGGCGGCTCGATGCGGCAGGCCGGAATCTGTGCCGCCGCCTGCATCTACGCCCTCGACCACCACGTCGATCGCCTTGCCGACGATCATGCCAATGCGCGCGCACTCGCCCGCGGACTGTCGCAGATCGCAGGCATCGAGGTGCAGGAGCCCGAGACCAACCTCGTGTTCTTCAAGCCCGATGGCGCCGGCGTCCCCGGCGACAAGATGGTCGCCGCACTGCGCCAGCGCGGCGTGACGCTCGCGATGATGGACGGCCGCATCCGCGCCTGCACGCATCTCGACGTCAATGCGAGCCAGATCGAGGAAACGATCGGATACGTGCGCGAGATCGTGCGCGGGGCGTAAGTCCCGTAGCCCGCGATCAGCGCCCCATCGCCTGATAGATCAGCGTCTTCAGCGCCAGCTGGATCCGGCCGCGCTGCGACGGGGTCTGCACCATGAATATCCCGAACAGATCGTCTTCGGGATCGATGAAGAAGAAGGTGCCGCCGACGCCGTCCCAGCGATATTCGCCGAGTGGCCATGACGTACCCGCCGGCACCGACGTGCGCACCGCAAAGCCGAGGCCGTAGCCGGAGGACGAGCCCGGATAATAGTTCTGGTCGCGCGCGATTCTGGTCTCCGGTCCGATATGGTCCGACGCCATCAGCGCAATGGTCTCGGGCTTGAGATAGCGCCGGCCGTCATAGGTGCCGCCATTCAGCAGCATCTGCGCGAAACGGGCGTAGTCGCCGACCGTCCCGACCATCCCGCCACCGCCCGACTCCCAGATCGCCGGCCGCCTGATATCGCGGACCTGCGTCGTCGGATTGATGTTGCGGTCCTCCGGCATCGGCTCGGCAATGCGGAGAAACTTGGCGGGATCGGCGACGAAGAATGCCGTCTCGGTCATGCCGAGCGGACCCAGCAGCCGCTCCCTCTCGAACTTGAGCAGCGTCTTTCCCGAGATCACCTCGACGACGCGTCCGAGCACGTCGGTGGAAAAGCCGTAATCCCACACCGTGCCCGGCTGCTCGACCAGCGGCAGCGTGGCGATCTTCGCGGCGAAGTCGGCATTGCTGAGATTGCGGTTGAAGAGCTTCGCCTCGGCATAGAGTTCGCGCACCGCGCCGCCGCCGTAATAGCCATAAGGCAGTCCGGAGGTGTGTCGCATCAGATCCTTGATCGTGACCGGATGTTCGAGCGGCTCCAGCGCCAGCCCGACCTTGCCGTCCTCGGCTTTCTTTTCGACGCCGACCTTCATGCCGGCAAAGGCCGGAATGTATTTTGAAACGGGATCGTCGAGCGCGAGCTTGCCCTCCTCGACCAGCATCATCGCCATCACGGAGGTGATCGGCTTCGACATCGAATAGAGGCGGAAGATCGTGTCCGCGCTCATCGAGATCTCGGTCGCGACGTCGCGGACGCCAAAATTCTCGTAATAGACCGGCTTGCCGTGCTGCTGGAGCAGCAGGATCGCGCCGGGTATCTTGCCGGTCGCGACCTCGTTGCGGATGTAGTCGGAGACTTTTGCCAAGCCTTCAGGCGAAAGGCTGTGCGCGGGGCGCCCCTCGTAGCCTGCTCTCGCGCCGACCACACCGACCAGAACGACGAGCGCCGCGATCAGCGCGCGGCGCCCGGTCATGTCACTTCTCCATGGCTTCATAAACCAACTGCTTCAGTGTCCGCTGCACGCGCTGGCGCTCGGTCGGGGTCTGCTCCAGCAGCACGAAGAACATGTCCTGCTTGGGGTCGACCACGAAATAGCAGCCCGAGGCGCCGTCCCACTTCAACTCCCCGAGATCGCCGGGCGGCGGCGGCTTGGCATTGCCGGGGTCGGTGCGGACCGCAAGGCCGAGGCCGAAGCCAAAACCGTCGCCGGGGAAGTAGAAATAGTCGCGGTCCACGCCGGAGCCCGGGCCGACCTGATCGGTCACCATCAGCTTGAACGTCTCGGGCTTGAGAATGGTCTTGCCGTCGAGGCTGCCGCCATTGAGCAGCATCTGCGCAAAGCGCTCGTAATCGGCCATGGTCGTCACCATGCCGCCGCTGGCGAACTGGATCTTCTTGACCACCGTCGGATCGTTGATGCGGCCGACCCGGAAATCGGCATCGTTCGGCACCGGCTGCGCCAGAAGCTTCTGCTTCTCGGGGGCCGTGACGAAGAAGCCGGTATCGACCATGCCGAGCGGATCGAGCAGTTTCTCCCGCATGATGTCTGTCAGCGGTTTGCCCGCCGCGATCTCCATCACCCGCCCCAGGATGTCGGTGGAATGGCCATATTGCCACAGCGCGCCCGGCTGGTTGTGCAGCGGCAGTTTCGCGATGCGCTCGGCGAATTCGGCGAGGTCGAAATCGCCGGCATAGATGTTGGCGTCGCGATAGGCCTTGCGGACCAGGCTGTCGCCATAGAAGCCATAGGTGATGCCGGAGGTATGGCGCATCAAATCGAGCACCGTGATCGGCCGCGTGGGCGGCACCAGTTCGAGCGACTTGGTGCCGTCGTCGGCCTTCTTCTCGACGCCGACCTTCACATTGGCGAAGGACGGGATGTATTTCGAGACAGGATCGTCGAGCTTGATCTTGCCGTCCTCGATCAGTCGCACCGCGACGACGGACGTGATCGCCTTGCTCATCGAGAACAGGCGGAAAATCGTCTTGTCGGTGATCGGCGCCTTGCTGACCACGTCCTGCACGCCGAAGGCTTCGTGATAGACCGGCTTGCCGTGCTGCTGGATCAGCACGGTTGCGCCGGCGATCTTGCCGGTCGCGACCTCGTTCTTGAAGAACTCGCCGACCTTGGCGAGCTTGTCCTGATTGAAATGCGCGCCGGCCGGAATCTCGTAGGTGCCTTCTGCCCGTGCGAACGACATCGCGCCAAGCGACATCAGCGCGCCGCAGGCGAGCGCACGCAGTCCAGACTGTGAAATCATATCCCCTCCCCGGAACATGGCTGGACGGAGTGTACTGACGGCGTCGTCAGGCACAAGGGCTGCTGTGTCATGCTAGCGCCTCGGCATGGAGCCTGGCGCTCGGCTCGGCGAAGCAGCAGAACACCACGCGCGCAACGGATGGCGCGGCAGGGAGCGCCTCGATCGTCGTGCGCACGGCGATCTCCGCCGCCCGGTCGGCGGGAAAGCGGAAAATGCCGGTCGAAATCGCGGGAAATGCCACCGAGGTCAGCTTGTGCTTCCCGCACAGCTCCATCGAACGGCGATAGCAGGAGGCGAGCAGACCGTCTTCGTCCAGCGTGCCGCCATTCCAAACCGGACCAACGGTATGGATCACGTGCGCGGCCTTGAGCCGATAGCCCATGGTGATCTTGGCGTTGCCCGTCTTGCAGCCGTGGAGCATCCGGCATTCGGCGACCAGATCGGGCCCGGCGGCCCGATGGATCGCCCCATCGACGCCGCCCCCGCCAAGGAGCGACGTGTTGGCGGCGTTGACGATGGCGTCAACGCTCAGTGTGGTGATGTCAGCGACAATGACCTCGAACTCCGCGCCACCAATCCGGCGCGTCAGCTGGGTCACGTATTAGGCCGCAACCGCGACGCCCTTCTCGGAGAGGAGCTGCTGCAATTCGCCGGCCTGGAACATCTCGCGGACAATGTCGCAGCCGCCGACGAATTCGCCCTTCACATAGAGCTGTGGAATGGTCGGCCAGTTCGAGAAGGTCTTGATGCCGTTGCGCAGTTCTGCGGATTCGAGGACGTTGAGGCCCTTATAGCCAACGCCGAGGTGGTCGAGGATCTGCACGACCTGGCCGGAGAAACCGCACTGCGGAAATTGCGGCGTGCCCTTCATGAACAGAACCACGTCGTTCGACTTCACTTCGTTGGCGATGAATTCCTCGATGCTCATATCCATGTCCTTCTGGGGCGGAGCCCTCAACAACCACTCCGGGCCGGCTCAGCCGATTTAACCCGATACCTTCCTATATATGTAGCCCAAACCGTTGTGCATCCAAAGTAAAATGGGGGGAAAAGGCCCTGGGCGAGCGGCCTGGGCAGGCCCGAAGCCATTGCATGATGACACGAATATCATCACCGGGGAGGACTTTCATACCGTAACGGAGCCCCTATCTAGGACGAACCTTGGTTTTGGAACCGGGCAACGCCAACAACGTTCTCTTGTCCTGTCTGGAGAAAAACGTGACGAAACAAGCTTCCGCTACGGCCCCCGCCCCGCTTTCGTCACCGTCCTCCGCCCCAGGCAAGCTCGCCCAGCGGCTTCAGGACGCCTTTCTCGCCGTCCGCAACGAGACCGAGCGCCGGGCCGCGCCGCTGTCGCCCGAGGACCAGCAGATCCAGTCCATGCCGGATGCGAGCCCCGCGAAATGGCACCGGGCCCACACCACCTGGTTCTGGGAGCAGTTTTTGCTCGGCGAGCATCGCCCGGGCTATCAGCCCTTCCACCCGGATTTCGCCTTCCTGTTCAATTCCTATTACGTCAGCGCCGGCCCCCGTCATGCCCGGAATCACCGCGGAGACATCACCCGGCCCGGTGCCAGCGAGGTCGGCGCCTATCGCAGATACGTTGATGCGGCGGTCGTCAAATTCTTCCGCGAGGCCGGTGAGGACAAGCTCCGTGCCATCGCGCCACTGGTCGAGGTCGGGCTCAATCACGAGCAGCAGCATCAGGAATTGATGTTCACCGACATCCTGCACGCCTTTGCGCAGAATCCGGTCTATCCGGCCTACGATCCGGACTGGCGCTTTCCATCCGCGACGCGCACCGGCGATGACTGGTTGATCCTCAACGAAGGCATCCACACCGTCGGCCATGTCGACGACAGTTTTCATTTCGACAATGAGAAGCCGGCGCATCGCGCCCTCGTCGGCCCGGTCAAGATCGCACGCAATCTCGTCACCAATGGCGAATGGCTCGCCTTCATGCGCGACGGTGGCTACGCGAACGCAACGCTGTGGCTGATGGACGGCTTTGCTGTGGTCAGCAAGGAAGACTGGCAGGCGCCGGGCCATTGGCGCGAGGTCGATGGCGCCTGGCAGGTGATGACGCTCGCCGGCCTCAAGCCGGTCGATCCCGACGCGCCGGTCTGCCACGTCAGCTACTACGAGGCCGACGCGTTCGCTCGCTGGGCCGGAAAACATCTGCCGACCGAGATGGAGTGGGAGGTCGCTGCGCGCGCCGGCCAACTCAACGATGCCTTCGGCATCGTCTGGCAGTGGACACGGTCGTCCTACTCGCCCTACCCCGGCTACCGCGCCATCGAAGGCGCGCTCGGCGAATACAACGGCAAGTTCATGGTCAACCAGCTGGTGCTGCGCGGCTCCTCGCTTGCAACCCCGGAGGGGCATAGCCGTATTACTTATCGCAACTTCTTCTATCCGCACCACCGCTGGCAATTCACGGGACTGCGGCTCGCCGATTACAACTAGTTCTCATCCGACGATCAATGCGCGCCGGACAGCGCGTTCAGGAGAGTATCATGAATGTGCACGCCAGCGCTTTGGCCGAAGCCCATCTTCCCGACGAGCAGACCACCGCTTTCGCCCGCGAGGCCATCGAGGACCTCTCGCAGCAGCCGAAAAAGCTGTCGCCGAAATACTTCTACGACGCGACCGGCTCGGAGCTGTTCGAGGCGATCACGCGTCTGCCGGAATATTATCCGACGCGCACCGAGCTATCGATCCTGAAGGAGCGCGGCAGCGAGATCGCAAAGATCATTCCGGAGCATGCGGCGCTGGTCGAGTTCGGCGCCGGCGCGACCACGAAGGTCCGCCTGCTGCTGAACCACTGCCAATTCGCCGCCTATGTCCCCGTGGATATCTCCGGCGACTTCCTGAAGGAGCAGGCGAACGGCCTGAAGCGGGACTTCCCCTCGCTCGGCATCTATCCGGTGGCGGCCGACTTCACCACGCCGTTCGAGCTGCCAAAGGCGGTCGCATCGATGCCCAAGGTCGGCTTCTTCCCGGGCTCGACCATCGGCAATTTCGAGCCGCATGAGGCGCAGGCTTTTCTGAAGAGCGCGCGCCAGATCCTGGGCAAGGGCGCGCAGATGATCATCGGCGCCGACCTCGAGAAGGACGAGCGCGTGCTCCACGACGCCTACAACGATGCGGCCGGCGTCACCGCGCGCTTCAACCTCAATGTGCTGGTGCGGATCAACCGCGAGCTCGGCGGCAATTTCGACCTCTCCGCCTTCACCCATCGCGCCATCTACAATCGCGAGCGGCACCGCATCGAGATGCACCTGATCAGCAAGAAGAACCAGACCGTGCGCCTGCTCGGCACCAGCTTCTCGTTCCGCCCCGGTGAGAGCATCCACACCGAAAACAGCTACAAATACAGCCTCGAGCGCTTCGCCGCGCTGGCCCACGGCGCCGGCTGGCGGGTGCGCGAGAGCTGGACGGATGCGGCGAAGATGTTCTCGGTGCATGCGCTGCAGGTTGCGGAGTAAACGCTCTCACCGCTTCCCCCAGACGGCCGGCCTGAGGGCCTATTGCAATATAAGCGGTTTCCCTGCGGCGCATCCTTCGAGACGCCCGCCTTCGGGCGGGCTCCTCAGGATGAGGACGGAGTGCGCGGCAGCAGTTTCGAGGAGCACCGAGGCCGATTAGCCTCATCCTGAGGAGATCGCGGAGCGGTCGTCTCGAAGGACGAGGCGCGCGCTCGGACCGCTCCGCGAGGCCACGTACGACGCCCTCCGGCCTGCCGTGCTTCAGTGCTCCTCGGCCTCTTCGGGCTTCGATCCTAGCGACACCGATTCCCACACCGCGACCACAATCATGATCACCGTGGTCGCGACCGACAGCCACAGCGGCGAGAGCTCCGCCGCGAACCACCACAGCGCCGCGAGCAGGATGATGCCGATGCCGTGCGAGAGCTGGAGGAAGCCGCGGATCGCGTGCTTGAACAGGATGGTGCCGACCAGGAACACCAGCGGGCCGCCGATCGTGCTCACGATGGTGCGGACGTCGGAATGGCCGGTCGGATGCTTCAGCACCAGTTCGTCCGACACCGCGGTCAGGATGATGCCGGCGACGATCGGCATGTGCAGATAGGTGTAGGCGAGCCGCGCCAGCCGGCCGGATTCTGCGGATTTCGAGATGCGCTCGGAGCCGGCCTCGGCGCCCTTGTGGAAATAGATCCACCACATCGCGATGGCGCCGGTGAGCGCCGAGACGAAGGCCAGGATGTTGTCCGCGGTCCACTCCAACTCAGCAAAGGTCGCGCCGTTGACGACGACGGCCTCGCCGAGCGCGATGATGATGAAGCCGGCGCAGCGCTCGGCCATGTGGCCGCCCTCGACGGCCCAGGCTTCGACCGAGGAGAACCCCAGCTTCGGCACCCAGAATCGCACGGCGGGCGAGACGTATTCGATCGCCAGTGCCACGATCCAGAACCACAGCCTCTCCTCCCCGTGCGCGAGGCCGCCGAGAATCCAGAAGATCGCGGAGCCGGAGAGCCAGACCAGGATGCGGATCGCGTTGTGCCGCACTTCCGTGCGGTGGCGCGGGGTTGCGAACAGCCAGAACGCGGTGCGTCCGACCTGCATGGTTGCGTAGGCGATCGCGAACCAGAGACCACGGCCATCGAAGGCGGTCGGGATCGTCGTCGACAGCACGAGGCCGCCCAGCATCATCAGGAAGATCAGGATTCGGACCGGCGTCAGATCGGGATTGAGCCAGTTGGTGACCCAGGCGGTGTAGACCCACACCCACCACACCGCCAGGAACAGCAGCGTGACCTCGACCGCGCCGAGCGGCGTGAAATGGTGCAGCAGCGTGTGCGACACCTGCGTGACAGCAAAGACGAAGACGAGATCGAAGAACAGCTCGGCATTGGTGACGCGGCTGGGCTGGTTCGGCAGGATGACGCGAAACATCGCGCCGCGCGGATTGTCCGCAGCCATCATCGGTCCCCGCTGCGATCAGGTCAGGTGCCGGGTACCCCGGTTTGCAGCGCCAGCGCATGCAGCACGCCGCCCATCTGGCCGCGCAGGGACTGATAGACGATCTGGTGCTGCTGGACGCGGGACTTGCCGCGGAAGGATTCCGAGATCACGGTCGCGGCATAGTGGTCGCCATCGCCGGCGAGGTCACGGATCGTCACCTCGGCATCGGGGATCGCTGCCTTGATCATCGCCTCGATATCGTGGGCGTCCATGGGCATTCGGGTCTTGCTCCTTATCTCGGCTGAGATCAGCCTCGTCGTCGAATCGCTGCCGGGGTCCCCGGACCGGCAGGGCCAAACTTAGCGTGAACGGCCTTCTACGTCACGCACTCAGGCACTATATCCCTGATCCCATCAGGATAAAGGCACGACAAAGTGCCGCGCGCGGCAGATTGATCGAAAAGGCGTGAAATCATGAAGCTTCCAGGGCCCGACCACCCCATCACCATCACCCCAAACCCGAAGCGCGTCCGCGTCACGGCGGGCGACATCGTGATCGCCGAGACCAGCAAGGCGCTGACGCTGAAGGAGGCCAAATATCCGGCGGTGCAATATGTACCGCGACAGGATGCCAACATGACGCTGCTGGAGCGCACCGACCGTGTCACCCATTGCCCCTACAAGGGCGACGCGAGCTATTACAGCATCAAGGCCGACGGCAAGACGCTCGACAACGCGATCTGGACCTATGAAACGCCCTTCCCCGCGATGACGGAGATTTCCGGCCACCTCGCCTTCTATCCGGACAAGGTGAAGATCGAGGAAGTGGGGTAGTCTGGAGGCGGCGTCATTCCGGGGCGCGTCGCAGACGCGAACCCGGAATCTCGAGATTCCGGGTTCGGTCCTGCGGACCGCCCCGGAATGACATAGCTACGCCCTGAAGATCGTGAGCCCCAATATCAGCAGCACCAGGAAGATCACGACGAAGACGTAGAACAGGAAGCGGGCGATGTCGGCGGAGGCGGCCGAGATGCCGGTGAAGCCGAGCACGCCAGCCACGATCGAGACCAAGAGAAAGATCAGCGCCCATTTCAGGATCGTCATCGCCAACTCCGACTTGGGTGCCGCACCGCGGCCCTCCAATGCGCGGATGCTAACTTCGCTGCACGGAACTGGTTCCTAACGGCACAGCAGGGTCAAGGCGCAGCACAGACTGCCCTTGCTGAATCGGGTTCCCGGCGGCACAGTCTGGCCGGGACAGGAGCAAGACCGGGGCGGCCATGATGACGATGTCACATTCAGCGACGATCGGTGCAGAGGCTCACGCCGCGCCGAAGAGCAAGACGCGCAATGTGTCGCTCGATCGCGCCCGCACCTTCCTGACACTGGTGGTGCTGCTGCATCACGCGGTGATCCCCTATACTTATTTCGGTCATACCGATCCGAAGTACTTCTTCGGCTTCGACATGATCGTGCTCGCCACCGACAGTTTCTTCATGGCGATGTTCTTCTTCCTGTCGGGACTGTTCGCCTGGTCTGGTATCGCCCGGAAGGGAGCGCGGAGCTATTTGGCAGATCGCCTGCTTCGGCTGGGCTTACCCTTCGCGATCTGCGCCCTTACGGTCATTCCGCTCGCCTATTACGCGATCTCCCTGCGGCACCATCCCGAGATCGGCTTTTCGGAGTTCTGGTGGAATATGGTCACGAAGGGCCCGTGGCCGAGCGGGCCGATCTGGTTCCTTTGGGTCTTGTTCGCCTTCGACCTGGTTGCCTGCCTGTTGCACCGGCTGTCGCCCAATCTGCTCGATCCGATCAATCGCCTCTCGCTATATGGTCGCCGTCGGCCCGCCGTGTTCTTCGCGGTTATGCTTGCCGTCACCGCGGCGTTCTACATTCCCGGGCGGGTTCACTTCGGAGCAGGCAGTTGGTTCGAGTTCGGGCCGTTCTCGGTCCAGCACGGGCGCGTGATGCTCTACGCGACCTATTTCTTTTTCGGTGCCGGCATCGGCGTTGCGCAAATGGATCGCGGGCTGCTCGCTGCAGACGGCCGGATGGCGAGGGTCAGCTGGGACTGGATGGTACTGGCGATCGTTCCCTATTGCCTCTTGTGGGTGCTGATCTTCATCAAGCGCGAAATCCTGGGCAACCCGTCGCCGTTGCCGGACTGGTATGAAGCGCTCTATGCCATCTGCTTCACTGTCTTCAGCGTCGCCATCATGTTTCTGATCCTGGCCTTTTTCCAGAGGTTCAAGCAATCAGGCTCAGCCAAGCTGCTCGATCCAATGCAGAGCGACGCGTACGGCATGTTCCTGGTGCACTATCCGATCGCACTGTGGCTGCAATACTGGCTGTTCGACTATGACCTGCCGGCGATCGTCAAGGCCACGCTCGGGTTTGTACTGACAGTCGCGGCGAGCTGGGCGCTGACGCGAGCATTGCGGCAGATCCCGGGCGCGACGAAGGTGCTTTGAGGAAACGGCACCGGCCTCCTATCGTCATTCCGAGCGCAGCGAAGCAATCCATCTCACCGCAGGCAGCAGTGTGGATTGCTTCGTCGCTTCGCTCCTCGCAATGACGGGGAGATGGCGTCGCTACGCCGCCTTCCCGCCCATATACTCCGGCAGCCAGCGCTCGAACGAGGTGCGCAGCGTATCGATCATTACCGGCGCTTCGCCGGCGATCGCGATCGCATCGCCCCCGGTGGTGCCGATCCGCACGCAGGGCACCTCGCAGCCGCGCATCTTGGCGAGCACGCGGCCGGCCTCCGTTTCCGGCACGGTGACGAGATAGCGCGCCTGGTCCTCGCCGAACCAATAGGCCTGCGACACGAGCGCCGTCGGTGCCGCCAGCAGCTTTGCGCCGATGCCGCTCGCCATCGCCATCTCGGCGAGCGCGATCAGGAGGCCGCCGTCCGAGAGGTCGTGCACGGCGGTCGCGGTGCCCGCATGGATCATGCCGCGCACGCAGTCGCCGTTGCGCTTCTCGGCAGCGAGGTCGACCGGCGGCGGCGCGCCCTCCTCGCGACCGCAGATGTCGCGCAGGTACACCGACTGGCCGAGCCAGCCATGGGTCTCGCCGATCAAGAGGATCGCCTCGCCCTCGGCCTTGAAGGCGAGCGAAGCGGACTTGGTGAAATCGTCGAGCAGACCGACGCCGCCGATCGAGGGCGTCGGCAGGATCGCGCGGCCGTTGGTCTCGTTGTAGAGCGAGACGTTGCCGGAGACGACCGGGAAGTCCAGCGTGCGGCAGGCTTCCGAGATGCCCTTCAGGCAGCCGACGAACTGGCCCATGATCTCGGGCCGTTCAGGATTGCCGAAATTGAGATTGTCGGTGATCGCGAGCGGCTTGCCGCCGACCGCGGTGATGTTGCGCCAGGCCTCCGCCACCGCCTGCTTGCCGCCCTCGAACGGATCGGCCTCGCAATAGCGCGGCGTGACGTCGACGGTCAGCGCCAGGCCCTTCGGGCCGTCCTGCACGCGCACCACGGCGGCATCGCCGCCGGGGCGCTGCATGGTGTTGCCGAGGATGACGTGGTCGTACTGCTCCCAGACCCAGCGCTTAGAGCACATGTCGGGCGTGCCGATCAGCTTCTCCAGCGCGCTACCTACGCCCATCGGTGCCGTCACCTCGCGCGCGTGCACGACCGGCAGCGCGGCGGAGGGGACATGCGGCCGGTCATAGAGCGGCGCCTCGTCGCCGAGCTCCTTGATCGGCAGGTCGGCCATGACGTCGCCGCCATGCTTGACCACGAAACGCTTGCTCGGCGTGGTGTAGCCGACCACGGCGAAGTCGAGGCCCCATTTCTTGAAGATGGCCTCGGCTTCCTTCTCCTTCTCGGGCTTGAGCACCATGAGCATGCGCTCCTGGCTCTCCGAGAGCATCATCTCGTAGGCGCTCATGCCGGCCTCGCGGGTCGGCACCGCGTCGAGATCGAGATCGACGCCGAGGTCGCCCTTGGCGCCCATCTCGACAGCCGAACAGGTCAGGCCCGCCGCGCCCATGTCCTGGATCGCGATGACGCAGCCCTTCTCCATGATCTCGAGGCACGCCTCGAGCAAAAGCTTCTCGGCGAAGGGATCGCCGACCTGCACGGTGGGGCGCTTCTCCTCGGACTTGTCGTCAAACTCGGCCGAGGCCATCGAGGCGCCGTGGATGCCGTCGCGGCCGGTCTTGGAGCCCAGATAGACGATCGGCATGTTCACGCCGGAGGCGGCCGCATAGAAGATCTTGTCGGCATCGGCGAGGCCCACGGCCATCGCGTTGACGAGGATGTTGCCGTCATAACGGGTGTGGAAACGGACCTGGCCGCCGACCGTCGGCACGCCGAAGGAATTGCCGTAGCCGCCGACGCCGGCGACGACGCCGGAGACGAGGTGCCGGGTCTTGGCATGCTCGGGCGCGCCGAAGCTCAGCGCATTGAGGCAGGCGATCGGCCGTGCGCCCATCGTGAAGACGTCGCGCAAAATGCCGCCGACGCCGGTGGTTGCGCCCTGGTAGGGCTCGATGTAGCTCGGGTGGTTGTGGCTCTCCATCTTGAAGACCACGGCCTGGCCGTCGCCGATGTCGATCACGCCGGCATTCTCGCCGGGGCCCTGGATCACCCAGGGCGCCTTGGTCGGCAGGCCGCGGAGATGGATGCGCGAGGATTTGTACGAGCAGTGCTCGTTCCACATCGCCGAGAAGATGCCGAGCTCGGTGAAGGTAGGCTCCCGCCCGATCAGCTTCAGGATGCGCTCGTACTCGTCGGGCTTGAGCCCGTGGGCGGCAACCAGTTCGGGGGTGATCTTGGGTTCGTTCTTCATGGATTCGGGGCTTTCGACGGCGTTTTGCCGTTCTTAGGAAGATCGGGGCCTCGCGAAAAGCCCTTTATGGCGCATTTTCCCACTGTCCCACGTTTTGCGGCCGAGGGGTGCGGGAACGGGAATTGCACGGCGCGGACGGATCGGATTTAAGGGCTGAAGACCCGCAATTGAAGGCCCATTTCCTTGCACGAATTGACCAAAATGGCTGCCCCGCCCCGCCCCGAGCTGCATGTCGCGACCGAGGGTGAGTTCAAGGGCTGGCAGACCTGGATCAGGGACAGCTTTGAGAACCATATCGGCCCCTTCTGGCACCGCCTGGAAGCGGACGGCAGCGTCCGCTGCGCCTTCCGGGTCGAAAAGAAGCACCTGAACGGCTCCGGCAACGTCCATGGCGGCTGCTTCATGGCCTTCGCCGACTACTGCCTGTTCGCGATCGGCCGGAACGCGCTGAACGGCCGCGGCGTGACGGTCAATTTCGCCTGCGAGTTCCTGGATGCCGGGCATGAGGGCGAGCTGATCGAGTGCACCGGCGAGGTCACCCGCGCCGGTGGTTCGCTGATCTTCCTGCGCGGGCAGATGGCCTCCGGCGAGCGCCTGCTGTTCACCTTTTCCGGGACGATCAAGCGGGCCAAGCGGAAGTCGCTCCCTCAGCCAAACGCATAGCTCGACGCCTTCCCTTTTGGCGCCCCCTCGCCCAGACTTGCGAGAAGCGCGGTCGCGCCGGGGAGCAAGAACAAGGTGCCGCAGAGCACATCGGGGGCGGGTCGCACGACGGCGTCCGCATCAACGCCGCTGTCGTCCATGGCCGCCACCGGCGCACGCAGCTGGCGCGACTATGCGCTGCTGTTCGCGCTCGCCTGCTGCTGGAGCTCCACTTATCCGCTGGCCAAGCTCGCGCTGGACACCATTCCGCCCATCACCTTCATCTCGGCGCGTTCGCTGATCGCGGCCGCCTTCCTGTTCGCGATCCTGTGGATACGAGGCGTCAGGATCCCGACCGATGCGAAGGCCTGGAAGCTGTTCGCAACCCAGCAGCTGATCAACTCGACCTTCCCGTTCCTGGTCATCACCTGGTCGCAGCAATATGTGCCGGCGTCCAACACGGTGGTGCTGGCCTCGACTACGCCGATCTTCGCCTTCCTGATCACCTCGCTGATCACGCGGCACGAGCCGGCCACGCTGTTGAAGCTCGCGGGCGCGATCCTCGGCCTCGCCGGCACCGTCGCCATCGTCGGCCTCGATGCGCTCGGCGGCTTCGGCCGCGAGATCGTCGCGGAGATCGCGATCCTGCTCGCCACCATCTCCTTTGCCTGCGCGACGATCTTCGGCCTCCGGCTATCCGACTACGACCCGATGGTGGTGGCGGCCGGCTCGCTGCTGTTCGGCGGCCTCATCCTGCTCCCGCCCTCGCTGATCATCGACCAGCCCTGGACGCTGCACCCGACGTTTCAGGCGATCGTCGCCACCATCGTCATGGGCATCGTCTCCAGCGCGTTGGGGTTGATGCTGTTCTACGTCTGCCTCGGCCGGCTCGGCACGCTTACCACGAACGCGCAAGGCTATTTGCGCATCCCGATCGGCGTCGGCCTTTCCGTGCTGCTGCTCGGCGAAAGCGTGCCCTCGAACCTGGCGCTGGGCCTGCTGCTGGTCATGGCCGGCGTCGCCGCGATGACGGTGCCGGCGGAGCGGCTGAAGCTGCGCTAGCGCGAGGCGCTATTGCTTGGCGTCGTCCGCCAGCATCTTCCGGTATTTCTCGACGTCGCGCGTCACCAGTTGCTGAAGCAGCTCCGGCGTATGCTCGTTGTCGTCGGGCGCGACGGTCGACAGGTCGGCAAAGCGCTTCTTCACCGCATCGGTCTCGACCGCGGTGCGCGCCGCCGCATTCAGCCTGGCGATAACGGCCGGCGGCGTGCCCTTGGGCGCGAACAGGCCGTTCCAGCCCTGCGCCTCGAACTCCGGCAGCCCGGCTTCAGACGACGTCGGCAGGTCCGGCAACGTCGCGAGCCGTACGGTCGAGCCGACCACGAGTCCCCTCACCAGCTTCTCGTTGATCGACTGCGAGACCGAGGCCGCCGCGTCGCAGACGCCGTCGATCTGGCTGCCGATCGCATCGGTCAGCGCAGGGGCTGCGCCGCGATAGCCGACCAGCGTCGCGTCGATCCCGGCGGCGGTGACGAAGCTCTTGCAGATCAAATAGTTCGAGGAGCCGACGCCGGCATGGCCGAGATTGATCTTGGCCGGATTGGCCCTGGCGTAGGCGATGAACTCCTTGAGGTCCTTCGCCGGAAAATCCTTGCGCACGGCGATGATGCCGAACGTCTTCGCCACCATCGCGATCGGCACGAAGGAGTCCGGCGTAAACGGCAGCTTCGGATAGATCGTGTAGGTCGCGGCATTGGTGCCGGCATTGCCGATCGCAATCGTGTAGCCGTCGGGCTCGGCGCGGGAGGCACGTGCCAGCGCGGTCGAACCGCCGGCACCCGCAACGTTCTCGATCACGATGGTCTGGCCGAGCGCAACGCTCATCTGCTCGGCGACGGTGCGCGCGATCACGTCCGAGGTGCCGCCGGCCGCGAACGGCACGATCATGGTGATCGGACGCTTGGGGAAATCCTGGGCGAACGCGGCCGTAGCGAACGCAGCGACGGCGGCAGCGACCGACAGCCGCTTCAACACGGGTGAAATCACGCGGCCTTTTCCAGATGCTGGGCGAGACCGGCGAACAGGCCGCGGCCGTCAGTGCAGCCCATGATGTCTTCGACGTGGTTTTCCGGATGCGGCATCATGCCGAGCACGTTGCCCTTGTCGTTGACGATGCCGGCGATCGAATGCGCCGCGCCGTTGATGTTGGCGGCCTCGTCGACCACGCCCTCGGCCGAGCAGTAGCGATAGAGCACCCGCCCCTCGCCTTCGATGCGCTTGATGGTCTCTTCGTCCGCCTCGTAATTGCCCTCGCCATGGGCGACGGGCACGCGGATCACCTGGCCGGCATTGTAGCCACGGGTGAACGGCGTGTCGGAACGCTCGACGCGCAGATGCACGTCGCGGCAGATGAATTTCAGCCGCGCATTGCGCATCAGCACGCCCGGCAAGAGGCCGGATTCACAGAGGATCTGAAAGCCGTTGCAGACGCCGAGCACGAGGCCGCCCTTCGCCGCATAATCGCGCACCGCGTCCATCACCGGCGCACGCGCGGCGATTGCGCCACAGCGCAGGTAATCGCCATAGGAGAACCCACCCGGCACGACCACGAGATCGGTGCCCGCAGGCAGCGACGTCTCGGCGTGCCAGACCATCGCGGGCTCGCTGCCCGAGATCAGCCTCAGCGCGCGCGCCATGTCACGCTCGCGGTTGATTCCGGGAAAGACGAGGATGGCGGCTTTCATGGCAGGGGTTCCGACGGTGACGGGAATCGGGCTGGCCAAAGGGCCAATTCGTGCAGAGACATAGCCATTTGACGGGGATTTTACCAGTGCTAGCCTCGCCGGACGGCCTTGTACACAGGCCATAGCCACGGCGCTTTTGCCTGACGATTTTGCCCGGGATTGCAGCCATGAACGTCCCGTCGCTGCCTGCATCCTCCTCCCAGCCGGTGTCCACTGAGGGCGTCGTCGCCGCGGGTGCCTATGTCGACGGCCGGCGCGTCGCCAACATCGCCATCAGCGAGGCCTCGAGCTGGCGGGCCAAGCCCGGCCACGTGGTCTGGATCGGGCTGCACGAGCCTGACACGGCCCTGCTCGGCGCCGTGCAGAAGCAGTTCGACCTGCACGATCTCGCGATCGAGGACGCCGCCCACGCCCACCAGCGGCCCAAGATCGAGCAATACGGCGAGGCCCTGTTCATCGTGGCGCGGACGGCGCAGCTGATCGAGGGCCGGATCGCCTTCGGCGAGACGCACATTTTCGTCGGCGAAGGCTATCTGGTCTCGGTGCGCCACGGCGCCTCGACCTCCTACACGCCGGTACGCGAGCGCTGCGAAAGCTGCCCGCGGGCGCTCGCGCGCGGCGAGGACTACATCCTCTACGCCATCCTCGACTTCATCGTCGACAACTACTCGCCGGTGCTCGAGAGCATCCACGATGAGGTCGAGGGCATCGAGGACGACGTGCTCTCCAAGCCGATCAGCAAGGCGCAGATCGAGCGGCTCTACATGCTGCGCCGCGACCTGCTGCGGCTCAGGAATGCGATCGGCCCGCTGGTGGAGGTCTGCCGCCGTCTGGAGCATGACGAGCTGGCGATGGTGCGCGCGACAATGCAACCGCTGTTCCGCGACGTCACCGACCACGTCAGGAACATCCAGGAGCGCATCGATTCCATGCGCGAGGTGCTGGCCTTCGCCTTCGAAGCGAGCCTGCTGGTGGGCCAGGCGCAGGAGACGGCGGTCTCCAAGAAGCTCGCCTCGTGGCTCGCGATCCTGGCCGTCCCGACCGCAGTCGCCGGCATCTACGGGATGAACTTCAAGTACATCCCGGAGCTACAGCTGGAATACGGCTACTTCATCGTGCTGGGATTAATGGCGCTCGCCTGCCTCGGGTTGTACTGGCGCTTCCGCCGCGTCGGGTGGCTGTGAGCGCGAACGTACACGACCAATGTAGCTCCTCATCCTGAGGAGCGCGCCCCCTGCGCGCGTCTCGAAGGATGGAGGCCGAGGTGCGAGAGCCGGGCCTGCATGGTTCGAGACGGCGCTTGCGCGCCCCCTCACCATGGGGTTTGCAACCGGGCTAAACGATCTCGACCCGATAGTTCTCGATCACGGTATTCGCCAGCAGCTTGTCGGCGGCTTCCTTCAGCGCCGCCTCCGCCTTTGCCTTGTCGGCGCCGGCGAGCTCGATGTCGAACACCTTGCCCTGGCGGACGCTGGCGACGCCGTCGACGCCGAGCGACTTCAGCGCGCCTTCGATGGCCTTGCCTTGCGGATCGAGGATGCCCGTTTTCAAGGTAACGGTGACACGTGCCTTCACGTCGAAAACCCCTTTAGCTCTTCACCAGCACCGGGCCGGAGCCCGCCGGACGCTCGTTCTCCATGAGGATGCCGAGGCGCTTTGCAACTTCGGTATAGGCCTCCAGCAGCCCGCCGAGATCCCGGCGGAAACGATCCTTGTCGAGCTTCTCGTTCGACTTGATGTCCCACAGGCGGCAGGAATCCGGCGAGATCTCGTCGGCGACGATGATCCGCATCATCTCGTTCTCGAACAGCCGCCCGCACTCCATCTTGAAGTCGACGAGGCGGATGCCGATGCCGAGGAAGAGGCCGGTGAGGAAGTCGTTGACGCGGATGGCGAGCGCCATGATGTCGTCGATCTCCTGGGGCGTCGCCCAGCCGAAGGCGGTGATGTGCTCTTCCGACACCATGGGGTCGTTGAGCTGGTCGTTCTTGTAGTAGAATTCGATAATCGAACGGGGCAGCTGCGTGCCCTCCTCGATGCCGAGGCGCTGCGACAGCGAGCCGGCGGCAACGTTCCGCACCACCACTTCCAGCGGCACGATCTCGACCTCGCGAATCAACTGCTCGCGCATGTTGAGGCGGCGGATGAAGTGGGTCGGCACCCCGATGTCGTTGAGGTGCTGAAACAGGTACTCCGAGATCCGGTTGTTGAGGACACCCTTGCCCTCGATCACCTGATGCTTTTTCGCATTGAACGCGGTGGCGTCATCCTTGAAGTGCTGGATCAGGGTACCGGGCTCCGGGCCTTCGTAAAGAACCTTTGCCTTGCCTTCATAAATGCGACGCCGACGGCTCATTGGGATGTACCGTGTTTTGTTGAAATCCATGAATTTGGTGTGCTCCGGTTGACTAGGATTACGACCCACAGCGGAGCTGCCGTGAACAGCCGGGAACCCGTAGAAACAGAACGGGAACCAAGCCTTTAGGCAACCTATCCGATTGGCTGTCCGAGCACAATCGATCCGGCCGTCCGGCACCAACTTATACCGTTTTGCCTGCGGCTTAACGGCTCGTTGTTTTGCCGATTCGTGCTCCTTATCTAGGCATGCGCCGGGGCTCTCGCAACGAGGGCCGCCGGGTCCAGTCAGCAGGGAATTGGAAAAGGCATGAGCGAGATCAACAAGCGCGAGGAAGGCTTTGAGAAGAAGTTTGCCCTCGACGAGGAGCAGAAGTTCAAGGCGGAGGCCCGCCGCAACCGGCTGCTCGGGCTGTGGGCCGCGGAAAAGCTCGGCATATCAGGGGAAGCCGCCACGGCCTACGCCAAGGAGGTGGTCGCGGCCGATTTCGAGGAAGCTGGCGACGCCGACGTCCTGCGCAAGCTCATGGCCGATTTCGCCACCAAGAGCGTCGTCGTCACCGAGCAGGCGATTCGCGCCAAGATGAGCGAGTTGCTCGCTGTGGCCGCGGCCGAGGTGAAAGCGGGGAAGTAGCGCCGCGCGCGTCCCACGCTCATAGTCATTCCGGGGCGGTCCGTGAGGACCGAACCCGGAATCTCGAGATTCCGGGTCCGATGCTTCGCATCGTCCCGGGATGACGGAGCGGGAGATCACCCCTCCTTGAAGCCGTACTCCGGCACGTTGCCGCTGGCGCCGTAATATTTGTACGGCAGGAACTTGCCGCTCATGGTGATCTTGACGCGGTCGCCCTTGGGGTTGGCGACGCGCTCGATCCCCATGTCGAAGTCGATCGCCGACATGATGCCGTCGCCGAATTCCTCCTCGATCAGCGCCTTCCAGGCCGGGCCGTTCACCATCACCATCTCGTAGAAGCGGTAGATCAAGGGATCGGTCGGCGGCATCGGCGTGCCAGTGCCGCGCATCGGCACCTCGTTGAGCATCGCGGTCTCGGCCTTCGACAGGCCGAACAGCTCGCCGGCGTTGGCGGCCTGGGGTTTCGTCAGTTTCATCTGGCCGAGGATCGCGCCGACGATCAGCACCTCCGCATAGCCGCCGATCTGCTCGCAAATGTATTTCCAGCTCCAGCCCTTCTCGCGCTTGATGTCGAGCAGCTTCTCGGTGAGGTCTTCGCGTTTCATGTCAGGATCTCCTTTTTAGGCAGTGAGTCCGGGACTGGTCCCGGGTGTCCAAGTCTGTCGTTGCTCTTCGCCGCCAGTTGCGACCGTCAGTCCGGGCTTGCCGATATGCACCACGGGCACGTTGCGCGGATCGTGATCGGGCTTCTCGGCCGCGAATGTCTTGCTGCGCGTCACCAGGAAATCGATGATGTGGTTGCGCAGCGCATAGTACAGAGGATGGCGATGCAGATCGGTGCGGCCGCGATCCTTCGGCAGCGGATTTTCAACGACCTCGGCCAGCACCGCGCCGGGCCCATTGGTCATCAGGAAGATCTTGTCGGCGAGATAGATCGCCTCGTCCACGTCGTGGGTGATCATGAACGCGGTCTGCCCGGTCTCCAGACAGATGCGCCGCACCTCGTCCTGAAGCGTGCCGCGCGTCAGCGCGTCCAGCGCCGAGAACGGCTCGTCCATCAGCATCATTTTCGGCGTGATCGAGAGCGCACGGGCAATACCGACGCGCTGCTTCATGCCGCCGGAGAGTTCCGAGGGACGCTTGTGCTCCGAACCCGTCAGGCCCACGAGATCGATGAAGGTTTGCGCATGCGCCTTGACCTTCGCCCGATCCCAGCTCCGCCATTTCGAGCTCACGGCATAGGCGACGTTGCCGAGCACGGTGCGCCAGGGCAGCAGCGCGTGGCTCTGGAAGATCACGGCGCGGTCGAGGCTGGTGCCCGAGATCGCCTGCCCGTCCACGATAACCGCACCCTCGCTCGGCGCATCGAGGCCGGCGAGAATGTTGAGCACGGTGGTCTTGCCGCAGCCGGAATGGCCGATCACGCAGCAGAACTCGCCCCGCGGCATCGACAGCCAGAGATTCTCGAACACGGTGGTCGTGGCACCGCCCGCACCCGGATAGCGTTTTGCGATGCCTTCGATGGAGATGAATTTGTCGGTCATCGGCCCCTACTCCGGAAACGTGACCATGCGCGTGAAGCGCGCGAGGATCTGGTCGAGCAGCATGCCGACAATCCCGATCAAGAGGATCGCGATGATGACGTTGGTGATCGAGAGGTTGTTCCACTCGTTCCAGACGAAATAGCCGATGCCGGTGCCGCCGACGAGCATTTCGGCCGCGACGATCACGAGCCAGGCGATGCCGATGGAAATGCGCATGCCGGTCAGGATCGTCGGCGCCGCTGCGGGGAGGATCACCGTGAAGGCGCGCCTGATGGTGCCGACCTCGAGCGTGCGCGCGACGTTGATCCATTCCTTGCGCACGCTGGCAACGCCAAACACGGTATTGAGCAGCATCGGCCAGATCGAGCAGATGAAGATCACGAAGATCGCCGAGATCGAGGAATCCTTGATGGTGTAGAGCGCCAGCGGCATCCAGGCGAGCGGCGAGATCGGCTTCAAGACCTGGATGAAGGGGTCGAGCGCCTTGCTCAGCAACGGCGACATGCCGATCAAAAAGCCGAGTGGAATGGCGACGAGCACGGCGAGCAGATAACCGGTGCCGACCCGCGCGATCGAATAGGCAAGCTGGATGCCGAGCCCCTTGTCGTTGGGCCCGTTGTCGTAGAACGGCCGCCTCACGTGCTCCCACAGCTTCGCGCCGACATCGAGCGGCCCAGGCATGGCGGATTTGCCCTGCGTCGCGGTCAGGCCCATCAGCTTGGCATATTCCGGACTCATCGTCGCGACCGGCGCAGTCGAGCGCGTGGCGAGATGCCAGATGCCGAGGAACGCGGCCAGCAGCACGATCGAGACGAGGCCAGCGCGGAGGCGGAGGTTGGTGCTCATCGCGCAAGACCTCTCCACGCGTCGTCCCGGCGAAGGCCGGGACCCATACCGCGGAATCTATCGATCGCGTCCGGTAGAAGTACCGAACGACTAGTCTTCGCCAAACTTCTCCCTGGGGTTATGGGTCCCGGCCTTCGCCGGGACGACGAGAGAGCGCCCCCCATCACGACGCCTTCCTGATCTTGAAGCTCGCGAGGTAATCCTCGGGCTTTGCCGGATCGAAAGTCTTGCCCATCACCGCGAACGACTTGTAGGCGGTTGCCGGCGGCGACAGGCCCATCTCGGTCATCAGCTTCTTGGTATCCGTCGCCAGATACACCTGCTCGGCCACCGCCTTGTAGTCGACGTCGCCCTTGATCTGGCCCCAGCGCTTCATCTGCGTCAGCATCCACACCGCAAACGACTGCCAGGGGAACGGATCGAAATCGACGCGCTTGGCGTCGGTCTTCACGCCGCCGAGGCCGTCGGCATAGGTGCCGGTCAGGACCTGCTCCAGCACCGTGACCGGCGCGTTGATGTAGTTGGCGGGCGCGATGGCCTCCGCGATCTGCTTGCGGTTCTCCGCCTTCGACGCGTAGGCGGTGGCATCGACGATGGCGCGCGTCAGCGCGGCAAAGCTGTTCGGCGCCGTGGCGATGAATTCGCGGCTGGCGGCAAAGCTGCAGCAGGGATGGCCGTCCCAGATCTCCTTCGAGAGCAGGTGCATGAAGCCGACGCCGTCATAGATCGCGCGCTGGCAAATGTTGTCGGGCGCGAGGAAGCCGTCGATGTTGTCGGCGCGGAGGTTCGCGACCATCTCCGGCGGCGGCACCGAGCGCAGCTGCACGTCGGTATCGGGGTCGAGCCCGTGCTCGGCGAGATAGTAGCGCAGCAGATAATTGTGCATGGAGTAATCGAAGGGGATCGCGAATTTCAGGCCCTTCCAGTCCTTCGGATCGCGCTTGTCCTTGTGCTTGGTCGCCAGCACGATGCCCTGCCCGTTGATGTTCTCGATCGCGGGGACAGCAAATGGAATCGCATTGGCGCCGAGCCCCAGCGAGATCGCGATCGGCATCGGCGCCAGCATGTGAGCGGCGTCGTATTCCTTGTTGATGGTCTTGTCGCGGATCACGGCCCAGCCGGCGGTCTTGACCACTTCGACGTTGAGGCCGTGCTTGGCATAGAAGCCCATCGGCGCCGCCATGATGATCGGCGTGGCGCAGGTGATCGGAATGAAGCCGACCTTGAGGTCCTTCTTCTCCGGCGTGCCGGCCTGCGCGAAGACCTCGGTCGCGGTCTGAAGCGGGAAGAACTGCGACAGCGCCGCCAGTGCCGTGGACGCACCGACCGATTTCAGGAAGGCGCGCCGCGCCACATCCTGCGGAAACATCGCGCGCATCACGGCGGAGGCGACGACGCCCTCGTAGCGCTTCTCCTCGCTCTCGATCTGCGCGCAGCGCATCGCCGTGGCCTGCTCGTGCTCCGCCGCGGATTGATGCTGGCCACAGGCACAGCCGGCTCGAAGGTTGCGATCGGGATCAAACGGATTGTCGAACGTGGACATCGGACCTCCTGCGCGTCATTGCAGGAGCAATTACGCAAGGAGCATGCCACCACCTTTCGGCCGTCCAGTGCCTTGATGACGCAGCACTTTTGGTCACGCTTTGCTGCTACGAGAATTCGTGATACACGATAATTCGTAGTTCAATTACGAGATTTCGTGATGGCAACGACGCCAATGCTCGTTTCCGATGATACCGCCGAGGCGATCGATCCGCGCGTCGCCGCGTTCGAGTCCTCGGTCGAGGCCACGCTGCTGGTCGACCCCTATGCCGACCAGATCATCGATGCCAATCCGGCCGCCTGCGCCCTGCTCGGCTACGATCGCGCGCTGCTGCGGCAGACCAGGGCGAGCACCCTGCACGCCGGCGAGCTTCCGGCCCTGACCGTGTTCACCCAGGCCGTGCTGCACAAGGGCGCCTACTGGACCACGGCGCTCACCCCTCGCCATGCCACCGGACAAAATCTCCGACTGGAATATGCCGGCTGCGTGCTGCCCCATGACGGCCGCACGCTGGTGCAGCTCACCCTGACCGATCTCGACGCGCGCCGGCGCCGCAATGTCGATGCCGCCGCCGAAGACCACATGCGCAGCGGCATCTCGACCTGGCAGCGGGTCGAGCGGGTGTTCCAGGACATCGAGCGCGAGAACCAGCTGATCCTGCGCGCCGCCGGCGAGGGCATCTATGGCGTGAACGCGGAAGGCAAGACCACCTTCGTCAATCCCGCGGCCGAACGCATGCTGGGCTGGACCGCCGAGGAGCTGGTCGGCAAGGAGATCCACCCCATCGTGCACCACACCCATCACGATGGCCGGCACTATCACAACCATGACTGTCCGATCTACGCGGCGTTCCGCGACGGCGCCGTGCATCAGGTCGACGGCGAGGTGTTTTGGCGCAAGGACGGCTCGCCGGCCTGGGTCGAATACACCTCCACCCCGATCCGCGACCGCGGCGTCGTGGTCGGCGCCGTCGTGGTGTTTCGCGACGTCAGCCAGCGCCGCGAGGCCGACGAGAAGCTGCACGCCGCGCTCACCGAGGTCGACCGCCTGCGTGAGCGGCTCGAGCTCGAGAACGCCTATCTCCAGGAAGAAATCCGCATCGAGACCAACCCGCGCGGCATCATCGGCCAGAGCGAGGCGATCCAGAAGACGCTGCGCCAGGTCAAGCTGGTGGCGCCGACCACCGCGGCGGTGATGATCACCGGCGAGTCCGGCACCGGCAAGGAGCTGATCGCCCGCGCCATCCACGAGGATTCCACCCGCAGCGACCGGCCGCTGATCCGCGTCAACTGCGCCGCGATCCCGCGCGAATTGTTCGAGAGCGAGTTCTTCGGCCATGTCCGCGGCGCCTTCACCGGCGCGACGCGCGACCGCATCGGCCGGTTCGAGCTCGCCGACGGCGGCACGCTGTTCCTCGACGAGGTCGGCGAGATCCCGCTCGAATTGCAAGGCAAGCTGCTGCGCGTGTTGCAGGAAGGCAATTTCGAGCGCGTCGGCCAGGAGCGCACCCGCGCGGTCGACGTCCGCGTCATCGCCGCGACCAACCGCGACCTCAAGCAGGGGGTCCAGCGCGGACGTTTTCGCGAGGACCTCTATTTCCGCCTCAACGTGTTTCCGATCGAGACGGTGCCCTTGCGCGAGCGGCGCGAGGACATTCCCCTGCTCGCCCAGCATTTTCTGACGCGCGAGGGCAAGGCGCTGAAATCGAATTTGCGCCTGTCGGAAGGCGATGCGCGGCGGCTCACGCGCTACGACTGGCCCGGCAATGTCCGCGAATTGCAGAACGTGATCGAGCGCGCCGCGATCCTGTCGCAGAACGGCCGCCTGCGCATCGACCTGCCTGATACCTCCGGCACGCCAGCTCCGGCCGGCACCGCGCGCCAGAAGGCCGATGCGCGTCCGGCGGTGATGACGTCAGCGGAGATGCGCGACCACGAGCGCGCCAATATTCTCGCCGCGCTCGAGGCCTGCGCGGGAAAGGTGTTCGGCCCCGGCGGCGCGGCGGAAATGCTGGATATCAAGCCGACCACGCTGGCCTCGCGGATCAAGGCGCTCGGGATCGCGCCCCGTCCGCGGGCCTTCGGTTAGCGACGCTCACGCCGCCTTGGTCGTCACCTCGGATGCGATCGGCAGCCCCTGCTCGATCGGCAGCGAGGGATCACGCGACCATTCGTTCCAGGAGCCGAAATACATCCGCACGTCCTTCACGCCGGCGTTCTTCAGCGCCAGAAACGTGTTCGAGGCCCGCGCCCCCTTGAAGCAGTAGAGATAGACCGGTGTGGACTGCGAGATGCCGACGGTGGCGCATTCCGCCAAGATCTCGTCCTTGGACTTGAAGCGCGGGCCTTCGGCAGTCGGCTTCATCATGCGGTACCATTCCAGCCACACCGCGCCGGGGATGCGGCCCTTGCGCGGGCAGAAATCCTTTCCATAAGGAGACGAGCTGTCGCCGATCCACTCGTCGACATCGCGCACGTCGAGGATGGCGATGCCGGGCTTGCCGACGGCGCCAAGCATCGTCTTCGCATCGATCAGGATCTCGCCCGCCTCAGGCACGATCGCGAACGACGCCTTCGCCGGCGTCGGCACGTCCTTCGTCATCGGGAAGCCCGCGGCCGACCACGCATCGAAGCCGCCATGCAGCACCTTCACCTTGGGATAGCCGAGCATGGTGAGCAGGTAATAGCCGCGGCAGGACTGGCCGAAGCCCGAGTTCATCGACTGCTCGTAGATCACGGCCGTCTCCTTGCCGGAGAGACCGGCGCCGCCGAACGCGTCGGCGAATTTTGTCTTCAGCTCCGCCATGCCCTCAGGCGTCGAGGTCGCGAGGAACGTGAAGATCTCGTGCACGTTCACGGCGCCCGGAAGGTGCCCGGCGGCATAGGCGTCGGGGTTGCGGGTGTCGATGACGACACACGGCTCAGTCTTCAAGAGATCGGCGAGTTCGACGGCAGTGATCAGGACGTCAGTCATGGCAGCCTCTCCGTTGAGGTTGGGGGTCTTCGGGTGGACTCGCAAAGATCAGGAATCGGCGAGCATCTTGCGCAACTGCTTGGTGGCAGGTGTGACGATCGCGACGAAATAGGCCTCCCGCAGGCGTCGCTGCGCGCGGTGGCTCTTGAGATAGCCGCGCGCGCCACAATGCAGCATCGCCGCATGCGCCGCCGCGACGCTGGCTTCGCCGGCGCGCAGGCGGAGCGCGATCACCTTGCGCCAATAGGTCTCCTCCTCGTTGTAGGGATCGCGCGCCAGCGCCATGGTCTCGGCCTCGAGCTCGGCGGCGAGGTCGCGGAAGTGCACCGGCTGCTGCGGCAAATAACGGTTGATGTGCCCGAGGGGACTGCCGACCTCGTCCATGATGTTGATGCAATCCCTGATAACGCCGAGCGCCATGCCGGCCTGGAGCAGGATGAAGCCGGCGCGGATCTTCTTGACGAAGGGACCTGCGGGATCGGCGAGGATCAGCTCATCCGGCACGAAGACGTCGCGGAACTGCACGCCATAGGTGCCGGTGCCGTCCATGGCGAGGAACGGCTTGCAGGGCGTGAGCGTGATGGCGGGATCGGAGCAGTCGGCCAGGAACATCACAGTCCCGGGCTCGCCACTTGCGATGCCCTGATCGTCCTCGCACTGGAAGATGGTGCCGAAATAATGATCGGGGCCGAGATTGGAGACCCAGGGCAGCGCGCCGCGCACGATGTAGCCGCCCTCGACCTTCCGCCCTTTCAGCTTGAGCTTCTCGATGCCGAAGAAGCTCTTCATCGGATTGGAGAGCCCGGTGCCGCCGAGCACCCGGCCGGTCGAGAAGGCATCGCCGAAGCGCCTCGCGAGCTTCATATTGGTGGAGTTGGCGGCGTACCAGACCAGCGTGTTCTGGCACCAGGCCATGAACGCCGTCGCGCCGCAGACCTCGCCGATCGCTGCCATCGCCTGGATGGCGCAGCGCAAATCCGCGGGACCTTCGTGCGGCATGTGACTGCCCCACGCGCCGACCGCGCCGAATTCGCGCAACACCTCGGCCGGATAGACCGAGCCGTCGTCGATGCCGGCGGCGAGCGGCGCGAGCTGCTCGCGCGCGATCCGCGCCACCTCGCCTGCAATGGACGGTGCGGGCTGATCCAAAACGTCGACCCGCGATAAAGCCAGTGAACCCATGATCGCCTCCCGCACCTTGTCCTGTTGCCGTCAGCCTAGATGCCGACCTCGAGATTGACCGGGCGGGTGAAGGTGTTGGCGACCGGCGACCATTTCTTCACATGGGCGACCAGCGCGTTGATCTCGTCCTGCGAGATGCCCTCGCACTCCATGTCGACCTTGACGCGCACGTCGGTGAAGCCAACGGGCTTGTCGGAGACATCGCCGGTGCCCCACACGGCCGTGATGTTGAGGTCGCCCTCGAGCTCGAGCTCGAGCTTGTTGACGATCCAGCCGCGATGCACGGCGTTGGCGTGCAGGCCGACCGCAAGGCAGGAGCCGAGCGCGGCGAGCGAGGCTTCCGACGGATTGGGCGCGGTATCGTCACCCAGAAGGCCCGGCGGCTCGTCGACGATGTAGGGCTGCAGATTGCGGATGTAGTTGGCGTGGCGGAATTTTCCTTCCGCGACCGTCTTGCATTTCAAGGTCTTGACGACCTTCGGATTGGCCTTGCCGCTCGCGATCAGTTGCTCGAGGCCATTCTTGTCGATGGGCGCGAGGCAACCCGTCAGCACGGTCTTTTGAACGACGGCAGTCATCAGTTTTCTCCCTGGCAGCCGAGGAAATCGGCAGGATACCGAACGGTCTGTTTCCTTGCATGGAGCGTGCCAGAGGCGGCCAAAAACAAAAGGCGAAGCATTGGAGCCGCTTAGCCGGCGCTGCCTGCGGATTGATCAGCCGCCCCATGCCCAAAGGCGATGCAGATGGGTTGCGCTTTGCGAATCTTTTCAGCGCGGAACAGATGCGGCTTGCTGATGCGGCGTCGCTGCGGGTAAGTTTGGACTCATGGCAAAGACGTCATCGAAGAAGATCTCGCCCCACGCCGGTGCCGGCGAAGACGAATCCGCGCGCGGGCGCCTCTTGAGCGCCGCGACGCATCTGTTCTGCAAGAACGGCATCAACGCCACCGGCATCGACGCGATCATCGAGGAAGCCGGCACGGCCAAGACCACGCTCTATAAATTGTTCGGCTCCAAGACCAACCTCGTCAACGCGGTGCTGGAGAGCGAAGGCAAGCAGTGGCGCGAATGGTTCATCGGCGCCATGGAGCAAGGCGGCGGCGACGCGCAGGCAAAACTCACGCGCATCTTCCCCGCGCTGAAGAGCTGGTTCGCCGAGGAACGCTTCTACGGCTGCCCCTTCATCAACGCCGTCGGCGAGCACGACAAGGACGCAAAACAATTCCGCAACATCGCGCTGAAGCACAAGAAGATCGTGCTCGGCCACATCGAGAAGCTCGCCGGCGAGCTCGGCTCGAGCGAGCCGGCAGTGCTCGCGCACCAGCTCGGCCTCATCATCGACGGCGCGATCGTCGCAGCGATGATCTCGCGCGACCCGGGCGTGGCGGATACGGCCGCGCTCACGGCCGGCCCCCTGCTCGGCCAGTCCAGGACGAAGAAGAAGCGCGCCGCGGATCAGTTAGAGGCGGTGTAAGCTCGCCATGATCCCGTAGGGTGCGCAAGAGGCGCAAAGCGCCGTGCCCACCAGATCTTCTCGGCCTGGTTGATCGAGATGGTGGGCACGCTTCGCTTTGCCCACCCTACAATGTCCGTTTCATAAATCCCCCGATCGCCGCCAGCACCGGCTGCTGATCGCCGGCAAAGAACCAGTGATCGTTGCCGTCGAGCTCGACGAACTCCGCGCCGTTGATCCGGCTCGCGATGTCGCGGCCGGCCGCGATCCGCACCGCCCGGTCGCCCCGCCGGTGCAACACGAGCGTCGGCACGGCGATCTGCGCCAGGAGATGCCGCACGTCGGCGTCGCGAAACGCCTCCAGCACGGCGGAGATGCCGCCGGGACTGGAGGCCGCGCGCAGCAGCCCCGCCCACCAGGCGCGCGCCTGGGCATCACGAGCCAGGCTCGGCGCAAAAGTTTCGATCCCGACCGGACCGCCCCATTGCGCGACGAGCTGCTGGCGCCAGGCGTCATACTGGCTGGCGCGCAGCGCATGCGGATAGTCCTGCGACCAGCAGCCCTTGGCCAGGGCGCCGAACAGGATGAGCCCGGCCACGAGGCGCGGCTCATCGACCGCAAATTTGATGCAGGCCGGCCCGCACTCGGAGGCGCCGAACAGCACGACGCGGCGCGCATTCGTCGCGCGCAGGACCGTGCCGATATCCTCCGCGGTGACGTCGATGCCAGGGGCCGATCCGACCCGGTCGGACAGCCCGATGCCGCGACGATCGAACACGATCAGCCGCCCGAGCTTCATCAACGACGCCAGAAACGTCCGGCTCGCGGGATGCTCCCAGGCGCGCTCCACATGCGACACGAAGCCGGGCATGACCAGGATATCGAGCGGGCCGCTGCCATAGGTCTGATACGCCAGATGCACGCCGGCGCCCTTCACATAGCGTGTCGTCGGAACGGCAAGCGCTGTCGCCGCGGGACTCATCAGCGCTTCGGTCTCGGCTTCCGGCGCAACCCCGAGCTCGTCGCGCAGCCGCTGCGTCAGTGCCGCGTGGTGCCGCTCAGCCGCGCTTCGGTCGCCGGCCAGCAGCAGGCTGCGGATCAGATGGCGGCCATAGACTTCGCTGAGCGGATCGAGCTCGACCAGACGTCCCGCGTGCACTGTGGCGGCAAAATGCTCGCCCGCGGCGTTCTTGTCCTGCACCAGCCGCTCCAGCGCGTTCATGAGCCGCCCCCGCAGCGCCTCCCGGCGAAAGAACGCCCAATCGTCGAATTCGGGACAGTCGTCCAGCGCGAAGCCGGCCAGGAAGTCACTCCGGTAGATCCGGCAGGCCTGCTCAAAGTCGCCGCGGTCGCAGGCGCTCTCGAACAGATGCGTATCGACTTTCAGCGCGATCGCGGGTGACCATCGCACGCTGGCGCGATCAGTCTCGAAAACCGGCTGGCCGAGCGTGTGCTCGATGCGGTGAAGCAGCCGCCGCAATCGCGCACGTCCGGTCTCGCCGGGGCTCTCGGGCCACAGCAGCGTGGCCACGACGTCCCGCGCCACAGCACCCTTGGCCTCCGCGACATAGACCAGCAGCGCAAGACCCTTGCGTAAGGCCAGCTTGATCGGGCGGTCGTCGGCATGGACCTCGGGGAAGCCAAATGTTCCCAGCGAGAAGGCCGTCATGGAAATCCTCCCTCCCCGGCCGGGGGACGCTCAGGGGACGGTCCAGCGATAACAGTCGGGTCAGATCGAGCCCGCTCGCCGGTGAGCGATTGAGGCTCCTGCATGCGGCACTGCCGCCGTCCGCACAATAGGAAAAAACATGTTCGCGCGCCTCGCAATCCTGCTCTACGCCATCGTGAGCTATGCCGTCTTCACGGTCTCATTTCTCTACGCCCTCGGTTTCGTCGGCAATTATGTCGTGGCGAAGTCGATCGACGTCGGCAGCCCCACGAACTTGGGCGAGGCCATCCTCGTCAACCTGCTGCTGATGAGCCTGTTTGCCATCCAGCACAGCGTCATGGCGCGCCCGGCCTTCAAACGATGGTGGGCCAAATTCCTTCCCCCGGCTTGCCAGCGCAGCACCTACGTGCTGCTCTCCAGCCTGATCCTCCTGCTGCTGTTCTGGCAGTGGCGTCCGATCCCGACGCCGGTCTGGCAAACGAGCGGAATAGCGGCCTGGTTGCTGATCGGCGTGCATTGGCTCGGCTGGCTGATCGCGTTTGCCTCGACCCACATGATCGACCATTTCGATCTGTTCGGTCTGCGTCAGGCTTTCGTCGCCTTCCGCGGGACCGAGATATCAGGTCAATCCTTCAGGACGCCGCTGCTCTACAAGATCGTGCGGCATCCGCTCATGCTCGGCTTCCTGCTCGCGTTCTGGGCGACGCCCGCGATGACCGCCGGCCACTTGCTGTTCGCGCTCGCGAACACGGCCTACATCCTGGTCGCGTTGCAGTTCGAGGAGCGGGATCTGATCGCGGAGTTCGGCGCGACCTACCAGGACTATCGCCGCCGCGTTCCCATGCTGGTGCCGCGCCTTTTCGCCCGCCGCCGGACGGACGATCGGAAATCGCCTCGTCCCGTTGGAGCACCCCGATGAAAGCGGTTCTGTGCAGCTCGTTCACCGGCCCTGCGGACTTGCGCCTCAGCGAGATCGACGAGCCGAGGCCTGCCGGCGACGAGATTCTCATCGACGTCCACGCGGCGTCCGTGAGCTTCATGGATCAGTTAATGGTCTCGGGCCTTTACCAGATGCGGCCGCCGACCCCCTTCGTGCCCGGCACGGAAGCATCCGGCATCGTCGTCGCGGTCGGCGACAAGGTCACGGCATTCGCCCCGGGCGATCGGGTGGCGTGCAGCAGCTGGACCGGCGGCTACGCCGAACGGATGACCGCGAAGGAATCGAAGAGCGTGCGCCTGCCCGACGGCGTCGCGTTCGAAGCGGCAGCGACGGTGCTGCACAATTACGGCACGGCCTATTATGCGCTGGTCGAGCGCGCACGGGCGCAAGCCGGCGAGACCGTGTTCATCACCGGCGCTGCCGGCGGCGTTGGACTAGCCGCCGTGGACCTCGGCCGCCATTTCGGCCTGCGCGTCGTCGCCGGTGTCGGCTCCGATGACAAGGCCACCCTGGTGCGCGACTACGGCGCCAGCGAAATCGTCAACTACCGCAGCGAGGACCTGCGCGACCGGATCAAGTCGATCACATCGGGACAAGGCATCGACGTCGGCTTCGACAATGTCGGCGGCGCGGTCTTCGAGCAGATGGCGCGGCTGATGAAATGGGGCGGACGGCTGCTGCCGATCGGATTCACCAGCGGCGAGATTCCACAGGTCCCGATGAACCTGCCGCTCCTGAAAAACTATTCCATCATCGGCGTCTTCGTCGGCGCCTGGGCGGAGAGGTTTTCCGCGGAGGCCGCGCAGATGAACGACACGCTGATGCAATTGCTGGCCGACGGACAGATCCGCCCGCATATCGACCGTGTCCTCCCTTTGGAGGAGGCCGGGGACGGCATGCGCGCCATGGCCAATCGCACGGTTCAGGGACGAATTGTCCTCAAGATCAGATAAACTGTGCCGACGATGAAGAGAGAACAAGACAGATGACCTGGATCATCATCGACAAGCGCTATTGCGGTCCTCCGAACTCCGGCAATGGCGGCTATGTCTGCGGCCGGCTGGCACGGCACATTCCCGGGGCTGCGGAGGTGACGCTGCGCGCACCGCCGCCGCTGGACCGGCCGCTCGATGCGGTCGCGACCGACGACGGCACATGGGAGCTCCGCGATGGCGCCAAGCTCGTCGCGACCGGGCGGCCGACAAATGTCGAACTGGCGCGGCTGGAGAAAGCCAGCTTCGAGGAGGCCCGCGCCGCCGAGCTGCGGACGCCGGTCAAGCCGCACGAGCACCCGTTGCCGACCTGCTTCGTGTGCGGACCCGCCAGGGCGAAGGGTGACGGCCTTCGCATTTTCGCCGGACCGCTCGGGCGTGATGCGCGGAATGCCGTTCTCGCGGCGAGCTGGATACCGGATCCGAATCTGGCCGCCGAGGATGGCCTTGTCGCGAGCGAATTTCTCTGGTCGGCGCTCGATTGTCCCACCGGCTATGCCTGCAACTACAATCAGGAGAGCGACAGCTTCGACCAGGCCCCGCTCCTGCTGGGACGGATGTCGGCGCGGATCGAGGCCCGGCCGCGCCCCGGGAACCGCTGCGTCATCACGGCCTGGCCGACCGGCCGCGACGGCCGCAAGCGCACGGCCGAGGCCGCAGTGCATGATGAAACCGGGAGGTTGCTGGCCGTGGCGCGGGCAACATGGATTGCGGTGGAGCGCGAGGTGCAGCTGGGGTGCGGGTGATGCTCGGCGGGCGACGGCAGAAGCCCCCGCCCCATACCTTTTCAAGTGCAAGAGCGCCGCGGCGATGAGCTGACTTCGGCCAACCAAACGCAATGCGACCAAACCGAACGGCCCGTGGTGGGTGTAAGCGGCTCTTCCAAGGCTGTTCACACCTCAATCGGGCATTTTTAACTACCGCAACCTGTGTTACTCTGCCGGCCGTCCGGGCTTCGGACGGCGGCTTCCGCCGCGCGGTGCGATTGCTTCGAAAATCACTTTGGTGCGCTCGCGGCTGCAGTTTCGAAATGCGCCGCCTGCAAAAAATATAGTGCTTATGCGATAGGAGTGCCTGATGCGTCTTGCCCCAGCCTCTCTGCTCTTTTCGACCAGCCTGTTTGGATTTTTCCTACTGTGCGACAGTTCGGCGCCGGCGAACCCAACCTACGTCTGTCCCATGGCATCCGCCGCGCTTGAAGATGACACGCTGTACGCATTCGACGGTCGAACGATGACCCCGGTCATTTCCGCGAGTGAGTTCGAGGCCCCCCAGCGAAAGTGGACAACTCTCTATTTCGTCGTCAAGACGGCCGGCGATGACCGGGCCGGTGCGATCGTGATAAAGACGGCGAGGCTTGGACCGCAACTGACCTCCGACCGGCCGGACTATGGCCGCGTCTTGTTGCGACGATCCGGCGTCGGCTCGAATTGTGGAAGCCAGCGTTCATATTTGAACAGCGTTTCAACGCTCGCATACGAGGCCTATCACGACCTGGGTTACGATCGCGGCGAGATCCTGGAGCGCCCGGACGGGAGCGACACTGGCCTCACTACCTTGCAACACTTCCATACTGGCTACGACGCAACGGACTATGCTTCTCGTGACCAGAAATGCAGGCGAACGGATGACAAAAAGCGTTACGATGGAAGCTACGAAGCGCGCAGTAACCGCTCACAATTTTCGTTTGTGACAGATATCGTCGACCACGGCATCAGCGGCGCGGCTTCGCAAGCGGCCTCGGGGGGCTTTCGGTGGGTCGCGTCCCTGATTGTTCCTCCAGCTTCTGCCAACAGAGAAAATTTGCGGGAGCGTCGGGTTGAGATCAAGCCCTATCAGACAGTTGCCGGCATCGCTTGCGTACCCTTCCGGATCAGCCCACGAGGCACCGCGCAGGTGATCCGAGTTAACGATCTCGATCGCAGGAAACAGGTTGGGTTCGACTTCGGCAGAGTGAAGGAAATCCGGCTAGGTCCGACAACCGGAGGGGAGCCTTAGAAGCGCCGGCTGCGCGACTCATCGACCAGCGGGCGCGCTCGGAGCCGGAGCAGCAAAAGGCGGGGCCCCCGTCAACCGCCGAACGAAGTCGTCTGCTGTGGCAGCGGCATCCAACCCAAATGCATTTGCCATCATTTCGACGCTGGACCAGCCCAGGTCTCGATATGCCTCGAACTGGGCCGAGTCGAAAAACTGATCGACAGTAGATTGATTCGGGAAATCAGGATATTTGGCCTTGTACCCTTTGGTGGAAAAGCTGAGCTGCTTGATCATTCCCGATTTCAGGTAAACGAATGTTCCGGTCTTCGCTTGGTCCGCAATCCCGGCACGGTGCTCGGCAGGATAATCGATCGAGGCCACGAAGTAGGATTTCTTCGCGAACTTCGCGCCGGCCGGATAGCCCATGTCCCCTGCGGGCGCGATGGTATCTGCCTCTGCCTCGATCTTGATGATGACACCAAAATCTTCGCGCACTCGCTGACATACCGAGGCGAGGGCCGACATTGCCGTTGACGGGTCCTCCTCCGAGTCGAGCACGATCACCACATCGCAGCGCCTCCGGATGAGCTCGTAGGCTCCCAGATTGTCGAAGTGCCCTCCGTCGCTCAGCTCGAGAAAATCGCTGTCGCGCTGATAGCCGGACCGAAACACCCCGTACTTGAGGCCCGGCGAGAAATAGTTCGGCGTTCCCCGAGATGCGCCGGGAGCGCCAATCCAAAGGCCGAGGCGGAGATTGAAGAGCATCATGACGGTCGAGATCAACCGATCACGCGTGATGCCGGTCCCGATAAAACCGGCATTCGCGTTGGCAGCGGCGCCCGAGGCTGCCATGGCAGAGGCGAGCGTCATTGGACCATGCCGCTTGCCGTGGTCCGATGTCGAAAGCCATCCCGTTGTAGAACTCCCGACATAACACGGGCTCAACAGAAAACTGGCTCCGCCGCGAAGCGCAACCGTCTGATCGAGGTCGTTGACCAGAATGACGTTGGTGTTGATCAGTGGATAAGGAAGCGGACTGGTCTGTTTGGGTGGCCATATCGCCGCCAATGGCAACCGGTCCGCATCGCTATAATTTGGCGCATCCGCCGCCTTTTGCTCAATCGTCGGCATGAAGGCTTCCATCAGGCGGTCGCGATAGAAGCGATGCAGACCGAGGTAGTTGACGTTGCTCCACCATCCAAAGGCAACTGAAAACACCAGGAGCGCAGCGAAAAACTCGCGGCAATATTGTGCCTGGTCTGCGGTGAGATGTTGCGGCTGGATTAGAAATCTCGCTCCAGCATAAGCGATCACGAGTATGAGATAGAGAAAGGCACCGGCCGCCAAAGTGGCCGCGACGCGGGTGGCAAGAGAGGGCGCGAGCCGCTGCGCCTGCACGAAGTGACCATAAAGACCGGAAAGAAATCCGCTGGCGACGGTGAAGATTCCGATCAGCGCCTTTCCCCCGGTTGGATAGCTCTTGGTGGAATCCGCGATTGCCTCGAACACAAAGGGAAGAGATCCGAACGTGAGGCACGCGATCAGGGTGGGAAACCACACCGTCGCGGCCAACTCGTATTTGCGCCGCACCGCATAGTTGACGCCGAACTCCAGTATCCCTGAAAGCTGCAGAATGCCGACAATAATCGCGCACGCGCCGAACAGACCGAATCCGGCGGTCGCAATCAACAGCGCCGAAGTGACGGGATCGACAGTAGCCAGATCGAAACGTGCTCCGAAGTGACCGAACGTGAAGTAGGAGACCAGCAGCCCGGCGATGCCGACGGCGGCACAACGCCCGGCCCGGGCGATGCGGTCACCGCGGTTTTCCGTGGTCTCGGGAGGAATGAGGATCGAGATGATCGCAAGGAATATCGTCCCGATCAGCGCAATCGCCAGAAGCAACACAATGGCGAAAATGAAGACACCGGCAAACGCCGAAACGCAGATGCCGATCCATGGCAACGACAGGGTCATGGCTTCCAGTTTTGGGACGGTTAGCTCTCCCATGGTCCCGTACGATTCGTAGAAGGCGTGAAAGCCGGTGGCCACGAGTACGACCAGCATGAACGCGATCGCCAGTGGCAGCCAGAAGAAAACGCTGATCAGAAACGTGCGAAGCAGAACCGCGATTCCCGACCAGATCGAGATGCCGCCGCCTGGCGCGAGAAAGCTGGCGTGCCAGCGCAAATATTTCAGGCTCTCATTTTCACTTGCAAGAGATTGCGTTTGCTCGCTGCCATAGGGAAAGTTTGCGCCCGCGTCGGTGTTGGGATCGTCATGCCATTTCCACTGCACCGCCGATGCGGCATATCCGCCGCCGGACACGCTCGATATGTAGTCGAAATGCTTGAGCAAGCCGCTGTTGGCAAATCTTTGCAATGCACCGAGACAGAACGTCGCCGAGCGAATGCCTCCCCCTGACAGCGCGAGCCCAATCCAGGGGCCGGTTACAGCTCTCTTCCGGCCCACGGCCACAGCAGCGCGTTCATCCTGCAAAACGGCGGCTTCGTGCTGCCGCGCGATCGCTGTGGCCCCCGCCTGCGTCAAGCTCCTTTTTCGAAAAAGCACAGGCGCCCCCACAACCAGCGAATGAGGTGAACAAGCCCGACAATCTTAGCCGCTTGTCCGTGGACGGAAAGACAAAAGCTGGATTTCGGAACAGTTCAGCCCGCTGAGGCATGGGCCGTGGTGGATAAGTCTTGGGTACTTCAGGTCTTGGACATCATGGACTGGAGAACCGTAAGGCCACTCTCCAGATCCCGCTCCACATCCGCCGCCCGGATCTCCAGCACGCGATAGTCGCGCGCCTCGAGCCATGTCCGCCGGCCCGCGCGATCCGCCGCGATCGTCTCGCCCTCGCCGGGGTTCACCAGCTCGATCGCGATCCGGTGCGGGAACGAGACGAAGTCCGGGATGTGGCGGCCGACCGGGGTCTGGCGCTTGAACTGGCCTGCGAAGCGGCGGTCGCGGGTCAGCGACTGCCAGAGCAGGCGCTCGGCGTCGGTCGGGTTGCGGCGGAGCAGGCGGGCGAGCCCGCGCACGGTCGAGCCGCTGTCGGGGACACCGCCGCCCTGGCCGTGCTCGGCCAAGAGCGCGCGCAGGCGCGTTGCCTGCTCGCCGTCGAGCACGCCGCCCTTGGCCGGACCCTTGCGACCCTCAGCAATCGCCATCACCACCCCGTGCAGGGTGTGCATATCCTGCTTGGTCGGCTCCATCCGGCTGAAGATGTTGCGCAGGTTGACCAGCATGGTGTCGCGCTTCTCGGCCGGCCGCAGGAACTCGACCTTGTCGAGCTCGCGGATGAGATTGTCGAAGAAGGCCTGCATCTGGTGCTGCGAGGCGCGCTCGGAGCGCTCCGGCATGGCGTGTGGCAACTCGCCGGATGTCGCCAGCTTGAACCATTCATAGCCGATCAGCAGCACGGCCTGGGCGAGGTTGAGCGAGGCAAAGCCCGGATTGACCGGGAAGGTGATGATGCGGTTGGCGAGGCCGACCTCCTCGTTGGTCAGCCCCCAGCGCTCGCGGCCGAACAGGATACCGGCCTTGCCCCCGGTCGCGACGTGCCCGGAGATCTCGGCCGCTGCGGCTTCCGGACCCACCACCGGCTTGGCCTGGTCATGGGGGCGCGCGGTGGTGGCGAACAGCAGGTCGAGATCGGCGACGGCCTCACCGACCGTGTCGAACAATTCGACCTTTTCCAGAATATAGTCGGCGCCGGCGGCGGCGCGCTGGGCGGCGATGTTGGGCCAGCCGTCGCGGGGGTTGACGATGCGCAAGCGGCTCAGGGCGAAGTTGCCCATGGCGCGCGCGGCCATGCCGATGTTTTCGCCAAGCTGCGGCTCGACCAGGATCACGATCGGACCGTCGAGGGAAAGACCCGCCTTGCTCTTGTCAGTCCCCGACATTTCGTTTCGCTTTCACTCTTCGTCTCAAGGCCTTGGCAAGGCGCTCTCAGGAATTGATTCAAGGCCCACCGCCAGCCGACGCGCCCTGCTGCCTGTCGTTTGCCTGTCCTGACGAAATTCTCAAGGGAAATAACGACTTGGATTCGACTTTTGAATCTCTTCTGAAGCCTCAGGCCGGCCCCCGCCGGCGGGCCGCTCCCCGCCCCCCATCTGGGGAAGCTGGATGAGCTAAAAGTGCATAATCCCTTGGCTTTCGCCCGCCGCGCGGCGGTGCTAAGAGGCGGCGGATATTCCCGTGGCGCGCCAATAGCGCCGTTCCCAAGAGGCTTCCCCGATCATGGCAAAAATCAAGGTATCCAATCCCGTCGTCGAACTCGATGGCGACGAGATGACCCGGATCATCTGGCAGTACATCAAGGACAAGCTGATCACCCCGTTCCTGGATGTCGAGCTGATGTATTTCGACCTGGGGATGGAATACCGCGACCACACCAACGATCAGGTGACCATCGACGCCGCCGAGGCCATCAAGAAGGTCGGCGTCGGCGTCAAGTGCGCCACCATCACCCCTGACGAGGCCCGGGTGAAGGAGTTCAACCTCAAGCAGATGTGGAAGTCGCCGAACGGCACCATCCGCAACATCCTCGGCGGCGTGATCTTCCGCGAGCCGATCATCTGCAAGAACGTGCCGCGCCTGGTTCCCGGCTGGACCAAGCCGATCATCATCGGCCGCCACGCCTATGGCGACCAGTACCGCGCCACCGATTTCAAGTTCCCGGGCAAGGGCACCCTGTCGATGAAGTTCGTCGGCGAGGACGGCACCGTGATCGAGAAGGAAGTGTTCAAGGCCCCCGGCGCCGGCGTCGCCATGGAGATGTACAATCTCGACGACTCCATCATCGACTTCGCCCGCGCCTCGCTGAACTACGGCCTGCTGCGCAACTACCCGGTCTATCTGTCGACCAAGAACACGATTCTCAAGGTCTATGACGGCCGCTTCAAGGACATCTTCCAGGACATCTACGACCGCGAGTTCAAGAAGGAATTCGAGGCCAAGGGCCTGACCTACGAGCACCGCCTGATCGACGACATGGTGGCCTCGGCGCTGAAATGGTCCGGCGGCTATGTCTGGGCCTGCAAGAACTACGACGGCGACGTGCAGTCCGACACGGTCGCGCAGGGCTACGGCTCGCTCGGCCTGATGACCTCGGTGCTGCTCACCCCCGACGGCAAGACCGTGGAAGCGGAAGCCGCCCACGGCACGGTGACCCGCCACTACCGCGAGCACCAGAAGGGCAAGGAGACCTCGACCAACTCGATCGCGTCGATCTTCGCCTGGACCCGTGGCCTCGCCCACCGCGCCAAGCTCGACAACAACGCCGAGCTCGCCAAGTTCGCGAACACCCTCGAGAAGGTCTGCGTCGACACCGTCGAGGCCGGCTACATGACCAAGGACCTCGCGCTGCTGGTCGGCGCCGACCAGCGCTGGCTCTCGACCACCGGCTTCCTCGACAAAGTCGCGGAGAACCTCACCAAGGCGATGGCGGCGTAAGCCGACCGCAATTTCGCCCGACTGGGCCGGACATCATCACGGGCCGCGCCTTTGAGCGCGGCCCGTTTGTTTTTTGAAACCCTTTGCGGAGACCGCCATGTTCAGCAAGCTTGCCGCCCCCACCCTGATGCTCGCGGCCCTGATCGGACCGGCGGGAGCTGCGGAGCCGCTTCCCGAGGCCATCGCCGCACCGGGCGAGACCGTCGTGCTCAGCGTCCACGCCGAGGGCGCGCAGGTCTATGAGTGCAAGGCCGGCGCTGAGGGCAAGCTCGCCTGGGCCTTCCGCGAACCGGTCGCGACGCTGCTGTCCGAAGGCAAGACCGTCGGCCGCCACTATGCCGGGCCGAACTGGGAGCTTGCCGACAGCAGCGCCGTGGTCGGCAAGGCCATCGGCAACGCGCCAGGCGCCACCGCCGCCGATATCCCCTGGCTGAAGCTGGAGGTCGCCTCCCGCCGCGGCAGCGGCGTCCTGACGCCGGTCACCACCGTCCAGCGCATCAACACCCATGGCGGCAAGCTCGACGGTGCCTGCGACAAGGCCGGCGAGTTCAAGAGCGCGCCGTACTCGGCCGACTATGTTTTCCTGAAGAAGGGCTGACCGCTCAGCGGTCGGTGCCCTCACGCTGCGCCTGCGCCAGTTCCGCCGCAGCGAGATCGCCGGTCTCTTCCAGCCGCGCCTTTGCGGTCTTGTGGACGTGGGCGGCGAGCGTCGGCATGCGCTCGATCAGGGCGTGGAAATCCTGGGCGTCGAGCACCAGCAGCCGGGTCTTGCGCGTCGCCGTCACCGTGCCGCTGCGCTTGGTCTTGTGCAGCAGTGCGATCTCGCCGAAGAAGGTGCCGTCGGTGAGCCGCACATTCTGGGTCGGCAGCGCGATCTCGACCTCGCCGGCGGTGATGAAATACATCGACGTGGCGGCATCGCCCCGCCGCACCAGGATCTCGCCCTGCTCGATGGTGCGCGCCCGCAAGAGCCGCATGATGTCGGCGATCTCCGAGGCCGACAAATGCGAGAACAGCGGCACCCGCGCCAGCATGCCCCAGGTGACGACGAAGTCGCGCCGCTTCACCTCTTCCGCGAAGGCGGTGGAGATGATCGCGACCGGCAGCGCGATCATGGCAAAGCCTGAGATGATCGCGAACACCGAGACGAACTTGCCGAGCGCCGTCACCGGCACGACGTCGCCATAGCCGACGGTGCCGAGCGTCACGATCGCCCACCACATCGCCTGCGGGATGGTGCCGAGCTTGTCCGGCTGCACGTCGCGCTCGATGGCGTAGAGCAGCGAGGCGAAGGTCAGGACCACGCCGATCAGGATGACGATGCAGCCGATCAGCGCCCGCCGCTCGGCGTGCACGGCGGCGAGCAGCGAGCGCATTGCCGGCGAATAGCGGATCAGCTTGAAGAACGGCAGCACGCCGAGCGCCGCCAGCGTCGCATGCCGGCCCGTGGCGAGCACGATTGCCGCGGGCAGGAACGCCATGAGGTCGATGATGCCGAGCGCGGAGAAGGCATAAGAGAGCCGGTCGGACAGCGCGGACGCCTTGCGCTGGGTGTGTCCGGCGACCGTCCACAGCCGCGCGGCATATTCCAGCGCGAACACGATCACGGCGAAGACCTTAATCGCCGAGAACAGCGTGCCGAACTGCGCGTCCAGATCCGGCACCGAGGCGAGGACCATCGCGACCACGTCGAGCACGATGACGCCGATGATCAGCTGGATGAAGCGCGACCCGACCGAATAGGCCAGCGGATCGTGCTCCAGCAATTCGTAGAGGCGATCCCTTAAATTGGGGTCGCGAAGCCCACGTCCTCGCGGAACGAGGCCCACGGCCTCACGCGCCCGCCATGGCTTTTTCGATCGCCGCAAGCGCCTCGGGCGCCTTGGCACCGTCGGGGCCACCGGCCTGCGCCATGTCGGGGCGGCCGCCGCCGCCCTTGCCGCCGAGCGCTTCGGAGGCGACACGCACGAGGTTCACGGCGTTGAAGCGCGCGGTGAGATCGGCGGTGACACCGACCACGATGCCGGCCTTGCCGTCCCCGGTGACGCCGACGATGGCGACCACGCCGGAGCCGATCTGCTTCTTGCCGTCGTCGGCGAGGCTCTTGAGATCCTTCATCTCGATGCCCTCGACCGCACGCGCCATCAGCTTGACGTCGCCGACCTCGCGCACGCCGGAGGCTGCGCCATTGCTGGCGGCAGCACCGCCGCCCATCGCGAGCTTCTTGCGGGCGTCGGAGAGCTCGCGCTCGAGCTTCTTGCGCTCCTCCATCAGCGCGGTGATGCGCGCCGGCACGTCGTCGATCGAGGTGCGCAGCTCGTTCGCCGCGGTCTTCGCCAGCGCCATGGTGTCGTTGGCGTGCTTGCGCGCGTAGTTGCCCGTCAGCGCCTCGATGCGGCGCACGCCCGAGGCGACCGCGCTCTCGCCGGTCAGCGTGATCAGGCCGATATCGCCGGTGCGCCGCACATGCGTGCCGCCGCAGAGCTCGACCGACCAGCCGAGCGCGTTGGCGCCGCGCTCGCGCGCGGTCCTGCCCATCGAGACGACGCGGACCTCGTCGCCGTATTTCTCGCCGAACAGCGCGCGCGCCCCGGCCTCACGAGCTTCATCGACGCCCATGACGCGGGTCGTGACCTCGTCGTTCTCCAGCACCACGTCGTTGGCGATGTCCTCGACGCGGGCAAGCTCCTCCGCCGTGATCGGCTTCGGATGCACGAAGTCGAAGCGCAGCCGGTCGGGCGCGACCATCGAACCGCGCTGGGCGATGTGGTCGCCGAGCACCTGGCGCAGCGCCTCGTGGATGAGATGCGTCGCCGAGTGATGGGCGCGGATCGAGGAGCGGCGCGAATGATCGACCTCGAGCTGGAGCGCGGTGCCGAGCTTCAGCTCGCCGCTCTCGACCGTGCCGACGTGGACGAAGAGATCGCCGAGCTTCTTCTGCGTGTCGGTGACGCGGAACTTGACGCCGCCTTCGCCTAGCAGCACGCCGGTGTCGCCGACCTGGCCGCCGGACTCCGCGTAGAACGGTGTCTGGTTCAGCACCAGTGCGCCGGTCTCGCCGGCCTTGAGGCTGGCGGCTTCCTGGCCGTCCTTCACCAGCGCGGAGACCACGCCTTCGGCGCTCTCGGTCTCGTAGCCGAGGAATTCGGTGGCGCCGAGCTTCTCGCGCAGCGGGAACCAGATCGCTTCGGAAGCCGCCTCGCCCGAGCCCTTCCAGGACTCGCGCGCCTTGGCTTTCTGGCGCTCCATCGCATCGGTGAAGGCGGACTGGTCCACGCCGATGCCGCGCGACTTCAGCGCGTCCTGCGTCAGGTCGAGCGGGAAGCCGTAGGTGTCGTAGAGCGTGAAGGCGACGTCGCCGTCGAACATGTCGCCCTTCTTCAACGAAGCGCTCTTCTCGTCGAGGATGGCGAGGCCGCGCGTCAGCGTCTTGCGGAAACGGGTCTCTTCCAGCCGCAGCGTTTCCTCGATCAGCTTCTCCGCGCGCATCAGCTCCGGATAGGCCTGGCCCATCTCGCGGACCAGCGCCCAGACCAGCCGATGCATCAGCGGCTCTTTCGCACCCAGCAGCTGCGCATGGCGCATCGCGCGGCGCATGATCCGGCGCAGCACGTAGCCGCGGCCTTCATTGGAGGGCAGCACGCCGTCGGAGACGAGGAAGGCCGAGGAGCGTAAGTGGTCGGCGATGACGCGGAACGAGGCCACGGTCTGCTCGTTCGGCCCGCTGCCGAGCGCGGAGGCCGTCGCGTCGATCAAGTGACGGAACAGGTCGGTCTCGAACACGCTGTCGACGCCCTGCATGATGCAGGCCATGCGCTCGAGGCCCATGCCGGTGTCGATCGAGGGACGCGGCAGATCCACGCGCTCCTCCTTCGTCACCTGCTCGTACTGCATGAACACGAGATTCCAGAATTCGAGGAAGCGGTCGCCGTCCTCTTCCGGCGAGCCCGGAGGTCCGCCCCAGATGTGCTCGCCGCGATCGATGAAGATCTCCGAGCACGGGCCGCACGGCCCGGTGTCGCCCATCGCCCAGAAATTGTCCGAGGTCGGGATGCGGATGATGCGGTCGTCGGAGAAGCCCGCGATCTTCTTCCACAGCCCATGCGCCTCGTCGTCGGTGTGGTAGACGGTGACGAGCAGCTTGTCCTTGTTGAGCCCAAAGTCCTTCGTGATCAGCTTCCAGGCGAGCTCGATCGCGCGCTCCTTGAAATAGTCGCCGAACGAGAAGTTGCCGAGCATCTCGAAGAAGGTGAGATGGCGCGCGGTGTAGCCGACATTGTCGAGGTCGTTGTGCTTGCCGCCGGCGCGCACGCATTTCTGCGAGGTGGTGGCGCGCTGATAGGGCCGCTTCTCGACGCCGGTGAAGACGTTCTTGAACTGCACCATGCCGGCATTGGTGAACATCAACGTCGGGTCGTTGCGCGGCACCAATGGCGAGGACGGCACGATCTCGTGGCCGTTCTCGGCAAAGAAGTTCAGAAAGGTCGACCTGATCTCGTTGACGCCGCTCATGTTCATCCAATCGGGTGTGTTCGGACCCGCGACCGCCGTCCAAACCGGAAATTAAGGCTGATATCTGCGGGCCAAAGCGCTTTTAGACAAGGCCAGCTTCGCTGTCCAGAAACTGTGCAGAGAGATCAGAGGGTTGCCGCAGGCGCTCAATCCCGTTGAAAGACGCCAGGTGCGCGTTGACAGGCTTGGCTGGCCTGTGGTCTGTACCCATCTGTATCGTACGGCCACGTCGGGAGAGACCGGCTTTAGGCAGCCGGCGCCGAAGGAGCAACCGCCCCGGAAACTCTCAGGCAAAAGGACCGCGTGGCTTTGACAGCATCTGGAAAGAGGCGCCGACGAGCTTGAGGCTCGGACAGCGTCCGCCGACGGGATAATACTCTCAGGCACAGCGACAGATGGGGCTTCGACTGGTTGGCTCGGGGAATCGTCCCCGGGGAACCGCCGAGGGCCCCTGTGATGCTAGCTCACGACCAAGACTCCCTGAAACGTACGCCCCTCTACGACCTTCATGTGTCCCTCGGGGGCAAGATGGTGCCGTTCGCGGGCTATGACATGCCCGTGCAGTACCCCGCTGGTGTGCTGAAGGAACACCTCCATACCCGCAGCCAGGCCGGCCTGTTCGACGTCTCCCACATGGGCCAGCTCCGCTTGCTGCCGAAATCCGGCAAGGTCGAGGACGCCGCCCGCGCGCTGGAACGGCTGGTGCCGCAGGATATCGTCGCGATTGCGCCGGGGCGGCAGCGCTACGCCCAGTTCACCAATGCCGATGGCGGCATTCTCGACGACCTGATGGTCGCCAATTTCGGCGACCACCTGTTCCTGGTCGTCAACGCCGCCTGCAAGGCAGAGGACGAGGCGCATCTGCGCGCGCATCTCTCGGACGACTGCGTCATTGATTCGCTCGCCGACCGCGCCCTGATCGCGCTGCAGGGTCCGAAGGCGGAAGCGGTGCTGGCGAAATTCTGTGCAGAGGCGCCGTCCATGAAGTTCATGGACGCCGGTCCGCATGAGGTCGCCGGCATCAAGTGCTTCGTCTCGCGCTCCGGCTACACCGGCGAGGACGGGTTCGAGATTTCGGTTCCCGCCGCGGACGCCGAGCGTCTGGCCAAAACGCTGCTGGAAAACCCCGACGTGATGCCGATCGGCCTCGGCGCCCGCGACAGCCTGCGGCTGGAAGGCGGGCTCTGCCTCTACGGCCACGACATCGACACCGCCACCACGCCGGTCGAGGCCGCGCTGGAATGGTCGGTGCAGAAGAGCCGCCGCAGCGGCGGCGCGCGCGCGGGTGGTTTCCCCGGCGCCGAGAAGATTCTCGCTCATTTCGACCAGGGTGCGGCCCGCCGCCGCGTCGGCCTGCGCGCGCAAGGCCGCGCGCCGGTGCGCGAGGGCGCGCTGCTGTTTGCTGATAGCGCATCCGCCGAGCCGATCGGACAAGTCACATCGGGCGGCTTCGGCCCGAGCCTGAACGTGCCGGTCGCGATGGGTTACGTGCCCACCGCATCGAGCGCGCTCGGCACGAGCCTGTTCGCCGAGGTGCGCGGCCAGCGGCTGCCAATGACGGTCGCCGCCATGCCCTTCGTGAAAAACACCTACAAACGCTGAGGACTTCAGAAATGACCACGACGCTGTACACCTCCGACCATGAATGGCTCGCCATCGAGGGCGATGTCGCCACCGTCGGGATCACCGACTACGCGCAGTCGCAGCTCGGCGACGTCGTGTTCATCGAGCTGCCCAAGCTCGGCCGCGCGCTGAAGAAGGCGGAAGCCGCCGCCGTGGTGGAGTCCGTGAAGGCCGCCTCCGACGTCTACGCGCCTGTGACGGGCGAGGTGCTCGAGACCAACGATGCGCTCGCCGCCGAGCCGGCGCTGGTGAACTCGGATGCGCAAGGCAAGGCCTGGTTCTTCAAGATCAAGATTGCCGACAAGAGCGAACTCGGCGGCCTCATGGATGAAGCCGCCTACAAGGCCCACACGGCGTGAGATGAAGCGAACTCTGACCTCACATTCGGTGTCATCGTCCGCGACGGCGGACGATCCAGTACGCCGCGGCTTCTCGGTTCTAGCCGTGATGGCTGCGTTTACTGGATGCCCCGCCTTCGCGGGGCATGACGGCGACAGCGAAATCTAAAGCGAGGACCCATGATGACCGCGCACCGCAAATCCAACGGCGACACCACCAATTTCGCTCGCCGCCACATCGGCCCGTCGGCGCGCGACGTCGCCGCGATGCTGGAGACCGTCGGCGCCAAGAGCGTCGACGCGCTGATGGCGGAGACGCTGCCGGCCTCGATCCGACAGGCCGCCCCGCTCGATCTCGGCAAGCCGCTCAGCGAGACCGAGGCGATCGCGCATATGGGCGAGCTCGCTGCCCAAAACCAGGTCTTCACCTCGCTGATCGGCCAAGGCTATTCCGGCACGATCCTGCCTGCGGTGATCCAGCGCAACATCCTGGAGAATCCGGCCTGGTACACGGCCTACACGCCCTACCAGCCCGAGATCAGCCAGGGCCGGCTGGAGGCGCTGTTCAACTTCCAGACCATGATCTGCGACCTCACCGGGCTCGACGTCGCCAACGCCTCGCTGCTCGACGAGGCCACCGCGGCCGCCGAGGCGATGGCGCTGGCGGAGCGGCACTCGCGGGTCGAAGCAAAGGCCTTCTTCGTCGACAAGGACGTGCATCCGCAGACGCTGGCGGTGATGCGCACCCGCGCCGAGCCGCTGGGTTGGAATTTGATCGTCGGCGATCCCCTCACCGATCTCGACAAGGCCGACGTGCTCGGCGCGCTGCTGCAATATCCGGGCTCATCGGGCGCGTTGCGCGACCTCAGGCCCGCGATCGCGGCGTTGAAGGCCAAGGGCGCACTTGCGATCGTTGCCGCCGACCTGCTGGCCCTGACACTGCTCGCCTCGCCCGGCGAGCTCGGCGCCGACATCGCCATCGGTTCGGCGCAGCGCTTCGGCGTGCCGATGGGCTATGGCGGACCGCACGCGGCCTACATGGCGGTGCGCGATGCGCTGAAGCGCTCGCTGCCCGGCCGCATCGTCGGCCTCTCCGTGGATTCGCGCGGGATGCCGGCCTACCGCCTCGCGCTGCAGACCCGCGAGCAGCACATCCGCCGCGAGAAGGCGACCTCCAACATCTGCACCGCGCAGGTGCTGCTCGCCGTGATCGCCGCGATGTATGCGGTCTATCACGGCCCCGAGGGGCTTTCGCAGATCGCACGCCAGGTGCATCGCCGCGCCGCCGTGCTCGCCGCGGGCCTGCGCAAGCTCGGCTTTGCGCCGCAGTCTGACAGCTTCTTCGACACGGTCAGCGTCGATGCCGGTGCTGGGCGCGCCGGGATCGTCGCGCGCGCCGCTGGCGAGAAGATCAATCTCGGCGTCGGTGACGCTGCCCTGCGCATCGCGCTCGACGAGACCACGACGCCTGCGACGGTCGAAGCGGTCTGGCGCGCTTTCGGCGGCCAGCTTTCCTATGCCGAGTTGGATGCGACCACGCGCGAGGCGCTGCCGGAGGCGCTGAAGCGCACGACCGCGTTCCTCACCCACCCGGTGTTCCACGCGCATCGCTCGGAGACCGAGATGCTGCGCTACATGCGCAAGCTCTCGGACCGCGACCTCGCGCTCGACCGCGCCATGATCCCGCTCGGCTCCTGCACGATGAAGCTGAACGCGACCACCGAGATGATGCCGCTGACCTGGCCGGAATTCGGCAGCCTGCACCCGTTCGCCCCGCGCGAGCAGGCCAAGGGCTATCACGCGCTGTTCGCGCGGCTGGAGAAGTGGCTGTGCGACATCACCGGCTATGACGCGATCTCGCTGCAGCCGAATTCCGGCGCGCAAGGCGAATATGCCGGGCTGCTCGCGATCCGCGGCTATCATGCTGCGCGCGGCGAGGCGCATCGCAAGATCTGCCTGATCCCCTCCTCCGCCCACGGCACCAACCCGGCCTCGGCCGCGATGGTCGGCATGGACGTGGTGGTGGTTGCCTGCGAGAAGAACGGCGACGTCGACGTCAACGATCTCCGCGCCAAGGCCGACAAGCACGCGAATGACCTCGCCGCGGTCATGATCACCTATCCCTCGACCCACGGCGTGTTCGAGGAGCATATCCGCGAGATCTGCGACATCGTCCACGGCCATGGCGGCCAGGTCTATCTGGACGGCGCCAACCTCAACGCGCAGGTCGGCCTGTCCCGGCCCGGCGATTACGGCGCCGACGTCAGCCACCTCAATCTGCACAAGACCTTCTGCATCCCGCATGGCGGCGGCGGCCCGGGCATGGGCCCGATCGGCGTGAAGGCGCATCTCGCCCCGTTCCTGCCGGGCCATCCGGCGACGCGAGGCGACGCACCGGTCGGGCCGGTCTCGGCCGCGCCGTTCGGCTCGGCCTCGATCCTGACCATCTCCTACATCTACATCCTGATGATGGGCGGCGAAGGCCTGAAGCGCGCCACCGAGATCGCGATCCTCAACGCCAACTACATCGCCGCACGGCTCGATGCGCATTTCCCGGTGCTCTACAAGAACGCGAAGGGCCGCGTCGCGCATGAGTGCATCGTCGATCCGCGTGCGCTGAAGACGACCAGCGGCGTCACCGTTGACGACATCGCCAAACGGCTGATCGATTACGGCTTCCACGCGCCGACCATGAGCTTCCCGGTGCCGGGCACGCTGATGATCGAGCCGACCGAATCGGAATCGAAGGCGGAGCTGGACCGCTTCTGCGACGCCATGATCGCGATCCGGAAGGAGATCGCCGAGGTCGAGGCCGGCCGCTTCAAGATCGAGGCCTCGCCCTTGCGCCACGCCCCGCACACCGTGCACGACATCGCCGACGATGCGTGGGCCCGCGCCTATAGCCGTGCCGAGGGCTGCTTCCCCGACGGCGTCTCGCGCACCGACAAATACTGGAGCCCGGTCGGACGCGTCGACAACGTCTATGGCGACCGCAACCTGGTGTGCTCGTGCCCGCCGGTGAGCGACTACGCGGAAGCGGCGGAGTAAGGGATTCGTAGCTTCGTGGGATGGGTAGAGCGCAGCGAAACCCATCACTACGTTCTCCTTCCGGCGATAGGAAAGCGATGGGTTTCGCTGCCCTCTACCCATCCTGCAACCTAGCTCAAGGCGCCACGAGCGAACGGCTTTGCGCATCCCAGCGCCAGAGCCGCTCGTTGGTCAGGAGCGTGCCGCCCCACCAGCGCCGGATCGGATTGTGGCTGCGGAAATCTTCCCGGCCTGCAAGCACCGCCTTGCCGAACTCCGTCAGCAGCGGCCGGCTCCGCCGATAGGCGGCGTTGCGACCTCGCGCATCGTGCGGGGCGAGGGTTGCGAGTTTCGAATCGAGACCCGCGACCGCCGGCATCGGACCGGACGCGAGCCCTTCGAGCAAAGGGCCGAGCTCCCACTGGTCGAACACGCGCGTTTCGAGCAGCCCGCCCGGCTGAAACAGCTCCTTGGTACGGTTGTGTCCCCTCGCAATCAATTCGAGAAGCCGCGCTTCCGTCGCACCCAGTCCGGTGATTGGTGACGGCAGTTCTGCCAGCAATTCTTCCATCGCCGGCTTCAGGAAGGGTAGCCTGGGGAAATCCCTGCCGAGCAATCCGGAACAGAACTCCGGCGTTGGCGCCCGGTAGGCCTCCCAAGCCATGCGGGCGACCTCGAAGTCGCGCTCCGTCACATCGAGCGCCCGCACGGTACGCTCGCGAAGCCCCGCGACGTCTGCTCCGAGCAAATCGAAATCGACCAGTCGCAATTTCAGGCGCTCGGCCATGTAGGGTTCGGCGCGGAGATAATCGAGGATCCAGACCAACTGCAATTGATTGTTCGGGCTGGGATCAAACCACAGCTCGATGAGCTCGACGCCATAGGTCTCGCAGAACCAAACCAGCGGGAGCTCCTTGTGCGCGAGACCAGTGTCGGGAGACCGGGCAACAAGATCGGACCAACGCACCTCCGGATCGCCTCTGAAAGAGCCTCCCGTGAGATAGGTCTGGAGGTGATGCGACGTCGGCAGCGGCCCCGACACGAACCGAAAGATGAGCGGAACAACCATGTCGGCGCGGTCCGCGTAGGTGAGACCGACGCCGGACGAACTGGTCAGGATCATACGCTTCATCGTCGATGCGCCCGCCCCCACGCAAAACGAAACGGGCCCCGAAGACGTCGGCAACTCAACGTCCTCAGTGCCCGCTCCTCGCGAAAAACTCTCCGCGTTAAGACTTACTCGTCCGCCGGCTCCTCGCCGTCGGCGTCGCGCTCAGGGGTGCCGGCCAGAATCTGCTCGGCGATCAGGCCGGAGTTCTGGCGGATCGCGGTCTCGATCTTGGCGGTGATGTCGGGGTTGGCCTTCAGGAACGCTTTCGAGTTCTCGCGGCCCTGGCCGAGGCGCTGGCTGTCATAGGAGAACCAGGCGCCGGACTTTTCGACGATGCCGGCCTTGACGCCGAGATCGAGGATCTCGCCCATCTTGGAAACGCCCTCGCCGTACATGATGTCGAACTCGACCTGCTTGAAGGGCGGCGCCAGCTTGTTCTTCACCACCTTGACGCGCGTGGTGTTGCCGACCACTTCGTCGCGCTCCTTGATCGCGCCGATGCGGCGGATGTCGAGGCGGACGGAGGCGTAGAACTTCAGCGCGTTGCCGCCGGTGGTGGTCTCCGGTGAGCCATACATCACACCGATCTTCATGCGGATCTGGTTGATGAAGATCACCATGGTGTGGGACTTGTTGATGGAGGCCGTCAGCTTGCGCAGCGCCTGGCTCATCAACCGCGCTTGAAGTCCCGGCAGCGCATCGCCCATCTCGCCCTCGAGCTCGGCCTTCGGCACCAGCGCCGCGACCGAATCGACCACCAGAACGTCCACCGCACCCGAGCGCACCAGCGTGTCGCAGATTTCCAGCGCCTGCTCGCCGGTGTCCGGCTGCGAAATCAGCAGCTCGTCGATGTTGACGCCCAGCTTGCGCGCATAGACCGGGTCGAGCGCGTGCTCGGCGTCGATGAAGGCACAGATGCCGCCCTTCTTCTGCGCTTCCGCCACCGTGTGCAGCGCCAGCGTGGTCTTGCCCGAGGATTCCGGCCCGTAGATTTCCACGACGCGCCCCTTCGGCAGGCCGCCGATGCCGAGCGCAATGTCGAGCCCGAGGGAACCGGAGGACACCGCCTCGACGTCCATCGACCGATCGTTCTTGCCGAGCTTCATCACCGAGCCCTTGCCGAACTGGCGCTCGATCTGGGAGAGCGCGGCGGCCAGAGCTTTACTCTTGTCCATGGAAGATCCTTCGACGATACGCAGGGCAGTTGCGGACATTGGGTCGTGCTCCTTATGGCGAGGATTCGCTAGGGGGACAAACGATTGGCGAGGCGGGCCGGCGATAAAAGCAATGTACCCCATTTGTTCCTGGTTCGCAATATGTTCTTTTGCGGATTTCGGTACTGTCCGTATTTAACCCCCAGTGTCCTAAGCTGAATTCGGAAATGTCCTAATTTGTTCTTGATCGGACACAACCTGTTCATGCGCGTATTGGATTAACTCGTTATGGGTGTAGCGTATAAGGGCCGGGGCGTTCCGCCAGAAGAACACCCTGACCACCAGAAGAACACCCTGAAACGTTCACTTTGGAACAGAAGGCAGGCTGACTGCATATTAAGCTCGCAAGAACTCAAACCCTGCGGTTAGGACCCGTAAAGACCAAGACGAGGTTGTGTCATGAGGCAGCGCCGTCGTTTCACGCAAACCGTCCCTCTTGAGGAGCGACTTTCCGAAGAAGCGAAACGTCTCCGCGAACGGGCCAAAGCCCTCCCCCATGGTCCTCAACGAGAGGACCTCCTGCGCAAAGCCCGCCAAGCCGAGATCGGCTCGCACATGAGCGAGTGGCTCACATCGCCGGGGCTTCAACCGCCAAAGCCAGCGTAGGCGCAAGGCACGCCTCAGGTATCGAGTTGCCCGGCATAGATCCGGATTCGTCCCGGCGTGGTCATTCGCAGCCTGCCCTGAAGAAAGACCATGTAGCCTAGCGCGATCAATCGGGCGCGATGTTTGGCAGGGATCGCAGGCGCAGCGCTATTTGCAGCCGCATGACCGACCGCGAGCAAAGAGGCGAACTCTTCATGGGTGAGCTTTTTCGCTTTTGCGGTCATGACCTCAGCATGAACCGCTTCGGCGATCCTGCATGTTCGGTTTTGCTCAGATCCCTGGAAATAAATAAATAAAGGCCGCCTCAGTTGGCGGCCAGTAGTCCTGTTTGTCGGCGGCTCCTTCGCTGATTCCCAGTGTTCCAGGCTGAATGACGTTGGGGTCCTTCTGGAGTTCGATCGGCATTAAACCGAATTGGGTCCTGATACCCCTCCGCGGGTGTCCTGCTCCGGCACAATGAACCTTGGCATAGGGTGTGCAGACGAAGGATTACCGGGGTTTTGCATCATCCCCCCTGGGGCTGGAAAGCCGCCGCCCGCGCCATATTTGAGCGGGCGGCGTTTTTATTTGCGGACAGCAAAAGGCCCCAACTCAAGGGGAACGGGGAGCTGGGGCCAAGGTACTGGGCCAGCCAAGGCTACCGCCGGCCCAGGCGCATCAACATGCACCAGGGCGCCATCCCCGGGCGATGGGGCAATCGGCTTAGTCAGGATTTGCAGGCGAGTGCCCCACATGCAGCGGCCCCGCCTCGCTGGATGCGCGGTGGGGCCGCCTGCTCTCCGGACTGGGGCTGGATCCGTCCGGTGGGCCAATTCAGCCTATGCCCGTTAGCGGGAAGTCGTGACTGCTCAAAAGGGGCATCCCTCGGGTGTCCCAATTCGGTATTGCGGGTGTCCCAATTGGACAGCACCCGGATTTTGGTGCTGGCAGGAGCGGCAAGGAACCGTCCAAGCCTCTCGCCTCGAATTAAGGCCGTGGCAGTGGCCGGCCTCAGCGGCCGGTTTGAAGATCGCGGAGGCTGATTTGCTTTCGTTGACTTTTCCCGAGGTGGTCAAGATTGACCATGTGTCCGGCAGCGGACATGTCAGACTGTGCCGTCACCGCGCGCCCCCTGGCTTTGATCGGTGATGAGAACGCCACCAGCGCTCCCGCCTCCTCCGGAAAGGAGCAGCGCCATGCAGCGACGCCATGTCAAGCACACCACGTCCCTTGAAGAGCGCCTTGCCGAACAAGCGCAGCGACTCCATGCGGAAGCCAGATCGCTTCCACCAGGCATCGAGCGTGAGCGTACAATCCGCAAAGCCCGGCAGGCCGAGATCGGCGCTCACATCAGCGAGTGGCTGAGATCGCCCGGACTGCAACCGCCGGATTGAAGGCTGCAACCAACTGGCAGCCAACTCATTGTCCCCCATCACCGGCCGGGGCTCTGCCGTAGGCGCCGGTGACTGAGAGAGATGCGCGCTCCCGCCTGCATTCTGGAGAGCGCCTGCGATGGCCATCTATTACTTCGACCTGCGCGACGGGGACGAGATTGTTCCCGACGAAGAAGGCGTAGAATTGCGAGACCTGCTCGCGGTGCAGGAAGAAGCCGCTCGCGCGCTCGCCGGCCTCTCGTGGGACTCCGTGCAAAACTTCAAAGGCGCGCAAAGTCACAGGATGTCGATTGAAGTCAGGGACACCTATGGCCCTGTGATGCAGGTCAGGTTCGTCTTCGATATCAGCAGGCGGCAGTGCCCCGCGGGTCACTTCAAATTCCTCCGGGTGTGGTCAGTCAAATTCCTCCACCCGCGAGGCAGGACAAGGGACTGTTAGTTTGAGTTTGTTTCCCGGGCAAGAGCTTCAGCGGCTTCTTTGAGCCGATAGCTGCGTCCGTCGAACTCAAGCAGATGGCAATGATGCATAAGGCGATCGAGGATCGTCGTGCTCATAGTGTTGTCCCCAAGGTATGCCCCCCAATCCTGCACGACGCGATTGGAGGTGACGATGACGCTGCGGCGCAGTTTGTAGCGCTGATGGATCAGGGTCTGCAGCAAAGTGCCGGCGTCGTCGGGGATGGCGCGTGCGAGGAATAGATCGTCCAGCACGAGGAGATCGCAGTCGATGATGGTTCGCAGCCGGACCTCGCGTTGTGCCGGAGAGTTCAGGGCGTAGCGGTGGAAGAAGTCGTCGGTCTCAAGATACTGGACCTTGTGGCTTTGCAGGATCGCCTGATAGGCAATCGCCTTGGCGATGTGCGACTTCCCGGTGCCAGGTTTGCCGACAAGCAGAGCGTTCTCGCCAGCGGCAATGAACGCCAGGGTGTGGAGCTGGAAGCAGGTCTGACGTGGCAGTTTGGGATTGAAGGACCAGTCGAACTCGGCGAGCGTCAGCTTTTCGTCGAGCCCGGATTGCTGGTATCGCCGCTCGATAAGACGGGACTGACGACGGTCCAGTTCATCCTGCAGGATAAGGGAGAAGGTCTCGAGGAAGGGCTGGTTGGCGCCCTGCGCCTGGAGCACGCGCGTCTGCAGCGTGTCGCGGACACCCGACAGGCGCAGCTGTCGTAGGCAACGCTCAATTTCCGGCATGGTCATCATGTGGCTAGGTCTCCAGTTTAAGGTGAGAAGGTGCAGCGGGAGCGCTCGTGGCGCCGGAGCTGGCCGGGGTTGCGCAGGCGACACGAGCGCGGATTGCCGTGGCGTGATCGTCGTGAGCCTCGGCCTGCCGACCATTATCGTCGGCGTCGCGCCGCACAGCGCGGCTGAAGAGGTCGCCGTATTCCGCGGGGGTACGGATCAGCGGATGATCCTGGGTGAGCGGCGATGCCGGCTGTGGCGTCACTCCAACCTGCTCAATCGCCTGTTCGAACAACCGCTCGACGGTCGCACGCACGTGCTTGTAGCGGTAGATGCGGTTGTCGATGGCGTGCGCGCAGGCCTGCTCGACCAGCCGCGCCGGATACTTCCGGCCCAGCCCGACAATGCCCCACATCGCGCGCTGTCCGGGGCGCCCCTCGGTGTCGAACACTTGCTGGCATAGCGCCCTGGTCTGCGGCCCGATGCGCTCGGCGCTCGCCAGCAGCACGGCGGTTTGCCGCGACGGATTGAACGGCCGTTCGCTGGTCGGCAGGACAACAGAACCGGGGTGCGTCATCCGGGAATGAACACGCAGCAGCGCACGGGTGTGGCGATCACGGATCTCGATCGTGGAGGCGTAGATCCGCACCACGACCTGACTGCCGATCGGCGCGGGCCGCGCGGCGTAATAGCTGTTGTCGACGCGTACGGTGGTGTCGTCGCAGACAGTCCGGACGACTTCGGTGAAGATGCGGAAGGGAGCGACAGGCAGCGGCCGCAGGTGCGGCTTCTCTTCCTGGAACATCGCCTCGACCTGACGGCGCGTGCTGCCGTGGATGCGCTTGGAGGCCCAATTCTCCTCCCAGTGCCTCAGGAACTCGTTCTGGGCTTCCAGTGTCTCGAAGCGCCGTCCGGCCAGCGCGGTGCCCTGGGTATGTTGAATCGCACTCTCGACGCAGCCTTTCCGATTGGGATCGGCCACCCGCGCGGGATCGGCGACCACGGCGTAATGAGCCAGCATCGCGCTGTAAATCGGGTTGAGCTCGGGCTCGTACAAATCCGGCTTGAGGACGCCTTCCTTCAGATTGTCGAGCACGACATAGCTGGGGACCCCGCCAAAATACCGGAACGCCTCTTCGTGGAGCTGCGCCCAGACGTGTTGGCTGGACTTCCAGACCACCCGCCGGAAGCTGCGCCGCGAGTAGCGCAGCGTCATCACAAACAGGCGGGGACGGCGGTACCGGCCGCTCCTGGGATCAATCGTCAGAGCGCCCTCGCCATAGTCGACCTGGGCCTCCTCGCCAGGCAGGAACTCAAGTCGATCAAACTGCTCGGGATCGCTGTGTCGCAACGTGCGCACAAACCGCTTGACGCTCTGATAGCTGGACGGAAAGCCAAATCGATCGACCAGGTCCTGGTAAATCGCCTGCGCATTCCGCTTCAGGCGGACCTGTTCTTCGATCCATGCCCGATGCGGTTCGCAGGCCGAGCGGGCCAGGCTGCAGGCGGCTGTCGCTTCCGACACCCCAAAAGCCGGTGGTCGGGGTGGGGGAATTTGGTCGTCCGCGCTCACCGTGCCGGTGGTCACTTCCCCGGGGGAATTTGCCTCCGCACCAGCCCGCAGCGCCCGGTAACGCCGGATCGTCTTGCGATCGACCCCCGTCAGCCTGTGGATCTCGCGCTGGCTGGCGTTGCGATCAAGTAATGTAAATACCGTGCTTTGCAGATGTCGCTTCAAGACGTTCAACTCCCCGGCCCCTTGCTGGCTAAAGGGGTCGAACATAAACGTCCTGCCTGACCGGCTACTGCTGTTCAGCGGCGCTGACGGCGATCATCAGGTGGGGGAGTTTCAAGTGACCATACCCGGGGGATTTTGACCGACCCACGGGGGGCAGTGAGACCGCTTCGGTTGGAGGCCTCTCGGTGAGGCTCTCAGAACTTGCGCGTCAACGCCTCTGATTCCGATCTCGCAGCAACCTCCTTCGACTGAAGCTGACATGCATCAAAGACGCATGAGCAGGGCGCCGTCATGCTTCCGCAATCTTGCGGCATCGAACCTTTTCGCGGTCTGCGGCTTCTCTGGATTGGACCGCAACAGTGGGGATCTCGGTCATGACGGAAAACACGCACCAGGATGCAACCAGGCGCAATCGCCTGCTGGAGGCGGCGCATGAGGAGATGGTCAAGTTCGAGCGGAAGGAAAACGAGTTCCGCAAGAAGGACCGCCAGGAGCGTGCCGCCGAGCTCCACCTGCCCCTGGACGTGATCAAGGTTCATTAGCGAGCCCGGCATCACGCGTCGGCCATGCCCGCCTCACGGCCGACTGCGCGCGAAAGGTACCTAGGTACTACTTCTAAATCATTGATCGAACAGCGAAATCCCCAGCCCGCCTACTGTGCATGGGGTTGTTTTCCAATTTCTTGAAAGACAGTGCCAGCCGCCGGCGCATGCCGGCCTGGCCCCGCTGCCATCTCCCCACCCGCGCATGCCGGCCGGACCTACATCAGCGCCAGCAGCCCGATGCCGATCACCAGCACGACGAAGCCAATCGCCGTCGCGGCGGCGAACGACCGCTCTACGTTATCCATGATGCCACCCCGTTGCCGGCGTGCCACGTTTCCCCCATGGCAGCACCGGACCTTGCGGAATCTCGCTTGCGGCTGTGGCTCGAGTGTTGCGATCGGGTGACCAAATTGGGACCGGTGCGGGGCCAGTCTGCGGCTCTCTCCCGCGCGGGCCTCGATGCGGCCGTCAGGCACCCGTAAGCCTGATCGCCTAGTGTCGTCCCGCCCGGTGGACCAACACCGGGCCTCCATACCCAACCGACGACCCCGCTCACCCCCGAGCGGGGTTTTCTGTTTGCGGGCATGGGTGGGCGCCGGCCAGGATTCGATTCGCGGACTTGTCAGGCTGTCGTAAGCTCAGCCCGCTAGGGTCGTCCGGCTTATGGTGTTGCAGCCCAGCACCTCAGCCTCCAATAACCTCTGACCCGCCTGGCTCTCCCCGGGCGGGTTTTTTTCATGCCGGCCGGTTCACGAACCCCTCTCCTCCCGCGTCAGCCGCAGCGAGAAGGCGCGGATCGCGGGCGCCGCCAGCAGCACCACGGGTAGCATCGCGGCCCATGCGATCAGCCATGACACCATCCAGTGCCGGGCGAACAGCATCGCGCCGTCAGCGGGCAGGCTGGCGATCCCCGCCGCGATCAGCGAGGTCAGTCCGGACTGGAGGACACCGAAGACGAAATGACTGTAGCGGCGGGGAATGCCGAGCATGACGCGCCCATGTTGCTTGCCGTCACGAGGCCAAGCAAGGCACATGCCGGGGCCCGCATCGCGGCGGGCCTGGACTCTTCCCGTTCGATCGGGATCGTCAGTCAGTGCCGCACGTTGGACAGCGGCGCGCCCCGCATCGGCTCGGTGCGATCGGAGCAGCACGACAATCCTTCGAAGCGCCAGAAGGTGACGAGGCTGGCCTCGCCGCACTCTTCGCAGACGAGCGTCTCGTCACCGAGCATGAAGCGGCCGCGCCTGAATGTCGGGGACGACGCCGGATGCCGGCAATGCGGACAGACCAGCGAGAACTTCCGTACACCCCAACGTAACGCAAGACGCCTCAGCCAGTTCACGCGGTCCTCTTCGCTGACGGCGTGCTCGTGCCGTGCTTCGATGTCAGCACAGCATAGGTGCCCGGCACGCAAAAGTGGAAATGCTTCAAGCGCACATGCTCGCTTCGAATAGCCGCGCCCGCACAGTTGCGGTTCCTCACATCTGCGATGGAGCGCAGGATGTCTCGCCACTCCCGCGTTCAACCTGGCATGTCGCCTGCGGCCATCGACGCGAAGATTCCCGGCGCTGAGTCCTGGAGCAACCGATCGTTAACCGATGACCATCGAATGGCCCCGTGGTTCTCCGACCATGAACAGAGTTCCTGAGCCGCGCACAGCTGCATCAGCGCAGCGGGCGATGGACTTGCACCGCTTGGCGGGCTGGCATCTTTCGGAATGCGATTTCGTTTGCTTCGGAGCGCGCGCGCTTTCGAAATTTCCGTGAACTGTCCAAGGCTTAACAGCGGATTTTGCTTGTCCCGGGAATATAATCACGCTCACCATGTTAGAGTGATCGAAGGTGAATCGTGGGGAGGTAACCATGAATCACAGGGGCATCGAGTTCACCGTCGCCAAGACGGCCATTCCTGGAATCTGGCAATGGCAGTTCCGAATCGGCGAGCAGGTCAAGACCGGCAAGACCGAGACCAAGATCGACCAGCTGGCGATCCGGCGGGTGCAGCTGCGGATCGATCGGGAACTGAAGGCCATCGGGCGCAAGACGGCCTGAACAACACGGCCTGAACCGGACGCACCAGATCGGCGGCGCCCCGGCGCATCCCGTAGCCGCCCGGAATTGATCTGCCTGTGGTTTGGGATTGCACTGCGCGCCACGGCCTTGGGGGCGGGGCCGTCACGCGATCGGGCCAGCCATGCCGCTCTATTTCTTTCGAATCCGAAACGGCCGCTATTCCGGCTGTGCGGACCAGGCGTCGGAATTTGCCGATCGCGATTTGGCCTGGAAGGAGATGACCAGCGCCTGCGCCGACATGGCCGCTGGCATCGCCCGCAAGCTCCAGGAAAACTCCGAATGGCACATGGAGCTCCTGGACGAGGCCAAGGAGCCGGTGTTCCGCATCCGCATCGTCGCCGAGACGCTCGACTAGACGCGGACCTCAATCTGCGCTGGGCAGCCGCCGCATGGTGAATTCGATGTCGCCGCCGGGCAGCTCGCGCCAGGTCTCGACCGCGCTCATATAGCCGGCCTTGGGGTAGCGGGCGAAGAAGGCCTGCGCCCTCGCCCGCGCCGCCGCGCGCGGCAGCGTAAAGGTCTCGCGCAGATAGCCGTCGCCGGTGCGCTCGCCCGGCTTGCCGCCGATCCTGCGCCGGCGCGCCATCCGCTCGGCGAGATCTCGCGGACGATCGGCCATGACCTGTCCTCCTCTACGCAACACCTGTCTACGCAACACCTGCCAATAATGTAGGGAGCGGGCCGGACGATGAGGAGTCCCGGCCGAAAGGCGCATGCCGCCTCCGGCCGCCAGCTTCAGTTGGCGGCCGTGCCGGTCTTGGTCTTCTTCGGCGCGCCGGTGGTTGCGGCGGACGCCTTCGGCGCAGCCTGCTTCGGCGGATCGGAGCGCATGCCGCCCCAGGGGTCGTTGGACGCCTTGGCGTCCGGAATCTTCTTCAGCGTTTCCTTGTAGGCCTTGTCACGCTCGGCTTCCGCGGCCTTCTCCTCCGGGGTCTTGCCCGGGCCCTCCTGCAACAAATTGAGATTGGGCATTTGCGCGTAGGCCGGTCCCGCCAGCACGGCCAGCAGCACCGCCGCCATACGGAAAAGCTTCATCTTTGACTCCTTAGACCATTCATGGAGGCGCGGATCGCCCGTGCCTTGTCATCCCAGTGCGGCCGCTGAGGGGCCGCAGGAACCGCTACGATCGGCACGACTTCGGCGCGTGCAGCCAGTCGTCCCAGATCGGGCCGCACCTGGTGCACCCGTTCAGCGCCAGACCAAGCGCAATCAGACAAAAGACGAGGACATACCGACGCAACATAACCCACCCTTACCCAACCAAGGCATCATATCGGGCGAAGTCGGGCATTTTCAAGCCGACCGGACCGGCATCAGACCGGGTGACTTTGCCGCGCCGATCCGCGCAGAATGGCCGAAACATCCGGCAACAATGGAGGACACGACAGCAATGCCATCGCAGCCAGAAGCCGAGTTCGGCATCACCGAGGCCAGACGCATCCTCGGCGAGGTCTTTGCACCCTGGGTCCAGGATCTCAACCTCTCGGTCGAGCGTATCGAGCACGCGCAGCCCGCGGATGTGACGGACTGGCAGCCGGGCGCGCTGCTCCGGATGGCGTTTTCGGAGCGGCTGTGCCGGAACGGCGGCGTGGTCTGTGGCCAGGCGCTGATGGCCCTCGCCGACACCGCGATGGTGATCGCAATCCTCGCCGCCAATCGCGGCTACCGTCCGATGACGACGGTCGACCAGACCACGCATTTCATGCGCGCCGCGACCGCGTCGGACGTGCTCGCAGACGCCCGCGTGGTGCGGCTCGGGCGCACCATGAGCTTTGGCCGCGTCACGCTGCTCTCGGCCGCCGACAACAAGCCGGTGGCGATGGTGTCGAGCGCGTTCGCGATGTTGCCGGGATGAGCCCCACGAAAAATGAAGAGAGCCGCGTGAACGCAAGGCGCATCGCGGCTCTCCATCACGTTCGCATCGAAGCGAGAGGCCGAAGCGCGATTGCGTCCGCACTTCAGTCCGCTTCAAGAGTTACTTGCCGAGGATCTCGTCGGCCGCGGTGACGACGCTGACGGTCGGATTCTTTCCGCAATAGGCACCGAACTTCTTGGCGTTCTCGATGAACACCTCGGTGTCGATGATCGCGTTGTCCTCGTCGCCCTTGTACCAGCCGTCCATCCAGGTCAGCACGACCGCGATGTTGTCTTCGCCGCTCTCGAGGAACTGCTTGCAGGTCATGGTCGAGAGGTCCCACTTGACGGCGTGGGCGGGCATCGACGACAGCGAGAGCGCTGCGGCGAACAGGATCGAAAGCATGGTCTTCATCGGAATCTCCATCGGCGCGTAAGGCCACAAAGGAAAGGCTTGTGAGGAAAGTTGGCGGGACGTGACTGACCGCTTCAACGTCGTAAACGAAGTCTGAAGCGCTGTGCAAATAGCGCCAGTATTGAGTTTAGTTCAACGTAATTTCTATGCACTACTTCACAATCATCATTGTGGATTAACGCAGATGACCGAGAAACGTGCAGCCCAACGTTACCGTGTTTTCAAGGGTGGAACGATCACCTTTGAAAACAACGGCATCGCGTGCACAGTGCGAAACATGTCCGCGGGCGGCGTGGCGATCGACCTCGATGGCCCCGGCACATTGCCGCAATCGTTCACACTCTCGATCGCGCGCGACAATTTCGTGCGGACTTGCCGCCCCGTGTGGCGCAGCGACAGGCGCGTCGGTCTCGCTTTCGTGCAATAGCGCGCACGATGTGAACGGCTGTTCGTATCGCATCCACAATGCGGTTATGAGTGCCTGCTACGATGGCAGCGACGAAAGGCGCAGGCCCGCCATCGCGCGTGCGATCGCCGACGATGCCGCAAACTCTTGCACTGGGACGTTCGAGATCATCGGCGGCGCCGAGCGCCGGAGAATCCTGCCGGCCGTCAGATCGACTGCGACCATCTCGCTCTCGACCGGCCAGATCGGCTCGCCGGTGTCCGGGTCGAGCACGACGACAAGACCCTGCCTGGTCGGCCGGATCACGGCGTCGCGCCGACTGTCGCCAGTATCGAGGCGTGCCCGCTATCGTTCGGGCGCTTGTCGCCCCATCGCCACCCCGACGCTTCTCACGCGTTGCCCGGCCGCGACGACGACAAGAACAGCGCGATGCGAGCGGTCAAACGGCACAGGCGTGTCGCCAGTGCCCATCGCGCTCATTTGGGCTTCTTGGCAGGTTCAGGCGGACGGGCTCCGCTCCACGGATCGTACTTCTCCTTGGGCTCCGGAATGCGCTCAAGCGCGGCCTTGTAGGCCTTCTCGTCGACCTTGGGCTTGTTGTCCGTCTTCTGGGCGCCTTCGTTCGGCTGGCGTCTGCCGCCACCCATCTGCGCCTGCGCCGAGGCAACCGTCAGCGCCAGCACCGCCGCCGCTATGACCAAAATCCTCATCGGTGCAATCCCCCTCGTCTGGGATACAAACTAGCCCGCAATCCCGTAATAGCAAATGCCGGGGGTTCCAGGCCTTCAGCAAATCTTGATCGGCCGGGATTTTGCCAGATCGCATTCGTGCCTATCTGTTGGCCCGCAGGGGGACCTTCACGGATGTTGCGGATCATTGCTCATGCAGCGCTGCTGGCCGGCGCGCTCGCGCTCGGTGCCTGCGGCTTTGCCGACAGCCGCGCGCCGGTGCCCGAGTTCATGCGCATGAAGGAAACCGAGCAGCCACCGCCCGAGCCGCCCCCCGACGTCAAGCGCGTGGTGCGCGAGCAGATCGATGTCGTCTTCGTCAACACGTCCTATCCGCGCGAAGTGCACGTCGCCCCGCCGCATCGTGAGGTGCGAGGACCCGGCTGGACGGCCTGCGTCCGCGCGCAGCTCACCTCCGCAACCGGCTCCGCGCTCGGTGCCCAGACCTACATCGTGACCATCAGCGGCGGAAAGGTCGTCGATCGCCGGCGCGCGGAAGCCGACGACATCTGCGGGACCGAGACCTACGAGCCGATCTAGGAACAAGCGGCGCCGTCAGCTCTGTGTAAGGTGGAATATCTTGAGGGCATCCGAGACCAGATCGGCGTTTCCGCTCGCTCAAACTGCATCATGAAAAGCAATCGCGATACCGGCAGTTGAGGGTGAATGTCATTTGGACGTGCGCCGTTAAGGCCGGCTTGGACGATCATGGCGGCCGTCGGCATCCAGTAGCGCTTCAGCCTCCCCCAGAAAGGAAATCGGCAAACGGCTCGAAGCAATCATGATGATTCGCCGGATTGATGGGTTTCGCCCCCGGGAACATTGCCGACGTCCCAAATCCAGTTCCGGGAAAATCCTGCATTTGGGCCGGAACGATCGCCGCCTCCCATTCTTGTTACCGCAGTGGGCAGTTTCGGAGGAGGATATGATGCGGACATTTTCGATTGCACTGCTGGCGGGCGTCGCGGCCCTCGCTGCGGCGAGCGGCGCGAAGGCTGCCGACATCTACACGACCAGCGAATACGTCAACCCCGATCTCATCCAGGAAGTCCGGCTCGTCTGCGATGACGCCGGCAATTGCTATCGTACCCGCGGCGGGGCGCGCGTGATCGTGCGCGACTCCTACAACACCATGCCGCGCGAGCGCTATTATGAGCGCCGCACCTATCGCGACTGGGACGACGGCCCGCGAGGCGGCGTCGGCATTCGCGCGCCCGGCGTCAGCGTGGGCGTCGGCGTCGGCGGCGACCGCTGGTAATCAGTAGAACCAAGACGGATGGGACCGGACGAGGCAACTCGCCCGGTCCCATCACATGTGATTGCACATGTGATTGCATCCGGTCACAGGCGTCAGGCGGCAACCGATTGCTGCTGAAATTGCTCGTAGGCTGCGATCGCATCGGCGGCGTACATCAGCGACGGCCCGCCGCCCATATAGACCGCCATGCCGAGCGTCTCCTCGATCTCCTCGCGCGTTGCACCGAGCTTGACGAGGGCCTCGGTGTGAAAGCCGATGCAGCCGTCGCAATGCGCGGCGACGCCGAGCGCCAGCGCCATCAGCTCTTTGGTCTTCTTGTCCAGCGCGCCGTCACGCGTCGCGGCCTGGGCCAGCGCGGCAAATCCCTTCATGGTGTCGGGAATGTCACTCCGCAGCTTGCGCAGATTGGCGGAGATATTCCGGGTGATATCAACGTAGTTCTTGTCCATCAAATCCTCGCTAGCTGGATTTAGTCGTCGTGGAAGCCGCCTCGCGCGGCGTGCGCAGGGCGACGTAGATCGCAGGGATGACGAGCACGGTGAGCAGCGTCGAGGACGCGAGCCCGAAGAGAAGCGAGATCGCCAATCCCTGGAAGATCGGATCGAGCAGGATGGTCGCGGCGCCGATCATGGCGGCAAGTGCGGTCAGCAAGATCGGCTTGAAACGAACGGCGCCGGCTTCAAGCACGACCTCACGAAGCGACTTGCCTTCCCCGCCACTGTGCCGGATGAAATCGACAAGCAGAATCGAGTTCCGCACGATGATGCCGGCAAGCGCGATGAAGCCGATCATCGAGGTGGCCGTGAACGGCGCGCCCAGCAGCCAATGTCCCACCAGGATGCCGATCAGCGTCAGCGGGATCGGCGTCAGGATCACGAGCGGCAGGCGGAAGCTCTTGAACTGAGCGACGACCAGCACGTAAATGCCGAGAATGGCTGCACCGAAGGCGGCACCCATATCGCGGAACGTCACCCATGTGATCTCCCATTCGCCGTCCCACAGCAAAGTGGGACGGGATTCATCGGTCGGCTGACCGTGCAGGCTGATCGCAGGCTTCGGCAGATTGCCCCAATCATGCGCATCCACGCGATCCGCAACAGCCAGCATGCCGTAGAGTGGCGCTTCAAAACGCCCGGCAAGCTCAGCCATCACCATGTCGGCGAAGCGCCCGTCGCGGCGGAAGATCGTCGGCGAGCCCTCCTCCATGGTCGCCTTCACGACCTGGCCAAGCTCGACGACCGTCTTGCTGCCGGGCAGCGTGTTGGCGGGCACCGGTGTCGAGGCCAGTGCCTCGTCCCAGACCAGGTGGCGCTTGCCGAGATGCACCGCGATCTCGATCGGGTTGCGATCCTCGCCACGATGCGAGTAGCCGATCGAGATGCCGCCGAACAATGCCTGGATCGTGTCATAGACATCGCGCTGCTCGACGCCGAAAAACTCGAGCCGGTCCTGGTCGATCGACAGCCGCAGCCGCGGCCGCTTCTCGCCGATGGAATCGTCCACATCGACGATGAAGGGGACCTCGGCAAAGACCTTCTTCAGCTCGGCCGTCACAGCGCGGCGCGTCGCGGCGTCGGGACCGTAGATTTCGGCCAACAGCGTCGCCAGCACCGGCGGCCCGGGCGGCACTTCGACCACCTTGATGCTGGTGCCCTTCGGGATGTCAAGCGCCTTCAGCCTTTGCCGCAGCTCCAGAGCGATGTCATGGCTTGCCCGATGGCGCTCGCCGCGGGCAGCCAGGTTGACCTGCAGCTCGCCCATCTCTGGCTTTTCGCGCAGATAATAGTGCCGCACCAGGCCGTTGAAATTGAACGGCGCCGGCGTGCCGGCATAGGATTGTAGCGAGGTTGCCTCCGGCAATTGCCGCGCGATCTCCGCCGCGCCGAACAGCGTGCGCTCGGTCGCCTCCAGGCTCGCCCCTTCCGGAAGGTCGACCACAACGGCGATTTCCGACTTGTTGTCGAACGGCAGCAGCTTCACCGTGACCGACTTGGTCGCGAACAGCATCATTGACAGCAGAGTCGCGATGCCGACGCCGAGCAGGAAGATCCACGCGGCGCGCTTACTCCGAACGATGGGAGTGGCAAAGCGCCGATAGAGCCGCCCCAGCCGCCCTTCCTGGTGGCCGGCCTCGATCCCTGCAGCCTCAGTTTTCGGCGCCAGCTTGAGCATGAGCCAGGGTGCTACGACCATCGCTACAAAGAAGGAGAACAGCATCGCCGCCGAGGCATTCGCCGGGATCGGCGCCATGTAGGGGCCCATCAATCCAGAGACGAACAGCATCGGCAACAGCGCAGCGACCACCGTGAGCGTGGCAACGATAGTCGGGTTGCCGACCTCCGCCACCGCCTCGATCGTCGCCTGCAATCTCGGCCGGCCGTCGCGCATGCCCCAATGCCTCGCGATATTCTCAACCACGACGATGGCGTCATCGACCAGGATGCCGATCGAGAAGATCAGCGCGAACAGACTGACCCGGTTGATGGTGTAACCCATCAGATTGGCCGCGAACATCGTGAGCAGGATGGTCGTCGGAATGACGACGAAGGTCACAACCGCCTCGCGCCATCCGATCGCGATCGCAATCAGCACCACGATCGAGACCGTGGCGAGCCCAAGGTGGAATAGGAGTTCGTTGGCCTTCTCGTTGGCAGTCTCGCCATAGTCGCGCGTCACCGTTACCTGAACGTCGTCGGGAATGAGGCGCCCCTTCAATCCCTCGAGGCGCCGGCCGATGTCGGCCGAGACCACGACTGCATTGGCGCCGGCGCGCTTGGCGAGCGCCAGGCTGACCGCGGGTACACGCGTCCACTGTCCCTTCTCGTCGCGCGCGTCGTTCCAGACCCGATGCTCGGCCGTATTTGGTCCGATGATGACGGAAGCGACGTCCTTGACATAGACCGGCCGACCGTCGCGCGTCGAGATCAAGAGCAATCCAATGTCGGGAATGCCCGCGAGCGTCTGGCCGGCCGCGACATTGCGCACGACGCCGGCATCGCGGACCTGGCCAGCCAGGAACGAGCGATTGGCGTCCTTCACCTTGGCCACGAGCTGCTGCAGCGTGACGCCGAACAGCGACAATTTTTCCGGATCTGGCTCGACCCTGATCTGCTGCGCCGCGCCGCCAGAGATGTAGGTCAGTCCGATGCTGTCGATCTTTATGAGCTCCGAGCGCAGCTTGTCGGCGAGCTCGAACAGGTCCTTGTCCGTCCAGCGCCCGGCCGCCTCTGGCTTCGGCGCCAGTGTCAATACCGTCACCGCGACATCATTGATGCCACGACCGACGATCAGCGGTTCGGGGATGCCGACTGGGATGCGATCGATATTGGCGCGGATCTTCTCATGGACGCGGAGGATCGCATCCTCCGACTTCGTTCCGACCAGGAACCGCGCGGTGACCATCACGCGGTCGTCCTCGGTCTGGCTGTAGACATGCTCGACGCCGTCGATGCCCTTGACGATCGCTTCCAGCGGCTTCGTGACGAGTTCAACTGCGTCGGGACCGCGCAAGCCATCGGCATTGACGCGGATATCGACCATTGGCACGCTGATCTGCGGCTCTTCCTCACGCGGGATCACCACGACGGCGATGATGCCGACCACGAGCGCCGCGAGCAGGAACAACGGTGTCAACGGCGAGGCGATCGTCGCCTTGGTAAGCCGGCCCGAGAGTCCGAGATTCACGGCCGCACCAATTGGTCGCCGGCACGGATGCCGGACAGGATCTCAAGCCCATCGGGAAGCGCGGGCGTCGGCAGCTCGCGACCGCGCTGCACCGGCACGTCGACAACCCCGCCCGCCTTCTGAAGCCGCACGTAGTCGATGCCGAACCGGGTCGTCACATAGCCTGCCGGAATGACGAATGCCTGCCGCAGGCCGCCGGAGATCCACACCCGCAGCCGATCCCCGACGAAGTATTCGCCGAGACCCTGGACGCTGGCGTCTGCAATGACACGACCTTCCTCGATCTGCGGATAGACGAGATCGATGACGCCCCATTTGGACGCATCCTCGCCAAGCTCGGCGCCGTCGACCCGAATCCTGTCGCCGGCCTTGAGCAGACGCGCGTGCCGCTCCGGCACCCGCAACCGCAACTTGAAGTGCTGCTGCGCGACGGTGACGATCGCGTCGCCGGACATCACCACAGAGCCGACAGTCACGAGCTTTCTCAACACCCGGCCACCGGAAGGCGCCAGCACCTGACCCTCGCTGAGCTGCTGCGCGATCACGGCGCGCTCGGCGGTCTTCGCGCGCAGCCCGTTCTCGGCGACGTTCAGCGCGGTCCTCGCCTCGTCAAGCTTGACGCGCGGGAGGGTGCCGCGTTCGACAAGGCCTTCGATCCGCGAGAAATCGATCTGCGCCTGATTGGCTTGAGCCTGGAGCGCCTCGATCTGCGCATCGAGGGCCTTCATCTGAAGGGCCAGCTTCTCGTCACCAATGATCGCGATCGCCTGGCCGGCCGTAACAGGATCCCCTTCCCTGACATTGAGCTGGACCACAATTCCGCCGATACGTCCGCGCGCGGGCACCACGCTGACACTCTCCACCGTCGCAAACACAGCCTTTTCGTCTGCGACGGGGTGCTGTGTCACGGTGAACGCTTCCGCAGCGGCGAGACCGGTCTGCAGGGCGGTGGCCGCAAGAACCGCCAACAATCCTAGGAGTCGCATGGGGCGTGTCCGGGCAATCATGGAACCATTACACCGCGTCGCGGTGTCCTTGTGTGTGATTTCGTTCAGCTTTATCGGGGTCGCGCGTTGATCTTGCTCAACGCGCCGCAACTTGAGCGCTCGTAGATTTCACTTCGACCTTGCGGACTTGGGTGCACAAAACACCTGATAGAGCGTCTTCAGGATCTCGCGGGCCGGCTCGCTCGCGATCGAATAGAAAATCGTCTGCGCGTCGCGACGTGATGACACAAGGCCATCCTTGCGGAGGAGCGCAAGATGCTGAGAGACCGTGGAGTCTCGCAGGTTCAGGAACTCGGCGAGTTCGCCGACCGAGCGCTCACCCTCGATGAGCTGGCAGATGATGAGAAGCCGGTGGCGGTTGGAAAGCGCCTTCAACAGGTCGCTCGCCTGGTCGGCCGCCCGCTCCATGGTTTCGCTATCTATTTTCATACTTGCGTATATACGAATTTATGAATATCTTGTCAAGCATCGCGGCAGAACAGCCAGACCCAACTGGCGGAGCCGCTTATCCAGCGGAGGTAACCCATGGCGGAAGTTGTCGTAATTGGAGCCGGTCTTAGCGGGACGCTGATGGCCTATGAATTGCTGCCCCAGCTCGGAAAGGACGATCGTCTGAGCGTGATCTCTCAGGGCGCTATCTATCACTTCGTCCCATCGAACCCCTGGGTTGCGGTCGGCTGGCGAAAGCGCGATGAGATCGAGATCGATCTCCTTGACATCATGAAGCGCAAGGGCGTGCGGTTGCTGACGCAGGGCGCCAAGCGCCTGCACCCGACCGAGAACCGCGTCGAACTCGGCGATGGCACGTCGATCAACTACGACTATCTGGTCGTCGCGACGGGGCCCGAGCTTGCCTTCGACGAGATTCCCGGCCTGGGCCCGCAAGGCCACACGCAATCAATCTGCCACGTCGATCACGCCTCGCACGCCAAGGACGCATTCGAAAAGCTCGCAGCCCGTCCCGGCCCGGTCGTGATCGGCGCGGTCCAAGGGGCCTCCTGCTTCGGCCCGGCGTACGAATTCCTGTTCATCCTGGAAACCGAGTTGCGCCGGCGCAAGCTACGCGATCAAGTCCCCATGACGTTCGTCACCTCGGAGCCCTATGTCGGCCACCTCGGCCTGGACGGCGTCGGCGACACCAAGGGCCTTCTCGAAAGCGAGATGCGCGAGAAGCACGTCAAGTGGATTACCAACGCACGCGTCAAGGGCGTCGAGGCGGGCAAGATGGTCGTCGAAGAGCTCGGCGAGGGCGGCGCGGTGCACAAGACACACGAGCTGCCCTTTGCATATTCCATGATGCTGCCCGCGTTCCGCGGCGTCGAGGCGGTTCGCGGCATCGACAAGCTGACCAACCCGCGCGGCTTCGTAATAGTCGACAAGCACCAGCGCAACCCCGCCTTCCCAAATGTCTTTGCCGTCGGCGTCTGCGTGGCAATCGCGCCGGTCGGTGCAACGCCGGTGTCGGTAGGCGTGCCGAAAACCGGCTTCATGATCGAATCCATGGTGACCGCGACCGCGCTGAATATCGGCGCCCTGCTCCGGGGCAAGGAGCCGAGCGCACAGCCGACCTGGAATGCGATCTGCCTTGCCGATTTCGGCGATTCCGGCGTCGCCTTCCTGGCGCAACCGCAGATTCCGCCGCGTAATGTCAACTGGTCGTCCAAGGGCGAGTGGGTGCACTACGCCAAGGTCGCCTTCGAGAAGTATTTCCTCCGCAAGATGCGACGCGGCGAGAGCGAACCGTTCTATGAACGCTTCCTGCTCGACAAGCTGAACATCGCCAAGATCAAGGAGGTCCGGACGGGCACATGAGCGAGACACGCCAGATCGTCTGTGGGCATTGCGGGCGGACCAACCGCCTGCCAGCCGAGCGTACGCCGGAAGGCGCGCGCTGCGGCGCCTGCCACCAGCCGATGTTTACCGGCCATCCCATCGAGGTGGACGAGGAAGCCTTTGGACGTCATGTCGTCAACAGCGACATTCCCGTTCTGGTCGACGTCTGGGCGCCCTGGTGCGGGCCATGCCGCGCCATGGCGCCGATGTTCGAACGCGCCGCGCAGCAACTGGAGCCGCAGATCCGGCTGTTGAAGCTCAATTCGGACAACGCTCCTGCGTTGTCGTCGCGCCTCAACATCACCGGCATCCCGACCTTGCTGCTGATGCGCGGCGGCCGCGAGATCGCCCGCCACGCCGGCGCGATGGATGCACGCAGCATTGTGGCTTGGACCCAAGCCAGCCTGACCCGTTCGTAACGCCAACATAGTCAAAGAGGAGCATGCCATGAATGTCGACAAAGCCGTTCTCGCCTTCGCAGGTTTCGTCGTCCTGCTTGGACTCGCACTGGGCACCTACGTGAATGCGTACTGGTATCTGCTGACGGCGTTCGCCGGGCTGAACATGCTGCAGGCCTCGTTCACGGGCTTCTGCCCCGCTGCGATCGTGTTCAAGAAGCTCGGCCTGAGCAGCGGCTGCGCGTTCTCCTGAGCGCGACGCGGCGAAGACAGCCCAATTCCACGGAGACAGTCCATGACCTATCACTTCTCGAAAACGGTCGACCTGCCGTTCGACGCGGCGGTTGCGGCCACGACCGCAGCGCTGAAGCACCATGGCTTCGGCGTGCTCACCCAGATCGACGTCAAGGATACCCTGAACAAGAAACTCGGGGCCGAGTTTCGACCCTACCTCATCCTCGGAGCATGCAATCCCAAGCTCGCCTATGAGGCGCTGACCCTCGAGGACAAGATCGGTACGATGCTTCCCTGCAACGTCGTAGTTCAGCAGCGGGAGGGCGGCAAGGTCGAGATTTCGGCAGTGGATCCCGTCGCCTCGATGGCGGCGATCGAGAATCCGAAGCTCGGCGCCGTCGCCGGACAGGTTCGCGAGTTGCTGAAGCAAGTCGTCGCCGAGATTGCGTGAGACCATTCGCAGATTGCAGAGGCCGACCATGAGCGACGACACCTTCATCGAGGGACCTCTCTACGAGAAGCGGAAGAAGGTCTATCCGCAATCCGTCCAGGGCCCTTTCCGCCGCATCAAATGGGCGATCCTCTGCGTCACGCTCGGGACCTACTATCTCCTGCCCTTCGTGCGCTGGAATCGCGGACCCGGCCTGCCGGACCAGGCGGTGCTGATCGATCTTCCGCATCGGCGCTTCTACTTCTTCTTCATCGAGCTGTGGCCGCAGGAGGTCTACTATTTCACCGGGCTCTTGATCATCGCGGCGATGACGCTGTTTTTGATGAACGCGGTCGCCGGCCGGCTGTGGTGCGGCTACATGTGCCCGCAGACGGTGTGGACCGACCTGTTCTACGCGGTCGAGCGCTGGGTCGAGGGCGACCGGCGCGAGCGCATGCAGGGCGACAAGCGCTACTGGACGTTCGATCACATCCGGAAGGTCGTGCTGAAGCACTTTCTCTGGATCATGATCGCCTGGTGGACCGGCGGCGCCTGGGTGCTGTATTTTTCCGACGCGCCGACGCTGGTGAAGGAGCTCGCCACCTTCCAGGCCCCGTTCATCGCCTATCTCTGGATCGGCATCCTCACCGCCACGACCTATGTCTTTGCCGGTCACGCCCGCGAGCAGATGTGCATCTACATGTGTCCGTGGCCGCGCATCCAGGCGGCGCTGACCGACGAATGGGCGCTCAACGTCACCTATCGCCGCGACCGCGGCGAGCCGCGCATGTCGGTGAAGAAGGCGGACGCGGCCCGCGCGCACGGCGATCGCGCCGGTGACTGCGTCGATTGCCATCAGTGCATAAATGTCTGCCCGACCGGCGTCGACATCCGCAACGGAATCCAGCTCGGCTGCATCCAGTGCGGCCTGTGCATCGACGCCTGCGACAACGTGATGCGCGAGATCGGCCGGCCCGCCGGCCTGATCGGCTACGATACCGACATCAACATGCAGCGCCGGCGCGAGGGCAAGGCGCCGCTCTACCGCATCATCCGTCCGCGCACGCTGACCTATGCCGCGGCTATCGCCATCGTCGGCGGCATCATGCTCTATGCCCTCGCGACGCGTACGACGATGGACGTCAACGTGCTGCATGAGCGCAATCCCCTCTTCGTCCAGCTCTCGGATGGCGGGGTGCGCAACGACTACACCGTCCGTATCCTCAACAAGGGCGCGCAGCGATCGTTTGCGCTCGAGGTCTCCGGCCTGCCCGGCGCCACCGTTCGCGTCGCCGGCATCGAAGCCGGCTCCGACGGCAAGCCCGTCATCGAGGTCGGGCAGGATCAGACCCGCGAGGTCAGGCTGTCGGTGCAGGTCGGTCCCGGCGACCTGCCGAAGACCTCCCGCGACGTCGGCATCGCCATCACCGACACCGCCGGTGGCGGACGCGCAAGCGCCCGCGATCATTTCGTGCCGGGCGAGCAGTAGCTCCCACATGCCATGGCGCATCCGGCGGCTGCCGCCGGATGCTGAACGAGACGTTAACACTACCGCTCGAATTGAAGCGGTATCCCAACGGGATTTTCCAATCTTTGCGCTAAGGATGACCGCGTAACCCGGGCTCAGCCCGCGTGAACGGGGACGACGGGACGTGGTCGACATCGCGCACCAGGCAGCGATCAATCCGGCATCGGCAAAGCATGCCACGACGACGCGCGCGCTCGTCCCGCTTGATGCAATTGAAGCCGGCCAATGGCGCGCGCTCGCGCAGCGGGCGGTCGAGCCGAACGGATATTACCTGCCCGCATGGGAGCTCGCCGTCAGCGCGACCGCGCGCGGCCGCACGGGGGCCTCGGCACTGCCCGCATTGGACGGATCTTCGACGCGACTGATCGGGCTGATGCCGGTGATCTCGCTGTGGCGGGCATGGAAGATTCCCCTGCCCGCGTTGGTGAGCGCGCATCCCTATGGCACGCTGTGCAGCCCGCTGATCGACCGCGGCGCTCCGATCGAGGCGGCGACGCGTCTGCTGCAGCAGGCGCGAGAGACCGGCGCGCATGCGCTCGTGCTGAACGACGTCGCGCTCGACGGCGCGGCCATGGCGTCGCTCAAACAGGCTCTCAATCGCGACGGCCTGAAGCCGCGTGTTCTCAGCTCCTACATCCGCGCCAGCCTCGATGCTACGCAGGACGGCGAGACGCTGCTGCGCGAAGCGCTCGGCGCCAGGAAGCTCAAGGAGCTGCGTCGCCAGCGCCATCGTCTCGAAGAGCACGGCCCCGTCGTGTTCGAGGTCGCGCGCCGGCCTGACGAGATCGGGCCCGCACTCGAAACATTCTTGCAGCTCGAAGCCAGCGGCTGGAAGGGCAAGCGCGGCACCGCGCTGATCCAGCATGCGGGCGATGCGACCTTCATCCGCCGCGCGGTGCCGGCGCTGGCAGAGTCCGCGCAGTGCGAGATCGTCACGCTGCGCGCCGGCACGATTCCGGTCGCCGCCGGCATCGTGCTGCGCCATCAGGACCGCGCCTTCTTCTTCAAGCTCGGCATCGACGAACGCTTTGCAAGATATTCGCCGGGCGTGCAGCTCACGCTCGACCTCACCCGTCGCCTCTGCGCCGACCCCGCCATCGCCAGCGCGGATTCCACCGCGAGCGCCGACCACCCCATGATCAACCCGATCTGGCGCGGGCGCTTTGCGATCGGTGACGTGCTGATTCCGCTGCGGCGGAACGATCCGGTCGTGCCGCTCGTTCACGCAGCACTGGTCGGCCTCAACGCCGCGCACGAGGCCACGCGACGCGTGGTCCGCCGCCTCCGCAAATAAGCGAAACCTACTCCGCCGCCTGCGCGTTGATCTCCGCCGAGACCTGGCGGATGGCGCGGGCGAGCAGGTTCGGGTCCTGCGCGCCGGAGACGGCGTATTTCTGCGCGAAGACATAGGTCGGCACGCCGGAGATGCCCTTCTCGGAGGCTTCCTGCGCGTCGGCCGAGACGCGCGCGACGTCCTCGTCGGTGGCAAGGCGCTTGCGCACGTCGTCGGCATCGAGGCCGACATCGGCGGCCGCCTGCACCAGCACGTTGACGTCGGTGAGGTCGCCGCCATCGCGGAAGTAGAGCTCCATCAGGCGCTGCTTCATCTCGGGCGCCTTGCCGATCGCTTCCGCCCAGAGGATCAGGCGGTGACAGTCGGTCGTGTTGGGCTGACGTGCGACCAGCTCCGGCTTGTAGACGAGGCCCTCTTCGCTCGCGGCCGCGACGACGCGCCCCGCAATGCCCTTATAGGCCTCGACCGAGCCGAACTTCTGGGTGAGATAGGCCTCGCGGCTGATGCCCTCGCGCGGCACCCACGGATTGAGGAAAAAGGGGCGGAAATTCAGCTTGACCGGAACGTCGGGCACGAGCGCCAGCGCGCTTTCGATGCGATGCTTGCCGATATAGCACCACGGGCACACCACGTCGGAGACGACGTCGATCTGGAGCGGTTTCAGCGTGCTCATGTCAGGCGCCTCCTTCGGGCACTTTAAGGGTTCGCCCAAAGATAGGCCGAACCCGGCCCGAGGCAAGAGCGCTATGTCATAGCTGCTGCCATCTGCTTCAGCCGCTCCGCGGTACGCTCGTCGGCCGGAAAGAACGTCTCCAGCGCAAGCTCCGACAGGGTGATGTCCACGGGCGTGCCGAACACCATGGTGGTGGAGAAGAAACTTAGTATCTCGCCGTTGTGGCGCAGCTTGAAGGGGATGGCGACATTGTCGCTCGACAGCGGCGCCGAGCGTGCCGGGATCGGGTAGCTCTTCAGGTCGTTGTAGAGCTTGATCAGCTCCGGATCGGCCGTTGCCTCGCATTGCCGGTGCAGCCGCTCCAGCAGATGCCCGCACCACTCCGCGAGATTGACCGTGCGCGGCGCCAGCGCCTCGGGATGAAACGCGAGCCGCAGCACGTTGAACGGTTGGCCGAGCAGCCGCTGCGGAATGCCGTCGAGCAACGGCGCCACCATGCGGTTTGCGGAGACCAGGTTCCAGTGCCGGTCCACCGCGAGCGCCGGATTGGGCTCGTGTGCCTTGAGGACGAGGTCGATCGCCTGGCGGGCTGATTTCAAGGCGGGATCCTCCAGCGCGCGCTGCGGAAACGCCGGCGCAAAGCCGGCGGCGACCAGCAGCACGTTGCGTTCGCGCAAGGGCACGTCGAGACGTTCGGCGAGCCGCAGCACCATATCGCGCGAGGGCGCGGCGCGGCCGGTCTCGACGAAGCTCAGATGCCGCGCGGAAATCTCCGCCTCGCCCGCCAGATCGAGCTGGCTCATGCGGCGACGCTGACGCCATTCCCGCAAATGGTCACCGATATGGATAGGCTGGCTGCGTTCGGCGTGCGCCGTGGATGCATGTGCGTTCATGGTCGAAAACCTAGCACGCGGATTTCAGCCCTTCCATTACCCGCGAGGTAATCGAATTGGCGCTTGAGTTCCTGAAATCGCGGGATTGCCGACGAGCGTCGATGTCCGCGCAATGGTCATGCAAGACCATTGCCGGGCATTTCCTGGGCCGTCTTCCGGCGCGCCCACAGTGGCCTCGAACGCGCAGCCTGCACCGTCCGAGCGCCACCAGCCGATAAGTCCCGCGACAGATGCAGAATGGCTACTGCGACCGATCCGACGTCCACCCCTTGTACTCGGCGACATTGTCCCGGGTCACAAGCTTCGACGGCAGAAGTTCGACGGTCGATGCCGGCTTCTGGCCATTGAGAATACCGACACCGACCTGCACGGCGCGCCGCGCCATGAAGAACGGATCCTGTGACGCGGAAGCCTGGATCTGTAGCGATGCGGGATCCTTCAGCGCGGCCTCGATGTCGGGCGCGCCGTCCACCGCGGTGATGACGATGCCGGTGCGGTTTTGCTGGCGCGCTGCGAGGTCGGTGCCGATCGCCTGCGGATCGTTGATGGCGAAGATGGCGTCGATCTTGGGGAAGCGGGTCAGGTAACCCTGCGCAACGGTGAGGCCGCCCTCGCGCGAGCCCTTGCCGTCCTGGTCGTTGGACAACACCTTGATGCCGGGATTCTTCGAGAAGACGTTCTTGCAGCCGACAACGCGGTCGATCACGGCGGAAACCTGCGGCCCGTTCTCGATGATGACGTCGCCCTTGCCTCCCAGCTTGTCGACGATGTACTGGCAGGAAATTTCGCCGGCCTGGACGTTGTTCGTGGTCACGGTGGCATCGGCGCCTTCGGCCGCGGTGTCGACCGCGACGACGACGATACCCGCCGCCTGCGCCTTCTTGATTGCCGGTCCGATCGCCTTGGGGTCGCCGGGGTTCAACAGGATCAGGTCGACGCCGGCGGCGATGAAATTGTCGATCTGGGTGACCTGCTTGCCGAGGTCGTATTCGAAGCCGACCGTGGTGACCTTCACATTGGGATTGGCCTTCTTGGCCTCGAACTCGGCGCCCTTCGACAGCGCGACGAAGAACGGGTTGCCCAGCGAGCCGAGCGAAACGCCGATCGACTTGAGCTCCTTGGCGAAGGACGGCGCGGTGCTTAGGGCTAGCACCGTCGCGGCGCCGGCAAGCGTGATCGTCTTCAACATTGGCTTCCTCCCTGGTCTGTCTTCATCTCCGGCACGGCTGACCAGTTGCCGTACCGGAATCTCACATCGAACCACCCGCGCTCAGCTGCGCGCCGCACCTTTCAGGTTCTGGCCGAGCCCCTTAGGTTCTGGCCGAGCCTTGCAACCGATAGCGGTCCAGCGCCACGGCGCCGATGATCACCAGGCCCTTGATCACATATTGCCAGATGTCCGAGACGCCGGTGAGGATCAGGCCGTTCGAAAGCACCGCGATGATCAGCGCGCCGACCAGCGTGCCCCAGATCGAGCCGATACCGCCAACGAACGAGGTGCCGCCGAGGATCACGGCGGTGATGGCGTCGAGTTCATAGGACTGGCCGAGTTGAAGGCCGTTGGCCGCATAGAGCCGCGCCGCCTGCATGGCGCCGCCAAGTCCGGCCAGCAGCCCCGATGCGCCGTAGACGAAGATCAGCACGGCCCAGACCTTGATGCCGGCAAGCCGCGCCGCGCTCTCGTTGCCGCCCACCGCGTAGATGTGCACGCCGAGCACGGTCCGGCGCAGCACCAGCCACGAGACGAGGATGACGAGCAAAGCGATCACCGAGAGCCACGGGATCGAAGCGACGCCGGGAACGAGCGTCAGCGAGCCGTTGCCGATGAAAGCGTAGGGAATGGAAGGATTGAACACCGTGGTGTCGGCGCCGAGCAGCCGCGCCAGACCGCGCACGGCGGTGAGCGAGCCCAGCGTCACGATGAACGGCGGCAGGCGCAACAGCGCGATCAGCGCGCCATTGACGACACCGAAGCCGAGGCCGGTGAGAACGGCGGCCGGCAGCCACAGCGCCCCGAGCTCCGGCAGTTTCGAGATCGTCAGGCCGGCCATCGCGGACGCCGCCAGGATCGAGCCGACCGAGAGATCGATGCCGCCGGTCAGGATGACGAAGGTCATGCCCGCGGCAAGCACGGTGTTGACGGCGGCCTGCTGCAAGACGATGCCGAGATTCTGTCCGGTGAAGAAACGGCCATCCGACAGGTAGTGAAAGCCGGCGCATAGCAGCAGCAGCACCGGCAGCATGCCGGCCGCGCGGATCAGAAGCCTGATGCGCTGACGCCTGGTCTCCTGGGCGGCGGCCAGGCCGTTTGCCGTGGCGGCCTTCGCCTGCGTCGATCCGTTATCAGGCATCGAGATGCTCCATCCCCGTAGCAAGTGCCATGATATCCTCCTGATTGAGCGGCGCCGTCTCGGTTCGGCTGACCTCGCCTGCGATATGTCCCGACCGCATCACGATGACGCGGTCGCAGATGCCAATGATCTCAGGCAGGTCGGACGAGATCACGAGGATCGCGGTACCGGCCTTGGCGAGATTGTCGATGATCGAATAGATTTCCGACTTGGCGCCGACATCGACGCCGCGCGTCGGCTCGTCGAGGATCAGGATCTTTGGCGCGATGGCGAGAAGCCGCGACAAGAGCACCTTCTGCTGGTTGCCGCCGGACAGGCCCCCGGCCGGGACGCCGACATTGGCCGCGCGGATGCTGAGCCCCGCGAAGGCCCTGTCGGCGCGCTCGCGCGCCTTGTCACCATCCAGGAACCAGCCAAGTTTCGCATCGCGCCCGAGCACCGCGAGATTGATGTTGTCAAGGCAAGACATGTCGAGAAACAGGCCGAGCGCCTTCCTGTCCTCCGTCAGATAGGCGATGCCGGCCTCGAGCGCCTCGCCGGGCGTGCGGATGTCGATCGGGCGGCCTTCGAGTTCGAGACGGCCCGACGTTTTTGCCGCCGCGCCGATGATGAGATGCGCAAGCTCCGTGCGTCCGGCACCGATCAGGCCGGCAAGCCCCACCACCTCGCCGGCATGCACGGTGAGCGAGCAGCCCTTGACGCGCTGGCCGTCAGACATGTCGATCGCACTGAGCACGGGGTGTCCCCGCCCCGCCTCCGGGTCATGGTCCTTCTTGTAGAAAGAGGAGACGTCGCGCCCCACCATCAGCCGCACGATGGTATCGGCGCGGATCTCCGGCTTGTCGAGCGAGCCCACGAGACGGCCATCGCGCAAGACGGTGACGCGGTCGCCGAGCGCGTAGACCTCGTCCATGCGATGCGAGATGTAGATGATGGCGAGCCCCTCGGCGCGGAGCTGACGGATCAGCGCGAACAGCCGTTCGCTCTCGCCGGCCGACAGCGCGGTGGTCGGCTCATCCATGATCAGGATTTTCGACCTCGCGTGCAGCGCACGCGCGATCTCGACGAGCTGGCGCTGGCCCATCGACAGATGCGCCACCAATGTCGATGGCTGGAAGTCCGCGCCCAGCCGTTCCAGGATGGGGCCGACGCCCTGGCGCATGGCGCCGCGCGCCAGCAGGCCCGAGCGCGAGATCTCGCGGCCGAGATAAATATTCTCCGCGACGCTGAGATTGGGAGCCAAAGACAGCTCCTGATAGATGATGGAGATGCCCGCGGCGCGGCCGCCGAGCGGGCCTTCGATCCGCACCGGCCTGCCTTCGATGCGGATCTCTCCACCCGGATCGGGCCGGTAGGCGCCTGACAATATCTTCATCAGAGTCGATTTGCCGGCGCCATTCTCGCCCATCAGGGCATGGATTTCGCCGGGATAGACGGTGAGATCGACGGCACGCAGCGCCTTGATGCCGAAGAAGCTTTTCGAGACCCCGCGCATCTCGAGGATCGGATCGTTCATCGTGCCTCCCGACGCACAATGCGTTTCCCACCCGCGTCTCGTTTTCTCAGCGCGGTTCGCGCATTAAACAAAACGCCGCGGCACAGGGCAATACCGAACCGACGGGAAAGCGAAATCGAAACGGCGCTAGCGGCGTGGCCGATAAAGTTCGCGCCAGGCGGGAAGCCGATCGGCATAGGCATCGACGAGCACGCGTTCAGGCTCGAACGTCTCGATGCGTCGCGGCGGCGTACAGACGGCGTCGATTGCCTCACCCGTGACAGCAAGACGCCCTAATCTTGCCGCACCGAACGCCGCTCCGGTTTCACCTTCGGCAAAGCGATGGATCGGAACATTCAGAACGCTTGCCAGCACCGACAACCAGAACCGGGACCGCGAACCGCCTCCGATGGCATCGGCTTCCGCGACCGTAATGCCGGCATCCGCGAGCACGTCCCGGCAATCCACGAGCGCAAAGGCAACGCCCTCGAGCACGGCCTGCACGATCGCCTCGCGATCGGTGCCGTGGCTCAAGCCATCGAGCATGCCGCGCGCGACGGGGTCGTCGTGCGGCGTCCGCTCACCCGCCAGATAGGGCAAGAAGCTCACCGGCGAGGGCATCTGCGGGCGCGACCCAAGCGGTGCCAGCAATTCCGCCTCGGCAATGCCGAACAAGCGCGAGATCCAGGCAAGACAGGAGGCCGCGGAGAGAATCGCGCCGCCCTGAATCCACATTCCGGGGATGGCGTGGCAGAACGTATGCACCCCGCGATCCGGGTTGGCAGCGATCCTGCTCGTCGGCGCCAGCAAGGCGCCCGAGGTTCCCAGCGAGATGAACGCGGTTCCCGCCCTGATCGCGCCAATGCCGACGGCACCCGCCGGATTGTCACCGGCACCGCCCGCGAAGCTCGGCCGTCTGACCATGCCCCAGCGTTGCGCGAGTTCGCTGCGCAATGTTGCCGCGGGCGCGCAGCCCTCGACCAGACGCGGCATGTGATCGCGCGACAGGCCGGTCGCGGCCAGTGCTGCATCCGACCAGTCCCTGCGCGCGGCGTCGAGCCACAGCGAGCCCGATGCGTCCGAGACATCCTCGACGGCTTCGCCCGTCAGGACCAGGCGCAAATAGGCCTTCGGAAGCAGGACGCGTTTCGTCGCTGCAAAAACCTCGGGCTCGTGCGTCGCAATCCAGAGCAGCTTCGGCGCGGTGAATCCGGGCATCGCCTTGTTGCCCGTCGTCGCGCGCAAGGCGGGCCAGCGTTGCTCCAGGATGCGGCACTCGGCGACGGACCGCCCGTCGTTCCAGAGGATGCAAGGCCGCAGCGGTCTTGCGCTCGCGTCGAGCAGCGTGGCGCCATGCATCTGGCCCGACAGTCCGATGCCTTCGACCACGGCCAACGCGCCGGCATGCGTCGCCTTCAAGGCATCCAGCGTGGCGAAGGTCGCCTCGACCCACTGCGCGGGATCCTGCTCGGAGTAGCCGGGCCGCGGCGAAGCGGTCGCGAGCGGCCGGCTTTCGCTGGCAATCACGCGCTGCGCGGAGTCGACGAGAACGGTCTTGACCGCCGAGGTGCCGAGATCGATGCCGAGATACATGGATGCGTACAATTGCCGACGCCGGATGGACGACGGCGGTCGGATGGCCCAATCAATCCAAGAAGCCTGATCGCGTCAAGGCAGGCTCCGCCATTCGTCGATCTCCAGGCCGAAAGAGCCGCAGAGCCGCCCCGCTTACCTGCGAGGTAATCGAATTCGGCGTCGCTGCGGCGCATCTTCCCTAGCACAGGAGATGACCATGATCGCGCTGCTGCTCTACCGGACCGTTGCAGACCACCTCGTTCCCTGGGCCATGGCGCTCGCCACCCGCATGCTGGCGCGCAGCCTCAACATGCCCGAGCCGCTGGTGCATTCGACCGGCGACTATGTGGTCGCACAGGTGCTCGCCTTCGAGCACGGCGTCGGCAGGAGCCTCTGCCCGTTCCGCATCGCCCGCCTGCTCAGCGCCTGGTGGCGCGGACTGCGCTGAATTCCACCCCAAGATTCCACCCCCAAGCCCAACCCAAGCAAGGAGACCTACGATGATTGACGCATCCACCTTCCTGCGTCGCGCCCTGCTCGCCGACGCGATCTTCAGCGGCGCGACCGCCCTCGGCTTCACTTTCGGCGCAGGCGCCTTCGCAACGTTGTTCAACCTGCCCGAAGCGCTGCTGCGCGAGACCGGCCTGTTCCTGATCGCCTACACCGCGCTGGTCGGCTGGCTTGCCGCGCGCGCCGCGGTGCCGAAGCCGCTCGTCCTGCTCGTTGTGGTCGGCAACGCGGCCTGGACGGTCGGCAGCATCGCGCTGCTGCTCTCGGGCGCGGTCTCGCCGAACATCGCGGGCGAGCTCATGGTCGTGGCCCAGGCGATCGCCACCGGTGTGTTCGCCGAGCTGCAATATGTGGGATTGCGGAAGAGCGGACGCGTCGTGGCGGCGTGAGGCCGCATCCGCTGCTGTCGTCGCCCGGTTTAGCCGGGCGACCCAGTATTCCAGAGCCGCCTGAGGGATACGGAGAAGCCGCGGCGTACTGGATGCCCCCGCTTTCGCGGGGCATGACACCGCGATGAACGGCTACGCCCGCGCGCTCCCGTTGGCCTTGCCGACGGCGTGGCCGTTGAGCTTCTTCTTTTTGACGGCCTTGGCGCCTGCCTTCTTGGCCTTGGCTTCCGTGCGCGCCTTCACCTTGGCGCGTTCGGCCCGCTCCTCGGCGCGCAGCTTCTTGCGCTTGGTCTCGCAGGAGGCGCATTTGCAGCCGATCGGCTTCAGATAGGCTTTGAAGTAGTCGGTGCCGTAATCGTAGTTGATCTCGTCGCCCGGCTCGATGTTCTTGATGGCACGGATGAAGACCTTGCGCTCGCGCGGGCGAACGTCGGACTCGGCGTTGGGCCGGCAGGAATGGTTGATGTAGCGGGCGAGGTTCTTGCGCACCGAGCCGTCGATGGTCCAGCGGCCGTTGAGCTCGAACAGATATTTGTTCTCGATCTCGTCGTGCGCAGGAATCCGCGAGTCCAGGATCGGTCCGAAATAACGGATGATCCGGGTCCCCTTCTTGATCGGTTTGGTGGCGAAGAGGCCGAGCCCGGTCTTGGAGCGGCCGACGCGATAAGGTTTGTTCGACGAAATGGCTGGCATGATCTGGAGAACGAGGACGCGAACAAGGCCGGACGGGCCCAAGCGAAGCCGCTCTTCTAGAACGATTCCGCGCCGTTGTCAGGTCTCAGGTAGGCCTGTTTGAACCTTGCCCACAATCAAGACGTCTGATGGTACGGAGTTCCCGATGCATCAAAGCCTCATGATGACCCGCATCACCACAACGTGCCTGGCCGTGTTGCTGATGTGCACCGTCCTTGGTGGCGCAAACGCCCAATCCGTGGGCAGCACGTACACTTCGACGGCGCCCAAGGACTGCCGCCAGCTCGGAAAGCCCAGCGAGCTCGACGGCAGCACGACGCGTATGTGTCCCGGCAAAGATGGCCTGATGGTGCTGATCGCCGAGGACGATCTTCGCGAGATCGTCTCGGTCGGGCGCAATCGCAAGGAAGCGGCCGAGGAGCCGGCGGCCAAGACCTGGTTCGCCCCGTTCAATTCATCCGAGACCACCGTCGAGTGGCGCGCCGCCGGCCAAAAGCCGTTTGCGATCATCCAGCGCTGGCACATCGCCGACGGCAGCGATCCCGACAAGCAGGGACGGCCGAACACCAAGGCCATGCTGGTCGTGACACGGCTGCCGCCGGGCCCGGTCTGCCATGTCGCCTATGTCGATGCGATCGCCAACCCGAACGCCAATGAGCTCGCGCGCAAGGCCGCGGACGATTTCGCCCGCGGCTTCACCTGCGGCAAGGACGAGGTGAAGGTCATCGGCACGCGCGGCCGCGCCGTCGAGCTCGCGACGATGCGGTAGGGGCTGCGCCCGATCGAAGGCGCTATGTCGGCAACTTCGCTGTAATCGGCGCCGTCAGCATCACCTCAAGCAGCCGTTCGGCCGTCGTCCCCTCGGGCAGCCGCTCCAAAATATCCTTGAGCCGCCCGTCGAGCAGCAGCGTGGTGAAGCCGTGCACCATCGACCAGGCGCGCGCGATCGCGGCGCCCTGGTCGAGCGTCAGCGCGTCGCCGCTGATCTGCTCCTGCCGCATCGCGCCGATGGCGTTGGCAAGTCCGGCGAAGGAGGCTTCGGCAGCCTCGTGCAGCGAGGGCCTGGAATAGTCGAGCCGCTCGGTGCGGAACATGATGCCGTACATGCCGGGATGGGCCTGCGCATAGGCGACATAGGCTTTCGGCCGCGCCAGCGCGCGCGCGAGCGGCGTGGTCGCGGTGTCGCAGGCTGACGCCATCGCCGCGTTGAACTGGCGGAAGCCGACGGCCGCGAGCTCGCTGAGAAGGCCGGTGAGATCGCCGAAATGATGGGTCGGCGCAGCATGCGATACACCCGCCTCGCGCGCCACCGCGCGCAACGTCAGGCCCGCAAGCCCGTCGCGCTCCAGCACCCGTTCGGCGGCCTGGAGCAGCGCCTCGCGCAGCGCGCCGTGATGATACGGCGCCTCCGTCTTCGCACTCGCCGCACGGCGCACCGGGCGCGATGCCGCGGTCGACGTCGTTCTTCTGGGGGCACGCGAGCTTCGCGCCGTTTCGCCTTTGGTGTCGGTCTTGGCCATTTGCAAGCTATATGACGCAATATTGACAGTGTAAAGATTTCACTTGACCAGAACTGCCGACGCGGCTAATTGATCTTTACGATGTAAAGATAAGGGGGCACGCCGTGCAGCACGACGCCATCGCCGAGCGCCGCAACAATATCGCGCCGATTCCATTCGAGGCCGACGCGCCCTTCCTCAAGATCATCGGCGAATTGCCGCGCGAGCTGAACGGCACGCTCTTTCGCAACGGCCCCAATCCGCAATTCGACGCGCCCGGCGCGCACTGGTTCGTCGGCGACGGCATGCTGCACGCCTTCCACCTCGAGAATGGCCGCGCCAGCTACCGCAACCGCTGGGTCCGCACGCCGAAATGGCTCGCCGAGCACGACGCGGGCCGCGCTTTGTTCGGCGGCTTCGGCCGCAAGCTGCCGGATGCCCCGGCTGATCTCACCGACGGCGGCGTCGCCAACACCAACATCATCTTCCACGCCGGCAAGCTGCTGGCGCTGGAAGAAGCGCATCTGCCGACCGAGATCGAGCCGGGCACGCTGGCCACGCGCGGCTATCACAATTATCAGGGCCGCATCGCCGGCAGTTTTACGGCGCATCCGAAGATCGATCTGGTCACCGGCGAGATGCTGTTCTTCGGCTACAACGCCGCGGGACCGCTGACGCCTGCCCTCTCCTTCGGATCGATCGATGCGTGCGGCAAGGCGACGCGCTTCGAGCGGTTCGAGGCGCCCTATGCCAGCATGGTGCACGACTTCATCGTCACCGCGAACCATGTGCTGTTTCCGATCCTTCCCATCGTCGGCAGCATGGAGCGCGCGATGAGCGGACGGCCGCCCTATGCCTGGGAGCCGGACAAGGGCGCCTATGTCGGCGTGATGAAGCGCAACGGCACGGCCAAGGACATCGTCTGGTTCCGCGGTGAAGCCTGCTACGTCTTCCACATCATGAATGCCTGGGAGGAAGGCAACCGCATCGTCGCCGACGTCATGCAGTTCGAGGAAGCGCCGCTGTTTCCGCATCCCGACGGCCGGCCGACGGATCCGGAAAAATCGCGCGCCCGCCATTGCCGCTGGACCTTCGATCTCTCGGGGAATACCGATCGCTTCCAGCAGACGTATCTGGACGACCTCACCGGCGAATTCCCGCGCATCGACGATCGCCGCGCCGGGCTGAAGAGCCGTCACGGCTGGTACGCCTGCGCCAATCCGAAACTGCCGATGTTCGGCGCGCTGTCCGGCATCGTCCATGTCGACGGCAACGGCAAACGGCTCGGCCATTATCTGCTGCCGGCCGGCGACACCATCTCCGAGCCGGTGTTCGTCGAACGGTCGAGCGATGCAGCCGAAGGCGACGGCTGGCTGCTCGCCGTGGTGTGGCGCGCGCGGGAGAACCGCAGCGACCTCGCCGTGTTCAACGCCACCGACATCGAGGCCGGCCCCGCCGCATTGGTGCAGCTCGGTCACCGCGTACCCGACGGCTTTCACGGCAATTGGGTGGGAGCGGCGTAGCCGTCATTCCGGGGTGCGACGAAGTCGCGAACCCGGAATCCATTTCACCGCGTGCTCTGCGGCTCGACGGATCCTCAAACACGCAATTGCGCATCGTAGCTCGACGCTTCGCGTGCCCCGGAATGACGGAAAGAGGAGTTTCCCATGCACATGCCCTCGATCACCGCCGACTGTCTCGCCGTCCTCGCCCTGGCCTGCGCCGCGCTCGCACTCTGGATGACCTGGCTGTGGCGGGGCAGCCATGGCACCTTCAACGGCGGCATCTTGCTCTCCGCCGGCTTCATGACCGGGTGCGCGCTGCCGCTCCTGTCGCGCCTGCCCTGGGCGGAATTGGCCGCGGAGGCATCGGACCAAGTCGTTGCAGGCCTTCATCTTTTGGAGGTCGCCTACGTGATTTTGACACTGTAAAGATATTGCTTGACCCACGCGCGCCCCTGAAGTAGTAATCTTTCCATTGTAAAGATCGGCTCGACCGAGGCGGCCCATGACGATTTTCCTGATCCTCGCGCCCTACGGCGCCTACACCTTCCTGATGCTGGTGACGTCGGCCACGGTCAGCGTCTTCGCGGCCTCCGCGATCTGCCTCGCCACCGTGGCCATCGACGTGGCGCAGGGCCGCTCGGTGAAGATCCTGGCTGCGGGCTCGGCGATCGAGTTCGCCGCGATCGGCCTCTACCTCGCGCTGATCGACCCCGCGCTCGGCACGCTCGGCATCAAGCTGTCGGTCGATGTTGGCATCTTCGTCATCTCGCTCGGCTCGATGCTGGTTCGCCGTCCCTTCACCCTGCAATATGCGATTGAATCGGTCCCGGCCGAGACCGCGGCGATGCCCGGCTTTCTCTATGCCAATTACGTCATCACCGGCGCTTGGACCGCGGCGGCGCTGCTGATGGCGGCCGCCAATCTCGTGCTGCTCTACGTCCCCGGCCTGCCGCTCTGGTCGAGCCTTGCGGTCGCCTTCGCCGCCCGCAACAGCGCGATCTACTTCACAAAATGGTATCCCGAGTATCGCCAGATCAAGTACGGTACGCCGGCCGCCGCGCTGCCCAACGCCCGCTGAACAGGATCGACGATGAAGGACGTATTCGCCCGCCTCGCCTCCGACTTCCTCTCCGCCATCGTCTTCCTTATCGTCTACCTCATCACCGACAACGTCGTCCTGGCAACGTCGGTGGCGATTGCCGGTGCGATCGCGCAGGTGATCTACGCCCGCGTCAAGGGGCAGCAGCTCAACTACATGACCTATGCAAGCCTCGCGCTCGTCGTCGTGCTGGGCACGGTCACGCTACTGACCAATGATCCCCGCTTCATGCTGGCAAAGCCCTCGATCGCGCATTTCGCGATCGGCGCCATCATGCTCAAGCGCGGCTGGATGCTGCGCTACATGCCGCCGATCGTCGCTGAGACCGTTCCGGAATATGTCACCGCTGCGGGCTATGCCTGGGCGGCGCTGATGTTCGTGATCGGCGCCGGCATGATCGCGGTCGCCGCTACGGGCGATCTGAAGCTGTGGGCGTTCTACATCACGGTGGTCGCGGGCGGCGCCAAGATCCTCGCCTTTGCCGTGCAGTATGTCGTGCTCCGGCTCATCGTCACCAGCCGCCGGCGCGCCGCGGCCCGCGCCTAAATGCCTCCAATGCAGCGTTAGGCAGGCGCGCCGAGTTGGGTTATAGGCTCGCTCAGGACTGGCCGCGGATCGTCGCGGCCCGCCGGGATTTGTTCGGGAGACGGGAATGGCCGTAGACGGCAACTGGAATCTGACCATGACGACGCCGATGGGCGAGCGCAACTCGACGCTCAGCCTGAAGGCCGCGGGCGGCACGCTCACGGGCGCGCAGATTGCGGAAGGTAACTCCGCCGAGATCTTCGACGGCACCGTCTCTGGCGACAACGTCTCCTGGAAAGTCTCGATCGACAAACCGATGCCGCTCACGCTCGAATTCAACGGCACCGTCTCCGGCGACAGCATCAGCGGCGAGATGGGAATCGGCCCGATGGGCAGCTTCCCGTTCACGGGCGCGCGGGCGTAAGGCCACGCAGCCATGCGCGTGCTCCGTTTCATCGCGGCGGCGATTCTGTGCGTCGTCACACAAGCAGCGCGCGCGGATGACACCGAACCGGCGTGGCGCGCAAGCGCGCTCGCCATGGTGCCGGCGGGCTTTGTGGCCGGCACCGCCTATCGGACCGACGGCTCGACCGGTTACCTCGCCGTTTATCCCGCGACATCGAATGATCCGAAGACGCCCGCAAGCGTGTTCGCCGCACGCCAGGCGCTAGTGGTCACACTGACGCCGGATGCGACGCGCGCCGTCTCAGCCGAGCTGAAGCCGCGCACCGGGCCGGACCCGGACAACGACGACACCGATTTCGCAAAACTGCACGCCGATCTCGCCGCCAAGCGTTCGTCGCTGCTCGACGGCACCGAGCCCTGCGATCTCGGCGCCTGGTCGATCGACAAGGACCCGAGCGGTCTCAACGTGCGCGCCGAGCCGTCAGTGAAGACGCGCGTGCTCGGCACGCTGCCGCCGCCCTACCGGCTCAAGCTCGGTGGCAGCGAGAACACGCCCGACGGCGGCTGGCTGACCGAATTCCGCATCATCGGATTCAAGGACGGCTGGTTTCTGATCGAAGGCGCCAAGCCGCCGGGCAAGGACTACGAGGACGACAAGAGATATCCGCGCAGCGCGCCAAAGCCCTATGCCGGGCGCGGCTGGGTAGCCTCCAACAAGGTCGGCGCCGCCTATGCCAACGGCGCCACGCGCATGGGCGGACTGTTCCAGGCGCCCTTCGTCGATGCCAAATGGATGCCCGCCCAGCGCGAGCTCGGCGGCGCGATCGATACCGACGGCGGCCCCAAGCGCCTGCTCGCTTGCAGCGGTCTCTGGGGCCTCGTCGAGAGCCACGACGGCGTCCGCGGCTGGTGGCGCTCGCTGTGCTCCAACCAGGTCACGAATTGCAGTTGAACTCTTCCCCCTCGCTCCGCTTGCGGGGACGCGACGAGCTTCGCTCGCGCTGAGAGGGTTGGAGTAAGGGGGAGTCTCCGCGAGGACGGTGACAGTTGGACTCGTGGAGAGTCCCCCTCACCCGGACTTTGCGCGACGCGCAAAGTCCGACCTCTCCCCGCAAGCGGGGAGAGGTGAAGAGCTAGCCCAGATTCAACTCCTTGAAGAAGTCGTTCCCCTTGTCATCGATGATGATGAACGCCGGGAAATCCACGACTTCGATGCGCCAGATCGCTTCCATGCCGAGCTCGGGATATTCGAGCACCTCGACCTTCTTGATGCAATGCTCGGCGAGGTTCGCCGCGGCGCCGCCGATCGAGCCGAGATAGAAGCCGCCATATTTCTTGCAGGCCTCGCGCACGGCCGGCGCGCGGTTGCCCTTGGCCACCATCACCATGGAGCCGCCCGCGGCCTGGAACTGGTCCACGAAGGAATCCATGCGGCCCGCGGTGGTCGGACCGAACGCTCCGGAGGCGTAGCCCTCGGGCGTCTTGGCGGGACCGGCATAGTAGACCGGATGGTTCTTGAAATAGTCCGGCAGCGGCTCGCCCTTCTCCAGCCGCTCGCGCAGCTTGGCATGGGCGGAATCGCGCGCCACGATCATGGTGCCGGTCATCGAGACCCGCGTCTTGATCGGGTATTTCGAGAACGTCGCCAGGATGTCCTTCATCGGCTGGTTGAGGTCGATCTTGACGACCTCGCCGCCGAGCGCCTCTTCGACCTGCGGCAGATATTGCGCCGGGTTGTGCTCGAGCTCCTCGAGATAGACGCCGTCCCTGGTGATCTTGCCGAGCACCTGGCGATCGGCCGAGCAGGACACGCCGAGCCCGATCGGGAGCGAGGCGCCATGGCGCGGCATGCGGATCACGCGGACGTCGTGGCAGAAATACTTGCCTCCGAACTGAGCGCCGACGCCGAGCGACTGCGTCATCTTGTGGATCTCTTTCTCCATCTCGACGTCGCGGAAGGCGTTGCCGTCGGGCGAGCCGTGGGTCGGCAGCGCGTCGAGATAGCGGGCCGACGCAAGCTTCACCGTCTTCATGCACAGCTCGGCCGAGGTGCCGCCGATCACGATGGCGAGGTGATAGGGCGGGCACGCCGCAGTGCCGAGCGTGAGGATCTTTTCCTTCAGGAACGCGAGCAGGCGGTCCTTGGTCAGGACGGAAGGCGTCGCCTGGAACAGGAAGCTCTTGTTGGCGCTGCCGCCGCCCTTCGCCATGAACATGAACTTGTAGGCGTCGTCGCCCTCGGCGTAGATCTCGCACTGCGCCGGCATGTTGTTGGCGGTGTTCTTCTCCTCGTACATCGAGAGCGGCGCGACCTGCGAGTAGCGCAGATTGCGGCGCAGGTACGCATCGCGCGCGCCTTCCGACAGCGCGGCCTCGTCGTCACCGTCGGTGATGACGTTGCAGCCCTTCTTGCCCATGATGATCGCGGTGCCGGTGTCCTGGCACATCGGCAGCACGCCGCCGGCCGCGATGTTGGCGTTCTTCAAGAAGTCGAGCGCGACGAACTTGTCGTTCGGGCTCGCCTCGCCGTCCTCCAGGATCGCGCGGAGCTGCTTCAAATGGCCGGGGCGCAGGTAATGGTTGATGTCGCCGAAAGCCGCCTCCGACAGCGCCCGCAGCGCCTCGCGCGACACCACCAGCATGTCCTTGCCCAGGACCTTCTCGACCCGGATACCCTCGGACGAAATCTTCTTGTAGGGCGTCTCGTCCTTGCCCAACGGGAACAGCGGGGTGTGCTTGTAGGGCGGAACGGGCTTTGCGGGGTCGGGGAAGGCGGTGGGAGCGTTCATGGAGCGAATCTCGGGGTTTTGGAGCCCTCGCGCGGGCCCCTGGCATAGAAGCGTTCTAAGCTTTTTTGCCGTAAAGGGAAGGCGTTCCGGCGCGGTCGGGGCATCCCGATTCGACGTCATGACGGCCCTTTTTCGGTCACCGTCGGCCGCCCGCAGGCGGTGATGATCGTGCCCGGCAGGCCTTGCGTCCACCCCTTGCGCTCGGCGCGCGACGAAGGTTGAATGCGCGCCCTAAGGGGCTTTTCATCATGATTTTCGAACCGAACGTCCGCGGCGCGATCCTGGTCGCCGCCGCCATCACCGGCCTTGTGACCCTCGCCTCGCCTGCCCGCGCGGACCAGTGCGATGACATCGCAAAGCAGCTTGCGAGCGGCATCGACAGGCTGAAGGTCAACTTCAAGGCCGCCAACATCATCTACCTCACCCACCCGGCGGCGAAGGAGCTCTCGCTCGGCTGCCGCGCGCAGGGGCAAAACTATTCCAACGAGCTCTATGCCAAGGGCGACCGCAAGCCGACGCCGCAGTTCTATGACCTCGTCGCGTCCGCGGCCGCGATCATCTTCACGGTGCCGAAGGACGACACCGCGAAAGGCGCGACGCGCTGCCTGAAGCGCATGGGCCTGCTCCGTGGCGACAAGGTGTCGATGCGCTTCAAGCGCCTCAACATGGATTGCTCGCGCACCAAGACGGAAGCCTCGATCGCGATCACGCGTCCGAAGGACGAGTAGGCCGGCGCGTCTGCCGCAGGCCTCGCGCTTTCCGCAGGCGCGACTCGCGTGTGTCGTAACGTCGCCCGCTGCATACTCCGTCATTGCGAGTCCCTCCGCGGAGACAGACTGGATTGCTTCGCTGCGCTCGCAATGACGGATGAGAGAGTTGGCGCCCGTTGAAATTGCACAATGACAGGCGCGAAGACGCCTCCCACCGCACCAGATCCCTCGCATTTTAACGATTGGCTTGAGGGAAATTTCGCTCCTCGCAGGACAGACTCAATTGTTTCCATGTGTGAGGATTTGTGGATGAGCGTTTCTACCGTTGCGCCGCCGCCGATCGCGATCGTGGTCCCGAGCTACGACACGACCAAGCAGCAGGACGATCAGGCCAAGACCAAGGACACCGACCCGACCTACAAGCCGCAGCCGCCCGTGCCGCTGCCGCCGGGTCAGGGCACGCGGATCGATCAGCTCGCCTGATCCGGCCTGCCGAAGTTGAAGCGCCCGATCCGGTCGATCGGGCTTTTCGCGTGTCCGGCCGCATCTTTGCCGGATAGCCGGGTCAATATGGCGCGGGATTGCCCCGGGACCTGCGCATGATCGCACGGCTCTTGTTGCAGAACACGGTCTTCGTCGTCGCGACGGGCGCGCTGCTGTTCGCGTCCGCCGGCACGCTGCAGTGGCCCGGCGCCTGGGTGATGCTGATCGCCTCCGCGCTACTCGGCCCGCTCTGCGGCTGGTGGCTCTACCGGCTTGATCCGGCGCTGCTCGCCGAGCGTCTCCGTCCGGTCATCCAGAAAGACCAGCCGCCCGCCGACAAGGCGTTCATCGCCGTGTTCGTGCTCGCGATACTGGCCTGGCTGGTCGCGATGGGCCTCGACCGGCGCCAGCTTGCCTCCGGCATGCCGCTCGCTTTGCAGGTCCTCGGCCTCGTGCTGTTCCTCGCCTCGACGCTGTTCACGATGTGGGTGTTCCGCGAAAACTCGTTCGCCGCGCCGGTGGTGAAGCTGCAAGCCGAACGCGCGCAGCACGTGATCTCGACGGGGCCCTACGCGCATGTGCGCCATCCCATGTACAGCGGCATGATCCTGTTCTTCGCCGGCGTCCCGCTGCTGCTGGGCTCGTGGTGGGGTCTTGCGATGGAGCCGCTCTTCCTCGCGCTGCTAGCAGTCCGAATCCGCATCGAGGAGCGCACGCTGCGCGAGGGCCTGCCGGGCTATGCCGACTATGCGATGCGGGTGCGCTACCGTCTGCTACCCGGCGTGTGGTGAGCGCGCATCTCTGTCCCGTGCAACTCCAGGGAAAAGCGCCTGCCCTCCTCCGATCGACTGACGTCGCCGCAACCGAAGCCCGCTAGAGGGAGCCCGCACCCACGTGAACGGGAGACGCGACGATGTTCTGCAAGCCCCCCTGCCCTGACGAGCATGACCTCGCTCCCGTCCCCGACGATGCAAACGATCGATCTGGTCCGGAGCGCTCACGGGCGCTCGGGAGCCACGACGCGTTCGGGCGATTGATCGCGCCCGAAACGGCCGGTCCGGAACGGGGGCTGCCGCCAGCCTCCCTCCGGACCGGCTAACTATCGAGCTCCTTGTAGCGCCGGAAGATGCCCTGCTCGTTGAAGGCAATGCGACGCTCGCTCGCAAGGTAGGCCTTGATGTTCGGTCGCGCGGCGACGCGGTCGTGCAGGCCGACGAGGCCCGGGATGTCTGCCTCGAACGCCTTCATGCGCCTGGGGAAGGCATAGCGCAGCCCGGCGACGATCTGGAACAGCGAGAGGTCGACATAGGTCAGCCGGCGGCCGGTGACGTAAGTGCCGCCATTGCCGGCGAGCAGCTGTTCGAAATAGCCGAGATATTTCGGCACGCGCTCGCTCCAGAACTCGGCCGTGCGCTTCTTCGCCGCAGGCCGCGCGTCCTCGTAATAGAGCGAGGGCCCAAGTGGATGATGGGTGTCGTGAACCTCCAGCACGAGGTCGGTGATGGTGAGCTGGAGCTGGTGCACCCAGAGTTTGCCTGCTTCCGTCTTCGGCGCGAGGGCATGGCGGGCGCCGAGATAGAGCAGGATGTTGGCGGTCTGGCCGATGACGAGCTTGCCGGCTTTGAGGAATGGCGGCGCGAAGGGCGGCGTGCCCTCATGCGCGTCCATCATCTTCATCATCGCGGCCGTTCCGCGCGCGCCGCGCGCAACGTCGACGTAGGCCGCACCCGCCTCCTCCAGCGCCAGCCGCACATATTCGCCGCGGCCCTGAATCTCGGGCCAGTAGTAGAGCTCGTATTTCATGGAAACAGTCCGTGATTGCGTTGCGGCAAGTGTAGCACGCAACCACGAACTCGATAACGGTGGACGGTGTTCCGCGCCTCAATTCGCCGCGAAGCAATACAGCAGCCCGTCGCCACCCGTGCTCTTCAAATCGGCCTGCGAGCAGCCGCCATCGGGACCGCGCGAGGGGTGCGAGCTGTTCCACGATTTCGACGGCTCGTCGTCACGCAGGCCCCGCCGGTCGGCATGGCCGACGACCGCAGTACCTTGCGTGCTGGACGACCAGTTCTTGCAGGTCTTGTCGTCGCCGGCGGCAAATGCAGTGCCGTCGGGTTGCGTCCCCGTGAGAATGTCGTGGCGGTTCGGCGTATCGCCGACTCCGTTGGAGACCTCACCCTTCTCGCTGAGCGCCGTCTGCTTGGTCAGGTTGTTGGCGGGGCCATGAAGCTCGGCAACATCCTTGGCGATGACCGCGCCCTTCGCATTCTGCCACGGCCCCTTGCCGATGCGGTCGCGCGCGTTGACGGCCGGCTTGCCGTCGGCGGCCTGGGTCGAGAGATAGGCGCGCCAGGTTTTGGCGCCGGCGCCGACGGCCTGAGCGAGCTTCTGGCAGTGCGCATCGGCCCCTTCCAGGCCGCCGAGATCGGCACCCTTGCCCGGCCCGCTCGAGGTCACGAAGAAGGTCATATCGGCTGACTGCGCCAGCACCGATGGACTTGCGAAGACCGCGAGCGCAGCGCCTGCTGGTACGATGACTCTGGCAATAAAGTTCATCCTATCCTCCCGTTTGGTCCTGCGATTGCTCTTGGCTGGCCCGTCTTTGACCCTCTGACACGAACCCGTCACGACGGACATTATTCCGGCCGCCCACCGCGCGTCACCTCGAGCGGAGGCGCGGGACCGGCCGCCCCCGAAGGCCGTGTCGATTAATTGCTTCCCGCGACCGTAGCGCCGGGTGAGCATGCCCAGCACGGGCCGATCCTCAAGCGATCGCCCAGGGGAGGACGCGGGAGTCCGTTGCGGGGCCGTTCAGGGCGGCATCCGCGAGCACATCGGGGCTGCCGCCGGGCGCGGCGCGAGGGGAGATCGTCATGCACTGGAACACCGTCCGCCCAATCGCGGCAATTGCCGGCTATGCCGCGCTTTGCTGCGTTGCCATCGGTCCGGGCTGCGCCTCGGCCGCGGAATTGCTCAAAGCCCGGCTGGCGCAAAACCTTGGACCGATCTCCGGCCTTGCGATCGTCGCCAAATCGAAGGGGATTTTCGAAAAGAACGGACTGGACATCACGGTCTCGAACTTCACGTCCGGCAAGCAGTGCCTGGACACCGTGATCGGGGGCGGCGCCGACATCGCGACGACGGCGGAGGCGCCGGTCACCGCTTCGGCGATGGCAAACCAACCCATCGCCTTCGTCGCCGGCATGGAATATTCCGACCTCAAGACGGTCGTCGCGGCCAAGGCCGGCGTCAAGACCAAGGCAGAGCTTCGCGGCAAGCGAATCGGATTCACGGCCGGCACCGGCAGCGAGGTCTACACGGCGACGTTGCTGAAGTCGGCGGGATTGACTGCCAAGGATGTCACCCTCGTCAACCTGCGGCCGCAGGAAATGCTGCCGGCACTTGCAGCCGGAAGCATCGACGCGATCGACACTTGGGAACCCCACATCGCAAACGCGAAGAAGGCCCTGGGCGAAGCCGTCGCTGAGCTCGATACAACGGGCACCTACTCCGAGACGTTCAACATCGTCGTCATGAGGACCTATCTGGATGCCAACCCTGCGGTGGTCGAGAAGTTCATCGCCGCACTGATCGATGCCGAGGTCTGGGTGAAGGCACATCAGGACCAAGCGATCACGGTGGTGGCGGACGCGGTCGGCATGAAGCGAGACGACCTCGCTCCCATCTGGGCCGACTATGTCTACCGGGTGCGTCTCGACGATCGGCTGATCGAGATCCTCAAGACTCACTCCGCATGGCGCCTCGAGAGCGGCAACCATCCTCCGGGAGCGGCGATGCCCGACTTCAGCAAGGTCGTCGTCGCCGAGCCACTGAAGAAGGTCGACCCCGCACGCGTCACCCTCTCGTGGAAATAGGCACCCGCACAGCCATGCAGGACGGCACTTCAGCACGACAGGAAATTGCTCTCCGCACCGACGGTCACGGTCGGCGGCCGAATTCAGCCCGTCTTCGCCGTCTCAACATTCTGGTCGGGGCGCTTTCGCTTCCCTTGTTCGTCGGTCTCTGGGAACTGGTCTCCCGTTCCGGGGCCGTCAACATGGTGCTGTTTCCGCCGCCGACGGTGGTTGCTGCGGCGGTCCTCGAGTGGATACGAAGCGGACAGTTCCTTGGCGATCTGCTGGCCAGCCTCTTTCGCGTCACCACGGGGTTCATCGTGGGCGGCGCGCTCGGCATCCTGCTCGGCATCCTCACCGGCCAATTCCCTGTCATCTCGAGCTTGCTGTCCCCGCTATTCCATATCCTGCGGCCAATTCCGCCGATTGCCTTCGTGCCGATCGTCATCCTCTGGTTCGGCCTGTCGGAAGCGGGAAAACTGTTCCTCGTCGTATGGGGCGTGTTCTTCACGGTTTGGCTCTCGACCCACATCGGCGTGCAGAAGGTCGACCGCGGTCTCATTCGGGCGGCGTTGATGCTCGGCACGCCCCGGCGGCAGATGCTGCAGGAGATCGTGCTGCTGGGCGCGCTTCCCTACATCGTGGTCGGGTTGCGCACCGCCGTCAGCATCTCCTTCTACACGCTTGTCGCGGCCGAACTTGCCGGCGCTTTCGCCGGCATTGTCTACAGGATCGAGATTGCGCAGCAGAATTTGCAAACGGGCCAGGTCATGGGCGGGCTCGCAGCGCTCGGGCTGATTTCGTTCATTGCCGACCGGCTGTTTTCGGCGCTTGCAGAACGTACTGTCTGGTGGCGCTGATGTCGGGACCTCGATCGATCATGAAACTGGCTCTGGCAAGTTCGCCGGCCTCCGTCGAATCGGCGCGGAAACAACCGGCCATTCAAGTCTCAAGCCTGAGCATCGTATTTGACACCAATCGCGGGCAGACCATCGCGGTGGATCGCGTTTCCTTTGACGTGGCGCCAGGCGAGTTCGTTTGCATCGTCGGGCCCTCCGGCTGCGGCAAGTCGACGGTGCTCAATACGATCGCCGGACTGGAAGTGCCGTTTGAAGGCGACATCCTGGTCGAGGGCTCGCGTGTCTACAGCCCGCGGCCCGATGTCGGCATGGTGTTCCAGCAGCCGCATCTTTTCCCCTGGAAGTCTGTCCGCAAGAACATCGCCCACGGCCCCAGGATGCTTGGGAAGTCCAGGACGGAAGCGAATGCCATCGCCGACGATCTGATCGCGATGATCGGTCTCAAGCGTTTCGCCGACGCCTATCCGAACACGCTGTCCGGCGGCATGCAACAGCGCGTGGCGATCGCGCGAGCGTTGGCCAATCAGCCCCGCGTGTTGCTGATGGACGAGCCCTTCGGAGCCCTCGACGCCCAGACCCGGGCGGTGATGCAAGACAATCTGCTGGAGCTGCGCGACCGGATCAAGGCGACGATCGTGTTCGTCACCCATGACATCGATGAAGCCATCGTGCTGGCCGACCGCGTCCTCATCATGAGCGCGGGACCCGGCCGCATCCTGCGCGAAGTCGCGGTCAAGCTGCCGCGCCCGCGGTCGAGTGCCGTCATGGTCGAGCCAACCTATCTCTCCCTCAAGAAGGATTGTCTCGACGACATCCGCGCAGAAGGGCTGCGGGCGTTCAATCAGTCGGACGCGAGCTGATCGCCCAGAACTCGGAAATCGAGCTGCAGCCGGCAGCGCTGGCATGGTTCTTGAATAATCGATGCCGGGTCTCACAGTGGAGCCGGCGATGCACAGGGCGAATAGCGCGATAGCGGCAGGCGTGATGCTGGCCGAGTCGGACAATCTCGTCAGGCCGCTGCCCGGCTTGCTGGACGGTCTCAGCCGGGCCGATTGCAATCGGCTGCGTGCGATCGGACGCGAGAAGGCCCTGGAAGCCGGCCAACTCGTTTGGTCTCAGGGCGACACACAGGCCGGGATCTACCTGATCAGCGAGGGACGCATCCGCAGCTACTATGCGGCGCCGTCGGGGCGCGAGGTCACGCTCGCCTACTGGTTTCCCGGCAACTTCGTCGGCGGCCCCGATATATTCGGAACGGGCCCGCACATGTGGACATCGGTTGCGGCCGAACGCAGCCGGTTGACGTTCATGCCCGGACCGGCGCTGCGGCGGCTTGCGCTGGAATCGCCGACGATCGCCGTCGCCTTGCTGGATGCCCTGGCATTCAAGGCGCGATGCTATTCGGCGATGGCCCAGATGCTCGGGACGCGCTCGGTGACCGAGCGGCTGCACAGCCTGTTGATCTTCCTGTCGCACGTCTACGGCGTGAAGCGCGGCGGCGAGATCGTCGTCGGGATGCCGTTTACCCACGGCGATCTCGCCAATCTCATCGGCTCCACCCGCCAATGGGTGACAGTGCAACTCGCGCGGCTCCAGGAGGAAGGCGTGATCAGGTACGACAGATCCGTGATTTCGATCCTGGATCTTTCGACGCTCGGGCAAGGGATGGAATAATATCCGCCCTTCAGCCGCCAGACTTCAATTCGAAAGCCGCTCGGCCTGCACTGGCCTCGAACCGCCGCGCCAGTCCGATCAGCGCGCGATCATGCCAGGCCGGCGCCAGCAGGGTCACGCCCATGGGCATGCCGTTCGGCAATGTCGCGTTCGGAACCGCCACGCCGCAGAGATCGAGCAGATTGGCGAAGTACGAGTAGTAGCCGAGGCGATTGTTGAGCGTGATCGGATCGCGATCCATCTCCTCCAGCGTGAACGGCCGCGGTGCGGTCGGGACCAGCAGCGCATCGATACCCGCAAAGATCGCCTCGGCGTCGCGGCGAAGTCGGTGCAACCGGTGAATGGCACCAAACGTGTCGATCGCTGAATAGCCGGCGGCTGAGCCCAGCACGGTCCTCGTGACGTCAAGCAGGGAGCCGGAATCGATGTCCATCAGCGAAGCGATGGCCGAGTGCCGCTCCGCGACCCAGGGCCCGCTGAACATCAACTCCCCGGCCTGGCGGAACGGGGCGAAGTCCACCTCGATCGCCGTTCCTCCGATCTGCGTGAAACGCTCGCAGGCGCGCTCATAGAGCTCGCCGCATTCCGGCATGCCGAAGCATTCGAGATCGGCGGACGCGATGCGGCCGAACCGGAACGATGGCACCGTCCCTGTGGCGAAGGAAACGACCCTGGGCAAGCGACTGTAGGGATCTTCGAAATCGAACCCCTCGATAATTTCGATGATCGCCTCGCCGTCGCTGACGGTATTGCAGAACACCGAGACGCAATCGATCGTCGGGCAATTCGGCACCAGCCCGCGTGATGACACCAGCCCAACGGTCGGCTTGATTCCGACGATGTTGTTGAAGCCGGCAGGTATGCGGCCGGATCCGCCGGTATCGGTGCCGAGCGCGAACGCGACGTGCCCGGCCGCCACGGCGACCGCGGACCCGGAACTGGAGCCGCCCGAAACATAGCGCGCGTCGGCAACCGACGCGCAGGGGCCATAGGGCGAACGCGCGCCGGACAGGCCTGTGGCGAACTGGTCGAGATTGGTCTTTCCGAGACAAATTGCGCCGGCCGCGGTGAGGCGTTCGACGCTGTGAGCGGAATGCCAGGGCGTGTAGCTGAACGCCGGGCATGCGGCGGTGGTCGGCATTCCCTCGACGTCGATATTGTCCTTCACACCGAAGGGAATGCCGAGCAGCGGAAGATTTTCGCCCGTCCGCGCGCGCGCCACCAGCTTGCGGCATTCTTCCAGTGCCTCCTTCCGCGGGCGGAGATAGATCCAGCAATTGCGGTCGCGCTCGGCCTCGATCCGGTCATACGCCGTTTCGATCGCCTCCAGCGCCGATGACGAATTCCTGGCGATGGTTTCGTGATTTGTCCTGGAGCGCGCGACAGACTGACTCACCGAATATCTCCTTCGCTGACCGGCAGGCGCGAAATTGCGGGAGCTGCGCGCGGGCAACAAGCAATTAAGTGCTTCGCCCAAATGGTCGGCCGGATCGGGGATATATGCGGCTCAAAGAAAAAGGCGCCGTACCGAAGCACGACGCCCTGATTGTTCAATTCGCTCGCGATCAGTTGGTCTGCTGGATCGCCGACAATTCCCAGGTGCCGCCCGGGCGTCGGGCGAAGGTCCAGACTTCGGTGACCTCACCCGGCTGCTCGCTGCCGGCAACCACAGCGCCGGTGTTGCGGTCGAGCGTCTTGTCGGTGAGCGCGAAGCGCAGCGCCACCGTGGCGTAGTCGGTCTCACCCTCGCGCCAGGCTTCCGCGAGGTCGCCCTGCAACAGCTTCACGTTCGTGACCTTGTTGACGACGTTGCGCGCGCGGTTCTGGCCGAGGTCCTGCTCGAAATAGGAGACCATTTCCGGCGTCGCGAGCGTGTGCAGCTTGGCCACGTCCTCGTTCGACCATGCGGTCTGGACATCGCCGAGCAGGCGCTCGAACGCCTCATAGTCGACCGGCTTGATCTCGAGCGGCGCGTTGTTGGCGCCGAAACCGAAGCCGCCGAGACCGCCACCGAGGCCGCTGCGATAGCTCGTCTGCGGTCCCGGACCGCCACCTGCATCAGCGTTGGCATAGGCCGCCTGCGGCGTGTGGCGGCGCTGCCACCACGACATCGCCAGCCGCACCACGAACACCACGAGCACGATCTGGATGATCAGGCCCAGGATCGACGACAGGCCGCCGAGGCCGCCGAACAGGCCGCCGCCGAACAGCATGCCCAAGAGGCCTGCGCCGAGGAAGCCGGCCGCAAGGCCACCCAGGAAACCGCCGCCGCGGCCGAACAGGCCGCCGCGCGCGGGCGCGGTCGCGGCCGAATTCATGCCTGCGCCCGGCTGGGTGTAGGTGCGGTTGAACTGCGAGGTCGAGCCCGGAGCGGTCGTGGTTGACGGCGGCGCCGAATAGGTCCGCGAGCCGCGCGAACCCGACGACATGCCGCCACCGACGCGCGCGTCGGCGGACGAGATCGCCAGCGCTGTCGGCAGCGCAAGCGCCAGCACGACGGCGATCGTCTTGAAGAGACTGCGGGAGCGTTGCGAGAAATTCATGTTCGTTTCCCAAATCCCCGGCATGGGGACGTGCCCCTAAGATGGGCAGCCGGAGCGAAAAGTGAAGCCGGTTTCGGAACTTGTAGCTGCGGCCCTCAGTCGCGGGGATGTGGCAAAAGCCCATATTCGGCGGGGGTTTGGCCGGGCCGCGCGCGAAGGGCCATGGTCGCCCGTTACCGGCGGCCTTTAGGGCTAAAATTCCGCTTTTTCCTCGTCATTGAGCCCTTGCGACAAGGCAATCCAGTCTGGTTCCGCGGAGACAGTCTGGATTGCTTCGCCACGTTCGCAATGACGGTGTTGGGACAATTGCGCGCTGTCTCCTCGATGTCGTCCTGGCGAACGCCAGGACCCATTATCCCAAGAGGCGGTTTGGCGAAGACTGGTCGTTCGGGATTGGCAGCGCGCAATCGACGGATCACGCGTATAAGTCCTGGCGTTCGCCAGGACGACGGCAGAGATTGCCGCGCGGTGTGTCATCCCACGCGCAGCGCTCACCCCTGCTTCGTCATCGTCTCCTTCACCGCCGCCACGAGCTGGCTGAGCGTGAACGGCTTTGGCAGGAAGTCGAACTGCTGGCCCTCGGGCAAGCTCTTCTCGAACGCGTCCTCGGCGTAGCCGGAGACGAAGATGAACTTGATATCAGGGTTCTTCTCGCGCATCGCCTTCAGCAGCGTCGGGCCGTCCATCTCCGGCATCACCACGTCGGAGACGACGAGATCGATCGCACCGCTCTGCTCCTCCAGCATCTCCATGGCCTCGACGCCGTTCTCGGCCTCGACCACGGTGTAGCCGCGCGAGCGCAGGCCGCGTGCGTTGAGGGCGCGCAGGCCTTCTTCATCCTCGACGAGAAGGATCGTGCCTTGTCCGGTCAGATCGGTGCGCGGCTTCGCTTCGGCCGTGGCGGGAACGGCTTCCTTCGCGGCGCCATTGGCCGTGCTGACCACTGCCGCGGGCTGCTCGACCTGCACTTCCGGCTCGGCATGGTGGCGCGGCAGGAAGATGTGGAACGAGGTACCCTGCCCCGGCTCGGAGTCGACATAGATGAAGCCGCCGGTCTGCTTGACGATGCCGTAGACGGTGGAGAGGCCGAGGCCGGTGCCCTTGCCGACTTCCTTGGTCGAGAAGAACGGCTCGAAGATCTTGTCGCGGATGTCGGCGGGGATGCCGGTGCCGGTGTCGGCGACCTCGATCCGCACATAGTCCGCCGCCGGCATGCCCTTGTAGGCGAGCTTGCCCGCATCCTCGGTGGCGACGTTGGCGGTGCGGATGATCAGCTTGCCGCCGTCGGGCATGGCGTCGCGGGCGTTCACCGCGAGATTGACGATCACCTGCTCGAACTGGGAGACGTCGACCTTCACCGGCCAGAGGTCGCGGCCGTGGATCAGGTCGAGCTTGACCTTCTCGCCGATCAGCCGGCGCAGCAGCATGGTGAGGTCGGAAAGCGCATCGCCGAGATCCAGCACCTGCGGGCGCAGCGTCTGCCGCCGCGAGAACGCGAGCAACTGCCGCACCAGTGTCGCGGCGCGCGTCGCGTTCTGCTTGATCTGCATGATGTCCTGGAACGACGGATCGGTCGGCTTGTGCGCGTTCAGCAGGAAGTCGTTCGCCATCATGATGGCGGACAGCACGTTGTTGAAGTCGTGGGCGATACCGCCGGCGAGCTGGCCGACCGTCTCCATCTTCTGCGACTGGTTGATCTGGTTCTCCAGCGCGCGCCGCTCGGTGGTCTCGAGCATGTGCACGATGGCGGCTTCAGCGTCGTTCTCGGCAGCGTCGACCGGCGTGACGAAGAACTGGCCCCAGCGCTCCTTGGTTCCTTCCAGCGCCACCTCGACCGGCGCGATGTCGGCCTTGCCTTCGGCGGCCTGGTTGATGGCCGTGATCACCAGGTGGCGGTCACGTGAATTGATGGCGCGGAAGATCGACTTGCTGGCGCTGTCGAGGCCGAGGCCCTGCGCGAGCTTGGCGTAGCGCGCGTTCGCGCGCACGACGTTGCCGCCGCGGTCGACGGTGGCGATCGCCATCGGCGTGTGGTCGAAGAAGCGCATGAAACGCACTTCGGCGGCGCGGTCCGGATCGCTGCGCTCGTCGCGGGCGCGGCTGATCACGAGCGTGCGCGACGGCCCCGGCGCGCCGTCGGCCCCGAAGGCGAGCTTGTGATAGAGCCGCACCGGCATGGTCTTGCCGGTGCGCATGCGCAGGTCGATATCGAAGACCTCGGTCTTCACCTCGCCCGGCACCGCCACGATCGAGCTGAGCAGCGAAGCGCCATCGCCGGAGACGATGTCGGAGAGCTTCAGCCCGCCCGAGCCGATCTCGGCGAGGTCGTAATCGAGCCAGTTCGCCAGCGTCGCGTTGACGTAAGCGAGCTCGCCGGCCGGATTGACCGAGAAGAAGCCGCAAGGCGCGTGATCGAGATATTCGATCGCATGCTGGAGCTCCTGGAACACGTCCTCCTGGCGCTCGCGGTCGCGGGTGATGTCGGCGATCGACCACACCGCGTATTTCGCCTCGCGCTTTCCGGTGCCGAGCGGGCGCACCCGCATGCGCAGCCAGCGGCCCTGGCTGCCGTCGTGGCCGGAGATGCGCACCTCTTCCTGCTGCCGCTTGCCTTCCCGGGCGGCCTTCAGCAGACGGAACACGGCTTCGGAGACGTCGGGATTGCCGATGAAGACGCGCTCGACGGGGCGCACGTCCTGCGGGCCCGTGGCACCGGTCAGCGTCAGATAGGCCGCGTTGGAATAGACCACGTGGCCGCGCGGATCGGTCACGGCCAGCCCGTCGAAGCCATGATCGGCGATACGACCCACGACTGGATCGTCGAGACTGCGGTCGGCGAAGCGGATGATGCCGGCGGCGAAGGCGAACAGGTTGAACAGGCCGACCATCGCCAGCACGGCGAGGATACCTAGGATATAGGGCTGCGCCTGCGCGCGGCCGAGCGTCATCAGCCCGACGGCGACCGCGACCAGGCCGGCGGCCACCAACAGCACCAGCGCAATGCTGCCCGAGCGCGGCGAAGGCTCGTGCGCCGCAACGGGCTCGCGTGTGAGGTCGTGGTCGGTCTCAGCAGTCATATCGAGCTGGCGCAGCCTGTCGGCAGAGAATCAACGCGCTGCGGCGCGCGTGGGGTCCTCCCTGCCTGAATCGGACCCGCAGGCGCAAGGGCAGCAAGGGCGAAAGGTACGCTGATTCCCAGATTACGGCCATTTCCGGTACTTTTCGGGTATTTTATCCCCGCCCGGCGCCGAATCCGCGCTTCAGCCGCATGACGTAGCCGATGACCTCGGCGACCGCATGGTAGTGCTCGGTCGGGATTTCCTGGTCGATCTCGACGGTGGCGTAGAGCGCACGGGCCAGCGGTACGTTCTCGACGATGGGGATGTCGTGCTCGCGCGCGATCTCCCGGATCTTGAAGGCGAGATTGTCGACGCCCTTGGCGACGCAGATCGGTGCCTGCATGCCGCGCTCGTAGGACAGCGCCACCGAAAAGTGGGTCGGGTTGGTGATGATCACGGAGGCCTTGGGAACCGCCGCCATCATGCGCTTCTTGGCGCGCTGCTGCCGCAGCTGCCTGATCTTGCCCTTGATATGCGGGTCGCCTTCGGACTGCTTGAACTCTTCCTTGATCTCCTGGAGCGACATCTTCTGCCGCTGGAACCAGCTTCGGTACTGGAAGAAGTAGTCGCCTATGGCGATGATCGCGAGCGCCGCGACCACCGCGCCGAGCAGGTGAATGGTCAAGCTGGTGGTGGCGCCGAGCATGGCGGCCGGATCGAGCCTGACCATCGCCTCCATGCGATGCCGCTCCGGCCACAGGATCGTGCCCATGACCACGCCGAGCACGATCAGCTTGCCGAGGCCTTTCAGGAAGTTCGCGGCCGCCTGCTTGCCGAAGATGCGCTTGAAACCGGCCGCGGGCGAGAGCTTGCTGAATTTGGGCTTGAGGGATTCGGCCGACCAGACCAAGCGGTGCTGGAGCATGTTGCCGGCGACGGCCGCCAGCACCAGCATCAGCAGGGGCACGCCGATCGCCGCAAGCACCGCGAATTCGATCTGCTGCAGCAGCGCAAGCAGGGCCCGGCCGTCGGTCTTGATCATCCAGGAATTGGCGAGCAGGTTGCGCATCGGCGTCACCAGCCCGCTGCCCACCGAGCCCGAGAAGGTCGAGACCACGAGCGTGCCGCCAGCGATCATGAACCAGGTGTTGATCTCCTGGCTCTTGGCGACGTCGCCGCGTTCGAGCGCCTCGTCGAGGCGTTTTTGCGTCGGGTCTTCTGTTTGGCTCTCTGGATCGTTGTCTTCCGCCATCGATCACCTACTTGAGCGGCATCATCTGGTGCATGACACCGATGAAATAGTCCAGAAAGGTGCCCATCATCGCGGTGAGCACCACGGCCAGCACCAGGAAGCCGGCGAAGATCGACAGCGGCACGCCGACGAAATAGACCTGCATCTGCGGCATCAGCCGCGCCAGCACCCCGAGCCCAATGTTGAAGACGAGGCCGAACACCAGGAACGGTCCGGAGAGCTGCAGGCCGAGGCGGAACGCGGCGGCGAAGGCGCGCGTTGCAAGCGAGGCGACATCGCCGCTAGACACGGTCTCGCCCGGCGAGAAGATCGCATAGCTGTCGTTCAGCGCCGCGATCACCAGGTGATGGCTGTCGGTGGCGAACAGCAGCGTCACCCCGAGCATGGTCAGGAAGTTGCCGACCAGCACGCCCTGCTGTCCCTGCGTCGGATCGACCGAGGTGACGAAGCCGAGCCCCATCTGCTGCGCGATCACGGAACCCGCAACCTGGAGCGCCGACAGCGTCACGCGCGCGGTTGCCCCCAGCACGATGCCGATCGCGATCTCATGCAACATCAGCACCAGAAGCGGCGCCAGCGAGCCCATGTCGACGTGATAGGCGCTGCGATGCAGCGGCAGGATGATCAGCGTGAGCAGGAGCGCGATCGACAGCTTCACCCGAGTCGGGATGTTGGTCTCGCCCAGGCCCGGCAACAGCATCACCATCGCGCCGACCCGGGCGAAGACGAGCATGAAGGCCGCCGCAAGCGCCGGCAGCAGCGAGACGTCGATGCGCATAATCTACGCATCTTGCCTCAGCCGCCGATGATTCGCGACGATATCCGCAGCATGTGGGCGTGGAGCGAGTCGGCCATGAACGGCAGCGCCAACAGCATTGTGGCGAAGATGGCCAGAATCTTCGGCACGTAGATCAGCGTCTGCTCCTGGATCTGCGTCAGCGCCTGGAACAGCGACACGATCACGCCGACCACGAGGCCGACCACCATCAGGGGCGACGACACGATCACGATCGTCCAGATCGCATCGCGCGCGACGTCGAGGGTCTCGGGTCCGGTCATTTTCGATTTCTCACTTTGAGTTGTTTGTCGTCATTCCGGGGCTCGCGAAGCGAGAACCCGGAATCTCGGGATTCCGGGTTCGGTGCTTCGCACCGCCCCGGAATGACGCGCCAAAAATCAGATCGGCATCTTCATGATGTCTTCATACGCCGAGATCACGCGGTCGCGGACCGAGACCAGCGTGGAGACGGCAACGTCGGTGTCAGCGACCGCCGTCACCACGTCCATCACGTTGGCCTTGCCGGCGGCCATCGCCACGGTCTGCGCGTCGGATTTGCGCCCGGACTCCATGACGCTGCCGACGGCGTCCTTCAGGAGCGAGGCGAAGGACTGCCCGCTTGCTTCGCTGCCCTTGCCGGCGCCGCTGTTCTCCAGCACGCGGGCAAGGTTGGCATAGGCGTTGGCGGCGATTGTCGGTGATGCCATGGCTCAAATGTCCTGTTCAGCTCTTGAGGATGTCGAGCGTGCGCTGGATCATCCGGCGCGTCGCACTGATGATGTTGAGATTGGCCTCGTAGGACCGCTGCGCGTCGCGCATGTCGGTCATCTCGACCACCGAGTTCACGTTGGGATATTTGACGTTGCCGGTCGCATCGGCGGCCGGATTGTTCGGTTCGTATTTGGTGCGGAAGTTCGACTGGTCCGGCTTGATCCTGCCGAGGGTGACGACCTGCGCGTCGAGCGTGCGGTCGAGCGCGGAGGAGAAGGTCGGCACCTTGCGCCGGTAGGGATCGCCGCCTGCGGTCTGCGACGTCGAATCCGCGTTCGCGATGTTCTCCGAGATCACCCGCATGCGCCCGGCCTGCGCGCGCAGGCCGGAGGTCGCGATCGCCATCGAGCGGGCAAAGTCGCTGCTGTCATTGGCCATGATGCGCCTCCTCTAGCTCTTCTGTTCCGGGATCATGCTCTAGCCCTTGCCGATCGCGGTCTTGAGCAGACGCAGGCTTTTCGAATAGAGCGAGGTCGCCGCCGCGTAATCCATCTGGTTGCTGGCGGCCTTCATCATCTCCTCTTCGAGATTGACGGCGTTGCCCGCAGGGCGGGTCTCGAAGCCGGCATTCCTGTTCTGGTCGAAACCCGAGGCCGCGCCCGATGGCGTCATGTGAGACGCGCTGGTGACGGTCATTGCCAGCGGGCCCATCGACCCCGTGACCGCGCCAGCCCTGTCGAGCTTCGGCTCGACCAGGTCGCGCGGCCGGAATTTGGGCGTGTCGGAATTGGAGACGTTCTCGGACAGGACGCGCTGGCGTTCCTGATGCCACTGCATCTTGGTGCGAAGCGCCGACAGCACCGGGAGGTCGTTGATGGACATCGTCGCGGCTCCTTCCGCCTCTTCCGGACCCAGGGTCCGAAGCTAGGCAGAATTTGCCGCCTGTATGGTTAACAGGTGGTTAAGGATGTCACAGATGCATGTCCCGGGCCGGGACACGGATTCGTTCCCCCGTGATTCTACGCCTCCAAAAGTGGCATTAACCCAACCGCTTGGCGGCGCATGCACAGGCCAAGAAGTCGTTTTGGATCGGGCGATTCATAGGTTATTAAGAGTTGGGGACGGCAAAACTTGCCGTGGGACGTTAAGAGATCGCAGTTTGGGGCATCGTAGGCCGGTGGTTGGCGCGTCTGACCATTGGCACGAGAAGAGCGCCATTTCTCGGGGACAAGTATGCAAGGCAGCCCTATCACCTTCATCGTCGCGTTCATCGTCGTTCTGGCGTTGATCGGCGTCGCTGCATGGCTGGTTCGCCGATTCGCCAGCAGCCGGCTCGGCGCCAACACCCAGCGCGGCCGGATGCCCCGGCTCGCCGTGATCGATGCTGCCGCCGTCGACGGCCGGCGCCGCCTGGTGCTGGTCCGGCGCGACAATGTCGAACACCTCCTGATGATCGGCGGCCCGACCGACATCGTCGTCGAGCCCAACATCGTGCGCGCCGCGCCCGGCCGCGACCAGCTTCCGCAGCGTCCCAACGCCGCCGAACCGCCGCGCCTTGCCCCGATGCCCGATGCCGGCAGCTGGGCCGACGAAGTGCCGCGGCCCGAGATGCTCGATCATCCCGAGCCGCAAATGCCCGAGCCGCCGCCGCGGCCCGCGCGCCCGTCCTTCGCCGACGAAGTCCGCCGGCCCGCGCCCGCACTGGCCGAACGCCGCAGCGAGCCGCCGCTGGCGGGCTTTCCGCCCGAGCCGATCGCGCCGCGTCCCGAGCGCGAGCCGCGGCCTGAGCCGCTGCCGCTACCACCGCGCGTTGCCCGCAGCGAGCCGCCGCTGATGCCGCGTCCGCCGCGCCAAAGCGAGCCGGCGAAGGTGCCGCCCGTGCGCGCCGAGCGCGCGGTTGCGCCGCCGCCTCCGCCCGTGCCGCAGGCTCCGCCCGTTCCGCCGCCGCCCCCCGCTCCTGCTGCGCCCTCAAGCGCCGAACAGAATCTGGCCGAAATGGCGCAGCGGTTAGAGGCTGCGCTGCGCCGCCCGGCCGGCGAGACGGTCGCGCCCCCGGTTGCGCCGGAGCCGCCGGCCGCTCCCCCGCGCGCAGCACGCAGCGAGCCGCCGGCACCCCCGGCCCCGCCGCCGAAGCCTGCCCCGGAAAAGACCAGCTTTGAGAATCTCGAAGACGAGATGGCCTCCCTGCTCGGCCGTCCGAAGCCGTCTTCGTGAGGCTGCCGGCCCTCCCGCGTAGAGTTCTTTTTCTTTCTGTCCTGATCGGCGCGGCTTCGCTCGCAAGCCTGGCGCATGCGCAGGACATCAGCATCAATCTCGACGGCCAGGGCGGCGGCGTCACCGAGCGCGCGATTCAGCTCATCGCGCTGCTCACGGTGCTGTCGATCGCGCCGTCGATCCTGATCATGATGACGTCGTTCACGCGCATCGTGGTCGTGCTGTCGCTCCTGCGCACCGCGATGGGCACGGCGACCGCGCCGCCGAACTCGGTGATCATCGCGCTCGCGATGTTCCTCACCTTCTTCGTGATGGGGCCGGTCCTGCAAAAATCCTACGACGAAGGCATCCGTCCGCTCGTCGCCAACCAGATCGGCGTCGAGGATGCGCTCCAGCGCGCCTCGGTCCCGTTGCGCGGCTTCATGCAGAAGAACGTGCGCGAGAAGGATCTCAAGCTGTTCCTCGACCTCTCCGGCGAGCCGCCGCCGGCCACCCCCGACGAACTCGCGCTCCGCATCCTCATCCCCGCCTTCATGATCTCCGAGCTGAAGCGCGCCTTCGAGATCGGCTTCCTGCTGTTCCTGCCCTTCCTGATCATCGACCTCGTCGTCGCCTCCGTGCTGATGTCGATGGGCATGATGATGCTGCCGCCGGCAACGATATCGCTGCCGTTCAAGCTGATCTTCTTCGTCCTGGTCGACGGCTGGTCGCTGGTGGCTGGGAGCTTGGTGCAGAGCTACGGGGGATGAGGCAAAAGCCACCCTCAGGCGACGAAGCCGGACCTGTCTCGCGTCGCGAGATTGCTACCGCGTCATCTTGATCTGCCGCAGCGCGGGGATCTTCGGCAGCGAGCCGGTGTGGTCGGTCTCTTCCTTGGCCTGCGGCCCGGCTGGCGCGCGGGCGGTGGCGTCGGGGAAGCGCTGCTTCATCTCGCGCAGGAAGCCGTCGAGCGTGTCGACGCTCGCAGCCAGCTTGGCGATCTCGGCGAATTCGGCGCTGGAGGCCGCGGCCGGCTTGCTGGCGATGTCGAAGGCGACACGGTCGGCGCTCTCGCTCATCAGCGGCGCGTATTTCTCGCGAAAGCGCGACAGGCCGATCGAATCGTCGGCGAGCGCGTAGCCGACGGCGGCGCGGATGATGTCGCTCTTCTCCACCGCATTGAGCGGCTTGAAGTCGCGGAAGCGCTCGCCGTAATAGAGCTCGATCTGCTCGGCGGACTCGCGCCAGCGCCGCGCCGCCCAGAAGATGTCGGAGCGCAGGCGGAGCACCTCGCGTCCGGAGACGTTGGAGACGATGTCGAGCGCGAGATCGTGCCGGCCGACGTCGCTCTGCGCCCGCGCCTCCAGCAGCAGACGCTGCTGCCTGAGCTCGCCGGAGAGATCGCTGATGCGGCTCGCGCGCAGCGCCGAGATCGCCATGTCCGGCCTGCGGTTGGCGAGATAGATCATGGAAAGACGCGCGGCGACCTGGGCACGCGCGGCGCCTTCGAGGCGGTGGTCGACCTGGTATTGCAAGAGCTCGGCGGCCTGATCGAGCAGATCGATCGAGGCGAGACGGTCGGCGAGACGGCGGATCAGCTCGTCGCCGCGGCGGCCGATCGGCGTCAGCTCGCGGAACTCGTAGAACATCCCGAGCGCCTCGACCGGCGGCAGCTCGTCACCCTTGGGCCCCAGGAAGATCTGCGTGAACAGGTCGGAGGCGAGATCCTGCGCCTGGCGCGAGGCTTCCGCATTCGGCTGCAGCTTCGTCGCGGTGCGCGCCGCCGTGAGCGCGTCCCGGTAGCGCCCGTTCTCGGCATACATCTGCGACAGCATCTGGAGCGTCTTGACCTCGATCGCGTCGCCGCGCCAGGTCATCGACAGCGTCTCGAGCTCGCGCAGCGCGTCTTCCTTGCTGATCTCGTCGCGCTTCTGCCGCAACGCGACCTCGAGCTGCTTGGCCTCGGCCGCAGCCGGCCGGTCGCTCGAGGCGACCGCGAACTTGTAGTCGTCGAGCGCATCCTTGTCGTGGCCAAGCGCCTCGGCGAGCCTGCCGCGCAAAACGGCGAAGCCGGGCGCAGCCTCGGGCGATACGCCGACGATCTCGAGCTCGCTGCGCCGCTTGGAGGCGCCGGCATAGTCCTTCACCTCGAGCGAGGCGCGCATCGCGTCCATCGTCACGATGCGCTGGATGTCGAGCGGCAGCGAGGCGATCGCGAATTCGACGTTCTTGAACTTCTCGCGCGCGTCCGCCCATTTGCCCTGGCGCGCATAGGCGAGCGCCTTCCAGAGCTGGGAGTCGTGGCTGTTGCCGATCACGGGATTGGCGAGGTCCTTCAGGCCCTGCGCCGGCCGGCCGATCAGGATGCTCGCGATCGCGTGCATGATCAGCGCGCCGCTCTCCTCCTTGTTGAGCGGATCGCTCAGCATCAATTCGGTCACGGCCTTGGCCTCGTGATACATCGCGCGTGACATGTAGAACTGCGCGAGGTCGAGCCGCGGCAGCGAGCGCAGCGCAGGCTCGACGGCCGAGATCGCCATGAACAGATCGCTCTGGCGCGTTATGAAGTTTTCCGACTGCCCCTTGCGCCAGGCTTCGGGGCTGAAGATCGGGCGCACCGCGGTCGGGGCGCGCTCGGCGGAGATGTCGACCGGCGACAACGTCAGTCCGCCCTTCTTGCCGAGAATGACCTTGTCGGATCCGACCTCGACGCCGACCTCGTCGGAGTTCGGCCGGATCGCGATGCCATGGGCGGATTCCAGCAGCGAGAGATCGACGAGGTCCTGACGCTTGATGAAGCCGCGCACCGGCCGCTGCGCGGTGACGACATAGAGCATGTCGCCGGCGTCGGGATCGGTGAGCTTGTGCAGCAGGCCCGGATTGGCGAAGGGAATCGCGATGTTGGCGAGCGCGGGATCGGTGATGTTGCGCGACATCATCAGCGGCAGCGGCGTCGCCTGGATCTTGTCGGCGAGCGTCAGCAGCCAGTTGGTCTCCTTGTCGACCTCCTCGCTCGTCAGCGAGTAGACCAGCGGCCGGGTGAGACGGATGCGTACCGCCTGCCCCTTGTCGAGGGGGATGCGGCCGACCTCGCCGATCATCGCCCCGCCCTTGGTCCGGATCGCCTCGACGTCGATCGGCTTCGGCGTGTCGAACACCAGCCAGACGGTATCGCCGCGGCGGAACGCCGCCGCAGGCGTTGTGACCTGAAGCGGGAACGTCACGCGCAAGCCGTCGCTGTCGCGGCGCGCATCGACGCTTGGTGCGGCCGGCTGCGGCGCGGCCGGCGCCTCGGCGGGCGCAGCTTTGGCTGCTTCCTTGACCGGCTCCTTCGCCGCTTCCTTCACGACCTCCTTGGGCGCCTCGACGATTGCCGGCTTGGCAGCCGCGGCCGGAGCTTCGGCAACAGGCGGGGTCGGCTTCGCGGCTTCCTTCGTCGCTTCCTTCGCCGCTTCCTTGGGCGCTTCCGCAGCGTGCGCAGCTTCGGCCGCGGGAGCCGCCGCCGGTTTCGGCGCTTCGGCGGCGGGCATCGCGGCAGGCGCTTCCGGCTTCACCTCGGGCTTGATATCGATCTTGGCTTCGCGCGCGATCGTCTCGGAGGTCGGCGGTGCGATCTCGCGATGGGCGTCCTTCTTCTCGGCCGCCGGCTTTTCCGCGGCCGGTGCCGGTCCATGGCCTTGGCTGGCAGGCTTGGCCTGCGCAATCGCGGCCTCCGGCGTCGCAGCCGTCTTGCCCTTGTCCGGCTGGAAGGAGACGTCAACGACGTAGTTCTTCTCGTCACGGAAGGAGTGCACGTCGGAATCGCCGATCAGCGCGATCTCGACATTGGTCTGGTCGATGTCGGCCTTCTGCTTGATCGAGGCGACGTTCGGCGGCGCGGCGACGACTGCGTCGGCGAGGTCGAAACTGAGGTTGGCGTTGAAGGCGAGCGTGAGCTTCTGCTCGTTGAGCACGGAAGACACGCCGACACCGTCGGGCATCTCGAACACGAAGCGCACGAAGGTCGGCTGCACCGAAGCGCGCACACGGATCTGCGGACGCTTCCTGGTCTCGGCTGCGGCGCGCTGCACACGCAGCGCCCGTTCGGCGACGCGCGCACGCTCGGCGAGTTCCTTGACCACGTCCATGGGCAGGCTCGGCGGCGGCCCCTTCCAGCCCTCGGGCAAGAGGTCGATGAAAGTGCGCTCGCCGGCATTCATGGTGTTGACCGTGACGCGCCGCGCCAGCGACAGGCGGATGGCGCCGCCGTCGGGATCGCGGCGGGCGGAGTTGACGTAGTCGGGCGCGCCCTCCGGAACCCGGTCGACGGGCACGTCGACCGGCCGGTCGAAACGGATAATGAGAATGGAGCCGGCCGTCGTGACCTCGGAGGGAACATCCTCGCCGAGCCTGATCACGAGACGCGCGAAGCCGCCGGCGGCCGAAAAACTGGCCTCGCCCCGGATCGGGTCCGCCCGCGCCGGGCTTGCGGCGATCAGGCCGACCAGGAGGATGGTTGCCAGCGCAGGTGCGTTGCGGACATGACGCGACACCCCCCACGCCAGGGCGCGGGCTCGCGACACAAATCCAGCGGCAGCCTTCTGCGCCATTGGCGGCATTTCTTCCGGTTCGACGACCCATACCGGCACATGGCGCCGGCCCATGTCGTCGAATGTAGGTTTTGCCAATTAAGGACTTGTTAATGCTGTAATGGCGACTTGATCCGGCGCAGCGCGTCGCGACGCCTCGCGTGTGGGCTTAGGCGTTCGCGCTCCAAATCTGGAGAGCAAGTGGTTAAGGAGACGTTAACACCCCGTCGTCACCGGCGCCGGGCGGAACCGGCGCGGGCCGCAGCCTGCCGTCTCGACAAAATCCTCCACGATGATCGACGAGCCAGATCCAGTCGTGAGCTCAGTCGCGACCGACGCCATAATGCGCGAACTCGTCGCCGATGTTGGCCTGAATCGTCTTTGCAGCCGAAATGTCGGAATCTCCGCCAATCGCGTCGCCCTGCTTCAGCTTGGCAAGCCCGCGGCCAAAAAGCGCGCTCGCCAATTCCGGGGCGGCTCGCAAGGCAGAATTGTAGTCAGTGATCGCCGCACCGAACTCACCCATCTTCAGGTGAATCAGCCCGCGCGAGTCGTACACGGCGGCGCTGGTCGATCCGGATTGAAGCGCTCTGTCGCAGTCCTCCAGCGCGGCCTGCCAGGCACCAAGCACCGCCCGGGTCCAGCATCGTCCGCTCCGTGCGGCCTGCGAATCCGGCTGGAGACGAATGGCCTCGTCGTAGTCATGCGCCGCGCGCTGGTGGTCATTCTTCTTCAGATAGGCTCCGGCGCGGTTGACGAAGGCAGCGACATAGTCGGGATCGAGCTTGATCGCATCATCAAAGGCTTCGATCGCGAGCTCATACTCGCCTTTCCTCAAGTAAGCCACACCGCGGTTGTTGAAGGCCTTTGCGTATGTCGGCTTGAGCGCGATCGACTGATCGAAATCGCGGATGGCTTTGTCGTAGTCGCCCTTTGCGGTGTAGGCATTGCCGCGATTGTTATAGGCGATAGCCAGAGCTGCCGTCGTACCCTGACTCGCCTCTATGAAAGCCGTGCAGGCATCGATCCGGACATCGAGCGGGGTGGCACCCACCCCGTTGCACGGTTCAATATGACTGAGATAGTTGGTCTTCACCTTGGAATTCTGGGCCGCGACTGGCAAGCCAATCAACAGCAGGACGCCAAGCGCCACTCCGCTTTTTGCGACGGACGATCTTGGTTCCATGTCAGGCCCCGTCCCCTGAGATCTGGCGATTGCGCGGAGGCTAGAACCAGCGTCAGCACCCGCGGCAGATGTTCAGATTGAGCTTGTGCTCGGCCCTTTGCTCGGGTCGCGGCGACCCCGTGCCGCCGGACTTCTTCAGATATTTGTTCTTGCCCTCTTCGATAAGAGTGGAAAACCTGGTGGTTCCGTCATCTGAGATTTCGACATGAGGTGTCGTGCCTCGAACGCCCATCGTGGCGACCGGCGTTTCGATCCTCATGTCGCCGGTCTTCGCAACCTGGCCGGCAACAAAGACGAACGTCCCCTTGGTCAGGTTGAAGCTCGTCGAATTGGACTTTCCAGCCGGCTCGTAGACATATTCGTCCAATTTCATGCGGGCGTTGCTCGACAAGTTGAACGAGGTTCCGTCCACGAAGTTGATGCCGACCCGACTGTCGGCATCGGTTCGAACCACATCGCCCAAATAGACCGGATCGCCAATCTTGGTCTGGATGGATTCGCCCGGGACTTTTGCCTGGACAATGACAGCTCCCACATGCTCGATGATGACCGAGCCCTCGGCTGCCACAACTTTCCCGATTGGCTTTGACGACGAATCCAGGACGGCCCGCCGCGGAGAATCGCTCTGCGCCTGGACTGGGTGGGGTGACGAGGCGGCCAGCGCAAGGGCGATACCTGTCACGAGAACAGTCGCTGCGTGAGTGCGCATGGCTCACCCCTTTTTTAAGATGTTGTTTTGAGCATCCGAACGGCTCCGACGGTGTCGGCACCACCGGGCATCATGGCAGACCAGCGGCGACAAACCACGACAGGCAAACTGGTTATTCCGGATTAATCCGAACGGCTGATCGCCGTGCCCGAAAGAGCCACTATCCGTGCCGGGCAATTTCAACGAGCTTTTCCCCCGTGCCGTCAGGCGAAGCGACAGCAATTCTGCCGTGACTGGCCTGGGCGGAATTCTCGGAAACAACGACCTTCAGCGGGCCTGGCCAAGGTTGCCGGCGCAAAATTGCTCCCGATCGCGTGACGCGGCAAGCCAGCAAAGCTACGGCGATGTCTGAGGTCGACGCTGGGCAATCGAGGTCGAACAATGTCCGTCACGCCCGCTGGAAGGCCCGGGGACGAGCGCGAAGCCGCTGCGATCAGGCGTCACCGAGTGAACGCGGCCAAGAGCGGCCCTCTTGATGGACCCGTTGCGCAGATTCGCGAGCGGGCCTCTGCCGGCGGCTTCGGGATGCTGTCGCTCACGGCAATGCTCTTCTCGATGATCAAACAGGTCAAGGCCGCAGACCCGAACGTAACGTTCCTGGATGACGACGCCATCACTTACAAGGACCTTGCGCACGGTGCATACGAGCTTGTGACCAAGGAGCCGATCCCGCGGCACATCATCGTCGAGGATCCCGGCGAAACGATCGTCGTCAAAAAGGTCGGCTCCTCGGTCAGCGTGAACCAGGTCACGAACACGGCTGCTCGCATGGAGGAGTTGCGGGCGGCACAGCAGGACGCGCTTGCCAATCTGGAAGGGCGAGACCCCCACGGGTCGGGCACACCTCCTTTCGTCAAATCCCAGCCGCTACAGCCGATCAATTTCATTCCGCCCGAGGCTCCCGCGGCGCAAGATTTGCTGGCGCCTGTCTCACCGTTTTTCCTCCCTCCGCCTCTGATCATACATCCGCCGCCGACGCTGAACACCGGAGCCGGCCCGGCCGAACTCGATACCGTGGTGTTTGACACATTCACGGCGACGAGCGGGACGTTCACCGCAAGCAGCAGCAACAGTGATGCCACACTGACCTTCGGTATCAGCGGCGGCACCAACGGCAACACGGTGTTGGGCGGGGTGACGTATGATGTATCGCAAACCGGCCCCTATGGCACCCTTTACCTCAACAGCGGGAGCGGCGCCTACACCTTCGTCCCAAACAGTGATGCGATCAATGCGCTGAAGGCGCCAACGACCACAAGCTTCATTATCACGGTGGCGGATGGCTCGCTCTTGGTCAGTCAGCCCTTCCCGATCACCCTCAACGGCGTCGAAGATGCAGCCCTCATTTCCGGTACGACGACCGGCTCAGCGATAGCGGCCGGTGGCGTGGTCAATGCCTCGCCCGGCACGCTGATCGCGACCGGAACGCTCACTGATACCGATCCCGACGACCCGCCCAATACCTTTACGGCGACCGGCTCGCCGGCCGCGAGCAAGTACGGCACCTTCACGATGACAACGGCCGGCGTGTGGACCTATACGCTCGACAAGGCCAACAGTCAGGTGCAAGCGCTCCATGTAGGCGACAGTCTGACCGACAGCTTCACGGTGACCAGCATCGACGGCACCGCGCAGGTGGTCACGATCACCATCCACGGCCCGTTGGTTGAGGTGACGGACACGGCGCCCTCGCTGACGCTCAGCGAGACGCATCTGCCCGCGACGTCCCTTGACGACAACATCGCTGGCTCGGCGCCGGACGCGGCGCGGACGACGACGTCAGGCGACTTCTCGACGGCGTTCACATCGGTTCAGGGGGCGAACGGTACGACGATCAGCTACGCGCTTTCGATCACGGGTGGCAACGGCACGGCATCGGGCCTGATCGACTCGCACACCGGCCAGGCCGACGTGCTGATCCTGAACGGCAACACCATCGAAGGCCATGTCGGCACTACCGGCGGGGCGCTGGCATTCACCATCACGCTCGATCCGGCGACAGGAATCGTGACCTTCACCGAGTACCGTGCAGTGACGGAGCCTTCCGGCACCAACCCGGACGGCGGGGAAGGCGTCTCGCTGACCGAAGGGACTGTGACCCTGTCGGCGACGATCACCGAAAAGGACGGCAACTTCCAGACCGCGAGCCGTGATCTCGGCAGCCGGCTGATCATCACCGACGACGGCCCGACGATTGCGGCGACGGGGACGGCTCCGTCGTTGACGCTGAGCGAGACGCATCTGACAGCTACGGCGCTGGACGACAGCATCGCCGGCGCGACGCCGGACGCGACGCTGACGACGACGTCAGGCAACTTCTCGACAGCGTTCACGTCGATCCAGGGGGCGGACGGTGCGACGATCGGCTATGCGCTGTCTGTCACCGGCGGCAACGGCATGGCGTCGGGTCTGCTCGACTCGCACACTGGCCAGGCCGATGTGCTGGTGCAAAAAGGCAATACCATTGAAGGCCATGTTGGCACCGTCGGCGGCACGCTGGCGTTCACCATCACGCTCGATCCCGCGACAGGAATCGTGACCTTCACCGAGTACCGTGCGGTGACGCAGCCTTTCGGTACCAACCCCGACGCCGGGGAAGGCGTCTCGCTGACCGCCGGGATTGTGAACCTGACGGCGACAATCACTGACAAGGACGGTGACTTCCAGACGGCGAGCCTTGATCTCGGCAGCCGGCTGACCATCACCGACGACGGCCCGACGATTGGAGGTTTTGGCATCGCAACCATCGTCGCCAAGGACGATCAAGTTGCGAACGGCACCTACAACGTGAGCTTCGGTGCGGATGGCGAGGGCGCGATGCGCGTGGCCGTCCACAATGGCACTGTTAATGGGTACGATCTGGCGACAACGGATCTGGGCGGCGGCATCACGTCGGTACACGTGACCGGGAATGGTGATGACTACACCTTCTATTATACGACCAAGGCGGTGAGCGGCGGCGTGGAGCTGGATGCGTTCTTCACCGATACAAGCGGGACGCTGAGCGATCCATACTTTAGGCTGCTGATCAATCCAGACGGAACCTACACGTTTGACATCGAGACCGTCGGCTTCTTGCAGCAGACGACGGTGACCGGCTCCGATTTCGGAGCATCCGGCAGTGGCCAGCCGTCACTCACCGCTCCGGACGGTCTGCTCGTCATCACCGGCGATTTCAATGGTGCCCCTGCTGACGTCAAAGCGTCGAGCAACGGCATCGCGGTCGGCGACACCGGACTGCAAATGGATCAACACGAAACCTTGAATCTGGCCTTCACGCCGGTGCAAACGGACGTCAGTTTCGCGCTGACGCAGTGGCAAGGAAACGGAGCTGCGGACGTCGTCTTCAAGGTCTTTGATGGCACCAACGACATCCACGACTTCAGCATAAACATTCCAAAGCCATCGGGTGACGCCCACGTCGTGGTGAAAGAGACTTCGAATCTCGCGCTTGTAAACACTTACTCGTTTGATGGCGCAACTTCGACCTATACGCTCTACGTTGGATCGGAATTCAACCGAATAGAGGTGTCGTACGATCACGCGGTAGCCGGCAACGCTACGTTTACCGTCAACAACATCACATACAGCGAGGGATCCAGGATCCCCAGCACCGATCTGCTGTTTGACGTGACGGCCGTCGACCGTGACGGCGATGCGTCAACGACCGGCCTGCAAGTAGACCTTCTGGGCAGCACTAACGTTGCGAGTGGTGTCACCTTGAGCGATCCCCCACAGCCGGTGACGACTGCCGTCAACGGCACCAACGATGGGGCCACTCTCTCCGGGACCGCGACCGGCTCCATGATCGAGGCTGCGGGCGGCGCGCCTGGCACGCCGACCGCTTCCGGTGCGCTCACCAACACCGACGTCAATCTGCCCAACACTTTCACAGCGGTGCGCTCGCCAACGGCGAGCGACGGCGGCTACGGTATGTTCACGATGACCGCGGCGGGCCTGTGGACCTACACGCTGGACAACAACAATAGTGTGGTGCAGGCGCTCGATGTTGGCGACACGCCGACCGACACGTTCACCGTGACCAGCATCGACGGGACGACGCAGGTCGTGACCATCGCCGCCCATGGCGCCGGCGACGCCCCCAACAGTTTCGATAACCTGGCCGCGGGACCAGCCGTGACGAGCGATCCTCCCTTCGCCCCTGTGACTCACGGAAGCGAAACCATCGCGGCCGGTGGCGATGTGGGCCAGATCATCTCCACGGGCGCCGGCAAAGATACCGTCAACGGCACTGGCCAGGCTGACATTCTTCATGGCGGCTCCGGCAACGACACGATCAAAGGCAATGACGGCGATGACACGACGCACGGTGGCGCGGGAATCGATGCGGTCAACGGCAACAAGGGCAATGAAACGATCATCGGCGGATTTGGCGCCGACCAATTGACCGGCGGCACCGGGAACGACCGTTTCGTCCATTTGTCCGCGGCGGATTCCAAGGCCGGCCAGTTCGGCACCATCACCGATCTCAACCCGGGATCCGACAAGATCGACTTGACGGCTCTCGGCGGGCTTGGCTTCGTTCTCCTGGCCTTGAGCTCGGCAAGCACGTCCGTGCCGGCGCACACGATCGCCTGGCTCTACGACAGCGCGGCCAATGAAACGATCGTGTATGTCAATCCGAGCGACCAGACCCTGCACATTGGCGATTCCGGCCTGATCGAAATCCATCTGCAGGGCATTGCGACCATCGACGCGTCGGATTTCACCCTGACGCCGGCGGCGGCAGCCGTGCTGGCGGCCGGCAGCGACCCGCTCGATCTCAGCGCAACGACACAAAGCGACGCCACCGCCGTGACGACGACCAGTTCGTCCGAGACCACACTCAGCGACGGCACGCTCCTCGCTGACTGGAACGCGACGGACAGATCAACCGACCAGGCCCACAGCGTCTTTGCCAGTTCGGACCAGTTTGCATGGACCGAACATCCCAGCTTCGCCAGCTCAGACGGGGTGCAGCCGCACGCTGCAGAGATTACCAGCAGTGACGCGGTAACGCCCGCACCGAGCGGGCTGTCCACGATCTTGCACGACGAGGCCGCACCGACGGCGACCAGCTTTGTCTTCGATCAGCTAACGCTGCCCGACAGCACCGATACGACGATCGGAAACAATGACTCGATCGCCGGAAGTGCCCCCATGCCTGAGATTGCTTTCGCGGCGCTCCAAGATGCGGCCGAACAGCTCGCCCGGCACGGGCGTACGCTGGAGAAGGGCAACGAGGACCACGGTGCATCGGCTCCAGACAGCGCCCACAATGCTGCTCATGCCCACGGCGGCGCCAGTCATTCCCTTCCAAGCGAGGCAGCCGGACAGCACGATGCGCCGAAGCACGGCCCGGTGGATGTCGATCCGCCCTCTGCCGGTCATGCAGCGCACGGCTCTGCGCCTGCCGGTTCGCACCAGGTCGGCGACTCCTTTGACTTCAAGGATGGCGCTTCGCATGGCCAGGGTCCGGAGCACGGCGTCCAATTGGATGATCCCTCAGACCCGTCCGGTCATCACGAGCACGCCGGGAAAGCCCACGAATCCGAGGCGGCGTCAATGCACGAACTGTCCCCGTCGCATATTGATCCGGCTCACGGGGCAGGCACAACTGGCGCTCACGTGCTGCACGATCTGATCGTGTGACGCACACAAGGCGACCGTCTCTTCAGTGTTGCGGTCCCGCGCAATCCGGCGCGGAGGAGTTCTCTCGCTCGAGACCAGCGTCATCTTCAGCGTCGCCATCTTCCCCCTGCGGCGGCCATGCATGCTGATGGTCTAGCGCGGATGTCCAGGCGAACGTCATCGCCGCGATGAGCAGCCGATTGACGGCTTCGATTGCGCGTTCTGCTACGGACGAGTAGTTCATAGCTTCCTCCCGCGCTGCGGATTGCGAATGGCGGGAGCCTAGGACGAACTCTGCGGCGCCACTGTACTCCACTTCACATTTGTACGCGTCAACTCATCGCAGCCTCAGAAGATGCCTCTTGCTTCGGCTGCATCCGCAACGCGAGTCGACGTGCCTCGTGCGGCAAGGACGTCAAACTCGCGGCGATCACCCCACTCCCCGGCGCGTTTGATCTGCGTGCTCGGTTGCCGAACAGGCGCGCACAACCTCAGGGGTGTTGCGGTCCATCAACGACTCTGAATCAGATGTGATCATTGCGATGCGAATTCGATTGGTCAACTTTTTGGGGGAGCAATCAATGAGCGAAGAAGCCAACTGCATTGTATGTAGCCAGGCAAGAGCGGTCGTAGCCGTCTTTCCAATCGCGCGGGGTTATGCACTGAAGGTATACGAGTGCTCCTGCTGCCACAGCACCCTTCATCTCGTGACTCGAATGACGAAGGCTGCGCTGATCAAGCAGCACTGCGAGACCCTCCTTCCCGTCGAGAAACCGCTGAGCTCGGCAGGTCGCAGGGTTCAGCAGCGGTTCGCGAGCTAGACACGCAAGGCGTCTAGCCGCGTGCAGGCCGAACGACCGCGCGATTGCGCGCAGGTTGCCGTAACGCGCCGCGGCTCTCGAGCCCTCAATTCGGCTTTTGCGTCGGCTTGCCGTCGATCTTGGGCAGGTCGCCGGCCGAGGCGGATTGATCGCCGCCGCCATTAGCCCGGCGGGCCATTTCGACGGTCAGCCGCTCGGCGGCCTCCGGTGACATCAGCCCCAGGATGTCCGACATCTTTCGCGGCGCGATGGCCGAGGCGATCTCGATCAGCACGCCCATCTCGAGGCGGTCGAACACCCGCGCGGCGTCCTTCGGCTTCATGCCCTCATACATGGTGACGAGGCCCTTCATGCGCTGGGCTTCGGCGGCCTTCTGCTCGGCCTGGGTCGCGGAGATGCGGGATTCCACCGCCTTCATCTCCTCGACCTTGTTCTCGATGCGCTTCTCGGCCGATTTCAACAGGCTCTCGCGGATGTCGATCTCGCGCTGGCGGGCCTCGATCTCCTGGCGGCGCGACTGCAACCGCTCCAGGATCGCGCGCTCCGAGGCCGAGACCTGCGGCTGGGCTTCCTCCACCTTGACCACGGTGCCTTCGGCCTTGGTCTCGGGCGCGGCCGGCTTCGGCGCCTCCTTCGGCGCGCCATGGGTCGAGCCGGTGATGTCGGGGTCTTCCCGTCCCGTCGGAAAGTTCAGATTCTCCTGCGCCCAGGACTTCTTGGCCTGGTTTGGCTGGTAGTCGAAGACATAGCCGCCATTGATCACGAGGCCCGCGACCTTGAGCGTGGCGAGACCTGCGACGGCAACCAGGACGACCGGTATGACGCGGATGTTACGAAAGGACTTCATACCCCTGACTTCATGCGGCAAGGCCGTTGGATCGTCGGCGCTCGGAGAAGGCTTCGGCCGCAGCCGCCACCGCCTTCGCCGACGAGGGCTTGGCCACCGGCACGGCAACCGGCTCCGGACTGGTCACGGGGCGCGCGGCGATCGCGATCTTGGACAGGCGCCGCACCACGTTGTCGGCTTCGCCCAGCTGCTTGTAGAGCTGGTCCGACATCTGGGTCGCCGCCGCGAGCTGGCTGCCGAGGTTCTCGTTGACGTCGCGCACGGCGAGCTTCAGCCCGCCGATCGCGCGCTCGGCGATCTCGGTCGCGGTGATCAGCTCGGCGATGACCGCCTTCAGCGAATGCTCGTCCGCCTTCAGCCGCGTCAGCCGCTTGTTCAGCAGGATGCAGTAGCCGATCGTGAGCATCAGCAAGATAGCCACCAGCGTCTCGATCGCCATTCCAAGGGAGTGGTTCATGGGGCCTCCATCATCTTGTTCTGCTCGTCCACCTTCTCGAACATCGCAAGTGTCGTACTTGGCTTGCGCAGGGGTTTCGTCACCCTGATCGCGACGCGGTCGCCGACCCGGCCCATGCGTCCTTCGGTGATTGTGACGTCGCCGCAGCGCACGGTGACATTGGCATCCGCGCGCATGTCCAGCGGCAGCGTGTCGCCGACCTTCAGCCGCATCAGCTGCTTGAGCGGGATGTCGGCCTCGTAGAGCACTGCATCGACGGAGATCTCGGCCTGGCCGATCTCGGTGGCGAAATGGCCTTCCCAGACCGGGTCGCGGCCGAACTTTTCGCCCATGAACATCTGGAGCAGGACGCCCCGGATCGGTTCGATGGTCGCGTAAGGCAGCAAGAGCTCGATATTGCCGCCGCGGTCTTCCATGTCGATGCGCAGGCGCACCAGGATCGCGGCGTTGGCGGGACGGCTGATCGCGGCGAAGCGCGGGTTGGTCTCGAGCCGGTCGATCGTGAAGGTCACCGGCGACAGCGGCCGGAACGCCTGCTCGGCGTCGGCCAGCACCACCTCGACAAGCCGCTTGACCAGCTCGGTCTCGATCGTGGTGTAGGGCCGGCCCTCGATGCGGAGCTGGCTGGTGCCGCGGCGGCCGCCGAGCAGCACGTCGATCATCGAGTAGATCAGGTTGGAATCGACCGTCGCCATGCCGAAATTGTCCCACTCCTCGGCCTTGAACACCGAGAGCACGGCCGGCAGCGGGATCGAGTTCATGTAGTCGCCGAAGCGCACCGAGGTGATGCGGTCGAGCGAGACTTCGACGTTGTCCGAGGTGAAATTGCGCAAAGACGTCGTCAACAGCCGCACCAGGCGGTCGAAGACGATTTCGAGCATCGGCAGACGCTCGTAGGAGACCATCGCCGAATCGATGATCGCGCGAATGCCGGAATGGTCGTCGAGCGTGACGTCGCCGACGGTGAAGCCGAGGAGGTTGTCGATCTCCTCCTGCGACAGCACCCGCTCGCCGGAGTTCTTGCCGGAGCCGAGGTCGCGGCTGCCGTCCTCGACCATGGCCGCCCATTGCAGGGCCATGGTCTCGGAGAGTTCGTTTTCGGCAGCGGCCTTCGCGGCCTCCGCGGGATCCTCGGAATCGAGCGAAGCCTCCCATTGGGCGGCAATCGCATCCTGGTCCATCTGCTCGTTGCCGGCCATGACGCTAGCCCATTACCTTCCCTGAGCCGTCACTGGATCACGACTTCCTTGAACAGCACCGCGCTGACCTGGACCGGCGCGACCGCCGCGTTGACACGCTTGGTCAGCTCTTCCTTGAGGCGGAAGATGCCGGCGGAGCCGTTGAGGTCGGAGGAGCGCAGCTCGCGCACATAGGTCTGGAAGATGTCGGTGACGCGCGGCATCGCCGGCTTGATCGCCTCGATCTGCTTCTCTTCCTTCAGCTCCAGCACGATCTTCAGCTTCAGATATTGCACGCGCTCGCCCGGAGCGCCGGCGAGGTTGACCATCATGTCGGGCACCTCGACGAAGGCCGGCGGCTTCGGCGGGGGCGCCGCCTCGGCATGGTGCTCGTCGTCGCCGTGGCGGAAGAAGAAGAACCAGGTCGCCGCGCCGCCGCCGAGGACGGCGAGCAGGCCGACGGCCATGATGATGAGCTTGAGCTTGTTCTTCGGGGGAGCGGCTTCCGCGCCTTCGGCGGCTGCGCCGCCTTCCGCTTCATTCTCTGCCATGGTCGCCCGGCTCGCTCATCTCTTATAGGAATCGAAAGAGCGAAGCCCCCTGGCAGACAATGACGCGATACAAATGCCCCAGCGCAATGCGCTCCTCTTGCACGCAAACGCTACGGTAATAATGGTTAACGGAACCTTTCGATTGGGCCGCCACTAGGAAAAATCTGCCGGGCAAACATGGCTAACAGAACCTTTCTGCCGCCCTCCCGCACCCTCGAAAAATCAACAAGACATTGATATTTAACAATTTTCTACGTTGGCACGGCTTTCGCTGAGAAGGGACCGAGGCCCGGGGGTTTGGGAGAACCTGACGGTCTCGTTCACGGGGTCCGCCAACGCGCTTGGGAGAGCGAGGAGGCAGATCTCACTCAGGGGAGATCTTCCGATGCAGAACGCGCTTCTGATCGGCTTGTCACGGCAGATGACGTTGGAACGGCAGATGGATGTCATCGCCAACAACGTCGCCAATGCCAACACCAACGGCTTCAAGGCCGACCATTCGCTGTTCGAGGAGTTTCTCAACTCGAACGCGCGTGAGGACAATTTCGTCGGTTCCGACCGCCGGGTCTCCTATGTGCAGGACCGCGGCACCTTCCGCGACGTCGGCCAGGGGCCGATGGAGGCGACCAACAACCCGCTCGACATGGCGATCAACGGCAACGCCTTTTTCGCCGTGCAGGCCAATGGCGCCGAGCGTTACACCCGCGACGGCAAGTTCACGCTCAGCAGCACCGGCCAGCTCGTCACCTCCGACGGCAACCTCGTGCTCGGCACCGCCGGCCCGATCACCTTCCAGCCGACCGACCACGACATCAATATCGCCCCCGACGGCACCGTCACGGTGCTCGAGGGCACGGCCAAGACCGACTCGATCCGCGGCAAGATCCGCATGGTGACCTTCGACGATCCGGCCAAGCTCACCAAGCTGGGCGCCAACCTCTACAGCGCCGGCTCGGCCAACCAGCAGGTCGACACCAAGTCCACCGTGCAACAGGGCTACATCGAGAAGTCGAACGTCAACTCGGTCGGCGAGATGAGCCGCATGGTCGAAGTCATGCGCAGCTACACCGCCATCGCCAATCTGCTCCAGCAGCAGAGCGACCTCCACAAATCGGCGATCGAGAAGCTCGCCGACGTTCCGGCCTGATTAGGGGATCATTGACATGCAAGCGCTCCACACCGCTGCGACCGGAATGGCGGCCCAGGAACTCAACGTCCAGGTCATCTCCAACAACATCGCGAACCTGCGCACCACCGGCTTCAAGAAGCAGACCGCGGCGTTCCAGGACCTGATCTACGAGCACGTCCGCCGCGTCGGCGCGCAGGCCTCGGACCAGGGCACCATCGTGCCTGTCGGCGTCGACATCGGCGGCGGCGTCAAGACCGTCGGCACGCCGCGCAGCATGACGCAGGGCACGCTGTCGCAGACCGGTAACGACCTCGACCTCGCGATCTCGGGCGAAGGCTTCTTCAAGATCCTGATGCCGGACGGCACCTTCCAGTACACCCGCGACGGCACCTTCCAGATGGACAACCAGGGCCGCGTCGTCACCGCGCAGGGCAACCCGGTGCAACCGACCATCACCATCCCGAACAACGCCTCCGGCCTCACCGTCAACGAGCAGGGCCAGGTCTCGGTGACGCTGCCGGGTTCCTCGACGTCGGCCGTTCAGGGCCAGCTCGGCCTGACCCGCTTCATCAACAAGGCGGGCCTCCAGCCCGTCGGCAACAATCAGTTCACCGAGACGCCCTCTTCCGGCCCGCCGCAGGACGGCACCGCGAACACCGAAGGCTACGGCAAGATCACGCAGGGCAGCCTGGAGCAGGCCAATGTCGACGTCGTCTCGGAGATGAGCGACCTGATCGCCGCGCAGCGCGCCTACGAGATGAACGCCAAGGTCATCAGCGCCGCCGACCAGATGATGCAATCGACCACGGCGCTGTTCCGCTGAGGCAATGACGATGATCCGCACCACCCTCGCCACGATCTCCGCTCTCCTGCTGCTGGCGCTGCCGGCGCAGGCCGCCGACGACGTCATCGCGGCGCCGACGCTGCGCGCGAGCGTCACCGTGACCTCCGACGTGGTGCGGGTCGGCGATCTCATCGACAATGCCGGCTCGGCCGCGCTGATCCCGGTCTACCGCTCGCCCGATCTCGGCACCACCGGCGCGCTGCCGGTCGCGCATGTGCTGTCGGTGTTGCGCGCAAAGCAGGTGATCGGCGTGATGACCGGCGACATCAGGGAAGTCCAGGTCACCCGCCTCGCCCGCACCCTCGCCAACAAGGACCTCGAAAACGCGGTGGCTTCCGCGCTCGAGCGCCGCTTCGGCCTTGGCGATGCCGCCAACATCACCGTCACCTTCGACCGCGGCGTCGCCGACATGCGGCTGGACGCCTCCAACACCGGCGCGCTCCAGCCGGTCGCGACGCGTTACGACGCCCGCGGCGGCCGTTTCGACATCGCCTTCGAGATCAACAACGACAACAATCCGGCGCCGACCAAGCTGCGCTTCACCGGCACCGCGATCGAGACCGTGGAAGTGGCCGTGCTGACGCGCGACATCGACCGCGCCGACCTCCTGAAATCCTCCGACGTCACGCTGGAGCGCCGGCCCAAGGCCGAGGTCACCGGCGAGGCCGCCTCGCGCGACCGCACCATCGGCATGCAGCTGCGCCGGCCGATGCGGGCGGGCACGCCGATCCGCGTCGCGGACATCGTCAAGCCCGACTTCGTGCAGCGCGACCAGAACGTCACCATCATCTACCAGGTGCCCGGGCTCTACCTCACCACGCGCGGCAAGGCGATCGAGAGCGGCGCCGAGGGTGACACCGTCAGCGTGCTCAACCTGCAATCCAAGCGCACGCTAACCGGCGTCGTCACCGGCCGCGGCCAGATCACGGTCCAGGGCGCGAGCCAGTCGCCGCCGATGGCGCCTGCAGTCGAGCAGACCTCCTCGCTCAAGCGTGACGAAACGCCTGCCCCTGCGGCTGCGGCCGCAGCGCTCGCCCAAAGCCTGATCCAGGCGCCCACGTCTCCGGCCCAGATCGCACAAGCCCAGATCCCGCAAGCCCGCGTCTCGCAAGCTCCAGCCAAGTCAGAGTAAGTCATGTCCCCGTTCAGTTCGGCTTTCCGTCCTCGTCGCATCGCGATCTCTGCCCTGCTGCTGGCCATTGGCGCGCTGGCAAGCGGCTGCTCCTCGATCGACCGCCTGTCGCAGATCGGCGAGCAACCGAAACTGTCCGCGATCGACAATCCGACGGCGCAGCCCGGTTACAAGCCGGTGCAGATGCCGATGCCGAAGCCGGAAGTCGCCTCCTACAATCCGAACTCGCTGTGGCGCAGCGGCAGCCGCGCCTTCTTCAAGGACCAGCGCGCCCACCAGATCGGCGACCTGCTCACCGTGACCGTGAACATCACCGACAAGGCCAACATCGCCAACGAAACCCAGCGCAGCCGCACCGCCAAGGAAGATTCGGGAATTACCGACTTTATCGGCAGCCAGACGGTCACGCAGCCGCTCAAGGTCCTGCCCGGCCGCCTTCTCACCACCGACTCGACATCCTCCGCCGACGGCAAGGGTTCGGTCAATCGCCAGGAAGCGTTGCAGACCAACGTCGCCGCGGTGGTCACGCAGGTGCTGCCGAACGGCAACCTCGTGGTCGAAGGCAAGCAGGAGATCCGGGTCAACTACGAGATCCGCGAGCTCGTGGTCGCCGGCATCGTCCGCCCCGAAGACATCCAGAGCGACAACACCATCGACTCCAGCAAGATCGCGCAGGCCCGCATCGCCTATGGCGGCCGCGGCCAGATCATGGACGTGCAGCAGCCGCGCTACGGCCAGCAGGTCATGGACGTGCTGCTGCCCTTCTAAGCCTCTTTAAGAGCTCCCACATCGTGTTCGCGAACCTAGGCGCGAACGACGATGTACTACGCGGCCCTCGCTAGCTCCCCTGGCGAGGGCCGCATGTATTTTGCGATGGTGCGCCACGCTCAACCAGGCCGGTCGTACAATGATAGCGACGCAGTTGCCCCAAACTCCGTCATTGCGAGCGTAGCGAAGCAATCCAGAAATGCGCCCGCGGAAGGATTCTGGATTGCTTCGTCGCAAGAGCTCCTCGCAATGACGGAGAAGCGCGGTTGCGCCCCTCACTTGAACTCCGCCTCCACCACGCCCAGCCCGTCCAGCTCCATCCGTACCTTGTCGCCGGCCTTCAGCCACAGCGTCTTCACCAGGCTGCCGGTGAGCACGAGCTGCCCCGCGTGAAGACCCTTGCCCTCGGCGGCGAGATGGTTGGCGAGCCAGGCGAGCGCGTTGTGGGGGTGGCCGAGCACGTCGGCGCCGGTGCCGTTGCCGACCTCCTCGCCGTTGACGATGGCGCGGCCTTTGACCGCCTTCAGGTCCGGCACCGACGAGCGCGGAACCGACGGCCCCAGCACGCACCCGGCGGCGAAGAAATCGTCGGCGATCAGCGTCGGCGCGCCCATCGTCTCCCACTTCACATAGCGGTCGTCGACGATCTCGATCGCGGGATGATAGGCATCGACGGCCTCGCCGACCCATTCGGCCGTGAACGGCGCCTCGCCGGCGGCAAGGTCACGCTGCAGCCGCACCGCGATCTCGCATTCGACGCCGACCCGGACATATTTGGAAGCCGCGAGCTTCACCCCGCTGTCGTGCACGCCCTTCTGGAACACGCCGCCGGCGCAGGGATGCGGGATGCCGATATAGTCCTGCATCACCTGGCTGGTGCAGCCGATCTTGTAGCCGACGAGCGGCCCGGCATGCGGCAGCAGGAGATCGTGCAGCGCACGCTGGACCTGGTAGCCCTCGGCCTCGTCGGCTGGCGGAAACTCGAGCGCCGCAAGCGGCGCATGGTTGCGGCGCGCCAGCGCGATCGCCTTTGCGGCTTCGAGAATGTTGTCCATCGGCGCCGCCTCCCACGCTACGCATTCGAGGGCGGCACTTCAGCATCCCTGCTGCGGCCTGACAAGCGCGGCCCAAAGAACGGTCCTAAGGTCGGCCAAACAGCGGCTTCACGCCCTGACCAGGCCAAGCCGGATCAGGCTCTCGGCCGTCGCGAGGATCGCCTCATCGTTGGAGCGCGGCTGCCAGCCGAGCAGCGACCGAGCCTTGGCGCTGGTGGAATGCCGCACCCTTCCGAGCATCGGCACGACCGCACGCAGCAGCGGAATCCGGTTGGCGGCCAGGCGCACCAGCCAGTCCGGCGCCTGGAGCCGTGGAACCCGGCGTGCCCTCGGTCCGAGTTCCCGCCGCAGCACCCTGGCGATATCGAGGATCGACATCGCCTCGCCGGAGACCGCGATGAAGCGCTCGCCTTTCGCCTCAGGCGCGATCATCGCCCGCAGATGAAGGTCGGCCACATCGCGCACGTCGACCACGCCGAAATAGACCCGCGGCACCGCCGGCATGGCACCGTCGAGCAGCGATTTGACGATCTCGATCGAGCCGGAGAAATCCGGCCCCAGCACGGGACCGAAAATGCCGGCGGGGTTCACGACCGAGAGCTCGAGCCCGCCGCCTTCGCGCGCCACGAAATCCCAGGCCGCCCGCTCGGCCAGCGTCTTGGATTTGATGTAAGCCTGCACGTCGGCACCTCCGAGATTGGTCCAGTCGGTCTCGTCGAACGGTTTTTCCCGCGGCTTGTGGCCATACCCGATCGCACCCAGCGACGAGGTGATCACCACGCGCCTGACGCCGGCCTCGCGCGCGGCCCGCAGCACCCGCAGCGTGCCGTCGCGCGCCGGGATGATCATCTCGTCCTCATCCTTGGGAACACTGGTCGAGAGCGGCGAGGCAACATGGAGAACGTAGTCGCAGCCCGCGACGGCCTCACGCCACCCCTCGTCCCGGACGAGGTCGGCGGTGAAGAAGGACAGGCTCTCGGGCGATACCGCCCCGCCCTCGCGCAGCATGGCCAGCACGTCGGCCTGCCGCTCCGGCCGGCGCACCGTTGTCCGCACCGTGTGGCCGGCGGCCAGAAGTTGCAGGACGACGTGGATGCCGACGAAACCCGACCCGCCCGTGACCAGAACAATGCTCATTGCCAAATTCCCCTCGTTGCACGGGCCGGCGAATTGGTTCCATCAAGGCCCTGCTCAAGGCGGCATCTGGTCACTATGTGCTTGCGAACAAGTAGAATGGATTTCGAGACCAGTATGGAAAACCTGACCAGTGCCTGCGACGGCGACTGCGATTGCAGCCCCGACCCTGCCCTGCTCGCCGACTTCAAGCGGGCCATCCACGCGCTCGGCGGCAAGTGGAAGCTGGAGATCCTGTTCGCGCTGATGAACGGCGCGGTCCGTTTCGGCGCATTACGGCGATCGATCGGCGGCATCACCCAGCACATGCTGACCACGCAGCTGCGCGAGCTCGAGCAGGACGGACTGGTGTCGCGAACCGTCTTCGCGGAGAAGCCCTTGAGGGTCGAGTACGAGCTGACGGATGCGGCCTACGGCCTGTTGCCGGCGTTTAAGGAAATATTGAGCTGGTCCAGGCTTTATGGGGCCGCGCGCCTCGTGGCGTCGCACCAGGCCTGATTGCAGCGATGCTTGATGCAGCTGGATCGGTGTCTCAGCGTTCGAGTCGATCCCGTTGATGCGACTCGCAAAATCTCCCGCACCTGAAGTGAAGGCTGTTTCTCATCCGAACTCACGTGAGCTCGGAGGATGTGACTCTAGCTCATTGATCGCGATTCATTTTTCGCGATTGCGGTCGCGCGTTGAAGCGCGACGGCAAGCGACGGGCAATATCCTGACCGCGGCGCGAAATGGCGCCTTGCGTCCAAAAACAAAGAGCCGCATCGCTGCGGCTCTGACTCTATTCGTCGCGATAGACCTTCTCGCGTTTCTCGTGGCGCTCCTGCGCTTCCACCGAGAGTGTTGCGATGGGCCGGGCCTCGAGCCGTTTCAACGAGATCGGCTCGCCGGTGTCCTCGCAATAACCGTAGGTGTTGTCCTCGATACGCTGAAGCGCGGCGTCGATCTTGGCGATCAACTTGCGCTGGCGGTCGCGGGCGCGGAGTTCGATGGCGCGGTCGGTTTCGGACGATGCCCGATCGGCGAGATCGGGGTGGTTCACGTTCTCCTCCTGCAGGGCTTGCAGGGTGAGCTTGGACTCTTTGAGGATCTCATCCTTCCAGGCAAGGAGCTTCAACCGGAAGTACTCCTTCTGCCGGTCGTTCATGAAAGGCTCTTTTTCGGTCGGTCGGTAGTTTTTCAACTTTTCCAAGGGCGGCCTATCTGTCTAAGCAACGACTCGCAAACGGAACGGGGTCCGTTGAGCGGGGCGTTATATAGCGGCCTCCTGTGACAGACAATATTTCCCTGATCGCCCAGCCGGCGCCCCCAAGCCCTTGCACAGGAAGGTTTATCCGCAAGGGCCCGGGAGCGGCCGAAGGCCTAGTATCCGACCGTGAAACGCTGCCTCAAATGGGCCGGCCGCTCGACCTCGTCGGCAAGCGCAATGGCGTAGTCGGCGAAGCAGATCCAGCTCTTGCCGTTCGCATCTGCGAGAAGCTGATCGGTCCCGAGCCGGAACTTGGCCGTGCGCTCGCCCTCGACGAACAGCGCCGATGGCGAGATGAAGGTCCAGTTCAGTTCCTTTTCCTGCCGCAGCAGGTCGAGAAAGGCGGAGCCAGCCTCCGCCTCGGCCTTGTATTGGGCCGGAAAACCGGGAGTTGTGACCAGCTTCACGCCTGGTGCAACCTCCAGGCTGCCAGCCCCGCCAACGACGAGGTAGCGGCCGACCTTGGAGTCCTTGGCTGCCCCGATCAGCTTGAGCGCGTCGCTGGCCAAGAAGTGCACGGAACTCACGGCGACGTCGTGCCCGGCCCACAGCCCGGCGAGACCCGCCTGGTCGAGCACATCCCCCTTGGTGGGTGTGACGTTCGGCAGGGCCGCGATCTTCTCGGGGTTCCGGGCGATGGCCGTGACGCTATGGCCGCGGCGGGACAGTTCCTTGGTGATCTCCGACCCGGCCCGGCCCGAGGCGCCGGCGACTGCGATTTTCATGGAAGGCTCCTTTGCTTCTGTGGTAACTAGCAGCGACTAGATATCTCAAAGAAAGCTGGTGTTAAGAGAGCACTTTGTGCTCACCTGATTACGCAGGAGTAACCGGCAAGCGAGCCGGCAAGCGACTTCAATGGATCGAGGACCCGAAGATGAAGCCCGACGTCTATGCAGCGAACTGCCCCACGCGCCAGATTCTCGATCGCGTCGGCGACAAATGGGCGGTGCTGATCCTCCTGCTGCTGCGCGAGGAGCCGATGCGCTTCAATCAGTTGCGTCGCACGATTGAAGGCATTTCGCAGAAGATGCTGAGCCAGGTTCTCAAATCGCTCGAACGCGACGGCCTGATCAAGCGCCGCGCCATCGCGACCGTACCGGTGACGGTGGAATATTCGATCACGCAGCTCGGGCTGACACTCGCCGCGGCCGTCGATCCGTTACGCGATTGGGCCGAGCAGAATCTGAAGGACGTGCTCGCCGCCCAGCGCCGCTACGACGCGCAGAAGGAGGAGGAGGCGGCGTAAGCCCTTTCTCAAACGTACGCGACGCGCTCACACGAAATTTCGCTGTCATGCCCCGGCTTGACCGGGGCATCCAGTACGCCGCGGCGTCTCGATTCAAAACTACTGTCTCTGGAATACTGGGTCGCCCGGTCAAGCCGGGCGACGACAGCCTGCCCGACTACGCCTGTCCCGCCTTCGCCAGCTCGACCTCGACGCGCAGCTCGATCTCGGACAGCACGGAATCGAGACCGGGATCGCCCGAGGACGATTTCAGGTTCGCCGCAGCGTCGCGCAGCCGCATCACGGTGGACGCGTCGAGATTGCCGGACAAGAGGCCCATCTTGAGATCGTCGAGCACGTCGAGCGCGGTCTTGCCGCGCGCGACCGAGCGCTTGCGGCGCTCGACCGGATCCTCCTCGATGCCTTGCAACGCGAGCAGGGCATCGATGTTGGCCGCTGCTTTCGGCGCCGCAGCCGCTCGCGTCTCCTGCGCCGACGAGGTGTCGGGCAAGACGAAGGTGCCGGAGCCCGTCCGCCTGGCCTGGCTGGCCGGCGTTCCAAGCGTGGTGCCGTTCGGTCCGTAGATGCGCATCGCAGCAATCCGGGTGATCGATGCCTCACCTTCGCTGTTTTATGGTTAACGGCGCGTAAACAGCCCGGCAAAATCTGCCGACGGGCGGCAGTTTCGCTCCTCAGGGACAACGCCCGCTGACACCGGTCGAAACAGATTTATTCAACCTATTCAGCGACCTACCCCCACTGCCCCGCGTTGGCACAGCACTCGCAAGGAAAGCGTCGGACCAGCTCGTCATGGGAGTGTCGAGGATGGTCCGAGATTTGAGGAGCCTCGGGGAGCAGAGGATGCCAGGCGTTCGTTGGGTGAGGATTGTTGGGGTGGCCTGCGCCGCGCTGTCAGCGCTGGCGCTGTCGGTCACGTCCGCAAGCGCGACCTCGCGCATCAAGGACCTCGCCAATATCGAGGGCGTGCGGCAGAACCAGCTGATCGGCTACGGCCTCGTCGTCGGCCTCAACGGCACCGGCGACACGCTCAACAACATCCCCTTCACCAAGCAGTCGCTGCAAGCGATGCTCGAGCGCATGGGCGTCAACATCCGCGGCGCCACCATCCGCACCGGCAACGTCGCCGCCGTGATGGTGACAGGCAATCTGCCGGCCTTCGCCACCCAAGGCACGCGCATGGACGTCACCGTTTCCGCGCTCGGCGATGCCAAGAACCTCCAGGGCGGCACCCTGCTCGTCACGCCCCTCCTCGGCGCCGACGGCAACGTCTATGCGGTCGCGCAGGGTTCGCTCGCGATCTCCGGCTTCCAGGCCGAGGGCGAAGCGGCGAAGATCGTGCGCGGCGTTCCGACCGTGGGGCGCATCGCCAACGGCGCCATCATCGAGCGCGAGATCGAGTTCGCGCTCAACCGGCTGCCGAACGTGCGCCTGGCGCTCCGCAATGCCGACTTCACCACCGCAAAGCGCATCGCGGCGGCTGTCAACGACTATCTCGGCGTCAAGACCGCCGAGCCGATCGATCCATCGACGGTGCAGCTTTCGATTCCGCCGGAGTTCAAGGGCAACGTCGTCGCCTTCCTCACCGAGATCGAGCAGCTCCAGGTCGACCCCGATCTCGCCGCCAAGATTGTCATCGACGAGCGCAGCGGCATCATCGTGATGGGCCGCGACGTTCGCGTCGCCACCGTCGCGGTGGCACAAGGCAACCTCACCGTCACGATCTCCGAAAGCCCGCAGGTGAGCCAGCCCAATCCGCTGTCCCGAGGGCGGACCGTGGTCGCGCCGCGCAGCAGCGTCAGCGTCACCGAGGACGGCAGGAAGTTGGCACTCGTCAAGGATGGCGTCTCGCTCCAGCAGCTCGTCGACGGCCTCAACGGCCTCGGCATCGGCCCCCGCGACATGATCAGTATCCTCCAGGCGATCAAGGCCGCCGGCGCGATCGAAGCCGATATCGAGGTGATGTGATGCAGACGAGCATGATCAACACCCCGCGCGCCGCCGCCTCCTCGGCCTTCTCGGTGGAAAGCCGCAACGGCCGGCCCGACTTCGAGCTCGCCGCCGCGCTGCAAAAGGTCTCGCCGCAGCAGCAGGCCAAGGCGCAGAAGACCGCCACTGATTTCGAGGCGATGTTCCTCAACAGCATGTTCTCGCAGATGACCTCGGGCCTGAAGGGCGAAGGCCCGTTCGGCGACACAACGGGCACCGGCGTATGGCGCTCGATGCTGACCGAGCAGTATTCCAAGAACTTCGCCAAGGCCGGCGGCGTCGGCGTCGCCACCGAGGTCTACCGCACTCTCATCATGCAGCAGGCGAAAACCGTCCGCACGCATAAGGTCAAACGAGATGAACCAGTTCACCGCCTCACGTCAGCCGATGCAAGCGCAGCGCCCGAACACCGCGCCCGGCAACGCCCAGGCGCGCAAGCTCGCCGAAGACCTGATGGATGCGATGAGCGCCCTGCTCGGACTGATCGAGCGTGAGACCGAACTCGTTCGCGCCGGCAACGTCCGCGAAGCGATGATGCTCGAGAGCAGGAAACAGGAGCTGTCGCGAAACTATGTCGGCGCCGTCAGCCAGTTGAAGGCCAACCAGGCCCAGCTCGCGAAATCGGCGCCCGAGCTGCTTTCGACGCTGCATCGGCATCACGATGCGTTCCGCGCGATGCTCCAGGTCAATCTCACCGTGCTCGCGACCGCGCACGCGGTCTCCGAGAGCGTCGTGCGCGGCGTCAATGCCGAGATCCAGAAGCGCAACGTGCCGAACACCTATACGGCCGCGGGACGCCGCGCCACTCCGGGCCCGCGCCACATCACCCCGCTCACCGTCAGCCGCTCGCTCTGAACGCGCAGAAAACAAGCGACAATTTTACGAAAAACCGCGCGGCGATATCGTCGCGCGGTTAGTCACGTTTCCTTACCGGGTCTTCAATCCTGGTGTTCCATGGTTGCGCATTGAGAGGGGTTGGGATTTGACTCGGACGAGGCAACCAGGAGGCTGCCATGAGTACAGATTTCAGCATCAGGCCGGTGGGGATACCGGCCCCCGCGCAGATCATAACGACGTCGAATGCGGCGGCGAACGAGGCCGTGCAAACCGATTTGCCGGTGAGCCAGACGGTCGCCGCGAGCGATACGAGCGCGCCCGTGCGCAATGATTTGCCGAACAGCGAGAACATCTCGCGGCAGGTGGTGTTCGACCAGGCCGCCGCATCCTTCGTCTTCCAGGTCGTCAACGACAGGACCGACGCCGTGGTCAATCAGTTCCCCGACGAAGCGATGCTGCGCCGGCGAGCTTATTTCCATGCAGAGGATCTGAAGTCCAAACCCTCGCGTCCGCTCAATACGGATGTCAGCGCCTGACGCTCAGGTATCGAGCGTGGCAACCGCGGTCTCGAGATAAGTCGAGTCCGTCGCAGGATCAGTGACGACGTTCTTGATCTGGGCCTTGCGCGCGTCAGTCAGCGTGAATTTGCTATTCCCGAAACGGAACGAGCCGTCTGGAAAGAACGTTCGGCTTATACGCGGTCGACAAAATGCTCATGATGTCGGCCACGACGGGCCTCCATCACGGCCGTCCGGACAGACCGGCAGCGATATTGCGATTGATCTCGATCAGCGGGCGGAAGTGATCGAACTGCGGGCTCATCTGCAGCGCCGCGGTCTGGCTCAGCACGAACACGCTGATGTTGGCGATCTTCTGGCGAACGTCAATCGGCTGCGGATTGTTGTCGCGCATCGCCTCGCTCAGGAAGATCGTCCAGAGCTTGCGGTTGAACATCAGCGCCTGCATGGTCTGCTCGCTGAGCGGATCGGCGTTGTTCACCGCATCCTGGAGCTTGTTGGCGGCCTTGAGCAGGGTCTGCGCCTCGATGTCGCGAGGAGATGCGGTGGTCGTTGCAACACGCGCGTAAGCCGAGGCAGCGGAATTCGACATCAATCACACCCTGGAGGTTACCTAGCCCGTTGAACGCGCTTAAGGATTTCTTTCCCAACCCTAGGCAGCACCGCTTAAGATTTGCTTACGTGTGCGCTTGGAAGCACTCCGGATAATTACGGGTCGCGGAGTTTCTTCGTCAGCGCAAAGCTAGATGCACGCACACACGCTGTAAACTTGCTTCGCGTGATGGGCATCAATCTCAGCTAATCCTGCCTTAGCGATCTCCGTAAAAAGAACGGCGGAGCGTTAGCCCCGCCGCGATATCTCGAGTAGCGGTCTTGCGCTGCGAAATTAGCGGAGCAGCTGCAGCACGCTCTGCTGCGACTGGTTGGCGAGCGACAGCGCGGAGACCGCGATCGACTGGCGGGTCGACAGCGCCTGGCTGTTGGCCGCTTCCTCATTGGTGTCGGCGAGCGTCAGGTTCGATGAGCCGGTCTGCAGCACGTTGATCAGGTTCTTGGAGAAGTCCTGACGCACCTGCACGATCGAGAGGTTCGAACCGAGCGCCGAACCTTCCGAGCGCAGCGTGCTCGAGGCCGCGTTCAGGCTGGTCAGCACCTTGTTGGTGGCGCCGTTGTCGATGAAGTCGACGCCGTTGACGAGGTTGCTGAGGCCGAGACCTGCCGCGTTGAACACCACGCCGTTGATGCCGAGCGTGGAGCTGCCGGTCTCGTTGAAGACGAGCTTCAGCGTGTCGCCGTTGAGCAGGTTGACGCCGTTGAAGGAGGAGTCCTGCGACGTCGTGTCGATCTGCGCCAGAATGTTGTTGAACTGGTTGACCAGGTTCGAGCGCGCCGTCTGCGCGACGGGATCCTGGACCGGCGGCTGCGCGGTGGTGAAGGCCAGAATGCCGGTGATCGTGCCGCCGACCGTGCCGCCCGCAGTTGTCGAACCGAGCGTCGAGGAAGCATATTCATTGACGGTGGTCACCGTCAGCAAGCCATTGGCGTCGATCGTCGCCGTCAAATGGTTCGCCTGAAGCTGCGCGTTGAGCTGGTCGAGCGTCTTGACGGTGCCGTTGGTGCCGTCGCCGAAGGTGACGTTCACCGGCGTGCCGCCGTTGAAGGAAGTGAAGGTCAGCGTCTTGCCGCTGACACCGCCAACACCGGAGGTGCGCGCCGCGGTGAAGGCGGTCGCCGTTCCCGTGTTGCCGCTGAGGCCGAACGCGTGGAGCGCGTTGCCGGTGCCGGTGATCGACAAGTCGGCGTTGATGCCGGTGGAGAGCGCAAGTTGGCCGCTGCTGTTGACGGACGACGGGATCTGGCCCGCAGTGGTCGTCAGCGACGCCGCGCCGTTGAAGATGCTGGCGGTCTTGACGCCGGTGGCAAGGTCGATCGAGTTGAGCAGGTCGGTGAGCGTCGCGCTCTGGATATAGACGGTCGAGTTGCCGTTGCCGTCCGTGACGATGTTGCCGTTGACGCCACCCGAGGTCACGCTGGCCGCCGACTGTGGCGTCTGGGCGTTCTTGAAGGTGATGGTGTGACCATCGATGTTCAGCGTCGAGCCGTCCTGGACCAGGGTGCCGAGCGAGCCCGCGGTCGTCGACCGGTTCGCGGTCACGTTCGCATTGCCTGCACCGGTCGCCGTCGTCAGACCGAGCTTGTTGAGGAAGTCAGCCTTGCCGGTCACGCTCAGATCGGCGCCGGTCGAGCTCTTCAGCGTGACCTGGCCGCCGCCCGAGATGGACGATGCCACCTGAAGCGTACCGATGGGACCGGTCGAACCGCTGACAGCGATGGCCGCCGCGCCTGCGCTGATCGTTGCGGTCTTGACGCCGCTGGCGAGGTCAATCGCGCTGAGGACGTCGTTGACGGTCGCCCTGGGCGCAACCGCGGTTCCCTCATAGACGATCGAGTTGCCATTGCCGTCGGTGGCGATGTGTCCACTGGCGTCGAGACCCCAGCCGGTCGGCTGCGTCGTCGGCGGGATACCGGTGCGGAAGGTGATGGTCTTGCCGTTCACCGTGATGGTGTCGCCGTCCGCGGGTGGCGCGCCGAAGGTGGTGGATGCCGTGGTGCCGAGCAGCGTGGCGGTACCTGACAGTACGGTGGTGCCGTCGGCGGCCGTCGCGGCAAAACCGACCGCCGAGCCCGCGTTCGAACCCAGTGAGGCGCCGAGCGCGGCAGTCCCCGTCACCGGGGTCACGCCACCGGCTGCACCGGTATACAGCACGTTGCTGTTGGCGGTTGCGCTCGCGTAGGAGGTCGTTCCGCGCAGATCGGCCGGTGTCGCACCGGGAATCGTGGTGGAGACGTTCGACTTGGTGGAGTAACCGACCGTGGTCTGCAGCGCCTGATTGGCGATCGATTTCGCGCTGTCGATCAGCTTTTGCAGCGAGGTGATGCCGGTGTTGGCGGCCTGGAGCACCTGCACACCGTTGTTGATGCCGTCGAGCAGGTTGCTGATGTCGCTCGCCCGGTTGTCCAACCCCTGCGCGGTGAAGAAGTTGGTGGGATTGTCGAGCGCCGTGTTGACCTTCTTGCCGGTTGACAGCCGCTCCTGCGTCGTGGCCAGCAAGTCGGCCGTCGACTGCAGCGACAACAGGTTCTGGCGAACTGACGCCGAGAGAACGATGTTGGACATTGGCGAGTCTTCCTCTTGAACCGGATACGAATCGGCCGCGCGGTCTCGAAAGCGGGCTTTGGTCCAGTTTTAGGAGGTGTCCTTTAAAGTATGGTTAACGCCGGTTTAAGCGATAGGGTTAATGGCGAATGAACGCCCCTGCCCGCCTCCGGACGCAAAAAAGCGGCGGGGCACAAAACCCCGCCGCTCTATTTTACCAAGTTATTTCCGCTACTTACTAGCGGAGCAGCTGGAGCACGCTCTGCTGCGACTGGTTGGCCAGCGACAGCGCGGAGACCGCGATCGACTGGCGGGTCGACAGCGCCTGGCTGTTGGCCGCCTCGACGTTGGTGTCGGCCAGCGTCAGGTTGGACGAGCCGGTCTGCAGCACGTTGATCAGGTTCTTGTTGAAGTCCTGACGGATCTGCACCACCGAGAGGTTCGAGCCGAGGCTCGAGGCTTCCGAGCGCAGCGTGCTCGACGCGGCGTTGAGGTTGGTCAGCACCCTGTTGGCCGCGGCGTTGTCGATGAAGTCGACGCCGACGGTCAGCGCAGCAAGGCCCAGACCCTTGGAGTTGTAGGTCACGCCGGTGATGTTCAGGCTCGACTTGCCGGTCTCGTCGAACACCAGCTTGAGCTGATCACCATTGAGCAGGTTGACGCCGTTGAACGAGGAGTCCTGCGAGGTCGTGTCGATCTGGTTCAGGATGTTGTTGTACTGAGACACCAGGTTCGCACGGGCCGTCTGCGCAACGCCATCCTGGACGGGGTTGGAAGCCGTCGAGAACGTGAGCGCCGATGTGAGCGTGCCGCCGATCGCTCCGCCTGCCGACGTCGAACCGAGCGTCGATGACGCATAGTCGTTGGACGCGGTGATCGTCAGCAAACCGTTGGCGTCGATCGTTGCAGACAGGTTGTTGGCCTGAAGCTTCGTGTTGAGCTGATCGAGCGTCTTGACCGTGCCGTTGGTGCCGTCGCCGAAGGTGACGTTGACCGCCGTGCCGCCGTTGAAGGAGGTGAAGGTCAAGGTCTTGCCGGCAATGCCGCCGATGCCCGAGGTGCGTGCCGCGGTGAACGCGGTTGCGCTGCCGGTGTTGCCGGCCAAGCCGAACACGTTCAACGCATTGCCGGTGCCGGTGATGGACAGGTCGGCGTTGATACCGGTCGAGAGCTTGAGCTGACCGGAGGTGTTGATCGACGAGTTCGACTGGCCGGTGGCGGTCGCAAGCGTCGCGGTGCCATTGGCGTTGATCGTCGCGGTCTGCACGCCGGTGGCAAGGTCGATCGCCTTCAGCACGTCGTTGACCGTGCCGGCCTGCAGATAGACCGTCGAGTTGCCGTTGCCGTCGGTGAGGATGTTACCGGTGGCACCGTAACCGCTCGGAACGCTCGGCGCACCGGTCGAGCCCGGGATCGGCGCGTTCTTGAAGGTGATGACGTGACCGTCGACGTTCAGCGTCGAGCCGTCCGCGATGGTCGCGCCCAGCGAGGCCGCGCTCGTGGTCCGGTTGACGTTGACGGTGGCATTTCCAGCACCTGTGGACGTCGTCAGGCCGAGAGCCTTGAGCAGGTCAGCCTTACCGGTGACGCTCAGATCCGCACCCGTCGAGCTCTTCAGCGTGACGGCGCCGGCGGCGGCGGTCGAGACCGCAGCACCTGGCTGGCTGGCGCTCACGGCGATCGTCGCAGCGCCGGAGCTGATGGATACCGTCTTCACGCCGCTGGCCAGATCGATCGCGGACAAGAGATCGTTGACCGTCGCGGAGGCGAGATAGACGGTGGTGTTGCCGTTGCCATCGGTGACGAGGTTGCCGCTGACGCCCGAACCGGACGGAACGGCGGTCGACGCCGGAGCCGCGCCGCTGCGGAACGTGATGGTCTTGCCGTTCACGGTCAGCGTATCGCCGTCGGCAGGCTGGGCGTTGCCGGCCAGGCCGGTTGCGGTCGTGCCGTTGGTGGCGATCAGGGTGATGGCGCCGGTCAGCGCCGTGGTGCCGTCACCGGCCGTTGCGCCAGTGCTTGCAAAGGAGCCGATGGACGCGCCGAGCGTCGTAGTGCCGCTCGCCGCGGTCGTGCCGCCGGCCGTGCCGTTATACAGCACGTTGCTGCTCGCCGTTGCGCTGGCGAAGCTCGTCGTGCCGCGCAGATCAGCGGCGGTCGCACCCGAGATGGTGGTGGAGACGTTGGACTTGGTGGAGTAGCCGACCGTGGTCTGCAGCGCCTGGTTGGCAATCGACTTCGCGGAGTCGATCAGCTTCTGCAGCGAAGTCAGACCGGTGTTGGCGGCCTGCAGCACCTGCACGCCGTTGGCGATGCTATCGAGCAGGTTGTTGATGTCGCTGGCGCGGTTGTCGAGCGACTGGGCGGTGAAGAAGTTGGTGGGATTGTCCAGGGCCGAGTTGACGCTCTTGCCGGTCGACAGACGGTTCTGTGTGGTGGCGAGGAGGTCGGCGGTGGACTGGAGAGAGAGCAGGTTCTGACGAACCGACGCAGAGAGAACAATACCTGACATGACTCTTACCCTTCTGGCTTACGCGTCTTCGTTCGATCGCTTCGGATCGAGTGACGGGGCCAGCGTGCCGCGACATGGCTAACAAAGGGTGAAACGAACATCGCCCGCATAAGCGCCGGTTCACCATAAGCGGGTGGGAAGCGCGGAGTGAGATGGCAATCAGCCTGAAATCATTGGCAATTCTTTGCGCTTACGCTCCATTAACCATAACCGCTGGTTACTTTTCAGAGTGTCGCCTGCCCTCTCAAAACCTCGAGCGATAAACGAAAAAACGGCGGGGCCGAAGCCCCGCCGCCGGATCTTGCTTGCGATGTCTGCCGCCTGTTAGCGGAGCAGCTGGAGCACGCTCTGCTGCGACTGGTTGGCCAGCGACAGCGCGGAGACCGCGATCGACTGGCGGGTCGACAGCGCCTGGCTGTTGGCCGCCTCGACGTTGGTGTCGGCCAGCGTCAGGTTGGACGAGCCGGTCTGCAGCACGTTGATCAGGTTCTTGTTGAAGTCCTGACGAACCTGCACAATCGTCAGGTTCGAACCAAGGCTCGAGGCTTCCGAGCGCAGCGTGCTCGATGCGGCGTTCAGGTTGGTCAGCACCTTGTTGGTGGCGGCGTTGTCGATGAAGTCGACACCGCCGGTCAGCGCGGCGAGGCCCAGACCCTTGGAGTTGTAGGTCACGCCGGTGATGCTCAGGTTCGACTTGCCGGTCTCGTCGAACACCAGCTTGAGCTGGTCGCCGTTCAACAGGTTGACGCCGTTGAACGAGGAGTCCTGCGAGGTCGAGTCGATCTGGTTCAGGATGTTGTTGTACTGGTTGACGAGACTCGCACGCGAGGTCTGCGCAACCGAGTCCTGAACGGGGCTGGAAGCCGTCGAGAAGGTCAGAGCCGTGGTCAGCGTGCCGCCGATCGCACCACCCGCGGCGCTCGATCCGATGGTCGAGGACGCGTAGTCGTTGGTGGTCGAGACCGTCAGCAGGCCGTTGGCGTCGATCGTCGCCGTCAGGTTGTTGGCCTGAAGCTTGGTGTTGAGCTGATCGAGCGTCTTGACCGTGCCGTTGGTGCCATCGCCGAAGGTGACGTTGACCGCCGTGCCGCCGTTGAAGGAGGCGAAGGTCAAGGTCTTGCCGGTGATGCCGCCGACGCCGGAGGTGCGCGCCGCGGTGAAGGCGGTCGAGGTGCCGGTGTTGCCGGCGAGACCAAGCACGTTCAGCGCGTTGCCGGTGCCGGTGACCGACAGGTCGGCATTGACGCCGGTCGAAAGCTTGAGCTGGCCCGAGGCGTTGATCGACGAGTTGGTCTGGCCGGTGGCGGTCGCAAGCGTCGCGGTGCCGTTGGCGTTGATCGTCGCGGTCTGCACGCCGGTGGCAAGGTCGATCGCCTTCAGCACATCGTTGACCGTGCCGGCCTGCAGATAGACCGTCGAGTTGCCGTTGCCGTCGGTGAGGACGTTGCCGCTCGCACCATAACCGGTCGGAACGCTCGGCGCACCGGTCGAGCCCGGGATCGGCGCGTTCTTGAAGGTGATGACGTGACCGTCGACGTTCAGCGTCGAACCGTCCGCGATGGTCGCGCCCAGCGAGGCCGCGCTCGTGGTCCGGTTGACGTTCACGGTGGCGTTGCCGCCGCCCACGGCCGTGGTCAGGCCGAGAGCCTTGAGCAGGTCAGCCTTGCCGGTGACGCTCAGATCCGCACCCGTCGAGCTCTTCAGCGTGACGGCGCCGGCGGCGGCGGTCGAGACCGCAGCACCTGGCTGGCTGGCGCTCACGGCGATCGTCGCAGCGCCGGAGCTGATGGATACCGTCTTCACGCCGCTGGCCAGATCGATCGCGGACAAGAGATCGTTGACCGTCGCGGAGGCGAGATAGACGGTGGTGTTGCCGTTGCCGTCGGTGACGAGGTTGCCGCTGACGCCCGAACCGGACGGAACGGCGGTCGACGCCGGAGCCGCGCCGCTGCGGAACGTGATGGTCTTGCCGTTCACGGTCAGCGTGTCGCCGTCGGCAGGCTGGGCGTTGCCGGCCAGGCCGGTTGCGGTCGTGCCGTTGGTGGCGATCAGGGTGATGGCGCCGGTCAGCGCCGTGGTGCCGTCACCGGCCGTTGCGCCAGTGCTTGCAAAGGAGCCGATGGACGCGCCGAGCGTCGTGGTGCCGCTCGCCGCCGTGGTGCCGCCGGCCGCGCCGCTATACACCACGTTGCTGCTCGCGGTCGCGCTGGCGAAGCTCGTCGTGCCGCGCAGATCAGCGGCGGTCGCACCCGAGATGGTGGTGGAGACGTTGGACTTGGTGGAGTAGCCGACCGTGGTCTGCAGCGCCTGGTTGGCGATCGACTTCGCGCTGTCGATCAGCTTCTGCAGCGAGGTGATGCCGGTGTTGGCGGCCTGCAGCACCTGCACGCCGTTGGCGATGCCGTCGAGCAAATTGTTGATGTCGCTGGCGCGGTTGTCGAGCGACTGGGCGGTGAAGAAGTTGGTGGGATTGTCCAGGGCCGAGTTGACGCTCTTGCCGGTCGACAGACGGCTCTGCGTGGTGGCGAGGAGGTCGGCGGTGGACTGGAGAGAAAGAAGGTTCTGACGAACCGAGGAAGAGAGAACGATACCGGACATTGAGTGTTACCCTTCTGGTACGCAACGCAACAAACTTCGATTAGGATTAATCGATGTCCGGGAAGGTGAACGTCCAGGGCTAACAAAGCATGAAGCGTGTCGCGGGAGTCCTTCCCTGGATTCACCATATGAGCGATCGACGCAGCATCTGGCTTCGCCGTATCGTCATGATCGGATGATGCTTTTTGATACACCGATGAAGCGTTTGCCACTTGTCAACCATAACTCAGAGTGAGCAATTCGCTGTACCGGAATGCATCGCCTTCATCAGCCGAGCGGCAGTCTGATGCCGGCACAAAAGAAAGCGGCGGGGCCGAAGCCCCGCCGCCGGATCTTGCTTGCGATGTCTGCCGCCTGTTAGCGGAGCAGCTGCAGCACGCTCTGCTGCGACTGGTTGGCCAGCGACAGCGCGGAGACCGCGATCGACTGGCGAGTCGACAGCGCCTGGCTGTTGGCCGCTTCCGTGTTGGTGTCGGCCAGCGTCAGGTTGGACGAACCGGTCTGCAGCACGTTGATCAGGCTCTTGTTGAAGTCCTGACGAACCTGCACCACCGAGAGGTTCGAGCCGAGGCTCGAGGCTTCCGAGCGCAGCGTGCTCGACGCGGCGTTCAGATTCGACAGCACCTTGTTGGTCGCGGCGTTGTCGATGAAGTCGACACCGCTGGTCAGCGCGGCGAGACCCAGACCCTTGGAGTTGTAGGTCACGCCGGTGATGCTCAGGTTCGACTTGCCGGTCTCGTCGAACACCAGCTTGAGCTGGTCGCCGTTCAACAGGTTGACGCCGTTGAACGAGGAGTCCTGCGAGGTGGTGTCGATCTGGTTCAGGATGTTGTTGTACTGAGACACCAGGTTGGCACGCGAGGTCTGGGCAACCGTGTCCTGGACGGGGCTGGAAGCCGTCGAGAACGTCAGCGACGTGGTCAGCGTGCCGCCGATCGCACCACCCGCGGCGCTCGATCCGATGGTCGAGGACGCGTAGTCGTTGGTGGTCGAGACCGTCAGCAGGCCGTTGGCGTCGATCGTCGCCGTCAGGTTGTTGGCCTGAAGCTTGGTGTTGAGCTGATCGAGCGTCTTGACCGTGCCGTTGGTGCCATCGCCGAAGGTGACGTTGACCGCCGTGCCGCCGTTGAAGGAGGCGAAGGTCAAGGTCTTGCCGGTGATGCCGCCGACGCCGGAGGTGCGCGCCGCGGTGAAGGCGGTCGAGGTGCCGGTGTTGCCGGCGAGACCAAGCACGTTCAGCGCGTTGCCGGTGCCGGTGACCGACAGGTCGGCATTGACGCCGGTCGAAAGCTTGAGCTGGCCCGAGGCGTTGATCGACGAGTTGGTCTGGCCGGTGGCGGTCGCAAGCGTCGCGGTGCCGTTGGCGTTGATCGTCGCGGTCTGCACGCCGGTGGCAAGGTCGATCGCCTTCAGCACATCGTTGACCGTGCCGGCCTGCAGATAGACCGTCGAGTTGCCGTTGCCGTCGGTGAGGACGTTGCCGCTCGCACCATAACCGGTCGGAACGCTCGGCGCACCGGTCGAGCCCGGGATCGGCGCGTTCTTGAAGGTGATGACGTGACCGTCGACGTTCAGCGTCGAACCGTCCGCGATGGTCGCGCCCAGCGAGGCCGCGCTCGTGGTCCGGTTGACGTTCACGGTGGCGTTGCCGCCGCCCACGGCCGTGGTCAGGCCGAGAGCCTTGAGCAGGTCAGCCTTGCCGGTGACGCTCAGATCCGCACCCGTCGAGCTCTTCAGCGTGACGGCGCCGGCGGCGGCGGTCGAGACCGCAGCACCTGGCTGGCTGGCGCTCACGGCGATCGTCGCAGCGCCGGAGCTGATGGATACCGTCTTCACGCCGCTGGCCAGATCGATCGCGGACAAGAGATCGTTGACCGTCGCGGAGGCGAGATAGACGGTGGTGTTGCCGTTGCCATCGGTGACGAGGTTGCCGCTGACGCCCGAACCGGACGGAACGGCGGTCGACGCCGGAGCCGCGCCGCTGCGGAACGTGATGGTCTTGCCGTTCACGGTCAGCGTGTCGCCGTCGGCAGGCTGGGCGTTGCCGGCCAGGCCGGTTGCGGTCGTGCCGTTGGTGGCGATCAGGGTGATGGCGCCGGTCAGCGCCGTGGTGCCGTCACCGGCCGTTGCGCCGGTGCTTGCAAAGGAGCCGATGGTGGCGCCGAGCGTCGTCGTGCCGCTCGCCGCGGTGGTGCCGCCGGCCGCGCCGCTGAACACCACGTTGCTGCTCGCGGTCGCGCTGGCGAAGCTCGTCGTGCCGCGCAGGTCGGCCGCGGTCGCACCCGAGATGGTGGCGGAGACGTTGGACTTGGTGGAGTAGCCGACCGTGGTCTGCAGCGCCTGGTTGGCGATCGACTTCGCGGAGTCGATCAGCTTCTGCAGCGAGGTGATACCAGTGTTGGCAGCCTGCAGCACCTGCACGCCGTTGGCGATGCCATCGAGCAGATTGTTGATGTCGCTGGCGCGGTTGTCGAGCGACTGGGCGGTGAAGAAGTTGGTGGGATTGTCCAGGGCCGAGTTGACGCTCTTGCCGGTCGACAGACGGTTCTGCGTGGTGGCGAGGAGGTCGGCGGTGGACTGGAGGGAGAGGAGGTTCTGACGAACCGACGCGGAGAGGACGATGCCTGACATGACTCTGTTACCCTTCTGGTAAACGACGCTACTGTTACGCGTCTGCTTGGATCGAGATTGACCCAGCGACCGGCGGACCCTGGCGTCGAGACCTCTAACGAAACATGAAATGAAACCCGTGCTTTTGCCGAACGCCGCGTGATTCGGCCGGGGGAAGCCCCGCACGTCGCCGCGCCGCCGCACGGACATGGCGTTGGGAAGATTGAGTTTTTTCGCGCAGATGCGGGAGATTTACAGCTCGTTAACTAATTCCGAGCGAGAATCACGCCCTGATAAGCCGCAACGAGCGCTCGGTTACGAAAGCGTTGATGGAGAACAGGCATGGCTCTCAAGGTCGAGCTCAAACCGCACGAACGCATCATCGTCGGCAACTCGGTGATCACTAATACGGACCAGCGCGCCCGCCTCCTGATCGACGGCGAGAACGTGCCGATCCTGCGCGAGCGCGACATCCTCACCCCGGAAACTGCAAACACGCCCGCCAAGCTTGTCTATCTGGCCGTCCAGCTCATGTATATCTCGCCGGATCCGCAGACCCAGCACGGCACCTATTTCAACCTCGTGCGGGACATCGTCACCGCGGTGCCGAGTTCCTGGCCGATCATCGAAGCCATCAACAACAACATCCTGAACGGCGACCTCTACCGGGCGCTGAAGGATGCCCGCAAGCTGATCGCCTATGAGGAGAAGCTGCGAGGCCAGTACGAGGCCACGCATCCCAAGGCGGAAGCGGACAAGGACGACGTCAGCACCGCCGCCTGATCACGGCGTTCACGCGGCCGAGCCGCGCGAACGACAACGCTGCCCAACGACAACGGCCCCGGATCGCCTCCGGGGCCGTTGTCGTTTCGGCCATGCATCGATGCTACTGCGCCGCGAGCGGCGGCGCCTCGACCTCGATCACTCCCTCGCCAACCCGCCGTGCGCCGAAATCCAGCACCGCCGCAATCAGCGCATCGATGTCCGTCTCGTCGGTGCGGTGATTGACGATCGCGGCGCGGATCGCGAACTTGCCGTCCAGCGTGGTGCTCGATGGCGCAGCGATGCCGGCTTCCTGGACATCAGCGACGATCTCGCGATTGACCGTATCATTGGCGCGGTAACGGAAGCAGACGATGTTGAGGTTCACCGGCGCCAGCAACTCCAGCCGCGGCTCGGCCAGCACGCGCGCTTCCAGATATTTTGCCAGTGCGCAGCTTCGCGCGATCACCGTGCCCAGCCGGTCGGTGCCGAACGTCTTCAGCGTGAACCAGGTCTTCAGCGCGCGGAAGCCGCGCGACAGATCGGGGCCGAGATCGCAGGGCCAGACCGTGCCCGCCGCAAGCCCCCTCGCCTCGCGGCTCAGATAGGCCGCCGGCTGCGCAAAGGCCTGCCGGTGCTGCTCGCCGTCGCGCACCAGCAGGAAGCCGGCGTCGTAGGGCACCTGTCCCCATTTGTGGAAATCGAGCGCAATGGAATCCGCAAGCTCGATGCCGCCGAGCAGCGGCGCGAGCTCGGGCGCCAGGATCGCGAGCGCACCGAACGCGCCGTCGACGTGAAACCAGATTCCTTCCTCGCGGCACAGCTCCGCGACGGCCTTGAGGTCGTCGATCGCGCCGATATCGACCGTGCCTGCGGAGGCGACGACGAGGAACGGCTTGAAGCCAACCTCGCGATCGACGGCGATCTGCGCACGCAGCGCGGCGACATCGATGCGATGATCGGCATCGACGTCGATCTTGCGCAGCGCATCGGTGCCGAGACCGGCAATGTCCATCGCCCGCGAAATACAGCCATGCGCGGCACGCGACGTGTAGGCGGTGAGCAGCGCGCCGTCATTGCCGATGCCGTACTGCCGCACCAGCGTGCCGAGTGCGCTGGTACGCGCCACCAGCACCGCCATCAGATTGGCCATCGACGTGCCCGTGACGAAGATGCCGCTCGCACTCTCCGGGAAGGCGAACAGGCGGCGCATCCAGTCGACGATCTGGCGCTCGACCTCGATGGGCATGTGGTCGCGGCCGCCGAGATTGGCGTTGAGGCCAGCGGCGAGCATTTCCGCGAGCATGCCGACCGCAGTGCCCCCGCCATGCACCCAGCCCATGAAGCCGGGGTGGACGTTGCCGGTCGCATAGGGCGCGACATGCTCGACGAATTCGCGATAGACATCGGCGAGATCGCTTGCCTCGCGTGGCACGTCGGCCTTGAATGCCGCGCGGGCGTCATCGGGGATCGGCTGCCACACCGGACGCGCACGAATGTTGGCGATGCCGTCGATCGTCTCGTCCAGCATGCGATGAGCGAGCGCACGAAACGCGCTCCAGTCCTGCGGATCGAGCGAGGTGTCAGTGGCGGGGGCTTGCGTCTTGCGGACGATCTCGTTCATGCTGCACTCTCCTCGCCGGCCCCTGCGTGCCGCGACAGCATTGCTGTGAACGCGGCAAAGATCTTGCGCATCTGCGGCGGCTTGTATGGAAACACGGCCGGCGGATCCATGTTGTGCACGACGGCGGTGTTGTCGGCCTCGAACACCAGCAGCTCGCCGTCCTGATTCTCGGCGCAATCGACGATGAAATAGTCGAGGCCGACGCGCCGGCTCATCTCGTCGAGCGCGTTGCGATGACGCGCGGCAAATGCATGATCGAACTCGAGCATGAAGGCGGCTTCTTCAGCTCGCTTCTCTTCACTGAACGCCATGTAGGCGTTGAGATACCAGATGTCCCAGCGGTCGGCGATCGCCATGTGGCAGGCGTAGGGTTTGCCGTCGACCATGGTAAGACGGTATTTGCGGTAAAGCCCGTCGGGGCTCGCGTAGTTGACGAAGCGCGCGACGAAGAAGTCCTGCTCCTGCCGATCAGAGAGATAGGCCGCGAGCGCCGCAGCATCGTCGATCTTCGCGAGCCCGACACCGGCATGCGTGCCGCGCGGCCGCACGATCATCGGAAAGTGCAGTTCGCTCACGATGTCCTTGCAGGCGATCTTCCCTTCCGAAATATCCGACAATTGCGCGCGCGTCACATGGACGGTCGCGGGAATGTCGAGACGGGGGATGCCCGCCAACAGCCGGTACAGCTTGTCGCGATCGAGATTGCCGATGAGCTCGGGGCGATTGAGCAACGGCCGCGGCCAGTGCGGCGCGGCCCGTTCGATGACGGCGAGCGCCTCCCGGCATTCCTCGGAATCGGATGCGACCACGATGGCGACGTCGTGATCAGGCAATGTCTCCGGCAGGCCGACGCCTTTGACCACGTAGAGCGTCAACAACTCGATATCGGAGCCTTCGAGCAGAAACTCGATCGGCGTGTTGCCACCCATGTCGATATCGGCCGCCAGCGCGAGCACGCGCAGGCGGGGCTTCGCAACCGCGCAAGGCGTACGAAACAATTGGTGGAAGGCGAGCACCTCGGTCTGGATCACGAGCCCGGCCTCCTTCTCGCCGAGGAGCTGGGCGATCAACGACAGATCCAGGCCTTCGCCCGCCTCCGCCGTCCCTTCCGCGATCCGCGCCAGAAGCCGCTCGCGCAACGGATGCAGATCGCCGCCCTCGAAGGCCCGGCGCGTCAACTGCGCAAAGCCGATGCGGTCGGAATAGTCCGGCGCCGTCGCGCCGTTCGGCGCTGAAACAGGATGCAACATCTTAGACCTCGAACACAGGCTTTCCCGGCGCAGCCGCGGCACTGTCAAGCAGCAGCTCGATCTTCACCACAACGTGGGCGATGCGATCGAGGATATGCTGCAAATTGCGTTGCGCTTGCGCGGCGTCCGCGGACCAGGCTTCGGTGACGAGCCGCGCGCCGACGCACAGCCGCAGCGCGGCCTGCGGCTTGCCGTCCGGCTGGTCAAACCGTACTGGCTGGCCGACGAGGAAGCGTTGCGCGGCAACCTGCCGATCCGCCGCACTGCCGTCGATGTCGCCGTTCATGTCACGCGCCAGGGCGCGATGCACGGCGCCGGTCTCGGCGATGGAGACCGGCTTGCCGTCGCGCAGCAGCGTGAACGGAAAGATCGTGGCTTGCGCGAATTCCTCGTCGTCCGTCCCGGACATCCCGATCGCGGCCGGAACGGCCCGAAGCGACGGGGACAGCGCAATCATGCTGTCGATGCCGGCCGCGAGCTCGGCCAGCGCCTTGGCGCGGAATGCGCCGGGCACGGCATAGTAGCTGCCGATCTCGCTGAGCGCCGCCTCCCAGCGCAGCCATTGACCGAAATTCGGCCGGCGCTCGAAGCGCGAGCGCAGCCCCGTCCAGGCCTTCGGCCAGTCGCTGCGGCCGGCATAATCGAAGAAGCCCGGCGCGATCTCGCCGATCCGGCCGAGCGAGCGCGACAGGCCTTTCGGCACCAGCAGCGCGCCGCTGAAGGCGGGGCCGCCGAAGAATTTCGAGCCCGTCATCAGCACCATGTAGCCGCGGTCGAGATAGGAGCGCAGCCGGCGGCGGCCGAGCCGCGCCTGACAGGCATCGACGACGATTTGGACCTTGCCGGGCCAGCGTCGCGCAATCTCGTCGAGGCAGGCCACGCTCGGCGCGCGCCAGCCGAGTTTTGAAGAATCCATGATCTGCAACAGAACGCGCCGACCTTGCGCGAGGCTGGTCTCGACCGCGCGCAGCACCGCTTCATCCGCATCCGGGCGCATCGCAATGCCGGGCGCCGTGTCGAGCAGCGGCACCGCGACGCTGTCGCCGGCGAGCCCCGCCACCGCACCGTCCTTGCGGACCGAAAAGCCGCTCGCCGTCATCGTGCTGAAATGGTGCCCGCGTGCGGTATGGGGCGTCCCGCTTCCGGTCTGATCCGTGCCGACCACGATCGTCACCGGCGAGGCGCCGAGCACCGCGCGTGCCAGAAACAGGGCGTGGAGCTGGGAGTCGGTGCCGGACGGCGAGAACACGACGTCGACGCGCGGCGAGACCTGGAGGTGTCCGCGCAGCTCTTCGCGCATGTCCTCGCAGCGCGCATCGAAGGCGACCTCGACCTCGTCGAACAGGCACTTGTGCATCAGCTCTTCGCGCGCCAGCGCAGCGCGGTCATAGGCCGATTGCGAGATCACCGACGCGGTCGAGGAGGCGAAATTCCAGATCTCCGGCTCCGGAGAGGCCGCGCAGCCATAGGCGTTGACGCGGTCCTTCGGATCGAGCGTCAGGCGCGGATCTCCGCCGCAAACCAGCAGCGTGTCGAGCGGCGTGAACAGATCGCGCAAGCGGTAGCGCGAGCCGCCGTCGGACGCTCGCTCCAGGTCTGCCAGACGGGATGCGCCGACGCTCATCCCGAGAGGCTCACGCCGCATCGGCCGCCGCCGCGGGCGCCGGCGCGAATTGCGAGGCAATGTCGCCGTGGAACACCGATGGCCCAACATGGTCGAGCGAGCTCTGGATGTCGGCCCAGATCTCGCCGCCGATATCGGTCCAGCGCTTGCAGAAGGCGAAGTCCTCGGAGAGATAGGTGCCGGTGGCCGGATCGATCATGCATTCGAACAGCGCGAACCGGTTCTGGCTCGCCGCCAGCGTATCGTGCGAGTGCTCGCGGAAGAATTGCAGGCCGGCGTGATTCGGATGGCGGCACATCGCCTCCAGCACGTGGCGCCGGATCATCAGGAAGCCGGTGCCGGCATAGCGCACGCGGGTGAAGCCGTTGACCACGACGATGCGGTCGGGGTCCTCGATCTCGAGCACGTAGTCGAGCGAAGCCGCCGGCACGTCGGCGCGGCCCGCCTCGACCGCGCGTTTCGCCTTGTCCCAGTTGACCCGCTTGATCGGATAGCAGCCCGCGACGACGTCGGCGCCGCATTCGATCAGCCGGAACACCTGCTCCGGCTTGAAGCCGATATCGGCATCGATGAACAGGAAATGCGTCGCCTTGGGATCGTCCAGGAACATCGCGGCCAGGTTGGCCCGCGCGCGCGTGATCAGGGCGTCGCCGTCGCGGAGCAGCACCTTGAACTCGAGATTGGACATGCCGTGCACGGCGCGCTGGAGCGCGAAGATCGAGCTCGCATAGATGCTCGACACCTGCCCGCCGAAGCAAGGCGTTGCCACCACCAGCTGCATCTTGTCCGACATCGAAAGCCCCGCCCCGCTCCAATCCTCACCAAGAGGTAAACAGGCATGGTTAACGGCGCCTTAACGCATCCCTACAGGAACTTGACGAGCGAGAGCTGCGCCAGCTTCGAGGTCACCTGGTAGGAGGCCTGGAGCGCGTTCTGGAGCGCCAGAATCTCGCTCGCGACCTGGTCCGGCGGGGCCGATTCCGCCTGGTCGATGATGGTCTGGAGCTGCGCCTTGGCCTGGGTCTGGCGCGTGCTCGCGTCCTTCATCGTGTTCTGGGCCATCGCGATGTCGGTCTGGATGTCCTCGATACGCTGCTGGCCCGGCTGCTGGGTCAGCGCCTGCGTCACCCGCAGGCTCAGCGCCGAGACCTGCCCGCCCGAATACTGCCCGGTCGGCGAGGTCGAGAACGTCCCGAACACGGCGATCGCCTGCAACTGCCGCCGGATCGCATCCTCGTCGGCCTGCGCGCCATATTGCACCGTGACGGAATCGTCGACCCGCGCCATCGCGGTGGAGCGCGGCGAACCGGGCCCGTCATTGCCGAGATACCATTTCACCGTAGTGGCCGAGCCATTCACCAGCGTCGTCGCCGAGCTCGCTGGCGAGGAGCCGACGCGCAGCGGCGGCTGCGTCGCGGTCTCCGGCGTCGCGCTGAAACCGATCGAACCCAGCGCCCCGGTATTCGAGCTCGTGATGTTCAGGCTCGCCGCATCGTCCGTGTTGATCGTGATCGAACCGCCGTGGATCGTCGAGGGCTTCGAAGTCCCCGTGATCTGGTCGATCTTGCTCATCAGGGTCTGGATGCTGTCGCCGACATTGAGCTGGTTGCCGGTCGCACCCGAGCTGACGAAAGTGAGCGTGGTCCCGTTGACGGTGATGGTGTCGCCGGCGACGAAGCCCGGCGAGATCGAGTCCGAGGGGCTCGTGCCGGACAGCGCCGTCGCCCCACTGATCGGTGCGGGCGGAGCCGCCTGGTTGCTCTTCGGAGTACCGATCGCAGAGCTGGCCGTGTTGAAGAAATTGTCGCCGGCGGTCACGGCCGACGCTGCCACAAGCGAGGTGTTGGCAAGTTTCTTGATCGCGGTGTTCAGCGCGGTGTTGAGGTTCGCCGCGGTATTGTTCGGGTTAACCGGGACGCTTGCATCGATCGCAAAGCTGCCGAGCGGCGTCGGCGTCGCCGTCGACGCCGTCAGGTCGATCTGCTCGGTCGTACCATCAGGCAGCGTGAACTGGACGCTCAGCTTGTCGCCGTTGCTGGGATTGGTTCCGTTGAGATCGACGGAGAACGACACCGGCGAGCCGCTCGGGCCGGTGACGGTCGCGCCCGTCAACGTCGAGGAGACCGCCTTGATCTTGAGCCCGAACGGCGATCCCGCGACGTCCTCCGACACCTGCACCGAGCTTGGCGTCGGCTGCGTCTGCACCAGCCGGCCCATGCCGTTGGCGCCGAGATCGGCGGCCTGGCGCTCCGCCATGACGGCCTTGAGACCCGCCTGCGTCGTGGTCCCGTTGATGATGTCGCCGGCATCCGCGACCGACTGCGTGTTGACGGCGGTTCCGGAGAACAGATAGCGGTTGCCCGTCTGCGTGTTGAGAACGCCGACCATCGAGCCGAACTGGGCGGCAGCGGTGTTCTGCGCGACCGTCTGGCCGTTGACGTTGAGATCCTGCGCGGTGTTGGCGGAGCCCGTCTGCACCGTGCTGCGGATCTTGGTCAGCGACTGCAGCGCGGTATTGGCGAGGTTGATGCTGACGTTGACGTTGGTGATGGTGTCGGTATAGGCGGCGATATTGGAGATCTGCGCGCGCCCGGCGATCGCAAAGCCCTCGTTGGTGCCCATGCCGGAATAGTTCTGCGACAGCTTGCCGGTCGAGAGCTGCGTCGACAGGTCGGTGAGCTGCTGATTGATGTTGCGGATCTGCGAGCCGAGAACCGACGAGGAGTAGTTGATGCTGCTGATCGACATGTTTCAGAGCCCTGTTACTTGTTACACTTGAGCCTGGATCAACGTGTTCATCATGCTCTGCACCACCGACATCACGTGAGCGTTGGCGGCATAGGCATTCTGGAGCTGGATCAGGTTCGACATCTCCGAGTCCAGGTTGACGCTGGAGGTCGAGTTGAATTTCGCCTGCAGCGTCGAGACCACGACGCTCTGGCCCTGCTGGAGCTGGGTCGCCTGGGTCGCGGCGTTGCCCTGGATGCTCAGGAACTGCTGGAGGTAGTTCGAAACGCTGCCGGTGAAGGGCTGGTTGGCCGAGCCGAGGCCGGTCGTCGGCGAATAGGAGAACACCGCGTTGGTGAGCTGCGAATAAAGATAGTCCGAACGCGTGGTGTCGCCCGCGGGCGTCACCGGCGAGGTGTTGTAGACCGACAGCCGCGTGGGATCGCTGACCAGCTGCGTGTTCACGGCGATGCGTCCGGCAAGGCCGGTCATCTGCGAGCCCGATGCGGTGATCGCGCCGGTGTAGAGCGCCTGTCCGCCGTCGGTGAAAACCGCCAGTTGCGGGTTGCCCGATGTCAACGACGAGATCGTCTTGCTGATCGAGGACGAGTTGACCTTGGCGAGGCCGGTGTTGTCGTCGGTCACCCGCAGCGTCGTGGCGGTTGCCGGCGACGGGGCGGCGGAGAACGACAGGTGCGAGCCTGACAGCGCGGTGTTGAGCGCCGAGGCGATCGCGCCCATGCCGCCGGAGAAGTTGACGCCGATCCGCATCGGATTGGCGTTGGTCGCATTCTGAAGCGGCAGCGCCGCCGGGTCGGTCACGTTGACGAGCGTGACCTGGCGCTGCGTGTTGGTCGTCGTGTCCGTGTAGGTGATGTTGACCGTGTTGCCCGGCGCCGCCCCGGCAAGGTCCATGTCGAACCCGGCCGGCGGGCCGGAGACGGTGCTGCCGGCCGTGGTCTTGTCGGACAGCGCGCTCGACATCGTGGCGGCGAGCTGGTCGATCTGGTTCTGCGCCTGCACCAGCGTCTGGTCGCGCAGCTTGAGGTCGGCCGCGATCTGGCCCGAGGAAACCACGTTGTTGGCAACGACGTCGACCTGCGAGCCGTTCGGAAGCCTGATGTTGAGCGCGCCGACGCCGGACTTGGCCGGATCCATGTTGTAGAGCGAGGTCGCCGACAGCGCGCCGGCAGACGCAAAAGTGAATTGCGAGGCGAGCCCGGCGCCGACGAGCTGGATGCCTGTCGTGGTGTAGATGTTGGCCTGGTTCGAGCCGTCGGTGGTGACGCGGACGTCGACATATTTCGACAGCGTGTTGATGGCCTGGTCGCGCTGGTCCATCAGCGTCGCAGCCGAGGGGTCGTTTGCCGACAGGCCCTGGAGCTTGGTGTTGATGTCGGCGATCTGCTGCATCGACGCGTTGGCCTGCTGCGCCGAGGTGCCGAGGTCCTGCTCGACGTTGGAGCGCAGCGACTGAATGCCCTTGGTGGTGACGTTGAGCTGCTGCGCCAGCGCCTGCGCCGCGCCCAGCGCAACGGTCTGCGCCGACGACGCACCCGCGCTGGTCGACAGCGCCTGCAGCGCGGTGGTGAACTTGTTCAGCGCGGTTTCGAGCGTGCCGCTGTTGCCGGGCGTGCCATAGACACTCTGAAGCTGCTTCAGGATGTTGGCCATCTGGTCGGCGTAACCGCTGCCGCCGGTCTCGGTGCGCAGCTGGTTCAGCACGTAGCTGTCGAGCTCCCGACTGACGCCGGTCGTCATCGCCGTCGAGCCGAAGTCGCCGGTGGTGACCTCGATCTGGTTCGGCGTCTGGACGACGTAACCTGGCGTCTGCGAGTTGGCAACGTTCGAGGAGACGATCGAGAGCGCGGCCTGGTTGGCACGCAGACCGCTCATCGCACTGGCGAGGGCTGAACTCAAACCCATGTGTACTGCCGCCTTTGGTTACGTCACGCGCCGATCAGCGCAATACGTTCAGGAGGTCCTGCACCATCGAATTCGCGGTCGTGATCACCTTGGTGTTGGCCGAATAGGCCTGCTGGGTCACGATCAGCTTGGTGAATTCGTCGGCGATGTCCGTGTTGGAGCCTTCCAGCGACGAGCCGCTAATGGTGCCCGATGCGCCGTCGATCGCCGGTCCCGACTGTTCGGTCGCGGCATAGGCGCCGCCGTCGAGCGCCTTCAGGTAATTGGTGCCGTTGAAGTGCGACAGCGATACCTGCGCGAGGTCGAGGTTCTGGCCGTTGGAGAAGGTTCCGACCACGAGGCCGTTGTTGTTGACGGCAACCGAGCGGAGCTGGCCCGCGGCGTAGCCGTTCTGGGTGATGGTGTTGATGGTCACCGCGCCGCTGGTGCTGGCATACTGCGTCAGCCCGCCCGAGGAGATGTTGAAGGCGACCGAGCCGAGCGCCTGTCCGCCGACGCTGACATTGTTGATGGTGATGCCCGAACCGCTCGGCGAGGTCAGCGAGCCGTCGGCGGCGAAGGTGAAGGCCTGCCCGGTGTTGACCCAGCCGACCGTCGTGCCGGTCGCATTCGGATCGGTCTGGTAGAACAGGTTCCAGGTATCGGAATGACCCGTGCCCAGCGACGCGCTGTCGGTCTTGGCCCAGCGCAATTGCAGGTTCACCGGCGTGCCCGCGGCGTTGTAGGCGGTGACCGCACCGCCGCTGATCGATTCCTTGGTGAAGGTCGCGATGTCGTTGCCGATCACGCCGCCGGTGCCGGCGGTGCCGCCACCGTCGCGGTTCTTGGTGATGGTCGAGGTGAAGCCGAGCGCGGCGAAAGCCGCACTGTTGGAGCTGGACACCGACAGGTTGGAAACGGTGCCGGTGTTCAGCGTGATCACGCCGCCGGGGCTGATCGAAGACCCCGAGGCGCCGGAGAGCGCGTCGATCTTGCCGAGCAGGGTCGTGATGTTGTCGGTGATGTTGATCTGGTTCGGACCGGAGGCACCCGAGGCCATGAAAGTCAGCGTCTGGCCGTTGACGGTGATGGTGTCGGCGGGCGGGCCTGCCGAAAAGCCGGACGAGAGCACCTCGGCGCCGCCGGCGGTCGCGCTGCCGCTCAGCACCGTGGCGCCGGTGAGCGCGGGCGAGGACAGCACGTTGCCGCCGCGCGTCACGCTGCTGATGCCGAGGGCCGTGGCTGCCGTGCCGCTGCCGATCGACACGTCGGTGCCGGTGCCGGTCGAGATCTGGATGTTGCCGCTGGCGGAGAGCGAGGCCGTAACGCCGGCGCCGCCGGCGGTCTGGATCGCGTTCAGGATGCTGGCCACCGTGGCCGTCGTGCCTGCGCCGAGACCGATCGTGGTGTTGTTGCCGACCGTCGAGACGGTGGTACCACCGTTGAAGGTGATCGTGTTGCTGCCGTTGATCGTCAGGACCTGGCCGCTCAGCGCGGTGAGAATGCTGGAGGCGAGATGCGTGCCCACGGTGTTGTCAAGGGACGTGGAGGTCGAAGCCACTGCGGACGAGTTGTTCTGGAGCGGAACCGTGCCCGTCCCCGTCGTCGACGAATAGGCCGAGCGGATGTTGCCGGTGGCGGCTGCACCGGACACCGTCGCGCTGGTATAGGGCGCGGGCGGCGTGCCCACCGGCAGCGGGTTGGCCTGGAAGTCCGACGGGTTCAGGCCGCCAGCCGCCAGCAGCGTCTTGCTGGCTGCGGTCGAGCTCGCAGCCGTGTTCGGCTGGGTCGGCAGGTTCGCCGCGTACTGGATCGAAGTGGTCGCCTGCGCCGGAATGAAGTTGTTCTGGAATTTCAGGACCGTCGCCACGTTGCCCTGAGGGTTGCCGGTCTTCGGGTCGACCGTGACGCCCATCAGGTAGTAGCCGGCGCCGTTGACCAGATTGCCGTTGGAATTGAGCTGGAAGTCGCCGCGGCGGGTGTAGTAGGTGACGCCGCCGAACTGCGGCAAGTTGTCGACGACGCTGGTCGCCTTCTGGATCGAGAAGAAGCCGTCGCCGGTGATCGCCATGTTGGTCGCGACGGAGGAGGACGAGATCGTGCCCTGGGTGGTGATGGTCGCTTTCGCGTTGGCCGTCACACCGCCCGCGACCTGCTTGCTCGGCACCGAGGCGTCCGGGATGAGGTCGACGAAGCTGGTCCCGATGCCCTTGTAACCGGTGGTGGATGAGTTCGCGATGTTGCCGGAAATGTTCTGAAGCGCGTAGGACTGCGCCTGCAGACCACCCACCGAGGTGTTCATTGCATCGAAGATACCCATAACTTTGTCTCCAAATCCGATCTCGGCGGCCGGTCGACCAGGGCCGCAGTCGGGAGAGACAGTCGCAAGGGCTATGCCAAGGCGGGTATTTCTATGAAATCAATGACTTAAATGAATGGACCCCGGTCGGATGACCGGGGCACAATTGCCGGGCCGGCAACAATTGCCGGGGCATCGGGTCATTCCAGGGGGGTCCGCAGGACCGAACCCGGAATCTCGAGATTCCGGATTCGATGCTCACGCATCGCTCCGGAATGACTCCAGCGAGAGCTACGTGGCGGACGCGGCGGCCGGGTGGAAAACCAGCCCGAAACCGTCGATGCAGTAGCGCAATCCAGTCGGCTTCGGACCGTCGTCGAAGACGTGGCCGAGATGGCCGCCGCAGCGCCGGCAATGCACCTCGGTGCGGAGCATGCCGTAGGTCCGATCCTCCGTCTTGCCGACATTGCCCTCGATCGGCTGATAGAAGCTCGGCCAACCGGTGCCGCTCTCGAACTTGGTGTCGGACGCAAACAGCGGCAGGTCGCAGCCGGCGCAGGCGAAAACGCCCTTGCGGTGCTCCTTGAGCAGCGGGCTCGAGCCGGGCCGCTCGGTGCCGTGATTGCGCAAAATCTCGTATTGCTGCGGCGTGAGCTGGGCACGCCATTCGGCCTCGGTCTTCGTGATCTCGAACGTTTCCGCGGCCTTCTCGCCGGCCTCGGCAGGTGTCCCTCTCAGCCAGCGGAAGGCGGAAAGGCCGAACAGGCCGGCGACAGTCGTTAGCAGGATGCGGCGGTCAAACATCTCATTCTCCGTGCGCGAGTCCACGCCCTGAGATACGGGTTCTAGCGGCCGACGTTACACGTCCAGGCGCGATTTTTCTCAACTTATTGCGAGACGCTGTCGTCGTGCGAGGCCGGTTCCAAGGCTTCGGTCGCGGGTTTCGGCGGCGGGGCCGGCCGCGGCCGTACACCCGGCGGCGGACGGCGCGGACCGGTGCCGGCAGCCCGGTTGGCTTCGGCCAGCCGCGCCTCGCGTTCCCTGTCCTTGACCCGCGCCCGCTCGCGGTAGCGGGCGAGCGTGCCTGCGGCGGCGGAGCTCGCCCTGCCCCAGATCCCGACCAATTGACCCGCGACCCGTCCGGTCGCACCGCCCGCCCAGACCAGCTCGAACGGCGAAAACAGCCGCCAGCGCTCGTCGCCCCACAGGATGCTGCGCGCGATCATCTGCCCGGCCATGGCCGAGGTGTTCATGCCCTGGCGGCCGAACCCGCTCGCCACCCACAGGCCTTTGCGCAACTGGCCGATCTGCGGCATGCCGTGCACGGTCTGGCCGGTCGCGCCGCCGAACATATCGGCGATCTCGACATTGCCGAACTGGGGGAAGATCGACCGGATCCGCCGCCTGACGCCGCCTGCAAAGCGCTGCGGCCGTGCGGCCCAGGTGGTCTCCGGGCTCTCCCACATCAGCCGGTCGCCGTCGACGATACGGAAATGATCGACGCCGTCGGAATCCATCACCGATCCCTTGAAGGCGATGATCTCGTGCACGCGCTCGCCGAGTGGCGCGGTGATGCCGGCATAGCGCCAGACCGGCAGCAGCGTCTCCGACAGGCGCCTCAAGGGCGCGCCGAGATGGATGTTGCCGGCGAGCACGATGTGCGTCGCGCGCAGCCGCGCCGACGGCGTGACGATCCGCTTACGGATGCCGGAATGGTCGATGCTGACCACCGGCGTATCCTCGAAGATGCGGGCGCCGGCCCGCCGCGCCAGCGCCGCAAGACCATGCACGTATTTGCGGCCGTCGACTTGAAACGCCTTGGGATAGTACACGCCGTGGAAGTAGCGATCGGTCTTGAGCACGTCGCGGACGCGATCGACCTGCCAGCCCTCGACCTCGGTGTCGAAATCCTCATTCAGCATCTGCAACCGGCTGATCAACCGGTCGCCGGTATCGACGTTGGAGACCTCGAGCACGCCGTCGCTCGGGGCGATCCCCGGCATGTTCTCTTCGGTGGCGTTGGCGCGGACGAACTCGGCGCCCTCCTTCGACAGCGTCCACAATTCGCGCGCGTCCTCGAAGCCGATGCGCTCGATCAGGTCGGTGAGCGGCAGCGCAAAGCCCGGCATCACGGTGCCGAGCTGGTTGCCGGAGGCGTTCCAGCCGATATGGCGCCCCTCGAGCACCGCGACACTGGCCCCGAGCCGGGCCGCCTCCAGTGCAATGGAGAGCCCGGCAAGCCCTGCCCCGATCACGCAGATATCGGCATCGAGATCGAACGACAGCCGCGCGCGCTCGCGAAAGCCGGCTTCTTCCTGGGACACGCTTGTGAAAGTCTCGCTCATATCGTTTTCTTAGAGCATGATCCGGAAAAGTGTGCAGCGGTTTTCCGAAAAGATCATGCTCAGAACAGAAATTTAAAGCGCGATGAGGGGTTGTCCAAATCTCATCGCGCTTTAAAGGACCGATCGGGCGCTTGTCACCTTGTCCTCAACCGGCGCCTGTAGATTATTCTGGACGTGCAACGATTCGAGAGTGCCATGCGCCGTTTGATGCTGCTGCGTCACGCCAAGACCGAGACTGACGCGCCGAGCGGCCGTGACCAGGATCGCCGGCTCGACGACCGCGGCCACAGGGATGCCGCCGAAATCGGCGACTGGATCGCCTCCCATCCCCCCTTCCCCGATACCGTGCTGGTGTCGCATGCCGTCCGCGCCCGGCAGACCTGGGACATCGCCTGGGCGACGATGAAGGGCCGCGTCCCCGCGCCTGAGGTCGAGGTCCTGCCGGAACTCTACGGCGCCGATCCCGCGCAGATCCTAAAATCCATTCGCACTGCAACCAACCCGGGCAACCCGAAGCGGCTGCTGCTGGTCGGCCACAATCCCGGCATGCACGAGATCGCCTTGATGCTGATGGGCGGCGGCGATCCGGCCGGCGCCAAGGCGCTCACCCACAACCTGCCCACCGCGGGGCTTGCGATCTTCGACTTTGACGTCAAGGATTGGGGGGACGTGGCCTACCGCCGCGGCAAGCTGGTGCTGTTCGTCAGCCCCAAGCTGCTTCGATCGGGATGAGACCCGCGGGTCTCGACCGGTTGATGCAGCTGATCGAGAGCTGACTGGAAGATTTGGAGGCGCAGATGTTCAAGTCCATCCTCGTGCCCATCGACCTCGCCGACACCGATCTCGCCAAGCCGGCGATCGCGACCGCGGCAACGCTGTCGCAGACCTGGAGCGGCACGGTGCGCCTGCTCAACGTGCTGCCGATGACGCCGGTGATGCTGGCAGAATACGTGCCGGCCGATTTCGACGAACAGCAGCGCCAGACCTCGGAGGAAGCGCTCGCCATCGTCGCGCGCGAATCCGGCATCGAGGCCTCCCACATCTCCAGCGTGGTCCGCCAGGGCGGCATCTACCACGAGATTCTGGAGGAAGCCGTGCACATGAAGGCCGATCTGATCGTGATGACCTCGCACCGGCCGGCGATGCGCACCTATTTCCTCGGCTCCAATGCCGGGCACGTGGTGCGCTACGCGAAGTGCTCGGTGCTGGTGGTCAGGCACTGAGGGCTGCTCCGTAGCCTGTTGTTCCGGGCTACAAGCCCTTGCGTTGCCCGTCGGGCAAAACACCCAAACGGCAGGTCAATTCCCGCCGCCCAAAATATTCCACTTTACCGAAATTCGGAATTGGCGGATAGTGCGCTCACTCCGGCCCAAGGAAGAGGGGCGTATCGCGATCGTCACGAACGCGGGCCGGGCGGCGGTGGACGCTAGTTGCATCGGCGCGAAGGGTTTCGCAGGGCGGGCAACCGTGAGCGAGGACGTCGCGCGCACGACCGGTGTGATCGGCGTACGGCCAAATCGTGTCGTCCTGGCGCCCGGGGTCTGTGCGCCAAGTCTTGCGGTGATGTGTGCGGCCCGACCGGACCGCGCGCGTCCGCCATCCGCAAGGCGACGGGGGCAATAGTGCATCGCTCCCCGGGGAGAGCACGACATAAGCCGTTCCAACCACTGCGCAGGGAAGGCCGGGATGTCTCCGGTTGCCCTGTTTCCCGCTGTGCATCGTAGCGCAATCCGCTTCTCGCATGGCGGTCAATGGGAGCCAGCCGGCTCCCGGTCTTCCCTGCGCCCTCTTTCGTTGGGCGTGACGCGACGAAGCAAAGCTCGGGCGAAACAGGCCGCGAGGATGCGGGGGTGTGTCTGACAGAGATCGAATGCTGCGGCGAGCGCTTACCCATCACCGTCACCCTGAGGTGCTCGCCTCTTCGGCGAGCCTCGAAGGGCGACGGCCCGGCTGCATCTCGGCCGTTCATCCTTCGAGGCTCGCTGCGCAGTGCAGATGCACTGCGCAGTTCGCGCCTCAGGATGACGGAGATAAAACTGCAACCGCAGAAAGATTCTGGACTGCTTCGCGGAGCCTGTCATCGGGCCGCGCGTCGCGCGGACCCGGTGGCATCGCAACGACGATGCGGAGGTATTGTACGTCACCACACCCCGACCCTGCCGGGCGTTGTGACAAAAACCTTACAGATACCGCGTCATCTCGGCTTTGAACTGCCCGTAGACCGCGTCCTCGATCTGGCTGCGCGTGATCCCGATGTCGCGCAGGGCGTGATCGTCGAGTTCGCTCAGCGTCTTGACGGCGGAGCGGCGCTCCAGGCGGTCGAACAGCGCATGGATGGCGCTGGCGAGAGCGCGGAAAAATCCGCTCGACGAGGATGGGCGTAAACTCCGCCCGGCAGTTTGCGAGATCGTGGTCATTTTTCTTCTCCGGCCTATTGTCCACGCGGCGAAGCGGGCGCCGTTGGCGCAGACGCTGGAGCGCCTGCACCTCATTTGCCATAGGATTGCTCTCGCTCTCCTCGGCTCAACGCGGACCTTGATGGAACTTAAATGCTCCAGTACATTGCTCGGAGCAAGGAAAACATTGCTCTCGGTGCAATAATGTCCAAGTTCGAGTATGTGAAGCTTGCCGATGCCATTGCCTCGGATATCTCTAATGGCACGTTAAGGCCCGGCGACCGGCTGCCTCCGCAGCGCAATTTTGCCTATGACCGTGGCATTGCGGTCTCGACCGCGAGCCGGGTTTATACGGAATTGCTCCGCCGCGGCCTCGTGGTCGGCGAAGTCGGCCGCGGCACCTTCATCTCCGGCGACATCAGGCGCGAAGTCGAGGCGCTGAGCGAGCCGCGCGACGCGCGGATCGACTTCGAGGTCAATTATCCGTTATTGCCGCAGCAATGGGCCATGATCGCCAAGAGCCTTGCGGGGCTCGAGCGCGTCGACGCGCTGGAATCCGCGCTGCGCGTCTCGACCAGCACCGGCACCAAGAGCGCGCGCAATGCGGCGGCCGCCTATCTCGGGCGCAAGGACTTTGCGCCGCAGGCCGAGCAGATCGTCTTCACCGCCAACGGCAAGCAGTCGCTCGCGGCCGCGCTCACGGCGCTCGTCCCCACCGGCGGCCGCTGCGGCGTCGAGGCGCTCACCTACCCTTACGTCAAGAGCATCGCGGCGCGGTTAGGTGTGACGCTGGTCCCGATTTCGATGGACGAGCATGGCGCGCGGCCCGACGCCATCCAGAAGGCGCATCGCGAGGCGCACCTGTCGGCGCTCTATCTCCAGCCCATCATCCAGAACCCGCTCGGCGTCACCATGAACGCGACGCGGCGCGCCGACATCATGCGCGTCGCCGAGAAGCTCGATCTGACCATCATCGAGGACGCCGTCTACGGCTTCCTCGCCGACGACACGCCGCTGGCCGCGCTCGGGCCGGACCGCTGCATCGTGATCGACAGCCTGTCGAAGAAGGTCGCGCCGGGCCTTGCGCTCGGCATCCTCGTCACCCCGCCGCGTCTGCGCGAGAGCGTGATGAGCGCGGTCCGCACCGGCGGCTGGATCGCCTCCGGCCATGCGCTCGCATCGGGGCAGCGGCTGATGGCCGACGGCACCGTCGCCGAGCTGACGCGCCTGAAGCGCATCGACGCCGCGCGCCGCCAGCAGACCGCGGCCAGGCTGCTGGCCGGCTACCAGTTCGCCGCCGACCCGCGCTCCTATCATCTCTGGCTCACGCTACCGCCGCACTGGCGTTCGCAGACCTTCGTTGCCGCAGCCGCCAGGCGCGGCATCGCGCTGACGCCGTCCTCGACTTTTGCAATCGCGCATGGTCACGCGCCGAATGCGGTGCGTCTCGCGCTCGCCCCGCCCACGTTCGAGCAGCTCGATTCAGGCCTGCGCACGCTCGTCTCGCTGCTCGGCACCAAGGAAGAGGACTTTGACTCGACGGAATAACCTGAGCGTTTTCGAGCGAAGTGGATACCGGTTCGCGTAAAGAAAACGCGTCAAAACTAGAATCTTGCCCGTCAGCCCTCCGGCCATTCCGCGATAAAGCCCCTCGCCTTGTACGGCTCGATCTTGTCCCATTCATGCAGGACGCGACGGCGAAATTCGACATCGGTGTGCCAGAGCGCGCGCGGCGTCGCAAAGCTGTCGACGGTGAGCAGCATCTTCTCGACCTCGGGCCAGTGCCGGTGCAGCGTCATCGGGTAGCGACGCGCGGTCCAGGTGTTGCCGAGGCAGATCACGCTGCGGATATTTTGCAGCCCAAGCGCCGCGTCGATGACCGGCAGCGAGAAGATCACGTTCTCGCCGGTATTCGTCGCGCCATGCTCCTCGAGGATCCGGTCCGCCGCAATGCCCGCCGCGACCATCGCCGCCTTGATGATGGTGCACTCGGATTGCTCCGAGCCCGGCGTCACGCCGCCGCTGACAATCGACCAGCGGAACAAGCCCTCGCGCCACAGCCTTGCGGCGGTGTCGGCGCGGAGTGCGATGTCCTCGCGGGTGCCGAACATGAACAAGAGGTCGGCCGGCCGGAGCGGCGTGTCGATCAGATGCGTGCGGTTGATCCTGGCGATCTCATCCGCCGCAGGCCGGCGCGTGCTGCAATCCATCGCTGACATGGCCGCACGATGCGACACCGGTACCGGGGCGCGAAGTCACGTTTGATTGCGGCCCATTGCAGCTAAGGCAACAAGGCCTTCGGCACGCGATCGAAGCTGTAGCTCTGCGGCTGGTTGCGCCGCACGAAGCCGCCGACCTGCCAGGCGAACAGCGCGGCAAAGCCGAGGATGAACAACGCGCCGGCGAAGGCGTCGATCATGAGCGCGCGGATCAGGAGCCCAGTCATCGCCACCGTCAGCACCGCCATGAACGCCAGCACCGCGGCATAGGTGTTGCGGCCGAGGCCTGCCGTCAGCACCGCGCGGCTGCCTGCTTTCGCCATCCGCGCATGGAGCTCGACGATGAAGTCGCGAAAGCCATTGTCCTGCGGCGCCATCAGCGCCGCAGTCTGCCAGCTCGTCGACAGGATCGCGATGCGGCCGCCACCGCTGCGGCTGACATCGGCGCGAAAGCGATGCTGCTGCATCGACACCGGGCGGAACGACAACCGGATTGCGCTGATCTCGTCGTAGCGCCACAGGCCGGAACGGCCGCCGATGTGCCAGGACAGCCCCGCGTCGGTCAGCTCGAAACGATGCGCCGAACCGATCAGCGACGCCTTGTAGGCATAGCTCGCGCCTGGGGCGCCCTGCGCGTCCGAAACCCGCATCTCGACAATCGATCCCGTCTGCAATCCCGACCGCGCAATCCGGTCTGCGACCCGCTTGCGCGGTCGCCCTCGCCCATCCTACAAGCGGGGCATGGCTGAGACGACCTTTTTTCCGCGCCGCCTGATTCTCGGGGCTGCCGTGATCTGCGGCGTGCTGCTCGCGCTCGCGGTGCACATGCTGGGCGCGCGCTACGGGCTCGACCTCGGCGGCCTCTGGCGCTCCGACACGCATGAGTTCATTCCGGCGGGCGCTGCGATCGCCTGGTGGCTGATCGCCACGGTCGGCTTTTCCGGCGGGTATTTCACGGCGACATTGATGCAGAGCGCCGCCCACGGCCAGATCCCGCAACGGATGCGGCAATTCCTGATCGCGGTCGGCGTGCTCCTGCTTGCGGGCGCCGGCCAGGTGGCCTCGGCCCCGAGCCCGATCCCGACGGTCTCGGGCGTGCTTGCCGGGCTCGCCGCGCTGTGCCTTGGCGCCGTGATGGCATTCTGCGGCGCGCATTTCGCGCTGCGCCGCGGCTAGCCTTTCTAGGCCGAGGCGCGCAGCCGCGGGCGCTCCAGCATCAACGCCACATCCGAGGCAGGCCGCGGCTTGCTGAACAGATAGCCCTGCGCCTGGGTGCAGCCCTCGCGCCTGAGCAGCTCGAGCTGCGCGTCGTTCTCGACACCTTCCGCGGTGGTCACGATGCCGAGGCTGCGGCCGAGCCCGGTCACGGCGCGGATGATCGCCATGGAATCCTCCCGCGTCGCGAGCTCCGACACGAAGGAGCGGTCGATCTTGATCTTGTCGAACGGGAAGCTGCGCAAATAGCTCAGCGACGAATAGCCGGTGCCGAAATCGTCGAGCGAGATCCGCACCCCCATGGCGCGCAGCTCGTGCAGGGTGGTCAGCGTCGCCTCGCTATTCTGAAGCAGCACGGATTCGGTGATCTCGAGCTCGAGCCGGCGCGCCGGCAGTCCCGAGACGGTCAGCGCCGCGGTCACGGATGCGATCAGGTTCGGATTCCTGAACTGCACCGGCGACAGGTTGACCGCGACATCGACATCGTCGGGCCAGGTGGCCGCGTCGGTGCAGGCGGAACGCAGCACGAATTCGCCGAGCTGGACGATGAGTCCGGTCTCCTCGGCCAGCGGAATGAAGTTGATGGGGGCGATCAGGCCGCGCTGCGGATGGTTCCAGCGCAGCAACGCCTCGAAGACGACGACGCGACCACTGGCGACGTCGCGGATCGGCTGATAGTACGGCTGGAACTCGTCGCGTTGCAGCGCTGCGCGGAGATCCATCTCCAACAGACGGCGCGCCTGTGCGCGCGCATCCATGCCGGTCTCGAAGAAGCGGTAGGTGCCGCGGCCGTCCGCCTTTGCGCGGTACAGCGCAAGGTCGGCGTTCTTCAGAAGCTCGTCCGCGTTGCTGCCATCCTGCGGCGACAGCGAGATGCCGATCGAGACACCGATGACGATCTGATGGTCGTCGATCTCGTAAGGCGCCGAGATCACCTCGACGAGGCGGCCGGCAAGGCACCTCGCTGCGGCTTCCTCCGACCGTCCGATCTGGACCACTGCGAATTCGTCGCCGCCAAGCCGCGCCACCGTGTCGCTCTCGCCGACGGTGGCCTTCAGCCTGCGGCCGACCTCCTTGAGCAGCGCGTCGCCGATGGGATGGCCGAGCGAGTCGTTGATGTCCTTGAAGTGATCGAGATCGAGGCAGAGCACCGCGAGCTGGTCGCCCGAACCCGTCCGGCGCAGACCCTGCTCGAGCTGCTCGTGGAACAGCACGCGGTTCGGCAGACCGGTCAGCGCGTCATGACGCGCCATGTGCGAGATCTTCGCCTGCGCCTCCAGCCATTCGGTGATGTCCTCGAAGGTCGCGACCCAGCCGCCGCCCTGCATCGGCTGGTTGACGACCCGGATGGAGCGGCCAAACCGGTTGACGACCTGGCTGGTCGTGCGGCCCTCGCGCGCGTCGACCACGAGGCGCGCAAAGAATTCATCCGCATCGCCCTGCCACTGGCCCTTGGCCTGCTCTTCCCGCAGCACGTCGACCAAGAGGCGGCCGGTCAGCGCGATATCGGTGCGACGAAGCATCGCCGCGTAGCGCTCGTTGAACAGCATGATCTTGCCGTCCGCGTCGAACATGCACAGCCCCTGCGACATGTTCTCGAGCGCGGTATCGAGCACGACCTGCTGGCGTCCCAATTCGCCCTTGGCGCGGCGGTCGAGCACAGCCGCTGCGAGCGCGATCGCGATGATCGCGACGGCCGCGCTGGCGGTGAGGACCGACAAGGAGGCCGGCGGGATCGACAGGCCGCTGATGACGATCGAAGGATCCGGCGTCAGCTCCACGGCGCCCATGGCGGTGAAATGATGCGAGACGATGGCAACGGTCAGCAGCACCGTCGCACCGAGCGCATTCGCCACGCCGTCGCGCCGCCCCGCGACGACCAGCGCAAGCGATCCAAAGACGATACCGACAACGATCGAGACACCCGCGGTGTCGATCGCCCAGCCGATGCGCGCGGGAATCTCGAGCGCCATCATGCCGGTGTAATGCATTGCGGCAACGCCGCCGCCAACGACGGCGCCACCGAGCGCGACCGGAATCGTCCGCGTCGCTGACACCGAGATGCTCAGCCCGACGAAGGTGACCGCAATCGCGAAGATCAGCGACAGAACGGTCACGGGGATGTTGTAGGCGCCGCCGGCGCCCGGCCCGTAGGCCTGCATCGCGATGAAATGGGTTGCCCAGATGCCGCAGCCTGCGACGACGGCGTCCAGCGCGATCCACGATACGCGAGCACCGCCGCTTGCCGCACGCGCGCGCTGGAACAGGCTGATCGCCGCCGCGCTCGCGAGCAGGCACACTGCGCCGCCGAGTGCGACGAGGCGCCAGTCATGCTGGTCCGTGAGACAGTAAAGAACTTGATACATTGCCGGCCCCTATCCGACCCGCACTAGAGCGGGCAGAGATGGACAGTCGGTAACCGGCTATGTGCTGGGTTCGGCGATGGTGAACGGAAGATGTGTGCGTTTGCTCACATTGTTCATCTTCGCGAAGGCGCGCCGATCCCGATCACGGCGGCGGCGAGCAGCAGGACGGTGGCCGATACCACCAGCGATGCGTGCAGGCCGGTCATGAATGCACCTTCCGAGGCCACCAGCGAGCCGAACAGCGCAACGCCGAGCACGCTGCCGGTCTGCCGCGTCGCGTTCAGGACGCCCGCCGCGATGCCGGAGCGCGCCTTCTCGACGCTGCCCAGCAGGGTCGAGGTCAGCGGCGGCACCAGCAGCCCAAGTCCGCCGCTGATCGCGATCATCTGCGCGCAGATCATCCAATAGCTCGTGTCAGCCTCGATCCAGATCAGGCCGAGACAGCCGAGCGCCGAGACGCATGCGCCGACGACAATGGTCGGGCACGGTCCGATGCGCTCGGCGAGGCGCGGCGCCAGCAGATTGACCGGGAGCACCGCGGCCATCATCGGCACGAAGGCGAGTCCGGTCCACCACGCCGACAGCCCGTTGATCCTCTGGAAGTACAGGCTGAGCACGAAGATCAGGCCGTAGATCGCGATGTTCACGAGCAGGCCGACGAGCGCGGTCAAGGTAAACAGCCGGTGACCGAACAGGGACAAGGGCAGCATCGGCTGCGCCGCGCGGCTCTCCCGCCAGACGAACAGCACGGCGAGGACGAGGGCTGAAGCGAAGGCCGCGAGCACGGCCGGATGGTCCCAGCCAAGCGCGCCGCCCTCGATGATCGCGCCGGCGAGCGCCCCCAGCGCGCCGATTGCCGTAAGCTGGCCGGGCAGATCGATCTCGCGCGAGGGCGCGCGCGTAGTCTCCGTCGCATAACGCCAGCTCAGCCAAATGCCCATGAGGCCGATCGGAAGGTTGACGAGAAAGATCGCGCGCCAGCCGACCAGCGTGATCAGCGCGCCGCCGACGAAGGGGCCCGCGGTCAGCGCTAGGCTCGCTCCGGCAGCCCAGATCGCGACGGCGCGGCCGCGCGCGCGGTCGTCGGCATAGGCATGATTGAGCAACGCCAGCGAATTCGGCACCAGGATCGCCGCCGCTAGGCCCTGGACCAGTCGTGCCGCGATCAGCACGATTGCATTGGGGGACGATGCACAGGCGAGCGAGGCCGCAGTGAAGATGGCGAACCCGGCCATGAAGACGCGCTTGGCGCCGATCCGGTCGCCGAGTGCGCCGGCCGTCAGGATGAAGGCGGCAAAGGCAATGGTATAGGCGCTGACGACCCATTGCAGCTCGGCGACACCGCCGCCGAGCGTCCTGCCCATCGCGTCGAGCGCGGTGTTGACGATGGTGACGTCGAGCTGCACCACGCCATAGCCGAGGCTCATCGCGGCCAGCGTCAGGGAGGTTGCAGGACGAGATGAGGCGCGCGGCGCGCCGGCTCCGTCGTCGAAGGCTTCGTATTTGATGGTGCTTGCTCGCATGCTGCCACCTCGGTTGCAGCCCCACGCGACATATAGGCTTCCGGCCTGCCGTCATGTTTCGACAATGGCCGAAGGATGGATGTGTGGCGAGCGTGCCCACCCGAAACTCGGCGTCGTCGCCCGCGCAGGCGGGCGATCCAGTACTCTGCAGCCGCGCGCGGGGAATGACGACGGCCGAGGCAAGGGCAAAAGCGCCGCGCGAACCACCGCGCGGCGCTTTCCTGCCTACACCAGCGCTAGCTCGCCGCGCGCAGATTCACCTTGCTCTCGGCGAGCGCCGTGAGCTTCTTGTCGGTCGCCTTCTCTTCCTCGAGCGTCTTGGCGAGCACGGCGGCGCAGTCGCTCCGGCCGAGCTGCTTGGCCCAGGCGATCAGGCTGCCGTAACGCACGATCTCGTAATGCTCGGCGGCCTGCGCCGCATTGATCAGCGCAGCGTCCAGCACCGCCTTGTCGGCGACCTCGCCGGCGGTCTCGTCGGCCTCCTCGATGATGCCGTCGATCGCCGGGCAGTCGACCGCCTTCACCTGTGCGCCGTGCATCTTGAACACTTCCTCGAGCCGCTTGACGTGCTGCTTCGTTTCCTCGAGGTGCGTCAAAAAGCCCTTTTTCAGCTGCGGGTCGGTGGCCTTGTCGGCCATCTTCGGCAGCGCCTTGGTGAGCTGCTGCTCGGCATAGTAGATGTCCTGGAGCTGATGCACGAACAGGTCGTTCATGGTCTTGATGTCTTTTGTGAACAGTCCCATCGTTCCGATCCTCTTGGGTTTCGGGAACACGGGGGCACCGGCTCGCACGAATAGCCGCATATTCCCGCCATGTTCGATTGCTGATGGGGCGCTAACGGGCACGCGGCATCGACGTTCCAAAAGAGCCGGCATCGCTTGCGCTGGAACAATGCCGCGGACGGCACGATATGAAAGCATGCCAATATACGAACGCGCGGGCCTGGCCGGTCTGGCGACTCATATGCTTAACGCGCGTCCGATGTGAACCACATATGACAAAAGTCGCCGGTCCGGCACAGAACCTATCCTTGTCAAGGGCTGCACAAGTCACCGTTTTTGTCTTAAATGAGCTGGATCATGCCTAGCGATCGACGCCTGCCTTTGGCAACCATCGCGCCCGACTGGCCAATGCCTGGCCTTGTCGGTCTTGCCCCCTGCCGGGAGGATGAATGCACGGACTGCTGCCCGCGTTGAAGCGCGGCTTCAAGAGATGGATTGGCTGGCGACGGCTCGGAATTGCCGCGAGCGTCTTCATCATCGCCTTCGCAATCACCACGCTGGTGCGGACCCTCAAAGGTATCGATACCGGCGTCATCCTGACCGCATTGACCGAGATTCCCCGCGGGAATATCGGGCTGGCGGCGATCTGCGTCTTCTTCGCGTTCTGTACGCTGACCTTCTACGATTTTTTTGCACTGCGAACGATCGGCAAGAAGCACGTGCCCTATCGCATTGCAGCGCTCTCCAGCTTCACGTCCTATTCGATCGGCCACAACATCGGCGCCACCGTCTTTACCGGCGGCGCGATCCGCTTCCGGATCTATTCGGATTACGGGCTGAACGCGATCGACGTCGCAAAGATCTGCTTCCTGTCGGGCCTGACCTTCTGGCTCGGTAACATCTTCGTGCTCTCGATCGGCATGGCCGTCCATCCCGATGCCGCCTCCTACATGGATCAGCTGCCGTCGTCGATCAACCGGCTGATCGCGTTCGGCGGCCTCGCCTCGATCGGCGCCTATCTGGTCTGGCTCTGCATGGGCGAGAAGCGCCGCGAGCTCGGCCAGAAGGGTTGGAAAGTGGTGCTGCCCTCGGCGCCGCTGACGCTGGTGCAGATCCTGATCGGCGTGGTCGATCTCGGCTTCTGCGCCACGGCAATGTACCTCTTGATACCGGCCACTCCGCCGATCGACTTCCTGTCGCTGGCGGTCGTGTTCATCCTGGCGACGCTGCTCGGCTTTGCCAGCCATGCCCCCGGCTCGATCGGCGTATTCGATGCCGCCATGCTGGTGGCGCTGCCGGAATTCGGCCGCGAGCAGCTTCTGGCGACGCTGCTGGTGTTCCGCCTGCTCTATTTCGTGATCCCGTTCGGCCTCGCCATCTCCATCATGGGCACGCGCGAGCTCTGGATGAACGTGGTCGAGCCCTGGCAGGAGCGACGGCGGCTGGCGGAGGCCTGCGCCCAGGCCAACCTGCCCAAGCAGGTGGCGGCAATGGAGCGCGAGCGGTCGCTGCGACAGGCCAGCAAGCGCTAGGGCGCTGGACGGCGCCCGCAAAAATCGTCAGACAAGGTTGCGGGCGGGGGGAGCAATCCTCTCTTATTTCCGCCTCAACTTTGCCGTTGAACACGCGGGCCATGATCCGACCATCTCTTCGCACCTTCTTCGCGGGCGCCCTGCTGCTTGCCGGGATTTTGACCGCTTTGCCGCCCGAGCGCGCAGTCGCGCAGGACGCCGGCGCCATGCAGATCAATTGGGAGGTGCGCAACCGCTTCCGCCTGTTCCGCGAGGAGCGCGACTTTCTGCTTCATGTGGAGAACGCGCGTAACCGCAGCATCCTCGCCGCCGAACAGTCGCTGGAGCTCCAGAGCGAGGGCCGCGGCTGGGCCCGCAACATGGTCAACCGGCTCTGCATCGACCTCCAGGGCCGGGTCAACCAGCCCTGCACCCGCGACAACGTCAAAGAGAATTACCTCACCCCGATCGACCATCCGGTGACCGTGCGCCTGACCGGCGCGGTGCCGGTCGGCGCCACCTGCGCCTGGTCGTTCGACGACGGCGACGGGCCGCAGACCTCGACCTTCGACTGTGCCGAGCCGGTCAATCTGCGCGTCCGCTACCTCCGGCAGACGGTCGCGAGCGTCGACGTCTCCTCCGGCTCCGATCCGACCCAGCGCGTTCAGACCGAGATCCAGGTCCGCGACATCTTCGTCGCCGGCCTCGGCGACAGCATCGCCTCGGGCGAAGGCAATCCCGACCGGCCGCTGGCGCTGTCGGACGAAGGTTTCTGCTTCCGCTCCTATCTCGGCACCGCCGGCGCGCAGTACTACCGGCCGAGCCGCGCCGGCTATAAAGGCGGCCGCGCCTGCGAGGCGCCGGATACGCTCGCCAACTGGCAGCGCTACGGCGCGCTCTGGTTCAACTCCCCCTGCCACCGCTCGCTCTACAGCTACCAGGCCCGCACCGCGCTGGCGCTCGCGGTGCGCTACACCCACATCGCGGTGACCTTTCTGCCGCTCGCCTGCACCGGCGCCAGCATCGGCGACGGGCTGCTCGGCTCGCAGCGCGCCCGCGAATGCGCGCCCAGCAAGAACGGCAATTGCCAGACCAGCGTGAACGCGCAGGTCGCCGAGCTGCGCGAGGCGCTCACCGCGGCGAAGAAGCGCCAGCCGGACCGCACGCTCGATCTCGTGCTGCTCTCGGTCGGTGCCAATGATGTCTACTTCTCGGGTCTCGTCGCCGACGTCATCGTCGACACCGCGACCGAGCGCGCGCTGTTCCGCCGCTCCGGCGTGATGGCGAGCGTCGACGATTCCCGCGATGCGCTGGCGCGCGAGCTGCCGCAGAATTTCGTCAAGCTGCGCGAGGCGCTGAAGCCGCTGGTCGGCGGCGACCTCTCGCATGTGGTCTATGTCTCCTACGCCAATCCGGCGCTTGCCGATGGCGGCGTGCCCTGCCGCGGCGGCCGCGCCGGCTTCGACATCCACCCGTCCTTCAACGCCGATCCGCAGCGCCTCGCCCGCGTCTCGACCTTCGTCGACACCGAATTCCTGCCTCAGTTGAAGGGGCTCGCCACCTGCACCCGCGGCGCGCTGTGCCGCGATCCCGAAGCCGACCGCATGACCTTCGTCGATGCGCATCAGGCAGCGTTCGCCGATCACGGCTTCTGCGCGCATGCGGGCAACGATCCCGAATTCGACCGCACGTGTTTTGCCGAGAACGGCCAGAGCTTCAATCCCGATATCGTGAGCGCGGCGAGCCAGCCGATGCTGTGCGGCCGCGGCGCCTCCGAGTATCGCGCCTATCTGCCGCGCGCGCGCTGGATCCGCGACGCCAATGACAGCTACTTCGCCGCGATGACCTATCCGCAAGGCCTGCCGGCCGCGAGCCAGCCGACCGACATCCACGACGCCACCTGGGGCGTGCTCTCCGCCGTCTATGGCGGCGCCGTGCATCCAAGCGCCGAAGGCCACGCCGCGATGGCGGATGCGGCGCTGCCGGCCGCAAGCAGCGTGCTCGGGCTGGACGCAGTACCGCCGCCCGTGACGCGGGGACTGCTGCCGCAGCTGCTACCGAGCGCGCGGCAGTAGAAGCAAGAGCGAGCGCTCTCCACACCGTCATTGCGAGCGCAGCGAAGCAATCCAGAGTCCATCCGCGGAAAGATTCTGGATTGCTTCGCTGCGCTCGCAATGACGCGCTGTGAGTACGAATACTATCTCCCCGAGTCGTCCTGGCTTTCGCCAGAACGACGATTGGGACGAGCGCGGTCTCCATCCTCACGATCGTTCCCTCCCACCTGCCGTTCCATCAATCCAAAAACGGCATCGATCGATACTCCCTTGAACTTGGACACTTTGCCGCGCGCGCCTCTAGGAGTCGTGGTGAGGAAACATTTCGAGTTCTAAGGAGGCGCGTGATGAGCGCAGTGGTGTCCGCAGCGGACGTGAGGAGGTCTCGCGTCAGGCTGTTCATCGTGACCATGTTGTTCCTGGTCACGACCGTCAACTACGCCGACCGCGCCACGCTCTCGATCGCGGGCCCCGCGCTCTCCAAGGAGCTGCATCTCGATCCCGTCGCGATGGGCTGGATCTTCTCGGCCTTCGGGTGGTCCTATGTGATCGCCCAAGTGCCGGGCGGCTGGCTGCTCGACCGCTACGGCTCGCGCCTCGTCTATGCCTTCAGCATCATCGTCTGGTCGCTGTTCACGCTGATGCAGGGCTGGGTCGGCTTCCTCAGCGCCGGCGCTGCCATCGTCGTGCTGTTCGCACTCCGCCTCCTTGTCGGCGTCGCGGAAGCGCCGTCCTTCCCCGCCAATGCCCGCATCGTCGCCGCCTGGTTTCCCGGCAACGAGCGCGGCACCGCGTCCGCCTTCTTCAATTCGGGACAGTATTTCGCGACCGTGATCTTCGCACCGCTGATGGGCTGGATCGCGCATGACTACGGCTGGCGCTACGTGTTCTTCGTGATGGGCGCGCTCGGCGTGATCATGGGTCTGGTCTGGATCAAGACCATCTACGGCCCGAAGGAGCACCCTGGGATCAACGAGGCGGAGTTCGACTACATCAAGGAGGGCGGCGCGCTGGTCGATCTCGACGCGCCCAAGGAAGAACGTGCGCCTCAGTCCGGCTCCGGGTGGGACCACATCCGCCAGTTGCTCTCCAACCGCATGATGCTCGGCGTCTATCTCGGCCAGTACTGCATCAACACGCTGACCTATTTCTTCCTGACCTGGTTCCCGGTCTACCTCGTCAAGGAGCGCGGCCTGTCGATCCTGCAGGCCGGCTTCGTCGCGACGCTGCCGGCGCTGTGCGGCTTCATCGGCGGTGTGCTCGGCGGCATCATCTCGGACGCCATCCTGCGCAGCACCGGTTCGCTGACCATGGCGCGCAAGATTCCGATCGTCGGCGGCATGCTGCTGTCGATGTCGATCATCGCCTGCAACTATGTCGACGGACATGCACTTGTGGTCGGCTTCATGGCGCTCGCCTTCTTCGGCAAGGGCATCGGCGCGCTCGGCTGGGCTGTCGTCTCCGACACCTCGCCGAAGGAAGCCGGCGGCGTCTCCGGAGGCCTGTTCAACACCTTCGGCAACCTCTCCTCGATCACCACCCCGATCGTGATCGGCTACATCCTGGCCGCGACCGGCTCCTTCAACGGCGCGCTGCTGTTCGTCGGCGCCAATGCGCTGGTCGCCGCGTTCGCCTATCTCGTCGTGGTGGGCAAGATCGAGCGGGTGGTGCTCAAACGTTCCTCCTGAGGGCTCCCGCGGGAGCTTGACCAGGCAACTCAACGGCGGCTCACAAAGCCGCCGTCTTTGTTTTGGGGATGATCGATGCTAGAAGTGCCGGGGAAACGCCTTATTCATCTAAGGCATGTATCGATGTTCGACCTCAACCAGCTCCGCTGTTTCGTCACGGTGGCGGAGGAACTGCATTTCGGCCGCGCCGCCGCGCGGCTGAACATGACCCAGCCGCCGTTGTCGCGGCAGATCCAGGTGCTCGAGCACATCATCGACGCGCCGCTGCTGGAGCGCACCAGCCGTTCGGTGCGCCTGACGCCGGCCGGCCGCAGCTTCCTGCCGGAGGCGCGGCGCATCCTGAAGCTTGCGGAAAGCGCCTCGCAGGTCGCCCGCCGCATCGCGCTGGGCAAGACCGGCTCGCTCAAGATCGGCTTTACGGCGGCGGCCGCCTACGGCTTCCTCCCCGAGCTGGTCGCGGCCTGCCGCGCCAAGCTGCCCGAAGTCGATTTCTCGCTGAAGGAGATGGTCTCCGGCGACCAGTTCGAGGCGCTCAGCTCCGGCCAGATCGACGCCGGCCTGCTCAGGCCGCCGATCGCGCGCCCCGAAGTGGCCAGCCGCCGCGTCGTCGCCGAGCCCCTGCTTGCCGCGATCCCGAAGAAGCATCCGCTGGCGAGCGCCGACAGCATCACCATCAAGGATTTCGACGACCAGCCCTTCGTGATGTATTCGCCCTATGAGAGCCGCTACTTCCACGATCTCCTGGTGGCGCTGTTCACCCGCGCCGACGTGCTGCCGCGCTATGTCCAGCATCTGAGCCAGATCCACTCGATCCTCGCCATGGTCCGCGCCGGCCTCGGCCTTGCCATCGTGCCGGCCGCGGCCGCAAGCCTGAAGATCTCCGACGTGCGGCTGCGGCCGCTCAAATTGCGCACGCGCGTCCCGGTCGAGCTGTTCATGGTCTGGCGCCGCGACGACGAGAATCCGCTGCTGTCGGCGCTGGTCAAAATCGCCGGTGAATTGTCCTCCGCGGAGACCATGGAAGATTGATGCTGATTTCGCATCGGTCGATATAGGCTTTGGCTTGGACGCGCATCGAACGGTCTCCTAAACCACGGCGCATGGACGCGCAGGCTTGCGTCCTCCACAACACGCAATTAGGGAGCCGCGCCCATGAGCAAGATGACCCCGCAGGAAATGGCCCAGACGATCGGATCGGGCCTCCTGTCCTTCCCCGTCACGCCGTTCAAGGCGGACTACTCCTTCGACGAGGCGACCTACCGCGCCAACATGGACTGGCTGTGCGGCTATGACGTCGCAGGCCTGTTCGCCGCAGGCGGCACCGGCGAGTTCTTCTCGCTGACGCCGACCGAGGTTCCGCAGATCGTCAAGATCGCCGTCGAGGAGACCAAGGGCCGCGTGCCCGTGCTCGCCGGCACCGGCTACGGCACTGCGATCGCCCGCGAGATCGCTGTTGGCGCCGAGAAGGCCGGCGCCGACGGCCTGTTGCTGCTGCCGCCCTATCTCACCCACTCCGAGCAGGAGGGCCTTGCCGCCCATGTCGAGGCGGTCTGCGCCGCCGTGAAGATCGGCGTCATCGTCTACAACCGCGACAACGCCATCCTTCAGCCCGACACGCTCGCCCGTCTCGCCGAGCGCTGCCCGAACCTCGTCGGCTACAAGGACGGCATCGGCGACATCGAGCTGATGACCCGCGTCTACACCAAGCTCGGCGACCGCCTCACCTATATCGGCGGCCTGCCGACCGCGGAGACCTTCGCGCTGCCCTATCTCGACATGGGTGTGACGACCTATTCCTCCGCCGTGTTCAACTTCGTGCCGGAATTCGCGACCAATTTCTACGCCGCGGTGCGCAAGCGCGATCACGCCACGATCCATGCCGGGCTGAAGGATTTCATCCTGCCGCTGATCGCGATCCGCAACCGCAAGAAGGGCTATGCGGTCTCGATCATCAAGGCCGGCATGAAGGTGATCGGCCGCGACTCCGGCCCGGTCCGCCCGCCGCTGACCGATCTCACCGAGCAGGAGATTGCGGAGTTGACCGCGCTGGTCAAGAAGCTGCCCGCCATCCGATCGTCACAACAGGCTGCAGAATAACAAGACAACAGGGAGGAGCATGCGATGGCCCAGACTGACATCTCCGGCGCGCCAGTCGCCGGCGCACCGGTCGTCACGGCGATGCAGGTGATCCCGGTCGCGGGCCGCGACAGCATGCTCCTCAACTTAAGCGGCGCGCACGCGCCGTTCTTCACCCGCAACATCGTCATCCTCACCGACAATGCCGGCCACACCGGCGTCGGCGAGGTGCCGGGCGGCCAGAAGATCTGGCAGACGCTCCAGGACGCGCGCGATCTCGTGATCGGCAAGACCGTCGGCGCGATGAACAACATCCTCGCCGACGTCCGCACCGCCTTCGCCGATCGTGACGCCGGCGGCCGCGGCAAGCAGACGTTCGACCTGCGCGTCATGATCCATGCGGTCACGGCGATCGAGTCCGCGCTGCTCGACCTGCTCGGTCAGCATCTCAACCTGCCGGTCGCCGCGCTGCTCGGCGAAGGCCAGCAGCGCAAGAGCGTCGAGACGCTCGGCTATCTCTTCTTCGTCGGCGATATCAGCAAGTCCAGGCTCGACTACGTCACGGGCGAGACCGGCAAGGCGGAGTGGTTCAACCTCCGCCATCAGGAGGCGATGACGCCGGAGACCGTGGTGCGGCTCGCGGAAGCCACCCAGGATCATTACGGCTTCGCCGATTTCAAGCTCAAGGGCGGCGTGCTCCGCGGCGAGCAGGAGATCGAGGCCGTCACCGCGATCGCCAAGCGCTTCCCCAACGCGCGTGTCACGCTGGACCCGAACGGCGCCTGGTCGCTCGACGAGGCTGTCAGCCTCTGCAAGGACATGCACGGCATCCTCGCCTATGCCGAGGACCCCTGCGGCGCCGAGGCCGGCTTCTCCGGCCGCGAGATCATGGCCGAGTTCCGCCGCGCCACGGGTCTGCCCACAGCGACCAACATGATCGCCACCGACTGGCGCCAGCTCTCCCATGCGCTGCGTCTCGGCGCGGTGGACATTCCGCTGGCCGATCCCCACTTCTGGACCATGCAGGGCTCGGTGCGCGTGGCCCAGACCTGCCGCGACAACGGCCTGACCTGGGGCTCGCACTCCAACAACCACTTTGACATCTCGCTCGCGATGTTCACCCATGTCGGCGCCGCCGCCCCCGGCAAGGTCACCGCGATCGACACCCACTGGATCTGGCAGGACGGCCAGGCGCTGACCAGGGAGCCGCTCCAGATCAAGGGCGGCAAGATTGCGGTCCCCGACAGGCCGGGCCTGGGTATCGAAATCGACAGGGCGGCCATCGACGCCGCGCATGACCTCTACAAGCAGCATGGACTCGGCGCCCGCGATGACGCTATTGCCATGCAGGACCTGATCCCCGGCTGGACCTTCGACGACAAGCGTCCCTGCCTCGTTCGGTAAGAAACTTTCCCTGGAGGAATGAGATGACTGCGATCCTGAAAAACTTCATCGGCGGCGAATGGGTCGACGGCTCCGGCGTCACCAGGAACATCAACCCTTCCAACACCAACGACCTCGTTGGCGAATACGCCAAGGCCGACAAGGCGCAGACCGAGAAGGCGATCGCAGCCGCCAAGGCCGCCTTCCCCGCCTGGGCGCAGTCGACCCCGCAGGTGCGCTACGACGCGCTGAACAAGATTTCTCTCGAAATCCTCGCCCGCAAGGAGGAGCTCGGCCGCCTGCTCGCCCGCGAGGAAGGCAAGACCCTGCCCGAAGGCATCGGCGAGGTCGCGCGCGCCGGCCAGATCTTTGCGTTCTTCGCCGGCGAAGCGCTGCGGCTGATCGGCGAGAAGGGCGCATCCGTCCGCCCCGGCCTCGACGTCGAGCTCACCCGCGAGCCGATGGGCGTCGTCGGCATGATCACGCCCTGGAATTTCCCGATAGCGATCCCGGCCTGGAAGATCGCGCCGGCGCTTTGCTACGGCAACACGGTCGTGTTCAAGCCTGCCGAGCTGGTGCCGGGCTCGGCGCATGCGCTGTCCGAGATCATCACCCGCTCCGGCATTCCGGCGGGTGTGTTCAACCTCGTCGTCGGCTCCGGCTCCGTGGTCGGCCAGACCCTGCTCGATCACCCCGACGTCGCCGCGATCTCCTTCACCGGCTCGGTGCAGACCGGCCGCAAGATCGCGCAGGCCTGCGTGCTGTCGAACCCGATGAAGAAATTCCAGCTCGAAATGGGCGGCAAGAATCCGCTGGTCGTGCTCGACGATGCGGACCTCAAGACCGCCGTCGAGGTCGCCGTCAACGGCTCCTACTTCTCGACCGGCCAGCGCTGCACCGCCTCCTCGCGCCTGATCGTCACCGAAGGCATCCATGACCGCTTCGTCGCCGCGATGGCAGAGCGCCTGAAGGGCCTGTCGGTGGACGACGCGCTCAAGGCCGGCGTGCATATCGGCCCCGTCGTCGACCAGAGCCAGCTCGACCAGGACCTGCGCTACATCAAGATCGGCCAGGACGAAGGCGCAAAGCTCGCCTTCGGCGGCGAGCTGCTCCAGCGCGAGACGCCCGGCCACTACCTCCAGCCGGCGCTGTTCACCGAAGCCAACAACAACATGCGCATTGCGCGCGAAGAGATCTTCGGCCCGGTCGCCGCGGTCATTCGCGCCAAGAACTACGAGGAAGCGCTCGCGATCTCGAACGACACCGAGTTCGGCCTCGCCTCCGGCATCTGCACCACCAGCCTGAAATACGCCTCGCACTACAAGCGCAACAGCGAGTCCGGCATGGTGATGGTCAACCTGCCGACCGCCGGCGTCGACTATCACGTGCCGTTCGGCGGCCGGAAGGGCTCGAGCTACGGCGCCCGCGAGCAGGGCTCCTATGCCCGCGAGTTCTACACGACGGTGAAGACCGCCTATACCTATCCGGGTTGAGACATCGTAGGGTGGGCAAAGCGAAGCGTGCCCACCACTTACGCTCGGTGTGAAGACGGTGGGCACGGCGCGTTGCGCCTTTGCCCACCCTACGATTTCGGAGGCAAGCGCAGATGGACCAGTCAGTCGCAGCGAAAGAGCAGCCCCGCTACATCAAGCTCAACGAGCGCGACAATGTCGCGATCGTGGTCAATGATTTCGGGCTTCCCGCCGGCTCCCGCTTCGCCTGCGGCCTGACACTGCGCGCCTTCGTGCCGCAGGGGCACAAGACGGCGCTGGTCGACATCGCGGAAGGCACACCGATCATCCGCTATGGCGAGGTGATCGGCTACGCGCTCTCGCCGATCCTGGCCGGCGAATGGGTGGATGAGGCGCGCATTCGCATGCCGGAGGCCCCTGCCCTCGACAAGCTGGAAATCTCGACCGCCGTGCCCGCTCCGCTGCCGCCGCTCGAAGGCTTCACCTTCGAGGGCTACCGCAATCCGGACGGCTCGGTCGGCACCAAGAACATCCTCGGCATCTCCTCCTCCGTGCAATGCGTCAAGGGCACGATGGAATATGCGGTGAAGCGCATCCGCGCCGAGCTCTTGCCGAAATACCCGAACGTCGACGACGTCCTGCCGCTGACGCACGCCTATGGCTGCGGCGTCGCCATTAACGCGCCCGACGCGGTGGTGCCGATCCGCACGCTGCAGAACCTCGCGCTCAACCCCAATTTCGGCGGCGAAATTCTGGTCATCAGCCTCGGCTGCGAGAAGCTCGCGCCCGAGCGGCTGGTGCCGGAAGGCATCAGCGATGCCATCGTCCGCATGCAGGACGAAGCCTTCGACGGTTTTGGCGCGATCGTCGATGCGATCATGACACAGGCCGAAGCGCGCCTGAAGATTCTCAACAAGCGCACCCGCGAGACCTGCCCGGCCTCCGATCTCGTCATCGGCCTGCAATGCGGCGGCAGCGACGCGTTCTCCGGCGTCACCGCGAACCCCGCGGTCGGCTTTGCCGCCGACCTCCTAGTGCGCGCCGGCGCCACCGTGATGTTCTCGGAAGTCACCGAGGTGCGCGACGCGATTCAGCTCCTGACGCGACGCGCCATCAACGAGGATGTCGGGCGTGCCTTGGTGCGCGAGATGGCCTGGTACGATTCCTACCTAGCCCGCGGCGGCGCCGACCGCAGCGCCAACACCACGCCCGGCAACAAGAAGGGCGGCCTCGCCAACATCGTCGAGAAATCATTGGGCTCGATCGTGAAGTCCGGCTCGTCCGCCATCACCGGCGTGCTCTCGCCCGGCGAGAAGGCGACGCAGAAGGGCATGCTGTTCGCGGCAACGCCTGCCTCCGACTTCATCTGCGGCACGCTCCAGCTCGCCTCCGGCATGACCTTGCAGGTGTTCACCACCGGCCGCGGCACGCCCTACGGCCTTGCGGCAGCGCCTGTGATCAAGGTCGCGACCCGCAGCGAGCTCGCGCGGCGCTGGAAGGACCTGATCGACTTCGATTCAGGCAGCATCGCCACCGGCGAGAAGACCATCGAGGAATGCGGCTGGGACCTGTTCCGCCTGATCCTCGACGTCGCCTCCGGCCGCACAAAACCGTGGTCGGATCGCTGGGGCATCCACAACGACCTCACGCTGTTCAATCCGGCGCCGGTGACCTGAGAGTCACGGACTGTCGGTCAGGTGCATGTCGCCCAGCGTGATGGGCAGGCTGCGCGTGATGAGGTCCGCAATCGCCGCGCGCAGCCGTTCGCCCGAAGCCGAACCGCCGAACGTCTCGTCAACCGGCCCGCTCGGGCCGGCGAGCCGGAGGGTGCCGGTGTTGTCGAGCGGCGCAGCCGCCCGCTTCTCGATCACGTCGAATGACTTGCCGTCGATGACACGCACCTCGTACAGCGCGTGGATCAAACCGTAATCCGCAAGCAGCGTCCGGTATTCGGCGAGCCCGACACCCTCGACGTTGCGGCCGTTTCCAAGCTTCGATCTTGCCCTTGTGATGACGATGTACGCATCCAGCCCCTGTGGCGTGACATCGCTGCGAACCAGCTCCTTGAACGGATCGCTGCGCAGGAGATTGACGGGCGCGACCGCCGAATCCCTGACCGCTGCGAACGCGGCGCGCCTGTAGCTCACGGCCTGCACGCGGAAGCGTGGGCTCAGCAGCCTCGTCGCCTGCTGGACGATCATCTCGTCCAGCCCCCACGCGCTGATCGAGGCGCTTTGCCCGGTGTTGCCGAGCGCGGTCAGGCCGGCCTGCGTCAGGCTCATCTCCTCGCCGATGGCCGAGACGATGCCGACGGTCTTGATCGCCTGGAGCCGGCTCGCGCGCGTCTCGAACGCCGCGGCGGCACTGAGGACGACGGAAGTCACCGCAAGGGCGATCCATAGAACAACATGACGGCGCATGACGACTATCGAATCCTGAAGTCGAACGAATAGGACGCACCGAGGCCGATCGTGGTCTGGTTCGACGATCCACGCAGCCTCACCAGCGGACTGTCCGCGGCGTCGCCAAGCAGCTTCTCGTATTCGACATAGGCATGGATCTCCCACTGGGGATTGATGCGATAGGAGATCTGGCTGCCGAAGCCGACCGAGTGCGCACCGCCCCTGGCATCGTACGTCGGCAGTCCCGACGCCAGCGCCTGCGCCGCATCGACGCCGAAATACGGCGCGGTCGCCTTGGTGCTCTTCCAGGTGAAGCGCGGGCCGGCCGAGATCGTGAGCCTTTGAATCAGCGGCACGATGACGTCGGCGGAAACGTCGGCCACCGTGCCGGTATGGCCACCCACGCCCTGACGCAGTTCGCTGCGCAGACGCAACCAGTCGACCGGATAGTATTCGACGAAGCCGCCGAGCTCGTATGCGGCCTTGACGTCGCCGAGACCTGTCAGCTCGGAATACTTGTCGCTCTTGCGCGACGAGACGTATTTGAACGCAGGCCCTGCGCGAAAATTGCCGACGTCGAGCAGCGCAATGCTGGCGCTGTCGCGGGGGCCGCGAAACTGGTCGAACGATCCGGCGCGGCGAATCGAGAAGATTGGAATCGGGCGGAATTTTCCGTTGTTCGACCCGACGAAGTCCGGCGTGTATTCGCCGCCGATGCCAACCATGACGGTCCAGTTGCCGGAGGGCGAGGGCAGCATCGGTACATCGAACGGCGGAGCCGGGAGCGTAAACGCGGTCTGCGCCGATGCAGACTGAGGGATCGCCATGATCGCGCCGAGTGCGGCAAGGAATACGCTCAGCAAGCTTTGCTGCGCGCGCGCGGCACGATCGAGAGCGGCTTCGTCAAGATGCTTCATTACTGGGCCCCGGACCGGCCCTGCTGGCCGGTCGACTGGTGTGGTCAGGAGCCCAGCATGTGATCCGGCAAAATTGCCCCAAGATTGCAACGGGCAACCGTCCCTGCGACATTCCGCGCGCCAGATGCGCCGCCGGATCAACATTGCCCGAACATTGCCCGGGCCACGTTCACGCTCCTAACTTTGACCGCGCGCGAGGTGAGCGCTCTCGTCCCTGCCTTTTATTCGCCAAGCTCGCTGCCTTAAAGGGAACCTCGCGCACGAACCGAACTGCCGGAATTCGGCCAGCGAGCGTCAAGGTCGGGGTTTTGTTGCCCCAGCAGAGTCAAGGACGACCCGCGTGCGCTCCCTCGTGATCGAAGACGAACCGCAGATCGGCGCCTATGTCAGCCGCCTGCTCGGGCAATTGCACGGCGTCGTCGACCTTGTCGGCTCGATTGCCGATGCCCGGCAGGCGCTGGACAACTTCAAATACGATCTCGCCATCGTCGACCGGATGCTGCCGGACGGCGATGCGCTCGAGGTGGTCACGGCGCTGAGCCGGTCGCCGGAACGCCCCGCCATCATCATGCTGACGTCCAAGGACGCCAAGGAGGATGTCGTCGACGGCCTCAACGGCGGCGCCGACGACTATCTCGGCAAGCCGTTCGAGCCGCAGGAGCTGATTGCGCGGGTGCGCGCCGTCTTGCGCCGGCCTCGCCTGCTCGCACCCGCGGTGCTGTCGCTCGGCAATGTCGAGCTGCATCTCGGCAGCAACGAGGCGGTGGTCGCCGACACCAAAATCCTGCTGCGGCGACGCGAGGCGCTGATCCTCGGAGCGCTCCTCATGCGCCGCGACCGCGTCATCACCCGCGCCGCCCTGATCGAGGAGATCTACGGCTTCGACGACGAGATCGAATCCAACACGCTCGAAGCGCAGGTCTCGCGCCTCAGGAAGAAGCTGGCCGCGCTCGGCGGCGACGTCGAGATCCGCAGCATGCGCGGCATCGGCTACATCCTGCGGCTGGCAACGCCGCGATGACGTCGATCGCCCGGACCTTTGCGCTGTCGCTCGGCATCGCCGCGACGACGATTTTCCTGATCATGCTCGGCCTCTTCATCTGGCGCTATCCGATGGAGGAACGCGAGTTCAGGGCTTGCCGGGTCGTGGCCGCCGTTCTCGATCGCGCCACCATGGTCGAAGGGCAAAACCTGACGGTGCGCCCGACGCCCGCCCTCGAAGAGCTGAAGGCGGACAGCCCGAACCTCTGGTACGTCGTGTCCGCAGGCGACATGGTCAGCGAGTACGGCAGCGAACGCCGGCCGGCCCTCCCCTTCGCGTTTCCCTATCACGGGCCTGTCGGCTCATCGGTCTTCAGCACGCTCGACCAGAAGAGCACCTTCTGCCTCGCCGTCGTGCAAAGGGGTTCGCTGCAGCTCGCGATGATGGTCGGCGAGCCTCACGTCCGTTTCGCCCGGCTTGCAAGAAACTTTCTCATCCGCAGTGTCTTTTCGATCACGCTGCTGGCGCTGGCCTTTGCCGCGACCGTTGCCGTCGGCGCGGCGCTGGCCGCGCGTTTCGTCTCACGCGGTATCGAACGGGTGGCGCTTCGCGCGCTCGCAATCGACCCTGCAGCACCGCAAGGTCTGATCTCCCTGTGCGAGGTCCCTCGCGAGCTGAAGCCGCTGGTCGAGGCGCTGAACCGCGCCTTTGGCGAGATCGACGCCTATATCAGGATGCAGCGCCGCTTTCTCGGCAATGCCGCCCATCAGCTCCGCACGCCTTTGACGCTGCTGCGCGCGAAGATCGACGACGTGCCCGATCCAGCCCTGAAGGTCGAGCTGGTGCGCGACGTCCGCCGCCTCACCTCGCTGGTGTCCGCCATGCTCGACCTCGCGCGCCTGCAAAATCACGCGATCGAGAAGCGGCCGATCGACCTTGCCGAGATCACGCTGGACGTGCTGGCCGATTTCGGCCCCTCGGCGCTGGACGCCGGCATAGAGCTTGCGCTGGAGCGGGCCGACCAGGGACCGTTGCTGGTGCAGGGCGTGGACGCCGCCATCCGCAGCGCGCTCGCCAATCTCGTCGGCAACGCACTCATCCACGCCCGCGGCGCGCGACGCATCACCGCCACGCTCGATCGCGGCAGCATCTCGATCCACGATGACGGCGCGGGCCTGCCCGACGATGCGGAGCACAAGTTGCTGGAGCCGTTTCAGACCGGCAACAGCGCGGGCGACGGCGCCGGCCTCGGCCTGTCGATCGTCCGCGAGATCATGGCCGCCCACGGCGGCGAGCTGGTCATCTCCTCCGAGCCCGGCCGCGGCACGACGATGCGCCTGTGCTTTCCCGAGGCCGCAGCGACGACCAGGTCCCGGCAGCTCGATCTGCAAACGCGCTAGCGATCGCCTCGGCCCTTCCGTGAAACCGTCCGGAAACATTGGCGCGGAAAACTTCTTCCGCGTTTCGCGCCTGTCGCATCACGCAATCAAATAGAGCGCCGGCGGCGATCGAATGCTCGCACACCAGCGAACCTGTTGCGACATCGATGCGACCAAACCTCCGATTGCCATCTTTCACGGAGATTTTCCAATGCGTGTTCTCTCGATGATTGCCATTGCCGGCGCGATGATTGCGAGCTCGGCCGGGGCGTTCGCCGGCGAGCTTCCTTCTTACGAAATGAAGTCGTTTCCGATCTCGGCAACGCAGGTGCAGGTGCTCGGCGGCGCCGGCGTCGAGGAGCAGTCGGCTTCGCCCGCGATGACCGTCGCCGGCATGCCCGCCTCGCCCGCGCAAGTCTCGGTGCTGTCGCCGCGGGTCAAGCGGCTCGCGAGCGCCGGTTCGGCGAGCGAGGCGCGCTAAGCGTCCGTCACCGGACAACGATCGCATCGTTGAGCTGAAGTTTCCACAACGTCATGGCCGGGCACGTCCCGGCCATCCACGTCTTGCCGAGGCCACTCAGAACGTGGATGCCCGGGACGAGCCCCGGGCATGACGAACCTCTTCCGCGCCGTCAGGAGTTCGGCGCTCGCACGTTTCTACGTCATGCTGCCCGGCATGAAGCAGCGCACGCGCGGATGGCCGTCGATATAGTGCTTCCACACCATGGTCCGGCCGATCTTGTTCGGCTCGGTGATCACGGCACCGTCGGGCACGACCACCCATTCGTCGTCGAGATGCACACGGTAACGCCCCTTGTCGGATTCCCAATCGACATCGGCGACCACGTAGCCGTCGGCATCCGAGCAGCATTGTCCGTATTCGCTGCGCAGGCTCTCGAACCAGGGCTTGAGCGGCGAGTTGGCGTAGCGGCCGTCGTCGCGCGCCAGCGCCGAGGTCGCAAGCAGCGCCATCAGCCCCAGCGGCGCCGCCGCACATAGTCTGGCAAGTCGCATGTCGTCTTCCCGCAGATCGCAATCAGCGCCGCGAGGGACAGGCGCCGCCGTCGGCCCTCCGCACGGTGGCGGCAGGCGTGGAGACGGCGACTCGCTCCCCAGCGGCTTTGCGACAGCTATGCAAATCCGGCGCCAGCGCGCATTCCGGAGAACTACTGCTCGCACGGTGTTGCCCATGTCGGCACGCACGTCCTGCATGCTCCGGGTGCCGGCGATTTGTCGCGCATTTTCGAGGCTTTCCTTGTCGCACCTCAACGTGTACGAACGTGGCCGCGAAACCTATCGCATTTGTTTAACCAGCTGTTTCGATTAGAGAAATCAGGTGACGGCGTGACTGGCATTGGACCGGCAGCGCTATGAGTTCGAGAGAGTTGCTCCCTGGCCAGCAGGACGCGACCGATTTGCCCGCAAACGAGGTGCAGTTTGCGCTGGTGATTTCGCGCATGCTGGAGACGGTGAAGGATGATCCGGAGTTCAGGCGGCAGCTCGTCTACGATCTTGCCCGCTACAAGCTCCAGGAGCAGTTCACCTACGCCGACGCCAAGAACATCGACCAGATGAAGCGGGCGCTCGAGGTCGCAATCGAGGAGGTCGAGAAGTTCTCGCGTGAAGAGGCGCCGCTGGAGCGGTTGCCGCAACATCAACTCACATCGGCGAAGGCGGGTGAGACAGGCGGCCCACTTCTGTCCGCCGACGCTCCCGTCCTGCGATCGGCGATCGAGACATCCAGGCGGCCTGCGATCTCAGGTCCGCTCTGGCCGGTGATGAAGCGTATGGGGGCCATCCTGCTTGCCGCCGGCGCCATCGTTCTTCTCATCTCGCAGCGAGACCATATCGCCGCGCTGCGCCGGCTGGTTTCGTCCCAGGCCCAGGAGATCGCGCTGGTCCCGCCCAGACCGGAGACGACGATCACGGTCGGCAAGCCGGAAATGGTGACCGCCGTCGCACCGCCGTTGAAACCGACGCGCGTGCTTCCAACCGACTACGGCGTCTACGCCTTGATCGACGACAAATCGCTGGCGGAGTTGAATGCGACCGGCGTCATGGCGCCGGACATGCGCGTCGCGATTTCACCGGAGTTCAAGAAGCCAGATCGGCCGCATCTGCCGAACGGCCGCGTCAAATTCATCGTGTTCCGCCGCGACGCCGCACACGCGATTCCCGAACGCGTCGAGGTTCGGGTCGTGGCGAAGATCGCCAGGGAGTTTTCGACCGACGCCGCAGGCAAGACGCTGAATGGCGGAGACGACGTCGGCGTCATCCGCAACTTCGCCTATCCGTTCCGGGTGTCACCGATTCCAGGGACACCCGAGATGCACGAGCTTCACACCGGCGATTCAGAGCTCGAACTTGCGCCCGGACATTACGTCCTGAGCCTGGGCACGCAGGCCTATTATTTCCAGGTCGACGGCGAGATCACCGATCCCCGGCAATGCCTCGAGCGGGTCGTTGCCGGCAACGGCACCTTCTATGCGCCGTGCAAGAAGGCGCGGACGTATTGACAATTCCGTAGCCCGGGTGAGCGCAGCGATATCAGGGACAAGTGGTCCCGCATATCGCTTCGCTCATGCGGGCGACAAGAGAATGCGGAAGCAACCTTACTGGATTGCTTCGCTACGCTCGCAATGACGAGATGAGGCGCGCACGTGCCACGCACTCAGCTGTCATCGCCCGCGAAGGCGGGCGATCCAGTACTCCGTGACGGACGTGATTGAATCGAGAGGCTGCGGCGTACTGGATTCCCCGCCTGCGCGGGGAATGACAGCGGCATGTGAAACAACGACTGTAGAGCCTACTGCTTCGGCGCCGGCGCCATCATTGCGCCGCCCTTCTTCGCCGCGGGCGCGGGTGCGGGCTTGGTCGCTGCGGCCTGTGCGGGCAGATATTTGGCGACGATGGCGGGATCGACCTGCGCGATGTTGGCGTCCGGCAGGCGCGTCCAGGTCTCGTCCTTGCCGAACAGGGAGATGCCGAGGAAGCCGCGCATGGTCAGGGTCTGGCCATCGGGGCTCACCGTCATCTTGGCCTTCCAGATATTGCCGTCGCGCGGATTGACCACGTTACCGCCATCATACTTCAACCCGTCGCGCTTCATGTCGCGGATGAAGGACAGGCCTAGCACCGGCGCGTTCTTGCGATCGTCCGTGCACTTCGCACAGACCTCGTTCGGATCGTCGCCGGGCCGCGGGAACGTCTTGGCGATCACGCCTTCGAACACACCGTTGTGGTCGACGAAGAGGAACCATCCCACCGTCTTGCCGTCTTCGACCTTCTGCCAGAGCCCTGCGGCGGTTGGCTGGGCCGACGTCGCAACCGGGGCTTGCGCCGCAGCCGGGCTCACCGCGCCGAGCGACAGCGCGAGCGTGAGGAGCGAGAGCAGCCGAAAGCTGGGAAACGGATTCCGCATTATGATCACCTTGCTATTCCACGACTGGAATGGCCGCAGACTACGGCGATTTCGCGAACGGTTCCAGCACCAGAAACATGGGGCATCCTTCCCGCCCCGCTCGCGGTCAGCTGACCCCGAGCTTCTTTTGCAGGCTGGAGGACGAGGTCGTGTACTGGAACACGAGCCGCTTCTCCGGATAGACGTAGCGATGGGCTTTTTGCGACATCAGCGCGCCCTCGTGGAAGCCGCACAGGATCAGCTTGATCTTGCCGGGATAGGTGTTGATGTCGCCGATGGCGAAGATGCCTGATATGTTGGTCTCGAACGCGGATGTCTCGACCGGCACCAGATTGTTCTCCAACGCAATGCCCCAGTTCGCGACCGGACCAAGCTTCATGGTCAGCCCGAAGAACGGCAGCATGGCATCGCAGGCGATCTCGGTGACGTTGTTGTCGTTGCCCTTGATCGTCGCGCCGGTCAGCTTGCCGTCAGTGCCGGCGAGCGAAGTGACCTGGCCGAGCCGGAGATCCATCTTGCCGGCCGCGACCAGCGCGCGCATCTGCTCGACGCTGTGAGGGGCTGCGCGAAATTCGTCGCGACGGTGCAGAAGCGTGATGCGCTTGGCCACCGGATGCAGATTGAGCGTCCAGTCGAGCGCGGAATCGCCGCCGCCGACGATCAGCACGTTCTTGTCGCGGAACGTCTCCATCTTGCGCACGGCGTAATGCACCGAGGTGCCTTCATAGGCTTCGATGCCCGGCACCGGCGGACGCTTGGGCTGGAACGAGCCGCCGCCGGCCGCGATCACCAGCACCTTGCATTCGAACACCTTGCCGGCATCGGTGGTGCAGCGAAATGCGGGATCGCCGATCTTCTCCACCGTCTCGACCATCTCGCCGAGATGGAAGGTCGGATGGAACGGCTTGATCTGCTCCATCAGCGCGTCGGTGAGCCCCTGCCCCGAAACATGCGGAATGCCGGGAATGTCGTAGATCGGCTTTTCCGGATAGAGCTCGGCGCACTGGCCGCCGACCTTGTCGAGGATGTCGACGAAATGGGCCTTCATATCGAGAAGGCCGAGCTCGAAGGCGGCGAACAGACCGCAGGGGCCGGCGCCAATAATCAGCACATCGGTTTTGATCACGTCGCTCATGTCGTCTCTTTATCGTTATCGGTTGGACGGCGCCCTTTGGGCCGAGGTGACCCTGCCTGTCTAGCCAACGGGGATGGATCAGGGAAGGCATAAAAGCGGGAGCGCCCCGCAACCGCGCCCACTTGCCGGGTCAAAATAACTGGGCTGTAACGAGGCTGGATATGACGGAGATCAATCGGTGAACGCACCAAGCCGCCTCGATACGACGCCGCGCCTGGAGGACTACCCCTACCGCCTCAGCGACAACGTCCGCTTCGGCGATCTCGATCCCAACCAGCACGTAAACAACGCGGTCTATGCGACCTATTTCGAGACCGGCCGTGTCACCCTGATGAAGAGCCCGGACTACGGGCTGACGCCGCCGGGCCTCGCCTGGATCATGGTGCGGCTCGACATCCATTTCCGCGCCGAGCTGCACTGGCCGAACACGATCGAGCTCGGCCTCGGCGTGGTGAAACTGGGACGGACGTCAGTGACCTTCGAGCAGGTCGTGTTCTCGCAGGGAAAATGCATCGCCTCGGCGACGTCGGTCGGCGTCATGCTCGACGAGGCGACGCGGCGGCCGGCGCCGCTGACCGCGGAGATCGTCGAGAAGCTCAGACCCTGGCACAAGCGCGGCATCGAGGTCGCGCCGCCTGGCACCTGATGCAGGGGAACGGTCGGATCAGGCCTGGCGTTCCGGCGTCGACACGACCAGCCCGTCGAGCTCGTCGGAGACCTTGATCTGGCAGGACAGGCGCGAGTTCGGGCGCACGTCGAAACCGAAGTCGAGCATGTCCTCTTCCATCGGCGTCGGGCTGCCGACCTTCTCACGCCAGGCTTCGTCGACATAGACATGGCAGGTCGCGCAGGCACATGCGCCGCCGCATTCGGCCTCGATGCCGGGAATGCTGTTGCGGATGGCGGCTTCCATCACGGTTGCGCCGTTCTCGATTTCCACCGTACGGGTTTCGCCCTTGTGGTCGACAAAGTGAATCTTGGCCATGTGTGCTCGTGCTGCCGCGATGTTGGGAATGAAGGAGGGTCCGGGCTGTCCTATAACGGGTCGGTTAGCCCGGCGCCATAGCGTTTTGATGCGAGCTGGATCCCGGTTTGCGGGCAGAAAACGCGTCAAAACAAACGACTAGAGACACCGCCGTTTTGCGGGGTTGCCGGCCTAGTGCTTCAGGATCGCCTCGATGGCGGCGCGGGCCTCGGCCACGGCCTCCTTCAGCGCGGCGAAGGCGTGGTGCCGGTCGTGGCCGGTCCGGATCGCGGTCTCCAGGTGAGCGGCGGCATCCGCTACCGCAAAGGCGCCGATTCCGCGGGCCGAGCCCTTGAGCTTGTGCGCGAGCGCGCCGGCCTCGGCCGGCAAATTGGTCATCGCGGCGAGCAGGCGAACCGCCTGCTCGGCGAACATTGCGAGCACTTCCTGCTCCAGCTCGGCGTCGCCGAGCGTCATGCGGGAGAGGTGGTCGAGATCGAGCGGGCTGTCGACGGGCGCAAGCGGGGGCGAGGGCATCCATTCCATCCGTTGCAGTTCAGGCGTCATGGCGCAGGACCCCGGCATCGCGCGACGGTTCCGCCGGTTCGGCGGTGCGGTTCCTCCCAGCCAAGCATGGAAATGGTTAACGAAATGTTTGGGCCGCCTTACGTAAATCCGCCCGTTTATTGACGAAAAGTTGCCGCAATCGGCCGAGTCCGGTGGAGAATTGCATTTATTGCTAAGGCGTTACGGCCCGATCCTGTTAACGATGATTAAGATTGTCTTAATCGCGGGCATTTCATTCGCGACGCTCTGCCAATAGGATGTTGGAGAAATTGGCGGACAAGCCGTCCGGGTGGGGACGGCTGAAAGATCCGCGCAAGCGGCATGATCCGGTCTGTGGGCTTGCGTAGCGCGCGGGGCTCGCGGGGGGACGCGTACAAGTAACGAGGGCTCGGACTGAACATGGCGAACACTCCGAAAAAGGTCAAAGACCCGACAGAAGTTGCGCTTTCTGCGATCCAGGAAGCTCTGAACATCAGCGACACCGCTGCGGACACCAGCCGCAACGCCTCGATGCGCAACGAAACGGCGTCTTCGGTGGCGCCCCCGGAGCCCCCGATCTTTGACGAGCCGAGCTTCGAGCCGCGCCCTGCCGCGAACGAGCGGGCCACCGTGTTCGATACGATCGAGGAGCCGCGCTCGACGCGCCGCGCCGCCAATGACGACCGCGAGACCATCGGCCAGCTGCTCCAGGCGCTCCAGAAGGGCCGCCCTGCCCGCAGCGTCTATACCTTCGCCACCATCTTCGCCGGCGTCTGGCTCGCCGCCTGCGCCGCGCTGACCGTCGGCTTCCTGCCCTCGATCCAGGCCGCCATGGGCCAGAGCGGTGGCGTGCTCGTCATCGCCGGCCTGATCGCGATGTTCTTCGCGCCGATCATGCTGTTCTATTTCCTCGCGAGCCTGGTCTGGCGCGGCCAGGAAATGCGCATGATCGCACAGGCGATGGCGCAGGTTGCGATCCGCTTCTCCGAGCCGGAAGGCTCGGCCTCCGATTCCATGGTCACCGTCGGCCAGGCCATCCGCCGCGAGGTCGCGGCGATGGGCGACGGCATCGAGCGCGCGATCGCGCGCGCCGGCGAGCTCGAGACGCTGGTCGCCAACGAGGTCGCGGCGCTGGAGCGCGCCTACTCCGACAACGAGGTGCGTATCCGCGCCCTGCTCCAGGACATCGCGCATCAGCGCGACAACCTGGTCGGCCAGGCCGAGCAGGTCCGCAGCGCCATCTCCGGCGTGCAGATCGACCTGCGCCACGACATCGCGCTGATCTCGGATGCGATCGCCTCGCGCGTCGACGAGGTCGCCAAGAGCATCACCGGCGCTCTCGAAGAGCGCGGCGCCCACATCACCGGCGCCCTGAGCAATGCCGGCGACAACATGATCCTCGCGCTCGGCGAGCGCGGCGGCGACCTGCTCGACCGCCTCGAGGAAGCCAGCAACGAGACCACGCGCGCCGTGCTCGACGCCAGCGAGCGGCTGACCACCAGCCTCAACTTCAAGACCGGCCACGTCCACGACGAGTTCGTCGACCTCGCCGACCGCGTCCACGAGATGCTGAACGAGCGCATCGACCGCATCACCGGCGAGTTCGAGCAGCGCTCCGCCGCGATCGTCGACGGCATCTCCGAGCGCACCGAGCAGGTGCACGACAGCCTGAAGAATTCGTCGGACTCCCTGCTGCTCGAGCTCGAGCTGCGCTCCAACGACCTCTCCGCCAAGATCGACGATGCCGGCAACCGGCTCGCCAACCAGATCATGACCTCCGGCGACAAGGCGAGCGACGCGCTCGACGCCACCGTCAACACCCTGGTCGCCAAGGTCGTCAGCCAGACCGAGACCGCGCACGACTCGCTGTCGCTCCAGATGAGCGCGTTCGACGAACTGGTGAAGAACCAGGGCACCGAGCTGGTCGAGAAGTTCGCCCGCGATTCCGGCACGCTGGGCGCGCTGATCACCCGTCACATCTCCGAGTTCGACCGCACCGTGAAGACGTTCGGCGGCGAGGTCGTGGAGCGCATGGGCCAGCGCACGCAGGACATTGCCGAGACGCTGAAGACCTATGTCGACAATTTCGACACCCGCTTCACCTCGCACGGCGGCCGGATCACGGCCGTGCTAGACCAGCGCCTGATGCAGTTCGAGACCACGGTCGGCGAACGCGTCGCCAACCTCGATGACTCGCTGAACGGCAAGATCACCAGCCTCGACAGCACGATCGACGGCCACATCAAGACCTTCGACCAGCAGCTCGGCGGCCGCGTCACCGCGCTCGAACAGTCGTTCGACACCCGCGCGAGGTCCGTCACTGAGACCATCGACGGGCGACTCAACACGCTCGCCGCGTCACTGACCGACGGTGCCGCGCAGGCGATCCAGTCGATCGACTCCCGCCTCACCCATCTGACGACGTCGCTGACCGGAGGCGCCTCGCAGGCGCTCGAGTCCATCGACTCCCGCCTGACCAGCCTCACGACGACGCTGACCGACGGCGCATCCCAAACGATCCAGACGATCGATACGCGCCTGACGCACCTCACGACCACGCTCACCGGCGGCGCCTCGCAGGCGCTCGAATCCATCGACTCCCGCCTCACCTACCTGACCAGCGCGGTGACGAACGGCGCATCGCAGGCCGTGCAGTCGATCGACTCGCGCCTCAGCCTCCTGACCTCGACCCTCACGGACGGCACCGCGCAGGCGATCGAGGCGGTCGACCGCCGCATCACCGGCGTCACCGAGATCATCGACGGTCGCAGCATGCACCTAACCGACACGGTCACGGCGCGCTTCCAGGACATCCACCAGGCCATCGAGACCAAGGTCGGCTCGGTCGCCAGCGACATCGACGTGCGCGTGGCGCAGTTCGAGGACCTGCTCGGCTCGCGCGTCGAGGCCGTCGCCGGCCGCATCGAAAGCAGCGGCCGCCAGGCCAGCGAGGACATGATGTCCCGCGCCGAGATGATCTCGACCGCGATCCGCTCGCATGTCGAGGACGCCGAGCGTTCGCTCACCAACCTCGTCGTCAACACCAGCGAGACCATCCAGACCGGGGCGCGCACGGCGCAGCAGTCGCTGATGACGGTCTCCTCCGACGTCAACGCCCAGCTCAAGATGACCTCCTCCGAGGTCGAGCGCGCGCTGACCGCGGTCGGCACCGGTGCCGCGAACTCGATCCTGACCAGCGCCCGCGAAGCGCAGTCGACGCTGGTTGCCGCCTCGGGCGATGCCTCCAACCAGATCAAGGGGCTCGCGGCCGACGTCGAACGCACGCTGTCGGCGGCCGGCTCTGCGACCGCAGCCTCGATCCTGGCCGGCGCCCGCGAGGTGCAGACCACGCTCGTCACCGCCTCCTCGGATGCGGCCACCCACGTCAAGACGCTCACCGCCGACGTGCAGCGCTCGCTGTCGCTGGCCGGCGCCACCACGGCGGAATCCATCACCGCCGGCGCCCGCGATGCGCAGAGCGCGCTGATCGCGGCCTCCAGCGAGACCGCCAACCAGATCAAGGCGCTGTCCTCGGACGTGCAGCGTTCGCTCTCGATGGCCGGCACCGCGACGGCCGAGACCATCACGACCGGCGCCCGCGAGGCGCAGAACACCCTGGTCACGGCGTCCTCGGATGCGGCGAGCCAGGTCAAGTCGCTCGCGGCCGAAGTGCACCGTTCGCTCTCGCAGGTCGGCCAGTCGACCGCCGAGACGATCACGACCAGCGCCCGTGACGCCCAGAGCACCCTGCTCGCGGTCTCGGCCGAACAGACCAGCCAGGTCCGTTCGCTCGCGGCCGAGATGCAGCGCGCGCTGGCGACCGCCGGCGGCGCCACCATCGAGGCGCTCACCAGCGGCGTGCGCGAGGCCCAGGGCACGCTGATCTCCGCTTCGACGGACGCGGCAGGCCAGATCAAGTCGCTGACCACGGACATCGAGCGCACGCTGACCGCGGTCGGCGCCGACACCGCCTCGACCATCCTCAACAGCGCGCGTGAGGCGCAGACCTCGCTGACCTCGACCTCGGCGGATGCCGCGAGCCAGATCCGCACGATCTCGACCGAGATCGAGCGCGCGCTGAGCGCGGCCACCGCGAACGCGACCAACGACATCCAGACCAGCGCGCTCAACGCCCAGAACGCGCTGATCTCCGCCTCCAACGAGGCGAGCTCGCGGGTCAAGTCGAGCTCGGCCGACGTCGAGCGCTCCGTGCTCGCCGCCAGCAGCAGCTTCGGCCAGGCCATGACCGGCAAGACCGACGAGATCGTCACCTACGTGCAGCAGCAGGCCGACCGTCTGTCGAACATGATCGACGCCAAGCGCGGCGCCCTGGTCGATGCGATCGGCTCCAAGACCAGCCAGCTCACGCTCGACATCGACCGCGTCACCTCGGACGCGCTGAAGTCGATCGAGACGCGCGGCCATGCGTTCTCGCAGACGATGATGGGCAACGGCTCCGAAGTCGCCCGCACCATCAACGCGGCGAGCGAGATGGCCACCGGCGCGGTCGGCAAGTCGCTCAAGGACCTCGAGCAGGCTTCGCGCGCGGCGATCGACCAGTCGCGCCAAGTCTCGATCGCGGCCGTCACCGAGATGCAGGAGACCAGCAAGATCCTGCGCACCGACACGGTCGCCCTGTTCGAGCGTCTGCGCGAAGGCAACATCCTCCTCCAGGAGGTGCTGACCGGTGCGCACGACAACCTCAACTCGCTCGAGCGGGCGCTGGTGACGCGCGTTGCCGACTTCGTCTCGGCGATGAACGACGTCACCTCGCGCAACGGCGCTGCGACGCAGAACCTGGAAGACCAGCTCAACGTCTTCAACACGAAGACCACGCGAGCGCTCCAGGATCTCGGCGAGCTGTCCACCCAGTTCGACGCGCACGGCAAGGCGCTCGTCGAGGCCGCCCAGGTCGTCGAGCTGAGCAACAAGAACACCACCGCTTCGCTCGCCGAACGCAAGCAGGCGCTGGAATCGCTCGTCACCACGATCGACCTGCGCACGGCCGATCTCGACCAGCGCCTGTCGCGCTTCACCGGCCTGCTCGATGAATCGCTGGCCGCGGCCGAAGAGCGCGCCCGCGACATCGCCCGCGTCGTCGCGGAGACCGCCGGCGCAGGTTCCGCCGCAATCACCCGCCAGTTCGAGGCGGTGCGCGCGGCCTCCGAGGAAGAGCACCGGCAGACCCTCGACGCCATGCACGACATCTACCGCCAGACCACCGACGAGGCGGATGCGATGTTCAAGCAGTCGACGGAGAAGTTCTCCAACCTCGTCTCCAGCATGAAGCAGATGGCCTTCGAGATGCACAACGAGCTCGAAGCCACCCGCAACGAGCTGCGCCGCGGCGTGCTCGAGATGCCGCAGGAGGCCGCCGAGAGCACTGCGCAGATGCGCAAGGTGATCGTCGACCAGATCGAGGCCCTCGCCGAGCTCAACCGCATCGTGGCCCAGCATGGCCGTGGCCTCGACGTCTCGACGGCGGGCCGCGCCAGCGTGCAGCGCCAGGAAGAGCCGCTGCTGGCGGCCGTCGGCGCTCGCAGCACCGAGACCCGCCTGCGCGACACCGGCAGCGCCTCGACGCTGCCGCCGCCGGACCTCGGCATGCCGGCCACTTCGCGCCGCACCGAAGCTCCGCCGGTTGCGCCGGCTGGCAACGACCAGGGCCGCGACGGCTGGCTGTCGGACCTCTTGAACCGCACGGACGCCAACCAGGGCGCTCCGAACGGCCGCGAGGCCCCGCGCGGCCGCCAGCCTGCACCGGCTCCGCAGCCGCAGGCTCCGCAAGGTAGCAGCAATCCGCTGGAATCGCTGTCGCTCGACATCGGCCGGCTGATGGACCGCAACCTCGCCGCCGAGATGTGGGACCGCTACCAGCGCGGCGAGAACAAGGCCTTCACCAAGCGCCTCTACACGCCCGCCGGCCAGAAGGCCTTCGACGAGGTCGCCCGCAAGTATCGCGCCGACCGCAACTTCAAGGGCACGGTCGACCGCTATGTCGCTGAGTTCGAACGCCTGCTCGACGAAGTCGCCCGCGACGGCCGCGGCCCGCAGGAGCTGCGCGGCCACCTGACCTCGGAGACCGGCCTGGTGTACACGCTGCTCGCGCACGCGGCGGGACGGCTGGGGTAACACTCAAGCCAATCGCGAATAAAAAACGGAGGCCTCGCGGCCTCCGTTTTCGTTTGGATGTCCTGGGCTCAATTGCCGCCGGGCTGGCCGAACGACAGCCGCTCGGCCAGGACGGCGGCCTGCGTGCGTGAGCCGACGCCGAGCTTGCGCAGGATGGTCGAGACATGGCCCTTCACCGTCTGCTCGGCAATGTCGAGCTCGCCCGCGATCTGCTTGTTGAGCTTGCCCTCGACGATCATCGCGAGAATGCGGAGCTGCTGCGCCGACAGCGTGGCCATGCGCGCGGCCAGCTCGACATCGGCGCTCTGGATCGAGCCCCGTCCCCCGACATTGGGCGGCATCCAGATTTCACCGGCGAGGATTTTTGTGATCGCGTCGGCCATCTCCGGCAGGCTGAGCGATTTCGGGATATAGCCGGACGCGCCATAGGCAATGGCGCGGCGGATCGTGGCGGCATCCTGCCGCGCCGAGATGATCGCGACCGGCACCGTCGGGAACTGCGCCGACAAGATGAACAGCGCGGCAAATCCCTGAATGCCCGGCATCGTCAGGTCCCACAGGATCAGGTCGATCTCGTCGGACTGGGATGACAGCACGCTCAGCGCCTCGTCGAGCGACTGGCAGGCGACGATGTCGAGATCCGGCAGCGCGGTCGAAAGCGCGCTGCGCAAAGCGGCCTGTACCAGCGGGTGATCGTCACCGATGAGGATGCGCATGGTCACGCCGGGGATGTCCTCTGTTTCGCTCCGAACTGCCGGCTCAGGGCTTCGCCGCCGAGGAAGCGCCGCAGCGCCGCCGGTTTGACCGGCTTCGACAGGATCGCGCAGCCGCGTGCCCCGGCCTCCTTGCGCACCGCCTCACTGCGATCGGCGGTGACGACCAGCGCGCGGACGTCGCGACCCGACTTCTGCCTGAGATCATCGAGAAAGTCCAAGCCGCTGCGGCCGCCATCGAGGTGATAATCGAGCAGCACGATATCCGGCGGACTGGCCGCGGCAGCGAGCATCGCTCCGTCAGCGTCCGCGGCGACCAGCACATGGTGCCCCCATCCGCCGAGCAGTGCCGTCAGGCCATCGAGAATGGTCACATCATTGTCGAGGCACAGGATCGTCATCGCGCGCTCGGCGGCCGCGGGCGCCGGGCTTGCCGGCTTGCGCTGAAGCGATGTCCCCGCGCCGCGCGCCAGCGGCACCGTGACGGCAAAGCCGGAACCGCGTCCCGGCCGCGATCGGACGTCGACGGCGTGGCCCAGCAGCCGGGAGACACGATCCACGATCGCAAGGCCGAGGCCCAGGCCCTTCTCCGGCCCGGGCGCGAGACGCTGAAACTCCTCGAAGATCCGCTTCTGATCCTCCGCCGCGATCCCGACGCCGGTGTCCCACACTTCGATGCGCAGGTCGCCGCCGCGCCGCCGGCAGCCGAGCAGGATACGGCCCTTGGGCGTATAGCGCAGCGCGTTCGACAGCAGGTTCTGGAGGATCCGCCGCAACAGATGCGGGTCGCTGCGCACCGCGAGCCCGCAATCGACGACGCGCAGGACAAGCCCGCGCTCCCGCGCCATCGCCGAGAACTCCACCTTCAGCTGCACGAGCAGATCCGCGATCGGGAATTCGAACGGCTCGGCACGAACGGCGCCGGCATCATAGGAGGAGATGTCGAGCAGCCTGTCGAGCACATGTTCGGTCGAGCGTAGCGCCGTGATCGCGCTGCTCGCCAGGTTGCGCTCCTTGTCGACTCCGCCCGATGATGCGGAGATGTGCAGACTCTCGTCGAGCGCGGACAGGAACAACCGCGCCGCGTTCAGCGGTTGCAGCAGATCGTGGCTGGCCGCCGCCAGGAAGCGGGTCTTGCCGAGATTGGCCTGCTCGGCCTCCGCCTTGGCCCGCTCGAGCGCCTCGGTCCGCTCACGGACACGCAGCTCGAGATCCTCATTGGCCCGCCGCAGGGCTTCCGCCGCGCGGTGACGCTCGGTTACGTCGGTATAGGTCGATACGTAGCCGCCCTCCGCGATGCGATCGTAGACGATCTCGAGCACGGTGCCATCCGGCCGCTTGCGCTCGTACAGATAGGGCCAGCTCTGCGTGGCGACGTCACGATTGACCAGGAGTGCGGCGAATTCGGATGCGGCATATTCGCCGCGCTCGACGTTGAAGGCGATCAGGTCCGCCAGCGGGAGGCCGACACGCACGAAGTCCGGAGGCAGGTCCAACAGCGCGATGAAGCGGCCGTTCCAGGCCGTGATGTTGAAATCGGCATCGAACGCGCAGATGCCCTGCGGTACGCTTTCGAGCGTGCTCTGCAAAAGCGTGCGGTTGAAGCGCAACGCCTCGGAGGCCTCGTCCAGCATCGCCATCGCCTCCCGCCGCGACAGCGAGTGCCCTTCCAGCGAAGCTGCGATCACCACGCGCGCCGACGCCGCGCCGATTGCGCCGGCGAGAAGGTTCTCCGTGAATCGGATCGAGTCGAGATCGACGAGACCCGATGGGTCGAGACGCGGCCCGGTACCTGTCGTGCGGGAGGCGAGATAGCCGTCGAAAGCCGCCGAGCCCCGCTCCACGCCGACAAAACGCAGCGTCAGCGCGCGGAGATCGTCGAGGCGAACCACCACGCGCGAGGACAGCTTCGGGACCATCTCGCGGACGACGCCGTCGGCGAATGCGGCGGCCTGGTTGCGCTCGACGGTCGACTGCCGTCCGAGTGTCGAGAATGCCAGAAAACAGACGAGGTTGGCCGCAAGGCTCCACAGCGTCGCATGCGAGATCGGATCGAGCCCGTCGATACCGAACAGCGCGTTTGGCTTGAGCCAGGCGAGCTGCCATGGGCCCAGGCGAACGATCTCCCCGACCGCGGGCCAGAGCGGCGCGGCCGAGGGAAGCAGCAGCGTATAGGCCCAGATGCAGAATCCGGCCGCGATCCCGACCGACGCGCCGACCTTGTTGGCGCGCGGCCAGTACAAGCCACCGACGAATGCCGGTCCGAACTGTGCGACGGCGACGAACGACAACAGACCGATCACGGTCAACGGATAGGCCTGGTTGACCAGGCGGTGCGTCAGATAGGCGAGCAGCAGGATGCCGAGGATCGAGAGCCGGCGCACCGCCACCAGCACGGAGGTCATCGGCCGGCTCTGCGCACGCAGGCCGAAGAACCGCGAGCGCAGCAGCAGCGGCATGATGACATCGTTGCAGAGCATGGTGCTGAGCGCGACGGATGTCATGATCACCATGCCAGTGGCGGCCGACAGACCGCCCAGGAAGGCGATCAGGCTGACGGTGCTCGCGTCCGCCGCGATCGGCAGCGAGATGACGTAGGTGTCGGGGTCCATCATGGCGCCGAACCTGGTGAGCCCCGCCGCAGCGATCGGCAGGATCAGCAGGCTGAACAGCGCAAGATAGGCCGGGTAGAGCCACGCCGCGGTGCGCGTATGCACCGGCGCCTCGTTCTCGACCACGGCCACGTGAAATGCCTGCGGCAGGCACAGGAAGGCGATAGCCGAGATGATGATCGTCGAAGGCCAGACCGGCTGCATCGGGTCGAAGCTCAGGATTCCCGTCAGTTGCGGATCCGATTGAAACTGCGTCAGCAGGGCGCCCGGCCCGCCGGACAGCCCGAACAGCACGAACAGCGCGACAATCAGGAACGCGATCAGCTTGACGACGCTCTCGAACGCGATCGCGAGCATCAGCCCGCGATGATGCTCGCTGGCGTGGACATGCCGGACGCCGAACACGATCGCGAACAGCGCCATCGAGGCGGCGACGCCGAATGCGGAGTCCTGCCAGAACCGCAGCGCCTCGCCGCCCGCCCGCTCCGGCTGGAGGATCAGATAATCGAAGCTCTTGCCGACGGCCTTGAGCTGAAGCGCGATATAGGGAAGCACGCCAAGCAGCGATGCGAGCGTCACGAAGGCCGCGAGCACCTGGCTCTTGCCGTAGCGCGCGGCGATGAAGTCCGAAACGGAGGTGACGTTCTGCGCCTTCGCGATCGCGATGACCTTGGACAGGAGCGTCTGGCCGAACAACAACACCAGGGTCGGGCCGATATAGATCGTGGCAAAGTCCAGTCCGCTGGTGGCGGCACGCCCGACCGATCCGTAGAAGCTCCAGGAGGTGTTGTAGACCGCAAGCGTCAGGCAGTAGCTGATCGCGGCCGCCCAGGAATTTGGCGAGACCAGCGGCCCACCTGCGCTCCGCCGATCGCCCCACCAGGCCACCAGGAACAGCGTGGTCACATAGCCGGCAGCGACCGCAAGAACGAACCACGCCTGCAAGACATCCTCACCCGAGACCATCCGATCCGCCCCCGACGAGCGGCCGGAGCGCCGGGGCGGATACTAGAGCGTTTTCAATCGCATGGAAGGCTATTCATGCCGGAGGGATTGGCGGCCGGAGATCTCCGGCCGCCGGTGAGGCCAACCTCAGGCTGCCTCGCGGGACAGCCGCTCCTGCGGCATGCGCTTGAGCACCAGGTTGACCACGACGGCAACCACGATGTTGAGGGCGAGCGCCAACAGACCGGTGTAGATCGCAACCGGGCCAGACCCGAGGTCAATGCCGTGCAGCGGCTTCAACCCGTCCGACCAGGCCAGCCACGATCCGCCTGCGAGGCCGACGGCCCAGCCGGCCAGGAGCGCGGTGCTCGAGAACCAGTTCAGATAGAGGCCGAACACCAGCGCCGGCAGCGTCTGCAGGATCCAGAGGCCTCCGAGCAGCTGCAGGTCGAGCGCGAACTGCGTCGGCATCAAGAGGATGGCGAGCAGCGCGCCGACCTTCACCAGCATGGAGGTGATCTTGGCGACCTTCGCCTCGCCTGCCGGCGTCACCTTCGGATCGATCCACACCTTCCAGAAGTTGCGGGTGAACAGGTTGGCCGCGCCGATGCTCATCACGGCCGCCGGCACCAGCGCGCCGATGGCGATGGCGGCGAAGGCAAAGCCCGCGAACCAGCTCGGAAACAGCGTCTTGAACAGCGCGGGCACGACGTCGTTGTTGCTGGCGAGCTTCAGTCCCGCCGCATGTCCCATGTAACCCAGCAACGCAAGCAGGCCGAGCAGCAGCGTATAGGCCGGAAGCAGCATCGCATTCTTGCGAATGGTGTTGCCGCCGGACGAGGCAAAGATGCCGGTCAGCGTGTGCGGGTACATGAAGGCGGCGAGCGCCGAGCCGAGCGCCAGCGAGGCGTAGGGCACGACCTGTGCCGGTGACAGCAGGATGCCGCCCGATCCCTTGGCGGCGAATGCCGCATCCGCCGCGGTGAAGATCGCGCCGTAGCCGCCGAGCTTCGACGGCACGATCGCGATCGCGGCGATCACCACGATGTAGATCATGATGTCCTTGACGAAGGCGATCAGCGCCGGCGCGCGCAGGCCCGACGAATAGGTGTAGAGCGCCAGCACCAGGAAGGCGAGGACGAGCGGCACCTCGCCGCTCAGCCCCAGCGCCTTGATCGCCACCTCCATGCCGATGAGCTGGAGCGCGATGTAAGGCATCGTCGCAAGCACGCCCGTCGCCGCAACGGCGAGCTCGAGCCCGCGCGAGCCGTAAGCACCGCGAACCACGTCGCCTGCGGTGACGTAGCCGCGCTCCTTGGCGACCTTCCACAACACCGGCATCACCGCGAATACGAAGGGATAGACGATGATGGTGTAGGGAAGCGCGAAAAAGCCGTAGGCGCCGACCGCATAGACCAGAGCCGGAACGGCGATCACCGTGTAGGCGGTGTAGAAGTCGCCGCCGACCAGGAACCAGGTGATCCAGGTCCCGAACTTGCGGCCGCCGAGGCCCCACTCGTCGAGATGGGCGAGCGTCTCCGGCTTGCGCCAGCGCGCTGCGACGAAGCCCATGCCGGTGACGAGGACGAACAGTGCGAGGAAAACGGCGAACGCCGCGCTATCGACATTAGTCAGCACGACGCACGCTCCTGTAGACGATGTAGGTGAGCAGCGAGGTCAGCGGCACCCAGGCGAGCTGGTACCAGTAGAAGAACGGGAAGCCGAGCAGCTGGGGCTCCCGGATATTGTAGAACGGCACGATCATCAGGCCGACGAACGGCAACAACAGCAATAGGCGTACCACGCGCTCTCCTCCCCTGTGAGTGAAACGACGCGCGTCCTTGGCGCGCGACTTGAGCGCGATATAGCTGACATCGCCGCCGGCCCCGCCCCCTACCTTGGCTCGGCCAGACCCCCATACTTTCGTATCGTCACCGGACTCTCGCCGTCCTGAGCGGCGCGCACGCCGCGGTCATCGCGCGACGCCGATGCGTGTCGCGCGTGAGACGAATGATGGACGGAGGGACCGCTACTGCCGCTTGCGCTCGCTCGCCGCCGGCTTCGGCGGCTCGGCTGGCGGCGGGGCGGCTGCCGGCGCGCTGTTGCTGGCGCCGAACAGCACGCGGGTCGGGTTGCGGTCGAAATTGTTCACGGCGCGGCTGATGTCGCCGAGGGTGCGGCGGCCGTCCGAGATCAGCAATCCGGAGCGCTTGTCGAAATCGTCGGCGAGTTCGCGGATCGACTTCACCGCCTGGAACAGCTCGCCGCCGTCCTTGCCGCCGGCGAGCGTGTTGAGGCCGAGCATGAGGCTGTCGGCCTTGAGCATCACGCCGTCGACCTTGGCCATCACGCCGTCGATCTTCTCGGAGTTGCGCGCGAGCGAGTTGGTGAATGTCTCGAGGTTCTTCAGCGAGTTCTTCACCGATTCCTGATTGTCGGCGACGATCTTGTTGATGTTCTGAAGCGTGCCGCGGATCGCTTCGGTGACGTCCTGGAGCTTGTTGGGATCGGCCGTCAGCGTCGGGATGCCGTCCTCGTCGAGCGGCGGCGGCGGCGCTGCCTCCTCGCCGCCCTTGAGCGAGATTGCGGCGACGCCCGTCAGGCCCTGGAATTCGAGGCCGACCAGGGTGTCCTTGCGGATCGGGGCGTTGTTCTCGACCATGGCGAGTGCGACAACCCGCCGCGGGTTGTCGAGCTTCACCGAGACCACTTCACCCACCCGGATACCGTTGAAATTGACACTGCCGCCGTTGCGCAGGCCCGCCGCCGGGCCTTCGAACACCACGCGCAGGGGACTGCGCTGCTTGGTGGTGTGCAGCGACTGGAACCACAGCACGAAGCCGATCGCCGCGGCAATCACTGCCAGCGTGAACGATCCGATCAGTACGTAATTCGCCCGCGTTTCCATCAGGTACTCCGGCTACCACTCAACCCATGACCGCGCGGGCGCGCTTGCCATGGAAATATTGCCTCAGCCAGGGATGCTGCGAGGCCTGCATGTCGGCGATCGACCCTGCCGCAATGATCTTACCGTTCCCTAAAACGGCGATACGGTCGCAAGCGGTGTAAAGGCTGTCGAGGTCGTGCGTTACCATGAAAACGGTCAGGCCCAAAGTGCGCTGGAGCGTCCTGACCAGCTCGTCGAAGTCGCCGGCGCCGATCGGGTCGAGGCCCGAGGTCGGCTCGTCGAGGAAAACGAGGTCCGGATCGAGCGAAAGCGCGCGTGCGAGCGCCACACGCTTGATCATGCCGCCCGAGAGCTCCGACGGGAAACGCTCGGCGACCTCGGGCTTCAGGCCCACCATGGTCAGCTTGGCCATGGTGATCTCGTCCATCAGCCGCTGCGAGACGCGCAGATATTCGCGCATCGGGAACTGGATGTTCTGCCGCACGGTGAGCGAGGAGAACAGCGCGCCCTGCTGGAACAGCACGCCCCAGCGCCGCTCGACGTTGCGGCGCTGCGAGGTGTTGGAGGAATCGAGGTCGACGCCGAATACCTCGATGGAGCCTGCCACCTTCGGCACGAGGCCGATGATGGTGCGCGTCAGCACCGACTTGCCCGCGCCCGATGGGCCGACGAAGCCGAGGATCTCACCGCGCTTGACGTCGAGGTTGAGGCCGTCGAGCACGCGCGTCGCGCCGAACTGCACGGTGATGTCGCGGACGCGGATGATGGGATTTTGGATCCCGTTTTGAGTTTCCTGGGCCATCGTCACATCCCGATCGAGGCGAAGAAGATGGCGAACACGCCGTCCATGACGATGACGAAGAAGATGCCCTTCACCACCGACGCGGTGGTGTGCTGTCCCAGCGATTCCGCGCTGCCCTGCACCGCGAGCCCTTCGACGCAGGCGACGATGCCGATCACGGCGGCCATGACCGGCGCCTTGACGATGCCGACGATGAAATGGTCGATCGAGATGGCATCGCGCAGCCGAAGCAGGAAGGCTTCGGGATCGACGCCGCCATAGAGCCAGGCGACGAGCCCGCCACCATAGAGCGCGGCCATGGCGCCGAGGAAGGCGAGGATCGGCAGCGCCAGCACCAGGGCCAGCATGCGCGGCAGCACCAGCACCTCGATCGGGTCGAAGCCCATGGTGCGCAGCGCGTCGATCTCCTCGCGCATCTTCATCGAGCCGAGCTCGGCGGTGTAGGCGCTGCCCGAGCGGCCCGCGACCATGATGGCGACCAGGAGCACGCCGATCTCGCGCAGCACCAGCACGCCGAGCATGTCGACGACGAAGATGTCGGCGCCGAACCTGCGGAAATGGAAGATGCCCTGCTGGGCGATGATGCAGCCGATCAGGAAGGTGATCAGCACGATGATCGGCACCGCGCGCCAGCAGACCTGCTCCATGTGGTGCACGGTCGAGGTCAGGCGGAACGAGCGCGGATGGATCAGCACGCGGCCGCCCGCCGCGAGCACCGCGCCGAGCATGTCGATCAGGCCCGCAACCGTTCCGGCGACACCGGCCACGGCCCGACCGATCTGCTCCAGCATGCCGGTGATGGTGATCGTGCCGGCGTCGACCACCGGCGTCGCCCTCACCCGCCGGACCTCGTCGACGAGGCTCGAATAATTGGCGGAAAGGCCCGCGATCTGCGCCTCGACCGCTCCTTGCGTCAGGCTGCGGCGCAGCCGCTCGATCAGCCACGCACCGAACGTGTCGAGCTTGGCGACCTCGGAGACGTCGATGAAGATGCTCTGGGGGCTGCCGGCCAACTTCTCGGCATCCGCCACCATCCGCTCCAGGACCGGCGCGAAGCTCGCGGTCCAGGTTCCGGTGGCGCAGAGTGCCAGCGCATTGCCCTTCGCAATCCGTTCCAGCTTCGGATCGCTGCTCAAGATGTCCGCTCCCGTGCCGGGGCGGAGGAAATCAGATAGTTGCGCACGCGCCCTTACCCGGAGAAGGTATCCCCAACTGGTTAATGTTAGTTGCTAGAGGTAACTAGCAGGTTCAGATTTCGCCAGAGTTCAAAATGACTTCCAGCAAAGTTCCGGCACTTCGGGCGCGAATCGAGCGCTTTCCCATCGCCGGCAGTTTCACCATCAGCCGGGGCGCCAAGACCGAGGCCGTGACTGTTGTGGCCGAAGTGAGCCAGAACGGCCTCACCGGCCGCGGCGAATGCGTGCCCTATCCCCGCTATGGCGAAACCCCCGAGGCAACCCTGGCCGCCGTCCAGGCCATGCAGGCAGCCGTGGCAGGCGGTATCACCCGGCAGGCGCTGCAAGCCGCCATGCCGCCGGGCGCCGCCCGCAACGCGCTGGATTGTGCCCTGATCGACCTCGAGGCCAAGGCGGCGGGCCTGCGGGCCTGGAGCCTGCTGGACCGCCCGATCCCGGGCGAGCGCACCACCGCCTACACGATCTCGCTGGGCACACCCGAGGCCATGGCCGCGGCGACCGCGAAAGCGGCGCACCGGCCGCTGCTCAAGATCAAGCTCGGCGGCGACGGCGACGACGCCCGCATCGCAGCGGTGCGCAAGGCCGCCCCAGAGTCCGAGCTGATCGTGGATGCCAACGAGTCCTGGACCGAGGCCAATCTGGAGCACAATCTCGCCGTTTGCGACGCCGTCGGCGTCACCCTGGTCGAGCAGCCGCTGCCGGCCGGCAAGGACGACGCGCTGGCGCGGATCAAGCGGCCGCTCGTGGTCTGCGCCGACGAGAGCGTGCACGACCGCAGCTCCCTCGCCCCCCTGCGCGAGCGCTACGACGCCGTGAACATCAAGCTCGACAAGACCGGCGGCCTCACCGAGGCGCTCGCGATGGCGGATGCGGCGCAGTCGCTCGGCTTCGAGATCATGATCGGCTGCATGGTCGCAACCTCGCTGTCGATGGCCCCCGCGATGCTGGTGACGCCGCAGGCGCGCTTCGTCGATCTCGACGGCCCGCTGCTGCTGGCGCGCGACCGCGATCACGGCCTGCGCTATGACGACAGCCTGGTCTATCCGCCCTCCCCCTCGCTGTGGGGATGAGCCTTGAGCCGGTGCCGCGCCGACCAGATGACAAGCGCGCCGGCCGCGGCCATCGCGGCCATCACGTAATACAGGCCCTCGCCGATGCGGGCGTAGATCGCGCCTGACGCGATCGAGGTGGTTGCGCCCAGCAACCCGTTGCAGGCGGCGTAGTAGCCCTGCCCCCGCGCGATCTGATGCGAGGGCACGCGCTGCACCAGCAGATTCATGGTGCCGACCATGGTCATGCCGAAGGAGAGGCCGTGGCCGAGCTGCACGATCGCGAGCAGCGCCAGCGACGGCTCGCTGGCGGTGACGATCCAGCGCACCACGGCGCTTAGCCCCCCGATCGCCATCAGCGTGGACGGATGCAGCGAGAAGCGCGGCGACAGCGCGAACACGACGATCTCGGCGATCACACCCAGCGTCCACAGCCCCGCGATCGTCAGCCCGCCGTGACCATGGAGCTGCCAGGTGATGGCCGAGAACGTGTAGAAGGCGATATGGCTGCTCTGGATCAGCGCCGCCGAGGCGATCACGGCCCAGAAGCCGCCATCGTGCAGCAGCGCCTTGCCGGCATGCGTCTCCGTCGTCCTCCGCCTGAGATCGTCGAGCGGCTGAAGCCGCAGGCTGGCGAGAACCGCAACGACGGCCCACGCGACGATCACCCAGATCAGGTCGCGCGCCGCGATGCTGTCGACGAGATAGCCGCAGGCGAGCGAGCCGGCGGCGAACGCCGCCGAGCCCCACAACCGCAAGGGTCCGTAATCGAGTCCGTAACGGGCGACACCGCGCAGCGCATAGGCATCGGTCAGCGGCATCGTCGGCGTCCACATCATGCAGGTCAGCGCGTAGATCAGGAACAGCGCCAGCGGCTGCTGCTGCAGGCCGACGGCCGCAAATCCGATCGCGGTCGCCAGCACCGACACCATGATGCCGGCGCGAATGGCATGTCGCTTTTCGGCGAAGGCCGCGACCTGCGGCAGCGTGGTGAAGCGCGTGATCGCCGGCAGCGCGTTGATGAGGCCGATCCAGGCCGCGTCGATACCGATCGCCTTCAGCCACACCGGGAAGAAGGGCATATGCGTGCCCAGGACCGCGAAGAAGGCCGAGTAGAACAGGGCCAGGCTCACGGCGAATCGCCGCTTCACGGCGGCTTGCGTGGGGATTTGTGATTCGCCTGCCATCAAACCAATTGCGATTCGGTCGATATCGTGGTGATCGTTACAGTAACGCGCGGTGATTTGCGCGACGAGATTGTCATGGCCAACGAAGCATTCGCCCTCTCGCCCATGTCTGCCCGCGCGGCCGAGCCGAACGAGCAGGATTACGACGCGATCCGCGAAGCCTTCATGGAGACCGCGCGCGGCCGCTGGTTCCTCGGCGAATATGCCAAGCGCAACCGCAATGCCGACACGAGCATGGTGCTCGATGCGGTCGCCAAAATCGAAGAAACCCTTGCGGCACAGCGACAACCCGTCGTCGAGGACCGTCTGCCCGAGGCGCTGGTCGAGATCCGCCGCGCCATCCGCGAGGCCGAGACGATCGCGATCGCGGCGTTCGACCCCGCGGCGATCGAGGCGAGCCTTGCCCCGATCCCGCGCGGCGTGCGCATCATCAAGGAGATCTCCTGGCGCTGGCGCGAGATCGGCGCCGACGGGCGAATCTGCGACCTCATTGATTCGCAGCTCGCCTCGATCGAGGCCGCCTGCGGACAGGTTTCGACCCTCGATCCCCGCACCGAGCTCAAGGCCGCATTCGATCTGCTTAGGGATCGGGTCGAGCAGCTCGATGCCGACGGCGACGCAACGCCGCAGGCGACGGCAGTGCGTTCCTCGGCAGCTCCGGTGCAGGAAGCACAGCCGTCCGTCGCAGAAGCTTCGCCTCTCGAGGCCGCGCCCGCCGCGATGGCGAGCGAAACCGCCGTGGCTTTTGCGGAGCCGTCGCAGGACATCACGGTGGCTGCCGAGCCCGAAGCCGCCGCTGAGACGGCCGGCGACGCTGAAGCGTTCGCAATTGCCGAGCAGGCAATGGATGCCGCCGTCGAGCCGGAAATTGCAGCCGAAAGCCCGATCGCGCTCGAAGATGCCGCCCCGGAAGACGCCGCTTTCGAAGAGCCCGCGTTCGCGGAAGTCGCCGACGAGTTTTCACTCGACGCTGCCGCGGAAGCTGAGGACGAAGCCGTGCTCGCGGCCATCGCGCTGGAGATGGCCGCGCCCGATCCGGAATTCGACGAGATCATCGAGCCGGTCGAGATGGCAGCGGCCATCCCCGAGCCGATGATCGCGGAGGTCGCCGCGCCCGTTGCTGCCGTGCTTCGGGAGCCGGCCGCGCCGGAACCCGCCGCCGCGCCGATCGTGGAGGCGCACGCAGAAGAAGCGCCGATCGCGATGGAATCGCTGGCGCGCCTCACCAATGCCATCGCGGAAGCCGCCGCCGAAGTGATGGAGCAACCCGCCCCGGCCATGGCGGCCACGGCCTCATTCGCAGCCGCGCCGACCGCGCCGCTGCCGATGCCCTCGCCCTTGTCGGCGTCCTTGTCCGAGTCCTCGCTTGGCGCCACCATCCTCGCCAGCGGCATCCTGCAAAAACCCCGCGCGCCCGCCAACGACCCGCTCGCGCCGATCCGCCGCATGACCCAGGCCGAGAAGATCGCGTTCTTCTCGTAAGGGGGCGCACTGGCTCTATCGTCATCGCGAGCAATCCGCGCTACACGAAGGAGGCCTGCCCGGTCGATGCGTCGACGCCGCCGTCGACTGGCAGGTTCACCCCATTCACGAAGCTCGCGTCGTCGCTTGCGAGAAATGCGATGACGCTCGCAACTTCTTCGGACTGGGCTGCGCGGCCGAGGGGGATGCGTCCCACCAACTTTGCGAGCAATTCCGGATATTGCTCGAGGATCGGCATCGTCAGGTGGGTGAGGGTCAATGAGATGGGCAAACCGCATTGATGCGCACGCCTCTCGGGCCAAATTCGAGCGCCAGGCTACGCGTGAGATTACTGACGGCACCCTTCGTGGCGTTGTAGAAGCTCAAACCCCGATCGCCGCCAAGCCCGCTGAGAGACGACACGTTGACGATCGAGCCGCCGCTTTCGATCAGGTGCGGAAGCGCGGCGCGCGTCATGTAGAGGACACCGTCGACATTGACCGCGAAGAGGTCTCGCCACTGCTGGATCGGCGAGCCCAGGAAATCGATCAGCGCGCCCGTCCCGGCATTGTTGACGAGGATGTCGATCCTGCCGAAGCGCCGCACCGCGTCGACGACCAGGCTCTCAACATCTGCGGCGATCGTGACATCGGCGGGCCGGATCATGCAGCGATCGGTTCCCAGCTCCGCGCCGACTTCGGCCAATTTGGACTCGCGCCGTCCGTTGAGCACGACAATAGCGCCTTCGCCGTGAAAGCGCCTTGCGGCTGCGGCGCCGATACCGCTGCCGGCGCCCGTAACGATGACGACCTTATCCTTGAACCGAGAAAGCATGCCGACAACTCCATCCGAAACCGCAAGGTACGGATGAGAGCTAGGACACCGGGACGACGATTCGGTTTCAGCCGAACCGGATTCGGTTACGATTGAAATCTGCCAAGTGAAGCCGTCCGCGAGGACGCGCCTTTCGAAACATGTCGGCGAAGCGGGACGAGGTCCGTCACCCGCAATTCCACACCGGGCCGATCGGTGTCCGCGTCCAGCACGGGCCAAAGCTGCCGCCGTTGTAGCGGCCGCCGCCGAAGCCGGGGCGGCCGAAATAATGCCACTCGCCGTCCCAGCGATAATATTGGGGAACCGGATCGATGTACCAGTGGCGCCGGTCGTTGCGCGCAAGACGGCGCATCGCGTCCTTCTGCTTATAGAGCGGAATGCTGTTGCTCAGCGGCTGGCGATAGCCCGGCAGGAAGCCGTAGCCGTGCCAGACCGGCTTGGGGCGCTTTTGAGCGGGCTCGGCGGGCGCGACGGCCGGCAGCAGAGACAGGATGACAGCAATGAATAGACACATAAGGCGCGACATGGATCGACCATAGACAGCCGGTTGCGAGATGACCATTCAAATTCGAGTGCAGAACTGTTTGCAGCCATGCGCAGGATATCGCAGACGGGAATTGCGTCACACCCTGCGTGAGGAGCGGCGATCTGTTGATCGAACGCAAGGCGTCCGCTAACCGATCACGCCCTTGCGGATCAGGAAGCATCCATAGCCCCTGCTGTCCCCGACCTGCACGACGCCAAAGCCCGCCGCCGCCGCGCGATAGAAATCCGGACGCGCCAGCTTGCCGGGAGCGACAGTGCGGCCGGCGGCGCGCTCGATTTCCGCGAGCACCGCGCGCTGCACGTCGGGCACGCGATCGGGATCGTCCACCGGCATCATCACGCGCACCGGATCGGGATCGAAATCGTCGAGCGGATAGACCGACATGATGGCGCGGGCGGCGGTCTCCATGCGCATGCCCGGCAGCTGGATCAGGCGCAGCGAGGATGTCGCAGCGGCGATACGCGTTGCCGGATGATTGGCGTCGACGAAAACGAGGTCGTCGCCATGGCCCATCGAGGCCAGGAGCCAGAGCAGGTCGGGCGTCAGGATCGGATCGATCGATTTCAGCATGTGACGGCATTTCCCCTAAAGGCTTGTCTTTCGCCGGCGAAACCGGCCATTCACCATAGCAGGTTCCAAGCGTGATTCAGATCACGCTGCCACCCATGGTGACAGGGATCACGGACCCCGGGCTCGAACGCGGCCAGGCTTCCTCGCAACCAATCTCGCATCGAGATCAGTGCCAGAGGAGCACGCCATGTTCCGCCTAAAGCCTTTCCTGATGACTGCAGGCCTCCTGGGAAGCCTGCTCGGCTTTGCCTGCGGCCCGGTGTCCGCGCAAGTCGCCCCGGTCGAGCCGGCCCCCACCGCGCTGCAAGGCCCGGAGCAGCGGGTGGCGCTGGTGATCGGCAATTCGAACTACCAGAACGCGCCGCAGCTCCAAAACCCCGACAACGACGCCGAGTCGATGGCGAAGTTCCTGAATTCGGCCGGCTTCGAGGTGGTCGCCGCGACCGACCTCACGCAGAACGACATGCTCCGCGTGGTGCAGGACTTTTCCGCCAAAGTCTCCGCGCGCGGTCCGAACACGGTGGCGATGGTCTATTACGCCGGTCACGGCGTGCAGCTCGCCGGCGAGAACTATCTCGTTCCCGTCGACGCCAGGGTCTCGAGCCCGACCGAGCTCGTCAACAATTCGGTGCGTCTGGTCGACGTGATGTCGACGCTGGAGACGATCCCGAGCCGCATGCGCATCGTCATCCTCGATGCCTGCCGCAACAACCCCTTCCCCTCCGTGAACGATGCCGGCCGCGGCTTGGCAATCGTCGATGCGCCGAACGGCTCGATCGTGGGTTACTCGACCGCGCCGGGCGCCGAGGCGCTCGACGGCACCGGCGGCCACAGTCCCTACACCCAGGCCTTCCTGAGCGTCGCGCGCGAGCCCAACGTGCCGATCGAGCAGCTGTTCAAGCGCGTGCGCCTCGCAGTGAACCAGACCACCAGCGGCGCGCAGATCCCGTGGGAGAGTTCCTCGCTGACGTCGGACTTCACCTTCTTCGGCGACACCGCTGTCGCCGCCAACCGCGCGCCGGTGAATGCGCCGGTCGTGCAGATGGCCTCCAACCTGCCGAGCCGCTCGACCCGCCAGGCCTATGACTACGTCGTGTCGGAGGGACAACCGGAGTACTATCAGGAGTTCATCCAGATGTACCCGCACGACCCGCTGTGCGACCACATCCGCTGGCTGCTGAACAACCTCCTGCTCACGCAGGCCTGGCACAAGGCGGTGCTCGCGAACTCGCCGCTCGGCTACCAGACCTTCTACGACAGCTATGGCAACAGCCCCTACGCCGTGTCCGCGCTGAAGCTCGCAGCCCAGCCGAAGCTGGTCCCCTTGATGCAGGCGACGAAGTTCCTGGCGCCGCAGAACATTGCGCCGACCTTCAAGATCGGCAATCTCGGCCAGCCCAAATACATGCCGCTGCAGCAGGGCAATGGCGGTGCGCAGAACAACGGCTATCTGCCGGTCGTGCAGAAGCCCGTGGACAGCAACGTCATCGGCAAGCTCGGCAATGGCGGCCAGGTCGTCAACCTGCCGGCGGGCAACAACCAGCCGAACGGCACTCCGTCGCAGACCCCGGGCAAGATCGTCACCCTGCCTGCGCCGACCAACACCACCAACAACAATGGCGGCATCGGCAAGATCGTGACACTGCCCGCGACCAACAACACGCCGAACGCCAGCAGTGGCAACGGCACCCCCGGCAAGATCGTGAGCATGCCGGTGAATGTCGGCAAGGCCGGTTCAACTGTCGAGACCAAGCCGGTCAATGTTCAGACGCAGAACAACCCGATCCGCATCAACAACGGCAACACCGGCATCGTGAAGCTCAACAACAACCCGGTGAACAAGGTGCAGGTCCAGAACACCCAGCAGAACAACCACCCGCAGTTCAATGCGACCAACCGCATGGTCAACAACGGCGGCAACAACTTCCGGCAGTCGATGAACCAGGCGCCCGCCATGGGCGGCGGCAACAATCACCGCGGCTTCATGCACTGATCGCGGCAAGCGAAACGACAAAAGGGCAGAGCGGAAACGCTCTGCCCCTTTGTCATGTTCGCGGCACGAACTCTACGGGCTGGCTAGACGCGCACCGCTGCGATAGTCAAAAAGGTACACCGACTGATTGAAATCGATAACCTCGATGCCACTAGCTAGGCACCTGAACCCTTCGGAGAAAGTGTCTGCGCCTGTCGCACTCCAAATCTCTTCGCCCGTCAGGGAAAGACGAGAAATCTGCAGCTCACCGTGGGATATGAGAGCTTCGTGAGCGCAATCCCAATAGACGCCGAAGCACGTCGCCGGATCAACGCGTCGTGACCATTCCCTCGAACCTGTCGCAAGGTCTAAGCAGACGACTTGATCACCCACCGCGAGATATAGATGGCGGTCCACTTCGATGGCAGAGTGTTGATGGACGCCAGAACACCCTCCACTGGCGCCAAAGACCGCGGACCACTTCCCGTCCGCGCGGACTCCGTGAACGGAGTTTAGATGAGCGTTATCAAGACGGATTTCCGTACCGTACTTTCGCAGATTGTCCGCGGAGCCAAACGAATACGTCGGCTCATCGACGATCTCTACCTGGCCCTCGCGGGTTTCAAGAACGATGCTACGTCGCAGTAGCAGACTCTCCAAAAATCAAGCCACCAGCTCGGCAAACAAATCCGCATCGACGTTGCCGCCGGAGAGCACGATGACGACGTTCTTGCCGGCGACGTCGAGGCGTCCCGCAAGCAGTGCGGCAAGGCCGACGGCACCGCCCGGCTCCACCACCAGCTTCAGCTCGCGATAGGCGAACGCCACCGCCGCACCGACTTCCTTGTCGGATGCGGTGACGCCGCGCGCGAGCAGCTTGCTGTTGATCGCAAACGTCATCTCGCCGGGGATCAGCGCCATCAGCGCGTCGCAGATGGTGCGGCCCGCCGGCCCATGCGGCTCGCGATGGCCGGCGGTCAGCGAAAGGCCGTGATCGTCGAACGCCTCCGGCTCGGCAACCACGATCTGCGCCAGCGGATATCGCGCCTTGATCGCGGTCGCGACGCCGGCGATCAGGCCGCCGCCGGAGGCCGGTGCCACCACGATGTCGGGGCTGAGGCCCAGCGCTGCCATGTCGTCCGCGATCTCGCGGCCGGCGGTGCCTTGGCCAGCGATCACGAAGGGATCGTCATACGGCCTGACCAGCGTCGCGCCGCGCTTCTCGGCGATGCCGCGCGAGATCGCCTCGCGATCGTCGCGATCGCGGTCGTACAGCACGACCTCGGCGCCGTAGGATTTGGTGCGCTCGCGCTTGGACAGCGGCGCGTCCGCGGGCATCACGATGGTCGCCTGCATGTCGAGGATCTTGGCCGCCGCCGCCACGCCCTGGGCGTGGTTGCCGGAGGAGAATGCCACGACGCCGCCGGCGCGCTTGTCCTGCGGGATCGAGGCGACCTTGTTGAAGGCGCCGCGGAACTTGAAGGAGCCGGTGCGCTGGAGCATCTCCGGCTTCAGGAACACTTTTGCGCCGACGCGCTCGTTGAGCACGGGAAAGGACAACAGCGGGGTGCGGATGGCGAAGGGGGCGATCACCCGCGCTGCGGCATCGATATCGGCAGGGCCGATCGGAAGGGGCTGTTCGGTCATGGCCGACCTTATCGCGGCGGATGAGGCCCGGGCAAGACACCTCCGCGCGAGGGTTTTTCTTCTTCAGGCGACGAAGCGTGGCTGCTCCGCCCCGTTCCGGCCCGGCAGCACCGCACCGACCGCCCTTATGCTGTCGATAAAGGCCCTCGCCGAGGCCTCCCAGGTGTAATTGGCGGCGAATTCGACGCAATCCTGCCGGGAGATGCTGAGCGCGGCAAAGCATGCATTGCGCAGGTCATGATCCAGCGCCCCGACCGGTGCATCGCCGATCACGTCGCGGGGGCCCTTCACCGGGAAGGCCGCGACCGGCAGGCCGCTTGCGAGCGCTTCCAGCAGGACCAGGCCGAACGTGTCGGTCTTGCTGGGGAACACGAAGACATCGGCGGCCGCGTAGATTTCCGCCAGCGCCTCGCCGTGCTTCTCGCCGAGGAAGATCGCGTCGGGGTAGGCCTCTTCGAGCGAAGCCCGCGCCGGGCCGTCGCCGACGACCACCTTGGTGCCGGGCAGCTTGAGGTCGAGGAACGCCTCGAGATTCTTCTCCACCGCGACGCGGCCGACCGAGAGGAACACCGGAGCCGGCAGGCAGAGATCGATCGCGCGGGGATGGAACAAGTGCGTGTCGACACCGCGCGGCCACAGCACGACATTGTCAAAGCCGCGCTCGGTCAGCTCGCGGGCGAGCGCCGGGGTCGCCGCCATCACGGCGCGGCTGGGCGCATGGAAGCGACGCAGCGCCCGCCAGATCAGCGAGCCCGGAACCGGCACACGGGCGCGGACATATTCAGGGAAGCGGGTGTGGAAGCTGGTCGTGAACGGCAGCTTGCGCTGGCGGCAATAGCGGCGGACCATCAGGCCGATCGGCCCTTCGGTCGCGATATGGATGCTGTCGGGACGGGCTTCCGCGATCAGCTTCGCGATTCGCGCCGGGCGCGGCATCGCGAGCCGCACGTCGCGATAGCTCGGCATCGCGAAGGTGCGGAACGACTGCGGCGTCAGGAAATTGAACTCGACGCCAAGACCTTCAATGCTAAGACCTTCGACGCTAAGCCCTTTGGCGGCGTCAGCAAGCTTGGTCAGCGTCCGAACCACACCGTTGACTTGCGGGTGCCAGGCGTCGGTCGCGACCAGGATGCGCATCAGGCGGCCCTTGCTGCCACTTGCGGCACCTGCGCGGGCTTCTGCAACTGATCCGCCCAGGTGATGATCTCGAAATGGCCGTCGTCGTGCTCGACCAGCGCGGTGCAGCTCTCCACCCAGTCGCCGCAGTTCATGTAGCGGATGCCGGCCTCGTCGCGGATCACGGCATAGTGGATGTGGCCGCAGATCACGCCGTCGGCGTCGTGACGGCGCGCTTCGGCGGCAAGCGCCTGCTCGAACGCGCCGATATAGTTGACGGCGTTCTTGACCTTCTGCTTGGCCCATTGCGACAGCGACCAATAGGGCACCTTGAACATGCGCCGGAAGAAGTTGACGAAGCGATTCATCTGGATCGCAAAGTCGTAGGCCTTGTCGCCGAGATGGGCGAGCCAGCGCGCGTTCTGCACCACGAGGTCGAAGATGTCGCCGTGGATGACGAGATAGCGCTTGCCGTCCACGCCGGTGTGGACGGTGTTCTCGACCACGTCGATGCCGCCGAAATGCGTGCCGTAATAGTTGCGCAGGAACTCGTCGTGATTGCCGGGGATGTAGATCACCTTGGCACCCTTGCGCGCCTTGCGCAAAAGCTTCTGCACGAGGTCGTTATGCGATTGCGGCCAGTGCCAGCTCGATTTCAGCGCCCAGCCGTCGACGATGTCGCCGACGAGATAGATCGTCTCGGCGTCATGGTAGCGCAGGAAGTCCAACAGAAGGTCGGCTTGTGAACCGCGGGCTCCGAGATGAACGTCGGAGATGAACAAGGTGCGAAAGCGCCTTTCAGGGCTTTCGTCACTCACATCGTAGCTTCCCATGCGACAGCCTGTAACAATATCCCGTGACAGGGGGATGACCGATTGAACCTTTGAGGCACCCTCAGATACGAATCAAACCTCGCCTCGCCCTCCCCGCGAATATCAGTCGCATGCGACAATCAGGCGACACGAAGCGGCCATGGCTGTCCGCAAAAGCCCGGTCCCCGTCGCCTTGTTGGTTAACGGCCGGGGCCGGCGCGCAGCTCGAAGCCGGCGTCAGTAAAATTTGTGAAAATGATGGATCGGCCCGTGGCCGTGGCCGACGCCGAAGCGGTCGGCAGCGGCAATCGCGGCGCTGATCCAGGCCTTGGCGTTGCGCACCGCCTGCTCGAGAGTCTCGCCCTTGGCGAGACCCGCTGCCACGGCGGAGGACAGCGAACAGCCGGTGCCATGGGTGTTTTTGGTCGCGACGCGGGGCGCGGCGAGCGCGATCGTGCTTTCGGACGTGACGAGATAGTCGATGCTCTCGGCGCCCTCGCCGTGTCCGCCCTTGATCAGGACCGCACGGCAGCCGAGCGCCAGCAGCCGGCGCCCCTGGCCTTCGATCCCGGCCTCGCTGGCCGCGGCGGGCTCGCCGAGGAGAGCTGCCGCCTCCGGCAGGTTCGGCGTGATCACCGAGGCCAGCGGCATCAGTCGCATGCGCAGGGCTTCCACGGCTTCGGACGCCAGCAGGCGGTCGCCCGATGTCGCGACCATCACGGGATCGAGCACCACATGGCGCGGCTTCCAGTGCGCCAGCGCGGCTGCGATCGCATCGATGCTGGCGGCCTGGGCCACCATGCCGATCTTCACCGCGCCGACGTCGAGATCGGAGAACACCGCATCGATCTGCGCGGTGACGAAATCAGCCGGCACCGCATGAATGCCGGTGACGCCGCGCGTGTTCTGCGCCGTCAGCGCCGTGATCGCGGAGGCGCCGTAGACGCCGAGCGCCGCGAAGGTCTTCAGATCCGCCTGGATGCCGGCGCCGCCGCTTGAATCGGAACCGGCAATGGTGAGAGCCACGGGCGTCGTCATCGCCGGATACATTGGTTTGAGAGGGACACCGCCATGCCTTGTCCTAGCGTGCCGCGGATGCGCCAGCAAGCCGGGCCGGCCGCGGGCGCCGCGACGAGCTAACCTATGCCGGTCCGGCCCCGGCGAATCAGCCGGATAAGGGCCCGGCCCGCCTTGTCGTCCCGCGAGTGTGCACATCCCGCGAAAATATGCCCTCGGCATAGCCCGGCCTTGGCGCCCATCCCGGTGAGTGAGACGTTTATTGGCGGATTCGTCCAGCGATGCCATGTTGCGGGCCGGCCTCGGCCGCGATCCTCTCGGGAAGCAATCACATGTTGGCCTACCTCGAACGTATCCTCGACTCCTCGATGCTCTCCCCGCACGGCATCTGCCTGCTCTGGGAGCCCGAGCTGATATGGCTGCATGTCGTTTCGGATGCCTGCATTGCGCTTGCGTATTTCTCGATCCCGTTTGCGCTCGCGATCCTCGTCACCAAGCGGCGCGACCTCGAATTCGGGTGGGTCTTCTGGGCGTTCGCCGTCTTCATCATGGCGTGCGGCCTGACGCATGTGCTGTCGATCTACACGCTCTGGGTGCCCGTCTACGGCGTCGAGGGCATCGTCAAGGCACTCACCGCCGTGGCGTCGGTCATCACCGCGGGAGCGCTCTGGCCGCTTCTGCCGAAGATCCTGACCATCCCCTCGCCGTTCGAGCTCCGGCAGGTCCAGGCCGCGCTCGAGGAGGAGGAGACCAAGAACCGGGATGCGGCCCAGCTCCTCGGCCAGGTCCGTGAAGCCCAGCGCGCGCTGCGCGAGAGCATGACGCGCCTCACCGCCGTGGTCGAGACCGCGGTCGACGGCGTCATCCTGTTCGACGCGCAAGCCCGCATTCTCCTGTTCAATCCCGCCTGCGAACGGTTGTTCGGCTATCGCGCCGACGAGGTCATGAATCTCGACATCGGTATGCTGATGTCCAATGAGGAGAGGCCCTCATCCACGGGTCATACGCTGCGCATCGCAACCGGGGAAGCCGCCGGTGTGCGCAAGGACGGATCGACCTTTCCGATGGATCTGTCGGTGGGCCAGGCGTGGCAGGACGGCGAGCTGATCTACGTCGGCATCGTCCACGACCTGACCACGCGCAAGCTGACCGAGCAGCAGCTCCAGCAGGCGCAGAAGATGGAGACGGTCGGCCAGCTCTCCGGCGGCATCGCGCACGACTTCAACAATCTCCTCACCGTCATCATCGGCAACGCGGAGTTTCTCAGCGAGCAGCTCAGGGCCCGTCCCGACCTCAGGCGTTTCGCCGACGACATCTGCCAGTCGGGCGAACGCGGTGCGGAGCTGACGCAGCGGCTGCTGGCGTTCAGCCGGCGCCAATTGCTGCAACCCCGCGCGATCGAGTGCCGCGAGCTCTTGACCTCCATGCACAAGCTGCTCAAGCGCACCTTGCGCGAAAACATCGAGATCACGACGGCGTTCGGCGCCGGCTCCATCCTCGCCTTCGCCGACCGCGCCCAGCTCGAATCCGCCGTGCTCAATCTCGCGCTCAACGCGCAGGACGCCATGCCGGCGGGCGGGCATCTCACCCTCAGTACCGAGCTCACCGCGATCGACGAGCACTATCGCGTCCAGCATCCGGAGGTGGAGTCCGGCAGCTACGCCCTGATCTCGATCACCGATGACGGCGAGGGCATGACGCCTGACGTCATCGAGCGCGCCTTCGAGCCGTTCTTCACCACCAAGGAGGTCGGCAAGGGCTCGGGCCTCGGCCTCAGCATGTCTACGGCTTCGCCAAGCAATCAGGCGGACACGTCTCGATCTACAGCGAGCCGGGCCTCGGCACGACGGTCCGCATCTACCTGCCGCATGCCGGCGGCGAGCAGTCGCTCGCCGACATCGAGGCGCGCGAGGAGGCTGCGCCCCGGGGGCACGAAACGATCCTGGTCGCCGAGGACGATCCGTTCGTCCGCTCCTCCGTCACGCTGCGCGTGGAGGCGCTGGGATATCGCGTGGTCGCGGCCGTCAACGGCAAGGAGGCCTTGCAGCAGCTTCGCACCAACCCGGCCATCGACCTGTTGTTCACCGACATCGTGATGCCCGGCGGAATGAGCGGCTGGGAGCTCGCCGACCAGGCCCGGCGCATCCGGCCCGGACTGCCTGTCGTGTTCTCCTCCGGCTATGCCCTGGAGACCCTGGTCGAGCAGGGCCGCGCGCACGCGCAATCGATCGTCCTGACCAAGCCCTATCGCAATGCCGAGCTGGCCCGGCGGCTGAGGGAGGCGTTTGCCGGCGCGCCCCTGCCCTCCTAGACGGCCTTGTAGAGGGGCTTGGCCAGGACCAATCCCTCGGGCAGCCGCGAGGCGGCAAGTTCGCTTGCCAAGCCCCCCCGGTTTTGGCCTATTAGCCGCCAGATATGCCTTCGGAGTGACTGCAATGGTTCCCTTTTTCGTCCAGATCAAATGCAAGCTCGGCCAGTCCTACACGGTCGCCAATGCGCTCGCCGAAGCCGAGATCGCCTCCGAGATCTACTCCACGGCCGGCCATTACGACCTACTGGTGAAGTTCTACGTCGACAAGGACACCGACATCGGCCACTTCATCAACGAAAAGGTGCAGGTGCTGCCCGGCATCCAGGACACGCTCACCATCATCACCTTCAAGGCGTTCGGCGCGAGCTAGCCTCTAACCAGCATCCTTGCGTTTCGGGCGCGGCGGTCCGTCCACCGGCGGCAGCGACTTGAGGTAATCCGCCATCGCCGCAATGTCCTCATCCGACAATTGCGAGGTGTTCTTGATCACGCGCGCCATCGCGCCGCCGGCGCTGTCGCCCTCGGGCAATTCGCCGGTCTTCAGGAAATTGGCGATATCCTTCACGCTCCATTCGCCGATGCCCTTTTGCGTGATGTTCGGCACCCACCCCTCGCCTTCCGGATTGGGCCCGCCGGCGAAACGCTGCGCGGTGATGATGCCGCCGAGCAGATTGCGCGGGCTGTGACACTCCGCGCAATGGCCGAAGCCGTTGACGAGATAGGCGCCGCGATTCCATTGCGGCGAGTGCGTCGCGTCCGCGACGAACGGCCCGCTCTGCATGAACAGCAATTTCCAGATGCCGACATTGCGGCGGATGTTGAAGGGAAACGGCAGGTCATGGTCGCGCACCCTGCCGGACACCGGCGGCAGCGTCTTCAGATAGGCGAAGAGATCGCGAACGTCCTCCACCTTCGCCAGATGATAGGACGTGTAGGGAAATGCCGGGAAGTAGTGCTGGCCCTCGGGCGACACGCCGCGCATCACGGCGCTGACGAATTCGGTCTCGCTCCAGCGCCCGATGCCGTCGGCGGCATCGGGGGAAATGTTGGGCACGTAGAACGTGCCGAATGGCGAGCCGAGCGCCAGGCCCCCGCCGAGCCGCAAGCGGTCGGGCTGGTTGGGCACCGCATGGCAGGAGGAGCATCCGCCGGCATTGAAGATCTCCTGCCCGTTGGCAGGATCCGGCGCCCGGGATGGCAACGGCACGGCCGATGCGGCCGGCGCCGTCAACCACCAATAGACGCCGAAGCCTGCAACGGCAGCGATCAGCATGACAAGAATTGTTCGTCGCAGCATCGAGGTATCCCATGGAGATCGGCCGAACTTACGGATTCGCCGGTGGCCGCTCCAGCCACGAATAATTTAGATGGTTTGAGCTTGATCCGGGAATAAACTCCTGCGCGCACTGTTTGCAAGTTGACCGCAATCAGACGTCAACAGGGAGAGACCCATGAACAAAGCAATTTTTGCCACGCTGGCACTCGGAGCTGCCGTCGCGTTCGCCGCCCCGGCCAGCGCGGAGAAACTGAAGGCGACGCTGGACGGCAAGTCCGAGGTGCCCGCCACCACCACCAGCGGCACCGGAACGGCCGATCTCGACTATGACGCCGCCAGCAAGAAGCTCTCCTGGAAGGTGACCTATTCCGGCCTCTCCGGCCCCGCCACCGCCGCTCATTTCCACGGGCCCGCCGAGGCCGGCAAGAACGCCGGCGTAGCGATCGCGATCCCGAATGCGACGTCGAGCCCGGTCGAGGGCTCTGCGACGCTGACCGACGCGCAGGCCGCCGATCTGCTGGCCGGCAAGCTCTACGTCAACATCCACACGGCGGCGAATCCGGGCGGCGAGATCCGCGGCCAGGTGACGAAGTAAGCGAAAACGCGGCTTCGTCGCGGAAAGGCCGGACGCAAGGAGGGAGCGTCCGGCCTTTTCGATTCGGGCGAGGACCTTAACGTGCGGGAATGTCCGGACCTCGTGCCTTGCCAGCCTCGCGCGTTCCGCCGTAAACTTCGGCCTCACCAATCTCCAGAGTGGCACCGTGCGGCTCGTTTCCAGCGTTCTCGATCGGCCCGGCGACGCCGGCATCAGAAGATCGGCGCGGGCGCCGTGGCACGTTGTGCCAGGCCTCGTCGCCGCCGGAGCGCTTCTTTGCTTCTTCGGACCGGTGCTCGCGCAGAGCGACATGGAAAAGCAGGCTCAATGCGAGCTGTCCGCAATCCGCGATACACGATCGCCCCTTGCCGTGCAGTACATCCGCTCCGCCTGCAACTGGCTCGTCGTCAACGGCGATTCCCTGTTGAACGCATCCAGCAAGGGCTATTACGTCTGCCTCGTGCGGCAGCTCTCGGGCGCGCAGAGCAACGAGGCTGCCGCCGCGATCATGTCGGCATGCCGCGCGTCCAATCCGCTTTGATCCCCCCGCTCAAGCCGCGTTCAGCGCCTGGGCGAGGTCCGCGATCAGATCCGACGGGTTCTCGATGCCGATCGACAACCGGATCGTGGAATCGAGCACGCCGATCTTCTGGCGGATGTCGGCGGGAACGCCGGAATGGGTCATCGTCGCCGGCAGGCTGGCCAGCGACTCCGTGCCGCCGAGGCTCACCGCCAGCTTGAGGATTTGCAGCGCGTTGAGGAATTTGACCGCGGCCTCCTTGCCGCCGGCGATGTCGAACGAGAACGTCGATCCCGCCCCCAGGCACTGCCTCGCAAACACACGCCCCGCCGGCGATGCCTCCTCGTGATGACCGAGATAGTGGACCTTGGCCACCTTGGGATGATCGCGCAAATAAGCCGCCACGAGGCGCGCATTCGCATCGGCTTTTTCCATGCGCAGGCTCAGCGTCTCGAGCGAGCGGTTGATCATCCAGCAGGAATGCGGATCGAGCTGGGTGCCGATGGCGCCGCGCAGCGCCTTGATGCCCTTCATGATCGCCTTCGCGCCGAGCGCGGCGCCCGCGATCAGGTCGGAGTGACCGCCGACATATTTGGTCAGCGAGTACAGCGAAAGGTCCGCGCCGTGCTCGATCGGCCGCTGAAACACCGGCCCGAGCAGCGTATTGTCGCAGGCGATGATCGGCGTATGCCCCTGGGCCTTTCCGATCGCGTCGGCGATGCGGCGGATCATCGCGACGTCGACGAGGCCATTGGTCGGGTTGGCCGGGGTCTCGATCAGGATCATCGAAACCCGGCCCTTGCCCATCGCCTCCTCCGAGGCCTGCTTGACCGCCGCCTCGTCGATGCCGTCGGCAAAGCCGACGGCGCCGATCGACAGGCGGGCAAGCGTGTTGGTCAGCAGGGTTTCCGTCCCGCCATAGAGCGGCTGGGAGTGCAGGATGACGTCGCCGGGGCGCACGAAGGCGAGGATCGTGGTTGCGATGGCCGCCATGCCGGAGGAGAACAGCGCGCAGCTCTCGGTGCGCTCATAGACCGCGAGCCTGTCCTCGACGATCTCGCTGTTGGGGTGGTTGAAGCGCGAATAGACCAGGCCCGCGCCCATCCCCTCCGGCGGCTCGCGCCGGCCGGCGACGAAATCGAAGAAGTCCTGCCCGTCCTCGGCGGTCCTGAACACGAAGGTCGAGGTCAGGAACACCGGCGGCTTGATGGCGCCTTCCGACAGCTGCGGATCATAGCCATAGGTCAGCATCAGCGTTTCCGGATGCAGCATATGGTTGCCGATGTGGGTCTTCGACGGAAAGGGTTTTACCATGGCCAGTCTCGCTGTTGACTAGGATCCGCGCCGCGCGTTGGAACTCCAAACATCGTGAGGCAATCGGGAGCGAGATGCGCCGGCATCCAGCAGGTCGAATCAACGCCGCGGCGGCTCGACCGAAGATAACCACTCTCACAACGATCCGTCAGGTCTTGGCAACAGAATTAGCTCTGGACATCACGCCTGGAACAGGAAAAGCCCGGCACATCTCGACGCACTCTGACCTGAGGCGCGCGACGACCACATCGTTGCCGTTCGCCTGCAGAGCCGCCGCAATGAACTCGCCGATACGACGCATTTCGGGCTCTCCCATGCCACGCGTAGTCGCCGCCGGTGTCCCAAGGCGAATACCGCTCGGCCTGAGCGGCGGGCGCGGATCGTCCGGAATCACTTGCTTGTTCGTGGTGATGGCTATGGCATCAAGCACATCCTCGGCGGCCCGCCCGTCCAGTCCGACGGACGCTGCCGTATCGACGACCATCATGTGATTGTCCGTTCCGTCCGTGACCAGCTTCATCCCGCGCTCCATCAGCGCGCCGGCAAGAACCTTCGCGTTGCGCAAAACCTGCCGCGCGTAAACCTGGAAATCCGAGGTCGCCGCCTTCTTGAGCGTCACGGCAATCCCGGCCACGACGTTCATGTGAGGTCCGCCCTGCAAACCGGGAAATACGGAAGCATCGATCCGACCGGCATTTTCTTTCCGGCACAGGATGATCCCGCCCCGGGGGCCGCGCAGTGTCTTGTGGGATGTCGTCGTCATGACGTCGAAGCCGGCATCAAGCGGATTGCGCATGACATTCGCGGCAACCAATCCGCCATAGTGGCTCACGTCAGCCATCGTGAGCGCGCCAACTTCGTCGGCAATACTCTTGAATGCCGCATAGTCCAGGTCGCGCGGATAGGAGCTGTAACCGCACAACACCATCTTCGGACGCGCTTCACGCGCAATCGCGCGCAATTCGTCGAAATCTATCGCGCCGCCGTTTGACGGGGCCGTCTTGTAGCGAATGAAGTTGAACAAACGCCCCATGTGGGATACCGGCGCGCCGTGGGTGAGATGACCGCCATGGGACAGGTCCATGGCGAGAATGGTGTCGCCGGGCTCCAACAGGCCGAGATAGACGGCCTGATTCATCGGTGATCCGGAAAGAGGCTGAACGTTGGCGTGCTCGGCACGAAAAAGCGAGCAAGCCCGCTCGCGTGCGAGGCGCTCGATTTCGTCCGTATACTGCTGGCCGCCGTAGTATCTGCGTCCCGGATATCCCTCGGAATATTTATTGGTGAAGACCGATCCGAGCAGCTCAAGCACCTCCGGGTAGGTGTAATTCTCGGACGGAATCAGCTCGACGCCGTCCTGTTGGCGGCGCTCTTCCCCCGCAAGGGCGGCGGCGATCTCTTGATCGTTGATGGACAGTTCGTTGCGAAACGACGGCATGCTCGGGCTCCTCAACACGCTGTTTTTCCAGCAGATTGGTGCCCAGGCGATCGGCGTTTCGAACCCTTCGCGCTTCACCGTGGTCGATTCCACGTTAGCTCGCCAGTCGCGCGATAGGACGAATGAGCACGGAGACTCTTCGTAAAGCACAGTCTAGCCGACCTGCGGACCTGCAGCAACTACCGGTTCCCGCAGGCCGTGCCGGTTGAGGCAACGCTCGGAGCCGCATGAGCGAAGCGACATGCGGGGTCACCTTCCCGGATATCGCTGCGCTCATCCGGGCTTCGAGGTCGAGCGTGGAAAAGAGTGAGGTGGCTACTTCAACTTCAGCCGATACGTCTCGTGGCAGTCGGTGCAACGATCGTTGATCGCGGTATAGGCGGCCTTGAGGCTCGCGACGTCGGTGATCTTGCCCTTGACCTGCGCGATCGCCTTCTGCACCGGCGGGATCTTGGAGTCGAAATCGGCCTTGTTCTTCCAGACCTTCGGCGATGCCCCGTAGGTCGCGTTCACCACGTCCTGCTTGGGATTGACCTCGAAGGTCTTGGCGATCTTGGCGACGTCGGTCTCGAGATTGGCGATCGCCTCATCGGCGGCCTTCTGGTCGTAGGGGATATCGCCCTTGGTCATCTTCAGGATGACCGTATAGAGGCTCTTGGCCTGCGAGCGCATCAGATTATCCTGTTGAACCGCGACCTCCTGCTGCGCCATCACGGCGCCCGCGCCCAATAGCAGGGTCGTCACGACAATCATCGTCCGTTTCATTGGTTAGTTTCTCCGACTCGCAGATGCCTTGGGATTGGACCCGCCACCCGCTTCACGGGAGTCGCGATCCATCCATGGATAGAACCCCGCGCGGGGCGTTTATTCCCGCGCGGCAGGATTGTGGCTAGAGGCTGTGACGGCGACGGTGCTCGCTGATGGCGATCCACACCCGTTCCGGGGTCGCCGGCATGTCGATGTGGTCGATCTTGTACTCGCGCCAGAGCCCGTCGACGATGGCGTTGACGACGGCCGGACAGGAGCCGATCGCGCCGGCCTCGCCCGCCCCCTTCACGCCCATGGGATTGGTCTTGCATGGAACGTTGGCGGTCTCGAACACGAAGTCCGGACCATCAGCCGCCCGCGGTAGCGCGTAGTCCATGAAGGTCGCGGTGATCAGCTGGCCGTCGCCGGCGCCGTAGACCACCTGCTCCATCAAGGCCTGGCCGATGCCCTGCATGGCGCCGCCATGCACCTGCCCGGCGAGCAGCAGCGGGTTGAGCGTCTTGCCGAAATCGTCGACGATCACGTAGTTGACGATCTTGATGATGCCGGTCGCCGGATCGATCTCGACCTCCGCGACATGGGTGCCGTTGGGATAGGTGCCGTCGGCGCTGGCGAAGGTGGCGCTGCCGTTCAGCTTCGACGGATCGGCGCCCGGCCGCTTGGCGAGATCGGCGAACGAGATCGAACGGTCGGTGCCGGCGATGCGCAACACGCCCTCCGATATCTCGAGATCGCCGGCGCTGGCTTCCAGCGCCTGCGCCGCGATCTCCTTCAGCTTTTGTCCGAGCTCGCGCGTGGCGCGCTCGACGCTGACGCCGCCTGACGGGATCGAAGCCGAGCCGCCGGTGCCGAGACCGGTCGCGATCTCGTCGGTATCGCCCTGACGGACGTGGACGCGCTCCGGCGCCACGCCGAACTGCTCGGCGACGATCTGCGCATAGGCGGTCTGGTGCCCCTGTCCGCTCGACTGCGTGCCGATCAGGACAGTGACGTCGCCATTGGGATCGAGGCGGACGTTGGCCGTCTCCTCACCCATCACGCCGCAAATCTCGACATAGCTCGCAAGGCCGATGCCGCGAATGAGCCCCTGCTTCTTGGCCGCCTTGGCGCGCTTGGGAAACTCCTTCCACTCGGCGATCTCCATGGCGCGCTTCAGATGCGCGGCGAAGTCGCCGGAGTCATAGACCTTGCCCGTGGCCGTCTTGTACGGCAGCGCCTTTGGCTGGATGAAGTTCTTGCGGCGGATGGCGTCCGGCGTCATGTCGAGTTTTCGCGCGCACGCGTCCACGAGGCGCTCGATGACATAGGCCGCCTCGGGCCGGCCCGCGCCGCGATAGGCATCGACCGGCACGCTGTGGGTGAAGATGGTGCGCACCCGGCAGTGGAAGGCCTGGATGTCGTAGAGGCCCGGCAGCATGCCAGCGCCGCCATGCGGGATATAGGGCCCGAAGGTCGACAGATACGCGCCCATGTCGCCCATCAAGTCGCAATCCATCGCGAGGAACTTGCCGTCTTCAGTCAGCGCCATCTTCGCGGTGGTGACGTTGTCGCGGCCCTGCGCGTCGCCCATGAAATGCTCGGAGCGGTCGGCTGCCCATTTCACCGCCTTCTTCAGTTGCCGCGCGGCAACCGCCATCAGGGCGTATTCGCGGTACGGAAACAGTTTTGTGCCGAAGCCGCCGCCGACGTCGGGGCAGATCACCCGCATCTTCTCGGTCGGGATGTTCAGCACGTTCTGGCAGAGGATGTCGCGCAGACGATGGCTGCCCTGGCTGCCGACCGTCAGCGTCAGATGGTCGCGCCTGGCGTCATATTCGCAGACCGCCGCGCGCGTCTCCATGAAGCTTGCGACCACGCGCGGATTGACGATGGCGATCTCGGCGACCGCATGCGCCTTGGCAAAGGCGGCTTCGGTCGCGGCTTTGTCACCAATCGAAACATCGAACAGCACGTTGCCGGCCTTGTCCGGCCAGACCTGCGGCGCGCCCTTCTTCACGGCGTTGACGACGCCGGTCACCGCCGGCAGCGGGCTCCATTTGACCTCGATCGCCTCGATCGCGTCGCGGGCCTGGTCGATGGTCTCGGCGACCACGAAGGCGATGGAATCGCCGACATGGCGCACTTCATCCTTCGCGAGGATCGGGTATGGCGGGCCGGTGAAGGGATCGGTCTCGAGATTGAACAGGCAGGGCAGATTGCCGAGATCCCCAACGTCGGCGGCGGTCAGGATCAGCGCGACGCCGGGCAGCGTACGGGCGCGGCTCGCATCGATGGTGTATTTAGCATGCGCGTGCGGCGAGCGCAGCATCAAGCAGCGGAGCGCAGCCTGCGGCGCGTAATCGTCGGTATAGCGGCCCTTGCCGCGGATGAGCGCGTCATCCTCCTTGCGCAGCACACTTTGGCCAACGCCGAACTTGATGGGAGCAGCCATTTTTTTATCCCGTTCTCATGGTTGTTTTGCCGGCATATTGCCGTGGAAAAAGTGGCAAGGCAAATGGGTTTAGACAGGCACATGGGTCGCAGGCGGCGAAAGCGTCGCGCCCCCGTCACCATGGCGTCCAGATTGCGCCGCGAAACAAGACCTCACCCTGAAGAGCCCGCCAAAAGCGGGCGTCCCCGAAGGATCGGTCGCGAAGACGCAGCCCACCAAGCCCTTTGACTTAGCTACATCCCACCGCGCCGCCACGGATCCATCGCGCGATCTCTCAGCTTGTCGAGAGCCCTTGCGGACGTGAAGTAGTCGATCTCGCCGCGCGTCAGGCCGATATCCATCAGCTCCCTGTCGCTCAGGTCGTGCAAGGCAACCCGTCGGCTCCGGGACTGCTCCCAAAACGCGCGACAGTAGCGCTTGAGCAGGCTCAAGACGGCAGAGGGGTCGAGGCGAAGCCTCGCGGCATCACCCCCCGTCTCGGAGGTGATGTTAGTCTGTTGCGGTGGCATGGGACGCTCCTGCTGTTGTGCCGGCAGGGAGCGTGGCCAAACAAAAGGCCCCGTCCGATGCCGGCGGGGCCTGGTGGAAAAGATGTCGTCGTCGAATTCCTAGCGCGCGACTCCTCCCACGGCCCAGCCGAAGCGGGTCATGTGCATCGAGTTGGTGTTGCGCACTGATTTGATCATGAGGCGACACTACCACGGCAATCGCATAAAATCAAGGGATGTGCGGAGGCTGTCTGCATCCTGGAGGCGAGCCCTTCGCGCTGCCACTTTCGGAGGCTGTGCGGCACTCTCTTGACCGCCTCGGCATTGCCAGATGGAAATGAGCCGGAACGATTGATACGGTGGCGCGATGTTCACTGACGCAGATATGGATCGAGCCGATTGGGATTTTCTGCAAAACGGAGCTGTTACGTTATTTTGGAATCCGGCCGTTCTCGGCGCAGCAAAAGAAGACCTAAGGCAACTGGGTTATGAAGTTGCCGAGGTTGCTTGCGACAATGGTCTGCCGAACTTTCTTATGCAGCTATCGGAGGTGCTCCATTGGAGGGAGCAATTCGGCTACGGTCCATGGCGAGGCAACCTAGACGCGCTGAATGATGGCTTCGGGGAGTATCCATTCGCCAATACTGGTCGAAGCGTTCTTGCTCTAGAAGGCTTTCACGGGCTCGTCTCGATTGACCGCGACTTTGCTCATGGGGTTCTAGACATCATTGAGTCGCGAGCGAGATATCATTTGCTCTTGGGCAAAGTCCTGATCTGCTTGGTTCAAACAGACGACAATCGATACTATTGCGCTCCAATCGGCTGCCGCAGCGCCAATTGGAATCGTCGCGAATGGCTTCATGCGGCTCGCGGTCTTTGAACCAATCTCCCGTAAAGGCTCAGCTTCGGCTGCTCAGTCACTGATGCCCGCTTATGGCTCCGCAGTCGACGCGCACTCTGGCTTGCCGCAGGTCTGCCCTTACAGGCGGAGCGGACGAACCTACCGATCTCGCCTAGCCGCGCACCAGCGACATCAGCCACTTGCGGCCGAACAGGATGAGGATCGCGAGCGCGTAGACGATCGTGCCTCCGACGGCGAGCAGAGCCAACGTCGCTTCGTCCCGGAAGGCATGCACGGAGGCAAGAGCGGCCGGGCTGAAGCGCGCGATCAGCCAGAAGGCTGCGGCGAGGATCAATCCGGTCAGCAGGAACTTCGCGAGCGACAGCAGCCACGCGCGGTCCAGCACCAGAAAGCCACGCCGCACGGCGAAGAACAGCACCAGCAAGAGATTGGTCCAGACGCCGACGGCGGTCGCCAGCGCGAGGCCGATCTGGGCGAGCGATCCCATCAGGGCGAGCTTCAGCGCGACGTTGACGGCGATGCCGGTCAGCGACGCCCGCACCGGCGTCGCGGTGTCCTTGCGCGCGTAGAAAGTCGCGACCGCGCTGCGGATCAGCACGAAGGGGATCAGGCCGATGGCGTAGGCGGCGAGCGTGCTGCCTGCGGCAACCGCATCGGCCTTCGAGAACGCGCCGCGGGCGAACAGCGCGCGCATGATCTCGTCGGGCACGGTGAGGAAGGCCGCGACGAACGGGATCGAGAACAGCAGCGTGAAGTCGAACGCGCGGCGTTGCGCCTTCATCGCGCCGTCATGGTCGTTGGCGGTGATGCGCCGCGACATCTCCGGCAGCAGCACCGTGCCGATGGCGATGCCGATGACGCCGATCGGCAGCTGGTTGAGACGGTCGGCATAATACAGCGCCGACAGCGCGCCCGCGGGCAGGAAGGTCGCGATGATGGTGTCGGCAAACAGCGCGACCTGCGTGCCCATCGAGCCCAGCGTCGCAGGCCCCAGCGCCTTGAAGAAGCCGCGGACGTCTTCGTCGAGCTTCAAGGGCGCAAAGCGCGGCAGGCCGCCATGGCGGGCGAGATCGCCGGCGAGCAGGAAATATTGCAGGAAGCCCGAGATCAGGACGCCCCAGGCCGCGGCGTGGCCCGCGGTCGGAAACCAGACGGCAACTGCCAGCGTCATCATCATCGCGACGTTGAGGAAGATCGACGCGGCCGCGGCGCTGGCAAAGCGCTGCATCACGTTGAGCATGCCGCCATAGAGCGTCACCAGCGTGATCAGCAGCAGATAGGGAAAGGTGATCCGGGTCAGCTCGATCGCGAGCTTGCGCTGCTCGGCATCTTCACTGAAGCCGGGCGCAAGCAAGCTCATGGCCTGCGGCATGAACAGCCAGGCGGCGATCAGCAGCACCACCTGCGAGGCCAGGAGCAGCGTGAAGATGCGGTCGGCGAACAGTTTTGCCGCCCCCTCCCCGCGCTCGCCATGGACATGCGCATAGGCCGGCACCCAGGCGGCGTTGAACGCGCCCTCGGCGAAGATCGCGCGGAAATGGTTGGGCAACCGCAGCGCCACGAAAAAGGCATCGGCCACCGGGCCGGCGCCGAGGATCGCCGCGAGCATGATGTCGCGGGCAAACCCCGTCAGCCGCGAAAGCAGCGTGTAACCACCGACCGTGAAGATGCGTCCGAGCATGCGTCTGTTTTAGAGCATGGCGAGATCAGGTCTAGGTGCAAACCGCGAGGACGGTCTGCTCCCTCCCCCGCTCGCGGGGGAGGGTTGGGGAGAGGGTGTCTCAACAAGAAAGACTCCCCCAGAGGAGAGAACCCTCACCCGGCGCTTCGCGCCGACCTCTCCCGCGAGCAGGAGAGGTGAACCAAGATCAACCCGCAATCGCCCCGCGCACGGCGGCGATGATTCGCTCCTGATCGGCTTCGGTCAGGTAGGCGTGCATCGGCAGGCTGATGACGTCCTGCGACAGGCTCTCGCAACCCGGCAACCCGCCCTCGGCGACCGGATACTGCTTGTAGGCGGTCTGCTGATGCATCGACTTGCCGTAATAGATCGCGGTCGGCACGCCCTGGGCCTTCAGCGCCGCGGCAAAGCCGTCACGGTCGGTCCCCTCGGGCAGGCGGATGGTGTACTGCGCCCAGACCGAGGTGTTACCGGGGCTAAGGCGCGGCACGGTGACCACGTTGCTGAGCCCGCGCTCATAGCGTTCGGCAACCCGGTTGCGGGCAGCGATCTCGTCGTCAAAAATCTTCAGCTTCTCGATCAGGACCGCAGCCTGCATGGTGTCGAGCCGGCCGGTGAGGCCAAGACGGACGTTGTCGTATTTGTCGACGCCCTGCCCGTGCACGCGGATGCTGCGCAGCGTCGCCGCGAGTTCGTCGTCATCGGTGAAGATCGCGCCGCCATCGCCAAAGCAGCCGAGCGGTTTTGCCGGGAAGAAGCTGGTGGCGGTAGCAAGCGCCAGGGTGCCGAGCTTGCGGCCCTTGTAGCTCGCGCCAAACCCCTGGGCGGCGTCGTCGAGCACGAACAGGCCTTCGGCCTTTGCGATCTGGGCGATGGCGTCGTGATCGGCGGGCTGGCCGAACAGGTCGACCGGAATGACCGCTGCCGGCTTGAGGCCGGCCTTGCGGGCGGACGCGATGCCGCGCTTGAGCGATTCCGGGCTCATGTTGAAGGTCGCCTCGTCCACGTCGACATAGACCGGCGTCGCGCCGGTCCGCGCCACCGGCGAGGCGGTCGCGATGAAGGTGAAGGACGGACACAGCACGGCATCGCCGGGCCCGACATTCTTCGCCATCATCACCATCAGGATCGCGTCGGTGCCGCTGGCGCAGCCGATGACGTGCTTGGCGCCGCAATAGGCCGCGAGCTGCTTCTCGAGCTCGGCGACCTCAGGGCCGTTGACGAACTGGCAATGGTCGAGCACGCGCTTGACGGCCGCATCGAGCGAGGCGCCGAGCCGGCGGCGCTGCGAGCCGACGTCGATGAAGGGAATGGGTTCGGACCGCAGATGCTGGTTCATGGCGCCTTGCTGATTGTCTTGCGAAGTTTGGGAAGCCGACATGGATGGAGATCAGCCGGCGACGCGGCGCGGACCCTTGCGGGCGGGCGACGTCGCGGCGGGACGCGACGGCGTCTCCAGGCACTGCGTGGCGATCTCGAGGCTGGCAACGCCCTCATCGCCGGTGACCGCCGGCGTCTCGCCGTGGCGCACGGCCTTGAGGAACGCGATCAGCTCTGCCCGCAGCGGCTCGTCATGGCCGACAGGCAGATGCCGCATCGAGTAGCTGCCGTCGGGCTTGAAGCCGAAGCACTCGGTGACCTGGCGCGTCAACAGATCGCCCATCACGTATTTGCCGCGGGTCGCGACCGTGACGCTGCGCGCCTTGAACGGCGTCAGCCAGTTGGTGTTGATGTGGGCGAGCACGCCGTTGGCGGTGCGGAACTGGAGCAGCGCGATGTCCTCGCGCTCGGCGACCGCGCTCGACAATTGCGGCTGCACCTCGACGATGTCGGATTCGGTGAACCAGCGAATCAGGTCGATGTCGTGCACGGCGAGGTCGATGACGACGCCGACATTGGACATGCGCGGCGGGAATGGACCGACGCGGGTGATCGCGATCGAGAGGATGTCCTCGCCCGCGATCGCCTGCTTGACCGCGGCGACCGCCGGATTGAAGCGCTCGACATGGCCGACCATCAGCGTGACGCCAGCCTTTTGCGCGGCGGCGACGATCTCGCGGCCTTCGGCGACCGTGGAGGCGATCGGCTTCTCGACCAGTACGTGGATGTTCTTGGCGATGCAGGCGAGCGCAACCTCGTGATGCAGATGGGTGGGCGCTGCGATGGTGACGGCATCGACGCCAGCGGCCAGGAGCTGGTCGAGCGTCTCGAAGCCCTGGCAGTTGGCAAGCTCGGTGGTGCGCGTCAGGTGCGTCGGCGAGGGATCGACCACGCCGACGAGGGTGACGCCGGGAAGACCCGCGAGCACGCGCGCATGGTTGCTGCCCATCACGCCCGCGCCGACGACACCGACGCGCAAGCCTGCTTTGGCAGGTGCTGACCCTTTGGAACTCATCTGAGCAAACCCCGATTCAACCGCAAATCCCCGGGCCGCTTCTAGCACGGGCGCCACATTTGTGGCGAATGCAGAGCTTCCGGTCCGGACACGATTTGATTCAAAAAGTTACACGTTCCCCGGGCCTTAAGCCGCTGAAAGATACTGCTCTTTCGGCCCGGGTCGCGTGATTCGGAGCCTGCTGGTTACGACCTTTGATAGTCGTCTTCAATCCGGATGATGTCGTCTTCCCCGAGATAGCTGCCGGTCTGGACCTCGATGAGTTCCAGCATGATTTTACCGGGATTCTCCATCCGGTGCACCGCGCCCATCGGGATGTAGATCGACTCGTTCTCGTGCACCGTCTTCACGGTCTCGTTGACGGTGACCCGCGCCGCGCCGCGAACCACGATCCAGTGCTCGGCACGGTGATGGTGCTTCTGCAGCGACAGCCGCCCGCCGGGCTTGACCACGATGCGCTTGACCTGGTGACGCTCGCCATTGTCCACCGACTGGTAGCTGCCCCAGGGCCGGTGCACCTTGAGATGCTCCTCGGTGACCTTCGGCGCGACCGCCTTGAGCTTGGTCACCAGGCGCTTCAGGCCGTTGGCATCCTTCTGGCGCGAGACCAGGACCGCATCGGCGGTCGCGACCACGACGAGATCGTCGACGCCTTCGAGCGCGACCAGCGCGGAATCGGTGGTGACGTTGCAGTTGCGCGAATCCTCGAACACGGCGGCGCCGTGCGCGGCGTTGCCCTGCGCGTCCTTCTCCGACAATTCCCACACCGCGTGCCACGAGCCGACGTCGGACCAGCCGCATGACACCGGCACGACGGCCGCGCGCGAGGTCTTCTCCATCACCGCGTAGTCGATCGAGATCGCCTTCGCCGAACCGAACGCCTCGGGCTCCAGCGTCACGAAGCCGAGATCGCGGCCGGCGTTGGTGACCGCATTGGAGACCGCCTCCACGCTTGCCGCATCGACCTTGCGGTATTCGTCGAGCAGGACGGTCGCCGGGAACATGAAGTTGCCGCTGTTCCACAGATAGCCCGAATTGACGTAGTCGGCCGCCTTCACCGCGTCCGGCTTCTCGACGAAGCGCGCGACTGCGTGCACCTCACCGGAGATCACCTCGCCCAGGCTGATATAGCCGTATTCGGTCGCGGGCCGCTCCGGCTTGACGCCGAAGGTGACGATGCGTCCGGCGCTCGCGGCGGTGAGGCCTTCGCGGCAGGCCGCGACGAAGGCGGCCTTGTCCTGCACCACGTGGTCGGCGGCGAGCGCGAGCACGATCGCTTCACTGGCGCGGTTCTGCGCGAACACCGCGCCCGCGGCGATCGCAGGGCCGGAGTCGCGGCGCATCGGCTCGAGGATCACGTCGGCCTCGATGCCGATCTCGGCGAGCTGCTCCAGCACCATGAAGCGATAGGACGCATTGGTGATGACGATCGGACGATCGAACAGCGAGGCGTCCGAGACGCGCAGCAGCGTGTCCTGGAAGGTCGAGCGCGAACCGAACAGCGGCAGGAACTGCTTGGGGCGCACCTCGCGCGAGGCCGGCCACAGCCGCGTGCCGGCACCGCCGCACATGATCAGGGGGATAATGCGTTTGTCCATCGTCATCTCAAACCTTGAAGTAGTCCCGATACCAGGTGACAAAATTACGAACCCCGTGCTCGATCGGCGTTGACGGTGCAAAGCCGGTGTCGCGCATCAGGTCCTCGACATCCGCGAACGTTTCCAAAACGTCTCCCGGCTGCATCGGCAGCAATTCTTTGATCGCCGTCCGACCCAGCTCCTGCTCCAGAAGTCCGACGACATGCATCAGCTCCTCGGGGCGGTGGTTGCCGACATTGTAGACCTTAGACGGCGCATTTGCGGCAGCCGGGTCATCGGCGGGCACCCGATCGATCAGCTTGGACACGACACGGGTTACGTCGTCAATATAGGTGAAGTCGCGTCGCATCCTGCCATGGTTAAAGAGCCGGATCGGCGTCCCCGCCATGATCGCGTTCACGAACAGAAACATGGCCATATCGGGCCGTCCCCACGGGCCGTATATGGTAAAGAATCGCAAGGCCGTGACCGGCAGCCGGTAGAGATGGCTGTAGGACTGCGCCATCACTTCGTTGGCCTTCTTGGTCGCGGCGTAGAAGCTCACCGGATGATCGGTCCGGTCCTGCACGGCAAATGGCAGTTTTGTGTTGGCGCCGTAAACGGAGGATGACGAGGCGTAGACCAGATGACGACAGCCGTTGTTGCGGCAGCCCTCCAGCACGTTGAGAAAGCCCTGGAGATTGGAATCGGCGTAAGCCTGCGGATGCTCGATCGAGTAGCGCACGCCGGCCTGGGCGGCCAGATGCACGACCTTGGCAAACGCGTGCTGTCCAAACAACGCCGCAATGGTCTCGCGGTCGGCCAGATCGGCCTTGACGAACGAGAAGCGGGAATCGCTGCGCAACAGCTCGAGCCGCGCCTGCTTCAGCGCCGGGTCGTAATAGCTGTTGAGATTGTCGAGCCCGATCACGGGCCGACCTTCGGCGAGCAGCTGCCGGGCGACGTGGAAGCCGATGAAGCCGGCGGCACCCGTGACCAAAATCGCCTGATCCATCATCCTGTTCCCAAGGGATCCCTAGCTCGATCGCCTTCGGCACTTCTTTAGCCGCCGCATCGAGGGGGTCGCAATAGCCCGCCGCCCGCCATGACGGGTCGCGATAACCGCGCATGATAACCGCTATTGCAAGATCGGCGCCAAGACCATACCAAAGCGGCCTAATTCGGCGCCTCGCGTCGGGTTGCCTCAAATCTTCGCAAACCCTGTTCATGCGGGCGAGATGCGCCGAATCCTGCTGTCGACGGCCAAGATCCTGATTTCCGCAGCGCTGCTCTACCTGGCGCTGCGCAAGGTCGATCTGTCCGAACTTTTGTCGCGCTTCACCGTAACCAGCCTGTTCTGGATCGGCATCGCGATCGCCGTCACGTTCCTGCAAATCTTCGTCGGCGTGCTGCGCTGGCGCCAGATCAGCGCCGAATGCGGTGCGCCGCTCGAGCTCAGCCGGGCCATGCGCTACAACGTGATCGGATCCTTCTTCAACCAAACCCTGCCGTCCGCGATCGGCGGCGATGCGGTCCGGCTGTGGCTGGTCGCGCGCGCCGGCGCCGGATGGCGAGCGGCCACCTACTCCATCTTCGTCGATCGCGCGATCGGCCTCGTCGCACTCGCGATCCTCATCGTCGCGAGCCTGCCGTGGAGCTACACCCTCATCACCGATCCGCACGGACGCTCGGCATTGCTGCTCGTCGACCTTGCCGCGCTCGCGGGCGGCCTCGGCTTCCTGGTCTTCGGCGCGCTGAAATGGCAATGGCTGAAGAGGTGGTGGGCCACCCACCACATCCACGCCTGCGCGGTGATCGCGAACCGCGTGATCTTCAGCCGCAGGCGCGGACCGATCGTTGCGATCCTGTCGCTGACCGTGCATGGGCTCGCCGCCGTCGTCGCCTGGTGCGTCGTGCAGTCGATCGCCGCTCCGGTCCGCTTCAGCGACGTCTTCCTGCTCGTGCCGCCGGTGATGCTGATCACGATGATGCCGATCTCGATCGCCGGCTGGGGCCTGCGTGAAGCCACGATGGGCCTTGCGTTCGGCTTCGCGGGACTGGCCGCAAGCGAGGGCGTCAACGTCTCGCTGCTGTTCGGCGCCGTGTATTTCATCGTCGGCGCGATCGGCGGCCTGGTCTGGATCCTCAGCGCGGAGAAAGCCGCGCAAGGGTCGGCTCCGATCGGAGTTCCGGAGTGAACCCGGCCGCCGATACGCTCGCCGCCGTACCCTCGCTGCTTGCCGTTGCGATCGCCGCGCTGGTGTCGGCCGTCATCACCTGGACCAGCCGTCCCCTGCTCCAGCGCTACGCACTGGCGCGGCCGAACGCGCGGTCCTCGCATCGCGTTCCGACTCCGCAGGGCGCGGGCATCGCGGTGATATCAGCGACGCTGCTGGTCGCATCGGCCTGGGCAGCCTGGGCAAATGTCGCGATCCCGCCGGCGCTGATCGCTGCGACGGTCCTGATCGCCCTGGTGGGATTTGCCGACGACATCGTCTCGCTGCCGGTGCTGGTTCGGCTCGTGCTGCAAGCCGCCGCCGTCGGAGCCGTCGTGTTCACCGCGCCCGAAACGGCGCGCATCGTCCCGGCGCTGCCGCTCGCGCTGGAGCGCGGCCTCGTCCTGCTCGCCGGAATCTGGTTCGTGAACCTCGTCAATTTCATGGACGGGCTCGACCTGATGACGGTCGTGGAAGTGGTGCCGATCACCGCGGCGCTGCTGCTGCTGGGATGGCTCGGCGACCTGTCCTGGCCCGCCGCCCTGCTCGCCACCACCCTGTGCGGCGCAACGCTCGGCTTTGCGCCGTTCAATCGTCCCGTCGCAAAGGTGTTTCTCGGCGATGTCGGCAGCCTGCCGATCGGCCTTCTGCTCGGCTGGTGCCTGCTGGAGCTCGCCTGGCACGGGCAGCCGGTCGCGGCGCTGCTGCTGCCGGCCTATTACCTCGCGGATGCCACCATCACGCTGTTTCGCCGCATCGCCCGCCGCGAACAATTCTGGTCGGCGCACCGCTCGCACTTTTACCAGCGCGCGACCGACCATGGCTTCAAGGTCCGGCGGGTGGTCGGCGAGGTGTTCGCGCTCAATCTCGTGCTGGCACTGCTGGCGATCCTCACCGTTCGCGCCGGTTCGATCACGGTCACGATCGCCTGCCTGCTCGCAGGCGCGATCGCCGTCGGCGTCGTCCTGCGGCGCTTCTCCCGCCCTCAGGCGTCCTGAACCGACAGCGCGAGCTGCAAGCCCTCGTCGAGGGAGACCTGCGGCTCCCAGCCGGTTGCGATCGCCTTGGAGATGTCGAGCTCGAGCGAGCCGATCAGGCTGTCGTGCGTATCCTGCCGTCCGATCACGCGGAGGAGCGTGCCGAGCAGGTCCGGCGGCATGCCGAACAGCCGCGGGCTCTTGCCGGACGCTTTCGCCAGCCGCTCGATGAATTCGGGCGTCGAGACCTGCTCCTTGTCCGCCACCAGGAAGATCTCGAAATTGCTGGCGGGGTCGGGATGGGCGAGCCGGCGCAGGATGAACGACGACAGGTTCTGCACGGCCAGGAAGGCGCGGTGATTGTGGATCGCGGCAAAGGGCAGCGGCAGCCCGAGGCTCACCGCGCGCGTCAGCAGCGCGAAATTGCCCTTGGCGCCCGCACCATAGACCAGCGGCGGCCTGATCACCGAGATGTTGATGGCGCTGTCGCGCGCCAGCGTCCTCAAGCCCGCCTCGGCCGCGGCCTTGGACATGCCGTAGAGGCCGCGCGGCGTCAGGATGTCCTTCTCGCTGAACGGTGCGCGGCCCTCATTGCTGCGGCCGTGCACGAGAACGGTGCTGACGAAGATGAACTGGCGCACGCCGGCCGTCGCCGCCGAGTGCGCCAGATGCAGCGTGCCGGCGATGTTGACGTTGCGGTAGAGCTGGACCGCGTGCTCCTCGTGCTTGTGGTGCACGCGCGCGGCGAGATGGACGACCGCGTCGACCCCTTCGAGCGCGGCCTGCCAGTCGGTCTCCGGACCGATCGTTTCGATCACGACCTCGTCGTCGGCACCGGTCGGTCTGCGCACGGCGCGGCGGACCGACCACCCCTGGCGTGTGAGAGCGGGCACGACATGACCGCCGACGAAGCCGCTCGCTCCCGTGACCAGCACGACCGGTTTGCGTTCGCTCATCGCTGCTCCGAAAGGTCCGGGTTGCGCAACAATTCGTCGGCGAGGGCGGCATAGGCGTTCATCGCGGTGGCGCGGTCGAACTTCGATGCCGCCTTCACCGCGCGCTCCGCCATGGCACCGTCGTCTGAACGCGACGCCGCGCGGATCGCCTCGGCGAGCTGGTCGGCGCGGCCCGGCGTCACGACCCAGCCGAGCCCGTTCTCCACCACCGTCAACGCGGCCTCGGCCTCCGGCTCGGACACCAGCACCACGGGACGGCCGACCGCCAGCAGATTGTAGAACCGGCTCGGCACCGACACCCCCGCAACGTCCTTCCGGTACGGAATGATCCAGAGATTGGCAGCCGCCAGGAACGCCTCGAGCTCGGCATCCTCGACCCGCGCCACGAAGGAGACATTGGGCAGGTTCGCGGCCGCCTGCAACTGCTTCAGCCGCGCAAAGCCGATGCCCCAGCCGGAGAGCAGGAAGTGAATATCCGCCTCGCCCTTCAGGAGGCGCGCCGCCTCGAACACGATCTCCGGATCATGGGTGAAGCCGAGATTGCCCGACAGGCCGACGACGAAACGCGCGGGAATCGCCTTGCGGAACGGATTGTCCGGCGACAGCGGACGCGGCCCGGGCGCGATCGTCGCCCAGTTCGGGATAAAGCGGATCTTGTTCCGCCTCATGCCGGCATAGCTCAGCAGCGGCCGCTCCGCATCGCGGCCGATGGTGATGACGGCATTGAGCGCGCGGAACATCAGGTTGTTGGCGAAGCGCATCGTCCGCGTCACCATCGAACCGGGCTTCAGCAGGCCCGCCATCACCAGCACGTCGGGGAAGAGATCGTGCATGATCAGCGCCGAACGGGCGCCCTTGAGCCTTGCGGCTGCCGCCACCGCATAAGGCAGCATGAACGGTGCGGTGACGGTGAGCACGACGTCCCCTCGCCTCAACTCCCGGACCAGTGCGAGGAACGTGCGCGACGCGAACAGCAGCTCGGAGGCGCCGCGCCGCACCAGCGCCGCCTTTCCCGCCATCCGGTTCCTGATCGCGACGACGCGCGGCCTGCCCGGGCCGGTCTGCGCGGCCGGCAGTGCGCCTGGTGAGCCCGACAGCACCACGACCTCGTGGCCTGCGGCAAGGCGGCAGGCGATCTCGGCCATGATCGCCGCGGTCGTGCTCGTATCCGGCGGATAATGCTGGCTCGCGACGACGATCTTGCCTTGAGACTGCATGGTCAGGCCGCGGTCGACCCGAATTCCGGAACTGCATCCTTCAGGATGGTCCTGATGGTGGCGCGATCGTCGCGCGCGATCGCCTGCTCGAGCGCCGCAATCCACTTGCGCAGCGTCTGCATCGGCGGCTCGTTCGGCTGCGCCGCCATGATGCCGGCGACGCCGATCTCGCGGGTCGGCTCCTCGGAGGCGAACAGGATCTCGTGCAGGCGCTCGCCCGGCCGCATGCCCGTGAACACGATCTCGATGTCGTAGCCGGGTTGAAGGCCGGAGAGGCGGATCATGCGCTCGGCGAGATCGACGATCTTCACCGGCTGGCCCATGTTGAGCACGTAGACCGAGACATCCGACCGCTGCGTTCCGAGCGCATGCGTCGCCGCCGTGATGACGAGATCGCAGGCCTCGCGGATGGTCATGAAGTAGCGGACCATGTCGGGATGCGTCACCGTCACGGGGCCGCCGGCCTCGATCTGGGCCTTGAACTTCGGCACCACCGAACCGTTCGACGCCAGCACATTGCCGAACCGGACCGAGATCAGCCGCATCGGCCTGGCGCCGCCGCTGCCTGCGGAGAGATCATGGTCGAGCGCCTGGCAGTACATCTCGGCGAAGCGCTTGGTCAGGCCGAGCATCGACACCGGCTCGATCGCCTTGTCGGTCGAAATCATCACCATGGCTTCGGCGCCGGCGCTCTCGGCGGCGTCGGCAACGTTGATCGAGCCGAATATGTTGGTCTTGACGCCCTCGCTCCAGTCGCGCTCCAGGATCGGCACGTGCTTGAGCGCGGCGGCATGGAACACGATGTCCGGCTTGAACTCGGCCATCAGGCGCATGATGCGCTCGCGGTCGCGGATGTCGGCGATGCGCCCTTCGACCGCAGCGGCCGAGCCCTGCGCGGCCAGCGCCTCCGTCACCGCGTAGAGCGCCGGCTCGGAATTTTCCACGATCAGCAGGCGCGCGGCGCCGAAGGCGACGACGCGCTCGCAGATCTCCGAACCGATCGAGCCGCCGCCGCCGGTGACGATCACCGCCTTGCCCCTGATCAGGGCCTCGAGCCGCTCATAGTCGATTGTCTCGCTCGGCCGCAGCAGCAGGTCCTCGACCGCGACGGCGGTGAGGCGCGGCGTATCGCCGCTCTCCAGCGAGGGCATGCGGTTGACGATCACGCCCAACTTGCGCGCCCGCATCAGGATCGATTCCGGGTGCGCCTCCGGCTCGAATGCCGACGGCGTCATGATGAGGCGCGCGATCGGCTTGTTGCGCTTGGCAAAGTCGCCGATGACGTCCTCGATATCGTCGATGCCGCCCAGCACGGGAACGTTGCGGATGAGCTGGCCGCGATCCGAGTTCGACGGCGACAGCACGCCGATCGGCCAGATTCGCTTGATCGCTCCGCTCTCGATGCCGCGGAGCAGCACCTCGGCATCCGCGGCGCGGCCGATCAGCAGCGTCGGCGCGGCATCCTCGGTCCTCGCATGGCGCCGCACCCGCGTATAGCGGAAGTAGCGGTAGGTCATGCGGAGCGCGCTGAGGAAGGAGATCTCGAGGAACCAGTAGAGGACGATCGTCACCTTGCCGAGGAAGAAAGCGCCGCGGACATTGGGGGCGACGAAGATGTAGTCGAGTACCAGGAGGGCAACCGTCAGCACGCTCGCGACGCGGATGATGTTCAGCGCGTCGGGCAGCGAGATGAAGCGCCATTTCGTCGTGGTCAGGTTGAAGACGAAGAAGACGACCACGCTGAAGGCGAGGAAATAGGGCAGGATCTGGAACAGCAGCGGCAGGCGGTCGTAGAAGCCGTCGCCGCCCTCGAAGCGCAGATAAAAGGCTGCGAACAGCGCCGCGGTGGTCGCCAGCAGGTCGTGGAGCGCGATCAGGAAATTGCGCAAGGTGAGATGCGAAAGACGCGTCATCCGACGACCGATGAATATCCCGTTAGTTGCAACCTGACCGCGCTGATAACCCATCTCGACCGGACTTGCCAGCCGCGCGGCCGCTCAGGAACCGGCTTCCTCCACCTTCGCCCCGGCCTGTTGTGCCTGGAGCACGATGCCGCCGGCGACACCGACGCCGATGACGTACATCCAGCCCTCGTGGAAGTCGAACAGATGGGAGTTGAACAGCGAGGTGAAGACGTTCTGGACCACGACCAGAAGGCCGACCCAATTGGCCAGCCCGTCGCCGCGAAACAAGCGCAGATGCAGGATCCAGATCGCGTAGAGAACGACGATTCCGATGATGCCCCATTGCACGGCGACATTCAGCGTCTGGTTATGCGGGTTGCCGATCACCTCGGCGGAGGCCTGGTTTTGAGCACCGTGTGTCGCCACGCGCTCGAACAATCCGCGCGTCGAGCCCGTACCGTGCCCCATGACCGGCGCCTCCGCGAAAAAGCCCAGGGACTTCCGCCAGAATTCGAGCCGCAGGCCCATCGAGGTCGGCTCGCCCTTTTCCACATAGCGCGTGTAGTCGCTGGCAAAGGTGTCGGCGGTCTTGCGCAATTGCGGCGAGGCCTGCCAGGCAATAGCGGCGCCGGCGATCAGAGCGGCCGCGATGATCGCGATGCTGCGCCACCTCAAATGAAGCAGCGCGAATACGCCGACCATGATCGGAACGGTGACGAGCGCGGTACGCGACACCACCACGAAGGCCATGTTGACGAAGAAGCTCAGCGCCAGCGCCGCGAGCAGCCCGGCGAACCAGTAGCGCTTCTGGCGCAACAGCAGCACGATCGGATAGGCAAGCGCCACCGCGCAAAGCGTGAATTCCTGGCTCTGGTCGATGTAATTCTTGACGAAGATGCCGCGTTCAACGCGGTCGCTCTTCAGCGCGAGGTCCGGGTAGAAGGCCACGATCCACGACATCACCGACAACAGCGCGCAGGACACCAGGAAGGCGATGAACACCCAGTTTCCGCGCCGCGAGCGCTCGAAATGATAGAGCAGGACCGGAAGCACGAGCAGCTTGACGGTCGGATTGACGGCATAGAAGCGCGCGCCCCAGGTGGCGTCCGACCACAGCGTTCCCACCAGCGCGAGCAGGACCAGCGCGATCGGCGCAACGCAGATCGGGCGCTTGAGCGACTGCACGAACGCGCGGACGTCGAGGAACGGCACCATGCACAGCAGCATCAGGGCGTTGAAGATGCCCGCAAGCGACGTCGACCAGGGCAGCGAGGCCGCGGTGAGGATGGCGAACAGATCGACGGTCTCGCTCCAGGCCGCCGGGCTGCGCAGGCGCCGCCACAGCATCTGGCTCGCCGTCTCGCGGGCAAGTGCCGTCACTTGGCCCCTCCCCGCGCGCGATGCACCAGCGCCGTGGTGCTGAAACCCTGGAGGATGTCGACCAGCACGACCACCCCGCCGGCGGCCTCGACGACCTCATGGCCGACCACCTGCTCGCGGGTGTAGTCGCCGCCCTTCACCAGTGCAGCGGGCTTGATCCGGGTGATCAGGTCGATCGGCGTGTCCTCCTCGAAGATGACGACGAGATCGACCGCTTCGAGCGCGGCCAGCACCTCGGCACGGGCGCGCTCGTCCTGGACCGGACGGTCGGCGCCCTTCAGCCGCCGCACCGAGGCGTCGCTGTTGAGGCCAACGACCAGGCGGTCGCAGGCGCCGCGCGCCGCGGTCAGCACCTTGACGTGGCCGGGATGCAGGATGTCGAAGCAGCCATTGGTGAAACCGACCCGCAAGCCCTGCGTGCGCCATTCCGCGAGCTGCGCGTCGAGCGCCGCCGGCTCGAGCACGATCTTCTCCTCGGCCGCGAGATAGGCGTGCGGCAGGATCTTTCGCCGCAGCTCGGCCGTGCTCACAATGGCGGTGCCCAGCTTGCTGACGGCGACGGAAGCGGCGGCATTGGCCACGCGCAGCGCCGTGTCCCAGTCCGCGCCCGCCGCGAGCGAGACCGCGAGCGCGGCGGCGACGGTGTCACCGGCGCCGGAGACGTCGCGCACCTTCACCGGGACGGCCGGAACGTGAACGGCCGCGCCGTTGCGCGGCACCAGCGTCATGCCGTGCTCGCCTTGCGTGACCAGGATCGCCTCGCAATCGGCGAGCCGCATTACGTCCTCGCTGGCATCGACGATGCTCTGCGGCGTGTCGGCGCGGCTGCGGGTGGCTTCGGCAAATTCCTTGCGATTGGGCGTGAGCAGCGTCGCGCCGCGATAGATCGCCCAGTTCAGGCTCTTGGGATCGACGATCACCGGCTTGCCGAGCTTTCGTGCGGCGTCGATGGTGTGGCGGATCACCCGCGCCGTCAGCACGCCCTTGGCGTAGTCGGACAGCAGCACGATGTCGGCGCGCGCGATCTGCGGCAGGATCGCCTCGATCAGCTTCGCCTCGACCTCGTCGGAAGCAGGCTGCGCCTGCTCCCAATCTGCGCGCAGCATGTGGGTGGAGAAATGCTCGGAGACGAAGCGGACCTTTCGCGTGGTCGGCCGCGACGGATCGCACACCAGCACGCTTTCGATGGCAGCCTGGTCCGCAAGCGCGGCCGCGAGCCGCTTGCCCGCATCGTCCTCGCCGACGAGGCCGACGAAGATGCAGCGCGCACCGAGGGAGGCGACATTGCGCGCGACGTTGCCGGCGCCGCCGATATGGATCTCGCTGCGCTGGGCAACGATGACCGGCGTCGGCGCTTCCGGCGAAATCCGCGACACCTCGCCATAGACGAACTCGTCCAGCATGATGTCGCCGATGCAGAGCACCGTGCGGCCTGAGATCATTTGCGCGAGGGCGTCGAAATCGAGAATGGGCGTCGGCATGATCCTGGAGCCTCAGCGGAAGCGGTCGGGCCGGTCGAGATAATCCCCGACATAGGCCTTCACCGCATCCTCGAGCGTCGTGAAGCCGCCGTTATAGCCGGCGCGGCAGAGGCGATCGACCTCGCTCTGGGTGAAGTATTGATAGCTGTTGCGGATCTGTTCGGGCATGTCGATATATTCGATGTTGGGCCTCGCCCCGAGCGCCGCATAGGCGGCCAGCATCAGATCCTTGAAGCTGCGTGCCTTGCCGGTGCCGACGTTGAACAGCCCGGACACCGAGGGCGTTGCCAGCAGCCACATGATGACGCGCACGACGTCGTCGACATAGATGAAATCGCGGCGCTGGTCGCCGTCGGCAATGCCTTCGCGATGCGACTTGAACAATTGCACGACGCGGCCCGCCTTGACGTCGTCGAAGCGCCGCGCCAGCACGCTCATCATCGAGCCCTTGTGGTACTCGTTGGGGCCGAACACGTTGAAGAATTTCAGGCCGGCCCATTGCGGCGGGAGCTTCTCGCCGCGCGCGACCCGTTCGGCCACGGCGAGATCGAACATGTGCTTGCTCCAGCCGTAGAGATTCATCGGCCGGAGTTTCTTCAACGCGGGCAGCGACGCGTCGTCGTCAAAGCCTGCCTCGCCGTCGCCATAGGTGGCGGCCGAGGAGGCGTAGATCAGCGGCACCGCATTCGCCGTGCACCAGTCGAGCAGGCGCATGGAGAGGCGGAAATTGGTTCCGAACACGAGGTCGCCATCGGTCGCGGTGGTCGCGGAAATCGCCCCGAGATGGATCACGGCGTCGAGCCTGCGGCCCTTCAGCCAGTCGGGCAGCTCGGCCGGGGGGACGATATCCACAAGCTGGCGCTTGGCGAGATTGCGCCACTTGCCGTCGGTGCCGAGGAAATCACAGACGGCGACGTCGCTGCGGCCGGCGTCGTTCAACGCAGCCACGACATTCGACCCGATAAAACCGGCTCCGCCGGTCACCAGCAACATTCCAACTACCCTGCCCGATGTTTGCGGCCCGATCCCTGCCGTAGCGCATCATTTGCCAAAGTGTAAGCATTTTGGGACCAGCGCTCTCCCGGCTTTACCTGCCGGCCCGGAGCGGCTAACCGAACCGCCACATCAGCTCGCCTTCGGTCCTATTAACGAATGAACAGAGATTCGCAACTTAGTGGAAGCGCAGATCGGAGCGACACCCGCCCGATCCTGATCGTTCCCTACATGTGGATCGGCGATTTCGTCCGAAATCACACCGTGGTACGGGTCCTGAAAGAGCGCTGGCCGAACCGGCCGGTCGATCTCCTGACCACATCCCTGTGCGCGCCACTGGTCGACTACATGCCCGGCGTGCGCGCTGGAATCGTCTGGGACCTGCCGCGCAGCCGGCTCGCCGTTGGCCGCCAGTTCGGCCTGGCAAAGCTCCTGCGCGAGCGGAACTACGGCACGGCCCTGGTGCTGCCCCGAACCTGGAAGGCGGCCATCGCGCCCGCGCTGGCCGGGATTCCGGAAAGGGTCGGCTTCGTCGGCGAGTTCCGGTTCGGCCTGCTCAACCGCTGGCGCTGGGGCGAGAAGAAGCTGCCCCGCTTCATCGATAAGAACGCCGCCCTGGCCCAGCCCGACGGCGCGCCCCTGCCCCCGGAATGGCCGGTGCCGCAATTGCGGGTCCCGGCCGAGGACATCGTCCGTTGGCGGCAGGCCAATGGTCTCAGCGCCGGGGCAGCCGTGGCGCTTGCCCCCGGCTCGGTCGGCGTCTCAAAGCGCTGGACCTACTATCCGGAGGCCGCCCGCTTGCTGGTCGAGCGCGGGCTGGAGGTCTGGGTGGTCGGCGGCCCCGCGGAAAAGGGCCTCGCCCAGGAGATCGTCGCGGCCGGCGGCCCCGGGGTCCGCGACCTCACCGGCACCGATCTGCGCAACGGCGTGCTGGCCATGGCCGCGGCCGGCGTCGCCATCTCCAACGATTCCGGCCTGATGCACATCGCGGCCGCGCTCGGCACGCCCACCATGGGCATCTTCGGCCCGACCAGCCCCTACCTCTGGGCCCCCCTCAACGGCCTTGCCGCGACCGTGGTCCAGGACAAGAGCGTGCTGTCCTGCCAGCCCTGCCAGCGCACCATCTGCAAGATGAACGACCATCGCTGCATGCGCGATATCGCGGCGTCGGAGGTGGTGGCGATCGCGCAAAGGGTGCTGAGTGAGGCGGGCGCGCGCGTTACGACTTGAGGCCATTGGGGCTACGCCGATGATGACATCCTGCCAGTGTCTTGCCCGACGAGTCAAATCGGCTTCGTAAAATCCGCAGCGCGGCGACCCCGCCGCCAAGCCATTGATTCTGCTGGCACCGGCTACTGTGCATGGGGTTGTTTTCGCGGTTTTTGTTTGGGGACGCGACAGCGGCGCCTCAGAGCAGCGGCCGATAGACCTCGCCGATCCGCGCCGCTTCGGCATCGAGACTGAACTTTGCGAGCACCCGCGCCCGTCCGCGCTCGCCCATCGCAGTGGCCGCAGTGACGTCCTGCATCAGCGGCTCGAGCGCCGCTGCGAGCGCATCGGCATCCCCCGTCGGGATCAGCACGCCCGTCACGCCATCCTCCACCACCAGCTCGGCCGCACCGGCGCGCGCGGCGACCAGCGCGCTGCCGGCCGCCATCGCCTCGATCAGCGTGAGGCCAAAGCCCTCATTGCGCGAGGTGAAGGCGTAGATCGTCAGCCGCTGGTACCAGCGCTGCACCGCTTCGATCGGCAGCTCGCCGGTGATGACGATGCGCGACTGAAGGTTGGCTGCCTCGATGCGCTTCCTCAGGTCGTTCGCGAAGGGCGTCTGCTCGGGCGTGACCTGACCGACGATGACGGCGGTGAAGTCAGGATAGCGCGGCAGCAGCCGGCACATCGCATCGACGAACACGTCAGTGCCCTTCTGCGCGCGCACCCGGCCAAAGCAGCCGATCGCGTAGCGGCCCGGCAGCGCGGCTTCCGCGAAGGCAGCCGTGCGATCGGTCGGCGGCGCATAGACGTCGGTGTCGACGCCATGCGGGATCACGGTGGCCTTCACCTTCAGGAACGAGGCCGAGATGTCCGACGTCGCGATGATCGCGTCCATCCGGCGGATCAGCCATCGCGTGATCCAGCTGTGGTGCCGCTGCGCCGCCGATGTGAACACGAGCTTCAGCGGCCAGCCGAGCGCGCGCAGCACGACGCCGGCGATCATCTCGTTGTTGCGGCGCGCATGCCAGATCAGCGGCGTCTTGCGGTGCCATAGCTTGAGGAAATCGGCACCGCTCAGGCGCGCGATCCCCTCCGGCGCGTCGGAGCCGAACCACGCCGCGCGATACAGTCTTGCCAGGCGCGGCGCCACCATCCGGTTGGTCGCGGTGACCCCGGAATAGCGCCTGTGCAGATTTGGCACGATCACTTGCAGGTCGTCCGGGGGATTCGCCACGTCACGCTCCGTTTAGCGGACCCCCTATACGCAACATTAAGCATAGTGACCAGTTCAGCCGCGCCGAAACCCCCTCTTCACCGCGCAAACGTTAACTTGGCGCGTTGCTCGAAGACGGGTGAGATCAATGACTGTTCTAGTCACCGGCGGCGCCGGCTATATCGGAAGTCACACGGTCCTGGCGCTGGCGGAAGCCGGCGAGGACGTCGTCGTGATCGACGATCTCTCCACCGGTTTCTCCGCCTATCTGCCGGAGGGCGTGCCGCTGTTCATTGGCGATGCAGGCGACGAGAACCTGCTCGAGGGTGTGATCGCCCAGCACAACATCGAGAGCATCATCCATTTCGCCGGCTCGGTGGTCGTGCCGGATTCGATGCGCGATCCGCTCGGCTACTACCGCAACAACTTCATGACTGCGCGCAACCTGCTCAACGTCGCGGTCAAGCGCGGCATTGGCCGTTTCATCTTCTCCTCGACCGCAGCGGTCTACGGCGATCCGGACCAAGTGCCGGTGCCCGAGCACGCGCCGACGCGGCCGCTGTCGCCCTACGGCTCGTCCAAGCTGATGACCGAGATCATGCTGCACGACGTCGCCGCCGCCTACGGCATGCAATACGTGACCCTGCGCTACTTCAACGTCGCTGGCGCCGATCCGCAGGCCCGCATCGGCCTCGCCACCGTCGGCGCCACGCATCTGCTCAAGATCGCGGTCGAGGCTGCGACTGGCCAGCGCGCCAAGATCGACGTGTTCGGCACCGACTATCCGACCCCGGACGGCAGTTGCATCCGCGACTTCATCCACGTCACGGACCTGTCGCAGGCCCATCGCTCGGCACTCGCTTACCTGCGCAATGGCGGCGCCTCGACGACGCTTAATTGCGGCTATGGCCGCGGCTATTCGGTGCTGGAGACCATCGACGCGGTGCGCCGGGTTTCGGGCCGCAGCTTCGCCGTGCAATACGCTCCGCGCCGGCCCGGCGACATCATGACCATGGTCGCCGACACCAGCCGCATCCGCGGCCTGCTCGACTGGAAGCCGCAATATGACGACCTCGAGACCATCGCAGCCCATGCGCTGGCCTGGGAGGACAAGCTGTACCGCGAGCGCCACGGCGAGCTCCGCCACGCCGTCTCGGCCTAGATTCCATCCGGACGCAAGCCCTTAATTGGGCTTGAAAAACCCCGCTTTAGCGGGCACAGAGGCCCTTCGATCCCTGACGCGCGGGCAGGCTTTGTCCTGCGCAGTCAATGGACTACGGATGGCCCAGTTTCCAAAGAAAATCACCGACGATCCCTATACGGCCGCGGTCCTGATTCGCCGCCTGGTCACGGAACAGGGGATCGTCTATTGGCGGCGTTACCTTACCGCCTTCGCGCTGATGGCGCTTGCCGCCGGATCGACCGCGGGCGCGACCTACGTGCTCGGCCAGGTCATCAACCAGGCCTATGTCGACAAGAACATCCCGGGCATCGCGATGTTCTCGGGCATCACGGTGATCCTGCTGTTCATCAAGGGCGTGGCGACCTACGGCCACATGGTGATCCTGACCAAGATCTCCAACGCGATCCTCGCCACCAACCAGCGCCAGCTGTTCGCCAAGCTGATGCGCGAGAGCATCGGTTTCTTCTCCGAGCGGCATTCGTCCGAATTCCTGGCGCGGCTGACGGCCGGCGCCAAATCCATCACCGACGTGCTCAACATGCTGGTCAACGCCATCGGGCGCGACCTGCTGATGCTGCTCGCCATGATCGGCGTGATGGTGTGGCAGGATCCGCTGATGTCGTTCATCGGCCTCGTTGCGGTGCCGCCGGCGATGCTGGTGCTGCGCAAGCTGGTCAAGCGCATCAAGGGCCTCGCCTTCAACCAGTTCACCGGCACCGCCGACATCATGGAGACGATGCAGGAATCGCTGCAAGGCATCCGCACCGTCAAGGCCTTCACGCTCGAAGAGACCATGCAGAAGCGCATCGACGAGAACATCGCGATCGTCGAGCGCAACGCCAACAAGATGGCCCGCGTCGCCAACCGGTCGAATCCGCTGATGGAGATGCTCGGCGGCTTCGCGGTCGCCGGCTGTCTCCTTTACGGCGGCTACAGCGTGGTCGCGCTCAACGCCACGCCCGGCGCGTTCTTCTCCTTCATGACCGCCTTCCTGATGGCGACCGAGCCGGCCAAGCGGCTGGCGCGGCTCAACATCGACCTCAACAGCCAGCTCGTCGGCGCGCGCATGCTGCTGGAGGTCGTCGACAGCCCGGCGAGCGAGCATTCCGACGACGACAAGCCTGCGCTGAAGCTGTCGGACGCGCGGATCGAGCTGCGCGACGTCAGCTTTTCTTATCGCGCTGGCGAGACCGTCCTCAACCGCATGAGCTTCACCGCCGAGCCCGGCAAGGTCACCGCGCTGGTCGGCCCCTCCGGCGGCGGCAAGTCGACCGTGCTGGGGCTGCTGTTGCGCTTCTACGAGGTGACGCAAGGCGACATCGTCATCGACGGCCAGTCGATCGGCGCGGTCTCGCGCAAGTCGCTGCGGGCTCAGACCGCCTATGTCGGCCAGGACGTCTATCTGTTCCGCGACACCATCCGCAACAACATCGCCTTCGGCAAGCCGGGCGCGACGGAAGACCAGATCATCGACGCCGCGAAAGCGGCCTGCGCGCATGATTTCATCATGAGCTTCCCGCTCGGCTACGACACGCCGGTAGGCGAGCACGGCACGCAGCTTTCGGGCGGTCAGCGCCAGCGCATCGCGGTCGCGCGCGCGCTGGTCAAGAACGCACCGATCATCCTGCTGGACGAAGCCACCGCCGCGCTCGATTCCGAGTCCGAGAAGCAGGTGCAGGAGGCGATCGAGCATCTCTGCCGGAACCGCACCACCATCGTGATCGCGCACCGCCTGCACACCATCATGCATGCCGATGCGATCCTGGTGGTCGAGGGCGGCGAGATCGTCGAACAGGGCCGGCACGACGAGCTGCTGCGCCGCTCGGGCCGCTACGCCTCGTTCTTCCGCCTGCAACATCACGACGCCGGCACTCTGGCGCCGATCAGCGCAACCGCATAGAGTTCCCTTTACCCCAAGAGCAGCGAGACCGCTTCATGAACGCCGCCTCCTACGTCATCCCGCTTCCGCCCCAGGCTTCGCTTCCCGTCGTCGGTGAAAGCGGCCGCTATCCGGTGCGCCGCATCTGGTGCGTCGGCCGCAACTATCTCGAGCACATCCGCGAGATGGGCAATGACGAGCGCGCGCCGCCGTTCTTCTTCGCCAAGCACGCCGACATGCTGGTGCCCGATGGCGCCACCATCCCCTATCCGCCGCTAACCAAGGACCTGCATCACGAGGTCGAACTGATCGTCGCGATGAAGAGCGGCGGGCTGAACATTCCCGCCGACAAGGCGCTCGACCATGTCTACGGCTACGCCGTCGGCATCGACCTCACCCGCCGCGACCTCCAGATAGCCTCGCGCAAGAAGGAGCGTCCGTGGGAGATCGGCAAGTCGTTCGACTATTCCGCGCCCTGCTCCGCCGTGCAGCCGGCCGCGAAGATCGGCCATCCCGCCAAGGGCAAGATCTGGCTCACGGTCAACGGCAAGGAGGCGCAAAAGGGCGACCTCACCGAGCTGATCTGGAACGTGCCTGAAATCATCTGGCAGCTCTCGCAGCAGGTGAAGCTCGCCGCCGGCGACATCATCATGACGGGCACGCCGGCCGGCGTGTCGCAACTCCAGCCCGGCGACAAGCTCGAATGCGGCGTCGACGGCGTCGGCACCCTGAAGGTCTCGATCGGTCAGCCGGAATAGGCTGCACGACATCTCGAAATCGAAAAGGCCCCGGACATGTCCGGGGCCTTTTCTGTTCGGATCGCATCTACCGGGCCTTCACCGGCCGATTGGCGTGGCTCACCTGCGGCACACCGCGATTGAGCGACATGTGGGAATGCACGCACAGCCAGCCGTCGGCGGTTTTGGAGAACACCATCGTCGCCCGGCCCGGACGCGGAAACGCGCTGCCGTCGGGATGATAGCCCGTGCTCGTCCACGGCGCGATCACGGTTGCCATCGCGCCGTCGGGGGATGCCAGAACCGAGGTCTGCTCGAGCACGAAACGGAAGTCGGCCGTCTTCGGCCAGACGTTGTCCCATTGCGTTGAGACCCATTGGTCGAGGCCCGGGATGACATCGTTGTGCGTGCCGAAAGCAAGCACCTCGGGATGAAACAGCGGCCTCGCCGAAGCGTAGTCGACCTCACGGACATAGCCCGCGAAGGTTTCCAGCCACTTGCGGAAGAATTGCACTATCTCGGTGTTCGCGGTCGGCAAGGGGACCATTCGCACCTCGGTTTACCGCAACGCCGACATCACGATCAGACCGAGGATCAGCGCCGTCAGCGAGTATTTCAGCGTGTAGTAGACGTTGCGGTTCCACTCCTTGACCTTGCGGCTGGCGAGATGGATCTCGTAAAGCTTGCCGAACACCTTGTTGAGCACGCCGACGCTTTCGCCGTCGACGTTCTGGGTCGCCGATGCCTTGACGATGTGATGGCTGACCCAGCGGTTGATCGCGGTCATGAAGCCGAACTTCATCGGGCGCTCGACGTCGCAGAACAGGATGATGCGATTGACGTCGGTCGCGTTCTCCGCGCTGTGGATGAAGGTCTCGTCGAACATGAAGGCCTCGCCGTCACGCCAGACGCATTCGACGCCATCGACCAGGATGCGGCACTTGTTCGAGTTCGGCGTGACGAGGCCGAGGTGATAGCGCAGCGAGCCGGCAAAGGGATCGCGGTGCGCGCCCAGCCTGCCGCCGGGCGGCAGCATCGCGAACATCGCGCCGTGCACGCTCGGAATCGAATTGAGCAGCTCCACCGTCTTCGGGCACAGCGTGCGCGCCGACGGCAGGAAGTCGTCGTACCATTTCAGGTAAAACCGCTTCCAGCCGCTCTTGAAAAACGAGTAGAAACCCCAGTCGTTGTTCTTGGCGGCTGCGCGGATGAAGCCTTCGTCGAACAGGCGCACGGCCTCGTCGCGGATGGTCTCCCAATTCTCGCTGAGCGGCTTGAGTTCGGGAAACTGCTCGACCGGGATCACCGGCTTGTTCGGCACCGCCGAGCCCGCATACATCAGCACATTGTAGGGGGCGAGATAGGTCGAGTGATCGCCAAGCTGGCGCGCGAAGCGCAGCCGTTGCTTGCCGCGGAAGTGAACGTAGATTGTCGATGCCGCGAGTACATACAGAATGACGAGTTGCGGCGCAAAAAGCTGTTTCAGCATTTCCCCAGTTCCCGAGTGACCCAGCCGGGGACGTGATCTACTCCGAGCCGGCCCGAGCGGCAAGATATTCGCCGGTAGGTTGCAATCACGCTGGGGAGAGCGGGGGTACGGAACCTGGGGCTGAAACCGGCCGAAACGAGCCGAATTACGCCCGCGCCAGTGCCTGGAGACCCTTGAAGGTCAGGCGCTTGGGGTCGGTTACGCCGGCGAGATAGAGCCGGCGGATGAACGCGATGACGGCGTCGCGGTCGCAATCGGTCAGCGCGACGACGGCGTCGACCGCGATCTTCTGGGCTTCCATTGGGCTCACCTCGGCCTTGCGAGTAACCCCGGCCGAGACAGGCTAGGACTCATCCGTTAAATCCGCGTTAACCGTCAGGGCAGCATCGCCGATTCAGCCCGGCAGCCGTATACGCAAAACAACGCATTGCCGGGCGCGCAGCGGCTCAGCGCGCATTGATGCTCTTCTTCAGCAGCGCGAACTGCTTCTTCAGCCGAGGCACGGCAAAGTCGGTGAACGCCCGCACCTTGGGCACCGAGAGCCGCCCCTGCGGGCAGATCAAATGCGCGGGCATCTCCGGATCCTGGTCGGCGGCCAGTACGATCTCGAGCTCGCCGCGCGCGACCTGCTCGGCGACCTGGTACGAATACATCCGCGCGACGCCGCGCCCGGCGACCGCGGACGCCACGGCCGCATAGGTGCTGTTGACGACGAGCCGCGGCGTGAATTGAACCGTGCGGGCTGCCGACGAGCCCGCCTGTGGCGCGAAGGTCCAGGAATTGGGCAGATGCGCCATCGCCACGATCTGATGCTTGGCGAGATCGCCGGGCTCGGTGATGCGTGGATGCTGCTTCAGATAGCGGGGAGCAGCCACCACGACACGGCTGATCTCGCCGATCCGCATCGCCACCATCGCCGAATCCGCGAGATGGCCAATGCGAAGCGCGATGTCGACGCCCTCCTCGATCAGGTTGACCGCGCGGTCGAACAGCAGGAGCTTTGCCGACACGGTCGGATAGGCGTCGAGAAACGCATCGAGGATCGGCCGCAGCACCATCTCCCCCGAGACCACCGGCGCCGTGATCGTGAGCAGGCCACGAGGCGCCGCGCGCGGTCCGGCCGCGATGTCGTCGGCCTCCTCCAGCTCGGTGAGCACGCGGCGGCAGATCGCGACATAGCGCTCGCCTTCCTCGCTCAACTTGATCGACCGCGTCGTCCGGTGCAGCAGCTCGGCGCCGACCCGCTCCTCCAGGAAGGCGATGGCGCGGCTGACCGCCGCCGGCGAGCGGCCGAGCTTGCGCCCCGCGGCGGCGAGGCTGCCCTCGTCCACCGCAAGGACGAACACCTTCATCGCATCCAGACGATCCATACGCTTCCCGCCGCACCATCAAATTCCGGTGACAAGCTAGGCGTTCGCCCGCGCCGCGACAACCGCCGCCGCGGCCGATCCGGCATTCGTTCGCGCCGCGTAACAGTGTCTGCCGGACAACGTGTATTCGCAGCCGGGCCGCCGCGGCGTACCTCAGCGCGCAGGCCAGCAGCCGCTGGCACAGGTTCTGAAACCCAACAACAGGAGTCCGTCATGGGTATCGAGCAGAAGGTCGCCATCATCACCGGTGCATCGCAGGGCATCGGCGCCGCCCTGGTCCAGGGTTTTCGCGATCGCAATTATCGCGTCGTCGCAACGGCGCGCTCCATCAAGCCGTCGGGCGACGACGACGTCCTCGCCGTTCCCGGCGACATCGCCGACCGGGCCACCGCCGAGCGCGTGGTTTCGCAAGCCGTCGCCCGCTTCGGCCGCGTCGACACGCTGGTCAACAATGCCGGCATCTTCGTCGCAAAGCCGTTCACGCAGTACACCGCCGAGGACTACGCGGCGGTGATGGGCACCAACGTCGCCGGGTTCTTCAACATCACGCAGCTCGCCATCGCCGAGATGGAGAAGCAGGGTTCTGGCCATATCGTGCAGATCACGACGACCCTGGTCGATCACGCCAATTCCAACGTGCCCTCGGTGCTGGCCTCACTGAGCAAGGGCGGCCTCAACGCCGCGACCAAGTCGCTCGCGATCGAATACGCGAGGCGCGGCATCCGCGTGAACGCAGTGGCGCCCGGCGTCATCAGGTCGCCGATGCATCCGGTTTCGACGCATGCCGAGCTCAGCGCGCTGCATCCGGTCGGCCACATGGGCGAGATGTCCGACATCGTCGATGCCGTGCTCTATCTCGAGGGTGCGTCCTTCGTCACCGGCGAGATCCTGCATGTCGACGGCGGCCAGAGCGCCGGCCACTGAGCGCGAGAGGAGAGACACCATGCCCATCGTCACCATTCAAGTGACCCGCGAAGGAACGACGCCGGGCGCGGCGTCGCTCACGGCGGAAGAGAAGGCCGCGCTGATCAAGGGATCGAGCCAGCTCCTGCTCGACGTGCTCGGCAAGCCGCTCGATTCCACCTTCGTCGTGATCGAGGAAGTCGACACCGACAATTGGGGCTGGGGCGGCCTGCCCGTGCCGGAATTCCGGCGTCGCCGCGCCGCCCAGACAGGATGATCCGCGCGCGATCGAGCGCGCAGGAGGATGACATGACCAACGCAGATACGAAGCAGCAGGTTGAGACCCGGCCGCGTCAGCGGCCGGGATCGGAATCACGGCAGATTTGGCGATATGCGGTGGCGGGTTTGTCCGCCTCGCTGGTCGGACTTGGCCTCGCCCGCTTCTCCTACACGCCGCTAATCCCGGCGCTGATCGCGGCAAAGTGGTTCAGTGCGTCGGATGTCGTCTATCTCGGCGCGGCGAATCTTGCCGGTTACCTTGCGGGCGCACTCGCGGCCCGGGCCGTCGCCGCCCACGTCGGCGCGGTCCGCGCGTTGCGTGCGATGATGCTGCTCGCCACACTCTCTTTCTTTGCCAGTTCAGCCCCGGTGTCGTTCTCCTGGTTCTTCGCCTGGCGCTTTCTGTCGGGTCTCACCGGCGGCGTCATCATGGTGCTGGCGGCGTCCGTCATCCTGCCGCACATTTCGGCCGCGAGGCGCGGCATCGTCGGCGGCGTGATCTTCGCGGGTGTCGGCCTTGGCGTCGCCGCGTCGGGCACGCTGGTGCCGCTGCTGCTGCAACAAGGCCTGCAGCAGAGCTGGTATGGTCTTGGCGCCCTCTCCGCCCTGCTCACCCTCGCAAGCTGGTGGAACTGGCCTGCGGAAACGAAGGCTAGTGCTGCGCCTTTGCATCACGCGAAGCACCACCATGCATCGACGGCGGCCCGCGCGCTGCTGGTCCAATACGGCCTCAACGCGGTGGCGCTGGTGCCGCACATGGTGTTCATCGTCGATTTCGTGGCGCGCGGGCTCGGCCAGGGCATTGCCGCGGGATCGCGCTACTGGGTGCTGTATGGTCTCGGCGCGATCGTCGGCCCGCTCGTCACCGGCCATCTTGGCGACCGGTCAGGCTTCGGTCCGACGCTGCGCGCAGCCTTCCTGATCGAGGCGGCGGCCGTGCTGCTGCCGACCGTCAGCACCGCGCCGGTTTCGCTGATCGTGTCGAGCGTCGTGGTCGGCGGCTTCACGCCCGGCATCGTGCCGCTGGTGCTCGGACGAATCCACGAGCTAGTCCCGCACGCAACCGAGCAGCAGCGCGCGACATGGAGCCATGCCACCACCAGCTTTGCGCTGTTCCAGGCGGCCGCCGCTTACGGCTTATCCTGGATTTACGCGCAGACCGGGGGCGACTATCTCTTGCTGTTCGGTTTAGGCGGCGGCGCAGCGGTCCTGGCGCTCGCGATTGATCTCGGCCTCGCACTGATCGTCCCGCGCAGATCCTGAGCGCGATGACGGCAGGCGAGCGGTGCTACCCGGCACCGGGCTTTGTCATGATTTGAGCAAGCGATCGCAGCAGCTCGGTTTGCTTCAGGACCAACTCACATTGCTGTCGCGCATGCGTGCTCGACAGCTCAACCAACTCCGCCAGGGTTCTCGCACGGCCCAACTCCCGCGCATACTCCAAGGTCGCGCCCGCATTGACTTTCATCAGTTCGAGCACGACGACGCGACACTCAGCCGCCGTTCCAATTGCCTCGATGAGGTGGCCTTCTCCGGCGGCGATTCCATTGGCCTCCGATGCCACATCGGCCAGCCGTGGCTTGGCGAGGTCCCTGGCATAATCCAGCGCAGCGTGAGCACCAGTCTTCATGCCGTCCAAAGCACGCGCCTGACAATCCTTGGCGATGTCCACCATGAGATCAATGGTGGTAGTGCCCGGAGGTTCAGGTCTTGCAGCGATGACGCCGGCCGCTTCTTGTACCGGAACAGTCATCGGAGCGGGCGCAGCTTGCGCGATCTGCGGCGCATCTTGCAGGACGGCGGAGACCGAGCCCGGCGGCATCGCCAAGCCCTCGTCGACGGCGCGGCTCACTTCGGCCGCCAGCTCCACCAGCGAGCGACGCCCGGCGCGTGCAACGTCAGCAGGCTGTCTTGAGCGCGGCTTGCCCATGATCATTCGACTCCACGATAAGGCGCTCCGAGATCCAACCCCACAGGGCCGCAATTTCCTCCGAGGCTTTTCCCTCCGGCGCGTACTCGGTTACGCCCAGCCCTGCCCCGAGCGCATCCTGGTGGTCGTTGCGCTGCCCAATGAAGGGGAGCGCAAGCAAGCCGAGCGAGTTGAGCGACGTGGCAGCTTCGCTCAACCGGCCTCCCCGTGTGGGCGCCTGATTGAGGATGAAGGCAAACCGGCGATCGAGCCTGCGGGTAGCGATCAGCGTTGGTATTGCGGCTTCGATATCGGCCGGGCTCGGACGAGCCGGGATGAGACAAAGATCGGCACTGGCAATGGCGCGCGTCGCCAAGGCATTGTTCGTGGCAGCTGTGTCGATGATTGCGAGCCAAACCCCTTCGGCCTTGAGGCGGGATATCACCGGCTCGATTTCGCTGGGATCGGTGACGCAATCGACGCGAGGATAGGGCTTCTCACGGCGCCCTTTCCATCTCGAGATCGTACCTTGCGCATCCGCCTCAATGAGAGCGACGCGCTCGCCGCGCTGCATCGCTGCCACCGCCAGCCCAACGGACAGCGTACTCTTGCCGCTTCCGCCTTTCTGCGTGACCAGAGCAAGGATGTACATGTTCCGCGTTCTCCTCAGGACGGCAACAACGTGGAACTCAGACACCGCCGGAAATAAACTTCTTGCAGCGCAAAAATTCTACCCCAAGTCGCGATTCGTCTCAAGCGATCGCGAGCCTCTCCCGGTAATTTACGTAGCAAGATCAGGAGTATTGCATCACACCGTCGTCGATCCGGCCGAAGCGCAAGGAGACGATGTCGAGGGCATAGTTCTGGTACAGCCGCCACGGCTGCTTCGAGCCCTGCTTCGGCATCTTGGCGACCGAGCGCTGCACGTAACCCGAGGTGAAATCGAGCGACGGCTGCGCGGTGATCGTCGGATCGTCATTGTGCGGCATGCACTGGCGGAAATTGTGCCGGTCCATGTAGTTGATGAGCCGGCAGACATATTCGCAGGTGAGATCGCATTTCAGCGTCCAGGACGCGTTGGTGTAGCCGAAAGCCGACGCCATGTTGGGCACGTCGGCATACATCATGCCCTTGTAAGTCAGCGTATTGGCGAAATCGACAGCGCGGCCGTCGACGCTGATCTCGAGACCGCCGACGACCTGGAGCACCAGCCCCGTCGCGGTGACGATGATATCGGCCGCGAGCTCCCGGCCGTCCTTCAGGCGGATCCCGTCGCGGGTAAAATTGTCGATCTCGCTCGTGACGACGGAAGCCCGCTGCTCGCGGATCGCCTTGAACAGGTCGCCATCCGGCACGAGGCACAGCCGCTGGTCCCAGGGATTGTAGCGCGGCGTGAAATGGGTCGCGACGTCGTAGTCCGGGCCGAGCGCCATCTGCACGCCTTTGAGAATGAGGTCCTTCACCTTCGCGGGCCTGCGCCGGCTGAGCTGGAAGAAGAACATCCCCCACATCACGTTGCGCCAGCGGATCAGATGATAGGCAAGCCGCGCCGGCAGGTTGCGGCGCAATTTATTGGCGACGGGGTCCTGCGCCGGACGCGACACCACATAGGTCGGCGAGCGCTGGAGCATGGTGACCTGCGCCGCCTTCTTGGCGAGCTCCGGCACCAGCGTCACCGCGGTCGCGCCCGAGCCGATCACGACGACGCGCTTGCCGGCGTAGTCGATGTCCTCGGTCCATTTCTGCGGATGCACGATGCGGCCGGCGAAATCCGCCGCGCCCTTGAACTCCGGCGTATAGCCCGCCTCGTATTTGTAATAGCCCGAGCACATGAACAGGAAATTGCAGGTGAAGCGCACGACCTCGGTCGCGTCCTCGCCCGTGATGCGCTCGGCCTCCACGGTCCAGCGCGCATCCGGCGTCGACCACGCCGCACGCTTGACGCGATGGCGGAAGCGGATGTGCTTCGCGATGCCGTTCTCGGCCGCGGTTTCGCGCACATAGTTCAGGATCTGCGGCCCGTCGGCGATCGCCTTCGGATCAGTCCAAGGCTTGAACGAATAGCCGAGCGTGAACATGTCGCTGTCCGAACGGATGCCGGGATAGCGGAACAGATCCCAGGTGCCGCCGATGCAGTCGCGGCCCTCGAGAATGACGTAGCTCTTGCCCGGGCACTTCGCCTGAAGATGATAGCCCGCGCCGATGCCGGACAGGCCGGCACCGACGATCAGCACGTCGACATGTTCTTTGGCTTCGGCCATCGCGTTTCTCCCTCCACACAGGATGGGCGGCGCCGCGCCGAATTGCAACCGTCAGGTCGCTGCGGCGACCACGCAGGCCGTATCAAAATACTCGTAGAATTCGATCGCCTTGCCGTCCTTGAAGCGCCAGAAATCGAGCTTGGGCGTTTCGGCGAGTTTTCCGGTCCGCTTGTTGATCCAGGCGCAGGAGCCTCGCGCGACGACCGCGTCGCCCTGCGCCACGTATTCATTCATCGTGTAATGCTGCATGCTCCACTCGGACAGCAGCGTGTCGAAATAAGCGCGAAGCTTCACGCTGTCGTGGTATTCCGTGGCAAATGCCAGCGGCTCGACGCCGCGCGGGATCGAGGCAAAGTTGATCTTCGGAGCAACGACGACGTCGAACCAATGGTCGACGCTACCTCCCTTGCTCTCGTTCCACCGGTGATAGGCGTCCTGCAAAATCTTGACGTTAGCGGCCTCGTTGGACATCGCACTTCCTCCACAATGTTTTCGGTGTCAGGCAATATGTGCCGGGCAATGGGCCGCCCGCTGCAAAGGTGGCAGGCTTTTTCTGGCTCTACCTGAGAGCGTATCAGACGGGTGGGCAACAAAAAAGCCCCGGATCGCTCCGGGGCTTTGATGTTTCGATGAGGTCGGATCAGTAGCGGTAGTGATCGCTCTTGTACGGGCCTTCCTGCTTCACGCCGATATAGTCGGCCTGATCCTTGCGCAGCTCGGTGAGCTTGACGCCGATCTTGGCGAGGTGCAGGCGCGCGACCTTCTCGTCGAGGGTTTTCGGCAGCACGTAGACTTCCTTCTTGTACTTGCCGTCCTTGTTGTTGGCGAACAGCTCGATCTGCGCCAGCGTCTGGTTGGTGAAGGACGCCGACATCACGAAGGACGGATGACCCATCGCGTTGCCGAGGTTCACGAGGCGCCCCTCCGACAGCATGATGATGCGGTGCTTGTCGGGGAATTCGATCTCGTCGACCTGCGGCTTGATGTTGGTCCACTTAAGGTTACGCAGACCCGCGATCTGGATCTCGTTGTCGAAGTGGCCGATGTTGCAGACGATGGCGCGATCCTTCATCGCGCGCATATGCTCGATGGTGATGATGTCCTTGTTGCCGGTCGCGGTGACGAAGATGTCGGCGCGCGGGGCGGCGTCCTCCATGGTCACGACCTCGTAGCCTTCCATCGCGGCCTGGAGCGCGCAGATCGGATCGACTTCGGAGACCATCACGCGGCAGCCGGCCTGGCGCAGCGAGGCGGCCGAGCCCTTGCCGACATCGCCGAAGCCCGCGACCATCGCGACCTTGCCCGACATCATCACGTCGGTGCCGCGGCGGATGCCGTCGACCAGCGATTCGCGGCAGCCATAGAGGTTGTCGAACTTGGACTTTGTGACGCTGTCGTTGACGTTGATGGCAGGCCACAGCAGCGTGCCGGCCTTCTGCATGTCATAGAGACGATGCACGCCCGTGGTGGTCTCTTCGGAAACGCCCTTGATGCTCTTGGCGATCTCGGCGAAGTAGCCCTTCGGCTTTTCCTTGAGCTGCTTCTTCAGAAGCGCGAAGAAGACTTCCTCTTCCTCGGAGCCGGGCTTGTCGAGGAAGGCGGTGTCGCCGTTCTCGGCACGCAGACCGAGATGGACGTACATGGTGGCGTCACCGCCGTCATCGAGGATCATGTTCGGGTGACCGCCGCCGTGCCAGTCGAACAGTTTTGCGGTGTAGTCCCAGTATTCGGTCAGCGTCTCTCCCTTGACGGCGAAGACGGGAATGCCGGCGGCCGCGATCGCGGCGGCAGCGTGGTCCTGCGTCGAATAGATGTTGCAGGAGACCCAGCGAATGTCGGCGCCGAGTGCTGCCAGCGTCTCGATCAGCACCCCGGTCTGGATCGTCATGTGCAGCGAGCCGGCGATGCGCGCGCCCTTCAGCGGCTGCTTCGGGCCGAACTCCTCGCGGGTGGCCATCAGGCCGGGCATCTCGGTCTCGGCGAGCGAGAGTTCCTTGCGGCCGAAATCGGCGAGCGAAATGTCCTTGACGATGTAATCGGTGAAGCCGGGCTTCGCGTTCATAGGGGGTTCCTGTTTGTTTGACTCGTCATTCCGGGGCGCTCGCGAAAAGAGCGAACCCGGAATCCGGAGGATCGAGATTCCGGGTTCGCCGCTGTCGCGGCGCCCCGGAATGACGCAAGTGAACTAGAGCGCGCGCTTCAGCTGCTCGACGAGATCGGTCTTCTCCCAGGAGAAGCCGCCCTCGTTGTCGGGTGTACGGCCGAAATGGCCGTAGGCCGAGGTGCGCGCGTAGATCGGGCGGTTGAGGTCGAGATGGCTGCGGATGCCGCGGGGCGTGAGATCCATCGCCTGCGCCGCCGCCTTCTCGAGCTGTTCCTCCGGCACTTTGCCGGTGCCGTGGGTGTCGATGTAGATCGACAGCGGCCGCGCCACGCCGATGGCATAGGCAAGCTGCAGCGTGCAGCGGTCGGCGAGACCGGCAGCAACGATGTTCTTGGCGACGTAGCGCGCGGCGTAGGCCGCAGAACGGTCGACCTTGGTCGGATCCTTGCCGGAGAACGCACCGCCGCCATGCGGGGCCGCGCCACCATAGGTGTCGACGATGATCTTGCGGCCGGTCAGGCCGGCGTCGCCGTCGGGACCGCCGATGTAGAACTTGCCGGTAGGGTTGATGTGCCAGATGGTCTTCGGCGTGATCCAGTCCTTCGGCAGCGCCTCGCGCACATAAGGCTCGACGATGTCGCGCACCTGGCTGGAGGTGAGGTCCGGCACCAGATGCTGGTGGGAGACCACGATCTCGCGCACGCCGACCGGCTTGCCGTTCTCGTACTGCACGGTGACCTGGCTCTTGGAATCCGGGCCCAGCACCTTCTCGCGGCCGGAGTGGCGCGCTTCGGAGATGAGGCGCAGGATCTTGTGGGCGTAGAAGATCGGCGCCGGCATCAAGTCAGGCGTCTCGTTGGTGGCGTAACCGAACATGATGCCCTGGTCGCCCGCGCCTTCTTCCTTGACCTCACCCGGCTGAAGCGCATCGACGCCCTGGGCGATGTCGGCCGACTGCGGATGCAGCAGAATCTCGATGTCGCAGGTCTTCCAGTGGAAACCTTCCTGCTCGTAGCCGATGTCCTTGATCGCGGCGCGCACGACGCCCTCGATCTGCTCGTTGGTGACGGACTTCGGGCCGCGGGTCTCGCCGGCGATCACGACCTTGTTGGTAGTCGCGAGCGTTTCGCAGGCGGCGCGGATTTGCCACGGGTCGATGCCGGCTTTCGGCCCCTCGCGGTAGAACAGATCGACGATTTCATCGGAGATCCGGTCGCAGACCTTGTCCGGATGGCCCTCGGACACGGACTCGCTGGTGAAGAGATAGGACGCGCGCATCAAGAAACCCCTTGTTCCGCCACTGCACGGCGGTTCGTTTGCGATGTTTACCTTTGGATTATGTCAATCACGCCGGCGCGAGATGACGTAGGATTCGTCAAGAAACCAGAGCCCGTTGTACTTTCTCAGCACGTCCCTGGCGGCATCCAGAGTGCGGCCGTTTTGAGTCATTTCTGCCAACCGGTCGTCCTCGATCTGAGCGACATACACCGCCGCATTCCACGCTGCAAAGGCCGTCGAGGTTCCGATAGTACCCGTCACCTCGTTGGGCAGCGCTTCCATATCATACCTGAAGATCGAGCGGTTGTCCGCGTAGGCATTAAAATTTAGGTCGCGGCCCAACGATCCGAGCTCGTACTTAACTGCGCGCAATAGCTCATGACGACTGACCGCGAAAGGATTTTCTCCGGGCCAGATTGCCTGGATCATTTCCATGCCCGGATCGTGACCATGGGAGTGAATACCGATCAGGCGCCCCCCCGGCCGCAATGCCCGCGCCAGAGGCGCAATGATCCGCTTTGCCCGGAAATTGACCGAGGACAGCGCACGGTATGGCTGGGATGCAATAACGAGGTCGAAATTGGCCTCGGTCTGGCCCGGCCGCGGAATGGTCGAATCCAGCAGGAACCGGTGATCCTCGCGATAGAGCACCAGGACGACCGGCCGCTCGTAGAGCGGCATGGCCGTGCGCGGGCTGATCGCGGCGCGCCAGTTCTGCTCCAGGAACGGCCGCAGCTCTGCGATCTGCTGCTCGAACTCGCCCGACGAGGCGCCACGTAGCGGAACCTCGTGCCAGACGGTGGCGGCCGCCGCTGCGGGCGATGCCGGCGTGAGCCAGGGCGCCTCCGAATAGAACATGTTGGTGAAGACGAACACCGACGCAGGATGCTCGAAAATGCGATCCGGCACCTTCTCCAGCGTCAGGCGCAGGTCCTCGAGACTGAGCTCCTTGCCGGCGACATAGAACGGCATGTGCGGAAAGCGCTGGTGCGTCGCGCGCAGCACCCGCGCCAGCACCGTGCCGTCGCCGACGCCGGCGTCGAACAGGCGCAGCGCCGGCGGGCGCGGATGGATGGCGGCCAGTTCCAGCGCAACCCGGTCCGCGATCACCCGCTTTTCGCTACAGGTGTGGACGAACAGCAGATATTTCTGCCGGTTCTCGAAGAAACGGAAATTACCACGCGGATCGCGCTTTTCCGGAGGCACCTGAAGGCCTCGTGGCGGCGGCACGCCGCCGGCCATCGACGCCGCCATATAGGCCTGGATCCGCTCCAGCGTGTCGATGGTGATGCGCTTTCCCTCGCGCAGGCGATGCACCAGCTTCCCATCGTTCACCGCGCGCCGGCCAAACGTCGATTCCGCCATATCCGCCTTGCGGCAGAACTCGGTGATCTGGCTCAGGATTTCGTCGTTTTTCATGAGTGGGAAGGTGGTGGGCAGCGATGTTGGGTCCCACCTCTTAGCAAAGTCTGCCCACCGGGGGAATACCCTCGCTTGCTTCACCCCAGGTCCAACGACGGGAGCGTGAACCCCGGCGCACCGCCGGGCAACAAACAAGCACTTCTCCTCTTACGGGACGACCGCCATGCGCCGCCTGCTCGTCGCGCTCTGCCTGCTCACCGTCGTGCTGGGGTCGACGCCCGCCCTGGCGCAGGCGCGCAACCAGCTCGGGCCGCTCTGCACCACCGAGACCACCCCGGCGGACAAGATGGTCGACGCCTGCACCAAGATCATCGCGCTGAAGGTGTTCAAGGGCGAACAGCTCGCGACCGTCTATTTCTGGCGCGCGGTGGGCTGGAACAAGAAGGGCGACTACGCCAAGGTCATCACTGATGCCACGGAGGCAATCCGGCTGCAGCCGAGCCAGGCGGTCTATAACCTCAGGGGCTCGGCCTATTACGACAAGGGCGACTACGACATCGCGATCGCCGATTTCGACGATGCGCTGAAGCTCGGACCTCCCAGCGGCATCATCTTCCACAATCGCGGCAACGCCTGGCGGGGCAAGCACGACTACACCAAGGCGATCGCCGACTACGACATGTCGATCAAAGCCGATCCGAAATCGGCGTTCTCGTTCCAGAACCGCGGCATCTCGAAAGAAGCACTCGGCGATCTCGACAGCGCGCTCGCCGACATCAACCAAGCGATCCGGCTCGACCCGACGCTGCCGCAGCCGCTGATCAACCGTACCTCGATCTGGCGCGCCAAGGGCGATCTCGATCGCGCCATCGCCGATGGCAGCGAGGCGATCCGGCTCGCCAAGGAAAAGCCGCCGGCCAACATCATGACGCCGCCGAACAGCGTGCTGATCTCGGGCTATACCCATCGCGCGCTGGCCTATGAAGCGAAAGGCGACTACGCCCGCGCACGCGACGACTACAAGGCGACGCTGGCGATCGTGGCGTCGGACGACGGCAGCAAGGCCAACCAGGCGACCGCAAAAGTGCGGCTGTCGCTGGTGAGCGATGCAGCTGTGCCGATCCCGCGCGATGCGCCCTCGCCCACGACGCAGCCGACAGCGGCCCCTGCCCCGCAGCAGACCGGCGCGGCATCCGCGCCCTCGCCTGCTCCGGCCGTGCGCGGCACGCGCATGGCGCTGATTATCGGCAACGGCGCCTATGCGCATGTGAAGGCGCTGCCCAATCCACCCAACGACGCCCGCGCGGTCGCCAAGAGCCTGCGCGACATCGGCTTCACCGTGTCGGAGGGCGTCGACCTCGACCGCGCCGCGATGCAGAAGATGACGCGCGACTTCCTGCGCGATGCGGCCCGGGCGCAAGTCGCCGTGGTCTACTATGCCGGCCATGGCGTGCAGGTGGACGGCCGCAACTATCTCATTCCCGTCGACGTCGAACTCAAGCCGGGCACGGCCATGACGGAGGCGATGATCGACATGGACACGATCATGGCCGGCCTCGACGATCAGGTTCGCACCAACATTTTGATTTTCGATGCCTGCCGCAACAACCCGATGGCACAACAGGTGGCTTCAGCCTCTGCCAATCGCGGCATCGAGGGCGCCTCGGGCCTCGCGGCTCCAACGAGCCTCGGCGCCGGGGCGACACTCGGCGCCGGCACGCTGATCGCGTTCGCCACCGCACCGGGCCAGGTCGCGCTCGACGGCGACGGCGCCAACTCGCCGTTCTCAGCCGCGCTATCCCGTCACATCGGCACGCCCGGGCTGGAGGTGCAGCAGATGCTCACGCGGGTGCGGGCGGAAGTGGTGTCGACTACGAAGAACAAGCAGGTGCCGTGGTCGAATTCGTCGCTGCTGGGTGAGGTCTACCTGGCGGAGAAGTGACGACGCGCTTGCGCGCCGTCATCCCGGGGTGGTGCGCAAGCACCAGACCCGGGATCTCGAGATCCCCAGGTGCGCAAGCGCGCACCATAGTTCGCGCTACGCGCGCCCCGGGATGACGCTGTGCCTCAGTTGCCCCACACTTCCTTCGCGATCTCCACCGCAAGGCTCAGCTTGGCCCACTGCTCTTCCTCGGAGAGGATGTTGCCCTCCTCGGTCGAAGCGAAGCCGCATTGCGGGGACAGTGCGAGCTGCTCCAGCGGCGCGAACTTGGCGGCTTCTTCCAGACGGCGCTTGATGTCGTCCTTCTTCTCGAGCTCACCGAACTTCGAGGTGATGACGCCGACCACGACGACCTTGTTGCCCTTGGGCAGGAAGCGCAGCGGCTCGAAACCGCCGGCGCGGTCGCTGTCGTACTCCAGGAAGTAGCCGTCGTAATTGGTGCCGGCGAGCATGGTCTCGGCCACCGGCTCGTAGCCGCCCGAGGAGATCCAGGTCGAGCGGAAATTGCCGCGGCAGACATGTGTCGTCACCACCATGTCGGCGGGCTTCTCGGCCAGCGCGTAGTTGATGATGCGCGCATAGATCTGCTGCAGGCCGTCCGGATTGTCGCCGCGCTCGCGCGCCTTCTGCAATTCGTCCGGCGAGCAGAGATAGGCCCACACGGTGTCGTCGAACTGGAGATAACGGCAGCCGGCGTCATAGAACGCCTTCACGGCCTTCCGATAGGTCTTGCCGAGGTCCTCGTAGAAGGCATCGAGATCGGGATAGACGTCCTTGGAGATCGCCTTGCGGCCACCGCGGAAGTGCAGCACCGCCGGCGAGGGGATCGTCATCTTGGCGGTGACGTGGGCCTGATCGGCGCACTTCTTCAGGAAGCGGAAATGATCCAGCATCGGGTGATCGTCGGGGAAGTCGAGCTTGCTGATCACGCGGACCGCATCGTGACGGGTCTGCACGCCGGCGAACTGGATGCCGGTGTCGGGGTGAAACAGCTCGCAGCCGGTGAGCTTGGCCAGGAAGTCGAAATGCCACCAGGAGCGGCGGAATTCGCCGTCAGTCGCAAGCTTCAGCCCGACCGAGGCCTGCTTGTGCACGACCTTCTCGATCTCCATGTCCTCGATCTTGCGCAGATCGTCGGCCGAGATCTCTCCCTTCTCGAGACGGCTACGGGCTTCCTTGATCTTGGCCGGACGCAGGAGGCTGCCGACCTCGTCGGCGCGGAAGGGGGCTTTGGTTCGCTGCATTTTCTTCTCCCGGGTTATTCTTAGTGGGCCGCCGCCCCTGCGACGCCGAGGTGGCGCTCGAGGACCGACGGGTCAGCCTTCAGCGCGGCGCTCGGGGCGTCGTGGACGATCGTTCCGCGCTCCAATATCACAACACGGTCGGCGAGCCCCAGAATCTTTTGCGCGTTCTGCTCGACGATGATCGAGCAGATGCCGCCCGCCCGGGTGATCGTGCCGATCGCCTTCAGAAGCTCCTCGACGATGATGGGGGCAAGGCCCTCGGTCGGCTCGTCCAGCAGCAGGACCTTCGGGTTGAGGGTCAGCGCACGGCCGATCGCCAGCATCTGCTGCTCGCCGCCGGAGAGCTGGTTGCCAAAATTGCCCCGCCGCTCCTTCAGCCGCGGAAACATCTCGTAGACCTTCTCGACCGTCCAGGGACCGGGCTGGGCCACCGCGGTCATGTTCTCCTCGACCGTGAGCGAGCGGAAGATGTTGCGCTCCTGCGGCACCCAGCCGATGCCAGCGCGCGCCCGCTGGTCGGGTCGGAGCGTGGTGACATCCGTGCCGGCGAGCGCGACGGTGCCGGCGAAGCGGCGGGTGACGCCGACGATGGAGTTGATCAGCGTGGTCTTGCCGGTGCCGTTGCGTCCGAGCAGCGCCAGCACCTGCCCTTCGGCGAGGCGCAGGGACATCTTCGGCAGCACCACCGCCTCGCCGTAGCCCGCGCGCAAGGCTTCGATCTCGAGCAGGTCAGACATTGACCGCCTCCTCGCCGAGATAGACCGCCTTGACCTGCGGGTCGCGCGCGACCTGCTCGGGCGGGCCTTCTGTGAGCAGCGCGCCGGAGACCAGAACCGAAATCCGGTCGGCGAAGGAGAACACCAGATCCATATCGTGCTCGATCAGCAGCACCGTGACGTCGCGCGGCAGGCTGCCTACGACGGCGAGAATATCGTGGCGTTCACTCTCGGGCACGCCTGCGGCGGGCTCGTCGAGCAGCAGCACGCGCGGCTTGGCCGCGATCGCGACCGCGATCTCGAGCAGGCGCTGCTTGCCGTAGGGCAACGTCACGGTCTGTTCGTTCATGACGTCGAGCAGATGGAAACGCGCGAGCAGATCGGCGATCTCGCCGTTGACGTCGCTGCGCGTGCCCATCCGCCGCCACCAGTCGCCGCCATGGCCGAGGCGCTCGGAGACGGCAAGGCCGATGGTCTCGAGCGGGGTCAGGTCGGGATAGAGCTGGTTGATCTGGAACGTGCGCGACAGGCCGCGCAGCACGCGCTTGTGCACCGGCACGTCCGTGATGTCCTGGCCTTCCAGCAGGATGCGCCCGGAGTTCGGCTTCAGCACGCCGGTGAGCTGGTTGATGACAGTGGTCTTGCCGGCGCCGTTCGGACCGATCAGCGCGTGGCGGGCGCCCTGCTCGATTCTGAGCGAGAGATCACGGGTGACGCGCAGGCCGCCGAACTGCTTTTCGAGGTTCTGGGTTTCGAGCGCGATGGTCATGCGTCGCTCTCCGGCACGGCGACGACCGCCTTGCGACCGGCAACCTGCTTGATGATCAGGTTCGGCACATACAGCACCCAGCGATGCAGGCGCTGGCGGCCGACCAGCACGATCACGACCAGCACGAGGCCGATCCAGAACTGCCAGTATTGCGGGGTGATGGTGGAGAACAATTCCTGGAGCATACGGAACACCACCGCGCCGACCAGCCCGCCATAGAGATAGCCGGTGCCGCCGATGACGAGCACCAGCATCAGGTCGGCGGAGCGTTCGAAGGCGAACACGTCGAGCGAGGCGATCGCGGTGGTCTGGGTGAACAGCGCGCCTGCGATGCCGGCATAGAACGCCGCCAGCGTATAGATCGCGATCAGGCGGCGGTTGACGGGGATGCCGATCGCCGCGGCCCGCAGCGGATTGTTCTTGATCGCACGCAGCGACAGGCCGAACGGCGAATGCACGACGCGGCGGGCGAACAGGAACAACACGAACAGCACGGCCAGCGAATAGAAGAAGCCGGCCTTGCCGAACATGTCGAACGGAATCTCGCCAAAGATCGGCTGCATCTCGATGCCCTGCAGGCCGTCGGTCCCGCCGGTGATGTTGGAGAAGCGCTCGGCGAGCGCCTCCAGCAGCAGCGCGATGCCGAGCGTCACCATCAGCCGGGTGAGATCGACGCCGCGGATCACGAGGAAGCTGGTGGCGAAGCCCAGCACCATGGCGGCAAGGCCGGCCACGATCAGCGCGAGCACGGGCTCGTTGATGATCCCGTGAAGAGCAAGCAGCCCCGCCGCATAAGCGCCGACGCCGAAGAAGGCGGCGTGGCCGAGCGAGACGATGCCGGCATAGCCGAGGATGAGATCGAGCGACATCGCAAACAGCGCCAGCCGCAGGATGTCGGTCATGATCAGATAGCGCGTGGGAAATGCAAAGCCGCAGGCCAGCACGATCAGCCAGAACGCGACTTCGCCATAGTGCCAGCGCGCATGGCGCTGGGCGTGATAACCGACGTCGGAGGAAGCGCTCATCGGCGAACTCAACGCGCGGCCGTGCGGCCGAACAGGCCGTTCGGGCGCCAGATCAGGATCACGATCATCATGGTGTAGATCACGAAGGGGCCCATCTTCGGCACGTAGTACTTGCCGGCGACGTCGCCGATGCCGAGCAGGAGCGAGGCCAGGAACGGGCCGGTGATCGAGGACGAGCCGCCGACGGTGACCACGATCAGGAAGTAGATCATGAACTTCAGCGGGAAATACGGGTCGAGGCCGAGGATCTCGGCGCTGAGCGCGCCACCGAGGCCGGCGAGCCCGCAACCGAATGCAAACGTGAAAGCGAACACCTGCGGCACGTTGATGCCGAGGCCGCTGGCGGCGCGCGGATCGTCAACGGCGGCGCGCAGCCGGCTGCCGAAACGGGTCTTGGCCAGCACCATCTGGAGCGCGATGGTGAGCAGACCGCAGATCACGATGATCATCAGCCTGTAACGGCCGATGCCGACGCCGAACAGGTCGAACTGGCCCTGGAGCGCGGCCGGCAGGTTGATGAAGACCCGCGACGAGCCCTGGATGTAGTCCACGGCCGCGACCGACATGAAGGTCAGGCCGATGGTGAACAGCACCTGGTCGAGATGGCTGCGCGTATAGAGATGGCGGTAGAGCGTACGCTCGAGCACGATGCCGATCGCCGCCGACGAGACGAAAGCGAGCGGCAGCGCGGCGAAGAACGGCCAGCCCATCCGGTTGACCAGCACCATGCAGACATAGCCGCCGGTCATGGCGAAGGCGCCGTGGGCGAGGTTGACGAAGTTCATCAGGCCGAGCGTGACCGCGAGCCCGCAAGCGAGCACGAACAGCAGCATGCCGTAGGCAACGCCATCGAACAGGTTGGTGAGGATAGAGGTCATCGTCTCAGCTTGGGTTATCGGTCATGGCCGGGCAAAAGCACGAAGTGCGTCTTCAAACAAATGTCCCGGCCATCCACGTTCCTGTTTCGGCTCTCGCGTGGATGCACCGGTCAAGCCCGGGCATGACGAGAGCGGGGCGCGAGATCCCGGGCTCGCGCCAATGCGCGCCCCGGGATGACGCGCTTTCGCGCGTCACTTCTTGGTCTTGCCGAGGTCCTTGACGGCTTCGAAGGTCGCGAACTCGACGTTGTAGAGCTCGCCGTCGACCTTCTCGACCTTGCGGATGTAGATGTTCTGCACGATGTCGCGCGTCTCGGGGTCGATCGAGATCGGGCCGCGCGGGCTCTCCCACTTCTGGCCCTTCATTGCCTCGACCAGCTTGGTGCCGTCGGTGTCGCCACCGGTCTTCTTCAGCGCCTCGTAGATGAGGTGGATGCCGTCATAGCCGCTCACCGCCATGAAGCCCGGACGAGTGCCGAAGGCCTTCTTGTAGGCCGCGACAAAATCCTTGTTCATCGCGGACGGATGCGCCGCCGAATAAAGGTGCGCGGTGACCGTGCCGAGCACGGCATCGCCCATGTTGTTGAGGAGGTCGTCGTCGGTGACGTCGCCGGGGCCGATCACCTTGATGCCGGCCTTGTCGAGGCCACGCTCGGCATACTGCTTCATGAAGTTGCCGCCCTGACCGGCCGGCACGAACACGAAGATTGCGTCGGGCTTGGCGTCCTTCATGCGCTGAAGGAACGGCGCGAAATCGGGATTCGCGAGCGGCGTCTTGACCTCTTCGACCACCTCACCGCCGCCGGCGGTGAAATTCTGCTTGAAGAAGTTCAGCGCGTCGTTGCCCGGCGCGTAGTCCGAGGTCAGCGTCGCCACCTTCTTGATGCCGTTCTTCACCGCCCAGTCGGCGATGATGGTCGAGGACTGCGCCAGGGTGAAGCTGGTGCGCACGATGTAGGGCGAGCGCTCGGTGATGATGGAGGTGCCGGCCGCCATCACGACTTCCGGAATCTTGGCCTGCGTTGCCAGCGGCGCGGCGGCGAGGGCTGCCGGCGTCACGCCGAAGCCGGCGATGAAATTGACCTTGTCGTTGACGATCAGCTCTTGCGCAGCGGTCTTGGTCTTGTCGGGAATCGCGGCGTCGTCCTTGAGGATGATCTCGATCTTCTTGCCGGCGACGGTGTCGCCCTTCTGCTGCATGTAGAGCTTGATCGCGTTCTCGATCTGCTTGCCGGTCGAGGCCTGGCCGCCGGTCATCGGCAGGATCAGGCCGACCTTGACGGTGTCCTCGGCCCTGGCCGGCGCGACGGCCACAAAGCCTGCAACGGCGGCCACCGCGGCTGCCCAAGAAAGTTGTTTGCGTTCGAACATCAAAGTGTCCCTCCCCTTGATTCCTGACCTCTTGTGCGGCGAACCGAGTGCCCGGTCCTTGCCTCACTCTAGCTCACGCGCGAGCCTTATCGCGCGCCACATGGCGTCCTTGGCGCCCCCCTTGTCAATCGGACGTTTGGCGACCATTCGGCGCAAGCCGAGCGTCCCGATTTCCGACGGCGGGGAGTGATGTCGCGGTTACGTCGAGGTGACCCGAACGCCCCGACCTTGGCCGCTTTTATTTGTACGATTGTACAAATAAAATGGACCTGTCAACGAAAAAGCCCCCTCGCCGGGCCAAGCCACGTTGTCGCGAGGCCGGCGCCGCAGTCTAGAAACGCGACGGGCCGCGTGGATGGAAGATTTCGTCTTTCTTTTGCAGAATTGGTACATCCGGGGCCTCGCGCCGGCTCCAGCCCGGTAACATATTACCTACCTCGAATAAGTCTATTTTACCTTGTTGAAGGCTACTCTCGCGGCGCCAGCCTGACCCGGCGTCCAACCAGACCGAACCAGCGCGCCCCCACAATGCCCAAGCCTTTCCGCTCCCTCCTGCCCCTCCTCGCGCTTGCCGTGGGGCTGTCCGGCTGCGGCACGGTCAATGAGAAGCTGTCGGTCGGCGTCGGCGATTACGTCCCGCAATGGGCCGGCGGCCTGCCGGCCGACGCCCCGCCGCGGGCAGGCACGCCGCAATACGACGCCTACATGAAGGAGCGCGAGCGCAAGCGGCTGCTGCCGGCGGCCGATCGCGAGAAGGAAGAGCAGGCGCAGAAGGGCGCGACGGGCACTCCGTCGAGCGGCGCGGTGCGCTAGGTCGGTGCGTTCCCTCGCCCCGCTTGCGGGGAGAGGGTTGGGGTGAGGGGGAGTCTCCACGGGGACGGTGACAGTTGGAGTCGCGGAGAGTCCCCCCGGATTGCATCGTCGATGCAATCCGACCTCTCCCCGCAAGCGGGGAGAGGTGAAACAACATCAATCCATAAACACCACGGTCTTGCGGCCGTTGGGGATGACGCGGTCGTCGAGATGGTAGCGGATCGCGCGCGCCAGCACGCGGCGCTCGATGTCGCGGCCCTTGCGGACGAGATCTTCGGGCGTGTCGCGGTGGCTGATGCGCTCGACGTCCTGGTCGATGATCGGGCCCTCGTCGAGATCGCGCGTGACGTAATGCGCGGTGGCGCCGATCAGCTTCACGCCGCGCTCATGGGCCTGGTGATAGGGTTTTGCGCCCTTGAAGCCGGGCAGGAACGAGTGGTGGATGTTGATGCAGCGCCCCGACAGTTTGGCCGACAGATCGTCCGACAGGATCTGCATGTAGCGCGCGAGCACGACGAGATCAGTTCCGGTCTTGGCGACGAGATCGAGGATCTGCGCCTCCTGCTCGCGCATGCTCTCCTTGGTCACAGGCAGATGGTGGAACGGGATGCCGCCGAAATCGAGCCCGGCATAGACCTCGCGCGGATGGTTGGAGACGATCGCGGTCGGGACCATCGCCAATTCGCCGGTGCGCCAGCGATAGAGGATGTCGACCAGGCAATGGTCGGACTTCGACACCAGCAGCATCACCTTGCGATGCGCGGCGCGGTCGCGCATCTGCCACTCCATGCCGAAGCGCTCCGCGATCGCGGCAAAGCCGGTCTGGAGCGCGGTGAGCTCCACGGCGAGATCGGCCGCGGTGAACACCACCCGCATGAAGAACTTCTTGGTCTCGACGTCGTCGAACTGCTGGGCGTCGAGAATGTTCTGTCCGTTGTGGGCCAGGAAGGTCGACACCGCCGAGACGATGCCGGGGCGATCCGGACAGGACAGGGTCAGGACATATTGATGATCGGGCATGGCTCTTGATGAAGGTTTGGGCAAATGATGCGGAACAACTCGCGATTTGCGCCCTGCTCTATCACCGACCCCGCCCTTGCGCCAATCCCAAGACTTGCTTCTACATAAAGTGCAGAGTCAGGATGAACGGACCATTGCGATTTGTACCGGAGCACGCCCATGGCCGACCGCTTGAACGGCTACCGCATCCTGATCCTGGAAACGCGCGAGGAGGCGCAGTTCTCAAAGCTGCTCGCCGAGCAAGGCGCCGATGTCGTGCAGTGCCCGATGTTCACCATCCACGATGCGCCGGACCCGGCCCCGGTCGAGGCCTGGATCCGCCGCGCCATCGACAGGCCGTTTGACGATCTCGTGCTGATGACCGGCGAAGGCCTGCGGCGGATCATAAAGCTCGCGCGGACCCGTGGTCTCGACCAGGCTCTGGTCGCGGCCCTCGCCAAATCGCGAAAATTCACCCGCGGGCCGAAGCCCGGCAAGGCGCTGCGCGAGATCTCGCTCGAGGCGCAGCAGACCACGGAGAAGCCGACCACCGAGGGCGTGATCGAGATGCTGGGCAAGCTCGACCTGAAGGGGCGGCGCCTCGGCCTCCAGCTTTATCCGGACAAGGACCATAGCACCCTGACCGGCGCACTCTCGGCGCAAGGCGCCGAGGTCGATACCGTGCTGCCCTATGTCTACGATTCAAAGGCGGCGGATGCCAACATCGTCGCCGCCATCGACGACATGGCGGAGGGACGGATCGATTCCATCGCGCTGACCAATCTCGGCCAGGTCCGCCGCCTGATCGAAGCCGCAAAGGCACATGGCAGCGAAGCGAAGTTGCGCGCAGGGTTGGAGCGGACGCTGATTGCGTCGGTGGGCCCTGCGGTGTCGGGGGAGCTCGCCGCGCATGGCCTGCGCACAGACATCGCACCGGCGGAAGATGCGTATTTCATGCGGCCGCTGATTTCGGCGATGGCCGCAGCGCTCGCCGAGAAACGGCCGAAGGTGGCGGGTTAATCACCAGGCGACGATGCCTAGCTTGCCACCTGCGAGGCGGCCGACATCAACTCCTGGGGGCTCGGAGCCCCGAACATGCGCTGGCCGCCTTCAGGAACCTCGGTAAAGGTCCAGCGCACGATCCCCTCGCGATCCAGCAGGAACTGGCCGAACAGCTGGCCCTGGCCGGTTGCCGCCATGCGCTGATCGGCCTCCATCATCTCGTAGCCGTCCTTGTTGTTGAGGTATTCGGCAGCCGCCAGCCGATTCATCGGCCCCGGCGTTTCGCCGGGCATATCGACCTGCATGCTCATGACGACGTCCATACCCACCTTGCGCGGCCACTCGGTCTCGTGGTCCGTAAACTCGAGATTGGGCAGGCCGAACGCGCGGTGCGAGACCCGCTCGGGGTCGGACGCGGCGAGCAGATTGGGCAAGGGATGATAGCGGAAGTAGAGCCGCGCGCGTTCGATGGGCGTGTTCACGACCGTGAGACTTTCGACGCCCTTATCGCGCAGCGCTGCGCCAAGTTGCGCCTGTGCCGCGATATGGCGCCGACAGAACGGGCAGTGCAGCCCTCGAAACAAGCCGATCAATATCGGGCTATGCCCACGAAAATCCTGGAGCGCGATCGTTCCATCGCGTGTGATGGCGTCCAGCACGACGTTCGGTGCGCGATCGCCCGGTTGAAGCGGTCCGTCGACATGAAGTTCTGACATGGTTGAACTCCTTCATATGACCTAGTCAAGAAACGGCAGTACGATCAGCCCGGCGGGATCAAGCCCGTGGCGGGCGCAGACATCATGGGCCAGCGCGAAATATCGGTCGGCCTCGGGCATGTCGCCTCGATCAAGGCTCAGCGTGGCGAGACCATCATAGCATGGAAAAAGCTGCTGCGGTTCGCCGGTTTCGTTCGCCACCTCGATTGCCTCGTTGTAGCAGAGGGCGGCCAGATCGGGGCGGAAATGGCATTGATGGATTTGCCCGAGCACGATCAAGGGCACGGCGAGATGCTCGCGCTGATCGAGCGCGCGGTCGATTTCGATCGCCTTTTCGGCAGCCGGCACCCCTTCTTCGGTACATCTGTCCGTGAAGGTGCAACAGGCAACGGCAAAATTGGCAAGAAGACGCGCCTGGAAGCCGAGATCCCCGATCCGACGCGCGACATCGAGTCCACGCCGGCAGACCTCCACGGCTTTCGCCGGGTCGACAATCGTGTAGAGCACACCGAGATTGGTGTAGCCGCGGCAGGCTACGTTGAGGAGGCCGGCTGTTTCGGCGGCTGCAACACTCTGCTCCACCTCGCGCACCGCCTCCTCGTGTCGTCCAAGCCGCGCCAGCGCAACCCCCTTGGTGTTGAGGGCCTCCGCAATGGCACGTGCCGCCTCGAGCCCTCCCTGCTTGTCCGCGTCCGCCGGTACGGACCGTGCATAGCCGAGCGCCTCGTCTGCCCATCTTGCGGCGGCCACGTGATCGCCCGTCCGAAACGCGAGACGGCCGCGCTCCTGCAAGAGATGCGCCCACTCGATGGACGCGTCGATCCCTCCAAGCAGGTTGGCCGCCTCGGCGTAATGCGTCTCTGCCTTGATCCGCTTGCCGGCGTCCCACAGCAATCGGCCAAGCTTGCGAAGAATTCGCGCTTCGCTGATCCGGTCCTGTAGGGCGCGGTGCCCCTCCAACGCGCTCTGATAGTGCTCCTCGGCCGTGTTCCGGCGGCCAGCCGCGCCACAGAGGTCCGCGATCCGCTCGTACAGAACCAGACGTTCCGGCTCCCGTTCGCCGCCGGCCAACAGCACGGCGAGGGCCTGTTGGTAGAGACGGATGGCATCGTCATTGGCATAGCTGGCGCGTGCGCGATCGCCGGCCGCGCGCAGATAGCGCGCGCCTTTCGGCTTGCTCGCGCTCAGACTGAAGTGATGTCCGAGCAGTATGAGATCTTCGAGGCGCTCGGGCTCTTGGCCATACAGCCTCTCGAGCGCCCCACCAATCCGTCCATGAAGCTCGATCCGGCGCTGCAGAAGCAGGTTTTGATAGATCACGTCCTGAAGCATGGTTTGCGTGAAGCGGTAGGTCCGCAGCGAAATCGAATTCGAGCCCGCGATCTCCTCGACGATTTCCGCGTCGCACAGAAGTTCGAGCCCTGCTTCGACCCTTGCCGGCTCGGTTGCCGCCGCACCGAGAGCAGCCGCATCAAAACGCGGGCCGATCACTGCGGCCTCCTGTGCCAGGCGGCGCACCTGATGCGGCAACCGGTCGAGACGCGCCAGCAACAACGCCTGAATGCTTGCCGGAATATCGGCGGCGGCTTCATCCGACGTCATCCGCCACTGCACGCCGTCGCGCTCCAGGGTGCCGGCTTCGATCAGGCCGCGTATGATCTCCTCGAGGAAAAGCGGATTGCCGCCGGCGCGATCGAGGATTCGACTGAACAGACGTCCCGGTGGTTCACGCCAACCGTGACTGAAATAGGCCGCGAGCAGCCTTTGTCCGTCGGCGTCCCCAAGCGGGGGCAGCCGGAGGGTTGCGTGACTGATCCTGCTCGAACCGAACAGGTCCAGTTCCAGCATCGGCCGATGCGTAAACAACAGCATCAGCCGCGTCCGCTCCAGTCGGTCCATCAGGAAGCGCAACGCTTCAAGCGACACCGCATCGGCCCAATGCAGATCCTCGACGATGATCAGCAGTGGCGACAGTGCCAGGCGGCGTTCGAAGACGGTGCGGATCGCGAAGAATATCTGCCGGCGGAGCTGTTCGGGCTCGACATGCCTGAGCACGGCGTTGGGGTCGCCGAGGCCGAGTACGTGCAGATAGAGGGGCATCAGGCGGTCGGCCTCGTCGGTCGCGAGGCCCAGCTCCGATAGCGCTTCGGCGACCTTCGCCTCCGCCTCGGTGGCGCCCGCCTTCTGCGCGATGCCATAGGCGCTGCGCAGCACGGCGGCGAGTGTGCCGTAGGACTGTTCGCCGAGCGGCGAGCACGCCGCCTGCCGGATCGCCACGCCTGCGAATCGATCCTGATCGCGGATGCGGGCGACGAACTCCCTGACCAGGCGCGTCTTCCCGATGCCGGCCTCACCGACCAGCCGCACCAGTTGAGCCGCGCCGCCGCACGCGAGATCAAGGCTGCCGATCATGCGCGCAAGCTCGGCGTCGCGCCCGATCAACGGCGCATTGAGGCCCAGCGTGTCGAGACCTCGCGCGGCACGGGGCGTGTCGAGCGGCTCCTTCAGACGGTGGACCAGTACGCTGCCCATCTTGCCCTTGAGCGAGACCTCGCCAAGCGAGTCATAGGAGAACGCATGCCGCGTCAGACGGTGGGTCAACGGCCCGACCAGCACCTCGCCCGGAGCCGCCATCGATTGTAGTCGCTGGGCGGTATTCACCGTGTCGCCGGTCACCGAATAGGATTTGGCAACGCCCGCACCGAGCCCGCCCGCGACGACGTGCCCGGTGTTGATGCCGACATGGAGCAGCAGCGGTGAACCTGCATACGCCTTCGCGCGTTCGCTGAGGCGCGCCGTCCGGTCGATCATGTCGAGAGCAGCGCGCACCGCCCGCTCTGGGTCGTCCTCGTGCGCCGCCGGCGCACCAAACAGAGCAAGCAGCGCATCGCCGATGAATTTGTCCACGAAGCCGCCGAAGCTTTGCACCGCGGCCGTCAACTCCTCGAACAACCCGTTTTGAAGCGTCTGCATGACCTCGGGGTCGAGCCGCTCGCTCATCGCAGTGAAGCCGCTGAGGTCGGCAAACAGCACGGTGATGGTGCGGCGGTTCGCCTCGCTGTCGATCTTGTCCAGCTGAGGTCGAAATGCGGCTTGGGCCTCCTCCGCCGGCGCGAGCGGCGGAGAGGAGGACCGGATCGGGAGCGTCGTCGGGCTCGTCCGCGCCGATGCCTGCCCGCCTGTGGGGGTCTCAGAGACGAAGGCGCCGCATTTCGGGCAATAGGCGAAATCCGGCGCGCATGGAAAGCCGCAGCCAGGGCACGCGTTCGGCTGCTTCGTGCCGCACTTCGGGCAGAAGGCAAAGCCGCTCTGGACCTCCAAACCACAGCAAGAGCAGTTCATGGGTCAAGACCTCGCGGAAGCCGCGATGGTGCAATCTCCTGGACCTGCCGGACCCAGGAACCGGGCAAGCATGGGCTCGTCGCACGGGAAGAGCAAGCGGTGGTCGGTTAACGGCCGCGCGCGCGGCCTCACCCCTCCCCGCAACCGGACCGTCTTTCGGTGCTGAGGATAGACACCCCCGGCGATCGTCGCCCGCACTTATCTCGGCCTCTCCGACGAGCTTTCGCGCAAGCCACACCGCCTCGCCATAGCGGGTCTCCTTCGCGAGCGACGTAGTGCGCTGCATCAAGGCGAGCATGTCCTGCGGACCCGCCTGGGAAGGCGACACGACGACGCTCACGAGAAACAGCGCCCCCAGAAGCCGCGCGGCAAACCTTGTGGCGTTCGAGCGGGTTGGTATGCGGCAGCGCTGATTGACACGAGCAGTGTCAGCGCTACGTTGCCGGATTAGAAAGAACAAGAATAAGGGCAGGGAATCGCCGTGAAACCCGTCATTGCATCTTGAGCACATCCGCGCTCGCGCCATTCCGCATCCGCAACTATCGCTTCCAGTGGCCGTCCGACCTGCTCACCTCCTGGGCCTTCGAGATCGAAACGCTGGTGCTCGGCTGGTACATCCTGGTCGAGACCGGATCGGTGCTGCTGCTGACCATTCTCGCCTCGCTGCAATATGTGGGAACGCTGGTTGCACCGGTGCTCGGGATGATCGGCGACCGCATGGGTCATCGCGATCTCCTTGTCGTGCTGCGCCTCACCTATACGGCGCTCGCCTCGACCATCATGGTGCTGGCACTGACCGGCCGTCTGGCGCCACTCAACGTCATGATCATCGTTGCAATCATGGGCCTGATCCGCTCCTCCGATCTCGGCATTCGCAGCGCGCTGCTCGCCGACATCATGCCGGCCAAGCAGCTGGTGGGCGCGATCGGCCTGTCACGGACGACCCAGGACAGCGCCCGCATTGCCGGAGCGCTGACAGGCGCGGGCCTCTTCGCCGTGCTCGGCATTGGGTTGGTGTATGCGGCAGTCGCCAGCCTCTACCTCGTGGCCGCGATTCTCATGTCCTGCCTGACCCGACCGGAAAGGACCGTTGCCACGATGGACCTGCCGGCGAACAGCCGCGCCGTTTCAAAACTGCTCGACGAGCTGAGGGAAGGGATTGTCTACGCCTGGAATGGCCCCGGAATGGGCGCCGCGCTGTGTGTCGCCTTCCTCGCCAATCTCACCGCATTTCCCTTCACGGGCGGATTGCTGCCCTACATCGCGCGCGAAATCTTTCACACCGACCAGACCGGGCTCGGCTATCTCTCGGCCAGCTTCGCCGTCGGCTCGCTGATCGGCTCCATCACGCTCAGCCTGGTCGGCGGCCTGCGCATTGCCCGGCTTCTGATCGGCGCGACGCTGGCCTGGTACGCCATGCTGCTGGTGTTCGTCGAAATCAGGACCATGCCGGTGGCCATGGCCTGCCTCGCTCTCGCTGGCATCGCCCAGAGCATGTCGATGATATCGGCCGCCGTGATCCTGATGCGCACGGCGAGCGCGCATCTGCGCGGCCGTGTCATGGGCGTCCGCATGATGGTGATCTACGGCTTGCCGCTCGGATTGCTCGCGGCCGGCAGCCTGATCGACCTCATCGGCTATTCCGCGACGGGCTCGCTCTATGCCGTCTCGGGGTTCATCGCGATGGCGGCGATCGCGGTGCGCTGGCGCGCGGACCTCTGGCCCCTGCACGCCCCCGCCAATGCGCGATGACGGGGCGCCCTAGTCCCCGTACCCGCGCAGCCGCTCGATATCGAGGATGGTGACGCCGCCATATTCGAGTCGCAGCAGGCCCTCCTTCTCCAGCCGGTTCAGCGCGCGATTGGCGTTCTGGCGGGACATGCCGGAGAGCGCCCCGATCTCCTCCTGGGTGATCTCCAGATGCGCTGTCGATTCCGGATAGAGGATCGGGTTGAACAGCGAGGCGATGCCGCGCGCGAGGCGCGAGGTCGCATCGAGCGTACGGTTGACCTCGAGCATGCCGATGAACTGGCCGAGCCGCTCGTTGAGCTGGCGGACCAGGAAGCGGTTGAAGCCGACGCTGTTCTCGAACAGCCACATGAAGGCGCTGCGCTCCATCAGCGCGACACGGCTGTTGCGCAGCGCGACCACGTCGTAGCGGCGCGGCTCGTTCTTGAGCACGCTGCCCTCGCCGAACCAGGCCCCCGCAGTCAGCCCGGCAAGGCTCGCCTCCTTGCCGTCGCGCGACACCCCGCCCATCCGGGCAAGGCCAAAGACCATGCCGGCCCAATAGCCGAACGTGTCGCCGCGCATGAACACAGCCTCGCCGATGCCGTAGGACCGCTCCGTGATTCCGGCGCGAGCGACCTCGATCTCCGCTTGCGTGAGCTCGCGCGACCAAGCGGCGATGCGCTTCAGTTGATCCTCTGAAATCATGATCCCGAAGCCAGCCGCACCGTTTCGTCACTCCGCCCTTCTGTTGCACTGCAACACGACCGCATCGACCGCCATCCGACGAAAGATGAAGGCCGTCTCGCCTGAAAAACTTTGTCGCAGAATTGTCAGGCCGGAGACATTTCAAAATAGCGCTTTCCCCTATTGAGGGCCACCTCGGGCGATGCGGCTTTTGATCCCTAACGGGAGCGAGAGCCTCGCGGGTCCGGTCGAGACCAATAGCTGCATGGTCTGGCCGGCACGACCGTACTAGGATCGCCCGACAGGAACCGACGAAGAGCGCCACAGAAAGCGCCATCACCGGGGAGGGACTTGTTTGGTGGCTACCAGTCTTGAAGTGCGCGGCGTGTCTTTGCGGTTCGGCGGCGTCCGTGCGCTGACCGATGTCGGCTTCGCCATCAAGGAGGGCGAGCTGTTCTCGATCATCGGCCCCAACGGGGCCGGCAAGACCTCGATCGTGAACTGTATTTCCGGCCGCTACAAGCCGACCGAGGGCCAGCTGTTCTATCAGGGCCGCGACATCACCGGCCTGACGCCGAACGCCCGCGCCTCGCTCGGCATCGGCCGCACCTTCCAGAACCTGGCCCTGTTCCACCACATGAGCGTGCTCGACAACATCATGGTCGGCCGCCATCACCTGTTGAAGAACAATTTCCTCACGGGCTCGCTCTACTGGCTCACCGGCGCGCGCAAGGAAGAGCTCGCGCATCGCCGCAAGGTCGAGGAGATCATCGACTTCCTCGACCTCCAGTCGGTGCGGAAAGCGCAAGCCGGCACCCTCTCCTACGGCCTGCGCAAGCGCGTCGAGCTCGCCCGCGCCATGGCGCTGGAGCCGCGCCTCATCCTCCTCGACGAGCCGATGGCCGGCATGAACTTCGAGGAGAAAGAGGACATGGCCCGCTACATCGTCGATCTCAACGAGGAATTCGGGATGACGGTGGTGATGATCGAGCACGACATGGGCGTGGTGATGGACATCTCCCACCGCGTCATGGTGCTGGATTTCGGCCGCAAGATCGCCGAGGGCGATCCGGGTGCGGTGCTCGCCGATCCCCACGTCAGGCGCGCCTATCTCGGCGAGGAGGACGAGGTGCTGGTCGATCCGGACGATGCGCCGCCGGCGCAGGAGAGCGCGGCATGATGGATTATGCAGGCCGCGTCGCGCAGGCCGATACCTATCCCAAAATGCTCCGGCTCAACGCCAGGGAGCATGGCCACGAGATTGCGCTGCGCGAAAAGGATCTCGGGCTGTGGCGTGTCTTCACCTGGAACGACTACCAGACGCGCGTGCGCGATTTCGCGCTCGGCCTCGTCGAGCTCGGCCTTGGCCACAACGACGTCATCGGCATCATCGGCGACAACCGGCCGGACTGGGTCGCCGCGGAAATCGCCACCCACGCGATCGGCGGCCTGAGCCTCGGGCTCTACCGCGACGTGCTGGACGAAGAGGCCTCCTATCTCCTCAATTACGGCGAGGCGCAGCTGGTCTTCGCCGAGGATGAGGAGCAGGTCGACAAGTTGCTCACCCTCGCCGACCGCGTGCCGCGGCTGAAGCACATCATCTATTCCGACCCGCGCGGCATGCGGAAATATGACGACCCCAGGCTGCTGTCGGCGGAGAAATTCGCCGAGCTCGGCCGCGCCCGCGCTGCGCGCGAGCCGGGGCTTTACGACAAGCTCGTCGACGCGACCAAGGGCGAGGATGTCGCAATCCTCTGCACCACGTCAGGCACCACCTCGCATCCAAAACTCGCAATGCTCGCCGCCGGCCGCGTGCTCGGCCATTGCGCGACCTATCTCGCCTTCGATCCGAAGGGACCCGACGACGAATACGTCTCGGTGCTGCCGCTGCCGTGGATCATGGAGCAGGTCTATGTGCTCGGCAAAGGCCTGCTCTGCCGGATGAAGATCAACTTCGTCGAAGAGCCGGACACGATGATGAACGATCTGCGCGAGATCGCGCCGACCTTCGTGCTGTTCGCCCCGCGCGTCTGGGAATCGATCGCCGCCGACGTTCGTGCCAAGGTGATGGACGCCACGCCCTTCAAGCAGCGCCTGTTCGATATCGGGATGAAGTCGGGCCTGGCCGCGCTTGCAGACGGCAAGCGCTCGGGCTTTGCCGACGCCATCCTGTTTCGCGCGCTGCGCGACCGGCGGCTTCACCCGCCTGCGCTCGGCTGCGACCGGCGGTGCGGCGCTCGGGCCCGATACCTTCAAGTTCTTCCAGGCGATGGGCGTGCCGCTGCGCACGCTCTACGGCCAGACCGAGCTGTTGGGAGCCTACACGCTGCATCCCGAGGGCAAGGTCGATCCTGACACCACGGGTGTGCCGATGGCCGACAGCGTCGAGATCCGCATAGACAATGCCGACGTCCACGGCGTCGGCGAGATCGTGGTGCGGCATCCCAACATGTTCCTCGGCTACTACAAGAACCCGGAGGCAAGCGTTGCCGACATCAAGGACGGCTGGATGCTGTCGGGCGATGCCGGCTATTTCAACGCCAACCGGCAGCTCGTCGTCATCGACCGCATCAAGGATCTCGCCGAGACCTCGCGCGGCGAGCGCTTCTCGCCGCAATTCATCGAGAACAAGCTGAAATTCTCGCCCTATATCGCCGAAGCCGTGGTGCTCGGCGCGGGCCGCGACGCGCTCGCGGCGATGATCTGCATCCGCTACTCCATCATCTCGAAATGGGCGGAGAAGAACCGCCTCTCCTTCACGACCTACAGCGACCTCGCCTCGCGGCCCGAGGTTTACACGCTGCTCCAGAAGGAGGTCGAGACCGTCAACGCCACGCTGCCGCCGGCGCAGCGCATCTCGCGCTTCCTGCTGCTCTACAAGGAGCTCGATGCCGACGACGGCGAGCTCACCCGCACGCGAAAGGTTCGCCGCAGCGTCATCAACGAGAAATACGCCGGCATCATCGACGCGATCTACCGCGGCGATGCCGTCATCCCCGTCGACACCGTGATCCGCTTCCAGGACGGCACCACGCAGAGGGTGCGCACCGCGCTGCGGGTGGTGGATCTGGGCCGACCCGGGCAATTGGCGGAGGCGGCGGAGTGATGTCGCTTCCAATGCAGACCGCACCAGCAATCGATCCCCCCTCCCTGCGCAAGCGGGAGAGGCGAAGGATAGCATAACATGAACACCGCCTTCCTCATCCAGCTCCTGGTCAACGGCCTCGTGGTCGGCACGCTCTATGGCGTGGTCGCGATGTCGTTCGTGCTGATCTACAAGGCGACGCAGGTCGTCAATTTCGCGCAAGGCGAGCTGCTGCTGGTCGGCGCCTGGGTGTGCTGGGCCTTGCTTGCGAAATACCAGGTGCCGTTCTGGATCGGCATGCCGATGACGCTGGTGTTCATGTTCGTGTTCGGCATCGCCATCCAGGTCCTGATCCTGCGGCCGATGATCGGCGAGCCCATCATCTCGGTGATCATGGTGACGATCGGCCTCTCGACGGTGCTCCAGGCCACGCTGAAATGGATGTTCGGCGTCAACCCGCAGCCGTTCCCGCGCGTGTTCGAGAGCCAGTCCGTCAGCTTGTTCGGGCTTCAGATCCAGACCGTCTATGTCATGAGCCTGGTGGTCTCGGTCGCCATGATGATCGGCATGGCCTGGTTCTTCCGCGCATCCAAATACGGCCTTGCGATGCGCGCCACCGCGTTCAACCAGCAGGTCGCGCAGTCGCTCGGCATTTCCGTGAAAAGCGTGTTCGCGATGGCCTGGGCGATCTCGGCAACGGTGTCAGCGGTCGCCGGAGTCGTGGTCGCCGTGGTGAACGGGGTGTCCTCGGGCCTCGCCGCCTACGGCATCAAGGTCTTTCCGGCGGCGATCCTCGGCGGGCTCGATTCCGTCGGCGGCGCCGTGCTCGGCGGCATCATCATCGGCTTGCTCGAGAACGTCGCGCAATATGTCGACAGCGAGTATCTGCACTGGGGCAATCTCTACGAGATCGCACCGTTCTACGTCCTCATCATCGTGCTGATGATCAAGCCCTACGGCTTGTTCGGCACCCACGACATCGAGCGGATCTGACCCATGGCCGGCCCTGCCCTCATACCTGCTGGTGATTTCCGCACCTCCTATGCGGCCGACACCACGATCTTCCCGACGGCGACCAGCCGCAATTTTGCGATCGTAGGCGTGCTGCTGCTCTGCCTCGTGCCGCAATTCCTTGGCGGCTACTGGCTCAGCATTCTGATCCAGATCGGCATCTTCTCGATCGCGGCGCTCGGGTTGAACATCCTGGTCGGCTTCACCGGCCAGATCTCGATCGGGCATGCCGCCTTCTTCCTGCTCGGTGCCTTCACCTCGGCCTACATCTCCAACAATGCGCCGATCCCGGTGTTTTTCGCGATCCCGCTCGCAGGCGTCGTCACCGCGCTGGTCGGGCTGGTCTTCGGCATTCCGGCGGCGCGGCTGAAGGGCCTTTACCTCGTCATCGCGACGCTCGCCGCGCAATATATCCTGCTCGACTTCTTCTCGCGCGCCGAGTGGTTCACCGGCGGCTCGGTGCCGGCCAGCGCCAATCCGTTCTCGATCTTCGGCTTCACCTTGCGCGGCGACAAGCAGTATTTCTACGTCGTGCTGGCCTATGTGCTGGCGAGCTACATCCTCGTCACCAATCTGATGCGCACGCGCGACGGCCGCGCGCTGGTGGCGATCCGCGACCATTATCTCTCCGCCGAGATCATGGGCATCAACCTCACCAAATACCGCACGCTGTCGTTCGGCCTCGCCGCCTTCTTCGCCGGCATCGCCGGCGCGCTCTATGCGCACTACCAGCTCGTGGTCTCCCAGGAAGGTTTCGGCATCGAGCGCTCGATCCTGTTCCTGGCGATGATCATCATCGGCGGCACGGGTTCGATCATGGGCACGCTGATGGGCACCGCCTTCGTGGTGCTGCTGCCGGAGTCGATGGAGTTCCTCAGCATCTATTTGAAGGGCGGCGCGATCGACAAGGCGCTTTCGCTCAACAACAACATCACCTTCCTGCGCGAGATCGCGATCGGCGTGATCATCATCGCGTTCCTGATGTTCGAGCCTGACGGGCTCGCGCATCGCTGGCGGCAGATCAAGGCGTACTGGAAACTCTACCCGTTCTCGCATTGAAAACGGGCAACTTGCTAACCAACGAATAAAACAGGAGGAGGCAACCAATGAAGACAAAATCCCTTTTGAGCACTGCATCGCTCGCGCTGGTGATCGCCGCATTCTCGGCGAGCGCGCAGGCCCAGATCGCGATCGGGCATCTCGCCGACTATTCCGGCGGCACCTCCGACGTCGGCACGCCCTACGGCCAGGCGGTCGCCGACACCTTCGCCTGGGTCAACAAGAACGGCGGCGTCGGCGGCAAGCAGCTCAACGTCGACACCAACGACTACGGCTACCAGGTGCCGCGCGCGATCGCGCTCTACAAGAAATGGTCGGCTCCGGACAGCAAGGTCGCAGCGATCATGGGCTGGGGCACCGCCGACACCGAGGCGCTGACCGGCTTCCTCGCCCAGGACAAGATCCCCGATCTCTCCGGCTCCTATGCCGCCGCGCTGACCGATCCCGAAGGCGTCAGCGGCAAGGCCAAACCCGCTCCTTACAATTTCTTCTACGGCCCAAGCTATTCGGACTCGCTGCGCGCGATGCTGATGTGGGCGGCCGAGGACTGGAAGGCCAAGGGCAAGCCCGGCAAGCCGAAATTCGTGCACATGGGCGCCAACCATCCTTATCCGAACGCGCCGAAGGCCGCAGGCGAAGCCATGGCGCAGGAGCTCGGCTTCGAGGTGCTGCCGCCGTTGGTGTTCGCGCTCACACCGGGTGACTACAGCGCGCAGTGCCTGAGCCTGAAATCCTCCGGCGCCAACTACGCCTATCTCGGCAACACCGCGGCTTCCAACATCTCCGTCCTGAAGGCTTGCAAGACCGCCGGCGTCGAGATTCAGTTCCTCGGCAATGTCTGGGGCATGGACGAGAACGCCGCCAAGACCGCCGGAGACGCCGCCAACGGCGTGATCTTCCCGCTGCGCACCGCGGTGAGCTGGGGCGGCGATGCGCCCGGCATGAAGACGGTGATGGAGATCTCCAAGATATCCGACCCCACCGGCAAGGTCTACCGGCCCGTGCATTACGTCGCGGCGGTCTGCTCGGCGCTCTACATGAGGGAGGCGCTCGACTGGGCTGCCAAGAACGGCGGAGCGACCGGCGAGAACGTCGCCAAGGGCTTCTACCAGAAGAAGGACTGGGTGCCGGCCGGAATGGACGGCGTCTGCAATCCCTCGACCTGGACCGACAAGGACCACCGCGGCACGCTGAAGGTCGACCTCTATCGCACCAAGATCGCGGGTGCGACCGACGGCGACCTCAACGATCTCATGGCCAAGGGCACGATCAAGCTCGAGAAGGTCAAGACCGTCGAACTGCCGCGCAAAGCGGAATTGCTGGGGTGGTGATTTCGATCTCGGACGTCATGGCCGGGGAAAAGCGCGAAGCGCGTCTTCGCGCAGACGTCCCGGCCATCCACGTCTGACCACTCGGCACGAAGAACGTGGATGCCCGGGACAAGCCCGGGCATGACGAGCGCACCAAATTGGCGGCACACCTAATGACCGAAATTCACGAAGCCACTCGTCCCTCGCCCAGTATAGTGCCCGCGCCACCCCTTCTCGGCGTGCGTAATATCGAGGTCGTCTATGACGACGTCATCCTGGTGCTGCGCGGCCTCAGCCTCGACGTGCCCAAGGGCGCGATCGTGGCGCTGCTCGGGGCCAATGGCGCCGGCAAGTCGACGACGCTGAAGGCGATCTCGGGGCTGCTTAAGACCGAGGACGGCGAGGTCACGCGCGGCGAGATCCTGTTCGAGGGCGAGCGGATCAACGGCATCGATCCCGACAAGATCGTCCGCCGCGGCATCTTCCAGGTGATGGAGGGCCGCCGCATCATCGCCGACATGACGTCGCTGGAGAACCTCAAGCTCGGCGCCTTCACCCGCAGGGACCGCGAGGTCGATGCCGACATCGACATGGTCTTCAACTATTTCCCGCGCCTGAAGGAGCGCACCGGCCTTGCCGGCTATCTCTCCGGCGGCGAGCAGCAGATGCTCGCGATCGGCCGCGCGCTGATGGCACGCCCCAAGATGATCCTGATGGACGAACCGTCGATGGGCCTGTCGCCGCTGCTGGTGAAGGAGGTGTTTTCCATCATCCAGAAGATCAACCGCGACCTCGGCGTCACCATCTTGCTGGTCGAGCAGAACGCGCGCGCCGCGCTGTCGGTGGCGAGCCACGGCTACATAATGGAGCAGGGCAAGGTCGTGCTCGACGGCACCGCGGACGAATTGCGCGACAACGAGGACGTCAAGGAATTCTACCTCGGCGGCGCCGGCGACCAGCGCAAGAGCTTCAAGAACCTCAAGAGCTTCAAGCGGCGCAAGCGCTGGCTTTGACAAAGCGTTTTCAAGCGAAGCGGGAACCGGTTCGCGCGAAGAAAACGCGTCAAAACAAAAGAACTCTAACCTTCCAACACCTGCTCCGCTTCCGTGACTGCGCAGAGAACATGATAGAACGACGACGCAGGAATGGTGTCGACCAGCGATTTGCCGTCGCGATCGAACTGGTCGTACCAGCCGCCCCGCACGGGATGGCTGAGATAATGCCGCTCGAGCCGCACCAGGGCCGCGCGCGCCTCATCCGCCGCGCCCGCCTCGCCGGACTCGGCCTGTGCAATCCACGCCTTCGCGATCTCGGTCTGCGGCCACAGCCGGCGCGTGCTGCGGCGGATGTTGCCGGTGGCATCACCCTCGTCGATCAGGCAGCCCGTCGCCTCGTCGCGATAGCGCAGCGCGGTCGCCAGCAGTTCCGCACGCCGCTGCCCGGTCGGGCAGCCCGTGATGCGCTCAAATCCCTTCAGCAGCCAGACCCACTCCGCCTGATGGCCAGCCTCGACGCTGACCGGCTCGATCTTCGACCAGTCCTCCTCGAAATACTCCGACAACACGTGCTTCTGCTTGTCGTAGAGGTTGGCGAGGAACAGCGCGAAGAACTCGCCGGCGCGATTCTGGAACGACAGATCGTGGGTCGCGTCGAAGCACGCGATCATCGCCTCGAACAGATGCATGTGCGGGTTCTGCCGGCGCGGCAGCGAGACCGGCAGCCCCTCGTGGACGCCGCCATGCGGCGAGCGCAGGTGGCCGTCGAGGAAGGCGAGCAGCGTGTCGATCTCGGCGCGAACCTGCGCGTCCTTGTCGAGCGCATAGACGGTCGCAAGCGCAAACAGAATAAAGGCGTGGTCGTAGGCGTCGCGCCGACCGTCCATCACCGCGCCCTCCGGCGTCAGCCGGTGCACATAGCCGGGCCGGCCGTCGGGCGCCTTCGCGCGTGCCAGCAGGTGCTCCAGCCCCTTCAGCGCGATGGCGCGCCCCTCGGGATACCAGCCCATCTGTGCCGCCTTGGCGTAGCAGTAGATCTGGCGGGCCTGCACGAACACGCGCCGCGGCGCGGCGGCATCCGCCGTGCCGTCGCGGTGCAGCCGGTCGATGAAGCCGCCCGCGACAGGGTCCCAGCCGACGGTCGACCACAGCGGCATCGCGTCGTCGATCATGCGGCGCTTCAGGCGCGCGACGACACCAGCCGTCTCCTCCGCCGCCTTGATCCGTTCGTCCGCCATCTCGCGCTCTCCACGTCCCGACAATGGCCGTCTGATACCCATGCCAGCGGCGGCGTGCAACGGATGCCAACCCGGAAAGATCAGCCATGACCGCCCATTACGACGCCCTCGAGACGCGCGAGCAAGCCGCGCGCGAGGCCGAGCTGTTTTCGCGCCTGCCGGGCGTGCTGCGCAGCGCGATAACGGCGCCCGCCTATGCCGAGCGGCTCAAAGGCGTGGATCCGGCCACGGTGACCACGCGCGCGGCGCTGGCGCGCCTGCCGGTGCTGCGCAAGTCGGAACTGCCGGCCCTGCACAAGGCCTCCGCGCCCTTCGGCGGCTTCGTGGCGGCGGCACCGGGCTCGTTCGCCCGGCTCTTCACCTCCCCGGGCCCGATCTTCGAGCCGGAGGGCCGGCAGGCCGATCCCTGGCGCGGCGCACGGGCGCTGTTCGCGGCTGGGTTCCGGCCCGATGACATCGTGCTCAACACCTTCAGCTACCACCTCACCCCCGGCGGCTTCATCTTCGATGCTTCGGCGCGCGCGCTCGGCTGCGCGGTGATCCCGGCCGGGCCCGGCAATACCGAGCAGCAATTCGAGCTGATCGAGGCCTACCGGCCGGTCGGCTATAGCGGCACGCCCGACTTCCTGAAGATCCTGCTCGATGCAGCGGCGACCGCGGGCCGCGACGTCTCCTCGATCAAGCGCGCGCTGGTCTCGGGTGCGGCCTTCCCGCCCTCGCTCCAGGCCGAGATCAAGGCGCGCGGCATCGACGCCTACCAGGCCTTCGGCACCGCCGATCTCGGCCTCATCGCCTTCGAGACGGAGGCGCGCGAGGGCATGGTCGTGAACGAAGGCCTGATCATGGAGATCGTCAAGCCCGGCACCGGCGATCCCGTTGCGGAAGGCGATGTCGGCGAGATCGTCGTCACCTCGCTCGACCCGCACCATCCCTGGATCCGCCTCGCACTCGGCGACCTCACCGCGGCGCTGCCGGGCCCGAGCAGATGCGGTCGCACCAACATGCGGATCAAGGGCTGGATGGGCCGCGCAGACCAGACGACCAAGGTCAAGGGCATGTTCGTCCGTCCCGAGCAGGTCGCCGAGATCAGCAAGCGGCATTCCGCACTCGGCCGCCTGCGTCTCGTCGTCACGCGCCAGGGCGAGACCGATGCGATGACGCTGAAGGCGGAAACGGCGGCAGCAAGCGAGGCTCTGCGCGAGGAGATCGCGGGCACGCTGCGGATGGTGACAAAGCTCGGTGGCGCGGTCGAGCTGGTCGGCCCCGGCACGCTGCCGAACGACGGCAAGGTGATCGCGGACGAGCGGTAACCCAAGCCCGCCTTCGACGGCGATGTAAAATCGCACATCATTGGCGATTCTCCCCCGGCAGGTGGGCATTTCGGCCCCGTTTGGATCGCCTTGGGGGCGCGCCAGCGGAACCTTGCATCACCCCACCGGCTCCCGTATTACCGGACCGTGAGCAAACCGGGCATGCGCCTTCATTGCAGCCGGCAGAATCCGGCTTTCCCTGGACCTAAAACGTGCTTGAGCGAACCCTCGTCACCATCGCCGAGACAGAGACGATTGAGGAAGCCTTCCGGCGCCTCAACGCCAACAGGCTCGGCATCCTCTTTGCGCAGGATTCGGCCGGACGAATCGTCGGCGCGGTGACCGATGGCGACATCCGCCGGCGGATGCTGACGGGCATCACGATTCACGACCAGGTAGCAGCCTGCATCAACCGCAACTTCGTCTGGGCACAGGCCGGAGGACCACGGGAGCAGATTCTCAAACTGCTCGACCAGCGCGTGCACGTCGTCCCCATCCTCGACACCGACGGCCGGCTGGTCGACGTGTTCAGCCGCGAGCTGTTCAACCTGTCGGAGGAGAGCGAGGTGTTCGCGCGCGCCCGCTCGCCGGTCCGCATCTCCTTCTCCGGCGGCGGCACCGATCTCACGCACTACTTCGTGGAGAATGACGGCGGCGCGGTGATCAACGCCACGATCAAGATGTATGCGCACGCGACGTTGCGGCGTCGGAGCGATCCCCGCATCCGGATTTATTCGCACGATTTTCGCTGCACGGTCGAGGCCGGCAGTCTCGCCGAGCTCGGCACGGGCGGCGATCTCGCCCTGATCAAATCGGTGGTGCGCCTGATCAAGCCGACCTACGGGTTCGACCTCGAAGTCTCCGCCGATTTCCCGGTCGGCTCCGGCCTCGGTGGCTCGGCGGTGGTCTCCTCCGCCATCATCGGATGCTTCAACGAATTCCGCGGCGACCAGTGGGATCGCCACGAGATCGCGGAAATGGCGTTCCAGGCCGAGCGGCTGATGCTCAACATTCCCGGCGGCTGGCAGGATCAATATGCCACCGTGTTCGGCGGCTTCAACCACATGGAGTTCTCCTCCGACCAGAACACCATCGTACCGCTACGTCTCGACCCCAACATCATTGCCGAGCTCGAGGAGAGCCTGGTGCTCTGCTACAGCGGGGGAGGTCATGACTCCGGCGCGATTCATCGCGACCAGAAAGCTCAGCACGAGACGGCCGACGCGGTGACCGCCGCTGCCAAGCAGAAGGAGGTGACGCGCGAGATCCGCAAGCATCTCCTTCGCGGCCGGCTGCTGGATTGCGGACGCCTGATCGACGAAGCCTGGCACGCCAAGCGTAAGCTCAGCTCCAAAATCTCTTCAAGCGAGCTCGACGCCATCTACGATTTTGCCAAGTCGAACGGCGCCGTCGGCGGCAAGCTGCTGGGCGCCGGCGGCGGCGGCTACTTCATGTTCTTCGTGCGTCCGTTCGAGCGCTACCAGCTCATCGCGTCGCTGGAACAGCAGGGGCATAACTGCTCGCGCATCATGTTCGAAGAGAACGGGCTGCGGACGTGGAAATCGCGCTTTCCCGCGCGCTCCACCTGACGCATGTGAGACGAGAATGTTGATGATACCGCCCAAACAGCCAGCTCCGATCCGTATCGGCAACCGCCTTCTGGGTGACGGCGAGCCTTGCTACGTCATCGCCGAGGTCGGCAACAACCATAACGGCGATTTCGACCGCGCCATCGCACTGGTCGATGCGGCGGTCGCGGCCGGCGCGGACTGCGCCAAATTCCAGATGCGAAAGCTCGACGAGGTCTACCGCGCCTCCTCGCTCTCCGGAAAGGACGACGACCTCGCCGTCGAATACACGCTCGATCTGCTCCGCCGCTTCGAGCTGACGACGGAGCAGCAGAAGAAGATCGCCGACTACTGCGCCTCGAAGGGCATTCAGTATCTCTGCACGCCCTGGGATGCGAAGAGCGTCGCAGTGCTCGAGGGCTTCGGCGTGCAAGCCTACAAGGTCGCCTCCGCCGACCTGACCAACCTTCCCCTGCTCGCAAGGCTGATCGCGACCGGCAAGACGCTGATCGTCTCGACCGGCATGAGCACGACGGAGGAAATCAAGACCGCGGCAGAATTCCTCGACGAGCGCAAAGCGGGTTATGTGCTGCTGCACTGCCAGAGCACCTATCCCGCGGCCCTGCACAACATCCATCTGCGCTTCATGGATACGCTGCGGGAGATCCACCCGCTCGTCGGCTATTCCGGCCATGAGCGCGGTACCGCGGTATCGACCGCGGCGGTCGCCCTCGGTGCGATCGTGATCGAGCGCCACATCACGCTCGACCGCGAGATGGAGGGCCCGGACCATGCCGCGAGCCTGGAGCCGGAAGAGTTCAAGGCGCTCGTCACCGGCATCCGCGAGGTGGAAGCGGCGCGCGGCGAAAAGCTCGCCGAGCGCGCGCTCAGCCAGGGCGAGTTGATCAACCGCGAAAACCTCGCAAAGAGCCTCGTCGCTGCGCGCGACATCGAAGCCGGCACGGTCATCTCCGACGACGACATCGCCGTGAAGAGCCCGGGCCAGGGCCTGTCCCCGCTGAAGATGCCGGCCCTGATCGGCAAGACTCTCAAGCGCAGGATGGCGGCCGACGACTATTTCTTCCAGAGCGACCTCGACGAGGGCGCCGCGAAGGCGCGCCGTTACCGTTTCGACCGCCCCTGGGGCGTGCCGGTGCGCTACCACGACACCGAGCGCTTCCTGGAAATCTGCGAGCCCGACATCATCGAATTCCATCTCAGCTACAGCGACATGGAGCGCGATCCGGCGGCGTATCTCTCCGGCACCTATGATCTCGGCTTCGTCGTGCATGCCCCGGAGCTGTTCGCCGGCTCCAAGCTGATGGACCTCGCCACGCCGGACGAGGCGTTGCGCCGCTATTCGCTCGAGCAGACGCAGGCGGTGATCGACATCACCCGCGGCCTCAAGAAGTTCTTTCCCAAGACGAAACGCCCGCCGATCGTCGCCAATATCGGCGGCTTCACCATGGACGAGCCGCTGCCGCCGGAAGAGAAGGCCGAGCGTTACAGGATCTTTGCGCAGAGCCTGAAAGAGCTCGACATGGACGGTGTCGAGCTGACGCCGCAGACCATGGCGCCCTTCCCCTGGCACTTCGGCGGCCAGCGGCACCAGAACATCTTCATCTTCCCGGAGGAGTCGGCCGCCTTCTGCGCCAGGCATGATCTGCGTATGTGCGTCGACATCTCCCACACCAAGCTCGCTGCCAACCATTTCGGCTTCGACTTCGCGCAAGGCCTCGCCCAGCTCGGCCCCCATACCGCGCATCTGCATTTCGGCGACGCCAAGGGATTGGACGGTGAAGGCCTCCAGGTCGGCGAAGGCGAGATCGATTTCGACGAGATCGGAAAAGTGCTGCGCAAGCATGCGCCCACCGCATCCTTCATTCCCGAGATCTGGCAGGGCCACAAGAACATGGGCGAAGGCTTCTGGACCGCGCTCGAACGTCTCGAGGGACACATCTGATGGCGCGCAAGACGCTGGCCGTGATCGCTGCACGCGGCGGCTCCAAAGGCATTCCGCACAAGAACCTGCTCGATCTCTGCGGCAAGCCGCTGATCGCCTGGACGGTCGAGCAGGCGCGCGCCGCGCAGGGCGTCGACGTGGTGGCTGTCTCGTCCGACAGCGACAAGATTCTGCAGGCGGCGGAAGCCGCCGGCGCGGTGGGCGTGCGGCGTCCCGACGACATTTCGGGCGACCTCGCCTCCTCCGAGTCCGCCTGGCTGCATGCGCTCAACGCCATCGACGAGCGGATGGGCCGCTTCGAGCGCATTGTCGCGCTCCAGGCGACCTCACCGATCCGCGAACCCGACGACATCGAGAAGGCGCTTGCGACCTTCGATCGCGAGCATCTCGACAGCCTGCTCTCGGTCTGCGAGGTCGAGGACTATTTCAACTGGCGCATCGGCCAAAACGGGCCGGAGCCGATCAACTACGACTATCACAACCGCCGCATGCGGCAACAGATCGAGAAGCGTTACCTGGAGAACGGCTCGTTCTACGTATTGATTCCTTCACTCCTGCGCGAACAGAACAATCGTCTCGGCGGCAAGATCGGCTTTCACCTGATGGAGCGCCACAAGATGTTCCAGATCGACCGCCCCGAAGACGTCAAGCTCTGTGGGGCAATCATGCGCAGTTACGGCTATGCCTGATCTCAGCGCCTTCTCTCTCGCAGGCAAGATCGCGGTCGTGACAGGCGCCTCGCGCGGCATTGGCGCTGCGATTGCGAGCGGCCTGAAGGAGGCCGGCGCCACGGTATTCGGTCTCAGCCGTTCCGGGACTGCGCCGCAGGGCGTGACCGCGATTGCCTGCGATCTCTCCGATGATGCCGCGATCGGGCGTGCTTTCAACGCCATCGCGGCGCAAGGCGGACGTATCGACGCGTTGGTCAACGCGGCCGGCATCAGCCTTCCTCCGCAGAGCGCCGAAAGCGAGCTGGCGCGCTTCCGCGCTACGGTCGCGACCGACCTCACCGGCGTCTACGCCACGATCCTTGCCGCCTATCCGCTTCTGAAGACGACGGGCTCGGCCGCGATCGTCAACGTCACCAGCATCAACTCGATCCGCGGTTTCCCCGGCAATCCCGGCTATGTCGCGGCGAAAGCCGGACTCGCCGGGCTGACGCGCGCGCTGGCCGCCGACTATGCGCCCGATGGCATCCGCGTCAACGCGCTTGCGCCGGGTTATGTCGCAACCGAGATGACCGCGAAGAGCTATGCCGATCCCGCCATGCACGAAGATCGGCGCCGCCACACCATGCTCGGCCGCTGGGGACAGCCCGCGGACATGGTGGGCGCAGCGATCTTCCTGGCGTCGGACGCGTCGGCCTATGTGACGGGCCAGGAGATCTTCGTCGACGGCGGCTGGACCGCCAAGGGCCTCGCCATCAGCTCGGATAGCAAATCGTGACCGCAACGCTGCAACGTATCGGCTTCATGCAGGGACGCCTGTCGGCCCTGGTCGACGGCAAGATCCAGGCGTTCCCGTGGAATGAATGGCGCGAGGAATTTCCCCGCGCGAAGGCGCTCGGCCTGACGCGGATGGAATGGACCATCGATCAGGAGCGGCTGCGGGAAAACCCGCTCACGACCGAATCCGGCCGGGCGGAGATCATCGCCCTGGCACGCGAGAACGGTCTGCGCATTCCGAGCCTGACCGGGGACTGCTTCATGCAGGCGCCGTTCTGGAAGGTCGACGCCGTCGTGCGCGACGCGCTCGTCAACGATCTCGATCTGCTGATCGCCGCCTGTAGCCGGATCGGCATCGAATTCGTCGTGATTCCGCTGGTCGACAACGGCAAGATCGAACGCGAGAGCGAGAGCGATACGCTTAAGCGGGTGCTGATCGCCCGCCGCGAACAGCTTGCCAGACAGAACGTCAAGATCGTCTTCGAATCCGATCTGCCGCCGCGCGATCTCGCCCGGTTCATGGAGGCGTTCCCGGCAGACGTCTTCGGCATCAACTACGACAGCGGCAACAGCGCCTCGCTCGGCTATGACAGCAGCGAGGAGATCGAGGCCTACGCGCCGCGCATTCTCAATGTGCACGTGAAGGACCGCATTCGCGGCGGTACGACCGTGCCGCTCGGCACCGGCAACGCCGATCTCGCCAAGACGATCCGGCTGATCGAGCGCTCCGGCTACGAGGGTCAGTATATCCTGCAAACCGCACGCGCCGCCGACGGCGACCACGCGGGCGCGCTCGCCAGATATCGCGACATGACGGTCGGCTGGATCGAGGACGCGATGCGATGAAGCTCGAGCTCGACGATCGTGTCGCCCTCGTCACCGGCGCCAGCCGCGGCATCGGCCTTGCCATTGCCGTTGCCCTTGCCGCCGAGGGAGCGAAGGTCGCGCTGGCTGCACGCGGCTCGGATGCGCTGAACGCGGCGCGCGCGACCGTCGGCGGAGACAACTCGATCCATATCGCCGACGTCACCGATCCCGCCGCCGCCGCGGCACTGGTGCAGGACGTCGACAAGCAATGGGGCCGCCTCGACATCCTCGTCTGCAACGTCGGCAGCGGCGCGTCCGTGCCGCCTGGCAAGGAAACCGCGGCGGAATGGTCGCGGGTGATGGACCTCAATTTCTTCGCCACCACCAACACGATCGAAGCCGCACGCCCGCTGATGGCGCGCGGCAGCGGCGACCGGTCCATCATCTGCATTTCCTCGATCGCAGGCATGGCAGCGCTCGGCGCGCCCGTGACCTACTACGCCGCGAAAGCGGCGCTGAACGCGACCGTACGCGGACTGGCGCGGCCGCTGGCGCTCGAGGGCATCCGCATCAATGCGGTCGCGCCGGGCAATATCCTGGCCGCCGAGGGGACCTGGGCGCGCAAGCTCGCCGAGAACAAGGCCGCGGTCGAGGACATGCTGGTGCGCGAGGTGGCGCTGCGCCGGCTCGGCAGGCCGGAAGAGATCGCCGACCTCGTCGCGTTCCTTGCCTCGCCCCGCGCCGCCTTCATCACCGGCAGCGTCATGGTCGCCGATGGCGGCCAGTTGCGCAGCTGAACAGGAGCCCCCCGATGGCAAGCCCCTCCTCCCGCTATGACCTGACCGGCCGCACTGCGCTCGTGACCGGCGCCGGCGGCCTGCTCGGGCGGCAGCATGTCGCCGCACTCTCGGAAGCCGGGGCGCGCGTCGTCGTCACCGAAATCGGCCTCGCGCAGGCCGAGGCGGCCGTCGCTGCGCTGAAGCAGAGCACGCCCTCTGCCGATCTGATCGCGCTGGCGCTCGATGTCACCGCGCAGGACTCGGTACGCGCCGCGAACGAACAGCTGGCGAGCCGCGGCGTCACCGTCGACATTCTCGTCAACAACGCGGCCATCGATCCGAAGGTGACGTCGAGCCCCGGCGTCATGCACTCCTCGCGCTTCGAAGCGTTCCCGGTGCCGCAATGGCAGACCGAGATCGCGGTGGGCCTGACCGGCGCGATGCTGTGCGCGCAGGAATTCGGCGGACAGATGGCCAAACGCGGCCGCGGCGTTATCCTCAACATCGCCTCCGATCTCGGCGTGATCGCGCCGGACCAGCGGCTCTACCGCCAGCCGCATGTGACGCACGAGGAGGAGCAGCCGGTCAAGCCCGTGACCTACTCGGTGATCAAGCACGGGCTGATCGGTTTGACGAAGTATCTGGCGACCTACTGGGCCGACCATGGCGTGCGCGTCAACGCGATCTCGCCGGGCGGCGTCTTCAACAACCAGGACCCCGCCTTCGTGGAACGTCTCACCCGCCTGATCCCGATGGGGCGCATGGCCGAGGTCGACGAATATCGCGCCGCGGTCCAGTTCCTCTGCTCGGATGCCTCGAGCTACATGACCGGGCAGAACCTCGTTATGGATGGCGGGCGGAGCGTGTGGTAGCGGCTCGCACCGCTGCCGGCCAAACTCATAGCGTGGCAATCCGGCGAGACGTCGCCTCCACCCGCGCCCACAGCGCGATGATGTTGCGCTGACGCTGCGCGTGGCTTGCGTCGTCAGCGTCGAGCGAGCGGCACAAACGTGCAAGCACATCGACCCTGGGATCTCGAACATTCACAACGGCCTGCCTCACCGACGCAAAGGGATCGGATAGGTCCACGACGGCGGGCCCGCGTTCGTCTGCCGCGATCCTGAAGCAGGTCTTCGTGGAGCGACTGTCGACCCGCAGCGCAAACGGCGGCAGGGCCTGTGCAGTGAAGACCGCCTCCCAGGACGCCGTCTCGCCATCCGAGGGGCCGCTAACCACCGACGACGAGACATCGTCGTAGCCGAGCTCTGCAAGAAGCGCGATCAGATGGATGCCGTAGAAGCGGAGTGCGCCGCCGCCGCTGACGTCGAACCGCTTCCAGTTCGCGAGATTGGCGCGATAGTGATGCGCCATGAAGCTCCAGTCCAGCGAAAGACCATCGGTTCCCTCGCTGAGCACCGCGCGGAGCCGCTCTGCCCACGGCATGAAACGAAAGGTGTAGCCGACGCGATAGCGCTTGCCAGCGTGCTCGAACGCCTCGATGAGCTGCGTCGCAAGCCGCGGCGTCGGCGCGACCGGCTTCTCTAGGATCAACTCGCGGATGTCGGGCATGTCTGCCAGCCGCGCCATCCAGCCGGCCTGATCGGCAGGACGGAGCGCAACCACTGCACCGCTCGCCTGTGCCAACGCCTCCTCGGTGCCGGGACACCAGGTCACCTCGGGCACATATTGGACGAGCTCGCTTCGCCCGCCGACCACCGCACGGTAGCGCTCCGGCAGCGCCACCTTCATCCCGCACTCGATCAGCGCAGGCAGATACCCATACATCCCGAAACCCGATCCGAGGATCGTGAAAACGGGCGCCTCAGGCATGGAAATCGTCCGCGCCGAGCACGTCGATCACCGGCCCCTTGTATCCGTTTCCCTGGAGATACTGACGGATCTCACGCGAGATGTGCCAGGCGAGATTGAGCAACGGCTTGCCCTGGTCGCCATGCGCGAACAATTCGTCGTCGGACACGATCGGAATGCGCGTGCCCGGCACATAGTGCCCGATCTTGATCGAGCCGGGTTTCTCGTGGACGGCCACGATCTCCTTTTCGGTCAGTCCCAGCAACTTGACCAGGATCGCCGCACGGCCCGGAAACGCCTTGGCCCTGACAGGACCATGTGCCGCAATGATCTTCTTCAGCTCTTCGCCCTTGCGCGCCCTCCAGAGTTCGACGTCGCGCGCGAGCTGGGCGAACTCGGCCCGGAAATTGTTTTCGCGCGCGACGATCTCGGCTGCGACGGCATCGCTCTTCGCCGCGTGTCCGAGAATGACGCGGATATTGCCGCCATACCGTGCGGGAAATTCGACATTGACGATGTCGAGGCCAAGCGATCTCGCGATAAAGCTGAACGATTTGTACGAATAGGTGCGCGGATGCTCGTGATAGAAAGTGTCGAACTGATGCCGGTCCAGCACCGCGCCGAGATAGTGGTTCTCGATCACGATCACCGTCTGAGGCCCGAGCAGCGCCTTCAGCGCCGCAAGCACGCCGTTCAGATCCTCGATATGCGCGAAGACGTTGGTGAAGGTGATGATGTCGGGCGTGCCGACGGCACGACGGATCTCGGCCGCGGTCTCCGTGCTGAGATAGTTCTGCACCACGAAATGGCCCTTCGCGGCGGCGTCCTGCGCCGCGCCGGTCGGCTCGATGCCGGCCGTTGTCGCGCCGGCCTCACGGAAGAAATCGAGCAGGCTGCCGTCGTTGCAACCGATGTCGAGCGCGATCTTGCCGGTCAGGGGTCCCATCCGCTCCGCGCAGGTCGCCACGAGACCCTTCATTCCCGAGAGCACATCGGCGGTGAAACGCGAGCGGTAATGATAGTCCTTGGGGAAAAGATCCTCTTTCGGAACCTGGAAGCGCTGATGGCCAGTGGCGCAAGTCGGGCAGAAATCGATCAGAATCGGATATTCGCGGCACTGGCGCGAATCGCCGACCGCCACCAGGTCGTCGCACAGGGGATGCAGGCCGAGATCGAGCACCGGCACGAGCTTGTCGTTGCCGCAGACCTCGCAACTCTTGATCTCGGTAAGCGGTCTCGTCGACGTGGTGGTCATCATATTGATCCGATTTGACAGGCGGCTAGTTCAGCCTGGTGTTCATGAATGCGTCGATCTGGTCAACCATCACTGGCCTGACCGCGGCGCCCTGCTCGAACGCCTTGTACCACTCCACCACGGCGGACGCGGCACGATCGAGGCCCCAACGCGGCGCCCAGCCGAGATGAGCCCGCGCCTTGGAGCTGTCCAGCGACAGCAGCCGCGCCTCGTGCGGATGCTGTCCCGGCTGCGGCATCTGCTGCGGCGGAACGCCCCACAACAGCGCGAGGCGATCGACCAGCCAGCGCACCGTGCGCACGCTATCGGCGTCGGGGCCAAAATTCCATTCGCTGGAGAATGCAGCCGGATCGCGCCACAGATGCTCGGCGAGCAGAATGTAGCCCGACAGCGGCTCGAGCACGTGTTGCCAGGGCCGCACCGCATCGGGATTGCGGACCGGCACCGGCTGCCCGTTGCGGATCGCGGCGATCACATCGGGGACGAGACGATCCTGCGCCCAGTCGCCGCCACCGATCACATTGCCGGCGCGGGCGCTGGCGAAGCCGATCCGGTGAGTTCCGCTGAAGAACGAGGACCGATACGCCGCCGTGACCAGTTCCGCGCAGGCCTTGCTGCTGGAATAGGGATCCTTGCCGCCGAGCGGATCGGTCTCGCGGTAGCCCCACACCCATTCCTTGTTATCGTAGCATTTGTCGCTGGTGACGTTGACCACCACGCGCACGCCGGAGGTCCGCACCGCCTCGAAGACGTGCACGGTGCCCATGACGTTGGTCGCATAGGTGCCGACCGGATCGTCATAGGACGCCCGCACGATCGCCTGCGCCGCCATATGAAACACGATCTCGGGCTGGAATCGGTCGAACACCGCCTTGACCGCGAGTGGATCGCGGATATCGGCGAAGACCGATACGGTGTCCCGTGCAGTCTGCGCCAGGTCGAACAGGTTGGGGGTCGTCGACGGCGGCAGCGCGAGACCCGCGACCTCGGCGCCGAGATGGCGTAGCCACGCCACCATCCAGCCGCCTTTGAAGCCGGTGTGCCCGGTAACGAGAACGCGCTTCCCCGTCCAGAAAGCGGCGTTCATGGCCAGTGCTTCCAGGGCGCCTGCCCGCTGTCCCAGAGTTGTTCGAGGTGCAGCTTGTCCCGCAGCGTGTCCATCGCTTCCCAGAAGCCGGTGTGGCGGTAGGCCGCGAGCTGTCCGTCCTGCGACAGGCGCTTCAGCGGCTCCTGCTCCCAGATCGTGGCGTCGTCCCCGAGATAGTCGAAGATCGCCGGCTCCAGCACGAAGAAGCCGCCGTTGATCCAGCGACCGTCGCCCCGCGGTTTCTCCTCGAAATGCCGGACCACGTCGTCGCCGATGTCGAGCGCACCGAAACGCGCCGGCGGCTGGATCGCGGTAACCGTCGCATGGCGGCCGTGGGCGCGGTGAAATTCGCGTAGCGCGCCGATATCGACGTCCGCGAGGCCGTCGCCATAGGTCATGCAGAACGTCTCGTTGCCGACATAGTCCCTGACGCGCTTGAGACGGCCGCCGGTCATGGTGTTGAGGCCGGTGTCGACCAACGTCACCTTCCAGTGCTCGGCGAACTTGTTGTGCACTTCCATCGCATTGTTGGCGAGGTCGAAGGTGACGTCCGCCATGTGGAGGAAGTAGTTAGCGAAATATTCCTTGATGACGTAGGACTTGTAGCCACAGCAGATGATGAATTCGTCGATACCGTGCGACGAGAATATCTTCATGATGTGCCACAGGATCGGCTTGCCGCCGATCTCGATCATGGGTTTCGGCTTGATGTGGCTCTCTTCGGTGATGCGAGTCCCGAAGCCACCTGCCAGAATCACGGCCTTCATGCTCATACCCGTCCAGCAGAAAACGTCACATCAGAACGATTAGTCTAGTCTTGTCAACAAGATCCAACTGTCCCCGCCTGTTCCCGGAACGGTTGAAGTTGCCGACTTACCTGCTAAAGAAACGATTGAAGGATGGCAACCCCACCACCGGCGCGCCAGTCCCCTCGGGCGGCCGCCGGCTGCCCGACTCCCCCCGCGGGGGGAGTAATCCCGCCCGATGGACGTCCTGGAGGATTGATGCGGAAGAAGATCAGCCTTGTGACGCCCTGCTACAACGAGGAGGCGGGAATCCGTGAATGCTACGCGGCGGTCAAGGAAATCTTCGACCGTGAGCTTCCGGGTTACGAGCGCGAGCACATCTTCTGCGATAACGCCTCGAGCGACCGGACGGTGGAGATTCTCAAGGAGATCGCAGCCGAGGATCCCTCGGTGAAGGTCATCGTGAACGCCCGGAATTTCGGCGTGTTGAGGAACACCTACAACGGCGTGCTGGCCTCGACAGGCGACGCCACCATATTGTTCATGCCCGCGGATTTGCAGGACCCGCCGTCGCTGATCCCGACTTTCGTCAAGCATTGGGAAGACGGCAGATCGTGTTCGGCATCCGGGCGCGACGCGAGGAGCCGTTCCTGAGCCGCACGGCCCGCCACATGTACTACAAGATGATCAGCCGCATGTCCTATGTCGACTATCCGGCCGACGTCGGCGACTATCAGCTGGTCGACCGCAAGGTGCTCGACGCCATGAAGCAGTTCGAGGACGTCCAGCCCTTCATGCGCATGATGCCGTTCGAATGCGGCTTCCGCTCGATCGGCGTGCCCTACACCTGGCTCGCGCGAAAGCACGGCATATCCCGCAACCGGCTGTCGAGCCTGATCGACCAGGGGCTGCTCGGCGCCATCAGCTTCTCGACCGTGCCGCTACGTACCGCGTTCTTCTTCGGACTGATCATCTCGTCGCTGAGCTTCGCCTATGCGTTCGTCGTGTTCCTGCTCAAGTTAGCCGGCTTCGACATCGGTCCGCACGGCATCCCCACGATCGTCATCGGCCTGTTCTTCTTCGGTGGCGTGCAGTTGTTTTTCCTCGGCGTGCTCGGCGAATATATCGTCGCGATCTACAACCAGGTCCGGCGACGGCCGATCGTTGTCGAGCGCGAACGGATCAATTTCTGACCGACCTGACGTCCGGTGACGCCCGGGCCTTCAGTGCCCGTCGGCCAGCGATGCGTCCTGGGTGGTCGTCACACCCCGGTCCGCAGCGCCTATTTCCAACAGTTTTCCGAGCCCTTCGCTGGCCACAAAAGCAAGCGCAGTCAGCGCAGGTATGATCAGTCGCGTCTCGGAAAAGTCGGCGATCACAAAGACGATCCCCACATGGACCAGACCTGCCGGAAGGACGACGGCCATCGTCCGCGTCAGCGCGAACGTCCTCACAATCACGATCGCGAGGACGGGGCTGGCGATCGCCACCGCAAGCTTCATGGTGAGCAGATTGACGACGAGTTTGGAGAAATAATCCCCATGCGTGATCAGGAACGATCTGAAGTCCGTTCCGGGGTGCATCCAGATCAGAATCTTCGGCACGGCTATCGAAATGCCGACGAGCAGGCCAAACAGGCCCCATTCCTTTGGCGTCGGCCATCGCCGCTCGAAAGCGGCGAGACTCAGAAGCACGAATGCCGAAGCGAACACGACATCGGTGCGGCCGAAACTGATGATCAACCCTGAAATAATCGCGGCTGGATACTGACGCGATACCAGCAAAAAGAGCTGCCAGAACAATCCGCCCGCAATAAAGACCGGGCCCATGCGTCCCGGATAGATCGCGATTTGCGTGTAGAACGCGAAAGTCAGCAGGCATAGCCATGACGCCGTCGGCGAAAGCAGCAGCGTCGCCAGTGCAAATACCGCAAGGAACGACAGCGAATCGAACATGTAGTTCGCGACGATGTGGGTATGGAACGTCGAGCCTCCCCGGGTGTGGTCGTCGCCAAGGATCTGGACGTAAACCTCGGTGATCCTGGCGATCAACGGCCGGATGACGCCTTCAACGGCGTCGATATGGGCAAATTCGCGCTCGTGATCGAGACTGAATTGCAACCGCTCGCGCAGCAGGTTTGCTTCGTGCGCGGTGATGGATAGCGCAAGACAGCAACAAACGAGCAGCCCCAGCACGACCGGATTGAAGAAACTCCTTCGAACCTTGAAGAGCAGCACGAGCGGAGCGAGAGCCGCACTCACGAAGAAGGCTATTCCGGCATATCGAAGCACGCCAGGCAGAAACCTGTCGGATATGTCGGCCCACCACCAGGCGATAACGAGAACGTTCGAGATGAACCAGAATCCCATCACCAGGCCGAGGGATGGAGTCTTCATGCGCTCGTCGAAATTCAGCAATCGGCCAGGACCGCCGAGCGATGACAGCATAGACCCGCGCTCCGTCAATCGATTTCCAAATCAGTGTTGCAGGATGCCGGCGAGATTCATGTGAGCGGGACGCGAATGCTCGATGCCCAGGAGCGTCCGCCGGTTGTCGTTCGTGCGCTGCAAATGCAGGCTGGCGAGCGTGACCCCGGTGCAGGTGGTGACTGTGCTTCCGCGACCGCCGAACGGCTTGAGGAAGTCGAACACACGACTGCCGAACATATCCACGACCGACATCTCGCGTGCTCCGAGCGGCGGAATCTCGCCGAAGTCCGCCTCCAGTTCCTCGCCATCCTCGCGGATCAGCCGAGACGTCGGCCGGGCCGCATGAGCATATTCGGGATCGGAGGAATGATTGATCAGCAACAGGCTGCTGACGATGTCACTGGTCGCAATGATCTTCGGGTTAATGCCGGTAAATCCGACATGTGCCTTGAGCCTGCCCTCGTTCAACGGCCGGGCAAACGCTCCAGTGCGATAGATCGCGACGTTGTCCTGATCCACATAGGTCATGGAATAGCTGGCAGGCGAGGAGCGAAAGCCGTCCATGCGTCCGCGCGACATCACGGCGATGACCAAATAGTCGTCCTGCGGCAGCTTGAGCGTCGCGAAGAGGCGCGACAGCTCGATCTCGACGGTCGCACCCGGCGCATAGTTTTCAGGGAACTCGTAGGTCGCGCGGTAGTCGCCCTGACGCGACAGGATGTGCAGCTTGAACCTGAGCTTCTTGCTGAATCCCGAAGCGACGAGGCTGGCGAGCTCGGGCACGAGGTCCTTGACCGTTTCGCGAAAGTTCTTGCGCAGGCTGCCGGCGATGAGGCTGCGAAGATACCTGATGTCGACCGGACGATACCAAGCAGGGATCGAGAACCCCATGCGCGACTCGACCCCAGCAAAGGTCGGGAACATGAACCTGGGCTCGTGAGGCCTCCAAGGAGTTGAAGAGAAACGTGTCACGGGCGCCGCCTCTAGAAATGGTGCAAGCTGAACTTGCCGTTGGCAAATTCGTAGTAGCTGAACGGACTGGCGATATTGGTTCCCTTGAACTCCAGGGCAAATCCTTCATCCGCACCAATCAATCTTTCGGCCTCCGGGAAGAGGTCCAGCGTGCTGATGCGGACCGCGCCCATCGGCGCAATTTCCGGAAGCGCGCGCTCGCCCAGTGCGGTGCCATTCAGAGCCATGAGTCGAGCCGTACCCACCGAGGCGCCCTCGGATGCCATGCAAGAGTTCACGAGCACCACACCAGACTCCCTCAGGAAGCGCGTGAGATAGGACTGCATCCAGGCGGAGGTCGGGAACGGCGCTGCTGCGACGGGCTCGCGCTCGTGCGACAATGTTATTGCGCCGCGCTGCGAGAAATATTGTGCGTAGTAACCGGTCGTCACCTTTCGTCCGGGCCGAAGCTTGGTCTCATGCTTCGGTACGAGAGCCATCGCCACCGTCCCCGAAACGCGCGGACAAAGCCCCGACGTTTGCAGCTGCAACTGTCCGTTAACGCCGAGTTCCCTGTGGAAATATCCAGCCTGCTTGCCCGCCCCGTCGAACAACCAGACGTGGGCATCCACTTCCGGATGATCCTTCATGAAGACCGAGAAGTAGTTGAATGCGCAGACTTCCGTCGTGACGGTCTCGTCGTTGCGCAGGTAGAGCACCGCGGGCGGATAGCCCCTTGCGACGGCCTCGCTGATCTGCAATTCACCGGGCATTCGACAGGACTCGGCGGGAGAGCAAGGAACCGGCACAGGCCGAATCGACCGGCGGCATTCTACAAATCATACGATGTCCCTGCCCGCATGCCAAAACGTCGGCGCGATCTCGGTGTCTGTTTACGCTCAGCCGAAAGGGGAATCAACCGGGAGCGGCGCCGCAACGGGCGGGTTGGGAGATGTGGCTCGCCCCGAGCACGGTCGTCAAGCTCAAAGCAACCTGTCACTGTGGCAGCCGGAAAGCCTGACGGTCGGAAAAGATAACACTCTGTCCTCAAATGCGCGCGTTGCCGCCCGCCCTCGAATCCTTGCATTGCCCCTGCGGCTCCCGTATGACCGAAATCGGCTACTTGACGTGGTATCTGCCGGAACATCGGCCTATCCTGGACCTACACCGTGCTTCAACGACCGCTCGTTAGCATTCCTCCAAACACGACGCCCATTCCGCCGAGGAACCGCTGACGTGCGCTGGCAAACGAAAGCGCGAGCGTTCTCGGTGCTCTCGAATATCCCCTTAGGCGAAGACATACACTACGCCCTGCAGCGCTACGTCACGCGGCGGCTGCCGCGACCCGAAAAGCAGGTCAGATCCATCTACACTCTTGCACAGCGGCTGCTGGGCGTTCACCAGAAGTACAGCCGGCGTCCGCTGCGGGATTCGACATGCTTCGAGTTCGGCGCCGGGCGCGATCTGATCGTTCCGCTGGCCTTCAGCGCGCATGGGGCCCTGCGCTTCATCACCGTGGACATCGAGCGCCTTGCCAAGCTGGAGTTGATCCGCTCCAACGCCGCCATCATTTCTCGGGTCAGCGGCGCCAGCCAGCCCGACTTAAATTCCCTGGACGACCTCGAACGTTCGTGGAGGATCGAATATCGCGCGCCCGCCGATGCCCGCGCGACAGGTCTGTCGGCCGGTTCGATCGACTGCGCCGTCTCCGTCGAAACCCTCGAGCACATTCCCAAGAGCGACATCGCGGCAATCTTCAAGGAGCTGCGACGCATCATGCGTCCTGACGGACTGGTCCTCATGCAGATCGATTACGGCGACCACTTCAAGGGCTTCGATCCGTCCATCAGCTCGTTCAATTTCCTGACCTATTCCGAGGGGGATTGGGCGCCTTTCCAGTCGAGATTCCAATACGTCAACCGTTTGCGACACAGCGAATATCTACAGCTCTTCAGAGAGGCCGGGTTTGAGCTGCTCAGCGATCAACCTGACCGTCGACCACCGGAGCAAGACATCCTGCGACGACTGGCCCCATGCTTCAGAGGCTTTTCGGAAGAGGATCTGTTTACGCTGGGCTCCCTGATCGTGGGCCGCCCGGCCGATCTGCGGGGAAGCAACTGAAGGTCGCCAATCCCGGGCTGCCTGGCCGGCGCCCACCATAGAGATATCGCGATGTGGACGACGACATTTGTCCTGACGTTCCTGTTCTTCCTGATTCAGCTCGGCACCGGGTTTTCGATTCTGGCGATTGCGCCACCGAAGCTCGTCCAGATGTGTCGGCTCACGAAGGCTCAGTTCGTCGTTCTCGGGTTTACCGTCGGCGCCTCTGCAACGGGCATCCTGTTCGGACTGTTATCGCTATTCGCGGGCGACATTTGGCTTCAGTTCGCGGCTATGGTTGTCATAGCCTGCTTCGGATTTGCCTGGTCATGGCCCAACTGGCGGCCGGGCGCGGGAGAGGCGCGCGCGGCGGCCACCTGGTGCATTCTGTCCCTACCGATTGCGCTCCTGACATGGTGGTTGTTCTTCGGCGCATATTCCAGCTTTCCTTACGCGGACATCGGAGCGGATGTTCATTGGATGAAGACGGCGCAAGAGTACGCCGACAGTGGCGTCATCAATCCGTACGCGGCCCAATCCTATGTCGACCTTCGCTCGGCAGTCGCGGGCGCCCTTGCCGGAACGCTCGGCCTGGATCTCCTGAAATTTACCTGGACCTATCGCTTCTTTTCGATTCTGTTCTTCCTGCTGGCGTCCTATGCCTTCGTGCAGGGCATCTACTCAGCTTCTCCACGAAAATGGATCGCCTTCTTCTTCGCGGCGACCGGCAATACTTTCGCCTTGATCACGAACGGCAGCCTGGCCGTCGCCAGCAGTGTCGTGTTTCTTGGCGTGCTGATGAGCAATGCGGATCGGAAAGCGAGCGGCCTGTCGACGCGACCTGCTCTCCTGCTGACCGTCAGCGCGGGCGCAACGCTGCTGGTCGCTTTTGCGGTCAACAACAACACGTTCATGCTTGCCCTGCTCATGGCCGCGCTATTGTTGTCCAGGATCCTGACCAAGAGCGGCGGAAATGCGGGGCTTCTCTTCCTTGGTTGCGTCTGGCCGGCGGTGCTGCTGCTTGCGCACCGCGGTTCCTACCTGTTCATCCCAACCGTCCTGGTCAGCTGGCTCTTGTATCTAGCCACCGTGCGGATGATCTCCGCCTGGCCGTCGCCTGGCATCGCGTTCCTGCGCCTTCTATCTTTCGGACTACCGCTGATCATTGCCGGAATCGTCATCTGCGTTGCGGGAATGCGCGTCGGCTACATTCCGCCACTAAGCGCCAACGACACGTTCTCTGCGATTACGGGACTGATCCTGGGCCAAAGAATCGAAGGCGGTGGAGAGCTGTTCCTGGGCGCTGGGCCGCAGGTCGCCACGATCGAGCTTGGCCGGGCGATGGGCCCGCTCTTCGCCATCTGCATCGTACTCGGTGTGGCGTGGTGGTGGATGACCCGCCCCATCCTTCGTGTTCCCTCCGGTGCGATCGGAACTCAGACCGAAGGCTTCGCGATACTCGTGTGGTCCTGGATCGCCGGCTGCGGCCTGAGCCTCGCCGTGCTCTGTGGCTTCCCGTTCCTGTACCGCACCAACGCAATCATTTTATCGCTGTTCACGATCACGGCCACCGAGATATTCTGTCAATTGCTCGCCGATCCCGGTTCTTCCTCCCGATATCGGCGGGCTCTGGTTGCGGCGGTGGTCACGCTGCTCGCGACCATTCTTGTGGCCGCAGCGTACGCGTTTGCCTGGCGGTCCGACCTCCCTCTTGCCGGTTACCCGGCGTTTCTACGCCCGACGGAAATCGCAGTCGTCGTGCTGCTCATGGTGGCCGCGCTATTGACCTTGGCCCGGTCGAGGCTGGTCTACATTTGCGGTCTTGCAGGCGTGTTGGGATTGGGCGTTGCCGTCGATAGGGCCGGCATGTCCGGCGTCATCAGGAGCTACAGTTACGGGGCACTCCCGGATAGCGCCGCGGTTGTTTCCCACTATAACGCCGACGAGATCGAGGTGGCCCGCTGGCTCCACGGCAATCTGCGAAAGGGCATCATTCTCTCCGACCCGTATACGTTGGGCATGATCCAGGCGCTCACGGGCGCTCCGGGTGCCTATCTTTTCTCCAATCTGGACACCGTGAACGAGGCGGTCGCGAAGCAGGCAAAATCGGTCGTGCGCGCGGTGCTGCAGCCGGTTGAAGGACCTCAGCGGCTTGCAAACGCCTGCCGCTTGATCGCCCCGTTGTTCCAGGAAAGGAATTCGGAGACCTTCTTCCAGATGCGGAGGATCGATGCCCTGGGCGGAATCATGCGAACCGTCCGCGACGAGAAGCCATCGATGCAGAAGTCTGCTGAGACGCCTTCCAACGCAACTGTGCCCGCAAGCCAGGAAGCAGCGAATGAGCAAGCGAAGTCCACGATACGGGGTATTCTGGGGTCGGATGAGAATGCCTGGGACCTGGTCGCGATCATCACGCCCCGTACGATCAGCTGGACGCATCTCGCGGCCGACCAGCGGGTCAGCTATTTCCCTCCCGCGGAACCAATGGACCCGGCGATAGTCGATGAACTCCGCGCGAGCCCGTTCCCGGTCCCGTTTGCCAACAGCCGCACGGTCGTCGTTCGCATTCCCTGTTCGCGCTGATATGGAAATGGGCCAGAAATTACCCCCCGCCCTGGTACACGTTACGCCCCGTCGTCCGTGCTGCCAGAGGAGCACCCCATGTTGAGACAGGCCGTCATTCTCGTGGGTGGACTGGGCACGCGGCTTGGCGAGCGCACGAAGGCGCGGCCAAAGCCGATGCTGGAAATCGGCGGCCGGCCATTTCTCGACACGCTGATCGACGAGCTCGATCGCTACCAAATCTTCGACGAAATCCTGCTGCTTGCCGGTCACAAGGCCGAGATCGTCGAGACCCATTATGCCGGCGCGACCAGAGGCCGGGCAAAGATCGTCGTGTCGCGCGAGACCGAGCCGCTCGGCACGGGCGGTGCACTCGTGCATGCGCGCGAACTGCTGCACGACCGCTTCCTGCTGCTGAACGGCGATTCCCTGTTCGACTTCAACCTGCTCGACCTGGTCGCGCGCGCGCAAGGCGGGCGCGTTCACATGGCACTGCGCGACGGGGTCGTCGGGGACCGCTACGGGCGCGTCGTGCTCGACGGCGACATCGTGCGCGACTTCATCGCGCCGGGTGCGGGCGCCACGGGACCGGTCAATGCCGGCATCTACGTCGTCGACAAGTCCATCATCGCCGATATCGCAAAGCTTCCCGCCTCGCTCGAGCAGGACGTGTTTCCCGGCCTCGTCCGATCCGGCGAGCTGCGCGGGACGGCCTATCGCGGCTATTTCATCGACATCGGCATCCCCGATGATTTCGCGCGCGCCGATCGCGAGTTGCGCGAGAAGCTGCAGCGTCCCGCCGTGTTCTTCGACCGCGACGGCGTGCTCAACCATGATTCAGGCTACACGTTCGAGACGCACAAGCTCGAATGGATCGAGGGCGCGCGCGAGGCGGTGAAGGCGGTCAACGACGCCGGCTATTTCGCCTTCGTCATCACCAATCAATCCGGCGTCGCGCGCGGCTACTACGAGGAGCATCACGTCCTCGCCCTGCACCGCTGGATGGCGGACCAGATGGCGCTGATTGGTGCGCATATCGATGCTTTCGAGTATTGCCCCGATCATCCCGACGGAACCGTCGCCCGCTATTGCCGCATCAGCGACCGGCGCAAGCCCGCGCCGGGCATGATCACCGATCTCGCGCAGCGCTTTTCGGTCGACATGACACGCAGCATGGTGGTCGGAGACAAGGACAGCGACATGGCGGCGGCGCAGGCCGCGGGCCTTGCGGGCCACATGTTTGAAGGCGGGAATCTGGAGGCGTTCGTAAAACAGCGCCTGAAGCCGGCCGACAAGGGTTAGGCGTTTGTCACAAAAACTGCTGCATCCCCGGGCATTTGGGGGGTGCCGCGCGCTGCTCTGTTGCGCGCAACCGCCAGTGTGCTATAGCGCCATCTTGTTGCGAACACTGGCTTAATCGCCTTCTGGGGTCCGGCATGGCAGATCTGAGGGACGCCCGCGTCCTCGTTACCGGCAGCGACGGCTTCATCGGTTCGCATGTCGTTGAGGAGCTGGTGAAGGCCGGGGCCCGCGTCAAGGCGATCGTCTACTACAATTCCTTCAATTCCTGGGGCTGGCTGGACACGGTTCCAGCCGACATCATGAAGTCCGTGGAGGTGGTGGCCGGCGACATTCGCGATCCGCATTTCATGATCGCGGCCGCCAGCGGTTGCACCGACGTGCTGCACCTGGCGGCGCTGATCGCGATTCCCTTCTCCTATGTTGCGCCCGATTCCTATGTCGAGACCAACGTGCGCGGTACGGTGAACGTGCTCCAGGCTGCGCGCCTCGCCGGCGTACGGCGCTTCGTGCAGACTTCGACCAGCGAGGTCTACGGCACGGCGCAAATCGTGCCGATCAAGGAGAATCACCCGCTGGTCGGCCAATCGCCCTACTCGGCCTCGAAGATCGCCTCCGACCAGATGGCGCTGTCGTTCCAGGCCTCGTTCGACATGCCGGTCGTCGTCATCAGGCCGTTCAACACCTACGGACCGCGTCAGTCGGCGCGCGCGGTCATCCCGACCATCATCAGCCAGATCGCGACCGGCAAGCGCAAGATCCGCCTCGGCGCCGTCAGCCCGACGCGCGATTTTTCCTTCGTCACCGACACCGCGCGCGGCCTGATCGCGGGCCTCACCGCGCCGGCCGAACAGAGCGTCGGCCAGACCATCAATCTCGGCAGCGGCTTCGAAATATCGGTCGGCGCGACCGTCGAGATGATCGCCGACGTGATGGGCGTCGACATCGAGATCGAGACCGACGAGGCGCGCTTGCGCCCGGCCAACAGCGAGGTCGAGCGGCTCTGGGCCGACAATTCCAAGGCGCGCCAGCAGCTCGGCTGGGCGCCGGAATTCGGCGGGCTCGAAGGCATGCGCCGCGGCATCGAGAACACGGTCAGCTGGTTCACCAACCCCGCCAATCTCAGCCGTTACAAGGCGGACGTCTACAATGTCTGAGGCAACGGTGGGCACTGCTGTAACCGAATCCGACGCGCGCGCGTTCGATCCCAAGGCCGTGGTCGACGCCGTCCGGCGCGCGGCGGGCACGCCCAATGGCGTCCTCGGCCTGCACGAGCCTGTGTTCGCGGGCAACGAGGTCGCCTATCTCGAAGAGTGCATCAAGAGCACCTTCGTCTCCTCGGTCGGCCCGTTCGTCGACCGTTTCGAGCGTATGCTGGAGGAAGTGACGGGCGCCAGGCGCGCCGTCGCCGTCGTCAACGGCACCGCGGCGCTGCACGCCTGCTTCAGGCTCGCCGGCGTCGAGCCCGGCGACGAAGTCATGTCGCCCGCTCTGACCTTCATCGCGACCACGAACGCGATCGCCTATTGCGGGGCAGTACCGAATTTCGTCGACAGCTCGCTCGTCACGCTCGGCATGGATGCGCACGCCCTCGCCACGCGGCTCGAGGCGATCGCCGAGCGGACCAGCAGGGGCGCGATCAATCGCGAGACAGGACGCCGCATCGCCGCGATCTCGCCGATGCATACGTTCGGGCACCCCGTCGAGCTCGACGAGATCGCCGCGATCGCGCGCGAGTGGGGCATTGCGCTGGTGGAGGACGCCGCGGAATCGCTGGGCTCGACCTACAAGGGCCACGCCGTCGGATCGCAGGCCCGGCTCGCGGCGCTGAGCTTCAACGGCAACAAGATCGTCACCACCGGCGGCGGCGGCGCCATCCTCACCAATGACGAGGAATTGGGGCGCCGCGCCAAGCATCTCACCACCACCGCGAAGCTGCCGCACAAATGGGCCTTCGTGCATGACGAGATCGGCTTCAACTACCGCCTGCCCAACCTGAACGCCGCGCTCGGCTGTGCGCAGCTCGAGCAGCTCGACGGATTCCTGGCGAGCAAGCGCCGGCTGGCCGCGGCCTACGAGCGCGTCTTTGCAAACGTGCCCGGCGTACGCTTCTCGCGCGAGCCGGCGGGCACCACGAGCAATTACTGGCTGAACGCCATCCTGCTCGACGAGGCGTATGCACAGCAGCGCGACGACGTGCTCACGGCGCTGAACGAAGCCGGCTTCGGCGCGCGTCCCGCCTGGACCCTGATGCATCGCCTACCGATGTTCGCGCAAAGCCCGCGCGGCGATCTTGCCACGGCCGAATCCATCGAGCGGAGGCTGATCAACCTTCCCTCGAGCGCCAGCATCCGGGCCCGCGATGAATAGCGTCGCACGAAAAATCTGCTTCGTGACCGGCAGCCGGGCCGATTTCGGACTGCTGGTCTGGCCGATGCGCGCGATCCGCGAGACACCAGGCCTGACGCTTCAGCTCATCGTCACCGGCATGCATCTCGCGCCGGAATTCGGCTACACCTTCAACGCCATCCGCGACGAGGGATTCGAGGCCGACGAGCGCGTCGAGACGCTGCTCGCCAGCGACACCGGCGCCGGCGTCGCGAAATCGGTCGGGCTCGGCGTGATCGGCTTTGCCGACGCCTTCACGCGGCTGCAGCCGGATCTCGTCGTCGTGCTCGGCGACCGCTTCGAGATGTTCGCGGCCGCGCAGGCTGCGATGTTCATGCGGCTGCCGATGGCGCATCTGTTCGGCGGCGACGTCACCGAAGGCGCGGTCGACGAGTCCATTCGTCACGCCATCAGCAAGATGTCGCACCTGCATTTCACCAGCAACCGGGGCTCGACGCAGCGGCTGACGCAGCTCGGCGAGGATCCATCCCGCATTCACACCATCGGCTCGGTCGGCATCGACGCCATCAAGCATCTCGACCTGATGGACCGCGACGGCATCGGCCGCGCGGTCGGCATGCCGCTCGGCGAGCACAACGCGCTCGTGACCTTCCACCCGGTCACGGTCGAGGCCGGACGCTCGGTCGCCGAACTGGACGAGCTGTTCGCGGCGCTGTCGACGCTCGATCCCGCCTTCCGTCTCATCTTCACGCTCGCCAATGCCGATGCCGAGGGACGCGCGCTGAACGACCGGACCAAGGCATTCGCGGCCAGCCGGCCGAACACCATCGCGGTCGCCTCGCTCGGACAGCTCCGTTATCTCAGCCTGATGAGCCAGGTGGATTTGGTGATCGGCAATTCGTCGAGCGGCATCCTCGAAGCGCCGTCATTCGGCATTCCCACGGTCGACGTCGGCGACCGCCAGAGGGGGCGCGAGCGCGCGGCTTCGGTGTTCCACGCGGCATCCGAACGCGGCGCGATCGGCGCCGCCATCTCACAAGCGCTCCGGCGCGGCCGTCAGGCCACCGTCAACCCTTACGGCGACGGCGATTCCAGCCGGCGCTTTGCCGACATCATCGCCGGCATCCCGGATTTCGCACTGCTTCTGAAAAAGGGCTTTTACGAGCTTCCCGCAAGCGGAGCGCGGCCATGACGACGCATACGCTGATCATCGCGGAAGCCGGCGTCAATCACGACGGCAGCCTGGAGAAGGCACTGGCCCTGGTCGATGCGGCAGCCGACGCCGGCGCCGACATCGTCAAGTTCCAGACCTTCAACGCGAAGGCGCTGGCGGGCGGCGCGGCAAAGAAGGCCGACTATCAGCAGCGCACGACGGACGCCGCCGAGAGCCAGCTCGCCATGCTGGAGCGGCTCGAACTGCCGCACGCCGCACACCACACGCTGATCGCGCGCGCCGCCGAACGCGGCATCGAATTCCTGTCGACGCCGTTCGATGATGCTTCGCTGGGCTTCCTGCTGTCGCTGAAGCTGCCGCGCATCAAGATCGGATCGGGCGACCTCACCAATGCACCACTGCTGCATGCGGCGGCGAGGGCCGGCGCGACACTGATCCTGTCAACGGGCATGGCGACGCTCAGCGAGATCGAGGAAGCACTGGGCGTGTTGGCCCATGGCTACGCACAGCGTAGCGATCCCGCCGGCGTCGCCTCGTTCCGCGCGGCATGGCGCGATCCGGCGGCGCGCACCACGCTCGCACGGCACGTCAGCCTGCTGCATTGCACGACCGAATATCCCTGCCCCATCGAGGATGTGAACCTCGCCGCGATGGCGACGATGCGATCCGCGTTCCAGCTTCCTGTCGGCTACTCCGATCACACCGACGGCTTCGAGATTTCGGTGGCGGCGGTTGCGCTCGGCGCCACCGTCATCGAGAAGCACCTGACGCTGGATCGCAATGCGCTCGGTCCTGACCACGCCGCCTCGCTCGAGCCGGGCGATTTCGGGCGGATGGTGAGCGCCATTCGCAACGTCGAAGCCGCGCTCGGCGACGGCGTGAAGACGCCGAAAGAATCAGAGGTCAGGAACGTGCCGGTGGCGCGCAAGAGCATCGTGGCGACACGCGCACTGCGGGCCGGCGAGATCATCGGCCCGGCGGACATCACCGCCAAGCGGCCGGGCGCAGGCCGGCCGCCGATCGACTATTGGTCCTTGATCGGAACGGCGGCACCGCGGGCGCTCGAACCGGACGATCCGGTTTAACGACGCGGCTTGGCCGGAACCCCGCGCAACACGGACCCTTGCGGCCATGAGCCCGTGACGACCGAGCCCATCGCGACCAGCGTATCGTTGCCGATGGAAATGTGGTCGCGGACACGGCTGCCGAGACCGACAAAGCAATTGTCGCCGATCTCTGCACCGCCACCGACCACGGCTCCGGGAGACAGATGCGTGCAGTGCCCGACGCGCACGTCGTGCTCGACGACTGCGCTGGAATTGATAATGCAGTGATTGCCGATCATGCTTCGCGCATTGACGATCGCGCCCGGCATGATGACGGTGCCCACACCGATGCTGGCGGACGGCGAGACGAAGGCGCGGGGATGAACCACCGAAGCCCAGCGCTTGACCTGCATCCGGCCGATCATCTGCCGGCGCGCGGGCCCCGCCTGCATCGTTCCAATTCCCAACACGAAGGCCGCTCCCGGATGGTTCGGCGCAGCGTCATCGGTCCCGAGATAGCTGATGTCGCCAAGCGTTCCCGGCTGGCGATCCAGGAATCCGAGCACCCTGAACTGGCCCGACAGCATTGCCGCCTCGTAGACCATGAAGGCATGCTCGCCGCCCCCGATGATGATCAGATCGTCCATCGCGATTCCCCTGCGCACATCGATCTTAGCGGGCGGCCGCCGGTCTTCAAACCACTGATTCGGCCCACGAAACGCCGGGGTTGACGGCGCCTCTCGCAGCCGCGATATAGCAGGCTCAGCCGTGGGCCGCCCCCGATATCTGGCGTATACGAGGCAGATTGCCATGAAATCCTGGCGTAAAGCCGTCGTCGGAACGCAGGCGACCGTAGGCGATGCCATTGCCGCGATCGAGAGCGGCAGCATCCAGATCGCGCTGGTGCTCGACGACCAGAACCGCCTGCTCGGCGTGGTCACCGACGGCGACGTCAGGCGCGGGCTGCTGCGTGGCATTCCGCTCACCGGGCTTGCGACCGACATCATGAACCGCGGCCCGGTGTCGGCGCCTGCAACGCTGTCGCGCGACGACCGCCTGCATCTGATGCGGCAGAAGTCGATCAAGCAGCTCCCGCTTGTCGACGAGGGCGGCCATCTGGTCGTGGTCGAGACGCTCGATGAGCTGCTCGAACCGCGCCATTATGCAAATCCGGTATTGATCATGGCGGGCGGCCTCGGCGAGCGCCTCGGCGCGCTGACGCGCGACGTCCCGAAGCCCATGCTCAATGTCGGCGGCCGACCGCTGCTCGAGACGATCGTCCGCAACGTGGTGCAGCAGGGTTTTCGCAACATCTACATCTCGGTCAACTACAAGGCCGAGACGATCAAGGACTACTTCGCCGACGGCGCCGCCTTCGGCGCCAATATCCAGTACGTGCACGAGACCGAGCGCCTCGGCACCGCCGGTGCGCTCGGACTCTTCCAGGCACCGCCGGATCTGCCGATGATCGTCACCAACGGCGACATCCTCACCACGATCAATTACGGAGCGCTTCTCGACTTCCACAACGGAACGCCGGCGGAAGCGACGATGGCCGTTCGCGAGCACAAGGTACACGTCCCGTATGGTGTGGTTTCGACCTCGGACGGCTTTCTCCAGGCCATTCGCGAGAAGCCGACCGAGAGCTGGTTCGTCAGCGCCGGCATTTATGTGATTGGAAGCTCCGTCTTCGGCCATGTCGCGCCCGGCGTCAGCATCGACATGCCGACCGTGCTGGAGCGCGTGATCGCCGGCAAGGGACGCGTCGCCGTCTATCCGATCCGGGAATACTGGCTCGACATCGGCCGCCTTGAGGATTTCGAGCAGGCGCATGCGGAGTTTCACGAGGTCTTCCCGTGACCTCGACAACCGCCGTCGTGATCGGCCTCGGCTCGATCGGCACAAGGCATGCGCGGATCCTGCGCGAGCTTGGCCTTCAGGTCGCGACGGTGAGCCGCCGTGACGGCGGCGACTACGGGTCGATCGCGCAGGCTGTCGCGGGCGCACGTCCGGATTACGCAGTGATTGCCACCGAGACCGCACGCCATGCCGACGACCTGCAGGAACTCGCGCGGGCCGGCTTCCGCGGCGCGGTGCTGGTCGAGAAGCCGCTGTTCGCAACACCGGCGGCTCCGCCGAAATATCCGTTCGCCCATGTCAGCGTCGGATACAATCTTCGCTTCCATCCGGTCATGACGGCTCTCGTCGAAAGATTGCGCGGGCGCGATGTGATCACGGTCGCCGCCTATGTCGGCCAGGACATCAGGGACTGGCGGCCCGGCCGCGACCATCGCACGACCGCATCCGCAACGGTTGACGCCGGCGGCGGCGTCCTGAGGGATCTCAGCCACGAGCTGGATTATCTCCTGTGGCTGTTCGGGCCGTGGCATCGTGTCGCGGCCCTCGGCGGCGCGTCCGGCGCACGCGACATCGACGTCGATGATCACCTCGACCTGCTGCTCGATATGCAGCGGGCGCCGTCGGTCCACGTGCACATGGACTATCTCGACCGCCAGGGCATCCGCCGCATTCGCGTCAATGTCGACGACGACACCATCGAGGCCGATCTCGTCGGCAGCCGCCTCATCATCAACGGCAAGGCGACGGACTTTGCCAGCGAGCGCGACCAGAGCTACCGCGACATGCATGTCGCGGCGATGCGGGGCGCGAGCCCGGTCTGCTCCCTGCCCGAGGCACTCGGCGTCGTGCATCTGATCGACGCCAGCGAACGCGCGCTGCGCACCAAGACCTGGATATCGCCATGAGTCTGCTCTGCACGATCTGCGCGCGGGGTGGCTCGAAAGGGGTCGTCGGCAAGAATGCGCGCGATCTCCTGGGCAAGCCCGTGCTCGCGTGGAGCATCGAGCAGGCGCGCGAGACCGGCCTGTTCGACGCGATCGCCTTCAGCAGCGATTCAGACGCGTTGCTCGAGGCGGCACTGAAGGCCGGCGCAGACATTGCGGTCAGGCGTCCGGACGAGATGGCGACCGATACCGCGCCGAAGCTGCCGGCGATCCGCCATTGCCTCGAGCAGGCCATCGCACAAACGGGCAGGACGCCGGAGGTCTTCGTCGATCTCGACGTCACCTCGCCGCTCAGGCTTGCCTCCGACATCACCGGTGCGGTGGATCTGCTGCGTCAGTCCGGCGCACCCAACGTCATCACCGGCGCGCCGGCCCGCCGCTCGCCCTATTTCAACCTGGTCGAGCAGCGCACCGACGGCAGCGTCGGTCTTTCCAAATCTGCCGATCCTCCGATCACGCGCCGGCAGGATGCGCCGCGCTGCTTCGACATGAACGCGTCGATCTATGTCTGGCGCGTCGCGTCATTCCTGGAGCGGCCCGCGGTCTTCTATCCCGACACGCGTCTGTTCGAGATGCCGGAAGAGCGCTCGATCGACATCGATTCCGATCTCGATTTCGCGCTGGTGGAACTGTTGCTGCGCCAACGAATGCAGGCCTGAGGAGGCCCAAGCGATGACAACGAGCTTCAAGGCTCTGTTCGATCTGACCGGCCGCACGGCCGTCATCACCGGCGGATGCGGCATCCTCGGACGCCGCTTTGCCGAAGGCCTTGCCGAGTTCGGCGCCAATGTGGCGATCGTCGATCTCGATCAGTCCGCGACCGATGCGGCGGCCGCCGACCTCACCTCACGCCACGCCGTCCGCGCCAGAGGCTATGGCTGCGACATCACCGAGCCCAGCTCCGTCCGCAACACGGCCGAAAAGATCGAGGCCGACCTCGGACCGGCCTCGATCCTGCTCAACAACGCCGCCAGCAAGACCCGCGATGTCGACGCCTTCTTCGCGCCCGTCGAGAAATTTTCCCTGGACACCTGGCGGGAGATCATGGCGGTCAATCTCGACGGCATGTTCAACGTCGCGCAGGTGTTCGGCGGCCGAATGGCCGAGCACGGCTATGGCGCCATCGTGCAGACCGCCTCGATCTACGGACTCCTGGCCCCGGACCAGCGCATCTACGAAGGCTCCGAATATCTCGGCCGTGCCATCAACACGCCAGCGGTCTACACCGCATCCAAGGCCGGCGTCATCGGCCTGACCAAGCACCTTGCGACCTACTGGGCGGCGAAAGGCGTTCGCGTCAATACGCTCACCCCGGGCGGCGTCGAGAGCGGACAGAACGAAACCTTCAAGCAGCGCTATGGTGCTCGTATTCCGCTCGGCCGGATGGCCCGTGCTGACGAGATGGTGGGGACGATGCTCTTCCTGGTGTCGGATGCGGCGTCCTACGTGACCGGCCAGAACATCGCCGTCGACGGCGGCTTGAGCGCCTGGTAGCAAAATACCAATGATCAAGCGCCTGGTCCAGAATACGGTGATTTCGGCGCTGGCCTTCGGCGTGGCCGCGTTGCTGGGCCTTCTGGTTATCCCGCTGATCATCCGGACCTGGGGCGTGACCGAGTTCGGCCTCATCGTCATCTCGCGGCTGCTCCTGCCCGGCGGCATGATGGCGGTGCTGGACCTTGGTCTGTCCGAGGTCGCCACCCAGGTCGTCGCGCGCGCGCGCGAACACCGCAACTGGACGCAGGCGAGCCACCAGATCACCTTTCTGGGGACCGTCTCCATCGCCCTCGCCTTGATCCTGAGCGCCGTCATCTGGCTCACGACGCCACTGCTCGTGAGTGCGATGAAGGTCGACGCCGCGCATCTGGAGACGTTCACGCGGATCATGCACTACACGGCGCTCGCGAATCTGCTCTTCGTTCCGGCGCTGGTGTGGGAAGGCACCGTCAAAGGCTTCGAGCGCTACAACCTGCTCCGCGTGGCGGAAGTCACGTCAACGGCGGCCTATGTCGGCCTGACGTTCGCGGCATCGTGGAGCGCCGCAGGCTTCGAAATCGTCGCCTACGTCTATCTCGGCACGCTTGCGGCCCGCGCGGTCGCCATCGGGATCGCCGCGTTTGTCGGTCTGCGGCACAAGCACGTGCGATTGCTGCCGTGGACCTCTGATGTCCGGCGGGATCTCCTGCATCGCTGCCTGCTGCTCTTGCAGGGCAAGCTGATGGGCGGCATTTCCGGGCCGCTTCAACCGTTTCTGATCGGACTGCTGTTCGGACCCAAGGCCGTCGGCACCTACGACGCGCTGGTGCGATTGTCGCGCGTTTCCAAGGTCGTGGTCAGCCTGCTGACATCCGCCCTGCTTCCTGTCGCCAGCCGCCTCGATGAGCGCGGCAGCACAACCTCGTTCCAGCGCCTCGGCGACCTCGGCCTCATCATGATGCCGATGTTTGTGGTGCCGCCGCTTGCGGCAACTGCGATCCTTTCGCCCGAGATCATGAACATCTGGATCGGTCCTCTTCTTGCGCCCTATGCGCTCTGGATGGGCCTGAGCTTCCTGGTTCCGATCTGCGCGCAATATGTGGCGATCGGCAGCTTGATCTTCCTGACGCGGCCCGAGGTGCAGGCCCGGCTCAACATACTGATGGCGATTCAACTGCTGATCTGGGCGCTCGTCTCCGCCGCGACATTGCATCTGTTCGCAGAACGCGCCCTGATTCTCGGCCAGGTCATTGGCAGTATTGCTGTCTTGCCCTGGCAGGTCGGAGAGTTGCGCAGCGCACTCGATCTCGACCGCAATCGCTTCGCGAGGGCGATCGGAACCCAGCTCGCAATCCTGATCCTGGCAAGCATTTTTCTAGGAACAATTGCAGGTTACATTCGGTTCGACAGCGTGCTAAAGCTCGCGCTCAGTTCCATGGTTTTCTGTCTGATCACCTGGGTGCTTCAATACTTTATGGTGCTCGAGAAGCGGCACCGGACTGTATTCCCCGCGGTCGGACAACTGATGGGACTGACATCCAAAAGCAGTTGAATGAACATCCACGCGACAGACACGAAAGCCGTCACAGATTTCGCTCCGGCATCGTTGTCGGACAAGGCAACGGCGTATGCGCTCGATGCGGCAAGGAGCATCGGCCGCCTCGCAATGCGCCGTGTGCGCACTGCTGACGTCGTCGATTCCGAATACAACCTGACGCACTGGCAGCGAATGCTCTCGGAAAAGCCCTGGACGAAGGCCGCAAGCATCGGCGAATTCCTGGTCCCGAAGAATTCCGCGCAAGAACTTCGCAAGGTCGACAATCGGATCTGCAGGGTCCCGGCGGACGACTATTACAGCTATCGCGCCAGGGCCCTCGGCGAACTGCTGGCGCGCCACACGGGCGGCGCCACAGAGATCGTCGAGCTCGGCACAGGCTGCGGCGTCAACCTGCTGTCGCTTCACCTCAATCATCCTGACTGGAAGCTGCGCGGCTTCGACATCGCGCCGAACGGGATCGCCGCGGGCCGCGAGATCGCCGCGCACTTCGGCCTGTCCGACCGGATCTCGCTCGACAGGATCGACCTGACCGACGGCAACGACCCGAGCTATTCCTCAGTCAGGGACCAGGTCATCTTCACCTATTTCTGCATCGAGCAGATTCCCTACGACGTGCGAAAGGTGGTGGACAACATCATCGCGGCGAAGCCTAAGCGCGTCATCAACATCGAGCCGACGACGGAGCTGCTGAACCTCGCAAATCCGCGCGATATCGTCAGCTTCCTCTACATCCGCTCGGTCGACTACCAGACGCAGCTCTTCTCGACCCTCGACGATTACGAACGGCAGGGCCGCGTCCGCATCCTGGCGCGAGAACGGATGCCGTTCGCGCCGACGATTCACAATGATGGTTTTTTGTATTGCTGGGAGCCCTCATGACGGCCATCGACGCGACGACAGATCGTCCTGCCCCAAAAAAACCGAAGATCAGCCAGTTCCGCCGACTGCTGTGGCACGTCAACCGCACCGATCTCGGATGGGTCGTCAAGGCGGCCCTGACCAGCCTGCAACTGCCGGCACGCGCCAAACGTGTCGAGCTGCTGAAGCAGCTTCCCGCGAAGCCCGAATGGGCCGAGGCGAGCCGCAAGCTCGATAGGGACGGTTATGTCGACGTGTCCGCGCTGGTCGATCGCAGCCTGGCGGAAGCCGTCGCCTCGTTCGCCGACGGCAAGGTGAACCGCCTCAACGAGCTGGTCGGCCGGCAGAAGGAAGGGCACAAATCCTTCTGGGTCAGCCTGCTGGACGAGGACCTCGTCAACGGCGCGTTTGCGACCGACCATCCCTTCGTGCGCAACGCGCTGCAGCCGGCTGCGCTGCGCATCATCGGCGACTTCATGCACGACTTGCCGCAATTATCTGATGTGGTGCTGACGCTGTCCCAGCCGACCCCGAACCAGGCGCTGAGCTATTCCCAGCTCTGGCATCTCGATCATGACGACAAGCGCGTCTGCAAGCTCTTCATCTATCTGACCGACGTGAGAGATACTGCCGATGGCCCGTTCACCTTCATTCCGGCGGGGCCCTCGAAGGCCTTCCGCAACACGCTGAAGAGCCACATGAGCGACGCGCAGGTGTTCGCCAAGACCGGCCCCGATGCGGTCAAGGAGATGATCGCGCCCCGCCTGTCGTGCTTCATCGTCAACACCGCCCGCTGCCTGCACATGGGAAGCCGGATCCAGTCCGATCACAGCCGCCTGCTCTACACGGCAACCTACATCCAGCAGCCGCGCATCTATCCCGAACCGCCGGCGCGCTTCCGCGCGGTCGGCGCCCTGACCGACCTCGAGCGCACCGTGATGCGGCTCTGACGGACCTGCCGGGAGCTCATATCTTGCGCATAGGCCTGGTGGTCGATCACCCCAAGCGTGACCTGCCGGGGGCAGTCATGCTCGGTTATCAGCTCGCGCGGCGCGGCGTCTCTGTCGCGCTGGTACCGATGTATGAGCAGGCCGTCGATGTCCCGCGGCTCGGGCTCGATGCGCTGGTCGTCAACTATGCGCGGCCGGTCAATCTCGACCTGATGCGCAGCTTCGCCAAGGCGGGCCTTGCGCTTTACGTCCTCGACACCGAAGGCGGCGTGCTCGCCGAGAAGGGCGGCAACTCGCCGCCGGCGATGGCCGCGCACGTCAAGGGCAGCGGCTACGCCGACATCCTGGCCGGCTACTTCTTCTGGGGCAACCGGCTCCACGACGCCTTCCTGGCGGCGGGAACCATGAAACCGGAGCAGTTGCACCTCACCGGATGTCCGCGCTTCGATTTTGCGGCGCCGCGCTGGCGCGCGCTGCTTGACGGCGAGCCGGCCGGCTATCTGCTCGTCAACGCCAACTTTCCGCTGGTCAATTCACGCTTCACCGGCAAGCCGGGCGGCGAGCGCGAGGCGATGGTGCGGGCCGGCTGGGATGGTGCCTATGTCGACCGCTTCATCGCGGACCTGAAGCAGGTGTTCGCGAACTACCTCGCCGAGATCGACCGGCTCGCCGCCGCGCGGCCCGACCGCACCATTCTCGTGCGTCCGCATCCATTCGAGAGCGAGGATGTCTATCGCAACGCGCTCGCGCGCCACGCCAACGTCGTGATCGACGGCACCGGCAGCGTGCTCGACCGCATCCGCAATGCGGCCGCGGTCGTTCACCTCAACTGCGGCACGGCCGTCGAATCTGTCCTGCTCGGAAAGCTGCCGCTCCAGCTCGAATATCTGAACACGCCGACCACCGCCGGCCACGCCGCGCTGCCCGCGCGCGTGAGCCGCTCGGTCAATTCGTTCGACGAGCTGCTTGGCGCGATCGACCACATCGAGCGCGAGACCGAGACCTTCGATTTCGCGCGCGTTCACGCTGCCGATATCGAGGCCTTCTTTCATCTCAACGACGGACAAGCCGCCGAACGGGTCGCCGATGTCCTGACTGACGCAAACAGTTCGCGCCGACCTTACGTCTCGTTGCTGGCGACCGTGAAGGGCACGCGTGACAAGCCGAGCATCGGCCAAATCGTCAAGGGAGCCGCCAGCGCCGTGCTCGGATCGGCCGTCACGGAGCGGCTGCGCAGCCGGTTCAACCCGGCCCGGCGCGACAAGCGGATCGAGCCGGTCTTCGTCAGGACGCTGCTGCAGCGGATCGCGGCTCATGACTGCGCGAGCCCGGCGCAATTTACCGCAACGCGCGCACACTGCGCGACGACAGGCTTGCCGCTCGCGAGCATTGCCATCGAACCCGCCCGATAGACCATGGCCACATCTGCAAGAACCATCCTCATCACCACGCTCGCCGAATACCAGACCCGGTTCTGGATTCCGGTCGCGCAGCGGCTGCGCGCGGCGGGCCACGATGTCGAGCTGCTCGCTTTCGACGATCGCAGCGCCGAGATGTCGGCGGCCGAAGGCGTGCCGGTCACGAACATGTACCGCGAGGGCCTCAAGGCGGGCCCCTCGCCCGACGATCGCGGCGCGTTCGATGCGCGCGTCGCCGCCTACGGGTTGGACGGGACCAATTTCCTGTTCAGCCACGAGCGCTTCACCTTCGGCATCCGCGATACTGCCGCGTTGCGCCGGCGCTTCATGATCTATGCGAATGCGATGGAGACGGTGCTCGACCGGCTGGAGGGGCAGGGCAAGCGCGCCGAGCTGGTCCAGGAGCTGGGCGGCTTTCTCTCGGTCATCGCGAGCTTTTACGCCGCCAGGCGCCGCAACATCCGCAACTGGTTCATCGAGCCGTCGTTCTTTCGCGGCCGCATGTACTTCACGCCCGACACTCTCGGCGCGCCCGACGTGATGCCGAGCCCGGCGGACGGCGTGTCGCCCGAGGTGCGTGCCTATCTCGACGACACGCTGACCCAGCGGGCGATCGTCATCCCCAAAAAGGACCAGCATCATTATTCGGCGGCCTTCAAGAAGGTCGTGAACCTGCGCAACGCCCGCCGCCTCACCGAGAAGCTGTGGGACCAGTTCGCGCTCGGCAAGCATCAGGAGTTCGGGCACAATCTGCGCCACGCCCGCGTGCACGCCGCGATGGCACTGAACGCGACGCGGCTGCGCAAGCTCTACAAGCCGATTCCGGACGCGCCCTTCGTCTACTATCCGTTCCACGTTCCGGCCGACATGGCACTGACGCTGCGCTCGCCCGACTATCTCGACCAGGTCGCGACCGTCGACTTCCTGCTGCGGACGATTCCGGACTCGCATGTGCTGGTGGTCAAGGAGCATCCCGCCCAGATCGGCGCGATCTCGGCAGACCGCCTGTTCGAGCTGGCGCGCCGGTTCGACAATTTCGTGCTGCTGCCGCCGCAGACCAACAATTACACCGTGCTCAACCGCGCCGATGCGGTCATCTCCGTCAACAGCAAGTCGGGCGCCGAGGCCTTGCTGCTCGGCAAGCCGGTCGTGGTGATGGGCGATGCGTTCTACCGCTCCTGCCCGCTGGTCTACGCGGTCGACCGACTGGCGGACGTGCCCGCGCGGCTACGCGAGGCGCTCTCCGCCGGGCCGTTTGATCCAGCCAGGGGCGCGCCCTATTTCGAATCGGCCTGGCGCAGCTCTTATCCAGGCGAGCTGTACATCAGCGATCCCAAGCTGCTCGATATGTTTGCGGCCTCCTTGCGCGCCGCGATCGCCGAGCCCGCCCGCGCGAATTGAACGGACCCGCCATGCCGCTCGTCTCGATCATCACACCATCCTGGAACGTCCAAGGCCTGATCGAGGAGACGATCCGCTCGGTGCAGAGCCAGACCTTTGCCGATTGGGAGCTCCTGATCGCCGACGATTGCTCGACTGACAGGACACCGGAGATCGTCGCTGACATCGGCGAGCGCGATCCTCGCGTCAAGCTGATCCGGCAGACGAAGAACGGTGGACCTGCGCTGGCGCGACAGGCCGCGATCGACCGGGCGCAGGGCCGCTACCTCGCCTTCCTCGACAGCGACGATCTGTGGCTGCCCGGGAAGCTCGAGCGGCAGCTCGCCTTCGCCCGCGAGAAGCGCGCTGCGCTCAGCTACACCGCCTTCCGGCGCATCAACGAGACCAACACGGTCACCGGACGCCTGATCTCTGTGCCGGCCTCGCTCACCTATGGGCAGCTCCTGAAGAACACCGCGATCGCGACGCTGACCGCGGTGGTCGACCGCGAGATCGCAGGTCCCATCGTGATGAAGAACGAGGGTTATGACGATTTCTGCCTGTGGCTCTCGATCCTCAAGCGCGGCCACACCGCCTACGGCCTCGACGAGGACCTTGCCCGCTACCGCGTCAGGGGCTCCTCGGTCTCCAGCCGCCCGGTGCGCTCGGCCAAATGGGTCTGGCAGATTTACCGCAATGTCGAGCACCTCTCTTTGGTCCGCTCGTCCTGGTGCTTCGCCCATTGGGGGGCGCGGGCGTGGTTGAAGCGGCGGGAATTCTAGACGCATCGCCGGGCGCCCGACTGGAAAAATGCGAAAACAATCCCATGCACAGTAGGGGTATTTAAATACCTCAATCCAAGCCCACTTCGCTATTGGCGAGTCCGGCCGTTGCCGATACCACTCAGCCGCTCCCGCCGCGCTCAGTCTGGAACCGATCATGCCGTTTGAAAGCTACAAGAACAGCCGCATCCTCGTGACCGGAGGCGCCGGCTTCATCGGATCGCACATCTGCGAGCGACTGCTCGATGCGGGAGCCGAGGTGGTGTCCGCGGACAATTATTTCACCGGCAGCCGGCGCAACATCGCCCATCTGATCGCAAACCCGCTGTTCGAGGCGGTCCGGCACGACGTCACCTTCCCGCTCTACATCGAGGTCGACGCGATCTTCAACCTCGCCTGCCCGGCCTCGCCGATCCACTACCAGCGCGACCCCGTGCAGACCACCAAGACCTCGGTGCACGGCGCCATTAACATGCTGGGCCTTGCCAAGCGGCTGAAGGCACGCATCTTCCAGGCCTCGACCAGCGAGGTCTATGGCGATCCGCTGATCCATCCCCAGACCGAGGACTATTGGGGCAACGTCAACCCGATCGGCATCCGCTCCTGCTACGACGAGGGCAAGCGCTGCGCCGAGACGCTGTTCTTCGACTACTGGCGCCAGCACGGCCTGCCGATCAAGGTCGCGCGCATCTTCAACACCTACGGCCCGCGCATGCAGCCCAATGACGGCCGCGTGGTGTCGTCCTTCATCGTCCAGGCGCTTCAGGGCGAGCCGATCACCGTGTTCGGCGACGGCGGGCAGACCCGCTCGTTCTGCTATGTCGACGATCTCGTCGAGGCCATCATGCGGCTGATGGTGACGAAGGAAGACATCACCGGCCCCATCAACATCGGCAACAATTCCGAGTTCACCATCCGCGAGCTCGCCGAGAAGGTCATCGAGCTCACGGGCTCGCGCTCCAAGCTGGTGTTCAAGGCGCTGCCGCAGGACGACCCGCGCCAGCGTCAGCCCGACCTCACCAAGGCGAAGGCGGCGCTGAACTGGGAGCCGAAGGTCGCGCTCGAGGACGGCTTGAAGGAGACGATCGCCTATTTCAAGCACTCGCTCGAAATCGCCTGATCGCGTTCGTACCTTTCGTCATCTCGCCGCTGTTCGCCTCCCGCTGCTGCCGGGCTTGTCGGATGTGGGCTTGCGACCGAGGCAGTCGGCTATCCGCTGGCGAGCGGATGCGGTTCAGCGCCTATCTCGCGTCCGTCTTTCTGCGGCAGCCCGACAGCCCATCCCATAAATCCAAAGAACAGCGCCGAGTTCGTCAGAGAACCACTGATCAAGAACTCAATCCCGACGAATATCAGGCCGGCAAACACAAACGAGGCGGCGGCATCGAAGCGCGCACGCTTCGCCGCCGATATCATGGCCGAAATGTACAAAGCGACCAAAAGCACCGCTGCGGCAACACCAACCTCTACTGCGACTTGCAGCACGACATTGTGCGGATCTGTCTTGTAGCAAGATTGTCGGCCGAAAGTTCCTATGCCCTGGCCGAGAAGGCCAACGCTCGGCAGCAGGTTCAAGGCTTCCTTTGTGAGGATTATTCGTATCGCGAAGGTATCCTCGGTATCGCAACTCACGACCGGCTTCTGCACATTCTCCACCACAAGTCCGATGATCTTGCCGGACATTGAGGGACGGGCAGCCAGGCCAACGAGAATGGTCAGACACAGCACGCCGACGACCGCGATCTGGCGCCGACTCCCCCTCCTCGCCGTTGCTACGAGCGTGAGAGCCAGGGCGATGAAAGGGTGTCGCACCATCGCTGCGGCAAATACGAACGAAGGCAAGGCGATCAGTGCGCCGCTGATACGCCATTGGAGGGGCGGCAAGTTCATCGAAAGAAGCGCAAAGACCAGGAAGCACCACGTCAGGCAAAACACGGTCGGACCTTCGTGGAAGCCTAGAACCAGCGGCTTGAACTCGCCGCTGCGATCGTAAACGACTGCCCAGGCCGTCAGCAGGGTCCCAACCAAAACGATCACTGCCGTGATGTAGGAGAAGCGCGAGAGATCGAAACGACTCCCCACGGCCCGAAGCGCTGGATAGGCGGCCAGGGAAATGGCAAGCAGCACATAGTCGCGATCAGTCGCCGTTCTGCCGTTTACTACAACCGAAGCGACCATGAGCGCTGCCAATGCAGCGAATAGATAGTCGGCTCTTCGGGGCTGAAACTTTCTCGCTATGACGACGAGCGGCCCGACCATCACAGCCGCCGTCACGGCTGGATGACTCTTTATGCCAGCCAAGCCATACAAGAGGATAAGAACCGAGCTAGTTGAGATCCAAACCGCTATTGCCGCGTTCGTCAACCAAGTCATCGTCATCGGCTTGATCGCTGACGCCCGACGGCAGAGACGAACAACACCGCTGCGCCTGTGGCAGGTGCAAGGAGCCCGATGGCATTGGTGGAAATCATGGCTACAACCGAGCGATCGGTGACATTTTACTGCAAGTACCTGCTATCATTGCACTATCAACTTGTAAATATCGTTGCCCAGGCTCAATTGAATGGACCTGGATCGGCGAAGGCTCATCGAGCTTCGAGGGGTTTAGTCCTTCGATCAACCGGCAAAGCGCGATCAGATTGTGATAAAGCGTGATTGCGCCTTGGTTGCTGTTTGAGCGTGATCTTTTTCGGAAAACAACTCGGCATTGTTCCGGTCATGCTCTGGGTCGCACGTATCCCCCACTCAATCAGGCACGGCAGAACTAGCTGCCCCGCGACGCCATCACATCGCGGGTCAGTCGGACGAAATCCGCGACGAACGCCTCTACGCGCTGATCGAGGTTCGGCAACAAGCTGCGGACGGTCGTCGGCCCCGACGTTTGCACGACCTGCGACATCTGATCGGCAAGTACCTCGGGAGCGCGAATGCCGAAATATCGTGCGCTGCCCTCGGTCTGCTCGCGATGGACGTCGATGTCGGACAGGATCATCGGGACACCGAACGACTTTGCTTCTTCGACGGTCGTGCTCCATCCCTCGCATTCCGAAGGATTGATGAGAGCCATCGACGCGCGCAGCAGGGCGTAGACGTGATCCAGCGGAATCATTCCGAGATGCCTGAAATTCGTCTCGAGACCACGCGACCTGACCTCGCTCATGGTCCTCTCGAAAAGATCGGGCTCGCGGAAGTCCCGCGTACTTCCAGATGCCGCGACGACGACGTCGATCCCCCGGCCCTTCAGCAGACCGAGCGCATCAACCACGATCTGGTGATTCTTGTGCCGCCAGAACTGGTTTGGCAGGTAGAAGTACCGGGACGGAAGGTCATATTGCGCGATCACGTCGAACGGCTTCGTGGCGAGCAGGCTGACCGGCGGCTCGGTCGCAAACCGAACGACTGAAACGCCGTTCGAAATGCCCGGATAGAACCTCTTGAGATCGCCGAGCGCGCTGGCGCTGCTCAACATGATGTGCCGGCCGGACGCGATCTGGGCCCGAAAGCCGAGATCACGCCGCCAATACGCGATCCTGGAGAAGAGATGCGGCAGCAGACGATGCTGAAAATCCGGAAACCAGGCGATCGCAGGACACGGCAGACGCCAGCCAAAGAAACGGGCGGACTCGAATACGATGTCGACCCCCTGCGCCCGGAATTCGGCCAGCGCCGGTCCGTCGCGTCCGAGCGCGAGCGCACCGAGGAGTCCGGTCGCACTGCGATCGAACGCAGGCGATCGAATGAGAGCCACGGCCGGAATGCTTGCGAGCGCCGCGAGCTCCTCGGGATCGTCCCTGGTTCCGGCGAACAGCACCGGCGCAACAGTTCCCGGACTGTACCGGTGCAGGGCCGCAAAGAGATTGCGCTGATAGTTGTAACCGCCCGCCCAGAGGCGGCGCGGAATGTTGGTGAACGCGATCCGCAGCGGCGCCCGCTCAGGCACGAGCCTGGCTCCTGAACCATTCGACGTAGTCGGCGAGACCGCGCTCCAGCGGAAGGCGCCAATCGAAATTCATGTCGCGCAGGCGCCCGTCATCCGCCAGCAGGCTCGCCGGGTCGCCCGGCCGCGCCACGCCGGAATAACGTACGACGGTGCTGCTTCCCCAATTCCGGATCAGACCGCCGGCAATCTCGGCCACGCTCGTGCCGCGCCCCGAGCCGCCATTGATCAGCCGAAAATCCTCCTGATGCACTTCCTCCGCAGCGCACACCAGCAAGCGCACGACGTCGCGAACGTCGGTCCAGTCCCGTATCTCGGCCCCCGTCCCTCCCAGATTGAGAGTTCGCTCCTCGCTGCTCAGCCGCGAGCAGATGTCCCAGAGAAGCTGCTTGCGAAGGTTCGGACCATAGACCGAGAACAATCGCACCACAGTGCAGTGGAGGCCGAAGCTCTGGGCGTAGCTCCGGCACAGCTGCTCCATCATCAGCTTGTGATGGCCATAGGGCGACATTGGCGCCAGCGCCGCGCTTTCCGCGATCGGACCGGCATGGTCCGCGCCGTAGACCGCCGCGCTCGACGCTACGATCAGCCGGCTCTCGGGCGCAAAGCTTCGAAGCCATTCGAGCAGGCGCGCCGTGCTGGTCACGGTTCGCGAGAAGTCCTCGAACGGACGCGCGATCGACAGCCCGACCGACGATCCGCCGGCCAGATGGAAGATCTGCGACGGCAGTCCGTGCGTGGCGGCGAGTGCGCTCAGGTTGGCCGCATCGACCTCGCCATTGATCCATGTCTGCAAGCCGAGGGCGCGCGCTTCGGCCGGATCGAGCGCACCGTGACCGACGCCATGAACTGTGCGCCCGACGCCTGCCAGCTCTCGAACGAGATGGCGGCCGATGAACCCGTTCGCGCCGGTGACCCACGCGGACATGATGCTACCTTGAGTCCTGCCGACGAGACATTCGCTTGGCTCGCAAGCACATTTCTATTGTTGTTGCCATACCTGTCCCCTCATCGCTCGTCCGGCGACAATTCCCTGACGATGGTCGCAGGGTTGCCCGCGACGATGGAATATGCCGGAACATCCTTGGTGACCACAGCACCCGCGGCGACAATCCCACCCTCACCAATGGTCACGCCACGCATAACCATGGCGCAAGCACCGATCCACGCATCATCGCAAATCTTGATCGGACGGTCGTCGAGAGAAAGCTGCCTTGGGTGACCGGTAGAGAAAATCTCCTTCGCCTGTTCGTGTCGCTCGGAAGCACGGATAGGATGCGAGAGATTGTCGAATATGTTGACGGAATGCGAAATCAAGACACGATTCCCGATATCGATCGACGCGCCGGACCAAATCCGCGTGCCAACCCCGACATAGCACCACTCTCCGATATTAATTTGACCGCCGTGACCGAGGATCATCAGTTCACCCCTGACATGAGAATGGCTGCCAATGACAATCTTCTCACTATCGCCGAGCGCGTTCCTGATCCGCGCGCTATGGGCCAAGAATGCGCCTCGGTCCAAGCGGCAGGTTGCCCGCCCGATCAGGCGCTGCACAATATAGTGTAAATTGAAGCCATCGATGGCATGTACGCACCAGCGCACGAGCGTGGAGAGGCTGGACATCAGCGCATCCTCTCACGTAGCAAAATCCAGCGTGTTCGGATTCTCAATTGAAACCCTCCAACGGAGCAACTGCGCGGTCAAAGGCGCCCTACAACCTCGACGAAAAGTTTCCACTGCATGTCTTTGTGGTAAATGTCACGGATGCGGGCCCGGCCTAGCGCTGCGATCTCGGCCGATCTGGGCCAGTCCTGCAGACTCCGTGCGATCACTTCAGCAGCATGCTCTGGGGTATCGTAAGTTTCGATCGTGATCCCACTCTCCATGCCGTCAATATATCTTCCGGCGTCGGATACGAGCAATGCACCGCATCCCATCGACTCGAAGCAACGCATATTGCCGCGGTCTTCGCCCGCCATGTCGATCGAGCCATTAAGGGCGATCTTAGCCGAGCCAATCAGTTCGTAGAGATCTCTCCCGAATACCGGCGGCCGGGCAATAGCTGCGATCGCATCGGGGCGCCGGTGCTGTCGCAACGGCAGCAATCGTCCGATTGCGCTCTCGGCGAGCTTGGTCAGGCGCGATGCGTCAAGACAAAACACGACTTCATGACTGTCGGCCAAGCGCGCGACTCGCTCTAGCGTCTTTGCACGCTCACGATGATGTCGTGAATAGCCGCCGACGAAGACGACGTCGATGGGACGTTCTCCGTGTCCATATTCGTCCATAACCGGATCATGCGCAGGGTAGAACAGCTCGGCCCGGCATCCCTTGCGGCGCCACATATCGAGCATCGTAGGAAAGTTTGCAAGCACGGCGCCATAGGCCGTGAAATCGGCATTGCCGGACGGCGCGCCACGCCAGCACAGCGCCTTCTTTACGCAGCCCGGCAGCTTGGCAACGAATGCGCTCGGATAGCGCACGGGATCGAGATTGTAGAACACCTCGGTGGCGTGGTGCTCGATCTGCGCGAGCAGGATGGCCTCGAGCGTCGGCTCCCCGCCCATGCCCTGCTCGCGCGCCCAGCGGCGCTGCAGGATCTCGTCGTCTCCATTGGTGAAGAAGGCCTCCGGTGATCCATCAAGTACCGGTTGAAGGAAATGCGATGCACCGAAGCGATCGTTCAGAAACACCTGGCGTCGCTCTTCGAAGCTAACGGCCTTTGCCGCGAGCTGGTTCAACCGCGGCAGGTAGGATGGATAGAAACAGCTATTTTGGAACAGACGCATGGTTTACGCGTACCTCGCCAACATCCATTTCATGTTCAGATACGGCCAGATCCGCCCGACCGCCTCCCAGTCCCAGGACTTCGACGCCGTCAAGCGGCTCACCGTCGTGCGCAGGGCCGCTTCATCCACCAGTTCGGCAAACGCCGGCACCTTGCGGTCGAGCAGGTCGGCCGTCCAGCCGGCCAGCGGCCCATTCAACCATTCCGGCATCGGCGAATTGAAGCCGACCTTGCGACGCGCGGTGCGGATCGATTCCGGCATCAGGTTGGCCATCGCCCGCCGGGCGACGGCCTTGGTATAGCCCTCCGACGACTTGCTGCTTTCGGGAAGCGCCATCGTGTAGGTCACCAGGCGCCAGTCCATGAAGGGCATACGGACTTCGACGCCGTGGGCCATCGAAAGACGATCGAAGTTACGCAGGATCGTAGGCAGCACCGTACTGTGAAACATTCGGTATAGCCGCCGGTTCAAGCCCCCCCATTCACGCGGCAGCACATCGTCCTCCGCCACCAGCGGAAGCGAGGCCGGAAGATCGCGCAGGCCGCCACGCAGAAAATAGACGCCCCTGCGCTTCAGGGCCAACATGCGCAGGACATCCACGCTGCGCCGGGCCAGCGCCGAACGCGAGGCGAAGTCTTCGGCGGCGTTTCGAATTCGAAATGCGAGCGCCTGTCCCTGCTGCAAATAGCCGCCCATCAGCTCGTCCGCGCCGTGGCCGTCCAGCGACACGGTCACGTCTTGCCGCCGCAACTGCCGATAGATCAACCATATTGCGCTGGGAAGCGCGATATAGACGTCATCGAGATCGTCGAGAATCTGGTCAAGATCCATGAGCGCATCGGCCTGCCCGATCTCGAGGAAGGTCGGCGCAACCTCGGCCCAGGCGGCGGCTTCCTCGGCCATCGGTCGCTCGTCGTTCAAGGCGCCGGGAAACGTTGCGACAAAGGCGTGGCGCCATGCGGTGCTGTCGCGCGGCCCCATGCCCGCCTTCTCGTGCGCCGCCATGGTGCAGATCACCGCCGATGAATCGAAGCCTCCGGACAGGCACGTTCCGATCGGCACGTCGCTGCGCATGCGCAGGGCCACGGCATCCTGGAACAGCTCGCGAAAGCGCGCGATACGCTCGGCTTCGGTGCCGGGCACGGGCGGCAGGTGATCCACGGTCCGCCACCAACGTCGGACACTGACCTTGCCCTGGCGCAGCCACATGCAGTGGCCGCCTTGCAGGCGGCGAACCTGCCGAAACAGGGTCCGCTCGCTTCCTTCGATCCCGAAGGCATCGAGGAGCAGCCGGCGCGCGACCTCCACATCGACGGAAGCATCGATCAGCCCGCTCCGCACCAGCGCGCGCTGCTCGGACGCGAAGATGAACCGCTCCGGCGACACGGCATAGAGCAGCGGCTTGATGCCGAACCGATCGCGCGCGAGAAACAGTTCGCCAGTGGCCGTGTCGAAGATCGCCAAGGCCCACATGCCGTTGAAGCGCGGCAGCATGTCTTCCCGCCACGCTTGCCAGGCGGCCAGGATCACTTCGGTATCCGATTGGCTGCGGAACACCACGCCCTGCGCCTCGAGCTCGCGGCGCAACTCGAGAAAATTGTAGATCTCGCCGTTGAAGACGATGACGTGACGGCCGTCCGCAGACCGCATCGGCTGGTAGCCGCCCTCGCCGGGATCAATGATGGCGAGGCGGCGGTGGCCGAATGCTAGGCTTCGGTCCGCGCTGAACCAGGTCCCCTGGCCGAACGGACCACGATGCGCGATCAGGCCGGTCAGCCGCGAGATATCGTCCGGCTCGACCGCGCTGCCGCGCAAATTGACGATTCCTGCGATTCCACACATGTCCTAGATCGCCTTGAGCGGCACGAAGCGACCGACGATGGCACGCATATCCCGCCAGCACGCGCTTCGATAAGGACCCAGCTGCGATGCAGCAACTGCGACGACGAAGATGGTCGCGACCGACAGCGACGAGATGGCTCCCACGGACCACCAGGACGGCGCGAGCTGGAATGGCGCGCGGTGAAGACCGTATCGCAGCGCCAGCGCCGTCGCGATCCCGATGCCAAGCGGCATCAGCACGCAATGGACGACGCGCGGCCACATGTCGGCGAGGTCAAAACTGCGGCGCAACAGCAAGACGATGGTCACCATCTGCGCGATCATGCCGGCACACGCGCTCCAGCCTGCGGCCTGCCATCCGAAGCGCGGCAATGCGATCGCGCTGGTGACGAGCGTGACGACGCCCGTGACCAACGCGATCAGCGCGTTGGAGCGCGACCGCCCCTGCGCCAGCAGGTAAAAGCCGAAGACATTGGCGCTCGATCCGATGATCCCCGCAATCGACAGCATGACGAGCACCCGCGCCGCTTCGGCTGCGACCTCGGCGCCGGTCCAGACATGCAGCAATGGACCGGCCACGGGGATCAATCCGCCCAGGGCGCTTGCGGCGAGGACATTGAGGATCCACGACGACCGGAACAGCAGATCGCCCCTGCGATCCTCGCTCTCCTTCTGGAGCGTGCTGAAGTACGGAAACAGGATCTCACCGACCTTCAAGATACCGATATAGGTCGCTTCCTGGAGGCGTTGCGCAACGCCGTAGAAACCGACGAACTGCGGCTGCAGGAGCGCGCCGAGCAGATATCGATCGGCCTGCCCGGCAAGCAGCGCGCCACCCTGCGCGGCAACCTGCCAGCTGCCGAATCGAACCAGCCTGCCGAGCGCATCGCGATGCAACCCTGGCGGTGCCAGCCATTGCCCCATTGCGCCGCGGGACCAAACCAGGGCCATCAGCAGGCTGGTCGCGAACCCCAGCGCCTGGCAGCCCAGAAACGTCGACGCGTAGGGCGAGGCGGGGATCAGCAGCAGCATCGAAAGGGTCGTGACCACCGTGCTGGCCATGCCGATCGAGGCGATCCGGCGATAGTCCTGACGCGCGGTGAACAACGACACGAAGACCGCCGACAGGCACTGGCACAACCAACCGGTACCGGCCAGCGCGAACGCCCGTCCAAGATCGTCGGCGGCCGGACCGGCCAGATGAAATCCGAGACGCGCCAGCGGAGCTCCGGCAAACAGGAAGAAAATGGTGATTGGGGCGCCAGCGCCGACCGCAAGCGTGACCGCCGTCGCGAACAGGCGTCGCGCATCTTCCCGATCGGACGGCTCCAGTCGCTGCGCAAGTTCGCGCGCCGTCGACAGTCCGAGCGCGTTGCTGAACACCAGCGCCGGCGCAATGCATGCGGTGACGAGACCCGCGACGCCGAATGCAGCGAGGCCGAGATGGACGACCACGAAAGGCAGGATAGCCAGGTTCAGCGCGACGGCCACCAGGAAGGCGATCGCATTCCACGCGGAGTTCCCCAGCAGATCGGGCGGTTTTTTTCCCAACGTCATGCCAGCCACCCGGCCATCACCTCACCAAGCCTTCGCCACCTCGCCGATCAGGGTTCCCCCAAGCATCGCGAATTCGGGCTAGCAGTCGGTACACGGAATGTCGATAGCCGACAGGGGCGGCATTCGCCCGGTTGCCGATGCCCGATACACAACTTGCCGGGACGGATCATGGACGTGCGCGGCTCGATCTCGGGAATGGGCGCTCAGAGCCCATCCGACTCGCCGTTCTTCGGCGTCGAACGCGGCCCAAAGGGGGAAAACGGCGTATCGGTCGCGCCCGGCATCGCCAGCTTGCCGCCGGCATCCGCAGGGGGTCCGGCAGGGGCCGTCGCCGGATCCGACGGCCGCTGGAGCGCCAGGACCTCGCTGCGGTCGCCCTGCTTGAGTGTCACCTCGCGCGGCTGAACCTCCGTCAGCGACCAGCCGCCAAGCGATTCGCCCTGCCGCAGGCGCACGACCTTCTGGTCTATGCGGTTGACGAGAATGGCGATGGCGTCGCCCTCCCCCACCACGGCCCCCACCAGCAGCAGCGGTGGCGGCGCTTCGACCGGCTTGGGCGGCGGCGGTGCTTGCATCTCTTCGGCCGGAGACGCGGCGACCGCGCGCGGCGGCGGCCGGCGCGAGGCCGAGAAGATCGGGCGCTCCTGGGTCGCCGTCAGCGCCGAGAGCGGCACCGACCACAGGGGATTACCGCGGAGGACCGGTTTGCTCGCAGCCTGCGCCGGCCGCGCAATCGGCCTCACCGCACCGACCTCGACGCTTTCGGCGGGGCCGCCCGCGGCATCGTCGGGCAGGATATCGATGCGGGAGGAGGTGGCAGCCGAGGTCCCGGCACTACCCAGCACCGCGCACAGCGCAGCCAATCCCGCCGCTCGAAGCCACCCCGACATCAAATTCCCTTGCAAGTTCCCTTGCCACCGAGGGCCGCGCCAGCACGCGGCAAGCCGTCCGCAGCAAACTAGGCCCGATGGGCCCGACCATCAACCCGCATCGTATCCGCTCCATTCCGACGAAGAGGCCCCACCTGATCCGGCATCTGTTGCGATGCATAAAAATGTTGCCCAACGGCCACGATAGCCGAAATTGCACCCGGAACAGCCCGGAACCCCGCGCAATTAAACCCCCGTTCATTGCGAGCCGCCGCGACGCCATGAGATTATGCCGCGGCGCAGGGCTTCGCCCCACGCCCAGGTTGCATGCTGACGACGATTTTTTCTGATTTGAGAGCACCGATGCCGGGACCGAAATTGGCGCGAGACTGGATTGGATCCAGGTTTCGGTCCGTCACACGCCACTCGCTGGCGACCCTGCTCGCAACGACCGCGCTCGGGGTCGTCGCCGCGCACGCCGTCGACGGCACCTGGACCGGCGGCAGCACCGACTGGACCGATCCGACCAACTGGTCATCCAACCCGAGCGTGCCGGACGGAACCGCGACCTTCACCAACGCCGGAAGCGCAAGCGTCGACAACAACAACGGCGTCGTGGTCATCGGCACGGTCCAGTTCACGAACACCGCCCAGGCCTACACGGTCACGGTCGGCAACCCGTTCATCGTCAACGGGACGGGCATCATCAACGATTCCGGCAATACACAGACGTTCCACGTCCTCTCCGGCAACAATCTGGTGTTTCAGAGCGGCAGCACCGCGAGCGGCGGCACCGGAGCCGTGACCATCACGAACGATGTCGGCGGCAACGTCAACTTCATCCAGAACAGCAGAGCGGGGACGGCGACTCTCGGCAACAGCGGCTTCGTCACGTTCGAGGATTCCAGCACCGCCGAAAACGCCCATATCACCAACAATGCCGGCGGCCAGATCGACTTCTTCACCAGCGCCTCGGCCGGCAACGCCACGATCACCAACGCGGCGAGCGCCACGCTGAATTTCCACAACAGCACCACCGCCGCCACCTCGACCATCACCAACGACGGAACGGTGAATTTCGACGGCTCCGCCACCGGCGGCAGCGCGCGCTTCATCAACAATCTCGGCGGCATCGTCGACATATCGGGCCTCACCAGCGGCGGGATGACGACCGGCTCGATCGAAGGCGCCGGCGACTACGTGCTCGGCGCCAACACGCTCACCACCGGCAGCCTCAACACCTCCACCCAGGTCGACGGCGTGATCAACAGCACCGGCGGCGGCCTGACCAAGGTCGGCACCGGCACGCTGACGCTGACCGGCATCAACGGCTACACCGGCGCGACGACCATCTCGGCCGGAACGCTGGCGCTGTCGGGCTTCGGCAGCATCTCGTCGTCCAGCGTCGTCACGGTCGATGCGACGTTCGACATCTCCGGCGCGGCGGTGCCGTTCAACGCCATCACGACGCTTGCCGGCAGTTCGTCCGGTGTCGTCAACATGGGCGGCAACGGGCTGGTGATGACCAACGCCTCGACCGAATTCGCGGGCGTGATCCAGGGCACCGGCGGGATCGAGGTCTTCAGCGGCACGCAGACGCTCTCCGGCGTGAACACTTATTCGAACGCCACCCAGATCGATGCCGGCGCCACGTTGGCGCTGAAGGGAGCCGGCTCGATCGCGAACTCGGCGTTCGTTTCGTTCAGTGCACCGAACGCCACGCTCGACATCTCGCAAACGACCTCTGGCACGTCTGTCCGCGGTCTCGGCTCGCCCGCCGGCAGCGGCATCGTCGCGCTCGGATCTAGGACGCTCACGATCACGTCCGGCAGCACCTTCGGCGGCGTGATCCAGGACGGAGGCATTGCCGGCGGCAGTGGCGGCAGCGTCGTCATCGCCAACGGTGCCACCCAGTCACTCTCCGGCACGAACACCTATACCGGCGCAACGACGATTGCCGCGGGCGGCGAACTGGATCTGGCATCGTCGGGCGGTAACCACGGCAGCATAGCAGCCTCCAGCGGCGTGGTCGCCAACGGCGTCTTCGACATCTCGAACCTGACCAGCGGTGGCACGTCGATCACATCGCTGACGGGCTCCGGCAACGTCCATCTCGGCAACAACACGCTGACGATCACGGCCGGCAACGGCACCTTTTCCGGCGTGATCGACGACACAGGCTTTCCCGGCGGACTCACGATCACGGGCGGCAGGCAGACGCTTACCGGCGCGAACACTTATGCCGGAAACACCAATGTCAACGGCGGCACGCTCGTCGTGGACGGAGTGCTGTTCGCGAGCGCGGCTTTCGTCAATGCCGGCGGCACCCTCGCCGGCACCGGCACGATCGCAGGCATCGACGTGAACGGCGGCACGCTCGCCCCGGGCAATGCGGCAAACCCGTACGGCACGCTCAGCGTCAGCGGAAACGTCACCTTCACCGCCGCATCGACCTATCTGGTCCAGGTCTCCTCGGCCAATGCCAGTCTGACCCAGGCCAACGGCACGGGCGACCTCGGCGGCGCGACGGTGCGCGCGAATTTCGGCACCGGCACGCTGAAGAAGCAGTACGCGATCTTCTACGCGGCGGGCGGTCTCGTCGGCACCACCTTTAATCCGACCGTCGTCTCCAACATGCCGACGGTCAATGCGACGCTGAGCTATGACGCCCTGACTGCGTACCTCAACATCGGCCTCAATTTTACTCCGGCTGGCGGCCTCAACGTCAACCAGCAGAACGTCGCCAACACGCTGACCAATTTCTTCAACACGACCGGCGGCATTCCCGCGGCCTTCGCCGCGCTGGCGCCGGCGGGACTGACCACCGCATCGGGCGAGCTCGGCACCGGCATCCTGCAGTCCGCGATCAACGCCGACGGCCAGTTCCTGAGCCTGATGCTCGACCCGACCATCATCGGCCGCTCGGGCGGCTTCGCCAAGGCCGGCAGCGTCGCGCAATTCGCCGAGAGCGATGACGCCGCCGCCTACGCGTCGATGCGTCTCGCCAACGCACGCGAGCGCGAGGCCTATGCGATGGCGACCAAGGCACCGCTGCTGTCGTCACAGCCGAGCAGCCGCTGGAGCGTCTGGGCGGCCGGCTATGGCGGCTCGGCCGAGGTCGGCGGCAATGCGCAGGTCGGCTCGCAGGACCTGACCGCACGGGTCGCGGGCGGCGCGGCCGGCGCCGATTACAGGATTTCGCTGGACACGCTGGTCGGCTTCGCGCTCGGCGGCGGCGGGCTCAACTACTCGCTCGCCAATGCGATGGGCTCGGGCTCCGCCGACATGTTCCAGGCCGGCGTCTACGGCCGGCACAATTTCGGACCGGCCTACGTCTCGGCCGCGCTCGCCTATGGCTGGCACGACGTCACCACCAACCGCACCGTGGCGCCCGGCGGCTTCGACCAGCTCCAGAGCCGCTTCAAGGCCGACACCTTCTCGGCTCGCTTCGAAGGCGGCTACCGCTTCGCAACGCCCTGGATCGGCATCACGCCCTATGCGGCGGCGCAGGTGACGAACTTCAACCTGCCGAACTATTCCGAAGTCAGCCTCAATGGCGGCGGCCTGTTCGCGCTGAACTACGCGTCGCAATCCCTCACCGACACCCGCTCCGAGCTCGGCCTGCGCACCGACAAGTCCTACGCGATGCAGAACGGCGTGCTGACCTTGCGCGGCCGCGCCGCCTGGGCGCACGACTACAATCCGAGCCGCGCCGTCACCGCGCTGTTCCAGACCCTGCCGGGCACCAGCTTCGTCGTGAACGGCGCCAGGGTCGATGCCGACTCCGCGCTTCTCAGCGCCAGCGCCGAGATGAAGTGGCTGAGCGGCTTCTCGATCGCCGGCACCTTCGACGGCGAATTCTCCGGCAACGTCACCAGCTATTCCGGCAAGGGCGTGTTCAAGTACACCTGGTGAGCCGACGAAGCCGCCCTACTTCCCCGCCTGCCACTGGCCGGAGATGCCAAGGATCACCCTGACGCGGCCGGTGCCGGAATCGTTCAGCGCCGTGGCCTGCGGCACCTGGACGTCGAGCTGTTCGACGAACAGGAACGGCATGCCGGCTTCGAGATCGTAGAGCAGCTTCTGGAGTGCCGGCTGCTCCAGCTCGCAGCTCACGACGAGGCCGACGAAGCCGTCCTTCACTTGCGCGCCGGAAACATCGACCTGCGAGGACTGCACCGAGCCGCCGACATTGCCGACCGCGGCCGCAACCCGCTGCAACAAATTGGCGCCAGCGACCGTCACGGTCGGCCCTTCCAGGAACGGCGTGCCGGGATGCTCGGCCGGCGACGTCGCAGCATTGCCGGCGCCGCCCTTGCGGCCGCGCAACTGGTCGAGCAGGTCGGAGGTCTGCGCCAGCGCCTGGCGGTGAGCGACGATCTCGGCGATCGACAAGCCGGCCATCAGCAACAGCCCGCCGGTGATTGCGAGATAGAGCGTCACCGCGATCAGCGGCGAGCCGGTGAGCGCTCGCGCGACGGCGTTTCCGCCGGCGGGCTTGATGCTGCTCATGGCGCGTTCCTCGGTTCGATCTGCGCCTCGATGTGGAAGCGCTCGCCGGGATCAGAGGGGCTACGCGTCGTGGGGGCGTAGAAGGTCGCGCGGGTGAAATGCTGGGACTGCTCGATCAGCGGGATCAACGAGGGCGCATCGCGGGTGATGCCGCCGATCTGGATCTTGTTGCCGGAAAGATGCATCTCGGTGACATAGGTATGATCCGGCAGCAGCCGGCTCAGTGACTCCAGCACGATCACGCTCGCCGGCGTCTCGTATTTGCGGCGCTCGAGCAGGGCGAGCGGCGAGCGCTCGCCGCCGTCGCTGCCGCGGAGCGCGGCGCGACGCTGGGTGATCTGCCGTTCGAGCTCGCTCTCCCGCGCACTGAGGCTGTCGGCCAAATAGCCTGCTGCGACCGATCCGACGACCGCTGCGACCACAGCGAGGGCCAGCACCGCTTGCAGCGTCCGGCTCAGCCGCACCGGATCGATCGCGCCGCGCGACTTCTGCTCGAACACCTTGATCCGCCCGCCCCCGCCCGCCTCCGTCACGATCGCGATCGCCGACGGATGGAATCCCGACACCGCCTCGACATAGCCCATCGCCAGCCTGCGCGGCGCCGCGGCGATTTCTGTCGTGATGCTCTCGCCGCCATGCGCCACCGGCGGGCTGCACCCGAACACGGCTTCGCTGGCGCTCCACGGCGTCAGCCGGTCGATCTGCGCGCGCACGATGCCGTCGAGGAAATCGGCCGCGCGGGCCGGCAGCTCCAGCGGACGGAACAGGAAGCGCGCCGGCCGCAGCACGATCTCGACGCGGCTGCCGCGGACGATCTGCGCGAGATTGGCGCTCACGAACTTGCCGTCCTCGAACGCGATCTCGTTCGGCACGTCCTCCGGCTTCGTCACCTCGAGCGCGAATGCGCCGGTCTCGGTCTCAACCAGCCGTACCACGCGCGGCGCCACCACGCGCTCCAGCCCGGCGACGACTGCGCCGGCCACGGTGCCGGTCCATGCGTCGAGAACGCCGCGAAGGGAATTGAGCGAGCTCATCTCACAGAGGCTTTCCGGCCGAGCCGTCGAATGCGTTGTGCCATGACAATACACGATAGGGCTCATCGCCGCTTTCGAGAAGCAGGATGACGATCTCGGCCGAGCTCCGGCGATGCGACGGCGCCTCGACGGCGACCGTCAGCCGGTACGCCTTCGAGCCCTCGGTCGTAGCATTGGTGCTGCCGGCGAGCCCGATCAGGGATCGCGGGTCGATATTGGGGTCGGTGCGGTCGCGCAGGACCTGTTGCAGCGTCTCCGGCGTCATGCCGGGCAGCGCCGCCACCACCTGCGGCGCGGCATCCAGCACGTTCACGGTCTTCATGTTGCTGAAGACGGTGACGAAGGGCATCACGCGTTCGACGACGGCGGACGGAATGCCGCGCACGAGCCAGAGCTCGTCGCTGTGCGGAAACGGTGCGTGCCGCGGCAGATAGGACGCACCGAGCGTGCGGTAATAGGCATCCTCCGGGTTGTCCTGTCCGGGCTCGGTCGACGAGCGCCAGGCGAGGATCCGGTCGGCATAGACAGGCGCATCCATCGCGGAGACGCCGAGCGTCGTCATCAGGCCCGCGAGGATCGGCTTCGGCGCCATGTTGAGATCGATGCGTGCCGCCTCCGAGCGGAACGTCACGCTCACCCGGCCGGCTCCGACGCGCGCGTTGAAGGTGCCGCTGGTCGGACGCGCCGCCTCGTCCTGCCCCGTCAGCCGGTAGGCCGCCAGTTCAAGCCCGGCGTTGACCAGCGCATCGGCCTGCATCCGATCGGCGTTGACGGCGACCGTGACCGCGGTGTTGGTGACATAGGTCAGGTAGATCAGCGCGAGCGCGGCCAGCGCCGCCAGCATCCAGAGCACCACGACGACAATGAAGCCGCGGCCATCACCAAGCCTCGCATGATCGTGCCTCGCGCCGCTCACAGCTGCTGCCCCTCCTTCTCCGTCTGTTGCGGCCGGGTGCGTGCCGTCACGCAGGTCGTCGGATTCTTGGCCCGCGCGCATTCGGCCGGCGCCGTGATGTGGGGGATCACCGCGCCCGAGACCGCCAGCACCTGCCCGCTGGCGCCGTCACGCACGGTGATGCGGATGCGATCCGGCAGTTGCGGCTGGCCGCGCCAGGTCGGCTGCCACTGGCCGTCCGGCCCGGCATAGGCGAAGCTGACGCGGAACGGCGCGCGGATCAGCACGACCTGGTCGACAAAGCGGATCTGCCCGTCGGTTGGCATCGGCTGGAACGGCGCACGCTCGCGCACCAGCGCGAGCCCCTGCGCGTCGGCCTTCTCGATCAGGCGGATGAATTCGAGGCCCGGACGGGCGCTCGGGCCGAGCGCCGTGCGCAGGAAGGTTACCGACAATTCGGCGCCGTCGAACAGCGGCACCCTGGCATCGCCGTTGACGGCGATCTGCTCGGCCACCGACAGGTCGGAGACGATGCGGTCGAGCCCGGTCGCCAGGCGCTCGGCCCGTTGCACCCGGGCGATGCCGCGATTCCAGTTCGGCAGCCATTGCGCCGTCACCGTCGCCAGCGCCGCCAGGATGACCGTCATCAGCAGCGTCGCCAGCAGCACTTCGAGCAGGGTGAAGCCTGCCTCATCGGCCAGCGCGCGGCGCAGGCGCTTCATGGCCAGGCCCTTGATCGAAAAGCCCCTCACTGCGAAGCCCTCGGCACCAGTTTCACCGTCGTGACCTGGATCGCGCTGCCGTCGGCGCGCTGGAGGCGCAGATTGACGGCCATCGGCACGAAGCGATCGGTGGCGGGGTTGCCGCCCGGCACGTTCATCGGCGCGACGTCGACGCGCCAGCGGCTGCCGGCAAGCTCGCCGCTCTGCCGGCCGGGCTTCAGCAAGGACCGCGCCGGCAAGTCCGCAAGCAAGGTCTCGGCGGTGCCGGCGAGGGCCAGATGCTGGTCGATCGCGCGCGTGCCTTTCGCCGTCGTGGCGATGACCGAGCCGATCGTCCCGAGCACGACCGCGATGATCGCGAGCGCGATCAGCGCCTCGATCAGCGTGAAGCCGTCGGCGTCAGAGCAGCTTCTGCGGGACAATCTCGACGCCTCCGGTCAGCCAGTTGACGCGCACCTCATAGCCCATGCCGGGCCGCGCCAGCGCGATCGTCCCCCCGCACGACATGCCCGACGGAAAGAAGTCGATCGACCGCCCCGTCGCGCGATCGGCACAGCGCGAGGCCAGCGTCGCCTGCACGACCACGTCGCCCGGCAGGCGGATGGTCCGCCCGGTGACGCCGGAGCGGATCGCCCGTGCTTCCGCGTCCACCTGTGTCGCCACCATCACCTGTCGGCGCAACGCCGCGTTGCGGTCGGCCTTCAGCAGTGCCGCGGTCTCGACCGCATAACTTTCCAGCCTGGCGCGCGTCGTCGTGCGCGGGACAGCCGGCAGGATGATCGACGCGAGCAGGCCGATGATCGCGAGCACGCACAGGATCTCGATCAGCGCGAAGCCGCGCGCATCGCGGATGTCCTCAGCGCGCGCCGCTGACAATGTCGGCTGCCGTTCCACTGCCGCCTTCCTGACCGTCCGATCCGAGCGATATGATGTCATAGGGCGCGCTCGCGCCCGGCGAGCGATAGACGTAGACGTGGCCCCAGGGATCGTTGGGCACCACGCCGCCGCGCAGATAAGGCCCGTTCCAGCCGGCCTGGTTGCTGTTGCGGGTCAGCGCGGCGAGGCCCTCGTTCGAGGTCGGATAACGCCCGAGATCGAGATAATAGAGATCGAGCGCGCTGGAAAAGCTCTCGATCTGGATCTTCGCCGCCTTCGCCTTGGACTCGCTGAGATAGTTTAGCACCCGCGGGCCGACCAGCGCCATGATCATCCCGATGATGGTGATGACGACCAGCATCTCGACGAGCGTGAAGCCTGCCTCCCCTCGGCCATGGCGCCGGCCGCGCCTTGCGGATGGATGTTTGGTCACTTCAAGCATCTCCCATTCCCTGCCCTAACCAACAATCTGGCTCACCGACATCAGCGCCGTCATCACCGAGGTGATCAGGCCGCCGACGACCAGCGAGATCGCGATGATCGCCGCCGGTCCCGCAATGCCGACGGCGCGGTCCAGCGTGCGCTGCAATTTGGCTTCGTAGAATTCGGCGACGCGTCCGGACAGCATCGGCAATTGCCCGGTCTCGTCGCCGAGCCGGAGCATGCGCACCGCCATCGCCGGCAGCGCTTCCGTCTCAGCCAGCGCGTCGGAGAGCTTCGAGCCATGGCGGACACGATCGGCCGCGTCGCTCCAGACCGCGGACGGCCCCGTCGTCGCCATCATGTCGATCAGGATGCGCAGCGTGGTGGTGAGATTGACGCCGCTGCCGAGCAGCAGGCCGAGATTGCGGCAGAACAGCGCGGTGCGGTACGCGCTCATGATGTTGCGGATCGCCGGCAGCCGCGTGATCGCATTGGCGATGGCGCGGCGGATGCGCTTCTGCCGCAGCAGAAGCCATGTCGCGGCGATGGCGGCCGCAAGGCCGGCCAGCACCGCGTCGGAATTGCCGCGCAGGAAAGTCGAGATGTTGAGGAAGACGCCGACGATCGGATCGACCTTGGCACCGAAATCCTGCAACACGCTGGCGAACTGCGGCAGCACGAAAGTCAGGAAGAACAGCAGCACGCAGCCCGCCGCGCCGAGCACGAACAGCGGATAGCGGATCGCATCCGACAGCCTCCGCCGCAACGCCTCGCTGCGCGTGCGCTCGCCGGCCAGCACCTCCAGCACCTGATCCAGCGATCCCGAGGCCTCGCCGACCCGCACCAGCGCGATGTACATCGGCGGAAACAGTCCCTCGTGCCGCGCCAGCGCTTCGGCAAAGCTCTCGCCCGAGACGACGCGCGAGCGGATGTCGGCCACGACGGGGCGCAGCCGGCCGAGATCGGGATCGGCCGCGAGCAGCTCCAACCCGTCATTGATGCGGGCACCGGCGCGGAGCAGCAGCGCGAGATCGCGCGTGAGGATGGTGACGTCTTCCGGCTTCGGCCTGTTGAACAGGCTGACCATGCTGCCGCTCGCGCCGCCCTCCTCCGGCGTGACGTTGTCGACCAGCACGAGGCCGAGCCGCTCGATCCGCTGTGCGACGTCGCCCGGCGCAGGCGCGGCGATGGCGCCGGAGACCAGTTCGCCGTTGGCGTTGAGGGCGCGGTAGCGATAGTTGGGCATGGGTTCTAAAGCCGAATGAGCTTGGGTCGAATGGATTGGCCGCAAGGTCGGTGCACCTCTCCCGCTTGCGGGAGAGGTCGGCGCGAAGCGCCGGGTGAGGGTTCTCTCCTCTGGGAAAGCCTTCGTTGTTGAGACCCCCTCTCCCCAACCCTCCCCCGCAAGCGGGGGAGGGAGCACACCTCCCTCGCCGCGGCATTTGAACCTGATCGCATCATGTTCTAGCGCAACGTCGTGACGCGGAAGACCTCGGGCACGGTGGTGAGCCCGGCCCGGCATTTGGCAACCGCATCCTCCAGCATCGTCGTCATGCCGCCGCGCATCGCGGCGGCGTCGATCGAGTGGGAATCGGTCTGCGGCCCGACCAGCGCGCGCACCTCGTCGGACATTTCGAGGATCTCGAACACGCCGTTGCGGCCGCGGAAACCCGTGCCGCCGCAGCGCTCGCAGCCGCCGGCCTCGTGCACGACCTCGCCGGCCTTGAAGCCGATCACCGCAAAGCGCGGGTCCTTGGCGAGATCGGCCTCGCTCAAGCTGTGCGGCACCTTGCAGCGGTCGCAGAGCATGCGCACCAGCCGCTGCGCCACCACCGCGCGCAGCGTGGACTTGAGCAGGAAGCCCTCGATGCCGAGATCGATCAGGCGCGGCACGGCGGCCGCCGCCGTCTCGGTGTGCAGCGTCGTCAGCACGAGATGGCCGGTGAGCGCGGCATGGATCGCGATATGCGCGGTCTCGGCGTCGCGGACCTCGCCGACCATGATCACGTCGGGGTCCTGGCGCACGAAAGCGCGCATGGCCGAGGCGAAGGTCAGCCCGATCGACGGCTTGACCTGGGACTGGTTGATGCCGGGAATCTCGTATTCGACGGGATCCTCGATGGTGAGGATCTTCCGCGTCGGCTCGTTCAGGATCGACAGCATGGTCGCAAGCGTCGTGGTCTTGCCGCTGCCGGTCGGTCCGGTGACGACGATCATGCCGTGCGGCATCGCCAGCAGGCGCGTCATCGCGCTCTCGTCGCGCGCGCCGAGCCCGAGCTTGCTCATCTCCAGCAGGCCGCGGTCGCGCGGCAACAGGCGGATGACGGCGCTCTCGCCGTGCTGCGTCGGCATGGTCGCGACGCGGACGTCGAGCTCGCTGCGCCCGACGCGCACGCGTGCCGCGCCGTCCTGCGGAAGCCGCCGCTCGGCGATGTTGAGGCTGGCGAGAATCTTGATGCGCGAGATCAGCGCCTGCGGCGGGATGCCGTGCGGCGACGGCAGCGCGCGCAACAGGCCGTCGACGCGCATGCGCACGACGAGGCCGCTACGGAACGGCTCGACGTGAATGTCGCTGGCGCGCAAGTCCACCGCGCGCTCCAACAGATCGTTGAGCGCGCGCACCACCGGCGCACCGCTGGCGAGATCGCGCAGGCTCTCGATGTCGTCGTCGGACTGCTGCGCGACGCTCCTGCCGGTTCGATCGGCATGTGCGTCATCGGCATCGGCCCGTTGATCGAGGACCGTCGTAATGTCCTCATATGACGCCACGACGACATCGACCGGCGCTCCGAACACGATTTCGGCGGCGCGAATGGCCGCGGTGTCGGAGGGATCGGCGACAGCCAGCTGAAAGACGTCAGTCGCCGTACCGCCATTCGTCGCGCTGAAAGGAAAGATGGTGGATTCACGCAGGAAACGGCGCGAAAAGCCGTCGAGACGCGGCGTGCCCGCGAGCAGTTGCGGCAGGGTCAGCCGCGGCAGGGCAAAATAGTCGGAGACTTCATCTGCGAATTCGGCCGCGGAGAGATCGGTGGCCTCCCACAATTCGCGCAAGGGGCGCGTCAGCGCGGGATTAGCTGACTTGTCCACATGGGCGTGCGCCCGCAGCGGCAATGAGTATTTTTCCAGGAGGTGCTGCCGGAAGCTATCTGCGGAACGGTCGCGCATCGCATTCACAGCGTTGACCTTGTTACCTGAATGCAACAACTTCGGCGGTTAAGGAAGGCCCTTTGCCCTTGACTTATTTCTTAGCAAAAACATAATCGTGGCGCAAACTATTGCGCGTCCGAACCGAGGGGGATCGGATGCAATTTTCAATCACTTCCAGCGTTGGCAGGCGTATTTTGTTTGAGGTGGTCCAGCCGCTCTTGCGCCTCCGCTCAGCGTTGCCCGGAACGCTCATCCTACTATCGGCCTCCTTCCTGCTCGGCGCCTGCATCGTCACCGCCGACCAGTCGATCGAGGCCGATCCAAAGGATCCGCGCGCGCAGGACATCGCCGACAAGATCCGCTCCCTCGATCTCCAGCCGCGGCAACCTGCGGATGCGGGCGCGGGCGGCCTTGCCCAGGCGAAATCGTCCAAACCTGCGATCTATCTCAGCGATGGTGCAACGCCGCAGGGCGGCGCGCTTGCCGAGCGCGACGATGGTGGCGGCAGCGGCTATGACCTCAATTTCGAGAACGCCCCGGTCGCGACCGTCGCAAAGGTCATCCTAGGTGACGTACTCAACGTCGGCTACACGATCGACCCGCGCGTGCAGGGAACGGTGACGCTGGCCTCGGTGCGGCCCGTGCCCAAGGCGGACGCGCTCTACGTGCTGGAGAACGCGCTACGCATGTCCGGTGTCGCGCTAGTCCGCGACCGCACCGGCTACCGCCTGCTGCCGGCGCCGGAAGCCGGTCCCGGCGGGATCGACCGTTCGTTGAACGCCGCGGCCGGCCAGGGCATCACGGTGGTGCCGCTGCGCTATGTCTCGGCCCAGAACATCTTCAAGCTGCTCGACGCGTTCGGTGTGAAGGCCTCGACCATGCGTCCCGACAGCGCCCGCAACACGCTGATCGTCAGCGGCAGCGGCAGCGACCGTGCGACCGCGGTCGACACCATTCTCTCCTTCGACGCGGACTGGATGCGCGGTCAGTCCGTCGGCATCTTCCCGGTCCGCAACTCCTCGCCCGAGCCCGTCATCAGCGAGATCGAGAAGATCATGGATTCCGGCGACGGCGGCATCAGCCAGAACGTGATCAAGTTCCAGCCGATCTCGCGGCTCAATTCGATCCTCGTGGTGAGCCAGAAGCCGGAATACCTCAAGCGCGCGCAGACGTGGATCGCGCGGCTCGATCGCTCCGACACCGAAGGGGTGAACCTGAAGTCCTATCCGCTGCGCTACGGCAATTCCAAGCTGATCGTGGCGCTGCTGAACGAGATGCTGCTGAGCCAGAGCGGGACAAGCAGCTCGTCGCTCGACAACGCCTCGAGCCAGATCTCGCCCGGCGCGGGGATCTCGACGTCGTCGTCGGGCAATCCGGTGGCGGCGCTGAGCGCGCTGCCGACCGCCGGCGCGGGCGCCGCAACGCCGGTCACCGCACCTGCGGGATCATCGCTCAGCGCCCGCCCCGCGCCGTCGATGTCCGCAACTCCGGGGCAGGACAACACCCCCGGCGGAAACTCGGGCGGCGGGGCGAAGGCGGGCCTCAACGGCATCCTCCAGAACGTGCGGATCACCGCCGACGTCACCAACAACGCCGTGCTCGTCTACGCCAACCAGGAGTCACAGCGCATCGTCGAGCAGACCATCCGGCAGATCGACCGGCCGCAGCGTCAGATCGCGATCGAGGCGACGATCGCCGAGGTGACGCTGAACGACCAGTTGAACTATGGCGTGCAGTTCTTCCTGGCGAGCCAGAAAGGCTCGATCTCCAACACCATTTCGGGCGTCAGCAACAGCGCCACGATCGGCAGCAACACCGAGCCGGCGAGCAACGCGGTCAATGCCGCCGCCGGCGCCCTGCTCGGCCGCGCGCTGCCCGGCTTCAACTTCCTGATCGGCGCCGAGAACTCGCCGCGCGTCGTGCTCGATGCGCTGCACGGCATCACCAACGTCAAGGTGCTGTCGAACCCGTCGCTGGTGGTGCTCGACAACCAGGCCGCGACCTTGCAGGTCGGCGACCAGGTGCCGTTCTCGACGGGCACCGCGACGGTGCTGACCGCCAACAACACCGTGGTCAACACCATCGACTACAAGAACACCGGCATCATCCTGCGGGTGCTGCCGCGCGCCAACGCCAATGGCAACGTCGTACTCGACATCGAGCAGGAGATCTCGAGCGTGGCCGCAGGCAGTGCCAACTCGTTGACGCCGACGATCTCGCAGCGCCGGGTCAAGAGCTCGATCGCGGTGACGAGCGGGCAGACCGTGCTGCTCGCCGGCCTGATCAGCGAGACCGAGAACAGGCAGCGCCAGGGCCTGCCGATCCTGGATTCCATTCCCGGCATGGGCGACGCCTTCTCGCACCAGACCACCGCGCGCGCGCGCACCGAGCTGATCCTGTTCATCCGTCCGACCGTGATCAAGGACGGCGTCGATGCGCATGTCATCGCCGAGGAGATGCGCACCAAGATGAACGGCCGCCTGGTCGGCACCAGCAATCCCGTGGTCACCGTGAGCCCGCCCAAGGCGGCGCGCTGACGGCGTGACGGATCAAGCGGCGAATGACGGGACGGGCGCTCCGCTCGCGCTCGGCATCGCCCTGCTGCTGGGCGTGTTCGCAAGCCTCGTCACCGCGCCGGGCGCCGAAGGCCTGTACGGCGCGTTCCTGGCCGCCCTGATGCTCGCGATCGCGACGCACGATGCCCGCCACTATCTCATTCCGAACGAGCTGACGGGGACAGCTTTCGCGCTCGCCCTGCTCCGCGCCGCCGCCTTCGTGCCGGATATCGGCCTCGAGGCGCTGATCGGGCCGCTGGCCCGCGCGGCGGCCGTGGCGCTGCCGCTGCTGCTGCTGATGGTGCTCTACCGGCGTTGGCGCGGGCGCGACGGGCTCGGGCTCGGCGACGTCAAGCTTGCCGCGGTCTGCGGCGCCTGGCTCGATCTTGCGACCGTGGCCGCGGTGATCGAGCTCGCGGCGCTGCTCGCGATCGGCGCCTACGCCGCCAATGCTGCGCTCCAAGGAAGACCGCTGCGCGCGACCGCCTTCCTGCCATTCGGACTGTTCCTGGCACCGGCGATCTGGATCGGCTGGCTTGGCGAGACCTGGTATGCGAACTGGCTCGGCGGCTGGCCGGGCTAAGGCGCGACGAACGGGATCATCGTCATTCCCGAGGGGCCGCTTACACAAAAAACGCGAAAACAACCCCATGCACAGTAGGCGGGGACAGCTTTATCAACGACTTGCCGACCGGCGCGCAGGTCTGCGGATTTTTCGAAGCGATTTGACACGTCGGGCAAGACACCGGCACGATGTCATGATGGCGATAGGTGCTCACAGCGCCCCCACCTCCTGCACACCTCACTGTCCCAGGCGAGCCGGTGCGGCGGTCAGTGCTCGCGGCTCGGCGCCCATTCCAGCGCCCGCAGGCGGGCCTGGGCGATCTCTCCGCGCGTCATCTTGGTGGTGACGGCGTCGCGGATCCGGACCCGCGCCTCGCGCGCCCGCGGCGGCGCCGCGGCCGTCGACAGGTTGAGCCATTTGGAGGCCTCGACGATGTCCTGCGGCACGCCCTGGCCGCGGTCATAGAGCAGGCCCAGCGAATATTGGGCGCGGCTGTCGCCCTGCTCCGCCGCGCGGCGGTACCACATTGCGGCTTCCGTGTAGTTCTGCGGCAGGCCGCGGCCGGTTTCGAACAGGAGGCCGAGATAGGTCTGCGCCGCCGCGTTGCCGCGCTCGGCGAGCGGAATGAAGATGCGGGAGGCCGCCACATAGTCCTGGCGTTGGTAGGCGGAGACGCCCTGGCGGAGGGATTGGGCCTGGGCCGGCGCAGCGAGCGCGAGGGTCATGAGCATCACGAAGATGGCGGCGCCCCCCCATCCCGTCCGTCGCGAAAAACCGCATACCGCTTGCCGCGGCACCTGCCGGCAAAACCCCTGATCGTGGTTGTCGAGGGTCTCCATCCCGCCCGCTCTCCCTGCTGCGCAGCCAGACTAGTCTGCGGACGTGGCGAAATCCATAGTGGGAGCCGGGCGCAAAAAAGCTCCGGGCGCTTGGCGCCCGGAGCTGATCAATTGCATGAGGCTAGTGATATCCGCCTGCTGTCGCCGGAGTCGTGTCCGGGGCGTTGCCGTTGATCTGGTTGTCCAGATACGACAGCACGCTGCCGGTGGTCGCCGATCCCAGATTGTTGACGATCATCGACCGGCCGATGCGCGCCGAGGCGGCACCGCCCAGGGCGAAGCCCGTGCTCAGGTTCTCCGAGATGTTGCTGTTGTTGACCTGCACGTTGGACGTTCCCTGCACGTTCAGGCCGACGAAATTCTTGTGGATCGCGGTGTTGTTGATGGTCACCCGCGTGCTGCCGCCGTTCGTGTTGATGTTGATTCCGGTGCCATCGGCCGCAGTGCCATTGTGCGAGATGACGCTGTCGCGGATCAGGAGCATGGAGTTGAAGTTGGACGGAGCGGTGGTGATTCCGTTGCCGGCTGCCGCATTGAAGTTCCTGATAAAGCAGTGCTCGATCACCACCGAAGCCGCCTGAAAGATGCGAATGCCGTTAAGACCGGTCCCAGCACCATCGATGTCGAGGCCGCGCAGCACGACGTGATCCGTCGCCGCCGCATTGACATTGATGCCGGTGGTTCCGGACGCCAGCACGCCACCGACCACACCCTCGCAATAGATCGATATCGCTTTGGTGATGGTCACGGTGCCGAAGCCCGCCGAGTCGAGGCAGTTGATCTCGCCGCCCGCCGCCGTCTTCGAGATCGCGCCGGCAAACGTCTTGCACGGCGCGGTGCGGCTGCACGGGTTGACGTCATCGCCGACGCCGGACACCCAGGTTCTGGTCGCCTGGGCATGAGCCGGCTGCGACACGGCGAACGGCAAGAGCAGCCCCGCCAAGAGAGTCCATAGAGCAATGCGACGCATTTTTTTGAATCTCCAAAATTGAACTGACGAATTTGAAGCTTTTGTCATGTCAGACGATTCTCGGGAAGTACAGGAGCTAGTGATACCCACCGGCCGTTGCCGGCGTCGTGTCCGGGGCATTGCCGTTGATCTGGTTGTCCAGATACGACAGCACGCTGCCCGTGGTCGCCGATCCGAGATTGTTGACGATCATCGACCGGCCGATCCGCGCCGAAGCGGCGCCACCCAGGGCGAAGCCCGTGCTCAGGTTCTCCGAGATGTTGCTGTTGTTGACCTGAACATTGGACGTTCCCAGCACGTTCAGACCGACGAAGTTCTTGTGGATGGCCGTATTGGTGATGGTCGCCCGCGCGCTGCCGCCATTCGTGGTGATCTGGACGCCGGCGCCATCGGCTGCGGTGCCGTTATGCGAGATCACGCTATCGCGGATCATGAGCATCGAGTTGAAGTTGGTCGGGGCCGCAGAGACGCCGATTCCACCCGCAGAATTGAAATTCCGGATGAAGCAGTGCTCGATGACCACGGAAGCCGCCTGGAGGATGGTGACGCCCTTGATGCCGGTACCCGCACCATCGATGTCGAGACCCCGCAGCACGACGTGATCGGTCGCGGCCGCGTTGACGATGATGCCGTTGACGCCGGCCGCCAGCACGCCACCCACGACGCCCTCGCAGTAGATCGTGATCGCCTTGGTGATGGTCACGGTGCCGAAGCCGCCCGAGTCGAGACAGTTGATCTCGCCGCCCGCGGCCGTCTTCGAGATCGCACCGGGGAAGGTCTTGCAAGGCGCAGTGCGACTGCACGGGTTGGCATCATCGCCTACGCCGGACACCCAGGTTCTGGTGGCCTGGGCGTGAGCCGGTTGCGATGCGATCACTGGTAGAAACAATCCTGCAACCAGGGCCAAGAGTGCAATTCGACGCATTTCTTCCTCCTGAGATTAAGCTGAGATTCCAGCTTGTTGCCATGCACAAGTCTTTGCCGCCGTAGTCGCGCGGCCCGACGACATCACTTTCCACATTTCGCTGAAACTTCCCCCGCCGCCTTCGGCGCTTCGCAAATAGGACCTTCGTGCTCAAATTATTGGGTACACAACGCTATCTGGAAAACGGACGCAGGGTTCTTGGCATCATTACCTCGCGCAACTGCTGCGCGATCATCTGCTGGCTTTCTAGTGGTCGCACTGGATCAGGCAAGGTTCAATTTGACGTACTTTTTTTATGCCCTGAACTGGCCCTCGACGTCCCCAACATAGTCCTCAGACGTCGTCGGCGACAATAGAGGCTAGTGGGCCGCACAAGCACCTTGCATGTCCGGCAATTGATGAGGTTACACGCAAGCTGTGACAGAAGTGATCGCGACGCGCTGCGTCGATTCGACGCCAGAGGCCCGCAGTGTCAGCCGAGCATGAAACCGGCACCGTGCGCGCTGTGAAGAAAGTCAAACAGGCTTTCGGTCACGAGGATGTCGTGGTGCCCCGCCAGTTGAGCCGATGTCGGCTGCTCTGACGTGGTCAGCGCATAGGCTGGCGGGGGCATTGGGTCCGGTGGCTCGGACGGGGTGGACAATGAGGCTCCGCCCGCGGGGAGACTGAACACGAAGTTATCGCCGGCGGCACCTAGCCCTGCGTTGGCCGATGGCGCCGCGCCCACGGCGCCGTCACCATTGAGATCCTGATGGAAGACCGGTTCGAGCGCTTTCAGGCGGGAGTCCGATCCAGGCACTTCGGGCGTAAGCGTCGACACGAAGTTGCCATTGCTGTCCGTGCTCCAGATTGAGAAATAGCCGGTGGATGAATTCTTCCAGGCGACGTCATAGCCGCCGCCCGAGACCTGCTCGGCGGCCACCGGCGACCACGCGCCATAGTTGCCTGCAATCACCGCCGCGCCGCCATTTTTCAATACGGGGCCCGTGCCGGTGGAAATGCTATTCAGGTAGTAGTTGCTATCGGTTTGAACCAAGCTGGTCGAACCTGCTTGTTCGATCGTGGTGCTGCTCGAAGCGCTCGACGAGCCGATCTTGCCGTCGCCATTGAGATCCTGGTGGAAATCCGTCTCCAGCGACACCAGAGCGGCATTGCTTCCCGACACTTCCGGCGTCAGCGTGGACGTGAAATTGCCGTTGCTGTCCGTGCTCCAGACCGAGAAATAGCCGGTCGATGAATTCTTCCAGGCGACGTCATAGCCGCCGCCCGAGACCTGCTCGGCGGCCACCGGCGACCAGGCGCCATAGTTGCCTGCAATCACCGCGGCTCCGCCGTTCTTCAGGATGGGACCAGTGCCGCCTGCGGTGGGATTGAGATAGTAGTTGCCTGCGCTCACGACCAGGCTGGTCGTCCCCTGGGCCTCGATGGTGACGGTCGAAGCACCGATACTGCCGTCGCCGTTCAGGTCCTGATGGAACGACGTCTCCAGCGCAATCAGGCGGGAGTCCGATCCAGGTACTTCCGGCGTCAGCGTCGACACGAAGTTGCCGTTGCTGTCGGTACTCCAGACCGAAAAATAGCCGGTGGATGCATTCTTCCAGGCAACGTCGTAGCCGCCACCCGACACCTGCTCGGCGGCAACAGGCGACCAGGCGCCGTAGTTACCGGCGATCACAGCCGCGCCGCCATTTTTCAGGGTGGGACCGGCGCCCCCCGCGGTCGGGTTGAGGTCGTAGTAGCTGCCGTCGAGGACGAGAGCGGTTACGCCGACGGATTCGAGGGTGAGCGGACCCGTAAGCGTCGCGCTCGCGACCGTCTGGTCGGCAAACTGGAAATACTCGACTCCCGTGATCGTATCGGTGCCGTCAAACAAGCTGCCACGCAGATCGGTCACAGTGAATGTCTGGGTCGCCGAATTGTATGAGACCGAATAGCTCGAACGGCTGCCCGAATACACCGCCGTGTCGGTGCCGGCGCCGCCGAGGATGGTGTCGTTGCCGCCACCGCCGGTAATCGTGTCGTTGCCGGAGCCGCCGTTCAGCGTGTTCGCGATGGCGTTGCCGACGATGGTGTCGTTGCCGGAGCCACCGATGGCGTTGTCGATGTAGGAGCGCGCATCGTTGTTGTAGAGATAGGCGTTGTAGACATTGCCCGACGCGTAGTGGCCGTTTCCGAGATAGGCCAGTTGAACCGACGAGAACACGGACGAGGCGCCTGGATTGAGGTTGATGCTCAGGTTCGTCGTGTAATTCGACAGATCGTAGGTATCGACGCCGCCACCATCCCAGATCGTCTCGAAGATGCGGTTGGCCGAGCCGCCGGCGCCGCCATTGTCGGCCGGCTGGCCGACGCCGTTGATGAATTCCTGGCCGGTGGCCGTGCTCCAGGTATAGACGGTGGTCCCGCTCTGGGTCGTGTAGTTCGCGCCATACATCGTCTGGAGCGCGAGGATATCGTTGGCCATATAGGTCTGCGGATATCCATAGGCTTCGTTGGTGTAGCCGGTCAGGGGCCCGCCGACATAGCTGCGATAGCTCATGACGGTGTATTCGCTGTCGTCATGCGCGCTCGGCACAGCGACGTTGGCGACGCCACCCGTTTCCTGGCTGTGCTTGAGGCCGAGGGCGTGGCCGAGCTCGTGCAGCGCGGTCGTGAAATAGTAATTGCCGAGCGCGGCGAGCGAGTAATTGTACTGAGTCCCGAACCAGACATCACCGCCGGAGGCGTAGTTGCCGGGGTAATAAGCGTAGGAGGTCGGATTGGCCGACGGCGACTGCGCGACCATGATGTCGGCGCCGTTCGTCCCTGCGTACTGGATACTGGCGTTGGTGTAGCCGAGGATCAGTCCGATCGCGTAGTTGATCGCCGCCTGCATCTGCGTGGGTGCCGAGGCAAAGCCCGACGTGGTCGGCTCACTGCTGCCGCCGGTGTACGGATTGGCGTAGTCGCTGGGCGAGTCCGGAAAGCTGTAGGTGATCGTGCCGGACCATTTGACGCCCGACAGCATGCCGTCGATATCTGCGTTGTTGGTCCTACTGACCGTGACGGCGGTGGCCAAGGGAATCTCCGAAGCAGCTAGCCCCGCGCGATTCGGGGCGCGGACAGATGATTCTAGCTTGAGAGTTAAACGTTTGGTTTAAATTGGGCGACCAAGCCCGGGACCTCGTCCATAAGGCCGTGTTAGCCATCATACCCCGTAATCATACGGGCTGGGACAAGAACTGAGGTTCCGGCTGCACGCGTGATCTGCAAGGGAAATCATGAAACTACGTGCCCTCTCGGCCGGTCTGTTCGGCGCCCTGGTGGCGCTCGCCGGGCCGGATCATCGCCCCTTCGGAGGACTGCCTGTCATGGCCGGGAAAGCCAATGCGGACGACAACGGCAAGGCGATACGCGCGCCCACGGTTCCGCCCGCCCGCGACCCCTCGGTGGCGGTCGCCGAGGAATACGAAGCCGCCCGTCGGACGGGAACGCGGGAGGCGTTCGAGCTGTTCATCGCACGCCACGGCGACGACCCGCTGGCCGCGCAGGCGCGCGCCGAGCTGAAGCGCCTGCCGCGCTGATCCCTTTCACGCAGCGCAGCAAGCTGCGTCAGGGCAGATCACGTCAGGCAGGCCCCGTCAGGCACTGCATTTCGACAGGCGGCATCCGCGTCGGCCCAGACTTGTCGCATGAGCTTTGGGCACTATGGTAGGCCCGCAATCTGTCCCGGAGCCCTTCAAGATGCCCTTTCCGCATGCCTCGGAAGCCCTGTCGCGCTTCACCGTGCTCGATCTGACCCGTGTCCGGTCCGGCCCCACCTGCGTGCGGCAGCTGGCGGACTGGGGCGCCAACGTGATCAAGATCGACGCGCTGACCGAGGATGCCGGCGGCGAGCAGCCGGGCGGACCGCGGCGGGGCTCCGACTTCCAGAATTTGCACCGCAACAAGCGGGCGATGACGCTGAACCTGAAGGACGAGCGCGGGCTCGCCGTGTTCAAGCGGCTCGCCGCCAAGGCCGACGTCGTGGTCGAGAATTTCCGTCCCGACGTGAAGAAGAAGCTCGGCATCGACTATGAGAGCCTCGCCGCGGTCAATCCGCGCATCGTCTATGGCAGCATCTCCGGCTTCGGCCAGGACGGCCCCTATCACAAGCGGCCGGGCTTCGACCAGATCGCGCAAGGCATGGGCGGGCTGATGTCGATCACCGGCGCGCCGGGTGAAGGCCCGATGCGGGTCGGCATTCCCGTCGCCGACCTCACCGCCGGCCTGTTCTGCGCCATGGGCATTCTGACCGCGCTGCTCGAGCGCGAGGTCTCGGGCAAGGGCCAATGGGTGCAGACCTCGCTGCTCCAGGCCCAGATCTTCATGCTCGACTTCCAGGCCGCGCGCTGGCTGATGGAGAAGGAGGTCGCCAAGCAGGCCGGCAACAACCACCCGACCAGCATCCCGACCGGCGTGTTCAAGACCTCGGACGGCTACATCAACATCGCCACCACCGGCGGACGGATCTGGGAGCGCTGCGCCCAGGCGATCGGCGCGCCGGAGCTCTACAGCCATCCGGACTATGCGACCGCGCCGGCGCGCTCGAAGAACCGCGACGCGCTCAACGCCGAGATCGAGAAGCGCACGGTGACGAAGTCGACCGAGACCTGGGTCCGGGAGTTCAACGACGCCGGCGTGCCCTGCGGGCCGATCTACGCCATCGACCAGATGTTCGAGGACGCGCAGGTCAGGCATCTCGGCATCGCGCAGGACGTGCCGAACGACGAGGACCGCCACATCCGCCTGGTCGGCCAGCCCGTGACACTGTCGCGCACGCCGAGCAGGATGGTGGCGCGGCCGCCGGAATTCGGCGAGCAGACCGACGAGGTGCTGAAGGAGTTCGGCCTCAGTGCGGACGAGATCGGGAAGCTCCGGGACGCCAAGGTGGTGTGAAAGAGCGGCTTGCGCAGGTCGTCTACATCTTGCGCAAACCGTCGAAGCGCGTGTCGACATAGTGGCCGGCGGCATCGACAACCCGACAAAGCTCTCCGCCGTCATGGTAGAGCAGAACGACCCTGGCTCCCGCCTCGAATTGCCCGGTCGGTGGTCCGCTCGGCGTTCCACGCGAGGCATAGAACGGCTGCGATCTCGCCACCTCGTGGGTGAACTGGTTGGGCGGCGGCGAGATCAGGCAGTCCGACGGGATCAATGACGAATCTGGAAGCACAATCGCTTCCGGCCGCTTCATGCCCTCCATGATCCGGTATCCCTGAATTTTGCGACGGGCCCTGCTCGGCAGAGCCTTGTTCGGCGGTGTCTTGTTCGGCGGTGTCTTGGCCTAAGAGCCAAGGCTCTCGTCGGGCAATGTGATCGGAATGCGCGGGAGCACGACGCCTCTTGGCTTTTCATCATGCGCGGCAGCAAGTCCCGCCTCGGCCATATGGAGATGATTGGGCAGGTGATACGGCTGGGCAACCTCCATGTTCACCTCATAGCCCAGATCCTGCAAGCTGGCGATCGTCAACCGGCTCATCGGGTTGCCGCCTTCATTGACGAAGCCGGTCATCAATTCTGCGCCGAAAACAGTATCGCGCCAATGCGAGTCCACCGTCCCTTCGCCACCTTTGTTTTCGACGGGAACGGGGAGCGGCGTCGCGGAGCCGCGGAGCTTGCCGTATTCGCGCATGGCATTGGCACCATGGAACGTCGGATTGTGCGTGCGGACGTCCTTCAACAATCTCTTGTTCGTCCAGATCGTTCCGATGCCTATCACATGCCCCATCTCGTGCGTGATGACGTCGTTCAGGGTGCCGTCGGCTTCCATGGCGGCGAGATCGGCAATGTCGAATTGCATGTCGCCTGTCGCCGGCAGGAACGCAGCGGCCCCTGCACTCTTCGGGCGCAGGCGGTCCGGCCCCGCCTGGCCGAGAACATTTCCGGGGCCGTCAATGTCAGTGCCCTGCGCCGTGATACGAAGATTGTTGATCCTTTCGCCGCCAATCGTGACGTCGGGCAAGTCGCCTACGATGGCGTGAGTCCACCGGTTTGCCGCAAGCTTGAAAGCGGCCTTTTGTTTAGCTGTCAGTCCGCCCAGGAAGTGAACTTCGATCGTGTAACCGCGGGCGACTGCGGCGGCGACCGCGTGCGAAATCTCGGCGCCCTTCTGGGCGCGATAACGTTCAATAGCCATGACATCCTCCAAAAAATCAGATCAAATAAATTTCTATCTACGCTTGCATTTTGATCCTGATTAACGCCGCTGACAAGCGACAGAAAGCGTCACGGAGCCTGACTGTTTCGCTCCGAACACACGAAAGCCCGGCGGCGTGTGGCAATCCGGACTACGGCGACATCACCCCTTATGTGATTGAATGCAGTAATTATTCGGGATTATCCCGATGTCGCCTTAGTCCTCTGCGTCAATCCGACGCGCGCGAGGAAACCGTCGAGGACAGGCCAGAACAGCAGCACAATCGCCAGGGTTGTGATGGAGCCGACAAGGCCGTTCGACCAGAACACCTTGAGGTCGCCACCGGCGCCGATCATCGACAGGCGGAAGGCATCCTCGGCGCGGTTGCCGAGCACCAGCGCCAGCGTGAAGGGCGCGAGCGGAATGCCGATCTTCTTGAAGACGTAGCCGACCACCCCGAAGCCGAGCATCAGCCAGATGTCGAACATCGCGTTCTGGATCGCATAGGCGCCGATCGCGCAGGACACCACGATCATCGGCGCCACCGCCGCGAACGGCACGCGCAGGATCGAGGCGAAGATCGGCACCGTCGTCAGCACCAGCACGAGGCCGACGACGTTGCCGAGATACATCGAGGCGATCAGCCCCCAGACGAAGTCCTTGTGCTCGACGAACAGCAACGGGCCCGGATTGAGGCCCCACACCATCAGGCCGCCGAGCAGGATCGCGGCGGTGCCGGAGCCGGGAATGCCGAGCGCCAGCATCGGCAGCAGCGCCGCGGTGCCGGAGGCGTGCGCCGCCGTTTCCGGCGCGAACACGCCCTCGATGCGGCCCTTGCCAAAGCTCTCGGGATCCTTGGAAAAGCGCTTGGCGAGATTGTAGCCCATGAAGGAGGCCGCGATCGCCCCGCCCGGGGTGATGCCGAGCCAGCAGCCGATGAAGGAGGAGCGCAGCAGCGTCACCCAGTATTTCGGCAGGTCCTTCCAGACGCCGAGCACGACGCGCAGCGAGATGCTTGCCGCGTGTCCCCGCAGTGCCAGCCGCTCCTCCATCGTCAGCAGGATCTCGCTGATGCCGAACAGGCCGATGACGGCGACGAGGAAGTTGATGCCGCGCAGGAGATCGGCCGAGCCGAAGGTCATGCGCAGATTGCCCGACACCGTGTCCATGCCGATGCCGGCGAGCAGCAGCCCGAGCGACATCGAGATGACCGTCTTGTGCTTGGCCTCGCGCCCGAGGCCGACGAAGGAGCAGAAGGTGAGCAGATAGACCGCGAAGAACTCGGGCGGGCCGAACTTCAACGCAAAGGACGAGATCATCGGCGCGAGGAAGGTGATCAGCAGCACTGCGACCAGCGAGCCGATGAAGGAGGACGTGAACGCCGCGGTCAGCGCCTCCGCCGCCCTGCCCTGCTGCGCCATCGGATAGCCGTCGAAGGTGGTCGCGACCGACCAGGCCTCGCCCGGGATGTTGAACAGGATCGAGGTGATCGCACCGCCGAACAGCGCGCCCCAATAGATGCAGGACAGCATCACGATGGCGGAGGTCGGGTCCATCGTGAAGGTCAGCGGCAACAGGATCGCAACGCCGTTGGGGCCGCCGAGGCCCGGCAGCACGCCGACGAAGATGCCGAGCACCAGCCCGACCATCATCAGCACGAGCGTCTTCCACGTCAGCAGGACGGCGAAGCCGTGAAGCAGGAGACCGAGAGCTTCCATCGCGGGTTCGTCCTAGTGGCCGAAGGCCGCTTCGAGCGGCCCCTTCGGCATGATGACGTCGAAGGCGATGTCGAACGTGACGAACATGATCGCCGTGAACAGGAAGGCGGTGAGCAGCGACTTCCACAGCGCGATCTTGCCGACGAGGCGCATGAAGGCCGCGATCAGCAGGAAGCTCGCGACATAGAGGCCGAGGAACTGCGTCACCAGACAGAACAGCAGCGTCGGCACGAACACCGCCATCACGCGGCGGGCCTGCGCGCGCGTGACGAAGCTTCCGGACGCCGCGCGGCGCGCGACGAGCGCCGCGATCAGGCCGTAGAGGCTGCCGCCGCCGAGGATGACGGAGAGATAGAACGGGAAATAGCCGGGCTCGGGCCCGGTTGCGTCCCAGGAAGCCCCGGTGCGCCAATTGTCGTAGCCGAGCGTGATCGCCAGCGCGAGCAGCAGGAGGCAGACAAGGATCTCGATCGTGCCGGAAGAGACGATGGAGGGCGAGTCCTCTTCAGGCGCGGTCGGATCGTCGACGACGATTTCGATATCGGTTTGGGACATCTTTGGGAAACGCTGTGGCCAATTCTCCCTCTCCCCGCTTGCGGGGAGAGGGTTGAGGTGAGGGGGAGTCTCGACGGGGACGGTGAGAGACGGACTCGCGGAGAGTCCTCCTCACCCGCTCGCGGGGAGAGGCGAAGAAAGCTACTTCGCGACGAATCCGGCTTCGGTCATCAGCGCCTTGTTGGTGGCATCGTCCTCCTCGAGGAATTGCACCATGTCCTTGCCGGTGAGGAAGATCGGCTTCAACGCCTGCTTCTCCATGTAGTCCTTATACTCGGCGGTCTGCGTCACCTTGTGGAACAGCTCGACATAGAAGGCCTGCTGCTCGGCCGTGACCTTGCCGGGCAGGAACATCGCGCGCAGCATCAGATACTGGACGTCGACGCCCTCCTCCTTGCAGGTCGGGATGTCGGCCCAGGACTGCGTGTCCGTCACCTTGCTGGTGTAGGAGATGCGCTCCTTGTCGAACACGCAGAGCGGACGCACCTGGCCGGCGCGCCAGACTTCGAGGTTTTCGGATGGGTTGTTGACGTTGGCCTCGGTGTGGTTGCCGACGAGCTGGGTCGCGGCCTCGCCGCCGGACTTGTAGGGCAGATAGGAGAATTTCGCGCCGGTCTTCTGCTCCAGGAACACGGTCAGCACGTGATCCTCGCGCTTGGAGCCGGTGCCGCCCATCTTGAACGGCGAGCTCGCCGCCTTCGCGGCCTCGACGAATTCCTTCACCGTCTTGGGACCGGCGCTGTTGTCCCACAGCACGAACTGGTCGAGCGCGATCACCGAAACCGGGGTCAGCTCACGCCAGTTGAACGGGATCTTCGCCGACAGCGGCAGCATGTAGATGAGCGAATAGGCGATCAGCACCTTGTTCGGGTCGCCCTCGCTGGACTTCATGTACATCAGCGCTTCCGCGCCCGAGGCGCCGCCCTTGAGCGAGACGACCATCGGCTGCTTCATCAGATTGTTCTTCTGGATCGCGGCCTGCATCATTCGCGCCATCTGGTCGGAAGCACCGCCCGCACCGGCCGCCACCACGATCTCGACCGGTTTGGTCGGCTCCCAGCCGGCAAAAGCCGGCGTGCCACAAAGCGCGGCCGCCAGCGCGATCGTGGCCTTCATTCCATGTCCCACGTGCGTCTTCCCTAATTTCTTGTTCGGATTGGGAATTCAGAGTTGAATTCAGCGCCCATTGTGCTGGCGAATCCGACCGAGTTCAAGCCACCCCGTGGCATCCCCTTTATGACTTTGGAATGAGACCAGCGCCGCAAATGACGCGGGCCCCGTCCGGGGCCCGCGCCTGAAACCTCGAGCCCGGGCGCGACGGACTACACGACCAGTATGTCGTGCTGGTTGAGCAGCACGCCGTTCTGGACGCTGACCACGGCAACCGCCGCTCCTTGCGTCCCGTCGGCGCTGTAATAGAGCGTCTGGTTACCCGTATCGAAATGGAACTGGGAGAAGCCCGAGAACACGTCGTCGCCGGAGGTCTCGAACGTGACGTCCATCCCGGCCGTCAACCCGCCGCCAAAACCGCTCGCGGAGACGGCGATATGATCGTGCTCGGTGGAGTTGTTGAAGTCGCCGATCGTGCTCGGGCCGGACGGCTGGAGGAAGGCGAAGGTGTCGTTGCCACCGCCGCCGGTCATGGCATTGCCGCTGGCCGTGGCGATCAGGGCGTCGTTGCCGCCACCTCCGCTCATCGTCTCGGTCCCGTTGGTGGCGATCAAGATGTCATCACCGCCGGTGCCGGTCAGCGCGGTCGCGCTGGCTGCGTTGTTGATGACGGTCGCGGTTGCGGTGCTGGACGAGGTCGTCGTCCCGTCGAAGGTCGTGTAGCTGAACGAGCCGCCGAGCGTCGCGTCGTCGGTGAAGAAGGCATCCCCGAACTTGACGGCACTGCCGCCGGAGCTCGCCGTGATGCCGCCGAGCGAAAGGTGATCGATGGTGTCGGGGTCGGTGTCGTTCAGCGCGAGGGCCCAGTTGGGAATCTCGACCGTCGCGCTGGTGCCGACATCGGTGATCACAGTCTCGCTCACCGCGGTCGGCGCATCATTGGTGCCGTCGATGGTGACGGTGATGTCCTGCGTGGTCGATCCGCCATTATTGTCGGCGATCGTCACCAGATAGTCCTGGGTCAGCGTCTGCCCCTGCGCCAGGAACTGGATGTCGGCGTTGTCCACCGTGAAGTGCCAGGCGACGGATCCGGTGCCGCCGGCCTCGCTGACGGGATCGAGCGAGAATGTGCCGACATAGCCGCTGCCGTTCGGCAGGAAGCTCGCGCTGTGCGTATCCCCCGTCTCGGCGTCGGAGAACGACAGCGAGCCCGCCGTGGATTCGGTCGCCGGTCCCGTCGCCGGGCTGACGTTGACGGAATCGAGGATCATGCCGGTGGCATTGTCCTCATAGGAAAACAGCAGTTGCGTCGACGACAGCGAGGCGTCGCCGATGAGATCGAAGGAATAGTGGTTGACGCCGGCCGGCACATGACCAAGCGACAGGATCGTTGCGCCATCCCACGAGACCGAGAACGGCGTGCTGACTCCCTCGGGATCGCCCACGATGTCGAAGCTGACGAAATAATGCTGGCCGGGCGTGGTCGCCACGTTCTGCGACAGCGACTCCGGGCCGCTCGTCGGCAGAAGCTCGACCGAATAATGGCCGAAGCTGCCGCCGAGCTCGAGCTGTTCGACGTGGATGTGGCCGCCGCTCACCGACCAGTTGGCGAAGTTGCCGGTCTCGAAATCGCCATTGAGAATCGCCGGCGGGCCGGCGTCCTCGGTAACCGATCCACTGACATTGGCCGCTGTGACCAGCGGATTGTCGTTGGCGCCGGCGATGTCAAAGGTGAGCGTGGTCGAGGCCTGATGGCCCTGACCGTCATCGACCGTGAAGGTGAACTGGTCGGTGACGTTGTCGCCGGCGAGCAGTGCATCGACCGACGAATCCGCGACATAGCCGTAAGAGCCGTCGGCGTTGAGCACCAGCGTTCCATGCGCGCCCACCACCGACTGACCGACATTGGCGGCGCTGCCGTTGACCTCGGTGACGGTCCGCGGCGTGCTTAGGTCGACCGGCTGCGTGACGTCGAAGATGGCCCCGTTCGCGATTCCCGTGCCGGCGTCCGGGCCTGCGGTGTCGGACGCCGCAATGGTCACCGGTGTCAGGACCAACGGATCGGCCGCGCCGTCGATGGTAACGGTGACGGTTTGGGTCGAATTGATGAAGCCGTCCCAGACGTTGACGTCATATTGCACCGTCAGCGTCTCGCCGACACTGAGGAAGTCGAGATCGGCGTCGGCGATGCTGAACGTCCAGTCGACGCTGCCGGTGCCGGCTCCCGTGGAATCATGCAGCACCGTGGAGAGTGCCGACTGGAGGTCTACCAGCGTCTGCCCCGGGACGGCGAAGGTATTGGCCGACCACACCGCCGAATCCAGCACGACGCTGACCGAGTGCGCGTCCGACAAATCGACGTCGTTGAAGCTCAGCGTTCCCGTGGGCACCGGGCTCGTGGTGTCCTGCGACTGCGAACCGGTGACGCCCGGCTGCTCGGACAGTGCAGCGGATCCCGGTCCGCTCGTGATCACGGGCGCGTCGTTCGCGCCGGTGATGACGACAGAGACGGTCTGTGTCGCGTTGGTCGAGCCGTCGGCGACCTTGATGGTGTAGTTCACCGTCAGCGTCTCATTGAACGCGAGGTAGTCGAGGTCCTTGTCGGCGATCGCGAAATTCCAGTCGATACTGCCGCTGCCGGTGCCCGTGGAATCGTGCAGCGTGGTCGTCAGCGCGGCGGCAAGGTCTGCCTGCGTCGCCGCCGGCGGCGTCGGCCCCGAGGTCGAGCCGAGCGTAACCGTCACGGCATGCGTATCGCTCGTGTCCTGGTCGGTGAAAGCGAGGGTGCCCGCGGGCGTCGTCGGCGTCGTATCGGGTACCGATGAGCCCGTGACGGCGTCCTGCTCGGCCACGGTGGAGAATTCCGGACCGCTGGTGATCGCGACGGGATGGTTGACGCCCAGGATGGTGATGGTGACGTCCTGGGTGGTGGTGCCGCCGTGACCGTCGTCGACCGCGACGTGATAGACGAGCTTGAGCGTCTCGCCCCCGTTGAGGAAATTGGCGGAGGAATTGGGAAATGCGAAATTCCAGTCGACCTCGCCGATCAGATGGCCGGTCGAATCCTGGAGCGCGGTGCCGAACGCGGCCAGGAGCTGCGCATTGGTCAGGGGTATCGCACCGCCACCCGAACGGGTCGCCGTGACCGTCGTCGAGACGGTATGCGCGTCGGCGAGATCGATGTCGGTGAAGAACAGGCTGTCATGCGCGGTGAGATCGCCGGTCGGGCTGACATTGTGATCCTCGACGAGGGCGGCCGATTCCGGGCACGACAGGAACACCGGCTTGTCGTTGGTGCCGACCACGGTCACCGTGACGGTCTGGGTCGAGATCCCGCCGGCGTGGTCGTCGAGCTGTACCGTGTAGGTGATGTCGAGATGCTGGTCCGCCGCGAGATAGTCGAAGGCGAGATCAGGCGCGGAGAAGGTGGTGTTGATGGTGCCGGTCGAGGAGCCGGACGTCTTGACGACGTTGTCGACGTGGAAGAACGCCATCAGCTCGGCGTCGCCAAGCGGGCCCGGCAGCAGGCCTGCCGTAGCGCCGGATGCGGACACGCCGATCACGGTCGCGGTGTGGCCGGTGTTGGCGAGGTCGTCGTCGGTGAAGTTGAGCGCGACGTGAACCGTGTCGGGCGAGAGCGACAGCGTCTGGTTGTCCTGCTCGGTCACGGTCGCTGCCGTCGTCATGTTGATCACAGGCTTGTCGTCGGTGCCGGTGATGGTGATCTTGACGGTCTGGATCGCGAAGCCGCCGTGGTTGTCGGAGACCTTGATGTCGTAGGTCAGGACCAGCGTCTGGTTCTTGGCGAGGAAGTCGAAATCCTGGTCCTGGTCGCTGAAGCTCCATTTGAGCTGGCCCGAGCCGTTTGAATCGCTCAGGATCTGCGATTGCATCGCGGTCTGGAAATGCGCAAGCGAGATCGCGGGGACAACCGTTCCACCAGATACCACCGCGGACTGCAGCGTCGACGACGTCGCATGGGTGTCGGTCTTGTCGCTGTCCTTGAAACTCATCGTTCCCGACAGCGTGTGCAGCGTGGTTGAATCGTTGAGATTGGCGAATTCGGTGAAGCTGCCCGTCGCGGATGACGAGGTGAAAACCGGCGTGTGATTGGTCATGGAAAAATCCCTGCCTGCGTTGCCATGAAAGCGCCGCCGCATGGGAGCGCGGCGGCGTGACTGATCGGTCTGAGAAATCAGACGTGACTCAACGGTCCTGAATCAAAGGCCTTGGCTTAGAGGTCTTGGCTTGTTCGCGAGGCCGTGCCTGGCGTTGGGATGGTCAGCAGCAATGAAATTCTGGCGCGGTTCGCGTCGTCGAAACTACGTCACTACGTTTTCAGTTCAATTTCAGTTCAATGACACCCGGCTGCAGTACGATCGGCCGGGACGCTTCACACAATTCAAGTCGCTCAATTCGACTGGCCTCAAATCACCCAGCCGATCCGCTGTCTCGAAAAACGAGACGGTGGAATGCAACCTTTACGATCTTATGCCCGCGCTCGTCGCGTCGTCAACGTAAACGCGCAGATGCGCGCGCATGCAATTGCGGTTCCGAACGACGGAACCAGTTGAAACATTTGCGACAATTGGAATCGTCTTGGGCTCTTGCGCCGCGTATCGAGCGGCGCAAAGAGCCAAGGACCCGCGCTACTTGCCCTTCCAGACGGGCGTGCGCTTGTTGAGGAAGGCGTCCATGCCCTCGCGGAAATCTTCGCTCATATAGGCCTTGAGGATCAGATCCTCGCCTTCCTCGCGCGACAGCGTGCGGCGGATGCGGCGGACCGCTTCCTTGGTCGCCTCGAGCGTGAGCGGCGCGTGGCTCGCGACGAGCTTTGCGGTCTCGTCGGCGCGACGCTGAAGCGTCTCGACGTCGGGCACCACCTCGTTGAGCAGGCCGAGGGCGAGCGCTTCCGGCGCCTCGACCAGCCGCGCCTTGAAGATCATATCCTTGGTGCGGGCCGGCCCCACCAGCGCGACGACGCGGCTGATGTTGGACATCGACAGGCAGTTGCCGAGCGTACGCGCGATCGGAAAGCCCATTCGCGTCGTCTCAGTCCCGATGCGGAGGTCGCAGCAGGCCGCAATGCCGGCGCCGCCGCCGGTGCAGGCGCCGGCGATCGCCGCGATCACGGGCACGCGGCACTGCTCGAGCGTGCCGAGCACGCGGTCGATGCGGGCCTCGTAATCGAGTGCATCCTGCGCGGTCTTGAACGCACGAAACTGAGAAATGTCGGTGCCGGAGGCGAACGCCTTGTCGCCGGCGCCGGTCAGGATCAGCGCCTTGATCGAGCGGTCGGCGTTGATCTCCAGGCAGATCTCCGCCATGCGGTCATACATGGAGAAGGTCATTGCGTTGCGCGCCTGGGGGCGGTTGAAGGTGATCCGCGCGATGCCGTCCTGGACGGAGTAGAGCAGGTCTTCGTTGGTCGTCGTCGGTGCGTTCATCGCGCGCTCACTTTCTAGGTTAGTTCAGGCCACCTGCGCCTTTAAGCTACTTGGGCCTTGGCCATCGGCACCACATCGCGTCCCTTCAGGACGTCCATGGCCGCCAGCACGCCGCCGCTCCGGTGCGGAATCTTTGCAAGATCCAGGCCCATCTCGACGCCGGCGAGCGTGCCCATCAGCATCAGATCGTTGAAATGGCCGATATGGCCGATGCGGAACACCTTGCCCTTGACCTTGTTCAGGCCGGTGCCGAGCGACATGTCGAAGTTTTCCAGCACCACCTTGCGGAAGGCGTCGGCGTCGTGTCCATCCGGCACGCGCACGCCGGTCAGCGCGGGCGAATGCGCGGCAGGATCGGCGCACTGCGTCTCCAGGCCCCAGACCTTGACCGCGGCGCGGGTCGCCGCGCTGTGGCGCTTGTGGCGGGTCCAGACGTTCTCCAGCCCTTCCTCTTCCAGCATCTTGACCGCTTCGCGCAGGCCGTAGAGCAGATTGGTCGCGGGCGTATAGGGGAAGGTGCCGAGCTTGTTGAAGCTGATGACCTCCTGCCAGTCCCAATAGGAGCGCATGCCCGGGTTGGCCTTGGCGACGGCGAGCGCCTTCTCCGAGACGGCGTTGAAGCCGAGGCCGGGCGGCAGCATCAGACCCTTCTGTGAGCCTGCGACCGAGACGTCGATACCCCAGGCGTCGTGCTCGTATTCCATCGAGCCGAGACCGGAGATGGTGTCGACCATCAGCAGCGCCGGATGCTTGACGCGATCGAGCAGCTTGCGCACCTCCAGCGGCGGCGTCACGCAGCCGGTCGAGGTCTCGTTGTGCACGACGCAGACCGCCTTGATCGTGTGCTGCTTGTCGGCGGCAAGGCGCTGCTCGATCTCGGCGAGATCGGCACCATGGCGCCAGTCGCTCGGGATGAAGTCGACGTCGAGCTTGAACTTGTCGGCGATGCCGCGCCACAGCACGGCGAACTGGCCAGTCTCGCACATCAGGACCTTGTCGCCGGGCGAAAACACGTTGACCATCGCCGCTTCCCAGGCGCCGGTGCCGGACGAGGGGAAGATGATCACGGGCTGCTTGGTGCGGAACACGCGCTGCATCGCGGCAAGCACGCCGAAGCCGAGCTCGGCGAACTCCGGACCGCGATGGTCCAGCGTCGGCATGTCCATCGCCCGCAGCACGCGGTCGGGCACGTTGGTCGGTCCTGGAATCTGTAGGAAATGCCTTCCAGTATGCACGGTCATCGGCGTCCTTCCCGGTCTTGCCTTGATTTTGATGGCCGCCGAATAGCACCATTTGACCGGCTTGTCCCCTCTCCTTAAGGCTCCTCCCATGCACAGGCGGCGGGCCTCCGCCGCCCCCTATTCCGCGGCCACCACCCTTCCGGACGGCAGCCTTCCCTCGGCCTCCGCGAACGGACGCTCCGGATGCATCAGGAAGGCGGAAAAGCCGCCGAGCAGCAGCAGCCCCATCGACATCAGGAACGGCAGGTACCAGTTGCCGGTCACGTCGATCACGAAGCCCGCGACCAGCGGGGAGACGATGGCCGCGAAGGCCGAGCCGGTGTTCATGATTCCCGAGGCGGTCCCCGAATATTTCGGGGCGATGTCCATCGGGATCGACCACATCGGGCCGATCACGAGCTCGGCGCAGAAGAAGCCGGCCGACAGGCACAGCGCGACGATGGTGATGTCGTGGACGAACAGGATCGGAAACAGCGAGAGCAGCGCCCCCGTAAATCCCGCAACGGTGACGCTCAGCCGCGCCAGGCGGACATTACCGGTGCGGTCGAGGATCTTGTCCGACAGCACGCCGCCGACGCTGTCGCCGACCACGCCGGCGAAGAAGACCCCCGAGGCGAACAGCGCCGAGTTCTTGATGTCGAGACTGTAGTTGTTCTTGAAGAACAGCGGCAGCCAGTTGAGATAAAGCCACAGGCACCAGCCGTAGCAGAAATAGGTCAGCGTCACCGGCCACATCCGGCCAAGCAGCGGCCCCCACGGCACGCGCGGCCGCTCGCCGGTCGGGCGCGGCGGCAACGCGGCGAGCTCGGCTTCGGTGATCGAGGCATGTTCTTTCGGCTCGTTGCGGAAGTACCAGACCCAGATCACGCCCCAGATGAGGCTGACGAAGCCGAGCACGACGAAGGCGCCGCGCCAGGTCAGCCAGAGGATCAACAGCGCCACCACGGGCGGCGTCACGGCATTGCCGAGCCGGGCGAAGGAATGGGTCAGGCCTTGCGCAAAACCGCGGCGGTTCGCCGGCGTCCAGTATTGCATCGCGCGCGTCGCGGTGGGGAACGTCGCGCCCTCGCCGAAGCCGAGCGCGAAGCGCGCGACGAACAGCGCGGCGAGACCGTTGACGAAGCCGGTCATGATGGTCGCGGCCGCCCAGATCATGCCGCACCAGAACAGCGTCTTGCGCGGGCCGAAATGATCACCGACCCAGCCGCCGATCACCTGGAACAGCAGATAAGGATAGGCGAAAGCGGAGAAGACGAAGCCGAGCTGGGTGTTCGACAGGCCCAGCTCCTTCTGGATCTCGCTCGCCGCCGTGCCGATGTTCACCCGGTCAACATAGGTGATGAAATACATCGCGCAGAGCATCGCCAAGACAACATGCGTGGCCTTGAACCGAACTCCCATCTCGCCCCTCCCGAATTGCTGTTCTTGTGATTGCTGCTCGCGTGTCCCGCGCGACTTAAGTGCCGACCACCTTCAGATGCGGCGACGCATTGCCCTGCGGGCGCTGCTCCAGAAGCTTCATCGCGACATCGACGCCGCCGGAGCGATGCGGCACGCCCGCAACCGACAGGCCCATCTCCACGCCGGTGAGTGCGCCGAGCAATGTCAGCGCGTTGCATTCGCCGAGATGACCGATGCGGAAGACTTTTCCGGCGACCTTCGACAGGCCCGAGCCGAGCGACATGTTGTAGTTTTCGAGCACGATCTGGCGGAACTGGTCGGCGTCATGTCCCGGCGGCATCAGCACGGCCGTGAGCACCGGTGAGAACTCTGAAGGCTCCTGGCAGAGCACCTCGAGGCCCCAATGATTGACGGCAGCGCGCGTGGCCGCCGCAAGCCGCTGATGCCTGGCGAAGACGTTGTCGAGCCCCTCTTCCAGCAGCATCGCGATCGCCTCGCGCAGGCCATAGAGCAGATTGGTCGCCGGCGTATAGGGGAAGAAGCCTTTTGCGTTCGGCTTCAGCATCTCCTCCCAGTCGAAATAGGAGCGCGGCATCTTGTTGGTCTTCGAAGCTGCGCGTGCCTTCTCCGAGATCGCGTTGAAGCCGAGGCCGGGCGGCAGCATGAAGCCCTTCTGCGAGCAGCTCACGCTGACGTCGACCTTCCATTCGTCGTGGCGGTAGTCGACCGAGCCGAGCGAGGAGATGGTGTCCACCATCAGCAGCGCGGGATGGCCCGTGCGATCAATCGCGGCGCGGATCTCGGCGATGCGGCTGGTCGCGCCGGTCGAGGTCTCGTTGTGCACGACCATGACGGCCTTGATCGCGCGCGCCTTGTCCTCGGTGAGCTTGGCCTCGATCACGGCGGGATCGGCGCCACGGCGCCAGTCGCCGGGAACGAAGTCGACCTCGATGCCGAAGCGGCCCGCCATCTGGCGCCACAGGGTGGCGAAATGGCCGGTCTCGACCATCAGCACCCGGTCGCCCGGCGACAGCGTGTTGACGATCGCGGCCTCCCAGGCGCCGGTCCCCGACGAGGGGAAGATCACCACCGGCCCCGCGGTCTGGAAAATCTCCTGGCTACCCTCGAGCACGGTGCGGCCGAGCTCGCCGAATTCGGCGCTCCGGTGGTCGATGACCGGCATGTCCATGGCGCGCAGGACTCGCTCGGGGACCGGGCTCGGGCCCGGAATCTGAAGGAAATGGCGTCCCTGGTGCATGAAAACCTCCCTGTCTGCGGATTCTGGCCGGCTCTGGCGACTATTTTGCATTCATTCTTTGTCCTTTCAATCGAAATTTGGTATTCGATTGTGGACGTCGACGTGACCAAACGGGCAAACTACTGTGCTGCAAATGAAATCCACGATTCCCGACACCGGGGTTCCGATCGCCCCGCCCGCCGGAAACGGCGGCGACCGCCAGGAGGCATCGCTCCATGGCGAGATCCTGCTGCGGCTGCGCGACTACGTGGTGGAAGGCAACATTCCCGACGGCGCGCGCGTTCCCGAGCGCCAGCTCTGCGAGATGTTCGGCATCTCCCGCACACCCTTGCGCGAGGCGCTCAAAGTGCTCGCCGCCGAAGGCCTGATCGAGCTGCTGCCGAACCGCGGCGCGCGGGTGCGCCAGCTCAGCCAGCGCGACCTCGAGGAGCTGTTCGACGTGATGGCAGGGCTGGAAAGCCTTGCCGGGCGCCTCGCCTGCGAGGCCATTACGGACGAGGAAATCACCGCGATCGAGCAGCTGCATTACGAGATGTACGGCCACTATCTGCACCGCGACATGCACGGCTATTTCCAGACCAACCAGCGCATTCACGAGAGCATCGTCGCGGCCGCGCGCAACGAGACGCTGAAGACGGCCTACGCCAACTTCGCAGGAAGGATCCGCCGCGTCCGCTACTCCGCCAATTTCGCCCGCAAGCGGCAGCGCTGGGCGGAAGCAATGCGCGAGCACGAGGCCATCCTCGACGCGCTGCGCCGCCGCGCCGGCAGCGAACTCAGCGACATCCTGTTCCAGCACCTGCGCAACAAGCGGACGGCCGCGATCGAGCACCTGACCGAGCCCCAAGAGGACGCGCCGGCCTCGCCCTGACGGCGGCCGGCTTGCTCATTTTGAATTCATAATATAATCGGTCATGAACAATAATGAATAACTCAGCAAGGCTGAGCCTCGCTGGGTCAGTCCGGGATCAGGGATGACAAACGCCTCCTCGCTCGAACGGCGCCTGCGGTCGGAATTGACCGGCGACGTCCTGTTCGACCGCTTCAGCCGCGGCCGCTACGCCACCGACGCCTCGTTCTACCAGATCGTGCCGGCCGGCGTGGTCGTGCCCAAGACCATGGACGAGGCGCTGCGGGCCCTGGCGATCGCCCGCGACGAGGGCCGGAAGGTCACCCCGCGCGGCGGCGGCACCTCGCAATGCGGCCAGACCGTCAATGACGGCCTCGTCGTCGATCTCTCAAAGCACCTCAACCGCATCCTGTCGCTCGATGTCGCGAACCGCACCTGCGTGGTCGAGCCCGGCATCGTGCTGGACGACCTCAACCGCCAGCTTAGGAAGTACGGCCTGTGGTTTCCGGTCGACGTCTCCACCGCCTCCCGCGCCACCATCGGCGGCATGGCCGGCAACAATTCCTGCGGCGGCCGCAGCTTGCGCTACGGCACCATGCGCGACAACACGCTGTCGATGGAGGCGGCGCTTGCCGACGGCACGCTCAGCCGCTTCGGCGAGGTGTCGCGCGATCTCTCCGACGTCGAGGCCAGCGACAGCGCGCGCGCCTTGTTTCGCGACATGCTCGATCTCGGCAGCCGCGAGGCCGACGAGATCGCCGCGCGCTTCCCAAAGGTGCAGCGCCGCGTCGGCGGCTATAATCTCGATGCGCTGGTGCCGCGCAACGCGCCGAACAACATGGCGCATCTGCTGGTCGGCTCCGAAGGCACCCTCGCCTTCACCACCAAGGTCGAGCTGAAGCTCTGGCCCGTCATCCGCAACAAGGCGCTGGGCGTCTGCCATTTCGGCAGCTTCTACGAGGCGATGGATGCGGCCCAGCATCTGGTCAAGCTCAAGCCGATCGCGGTCGAGCTGGTCGACCGCACCATGATCGCACTCGGCCGCGACATCGCGATGTTCAGGCCGATCATCTCCGCTGCGATCAAGGGCGATCCGGACGCCGTTCTGGTGGTCGAATTCGCCGAGGAGGATGAGGCGGACAATCTCCTGTGCCTGAAGCAGCTCGGCGAGCTGATGGGCGATCTCGGCTTCGGCTGGAATAACGACACGCGCAAATGGGGCGGCGTGGTCGAGATCACCGAGCCCGCGCTCCAGAGCGGCATCGCCGATTTCCGCGCTGCCGGCCTCAACGTCATGATGTCGATGAAGCAGGAGGGCAAGCCGGTCTCCTTCGTCGAGGACTGCGCCGTGCCGCTGCCGCATCTTGCCGACTACACCGCTAGGCTGAACGAAGTCTTCGCCAGGCATGGCACCAGCGGCACGATGTACGCGCATGCCTCCGAGGGCTGCCTGCATGTGCGCCCGGTGCTGAATTTGAAGCTGGAGAAGGACGTCAAGGCGATGCGCGCCATCGCCGAAGAGGCCTTCGCGCTGGTGCGCGAGTACAAGGGCTCGCATTCCGGCGAGCACGGCGACGGCCTAGTCCGCTCGGAATTCCACGAGACGATGTTCGGCGAGCGTCTTGTCGCGGACTTCAGGGAGGTGAAGCAGCGCTTCGATCCCGATAGCGTCCTCAATCCCGGCAAGATCGTCGATGCCCCGAAGATGGACGACCGCTCGCTGTTCCGCTTCAAGCCCGACTATCGCGTCGCTGAGCTCAAGACAAAACTCGACTGGTCCGCCTATCCCGGCGCCGGCGGCGGTTTCCAGGGCGCGGTCGAGATGTGCAACAACAACGGCGCCTGCCGCAAGCTCGAGGGCGGCGTGATGTGCCCGTCCTACCGCGCCACGCGCAACGAGAAGGACGTGACGCGGGGGCGCGCCAACACCTTGCGGCTCGCGATCTCGGGCCAGCTCGGCGCGGATGCGCTGTCCTCCGACGAAATGATGGAGACGCTAAAGCTCTGCGTCTCCTGCAAGGCCTGCCGCCACGAGTGCCCGACCGGCGTCGACATGGCCAAGATGAAGATCGAGGTGCTCGCCGCACGCGCAGCCACCCACGGCCTGACGCTGCGCGACCGCCTGGTCGGCTATCTCCCGCGCTATGCCGGCCTCGCCTCGCGCCTCGCGCCGCTGGCGAATTTGCGCAATCACAGCCCGCTGCTGCGAAGACTGTTCGAGCGCTTTGCCGGCATCAGCGCGCGCCGGGCGCTACCCGCCTTCCGCAGCGACGTGTTCGCGCCGCCCGCGGAAACGGTCGGCCCGGAGAGCGGCCGTGAGGTCGTGCTGTTCGCCGACACGTTCAATCGCATCTATGAGCGCGAAAATCTCGACGCCGCACTGCGCGTGCTCGCGGCCGGTGGCTATCGTGTGCACCTGCCCAAGCCCGCAAGCGGCACTCGCCCGCTGTGCTGCGGCCGCACCTTCCTCTCGGCGGGTCTCGTCGACGAGGCCAGGTCCGAGCTCGATCGGCTGGTGGCCGCCTTTGCCCCCTTCGCTGCACGTGGCGTGCCGATCGTCGGTCTCGAGCCGAGCTGCCTGCTGACGCTGCGCGACGAGCTTTCGTCGCTGCGCAAGGACGATGACGCCAAGGCCATCAGTGCCCATGCGCTGACCTTCGAGGAATTCCTGGTGCGCGAGGCCCAGGCCGGCCGGCTGCAACTGCCGCTCGGCACCGTCGCCGACAAGGCCGTGGTGCACGGCCATTGCCACCAAAAATCCTTCGGCGCCTTCAAGCCCGTCGAGCAGGTGCTGCGGCTCGTTCCCGGCCTTGAGGTCGAGACCATCGAGTCCAGCTGCTGCGGCATGGCGGGCGCCTTCGGCTATGGCACTGAGACCTATGACGCCTCGATCGAGATGGCCGAGCTGTCGCTGCTGCCCGCCGTGCGGCGCGCAGACGAGGCGACGCTGGTCGTCGCCGACGGCACCTCCTGCCGGCACCAGATCCATGACGGCACCAAGCGCGAAGCGCTTCATGTCGCGCGCGTGCTGGCGATGAGCCTCGATCTCGCCAAGACCAATTCCACTTCTCCAGCTGCAAAGGAACCCAACCATGGCTGAACTCACGCTCGACACCGCCCGCAAGATCCTCGACGCCGCCTTCGCGAAGGCCACCGAGCTGAAGCTGAAGCCGCTCGTCGTCACTATCCTGGACGCGCGCGGCGTGCTCAAGATCGCAGCAGCCCAGGACGGCACCAGCCTGATGCGGGGCGAGATCGCGCACGGCAAGGCCTACGGCGCCCTCGCGATGGGTATGGGTTCGCGCGCGCTGTACCAGCGGGCCCAGGAGCAGGCCTATTTCATCGACTCCGTGAACACGATTGCCAGGGGTGCGCTGGTGCCGGTCCCCGGCGGCGTGCTGATCATGGACGGCACGACGCTGCTCGGCGCCGTCGGCGTGTCCGGCGACACTTCCGACAATGACGAGGCCTGCGCAGTGGCGGGCATCCAGGCAGCGGGACTGAAGCCCAACGCGGGGTAAGGCGCGTCCCATGGCCTCGATGGAGCGAAGCGTAATCCGGGCTACAATATCCTTCGCGGCCTCTGGCATCGTCCTGGCTTTCGCCAGGACGATATCGAACCTCACCGCCCCGTCCAGACCGGCTTGCGCTTCTCGCTGAACGCCTTCAGGCCCTCTTTCGCATCCTCGGTCATCGCCAGCAGCGCGATCTGGCTTTCGGTGTAGGCGATGCTCTCGTCGAACGACATCGAGGCAATGGCGCGCATGGCGTACTTGCCGCGGCGGATCGCGGTCGGGGATTTGTCGACGATGCGGCCGATCAGCCAGTCGGCCTTGGCATCCAGCTCGGCCGCGGGCACGACATAGTTGAGCAGGCCCGCTGCCTGCGCCGCCTTCGCGTCGAACGGCTCGCCGGTCAGCGCCCATTCATTGACGAGGCGCGGCGGGGCGATGCGCTGCAACAGGCTCAGGACCTGCATCGGGAACACGCCGACCTTCACCTCCGGCAGGCCGAAGATGACCTGATCGGCCGCGACCGCCATGTCGGTCATGCACAACAGCCCCATGCCGCCGGCCATGCAGACGCCGCCGACCCGCGCAATCGCCGGCTTGGTGGCGTTCTGTGACAAACGTAACAGATCTGCATAGTCGACATTTGGTTTGGAATGATCCATCGCGAAAGCCGCGCCGGAATTCTGCAGATCGGCGCCGGCGCAGAACGCCTTGTCGCCCGCGCCCGTCAGCACGATGACGCGGACGTCCTTGTCGTCATGCGCGTCGCGGTAGCCTTTGGTGATGCCGGCGATGACATCGCCGTTCAGCGCGTTGCGCTTCTCCGGACGGTTGATGGTGATCCAGAAAGCCTGCCCGCGCTTCTCGGTGATGACGGCTGTGGTGTCGGTCATGGCACGCTTCCTTGCTCCCGTTTGCCGCCATTTGCGGCAGCTCGGGCGCGAGGCGCAAGCGCAATCTGCGGCCCGACACCGCTTTAGCGCCTCGACACAAATGCGAGGCAATCGCCATGCGCGCTCAGGCGACCGCTTTTCTGATCCAGACCTTGTTGTCGTGGAATGCGGCGCCGCCGATCGGCGCCACGGCCTCGGCGCCGGTCAGCATGTTGATGCCGCGGCCGCCGACGTGGTTCTTGTTCGGATGAACGGACTCCGCGATCAGGACGCCGCGCCGCACGCCCTCGAACAGCGTCGCAATCAGCGTGGTCTCGCCGCGGGTGTTGCCGAGCGTCACGGCGTCGCCGTCGGCGATATCGAGGGGGGCTGCATCCAGCGGGTGGATCATCACGCTCGCCTTGCCCTCGCGCGCCTGTGAGGACGGCGTCTCGTTGAAGGTGGTGTTGAGGAAGCTGCGCGAGGGACTGGTCGCAAGCCGGAACGGATGGGCCTGGTCGGCGTGCTCGATCACCGCCCAATGGTCGGGCAGCGACGGCATCTTGTCGACATCGCCCATCGTCTGGCCGAACGGCGGATGCGCCCAGTCCGCCCTGAAATGGAATTTCCCGTCGGCATGGGCAAACCCGTCGAGGAAATGCGCGGTGCGGAAGTCGGGTTGCAGATCGCGCCAGAGGTCGGCTTCGAGGCCGGCGATGTCGCCGTGGTTGCTGAGCTTCAGCGTTGCGTCGATCAGTTCGCGCGACGTCATCTCGAAGCCCTGATGCCTGGCGCCAAGCCGCGGTGCCAGCGCCTGCAACACCTGGTGGTTGGAGCGGCATTCGCCGGGCGGGTCGATCAGCTTGGGTCCAACCGAGATGTGTTGATGGCCGCCGCCGTAATAGAGGTCGTCGTGCTCCATGAACATGGTCGCCGGCAGCACGATGTCGGCCATCAGCGCTGTCTCGGTCATGAACTGCTCGTGCACCGCGACGAACAGATCCTCGCGCGCAAACCCCTGGGCCACCAGCGCCTGCTCCGGCGCCACCGTCATCGGATTGGTGTTCTGGATCAGCATCGCCTTGACCGGTCCCTTGCCGAACTGGGCCTCGGTGTCGCCGGTGAGGATGCGGCCGATCTTCGACTGGTCGAGCGCGCGCGTGGTCCGGTCGATCGCGTCGTGGCCCTCGATGATGGCTTCGTTGAAGTGCCACAGCGCGTAATTGTTGAAGAAGGCGCCGCCGCCTTCATACTGCCAGGCCCCGGTCACCGCGGGGATGCAATTCGCCGCATGCATCTGCGTGGCGCCATTGCGGCTGCGCGTAAAGCCGTAGCCATAGCGGAAGAAGGTGCGTTTGGTCTCGCCGACGGCCTTCGCAAAAGCCTCGATCTCGGCGACCGGGACGCCGCAGATGGCGGAGGCCCATTCCGGCGTGCGCGTCTTCAGATGCGCCTCGAGCTCGGCAGGGCAATCGGTGTACTTGTCCATGTAGGCGCGGTCGGCATAGCCGTCGCGGAACAGGACGTGCATGACGCCGCAGGCGAAGGCGCCGTCGGTGCCTGGACGCAGGATGATCTTGATATCAGCCTGCTTCATGGTCTCGTTATCGTAGATGTCAACGGCCGCGATCTTGGCGCCGCGCTCCTTGCGTGCCCGCGCGGCGTGCGTCATCACGTTGACCTGAGTGTTGACCGGATTGGTGCCCCAGATCACGACGAGGTCGGAGAGCGCCATCTCGCGCGGATCGACGCCGGCGATCTTGCCGGTGCCGATCGCATATCCGATCCGCGCGACATTGGCGCAGATCGTCTGATAGAAGCGCGAATATTTCTTCACATGCGTGAGGCGATTGAGACCGTCGCGCATCACCAGCCCCATCGTGCCGGCGTAGTAGTAGGGCCAGACCGATTCCGCGCCGAACTCGCGCTCGGCCTGGTTGAACCGATGTCCGATCTCGTCCAGCGCCTCGTCCCAGGAGATGCGCGCGAACTGCCCGGAGCCCTTCGGCCCGGTGCGGCGCATCGGATACATCACCCGTTCGGGGTGATGGATACGCTCGGCATAGCGGGCGACCTTGGCGCAGACGACGCCGGCCGTATAGGTCTGCTTCTTCGAACCGCGGACGCGGCCGATGCTGCGGCCTTCGACCACCTCGACATCGAGGGCGCAGGCTGAGGGGCAATCGTGCGGACAGGTCGAATGGCGGATTTCGATCTTGGCGTGCTGGTTCATGTCCCAGTTCGTAACACCAAAATACCGGCCGGCCGAGAGCATTTATCCGGCAACGCCCATGCGATTTGCTCAAACCGCACGCGCGGCCGGTTCCTGCCGAAAGCACGAAATCCGGCCCGGCCACACCGAAAGCCGCCCGATATTCCCGGCGCGATCGACGTTGTGAGGCGTCGACAGTCCGCGTTCCCTGCCGCTACAGTGCACCCAACAAGAACGATATCAGGGAGGTGGGCGTGACGGCCCGACAATTCATGCTGGCGCTGGCCGCCGGCCTGCTCGGCGTAGCCGCCGCAGCCCCCTCATTGGCGCAGGATTATCCCACGCACGCGGTCCGAATCGTCGTGCCCTTCGGCGCCGGCGGGCCGGCCGACGTCGCGGCCCGGCTGATCGGCAACGCGCTCCAGGAGAGTTTTGGCCAGCCCTTCGTGGTCGAGAACCGCACCGGCGCGGGGGGCGTCATCGGCACCGTCGAAGCGGCGAAGTCGCCGGCCGACGGCTACACGCTGTTGATGATGTCCAACACCCAGACCGCGAATGAATCGCTGCTGACGCCGGAGCAACGCAAATACGAGCTGATGCGCGACCTCGCGCCGATCGCGCCGGTGAATTATTCCGATCTCGTTATCGTGGTGAACCCGCAGGTTCCAGCCAAGACGCTGCAAGAGTTCATCACGCTCGCCAAATCGCAACCGGGGAAGTTGAACTACGCCTCCTCCGGCCAGGGCACGCCCTATCACATGGCCGGCGAGCTGTTCAAAGCGATGGCGGGCATCAACGTCGTCCACGTGCCCTACCGCAACAGCGGCGAGGCGCGCAGCGGCGTGATCGGCGGGCAGGTGCAGATGATGATCGACGCCGTGCCGGCGATGGCGCCGAACATCGCCGAGAACCAGGTCCGCGCACTCGCCACCACCGGCAAGCAGCGTTCAACGGTGCTGCCGAACGTGCCGACCGCGGGCGAGGCCGGCACAGCAGGCTATGAGGCCACGATCTGGCTGGGCCTGATGGCGCCGGCCGGCACGCCGAAGCCAGTCATCGACAAGCTCAACGCCGCCGTGAACGCAATGGTGAAACGTCCGGACATCGTCAAGCTCTGGACCGCGCAAGGCGCCGTTCCCATGTCGATGACGCCGGAGGAATTCGACAAGTTCCTGCGCGGCGACATCGAGAAATGGGCCGATGTCGTCAAGAAGTTCGACAAGTCCTGAGGCCGTAGAACGACCATGCCGATTCAATTCCAGCTCAACGGCACGGCGACGACTGTGGACGCAGATCCGGATCAGACACTGCTCGATGTTCTGCGCGACCGGCTCGGCGTTACCGGTCCGCATTTTGGCTGTGGTGCCAATGAGTGCGGGGCCTGCTACGTCATGGTGGACGGCCGCGCGATGGCCTCCTGCGACATGCCGATGTGGTCGGCTGCCGGCAAAGACGTCGTCACGATCGAAGGTCTCGGCACGGCGGAGCAACCACACGCCTTGCAACGCGCCTTCATCTCCGAACAGGCGATGCAATGCGGCTATTGTGTTTCGGGAATCCTGATCAGTGCGGCGGCGTTGCTGAAGCGCAATCCGTCGCCGACGGAGGCCGAGGTCAGAACGGCGCTCGACCGCAACCTGTGCCGCTGCGGATCGCATAACCGCATGGTCCGCGCCGTGCTGCGCGCGGCCACGGAGATGGCCACCCCATGACGCCCCCTGCCCCGAAACTGCCGGTCAGCCTCGTGACCAACCCAAGACTGTCATCCTGGGTGCGGTTCACCAGCGACGGCCGCGTCGCGATCTCGCCCGGCAAGGTCGAGATCGGCCAGGGCATCGTCACGGCGCTGGCCCAGATCGCCGCGGACGAGCTCGACGTCGATATCGGCCGAATCGAAATGATCCGCGCCTCGACCGCAACCAGCCCGAACGAAGGCGTCACCTCGGGCAGCCTTTCGATCCAGCAATCCGGCCGCGCGCTGCGACACGTTTGCGCCGAAGTGCGCCAGCGCTTCCTCGTCGCGGCGTCGGAACGCCTCGGCGTCGACGCCTCGCTGCTCGATGTCGATGACGGCACGATCTCGGGTCCCGGCAATGTCAGGACCAGCTATTGGGAGCTGGCGGGCGACGTCTCGCTCGACCAGGATGCCACTGCTGGCGCGACTGCGAAGACCGCCGTTATGCGTGCCGTGGCAGGGCATTCGATCCAGCGCGTGGACATTCCCGACAAGGTGTTCGCACGGCCGCGCTTCATCCACGACCATGCGCTGCCGGAGCTGTTGCACGGCCGCGTGCTGCGGCCGGACATCTCGGGCGCCAAATTGACAGCGCTCGACGAAACAGCCGTGCGCACCGTTCCGGGCCTCGTCGCGATCGCTCGCGACGGCGGTTTCGCCGGCGTGGTCGCCGACACCGAGGTGGCGGCGGAAGCCGCGCTGAATGCCCTGCGCAAGGGCGCGACATGGTCGGCCGGCGAGCCGCTGCCCGACGAAAACGATCTGGCGGGCTTCCTGAAGAGCCAACCGGTCGAGACGACCACCATCGACACCAGATCGGCCGCGTCGCCACAGAAGGCCGCGCGCACTCTCCGCCGGCAATACACCCGCCCCTATATCGCGCATGCCTCGATCGCGCCGTCCTGTGCGATGGCGCGGTGGGAGGGCGATCGTGTCCACGTCTGGACCCATAGCCAGGGCGTCTATCTGCTGCGCGCCGATCTCGCGATCGTGCTCAAGCTGCCGGCCGACAACATCGTCGTCGAGCACATGGAGGGCGCCGGCTGCTACGGGCACAATGCGGCCGACGACGTCGCGCTCGATGCCGTGCTGCTGGCGAAAGCGGTCGACGGCCGTCCGGTCCGGGTGCAGTGGTCGCGCCACGACGAGATGTCCCACGCGCCATTCGGCGCGGCCATGGCCATCGAGATCGAGGCCGATCTCGATGCGGACAACGAGATCGTCGGCTGGCGCCATGCGATCTGGAGCAACGGCCACGCTGCGCGGCCGGGACGGGCGGCACAGCCGGCGCTGCTTGCGGCAACCGAGATCGCAAAACCCTATCCGCGCATGATCTCGACGAATCCGCCGGCAGCCAATGGTGGCGGCGGCGACCGCAATTCCGTTCCGCTCTATGACCTCCCGGCCTGGACGATCACGAGCCACCGCCTGCTGACCATGCCGGTGCGCACCTCGGCGCTGCGGACCCTGGGCGGGCAAGGCAACGTGTTCGCGATCGAATCCCTGCTCGACGAGATCGCCGCCCTGCGCGGCGAAGATCCGGTCGCGTTTCGTCTACGCCATCTGCGCGATGAGCGCGCGAAGGACGTCATTCGCGCCGCAGCCCGACGCGCGCAGTGGAAGCCGCAGAAGCGAACCGGTATCGGCCACGGCGTCGGTTTTGCGCGCTACAAGAATACGGGCGCCTATTGCGCCGCGATTGCCGAGATCGAAGGCACCGACGATATCCGCGTGAGGCGGCTGACGCTGGCGGTCGATGTCGGCGAAGCCATCAACCCCGACGGCGTGATCAACCAGATCGAAGGCGGCGCGATCCAGGCGACGAGCTGGGTGTTGAAGGAGCGCGTCCGCTTCGACCGGATACGCATCACATCGACATCGTGGACCGACTATCCGATCCTGACCTTCAGCGAGGTGCCGGCGGTGGATGTCGAGATCATCCAGCGGCCGGAGATCGAGCCGGTCGGCGCCGGCGAAGCCGCACACGGCCCGGTGACGGCGGCGATCGCGAACGCGGTCCACGATTGCCTCGGCGTGCGCGTGCGCGACCTGCCGATCACGCGCGACAAGATCATCGCAGCCATGGAGCTTGCATCGTGACGACAGTGAATATTCTGAGCGGCGGCGCGGCGCAAGGCCTGGTGCGCGGCCTCAGCGAGGCCTTCAAGACGCAGACCGGGTTCGGCATCGACGGCGAGTTCGGCGCGGTCGGCATCATGGCCGACAAGCTGCGTGCGAGCACGCCGGCCGATCTCGTCATATTAACGCACGCGTTGCTCGCGAAACTTGCCGAGGAGAAGCTCGTCGTCCCCTCCTCGATCGCAGATGTCGGCAGCGTTGAAACCGGGCTGGCGGTCCGCAACCGCGATCCAAAGGTGGCCGTGAAGACTGAAGCCGACCTGCGCGAGGTCCTGCGTGCCGCAGACGCCATCTATGTGCCCGACACCAGGGCTTCGACCGCGGGCCAGCACGTCGCAAAGGTCCTGGATCAACTCGGCATCGCCTACGAGGTCGCATCGCGTCTCAAGATATTCCCGAACGGCGCGACCGCGATGCGGAAGCTTGCGACATCCACCGCGCAAAGGCCGCTCGGTTGCACCCAGGCGACCGAGATCATCGCGACCGACGGCATTGCGCTATCGGGATCGCTGCCGCCGGGCTGCGAACTGGTGACGACGTACACGGCCGGCGTGACCACGCGCGCCGCACACCCGAAGGAAGCCGCCGCGCTGATCGCTTTGCTGACTGGCGCGGACCGAAAGGAGCTGCGCCAGCGCGCGGGCTTTGCCGGCTAGGGCGCGTACTCATAAACTTGCGCTGCACTTCGTATGAGGTCCGCTCTGCCTCTGATAGCGGCGCGTTGGCGCACCTCACCTCAGGTCCGAGATGGGCCAAGAGCAGCCATTGGCATAGTCTGCAAGCCAAATTTGTCCAGCGGGTCGTCGCAGCCGAATGCCCGCGCTTTGATGTAGATCAAATCAGACTTAGCCATTAGTAGTAATTTAGTTTTCGCATGGCGCGCATAGTTTAACGCGGCACGGTGTTCAAGCGTCTGTGTCAAACCAATAGGCGGCCTGCTGGGAAACGACGCTTTTCGAAGGGCGGAGAGTTTCGATGACGGTCCGCCAGTTACTCAATGAAAAAGGGCATGATGTTTTTACAATTGGCCCGGACAACACCGTCCTTGAGGCCATACAAAAGATGGCTGACCAGAATGCTGGTTCTTTAGTTGTAATCGAGGACGGAAACCCCATTGGCATCATTACCGAACGACATTACGCACGGAACGTGTTTTTGAAAGGACGTGCATCCCCTACAACTCGTGTCCGTGACATTATGGAGGCGAAGGTTTTATACGCTCACCTTGATCAAACTGTGGAAGAATGCATGGCCGTTATGACTGAGAAGAGAGTTCGCCACCTTCCCGTTATTGATCAGGGCAAATTGATCGGAATTGTATCGATTGGAGATTTGGTAAAAAACATAATCAGTAAACAAGAATTCGTCATTGACCAGTTGGTACAATTTATTCACCGCTAATGCGGATCGACTATCGCGCCGATCGCGCTTCTGATGTTTTCCGCTTTTGGTGATGGTTAATCGCGAAGAAATCGCCTTGTTTCCTGCAATCGAAGTTGAGTGTAGCTCCTGCTCGGGCGGGGCTTCATAGAGTCCGCTCAGGGTCAAAATGCGAAGAACTCGGAGTGGGCAAGGTCAGTCCGCTCTACCCCTCCAAGCGGACCTCGATGAAAGGTGTCGCCACTTCGCGAACGGGCCAAAGGCGACCTTTCAAAGCGCGAAGTTCACTATGTCAGTCAGGTAGTGTCCAAGAACTGCAGGCCAAAGTGCCCCGGATCGGCGGTACAACGTCATCAACAAGCCACCTATCACCACAGCCTCGCCAATATTCCCGAAGCCCGTCCACCAGTGATAGGCTCCAAACAAAAAAGATGTTGCGAGAACCAAGGCAAAGCCGTCATCCAAATAGCTCTGGAGCAGATGACGCGCACAGCGGCGGAATACGATCTCCTCACTTAAGGCGACTAGCCCAAGACCAAAAACGATATCGACGACAAGCAGCCAGCCTTGCACTTCAGGATATGCCCCGAGCACTGTAGCAGGTAGGAGACCATTAATGGTTCGTCGGATCCACCCACCCAAATAGTGGTCCGCGAGGACAATGCCGACAATCCAGACGGTCACTTCCCATAGCGCTATTCGAAGTGGTTCAAATCGGAAGGCTACCGTCCGCGCAGCAGGTATAGCGCTCAGAACTGCCAAAGCCCCAAGGCGGCCTGCGTAATCCCAAACGATCCATGCGGCCTGAACCGCCCCGGGTTTGCCGGAGGCTCCAACTCCTGAGAGGATGGAGCCATGACGAGCAAGACGACGAACAAGTTTTCACCCGAGGTCCGGACCCGAGCGGTTCGGATGGTTCTGGATCACGCCGGCGAGCACCCGTCGCGCTGGGCGGCAGTTACGTCAATCGCGGCCAAGATCGGCTGCACGCCGCAGACGCTGCATGACTGGGTCAAGAAGGCCGAGGTCGGTAGCGGGCAGCGGGCCGGCGTTCCGACCGACACGGCCGAGAAGCTGAAGGCGCTCGAACGGGAGAACCGCGAGCTTCGGCAGGCCAACGAGATCCTGCGCAAGGCAAGCGCCTATTTTGCGATGGCGGAGCTCGACCGCCGGTTCAAGCCATGATCGCCTTCATCGACGATCATCGTGGGGCGCATGGGGTCGAGCCGATCTGCAAGGTCTTGCCGATCGCCCCCTCGACCTACCACGCCCATGTGACCAAGCGGCGCGATCCCGCCAAGCTGTCGGTGCGCGCCAGGCAGGACGCCGCGCTGAAGATCGAGGTGCGGCGCGTCTTCGATCAAAACTTCTCCGTCTACGGCGTGCGCAAGGTCTGGCGCCAGCTCAAGCGCGAAGGCTTCGATGTTGCCCGTTGCACGGTGTCGCGACTGATGCGTGACATGGGTTTGCAAGGGGTCATCCGCGGCAAATCCGTCAAGACTACGATCAGCGACAAGGCCGCGCCATGCCCGCTGGATCACGTCAACCGCCAGTTCAAGGCGCCAAGGCCGAACGTTCTCTGGCTCTCCGACTTCACCTATGTCGCGACCTGGACCGGCTTTGTCTACGTCGCCTTTGTGATCGACGCCTATGCCCGCAGGATCGTGGGCTGGCGAGCCTCGCGCACGGCGCATGCAGGCTTCGTGCTCGATGCGCTGGAGCAGGCACTGCATGATCGACGGCCGGTCCATCGTGGCGGGCTCGTGCACCACAGCGACAGGGGCAGCCAATATGTATCCATTAAGTACACCGAGCGCCTGGCTGAAGCTGGTGTCGAGCCTTCTGTCGGCAGCGTCGGAGATTCCTATGACAACGCTCTCGCCGAAACCATCAACGGTCTCTACAAGGCTGAGGTGATCCATCGGCGCGGGCCATGGCGCAGCTTCGAGGCCGTCGAGTTCGCGACCCTAGAATGGGTGGATTGGTTCAACAACCGACGGCTCCTGGAGCCCATCGGCAACATCCCGCCGGCCGAAGCCGAACAACGCTACTACGCCATGCTGGAACAACCCGCCATGGTGGCATAACTTAAACCAAATGGCCTCCGGCAAACCCGGGCGGTTCAGCCGGATCGAATTGTTGCAGTCTTACAATTTGCGCCACAACCATTGGGAAAAGGGCCGCCGCGAACCAAAGAGGCGTGGGTATCGAGCGAGCCATCATCATGTATCTTTAGCGCGGCTGATACATTCACCGCAATGCGGCCTAGCGAACGCGGGCACGTCCGCTCTGGGTCACAAGCCGCCGATCACACTCAAGGTGGCAGACTTCCGCTTTGCGTTGGTAAGCCGACTTTATGAGTACATGCCCTAGGCGCCGATCGTCGCCCTATTTGTGCAATTGGGTGAGACCGGTCGGCGGACCGTCGACCGCGGTCCAGCCGCCATCGACGAACAGCGTGCTGCCGCTGACATAGCTGGCGGCGTCCGAGGCGAGATAGGCCACCGCCGTTGCGACCTCGTCGGCGCTGCTCCAGCGGTTGAACACGGTGTGGCCGGCGTAGAGATTGTAGATGTCGGGCCGCTGCTTGAACGGGCCGGTGAGCGCGGTCTCGGCGATGCTCGGCGCGATGGCGTTGACGCGCACGCCGGCATGACCGACCTCGGAGGCAAAGCCCTTCACCAGGAGGCCGATCGCCGCCTTGGTCGAGCCGTAGACGCCAAGGCCCGGTTCGATGGTCACCGCGCGCACCGAGGAACAGGCGATGATGCTGCCGCCCTTCTGCTCGACCATGATGCGGCCGAAAGCCTGGAAGAACCAGACCGTGCCCTTGACGTTGAGGTTAAGGACACGGTCGAGATCCTCCTCGGAGTAGTCGAGGATGGTCTTGCGGATGTTGAGCCCGGGCGTCGTCACGGCGATGTCGAGCCGCGGGAACTTCTGCATCACGGTTTTGGCCAGCGCATTGACGTCCGCAGCGCTCGCGGCATCGCAGCTAGCAGATTCCGCCCAGCCGCCCTTGTCGCGAATGCCCGCGGCGGTCGCTTCCGCTGCATCGAGCGCCCGATCGGCGCAGACGACACGGGCGCCGAGCCCGGCCAGTGCTTCGGCCGACGACTTGCCGATGCCCGAGGCGGCGCCGAGCACGACGGCCGTCTTGCCGGTGAGATCGAAGAGCTTGCGATAGTCGGTCACGGACAGATTCTCCCTGTTGTTGTGACGCAAACTACGCAAGCCCGCTGCGCCGGCCAAGTGCCGGCGCGCGCACGGCAGCTATCCCTTGTATCCCATCAGCAGGCGCGGCAGCCACAGCGAGAATGCGGGAACGTAAGTGACGAACATCAGCGCCGCGATCAGCGCGGCGTAGAACGGCAGGATGGTGCGCATCACCGCGCCCACCGAGATGCCGCCGATGGCGCAGCCCACGAACTGCGTCGTTCCGACCGGCGGAGTGTTCAGCCCCAGCGCGCAGTTGATCAGCATCAGCATGCCGAACTGCACGGGATCCATGCCCGCCTTCATCGCGATCGGCAGGAAGATCGGGGTGCAGATCAGGATGGTCGCCGCCATGTCCATGAACGTGCCGAGCACGAACAGGATGACGTTGATGAGCAGGAAGATGATCCAGGGCTGCGTCGACACCTTGCTCATCAGGTCGCCGGCGAAATCGGCCACCTCGTAGAGCCCCATCAGATACTGGAACATGGTGGAGACGCCGATCAGCAGCAGCACCACGCCCGTCGTCTTCACCGCCTTCGCCGCGGCCCGCAGGAAGTTCGGCAGGGTCATGGTGCGGTAGATGAAGAACGTCAGCAGGATCGTGTAGGTGACAGCGACGGCTGCGGATTCAGTTGCGGTGAAGACGCCGGACAGGATGCCCGCCAGAATGATACCGACGATCAGGAGACCGGGCAGCGCGGCCGCGAACGAGCGGAAAACCTCGGCCCAGCCGGGGAACTTGCCGGCCGGATAGCCGCGCTTCACCGCGACCGCGTAAGCGGCGACCAGCATGCACACCATCAGCACGAGCGCCGGCAGAAGGCCTGCGGCGATCAGCGCGCCGATCGAAACCTTGCCGCCGGCGGCCAGGGCATAGATGATCATGTTGTGGCTGGTCGGCATCAAGGCTCCGACCAGCGAGGCGTGGGTGGTGACGTTGACGGCGTAGTCGGTGTCGAAACCTTCCTTTTTCATCATCGGGATCATCACCGCGCCCATCGCCGACACGTCGGCCACGGGCGAACCGGATACGCCGCCGAACAGCGTGCAGGCGACCACGTTCGACATGCCGAGCCCGCCGCGGATGTGTCCGACGAGATTCTTGGCGAGCTGCACGATCTTGTCGGCGACGCCGCCATGCAGCATCAGCTCACCGCTGAAGACGAAGAACGGAATGGCGAGGAACGAGAAGATGTTCATCCCCGACATCATCTGCTGGAAGATGACGGCGACCGGCAGGCCCTCGTAGAGGATGGTGCAGATCGCCGAGAGGCCGATCGCAAAGGCGACCGGAACGCCGAGGATCAGGAAGCCGAAGAAGGAGGCGCCGAGGATGATCAGTTCCATGAGGGGACGACCTCTTCGCCGCGCAGGAGGGCAATGATGTGCTCGATTGAAAAGGACACGATCAGGACGCCGGAGGCGATCAGCGGGACGTAGCGGATGACCTCGGGAAGGCCGAGATTGGGAATCTTCACGGTGCCGACCGACGCCCCGAGGATCCAGCCGTTGTAGGCCATCGCAACGCCGAACACGGCGACCAGAACGTGAATCACGAGCTCGATCTTCTCACGCACATTATCCGGAAGCATCACCAGCAGACTGTCCATGCCGATGTGTCCGGCATCGCGAACGCCGACGGCGGCGCCGATCAGCGTGACATACAGGATCAGGACCAGCGCAAGGTTCTCCGTCCAGGTCGGGCTGGAGTTGAGCACGTAACGTCCGAACACCTGGTAGAACACGATGGTGACGATGACGAGCAGGCCGGTCACGGACAGATACATGCCCACCCGCGCAACGGGGGCATTGATCCGCGACAGCAGGCCGGTGGACGGGCGTCCGGCGACCTCCTGCTCGTGGCTTGCGGCGTGTGGGTCGGTCATTCCCGTGTCTCCTTGCGAGGGTCCGGGTCACCTCGCGGCGACGCCGGACCCGACGCTGTGGCCTTACTTCGTGTCCTGGATACGCTTGACGAGGCCCTGCAGCTTCTCGTCGCCGGCGAACTTGGCGTAGACCGGCTTCATCGCGTCGACGAATTCCGCCTTGTTGGCGATCGTGACGACCTGGACACCGGCCGCCTCGACGGTCTTGCGGGACGCCTGCTCACGCTCGTCCCAGAGCTTGCGCATGACGGGCACCGATTCCTTGGCCGCCTTGCGGATCATCGCCTGATCCTCCTTGCTCAGCGTGTCCCAGACCTTCTTGGACATCACGAGAACCTCGGGCGCCAGGGAGTGCTCGGTGATGTTGTAGAACTTGGCTGCCTCGAAATGGCGCGAGGACTCGTAGGAAGGCCAGTTGTTCTCGGCCGCGTCCACGAGACCGGTCTTGAGCGCGTATAGACCTCGCCATACGGCATCGGCGTCGGGTTGGCCCCGAGGCTCTGGATCATGCCGACCCACAGGTCGGATTGCTGGACGCGAATCTTCAGACCCTTGAGGTCCGCGAGCGACTTGACCGGGGCCTTGACGGTGTAAATGGAGCGGGCGCCGCTGTCGTAATAGGCAAGGCCGACCAGGCCCGCGGGCTCCATCGCCGCCAGGATCTCGTCGCCGATCGGCCCGTCAAGGACGTTGCGCATGTGCTGCGTGTCGCGGAAGACGAAGGGCAGGCACAACGCGATGGTCTCAGGCACGAAGTTGTTGAGCGGCGATGCGTTGATCCGCATCATGTCGAGCGCGCCGATCTTGAGCTGTTCGATGGTGTCCTTCTCGGAGCCCAGGGCGCCGTTGGGAAACACCTTCACGCCGAGCTTGCCGCCGCTCGCGGTCGCGAGCTGCTTGCCCATGAACTTGACGGCCTCGACGGTCGGATAGTCGGCGGGATGGATGTCGGCGGAGCGGAAATCGCGTGCGGTCGCCAAGGGCGCTGAGACCGCGAGCACAGCGGCTGCGATGATACCGGTGAGTGTCTTCATCTGGGCTTCCTCCTGAGTTTGATTATGTCGTTGTCGGGCAGTTGCTGCGCGCCGCCTTGGGTCGCTCCACTTCAGGTGTAAAGTCAAGCGTTACAAACGCACCACCTTGGTAGGATTGCGCGGCGGAGTCGAGCGGATTTGACTGGCTGGTGATCGCGGCGACGGAAGGTGCGAGCTTCATCGCGCCGTCTCCGGCGGGGACTTGCGCGGCAGGTGCCGGCTTCCCTGTATTCCCGCCCCGCCATCGGCCGATGCCGGATGCGAGGTGACGATGCTCGTCATACCCATCGACGTTCCTCTGGTTCTAGGCTCGGCCGCTATTGGCTGCGGCTTAGAGGTACGGACGAGACGGTCGCCCCATCCTTGTGCGATGCGCGCTTCATCAGCGCAATGTCGCCAGTCTCGTCCCTAGGGCGAGCGGCATTCTGAGTCCAAGCCAAATCCGGCATCGATCAATGCTGGAGTTGCATCGATCGGCCACGCCGTCGCTCCACGAAGGCGATCGGGAAAATGTCCGTTTTTCCGAATATTGACGCACCGACGCGTTACTTGACGCCGCCGGCGCAGCCCCGACAAAATGCTGCGAAACAGACCGGACCATCTCGAAGGGAATGCCCATGCCGCGGACGCTGATCGATATCTCCGTGCCGCTCAAAAACGACGTGACGTCCGACCCGCCGGGCAATCACCCGACGATCCACTACATCGATCACCAGCAGGGCCTGCCGCGCATGCTCCAGTTCTTCGACGGCCTCAAGGCGCAGGACCTGCCGGACGGCCAGGGCTGGGCCGTCGAGCAGGTCTCGTTGTCGACGCATAACGGCACGCATCTCGATGCGCCCTGGCACTTCCACCCGACCATGAATCGCGGCGAGCGGTCATGGACGATCGACGAGGTGCCGCTCGAATGGTGCTTTCAGCCCGGCGTGAAGCTCGACTTCCGGCACCTGCCCGATGGTTATGTCGTGACCGCCGCCGACGTCGAAAAGGAGCTCAAGCGCATCGGCCACACGCTGTCGCCGTTGGAGATCGTCGTCGTCAACACCAGCGCGGGCGCCAAATTCGGCCAGGCCGACTACGTCAATTCCGGCTGCGGCATGGGTTACGAGGCCACCATGTATCTGCTCGAGCGCGGCGTGCGGCTGACCGGCACCGACGGCTGGAGCTGGGACGCTCCGTTCGTCTACACCGCGAAGAGATATGCCGAAACAAAAGATGCCAGCCTGATCTGGGAAGGCCACAAGGCGGGACGGCACATCGGCTATTGCCATCTCGAGAAGCTGCACAATCTCGATCGATTGCCGTCGGCCGGCTTCACGGTCTCGTGCTTTCCGGTGAAGATCGAACGCGCCTCCGCCGGCTGGACCCGCGCGGTCGCCATCATCGACGGTTAGGCGAACGCAATCACTCGCCGCCGAGGCCGCTTTCGGCGAGCTCGCGCAGCGCATCGGTATCGAGCACCACGATGGCGCCGTGCTCGAGGCGAACCCAGTTGCGTCCGGCCCAGGCGCGCAATTGCTTGTTGATGCTCTCGCGCGTCATCCCCACCATCTCGCTGATCTCCTGCTGGGTGATGGCGAGCGTACCGCTGCCGGAGTCGAACTTGCGCTCTTCGGTGAGACCGAGCAGCGCGCTTGCGAGCCGGCCCGGAAGATTTTGCAGGATCACCTGCTCGACCTGCTGGCTGGTCCAGCGCAGCCGCGCGCAGAGCAGCTCGATGAATTTCATCGCCAGCGCCGGCTGGCTCTTCACGAACGGCAGGAAGTCCCGGCGATCGATGATGTAGAGCTCGCAATTGGTGTTGGCGGTCGCATCCGCCGAACGCGGCGCACCGTCGAGAACCGCGATCTCGCCAAAGATTTCTCCGGGACCGATGAGATTGAGAATGGCATTCCGCCCGTCGGGCGAAGAGGAGGATATCTTTACCGTCCCCGAGATCACCGCGAACAGGTTGTTGCCGGGGTCGCCCTTGGCGGCGATCGTCGCACCGCGCTTCACGGTGGTGTGCTTGGCGTAGCGGCAGAGCTGATCGAGCGCATCCGGCTCCAGATCCGCGAAGATCGGGTGCTTGCGCAGGACCGATAATTTGTTCGCCGCCGATTGTCGGGGGTCGCCGGTCTTGTCCTGAGGCACGCCGCTGGGCTCCTAAGACTGCGAGGCACTGGAGTTCCTGCGTAGTCAGTGTTGCCCGGCATTTCAACCGGAAAGCATGCGCGCGCTTTAAGGCAAATGCGGCGAAAATGCCCGCCGCCCGGCTCAAGGGCGGCATCCGAAGGATGCGCCAATGCGTCCCAGTCGATGCAGAGTTGCAGGCACCGCACGCCGCGATTGCGTTGAGGCGCTGCCGGACAGCCAAGAGCCGGCCGGGCGAGCGTCGGCGCTTAGCGCGTCAGAGGAGGCTTACGATCAGGGGCTTCAGCGCTTGGAATCGGGGTCGAGCCGGCCCGCGCTGGTTTGTCGGTCCGCCCATGCCAGAGCTGCGGCGAAAGTGACGAAGATCGCCACGACGACAATGGTCATCAGCAACGCGTCAATAGGCATCGTGCTCCTCCCGGGTGTTTGAGGGGCATTATTTGCGGCCGGCGCCCACCGTCATTGATCGGGATCAAAAATCCGAGAGCATCGTGAAAAGCCTGTCAGGCCGCGGCCAAGGCCTCGACGCGAGCCGGGTCGAGCAGGCTGATACCGCCATGAATGATGGCGATCGCTCCGTGGCGTTCAAGCTTGGTAAAGGTGCGACTGACGGTCTCGATGGTCAGGCCGAGATAATCGGCGATGTCCTGCCGGCTCATCGGAAGTGGAACCGTGTCGGACGCCCCCTTGAGCGCGAGCAGCCGCTCGCGCCAGCCAAGCAGAAAAGCCGCAACCTTCTCGTCCGCCGAGCGGCGGCCGAGCAAGACCATATGGTCGCGTGCCTGGCTCAACTCGCGAATGGCCAGCTCGTTGATCCGCCTGAGCAGTTGCGGCCGCTCCTCGATGAAACGCCCGAAGGGCGCCTTCGCGAACTGGCACACGGTCACCGCGCCGATTGCATCGGCGGAAAAATTATGGCGGCCGGACAGATTCATCCCCAGGAAATCGCCGGGCAAGGCGAAGCCGACGATTTGCCGCCGGCCGTCGGGGAGCAGCTTGTACAGCCGCATAACGCCTTCGAGAACGTTGTAGAACGAGGTCGTGATGTCCTCCTCGGAGAACACGGTCTCGCCTGAGGAAAAATGGACACGGCGTCCGAGATGCTCGAATTCCCTGAGCTCGGCCGCATCCAGCGACGAACAAACCGCCGATGTGCGTATGGCACAATCGCTGCAGAAATGCCCGTTTGGTTCAATCATGACCACGGAAGGCTTCATCCACCGCTCCTAGCGTCGGTCCAGCTCCGCCCCCCGGCCGAGTCCGCCATACGCATCCGCATTTTACTGCACCCTCACAAACGCGGTTGACCCAGATCAATTCTGGCGGGTCTCCTCTCTCTATTCTGCGCCGAGAGTTCGACGGGATCCCGCCTTCCATGCTTCACCATGCGCTCCGCCAGGGCCTGATTGGCCTCTTTCTGATCACGCCTGCGCTGGCGGCACCGACCGCCGAACAACGCGGAAAGGCCTTTGCACGGGCCAATTGCGCGCGCTGCCACGCGATCGACCGCGTCTCCGAGAGCCCGCTCAAGATCGCCCCGCCGCTCCGCACGCTGCACCGGAATTATCCGATCGCGACCCTTGGCGAGGCGCTGGCCGAAGGCATCTACACGGGCCACGCCGACATGCCCGCCTTCGAGCTCAGTCCGGACCAGATCCACGACCTCCTGTCCTACCTCAAGACGCTGGAATAGGCGGCCTCACACCGCCAGCACCGTCCAGCCGATCAGTTCCTTGGCGATGCGGGCGAAAGCCGCGTCGAACGCTGCGACCGCAGCGGCCGGTTCGACCTTGTCGAGCTTCTCGCTGGTCTCGACGAGGCGGGACGCGACCACCTTGCCGTTCTTGTCGACGATCCGCGCCGATAGTCCGATCTCGACCCTTGTCTCGCCGTCCGTGGCAATCCGGAAGCGTCTGATGTCGATCAGCAGTTGGTAGTCCGCCTGCCCGAGATCGCTCGTGCGCAACGGCGCATGGGCGATGTCGTAGTTCTCGAAGCTGTCGATCAGCCGCGCCTGCACCAGCTTTGGAATGCTGTCGGCCCAGAGGAAATCGGCAAAGCCTGGATTATCCCCGACCGGCGCAAACAGCATGCGCTGGGTCTGGAGCATCGCGACCGCGGTCGGCTCGGGAATGGCCAGCGACGCAGAAAGCGTCTTGGCGGCCGGTCCGAGGTTCTGCGGCGTGCGCAGGTCATAGGTGATCTTCTGCGCCGGCGCGCCGCCGCCGGTCATCTTCTCGAGACCCGCCAGGATGCCGTCGAGCTTGCCGGTGTTGCGCGCGAGCCCGTCGGAGAACGTCTTGAAATTCGCGATGGTGTCCTTCAGCGGGCCGGAATTGTCCTCCAGCACCGAATCCACCCGTCGCAGCGCATCGCGCGCCGCCTGCGTCATGCTCTGGCCGGCGCCGGCCTCGGCGATCAAGGTCAGGGGCTCGCCGGATTTGGTGACGATCATGCCGCCCTCCAGTGTCACCACCGGCACGCCGGTCAGCCCCTGGAAATCGAGCCCGACCCTGGTGTCGGCGCGCACCGGCGTGGCGGAGGCAACCGAAATCGTCGCATTGACGAAGCGCGGATTGTCCGGCGCGAGCCCCAGCTGGGCCACCTCGCCGACGCGGATGCCGTTGAACAACACGCCGGCGCCAACCAGGAGCCCCGGTACCGGTCCCTGGAATTGCACGTGGTAGTTCGTGCGCGGTCCGATGCCGCCGGTGTTGTTCAGCCAATAGATGAAGCCGAACACCGCGAGGATCGCGGCCAGCACGAAGGTGCCGATCAGCACGTAGGGAGCGCGGGTTTCCATGTCTCATCTCATCTCGTGTTGCAGCATCTGCGAGCGCTTGCCGTGGAAATAGGCGCGCACCCAGGGATGCTCGGATTGCAGCAGGTCGCGCATCGGGCCAATCGCAACGATCTTGCCGTCGGCGAGCGCGGCCACGCGGTCGCAGACCGTGGTGAGGCTGGCAAGATCATGGGTGACCATGAACACGGTCAGTCCCAGGGTCTTTTGCAGCGTCTTGATCAGCGCGTCGAAATCGCCGGCGGCGATCGGATCGAGGCCGGAGGTGGGCTCGTCCAGGAACAGGATCGGCGGATCGAGCGCGAGCGCGCGCGCCAGCGCCACGCGCTTGGTCATGCCGCCGGACAGCTCCGCCGGATATTTGTCGGCGTCCTGCGCCCGCAGCCCGACCATTTCGAGCTTGGCGATCGCGATCTCGTCCATCAGCTCCTGCGACAGGACGAGATTTTCGCGCAGCGGAAACTGGACGTTCTGGCGGACCGTCAGCGAGGAGAACAGCGCGCCCTGCTGGAAGAGGATGCCCCATGTCGCGGCCGCGCCTCGCGTGCCGCGGTCCTGCGTGCCGCCAATCTCGTGCCCCATGACCTCAATGGTACCGCTTCGGCGCGGGATGAGGCCGATGATGGTTCGCATCAACACTGACTTGCCGCCGCCGGACGCCCCTACCAGCCCGAGGATCTCGCCCTTGCGGACGTCGAGCGAGAGATGGTCGAGCACCGTCTGGCGGCCGAAGCCGACCACGAGGTCGCGGACGCGGATCGCGAACTGTTCCTGCGGTTCGCCCATCGTCACATCCCGATCGAGGCAAAGAAGATTGCGAACAGGCCGTCGAGCACGATCACCAGGAAGATCGACTTGACCACCGACGTCGTCGTCTGCCGCCCCAGCGACTCGGCACTGCCCTTGACGCGCAAGCCCTCGCTACAGGCGACAATCCCGATCACCAGCGCCATGAACGGCGCCTTCAGGATGCCCACCTCGAAATGGGTGACGGAAATGGCCTCATGCAGCCGTGCGATGTAGATCGCCGGCCCCATGTCGCCGTAGAACTGCGCGACCAGGCCGCCGCCATAGAGCGCGGCAATCGATCCGATGAAGGCGAGAATCGGCAGTGCGATGACCAGCGCCGCAACACGCGGCAGGATCAGGACGCCGACGGGATCGAGCCCCATCGTCGACAGCGCGTCGATCTCCTCGCGCATCTTCATCGAACCGAGCTCGGCGGTGTAGGCGCTCCCCGACCTGCCGGCGACCATGATGGCGACGATCAGAACGCCAAGCTCGCGCAGCACGAGGATGCCCACCATATCGACGGTATAGGACTCAGCACCGAACCTGCGGAAATGGAAGAATCCCTGCTGGGCGATAATGGCGCCGATCAGGAAGGTGATCAGCGCGACGATGGGAATCGCCTGCCATCCGATGCGGTAGAGCTGGTAGACCAGCGACGTCAGCCGCAGCGACCGCGGCCGGCGCAGCACACCGAAAATGGCCATGAACAATGCGCCGAGCATTTGCAGGAAGATCGTAATGTCTTCCCGCGCGCCGACCGTGGACTTGCCGAGATCGCCGAGCCTGAGCAGAAGCGGATTTGGCGCAGCTGCCGGCGCCGGCGTGTGGCGGTTAACCTCACGCACCTCGTCCATCAGGCCGCTGAAATGATCGGCGACGCCGACGAATTCGGCCGATCTGCCTGACGTTGCGGCCCTGCGCGACAGCTTCTCCAGGACCCAGGCGCCGAGCGTATCCAGCGCGCTGACCCCCGACATGTCCAGCGTCACGGCCCTGGATCGATCGACATCCGCGCCGACCGAGCGGGACAGAGTTTCGAGCATCGCCACATTCGCCGCGGTCCAGGACCCTTGCGGGCGCAATTTCAGCCCGTCGCCAGACGGCGTTGCCAGCAACAGCGGTTCGGAGTTCACGCTTCCACCTCATCGGGACAATCGGTCCCCATTCAGCCGCCACTTCTAGGCCAGCGTGTGGCGGGCGGTTTGACCTGTCTCAAGGGCAGGCCCCTGCCCACCCCTTGACGCAAATCAAGCGCGGTCACGCCGGCGGGTCTTAGGTTCGCTCCATTCAATGGAGACATCAAATCCATGTTCGACAGCGACAGGATGAGCGAAGAACTGCGGACGTTGAAGGTGGACGTCACCCGCCTGCTGAGCACGGCCGGCGAGGAAATGTTCGAGAGTTCGAAGGACCGCGCCGAGGCTCTGGCCGATCAGATCAAGGCCGCGCTTGCCGAGCTCGGCGAAACCGTCAGCGACGAGCAGGAGCAGCTTCAGGGCCTCATCGCGGAGCGCCCGATGACGTCGCTCGCCTCCGCCTTCGCGCTCGGCGTCGTCGTCGGCTTCATGCTGAGGAGACACTAGGTGAATACCGAGAACGTCGTCAAACATCTGCGCGTGCTGTGGCGGACCGACAGGATCATCGCAGACATCAGGCTGCGCCATCTGCTGGTCGGCCTCGGCCTGCGCGCCTTTGCGGCATTGATCGCGGCATTCGGGCTCCTGATGCTGGAGCTGTCGGCCTATTTCGCGCTGGTCCAGATCTGGAGCGCCATTGCGGCAGCGGCCATCCTCGGCGCCGTCAATTTTGCTATCGCGGCGGTCCTCTTCGTCATCGCCGGGCGGGCTCCGCCCGGCCGCGACATCGAGCTCGCCAATGAAATTCATGGCGCATCCATCGAGGCCCTTCAGCTCGAGGCGCGCGCGCTCCAGGCCCAGGTGTCGGGCGCGGTGCATCATCCGCTGAGCACGATCGTGCCGGTGCTGGTGCCGCTGATCGCGATCATCGTCAAGAGCCTGCGGAAAACGACCAAGGAGACTGCCGCTGCAACGTCGGCCGAAGCGCGCTCCTGAAGCGCGATGAGATTGGGATGAATCGTCATCGTGCTTTGGGTTGTTGTTTGAGCATGATCTTTTCGGAAAACCGACACGCACTTTTCCGGATCATGCTTTAGCCGGCGCGCTCAGAGCTTCAGCCGGACGTCGCAGATATCAGGCTCGGTCGGATCCGGCTTGACCTCGAAACCGAGCTGCCGGCACATTTCGAGCATCACGGTGTTCTCCTGAAGCACGTCGCCCGATATGGCCTTCAGCCCTTCGGATCTCGCATAGTCGATGATCAGTTGCATCAGGGCCCATCCAAGCCCCCTGCCCTTGAGATCGGACCGCAGCAGGATCGCGTATTCACCGCTCTCGTAGATCGAGTCCGAATGGAGCCGGACCACGCCGACCATCTCGCCGGTAGCCTCATCGAATGCGATGAAAGCCATCGCGCGCGCGTAGTCGAGCTGGGTCAGGCGCGCGATGAATTCGTGGGTGAACTCCTTCATCGGCGCGAAGAAGCGCAGGCGGAGGTCGTGAGGCGTCACATGACGCAGGAACTCGTGGATGGTCGGCTCGTCGTCAGGGCGCAACGGCCGCGCGAAGATGCGCCAATCGTCCTTGAGCTTGAGGCGGCGCTCCCACTGCGAGGGATAGGCGCGAACGGCGAAATTGGCGGGGCCTGAGCCGGCAAACTTCCGCTGCGACGGCCCCACCGCGACACGGGCGTCGACTGCCGTCACACCGGTCTCGTCCGCGAGCAGCGGGTTGATGTCGAATTCGCGGATCTCAGGGATATCGGCCGCCATCTGGGCGAGCTTGACCAGCACCCTGGCGACGGCGTCCTGCTTGACGGCCGGCACGTCCCGGTAGGCGCGCAGCAGCCGCGAGACCCGCGTGCGGTCGATCAGGTCGCGGGCGAGTTGCACATCGAGCGGCGGCAGCGCCAGCGCCCTGTCATTGATGATCTCCACCGCCGTTCCGCCCCGGCCGAAGACGACGACGGTGCCGAACGTGGGATCGTCGGCAAGACCGAGGATCAGCTCGCGCGCCTTCGCCTTGACGACCATCGCCTGGACGATGACGCCGCCGATACGGGCCTCGGGCCGCAGCTTCCTTGCCCGGGCGAGAATATCGGAGGCAGCCGCACGCACCGCCTCCGGCGTCGTCAGATTGAGCACGACGCCGCCGACATCTGATTTGTGCACAATGTCGCGCGACATGATCTTCAGCACGACGGTGGCACCTTGCGCGAACATCTCGTTCGCGTACGCCACGGCCTGCTCGACGTCGGCCGCGGCATAGGTCGGCACCATCGCGATGTCGTAGGCTTCGAGTAGGTGCTTGATCTCGACAGGCTCGAGCCATTTGCGGTCATCGGCGATGGCTGCGGCTACGATCTGCCTGGCCGCCCGGGCGTCAGGCACGAACGTGTCGGGCATTGCAGGGGGAACCTGGCTCAGTTCCTCGACCACTTCGCGGTGCCGGACCAGATGCATGAAGCCGCGCACCGCATCGTCCTCGGTCGGATAGTTCGGAATGCCCCCGCCGGAGAGCGTCTGAATGATCGCTTGATCGGCCCCGACCCAGGCGGCAAGCACCGGCTTTGCCCAACTGCGGTGCTTCTCGCGATATTTGCCGACGAGCTCCGTCACGGTCCTCGCGATGTCGGAAGCCGAGGCGATCGCCGTCTGCACGTTGAGGACGAGAACTGCGTCATTGTCGGCGTCGGCGAGCAGCACCTCGAGCGCCGCCGCGTAGCGCGCTGCATCGGCATCGCCCACGATGTCGACGGGATTTGCGCCGGACCAGGTCGGCGGCAGCGCGTCATCGAGTTTCTTGCGGGCATCCGCCGAGATGGACGCGGGAATTCCGCCAAGCTCGACCAGTCGATCGACGGCGAGGACACCGATGCCGCCGCCATTGGTCAGAATGGCGAGGCGCTTTCCGGTCGGCGATTCGACGCGGCCGAGCGTCTCGGCGCAGTCGAACAGCTCGCGCAGATCGGAGACCCGCAGGATACCCGCGCGGCGGAACGCCGCATCATAGACGGCGTCGGCACCCGCAAGCGCGCCGGTGTGGGTCGCTGCCGCCTTCGCACCCTGCGCCATGCGGCCGGACTTCACCACGACAACCGGCTTCACACGCGCCGCGGCGCGTGCCGCCGACATGAATTTACGCGCGTCCTTGATGGCCTCGATATAGAGCAGGATCGCACGGGTCTTGTGATCCATCGCGAAATAGTCGAGCAGGTCGGCAATATCGACGTCGATCTGGTCGCCGATCGAGACGATGCCGGAGAAGCCGACGCCGCGCTGCGCGGCCCAGTCCACCATGCCGGCGGCGATCGCGCCGGATTGCGAAATCAGCGCGAGATTTCCAGCTCCCGGCATGTGCGCGGCAAAACTGGCATTGAGGCTCACGCCGGGCATCATGATGCCGAGGCAGTTCGGCCCGATCAGCCGCATGCCGTATTTGCGAGCCGCGGCGATCACGGCCTCTTGCAGCGATCCCGGCCCATGGCCGAGTCCGGCCGTGACGATCAGTGCGCCCGCCGAGCCGCGCCGTCCGGCCTGGTCGATGATGCCGGGAACCTCCCGGGCCGGCGCGGTGATGACCACGAGCTCGGGCACGAATGCCAGCCTGTCGAGGCTCGCCACTGCGGCAACGCCGCTGATCTCGGCATGACGCGGATTGACGAGGCCGAACTGTCCCGTGAATTCAGCCTTGCGAATGTTCTCCAGAACGGCGCGCCCCACGGAAACCGGACGGGCGCTCGCCCCGACAAGCGCAACCGAACGCGGCGACAGCAGGTTCTTCAGGCGATAGGTGGACATGAAAGCAAATGCGCCCCGTCGGTGGTGGTTCCGATGGTTGAAAGATCAGGCCGGCAAGCTGGCGGCGAGCCTAGTGGGAGATCATAACCCAGCACGGTGGCTGGCCAATGACAGTCTTTGTCACACCACCCCAGACGATCTCGTTCAGGCGCGAATGATGATAGGCGCCCATCACGATCGCATCGATGGCATTGGAATTTGCCCAACTTCCGAGCACCTTGCCGATCGAGCTGCCGCCGCCTTTCGCCGTCTCGAACGAGGCCTGGACACCGTGCTCGCTCAAATGATCGACGAGGGCGGTCCCGGATTGCACGATCGCGTCGGTCTTGTCGTCGGCCACGGTCACCACGCGGACCGAGGCCGCAGCCTGAAGGATCGGCAGCGCGTCACCGACCGCCCGCGCCGCGCGCGCGGAGTGATCCCAAGCGATCATGACTTTCTCGAATTCCGGTCGCAGCACGTCCACATGCTGCTCCGGGCAGAGCAGCAGCGGCCGCCCGGATTCAAACAGGATCGTCTCGATGATGTGCTCCGTTCGGCTGTCGTGCGACTTCACGGGAACCAGCGTGAGATCGCTGAAACGCGCCTGTTCGGCCAGTATCGACGCAATCTGGTCCGCCGGCACCTTGCCCGACCGGCTTTGGGTCCGAACGTTGGCGCGAGCCGCTGCATCAGTGAAGGCATTCAGAAGATGCTGCACATCGTCCGCTCCAAGGGGCCCCTTTGCCACGGCGGCATCGGGATCATCGGGGAGCAGCACCATCGGCCGCACGAAAACGTCTTCCTCGAGCGCGAGCGCGGTGATCCTGGCGCCGAGGTCGGCGGCGACTGCCACGCATTTCTCGATCGCAGCAACAGCCGGTCCGCGCGGCTGGCCGACAAGCGGCAGAAAAACGTCCTTCAGGGGCATCGGGGTTCTCCTTGGCCACCAGAATAGGCCGGCTTTCGTCAACACCATTGATCCTCATCAAGCCTTTTTGATCCTCAACAAGCCTTGGGGAACCGTCCAGACGGGCAAAGGCGGGCATTGAGGGAAGTCAAGGACTGCCCCCGCGCTGTCATTCTATGGATAGTTCGATCGGAGCGGTTCGCCCCGGAGAGACTGATGCGTGCGATGGTGTTGGCTGCCCCGCGAGCACGGCTGCGGATGGAGGAGCGCCCCGATCCAATCCCTGGCGAAGGTCAGATCCGGGTGAGAGTCAGCGCCTGCGGCGTCTGCCGGACCGATCTTCACGTCGTCGACGCCGAATTGCCCGACATCCGCTACCCGATCGTACCTGGCCATGAAATCGTCGGCCGCATCGATCTCGTCGGCCCCAATGTCGCAACGCACGCGCGGGGTGACCGGGTCGGCATTCCCTGGCTCGGGTTCACCTGCGGAAACTGCCGGTTTTGCCGGGAGGGCATGGAGAACCTCTGCGACCGCCCGCTCTTCACCGGTTATACAAGGGACGGCGGCTATGCAACGCACGTGGTCGCCGATGCGCGCTATGCCTTTCCGCTGGGCGAGGCCGGCGACGACGTGGCTCTCGCCCCTCTGCTGTGTGCAGGCCTGATCGGCTGGCGTTCGCTGGTCCTCGCCGGCCAGGCTGAGAGGCTGGGCATCTACGGCTTCGGCGCCGCCGGCCATATCGTCGCGCAAGTCGCGGTCTGGCAGGGGCGCTCTGTCCACGCGTTTACACGGCGCGGCGATCTGGCCGCGCAGGACCTCGCCCGCCGGCTCGGCGCCGTCTGGGCGGGCGCCTCGGACGAAATGCCCGACACACCGCTCGACGCCGCCATCATCTATGCTCCCGCCGGCGAGCTCGTGCCGGCCGCGCTGCGCGCCGTTCGCAAGGGTGGCCGCGTGGTCTGCGCCGGCATCCATATGAGCGACATTCCGAGCTTTCCGTACGACCTGCTCTGGCAGGAACGGCAGCTGATCTCCGTTGCCAATCTCACCCGACAGGACGGTCTCGATTTTCTCAGGATCGCTCCGCAGGCAGGCGTGCGCACCGAGACGACCGCATTCCCGCTCGATCAGGCCAACGAAGTTCTGGACATGCTGCGGAATGGACAGATTCTTGGCGCCGCCGTGCTCAGGCCCTGACCTTATCTCGGAATACCAGCTTCGATGACAGACGAAACGGCTGCCCAGGAACGGATCTTCACGGCGCTCTGCGCGCATCCGGGCGTGACACGGATCGATACGCATGCCGCGTCGGTGTTTCTCGACGGTAGCCGCGCGCTGAAGATCAAGCGGTCTGTCCGGTTTCCGTTCCTCGACTATTCGACGCTCGAGAAACGCAAGACGGCCTGCGAGGAGGAGATCAGGATCAACCGGCCGCTGGCGCCGCAGATCTATCACCGCGTCGTGGCGATCACCGAGGAGCCGGACGGATCGCTGCAGGTCGACGGCCGCGGCCGGCCGGTCGAGTATGCGGTCGACATGTCCCGCTTCGACGAAACCCGGACGCTGGATCATCTGGCGAAGGCCGGCCCGCTGGATGCGAACCTCGCTTCGGCTGCCGCTGATGCCATCGTGGCGTCGCACGCGATGGCACCTCGCGCCGACGGCACGGCATGGGTTGCCTCCATCCCCGGCCTCGTCGATGGAAACGGCGACGGCTTGCGGAAGGGCAACCATCTCGAAGCCGAAGAGATCGAGCAACTCGGCGAAGCCTCGTACACGATATTGCAGCGCCTGCGGCCGCTGCTCGAAGAACGCGGCCGTCAGGGATACGTGCGCCGCTGCCACGGCGACCTGCATCTTGCGAATATCGTTGCGATCGACGACCAGCCGGTGCTGTTCGACGCGATCGAGTTCGATGCGAGAATCGCAACTGTCGACGTGCTCTACGACCTCGCGTTCACGCTGATGGACCTGCTGCACCACGATCAACCGCTCGCAGCCAATATCGTCCTGAACCGGTATCTCGCCGCGACGCCGCCCGAAAACCTCGATGCGCTCTCGGTCCTGCCGCTGTTCATGTCCATTCGCGCGGCAATCCGCGCCCAGGTGGCGCTGGCGCGGCTGACGCGGCCCGATGCCGACCGGACAGGAATTCTTCACGAGGCGCGCCGCTACTTCGATCTCGCGAGGGCTCTGATCCACCCGCCCACCCCGCGCCTAATTGCGGTCGGCGGACTATCGGGCACCGGCAAGTCCGCCCTCGCCCGCGCGCTGGCACCCAACGTCGCGCCGCAACCGGGAGCCGTCGTGCTGCGCAGCGACATCATTCGCAAGCAGCTGTTTCAGGTGGAACACACCCACCGGCTGCCGCCGTCCACCTACCGGCCCGAGGTCACGGCACGCGTCTACGAGGTGCTGGTGCAGAGCGCCCGACAGGTGCTGGCGCAGGGCCATTCCGCACTCGTCGATGCCGTCTTTGCAAGCGAGTCCGAACGGGAGCAACTGGCCGCCATGGCCCGCCAATGCAACGTGCCGCTGAGCGGACTATTCCTCGTCGCCGACCTCGCGACCCGTCAGGCGCGCATCGGCGGCCGCCACGGCGATGCCTCCGACGCCACGCAAGAGGTTGCTGCGCAGCAAGAGCACTATAATATCGGCCATGTCGATTGGGCGACCATCGATGCATCCGGGACACAAGAGCAGACGCTCCAGCGCTGCCGGGACGCAATCGCAGGGCAAAATAAGGCAATCTGATTGACGCGGGCAAGGATGTCGCAACCCACCACGAGTTCGACCGCGACCGCGCGCGCCAAGCCGGCGACGCGGCGCAATGCCCTGCCCGGCCGCCTCAGCCCCGGCATGGCCTGCGATACGGCGTTCCGGATCATCGCCCGCCGCCACCTCGGTGCGGTCCTTGCCCAGCACGACGGCACTTGCCGCGGCGATCCCGACGCGCTGCACCAGATCCGCATCGCACTGACGCATCTGCGCACCGCCATCCGCTTCTTCTCGCCCATGGTGGACGACACGCTGCGGCCGAACGTCTGGGCCGAGCTGAAATGGCTCAACAGCCAGCTCGGCCTGGTGCGGGATCTCGACGTGGCGATCGAGCGGGTCGTCGCCGAGAGTGGCGACGAGCTCGCCGTGATCGCCGAGCTCCAGCACTGGGACGAGAAGCGCGCCGAGAGCCACCGCCTGCTCGCGCGCGCGCTGCAATCCGCGCGCTACAAGCGCCTGGTCGAGCAGACCTCGGCGTGGATCGAGAGCGGGCCCTGGTCGACCCGGCGCAGCAAGGAAGCCGTCAGGTTGCGCCGTTGCTCGCTCGCCGACCACGCGACGGCGCGGCTGACCGAGTGGGAAGAGACGCTGCTCAGGAAGGCCAGGAAGCTGCGCAAGCTCGATGTCGAGAAACGACACAGGTTGCGGCTTCTCAACAAGCGGCTGACCTATTCGATCGAGTCGCTCACGGACCTGTTCGATGACGATTCCCTGGCGAAGCAGAAGTCCATCCTCAAGCAATTGCGCAAGGCACAAAGGTCCCTCGGGCAATTGAACGACGATGCGCGCGGGCAAGCGCTGGCAGCGTCGTTGAACGGCGCCGGCCCCGAGGCCGGCATTCGCTTCCTCGACCGCAAGCGGGAAAAGAGGCTGCTGCGAACCGCCTCTACGGCCTATCGGAAACTGGATAAGGCCAAGCCCTTCCGCTCGTCAGACCTTGCTCCGAACGCGGAGCCCAAGGATTAGCTGTGGACGTAGTCTCCCGGCGCGTCGGGCAGACCGTCAGCACCCCCGACACCGATCGACGGTGGATCACAGGGCTCACCTGAGCGCGCCGCCAGCCATTGAGCCCATTCCGGCCACCACGATCCCTCAACACGCGGCGCCAGCTTCAGCCACTCGTCCGGGCCGACATACGGCGCATCCGCGGCCTTGGTCATGACCTGATAGGTGTGCCAGGGCTCGTCAGGAGGCGCGACGACGCCGGCATTATGGCCGCCGTTGGTCAACAGGAAGGTTACGTCGGCATCAGCCTGATAGTGGATCTTGTAGACGGATCGCCACGGCGCCACGTGGTCGGCGAGCGTGCCCACCACGAACATCGGCGCGTGAATGTCGGAGAGCGAGACGCTCCTGCCCTCGACGCGATAGCGGCCTTCGGCCAGATCGTTGTCGAGGAACAGCTTGCGCAAGTACTCCGAGTGCATGCGATAAGGCAGCCGCGTGGCATCGGCGTTCCAGGCCATCAGATCGCTCGGCTGCGAACTCTCGCCCATCAGATAGTCACGCGACAGCCGCGACCAGATCAGCTCGTTGGAGCGCAGCAGCTGGAACGCACCGGCCATCTGTGTCGTGTCGAGATAGCCGCGCTGCCACATCATGTCTTCGAGGAAGGCGACCTGGCTCTCGTTGATGAAGAGCGTCAATTCGCCGGCCTCGGTGAAGTCGGTCTGGCCGGCAAGGAGCGTGATGGTGCCGAGACGGCCATCGCCGTCGCGCGCCATGGCCGCCGCGGCGATCGACAGCAACGTGCCGCCCAGACAGTAGCCGAGCGCATGGGTCTTCCGATCGGGCATGATCCGGCCGATCGTGTCCAGCGCGGCCATCACTCCCAGCTTGCGATAGTCGTCGAAGGCAACATCCCTGTCCTTCGCATCCGGATTGCGCCAGGAGATCGCGAACACGGTGAAGCCTTGACCGGTCAGATACCGGACCAGGGAATTTTGCGGCGACAGATCGAGGATGTAATACTTCATGATCCAGGCCGGCACGATCAGGATCGGCTCGGGTCGCACTTGCGCGGTCGTGGGATGATACTGGATCAGCTCGATCAGATCGTTGCGGTAGACGACCTTGCCGGGCGTAGCTGCCACCGTCTTGCCGACGACGAACTGCTCGTCACCCGCCGGCTTCGAGACAGAGAGCAGCCGCATCAGATCGCTGCACCAGTTCTGCCAACCGAACACAAAATTTTCGCCGCCGCTCTGGAACGCCTTTTCGAGAACCTGCGGATTGGTGGCCGCGAAATTCGACGGCGCCAGCATGTCGAGCATCTGGCGCACCGAGAACTCGACAACGGCTTCGTTTGCATGCGACACGCCACGCACGCCGGTCGTGGCATCGTGCCACCAGCGCTCCGACAGCAGGAACGCCTGCGCAAGCAGATTGAACGGCGCGGTCTCCCATTGCGGGTCCTTGAAGCGACGATCGCGTCCCTGCGGCTCAATCACGGACCACGGCTTTTGCGAGGTCGCGTGCGCGACGGCTTGCAGGAGCATACCGGTATCGCGAAGACCGTTACGGAACATCTGCATCCGGCGCTCCGGCGCCGCGGCAAGATGCGTGCCCCAGTCGAGCCAGGCGAGCGACAAGGCCACAGGCGAAATCCCGCCCGTGAACCGCGCCAGCATCGCATGAAACGCGCGGTCGAAAGGGTACGGCTCCGATGCAGGCAGGGAATTGGCGACGGCCGGCTTCTCAGGGATCCTTTCGGGGATCGTCGCAGGGGCTTCGGCAGCCGAATTGGCGGGGAGAGCCTGTGCCGGCGGCTCTTCGGCCCGTGGAAATACCTTCACGACGCTCATGGCTGAATGATCCTGCGGGCTTCTGGTCTATGTCGGCAGCAGGATATGGCGACGCTTCCGATACGTGTTGAGCTGCATCAAATCCGGGCACGGATCACAATTGCTCAACCAGGGAGAAACGGCCTGGATCGCTTGACCTGCGTCAAACCACACCCCGACGGCCGGGCTAGGTTTTGCGCATTGAAATTCGACAAGCCAGCGGAGTCGTCCATGCGCGCCCATCAGATCATGACCCGGTCGGTCATCTCGGTCACCCCCGATACCAGCATCGTCGAGGCGGCCAACATCATGCTGAAGCGGCACGTCAGCGGCCTCACGGTGGTCGACGACACCGGCAAGCTCGTCGGCGTCGTCTCGGAAGGAGACTTCATCCGCCGCAGCGAGATCGGCACCGGGCGCAAGCGGGGGCGCTGGTTGCGGTTCATCCTCGGTCCGGGCAAATCGGCCAGCGACTTCGTCCACGAGCACGGCCGCAAGGTCTCGGAGGTGATGACCGCCTCGCCCGTGACCATCACCGAGGACACGGCACTCGCGGAGATCGTCGACCTCATGGAACGGAACAACGTGAAGCGCCTGCCGGTGGTACGCGGCGACATGGTCGTCGGGATCGTGTCCCGCGCCAACCTGTTGCAGGCTGTCGCAGGGCTCGCCCGCGAGGTGCCCGATCCGACGGCCGATGACGATCATATTCGCAACCGCATCATCGATACCATGGAGAAGAACGATTGGTGCCCGTTCGGACTCAACGTCATCGTTCGCGACGGCATCGTTCACCTCAGCGGCGTCATCACCGAAGAACGCGCACGGCAGGCCGCGGTCGTCGCGGCGGAGAACGTCGAGGGCGTGAAGAAGGTGCACGACCATTTGTGCTGGGTCGACACCATGTCCGGCGTTTATCTGAACTCGCCCGAGGACGACGACCTCGCCAAAGCGAGCTAACAAGGCAAGCTGAGGAAGCAACCGCGGCTCAGCGGGGAATGACGGCGGTGGCCTCGATCTCGACGCGCGCCGCCTTCTCGACCAGCCGTACCACCTGAAGCAGCGCCATTGCCGGATAGTGCGCACCGAAGATGGCACGGTAGACCTTGCCGAGTTCCTTCAGGTTCGCGAGGTACTCGTCCATGTCGACGACGTACCAGGTCAGGCGCACGAGATGCTCAGGGCGTGCGCCGGCCTCAGTCAGGATCGCGGCAATGTTGCTCAGGGCCTGCTGGACCTGCGCGACAAAGCCGTCCGCGAGACGCTCGTCGGCATCCCAACCGATCACGCCGCCGGTGACGACGATCCTCCCCTCGGCGGCCATGCCGTTGGCGTAGCCTTTCGGCACCGGCCAGCCTGCCGGCTGGAGGATCTGCGCCGCCGAAGGCGTGACCTTCTCATCGGCGGTCGACAGCACCGCGAGCTGCGGGCCTTTCGGCGTTGTCACGGACAAATGCTCCGTCCTTCCCTCATTCTGCCGCAACGCCCGACGACGTCGCCGCAGCCTGAGCCAGTTGCCGCAGGGCAAAACGCTTCAACTTGCCGGTCTCGGTCTTCGGCAATTGCGTCACAAACTCGATCGCGCGCGGGTACTTGTAGGGCGCGATCTCGCGTTTGACATATTCCTGCAACTCGGCCGCAAGTTGGGCATCCGGCGTTACGCCGGGCGCGGCGATGATATAAGCCTTCACGATCATTCCGCGTGCCTCGTCCGGTGCGCCAACCACACCGCACTCGGCGACGGAGGGATGCGTCAGCAGCACCGCCTCGACATCAGTGCCTGCGATGTTGTAGCCGGCCGACACGATCATGTCGTCGGAGCGCGACTGGTACCAGAAATAGCCGTCGTCATCCATCAGGTAGGTGTCGCCGGTGATGTTCCAGCCATTCTGGACGTATTTGGGCTGCCGTTCGTCCGCGAGATAGCGGCACCCGGTCGGACCGCGAACCACGAGGCGGCCCATCGTCCCAGGCGGCACGTCATTGCCGGCGTCGTCGACGATCTTCGCCTCATAACCCGGCACCGGCTTGCCGGTTGCCCCCGGACGGATCTCGTCCTCGGTCGCGCTGATGAAGATGTGCAGCATCTCGGTCGAGCCAATGCCGTCCATCAGCTTGATGCCGGTGGCCTTGAACCAGGCATCGAATGTCGGCTTGGGCAGTGTCTCGCCGGCGGAGACGCACTTGCGAAGCGAAGAAATGTCCCGGCCCGGAAGCTTGCCGATCATGGCGCGATACGCGGTCGGCGCGGTGAAACAGACCGTGTCTTGTACTGCTCGATCGCCGTCAGGATGTCGTCCGGCGTCGTCTTCTCCAGCACGACGAAGGAGGCGCCGATATGCATGGGGAACAGCACGCCGCCGAAGCCGAACGTGAAGGCGAGCGGTGCGGAGCCGACGAAACGATCCCTCTGCTCGGCACGCAAGATGTTGCGCGCGTAGCCGTCGCAGACGGCCAGCATGTCGCGGTGGAAATGCATGGTGCCCTTGGGATCGCCGGTCGTGCCCGACGTGAAGGCGATCAGGCAGACGTCGTCGGAGGCGGTATCGACGGCCTTGAACTCCGGGCTTGCGTCGGCGATCAGCGCCTCGAGCGAGTCGGCCGCGCCGTTGCCCCAATAGATGGCCTGCTTGAGACCGGGCGCTGCAGCTTTCGCCTTCTCCATCTCGTCGGCGAGCTTTCCGTCGCAGAGCGCCAGCGTGATCTCCGCCTTCTGGATCGGATAGGACAGCTCCTTGGCGCGCAGCAGCGGCATCGTCGCGACGCAAATGCCCCCGGCCTTGATCACCGCAAGATAGGTCGCGACCATCATCGGATTGTTGGCAGAGCGCAGCAGCACGCGCCCGCCGGTCACCAGACCAAGCTTGCCGACCAGAACATTGGCGATGCGATTCACGAGCGCTTGCAGCTCGCGATAGCTGTAGCTGACCGCGGGGCTGATGACGCAAGGCGCGTCGCCATGGCCCTCTTCGACCCAGCGATCGAGGAAATAGCCGACGCAGTTCAATCGTGGCGGATATTGCAGCTCAGGCCGTGTGAAGATGAAGTCGGGCCACAGCTCGCGCGGCGGCAGATGTTGCCGTGCGAACGTATCGACATGGGCCGTCGCAGCATTGCCGTCAGACGAGCCCGACATTTGAACCTTGGCGGCGTTGGCCATCGCACGCTCCTTTGCGCATGGAAGCACCCGGCAGCACTAACTGGGAAACATTTTAGGCTTAAAACAATTTGGTGCAATAGTGGATTTTGGGCATCCAGTGCATTTTCCTGCGGCAAGGTGGGATTGGCGGGCGCATCGGCCCGCGGGACCTACGCCCGGCGGCGGCCAGCCGACTTCTGCGCCGACGCCTTGGTCTTGGCGAGGAGCCGCATCAGCTCGCGCACATCCTTCGGCGTCAGGTCGGCGAAGAGATCGGCGATCCAGGTCTCGTGTTCCGCCGCCATCCGGCGAAACTCGGCGCGCCCGAGCTTTGTCAGGCGGATCACCTGGACCCGGCGGTCGGTCTCCGACGTGCGCCGGTCGAGATGGCCGGATTCCACCAGACGTTCGACGAGGCCGGTGACGTTGCCGTTGGAGACCATCATGCGCTTGGAGACATCGGACAGCGTCATGCCATCGGGCGCCTTGTCGAGCTGTGCCATCAGATCGAAACGGGGCAGCGTGACGTCGAACCGCTGCCGCAGGCGGCCGCGGACCTCGCCCTCGATCAGGGTCGTGCAGGTAAGCATACGCAGCCACAGCCGAAGCTCTTCGGCGTGGTCCTCCGGCGTCTCGACGGCCTTGGTCTCGGAATCAAGCATCTGATGCAGTCATTGACGGCAGGCATTGGCGCCAGCACGGATTCCCCAACGTTTTGAGCTTCAAATAAATTGAAGCCGGCCGCAAGTCCAAAGCTGCAGCAATCGACCGCACGTCGATTTCTTTAGGCTTCAAGTAATTGGCGCGCCGCTTGCATGCTCGCTGCCTCGCGAGATGGCGGCGTCTTGAGCTTTGCTTGCCGCGGCAGCCGTCATCGGCATAAGCTTGTATTGGAGTACGCGGCTTGCAGCGCAGGCCTTGATGTCACGGGGGGACAGACCATGAAGACGCAAACGACCTTGGCCGCAGCCGCCTTGCTGCTCGGCACCGCAATGAGCCCCGCCCTCGCCCAGGAGAAGATCAAGCTCGGTGTGATCGTGACCCTGTCGGGACCCGCCGCCGCGCTCGGCCAGCAGGTTCGCGACGGCTTTGCACTCGCGGTGAAGGATCTCGGCAGCAAGATGGGCGGCCGCGATGTCGAGGTCGTGGTGGTCGACGACGAGCTCAAGCCGGACGCAGCGGTGACCAAGGTCAAGGGCCTTCTGGAACGCGACAAGGTCGACTTCGTGGTCGGGCCGATCTTCTCCAACATTCTCCAGGCGATCCACCGCCCCGTGACGGAATCGAAAGTCTTCCTGATCAGCCCCAATGCCGGCCCGTCGACCTTTGCCGGCAAGGATTGCAACCCGTTCTTCTATGTGACCTCGTACCAGAACGATCAGGTTCACGAGATCCTCGGCAAGGTCGCGCAGGATCGCGGCTACAAGCGCATGTACCTGATGGTGCCGAACTATCAGGCCGGCAAGGACTCGGTCGCCGGCTTCAAGCTCGACTACAAGGGCGAGATCGTCGAGGAATCCTACATGCCGTTGAACACGCTGGACTTCCAGCCGGAGCTTTCCAAGATTTCCTCGCAGAAGCCCGATGCGCTCTTCACGTTCATGCCGGGCGGTCTCGGGGTTAATCTCGTGAAGCAGTACAGGCAGGCCGGCCTTGCCGATAGCATTCCGGTGCTCTCGGCTTTCACGGTGGATGAATCGACCCTGCCGGCGCAACAGGACGCGGCCGTCGGCATGTTCGGCGGCGCGAACTGGGCGCCCAATCTCGACAATCCCCAGAACAAGAAGTTCGTCGCGGCCTATGAGGCCGCCTACAACGGCGTGCCCGGCACCTACGCCTTCCAAGCCTATGACGCCGCCATGCTGATCGACAGCGCCATCAAGGGTGTGAAGGGCGACCTCTCCAACAAGGATGCCGTCGCGGCCGCCCTGAAGAAGGCCGACTTCACCTCGCTGCGCGGCGCCTTCAAGTTCAACACCAACGGCTATCCGATCCAGGATTTCTACCTCACCAAGGTTGCCAAGCGCCCTGACGGCAAGTTCCAGACCGAGATCGTCCAGAGGGTCTTTGAGAACTACGGCGACCGCTATGCCAAGGACTGCAAGGCGGCAAACTAAGCCGCATCGCGTTACGGGAGGACTGCAATGAAGAGCGAAATCACCGGCATCACACGGGCCAATGAGGGCATCCAGGGCATTTCCTGGAACATCCTCGGCCAGACCTATGTGCCGAAGAGCTATGCCGAGAACAGCTTCTCCTGGCACGCAACGCTGCCGCCGGGCACATTCGTGCCGCCGCACATTCATCCCGACCAGGATGAGTATCTCTACATGCTGGAGGGCAAGCTCGATTTCATGCTCGGCAATTCGGAGTCACAGGCAACCGCGGGCGACCTGATCCGCCTCGGCATGGGCGTGCCGCACGGCATCTTCAACAAGTCGGAACAGACCGCAAAAGTGCTGTTCTGGGTGGCGCCGAGCCGCAAGCTGTTCGACCTGTTCTGGGGCCTTCACAACATGAAGGAGCAGAAGCCTGAGGACGTGGTGGCGATGGCCGCCGAGTTCAACATCCACTTCCTGCCGCCGCCTCCCGGCGGCTAGCGGCACGGCCCCGGAGAAGCGCGCGGCGGTTTTCCGGAAGGTCTTGCTCAATCAAAAAGCCAAAGGGCGATGACGGTTCATCGCCCCTTTGCGCCTCAGGCGCGCACCGCTGCGAGCCCCGGCACCGCAGCGAAGCCGGCCTTGGTGGCATAGCCGCGCACGATCGCCTCACGCTGGGAATAGCTCAGAACGTTGTCGACATTGTCGAAGCCATCAGGCGCAAGCTGCTCGACGGCGTCGATGACCCCTTCGGGGCCGCCGCGCCGGTTGGAGCGAACGATATCGGCGGTCATCGGCAAGCGCTTCTTCTCATATTCGACCAGCGCCTGACGCGGATGCTCGGCGCGCACCAGCGCGTCGGCAAGGCACCGCGCATCGAGGATCGCCTGCGAGGCGCCGTTCGAGCCGACCGGATACATGGGATGCGCGGCATCGCCGAGTAGCGTGACGCGTCCCGACGACCAATAGGGCAAGGGATCGCGGTCGCAGGTCGGATATTCGTAGAACTCGGGCGTTGCCGAGATCAGGCTTTTCACATCGATATAGGGCACCGAGAAGCGCGCCACATGCGGCATCAGCTCCTCGCGCCGGCCCGGACGCGACCAGTCCTCTTTCCGCGGCGGCGGCGCGTTGCCCTCGCCGACCTTCACCAGCACCGCCCAGTTTGTGAGACGGCTCGCGGGGCTCGAGCCCTCCGCGATCGGGTAGATCACGACCTTGGCGTTGAGGCCACCGGCCACGATCATGGATTTGCCGGTGAGGAACAGCGGCCAGTCGCGCGCGCCGCGCCACAGCATCAGGCCGTTCCAGCACGGCGGTCCTTCGTTCGGGAACAGCGTGTCACGCACACGCGAATGGATGCCATCGGCACCGATCAGGATATCGCCGCGCGCCGTGTGGATGTGTGCGCCTGAGCGATCGAAGAAGTAAGCCGTAACGCCGCCTTCGTCCTGCGTGAACGCACCAAGACGGCAGCCGGTGTGGATTGCCTCCGCCCCGAGCCGCTCCTCGACGGCGCGATGGATGACGCCCTGAAGGCGACCGCGGTGGATCGAGAATTGCGGCACGTCGTGCCCCGCGTCGATGCCGCGGGCTTCGCGCCAGACCTCCTGGCCATGGCGGTTGAGGTAGTAGAGCTGATCGGTGCGGATCGCGACGTCGTCAAGCTTCTGCAACAGGCCAAGGCCGGCAAGCTCTCGCATGGCGTGCGGCAGCGTGTTGATGCCGACACCAAGCTCGCGAATGGTGTCGGCCTGCTCGAAAACCTCGCAAGCGATGCCGCGCGAGCGCAGCATCAATGCCGTGGTGAGACCTCCGATACCGCCACCGACGATAATCGCCTTCATCGCCCTTACTCCACTCGAAATACGCCAGGCAATGAGGTTAACGTCGCATGGGCGGTCACTCCGCCGCAAGCGGCTTTGTCGCCTCCACCTTGAGCTTGGCCGGGGTCTTGGGCTTAGCCTTAATTCTCAGCTCCCAATTTCGCGCAAGTCCCCATTGCTGGCCCCTCCACGGGTAAAAGCAACCGCCTTAGTCGCCCCTGAAGACCGGCTTGACCTTGTTGGCGAAGGCCTGGAAGGCACGCTCGAAATCCGCTGTGGTCATGCACAGGGCCTGAGCAACGGCCTCCGCCTCGATCGCCTCCTCCACCGACATCGCCCATTCCATCGCCAGCATCCGCTTGGTCATGGTGTTGGCGAAGGTCGGCCCTTCGGCGATCTGCTTTGCCAGGAGCTGCGCCTGGGGCAGCACCTGCTCCGGCGTGACGATGCGGCTGAAGAAGCCCCAGCGCTCGCCCTCCTCCGCGGTCATGAACCGGCCGTATAGAGCAGCTCGGAGGCCCGGGACTGGCCGATGATCCGCGGCAGGATCGCGCAGGCCCCCATGTCGCAGCCGGCGAGGCCCACCTTGTTGAACAGGAACGCGACCTTGGCCCCGCTCGCGGCAAGGCGCATGTCCGACGCCATGGCGACGATCGCACCGGCGCCCGCGCAGATGCCCTCGACCGCGGCCACGATCGGCTGCGGGCACGCCCGCATCGCCTTGACGAGGTCTCCCGTCATGCGGGTAAAGGCAGTGAGCCCCTTGGTATCCATCTTCACGAGCGGGCCGATGATCTCGAACACATCGCCGCCGGACGAAAAGTTGCCGCCGGCGCCGCTGACAACGATCGTCTTGACCGCATCGTCGAACGCGCAGGCGCGGAAGAAATCAGTGAGCTCCCGGTAGCTCTCGAAGGTGAGCGGATTCTTCCGCTCGGGACGATTGAGCGTCACCGTGGCAACGCCGTCGACCACGGCCAGCAGGAAGTGCTGCGGCGAATAGTCCGCGAGCGGCAGGGTCACGGGATTGGCTGGTCTGCTCATACGATCTCCTTAGCTTCCTCGTTCCGGGCCTGGGTCGCGCACGCTAGATCTCACCGCCGGCAACGGCAATCGCCTGCCCCGTGATCGCGCCGGCACCCTCGCCGCACAACCAAAGCACGGCGTCGGCCACCTGCTGAGGCGAGATCAGCCGCCCTTGCGGGTTGTGCTTGGCGAGCTCGGCGATCGCCTGCTCGCGGGTTCGCCCTGTCTTCTTCATGATGTTTTCGATGCTGCCGGCGACCAGATCGGTGTCCGTGAAGCCGGGACACACCGCATTCACGGTCACGTTGCTGCCGGCCATCTCGAGGGCGAGCGAACGCACGAGACCGACCACTGCATGCTTGGCCGCGGTGTACGCGCTGACATAGGCGTACCCCTTCAGCCCCGCCGTCGACGCCACCGCGACGATGCGGCCATAAGGGCGATCCTTCATCCCCGGCAGTACGGCGCGAACGGCATGGACCACGCCCATGAAATTGACGTCCATCATGCGCGCAAACAGGGCGCTGTCCGATTTGGAGAACGGTGCGGACTCCGCACTGCCCGCGTTGGCGATCAGAATGTCGATCGGCTTTCGCGCATGCGCCTCCACGATGGCTGCTTTCAGCGCAGCTTCGTCCGAGACATCGGCGACAGCTGCAAAATGCGCCGCTCCCGCGCGGACCGCCTCGTCCAGAACTGCGGCATTCCGGCCAAGCACCGTCACGGTGGCGCCGGCGCCGACGAGGGATGCTGCAATCGCGCGGCCGATTCCACGGCCGCCACCGGTTACCAGTGCGTGCGGCGAGTGCGGCAATCCGGACATGCGCTGGCTCCTTGGGATCTGCTGATCGTGCCTCCGATATATTTTAACCTTCAAACTTTTGCAACGACGGCGCCAGTCGACGTCGCGAAAGCCCACGCGGGAAAGACCGGCCCGAAAATTGCTTTAAGTATAAAATTATCTCTTTCCATCGACGATAGGCCTGTTAGCATCGCCGGGCCCAGCAAGAGGATATCGCGTGCCGCAACCTGCGCCGATGATAACAAAGGACGGACGCTTCGCCTATGAAGCCGCCGGCGATCCGGGCGCGATACCCTTGATTTTCCTGCATGGGATTGGCGGCGCGGCGCGCGCCTGGCGGCACCAGCTTGCCACATTCGGCGACCGCTTCCGCGCGATCGCATGGGACATGCCGGGCTATGGCGGATCGGCGCCGCTTGCCCGCGTCAGCATCGCTGCCCTGGCCGATGCGCTCCAGCAATTCATCGAGCAGCTCGGCGTAACAAGGCCCATTCTGGTCGGACATTCGATCGGCGGCATGATCGTCCAGAAATGGCTGGAGCAATCGCCGAAACTGGCGCGCGCGGTCGTGCTGGCGCAGACCAGCCCGGCGTTCGGCAAGGCCGATGGCGACTGGCAGAAATCGTTCATCGCAGCGCGGCTCGGACCGCTCGATCGCGGCGAGACGATGAGGTCGCTGGCGCCCTCGCTGGTGAAGGAGCTGGTGGGGGACAATCCTGATGCGGAAGGGATGGAACTTGCGCGTGCGTGCATGGGAAGCGTGCCCGAAGCGAGCTATCGCGCCATGATGCTGGCCTTGATCGGATTCGATCAGCGCAGCACGCTCAAGGATATTTCCGTGCCGACGCTGCTGCTGTCCGGCTCCAAGGACAACAACGCACCAGCGCCGATGATGGCGAAGACGGCGACCTACATTCCCTCGGCTCAATATGTCGAGCTGGCCGGCGTCGGCCATCTCGCGAACCTCGAACGTCCCGAGGCCTTTGACGAGGCGCTCGGCAAGTTCCTGGACTCCGTCGTTGCAAAACACAGGTGCCTGCGCAATGACCATGCAAGTCAGCAAGACGATCGGCGCGAGTGACAAGGTCGTGCTGGATGCACCGATCTTCGATCCCGTCGCGTTCCGCCTGAGCGACGAACAGGCCGGCATCATCGCGCGCGCCCGCGAGATCGGCCAGAGCGTGTTCGCCGGGCGCGCTGCGACCTACGATCGCGAGGCGATCTTTCCGACCGAGAATTATCGCGACCTGCATCGCGTCGGCCTGCTCGGCATCGCCGTCCCCAAGAAGCACGGTGGACTCGGCGCGAACTACCAGACTTACGCGTTGGCCGCAGCCGAGATTGGCCGCTATTGCGGCGCGACCGCGCTGACCTGGAACATGCATGTCTGCTCCACCCTGTGGTCGGGCCCCCTCGCGGACGATCTCGACATGGACGCGGAGACCCGCGCCGAGCACGAGCGGCGGCGCGCGGTCCATTACAATCGCATCGTCGAGGACGGCGCGATCTATTCGCAGCCCTTCTCCGAAGGCGGTGCGGCGGCCGCCGGCGGCGTCGCCTTCGGAACGCAGGCAAAGCCCGTCAAGGGCGGCTGGATCGTCAACGGCAAGAAGATCTTTGCATCGCTGTCCGGCCACGCCGACTATTATGGCGTGCTCTGCACCGAAATCGAGGAGGGCCAGAAGGCCTCGCGCCGCAACACGCTTTACGTCGCAATTCCGGCGAAGTCGCAGGGCGTCTCCGTCGTCGGCGATTGGGATCCGCTCGGCATGCGCGGAACTGTTTCGCGAACGCTGCTGTTCGAGGACGTGTTCGTCCCGGAGGATTCCGCGCTGATGCCACGCGGCGTCTATTTCCAGGCCGCGATGCGCTGGCCGCACATGTTCCTGACGCTGTCGCCGACCTATATGGGTCTCGCGCAAGCGGCCTATGATTTCACCGTGCGTTACTTGCGCGGCGAGGTGCCGGGCATGCCGCCGGTCAAGCGACGGATGTACCCGACCAAGCAGATCGCGGTCGCGCAGATGCAGATCAAGCTCGAGCAGATCAAGTCGATCTGGTTCCAGGCCGTCACGGAGGCGCGCGCCAATCCGAGCAAGGAGCAGGTGCTGCGCGCCTACGCCGCGCAATATTCGGCGATGGAGGGGGCCAATGAGCTCGCCGCACTCGCGATCCGCACCTGCGGCGGCCAGGCGATGCTTCGCTCGCTCCCGCTGGAGCGGATCTATCGCGACAGCCGCTGCGGCTCGCTGATGCTGCCCTGGACGGCCGAGCTTTGCCTCGACCGTATCGGGCGCGAGGCGCTGTATGAGGCTGGCGAAACGGACGACTGACGGTGGACCTCTGTAGTCTGATCGACCGCAACGCGGCGTTCGCGCCAGACAAGACGGCTATCGCCTTCGAGGGGGAGCGGCTGAGCTACGCGGCGTTTGCCGCGCGTATCGAGCAGACCGCCACGGCCTTGAAGCAGGAGCTCGGCGTCGGCCGGGGCGATCGCGTCGCGATCCTCAGCCTGAACCGGCCGGACTATCTGGTTCTGCTCTATGCCTGCGCGCGGCTCGGGGCGATGCTGGTGCCCTTGAACTGGCGGCTGGCGATCGCCGAACAGCTCTTCATTCTCACCGATGCGGGCGCCAAGGTCCTGGTGCTCGAGCAGGCATTTGAGGGAGTTCTTTCCGAGCTCGTGCGGGCAGCGCCGGGGACATCCGTTGTCGGCCTCGACTTTGCGCCGCCGCGCGGCACGACTTTCGAAAGCCTGCTGGCGCATAGCGACGGCTCCAGCCGAAATCCGCACACCGACCTCTCTTGCCCGCTCCTCATCGTCTACACATCAGGGACCACCGGCCGGCCGAAGGGCGCGGTGCTGCGTCAGGAAGCGCTGTTCTGGAACGGCGTCATGAGCCAGCACATGCACAGCATGACGTCCGACGATCACGTGCTGACGGTGCTGCCGTTGTTCCACGTCGGCGGTCTCAATATCCAGACCACGCCGGCGCTTCAGCTCGGCGCGACCGTCACGATCCACGCCCGCTTCGCGCCGGATACGGCGCTCGCATCGATCGCGCGCGATCGCCCCACGCTGACGGTGATGGTGCCGGCCATCATTCAGGCCGTCAGCGAGCATCCCGCCTGGACCACGGCCGATCTCTCATCGCTCAAGGCCGTGGCCACCGGTTCGACCATCGTGCCGCCGCACCTGATCGACCGCTTTGTCGCGCGCGGCGTTCCCGTGCTTCAGGTTTATGGCTCGACCGAAACCTGCCCCATCGCGATCTATACGCGGCTTGGCGGCGATCTCTCGCGAGAGGGATCAACCGGACTTGCGGGCCTGTGCTGCGAAGCGCAGGTGATTGATCAGGCCGGCCGTGAGGTGCCGGCGGGCACGCCAGGGGAGATCGCGGTGCGCGGCCCCAACGTGTTCTTCGAATATTGGGGTAATGCGGACGCCACGCACGATGCGCTGAACGATGGCTGGTATCGCACCGGCGATATCGGCCTCTGCGACGCCGACGGTTACTTCTGGATCCGCGACCGCATGAAGAACTTGATCATTTCCGGCGGGGAGAATGTCTACCCGGCCGAGGTCGAGCGCGTCCTGTTGGAACACCCCGATGTCAGCGAATGCGCCGTGATCGGCAGGCCGGACCCGCGCTGGGACGAGGTACCGATCGCCTATGTGATCCGGCGATCCGGCTGTCGGCTCGAAGCGGAGGAACTGAGGGCGCATCTCCAGGCGCAGCTTGCGCGCTTCAAGGTTCCGCGCGAGATCGTCTTCGTCACCGACCTGCCGCGCACGGCGCTGGGCAAGGTCCAGCATTTTCTGCTGAAGCAGCTTGATGCGCAATCGCGCGCACGGGGAGAGACATCTTGAAGATTGCAGTTCTGGGCGGAGGAAACGGCTCTTTCGCGGCCGCGGGCGATTTTGCGCTGTCGGGACATGAGGTCCGGCTCTGGCGCCGCGACAGGGATCAGGTCGCCGCGCATCGCGCCGACGGCTCGCGCATTCTGGTGAAGGACCATAACGGCCGCCACGACATGAAGCTGGCGCTGGTGACGACCGACATCGCCGAAGCCATGGACGGTGTCGAACTGATCCTGTGCCCTGCCCCTGCCTTCGCACAGCCGGATATTGCCAGGCTCGTCGCACCGCACCTGCGGGACGGCCAAGTCGTGTTTCTGCCGCCCGCGACATTCGGCTCGATGATCTTCGCGAAGGCTGCGCAGGACGCCGGCAACCAGGCCAAGGCGAGCTTTGCCGAAACCGGCACGCTGCCCTGGCTCACCCGCAAGCACGGGCCGTTCGAGGTCGCGATCACGATCCGCGCGAAGCGGCTGCCGGTTGGCGTCTTTCCGCTCGACCGGGCGCCGCACGCGCTCGACGTGATCGGACGCGTCTTCCCCGACGCAATCGAACCATGCGGAGATGCACTGTCCGGCGCGCTGATGAATGCAGGTCCCATCATCCATCCGCCGCTGATCGTGATGAACGCCGGCCCGATCGAACATTTCGAACGATGGGACATCCACAAGGAAGGAACCCAAGCCTCGATCCGCCGGGTGACCGACGCGCTCGACGCCGAGCGGATCGCGGTACGGGAGGCGCTCGGCTACGGTGCACCGCATTTCCCGCTCGCTCACCACTACGCGAAGGAGGGCGAAATCTGGATGTACGGTCGCGGCTCGCATGACCGGCTGACGGACTCCGGCGACTGGCGCGAACGCATCGTGCTGACCGAGCACCGCTACATGCGTGAGGACTTGCGGCTTGGATTGTCGCTGCTGGTGTCCGTCGCCGGCCTCGCGGGCGTGGCTACGCCGCTGGCCAAGGCTTTCCTCGCCATTGGTGGTGCGATCTGCGGCGAGGATTTTGCCCAAGGCGGCCGAACCCTCGATACGCTTGGTCTCGGCGGCCTTGGCAAGGCCGAATTGCAGACGCTGCTTCGCAACGGATTTTGATCGATGACCAGTCGCGCCAATATCGCCTGTCTCGGGGCCGGCCGCATGGGGCGCGGCATCGCCGTCGCGTTCGCCTATGCCGGGCACAGGGTCACGATGATCGACGTCAAGCCCCGTTCCGCCGAGGACTTCGCCAAGCTCGAAGCGGATGCGCTCGGCGAAATCAGGAAGACATTCGCGAGCCTCTCGAACCTGGGGCTGCTGACCGAGGCAGATGTCGATCCGCTCATCGCGCGCGTCTCGGTTGTGACGGCTAGCCAGAGCGGCGCAGCGCTTGCCGACGCCGGAATGGTTTTTGAGGGCGTCCCTGAAGTCGTCGAACTCAAGCGGGAGGTGCTGGGGGCGGCCTCAAGACAGGTGAAGCCCGACACGATCATTGCATCGACCACGTCGACCATTCTAGTCGACGATCTGTCCGGCGCGATCATGAACCCTCGCCGCTTTCTCAACGTCCACTGGCTCAACCCGGCCTATCTGATCCCGCTGGTCGAGGTTTCGCCCGGCAAAGCCACCGATCCAGCCATCATCGAGGAGGTCAAGGCGCTGCTTGAAGGGATCGGCAAGGTTCCGGTGGTCTGCGCGGCGACGCCCGGCTTCATCGTCCCGCGCATCCAGGCGCTGGCCATGAACGAGGCCGCGCGCATGGTCGAGGAAGGCGTCGCCAGCGCGGAGGAGATCGACAAGGCGATCCGCTACGGCTTCGGCTTCCGCTACGCCGTGCTAGGGCTGCTCGAGTTCATCGACTGGGGCGGCGGCGATATCCTCTACTATGCGAGCCGTTATCTCGAAGGTGCCCTCGGCAGCGACCGCTATCGCGCGCCGGACGTCATCTCGCGCAACATGCACGAAGGCCGGATCGGCCTGCGAACCGGCGCAGGCTTTCTCGATTATTCCGGGCTCGATGTCGACGCCTATCGGGCCAAGCGGCTCCAGGCCATGGTCGACCTGCTCCGGCATTTCGAGCTGGCTCGCCCGCCAGTGCTCGACCGCGACTAACCGAAGACGTCCTGAAGCACGCCGTCCCGCACAACCGCGACGCCGTCCAGCTCGATAGTGGTTCCCATCATCGGCAGGTCGAAATGACCCGCCGTGTAGCGGCCGGCGAATTCGTTCGCGCCGGTCGAGAACAGGAAATTGCCGGAGACCGCACGTATCTCCGTGCCATTGGTGTCGCGTTGATCGTACATCGACAGTGCTTCATAGCGCGCGCCAGGGTTCATGCCGAAACCGACATGCGATACGGCGTAAGCCTCGCGATCGCCCCAGGCGGCAAGATAAGCACGCATCATTGCGGCATCCGTGCCCTCCCCTTCCAGCTCGACGACGTAATCGTCCTTCAACGTCATCTTCACAGGTGAAGTCAGGTAGCGCTTGAATGTCAGGTTGATGTCGCCGGGCGCCATCACAAGCGTACCGTTGATCGTCCCGCTCTTGGGAAAGCTGACGACGATGCCGCCCGGCCAATGCGCGAGCGTGCCGGGCTTGTCGGTCCAGCCCCACACGCCGACCGTTGAAGCACCGACCATGTCCACGTCGAGCGCCGAGCCGGCTTTCGAGGTGACCCGCATCCGCTTGGTCCCGCGCAGCATCTTCGCCGCCGCGCGAACGCGCTTCTCGAGTGCGGGGTCCGGCACCATCCGCTCCAGCGCCTCCGGGTGCTCGTTGGAGATCACCAGGATCCGCGCGCCTGCCTTGAGGATCTCGGGCGTCTCCACCGCGTGCATCAGGCCCTCGATGGTGCAATCAACCACAAAGCCGGCCTGCTGAAGCGCGCTGATTACCGGGCCGAGCCGTTGGATCGCCTCGCTCGCGCCTGTCGAACGAACCGGAACGATATTGCGATTGCGCGGCGTCGGCATCACCACATGAAATGGCCGCGCGCCCATCCGCAGCAGCGCGAGTTCCGCCAGATGTACATTCAGCGCACGCGATTGCGTCTCCGAGAGGATCGCCGCGGTATCGCCGGCCTTGACGGCGCATCGTTCGAAAATCTCACAAAATGCGTCGATCCATTTTGCTTCGATGCGATCAGCCAGCATGGTTCACTCCCGGTATCGTGGTTTCTTGTTCCGTCAGATCACGCTTCGGGAAAGCCCCGTAGGAGGTACGATCGCACGACGCCCAGCAGCGCGTTCAAGATCAACCCGAGCAGCGAGATCGTGATCAGCGGCACGAACATGTCGACGGCCTGGAACGTCCGGGCCGCCGTGACGAGGGCATGACCCAGCCCGTCCGTCGACGTGATCATCTCGGCCAGAAACACCACGATGCAGGAAATGACAAGGCCGATCCGGCAGCCGGTCAGGATCGACGGCATCGCCGCCGGCAGCACCACCTTGAAAAGGACTTCATAGCGCGGCGTTCCCGCCGCCATGGCCGACCAGATCAGCTTCTGCTCGACGGTCGAGGCGCCGTAGTAGGTGGACAACAGAATAGGGAACAGCGCATCCGCGGCCACCAGCGTGATCTTCGATCCGTGGCCGAAGCCGAGCAGCAGCAGGAGCGCCGGATAGAGCGCAACCTTTGGCAACGGCGCCAACACGCGGACGATCGGCCGAACCACAGCATCGATCGCGGGACTGGCAGCAGCCGCGATGCCGATGCTGACACCAAGCACGACCGCAATCGCGAAGCCGGCAAACAACCGGATCAAGGTCGCCGCGATCTCCTGCTGAAATGTCCACGTCACGAGCTGCTGGAGCAACCGGCTGAAGACGAACCCGGGCGGCGGCAGCAGGACCGCAGGCGCAAAGCCGAATGACACCAGGCCTTGCCAAACCGCGATCACCAGCACGATTGGCGCGATTCCGAGAAGGACATTTGATGGGAGAATACGCGGCGTCATGAGAAGCTCAGCGGTATGTCGAACTGAGGCTCGGACCAGCGCACAAGCCTTGCGCGGACCCGCTCGAAGATCGCATCGAGGCAGATTCCCATCGCTCCCACGATGATGATCATCGCAAAGACGGTGTCGTATTGACCCATGTCGAGCGCGTTGAACAGGATGTTGCCGGCGCCGGACTGGCGGGCAATCATTTCGCTGGTGATCATTGTGATCAGCGCCAGCACCAAGCCCGTGCGGCAGCCAGTCAGGATCTCCGGCAGCGCCGCCGGCAACACGATGCGAACCAACCGTTGCAAGGGCGAGAGCCCCATGGCCGCACCTGACCACAGCATCTTTTCTTCGACCGCCCTGGCGCCCTCGAAGCTATGATAGATCACGGGCAGGCTGACGCCGAGAAAGATCACCAGCGTTTTTGCGATATCACCGACCCCCAGCCACAGCATGATGATCGGCATCAAGGCCGCTTTCGGTACCGGGTAGATCACCATCAGAAGCGGATTGAAGAAGGCCGCAACTGCGCGGCTGCGTCCCATCAGCAGGCCGAGAGGAATCGAAACAAGCACTGCAACACCGAACCCGATTGCCATGCGGCGGAGCGAGGCCAGGATATTGATCAGCGACTCCTTGTCGCCGAGAATATCCGGAATCGCCCGGATCGCCTCGATCGCCGTCGGAAAGCTGTCGTTCTTCAGCGCGATCGAGGCGACCTGCCATATCGCCAGCAGCCCGATGCAGGCGAACACCGGGGCAGCACGTCTGGCGGAGGTAGCCAGCAATGTCATGACGGCGATCCGGTCTCGTCGACCTCGTCGAACATGCGCTCGATGTCGACGACGTACTTCTGGTAGCGCGGATCGAGCAACAGCTCGTTGCGGCGGCGCGGCCGCGGCAGATCGATGTCGATCACCTGCCGGATGCGGCCGGGCGACTTCGACATCATCACGACCTTGTCCGACAGAAAGACGGCTTCGTCCACCGAATGTGTGACGAACAGCACCGTCTTGCGGTCGCGCTCCCAAATGTTCAGGAGATCGTTCTGCAAGCGCGTCCGGGTGTGGGCGTCGAGCGCGCCGAACGGCTCGTCCATCAACAGCACTTCGGGATGGTAGGCGAGCGTTCGGGCCAGCGCCACGCGCTGCTTCATGCCGCCCGACAATTCCTTGGGATAGAAGTTCTCGTAGCCCTTGAGGCCAACCATCTCAATCAGCGCCCGGCTCTGCGCTTCGGCCTCAGGAGTCCGCACGCCCTGCTGACGCGGCCCGTACATCACATTGCCCAGCACGGTCTTCCAGGGGAAGAGCGCAAACTCCTGGAACACCGGCCCGCGATCAGGACCGGGTCCTGTGATCGCCTGTCCCTTGATCTTCGCCGCGCCACTGGTCGGGCTGACGAAGCCCCCGACGATGTAGAGCAGTGTCGACTTGCCGCACCCCGACGGACCAAGGATGGAGACAAAGGCGCCCTCGTCGATCGTCAGCGAGATCTCCGATAGCGCCAGATGATCCTTGCGCGACGAGGTCTGAAAAACCTGCGAGACGCGGTCGATCTCGATGATCGCAGAAGCCGGCTTTTGTGGCGTCACCGCTCCCACCCATTCGCTGGATCTCGAAGGCACGACCTTCATCCCGTCTCCCACTTCACCCGCGCACGAACGTCGCGCAACTTGTCTGCTGGATGTCCTCCGTCAGCGGCAGGAGCTTAGCAAGAAACTTGCCAGACAGGTGGCCGTTCTCGCACAGGTACGCCGCGTCATTCGAACCAGGGCCATTCTGCCGGCCCCTCATGGGTAACCGCTCCGCCCGGCGCCTGGCCGACCAGTCGCGCATATTTTGCGAGCGCGCCTGCGCGGTGACGCGGCGGGCGTGGTTTCCAATCACGTCGGCGCGCCGCGAGCTCCGGCTCGTCGACCAGCATATCCATACGCCGGTTTGTAGCATCAATCCGGATCTTGTCGCCGTCGCGAACGAGGGCCAACGGACCGCCAACGAATGCTTCGGGGGACACGTAGCCGATGCACATGCCGCGGGTCGCGCCGGAGAACCGCCCGTCGGTGATCAGGGCCACCTTTTCGCCCATGCCCTGCCCGTAGATCAGCGCGGTGACGCCGAGCATCTCGCGCATGCCGGGGCCGCCAACCGGCCCTTCGTTGCGGATCACCAGGACCTCACCTGCCTTGTAGCTGCGGTCGCGAACCGCTGCGACACAGGCCTCCTCATCCTCGAAAACGCGCGCAACGCCCTCGAAGGACTGGCTCTTCAAACCTGCGACCTTGATGACCGCACCATCCGGACAGAGGTTGCCCTTCAGCACCGCGACACCGCCATCCGGCATGATCGGCGCGCTTGCCGCGTAAACGACCTCACCGTCCGGCGCGTTGGCCGCGCCATATTCTTCGGCAAGCGTCCGGCCGGTGATGGTGATGCAGTTACCGTCGATATGACCGCTTCTGATCAACTCCTGGATCACCACGGCGGCGCCACCTATGTCGTAGACATCCTTCGCCGTGTATTTGCCTCCGGGCCGCAGGTTTCCGATCAGCGGCGTCCTGGCAAAGACCTCGCCGACATCGTCGATCGTGAATGCGATGCCGGCCTCGTTCGCGATGGCGGGCAGATGCAGCGCGGCGTTGGTCGAGCCGCCCGTAGCGGCGACGATCGCCGCCCCGTTCTCGAGGGATTTCCGCGTCACGATGTCCCGTGGCAGCGGCCCGCCGCGTTCCAGCATTTCCATGATCAGCCGCCCGGCGCGTCGCGAGATCTGCGCGCGCTCGGCGTAGACACCAGGCACCATCGAGACGTTGGGAATGGTCAGCCCCATCGCCTCCGACACCATTCCCATGGTGTTCGCAGTAAACTGGCCGGCGCACGCACCGATGGTCGGCAGGCAGGCGCGCTCGATCCGCTCCAGTGTGGCGCCGTCGATCTCTCCGGTCATGAAGCTGCCGACAGCCTCGTAGGAGTCGAGCACGGTCAGCGTTCGCCCGTCCACGCGCCCCGGCAGCGAACTGCCGCCGTAGATGAAAATCGACGGCACGTTGCAACGAACCATGCCCATCATCACGCCGGGAAGCGTCTTGTCGCATCCGCCGTATCCGATCAACGCGTCATAGGCGAGACCATGAACGACAGCCTCGATCGAGTCGGCGATCAGCTCGCGCGAAAAGAGGGAGAACTTCATTCCCTCGTGATTCATGCTGATCCCGTCGGAGACCGACACGGTCGAGAATTCGCGCGGCGTGCCGCCGGCCTCCTCGATACCCGTCTTGGCCGCGGCCACCTGGAAGTCGTGGGTCATGTTGCAGGGCGTCTGCTCGCCCTTCATGCTGACAATGCCAACCATCGGCTTGGCGATTGCCGCATCGTCCAGCCCCATTGCGCGCATGAATGCGCGGTGCGGGGCCCGGTCGAGGCCGTCGGTCGTTATCCGTGATCGCAACTTCTTCATATTTGCATCATCTTCGTGCGATGTCCCGCACGCGGCGGGACATTGCCACTTCGTCTCTCAAAAGACGGCGCGAACACTTATTGCAGCGGTGCGACGATCGTCGGATGCTTGAATTGTGCGACGTCCAGCTTCGGCAGCATTCCTGTCTCCGCGTAGATGTCCAGCATCTTCTGGATCGCGGGGAAGTTCGGTGCCGCCCCCGGATCACGGCCAAAGTCGTTGTCCTTGAGCAGGTAGGTCTCGAGCACCGGAACAGGCGCTTTCAGCACCTCGGACACGACCTTCAGGGTCTCTTCGCGGTTCGCCAGCGCCTTCTTCATGCCCGAAGTGATGTCGCGAACATAGGCTTTGACCAATTCCGGGTTCTTGTCGACGAAATCGGCACGGCAGGCTTCCAGGATATGCACGATGTTCGGCATCGCCTGGGACAGCGAGAACAATTTCCTTGTGCCACCCTTTGCTTCAGCGCGGGCGGCAAACGGCTGGTTCATGTTGACCGCGTCGACGCGGCCCTGGCGCAACGCGTCCTCGGAGACGGCAAAGCCGACCTCGACCAGCTTGATATCCTTGGCCGGATCGACGCCATTCTGCTTCAGGAGCAGGTTGAAAGGCCCTTGCGTGCCGCCGCCGATCACGGAAATGCCGACGGTCTTGCCCTTGAGATCGGCAATGGTCTTGATTGGCGAGTCATCCATGACAGCCCAGTAGACCGAGAAGCCGCCGGGCTTCTCAAAGACGTGCTGAGCCACGATATAGGCCTTGAGATTGCCGCCGACCACACCGTTGGAGAGCGACAGCGGCGCCTGCGTCGCGCAATCCAGTGCGCCTGCCGCCAATGCCTGCGTCATCGGCGCGGTGCCCTGAAATTGGGTCCATTCAATGTTGTAGGTCTTGCCGATATTAGGAAATTCAGCCGGCCTGCGCATCATCCAGTATTTGGATTCCTCGGCCGGGATGGTCCAGCCAACGCGGATCGTCTGCTGCGCCCGTGAGGGGCTTGCGCCCGCAATCAGGGCCGCCACCGCCCCCGTCGCCAGCATCAACCTCGAAACCGTTCGCATCGCGCCCACTCCGTTGCTCCGGCGCCGACCGGCACCACCCAACCCGACCGGCCCAAATGTTTCATGGTTCAAACAATCAGGCAAGCCATGCAAGCGGTCCGGTTTCGCCGCGGGACGCGCCATGTATGGTAAAGCGGCGGTCGCGTGAGTTGTGCTGCGACAGGAGGAGGCAACCTATGGCTGATGCGAGCAAGGCAAACCCGCAACGCGACGAGCGGTTCGGCTATCTCGGCCTTGGACTCATGGGAACGCCCATGACCCGGCGCCTCCTCAAGGCCGGCTATCAGGTCAGTGTTTGGAACCGATCAGAGGGCAAGGTCGCTCCACTCGTCGAAGCTGGCGCAAGGCACGGAGCCAGCCCCCGCGACGTTATGGCGAGCTCGGACATCGTCTTCATGTGCGTGACGGATGCCGCGGCCGTGGAAGAGGTGATTTTCGGAGCCGAAGGTCTTTCAACGGCTCCCGGTGCAGGCAAGCTCGTCGTCGACTTCTCGTCAATCCATCCCGACGCCGCGCGCGACCTCGCAACGCGACTGAAAGCTGCGAACGGTGCAGGCTGGATCGATGCACCGGTGTCCGGCGGCACCAAGGGCGCCGAGGAAGGCACGCTTGCCATCATGGCCGGCGGAGACGCTTCCGACATCGAGAGGGTGAGGCCCTATGTGCTGGCTATGGCCCGCAGGTTCACTCACATGGGCCCCACCGGCGCCGGCCAGACTGCAAAGCTCTGCAACCAGGTGATCGTCGGATGCGCCATGGCCGTTCTCGCGGAAGCAACGCGTCTCGCCGTGAACGCCGGAATTGATGCCAATCGGCTGCCCGAAGCGCTCGCGGGCGGATTTGCGGATTCGATCCCGCTTCAGCTCTTCGTCCCGAGGATGGTCCAGGGCATTCACTCACCGCCGCTCGGCCATATCGCCACGATGCTCAAGGACCTCGATACGGTTGCCGATGTCGCGCAGACGACGTCGACACCGGTGCCGATGGCTACGCTTGCGGGACAGCTCTTCAGGCTGGCCAAGGCCGCGCGAGGCGCGGATGCGGACGCGCTGGAGATCTACAAGCTTTCAGCAACAGAATATTGAGCCACCGGGTGCGACCTGAAACGCGTTACGGTGTTTTCTTGCGTTCATCGTTGGCCACGAACCGGCCATACGCCCCGCGTGCAAACAGCAATGTATCCTTGGCATTGTAGGCATAGGCCTCGACCGCCCCAAGAAAGATCACATGATCGCCGCCATAATAGCGGTTGACGGAACGGCATTGAAAATTGGCGACGCTCTCGGCAAGCACGGGAGCGTTGCCGAGCCCCGGCGTCCAGTCGACGCCAGCGAATTTATCGTCGGACGATTTCGCGAATATATTTGCGAGCGCCTGTTGCGAAGCGCCGAGCACGTGGACGGCGAAATGGCTCGCGTTCTGAAACACGGTCAGGCTCGAAGAATAAACTCCGAGGCTCCAGAGGACGAGAGGAGGATTCAAGGAGACCGATGCAAAGGAATTGCAGGTGATGCCATAGGGTCTTCCGTCGGGGGCCACGGCAGTGATGATCGTGACGCCTGTTCCGTAGGTGCCGAGCGCGCTGCGAAAATCACGGGGATCAATTGGCGAGCTGTCGCTCGCGAGCTCGTTGGCTGGATCTGGAACGGCCGGCTGCTTCGGCAGATCATTCATCGGCCGGCCTCACAGCGTGAGATTCTCGGACGGCAGGCCCAGTGCCACGCGTCCATAATTGGTCCCGGCCGCATCGAAATTGAATGCGAGATGCGAGTTGATCGCGTGCGCATCGCGAAACTGCCGCTGCAACACGCCCGCCGTGAAGAGCCCGCGCGCCCCGCTCGCCGCAAATAGCATTGAGACCGCGTCGGTACATAGATTGACCGAGAAAGCACCGTCACGTCGGTACCTGGTCTTGGTCGCCATGTCTGGAATGTGGCGGCGTCGTGCATCCTCCATGGCATCGATACACGCCGAACGCATGGTCCGACGTGCAGCGTCGATCTTGGCCGAGGCCTCCGCGATCTTGATCTGCGTGCTTTGGAAATCGCTCAGCTTGGCGCGGTTGTAGGTGGAAATGCGATGACGGACGACCTCGATATAGTCGTTCAGGCACGCCTGCGCGTTCCCCAGCGCGACGCCGGACAGGACGTAGGGAAACAGCGAGAACACGGGTAGCGCGTATAACGGATTGGGATTGACCTTGCTTCCGGGCGTCGGGCCGCCGGCAAGCTCACCGACGGCAACCGTCATATGGTCGGCCACGAAGGCCTCCCTGACCTCCACGTCGCAAGACCCCGTACCGCGCAATCCTGCGACATTCCAGGTGTCGAGCACCTTGTAGTCATGTTTCGGAAGCAAGAAGATCCGGTATTCGATGCCGTCTGCTTCGTCATCAGAGGAAACCACGCTTGCGAGCATGTTCCATTCGCAAGACGCAACGCCCGAGGAGAACGGCCAGCTTCCGTGCAATTGGTATCCGCCCTCGACCCTCGTGGCGCGGCCCGCAGGAAAGATGAATGAGGATGCAATCAGCACATCCGGGTCGCTGCCCCAGACCAGATCCTGCGCCTTTTGCTCGAACATGCCGAGCATCCAGTGATGGCTCGCCAGATTGGCGAGATTCCAGGCCGCCGACGCGTCCGCTTGTCCGAGAAGATCGGCGCAATCAATCAGGGCGACATAGTCGAGTTCGGCGCCACCAATGCGCTTGGGCTGGAGCATCCGGAACAGGCCGGAGTCGTGCAGATCCCGTTCGGTCTCCGGCGGAAGGTAGCGTAGCTCTTCGGTTCGGGCCGCCCGTTCTCGCAGTCGTGGCACGAGCGCCCGAGCCTTCGCGATCATTGCCGCATAGGCGCGTTCGCCGGATTCCGGCCCCGCAGGCTGGCCTACACTGGGTTCTTGACCAGGCGCCATTCGCATCCCTCGCTTTCCCACATTTATGCGGCGGGAACCTTGCCAAATCAAGCCGATGCAACACTAACACAATGGCGTCGCCCTGAACCCGGGCTGCTTGAAAGGATGCGATGTCGCGACCAGCCGTGTCGCAAAGCAGCGATCGGTACGCCGCGAGCCCGCCCCTCAAGGTTAACCACTCGGGCTCAAACCCCGGGCTTGCCGGATCCAAAGACCCCCCTCTGGGTGAGCTCCGTGATCCGACGCTGGTCGTAACCCAGCGTGTCGCGCAAGACGTTCTCGGTATGCTCGCCCAACAGGGGGGCGGCAACCGGATCAATCGCGCCGGTCAGACTCATGGAAATCGGCGTTTCGATGTTGGGGACCCAGTCCGCCGTAGGATGCGGAATCCGGCTCAAGCGATGGCGGTCGCGGGCTTCGGGCGCGTTAAAGCCCTCTTCGACGGTGCGGAGATAGCCGACCGGAATGTTGGCCAGCTTCATTTTCGCCATCCAGTTCTCGAGGGTATCGCTCGCAAAGACCTCCGCAATGGCTGCCCGCAAGAGCTCCTTGTTCTCGGAGCGTGCTTTGCGCGTCGCAAATTGCGGATCGGTGATGAGGTCGGGCCGGTTCAGCACCTCGACGACCAGCCGGCGATAGAGCCGGTCGTTGGCGCAGGCCATGTAAAGCGGTCCATCGGAAGCCTCGTAGACGCCGACGGTGGGAGACCCGCTCGGCGAATTGCCGAACCGTCCGGGGTTCTCACCGTTGATCAGATAGGCCATGCCGTAGAAGCTCGTCATCGCCATGGCGATGTCGAACAGGGCCACCTCGACATGTTGGCCGCGGCCGAACCGATCCCGCGCCAGCAGGGCCAAAAGGATAGCGTTGCAGGCTGTCATCCCCGTCGCAATATCCACGATGGGCGGGCCGGTGCGGACTGGAGGACCATCGGCAAATCCGTTGAGCGACATGAAGCCGCTTTCCGCCTGTGTGATCGGGTCAAAACCGGGACGCGAAGCGAACGGCCCGGTGCGCCCATAGGCGGAAATCGAGCAATAGACCAGCCGAGAATTGAGCGGCGCGACCGCTTCGTAGTCGAGGCCGAATTTCTTCATGACCCCGCTCGAAAAATTCTCGACGACCACGTCGGCTTTGCGGATCAGATCCAGCGCGATCTCGCGGGCTTCGGGCACGGCGAGGTCGAGTGCGATACCGCGCTTGTTGCGGTTCAGGCTGAGATAAGCGGCGCTCTCGCCGCCGGTTTCGGCGTGTTCATACGCGCGCGTGTCGTCGCCGCCGTCCGGGTTCTCGATCTTGATGACGCGCGCGCCGAAATCGGCAAGCGTCTGGGTGCACGCCGGCCCAGCAACCACCCGCGTGAAATCGACGACCAGCAGACCATCGAGCGCCGTAGGCCCTCCCGCCACTCGCGACGAACGTTCCGGCAATTGAGGCTTGGTGGACATCGATAGCGCTCCCTTACATCGGCTTATAATCGCCGAATTTCCTGCAAGGGGAAACTTAAAGCCCGGCGCCGCCGACTTCGCAAGTGCTTCAGCCACATCGTCTGAAAACGCAAAAAGGGCCCGGCAGCTGTCAAGCTGCCGGGCCTCTCGACATTATGGGCGTGCAGGCCTGCACCGCGTCTCGCGCGCCCAGTTCTACGCCGCGAACGCCGCGTTCCGCATCACGGGAAACACCGGCTCCCCAACTCAGCGCAGGCGCTTTCGCCAGTAAAGCGTATGCGACCAGGCCCAGGGTACCTCGGGCTCATAGAGCCGATAGCCAGCCTGGATGAAATTATTGGCGGATTTCGCTTCCGACCCACTGCACGATCCAGATCGTGAAGGCATCCGCGGCGGCTCCCGCACCGCCGATATCGATAAAGGCGCGCAGCGGCAGCAGCGGATCCGCCGCGACTTTTCCAATCCGCCCCTGTGCCCGCGCCTCCGATAGCAGCGAGGCGAAATAGGCGCCCTCGAAGGCGCGCGCATATTCGCCCTCCCAGATGTGATCGTAGCGCTCCGGATAGAGTTTCTGGTCCAGCAGCCGCTCCTCGCTAAGCACGTCAGGAAACCAGGGATTGTCGCGCCAGTTCGCCTTCACGACGACGGCCCCATCGGGCCGTCGCTCGCGCAGGAAATCGTCGATCGCATCGCTGTTGCGGCGCGGATTCCAGCTCGCCCACAGTTCGGAGTCCTTGACGCGGATCGTCGGCCGCAGCAGTGCGAGGCTCCGCGCGCTGAGGGATTGCGCCTCGTCGATCCAGGCGATGCGAAACCCTTCCAATGATTTGATCGAGTCGGCTGTGTGATCCTGAAGCCCGCGGAAGATGATGAGTCCGTCGCCGGGCGTCTCGATCTTGTCGCTGAAGAGCTTGAAGCCGTGGCCGAGCCCGAGGCTGGCGACCTTGCCCTCGATCAAACGCTTCGAGGATTGCGCCAGCGTGCGCTGCGCCTCGCGGATGCAGACCGCGAGCGTGCCGCGCTCGGCCTGGCAGGTCTCGACGAGAAGCTCGCCGAAGAAATGCGATTTGCCCGAGCCGCGTCCGCCGTAGACGCCCTTGTAGCGCGCGGGTTTCAGCAGCGGCTCGAATATCTTGGCGGTTGGAATCTTCAGGATGGACAATGGATGCGCTCGCTCGCCCTAGCGCAGGCCGGTGCGCCTGCGCCACATCGCGGACCAGTCTTCGTTGTTTGGTGTGTCGGGTTGTCCCTGCGGAGCTTGATTAAAACCAGCAAGGACGCCGCCGGAAGACGTGGGCCACGGTCCGAATAGTCTCTCGAAGTCGCCTTGCGGCGAGAGCGGAAACGACTCATCGGGAGGGATAAAAGGCACCGACACACCATCGCTCGCCGCCGCAGCGGCGATCTGAGACGTCATCTCTCCGACCAGAGCCAGATTGTCTTGAGCATAGGACGGAAGCTTGTCGGCCATGGCGGTCTGTTGATCCCTTCGTTAGGTATGAAATGCAGGTCAGCCGGGCGACACTACGACCCAAGAACAAGTATAAGCCCAGAGATTCCAGCCCAATCGAGGATGACGCAAGCCAGAACGACCGTGCCTCCATAGGCCAACACGGGTTACGCGCCTAATGCGCGCAAGTATCGCGATGAGGACAACGACGAGCGGCGAAAAGAGAATGACCGCGAAGATAGCAGCATCTCGAGAGATCTGGTGCGGAAGCGGCCAAAAGACCGTTGCCATTACGATCGCCAAAGTCGAAAGACCGAAGACAATGCCCAGGGACAGGACGAGTCTATAAGTCGCAGGCTGAAGACGAAGAAAGTATGTTGGAAGCACGCATACGATAGAAGCGACCGTCGAGAAGTTATTGACCGCAGGGATCGCGCCCACCAATTGCTCAGTGTCCATGACTGGTCTCCGCGGACTGATTGCGAGAAGCGCCGCGGCTGGCTGGCGCAACCAGCGGCCCCGCCAACGCCCATTCCTCATCTGTCAAATCCTCGGGATAGCGCGGCCGGCTGCGATCGCAGCGACCGCAGTTCTCCGTCGTCCAGATCAGGCGTCCCTTCTCAAAGTCGGACGGCTCCTTGAATCAAGAATGATTTCGACGATTCAAGGTCGCGATTGTGCAGAATTTCATGAAGGACGCCATTCTTGTCTCTGATGGCAGTTCTGCCAGGCATCAGAACGAAAAACCCGCGCTGGACTGCGTCCTGCGCGGGCAACACCAACTTCTGTCGATGATGCCATTCTGCCAGTGCTTTGCCCGACGGGTCAACGATCATCGAGGCGAGATTGCAGATCGGGATCTCCGCTGTCTCAAGCGTCGTGAACAGCGTCAGCGCTGCTCGAGCTTGCCGGATGCACGATGACGCGCTCGATCCGCTGAATCAGTTCCAGCATTCCGTCCTCGCCGTTCTCGACCGGCTGCGCGGCCTTGCCCCAGCCGCGATCGAGGATGGCATTGGCGGCCGAGACGCGGGCCGCCGGCGTTGCATCCTCGCTGCGCATGACGCCGACGAGCACCCTGAGGGCCGTTCTGGTGTGGCTGCGCGCGAGCGAGCGGATCTCGGTCAAGGTCCGCGCCCTGGTCGTCTTCCCTCGCACGGGAAAACGCGCCGGTGCACGCTCGAGCTCGCCTTCAATCTCCTCGCTCACGAAAAAATCTCCCACAGCACGATTGCAACCAGACCCGCGAGCGCGAGCGATATCAGATAGGCGGTCATCGTCTCTCCATAGCAAGAGAAATGCGCGGCAGATCGCGCAACGAGGCGCGATCGTTTCGGGCGCGAACCCTATCTCCGTAAATCCCGGAGACCGCAGCGGCGCGGGCAACAGGCCCAGCGCCGCGGGCCGGCACGTTCGCGCGTGCACGGCCAGCAATGGTTCGGACGACGGCGCGCCGATCGGCGCTCCAGGTTTGTCGAGTGCGTGGCCGCAATGCGTTGCCGCCGTCCGATTCCGATCGAGAACGAAAAAACCCGCGGCGGATGCTCTCCGCGCGGGTCAATCAAACTCGTCTCGATGATGTCATTCTGCCGGTGTCTTGCCCGACGAGTCAAATCCTGTGTTGAACGAAATTGTCGTCACACCAGGTGGACATGAAAAAGCCCGCCGCGGATTGTCCCGCGCGGGCCGAACCAAACTCGTTTCGATGATGGCATTCTGCCAGTGTCTTGCCCGACGTGTCAAACACCGTGGGCCGCAACAGGAGAATGACCCTCCTCCCACTTAGATATGTGGTGCGCCAGGGGCTTGCTTCAAGTCCCCGACCTTCGCGTACAACCCCGCCCCAGCAACAAGTCGAGGGATCACGACATGCCCGTACTGCTTCCGACATCCCGCTCACGCGGCCGGACCGAGCAAGCCCGCGCCGGCAACCCGGCGCCGACCGATCATGCCGTGGTGATCGCCGGCGGCGGCCCGACCGGCCTGATGCTGGCGGCCGAACTCGCGCTCGCGGAGGTCGACGTCGCCATCGTCGAGAGGCGCGCGATCAGGACCTTGTCGGCACCCGCGCCGGCGGATTGCACGCGCGCAGCATCGAGATCCTCGATCAGCGCGGCGTCGCGGATCGCTTCCTGCGCGAAGGACAAATCACGCAGCTCGCCGGCTTCGCCTGGACCCGGCTCGACATCAGCGACCTCCCCACCCGCCACGCTTACGGACTGGCGCTGCGGCAGGGCCACATCGAGCGCATCCTGGCCGACTGGGTCGAGGAGCTCGCGGTCCCGATCTATCGGAACTTCGAGGTGACGGGCTTCGTTCAGGACGAGACCGGCGTCGACCTCGCGCTATCAGGCGGCGAGACGTTGCGGGCGAACTATCTGGTCGGCTGCGACGGCGGCCGCAGCCTGGTGCGCAAGACCGCCGGCATCGACTTCGCCGGCTTCGAACCGACGCTCAGCAACCTCATGGCCGAGGTCGAGATGGGCGAGGAGCCGGCCTGGGGCCTGCGTCACGACGCGCTCGGCTTTCACGGCCTCAGCAAGACGGAGAGCGGGCGCGTGCTGGTCGTGGTGACGGAAGCAACGCTCGCGCGCAGCGGCGAGCCCGGCTTGCGCGATCTCAGCGAAGCCCTCGTCGCCGTGTACGGCACCGACTTCGGTCTCAAGAATCCCGCCTGGATCTCCCGCTTCACCGATGCGGCGCGGCAGGCGGCCTCCTATCGCAGGGGACGCGTGCTGCTCGCCGGCGATGCCGCGCATATCCATCACTCCGTCGGCGGCCAAGGCCTCAACACCGGCGTGCAGGACGCCGTCAATCTCGGCTGGAAGCTGGCGCAGGTCGTCAAGGGCAGATCGCCCGACAGCCTGCTCGACAGCTACCATGCCGAACGCCATCCCGTCGCCGCGCGCGTGCTGCGCAACACCATGGCGCAGATCGCCCTGCTCCGCCGCGGCGACGACGGCCTCAAGGCCGCGCGCGAGGTGGTGTCCGACCTGCTCGGCATGGACGAGCCGCGCAAGCGCGTCGGCGCGATGATGAGCGGCCTCGACATCCGCTACGATCTCGGCGAAGGCCATCCGCTGCTCGGCCGCCGCATGCCCGACCTCGAGCTCGTCACGCCGGGCGGTTCGCAAAGACTGTTCACCCTGCTGCAGGGCGCGCGTCCCCTGCTGCTCAATTTTGGCAAGCCGGGCTGCATCGACATCGCACCCTGGGCGGATCGCGTCGGCGTCGTCGACACCAGCTACGAGGGCCGCTGGGAGCTTCCAGCGATCGGGCCGGTCGCAGCACCCGAAGCCGTATTGGTGCGACCCGACGGGCACGTGGCGTGGGTGGGCGACGCGCGCCAGCGCGGCCTTGCGGATGCGCTGACGACGTGGTTTGGGCCGGCTGTCGCGAGATAGTAAACCGAACTCATCCGCCCCATCGAAACGAACAAAGCCCGCGGCATCCCCGCGGGCTTGATCCCATTTCGATGATGCTATTCTGCCAGTGTCTTGCCCGACGTGTCAAAGCTGATTCCGCGAGAGCAATCGCCCTGGAATCCGGTCATTGCAACTTCTTCTCCGGAGGCAAGATGTCTTGCGATGCCTCCGGAGCCTGCTCCGCTTCGTCAATCTCGTCGGCGATTGCCGTTGAATGGTCCGGATGCACGATGACGCGTTCGATCCGGTGCAGCAATTCGAGCGGGGCTTTGTCAGTGGCCAAAGGCTGCACCGGCTTACCCCAACCCCGGTCGAGAATGGCATTTGCGGCGGCCACGCGCGCAAACGCGTTTGCCGTCTCCCTCAGCATGATTGCGGCGAGCACGTTGAGGGCGGCTTCCGTCTTGGTTCTTGCCAACGCCTCAATGTCTGCCAGCGTTGGCGCCCCGAAACCCTCGCGGACGACACGCTCTGCGACTGGGAGATACAATTCAGTCCTTCTTTTCAACCTTCCCATTTCAAACCTCATTCTAAAAAAGCAATCGCGTCTCCTGAAACAAAAATCCCGCGACGGATTGCTCCGCGCGGGCTGAACCACCTCTTTCGATGATGCCAGTCTGCCAGTGTTTTGCCCGACGAGTCAAACTTTCGCTACCGGCACCCGCTTCAGGATGTCCGGTTTGCATTCACAAAGCGGACGAAAGGTCAGTTACCCGCTTTGTCCGCCAAGGGCCATGAGCCGACATCGCTCCAATCAAGCGGCGGTACTTGTCAGGCTCCTTAGCGGCCGTAGGGGAAGCAGCGGTTGCGATCGAGTGTGAGACCGAAATGCGCTCCCAGCGCAGCGATGGCCGCTTCCTGCTGAGGATAAGGATCGGCATTGGATGCGGCAACGATGATGATCCGGAACCCGCCGCGATCCTTGCCACCCGGTGGCAGCATCGCTGTAGTCAGTGCATTGCCCTCCCTGTCGCGCAACGTGAGGAAAAGCGGCATCTCTCGCTGTACATGGGCCTCGAGGCCGATGTCGCGCTCGATCGCGTTGGGCCGCTCCGGACGCCAGGACTGGACTGCCTTCTCCCGCTCGCGGCAGAAATATTTCTCGACTGTGTGGCTCATCAGGCGCGACTCATGCGCCGCTTCACCTTCCGTCTCGATACGGAACCAGGTCTTACCCTTCGGCGCGTCGCAAACGTACTGCATTTCGCCCGTCCTGCGATCGCCGCAATTCTAGGGCGGCCGGCCTGCAAAGCCAATATGAGACTAGCTCCCGTGTATAGCGCTGCACGATCAGAGGGGCTAAGAGTTCTTGATTGGACGTTGAAGTTCTAGTGAGCCCAAACCATAGTAGGCCGAACCGGAACAATCCACTTCAAGGAGCGTACCGATGCATGACGTAAGGGAAAAGCAACGCGAAGCCCGCCGGAAGATCATTCGCCAATGGGCGAAGCTTCCGAAGGATAAACGGCAGTCTATGGAGGGGATTTCTGAATTCGCCAGGACCGCCGCTCAGCAGAACGAGAAAGCATTCGTCCGCAGTCGTCGCGATCCGCATGAGAAGATCATGGGATGGCTATTGCCGCGTGCTCACCTCTGAACGACTGAGTCCTCTGCACATCCTTCGAAGGCGACACCGAAATTTCGGCAAAGTCATCGAATGTCCTGCCGTGTCCGAACCCCCGGCAGGGCCGCTACAAAGCGACGAGATAACTGTGAAGCCGAAAGCAACCATCATCGTCGCAGCGCTCCTAGCTGCAACGGCTGCACATGCCGAGACGATCGATCTGAAATGCTGGGCGCGGGGCCTTACGGGTAGCGAGCGCAACTCGGTCTACATAAACGGGGAACAGGTCACCGTTAATCTGGACGAGGGGGCGATGCACTCTCGGACATTCGGAAGCAATTTGGCCGTCCACGTCACGGATACGCACTTGTTCTTTGAGACGGCGCTTACGCTCGGCAACATTTGGCAACATCTGTTCGACCCGACCGCTGTCTGGCAAGGTTTCATCAACCGCGTCGACGGCACGCTTAAGGCGCATAAACGCGACGGTACTGTCATCAGCGGGCACTGCCAGCTGGTCGGCTGAACCTGCCCATGTCGCAGATGGGTCAAAAGCAGCGGTGGACGCCAAGTAAGATCGGCGTCCGGTTTGCCCCCGACATCCGACATGACACGCGCTCAATCGACCTTCGGCTAAGGGCCACAACCAGACCTTGTAGATACCGTTGGTATCCCAAATGATGCGGCAAGCAGTTGGCGAGCGTCAACCAGAAGCGACATCATCATTGGTCGATACTCGTGTCACCTTGTTGCGCATAAATCTTCTTCGTTCATTGTATTCGCCAATGGTTGCATTGAGTGGCAGCCCTGTCCAGCGCAAGAGGCCGACCGAGATAAGTATCGAGACAACGGATGCGAACAGTCCCCAAAGGAGAGTGTCGTTCGCGGATCTCCCTTGCAAAAGCGATAACGTGACGAAGCCAAACTCAGTCACAAAAATAAAGTACAGGATGCACGGCAAGCGATCCATTGAGCGGCCCCTTTTATCGGTTGCGCAGCAAATATGACACAACCTTGAGCCAGGTGTCCAATCCGCAAGCGTGCGACGCTCACCCTCAGTTCGTAGTCAGCTATGGGTCAAAAGCGGCAAGGCTCAAATGGAAACGAAGTTCTGCTTAGTCATCGGAAGCCGACATTCGCGCATTTGTGCGTGCGCTCCTTAGCGCCGGCCGATCTTATCCACACCCACGACGGGCAGTAGCTGCCGACCTTCGTTGCCCCCTAGGAATCGACAATTTGCCAACGCCTCCGCACGTCGGTTTGATGGCGGCATGGGCACCAAATCACGCGAAGTCATCTGGAGCGGCCAGATCATGGGCGCGGAAATTCACGCCAAGCATGTGCGAGAAGAAGCCAAGAAGGCAGTCCGCGAAGCTGATCGTGCCGAAGCCCAGGCCTGGTCCGTCCGGATGGAAGGTTACGGCGGCCCCTCACAACCATCTCCGACAATCGGGCAATGCCTGAACGGCGGCATGGGCTGGCTCGAAGTCGAGTGCAACAGGTGCAAGACGCGCGCGAGCCTGCCGCTCGATGCGATCCGCCGGCCGCGAGATACGCCGATCTGGAAGCTGGAGGCACCCCTCAAGTGCCGATCATGCCGGAAGGGACGTTCCGCGCCACCCGTCCATATGATCAAGCTGACCGAAACGCAGAGCATTACGCCATACAAGTGGGTCCACCCAAACGAAGAGCGCTAGAGCCCACAAGTCTCGGACCTTCCAAGTAGGCAGCTATGTGCAATCTCTATTCGATCACCACCAACCAGGCAGCGATCACCGACCTCTTCCGGGTCGTCCGCCGCTATGAAGGCAACCTGCCGCCGATGCCCGGCGTGTTTCCGGATTACCCTGCGCCAGTCATCCGCGACGTAGGCGATGGCGAACGCGAACTGGTGATGATGCGCTGGGGCATGCCCCCGCCGCCACGCACCGGCGGTCCACCCGTGACCAACATTCGCAACACCTCGTCGCCGCACTGGCGCGCGTGGCTTAAGCCGGAGCACCGCTGCCTCGTGCCGGTCAACAGCTTTGCCGAATACGCTCCGGAGCCCAATCCGGAGACGAAGAAGAAGGATGTTGTATGGTTTGCGCTTGCGGAGTCGCGACCGCTGTTCGCGTTCGCCGGCATATGGACGACATTCAATGGTGATCGCGGGACGAAGTCGAAGCCCGTGCCGGGGCCGCATCAGGTCTATGGATTTCTCACTACCACGCCGAATGCAGTTGTTGAGCCGATCCACCCGAAGGCTATGCCGGTGATCCTAACGACTGCCGAGGAATGGAACGTCTGGCTGAGCGCCCCATGGGATGAGGCAAAGGCGCTACAGCGGCCTTTAACGGATGATAAAATCAGAATTGTCGCGCGTGGCATGGACAAGGAAGATTTAGTATCCGGCGACGGCTGAACCGACTTGCCCACGACGTGCTAAACCTCGAATGGGTCTGACTCTTCAAGAATATCCATTTTGCCGAGGCCTAAGAACTCTCTTCCCTCTGGTGTGACGCGCCTCAGCACATCAAGGCCAAAGACGTCCTCAAAGAGGGCCTCAAGAACCTGACGCGCGATCCGCCTGAGTTCACTTTCAACAAGCGGAAAGTCATATGTACCTCGATAGATGCCCAGGTAAGAGGAAATCGATCGCGATAAGTCCACATTAGCTTGCTGGAAATTCACGCGCTCCTTGCGCAAATTCTCGAAGCTGTACTGCTCCTCCAATCGCCGCTCGATTTTCGCAATTTGTTTTCGGCCGACCCTTTTTTCATAACGGCCTGTTGCTTCATAGTGGACGAGTTCAAGGCCCAAAAAGGTGACAGGCATCCTCGGTGCAACTATTTGCGTTTTTGAAGTTTCGTCCCCCAACTCGGGAATGGTCAAACCCTGTGTAGCCAGTTGCGATTTTACAAAGTCGAAGCCATCTTGCGCATCGCGCTTCGAATGAAAGAACAGCAAGAGATCGTCCGCATATCGGACCATTTCGATCTTTTTTGCTCGGAAGCTTGCGTCAAAATCAGATAAAACGAGATTTGCCAATAAGGGCGAAAGGGGCATGCCTTGTCGAAGGCCGCGCCCTTCCTTGATCCCCTGCTTCGCGAGTTTTGGTTGAGTAAATTTTGTCTGTCTGATTTCGCAGTCGATGAACGAATGGATCAATGGGGTCAAACTACTTTTGCCCAACGCCTTTGCCACGCGCGTTTTCGCGTCTGAACGTGCTATGCGATCGAAGAAGGCTTCAATATCAGTCTTGAGGCACCAGCCGTATTTCCGGCGGAGGTCGAGCGCTCGATCTATGGCATTTGATGTGCCCTTACCGGCAATAAAGCCGAAGGAGAACTCATTTTCTACCGGGAGTTTGTCTGTCGAAACCAAGTAATTGACAATTGCCTTCTGAACGACACGATCGCGGATAACCGGAATGCAAATAAGTCTGTCTTTCTCGGAATTCGGCTTCGGGATGAAAACGGGCTTCAGCCGCGACGGATGGTATTTGCCGGTGCGCAAAGCATCAGCGAGAATCGAAAGTCGCTCATCTAACCGTAACGCGAACTGCTCGGCGGTAATTCCGTCTATTCCGGGACGACCCGGATCGGAAGTCGAATCCCGAGATCCTTTCCAGGCCGCGAAGAGCTTCGCTTTCGACAGAATCTTTGTTGGCTTTGGGAATTGATCCAATCCGGTTCGCACAGGCGTAGGGTCGAGCAAAGGTGCACCTAAGCCTGATAGAACGGGCGCCAACCGATGGTCACAGACCGATCTTCTGGCAGTTGGAGCTTTGCGGCTGGCGCGCAATCGCGCGACACGCTCGGCACCTGACATGCTCCCGTTGAGGTTTCAAGGACAACCTTAACGGCGAGGCTCGCGGCGATCCCAAAAAGGAGAACAAACCGGGAACATCGAGTGTTGGCGCGTCGTCCCCGGCCAGCGGCGGCTCCGTCGTAAAGGTCCTTGGCCTGGCTCAGTCTCTTATGCACCACAGGCATTGGACCCTCCGTTGATTTGCGGCGCCAACCGATGGTCACAGACCGATCTTCTGGCAGTTGGAGCTTTGCGGATGGCGCGCAATCGCGCGACACGCTCGGCTCCTGACAAATCACCGTCTAGGAGGTCGTTTGCGGCAAGAAACGATTACCAACAAACAAGAATTTATTGCAGGTCGAGAGTCGCCGCAACCAAAGGGTGCCGCATTGACCGGGACTTATCCTCTTCTTTTTTGCGATGCGACGATCCCGAAGCGGGCCAAGGCCGCGACGCCGGCCACCGGCAGCCGCGCCCTACGCCGCCCGCGGCAAATCCGGCGCACGCTCGACCCGAGCTTCCAGCATGGCGATCGAGGTTTTCAGATTGTCCCTGCGCGCCCGCAACGTCTGGGCCAGCATGGAATAACTGGGGCTGTCCGGGTCGGCATTCCCGGAACTGCGCTCCTCCTCCGCAATGTCGCTCTCCAGCATCTGAATCCGCCAGTGCAGGTCGGAGATCAGGGCGTGGAGCTTGAGAGACGCGGTTGCTTCGAAGCGGGACGTTGACTGCATGGGATCGCCTCGATCTGGATCAGCCCGCTAGCGCCGGGCCTGGTTGAGACGTGTTCAGCAAGAGCGATGCCAGCAACCGCGCGCTTCGGTCCCGCGAGTCCGCACCTCACTCCTCCGCCAACTTCCGCTCGATATAGGCATCCACCGTTTCGGCGAACGAGCGCTGCACGCCGACCGCGAGGTCGTGCTGGTCGAGCGCATCGCGCTGGAGCACGCGCAGGCCGCGCCCGCGGGCGCTGACCGGAGCCGTGTTGAGATATTGATCGATGGCGCCCTTGGCGATCGGGATGGCCTTCGGATCTCCCCTCGCGATCAGGAGCCGCAAGAGGCTCTGGCATTCGGCCAAGCCGGGCATGGGATCAGCGCCTTCAGCCTTGCCGCGATTTCGGCTTCGGCCGCTTGACCGGCTGGGTGTGGGTGCCGAACAGCGCCAGCAGGAACGCGACTTCTTCCTTCGAACCGATCTGGATCATGATTGTCTCCTTTTCGCTTGGTTGGTCGGTGCCAGCGAAAAAGGAGTTCAGGACAATCGGGTTTCAGGATTGTTTCAGGCGTGTTTCATCGGGGCTGTCACGTTGCAGATGGCCGCCTGGAGACAAAGCGCATACCCGCCCGTCTGCCACCACGTCCGCCAAGGACCACGGGCGGACCATCTGACCTAAATCATGAACAGAAGAAGAGCCCAGCTGTGGTGGGCTAGGCTCTCGTTCAGCGATTGATGGCCGCCTCAACAACCATCTTTACGGCGACATCGGGTTCAGGATCACTTGATTTCCCAGGACGTGTTGTGCGGGATGTCCATCGCAAAATAGTCGCCAGAGCCAGCCAACGCAGGCATGGCTATGCAAGCAAATGGTTCGCTTCCGGTGATGCCCTTATACTTACCGGTGCCGCCGGTGATGATATGCGTTCCACAATCCATCTTCGGCTGGGCCTTGTCGAGGTCTCGCGTATCGAAGGTCGAGAAAATCTTGTCGCCGTCGCTGTCGGCGAGCACGCAAGCTCCGTCAATGTATTTCTTGTCTCCGGACGCGACGTTCAGCGCCACGCAGCGTGCTGACATCTTGTCCAGCATCTTCTCTCCCTTCATGTTTTGAGTGGTCCCGACCGCCTCCAGCGTAGTGGCCTTGCCGAGTTCGGCGGTGTCAATGCTCATCAAGGGTCGAAAAATAAAGTGCGTCACATAAGGAGTAGTCCCCTTCTTTTCAATCGGCTCTCCCGCGACAGCCGCGGGGGCAAAGGACACGAGCGCTGCAGCAAAAGCCGTTGCTTTGGTGAGTCTCATCGCTGCGGTGAATGTGGGGACTCTGCGCACGCTGATGAAGTTCATGAGTGCCTCCTTAGATCAAGCGGCGGTTCAGGTCTCCGCCGTGAACTGCCGCGAGTTGAAATCGACCTGCGTATGCTTTCTCCTGTCGAATCGAGTTGCACGCCGGCGCCGAGCGTCAACGTGATCATGCTTTCATGATGCTTCGCCTTGGACTGACGAAGTATGTGGGGATGGTGACTCCAATCATCGGCTTTGACCTCAATACAAGGCTCGACCGAACGACCTGGAATATTGACATAATAGCATGGAACGCGGCGGACGTCAGCGTCATGCCCGGAAAACGCAGCGCGCACCGTCAGCTATCCTGACCGAATGCGCTATGCAAAATGCAATTCTCCTGCTGTTCGGACGAAGCACGGTGCACATGGGTTCAGCGACTCTGTGCCGCTCTTCATGCTTTGCGTCGTTACGCTCGCAACTCAGGAGGTGAGCATTGAGTGACGTCGATTTCCGCAGCCACCAATATCCGTAATAGCTGTGGGTCAAAAGCCGGCGTCGCAGTCGCAGCGGCTAAGTCCGCAAGTGTGAGAAGCGGCCACGCGGGCTCTCGAGAGTGGTCGATGGACATGTGCTAGATGGTGAGAACCTTGGTCATGCACCAGAACGGAACATCGGTTTGCCCGTGCTCACCGGCAACCTGCTCCATGATTTCCGCTTTGTGATGCCAGCCCATGCGCTCGTAGAAGCGGCGCGCACGTTCATTGCCAACGACACAGTGCAGTTCTGCCTCGGCAATACCTCCCTTGGCCATCTCAATTTCAGCGGCTGTCGGCAGACTTGACGCGACGCGCGTCCCTCGATGCGGCATCGCCACAAAAAGTTGGCCCAGAAGCCGGCCTCTCCACGCCGAAAACGCCACGACCTCTTCGTTCAACTCCGTTACCAAAGTCGAAGGCAAAAGTGCCGTCATCCTTTCCAGGAAAAATTCCATGGACCGACGGATAATTTCTGCGTGGGGCATGAAGGGAGCCTGGGTCTCGTGCCAAACCGCGTGATAGAGAGCGGCCACCCGAGAGATATCTGACGCGTGGGCACGACGGATCATCGCGCTTTCTCCGGTAAGCCGAAGGACGGGTAGAGCGCAGCGAAACCCATCATCCGCTGCATGTGACCGAGCACGCCGCTATCGTCTTCATCGGGTGGGACCGAGCGATGGGTTTCGCAAGTGCTCTACCCATCCTACGCGCTGTGGCAATCCTGACATCATGCCAGTGTTTTGCCCGACGGAGCAAACTCTATTTAAATGCAGCAAATCGGATTTGGCGGAGTGACAAAGCGAAACATCCGCCCGTCGGCCACCATGTGCGCGAAGGGCCCCAAGAGGCGAGATCCGAAACCGTCAACGATCGCGCTCTCACTGCCTCTGGATGATGTTGGCCGAGCTGGTTGGCTGCGGTGGCGACGCTTCCTGGACCTGCGCAAGGTAGGCCTTGTCGTAATACTCCAGGGCGAGGATATGCATGGCCCTCGCTTTTTCCGGGTCGGATTCTGCCAGAGCCATCCGGGACGCGATTTCGGCTTGCTTCAAATAGTACTCGGCGGTCGGCACGATGGTTTCCCCCAACGACGCCACCTAACGCACAGAATTGCAACTTGTTCCCGGGATGGATTCAAATTTCAGAGGCGGGCTTACCTATTCTGCTCGGGGTCAAACGCTGGTGTCGCAGTCGCAACGGCTGAAGTCCGCAAGGGCGAGAAGCGGCCATGCGGGGCTCGCTGGGAAATGCCCGATGCTGCCATCATGCCAGTGATTTGCCCGACGGAGCAAACTTTATTCAAATGCAGCAAATCGGATTTGGCGGAATGAAATCTGTTCGCGTCAGGCTGGGACATGCCCTCCCAGGAGGGCGCAACCGGAAAGGTTTTCGGAGAGATCGCCGATGTACTACGTCGCCGCCGCATTGCTGGGGTTGTCGGGACTGTTCTACTCCGCGAGCCATCACGAGCTCGGCCAGTTCGGCGCGGACGTGTGCCGCTACGGCGGCACGTTCTGCGACAATCCGGTGGTCGTCTTCACCGGCGCGGCGCTGGCCGCGGTCTGGGGCATGTTCGTCAGCGTCAAGTAGCCGGACGCGAAGTTCACGTCTCGTTGTTCTCATGGCGCTCGCGCACGATGCTGTCGGCGACATGCCCTACCCTGCGAGCTCCTTGCGGACGGCCGCGGCCGAATTGCCGACCTTGTCGACGGCCTTTTGCAGCTCCTCCTTCGACACGCCGAGCGCATGGGTCCAGTATTTGACCTCGAAGGCCTCGTCCATGTTGATCTTGCTGCGGTCCGGCTGCTCGCGCTTCGTCAGATTGTCCATCGGCCAATTCCTCGCTTCCTGAAAACGGGAAACGTCGTCGTCGGCGCGCTGTTCCTAATCCGGCTGCCGGCTTCGCCAGCGCGGTCAGGCCGGCGCCTTACGCCTCCGGCTTGCCGGGCCTCGCAGCGGCCGCTTCCTTGACGAGGGCCGAGATCGAATTGCCCGATTTGCGAAGGGCGTCGGCGAATTGATCGGGCGACAGCTTGAGGCGCTTGCGCAGGGTCTTGACCTGCACCTTGTCGCTCAAGTCGAGCGCATTGCGAAAATTGGCCGGCTTGAGCCTGTTCATGACTGTCTCTGCTGGTGAGGGGTGAGGCCGAACCGCGACAAGGCGGGCTTGACGCCGCCGTCGTCGCGATGGTGACTGTCCCGCTCCTCGCGAAGATTCCGTCGCCACGAGGTCAACATGCGCGATGAAGCGACGTTCCTCCGCATCCGGAATTATCGTTCAGGAGGAGATAAACACCTCGCTGCGCACGTTGCGGACGGCGCGACAGGCCTCAATGCTCGCCCGATCGCCCACCGGCATGAAGCTCAGCAACAGCGAGCGCCGCCGCGCGCCGGAGCGCGCAAGGGCTGGCAGCATCGGCTTCAGCAGACGCACGACGCTCATTGTGCAGGAACTTTGCGGCCATGAACGCGCTTAAGATCAGGATTCGCAATTCCGGAAGGTCCGCCCTGAAACACCGCCCCGCCAAGCACGACCGCACCGACGCACCGACGAAGTCCGGGCCGACGCTGCTGCAACGACTGGGTCCCGGCCTCGTCACCGGGGCGGCGGACGACGATCCATCCGGCATCGCCACCTATTCGCAGGCCGGCGCGCAATTCGGCTACGGGCTGCTCTGGACGGTGTTTCTGACCACGCCGTTCATGATCGCCATTCAACTCGTCAGCGCGCAGATCGGCCGGGTCACCGGAAAAGGGCTTGCCGCCAACGTGATGCGGATCGCGCCGCGCTGGGCGGTGCTGGCGCTCGTCGCCATGCTCGTCGCCGCCAACACGTTCAACATCGCCGCCGACATCGCCGCGATGGCCGAGGCGCTCTCGCTCGTCATCGGCGGTCTCAACCACGAGCACGCGCTGATCTTCGCGGCGGGCTCGACCCTGCTCCAGGTGTTCCTGCCCTATCGCCGCTATTCGCCGGTGCTGAAATTCCTCACCCTGGCGCTGTTCGCCTATGTCGCGACCGCCTTCACCGTGGAGATCCCGTGGAGCACCGCGCTGCTCGCCGCGGTGTGGCCGAAGGCGAATGTCAGCGCCGATTATTTCATGATGGTGGTCGCCGTGCTCGGCACCACCATCAGCCCCTATCTGTTCTTCTGGCAGGCCTCGCAGGAGGTCGAGGAGATGAACCAGGGCAAGCGCGACCAGCCGCTGCGCGAGGAGACGCGGCGCGGCGGCGCCCCTGAAATCGCGCGCATCAAGGCCGACACCACGTTCGGCATGCTGCTGTCGAACGGCATCGCCTTCTTCATCATCCTGACCACGGCCGCCGTGCTGAACGCCAACGGCGTCACCCACATCAATTCGGCGACGGAAGCGGCCGAAGCGCTGCGGCCGCTCGCCGGCGACTTCACCTTCGCTTTGTTCGCGCTCGGCATCATCGGCACGGGCCTGCTCGCGATCCCGGTGCTGGCGGGTTCGGCGGCCTACGGTGTCGCGGAAATCTTCGGCTGGCGTGCCACGCTCGAGGCAAAGCCCGACGAGGCCGCCGGCTTCTACACCATCATCGCGGCCGCGACCGCGATCGGCTTCGGCCTCGGCTTCACCGGGATCGACTCGATCCACATGCTGGTCTGGAGTGCCGTGCTCAACGGAATCGTCGCCGTTCCGATCATGGCGATGATGATGCTGATCGTCTCGAGCCGCGCGATCATGGGCCGTTTCAGGGCCCGGTCGTGGCTGGTCGCGCTGGGCTGGCTCGGCACCGCGCTGATGGCGCTGGCCGTCCTCGCCCTGCTCGGCTCGTCGGTGGTCGGCTGACTAACCTTGCGACAGTGCCGCCGAAACCTGCGATGCGATGATGAAGGCCGCAAACACGGCCGGCGCGCTGATGAGCCGCAAGAACTGGTCTATCGAAAGCATCGCTGTCCCCCCAAGACAACTGCAAAGACAAAAGCGCCTTCGCTCGCCGCGCTATTTCACCCCTTGCGCAACGTGCTGATCGGCCGTCAGAAACTGATCGGAAATAGCGGCCCCGCTGATTGTGAGCAGCGCCAGAAGCGAGATCATGCCCAGAAATTTCATGGGTGGAGGGTCGGTCCCGATTGTGGCCAAAAACGTCAGCGCCCGGCGCATTTTCGCGACGATCCCCGGAAAGATCATGGCCGTCCCGCCGGATCCCACGGCATTTCCCCGCCAAAGAGGGGCGAGAGGCAGCCTCGGCCGCAGCGCTGCGGGCTTCACGCCGGTCCATGGTTGGCCTAACAGTTGCCGTCAGGACCGGGCCTTGCGACCTGGCCACAAGAAAAACAAAGTCCCGCTGGGCGACAGGGAGCGACATGACCAAATCGTCAAAAGCAACAAGCCTTGAAATCCTTGCCTGCGATGCCGGCTGGAGAAACTACCACTTCGTCAAGCTGACGACCGACGACGGCATCGTCGGCTGGAGCGAGTTCGATGAAGGCTTTGGCTCACCGGGCGTCGGCGCGGCGATCCAGCGCCTATCCACCCGCATCATCGGGCAGAATATCTTCCAGCATGAGCGCATCTACGCCGAGCTGTTCGCCGCCACGCGCCCCGCCGCTGGCGGCGTGGTGGCGCAAGCGCTCGGGGCGATCGAGAACGCCCTGCTCGATGCCAAGGCGAAGTGCCTCGGTGTACCCTGCTACGAGCTGCTCGGCGGCAAGATCCGCGACTGTGTCCGGGTCTACTGGTCGCATTGCGCGACGTGGCGGATCAATCATCCGTCCTGGTACAAGCCGCCGATCGAAAGCCTCGACGGCGTCAAGGCGATGGGCCGCGAGGTGCGCGAGAAGAAGTTCACTGCGCTCAAGACCAACATCTTCTCCTACGACGACGGCAAGCCGACCGGCTGGCGGCCCGGCTTCGGCTCACCTTTCACACCCGAGATCAACGTCGACCGCAAGATCCTGCGCGACCTGCGCATGCATCTGGAAGCGATCCGCGACGGCGCGGGCCCCGACGTCGACATCCTGCTCGATTGCAATTTCAACGCCAAGACCGAGGGTTACCTGAAGATCCTGCGCACCATCGCGGACCTCGACATGTTCTGGATCGAGATCGACAGTTTCAATCCGGAAGCGCTCGGCTACATCCGCAGGCAGAGCCCGCATCCGATCTCGTCCTGCGAGACGCTGCTGGGCCTGCGCGAATTCCTGCCCTATTTCCATGAGCAAGCGATGGACGTCGCGATCATCGACACGCCCTGGAACGGCGTCTGGCAATCGATGAAGATCGCATCAGCCGCGGAAGCGTTCGAGGTCAACGTCGCGCCGCATAATTTCTATGGCCATCTCTGCTCGATGATGAACGCGCATTTCTGCGCGGCCGTTCCGAACCTGCGGATCATGGAGATCGACATCGATCGCCTGTCCTGGGACCGCGAGCTGTTCACGCATGAGCCGGAAATCCAGAACGGCCATCTGATCATTCCGGACCGGCCCGGCTGGGGCACCGAGCCGAACGAAGAAGCGCTGCGCGCGCATCCGCCGAAGACGAACGGCGGTCTTCTCAACTATGGTCGCAAGAGCTAACGGGGACTACGGCGTCACGGGATTGACGGTCGGGGACGTCTTCGGCCCCGGCCGCTCCGGCTCGACCGGCGATTTCGGTTCGGTGGGAAGCACCTTGGCGCCAGCGGCGTGTGCAGCCTCGCCCGTGGTTGCATACATCGCGACATGGGCCGGCTGCGTCTTGGCCCGGCTCCACGGCCCATGATCCACGATCAGCATCGCAGCAATCGTCAAGGCGGCCACGATCAACGCGATCACGCCGGGATGGCGAACCGCCTTGGACATGGAGTGAGCGAAGCGATCAGCTGCCATCGAAGGATCCGTGCTTTTTTCCTCTCGCAGGTTAATTCAATGACGTCCCGCGAGTTCCGCCTTCGCCGAAGCAAGTTCCAAGCCAACGCAGGGAACCTCGTCCCCCGCGCGCGTTCACTTTTTGACGTCGGGCCGCGCATCGCCGACAAACCTGTCGCGGTTCGGCATCTTCACGGCCGCAAGCAATTTCGCGTCGAGCGTCGCGTCCGCTCCCACTAGCCCGTTCAGGTTCAGGACATAGGCCGATACCGCATAGACATCCTCATCGCTTAGCGATTGCGGCGCGTTCTGCGGCATGGCGCGACGGATATAATCAAACAGCGTCGGCGCATAAGGCCAATAGCTGCCGACGGTGCGAATGGGCCTGGCCGTTCCGATCGTACCTTGCCCGCCGGCGAGCCGATCACCCAAGCCGCCCTCGCCTTTTTCGCCGTGACACGAGGCGCATTGTTGAGCGAACACTTCACGGCCACGGCTGACTGAACCACTCCCGTTCGGCAGATTGCTGCCGTCGCGCCCGATATCGATATTCCAACCCGCGATCTCGGCGGACGTCGCCGGCCGACCGATGCCATAAGGGCTTTGCGCCTGCGCAACGCTCCCAAAGGTGCACAGCATGATTGCTAATGCGATGCCGCAAATCTCACGCCAGCGCATTGGTCACCTCGCCGTCCGCCGCGATGAGCCAGGGCCAGATCGCATTGTTGTGGTAGAAATAATTCTCGCCGCGCACTGCGAGCAGTTCGGCCAGCGTCGGCTGCACATAGCCGGTCTCGTCAATGGCGCGGCTCTGGATCACCGCGGGCTTGCCGTCCCATTGCCACGGCAAACGGAAGCGTGTCAGCGCACGCGTCAGCACCGGCTCTTGCAATCGCGCGTTCTGCCAGCTCCTCCCGTCGTCGACGGACACCTCGACGCGGGCGATCTTGCCGTGCCCGCTCCAGGCGATGCCGGTGACCTCGTGGAAGCCGGGCGCGCTCAGACGCTGACCGCCGGAGGGACGGGTGATGATCGACTTCGCTTCCATGTAGAAGGAGAACTCCCGCGCCGTGCCGTCGGGCAGGAGATCGGTGTATTTCGAAGTCTCCTCACGCGAATACACGGGCTCGGCAGTCACATGCAGGCGGCGCAGCCATTTCACGCTCATGTTGCCTTCGAAGCCCGGCAGGAACAATCGCAGCGGATACCCTTGCTGCGGTCGCAGCCGCTCGCCGTTCTGGCTGTAGACCAGCATGGCGTCCTCGAGGCATTTCTCGATCGGAATGCTGCGCGTCAGCGCGGCCGCGTCGGCCCCCTCGGCAACCACCCATTTGGCCTCCGGCTTCAGCCCCGCCTCCTGAAGCACCAGCTTAAGGCTGACGCCGGTCCATTCCGCGCAGCTCACCAGGCCGACGAGATCCGATGCCGTCTTGCCATACGGCTTGGTGTAACCGGGATTGCCGGAGCATTCGAGAAAGTGGATGCGCGACTCTGACGGGAAGCGCCGCAGATCGTCGATGGTGAAGATCAGGGGCCGTTCGACAAGGCCGTGGAGCATCAACCGGTGCTGCGCCGGATCGATGGTCGGGACGCCGCCATGATGCCGCTCATAGAACAGCCCGTTCGGCGTAATGATGCCGTCGAGCTCCTGCAAGGGCGTCCGGCTGGACGCCGAGATGTATTGCTTGAGAGCCTTCGAGATGTTCTTGACGACGCCCTTCTCGAAGGGCGATGGCGCACCATAGAGCTGACCTCCCGTCGGCTCGCCCGGTGCCTTCATCCATTCGGGAACATTGGGCGGAAGATTGTCGGTCTCCGCAGCAGCAGTGCTTGTGCCGAGAACGGCGCCGCCGACCGCGGCCGAGCCGGCAGTCAGGAAGCGACGACGAGTGGTCGTCACGGGATCATCGTCGGCATGTGTCGTGCTGCTCATTGCGGGCCCCCGGCTGGCGCTGAGACCGCATCAAACATTCTGACGACGGCATTTGCAATTCGCAGCTATTTCAAAAGCAGGCGATTTCGATCAGCGTTGATCTAAATCGCCCGGCAACAACAGCAGTTCCTTTCCTTGCAGCGCACAATCGCCGTCCGTCCGATTCACTCGCCCGGCGCGATCGCATTGCTTGGCGTCGGCCGGTCGGTGATCTGCTGCCCGAACAGGCTGCCGATCAGCTCGACCGCGGTCCGCGCGGTTCGACCACGTTCGTCCAGGAATGGATTGAGCTCAACGATGTCGACCGACCCCACCACGCCGGAATCGTGCAGCAGCTCCATGATCAGATGTGCCTCGCGATAGGTCGCTCCGCCCGGCACCGTGGTTCCGACCCCGGGCGCCACGCATGGATCGAGGAAATCGACATCGAAGCTGACATGCAGCACGCCATTGCTCGCCTTAACCCGCTCGATCACACGGCGGATCAGCACGGCGACGCCGAACTCGTCGATCTGGCGCATGTCGACAACCCTGATCCGGCGTGCGCGCATCAACTCCTTTTCGAGCTTGTCGATTGACCGCGCGCCGAACAGATCGAGCCTGTCAGGATCGATCGACGCACGCGGGTCATCGCCGAGCAGGCCATCGAGGCCCGGCTCGCCACACAGAAACGCGGCCGACATGCCATGCATGTTCGCCGTGATCGTCGTCTCCGGCGTATTGTAGTCGGCATGCGCATCGAGCCAGAGCACGAACAGCTCGCGTCCGCGCTCCTGCCAATGGCGCGCCATGGCATTGACCGAGCCCATCGACAGCGTGTGATCGCCGCCAAGGAAGATCGGGAGCGCACCGGTTTTCGCGATCTCGTAGCCTCTGCGGCTCAGCACGCGTGTCCAGCGCTGGATTTCGCGGTAATGATTGGCTTTCTCGGGCGGCCTGTCTGCGAGGTCCCTGACCTCGGCCGCCGTGAGATCGCCGTAGTCGACGACCTCGAAGTCCAGGCTCTCGAGCAGCGTCGCAAGGCCGGCGGTGCGCAGCGCCGCCGGGCCCATCAGGGTGCCGCGCTGCGAGGCCCCCATGTCGATGGGCGCGCCGAGCAAGGCGATGCGCCGGGCTCGATCCGGCATGGTCCGATCGGTCACGGCAGTCTCCTGACATCCACAAGATCGTGCCAGCCTAACAGAGATTCGTACCCGTCGTTTCACGGGTATTTCCCGGTGAAAAGACGCCGAGCGAGAAGCCGTCCCGGAACAAAATCCCGCGCACCGCATTTCCCCTGCAAGGCCGGCACCCGCCGTACATTACGGCGCCTGTCGCGGATAGCCAAAGGTCTTCGGACCCGCTGTTCAAAACGAGCGCTCGCGCGGATAGCCAAAGGTGCCGGCCTCATTCCCTTCGTCAGGAGCGGAGTTTACGAATTTGAGCACCGAAATTCCGCAGCCCCCGTCCCAACCCGGCATGGCCGAGCGCGCCATCGACGCCGCGGCTGACGTCTCCCAAACGCTCGGCGAGGTCGCCGGAGGCTTGCGCGCCGCTGTCGACCGCTTGGCGCATGTCATCGACGAAGCTCGAAAGCCGGGTAAACCGCTCGCAACGGTCGCCGCGATCACACGTGAAGCGCCGCTCGCGAGCCTGTTCGTCGCCTTCCTGTTCGGCGTTGCCATCGCCCGCCGGCGTTAGCAATGAAGCTCGCGTGACGAGGGTCAGCTAGGCCGCGGTGACGGATCGGGGCTGCGTCAGGAACTGCCGTTCGAAGGCATCCGCGGGCATCGGACGGCCGAAGAAATAGCCCTGCCCTTCCTCGCATCCCATGCTGATCAGGAAGTCGGCCGTGGCACGGTTCTCGATGCCCTCGGCCACGACGGTGAGCCCGAGCTGCTTGCTGAGGCCGATGGTCGAACCGACGATCGCGGCATCGTCGGAATCGGCGAGCAGATCCAGCACAAACGACCGGTCGATCTTGAGGCCGTCGAGCGGAAATTTCTTAAGATAACTGAGGCTCGCGTAGCCGGTGCCGAAATCGTCGAACAGGACGCGGACGCCGAGCTCCTGGATCCGCTTGAACATGTCGAGCACGCGGCCCTCGTCATGGAGCAGGATATCTTCGGTGACTTCGAGCTCGAGCAGCGCCGGCGTCAGCCCTGTCGCGTCGAGCAAGGCCGCAGCCGCATCCGCGAGATCGCCGGAGTGCAGCTGCGACGGCGAGAGGTTGATCGCGACGCGCACGCTGTTGCCGGACAATTCCCACGCACGCGCCTGCCGGCAGGCCGTCTCCATCACCCAGTTCGCGATCCGCTCGGACAGCGCTGAGGTATTGACCACCGGCATGAACTCCCCGGGGGAGACGTAGCCGCGCACGGGATGCCGCCAACGGATGAGCGCTTCAGCCCCGACCAGGCCGCCGTCGACCAGGCGAACCTGCGGCTGGTAGAACAGTTCGAATTCGCCGCGGTCCGCGGCAAGCGCCAGTTCGCTCTCAAGCGTCAGACGGTTCTGCAATTCCTGCCTGATCGCACTCTCGAAGATCACGTGGCTGCCGCGTCGCGTCGCCTTGGCGCGGCTCAGCGCGAGATGGCCGTTGCTCAGGAGGTCGTCCGCGTTGTGTCCACCGTCGGGATAGACGGCAACGCCGATGCTGATCCGGACTCGGTGCTGCCGTGTGCCCGTTACAAGCGGCGCTTCGAACGCGCGCGCGATCCGCTCGGCGAACGCCACAATCGGCTCGCCAGCCTCCGCACAATCAAGTGCGATGGCGAATTCGTCGCCGCTGAGCCGGGCGACCGCCGCCTTACCAGCGATTTCGGTCCGGAGCCGCTCGGCGACGGCCTGCAGCACGAGGTCGCCGGCCGAATGTCCAAGCATGTTGTTGATCTGCTGGAAGCCGTCGAGACCCAGCACGAGCAGTGCGACGTCGGAAGACCGCCGCTCCGCCGCGGCGATCAGACCGGTAAGGCCGGCATGCAGCATGTTCCGGTTGGCAAGACCCGTCAGCACGTCGTGTTCGGCGAGATATCTGACGCGTTCGACCTCGCGCTTGCGGACCGAGATGTCGCGCAGGATCGCTCCATACTGGAAACCGTCCGTTCCCTGCCAGCCCGAGAAGCTCGCTTCGACGGGGAAGGTTTCACCGTTCTTGCGCCGGCCCTCGAACTCGACGACGACCGCCCCGCCGGGCACGAGGAGCGCCTGGCGTGCGGCATCGCGCATGGACGGCCTTGCGTCGCCGTCCGTCGGCACGGCGCACAGCGTGTCGAACGGGCGGCCGATGATCTCGGCCGGCATGTAGCCGAAGATCACGCTCGCGCCGGGATTCCAGACCGTGATCCGGTGATCCTCGTCGGTGCAGACGAGACCGTCGCCGAGCGACATGGCGATGCGATGAAAGCGGCTCTCGGCGATGCGTCCCAGGAGACCGCGGAAATCGATCTCGTCCAGCGCGATCGCCGTCAGATAAGCGATGATCGCGATGTGGAATAGCGATGTGTCGACGACGAAGGGCCATCTTGCCTGCAGGAGGGCCGCGGTCAGCTCGACCGCCGCTCCGGCCGCGATGAGGACCGCAACGCGATATCCCGATGCGAAGCGGCGCCACGAATACATCATGAGCAGGCAGATCACACCCAGGCCGAGGATCATGCCGGCATCGGACGTCCAGCGCAGCATCCGGTGCTGGAGGATCGATTCCGCCGCCAGCGCCTGGAGGACGGGCCCCGAGACGATGCCGCCATTCGGAACGCTGAACCGGTCGCCCAGCTCGAGCGCGGTCGCACCGACGATGATCTTCTTGTCTCTGAGCTTGTCGAGTGTCGCGGTATCGCCATGCAGCACGTCGACAAAGGAGACACGCGGAATGGAGGCCGCCCGAATACTGAAGTCGATCAGGAAGGAGGATCGCCGATTGGCGTCCTGCCCAGCCAGCACGATGGCCATCGACGGCATAAAGGCGTCGCCGAGCCTCTCGCCGACCGGATAACGGCGAACGAGCCCATCGGATTCGACCGCGACATTGACGACGGCCGGCCACGACTGGTTGCTGAACGGCTTCAGGGGGCGATTGACGTGAGCTGGGTCACCATTCGGCGCCGGCTGCTTGAAGGACGGCAGGATCGTCGAGCCGCCGACCTCCCGAAGCGCCTTGACGAACGCCTCGTCGGAGGCCGGCTCCGAGGGCGTGCTGAAATCGACATCGAAAGCCACCTCCTGCGCGCCGGCGCTTTCGAGTTTGTGCAACAGCTCTGCGTGGAGCCGGCGCGGCCAGGGCCACACCCCGATCTGGTCGATCGAGGGCGCGTCGATGGACACCACGACGACATTGCCGCTTGCGGCACGCGATTGCCAGGCAAACCGCAGATCGGTGAGCGCATTGCGCAGCGCGCCATGCCATCCCGTGGACAGCACGACCGCCAGCGCGATCACGACAAGAATATGCGGCCGATGGCGTTTCACTTTGTTCCCCTGCACCGGCGGTACCTGCCGCCAGGCGCTCCCCTATGCCGACGACACGGTCCTAGTGATGGCCCCTGCCCCAATACCAACCGTAGTGGTGGCCATGACTGCCGTCACCGTTGTTGCCGCTATTCCCGTTCCCGCTGTTCCCGTTGCCGCTGTTCCCGTTGCCGTTGTTGCCATTATTGCCGGTGCCACCGCTTCCATTGCTGGTCGCGCCAGTCCCGTTGCTTCCGCTCCCAGAGCTTCCTCCGGACACATCGCCGGTCGACCCGGCAGTGGTCGCAACGGTCGTCGTCGCACTTGACGACGAAGATGTGGCACTGGCAGCAGATACACTGCTGCTGACGGTGACCGCCGTTACGGTGGAGCTGTTGGCGGCTGTGGTCGTGGTGCTCGCCTTCGTGTCGCTCCAGACCGTCTCGGTACCGGTGTTGGCGTTGCGCACGTGCCCCGGCGCAATTGCGCCGTGGGCGAGCCCATGCGTGACCTTGTGAACGTTCAGCTTGACCTCGCCGAGCGAGCTGGAGATGCGCACGACGCCGCCTTTGGGCGCCTGACCGCCAGCCGCCTTGGTCCCCTTGTCGATCGGACCCAGCGCATGGATCGCATGGCCGCTCGCCGCGTTGCGCGGCGCCGACAATCCCGATTTCGGCACAGGAATTCGCTCGATCGTCGAGGCGCGCGGCTTGCCATGTTCGATCGGATTGAACGTCCCCGCGCCGCTCAGGCTGAGGCCGGGCTTGCCATGCTCAAAGGCCGTGGCCGCTTGTCCGGGCATGACCTGAGCGATCTGTCCCGTCTTGAAGTCTGAGACTTCGACCTGGCCGCGGAGCACGCCGACCCTGGTGCTGCCCGCATTCACGGTGACGCTGAACTGCGTTCCCTTGACCACGGCGGCGAGGTAGGGCGTCTCGACCTCGAAATGCTTGACGTTACGCTTCTCCACCTCGAGCAGGATCGAACCTGACTGCTGGATGATCGTGCTCGAGAGACCTTCCTTCTTCTCGGCCGGCAAGCCGACCACCGAGTTGGGAGATATCAGTATCGTTTCCTCGCCGCGGACAAGCAGCACGCGTCCGGTACGTCCGGTGCGAACGGTATCGCCGGGCTTGAGCGCCTCCTGCTGATTCAACGACACCTGCTGAGCGCCGCTGGTGGCGACCCAGACCTCGCCGGCGGCTTTGCTGACCGACCAGACGCCATCCTCCGCCGCGAGTGCACCGGAAGCCATTCCCAGGATCAGCGCCGCCGCGAGGGCGCACCGCATTCCAATTCTGCCGAGCATCACAATCCTCAGTCCGCGTTACAGCCAGACCGGACGCGTACCCGAAATCATTCAAGAGAGAATTAGCCGGAACCGGCGAGCCGAACAGCCGCATTAACCAATCATTGACCATAAAAAACTATGAAAAATCATGCGGCTAACGAACCCTTACCACCCTATGGGGAGATCTCCGTCAAACTACGGAAACGGGGTCGCGGCGCGTGTCGGGAAGCGGCGTCTCCTTACCGCGTTGGTGCTGTTGGCACCAATTTTCACGGGAGTTCCGCAATCATTCGCACAACAGGCGAACCAGCCGGGTTTTGATCCGCGCCAGCCCGAGAAATACTTTGAAAACCAAACCGAGCGGGAAACACTGAGCCGGCCTCCGGTCAAGCTACCGACGGTCGGCCAGGCCAACACCGGCGGCGATACCAAGCCTCAGTTCGTGCTGCGCGGCCTCAATGTCAGCGGCGCCCGCGCCGTCTCCCGCGACCGCATCGCCGCGGTCTATCAGCCTTATCTCGGCAAGAAGGTCTCGCAGGCGGATCTAGCCGCGATCGCCGGCGCGATCAGCGACCTCTACCGCGCCGACGGTTTCCATCTGAGCCGGGCCGTCGTGCCGCCGCAGGACATCGCCAACGGCGTGGTCCGGATTCAGGTGATCGAGGGCGCCATTGTCCAGGCCGATCTGAAAGGCGATGGCGCCGAGCAGTTCGGCGTGAGGCCGATGCTCGGACCGGTTCTGGCCGAGCAGCCATCGCGCCTGGCAACGCTCGAACGCCAGCTTTTCCTCATCAACGGCAGGCCGGGTGTCCGGATCATCGATACCGCGTTGGAGGAGATCGGCGGTGCGACCGGCCGCTTCCGCCTCACCGTCTATTTGAAGACCTGGCACGTGTTTACGTCGTTCGGCCTGGACAATCTCGGCTCGTCCTCGGTCGGCCCCTGGCAGACCTATGCGACCGGCGCGTTCAACTCCTACCTCACGCCTGGCGATACGCTGACGGTCAACCTGTCGACCATTGCCAACGACCCCCGCGAGCTCGGCTTTGCGCGGCTGTCCTATGACGCACCCGTCGGCGTCGACGGCGTGCGCCTCGGCGCGTCCGTCCTCTACAGTGCGGTCCGGCCAGGCGACGCCCGCCGCCTCGACAGCGACATCACCACGACCGAAGCTTTCGAGGTGCGGGCAAGCACCGTGCCCTTCATGTCGCAATCGTCGGCACTGACGCTTACCTTGGCTGGGACCTTCAGCAACGTGTCCGAGCATGACCTTTACGGTCCCTGGTACAACGACCATGTCCGGACCGCGAGCCTGACCGCCGACTATCGGCTCCAGGATCGCTTCGGCGGTACCAATTTCGCGACGCTGACCTACCGTCAGGGCCTCGACGTCTTCGGCGCATCGCATTTCGACGACGATCTTTTGTCGCGCGACGGTGCGTCATCGAACTTCTCGGTGCTGAATCTCTGGTTCACGCGCTACCAGTCGCTCAACGATGCCTGGTCGCTCAAGCTCTCGGCGGCGAGCCAGACTGCATCGCGGCCGCTGTTCACCTCGCAGCAGTTCTATCTCGGCGGCGCGGCCTTCGGCCGGGGCTACGGCGCAGCCGAGATCAGCGGCGACAACGGTCTTGCCGGCTCGCTCGAGTTGCGCTTCGACCAGAAGCTCAATTTCCGCTACTGGACCGGCTACCAGCTCTACGCCTTCGGCGACGCCGGCGCAGTCTGGAACGACGGCTACCGCCTGAGCGACGGCCTGTCGCTGACATCAGCCGGAGCCGGCGCACGGTTCTTCCTGTGGGACGATCTCCAGGCCGATCTCGGCGTGGCCGTCCCCTTGAGCTACCGCGCACCGGACAACGAGCGCCGCAGCCCGCGTTTCCTGTTCACGCTGTCGAGCGCATTCCGGCTCTGCCCCGAACGCGGCAGGAGCGGCTGCCTCTAGCTGCAAAGCCCTCATGCCGCGTACCCGGCATGCGGCCCTTTTGCGGCCTTGCGCACAGACTTGCCTAAATTTAATCCCGTAACCTGCTCACGATCGCTCGATCCGGGCGCTTGCAGTGACCATTTTCAGTCGAAAGCGATTGGGACGGAACCATGAAGAGGGTGTTTGCAATTCTGGCGTTTCTTTGCGTCCTCGGCGTCGGCGAATATTTCGTCGTCAGCCGGTTTGCGATCCGCCATGAGCTTTTGACCCTGTTCGATGCCTCGCGCCAGCGGCCGATCTCGGTCGAAATCGCGGTGCGGCGCGACTACGAGACCAAGGCCAATCTCGGTCTCTGGAAGCTGCCGCTCGCCATCATCAGCAACGGCAATACCGTCAAGGCCACCGAGTATTCCTTCCTCGCCAACGCGCTCGCGGCGCGCGGCTATCTCGTTGCCAGCATCCAGCAGGACCTACCCAGCGATCCACCACTAATGACCCATGTCGGCCAGCAATATGTCGGCCGGCGTGAAGTCTATATCCGCTGCGAGGCCAACATCCTCTTCGCCCTGGGCGAACTTAAGAGGCGGCAGGAGAACGCCGACTACGACCACATCACCCTCGTCGGCCATTCCAACGGCGGCGACGTGTCCATGTATGTCGCCCATCAGCACCCGGAGTTGGTGTCGAAAGTGATCACGCTCGACAATCTTCGGGTGCCTTTCGTGCTCAGCGACAACTTGAAGATCTTGTCGTTCCGCTCGAAGGATCCGCATTTCCTGACCGACCCGGGCGTGCTGCCGACGCCGGAAGAGGCCAAGGCGCGCGGCATCGACATCGTCCACACCGGTGCGCAGCACACCGAGATGAGCGATCGCGGGCCCGACGCGGTCAAGGAGAAGATCCAGGCGACGCTCGACCGCTTCCTGCGCGACAGCGCCAGCAGCGCGCTCGCGCCGGCCGATACGAAAAGTCCGATGATCATGAACCCCGGCGACTATTAGCCGGGGACGCCTTGCGGCAGATCAAGGCGGCTCCGGGCCGGCCACGATAGACAGGGTCTCACAATCTCGGAGAGGCACGTGTCGCACTACATCGAAAGCCTTGATACGAAACGGCTGGGCCTGCCCGCGACAAGGACGCCTGGATTCGTGCGGCATCTGTATCGTTCGACCCGCAGGCTGCTGCGGTCGATCATCGCCCGCATCGATCTCTCCCAATTTCCGGGCTCGTGCTGCGGATGAGCACAGTGGCTGCAAGCGAACGCACGAGGGTTGCCCGATGCACCTGCATTTGAGAGGAATTTGCCTGGTACTTGCCGTGGCCTCGAGTTCCTCGTCCGCTCTCGCCGCCGATGCCGGTCACGGTGCCGACCTCGCCAAGCGCTGGTGCGCAAGTTGCCATGTCGTGGCCAATGGCCAGGCGGTAGCCAGCGCCGACGTCCCTTCCTTTGCATCCGTTGCGCGCCGGCCGGACTTCAGTTCGGAGAAGCTCGCCTTCTTCCTGCTCGACCCGCATCCGAAGATGCCGAGCTTTCCCTTGAGCAGGACCGAAGCCGGCGACATCGCGGCCTATATCGGATCACTGCGTCCATAGAGCGCCGGCCAATCGCGACACTTGTCGCAAAATGCAAATCCCTGCCGGAGGACCGACAGGGATCAGCAGAAAGGATGATGGACGGCGAATGAGAAACCATTCGGTGGCCCATCATGGACCTGCACCAACATCGAAATGCGGATCTCAATGCTGCGCAAGATCAATTTGTAGGCACGCAGCGCACAAACCAGGAATCAGGATTTGCCCTTGCCCGGCTGCATGAGACTGCCGGTCATCTGGCGCATGTGATCTCCGGCGCTGGTGAACTGGCTACGCAGGAAGTCGGACTGGATTCGCATCGCTTCCTGAAGGTCGGTGGCATGAACAAGCTTGCGCGCGTGCTCGAACGCCGACTTCATGTTCTGCTCGGTAAAAGCGAGCGCCTGCTTTGACACCTCCGTCCCTGCTCCCGGAACGGATGACATCGATTTGGTGGCGGCATCGAAAAACATGCCGAATGCCTGTTCCGCCTGGTCGATCGTCTTTTCGGCTAGGTCGCGCAGTTCGGCCGGAACTTCGATTTTCGGTTCGATCATGGTCGCACTCCTCCCTTTTTCTTAGCTGAATACCACACTTGCCGGACCACCTTCCAGCGGCGCCCCCGGGGCAAACGTCCCCGGCGGCCCGGCTCGGGCAGGAAAATCAAGGAAAAGGCGTAAGATGCGCGGTCCAGCTCAGGACAGGGGGTGTTCGGGAAGGACTTCTTCGGTGGCGAGGTCTTCAACGAGCTTGATGACCTCGAAACGCTGGCGAGGCGCGAGCTTCAAAAAAGCACGGAGCAGGCGCAGGCTTTCGACAGTGCCGCTCGCCGGCGCGCCGAGCTTGAGGTGCAGTTCAGCCGCGAAATTGAGGTTCTTCATCTCGCACCTATGACCAGCATCGGCCTTCCTGATCCGACATCGTCCCACTCGGGAGCCGAACACCATAAGCGGGCGCCATGGTGAGGACGAACTTTCGGCCAAGGGGGCCCCGGCGGGTTAGCACGCTCAACTACATATCCGAACGGGCGGGCTCAACCGAACAGGTTGTAGTTATGCCAAGAAACAACCCTTCCGGCAAGCCCGACCAGCGGCCTAGCGATGCTTCGTCTGCATCGCACCACCGCAATTCCGGATAACAGGAATATGGACCGTCGTCACCCACCTGCGTCAAGAAGCGGCATCAGTCACGCACACGGCCCTGATCGCTGTCAACCTGCGCAGCATTTCGCCTTGTTTCCGGCGTGAATGGGCATTGACGGAGGCGATCTAACGCTTCTTGAGCGTATACACGTAATTGTTGAGTCCCACCTCGGCGGTTGTATCGTCGACGAAATGAACGTCGATCTCGCAGCCGGTCTCCAAAGTCCGGATCGGGGCGCCGGCGAAGCCGAGCGAGGCGGCAAGCGCCTTGGGATCGGCCTTCTTGTCGGCACGTCGCATCTCGTCGAATGCGCCCTGGAAGATCATGTCGGGGCCATAATCCGTCACCTTGTACTGCGGCTTGGCGCAGGCAAAGGGGCGCGGTCCCGAGATTTCTTTCGCCTTCAGGACGACTGTCTTGCCCATCAGACGTGCCCGCTCGGTGTCGTCGGGCTTGCGTTGCGGATCGGCCCATGGCGCGACCACGGCAGCCGTGAGTGTCCAGCTTCCGATGTAGAAGGGATCTGCCGCCGCAGCGGCGCCTGCGGCACCGACAGACACGAGAAGGCAAACAGTTGCGGCGAATTTCATCTGACGTATCCCCTTGAGCCTTCGGCTTGGACTCGCCTCTTCGCTTCAAGGTTCATCGTTTCCGACATGTTTCTGCCGATGAACCGCTGTTCAAGATCGGACGACCAAGCGTTGCGATACGGCCACGCAGATCACGGGCGCCATGGCTGACGGATTCAACCGATTCGGGCGCGCGTCAGCACCAAAGGACGACGGCATGCTTTCTCGCTGCGATCTCATCAAGGGCGCCGCGGTTGCGCTTCTCACCCTCTCGATACAAGGCGCATGGGCGCAGGAGACCAAGATGAATCTGTTCAAGATCGTGACCATCAAGGACGAAATCGTCGTCGGACTGTCGGCGGAGGAGCTTCAGGCGCTCGGCGGCAATGATGCGAGCGCGATTGCGCACGCGCTGGCGCAGAAGGGTGACCTCACCGTCTGGCAATACAACGTGCATCGCGGCCCGAACGGCGAATTGCAGCAGGCGCCGACCGCCAGGATCGGGCTTTTGGCCAACGCCTCGCTCCGTGTCGAGCCCTACACGACGCCTTACCAGATTGTACCGCATCCGTAAGCAGCAGGCAGACCGGCACGCCGGCGGCCGAGACCGCCGGCGTGCCGCGATCATCTGCGCTGGTCTGCACGCTGTGTCCCGGCCTCCGTCGCAAAGCCGTAGATCAGTGCCAGCCGGTCCAGGCATTCGCGAAACCGCCGCGCAAAATAGTCATTCCAGCGCTGCGTACGGACGGCGCGACGCTGCCCGATCTGATCCATGGTCAGACCCAGGACCAGCACGTCGTGCACCAGCGCGGCGCCGTCGGTGCCGAGTTCGCGCTCGACCCGGTTCAGCCGCAGCACCGCCTGCCGCTGGCTCTCGGTGACGGGCTCGCGTGAGCGGGCGCCATCGACATATTCGCGGGTTGGGTCCATCGCCTGAGGCCCCCGCTCCGCCCGCTCCCAATCGTTCTGGAAGGCGCGCCCGCCGCGGTATTGAGCCTCGTCGATCTGGTGGTGCGAGTGCAGACGGCCGAGCGGATCGCTGCGGATCGACCGGATCGCCATAATCTTCTCGCCGGGATCGAGCGCCAGCGGATTGTCGACCTCGACCTCTGCCACTTCCGCATTGAATGGCACCTCGCGCGACCGCCGGTCGTAGATCTGTGCCAGTTTGTAGGATCTGTTGCGTCGGACACGTCCCACTCGGATACTCCTTGCAAGATTGACGATTGATCGGCTGAGCGCACTTTCAGGCGGCGGAGACCAGCCTCAGCACGACGGGACCCGCGACACGGGCGGAGGCAGCCCCGGAGCGGCGCGTCAGGCGCGCATGCGGCGCGCAATAGCTGGAGCCCGGCTGGCGCGGGTGGCCGCAGAAGGCGATCTCCTCCCCGTCCTTGTCGCCGCCATAGGGGTAGCGGCAGTCGGCCTTCGCAAGTTCGACCAGCTGGACAAGGCGCGGCTTGACGCCGACACAGCGCAACTTGACCTGCGCGGCCGGCTTCAGTGCGGACTTCGGCGGCAGATTCAGTAACGCCGGCCGGCGCGGCGAGAGCAGACCGGCCTCGCCCGGCAGAGACGGCGCGATCGACGGGCTCATCACCCATTGCGGCGCAACGAGTCCGAGCCGCTTGGCGCGGCCGGCGACCGCGCTGCGCGTGTAAGCCGTTCCAAACCTTGCGTTAATCTGTCTTCCGATCTCCGCATAAGACATTCCCTTGAGAAAATAGTCGCGAAGCGCGTCGGAGTGCTCCGACGGCCAATGACCCGGTTCCATGCTGCTGTCCTGTGATGCACCCCCTCCGATCGCACGACCGGGAGGCGAAACACACATTCCGGTATTCCGAAGCGAGAGTCAAGCCGGAATTCTGATATTCATAATTGCATCAATTCCGAATTTCGGATTACAAGAGGCGAGACGATGGACAATCGAGGGAATCACCATGTTGGACGTTGCGATGATCGAGCGGGGCCTGGAAAAGACAGGCAAAAGCAAGGGCGGCCTGGCGGCAGCCATGGGCGTGCGCCCCGGCGCGGTCTCGGAGATTCTTGGCGGCGAGCGCCTGGTGAAGGCCTCGGAGATCATTCCGATCATGGAATATCTCGAGCTCAATCTCGCGCCGATCATGGGGCGCGTGGGCGCCGGCGCCGTGATTGAGCCGGATTATGAGCAGGTTCCCCCGGAGGGGCTCGGCGACATCGCGCTGCCGTTCCCGATCATGGAAGAGACGATTGCATTCGAGATCGTGGGCGATTCGATGCTGCCCAAATACGAGAGTGGCGACGTGATCGTGGTCTACAAGGACCAGCGTCATCCGCTGTCGAGCTTCTACGGCGAAGAGGCCGTGGTCCGGCTCAAGACCGGCGAACGCTATTTGAAGACCATCGAGCGGGGCAAATCCCCTTCCGTCGTCAATCTCAACAGCTTCAACGCCAAGCCGATCGTCGGCGTCAAGCTCGACTGGGTCGGGGAGATCTGCCTCTCCATGCCCAAGGGTCAGCTCGAACGGCTGCGCGCCAAGTCGGCGCGCCCGCGCAAGAAGGGCAAGTAGGCTACCGATTTCTGATTTTTGGAAATCGAACTTGACTTAATTCTGCTTTTCGGAAATACTCTGCCGTGCTCCCGACCGTCGGGGCACGGCAGGATCGTTCCATGCAGTATTTCGTCGTGATGATCGACTACGGGCGGCGCGGCCGCGAGGCGGTCGTCGACCCTGAAATCACGAGGCGCGAGGTCATCTCCCGTGTGGCCTCGGGTGAATACCGGAACATCTCGTTCATCCACGAGATCGCGGAGAACTCGGTCGAGGACGTCACCGACGCCATCCTGGCCGAGGCCACCCTTCCCCACGTTCCGCCTGGAGATGTCGACCTCCAGGCAAGCCGCCTCGATCACGCCCGCGACCTGCGCAAGCACGAACGGACGTGACGCGGGCCCGGTCGGTCTGCGTCAGCGTCCGGCAGAACGTCACACCAGGAGCACGGTCGATCCCGTCGTCTTGCGCGCGGCGAGATCGGCATGCGCCTTGGCCGCGTCCTTCAGCGGATAGGTCTGGTGAACCTCGATCTTGACCGCGCCGGACTTGACCACGTCGAACAGCTCGCCTGCCATCGCCACCAGGCTCTCGCGCTTGGCGGCATAGGTGAACAGCGTCGGACGGGTGACGTAGAGCGAGCCCTTCTGGGCGAGCAGGCCGAGATTGAGCGGCTCGACCGCACCGGAGGACTGGCCGAACAGCGCAGCGACACCGAGCGGTGCGAGGCAGTCCAGCGATTTCAGGAACGTGTCCTTGCCGACGGAGTCGTAGACCACCGGCACCTTCTTGCCGCCCGTGATCTCGTCGACGCGCTTCACGAAATCCTCGCGCGTGTAAATGATGACATGGTCGCAGCCATGCGCCTTGGCCAGCTTTGCCTTCTCGTCGTTGCTGACGGTGCCGATCACGGTCGCGCCGAGATGCTTGGCCCACTGGCTCAGGATCAGGCCAACACCACCGGCCGCGGCATGGAGCAGGATCGTGTCGCCGGCTTTCACCCGGTAGGTCTGCCGGATCAGATATTGCGTCGTCAGCCCCTTCAGCATCATCGCCGCCGCCGTCTTGTCGTCGACGCCGTCAGGCAACTTCAGCAGACGATCGGCGGGGATCAGCCGCGCCTCGGAATAGGCGCCAAGCGGCGAGGCGCCATAGGCGACGCGATCGCCCGGCTTCAGATCGGTGACACCCGGGCCGATCTCCTCGACGATGCCCGCCGCCTCGCTGCCGAGCCCGCTCGGCAGCTGCGCCGGATAAAGACCCGAACGGTTGTAGATGTCGACGAAGTTGAGACCCACGGCGGTGTGGCGGATGCGCGCTTCGCCCGGTCCGGGCTTTCCGACACTGACCTCCTCCCAGACCAGGACTTCCGGCCCGCCGGTCTTGTGAAAGCGAATGGCATGCGTCATGGGGTTGCTCCCTTATCGTTGCAGTGAGGGTCCGAGAACCGGATCGGCCTGTGAAATAGGCATTTTATCTGCCCGTTACAGTACAGAGACGTAACAAGAATGTCACAGCAAACGACAAACGCGCGCCGTTCCGCCTCTGTTCGAAAGAGTTGATGACGGCTCCGGGGCAACCGGCAGTAGCTTTTGCGCGGGGTTTGGTGGTCGCCTGCGAAGGAGAGCCGAGATGCCAGCTTATGTACAGCATCATCAGGATATCGAGATCGCGCCTGTGATTTGCCCCACGTGCATGGGGTTCCTGCCGATGTATGTGCGCGAGGTCGAACCGCATTGGAGCCTTGCCAAGATCGACTTCGTCTATGAATGCGCCGATTGCGGCGCCGAGGTCCGGCAGACGATCCGGAAGCCGGCGCTGCTCCGGCACTGACCGCGCGATCGGCAGACCGCTCAAGTATTTGCGTTAAGCGGAAAAAACGCCGTTCACGCGGGTCTGATGTCTCCCAAACGAGACTTGTTCTTTGCCCGGAACACAGGCAGAACAAGCCTCAAGCAAGACCTTTGGGAGCGCCAATTCGTGGCTGAACAGAAGCCCTCGACCGCGATCGAGGCAGTGGAGAGCGGCCTCGCCGCGCAAGGCTATATTGCCAGCCGGCAGATCGCGACCGCCGTCTATTTGTCGCAGCAGATCGAGAAACCGATCCTGGTCGAGGGCCCTGCAGGCGTCGGCAAGACCGAGCTTGCCAAGGCGATCGCTGCCTGGCGCGGCATGAAGATGATCCGCCTGCAGTGCTACGAAGGCCTCGACGAGGCCAAGGCGCTCTATGAGTGGAAATACGCCAAGCAGCTTCTCTATACGCAGATCCTCAAGGACAAGCTCGGCGAGGTCCTCGGCGGCGCGCAGACGTTGCACGCTGCGCTCGATCAGCTCCACGATTTCGGCGACGTGTTCTTCTCCAAGGAGTTCGTCGAGCCGCGGCCGCTGCTCCAGGCGCTCGAGCAGCCCGGCGGCTGCGTGCTGCTGATCGACGAGATCGACAAGTCGGACGCCGAGTTTGAATCGCTGCTGCTGGAAATCCTGTCCGACTTCCAGGTCACGATCCCCGAGCTCGGCACCGTCTCCGCCATTACACCACCGACCGTGATCCTCACCTCCAACAGCGAGCGCGACTTGGGCGATGCCCTGAAGCGGCGCTGCCTGCATCTGCATATCGGCTTCCCCGAGCAGCGGCTGGAGGAGCGCATCGTCGAGAGCCGCGTGCCCGGCATCTCGCAGACGCTGCGCCGGCAGATGGTCGGGTTCATCCACGAGATCCGCTCGCTGGATTTGAAGAAGCTGCCCTCGGTCAGCGAGACCATCGACTGGGCGCGCGTGCTGGTGCTGCTTCAGGCCTCCGAGCTCGACACGGAGATCGTCAAGGACACGCTTAACGTGCTCCTGAAATACGAAGCCGATATCGAGGCGGCCCAGCCCCAGGTCACGACCTTCATTGCCAAGGCAGCACGATCCAACGTCTTCGGTTGACGCCGATGCGCGAGAACATCCATCGTTTCTTTCGGGCCGCACGTGGCGCGGGCGTACACGTCTCGCCCGCCGAAAGCATCGACGCGATGCGCGCGGTCGCGCAGGTCGGCTTTTCAGACCGAACCATCCTGCGCGACACCCTGCTTCTGACGCTCGCCAAATCGCAGGACGAGAAACTCGCGCTCGGCGACTGCTTTGATCTGTTCTTCAGCCAGCCGGAGCCGCGGCAGGAGCAGCCCGAAGGCACCGACGAGGATGCGTCGCAGGAGACGGATCAAGCCCCCTCTTCCAGCGCGTCCAGTGATGCGGGCGGCGGTTCGCCGCAGGAGGGACTAGGCGCGCTCGCGCAGATGCTGCTGTCGCAGGATCGCAATGCGATCGCGGCAGCGATCGCCAGCGGGGCCGGCGCCGCGTCCCTGTCCGACATCCGCTATTCCACGCAGCGCGGCATCTTCTCCAGCCGCATCCTCGACGCCATGGGCCTGCAGCGCCTGCGCGACGAACTCGATGAGCTGACCGCAACCAATCCCGCGCTGGCCGAGCGCCTGCGCGCCGCGCTCGACGCCTTGCGCGAAGCGGTCCGCGACACCGTCTCCCAGGGGCTTGCGCTCTATGCTCGCGAAGAGGCCGAAAACCTGCGCAACGAGATCCTGCGCAACGCGCCGCTTGCGCGGATCGAGCGGCGCCAGGTCGCCGAGATGCGCGCCCTCATCCGCCAGATCGCGCGCCGCCTGCGCGAGCGCTATTCCAAGCCGCGCAAGCGCCAGCGCCGCGGGCATCTCGACGTCCGCCGCACGCTGCGCCGCAATGCGGCCTGGGGCGGTGTGCCCTTCCTCACGGCGTGGAAGCGCAAGCATCGCGACCGGCCGAAAATCGTCGCGCTCTGCGACGTCTCCGGCTCGGTCGCGCAGGTCTCCGATTTCTTCCTGCTCCTGATCCACTCGCTGCACGAGGTGGTCGACGACGTCCGCTCCTTCGCCTTCTCCTCACATCTGATCGAGGTCAGCGACATTCTGGAATCGAAGTCGCCGGAAGAGGCGATGGCCGAGATCATGTCCAAAGTCGGCTTCGGCTCATCCGACTACGGCTCGTCGCTGGTCGATTTCGAGAAGGATTTCATGAGCGCGCTGACGCCGCAGACCACGGTGATCGTGCTCGGCGATGCCCGCAGCAACAATCTCGATCCGCGCGCCGACATCCTGCGCCGGATCTCCGAGCGCTCGAAGCGGCTGGTCTGGCTCAATCCCGAGGGGCGGCTCGCCTGGGGTTTTGGCGATTCGGAGATGCCCCGCTATGCGACCTTTTGCAGCGTGGTACGCCAATGCGCCACCGCGCACCAGCTCGAGCGCGCAGTGTCCGATATCGTGGCGACTTATCAGTAGACGGGGATCACGTCCGTCGTCTGGCGTCAGGCGGCAGCCAACTCGGCCTGGACGAGGTTGCACTCTCGAAAGTGATAGGCGATTTCGTCGAGCGCGCGCTGCTCCCATTCCTGGGCCTGCGCGAGCCAGAACATCCGGCGCTCAGAATCCAGCGCGGCGCGCTCCCGGCACAGGAATTCCTGACTGCGAATTTCCACCAGCCTGTTCATGCACTCACACTCCAGTTGTGTGAAGCCAATCCCCTGCGAATCAACCTAGCAGAGTCCCGTACCCCTCGCCTCACGATTTCTGTGCATATTGCGACGCAGAATGGGACAGCAATGCTTGCCGTGCACTGCGGTAGCTTTCACCACACGATCAACAGCCAATCATCAATTAGTGATCGCAGGTCGGGACGATAGTCGTGCGCGAACGATCTTAACTCTTGTGGCGCAACGAAGTGCGGCAATTCGTGAAGAGATGTTCCAAGCAGCTCACCGAATTCCCGACTCATTGTCGTCGCATGGTCTTCATGCAGCGCCGTTAACAGAGGCGCGCGAACGGTACGATCGCTTGAGGCAATATGAGCAACGATTTCGACTTCGATCTTTCACCCGACCAGTGGGAAGCACTGAAGGCGCTTCGCAATCCGGTGTCGAATGGTCGCCTCGCGAAGGCTTATGTCGTCGAAAGCCTCGTCAAGCTCGGCCTTGTCGTCGTCGATGACGGCGCGCCCGCGATGACACCGGCCGGCCGCAAGGCGCTGGTGCGCGGATCGTGCAAATTGCTGGATCTCGCGGCGTAGGGCGAGCATCAAAAGATCTGGGCGATCACGATCGCGTAAGCGATGAACACGGCGCCGAGCCCCCACACCATCGCCGGAATCTGCGACCGCCGGCCGACTGTCACTTCCAGGGCGATGTAGCTCAGCGTTCCCAGGGCCATTCCGTTGATGAGGTTATTGGTCAGAACGGTGACGAGCAGCGTCAGCACGATCGGAACCGCGTTGCCGAGATCGGTCATGTCGATGCGGGCAAGCCCCTGCATCATCAGCACACCGACGAGCACCAGCGCGGGCGCAGTCGCTTGCGGCGGGATGATGACGAAGATCGGCCAGAAGAACAGCGCAAGGAAGAAGAGCCCCGCAACGGTCAGCGAAGTCAGCCCCGTTCGGCCGCCGGCCTGCACGCCGGTGATGGACTCGATGTACGCCGTGACGACGGAGGTGCCGAGCAGCGGGCCGACGATGGATGCCGTCGCATCGGTGGCAAACGCAGCGGTGGCGTTCGGGATCGAGCCATCGGGCTTGCGCAGGTTGGCGGCGCCCGTCACGCCGATCAGCGTGCCAAGCGTCGAGAAGAATTCGGCACACAGGAAATAGAACAGCAGCGGCAGCGCGACGACGAAATGGCTGAAGAGATAGCCGAAATCGAGCGCCATGAACGTGCTGCTCGGCCAGCGGGGCCATGACATGATCGCCGAAGGCACCGACGTCACCATCTTGCCGTTGCCGCCGGGAACGAAGAAGCCGATCAGGGTGAGTACCGCGATCGACAGCATCAGCGCCGCCGGAACCCGGCGCGCCACCAGCACCGGCGTGAGCAGGAGGCCAAACAGCGTCAACAGCACCGGCGGGCCGCGCAGCGATCCCATCGCGATGTAGGTCGACGGGTTCTGGACCACGAAGCCGGCGCCGCGCAACGCAATGAAGACGATGAGCGTGCCGACGGCCGCCTGGATGCCGATCTTCAGCGCTTCCGGCACATCCTTCGCGACTTTCTCGCGCAGCTTCGACAGGCTGAGGATCAGGAACAGAACGCCGGTGAAGGCGACCATGGCGAGCGCACCTTGCCAAGGCATGCCCATCTGCTTGACGATGACATAGGTGAAGATGACGTTCGACCCCATAGCCGGCGCAACCGCGAGCGGCAGATTGGCCCACAGCCCCATCATCATCGAACCGAAAATCGCGGCGAGTGCCGTGGCGCTGACCAGATCGCCACGATCCATTCCGGCGTTGGACATGATCGCCGGGTTCACGGCGATGATATAGGCCATCGCAGCGAACGTGGTCGCGCCGGCCATCACCTCGCGGCCGACACTCGTGCCACGCTCGGTGAGGCCAAAGATGCGATCGAGCAGTCCGGCGGCTGCGCGCGGCGCCGGCTCTGCGGAGGCGGCTTGCGGCTTCGTCATCTCGTTCATCCAGTCCTCCCCCCTACCAGATCACCGGGTGCGCTTCGCCGGTCTGCACGTTGATGAAGCCGAGCGGCGCCTGCTCACACGGCGCCACCAGCACCCAGCTCCAGGGCGCGCAGGTCAGCGTCGCGAACATCAGCCGCTCGGGGAATCCCGGATACCAGCGTGGCCGGTAGGTCGGCTCATACATCCAGTCGACCTTGCGCCCCTCCGCGTAGAGCGCCTGCATCTCGGCATCGAGCGCTTGCGCCGAGCGGCAGCTCATCAGCCCGCCGACCTCGAAGCGCACAGTTGCAACGAGCTCTCCCTCACGCACCAGCGCCCACCCGCCCTGAAGTTCGATAAGCGCGTTCACCGCCTTCGCCATGGCCGCGTCTGAGGAGCCGACCACCCAGATATTGTGCTTGTCGTGCGCCACCGAACAGGCAACCGCCGTCTCCGGCGTGCGCGGTCCACAACCGCGCCAGAACATCTTTGCGATGCGCCCGTCGCCCGAAAAGCGGTCGACGATCGCAAATTTGGTGATGGCCTCGCTCTCGTCGCGCTGCACGGCACCGTCACGCACCGGCAGTTCGAGGGTGTAGAATTCGGGATGCCAATGGAAGGGACGGATCACGGCCGCCTTCATCGTGGCACGGCCGGGCTCGGCCCGCAGTTCGAAATCCTCAGGCTTGATCGAGCGCTTGATGTTGACCGTCTTCGTTGCCCAGTCCGGCCAGACGATCTCGGGCACCTGGCCGATGTAGCGCTCGCCTTCGGAGATTTGGACGCCATCGGCCCACACTTCGGCGATCGTGAGTCTGCCAACATCCGAAAGCAGCACCACGTCGCCGAAACGGCCTGGAGCCAGGCTGCCGACGAACGGCGTGAGCCGCATGTGGCGCGCCGGATTGATGGTGAGACACTGGATGGCGATTTCCGGCGCAAGGCCGGCCTCGATCGCGACCCGCGCATTATGGTCGCTGGCGCCGAGCTCGAGCGTGTGGCTGGCACTGCGGTCATCCGTCGTGAACGCGATCTGCGACCAGTCCTGCAAACCCTTCGCGAGCAGCCATCTGACGATCTCGTCCATGGCATAGACGCGCAGCTCGACGAACAGGCCGCGGGTGAGCTTGTCCCAGGTTTCTTCCGGAGTCTGCACTTCGTGGTCGGACGCGAGCCCGGCCGCCGCAAAGGCGTTGATAGAGGGCAGATCCCGCAAGCCGGAGGCATGGCCTTCGACGACGCCGCGCGCCGCGAATGTCGCCTCGATCATGCCCCAGAGCCGCTTGTAGGACGGATTGTCGGGATTCCAGACCGCTGGCCAGTCCATGACCTCGTCGAGCCCGGTCACCATCAGGCTCTCGGCCATGAAGCGCGCCTGCTCGTCGCGGCCATACCAGCCGCCACCCCATTCATAGGCCGTGGGTGGCACCGCCGAACCAGGCTGCGGAAAGATCTTGAGCGGCGAGCCGCGGCGACGCGCTTCGAACCAGAACTCGAGATTGCGCGCACCGTTGACGTTGGAGAACTCGTGGCTTGCCTCGCAGGTCCAGGTATTGCCATGCGGCAGCACCAGCGCGGCCTCCCATTCCGGCGTCAGATGCGAGCTCTCGATATGCTTGTGCACCTCGCCGAAGCCGGGCACGGCGGCAACATCGGGCCGATGCACCCGCTCGCGGACCTCGCCCGGGTAGCTGCCGGCGGGCCCGACCCAGGCGATGCGGCGGCCCTTGAAGACGATCTCCTGATCTTCGCTCCAGGTACGGCTGTGCACATCGAGCAGCCTGCCGACCCGCAAGGAGCGATCGGCCGGCCGGTGGCCGAGCGCCGTCAGCACCAGGTCCTGGCGGATGCGAACCTCGTCGGGCGCATTGATCAGAAGATCGTCGGGTATCGCATTCATGACCTGCCTCACTCTACGCCGGTACGTTCGCGGCTCGTGGTCCGCGTCCGCGAAGATTTGCCGGCCTTGCCGCCCCGCGCCGCAGCGGCATCGCGCTGCCGGACATCCTTCAGGAGGGTCGTGAGCGCCCACTCGATGGCATCGGCGATCTCGCTGCTGGTCATGCCGAAATCCTCGCGCATCGCATTCCAGGCCAGCACGTTGTTGAGATAGGACGCGAGCGCCTCCGCCTGGCGAACCTCCTTCGCGGGGAGATGTCGCACCAGCGGCGCCATCGCCTTGCGATGCTGGTCGATCAGGTGCCGCCGGAAGCCGGCGCGCACCCGGCGGCCGGCCCGCGTCATCGCAATGGCGCGCGCCAGATGCGGATGGCGGTCGAACCGCTTGCACAGTTTGCGGAAAATCTCCGGCAGCTCGTCAGGCGAGGTGAAGGGAATGTAGCTGAAGACGTTGTCCTCGATCCACTCGCCGGCCGCAGCAAACAGTTCCGCACGGGTCTTGAAGTGCCGATAGATGGTTCGTTCGGCCACCTTCGCGCGCTTGGCCACCGCGGCCATGGAGATGTCGTCGGCCGCCTCGTCCTCCAGCGTTTCGACGAAAGCCGCAACGATGCGCTGCCGCGTCATCTCGGCATATTCGTCACGAAGACTGGCGATATGTCGCTTTGCTGTACTCATGTCATAAGTCTGACATCAGGCGATTTGGAGGGTCAAGCCGAGACTTGAGGCACGCCGCGCCGCAACAATGGGCGTCGGCACGCTCGGCCGCCCGCCTGAAAAATGGACTTTTGCGCGTCGCCAAAATCGGATTTGCTCTTCCACGATCGCACGCAGCGGCGCGGCGCTCTGGTTCCAGCAAGGGAGCTGATCATGAACGGGCTTGGCGGGTTGAACAAATCGCCTGAGGGCGTGGTCATCGGGCTCGTGCAGCTGCAACTGCCGAACGTCGTCACGCGGGCCGATCTGGCAAGGCAGACCGAGCGTATCGTCTGGATGGTCGGCAAGGCGCGCCGCAACCTTTCCACCATGGATCTGGTGGTGTTCCCCGAATATTCGCTGCACGGCCTCTCGATGGACACCAATCCCGAGATCATGTGCCGGCTCGACGGACCCGAAGTCACGGCCTTCAAGAAGGCCTGCGTCGACAACAGGATCTGGGGCTGCTTCTCCATCATGGAGTTCAACCCGCACGGCAATCCCTACAATTCCGGCCTGATCATCGACGACCACGGCGAGATCAAGCTGTACTACCGCAAGCTCCATCCCTGGATTCCGGTCGAGCCGTGGGAGCCCGGCGACATCGGCATTCCCGTGATCGAGGGTCCGAAAGGCGCCAGGATCGCGCTGATCATCTGCCATGACGGCATGTTCCCGGAGATGGCGCGGGAATGCGCCTACAAGGGCGCCGAGATCATGATCCGCACTGCGGGCTACACCGCGCCGATCCGCGAGGCCTGGCGCTTCACCAACCAGGCCAATTCGTTCCAGAATCTGATGGTGACGGCCAATGTCTGCATGTGCGGCAGCGATGGCTCGTTCGATTCCATGGGCGAAGGCATGATCGTCAATTTCGACGGCGCGGTGCTGGCGCACGGCACCACCGGTCGCGCCGACGAGATCATCACCGCCGAGGTGCGGCCCGATCTCGTGCGCGAGGCGCGGATCAATTGGGGCGTCGAGAACAACATCTACCAGCTCTGGCACCGCGGCTATGTCGCGGTGAAAGGCGGCGCGATGGACTGCCCCTATACCTTCATGCAGGACATGGTCGCTGGCACCTTCCGCCTGCCGTGGGAAGACCAGGTCAAGGTCACCGACGGCAGTTCCTGTGGCTTCCCGGCACCGACACGGATGTACGGCAAGACGGCGAAGGCGGCGGAATAGAGCCGTTTTCGGCTCCGACCGCGACATTCTGGCACGGTAGTTGCTCCTTTTGACGCCCGAGACGCGCCAAATTGGGGGAGTTCACCATGTCGACCATTGCCGCGGCCCCGGCCGCCGAGCGCAAGCCGCTTTACGCCTCACTGTTCGTCCAGGTCCTGGCCGCGCTGGCGCTTGGTGTCATCCTGGGAATGGCCGTTCCGGACTTCGCGATCGGGCTCAAGATCCTCAGCGACGCCTTCCTGAAGCTGATCTCGATGATCGTGGCGCCGATCGTGTTCTGTGTCGTCGTCCACGGCATTGCCGGCGCCGGCGACCTCAAGAAGGTCGGCCGGGTCGGCGTCAAGGCGCTGGTCTATTTCGAGGTCATGACGACGGTCGCCCTCGTGGTCGGCTTGCTGCTCGCCTACCTGTTCGGCCCCGGCAACGGCATGAACATCGATCCGTCGACGTTAGATGCGAAGGCGCTCAACACCTACGCCGACAACGCCCACAAGCTGTCCGGCGGCGGCATCGGCGCCTTTCTGATGAACGTGATCCCGACCACCTCCTTCGATGCGCTGTCGCGCAATGACGTGCTCCAGGTGCTGTTCTTCGCGGTGCTGTTCGGCGTCGGTCTTGCGCTCGTCGGCGGCGAGAAGGGCGCGCTCGTCACCTCCATCATCGACGCAGCCTCCACCGTGCTGTTCCGCGTCATGGGGCTTATCGTCCGTGTCGCTCCACTCGGCGTGCTCGGCGCAGTCGCCTACACCGTCGGCAAATACGGCGTCGGCTCGCTGAAGCAGCTCGTCTCACTGGTGATGCTGTTCTACGTCTCGGTCGGCATCTTCGTGCTTGGCGTGCTCGGGGGCGTGATGGCGCTTGCCGGAATCAACATCCTCAAATTCCTCGCCTACCTGCGCGAGGAGCTCACCATCGTGCTCGCAACGGCGTCCTCCGACGCGGTGCTGCCCCAGATCATGAAGAAGCTGGAGCGCATGGGCGTGAAGGATTCCGTGGTCGGCCTCGTGATCCCGACCGGCTATTCGTTCAACCTCGATGCCTTCTCGATCTACCTCACACTTGCCGTCGTGTTCATCGCGCAAGCGACCAACACGCCGCTGTCGTTCGGCGATCTCCTCTTGGTGCTCGGCGTTTCGCTGATCACCTCAAAGGGCGCACACGGCGTGCCGGGCTCCGCCATCGTGATCCTGGCCGCGACGCTCAACGCGGTGCCGAGCATTCCGGCAATCGGCCTCGTGCTGGTGCTCTCGGTCGACTGGTTCATCGGCATGGCCCGCGCGCTCGGCAACCTCGTCGGCAACTGCGTGGCGACGGTGGTGGTGGCGGCCTGGGAAGGCGACCTCGACCGCGCCAAGGCGGCCAAGGTGCTCGAAGGCGGCGAGATGGTGGACGTGACGGCGGGCTAGCGCTCCGGATCAATCGTTCCACTGGAGGAGCGGCGTTCCATACGCCCTCCTCCAAACGGACAGGAAGCGTGGAAACCAGGAGTGAGCTACGGCGCCCTTGTAAGCCCAGGTGCGATATTTCAGACCATGCTCCGAGATCAATTCCTGATAACCGCCATGGACCTCGGTCGCGGTCCGGATGTCCTTCAATATCCCCTGGGCGCAGGCCCGATAGGTATCGCCTCCCGAGAATTCGTCGTAGTCGAGCATGCGATCGGCAAACTCGACGTTGAAGGTCGGCCAGGACGAACGCCCCTGATAGGCGGGAGCCGCGATCTTGTGGATCATCTTGTTCCGGGGATTATCCGCGGACACCAGGAAATGGAACGTGCTGGGGATGCGAAAACGCGGCTCGGCGATGATCAGATCCGTCGTGGCCGCGAACAGCGCGCGCTCGCTTGCCTCGCTCATATCCCAAAATCCGCGATGCACGCTGACGAAGTCCAGGGCGACCGATGACACCGGCGAGCCCGCCGGGCCATCCAGAGAGTGCCTGATATAGCCGCCCTTGCCGAACAGGCGGAGCAGGTCCCTCTTGTAGTGCCCCAGGTCGTGCCCGAGCAGCCGCTTCAGCTCATTCTCGTCGACGACCCCGAGCTCCACGCCCCATACGAACGTCGTGTAGACGCAGGCGTTGGTGACGAAACGCCTGCGCTCGGCACGCGTGTCCGTCGCCGCGGAGCGCGGCGCGCGGGCGTCGCAGAGCAAATACCTGACACCGTCGTCGTCGAACGGCTCCAGCTCACGCGCGAGCTGAAGGATCGCGCGCTTCAGGTCGCCGCCGTATTCGGCCAGCAGCAAGCGGCCGGCATGCGCGCATTGTGACATCGCCAGATAGGACGACGCTCTCTCCTCGGCAGAGATCATCTGCCGCAGGCCGGCCAGAATGCCGAGCAGCGTGTCCGACGGGCGCGAGAAATAGTTCACGCCGAGATACCGTGCGTGTCCCGCCGGGACGATGGTCGTCGTGACGACGTTGGCTCGAACCGCCTCCAGCAACAGACGGACGCTCTTTTCGAGCAGACGCGCCCGCCGCACCGCGTCCTGCGCATCCATGATGGTCTCGGGGTCGAGGACATCAGGGTAGAACCAGGCGAAGTCGCGCGGGTAATAGGCGGATGCGTGCGGCGCTCCCGTGACGAGAAAGGACTCGGTCACCGAGAAGGCGCTGTCCATCGAGTGCCGGTAAAGATCTTCGATGGCCGACAACGAAGGATGCGACTTTCTCAGGAATCGATCACCGAGAAAATTGACGGCCTGAAGAGCGTTGGCGGCAAAGGTCGCGGCCATACCCTGGTAAAACCGATTTCCGCGATGTGACGGCAAGGAAATATCGCTGTTCATGTGCGCCTGGTGTCTCGGGATCCCGGCGATGGCCGGCCACCGTTCCAAGCGTGACTGATTCGTGTCTCGTCCCGATGACGTGCGGGCTCCCGATAGTCACTTCGCGCCGGCGCGATCCTCCCGCGGCCTGAAATTCTCGATCACCCTGAGCAGCACCCGGGCGCCGGCGTCGGCGTCGGCGAGCTCGACATGCTCGTCCGGGTGATGGCTGACGCCGCCACGGCAGCGGACGAAAATCATGCCGACATCGGCGATGTCAATCATGGCCATGCCGTCGTGCCCGGCCCCGCTCGGCAGGTCGAACACGGAAACGCCTTCCGCGGCGATCGCATGCGCGATCTGGTCTTTCAGCCAGGGCGCGCAGGGTGCGGTGCGGTTCTCGTGGGTGACATCGAGCTGGAGCGTCAGCTGCCGGCGCTTAGCGATCGCCTCGATCTGCCTGACGACGTCGGCGACCGCGCGCTTGCGGTGCATGTCGGTCGGCGCGCGCATGTCGATGGTGAAGGACACCTCGCCCGGGATGACATTGGTCGCGCCGGGCCTCGCCTGGATGTAGCCGACGGTGCCGACCAGGCCGCCCTCGTCGGTCCGGCAGAACTGCTCGATCGCGCCGATGCATTCGGCCGCGCCGGTGAGCGCGTCACGGCGCAGCGCCATCGGCACGGTGCCGGCGTGACCGGCCATGCCGTTCAGCCGCACGGCCAGCCGTGTCGCGCCCGCAATCGCGGTGACAACGCCGACGGGCAGGTTCTGTGCTTCCAGCACCGGACCCTGCTCGATGTGCAATTCGAGATAGGCCAACAACTCGCGCCGGGCCCGCGCGGCCGCGCCGACATGGTCCGGGTCGAAGCCAAACTTGACGAGCGCATCGCGCATCGACACGCCGTCGCGATCGCGCGTGTTCAGGACGCTCTCGTCGAAAGTGCCGGCCACCGCACGGCTGCCGAGCAGCGTTGAGGCGAAACGTACCCCCTCCTCGTCGGCAAAGCCAATGACCTCGATCGCGAACGGCAGGCGCTTGCCGCGGCGGTTGAGATCGGCGACGCAGGCGATGGCCGTGATCACACCCAGCGGCCCGTCCCATTTGCCGGCGTCGCGCACGGTGTCGTAGTGCGAGCCGAGCATCAGGCAGGGCGCCCCCGGCCGCTCGCCCTCATAGCGGCCGCAGACATTGCCGATCGCATCGAGATGCGCGCTCATGCCGGCCTCACGCATCCAGCCGAGGATGAGATCCGCAGCGGCGCGCAGCTCCTTGCTGAGATAGATGCGGGTGAGCTTGTCGGTCTCTTCCGAAATCGCGCCGAGCACGTTGATGCGGCGAACGATCTCCTCGCCGAGCGATGCATCTTGAACGGCGGTAGCAGCACCCATCTCGGTCGAGCTTTCCATCTTCTGGGACCGCGGCGGCGGCGGTCCTGGCGGCGATCGATACAAGTTCGGTGCCAGCAAAATAATGCGGCCGGCGCCGTCCCAATCAGCGCGTGGTTAGCATGAATGCGCCTCGCCGGCAGACTGCCCGACGCCAGTCATGCACATGCGAGAGCTGGTTAAGACTGCTCAACTCCACTGCATACAATAGAACAATATTGCCCATAAATTGACCTGCTATTTTCCTCAGCAGGATTCCATCAAGATATATATCCTTTATTTTTCAATAGCTTGTATCGTTATGCACACTTCATGGCCTCTGGCACAAAGCTTGCGACAACTTATCCCGGCTCCGCCAAACCGGCGGTGGCCGCGAGATCAAGGCGGGGCATCCGCCAAGGGGAGCAAGCAATGGATTTTGGCAGGATTTCACGACGTCATTTGTTGCAGGGCGGCGCCGCCCTCACCCTCGGCGCGGCGGCGGGCGCCCGCCCGGCCTTCGCGGCCGACACCACCATCGGCTTCATCTATGTCGGCTCGCGCGACGACTACGGCTACAACCAGGCGCATGCCCAGGGCGCGGCAGCGCTAAAGAAGATTCCCGGCCTCAAGGTCGTCGAGGAAGAGAAGGTGCCGGAGACCGACGCGGTCGAGAAGACGATCGAGTCCATGATCAATCTCGATGGCGCCACCCTGCTCTTCCCGACCTCGTTCGGCTACTACAATCCGCACATGATCAAGATGGCCAACAAGTTCCCGAAGCTGCGCTTCGAGCACTGCGGCGGCCTCTGGACCGACAAGGACCCGAAGAACGCCGGCAGCTATTTCGGCTATATCGACGAAGCCCAGTACATCTCCGGCATCGTCGCCGGCTACACCTCCAAGAGCGGCAAGCTCGGCTTCGTCGCCGCAAAGCCGATCCCGCAGGTGCTGCGCAACATCAATGCCTTCGCGCTCGGCGCAAAGCTCGCCAATCCCAAGGCGACGACGCAGGTGATCTTCACCGGCGACTGGTCTATGCCGGTCAAGGAAGCCGAAGCCACCAACAGCCTGATCGACCAGGGCGTGGACGTCCTCACCTGCCACGTCGACGGGCCGAAGACGATGGTCGAGAACGCGGCGCGCCGCGGCGCCTTCGTCTGCGGCTATCACACCAACCAGTCGCCGCTCGCGCCGAAGGCGTATCTCACCGGCGCCGAGTGGAATTGGGAAGCGCTCTATCCGAAATTCGTCAAGATGATCGCCGCCGGCGAGAGCATCCCGAACTTCTATCGCGGCGGCCTCAAGGAAGAGATCGTCAAGACCTCGCCCTATGGCGAAGCCGTCTCCGCCGAAGCGCGCAAGCATGCCGACGACATCAAGGCCAAGTTCTTGTCGGCGGAAGGATACGCGATCTTCAAGGGAGGGCTCGTCGACAACAAGGGCAAGACGATGATCCCTGCCGGCACCGATCGCGGCCAGAAGGATCCCGAACTGGAGAAGATGGACTATCTCGTCGAAGGCGTGATCGGAGCGACTTCGTGACCACGGAAGCGGCGGATTCCGCCGAGGCGGCCGGGACAATTGCCCCGGCCGCCGATCCGGGATTCCTCCAGCGCCACGGCGCGACAATCGAGTACATCCTGATCCCCGGCGCGGCGCTCGCCGGCGCGCTCGTGGTCTTCGGCATTTTCGTCGCGATGTTCGGCAAGAACCCGCTCGACCTATATTTCTACATGTACTACGGCGCCTTCGGCACCTGGTTCTCCTGGCAGAACACGCTGACGCGTGCTGCGCCGCTGATCCTCACCGCGCTCTGCACCGCGCTGCCCGCGCAGCTCGGCATGGTCATCATCGGCGGCGAAGGCGCGCTGCTGATCGGCGCTCTGTCCGCCACGAGTGCGGCGCTCGCACTCCAAGGCATGCCGCCGCTCGTCGTGCAGATCGCCATGGTCATCGCCGGCGTGATCGGTGGCGGTCTGTGGATCATGCTATCCGGCGCGCTTCGGCAGTACCGCGGCGTCAACGAGACCATCTCGAGCCTGCTGCTCGTCTACATCGCGCTCGCGATCCTCAACCATCTCGTCGAGGGGTTGATGCGCGATCCCGCCAGCCTCAACAAGCCGTCGACCCGCGAGATCGGTGCCGCCAACATGATCGGCTCCATCCCCGGCACCGACGTGCATTGGGGTCTCGTCTTCGGCCTGATCGCGGCGATCGCCGCCTACATCCTGATCTATCACACCGTGTTCGGCTTCGCCGCGCGGGTCGCCGGCGGCAACATCCGCGCCGCGAAGATCGTCGGCCTCGGCGTCAGCAAGCTGATCCTGACCGTTTGCTTCCTCGCCGGCGGCGCCGCAGGCCTTGCCGGCATGGTCGAGGTCGCGGCCGTGCAGGGGCGCACCAACGCCAATCTCGCGGCTGGCTACGGCTTTACCGGCATTCTCGTTGCGTTCCTGGCGCGGCAAAATCCGCTCGCCGTCATCCCCGTCGCGATCCTGCTCGGCGGCATCAGCGCCAGCGGCGGCCTGTTGCAGCGCCGCCTGGGGCTGCCCGACGCCTCCGTGCTGGTGCTCCAGGGCATCATCTTCGTCTTCGTGCTGGCCAGCGATGCGCTCTACGGCCGCATCGGATTCTTGAAGGGAAGATCCTGAGATGGCAGACGGATCGATCGGACTCTGGACCGTCCCGCTCGCCGTGCTCGGCGGAGCCATTCGCGTCTCCACGCCTTTCCTGTTCGTGAGCCTGGGCGAATGCATCACGGAGCGCTCAGGCCGCATCAATCTCGGCCTCGAAGGCACGCTGGTGATGGGCGCGATGAGCGCCTACGGCATCTCCTATCTCTCGGGATCACCATGGTTGGGTGTGCTCGCCGCCGGCATCACCGGGGCGCTTCTCGGCGCACTGCATGCCGGCATCTGCTCGCTGCCGCGCGTCAACGACGTCGCGGTCGGCATCGCCCTGATGCTGTTCGGCACCGGGCTTGCCTTCTATCTCGGCAAGCCGCTGATCGAGCCCACCGCACCGCGGTTGCCCGCGATCGATTTCGGCTGGTGGAGCGACATCCCGCAGGTCCGCGCGGCGCTACGCGTCAATGTCCTGTTCCTGATCGGCGTCGCGCTCGCGCCGATCCTTTACTGGGCCTTCCGGACCACACGTTGGGGCCTTCTCATTCGCACCGCCGGCGAAAGCTCTGACGCTGCACGCGCCATGGGCCATTCCGTGCTGCTGATCCGCCTGCGTGCCACCATGGTCGGCGGCTTCCTCGCCGGCATCGGCGGCTCGTTCCTGTCGCTGTTCTATCCCGGAAGCTGGAACGAGGGCCTGTCCTCCGGGCAGGGCATCACCGCGGTCGCGCTTGTCATCTTCGCGCGCTGGGATCCCCTGCTCTGCCTGTGGGCCTCGCTCGCCTTTGGCGGCGCCGCGGCGCTGGGACCGGCACTGCAATCGGTCGGCGTCACCTCAGGCTATCACCTCTTCAACGCCGCGCCCTACATCCTGACGCTGGCGATCATGATCATCACCTGCTCGCCCAAACGCACGCTGACCGGCGCGCCCGCCGAACTCTCGATCACACGGTAACACGCGACACGCAACGAGGTCGTCCATGCCCGAGCGCTACATCAAGTCCGAGCCCTATGCCTGGCCCTATAACGGTGACCTCCGTCCCGAGAACACGGCGCTGATCATCATCGACATGCAGACCGATTTCTGCGGGGTCGGCGGCTACGTCGACAAGATGGGCTATGACCTCTCGCTGACGCGGGCGCCGATCGAGCCGATCAAGAAGCTGCTCGCGGCGATGCGCGCCCAAGGCTTTCACATCATCCATACCCGCGAGGGCCATCGTCCCGATCTCTCCGACCTGCCCGCCAACAAGCGCTGGCGCTCGCGGCAGATCGGCGCCGGCATTGGCGACCCCGGACCCTGCGGACGTATCCTGGTGCGCGGCGAGCCCGGCTGGGACATCATCGAGGAGCTTAGCCCCCTGCCGGGCGAGCCCATCATCGACAAGCCTGGCAAGGGCTCGTTCTGCGCCACCGACCTGGAGTTGATCCTGCGCGTGCGCGGCATCGAGAACATCGTGCTGACGGGCATCACCACCGACGTCTGTGTCCACACCACCATGCGCGAGGCCAACGACCGCGGCTTCGAATGTGTCCTGCTGCACGATTGCTGCGGCGCCACGGACAAGAGCAATCACGATCATGCGCTGAAGATGATCAAGATGCAGGGCGGCGTATTCGGCGCGGTCTCGACCTCCGAGGCCTTCATAGGAGCGATTTCGTGATCATCGGCGAAACGCCTCCGCCCTCAGGCGCGTTCGGCGTCGACGCCATCGCCATGACCATGCGCTTCGGCGATTTCCTGGCGCTCGACAATGTCGAGCTGAAGGTGCGGCCGGGGTCATTCCATGCGCTGCTCGGCGAGAATGGCGCCGGCAAGTCGACGCTCGTCAAGTGCATCATGGGCTATTACCACGCAACTGAGGGCGACATCATCGTCGGCGGCCGCGAGCAGGCGATCGCCAACCCGAAAGACGCTCACGCCCTCGGCCTCGGAATGGTCTACCAGCACTTCACGTTGGTGCCGGCCATGACGGTCGCCGAAAACCTCGTTCTGGCACGTGACATTGTGCCGGCCGTGGTGGACTGGTCGAAGGAGATGAAGCAGCTCGAGGCCTTTCTGGCGCGGATGCCCTTCAAGGTGCCGCTCTCCGCAAGAGTCTCCGACATCTCGGCCGGCGAACGGCAGAAATGCGAGATCCTGAAACAGCTCTATCTGAAGCGCCGCTTCCTGATCCTGGACGAGCCCACCTCGGTGCTGACGCCGGCGGAGGCGGACGAGGTGCTCGGCATGCTCCGCGACATGGTCGTCAAAGGCGAGCTGACGATCCTGATGATCACGCACAAGTTCCGCGAGGTCATGGCCTTTGCCGACGAGGTCACGATCCTGCGCCGCGGCAAGCTCGCCGGAGCCGGCAAGGTTGCCGAGCTGACGCCGGACGCGATGGCGCGCACCATGATCGGCGCCGAGGAGCTGACGGTGCAGCCGCCGCGCACCGGCGAAGCCGGCCAGGCGCGGCTGGAGCTGGAAAAAATTCGCGCGCTCGACGACGCCGGCGCCATTGCCGTCCATGACGTTTCCCTCACCGTGCGCGCCGGCGAGATCGTCGGCATCGCCGGCGTCTCCGGCAACGGCCAGCGCCAGCTCGTCGAGGTGCTGGCCGGCCAGCGCGAGGCCGAGAGCGGCGAGGTCCGCGTCGCCGGCGATCCCTATCACGCCAGCCGCGAGGAAATGCGGCGCCACAAGATGTCGCTGCTGCCCGAGGAGCCGCTGAAGAACGCCTGTGTCGGCGGCATGAGCGTCGCCGACAACATCGCCTTCCGCGAGTTCGACCGCGCACCGTTCGCCAGCGGCGGCTGGTGGCTCAATCGCAGCGCCTTCCGCAACGACGCCATGAAGAAGATCGGGCAGTACAAGATCAAGACTCGAACGCCCGATACGCCGATCTCGGCGCTCTCGGGCGGCAATGTCCAGCGCGCCGTGTTGGCCCGCGAGCTCGGCGGCGACGTCGAGGTGCTGATTGCCGCCAATCCCTGCTTCGGTCTCGACTTCGCGGCGGTGGCGCAGATCCACGCCGAGATCATGGCGGCCCGCAACCGCGGCGCGGCGGTGCTGCTCGTCAGCGAAGACCTCGATGAACTGCTCGAACTGTCCGATCGCCTCGTGGTAATGTTCCACGGCGAGTTCGTGTATGAAGCACGAACCAGCGAGGCCGATCTCACCGTGATCGGTCGGCACATGGCGGGACACTGACTGCGGAGGACCGATGGACGGCGCACGCGACGAGCACTTTCTGCGTCTGTCCTTTGCGGTCGCCCGCCGCTCCCTCACCCATCGCAACCATCCCTTCGGCTGCGTCGTCGTCGCTGCGGACGGCAAGGTGCTGATCGAGACCGAGAACGGCTACATGCCTGATTGCGACGGCACTGCGCATGCCGAGCGCCTCGCGGCCACGCAGGCCTGCCGCACGCTCAGCCGCGAGGTGCTGGCAGAGGCCACGCTCTACTCCTCGGCAGAGCCGTGTGCGATGTGCGCCGGGGCGATCTACTGGGCCGGCATCGGCCGCGTCGTCTACGGCCTCAGCGAGCACCGCCTGCGCGGCGTCACCGGCAACCACCCGGAGAACCCGACCCTCGATCTGCCCTGCCGCACGGTCTTTGCCAGCGGCCAGCGACCGACGGAAGTCGTCGGGCCGCTGCTGGAGGACGAGGCCGAGGTGCTGCACGACGGCGTGTGGACGAAGTAGCCGCCACCACAAACTCGTAAGCGTAGGGTGGGCAAAGGCGCTCTTGCGCCGTGCCCACCATTTGAATGCAATCGAAGCAGAAGTGGTGGGCACGCTTCGCTTTGCCCACCCTACGGCAGCGTCTTCCCGTAAATACAAATGGCGCCGCACGGGTCATGCGCGGCGCCATCGTTGCAGCTTGGAGTCTTCAGCCGATTAGAACTTCACAGTGATGCCACCGTAGACCGTCGATTCGGTGCAGCTCTTGGTGCTCTGGCCGGTCGCGGCGACCGTGCAGACACCCGCCATGGCGTTGTGGTCGAGACCGAACTTGTTCTGCCAGTAGCGGTAGGCAACCCAGAGGTCGACGAAGTGCGAGTACTTGTCACCCCAGACCGCCTTCGAGGCATCGAAGGTCAGGCGGATCGGTTCGCTGTTCAGCTCGGTCTTCGACTTGGTGCTGAAGATGCCGGTGCCAGACAGCGCGGGAAGGCCGTTCGAGTCGCCCTTCGGTCCGTACCAGCCGGCGCGGCCGCTGATCGACCAGAATTGCATGTTGGGCGGCAGGAAGCCGAGGTCCATGTAGTAGTTGATCTCGACGGCCCAGGTCGGGTTGTAGCTGACATTGCCGTCCGAGTTACACGTCACGCCCGCAACGCCCGGTCCGAACAGGCCGCACTGGGTGAAGGCGTTGTGGTTCGAGAACTCCCAGTACATCAACGGAGCGACGTTGATGTAGCCCTTGTAGGGAAGGTCGAAGGCGAACTGGAGACCGGCGACGACGTCGCGCTTGGCGGGCGCGAGGAAGGTGTTCTCGGTGTTGGCGTCCATGCCGACTTCGAACGAGATGTTGTGCAGCGGCCCCATGGTGAAGGCCTTGGTGTTGAAGATCTCGTTCCAGCCGAAGGTCGAGCGGAACAGGCCATAGATCTCGGTCGCACCCGCGCAGTCGCTGGCGGTGCCGCCGATGTTCACGCCGGGCGCGACGCAAGGGCTGGCGGGGTCATTGTGACCCGACTTGAACATCGAGATGGTGAAGAAGTTGGTGCCGTAGGCCCAGAGGTCGAAGTGGGTGAAGGAGTAGACCTGCTTGGCTGTGGTGCCGTTGATGCTGCCGTCGGGGCGAACACTCCACATGCCGGGGTCGGTGCCCTTGGGCATCCAGGAGAACGTGACGCGGTTGTCGATCACCAGGAAGAACGGGAGGTCGGCCGGCTTCTTGGCAGCCTTGACCGGCAGATCCGCCGCCTGGGCCAGGCCAGAGGTAGCGAGCGTAGCAAGTGACAGCGCGGCGGCTGCAATTGCCTTGAAACGAAACGACATCCTGAATACCCCCAAGTTTGAACACGTAAAAATGAACGTCCCTTGGGTGCGACACTTGCGCCGATCTCCCGGGGTGAGAAGCCTCAACTTTTTTCAAGGCATGCCGCTTGTTTCGGCAGCCGGTGGCTCTTCTCCGCGGAGTTTTGAGGATTCTTGTGCGCTCCCACCTGCCTGCACGCGGCAAGGCAAGGCGGCCCATTGCCGGACATTCCCGTTTGATTTTGTTTGCTTTTCATGTCGGAGCGAAAGGACAGACATGATGATCGGCGGCCGTCGTCACGTCGGCCTGCAAATGCATACGCACGGTGGCGCGACTTTGCTCAACTTCACGTCAAGCCTGCACAGCCGGTTCCGATTTGGCTTGAACCGTCACAAATTTGCAACAGACGTCACGCGCAAGCCGCGCCCGCAAGGACAGTCCTGAGGCGCTGGAGCACGATCCGCGCACGGCGAGAGCGGCGACTCGCCGGGGCTAGTCGCCTGCCGAAGCGTTGAGCAAGGGATGACGCTTTTTCACACCTTACGCAGCGGTTCAAACTAGCCCAGTATTGAGGCACTTCACCCCATGCAAGCATATCAGCGAATGTTAGATCCGACGACTAACGGCCTGCATTCCGGCGAGTCCCCGCTGCTTCAGACGCTCGGACTCACCAAGCGCTATGGGGATTTCCTCGCCAATGACTCCATCGACATCGACATCTGGCCGAAGGAAATCCACGCGTTGCTGGGCGAGAACGGCGCCGGCAAGTCGACGCTGGTCAAGGCGATCTACGGGCTGATCCAGCCCAGCGCCGGCGAGATCCGCTGGCAGGGCGAGCGGATCGCGCTGTCCGGCCCGTCGGAAGCGCGCAGCCGCGGCATCGGCATGGTGTTCCAGCATTTCTCGCTGTTCGACAATCTCACCGTCGCCGAGAACGTCGCGCTCGGCCTCGACGGCAAGGAATCCTTCAAGGACATGTCGGCGCGGCTGGAGCAGATGTCGAAGACCTACGGTCTGCCGCTCGATCCCAAGCGCGAGGTCTGGCAATTGTCGGTCGGCGAGCGCCAGCGCATCGAGATCGTCCGCGCGCTGATGCAGAACCCGAAATTCCTGATCCTGGACGAGCCAACCGCGGTGCTTACACCGCAGGAAGCCGACCAGCTCTTCATCGTGTTGGAGCGGCTGAAGGCCGAAGGCCGCGCCATCCTCTACATCAGCCACAAGCTCGAGGAGGTGAAGCGGCTCTGCGACACCGCAACGATCCTGCGCGGTGGCAAGAAGGTCGACACCTGCAATCCCCGGCTCGAGACCGCCGCCTCGCTCGCGCGCATGATGGTCGGCGGCGAGATCAAGGAGGTGAAGGCGGCGGCCGGCCGGAAGACTACCGTGCCGCGGCTCGTCGTCAACGATCTCTCGCTCGCACCGGCCGAGGCCCATGGTGTCAGGCTTGAGCATATCTCGTTCGAGCTGAAGGGCGGTGAGATCCTTGGTATCGCCGGTGTCGCCGGCAATGGCCAGGACGAGCTGTTCGCCGCCCTCTCCGGCGAGCGGCTGTCCAAGGACCCCGGCACGGTGGTGATCGAGGGCATCGCCGCCGGGCATCTGTCGATCACGCAGCGGCGCAAGCTGGGCGCCGCCTTCGTGCCCGAGGAGCGACTTGGCCACGGCACCGCACCGCGCATGAAGCTGTCGGAGAACGCGCTGCTGACCGGGCACGCCGCCAGCGGTATGGTCAATCACGGTTTCATCGACACCGCGGCGACGCTGAAGACCGTCGACCGCGCGACTGAAACCTTCGACGTACGCAAGGCCAAGCGCGATCCGGAAGCAGCATCCCTCTCCGGCGGCAATCTGCAAAAATTCATCGTGGGCCGCGAAATCCTGCGCAACCCGGCGGTGCTGGTGGTGAGCCAGCCGACCTGGGGCGTCGATGCGGGCGCCGCCGCCGTCATCCGCCAGGCGCTGCTCGATCTGGCAACCGCCGGCGCCGCCGTGCTGGTGACCAGCCAGGATCTCGATGAGCTCGCGGAGATCGCCGACCGCATCGCCGTGATGTTCCACGGCCATTTGTCGGAGCCGCTCGCCACGCACGACGCAACACGCGAAAAGCTCGGCCTGTTGATGGGCGGCAGCAGCCTGGAGCCGAAGGAGGCCGCGCATGCAGTTGGTGCTTGAGAAGCGCGCCGAGCGCTCCAACACGATCGCGCTGGTCTCGCCACTGATCGCGATCGGCCTCACGATCGTCACCATGACCATCCTGTTTGCGATCCTCGGCAAGAATCCGCTGCTCGCACTGCACGCCTACTTCATCGCGCCGCTCACCGACAGCTATTCGCTCCAGGAGATCGCGGTGAAGGCGACGCCGCTGGTGATGATCGCGATCGGCCTGTCGCTCTGTTATCTCGCCAATGCCTGGAACATCGGCGCCGAGGGGCAATTCCTGATCGGCGCGGTCGCCGGAAGCTGGATCGCGGTGGAGACGCAAGGCACTGACGCCGGGGCCTGGGTATTGCCGGCCATGCTCGTGCTCGCCGCCGCCGCAGGCGCGCTCTATGCGCTAATCCCGGCGATCTGCAAGGTGAAGTTCGGCGCCAGCGAAATCCTGACCAGCCTGATGCTGGTCTACGTCGCCGATCTCTTTCTCGACTATCTCGTGCGCGGTCCCTGGCGCGATCCGCACGGCTTCAACTTCCCGACCACGGCCGAATTCGATCCGGTGGCGACGGTGCCGCTGCTGATCGAAGGGGGCCGGCTGCATCTCGGCTCGATCATCGCTCTGCTCGTCGTCGCAGCAGCGGCAATCCTGCTCGGACGGACCATCAAGGGTTTTGAGATCCGTGTGGTCGGCGCAGCGCCCCGTGCGGCGCGGTTCGGCGGCTTCAACGCCAACCAGTTGATCATCCTGACCTTCGCCGTCTCCGGTGCACTCGCGGGCCTTGCCGGAATCATCGAGGTCGCAGGTCCTGTCGGGCATCTCCAGCCCGGCATCTCGCCCGGCTACGGATTTACCGCGATCATCGTCGCCTTCCTCGGCCGGCTGAACCCGCTTGGAATATTAATTGCAGGCCTTTTTCTCGCACTGACCTTTATCGGCGGCGAGCAGGCGCAGATCGCGATGAAGATCCCGTTGGATGTCACCAAGGTGTTTCAGGGCATTCTGTTGTTCTACGTGCTCGCCTGCGATTCCCTCATCCTCTATCGCTTCAAGCTGGTGTTCCCGAACCGACAGGTGGCCAGTGGAACTCATTGAAGCCATCATCCTTGCGGTGCTCGCGGCCTCGACGCCGCTGCTGATCGCCGCGACCGGCGAGCTCGTGACCGAGCGCTCCGGCGTGCTCAATCTCGGCGTCGAGGGAATGATGATCGTCGGCGCGGCCTGCGGCTTTGCCGGCGCCTGGCTGACCGGCTCGATTCTGGTCGGCGCGCTGTTCGGCATCGTCGCGGGCACGCTGATGTCGCTGGTGTTCGCGTTGATGGCGCTCGGGCTCGCCGTCAATCAGGTCGCGACGGGTCTGGCGCTGACCATTCTCGGCATCGGGCTCTCCGGGCTGATCGGTGCCGGCTTCGTCGGCGAGCGCATCACGCCGGCCGTGCACCTGTATATTCCAGGCCTCACCGACATTCCGCTGGTCGGCCGCGTGCTGTTCGGCGAGGACGCGTTCGTCTATTTCTCCATCGCACTCATTATCGGCGTCTGGTGGTTCCTGTATCGCACGCGCGCGGGATTGATCCTGCGCGCCTGCGGCGACAACCACGTCTCCGCGCATGCGCTCGGCTATCCCGTGCTGCGTATCCGCACCTTCGCCGTGATGTTCGGCGGCGCCTGCGCCGGGCTTGCCGGCGCCTATCTGCCGCTCGCCTACACGCCGTTCTTCATTCCCGGCATGACGGCCGGCCGCGGCTGGATCGCGCTGGCGCTGGTGGTGTTCTCGTCGTGGCGGCCGGGCCGGCTCGTCGTCGGCGCCTATCTGTTCGGCGCGGTGACCATCCTGCAACTGCACGCGCAGGGCTGGGGCGTCGGCATTCCCTCGCAATTCATGTCGGCGCTGCCTTATCTCGCGACCGTCATCGTGCTGGTCCTGCTCTCCCGCGCGCGCACCGGCGGCTCGACCGCACCGGCCGCGCTCGGCACCGTGTTCGTGCCTGACCGCTGAATTTCATTTCCGCAGCGTGCGCGATGGGGCGCGCACGTTGCGGATCGTGGCTTTCCCCTGATGTTTGGAGATTGATGATGAGGAAATCAGTTCTTGCACTCGCTGCCGGGCTTTTGCTCGCCGGAAGCGTCAGTGCAGCCTCCGCCGCCGACAAGCTGAAAGTCGGCTTCATCTATTTGGGTCCGATCGGAGATCTCGGCTGGACCTACCAGCACGACCTCGGCCGGCAGGCGCTGGTCAAGGAATTGGGCGACAAGATCGAGACCACCTATCTCGAGAACGTCCCCGAAGGCCCCGACGCCGAGCGCGCCATCGAGCAGCTCGTCCGCGCCGGCAACAAGCTGATCTTCACGACCTCGTTCGGCTACATGGATCCGACGCTCAAGGTCGCCAAGAAATATCCGAACGTGCATTTCGAGCACTCGACCGGCTACAAGCGCGACAAGAACATGTCGACCTATTCGGCCAAATGGTACCAGGGCCGTTACATCCAGGGCCTGATCGCGGCCAAGATGTCGAAGTCCGGCGTGCTCGGCTATATCGGCTCGTTCCCGATCCCGGAGGTCGTCTCCGGCATCAACGCGACGATCCTGGCGGCGCAGACCATCAATCCGAACATCAAGGTCAAGATCATCTGGGCCAACACCTGGTTCGATCCGGGCAAGGAGGCCGACGCCGCCAAGGCGCTGATCGACCAGGGCGCCGACGTGATCATGCAGCACACGGATTCGCCCGCCGCGATGCAGATTGCCAGCGAACGCGGCAAGCTCGCCTTCGGCCAGGATTCCGAGATGATCAAGTTCGGGCCGAAGACCCAGCTGACCTCGATCCTCGACACCTGGGGCCCCTACTATATCGAGCGCGTCAAGGCCGAGCTCGCCGGCACCTGGAAGTCCGAGGACACCTGGGGCGGCCTCGACAGCCACATGTTCGCGATGGCGCCCTACACCAACATGCCCGACGACGTGAAGAAGCTGGCCGAGGATGCCCAGGCCGCGATCACCGCAGGCAAGCTGCACCCATTCAAGTGCCCGGTCATTGGGCAGGACGGCAAGGAGGTCGAGTGCAAGGGCGGCGCCAATCTCGCCGACGGCCAGATTCTCGGGATGAATTTCTACGTCAAGGGCATCGACGACAAGCTGCCGGGCAAGTAGCACGCTTCTTGCATTGCCTAAATCACCTGCTCCTCCCGGAACAGGTTCGGAGGGGGTGGCCAGAAGCACCCGGCACTTGTGGTCGCCCCCTCCTTCTATTCCTGCTGGCTCATCCCGCCTGCATCGCCCACGCCGCGGAACTGTGGCGCCGGATGAGGTCGGCGACATCCAGTCCCGGGATCGCGCCGTCGATCACGGCCCATTTTCCCGCCACCATCACCCGATCGGCCCGGTGCGCCCCGCACAGAATGACCGCCGCGAGCGGATCGCCGTGGCCGGAGAAGCGCAGCTCGTCGAGCCTGAACAGCGCGAGGTCGGCCGCCTTGCCGACAGCGATCTCACCGAGTTCCGGCCGGCCGACACAGGCCGCCGAGCCCTTGGTCGCCCAGCGCAGCGCGTCCTTGTGGCTGACCTTCGTCACCCCGTAGCGCGCCCGTTGCAGCAGGAATGCCGCCCGCACCTCCTGCATCAGGTTCGACCCGTCATTCGACGCCGAACCGTCGACGCCGATGCCGATGCCGACGCCGGCCTCCTCCATCTCGCAGACCGGACAGCAGCCAGACGCCAGCAGCTGGTTGCTGCAGGCACAATGGCTGATGGTCGTCTTCGCCTTGCCGAGCCGCTTCATCTCGTCGGCGTTGAAAAATATGCCGTGGGCGAGCCAGGTCCGCGCATTGAGCCAACCACATTGCTCGAGATAGTCGAGCGGACGGCAGCCATACATCTGTTGGCAGAACTTGTTCTCGTCCTCGGTCTCGGCGAGATGGGTGTGCAGGCGCACGTCGAGCTTGTCGGCGAGATCGGCGGTCGCGCGCATCAGCGACGTCGTCACCGAGAAGGGCGAGCACGGCGCCAGCGCGATCTGCACCATCGCATCCGCGCCGCGCTGGTGATATTTCGTCACCACGCGCGCACTGTCGGCGAGGATCGTATCCTCGTCCTGCACGACGCTGTCGGGCGGCAGGCCGCCGTCGCGCTGCGACAGGTTCATCGAACCTCGCGTCAGCAGCACGCGCACGCCAAGGCGCTGTGCGACTTCGACCTCGATATCGACGGACTCTTCCAGCCCCGCCGGGAAGACGTAGTGATGATCCGTCGTCGTGGTGCAGCCCGACAGCAGCAGCTCGGACATCGCCACGGTGACGCCAAGCCGCAGCCGCTCCGGCGTCAGCTTGGCCCAGACCGGATAGAGCGCCTGGAGCCAGGGAAACAGCTCGCGGTCCATCGCAGCAGGCAGCGCGCGGGTCAGCGTCTGGTAAAAGTGATGATGGGTGTTGATCAGGCCGGGCAGCACGACGTGCTCGCCTGCGTCGAACACCGCGACATCTGCGGTCGCAGGCGTGCCGCCGGCCGGCACCAGCTCGACAATCCGGCCGTCTCTGATAACGATTCCGCGTTCGGCACCGTCGGCGAGAATGGCCAGCGGATCCCTGATCCAGATCGGCTTTGCGTCGCTCATGATCCTGTTTCTCCCCACATCCGCTGACGGCAGACCTGCAAGGCGGAGGCCAGCCCAATCGCGTTCCCGCTGCGACTTCTTGTTGCGACTTGGCTCTGGTCTTGCAAGACTTTCTCTCGGTACAAATCACTCGATGCAAGCGCTGGCGCAGCCATGGACTTGAATACCATCACAGCCGTAGCCCATCCGCAAACGCGCGCGCAGCTGCCCGTTTGGACGCCAGGCGATGCTTGGCTCGCAGGCGGCACCTGGCTGTTCTCGGAGCCGCAAGCGCAGCTGACGCGCCTGATCGATCTCACCGATCTGAAATGGCCGGCGCTGACGATCACCGAGAGCCATCTCGGCATCGCCGCCACTTGCACCGTCGCGCAGATCGACGGACTCGCCTGCCCGGCCGACTGGCTCGCAGCGCCGCTGATCAGCCAGTGCTGCCGCGCGTTCCTCGCTTCGTTCAAGATCTGGAAGACCGCGACCGTCGGCGGCAATCTCTGCATGTCGCTGCCGGCGGGACCGATGATCTCGCTCACATCAGCGCTCGACGGCGTCTGCACGATCTGGAAGGCTGGCGGCGGCGAACAGAAGATTCCCGTCATCGACTTCGTCACCGGCAACCAGCGCAACCGCCTGACGCCGGGAGACCTGCTGCGGCAGATCGATATCCCGATTGCCGCGCTGAAGCGCCGTACGGCGTTTCGCCAGATCTCGCTCGCCCCGGTCGGCCGCTCAGCGGCACTCCTGATCGGCAGCCTCGATAGCGACGGCACGCTGGCGCTGACAGTCACCGCATCGACGGTGCGGCCGATCCGCCTCACCTTTCACAAAGCCCCGGACGCGAGCGCGGTTCGCGACGCGATCGTGCAGCAGATCACCGATGACCTCTACCACACCGACATCCACGGCAAGCCGCTCTGGCGCAAGCACATGACGCTGCGGCTCGCCGAAGAGATTCGCGGCGAACTCCTGGGGGCAACGCCGTCATGAGCTTCGAGATCAACGGCAAGACGTTTCCGCAGGAGCCGCGTGCCGGCCAGTGCCTCCGCACGTTCCTGCGCGAGCTCGGTCATTTCGGCGTCAAGAAGGGCTGCGATGCCGGCGATTGCGGCGCCTGCACCGTGCTGCTCGACGGCGAGCCGGTGCACAGCTGCCTGATCCCGGCGTTCCGCGCCGAGGGGCGCACTGTGACCACGATCGAGGGCCTCGGCGGCGAGCACGGCGCGCATCCGATGCAGCACGCCTTCCTCGATGCGCAGGGCTTTCAATGCGGCTTCTGCACCGCCGGCATGATCCTGACCTGCGCCTCGCTGAACCAGGCGCAGCGCACCGATCTCGGCGCCGCGCTGAAAGGCAATATCTGCCGCTGCACCGGCTATCGCGCGATCGAGGACGCGCTGCTCGGCAAGATCAACGTCGAGGAGAGCATCGAGGCCGGCGCCGCCTTCGGCCGCAGCCTTCCGGCGCCAGCAGGTCCCGATGTCGTGCGCGGCAAGGCACGCTACACGTTCGACACGCAGATTGACGGCCTGCTGCACATCAAGCTGCTCCGCTCCCCTCACGCGCACGCCAGAATCACCGCGATCGACAAGTCTGCGGCGCTCAGCGTTCCCGGCGTGCATGCGGTGCTGACGCATGAGGACGCGCCATCGGTGCTGATCTCGACCGCGCGGCACGAGAAGGACTGGATGGACCCCGAGGACACCCGCATCCTCGACGACGTCGTGCGCTTCATCGGCCAGAAGGTCGCGGCGGTCGTCGCCGACAGCGAAGGCGCCGCCGAGGAGGCCTGCCGGAGGCTGAAGGTCGATTACGAACTCCTGCCTGCGCTGATCGATCCAGAGCAGGCGATGGCGCCGGGTGCACCTGTCATTCATCCCGACCGCACCACCGCAAACCGCATCGCCGATCCCCAGCGCAACCTCGCGGCTGAGACCCATGGCGAGTTCGGCGATGTCGCAGCAGCACTCGCCACATCCGCCGTCACCTATGAGGCCACCTTCCACAGCCATCGCGTGCAGCACGCCGCGCTGGAGACCCATGGCGGCCTCGCCTGGCTCGACGCCTCCGGCGTGCTCAACGTCCGCACCTCGACGCAGGTGCCGTTCCTGACCCGGCGCGCCCTGTCCGACATTTTCCAGCTGCCCATGGACAGGGTCCGCGTGTTCTGCGAGCGCGTCGGCGGTGGCTTTGGCGGCAAGCAGGAGATGTTCGTCGAGGATATCCTTGCGCTCGCCGCGCTGAAGACCGGACGCCCCGTGAAGCTGGAGCTCACCCGCGAGGAGCAATTCATCGCGACGTCGACGCGGCATCCGATGCGGGTCCACATCAAGGCCGGTGCCGATGCCGACGGCAAGCTCACCGCACTCCAGCTCAACGTGCTCTCCAACACCGGCGCCTACGGCAATCACGCCGGCCCGGTGATGTTCCACTCGCTGTCCGAGTCCATCGCCGTCTACAATTGTCCGAACAAGCGGGTCGACGGCTACGCCGTCTACACCAACACGGTGCCATCCGGCGCGTTTCGCGGCTATGGCCTGCCGCAGACGCTGATCGCGATCGAGGCCGCGATCGACGAGCTGGCCGGGCAGCTCGGCATCAGCCCCTACGACATGCGCCGGCGCAACATCGTCAAGCCAGGCGACCCCATGCTGTCGCCGCCGCCATCCGAATTTCACGACGTGCTCTATGGCTCCTACGGGCTCGACCAATGCCTCGATCTCGTCGAGCGCGCGATGCAGGCGGATGGCCCGCGGCCGGAGCCGTCGCCGGAATGGCTGATCGGCGATGGCATCGCGCTGACCATGATCGACACCGTGCCGCCCGCCGGCCACATCGCGGACGCCATGATCGCGCTCAACGACGACGGCGGCTTCGATCTCACCGTCGGCACCGCCGAGTTCGGCAACGGCACCAGCACGGTCCACCGCCAGATCGCGGCGACGACGCTGGCGACCACCGTCGACAGGATTCGCCTGCGCCAGTCCGACACCGCCCATGGCGGCCACGACACCGGCGCCTATGGCAGCGCGGGCACCTTCGTCGCCGGCAAGGCGACGCATGCAGCCGCCGTGCAGCTTGCCACGGACTTGAGGGGGGCCGCGGCCGGCGCCTGGCTTTGCGATGTCGGAAGCTGCGCGCTCGAGGACGAGTTCGTCGTGAGCGGCGTCAGGCGCATGTCCTTTGTGGAGCTTGCGAAGCTTGCGCGCGAACGCGGCCAGCCGCTCGCAGCACAAGGCAATTCCGGCGGCACGCCGCGCTCGGTCGGCTTCAACGTGCAGGGCTTTCGCGTGGCGGTGAACAAGGGCACCGGCGAGCTCAAGATTCTCAGAAGCGTGCACGCCGCCGACGCCGGCGTCGTCGCCAATCCCATGCAGTGCCGCGGCCAGGTCGAGGGCGGCGTCGCGCAGGCGCTTGGTGCTGCGCTCTACGAGGAGATGGTGATCGACGCGGACGGCCGCGTCACCAACGCCAAATTCCGCGACTACCACCTGCCCTCCTTCGCGGACGTGCCGCGCACCGAAGTCTTCTTCGCCGAGACCTCCGACACCATCGGCCCCTTGGGCGCGAAGTCGATGAGCGAGAGTCCGTACAATCCGGTCGCCGCGGCGCTCGGCAACGCGATTGCAGACGCCACCGGCATCCGCTTCACGGCGCCGCCGTTCAAGCCAGACCGGCTGTTTCCGGCGCTGCACGATAAATTTGGTTAGGCCTATTTTGGGGGATTCATTCGTGAGCAGCGAGGTCCATCCCGTCGACGAAGTCCTGCCGGTCCCGCGCCTGCTCGCGCTCGGGCTCCAGCATGTGCTGGTGATGTATGCCGGCGCGGTCGCGGTGCCGCTGATCATCGGACGCGCGCTGAAGCTGCCGCCGGAGGACGTCGCCTTCCTGATCAGCGCCGACCTGTTCGCCTGCGGGCTTGCGACGCTGGTGCAATGCCTCGGCTTCCCCGGCGTCGGCATCCGCCTGCCCGTGATGATGGGCGTAACGTTTGCCTCGGTCGGACCGATGCTCTCGATGGCCGCCGCGCCCGACATCGGCCTGCTCGGCATCTACGGCTCCGTCATCGCCGCCGGCCTGTTCGGCATCGTCGCCGCGCCCTTCGTCAGCCGGCTGCTGCCGCTGTTTCCGCCGGTCGTCACCGGCAGCATCATTCTCGTCATCGGCATCTCCTTGATGCGGGTCGGGATCAACTGGGCCGGCGGCGGCCTGCCGACCTTGACGAAGGTCGTCGACGGCGTTGCAGGCAGCTTTCCCAATCCGGCCTATGGGCAATTGCAGGGGCTCGGCATTTCGCTGTTCGTGCTGCTCTTCATCCTCGGCCTGATCAAATGGGGCACCGGCTTCCTCGCCAACGTCTCCGTGCTGCTCGGCATCGTCGCCGGCGCCGTGCTCGCGACCATTCTGGGCGTGATGCATTTCGACAAGGTCAGTGCTGCCTCCTGGGGCGCGCTGGTGATCCCGTTCCGCTTCGGCATGCCGCAATTCCACCTCGTGCCCGTTGTCACCATGTGTGTCGTCATGATCGTGGTGATGATCGAGTCGCTCGGCATGTTCCTCGCGCTCGGCGACATCACCGGCAAGACGGTCGACCGCGAAGCCCTGAGCCGAGGCCTGCGCGCCGACGGCGTCGGCACGCTGCTCGGCGGCATCTTCAACACCTTTCCCTACACCTCGTTCTCGCAGAATGTCGGCCTCGTCTCCGTCACCGGCGTGCGCTCGCGCTGGGTGACGGTGACGGGCGGCTGCATCATGCTCGGCCTCGGCCTGTTGCCGAAGCTCGCGGCGCTGGTCGAGGCGGTGCCGCTGGTCGTGCTCGGCGGCGCGGGCCTCGTGATGTTCGGCATGGTCGCGGCAACAGGCGCGCGCATCCTCACCTCGGTCGATTTCCGCACCAACCGCTACAATCTCCTCATCGTCGCGATCTCGATCGGCTTCGGCCTGATCCCGCTCGCCGCGCCCGGGTTCTTCCGGAACCTGCCGCATGATCTACAGCCGCTGCTGGAGTCCGGCATTTTGCTTTGTGCGGTGGTCTCGGTACTGCTCAACGCCTTCTTCAACGGCTTGGGCGGCGGCGCTGCGGCCGAGGCGGATGCAGCGGCAGTCGCGTCATCCGCACAACATGTCTAGCTAGCTGCCGCGATAGGTCGCGTAGCTCCAGGGCGTGACCAGCAGCGGCACGTGGTAGTGATTTTCCGGCTCGCTGATCGCAAAGCGCAATGGGATCTCGTCGAGGAACGGCGGCTCCGATAGCGGCACGTTGCGCTCGGCGTAATATTTGGCGACGCGGAAGCGAAGCTCGTAGCGGCCGATCGGAAGCGGACGGCCGCCGATCAACGGCTGATCGGTACGCCCATCCGCATTGGTGACGGTGCGCGCGATGACGCGGCTCTCGCCGAGACTCGCAAGCTCGATCAGCTCCACCGGGATACCTGGCGCGGGCTTGCCGGCGTGATTGTCCAGCACATGCGTCGAGAGCCGGCCATGCACCTTGAGCTTGTCGTCGGCGACGACGAGCTGGTCGAGCCGCAGCGCCGAGATGCGGCCGATCTCCTCGATCGCACGTCGCGTCTCGGTCTTGGCAATATTGAGCAGCCGCGTTTCGAAGTCGCGCAGCACGGAATCCTTCGTGTGACGGCGCACGCAGACGATGTAGGGGAAGCCGAACTTTTCACGGTACGCATTGTTGACGCGTTCGAACGCGGCATATTCGGCGTCCGACAGCCGGTCAAGCCCAGCGCTGTTCTGCTCGTCAGTCGATTCCGCCGTCAGGCCCGCGGCGCGCTGGGTCTTGTTGGCGAGATCGGGATGCGCCCGGATCAGCGCCAGCTGCACGTCGGGCTCGGCGCTCTGGATCGCGGCCATCAGCGCGGCGTGCAACTGGTTGATGCCGGTGAACGGCCGCTGCCCGGCGAGCTTCTCCGCAATCCACGGCGAATATTCGACGACATTGGCGAGGGCCGCGACGAAGTCGGCTTTGTCGGCGGCGTTGAGATCGGCGAGCGAGATTTGCGACATCACACCTTCACCCGATCTCGAAGGCGTCGGCAGCAAGATGCGCGTGCTTGTCGTGCCAGTGCTGCGCGATCTGGAGCCGCGTCGGCACCCAGACGCGCTCGTGCTTGCCGATGTAATCCAGGAAGCGGATCAACCCCGCGGCCCGGCCCGGCCGGCCGGCGAGGCGGCAATGCAGCCCCACCGACATCATCTTCGGCGCGGTCTCGCCTTCGGCGTAGAGCACGTCGAAGGCGTCCTTCAGATAGGTGTAGAACTGCTCACCCTCGGCAAAGCCCTGCGGGTTGATGAACCGCATGTCGTTGGCGTCCAGCGTATAGGGAATGATGAGCTGCTTGCCCCCGGCGCCCTTGACCCAATAGGGCAGATCGTCGGCATAGGAGTCGCAGAGATAGAGGAAGCCGCCCTCCTCCATCAGGAGGCGGTTCGTGTTGATCGAGGAGCGCCCGGTGTACCAGCCGAGCGGCCGCGACCCGGTCGCCTCAAGGTGGACGCGGATCGACTCGACGATCTCGGCGCGCTCCTGCGCCTCGGTCATGTCCTTGTGCTCGATCCATTTCAGGCTGTGGCTGGCGATGTCCCAGCCGGACTCCTTCATCGCGGCGACGATTTCCGGATTGCGCTTCAGCGCGGTGGCGACGCCGAACACGGTGGTCGGCCATTTGCGCTCACTGAACATCCGCCACAGCCGCCAGAAGCCGGCGCGCGAGCCATATTCGAACATCGATTCGATATTGGCGTGGCGCTGGCCCGGCCAGGGCTGCGCGCCGAGCACGTCGGACAGGAAGGCTTCCGAGGCGCGATCGCCGTGCAGGATGTTGTTCTCGCCGCCTTCCTCGAAATTGACGACGAACTGCACCGCGACCCGCGCGTTGCCCGGCCATTGCGGATGCGGCGGGTTGCGGCCGTAGCCGCGGAGATCGCGCGGGTAGCGGGTATCAGTCACTCAGACTTCCTCGAAGCGGATCGGCAGCGCGCCCTTCCACAGCACGCTCTTGCCCAGCGTCGCCAGATTCTCCAGCCCCGAGGTCACCGTGATGAAGTGATTGCCGGCGAGCTGGCCCATCTTGCTCGCGAAGCTCACGCCGCCATAGGCCATCAGGATCTCGGTCTCGCTGATGCCGCCGGGATAGAGGATGATCTGGCCCGGTGCGGGATAGCTGGTGTGGTTCTCGTAGCCGACGCCGAAATCGAGGTCGCCGAGCGGCATCCACACCGCCTCGCCGCTCCAGCGCACGTGGATGATGTGGCTTTCGAACGGCATAGCCTTGCGGAACGCGGCAACGGTCTTGGGCGCCAGTTGCTCCTCGAAGCGAGCATCGAAGGTATAGTCGCCGGCACGGATAACGAGTTTGCTCATCTCATCTCTCTGGATCGGGGGCTAAAGGCCCCACGGGGAACTTTCAAGCAAAGAGCATTCCATCGGGCTTCGCGCAAGGGGCGCGGCCCCTCACCTGCGGTCGTAGGACCAGCCGAAAATGCCGCTCCGCCGCGTCTCCGGCTCGGGCTCGGCGGCAGGCGGCGGCGCCTCCTTGAGTTCCGCCTGCGGCGGGGGTGGAGGCGGTGCGGGAAGGTTCTCGCATTTCATCGAGTAGACCAGCTTGCCGTCCGCGGTCCGCCCGATCGGCGCGCAGGGGTCCGGATGCGCCGCCGCACTCTTCGGAGTGAGCTTGACCTGCGCCGCGGCCGGCGAGGAGATCAGAAGAAGGACCAGCAGATATTTCGACATCGTTGTCGCCTGAAAACCAATTCGCCCCATTCAACCGGATTGCCGGGGGCAAGTCCATCGGGCCCAACCGGCCGATTGCCGAATATTTAGCCGGGACCAAAAAATTTGCTCGCCGCAACGTGATGGCTGCGCTTCCGATCGTGAGGCCGGCGCTGCTGATATTTGGCAGGGCCCATCGCCATGTCAGCCGCGACGACGAAATCATGTCTCACAGCCGGAGCGTCGTCACGGGAGAAACAACGATGCAAAAGACTTTCGCCATTCTCGGCGCAACGCTGATTGCCGCCGCCACCATCCAGACCGCCGCAGCCAGCGACCGCCACCACGCCCGCAAGGCGCAACCGGCTCCCATCACTCAATCGGTACGCGACTCCAACGCCGCACTCTGGCCGTCGCAGCCGACCGCGCCCGACTGGTCGCGCTACGCCAACGGCGCCATGTCGGCGCCGGCGGGACGGTGATGCTGGAAGCCTAGCGCGATAGAGCGCAAATGCTTCAATGCCGTCATTGCGAGGAGCTCGCGACAAAATTGCGAAGCAATTTTGCGCTGATGCGACGAAGCAATCCAGACCGCCTCCGCGGAAAGACTCTGGATTGCTTCGCTGCGCTCGCAATGACGGAGCGAGACGCATCGGCGTCATCCTCTAACTCGAGTCCCGACTCGCAGACACGCCTTCCCGTCCTCGCGGCTTAATTCGCCCGAGCTTTGCTTCGTCGCTCCACCCTCATTAGCCAAGAGGGCGCAGGGAAGGCCGGGTGCTGACCTAGCACCCGCGGTCCGCTGCGCGAAAGGTAGCGCAAAAGAACCGCACAGCAGCATACAGGTGTAGCCAATCACTCGGCCTTCCCTGCGCAGTGGTTGGACGGCTTATGCCGTGCTCTCCCGGGAGCCGAGTTCGTTCTGGCCTCCCTCGCTCTCGCGAAAGTCGCCGGCACCGCGCCGGTTGACGCAACTGCCGCATTCGCAAGAGCTTGACCGTAGCAACGACGGCCAGGACCACACGGTTCTGCCGTACGCACGGCTCGCTTGCTCGCCGCAGTTTTCCCGGCCCTGTCGACGGAGCCGGAAACTTATAGGCGAGACGAACCTGACAGCGCCGCTCATCCAGCGCGAAGTCCTGGGCTCACGGAGAGCAATCCGCCCTGCCCTTGACCTCTCGCGCCCGACGCTGCCGCGTCCACCGCAAGCCCGGCTCGCGAAACGTGACGACACAAGATCGCCCCTCAAGGATGAGCCGGGATGGGCGACACATACGGCATTTCCGAATTTCGGTAAAGTGGAATATTTTTGCGCAAGTGGATTGACAGCTTCGCAGGTGTTTTGCCCGTCGGGCAAGATCTCGTAGCCCGGATGAGCGAAGCGACATCCGGGGTCTTGCCACGCGCTACAGCGGTCCCGGGTATCGCTGCGCTCACCCGGGCTGCGACGAAACAGCTATGGCGAAAACAGCCGACTAATACGGCTGATATCAGTAGCCCGGGTCGTAATAATAGGGACTGCCGCCGTAATAGCCCGGACCGCCATAGTAAGGACGCCGCCCATAGTAATAGTGGTCCTCATAATAGTCGCGGCGTCGCTGCTCGGCGATCACCCCGCCGATGATGCCCGCCGCGGCGCCCATGAAGGCGAGGCCCGCCGCGTTCGGCCCGCGTCGATAGTAGCGGTGGCGGCGTGCTGCGCTGAAATCAGTGACGTCGGAGGAGGCCTGACCTGCCTTCGCGGACGCCGCCTGTGCCGGCCCCAGGGATGCCGCAGCCGAGGGCGATACCGAGGTTGCGAGCAGCGCCAGGCCTGCGCACGCGGCCAGGACGGTGTTGCGGCCGGCTGCGGAAATCATGAGTCTGCTCATTTTGACCTTCCTCTGCTTTCACTCAAACACATCGATGCAAACCGTCGGTAACGCGCAAAGCACTGAAATGGTTTCGTGATCGCGGCAATCTGCCACGCCTTGAACGATTATAAACCGAACCACCTGATCCAGCTTGCGCCACGCAACCTGAGCGGATAATGAACAGCCGCGCCGTTTTTCGGTCGCCGTAAGCGTTTCACGTGAACCAACGCATCAACCGACGCCGTCGGGATCGATGCCATTTGCAGGGTTCAACGTGACTGACGCGTCCTTTTCCGTAAGAGAAACCAGATGATTGCGGTTCGCAAACTGCCGGCGCGCTATGCGCCGATCGTGATGCCCTTTGTACTGTCCATCCTCATGACAGCGGTGGTGTCGGTCATTTCGACGCTACGAAGCCTCGGCGCAACGCCGGCCTTCCTCGCGACCTGGCCGGGCGCCTGGGCGCTGTCATGGCTTGTCGCCTTTCCAACGCTGCTGATGGTGCTGCCACTGGTCCGCCGGATCGTGGCCTGCGTCGTCGCGTCTCCATCGCAATGATCCGGAAACGCGCCTAGCGGCCTTCCGAAAGATCACGCTCAAACACCAACGTGAAGCGCGATGACGATTCACTCCGATCTCATCCCGCTTTACGACAGCGCCCCGAGCACGCCGCGCGTGGCCTTGTCGATCTCCTCGACATAGCGGCGGCGGGCGAAATTCTCGGTGAGGAAGCCGACCACCTTGCGGCTGTCGGTGGAATCGACCACCGCCAGCATCTCGGCTTCCGCTTCGTCGAACACCGCCATCGCCGACTTCACGTTCATTTCCGGGATCAGCACGATGTCGATCAGGCGGGCGAGCTCGATCACCTGGATGTCGTCGGCGATGGTGTCGAGGTCGCTGGAGAACAGATCGGGCAGCAGGACGAGGCCGATATATTCGTCAGCATTGTTGACGATGACGACTCCCGGCCGCGAGCCCAGCACGAATTCGCGGCGTACGGCGGCGATCGTCGTGGTCGACGGGACCTTGCCGACGTCGGAGCGCATCAGCCGCTCGACAGTCAGGTTGCGCAGCCAGCCGACGTCGTTGGCGCTGCGGATGGTCTCGCCGCGCAGATGCAGGCGCCAGGTCGAGAAGGAGTGGCCGAACATGAAGCGGACGCAGATCGAGGTCACGATGCAGCCGGCCAGCACCACGGCGGTGACGTCGACATTGCGGGTCATCTCGAGCACGAGGAACGACATCGTCAGGGGACCGCCGACGATTGCGACGCCGAGCGTCGCCATGCCCGTCAGCATCGCCACCAGCGGATCGATCACGAAGTTCGGGCTGATCAGCAACAGCACCGCGGAGAAGAACTTTCCGATCAGGCTGCCGACGAACAGCGAAGCGAAGAACAGGCCGCCGCGGAAGCCCGAGGCGAGCGAGATCAGGCAGGCCGTCACCTTCAGGGCGATGATCAGCGCGATCAGGCCGATCGTCATGTCGTGAAAGAGATCGAGCACCATGGCGCCGTGGCCGGCCGCCAGCACCTGCGGCGTGACGATGGCAAAGCCGCCGACGACGAGGCCGCCCATCACCGGACGCAGCCAGACCGGCAGCCAGGCGAACAGGCGCTCGAACATCGGCGAGGAGCGCATCACGGCGATGCCGACGCCGCTGGTGATGAGGGCGAGACCGATCAGTGCCAGGTACTGCTCGACGCCGACGGCGCTGACCTTCGGTATCTCCAGCGAATACGGCGCGCCGCCGAGCCATTGCGCGGTCAGCGCACCTGCGAGCGAGGCCGCCAGGATCGGGGCGGCGCTGCCGACCGAATAGACGCCGACGATCAGCTCGCAGGCGTAGAAGGCGCCGGTGATCGGCGCGCCGAACGCCGCGGCGATCGCGGCGGCCGCACCGCAGCCGACCATCAGGCGCAGATCGTTGCGGCGCAGATTGAAGAACTTGCCGAGCAGCGAGGCGATGCCGGAGCCGATCTGCGTATAGCCGGCCTCGAGGCCGACCGAGGCGCCGCAGCCGTTGGAGATCAGCGTCTGGCTCGACACCACCAGGCTGTCGCGCATCGACAGATTGCCGCCGCGCAGCGCATTGGCCTCGATCGGGTCGACCGCGCTGGAGATCTTCATCCGCCGCCGCGACCATTCCATGATGCCGAGCGCCAATCCGCCGAGCGCAGGCGCGATCAGCGCCGCCCAGGGGCTGACCCTGGCGTTGGCCGACAGGCGGACGTCGACGGGAATGCCGTAGATGACCATATGGGCAATCTGCGCGATCTCGGCCATCAGCGTCACGATGGCGCCGGCCAGCGTGCCGATCACCAGTGCGAGCGGGATCAGGTAGAACTCGTTGCTGCGCAAGAGCGCGCGCAGGCGAACCATGAGGCGGTTCGATCCCTTGCGATCGGCGAGATGTCTGATCCGCACGAACACCTTCTGCCCGCCCTACCCTTCCGACATGCCGTAGCCGGACATGCGCTGGCGCACGCGTTCGATCTCGGCGCTAGAGAGCAGCGGCGGTTTCCCGATCTGGAGGCAGCCGTGATATTGCCGCGCCAGGGTCTCGACCTCGACAGCGAGCCACATCGCCTTGTCCAGCGTCTTGCCGATCGCGATCATGCCGTGATGGTCGAGCAGGCAGGCAAGCCGCCCCTCCAGCGCCCGCACCGCATGTTCGGACAGTTCCTCCGTTCCGAACGTGGCATAGGGCGCGCAGCGGATGCTGTCGCCGCCTGCGGCCGCAATCATGTAGTGCACCGGCGGGATCTCCATGCCCATGATCGCCAGGATGGTGCAATAGGTCGGATGGGCGTGGACCACGGCGTTGACGTCGGGCCGGGCCTTCAGGATGTCGCGGTGGAAGCGCCACTCGCTGGACGGCTTCTGATCGGGCGCGTGCGAGCCGTCCATCGCCATGAACACGATCTGGTCCGGCGTCATGGCCTCATAGGGCACGCTGGTCGGCGTGACCAGCAGCCCGTTCACATGCCGGACGCTGATATTGCCTGATGTGCCCTGGTTGATGCCGAGCGCATTCATGCGGCGGCAGGCGTCGATGATGGCCTGTCTCTTGGCGAGCTCGTCCACGGTCATCGACATCCCGATTTCATCTCGACTTCTTGGCGATGGGCGTTTGTCAGACCGGAAGTACGTCAAAGCAATATGGCAGCGCAAGCGAAAGCGACCGGACTGCCTGTCGTCTCGCCGGCCGGTCCGGCGCGGCACGAAATAGACCGTAAAATCAACGGATTAACGGATCGTCGCAATCCTACGGCAGGCTCGCCCGGACGGCCGCGATGCCGTTGATCACGAACTGCACGGAATAGGCGGCGAGCAGCATGCCGAGCACGCGCGAAAGCACGGCATTTCCGGTGCGCCCGAGGGTGCGGGCGATCAGGCGCGCGGACAGAAAGCACAGCATGCAGAGCAGGCACACCGAGAGGACGACCGCGATGATGATCGCGAGCCGCGCCCCGTAGCCGGCATCGCCCGTCAACAGCAATGTGGTCGCAATCGCGCCGGGACCGGCCATCATGGGGATCGCCAGCGGAAACACCGCGACATCGGACGCGTGCTCCGAGGTCGCCTTGTCGGCCTCGCGGGCCTCGCGATGCGGGCGGTCGCCGAAGATCATCTGGTAGGAGACGCCGAACAGCAGCAGCCCGCCGGCGATCTGGAACGCGGGGATGCCGATCCCGAGCTGGCGCAACAGCCAGTTTCCGACCAGCGCGATCACCACCAGGATCGAGGCTGCGATCAGCGGCGCGCGCAGCGCGATCGTGCGCTTGACCGTGTCGGGCATGCCCCCGGTCGCGGCCAGGAAGGCCGGCGCAAGGCCGACGGGATCGACCACCAGCAGCAGCGTCACGAAGGCGGACAGGGCGAAGTCGAGCATGCGGCTGGGTCTCGCGCGAGGTGGGGCCGCAATCCATAACGGCTCGACGCGGCCTTCGCGAGGAACATTTGCCCTCGCAGAGTCTTGGTCGCGCGAGGATTGAGGAGGGCCTCGCCTTCCCGTGTCGCCTCAAGAGGAGGATTTATGGCCAAACGAGCAAAGAAACGTGCGAACGCGAAAAAGTCCGCGGCGCGCCGCCCGCGTCAGGCGCCGAAGATGTTGAGCGACCTGTTTCTGGAGACGCTGAAGGACATCTATTACGCCGAGAACAAGATCATCAAGACGCTGCCGAAGATGGCGAAGGCGGCTCACTCCAAGCAGCTGTCCGCCGCCTTCAACAAGCATCTGCGCGAGACGCAGGGCCAGGTCAAACGCCTTGACCAGATCTTCAAGATGCTGGGCAAGCCCGCGCGCGGCAAGCCCTGCGAGGCGATCAACGGCATCACCGACGAGGGCGCCGAGATCATGAAGGATTTCAAGAACGCCCCTGCCCTCGACGCCGGCCTGCTCGCCGCGGCGCAAGCCGTCGAGCACTACGAGATCTCCCGCTACGGCACGCTGCGCACCTGGGCCGAGGAGCTCGGCATGCCGGACGCCGCCAGGCTGCTCCAGGCGACGCTCGATGAGGAAGAGGCGACCGATCACGCCCTGACCGAGCTCGCCACCTCCGTGATCAACCTCGAAGCGGAAGAAGAATACCGCGCCGCCGCCTGATCGGCGCGCCCCGGCCCAACTGTTGCCTACGACGCCGCGGAACATCTCCGCGGCGTCGCAGCGACTGATTGCAAGGGCCTCCTCGGGTTCGAGGGGACAGGCATGCTCCAAACGCGCGATGCTGGAATTTTGGGGAACCGTCCCCATATCCTCGTTTTCCAACCGCAGCGCCTTCCCCGAGTTTTGCCATGCAACCCAAAAATCCCCTCGACTGGATGCTGTCCGAAGCCCTGGACTCGCTGACCCGCGCCGAACGGCTGCGGCAGCAGTTCGGCCGCCAGGAAGCCTGCTGGGAGCCGCCGATCGACGTGCTCGAAACCGAGCATGAGCTTTTGATCCTGGTCGCGCTTCCCGGCGTCAATCCCGACAATGTCGAGACGGTGATCCATGACGGCGCGCTCGTCATCTCCGGCCAGCGCACCCTTCCGCCGGAGCTTCGCAACGCCCGCATCCACCGGCTCGAGCTGCCGCAGGGACGTTTTGAGCGCCGCATTGCATTGCCCCTTGGCCGCTACGCCATCAGCCGCTTCGTGATGGACGGCTGCGTCGCGCTGCGCCTCGCCAAATCCTGAGGTCGATCATGGCCACCGAACAGATGAATAACGCACAGACCAATTCCACCGAGTCCGACGTGAAGATCCCCGACGACGCACTGATCATCATCCCCGTGCGCGAGATGGTGCTGTTTCCCGGCGCCATCGCGCCGATCGCGATCGCGCGGCCGAAGTCCGTCGCCGCCGCGCAGCAGGCGCTGCGCGAGCAGCGGCCGGTCGGCATCGTCCTGCAACGCAGCCCGGAGACCGAAGAGCCGGGGCCGGACGATCTCTATCGGGTCGCGACCATCGCCAACATCGTGCGCTACATCACCGCGCCCGACGGCACCCACCACATCGTCTGCCAGGGCGTGCAGCGCGCGCGCATCCTCGACTTCCTGCCGGGGACGCCGTTCCCGGCCGCGCGGATCCAGCAGATTCCGGAGCCGACCACGACCTCGCCCGAGATCGAGGCGCGCGCGCTGAATTTGCAGCGCCAGGCGATCGAGGCGATCGAGCTGCTGCCGCAGGCGCCGCCCGAGCTGGTCGCGATGTTCCAGAGCACCACCGCGCCCGGCGCGCTGGCGGACCTGGCGACGTCGTTCATGGACATCAAGCCGCAGGACAAGCAGGAAGTGCTGGAGACCATCGACCTCTCCTTGCGGGTCGAGAAGGTGTCGAAGCACCTGGCGGAGCGGCTGGAGGTGCTGCGCATCTCCAACGAGATCGGCCAGAAGACCCGCGCCAGCTTCGACGAGCGGCAGCGCGAGGCGATCCTGCGCGAGCAGATGGCGACCATCCAGCGCCAGCTCGGCGAAGGCGACGGCAAGGCGGCCGAGGTCGCCGAGCTGAACGCTGCCATCGCCCAGGCCAAGATGCCGCCGGAGGCCGAGGCGCACGCCAAAAAGGAGCTGCGCCGCTACGAGCGCATGCCCGAGGCCGCCGGCGAAGCCGGCATGGTCCGCACCTACCTCGACTGGCTGATCGAGCTGCCCTGGGCGCTGCCCGCGGAGAAGCCGATCGACATCAAGGAGGCGCGCCGCATCCTGGATGCCGATCATTTCGGCCTGGAGAAGATCAAGAGCCGGATCATCGAATACCTGGCGGTGCGCAAGCTCGCCCCGCAGGGCAAGGCGCCGATCCTGTGCTTCGTCGGCCCGCCCGGCGTCGGCAAGACCTCGCTCGGCCAGTCCATCGCACGCGCGATGGATCGCCCTTTCGTGCGCGTCAGCCTCGGCGGCGTGCATGACGAGGCCGAGATCCGCGGTCACCGGCGCACCTATATCGGCGCGCTGCCCGGCAACATCATCCAGGGCATCAAGAAGGCCGGTAGCCGGAATTGCGTCATGATGCTGGACGAGATCGACAAGATGGGCCGTGGCGTGCAGGGCGATCCTTCCGCCGCCATGCTGGAGGTGCTCGACCCCGAGCAGAACGGGACGTTCCGGGACAATTACCTGGGCGTGCCCTTCGACCTGTCGCGCGTTGTCTTCATCGCGACCGCCAACATGCTGGACCAGATTCCGGGTCCGCTGCTGGACCGCATGGAGCTGATCAGCCTCGCCGGTTACACCGAGGACGAGAAGCTGGAGATCGCGAAGCGCTATCTGGTGCGGCGGCAGCTCGAGGCCAACGGCCTGACGGCCGAGCAGGCCGAGATCGAGCCGGACGCGCTGAAGCTGATCGTCAAGGGCTACACCCGCGAGGCCGGCGTGCGTAACCTCGAGCGCGAGATCGGCAAGGTGTTCCGCCATGCTGCGGTGCAGGTCGCCGAAGGCTCGGCTGCGAAGGTCGTGGTGACGGTGAAGGACATCGCCACCGTGCTCGGCCAGCCGCGCTTCGAAGGCGAGATCGCGCAGCGCACCAGCATCCCGGGCGTGGCCACCGGCCTCGCCTGGACGCCGGTCGGCGGCGACATCCTGTTCATCGAGGCCTCGCGCGTGCCGGGCCGCGGCGGGATGATCCTGACCGGCCAGCTCGGCGACGTCATGCGCGAGAGCGTGCAGGCGGCGATGACGCTGGTGAAGAGCAGAGCCAGCCAGCTCGGCATCGATCCGCAGCTGTTCGAGAAAAGCGACATCCACGTTCACGTCCCGGCGGGCGCAACCCCGAAGGACGGACCGAGCGCGGGGGTCGCGATGTACACGGCGCTGACGTCACTGCTCACCAATCGCACGTGCGCAGCGACACCGCGATGACCGGCGAGATCTCGCTGCGCGGCCTGGTGCTGCCGGTCGGCGGCATCAAGGAGAAGGTGGTGGCCGCGGCCGCCGCCGGCTTGAAGCGGGTGATGCTGCCGGCGCGCAACAAGCGGGACTACGACGACATCCCGAAGAGCGCGCGGGACAACCTCGAATTCATCTGGCTGGAGCGCGTCGACGAGGCCATCGCCGCAGCGCTCGAGCCGACCGAGGCCAAGGTCGAAGCGGCGGAGTGAATGCGATGAAGAAACTGCTGGAAAGAGCGAAGAAATCGCGCAAGACGCAGCGGCTGCGCCAGTTGCTTGATCGCGCCATCGACGGGGTTCGCGATGCGCTGGCGGGACCCGAGCCGCGGCTTCAGCCGGTCCCGGTCCGGGTCAAGCGCCGCAAAGGCTGAACCCCTCCGTTTCAGCCCTCGCGGTCGTCGAACACAAAAGGCCCCCTCTTTTCGAGGGGGCCTTTGCTTTATCAGGCCACGGCGTCCTTGGCAGCCTTGACCGGGCGGGCGCGGACGATCTTCCGGGCCGGCTTGGCCTTGAACATCATCTCTTCACCCGTGAACGGGTTGGTGCCCTTGCGCGCCTTGGTCGCGGGCTTCTTGATGACCACGAACTTGGCGAAGCCCGGCACCAGGAACAGGCCGTTCTTCTTGAGCTCCTTGTGACCGACGTCGGTCAGCGTCTCCATGACGCTCTTGACGTCGCGCTTGGAAAGCTCGGTGGCGGTCGCAATCTTTTCGATCAACTGCGATTTGGACATTTGGGCTGGCATCGTGTCTCCTCTGATTCGTTGCCGGTTGCATATTAGACCAACCGGCGAAGGCCTAGAGCCTTCTGCACAGTTATGTCGCGATTTTACGGGCTTTTTTGGCCCCCTGTGGCAAAAAACCCTGCTTTTTAGCTACTTCCGGAGCCGGAGGAGCCTCGGGCAGCGGATTTTACCTTGTTTCAAAGGCCCGCACGCAGCCTTGCTAAAGCTGATTCGCTGCTTTCGACAAGCGACGACCGGCCTCTTTGTGCGAGGAGGGGTGCGTTTCACCCTGGAAAATAAGGGTCGGATTGCACCGCAGCCGCTCCCTCTCCCCGTTTTTGCGGGGAGAGATGAGGAGGCGTCGGCTAGACGCGCTCGATAATGATGGCGGGCGCCATGCCGCCGGCGGCACACATGGTGACGAGACCGCGCTTCAGGTCGCGCCGCTCGAGCTCGTCGAGCACGGTGCCGATCAGGATCGAGCCGGTCGCGCCGATCGGATGGCCAAGCGCGATCGAGCCGCCATTGACGTTGACCTTGGCGCGGTCGAGCTTGAGGTCGCGGATGTATTTCTCCGCGACCACCGCGAAGGCCTCGTTGATCTCGAACAGGTCGATGTCGTCGATGGAGAGGCCCGCCTTCGCCAGTACCTTGCGCGTCGCCGGCACCGGCGCGTTCAGCATCAAGGTCGGCGAGTCCCCCATGTTCGCCATCGCCACGACGCGGGCGCGGGCTTTAAGGCCATGCGCCTTGGCGTAGGCGGGCGAGGCCAGGAGGATCGCGGCGGCGCCGTCGACCACGCCGGAGGAGTTGCCGGCATGGTGCACGAAGTCGATGTTCAGATCAGGATATTTTTGCAGGATCAGGCCGCGATAGGTCGTGCCCTTGTCGTCGAGCGCATAGTCGGCAATGGCGGGGAAAGCCGGCTTCAGGCTGCTGAGGCCTTCCATCGTGGTCTGTGGCCGCGGATACTCTTCGTGGTCGAGCGCGAGGCTGCCGTCCTCGCGATGAACGGGCACGAGGCTCTTCTTGAAGTGCCCGTTCGCGATCGCATGCGCGGCGCGCTTCTGGCTCTCCAGCCCGAGCGCATCGACGTCCCGTCGCGTGATGCCTTCCATGGTCGCGATCGCATCGGCGCAGACGCCCTGATGCGACTGCGGATGCCGCGCACGCAGGCGCAGATTGCCGCCATCCATCATCATCGGACCGCCGCCGCGGCGTCCTTCCATCGACATCATCTCGCAGCCGCCGGCGATGACGAGGTCTTCGGCGCCCGCCATGATCGAGGATGCCGCCATGTTGACGCTGGTGATGCCGCTTCCGCAGAAGCGGTCGAGCGTCACCGCGCTGGCGCGCACGTCGTAGCCGGCATCGAGCGCCGACATCCGGCCGAGATCGCCGCTTTGCGTTGCGACCTGCGCGCTGCAGCCCCAGACGATGTCGTCGACGTCGGCAGTATTGATGTCGGTGCGATCGGCGAGCGCGCGCAGCACGGTTGCGCCGAGTTGCTGCGGATGAATGCCCGAGAGCGCTCCCTTGCCGGCCTTGCCGACGCCCCGCGGGGTGCGGCAGGTATCGATGATCAGCGCGTCAGCCATTGGCGTTGTCCTCTTGTTATGAGTGTTGAGAGGCGTTGTGAATCAGGGGGAGAGTTGAGTCAATGCGCGGTGCCTCCCCTTCGCCTCTCCCCGCTTGCGGGGAGAGGCCGGATTTTACGCGCAGCGGAAAATCCGGGTGAGGGGGAGCTTCGGCAAGGACGGTGACAGATGGACTCGCGGAGAGTCCCCCACCCGGAATTTGCTGCCGCAAATTCCGGCCTCTCCCCGCACGCGGGGAGAGGCGAAGGCACCGAGACCGCAGCTAAACCCCCGCCGCGTTCCTCGCGATCACGTTGCGGTAGTAGTTCGCGCTGAGCTTTGGCGTACGGACCTGGGTGTCGAAATTGACGTGATAGAGCCCGAAGCGCTTGCTGAGCCCGAACACCCATTCAAAGTTGTCCATCAGGCTCCAGAGGAAATAGCCGCGCACCGGCACGCCTTCGGCGGTTGCGCGCTGGAGCTGGGCGAGATAGTTGCGCAGGTACATGATGCGGTCGGTGTCGTAGATCTTGCCGTCGGGCGTCACCACGTCGTCACCGGAGGTGCCGTTCTCGCTGATGTAGATCGCATCCGTCTTCCAGATCTTGGCCGCCAGCTTCGGCACCCAGTAGATCGTCTCCGGCGCGACGCGGAGCCAGTCCGAGTTCATGTGCGGAAAGGATTTCGGGATCGGCAGCGGCATGAAGCCGGCGCCCTGGTCGGATGGCACCACATAGTTCTGCGGCGCGTAGATGTTGAGGCCAAGGAAGTCGACCGGCGAGGAGATGATCTTCAGCTCCGCGTCGGTGTATTTCGGCGCATTGGCGCCGGCGTATTTCAGGAAGGCCTCGGTGTAGCTGCCGGTCATGATGACGTTGAGATAGCCGGCATTCATCTCGCGTAGCGCGATCTCGGCGGCGCGGACATGCTCGGGCGTGTCGATCGCGGGAACGCAGACGTCGATGTTCTCGGCAGGTCCCACCCTGGTGCCGCGGCGGCCATGGGCGCGCACTGCCTGCACCGCGAGCCCATGCGCGAGCGCGCTGTTGTGCCTGACCTGGTTGACCTCTCCTTGCGGCAGCGTCACGCCGGGCGCATCGATGCCGAGCCCATAGCCGAACTGCACGAAGCGGCCGCTCTCGTTCAGCGTGAACACGTTCTTGACGCGGTCGGTCAGACGCTCGGCGACATAGGCGGCATAGTCGCCGAAGATCTTGCAGGTCTCCGTCGAGCGCCAGCCGCCGAAGCGGTCCTGGAGCGATTGCGGCAGGTCCCAATGATAGAGCGTCATCCACGGCTCGATGCCGTTCTTGAGCAGCTCGTCGACCAGGCGATTGTAGAAGTCGAGGCCCCCGGGGTTCGGCTTGCCGTCGCCGTCGGGAAACACCCGCGGCCATGCGATCGAGAAGCGGTAGGCCTTGCAGCCAAGCTCCTTGATGAGCGCGATATCCTCCTTGTAGCGGTGATAGTGCTCGTTGGCGCGATCCCCGGTCGAGCCGTCCTCGATCTTGCCGGGGATGCGGACGAACCTGTCCCAGATCGAGGCCCCTCGCCCGTCCTCGTTGACGGCGCCCTCGACCTGGTAGGACGAGGTCGCCGTGCCCCAGAGAAAGCCTTCCGGAAAGCCGCTGTCGCGCGAGGCCGCGGCCGCCGGCTTGGCGTCGGCGCCGTCCAGAGGGTTTGCGATTGCCGCCGCGGACAATCCCGCCAGCGCGGCAAACTGGCGACGCGAGACCTTGTCCGACATGTGATGCTGCCCCCGGGATGATGCTGGTGCGGCGGCACAATGACCGGTCGCGGGCGGTTTGAGAAGCGAGCTTTGAGGAAGGCCGGATGCAGAATTGCGCCGCCCGGGGTCGCGACATAAGGATGCGGGCGACCCGGCCGGCCGGCGAAGCGCTCCCGCGATCAGCGCGAGCGCTTGGGAAGCTTTGGAAGCTTGCGGGGATTGAACGCAGGGAGCTGTCCGGCTTGTTCAGGCGCCGCCGGCTTCTGTTCCGTCAGAATGAGCGTTCCATGGAGGATCATTCCCGGCACTTGTTGCGCCGTCGCCGTGTAGGTCGCGATCTTGCCGGGGCAGTGTCCCTCGATGTCCAGCGTGAGTTCATCATCGACGCCGAAGACCGTCGCACGTCCATCGGTATGACGTTTCGTCAACACGGTTGCGGTGAAGCGATCGCCGTCGACCTTGCAGGAGCCGTGATACGTCATCAGGCTGTCGCGGCCCCAAATCTGGCCGTCTGCGACATGGACGATACCCGTCCCCTGATCGAGGGGCGTCTTGTACCACGCCGTGTAGGTGCCATCCTTCAGCATGGGAGCCGTCTCCCCTGGTAGTCCCCCGCAAACAATCCGCATGATTAGCGCTAAGAAAGCGTTAATCGCGCGGCCCGTGCCAATCCGGTCGGTCCCTGCGCAGCTCGGCTTCAAGATCCTCGATGATGCTATGAAGCAGACACGCGGCAAGCGGGTCGGTCACTTCCCGTTCCAGATGCCGATAACGCGCGATCCGGGATTCCTGCTCTCTCAACTGGTGCTCTGTCATCAGACGGGCCCTCCGGCAAACCGACGCGCAGACAGCCAAACAGTTTCGTTAAAATTTTCGGATCATTTGCCATGGTTTCCGGTCCGTTAAGAGGGCGTCAGGCTTTACCCGCGCGCGGCATGCGGCAGTCAGAGCCAAAGACGCACGCCGGTCATGTCCCCGCTCCCTCACCTGCCCGGCCGGCCAACGCGCGGCTGACCAAACGGTCGGACGCCCCCATCAGGGCGGCCGCATAGGACGGCTCGCTGGCTGACGGGCTCGGCAGGATGGCCTCCGCCCTGTTGTTGAACATCGCGCCGCTGCGGCCATTGAGGTCGCGCGACACCAATAGCGGGACCAGCCGCGCGGCGTATGTATCCGGCTCGATCATCATAAAGCTGGTCAGCCATTCCACGACGGCGACAAGCGCGCGCGACCCGAGCAGATTGGCGCGGATGTTGGTCCTGACGAAGCCGGGGTTGAGGCCGAAGACATCGACGTCGGGAAAACGCCTGGCGGCCTGAAGGACAAGCACCTCGTTTCCGGACACGGTGTTCGAGTGTGCGGAGAAGCGCCTGTAACCTTGTTCCGAGTTGAGGTCGTCGACATCGGCCTTCTGCTCCGTGCCCGGAAATCCCATGACGAAGATGCGGGACCTCAGGTCGGTCCTCGTCCGGTCCTTGCCGAGACGCGGTGCGATCTCGTTCAGGATGACGAGGCGGCTCAAATAGCTGACGGCAAGATCGCGTTCGATGCCTTCGGGTGTCACCTCGCGTTTGGGGCCGGCCATGATGCCGGTCGTGAAGACGACGATGTCGATGTTTCCGGCGGGCAGCTCGGCGCCGATCCGCCTCGCATCCCGCATCGAGCTCAAATCGGCCCTCAAGAACGTGATGCGCGGCACCTCCTGATCGCGGAAAGTCTGACCGACGACCAGGACATTCGCGCCCTTCGCCGCAAATTGATGGCTGAGCGCGCGACCGATGCCGCCGGTGCCACCGATCACCGCGACATTCAGTCCGTTGAGCCGGAGGCTTTCGAGCGGCGGCGGAGTGACATTCTGGCTCTTGTCCAATTCCACGCGTTTCATTGCAGGTCTGCCTTCCGCAAGCATTGATGAAGAACAGCGGCCGCACCACGAATGCGGTACAGGACCGATGACTCAGACGGCCGCAATCGCGTCCAATGCGGGATAGTCGGTGTACCCGCGGGCGGTGCCGCCGAAGAACGTCGTGCGATCGGCCTCGTTCAGGAGCGCGCCGGATTTCAGGCGCGCGATGAAATCGGGATTTGCCAGGATCATCTGGCCGTATGCTTCCAGATCGGCCAGTCCCGCAGCGACGTCGGAGCCGATGCGATCGCGCGGACGCCCCGGCCTGTTCACGATCAGCTTGCCGCGCCACAGCCTGCGCAGATCGGCCAGAAGGCGCTCGTCGCCCTGATGCATGATGTGAAGGTAGGCGAGCGAGAGCTTGTCGAGCTCGCCGACCAGATGGCGATACAGATCCGGTCCTTCGGCGCCTTCGTCGATGCCCCACATCGTGATGCCAGGCGACAGGCGGATCGCCGTCCTGTCCGCGCCGATCTCCCCGGCGATGGCGGTGGCCACCTCGATGGCGAAACGTGCGCGATTTTCGATGGAGCCGCCATATGCGTCGGTTCTTGTGTTCGCGCTCGGCGCAATGAACTGCTGCACCAGATATCCATTGGCGCCATGGATCTCGACGCCGTCAGCCCCCGCCGCGATGGCGTGGCGCGCGGCGTCGCGGAAGTCGGCGACGGTCCGGCGCACGTCATCGGTCGCGAGCGACCGCGGCTGCGGGATATCCTGCATGCCCTTCGGCGTGAAGATCGGCGTATCAGGCGCGATCGCGGACGGGGCCACACCCTGCCGGTGATGCGGCGTGTTATCTGGATGCGACATGCGTCCGGCATGCATGAGCTGGATGAAGATATGGCCGCCCTTGCCGTGGACGGCGTCCGTAACCTTGCGCCAGCCGGCGACATGTGCGGGCGTGTAGATGCCCGGCGTTGTCATGTAGCCCTGCCCGTCATCGGATGGCTGCGTACCCTCGGTGACGATCAGTCCAACCCCGGCGCGCTGCGCGTAATATTCGGCGGCGAGGCCGCCGGGAACGCCATCGGCATCGGCGCGCGACCGCGTCATAGGCGCCATGACCAAGCGGTTCGAAAGCTCAAGTCCACCGATGCGGACGGGACTGAATAGCGAGTTCATGGCGGGTTCCTTCTCGAAGACGACTGAGAAGGGAGATGGACCCTCCACCCAATGGAATAAATACCGTATAATGGATCAGATTGATCCATATATGGGATAATTACATGGAGCTGTTGAACGACATGGCGCTCTTCGTGGAGGTCGTGAAGGCCAGGAGTTTCCGAGGCGCAGCCGCGACGCTCGACATGCCCAACTCGACCCTGTCGCGACGGATCAGCCTGCTCGAGAAGGAAATCGGGTTGCGCCTGCTGAACCGGACGACGCGCAGGGTCGAATTGACCGAAGCCGGCCAGCTCTATTTCGAGCGCTGCAAGCGCATCGTCGACGAGGCGCGCCTGGCGCACGAGCAACTCGGCGAGATGCTGGCGCGGCCGAGCGGACTGCTGCGCGTCTCACTGCCGGTGGACTTCGCCAACACCTATCTGGCCCCGCTGATCACCGAATTCGCGCAGCACTATCCCGGTATCGATTTCGAATTCGACCTGACGCCGCGGCGCGTCGATCTGGTTTCCGAGCCGTACGATCTGGCGATCCGCATCGGAGAATCCGCGGCGTCCCACATGATCGCACGGCCGCTCGCCCGCCTGCACGGCAATCTCTACGCCTCGCCGCGCTATCTCGAACTCAACGGCGAGCCGCGCGAACCGGCCGATCTTGCACGCCATCAATGTCTCTGTCAGACGAGGGTGAGCACATGGACGCTGCACAACGGAACGCAAACGGTCGAAGCCGAAATTGCCGGCCGTTTCCACCTCAACAGCATTGGCATGCTCCGCCGCCTCGCGACGCTCGACATGGGCATTGCTTTCACGCCGCAGGAAATCGTCGCCGACGAAGTCGCATCCGGCCGGCTGCGCCGCATTCTACCGCAATGGCGGGGCTTGCCCATGACCATCTACGCCGTGACCGAGACCAGACTGCTCCCCGCCAAGACGCAGCGCTTCATCGAGTTTCTGCGCGAACGGCTGAGCCGGGGGTAGATCGTGCCGCTCCAACCTCCCGTCTGCAGATCGCGCGTCGAGTTCACGCTTGCGAAAGATTGAGGCCCAAGCGAATCCACGATGTCACGGCACGTCGCCGGCCTTGCGACTCCCGCCGATGCTGTGCGGCTTGTTGAGGAAGAACTCCCGATTGCCGAGAGCCGCCTCCGCGTATTGATCGATCGCGACCTGGATGGCCTCGATGTGCATCCGGCACCAGCCTTCGTAGCAAGACAGGCGCCGCGCATGATCGAGCGCCTTCAGGAATTCCGGCGGCTCCTGCATGTCGGAGAAGTAGGTCGGCCTCTCCCCCTTCATGCCCGTGCCACCTCTCGCGGCGGGACAAGACGGCGCTTCTCGGCATGGACGCGCGGCGGCGTCGGCCGCCGGCGGGGAATGAAGAGGCTGGCGACGACAATCGGGTCGGTGTCACCAAGGGCGGCTCGCTCCTGGACGAGCCCGCTCATCACCGTGCGCATCTTCATGACCTCGTGGGCCACGAAAGTGCAGTCCTCGTCCCGGTTGATCTGTTCATGCATGATCGCTTCAGCCTCACGCATGCTGACACGTAACGCTCTGATGACTCTACGGATTTCGCTGATGCGGTTGTCCATGGCTCGCTCCCTGGCTGGACGGCCAGCATAAGAACAAATCATGAACATTGTGTCAATCGGCCTAAGGTAGAACAGGTCGGTGCCGACACCCCATCACGAGCCTGGCGAAAGGTCGATCCGCCGAACTCAGAATGTCACCCGCATCCCCGCATAGAACGCGCGCGGCCTTGCCGGGCTCAGCGAGCGCGGGTCGGTGAATTCTGCGCCACCATTGGTGAAGTTGGGCAAGGCTTCGCGGTCGAAGAACTGTCCGTAGGTCGCGTAACGCTTGTCGAAGATGTTGTCGACCTTGCCATAGAGCTGGATGTTCTTCGCGACCTGGTACGAGGTGTGGAGATTGAACACGTGTAGGACGGCAGCTTCGAATACTGGTTGGACTCGTCGCCGACGAAATACTGGCTCGAGACGAACAGCGCATTGCCGCCGACCTTCCAGACGTCGGTGACGTTGTAGTCGATGCCGACCTTGACCCGGTGGCGCGGGATCGCGGGAATCTGGTCGCCGGGCAGGACCTGGATGGTCTCGGTCACGGGATCCCTGAACGGACTTTCGGAGCCGAGCTCGAAAGCGTCGAGATAGCGTGCGTCGACGAACGCATAGCTCGCCTGGAACTGGAGCGTGGGCGATTTGATGTTGACCTCGGCCTCGAGCCCCTGACGCCGCGTCCTGCCGACATTGGTGAAATAGCCGAAGCCGGTGCGTCCGACCGCAGGAACGGCGACGATGTCGTCATAATTGGTGGCGCGGAAGCCGCCGATCTTCCATCCGAGCGTACCGATGTTCAGTTCCTTGGTGCCGCGCAGACCTGCCTCCATGGTCTTGGACACGACCTGATTCAGCGGCGGGTCCGAAACCAGAAACGCCGCGAGCAGGCAGGGCCTGACCGGGTCGGCGCAGCCGAGCTCGAGCGGCGTGGGCACGCGGTTGGCCTCGGAATAGCCGGCATAGGCGGTCAGCTCCGGCGTGATCTTGTAGGTGCCGCCGATCACCGGATTGAAGCGGGTGAAGGTGTGATCGCCGTTGAGACTGGTGCCGAGCTGATCCTCCAGCGTGATGCACGCCACGTTGAAGCGGCCGCCGCCGGTGATGGCGAGCGCATCCGTAACGTTGAACGTGTCCATCGCGTAGAGGCCGTTATATTGATTGACGGTGCGCAGCGAGACCGGACCTGCGACGGTGTCAGGTACGCCTGTCGGTCCCAGGAAGAGGCCGCTGCCGCTGACGACGTAGTTTTCTCCCATCGTGCCGATCTCGGCGGTCGCATTGTAGCGCGTGGCACTGGCGTCGTAGCTTGTGCCCATCACGAAGCGGTTGTCGTGCCCGAACAGTTGATCGGTGTTGGTGGCCTGCCCCGACACGCCGAAGCTGGTCGACCGTATCGAGCTGCGGTCGATCTCGCCGAGGATCGTTCCCGGCGCAAAAGGATTGGCGAGCTGCACGCCGTTGGTACCGTTCGCGGGCGTGGTGTCATTGCCGAAGCAAAGCAGCGTTGGATCCGCACCGCATTCCTGCACATCGGTCGGGTTGCCGTCGACCAGCTTCTGCTCGTATCTGCGCAGATGCGCGGTGCCTTCCAGCGTCCAGGTCGGCGTCGCATCGACCTTTCCGGTGAAATTGAGATAGCCGACGCGGTTGCTTGTGGTCTGCGGCGTCGTGTAGGTCGCGCCCCAATACTTGTCGAGCAGCTCGGCCGGAACGGTGGCGCTGGCCCCGAAATCGTTCTTGGCGATGCCCATGTTGGCGTGGAATTCGCTGTCGCCGGCCTTGTAGCCGACGTCGCCGTAGAAGCGCCGCACGTCGGATTGCGAGAAATTGCGGAAGCCGTTGTCGTGCAGGCCTTCGAGCGCGGCGTAGACGCCGTAATTCTTGTCGACCTGCTTGCCCCATTGCGCCGAGCCCTGGATGCGGCCGAACGAGCCGCCCATGACGTCGAGCTCGGCCCCCTGATAGGTGAAGCCGTCCTTCATCTGCAGATTGAGGGCCCCGCCGAGCGCGTTGAGGCCGAAGGCGGGATTGTTGGTCACCAGCGTCACCGACCTGATCGCGGCGGTCGGGATCAGGTCCCAGTTGACCGCGTCCGAGAAGGCTTCGTTGATGCGGACGCCGTTCTGGTACACGGCAAGGCCCTGCGGCGTGCCCGTCACTGGCGAGGCAACGAAGCCGCGGAATTCGACATCCGGCTGAAACGGATTGCCGGTGACTTCGGTGATATTTACGCCGGCGATGTTGTCGCGCAGCGCGTCGGTGACGTTGAGCGAGCCGGTCCGCTTGATCTGGTTGGCATCGACGGCGTTGATGGCCGACGGAACCTTGTCGACATCGAGACCCCTGCCGGTGCCCGGCGCGGTCGGGTAGACGTAGATGCGTGTCTTGGGGCGGCTCGACGACGATGCTCCTGCTTGCGCCACCGGCCGCGACGGCACGTTGCGCTTTGTCGTCGCGGGCGGCGGCGCCGCCACCTCGACCGGCGGCAGGTTCTGAACGTTGGTCTCCTCATTCTGCGCGGCCCCGGCAGGGCCCGCAACGACCACCCCCGACAGCAGCCCCGTCGAAACCGAGGCCATCAACAAATGACGCTTGAACCAAAGACGCTTGACCATCCCAGCCTTCCCATCCGTGACCACCGGCTGTTTTGATTTTCGCCGTTTGGTCGAGACGAGTGTATTCGGCACAAGCTCACGCGCCAGCCACAAAAGATCGGGCAATATCCGCACCCGTTTTCCCGACCAAATCGGGAATTTTTCCCGATCAGGCCGCCGCCGTCGGCACCAGCGCCTCGACGGTCAAGCCGCCGTCGCCGGAGACGACGTTGAGCGTGCCGCCCAGCGCCAGAATCCGCTCGCGCATGCCGACGAGGCCGAAGCCGAGCTTCTGGCCTGGCTCCATGCCGCGGCCATTGTCGCTAACCCGCACCAGGGCACAGAAGCGGCCATCGCGCGTGAGCTGCTCCGCCGGCTCGATGACGACATTGACCGTGGTCGCGCCGGCATGACGGAACACGTTGGTGAGCGCTTCCTGCACGACGCGGTAGATGGTGAGGTCGGCGGTCTCTCCGGTCGCCCCGAGCCCGGACGCGATCGTGGTCTGGATCGTGACGTCGGGATGCGACTCCCGCCACAGCCGCGACAGCGATTCGAGTGCCTGGCCGAGGCCAAGCTCGGCGAGACCGACGGGCCGCAGCCGCTCCAGCACGCGGCGGGTGAATTGCTGGAGCGCGTTGATCTGCTCCAGCATGGCGCTGCCGTGTTTTCGCACGGCGTCCGCGCTCGGCGCGCGTCCATCCGCCTGTTTCGCCAGCGCGCTGGCATGCGCGCGCAGCGAAAACAGATACGGCCCGAACTCGTCATGCAGCTCGCGCGCGATCTCCTTGCGCTCCACGTCCTGGAGCGACACCGCGCGCTCGGCGAGCCGCCGCTTGTCCTCGACCGCCTCACCGAGGGTTGCCGCAAGATGGTTGAGCTTGGTGCAGATCGCGGCGAGCTCGGGCGCGCCGCCCGGCGCGACGCGCGCCTCATAGTGCCCGCCCTCTAGCTCGGTCATCGCCTCCGCCAGCGACTGGAGCGGCGCCAGCGCCCGCCCGACCACCGTCATCATCACCAGGAAGAGCGCGAGCGCGATCACCGAGCCGACCTCGAGCTGGGTCACGATGCCGTCCCATATCTCGGCGATCTCGTCGTCCGGATGCGAGGTGATCCGCAGCGAGCCGGGCTTGCCATGGATCGAGACGGGCACGCTGACCGCGGTCTGGTCGGGATGAACCAGGCTGACGAACCAGGCCGGCGGCCCGCGCGTGTCGTCATCGGCGTCGGGCCGGGGCGGCGTCAGCGGGTTCCCGCCGGAATCATGAAGCGCGATGCTGACATGACGCAGCCGGCTGAGATCGCGCGCGATCTGGTTCAGCCTCGCATCCGGATCGGGCGCCTCGTTCAGGTCCGCCACGATCATCTCGATGAACTCGCGCGCGAGCCGGATCACGCTCTGGTCCTCGGCCTGCACCCGCGGCCCCGCCTCCGTGACCTGGCGGCCGATGTTGACGGCGAGCCCCAGCGCCAGCAGAAGCGCCAGCAGCAGGTTGATGCGCGCGCGCAAGGATAGATTTTGCCACATTGGTGTCGCCTGTGCCTCGCGAAGCTTGACCCGCACCTGTCCGATGACGTTGACAGAGGCGAAGCGCCCGATATCTAATCGAAAGCGTACAGCAATCCCGGCCGGGTTGCATGAGGCGGCATGAGACGCAGTGGCTCTCCTGTCGGTATCATGCGGCGCAAAACAGGCAAGTTCAGTCACAGGGAACGCGCTGTCGCGGGGAACGCCTATGCGCATTCTGATCGTCGACGATCATCCCATTGTTGCCTCCGGCTGCCGTGCCGTGCTGGCCGACGAGGGCGAGATCGAGATCCTGGAGGCCGCCGACGCCGAAGACGGCGAGTGCGTCTTCATTGTCGAGCGCCCCGACCTCTGCGTCATCGACATCAACCTGCCGACCGTCTCCGGCTTCGAGCTGGCGCGCCGCATCCTCGAGCGCGCGCCCGAGGCCCGCATCATCATGTTCAGCATGAACGACGACCCCGCTTTCGCCGCCCGCGCGATCGAATGCGGCGCCAAGGGCTACGTCTCCAAGACCGGCGACCCCGACGATCTCGTCGAGGCGATCCGCACCGTCGGAAGCGGCGGCACTTATCTTCCGAGCGCGATCGCGCGCAGCATCGCCTTCGCCGGGCCGGCACTGGCGCAAAGCCCGCTGTCCAAGCTGAACGCGCGCGAGATGGAGATCCTGCGGCTGCTCAGCGCCGGAAAGAGCCTGTCCGAGATCGCCTGGCTGGTGCAGTCGTCCTACAAGACGGTCGCCAACACCTCGTCGATCATGCGCCAGAAGCTCGGGGTCAAGACCTCGGTCGAGCTGGTGCGGCTGGCGATCGACAGCGGCGTCGCCTGACGCGCGGGCAGCCGCCACAAATTCGGTCACACAAGCGTTGCAATGTTGATGTGGTTAAGTGCCACTGGAGTTAGGGCATGACGATTCAGACTGTCTCGACCAATAAATCCTACGGCGGCGTGCAGGGCGTATACCGCCATGCGAGCCAGGCGACCGGAACCGACATGGTGTTCTCGGTCTACGTTCCCCCGCATGCGGACGGCGCAAAGCTTCCCGTGGTCTGGTATCTGTCGGGTCTCACCTGCACGCATGCCAACGTCACCGAGAAGGGCGAATTCCGCAAGGCCTGCGCCGAGCTCGGCCTGATCTTCGTCGCGCCCGACACCTCACCGCGCGGGCCGGACGTGCCGGGCGATCCCAACAATTCCTATGATTTCGGCCTCGGGGCCGGCTTCTATGTCGACGCGACGCAGGAGCCGTTTGCGCGCAACTATCGGATGTGGAGCTATGTCACCGACGAGCTGCCGAAGCTGGTCGCCGAGAACTTTCCGGTCGATGCCAGGCGGCAGTCGGTGATGGGCCATTCGATGGGCGGCCACGGCGCGCTGACGGTGGCGCTACGCAACCCGCACCGCTATCGCGCGGCGAGCGCGTTCGCGCCGATCGTGGCGCCGTCGCAGGTGCCCTGGGGCATCAAGGCCCTGACCGGCTATCTCGGGCCCAACAAGGACAACTGGCGCAGCCACGACACCGTGGCGCTGATCGAGGATGGCGCGAAATACTCGGGCTTCCTGGTCGATGTCGGCGATGCCGACAACTTCCTGAAGGAGCAGCTCAAGCCGGAGCTGCTGCAAGCCGCCTGCAGCAAAGCGAGCATCCCGCTGACGCTGCGGCGGCAGGCGGGCTACGACCACAGCTATTATTTCATCTCGACGTTCATGGGCGATCATCTCAACTGGCATGCGGAGAGATTGAACGGGTGAGCTCGCTTTCTCCTCCCCCTCTCCCCGCACGCGGGGAGAGGGGAAGATCTCATGGCTTGCCGTAATTCGGCGCCAGCAACCGGTTGCGGATCAGATAGCTCATCGTGCGGGTCCAGGATTCGTCGGTGTTGCCGCGCATGTCGGCGCTCGCCACCGTGATCATGTTGCCGGTCTTCACGTCGCGCAGGTAGATGTTGAGGTTGATGATCAGGTTCGAGACCTTCTGCACCATGCCGGTGATCTCCAGGTCGGCACCCAGCTGCCCGGCGAGCTTGAGGTCGCAGCCGCCGCAGGCCTGTAAGTTGGCGTGACGGGCGGCGTCCCTGACCGGCGCGATGTCGAGCACCCGGAACCGGCCCGAATCAGCCAGCTCCTTCCGCAGCTGCTCGCTGATGCGATCCAGCCGTACCAGCTCGGGCTTGGAGCCGTAGAACTCGCCGGGCAGGCTGGTGTCGATCAGCTCGAAGTCGAACACGGCGAGCTTCGGCGGATCGGCGAGCGCGACTGAGCCCGTCAACAGCAAAGCGGCGAAACATAGCAGCGCTCGCATGATCGTGATTCCGCCGCCTCGCGTCGCGAGGACGAAATGCGGGGTTGCATGCCCTGACAAATCGGTCATGCTTTAACAGAGACAATTCTCCATCGGCGGTCAAGCCGGGGAGAACGCCTGGAGGAAACATGATCCGATGGTTGGTCGGCCTGATCGGCTTAGGTCTTGCTGCGACGAGCGCGTTCGCGGCCGACCCTGTCATGATCGGCGTCGGCTATCTCGGACTCGCCGGCACCAGATCGACGCTGTCGCTGGTCGAGCAGCCCGCGGAGAATGACGGCGTCGCCGGCGCACGCCTCGCCATCGAGGACAACAACACCACCGGAAAATTCCTGGGCCAGCGCTTTGCGCTGGAGGAGCGCCGCATCAGGGAAGGCGAGGACGCGGTGCAGGCCGCGACCGCGCTCGCCGAGAAGAATGGCTTCATCATCGCCGATCTGCCGGCGGATGCGCTGCTGAAAGTGGCCGACGCCCTGCGCGAGCGCGGCACGCTGCTGTTCAACGCCGGCGCGATCGACGAGCGGCTGCGCGAGGCCGATTGCCGCGCCAATGTCATCCACACCGCGCCGACGCGCGCGATGCTGGCAGACGCGCTCGGCCAGTATCTGGTGTGGAAGCAGTGGAAGCGCTGGCTGCTCGTGGTCGGCTCGCATGACGAGGACAAGCTGTTCGCCGATGCGCTGAGGCGCACGGCCACACGATTCGGCGCCAAGATCGTGCAGGAGCGCACCTTTGAAGACGCCGGCGGAGCGCGCCGCACCGACTCGGGCGTGACGCTGATCCAGCGCCAGATGCCGGTGTTCACGCAGCAGGCCCCTAGCTACGATGTGCTGGTCGCCGCCGACGAGAGCGAGGTGTTCGGCGCCTATCTGCCCTACCGCACCTGGGATCCGCGGCCCGTCGCCGGCTCGGCGGGCCTCGTGCCGCGCAGCTGGGACGCCGCGCAGGACCAGTGGGGCGCAATCCAGATGCAGAACCGCTTCATCAAGCTGAACTCGCGGCGGATGACGGCGCTCGACATGCAGGCGTGGACGGCTGTGCGGATGATCGGCGAAGCCACCTCGCGCACCAATTCCGGCGATGTGAAAAAGGTCGCCGATTTCATCAAGGGGCCGGATTTTTCGGTCGCTGCCTTCAAGGGCACGCGGCTGACGCTGCGCGACTGGAATCTCCAACTGCGCCAGCCGATCCTGCTGGTCGACGGCCGCATGGTGGTGTCGGTGTCGCCGCAGGAAGGGTTTCTGCACCAGGTCTCCGAGCTCGATACGCTCGGCTACGACCGTCCGGAGAGCAAATGCAAATTGAAGTGAGGACGCAAATGTCGCGCGTGTGGCGTGTTGGGCTTCTCTCTGGACTGGCGCTCATGACCGCGCCCGCGCACGCCTACATCGCCTATGTCTCGAACGAGAAGAGCAACACGGTCTCGGTGATCGACACCGACAGCTGGACGGTGACCAAGACCATCAAGGTCGGCCAGCGCCCGCGCGGCATCGACTTCACGCGCGACGGCAAGTTCGTGATGGTCGCGGTCGGCGACGACGACACCATCCAGGTGATCGACGCCAAGACGCAAAGCGTGGTGGACAGCCTGCCCTCCGGCCCCGACCCCGAATTGTTCGCCCAGGATGCCGCCGGCAAGATCCTCTATGTCGCCAACGAGAACGACAACACGGTGACCGTGATCGATCTCGAGAAGCGCGCCCGCCTCGGCGACATCCAGGTCGGCGTCGAGCCCGAGGGCATGACCATCAGCCCCGACGGCAAGACGCTGATCAACACGTCCGAGACGACCAACATGGCGCATTTCATCGACACCGCCTCGCGCCAGATCGTCGCCAACGTGCTGGTCGACGCGCGGCCGCGCTTTGCGGAGTTCAAGCACGACGCTTCCGAATTGTGGGTGTCCTCGGAGATCGGCGGCACTGTCTCGATTATCGATCCCGGGAAGCACGAGGTGATCGGCAAGGTCACGTTCGAGATTCCGGGCCTGCGGAAAGAGGCCATCCAGCCGGTCGGCATCGGCATGACCAGGGACGACAAGACCGCCTTCGTCGCGCTCGGCCCCGCCAACCGTATCGCCGTGGTCGATGTCGCGACGCGGAAGGTGACGAAATACCTGCTGGTCGGGCAGCGGGTCTGGCACATGGCGTTCACGCCGGACGAAAAATACCTGCTCACCACCAACGGCGTGTCGAACGATGTTTCCGTGATCGACGTCGCCACGCAGAAGGTGATCAAGACCATTCAGGTGGGCGAACTGCCCTGGGGCATCGCGATCGCGCCATGACCAGTCCCGCCTCCATCGCCGAGCCGCGCGACAGCGCGCCGAAGCTAGATCCGGCGGCGGTGCCGGCGCTGTCGGTCGACGGCGTCAGCCATGCCTACGGCCCGCGCCGGGCGTTGATGGACGTCTCCTTCAACGTGCAGCCCGCGAGCTTCACCGCATTGCTCGGCCTCAACGGCGCCGGCAAGAGCACGCTGTTCTCGCTCATCACGCGGCTGTTCGGCATCCAGTCCGGCCGCGTCGGCATCTTCGGTCATGACGTCAGCAAGAGCCCCGGCGAGGCGCTGCGGCTGCTCGGCGTCGTGTTCCAGCCGCGCACGCTCGATCTCGATTTGTCGCTGACGCAGAACCTGCTCTATCACGCCGCGCTGCACGGCATCAGCCGCCGCGAGGCGGCCGCGCGCAGCGCCGAGCTGCTCGGCCGCATCGGCCTCTCCGAGCGCGCCGGCAGCAAGGTGCGCGATCTCTCCGGCGGCCAGATGCGGCGGCTGGAGATCGCACGCGCGCTGCTGCACCGGCCGCGCCTGTTGCTGCTGGACGAGCCGACCGTCGGCCTCGACGTCAAGGCGCGCGCCGATATCATCAGCCACGTCCGCCAGCTCGTCACCGAGCAAGGCATCGGCGTGCTCTGGGCCACGCATCTGTTCGACGAGATCATGGCCGGGGACGACCTCGTGGTGCTGCACCAGGGCAAGGTGCTGGCGCAGGGGCCGATGAGCCGCGTCGTCACCGAAGCCGGCGCACAGGACGTCAACACCGCCTTCATGCGCCTGACCGGCGCGCAAGTAGTGCCGGGAGGCGGCGTATGAGCAGCATCACCACGCGCGAGGCGCCGCGCGGCTTCTCGTTCCAAGAGTACATGACTTGCCTCACCGGCATCGTCTGGCGCGAGGGCTTGCGCTTCCTGCATCAGCGCGAACGCTTCGTCTCGGCGCTGGTGCGCCCCCTGGTGTGGCTCTTCATCTTCGCGGCCGGCTTCCGCCAGGTGCTCGGCATCTCCATCATCCCGCCCTACGAGACCTACATCCTCTACGAGGTCTATATCGCGCCGGGCCTGATGGCGATGATCCAGCTCTTCAACGGCATGCAGTCCTCGCTCTCGATGGTCTATGACCGCGAGATGGGCAATATGCGCACGCTGCTGGTGAGTCCGCTGCCACGCGGCTTCCTGCTGTTCTGCAAGCTGCTGGCGGGCACCGCAGTGTCGCTGCTCCAGGTCTACGCGTTCCTCCTGATCGCCTGGTTCTGGGACATCACCCCGCCGCCATCGGGCTATCTCACGGTGCTGCCGGCGCTGATCCTGTCCGGACTGATGCTGGGCTCGCTCGGCATGCTGATCTCCTCCGGCATCAAGCAGCTGGAAAACTTCGCCGGCGTGATGAACTTCGTGATTTTCCCGATGTTCTTCGCCTCCTCCGCACTCTACCCGCTCTGGCGGGTGCAGGAGGGCAGCCCTTATCTGTACTTTCTCTGTGAGGCTAATCCGTTCACCCATGCGGTCGAACTGATCCGTTTTGCGCTCTACGGGCAAATCAACTGGATCTCGCTGGCGGTGGTTGCGACCTGCACAATCGTCTTCATGATCGGTGCGATTCTGGCCTATGATCCCTCGCGCGGGCTGGCGCGACGGGGCCCCGCGGGAGGCGAAGGATGAAGGTTCGGACCGTGACCATGGCCGTTCTGGCGCTCGCCGCCGCGAGCACGGCCGCGCGCGCGGCCGATCCGCGCTATCCGGACTGGCCCTGCACCCAGGCGAAAGTGCCGGAGATCTCGCTCGCCGCCGTCTGGGCCGGCCCGGCGCTCGACGATGTCCAGACCAAGTGGAAGGACGATGCCAGGATCAGCGCGCTGGTCTCAAAACTGTCGGCGCGCAAGACGCCGCTGGACGAGGCCGAGAAATCGGTGAAGGAATTCCTGGCCGGCTCCGCCGCTGACAAGACCGCGAACGCAAAGCTCCTCTTCGCCGGCCTGTTCGACACCCTCAACGCCCAGCGCTCGCAGGTCATGAACGGGCTCGAACGGGTCAGCCGCAAGCAGCGCGACGCCGCCGACAAGATCCGCGACGAGACAATTCAGCTCCAGGCACTCCAGGGCGCGACACCGCGCGACGAGGCCAAGGTCGAGGCGCTCAGCAACGAGCTGGTCTGGAAGACCCGCATTTTCGAGGACCGCCACAAGGTGGTGCGGTTCGTCTGCGAGGTTCCGACCGCGATCGACCAGCGCCTGTTCGCGCTCGGCCGTGTGATCCAGCAGGAAATGGAATAGCGTCAACCTCGCTGACGGCTCCGCAGAAGTTCCCGCGATCTCATTGCGACTATTAACCTTTGCCGCGCTATCTGCCGGAACCAAATCGCTCTAGGATGTCTTGTCGATGTGAATCTCGAAATGCCCGGAGGCCTCGATGGGAACCACCAGATTCATCCTCGCAGGCGCTGCGGTACTCAGCGTGCTCGCATCCAGCGCTTTTGCTGACGACATGACCGGAATGGTCACCAGGATCGACCGTCTCAACGGCACGATCTCGATCCAGCAGACGCAGAAGGGAACGGTCGGCGGGAGCGCAGGCGGCGCCGGCATGCTCCAGGAGTACAAGGCCAAGGATGCCGCGATGCTGGATGCCGTCCATGCCGGCGACAGGGTGAACTACTCTGCGACCGACAATAACGGCACGGGGACGCTGACCAAGCTGCAGAAGCAGTAGGCCTCCACGGCGTCATGGCCGGGCTAGTCCCGGCCATCCACGCCTCGCCCACAGCGCGAAGAACGTGGATGCCCGGGACATAGGCGAGCGAAGCGACGCCGTCCTTCGGACGGCTATGCCCGGGCATGACGGTTACTATTGATCCGGCCGCGGCTCCGGCTGCCCTTCGTCGGTCGGCAATGCCGCGCGCTCCCAGCCGTCGCTGCCATCAGGATACCAGGCGATGTTGGAATAGCCGTAAGCCAATGCACGCCTGGCGGCGTTCCAGGACATCCAGCAGTCGGCCAGGCAATAGATCACCAGCAGCGCGGCCTTGTCGCCGCGCGACGCTTGCGCGAGGCCGCGCTGCAAATAATCGTCCATGGCTGGCGGCAAATTTCCGTAGCCGGTATCCGGCAGCCACAGGCTGCCGGGAATGTTTCTGCGCGGCGCATCGCGCCAGACCGTACCTTGGGGAAGATTTTTCGGCTTCGGCGCGCGCGGCATCACGTCGATGAACGCGCCGCTCTTATCCCGCCAGATCGCCTCCGCTTCGGCTGTGGTGAGCACGCGCGCGCCGGCGAGCGTCGCCGGCACCGGCGCACGGTAATTGTCGGTACGGTAGCCCTCAGGCTCGAACGGCTCCGGCTGCTGCGCCAGTGCCGGTGCCGCCAGAACGGCGGCGACCAGTGCAGCGGCAACGCGCCGCCTCATGGCGCCTTCTTGGCCGTCTCCGCGCCGAGCGGCCGGTCGCTCTCGTCCAGCAAGGGAACGCCGAAGTCGAGCAGGATCTTGTTTATCTCGCCCTGGTTCTCCTGGATCAGCTTGTTGAGCTGCCGCTTCCAGTTCTGGTCGGCGGGACGCACGCCCATGCCGATGCGATAGACCAGCTTCGGACCGGTGGTTTCCTTCACCAGCGGCGTGACATGGAGCGAGCCGGCTTTCTTGGCATAGAAGCCGGCCATCGGTCCCCACAGCACGCCGGCGTCGATCTTGCCGGCCGAGAGGTCGTCGATCATCGCCTGCGCGGAATTGTCGAAGCGCGTGTCGATCATCAGCGGATAGGGCTTTGCGTCGCCCATCAGGCCTGCGATCGCCATATTGGTTGCCGGCGGCGTGCCGGCGACGATGCCGACGTGCTTGCCCTTGAGCCTGGCATCTTCGAGCGTGTCGACGTCTTCGAGCCCGCTGCCGGCCTTTGCGACCAGCGCATAGGTCGTGCGGTAATAGGGATTGGTGCCCTGCACGAGGTCGTCGCCTTGCGGGAAACCCATGATGACGTCGCAGCGATGTGCGCCCAGCGTCATCCGGACGAAGCCTGTCGCCTGCGGGAAGAACACGTAGTCGAGCTTCTTGCCGAGCTTGTCGGCGAACAGCTCGGCGAGCTTGTTCTCGAACCCCTCGCCCTTCTCGTTGGAGAACGGCAGATTGCGCGGATCGGCGCAGACCCGCAGCACCTTCGGGTCGACCAGCTCGAACGAGAGGTCTCCGGTCTCGCTGGTCTGCGCCATGGCGACGCCGCCCAGCGCGCAGGACGCAACCAGACCCCACAGCAAGAACAACCAGCGACGATGTCGTCCGGCCTCCGTCATCGCGCTTCCTCCTCGTTTTGTTTGAATGTTATCCATGCAACGCATGACGCGCCATGTTTTGCCAAACCTTGCGCTGGCTTCCCTTTGTTGCAGTGCAATGCAGCAAACCCTTTGAACTGAGGCGGAAAAGTGTCTCACATCGCTTCAATGATCGCTGCCCTGACCCTGCTCGGGATAGCGACGCTAGCACGCACTGATGCAGCCGAATTGCCTGTAAGCGAAGTCGCGCCGGGAATCTTCGTACACTCCGGGACCATTGCCCTGATGACGCGCGAGAACGAGGGCGACATCGCCAATGTCGGCTTCATCGTGGGCACCGACGCGGTCGCCGTGATCGACACCGGCGGCAGCTTGCGCGAGGGCGAGGCGCTGTTGGCGGCCGTGCGGGCCCGCACTGAGAAGCCGATCCGCTACGTCATCAACACCCACGGCCATCCCGACCATGTCTTCGGTAATGCAGCCTTCGTTGCGGAAGGGACCAGCTTCGTCGGCCACAACAGGCTGCCGCAGGCACTGGCGACGCGCGGGCCCTACTATCTCGACAATTTCCGTCGCATCATGGGCGGCGAGCTGATCGATCCCGTGAAGATCGTACCGCCCACCCTACTCGTTTCGGACACGATGACGCTCGATCTTGGATCGCGACGCCTGACCTTGCGGGCCTGGCCGGCCGCGCACAGCGACAATGACCTGACGGTGTTCGACGAGACGACCAAGACGCTGTTCGCGGGCGACCTCGTCTTTCTCCGCCACATTCCGGTCACGGACGGCAGCATTCGCGGCTGGCTTGCCCTGCTTAGGGAGCTTGAAGCGGTTCCGGCAATTCGCGTCATTCCCGGTCACGGCCCCGTGAGCGAGTGGCCTGCGGCGCTGGCCGATGAACGACGTTATCTCACGACGATGCTGTCCGACGTCCGCACACTCAACAAGAAGGGCGCGCCGATCCGAACCGCCGCGGACAAGGCCGCTGAATCGGAACGGCCGCACTGGCAGCTGTTCGAGGACTACAATGCCCGCAACGCAACCGCAGCATTTTCGGAAATTGAATGGGAGTAGCGGGCGCGCTACGCTATGCAGGGATGAGCTTCGCGGACCCTGACTGCTTCGTCCGCACGGGACCATGACCATGACGGGATGCATACGCCGCCTGCCCCTGATCGCCCTCCTCCTCGGCGTCGCCTTTGCCGCGCCGACGCAGGCCGAAGAGACCTACGATCCCTGGCCGGGCCTGGTGCAGGACATCTTCAGCAACCGTCCAATGAACGACGGCGCCAACGTGATCGGCATCGAGATGCCGTATCGCGCCGAGGACGCGGCCATCGTGCCGGTGACCCTGCGCAGCAAGCTCTCGCCGGGCGATGCCCGCCGTATCCGTTCGATCACGCTGGTCATCGACCGCAATCCGGCGCCAATGGCGGCGAAATTCGAGCTCGGGCCGGATGCCAATGTCAGCGAGATCTCCACGCGCGTGCGCGTCAACAACTACACCGACGTCCACGCGGTGGCCGAGCTCAGCGACGGCCAGCTCTATGTCGCCAAGACCTATGTGAAGGCCTCCGGCGGCTGCTCCGCGCCTGCGGGAAAGAATGTCGAGGAAGCCAAGAACCGGCTCGGCCAGATGCGCTACCGGCAATTCGCGCGCGAGGACGCGCCGGCGAGCCGCGTCCGCGAGGCGCAGATCATGATCGGCCATCCCAACAATTCCGGCCTGCAAATGGACCAGGTCACGCAGCTCTATATTCCCGCCTTCTTCATCAACCAGTTGAAGCTGACGCAGGACGACAGCCCCGTGCTGTCAATGGAAGGCGGCATCTCGATCTCCGAAGATCCCAATCTGCGCTTCACCTATGTCTCCAACGGCGCCAAGCGTTTCCGCGCGGAAGCGAAGGACACGGATGGACATGTGTTCCGCAACGAGTGGGATGTGGAGAAGCCGGGGACTTGATAGTCTCGCCGTCATTCCGGGGCGGTCCGCGGGACCGAACTATGGTGCGCGATTGCGCACCTGAGAATCTCGAGATTCCGGGTTCGATGCTTCGCATTGCCCCGGAATGACGGTGTTAGATCAGAAACACCTCACCTCGGCCTCGGCCTGCGCCCGCCTCAAATCATTCACCGCCGAGTTCGCCTGCTCCGACGTGCGAAACTGGACGCCGAGATTGCCGCGCACCTGGGACATGCTGAGCGCGGTCTCAGCGGTGACGTAGCGCTCGTAGGTGACGATCGAGGCTACCACGTCGATCGAGCAGGAACATTGCTCGATCGCGGCCCGTGTCTCGCCATTGGCCTTCATGCAGCCATAGACATATTCCGCGCGCGCCGCCGTCGGATAGTCGTTGGCCTCCTGCGCGCACGCCGTGGACACGGTCGCCGCCAGCACCGCCGATGCGGCGACAATCGGTCGTAGCTGTCCCGCCAGATTCATGAGCGTCCTCCCGCTGGTTGCGATGAAAGCTATGCTATGCGTATTGTCCTGAAAAGCACTCCCTTCGAGGAAACGGCTCACAAGGTGATGAGAGCACTTGGTCGAACATTGGCGCTCGCGGTGACGCTGGCGCTGACACAGGTCGCAAGCGTCCGCGCCGCGGATACCATCCGCCTTGCGGTGCAGAAGACCGGAACATTCTCCTGGGAGCTGGCCGCGATCCGGGCCGGCGGCCTCGACAAGGAAGCCGACCTGTCGCTGGAGGTCACCGAGCTTGCGAGCCCCGAAGCCGGCAAGATCGCGCTGCGTGCGGGCAGCGCCGACATCATCCTCTCGGACTGGCTGTGGGTGTCGCGCGAGCGGGCCCTCGGCGCCAAGCTCACCTTCTACCCCTATTCCAGCGCACTTGGCGCGGTAATGGTGCCCGCGGCCTCGCCGATCAAGACGCTCGCCGACCTCAAGGGCCGCAAGCTCGCCGTCGGCGGCGGCGCGATCGACAAGAGCTGGCTGCTGCTGCAGGCGCGGATGAAGCAGGACGGCATCGACCTGAAGTCGGAAGCGACCATCGTCTATGGCGCGCCGCCTTTGATCGCCGCCAAGGCGCTCGACGGCGAAATGGATGCCAGCCTCAACTTCTGGAATTTCTGCGCCCAGCTCGAGGCCAAGGGCTTTCGCCGCCTCGCCGGCATCGAGGACATCCTGCCGAAGTTGGGGGCCAAGGGCGCGGTGTCCGCGGTCGGCTATGTCTTCGACGAGGGCTGGGCCGCAAGCCACCGCGATGCGGTGGCGCGTTTCATTGCGATGACCCGCAAGGCCAAGCAGCTGCTGGTCACCTCCGACGCCGCCTGGGAGAAGATCGCGCCGCTCACCGGCGCGAGCGATGCCGTCATGCTCAAGACCTACCGTGACCGCTATCGCGACGGCATTCCGCGCCGGAGCATCGCCGACGAGGAGGCGGATGCGCGCGTGCTCTATCGCGTGCTGGCCGAGACCGGCGGCCGCGACCTGGTCGGGCCGGCGGCCGAACTCGACCCCGGCACCTTCTATCATGCAGTCCCCGGAGACTGAGGTGCTGCGTCTGCTCTCGTTTTCCCTGTTCCTCGCGACCTGGTGGCTTGCAGCGCTGTTCGTCGGCGGCGCAAAGCTGCCCTCCCCGCCTGCCGTGCTCACCGTCATCATCGCGGAAGCGTCGAGCGGCGCGCTGTTCCTGCATCTCGGCGCCACGCTGGCGCGCGTCGCGCTCGCCTTCGTGCTGGCGATGTCGCTCGGCAGCGCCGTCGGCTACCTGATGGGACGGGTGAAGCTCGCCGACCGGCTCGGCGATCCCTGGCTGATCCTGCTGCTCAACCTGCCTGCGCTGGTCGTGATCGTGCTCGCCTATATCTGGGCCGGCCTGACCGAGGCGGCGGCGATCGCCGCGATCGCCATCAACAAGCTGCCGACCGCCATCGTCACCTTGCGCGAGGGCACGCGCGCGCTCGACCGTTCGCTGGACGAGATGGCGAGCGTGTTCGCGATGCCGCGCTGGCGTGCCTTCCGCCATGTCGTGCTGCCGCAGCTTGCGCCCTATATCGCGGCCTCGGCGCGCTCCGGATTGTCGCTGGTGTGGAAGATCGTGCTGGTCGCCGAACTCCTGGGACGGCCGAACGGCGTCGGCTTCGAGATCGGTGTCGCCTTCCAGCTGTTCGACACGCCGCGGCTACTCGCCTACTCCCTGACATTCGCCGCCGTCGTGCTCGTGATCGAGACCGTGCTGGTGCAGCCGTTCGAGGCCCGTGCAACAAGGTGGCGGCCCCGTGCGGCTTGAAGTCGATATCACAGGCAAGACGTTCAGGAGTGCCGCGGGCGAAACGCACGAGGTGCTGGCGCCGGTCAAGTTCGCGGTTCAATCCGGCGAGGTCGGCGTGCTGATCGGTCCCTCCGGCTGCGGCAAGAGCACGATGCTGCGCATCATCCTCGGGCTCGACCGCGATTTCCACGGGACCGTCGCGCGACCGCCGGAAGCGCGGATCGGGATGGTGTTCCAGGAGCCGCGGCTGCTGCCGTGGCGCTCGGTCGAACAGAATGTGCGGCTTGCGGCTCCAGACATCTCCGAGGCGAAGCTGTCGGAGCTGTTCAGGATCCTGGAACTGGAAGCGCATCGCAGCCACTTTCCCGGCGAATTGTCGCTGGGTCTTGCCCGGCGCGTCGCTCTGGCTCGCGCCTTCGCAGTCGAGCCCGATCTGCTCGTGCTCGACGAGCCCCTCGCCTCGCTCGACGACGCGCTCGCGGGGCGCCTGCGCGACGAGATCGCGACGCTGGTCGCAAGCCGCCCCGTGATGACGCTGCTCGTCACCCACAGCCTCGACGATGCGGTCCGCCTCGGCGACCGCCTGTTCTTCCTGTCGCCGCAGCCGGCGCGCATTCTGGCAGAGGTGCCCATCAGCATCCCGCGTGGGGCACGCGGCGACGCAGAGATCGCCACGATCAAGGCGGACCTCGTGGCGAGGATCCAAGGCGAACATAGCGGCGAACGCGCCGGGCGTGATGCCTCATAGGCAACCACGCCAAGCGCGTGCTAAACAGGGCCGGTAGCGGAGCCTGATGATGAAGCGAATGATCGCCCTCATGACGCTTGGCCTCGCTCTCGTCGCGACCATGGCGAGCGCGCAGGACATGATGCGTGACGTCGACCTCACGTCACCCGCGATGATCTCCGCGGAAATGAGCCGGCAGGAGGTCGAGGCCATCCTGGCCAAAGCGAGCGCCGGGGCGCCGGCCGATTTCACCGGCAAGCGGTTGTCGGGGCTCGATCTCTCGGGTCTCGACCTTTCCACGGTGATTTTCCGTGCGGCACGACTCAACAAGACAAAACTCGCCGGTGCCCGTCTGGATCATGCGATCCTCGATCAGGCATGGCTGCTGGACGCTGATCTGGCGGGCGCGAGCCTGAAGGGCGCCAATCTGTTCGCCTCGCAGATGGCGCGCGTGCGTCTAGACGGCGCGGACCTGACCGGTGCTCGCATCGCGGCCGACCTCACCGGCGCAAGCCTGGTCGGCGCCTCGATTGCGGATGCGCATCTTGGCGCCGATATGCGCAACCAGTCGATGGGGCTCATGCGCGCCGTGCTGCGATCCGCTAATCTGGAACGGCTGAACGCGCGCAACGCCGACCTGTCGCGCGTCGATCTTGAATTTGCCTCCCTCAAGGGAGCCGACCTGACCGGTGCGTCGCTCAAAAATGCTCAGCTCGGCGGCGCCGACCTGACCGGAGCTACCGTCACTGACGCCGATTTCGAGGGCGCTGATCTTACCTCAGCGAAGCTGATCGCGCCGATCGGCCTTGACCGCGCCCGGAATTTCGACAAGGCAAAGAACCGCGAGCGCCTGATCAGGGAATAAAGGCGCGCCTTTGGGAGGATCGGTTGATGCGTTGGTTTCTGGCTTTGATCGCCTTGTTGACGTTTGCCGGCGAAACCGCCGCCCAGAGCAAGGGCAAGGGCATCCGGCTCTGGAACCTGACGACGGAGACGATCTCCGGCTTCCAGCTCTCGCCCGCCGGCAAGACCGAGTGGGGACCGAACCAGTGCCTGAACGACAAGGACAAGGAGGTAGACCACGACGAGCGGCTGCGCATCACCGGCGTCGAGCCCGGCCGCTACGACGCCAAGGTCAGCTATCCCAACGCGCGGCAGTGCGTCGTCCGCGACATCGAGATCAAGGCCGACGCGGTGTTCTCGATCGCCGACAAGGATCTGAAGGACTGCACGAAATAGGACGGCCGCGTCACGCCTTGTCGTTCGCGTGCGGATATTCGCAGCGCCACCGTACCGCCTGCCACTTCGGATGGTCGCCAACCCATTGCGCGATATAGGGTGGCGCCGCCATCGCGCATTGCCGCGGCGACCCCGCATAGTTGAACACCAGATGCTGTTCCTCGCAGGTCGCAGGCGACAGCACCGCACACACAGTCACCACCAGGTCGATCGGGTTCATGCCGGAATCCTCACGCAAGGGCGATCAAGGTTTAGCACGAAAGGCTACGTTCCGAGGAGCCGGAAGTTTCAATCCGCCGTGAGGGTTGGCCGGAACAGCCGATCTCTCTGCTGCGCGAGGTCCTAACATGCGAGGCTAGAACTTGAGACCTTGACGCTTCCACATCGTCATGGCCGGGCTTGTCCCGGCCATCCACGCCTTGCTCCGCGGTACAGAGAACGTGGATGCCCGGGACAAGCTCGGGCATGACGACCCTGCATTAGAAATTAACGCCGAACACCAGCCGCGCCTGATGGCGCTCGAAATTGACGAGGTCGAGATTGGCGCCCGATCCGGCCGGGCGGCCCCAGGCCTGCATGCTCCAACTCAGGGTGAGGCGCGAGCGCTCGGAGAGCTGGAAATAGGCGGTCGGGCCGACGAACAGGGCCTGGCCCGAGAATTCGCCGAGGCCGATGCCCTCGTATTGCCGGAAGTAGCGCAGCTCGCCGCCGAGCAACATGTTGGGCCGCACCCGCACGAGGCCGGCGAAGGCCGCGCCGATCGTGGAGCTTTTCTCCGACAGCCCCGCCACATCGAAGCGCGCCCATTCCGGCTGATAAATCAGGTTGAGGGCGCCGATGGCAAAGTTCGGGATCAGCTCGCGATCGAAGGCGAGCGTGAACTCGGTGCCGTACATCCGCCCCTTGGCGCCGCTGGTCTCGTCGATGCGATCGCCGTGGAGCTCGGCGGCAACGGTCAGGCCAAACGGCGCGCGCTCGCGGTCGAGCAGGCGATAGCGCAGGTCGAGCGAGGCGCCCTGGAAATTGAACTGACGGCGATCGTCGATATCGGGGACGCCGGTGATGTCGTGCAGGCTGGCAGTGGCGCCGAGTTCGATACGGAAGTTCGGGAGCGGCACCACCTCGATCTCGACCTCCTGCGCGAGGGCGCGATAGGTGCCGCCGCCCTTGCCGAACCGCCCCGTGGTCTGGCTCTGGAATTCGCGCTCGCCGGGATTTCCGACATCGGTGCCGATCATGAAGCCGAAGATGTGCTCGGTATCAAAGCCCTCCTCGGCGTGCACGCAGGTCGGTGCAAGCGCGAATGTGCAGGCAGCCATGATCCAGAAGGTTTGAGCTCTCGCGCGCATCCCGAACACTACCACGGCTTCGACGGCGTTTGCCATCGAAGCCGCGGCAGGTTCGTCAGTCTTACTTGCGCGAAGCGCAGGCGTACATGTTGATTTCCATGCCGACCGGCACTTCCACGATCTTCGGAGCTTTCCAAGCCATCCGGGGTCTCCCAAGGTATTGAGCGCGACATCGCGCGAGGCAAAACCTAGGGCTGCGTCAGGCACAGCGCAAGTCTGGAATCGGAGCGCAAACACAGCGAACCGTCGCATATCGCTTGCGAATTTCCCTCTCGGGCAAACCGTCTTCGCTCCCAGTCAAGCGCGGCTGCTTTCACCGCAACAAGCGCAGCAGCGCGCGGCCGGCGCGCGAGTTCAACTCCTTCGCATCCAGCGTGCCGTCCTTGTCCGGATTCGCAGCGTTGAAGCGCTGCTCCACCACAGCGAGATATTCGTCGAGCGTGAGAGTCCCGTCGCGGTCGGGGTCGGCGGCGGCGAGCTCTTTCGCGGTCAGCCGTCCGCGCAATTCGCGCGCGTCCAGCGTCCCGTCGTGGTCGGGATCGAGCTTGGCGAACAGCGCCGTAGCCGCCTTCTTCACCTCGGCAAGGTCGAGCGTGCCGTCATTGTCGGTATCAAACATCTTGACGGCATTGCCGGAGGCCGACCAGGCCGGACCGGACAGCAATGCAACCGTGAGCGCAAGCGCAACAGAGCGGCGTGACATCATGAAAACCTCCCTCACCAAGAGCTCCGATTCGAGCCGGATCGAAACGACATAAGTCCACAAGCGAGGCCCGGTTCAAGTCTGGAATTGCAAGTATCGCGCCGCACAACTCGCGGAACCCGCCGGCCCGCGCGCGGCGGCCCCGCGCTGGCATTGCCTCATGCCGTGGAATTTTTTCAGCGCCTGCGCACAAGTGAGAGTCGGTCGTCAGGTTTGCGTAAGGTAACTGACATCTGCGTCCAACATACCGTCATGACGTTTACGACTTTCGTATTGACGCGTTTTGCATTCGGGCGGAGTGTTGCTGTCGCAGCGTCAAAAGGCGCGCATATTTGGAGGAACGGATGAAACGCTTTGCGATGGCCGCGAGCCTCGTCATGCTTGCATCAACGTATGCAAACGCCCAGACTACCGAGCAACTGGTCAAGGGTGCGACCGATACATCGAACGTTCTCAACTACGGGATGGGCTACAATCTCCAGCGCTTCTCGACCCTGAACCAGATCAACAAGGACACGGTGAAAAACCTCGTCCCGGTCTGGAACTACTCCTTCAATGACGATCGCAGCGAGGAATCGCAGCCACTGGTGTACCAGGGCGTGATCTACGTGACCTCGCACAACGCGACCATGGCGGTCGACGCCAAGACCGGCAAGCAGATCTGGAAATCCAAGATCGAGTATCCCGCCGAGACGCCGCGCATCGTCTGCTGCGGCATCATCAACCGCGGCGCCGCGCTCTACGACGGCAAGGTGTTCCGTACCACCCTCGACGCCAACGTGATCGCGCTCGACGCCAAGGACGGCAAGGAGCTGTGGCGGCAGAAGGCGGCCGACATCAAGGAAGGCTATTCGATGACGGTGGCCCCGCTGGTCGCCGACGGCGTCGTCATCACCGGCATCTCCGGCGCCGAGTTCGGCACCCGCGGCTTCATCGACGGCTGGGAACCGGCGACGGGCAAGCATCTCTGGCGCACCCATTCGATCCCCTCTCCCGACGAGCCCGGTGGCGACACCTGGAAGGGCGACACCTGGAAGCTCGGCGGCGGCTCGACCTGGATCACCGGCTCCTACGATCCCGAGCTGAACACGGTCTATTGGGGCATCGGCAATCCCGGCCCGTTCAACTCGGCGGTGCGCCCCGGCGACAACCTCTACACCTGCTCCGTGCTGGCGATGGATCCCAAGACCGGCAAGATCAAGTGGCACTACCAGTTCTCGCCGAACAATCCGTTCGACTATGACAGCGTGGCCGAGATGGTCCTCGCCGACATGAACGTCGAGGGCAAGCCGACCAAGGTGCTGATGGATGCCAACCGCAACGGCTTCTTCTACGTGCTCGACCGCACCAACGGAAAGCTGCTCGCGGCCAATCCCTACGTGAAGGTGAACTGGGCGACCGGCGTCGACATGAAGACGGGCCGCCCGATCGAGACCGACGTTTCGAAGGACGCACGCGAGGGCAAGAAGGTGACGGTCTATCCGTCGATCCTCGGCGGCAAGAACTGGGAGCCGATGTCGTTCAATCCGCAAACCGGATTGGCCTACGCCAACACGCTCGCCTTCGGCGGCAAGTACAAGGCCGAACCGGTCACCTTCAAGCAGGGCGAATGGTATCTCGGCATGGACCTCACCGATCCCTGGGAATTCGGGGACGGCGCGCGCGGCCATCTGAAGGCGATAGATCCGATGACCGGCAAGGCGAAGTGGGAGGCGCCCGCCGACATCCCGCGCTTCTCCGGCGTGCTGTCGACCGCGGGCGGCGTCGTGTTCACGGGCACGCTGACCGGCGAGTTCGAGGCCTTCGATGCCGACACCGGCAAGAAGCTCTGGCAGTTCCAGACCGGCTCCGGCATCGAGGGACAACCGGTGACGTGGCAGCAGGATGGCGTGCAGTACATCGCCGTCACCAGCGGCTACGGCGGCGTCTACTCGCTGTTCTCCGGCGACGAGCGGCTCGCCAAGGTGCCGCCCGGCGGCTCGCTGTGGGTCTTTGCGGTCAAGCAATAGCCCCGGCAAGATGCTGAGAGAAGTGGCTTACAAGACGGCGGCGAAGATCGCCGCCGTCGCGGTGCTGACGGTCGCGCTTGCGGCGACCGCTCGTGCCGCGGATGACGCAACCGGCAATCCCGTGCAGGCGCAGATCGACCATGGCAAGTCGACCTATGCCGAGAAATGCTCGCACTGCCACGGCCCCAATCTGATGAACTCCGGCACCATCACGCCGGACCTGCGCACCTTCCCCGACGACAGGACGCGCTTCGTCACCACCGTGAAGAACGGCAAGAACAACAAGATGCCACCCTGGGGCGACATCCTCAGCGACGACCAGATCGGGGAGCTCTGGGTCTTCATCTCGAGCCGGAGAAAGCCATGAGGCGCTGGCTCGCCGCCTGGAGCCTCGCCGCGGTCCTCGCGGCCAATGCTGCGCATGCGGCCGATGGTCCGTTGAGCGTCTGTCTCGACGAGGACCGGCCGCCGCTCTCGGTGCATCACAAGGGCAAGGCGGATTCCGGCTTCGATGTGCTGCTGGCGCAGGCGATCGCGGAGCGGATCGGACGACCGCTGAAGATCCAGTGGTTCGAGAGCAGGCTGGATGAGGATTCCAGCCCGCAGCTCGAGGCCAATGCGCTGCTCTCCGACGGCCGCTGCGCGCTGGTCGGCGGCTATGCGCTGACGACGGATTCCCTCGTCAAGCCCGGCATGAAGACGGCGCGCCTGCCGGATTTCACCGGTGCCACGCGCGAGGACCGGCGGCGCCGCGTCGCGCTCGGCGTGCTCGCACCGAGCCAGCCTTACGTCTACTCGCCGATGACGGTGGTGCTCGGGCCGAAGGCGAAGGGGCGCAAGATCGCCGACATCGGCGATCTTGCCGGGCTCCGCCTCGCCATCGAGAGCGGCTCGCTCGGCGATGCGATCCTGATGACCTTCGACAAGGGACGCCTGATCGATGGCATCACGCATCTCGTTCCCGGCCGCGACGATCTCCTCGGCGCGCTCGCCCGCGGCGACTATGATGCGACACTGATCGACCTCGGCCGCTTCGATGCCCACCGCGCCGCGCATCCGGATACGGCGATCACCGCGTCCGGCTACTATTATCCGATCGGCGCCAATCGTGGTTATGTCGGGCTTGCCAGTGACCCTGCCCTGATCGACGCGGTCAACAAGGCACTGACCGAGCTCGCAGCTGAAGGCAAGATCGCCGAATTCGGCAGGCAGGCCGGCCTCACCTATTTGCCGCCGCGGGAGCCCGTGATCCTCGGCGATGTCTGGATGAAGATCATTCAGCGGTGATTCTGTTCGTCATTCCGGGGCGCCCGCAGGGCGAACCCGGAATCCATTTCTCCGCAGAGCATGCGGCCCCAATGGATTCCGGGCCTGCGCGCTTCGCGCGCTCCCGGAATGACGGCGGATGTGGCTGGCAGCGTCTCACTTCGTATAATGCGGCGGTTCATTCGGCCATTTGGTGAAGTCGTGAGCGCCTCCGCCACAGACCTGCGCGCCACCCTCTCCCGGGAAATCAAGACCGGCGAGCTGCTGCGCGCGCTGATCGTCGTCGGTCCGAACAAGCAGCGCCATACCTTCCAATGCGCCAATCTGTCTCGCCTGCCGACCATGGCAGAGACGGCGTGATGCAGTAGCTTCGGTAAAAATCCGGGAGAGAATCATGTCCGCAAAACTCGATCGCCGCCACTTCGTCGCCGCCGGCACCACCGCACTCGCGATGCCCTTCCTCGCGCGCAGCACCTCGGCGCAGGGCACATCGCAAGGCACATCTCAAGGCACCTGGCCGTCGCGGCAGATTCGCATGATTTGCAGCTACCCGGCCGGCGGACAGACCGACCTGCTCGCGCGCGCCTACGGCGAATTCATCTCCAAGCAGGTCGGCAAGACCGTCGTGATCGAGAACAAGCCCGGCGCCGCCGGCGCGATCGGCACGGCCGAGGTTGCCCGCGCGGAGCCCGACGGCTACACCATCCTGTGCTCGATCTCGACCACCTACATCATGAACCGGGTGGTGATGAAGAATCCCGGCTACGACATGGACAAGGACCTGACACTCGTCAGCGTCATTCCGGGCGCCGGCCTTTTGCTGGTCGCGAACCCCAAGACCGGCGTCAAGACGCTGGAAGATTTCGTCACGTTCGCGCGCAAGAGCGGCAAGGTGAACTTCGGCACCTACAGCGCGGGCTCGTCCCCGCACATGACGATCAACGAGCTCAACAAGCAATACGGCCTCAACATCGAGCCGGTCCATTACCGCGGCGAAGCCCCGATGTGGACCGGAATGCTGGAAGGCACGCTCGATGCCGCGATGGGCAGTTACACGGCCGCGCAATCGGTCCTGCAAAGCGACCGCGGCACCGTGTTCGCGGTGCATTCGAAGAAGGTCGACGCGATTCCGGCCATCAAGACCCTCCCCGAACAGGGCGCGACGTCGAAATTCTTCACCGTCAGCGGGTTCACCGGCTGGGCGGTGCCGAAGGCAACGCCGCAGCCGGTGGTCGACCGGCTGGCCGAGCTCTGCGTCGCCGCCAACAACGATCCGAAGGTGAAGGAGGTGCTCGCGACCTTCGTGCTCGAACCCGCGATCGGCTTCAAGGAGACCAATGCGCTGTATCAGCGCGAGCTGCCGATCTGGATCGAGAGCGCGCGGTCGTTGGGCCTCGAGCCGGCTTGAACCTTTGGGCATGGCGCATCGGACACGCTTCCGCGGTGCGGCACGGCATCCGACCAAAGCCTAGGTCGATGTCGGCGACGGCCCCCACTATCATAGGTGGTGCCGGAGAACCTCGGGGTCCGAACGAGAAAGGCCGATCGCATGACGCCAGATGCCATCGCCATAGCCGCCATGATCATCCTGCTCTTTCCGATGGGCTATTTCACGCTGGCCTCGCCCGCCTTCCTGCTGGTGAAGCTCGACGTCCGGCCCGTCGCCCTGCTGCTGCGTGGAATGTTCAATGCCCATTTCCTGGTCATGGGCGTTGCCGGAATCATCGGGACGGCGGCTTTCCTCCTCGCCGGACGGCTGCTCTTCGCCGCGGCGGTCGGCCTGCTTGCAGCTGTGGCGATTGGCGGGCGCCGCTGGTTCATGGAGCGGATGGACGAGCAGCTCAGCGCGAGTGACGCGGGCGACACCGAGGCTCCGCGGCGGCTGCGCCGGCTGCACTGGAGCGGGATGCTGTGCAACGCGGTCCTGCTTGGCGCTCTGCTGGCCAGCATTCCCTACATTGCGACGACGGCATGAGCGCATTGGCCGCTCGCCGGGAGCTCCCCGGCGTGCGCCTAATGCTCGTTCGCGGCCGCGGCGCTCTGCTGCCCCTTGTGGATCGAGGACGGCACCACGCCGAAATATTTCCGGAATACGCGGCTGAAATGCGATGAGCTGGAAAAGCCCCAGGAGAATGCCACGTCGGTGATGGTCTTGCCGGCGTGGGCCTCGAGCTCCTGACGGCAGTTCTGAAGCCGCGCCTGCCAGATGTAATCGCTCACCGTGGTGCCGCGCTCGGAGAACAGCATGTGCAGATAGCGCTTGGAGCAGCCGAGCTCGGCGGAGATCTGGTCGATGCACAGATCCGGATCGCGCAGGTGCTCGCGGATGAAGAACTGCGCGCGCACATACATCGCCTCGGGTCCGACCCGATCGAACATCGTGTCGGCTTCGCGCAGCGGCAGCAGCAAAAGGTCGATCAGCGAATCGGCAACGCCGACCGCGCTGTTCGCCGACAGCTTGGCCGCCTCGTCGAATGTCGCGTGGACGAAATCGTGGGCGATCCGTCCCGTGCCCGTCTTCGCCGACAATTTGCAGGCCGGCATCCGCTGCGACGGGAAGCCGCGGTCGCGCAGCAGCGCCTTCGGCACGATCACCACGTCGTGACGCGTGAAGGCGGGGCTGATGATCGAATGCGGGCAGGATACGTCATAGGCGATGATGTCGCCGGGATTGATTTCGATGTGACGGCCTTCCTGCTCGAAATAGGACACGCCGTAAGTCTGGAAGTGGATTTTTATGTACGGGTGTTCGTTGGCCTTGGCGCGCGCCAGCGTGTGCGCGATGCGATGCTGGCTGACCTCGATCTGACACAGCTTCAGGCGCGAGACGGTGGTGTAGTCGATGCGGCCCTCGAGCGAGGACGCCTCCAGCGGATCGACGTCGAAATGCCCACACAGACTGGTCAGCCCGTCGATCCAGCTCTGGATCTGGCGCTTCGGCGTCATTCCCGTCGTCGAGAGCGTGTGAATGGTGTCGGACATTAATCCAGCCACTGGTTTGATTCGGAAATTTCGACGCGAATCGCGACCAGCGCTTCCGGAGCCCTCAGCCGAGATTGCGTGACGTTTACCTCGAATTTGAGCGGTCTTCTGCAACGAGCGCCATCGTTTCATTGCCACCCTTGAAGGTTAATCCTCCGCCTTAGTTGCAGCGCCGTCAAGGGGAACCTGAGCGCAGAGCGCGGTCCCGAAGCGACGCGGAAGCCGCTGAATTCGCTACTGCAAAATCAAAATCTTCGCGTCCGTGCGCTGTCAAGCAAACCGGCTTCCCTCTTGGGCAAGTTTCCCGATGACGAAGTCGTTAGGGATTGCGGCAGGAACAACAAGAACGGGCCGCTCCTGCACGTGGACCCGTGGCTCTCATCAGGAGGAGGAAACACCGCACCATCGTTTCTGGTCCCAATCGTGACCGCCCTGCACGAGCAGACGCCGGACGAGAAGCCCGGTGATTGAGCAACGCTTCGGAAACAATAAACGATACCAACGGAGGAATAACTATGCGCAAGGTGCTACTGGCGACCTATCTTGGCTCCGCGGCGGCTCTCGCCGTCGGCAGCGCTTCAGCCAATGACGAGCTGATCAAGATGTCGCAGAACCCGAAGGACTGGGTGATGCCGGCGGGCGACTATGCCAATACCCGCTATTCCAAGCTGAACCAGATCAACGCACAAAACGTGGGCAAGCTCCAGGTCGCCTGGACCTTCTCGACCGGCGTGCTGCGCGGCCATGAAGGTGGCCCGCTGATCATTGGCAACATGATGTACGTCCATACGCCGTTCCCGAACAAGGTCTACGCTATTGACCTTTCCAACGAGAACAAGATCGTCTGGAAGTACGAGCCGAAGCAGGACCCGAACGTCATCCCGGTGATGTGCTGCGATACGGTCAACCGCGGCCTGTCCTATGGCGACGGCAAGATCATCCTGCATCAGGCCGACACCAACCTCGTCGCGCTCGACGCCAAGACGGGCCAGGTGGCCTGGTCGGCGACGAACGGCGATCCGAGCAAGGGCCAGACCGGCACCTCGGCGGCGCTGGTCGTCAAGGACAAGGTCCTGGTCGGCATCTCCGGCGGCGAATTCGGCGTGCAGTGCCACGTCACCGCTTACGATCTCAAGAGCGGCAAGCAGGTCTGGCGCGCCTTCTCCGAAGGTCCGGACGACCAGATCAAAGTCGATCCGGCCAAGACGACGTCGCTCGGCAAGCCCGTCGGCGCCGACTCCTCGCTGAAGACCTGGCAGGGCGACCAATGGAAGATCGGCGGCGGCTGCACCTGGGGCTGGATGTCCTACGATCCCGCTCTGAACCTCGTCTATTACGGGTCGGGCAATCCTTCGACCTGGAATCCGAAGCAGCGTCCGGGCGACAACAAGTGGTCGATGACCATCTTCGCACGCGACGCGGACACCGGCATGGCCAAATGGGTCTACCAGATGACGCCCCACGACGAGTGGGACTATGACGGCGTCAACGAGATGATCCTCTCGGATCAGCAGATCAATGGCCAGGCGCGCAAGCTCCTGACGCATTTCGACCGCAACGGCCTTGGCTACACCATGGACCGTGAAAGCGGCGAACTGCTGGTTGCCGAAAAGTACGATCCGAAGGTGAACTGGACCTCCGGCGTCGACATGGACAAGAACTCGCCGACCTATGGCCGTCCGAAGGTGCTCGACGCAGCTTCGACCGACAAGGCGGGCGAGGACCACAACGTGAAGGGCATCTGCCCGGCCGCGCTCGGTACCAAGGACGAGCAGCCGGCAGCCTACTCGCCGGACACGCAGCTGTTCTACGTTCCGACCAACCACGTCTGCATGGACTACGAGCCGTTCAAGGTGAGCTACACCGCGGGCCAGCCCTATGTGGGTGCGACGCTCTCGATGTATCCGCCGCAGGGTGAAAGCCACATGGGCAACTTCATCGCCTGGGACGGCAAGACCGGCAAGATCGTCTGGTCGAACAAGGAGCAGTTCTCGGTCTGGTCGGGTGCGCTCGCAACCGCCGGCGGCGTGGTGTTCTACGGCACGCTCGAAGGCTACCTGAAGGCGGTCGACGCCAAGTCCGGCAAGGAGCTCTACAAGTTCAAGACTCCGTCCGGCATCATCGGCAACGTCACGACCTATGAGAACGGCGGCAAGCAGTACGTCGCAGTGCTCTCGGGCGTCGGCGGATGGGCCGGCATCGGTCTCGCCGCAGGCCTGACCGATCCGACCGCCGGTCTCGGCGCAGTCGGTGGCTACGCGGCCCTCAGCAACTACACGGCACTCGGCGGTACGCTGACCGTGTTCTCGCTGCCGGCGAACTAGCCCTACCTTCGTGTCGCTCCGGCGCGTGGATCAACTCCACGCGCCGGCTCGTCTCCACCGAACGCCTTCGAGGATAATCTCTTGCGTAAAATCTGCTTTGTCATTGCTGCGATCATCTTCGTGACTTCGGGGGGAATAGCCGTTGCGGACGGTCCGGGCGACCCGACCGCCGTCAAGAAGGAAGACGACGGAAAGTGGCTCGATAAGGAAGGAAACCCGACCTACAAGATTTCGGCCGACGGCACCGTGGACTGGTTCACCTATTCCGGATATCGCCGCTATCACTCCGACTGCCACGTCTGCCATGGCCCCGACGGCATGGGATCCACCTACGCACCGGCGTTGAAGGATTCGGTCAAGACCATGAGCTATGGCGACTTCCTCGGCGTCGTCGCCTCCGGTCGCAAGAACATCTCGACCGCGCAGGAGAACGTCATGCCAGCCTTCGGCGACAACCCCAACGTCGCCTGCTACATGGACGATCTCTACGTCTATCTGCGCGCCCGCTCCAACGAGGCGTGGGGCCGGCAGCGTCCCTCCAAGAAGGAGGAGAAGAACGAGACCTACACCAAGGCGGAAGACGCCTGCATGGGCAAGAAATGAACGTTACCAGGACCGATACCACCTCTTGGCGTCCTGCGAGAATTTGAGGAGTTTACGATGAAGACACGTGCCGCCGTTGCTTTCGAAGCCAAGAAACCACTCGAGATCGTCGAAGTCGATCTGGAAGGACCGAAGGCCGGCGAAGTCCTGGTCGAGATCAAGGCGACGGGCATCTGCCATACCGACGCCTACACGCTCGACGGCTTCGACAGCGAAGGAATCTTCCCGTCGATCCTCGGCCATGAGGGCGCCGGAATCATCCGCGAGATCGGCCCCGGCGTGACCTCGGTCAAGCCGGGCGACCACGTCATCCCGCTGTACACGCCGGAATGCCGGCAGTGCAAAAGCTGCCTGAGCCAGAAGACCAATCTCTGCACCGCGATCCGCGCGACGCAGGGCAAGGGTGTGATGCCCGACGGCACCAGCCGCTTCTCCTACAAGGGCAAGCCGATCTACCACTACATGGGCTGCTCGACCTTCTCGAACTTCACCGTGCTGCCCGAGATCGCCGTCGCCAAGATCCGCGAAGACGCGCCGTTCGACAAGAGCTGCTACATCGGCTGCGGCGTCACCACCGGCGTCGGCGCGGTCGTCAACACCGCCAAGGTCGAGCCGGGCGCCAACGTGGTCGTGTTCGGCCTCGGCGGCATCGGACTGAACGTCATCCAGGGCGCCAAGATGGCCGGCGCCGACAAGATCATCGGCGTCGACGTCAACGATTCTAAGGAAGATTGGGGCCGCCGGTTCGGCATGACCCACTTCGTCAACCCGAAGAAGATCACCGGCGACATCGTTCCGCATCTCGTCAACCTCACCGACGGCGGCGCCGACTACACCTTCGACTGCACCGGCAACACCACCGTGATGCGCCAGGCGCTGGAAGCCTGCCATCGCGGCTGGGGCACCTCTATCATCATCGGCGTCGCCGAAGCCGGCAAGGAGATCGCCACCCGCCCGTTCCAGCTCGTCACCGGCCGCAATTGGCGCGGCACGGCCTTCGGCGGCGCGCGCGGCCGCACCGACGTGCCGAAGATCGTCGACTGGTACATGAACGGAAAGATCCAGATCGATCCGATGATCACCCACGTGCTCAAGCTCGAAGAGATCAACAAGGGTTTTGACCTCATGCATGAGGGCAAATCCATCCGTTCCGTCGTCGTCTACTAGCTCACTGCCATCACCCCAAGGAGGATCGTCCCATGACTATTGCACTCCACCCATCGATCGACAACGGCCTCAAACAGGGCAGCGGCAGCTTCGCCGGCGGCACGCTCGCCTGCAAATGCAAGGACCATCAGGTCAAGATCGGCATCAAGGGCGACGTCGCCCACAACCACGCCTGTGGCTGCACCAAGTGCTGGAAGCCGCAGGGCGCGACATTCTCCGTCGTCGCGGTGGTGCCGCGCCAGAACGTCACCGTGCTCGAGAACGGCGACAAGCTCGAGATCGTCGATGCCTCCGCGGTGATCCAGCGCCACGCCTGCAAGGCCTGCGGCACGCACATGTACGGCCGCATCGAGAACAAGAACCATCCGTTCTACGGCCTCGACTTCATCCATCCCGAACTGTTCCAGGAGCAGGGATCGCAGGCGCCGCAATTCGCCGCCTTCGTCTCCTCGGTGATCGAATCCGGCGTGAAGCCGGAGCAGATGGCCGGCATCCGTTCGCGGCTGAAGGAAATCGGGCTCGAGCCTTATGACTGCCTGTCGCCGGCGCTGATGGACGCGATCGCGACCCACGTGGCGAAAGCCAAAGCAGCCTGACGAACGCGACCTGAACGAGGCGGCCCGAGCAGGGCCGCCAGACCCAAGCCACGTCCGCTCGCTTGTTCCGACCAGCACCAGCGAGCCGGACGGAGGTGGCTTCCCACGATCGCGACGAAGTCGCCGCTTCTGCACTCTGCGTCTACGAGGGCCACGCTCCCTCAGTCCTGGTCTCTGAATGACTGCGCAGTGCCGCCCGCTTTCCGATTGAAGTCGGCGGCACCTGCGTTTCTCCCTCCCTCGACTAAGGCATTCTGCTTCGTCCGTACAGTCTTTCTGGCGGACGAAGCTTTTTTGCTGCGGCCTGCTTTGCAATTGCGCAATGCGCGCGGCGCGATGCCGCGCCCTGCTTTTGACAAATCACAGATGCAACCTCTTCACGCCGAGAACAACCGGCTGTGAATGCCGGACCGGCGCGATCCCTGCTACGATCGCGCCGTGACGATGCCGCGCGAAGTTCAATCAAATAAGAACAAAACGGGAGGTATCGAACACATCCAGACATCGCCATTGGCGTTCCTGCCTCCCTCCGGGATTTGCCCGCGCGGGATGACGGCGGAACGCGGCAACGACGCACGAACCGCCGCCGGCGCATGCCGGCGCATTCAATTCATGCTTATGAAGAGCGAGGGACGATCATGATCAAGGTGAAGATCAACGGCCAGGAACAGAGCTGGGACGGCGACCCAAATCTCCCGCTACTCTGGTTCCTGCGCGACGAGGCCGGGCTGACAGGCACCAAGTTCGGCTGTGGCCAGGCCTTGTGCGGCGCCTGCACCGTCATCGTCGACAAGGAGGCGGTGCGCTCCTGCGTCACGTCGATCAACGACGTCGCCGGCCGCGAGGTCACGACGATCGAGGGATTGCATCCGAACGGCGATCACCCGGTTCAAAAAGCCTGGCGCCAGGTCAACGTGCCCCAATGCGGCTTCTGCCAGGCCGGCCAGATCATGCAGGCCGCGGCGCTCCTGATGGACAACCCGAAACCCTCGCACGACCAGATCCGCGAGGCGATGTCCGGCAACATCTGCCGCTGCGGCTGCTACCAGCGCATCGAGAACGCGGTCCATCTCGCATCGACGGGAGTGTGACATGAATTTCATCGACAATCCCCGGAAGCTTCACAGCTTCGAAAAGAACATCCGTGTCGAGAAGGTCTCGCGCCGCAGCATCCTGAAGGGGCTCGGCGTCACCGGCGGCTTCGTGCTTGCCGCGCCCGTGATGTCCCGCCAGGCATTTGCCTATGAGACCGGCGCCGGAAAAATGCCGCATGGCGTCGTGGTCGATCCGCGCGTGTTCGTCGCGGTCGCGCCCGACGGCATCGTCAGCATCGTCGCCCACCGCTCCGAGATGGGCACCGGCGTGCGCACCAGCCTGCCGCTGATCGTGGCCGAGGAGATGGAGGCCGACTGGTCCAGGGTCAAGGTGCAGCAGGCCCATGGCGACGAGGTCAAGTTCGGCAACCAGGACACCGACGGCTCGCGCAGCACGCGGCATTACCTCATCCCGATGCGCCAGATCGGCGCCGCCGCCCGCACCATGCTGGAACAGGCCGCCGCCAAGCGCTGGGGCGTTCCGGCAACGGAGGTCAAGGCGGTCAATCACGAGGTCGTCCATAGCGGCAGCGGGCGCAAGCTCGGCTTCGGCGAACTCGCGGCCGACGCCGCCAAGGAATCGGTGCCGAGCGTCGAAGGCCTCAAGCTGAAGGACCCCAAGGACTTCCGCTATCTGACCAAGGGCCAGATCGGCATCGTCGATCTTCACGACATCACCACTGGCAAGGCGCGCTACGGTGCGGACGTGCGCCTTCCCGGCATGAAATATGCCGTGATCGCGCGCCCGCCGGTGACCGGCGGCAAGCTCGCCTCGTTCGATCCGAACGAGGCGTTGAAGGTGCCCGGCGTCGAGAAGGTGATGCAGGTGCGCGGCTGGCCGTGGCCGTCGAAGTTCCAGCCGCTCGGCGGCGTCGCGGTGATCGCGCGCAATACCGGCGCGGCGATCAAGGGCCGCGACGCGCTGAAACTGGTCTGGGACGACGGCGCCAACGGCAAATACGACTCCGTCGCCTACCGCAAGGAGCTCGAGGAGGCCTCGCGCAAGCCCGGCCTCGTCGTGCGCAAGGAGGGCGATGCGGACGCCGCCCTGAAGGGCGCCGACAAGGTGATCGTCGGCGAGTACTACGTCCCGCATCTCGCCCATGTCGCCATGGAACCGCCGGTGGCGGTCGCCGACGTCAAGGGCGACAAGGCCGAGATCTGGGCGCCGGTGCAGAGCCCGGGCGGCACCCGCGAGGACGTCGCCAAGACGCTCGGCATTCCGGAAGCGAACGTCACCGTCAACGTCACGCTGCTCGGCGGCGGTTTCGGCCGCAAGTCGAAATGCGACTATGCGCTCGAAGCCGCGCTGCTGTCGAAGGAGCTGGGCGCGCCGGTGAAGGTGCAGTGGACGCGGGAGGACGACATCCACAACGGCTTCCTGCACACCGTCTCGGTCGAGCGGATCGAGGCCGGCCTCGACAAGAGCGGCAAGGTGATCGCCTGGCGCCACCGCAGCGTGGCGCCCAGCATCGCCTCGACCTTTGCGGCCGGCACGGTGCATCAGGCGCCCTTCGAGCTCGGCATGGGCCTCGTCGACATGCCGTTCGAGATCGCCAACATCTCCTGCGAGAACCCGGAGGCTGCGGCGTTCACCCGCATCGGCTGGTTCCGCTCGGTCTCGAACATACCGCGCGCCTTCGCGGTGCAGTCGATGGTCGGCGAGATCGCGAACGCGACCGGCCGCGACCAGAAGGAGACGCTGCTCGCGCTGATCGGCAGCCCGCGGATCGTCAAGCCCGCGGTGAAGGACATGTGGAACTACGGCGAGCCGCAGGACAGCTACCCGATCGACACCGCGCGCCTGCGCAAGGTGGTCGAGCTGGTGGCCGAGAAGGGCGAATGGGGCCGTCAGGTGCCGAAGGGCCACGGTCTCGGCATCGCAGTACACCGCAGCTTCGTCAGCTACATCGCGACCATCGTCGAGGTGGCCGTCGACGACAAGGGCAAGCTGACGGTGCCGCGGGTCGACACCGCGATCGACTGCGGCACCTACGTCAACCCCGAGCGCATCGCCTCGCAGATCGAGGGCGCGGCGATCATGGGTCTCAGCCTCGCCAAATATGGCGAGATCACCTTCAAGGACGGCAAGGTGCAGCAGAAGAACTTTGACGACTTCCAGGTCGTCAGGATCGACGAGTCTCCCATGGTGACCAACGTCCACATCGTGCCGCCCGCGCCGGGCACGCCGCCGAGCGGCGTCGGCGAGCCCGGCGTTCCGCCGTTCGCGCCGGCGCTGATGAATGCCATCTTCGCCGCGACCGGAAAACGCATCCGGAGCTTGCCGATCGGCAAGCAGTTGGAGGCGTAAGGAACGCACGCGGCCTCGCGCCGTCTCCATCAGCCGATGTGCCCTCCCCCCCTGTGGGAGAGGGCAGCGACGCCGGTTGCCACGATCTCGCTCGGTGAGGGGTTTGTCTCCGCGGATAGAGCCCCCTCATCCGGCGCTTCGCGCCACCTTCTCCCACACAAGGGGAGAAGCGAAGACAGCACTCTCGACACACACAAAATGCGGCGGACGTTTCCGTCCGCCGCATTCGCCACCCCCCTTGCTGCTCCGCCTCTTTCGATCCGCCCGCGGAGCTATTTCTTCAGCGCGAACACCCAGATCACGCCGCCCTGTGGCACATTGGCCTCGATGCCGATGTTGTTGGTCACCAGCGCATCCTGGATCCGCTGCGCGTCCACACCCCATCCCGACTGGATCGCGATGTATTGCGTGCCGTCGATCTCATACGACACCGGCATGCCCATGATGCCGGAGTTGGTCTTCTGCTCCCACAACAGCTCGCCGGTCTTGGCGTTGAAGGCGCGGAAGTTGCGGTCGTTGGTGCCGCCGGCAAAGATGAGATCGCCCGCGGTCGCCGTCACCGAGCCGAACAGCTGCGACTTCGGGAAGTTGTGCTGCCACACCTTCTTGCCGGTGACGGGATCCCAGGCCTGGAGCTCGCCAAAATGATCCGCGCCCGGCTTGGTCTTCAGCCCGATGTCTTCCGGCTTGGTGCCGAGCCAGAGCTCGCCCGGCTTGAGTGCGACCTTCTCGCCGGTGAATCCGCCGCAGAAATTCTCGTTGGCGGGCACGTAGACCAGGCCCGTCTTCTGGCTGTAGGCCGCCGACGGCCAGTCCTTGCCGCCCCATAGAGAGGGACAGAACTCCACGCGCTTGCCAATCACCGGCTTGTGCGCGGGATCAACGATTGGCTTGCCGGTTTCGGCATCGATGCCCTTCCAGACGTCGGTGGAGACGAACGGCCAGCCTGCCACGTAGTTGATCTTGGTCGGCGTGCGCTCGAGCACCCAGAAGATCGCATCGCGCCCCGGATGGACCAGGCTCTTGATGCTGCGGCCATCGCGTTGCAGGTCGATCAGCATCGGCGCTTCGACCTCGTCCCAATCCCAGGAATCGTTCTGATGGTACTGGTGATAGGTCTTGATCTTGCCGTTGTTCGGATCGAGCGCGAGCACCGACGAGGTGTAGAGATTGTCGCCGGGATGGGTCTCGCCCGGCCACGGCGCCGCGTTGCCGACGCCCCAATAGATCGTCTTGGTGTCCTTGTCGTAATTGCCGGTCATCCAGGCCGAGCCGCCGCCGTTCTTCCAGTCATCGCCCTGCCAGGTGTCGTGACCGGGCTCGCCTTCGCCGGGAATGGTGTAGGTCCGCCACAGCTCCTTGCCGTCCTTGGCGTCATAGGCGGCGACATAGCCGCGCACGCCGAACTCGCCGCCGGAGCCGCCGACGATGACCTTGCCGTCGACGATCAGCGGCATCAGGGTCATGTACTGGCCCTTCTTGTAGTCCTGCACCTTGGTGTCCCACACCACCTTGCCGGTCTTGGCGTCGAGCGCGACGACATGATCGTCGGTGGTGGCGAGATAGAGCTTGTCCTCCCACAAGCCGACGCCGCGGCTGGTCGGATGCAGCTGGAACAGATCGTCGGGGAGCTGCCGCTTGTAGCGCCAGTACTCGTCGCCGGTTTTCGCGTTCAGCGCGATCACCTGCCCCATCGGGGTCGCCACGAACATCACGCCATTGTTGACGATCGGCGGCGCCTCGTGGCCTTCGACGACGCCTGTTGCAAACGTCCAGACCGGCGTGAGACCCTTCACGTTCGAGGTGTTGATCTGGTCGAGCGGGCTGTAGCCCTGCCCGTCATAGGTGCGCCGATAGAGCATCCAGTTGCTCGGTTCCGGATTCTCCAGGCGCTGCGCGGTGACCGGAGAATAATTCTCGATCGGGCCGGCACCGGCGGCGGTCGAGGCAAGACAGGTGAAGGCGACGAAGCCGGACAGAAACCATTGCTTCCTGGTCATGGACGTTCCCCTTTTTCATCCGTTTGAATTCTTGTGTTGAATTCTTTTCGTTCGTCCCGTCGTCCGCCCGTCGGCGGATGCGGCCTCTCGTGACGCGGGCACAACCCGCGACCGTCCATCATCCTGGCTGCGCGCCACCTACCTTTCCGATGAAGTTTCCGGCGACGCTGAGCGAACCTTCAGCGAACGCCAGTGGCAGCGCCGCGAGCCGTCGCGGTGCCGGCCCGAACACGACCTGCGCGCCCGCGCGAGGATCGTATTCGGAGTTGTGGCACATGCACTTGAGCACCTCCTTGTCGCCGACGTCGCTCTTCACCCAGGCGGTGACGGGACAACCGGCATGGGCGCAGATCGCCGAATAGGCGATGATGCCGTCGACGGCGCGCGCGCGGGTCTGCTCGTCGAGCTCGGCGGGATCGAGCCGGATGACCAGGATCTCGTTGAGCCGCGAGGCGCTGCGCACGACCGAGGTCTTGGGATCCTTCGGCCAGGCATGCACCGGCGGCCCGCCGGCCTGCAGGTCGGCCGCCGTGATCAGCTTTCCCTCCTGGTCACCTTCGGAGAAGACGAGCACATCGCCCTTCTGCGGTCGTTCGTCGGAGCCGGGCGGATCCTCGCCTGCGCGCGCCGATGCGGAACAGCCGAGGCAGGCGGTGGTGGCGAGCGCACCCAGCAGCAGCGTTCGCCGCGTCTGCTCTGCGCCCGCGTCAACTTCAGGTTCCGCAGGGTTCTCGGAAGATGAGGAATTGATGTTGAACGATGCGCGCGACATGCCCGCTAGCAGGCGCTGGAACTCTGCCGAAAAAAAGGCGAAGAATTGGCGCCGCAGTGCATCAATATGGCTCTGCTCGCTTTGATTGAACGAGAGTGAACGCGTTCAAACGTATTTTCACCAGTTCTACGTCGCACCACGCGAGCGGCATGATGATTTTGCAGATCAGACCGATGATGTTGGAATTGGTGCCACGCGCCATCGCGCGATGTGAGCTGCACGTTTCTCAGGCAGGCATTTTGTGTTTCACGATCTGAGCACGTGACGTGGCGAAGCGATGCGGCCTGCGACGGTTGCCGACGCCATTTCAAAACTGTCGGCGATGCGCCGTGCCTTGTCGATGAAGAGCGCAGCCGCCGCGGGCGGACAGACGTCGCGCGCGGTCTGCTCGAACAGATCGAGCCAGCGGTCGAAATGATCACCGACAAGGCCGAGCGGCAGATGCGCACGCATCGGCGAGCCATGATAGCGGCCGCTCATCAGCACGACTGACGACCAGAAGTCTCCGAGCTTGGCGAGATGCTCGTCCCAATTCTGCACGACCGCGAACACCGGCCCCAGCAGCGCGTCCTCGCGCACGCGCCCGTAAAAGCGGGTGACGAGTTCCGCGATCATCTCTTCGGTGATCCCGGTGCGCTCGATCGCATCCTGGGTCAGCAGGTTCCGGCGCGCGGCTGCCGCCTCACGCTCGGCCTTCAGTCGATCCGACATTGTCCTTTGTTATCCGTTCCGTTGTTCCCGCGGGCCGCCCGTTCAACATTGTCGGGTCAATTGCGCGCGGCGTCTTTGTCGCAGCGCAAATTGCGGGAGGGGCGGCGAGGCTCGAAGGCCCCGCCGCCTACGCCTGTCATCAGGCGCCGTAAGTGTAGAAACCCTGCCCGGTCTTGCGGCCGAGATGGCCGGCATCGACCATTTCCTTCAGCAAGGGGGCCGGACGGTATTTGGGGTCGTTGAAGCCTTTATAAAAGACCTCCATCACCGACAACATGGTGTCGAGCCCGACGAGATCGGCGAGCGCCAGCGGCCCGATCGGATGGTTGCAGCCGAGCTTCATGCCGGCGTCGATCTCTTCCGCCGTCGCGATCCCCTCCTGGAGGGCGAAGATCGCCTCGTTGATCATCGGGCAGAGGATGCGGTTGACCGCGAAGCCCGGACTGTTCTTGGCCGTGATCGCCACCTTGCCGACGCGCTGGGCGAAATCGAGCGCCTTGGCGTGGGTGTCGTCGGAGGTCTGCAGGCCGCGGATGAGCTCGAGCAGCGCCATCACCGGCACAGGATTGAAGAAGTGCATGCCGATGAAGCGGTCGGGGCGATCGGTTGCGGCGGCAAGCTTCGTGATCGAGATCGACGAGGTATTGGTTGCAACGAGCGTGCGCGGCGACAGCGTCGCGCAGAGGTCCTTCAGGATCTTGACCTTGAGCTCCTCGTTCTCGGTGGCGGCCTCGATCACCAGGTCGCAATCGGCCAGCTTCGCCCGATCGGTGGTGCCCGTGATGCGCTTGAGCGTCGCCTCGCGGTCGGCCGCCGACATCTTCTCCTTCTTGACCAGGCGCTCGAGGCTGCTGCCAACGGTCGAAAGCCCGCGGCTCACCGCCGCTTCGGAAATGTCGACCATCACGACCGAGAGCCCGGCCGCGGCGCAGATTTGCGCGATGCCGTTCCCCATGGTCCCTGCCCCGATGATGCCAACGGTTTGGATCATTGCGTCATATCCTTCTCGTCCTTGCGGGCGTGCCGGTAGCGGCGCGGCCCCATTGTTCCTGCATCAGGGTCTAGCACCGCCGCGGGGGAGGCGCGACCTGATCCTGCCCCTTCCTTAAAGCATCCATCGCGGGAATAAAGCCGCAAAAGGGCATGATTTGGAGGCCTCGGGCCCGTTTGGCCCGAGCCATGCGGCGCATGCGCCCGTCCAGGCTGCGGCCAGGACCGGATCGATCAGCGGAGGCAACCTGCGGCGTCAGTCGCCTCATCCGAGACGGAGCACCTTGCCCGGATTCATGATGTTCTTGGGGTCGAGCGCCCGCTTGATGGTGCGCATGATGTCGAGCTCGGTCCTGGAACGATAGTGTTGGAGCTCGTCGAGCTTCTCGATGCCGATGCCGTGCTCGGCCGAGATCGAGCCGGCCATGGACGTGATCAGGTCGTTGACGACCCGCGTGATCGCCGCGGAGTACTGGTTGAGCGTGTCGCGATCCATGCCCTTCGGACCCATGAAGGAGAAGTGCACATTGCCGTCGCCGATGTGACCGAGCGGATAGGGGCGGATCGTCGGCAGGATGTCGAGCACGGCCTTGAGGCCCCTGTCGATGAACTCGGGAATCCGCGAGATTGCGACCGACACGTCGTAGCTCAGGCCCGGCCCCTCAGCGCGCGATGCCTCGGCCACGCTCTCGCGAATGCGCCACATGTTGCGCGACTGCGCTTCGGTTTGCGCAATCACCGCATCGAGCACTCGGCCCGCCTCGAGCTGATCGGCCAAAAACTGCTCCATCCGGTCCGGCATGCCCGTGCCGCCGTCCTGCCGCGGCCGGGCCGACGACCATTCGAGAAGGAGATACCATTCGGTCTCGGCCTTGAGAGGGTCCTGGGTGCCGGGAATATGGCGCAGCACCATGTCGGTGCAGGCGCGGCTCATGAGCTCGCAGGAGCCGACATTGTCGTCGGACGCGGCATGCGCCTCCGACAGGAGCTCGATCGCCGCCCTGGGATCGCGGATCGCGAGCCATGCCGTGCACACGTCCTTCGGCGCGGGCCAGAGCTTCAGCACCGCCTTGGTGATGATGCCGAGCGTCCCCTCGGCACCCATGAACAGATGCTTGAGGTCATAGCCGGTGTTGTCCTTCTTGAGTGCGCGCAGCCCGTCCCAGACATCGCCGTTGGCCAGCACGACCTCGAGACCCAGCACCAGATTTCGCGCATTGCCGTAACGCAGCACCTGCACGCCGCCGGCGTTGGTGGAGAGATTGCCGCCGATCATGCACGAGCCCTGGGCACCCAGGCTGAGCGGAAAGAAGCGGTCGTTGCGCGCGGCCGTGTCCTGGAGCGTCTGGAGGATGCAGCCCGCTTCCACCGTCATGGCGTAGCCGACGGGATCGACATTCAGCACATGGTTCATGCGACCGAGCGACAGCACGATGCCGCGGTGCGCCGGCCACGGCGTGGCACCACCCATCAGGCCGGTGTTGCCGCCCTGCGGCACGATGGCAATGCCGTTGTCGTAGCAGAGCTTGACGACAGCGGAGACTTCCGCGGTATTGGCCGGACGCACGACCGCCGCGGCCTGCCCTGTCAGCTCGCCGCGCCAATCGGTCACGAACGGGCGCTTGTCCTGCTCGTCCAGGATCAGACCCTTGTCGCCCACGATGGCTCGCAAGCGGTCGAGAATGGCTGGCGTCACGGGCGCAGTCGGAATGGAGGGAGCGGTGAGAAGGGCTGCGCCCGGCATGTGTTCCTCGCTTTGCGGCTCTTCTGCGCAGCCTGGGGCGCGCCGGCCTTCGTTGTCGTTCTCAATTCTGGACGTTTGCGCGATGAGCCTAGCACGAAGGTAACGCTCGCGGGAACGTCCCCGGCTGCGACGCTTGCGCAAACCTGCCTCGGCTGCTGAACGGGAAGCGCACTTCCGTCGACGCCCGGCGTGCCTTACTGTGCCAAGATCAACCTGGATTGGAGATCATGAGCCGCTTCTGGAGTCCCGTCGTCCACACGCTGTCGCCCTACGTCCCGGGCGAGCAGCCGAAGCAGGATGGCGTCGTCAAGCTCAATACCAACGAGAATCCCTATCCGCCCTCGCCGCGCGTGCTGGCGGCGATCGCGTCGGCTGCGGAGCGGCTACGCCTTTATCCAGATCCGCGCGCCACGCGCCTGCGCGAGGCGATCGCGGCGTATTGCGATGTTGCGGCCGAGCAGGTGTTCGTCGGCAACGGCTCCGACGAGGTTCTGGCCCACACCTTCCCGGCCCTTCTGAAGCACGACAGGCCGCTTCTGTTTCCCGACGTCACCTACAGCTTCTACCCGGTCTATTGCCGCCTCTATGGCGTCGCTCACGAGGAGGTGCCGCTCGATGCCGCGATGCGGATCGAGATCGCCGACTACAGGCGGCCGTCGAGCGCCATTCTGCTCTGCAATCCGAACGCGCCCACCGGCATCGCCCTTCCGCGCGACGCGGTCGCGGCACTGCTCGCCGAAAACCCGGACCGGCTGGTGGTGGTGGACGAGGCCTATGTCGATTTCGGCGCCGAGAGCGCCGTGCCGCTCGTTGCGCACCACGACAATCTGCTCGTCATCCAGACCTTCTCGAAGTCGCGCGCGCTCGCAGGCTTGCGGGTCGGATTTGCCATCGGCCAGCGGCCGCTGATCGAGGCGCTGGAGCGCGTGAAGGACAGCTTCAACTCCTATCCCGTCGATTGCCTCGCCATCGCCGGCGCCGTCGCCGCGATCGAGGACGAGGCATGGTTCCTCGAGAGCCGCACCCGCATCATCGCGAGCCGCGACGTGCTCACGCGCGATCTCGCGCAACTCGGCTTCGAGGTGCTGCCGTCGCTTGCGAACTTCGTGTTCGCGCGTCATCGGCGCCGGAGCGGTGCCGATCTCGCGGCCGCCCTTCGCCAGCGCGGCGTGCTGGTCCGCCATTTCAAGAAGCCGCGCATCGAGGACTTCCTGCGCATCACGGTCGGAACGGATGAGCAGTGCGGCCGGCTGATTGAAGTGCTGCGCGAGTTGATCTAGTTGAGGGCATGCGGCGGCCCGCCGCTTGCTCACCACAATGGAAGTTGCAGGGACCAGTCTGTGACGCGCCTTTGCCGCCTCGACATCGACGCCCCGGAGGCCGCCCGAACATTGAAGTTCAGGCGCGGATGAACGACTTCGCACGATCCGTTGGTGCCGCCTTCGCGCTGATCGGCGAGGCCGATTCCGAGCTTGTGGGCATCGTCGCCTTGTCGGTGCGCGTCAGCCTGACCGCGAGCATCGTCGCGCTCCTGATCGGCGCACCGTTCGGCGCCTTGCTCGCGATCGCCCGTTTTCGCGGACGTCAGGTCATCATCGTGCTGACCAATGCGCTGCTCGGCCTGCCGCCGGTCGTGGTCGGGCTCGCGCTCTATCTGCTGCTGTCACGGTCCGGCCCGCTCGGGGCGGCCGGCCTGCTGTTCACGCCGGCGGCCATGGTGATCGCGCAGACGCTGCTCGCGACACCGATCGTGGTGGCGCTGGTGCACAGGCCGGCGAGCCTGCTCTGGGCGGAGTATGGCGATCTGGCGCGGATCGACGGGCTGTCGGTCCTGCGCAGCATGGGGCTCCTGTTCGCGCTGGGACGGACTTCGCTGCTGACGGCCTTTCTCGCGGCCTTCGGGCGCGCCATTGCCGAGGTCGGCGCCATCATCGTCGTCGGCGGCAACATCCGCGGCTTCACGCGCACGATGACGACCGCCATCGCGCTGGAAACCAGCAAGGGCGACCTGCCGCTGGCGCTGGGGCTCGGGCTGATCCTGCTCGCGCTCAGTGTGGCGGTGTCGACCGTCGCTTTCCTGCTAGTTGGACGCGTTGGGGAAAAATAGCTGCTCGCCGCCGACCTTGTAGCCGGCAATCGCCTGCTGTCCCTTCGGGGAAACCAGCCAGTCGATGAAGGCCTGCCCATCCTGCGCCTTCACGTTGAAATGCTTTGCCGGATTCACGAGCATGACGCCGTACTGGTTGAAGAGCCGCTTGTCCCCCTCGGTCAGGACGGCGAGCTCGCCGCGGTTCCTGAACGACAGCCAGGTGCCACGATCCGATAGAAGATAGGCGTTCGAGGACGAGGCCATGTTCAGCGCCGGCCCCATGCCCTGACCGATCTCGCGATACCAACTGTCCTTGCCGGCACTGAGATCGACGCCTGCCTCTTTCCACAATCTCAGCTCGGCTGCGTGCGTGCCGGACTTGTCGCCGCGCGAGATAAACGGCGCCTTCGCCGCCGCGATCTTGCGCAGCGCGTCAGCGACGTCCTTGCCGCCGCCAATCCGCGCCGGATCGCTGTTCGGCCCGACGATGACGAAGTCGTTATACATGACGTCGAAACGCTTCACGCCCTGCCCTTCGGACATGAACTGGTCTTCGGCGGGCCTGTCATGGACGAACACCACGTCGGCATCGCCTCTCCGCCCGATATCCAGCGCTTGGCCGGTGCCGACGGCTACGACCTTCACGTTGATACCCTCGGCCTTCGAGAACAGCGGCAGCAAATAGCCGAACAGGCCCGACTGTTCCGTCGATGTCGTCGAGGCCACGGTGATGGTGCGATCCTGCGCGAACGCGATGGTGGACCAGAGCAGAACCGCTCCGACGGCGACTATCCTTCTCATGCCTCGTCCCCACAACAGATGCCCGGGAATTCCAAACTACGCTCGCTGGAGGCGCGCAGGGAACCCCGACGTTCGGCCCAACGAACCTTGTGCAGCGCGTGACGTTCGAGTCAGGAACGCCCTCTGCCCCCGCAGGTAGTCTTATGCCAGACCCAGCAGGAGAATGAGATGAAGAAGATCATTATCGCGGGAGGGGATGGATGTCCCCTCCCGCGGGAAGGCAGGATCGAGGGCAGTGTCGCGCACGCCGCAGAGTCGAATCGAGAGGCCAGCCAGTGACCCCGCGCGGCGACGCACACATGTTCTGCAATTGGTCCCACCCAGATTGACATCGGTGTGACGGCCGGGGCAGTTTTTCATATTGCTGGCGAATCAGCGATTGCTTCACGCCGGGTACCTCTTGGACAACTCCCTGTGCTTTCGAGACTGATATCGTTGCTGCGCCGCATCCCTGCGGTGAAATGGGCGTTTACGAGGCTTCGGCCCTTGCCGCACGGCGGAAGCATTGACGCTTTGCCGATCGCCACGGACGATTCGCCTGCCATCGTCGTCGACGTTGCAGAGGCCGCGCGCACTCCCGACATCAGCATCAGCGCCGATCCACCGCTCAGCGACCCGGGCATCGCGGTCGCGGCGCCGGTCGCCGAGGACGACACTGCGATCTCTGTCATCGCGGAGAGTCCGCCGGCTGCGCGGACAGATACCGGCGACAGCGACGGTTCACCTCCGGAGACGCCGACGGAGGTCAACGAGGTCGTCGTGGAGGAGGCTTCGATCTCGTCTGTCGACGAGGAGACCGGGCCCGTTGATGTTCCCGAACTCACCGTCAGCGAGGCCGCACCTGCGGAACTCGGGACGGACGTCGAGTCGGTCGGCGCCGAAGAGGCCTCAGTCCCGTCTGTCGACGTCGATAGCGCGCCGGTCGACATTCCCGAACTCATCGTCAGTGGCAGTCCATCTCGCGAACTCTCGGCCGGCGTTGAGCCCGTCGTCGCCGAGGCGGCACCGGTTTCGTCCGTCGACGTTGAAATCGCTCCGGCTGCTACCCTCGACGTCGTCGTCAGCCACGAGCCACCTCCTGGCGTCTTCGTGGATGTTGAGCCGGCCGTCGTGGACGACCCGCCTGTTGCTCTTGTCGAGATCGAGGTCTCTGCGGCTGATATCCCAGCCGTCAGCGTCGACAGCGGGTCAACCGCCGACGTCGCCATGGAGATCGAGCCGGTCCCCGCAAGCGATCCCGAACCGGTCACAGCGGTCGCCACGGAGGACACTTCTGCCGCCACCTCTGCGGTCGACGCGGACATCGCGCCGGAGCCGATCCTTGCGTCTCCCGCACCGGAGATCCGCAGCGCACCGAAAGTTCGCGCAAAAGCGACGGAACCCGTCGATCGCGCGGCGCTGATCCGGCAGCGCTGCGCGGAGACCGGGATCAGGATGTGGAATCCGCGGCTTCACGGCACCGGCGATGCCACGCTGAACATCCAGGGCCGGGTCGAGCTGCTGCCGCCCGCGCCCGGCGAGACGATGCCGCGCTACGACAAGCTCGAGTTCAGGATGCTGGGCGGGCAGATCGTTTGCGAGGGCGTCATCGTCGAGGCGCCCGCACAGGCGAGCCATCGCAGCTTTACCCGGCTCGCCGAGCCAGGGAAGCCAGACCGGGTCCGCGAGCCGGTGCGGGAACGCCAGGCCGCTCTCGCCTGATCCTTTTCCCTGCGGGGATACTCGCCATATGCTAGGCTGACGCCCCGGATATGGGAGATCGCATGCCCGCGGCATCGTTGCGATTGATCGTGATCGTCGCCCTCTGCATCTCGCAAGGAGCATTGGCGGCGTCCAGTAAGCGGCCGCGCCACGTTCCGGCAGCGGCACCCGCCGTCGATCCCGCGGCGCCCTACAAAGCCGACCGGCTCTCGTCCTCGCGTGGCGAGACGATCCTCAATACGCCCGGCCAGACCACCGTGCTCACGCGGCAGGTCCTCGACGACATGAAGGCGACGAGCCTGCGGGACGCAATGCGCTCGACCGCCGGCGTGACGATCGGGCGATAGGCTCGCGCTCAGCTTTCACCTAACGCACAGATATTCCCGCACGGCCCATGAATTTTTGCGGACACGTGGCAGTTGCCCCGAGCGCCAGCCACGACGTAACTTGCGCACCGCTCGGGCCGCAACGCCCGCGCCAGACCAAAACGACAAGAACACTGTGGGAGGTAAACTATGAGAAGGCTGACGGCCGCGCTGTGTGCTCTGACCCTGCTCTCGACTGGCGCGCAGGCGCAAACCATCAAGGATTTTCTGGCAGTCGCCATGAAGAAATGGACGGCGCCGTTCAAGCCGTTCCAGCTCATCGACAACATCTACTATGTCGGAACCGACGGCATTGCCGTCTATGTCATCAAGACATCGCAGGGCCTGATCCTGATGGACACGGCGATGCCGCAGTCAACCGGCATGATCAAGGACAATATTGCGAAGCTCGGCTTCAAGGTTGCCGATATCAAGCTCATCCTCAACACGCACGCGCATCTCGACCACACCGGCGGCTTCGCCGAGATCAAGAAGGAGACCGGCGCGCAGCTCGTTGCCGGCGAGCGCGACAAGCCACTGCTCGAAGGCGGCTACTATCCGGGTGACGAGAAAAACGAGGACCTCGCCTTCCCCGCGGTGAAAGTCGATCGCGCGGTGAAGGAAGGCGACAAGGTCACGCTCGGAGACACCACGCTGACGGCACGCGCAACACCCGGCCACTCGCCGGGCTGCACGAGCTGGGAGATGAACGTCAAGGACGGCAAGGAGGACCGCGAGGTGCTGTTCTTCTGTAGCGGCACGGTGGCGCTGAACCGGCTGGTCGGCCAGCCGACCTATGCCGGCATCGTCGACTACCGCGCGACCTTCGCAAAGGCCAAGGCGATGAAGATCGACGTGCTGCTCGGGCCGCATCCGGAAGTCTATGGCATGCAGGCCAAGCGCGCAGAGATGAAGGATGGCGCGCCGAACCCGTTCGTCAAGCCGGGCGAGCTCGTGACCTACGCGACCAGCCTGTCGGAGGATTTCGACAAGCAGCTCGCCAAGCAGACCGCGGCGCTGGAGAAGAAATAGCGTCATCAGATGCTGCCTTCCACCTCTCCTCGGGCGGGGAGAGGTGCGGCAACAGGTTGCGCCGACGCACATGGTTAGCAGGGTGTAGCCGCAGCCTTGCAGTACTTTGCACTCGATACTGCTCGTTTCCATGGCCTCATATCGTTAACGCGACCTCACCAACGCACGCGAGCCGAACGGCTGCGGCAGCGTGCAACCACCGCTAGCCTTTCCGCACGAAACTCGTCTAACGCGCCCTTTACCCCCGCTGTGCAAGATCGCCCTCGTTTTGAAGGGATCCGGGGCGCGTATTTCAATGCCTATCGCCAATTTGACGTCTCATTTCTCCGCCGCCATGCGGCTGTTTCGCGTACCGGCGGACAACCCGGACCTGACGCGCGCGCAGTTCGGCGCCTTCTCCAAGCAGGTCCCGCTGCTCTACTTCATTCTCATGAGCAACACGATCGCGGTCGCCTACACATATGTGAACGTGGCGCCGGACTGGTTGACGATGATCGTGCCGAGCGCGCTGACCGTGCTTGCGGCCCTGCGCACCTTCTGGTGGCTGCGCCAGCGTCACCTCGTGCGCAGCGACGCCGACATCCTGCGCAGTCTGCGCGCCACCAACTGGATGACATTGCCGATCGGCGCAGGCTTCACCATCTGGTCCTTCGCCCTCTGCCCTTACGGCGATCCTTTCGCCAAGAGCCAGGTCGCCTTCTACATGGCGGTGACCGTGATCGGCTGCATCTTCTCGCTGATGCATCTGCGCTCCGCGGCGCTGATCGTGACGCTGGTCGTCGACGTGCCCTACGTGCTGTTCTTCTGGGCCACCGGCGAGCCGACGCTGAAGGCGATCGCGGTCAACAATCTGCTGGTCTCCGGCGCGATGGTGACGGTGCTGTTCATCTATTATCGCGACTTCGCCGACCTCGTTGCCAGCCGCAAATCGCTGCTGGCGCAGCAGGCGGCGACCCAGGCACTCTCGGACGAGAACTTCCGCCTCGCCAATCTCGATTCCCTCACCGAGCTGCCGAACCGCCGCCGCTTCTTTGCCGAGCTGTCGAGCGCCTTTACCGATGCCGAGCGAAGGAATGTTCGCGTCGCGATCGGCATCATCGATCTCGACGGCTTCAAGCCGATCAACGACAATTACGGGCACTCGGTCGGCGACCGCGTCCTGATCGAGGCGGGCCGACGCATCCGCGAGGCCTGCGAGGGCTTCGGCCCGCAGCGGGTGGAGTTCGCCCGGCTCGGCGGCGACGAGTTCGGTCTTGTCGTGTGCGGCGACCCCGAGGAGGCGGATCTGACGCGGCTCGGCGAACGCATCGGCGACCAGGTCAAGCTTCCCTACCAGCTCGACACCGCCCATACCGGTCTATCCTGCTCGATCGGCTTCGCATTGTTCCCGCAGTCGGCAACGACGGCGGAAGCGCTCTATGAATGCGCCGACTATTCGCTCTATCACGCCAAGCGCCATCTGCGCGGCCGCACCGTGATCTTCTCGAGCGAGCTCGAGGCCGAGATCCGCAGCCGCGGCGTCATCGAGAATCTGCTGCGCACCGCCGATTTCAGCACCGAGATGGACCTGGTGTTCCAGCCGATCGTGGACGCCATGAGCGAGCACACTACCGGCTTCGAGGTCCTGGCGCGCTGGCACAGCTCCCGCCTCGGCCTGGTTTCGCCGGCCGACTTCATCCCGGCCGCCGAGCGCATCGGCCTGATCCGGCCGCTGACGCAGGCGCTTCTGATCCGCGCACTCGCGACGGCCAGGACCTGGCCCGACCACATCCGCTTGTCGTTCAACCTCTCCGCCCACGACATCTGCTCGCCCGAAGGGATCCTGCCGCTGATCACCATCGTGGAGAAGAGCGGGCTGCCGCCACACCGGATCGATTTCGAGATCACCGAGACCGCCGTCACCTTCGACTTCGTGCGCGCGCAGCAGTCGATCGCGGCATTGAAGGCGATGGGCTGCGGCATTTCGCTGGACGATTTCGGCACCGGCTATTCCTCGCTGAGCCACGTGCACCGCCTGCCGCTCGACAAGATCAAGGTCGACCGCAGCTTCGTCGCCGACATCAACGACAATCCCGTCAGCCACAAGATCATCAAGTCGCTCACGGGCCTCTGCGACGACATGGAAATCGCCTGCGTGGTCGAGGGCGTCGAGACCCGCGCCCAGCTCGACAGCCTGCGCCGCCTGGGATGCGACTTCATCCAGGGCTACTATTTCGCAAAGCCCATGCGGGGCGATGCAATCGGCGAGTACCTCGCGAAGGAACGGCAACGCCTCGACGGCGCCGAGGCCAAGGTTGTGGCCTGAGGTCACACCGCGCAGTAGCGCTCCTGAATGTCCTTGTCCGCCAGCAGCGCCGCGGCGCTGCTTTGATGCACGACCTCGCCCTGGTCGATGATCACGGCACGATCGGCAAGCCGCAGGGCCCATTCGACATTCTGCTCCACCAGAAGCAACGTCTTGCCTTCATCACGCAGGCGGCGGAACAACACGCCCATCTCCTCGACCAGCACAGGCATGATCCCCTCCGAGGGCTCATCGAGCAGGACCATCCTGGGCCTGGCGATCAGGGCGCGCGCGATCGCCAGCATCTGTTGCTCGCCGCCGGAGAGCGTCACGCCCTCCTGATCGAGGCGTTCCTTCAGGCGCGGAAAGGTCTCGGCGATCTCGTCGATCGCGGTACGCTCATCGATCTCGCTGCCGGCAGCAACCAGGCCGAGCCGCAGGTTCTCGCGCACGGACAGGCCAGGGACGATGCGGCGCTCTTCGGGCACATAAGCGAGGCCAAGATGAAAGCGCTGATGGGCACGGAGCGGCAACAGCTCCCTGCCCGCAAAGCGCACGCGACCCGTCGCTTTCGGCATAAGGCCCATCATTGCCCGCAAGGTCGTGGTCTTGCCCGCACCATTGCGGCCGACGAGCGCAACCACTTCGCCCTCCTTCACCTGCAGGGAAATGCCGTGAAGGACATGGCTCGCGCCATACCAGGCGTGGAGGTTCTCGATTTCGAGCAGCGCGGTCTCAGCCATAGCCTTCACTCTGTCCGAGGTAGACCCGGCGGACTTCCGGATTGCTCCTGATCTCGTCGGGCGCGCCGTCCGCCAGCAGGCGGCCGTGATGCAGCACCACGACGCGCTTGGACAGGCCCAGCACCATCTTCATCTTGTGCTCCACCAGCAGCACGGTGCGCTTGTCGGCGAGCCGTTCGAGCAGCGCGACCATGTCCTTGGTCTCCTCCGGTCCCATGCCGGCGGTCGGCTCGTCGAGCAATAGCAATTCCGGCTCGGAGACCAGCGCAATCGCGATCTCCAGCGCGCGCTGCTGGCCATGCGACAGGAATTTTGCCAGCTCGCTACGCTTACCGAGCAGCCCGACAGCGTCGAGCGCGGCATCGGCCCGCACATTCAGCTCGGCCAGCCGGGCACGGTTGCGCCAGATGTCGTAGCCGACGGTCAGCGCCTGTGCTGCCACGCGCACGTTCTCGTGCACGGACAGGTCCGGGAAGATGTTGGTGATCTGGTAGGAGCGCGAGATGCCCTGATGCACGAAGCGATGCTGGGGCAGGCCATTCAGCTCGCGTCCCCTGAAGTGCAGCTTGCCCGAGGTCGGAGTCAAAGCACCCGAGAGAATGTTGAAGAAGGTGCTCTTGCCGGCGCCGTTCGGCCCGATGATCGAGGTGAGCTGTCCCGCCGCAAAGGACACGGTGATGCCTTCGAGCGCGACGAAGCCTCCAAAGCGCTTGCCGATCCCTTCGGCGCGAAGCAACTCGCCGCTCATGGCCGTGCCTTTCCGATGCCGAGCGCATCGAGCAGCGTGCCCCAGATGCCCTTGGGCAGGAACAGCACGAAGAGGACGAAGATCGCGCCGACAAAGATCTGCCAATGCGGCGTCCAGAGCGAGATGACGTCCTCCAGGATCAGGAAGCTCGCCGCGCCGACGAACGGGCCGAAGAAGCTGCGGGCGCCGCCGAGCAACACCATCATCACGATCATGCCGGAGGTCTGGTAGTGCAGGATGTCCAGCGGCACGATCGACAGATGCAGCGCCAGCATGCAGCCACCGAGCGAGGAGATCGCGCCCGACAGCATGAACACGATCAGCTTGCTGCGCTCGACGTCGTAGCCGCAGGCCCGCGCCCGCTGCTCGTTCTCGCGGATCGCCTCGATGACGGCACCGAACGGCGAGTTCAGGATGCGCGACTGGAACCACAGCGCCAGCGCCGCGAAGACCATCAGCACGTAGTATTTGTTGATGGGATCAAGAAAATTGACGGGAAGGCCGAACAGGCTGATGCGGTCGACGGTGAAGCCGCGCAGGCCGTTCTCGCCGCCGGTGAAGGACGAGGCCTGCAGCGCGACGTAATAGACGAGCTGGGCCAGCGCCAACGTTACCATGGAGAAGTAAATGCCACGGGTGCGTGTCGAGACGATGCCGATCGCAGCAGCGAGGCAGGTGCTGAGGAGCACGGCGATCGGCACCGCGGCGAACCAGGGCACGCCGTAGCGGCCGATCGCAATGCCGGTGAAGTAGGCGCCCGCGCCGAAGAAGGCGGCCTGGCCGAACGACAACAGCCCGGTGTAGCCGAACAACAGATTGTAGCCCATCACCACGACCCCGTAGATCAGGACGTTCACGGCCAGCGCCTGTGACGGCAGCAGCCAGGGCAGCACGGCAAGCACCGCGATCGAGAGCAGCACACGCTGGTCGAGAATCCAGGCGATCCCATTGCGCGAGGGCCGGGCTACCGACTCGCCGCTCGAAGGCAGCATCACGCGGTCCTCCCTCTGACGCCGAACAGGCCCTGCGGGCGGATCAGCAGCACCACCGCCATCAGCGCGAACATGACGATGGTCGCCATCTCAGGGGCGAACAGCGCGACCATGCTGATGGATATGCCGACCATGAGGCCGGCAACGACAGCCCCGACGATCGAACCAAGGCCACCGATCACGGTCACCACGAACGCCTCCGCAAGCACGAGCGAGCCCATCTCCGGATTGACGCTGCGCATGGGACCGGCGAGCACGCCGCCGAGCGCGGCGAGCCCGACGCCGAGGCCGAAGATCGCAAGCCAGACCCGGCCGATATCGACGCCGAGCACCTGCATGATGGTGGGATCGCGCGCGCCGGCGCGCACGATCAAGCCGATGCGGGTCTTTTCCAGTGTCAGCCAGAGCACCAGCAGCACCACGGCCACCAGCGCGATGACGAACAGGCGGTAGCGCGGGAAGAAGCCGATGCCGAGATCAAGCACGCCGACCAGTTGCGGCGGGGTTGGAAACGGAATGCCGTCGCTCCCGAACACGATGCGCACACCTTCGACGAGGATGTAGCTGAGGCCGAAGGTGAGCAGCAACGGATCGTCGATCGAGCGTCCATAGAGCCTGCGGATCAGGACGAACTCGATCAGCATGCCGAAGGCGCCGATCAGGATGGGAGCGAGCAGCAGTCCCCACCAGAAGCTTCCGGTGAGCGACGCCAGATACAGCCCAGCATAGGCCCCGATCATGAACAGCGCGCCATGGGCGAAATTCACCACCCCGAGCATGCCGAACACGATCGTCAATCCAAGCGCAGTGATCACCAGGACCGCCCCAAGGGCGATCCCGGAGAGAAGCTGCATGATGATCAGCGACAGGTCCATCGTCACAAGACTTACGTCGCGTGGCCGAGTTCGCTGCAGCTGCGCAGCATGTCGTCGGAGCCGGCGTCATTGGCGAGAATGGCGAACAGATCGTTGTCGTTGGCCATCGCGGACTTCTTCTTGGACTCCAGCACCAGCACCGACTGCACCGACTGATGATCGCATTTGCGGTAGTGCTGCGGCCCCTTGGTCAGATCGTACTGCAGCTTCTCCAGGGCATCGACGACCTTGTCGGTGTCGGTGCCGCCGGCGGCCTCGATGGCGGCCAGCAACGATCCGACGCCAGAATAGCCATAGGCACCGTAATCGGTCGGGATCGCGCCGCCGTTGGCGGCCTTGAATGCCGCGTTGAAGCTGGCTGCCGTCTTGCTCTGCGTCTCCAGGCCCCAATAATAGTTGGCACCGCCGACCACGCCCTCGAACACGTCAGGGCCAACCGCGAGGCGCTGGTTGTGCAGGATGACGGGCACGACGATCTTCATCTGCTGCTTCACGCCGAAATCGACCGCCTGCTTGATCGCGTTGGCCTGGTCCCGGCCGAAATTGGAGATGCAGAGCACGTCCGGTCGCATCGACATCAGCCGCGGCATGAAAGTGGAATAGTCGGCCGCCCCGAACGGATGCAGAATTTCGCCGACAGTGTCAGCACCAATGGTCGTCTGCGCGCGCTTGAAGCCGCGCAGCATCTCATGGCCGTAGGCGTAGTCGGCAACGAGATGGGCGACCTTCATGCCCTTCTTCAGGGTCTGCCGCGCTACCGCAGCGGTGGTCATGTGCGGGTTGAGCGCCTCGTGGAATGTGTACTTGCTGAAATCCTTGGCCTCGTTGATCGTGTCGGACTGACTGATCGAGACGTAGATCACGCCGCGGGCGCGGGTGACCTCGTTGACTGCGAGCTGCACGGCGCTGGAGAGCGCGCCGACCACCGCATGAACCTTGTCTTTCTCGATCAACTCCAATGTGCGGGTCGCAGCTTCGCCCGCATTGAGCTTATCGTCGCGCACCAAGAGCTCGACCTTGCGGCCGCCGATGCCGCCCTTGTCGTTGACGAGCTTGACGGCGAGCTCGGCGCATCTGACCTGGTCGCGCGCCTCCGCTGCGAACGGGCCCGTCAGCGGCGTCGGGAAGCCGATGCGGATCGTCTCATCGGCGGCGCGGCCGAGCCGGGGCATCGCGAGCAGCGCCGCGCTGGCCGAAAGGCCGGCGAGTGCGGTGCGGCGGGTTATTTTCGGGGTCGAACCGGATTTAGGCATAATTTCCTCCAGGGTCTTTTTTCTAGAAACGCTTCAGGGCTTTCAGGACTTTTGTCGGCGTGATCGGAATCGAGTTGATCGTGGCGCCGAACGGCGCGAGCGCGTCGTTGACCGCGTTGAGCACGCAGGCTGACGCCGCCGCCGTGCCGGCCTCGCCGACGCCCTTGGCGCCGAGCACGGTGTCGGCGGTCGGCGTCTCGACATGGCCGATGACGATGTCGGGCATCTCCATCGGCATCGGAACGAGGTAGTCGGCGAGCGAGCCATTCATGAGCTGACCGGTTTCGCTGTAGCGGCATTCTTCGAACAGCGCGGCACCCAGCCCCTGCACGACGCCGCCGCGGAGCTGCTCGTCCACCAACATCGGATTGATGACGCGGCCGCAATCCTCGACGATGAAATGCTTCAGCACCTTGATGAAGCCGGTCTCGACATCGACCTCCAGCGAACAGCCCTGAATGCCGTTGGTGAAGGCGAAGGGATAACCCTGGGGGGCGAAGTGATGGCTTACCGTGAGCTGCGCCTGCGTGCCCGGCGGCAGCGTGTCGGAGCGGAAATAGGCGATGCGCGCGATCTCCGCGATCGGCATTCGCTGGTTCCGCGTCACCGCATCGACGACCTCGCCATCGATGATGTCGAGCGCAGATGGCTGCTCCTGGAGGATCAGCGCGGCGATCTCCAGAATATTGCGCTTGAGCGCACGCGTGGCCTGGAGCGCGGTCTCGCCGCCGATGCCGGCGCCGCGGCAGGCCCAGGTGGCGCCGCCATGCGGCGTCACCTCGGTATCGCCGGTGATGACCTTGACATGCTCCTGCGCGAGGCCGAGCTGGTCGGCCACGATCTGGCTGATGATAGCCTCGGTGCCCTGCCCCTGCTCGGTGACCGAGATCAGGCAGCGCACCTCGCCCGACGGCGTCAGGCTGAGAATGGCGCCGTCCTGCGAGGAGATCCGCGCGCCTCCGACGCCATAGAAGGCCGGGCTCGGGTTGGTGATCTCGACAAAGGTGGCGATGCCAATGCCCCGATAGATGCCGCGCTTACGCAAATTCGCCTGCTCGGCACGCAGCGCGTCATAATCCATCATCTCATGCAGGCGCTTCAGGCAGGCCTGATGGGACAGCGCCTCGAAGCGGTAGCCGGTCGGCGAGGTCTGCGGATAGGCATCATCGGCGATCACGTTCTGTGCGCGGATGGCAAAGGGATCGAGCCCGACCTTGGCTGCGGCCATATCCACCAGCCGCTCGGTGACGGCGCAAGCGATGGGATGGCCGACAGCGCGATACTGGCTGGTCTGCACCTTGTTCTGGAAGAGCACCTCCAGCGTGGCGCGATAGTTCCTGAAGCGATAGGGCGCGCCCATCAGGCGGATCACCTGATTGCCTTCGACCACGCTGGTGCGCGGATAGGTCGAGAACGCGCCGATCGCGGTCAGGTCAAGGACGTCCATCGCCAGGATTTCGCCCTTGGCATCGACCGCCATGCGGGCCCGGACGCGATGGTCGCGGGCATGGATGTCGGAGACAAAGGATTCAATGCGGTCGGCGACATATTTGACGGGACGGCCGAGCAGGATCGAGAGGCCGACCACGGCCATGTCCTCGTGATAGACGTGCAGCTTCATCCCGAAGGAGCCGCCGATGTCGGTTGCGATGACGCGAACCCGGGCCTCGGGAATGCCGTAATGGCGCGAATAGAGATCCTGGAACTGGTAGGGCGTCTGCGTGGCGTGATGCACCGTGAGCGCGCTGGCAGCGGGATCATAGTCCGCGACGATCGCGCGCGGCTCCAGCGTCACGGCGGTGTGGCGGCCGAAGGAGAATTCCTCCTCCACCACGTGGGCCGCATGCGCGAAGGCCTCGTCGACGGTGCCGTTGTCGAGCTGAGCGCGAAAGCAGGTGTTGTTGGCGCTGCCGGGATTGATCACCGGCCCACCCGCTTCCCGCGCACTGTCGATATCGACAACGAGGGGAAGATCCTCGTAATCGATCTCGATCAGTTCCAGCGCGTCTTCCGCGATGGCCCGGCTCTCGGCGACGACGGCGACCACGGCCTGCCCGGCCCAGACCACGCGATCCAGCGGTAACGGCAATTGCGGCGCCGAGGTCATACCCTTGAAATGATCGAGCGTGCCGATCCAGGGCGTGCAGATTTTTGCGAGGTCCTCACCTGTGGCGACCAGATGCACGCCTTCGAGCGCACGGGTCTGCTCGGTGTTGACGGCGACGATCTTGGCGTGCGCATGCGGGCTGCGCAGGAACGCAGCGTACAGCATGCGCGGCAGGCGGAGATCGCTAACATAACGGCCGCGGCCGGCAAGCAACCGCTTGGCGTTCGGGCGTGGCACTGAACGGCCGATATAAGAGTTCGGGCGGTCGAGCGAGGTCAGAGGCGCGCTCATGTCGCGCCTCCGTTGTCGCTGCGCGCCTTGGCAACGGCGTCGATGGCGTCGACGATCGCTTCATAGCCGGTGCAGCGGCAATAATTGCCCGACAGCGCGTCGCGAATCTGCTCGCGGCTCGGCCGCACCACCTGCGACAGCAACTCGTGGGCGTTGACCAGCATGCCCGGCGTACAGAAGCCGCATTGCAGCGCGTTACGGCGATGGAATTCGGCCTGCAGATCGGCGATCACGCCGCTCTCGGAGAGGCCCTCGATGGTGTTGATGGTCGCGCCGTCGGCCTGGACGGCGAACATCAGGCAGGAATGTACGGCGCGGCCATCGAGCTGCACGAGGCAGACCCCGCAGGCGCCCATCTCGCAGCCGGCATGCGTCCCCGTCAGTTCGAGCGCATTGCGCAGGCAATCGACCAGCGTCTCGCGCGGCGCGACCTCGCAGGCAACCTTGCGGCCGTTGACGACGAGGCGGACCCGCACGGTCGCCTCGGCGTCCCCCAGCAGGGTTTCGTCGAAGCCGCTCATGCGCCCTCACCCAGACGTCCGAGCAGGCGTCCCAGCAGCACACGGGCGAGATGCAGCCGCATCGCCGGCGGCACCTCGTCGCTGTCAGGCGGCGCGAGATCGCCTTCGAGCGCGGCTTGGGCGACAGCGATACGCTCCGCATCGAGGGACGAGCCGATCAGGGTCGCCTCCGCTCCCTTCACCCGTGTCGGCGTATTGCCGACAGAGAAAAAGGAGATGCGGATGTCCTCGATGCGTTCGCCGGAGAAGGTCACAAGCATGCCGCAGCCGACCAATGCATAGTCGCCGCGCCGCCGCGCCAGTTCGTCGAACGCAAAGCGCTGGTCGGCCTTGAACAGGGGAACGTAGACAGCGGTGATCAGCTCGCCGGGCTGCAAGGCCGTCTCGAACAGGTCGATGAAGAAATCGTCGGCTTTCACCCGCCGGGCGCCGGAAGGACCCACGACCTCGATCTCGGCATCAAGCGCCAGCGTCATCGCTGGAAATTCGGAAGCCGGGTCGGCAAGCGCAACGCTGCCGCCAAAGGTGCCGCGGTTGCGAATCGCGGGATGGGCGACGAACGGCGCCGCGGCATGCAGCAGCGGCGCGAACTCGGCGATCAGCGGCTCGCTCAGCATCTCGCAATGGCGCGTCAGCGCGCCGATGCGCAAATAGCCGCCTTCGCGCCTGACGCCGCGCAGCTCGTCAATATGGGTGATGTCGATCAGGAGCCGCGGCGCCTGCAGCCGCAGCGACAAGGCCGGCACGAGGCTCTGGCCCCCGGCGATGAAGCGTGCCTCATCGCCAGCGCGCGCATGAGCGTCCAGCGCCTGGTCGATCGTCGCAGCACGAAAATAGCTGAAAGCCCTCGCCTTCACCGCCGTTTCCTCGATATCCGTCGGCTCATCAGCCGGGATGCCAGATTTGTAACCATCTGGTCTCAAAATCCTGACATGCCTCCGGGGAACGGTCAACAGGAAATGACCATTTGGTCACAAATGCACCTTGGGCTATGAAGGCAACAAGACGTGCGATTCAGCGACGAAATGGCCCGAAAAGCGCAGAAACCAGCGAAGCGACCGGTCCGACGACGGCCCGAGACTGGCAGCAAGACCGCGCCAAAGCGCCGCAACATGCGCGCGGCCGACCGCGAGCGCGCAATCGTGGACGAAGCGATCCGCTTCTTTGCCGAGCATGGCTTCGAGGGACAGACCCGCGAACTGGCAAAACGCATGGGCATCACCCATTCGGCAATCTATCGCCACTTCCCGAGCAAGGAAGCGCTGATCGAGCGGGTGTACCAGGAGGTCTATCTCAGCCGCTGGTCGCCCGACTGGGGGCCGATGATCCAAGACCGCTCGCTGTCGCTGGAGGCGCGGCTGACGCGCTTCTATCTCGACTATGTCGAACGCGTGTTCGAGTACAATTGGGTGCGGATCTTCGTCTTCTCCGGCATGAAGTCGTTCGGCATCACCGGCCGCTATCTCGACATTGTCCGCCGCGAGATCATCGAGCCCGCGGCCGCCGAGCTGCGTCACGATCTCAAGCTGCCCGATGCGAAGTCCCGCCCACTGAGTGAGCGCGAGACCGAGCTGTTCTGGGGCCTGCACGGCCGCATCTTCTATCTCGCCATCCGCAAATTCATCTACGAAACGCCGATCCCGCCCGATCTCGACGCAATCGTCCGCGACGCCGTCCAGACCTTCATGGACGGCGCGAAGACGACGATGCCAAAGCTGCTGATGAGCGGCTAGCTACTTCGAAAGGCTCGGCAGATCGAGCCCCTTGTCACGAGCGCAGTCGATCGCGATGTCGTAGCCCGCGTCGGCATGGCGCATGACGCCGGTGGCCGGATCGTTCCAGAGCACGCGCGCGATGCGCTTTGCAGCTTCCGGCGTGCCATCAGCGACGATCACCATGCCGGCATGCTGCGAATAGCCGATGCCGACGCCGCCGCCATGATGCAGCGACACCCAGGTCGCGCCGCTGGCGCAATTGAGCAGCGCGTTGAGCAGCGGCCAGTCGGACACCGCGTCCGATCCGTCCTTCATGGCTTCGGTCTCGCGGTTCGGGCTTGCCACCGAGCCGCTGTCGAGATGGTCGCGGCCGATCACGACCGGCGCCTTGAGCTCACCGCGCGCCACCATCTCGTTGAAGGCAAGGCCGAGCCGGTGACGATCGCCGAGGCCGACCCAGCAGATGCGCGCCGGCAGCCCCTGGAACTTGATGCGTTCCCTGGCCATGTCGAGCCAATTGTGCAGATGCTTGTCATCAGGCATCAGCTCCTTGACCTTGGCGTCAGTCTTGAAGATGTCCTCGGGATCGCCCGACAGCGCAGCCCAGCGGAACGGCCCGACGCCGCGGCAGAACAGAGGGCGGATATAGGCAGGGACGAAGCCGGGGAAATCGAAGGCGTTCTTCAGGCCCATGTCCTGCGCCATCTGGCGGATGTTGTTGCCGTAGTCGAGCGTCGGAATCCCCTGCGCGTGGAAGTCCAGCATGGCCTGGACATGCTCGACTATCGAGGTCTTCGACGCGCGCTCGACGGCCTTCGGATCGGACGCGCGTTTCGCTTCCCAGTCGGCGAGCGTCCAGCCTTTGGGGAGATAGCCGTTGATCGGGTCATGGGCGCTGGTCTGGTCGGTGACGATGTCCGGCTTGACGCCGCGACGCACCAGTTCCGGAAAAATCTCCGCGGCATTGCCGAGCAGGCCGACCGAGATTGCCTTCTTCGTCTTTGCGGACTCTTCCATGATCGCGAGCGCCTCGTCGAGCGTCGCGGCCTGCCGATCGAGATAGCCGGTGCGCAACCGCATCTCGATGCGGCTCGGCTGGCATTCAACTGCGAGCATCGAGGCTCCGGCCATGGTCGCGGCCAGCGGCTGCGCGCCACCCATGCCGCCAAGGCCGGCGGTGAGAATCCATTTGCCGGCAAGGCTGCCGCCATAATGGCGACGGCCGACCTCGACGAAAGTCTCGTAAGTGCCCTGCACGATGCCCTGGCTGCCGATATAGATCCAGGAGCCGGCCGTCATCTGGCCGTACATCATCAAGCCCTTGCGATCGAGCTCGTTGAAATGGTCGAGCGTCGCCCAATGCGGCACGATGTTGGAGTTCGCGATCAGCACGCGAGGAGCATCGGCGTGGGTGCGGAAGACGCCGACCGGCTTGCCGGACTGGATCAGCAGCGTCTCGTCGTCCTCGAGCTTGCGCAACGCCGCCGTGATCCGGTCAAAGCTCTCCCAGTCGCGCGCGGCACGGCCGATCCCGCCATAGACGACGAGCTCGCTCGGGCGCTCCGCGACATCAGGATCGAGATTGTTCATCAGCATGCGCAAGGGAGCCTCCGTCAGCCAGCTCTTGGCGCTGATGTCGCGGCCGCGGGGCGCGCGGATGGTGCGGTCGTTGTCCAGTCGGCGGTTCATGCGGAACACCTCTTCAGGCAAGTCTCGGAAATGGATCAGATGGGAGCACGCCGATCGCAGCCGCCGGCAGCGCATCGGCCTCGACGAGCGCGGCTGCCTTGGCGAGATCGCCGGCCATGTAGCGGTCGGCACCGAGCGCGGGCACCTGTTCGCGGAGCGCGGCGATGACGGCGACGAGCGGCGCGCTGGTCGCATGCGGCGCGCGCAGCGTAATGCCTTGCGCGGCGACCAGAAGCTCGATGCCGAGGATGGCGGCGAGATTGTCCGCCATATCGGCGAGGCGCCTCGCCGCATGCGCGGCCATCGACACGTGGTCTTCCTGGTTGGCGCTGGTCGGCGTCGAATCGATCGAGCAGGCAGCCGCACGCTGCTTGTTCTCGGCATAGAGCGCGGCCGCCGTCACCTCGGCGATCATGAAGCCGGAATTGATGCCGGGATCGGGCGTGAGGAACGGCGGCAGGCCAAAATTCAGCGCGGGATCGACCAGCGTCGCGATGCGCCGCTCGCTGATCGCGCCGATCTCCGACAGCGCGAGCGCGATCGTATCGGCCGCAAACGCCACGGGCTCGGCGTGGAAATTGCCGCCGGAGACGATCTCGCCGGTCTCGACCAGGACGAGCGGGTTGTCGGTGACGGCGTTGGCCTCGACGATCAGGGCTCGCGCAGCCTGCGTGATCAGATCGAGTGCGGCCCCTGCGACCTGCGGCTGGCAGCGCAGGCAATAGGGATCCTGCACGCGTTCGTCGCCTTCGAGATGCGACAGGCGGATGTCGCTGCCGTCGAGCAGCGCGGTCAGCGTCGCAGCCGCGGCGATCTGCCCGGCATGGCCGCGCAGCGCCTGGATTTCAGGGCGGAACGGCGCTGTGGAGGCCATCGCCGCATCGACCGACAGCGCGCCGGTGACGAGCGCGGCACGGGCCAGATGAAACCCACGCAGCACGCCGGAAATGGCATAGGCGGTCGAAAACTGCGTACCGTTGATCAGCGCGAGCCCCTCCTTGGGCCCGAGGGTCAGCGGCGCAAGCCCGGCGGCAGCGAGTGCCTCGCCGCCGGACACGGTCTTGCCGTCGACAATCGCCTGTCCCTCGCCGATCATGACGGCGGTCATGTGCGCGAGCGGCGCGAGGTCACCGGAGGCGCCGACCGAGCCCTGCTGCGGAACCAGCGGACAGACGCGCCGCGCCAGCATTCCCTGCAACTGCTCGATCACTTCGCGGCGTACGCCAGATGCGCCGCGCCCGAGCGAGATGATCTTCAGCGCCATCATCAGCCGCACGATCGGCTCCGGCGTCGCCGGACCGACACCGCAGCAATGCGAGACGATGAGGTTGCGCTGGAGCAGCGCGGTCTGGTCAGGCGGGATGCGCTTCGAGGCGAGCTTTCCGAAGCCGGTATTGATGCCGTAGACGGGGGCATCTGCTTGCGCCGCCTTGGCGACGATCGCCGCGGCTGCTTCGACACGCGGCCAGAACGACGGATCGAGCACGACGGAAGCGCCCTTCAGCACGCGCGCGAGATCGTCGAGGCTGACCGTTCCCGGTTTGACGACGATCGCCGCACCCTGCTCCGTCATTGTCCCCTCCAAACCCGGCGGTGCAGCGGATTGAAGCCGATGCGGTAAACGAGTTCGGCGGGCCGCTCGATGTCCCAGATCGCGAGATCGCACCATTTGCCGGCCTCTAACGTGCCGATTTCATCGAGCACACCAAGCGCCCGCGCGCCTTCGCGGGTGACCCCAGCGAGGCATTCGGCCACTGTCATCCGGAACAGAGTCGCGCCCATGTTCATCGCCAGCAGCAGCGAGGTCAGCGGCGAGCTGCCGGGATTGCAGTCCGTCGCCAGCGCCATGTGGACGCCGTGCTTGCGGAACGACTCGACCGGCGGCTTCTGCGTCTCGCGGATGAAATAGAAGGCGCCCGGCAACAGCACAGCCACCGTTCCCGCCTTCGCCATCGCGGCCGCACCTGCTTCATCGGTATGCTCGAGATGATCGGCCGACAGTGCGGAGAATTTTGCAGCGAGCGCGGCACCGCCGAGGTTCGACAATTGGTCGGCATGAAGCTTGACCGGCAGCCCGAGTCCCCTCGCCGTCTCGAACACCCGCGCGGTCTGCCCGGCGGAAAACGCGATGCCCTCCATGAAGGCGTCGACGGCATCGGCAAGGCCGGTCTTGGCAACCGCGGGCAGCATCTCCTTGCACACGAGATCGATATAGCGATCCTTGTCACCATCGGCCTCGGGCGGCAACGCGTGGGCGCCGAGGAAGGACGTGCGGATCGCAACCGGCCGCTGGCGGCCGAGGCTGCGCGCGGCCGCCAGCTGCCGCATCTCGGTGTCGACATCGAGGCCGTAGCCGGACTTGATCTCGACCGTGGTGGCGCCCTCGCCGATCAGCGCGTCGAGCCGCGGCAGCGCGCTTGCGACGAGCTCGGCCTCGCTTGCCTTGCGCGTCGCGGCCACCGTCGAGACGATGCCGCCGCCGGCGCGCGCGATCTCCTCATAGCTTGCCCCCTTCAGGCGCAGCTCGAACTCGTGCGCACGGTTGCCGCCATAGACCAGATGAGTGTGGCAGTCGACGAGGCCCGGCGTGATCCAGCGCCCCGCGCAATCGATCCGCTTGATGGCATCTGCGTCAGCCGGAAAGTCCGCCGCCGCACCCGCATAGACGATGTGGCCGCCGCGCGCGGCAATCAGGCCGTGCTCGATCTCGCCGAGATCGGGGCGATCGGCCCGCATCGTGGCGAGGCGGGCATTGTGCCAGATCCGGTCGAAGCGCTCTGCCATGCGACTGTCCCTTCGCGGATGTCCCTGCGCCCTGGGATGCTTGACTTATATGTCTAGACATATAATCGTAAGGCGGTTCTGTCCAGCCGGCGTGTAATCATGACCCGACTGCATTTCGCCTCCGCGCTCCTGCCCTCGGGCTGGGCCAATGACGTGCAGGTGGTGATCACCGCCGGCGCGATCGCGGCGGTGACACCGGGCGTGGCGCCGGCCGCCGGCGACGAGCGCCACGAAATCGCGCTTCCGGGGCTGGCAAGCCTGCACAGCCACGCCTTCCAGCGCGGCATGGCGGGACTTGCGGAACAGCGCGGCGACTCGACTGACACGTTCTGGACCTGGCGCGAGACGATGTACCGCTTTGCGCTGGCGATGACGCCGGACGATGTCGCGGCCGTCGCAACGCTGCTTTATGTCGAAATGCTGGAGCAGGGTTTTACCCGCGTCGGCGAATTCCACTATTTGCATCACGATCGCGACGGCTCGCCCTACGCCGACCTCGCCGAAATGGCCGCGCGCATTGCGCAGGCTGCCGAAGCGTCGGGTATTGCGCTGACGCTGCTGCCGAGCTTCTATGCACATGGCTCTTTTGGGGGCGCGGCACCACATGCCGGCCAACGCCGCTTCATCTGCTCCGTCGATCGGTTTGCGGCGCTGATGGCTGCCTCGCGCAAAGCGATCGCAAACTTGCCAGGAGCCAATGTCGGGATCGCGCCGCACAGCTTGCGCGCGGTGGCACCGGACGAGTTCGCGGCGATCATTCCGCTCGCCGACGGCGGCCCTGTGCACATTCATGCCGCAGAGCAGGTGAAGGAAGTCGAGGATTGCCTGGCCTGGTCGAGCCGGCGCCCTGTGCAATGGCTGCTGGAGCACGCACCGGTCGATCAACGCTGGTGCCTCATCCACGCAACCCACACGACGAACGAGGAGGTCACCGCGCTCGCTAGGACAGGCGCGGTTGCCGGCCTCTGCCCTATCACCGAAGCGAGCCTCGGCGACGGCATTTTTCCAGCCCGCGAATTCCTCGACGCCGGCGGCCGGTTCGGCGTCGGCACCGATTCGAATGTGCTGGTCGGTGCCGCCGACGAGCTGCGCCAGCTCGAATATGGCCAGCGGCTGAAGCATCGCCAGCGCAATGTGCTCTCCGGCGGCGCTGGCGCCTCGACCGGACGCACGCTGTTCGATCAAGCCCTCGCCGGCGGCTCGCGGGCACTTGCGCAGCCGACTGCCGGCCTCACGCCGGGGGCGCGCGCCGACATCGTCACGCTCGATGCCGCGCATCCGTCGCTCGCGGGACGTCAGGGCGATGCGGCGATCGACGGCTGGATCTTTGCGGCAGGCAGCGGCGCGATCGATTGCGTCTGGGCCGGCGGCGACAAGGTCGTCGAGGGCGGACGGCACCGGCTGCGCCAGGCGGCGCGCGAGCGCTTCAACGCATCGGTACGGAGGCTCCTCGCATGAGCCTCGCTACTGATGGCGCCGACCAGCCGACGCTCTACAAGCGGATCCGCGCCGACATCGAGAACCGCATCCTGACCGGCGAGTGGCCGCCGGGTCATCGCATTCCGTTCGAGCACGAACTAGTGGCGCGCTACGGCTGCTCGCGCATGACCGTGAACAAGGCGCTGTCGGAACTCGCGCAGGCCGACTTGATCGAGCGGCGGCGCCGCGCCGGATCGTTCGTCCGCCGGCCGCAGCATCAGTCCGCGGTGCTCAAGATCGCCGACATCCGCGCCGAGATCACCGCACTCGGCCGCGCTTACGGCTACGAGCTGATCCATCGCAAGCTGCGCATAGCGACCGCCGCCGACCGCGACCGTCTTGGCGTGAAGAAGGCCGGCAAGGTGGTCGCGATCGCCTGCCGCCATAGCGCCGACAACGTGCCGTTTGCCGCCGAGGACAGGCTGATCGACCTCTCGTCCGTGCCGGATGCCGCGACCGCGGACTTCTCGCGCGAACCGCCCGGCTCGTGGCTGCTTCACCATGTCCCATGGACGGAGGCCGAGCATACGATCAGCGCCATCGTTGCGGACGATCGCGCGGCGCAAGCGCTCGACATCGCCGTCGGCGCGCCCTGCCTCGTGATCGACCGCTACACCTGGCGCAGTACGCGCACGATCACCGCCGTGCGGCTGCTCTATCCCGGTGACTCCCACCGCCTTGTCGCCCGATTCAAGGGAGGCTGAGAGACCAATGTCGGCACAATTCGTGCAACGCTTCGGGCAAAGGTCCGCATGGACCGACACGAACAGATCAACAGGACGTCAATCCATCGATCGGCAAGAGGACGACAATCATGCGTAGTTCAAAGGTATTCGCGACAATCATTGCCCTCGCGGCCTCCACTCCGGTGCTCGCTGACGACGTCAAGGTCGGCGTCGGCATCTCCGGGTGGACCGGCTTCGCGCCGCTGACGCTGGCGAAGGAAGCCGGCATCTTCAAGAAGAACGGCCTCGACGTCACGATCAAGAAGATCCCGCAGAAGGACCGCCATCTTGCGATTGCTTCCGGCGACATCCAGTGCGCGGCAACCACGGTCGAGACCTGGATCTCCTGGAACGCCAACGGCGTCGCCACCAAGCAGATCTTCCAGCTCGACAAGAGCTATGGCGCCGACGGCATGGCCGTGCGCAACGACATCGCCGCGATCAAGGATCTGAAGGGCAAGACGGTTGCGGCCTCCGCGCCGGGCACCTCGCCGTATTTTGCGCTGGCCTGGATGCTCAAGAAGAACGGCCTCACCACGAAGGACGTGACCGTGGTGAATCTCGAGCCCGCCGCGGCCGCGCAGGCCTTCGTCTCCGGCCAGAACGACGCCGCCATGACCTACGAGCCGTATCTGTCGACCGTGCGCGCCGCGCCCGACAAGGGCAAGATCATCGCCACCACGTTGGATTATCCGATCGTGATGGACACGTTTGGCTGCACGCCGAAATTCCTGAGCGAGAATCCGAAGGCGGCGCAGGCGCTCGCCAACAGCTATTTCGAGGCGCTCGACTTGATCGCCAAGGACCAGGCCAAGGCCTATGAGATCATGGGCGCGGACGTGAAGCAGACCGGCGAGCAGTTCGGCAACTCGGCGAAATATCTGCGCTGGCAGGACAAGGCCGCGAACCAGAAGTTCTTCGCGGGCGATTTCCTGACCTTCAACAAGGACGCCGCCGAGCTCCTGCTCGAGATCGGCATCATCAAGGCCGCGCCGAAGGTCGAGGACCTCTACGACGCGAGCTTCATCAAGTAGACTTCTGCAAGCTGCCGGTTCCGCCAGGAGGCGGAGCCGGCGCGTGATCGATTATTCGGATAGACAGTTTGATGCGTCCCCTGGATCCCGTGACATCGAGGCAGCGTGTGGCCTTTGGCCTCGCTTTCTTCGTGCTGTTCGTTGCCCTCTGGTCCTGGGCGACCTTCGGCGGCCATGTGTCGAAGACCTTCCTCGCCAACCCGCTGACCATGGTGCAGGAAGGTTTTGACCTGCTGACGAAGCAAGGCTTCATGTTCGACATCGGCATGACGATCTGGCGCGTCGTCGGCGGCTTCGCGCTCGCCGCGATCATCGCGGTGCCGTTCGGCGTGCTGATGGGTGCCTACAAGCCGGTCGAGGCCTTTCTCGAACCGTTCGTCTCCTTTGCACGCTACCTGCCCGCCTCCGCCTTCATCCCGCTCTTGATCCTGTGGGCCGGCATCGGCGAGCTGCAAAAGCTGCTCGTCATCTTCATCGGCTCGGTGTTCCAGGTCATCCTGATGGTGGCGGTGACCGTCGGCGCGACGCGGCGCGATCTGGTCGAGGCGGCCTATACGCTCGGGGCCAGCGACCGCGGCATCATCCGCCGTGTGCTGCTGCCCTCCTCCGCGCCGGAGATCGCCGAGATCCTGCGGCTGGTGCTGGGCTGGGCCTGGACCTATGTCATCGTCGCCGAGCTGATCGGCTCGTCCTCCGGTATCGGCCATATGATCACCGACAGCCAGGCGCTGCTCAACACCGGCCAGATCATCTTCGGCATCATCGTGATCGGGCTGATCGGCCTCGTCTCCGACTTCCTGTTCAAGGCGTTCAACGCCTGGCTGTTTCCGTGGAAGCTCGCATGACGACGCTGAAGATCGAACAGGTCTCACGGACCTTCCCCGCGCGCCACGGAAATGCGCCGACCAGGGCGCTGGAGCCGACCGACCTCATCATCGGCAACAACGACTTCGTCACCATCCTCGGCCCCTCCGGCTGCGGCAAGTCCACGCTGCTTCGTATCGTCGCCGGCCTCGACCGCCCGACCGGCGGGCGCGTCACGCTCGACGGGCGCGAGGTGACGGGCCCGGGGGCGGATCGCGGCATGGTGTTCCAGTCCTACACGCTGTTTCCCTGGCTGACCGTGCGCGAGAACATCGCCTTCGGCCTGCGCGAGCGCGGCGTGTCGCAGGACGAACGGTACAAGATCGCCGACGCCTTCATCCGCCAGGTCGGATTGTCCGGCTTCGAGAACCATTGGCCCAAGCAGCTCTCCGGCGGCATGCAGCAGCGCACGGCAATCGCCCGCGCGCTTGCCAATGATCCAAAGATTCTGCTGCTCGACGAGCCCTTCGGCGCGCTCGACAACCAGACTCGCGCCTTGATGCAGGAAATGCTGCTCGGGATCTGGGAGCGCGACCAGAAGACCGTGCTGTTCGTGACCCACGACATCGAGGAGGCGATCTTCCTCGGCAGCCGCGTCATCGTCATGAGCGCACGCCCCGGCCGCATCAAGGCCGAGATTGCCATAGACCTGCCGCATCCGCGTTCCTACAAGATCAAGACCACGCCGGAATTCGTCCAGCTCAAGGAACGGCTGGTCGAGGAAATCCGTACCGAGGCGTTGAAGGTTGCCGAACATGCCTGACAATGGTCCTTCCTTCGACGGCGCACGCGTTCTCGCCGACCTCAATGCGCTGCGCGCCATCGGCGCCTACAAGACCGGCGTGCACAAGCCGACCTTCTCCGAACCGCACAAGCAATCGCTGGACTGGCTGGTGCAGAAGCTGCCCGACGCGGATCTCTCCGCCGCGATTGACGGCATCGGCAATGTGTTCGGGACGAGCGCCAAGCCCGGCCCAAAGCTTCTGGCGGGCTCGCACCTGGAAAGCCAGAACTACGCCGGCTGGCTCGATGGTCCGCTCGGTGTCGTCTACGCGCTCGAAGCCGCGCGGGTGCTCAATGCCGATCCGTCCGTGAACGGCGCGGTCGAAGTCGCTGCCTGGTGCGACGAGGAAGGACATTTTGGCAGCTTCCTCGGCTCGCGCTCCTATGTGGGGCAAGTGACCGAGGCTGGCATCGACGCCGCGCGCGACCGCACCAACGGGCGGCCCATGCGCGATGCGCTTGCCGACATGGGGCTCGCGGGACGCTCGCGCATCACCGCCGAGAAGGGGCGGCACGTCGGATATCTGGAGGCGCATATCGAGCAGGGCGATACGCTCGAGAGCGGACAGCTCGCGGTCGGCGTCGTGACCTCGATCGTCGGCATCTGGCAATACCGGATCAACTTTGTCGGTGAGCAGAACCACGCCGGTACCACCCGCATGGCTGCGCGCAAGGACGCCGGCCTTGCGCTGGCCAAATTCTGCGTCGCGATCGACGAGCGCTTCCCGGCCGCGTGCGGTCCGCGCACGGTCTGGACCACGGGCCGCATCACGCTCGATCCGGGCGCGCCGAGCATCATTCCGGGTGGCGCCGAAATGCTGTTCCAGATCCGCGACGACAACCCGGCGGTCATCGCGCGGCTGGAGGAATTGCTGAAGGCCATGGCGGACGAGGTCAACGCGAGCGGCCCCTGCGCCGTGACCGTGGAGAAGCTGCGGACCGGTGCTCCCGCCTTGATGAACTCCGGCTTTCAGGACGCGATCGAAGCTGCGAGCAAGGCTGTCGCCGGCGGACGATCCATCCGCATGCCCAGCGGCGCCGGCCACGACGCGCAGATGCTCGCGACCATCATGCCCGCGGGGATGCTGTTCGTGCCGTCGATCGGCGGCATCAGCCATCACTGGACCGAGAACACCGCGGACGCCGACATCGTCACCGGCGCGCAGGTCTTCGTCGACGCCTGCCGGCGAATCCTCGGTGGTTAGGCCTCTGATGCCGGCATGAGCGCAAGCGAGACTTATACCGAGGCGACGACCGGCTACTGGCAGGAGCTGACGCCGGAGGTTCCCTTGCGTTTCCCGGCTACGCCACCTTATCGCTTGGGCTATCCCGCGACACTCCCCTGCGGCCGTATCCTGGTTCTGCCGCTGCGCCAACTGCCCGATGGCGACCGCGCCGTCGCATCGCTGATCGCCAATCAGGCCTCACACCTCGTCGTCGCCGCGCTGGCCGACCACATGGCGACGCAGGCGCGCGCGTTCGATGCTGAGATCATCGTCGGACTCCCGACCCTTGGTCTTGCCTTCGCATCGCAGGTCGCAGAACGGCTCGGACAGCCGCGCTATGTCCCGCTCGGCTATTCGCGCAAATTCTGGTACGACGACGCGTTGTCCGAGCCCGTGAGTTCAATCACCAGCCCCGACGCCGGCAAAAGGCTGCGGCTGGATCCGAACCTGCTGCCCCTGCTCGAAAGCCGCCGGGTGGTGCTGGTCGACGATGCGATCTCGACCGGCGCGACTGCGCTCGCGGCGGTGCGGCTTTTGCAGACGATCGGCGTCGAAATTGCCGGCATGGTCGTTGCGATGAAGCAAACCAATCGCTGGCATGCCTCGACCACGGCCCTTCCGGTTCGCGCAGTCTTCGGGTGCCCGCTCTTCCAACGTGGCGACGGCGGCTGGATACCGCTGGCGGAGACGCAACCCAACATTCCCTGATGGGTCAGGCGATTGCGAGCATCGGCTATGTTGGCCGGCCCGAGGCACCTGTCTTGAGCAGGATTGGGCAAAACCCGACCGCTTTGGGAAAGATCGCGGGTCCGCATCGCGGCTAGAATCTGGCTCGCACACGCGAGAGATCCGCCATGGCCGAGAGCCCGAACGATGCCGCAACGCCCGCCTCCATCGTCGAGGCCCTGAAGGCCGTCGCGGGCAATCCGCCAAAGGTCCGCGCCAGCTTCGCCAAGGGCTGGTGCGTTCGAGGTACCTACACCCCGTCGGACCGCGCGGAGGAGATTACGCGATCGCGGAGCTTCACAAGACCGTCGCGCGTGCTGGCGCGCTTCTCGGTCGGCGGCGGCAATCCCAACGTCGCGGATACCAACAATCTGGTGCTGCGTGGCTTCAGCTTCAAGCTTGGCGACGACGATCATCGCTCGGATATTCTGGTGGAGAGCGCGCCGGTGCATTTTGCACGAACGCTGGACCAGATGCTGGCCTTTCTCAAGGCGCGTATCCCGGGACCCGATGGCAAGCCGGACATGGCGAAAGTGAAAGCGTTCTCGGCGGCCAATCCCGAGACGCTGAACCAGGCGAATTACATCGCCGCGCGTGCGTTGCCCGGAAGCTTTGCCGGCACGACCTATTGGGGCGTCCATGCCTTTCCGGCAACAAACGAACAAGGCGAGACCCGCTTCATCAAGTTCAAGGTCGTCCCGGCCCGCGGCGAGATCACGCTGAGCGAGGACGAAGCCAGGACGAAGCCGGCCGACTTCCTGCACGACGACCTCGGCACGCGGATCGCTGCGGGCAATGTCCGCTTCAACGTCATGGCGCTGCTCGACCGCCCCGGCGACCCCACCATGGATGTCACCATACGCTGGCCCGACGAGGATCAACGCGACGAGGTGCGCCTGGGCACGATCGTGATCACGGGCTTCGAGCCGGATCAGGCCTGCGACGTCACCATCTTCAATCCGGCCAATCTCGCCGAGGGCATCGGTCACCCGCCGGACGAGATCTTTGCAGCGCGGCGCGCCGCCTACATGATCTCGCTCGCGAAGCGCCGCTGAGGACGGAAGGCGTCCGGATTCACGTCTCGCCGTTCGATGCACCGAGCATCTCGCGGCGCCATGCTGCCGGGCTGACGCCGACGATCGAGGAGAACACGCGCGTGAAGTGACTCTGGTTGGCAAACCCGGCCGAGATCGCGATCTCCGACAGCGGCAGGTCGCGGACGCTCATCAACTGCTTGGCGGCCTTCACGCGCTGCTGAAGCAGCCATTGGTGCGGCGGCACACCGACCGAGATTCGAAACGCGCGGGAGAAATGGCTGACCGAAAGGTCGAGCTCGGCCGCGATCCTCTGCAACGAGAGCTTGCCGCCGAGATCCGATTCGAGCCTCTCGCAGGCGCGTTTCGCCTGCCACGGCGCGAGACCGCCGCGCGCAAGCCCGGACGTGCGCTGGAGCCCGCCATAGGTCTGGGCGACATGGGCGGTCAGCCCGAGCATCATGTGATCGATGAAAAGCTGATTGGCCTCGTCCGGCCGGCGCAGGCCCTCCTGCAGCGACGCGCCGATGTGGCGGACGATTCGGTCGTCATGGCCAACACCGATCTGACAGTCGAGCTCGTCAACCCGCGGCGCGTTGCACTGTTCGGCGATGCTGTCGAGCGCCGAACGTGGAATGTAGAAGAACAGGGAATGGAACGGCTTGTCGATCACGTAGCGCGGATCGCACTTGAGGTCGTACAAATAGGTCGTACCCGCATGGACGTCCGCGGTCATGATGCATTTGCCGCGCTCCCAGAGCTCGCAATCCGGGTAGTCGTGCAGCTTCAGGCTGACGAGAAAGGCGTCTTCGGCGGCGAGCGATCCGGACAGGCCGGGCACCGGGTTGTCATTCCGGGTCTCTGTCATCGCGAGCTCGGCGCTACGTAGCGAGCGCGTAACCAGCGAGGGCGGCGCATCCTTCAAACGCAGGAACTGCCCTAGCCTCTGTCCGTAGGCGCCTGCCTGTGTCATCGGGTTAGTCCTTCCGCGGGTCCAAGTGCAGGCCACAGCGCCCCGCAATTTGCGGAAGGTATTATCGGACATCCGCCGCAGGCTGTCCACGCGCGCACGAGGCGAACAGCTCTCGCGCGACACCTGCACATCGGCGCAACAGGACGATTTGGCAGCAACTTCAATGCGGTTTTGACGTTCCCTCTCCATCCGGAAGCTGATCACGCGTTTTCACAAATGCACGACAAAATGCCACGACGTCCCGTGCAGGTGTCGCAGCGCTAGAACGAGGTTCCGCCGCCGAACCTGAACTCCTGGATGTTGTCGTATTTGCCCTTGGTCAGCGGCAGTATCAGACTTGCCGGTCGTCATTGCGAGCGCAGCGAAGCAATCCAGAGTCTTTCCGCGGATACAGTTCTGGATTGCTTCGCCGCGCTCGCAATGACGGAGGATGAGGTATGGGCTGGTTCTCCAGATGATACTGTCATTCCCCGCGAAGGCGGGGAATCCAGTACGCCGCAGCTTCTCGGCTCCATCACAACCGCTTCTGGAATACTGGATCGCCCGCCTTCGCGGGCGAGGACAGCGAGCGTGTGGTCGCAGACACGCCTTCGCATTCTCGCGGCGTAATTCGCCCGAGCTTTGCTTGATCTCTCCACCCTCCCAATCAAGAGGGCGCAGGGAAGGCCGGGTGCCGGCTGGCACCCGCGGTCTGCTGCGCGAAAGCACACGCAGGGAAACCGCACAACAGCATACAGGTGTAGCCAATCACTCGGCCTTCCCTGCGCAGTGGTTGGACGGCTTATGCCGTGCTCTCCCGGGAGCCGAGTTCGTTCTGGCCTCCCTCGCTCTCGCGAAAGTCGCCGGCGCCGCGCCGGTTGGCGCGACGGCCGCATTCGCAGGAGCTTGACCGTAGCAACGACGGCCAGGACCACACGGTTTTGCCGTACGCACGGCTCGCCATTTCGCCGCAGTTTTCCCGGCCCTGTCGACGGAGCCGGAAACTTACGGGCGAGACGAACCTGACAGCGCCGCTCATCCAGCACGAAGTCCTGGGCTCACGGAGAGCAATCCGCCCTGCCCTTAACTCTCGCGCCCGACGCTGCCGCGTCCACCGCAAGCCCGGCTCGCGAAACGTGACGACACAAGATCGCCCCTCAAGATCAAGCCGGGATGGGCGACACATACGTCAATTCCGAATTTCGGTAAAGTGGAATATATTTGCGAGGAGGGATTGACGAGGCGGCGAAACAGGGGCGGTGTTTTGCCCGACAGGCAATCCGCCGGCGCCGAGATGCTCCGCAACATCTGGGAACTGCTGCGACAAATCGGGCACATCAGGACATAAAGTCGCGGTAATCGTCGGGCTTGTCGACCGCGCCCTCCTTGCCTCTGCTTCCGGAGTTCTCATGCTTTCTGCCGACCGGCCGGCGACACGGCTTGCGACGCGACTTGCCTTCCTCGTCGCGGGCTTCGGCATCGCGTGCTGGGCGCCTCTGGTGCCGTTTGCGAAAGCACGGCTCGGCGTCGACGACGGCGTTCTCGGACTGCTGCTGCTCAGCCTCGGCATCGGCTCGGTCGTCGCAATGCTTCTGACCGGAATCATGAGCGCGCGTTACGGCAGCAGGCCGATCATCATCGCCGGCGGGCTCGGTCTGGCGCTGGTCCTGCCTCTGCTGGCCATCGCAAGCTCGCCGGCGACGCTGGCACTGGCGCTGCTCGCCTTCGGCGCCGCGCTCGGCTCCATCGACGTCGCCATGAACATCCATGCGGTGGAGGTGGAGCGCGCAGCGAAACGTCCGCTGATGTCCGGCTTCCACGCGCTGTTCAGCATCGGCGGCTTCGCCGGATCAGCGCTGATGACCGCGCTGCTCTCCCTGCAACTCGGCGCGCTCGCCTGCACGCTTATTTGCTCCGTCCTGATGCTGATTGCGATGCTTGTGACCTGGTCGCGCCTGCTTCGCTCAGTGCAGGTACAGGACGGACCGCTGTTCGTGCTGCCGCACGGCTCCGTGCTTCTGCTCGCGCTGCTCGGCGCCATCACCTTCCTGGTCGAAGGCGCGATGCTCGATTGGGGCGCACTGCTCGTCATCGGCGCCGGCCTCGTCTCCGAGGCGCAAGGCGGGATCGGCTACATCGTGTTCTCGATCGCGATGACGATGGGGCGACTCGGCGGCGACGCCGTCGTTGCGCGCATCGGGGATCGCACCACCCTGTTCTGGGGGAGCATCATTGCGGTCGCGGGCTTTGCGGTGCTGCTCACGGCTCCGGTTGCGGCGGTCGCCATAGTCGGCTTCCTGCTCATCGGCCTCGGCGCCTCGAACCTCGTGCCGGTGCTGTTCCGCCGGGCAGCCCGGCAGACGGTGATGCCCACGGGGCTCGCCGTCGCGGCGATCACGACCGCGGGCTACGCCGGCATCCTCGTTGGTCCCGCCGGCGTCGGCTTCGTCGCACGACTTGGCGGATTGCCGACGGCGTTCTGGCTGCTGGCTGTGCTGATGGGACTGGTCACGCTGTCGGCGCGCATCGTCACGACGGAGCAGCGCGAGGTATCACCTGCCGGCACGTGAGCTCATGACTTGCTCAATCCAATCGATCTGATCACGGGCGCCAGGCTTGCCGTTGTCGCATCGATAATGCGCTGGAATTTGTCCGGACTTGAATCGCTGTCCGGCTCCATGCCCTGGGCACGGTAGCTCGCCTGAAGCGCCGGATCGGCCATGGCGAGGCGCGTCGTCTGCGCGATCCGATCGATGATCGCATCATCGGTGAGTTTGGGAGCAAAGATGCCGAACCAGCCCTCATATCTGAGATCCGGCATGCCGGATTCGACGGCGGTCGGAATATCAGGTGCGCCGCTCAGCCGCTTTTCGGTCGTGACCGCAAGCAGCCGGATCTTTCTGGCCTGGCTCAGCTGCTGCAATTGAACCGACATGACGCCGATGACGAGCGAGATCTGGCCGCTGACGAGGTCGTTGGTCGCCTGCGCGATACCCCGATAGGGAACGTGGACAATGTCCAGTCCGCCCGCCTGCTGCTTGAACGATTCCCCGACGAGATGATTGCCGGTGGCGATCCCGGGCGTCCCGTAGGACAGCTTGCCCGGATTGGCCTTCGCGTAGGCGATCAGTTCGCGCAAATTTGCGGCAGGCACCGACGGATGGACGGCGAAAACCAGCGCACTGTTGATCAGGCGATAGATGGCCCGGAAATCGCCGAAGGAATAACCGGGATTTGACGAGGTCAGGGGAATGATGACCTGCGTGCTGCCATTGCCGAGCAGCAGCGAATAGCCGTCGGGCTCCTCGCGCGCGACCGCTGCGGTTCCGATCGCGCCACCGGCGCCGCCGATGTACTCGACGAAAGTCGGCCCGAGCAGCGCCGACATCTTGTCCACCCAGGGGCGCCCGATCTGATCGCCCGCTCCGCCGGCTCCATACGGAAGCACGAGGCGAATGGGACGAGACGGATAATCGGCGGTTTGCCCGCTGCGTGGGATGGCGGCGAGCGCCGCCGCGCCCGATAACACATGAACGACCTGTCGCCGCGAGTAGGAGGGCATGTCTCAATTCCGGAAGCGGTAGTCACTGTCGAGGCGGGACCGGCTCCCGAACCAAGCAATCGCAGCAATCCGCGACCGCCGTCAATGCTCCGCCCGGACAAGTCCCGGCGCGGTCGCCATGGGACGGCGACCTAACCCCTTACGTTCTAAGTCTTATTCCGGCGAGCCGGTGGCGACCCAAGCGATCTGCGCAGATCTGCCAGCCATGCTGCTTTCGGACAGTTTACTGTACGCCTCGTTCTGCTAGACAAAAAAATAATACCTTTTGACTCCCGTCGTGGGGGCAATGGCGCGTGCCAGAGCATAACGAAGACTCGGCCATTTCATTTGGGCCATTTCGGCTGTTTCCAAAGTCCCGGCTCTTGGAGAAGGAGGGCTCGCCGCTTCATGTCGGCGGCCGCGCGCTCGATATCCTCATCTTCCTGGCCGGGCGCCCCGGTGAAGTCGTCGACAAGAGAGAGCTGGTCAAGCGCATCTGGGCCGACGTCAATGTCGACGAGGGCAGCCTGCGCTTCCATGTCGCAGCGCTGCGCAAGGCGCTCGGCGATACCGGCAAGTCGGCCCGTTATGTCGTCAATGTGCCCGGCCGCGGCTATTGCTTCGTCGCGTCGCTCGCTCAAGCGACCCCTCCGGTCGCGCCGGTCCCCCTCGACATCGTTCCTCCGCGCTCCCTGCCCGTTCAGCTCGCGAAGATGGTCGGACGAGAGGAGGTCATCGAAAAGATCTCGAACGGACTGTCGCTCTATCGCTTCATGACCGTGGTCGGCCCGGGCGGGATCGGCAAGACCGCGGTCGCCGTCACCGTCGGGCATCGGCGTTCCCAGGATTTCGGCGGCCGCGTCTTCTTCGTCGACTTCGGCCCGCTGCGGGATGCCAGCCACATTGCAACCACCATCGCCTCCGCGCTCGGGCTGACCATCAGCGCGGAGGATCCGACGCCGGCCCTGCTGACATTTCTCAAGGCCGGCCCGGCCCTGCTGATCTTCGACAGCTGCGAACACGTGCTGGACAATCTGGTCCCGCTCGTCGAGCGCATCGTTCGCGAAGCGCCGCAGCTTCGTGTTCTCGCGACCAGCCGCGAGTCGTTCCGGAGCGAAGGCGAGCGGATCTTCCGGCTGTTCCCGCTGGATTGTCCGCCGGAACGGGAAGACCTGGGTGTCGCCGAGGTCCTCACCTACCCCGCGGCCCAACTCTTCATCGAGCGCATCGCCCAGAGCTCGGGTCCGTTCCAGCTCAGCGCGGAAGAGGCCCCGCTCGTCGCGAGCATCTGCCGGCGCCTCGACGGCATTGCGCTGGCAATCGAGCTCGCGGCGGGCCGCGTCAATGCCTATGGCATCGCAGGCACGGCTTCCCTGCTCGACAGCCGTTTTTCGCTGCAATGGCGCGGACGGCGCACGGCCGTACCGCGGCACCAGACGCTCGCCGCGGCCCTCGACTGGAGCTACGACCTGTTGCCCGCGGCTGAGAGCGCCACCTTGCGGCGACTGTCGGTGTTCGCCGGGCCCTTCGCGCCGGAGGCGGCCGCCACGGTCGCGGCCGGCGACGGCGTCAGCGTATCGGAAACCCTCGAAGCGATCGACAGCCTGGTCACCAAATCGCTGATCTCCCCGTCGGGCTCGCGGACGCTGCGTTATCGCCTGCTCGACACCACGCGCACCTACGCGCATGGAAAGCTCAACGAGCTCGGTGAAACCAGGCAGTTCGCGCGGCGCCACGCGGAGCATTTTCGCGATTTCTTCGAGCGGGCCGAGGCCGACACGTCGACGCCGCTGCCCGAGTGGCTGCACGTGTATGGCGCGGAGCTGGACAATGTGCGCTCCGCGCTGGACTGGGCCTTCGGGCCCGACGGCGATCCCGCGCTGGGAATCGCGCTGACGGCGGCCGCAGTCACGCTGTGGGTGCGGCTTTCGCTGTTCGCCGAATGCCGCGAGCGCTGCAGAACGGCACTGGCAGCGCTCGGAGACAGCGGCGGTGACGGCCGCGTCCGCATGCAGCTCCTGTCGGCACTCGGCTGGTCGCTGATGTATGGCGAGGGCCGTGCGCGCGAGGCGCGCCCGATCCTCGAGACAACCCTCGAGATCGCCGACAGGCTCGACGACAAGGATTTCCGCCTGCGCGCGCTCTGGGGCCTGTGCATCGACCAGTTCAACAACGGACAGTTCGGCAAGGCCCGCGCACTCGCCGACCGTTTTGCGAACGCGGCGGCGAATTCTCCCGACAAGTCCGATGTCCTGCTGGGCGACCGGCTGATGGCCGTCGCGCTGCATTATCTCGGTGACCAGAACGACGCGCGGCTGTGCATCGACCGGGTGAACGCGTCGCTGCATGTGCTGGCGGAGAAGCCGAAGATATTCCCGCTCGACCTCAGGATATCGACGCAATATTTCCGGGCCCGCATCCTGTGGCTGCAAGGCCTCGCCGACCAGGCCCAGGCGCTGGCCGCGCGAACCATCGAGGAAGGCCTCGCCAACGGCCACGCGCTGACCTTCTGCAGCGTGCTGGGACAGGCGGCCTGCCCGATTGCCTTCTGGGCCGGCGATTTCGCCGCCGCGGAACGCCACGGCGCCGAGCTGCTCGAACACACCGAGCGACACGCGATCCGGCTGTGGGGCCTGTGGGCACGCGCCTTCAACGCGGCAGTCGTTGCCAAGCGCGGCGACGTCGCGACCGGCCTGCCGCTGCTGCGCGAAGAGCTCAACCGCGCCGGCGATGCGCGCTTCCTGCCGCGCTTTCTTCCTCTGCTCGGTGAACTCGCCGCGTGTTTCGGCGAGGCCGACCAGACCGATCGCGGCCTGGAGATGATCGAGGACATATTGGCGCGTTGCAACGACCGCCAGGAGCGCTGGTATCTGCCGGAGCTGACGCGCATCAAGGCCGAATTGATGCTCAAGCAGACCAAGGGCCTGCCCGCCGCCGAAGCGGCTTTTCGCGAGGCCATGGACATCGCGACGCACCAGGGCGCGCGATCGTGGGAGCTGAGATGCGCCATCGGCCTCGCGCGGTTCAGACTGGGACAAGGCCGCGATGCAGAGGCGCTGGAGGTTCTGGAAACCGTTTGCCGGCCGCTGACCGAGGGATCCCGCACCGCCGACATGCGCGAGGCCCGAGGCCTGATCGCGCAGCTCCGGAACTGAGGCAGCGTCCCGGCCGTCGAGCGATCGCTCCGCACTGCCCGGTTCATCGGGCCCTTGGAATAAATCCGGGCACGCCAGTCTCCACCACTGCGTTGAACCTGACGTTCGTCGTGATCCCGTCTCGTATCTCCCGCATCGCATCCTCGGGCAGAGCCGAGATGTCAAAATTCTCCCGGATTCGCGCGGGATTGGTCGAGGTCGTCAGGAACGCTGTGCCGCGCTGGACGGCCCACGCCAGGCAAACCTGAGCCGGTGTCTTCTGCACGCGCCGCGCGATGGCTGTGATCACGGGATCCTCCAGCACGCGCGGCTCCATGGCATGTCCCAACGCCGCGAACGCCTGGAGCACGATGCCATGCTCGCGACAGAAGTCGAGCAGGTCCCATTCGGAAAGATACGGATGCGATTCGACCTGCACCATGGCAGGCCTGATCCGCGCGACGGCAACGATCTCGCGCAGCTTCTCCAGGGTAATGTCCGACAGGCCGATCGACTTGCAGTGCCCCTCGTCAACGAGGCGCTCCAGCGCGTGCCACGTGTCCACCAATGTAACGCCGGAATCATAGATGACCCGACCGCTTGCGTCGCGCGGATCCTGCTCGTCACCGGGCTGAAAGGCAAAGGGCGTATGGATGATGTAGCAGTCGATCTCGTCGAGTTGCAGCCGTCGGCGGCTGGCGTCGAAGGCAGGCTTGACCCGCTCCGGCCGATGATTGGTGTTCCATAGCTTCGTCGTCACGAACAGCTCCTCGCGCCGGAGCTTCCCGGCCTTGAAGGCGTCCTGCATCGCATCGCCGACCGCCGCTTCGTTGCGATAGCGCTCCGCACAATCGAGATGTCGAAATCCGGCCTCCAATGCGGCCCTGATGGCCTGCCTGGTCACGAGCGGATCCGGAATGAGCGTGCCAAATCCCACTGCCGGAATCGTCACGGACTCATGAGTTCGAATCCTCGTGTCACGAAGCGAATCGGAGGTCGTCATGGTGATACTCCCTTGTTGTCTGCTCGCCGCCCTAGCGGACGAAGCGATCGAGGTTGGCGGCTCCCCGGCATTAACCGGCAGGCCGTGGCTTGCGGAGAAAGAACACCAGCGGGATCACGACGAGCATGGCGAACATCAGGATCTCGAACTGATCGATGACCGCGACCGTGGCCGCCTGATGCGTGACCATGCCGTTGAGCGCGGCAAGGCTTGGCTTCCCGATCGGGCCCGCGCCATGCGCCGCGACACGGAAAGGCGTGAGATGCTTGGCGAGCGCGACGTGCACGGCCTGGGTGTTGGCATAGAAGAAGAGCTGGACCACCGCGATGCCGATGGTGCTGCCATAAAGGCGCGACAGGTTGATCAGCGCGCCGCCTTCCGGGCGAAGCTTCGGATCGAGCGTGCCGAACGCGGCCCTCGCGAGCGCCGGCAACAACATGCCGAGACCGGCACCCTGGAGCATGCCGGCTTCGACCACCGGCCGCCAATCCATCGCCGGCGAATAGCCGAGCATCAGCCAATTGGCATAGACCACCAGCGCCATGCCGCCCATGAGGAACGGCCGGTAGTCGACCTGCCCCGGAACCAGGCTCGTCAGCACCAGCGCTCCCACCAGCGCCACACGCGCGGAATGGTCATGTAGCCCGTGGTGTCGACGGGATAGTTGAGCAATTCCTCCAGCATCGGAGACGTCAACGCCAGGGTCGGCAGCAGCACGAAGCCAAGCGCGAAGGAGATGACCGTCGAGAGGACGAGATTGCGATCCCTGAACAGCGCCGTGCGGAGAAAATGCTCCCGGGTCGTCAACACGTGCACGCTGAAGAGATAGAAACCCAGGACCGAGGCGACCGCCTCGGCCCAGATCTCCGTCGAGGCAAACCATTCGAGGCGCTCGCCGCGGTCCAGCAGCATCTGTAGCCCGATCATGCCGACGGAAAAGGTCGTCAGGCCGAAGAAGTCGAAGGGCTGGCTTCGCTCGGCCCGCTTCTCGCTCAGCAGCGAGGCCATCGTCATGAAGATGAAGGCCGTCATCGGCAGGCTGACATAGAAGATCGACGCCCAGCCGTAGTATTCACTGAGCCAGCCGCCAATGGCGGGGCCGGTGCTGATGCCGAGCAGGGAGCAGACCGTCGATGCCAGGCTCATGCGCGCATGCCGCGCCGGCGGCGTCACCTCGAGCAGGATGGCCAAGGAGAGCGGCGCGAGCGGTCCGCTCGCCGCGCCCTGGAGGATCCGCGCCAGCACGAACTGGATCGACGTCGTTGCCAGCGTGTCGAGGACAAGACCGAACGTGAAGATGGCGAGGGCAGCCTGATAGACCGCCTTGCGGCCATAGCGGCCCGCGAGCCACTGCGTGATCGACATGGTCACGGCACTTGCCGCGATATACGAGGAGAACACCCAGCCGACCTCGTCATTCGCCATCGAGAGCGTCGCCTGAATGTGCGGCAACGCTGCATTCGGTATCGAGATGTTCACAGCCTGCATGTAGATCGCGATAAGGGCCGCCGCGGAGATCGCACGATGGTCGCCGGCCGCGCCGGTCGATGGGACGGTCGTGCTCATTTGACCTCCGTCGCGAGCGCGCCTTGGAGCAGATGCGGCCAGCTGCGGCGGTGGCCGGTATCGACCCGCGCCGTCACGCTGATGCCGGAGAACAACGGCCGGGTCGGATCGAGATCGTCGAGCTCGAGGCGCACCGGCAGCCGCTGCACGACCTTGACCCAGTTCCCGGTCGCATTCTCCGGCGGCAGGACCGAGAAGTCCGACCCGGTGCCGGGACTCATGCTGACGATATGCGCCCTGAACTTGCGATCCGGATAGGCATCGACGTCGATCGTCGCCTCCTGGCCCGGACGCATGTGGGTCAGGCCGGTCTCGCGAAAATTCGCCTCGATCCAGATGTCCCGGCTGGACATCAGCGAGAACGTCGGCGCTCCCGCGTTGACGAAGCCCCCGATCTGCAAGTCGTCGACCTTCGTCACGATACCGTCGTCGGGCGCAATCACCGTCGCGTAGGAGAGATCGAGCCGCGCCCGGTCGAGCTGGGCTCTTGCCGCACGAACCGTGGGATGACGATCGGCATCGATATCGGGATCGCCGTTGAGCGCGACGACCGTGTTGGCAATCTGCTGTTCGATCGATGCCATGCGGTGGCGGGCGACCTTGAGATCGGTCTCGGCCCGCTCATAGACCGCACGCGGCGTGAAGTCGGAGGCAACCAGCATCTTCTTGCGATCGAACTCGCGTTCGTCGAAGGAAGCCGATTCCCTGGCCGATTGCAGCTCCGCCTGCTGCTGGCGGTGGGTCGCCTTGAGCGAGTCGATCTGGAGTCGCGCGCTGCCGAGCCGCGCCTCGGCCTGATCGACCGCAATCTGATAGGGCTCGGGATCGATCCGAAACAGGACCTGCCCCCGTCGCACGCGCTCGTTATCGCGCACGGCGATCTCGACCGCCTGGCCTGACACCCGCGCGTTGATGGTCACCTTGGCGGCACGCACGAACGCGTCGTCGGTCGAGACATATTGTTCCTGCGCAAGATACATGAAGGCGCCGAACACGGCGACCACGGTCGGCAGCGCGAGCATCAGGGGCCGGCGCAGCCGCCGGCCGAGGTCCGCTCCGAACAATGGCACAGCCCCCTCGCTCCCGCGGAAGCTGCGATCGCCCAACCAGCCGGCGATTGGCGCAAAGTTCAAACGCATCGTGAGCCCTCGTCTTATCTTTTTTACTAACGTGCGTTACAAATATTGTACTGCAGTGCCGCTATCAAGACGCGCGGCCATTGATTTTTATAACGGTCCATACAAATATATGTGTGGAACAGTACAACCAGGATTTTGGCGACATGGCACGGAAGAAGAGCGAAGCGGGCCCGGCGCGCCGCGGACGGCCGCCCGCCTATGACGCAGAGACGGCCCTCAAGCGAGCGACGGAGACGTTCTGGAGAACCGGCTACTCCGGCACGTCCCTGGACAAGGTCGCCGCCGCGACCGGCATGAGCCCACCGAGCCTCTACGCCGTGTTCGGCAACAAGCACACGCTCTATCTCGAAGCGCTCGCGCGCTATTGGGAGATAAGCCTTGCCGCAACGCGTGAGGCCCTCGCGGGGGACCATCCCTTGGACGAAGCCCTGATGCTGGCCTATGACGCAGCGCTGTCGATCTATTTTTCCGGCAAGGGAACCGCGCGGGGCTGCTTCGTGGTGGGAACCGCGGTGACCGAAGTCGCAGAAGATACGGCGATCCGGAACAGCGTAGCTGCGGGATTGCGCGCGATTGACGCCGATTTCGAGGCCCGCTTCCGCCTTGCCCAGGACAAGGGCGAACTGAAGCGTGATGCCGATCCGGCAGCGCTTGCAATCCTCGCCTCTGCCACGATGCATACCATCGCCATTCGCGCTCGCGCCGGCGCCCGCCGCGCCGAGCTAAGGGAGCTTGCCCGGAAGGCCGTGGACGTGATCTGCGGATGCCGGGCAGATGCGCATTGAGCCGCGAGGCGTTCTCGGGATCGAAAACCTGCGTGCCGGTGACGGTCGGGAGCAACTCTCCCGCACAATGAAATGACGACAACCGGCACATTTGCATTCCTCGTCAATAGGCGGCTGCCGTCGCGAGCGGTCCGCGCGCAAGACCCAGCCTCTCCCCGGCAATACGTGACGATGCGATCTAGCCTCCCGCAGCCGCCGCCCGCCGCGGCAGCTTCCAGCCGGGCCGGATGAAGTGACAGGTGTAGCCGTCCGGATAGCGCTCGAGATAATCCTGGTGCTCCGGCTCGGCCTCCCAGAAATCGCCGGCGGGCGTGACCTCGGTCACCACTTTGCCGGGCCACAGATGCGAGGCCTCGACGTCGGCGATCGTGTCTTCCGCGATCCGCTTCTGCTCGTCGCTCGTCGTGAAGATCGCGGAGCGATAGCTCGTGCCCCAGTCATTGCCCTGACGGTTGAGCGTGGTGGGATCGTGGATCTGGAAGAAGAACTCCAGCATCGTCCGGTAGCTCGTCTTGGCGGGATCGAAGATGATCTCGATCGCCTCGGCGTGCCCCTCGTGATTGCGATAGGTCGCGTTCTTGACCGCACCGCCGGTGTAGCCGACGCGAGTCGAAATCACCCCGGGCTGCCTGCGGATCAGATCCTGCATGCCCCAGAAGCAGCCTCCGGCCAACACTGCGCGCTCCGTCGTCATTTGATGCTCCATTCATTCAGTCGAGATATTCAGCGCTGGTCCGCAGCCGCATGCAAGCGCGGATCATCATGGTCATCGTGATATTCGAGGCCCAGCGGACCGATGGCGGAAACCTGCGTGACGTATTCGCCTGATTTCGCCCAGTGATAATGCCAGGTCTCGCCGGGCAGCACGATGACGCTGCCCGGCGGATAGGCCTTGACCTTGTCGCCATCAAAACGCTCGCCGAGCCCGATATAGAAGACACCCGACATGACCGTGTAGATGCGGTCCTCAGGATGCTTGTGCGGCATCAGCCTAGTGCCGCCGGGCACCTTCACCCGGACCACGTAAGGTCCGGGCTCGGCGGGATGGCCGACCATGACGGCGAGGCGCGCGCCGGATGGAAACGCCGGGAACGGCTGCCACGCGATATCCTCCGGCAGGATCGCGCGGAACCTGTCTTCATCCGGCTGATGTTGGCGAGGCATGGTGCTGCTCCCTCTGTTCGGTCAGATCAGCTTGGCGTCGAGCGTGATCGCCGCGTTGAGCACCTTCGACACCGGGCAGTTCTTCTCGGCCTCGCCGGCGATCTTGGCGAAACCTGCGTCGTCAAGGTTCGGCACCTTGGCGCGCAACGTGAGCGCCGACTTGCTGATCTTGAAGCCCTTGCCTTCGGGCTCGAGCGTAACCGCGGCCTCGGTCGAGAGCTCGTCCGGCGTGAAACCGGCAAGCTGAAGACCGAAGGCCAGCGCCATGGTGAAGCAGCCGGCATGGGCCGCAGCGATCAACTCCTCGGGATTGGTGCCCTTCTCGTTCTCGAAGCGTGTCTTGAACGAATAGGGCGTCTCGGCGAGCACGCCGGATTCGCTCGACAGATGGCCTGTGCCATCGCGGCCGGTGCCCTTCCAGACTGCTGTTGCTTTGCGGATCATCTCAATTCTCCTTGTTGGGTTTAGCGCCGGCGCTCGGTACCGGAGGAAAGCGACATTGGCACGACCGCCTGTCACCATTCCAACCGGCCGAACGCCGCAGCGGTTCCGTCGGAGCCCCGTTCCGATGGAATCGGAACGGCGCTCCGGATTCTTGTTTTGACGCGTTTTCTTCACGCGAACCGGTATCCACTTCGTTCGAAAACGCTCTAATTTCCGATCTGTCCGACGTGGAAGCCGAGCCGGTTCTCGACGTCGCCGGCGCGATGGAAGCCGCGCGCCATCAGCGCCTTGATACGGGCCTGGCTTGCCGGGCGGCCAAGCGCGGCCAGGAACGCATCCCACTCGGGCTTGATCTCGACATCGGGCGGAAGACTGGCGACATCGACCAGGCGCTTGGTCTCGGCAATAGCCTCCTTGTCGAACGACGCGATACGCATGGCGAGCGCCTCGACGAAGCCATCGAGCTCGGCATCCGGCAGCGACCGGTTCACATAGCCGTAGCGTTCGGCGAGATCGCCGCGAATGTCGTCGGCGCCGAGCAGCACTTCGAGCGCACGGCCGCGGCCCATCAGGCGCGGCAGCCGCGCCATCGGTCCGCCACCGGGCACGAGGCCCGCACCGACTTCCCATTGCGACAGGATCGCCTTCTCGCGGCTGGCAAAGCGCATGTCGCTGGCAAGCGCGAGCTCGCTGCCGACGCCGGTGGCGCGGCCCCGGATCGAGGCAATGGAAACCACCGGCGCACGACTGAGACGCACCAGCATGTCGGGCAGCGCCTGGAGACCGGTCGGCCCGGGCGGGATGCCCAGCGAATCCTCCAGCGGCGCGAGGAAGTCGTAATGCGTGATGAAAAAGCCGTCGACGGCACTGTCGAACACGACAACCTTGACTTCCGGATCGGTCTCGATCGCGGTGACGATGTCGCCCAGCAGCGGAAGCTGCTTCGGGCCGAAGATGTTCACCGGCGGCATATCGAAGGTGACGCGCCAATATGACGGCAGGCGGCGCTCCAGGCGGATGTCCTCGGTCGTGAAGGTACGTTCGGGGCGGTTCATTGTTTGCACTCCTGATATGGTGTCGTTCAAGGACTGGGACACGCGCCGGGTGCGCGCGTCCCCCATGCGGTTCAGATCGACTGGCGCAGCGGGCGGAAGGCGGTGCGCATTTCCGCAGAGAACAGCGCGGGCTGCTCCCAGGCGGCAAAGTGGCCGCCCTTGTCGAGCCGGTTGTAGTGCATCAGCTTCGGGTAGGCCTTTTCGGTCCAGCTGCGCGGGGCGGCATAGATCTCGTCCGGAAACACGCTGACGGCGACCGGGATATTGATGTGCTTGGGCTCGAAGAACACCAGCTTGTTCTCCCAGTACAGTCGGGCCGACGAGACCGCGGTGTTGGTGAGCCAGTACAGCGTGATGTTGTCGATCACATCGTCGCGCGACAGCCCTTCCGCCCCGCCGTCGAACACCCGCGCGATCATCGCAGCGCTGCGCGCATCGTGGTCGAGCATCCAGGACGCAAGGCCCGCCGGCGAATCCACGAGGCCATAGAGCGTCTGCGGCCGGTTCGACATCTCGATCGCGTAGCCGAGACCGTGCTTGTAGAAATCGTCGAGCTGGTCGTAGGCAATGCGCTCTTCGGCCGAGAGGTTTGACGGGCGCGTTCCGCCGGGCTGCAGCGCCTTGGCGATGTCATCAGGAACCGTGGCGGGCATGTTGGTGTGAATGCCGACCAATTCCGGCGGCGCGATCACCGCCATCTGCTCCGTCACCGCATTGCCCCAATCACCGCCTTGCGCGACGTAGCGATTGTAGCCAAGCCGCTTCATCAGCACGATCCAGGCACGCGCAATGCGCTGTGGATCCCAGCCGAGCGTCGTCGGCTTGCCGGAGAAGCCATGGCCGGGCAGCGAAGGGATCACGAGATCGAACGCGTCCGCCGCCTTCGCTCCATGCGCGGTCGGATCGGTCAGCGGGCCGACGATCTTCATCTGCTCGATGATCGAACCCGGCCAGCCATGCGTGACGATCATCGGCAGCGCATTCTCGTGCCTGGAGCGGACGTGGATGAAGTGGATGTCGACGCCGTCGATCTCGGTGACGAATTGCGGCAGCGCGTTGAGCCGCGCCTCCACCTTGCGCCAGTCATAATCGTTCTGCCAGTAGCGCACGAGCTGCTGGACCGTGGTCAGCTGCACGCCCTGCGACTGGTCGGCGACGATCTCGCGATCGGGCCAGCGCGTTGCCGCGAGGCGCCGGCGCAGATCGAGCAGATCCTCCTCGGGCACGTTGACGTGGAAGGGGCGGATCGCGCCGCTCGCCGCCGCCTTTGCCGGACGGAGCGGCAACAGGCTCGCAACGCTGGCGGCGACCGCTGTCATCGCGGCCTGGCCCAGCAATTGACGGCGGTCGGGGTTGAGGATGTCGGCGCGTGCTTGCGTGGTCATGTTGGATCTCCCTTGCTTTGGTCGGCACCGTTGACCGAATTCGAAATCGAGACGTCGGTTCGTCGTGCAAGGAGATTGGCGCAGGCACTTCCGATTTGCTCGTTATGGATTGTTAGACCGCGTTAGCCGTTGCGAGTCTGCGCGCTAGAGGCCAGCGATCGACGATTCCGCGATGGGCGCGATACAACGCAACACGGCGTGCGATGACCAAGTCATCGCGCGCCGTGAATGGAGGATGCAGCAACTTCAGGACGGCAGCGGCTGACCGGCCTGTTCGCGCACGATGTAGTCGGCGTACCAGTCCGCCCAGTTGTCGTCGTGTCCGCCGGTTCGCTTCTCATGCTCGCCATGCGCCACCGCCGCGCGGCGCAGTGCCGCCGCCAGATCGCTTTGCGAGGGGAAATTCGTGCCGTCTGCCGCGATGCGTCCGGGCAGTCGTGTGGTGATCTCCTGGAACAGCCAGCCATTGCCGTCGGGATCGCTGAACGAGGCGAAGGAGCTGTAGCTGCCGCGCTTCGGGTCAACACCGCTGACCCGGATACTGCCGAACAGGTACGGCTCGTCCGGCCCGGCATGAACATCGCCGCCGCCGTGGAACGGCTCGCTGACCGCGATGCCCCGGCCCAGCAGATCTTGTCGTGCCGCCTCCAGATCGGAGACGATCAGATACAGGCGCGCACCGAGCCGGGCGCTGCCGCCGTGACGTTCCTGCCGAAGATCACCGAGCAGGCCGAGCCCGGCGGCGTGAACTGGATCACGCGCCAGTCGTCGCCAGAGGAAAAATCGGCGTCCAATCGCCAGCCGAGTCGCATGTAGAACGCCTTGGCGCGGTCGACGTCGGACACCGGGATCACGACGACCTCGAGCTTCAGATCAACGCTGCGCGACGGCGAGGGTCTGGTCCCGGCTTCGCGATCGATTTCGAGTGTAGCCATGTCGAACTCCCTGATGTGAGGCGCGGGCTCTCAACCGAACCCATTCTTTCCAGGCTCAACTTTGCTTTGCAGGCTCAACTTTGCGCAGAACGGCGAATGTCGCTCGTTCTCGAATGCCTGCTTGAATGCTTGGGCTCGTTAGCGGTTCCGGACACAGTCGAACTTCAAGCAGCCGGCATCACGATGGTTACCCGCGTGCCGCCCTCCCCCGCCTCGCCATGCAACCGCGCGTGGATGCTGCGTGCGAGCCCTTCGAGAATGCGGATGCCGGTGCCCTGAAGCGGCCCGGTGGCGCCGATCCCGTTGTCGGCCACCGTGCAGACCCAGGCGCCGTCGCGGTTGTCCATGTCGATGCGGATCAGTGCCCCATTCTTGTTCGGGAAGGCGTGCTTTGCCGCATTCGTGACCAGCTCCGTCAACATCAGCGCGAGCCGATGACATTGCGATGCCGGCAGCACGCCGCTCTCGATCGCGGCCTCGCAGCGGACGCCCGCCGGCTCCAGCACCGCTTCGGAGAGCGCTCCGCAGAGATTTTCGAAAAAAGCCCCGACGGGGACGGCCGAGTCATCGTCGTTGTCGGACAGGAGCTGATAGAGCCTGCCGAAAGCAACGACGCGCCGCTCGAACCGATCCACCGCAAGCGACACGTCCCTGGTGCCGGCCCGCGTGAAGTCGCGACGGACTGACGCACCCAGCAGCGTCAGCGTGTTCTTCATGCGGTGATGGGACTCCCGCAGCACGAGTTCCCAATCACGCGACTGATCGTCAAGGCTGGCGACAAATTGAGATCGAACGGCAGTGGCGTCCGACATGGAGCCGATAACGGACATGATAGCCTCCCATTGGAATAGGACCTAACTCGGAAGCCATACTGGATGCATCGCGCGCGTTTTGCCCGTTAGACGTTGCAAGATTCTGTTATGATCGACGCATCACAAACCGGCAGCGGAGGCCGTCGTCGCGACGGTCAAGCCTGCTGACGATTTGTCGCAGTCGCGTCATAAACCGCTCGCGTTTAAGCAAAATTCGCGACGGGTATCCCGCCTGCATTCGGCCGATCCCCACGCGATTTCGCCACTTTCGGTCCGTTTACTGATAACCTCGCTCAGGTAGGTCAAAGCGCAGACGCCAGCCCTTTCACTGGAATCATTGGCCCGTGCCGGACACTAACGACCAGGATTCGACCATTGCCTTCGGTCCATTCCGGCTGCTCGCAAAGTCGCGGCTGCTGGAGAAGGACGGCGCCCCGCTTCACCTTGGCGGCCGCGCACTCGACATTCTGATTTTCCTCGCCGAGCGCGCCGGCGAGGTCGTTGACAAGCGCGAGTTGATCAAGCGGGTCTGGTCCGGCGTGACGGTCGACGAAGGCAGCCTGCGCTTCCACATCACGACGCTGCGCAAGGCCTTAGGGGATGCCGGCGAAGGTGCCCGCTACGTCGTCAACGTCCCCGGACGCGGCTATTGTTTCACCGCCCCGCTGCTTCACCCTGCGCCTTCGGAGAGCCGAACGAGCCCGCCTGTCTCGTCGCCCCACGCGCTGCCCTCACCGCTTGCGAGGATGATCGGGCGGGACGAGGCCGTCGAGAAGATTTCGGCCGAGCTTGCCCTGCATCGCTTCATCACAATCGTCGGCCCCGGCGGGATCGGCAAGACCTCGGTCGCACTTGCCGTCGCGCATGGCGAGCTCACGGCCTTCGACGGCCAGGTGAGCTTCGTCGATTTCGGAGCGCTGACGGATGCCCGGCTCGTTCCCGGAACGATTGCGGCAACCCTGGGCCTGACCGTCAATTCCGACGACCCGATGCCGGGCCTGCTGGCGTTCCTGCGCAGCCGGCGGACGCTGCTGGTCTTCGACAGTTGCGAGCACATCCTCGACGAGCTCGCACCGGTGGCCGAGCGGCTCGTCCAGGAGGCGCCGGAGCTGCATATTCTCGCCACCAGCCGCGAATCCTTTCGCAGCGAAGGTGAGCGCGTCCATCGGCTGTTTCCGCTGGATTGCCCACCAGAGCGCGACGGGCTCGGCATCGCCGACATCCTTGCCTATCCCGCAAGCCAACTCTTCGTGGAACGCATTGCCGAGAGCCTGAGCGAATTCGAGCTCAGCGAGGAGGATGCGCCGCTCGTCGCCGATATCTGCCGGCGGCTGGACGGCATTGCGCTGGCGATCGAGCTCGCGGCCGGACGTGTGAACGCCTACGGCATTGCCGGGACCGCCTCGCTGCTGGACAGCCGCTTCTCGCTGCTGTGGCGGGGACGGCGCAGCGCAATCCCGCGGCACCAGACCCTGAGCGCCGCGCTCGCCTGGAGCTACGATTTGCTGCCGGCAGCCGAAAGCGCAACGCTGCGCGGATTATCGGTATTCGTCGGGCCCTTCACCCTGGAAGCCGCGCTTGCCGTCGCGTCCTGCCAGGGTATCGGCGAATCCGAGGCCGTCGAAGCCATCTCGAACCTGCTCTCCAAGTCCCTGATCGCGACCTCGCCCGCGGAGCGGCGGCTGCGCTATCGCCTGCTCGACACCACCCGCACCTTCGTCGCCGGCAAGCTGGTCGAGAGCGGCGAAGCGGCCCGCGTCGCGCGTGCCCACGCCGAATATTTCCGCGATTTCCTGCACGACATCGCGCTCAAATCCACGGGCATGCAGAGCGCGGGCGGCTTCCTTCCCTATGCCGACCACCTGCCCAATGTGAGGGCCGCGCTGACCTGGAGCTTCTCGGATGTCGGCGACCGGACGATCGGCGTGGATCTGGCGGCCTCAGCGGCCCAGTTCTTCCTCGAGCTGACATTGCTGACGGAATGCTACCGCTGGACACAACAGGCGCTTGTATCTCTCGATAAGGGCGTGATCGACAGCCGCCAGGAGATGACGTTGCAGGCCGCGCTCGGCGTCTCCGTGATGTTCACGCAGGGCAATACGGAGGCGGTCCGCTCCGCCTTCACGCGCAGCCTCCAGCTTGCCAGAGAGCTCGAGGACCTGCACTGGCAGCTCTGGCTGCTGCGCGGCTTGCACATCTACCTGACCAGGGTCGGAGATTTTCACGGCGCGCTCGGAACCGGCGAGCAGGGCGAAGGCGTCGCGCGGAAGCTGAATGATCCAGCCGCCACACTGAACGTGGAATGGATGCTCGGCGTCGCCCACCATCTGATCGGCAACCAGGACAAGGCCGTGCAGTTCTGCGAGAGCGCGATGGTGCACAATCCCGGCTCGCAGCGGCTGAACATCGGCCATCTCGGTTATGACGACCGCATCGTTGCACTGGTGGCGCTGGCGCGCGGGCTCTGGCTCACCGGCCGGCCCGATCGGGCCGTCGAGGCGGCCAGATACACGGTGCGCGAGGCCGAGCTGCTCGAACAGCCGCTCACCCTCGGCATTTCCCTGATCTGGACCATCTACGTGTTCCTCTGGGTGGGCGACTGGGCCAGTGCCGAAAGCCTGATCGAGCGGCTGATCGACCATTCGGCGCGGCACTTCCTCGGCCCCTACCACGCGGTCGGCATCGGCCAGAAGGGCGAGCTGCTGCTGCGCCGCGGCGACGTCGCCGGCGGGATCGAGCATCTTCGCCGCAGCCAGGCTACGCTATACGCCACACGGCACCGGATCATGACGACGGTGTTTGCGACCGCGCTTGCCGAGGGTCTCGTGGCGCAGAACCAGCCCGATGAGGCCTTGCGTACGATCGATGAGGCCATCGCCCAGATCCCCGAGCACGGCGAATCCTTCGACATGCCGGAGATGCTCAGGGTCAAGGGCGACATCCTGGCCGGGTCGGGAAATGCCGCGGGGGCCGAGAATTACTTCCGGAAATCGCTCGATCTATCACGCCGGCAATGCGCGCTCGGCTGGGAGCTGCGGGGGGCGATCAGCCTCGGCCGCGTCTGGCGTCATGCCGGAAAGGCCGGCGACGCACGCGATCTGCTCGCGCCGCTCCTCGCGCGGTACCAAGAGGGCCTCCAGACCCGTGATCTCGTCGCCGCCAGGGAGCTCCTGGGCGCGCTGAATTGAGAGTATCTTCAACGAGATACCGCCATACTGCCTGCTCGCAACTCCTAACAACTTCTAACACGCCAAGCCGCATCCGCCCCGCCATGGTGGTGACGTTTCACGGTGGATATGGCGGGACATGGCTCTCCTTCACGATGTAATCGATGCTAGTGGCGGTTTGGACCGCTGGAGCAGCTTGAACCGTTTCACGCTCCACCTTTCCGTCGGCGGAATGCTGTTCTCCAGTGCCGGACATGCCAGAGAATTCAAGGATGTGACCGCGGAAGGCTCGACCCGGACGCAATCCGTCCGCTTCACCGGCATCACCGGGGGAGAACACTCGGGCTCCTTTCAACCGGACGCGATCACGATCGAAAGCCTGGATGGCGAGGTGCTGCGGACTTGGCGCAATCCGAGCCTTGCATTTCCCGAGGCCAGTGCCCCCGCGCTTGCGGACGAACTGCATCTCGTCTTCTTCTGCGGCGTCGCGATCTGGAACTATCTGACGATTCCATTCCTGCTCGCTCATCCCGATGTCGTGTTGGAGGAGCTGTCACCGTGGTCTGAAGGCACTGAGACCTGGCGGCGGCTGCGGGCGCAATTCCCCGCGCACCTGATCACGCTCGCGCCCGAGCAGACCTTCTATTTCGACCAGAGCGCTTTGCAACGGCGGACGGATCACGATCTCTTCGGGATGAAGGTAGCGCATTATTCCTGGGCCCATGACAATTTCGCCGGCATCGTGGTGCCGACGCTTCGGCGCGTGCAGACGCTGCAGGCTGATGGAACCGTGATTGCCAGGCCCGTGCTGATGGACGTCGAGATCTTCGACGCCGTGTTCGAGTAGCCGCGGCGACACGCCGCCCTCGCAACGTCTAACACCACATAACGAGCCAACGGCCCAACTTGGGTGCAGATTACGCTTGCGAGCGGCGAACGGACGCAGCAGCTCGACGAAGACTTGCACCGATGTGCTCCACCAGGAGGGAGCGCGTCATTCAGCAAACGCAATCAAGGGAATCCGTGTCATGAAAGTATTGATGGTCATCACCTCCCACGACCAGCTCGGCAACACCGGACGCAGGACCGGCTTCTGGCTCGAAGAGCTTGCAGCCCCCTACTACGTCTTCAAGGATTCCGGCGCGGAGATCACGCTCGCCTCGCCCAAGGGCGGCCGTCCGCCGCTCGACCCCAAGAGCAACGAGCCCGAGTTCCGCACCGACCTGACGGTGCGTTTCGAGAACGATGCGGCGGCGGAAGCCCAGCTCGACGAGACCGTCCGCCTCGACAGCGTCCGGCAGGAAGACTTCGACACGCTGTTCTATCCGGGCGGCCACGGCCCGATGTGGGACCTCGCCGAAGACAAGAACTCGGTCAAGCTGATCGAGTCCTTCCTCGCCGCCGGCAAGACCATCGCCGTCGTGTGTCATTCGACCGGAGCGCTGCGCCACGTCAAGACGCCCGATGGCAAGCCGCTGGTCCAGGGCAAGGAAGTGACCGGCTTCACCAACGGCGAGGAAGAGGACGTGGGCCTGACCAAGGTGGTTCCCTTCCTCGTCGAGGACGAGATGTTGAAGCTCGGTGCCGTCTTCTCGAAAACGGCCAACTGGGGCGTGCACGTCGTCAGCGCCGGCCAGCTGATCACGGGACAGAATCCGCATTCGTCGGGCCCCGCCGCGCAGACGCTGCTCGCCGCCCTCAAGAGCAAACCGATGGCGAAGGCGTCGTAAAATTCTGGATGCGGTCGCATCTCGGGAGGCGCCCGCGACGGCGCCTCCCGACGCCGCGATATTCCTCGGAGAGGACACGATCATGGACCTGCTTTCCTATGCGAAGACGATCGCAGAGCGCATCGAAGCGGAGGCTGCCCGCGCCACAGTTCCGATGGCGGTTTGCATCATCGACATTCACGGCAACATCATTCTCAAGCACCGTATGAGCGGCGCGCCGACCTTCTCGCTCGAGCTGTCGGAGCGGAAGGCCTATACGTCCGCGCTGGTGGGGCTGCGAACGGCGGAGCTTTCTCCGATGGTCCAGCCCGGACAGGCTCTGTTTCCCCTGATGGGAGTTGCGGGCGGACGCTTCTGCTCGATGGGCGGCGGCGCGCCGCTGCACATCGACGGACAGCTCGTCGCCGGCGTCGGCATCAGCGGCGGGACCGTCGAGCAGGACGTCGACATCCTCGAGGCCGGGCTTCGCGAACCCGCCTCCACCGATACGGTCGATATGAAGATCGAGGTCGTCGTCCTCCCGGTCTCGGACGTCGAGCGCGCCAAGCGCTTCTATGCCGACCTCGGCTGGCGGCTCGACATCGACTATCAGGGCCCAAGCAATTATCGCGTGATCCAGTTCACGCCTCCCGGCTCGGGCTGCTCAGTCATTTTCGGCAGCAACCTCACCATTGCTGCTCCCGGCTCCGTGAAGGGGCTCCATCTCATCGTGTCCGACATCGAGGCCGCATGCGACGACCTGCGCCGTCGCGGCATCACCGTCGGCGAGCCGTTCCACGACCCCGGCGGCATATTCCATCATGCCAGCGTCCAGGACCTTGCCGCCGGCCCGAACCCGCAGCGCAAGAGCTACGCCTCCTACGCCTCGTTCAGCGATCCCGATGGCAACGGCTGGGTGTTCCAGGAGATCACGGCGCGGCTGACGGGACATATCGAGGACGGCGACGAAAGCTTTACGCCCGAGCTCACGGACGTCGTGCGGCGGGCCGAAGCTGCCGCGCGCGCGAGCGCCGGAGCGGGCGATCGCGCGGCGGCCTGACATCGGAGCGACGACATATGAGCATTCCAGCCACCCTCGCCCTCTCTGCCGCCCTTGCCTGCGCGACCGTGCAGGCCTCGGCGCAGGAGCTGCGGTCGAGCCGGCGCTCGATCAGCTATCACACCGTCGAGATCCGGGGCCTCAAGATCTTCTACCGCGAGGCCGGGCCGGGAGACGCGCCGACCGTGCTGCTGTTGCACGGCTTCCCCTCCTCCTCGCGGATGTGGGAGCCCCTGCTGCCGCTGCTGGCCGACAAATATCACCTGATCGCACCGGACTATCCCGGCTTCGGCAACAGCAGCGCGCCGCCGCCGTCCGGCTTCGCCTACACGTTCGACAATATCGCCGGCGTGATCGGCGAGCTCACGGCGAAGCTCGGCCTGAGCCGCTACGTGCTGTTCATGCAGGATTACGGCGGCCCCGTCGGCTTCCGCATGGCGCTGGCGCATCCCGAACGTACCAGCGCCATCATCATCCAGAACGCCGTTTCGCATGAGCAGGGGCTGAGCCCGCTCTGGGAAGCGCGTCGCAGATACTGGGCGGATCCGGCGCACGAGCTCGAGGCGCTCAAGGCCAACTTCACCTCTCTGGAGGCGACACGCCAGCGGCACCTCGGTTCCAGCCCGCGCCCGGAACGCTATGATCCGGATACATGGACCGACGAATACGCGTTTCTGACGCGCCCGGGCCAGGCCGAGATCCAGACCACGCTTTTCCTGGATTACCGGGCCAACGTCGCGTCCTATCCCAAATGGCAGGACTGGCTGCGCAAGACGCGGCCACCGACGCTGGTGGTTTGGGGCAAGTACGATCCATCCTTCGCCGTCGCCGGCGCCACGGCCTATCGCGACGATGTTCCGGAGGCGGAGGTTCACATCCTCGAAGCCGGTCACTTCGCGCTGGACGAGGCGACCGACGAGATCGCGTCGCTCGTCCGCGACTTCCTTGCGCGACTGGACGGACACAAGGGCTGAAGACGAAGGCAGGAGGCGCCGACGGCTTCCGCCGGCGCGGCTCTCGACGTCACGATCCACTGCTGCGGGGGCCATGTCCTGCCGAAAGCTCGTTCACTTGTCGCTCATCCTGACGACCACCTCCACCGCATCGAGACGCGCGGCGCGCCATATCGAGCGCCGAGGCGATGTCCAGTGAACGCCGAGCGCGAACCTCACACCGGTGGGTCGATCGCCACATCAGGTCCGGCGCCATCCTCGCGCCAAAGACTTGAAACATTTGAGAAAGTCGACCTCTCTGCGACGCGCTGTCACACCATGTTCGCGCACACAAAATCTAACACATCCTAATCATCACTAACGGGCTTCTTGTCCGGCTCACGCCTATCCTCTGAGCATGGAAAACCTTCTCGAAAGCCTTGTCGAAAGCTTCGGGCTTGGGGGTTTGCCGGTCGCCGCCAGCGGCCGCGATGCCAAGAGAGGACGAGCGATGTTTACCGACTTGCAGGCGGCGCCTGCCTGGATTGATCTTCAGGCCGAGCCGCGCGATCACCAGCTCCGCCAGGCAGCACAGGCGATCCCGAGGGAACGCGGGTGGCGCCGGATCGACCGCGGCCCGGAGGCGGCGATCGAGGACATCACGATTTCGCGATGGGAGGATTTCAGAGACAGCTCGTCGCACGATGCGACGACGCCGGAGGATCGCTACTTCGTCGGCATTGCCCTGAAGGCCACGCGTGCGAAATTGACCCGTGACCGCCAGGTCATTTTCGACGGCACCATGCCCGCAGGGACGCTCTATGTCAGCGCACCGTCGAAGCCTCTCGCCGCACAATTCCAGGCGCCTTGCGCCTTCCTGCACTTCCATATCTCCGCTGATCATTTCCCGGCGCAATCGCCTGCCGCGGAAGGACTTGGCGACCTCGTCCTGCTGCGCGACCCGCTCGCGGCCGAGCTCGCCAGGGCGCTGACCGAGCATGGCGATGCCGCGGACCGGGAGTTCACACGCTGCGTCGGCCAGACCCTTGCGATGCATCTGGCCCGGCTGGAGCCGCCGCGTGCCAGGGTCAACGCCTTGCCGAAATGGCGGCTGCGGCGCGTTGAGCAATATATCGCGGACAATTTCGACCGCTGCATCAGCCTGTCCGAACTCGCCAATGTCGCCGGCCTGTCCAGAATGCACTTTGCAGCACAGTTCCGCGCCGCGACCGGCTACCGTCCGCGCGAATATCTGCTCAATCACCGGATCGAGAATGCGAAGACGCTGCTCGCGACGACCGGGCGGCCACTGGCCGAAATCGCACTTGCCGTCGGGTTCAGCACCCAGGCGCATTTTTCGACCGTCTTCAAGCGCATCAGCGGCCAGTCTCCGGCACGCTGGCGCCTCGCCAGCAAGGCCGAGCCTCTCGCAGCGGAAGCGCTGCCGCGGCGCCGTCCTGCTGCAGACAGGGACTGGATGGCCAGCGCGGCCGCGTAGCTCGTCCTTTCGACACGACAGGCGACATGGCGTTGCGGAATACGCGTCTGGTTTGGTCTGCAACGTTTCGAACGTAGTGCCCTGCCACTTGTGCCGGCTCGCGCCCTCGTCCTCCCGGGCCTACGAGCCACTCGGGGCCGTCCCTGCTCCCACACAGGACGGCTCCTTTTCTTTGTCTGTTGACGGGGATGAAGTTGCGCTCACAGCCTCCACATCGTCATTGCAAGCGCAGCGAAGCAATCCAGACTGCCACCGCGGAAAGACTCTGGATTGCTTCGCTGCGTTCGCAATGACGGAGCAAGGGGCGAACGCCCCGCTACACCGGATCGAACGCCCGGATCGGCGGCAGATTGCCGGTGAATTTCTCCACCTCCACCGTCGTCAGCTGCCCCGTGCAGCCCTGCGCGAAGGACGAGGTGCCGACGTCGCGGGTGAGCACGTTCGGATTGCCGTGGACGCAGAGCGGCGCGTCGTCCTCGGGGTCCATCGGGTCGTACCAGGCGCCGGTCGGGAGCTGGACCACGCCGGGCGCGATGCCGTCGGTGACATGGACCGCGGCGAGGCATGCGCCGCGCTCGTTGAACAGGCGGATGATGTCGCCGTCCTTGATGCCGCGCGCGTCGGCATCAACCGGGTTCATGCGCGCGACCTCGCGGCCGCGATGCTTGGCGCCGAGCGAATGTCCGCCGAAATCGAGCTGGCTGTGCAGGCGCGTCACCGGCTGGTTGGCGACGAGGAAGCATGGCGCACCGGGCTTGGGCATGTCGGTCTTGTCGAGCCAGACCGGATGGCCCGGACAATCCGCATCGCCATGGCCGGCGATCTTCGTCGAGAAAATCTCGATGCGGCCGCTCGGCGTCGGCAGGGCGTGAGCGACCGGGTCCTCGCGGAAGCGGCGCAATCGGCCGCCGTCGTCGGGCTGTTGCGGCACGACCAGGCTGCCGCGCTGCCAGAATTCGTCGAAGCTCGGCGCTTCGAGGCCGCGCATGGCGAGCGAGGCGCGGGTCGGCTCGTAGAGATGTTTTAGCCACTCCCGCGACGTGCGTCCTTCGGTAAAGGGTTCGCGCGCCCCGAGACGCTCGGCAAGATCGGCAAAAATCTCGTAGTCGTCGCGCGCGAGGCCAAACGGCTCGGCGATCCGGTGCATCGCGACCATGAGGGGATCGTTGCTGGAATAGCCGATGTCCTCGCGTTCCAGCGTCATGGTCGACGGCAGCACGATATCGGCGTGGCGCGCCGTCGCAGTCCAGGCGAGCTCGTGCACGACGAAGGTATCGAGCTGCGCAAAAGCCTTGCGCAGGCGGTTGATGTCCTGGTGGTGATGGAAGGGATTGCCGCCGGCCCAGTAGACGAGGCGGATATCCGGATAAGTGCGCGTCTCGCCATTGTATCGATAGGTGGCTCCGGGATTGAGCAGCATGTCGGCGATGCGCGCGACCGGGATGAAATCACGGACGCCGTTGCGGCCCTGCCCGAGCGTCGGCCCCGGCACGTCGTTGACGCGGCGGCCGTAATAGCCGATCGCCCCGAGCGAATAGGCGTAGCCGCCGCCGGGCAAGCCGATCTGGCCGAGCGCTGCCGCCAGCACCATGCCCATCCACACCGGCTGCTCGCCATGCTCGGCGCGCTGGAGCGAATGCGAGACGGTGATGAGCGCGCGCTTTCCGGCAAGGCGACGGGCGAGCGTGCGGATCGTGTCCGCGTCAACGCCTGAGATCGCGGCGGCCCACTCGGCGCTCTTCGGCTGGCCATCGCTCTCGCCGGTGAGATAGCGCAGGAAGACGGGCCAGCCTTCCGTGTAGCGATCGAGGAAGGCCTGATCGTGCAGCTTCTCGCTGACCAGCGTGTGGACGATGCCGAGCATCAGCGCGGTGTCGGTGCTGGGCACGCAGGTCATCCATTCGGCACCGGCCTCGACGGGCAGGTCTTCGCGGAGCGGGCTGACGAGAATGAACTCGCAGCCACGCTTGCGCGCAGCTTCCATGGCGCCGCGCTCGACATGCTTGCTGATCGAGCCGCCGGCCACCATGGAGTTCTTCAGCGCCATGCCGCCGAATGCCAGCACGATGTCCGTCTCAGTCGCGATCTGCTCCCAGGTGACGTTGCGCTTGGTGATGTCCTCGTAGCCCGCGAGAATTTGCGGCAGCAGCACCGAGGAGGCGCCCGAGGAATAGGAATTCACCGAACGCACATAGCCGCCCATCGCGATATTGAGGAAGCGATGCACCTGGCTCTGCGCGTGGTGGAAGCGGCCCGCGCTCGACCAGCCATAGGAGCCGCCGAACACGGCGCCGGGCCCGCGCGTGTCGCGGATGCGGCCGAGCTCGTCGCCGAGGAGGTCGAGCGCCTTCTCCCAGCTCACGGAGACGAATTCGTCGCGACCGCGGCGATCGTCCGGACCGGGCCCGCGCTCGAGCCAACCGCGGCGGATCGCCGGCTGGGCGATGCGCGCCTGATGTCGCAGCGCGCCCGGGAAATTGTCGATGATGCCGTTCGGATCAGGATCGCCCGCATAGGCCCTGACCTCAAGGCCGGCTGCGCCGTTGCGCGCCGAGAACACGCCCCAATGCGAGGTGTGCGGCTTGAAACCGTCGGACAGGTCGAGGCCGGGGTCGGGGAAGCCAATCGTATCGTCCATCATCTGATCCTTGTTCCGGTACATGGTGGCAGTATACCGATCCACGTCCCGATGTCGCCGAGATCAGGGTTGACGGAAACGCTGGGCTCCCGCGCGCAACGCAGGCAGGTGGGGATGGTCGGCCCGGGGTGCGCCCGAGGGTCCTCGACTAGGCAACGCCTTCGGGCACCGCCACATTCAGTTTCGAGGCGAGCGCCAGCAATCGCGAAACAGTTCCCCGCGCGAGCGGAATCCCCGCGCGCGACCGTCTTTCCATTTCCTCAAAGCCGCGCTCGCCCGGCAGGTATACGCTGTCCGCCCCGGCCGCGGGCGGCAGGCTCTTGATCGCCGCGCCGAGCCGATCGACTTCAAGGGTGAAGTTGTCGCCGAAGGCCGACGGGTCGAGCACAGCCACCAGACCGTTGCCGCCTGGATCGCCGCCGTGGACGAGCGCAACGGCGATGAGTGGGTTGGCCGTCAGGACGCTGGCGAGAACCTCTATCATCAGAGAGAGGCCCGAACCCTTGGGACCGGCCATCGGAAGGACCGCTTTTGCTTCGCGCGGATCCGTTGTCGCCTGGCCATTCCCATCGACAGCCCAGCCAACCGGAATCGGCTGACCGGCATCCCTCGCAGCCATGATCTTTCCGAGCGCCACCGATGCCGTCGACATGTCGAGGAGCAAGGGACGATCGGGATTGCCGGTCGGCGCGGCAATCGCGATCGGGTTCGTTGAGACGCCCTCTGCGCTGGATCCGTGGTAGATCATCAGCGGTTTCGAAGCCGTCATAACAATGCCGATCCGTCCCGCCTGAGCGACCTGATGCGCGTAGTATCCGATCGCGCCGGCGTGGCTGATGGAGCGAACCGCGCACCAGCCGATCCCGTGGGTGTCCGCAAGCTCGCTTGCTTTTCGCACAGCAAGGCTCATTCCGACGGCGCCGGGCGCGCGTTGTGCGTCGATCACCGCCACCGCGCCCTTGCCCGAAACCTGGCGCGGTTCGGCGGCGGGATTGATCAGACCAAGCTCGACCATCTCGACGTAGCGCGGGATCCGCAACACGCCGTGCGAATCGGTGCCGCGCAGATTGGCCCAGACGAGCATGGCGGCCGTCTGATCCGCCTGGTCGGCCGTGAAGCCGCCCGCCCTGAGAAGATCCGCCGCGAACGGCCGGAGCGCATCGGCGCCGATCGCGACCGTGTCTGAAGCGCCCGTCATGCTCAGGCACCGAGCGGAGACGGAAAGAACTTGTCGAGCCAGCCTTTGATGATCGCCTTGGTGCGCGGCGCATCGCCTTCGGCGAGCGGGAAATGCGAGGTGCCGGTGATCAGCACGAGCTCGGCCGGCTGGCCGGCCTTCTCGAACATGCGGATCGACTGCTCCGTCGGCGTGATCGTGTCGTTGGCGGTGTGCAGGAACAGGATCGGACGAGGCGCGATGTTGCCGACGACCTCGTCCGCACGAAAATTGTACATGCTCCACGCGGTCTCGACGGGAATCTCCATGATCGCCTTTGGCGAGAGATTCTTGCGCAGATGCTCCGGGATCGGGACGGCATCGAAGCGGGAGATCCACATGCTCTGGCCGGTTTCCTGCTTTTGCTTGCGTCCTTTCTCCAGAAGCGAGGTGAATTTTGCCCAGGCTTCGGGCGTCGGATGCTGGCCGCGGAATTTCCGCTCCCCGTCGCCCCAGCCGCAGGACGAGATCACGCAGGCGAAGCGATCGTCGACGCCGGCGGCGTAGACGGAGACGGCCGCGCCGAAGCTATGGCCGACCACGCCGATCCGCCCGGGATCGACCTCTTCCCTCTCCGCAAGGAACGTCAGCGCGTTCTTGGCGTCTGCGACCTGGTCGAAGCAGCGCACCTGCGCACGTTCACCTTCGCTCTCGCCGCAGCAGCGGAAATCGAAGCGAAGCGCCACATATCCCATCTGCTCGAGCATGCGCGCCTGGATTTCGGCGTGGGACTCGTCCTTCGATCCGACAAAGCCGTGCAGGACGATGAAGGCAGGCAGCCGCTGGCCCGGCTTTCTCGCGTCCGGCACGTGCAATACGGCCGATAGCTTGAGCCCGTCAGACCGGAAGGTGTGCTTCTCTTGCATTGGCATCTCTCTCGTAGGCTGCGACAGGGGCGGCGCGCTCACGCAGTGCGCACACGGGCAAGGCTGCCCGACTTCCCGTCAGGTGATGGCGGTGAAGGGAAAGTGAAACTGACGCCATTCGAGCGGCGCGGGCGTGCCCCAGACATTCATGCAGCGCACATTGCCCGGGCGCTCGAGATTGGTGATGACATTCGGCACGAAGCCGTCGTCGTCAGCGATGAGAGCCATCGATCCGGAGCACTCGATCATCGCGCCGCTGGAATCGGTGTAATAGGCGTAGGTGTTGTCGCCCGGCCGATGCCGGCCCGGCCCCCACAGCATCTGCCTGTCGAAGCGGTCAAGCAGGTCACCGAGCTTCAGGTAGTCGTTGAACTCCCTGAACTCGAAGGAGTAGTGGTGCAGCCCCACCTTGCCGCGAACGACGCCGACGATGTGATGCTGGCGATTGCCGCCGTACATCCAGCTCAGGCTGTCGTCGACCATGCGTTCGGATATGCGGAGGCCGCAGATCCTCTCGAGCTGCTGGCGCGTTGCAATCGGATCGGGCGACGTCAGATTGAGATGATCCATGCGGTTCGGTCCGACGCCGTGGGTCGGATAGCGCCGACCGTAGATCTGGTCGCGCGTCGGCGTATGCACCTCGAAGCGCAGCCCTTCCGGCGTGGCGAAGGTGACGCCCGCGGCCATGCAATCGAGGCTGGGTTTACGCGAGATGACGCGACATCCGGCGCTCTCGACGCGCGACTCCGCCTCGCGGACGGCATCGACGGTGAGCGCCTCCAATCCGATCGTATGGGTCGCATTCTCGTGCGACTTGAGCAGCACCAGTTCCGCCGCGCGCCCGTTGGAGCTCAACCAGGTCTGCCCCTCGTCCGTGTAGGTGATCTGCAAGCCGAGGATTTCGGTCGCGTCCCGGACCACGGCCTCGATCGCCGTGGTGTTGATTTTCACGTACCCGACCGCATGAACAATAGGCGGCATTGCTCCCCTCCCAGGGCTCGACGATGTTTGATGTCCTGATACCGCATCAGGGCAATGCGCACAAACATATTTTCGATGAAGCGTTATTATTTCGAAATTATACGACTTCGTCCGATCCTGCTCGCCGACGAAGGGACCCGAAGCTGTTCGGAGAGTTCGCAGCAATCCCGTCGCTTGCTGCAGGCTTCGATCCGTTCAACACCGTGGATACCGCCGTGCCAACCGGGCAATGGCAGCCCGAACTGTTTGATATTCTTTCGAAAATCGATGATACTGACTGGCAGCAGAGGGATGGCAGGACGGCGTCGGATGCGTGAGAGGGTCAAGCCAGCAGGTGAAACACGCGCGGCTGACGTGCTCCACCGGATGCGCGCAGACATCATCAGTTGCACGCTCAAGCCCGGCGCCAAGCTGCGGTTCGAGGCGCTACGGGACATGTACGCGGTGAGCTTTTCGACGCTGAGGGAGGCGCTGTCGCGCCTCGTGGCCGAAGGGCTCGTCATCGCGGAGGATCAGCGCGGCTTCGTCGTCGCGCCGGTTTCGATCGACGATCTCAACGACCTCACCTATGTCCGCGTGCTCATCGAGCGCGAATGCGTTGCGCTCGCGATCAAGAACGGCGACGACGCCTGGGAGGCGGACATCATCGGCGCATTCCACCGGATGGATCGCCTGCAGAACCGGCTCGGCTCCAATTATTATCTCTCGGAAGAATGGGGCAAGCTCCACGGCGATTTTCATCTTTCGCTTGTTGCCGCGTGCGGCTCGCCCAACCTCCTGGAGATCCGCCAGAAGCTGTTCGAACGCGCGCACCGCTACCGCCGCATGTCCTCGCAATTCCGGACCAAATGGCGCGCCAAGGATGTCGAGCACAAGATGATCATGGATTCGGTCGTCGCGCGCGATGCCGCGAAGGCCGAGGAGCTGATCGAGCGCCATATCCGCGAGACGACCGACAACGTGATCAAGCACGCAGGCCACCTCTTCGTCACATCCGACGAGGAACGCCCCCGCCGCACGGGCCGGGTCGCCGCTGAATAGGTGCCAGCAAGGACGGTCCTCCTGCTCGCCGTCACGCGCATCCTCTCACATTTCGCAATGCTTCTTGGCTGACCAGAGCGACCGCGAAAGCTGATATAGAGTCGCGCCCTATCCTCTCGCAATGTTGCCCAGTGATGCCCTCTCACGCAGCAAGCTTCATTCCGTGGGCAAAATCCCAATACAGCTTTCGTGCCCGCGCATAAAAGCGCCCTGGCCTGAGTTGCCGGTCGTCGATCCGGATCACCGGCGCGACTTTTGCGAAATTGCCGGTCGAAAAGATCTCGTCCGCGCTGACGAAATCGGAGTAGCGCAGCGTTGCCTCTATCACCGTGATGCCGTCACCGCGCAAAAGTTCGATCACGCGCTGCCGCGTGATTCCGTTCAGGAACGTGCCATTCGGCGCAGGCGTAAAGACAACGCCGTCTTTCGCCATGAACACGTTCGAATTGCCGAACTCCGCGACGTTACCGAGCATGTCCAGCATCAGGCAATTCTGGAAGCCGCGCGAGGCGGCCTCCCTGAGCGCACGGGAACTGTTCGGATAAAGACAGGAGGCCTTGACATCGGCCGGCGCGCATTCGGCGGTCGGTCTGCGGAACGGCGACAGGGTAATCGCGCTGCCGACGGGCTCCGGGATCGGCGATTCGTAGATGCAAAGGCACCAGTCCGTCGTTTCCGGATCGAACAGCACACCGCCGCCGATGCCGTTCTGCGGCCAGTACATCGGGCGGATGTAGAGTTCGGCATTGACCGGGAAACGGGCGATACCTTCGCGCACCAGTCCGAGCCACGTGTCGAGATCGACGACCGGTTTGAGCCCGAAGTTGACCGCAGATTGATTGACGCGGGCGCAATGACGATCGAGGTCGGGCATGACGCCTTCGAAAGCGCGCGCACCATCGAAGATGGTCGAGGCGAGCCAGAGCCCATGGGTACGCGGCCCCATGATCGGCACATTGCCCCCGTGCCACTGGCCTCGGAAGAATGTCCATGTCCTCGAATGGCTGATGGACTTGGTATCGGGAACCATGACGAACCTCCGTTCCGGGTCGACTAAGTTATGGTCCGTAGATCACCAGCTCGGAATCCGACAGATCGGCAAGCCGGGGGCAATGCGGGCCCTTGAAGTATTTGCGGCCGATCGGCTCCCTGTAGATGCCGACGAGGCCAGGCACAGGGCCATTGGCGTCGAGCGCAATCGATATCCGGCCGCGCCGCAGCAAGAAGCGGCCGATGGCGCCGGCACACACGACATAGTCGGCCACATCGGGGCAATAAATCATTTGCATCGCCAGGAGCCTGATCCTACGGACGCGCATCGGCTGCAGGACGAATGGAAAGGCGCGGCCATCGGAGGCGCGGCATATCAGGCAGAGGCAGCCGTAGGCTGCATGACGTGCCAGCAACACGACGTCAGCCTCGGACAAGCCGTCGATCGCCTGCGCGTCCTGCCGGACGACCTCAACACGCATCGCCTTGGCCGGACGCGACAGCGCCGGAAAGGAGAAGAACAGGCCACCGCAATAGCGGCGAAATCCCTGCGCTTCGATGACTTGCCAAGTCCATTCCGCCGGACTGATATTGACGTAGGTCACGTCCTTGTGGCGCTGCGCTACCTTGGTCAGCATCGGTGCGTAGCTGCGAAAGGCAGGTTCCACATACCAGCTGGAGAGATTGCAGCGGATGGAAATGCTTCCACCATCGTTCCTTGCGGTGTGGATCAACTGCAAAGCACCGACGGGCGCCCGGTCATGCTCAAGCATGTAGCCGAAGCGCGGGAAGCTGTCGGGCGTCTCGCGCACGGACAGGCGCCGGAGTCCGTCGATCCAGTAGTCCCGCGAACGGGTCGGAAAGCCGCGTGTCAGAAGATCGGCGATGGCGTCGAGATCGGCTATTCCTATCTCACGACATCGGATCATGGTCCGAACTCTCACTCGTAGTAGCCGAGCCGCCTCTTGGTCGCCGGATTTGGCGAACGCGCCAGACGAGCGGATCGAGCAGCAACCAACTTGCGTCCGTGGCGATGTGCCGGAATTCCGGCGGCAGACGGAGCCGCTTCTCGGGATCCCAACGGCTTTGAGCGTCCGGCTGGCTGCGACACCATGTACTGCAACCAGTTGCGGTATATGTGCTGGGCCGGCAGATGCCAGACGTTGCTCAGGTCCCTCGTCAGCTGATCCGCTGGAAAGTCGGCAAAAAGCTCTGGTTGTCTGTCGGAAAGGGCTTTCTGTCGGAAAGCGATCAGTATCTCTTCCGCGCCCTTGTTCAGATAGCCCCTCGGTATCGTCGGACAGACCTCGTTCTCTCCCCGGAGGAAGCGACCCATATCCCTTCGATATTCACCCAGCAGGCTCTGGGTTTCGTATTCCGGGTGCCCCTGGAAATGGACGAAAAGGCTGTTCTTCTGTTGCTTGACGAAGCAATCGACGCCAGCCTCCGCCGACCAGGTGAGAACCGAATATCCGCAGTCCGAGAGATCCTCCTCCTGCACCTCGTTCCACCGGGCGTGCGGAATTCGGAAGGTCCTCGGCACATCTTGCATCAAGGGATGATGTCTCGTCTTTGTTTGAGCGAAGACACCGAAGCATTTGGTAGGCAGCTTGTGGCGGGTAACGCCGTCCAGGTGCAGGACGGCCCCATGGACGGCCAGACAGGAAAACACCGACGACACCGTATTCTCCCGGGCCCAGTCCGCGATCTCGGCGAAGGTGGTCCAGTACGGCTCGTCCGTCAGACTGGCGGCTCTGGGTTCGGCGCCGGTCACGATCACTCCGTCCAGGCGTCTGTTCAGCAGATCGTCGATGCCACGGTAGTATCGACGAACGTAATCGCGCCCCCATTCCGAACGGGGGGTCGCCTCCATCGTATAGAAATGCAGCCTGACGCAAAGTCGTCCGGCAGCCGCAGCCAGCAAGTCGAACAGCTGGCGCTCGGTCGACATCAAGGCCGCATCCGACATGTTGTTGATGAGCCCGATGTCGAGGCACTCCGCCCGGTTTCCCGGTGATGCCATCGCGCGGGCGCCGTTGCCGGGCGCTCTCGATAAGAGGTGGTGCTCGTCCGAGTCTACGTCGATCAAGACAGTCATGCGAGTGCCTTCATGGTTGACGAACGTCAATTCGCGGCGCAGAGGGCCTGATCGAGATCGGCGACGATGTCGTCGATGTGCTCAATTCCGACGCTCAGCCTGATCATCTCGGGCCGTACGCCGGCTTTGTCCTGTTCTTCGGCCGACATTTGCCGGTGCGTTGTCGATGCGGGGTGGCAGGCGAGCGTTTTCGCGTCGCCAATATTGACCAGCCGCTTGCAAAGCTTCAGCGCGTCGTAGAACCGCTTGCCCGCCTCGAAGCCTCCAGCCACGCCAAAAGTCAGCAGTGAACACGCCCGGCCACCCAGATACTTCTGCGTCAGCACGAAATAGGGGCTGTCGTGAAAGCCGGCATAGTTCACCCACTCGACACGGCGGTTATTGCGCAAGAACTGCGCGACCTTTGCGCCATTCTCGACGTGCCGCTCGATCCGGAGCGCGACGGTCTCGATGCCCTGGAGCAGCAGGAAAGCGTTCATCGGCGCCAGGACGGCGCCGGTGGTCCTCTGGGAGACGGCGCGGCAACGCGCAATGTAGGCGGCGGCGCCGTAGCGCTCGGTAAAGACCAGCCCGTGGTAGGATTTCTCCGGCTCGTTCATCATCGGGAAGCGCCGGCGATGCTCCGCCCACGGGAACCTGCCGCCGTCGACGATAATTCCACCAAGCGTCGTGCCATGCCCGCCCATGAATTTCGTCAGCGACTCCACGACGATGTCTGCGCCGTATTCGATCGGCCTGAGCAGGATCGGTGTCGGCACCGTGTTGTCGACGATGAGCGGGACGCCGTGCCTGTGCGCGGCATCGGCCATCGCCTGGATGTCGCAGACATTTCCGGCCGGATTCCCGACGCTCTCGCAGAACACCGCCCGTGTATCGTCGTCGATCAGCCTTTCGACGCTTTCCGGCCGGTCGTCGTCCGAAAAACGGACCGCAATGCCCTGCCTCGGCAGGATGTGCGCGAACAGCGTATGCGTGGTGCCATAGAGCTGCGGAACCGAGACGACGTTGGAGCCCATCTCCGCGAGGTTCACGACCGCATAGTTCACTGCGGCCTGACCACAGGCCACGCTGAGCGCCTCGATGCCTCCTTCCAGGGCGGCGACGCGCTTCTCCAGCACGGCGTTGGTCGGATTGCCGATCCGGGTGTAGCGGAAGCCGTCCACTTCAAGGTTGAAGAGCGCGGCTCCATGATCGGCACTGTCGAATGCATACGAGGCCGTCTGGTAGATCGGCACGGCAACGGCTTTCGTTGCCGGATCGCTTTCGAAGCCGCCGTGAACGGCGAGAGTCTCTCTCCTCATGGAGGCGCTCCCTTCCGCTCTCCGATCCCGGGCTAGCTCCCGGCTTCCTTGGCGCATCGGTACTCCTCGAGTGCTGACGGTGCCCCGCGGTCGGTCTGCGCCAGGCCAAGCAGGTCCCGCACCGCGATCGGCCACAGCGCGACGTCTTTGCCGTGGGTATGGAACATGGCGACGGCGAGACGGTCCATTCCGAAGGCTACGCAGGCAGTGTGGGCCGGCCCGCCGGCCGCATCGACGATGCCCCAGGTGGTGCCGAAATGATCGCGGTGGTAGTTGAAGCTCATGCAGGCGGTCGGTCGCTCCTCGGAGCGCAGAGGCACCAGCAGTTCGAACTTCAGCGACAGCTGCTTTTGGCTCACCGCCATCATCTGCCCGACCCGGCCGAAGAACGGGTCGTTGGCATGGTCGATCCTGAAGGTCAGCCCGAGATCTCGGGCGATCTTCTGTGCGCGTATGATCCAGCGCTCCCGGAACGCCGAGACGTGATCGGCGCTCCCGATGCAGACGAATTCGCGCATCCTGAAGGACTGCAGCCGGTCGAGATGGCGCGAAGGTTCGCGACGGAAACAGTCGGCGGCCACGTCGAAGCTCCAGCCGGCTGCCGGCACGTGCCCTCGGCTCGCGGCGATCGGATAGAGCGGATAGCAGGCTGCCGGCGACAGCACGAGATCGGCTGGCGATAGCGATTCAGTCCAGTCGCCGCCGGCATCGAAGCGGCTGATCGCCGCGTCGATCTCGCTTTCTATGCCGTGCAGGCCACAGACGCAGCCGAGAAGATTGGGAAAGCTCTTCAGATAGCCCGACCTCTCAAGCTGGGCGCGGTTCATGACGGGCGGGAAGCGCATCACCTCGGTGTTCGGCTCGCGATTGCGCGAGATCACCGCCGCAATTCGCTCCACAACGTCTTCATAGAGTGCGGTGCGGCCATAGACGCCGGGAGAGCCCATCTCGTGGAACAGCGCATCCGCAAGATGGTCCAGCGGATCGGCCGGAGGCGGAGTGGAGTCCGCCGGTGCTTCGACAATGGCCAGGTTCATTAGGCCGTTTCCTTTTCAGAAGGAGATCAATCGCACAAAGAGCCCGGAACGGTGCTCATCAGCGTGGCGGTACCCATGCTGGAGAGGATGCGATCGTTATTGATCATGATCGGAGCGGAAAGCACGTCACGCAGGTGGCGACCGATACTGACGTCGGTGTCGTTGCGGTATCCGGACAGGCCGCAGGCGCGCATCGCGTGCATGACGGTCGCAACCGCGAGCTCCGAGGCCTCCACCTTGAGAAGATTGATCGAGGACTGGAAGTCGACGGACGAAAGCGCGCGCATGTCCCGTTCGCGAGCTCCATAGAGCTGGAGATTCGCGGCGATGACGGCGCGTAGTTTCGTCAGGGTCATTTTGGCGGCGGTGAAGTGCGCCGCACCGGGAGGCATGTTGCCGCCCGATCCGCGGGCGGCCTTGCGAATGAAGAGCTGCGCCCGGTCCACCGCCGCAGCCGCGATCCCCGCCCAGACTGAGGACCAGCACAGGTGGGCGACGGGCGTCATCGTCTGCGCATGGATCTTTTCGTATGCCACGGGGAATATCTGGTCCGCGGCGCCCCTGAAATTCAACTTGAAGCCGGCGCTGCAGGTCCCGCGCATGCCGAGCGTCTCCCACCCGAGAGTGGGCTCCAGCGTATAGTCGTCACGGGTGATGGCGAGTAACACCTGATCGGATCCGGCGGCGGAGTCCGAGCGGCGGGCGACGGTGATGATGCCGTCCGCCTCGGCGCCGTACGAAATCACGGTCGCGTCGCGCACCAGCGAAATCTCGGTGCCGGCGCTCTCCACTGCGGCCGAGCTGAAGCGTATGTTTCCGCCGTTCTGGCCTTCCGTGGTCGACGACGCCAGCAGCATCTGCTCGGCAGCCACGCGGCGCATGAGGCTCTCATGCCAACCACTGCCCGCGCCGTGGCGAACCAGGCACGCGACCTTGGTCTGATGCATCGCGAAGATCATCCCGACCGAAGCGCAGGCGCGGCCGAGCGCGTAACACATATCGGCCACCTCGGAGATAGGCGCACCGTCTCCGCCGAACTCGACCGGAATCTGGGCGCCCAGAAGTCCCTCCTTGCGCGCCGCGTCGATCGCCTTCCGCGGGAATCGCGCCTCGCGATCGACCGCCTCGGCCTCCGCCGCGGCGACCTGCGCGACATTTGCCGTTCGCTGCTGGAACGAGGAGCCGTCGGGAGAGAATGCTATTCGGCCAATTTCCGTGGCGACGTTGCGGAACTGAACTTCCTGCACAGTCATGGGCCCGAGCCTCCCGTTTCATGGTTGTCATGATTGGACAATGCGAGCCAGATCGAGATGAATGCCGCTCAAAATCGACAAGTAGCTCACTTCCCCTGCCGCGTCGCTGGCGCAGAAGTGGGTGTCAAGGAGCTTCCACTCCCGGGCGAGGTACCTCCGAAGCAGAGCTATTGACCGAAGGAACAGTTGGGTATCGTCGCCCCGAATGTGATCACGCCTGGCCACGGCAGGAGACCGGCTGAAATGCACAACACTGCCATCAACGTTCAGAACCGTGTTCTGTCGGTCGTCAGGAGCGTCCTCCAGCAGAACGCGATCAGCGCCGATGTCCACCCGGAGTCGCGACTCGTGGATATCGGACTCAGCTCGATGGGGATGGTCGAGTTGATGCTCAAGGTCGAAGCCGAGTTCGATCTCATCCTTCCCCAGTTCGAGATCACGCCCGAGAATTTTCGATCGGTAAAGGCAATGGAGCGGATGATCCTCAACCAGCTGGGATCCGGGTCGGGATGAAGCCAGTTGAACAGAGGTTCTGCTTCGACAACCAGGCGAGCCGCAATGAACGGGTGCGCGCGCACCCCGAGCCAGCTCAGCCGCAGGCGACCAGACGAGACGCCCCGCGGCGCAGACGGTCCGCCGCCAAGACCTGGCTGCAAGCCATCGCACTCACCGCACGGCTCGAAGCCCAGCCGCATCGGTTGTTCGCCGACATCGTGGAGGATTGGGCACAGCGTCAGCCCGGGCGGCCCGCGTTGCTCTCGGATGGCCAATCCTTCACCTATGGCGAACTCGCTGCCCGGATCAACCGGTATGCGCGCTGGGCGCGGGACGTCGGCCTCCAAGCCGGCCGCACCGTCTGCGTGCTGATGCCGAACCGGCCGGACTACCTCGCCTGCTGGCTCGGCATCAGCAGCGTCGGCGGGACGGTGGCACTGATCAACACCAGGCTGGTCGGCCAGTCGCTCGCCCACTGTATCGACGTCGCTCATGCCGATCACCTCATCCTCGCTGCCGATTGCGTGGATGCGTTCGAGAGCTCACGTCCGCACCTGCACCGCGAGCCGCAATGTTGGAGCCTCGGCACCGGCGATCCAAGCGGCGATCTGGATGCGGCGCTCGCCGCATTCGAGCCACGTCCGCTGTCCTCCGCCGAACGCGGCGACGTCACGATCGACGAACGCGCGCTCCTCATCTACACCTCGGGCACCACGGGCCTACCGAAGGCGGCGAACGTCAGTCATCGTCGCATTCTCGCTTGGGGCGGATGGTTCTCCGGACTGACGGACGCGTCCATCGAGGATCGTCTCTACGATTGCCTGCCGCTGTATCACTCCGTGGGCGGCGTCGCCGCTCCCTGCAGCATGCTCTGCGCGGGCGGTTCGGTCGCGATTGCGGAGAAGTTTTCCGCTGGCAGCTTCTGGGACGACATCGAACGTTTCGACTGCACCGTCTTCCAGTATATTGGTGAGCTTTGCCGCTATTTGCTGAAGGCGCCAGCGTCTGAACAAGAGGCGCGACACCGGCTGCGGCTGGCGGTCGGTAACGGATTGCGCGGCGACATCTGGGAGACGTTCGCCAACCGGTTCGCGATTCCGCAGATTCTCGAATTCTATGCCGCAACCGAAGGCAATTTCTCGCTGTTTAATGTCGATGGAAAACCGGGCGCGATCGGCCGGGTCCCGCCGGTTCTGGCGCATCGCTTTCCCGCCTCGATCGTCAAGATCGATGCCGACAGCGGCAGCCCGGTCCGGAGCGCTGCAGGGCTCTGCATCGCCTGCGCACCTGGCGAGATCGGCGAGGCTGTCGGACGTATCGGTGGCGGCGATCGCGACGGCCGGCCTTTCGAGGGCTACACGGATCCCGAGGAGACCAAGAAAAAGGTTCTGCACGACGTCTTCGCTGTGGGCGATGCCTGGTTCCGCACCGGTGATCTGATGTTGCGCGATGCGCAGGGCTACTTGCACTTCATCGACCGCGTCGGCGACACCTTCCGCTGGAAGGGCGAGAACGTCGCGACCAGCGAAGTGAACGACGCAATCAGGGACTGCCCCGGCGTTCTCGACGCCTCGACCTATGGAGTTGCGGTGTCCGGGGCCGATGGCCGCGCCGGCATGGCGGCCTTGGTGGTGGACCGAGATTTCGATCTCGGGATATTCAACGAACACCTTTCGCATCGGCTGCCGCCTTATGCAGTTCCAGCCTTCGTCAGGCTGTGCCCGGCGCTCGAGACGACCGACACCTTTAAGCAGCAAAAGCAGCGGCTGATCCGCGAGGGATTCGATCCTTCGCTGGTGGACGATCCGCTGTTCCTGCGTGATCCGGCGACCGGCGGCTATCGTTCGATCGACCGGGCCGTCTACGCGCGCGTCGTTGAGGGCGAAATCAGGCTCTGACATCGGCTCGGAAAGCCGAAATGTGAGGTGTACCATGTCGGTCAAATCGAAGATTTTCTCCGCGATGGAGCAGATCGCCGAAGAACAGAAGGTCACGCTTCCGCCGCTCGAGGACGATCTGTCACTGAACGAAACCGGGTTCGATTCGCTGGCATTCGCCATCCTGGTTGCGCGGCTGGAGGACGAGCTCGGTATCGATCCGTTCACTGTCGCCGAGGACGCAGCCTTCCCGTCTACCCTCGGTGAGTTCGTCAGGGCCTACGAGAATGTCCCCGCCTGACATCATTGCGTTGCGCCAATATCTCGGCGCGGGGCCGAAGGACCGCACGATTTCCGATGCCCGGCACAGTGTATCGCTGACCGACATGATCGAGCACAGCTGCCTGACCGGCGGGTCCTTCGAATTATCCGGCCGCTCGGTGCTGCTTGCGACGTCGAGACAGCTGCTGTCCGCGCTTGCAATGATCGAGCTCGACGGCGTCGCCCGCCGCATCCTTCTAGGCCCGCCCGACCTCGATTGGGATCGCCTGCAGGTCCTGCTCGATCAGGCCGGGATCGACACCATCGTCACCGATCAGCCGCTACACCGATGCAGTGCTGGCAAGCGCGCTATTATCGGCGTCGACCTGCCCGAACGGAAGGCCGTGGGACGGAAGGTCGACCATGCGACCGAATGGTTGATGCTGACCTCGGGGACGTCGGGGCTGCCGAAGATCGTTCGACATACGCTCGATGGACTCGCCGGCGCGATTATCGCCGACGGGCCCGCGCGCTACCGGAACGCAACCTGGGCGACGTTCTACGACATTCGCCGCTATGGCGGCCTGCAAATTTTCCTGCGGGCCGTGATCGGCGGCGGATCGATGGTGCTTTCGGAGCCCGGGGAAGCCATTGCCGTGCATGTGGCGCGGCTGCGCGCGGGCGGCGTCACCCACATCTCCGGAACGCCGTCGCACTGGCGCAAGCTCCTGATGAGCGGCGCGTCCGCCAATTTCGCGCCGCACTATGTCCGCCTGTCGGGCGAAATCGCGGACCAGGCAGTGCTGGACGGCCTGGCCAGAGCATTTCCACATGCGTCAATCGGACACGCCTATGCCTCGACCGAGGCGGGCGTCGGTTTCAGCGTGGACGATGGGCGCGAGGGTTTTCCTGCCCACCTGATTGGGCAGAATCACGCCGGCGTCGAGATGAAGGTGGTCGACGGCTCGCTGCGGATCCGTTCCCGGCGTACGGCGCGCGCCTATGTCGGCGCCGATGCACCGCCGCTCGCCGACACCGAGGGCTTCGTCGATACCGGCGATATGGTCGAGCTGCGCGGCGAACGATACCACTTCGTGGGCCGTCGAGGCGGCATTATCAACATCGGCGGGCTGAAGGTGCATCCGGAGGAGGTGGAAGCAGTGATCAACCGGCACGCGTCAGTCGAGATGTCGCGTGCGCGGTCGCGCAGGAGCCCGATCACCGGAGCCATTGTGGTCGCCGACGTCATCCTCACCAACGGCACTGATGGGGACCGCCATGAGACGATCCGCGCGGAGATTCTCAGCCAGTGCAAGGACTGCCTGGCAGTATGGAAGGTGCCCGCGGTGATCCGCTTCGTCGAGCAGCTCGACGTCACGGCAGCGGGGAAACTGGCACGCACCGATGCGTAACGTCATCGTCACCGGCGGCAGTCGCGGGATCGGCCTTGCCATTGCGCGCAGGCTCGCCGCGTCCGGCGGATACAATGTGATCGCCGTCGCGCGCCGCGAGAGCGAGGAGCTTGCGTCGCCTGCCTGAAGCCGACGACGTCGCTTCCATGGTCGAATATCCTCTCGGCGAAGGCGGCCGGAACATCACCGGCACCGTGGTGACGGTCGACGCCGGCAACACTGCCTGAGCGCCGGCAATCGGGCATCCGCCGTCGAGGGCGACATCTCCTCTGAAGTCGAGCTTGCCTGGACGCGTCATTCCGGCGATAGCCCCTTCAGATACTCGAGCATCGTGTTGCAGGCTTTCTCCGCCTCCGCGAAGGTTGAAAACGCCGAACCGCCAATCTTGATCGCGCCGTTACCCCGATAGAGCGGCCGCCACGACGCCACATAGCCGGCACGACCATGAAAGCCGGCACCAGCAGGGGTCTCATACGTGATCACAAAGGAAAAGCCGTCGCCGGCCGCACTCCAGATTTCCATGTCCTCGACGGCACGGTGAAACAGAAGGGACATCAAGATGCGTCCGCGCACTCGCTTTCGGCTCAACCACAGAACTCCGGTCCTGACAGCAGGCCGTCAGGAGGGAACGACCCTGACCACTGGGGGGGCAGGAAGGAGGGCCAGGGCCGTCGCTCCGGATGTGCCGAGATCCAATCGGCACATCTCTGCGATCATGTCTGAAGTCGTTCGTTATAGCCCGCGACTACGTTTTACCTGACAGCGGACAAACTGCGATCGACCCAGAGCCGCAGATGACGACTAAAATACACATCCCGCCCGATGCCTTGGCTGCGATTCTGGATCAGGCGCGAAGCCTGAGGGACTACCCCATTAGGCTTCCCGGACATCGACCTCGCAATCAAGCGGCGCTTGAAATCAGTCTTCAGCCCCCACTTGTTCCAGCCGATCGACTGCGTTGCGGGGGTGGGGCGCCGCCATGACAGACGCACTTTCATCACCGGCCGCCAAGGAGACGGATGATGGGCCGGGTGGTCGCTATCGATCTTGGCCTGGGACCGGCTCAGTGGCCGTCGATGTTACGGATAGCCTGCCGCACGCGCGACTGAACCAGGGTCTCCGGCAAGAAAGCCGGCGTCGGGCGGGCTCACGAGGATCTTTCCGGCCGGGTCGCTGCATCCAATGGAGGCCACCTGCCCATTGCAGTGGGAGCGACGACCGGGAATGCTGGTGCGTGACGAGCCTCTCAGCGCTCCCCACTTGTCGATCCGGGATGCGGCGCCTTCTCCCGCGGGGCAGTCGCGCGATCATGTTGCAAGATGGCGAGGGCCGCGAGCACCGTCCGATTGCTGATTTCAAGTTTTTGAAAGATGTTGTGAAGGTGCACCTTGATCGTGCCGTCGGTCGTGTTCAACCGCCGCCCGATTTCCTTGTTCGACAATCCTTCGGAGACCAGACGCATGATCTGACGCTCGCGTTCCGTCAGCGCTGTCAGCCCGCTCTCCGAATTCGTGCCCTGTTCGCGCGACGCGATCGACTCGGATGGGGTCGATGGCAGCACGTTGTGACCATTGGCGATGTGCCGCAACGACTCCACCAGAGCCTCGGTATCGGTATCTCTCAGGATGATGCTACAGGTCACGGGCGTGGCCGAGAACACCAGTTCGCAATCTTCACTCGCGACGAAGAACACCAAATGCGTCGAACGATTTTCTGAATTGACGGTCGAAAGAATTTTCGCGGCGGCGAGCCCGGGCATTGCGGGATCGACAATCGCCATATCGGGCGCCAGGCGCCGGATCGCTTCTATGCAGCTGGCGGCGTCGTTACAAGATGCAACGATATTGAAATCGGCTACGGCACCGAGCACCTTGCTCAGCCCTTCCAAGACCACCGGATGCCGGTCTGCAATGACTACACTGATACGTCGCATTGGGCGCTCCTCAGCGGATCGTCCCCTAAACATAAACCCCGCGCACCTGCTGCTGTTTCCACCACTATCGATAGAATCACCATAAATTTCTCTTAATACAAGCAGGATCGATATCGCATCGCAAGCTAGGATTAACAGGCGCGCGGCACTGCTCGCTTCCCGACTCTCACTCGGGCTGGAATGCCCGTAAGAATCCGGTGATCAGACTGCGGCGGACCAGCCTCTGTGGTTATCCAGTCCGGATAACAGCGTAAGCGCACACTCCGACATCTCCTCAATGTTCATATGCGCAGGGCCGTTAACTCGCTCACAAAATGCGTTCACGCAGAGATAGTATCGACGAACAAAGACCATCGAAAAGTTCTTCAATGTTGAGTGAGCATCTCGATCTAATTCACGCAGAGGATGCGCCAGACGGTATTTTTGGGCACCGTAACCGCACGGGTATACGCAGACCCACCTCTATAACCAACGATATATAGGGCGATCCGAAATTCGCATCTAACATTCATAAAAGCTTAAGCAAGATGGATTGCTCGAAATCCACCAACGAGACCAGGCAAAGAACGGAGGTCCATGATCGAGGTAGCTCAATATATCTAGAGACCACAAGCCGACGGAGAACGACCAACCGAACAACAAGGGCTCGTTCTTACGTCGAGGACCAAGAAAATAATTGAGTTCAACCGCCCATCGCTGTTGTGTCATTGCGTAGTAGGCTGGAGGGTAAAATGAGGAGGCGGCAGTCTTGCGAGACCGTTCTTATTGGAAAGAACGTTTTGATTAGAGAAGGCATTGCTAGAATCCTGCACACGGCAAATTTTCACATCCCGGTATCGGCGTCGAGCCCCGAGGAACTGCCGAGCACACTTCAAGCAGAAAAACTGATGTTCCTCATCGTCCATACCGGCGATGGCTTCAATGTCGCGATAGAACAAATCGGATTTGTGAAGGATCGGTATCCGGACGCGCGCATCGCGATCGTGTCCGACAATTATCGGCCGGTCGATCTTGCCTCCGCATTTCGAGCAGGGGCCAACGGATACTTCGTGAACGTCAATTCGTGCGACGCATTCATCAAATCCGTCGAGCTCGTGATTATGGGCGAGACCGTCTTCCCGCCTGCATTCCTGTCATTCGCCCTTGATGCCGGTCGCGATCACGAGCCTGAAACGGCGGAGCCCGGCAGACGACAGGCCATCCTCGCCGCTGCAGACGACGCGATCTTGCCGCAGCTCTCTCCGCGAGAAAAGGCAATTCTATCCTGCCTTATCGAAGGCGACTCCAACAAGTGCGTTGCCAGAAAAATCAATATCGCCGAGGCGACCGTGAAGGTTCACGTCAAGGCGATCCTGCGCAAGATCAGGGTCCAGAACCGGACACAGGCGGCGATCTGGGGCATGAACCATGAGTCGCTGGTGCGACCGGCAAACGATCGCGCCCCCTCAACCGTCGATGCGGGCAGAGGGATCACGAAGCCCATCGAGATGATCTCTGAAATGGAGCAGCTCAACGAGCCGGCTCCATTGGTTCCCCACTCTAACCACGTCGTGGTATCCCGTATCGACGGCCTGGTCCGCAAGGGTGTGGGCCGAGGGGCTCTCGCGGCGGCACGGCTCTACAAGTAGACGCAGGGACCCGAGACGAGACGACTTGGTCGCACAAACGATCCCATCGCATAGCAAAGCTGCGATACCTTCGTCGACTTCTCCGACGTCCGGGCGCTTAGCAGGATGTTCGCTGCTGACCTTGCGTGAACCGTACGCGTCCGGTGACGGCCCCTGGTTAGGTCATCTTGAGCGGGATGGCTGACCGCGCTTATGCGGCGTGAGCGACGTTCTGAGGTCGCCAATTGCAGGGCATGAGTTCGTGGATGCGCTTGGCAGAGTGATCCGATAGGCGCGCCAGCACGTCGGCAAGCCAAGCCTGCGGGTCGACGTCGTTGAGCTTTGCGGTGGCAATGAGGCTGTAGATGGCAGCAGCACGCCGGCCGCCCTCATCGGACCCGGCGAAGGTCCAATTTTTTCGCCCCATGGCGACCGCCCGTAGCTCACGTTCAGCGGCATTGTTGGACATGCAAAGCCGTCCGTCGTCAAGGAAGCGGCTAAGGCAGTAATTGATCGCCTTGGTCGTGTCGTTGTTCCTGGAGAGCTTGGCGCGCTGCTCGCGCAACCACGCCTCCAACTCGACCATCAAAGGGCGGCTTCGTTCCTGGCGCACACGCAAACGCTCCTGCGCAGGAAGACCGTTGATCTCGCGCTCAATGGCGAACAGGACATCCATGCGCTTGACCGCCTCGGCCGCGATCGGCGCCTTGCTGAGCCGCGCGAGATCAAAGAACTTGCGTCTGCCGTGCGCCCAGCACGCGGCCTCGATGATCGGGCCGCCCTTACGATTGGCCTCGTAGAGCCTGCCAAAGCCGGCGTAGGCGTCAGCCTGCATCAGTCCGGCATAGCCCGCCAGATGCTGCTCCGGATGCGCACCGCCACGATCGGGCGAGTAGAAGAACATGGCCGCTGGCGGATCTGGGCCGGCAAACGGACGGTCGTCGCGCACGTAGGTCCAGAGCCGGCCGGTCCGGGTCTTGGCCTTGGCCAGGACTGGCACCGTGGTGTCATCCGCGTGGATGCGCTCGGCTGCGAAGACGTGGCTCCGGATCGCAACGACCAAGGGCATCAGGCTTGCGGCGGAGGCACCTACCCAGTCCGCGAGCGTCGATACGTCGAGGTCGATGCCTTCACGCTGGTAGACGTCGCTCTGACAATGAAGCGGCAGGTGCAGGCCGTACTTGGCGAACAGGACATGAGCCGGCAGCTTGGGCCCTGCACGCCCGCGCGCAATCGGGTGCGAAGGAGCCGGCGGCTGGGTGATCGCTTCGCAGACCCGGCAGACAAGCTTCTCGCGCACATGCTGGATCACCTTCCACTGGCGCGGAACGAGCTCCAGCGTCTCGGTCACGTCCTCGCCAATTTTGCGCAATCGGCCGTCGCCGCAGCATGGGCAGGTCGCAGGCACCGGATAGACAATGCGCTCCCGCGGCAAATGCTCAGGCAGCGGACGGCGGGCCGGCTTGCGGCGCTCGAACGACGTCACCGTAATCTTGTCGGCAGCCATCTGCGCCGCGGTCTCAGCTTGCGCCGCGGCCTCCTCCGGCTCGGCGAGCTGTAGCTCGAGCTGGTCCAGCAATGCGCCTCGCTCAGAGGACTGTCCGAACTGCTCGTGCCGTAGCTTCTTGATCGTGAGTTTGAGCTTCTCGATGAGCAAGGTCCCCGCCTGGGCCTCGGCTTCTGCCCCGTGGGTCGGTCAAAATCCCCCGGGTATGGTCACTTGAAACTCCCCCACCTGATGATCGCCGTCAGCGCCGCTGAACAGCAGTAGCCGGTCAGGCAGGACGTTTATGTTCGACCCCTTTAGCCAGCAAGGGGCCGGGGAGTTGAACGTCTTGAAGCGACATCTGCAAAGCACGGTATTTACATTACTTGATCGCAACGCCAGCCAGCGCGAGATCCACAGGCTGACGGGGGTCGATCGCAAGACGATCCGGCGTTACCGGGCGCTGCGGGCTGGTGCGGAGGCAAATTCCCCCGGGGAAGTGACCACCGGCACGGTGAGCGCGGACGACCAAATTCCCCCACCCCGACCACCGGCTTTTGGGGTGTCGGAAGCGACAGCCGCCTGCAGCCTGGCCCGCTCGGCCTGCGAACCGCATCGGGCATGGATCGAAGAACAGGTCCGCCTGAAGCGGAATGCGCAGGCGATTTACCAGGACCTGGTCGATCGATTTGGCTTTCCGTCCAGCTATCAGAGCGTCAAGCGGTTTGTGCGCACGTTGCGACACAGCGATCCCGAGCAGTTTGATCGACTTGAGTTCCTGCCTGGCGAGGAGGCCCAGGTCGACTATGGCGAGGGCGCTCTGACGATTGATCCCAGGAGCGGCCGGTACCGCCGTCCCCGCCTGTTTGTGATGACGCTGCGCTACTCGCGGCGCAGCTTCCGGCGGGTGGTCTGGAAGTCCAGCCAACACGTCTGGGCGCAGCTCCACGAAGAGGCGTTCCGGTATTTTGGCGGGGTCCCCAGCTATGTCGTGCTCGACAATCTGAAGGAAGGCGTCCTCAAGCCGGATTTGTACGAGCCCGAGCTCAACCCGATTTACAGCGCGATGCTGGCTCATTACGCCGTGGTCGCCGATCCCGCGCGGGTGGCCGATCCCAATCGGAAAGGCTGCGTCGAGAGTGCGATTCAACATACCCAGGGCACCGCGCTGGCCGGACGGCGCTTCGAGACACTGGAAGCCCAGAACGAGTTCCTGAGGCACTGGGAGGAGAATTGGGCCTCCAAGCGCATCCACGGCAGCACGCGCCGTCAGGTCGAGGCGATGTTCCAGGAAGAGAAGCCGCACCTGCGGCCGCTGCCTGTCGCTCCCTTCCGCATCTTCACCGAAGTCGTCCGGACTGTCTGCGACGACACCACCGTACGCGTCGACAACAGCTATTACGCCGCGCGGCCCGCGCCGATCGGCAGTCAGGTCGTGGTGCGGATCTACGCCTCCACGATCGAGATCCGTGATCGCCACACCCGTGCGCTGCTGCGTGTTCATTCCCGGATGACGCACCCCGGTTCTGTTGTCCTGCCGACCAGCGAACGGCCGTTCAATCCGTCGCGGCAAACCGCCGTGCTGCTGGCGAGCGCCGAGCGCATCGGGCCGCAGACCAGGGCGCTATGCCAGCAAGTGTTCGACACCGAGGGGCGCCCCGGACAGCGCGCGATGTGGGGCATTGTCGGGCTGGGCCGGAAGTATCCGGCGCGGCTGGTCGAGCAGGCCTGCGCGCACGCCATCGACAACCGCATCTACCGCTACAAGCACGTGCGTGCGACCGTCGAGCGGTTGTTCGAACAGGCGATTGAGCAGGTTGGAGTGACGCCACAGCCGGCATCGCCGCTCACCCAGGATCATCCGCTGATCCGTACCCCCGCGGAATACGGCGACCTCTTCAGCCGCGCTGTGCGGCGCGACGCCGACGATAATGGTCGGCAGGCCGAGGCTCACGACGATCACGCCACGGCAATCCGCGCTCGTGTCGCCTGCGCAACCCCGGCCAGCTCCGGCGCCACGAGCGCTCCCGCTGCACCTTCTCACCTTAAACTGGAGACCTAGCCACATGATGACCATGCCGGAAATTGAGCGTTGCCTACGACAGCTGCGCCTGTCGGGTGTCCGCGACACGCTGCAGACGCGCGTGCTCCAGGCGCAGGGCGCCAACCAGCCCTTCCTCGAGACCTTCTCCCTTATCCTGCAGGATGAACTGGACCGTCGTCAGTCCCGTCTTATCGAGCGGCGATACCAGCAATCCGGGCTCGACGAAAAGCTGACGCTCGCCGAGTTCGACTGGTCCTTCAATCCCAAACTGCCACGTCAGACCTGCTTCCAGCTCCACACCCTGGCGTTCATTGCCGCTGGCGAGAACGCTCTGCTTGTCGGCAAACCTGGCACCGGGAAGTCGCACATCGCCAAGGCGATTGCCTATCAGGCGATCCTGCAAAGCCACAAGGTCCAGTATCTTGAGACCGACGACTTCTTCCACCGCTACGCCCTGAACTCTCCGGCACAACGCGAGGTCCGGCTGCGAACCATCATCGACTGCGATCTCCTCGTGCTGGACGATCTATTCCTCGCACGCGCCATCCCCGACGACGCCGGCACTTTGCTGCAGACCCTGATCCATCAGCGCTACAAACTGCGCCGCAGCGTCATCGTCACCTCCAATCGCGTCGTGCAGGATTGGGGGGCATACCTTGGGGACAACACTATGAGCACGACGATCCTCGATCGCCTTATGCATCATTGCCATCTGCTTGAGTTCGACGGACGCAGCTATCGGCTCAAAGAAGCCGCTGAAGCTCTTGCCCGGGAAACAAACTCAAACTAACAGTCCCTTGTCCTGCCTCGCGGGTGGAGGAATTTGACTGACCACACCCGGAGGAATTTGAAGTGACCCGCGGGGGCTTCTGCGGCCAACCGAGCCGCTCGCTCGGCGCGCAGCATCGCCTGCAGCGTAGTCACATCGTCGGGAAGAGAATCATCAGCGCCCATCGCCGACTAGAGAATCACAAGACGCGGTCTCTGTCTGAACCGCCGATCGCAACACCGATTCAAATCACAGCGATCAGCCGGCCGCCTGCGGTCGCCGGGTATCTTGCGGCATCCGCCAGTCAATGCCCTCCAGCAGGTAGCCAAGCTGGGCTGGGGTAATTGTCACCACGCCATCAGCTGGCGATGGCCACAAGAAGCGGCCGCGCTCCAGCCGCTTTGCATAAAGCGACATGCCCAGTCCATCGTGCCAAAGGATCTTGATCAGCTTGCCGCTTTTGCCACGGAACACATAGAGGTCGCCGCCGCACGGGTCTCGCTTAAAGACTTCCTGCACCAGTAAGCCCAGCGAGTTCATGCCGCGACGCATATCAGTGTGGCCGGTCGCAATCCACACCCGCACGCCCGACGCAATGGGGATCACCGTGGGCGTCCATCTGCCAGCGCTGCCACGGCGGCCTTCAGCGTCGCCGCGTCGACCTTGCCCGTGATCCGCATCCGAGCCCCGGCAGCAAACTCGATCTCGATCGTCCCGCCGCTGCTGGCCGGCGCGACTGGACAGGGCGCCGGACCTGATTCCGCGACCACCATCGCCGGTACGAAGCCAGGTTGATGGGCGGCATCCTTCGGCTCAGGCCGAAACGACCGGCGCCATCGCAGCAGCAATGAGCGCGAAACGCCATACCGCCGCGCCGTCGCCGCCACCTGGCGCGGCGCCTGTAAGCTCTCCAGGACGATCTTGAGCTTCTCATCCTCGGACCAGCGCCGCCGTCGGCCTGTGTCCACTACTTCGAGCCGTTCGACTCGGGCACTGCGCCTATCACTGTCCATAAGGACAGTTCTCAACATCACGCCTCATTCGGCAAGGCGGCCTTCACCGGACGGATACCGTGAACCGCACGCGAGATCGCGCGGGGCACACTCCTCTGGTTGACGACGCGCAGCGCGCGGGCTGCGGGAGCCGGTGTTATCGCTCCCGCAGAGACTCCTGCTGGTACCTCGCCAGCGGCGAGAGAAGGTAACTGATGATCCTGCGCGCGGCCGGTCGTGGTCTCGACCGTCACCGCCATGCCGGGGCCGAGCTTGACGAGCTTGACCTCCACCCGCAAATCCGCGCCGCGTTTCGGCTCGCTGCTGTGCGCCGTGCCCGACGCGCGGTCGTTCGCCCCGCCCTGCTGTCTGTCGCGCGTGACGGCGTCCGTCGACACGTTGACCACGTCCCGATGAAGAAGCCCGTAGCGCGTGAAGTTGAAGGTATCGATCTCCGCCTTTTGTCCCGGATGAACGAACCGATGTCGCGGCTGGAGAGCATGGCCTCGATCTCGAGTTGAGTCTCGCTTGGAACCGCGATGGCGAGCGCCTGAGCCGGCGTCACCACGCCTCCCACCGTGTGAACGGCGAGCCGGTTCCTCTCTGATGCGTGTCGGTCACAACGAACGCCGCGAGGACACGGGGCTAGGTGTTGATTTCACGGCGGAAAATTGGGTTCGTTTTGCAAGTTTGGCTCGGCCGTTTGGCGTACAAAGGTAACTAGCGCAATCAGAACAACTAAGTCGCTACACAATCATACATTGGAAGAGCCCTAAACTCACGACCCGCCCAAAATCGACGGGCCAGGGTGACGACACCCCGCTGATTAGTGCTATTCCGAACCAGATCCCACGACGTCCGCTACCTTGAGCCAATTGCAGAAAATTGGGTTCGTTCTGCAAAACTCCTGTCTAATCGCACTCCTTCTCGGGATAGCTGATCACTCGCATAAACGCTCGCATCGCGCGATTGCACCGCGCCAAAGCACGCGCTTCGTATCGATCGAGCTTAAGTAAATCAGGCAAAGCACGACGCAGCGCGCGCCATCAGCGCGGCTGCATCGGCAGTTGCCAGGCTATTCGCTTTAGCAATCGGATCTGAAACTTCACCTCGTTCGGCAACAACAGCGCGGTTGACGATCGCAACCTTGGCCTGCCGCACGTGCGCCAAATCAATGGCAGCATGAGCGGCCTCACACGCCATTGCGTGTTGAACGCAACCTGCCGAAGGACCCGCAATCTCCTTTGCCAATTCCTCGACCTGCCGCAGCACAATGGCGCCTGGTGTTGCGGCAAGCCCGTGTCAATACGCATTGCGTGTAGCTCGCGCAATTCCAGCGCGCGAGCTCGGCCCCTTGCTTCGCAAGGCGTTCTTGCGGTTCGCCGCAATCTGCCGCTCAGTTGCCATCGCTTGGCTCAGCTCCGACGTTCGAGCTGGACCAAGTTCTCCTGATCCAATATCAGATCGGACCGGCGCTCCAACCTCTCGGCCAATTCGTCGCGATATTGCGCAATCGATCGCAGGCCTGTCTCCGCCTTGCCTCCAGCAAAGTGAGCATTTTGCCAGTTGCGATAAGATCAGCAGACGAGCTCTTGACGGCTTTGCGTTTGTCGAGCCCGAACTGTCGCAACAATTCCAGGACTGAACCGCCCCGGGTTTGCCGGAGGCTCCAACTCCTGAGAGGATGGAGCCATGACGAGCAAGACAACGAACAAGTTTTCAGCCGAGGTCCGGACCCGAGCGGTTCGGATGGTTCTGGATCACGCCGGCGAGCACCCGTCGCGCTGGGCGGCAGTGACGTCGATCGCGGCCAAGATCGGCTGCACGCCGCAGACGCTGCATGACTGGGTCAAGAAGGCCGAGGTCGATAGCGGGCAGCGGGCCGGCGTTCCAACCGAGATGGCCGAGAAGCTGAAGGCGCTCGAACGGGAGAACCGCGAGCTTCGGCAGGCCAACGAGATCCTGCGCAAGGCAAGCGCCTATTTTGCGATGGCGGAGCTCGACCGCCGGTCCAAGCCATGATCGCCTTCATCGACGATCATCGTGGGGCGCATGGGGTCGAGCCGATCTGCAAGGTGTTGCCGATCGCCCCCTCGACCTACCACGCCCATGTGGCCAAGCGGCGCGATCCGGCCAAGTTGTCGGTACGCGCCAAGCAGGATGCCAGGCTGAAGATCGAGGTTCGGCGTGTGTTCGAGGAGAACTTCTCCGTCTATGGCGCGCGCAAGGTGTGGCGTCAGCTCAAGCGCGAAGGCTTCGATGTTGCCCGTTGCACAGTCTCGCGATTGATGCGGGACATGGGTTTGCAAGGGGTGATCCGCGGCAAATCCGTCAAGACTACGATCAGCGACAAGGCTGCGCCATGCCCGCTGGATCACGTCAACCGCCAGTTCAAGGCGACAAGGCCGAACGTTCTCTGGCTCTCCGACTTCACCTATGTCGCGACCTGGACCGGCTTTGTCTACGTCGCCTTTGTGATCGACGCCTATGCCCGCAGGATCGTGGGCTGGCGAGCCTCGCGCACGGCGCATGCAGGCTTCGTGCTCGATGCTCTGGAGCAGGCACTGCACGATCGACGGCCGGTCCATCGCGGCGGCCTCGTGCACCATAGCGACAGGGGTAGCCAATACGTCTCGATCAAATATACCGAGCGCCTGGCTGAAGCAGGCGTGGAGCCCTCCGTCGGCAGCGTTGGAGATTCCTATGACAATGCTCTCGCCGAAACCATCAACGGTCTCTACAAGGCCGAGGTGATACATCGGCGTGGGCCATGGCGCAGCTTCGAGGCCGTCGAGTTCGCTACCCTGGAATGGGTCGATTGGTTCAACAACCGAAGGCTCCTTGAGCCCATCGGCAACATACCGCCGGCCGAAGCAGAGCAACGCTACTACGCCATGCTGGAACAACCCGCCATGGCGGCATAACTTAAACCAAATGGCCTCCGGCAAACCCGGGGCGGTTCAGGACCTCTCCTCTGGCTGTATTCGATCTGGCCCAGCACTATCAGGTCCATCCAACCAGATCTACGCTTGGAAGAAACATTGCTGGATCACGCAGCGCGGGCGTTCGAAAACGACAGCGGCAATGGCGCGGCCGAGCACGAGCGCGAATTCAGAGGCTGCACACCAAGATCGGTCAGCTTCTCATAGGCCACGATTTTTGGGCGAAGAGGTCCGGAAGCTAGCAACCACGGCAGCAGCCAAGGGTTGCGTGATGAAACAAAGAACGGCCGCTCTTCCATCTTGGAAGCCGGTACTCCTCACCAGGGGGTCCACTCAAACCCACAGCCTGCTGAAATCGCCAACAGAATTCTCAGTCAGCCGCTCAAAGCTCGCGAGCAAAAACGTCCGTAAAAAAAACTTCCCTGGTTTTGAATTCAGGAGGCACGCTTAAGTGTACCCAAGTGGGAGCATAGGCTCCAAATTTAAGGTAGGGCGCAAATAAATTGTTGTAACAGTTCGCGCCGTGCCTCTGGAAAACTAAGTTGCCGTCTTTTTCGACCTCGACAATCCCATCCTCATCGAGCGACCACTTGGTACGAAAAATCCAACTGGTCCACTTTCCACGTTCAAACGGCTGTGACCAGGACATAACATAACGAATGTCCCCTTTCCGATCGAACCACGTTGGCACCTGCCCCCAAGCTGTCCGAAGAACCCAGGTATTGTTGAGCAAGCTCAATTCCAGCGGGGGAACCAGCCCCCCCTCACCTTTCCAATAGTCTGGCGTGTTGTGCATCTGCGTCACCACAACCTGATTATTATCGGACTGCCAATCCGGTGGCACGAAAATCTTCAATCCATACTCATAAAGTCGATGAAACTCTGTCGCCTTCAATCGGAATTCGGATCGATGACTCCCCTTAACGATGGGCTCATCGAAGTTTATCTCGAATCGCGCCGCGTTCTTAGAATCCCAGTTGGGGGCGTCAACGACTACTGCCGACCTATTACAGCAAACTTGTTTGGAAAAACCTTTCCATTGTGAAAAATCGCGGGTTGCAAAACCATCGTACAGGGGGATGCTCCCCATCATGAAAATGCTGCAAAATAAAAAAACGGCCTCAGCGGCACATGCAATTAGTACACAAAGGACTAAGCCTGTGGTCACCAGCTTGACAGAGGAAATCCTGCGCATGCCATACCTCAAGTTCTCCTGACTCGACGCTTGATCCATAGCATTTCTCCCATACGCTACAGGAGCGCAAAGGTGGATATCGCAACGCCCGCTCTTCGGGGCGAGGTACCTCCGCCGCTCGGCTTTGCCGACCAGGTCGACCGCAGAGCGGACCCGCTACCGTCGGAGCCCCTTCGGATGATTGGACAATTTAGGCACGCAGCGCCCAGGCTCAATCCTCCATCGTAGTTACTCCGTCGTATCCAATTCCACCCAGTGACTCGAATGCTACTGTTCGGCTGGAAAGCGAAATGGCTGACTGGGAGTGACCGGTGAGTTATGCGTCCTTTACCAACTCGCCGGCCTCTACCAAGCTTCCGGCACATTCGATGGCGGGCAGGACGATTCCAGCCGGCGCCGGCAAGAATCGAATGGCCGCGCTGTGGCGTTGGCAGCAAGCGCCCAATTTGTGCTCATCGCCTTTGCGGCTTATTCCGCAGCCGTCCTCTACCATCGGCTGGTCGGGGGCTGGCCACCGGACCGGCAACATGACGACGATGCGGCTCTTCCAGTCCCCTCTCATCCCCTTCAACCAAGCATTCGGGTCGTCAGCATCGAGGGCGGTTTCTGGCAGCGATGGTCCATTGTTGCTTGGTCCTGCTTTGCACAGCGTCTCCCGGCCAAGCACCTCATGCCAAAAAGGTTAGTTGCAATGCCTATCGATGCGGCTCCAGCATCTTTCGCCAACCGAACTTCTCCGCACACGACTCGAGCATCGTCCCGGACCCTCAACTATCAGCAGTGGCAATGAAAATGCTCCAGACCAACAGCACAGAGAATTGGGTAAGTCGCGACAGTATGCCGCCTGAATTTCGCCCGGGGCCAGCCGTCTCACTAGCAGACGTGCTAGCAGTGCTGGCCTTCATCCGACGACATCTACTGATCATGCTGCTGACGTGTTTGGCGGGGCTTGGCATTGCCATCCTGTACCTCATCATCGTGGTACCGACGTTCACCGCCAAGGCGCAACTCCTCGTAAACTCGAAACTGACCTTCGCGGACGCTGCGGCGCTGTCGACGGTCGTGGAAAGTCAGATCGCAGTCATAAAGTCTGAGAGCATCGCTATCGCCGTGATCGAGAAGCTCGGCCTTGCTCAAGACCCGGAGTTTGCGACGGGCCAAGGTAGCGGCATGATTTCCCGGCTCCTCGGCTGGAGTCAACCGAAGACGCAAGCTAACGCCGCCCGCTATGCCGTTGAATCGTTCGAACGTAAGCTTTCGGTGAAGCGTGTCGGCCCTACGTATCTTGTCGAGATTACCTTCGATTCCAGAAATCCGGATTGGGCGGCGCGGATCCTAAACGCCATTGCGGAGAAATACATTACTCATCAAATGGACAAGGCAAGCCTGCAAGACGAGAAATGGGTTACGGATCGACTGAACGAATTGAGCACTCAGGCATTGGCTGCAGAAACGGCGTTGAAGGATTACGATAGGAACAAGACGACAAATGCAGCGGATTCGGCCGATACTCGCGATAGATTGGCGGCCGCTGCTGAATCGTCAAAAAACGCCTATGATAATTTTCGCCACGTGCTGCGCAAGACAGAAGCGGCCCAACAACAAACCCCGCCGGTTTTTGAGGCGAGTCTCGTCACTGGAGCGTCGCCTCCTTTGAGGGCTAGCTGGCCAAAACCTAGAATCGTGCTCGGAGTAGCGATCGTTGCAGGGCTGCTTCTTGGACTCGCTATAGGAATTGTGCGCGATCTGTCTGATCGCTTCCGCACCAGCGGACAGAAAATTGGTCTAAGCGCAGAGGATGGCAGGATCGAGCGACCTCTTCCGAACGGGATTCGACGAGATCATCAACTTGAAGTATCGGCAGAGGCAAAGCCGGTGCGCCTCACGAGTTCGGGGTGAAGACTGCCATCTTCACCGACGATCGGCATCTCCGCCGCCGCGTGATCGCCCCAAAGAAGCCCTTCTTGGTGCGGGATCCAGCACCGGTGCCGTGGTCTCGTCGACCACGATCTTGCCCGCGATCAGGATGATCTCGCGGAGCCGCCGGTAAATTTAAACTGCTCCTCACATCGAACTGAAGCTGTAGGGGTGGGCAGTACTCTCAGTATCGGCTCGCGTTGCGCTGCTCGCCATTGCCCCTTCAGAGATGCCCCAGATTCTCTCCACAAGGTCTCTGCCACGCTTTTGTCGTCGCCCGCGAGGATCGACTGTGGCATCCCCGCAGGTCGACAGCTCGGCCGCCTACAATCGGCTCGCCAAGCCGGTGGGCGCCCCAAGCCGGTGGGCGCCGATGAGGGCGTGACATGAGAGACGTTCGACATAGCCGTATGGTCGGTCATACGCCTATGTCTTCACTCTACGCTCGCACTCCGCAAGGTAGCCTTCGCCGGAGCGTAAGCGGTGGCGCCGCTGGGACAAATCACCAGGAGATATAATCGAACACCATCGGCTGCGTGGGACGACGTATAGACTTACCTCGCAACGATTTCTTCAGGATTTTGATTCGTCTTGGGTCGACTGCGATAGGCATCCAGATAGCGCAACCGCGCCACGTTGATCATCATCGCAATGATCGGAAATGCATACATGTTTTCTATTGTTGGAAAGATGGCACGCCCGGTTGCCATACTAATCCCACAACCGAACATGCTCGCGAACAGAGCCCAATATAGGTCACTATTCAACCTTCGCCCAACTCGCCAGGCGGTAACTGTTCCAGCCATAAGGAACATTAGGGCCACACCGGTTAAAATCACCCCGCAATCAAGAAAGAATTCGATAATCGCATTATGCGCTACGGTTTTCTCTAGCAGGGTTCCCGTGTTCCAAAGTTGGCTCGTCCCTATTCCGTAGCGACCGGCGCCAACCAGGAACAGACCGATATTGCTCGTCCACTCCTCTAGCAGAGGACGCCAAATGTAATCAACTCGGCCGGTCAGCAAGGTATCGGCCGAGACGACGGAACCGCTGCCAAATCCGACCGAAAGAAGGGCGTCAACGGTTGGTCCGCGCCACACCAGCGATGTGACGCCAGCCGCCCCAGCACCGAAAACCAAAATGCCAAACCTGCGCCGCAGGATCAGGAACAGGGAACACGAAGCTGCTACTGCGACAAGCGTTGTTCGTGACTCGAGGAGAAGAACCGCGAGAAGCGATAGACACAGGGGCGCGATCCAGAGAGCGCCGCGTGTAAGGGCACGATAGAGCAACAACGGCACAGTGGAAATGAACATACTTCCAATTACGTTATAATGGGATCCAAAATACGTTATGCACAACTGGGCCATTTCGTCCCGGTCGCTATCGGTCATTCCGCCCGCGTGACCTGAAAGCAGAACGGACGGATTCATCAGCACCAGCGCGACGAAAGAGATTGATAGCAATAATATCGAAAGGCAGATCACCGTCGTGATCTTCTCGAGCTCCTGAAAGGAGCACATGCGCCTAAGGATAAACAGGAAGGAGAGAGTGTAGAAGGTTGGCACAATGCAAGCCGATAGTACAAAGTCAACGTAGGACCCTGGAATGCCGGGGAAGCGACTATGCAAAAGGGGCGCGTTTGGAACTGATCGAATGAGAGCGATGGCAAACGTTACGAAGTAGAGGAGAAAAATTCTGATGGATGCTCGTTCGATTTTGTCGGTCGCGTGTAGGGGCGCAGTGTCGAACACCAGGTAGGCCAAGACCACTGCTGATAATAAGTTGAAGGGTTTAAACCCTTGGATGTCGAACAAATTGTCCGTTAGAAATAGTGCGCCCTGGAAGGGCCAAATAAACAAAAACAACAGAAAGAAGAATGTTCCGGATTGCGCGACCGAATGCGGCAACGTGAGATGATAAGGCGCTCGGCCGTTGTGCGTCAAGGATGCAGTCATTGTGGACCTACGGATCTCACCGTCCAATGAACTCTCGATATCTAGTCTCGCCGTATGGCGTCCACCTCGAGTAAGTCAATTCAAAGTGGTTGCCGTGGGCGTTTTGACTTGGCGAGAAGAGGCGTCAAGGCCGCAATTAACTCGCGAGCTTTTGCCGTCGGCGAGTGATTGGCCCTAACATAAGTCTGACATCGTCGAGCGACCGCGTCGTATTCATTCGCGCTCATGTCCCAGAATGTTTTCACGGATTTAGAAAGTGCCAACTCGTCCTCTGCCGATGCGCCAAGGGCATGACGCACGATGATCGAGTCCGGATCGACTTGCCGGCGCGTCACGACAGGCGTGCCCACGGCGAGAGCCTCCAAGATCACGTTCGAGAAGCCCTCGAAATCCGATGTGCAGAGAAGCATCGTCGCTTCTGAGAGAAACTGTTGAACGTCTGCCCGCCGGATATGGCCAACCAGTTCCACGTTTGGCAGATGGCGCAGCCCATTCACGGCATCCAGCGTCGGTTGATCAACATCTCGCTCTAGCATCCCCGCCACGCGGAATTTGACCGCCGGAAATTCCTGGGCGATTCGAAACAGCAATGGCAGGTTTTTTCCGTAGCGGAAGACACCAAGCCAGGCGACATATCTGCGTTCTACGCGCGGCAAAGGAGCGGGCGCATCCTCTGCAACGACAACGGCATTATGAATGACGTGTATAGGCTTGCCCGGGAAGAGAGCTGCCAATTTTTCGCGTTGATACTCATTTTGACAGAGAAATGCGGCTGTTCGATGCCGAGCCCACGAGTAAGCCAACCATTCATAAGATCGAAGTCCAATTTTGCATCGCTCATCGACGTTTACGTCGTTGACAATGCGATGAACGAACGGAATCCCTAGCTGGCCGGCGACGAAAGCCATGATGGCGGTATGGACCGCACTTGCGCCCTGGATCATAATATCAGGGCGATAGGCGCGGGCGGCTGCCAGTATTTTCGGGGTGTATGAGTAGAAATACTTCGCAACCCGCACCCCATGCGAAGGATCATAGGTTTCGATCAGTTTGATTTGCTGGCCCGAACCTACATGGGCCAAAGCACCCTTCCAGGTAAGGAGAGCGGCTTCGTGACCGGCGCTTTCAAGTGCGCGAAGCCATATCGAAAGTTGGACAGCCCAACCGCCGATGGGATAGTCATCATCCTTCAATAGATAGGGAATGGAAAAATCTATCGAGAGAATTCGCACCTGACACCCCGAGCCTAGTGGGACCGCATCGCCATATCTTCAATTCAAAAGGGGTGCCAAGCGTCTCGTTCCAGGGTCCACCACCGACGCTTCGTTCCACCGACGATGCCACGCCTGAAACATTAGAACATTCCAAATGAGGAAATACCGCTCATTGTCTCCGCTCAAGAATTCGGTCCAGAGCGAGCGAATGCCCTCGACGTCAAGAACATCGCCGGCGATCAGGCCAGTTTCGCTCATCAGGTCTTCCGCCCAGTTCCGTAACGGACCGCGCAACCAGTCGGCGAGCGGAACCCCGAACCCCATTTTCGGGCGCTCGACCAAATGATCGGGCACATGGCGGGCGAGAACACGCCGGAGCAAATGTTTGGGGCGCCGGGCACGCGCGTTCTGAGATGACTGCAGCTTCCAGACCCATTCAACCACGCGATGGTCGAGGAGCGGAACACGCACCTCAAGAGCGACAGCCATAGAGGCCCGATCAACCTTAGTCAGGATGTCATCGGGCAAGTACGTGCACATATCCAGGTAGCGCATACGGTCCACCGGATCTGGCAAGAGGACCTCGAGGTCTTGATCCCAGCAGGCCGTTCGGACCTCTCGTGATCCTTTTACAAGACTGTCTGGGTTCGGATGGTGCGAGGCAATAACTTGATGGTACATGGAATCGATCGATGGAAGTGAAAGAATTTGCGCCAATCGATGGGCCTTCTGGCCGACCCGTGGCACGCGCCGAAAGTAGGGTACATAGCGCGCGATCCTATCGAAGGCACTAGGCGGCACGGCGCGAATGCTTGAAGACGCGAGGCGGCGGAGCGCAAGAGGCATCGTCGCATTCGGTCGCCAAACCTTCTGCGTCCATTGATACCGGCTGTACCCCGAAAACAATTCGTCTCCACCATCTCCCGACAGAGCCACCGTGACGCGTTTTCGCGTCAACGCGGAAACAATGTGGGTCGGGATCTGGGAGGGGTCGGCGAATGGCTCGTCATACATCTCGGCCAACTTCGGCACCACATCGAGAGCGTCCGCGCCGCTAACGGGAAACGTTGTATGGTCGGTCCCAAGATGTCGCGCGACAGCCTCAGCGTGTTTCGCTTCGTCGAATGCCGGGTTCTCAAAGCTGATGGTAAACGTCCTGACCGGTCTCAGAGACGCTTTCTGCATCAGTGCGACGACAGTAGATGAGTCATAGCCGCCCGACAGAAAGGCGCCAAGCGGAACATCCGCTATCATGCGGCGCGATACTGCATCATACAGCAACGCCTCGAGCTCATCGACCAGTCCATCTTCGTCGGCTTGCAGCGTATTGCGTTGCCCCTGCGAAATAACACCGGCTAGGTCCCAGTACGCGCCCACTTCCGGGCCGCCGCCGCTCGCAATTTTGACCAACCCGGCGGGCGGCAGTTTGTAGACACCTTCATAGATCGTGAATGGACCCGGCACATAACCATGGCGAAGAAAGGCGGAGATCGCTCCACGATTGAGTCTTGGCTTCCAACCTGGATGCGCGCGCAGCGCCTTCAATTCTGATCCGAACAAAACTAGTCCATCGAAAATCGCCCAATAAAGCGGCTTTTCGCCCATTCGATCCCGAGCTAGGAACAGTTGACGCTCTCCGGCGTCCCACGCTGCAATTGCGAACATCCCGTTCAAGCGTGCGATGGTCGATTTGACGCCCCATTGGGCGAATCCTTCGACGATAACTTCCGTATCCGAATGCCCACGAAACTGGACTCCGCAACGCTCCAGTTCGGCTTTCAGTTCTCCGAAATTGTATACTTCACCGTTGAACGTAATTGTATATTGCCCATTGGCCGAGACCATTGGTTGATGTCCCATCGAGGACAAGTCGATAATTGCCAGGCGACGCTGCCCGAAGGCAATGCCGGCCTGCTCGCTCAACCAAACTCCGCTGTCGTCCGGCCCGCGGTGGCTCAGGGTTTGCGTCATTGCAGATGCCCGCCTTTTCAGATCCTGCAGGCTGCAACCATTGCGCTCCCAAATACCGGAAATTCCGCACATGCTTGAAAAGAACTCCCTGATGAGCGGACGTCAACGCATGGCATCCAAACTCAGACCCTAGCAGTCTAGTATTTTGAGCCGGTCAGCGGCTTGACCCTTCCGGATTACCTATTCTCGATCACAGGAGAAGCAGACCAGCAGACCGCGGAAATGGGGAAAGCGCTAAGCCGGGAAGTCAATCGGCATGGAGAGCTTTGGATCGCCGAGCGAGGGAAGTGGTTCTCCGCCGAACGGCGCCGGTATTTGTGCCCAGTCGCGTGTTCGCCACGAAATACGAGCGAGCGGCCAAGCTGAGCGCTCTTGGGAATGCAGTCGACCATACTATCGGATAGGCTGAACTGTCGCGCGGGTCGAGGGCCGCCACGGGCGCCGCGAGATCGCGCGCCACGGGCAATTTGCCCTCACTTAGGCGTGGCCGACCTCATGAACAAAAACTCCGTGTTCGCCTCACCTGTCACCATCCTTTGCAAGCTGAAACCGAGCTCTTTGCAAAAGGAAACGGCATCTTTGTCATGGACAAATTCCATCGGCCAACCGCCAAGCCAATCACGAATGTCCGTAAACATATTCATGCCGCGACTCTTTTTGTATTCGTGCATCCTCCACAGAAACAGAGGTAGCCGCAGCGGATTGTAGCGCAGCTGAAAGCGCCAGACGTACCAAAGATCCATGTAGCGTCTCTTCAGCCATCCAGCCGCAACATACTTTTGCTTGACGTCGAGCCAGAATTCCGGCGGCGGGTTGACTTGAGCATCCGCTGAATAGAGAGCGATATAAAACATACCACCGGGCCTAACGCACACTGCGGCATTGCGAATTGCATGCCAGACGTCTCCGGTGTGATGCAGAACCCCCCATGAATAGACCAGGTCGTATGCCCCCAAGTTCTTCACAAATGTGTCGTCAAGAACGGAGCCTTGCTCGACGGTCCAATTGGAGGGATTGCCTACCTGAGCCTGCACGTATCGGCTCGTAGCGACCGAATTAGCATCATAGTCAAAGCCACGAACCGATACTGCGCCTGCTTCTAGGGCGGCAACGGAGTGAAGTCCGCTTCCGCACCCAATATCGAGGAACGTTAGCCCCTTGAGATCGCCCCGTTCGATAAACTCGAGAAGATGCTTCTTGGAAATCCGCACCCTCTCGGGTCCGAAATTCTTTTGAATGAAGTGGTGCCAGTTATTCCCAAACTCGAATCTCTGTCCCTCTTCTTGAACCATGCTACTCACTACCCACTCCTCCTGACGCAAACCCTGAGCCACCGCGGGCCGGACGACAGCGCAGTTTGGTTGAGCAAGCCAGCATTGCAAACGCCCTCCCTTTCAAATCTTGCGGGCTGCAACCATTACGCTCCCACAATATCGGAAATCCGCACATGCTTGAGAAAGAGCTCCCTAATGAGAGAACGTCAACGCATGGCATCCGAACTCACATCCTAGCAGCATACTATTTGAACCGGTCCGTGGCTCGACCCTTTCGGGTTACTCATTGGCACCAGAAGCCCAGACCAGCAGTTCGCGCAATGGCCAGGCATAAGGAGCTTGGAGCGCCTGTATTGCCGAGCGACGGTTCCTCTTCGCTCACGGCAAGATGCGATCCGAATCCCTACACACGCCAGGCATAGAGCCAGACGAGATATTTCGCGCTCGGTGCCGACGAAAACGGCGTGGGCACAGGTGGCCCAGGCAGTTCAGCATCCACCCTCGCCTCTCTAACCGTGATGCGGAAGCCCGCTTGCGAAAGTGCCATCCACAGTTCCGCAACCTGGTCTTGCACAGCAGGATTGCAGTGCAATTCGCACGCAAGATACTTTACCAACCCTATTTTGCCCGTGGCACACAGGTCTTTGAGGACGCCAAATTCGCTGCCCTCGATATCGACCTTCAGATAATCCACCGGCTCGGTAATCAGGTCACTTAAGCGCACGGCGTCCACCAGCACCCCTGCCCCATCGCCGACATGGCCGCCCAGCGATCCCTCGGGCACAAACGATACCTTGCCAGCGGCATCACTGACCGCGGCGCGAACCACCATGACCGAGTTGAGGCCCAGCGCGCGCACATTCTCTTCCAGAAGATCGGCAGTTTGCGGGTCGGCCTCAAAGACGGTGATGCGGGCACGCGGATAGCGCTGCTTGAACCAGATCACGCTCATGCCGATGTTCCCACCGCAATCAAGGATCACTGGCGCATCGCCTAATCCGACGACCTCATAGCCGCGGTCCAGAAAAATTTCACGATAGAGCGACAGCATCACCTTGGCGTCCATATAGCGCACCGGCCCGAAGGGAAAGCGAAACGCGCCGGGGACGCGGCGAGGGTTGCGCTCGCCCAGCCAGAAGAGACGCACGCAGGTCCACGAGCGTGTCCGTCTGATGACATGGACCATACCACGCGCTTGCCTGACCAGGTCTGCCAGGCTAAGGCCTTTGGGTGGGGAGCTAGCCGCTTGTACACTCATGGAAGTTCTTCCTCGCAGGGTACACAAACATCGATACGCTCATCTGCGGCCTATGCGGGTTTTGCCCGCGCGCGGCCCCAGGGCAGCCGACTGCACAGTATGGCCGAGAGCTGGCTGACCTCTGGCACGCGCAACGCCAGCAGCAGCGCAGCATAGATCACCAGGCCCGCAGCGCTCAGCAAGACGATCTGTACCAGCAGCGGCAGCGCGGCCACCTGGGGCAGCATCGCCAGCAGCGCGCATGCCAGCCACAGGAACGCCGCCGCCACCGCGGTTTTGCCCAGCGAAAGGCCAAGCTGCGGCAGGCGTAGCCCTTGCAGCCGTTTGTTAAGGATGAGCAGCAGCGTCAGCGCGCCAATCAGATAGGTCAGCGTGGTAGAGAACGCTATACCTGCCACGCCCCAGATTTGCATCAGGAGATAGTCAAAGACGCAGTTGAGCACCAGCGAGAGCACGGCAATGTTGCGCAGCGTGCGATTATCTTGCAGGGCGTTATACATCCGCCCGTTGATGAAGCCGTAGGTGACGATGAATATATTCGGCGCGAGAAACATCACGGCGGACGCTACCACATCGGTGGCCTGCGCGCTAAAATTGCCATGGTGATAGAAAATCTCCACCATCGGGCGCGACAACGAACTCAACAGCGCGCCAGCGGGCAAGAGGATGATTGCGGAAAAAATGACCACCTGGCGGAAGGTGGAGGTTAAGAGCGTAAATTCGCGGCGGGCCACTTGCAGCGCGAAGATCGGCAAGAGCGCAGTGGAGAGCGCCGTATAAAAGATCCCCGACGGCATATCCACCAGCTTGATCGCGTAGCTGAGCGAGGCAATGCTGCCCGGCGGCAAGAGCGAAGCCATAAACTGATCGACCAGATTGTTGCCGTTGACCATCAGCGCCCCAATCAGCATGGGCGTGGAAAGCGCGGCAATGCGCTGAATGCCCGGATGCCGCCAGGAAAAATCGAAATGAAAGCGCAGCCCCATGCGCAAATAGGCAACGACCAGCAGCAAGAAATTCAGCGAATAACCCACAATCGTGGCCCAGCCTAGGGCATAGATGCCCCAGGAACGCGCAAACAGCAGAAACGCGATGGTGCTCAGCGTAATCGTGACGGGAGCCAGCGATGGCAGAGCAAACCGCCCATAGGCATTCAGAACGGAGCCAACCAGCGTCACCAGCACTTGCAACAAGAGCACGGGCATCAAGAAGCGCAGGAGGATGACCGCCAGCGCCTGCGTGGGGGCATCCATCTGCCGGGCGAAGACCGTCACCACCAGCGGCGCGCCCGCGACCAGCGCCACCGTCACCACCAGCGCAATCAGCGTGCCCAGCGTCATCGCTGCCCAGAGCAGGCGCATGGACTCCGCCTCGCCTTTGTTTTCGCGGTAGTCCACAAAGACCGGAATCAACGCTGCGCCTACCGCCGTGGTCAAGATGCCAGAAATGGTTGTGGGCACGATCAGCGCCACCGTATAGGCGTCCATGGTTGAGCCAGCGCCAAAAGCCGAAGCCGTCAGCACCTGGCTGACGATGCTCAGCAGCCGGGCGGCAACGGTGACATAGAACACGACCGAGATGGCGCGGCCAGCGTGAATCATGGTCCCCTGGCTTTTGGGCGCGCCATCGGGCGGGCGAGCCGTTTCCCGAATGTTTGTGGATGTACTCATGCCCAAATTGTCTGATAAAGTTCCTGTGCTGCAACTGCTTCGCGTGCGAGAACGGTCACGATGAAGCGCATCCCCAACTGCAGAGCATAGTTGAGCAGCCCCGCAGCCGCGAGAAATCCTGCCTTGCGGCGAATCCCCGATCGCATGCCGCGCGCGCGCCTCCTGCGTGCGGCCTTCTTCAGCAGGCTTTCGTACTTCCTGCGTAGTGGAGCAAAGGAAAAGTGCTCACGAACGCGCTGACGATCGCATGCTCCAAGGTCGTGCCTGATACCGCGGGATTCCCACATGGTTTCGCCGAGCCTTGCTGACGTAATTGATCCGGTCACCGACATTGAAGAAGTGGCGATAAATCAGCCGCATATAAGAAAAGCTGTGGCGGTTGCTCGACGCGCATCATTTTTCCCCAGCGAAGTCAAAGGCTCGTAGCCGATCAAAAACGAGCGTAGCCAAATGCATATCAGCTGTTCAGGAGTCCCGAAGCCGTTTTGGCGGATAATAGGGGTTACCTACGAGGTGTGGTCTGAGCCTCGCAGACTCCCTCCAAGACTGGATCGAGTCCCTCACCTCGGGAGGGATAGCCCACGAAACCGAGCCGTTTCGCGGACGAGCAGATCACCGGTATTTTGCGGGAGCAGGAGACGGGTGTGGCGACCGCTGATATCCGCCGCAAGCACGGATTCTCGTGCGCGACGTTTTACAAATGGAAGGCCAAGTACGGCGGGCTGGCGGTTTCCGACGCTAAGCGGAGGCGCTTGAGGACGAGAACGCGAAGCTGAAGAAGCTGCTGGCGGAAGCTATGCTCGACATGGCCATGCCGTAGGATGTGGCGCCCGCCGTAAGGCGAGAGGCCGTCGCTCATTTGCGCAGCAGTTTCGATGTGAGCGAATGGCGGGCGTGTGGGGTACTTGGCGCGGATCGAAGCTCGGTTCGCTATCGTGCCAACGATCTGGTGATGAGGCTGTGCGGAATCGGTTGCGCGAGCTTGCAGCGGTTCGCCGTCGCTTCGGCTATCGCCGCCTGCTTGTGCTGATACGCCGTGAGGGACTTGTCATGCGCCACAAGAAGTCCCGTCTCTATCGCGAGAAACGGCTGCATGTTCGCCCGGCGTGCCGCGGACCCAGGCGACCGCGAGTCGGTCTGCCGCCTCCTTGAACAGACTTTTCGGGAATAGGCCATCAAGGCCACCACTTGGCGCCGGCTGCGCTCCGCAAGAGGCTGACTAGCCAGCAACGACGGATCTTCGACGATCACGCACCGTATGATTGCCTGAAGCTCACCGTCAGCGATGGGTCGGCATGCCTTTCTCGTGGTAAAGCGCCGTACGCAACGGCTCAATGCGAGGCGACCGGGGGGACTGGGGAGAGCATTGCCCGTGCGGATCCCCTATTCGAACATCCTACTTTGCAGTGCGCCGGAGGCGCTGTCGCGGCGTCTCGAGCCCATTAAGCTAGCGATCCTGCGCCGACGGCGGACGGTGGCGCTCGTCGCGCAGGCGCGGCTCTTTCGGGTCCGGCCACGAGGCGTGATGCCCCCGGTGCGCACCTGGTACCTCGCGTTCTGCACATCGCCATACGATTCATGACGCATTCCTCGGGGCTCATGCCTGGTGGTAGTCCTTATTTTCCTTCGATTGAACCAGTCGAAAATTGTATCGGATTTGAATGAGGTCTTTTCACAAGTGGCCAAGCATTTTTGCGGCAGTTCGCTGATCGAATTTCGCGCTAGTTGCTGTAACCTTGCTCAGACAAGTAGAAAACTGACAAGGGGGATAGCAATGACAATAATGATACCCCTTATCTTTGCGCTGGCTGGCAGCATCGCGAACATCTCTGATGGATCGGCATCCCTCGATATGAGGATAGCGGACGCAGGTGGTTCGGGGAATTTGCTGGCCCAGAGCCTGTCAGACGATACTCACAGCTCTGTTGGCACCCACAGCAATACGGCAGACAAGACGAGCGCCGCATCGCAGCCTGTAGATAGAACGAGAACAGCTGCTCCGTCGATTACGTCGTTTTCGGCTAAGTCGCAAACATTTCTTATTGGTAGCGACGTCTACCAAATTGAGACGGCGGGTAAGAGCTATAGCATAACCAACCCCGACCCGCAGACCCTGCGGTTCGAGGTCCGCAAGGGCGACAATTGGGCAGCGGGTCTTGATGGTTCAGGCGTTGATCGCTCTGAAATTCAAAATGCCTCGACGGGCGTCGCGACCAGCTGGGGTGCAGTGATCCCGGCCGGTACTCCGATTGAAATGGACTATCAATTCATGGTGGAGGCCAATTCCAACGGGACCTTCGTCAACACGCAGGATCACTCGAACGGCTTTTTTGTCGTCGGGCAGATGCACAACGATGATGGCGCGAGCGGCGTACCGACCTCACCGCCGTTCGCGATCCAGATGGACCGCGACCGTCTGCAAATTGTCGCCCGCTATGTTCTCCCCGGTGGGAATCCCCGCAATTCCTCATCCGCTCTCCATATGCTCACGCTCTGGACCGACCCGAATTCCATTCAGACCAGCGTCTACAACGACATTCGCGTTCAAGCCAATTTTTCCAACAGCGGCAGCGGGTACCTGGACGTCTGGATCAACGGCAAACAGGTTGTGAACTATCAGGGTCCTTTGGGCTTTGGGCAAGGCACCTATTGGGAATTTGGCATCTATCGCTCGACGGCGACCGAGACGAGTGCCGTCCGTTACCGAAATTTGATGTTAACAATCAACTCGTCAACGCCTGGACGACCCTGACTGACCGTCCGCAGCTTTACTGGCAACACGACCTCGCTAGCGCGCGCTAAATCCGGCCAAGCTAGAACAAAAATGACCTGCCACTGAACTTTCATCAACTGGCGCGAGTAGAGCAACGGTCGATCGGCGGAGTGGAACGTTGAGTCCGCGTCACTCGGTGTCGACATAGCGGGCCGCTCGAGCAACAAATGCCTGCGCGCTTCGGCATCACGGCCGACGATAGATCATCGTGACTGCGCGCACACCGCCCGCTGGCTCGCATGAGACGCAGGTCCGATAGGGGTAACCCAGAAGGGTCCGCATATGGGGCGAATATTGGATATCCTATGTTCGTCCATTAACGGCAGGTGTCCGTCTTCGCATGGGAATTGTTTCGCAGAACTTGAGCCCGTGACCAGAAGGTCCGGTTCGCACCATTACCAGTGCGCATGGTGATCCGAGTTGGCTCGGCACGCCGGGCCGCAGTCCTCAAACAAGATTTTAGACGTGGCAGCCCGTTTGTGATGCATCAGTATCAGGTCCTCATGTTTGAGCCGCTCGTGGAGAATAGATGAAAATCGCCATTCTCGTCGGCACTCGCCCGGAAATCATCAAAATGGCACCGGTCATTCGCGAATGCCGGAAGCGAACGCTCGACTACTTCATCATTCACTCGAAACAACATTACTCCGAGAAGCTCGACGGGATCTTCTTCTCGGAGCTCGATCTCCCCGCGCCGAAATACAATTTGAATGTCGGCTCCGGCGGTCACGCGAACCAAACTGGCCGCATATTGATCGCGCTTGAGCCCATCCTAATGTCAGAGAAGCCCGATGTATTGCTCGTTCAGGGAGATACGAACACCGTGGTGGCCGGCGCCCTCGCGGCGCATAAACTTCGTATCAAGGTAGGGCATGTCGAGGCCGGATTGCGCTCATTTGACCAAACGATGCCCGAAGAAAGCAACCGAATCATCGCCGATCATATTTCGGACTATCTGTTTGCCGTCACCGACCTGCAGGTCGGTTACCTGAAAAAGGAAGGCCTACCGGAGTCGAAAATCTTCAAGGTCGGTAACACGATCGTAGACGCGCTGCTTTCTCATCGGGTTCAAGCGGAGAAAACGAGTCAGATTCTTTCCGAACTGAAGTTGCAGAAGAAGGGGTACTATCTCCTCACGTCCCACCGGGCCGCAAACGTCGATGATCCGGATGCGCTGAGGGAAATCATCCACCTGATTACCAAGATCCCCGGCAAAGTGTGCTGGCCGATCCACTATCGCACACAGAAGGTACTCAAAGGAAGCAAGATTGATCTGCCTGAAAATCTGACTTGGACCGAGCCTGTCGGCTATTCGGATTTCCTGACTTTGCTTTCGAACTGCACCGCCGTTATCACCGATTCCGGCGGCGTCCAGGAAGAAGCTTGCATCCTGGACGTGCCTTGCGTGACGATCCGCGATCGCACGGAACGGCCCGAAACCATCGATGTCGGCGCAAATGTTCTAGTGCACCGAGACGCGGAGGCGATGGTCGCGGCTCTCAATCGCCCGATGCCCCCTTGGACGAATCCTTTTGGAGACGGCCACACCGCCGAGAGAATTCTCGACATCGTCACGGGCCAACATGCGCAACCGGTCCCCCGAACGCAGGACACCGTTTGCGTTGCGGGCCTTGGCTACATGGGCCTTCCGACTTCGCTGTTGTTTGCGAACGCGGGCGTAACGGTTACTGGGTTTGATCTCAACGATAACAAGGTGAATGAGATTAACAGCGGCCACTGCCCGTTTGAAGAAAAAGGCATTCCGGAACTGCTGACTGCGGCCTTGAAAACCGGACGTTTCAAGGCTCAGACGGAGCCTGCGCCGGCGGACGTTTTCGTTGTGGCCGTACCGACGCCGCACGAAAACAAGAAATGCGATTTGTCCTTCGTTCTTTCGGCCGTGAATAGCCTGCTTCCCGTGATGAAAGACGGAAATCTTCTCATCATCGAATCCACGATCAAGCCGAAGACCTGTGAAGACATCCTACTTCCAATCCTCCAATCGAAACATCTGAAAATCGAAGTCGCGCACTGCCCAGAGCGCGCCATTCCCGGCAATACCCTGCATGAAATCGTGCACAATGATCGCATCATCGGCGCCACGTCGCCGGAAGCAGCACAGAGAGCGGAACTCCTCTATTCGACGTTCACGGAGGGTGCGATTCACAGGACAACCCCCGTGACCGCGGAGTGCGCCAAGCTCATGGAAAACACTTTCCGCGACGTCAATATCGCGCTCGCGAACGAATTTTCCCTGATTGCCGACAAGTTCAGGTTCGACATCTCGGCTGCAATCGAGCTCGCAAACAAACATCCGCGCGTCAACATTTTGCAACCTGGAATTGGCGTCGGCGGCCACTGCATCGCCATCGATCCATGGTTTTTGACCGAGGACATCGACGGCCTCAATGTCATTAGAGCGGCGCGCGAGCTGAACGACGAGATGCCGAAGCACACCGCCGAACGAATTCAAAACAAGATCGCCCCGTCCGCCAGGCGCATCGGTATTCTGGGAGTGAGTTACAAGCCGGACGTCGACGATGCTCGCGAAACGCCGGCTTTAGAGGTCGCAAGGCTTCTCTCCGAGAGATACGAAGTCCGCTGCCATGACCCCTTCGTGAAAGCTTGGGAGCTCGAGCTATTCCCGCTCGAAGAGGTTGATGGATGGGCCGACGCCTTGGTGGTTCTTTCGAACCACAAGATCTACGGATCCAAGCAGTTTCGCTCCCCACTGCTTTCGTTCGATGATTTGATCAGTGCCGAGCACCGCGAGCTGGAGCTCAGGCACCACCACAGTGCATCTGATCTGACGCTCGCCGGCGTAGTGCCGCGATCATCGAACAGCCTTCAAGGCGGGAGGCAAGCTTCAACGCCTGTGCTGCGCGATAAAGATCTTCCAGCGAAAATGGTGCGGCAGAACTAACTCGGATGTTACGTTCTGGTTCGCAAGGTAAGCGCAAGCCATCTAGGGCGCGCGAAGCGAGCAGTTACTGCTGAGACCGGCAGTCTTTCGCTCACCATCATTTCCTGAACGAAATCACGATACGGTAGCTGTCCCGAATCCAATCTTCTTCCGTCGGATAATTTGCCGTGGAAGGACCTTGTCCGTTGCGTCGCGCGCACAGAGTCATTTGCGGCAATCAGCGCGAACAATGCCTTCCACTTCGCGAACGATGTCGCTTAAAGCGCTGCGGGCGCCGCCGTTGGCCGCCGTGTTGCGGTCGCGGCGTTGGAACAGGATACTGTTATGGACGTCGGCGCTGGTTTCGATGAGCACCATCTTGCCTTCTTTTTGCAAGTGGCGATCCACGGCGCCGCTTTCGCCGCGGAAAATGCTGTAGACCGGGATGCCCAGCGCAGCGGCTTCGCGGTTCATGGTGCCGCCACCGCTGACCACGAGGTCCGAATGCCAGAGCAGATTCAAGCCATCGACGGCCTGCTTGGGAACGATGACCTTGTCGCCTTCAAACCACCTCGGCCAGCTGGCGCGGATGTGCGATTCCTGCGCTTTGTTGCGCGGCAGCAAAACCGCCTTTACGCCGGGCGTCACCATCACGCGTTCCATGAACTCGATGAAGAACCTTTCGCTTTCGGGATTGTGATAATGCGCTTCCGTCGCGGGCGGACGAACCGTGACGATGATCTCCTTTTCGCCCAGATTGAGTTGCTCGCTGAGGGAGGTGTCCGGCTTGAATTCCGGTGCGTAGACATCTTCCTTGATGCCGCGATATTTGCGGATGCGTTCTTTCGACTTGGCGTGAAGATTTTCGCTCAACAGAACTTCGGGAACGATTTCCCAACGCGGCGCCACGATCGCCGGCGTCTTGGAATGTTCATAGTCCATGATCATCACCGTCGGGATGCGGAAGAGATTGCAGATGACGATCTGCGCGCGCGCGCCGTGGTTCAATCCCATGATCGGACGCTCCTTCAGCACGAAGCCGAGCAATTGCAGGCTGCGCCAGGCGAGTCCCCACGCCTTGAGGAGGCGGTTCTTGCCGTAGTGACGGCCGATTTTTTTGTAAGCCAATCCAAACTTGTCCGCCAACTCGCACACTTGAAACGCGTCGCGGGCGGTCAGCACTACCGTGTATCCGCGTTGTTCCAGTTCGCGGATGATGGGCTTGAAAAACGGAATATGCGGCGTGTTCTCCAGGTCGATCCAGATTTTTTTGCCGGCGCCAGTACGGCCGGCATCGGCAGTCGCGCCGGGGCGGACATGGGAGGGTTTGACGGCATCGGCAACTAGTGGAGCGGGCATAGGTTTAGCCTGGCGAGGCAAGCGGCCGTCGTCATGCCGACGTAACCAGATCGAACACCGCAATTTTCATCTTAATTCACCACCAGCACTACGTTGTGCTGCCAACGCTGGCCGCTGCTCTGTCTGAAAGGTCGACGGTTCTTTTGAAACGTAGGATCTCCAATCATTCGGACGCGAAACCCGGTACGCGAGTGTATTCTTTCATCCGCGCCGAGCTTCGACTTTTTTGGGCTACCTATTCTGATATGGCAAGGAAGACAGGCCGAAGGGTTGCCGGGTAGCCTTGATCATGACCGCACCGAGCTTGATTGCAATCAACACTTGAGACCTGCCAAGTCATTCTCAGAGTGATCTGCGCGCGTTGCTCCCGGTTCGAAGCTGGCCGCAGCCGCAGTCACACCCGCTGCCCGGGGAAAGAAGCCTTACGCCTTGGCTGAGCAAAAAGCGTTTCCACGAGCTGGTAGCGATCCAGCCCGACCTCGCTAGGAGCCTTGTGCCTGAGCCGAAGCAGCATGACAACGCTCGTTGCGGTCCGCCCCCCGGCTATACGCCAAAGCGAAAGAGGTGCCCGTAATTGTCGCGAAGTTCGGACAGATATCGCCGAGCCGCCACTCCAAGCCGGTATGAGACCGCTTCTGAATCCGGGAACGCATCCGGCTGTTCGTGATAAACGCAGCGTATATCCGCTGTTCTGCCGGGCGGAATATCGACGATCACTCTAAGACATCCATCCATGTATTCGTGCGCGACGACCTCCTGGTTGACGGTAACATTTTTCAAGGAGACGACCTGTGGTTCTTCCTTCACAACTCGGATCCGTCGCGCCATCGCCTCCCCGTTTTCGATGCGGAGTTGCTCAGCAAACATCTTTACTGTGATCGTTCCGTCGTCAGGGCGAATGCCGTAGCTGCGGCAGACGGCGTCCCCGAGAGTCCGCCAACAGAGTTTCCACCGCAAGGATGCAAGCTGTTGGAGGAACTCCGCCAGTTCGCTACCGTGGTCTCGGAAAATGTCGTGATGCCCGGCAACGAAGCACGGCTTGCCCAGGATTCCGTCAAATGCGAAGTTCTCAATGCCGTGGTGGATGTACCGCCGGGTATAGATCGAGAATCCCCCATACCGGACGATGGCGACACTCCACAGATCTGCAAGTGTCGTTTCGTTCGACGCGTCATCGGCTGGTGCGACTTCCGTGTTCACTGCCGCGAAGAAGCCATTTCGCTTGAGAGCGGACGCTGCCTCGGGCGAGAATGCCCCTTGCGGGAAAACCATCACGTTTTCATGATCAAGCGCGGTCTCGTTGAGCAGGGATTTCATCCGACGCCTGGCGGTCTTCAGCCTTCTGTCGAGTAGGTCCGCTGAACGGGCTGAAAATTCACCACGGGTGTGATCGCAGCCGTGCACGCAGACGGACAGCTTTCCGCTGTTTCGCCGAAAGGCGGCAACGGTGTCGCGATTTGTTCGCCGCCAGTTCCATGGAATGAAGGCGACGGTCGTCGCGAACGTTTGCTTGTCGGCCAACCGCAAAAGTTCGCCAAAGTCGAGACAGCCGTACCGTGGCCACAGAGGTGGATCATCGATGATCAGGCACGCGTTTGTTTCGGAGGTGGTCCAGCAGACGGCGCGGAACGACCACTTCAGATACATGACGACGGGCACCGCACCAGCAAAGCGCTTCTTCACATCGAAATAGGTCGCAGCGCGTTCGCAAATGTCCACCATCGCCAGTGAAGCATCGGCAAAAAAGCGCACGCCGGCATTAGCAAATCCGACGAACAGGTGCCCCTCGGGTGCCCCGAGGATGCTCTGCAATTCGCCATCATCCCGGATGACAAGCGCAGCATCCGCGGCGCCGGGCTCCAGTTGAATCCGCAGGGCCGACATTGGACCGCACATGTCTGGAAAAGCATCAGTGACGAACACGGTTGTCGGCCGCGCCTCAATGCCGTCGATCTCCGCGTCCGGGTCTCCAGTGATCTGGCGCAACAGAGCCCTGCCGCGATCCGCAGCTTGAAATCCATAGACGAATACGGACGTAGCTGCCGCCAACCAGGCCGGAAACGTTCCGGCCTTGCAGGGCCGCAGGGCTTTGGCGAGACATGACGCGGAAGTCAGGACGGAGAACTGCTGATGACTTGCCATCAGCGAGGCTACATTGCCCTCGTTCGCTTCGCTGACTGTCAGCGCCATCCATGGGATTCCAAAAAACTCGAGGATTTCCGACAGATTGCAATCGTCGGGCGATGGAGTGTCGTCGCTGCGGAGCAAGAGCGCGATCGAAGAACCTGTGTCCATGGTGCCTCGTTCCATCCTGGACTGTCGCATCACCCTTCGCGAGACGACCATGGCGTCGCTTGAGCGGGGTCGACAAACTCCGCGATCTGACGGGAAAGCTCCACGATAAGGCTCATGTTGTGAGATCGTCCGGGGCGCTAGGCGTTTGCTGGCTCACATTCTTCGTTGCGCTCAGACGCCAATGACTTCGTCGCCATCCTGGAGAGGCAGGCGGCGACTGTCATACCGACGTAGCCAAGTTCAAACATCGCACGTCTCATTGTAGTCCCTCACTTCCACTGCCCTTAGAGTAGCGTTCGGGCGCGCCCAGCCAGGGCAGGCAAAAGGGTTGCTGCCGACGGCTGATTGGGTACCCATTTGTGAGTACGCGGGGACAAATTGTGGTGCGAACCCATGGCCAAGCACCGCACATGCCGCACATACAGAATCGCGTTCAAACGCCAAGCCGCTGAGGAGTTTCTCGCCGGTGAGAGGCTCCATGCCCGTCGAAGCGCCACGATGTCTGCCGAAACCGAACGACTGATGGATGAGTGCGAGCCGGGACCGTCAAGAGAACGGAGTTGCAGCTGCTGCTTGCCACCATAACAAGTTGCCGTACTGCATGATGGAAAGTCGTGGTCCTGCCCTTCCTGCCGGTCCTCGGCGCCTCCCCTTCCGCCTATTTACCTGCCAGGCCGGTGACGACGCCGAGGCCCTGCTCTTGATCGGCTGCTGTCAACGGCGCTTGGAATCCCACAGCGTCAGCGACCCTGCCGGTATCGATTCGCTCGCCGGAATTGCCGAGACGGACAGCGTCGTGCGCGAAGCAACGAACAAGGTCGGTCTTCAGCGCCTTTGACCCGACGCAAGCACAGCGGCCTGAATTCGAATGCTGCGGCGCGTCGGCAAAGCTCCGTGGCAATTGAGTGGGCCGATCCCGGCGCGATTCGACGCAAAAAGTAATTTGGGTCCTACCCCGCAGCTGCGTCGCCCGGCTCCGCCTTGTCAAGGCCACAGCACGCGCAAGCACGGGGGGTATTCCGACCTGTGTACCCCAAAAGAGCGTAGATCGTAACCCGTGTGCTTCAGCAGCGCGCACGCCCAATCGGCTATCTTGAATCGACACTCGCAGACAAGGAGCCAACATGGCGAATACCCGTGATCGTGAGGACGTGAAAGTTCAGATCGCGAACGGCGGCCCGTCGCTCGCGGTCATCGGTTGCGGCTACTGGGGTTCGAAACACATCCGCGTCAGCTGCGACGTACGCGATGCAAGGATGTCGATGGCTGTTGATCCGCGTCCTGACAGATTGGAATATATCCGCTCACAATACCCTTCTGTGGCTGTTTCGCGTGATATCGGCGCGGTACTGAATAACCCCTCTATAGACGGTGTAATTGTCGCCACCCCTGTAGAGACGCATTTTGAATTGGCGCGAGCGGTCCTCCAGGCCGGAAAGCACGTGCTCGTCGAGAAGCCGTTGGCCATGACGAGCGCGCAGTGCCGCGAGTTGAATGCGATCGCCGAAGCGCGCAAGCGTGTTCTGATGGTCGGGCACACTTTCGAGTATCACCCGGCGGTCGGTGTCATGCGCCAGATGATCAAGAGCGGCTCTCTCGGTGAGCTGTACTACATTGATTCGCGGCGCCTGAATCTCGGTCTCTACCGGCAGGACGCCAATGTCCTTTGGGACTTGGCGCCGCACGACCTCTCGATCATCTTCTGCTTGCTGGAGGAGGTGCCGCAAACCATCGGCGCCTGGGGTTGCGCGCACGTTCTGCCCAACGTCGAGGATGTTGTTTACGCCAAGATGGGCTTCAAGAGCGGCCCGACGGCCCATGTGCATGTTTCCTGGTTGGACCCGGTAAAAGTACGCCAAATCACGATCGTCGGAAGCGATGCGATGCTGGTGTTCGATGACGTGCAGCCGTCCGAGAAAGTGCGCGTATACCAGAAGCGATTCAGGCCGAGGATCGACGGCGACTCCTACGCCGACTTTCAGTCGGCCTATCATCATGGCGACGTTCATATACCCGCGATATCCAGCAGCGAACCGCTGAAACTCGAGGTACTCGACTTCGTCAATTCGATCATAACGGGGGAAAGGCCGCGCGCGGACGGACTTCACGGGCTGCGCGTTGTCGAAGCGCTCGAGGCGGCATCGGCGTGTCTACGGCTGAAACACAAGCACAGTAGCAACGGCAACGATCACCGGATGGTTCGGCGGCGTAACATGCCGGCGGGGGGTCCAGAAATTGCCGTTGCATGAAGCCACGCGACGGAAGACAACCCCGCGGGAATTTGGCAAGCGGGCGCTCGACGTCGTGATCAGCGTTCTCGCCATCGTGTTGCTGTCCGTCGTCTTCGTGGTGGTGTGGATAGCAATCCATCTCGACAGTCCAGGACCAGCGGTGTTTCGCCAACGTCGGATCGGGCGAGACGAGAAACCGTTCAACTGCTTCAAATTCCGGACACTCCAACACAACGCCGACGAAAACATCCATCGCGAGGCGATCCGGAGGGCCTGGGCAAAGCAACCCCTGTCGAACGACCCCGCCGCCCCGTACAAGCTGACAGACGATCCTCGCGTGACGCGCGTCGGACGGTGGCTGCGGAGAACCAGCCTCGACGAGCTGCCTCAATTCCTCAACGTATTGCGGGGCGACATGAGCATCGTCGGTCCGCGGCCCGCGATTCCTTATGAACTCGAACACTTCCGCGACTGGCACCATAAGCGTCACATTGTGAGGCCCGGAATAACCGGAATTTGCCAGGTGCGCGGTCGGGGTCGTGTCAGCCCCGAAGTGATGCTCGAGATGGACGTCGACTATGCAATGAACTGGACCTTATGGACCGACCTGAAGTTGATTGCCCTGACGTTTCCCGCGGTGCTGCGGGGGCACGGGGCCCGCTGACGTTCGCAAGACACAAAGACGGATTCTCGTGAGGTTCGAAAATGCAAATTCCGTTTGTCGATCTTAAAGCGCAATATGAGACGATAAGAGACGAGGTAGCCGAAGCAATTCGGGGTGTTCTCAACTCCACGCAGTTCATAGGCGGCGAGGCGCTTGCCTCGTTTGAGAAAGATTTCGCCGCGTATTGCCAGGTGCGCCATGCGCGCGGCGTGGCGAACGGCACGGACGCGATTCATCTGGCGCTACGGGCCTTGGGTATTGGTCACGGCGACGAGGTGATTACAACCGCCCATACCTTCATCGCCACTGCGGCCGCGATCGCGGCGACGGGAGCGCGCCCCGTGTTTGTCGATATCGATCCGGAGACCTACACGATCGATCCCACGATGATCGAGCGCGCCGTAACGGATCGCACAAAAGCGATTATCGCAGTCCACCTCTTCGGACAGCCGGCTGACATGGGTCCAATCAAGGACATCGCGCGGCGGCGCGGGCTCTATGTAGTGGAAGACGCGGCCCAGGCACACGGAGCGGAATATCGGGGGGTCCGAACCGGGGCGCTCGGCGACGTCGCATGTTTCTCGTTTTATCCGGCGAAGAACCTCGGGGCCTATGGCGACGGGGGAGCGATCACCACCAACAGTGCCGCAATCGCCGAGCGGATAGAACGATTGCGTGACCACGGTCGAACCACCCACTACAGCCACGCCGAGATCGGGTTCAACAGCCGGCTCGACGCTCTCCAGGCGGCAATCCTGCAGATCAAGCTCCGGCGTCTGGATGAATGGAACGCCAATCGGCGGCGCGCTGCGGAGTGGTACGCGGCGGAGTTGGCGCAATCGGGGATTAAGACGCCGTTCGTTCGAAAGGGCTCGACGCACGTCTACCACTTGTATGTGATCACCACGAACGAGCGGGACGCGATGCGGATGAAGCTCGACGAGGCCGGCGTGGCAACCGGGATCCACTATCCGTTGCCGCTCCACCTACAGCCTGCTCTCGCACATCTCGGCTACAGGCAGGGTGACTTGCCGTGCTGCGAAGCGATGGCCGCTCGATCATTGTCCCTGCCCATGTTTCCCGAGCTCGCACGCGACGCGGTGCGCCATGTCGCCGCGATTGCGCGCGCTGCAGCCGAGCGGCGCGGTCACAAGATCGCGCAGCGGAGGCCGACGCATTCGCCCGCCTCGCTGAGCGCCGACGGCGGGGAGGAGTGCCGATGAATCGACTCAGTGCATGGGCGGTGGTCGAGACCGAGGCCATCGGTGTGGCCGTGACGATCGCCGAGTTCGCCGTGGTGCGGCCTGGTGTTACGATTGGCAACGGGGTGGTCATTCACCCGCATGTCGTGATTGAGAGCGGCGCTAGAATCGGCGACAGCGTCGAGATCTTTCCGGGAGCCTATATCGGCAAGGCGCCCAAAGGTGCCGGCGCGTTGTCGCGCCCGCCGCATTTCGAGGCGTGGGTCGATATCGGCGCCGATTGTTCTATCGGACCGCACGCAGTGATTTTCTACGACGTATCGCTCGGCGCGGGGACCCTGGTCGGGGATGGCGCCTCGATCCGTGAACAATCGCGGATCGGCTCGAAGACCGTCATCGGACGTTACGTCACGGTCAACTACAATACGCGAATTGGCGACCGCGTCCGGGTGCAGGATCATACCTGGCTGGCGGGCAATATGACGATCGAAGACGACGTGTTCATTTCGGGTTGCGTCGGCACTTCGAACGACAATGCGATCGGCCGCAACGGTTACGACGGTTCGCCCATGCTCGGGCCCCATATCGCGCGCGGCGCGGCAATCGGCCTGGGAGCCAACCTGCTGCCAGGCGTCAGAATCGGCGCTGGCGCCGTCGTCGGCGCCGGCGCGGTGGTGACGAAGGACGTGCCCGACGGTGCGCTAGTGATGGGCGTTCCGGCGGGGATCCGACGACGGCTCAACGGGGTTAGCGACGCAGACCAGTGACTCGATGGCAGTTCGTGCCAGGCGTCGAGGGAGCACCAATCGTGAGAATCCTCTGTGTCACCAACATGTATCCGAGTCCGCAGAGGCCGGGCTCCGGAGCCTTCGTGTGCCAGCAGGTGGAGCAGCTGCGCCGGTTTGGCCACACGGTCGACGTCATCGATATTCTCGGATCTCAGTCCAAGATGAATTACCTGAGGTGCACTCTTGATGTCGTACGAATGACGAGCGCGGTGGCATACGACATCGTCCATGCGCATTACGGTTATTCGGCATATTCTGCGATGTTTCGATTGCGGGCGCCGCTCGTCATCACGCTGCACGGGACCGACGTAATTGGACAGAGCATCTTTGAAAGGCTGAGCACGCGGGCTGTGTCGCATTTCGCCGATGCCGTCATAGTCGTTTCGGAGGAGCTGCGGAGACGGATTCCGGGAATCGTGATTCCCTGCGGGGTCGACCTCGGCGTATTCAAGCCGTACGATCGCGATAAAGCACGAGCACGGCTGGGGTGGCCGAAAGACAAGCATATCGTTCTGTTTCCATTCGATCCGGCGCGCCCTGAGAAGAGATACGATCTTGCAAGAGCGTCAGTCGAGCGACTTGTGCAGGAAGGCGTCGACGCGCAGTTGATGACGGTTGTCAATGTGCCGAACGGCGAAATGCCGTGGTGCTACAGCGCGGCCGACGCCCTGCTTCTCTGCTCGGATTATGAGGGGTCGCCGACCTCGATCAAGGAAGCTCTCGCGTGCAATCGTCCGGTGGTGGCGACGGACGTCGGCGACGTTGGCGAGCTGTTAAACGGCATCGCGGGAACGCGGATCTGTCCGCAGGACGCTGGGACGATTGCCCGCAACCTTCGAGAGGTTTTTGACTGGTCGCGGAGCAGCGAGTTCCGGGGTCGGGCGGCAATGGCGAGATACGATCAGGTGCTCACGGTGGAAAAGATCGTCGGGGTATATGACGACGTTCTCTCCAACCTCAGGGCAAAGGCAGTGGGCAAACGTTTGCTGCGGAGCGGATGACGACAATGCGACGGCTGGACCTTCACCGACCAACGGAGCCTCAAAGAGGCATTGCAGCGCTGACCAATCGAGGGTTAGCATGAAGCAGGCTCTCAAGGACGGCATGATCCACTTGGCTCATCGGTCTGGGCTAATGCCAACCTGCCGCAGGATCTTTGCCGGCAGGGCAGCTATTCTGATGTTCCATGAGATTCAACAAGATTATCGCTCGGAGCTGACGACCGGGACCTCAGTTGCCCTTTTCGAACATTCACTCAACTGGCTGCTGCAGGAAGGGTGGGAGATCGTCAGTTTCGAAACATGCCTCGAGCGATTGGCCACGGATCCTGGACCACGTCGCTATGCGGTGATTACCTTTGACGACGGCTATAGAGACAATCTCGCGACCGCGCTTCCAATCCTCGAGCGAAACAACGCCCCGTTCATGATGTACGTTCCCACCGGCGCTCCAACACGAACGCTGCAATCGTGGTGGCTGGGATTGCGCGAATTGTTTCGCATTGGAGACGCGGTTACGATCGACGCGATGGGCATGCGCCTCCACTGTCCGGAGTTTCACGAAAAGGTGTCGGGCTTAAACAAGGTCATTGAGTGGATTCACCAAGACTATAACCGAGTTGAAACGCTCGCCTCAACGTTCAAAAAGGCGGGTATATCGCTATCGGCTTTGAACGAGGCGTATTTCCTCAATGAACGCGAGCTTCAAAAGCTGGCCCAGCATCCTCTCGCGTCGATTGGCGGGCACACCGTTTCGCACGCAGCACTGTCGGCCCTGGACGTTCTTTCAGCGCGGGCCGAAATGGCGGATAACCGCTGCTATCTGGAACAATTGCTGCAGCTTCCGGTTCGGCACTTCGCTTATCCTTACGGCGACTCTAAAGCATGTGGTCCCCGCGAAGCACATCTCGCGAAGGAAATCGGCTTTTCGACCGCAGTAACGACGCGGAGTGGGCAAGTATCCGATAGCAAATCAGATCGTTTTGCGCTTCCTCGTGTCGGCGTTGGCGGACCATTCGATACGAGGATCAGGTTCGAGGTTCGCATGAGCGGCATTCAAGCGGCGGCGGCTCGCATGCTGCAAATGAGAAGCTTTACATCGAGCGCGCTTGAACGTTGAATTTCGTGCTGAACCGCCTCGTTGCGACTTGGACTGAATCAGTCCACGTGGGAGAGCGCTGAGATGCGTATACTACACTTCACTGAATGCATCGGCCGGGGAGGGAAAGAACGGCAGATCGTCGAACTATTGGGGGGACTCTCCCCTCATCGCGACATTGAGTCATTCGTCGCGGTTACCTATGAGGAGGATGATCAATTCGAAATTGACAGTGCACATGCGCAATACATTCCGCTCCTTCGCAAAGGCAGGAGGGATTTGCACCTTTTCAAGAGTTTGTACGATCTGACCTCTAGTTTGAAAATTGATATCGTCCACTCATGGGGCTCGATATGCTCCATTTATGCAGCTCCAGTTGCGAAATTGTGCGGCGCGGCTTTCGTCAATGGCTTCGTGCGAGACGCGCCGTCGCATCTGACGCTGTGGAATAAAGACTATTTGATGGGCAAGCTGACAGTCCCATTTTCAGACATTGTCGTCGCCAATTCGCGCGCGGGCCTAGCTGCCTACCATATTCCCGAGCGCAAAGGTCTATCGATCTACAATGGGTTTAATCCTGCAAGAGTCCTTAACTTAACGGACGGAGCAGAGCTTCGTAGCACGTTGGGCATCACGACCCCCCACATTGTCGGGATGGTTGCTAACTTCAGGCCCGGAAAAGATTACGCAACCTTTGTCGAGATGGCGTGTCGCATCAACCGTCTCAGGGATGATGTTACTTTTCTGGCTGTTGGCACCGGTAAAATGTTGCCGGGAGTGCGCGATAGCGTTCCACCAGAACATTCGCCGCGTATAAAGTTCCTGGGGCAGCGAAAAGATATAGAAAGCATCGCTAATCTCTTCACTGTGGGGGTACTCGCCACCAACAACCGTCTACACGGGGAAGGCATCTCCAACGCAATCACCGAATGCATGGCATTGGGTAAGCCGATCGTGGCGACAAACGATGGGGGAACTCCCGAATTGGTCCTGGAGGGCCAGACGGGATTTCTTGTGCCGAGCCACGACGCTGGGGTGTTGACCGATCGTGTGCTCAGACTCCTCGATGACCGAGCGCTTGCTAATCAATTCGGTATCGAAGGACGTCGGCGCGTTGAAACAGCATTCTCGCTCGATGCGATGTGTAATGCATATCTCTGCCTTTATCGGAGGATGGCGTATAGGACGGGGCGCACGACAGAGGAAGGAGCGATTACTAGAGATATGGTCGATGATTAATCATTCGATCGTATTCCTCTCGATCGTCGAACGCGGCAATGTGCTCTCAGCGCCTCGCTCATGGCCAGAGCTCGTGAGGAGCCGGCGGCGGTCAATGCCAAGAACAGCCGGATCGTGACGGTGGCGTCTGGAAGACCGACATCCGCGATTTTGAGGGGAATGCTCCACGACAAAGCTCAGATTGCGAGAACGGTTCCGACGTGCTGGTCGCTCCCATGCTTGACCGCGCTCAGCAAACCTTTCCTAACAGCACGCTCTACAGAGGCTCATTCGAGACCAAGCTCCGTGGTCGGCGATTTACCGGCATTGACGATCGCCACTTGCAGATTGCGCCGAGAGAGAACGAGATCACGCGCTACGCAGGCGCCCCGTAGTACCCGCAACGTTTGCCAGGGTCCCGCTGGCGAGCTCCCTGGAGCGAGCACACGCGATCATTCGCAAGGGCAGGCACATACGTTGGTATTATCCGTGAAAACTAAGTTGCCTTCCCAAGGCAGATCGCCGAAATCATGAGCGGTTCCAGGGACTTGCCGGCAAGTGCCCCCGGCGCGCCGCATTTGCGGGAATTTTTGCCTTACTCGTTTATTTTTTTGGCCACACTCGCTCATTAACCAACCGGCCATCAGCAGTTGGGGGGGCACCAATAAATCCCACTGCTATGAAGTCTGTTCGCAATGCCAAGCGCTTGCGAGCACGCGGTATGTCGCGCGCCATCGCGTGCGCGGCAGTGGAATTCCCTTGTCAACGTCAACTAGAATCTCTGTAACTCGGAGGCCCGAAATTGAGTACGACCGGAACAATCACGAATTTCAAGACCACGCCTGGATCCCAGATTGGCGTCGGCGGCGACGTCTACGAAGTCGAGACGGCGGGTAATAGCTACAATATCACCAGCCCCGACTCGCAGACCCTGCGGTTCCAGGTTCAGCAGGGTGACCATTGGGCAGGGGGCGGTGACAGTTCTGGCGTTGATCGCTCTGAAATTCAAAATGACACGACGAGCGTCAAGACCAGCTGGGGTGCCGTGATCCCGGCCGGTACTCCGATTGGCATGGACTATCAGTTGATGGTGGAGGCCAATGGGCCAAATGGGTCATTTGTAAACACTCAAAACAGCTCGAACGGTTGGTTTATCGTCGGTCAGATGCACAATGACGACATTGCGAGCGGCGTGGGGACCTCACCGCCGTTCGCGGTCCAGATGGACGGCAACCATCTGCAAATTGTCGCCCGCTATGTTGAGCCCGGTGGGAATCCCAGCAATTCCTCATCCGCTCTCCATATGCTCACGCTCTGGACCGACCCGAATCCGATCCAGACCGGTGTCTACAACGACATCAGGGTCCAAGCCAATTTTTCCAACAGCGGCGGCGGGTACCTGGACGTCTGGATCAACGGCAAGCAGGTTGTGAACTACCAGGGTCCGCTTGGTTATGGGCAAGGCACCTATTGGGAATACGGCATCTATCGCTCGACGGCGAGCGAGACCGCCGCCGTTGATTATCGCAACATGACACTGGTCACCGGATCGCAGGCGGCCAGTTGGACGGGTGTGGGCGCCACGGCTCCGACACAACCCACAACGCCCACGGTGACGCCGGCCGTGACGCAGGCCACGGCTTCTCCGGGAACGGGCATCGAGCATGCCGGAGATACCATCACCCTGTCGCTTGCCTTCAACGAGGCCGTGACGGTGACGGGCACGCCCACGCTGTCGCTCAACGACGGCAATATCGCCACCTATGCAGGTGGCTCGGGGACCAGCACGCTCACCTTCAAGACGACCGTTGCGTCGACCGACACGAACACCTCGGCGCTGGCCATCACCGGCGTCAATCTTCCGAGCGGTGCGGGCATCAAGGACGCCTCTGGGGTCGCCGCGAACCTGTCGGGTGCGGTGAAGACGTTCACCGGTCTCCAGATCGATCCGGTCTTGCCGGCGGTGACCCAGGCCACGGCTGTTCCGGGAACGGGCACCGAGCACGTCGGGAACGCGATCACGCTGGCACTCGGCTTCAACGAGGCCGTGACGGTGACGGGCACGCCCACGCTGTCGCTCAATGACGGCGGCACGGCCACCTATGTCGGTGGTTCGGGCACCGGTACGCTCACCTTCAAGACAACCGTCGCGTCGACCAACACCAGCACCTCGGCGCTCGCCATCACCGGTGTCAATCTTCCGAGCGGCGCGGCCATCAAGGACGCGAGCGGTGTCGCCGCCAATCTCGCTGGCGCCGTGAAGACGTTCTCCGGTCTGCAGATCGACCCGACGTCATCGACGCCGACGACGCCGACGACCCCAACGACGCCAACGACCCCGACGACCCCAACGACCCCGTCCGTGGCCACGCCTGTCCTCACGATCGCGGATAACTCGCTCTGGGTGGCCGGGAGAGGCGGTACCGTCGACCTGGGCACCAAGGTGACCACGACCGACTCCAACGACGTCGTGACCGTGAACATCACGGGGTTGCCCAAGTACGAGACGATCACCGACAAGCTCGATGGTCAGACGTTCCGGGGGAATAACATCACCTTGACGGCAGCGCAGGTCGACAGCGGACTCGAACTGCACTCGTACTATCGCGGCGGGGGCCACCCGACCGCAACGCTCACGCTGACCGCAAGCGCAAAGGATCCGACCACCGGTGCCGTTGCTACGGCCTCGCCGCAGAGCATCACCGTGGTGGATCCCCGACCTGAGGCCGCCACGACCACAACGTCGTCGCACCACCACCACACCGCGACGGATCAGCAGCCTGTTGCCACCACGACGGCCGCGGCCCCGACGACCTCGCAGACGATCGAGCCTACGGATCATCAGCAGGCGGCCGCTGCAAACACGGGGTTCTTGGCAAGCCGGGGCTTTGCGCTGCTCCAGCAGCATTTTGACCCGGCTGCCAGCACCCTGGCAACGACCGCTGCCCATCCGACCATGCCGGCAGATCATCCGGCTGCGACCGGTACCACGATGGCGTCGTTCGCAAGCCAGAGCTTTGCGCTGCTGAACCAGTACTTGGCCGCTCACACCGGCCAGGTGGATCCCGGTCAGATCGTGGCGGCTGTGTCGCAGGCGACCGGTTGGGGGCACGACTCGTTGCTGGCCCGACCGCAACACTAAGGCCGAGCCGCACCCAGGTTCAGCGCCTGGGTGCGGCCCCGTCAATGTTTGGGAATGCATGAGAAGGAACATCATACGCGGCCGGTAGCCGCGAAGGGTTGAGTATTAAATGGCGATCCAGAATGGAAATGCCCATGCCGCAGATCTCGGGCTTCGATCCCTGGCTCTGTTCCTGCGCCTTCATGGCGTGAACGCCGAGCCCGACCAGCTCCGCGACCGTTGCGGGGAAAGCGCAATCGGCATCCGTGCGATGCTTCGCTGCGCCCGCGATTTCGGACTGAAGGTCGGTTCGCGCACGACACATTGGAAACAGCTCGCAGGCATCAGCCTTCCCGGAATCGCAGCGCTGCGTGATGGCGGATTTCTGCTGCTCGGGAAGGTCGAGGACGACGCCGCGCTTGTGCTGCATCCGACCTCGTCACATCCGAAGTTGATGCCGCGTGCGGAATTTGAAGAAATTTGGGACGGCCGCTTGCTCCTGGCCGGATCTCAAAGCCTCGCCGATCGGGCGCAGCATGCCTTTGCCGGTCTGATTGCGCGCGGGCGTGACCTGGTTGCGCTCGCCGGCGATGCTCTGGCGTCTGCACGCTCCGCCGAACGTAGCGATATGCCCGTCCAGGAGTCGGGTCCTGAACCTACGGATGGCGATGAGTCGGGGCTCATTGCGATGGCGATATTGCTGCGGTGCCATGGCATTGCGGCCGACCCGGAGCAAATACGCCATCGCATGGGCACCTCGCGGATCGGTGTGACCGAAATCCTGCGCTGTAGCAGGGAGTTCGGCCTCAAGGCCAGGGCACAACGGTCAAGCTGGAATAGGCTTGCCGTCACGCCGTTGCCGGCAATAGCCGCGCTGCGCGACGGCAGCTTCCTGATCCTGGGCAAGGTCGTCGACGACAGCCTTCTCGTTCAGCGTCCATTGGCTTCCCGACCCGAATCCATGACGCAGGCCGAACTCGAGGCCATCTGGGACGGCGACATCATCCTGATGACCCGGCGTGCGGCCCTGACGGATCTCTCCAGGCGGTTCGATATCGGCTGGTTTCTCGGTGCGGTCCACAAGTATCGCCGTCTTCTCGGCGAAGTGCTGATCGCGTCGTTCTTCCTTCAGGTCTTTGCCCTCGTCGCGCCGCTGTTCTTCCAGGTCGTCATCGACAAGGTACTCGTGCATCGAAGCATCAGTACCCTCGACGTCCTGGTGGCGGGGCTCGTCGCGTTGACCTTGTTCGAGACCGTTCTCGGCACGTTGCGCGTCCATCTGTTCGCGCACACGACGAACCGCATCGACGTCGAGCTCGGCGCCCGGCTGTTTCGTCACCTGATGGCGTTGCCGATCGCATACTTCCAGACGCGTCGCGTCGGCGATTCTGTCGCACGCGTTCGCGAGCTTGAGAACATCCGTCAGTTCCTGACGAGCTCGGCGCTCACCCTTGTCGTCGATCTTTTGTTCACTGTCGTCTTCCTTGCGGTCATGTTCTACTACTCGACGGCGTTGACGTGGATCGTTCTGGCGTCGTTCCCGTTCTACATCGGAATTTCCGCCGGCGCCGCGCCGCTGTTTCGCCGGCGACTCGACGAGAAGTTCAATCGCGGCTCGGAGAACCAGGCCTTCCTCGTCGAAAGCGTCACGGGCGTCGAGACTCTGAAGGCAATGGCAGTCGAGCCCCAGATGCAACGCCGCTGGGAGGAGCAACTCGCCGGCTATGTGGGGGCGAGTTTCCGCGTACTCAGCCTGAACAATACGGCGAGCCAAGCGGTCCAGATGATCAACAAGCTGGTCACGGCCGCAACGCTCTACTTCGGTGCCAGGTTCGTGATCGGCGGCGACCTGACCGTCGGAGAGCTGGTCGCGTTCAACATGCTGGCGGCGCGGGTAAGCATGCCGGTGCTTCGGCTCGCGCAGATGTGGCAGGATTTCCATCAGGCCCGGCTGTCGGTCGATCGTCTCGGCGACATTCTCAACACTATTCCGGAGCCGAGCTTCAGCTCGGCCCGCGCCGCGCTGCCGACGATCCGCGGCAAGGTCGTATTCGAGCACACGACCTTCCGCTACCGCGTCGACGGCCCCGAGGTGCTGCACGATGTGTCCTTCGGCATCGAGCCCGGCCAGGTCATCGGTATCGTGGGCTCTTCGGGCTCGGGCAAGAGCACCATCGGCAAGCTGATCCAGCGTCTCTACGTACCGGAGAGCGGACGCGTGCTGGTCGACGGCGTTGACCTCGCGACGGTCGACCTGACCTGGCTTCGGCGCCAAATCGGCGTGGTTTTGCAGGAGAACGTGCTCTTCAATCGCTCGATTCGCGAGAACATTGCACTCGCGGACCCGGCCATGCCGATGGAGCGCGTCATCGAGGCGGCGTCACTCGCCGGCGCGCACGACTTCATCCTGGAGCTGCCCGAGGGCTATGACACCATCGTGGGCGAGCGCGGCAGTAGTTTATCCGGCGGGCAGCGCCAGCGTGTCGCGATCGCGCGCGCACTCATTACCAACCCCCGCATCCTTATCCTCGACGAGGCCACCAGCGCGCTCGATTACGAAAGCGAGCGCGCCATCCAGCAGAACATGAAACGGATCTCCGCCGGCCGGACTGTCATCGTCATCGCCCATCGGCTCTCTACAGTACGCAATGCGAACCGGATCATCACTCTCGAGCATGGCCGCATCGTCGAGGACGGAAGCCATGATGAACTCATTCGCTCGAACGGGCGCTACGCAAATCTCCACTATCTGCAGGCCGGTATCCATGACGTCCGCTAGCCGGAATATCGTTCCGTTTCCGAGAGCCGAGGTTCGACGGCGTGAGCAGGAGATTGCATTTCTGCCCGCGGCGCTCGAGATCACCGAATCGCCGCCGTCGCCGATCGGCCGCGCGATCGGGGCGAGCATCATCGCGGTCTTTTGCGTCGCGCTGTTGTGGGCATCATTGGGCAGCGTCGACATCGTCGCCACTGCGACGGGCAAGATCGTGCCTGGCGGACGTACCAAGCTGATCCAGCCGTTCGAGACTGGCGTTGTCCGCGCCATTCACGTGCGTGATGGACAGAGCGTCAAGGCCGGCGACGTTCTGATCGAACTCGACCCGACGATGACGGAAGCCGATCAGGAGCGCCAGAGAAGCGATCTCGTTGCAGCCGAACTCGACGTCGCGCGGCTGCGCGCGGCGCTCACCAGCGATCCGCTCGCCGCCTTCCGATCACCACAGGGCGCGAGTGCCGCGGAGATCGAGATGCATCGTCAGTTTCTGATCAGCCAGCGCGCCGAGCAGAGTGCCAAGCTCGCGGAGATCGAACGCCAGCAAGGTCAGAAGGAAGCGGAGCGGGCGACCACATCGGCGAGCGTGGCGAAGCTCCAGGCGACGATACCGGTTCTGCAGGAGCGGGTCGACATTCGCAAGGGACTCGTCGACAAGGCCCTGGCTTCGAAGGTTGTCTATCTCTCCGAGTATCAGGAGCTGGTTGGCCTTCAGCAGGATCTGGTCCTCCAGCAAAGCCGGCTCGGCGAAGCCGACGCCGCCATCGCCTTGCTGAAGGAAACGAAGGAAAGGACTGCCGCGGAGTATCGGCGCGCCACCTATGACGCACTCGCGAAAGCCGAGCAGAAGGCGGCGAGCGCTGCGCAGGAAGTGGTCAAGGCGGAGCGGCGCACGAAGCTTCAGCATTTGACTGCGCCGGTCGACGGCGTCGTGCAACAACTCGCCGTTCACACGGTGGGAGGCGTGGTGACGCCGGCACAGGCGCTGGCCATCGTGGTTCCAAGCGAGAGCCAGCTCGAGATCGAGGCCATGCTCTCCAACCGCGACATCGGCTTCGTCCATCCTGGACAGAAGGCGGAGATCAAGATCGATACGTTCAACTTCACGCGCTACGGGCTCCTGCATGGGGACGTGCTCAGCGTGTCAACCGACGCCATCACGCGGGACAGGCAGGGCGGACCGAACGACCGCGCGTCGGGCACGGCGCAAGGCAGCAGCGAGCCGAAAGGCCAGGAGCTGGAATATGCGGCGCGGATCTCCCTCGACCGCACGCACATGCAGGTGGAGGACAAGCTCGTCAAGCTCGGCCCCGGCATGGCGGTGACGGTCGAGATCAAGACCGGTGCGCGCAGGATCATCAGCTACCTCCTCTCGCCGCTGGCGAGATACAAGCAGGAGTCGCTGCGGGAGCGGTAGACGAAGCGGAGGATCATCGATGAGCATGCAGGTAACTGGAAGGCGGCCATTGGGAGCGAGCAAGTGCGCGGCATCCGTCAATCCGACCACGGCCGCGCCAGAGACCGCCATAGTGGACCTATGATCGACATCGAGCGGGACCGCGCACCGTATCCTTGTCATCGGCATCGCCTGATCCGGTTTGCACCCTTGACCCGCGCTAGTCGACTGACGGGTGGCGTTGGACTCGAACGGTCCAATCCGGAGTATTTTGCCCCGCATCGCAATACGCGCCCATGCCATCAGGAAGGGCAGAGGGTCATCCCGGCTGAACGTCGCGATCTTTGATGTGGCTCAGGTCGCGATGGACGCTGCTGTGTGATCGCAGCTCTCCGGGCAACTGCCCGTCCGCCAGCCTCAAGTCAAACTCGTCTGCTCTTTCGAGCGCCCTTACCAATACATCTTCCACCACGGGAACGAGACGCTGCTGACAATGCGTATCTGGTGAACGTGTCGAGCGGAATGGGAGCCGTGGGACAATCCTGCTGCTGCGCAGAATTGCTGTAGAGTGCAGTGCCCGGACGGATCGGCAAGGCTCGAGGCGTGCTTTTCAGATTTCCGAAACATGCCTACTGGCATTTGCTCGCCGGCGACGCATCGCTGTACCGAGGATCCGAAAACGGCACACCACGAGCCGGCTGGTGCCAATATCAATAGAACAGTCAATCTGCCCCTTCCCACGGCTCCTCGATCGCCCTGCCGCCATCGAGCTAACGTGCCGGAAGCTCGGTAGACGCCGACAAGTTGGAAGGACGCACAACTCCTAGCAGTGAGCTACCCGATCACTCGCCACTTGAGCCGAACCAGGACAGTCCGGGTCATTGGATGGAAATTGGCAATAACCGGATGGGACGGGCAAAAAGTAGGTAACTACGATGGTCGATTGAGCCGCGACGGCGCGGGATTAGATTCGGGCAGCCGTCGAAGCGCCCTCCCCGATGGGTTCGATGGGAATGCCCAATATTGATAGAGGACCGATCAGACGAACAGAGTGGAAGAAGGAACCGAGCGGTTCGGCGTCAATGAGAGAGCAGAACGAAATTTTGCGGATCGCCTGTCCGGACGATTACTCGGACGGTTGTTGACGTGCTGCCTTCCGCGAACACATTTGAAGCGGTAACAACTTCGTGCGGGATTGACGCCATGCCGAACTCCAGACTGCGCAATAGCCTCCATATCAATATCGGCGTCCCTGGCTGCCGTCTGGGTCGTTGCATCAAATGGGGCTTGTTGGCTGTTGGTCTGACGATTTCCGTCACTCAAGCAAAGGCCGAATATCTGGTGAACGTCGGAGATGTTCTGGAGGTCGCGGTTGCGGGCGTGCCGGAGCTGCGACATCGCGCGGCCGTCCAAATGGACGGGAACGTTTCGTTGCCACTGGTCGGAACGCTTCCGGTGGCCGGCCTGCCCTTACCGCAGATCCGAGCCAAAATCGGGGCTGCACTGGCGAGGAAGGTATTTCGACAGAGGACGTCCGATGGCCGTGAGACGGCCGTCGTGATCGACGCAGACGAGGTCACGACGGTCATCGCGGAATACAAGCCGATCTACGTAAACGGGGATGTATCGAAGCCGGGTGAGTACCCCTATCGTCCGTCCATCACCGCACGCCAGCTCGTCGCCGTGGCCGGCGGCTACGACATCATGCGCATCAGAATGAACAACCCATATCTCGAGTCAGCAGACCTGAGAAGCGAGTATGGTTCGCTTTGGACGGAGCTGGCCAAAGAGCAGGCGCGCATGTGGCGCATCAAGACTGAACTTGGAGAGGGAGCTCAGATCAGTCCAGGCGCTTTGATGGACGCGCCCCTAGCTCGATCGGCAATTTCGGAGATCGTGAATTCAGAAAAGGAATATCTGAAGACCAAGCAGAGTGATTATCAGCAGGAAAAAACCTTTCTTCAGCGCGGTATTCGACAGGGAGACGACGAGGTCCGCGTGTTGTCAGAGCAGCAGAAGAAGGACGAAGAAGGACTTCAGGGGGATCTTGAAGAGCTGCAGAAAGCGACCGAGCTCTTCGGCAAGGGGTCCCTGATCAGCCCTCGCGTTACGGATGCGCGTCGCGCGGTGCTGCTGTCATCAACCCGGAAGCTGCAGACCTCTGCGCAACTGCTGCAGGTCAAGAAGCAGCAGGACGAGTTCGTCAGAAAGCTGGCGAAGCTGGATGACCAGCGGAGGCTCGACCTGCTCCGTGAGCTGCAAGAGACCAGCGTAAGGCTCAATCAGATTCGCGAAAAGCTGCAGAGCGTCGGCGAGAAGCTTCAGTACACCACAATGGTTCGATCACAACTCGTGCAAGGCGCCGGCAACCACGTAGAGATTGCCGTCATCAGGAAGGGCGATAAGGGGCAGGAACGGATCATCGCAAGCGAAGATACCGAGTTGCAGCCGGGTGACGCTGTCGAGGTCAGCCTCCACTACCAGGATGGTCCTGCCGTCCCTCCTCGAAGGCTAGGCAGTTCAACCATTCCATCAGAGGCAGGCCGGACCGATGCGGCCGCGGGCGATTCGCTGCGCGTCGGGCAGAGATGATAAGGACCGACGCAATTCCGGAACGGAAGATGCGGCGTCTTCCCGCACATCGTTGCGCACACGGAAGGTGTCCGAGATGATCTTGGTGACCGGAGGTGCCGGCTATATCGGGTCCCACGTTTGTATCGCGTTGCTGGACGCCGGGTTCGACGTCGTTGCCGTCGATAATCTTTCCAACAGCAACAAGGCCTCGCTTGAGCGGGTCCAATCCATCTGCGGGCGATCGCTCGTCTTCCGGCACGCAGACATCCGGAATGAAGTGGTGATCTGCGAAATGCTTCGTGCCTGCGGAGTGACTGCAGTCATTCACCTTGCAGGGCTGAAGGCGGTGGGCGATTCCAACGTACGGCCCATGATGTACTACGAGAACAACGTCCTGGGAACGATGCGGCTGGTGTCGGCCATGAAGAGGGCGAATGTAAAGACGCTCGTCTTCAGCTCGTCCGCGACCGTCTATGGGATACCCAGGTACCTGCCACTCGACGAGAAGCATCCCCTCGGTCCGACCAATCCGTACGGCCGCACAAAGCTCGTCATCGAAGAGATGCTGAAGGATCTCTGCAGGTCCGACGACCGTTGGAGGATCGGCAATCTGCGCTACTTCAATCCGGTTGGCGCGCACGAAAGCGGGCTCGTCGGGGAAGACCCGCTGGGCGTTCCCAGCAACCTGTTGCCGTTTGTGGCGCAGGTGGCGATTGGACGACGGGAGAAGCTGCGGATCTGGGGAAACGACTATGATACGCCCGATGGCACCGGAATCCGCGACTTCATTCACGTGGTCGATCTCGCATCCGGGCATTTGAGTGCCCTGCGCCATCTCCAGCAACCCGGCCTGATCACCGTCAATCTTGGAACGGGCAACGGCAGCAGCGTTCTGGACATCGTCCGTACGTTTGCATCGGTGAGCGGGCGACCAATCCCCTATGAAATCGGGGAGCGCCGGGCCGGTGATGTCGCCGCCTGCTATGCCGACCCGACGTTTGCGAAGGACGTGTTGGGCTGGGCATCGACGCGGTCGTTGGAGCAAATGTGTGCGGACCACTGGCGTTGGCAATTGCAGAACCCCAATGGCTATCAGGGCAGCGAGCTTCCGAAGGTCCGAGAGCGGTCCAGGCATCTCCGTCATCATGCGTGAGCGTGCGCGTCCGAGGTGTTGGAACGCGCACCGGAGCGGCTGACCGCATGAGTGGAGTTCGGGGCGAGCCGCGGCAGCGCGCATGCCCCCATCAGAGGTAGCTCGTAATGACCCTCACCCCGGAGCAAGCCTGCAGGTAAGATGCAGTCGCGCGTGGGGATTTGCGATGCCACACTATCGTGCGTACGTCCTGGATGAACACGGCCAATTGGGAAGCGTGGTCAACCTTCACTGCCCTGACGACGCGTCCGCAACCAAGCGGGCCGGGCGGCTGGCGGATGGTCACGAGGTTCAGATTTGGCGACTGGTTGCCGAGCTCAAATTCGACGCTCCGCAGCACCGATCCAGGCGGCGACGAAGTGTCCGCGCACCAATGCACTGAGCGCTCGATTGAGCGTTGCGCGTTCGCCTCGGTCCGCTCCACAGACAATTTGTATTGCGGTTCGACTGCCAACTACTCGCCGGTACGCGCTTTCAAGGCGTCGACAGCGACCCGCTCCGCATGAGCAAGCGGCCGATGGGGCCGACGCTGGCGATAGACTCGCGGACCGTGGACAATAGATCATCTACGCGGCGCGATCCCACGGATGCGCATCGGCCAGACTGCATGCCATCGCGCTGACCTCGTGGGTCGAAGGCGGCCGCATCGGTAATTCGCGGACGTCCTGCAGAAATCGTCCAGGAGCAGCCCGAATGCCCTGCTTCCGGTGATCAATCCCTCACCTCTCGCCCTGGCCCACGAAGTCGGTAGACTCAGCATCACAAGGCCATCGCGCCCGGCTTCATCATCGCGCACTGCGACGGCCACCCGCGCATCGCCGGCGTTAGCGCGTCGCGCCGCCTGCCGGCGGTTGAGGACGTCGCTTCCATGGTGAACTATCTCCTCGGCGAAGGCGGCAGGAAACACCGGTAACACCGCCTGACCGTCGCGGTGCTGCTCACCGTGCTCTCAGATTCCGCGCGTGGTATGTGACGCGCAAGAAGCTTTGGTTTAGGCAGATCAGCCCTGCTCATTGGGGACGTTCGCGTGTCAGTGGGTCGGGATCTTCGCCAACTTGCGCTATCGGCCGGCCGGCCGCGGCGGACAGCGCGAAGCCAGCGCAGGCCGAGAGCGCATCGACCACAAAATCCGCAAACCTCGCGTGCCGTCCCGGCACCCATAATTGCATAATCTCAAGCAGGCCGATCAGGGCAACGGCGATCGCTGAAACAGTCCAGCGCCGCTGCGGATAGGCTAGGGAAAAGAGAATCCCCACCAGAAGAAAGGCGAGCGCGTGATCGCCTTGCTGTCCGAGAACAGGGTGAGGCCGAACGTCCTCAGGTCCGAGCGTTACGAAAGTGACAGCCGCCGCGAGCAGCCACGCGACAAGCCGAAGAAGAGCGGTGCGAACCATTAACGCGCCCCGATTGGTAGCCCCAGCCGGGGCTTTTCATTTCCGAGACTCGATATCAAGAGCATGTTCCCTCCACCCACCGCAAACGGCAACTTCAATACTCATAACGAGTCAGCGAGTATTCTTCGTACGCAGCGTGCAAAACATCATTAGACGCTCGACCTGGTACAGGCTGCCATGCATAGGGAGTACCCATCCATGGCAGTTGTTCTGAAGAGCTGCTTCTTGGCAACAATAGCTGCTGTGGTTGCACGTAAGAACTGACGACCCGTTTGTTTCGGCCGAAGGCAGTAGCAACCTGTAGTGCTTGCTCCGCGCCCCTATCCAGGCGCGATAGAGCGCGCTTGCCGTTCTTGTTCTTGGTGCACCCTGAAGGCAGGCCCGGAATGGGCGGTCCCAGGCTCGAGCTCACTGGAGCCGCTCATTGGCGAAGACGGCGGGCCCGCCACCGTTCGTTGGCAATCAGTTCCATTCGCGAAACACAGATACACGGGAGAGGCCTTTGAACAATTCACGGCTTCGATGATCGGGCACAATCTGTGGCCTAACCCGAAAGTGGTGGGGAGGGTCCTCCATCCGAGCTATATGATTCGCGCAAAGATGCTGGGCATAATGATGCATCAGGGGGAAATCGTACCGCCACGCGACAGGTGATTGCAGATGAGTCGCAGGGTCATGTTCAACGGGAAAGTGGCGAATATCTCCCTTACGCGGCGAGAACGTGCACCCCTGTGTATGGCAGCGGTCATGCTCGCTATGACATGGGTCTCGGAAACGGACGCTTCCCCGCGTCAGGCGCGGCACCTCGCAGACGCGCAACAGGCGACGACTGCCCGCGACCGCGGTTCTGACGAGTTCGCGACCTGGCCGCCGCCCTCAGGCGGAAGCGACAAATCGATACAGATTGCGCAAGCGACGACTCCCCACACAGGAGCCCTGCAGCAACCTCCGGAGCAGCAACGCGACTGGGCAGAGTCACTGTCTTGCGAACTTGCCTTTGCAAGGCGCGACATTGCGCTGCTGCAACATTTCGAGCAGGAGCGCGACCGGGCCGACTGGCTCGCGCAGGATCTTGACGCTGCGCGGCGCGAGGTCGAAACGCAAAAGGCGTTGGTGGCGAAGGCCGTCGAGGAGGCTTCCCGCCTGAAGGAAGCTTCCCGGCCGAATCGAGCGGGCGAGAGTGTCCCGGCTGAGTTGCAGGCATCGCTGCAGGAGGAGCGCGAGCGGTCGGTACGGCTGGAGCAGGATCTCGCAGCCGCGCTGCGCAATGTCGAAACGCAGACTGCGCTGGCGACGAAAGCAGGTGAGGAAACGTCCCGGCTGAAACAGGCGGGAGAGAGCCAAGCCGTGGAGCTGCAGAAGGCCCTGCAACAGGAGAGCGAGCGAACAGCGCGGCTGGAGCAGGATCTCGCAGCCGCGCGGCACGACGCCGAAACCCAGACTGCGCTGGCAACGAAAGCAGGTGAGGAAACGTCCCGGCTGAAACAGGCAGGAGAGAGCCAAGCCGTGGAGCTGCAGAAGGCCCTACAACAGGAGAGCGAGCGGACAGCGCGGTTGGAGCAGGATCTCACAGCGGCGCGGCAAAACGTCGAGTCCCAAACTGCGTTGGTGGTAAAGGCAAACGAGGCAAAAGAGGAAATGTCGCAGCGAAGTCGGGCGGCGGAGGCAAGCGCCGCAGACTTGAGGCAATCGATGCAGAAGGAGCGCGAAAGGGCCGACACGCTTGCGCAAGATCTCTCCCTGACGCGAAGCGCCATTTATGCATATCAGGCGCAAACCGCGCTGTTGGCGAAACCCAGCGAGGGCCCGTCCCGGCTGAAAGCGGCAGCAGGGGGCGATGCGGTGGAATTGCAGAAATTCCTGCAACAGGAGCGGGATCGGACCGGCCGGCTGGAGCAGGCGCTTGAGGCCGCGCAACGCGATATCGATGCGCAGACCGCCCTGGCGGCAAAAGCGAGCGACGAGGTCGTCAGGCTGACGCAGGCCGCAAAAGCCGGCGCCGCGGAGCAGATACGATCGATGCAGAAGGAGCACGAGAGAGCCGATGCGCTGGCGCAGGATCTCTCGATGGCACGCAGCAAGATCTACGCATACGAAGCTCAAGCGGCCAAAGCCAGCGAGGAAGCGGCACAGCACAAGCAGACTGAAGCGAGCGAAGTCGCCTCCTTGGGGCAATCGCTGCAACGGGAGCGCGAGCGGGCCGAGCAGCTGGCCCGGGATCTCGCGAAAGCAGGCCGCGATCTCGACGCGCAGACCGAGCGAGCGTCCAAGGCGAGCGAGGAAGTCCTACGGATCAAGCAGGCCGGAGAGCGAGACTCGGCCGAGCTGCGCGGCTTGTTGCAGCGTGAGCGCGAGCGGGCCGAAGGACTGGAGACGGAGATCGCATTGGCGCGTCTCGACAACGGCGCCTTTGTGGCGAAACATCCCTCGCCCGCGTCTCAGCCGGCGACGACCGGAAAGGCCATGCGTGAGCCGTTCGCAGCGCCGGCGCGACAAATCCAGGATCAGCCGGTCCAGGAGAAGCCAGCCCAGGATAAGCAAGTCCAAGATCAGGCCATAGTGGCGCGCAGCCCAGGCGACGCCCGGGTCAATCCTGACGAAGCAGTGCAAGTCGCGAGACTGATCGCGCGCGCGAGCTTGCTGCTCGAACAGGGAGACATCGGCGCAGCGCGGATCGTGCTGGAGCACGTCGCCGGGATGGGCAGTGCGCAGGCAATCTTCGTGCTCGCTGAAACCTACGATCCGCTGATCCTTCCCAGTCTTGGAACGTATGGAACTCACGGGGACGCGACCAGGGCGCGAGATCTCTATGCGCGGGCCGAAGCCGGCGGAATCAAGGAGGCGAAAGCGCGCTTCGAAGCCTTGCGTCGATAACACGGTCTTGTGCGGCGATTTTCCAAACCGGCCACGCGCAATCAAGGATCGAAAGCGCCGACACGGATGCAGCATGTTTAGAGGAGTTGGTCGATGAAAAGGCTTACAGGATTGCGTCGGCTGCTCCTGCTCGCGTCGTTCGCACCATTGCTGCTGGCGATTCAACCTTGGGCGGATGCGCGGCCGCAAGATACTCGACCTCACAAGATTCGTCTGGCACGGCCCGAGCCGCCGCAGCCAAGGCCTCAGGTGATCTCCATGAACGCCTGGACGATCGGCCTGGCCGGAGGTCTCCTCGAGGGCGCGCCGATCCGCCTGGCGGCGGAGATCGCCCGTGTGGTCGACGATGGAGATAACCTGCATGTTCTGCCGGTTGTCACTCGTGGCGCCGCGGAAAACCTTAATTCCCTGCTCTATTTGCGCGGCATCGACGCGGCGATCATCAATTCCGACGCGCTCGAGGAATACAAGATCCAGGTGCCGGACATCCAGCGACGAATTGCGTATGTCCTCAATCTGTTTCCGTCCGAGCTGCATATCTTCGTTCGACCCGAGATTCGAACCTTGAACGATCTCGCCGGCAAGAAAGTCAACTTCAATACGCTGGGCACCGCTGCGGCGTATTCGGGGCCGCTGATCTTCAGTCGCCTCAATCTCGAGGTCGAGAAGACGTTCATTCCACATCAGGTCGCGCTCGAGCAGATGCGCAAGGGCGAGATGGCCGCCGTCGTCTTCATTACTTCGAAGCCGGTGGATGCTTTCGTGCGGGGCCGTTGGGAGCCAGGTTTCAAGTTCCTGCCCCTCCCCTACGAGAGCAAGTTCGAGGACTACTATCTTCCCGCCGCCCTCGATGGGACCGACTATCCCAATCTGATCAAGCCGGGCGAACGGGTTTCAACGATCGCCGTGCCGACCGCTCTGGTCGCCTTCAATTGGCCGGCCAACTCGAACCGCTCTGAGCGCGTCGCGCGCTTCATCGATCACCTGTTCTCCCGGATCGACAGATTGCAGGGGCCAGGCTTCGATCCGAAGTGGAAATCCATCAACCTTGCTGCGACGGTTCCGGGTCTCACGCGCGTCCCTGCGGCGCAGCTGTGGCTGGATCGCCAGCCCCGCGCAACACAAGCATCGCAATGAAACGCGCCGCGGTCCTTCTTCTTATTGTGCTCGGAGCTACAGGCGGCATTGCGTTGGCCCAGGATCCCATGACGCAGCTCCGTTCCTGCCTTCAGAAGGACCACGCGGAGCGCCTGGCGTGTCTGAATAAAATGACGCGTACCATCGCGCCTCAGAATCGCCCGACGCCCGAAGACGACTGGATCGTCAGCCAGACAACCTCCCCCATCGACTATTCACCGATCGCGACCGCTACGACATCGTCGCGCACCGGGACCGGCGAGTCCGCGATGCAATTATCGATCCGCTGCCGCGGCGGCCGGACGGAGCTGGCACTCGCGGGACCCGGCATCTCCCGCGGAGGCGGTGACGATGCAATTTCCTATCGCGTCAATGACAATCCGGCGGTGCAGGTTGCGGCAGCCGTCCCGGCATTCGGTCCCGGCATCGCGTTCACCGGGGACGTTGTTCGCTTACTGCAGTCGCTTCCAGGCAGCGGGGACCTTATTGTCCTGCTCTCACCACGGGGCGGCGCTGCCCGTGACGGGACGTTCTCCCTCGCCGGGCTGGATGCGGCGCGTGCGAAGATCGCCGCGGCGTGCAAATGGCCGCGCGCGATCGCGACACCAAATCGTTGATGGTGTGCATATGATTTTCTTCGATGGAGGCGGATAATGATCAGATTTCAACATATCGCCAAATCGGTCGTGATGGCAGCGATCGCCGTTCTGGTTTCCGCATCGTTTTCGGCCGCGGAGCAGGGCGGAAAGTACTGGACGCCGGCGGACGGGCAACCCGTCCCGCACAAGGCGGGCCATGCGAGGCAACACGTGGCGAAGCCGACGACGGCGACGGCGACGCGGAAGCAATCCGCGTTTGCCCGCATGGAGGATTCGGCCGCAGCAAAGAAAAGAGAACATCATTTGATCCTGCAGGTGAATACCAACGACCCCGCAGCGATGAATCTCGCGCTCAACAACGCGACCAATGTGGCGCAATACTACAAGGACGCTGGCGAGAAGGTGAAGATCGAGGTCGTCACGTTCGGGCCCGGCCTGCACATGCTGCGTGAAGACACCTCGCCGGTAAAGACGCGCATCGAGGAGATGGCCCTGAGCACGCCCGAGGTTTCGTTCAAGGCCTGCGGCAACACCCAGGAGAAAATGCAGAAGGCCGAGAGCAAGGACATACCGATTGTTCGGCAGGCGGAGGTCGTGAAGTCGGGCGTCGTGCGCGTGATGGAATTGCAGGAGATGGGCTGGACCTACGTCAAACCGTAGGCCAACCATGTCAGGACCGACCCAAACCAACCCCAAATTTCCATCGGGGTCGCGTATTCAGGTAAAGCCCACAGCGGGCCCTCGCTTGGCTGGAAAAACCGGGAGAGTGATTGGCGTTGGATACTATCCGAAGAGTCTCCGTGTGGTTCTCGACGGATCGAAGGCTCCGCTTACTCTTCACGCAGACTATGTGGTCGCGATTGATGCGCGAACCGACCATCCACGGTCGGATTGATGGATGGCGTCTCCGGTATGGACTTGAAGATCACCTGACTTCTTACCGATTGAAGAACGGGGATTCTCGCTCCAGTCCGTCAAGGTCCGGATCGCCCTCTCCGGCGGGTGAGATCGTCCGCGCGGTAAGATCACGTCACCGCCAGCGCAGTCACTTTGATGCAGGACCTCAAGCTATAGCGCGGGGTAGCCTTACACATCGTCAGGGCCCGATATCGGAAAAGACCGTCCGAGAAATCAGCTGCTCAAACGGTTCCCCCCGTTAAGCCGCCGATTTGGTGGGCGCACCAGGGCTCGAACCTCGGACCCGCTGATTAAGAGATTGCGACGGGTTGAGAGCAATCAATGGCTTGCCGGCCTCAGACTGGAGCTTATCCGGCCGAAAATGGGCGTCTGCCGCGCGTTCACAACGCTGCTTTTGCCTGGCCGGCCGGGGTCTTGCTGCACCGCAACTTGGCTGCAGATTTCTTCGTGCGCGTGCCTGCCAATCAGCACTGGATATTGCGGGTGGCCCCATTCCGGGCAAAGAGAGGAACCCTCGTCCTCCTGCGATAAGCCGCATAGACGCCGAACAAGGTAGCAGCCGTTGTCGAACATCAATCTCAAGCTTCTCCATACCTTCCTGCTCGCGGCGGAGCACGAAAGCTTCCGGAAAGCCGCACAGGAATCGAACCGGTCTCCGTCCGCGGTGAGCATGCAGGTCCGCGGGCTGGAGGAGCAGATCGGCGTCCAGCTCTTTCGCAGAACGCCGCAGAAGGTCCTGCTGACGCCCGAGGGCCGGATCCTGTTCGAACAGGCCAAGCGTGCGCTGCAGGAGGTCCAGTCAGGGCTCGATTTGCTGACGGAAGCAGCTCAGTCGCGCAGCCGCCACATTCAGATGGCCTGCGTCCCGACGCTTGCGACCGGCTGGCTTCCGAACATCCTGGCGACTTTCAAGATCCGTCATCCGAACACCCAGGTGCAACTCATGGAGTTGCCGACCGGGCCCATGCTTGAACTGCTGCGACGGCGGGATGTCGAATTCGGAGTTGGTCCGCAGATTCCTGGCATGGAGGATTTCGAGTTCGAGCCGATCCTCGAGGATCCGCTCTATGCTTGCGTGCCGCCCGTCTTCGACGAGGGACAGTCGAGCGTCTGCTTTGCCGACCTCGTCGACAAGCCCACGATCATGCTGTCGAAATCGACTGCTGTCCGGGGATTGATCGATGACACGCTGGAGACACTGGGAATCCATCTCGATGTCCCGTTCGAGGTCCAGCAGGCCACGACGGCAATGGCCCTTGCGGCGTCCGGGCTCGGCATTGCAATCGTGCCCCGGGTCGCGCTGGTGCAGGCCGGAGTGCAGCAATTTCGCATGGTGCCGATCTCCAACCATGTCGGGCTCCGTCAGGTCGGCCTGATCACCGCGCGCGGGCCGATCCTCCGCCCCAACACCGAACGGCTGATTACCTTGATACGAACCAGCCTTGCCCAGCTCCGCTGAGCCCGGCGCATCAAAGCCGTTTCAGCAGAGCATCCACGACCTGATTGGTCGGCGCGACGCCGCCGATGTCGCGGGTCCTCAATGCGGGGGCCTCCAGCCCGGCGCACACCGCAGCTTCGATCCTGTCGGCCCCAAGCCTCAGCCGGCTATCGCGATGGCGCTGATCCAGACGCCTCAGCATCAGGATCGATGCCAGGATGGTTCCATAGGGATTGGCGAGTCCCTTTCCCGCGATGTCGGGCGCCGAGCCGTGCGAGGCCTGGAAGAAACCGATCCCGTCACCGACCTCTTCCGATGGAGCCATGCCCATGCCGCCGACCGTCGCCGCACCGAGATCGGAAATGATGTCGCCGAACATGTTCTCGGTAACGATGACGTCGAAATGAGAGGGCTTGTTGACGAGATGAACCGTCATCGCGTCAACTAGGACGTGCTCGGCCTCGATGTCGGGATATTCCTTCGCCACCTCGTCGAACACGGCACGGAAGAACGCGTAGGTCCGCAGCACATTGGCCTTGTCGCAGCAGGTCACGCGGCGTCGTCCGTCCTTCGGCGAGCCGTTGCGCGTTCTGGCCAGCTCGAACGCGAACCGTACGATGCGCTCGACGCCCTTCCGGGTCTGGACGAGGGTATCGACAGCCACTTCTTCCCTCAGTAGCGCACCCGCGCCGCGCGCGGCATAGAGTCCTTCGCTGTTCTCCCTGACGATCACGTAATCGATCGGACCCGGCCGCCCCAGGGGCGACGGAACGCCCTTGTAGAGTTTGATCGGCCGCACATTGGCAAACAGGTCGAGCTTGAAGCGGAGCGTCAACGTGAAGTCGAGCCCGGCCTCGGTCCCGTCAGGATGGACCACGCCGGGAATGCCGGCCGCGCCGTGCAGAATGGCGTCGGCCGTCCTGCAGCCCTCGAACGAGGCTGCCGGGAACGAGTCCCCCGTCTTCAGGAAATGATCGGCGCCCGCGGGATAGTCCACGAACCGCAGCGTGCCGGCCTGGACGCCGGCCTGCAGCACCGCGACCGCCGCACGCGCCACTTCAGGGCCGATGCCGTCGCCATGCACGACAGCAATTGTGTAAGTGTCTTTCATGATACTCGCTCGGTGAATTGCATCTGTGGTTGCCTCAGATTGCGCACGGCAGGCACGCATGCGATCGCATGCGTCTCAAGGTCAGTCCAGCTTGATCCAGACACCCTTCGTGTGCAGATATTCGTCGAGATGCTCGGTGCCGCCCTCGCGGCCATATCCGCTCATCTTGTAGCCGCCGAATGGCATTGCGGGATCCAGCGCGTGATAGGTGTTCACCCATACCGACCCTGCGCGGAGGCTGCGAGAGATGACGTGGGCCTTGCTCACGTCGCGCGTGAAGACACCTGCCGCGAGCCCGTACGGCGTCGCGTTGGCTCTTTCCACGGCCTCGTCGAGGGTGTCGAACGGCAGCGCGGAAATGACCGGGCCGAAGATTTCGTCACGGGCGATCTGCATATCATCGGAGACGCCGGCGAACACGGTCGGCTCGACGAAGTTACCCTTCGCAAGATTCCCCTCCCTCACGCGCCGGCCGCCGGCCACCACCTTCGCGCCCTCCTCGCGCCCGCTTTGCAGGAAGCCCTCGACCTTGTCGAGCTGTCGCTGGGAAACGAGAGGTCCGATCTCCGTCGTCGGATCCGCGCCATCGCCGATCTTCAGGGCCGAGGCGAACTTCCCGAGCCGCTCGACCAATTCATCATGGATTTTACGCTCCACGAACAGGCGCGAGCCGGCGATGCAGATCTGGCCCGAATTGGCGAATGCGGCCATCGCGGCGATCGGCACGGCCTTGTCGAGATCAGCGTCGGCGCAGACGATGACCGGTGACTTTCCGCCAAGCTCGAGAGACACCCGCTTGAGGTTGCCGGCCGAAGCCCGGATGATCGCCTGGCCGGTCGCGGTGGAGCCGGTGAAGACGATCTTGTCGACATCGGGATGCTCGGCCAGAGGCGCGCCGGCCTCCACCCCGGTTCCGGTCACCACGTTGACGACGCCGGGCGGCACGCCGGCCTCGTTCATCAGATCCGCGATCAGCAGCGGCGTCAGCGGCGCCTCTTCCGACGGCTTGAGCACGATCGTGCAGCCGGTCGCGAGCGCGGGCCCGATCTTCCAGACCGATGCGGCCGTCGGCGCATTCCAGGGGATGATGGCACCAACCACGCCGACGGGCTCCTTCCGGGTGAACGAGACGATGTCCCCCGGAAGCGAATTATCTACCGTCTGCCCATGGAGCGCGGTCGCCATGCCAGCGTAGTATCGCAGCATGCCGATCACGCGAAGCTTGTTTGCGCGCGTCCGGGCGATCGGCATTCCCATATCGGCCGTATCGGATTGGCTGATCTCCTCCCAGTGCTTCTCGAACAGGTCGGCGATACGCAGGAGCAGCGCCTGCCGCTCGAACGGCTTGAAACGGCTCCACGGTCCTACGAAAGCGCGTCGGGCCGCAGCGACCGCCACGCTGATGTCGGCCGCCTCGCCGCGCGGCACGCGACCGATGACCTCGCCGGTCGCGGGGTTATGCGTCTCGAAGACCTTGCCCGAGCGGGCTTCCACCCACGCGCCATCGACGAACATCTTTCGGGCTCGGCCGTCGAGCGGAAATCGGATCTCAGCTTTCGTCATCGTAGTACTCCTGTCTCAACAGAGGCGATGGACGGATGCCTCGCCGTTGTCTGATTTCGCGCTTTCATAGCGGTGATTCTTCGACTCGGGCAGGGCCTCTAGGCGGCCGGGTGCGGCTTCCGCAGGAAGCGCGCCAATTCCGGTATGTACGCCTCGCCGTGACCGCTCTCGACCACTGCCGCGATCGCGCCGGCAACGCCGTCCGCGATCGTCCTGGATGCGCCGGATGCGCTTGCCATGGTCCGGTAATAATCGATGTCTTTCAACGCATTGCCGATGAAGAACGGGACCGTGCCGACGTCGTCCGTCACGATGGCTGGCGTCATACGCTGTAGCGCAGCGCCGGCCCCGCCTCCTTTGGCGAGGACATCGACGAAAACCGCGGGATCGACGCCCGCATCGGCTGCCTGTGCGGCGGCTTCGCTGAGCAGTGCCATGAACCCGATCGAGACATAGTTGTGGAGCAGCTTGAGCCGATGACCAAAGCTCACCGGCCCAACTCTTTCGAGGCCCTCGGTGAAGGATGCGAGGACCGCGCTGGCATTCTGAAAGTCCGCTTCGTCGCCGCCCACCAGAAGGTTCAGCGCCCCTTCCTCCGCGTGTTTTGCCGTGCGGGTCATGGGCGCATCGAGGAAGGCCCCGCCGGCGGCGCGGACGGCCGCGGCCATCCGCAATGTCGATTCCGGCAATGCGGTCGAACAATCGACGATGATGGTTCCTTTGCGCAGCCGGGACAAGACGCCCGCGTCACCGGTGAGAACCGCCTCGACCTGGGGCGAACCGGTGACGCAGAGGATGATGATGTCTGATACATCTGCTACGTCAGCAGGAGTCTTGCAGGCTGTGGCACCGAGTCCGACGAGATCGTCGACGGGCTGGTTGCCCGGGTGATCGAGAAACGCCAGGGGGAAGCGGCCCCGCGCCAAGACGTTCTTCGCGATGCCGTGGCCCATCAGGCCCACGCCGATAATTCCGACCTTCGTCACGGTGACCTCGTTCATCTCTTGCATGTCCGGTCGCCGGTGTCGTGCCCCACATGATCGTGTTGGGACAACCGGCATATGCTGTGGCAGGCCGTCTAGTGGACGGCGGCGTACATGATCTGCTGCTCGGTTGCCTCGGCTGTCTTGATCTCTTCGACGATCTTGCCCCGCTTTGCGACCAGGATGCGGTCCGAGAGTGCCAGGACCTCGGGCAGGTAGGAGGAGATCACGACCACGGCGAGACCGTCGTCAGCCAGGCTATTGATGAACTGGTGGATCTCGACGATGGCGCCGACGTCGACACCGCGGGTCGGCTCGTCGAAGATGATCAGCCTGGGCTTCTGGATGAGCGACCGCGCGATGACGACCTTCTGCTGGTTGCCGCCGGAGAGTTCGATCACCCTGGCCTTTTCATTGATCGACCGAAGCTGAAGCCGCCCGGCCCATTGTCGCGCCAGCTCCTTCGCCTGTGTCATCGAGATCACGGACAGCGGGTTCGAGAAGCGCGAGAGCTCGCCCAGATGCAGGTTCTCGGCCACCGTCATTGTCTCGAAAAAACCGTCGAACTTGCGGTCTTCCGTGACGTAGACGATGCCCTCGCGGACCGCCATCCGCGGAACCCGGTAGCGGACCGATTTGCCGCGATACTTGATCTCGCCACCATGGAAGATGTCCCGCTTCAACACGCCAGCGACCACCTTCATCATTTCGGTGCGACCGGCGCCGACCAGCCCGAAGACACCCGTCACCTGTCCTGCGAAGATAGAGAATGACGTGTTGCGGACCATCGTGCCCGAAGACAAATTCTCCACGCTGAGCACCCGTTCACCATACGGCCTGGGCGGGCGGCCGTGATCGCCATGCAACGTCTCGGTCAGGTTTCGTCCGACCATTGCCTGGATGACCGTATCGCGCGTGAACGTCGCCTTGACATCCGATGCGACCAGCCGCCCGTCTCGGAGAATTGTAATGCGATCGGCCAACTGCATCGCCTCTTCAAGCGCGTGCGAAATGAAGATGATCGCGACCTTGTCGGCCACCAGACGCCGGATCAGGTTGAAGAAGTGCCGCTTCTCCTCCGGCGTGAGCGTCGCCGTCGGTTCGTCGAAGATGATCACCTTCGCCTTGTGATGAACGGCGCGCGCGATCTCCACCATCTGCTTTTGCGCCGCTCCGAGCTGCGAGACCTGTGCCGTGGGATCGACCTGGAATCCCATGCCAGCCAGGAATTGTCGGGCCTGGATGTAGAGTCCCCGCAGCCTATTGAACACCTTCTCCTCGCCTAGGTAGATGTTCTGTGCCACCGTCATCGACGGCACGAGATTGGTCTCCTGGTAGACCATGACAACGCCCTGCTTCAGGCCTTCGGCAGGCGTCGACAACTGCACCGGCGTCCCGTTCAGGAGCATCTCTCCGGAAGTGAGCTTGTAGACGCCGGCAAGAACCTTCGTCAGCGTCGACTTGCCGGCACCGTTCTCGCCGAGAATGGCGTGAACCTCTCCCGGCGAAACGGCGAAATCGACTTCCTGGAAGGCGGGGATCCTTCCAAACAGCTTCGTTCCGTTGCGGATCTCTAGAATGGGCTGCATGCGATTACTCCGAGAGGGCCGTCGCCGGATCGCGGATTTCCAGGACCGCGTTCGAACCGCGGCTGGCGAGGTAGAGCGCGCCTGCGCATTCGGCGGCCGCCACGACACCATGCCGCGTGCCGTCCGCGCGGGAGTGGAAGGATCCGATGGGCGTCATGTTCGCGTCGCAATACGCTATCAGCCCATAAGACCGCGTGACCGAATAGGGCTTCAGGATGCCCATCTGCTTCAGCTGGCTTCCATGCATCGGCTCCTTGAAGCTGCGTCCTGAATAGAATGACGGGGCCACCCAGTGCTCTTCCGGCAGCTCGTTGACCATACGGGTCCTGTACTCATCCTCGCGCAGGATGAACTCCACGAGCTGGTTGCGCACGGAATAGAAGGAAAGCCAAATGCCACCGGCAGCCGCGCGCGTCAGGCGTGCGGGATAGCCAGGCAGGCCGGTGACAAGCTCAACGGGCTTTCCAACCGGAAGCGCCAGCGCAAGGACGCGGTGACGCAGACACTCGGAGACGAACACCTGTCCGTCTGATGCCGCCAATCCGGATGGCCACCCCAATCCGGTCGCTGCGATCGTAACCCGGTCCTTGACGAGATCGACGACGACGACTGAGCCGGAAAGATCCTTCGTCATCAGCGCACGCCGCCAGTCGAGTGCACCGACATGTTTCGACCCGTTGCACACGGCGAGCGTCGACTCGTCCAGCCACGCGATCGCGGTCGGGCAATGCAGGACGTCACCAGAAGGCTGAACCACCTTGCCGTCGAAGCGACCGCCCCGCACGACGAGGCCCTTGCGGTCCAGCCCGATCGCCAGCGCATCCCCCAGTCCAGCCATCGCCGAGATGGGGGCATCGAACCTTGCCATTGTCTCCGGACCTGAGGAGGAGGTCGGCGGCAGACGGAGCAGCCCGGAGCCGCTCGAGGCAAAGAGGTTGGCACCGAGAGCCACGAGGTTGTCGACCTGATCGACCTGGCAGAGGACCGGCGCGGCCTCGAGCTTCTGGTTCGGCAGGAACGGGCCGTCGAGCACTGGCACCGTGACCGCGCCTTCGCGGCGCCCCAGCACTTTGTCGATCCATTTCACGAGCGGCGGCCCCAATAGCTGTCCACACCGCAGAACGCGGGCTCGGCTCCCTCCAGCCGGTATGTCCCCATCCTGTTGTTGAAGATTCCGCAGAGATAAAGCACGCCCTTGTGCTCGCGCATCGAGGTGATCATGGGATGCTTCTGACCGCCCTGATCCCAATAGCTTTCGAGGATCTCGCCGCGCTCGTTGAACTTGAGAACACAACCGGTGTTCAAATTCGGCATCAGCCAGGCATCTTCGGAGCACCGCCGCGACATCCTCTTTCGGAAGCCCGGCATCTCGAGCGACAGGTCGAGCGCCAGTGTACGCATCCCCATCAAGGCCAGCCAGTAGCACCCGTCGGACGCGCGATTGATGTTGTCGGGGTAACCGGGAAGGTTCGGAATGACGACCTCCACCTCGCCCTTCTTCGGTCCATCGAAATAGTACCGACTGATCCGGCAAGCCCAGCTTTCCGCGAAGAGCAGGGATTCGTTGTCGTAGGACATGCAGATGCCGTTCGGAAACACGAGGTTCTTCAGAACGGTTCGGGTCCTTCTGGTCTTCGGGTCGTAGCGGATGATACGGCCGTTGCCGCGACTCTCGAGCGCGTCCGAATACCAGTCGTGCATCTCGAACCGCGTCGTCGCCTCGCTGAAATAGATGGTGCCATCGGGCGCGATGTCGAGATCGTCCGCGAGCTTCATGTTGGAATCGTCGATGATCGACAGCAGGCTCCGGTTCGTCTCCGCGGTCAGGCGGCGCACCGTGCCGTTCATCTCGACCTGATAGAGGCCCATTCCCGCGACGCAGATGTTGAGATGTCCCTGGCGATCGAACGCCATCCCCAGCGGCGAGCCACCGATATGCGCCAGCACCTCCCAGCGCTGATAGTCGGGCGGAAGCCAGCGCACGATGTCGCCGTGACGGTTGCCTGTGTAGAGGTTGTCGTGGCGATCGAAGATGACGTCCTCGGCGCCCTCCAGAATGCCAAGGCCGATGACGCCGACGTCGCGCAGCCTGTCGTTCGGTGCCATGGCGCCGGCGCCCAGGTCCGTCGGGATGGGGTCGGGCATGCGGGCATAGGCCGGGGAAATGTAGACGCTCCGCAGCAGCTTGTGGCGGTTCTTGACCCAGCGCACGTCAAGGAAGACGGCGGCGACAAGGATCAGACCCAGCACGAGGTCGGCCCCGGGGCCGGAGATCGCGAGCGCGAGGAAGCTGTTCGACAGGAGCAGCACGAAAACGGCCCCCATGATCGCCTTCGAGACCGTGCCCCGCCCACCACCAAGCGAGATGCCGCCCAGCACAGTGGCCGTGAGCGCCTGCAGCTCGAGTCCCGCCCCGACGTCCGACGCCGCGCTCCCGATTCGGCTCGCGAACAGGAATCCGGACAGGGCAACGAGGGTGCTGCAGCAAACATAGGCGCTGAAGATCGTCCAGCGAACATTGATGCCGGCATTGTACGCCGAACGGCGCGCCCCACCGACGGCGAGTAGATGCCAGCCATACCGTGTGCGCGAGAGCACCACGTGAACGCCGATTGCGATGGCGGCCGTGATCAGGAAGGAGACCGGCGCCAGCCCGATATTCGCGGTGCCGAGATATTCAAACGCGGCGGAGTCGGACATGTTGGTCACAATCGCCGTCGAGAACTCGGGAAAGACGATCTCGAACAACGATCGGAAGATGATGAGGGTGACCAATGTCGTGAGGAACGCCCGCATCCTGACATAGCCGACAAGCAGCCCGTTCAGAGCACCGCATGAGGCTCCGACAACCAGTGTGGCAATGAGACCAGTACCAGCGCTCCATCCCTCGACATTCATGCCGATCAGGGACATCAGCACGGACAGTGCGAAAACCGAGCCGACGGACAGATCGATTCCGCCCGACATCATCACGATCGTGAGGCCGAGAACGATCAGCCCAAACTCCGCAAACTGGCGCGCGAGGTTTCCGAGCGTGGTCCATTCGAAGAAGTGCGGAACGAACGGTCCCAGGCCGAACACGAGCAGCGCGAGCGCCAGGAACGGGATGGCGCTATCGACCCACTTCTTGGTGAGGACCTCCCCGATCACGTGATCGGGGAGGAGCTTGTACCGCCAGCGAACGATATCGGTCGAAAAACTCATCTCGCTCATTCCCTGCGCTCGCCGGCCTGGGGCCGTAGCGCGACATGCCTCTTACTTGAGCTCGTCGAGCGTCCAGCAGTTGCGGCCGGTCGCATTGTTCTTGTCGACCCGCGTCACCGGCCCGAAGAACACGTCCTTGACGGCAGCCGCCTTGCGGTTGCCTTGCAGCAGCTCGGATATCTGGCCTGCCGCGATCTCGCCCTGGATGTCGGCATGGAAGTTATAGACGACGGTCAGGAGCCCTTTCTTGATGCTGTCGCAACCGGTCTGGCTTCCTGCGCCATTCGTGACGATCGTGACCTGCCCGGTCTTGCCTGCGGCTGCCACGGCTGCTCCGGCGCCTACCTCGGCGTTGTCCCAGATGCCCATCACGCCGCAGAGATCGGGATGCTGCTGGAGAACCGTCGCAGTGATCTGGCGCGCCTTGTCGGAGTCGTAATTGGCGGCCTGATCGGAGACGAGCTGAAGGTCGGGATTGGCGGCCAGCACCTCGTTGATGCCCTGGCGCATGTAGATGTTGGCCGCACCGGTCTCCACCCCGGCGAGCCAGACGACCTTGGTGGACGGGCCCTTGCCCTTGGCGCACGCCTTGGCGAGTTCGCCCATCTCGATCCGGCCCATCTCGATCCAATCGTTTCCCACATACGAATCCGTCTGGGTCGCCGACTGCATGTTGACCTGAAGCACCGGAATTCCAGCCTCCTGAGCCTGCTTCAACTGGCGCGCATAAGTCTGCACGTCCGGATTCTGCACAATCAGCAGATCAGGTTTCTCGGCGATCGCGCCGGTTAGCGCGCGAATGCCCGCCTCTGTATTCATGTTGGGATCGCGCACTTCGAGCGTGAAGCCATAGCGTTGAGCATGCCGCTGCCATACCGTCACCCAGGCCTGGTTGAGGTCGAAGCCCTGGGAGATCGGAACGAAGATCACCTTCTTGCCCTTGAGGGCCTTCAGATATGCCTCTCTGCCGACCTGCTGCACCTCGGCGCCGATGCCCGGCGCAGCCGCTGCAAGGCCCCCGAGCACGAGGCCCGTCAACAGCAATTTTCGCAGAACTGAAACCATGATGTCCTCCCGGTTTGTAATCGCTTGAGGCGTTCGCCCTAGATATCGCCACTCTGCGAGGTCTGTTCGTCGCGCGGATTGAGCAGCGCATCGATCGCCAGAGCGCCAAGCAGGATCACGCCCTTGATGAGGTTCTGGGCCGTGAAGCTGATGTTGAGGATCGTCATGCCGTTGGTGAGAACGCCGACAAGGATCGTGCCCACGATCACATTGCGGACACCGCCCTGCCCACCGCTAAGGCCAATGCCACCAAGCACAACGACGAGAAGCACATCGTAGATCAGCGTCGAGTTGTACAAGCGCGTGTTGATGCCGGAGACCACCGCGCACATCAGGATGCCCGACAGAAACGCAATCAGGGCGCTGGCGGCATATTGCGAGATGATGACCGGCCGGGCCGGCAATCCCATGGTGCGCGCGGCGAAAGGATTGTCGCCGGTCGCGTAGATGAACCGCCCGAAGCGGGTCTTCCGCAGGAACAGGGCCACGAGTCCAGCCAGCACCGCCGCCACGCAGACCGAGACGGGAACGCCGGCGATCGTCCCTGTTCCGAGGAACGTGAACCAGCCGTGCCCCGTCGGAGCATAGACCACGTCCGACTTGAAGACGATTCGCCCCGCGCCGTAGACCACCGATGCGAGGCCGAGGGTCGCAAAGATCGGCGGCACGTCCGCCACCGCGACGAGCGTTCCGGTGCCGACGCCGACGAGGATGACGAGCAGCCCGCCAACCACCAGTGCCCAGCCAAACGGCAGGCCGGTGGTCGACAGCCAGATGCTGAACGCAACGCCGATCACCATCACCGCGATCATGGTCAGGTCGATGCCGCGCCCGACGACGACCAGCGCCATGCCGACCGCAAGGATGCCGAGCGTCGCGACGTTGTTCAGCAGCGTAAGGATGTTCCCGGCGGTGAGAAACCTGGGCAGGAAGATCGAGAAAGCCGCGATCAGGACGAGCGTGATGCAGAAGATGACCTCCTCCTGCGTCAGCCTGAACGATGGAATTCCACGCACCAGATGCTCCGTGCGGCTCATGTTCCGGTCAACCGTTTCCGGCTTCGGAGGCGCGACCGGGCCGAGCCCTCGCGCAGGATTGACTGCTCGCGATCATCGTTGTTTCCCCGCCTGCAATAGGCTCTTCTTGGTGGGCAAGATGAGCGAGGTCTCCCCGCCTCATGCAAGGCGCTTTTTCTGACCCCCTGTTTCGTTTTTCTGATCCTCCGGCATTTTGACGCTCACACCGGCAGTGTCGTCGAGATCTCGGCCGTTGAGAAAAACTGACACCCCCGTCAGAAATACTGCGCTTCGCCGGCATTGCCTCGGCGCTTCGCCTACTTGAAGATCGAAACGCGATCGGCGCCTCGACCAATCACAACGAAACAGAGCCGATTTCACCTGACAGGGAGGTAAAGTATGAAATTTCGTAGACTGCTCGCGCTCGCGGGTGTGTTTTTTGGCATGAGCACCGTTGCGCTCGCTCAAACTCAGGCCGACGATGAGTGCCTGAATCCCGGAAACGACGAACTCTTGAAGCAGGGATGCTCCTATCTCGACGAGTTCATGAAGGCGTTCAACTCGCGAGACGCGGAAGCCTGGGCCAAGACGGTCCATTATCCGCACATCCGGATCGCCGCCGGCCAGGTTCAGATCTGGAACACGCCGGAAGAATATGCGCAATCGAACGACGCGAAGCAGTTGGCGCAGGCCTCGACCTGGGCGCGTTCGGCATGGACGTATCGCAAGCTCGTGCAAGAATCCGACGACAAGCTGCACTTCATCACGCGGTTCACGCGCTATGACGCCAACGACAAGCCGATATTGTCGGCCGATTCCTTCTATGTGATCGTCAAGAAGGATGGGCGATGGGGCGCCCTGGTGCGATCGAGCTATGTCGGCATCATCGGCAAGAAGACCGCGTTCTGATGCTCCGCTGGCTTCCGCTCGAACACGGGAGCTGGCGTCGAACCGAATGCTCCTGGCTTAGGCGCGCGGCGCCACGAGCATCTTTCGTCGGGCTCCCGATCGCGGGAGCCCGCCCCTTAGGGGCCGTTCGAAACAGCCGCGCTTACGGCGGACCGGCCTTGGAGGGATCGATCGAAATCTGGCGCTTCAGGGTGCGCAGGCCGAATGTCGTTCGCGACTGCCGAATACCCGGTATCCTGTACAACGACTGTCGCAGGAAGCGCTCGTAGTGATCGGTGTCTCGCACGACGACCTTGATGAGATAGTCGTAATCGCCGGTCACCAGGTAGGCCTCCATCACCTCCGGAATCCGCGACAGGGCAGTACCGAAGCGATCGAGCACCTTATCGTCATGCTTGTCCAGCGTGATCTCGACGAAGGCGATGTTGTTGTATCCGAGATTGGCGTGATTGAGCACCGCGACATATTTCTCGATCGCTCCGTTTTCCTCCAGGCGCTTCACTCTGGTCCAGCATGGAGAACTCGAGAGCCCGACCTGCTCCGCCAGCGCACTCGTCGTCAAGCGGCCGTTCTCGCAAAGCGCAGAGAGAATCCGGCGATCCAGATGATCGAGATCCTCGACGGGGCTGCGCTTGGAGGGCATGGGTCAATCCTTCTGTCTTTTTGCATTCCGGCGGGAAACTTTTCCGCGATTCCGGCCAATACACCGGAATTTTGGGAAATTTTCTCGAACCAGAAGATTATCATTGTGCGGCGGGAGAACATGACATGCAACCTCAACAGCGCCGATCCGTCAGCGTGATCGCCACCACATCCGACCCCTTTGACGGGATCGTTCGGCTCGTCCTCGACGCGGCGCGGTTCGGCTTCGGCCTCGACCAGGTCGCGATGACGACCTGCCCCGGTGGCGGCCGGACGATACGGATGGTCCTTGAAGTCCAGCCGTCGGCCGATTGCGCTGACATCGCGGAACGGCTGTCGCGCCATCCGGCGATCACGGACCTTCGCGTCGTGGGGCTCGCGCGCGAGGAATCCGGTCGGCCAGGCGTTGTCTCTGCAGAACCGGCAAACGAGCGGATGCTTCCATGAACAGCCCCACGCCACTTCGCTTTCACGTTCCGGAGCCTGCAAGCCGTCCGGGGGGCAAGCCGGATTTCTCCGGCGTCTCGATTCCGAAGGCGGGCTCGGTCCGGCGTCCGCCGGTCGACGTGCTCCCTGAGGAGATTCGTGACCTCGCCTACTCGATCATCCGCGTGCTCAATCACGAGGGCCGGGCAATCGGGCCATGGGTGCCGGACCTCTCCCTGGACGAACTGGTCGCCGGCCTGCGCCACATGATGACCCTGCGCACGTTCGACGCGCGCATGCAGATGGCGCAACGTCAGGGCAAGACGTCTTTCTACATGCAGCACACCGGCGAGGAAGCGGTGAGCTGCGCGTTCCGCATCGCGCTCGGCCCCGACGACATGAACTTCCCGACCTACCGTCAGGCCGGCCTGCTGATCGCGCATGACTATCCGCTCGTCGACATGATGTGTCAGATCTATTCCAATGAGCATGATCCGCTAAAGGGCCGGCAATTGCCCGTGATGTACTCCTCGAAAAAGCACGGCTTCTTTTCGATTTCGGGCAACCTCGCCACGCAGTTCGTCCAGGCGGTCGGCTGGGCCATGGCGTCGGCGATCAAGCGCGACAACCGCATTGCCGCCGCCTGGATCGGCGACGGCTCGACGGCGGAATCGGATTTCCATGCGGCGCTTGTCTTCGCCTCGACCTACAAGGCGCCGGTCGTCCTCAACGTGGTCAACAACCAGTGGGCCATCTCGACCTTCCAGGGCATCGCGCGTGGCGGCTCGGGCACCTTCGCGGCGCGCGGCCTCGGCTTCGGCATCCCCGCGCTCAGGGTTGACGGCAACGACTATCTCGCGACCTATGCCGTCGCAAAATGGGCGATCGAGCGGGCGCGGCTCAACCTCGGGCCAACACTGATCGAATACGTCACTTACCGCGCCGGCGCGCATTCGACGTCGGATGATCCTTCCGCCTACCGGCCGAAGCACGAATCCGAGGAGTGGCCGCTGGGCGATCCCGTGATCCGGCTCAAGCAGCATCTCATCGCAGCCGGCGCCTGGTCGGAAGAGCGCCACAAGCAGACCGAGGCCGAGATTCTTGCCACCGTCATCGCCGCGCAGAAGGAAGCCGAGACCTTCGGCACCCTGCATTCCGGCGGCAAGCCCTCGGCGCGCGATATCTTCGAGGATGTCTATGCCGAGCTACCGCCGCATCTGCGTCGGCAGCGCCAGCAGATCGGAGTCTGAGCCATGCCGCGCATGACGATGATCGAGGCAATCCGCTCGGGGCTCGACGTCTCGATGGCTCGCAACGACGACGTCGTGGTCTATGGCGAGGACGTCGGTTTTTTCGGCGGCGTGTTCCGCTGCACGCAGGGCCTGCAGCAGAAGTACGGCGTCTCGCGCTGTTTCGATGCGCCGATCAGCGAATGCGGCATCGTCGGCACCGCGATCGGCATGGCCGCTTATGGACTGCGCCCCTGCGTCGAGCTTCAGTTCGCCGATTACATGTATCCGGCCTACGACCAGATCGTCTCGGAGGCAGCTCGCCTGCGCTATCGTTCGGCTGGCGACTTCACCTGCCCCCTCGTCATCCGCATGCCGACCGGCGGAGGCATTTTCGGTGGACAGACCCACAGCCAGAGCCCCGAGGCACTCTTCACCCATGTCGCGGGACTGAAGACCGTAGTGCCGTCCAATCCCCATGATGCGAAGGGCCTTCTGATCGCGGCCATCGAGGATCCGGATCCCGTCATCTTTCTGGAGCCAAAGCGGCTCTACAACGGCCCGTTCGACGGTCATCACGATCGCCCGGTCACCGCATGGGCCAAACATGAGCTCTCCGAAGTGCCGGAGGGACACTACACCACGCCGCTCGGCAAGGCGGTGACGCGGCGCGCCGGAGAGGCCGTCACCGTCCTGACGTACGGCACCATGGTTCACGTCGCGCTGGCGGCGGTCGAGGAGACGGGCGTCGATGCCGAGGTGATCGACCTGCGCACTCTGCTTCCGCTCGATCTCGAGACGATCATCGCTTCCGTCGCCAGGACCGGCCGCTGCATCGTGCTGCACGAAGCAACCCTGACCTCCGGCTTCGGCGCGGAGCTCACGGCGCTGGTGCAGGAGCACTGCTTCTATCATCTCGAATCGCCGGTGATGCGCGTCACCGGCTGGGACACGCCCTACCCGCATGCCCAGGAATGGGACTATTTCCCCGGTCCTATCAGGCTCGGGCAAGCGCTGCGCGACCTCATGGAGACACGCTGATGGGTGAGCGCAGCGTCAAGCTTCCGGATATCGGGGAAGGCATCGCCGAAGCAGAACTCGTCGAGTGGCACGTCAAGGAGGGCGATCTTGTTCGCGAGGACGACCTGCTCGCCACCGTGATGACCGACAAGGCCTCGGTCGAGATTCCCTCGCCGCTCGCGGGCGAGGTCAGCTGGATCGGCGCCCGGATTGGCGATGCGGTGGCGATCGGCTCGACGCTCGTGAAGCTCAAGGTCGCAGGCGATGATGCCTCGGAGCCGGCAGACGAGGCACCGACGGAAGACGTCGCCACACCATCGGCCGCGACGAACGCCGAAACCCCGGATGCTGTGCCAACGCCCCCTGCCCGCATCCGCCCCGCGGCCATCGAGGCCCGGCCGGCGACCACATCTGCGGTCCGCCGGACGCCGGGCGAGAAGCCGCTGGCCTCGCCCGCCATACGCCTCAAGGCGCGGGAAGCCGGCATCGACCTGCGCCAGGTCCACGGTACAGGCCCCGCCGGACGCATCACCCACGAGGACATCGACGCCTTCCTGTCGCGCGGGCCGGCGCCGGCCCATGGTCGCGGCATGGCTCCGAAGACCGCCGTCACCGACGTCAAGGTGGTGGGCTTGCGCCGCCGCATTGCCGAGAAGATGGCGCTCTCGAAGTCTCGCATCCCGCACATCACCATCATCGAGGAGGTCAACGTCTCGCCGCTGGAGGATCTGCGCGCGACGCTGAACAGGAAACCCGCGCCGGAGCACCCGAAGCTCACGCTGCTGCCGTTCCTGATGCGGGCGATGGTCAAGGCGCTTACCGAGCAGCCCGCGCTCAACGCACTCTATGACGACGAGGCCGGCATCGTCCACGAGCATGCCGGCATCCATATCGGCATCGCAACCCAGACTCCGTCAGGCCTCGTCGTGCCCGTGGTGAAGCATGCGGAGGCGCGCGACCTCCGGGACTGCAGCATCGAGCTGAACCGTCTCGCGCAGCGCGCCCGCGAGGGCACCGCGACGCGCGAGGAGCTGACCGGCTCGACAATCACCATCACCTCGCTCGGCGCGCTCGGCGGCCTTGCGACCACGCCGGTGATCAATCATCCCGAGGTCGCCATCGTCGGCGTCAACAAGATCGCGATACGTCCAGTCTGGGACGGCACGCAGTTCGTGCCATGCAAGATGATGAACCTCTCCTGCAGCTTCGATCACCGCGTCATCGACGGATGGGACGCCGCCGTCTTCGTGCAGAGGCTCAAGGAGCTGCTGGAGAACCCGGCGACGATCTTCGTCGACCCCTAAGGCAGAGCAAGCAATGACCGAAATCACCTGTCAGCTCCTCGTAGTCGGTGCCGGGCCCGGCGGCTATGTGTGCGCGATCCGCGCCGGCCAGCTCGGCCTCGACACCGTTCTCGTCGAACGCGGCAAGCTCGGCGGAAGCTGCCTGAACGTCGGCTGCATTCCTTCGAAGGCGATGATTCATGTTGCCGAGGAATTCGAGAAGCTGGCGGAGGCAGCTGATGGCAAGACCCCCTTTGGCCTGACGGCGGCGCAACCTGCTCTCGACTTCAAGCAGGCGATCGCCTGGAAGGACGGTATCGTTCATCGGCTGAACAACGGCGTCGCTGCGCTGCTCCGCAAGGCCAAGGTCAAGATCGTCCAGGGCCATGGACGCTTCCGCGACGGCAAGACGATCGTCGTCGAGACCGAGACCGGCCCGAAGACGATCAAGGCCGAGACGGTGGTGATCGCGACCGGCTCGGCTCCTGTCGAGCTGCCGACCCTGCCGTTCGGCGGCAGGGTCATCTCCTCGACCGGTGCACTCTCGCTCGCGGAGGTGCCAAAATCCCTCGTTGTCGTCGGCGGCGGCTATATCGGGCTCGAGCTCGGGACCGCCTTCGCCAAGCTGGGGAGCAAGGTTGCCGTGGTGGAAGCCCAGAACAACATCCTGCCGCTCTACGACGTCGAGTTGACGGCTCCGATCGCCAGACGCTTGACCGCGCTCGGCGTCGAGGTGCTGACCGGTGCCCGGGCGCTCGGCCTGACCGCTCAGGGCGACGGATTGCGCGTCGAGACGCCCGATGGCCAGGAGCGCAGCCTGACGGCTGACAAGATTCTCGTCACGGTCGGGCGCACGCCGGTCACCGAGGTATTGGGGCTGGAGCAACTCGTCCTCGACATGGATGGTTGCTTCATCCGTATCGGCCAGCATTGCGAGACCTCGATGCGCGGCATCTACGCGATCGGCGATGTCACGGGAGAGCCGATGCTGGCCCATCGCGCCATGGCGCAGGGCGAGATGGTGGCGGAAATCGCAGCCGGCATGCCACGCGCGTGGGACAAGCGCTGCATCCCGGCGATCTGCTTCACCGATCCTGAGATCGTCTCCGCGGGCTTGTCACCGGACGAGGCTCGCCGGGCCGGCATCAACATCAAGGTTGGACAATTTCCCTTTGCAGCCAATGGCCGCGCGATGACGCGCCATAGCGAGCCCGGCTTTGTGCGCGTCGTCGCCAGGGCCGACAATCAACGCGTTCTCGGTATCCAGGCGGTTGGACAGGGCGTCTCGGAGCTTTCTGCCGCATTCGGCCTGGCGATCGAGATGGGCGCGGTCCTGCAGGACATCGCCGGCACGATCCACGCGCATCCCACGCTGGGCGAAGCAATTCAGGAAGCGGCCTTCAAGGCACTCGGCCACGCGATCCACGTCTAGGCCGTCGCGAGACGAACAGCACGTAGGCGCCTCTAGCGAAGAACGTCCGCGGGATCGCCGTCAAAGTGATGTTGACCGAGCTTGCTCAGAGCGCTTCGGTCTTGCCGCATAAGGATTCTTTCCCGTCGAGCCAATGAGGGGAGACAGAGTCGGTGGAAAACGGCTGGCCGACCTTCCGGCCGACCACAACGCCGCGCCCACGGCGCAACGTCATATGCGCGAGGCCCGGTCCAGCATCTCACCGCGGCACTAAGGAGATATCAACCGACGGGCGCAGTTCGGCGCAGACCGCAAGCACCTCGTGGATATCGCTGGCGAGAAACTTGTCGAACGGAGTGTTGTCGCCTACCGAGGCCCCCCCGATTATGGGGAAGGCCTGTTGCTTCAGAATATAATCAAAACGCGACGCCCACTTGCGGGCGCCGAGCCGCGCCGTGGTCGAGCAATTGTCGACCATGTATGACACGCCGTTATGGCTCATATAGGGATTGAGCGAGTCGACCGCCTCGATGATTGATTCATTTGCGATCTCCGAATACGGATGGCCGTGATCCTTTAGCACATCGACCTGCGCCATCATGCAGGCTAGATAGACACCGGCGGTTTCCGGATTGACTGCTGCTGGTCGATCTTGAGCAGAACGACGGCTTCGCCGCCCTCCAATTCGGCGAGCGCAGGCAATGGGACCTTGTGAAGCGCCTCAGTGGCCGCAGGCTTCACCTTGGCGACGATCTTCAGCCGCCTGGCGATCCGGGCGAGGTCCTCAAGCTGGTATCGCTCGCCCGGCGAGCCATGGTCGTGAGCGATCTGACCAGCGTCGGCCGGGACGCCAAGGAATTTGGCTACCAGAATGAAGGAAAGCAGCGACGCCGGAAGATCAGGATCATTGCCGCTCGTTATGTCTGCAGTCTCGTCAGGCGCTTTCGCAATCGCAATGGTCATGACCCAGACTTCACACCCAGCCAGAACAGCCTGAATCCCAACCGGGAACCATGCAGGATTTGCCTGGTCCCGCGACTCGCGCAACAGATTGAGACAACAACTTAACCACGGATAACACGATCGCTTACATCTAACGTTGTTCAATGGGCAAGCCAAGCCCTCGTTCGTCGCCCCCGACGAAGGTCGAGGTGGCCATACGATCGGTCCGGCGGCGTGGTGGAGGCGCGGCAACGCGAATGTCGAGGTCAGGAACAATCGCGACGATACGCGGCGACCTGCATCGATCGTCCGGGCCATTGCGGGCCCGAGCCGTTCGACGACAGTATCGCTGCGGGTCGCAAACACCTTGTGATGCAGGCGGTCGTCAGGCCCGCCCCCGACGGCGCCCTGAGTGGCGCGCAAACCGGCACCGCCCGCGACGACAACCTCAAACGTATGGTCGATGAGCTCGCACGCGGGTGCCGAACTCATATTGGCTCCCGACGCATCAGGATTGGATGCCGACAGCCCGCGATGACATTTCGTTTAGATTAGATGTTTTAACTATCATATATTGACATTATAACATGACTAGTTACGATAGAAGGATGACGTTTGGTGTTCGTTCGAATCGGGTGGTGGGGCGATCGATGATCACAGCGGCTCAATTGCGGGCGGCCAGGGTGCTCCTCGGCATCGATCAGCGACGGCTCGCAGAACTGTCCGGGCTTTCAGTGCCAACGATCCAGCGCATGGAGGCGAGTGAGGCCATGGTTCGGGGCAATGTCGATTCGCTGGTGAAGCTGATTACAGCTCTCGACACCGCCGGCATTGAGTTGATCGACGAAGGGGCTGTCAGTAGCGCCGAGGGGCGCGGGGTGCGGCTGAAAGTCAATTCCGGATCGGCAAAAATCTATTTGAGCAATCAGATAGAGAACAAAGCATCAAGCGGAATGAAGGCGCGCAGGTAATGTCGGCTGTCGTTTTGCAAATGCTGTGTGTTGCCGGAATGCTTGGATCGGCAGTTCTGGCGATTGTTCTGAGCCGCTCAACGATCGCCACGACCATCATCTACGGCGCGACATTAGCCGCGTCTGCGATTGCGTTGATAGGATCCATTCACTGGTTGCTGGGCGATACCGCGAACGCCGCCGATCTGATTCTGCCAATCGGATTGCCGTGGCTTGGCGCCCATTTCCGCCTCGACGGACTGGCTTCGTTCTTTCTCGTCGTCGTCAATCTCGGAGGGGCATCGGCAAGCCTCTATGGTCTCGGCTACGGTCATCATGAGGAGGCGCCGCAGCGCGTGTTGCCCTTCTTCCCCGCCTTTCTGGCAGGAATGAATCTTGTGGTGCTGGCGGGTGATGCGTTTTCTTATCTGCTTTGTTGGGAATTCATGTCGCTCGCGTCCTGGGCGCTCGTCATGGCGCACCATCGTGAACCGGGCAACGCGAAAGCCGGTTACGTCTACCTCGTCATGGCGAGCTTCGGCACGCTCGCCCTGCTGCTAGCCTTCGGCCTCTTGGCGGGGCCGGCGGGAGACTACGAATTTGCCGCCATTCGCACGGCTCAACATACGCCCTACGTGGCCACGTTGGTGTTGATCCTGATGTTGCTCGGCGCCGGTTCAAAGGCCGGCCTGGTGCCGCTGCACGTCTGGCTGCCGCTCGCGCATCCCGCGGCGCCGAGCCACGTCTCGGCGCTGATGAGCGGCGTCATGACCAAGGTCGCGATCTACGGCTTCATTCGCGTGGTATTCGATCTCCTGGGACAGCCGAGCTGGTGGGCGAGTGTGATCGTGCTTTCTCTTGGCGGCCTCACTGCCGTAATGGGGATCTTGTATGCGATGATGGAAAAGGACCTCAAGCGCCTGCTCGCCTACAGTACGATCGAAAATGTCGGCGTCATCTTCGCAAGCCTCGGCCTTGCATTGGCCTTCCAGGCCAACGGCCTGAAACTACAGGCCGCGCTCGCGTTTGCGGCGGCTCTGTTTCACGTTCTCAATCACTCCTTCTTCAAGAGTCTGCTTTTCTTCGGCGCCGGCGCCGTGCTGACCGCGACCGGCGAACGGGACATGGACAAGCTGGGTGGCCTCATTCATCGCATGCCGTACACAAGCTTCGCCGTTCTCGTCGGCTGTGTCTCGATCTCAGCGCTTCCGCCCTTCAACGGTTTCGTCTCGGAATGGCTCATGTTCCAGGCTGTATTGCAGAGCCCGGAGTTGCCGCAATGGGCGCTGAAGATCACCGTGCCTGCGGTCGGAGCTCTATTGGCCTTGGCGGCTGCGTTGGCAGCGGCGTGTTTCGTGAAGGCCTACGGCGTGACCTTTCTCGGGCGTCCGCGCGGCGTGGCGGCGGAAACCGCAGAGGAAGTCGACCGCTACTCGCTTTCGGCAATGTTCATCCTCGCCGCACTTTGCTTGCTGGCCGGAATTCTGCCGGGGCTGGTGATCGACGCGCTTTCGCCGATCACGCTGCAGATCCTCGGCGGCCGCATGCCGATCCAGGCCAACGAACCCTGGCTTTCGATCGCGCCGATTGCGGAGAGTCGCAGTTCATACAACGGGCTGCTTGTTATGGTGTTCATCGCGATATCCGCTTCAGCGGCCGTCGTCTTTATTCATCGCTTTGCCTCTCGTGCCTTAAGGCGGGGGCCGGCCTGGGGCTGTGGCTTTTCCGATCCGACACCCGCGGCCCAATATTCGAGCGGAAGCTTCGCTCAGCCTATCCGCCGCGTTTTCGGTACGCTCGTGTTCCACGCCCGCGATCATGTCGAGATGCCGCCCCCCGGGGATATCAGGCCAGCGCGCCTGCGAATCGAATTGCACGATCTGATCTGGGAGCGAATGTATGAGCCGATAGCAGGCGCCGTTGGCTTCTCTGCCGATAAACTCAATCGCCTACAGTTCCTGACCATCCGGCGCTATCTCAGCCTGGTCTTTGCGACCCTCGTCACACTCCTTCTGGTTCTCGCGATATGGTCGTGATGTCGGACATTCTTGTGCAAGGCATGCAGATGCTTCTGGTGCTGCTGCTGGCGCCGCTGCTGACCGGCTTTGTGCGCAAGATGAAGGCCCGCCTGGTGCGTCGCCAGGGAGCGTCGGTCTTTCAACCGTATCTTGATCTCCTGCGATTGCTCCGCAAGGAAGTGGTGCTGGCGGACAACGCCTCCTGGCTGTTCCGCGTGACACCCTATGTAACCTTCGCCGCGATCTGGGTTGCCGCCGCCCTGGTGCCGACGTTCGCTACCGGCCTCCTCTTCAACTGGACGGCGGACTTGATTGCCATCGTGGCGCTGCTGGGAAGTGCACGCTTCTTCCTTGCGCTCGCCGGGATGGACGTCGGCACCAGTTTTGGCGGCATCGGCTCCAGCCGCGAAGTCATGATAGCGGCGCTTGCGGAGCCGGCGATGCTGCTATTTGTATTTTGCACGGCGCTGATTGCCGGCTCGACCCAACTTTCGACGGTCGCAAATTTCATGGCCTCGTCCTATGTCGGCTTACGGGTATCGCTGGGAATGGCGATGATCGCGCTCATCATGGTGGCGCTCGCGGAGAACGCGCGAATACCGGTGGACAATCCCGCAACGCACCTGGAGCTCACCATGGTGCACGAAGCGATGGTTCTCGAATATTCCGGTCGCCATCTCGCAATGATCGAATTCGGCGCCTTCCTCAAACTGTTGCTCTATGTCTCGCTGATCGCGTGCGTGTTCCTTCCCTGGAAGATAGCAGTCTTCGGTACCGGGCCGTTTTCCTATGCCATCGGCGCCGTCGCCTACCTCGTCAAGCTCGCGGTTGCCGGCTTTTTCCTCGCGCTGTTCGAGACCGCCACGGCGAAAATGCGGGTCTTTCGTGTTCCGCAATTTCTCGGTGCGGCCCTCATGCTGGGTCTGCTCGGCACCCTCCTCCTGTTCGTGTCAAAGAGCTTCTGATGCAGATGCACAGCCTCTCCTTCGACGTCTCGCACACGCTGGCCGGCGGGCTCGTCCTGATCAGCTTCATGATGCTGTACCAGGACAGGCTCTATTCGCTGCTCAACGTTTTTGCGCTTCATGCCCTGGTGCTCGCGCTGTCCGTCGCTTGGCAGGCCTTTGTCCAGGACGCGCCTCATCTTTACATCACGGCTGCAATCGCTCTCGTCTTCAAGGCGATCGTCATTCCGGTGGCGCTGCATCGCATCGTCAAGCAGCTTGGGATACATCGTGACATCGAGTCCGCCGTGGGGATCGGCCCCACCATGCTGGCCGGGATGGCACTGGTTGCCCTCTCAATGGTGCTGATGCTGCGGGTGACCGCGGAGGCCGATCCATTGGCGCGCGAGGATCTCGCTTTTGCCTTGTCGGTCGTGCTGCTCGGACTTCTGGTCATGGTAACCCGTCGCAACGCCGTCAGCCAGGTCGTCGGATTCATGTCGCTCGAGAATGGGCTGGTGCTGGCGGCAACCGGCGCCAAGGGCATGCCGCTGGTGGTTGAGATCAGCGTCGCCTTCTCGATCCTGATCGCATTCATCGTCATCGGCATCTTCCTGTTCCGGATCCGCGAACGTTTCGATTCCGTCGACGTCTCCGCGCTCGATGACTACCGGGGCGAACGGCGATGAACATAGCTTCCTTCGATTCGGTCGCAGCCATCCTGGTAATTCCGATCGGCTCGGCAGCGCTGCTCGCCGTTCTGCCGGGTTACCGGCTGACGGCCCGGTTGAACGTCGTGGCGAGCCTGGCGACATTTCTTTCGGCCCTCTCGTTGTTCGTCATCGAACGTCCGCCGCCGGGGCCGTACGTGCTCGTCGACGATCTCAACATCGTCTTCATCGTGCTCAACACCTTCGTGGGATTCACGACCAGCATCTTCAGCGCCAGCTACATCGCGCATGAACTGGAGACTGGGCGGTTGACACCGGTTTATCTGCGTTTCTACCACGCCATGTATCAGACCATGATGTTCGGCATGAACCTAGCTTTCGTGTCGAACAATATCGGGCTGATGTGGGTCGCGGTGGAAATTGCGACGCTCACCACGGTACTGATGGTCGGCATATATCGTACCCACGCCGCTCTGGAAGCGGCATGGAAATATTTCATTCTGGGGAGTGTCGGCATCGCATTCGCCCTGTTTGGTACCATCCTGGTCTATATGGCGGCGCGTCCAGTCATGGGCGAGGGGCAGGACGGCATGGTCTGGACACTTCTGATCCAACATGCCGCGAATTTCGATCCTGCGCTTCTCAACGTCGCTTTCATATTCCTGCTGCTCGGCTACGGCACCAAGGTCGGTCTGGCGCCGCTGCACGCATGGCTGCCCGACGCCCACGCCGAAGGTCCGACGCCCATATCGGCGGTACTGTCGGGGCTGCTGCTGAATGTCGCGCTCTACGCGCTATTGCGCTTCAAGATATTGCTCGCCGCCAATCCGGCGGCAATCGCTCCCGGCCCCCTGATGGTGACGATGGGCCTGATTTCGCTCCTCTTCGCCGCTTTCATGCTCTACCGCCGACGCGACATCAAACGGCTGTTCGCCTATTCCTCGATCGAGCACATGGGCATCATCGTGTTCGCGTTCGGCATGGGCGGCCCGCTCGCCAATTTCGCAGGGCTGTTGCACATGGTGATGCACAGCCTGACCAAGTCCGCGATCTTCTACGCCGTCGGGCATATATCGCAGATCAAGGGCACCCAACGAATCTCCCGGATCCGGGGCTTGACCGCGACCCATCCGGCGCTCGGCTGGGGTCTGGTAATGGGCGTCGTCGCGATCGCCGGCTTGCCGCCGCTCGGCATCTTCATGAGCGAATTCCTGGTCGTAAGCTCGACCTTCGCACGCCAGCCGCTGCTCGCGATCGTGCTGGTGTTCGGGCTGTTGTTGGCGTTTGGCGCTTTGACGTTGCGCCTGACGAGCGTCGCATTTGGCGAACCTCGAGGCAGCACCAAGTCAGCCGAGGCTTCCTACGTGCCGATGTTTGCCCATCTCTCGCTGGTTCTGATTGCGGGACTCTATCTTCCGGCGCCGCTCGTCACATGGTTCCAACACGTGGCACGCCTTCTTGGATAGTTTGGAGATCAACAGGATATGCCATCGCTGATCGATCTCATGCTGGAGGGCCGCCCGGTCCAACAACACAGCCCGTGGCCGCGAGCTACAGTCGATGCTTCCGTTTGGACATTTGCGGCAAGCGAGCTGGCACATGGACGCTGGAGCCTGCTTGGCCTTTGGGGAGAACCCTCAACGGTGCACATGGCGATTATGGATGGACATACGGCAGAAGTCGCCACCGTCAGCCTGGATTGCCCCGACCGCACTTATCCTTCGGTCGGAAAACACCACCCGCCGGCGCTTCGACTGGAGCGCGCCATCAACGATCTGTTTGGTTTGTCAGCGGAAGGGTTGCCCGACACTCGCCCGTGGCTCGATCACGACTGTTGGGCCGTTCGCTTCCCCTTGGGAAGCCGCATCAACGCGTTGTCGAAGGCATCCCCCTATCATTTCCTGCCGGTGGAGGCCGACGGTCTGCATCAGGTCGCGGTCGGTCCGGTGCACGCGGGAATTATCGAACCAGGGCATTTTCGGTTTACGGCCAGCGGTGAGACTGTGGCCCGGCTGGAGCAACGGCTGGGATATACCCACAAGGGTATCGAGGGGCTCATGACTGGAGCCAATCTTGAACGGGCTGTCCAGCTCGCCGGACGCGTGTCAGGCGACAGCACAGTCGCCTACGCGTTTGCGTTTTCGCGAGCGGCCGAAGCGGCCTTACAGCTTGTCGTGCCCGATCGCGCGGCTTGGCTGCGTGCCTTGCTCGCAGAGCTCGAACGGCTCGCCAACCATCTCGGCGACATCGGCGCAATCTGCAACGACGCCTCCTTTACGCTGATGCACGCCCTTTGCGGCGTGTTGCGAGAGAGCATCCTGCGCGCGTCCGATACCGCCTTCGGCCATCGATTGATGCGTGATATCATCGTACCCGGTGGCGTGACCCGCGACCTCACTGAGGAAGGGAGAGAAATCATCCGGACGACGCTGCATACCATCCGGTTGCGCTTTCCTGCTTTGGTCGAGCTCTACGACAATACGGCATCGCTACAGGATCGTACTGTCGATACGGGCGTACTCAAGGCCGCTCTGGCTAGGCAGTATGCCGTTGGAGGCTACGTAGGCCGCGCGTCCGGCCGCTCATTCGACGCACGCAGGACACTTGGGTATGCGCCGTATGACGCACTGCGCTTCGATGTACCGGTCCTGAACGAGGGTGATGTCAATGCTCGCGTCTGGATCCGCGTGCGCGAAGTTGAACAGAGTCTTTTGCTGATCGACCAGATAGTGGACCGGCTTCCCGATGGCCCGCTGGGAACGCATGCGGGGCATCGGCGGGAGGCGCGGGAAGGCATGGCGATCGTCGAGGGATTTCGCGGCGACGTTCTGGTTTGGCTCCGCTTGCGGGATGGCAAGGTCGAACGATGCCATCTGCGCGACCCGTCGTGGTTTCAGTGGCCGCTTCTAGAGGCCGCGATCGAGGGCAACATCATCGCCGACTTCCCGCTCTGCAACAAATCCTTCAATTGCTCCTATTCGGGCCACGATCTCTGAGGAACGGCACCAGATGCGCAAGCTGCTTTTTGAGAGCCTGTTTCGCCGGCCGTTCACCGAGCAAGCACCGTCACCGGACGATGCCGCGGTGACCGAGCTCGCAACTGCCGTCGGTCGCGCGGCACGACGGCGCCTCGGCCGAAGCCTCTCGATACGCGAGGTCGATGCAGGATCTTGCAACGGATGCGAACTTGAAATCCACGCGTTGAACAATGCCTATTACGACGTCGAGCGCTTCGGTCTCCGGTTCGTTGCGTCGCCGCGTCACGCCGATGTGTTGATGGTGACCGGACCGGTGACGAAGAACATGCGCGACGCGTTGGAGCGCACCTATCATGCGACCCCCGATCCGAAATGGGTCGTCGCCGTCGGAGATTGCGCCCGGGATGGCGGCTGCTTTGCCGGCAGCTATGCGGTGGTAGGAGGGGTCTCGCAGGTGGTTCCCGTCGATCTACATATTCCCGGCTGTCCTCCGCCGCCCATCACGATCTTGCAAGGACTTCTCGCCCTACTCGATCAGGCGGCCAAAAACACCAATTCCATTTGAGGCTGTGGCGGCGCCTTCGGCTATTCCAAGCCGGCGTGATCGCAGGGTGCGTTCAGACCGGGATAGTCCTTGCGATGACGCCGATCCTTTTCGCACGATGATGTTTCCACCGCGTCTAGTCGCGATCCAACGCCGTCAGCCTCATCGCTGGCTCCGCCATCGGCGGCCAGCAAAATCCGTGCGTGCTTGAGCTTGCGCGACGCATGCTTGCCGCCGCTGAGCAGCACCCTGAGTTCGGTACGCTCGATTCGCCTGAGTTCGACCCGATAGCGTACATTCGTGGCGTGCCTCCTCGTTCGAGGCACACACGAACAACTGAATCGCATGGCCGGCGTGAGTCCTGCGGCAAAAACCTTCCCGCCCAAGCAGGGGCAGGATCTGGCCTTTATCCCTCTATACCCGGCTGCATCGCAGGCCCCCGGCCGAAACCGACATGCAGGAATATTTCCGCGTCAGCGCGCTTGCCTCATCAGAAGGCCGCCAAGGACCTCTCGCAGCATCGAGATCCTCGTTGATCCAAAGTTGCTGCCAGAGCTACTCTGCCCCCAAGACCAACCGGTCATAATCAATGTGCAGTGCCACTAGGCGCCTCAAGGCGTGAGAAACCGCTTGCAAGTACGCTTGTCTTCAGCGTTTTCATCATCCTCGATCGAGAAACCCGTCATTCGAATGGCTCGAGGGGTCATCGCACCCGTTCCAAACTCCGCGGCGTAGAGGGCTTGGACTGCTTCATGTTCTTCATTTTCGGCTTCGCGACGTGCTCCCTGAGACGGACGCCTCGACCACCGGCCGAACTCGTAACCCCCGGATTGATCAATTCGATCCCGGCATTCTCCAGGGCAGAAACCAATTTCATCAGAGAATCGACATTCCCACGGATAACTCCGTCACTTGCTTCCATGCGCTGAATGGTGGGGACTGAGAGACCGGCGAGTTCGGCCGTCTGCCGCTGGTCTATATTCAGGAGCGCGCGAGCGGCCCTGAGTTGATTGGCCGTGATCATGAAATGGCGGCCTTCGGCAAATTTCTCATCGAATATATTTACACCATCCAAATTACCGCTTCAAGCATCAATCTAGATACAAAATATATCACCGCCAGTTCTCGCTGGCTTGCACCGGATTGCGGCCAGAAACCTGTGTCGAATTTTTCTATCGAAGAATACGGGAAATACTATCAACGGCACCCGAAGTGGTTGGTTCTTAGCAAATTACATGATAAGAGATGTTTAATGCATGCGTTCTAATGCCCGTATCTTAAGGTCTTTGCCTGCCGTGAAACTGCTGGGGCGTTATCAAGGAACGAACGGACAGATCGACATCGTCGAGTGTTCATGGGATGGAACACGCGTGTACTTCGAGGAGGGCGTAAGGCAAAGTCAGGCCACGCCCGACGGAGAAAGTGTCTTCACCTATGTGAAGCTCATGGACGAACTTCTGTCTCGGTCCGAACAGATCCTCGTCCTGGGTTGTGGCGGCGGAAATCTCGCGACACGGCTGTGGCGTCTCGGCAAGAGATTGACCATCGTCGACATCAACCCGATCAGTTTCGTGCTCGCGCACAGGTATTTCGATCTACCGGACGATCTGCCCTGCATCGTTTCCGACTTTCGAAAATTCGTATTCGATGACCGCGCATATTACGACGGCATTGCGATCGACGTCGGTGGACCGGGATTCCGATACGCGGAGGAGTTTGACGCGGAGACCTGCGACGCCATCCGCGCCCGTCTGGCACCGGGCGGCCGGATCGTGATGAACGTAACGGTCGCGCACGACATTGATCCTACACCCGACCGGATCGCAGCCAGACTCGCCGGTGAAGAATTGCGGACATGGATCGTCGATGAGCAATTCGTCGAGGATCGCAATGCCGTCATCGCCTGCGTCCCCGAGAAGACCTTGGGTTCACCGGCAGCGCTCGATCGCGTGATGCGCCATAGCCATGAACGCTGGGCGATCCGCCGCGGGAGATTGCGAAATCGCGATCTCACCAGTGGATCGCGCTAATGTCGCAGCTTCCGGCAGATCGACGTGGATAACCGGCACTGGGCTCGTCTCCTCCTTGGGGAACGGTTGGACGCGAACTGGGACTCTCTCCACAGCGGCCGCGTAAGCATCGATCTGGAAAACTAAGCGCGGTGGATGGTCCACCCTTTCGCGCCACTGCTTGCCGGCAACAGATCGATCGTCCACGGCGTGTCCGGATCGTCACGGACCTTTGGTTTCGCGCGGAAGCCACGATACCCCTACGATCCTTCCTGCCATCGACGGTTCTCGCGCGCCAGATTCCGGGCCGAGAACATTCAGAGCATCGGCAACTGGCGCATGGCGTGCGACGTGCGACCAAAAAAACGTCGCACGAGACCCATTTGCTCGGCATTGCCGCTTGTAACGTATTGATGAGGAAGGATTTTTAAATGGTGGGCGCACCAGGGCTCGAACCTGGGACCCGCTGATTAAGAGTCAGCTGCTCTACCAACTGAGCTATGCGCCCGAAAGGCGGTGAATGCCTTGCGAGGCCGGTCGTTTAGCAAAGCGATCCGGGTCTGGCAAGCGATGTGGCGCATGTTTTCCAAGGTTCTTCCACAGGCCCAAAAAAGCGAAAAGCCGCTGGATTCCAGCGGCTTCGCCAAGGTTAATCCCTGGAAAGTCCAGGTTGGCTCAGAGCCGGCCCTCGCGATCCCGGTCCGGGCCGCCGTCACGGTCGAAACGGTCGCCATGGAAGTGGTCCATGCCGCGCTCCATCATGCGGTCCATGCCGCGTTCCATGAAGTGGCGGGGCGGGCCGTCCTCGCCGCCGCCGAACGGGCCGCGGTGACGGGTCAGCACGGCGAGGCGCCGCTTCTGGCCCTCGTCCAGGGTCTTGTAGAGGGGATCGGCGGCATCGGCGATCTTCTTCAGGGCCGCGGAGGAAGCCGCCATGTCCTCGGCGCGCTGGCGCAGGCCGGCGACCGGATCCTCCGGCTTGTCGGCGGCGCCGGGGGCGGCACTCATGCGCGCATTGGCGCGGTCGATGCGCAGCTTGGCGAATTCGCGCACGGCGGCCTCGACCGGCGGCCACAGCTTCTCCTGGTCGGCGTTGAGCTTCAGCCCGGCATGGACGGCGGCGATCCGCGCGTCGACGAAGGCGGCGCGGTCTTCCGGGTTCATCCGGACGTGGCGGAAATGCTCCATCCACGGGCGATGAAATTGGGCATAGACCGCGCCCGAGCCGGCGATACTGAGCACGGCGATGGCTGCGATGGTGAATTTCCTCATGCGAACCTCCTCTGGAAGGATGCGCTGAGGATGGGCCCGGGGCATCTGACACGCAAATTACAACTTGGACAGGGAGGGCGTCCTTACGAAGATGTAACGCCTGATTTTTACCTCCAGCCGCAACCGGAAATCATTCGCAACAAAAAATGGGCTTCCGCGCCTGGCACGGAAGCCCCTTCATTCATGCATCGTCCGGATCAGTTCGTCGTGCTCTTCGATTCCTTCAGGAATTCGTCGATCAGCGGCTGGCCGACGCGGCTCGCGGCATCCTTGTAGACCGGCTCCATCGCCTTGCGCATCGCCTCGTCCTGCTCCGGCGTGAGCTTGATGATCTCGCTCTTGCCGCCCTTCTTGATCTCGGCGAGCGCATCGTCGTTCTCCTTCTGCGACTGCGCGTTGTTGAAGTCGGTGGCTTCCTTCATCGCCTTCGACAGCTGGTCGCGAATGTCGGCCGGCAGGTCGTCCCAGAACTTCTTGTTCACGATCACGACGTAGCCGATGTAGCCGTGATTGGTCTCGGTGATGTACTTCTGCACCTCGTGCATCTTCTGGGTATAGATGTTCGACCAGGTGTTCTCCTGGCCATCGACCACGCCGGTCTGGAGCGCCTGGTAGACTTCCGAGAACGCCATCACCTGCGGCAGCGAACCGAGCGCCTTGAACTGGGCCTGCAGCACGCGCGAGGACTGGATGCGGAATTTGACGCCCTGGTAATCGGCCGGCGCGATCAGCTTCTTGTTGGCGCTCATCTGCTTGAAGCCGTTGTCCCAATAGGCAAGGCCAGTGATGCCCTTGGCGTCCAGGAGCTTGAGCAGCCGCGCGCCGAGCGGGCCTTCCGTCACCTTCCGCAGCGTCTTCAGGTCGGGAAGGATGTAGGGCAGATCGAACACCTCGAACTCGCGGATGCCGAGCGGGCCGAACTTGGAGTTGGACGGCGCCAGCATCTGCACGCTGCCGAGCTGAAGCGCCTCGAGCTCTTCCTTGTCCTTGTAGAGCGTCGAGTTCGGGTAGACCTCGACCTTGACCTTGCCGCCGGTGTACTTCTCGGCGAGCTCCTTGAACTTCTCCGACGCCTTGCCCTTCGGCGTATCGGTGGCGACGACGTGGCTGAACTTGATGATGATCGGCGATTGGGCCGATGCCGGCATGGCCAAGCCAAGTGCCAGTGCCGCGACGGACGCCGCGATCGCGAAGGTGCGCATGATCTCTCCCTGTTGTCATTCTCTTGGGCTGCCCAACGCGGGGCGCCTTATCCAATAGCCGCGAGCATCAATAGCGGCTGGGAGACCGAGCCGCTATTGGCCCTTAGCAGGGCAGCTATTCGCCACCACAACCGGCGTCATTCCGGGATGGTCCGAAGGACCAGACCCGGAATCTCGAGATTCCGGGTTCGCCTCTTCGAGGCGCCCCGGAATGACAAGCTTCGCTTGTCAGCTCGCCGCCGCCGTCGTCACCGTATCGCGCTGGCGCTTCATGACGATCTTGTTGAGCGCGCCGAGATAGGCCTTGGCCGAGGCCACCAGCGTATCGGGATCGGCCGCGCGCGCCGTCATCGAGCGGCCGTCATGCGACAAACGCACCGAGACTTCCGCCTGGGCGTCGGTGCCTTCGGTCACCGCGTGGACCTGGTACAGCTCGAGCTTGGCTTCGTGCGGAACGAGGCGCTTGATGCAGTTGAACACCGCGTCCACCGGACCATTGCCCTCGGCCTCCTCGATCTTGATCTGGCCGTCGACGTCGAGCTTCATGGTCGCGCGCTGCGGGCCATGGGTGCCGGCGATCACGGTCAGCGAGGTCAGCTTGATGCGGTCGTGGGAGGCCGCCATCTCCTCGTCGACCAGCGCCTCGATGTCCTCGTCGTAGATGTCCTTCTTGCGGTCGGCGAGCGCCTTCATCCGCGTGAACGCATCTTCCAGCTGGTTCGGACCGAGCTTGTAGCCCATCTCCTCCAGTTTGTGCACGAAGGCATGGCGGCCGGAGTGCTTGCCGAGCACCAGCGAGGACTGCTTCAGGCCGACCATTTCCGGCCGCATGATCTCGTAGGTGGAGGCGTCCTTCAGCACGCCGTCCTGGTGGATGCCGCTCTCATGCGCGAAGGCGTTCCGGCCGACGATGGCCTTGTTGTACTGCACCGGAAACGAGGTCGCCGCCGACACCACCTTCGAGGCGCGGGTGAGCTGCGTGGTGTCGATCTTGTTCCAGTAGGGGAATTTGTCGTTGCGCACGTTGATCGCCATCACGATCTCTTCGAGCGCGGCGTTGCCGGCGCGCTCGCCGATGCCGTTGATGGTGCACTCGACCTGGCGCGCACCGCCGACGACCCCGGCCAGCGAATTGGCAACGGCCATGCCGAGATCGTTATGGCAATGGACCGAGAACACTGCCTTGTCCGAGTTCGGCACGCGCTCGATCAGCGTCTTCATGAAGTGGGTGTATTCCTCCGGCACCGTGTAGCCGACGGTGTCGGGGATGTTCACCGTGGTCGCGCCGGCCTTGATGACGGCCTCGACGATGCGGCACAGATAGTCCATCTCGCTGCGGGTGCCGTCCTCGGCCGACCATTCGACATCGTCGATCTGGTTGCGGGCACGCGCGACCATCGCGACCGAGGTCTCCATCACCTGCTCCGGGGTCTTGTTCAGCTTCACCCGCATGTGCAGCGGCGAGGTCGCGATCACGGTGTGGACGCGGCCGCGCTTTGCGAATTTCACAGCCTCGGCGCAGCGGTCGATGTCGGCGGGATGGGCGCGGGACAGGCCGGCGATGACGGCGTTCTTGGAGCGGCGGGCGATCTCGCTGACCGCCTGGAAGTCGCCCTCGGAGGTGATCGGGAAGCCGGCCTCGATGACGTCGACGCCCATATCATCCAAGAGCTCGGCGACCTCGAGCTTCTCCTCGAAGGTCATGGTGGCGCCGGGGCACTGCTCGCCGTCGCGCAGCGTGGTGTCGAAAATGATGACGCGGTCCTTGTCGGACTTGTTCACGGGGGCCATTACTAGATTTCCTTTTGAGCTTTTGCGCCGTTCAGTGCTGGGCGCTTGAGGTGTCCGGTGATCTCGACCAACCCCTGAGCGCCCAGGCGCGTGGCGCCCAGCCGGCCCTCAGGGGCAAGTAAGAAGAAGGCCGCCAAGAAGGAGGGTGGGCAGCAGCGCGGCCGGGATCGTGGCGGCGGCCAGAGCCACCTCCCCCGAAATCCCATCGATTTGGCCGCGAATCAGCATTGCCAGACCCTTTTGAGCCCTCAAATCCTCGGTCAAAACCGTTGACGGTTGGTTGCCGGGAGGCCCGATGCGCCTGTTTCTAGACGAGAAATGGCCGCAACTGCAACGCCAAAAGATGGTCAGGAAGACTGACCTGATCGGCATCGCGTCGCGTGACGCGCACTTCTGGCTGACGGCGAGTAGATTGCGCCTCGCTCCATCCGAACGACGGAGCAACGTCAAGCTATCCCGCGCGGCGGGCACGGGCCCTGCTCTCCCAGCGATCCAGCATCTGGCCGAGTTCGCCGGTGGCCACCTTCGCAACCGCGTTGGAATTCGCAACTTCGTTGGTGTTGGCGGGCGTCGTGGCGCGCAGCCAGCCCGGCTCGCTGTATTCCCGCCAGCGCCGCGCCTCCGCCCGACGTTTGCGGGAGGCGAGATCGCGGGTGAAATAGCCGGCGGCGAATGCGACGGCGAGCGCAATGACCAGTGCAACAACGGCTAACACAGAGAACTCCGGTATTTGCCCCGCACACCGTTCTGCCAGCATCGCGCGCGAGGTCAAGGCTTGACAGGTCTCAAAACCGGTCCCGGTTAACAGCTCGCGGGCGAGGCGAATTGTCGACTTTCACCTCGCACAGCCCCGCAATGCGGCGATGTTGCGGCGATCTCGCGGCATCGCGCGGAGGCTGCGAACCTGCCTCTCGCAACCTGACGCGGACCAGACTAACCTTCGCCGCGCTCGGCCGGATCAACCGGCCAGCCGAACATGACCGGGAGGACGCGATGACACGCCAGGAGGCTCGTGACCACGAGCCGCGTGACCAGAATGCTGCGCTTTCACGACGAACACTTGTCCGGGGACTGGCGCTCGGCGCCGCGGCCACAATGGCCGGCCCCGCGCTGGCCCAGACCGGGCCTGCCGCACCGCCGACGACGATCACGACCCCGCCCCGCGATTTCGGCCCCAACGGCGCGCCGACAACCTATTTCTGGGACCCCGACATCATCGCGGTCGATCCGTCCTTCGACGATCTCGCGCAGCCCAACACAGCGATCAAGCGCCTCTACACCGGCGTGCTATGGGCCGAAGGTCCGGCCTGGAGCGCGCAAGGCCGCTATCTGTTGTGGAGCGACATTCCCAACAACCGGCAGATGCGCTGGAGCGAGGACGACGGCCGCATCAGCGTGTTCCGCTCTCCGTCCAACAACTCCAACGGCAATTCATTCGACTTCCAGGGCCGCCAGCTCTCCTGCGAGCACCTGACACGACGCGTGACGCGCTACGAGCACGACGGCACCGCTACCGTGCTCTGCGACAACTACAACGGCAAGAAGCTGAACTCGCCGAACGATGTCGTTGCGCATCCCGACGGCAGCTACTGGTTCACCGATCCGCCCTATGGCGGCCAGTTGTACGAAGGCGAGCCCGACGTCGCCGGCGGCCCGAGCAATTCGGGCGGCAAGCTCAATCCGCGGATCGGACAGCCGGCCGGCTTCACACCGGGCAAGCGCGAGCTGCCGACCAACTGCTACCGCATCGATCCCTCAGGCCGCGTCGACCTCGTCGTCACCGAGGAGCAGGTGCCGGATCCGAACGGCCTGTGCTTCTCACCCGATTTCAAGAAGCTCTACGTCGTCTCGACCGGCAAGGGACCGGGCGACAGCGGCCCCGGCGGCAAGGGCGAGATTTTCGTGTTCGACGTCGGGGCGGACAACAAGCTCTCCAACCAGAAGCGCTTCTCCGACTGCACGATCGACGGCGTGAAGTGCGGCCCGGACGGCGTGCGCTGCGACGTCAACGGCAATGTCTGGGCCTCCAGCAATGCCGGGCGCGCCGTCGGCTATAGCGGCGTGACGGTGTGGTCGCCGGAGGGCAAGCTGCTCGGCCGCATCCGCCTGCCGGAGGTGTGCGGCAACATCTGCTTCGGCGGCCCCAAGCGCAACCGCCTGTTCATGGCCGCGAGCCAGTCGCTCTACGCCGTGTTTACGGCGACGCAAGGCGCGGGGCCAGGCTGAACGGCACAAGCCTTTAATTGCGACACGGCGCCGGCGTGCCTCGCCGGCGCCGAATTGTTTCCATCGCTCCGTCGATGCTTGAATCGGGCAACAAAGGGTGACTTCCGGATCGAGCGCGTGATAATTGAGCCATGGCAGACAAAATTCGCGTCGTTGTTCTCTATGGCGGCAGGTCCGGTGAGCATGAGGTCTCGCTGAAATCGGCCGCTTCGGTATTCAGGCATCTCGACCGCACCCGCTTCGAGGTGATCCCGGTCTCCATCGACAAGACGGGCCGGTGGCAATGGAACGATCTTCGTTCACTCGATCAGGCGCACGCTGCGGCGTTGCCGATCCTGCCCGATGCGCCGGAGATGCGGCTCGCGAGGGGACCCGACGGACGCGGCGTCCTTGTGCCGATCACGCAAGGCGCGGCCGTCCCGATCGAGATCGACGTCGTCTTTCCCGTCATCCACGGGCCGCTTTGCGAGGACGGCACCGTGCAGGGCCTGCTGGAATTGGCCGACGTCGCCTATGTGGGATCGGGCGTTCTCGCCTCCGCCGTCAGCATGGACAAGGATGTCGCCAAGCGGCTCGCTGAATTCGCCGGCATTCCGGTCGCGCCCTATCGCGTGCTCACCCGCAAGGCCTTCGTCCAGGACCGCATCTCATCGCTTGCGAAGGCGGTCGAGGGCCTGAACCTCCCGGTCTTCGTCAAGCCGTGCAACATGGGCTCCAGCGTCGGCATCCACAAGGTCAAGACGCAGGATGCGCTCGAAGCGGCGCTCGACGATGCGTTTCGCTATGACGTCAAGGTGCTGGTCGAACAGGGCATCGACGCGCGCGAGATCGAGGTCGCGGTGCTCGAGGACGAGACGCTGTTCGCCAGTCTCGCCAGCGAGCTGAACCCCAACGCCCATCACGAGTTCTATTCGTACGAGGCAAAATATCTCGATCCCGATGGCGCTCGGGTCGACCTTCCGGCCAGGCTCGACGCGGCACAGATGGAGCGCGTCCGGTCACTCGCCACCCGGGTGTTCGCGGCGCTCGAATGCAGCGGCTTCGCCCGCGTCGACTTCTTCCTCGATCGGAAAACCGGCGAGTTCTGCTTCAACGAGATCAACACCCTGCCCGGCTTCACGTCGATCAGCATGTATCCGAAGATGATGGAAGCCTCGGGCGTACCGTATGGCGAGCTGCTGACGCGCCTCGTCAATCTGGCGTTGGACCGGCACCGGCAGCGTCAATCGCTGGAACGGGGTTACGCCAGCTAGGCGCCGGCGCGATCCGCCGGCGCCCGATCTGACCGACCCCAGGCTGACCTCAACCGAGGTCAGCATCGGAGGCGGCACGGCCCGCTAATCATCGCCACGCTTCGGCGGCGCCAGCACAGCGGTCCGATTGGCGGGTACGATCTGCGGCTGGAACGCGAACACCTCGCGGCTGCGGTCGTCCACGAAGACCTTCAGCCAATGCACGTCGTTGTTGCCGTTCGCCTGATTGTCGCCGAAGGTCTCGACGCGGACGAAGTTCTCGAGCCGCCGGCCCTTGGCATCGAGAAATGGCCGGTCGATACGGAAGTAATGGGAGTCGCCATGAACGTAGGCGACGGGCTTGCCGAAGGCGACCACCTCATCGCGCAGCGCAACCAGGAAAGCCTGGAAACCATCCGGATTGGCGTCCGTTTGCGCAAGCGTCTTCGGGTCACGCAACGGCGCGCGGGTTCCGTCCGACTGATCCCAGCCCGGGTCCGCCTGCGAGATGAACATGATGGCCGCGGCGCGATATGTTCTCGCCATCTCGAAGGTCTGCTGCATCCAGAGGATGTTGGCGTTGTTGCGCGCGGCCCATTCGGCGTCGTCCGGCAACGTATCGCAACGATTGTTGCACGATCCCTGAATGTTGAGCGTGGCGTAGACGACGCCCTTCATGATCCAGCGGCGGTTTTCGACGCACCCGGTCAGCTGGTTGTTGTGATCGAGGCACAGTTTGTCATGCTGCACCTGCTGCTTGATCGGCCGCTGGCCAAGGGAATAGTCAGTGCTGAAGAAAACCCTCCGCTCGTGGTCGAGCCTGTCGCGCGAGTTGAACGAGCCGTTCGCCGGCCGGTCGCAGTCGGTCCAGTCATTGTCGCCGGGGGTCACCATCGCAGCGGATTTCAAGGCATTGAAATATCCGAGCCCCTGCTGATACAGAGCGTCACTGCACGTCGTGGGAGTCACGGATCCCGGCGTGCCGCTGCCGGCTTTCAGGTCGCCATCATGCACCGTGAAGGCCAGCTTCTGGTCGTTCATGTCGGCGATCAGATTCGGCACGCCGACCTGCGCCTGGAGGTCGGAATATGGCAAATCGCCCCACAGCCCGATGGCATAGGCCCGGCTCTCGCCTCCCCTGCCCCGGTCGTCATCGTCAGCATGCGCGCTGACGATCGAACAAATCACAAAGCAGGCTGCAAGCACGAGAAAACTCATCTTGCGCAGCCTGCCGTAGACGTCTTCCAACTTCCCTTCGCGAAGTCTCGTCATCGTCGCTCCCCAGAACAGCTTTGGACAGAACAAGGCTCGCCGCAGGCAGCAACGTTGAATTGTCCTGCGCCAGACCCGATCTACGAAAATGAGAAGAAGCCCCACCTGCGGCTTCAAATTGCCGCAGTGAACGTATCCACCGGGTATGACGCCCGCGTGAAACATTTTGAAACACGGCACAGCTGATGAAGTCGCGCGCCGCGGGATCGACAAGGGAGAGAACATGCGCGTTGTGGTCTGCGGCGGCGGCGTGATCGGGGCCTGCACGGCTTATTTCCTGCGCCGCCGCGGCATCGACGTGACCGTCGTGGAACGGACCGAGGTCGCGGCCGCCGCGTCGGGCAAGGCCGGCGGCTTCCTGGCACGGGACTGGTGCACCGGCACGCCGCTCGATGCGCTGGCCCGGCGCAGCTTTGCGCTTCACGCGCAACTGCCGGAGGAGATCTCGGGCGATTGGGGCTACCGGACGATGACCGCCTATAGCGGTTTCGTTGCGTCCGACGGCGACGCGCGCCGGGATGCACCGTCCGCGCTTGGCTGGCTCAGCGACGGCGTCGTCATTGCACAGCGCATCGGCACGGCGGAGACGACTGCGATCGTTCATCCCCGCAAGTTCACCTCGGCCATGATGAACGCAGCGCTGGCGCAAGGCGCGAAGCTTCATCCTGGCCGCGTCACCGGCATCACGCGCGGCACTGACGGAATGACAGCCGGGGGCGTCGAGATCGATGGTGACCTCGTCGAGGCGGATGCCGTCGTGATCGCGATGGGACCGTGGTCGCTGCTCGCGGCGCAATGGATGAGCCTGCCCGCCGTCTACGGCCAGCGCAGCCCCAGCATCGTCTACGACACCGCCGCCGACGTGCCAGCCGAGGCGTTATTCCTGGAGTGCGAGGAAGACGGCAGCGCAGTGTCGATCGAGGTCTTCCCGCGCGCGGACGGCAGCACGCACGTCACGGCCCTTTCCGACATCGCGCCGCTGCCGCTCGATCCCGCCGCCGTGGCGCCCGATCGCGATGCGATCGCGCGGCTGCAAACCATGTCCGAGCGGCTATCGCCGCTGTTCCGTCCCGAAAGGATCATCGCGCAGCAGGCCTGTTTCCGTCCGGTGACGCAGGACGGCTTGCCCTTGATCGGCAAGGTGCCGCGGAGCGATGGCCTCTATGTTGCGACCGGGCACAATGTCTGGGGCATCCTCAATGCGCCGGCGACGGGGGAAGCGCTGGCAGAACTGATCGCTGAAGGCGCAACGCGGGAGATTGACGTGTCGCCATTCGACCCCGCCCGGCTGACACCGCTCGATCCATCCCTGCTGCAAGCACGCTGAAGCGCTCGCCGACATCGCGGCTCCTCAACCGCCGATTGCTCTCAGCCTTTGATACTCACGCATGCCCGCCGACGGAATCTGCATGCCTGCGGCAGGATCAGTGTCTCACGCCTCTTTTGCCTGCAATTTACGCAGCGCTAGACTTTAGTCCTCTCTCATAATCCTGAACGCAGTTTCACTTGCCGGGGAAGTCTCGGCCGGTATAGTCGCGACACAATGGCTCACAAGAGGCCTGTTCAAAGGGAGAGAACAACATGAAGAAACGACTCTCTGTTGCATTGCAATTGGCGCGCGACACGGCCACGGCCGGCGCGCCGAAGGACGTTGCAAAGGCCGACGTCTGGCTTCCCAGCCTCATCAAACCCATCACAGGCTGATCGGGACTGCTCTCCGGGCGTGAGCTCGGAAGCGTTCACATGCGCTCCATACAGCACCTTCCCTAAAGGAGGCAGCTCGTCTGCCCGGCCAATCATCAATGCGAGCTTTCCAGATCCTGATCGATGGCTTTGCCATCAGCGCTCTCTACGCTCTCGGTGCCACCGGCTTCACGCTGATCTTCGGCGTCTCCGGCGTGCTCAACCTCTCCCACGGTGCCATCATGGTAGCGGCAGCCGTCGCCGCCTGGGCCGCCGCCAGCATCCTGAACGTCGGCACCTATGCCGGCGCGCTGATCGGGGTCGCGGTCGCCCTCCTTACGGCCTTCGCCACCTATTTCGCCGTGGTGAAGCCGATCCAGGATTCCCGGCGCATTCCGAATGAGGAGAAGGAAATCTTCGTCCTTACCGGCACGCTGCTATGGGGCATCATGATCCAGGAGCTGATCGCCTATTTCTTCACCAACAACGCCAAGACCGTGCTGCCGATCGTCGAAGGCGTCGTCGAGATCCTCGGCGTGCGCACGCCGAAGAACGAGATCTTCACCGCGATCGTCTGCTGCCTCGTCATCGCGCTGCTGTGGCTGCTCGTGAACCGCACCCGCACCGGCAAGGCGGTGCTGGCGGCCTCGATGAACCCGCGCGGCGTCACGCTGCTCGGGCTGGAGCTCACCAACATCTACATCGTGGTGTGGGCGATCTACGGCATCCTCGCCGGCATCGCCGGCGTGCTGCTCGGCATGTTCCTCGGCGTCAGCTCCTACAGCGTCGGCCCTCTGACGGCGAGCGCGTTCTCGATCGTCGTGCTCGGCGGGCTCGGCAGTGTCTCGGGCTCCCTGATCGCGGCCTTCGTGGTCGGCTATCTCGAAACGCTGACGGCCTATCTGGTCTCGCCGGCCTATCGCACCATTCCGGCGCTCTTGCTGCTCGTGTTCGTGATGTACATCCGGCCCCAGGGCCTTCTGGGGAGGCGCTGAGATGTCCACCTTCTTCACTTCGCGCCTGTTCTTCGTCTCGCTGGCGCTGGTCGTGATCGCGGCGACGCTGCCGCTTTATGTCTCCGGCTACGTGCTGGGCCTGCTGACCGTCGCCTTCTATTTCGGCGTGTTCGCGATGGCCTGGGACCTGCTGTTCGGCTTCGCCGGCGAGGTCAATTTCGGTCCGACCTTCCTGATCGGCGTCGGCGCCTACACCGCCGGCATCCTCAACGCCCAGTTCGGCTGGTCGGTCTATCTCTGCATTGTGCTCGGCGCGCTGGCCTCGGTCATCGCCGGCCTGGTGCTGGCGCTGCCGGCACTGCGGGTGCGCGGGCCCTATTTCGGCCTGACCACGCTGGTCGCAGTCTTGATGCTACAGAATTTCATCGTGGTGTTCGCCGACCTCACCGGCGGCGAGATCGGGCTCACCATCCCCGACGTCATCAGCATCAATGCCGGCACGAATTACTGGATCGCGCTCGGCTTCATGACCATCTCGGCCGCGATCCTCTATGGCCTGTCGCAATCGCCGATCGGCCTCGTGCTGCAGGCGAGCGGCCAGGATCCGGTGCAGGCCGGCGCGCTCGGCTTCAACATCGTCAAGCACAAGCTCGCCGCCTTCATCGTCAGCGCCTTCTTCTCCGGGCTGTCGGGTGCGCTCCTGGTGTTCTATTTCGGCACCGCCTCGGTCGGCACCGTCGTCGACGTCGCGGTCGGCGTGAACGTGATCGTCTCGGCCGTGCTCGGCGGCCGGCGCACCGTGCTCGGCGCGGCGCTGGGCGCGATCTTCCTGATCGTCGCCGGCGAGTTCCTCCGGCCGACCGGCGAGCTCGCGACCTTCATCGTCTCGGCGGTCGCCCTGCTCGTCGTGCTGTTCTTCCCCGGCGGCTTCCTCGGAGCGGCCCTCTCGCGCGAGGCTCGCTCGTGATGGATATGAGGCTTTCAAACCGGGCCGTGCTCGAAGTCCGCGGTCTGACCAAGCGCTTCGGCGGCCTGACCGCGGTGAAGAATCTCGGCTTCGAGGTCAACAGCGGCGAGATCTTTGGCCTGATCGGGCCGAACGGCTCCGGCAAGTCGACCGCGATGAAGAGCGTGATGGGCATCGAGCGCCCGACATCAGGCGAAGTGGTCTTCGAGGGCGAGGACGTCGCGGGCCTCCCCGCGCACAAGATCGCGCGCAAGGGCTTTGGCATGGTATTCCAGCACTCGCGGCCGCTGAACCGGCAGACCGTGCTGGAGAACATCATGGTGGCGCTGCTGCCGGACAGCCTGTTCATGCTGTTTCCGGACAAGGCGCTGGTCGAGCGCGCCAAGTGGATCGCCGACCGCGTGGGCTTAGGCAACGTCATGAACCGCCGCCCGCCGACGCTGCCGTTCGCTGATCTGCGCCGGCTCGAGCTCGCCAAGGCTATCGCCCGCGATCCAAAAGTCGTGCTGGTGGACGAGCCCTTTGCCGGGCTGACGCGGGCCGAGGTCGATATCTTCTCCGACCTGATCCGCAGCTTCCGCGATGACGGCCGCGCGGTGATGCTGGTTGACCACAACGTCAAGAGCGTCGCAGCGCTGGTCGACCGCGTGCTCGCGATGTATCTCGGCGAGGAGATCGTCACCGGCAAGGCCGAGGACGTCATGAAGAACGAGACCGTGCGACGGGTCTATCTCGGCGGCGCCATCGAGACCCATGCGCGGCCCGAGACCAGCTTCAAGGACAAGGTGCCGCTGCTCCAGGTCGAGAATGTCAGCGTGTTCTACGGCAAGGCGCAGGCGCTGGACAACGTCTCGATCCACGTCCACGAAGGCGAGTTCGTCTCGGTCGTCGGCCTCAATGGCGCCGGCAAGACCACGCTGTTCAACACCATCTCCGGCTTCCTGCCCTATAGCGGCGAGATCGTGCGCGGCGGCGACAGGCTGCGCGGCACGAGCCCGGCCAGGATCGCGCGCAGCGGTCTCGTGCAGTGCCCGGAATCGCGCGAGCTGTTCGGCGAGATGAGCGTGCGCGAAAATCTCGATCTCGGCGGCCAGCATCTGTCCGACGACAAGCGCGCGGCGCAGCTCGCCTGGCTGTTCGAGCTGTTCCCGATCCTGAAGGAGCGCCAGGGCCAGATGGCGCAGACGCTATCCGGCGGCGAGCAGCAGATGCTCGCGATCGGCCGCGCCCTGATGATGCAGCCGCAGATCCTGATCCTGGACGAGCCGACGCTGGGCCTTGCCCCCGTCATCCTCGAGCAATTGTCCAAGGCGCTGACGAAGCTGCGGCAGACCACGTCGATCACGGTGCTGCTCGGCGAGCAGAACGTCACTTTCGCGCTACCGCACGCCGACCGCGTCTATGTGCTCGAACACGCCAGGATCGTTTGGGAGGGCGATCCCGGCCGCTTCGCGAGCGAGGCCGGCGCTGATTTTCTTTAAGTCCGTCAACATCAACAAAAAACATAGAAGGGAAACGACCATGCGACCATCGACCATCCCGAGCGGCAGCTTCCTCGCCTCCGCGCTGGCGCTGTGCCTCGCCGCCCCCGCCTACGCTCAGTCGAACGATCCGATCAAGATCGGCGTGATCGCCGAGGTGCAGTCGATCGCAGGCGCGGCGACGCCGGGCGGCGCGCAGATCGCCGCCGACGAGATCAACGCCAAGGGCGGCATCCTCGGCCGCAAGATCGAGATCGTCACCTACGACAACAAGAGCTCATCGGCGGACTCGGTGCGCGCGTTCCAGCGCGCGGTGAGCGAGGACAAGGTCTCCGCCGTGATCGCGAGCTATATCAGCGAGGTCGTGCTGGCGCTCGAGCCCTGGGCGGCGCGCCTGAAGATGCCGCTGATCACCCCCGGCGCCGCCTCCAACGAGATCACCAAGGCAATCCACAACGACTATGAGAAGAACAAGTACACCTTCCACGGCTATCTGACCTCGGCCGCGCAGGCCCAGCTCGTCTGCGACGCCGCCAAGGACCTGCTCGTCGACAAGCTCAAGTTCAAGACGGTCGCGATCATGAGCGAGGACGCCGCCTGGACCAAGCCGCTCGACGTCGGCTACGAGGCGTGCCTGCCCAAGGCCGGCCTGAAGGTCGTCGAGCACGTGCGCTTCTCGCCGGATACCACCGACTTCACGCCGATCTTCAACAACATCGAAGGCAAGAAGCCCGATGTGATCGTGACCGGCATCTCGCATGTCGGCGTGCAGCCGACGGTGCAGTGGAAGAACCAGCAGGTGCCGATCCCGATGTTCGGCATCAGCGCGCAGGCGCTGAGCCCGACCTTCTGGAAGGACACCAATGGCGCCGCCGACGGCATCCCGTCGCTGGCGGTGGCCACTCCGGATGTCGCTGTGACCTCGAAGACAAAGCCGTTTGCGGCCGCCTTCAAGGCCAAGTTCGGCTCGCCGCCGGCCTATACCGGCTACACCGCCTATGACGAGGTCTACTTCATCACCGAGGCGATCAAGCGCGCGGGCTCGACCGATCCCGACAAGATGGTCGCCGAGATCGAGAAGACCGATTACGAGGGCACGATCGGCCGCATCCAGTTCTACGGCAAGGACGACGAGTTCACCCACGGCATCAAGTCCGGCCCCGGCGCCGTGACCGGTCTCGTCTTCCAGTGGCAGGACTCCAAGCAGGTCGTGGTCTGGCCCGAGAAGATCGCGGAAGGTAAGCTGAAGTTTCCGAACTTCGTGAAGCTGTCGCAGTAACCGGCTCGCACCGGCATCAGGCCCATCGCTCCGCAGGGAGCGGTGGGCTTTTTGCTGTCTTTCGCAGATGCGTTGTGCGGCGGCGCACCGCGTATCGACCTTGGGCGATGTTGACTTTCCGCCGTCCCCCTCCCCATACTTCGCAAAAAGATAACAACCAATCATAAGACGGTCTTGAGGGAGGATAGGATGCCGACTTCACGCAGGCAGTTGCTGAAGAGCTCGGCGGCTGCCGCCGCCGCACTCAGCCTCGATTGGACAAGGGCCCAGGCGCAAGCCGAGACATTGCGCATCGGCCTGATCTACGACCTCACCGGCCCGTTCGCCGCCGGCGGCTCGGTCGCCTCGTCAATCGGCGCGCAGATCGCGATCGATCTCGTCAACGAGAAAGGCGGCATCGGCGGCAAGACCAAGATTGCTCCGGTCGCTGCGGATTCCCAGAGCAAACCCGACGTTGCGATCAACGAGGCCGAACGCCTGATCAGCCAGGAGAAGATCGACATCATCAACGGCGTCTATGCGAGCTCGCATGCGGTGCCACTCGCGGCGAAGGTCGAGCAGCAGAAGAAGATCCTCTGGATCACGACCGCGGTCTCGACCGCCGTGTTCAAGGACAAGAACCTGCAATACGTGTTTCGCGCGCAGATCCATTCCGACCAGTATGGCCAGGCTTTTGCCGGTTTCCTCGCCGAGCATGCGAAAGCAAAACTCGGAATGGATCCCAAGGAGGTCAAGGTCGCACTGATCCATGAGGACGGCCCCTACGGTGTTGGCGTCGCCGCCGCCGACGAGGCCTACGCCAAGGAGGCCGGCATCCAGGTGGTGCTGCGTGAGGGCTATTCGGCCTCCGCGCCCGACCTCTCGGTGCTGGTGACCAAGATCAAGCGGGCCAAGGCCGACGTGATCTCTCATGCCGGCTACAACCCCGACATCACCCTGTTCCTGCGCCAGGCCCGCGAGAGCGGACTGCGCTTCAAGATGCTGTTCGGCGCCGGCGCCGGCTACAGCCAGCTCGACAAGCTGCGCGCCACCTTCGGTCCCGACATCGACAATTTCTGCAACATCGATCCCGTGCCGGCGCAATTGCTCGATCCGGCAAAGCTCGCGCCGGGTATCGGCGATCTGACCAACGCCATGGTCACGCGCTACAAGGCCAAGACCGGCGCCACCGACGTGCCGCCGCACTGCTCGATGGGCTTCAACCAGACCTGGGTGCTGCTCAACAACGTGCTGCCGGTCGCCAAGGAAAAGTACGGCAGCTTCGAGCCCGAGGCGATCCGCAAGGCCGCGCTCGACGTCGACATCCCCGCCGGCGGCACCATCCAGGGCTATGGGGTAAAGTTCTTCCCGCCGGGCACGCCGCTCTCCGGCCAGAACGAGCGCTCGACGCCTGTCGTGATGCAGAACGCCGGCGAGCACATCTCGGTGGTGTGGCCGACCAACATCCGCACGCAGGACCCGGTGTTTCCCCTGCCGAAGGGCTCGACTTACGGGGCGTGAGGGGGTTCTTCGCCTCTCCCCGCTTGCGGGGAGAGGCCGGAATACGCGCGATGCGCGCGGATTCCGGGTGAGGGGGAGTCTCCGCGAACTCCGCTGTCACAGTCCCCGCGGAGACTCCCCCTCACCCCAACCCTCTCAGCGCGAGCGAAGCTCGTCGCGGCCCCGCAAGCGGGGCGAGGGAGCTCGGTCCCGCCGCGGTAACGATCTCCCCTACAACACCACCCGCCGTCCCTCTTCCGCGGCCCAATACCCCGCGTAGTTCACCTTGATCGTCTCATACGCCAGCGCGAGGTCCGACAGCGGCTGCCGGCCAGTCGCGGCGCATTCCATGAAGTCCTGGATTTCCTGCAAATAGCCGCGCGTCCACTCCTCCTCGAGGCAGACATATTGCCAGCCGGTTTTGCGGTCGACCTTTTCGGTGATGTAGACGTTTGCGAGCTTCTCCTCGGAGGTCTGGTAGCTCATCAGATGCGTGTTCGGGGTGATGTTGGCGAACAGCGAGCCGCCGCTCGTATAGGTCTCGATCAGGTTGCGCACGCCGCCCATGATCATGTCGCCGGAGAACACGGTGGCCTTGGTGCCGTCGGAGAACGTCGCCGTCAGCGTGCCCCAATCCTCGACATCGACGGGGTTGGCCTTGATGTAGGTGCGCTCCTCCGGCTTCAGGCCAGCGGTGACGTTGCCGACATCGCCGGTGACGCTGGCGACGCGGATGATTTCACCGCGCGCCCTGGCCTCGACCTGCTTGAGATAGAGCACGGCGGAGAGCGGATGGCAGCCCATGCGGATCAGCGAGCCGCCGCCGGTCATCGCCCATTGCGCGGCGTGGGCCGCGTGCGACCCGGAATGGCTCTCCTCGCCCTTCATGAACAGGATCTTGTCCTTGGTCGCCTTGATGATCCCGGCGGTCTTGGTCACGGCCGGCGCGTAGATCCAGTCCTCGGCGTACATGAAGAGTTTCCCGGTGCGCTCGATCGCGGCGCGCGTCCTGTCCATCTCTTCGATCACGCGCTCATACATCAGCGCCTTCGGCACGTGCTTGCCGATCGGCTGCGTGTCGCCCTCGCGGCCGAAATAGCCGGCGAACGGCTTTTCGCAGATCACGTGCTTGCCGGCCTGCATGCTGGCGACGATCATCTCCGCATGAAGGTTCGGCGGCGTGCAGATGTCGATGACATCGAGCTCGCCGTCCGCGATCAGCTCGGCGAAGCTCCGATAAACACGCGGGATATTGTGATGCTGGGCGAACGCGACGACCTTGTCGCCGCGCGCAGCCACCGCCACGACCTCGACGTCCACGCCATAGACGCGCCGGAACGCATACATGTGCAGCTCCGACACGAAGCCGCAGCCGACGAGTCCCACCCTGATCCTGGCCATAGCGCCCCCCTGCTTTGGGCGGCACTATAGCGCGCCCGGAGGCCTATTCCACCGAGACGCGCACCACGCCGGCGCTCATCATGCCGAGCGCGCGGGCGGCGGGCACCGAGAGATCGACGATACGGCCGCGGATGAACGGGCCGCGATCATTGACGCGACACTGGATCGAGCGGCCGCCGTAGGACACCTTGAGCACGCTGCCAAACGGGCGCGTGCGGTGGGCGCAGGTCAGGTCGGCGCCTTTGCCTTTTCCGTACCCGTAATATGAGGCAAGTCCGCTTTCGGCATGCGCCAGAGAAAATGTGGCAAGACAAAACAATAAAGTGGTCAGCGCTCGCACGGCACCGCTCCCCGGTTGGCCCTGCCCCGCGCTGCAAACGTCGCCTTGTTCCCCTAGGTTCCGGGAACACTGCCGGGTCACCCCGGCAGTGCCATCACACATTGTTACTGTTTGTGGAACACCAGCGTGCGCAGCTCGATGCTCTCACGTGGCGGCGCATCGGCGGGCGTGGTCGGATCGACAAAGGCGGTATGCGGCCCGAAGCGGGTGCGGCCGTCCGTTGCGGAATCGTAGCACTTGAGCAGAAGCGCCTCGTCCGGCGTCATCTCCGGGAAATAGAACCAACGGTGGTTCGGATTGTATTTCACCGAATAGGTCTCGCCGCGGCGATTGGGATAGATCAGGTCGGAGGCGATGAGATCCTCAGGCGCCACCGTGGTGCCGTCGGCCATCGCCAGCGGTGAATCGCGCAAGGGGCCGCGGATCGGCCGCCAGAGATTGATCACCTGCACACGCCCCTTCAGAAGCTCGTCGGCCTCGTCAGGCAGATGCTCGCGCACGCGGTTGGCGCCGGAGACGGCGGTCTGGTCGACATGGACACGCGTCGCCGGCTGACGCGGGCCACCATCGCGAATATCCGGGGCGCCCTCGACGCGCTTGCGCACGGTATGGTCGAAGATCAAGACGCGATCGGCCTTCAGCGTGGCACGCAGGAACGCCTCGACCGCGGGATAGTAGACCGCGCGTATTTCCTCGTCGTTGTAAAAATCCTTCACCTGGGTCGGATGGCGCACCAGCGCAAAGCCTTCGCGGTCGAGCGAGATATTGTTCGCGATCAGCCGCGCGTCGAAGATCGGCACCTGATGCGGCTCCGGCAGCGACGTGCTCTTCGGCTCGCCTGGCGGCGGATCGAACGCGTAGGTGCGTGGCTTGCCTGAAATCGGCGCGAGGTAGTTGAGTTCGGCGGTGACGAAGGGAAGCGATTCGATTCTTGTTTGTTGCAGGCCCATGGCCGGTCTCCCGATGTGGTCGTGGGATTGATTTTTGACGGGGTAGAGCGCGCCGCAAGGGAGGTGACGCAAATAGCAATGCAGCTGTTGTTAAGCGGAGGGAACGCAGAACGAATCTGTCGAGAACGGCGGTCGCTCTGGCTACGTTCTTCTCGCTTCACGGATGCTTGAGGGCTTCGTCAACCCTCGTACCCCGCCGCCGTCATTCCGGGGCGCCCGCAGGGCGAGCCCGGAATCCATCGGGCCGCAATCTTTGTAGATCAATGGATTCCGGGCTCGCGACTTCGTCGCGCCCCGGAATGACGCCGGTGCAGCACTTCACGCCAGAGCGCGTCCGGGACACGCGAGTGTGCCTAGCAGCTACAGCCCCGCCTTCGCGATCGCATCCGCAAAGGAGCGGTCGACGATCTCCGCCGCATCGAGCTTCTGCTTGATCAGGCCCCAGCGGAGGTACAAATCGATCGTGCCCTGCTCGTCCGCGACCACGCCGTCGTCGATTGGCGCGATGCGGATTTTTGCACGCGACAGCCAGTTTAGCGGCACGGCGGTCGGGATGTTCATCAGCCTGCCCCAGGTCGCGGCATAGCTATCAACGTTGTTCAGCGACCACGCCCGCGCGGCGGTGAGGCGGCGGATGAAGTCGGTCAGTTCGGCACGCTTGTTCCTGATAGCGTCGGGCCGCGCCACCTGAAAACTCAGGCCCGGCGTCAGGCCCTCCGAGGTGATGATGCGGCGCGATTTGAACAGTACCTCTTCCTGGCTCACATAAGGCTCCCAGGTCGACCACGCATCCACGGAGCCGTGCGTGTAGGCGATCTTGGCATCCGAGGGCGCGAGGAACGCGATTTGCACGTCGCTCTCACCCCAGCCGCTTTTCTCCAGCGCGGCCAGGATCAGCTGATGGCCGATCGAGCCGCGGCCGGTTGCGATCTTCTTGCCGCGGAGGTCGGCAAAACTCCTGATCGGCGAAGTCTCGGGCACCAGGATGGCGAGCCCCTCGCGCGTCTGCCGGATCGCGGCGATCGCCTTCACCGGCGCGCCGGAGGCGGCAGCGAAGGTGAAGGGCGCGTCACCAACGAGGCCGGTCTCGATCGCGCCGGCGCTGAGCGCCTCCAGCAGCGGTGCGGCGGCCGGAAACTCCTTCCACTCGATCTTGTAGGGGACATCCTTGAGCTGGCCTGCCGCTTCCATCACAGCCTGCGCATTGCCCTTCTGGTCGCCGACGCGGAGCGTGGTTTGCGCTGCCGCCAGTTCCAACGAACCGAGCAGCAGCGCGCCGGCCAGCATGAGGCGGATCATTCTGCCGCCTCGCTGCGAACGGCCCGGCGCTTGGCCACCAGCTCGCGCGTCAGCGGGATCAGCTCGCGGCCATATTCGATGGCGTCGATCAGGGGATCGAAGCCGCGGATCAGGAAATGGCTGATGCCGAGGTCGTAATAGTCGCCGAAGACTTCGGCCACCTGCTCGGGCGTTCCGACCAGCGCCGTGGTGTTGCTGTTGGCGCCGGTGAGCTTTGCGATCTCGGTCCAGAGCCGCTTGTCGATCCGGCTACCCTGGTCGGCGAGCGCGAGCAGGCGCCGCGCGCCCGCCGTGGCATGGCCGTCGGCGGGCTTGCGGTAGCCCGTCTTGTCCTGAAGCGCGGTGGCGCGCGCCAGAATCTCTTCCGCCTTCTCCCAGGCCTGCTTTTCGGTCGGCGCGATGATCGGCCGTACCGACAGGCTGAAGCGCGGCGTCGGCCGGCCCTGCCGGACCGCGGCATTGTGAACGCGGGACGTGACGTCGCGCACCTGCGCATAGGATTCGCCCCACAGCGCGAAGGTGTCGGCATGCTTGCCGGCGACATCGATCGCCGCGTCCGAGGCGCCGCCGAAATAGATGCGGATGCCCTCAGAACGATACGGCTTCACCTGCGAGAAGGCATTCTCGACCTGGTAGTACCTGCCCTTGTAGGTGAACGGCTTGTCGCTGGTCCATTCCAGCTTGAGGACATCGAGGAACTCGGAGGTGCGGGCGTAGCGCTCGTCCTTGTCGTCGAGCGTGTTGCCGTCCTGCCGGAGCTCGGTGGCATTGCCGCCGGTGATGACGTGAAGCGCGACGCGGCCGCGGGAGAACTGGTCGAGCGCAGCGAACTGCCGCGCCAGCAGGGTCGGCGCGGTGAATCCGGGCCGTTGCGCGATCAGCACGTTGAGGCGGCTGGTCGTGTTGAGCACGTGCTGGGCAACCTGGAGCGCGTCCGGCGTCGTCGAATGAAACGCCAGCAGCGCACGATCGAAGCCGGCATTCTCATGCGCCTTGGCCACCGTCTCGATGTGGGTGGGGTTGAGGACCGGCCCCTCTCGGACGACAGTTTCGGACGAATTGTTGTTGCTGATGAAGCCGATGAACTCGATCGACATGATCGTCTCCCTGATTGTTTTGCGGAAAAGCTAGAGGTCCAATGCGGCGCGGCCGAGGCCGGTGCGCGTGGAATCGTCCTGCGGCGTGTGCACGCGACCGCACAGCACGTCGCGATAGTGCCGCTCCAGTGGATTGGTGCGAGAGAGGCCGTGATTGCCGGTAAGCGACAGCGCGTCCTCGACGGCGGCCACGGCATTGTTGGTGACGGTGAGCTTGATCACGTTGGACTCGGCCGCCGAGAGCTCGACACCGTCGTCGAAGTCGCCGGCAAAAGAGGCGATCAGCCGCGCATTGACCGCGAGCCGGGCCTCGACGGCGCCGAGGATCTCCTGCGCACGCGGCAGAGTCGCGAGCGGCGCGCCAAGGCTGGCGGGGACGCGTTGCTTCAGGAACGAGATCAGCCAGTCGCGCGCGGCGCGGGCGACACCGTCATAGATCGCGGCAACGAAGATGGTGTGCACGGTCGCCTGCGTGACGTCAGGTCCGCGCCAATCGGCGGGCTTGCGGACATCGACCTCGGAATCGAGCGGGATCACGACGTCGTCGAAGATGACGTCATGGCTGCCGCTGGCGCGCAGGCCGTGATGGTCCCATGTCTCGACGATGCGCGTGCCCGGCAGGCCCGCCGGCACCAGGAACTGTCCGACCCGCGGCTCCGCCTCGTCGGTCCGGGCCCAGACCAGATACCATTTCAGGATCGGCGATCCCGTCGAATAGATCTTGTGGCCGGTCAGGCGCCAGCCGGTCTCGGTGCGCCGCGCGATCGTCGCCGGCAGGCCGCCGCGCGCAGGCGAGCCGAGCTCGGGCTCGACGCGCAGCGCGTTGACGAGTGCAAGGCCTTCGACAGTCTCACGCGCAAGCTTGCGCGACAACCGGGCGGGCCAGGTCGGACTGCGCGCCATGACGAGATGATTGATGTAGTGCATCGACAGCACCAGCGCGGTCGACGGATCGGCCTTGCCGATGATGCCGATGACGCGCGCGGCGTAGCGCGCACCGGCGCCGGCCCCACCATGGACTGCGGGAACCGTCAGCGACAGCAGGCCGGCCTCGGAGAGCTCGCGAAAGTTCTCGAACGGAAAGCTGCCGGTGCGGTCGTGCTCGGCCGCGCGCGCGGCGAAGGCCTCGGCCAGCGCCTCGGCGCGGGCGACGTAGTCGGGTTCGCTATGAGCCAGGCGGCCTTTGGCTATGGAGGTCACCATGTCGCATCCAGTCCCAGAAGGCCGAGGATCTGGCGCCGCAGGTCGGCCAGATATGGATCGCCGCGATGGCGTGGATAGGGCCGGTCGACGCGGATGTCGGCCTTCACCCGGGCCGGGCGGTCGCTGAACACGATGACGCGGTTGGCGAGCACCAGCGCCTCCTCGGCGTCGTGCGTCACCAGCAACGTGGTAAAGCCCTTGCGCTGCCAGAGCGCGACGATCTCGGCCTGCATGGTGATGCGGGTGAGCGAGTCGAGCTTGCCGAGTGGCTCGTCGAGGATCAGGATTTTGGGATCGTTGACCAGTGCACGCGCCAGCGCGACGCGCTGCGCCATGCCGCCGGAGAGCTGGTGCGGATAGGCGTTGCGGAATGACGCAAGGCCGACCAGATCGAGCGCGTCATCCACGCGCTGCCGCTGGCTCTTGAGGATGCCCTGGGCCTCGAGGCCCAGGGCGACGTTGTCCCAGACCGACCGCCAGGGAAACAGGGTCGGATCCTGGAACACGACGACGCGCGAAGGATGCGGCCGGGTGATGCGGGCCTCGTCCTCACGCAGCGTCCCCGCCTTGGGCTTGTCGAGACCGGCGACGAGCCGCAGCAGGGTCGACTTGCCGCAGCCGGAGGGGCCGAGCAGCGCGACGAATTCGCCGGGCTCGACCGAGATGCTGACGTCGCTCAACACCGGCAGCTCGGCACCGTCGATGTCGAAGGCATGGCTGACCTGCTCGATGTCGAGCGCGGCGCCGGCGGCGGGATGCGTGGCGACTTCGGCCAGTGCGGCTGCGGCTACCATTTCACGGTCCCCTTCTGCCAGACCAGCAGGCGGTCGCGGATCGAAAACAGCAGCGTGATCGCGCCGGAGCAGAGCAGCGACATCACGATCAGCGCCGCGTACATGTTGGCGTAAGCCGCCCAGCCCTGCGCCCATTGCAGATACCAGCCGAGGCCGGCCTTGACGCCGATCATCTCGGCGACGACGAGCACGGCAAAGGACGAGCCGAGCCCCATGAACAGGCCGACAAACACATGCGGCAGTGCCGCGGGGATCGCGACCTTCAGCACCAGGAAGGACGGCTTTGCGCCCAGCGTGCGCGCCACGTCGTAATAGGCGTTGCTGACGCTCGCGACGCCCGACCAGGTCAGCACGGTGACGGGAAAGCCGGTCGCCAGCGCGATCAGGAAGGTCGAGGCGCTCCAGCTCGACGGGAAGGTGAAAAAGGCAATCGGCAGCCAGGCGGTCGCCGGCAGCGGGCCGATGAAGCGCAGCACCGGATGCACCCAATAGCCAACCGCACGCGACCAGCCGATCGAGACGCCGGTCAGGAATCCTATCGTGGCGCCGATCAGATAGCCGCCAAGCTGGAGCTTGACCGAGGCGAACACGCTGTCGAGCAGCTTGGGCAGATCGTCGGTATAGACCTCGATGATCGACTGCGGTGGTGGAAAGAACGGCAGCGGCAACCAGGCGAATTTTGCGGTGGCGACTTCCCACAAGATCAGGAAGGCACCGAGCGCGACGAGCCAGGGCGCGCGCTTATGCAACGCCTTGCCCGCCGAGCCGAGATAGTCGGCACCGACGGTGCCGAACAGCGCGACGGCCGCGATGACGAAGGCGGCGATGCCGAGCGAATGCGTGCGCGACCAGTCGCCGACATCTTCCCACCACAGGCAGGACAGGCCGAAGGCGATCCAGGCGACGCTGGCAAGAATACCGACACCGGATTCACGGACCCAGCTCGCAAGCAGCGGCGCGCGGGCGAGGCGTGGTGCGCCGGAGGCGAGGCCGTCAGACAGCGAATACGTCGACATAGATGCGCTCCGCGAATTTGGCAGTATCGGTGCTCTGCTTGAAGACCTGCACGCTCTTCAGGTCGTCGGCATAGGCCTTGAGCTCGCGCTTCAGCACTTCGCCGACGGGATGATGGTGGTGGGTGTGGTAGCGCACCATGCCCTCGATATCGGCGAGCGTCGCCGCTTTCGGTGCGTAGGGCTGGAACGATTTCGCGGCCACCGTCGGGTTCTGCGAGGTGAACATCGCGGCATCGAGCAGCGCCTGCGTGATGGCGCGCGCGACCTGCGGCTCCTCGCGCACCAGGCTGCCGCGCACGCCGACGATGCAGCAGCTCTTGTCGCGGTATTCGCCGTCGAGATTGGAGGCGACTTCCTTGTACTGGCTGTCCTTCAGCCAGAGATAGGCGAGCGGATCGGACGACAGGAAGGCCTGCACCTCGCCCTTCTCGACGGCGACGTTGAGGAGATTGCCGGGATAGGCGCGCCAGTCGACGTCCTTGACCGGATCGATGCCGAGTTTGGCGAGCTGGATCGAGAAGAAGTTCTTGTCGGGACCGGCGAGATCGCCGACCGCGACGATCTTGCCCTTGAGGTCGGCGAGCCTGCTCACGCTGGAATCGGTGCGCGTCAGCACGCGCATGCAGCCTCCATGGGTGCCGGCGGCGATCTTGACGTCAAAGCCCTGCTCCAGCGGCTTCAGCCAGCGCAGCGCCATGCCGAGACCGGCATCGCTCTTGCCGGTCGCGATCGCTTCAAGGAGCTGGTCGGTCGAGCCGGAATAATTGACGAGCTCGACGTCGAGATTCTGCTTCTGGAAGAAGCCGTGCTCGATGGCGACGGGCAGCGGCGCGAGGCAGACCGCGCCGGCATTCCACGACAGCTTTAGCTTACGCGGGGCACCCGTCAGCGCGGGCGCGTCAGATGCCGTCCGGCACAGCGGGAACTCGGAGAAATCGATGCCGGATCCGATCGGCTGCGGCGCGAAGGCCTGTGCGCCGAGCGCACCGAGCGGTGCGGCGAAAGCCGCAGCCAATCCCGCCTGGAGCAGATGGCGACGGTCGAGACTCGATCCGCCGCGCTTGTTCTCGTTGTTCATCGGGCCCTGGCTCCTGCGCTGGCACGTCTCCGCCGTTTGCGCAACGAATGTCGTTGCCCATGTTCCGTGCGGAGCTGCGTTGAGAGAAAGTTCTTTCGTCGGCGCTTCCGGCGCCGCGTTGATGCGATGCGCAAATCATGCGGCGCGCTCGCCGCATCGTCAATGAAATGGAATTTCGAATGTTGCGCGAAGCGAAGTCATTCTCTCCATCGTCGCGTCCAGGAACGGTGAAAGGATTTTCGCGGCCTGGTCCGTTCGCAAGCTCCATCACGGCTGCGGCATCCGCATCGTTGCTGCGCCGCTTTGCGCCGGCGCACGTCGCTTTCTCGAAAGCGATCGTTCGCTGAAACGTCCTTGCCGATCGCGCGCGCAATACGGTTGGCTATTTCATTGACTGCGCATCGCGCGCTCATAGACTTGATCGTCCCGCTGCATCGTTCGCTCACGCGCCGTGAGCAAGCCAACAAGACAGATCACATGAGCATCAACTCTTCCTCTCTCGATCATTCCCTGACGCGCCGGCTTGCGGCGTCGCTGCTGGCGGCCGCCATCACCTTGTCGACGGCGGCCGCATCGCTCGCGGCCGACACCGTCGTGCTGCGCGTCGGCGACCAGAAGGGCGGCAATCGCTCGCTGCTGGAGATCTCCGGCTACGCGAAGGACCTGCCCTACAAGATCGAATGGTCGGAATTCCCGGCGGCAGCTCCGATCCTCGAAGCGCTCAATGCGGGCGCGCTCGACGTCGGCTACACCGGCGACCTCTCCTTCCTGTCGGTTTATGCGGCGGGTGCGCCGATCAAGGCGGGCGGCACGCGCTCGGATGCGAAGACGCAGGCGATCCTCGTGCGGCAGGATTCGCCGATCAAGTCGGCGGCCGACCTCAGGGGCAAGCGCCTCGCGGGCACGCGCGGCGGCTGGGGTCAGTTCTTGATCGACGCGACGCTGGAGAAGGCGCAGATCAAGCTGGAGGACGCGACGTTCGCTCCACTCGGCCCCGTGGATGCCAAGATCGCGCTGGTGGCGGGCTCGATCGACGCCTGGGCGGTGTGGGAGCCCTATGTCTCCTTCGCCACGCTGAAGGACAAGGCCCGCGTGATCGCCGACGGCGACGGCCTGACGCCGACGATCACCTTCATCGTCGCCTCCGACAATGCCATCGCCACCAAGCGCGCGGCGGTGCAGGACCTGGTGCAGCGGTTGAACAAGGCACGGCTGTGGTCACTGGATCATGTTGCCGAATACGCCAGGAGCACGGCCGAGCTGACCAAGCTGCCGGAAGACGTGCTGCGGTCGGCCTACACCGCGCAACGCACCAGCCCGATCGTGATCGACGAGAACGTGGTGAAGGAGATCCAGGCAGCTTCGGACCGCTCGACGCGCTACGGCATCCTGCCGAAGAAGCTCGACGTCAACCAAGCCGTCGACCGCAGCTTCACCGCGGCGGCCGCCGGGTCGAACTAGGCGGAGGCGGCGGGATGCGCAGGCTTCGCCTCAAGGCCGGCCCGCTGCATCTCGCCGCGATCGTGCTCGCGCATCTCGCCTGCATGAGCCTGATCGTGTGGCTCTCGCTTTAACCGCGATCACCAATATCCGCGGTAGTACGGGCGCGCATACGGCCGGTAATAGCCGTAATAGGGCCGATAGACCCGGCGGTAGCCATAGTATCGCGGATAGGCATAGGCCGGCCCGTAGCCGTAATAGGCCGGCGCATAACCATAGCCATATCCAGGATAACCATAGCCACCGTAATACGGGCCGCCGCCGTAATAGCCGTAGCCGTAAGGCGCGCTGCTGGCGATGGCGCCGCCGATGATCGCGCCGACCGCGAGGCCGCCGAGGCCCCATCCCCAGCCGCCGCCGCGCCAATGCACCTGCGTGACGTCGTCGCCGGCCGCAGCCTTCATGGCCGCGACATTGGTCGGCATCGGGGCTGCTGCGGCCTGCCCGATTTGGCCAGCCATGACCGCACCTGCCAGCGAACAGGCAATTGCCGTTGTCCAGATCCTCATCGTCTTGCTCCCTCTCGGACGTTTCGCCTGGAAAAAGGATCGCAGGCGTATGATCGGGCATCCTTGCGCCAAGTCAAACGCTCGATTCTGCGTGCGGCGCACAAGAGAGCCCATGCATGCCTCAATTGTGGTCAGGCTCGCCGCGCCGGGATGACACCGATGCGACGGCGCCTGCGCCGCGCACGACGGCAAAGCATTAAGCTTCCCGCGCGTTCGCAACCAACAACCACCTTCCCGATTTACTATTCGTACCGTTACTATTGGTTCCAATGGTGCGCGGCCGAGAGGCATCTCGCGAGGGCTCCGACTTGCGCCAGAAGAGTGGGAGGATGACATGAGTGCCGTCGGAAATGAGCCGCTCGCCCGTCAGGCGCTGGCGTTCGTCCTGGCTGGCGGACGCGGCAGCCGGCTTCTGGAGCTGACCGACCGGCGCGCCAAGCCGGCGGTCTATTTCGGCGGCAAGTCCCGCATCATCGATTTCGCGCTGTCGAACGCGGTGAACTCCGGCATCCGCCGCATCGCGGTCGCCACCCAGTACAAGGCGCACAGCCTGATCCGGCATCTTCAGATGGGCTGGAACTTCTTCCGCCCGGAGCGCAACGAGAGCTTTGACATCCTGCCCGCGAGCCAGCGTGTCTCCGAGAACATGTGGTATGTCGGCACGGCGGACGCGATCTACCAGAACATCGACATCATCGAGTCGCACAACGCCCGATTCATTGTCGTGCTCGCCGGCGACCACATCTACAAGATGGATTACGAGGTGATGCTGCGCCAGCACGTCGATAGCGGCGCCGACGTCACGGTCGGCTGCCTCGAAATGCCGCGCGCGGAATCCTCCGGCTTCGGCATCATGCATATCGACGAGAACGGCTGGATCCAGGAGTTCCTGGAAAAGCCGGCCGATCCGCCGCCGATGCCGGGCAAGCCGGACGTCTCGCTCGCCAGCATGGGCATCTACGTGTTCGATGCGAAATTCCTGTTCGACCAGCTCAAGCGCGACGCCGAGGACCCGAGCTCGAACCACGATTTCGGCAAGGACATCATTCCCTACATCGTCAAGAACGGCCGCGCGATCGCGCACCAGTTCTCGACCTCCTGCGTCCGTTCCGGCAGCGATCCCCGCGCCTACTGGCGCGACGTCGGCACGGTCGACGCCTATTGGGCGGCCAACATCGACCTCACCGACGTGGTGCCGGAGCTCGACCTGTTCGACCGCGCATGGCCGATCTGGTCCTACTCGGAGATCACGCCGCCCGCCAAGTTCGTCCATGACGAGGAGAGCCGGCGCGGCCAGGCGGTGAGCTCGCTGGTCTCGGGCGGCTGCATCATCTCCGGCGCCTCGCTGCGCCGTTCGCTGCTGTTCACCGGCGTGCGCATCAACTCCTATGCCAATGTCGAGAACGCCGTGATCATGCCCTATGTGAATGTCGGGCGCGGGGCGCGGCTGAAGAACGTCGTGATCGACCGCGGCGTCGAGATTCCCGAGGGGCTCGTCATCGGCGAGGATCCCGAGCTCGATGCAAAACGCTTCCGAACCACCGAGCAGGGCATCTCCCTCATCACCCAACCGATGATCGACAGGCTGAATACATGACGCCTGCTCGCGTCCTCGCGGTCGCCTCCGAAGTCTATCCCATCGTCAAGACCGGCGGCCTCGCGGATGTCGCCGGCGCGCTGCCGATTGCGCTGAAGGCGCACGGCGTCGAGATGCGCACCCTGATGCCGGGCTATCCCGACGTGATGCGGCTACTCTCGGGCGCGGAGGAGATCCGGCGCTGGCCGGATTATTTCGGCGGGCCGGGCCGGCTGCTCGCCGGCGCGCATGACGGGCTCGACCTGTTCGTGCTCGACGTGCCGCATCTCTACGCGCGGCCGGGCAACCCATACGTCACGGCAGAGGGGGTCGACTGGCCGGACAACGGCGTGCGCTTTGCGGCGCTGTCGCGCGTGGCGGCCGACATCGGCCACGGCCTCGTTCCGGCCTTCGTGCCCGACATCGTGCACGCCCATGACTGGCAGGCCGGGCTCGCGCCCGCTTATCTGCGCTACGACAATCGTCCGCGTCCCGGCACCGTGATGACGATCCACAACATGGCCTATCAGGGCAAGTTCGCTCCTGAGCTGATCGGTGCGATCGGCCTGCCGTGGAGCTCCTTCGACGTCAACGGCCTCGAATATTTCGGCGGCATCAGCTTCCTGAAGGCCGGCCTGCAATTCGCCGATCGCATCACGACGGTGTCCCCGACCTACGCGCGTGAGATCCAGAGCGACGAAGGCGGCATGGGGCTCGGCGGCCTGCTGCGCGCGCGCGCGGGCGCATTGAGCGGGATCCTCAACGGCATCGACATCGCGGTGTGGAATCCGCAGACCGATTCGCACATCGCCTATCGGTTCGGCGCGGAGGACCTTACGTTCCGCGCTGCGAACAAGGCGGTGCTTCAGCAACAATTCAATCTCGATTCCTCGGACGAAGCCCCCCTGCTCGGCGTCATCAGCCGGCTGTCCTGGCAGAAGGGGCTCGATCTCCTGCTCGAGGCCATTCCGACCATTTTGGGCGAAGGCATGCAGCTCGCGCTGCTCGGCAGCGGCGACCGCGATCTCCAGGATCGCTATCAGGCCGCCGCCCGCGCGAATCCCGGCCGGATCGGGGTCGTGATCGGCTACGACGAGATCCTGGCGCATCTGATCCAGGCCGGCTCGGACGCGCTCATCGTGCCGTCGCGGTTCGAGCCGTGCGGCCTGACCCAGCTCTGCGCGCTGCGCTATGGCGCCGTGCCGATCGTCTCGCGCGTCGGCGGCCTCGAGGATACCATCGTCGATATCGGCGAGGCGGACGCGTCCGGCCGCGAGGCCACCGGCTTCAAGTTCGGCCCGGTGACGGCGGATGCCCTCGCCGGCACGCTGCGCAAGGCCAACACGGCTTTCCACGACAAGCTGGCCTGGCGGCAGCTGCAACGAAACGGCCTTGCGACCGACGTCTCCTGGCGCAGCCGCGCCGGCGACTATGCAGCGCTGTATCGGAGCCTGATCGAATCGCGCCGCGCCTAGCACGTACCGGCTGAGCCCACGCCGAATCCATGTTATAGGATCGGCATGGACCCGTTCTTGATCAAGCTGATCGGCTTTGCTGCCGCCACCTGCACCACCGTCGCCTACGCGCCGCAGTTCATCAAGGTCTTGAAGACCCGCTCGGCGCGCGACATCTCGCTCGGCATGTTCCTGGTCATGGTGCTGGGCCTGGCGCTCTGGTTGATCTACGGCCTGCTCAGCGGCGACGCCCCGCTGATCGCCTCGAACGCCGTCACCATGCTGCTCGCCGGCGGCATTCTGGTGATGAAGCTGAGATACGGCTGAGCTTCCTGATGCCTCGGATTCTTGTTCAGTCGGAAAAACGAAGCCGCTGGTATTGCAACTTCACCGCACGGTAGCATTCGCAGGTGGCCTTGTTGAGCTCGGCGACGTTGACGATCTCGATGTGGCCATGGCTGAATCGAATGACGTTCGCCTCCTGAAGAGCATGGGCGACGAACGAGACGCTGTTCCGGCGAACCCCGATCATCTCGGCCATCAATTCCTGCGTAAGCTTGAAGCGATCGCGGCCGGATAGATCCCGGACGCGCAAGAGCCATCGCGCCCATCTCGCCTCGACGGTTTGGGATGCATTGCAGCCCACGGATTGCTGGGCCTGAACGAACAGGGCCTGGCTGTGACGCGCCAGGCCATCCCGGAACTCGACACTCCGCTGTGCGAGCGCGCGAAGGCGAGCAGCTTCGATCTGTAAAGCCACGCCCGGCACCAATACGACAGCATGCACCAGTGCGACGGGTTCTCCCAATATGCCAAAAGTGCCCAAAATGCTGTCGGAGCCGACCAACGCCACTTCGATCCGTTCTCCCGCTTCAAGTTCGACAGCGAGAGACACCACGGCTGTGAGCGGAAAATGGGCCCACGCAACGGTTTGGCCGAGCTCGATCATCGAGGCCCGCTCCGGAAACTCGACGGCCTTGAGATGCGGGCGAATGGGCGAAGTCGGCCGGACTGAGCGACTTGAGAAAAGCGTTCTGGAAGGGATCGGCCGGCACCATCAAATTCTTCGGAAAAATCTTAGAGCAATAGACACAACCATAGCGCGAATGCGAATCGAGCGAAACGGTCAGAAACACCCGCATATGCACTGTGGCGGGCGGATGAGCTACGGGAGGGCGCGTGCGAATGTCACCCCGCCGTGAGGGCTCGTTACGAACAACTCTGGGAACGGATCATGCCAGCAGGATCGACGCGACGTCGGCGTGAACCTTGATGCTTGCAGCCGCGCGGTTCAAGGCTGACCACCGAACATGTACGACGCCATCGCGACGCTTGCGACCTCGTCCACGAAGACACGATGGCCGACGTCGTTGCCGGCAGCGCCGGCCGCGACCATCAGCGGCAGCAGATGGTCCTCGCGCGGATGCGCCAGGCGCGCGCTCGGCGCGTTCTCCCAGTCGACCAGCATCGCGTTGCGGCGCGCCGCATCCGGCGCGCTGATCGCCTCGTTCAGATAGGCCTCGAAATCGTAGGAGACCGGCTTGGATTCCGGCCGGTTGAAGCCGCGCATGTTGTGATAGGTGAGCCCGCTGCCGACGATCAGAATGCCTTCGTCCCGCAGCGAGGCGATCGCCTGCCCGGCCTTGATGTGCTCGGCCGCATCGTAGCTCGATTTCAGCGACAGCAGCACGATCGGCATGTCGGCGTTCGGGTACATCAAGCCGAGCGGCACGAAGGTGCCGTGATCAAAACCCTGATTGGCATCTTCGCGGCAATCGAGGCCGGCGCGCGCGAGCAGCGCCTTCACCTCCGCGGCGAGCTCGGGCTTACCAGGCGCCGGATATTTGAGGCGGTAAGTATGCTCCGGGAAACCGTAATAGTCGTACACCATCGGCGGATGCGCCGAGGTCGACACGGTGAAGGCGTCCGCCTCCCAATGTCCGGTGATGACGAGCACGGCTTTTGGTCTCTCGGGGAGAAGCTGTGGCAGCCGCCCGAACTCCTCGGCGGTCCTGGCATATTGCACCCGCCGGTCCTCCATGAACGGCCAGGGGCCGCCGCCGTGGGACAGGAACAGGGTCGGAAATCGCGTCATGGGCGAAAGCTCGTCTCGTTGACAACATGCGCGTGCGAGCCGCCCGCGCAACCGGCGGCGAGCATAGGCAAACCCCTATGGTTAGCAAGTCGTTAACGATTTGCCTTCCAAAATCCCCGCCATGGTCGAAGGAGTCGGCCAGAAGACGAGGACGTGAGATGAGGAAGTTTGCGCTGGGGGACGTCGTCAACAGTGACAAGGGCCGCCGCGGCGTCGTCCGCGCCGCCTACAAGTCGCGGGAAGGCCAGCAGTTCTATGCCGTCGAGAAGGACGGCGCGATGGACTATCTGGAGGAAGACCGGCTGAGCCCGGCGCCGCGCGTCGAGCTCGCGGCCTAAGCCCAACTCATTTTCTGCTCTCACTTGCGAGCCGGTCGAGACGCTCTGCGAAGGGATCGTCTCCGCTCGCGGTGCGATCATTCGTGATCAGCAGCAGGCGATCGCCGCCTGCTGCCGCGTCCCAGCGTGGCAGGTCGGGACCGTTGGGATCGCCGCTCCTGGCGAAGTTGATCCAGTAGCTGCGCATGCGGCTTGCGAGCTCGCGATCGCGCCGTGAGAAGATGCCGGCACCGGGCACGCCTTCCACGCCGAAGATGAACTGCAATTCCCGCCCGTGACCGCCGTCCGGGTTGGTGCGCCGGGCCTCCGGCACGTAGGCGAAGCGATAGCGGAAGGTCGGCGCGCCGCTTGCGGCGTGCAGACGAGCCAGCAATCTCACCGGCTCGGAGAAGACCTTGTCGGTATAAAACCTTGCCGCGAGGTCCGAAGCTTTGGCGAGGTCGGGATAGAGCTTGCGCAGGTCATCGACGGCGGTGCCAGACGATGCAAGCGCCTCGGCGATGTCAGGCTCGCTGTCGAAATCGGTCTCGTCATCGTTGGAGCCGATGATCAGGGGAATCCGCCCTTCATGCCCGGCCGCAAAACCTGCGGCAATATCTTCTCTCACGAGGCTTCCATCGATCGTCGGCGCAAAGCCGAGCGGGACTTTCGCGAGCAGCTTCTTTTCGGCGGCAAGCAGCCGTGCAGGCCCGATCGCACGCGCGTTGGTTTCCTTGGCATCCGGTCCGAGCGTCGCGACGAATTGCAGGCCCCAGGCCTCCGCCTCCTGCCGCGCGCGCAGGCGCACGCGGCCGGGCACCGATTGCAGGATGGCTTTCTGAAACAGACCACGCACCTCGTCGCACAGCATCAACAGCGCGATCGACGTCGCGCCCGCACCATTGCCGAACAGGGTGACGTTCCCGGGATCGCCGCCGAACGCCGCGATGTTGTCGTGGACCCAATGCAGCGCCGCGATCTGGTCCATCAGTCCGTAGTTTCCGGAGCCGTCTTCCGAGAGCGCCGGATGAGTGAGCCAGCCGAGCGCGCCGAGGCGGAAATTCACGGTCACCACGATGAGGCCGGCCTGCGCGAGTTTCGCGCCGTCGAACATCGGATCGTTCGCGGTGCCGCCGACGAAGGCGCCGCCATGAATGAACATCATCACCGGCAGCGGGCCGTCGACGCCGAAGGGGCGGAACACATTGAGCGTGAGGCAATCCTCGCTCGCCTTTGGCAGCGACGGCTGGAGGCAGGGCGCGCCGTACTCGTAGGCGGTGCGCATCTCAGAACTCTCGGCCGTTGCCTCCGGCGGGCGCCAGCGCAGCGGGCCGACCGGCGGCGCTGCATAAGCGAGCCCCTTGAAAAACGCCACCTCGCCTTCGACGCCGCCGAGCATCTGGCCTTCGCGCGTCAACGCGAATGGAAACTGTCCGACCGGTTGAGCCATGGCCGAACCGGCGAGGCAAAGGAATGCGGAAACCACGATGAGCGCAAGCAGGGACCGCATCTTGGGGATCTCAATGCGCGGAGAAGTTCCCCGGAAGGTTACGTCTACGGCTGACGGAGAAGCAAGCTCCGGTCTTACCTCTCCCCGCGAGAGCGGGGCGAGGGAGCGCACCTGCGCTGCGGCCAGAGCTCAACTCATTTGCGGCCTCCGGCTAGCTGCCCTTGGCAATGATCTCCGCCAGCGCGCGCCGCGCGACGATGCCAAGCTCACCAAGCGTGGAGTGACCGGCCTGCGCCGCCTCGATCAGGCGCTCGGCGATGAATTTGCGGCTGTCGTGATCGCCGCCATGCGGCAGTTGGCGGCACGTCTCCTCCAGGACGACGTCCATGTTCGCTTTCGTCCGCTCACTCAACTCTGTCATGACGCCCGGTCGGTACGCGTGGCTTGTAATCGCAAGCATACACAGAAGGATGTGGTCTGATTAGACCGGACAATCCCGGCGATTGTGCATCGCGGTGCGTGTATCGCCGCAACCTTCGCGCGGCCAAAATCACGCCGCGATCGACTACCGAAGATTGCACTTGTCCTGATGACAAGCCGAGCCTGCAGCGTTAGCCTGCCGGCAAAACAAAATACACGGGAGGAATGCCATGCCTGACGCAATGGTCGCCGCACGCGAGTCCAAAGCGGCCAGTGGAACAGCCCAGCAGGTCGACGTTGCGGTGGTCGGCGCCGGATTTGCCGGCCTTTATCTGCTTCATCGCCTGCGCCAGGCCGGCTTCACGACCGTCGCCCTTGAAGAGGCCGTCGATGTCGGCGGCACCTGGTACTGGAACCGCTACCCCGGCGCGCGCTGCGATATCCAGACCATCGACTACAGCTACACCTTCGATCCGGAACTCGAGGCGGCCTGGGCCTGGTCGGAGAAATACGCGACCCAGCCTGAGATCCTGCGCTATCTCGGCTTCGTCGCCGACCGCTACGAGCTGCGCCGCGACATCCGCTTCGGGACCAAGGTCACCGAAGCCAAATGGAACGAGGCGGCTGAGCGCTGGCAGCTCACCACCGACAATGGCGCGCCAGTCTCCTGTCGCCATTACATCATGGCCACGGGCTGCCTCTCCGCGCCAAAGCCGCCGGAGATCGACGGGGTCAAGGACTTCAAAGGCGAAGTCTATTTCACCGGCCGCTGGCCGCATGACGGCGTCAATCTTGCGGGAAAGCGCGTCGCCGTGATCGGCACAGGCTCGTCAGGCATCCAGTCGATCCCGCTGATCGCCGAACAGGCCGCGCATCTGACCGTGTTCCAGCGCACGCCGAATTTCGCGCTGCCGGCGCACAACGGCCCCGCGCCTTCCGACCGCATGAGCCTGCTGCAAGGCGACCGCGCGGCCTATCGCGAGCAGGCGCGCCAGTCGATGGCCGGCGTGCCCTATCCGCAGCAGACGGCCGTCAGCTGGCAGCTCAGCGATGCCGAGCGCCGCGCACGGTTCGAGGAGGCGTGGGGCAAGGGCGATCTCGTCTATATCCTCACCCAGCTCTGGGCCGACCAGGCGGTCGATGTCGACGGCAACAAGCTGATCTGCGACCTCATCCGCGAAAAGATCTCGGCGACCGTGAAGGATCCCGAGACGGCGGCGGCACTGATGCCGCACGACCATCCCTTCGGTGCAAAACGTCCCTGCCTCGACACCAACTATTACGCGACCTACAACCGGCCGAACGTCACGCTGGTCAATCTGCGCCAGGAGCCGATCAAGGCGATCACCGCAACCGGCATCACCACGGCCAGGCGCAGCGTCGACGTCGACGTCATCGTGTTCGCGACCGGCTTCGACGCCATGACCGGCGCGATCCGCGCGGTGCATCCGATCACCGGGCGCGGCGGCAAGTCGCTATCGGATGTCTGGGCGCAGGGGCCACAGACCTATCTCGGGCTCACGGTCGAGGGCTTCCCGAACTTCTTCATGATCACCGGTCCGGGCAGCCCGTCGGTCCTGTCGAACATGGCGGTGTCGATCGAGCAGCATGTCGACTGGGTCGTGGACCGGCTCAGGGCTTTGCGCGATGCCGGCTTCACCACCATCGAGCCGACCGAGACGGCGCAGGCCGGCTGGGGCCAGCACATGGCCGACTGCTCGATGCTGACGCTGCACCGGCTCGCCAACACCTGGTACACGGGCGCGAACGTTCCCGGCAAGGTGCAGGGCCTGATGCCCTATACCGGCGGTGTCGGTCCCTACCGCAGCATCTGCGATGAGGTCGTCAGCCGCGGCATGCTCGGGTTCAAGCTCACCGGCCCCAATGTCGCCGCGCAGTGCAATGACGGCGAGGTGGTGCGGCTGCAGCCGGATGTGCGGCTGGTGCTGAACCTGCTGGCAACGCTGAACCTACCACCGATCGAGTCGATGGGCGCGCTCGGCGCCCGCGCCTTCGTCAACGAGTTCAACAAGGGCCGTCCGGCGGGGCGACCGATCGGCGATGTCGTCGACGGCACGCTGCCGGGCACCGACGGCCCGCTCCCCTATCGTGTCTACAAGCCGGCAACCCCGGGGCCGCATCCGGTCGTGATCTATTTCCATGGCGGCGGCTGGGTGCTCGGCGACGAGCAGTCGGACGATCCGTTCTGCCGCGACATGGTGCGACGAACCGGGATGATGTTCGTCAGCGTCGGCTATCGCCACGCGCCGGAGCATCGCTTCCCGACCGCGGCCGAGGACGGCTATGCGGCGACGCGCTGGATCGCCGAGCACGCCGCCGAGCTCGGCGGCAAGCCGGGCCCGGTGCTGGTCGCGGGCTGGAGCGCCGGCGGCAACATCGCCGCCGTCACCTGCCAGCTCGCGCGCGATCGCGGCGGGCCCGATATCGCCGGTCAGCTCCTGGTGTGCCCAGTCACCGACTGCGACTTCGATCGTTCCTCCTACAATGACAATGCGACCGGCTACTTCCTGACGCGCTCGCTGATGTACTGGTTCTGGGACCTCTACTGCTCGCCGGCCGACCGTACTGATCCGCGTGTCTCGCCGCTCCGCGGCAAGGTCGCGGGCCTGCCGCCGGCCTTCGTCGTCACCTGCGAGTTCGATCCGCTGCGCGACGAAGGCATCGCCTATGCCGAAGCGATGGCCGCTGCCGGCGTCCCGGTCGAGCAGCTCAAGGCGCGCGGCCAATTCCACTCGTCCTTCGCGATGGTCGACGTGGTGATCACCGGAGTGCCAGGCCGGGTGCAGATGGCCGAGGCCCTGCGGCGTTTTGCCGGGCTTCCGCCGGAGGTCAGCCTCGGCGACGAGCACAGCCACGGTCATACCAGCCCGGGACACAAAATCGCAGCGGCCGCGAGCTAGTCGCGACAAGGCAGCCGGGAACCTTTTCCCGGCCGCCGCGTTGGGAGATGTGGCATCGAGATGCAGCGATAGGTATGGGCCCCGGAGCGCAAGTCTGCGCGCTGGGGTTCTTTTTGCGTGAGGCGAGGCGATGGGGGACGTGGTTGCGGATTCAAAGGTCGATTTCGGCGCACGTGCAGCGCTGTATAAATGGCCGTCACTTGCCAACCAGCGCCGGCCGGACCGCGAGTCCTACCAGGTAAGCGAGGGCACGCTCGACGAATGCATCTCGGCGTTCATGGACAAGCCGGCGGCGACCCGGCATCTCTATGAGATCCGCACGGCGGCGCAGCCGCCGCTGGTCACGGATATCCTCTCGCCCGAGCACGTCATCGAGCTATCGCGCCTGAGAGAATTTCTCTGATTGCGTGCAGACGCCAGGGCTGCGCGTGCCAAGGCTGCACGTGCACGACAAGCTTTTCCCACACATAGGAACCTTCTTCCGGTTTTTCCCGTTAACGGAGATCGGAAGCCAAGGCGTGAGTGTCCAAGATGCCGAGACCTGGCGTGCCATCCACGGTCGTGCCTTATGGCGCAGACCAGACCCTGTTCGTGGTGATCGATCGCCGCGACGAGGCGACCGAAATCCGCGTCGAGCGAAGCGATCTAGAGACCACGATCGGCGAGCTCGTCGCCGGCTACTTCAACGACCCGATCAAGGTGATCTCGTTCAACACGCTCGAACACTGGATGAAGGACATCTCGACCGACGTCGCCGGCGAGATTCGGGCGCGATGCGACATCGATGGCGTGACGCTGCCCGACTATCTCAGCGATTTCGTCGAGAGCCACACCTGATCGCGCGTTATCGTTGTTGATACGCCGCAATTCGCAGGCAAAAAAAAAGCGCCGCTTCCGCGGCGCTTTTCGTGTGGCAACCTCAGTGATGCCAGAACAATGCCAGCAGCAGAATGATCGGCAGCGGCACGCCAAGCAACCAAAGCAAAGCACCTCGTCCAAAACCCATGGCTCTCTCCTCCTCTTGCATCACGGACATGACGCGGGACATGAGAGGAAGTTCCGAGCGCTGCAGTGAGGGCGAATGCGCTCAGAGCATGGTTTATGAGGGTTGGGCGCGCCGATACTTGCCGGCGATGACCTCGATCTCGCGGCGGCGTTCGTCGGCGAAGGCCAGGAGCTTTTCGATCGTCAGCGTATCCGTGATCCGTTTGGCGAGCCGCTCGGCACGCGCGGCCTGATCTTCGAGATACTGGATCGTGTTCAAGCGCCCGCCTCCCCAAAAGCCCCGAATTGTTGGGGCACCCATGGTGCTTGAGAAGCGGCTAACAGACGGTTAAGCGGCGGCTCGCATCGATGAATCGCCCCTCACCGCACGACGTCGAGCCTGACATTGGCGATGCCCTTGTCCACCATGCCGAGCGCCTCGGCCGCAGAAGGCGAGATGTCGACCACGCGTCCGCGAACATAGGGCCCGCGATCGTTGACCCTGACGGTCACGAAGCGGCCGGAGGAAACATCGGTGACGCGCAGCTTCGTGCCGAACGGCAGGCTGGGATGCGCCGCGGTCAATTCGTTCTTGTCGAACCTCTCGCCGCTCGCGGTCTCCGTATCCGAATAGAAGCTCGCAACGCCATGTGAGGCGGTTCGCTTTTCGTCACCGTTGGGGACACGCGCCCGGCTGATCGGCCGTGGATGCAACGCCGCCACGCGATGCGGCCGCTCGATTGCGGCCTGCCGGCCGGTGCCGGCGAGATCGGCCTTCTGGCGGCCGACCGGAGATTGCGCGCAGGCGGCGAGCGAGGCCGCGCCAATGATGGCGAGCAGCAACCGGCACGAGGTCACGGGGGAAATCCGGGCACTTTCGGCACGTGCAAAGCGAGACATGATACGCCCCTCCGAACGGCCTCAAGTTCGGTGGGCAATGAGGGCAGAACCTTGTCGGAACAAAAGCGGGCCTGAGGCCAGGGCTTTTTCCCAACCGGCTGTGACGATTCCACCACACTGGCGTGTCCTGAATCGGGACAAATCAGCGAAAAATCAGCTTGATACGGCGCGCTGGGCGATCGGGCGCGCCCCCGGTTGAGTACCGTCCGGATCGGCCTCACACTTGTCCGTCACCCGGATCGCGCCGGACGATGCTGCGCGTTGCCTGATCCGCCCCTCCATCCTCTCTTTCGTTCTTACAGGGAGCGAGGGGCCGCCTCCGCGCGTTCGCCTCAGTATTTCGGCTCGTACATCTGCGACTGGACCAGAGCCTTCACGTCGTTGGGCGCGGGGCCGTCGGCGAGCCCGCGCTGATAGGCAACGTCTGCGACTGCGGCGGCAATGCGGGCCGAGACTTCGCGGATGCGGGGGAGTGCCGGATAGAGGCTGCCCTGCGCGAGGTCTTCCTTGCCGACGCAATCGGCGAGCGAATGGGCGGCGGCCATGAACATCTCGTCGGTGACGAGACGCGAGCGGGTGGCGATGACGCCGAGGCCGACGCCAGGGAAGATGTAGGAGTTATTGCCCTGGCGCGGCACGAAGGTGCGGCCATTGAGCTTCACCGGGTCGTAGGGGCTGCCGCAGGCGAACAGCGCGCGGCCCTCGGTGTAGCGATAGGCATCCTCCGCCGAGCATTCGGCCTTCGAGGTCGGGTTGGACAGCGCGAACACGATCGGATGCTCGTTGAGCCCGGCCATCGCCTTGAGCACGTCGGGCGTGAAGGCGCCGCCGACCGCGGCGACGCCGATGATCGCCGTCGGCTTCAGCGTCTTGATCGCGGTGAGGAAGTCGGAGATCGGCGCCTGGCCGGCATGCGCATAGCGGAGCTTGTGGCCGGACAGACCATCCCGGCCGCTGACGACGAGGCCGCGGGAATCCACCAGCCAGTTGCGGCGGAGCGCCTCCGCCTCAGTGGCGCCCTCGGCCATCATGGCGGAGACCACGAGATCGGCGATGCCGGTCGCCGCCTCGCCCGCACCGAGGAACAGGATCTTCTGATCTTTCAGCTTGCCGCCGGAGATGCGCAAGCCTGAGAACAGGCCGGCAAGCGCCACCGCCGCGGTGCCCTGGATGTCGTCGTTGAAAACGCAGGCTTCATCGCGATATTTGTGCAGCAGCTTGAACGCCGAGTGATTGGCAAAATCCTCGAACTGGATCAGCACACCCGGGAACGTCTTTCGCGCGGCGACCATGAACTCGTCGACGAAGCTGTCATAGGCCTCGCCGGTGAGCCGCCGCTCGCGCAGGCCGAGATAATAGGGATCGTTCAACAGCTCTTCATTGTTGGTGCCGACGTCGAGCACGATCGGCAGGCAATGCTCGGGATGCACGCCGGCGCAGGCCGAATAGAGCGAGAGCTTTCCGACCGGAATACCCATGCCGTTGGCGCCGAGATCGCCGAGGCCCAGGATGCGCTCGCCATCGGTGACCACGATCAGCCTGGCCGGATAGGGCCAGTTCTTCAGGATCTCCGCGATCTGGCCGCGATCGCGCGAGGAGATGAACATGCCGCGCGGCCGCTGGAAGATCAGGCCGTACTTCTGGCAGGCGAGCCCGACGGTCGGCGTGTAGATGATCGGCTGGATCTCGTCGATATTGTCGACGACGACGCGGAAGAACAGCGCCTCGTTGCGGTCATGCAGCGCATTCAGCGCGACATATTTTTCGAGATCAGTCGGCAGCATACGCAGATTGGTGAGCACACGATCGACCTGCGTCTCCATCGTCAGCACGCAGGGCGGCAAGAGGCCGCGCAGGCCGAGCGCGGCGCGCTCCGCCTCAGTGAAGGCGGTGCCCTTGTTGAGCAAGGGATCGCGCAGCAGCGTCATGCCGTGCGATTGATCGGACGATGGCGACTGGGCAGCGACCCGGGCAGGTCTATTCACGAATTCCCCCAAGGAGTTTCTTATTGAACAGCAAGCATTGTCGGCCAGCGCTCCCCGGAGATCAAGGACATAGGAAGTTCATGTGTCGATTATGATCTCGCACCGCAGCGAGAATTTTAGTGCAGCTCGCAGATCAAGCGCGAGGCAAAGGTTAACACCGCAAGGCTCTTGTCCCTCATGGTGAGGAGCGCGGCACGCGTGTCTCCGGACGATGCCTTGCATCGCCTGGCGAACCATGAAGGCCCCGATCTCGCCTGCGGCCATTCTTCGAGACGCCCGCTTTCGCAGGCTCCTCAGGATGAGGGCGTGTTACGAGGCGACACGCTACTCCGGCTTGATGTCGGCGGCCTTCACAATCGGCCACCATTTCTCGGTCTCGGCCTTCTGGAAGGCGGCGAGTGCCGCAGGCGATTGCTGGTCCCGCGGTGGAATTTCCTGCCCCAATTCGCCAAAGCGCTGCTTGACGGAAGCGTCAGCGAGCACGGCGACGATGGCCGCGTTGAGCTTTGTGATGATGTCCTTCGGCGTGTTCTTTGGTGCCCAGATGCCGTGCCAGTAGGAGATGTAGAGGCCCGGCAGGCCCGCCTCGTCGACCGTCGGAACATCAGGTGCGGATGCTAGCCTTGTCGGCGAGGTCACGGCGAACGCCTTGATCGCACCGTTCTTGTATTGCGGCAGCGAGTTCGAGGCCTGATCGAACATGATGTCGATCTGGCCTGCCACGAGATCGATCATTGCGGGCCCCGCGCCGCGATAGGGCACGAACTGGAAGTCGGTGCCGGTCCTTTCCTTGAAGAAGACGCCGGCCACATGGGCGCCGGTGCCGGCGCCGGCCGTCCCGGCAGTGGCCTTGCCGGGGTTGGCCTTCAGCCACGCGATCATGTCCTTCAGATTGTTGGCCTCGAGCGACTTCCGGCCGACGATGAGCTGCGTCCCCATCGCAATCGCCGCGACCGGCTCGAAATCGGCGATGACGTCGTAGGGCAGCTTGAAGATGGCACCATTGAGCACATGGGTGCCCCAATGGCCGATGGTGATCGTCGTGCCGTCAGGGGTTGCACGCGCGACGCGGGCGCCCGCGATGCTGCCGGAGGCGCCGGCGACGTTCTCGACCACCACCGTCGTGTGCAGCTCGGCAGCGATCCGCTCGGACAGGATGCGCGCCAGCGTGTCGGTCGGCCCGCCCGCTGCAAACGGCACCACGAGCGTAATGGGGCGCGATGGAAAGGGCTGGGCGCCTGCCGGCGCGGCCGCTGCCGCGCATCCGATCAACACGCCAATGACGATCAAGTGACCGCGCAATCCGGCCCACAGCCCCCGCATCGTTCTCTCCCACCCTTTTTGCCGCCCGCATGTTGTCAGCGCGCTGGAGCCGGAGTGAACGCTGCCGGAGGAGTGGAGGCAAGGGGGAAGTTTGTCGAGCCGTTATCCTGCGGCTCGCCGCGGCGTGAGGTTTGCGGCACTGTCAGCCGGCGGCGCGACGTGCATCAGAATGGTCTGGGTCGCCGATGCGACTTCGATGCCGTTCTGCTGGAAGCGCTGCTTCATGCGGCGGTTGAACTCGCGCTGGACCGGCCAGCGCCCGGCCTCGGTGCAGCGGATCTGGCCGACGATCGACACCATCGCGCCATCGACCTTGTCGACGCCCCAGAGCTCGAGGTCGCCGCGGATCAGCGCGCGGAATTCACTCTCGCGGCGCATCTCGTCGACGATGTCCTTGAGGATTTGGCCGGCGCGGTCGGTGTCCTCCTTGTAGGCCACGTTTACGCTGACGGACGCATTGCCCGCGCCGCGGCTGGCATTGGTGATGGTCGTGACCGCGCTGAACGGCACGATGTGCACGGCACCGTCGCCTGCGCGCAGGCGGATGGTGCGGATCGAGACGTTCTCGACGACGCCTGAGAGCCCCGACACGCTGACATTGTCGCCGACCTGCACCGTGTTCTCCAACAGCAGGAACAGGCCGGTGATGAGATCCTGCACCAGTTTTTGCGAACCGAAACCGATGGCGATGCCGACGATGCCGGCGCCTGCGAGCAGCGGGGCGACATTGACGCCGATCTCACTGAGCGCCGTGAGGCCGACGACGGCGGCGATCACGCAGAGCAGCGCGGTGCGCAGCATCGGCTGGAAGGTCCGGAGGCGCGCGGCGCGGGCGTAGTGCCCGTCGCGGGACAGCGCATTGATCTGGCGATCCAGCAGCGCGTTGCTGATCTCCCAGATAGCCGCAGCGACGAATACGGCAACGCCGATCGTCACCACGGCCGAGATCAGCCGTCCGCCGATCTGGCCGCCATAGAACCAGACGATGGCGTCCACGCCCCAGACTTCGAGCACGGCCACGAAGCCGATGAAGGCGATCACGCTGGACACGATCTTGCGCAGCAGCGGCAGATAGCGGTTGGCCCGGATTTCCAGCCCCGGAAAGCGCTGGAGGATCTCCGGCTTGATGCGGAAGCCGCGGTCGATCAGGCCCAGCGTCAGCATGATGGCAACGCGCGTGATCAGCGCCACCGCGATGGTGCCGACGAAATATTGCAGCAGCAGCGCATAGCCGTTGCGGATGTTCAGCGCCCACACCGCCCACAGCGCAAGATCGAGCGCGATCGCAAGATAATGCCAGCCACCGGCGATGCGGTTGCGCAGGCGCGCCGCAATCCCCGGCCGCTCGGCGGGCGCGCGAATGGCTTCGGCGACCTGGCGGCGGCATTGCAGGATGATGACGACGACGAAGAGATGCACGACCAGCATCACCATGCGCAGCAGCGCGGCGTAGCCGGCGCGATGCAGACCGAGCAGCAGCGCCACATTGGCAAAGGCGATGCCGGAGACGCCGACGCCGACGATGCGGCGCGCCCAGATCTCGATATAGGCCGCGGTCTCGGCCCGAACCGGAAACAGGCCGGACGGCCCCGCCAGCGCACGGACCACGCAGATGAGCCCGCGCGAGAACGCATAGGCGTTGACGACCGCGAGGATCACGAGGCGGACGGTCGTGGGCTCGCCGATCTCCGTTCCGAGCAGCGCGGTGGCGATGCCCACGAAGACGAACACGGGAAGCAGTTCGAACACCAGGCGCGCCAGCACAAAGGGCAGCCGCAGCACGACCTGCCAGATCCGCACGAGACTGTGGCGGCGCTTGTGCAGTTCGGGCTCCGGGGTGACATCGGTCACCGATGACGGCGGATCTGCAATGGGCAGCGCCTGCGCCGGCAGATGCGCGGCCTGCGGCACGCGACCTTCCAGGAACACGACCGGACGGCGGATCAGACGAAAGATCACCCACTCGGCGGAGAGGGCGCAGCCGAGCACCAGCGCGAGCTTCCAGGCGATCTCGATCAGGAGGTTGTAGGCCGCGGGATCGTTCGCGGTTCGCATGATCCAGTAATAGAAGGCCGGGAAGTGCGTGAGCGTCCGCGCCACGCCGGCGATCTCGCCCGAGATCTCGCCGATCTGCTCCGATACCGTGAGCAGGAGCTGCGCACCGAGGCCATCGGCCGAAAGCGGGATCGGCGATTTCTGCTCGGGCGCGGACGGCGCAGGCTGCTGCTGACCTGATACATTCGCGATCGCGCGCAGCGTGTCGATCATCTGCGCGCGTTTCTGGTCGTCCTGCAGCGTCTCCAGCGCGCGCCTGGCCTCGTCCGGCGACAGCTTGGCCGCACCCTTGGTCGCCGGCGCACGCGCCTCGGCCTGGGCGCCGGAGAGAGATGAGATGGCGAGGAAGAGCGCTGCGAGGAGCGCCGAGGCAAGCTTATGCGACACGAGGATTCCTTGAAAAAATGAATGCGCAGGCGGCGACGGGGCCGTCACCGCCGAAGCACGTGCGTCATGTCGGATGGTCGTTATTCGCCCCGGCGCTGTGTCGGAAGTTGGCCAAGGAGGCGACATTCTCTTGGCATTTGCCGCGATGCAGGAAGCAGGAACCCCGTTTCCGACACGGCGAAATACCGGCTCGCGGGCGCGCGTCGATACAGCACGATGCTCACGCCAAAACCTCTCCCGTCATTCCGGGATGGCTCCGGAACGACGGTGAGGAGGAGGAGGAGGAGGAGAAATGAAGCGTGATGCCAATCGCTCTGCGAAGCACAGCGCCGGGCAGGTAGGGGCCTTGCCTCACTGATGGAGCCCTCTAAACCTTGACCCGGCGTGCCGTTCGCGGTTTCTGCCGCTATGCGATAGTCCGAACGAGCTCCATCGCACTTAACGCGGCTGGATCTGCGGAGGTGGTGTCATAGACCTCCCCTTGCTCATGAGGTGGACGTTGCGCGTCGCGTATTCGCGACCAACGTCATGCTCCTCCCGTGACATAGAACTGTCAAGCAGGATCAATAGCTTTGAAATCACATTTGAGGGCGTGTTCCAGGCCGTTCCCGCGACAGATTGGTCGCATGAGGCGACGGAATAAATCCCTTCCAGCAGCGTTTGTATCGAAGAGATTGTCCGTCCTCATTATTTCCAGAAAGCCAGAGATGAAAGCATTGACTTGCATGGCCGTTCTCGCTGCCCTCGTGACCGGATCGGCATTCGCGCAAACCCCGCCGCAGACCTCCACCAGAAAGGTCGACGGCACCGACAATGTCTACATCTTCCGCTATGGCGGCCATCAGTCGATGTTCGTGGTGACGCCGAAGGGCGTGATCGCAACCGACCCGATCTCCTACTTGCGACCCGCCAAGCCCTATATCGACGCGATCAAGGCGGTCACCGACCAGCCGATCAAATACGTCGTCTACAGCCATCATCACTACGACCACATCGCCGGCGGCCAGCCATTCAAGGATCTCGGCGCCACCTTCATCGCGCATCGGCGGACCAAGGAGCGCCTGCTCGAGCTGAAGAAGCAGAATGCGCTGCTCGCCGACGTCGTGATGCCGGATCAGGTGGTGGACGACAAGAAGAGCATCACGCTCGGCGGCACCACGCTGGAGCTGAACTATGTCGGCCGCAACCATTCCGACAATTCGCTGGTGATGCGGCTGCCGAAGGAGAAGATCGTCTTCGTCGTCGATTTCGCGCCGATCGAGTCCGTCCAGTTCCGCAACATCCCCGACAATGTCTCGCCGCTGGAATATATCGCTTCGCTGAAGAAGCTGGCGTCGCTCGACTGGGAGCGGATGATCCCCGGCCACCCCAATGCCGGCGGGCGGCTCGGCACCAAGAAGGACGTCGAGGACGACATCGCCTACATGGAGGATCTCTCCGCCGAGGTGAAGAAGGCGGCGGACGCCGGCAAATGCATCGATACCGCGATGAAGGAAGTGAAGCTGCCGAAATACGAGAAGTGGGCGAATTACGAGACCGCGCTGCCCGCCAATGTCGAGCGCTTCTGCTACTGGTGGGGCCGCGGGTACTAGCAAGCCGCTTGCAGAGAAACTCGTAGGGTGGGCAAAGCAACGAGACGCGCAAGGCGCGGCTCGTCGCGTGCCCACCATGCCAGCCGCGATCGTGGAGAGACGGTGGGCACGGCGCAAGGGCGCCTTTGCCCACCCTACGAGATCAGAGATCGCAGCTACGACCTGCGGCAGACAGGTCGCTTTGCCCGCCCGGCCCGGTCTGCGGCGATGATGACATCATGCCCCTGTCTTGCCCGACGGGTCAAACGGACATCTTTAAATCCGAACAACAGCGACCGTTCGCCAAGCCATTGATTCCACTGGCACCGGCTACTGTGCATGGGGTTGTTTTCGTACTTTTTCGATGACCGGCTCGGCTGGCCTAGAGAAACATGTCTGCCAGGTCGACCGTCGAGGACTTTCCGATCTGGTCGAAGTTTCGCGCCAGCCAGCTTCGCGCCGCCTCGCGGCCCTCGTCGCGCAGGCGACACAACAGGCTCCATTCGGGGTGGAACTGCGTGGCCGTGCCGAGCTGCGACATCAACTGGTCGTTGCCAATCCAATGTATGTACATGCGGCTATGCCTGCTGCTGTCGAGCTCGCCGTCGTCGATCAGCCGCGTGGCGAAGGCGATCGCGCGCATCTCGCGCATCAAGGACGAATTGAAGCTGATCTCGTTGATGCGGTGGAGGACATCGGCTGCACTGGTCGGCAGCTCGTTGCGCCGGATCGCCGTGACTTGCACGATGATGACGTCGTGACTGCCCTTGCGGTAGATCAACGGATAGATCGCGGGATTGCCGAGATAGCCGCCATCCCAATAATGCTCGCCGTCGATCTCGACGGCCTGGAAATACGGCGGCAGGCAGGCCGAGGCGAGCACGGTTTCCGCCGTGAGCAGCGGGCTCTGGAATACCTTGATCTTGCCGGTGCGAACGTTGGTGGCGTTGAGAAACAGCTGCGGCGCCTCGGGCGAGGAATTCAGCCGGTCGAAATCGACCACGCGCTGCAGCAGCGAGCGGAGCGGATTGAAATGAAAGGGATTGAGCAGGCCCGGCGGCAGCGTGTGCGTCAGCGTGTGGATGATTGCGTGGACCGGATGATATTCCGGCGGCAGCCTCAGGGCCTGTATCCACTGGTTCAGCGGCGACATCAAATCGTACGCCATGTCCATACGCGACACTTCGTACCAGAATGCGTGCAGGCTCTCCCGCGCGGCCTCCGCGCCGCCGTGCGCCATGCCGGAGGCCATCGCCACCGCATTCATGGCGCCGGCACTGGTCGCGCTGACGGCCTCGATCGCCAACCTGCCGTCTTCGAGCACCTGATCGAGCACGCCCCAGACGAAGGCGCCGTGCGCGCCGCCGCCCTGGAGCGCGAAGTTGACGGTCTTGCGGTCCGCGGTCCTGTTGGCTGTCACTTTGCTTGCTTCTTGCTTCCCGTCGCTTCTTTCTCCAGCGCCTTGCGCACCTCCTCGAACTCCTCCAGCGAGGCCTTGTCGGCGCGGGGAAAGCGCAGGTCCAGCTTTTCGAGCGCAGCGTTGATCACCGAGCCAATCACGACGCGCGCGAACCATTTGTGATCGGCGGGCACGACATACCACGGCGCATGCGGCGTTGCCGTGTGGCGAACGATGTCTTGATAGACCGCCTGATAGCGCGGCCACAGCGCGCGCTCCTTGATGTCGTCCATGGAGAATTTCCACTGCTTGGCGGGCTCCTCCAGCCGGTCGAGGAAGCGCTGACGCTGCTCGTCCTTGGACAGGTTGAGAAAAAACTTCAACACCACGGTGCCGTTGCGCGTGAGGTAACGCTCGAAGGCGGAGATGTCCTCGAACCGCTCCTTCCAGATGTTCTTGGTCACGAGCTTCTGCGGCAGCTTCTCCTTGGCGAGGATATCCGGATGCACGCGCGTCACCAGGCACTCCTCGTAATGCGAGCGGTTGAAGATGCCGATATGGCCGCGCTCCGGCAGCGCGGTGACGTGGCGCCAGAGGAAGTCGTGGTCGAGCTCCTTGCTGCTTGGCGCCTTGAAGGCGTGGACATCGCAGCCCTGCGGGTTGATGCCCTCGAAAATCGCCTTGATCGCGGAATCCTTGCCGGCCGCGTCCATGGCCTGGAACACGATCAGCACCGACCAGCGGTCCTGGGCGTAGAGTTTCTCCTGGAACTCGATCAGCCGCTTCTTGTTGGCGTCGAGAATCTCCTGCGCCCTCTCCTTGTCGAGATCGCCCTTCTCGTTGGTCTTGTGCGCCTTGAGGTGAAACTTGCCCGAGCCGTCGTAGCGGAACGGCGTGATGTAACGGTCAAGTTCCTGGGCGAGCGATCTGGACGGCTTCTTGTTCATGGGCGCGGGGCACCTTGCGTTGCGGCTTCAGTCGGTCGAGCACGCTACCAAGGATACCCTTGGGAAGGAATATGATGAAAAGCACCAGCAGCACGCCGTAGACGAGATTGTCCCAGCCGACCGCCTTGGTGCCGAAGCCGATGCGCAGGCTCTCCGCCAGCAGGATCGTGATGATGGCACCGAAGGTCGGACCGAGCGAGACGAACAGGCCGCCGACGATGACGGCAAACACCATCTGGAGCGATACCGCGATGCCGCTGACCGTGTCGGGCGTAATGAACATCTGGTACTGGCAGTAGATGGCGCCGGCGAGCGCCGTCATCAGCGCGCTGAGCAGCGTGATCTTCAGCTTCTCCGCGGTGACGTCGACGCCGGCGGCGGCCGCGGCGTCCTCGTCCTCCGAGATCGCCTCCAGCGCGTAGCGGCTCATGCTGCGGTCGACCCAGTGCCAGACCACGATGCCGAACAGCCAGACCCCGAGCGCGATCAGGTACCAGGTCGTCTTGTCGTCGAATTGCAGCGCCAGCAGCTTGTTGCCCGAGGCGCGGTTCGGCGTGTAGCCGAGCGAGCCGCCGGTATAGTCACGGGTGGCGGTGATGACCTGGAGCACGATGCCCGACAGCGCCAGCGTCACCAGCACGAAATAGTGACCGGTGATGCGGAAGCGGAAGCAGGGATAGCCGACGATCAGCGCCAGCGTACCCGCCGCAACCATGCTGATGGGAATGCCGATCCAGGGCGACCAGCCCAGATGATTCCACAGCAGCGCGGTGACATAGGCGCCGATGCCCATGAAGCCGCCATGGCCGAGCGAGACCAGGCCGAACCGGCCCATCATCGACCAGGACGTGTAGGCGAACGACCAGATCAGGATCAGCACCAGGATGTGCAGATGATAGGGATCGCGATAGACGAAGGGCAGCGCGACCAGCGCCGCCAGTCCCACCGCCCATGCCGCAAGCCGCCCCTGCCCCGTCATCGGCGCCTCGCAAGCAGGCCCGCGGGCCGGATGAACATCATGACGATGAAGAAGGCGAAGGCGAGCACATAGCCCCATTCGAGGTCGGAGAACAGCCCGCCGAGCGAGATGATCTCGGCGAACACGAAGGCGGCGATGAAGCCGCCGATGAAATTGCCGAGGCCCCCAAGCACGCAGATCAGGAAGGTGATCGGCCCGAAGGACAGGCCGACGAAGGGGTGCACGTCGTATTGCAGCACCAGCAGGCAGGCGGCGAGGCCTGCGAGCGCGCCGCCGAGCGCCGAGGTGATGAGGTAGAGCTTCTTCGTATCGACGCCCATCAGCGCCATGATCTGCCGGTCCTGCGAGATCGCGCGGATCGCGGTTCCCGTGAAGGTGCGCGTCATGAATAAGTAGACGGCGACCATGCCGACCAGCGCAGCCAGAAACGACAGGAGTCGTGCGTAGCTGAAATTCATGTCGCCGAAGGCGAGCACCGGCAGGCGGATGCCGAGATTGCGGAAGTCGATGCCGAAGGCGACGGTCGCAAAACTCTGGAGTACGAACAGCACGCCACCGGTTGCGAGCAACTGGTTGATCGGCGGCGCGGTGAGCAGCGGCGCGATCACGAGGTAATGCAGCGCGGCGCCGAGCAGCGCGACCAGCAGAATGGTGAACGGCGCCGCGATGAAATAGCTGACGCCGTAGTACTGCACCATGAAATACATGGCGTACATGCCGATCATCACGAGCTCGGCATAGCAGATCCAGGTCACGTCGATGACGCCGAAGATCAGATTGAGCCCAAGCGCAAGCAGCGCCAGCACGCCGCCGAGCAGGATACCGTTGATCACGGCCTCCAGCAGGTAGATGTCGAAAATGTCCAGGAATGCCTGCATGCCCCTGCCCGCCCCTCACACCCCGAGATACGCTTCCTTGACCGTGTCGCTCGCGAGCATCTCGGCCGAGGTGCCTGAGCTGCGGATCGTGCCGGCCTCGATCAGATAGGCGCGGTCGACCACACGCAGCACCTGCTGCACGTTCTGCTCGACGATCAGCACCGTCAGCCCGCGGGCGCGGATCCGCTTCACCAGCTCGAACACCTGCTGCACCACGACCGGCGCAAGTCCCGCGGAGGGCTCGTCGAGCAGCAGCAGTTTTGGATTGGACATCAGCGCGCGCCCGATCGCGCACATCTGCTGCTCGCCGCCGGACATCGTGCCGGCCATCTGGTGGCGGCGCTCCTTCAGGCGCGGAAACAGGTCGAACACCACCTCCAGCCGCTCGGCATAGTGGCCGCGCGCCTCCTTCATGAAGGCGCCCATCTTCAGATTGTCGTCGACCGTGAGCTGCGGAAACAGCCGCCGGTTCTCCGGCACATGTGCAATGCCGAGGCTGACGATCTTGTGCGCCGGCGTCGCCACGACATCGACGCCTTCCATCCTAATCGAACCGCGCGAGGGACGGATCAGGCCGGAGATGACGCGCATCAGGGTGGTCTTGCCGGCGCCGTTCGGGCCGATGACGCCGACCGCCTCGCCGGCCTTCACGTCGAGATCGACGTCGAACAGCGCCTGGAACGTACCGTAGCCGGCGTTGACGGACCGCAGCTCCAGCATCGGCTAGCCTCCCGCGCGGCGGCGCGCTTCGGCGGCCGCGGCCTGCGTGGTCTCGGCATCGGTGCCGAGATAGACCTCGATGACGCGCGGATCGCCTGCGACCGCGCTCGGCAACCCTTCCGAGATCTTCTCGCCGTGATCGAGCACCATGACGCGATCGACCACCCGCATCAACACGCCCATGATGTGCTCGACCCAGATGATGGTAATGCCGAGCTCGTCGCGGATGTTGCGCAGCATGTCGGCGGCCTGGTCCATCTCGGTCTCGTCAAGGCCGCCGAGGCTTTCGTCGGCGAGCAGCAGTTTTGGCGCGGTAGCGAGCGCTTTTGCCAGCTCGAGCTTCTTCAACCCGGCAGCGCCGAGGCCGTCGACGCTGGCATGGCGGTCGGTCGGCAGGCCGACCATGGCCAGCGACCGCTCGGCCGCTTCCTCGGCCATGATGCGGCTGTGGCGGCCCTGGCCGTAGAAGCCGGCGAGCGCGACGTTCTCGAAGATGGTCAGGCGGCGGAAGGGGCGCGGAATCTGGAAGGTACGGCCGATGCCGCGGTTGATGATCCGGTGCGGCGCGAGGCCCGCGATCTCGTGCCCGGCGAACAGGATCGACCCGGAGGTCGGCGCCAGCGTGCCGGAGAGCATGTTGAAGATCGTGCTCTTGCCCGAACCGTTGGGACCGATCAGGCCGAGGATCTCGCCCTGGTCGACCCGAAACGATACGTTGTTCACGGCGGTGAAGCCGCCAAACCGCTTCACCAGCCCGCTGACTTCCAACACCAAAGCTCTCCGTTTCTTCGCGTGTTGCGCTACTGGTTGCTGTAGGTGGTGCCCTTCGGCAGTGGCAGCACGGCCTCGCGCTGCGCCTGGCTCTTGGGCCACACCACATGGGACTTGTCCTCGAGATACTGGATCACGACGGGGAACGAGCGCTCGTTCTGCCCTGCCATCGGCGTGCCTTCGCCGTAGAACTTGACGCCGAAGCCGAGCATGGTGCCGCCCTCGGGAATGTCGGTGTCGAGCGCCGCCTTGCGCAGCGCGTCGGGATCGACCCCGCCGTATTTTTTGATCGCGCGCGGCAGCACATCGCTCATGAACACATAGGTATTGGACGCACCGATGCCGACATGGGCGGAGCGGATGGCGACGCCGGGCCTGATCTTGTCGAACTCCTCGCCGACCATCTTGATCACGGGGGGAAGCTTCGGATCCATGGTCTTCTGGTTGGCGAGCCAGATCGAGATCGGGTCGGTGTTGAAGATGTAGGTGGCATCCGCGCCCATGCCCTCCTTCAGCTTCTCATAGACGCCGTAGCCGGCGCCATGCCCCATCAGCGCGCCGAACTTCAGCCCCTGCTCGCGGGCCTGCCGCAGCAGCAGCGTGATGTCGGGGTTGTAGCCGGTGTGGAAGATTACGTCGGGCTTGGCGCGCTTCAGCTTGGTCACCAGCGACGAGAGATCCGGCGCGGTCGCCGAATAACCTTCCTTGATCACGACGTTGAAGCCGGCCTTCTTGGCGCCCGCCTCGTTACCCCTGGAGACGTCGACGCCATAGGCGCCGTCCTCATGGATGATGGCGACGCGCAGATCCTTCGGCTCCTTGTCGAACTTCGCCTTGGCGTTCTGGGCGATGAAATCCATCGTCATCATGCCGAACTGATCGCCGCTCGCCTGCGGACGGAAGACGTATTTGTAGCCCTTCTCGTTGAACACGGCGGACGAGATGCAGGTCGTCATCCACATGAACTTCTTGAGCTGCTCGACACGGGCCGCGACCGGCACGCATTGTGCCGAGGAGAAGAAGCCGAGCACCATGTCCACCTTCTCCTGCTCGAGCAGGCGGACGGATTCGTTGATGGCGACGTCGGGCTTGCTCTGCGCATCGGCATAGACCGCCTCGATCTTGTAGCCCTCGACGCCGGTCCTGGCGAAATGGTCGAGGATGATCTTTGCACCGATATAGCCGAGCTCAGAGCCGCCGCCCGCGAGGGGGCCGGTCAGGTCGAACACCACGCCGATCTTGATCTTCTTCTCCTGGGCCTGGGCGGAGACCGCCCAGCCCGTCGCTGATATCGCGACCATCAGCCCCCGTACCAAGCGGGCAGCCATGCGCAGGCGCATCTAAACCTCCCTGGACGATTGTGCATTGCATTCTTCTTGCTTTTGCTTTTTCGCCCATCACATGGGCTGCGCGCAGCGATGTCAAGCCTCGCGCGTCAGCGCGAGGCGAACTGCTGCGCGACGAAGGCCGTGACAAATCGCGGCATGGTAGGTGTGAGATCATCCATCCCGCGCACGAGATGAATGGCCGACAACTCAGGTTCGGTCTCGCGCGCGAGATTGGCTTCGATCCGGGCACGGATCGCCTCGCCCGGCATGTCCAGGTTGATTATCTGAATCATTGCAATCGCATGGCCACTGACGACGCAGTGCCAGTCGGTTTCCGCCGCGTAGTCGGCCGCGGTCAGGCCGGTCTCCTCGGCGAGCTCGCGGACGACGCTGCCGGGAATGTCGAGCACACCGTCCCTGACGTCGTCGAGATCGGGCGTGCCGGAGGGGAAATAGATGCGGCCGGCATTGGCGGTGTGCTGCGCCATTTCGCCCATCACGAAGGCGCCGTCGGAGGCGCGCAGCGCGCCCATGCCGAAACCGTTGAACACGGCGGTGTCAGGGAAGCCCCAGTCGCGCCAGGCGAGGAAGCTCGCGAAATCGGTCTCGAAATAGGTCGCGGCGAGATGGCCGTCCGTGAACACGGCATCGCGCCCGAGCAGGACGCGGCCGTTCCAGATTTTCGGCCGCTCGCGCTGCTTCTCGGCAAAGTGCGCCGCGATCTCGGCGCGCCGTTCCTCGGCGAACGGCCAGATGATTGGCCGCACGGCGAGATCAAGCGTCGCGACGCGATGAATGACCGGGGACGTCATGAAGCCTGGTTACCACGCCTTCGCGTCAGTTATTTGGCGCTCCCCGTGGTCTTCTTGGCCTGCTCGACATACCTGTTGGTAAAGGTCTTGCTGACGTCGATCTTGGCGTTGGCGACCTCGGGCGAGCCGACGCTGAACACGGCGAGCACGGCGTCCGCGCCCTTCGGGTCCATCTTGCCGGTCTCGGAGAACATCGGGATCGTGTTCTTCAGCGCGGCGAGATAGAGGTCCTTGTTCTTGCCGACGGTCTCTTCCGGCATCTTCGCCATGATCTCCTCAGGCGAGTGCGAGTGAATCCAGGCCAGCGTGGCGAGGATCGCATTGGTGAGCGCCTGCGTCTCCTTCTCGTGGCCGTTGACCCAGGCCGCGGTCGAATACAGCGCGCCGCCCGGATATTCGCCGCCGAACGTCTCAAGCGTGTCCTTCTGGGTGCGGGTGTCGCTGAGAATGCGCAGATCCTTGTGGCTGCCCTGGAGCACCGTGACGGAGGGATCCAGCATCACGGCTGCGTCGATCTGCCCCTGCTCCATCGCGGCCACCGCGGTGGCACCGAGGCCGACGCCGATCACGGCGGTGCCGGCGGGATCGAGGCCATTCCTCTTGAGCATGTATTTGAGGAAGAAGTCGGTGGAGGATCCGGGGGCGCTGACGCCGACCTTCTTGCCGGCGAGATCCTTGATCGACTTGATTTCGTTCGTGTGCGCGGGCGAAACCACCAGCACGAGGCCGGGATAGCGGTCATAGACGACGAAGGCCTGGAGCTCCTGCTTCTTGGCCGCCAGGTTGACGCAATGGTCGAAATAGCCGGAGACCACGTCGGCGCTGCCGCCGAGCACGGCCTTGAGCGCATCCGAACCGCCCTTGAGGTCCACGAGTTCGACATTGAGGCCGGCCTTGTCGTATTCGCCGAGCTGCTTGGCCAGCACCGTGGGCAGATAGCACAGGCAGGAACCGCCGCCGACCGCGATGGTCACCTTGCTTTGCGCCGCGGCAAGACCGGTGGTGAGCGTCAGCGCAAGCAGCGCGCCGGCGAGCCTGGCAATCGTGTTCTTCATTGGTTTCCTCCGTTCGGCCGGCGGCACCATAGAGCAGCGGGACCGGCTTGAGAAGCACTGCCTAAGTGCGACTCGCCATCAGCCTTTGGGCGCAATAGCATGGCCAAACAAGAACAATTCCTGATGGGGAGAATCATCCATGAATCGCCTTGCCGCCGGACTGTCGATCGCCGCCGCCTTTGCCGCCGGATGCGGCGCAAACCAGTTGCTCCGGCCGGCGCTGGCCGCCGAGAACGTCACCGCACAGATCATCCACACCGGCGAGATGGAAGGCGACGCGCTCGGGCCCGCCAACAATGTCGGCTATCGCTCCAAGATGTTCGCAAGCGCCGACGGCGCCACCATCTCGATCCAGGTCGGCAATGTGCCCAAGCACCTGCATCCCAACACCAACGAAATCCAGTACATCCTGGACGGGACCGGGACGATCTGGCTCGGCGACAAGGAGGTCACGGTGAAGCCGGGCGACCTCGTCATCATCCCCAAGGGCACGCCGCATGGCGGCACTAAGCCGATCAGCGGCCAGGTTAAGGCAATCGCGATCAAGACGCCGCCGCAGGCGCCCGACGATACCAAGCTGCTGGATTGAGCATTCGCGCTGCCGGGGCTCGCGCGACGCGCGGGCCCGTCCACTGAATGTCCCGGCTAGATCGGGCGCGCCTGCTTCCTGATCTCGTTCGCGATCGGCTTGAGCGTGTCCGTCGGAAGCTCGCCGACGAGCGTATAGCCCATGCCGCCGTCCGCCCATGCGAAACCCGCGACATCACCGGTCGATTGCGGCAGCATCGGCGTATCCTGTCCACCGCGGCTCATCGGGCGCGTCAGCACGACAAGGCGATCGCCGCGATCGTCGTCGTACATGAACATCGCGGCCGGACCGTGCGAGGTCGCAACGAGACGACCTCCCATCAGCCGATAGCCGGACACGGAAAGATCCGGCACCTTGACCGGCTGCTTCAGCCGGTTGGAGACCCATTGCGTGAGCTCGGCACTGTCGGACGCACGTATCTCGACCGGCCGCACGCGGTCCGGTGCATAGACGCCGTAAGAGTAGGCCGCCTCCTGCGCCAATGCGGACAGTCCGTTCGAGCCATCCTGCAACAGGCTGCGCATGGTCCAGCCGCCGAGACCGCCGATGCTCAGGAGCAACAGCGCCGCGATTGCCCACCATGCGTGCAGAGGGCGCCGCTTCCGGCTCTCGATCATGTGCGACAGGTTCAACTCGGCCGGCAATGGTTCATCGGCGATTGACGCCAGCGCGCTGCGCAACTGCTCGCGCTGGGCGGCAAAGGCCGCGACGCGCCCGGCGACATCCGGGTGATCGTCCAGATAGGATGCGACCTCCGCACGACGCTCAGGCTCGAGCGCGTGGTCCACAAAGGCGTGGAGATCGTTTTCCGTGATCGGCCGTTGGCTCATTTCATGCTCCGCAATGCCACGACGTTCCCCGGTGCAACGCCGTCCATCTCCTGCAGCAGCCGCTCCCGCGCACGCGACAGGCGCGACATCACTGTCCCGACCGGGACGTTCAACACGTCCGCGGCGGCGGCGTAGGAAAGATCCTCGACTGCAACAAGCAACAACACAGCCCGCTGCTCCTGCGGCAGTCTCGCAAGCTTGTTCAGGACATCCTGATAGATCAGCCTGTGCTCCTGCGCTGCCGCACTGACAAGCTCGCGCTCGCCGGCATCGTCGATCGGCATATGCCTGCCCCGCGCTGTTGTCTGGCGAAATTGAGTGACCGCCAGATTGTGGAGGATCGTGAACAGCCAGGCGCGCACGCTGCCGTCGCGCCGCTGGTGCCAGCGGCCGACGGCCCGCTCCAGGCAATCCTGAACCAGATCGTCGGCGGCCGCGCGATCGCGTACGAGGGCGCGCGCATAGCGGCGGAGCGCGGGGATCAGTGGCTCGACCTGAACCAGCATGTCCTTCATGAGGCGCTCCGCCTGCTCTTCGTTGCCGCCCGACGGTGCGTCATTGCGTCTCGATCTGGACCGCCTCGCCGGGCCCGGCCGCGTCTCCGGAGGCGATCACCAGATATCGCTTTCCAGCCACGGCGGACTGATCGACGATCTGCCGGATCGGGCCGGCCGCGTTGACGATGGCCGATCCGGCCGGATTGGTCATGAACGCCGCCAATGGCTGTAGCGGGCCGCTTCCGTCACTGCGTTCCGCCAGCGCCAGCACATATTTCTGCCTGGGCTCAAGTCCCGTCACCGAAGCCTGCAAGATCTGGATCAGGCCCTGATCGAACAGCGAGACGCTGGTCGGCGCCTTTCCGTCCTTCGAACCGTCCCTGGATGCAAGCGCGAGATGAGCGACCTTGCCGGCAACGCCGAGGAGCTGCAGGTTCTGGTGGTCATCCGGATTGGGAGCCGCGCCCGGAACGTAGGCAATGGCCTGCGGCGCCTGGCCGATCGGGACATTCGCCACCACGCTGTTGGTTGCGGTGTCGATCGCCGCGAGCGCGTCGGCGTTCTCAAGCCCGACATAGATGCGCGTGCCGTCACCGGACGGCCAGACGCCGTGCGGCAGATTGCCGACCGGGATCGTCGCGACTTGCGAGAAGTCGTCGGTGCGGAACACCTTCACCTGGTTCAGGCCACCAATAGTGACGTAGGCAAATGTCCCCCTGGCAGTGTGCGCGAAATTGACGTGGTTGGTGATCGGACCGGTATCGATCGTCCTGATCGGGTTGAACGGCGGCCTGGCGTTGAACACCTGCGTCCTGCCCGTATCCTTCAGCGTGAACCACACCTGGTTTCCATCCGGCGTCACCGCGATGTTCGGGCAGAACGGGCTCTCCTGCTTCACCCTGGCGATGATCTTGTGCTCGGCGACCGCGACGACGTCGGTCTCGGGATTGAAGGACGAGCAGATGTAGGCGTATTTGCCGTCCGGTGAAAACATCTGCATGCCCGGCCCGCTGGGGGTGGTGATGCGGCGTTTTTCCTCAAAGCTCTGCGGGTCGATCACGGAGATGTAGTTTTCGCCGCGAACGGTGACCCACACCTCCTTGCCGTCCGGCGTGAAGAACGCCTCGTGCGGCGACCGCCCGATATAGGTCGTGTGCTTGACCGCATTGGTCGCGGTGTCGATGAAGGTGACCGAGTTTGAGCCGATCGACACCACGGCAAGCGTCTTGTGATCGGGCGAAAAGCCCATGCCATGCACGAGAACCTGGCCCTTGTAGAGCGGGCTGAAATTGCCGGGCTGCGGGTCGCCGAGCCGGATCACCCCAAGCAGCTTGTTGTCGACCGGGTCGGTCACCGAGACCGTGTTCGAGAACTGCTCCGCGGCATAGACGCGGTCGTGATGGCTGATCGGAATATCGGGTGAGGACAGCGCACCCGGCGCCTGCCCTGCCCATGCGGCTGATCCGGTTGCAAGCATGGTGGCCGCCAGGAAGATGCTCTTCCCGATGCTGCTTCTCGACGTCTTCATGTGGCGCTCCTACTTCTTCATTCCGGCGGACATGTCCATCTGCATGCCCGGGTGATGATGGACGCTTGCAACGGGGCCAGACGGCGGCTGGGTCGGGGCGGGCGTCGTATCGGTTGCCGGTTCGCCGATCGCGAGCTTCATGGCCGCGATCTCCTGCATCTGGTCGACGATGATTTCCTGGGCAATGCGCCGCAACTGCTCGTTCTTGCCGTAGCGCAATTCGATGACCGCCATGTCGATCGCACCCTGATGATGCGGATTCATCATCGCGACGAAGTCGCGATCGACGTCGCCCGTCGGCTTGGCAGCCATGTCGTTCATCATCTTGGCCATGGCGGATTCGTTTTCTTCCAGGAACGCACGCTCCTCCGCGCTCAGCGCAGCCGGCGGGTTGGCCGGATGGGCTTCATGCGCGAATACGAGCGGAGGAATTGCGAAGGCGACGAGAATGCGTGCGCCGATGAGTGCCATGCCAAGGCCGGGCCTTGGCCATCGGCATCTGCCTGCGAGCGCCGCAACGAGGCGATGAAACTGTGACCGGTGCATCCTGAACTCCCATGCAGGTGGTTGCATGGGGGTATGACGCGTGGGCGCGCGTTCTATTCCGGCCGGTCAATCACATAAATGTCAGCAGGACAACGCGGCGGCTAGCCACGTCCATCCAACGCTGTTGGCCGCCACACCAGCAAGCGCCGCTCCACCAGCGTGACCCCGAAGTCGATCAGGATGACGAAGGCCGACAGCACGAACATGCCGGCGAACACGCCGGCGACGTCGAACACGCCTTCGGCCTGCTGGATTAGATAGCCGAGGCCGGCCGCCGATCCCAAATACTCGCCGACGACGGCGCCGACCACGGCGAAGCCGACCGAGGTGTGCAGCGAGGAGAACATCCAGGACAGCGCCGACGGCCAATAGACGTGCTGCATCAGCTGCCGCTCGCTCATGCCGAGCATGCGGCCATTGTCGAGCACGGTGCGACTGACCTCCTTGACGCCCTGATAGACGTTGAAGAACACGATGAAGAACACCAGCGTCACGCCGAGCGCGACCTTGGACCAGATGCCGAGGCCGAGCCACAGCGCGAAGATCGGCGCCAGCACCACGCGCGGCAGGGCGTTGACCATTTTCACGTAAGGGTCGAACACCGCGGCGACCAGCGGCTGGCGCGCGAACCAGAAGCCGATCAGCACACCGCCGAGCGATCCGATCACGAAGGCAAGGATCGATTCCGCGAGCGTGATGCCGAGGTGCTTCCAGATCACGCCGGAGGCAAACCACTTCACGATCTGGCTGAACACGTCGAACGGGTTGGAGAAGAAGAACGGCGGCAGCACGATCTTGCCGAACACGGGGACGGTCGACAGCACCTGCCACAGCACAATGCAGACGACTGCGACCAGGACTTGCAGCGCAAGCAGCGTCGGGCGCGACATCAGACCGCCTCCGCCGCTTGGGTGGATTGCGCGTAGCCCTTCATCACCTCGTCCTTGAGCACGCTCCAGATCTCGCGGTGGAGCGCATGGAATTCCTTGTCCAGGCGCACCTCGAAGATGTCGCGCGGGCGCGGCAAGCCGACGCGCCAGTCGCCGATGATGCGCGAGGACGGCCCCGCCGACATGATCACGACGCGGTCGGCGAGCGCGATCGCCTCTTCGAGATCATGGGTCACGAACAGCACCGCCTTGCGGTCGGCGTTCCAGAGATCGAGCAGCAGATTGCCCATCACCTGGCGGGTCTGTGCATCGAGCGGCCCGAACGGCTCGTCCATCAGCAGGATCTTGGGATCGCGGATCAGAACCTGCGCCAGCGCCACGCGCTTGCGCTGGCCGCCCGAGAGCATGTGGGGATAGCGGCCCGCGAAGGCGCCGAGGCCTACGGACGTCAGCCATTTCTGCGCCCGCGGCAGCGCCTCGGCGCGCGGCGTGCCCTTGATCTCGAGCCCGATCGCGACGTTGTCGAGCGCGGTCTTCCAGGGGAACAGCGCATCGGCCTGGAACAGATAGCCGGCATCCCGGTTCAGCCCCGCGAGCGGCCGGTCGAAGATCTTGACGCTTCCGGCCGCCGGCTTCAGCAGCCCGGCCGCGACGTTGAGCAGCGTCGATTTCCCGCAGCCGGTCGGGCCGACGATGGCGACGAACTCGCCCTGCGCGACCGAAAGATGCGCCTTCTCCACCGCCGTATAGACCCGTCCGTCCCCCAGCCGGAACGCAACCTTGGCATCTTCCAGCGCCACCGCCGTAGGCGTTGTCATGTGTTCCCTCCGAATTTGGTCCGATGCCTTAACCGCTCGCGCGGCCAAGTTCAATCAATCCGCCAAGCGTGCTACGCATGGGCTTCGTCGCCTCCTTCACCCTCCCCTGGAGGGGGAGGGTAAGGAAGAGTGAGCCCCGTCCTGATGCCTTCCAAGCCCGCCATCAGCTATTCCCATGTCACCAAGAGCTTCGGCTCCCTCAAGGCCGTGGACAACGTGTCGCTGGACATCGCCGAGGGCGAGTTCGTGGCCATCGTCGGCGGCTCGGGCTCGGGCAAGACCACGCTGCTGCGGCTTGCCAACCGGCTGATCGAGGCGGATCTCGGCACCATCACGGTCGAGGCCGAGGACGTGCAAAACATCGATCCGGTCGCGCTGCGGCGCCGGATCGGCTACGTCTTCCAGAGCGGCGGGCTGTTCCCGCACTTGAGCGTCGCCGACAATATCGGGATCACGCCGAAACTGCTGGGCGCACCGGCAGCGGATATCGCAGCGCGGGTCGACGAATTGCTAGAGCTCGTGCAGCTCGACCGTGCCGCGCATCGTGACCGGCTGCCCGAGGCGCTCTCGGGCGGCCAGCGCCAGCGCGTCGGCGTGGCGCGGGCGCTCGCGGCAAAGCCCCGCATCGTGCTGATGGACGAGCCGTTCGGCGCGCTCGATCCCCTCACCCGCGACGCGCTCGGCGACGACTATCGCTCGCTGCATCGCAGGCTCGGCCTGACCACGGTCATGATCACGCATGACATGACTGAGGCGATCCTGCTCGCCGACCGCATCGCGGTGATGCGCGGCGGCAAGCTGCTCGCGCAGGGCACACCCGCGGAGCTCTCCACGAGCACCGACGCCTATGTGCTGGAGCTGCTGCGCACGCCGCGGCGCCAGGTCGAGCGGCTGAATGCGCTGCTGCCGCAGAGCGGTGCGGCATGAGCCTCTTCACCGATCCACGCTGGGGCGAGGCGCTGTCGCATCTGCCCGACTATCTCGGCAACCATGTGCGGGTGAGCCTGGCCGCGCTGGCGCTCGGCCTCGCCGTCAGCCTGCCGCTGGCGATCCTGACACGCAACCGCCCGGCGCCGCGCGGCATCCTGCTCGCGCTCGCCAGCATCGTGCAGACCGTGCCGGGACTGGCGCTGCTCGCGCTGTTCTATCCGTTGTTGCTGGCGGCGGCGTCCCTGACGCTCGCCTGGTTCGGAATCTCCTTCTCGGCGTTCGGCTTCCTGCCGGCGATGCTGGCGCTGGCGCTGTATTCGATGCTGCCGGTGCTGCGCAACGGCATCACCGGGCTGAACGGCATCGACCCGGCGCTGATCGAAGCCGCTGAGGGCGTCGGCATGACCGCGCGGCAGTCGCTCGTCCTGGTCGAGCTGCCGCTGGCGCTGCCGGTGATGATGGCGGGCATCCGCACCGCCGCGGTCTGGGTGATCGGCACCGCGACGCTCTCGACCCCGATCGGGCAGACCAGCCTCGGCAACTACATCTTTGCCGGGCTCCAGACCCAGAACTGGGTATTCGTGCTGTTCGGCTGCCTTGCCTCCGCCCTGCTGGCGCTCGCCGTCGATCAGTTGCTCGGCCTGATCGAGAGCGGCCTGCGCCGCCGCAGCCGCCTGCGCACCGGGTTCGGCGCGGTCGGGATCGCGGCACTGGTCGCCGCAACGCTGGTGCCGACGATGGGCCGCTCGTCGCAGGGCTACGTCGTCGGCGCCAAAACCTTCGCCGAGCAATACGTGCTGTCGGCCCTGCTCAGGGATCGCCTCCAGGCGGCCGGCCTGTCGGCCACGGCGCGCTCGGGCCTCGGCTCGAGCGTGATCTTCGGGGCGTTGAAGGCGGGCGACATCGATCTCTATGTCGATTATTCCGGCACGCTCTGGGCCAACCAGCTGCATCGCACCGACATCAAGCCGCGCGCCGAACTGCTCGCGGAGCTGAAGACAGCCCTCACGAAAGAGAACATCACCCTGCTCGGCGAGCTCGGCTTCGAGAATGCCTATGCGCTGGTGATCCCGAAAAAGCGCGCCGGGGCGCTTGGCATCCGCACCATCGCCGATCTCGCCGCGCACGCATCGGCGCTGTCGATCGCCGGCGACTACGAGTTCTTCTCGCGCCCCGAATGGGCGGCGCTGCAAAAGGCCTACGGCCTTCAATTCCGCGCCCAGCGCCAGATGCAGCCGGATTTCATGTATGCGGCGGTCGCCAGCGGCGAGGTCGACGTCATCGCCGGCTACACCAGCGACGGGCTGATCGCGAAATACGACCTCGTTGTGCTCGACGATCCCAGGCACGCGATCCCGCCCTACGATGCGATCCTGCTGCTCGCACCCAAGCGCGCCGGCGACGAGCGATTGCAGGCCGCGCTCAGACCGCTGCTCGGCAAGATCGACATCGCCACCATGCGCGAGGCCAATTTGCGCGCCAGCGGCAACGACGCGAATTCGTCGCCGGATGCGGTGGCGAAGTGGCTGTGGGGGAAGGTGGGCGGGCGGTAGGCCTGTGCTATTTATTCGGTGTCGTCCTGGCGAAGGCCAGGACCCATTCCCAAGGCTTGGTTATGTGGACGGTACTAGCAGCTCGCTCGATTTGATAGATCACGCGGTATGGGTCCTGGCCTTCGCCAGGACGACATTGGAGAGACATGGACGCTCCAAAAAACGCCCCCTCGCAAAACGCGTCAGAGCGCTACAGCCCCCGGATCATCCCCGCATTGATCAGCAGCCGGTTGAGCCGCCGCGCCTCGGCGCCGTCCTTGCAGCCGTAGAAGATGCCCTTGCAGCGGAGCATGATGTCCTTTTGCACGGCGAAGGACGGGTCGAGCGGGATGCCGGCGGCTTCCTGGATCACAAGCGGCAGATAGGGCCCGTCGATCGTGTCCATCACGGCCTCGCTTCTGACCGGCTCGAAATTGACGGCGTCGATCGCGTAGTAGGTCGCGTAGAGACGCGGATCGTAGGCGTCGAGCTTCTTGCCGATGGCGCCTTCGTCGAGCCCGGGCTCGAGGATGTTCGGCGCAAACTCGGGCTGATGATCGCCATAGCGCACGATCAGGAAGGGCTCGCCGGGAAACGTCTTCTTCAGCCCGGCGACGAAAGCCTTGTACTGCTCGGCGCTCATCGCCTGCCGGCGCAGATATTCGTCGATGGACGCCACATTGCCCGGCGCGCGCCACTTCGGCAGCAAATCGGGACGGAAGCGCGTCTCCCAGGGGAAATGATTGGCGCCGAGATAGATGAAGGTGAACAGCGGCTTGTTCGGCGTCCGCTCACCCATCAACCGGAGCGCCTTGTCGTAGAAGAACGAGTCCGGTTCGACGTCCTTGGCGCCGAGGTCCTTGGAATCGAGGAAGCGTTCGACGCCGGTCGTCATCTGGAAGCTGCGTGCGCCCATGAAACCGCCATAGGCGGGATAGAGCGACAGGGTGTCGTAGCCGCAGCGGCGCAGCGCCAGCGGCAGGCCGCGCTCGACGCGGCCGGTTGCGATGCGCGTCACGAAATACGCGAAGCGGCCGAACGAGCGCGAGGAGAGGCCGGCGAGCACGTTGTACTCGGTGAACCAGCTCGGCCCGCCATTGCTCTCGGCCAGAAAAGTGCGCTGTTTGCCGTCCCATGACTTGAAGTGGCTGCCATAGCCCTGCGGCACCTTGATGCCCTGGGCGGCGCGGATGTCGAAGCTCGATTCATCATGGATCATGATGATGTTCGGCCGGCGGCCCGCAGGGTGGCAGGCGTCCACCAGCGGCATGTTGAGCCGCTCGTTGGTCGAGGCGGCCGATTCCATGAAGCCGTATTGCGCGAAGTCGGACACCGCGCTGACGCCGGAGCGGAAGAACTTCGAGAGATAGCCGTCGTCGTAATATCCGCGCCAGGCCTCGTCCGGATGATAGAGCGAATAGCCGACCAACGCGGCGAGACAGGCGAGCTTGCAGGCGAGCGCCGGCAGGCGGCGGATGCGGAACGGATCGAGCCACCACAGCGCGTACATCAGCGGCAACGTGACGAGACCGGCCAGGATCACCGACCAGCGCAAATTCGGGAAGATCGTGAACAGGAACGCGACGGTGTCGCGGTCGATCATCATCAGGTCGATGAAGTTGACCGTCATCTGCACGACGTCGTGCTTGAGCCGCGACAGCAGCACCAGCACGACGACCAAGGTCAGCGACAGCGCGCCCGACAGCGCCGGCCGGCGCAGCAGCGTGATCCAGAAGAAATTGAGGATGCCCCAGGCGAGCGCGAAGGAGAGGCGCGAGCCGAAATCGGTCTCGGTCTCGTACATCAGCGCGAGCGCCGCCAGATGCGGCGCGGCGACCGCGAGCAGCCGCCAGATGCCGAGCGCGGCAACGCTCGCCAGCACGGCAGTCGTGGCAGAAGGACCTGGATTGGGCGCGGACGCCATCGACGACACGCAACAGCTGGTCCGGCACGATGATCCTAGCCGTCTGGCCGGCCCGAAGGCGACTAGGGCGTCCGGCGCAGCCGGAAGCCTGCACCGTGTCATAAAACTGTAACGGAACAGTCAAGGACAGGCAACGCGCGCCGCGATCCGACCTTCGCTTATTCCTGGCGGGGGCGAATGTGCCGCACGGCAAACGACGCTAGCGCCTGGCAATCCCGGCGATGAACAGGTCGATGACCCCTTCCGCCATCCGCTCGACCTCCCCCTCCTCCACGCCCCAGCGCGGAAAGTGGCCATCGAGATTCATCCGGGCAAAACCGTAGACCAGGGCGCGACCGGCGATCTGGATGCGCTTGAGGTCGGCCGACGGCAGCAGGCCCTGCTCCGCCGCCTCGGCCAGCATCTGCTCCGTCAGGGCGATTAGCTCGGCATTGTCGCGCGTCAGCTCCGCGGAGCTGCCATGGGCGAAATAGCGCCCCGTGGAGATGATCTCGAAATGTGCGGGATTGCGCATCGCCCAGCGCAGATAGGCAAGGCCGAAGGCGCGGAAGCGGCCGAGCGGATCGGCGGCCGGAGCCTCGCCCAGCGCCTTCTCGATCTCCGCACGAAAGCGCCGCTGCGCCTCCCCGGCCACCGCCGCCATCAGCGCGTCGCGGTTGGGGAAGTGCCGGAACGGCGCGCCCGGCGATACCGCGGCCCGGCGCGCAGCCTCGCGCACGGAGACCTCGGCGCCTTCGGCCGCCAGTTGCAGCGCAGCATCGATCAGCACGCGGCGAAGGTCGCCGTGGTGGTACGGCCGGGCCTGGGATGTTTGGCGGCGCGCGCGCGGCCTGGAGGTCTGACGGGCGGGCATCGGGCCTTCTAGCATCACCCGAACGTGAATGTAAGCAGCGATTACACCATTGACGGATATGCCGGCCATAAATGTAATCGATGATTACATAAGGGAGGAAACCACCATGTCACAACGGCAAAGCTGGCTCGAAGGCTGGAGGCTGCTGGCCGCCCTCACCCTCAGCCTGATCGTCCTCAGCCTGTGGATCGCCTCGATGCGGCAATTCGAGGTCGAGGGCGTGCGGGTGGTGATCCGCTTCACGGCGCGCAGCTCGCTCATGCTGTTCTGTCTCGCCTTCGGCGCTGCGGCTCTCGCCCGGCTCTGGCCCAATGCCTGGACGCGCTGGCAGCGCCGCAACCGCCGCTATCTGGGCTTGAGCTTCGCCGCCTCCCACGCGATCCACGCGGTTGCGATCGTCGCGTTCGCCAATATGGATCCGGCCGACTTTGCGGAGGCGACCTCGGCCGCCTCCTACATCTTCGGCGGCATCGGCTATGCCTTCATCATCGCGATGAGCGCGACCTCGTTCGACCGCACCGCCGCGCTGCTCGGGCCGCGCGCCTGGCGCGCGCTGCACCTCACAGGGGGCTATTACCTCTGGCTCCAGTTCATGGTGTCGTTCGGCAAGCGCGTGCCGGCGATGCCGCTCTATGCCGCTTTCCTCCTTCCGCTGCTCGCCGTGATTGCGCTGCGGCTGATCGCGATGGCCGCCCATCCGCGCGGACGGACCGTCGCGGCGCGCTGAAGCGGGGCGTCACCCCTGCGGCAACAGCCCAAGCTGCTTGGCGATGATCCGATCGAGCGTCCGTTTCGGCAGCACGGCCCCGATCAGATGCCGCATCGGGTTGGGCGTGATCTGGTAGCGCACCTTGGGGCTTGCCGCGGTCAGCGCCTCGAACACGATCTCGGCGATGCGCTCGGCGGGCAGGCCCTTCGCGCCGAGCGCCATCATGAACGCCATGACCTTGTTGAGCGCCGGCAGATAGGGCGAGTTCTGGTAGACGGAGAGATCGATCTCTTCAGCCTTGCTCCAGATCGGCGTCTTCACCGCGCCGGGGGCGACGATGATGACGTCGATGCCGAACAGCATCAGCTCGCGGCGCAGGCTTTCCGACAGTCCCTCGATCGCGTGCTTGGAGGTGCAGTAGGGCGCCGACAGCGGATTGCCGTTCTTGCCTGCGACCGAGCTGATCATCACGATCCGCCCCTTCGGCCCCTTCAGCGACGGGTCCGCGCCGAGCAGCGGCCCGAAAGCCTGCGTCGCGATCACAGGGCCGATGACGTTGATGTCCATCTGGCGGCGGAAATCATCGACCGACAATTCGAGCACGGGACCGGCCACCACGACACCGGCATTGTTGACGAGGCCGGCCAGCGTCTCGCCGCCCAGCGCCTCGCGGACGTTTCGCGCAGCAGCGAGGACTGCCGCCTCGTCGGTGACGTCGAACAGGAGCGGTGTGAAGTTGGCGCCGAACTCACCCGTGAGCCGGTCGGCGTCGGCCTGCTTGCGGACGCTGCCGAACACGCGATAGCCGCGCCCGACCATGAATTTCGCAATGGCCCAGCCGATGCCGGTGGACGCGCCGGTGACGACGACAGATCGCATGGTCATTCCCCAAAAGTTCCCGCGATCATGCAGGAGGAAGGCACCGGTGCGCAATGCCGCCCAGCTCTCAAGCAGGCGCGGCAGATGTCGGTTCTTAGGATGAAGCGGCGCGCGAACGTCGGGAAATGAGATTGTTTGCGCCTTGAAAAGGCGGATGAAGAGCCGAATCCTTGTCTCTGAAGGCGCCGAGCTTTTGGCGATCGCGAAATTCTGAAAAAATCTGAAAAACGGCGCGAGACCAGGAATGTGGTTTGGGTTCGCGTCCGCTAGTGGACAGGACCCTGGCCGGCCCGCTCGCGGAGCCGGTAGAATTGGAGCGCGGCCTTCGCAGTATTTGGCTTCAACCGGAGGAAGCTTGCAAAGCACTGCTCCAATCGTTCTTTCGCCTCGCGGGGTGAACCGGGCTGAAACGTCAAGATCGCCTTCGTCGTGTCCCAGGACAGACCGATCGCCTTCGCAAGAATGAGAATCTGCTCGGGCTCGGAGCGGACCAGCGCACGCTCGATCGCTCCGATCGGCAGATCGCTCATGAGCGACAGCGCGACGGCGGTCTTGTCGAAGCTCCGCTCGCCGATGAAGTCGAGCACGCGTGCCTCGTCGAGTTGCCCACCCGAATGTAGCGACCTCACCTCGGCCAACGCCCGGGCATGTTCGCTCGAGCCTGCCCGGGCCATCGTATGAAGCTCATCGGAGCTCTCCGCAATGGCACTCCGGATCAGCGCCGCCTGGCGCGGATCGGCCGCCTCCAGCTTGCGCCTCACCATCTCGGACGCATGGACGAACAATTTCAGCAAGCTCGCGCGCGGGATATCGGGGCGAGCCCAGATGCAGATGGCGAGCGCGCCATGGTCCCGGGCCCGGCCGGTGAGCCGGGACATTCCCTGGACCGAGAACCTGGCCCCACCGTTACCGGCTGTCCGCACCGCGACGTCGCTGTTGCCGCGTTCGACCAGGACGTCGGTGACGGGTTCCGTCAACTGGCTGCGGCCGGCGATGGCCAGCAGGTGATCCTGGCTCTTGGTCCGCGCGTTCTCCGCCAACGTCACCTCGTCGAGCCGTGGTGAGTGCTCCAGCACCGGCGCGGCCACCTCGGGCGCATCGTCAAACGCCAGCAAGCGGATCGTGCGGGGTGGCGCGTCAGGCAATCTGGAAAGCCGGCCCCCGAAGGTCGCCCGCGCGGTGCACTCGATATTCTTGAGAAGCGTGCTCATCACCCCGTCGAACAGATCGATCTGCACGTCGCTGAACTTGCCCGAGCCCAACACGAAGAGATCGGCGACTTGACGCAGAAGCTCGGCGCGCTTCGACAGTTCCGGGCTCGCCAGCGCGATCTCGAGTTGATCGATCAGGCCGTTCGCCAAATTCATCTCTCGTGACCCTGGGGTCGAGTTGCCTGTGTTCCGACGGAGGTCATGAGATCACGCGACGTTTTGTGCCGGCAACGGCAAATCGAAACTGATTTCAGAGTTCGGCACAGGTCGCCCGAACAGGTATCCCTCGACGAAGTCCACGCCCGCTGCTTGAAGAGCCTCGAATTGCGCACGGGTCTCGACGCCCTTGGCGACCGTGGCGACATCGAGACCGCGCGCCAATGCGACCGCGGAGGCGACGACCGCGGCGCAATCCCTTCGCGTCGTGCAGTCCTTCACGATCGCGCGGTCGATCTTGAACTTGTCGAATGGGAAGCTCTGGAGGTAGCTCGCCGCGGAATAGCCCACACCGCAATTATCGAGGACGACGCCGACACCGAGGTTCTTCAGTTGCCGGACCGTCAGCAGGTGGGCCGCAAGATTCCCGTCCAGGAGCGCAGCGTCCGGTATTTCGAGTTCGAGCCGCTCGGGCGACAATCCCGACTCGACCAGCGCGCACAGGACGACGTCGAGCACGTTGCTCCTGTGGAACTGGGCGGCGCTCATGTTGACGGCGACCCTGATGTGCGCTGGCCAGGCAGCCGCGTCCAGGCAGGCCTGTCGCAATATCCATTCACCGAGCGGCACCATCAGTCCGGCCTGCTCGGCGACACCGAGGAACAGGAAAGGCGCCAGCACGCCCTTCGAAGGGTGATGCCAGCGCACGAAACATTCCAGGCCCGTCATCGCGCGCGTTCTGGCGTCGATCACCGGCAGGTAGTGCAGCTCGAACTCGTTGCGGGCCATCGCTTCCCGCAGTTCGCCTTCCATCGACTTCTGTGTGTCCGCAGCTTCCGTCATTTCGGGCTGGAAGATGCGGAAATCGTTTCGGCCGGCAGACTTCGTCGCGTAGAGCGCGACATCCGCCTTCTGCAGCAACGTCTCGGCGTCGGCGCCGTGCTCCGGCGCGAAGGCGATGCCGACGCTGGCGCCGACGCTGACGCGATGGCCGTCAAGATCGAAGGGTTGCTCGATCAGGCCGATGATCCTCAGAGCGAGAGCAATCGCGCCCTCGCTCTGATTTTTTTCGTTCTCCTGGATGATCGCGAATTCGTCACCGCCGAGCCGCGCCAGCACATCGGTATCCCGCAACGACGAACTCAGCCGCCGCGCAACCTCGACCAGCAACTGGTCGCCCGCGGCGTGACCGAGCGTATCGTTGACGGCCTTGAACCTGTCGAGATCCAGCATCAGCACGCTGAACGTCGTGCCATGACGCTGCGACCGCTTTGCGGCATCGTCGAGCTTTTCGGAGAACACGGCGCGGTTCGCAAGACCCGTGAGCAGATCGTGCTGCGCCAGATAGGCGATACGCTTCTCGTTTCTCGCCCGATCGGTAATATCCTCGTGGGTCGTGAGCCAGCCGCCATCCTGCATCATGTGGCGCGCGATCGCGACCACCCTGCCGTCGGCAAGTTCCCGGATCTCGCTCAGCTGCTTCACGTTCTGGCTGAGATAGACGTCCGGCGCGACGTCGGCAAAATACGTCCCTTTTTCGCGCCGATATTCGAGAATCTGCGCCAGCGAAGTGCCTGGCCCGATCTGATCGCCGCTCAGATGATAAATTTCGGCATAGCGCGCGTTCGAAACCACGATCCTCTGGTCCGCGTCGAACATGCAGAGCCCCTGGGACAGGTTGTTGAGGGCAGCATCGAAGCGCATATTGATCGCCTCCAGCTCCGCTGCCTTCTGGGCCAGCATCTGCTCGCCGCGCTTTTGCTCGGTGACGTCTTCGTGCGTCGCAACCCAGCCGCCGTCCGGCAGCGGCTTGCGCTGGATCAGGATCTGGCGGTGGTCTTTCAACGCGTAGTCCTGCTGTCGCTGGGTCGGCATGATCTGGACATGCTGGTCGACCGACAGCGAGCTGGTTTCACCGCGATCCGCATAGTGCTGCAATATCCGCTGCAGCGGCGTGCCTGGCTGTACCAGTTCGTCCGGCAGATCGTACATCTGCTGGTAACGGCTGTTGGAGACGACCAGGTTCTTATCGGCGTCAAACAGGCACAGGCCCTGATTCATGTTGTTGATCGCGACATCGAACCGCGTGTTGATGAGCCTCAGCTCGGCGGCATTTTCGGCCAGCAGGATCTCGTCTCGCCGTCTCTCGGTGATGTCCTGATGAGTCGCGACCCAGCCGCCATCGGCCATGGGCGTTCGCAGGATCGAGATGATCCGGCCATCGGCAAGCGTGAGGATTCGCGGCGCCCGGTGCTTTGCGCCCTCGAGGAATTCCTCCGCGTCCAGTTCGGCTCCCGTCGCCTTGTAGTGGCCGACGATGCTGCTGAGCGGCGTTCCAGGTTCGACCTGCGACTCCGTGAGATCATACATCTCGCGGTAACGGCTGTTGGCGACCAAAAGCCTCTCGTCGGCGTCAAACATGCTGAGCCCATGCGGCATGTTGCTCAACGCAGCATCAAACCGGGCACTCGCAGCCGCAAGCGCATTCGTTTGCCGCCGCAGCAGGAATGTGCCGATCAGAATAATGGTGACGATCGCGGCAGCCAGCGGGCCGAAGGTGTAGAGATGCCGGTACAGCGGCTGCAACACGTAACTACGCGAGTAAGTCACCACCAGAACCAGCGGCAGGCCGGACACGGCCTTGTACCCTGCGATGCGCGTGACGCCGTCGACGGGGCTGGTGAGCTCGTATGAGCCCGACTCGGAGACCGGCAGATACTGGGTGAAGAGCGGGCCGCCCGCAACCGACATGCCCAAAACGTTGCTCTGTTCCGGAACGCGCGCCAGGATCCGCCCGACGCGATGGAGCAGGACGACCGAGCCGTCCTGCCCCAGATCTATCTTGCGGTAGATCTTGAGGAGAAAAGATTGATCGAGCGGTGCAGTGACGATGCCCGCAAAGCTCCCGTCCGGGTTGTTCAACCGGCGCGACGCCGCGCTGAACCACTTGTCGCCGCCGGCCGAACGATAGGGTGGCGCAACGAACAATCCGGTGCCGGCGCCATCGCGCTGCGCGATGAAGTGCGACATGTCGGAGATGTTGCTGCGCGGCGGCGCGTGCTCGTAGGAATGCGCAACGACCGCGCCGGACGCATCGGTCCAGCCGACCGCGACGAGAATCGACGAGCTCTTGACCAGTTGACGCAACGCGGCATTGGCCGCACCGGGATCGGCGTATTTTCCGGACAAGGCGCCCTTGCGGATCGCCTGCGCCTCGAGCAGCACTCGATCGATGTCTTCGAACGTCACCGCGGCATGCTCGGCAAGAATGGCCGAGAGATTGAGCGCGTCGGTTTTCGCTGATGCGACCGCTTCTCGATAACGGATGCCCAGATCAACGAGAAACAGAGCGACGACAACGAGCGAAAACAGCAAGCCCAGGATCGTGACGGACGATCCCGGCGATCCGGCCAGCCTTCGCCAAGCGTTCAGCATTGTCCATCTGCAGTACGAGCAATGGCTCACCCTCGCTCGGCCGCGCTAAGATTTGGTTGATCTGCCTATCGCAATTCGATCCCGTAGTCGTACGGAAATCAGGTCAGCAACGGTGCCCTAATACTTGGGGAGCGCTGAAAAACATCCATGCTGCTGCAAAACCGAGGTCGGTTTCGGCCGGAGCTTCGCGCCGCGCGGGGGGAGCGGCGCGCACGATCAGCGAGATCACACCGGCGCGAGGCGGACATCACCTGGCCGCTTCAGACCGGGACTGCTCCATGCAGACCCCGGAAGCTGGTGAATATGGATCGAGTTCCGGGGGGCGCGACTTCGTCACGCCCCCGGAATGACGGTGCTTAGTTCTTGCTCTTGTCGACCAGCGCGCCCTTCTTGATCCAGGGCATCATGTCGCGGAGTTTCGCGCCGACTTCCTCGATCGGATGCGCGGCGAGCTTGGCGCGGGTCGCCTTGAACGAGGTCTGGTTGACCTTGTTCTCGAGCATCCAGTCGCGGGCGAACTTGCCGCCCTGGATGTCGGCGAGAACGCGCTTCATCTCGGCCTTGGTCTCGGCAGTGACGATGCGCGGACCCGTGACGTACTCGCCATACTCGGCGGTGTTGGAGATCGAGTAGTTCATGTTGGCGATGCCGCCTTCATAGATCAGGTCGACGATCAGCTTCACTTCGTGCAGGCACTCGAAATAGGCCATCTCCGGGGCGTAGCCGGCTTCGACCAGGGTCTCGTAGCCGCCCTTGATCAGCTCGACCAAGCCGCCGCAGAGCACGACCTGCTCGCCGAACAGGTCGGTCTCGCACTCTTCCTTGAAGGTGGTCTCGATGATGCCGGCGCGGCCACCGCCGACCGCAGAGGCGTAGGACAGGCCGAGGTCGTGGGCGTTGCCCGAGACATCCTTGGCGATCGCAATCAGGCAGGGCACGCCGCCGCCGCGCTGATACTCCGAGCGCACGGTGTGGCCGGGGCCCTTCGGCGCGATCATCAGCACGTCGAGGTCGGCGCGCGGGTCGAGCAGGTTGAAGTGGACGTTGAGGCCGTGGGCGAACACGAGGGCGGCGCCCTTCTTCATGTTGTCGTGCAGGTGCTCGCGATAGATATCGCCCTGGAGTTCGTCCGGGGTCAGCATCATGACGAGGTCGGCCCATTTGGCGGCTTCGGCGACATCCATCACCTTGAAGCCGGCAGCTTCCGCCTTCTTAACCGAGCTCGAGTCCTTGCGCAGCGCAATGGCGACTTCCTTGACGCCGGAATCCTTCAGGTTGAGCGCATGGGCGTGGCCCTGGCTGCCGTAGCCGACGATGGCGACCTTCTTGCCCTTGATCAGGTTCAGGTCGGCGTCGCGATCGTAATAAACACGCATAGGTCGTTTCCTCGTTCAGGGCCGAAATCGGCCGATGGTCAGTGTCCGAAGGGTGAAATTTGCGGATTTCGGGGGCTGTCTAGAGCATTTTCAGCCCTGAGGGAAACCCGTTTCTGCATGGAAATCCGCGACATCATGCATCCATGAAAACGGGGTAGAGGGAGGCCAACAGCAGGATCGCCATCAGGATATTGAAGGCGCGGACCAGCCGCTCGGAGGTCAGGATCGGCCGCAATGCAGTGCCGAACAGCGCCCAGACCACGGTCGAGACCGTGCCGACGAGCAGGCTGATCAGGGTCTGGATCACGATGTTGATGGGAAACCGGGCAATCGCCGCATAGGCGGTGATGGTGCCGATCACGATCACCCAGCCCTTGGCGTTGATCCATTGGAACATGGCCGCGCCCCAAAAGGTCATCGGGCCGCGGCCATCTTCCTCGCCCGGCTTGGTCGGGCCGGACATGGCGATCACGGCGGCAAGATAGATCAGGTAGACCGCCCCGGCATATTTCAGAATGGTCTGGAGGATCGGATAGGCCAGGAACACGGTGCCGAGCCCGACGCCGACGGTGGCGACCATGAAGGCAAAGCCGATGACGATGCCGACGATGTGCGGGATGGTGCGGCGGAAGCCATAGGTCAGGCCCGACGCCAGCAGCATGATGTTATTCGGCCCGGGGGTGAAGTACATCACCACCATGAAGGCGAGGAAGGCATAGAAGAGCGAGTAGGCCATATTCACCTCACGCCGTCTTCGGCAGGATTTGCGGACGCCTCGCCAGCACCATCACGGCGATTCCGCCGATCACGGTCAGCATGCCGGCGAGGCGCAGCGGGCCGAACCGTTCGCCGAACACGATGCTGGAGGCGGCGGAGCCGACGAACGGCACCAGCAGCGCGAATGGCACCACCTGGGCCGCGGGATAGTCGCGCAAGAGGCGGCCCCACAGCCAATAGGCGATGCTGGTGGAAATGCCGCCGAGCATCAGCATGCAGAGCGCCGATGTCAGGGACATGTGCGTCAGCGACGTCCAGGTCGACGCCGGCCCGTTGGCGATCAGCGCTAGCACGAACAGCGGCACGGCCGAGGCGACGCACAGCCAGGCGAACAGATCGAACATCGGCACGCCGCGAGCGCTGCGCAGCAGCAGATTGCCGATGGCAAAGCTGATCGGCGAGATCATCAGCACCGCAAAGGCGGCAACGCTGAAATCGTAGCCGACGGTGCCGCAGATCATCAGCAGGCCCGCTGCGGCGATGACGATGCCGAGCGTCTGCACTTGTGTCGGCCGCTCGCCGAAGGCGATCGCGGCGAAGCCGATCGTGAACAGCGCCTGGCTCTGCACGACGACACTGGTCAGCCCGACCGGCACGCCATGGGCGATGCCATAGGCCTGGCTCAGGAACTGGCCGAGAAACAGCGTGAAGCTGATCGCGATCAGCAGCGACCATGCGACCTTCGGCTTGGGAATGAACAGGCACGGCACCGCAGCAATAATGAAGCGCATCGCCGTCATCAGTTCCGGCGAAAACTCGTCGAGCGCGATCCGGCTCGCCACGAAGGCAAGCCCCCAGATGATCGCCACCAGGAGGGCGATGAGGATGTCGGCCGGCTTCATTGTTGTTTCCGGTTCTGCCCTGTCGTGCAGCCCTGTTTCTTGTTCTGGTCTAGCCTTGCTCGCCGGCCTTTACGTGGAAGGATTGGGTTTCCGCAGCAGATAAGTGCCGTGCATCGGCGCGTGATAGTCGGCCGAGACCAGCGTGAAGCCGACATCGGACAGCATCCGCTCCATCACCCAGCCGAAGGTGGAATATTCGTCGCGCATATGCGTGACCACGCCCTCGCGCGAGAAATCGTGGTTCTTGATCTGGAATTCTGCCCACTGCTCGACGTCGCGCTCGACCGCGTCGGGCATCGAGGCATAGACGATGTCGCGCAGATAGAAGCTCGCCCCCGGCTTCAGCGCGCGGAAGATCCGCGACATCGCCACCACCTTCCAGAAATCCGGCAGATGATGCAGCGTGAACTCGCTGACGATCAGATCGTAGGATTCCGGCCGGTAGGCGAAGCTGAGCAGGCCGGCCGACTGCGTGCGCACGGGCGCCTTGCGGTCCCGGGCATAGATCTCGGCGAGCGCCAGCATCGCCGGCGAGATGTCGATGGCATCGACCTCGGCGCCCATCAGCGCAGCTTCGGTGGCGAGCACGCCGTTGCCGCAGCCGATGTCGGCGATGCGCCAGCCGCGCTGGACACCGAGCATTTTCAGGGCGGCGCGCGCCCGCAGATCGGCATCGTCGTGGCTGTCGTAGATCGACGCCACCGCGGGCTCGATGCCCATCCGGTTCCGCTCGTTGTAGTACCAGTCGCGCGCCAGCATGGTTCACATCCCTTCAGGCCCGCGGCCGATCGCGGCAACGCCCGTGCGCGACACCTCGACAAGGCCGAGCGGGCGCATCAGGTCGATATATTGATTGATCTTGTCCGTATTGCCTGTGATCTCGAACACAAAGCTCTCGGTGGTGGCGTCGATCACGCGGGCGCGGAACGCATCCGCCAGCCGCAGCGCCTCGACCCGGTGCTCGCCCTGCCCGCGCACCTTCACCATCGCCAGCTCGCGCTCGATCGAGCGCTTGGTCTGGGTCATGTCGACAACGCGGTAGACCGGGATCATGCGGTCGAGCTGGTGCTTGATCTGCTCGATCACCATCGGCGTGCCCGTGGTGACGATGGTGATGCGCGATAGATGCTTCTGCGCCTCGGTCTCCGAGACCGTGAGGCTCTCGATGTTGTAGCCGCGCCCGGAGAACAGGCCGATGACGCGCGCGAGCACGCCGGGCTCGTTCTGCACGAGCACCGAAAGCGTATGCGTCTCGTTGGGATCGTGGCGATCCTCGATGAAATAGGCGGATGCGGGCTGGTTCATTGTCGTCCCCTCTTGTCTCTCCGTCACGCCATCGCTGGCGCCTCTGCCCCGATCCAACTGCGGAACAGGTCGAAATCGATATTGCCGCCGGACAGCACGAGACCGACGCGCTTGCCTGACAGTTTTGTCTTTTCCCGAAGCGCCGCGGCGAGCGCGGCGGCACCGGCGCCTTCGGCGAGATTGTGCGTATCAGTCCAGTAGGCGCGGATCGCGGCGGCGACCTCGTCGTCGGTGACCTGCACGATGCGCGAGGCGCCCTTCCGGATCAGCGCGAACGCGTCTGCGTCGGGAATGCGCGTTGCCATGCCGTCGGCCAGCGTGTTGCTGGTCTTCGTCGTCACGATCTTGCCGGCCGCGAACGACAGCGCATAGGACGGCGCTTCGGTCGACTGCACGCCGACGATCTCGGTCTTCAGGCCCAGGAGGTCGCGTGCCATGATGCAGCCGGAGATGCCGGAGCCCTGCCCGATCGGCACATAGAGAACATCGAGATCTGGCGCCGTCCGGAACAGTTCGAGCGCATAGGTGGCGACGCCGAGCACGAGATCCGGATGGAACGACGGCACCATGTGCAGGCCGGTAAATTGGGCGCGCCGTTGCGCCTCCTCGGCGGCCGCTTGAAAATCCTCGCCATGCTCGACGAGTTCGGCGCCAAAGGCCTTCATCGCCCGGTTCTTCTCGACCGAGTTGCCGCGCGGCACATAGATCACCGCAGGCACGCCGTGGCGGCTCGCCGCGAACGCCAGGCTCTGGCCGTGATTGCCGCGCGTCGCCGAGATGATGCCCGGGGTATTCGGCCGCTCACGCTTGAGCCGATCGAGATAAACGAGGCCGCCGCGCACCTTGAAGGCCCCGATCGGCGTGTGGTTCTCGTGCTTGACGACGACCTCGGTGCCGAGACGCTGGGCGAGCAGCGGCCAGGCGTGCGCCGGCGTAGCCGGCACCGCCTGCCCCACAATGTCGAGTGCGCGCTCGAGCTCCTTCAGGTCGAACATGACGTCACACCAGCGCCTTGCCGCCCGCGAACGCCTTGGCCGTCGCCTCGTCGTTCGCCTGCTCCGGCAACAGCATCTCGTTGTGCGCCTTGCCGGAGGGGATCATCGGGAAGCAGTTTTCCAGCGCAGCGACGCGGCAGTCGAACAGCACCGGGCGCTTGACCGAGATCATCTCCTGGATGGCGCCGTCGAGATCTGAAGGCTTGTGCACCTGGATGCCGACGCCGCCATAGGCTTCCGCGAGCTTGACGAAATCCGGCAGCGCCTCCGAGTAGGAATGCGACAGGCGGTTGCCGTGCAGCAGCTGCTGCCACTGCCTCACCATGCCCATGTACTGGTTGTTCAGGATGAAGATCTTGATCGGCAGCTCGTACTGCACCGCCGTCGACATCTCCTGGATAGTCATCTGCACCGAGGCATCGCCTGCGATATCGATGACGAGGCTGTCCGGGTGCGCCACCTGCACGCCGACCGCGGCGGGCAGGCCGTAGCCCATGGTGCCGAGCCCACCCGACGTCATCCAGCGATGCGGCTCCTCGAAGCCGTAGAACTGCGCCGCCCACATCTGGTGCTGGCCGACCTCGGTCGTGATGTAGGTATCCCGGCCGCGCGTCGCCTCGAACAGGCTCTGGATCGCGTGCTGCGGCAGGATGATGTCGTTGCTCTTCTTGTAATAGAGCGAGTTGCGGGCGCGCCACTGCGCGATCTGCTGCCACCACGCCTTGACGTCCGGCTTCTTCGCCTCCGCCTTGAACACCTGGAGGATGTCGCCGAGGATGTTGCCGCAATCGCCGATGATCGGCACGTCGACACGGATGTTCTTGTTGATCGAGGACGGGTCGATGTCGATGTGGATCTTCTTCGAGCCCGGCGAGAACGCGTCGACACGGCCGGTGATGCGGTCGTCGAAGCGCGCGCCGACGCACAGCATGACGTCGCAATCATGCATCGTCATGTTGGCCTCATAGGTGCCGTGCATGCCGAGCATGCCAAGCCAGTTCTTGCCCGACGCCGGATACGCGCCGAGGCCCATCAGCGTCGAGGTGATCGGAAAACCGGTGACCTCGACCAGCTCGCGCAGCAGCTTGGTCGCCTCCGGGCCGGAATTGATCACGCCGCCGCCGCTGTAGATCACGGGACGCTTGGCGTTCGCGAGCAGCGAGACGGCCTTGCGTATCTGCGTCGCATCGCCCTTCACGCGCGGCGCGTAGGAGCGGTGCACGTCGGACTTGCGCGGCGGATGATAGGTGCCGGTCGCGAACTGCACGTCCTTGGGCACGTCGACCAGCACCGGGCCCGGACGGCCCGTGGTCGCAACGTAGAACGCCTCGTGCAGGACCTTTGCGAGGTCGTTGACGTCGCGCACCAGCCAGTTGTGCTTGGTGCAGGGACGCGTGATGCCGACCGTGTCGCATTCCTGGAACGCGTCGTTGCCGATCAGATGCGTCGGCACCTGGCCGGAGATGCAGACCAGCGGGATCGAGTCCATCAGCGCGTCGGTCAGCGGCGTCACCATGTTGGTGGCGCCGGGACCGGAGGTCACCAGCGCAACGCCCGGCTTGCCGGTCGAGCGCGCATAGCCCTCGGCGGCGTGGCCCGCGCCCTGCTCGTGGCGGACCAGGATGTGCTGGACCTCGCTCTGCTGGAAGATCTCGTCATAGATCGGAAGCACCGCGCCGCCGGGATAGCCGAAGATGTCGGTCACGCCGTGATCGATGAGCGCGCGAACGATCATCGCGGCGCCGGTCATCTGGTTCGGATTGTGGCTCTTGTCGCTCATTGGCTTGCTCCGGATGCGCTGTTGCCAGCGGCTTCATTCATGTCGGGTTCGGGAAATAAAAAAGGCCCCGAAGAGGGCCCATGCACACCGCCTGTCATGTGGATGGCAGCTAGCCATCCCCGGCGGTGTGCCTGGGTACGACGGCGATAAGGAGCTTGGTAATAATGTTACGCATGGCAGGCGCCCGGCTTCCCAAAGGTTGCGCGAAACATAGCGGCCAAAGCCCGGATGTCAAGGCGATGCGGCCGTCCCCGCGCGATTTTGGCAGTGTAGCGGTGTTCCCGGGGTTCGGCGAGAGGTAAATTCGGGGAACCCGGCGCAAAAGCACGTCGCCTACGCCGTCATTCCGGGATGGTCCGCAGGACCAGACCCGGAATCCCGAGATTCCGGGTTCTCGCTTTGCGAGCCCCGGAATGACAGCGCATAGGAGGCCTCAACCCTCGTCCTACGCCGCATTCGCGATCGCCGCGAGCCAGCCCCTCGCCTCCTCCGGCTTCACCCATTCGAACTCCGGCAATTGGTGCCGGAACCAGGTGAATTGCCGTTTGGCGTAATGGCGGGTGTCGGCGCGGCCGATCGTGGCCGCCTCGTCCAGGCTGAGTTCACCGCGCAAATGCCGGATCAGGGCCGGCACGCCATGGGCCTTCATCGCCGGCAGCAGCGGATCGAGCTGCCGGGCGGCGAGGCGCTCGACCTCCCTCAAGGCGCCGGCGCCGAGCATGGCGTCGAAGCGGGCATCGATGCGGGCATAGAGCTCGTCGCGCCCGGGGGCGAGAAATACCGCGTGAAAACTGTCCCTGGGCAACAGCGGCGGCTGGCCCTCCTGATGCCAGTCCAGCAGCGAGCGCCCGGTCGCCTCGATCACTTCGAGCGCGCGCGCGATCCGCGTGCGGTCACGCAGGTTCAATCGCCCGGCCGCACGCGGATCGCGGGCCGCGAGTTCCGCATGCAGCGCCTCGACGCCGTTCCGCTCCAGCCGCGCGCGCACGTCTTCGCGCACCTCGGCAGGGATCGGCGGCACCACAGAGAGGCCCGCGGTCAGCGCCTTGAAATAGAGCCCGGTGCCGCCGATGAAGATCGGCAGGCGGCCTTCGGCTCGCGCCCCTTCGAGCGCCTTGGCTGCATCGTTCACCCAGGCGCCGGCCGAGAAATTCACGGCGGCATCGACATGGCCGTAGAGGTAATGCGGCACGAGCGCCTCGTCTGCCCGTGTGGGGCGCGCCGTGATGATGCGCAGGTCGCGGTAGACCTGCATGGAATCGGCATTGATGACGACGCCACCGGTGGCGAGCGCCAGCTCGAGCGCCAACGCCGACTTGCCGCTGGCGGTCGGGCCTGCGATAAGCACGGCCTTGCCAATAGGCCTTCTGCCGACTTGCCCCTCGCTCACGAAAACCTCAAATGTCCCTGGTCGCCACGCTGATCTGTAATCCCGATAGTCCCGCGCTCGACTCTACCATCGTCGACGGCGCCCGCGCCGTGCTGCCTCAGGCGGCGCCGGCGCACTGGCTGTTCGACGGGGTTGCGGTCGATATTCCCTTCGGCGCCGACAGTAACCTCGAAGGCGACCGTCACGCCATCGAACAGCGGTTGCGCGAGCTTCGCGGCGACCTGCCGATCGACATCGTCGTGCAGCCAGCCGGCGTCCGGCGCAAGAAGCTTTTTCTCGCCGACATGGATTCCACCATGATCGGCCAGGAATGCATCGACGAGCTCGCAGATCTCGTCGGGATGAAGGCCCATGTCGCCGCCATCACCGAACGCGCGATGCGCGGCGAGATCGAGTTCGAGCCGGCGCTGCGCGAGCGCGTTGCGCTTCTGAAGGACCTTCCCGCCAGTGTCGTCGACGAGGTGCTGGAAAAGCGCATCACGCTGACGCCGGGCGGCCGCACACTGGTCGCGACCATGCGGGCGCACGGCGCCTATACCTGCCTCGTCTCCGGCGGCTTCACGCTGTTCACGAGCGCGGTCGCCGCCAGGATCGGTTTCCAGGAGAACCGCGCCAACGAGCTGATCGTGCGCGACGGCAAGTTCACCGGCGAGGTCAAGGAGCCGATCCTGGGCCGCGCGGCCAAGCTCGCGACGCTGGTGGATCTGATGGAGTCGTTCGATCTCGACGACGTCGACTCGGTCGTGGTCGGCGACGGCGCGAATGATCTGGCGATGATCCAGGCGGCGGGACTGGGCGTGGCCTATCATGCCAAGCCGGCGGTGGCCGCTGCGGCTGCTGCAAAGATCGACCACGGCGATCTCACCGCGCTGCTCTATGCGCAGGGGTATAGACGCGAGGAGTTTGTGGAGGGGTAGCCTCCTCCCCGCTGTCATCGCCCGCGAAGGCGGGCGATCCAGTATTCCAGAGACAGTGCGGCTAGAACCGAGAGGCCGCGGCGTACTGGATGCCCCCGCCTTCGAAGGGGCATGACAGTTGAGTGCGGGGCGTATCGCCCCTTACTGCACGCTCAGCGCCACGAACCGCAGCTCGCCGTCGGCGTTGGAGACCAGCAGCAGCACCGACTTCTTGCCGTCCTTCTTGAGCTGGTCGACCCGCTTCTGGATGTCGGCGCCGCTGGAGACGACCTCCTGTGCCACCTCGACGATGACGTCGCCGGCGGACAGGCGCTTCTCGGCGGCGTCGGAATTGGCGTCGACATTGGTGACGACCACGCCCTTGACGCTGTCCTTGATCTTGTAGCGCGTGCGCAGGTCCTTGTTCAGCACGGCGAGATCGAGGCCGAGCGCCTTCTGGGTCACCGGCTTCTCCGGCGCGGGCTCGTCGGTCTTCACCGCGGCCTGCACCTTGTCGGGATCCTGGAGGCGGCCGAGCGTGACCTTCTTGGTCTCCTCCTGGCCCTTGCGGATGATGATGACGTCGACCTCCTTGCCGACCGCTGTGTCGGCGACGACGCGGGAGAGATCCTTCGGGTCCTTGACGTCCTTGCCGTCGAACTTGACGACGACGTCGCCGGGCTCGATGCCGGCCGGCTTGGCCGGGCCCTTGTCGTCGACGCCGGCAACCAGCGCGCCGCGCGGCGGCTTGATGTTGAGGCTCTCGGCAATCTCATCGGTGACGCTCTGGATGCGCACCCCCAGCCAGCCGCGGCGCAATTCGCCGAACTGGCGGAGCTGGTCGACGACGCCCATGACCGTCTTCGACGGCACGGCGAAGCCGATGCCGATCGAGCCGCCGGAGGGCGAGATGATCAGCGTGTTGACGCCGATGACGTCGCCATCGAGATTGAACAGCGGACCGCCGGAATTGCCGCGGTTGATGGCGGCGTCGGTCTGGATGTAGCTGTCATAGGGACCCGAGGAGATGTCGCGGTTCTTGGCCGAGACGATGCCGGCCGTCACCGTGCCGCCCAAGCTGAACGGGTTGCCGATCGCGACCACCCAGTCGCCGAGACGCAGCTTGTCGGAATCGCCGAACTTCACCGCGACCAGCGGCTTCGTCGGCTTGAACTTCAACACGGCCAGGTCGGTCTTCTTGTCGACGCCGACCAGCTCGGCCTTGATCTTGGTGCCATCGTTGAGGATGACGTTGATCTCGTCGGCGTCCGCAATGACGTGGTTGTTGGTGACGACGACGCCTGATGTGTCGATGATGAAGCCGGAGCCGAGCGAGTTGGTCTTGCGGGGCGGGCCGTTGTCGCCGCCCTTGCCGCCACCGGGGCCGCCGGGACCCCTGCGGTTCTTGAAGAAGTCGTCGAAGAACTCCTCGAAGGGCGAGCCGGGCGGCAGTTGCGGCATGGTGTTGCTGCCGCCGCCCTTGGCTTCGACGGTCTGCGAGGTCGAAATGTTGACGACCGCGTCGATCACCTTCTCGGCGACGTCGGCGATGCCCTCCGGTCCGCGCGCCTGAGCTGGCGTGCCGAACGCGCCGAAAGCACTGACGGCGAGCGCGGCCAGCCCAATTCTCACGCCAAGTCGCGCACGATGGCGCAAGCGGGACGGGGCAATGATGGCAGCGGTCATTGTGATCTCCAGAAAAAGGGATTCGGCGTCAAGACTGCGCTCGAACGGGGGGACGGCGCAAGCGCGGAGCTTCACGGGCCTCAAGACCCGGATAATACGGCGAAAACCGGTCCCTTGCCTTCACTTTGGCGTTGGCGCGAGGCCTAAATCGGACGCCGCATCACCCAGATCAGGATCAGGCCGACCACGGCCGAACCGATCCCGACCGCCCGCAGGACGTTGTCCGGCGTGGCGATGGCGCTCTTCATGGCCTTGCGCATCCAGTTCGGACTCGCCGCGAACATCAAGCCTTCCAGCACGAACAGGATGCCTAAGCCGATGAGGAAGTCGGCGAACGCAATGGACCTCATCGGATTGGAACCTCCCGTGGTGCTGTTCTTGTCTGGACGAAGGGCGGCCAGACCTGCCGCCGCCCTTGTCTAGCTTACGGCTTTGCCGGCGTCGCGGTCGCCGCCTTGCCGGACGGGTTACCAAAGAACCGGAAGAAATCCGAGTCCGGCCGCAGCAGGAAGCGGGTGTCGTTCGACTTCAGCCCGTTCTCATAGGCCGTCATCGACCGGTAGAAGGCGAAGAAGTCAGCATCCTTGCCGTAGGCTTCCGCAAACAGGCGGTTGCGCTCGGCGTCGCCGACGCCGCGGGTCTGCTCAGCCAGCGATCTGGCTTCCGCCTCGATCACGGTCGCCTCGCGGTCGGCCTTGGAGCGGATCTCCTGCGCCTTCTGGCCGCCCTGCGCCCGGAACTCGGCGGCTTCCCGCTCGCGTTCCGTCTTCATGCGCTGGTAGACCGCCTGGCTGTTCTGCTCCGGCAGGTCTGCGCGGCGAATCCGGACGTCAACGACCTGGATGCCGTAACCGTCGGCCTCGCGATCGAGCTGGTCGCGGATACGCAGCATCAGCTTCTCGCGGTCGTCGCGCACCACGTTGATGAAGGTGACCTCGCCGAGCACGCGGCGCAGCGCCGCGTTCAGGAGCGTGGTGAGCTGGATGTTGGCAGCCTGGATCGAGCCGACGCTCTGATAGAAGCGCAGCGCGTCCTTGATGCGGTAGCGCGCGAAGGCGTCGACCACCAGCCGCTTCTGGTCGGATGCGATCGCTTCCTGCGACGGGTTCTCCAGATCGAGGATCCGCTTGTCGATGTTGATCACCGAATTCCACGGCGCCTTGAAGTGCAGACCGGGATCGGTGACGACGTCGACGGGCTTGCCGAACTGAAGCACGATGGTCTGCTCGGTCTGCTGCACCGTGAATAGCGACATGTAGCCGACGATCACGACGAGCAGGAGCCCGAGGAGGGTGACGATACCTGTGACCGGAGACCTCATCGGCTGCCTCCGCTCGATTGCTGACCGGCGGCGGGCGGCCGCTTCGTCGTCAATTCGCCCAGCGGCAGATAGGGCACAACGCCCTGGCCCGAGGGGCCGCCGTCATAGACGAGCTTGTCCGCGCCGCCGAGCACGCGCTCCATCGTCTCCAGATAGATCCGTTCACGCGTCACTTCGGGCGCCTTCTTGTATTCCTCGTAAACCTTCAGGAAGCGCGAGCTCTGGCCCTTGGCCTCGGCAACCGCCTGCTCCTTGTAGCCCTCGGCGGCCTGCATGATCTGCGCCGCACGTCCGCGCGCCTGCGGCACCACCTGGTTGGCGTAGGTCTGTGCTTCGTTCTGCAGCTGCTCGAGATTGGCGCGCGCCGCCTGCACGTCGCGGAAGGCGTCGATCACCTGCGCCGGCGGATCGACCTTCTGCATCTGCACCTGGCTGATCTGAATGCCGGCGCCGTAGCTGTCCAGAGTCTTCTGGATCAGTTCCTGCACGCCCTGTTCGGTGACGTTGCGCGCGCCGGTGAGGATCGGCTGGATCTGCGAGCGGCCAATCACCTCGCGCATCGCGCTCTCGGCGACCGCCTTCACAGTGCCTTCGGGGTTCTGGATGTTGAAGAGGAAGTCGCCGACGCCGCCGGTGTCGGGCTTGATGCGCCATAGCACGGTGAAGTCGACGTCGACGATGTTCTCGTCACCGGTGAGCATCAGGCTCTCTTCGGGCACGTCGCGAATGGAGCGGCCGCGCCGTGCCGGATCGTCGATCAGCGTCATGCCGATGGAGATGGTGTTGACGCGCAGCGCCTTGGGCAGCAGCACTGTCTCGATCGGATAGGGCAGATGATAGTTCAGGCCCGGATCCACGGTGCGGACATGCTTGCCGAAGCGCAGCACGACGCCGCGCTCCTCGGACTGCACGCGGAAGAAGCCCGACAGCAGCCAGAACGCGATGATGATCAGGATGATCAGCGTGATGCCGACGCCGGAGAAATAGCCACCCGGCATGATCTGCTGAAGGCGGTCCTGGCCGCGCCGCAGAAGGTCTTCCAGATCCGGAGGCCTCGGCCCGACCGGTTGCGGGCCTGAGCCCCATGGTCCCTTTGGACCCGAGCCCCATGGGCCACCGCCCTGATTCTTCCACGGCATTCGACGCTCTCCTCGGCAGGGTGGAATTGCCCCTGCCCGCTTTGTCCGGTCCGGCTTTATAGGGGACAGGCAGGTCCCTTACAACGCAGCCCGGGCTGTCTTTGCAGCTAAGCCCGGGGGCAGAAAAGTCAATGTTAACATTGGCGAATGCGGTTAATGGCGCGGCCGCCGACGATATGTCACATAGGAGTAATCGGCGCTGTCGTTCGGTCCGGCAGGATGACGGATGCGCGCCGTCTCCTCCCATTCTGCCTTGTCGATGCCGAAATGCGTGTCGCCGTCGGGGCGCGCATGCACTTCGGTGATTTCGAGCCGATCGGCACGACCGAACCATTGCCGATAGATCTCGGCGCCGCCGATCACCGCGATTTCGGTGACCGAACGCCGCAGGGCATCGCCGCGCGCAATCGCCTCCGCATCCACGGCTGATGTCGTGACGACGGCACCGGCGGCGCGATAAGCCGGATCGCGCGTGATCACGATGTTGGTGCGGCCCGGAAGCGGCCGGGGCAGGGATTCGAAGGTCTTGCGGCCCATGATCACGGGCTTGCCGATCGTGAGCGCCTTGAAGCGCGCCATGTCGGATTTCTGCCGCCATGGAATCGCGTTACCTGCGCCGATGACGCCATTCTCCGCGACCGCCACGACGAAGACGATCTCCATCAGACAGAGCTCCCCGCAAGCCGCGTCAGCGCAGGACCGGTGACGCGGCACAGCGTCCAGTCGTCCATCATGACGGCACCGAGCGACTTGTAGAACGCGATCGACGGCGCGTTCCAGTCGAGCACCGCCCATTGCAGACGCGACCAGCCGTTCTCGACGCATTCCTTTGCGAGATAGACCAGCAGCGCCTTGCCGAGGCCTTTGCCCCGATGCGACGGCCGCACATACAGATCTTCGAGATAGATGCCGTGACGGCCGCTGAAGGTGGAGAAATTGGCGAACCAGACCGCAAAGCCGACCGCCTCGCCGTTCCACTCGGCGATCGCACAATAGAGCCGCGGTCGCTCGCCGAACAGCGCGTCCGCGATGTCAGCCTCGGTCGCCTCGACCTCGTGCGAGAGCTTTTCGTATTCGGCGAGCTCACGGATGAAGGCAAGAACCAGCCCGGCTTCGCCAGGACGCACGCGGCGGATGTTGAGCGACATCTGCGTCAGACCGCGACTTCCGCCTTGATGTGCGGGTGCGGATCGTAACCGACGAGCTCGAAATCCTCGAAGCGGAAGGAGAAGATGTCCTTCACGTCAGGATTGATCCGCATCACCGGCAGCGCACGCGGTGCGCGCGTGAGCTGGAGCTTCGCCTGCTCCAGATGGTTGGAATAGAGATGTGTGTCGCCGAACGAATGCACGAAGTCGCCGGGCTTCAGGCCCGTGACCTGCGCCACCATCATGGTGAGCAGCGCATAGGAGGCGATGTTGAAGGGCACGCCGAGGAACACGTCGGCCGAGCGCTGATAGAGCTGGCACGACAGCTTGCCGTTGGCGACATAGAACTGGAACAGGCAATGGCACGGCGGCAACGCCATCTTGTCGACCTCGGCCGGATTCCAGGCCGAGACGATCAGGCGGCGCGAGTCCGGATTGCGCTTGATCATGTCGACGACGTTGGCGATCTGGTCGATGCTGCGTCCGTCCGGCGCGGGCCAGGAACGCCACTGATGACCGTAGACCGGGCCGAGATCGCCATTGGCGTCCGCCCACTCGTCCCAGATGGTGACGCCGTTGTCGCGCAGATATTTGATGTTGGTGTCGCCCTTCAGGAACCACAACAGCTCGTGCACGATCGCCTTCAGCGGCAGCCGCTTGGTGGTCAGCATCGGGAAGCCGGCCGACAGATTGAAGCGCATCTGATGGCCGAACACCGAGAGCGTGCCGGTGCCTGTCCGGTCGGTCTTCTCGGCGCCGTCTGAAAGAATCCGCTCGAGCAGGTCCTGATACTGGTGCATGTGTCGTGTGCCTTTGGGGAGGCCGCGAACTTAGCGGCCACCCCCGCGCTGCGACAGCGGCGATTCGCTGCCTCCACCGATTATACCCGGAAAAAGTGAGCGTTTCCGGTGCAAACGGCAAGGGGCGGAACTCGCGTCCCGCCCCCGCCTATCGGCTTGATTGTGCTGGTTAACTGGCCGGCTTGAGCACCGGGGTCCATTTCGCGATCTCGTTCTTCACGAGGGTCGCGAGCGCCTCCGGCGTCCGGTCCTTTGGGCCCGGGATGACGCTGCCGAGCTCGAGCAGGCGCTTCCTCACCGTCTCGTCGTCGAGCGCTTTGACGGCGGCGGCGTTCAGGCTCGCCACGATGGCCGGCGAAGTTCCCTTCGGTGCGAACATAGCGTTCCAGGCCTGGGCCTGGAACGCAGGCAGGCCGGCTTCCGTCGTCGTCGGCACGTTCGGCAGCGACGGATTGCGCTCGGCCGTTGCGATCGCATAGGCCTTGATGGTGCCGGCGTTGATCTGTGGCACGGCGTTGACGATCTGGTCGCACATGTAGTCGACCTGCCCCGCCACCAGCGCGTTCATCGCGGGGCCGGTGCCGTTGAAGGGCACGCCGACCGGCTTGATGTCGAGGATGGAGTGCAAGAGCTCGCAGGACACGTGCGAGACCGAGCCGACGCCGGCATGCGCCGCGTTCACCTTCTCGGCATTGGCCTTCACATAGGTGACGAACTCCTTCAGGTCCTTCGGCGGAAAATCCTTGCGCGCCAGGATCAGGATCGGCGTGCCCGCCAGCAGCGCGATCGGCTCGAAGTCTTTCTCCGGATGATAGGCAAGCTTCGGATAGAGCGGCACGGATGCGGCGTGCGTGCCCATATGCCCCGTGATCAGCGTATAGCCGTCATTGGCCGCGCGTGCGGCCCGCGCGGTCGCGGTGGTGCCGCCGGCGCCGACCACGTTCTCGATGACGATGCTCTGCCCCAGCGTCTGCGCCATGTGCGCGGTGACGATGCGCGAGATCACGTCGGTCGGGCCGCCGGCCGCGAACGGCACGATCATGGTGATGCCGCGCGTCGGATAGGTCTGCGCCTGAGACGGTGCGACAAACGCGCACAGCGATGCGGCCGCCGCGGCACATGCGCCCGCGAGCGCGCGAATAAAGGTCATGTCGATCTCCTTGTCGGTCCCAGGTCGGTTCCTTGTCGACTCCTTGGGACACAAACAAAAATGCCGGCCACAAGGGCCGGCATTTTCATTTCACGAAGACATCACACAAGTCGATTCGACTTCCGAATGCGGCGCGCGGACGCAGGGCGCCGCGCCGACGCGATCAGTTCTCGGATTCGGTGAACACCTCGTCGCGCTTGGCGCGCAGCGCGGGCAGCACCGTGAGGATCAACAGGCTCGCCGCGATCGCCAGCAGCACCGCCGACAACGGACGCGTCAGGAACACGCTCCAGTCGCCGCGCGAGATCAGCAGCGCGCGGCGCAGGTTCTCTTCCATCAGCGGTCCGAGCACCATGCCGAGCAGCAGCGGTGCCGGCTCGAAATCGTGCTTGATCAGCCAGTAGCCGACGAGACCGAACACGCCGGCGAGGATGACGTCGACCGGTGCGTTGTTCACCGAGTAGATGCCGATCGCGCAGAAGATCACGATCGAGGGGAACATCAGCCGGTAAGGCACGCGCAGCAGGCGGACCCAGATTCCGACCAGCGGCAGGTTGATGATGATCAGCATCAGGTTGCCGATCCACATCGAGGCGATCATGCCCCAGACGAGATCCGGCTGCTTCTGCATCACCTGCGGGCCCGGCACGATGCCATGGATGGTCATCGCGCCCACCATCAGCGCCATCACCGCGTTCGGCGGGATGCCGAGGGTGAGCAGCGGGATGAAGGAGGTCTGCGCCGCCGCGTTGTTGGCGCTTTCCGGCGCCGCCACGCCCTCGATCGCACCGCGGCCGAACCGCGACGGGTTCTTGGCGATCTTCTTCTCGAGCGTATAGGCCGCAAAGGACGCGATCACGGCACCGCCGCCCGGCAGGATGCCGAGGATCGAGCCGAGCACGGTGCCGCGCAGGATGGCAGGCGCGGAGTCGCGCAGATCCTTCCTGGTCGGCATCAGGCCGGTGATCTTCTGCTGCACGAGGTCGCGGTTCATCTCGGCGCCGGCGTCGAGGTTGCGGATGATCTCGGCAAAGCCGAACACGCCCATCGCTACCGTCGCAAAGCCGAGACCGTCGGCGAGCTCCGGAATGTTGAAGGCCATGCGCGAGGCGCCGGTCTCGATGTCCGAGCCGACCATTGACATGAGCAGGCCGAGCACGATCATCGCGATCGCCTTCAGCACCGAGCCCTTGGCCAGCACGACCGCGAAGATCAGACCGAGCACCATCAGCGAGAAATACTCGGCCGGACCGAACGCCAGCGCGAGCTTGGTCAGCGGCGCGCCGAGCACGGCGATGAGCACGGTCGCGACGCAGCCGGCGAAGAACGAGCCGATTGCCGCGATCGCCAGCGCCGGGCCGGCACGGCCCTGCTTGGCCATCTGGTGACCGTCGATGGCGGTGACGACCGATGTCGCCTCGCCGGGTATGTTGACCAGGATCGACGTGGTCGAGCCGCCATATTGCGCGCCGTAATAGATGCCGGCGAGCATGATCAGCGCGCCGACCGGCGGCAGTCCGAAGGTGATCGGCAGCAGCATCGCCACGGTCGCGATGGTGCCGATGCCCGGGAGAACGCCGACCAGCGTGCCGACGAGGGCGCCGATCAGGCACATCAGGAGGTTGATCGGAGAGAGCGCGACGGCGAAGCCGTGGGCGAGGTTGGCAAAAATATCCATCACGCCCTCACTGGATCAGGAAACGCGGAAACATCGGCATCGGTAGCCCGAGCACGTAAGGGAAGAGCAGCGCGCAGCCGAGCGTCAGGCAGGCGCCGACGATGGCAGCCTCCAGCCAGCGCGTCTCATGCGAGCCCATCGCCGCGATCATGAAGCTCGCGAAGGCGGAGACCACGAGGCCCAGCGGCCGGATCGCGAGCGCGAAGAACACGATCGAGACCATCACGAACAGCGGCCCGCGCCAGGAGTAATGGGCCATCGCCGGCCCATCGGTCAGAAGGCCGGTCAAGGCAATGCCGGCGGACAAGGCGACCAGCAGCCCGCCGAACATGCGCGGCGCGGTGCCCGCACCGAAGGAGAAGCCGCGCATGCCCTGCAAATCGCTCGAGGCCCACAGCGCGAACAGCGCGAGTGCCATCAGGATGACGCCGCCGACATAATCCTGGGCCGACCGGATGGTCATGAACAGCGTGACGATCGCCACCGCTAAGACCGGATAGGAATAGATCAGCGCCAGCAGCACGTCGGATGACGCCTTCTTGGTCTCACCGCCGACCGATCCGATCAGTGCCGCGGGAGCGCCCGCGACCAGCGCGGTGGCGTGGTTGATCAGGACGGTGGCCGGGCCGCGTCCCGCGCCCCAGCCAAAGATCGTCCCGATCGACCAGATGAATTCGAATATCTGCGGCGCAACGGCCAGCAGACAAAAACCGATCGCCACCGAGGTGTTTCGGGTGGCTGTCGCTGAGTGGCCCATCGTATCGGCCATGCATGTCTCCTCCGCGACCCGTAAGTCACGCGCAGTGTTGTTCTAATCGGCTGGAAATGGATCCCTCGCCCGGATCACTGCCTAGCGATTTTCATTACACAATGCCAGCAAAACCCAACAAGCCCCCGGCGAGCAGGAGCCATAGTGGATTGATGCGCGAGACCGCTGCGAGCACCGCAACCATCGCGGTCAGAAGCACCGCAGCAATCGTGCGATCGGTCGCGTTGGCCAGGATCAGGGCACTCGCCGCCATCAATCCGATCGAGAGCGGAACCAATGCAGCCTGGATCAGGCCGGGCCAGCGCGATTGGCTCGGCCGGTTCAAGAGCCGGCTGACATAGTAGGCAACCAGCGCGGTCGGCAGGCACATGGCCAGCGTCGCTGCCAGCGCGCCGGGGATGCCGGCGACGGCATAGCCGATTAACGTCACGATAAGCACGTTCGGACCTGGCGAGAGCTGCGCGATCGCATAGGCATCAGTGAACTGCTTGTCGGTCATCCAGTGATGCACATCGACCGCGATACGGTGCATCTCGGGCACCGCGGCCGCGGCGCCGCCGACCGCGAACAGCGACATCAGAGCGAAGGTGGAGATCAGCGCCCAGATCGGGTTCTCGGCGTTCACGCTGCTACCTTCCGCCGCAGGAGGAAGGTGGCGCCGACACTCACGGGGATCGCGACCAGCAGCACCGTCTGGAGCGGCAGGCGAAGCACGCCGATGGCAAGGAACACGGCGAGCATCAGGATGAGCGCAACGGCGTCCATCCGCTTGAACAGCGGCGTCATCATGCGAAAGACGACCGCGATCAGGAGGCCGACCGCCGCGCAGGAGATGCCTGCGAGGATGCGGCGCAGCACCTCCACATCGCCGAACCGGGCGTAGATGATCGCAAGTACGGTCATGATCAGCGTCGGCGGCAGCAGCAGCCCGGCAAAGGCGGCAACGCCGCCCGCGATCCCGCGCAGCCGCGCGCCAAAGACCATCGACAGATTGACGATGTTGGGCCCAGGCAGGAAATGGCAGAGCGCGAAGGTTTCGTTGAACTCGTCCGCCGTCATCCAGCGGTGCTGCTCGACGATCGCCCGCCGGGCGAACACCAGAACTCCGCCGAAACCAGCCAGGGACATCCGGGCGAAGGCCACAAACAGCGCGGTCAGGTTGGGCGGAGGGCCGCTGGTCGCGGCACGATCCGGCTCTTGGGCGGCCGGTGCTGAATCCGGGGACATGTCAGGAGCTTAGAACGAGGGCCGCCGCAAGGCCAAGGCTATCCGGAACCTATCCAAAGGGAACCGCGCCATGCCGCGCCAAACCCCTGTCTTTCTAAACCTTTGCCCCCTATATTGGGGGTGCCGGTTCGCCGGCTATGGAAATAAACGGTCGTCGTAATAAACCATTCGGACCCGGGGGCGGTACCCGGCGCCTCCACCAAAGCCCACCAGCGGGCAGGCCCTAAAGCGGGTTTTGGCGGGGGCGAAATAGGATCGACGAGGGCGTAAAGGGCGTGCTTTTTCCCGGTATTGTTCCGCCGTTATCGGGCTACTGCAATAGTTGCCAACGACAACTTTGCTCCGGTTGCTCAGGCTGCGTAACGCAGTTTGAAAGACCATCTTAAAGTCCTAACGGGTTAAGCTCCGTTAGGCGGGGTTCGGAGGCACCTGGCAACAGAAGCCTCCACTTACCTTCGATTTCCTCCCCCACGGGGACTCCTGCTGACCCGTCAGGCGCGGTACTATTGCGGCTTGGCGAGTCGGGCCGGCAGGGCTCAACTCCTGGAATGCAACAGGACCACCATGGCGACCGATCATATCCGATACGATGTGCTGGCCCGCGACGCGCTGCGCGGCGTGCTGCGGAAGGTGCTGACCGACGCCGCGTCGCATGGACTGCCGGGCGAGCATCATTTCTTCATCACCTTCGTGTCGAAGGCCGAGGGCGTGAAGCTGTCGTCGCGGCTCCTGGCGCAATATCCGGAAGAGATGACGATCATCCTGCAGCATCAGTTCTGGGATCTGACCGTGCTCGAGGACCGCTTCGAGGTCGGCCTGTCGTTCGGCGGCATTCCGGAGCGGCTGGTGGTGCCGTTCAGCGCCATCAAGAGCTTCCTCGATCCGTCCGTGAAGTTCGGCCTCCAGTTCGACACGTCCGATGTCGCCGAGGTCGCGCCCGAGACGTTGCCCGCGGCCCCTGCCCCTTCGGCCCTGTCGGTGCCCACGCCCGCCACGGACAAGGCGGAGACCGCGGAAGAGCCGACCCCGCCGAACCAGGGCGGCGCCGAAGTCGTGCGGCTCGATCGTTTCCGCAAGAAATGATCTAGGCTACCGCGCGAGACCGTCGCGTCCGGCCAAACTGCCTATATAGAGGAGCACATGAAGAGGCCGCGCGGCATTTCGCGCGGCGGAATGGATGTGCTCATGGCCAAATCTGCACGCACGAAGACCGCTCGCCCCGCGACCCGCACCGAGACCGACAGTTTCGGTCCCATCGAGGTCCCCTCCGATCGCTATTGGGGCGCGCAGACCGAACGTTCGCGGCAGAATTTCCGCATCGGCACGGATCGCATGCCGATCGCGCTCGTGCATGCGCTCGGCATCGTCAAGCTCGCCGCGGCGCAGTCCAACCGCGAGCTCGGCCTGCTCGACCAGCGCCGGACCAGCGCCATCATCCGCGCCGCACGCGAGGTGATCGACGGCAGCCTCGACGATCATTTCCCGCTCGTCGTGTGGCAGACCGGCTCGGGCACACAGACCAACATGAACCTCAACGAGGTGATCGCCAACCGCGCCAATGAGCTGCTCGGCGGCGAGCTCGGCGCCAAGAAGCCGGTGCATCCGAACGATCACGTCAACATGAGCCAGTCGTCGAACGACTCTTTTCCCACCGCAATGCATATCGCGGCGGCGAGCCGCATCACCGCCGATCTCGTTCCAGCCCTTGGCGAACTGCTCCGTGCGCTGCGCAAGAAGGAGAAGGAGTTCGCCAAGATCGTCAAGATCGGCCGCACCCACACCCAGGACGCGACGCCGCTGACGCTCGGCCAGGAATTCTCCGGCTATGCCGCGCAGGTCGAAAGCGGGATCGCGCGACTGAAGGTCGCGGTGAAGGAGCTCTATCCGCTGGCGCAGGGCGGCACCGCCGTCGGCACCGGCCTCAACGCGAAGCCGCGCTTTGCAAGACTGTTCGCAAAGCACGTTGCCGGAATCACCAAACTGCCCTTCACCAGCGCCGCCAACAAATTCGAGGCGCTGGCCTCGAACGATGCCTATGTGCTGGCGCACGGCGCCATCAATTCGGTCGCGACAGGCCTGTTCAAGATCGCCAACGACATCCGCCTGCTCGGATCGGGTCCGCGCTCAGGGCTCGGCGAACTGATCCTGCCGGAGAACGAACCGGGCTCGTCGATCATGCCGGGCAAGGTCAATCCGACGCAGTGCGAGGCGATGACCATGGTGTGCTGCCAGGTGTTCGGCAATCACACCGCGATCACGGTCGCCGGCAGCCAGGGCCATTTCGAGCTCAACGTCTACAAGCCCGTGCTAGCCTACAACATGCTGCACTCGATCCGCCTGATGGCCGATGCCGCGCGCTCCTTCACCGAACATTGCGTCAGCGGCATCCGCGCCGACGAAAAGCGCATAAGTGAGCTGATGCAGCGCTCGCTGATGCTGGTGACCGCGCTCGCGCCGAAGATCGGCTACGACAACGCCGCCAAGGTGGCCAAGACGGCGCATGCCAACGGCACCACGCTGAAGGAGGAGGCGCTGCGGCTCGGCTTCGTCACAGCGGACGAGTTCGACCGTTTGGTGCAGCCGGAGAAGATGACGAAACCGGGGTAATTCCTAATTCCGATAGTCATCCGTAATGATACGGAGCCAAAAAGCTCATAATTGTAAGGCTTAAAGGACAGGATTTGATTACCGTCAATGTTCCGGAAAGACGGCGTGCTACGCAGCTATTCTGCCCTTGGCGGGGCGAAATTCATCGTTTGATGGCCCAAGGGGCCGATTGACGAGGACGAGCAAATGACAATCAAGTCTTGTGGGGCGCGACGCGGCCCCCTGTTTCTGAATGTTTCATCCTGCCTGAAGAGGATCGGATGATGGAGACGCGGCATGGGGAACGTCATCAACCTGAATCGTTTCCGGAAGCGCGCCGAGCGGGAAGCCTCGGCGAAGCAGGCGGACGCCAATCGAGCGAAGTTCGGCCGCACGAAGGCGGAGCGGTCGGCGGAGGAGACGCGCGCGGACAGGGCGAAGGAGCACCTGGACAAGCATCAGATCGATCGCGAGGAGCAGCCATGAAGTCGCCCGTCGTGAAACGATCGATCGTCGTCGCCGGTCACAAGACCAGCGTCAGCCTGGAAGAGGCGTTCTGGAACGGCATGAAGGAGATTTCGGGCCTGCGCAACATGACGCTGTCCGAGCTCGTCGGCGAGATCGACGGCAACCGCCAGCAGGGCAATCTGTCCTCGGCGATCCGCCTGTTCGTGCTCGACTACTTCAAGAGCCGCGCCATGGCCGTCCAGCCGGACAAGGTCCCGGCCCAATAGCCGGCAAGGCGTCTTTTCGGCGCGTCGGGGCGTTCGCACTTTAAAATCACTCTAAGGTGCAGCTTCCGGCGAGCAAGCGCGCTTGACCTCAATGCCCTGCGTTGAAAATACAGGGCATGACCGACACCAATGATACGCGCCCTCACATGCCGCTGGGTCTGGCCCTGCGCGGCTACACCGGCGTCATCCAGCACCTGTCCGCCAGGGACACCGGTTCGGCGCTCTCGGACATCGAGCTCGAGAGCCGGCTGATCGAACTCGGCTTCGTCGAGGGGGCCCGGGTCGAGGTCCTGCATGAGGGGCTGGTCGGGCGCGATCCCATCGCCGTGCGGGTCGACAGCATCACGATCGCGGTCCGTCGGCGCGAAGCCATGGCCATCATCGTCGCCTGAGGCGGCCGCCCCCTGACCTCAGGCCTTTGATCCCAGATCGTTGAAAATCATGGAAGCACCCCTCCTGCATCTCGCCCTGGTCGGCACGCCAAACAGCGGCAAGACCTCGCTGTTCAATGCCCTGACCGGCAGCCGGCAGAAGGTCGCGAACTATCCGGGCGTCACCGTCGAGCGCAAGGAAGGCTTCTTCGTCACGCCCCAGGGACGCCAGATCTCGGTGGTCGACCTGCCCGGCACCTATTCGCTGCGCGGCCGCAGCCCGGACGAGGAGATCACCCGCGACTTCGTGCTCGGCAAGGCCTCCGGCGAGACCGTGCCCGACCTCGTGCTGTGCGTGGCCGATTCCACCAATCTGCGCTTGACCATCCGCCTGCTGCTGGAGCTCAAGCGCACCGGCCGGCCGATGATCCTCGTGCTCAACATGTTCGACATCGCCGCGCGCCGCGGCATCACGGTCGACGTCGAGCGGCTCGCCAAGGAGCTCGGCGTGCCCGTGGTCACCTCGATCGCGGTGCGCAAGGGCGGCACGGCCGATCTGTTGACGCTGACCGACGAGATCTCGGCCACGCTCGCCACCGAGCCTGCGGAGAACACCTGGCGCGCGCTCAGCGTCGGCGAATTGCGCTCCACCCAGCGCGAGGCCGACCGCATCATCGCCGACTGCGTCAGCTTGCCGAGCCGGCCTGACACCTGGACCGCGCGGATCGACGCGGTGGTGCTGCATCCCGTCGGCGGCCTCATCGTGCTGGCGCTGATCCTGTTCGTGATGTTCCAGGCGGTGTTCGCCTGGGCGCAGCCGCTGATGGAGCTGCTCAATTCCGGCTTCGACGCGCTCGGCGAGTTCGTGCACACCACCCTGCCCGCCGGCCTGCTCCAGAGCTTCCTCCAGAACGGCGTGATCTCAGGCGTCGGCAGCGTGATCGTGTTCCTGCCGCAGATCATCATCATCTTCCTGTTCATCCTGCTGCTGGAAGATTTCGGCTACATGGCGCGCGCCGCGTTCCTGATGGACCGCATCATGGGCGGCGCCGGCCTGCACGGCCGCGCCTTCATCCCGCTGCTGTCGAGCTTTGCCTGCGCCATTCCCGGCATCATGGCGACGCGCGTGATCGACAACAAGCGCGACCGGCTGACGACGATCCTGATCGCGCCGCTGATGACCTGCTCGGCGCGCATCCCGGTCTACACGCTGATCATCTCGGCCTTCATTCCGGCGAAGGACGTCTGGGGCTTCATCAACCTCCAGGGCCTCGTGATGTTCGGCCTTTACGCCGCCGGCATCATCAGCGCGCTTGCCGTCTCGTTCCTGATCAAGTTCTTCATGCTGCGCGACTACGCGCCGGCCCCGTTCATGCTGGAGCTGCCGGACTACAAGATGCCGCGGCTGAAATCGATCGCGATCGGCGTCTACACGCGGGCCAAGATGTTCCTCCACCGCGCTGGCACCACGATCTTCTCGATGATGGTGCTGATCTGGTTCCTGGCCTCGTTCCCGCAGCCGCCGGCGGGCGCGACCGAGCCCGGCATCGACTTCAGCCTCGCCGCCATCATCGGCAAGGCGCTCGAGCCGCTGCTCGCCCCCGTCGGCTTCAACTGGCAGATCGCGGTCGCCCTGATCCCGGGCATGGCGGCGCGCGAGGTCGCGGTCGCAGCGCTCGGCACGGTCTATGCGATCGAAGGCGGCAAGGAAGCGGCCGAGCAGATCGGCCAGGTGCTGGCGACGAAATGGTCGCTCGCCACCGCGCTGTCGATGCTGGCCTGGTACATCTTCGCCCCGCAATGCGCCTCGACGCTGGCCGTGATCCGGCGCGAGACCGGAAGCTGGCGATGGATGGCGGTGACCTTCAGCTACATGCTGGTGCTGGCCTATGCCGCGAGCCTCGTGACGTACAACGTCGCGGTGGCGTTGGGGGCGGGATAGAGTCCCCTCTCGAAACTAAAAACTGCGAAAACAACCCCATGCACAGTAGACGGGGTCGTGAAATCAATGGATTACGAATTATCCGAATTCGCTTGACCCGTCGGGCAAGACACCGGCATGATGGCATCATCGGGAAGCGTCCGCCAACGATTGATCGCGGCCCGCATCCTCGACAAGTCCGCACAATTCACTCGCGCCTGGCCTTGCGACATCGCAGGAATTGATGCCGGACCTCCATCGTTTTCTTCGGCTTCCCATGAAAAGGCCCCGGTCGATGCCGGGGCCTGAGTTCACCGGGAAGACACACAGACTCAATAGCGAGCAGCGACCGGAGCACCGAAACCACCGAAGCGGTAGTTCAACCGAAGCGTAACCATGTCCACATCCTGGCTGATCCCGCTGCCGGTGAGCGCCAACCCGCCGGGCGTGACCACGCCTGCGAAGCCGAAATTGTCGCGTCCCATCCAGAGATGGTCGTACTCGATACCGGCCGACCAGTTCGGCGCAAAACCATATTCCCAGCCGACACCCAGGGCGCCGCCCCAGCGCGTGTGACCTGCCGAAGCCAGTCCGACGCCGGTGACGTTGTTGAATATATCGAATCGATTGCGGGTCACGGCAGCGCCGCCCTTCACGTAGAACAGCGAAGCGTTCCATGCCCAACCGAGCTGGGCTGTGAACAGCCCAATGGCGTCGGTCTTGCCTGTGGTCGAGATCAACGGATCGATCAGGCTGACGCGCGTGTTCTTGATCTCGGCCCAATCGCCCTGAGCTTCCAGACCAAGCACAAACTGATTGGTTTGCCAGCGGTACCCGATCTGTCCACCCGCAAGACCACCGGAGCGATCGGCGCAGCCACCTGCTACCGTCCCAGCGGGCGTTACGAAGTCGACGCAACCATGGCTTTGCCCCCAGCCACCGTTGGCCCCGATGTAGAATCCGCTCCAGTTGTAGACCGCCACCACTGGTGCCGGCGGCGGCGCCTTGACGGCCATGTCGGCCGCCATGGCCGGAGCCGCCATACTCAGTGCCACGAAGCCGATCGCAGCAGTCGAAAACTTCCTCATGGTCTCGTCCCCTTTTTTGCTCTTTCGTTCAAATTCGCTGTCTCGTCCAGAAATGAGCACCCATGCTGACCAGGTGCATAAGGTTCGCGAATGTGAGGAACTTTACGCGGGCAGGAGTCCTGAAGCCCGTATCAAAATGGCAACACCCAAGCGCCATCTCTATGCACCGTAGCGTGCTTAATCGATGCCCGACGCTTCTGACGGTAGAGAGCCGCCGTCATCGTTGAGCCACGCATGGATATCTGGCGCCGGAATGAGCCGCCTCGGAACGTGAGGATTGATCGTACCTGCAAAAACAGAAAGGCCTTCATCGAGCTTTGCGCGCGCGAACAACTTGGCTTCGTCCTCGGTCGCGAACGTCCGCGTCTCGCGCGGACTGCGCTGCCTCGGCAAAACGCCACGTTGTCGAATTTCAAAGCTGACGTACCAAGTCGGGATCATCGCACCTGTCAACCTGTGAGCCTCGAAGTCGGGTTGTGGCGCGATCGTCATCCGCGTATTTGATGCAGATCAAACCCCGCGCGTCACACCGGCGATCGGGAGGTTGAGTAAGACGTCGGCAGGACGGCATCGTCGGCGCAACAATCGATGCTCACTTCGAACGCCGCTAACCTCATTGGATCACTTCCGCACCAACAGACTGACCGCCGAGAAACTGCGCGACGATGATCTCGCCGACCTCGTCACACTCCATCTCGATCCCGACGTGTCCCGCTATCTCGGCGGTGTCCGTTCGGCGGAGGCGACGAAGACTTATCTCGCCGTCAACATGGCCCATTGGGACCGGCACGGTTTCGGGCTCTGGGTGCTGCGAACGAGAGACGGAGCATTCGCCGGACGGGCGGGGATCAGGCACATCCTCGTTGATGGTATCGACGAGATCGAGATTGCCTATACGTTCAAACGCGACCTCTGGGGCCAAGGATTTGCGAGCGAGACCGCCGCGGCGCTGACGCATATCGGGCTGTCGCAACTCGCGCTGCCGTCGCTCATCGGCCTGGTCTTCGTCGAACATGGCGCGTCGCGCCGCGTCCTAGAGAAATCCAATTACATTCTGGAGAAGAGCACGACGCATCACGGCGAGGACGTCGTGATCTACCGGATCCGGCGGTGAGCGACGCCCCAACGCTCAGCCGGTGCGCAGCCGAATGGCCGATCGCGGCAATGAGGCCAGAAACAGAACGGCGCAGACGCACAGCAAGACGATGTCCTTGAACAGGAACTCGCCGGTCAGATTCCACGCCATGGGATCGGATGACAGGCTCCATGTGACGACGCCCGGCGTCGTGAAGAAGAACGACCATGTGATCGCGAAGGTCACCACGCCCATGAATGAACCGACGGCGGACAAGACCGGGCTGAAGCTACCTGCCGCCAGCAGCGCGGCAATCACGAATTCGGCAACACCGAGAACATAAGCCTCTCCCCTCAGGCCGAAGATCGACAGCCAGGAGATGAACGGACTGTTGGTGATGAACTGCGCGATGCCCTGCGCGGATTGCAATGTGAATTTCTGCATTCCGAAGGACACGAATATGACCACCATGACCCAGCGGAGAATGGCGAGCGGACGATACGAACCTCCACCATTCTCGGCAACGTTGAATTCCTTCATGTGACGATCTCTCCCCGGAATGCGCATCCATCAGCGTGCGAAGAAGATACGTTCGCTGAAAGCTGTACGAAGAGACCTTTCCGCCGTTACCTGCATCCGGAGTTCCACTGATCACAGGTGCGTGCAACGGCGTGTGTCGGCGCCATGATCGAAGGCAATTCCGAGAAGCTACCAGCAGCGCTCCGCGACGGATCGCAGCGCCCAAGCGGCTCGAGGCCCGTCAGGCCGAGATGATTGCCACCACTTCAATCTCGACGCGGGCCGATGTCGGCGTCAGGGCGCTGACCTGGACGAGCGTGCTGGCCGGGCGCACCGCATCGAAGGCTTCAGAGTGGGCGCGCGCCACATGCTCGGTGTCCGCCATATCGATCACGTACACCACGGTACGGACGACATGCCGCATATCGGCGCCAGCCTCGGCCAATGCGTCGGCGATCAATGCGAGTATCGCCCTGGCTTGCAGGTAGGCGTCGCCGTCGAGGTGCGGCGGGCGAGCCGTCGTGCCGGAAATGAAGACCTGGTTTCCGACGCGGACGGCGCGGGAGTAGCCATAGGTGTCTTCAAACGCATATCCCGATGAGATGTTTTGCCTCGTCAACGACGCGCTCCTGTGGGTTTCGGGCTGCACCCTTCTCGGCCAGCATTGAATTGTAGCTACTTGTAGCCCTCGCCCGGCCACGCAACCATCGCCGCCTTGGCTGCGCCTCTCAGCTCCGCCGGCGTGGCGCCGTCCTTGGCCTGGATGGCCATGCCCTGGAAGACGCTGAGATAGAACCGGCTCAACGCCTCTATGTCGGTTGCGGCAGGTAGCTCGCCATTGGCGAGGCCAGCCTCCAGCCGCGCGCGCAAATTGCCGAGCATGTCGAGCCGGACTCTTCTGATCGCGCGGGCGATCGAGGCCGGCCATTCGTCGCTGACGGCGCCCAGCACGGCCATGCAGCCGGCCGGTGCCGAGCGGGATTTCGGCAGGATCTCGGCCGCCCCGATCAGCAGGTTCTCGACGCCGGCGCGCGCGGTTGCTCCTTCGCCAAGCCTGTCCCAGACCGGAGGCCCATAGGTCAGGACGTAATGCTCGATCGCCGCAAGATAGAGCGCCTCCTTGCTCTCGAAGGCCGCATAGAGGCTCGGCGAGCGGACGCCCATGGCTTCGCAGAGGTCGTGCATCGAGGCGGCCTCGAACCCCTTGCGCCAGAACAGCAACATGGCGGCTTCGAGTGCCGCCTCGCGGTCAAATTCTCGTGGTCGTCCCGCCATCGCAGCTCTTTCTGTAATGATCAACACATAATTGGCTTGACGCGGCCGATCAAGCCTCCACATATTCTGTGTCGATCGTTACATAATTGGAGAAGACAGATGACGCTGGCAGGAAAACGGGCCCTGGTGACGGGCGCAAGCAGGGGTATCGGTGCGGCCATTGCAAAGGCGCTAGCCGCGGAAGGCGCCGACGTCGCAATCACCTATGAGAAGTCCGCAGACAGCGCCGCCAAGGTGGTTGACGCCATCAAGGCCGGCGGACGCAAAGCCGTGGCGATCCAGGCCGACAGCGCGGATGTCGCCGCCGTCCAGGCCTCGGTCGAAAAGACCGTCGCTGCGCTGGGCGGACTCGATATTCTGGTCAACAACGCCGGAATTCTTCGCCTGGGCGGCCTCAACGACATTTCGCTTGGGGATATCGATGCGCTGCTGAACGTCAACGTCCGTTCGCCGATCGTCGCGAGCAAAGCCGCGCTGCGCCACCTTGGCAAGGGCGGCCGCATCATCACCATCGGCAGCTATTTCGCCGACCGCGTGCCTTCGCCAGCGCTCGGCGTCTACGCGGCGTCGAAGTCGGCGCTATCAGCGTTCACGAAAGCGCTGGCGCGCGAAGTCGGCCCCAGGGACGTCACGGTCAACCTGGTGGCACCGGGCTCGATCGACACCGACATGAATCCAGCGCACGGCCCGACCGCGGAGACGCTGAAACAGTTCATGGCGCTCGGCCGCTACGGCGCCACGGATGACATCGCGAGCGCCGTGGCGTTCCTGGCGAGCCCGAAGGCCAGGTACATCACCGGCACGACATTGACGGTCGACGGCGGCGCCAACGCTTGAGCGTTCCACCCGGTTGCAGGAGGCCGCCACCGAGGCGGCCTCCTGCTCGCGGTCGACGTCAAATCATTCGGTGTAGCTTTACTTCGTGTAGCCCTATTTCGTGTAACCTTGGCTCGTACACCACCACATGGCGTCAGCCGAGCTCGAACCGTGCTCGATGACGTATTTTCGGCACGCTTCGTAATTGACGGCATAACGCTTGGCGCACGGGACGGACGAAATGGTGCCGCTACTGAAAGAGCATTTGTACTGAGCGTTGGCTGTCGGCATCGAAAGGATTGTGACAGCGAGCCCGACGACGAGGAAAGCGAAGGTCTTCATGGCTATCTCTCCCGAATCCAGGGACAGCGAGCGCTATCCCAGGTGGTATGATAGCATGCTCTCCACCGCGCCTGTTCGGCGAGTGCCCGTTCGGGATCGTGGAGCTGCGTTGCGGAAATGACGGTGAAACCGATCACCACCGCCGCGCTCGAGTGCATAGCCCGGATGGAGCGCAGCGTAATCCGGGGGCTTCTTGCACAGCTTGCAGGGTGGGCAAAGCGCAGCGTGCCCACGCACTTTTTACGACCATGAAGAGATGGTGGGCACGGCGCAAGTGCGCCTTTGCCCACCCTACGAGACCTGTTGTATCTTACCTGAAATACCCAAGCACGAGATCGATATCCGAGCTGCCGGCGACCGTGCCGTTCAGCTCGGCGTCGATGACGCGGCGGCAGGCTTCGATCGCGGCGTGATCGCCGAGATCGTTGGCGGCTTCCAGCACGAGCCAGGCGGCGTCGACCGAGGCCTTGTCCGGAGCTCCGCCGCCGACATCGGCGCCGAAGGCATTGTTGAGGTTCTTCTTGCGAACGGCGGTGCCGAATTGAGGCAACATTTGCAAATACTCCCCTGCCAATTCCCGGGTGATGCTCAGTGGACCTGCTTAGTGGACTTGCTCAGTGGACCTGGAGTTCGGGCTGACGGCCCGCATCGGCACCCGCGCCGGTCTTGCGCGACTGGTAGAACTTCAGGATGCTGCGCGAGGTCTCGATCTTGAGCCGGCTGAACTCGCGCTCGTTGTCCTGGAGCTCGCGCGCGGTGATCAGATGATCCTTGGCGCCGAGGAACAGCAGCGACATCGTCGTGTCCCAGGAGAAGTTGAGCGCCTTGCACAGCACCAGGATCATCTCGCGGTTGCGGTCCATCAGCGCGCGCTCGATCACGTCGACCGGCAGCGCCGATAGCAGCGACAGGCCGATCTGCACCTCGTCGAAGCGGTGCTGGCGCGCATAGTTCGAGATCGAGTCCTGGTTGAGGTTGCCCTGGCGGTACTGCGTCGTCACCACGCGCTTGGCGACGAAGTAGCTGCGCGAGGACGGGCCGAACTTGGATTGCAGATCGCCGGTGACCTCTGTCACCGAGCTCTGGATCTGCGCCATCATCTCAGGGCGCTCGCTCTCGAGCCGGCGGCGGACGTCTTCCGACGCTTTCGAGATGAGCTGCTGGAAGATGTGGCGCGGCACGTCCTTGCGCAGGCCAAGCTGCTCGGCAAGAATCGAATCGCCCTCGGCGCGGCGGACCATGTGCAGCAGGCCCGAGCCGGAGAAGCGCGCGCCCTCGTTCCTGGCGACCGACGTCACGACCTCCTGGTCGCCGCGCTTGACCAGCACGTCGGTCACGGCCTCGCCGATGGATTTACGCTGGGCAATCGCGAGCAGATGCGACTGGCTCTTGGTCAGGGCGCTCTCGACCAGCATCTTCTCGTCGAGACGGGTGGAGTCGCGCAGCACGGGGCCGGCGACCGCGATCTCGTCGTCGAGAGCGAGCTTTTCGATGACATTGAGCGGAGCGTGATCGCAGGCCGCCATCAATTCGGAGAGCTGCGTCCGCGCGGCAACCTCGATCTCGTCGGCAAGCCGGCCGATGACCTCGCCGAACATGCTGATCTCGTCGTCGCTGTAGCGGCCGGTGATCAGGATGTCGGTCGCGTGCCACAGCGCGCGTGCCCGGCTTTCGTCGGTGCCGCGCGCGATCGCGTCGTCCAGATCCTGTAGAAGCGTTTTCGCCCCGTTCATGTCGATCACCCCAGTTCTTGGTCGTTCTTTGGCGAGCCATCCCGCCTGTGCTGGCGCGACGCCGAATTCCTCTGACACCCGACACTAGGGAACAAACGCGAGAATCCGGTAAAGTCGGCAGATCAGTTTTGCCGACGAGAATTCATTCAAATGCGATGGAATGGGTTTACCGGCGGGCAAGGGAGAAGGTGCGCTCCCTCTCCCGCTTGCGGGAGAGGGCTGGGGAGAGGGTGTCTCCGCAGAGCGACTCCCTTAATGGAAAGAACCCTCACCCGGCGCTTCGCGCCGACCTATCCCGCAAGCGGGAGAGGTTAAGAGGGCCCGCGGCCCGATCTCTCCAAACAAACTCGCGCTTACGGGTTCGACGGCGTCAGCACCAGCGGCGGCTTCGGCTTGGGCTTTGCGGGCGCGGGGCCCGGCGCCGGTCTCACCTCGATCGGCGGCGGCAATGGCGCGACCTGCTGACTTGCGAGCGGCGGGCTTGGAGCTGCGGGCGCGGCCAGCGGCGCTTTCGGCGTCGGCGCGGCTTTCGGCCTTGGCGGCGCGCGGCGTGGATCCTGGCCCGGCAGCGGCACGTTGGCCGGCACCTGCTCGGGCGCCGCATCCGGAGACACCAACGTCGGTAGCGCCGCGGTCGCCGGCGGCGGCTCGCCGCGCTCGATGGCATCGAGCCGGCGCGTCTCGCGATCGATCGTGCGCACCGCGAGCCACGAAGACAGCGGCGCAAGATCGACGGTGCGGTTGAGCTTGTCGGGGGGGCCCGCCGCGAACAACTGGATCTCCGGCGGGGCGCCGGAGAGCCCGGTCATGATCGGCGTCAGGCTGGCGCGGATGTCGGCCTGGTCGGCGGGAATGTCGTAACCGCCGGAGACAATGGCGCGGGCGTTCTTCGCTTCCAGCGGCGTGGCACCAACGCGCAGCCGTCCGTCGCGGATCGTGAACGGGATCTGCGCCGAGGCGACCGCAATGGGACCCGCCGCCAGCGCGGGTTCGACCAGCTGCCGCAGCCTGTTGTCGTCGGCGACCTGACCGCCGTCGCTGGCGCGGATGGCGATCTCGAACGCACGCGGGTTGAGGCCGCTGATTTCCGCAGAGTCCAGCGTCACCGTGCCGTTGCCGGCGAGCGCGCCGGTCAACGCCGCGACGCTGCGGCCCTGGCTGGTCAGTGCCATCTGCACCGAGGCGCGTCCCTTGGGCAAAGCAAGATCACGGTAGCGCAGCGTGGTCGCATCGACATTGCTGAGCTCGATACGTGCGTTCAGCGCAACGCCACTCGCGCCGTTGCGCGCGTCAAAGCTCGCCGACAGCTCGCCGCCGCCGACGCCGCCCTTGAGCGCATCGAGCGCGAGCGACTGGCCGTCGCTCCGGATCGTCCCGCCGATGGGACGCAGCTCGACGCCGCCTGGCAACGTGCCGCGCAACGCCTGGAAGGCGATGCGGCCGCGCCAGCCACCGAGGAGCCCCGCGCTCAGCGGCTCGCCGGCATCGCGTCCGGCCGCGCCGACGGCAAGCGCGAGCGCCGGCGCAAGATCGAGCGTGTCGAGGCCTACCTCGCCGTCGATGCTCGTCTCCTGGTCGAGCGTGACCGCCAGACGACCGCGCAGATGCGAGCCGGCCGCGCTGCCGTCGAGATCGTCGAAGGTCAGGCGATTGCCGGACAGAGAGAGCCGGGAGGACAGGCTGACGGTCTGCGCCGATTTGCCGGCCGGGCCGGTTCCGAACAGCGGCGCGAGGTTGACGTTGCGCACGCGCAGATTCACGGACGCCTTCGGCTCCGGCGCGGACAGTTCGACGCTGCCTTGCGCGTCTGCGTCCAGCCCGCCGCCGCTCAGTTTTGCGTTCAATTGCAGCGGACGGCGCCAGGCACCGCTTAACCGGCCTTCGAACTGCGAAGCGCCCTCGCCCGCGGCCACCACGCGATCGAGGCCGAGCAAGGCCAGCAATGCGCCGGCCTGCGGGGTCGAGACTTTCGAGTCCAGCGTGAAGTCGCTGTTGCGCAGGCGGTCGATGTCGATGCCGTTGACGGCCGCTACCGGCGTCTGTGCGGCCAGCGTCGCGGTGGCCTTGAGCTGCGGCGCGTCGAGATCGAACACGGCGCGGGCGTCGCTGCGATCGGCATGCTCGGCGTTCCTGTCGAGGCTGAGGTCGAGCTTCAGGCGGGTCGCACCGGGCAGCGGCGCGATCGCATCGAAGCGCGTACGCACCGAAGGCGCAAACGGCTCGATCAGCGCGGTAAGCTCGCGCAGCGAATTGGCTGAGGATTTCAGCGCGAGCTTGCCGGTGGCTTTGGTACGGTCGAAGCTGCCGCTCGCCTCGGTGGTCACCCCGCTGGTCTGGCCGAACCGCAACTGCTCCAGCGACAGCGACGCCGGTCCATAGCCGAGCTTCGCCGCGAACGGCCGCAGCTCCTGGCCGGCGGAGATCGCACGGCCGACATCGAGCGAGAGCCTTGCCTCCTCCGGCCATTCGCCTTGCGGCCCGCCGAGCGCGCGCACAAAGCTCGCAGCGGCGTCGAGATCGAGACGGTCGGCCTTGAGCTCGGCATCGATCCGCGAGCCCTTGCTCGCGCCGGTCTGGACGAAAGCAATTCGTCCCTCGATGGCGCCGCCTTCGATGTCGGCCTTCAGCTTGTCGATGGCGAGATGGTTGGCGGCGATCGTCACGTCGCCGGCAAGCCGCAGCGGCCGGGTGCTGCGGCGGTTGACCTCGCTGCGGCCCTGGAGCCAGGCCACCAGCGTATCGGGATCGGAGGATTCGACGCTGAGCCGGCCGCTGAAGCTGTCGGCGCCGGGCGCCGCGCCGTTGAGCGAGAGCTGCGTCATGCCGGGCGCGCGCAGCTCGAGCCGCTGGAAGGTCCAGGACCGGCCGTCGGTCTTGAGCTCGGCGGCGATGTTCTGGAGCGGCCGGCCGCCGAGCATGATCTGGTCGGAGTTGAACTCGATCTGCGCCGGGATCGGCGCCTGCGGGATCGCGGCAAGGCCGGCGCGCAGTGCCGGCAGGATGCGCAGCGGCTCGGCCTCGTCCTTGCCGGCCAGCTTGTCGGCATCGATCTGGCGCGCCGACAGCACCGCGCGCAGCAGCGGCGAGGCGCCGAACCTGAGATCGCCGACGCCGCCGACTTTCAACGCATTGTCCTCGGCGCCAAAGCTTGCGTCGATCTGGTCGAACTTGGCGCCGGCGGGATCGGCCTTGAGTTTTGCGGTGAGCTTCCAGGGCGTCGGCCCGGCCTCGCCGGCCTTCTTCGCCGCCGGCACGGCCAGCGTCAGCGCGCCGTCGAATTTCGGCAGGCGGTTGTCGAAGGCGAGCACGCCTTCGAGATCGGCGAGGATGGCGCGCTCGCCGGGGTCGATGTTGAGGTGGAGACGCGTGGCGCTGCCGTCGGCGCTCGGGCCGGAGGAGATGCGGAACGGGTAGCGCGTGCCGCTCGCGGTGAAGCGGCCGTCGCCCCGCACCGAACCGGCCAGCGAGCGGACGTCGCCGGAGAAGGCGATGTCGCTCAGCTCCAGCGTCGAGCGGCTGGCGGCATCGTGCAGGGCGATGCGGCCGGTGAGATTGAGGCGCTCGATCGCCAGCGAAGCCAGATTGAAGGTGCCGCTCGCGGTGGACGGCAGATCGACCCGCCCGCGCGCGTCGAGGCCGAGATCGACCGCCATGCCATTGACCGTCAGCTCGGTGGCGCGCCATTCACCGCGCATCAGCGCGCTCAGGCTGAACTCGACGTCGAGCTTGTCGGCGCGCAGGCGGCCGAGATCGTTGTTGCCGCCGAACGTGACCGAGCGCAGCCGCAACGTCGGCGCCGGCAGCAGCCGCGCGTCGAGCTCGCCCGCCACCCGCACCGGCACGCCGATGATCCGGCCCGCCTCCGCCTCGAACTGGGGCCTGAACTGGTTCCAGTCGATGAAGTAGGGCCCGATCAGCGCGGCCAGAAGCGCAATGATGAAGGCAATCGCCAATCCGAGCAGCGTCGTCTGCACGGGTCTCCCCTCGGCCAAACCGGCACCCGGGCCAAACCTTGCCCCATGGAAGGCTTCAGGCGCGCCGGAACAGCCCCTTATATAGGGGGAAGTGTGGCGAAGTCACAGCGACTGTTGCGCGCGGAGGTTAACGCGTGCCGCCGCCTCACCAGCTCGCCGGCAAGCTCTTCAGGCCGCGCAGCACGAAGGTCGACCGCCATTCCGGGTTCTCGACGTCGTCGATGCGCAGATCCGGCAGCCGGCGCAACAGCGTGGCGATGGCGATCTCGGCCTCGATCCGCGCCAATTGGGCCCCCAGGCAGAAATGGATGCCGCCGCCGAACGACAGCGGCTTGACGTTGGGACGGGTGACGTCGAGCCGGTCGGGGCGATCGGGATAGACCGCCGGATCGCGGTTGGCCGAGCCGAGCAGGCACAGCACGGTCTCGCCCTTGGGGATTTTCCTGCCGCCGAGATCGTCGATATCCTCGAGCGTGACGCGCCCGGTCATCTGCACCGAGGAATCGTAGCGCAGGAATTCCTCGATCGCATTGACCATCAGCTCCGGCCGGGCCTTGAGCAGCGCGAGCTGGTCCGGGTTGCGATGCAGCGCGAGCAGGCCGTTGCCGATCAGATTGACGGTGGTCTCGTGGCCGGCGCCGAACAACAGGATGATGTTGGCGGTCAGCTCCTCGTTGGTGAGCTTGTTGCCGTCTTCCTCGGCCTGCACCAGCTGGGTGGTGAGGTCGTCGGCGGGATTGCGGCGGCGCAGCTCGAACAGCTGCTGGAAATACATCTGCGCCATCATGTTGCCGGCGTTGCCCTTCGCGATCTCCTCCGGCGTGAGCGGCACGGGGTCGAGCAGTCGCCCGCCGTCGCGCGAGCTCTTGTAGAAGACCTCGCGATGGTCCTCGGGGATTCCCAGCATGTCGCAGATGATGGTGACGGGCAGGCGGAAGGCGAAATCCTCGATCAGGTCCATGTGGCCGCGGTCGATCACGGCGTCGATGGCCTGGTCGACGATCTCCTGTATCCGCGGCCGCATGTCCTCGACGCGCCGCGCGGTGAAGGCCTTCACCACGAGGCCGCGCAGGCGGGTGTGGTCGGGCGGATCGGCCTGCAGCATCCAGTGGCTCATGCTGCGGAACACCGGCTCGTCCATGATCTTTTCGCTGTAGCGGCGCTTGGACCGCTCGACGAAATCCTTGCCGAAGCGCTTGTCGCGCATCACGAGGCTGACATCGGCGTGGCGACTGGCGACGAACTGGCCGAACGGCGTCACATGGATCGGATCGATCGCGCGCAGCCGGTCGTAATGCGGATAGGGGTTGCGGATGAAGTCCGGCGACAGCGGATTGAACAGCGGATCGCCGCCGGCAGGTTGCGCTTGCTCGTTCATGGTGACCTCAAATCGGTTGCCGCATGACACGAATACGCCGATCGCAGCCCCACTGCCCGGCGTAACCATCCCCTGAAATTATCAACTCGATACATTGTTGTATCGAGTTGCATTCTGCCCTAACCTGGTCCGATGTCAAGGGTGAGAACCAGGCCGACCAGGGACGACACGCGCGACAGACTGTTCGAGGCGGCCGCGCGGGTGTTCGAGGAAGACGGCATCGGCGGCGCCAGCATCGAGGCGATCGCGGCCGCGGCCGGCTTCACCCGCGGCGCGTTCTATTCCAACTTCAACAGCAAGGACGAATTGATCATCGCCATGCTCGAGGACCATGTCGAGCAGTCGATCCGGCGCAATATGGACATCCTCGCGCAGCACGACAATCTCGACGATTTCATCGCGGCGCTGCGAACGATGGACCGCAGCCGGCAGGATCCGCTCGGCCGCTCGCCGCTCTTGCACATGGAGATGATCCTCTACGTCGCGCGCGCCGAGAAGCGCCGGCCGGAGCTTGCCAAACGCCTGCGCGCGCGGCGCAAGCTGATCGCCGACATCGTCGAGGCGACGTTGAAGAGCAACGGCAAGAACAACACGCTCAACCCGCCCTGGATGGCCTCCGTCGTGCTGGCGCTGGAAGACGGCTTTCGCCTGCACCGGCTGATCGATCCGGAGACGACGCCGGCCGACAGTTTTCTGCGCGCGATTACGGATTTGCGGCGGAGGACGGGGTTGGCGGCGGAGTGACAGCGGCTGGGGCGATTGTCCAAGCGACAACTTGAGAGAGGCTTGAACTTGTCAGCAACCTTGACCAACCCAAAGCCGCGAAAATCTGCTAGTTTTTGGAATCCGGACGTTTGGCTCCTGCGCGGAGGCAACGATGACGAACTCGGAAGTCTCCACCGATCTACCGGACAAACCGACATCCGATAACGAGCAACCGGACAAAGCGACATCCGATAAGGAGCAATTGGGGAAACCACCATCCGATCGCGATCTTCGCAATCTAAAGAGTCGCCTCCGGGCGCGATTGCAGTTGATCGGCGGAGCGCTCGCCTCGATCGCCGCTATCGGCGCGATCGCGGGTGGTCTCGTCGGCTACTGGACTGTGTGGAAGACGCTCCGCACCGATGTGTTTCCGGACAAGCAACAGACGCAAAGAGAGGCTACGGCCAGGCCTGACGTTGCTCCCCGATTGTCTCTCGTCGTCCTGCCATTTGCAAACCTCAACAACGATCCGGAGCAGGACTACTTCGCCGATAGTATTACGACCGATCTGACAACCGATCTCGCGCAAATGCCCGGCGCTTTCGTCATCGGACGGGGAACGGCCTTTACATTCAAGAACAAGCAGATCGACTTTAAGACGCTCGGCAAGGAGCTCGGCATCCGATGGGCGGTACAGGGCGCCGTGCGGCGCAACGGAGATCAGATCCGGGTCAACGTGTCGCTTACGGATGCCGCAAGCGGTCGCGACATCTGGTCCGATCGCTTCGACGGCGATCGCACGAACCTCGCCGCCTTGCAGGACCAGATCACGGGACGGCTCGCACGCTCGCTAAACATTGAACTCATGCAAGCCGAAAGCCGCCGCAGCGAAAAGGACCAATCCAGAAATCCAGACGCCATGGACTTCACGATGCGCGGCTGGGCAAAGTTCTATGAGCCCCGGTCGAAGACGGAAATCGCGCAGGCAAAGGACCTGTTCGACAGTGCGTTGCGTCTCGATCCGGATAACGTCGATGCAATGATCGCGAAAGCATGGTGCTTAGCCATTGCTGCGGGCTTCAGGTGGTCGACGTCCATGGCCGAAGATAAAGAAATAGCGACTGATCTCATCGACAGGGCTCTTGCGAAAAGCCCGTCAAACGCGTTGGCTTACGTGGTAAAGGGAGACACTCTTCGAGTATTTGGGCGCCCTGAGGAGGCGTTGCCTGAATACGACGCTGCGCTTGAAATCAATCCAAATTTCCCGATCGCCTACGCTCAGAAAGGACTTGCACTCATCCTCTCCGGGCGGGCCCGCGAAGCGTTCTCGCCGCTTCAGCTGGCACTCCGCCTTAGCCCGAAAGATCCGATTGCCGTCTCTTGGTATTACAACCTTTGCCATGCACACCTGCACCTTCAGGAATATGAAGAAGCCACCAAGGACTGCAGGCGAGTGATCAACATAAACAACGCATTCTGGTACGCCTATGTAGATCTGGTCTCGGCTTACGGAGCCAGCGGGCAGTTGGAGCCGGCGCGGCAGAGCTTGACTGAATTGAACAAGATCCGACCAGATTTCACGATCCAGTGGTTCCGTGAGTTTGGCTACGGATACTCAAGCAACCCGCAGTTTCGTCGGGAATTTGATGAAATTCTCGATGGGCTAAGGAAGGGAGGCGTGCGGGAGCAATAACGTGAAGGCTATTCGCTTGCCGACATTGGCGACCTTCCTACTCGAATGTCACCTATTGGCCCGTTTGAGACAAGCTGACCAGCGCTGATCATGTCAGTTCACCAGGCTTGACCGGAAGTCCTCGGTGTCCTCTCGAACCGACGCGACTGGACCCGAAGCGGACATTCTTTTTCGATCGGTCGTTCGCTCGCATTGCAATACGGAACTGAAGGGTGGTCCAGCCTGTTTGTTACATTCAGCCAAGCGGAGGTCGCCGTGAGGATTATTCTGATAACGACGATTTGCTGGGCCGTGTCGTGCGGATTTGCGACAGCGCAAGCCGATCCGAAGAAAGACTTGAACACGCCGACCGGGCGCTCGGCGCCGGAAGAAAAAGGTCAATTGCAGCCGCAAGGTTGGACCGGACCGATTGAAACAAAGTCGGGTGGTGCGCAGCCGGAAAGTCCGCAAGGTCAAAGCCCACCGGGGATGCAGGCAGCGCCGGACGGATCAACAAAGACAGTCGTTGAGCCCCGGAAGTGAGCCACTCCCTGGTCGGCGAGCGATCCGACTTCGCTCAGGGCGAGCCGGACCGTAAGGGCTGCTTTTGGCCCGTTCCTGCCGATCGTCATGCTCACAGCCGGCTCGGCGTCTTGGGCCGAGCGGCGATCCTGACCGTAGCGGAAACGCCCGGGCAGCGTCGCACCGCGTCAGGCGGAGCGCTGGCTGCGTCGCGAGGAGAGATCCGGGCACAGCACGAGCTTGCCCTCGAGACCGCCAGCCTCGAGGCGACGGTGAGCTTCGGCGACCTCGTCGAAGGAGATCCGCTCGGCGATGCGCGGCCGGATGGCACCTTCTGCCAGAAGCTCGAACAATTCCTCCAGGTCCTCCTTGAACCAGGTGGGATGTCGCGCCCGCATGGCATTTACCGAGTAAAAGCGGGCTCGCTTGCCGCCGGGCAATAATCTCCACAGATAGAGGCGCGCGATCTCCATCACGATGGGGAGCATCCGACGCCGTGCCTGCACGCTCGCCGAGAAGCCGATGGCGCAGAGCAGGCCGCCTGGCTTGAGCGCGGCGTATGAGCGGCGATAGCCGTCTTCGCCGACGCCGTCGACGATGACGTCGAACCCGCCCGGCAGAACCCGCGTGAAGTCCTCATGCTGGTAGTCGATCGGCGTTGCCCCGAGCTCCCGGACGAGCGCCATGTGCTCGCCGCGCACCGTGCCCCACAGCTCGACGCCCGCCAGTCTCCCGAGCACGAGCAGCGCCTGGCCGACCGCGCCGGCGGCGCCGTGCACGAGCACACGTTGGCCTCGCTGAACCTTGGCCGCGCGGTGCAGAAGCTGGTACGCGGTCGTCCAGCTCAAGATCAGCGCGGCCGCTTCAGCGGCGTCCACGCCAACCGGCACGCGGGCCAGGTCGTCCGCCCGAAGCGTGCGATACTCGGCGTTTGACCCGACCACCGTCATGTCGGCCACACGGTCGCCAATCTGAAAGTCGTGCACGCCTTCGCCGAGCTGATCGATTGCCCCCACCACGTCGTATCCCATGACGAATGGCGGCCGGAGGCGCATCGTTTGCGGGTACAGATGCCGCCTGATCAATACCTCGGTGTAGCTGAGGCTCGACGCGAGTACGCGAACGCGCACCTCGCCCCGGCCGGCGGTCGGCAGGCGGGTATCGACAACTTCCAGTGTCTCGGGATCACCGAAGCGGCTGACCTGAACAACTCGATTGCGCTGCTCGATCATGGGCGATCTCCATGCAATGCCGCGGCGCAAGAGCGGGCAGCCTGCCGTCAGGCTGGAGAAATTGAGTTGATCCAGATCAAGCGCGAGAGCCGCGCTGTTTGGAATTCTCCTCGGACCAAATGACCAGCCGGGTCGTTTGGCGCCATCATTTTTCATTGGAGGGGAAAATGCCTGCAGTTGTCATGCAGTTCGTTTCGCATCCAAGGCCCGGTAGCGATCTCGCGACTATCTTACAGCTTGCAAAGGACGGCGCGACACTTTGGAAAAAACACGGGGCCGATGTCAGCTATTGGTCGGTGATCGGTGGCGAGGTCGGGAACTACGCCTTCGTCGCTCGCTTCGATAGCGTAGAAGCTTATGGGCGCACCTTGGCGGCACTAGGTGCCGATCCAGCTTTCGCAGAATTCCAGGCTAAGCGGCTAAAGGCTGGGCAATCCGATTGGGTACGCTCCAACATGGCCATCCAGGTTGATATCTGACGGAACGCCTTCTCTCCCGAGTGCGAGACCGCCTTCGGGCGGTCTCTTGCTGCCCGGCCGATGTCGCCCTGCCCCGCGCACGCCACGGCGGTGGCGTTCGCGAGCGCGCCGGGCTATACGCGGACGGGTGACGTCCTTTGCCTAGTGGCGCGGCGCGGTCGCGCATCTCACGTGGAAACGTCACAAGGGGGCCAAATTGGACCGAATGAGTCTTCACGATCCCCTTTTCGCCACGTATGTCGTTGCCGCCACCCTGATGATCTTGAAGGCCGTGGCGATGTCATGGCTGACCGTGATCCGTATGGTGCAAGCCAAGGGGGGCTACCGTTCGCCGGAGGATATCAAGAAGACCCCGATGAATCCTGCGCCAGATCCAGCGCAGCTTCTTCCCAACGAACGTGTCGAGCGGATCCGCCGGATCCAGATGAACGATCTCGAGAGCTTGCCGTATTTCCTGGTCGCGGGTCTGCTCTATATCCTCACGCAGCCGTCGCTGCGGCTCGCGCAGTGGCTGCTCTACGGCTACGTTGCCTCACGCCTGCTGCATTTTCTGGCCTATCTCACGGGACAAATCCACGAAGTTCGCGCGACACTGTGGACGGTCGGTTCGCTCATCCTCGTCTTCATGACCGGTCGCACGCTTCTCGTTGCACTCGGCGCTTGACGCTCAATCGGCCACACCGGCAACCTGCTGGGCCGAAAGGTAGCGTTCGAGAGCATCGTTTTGCTTGAAAAAGCGCATGGCGCGCAGATCGCGGATCGTTGTTTTTTGTGTTGCATCGCGACGCCGCGTGATCTCGCGGGCTTCTTCCAGGCGGCCGGCGGCGACCAGATTGGCCGCCAGCATACGATGGCCGGTGCCATTGCCCGGATTGTGCTGAACCGACTTGCGTGCCCAGGCGATGCCATCCTCGTGGCGCCCGAGCGCAAAGCAAGACGCCGTCAATCCTGTCATCCACAAATGCAGCATGCTGTCGTAGGGACTGAGGACGAGAGAACGATGAAGGCATGTGACTGCGTTCTCGTAATCGCCTGCCATGCTATCGATCATTCCGAGCGTACCCCACGCGAAAGCCGAACTGGGATTGAGCCTCACGGCCTCGACGGCATGAATACGCCCCTGATCGTTGTCGCCGGCCGGCCCAAACAGTGTGAAGCCATACACCGCATGGGCAAAGGCGTCCGTACCGTCCTGCTCGACCGCGCGACGCGCGAGACTGAGCGCCTCGGTCGTGGCGTCCGGCGACGTGTGTGCGCCAAGCGGCGAAGCCATGACGAGTCCCCAGGCGAGCGCCGCGAGCGTCGGCGAGCGCGCCTCATCAAGGCTGAGAGACTGTCGAAGCAGGTCGATCGCCTTGGTGATATCCTCACGGGTGCCGCCCCAGAGGTGGTGAAGGGCACGCAAGTAGAGATCGTAAGCAGAAAGATTGGTTGGCGGCTTGCGACGTGCGCGTTCGATTTCGGCGCTGCGAACGGCGGGATCGACGACCGCAGCGACGCTGCTGCTGACGTCATCCTGCAGATCGAAGATGTCGGTCAGCGGGCGGTCATAGCGATCGGACCAGACCTGAGCCTCGCTGCCGCTATGGGTCAGCTCGGCCGACACGCGAATGCGGTTGCCGGCCTTGCGAATTTGGCCGCTCAAGACGTATTGGACACCGAGTTGTTGCGCAATCTGCTGGCTGGTCATTCCCTTGTCCCGGAGGGCAAAGCTCGTCCCGCGTGCAATCACCACAAGGGCGCGAAAGCGCGACAAGGCCGTGATGATGTCCGCAGTGACGCCGTCGGCGAAATAGTCCTGCTCGGGGTCACCGCTCATGTTGCTGAACGGCAGAACCACCAAGGACGGCCTCTCGCCGTGCATGACGAGCGCCGGCGGGGGTGAGGCCTCCGGCGCGACCTCACCGGCAGCCGGCGCGGCGTTCTGCGGGTGATTGCTGCGCAGTTCCGCGGCCAGCGACCTGGTTGCCAGATCGGGCTCGGTGCTCAGCTCGCGCTTCAGCAAGGCAACGACGTCCCGATAGTATTTGAGCGCCTCGGCGTTACGTCCCGTTGCGGACAAAGCGCGCATGATCAAGCGATGCGAATCTTCGCGCAGGTTATTGAGTGCATTGGCGCGCTGGCCGGTTCGCAGGGCTTGCTCCGCACGCCCCTCGGACAGCTCATGCCCGCCGAGCGTCACCATAGCGCCCAGAGCCAGCTCCGATAACCGCTCGCGTTCGCCGGCTACCCATTCGCTCCAGCTTTCTTCGCCGACGCTGATGTCGTCAGCCAGGCGACCGCGATAGAGGTCCGCCGCCGCACTCAATGCATCACGGCTGCCGTCCTGGACAAGCTCCTCAAACTGGCGCACATCGCATGCGATCACCATGGCATTCAGCGACACGAGTTCGCCATCGCTCCTCAGCGCATCCTGACCCAGGATTTGACGCAGCTTGAAGAGCGCTTGTCGCAGATTTTGCTTCGCTTGCGCATCGAGGTGAGATCCCCACAGCAAGGTCGACAGTTTTTCGCGTGACTGCGGGTCAGGAGCCATGCAGGCCAGAAAGGCCAGCAACCCCGCGAGCTTCTTGTTCGGCAGGCTGACGGCGCCATCCGGCCCTGTCAGTACGAAACGTCCCAGAAGCGAGAGACTAAAGATTGGGCACGCCGCAGATGCAGTTATGGCCACTCCGCCTCCGATTCAATCAGACGCACCCATTTGGTATACACTCTACAGCAATTGCCACCCTTGCGAACATTATTAACGCGCCGATGACGATTGAATAACGCCGGCGAAGACCCCTGCAGGTTTTGATCGCATTGCGACGGGATGCCGAATGGTGAACCGACGCTCGGCAATTTCATCCGGAAAGCGGTCATGCGCGCGCGTCACCTCCTAGCGGCGGTCGCAGTTCTTTTCGTGGTCCTTGCGGGGATCGACGTCGCGCTGACGGCCCTTGCCGCTCCGAGTGCCGGGGCGGCTTCGGACTCGGCACCTCCGGTCGCACCGCTCCTTTTCGGAGACGACTGATGGACTCCGGCTTCACAACGGCCATCAAACAGGAGATCGCATTGACCCATCTGAACGATCAAGTTCACGACTGCGGTGAAGCCGCAAAGCCCAGAGGTCGTCGCGCGTCATTTCCTGAGGCCGCGAATGCGCCCCGGGCAAAGTCCCAAGTGCAAATGTCCGACACCATTCCCCCCGCAAAGGATTTTGATCTGCGCGGTTTGGCGCCCCTCACGCTGTTCGCCACCTGGTACCAGCGCGCCCGCTTCAGGGCGGAGCTGCTTGCCGACCTCAGGCACAAGCCCGAATACCTCAGAGACATCGGGATTTGCCCGCACGAGGCGACGTCCGAAACCACCCGATTCTTCTGGGAACCGGTCCTGCTCAGGCGCAGCCCAGCCGGATGCGACCAGCAATCGGCGTCATTCTCTTTGTTGCCCTCGCCGGGATCGGCGTCGCGCTGACGGCCTTTGCCGCTGCGAGAGCCAGAGCCGCCTCGGCGGCGGATTTCGATGCAGGTTTCAATCGTTTCAGGCGGGCCCGGCGCACGCGCCCACCCGCGCAGCATCAGGAGACTAGCCATGAAGACCGACGTACCCGCGCTACCGCGGAGCTCCCTGGCATCAACGATCATTGCTGCACTTCACGAATCTCGCCGCCGAGAGGCAATCAATGTCATTCATCGCTACCGGCATCTCGGTTTCGATCGGGTCGAAATCAACCTTTGTGACCCGACGCCGTCGCCGGATACGAAAACGCTCGTTCGCCACATGCTGAGCAAGCGAAGGGGCAAGAACGCGGGACGATTGAGCGAAACACAGCTGATGGTCCTCGTTCTTCTAGGATTCGGCGTCGTTCACGTGATTGGCGGCGTGCTCATTGCGCGCGCGGCACCCGCGCAAGGTGATCCTCCCTTGGTCGTCGCAGCCTGGGCCGACTGACGGTGCCGGCGGCGGAAGCTGCTTCATTGGATGTGAAAGATCGAGAGGCCGACGTGACAGCAATCATCAACGCGATTTCCCGGACGGTCGTCTCGGTCACCCGCGCCGACGTGGCGAAACACGCCCTGCTGCTGGCCGGAGCGTGCGCTTTCGTGTTCGTGCTCTCGCTCACCGATGGCCTGGATTTGAGCCCCGGATTGTTTTGATCACCGCGGTGGCGTAAACCACGATCGCCGCCCGGCGCTGTGCGCCGACGCCGGCGGCCCGTCTCCGGCGGATGTCGATTGGTGCCACGCGAACGATGCACCGCACATTTGGACATGGCACGCCTTCGCGGGCCGATTAGTGAGGAGTCCACGCTCTACGCCGAGCGCTTCACCACCTCGCGATCTGCCGGCGCAACATCGAGCCGCCCCAGCATCGCCCTCGCCTGCTCGGCGCAGTGCTCGATCAGCCAGCGCTCGAACGCGACCGGGGGAAGCGCGGGCGCGTAGAGGAAGCCTTGCACGACGTCGCAACCGAGATCGGCCAGCAATTTGCGCTGCGCCTCGGTCTCGACGCCTTCGGCGACGACGGTCATGCCGAGGCCCTGCCCCACGCGCACCACGGCGGTGGCGATCGCGAGCGCGCCGGCGTCCGTCTCGATGTCGCGCATGAAACTGCGGTCGATCTTGAGCTCGCGGATCGGCAGGTGCGCGAGACGGCTGAGACTCGAATAGCCGGTGCCGAAATCGTCCACCGAGAGCCCGACGCCGAGCTCGCGGATCGCGTTCATCGTCTCGAGCGCGGCGACGCTGTCCTGCATGAACGCGCCCTCGGTGATCTCCAGCATCAGCGCGTCCGGCGGCAGCCCATATTCGGCGAGAATGTCGGCCAGCCGCGCCGCCAGCGTGACGTTGCGGAAATTGATCGGCGACAGGTTCACCGACACGCAGGGAATGCTGAGCCCGGCGCGGCGCCAGCTCGCCATCTGCCGGCATGCCTCGCGCACCGACCACAGGCCGATCTGCTCGATCAGGCCGCATTCCTCGGCGAGCGGGATGAACTTTGCCGGCGAGACGTCGCCGAGTTCGGCATCGTGCCAGCGCGCCAGCGCCTCGAGGCCGTGGATCGCGCCGTCGCAGCTGCGGATCTGCGGCTGGTAGCTGAGCGTGAGCTCGCCCTCCGCAATGGCGCGGCGCAGCGCCGCGATCAGCGCCAGCCGCTGCTCGGTCAACCCGTTCATCTCGGCACTGAACAGCCGATGGGTCGAACGTCCCGCCTGCTTGGCCATGTACATGGCGGCGTCGGCCTGCTGCATCAAGGTGTCGATGTCGGTCGCATGATCGGGATAGAGGCTGATGCCGATGCTGGCCGACATCTGCATCTGCCGGGAGCCGAGCCGCAACGGCGCAGCCAGCGCCTCGGTGATCCCGGTCGCGACACGCTCCGCACCCTCGGCGTCGCGATGGGGCAGCAGCACGACGAATTCATCGCCGCCGAGCCGGCCCAGGATGTCTTCCGGCCCGATCTGCTCGCGCAGGCGCTGCGCGAGCTGGATCAGGAGCTCGTCGCCGGCGGCGTGGCCGAGCGTATCGTTGACGTCCTTGAAATGGTCGACGTCGAGGAAGGCCAGCGCGACGTGGCTGCCGGTCGGACAGGCGTCGATCGCGGCCGAGATCAGGTGCCGCAGCTGCGCGCGGTTGGGCAGGCCGGTGAGGATGTCGTGATAGGCGAGCCGCGCGATCTCCGCGCGTGCCTCCTTGCGCTCGATCGCAAACGCACCGAGGTTGACGCAGGCATCGACGATGCGCCGGTGCCAGTTGCTCGGCGCGCGCGGCTCCCGATAGTAGAAGGCGAAGGTGGCGATGACCCGGCCGTCCTTGGCCTTGACCGGGGTCGACCAGCAGGCGCGCAGGCCAATCCCGAGCGGCATCGCCTTGTAGGGCTGCCAGCGCGGATCGGTGTCGAGATCTTCAGCCAGAACCGGCTCGCCATAGTAGGCAGCCGTTCCGCAGGAGCCGACATCGGGACCGATCGCAACGCCGTCCAATGCGCGACAATAGTCCTCGGGCAAGCTGGGACCGCCGAGCGGGTGGATCAGGCCCGCGGCATCGACGTGAAGCAGCGAGCAGACGACGTCAGGCGCAATCTCCTCGACGCGGCGACACAGCCGGTCGGCGATCTCGGCGATCGGGACCTCGTCGGCCAGCGCACTCATGATGAGCTGCTGGAGCGAGCGCAGCTGCTTGGTCTCGGTGATGTCCTCGAGCAGCGCGAAGATGTGCTTGACCCGGCCCTTCTTGTCGCGGAAGGCATCGATCCGGGCGCAGACCCAGATCTCCTCACCGTCCTTGTCGTAGGCGAGCACCTCGGCCTCGCCGCGGCGGTCGCCATGCATCAGACGCTTGACGAGTTTGGCGACGGCCTTGCGATCGGTGTGGCGACCGGCGATGAGCTCGCCCGCGCGGCGACCTTCGGCCTCCTCGCTGGTATAGCCGAACAGCGAAGTGAACGCCGAATTGACGTAGACAATGTTCTGCTCGGTGTCGGTGATGATCACCACGCGGTTGGTCTGGTCGGAGACGGCGTGGAGAAGCGCGATCCGCGCACGGCGCTCGGCCTCCGCGGTGACGTCGCGTGCGAACACGATGCGATGGACCGCGCTATCGATGGTCGCGGAGGACAGCGTGATGGCTACCTTGATGCGGCTGCCGTCGCGCCGCATGAGGCTGATCTCGTCGCGGAAATCCGTGACCGCGTCGGCCTGGAGGCATTTGAGGGTGAGAACGGTGGCATCGCGACCGAGCACCTCGGTGCGCGAAAGCTTCCAGATCCGCTCCGCGGCGGTGTTGAAGTGGATGATGCGCTGCGCGTCATCGACAATGACGACGCCATCGTCGGCACGTTCGAGCGCAGCCAGCAGCAGTTGCGGAGTTTCTGTCACGAGACAATCGGAGGCAGACATCGTTGGACCCGGCGGAAATCGGTCGAGGCTAGCGCTTCGATGGTGTCCAAGACGTTTTTGCGGTCCCGCCGCGCCCCGCCAAGGCGCGACATGCTTAACGGTCCGCCAAGGAGACGAAGGCAATCCGATGTGTGCGGAACCTACTCTGCGCGTCCGCCCTGGAGCTTATGCAGCCGTCCGGCCACGGCCCGCACCTTGCCCGGCAATGCCCGCCATACCGACAGCGCCGACAAGCCGCTCACGACCATGGCGATCGCGAAGGCGAGCGTGTAATCGCCCGTGCGATCATGGAGAAAACCCGTGAGCCAGGGACCGGCCGCGCCGCCGGCCAGGGCCGCCAGCATGATCGTACCGAAGATGCTGCCCTGGTGCTTGCCCTGGAAGATCTCGAACACCACCGCGCCCATGATCGAGGTGAGGCCGTAGCCGAGCGCGCCTTGCGCGAACACCATGAGATAGACGAGCCAGAGCGAAGGCTGGAACTTCAGCGCCATCAGTGCCGCGAAACAGATCGCAAAGCCTGCGCAGCTGATGGCCCAGACCCATTCCCGTCCAATGCGATCGGAAACATGGCCCAGCACGATCTGGCCGGGAATGCCGAGCAGGCTGACGATGCCGAGCGCCCACACCGCGACACCGGGGCTGAAGCCGATATCGAGCAGGAACTTGGTCTGGTGCACCTGCACCGCGTACCAGATGTACAGGCCGGAGAAATAGCCGACCGCGATCCACCAGAACCGCGCCGTCCCGACCGCGCGTTTGAGCGTCCACTCGGTGCCGACCCAGACGGGATCGACGATGTTGGAGACCGGCTTTGCAGCGCCTGCGACCGGCGCGGCATCGCCATCCGGCCGAAGGCCGATATCCTCGGGGCGTTTGCGCAGGAACAGATTGATCGGCGCCAGCACGATCAGGATGAGCAGGCCCATCGCGGTGCAGGCCGTGCGCCAGCCGGTCTCCTCGATCATGTGCTGCACCCATGGCAGCAGCGTCACCGAGCCGATGCCGACGCCGGCAAAGGCGATGCCGATGGCGAAACCACGCGTGCGGATGAACCAGTTCGGCAGGAACAGCGACTGGCCGGAATAGCCGAGACAGACGCTGCCGGCGCCGACCATGACGCCGATGGTCACGTAGAGATGCCAGGGCTCGCTGGTGAGCGGAGCGAGCAGCAGCCCGCCGCCCATCAGCGCGACGCCGAGCTCCATCACCGCGCGGGGACCGGCGCGGTCCATCAGGCGACCGATCAGCGGGCTGACCACGCCCGACGCCACGAAGCCGAACGAGAAGGCGCCGGCGGTGACGCCGCGCTCCCAGCCGAATTCGGAGATGATCGGCGGAAAGAACAGCGAGAACGCGGTGCGCGCGTTGACGCCGATGGCCATGGTGACAAACGTCACCGCGACCACGACCCAGCCGTAGAAGAACGGAAGCCGCATGCTGTGTTTATTTCATCCCTAGACGATCCTACCGATCATCCGGCGATGCCTGGGTCAAGCGCTTTTCGCGGATACCCGTCCGGCGCAATCGCATTCGAGAGAACGCGGCTGCTTGCGGCACATCCTTCGAGGCGAACGCTCAGGCGGCGTCGCGCTGCGAAGGCCGGACGGACTCGTCGAATGCGATCTGGCCGACCGGCTGCGGACGCCCGAACAGATAGCCTTGCGCGAAATTGACGCCGAGCGCCTTCAGCCGCTCGAACTCTTCACATGTCTCGACGCCCTCGGCGGTGACCGACATGTCCAGCCCGCGCGCCAGCGTCACGATCGAGGCGATGATGGCGGAGCTGCGCGGCTGATGTGTGAGGTTGCGGATGAACGACTTGTCGATCTTGATCTTGTCAAACGGGAACGTGGTCAGATAGCTGAGCGACGAATAGCCGGTGCCGAAATCGTCGAGCGCGAGCTCGATGCCGAGCTGCTTCAGCCGCTCCATGAAAGCGAGGTTCTCGACGCCGCGTTCCAGCAGCACGGATTCCGTGATCTCGATCTCCAGCCGCTCGGGCGGCAGGCCGGAATCGGCGAGCGCCGCGCAGATCATCTCGAACAGCTCGGCCTCCTTGAACTGGATCGGCGACAGGTTCACCGCGACCGCAAGCCCGGAGGGCCAGCCGGCCGCATCCTCGCAGGCGCGCCGCAGCACGAATTCGCCGAGCGGCACGATCAGCCCGGTCTCCTCGGCCAGCGGAATGAACTGGTCCGGCGGGATCAGGCCGCGACTCGGATGCCGCCAGCGCACCAGCGCCTCGAAGCCGCGCCGCTCACTGCTGTGGGCATCGACGAACGGTTGGTAGTGCACCTCGAGCTGGCAGAGCGCGATGGCGTCGCGCAAGTCACCTTCCAGCGTGTTGCGCGCCTCGAGCTCGGCCGACATCGCCTCGTCGTAGATGGTGAAGCAGTTGCGGCCCGCCGATTTCGAGCGATAGAGCGCAAGGTCGGCTTTCTTGAGCAGCTGTTCCTGGTCGCTGCCGTGATCCGGTGCGATCGCGATGCCGATGCTGGTGCCGATCTCCACGCGATGTCCGGGCAGGAGGAACGGTTCGGCAACGAGTTTCGCGATCCGCGCCGCCAGCTCGGTGGAGCAGGTGCGCTGATCCTCGGCCCCCTCCTGGATGATGGCGAATTCGTCGCCGCCGAGCCGCGCCAGCACGTCGGTGGCGCGCAGCGCCGATTTCAGCCGCTGCGCCACCTGGCGCAGCAGCGCATCGCCGGCGCCGTGACCGAGGGAGTCGTTGACGTTCTTGAAGCGGTCGAGATCGAGCATCAGGATCGAGAAGGTCGAACCGCCGTCGTTGAGCTGGCCGTTGAGATCGTCGAGCCGGGCGAGGAAGAAGGCGCGGTTCGGCAGGCCGGTCAGGATGTCGGTCTGGGCGAGCTCGAGCACCCGACGGTTCGCCAGCGACAGCCGCCGCGAATTGCGGCTTGCCAGCATCAGATAGGCCGACAGCGACAGCGTGAGCAGCATGCCGACGACGAGGACCGCGGCCGCGCGGTCGTAGGACGTCTCCAGCGCGCCGCCGGCCGTCGGCATGGCGCGCACCTGCCAGTCGGTGTCGCCGATCTTGAGACTGCCCGACCAGTGCAGGGCCCGTGCCACGTCCCGCATCGACTGCGGCGCCGTGGCGGCCGACGCATAGTCCGGCAACATTTCTTCCAGGCTGACGATCTGCCCCGTGAAGGGCGGATAGACGTTCACGCTGACCGCGGGGCTTGCGCCGGTGGTCACGCGAATGGACTGGATCAGCATCGGCAGGTCGAAGATGCCGACGACGAAGCCGGCCAGATTGCGGCGCCGGTCCGCGACCGTCTCGCGCGACGTCCCTTTGGCGTAGACGGGAATGGCCACGAGGACGTCGGGCAGCCGGCCGCCCTCCTTGGGTTCGAACAGGTGGGTGCGGATGGCCGCGATCCGATCGTTGTCGCGCGCCCGCTCCAGGGCCGCACGACGTTCCGGGACGGTCGCGTAATCCATGCCGTAGACCTGTGACGTCTTCGGCTGGGTCGAGTAGAACACCGGGAAATATTCGTCGCTCTGCGGCGCCGTCGCAAAGCCGTCGCCCTGAAGCGACTTGATGCGATAGCCGGACACGCCGTCCGTGATCGCGGCGGCCTCGTATTCGGCGCGCTCCTTGCGGTTGACGCGCGGCAGCCAGGCGATGCGCAGCATGCCGGGATGGCGCTCGAACAGGCGGGTGCTGAAGGTCTCGAATTCGCTGCGGGTGATTTCCTCGTTGGTCGATTCGAACAGCGTGCGCAGCGCGACGAGCCTGCTGATATACTCGCTCATGCCGTTCTGCATGACGATCGCTTCGGTTTCGGCCGCGTTCTCGAACTCGATCCTGGTGACGCGGTTTTCCCACCGCGCGACGGCGGCCGCGCCCACGATCGAGAACAGCAGGCCGACGGCAACCGCGACCAGCGCAGGGCGATACAGTCCGAGCAGCGGCGCGGCCCGCCACCATCCGGTCATCCGTTTCCGATCCTGATCGTTCTGATCGCGACCGCCCATCTTGATCCGCAAGTCCCCATCGGCGCGGCGCGCTCGAACCTCTGGTTGAGCCGCCGGAACCACTGTCGGACAGGGATCGGGGTTAAGAACTGCGAAATTTCGGAACTTGGTCGTCCGGCATTGCGCGGCTTAGTTAACGATTGCCCCAGCGAGTTGCGGCAGAGTGGTAGTAAGTTGCCGGTTTTACCCGGAGTCTTACGGATCGTCGTCGCGGCGCGGGTTAGCGACCTGTTCAGCCCGCAGAACTATCGTTTCCCCAACGCGTCCAGCATCCGACAAGCATCCACATGACACGATCGCGCTCCGCGACATACCTCGCCTTGACCGTCGCATTGCTGACCGCGGCCATGCTGCCTGCGAAAGGCGATGAGGTCGGCGTCAGCGACGATGCGATCCTGTTCGGCCAGGTGGCCGCACTCGAAGGCCCCTCCTCGGCGCTCGGGCAGCGCATGCGGCAAGGCATCGTCGCGGCGTTCACCGAGATCAACGGCAAGGGCGGCGTCCATGGCCGCAAGCTCCAGCTCATCAGCCGCGACGACGGCTATGACCCCGATCGTTCCGTGGCGCAGACGCTGCAGCTGCTCGAGGACGACAAGGTGTTCGCGCTGATCGGCGCGGTCGGCACGCCGACCGCGATGGCGACGATACCGATCACCAGCGCCAGGAAAGTCCCTTTCATCGGTCCGTTCACCGGCGCCGAGTTCCTGCGCGACCTCGAGCTTCCAAACGTCGTCAACATCCGCGCGAGCTACGGCGCGGAGGCCGAGGCATGGATCAAGCACCTCACCGAGGACCGCCGGTTCACCCGCATCGGCATCTTCTATCAGGATGATTCCTTCGGCCGCGATGGACTTGTCGGCGTGAAGCGCGCGCTTGCCAGGCGCGGCCTCGAGCTCGCCGCCGAAGGCACCTTCGAGCGCAACACCCGCGCCGTCGCCGCAGCCTGGCGGATGATCAAGCGCGCCGAACCCGAGGCCATCGTCATGGTCGGGACCTACGGTCCCTGCGCCGAGTTCATCAAGCTCGCACACCGCAGCGGCTCGTATCCGACCTTCGTCAACATCTCCTTCGTCGGCGCCAATGCACTCGCCAGGGAGCTCGGCCCCGAGGGCGAAGGCGTCATCGTCTCGCAGGTCGTGCCGTTTCCCTGGGATCGCTCGCTCAAGCTCGTCGCCGACTACCAGGCGGCGCAGACGGCGTTCGACCCGACGCTGACGCCGGACTTCGTGTCGCTCGAAGGCTATCTCTCCGGCCGCCTCGCAGCCGCGGCGCTGGAAAAGGCCGGACCGCAACCGACGCGCGCGAGCCTGCTGCGCGCCATCAACGACGTCGGCCGCTTCGACATCAGCGGCAGCATCGTCACCGTCGGCATGCGCATGATCGATGCCCCGCCGAAGGTGTTCCTGACGGTGATCCAGAAGGACGGGACGTTCAGGGCAGTGGACCGGTTTTAGACAGGTGCTTCGCAAATATCCCGACCGTCCGCGCTTGAGGGCCAAGGCGATCGCCTCGGTGCGACCGGCGAATTTTCTGACATCGCCCCAACCCGGACATCAAACCGGAAGTAGTCTCTCGGTCAGCTCGGCGAAGCCGGTAACCCGCGATGTCCGAGGTGGCACATCACTTTCCGCAACGGCGGCCGCATCAAACCAGTAGACATGCTTGAAGCCGGCGGACAAGGCCCCCTCTACATCTGATCGAAGATCATCTCCGACAAATACAGACGATTGCGCCTCGACGCCGATCTGCGTCAGCGCATTGTAGAAAATCCTCGGATCCGGTTTGCGCAGACCGATGCTTTCCGAAATGACGACTGTGTCCACCAGATCCCCAAGCCCCAAGGCGCTGACAACGGCAAGCTGCATGTCCGAGCGGCCATTGGTGACGATCCCGAGCTTGACGGCCCTGTCCCGAAGCTGGCGCAACAATTCCGCAGCGCCCTGTCGCAAGCGGCAGACCTTTGGAAACGAGCGCATGTAGTCATCCAGGAGGCGCTCGTCGGCATGCCGTGCTTGCGGAAATTCACGGCCCAACTCTTTGTAAACCCGATCCTTCCAAACCCGCCCGCGCTCCTCGAGTTCGACGAAGCGCTCTGCGAACCGTACAGCGTCAGGCACTTGCATCTCCAGAAGCCGACAGGCTTGGGAGACTACGAACATTGGAATGGCAGCAGCACGATCGTGAAGGGTGTCGTCAAGGTCGAACAAAACGGCTCGCTGCATTGCCTCTCCCACGCCGCACCCCATGATGCCGTGGCATAGATATGGATCAGCGTCGCCATCTCGGCAACAACAGCATCTGCCGCGACTGCCTTGATCCCTAGCGATCCGACTTCTTGCCGTTTGCCTGGCCGTAGGGAGGCTTGTTGTCGGGATCAAAGGTGATGCTGCCGCAGGCGCTCAGCAGCTCGCCGATCAGGACCGCGCACACCGCCGTGATCAGAAACTTCATCTGCTCGACCTCAGGGGATCAATGAACCGTGTCCCGGCAGGCACGGAACTTTGACGTCGCGGGCCGGGACGAGGTTCAAGGCAGAGCGTGCGTTAAGGCCGCCGCGTCCATCGGTCGGTGTTGACGGCGCCTGGCGGCACCTCACCCCTGACGATCGCCTCCACCTGCCGCACGGTTTCCAGCGACTGGTATTCGATCGCCTGCGGCGTCAGCCCGCCGACATGCGGCGTGGCGATGACGTTGGGCAGCCTGGCCAGCTCCGGCGTCGGCATCTGGTCGGGCGCGCGGCCGACGTCCATTGCCGCACCGGCGATGCGCCTCTCGCGCAACGCGCGTGCCAGCGCCGCCTCGTCGACGAGATTGCCGCGCGAGAGATTGATGAAGACCGCGTGCTTCTGCATGCGCGCCAGCGCCGCCTCGCCGATCAAGTTCTCGGTCTCTGCATTGGCGATCGCAAGGCAGACGACATAGTCGGATGCGGCGAGGAGCTCGTCGAGGCCGACCTGCCTGATGGCGCTGTCGCTGACCTCAGCGAAGGGATCGGCGACCAGCACCTCCATGCGCAGCACCTTGGCGATCTCGGCGAGATAGCGCCCGATGCTGCCATAGCCGATGATACCGATCCTGCTGCCGGCGAGCTGACGGCCCATCCGCGCCTCGGGTTTACGTCCGGCCTGGTAGTCCGCCGTCGTCCGCGACACGCCGCGGGAGAGATCGACCATGAAGCCGAGCGCGAGCTCGGCCACCGCCTGAACGAAGCCGGGGCCGGCGCGGGTCACCAGCACGCCCGCCTTCGAGGCCGCATCGACGTCGACGTTGCGGATGTCGACGGCGCAGCGGACGAAGGCGCGCAAATGCGGCAGTTGCGGAAATATCTCGCCGCGTCCCTCCGTCATGCGATCGGCGACGACGATGTCAACGTCCCTGGCCGCGCGGACGAGGCCGGCCGCATCGAGCGGCTGATCGCCCTCGTGCAGGATCACCTCGGCGGCCGCGCGCAGGCCGTTCAGGCTGCGATCGCCGTAGTAATTCCGCCGCATCTCCGGCGTGTGGGCGAGCAGGACTTTCACGGCAGGACTCCTTCAGTAGCCGAATGCCCGCGGCAGCGCGGTCGAGAGCCATGGCACGAAGGCAATGACGAGCAGGCAGAGGAACAAGAGGCCAAGATAACCCATGATCGGCTTCACCGTCTGCTCGATCGGCACGTTGCCGATCAGGCAGGCGCCATAGAGTCCGAGTCCGAGCGGCGGTGCGAACAGGCCGATGCCCATCGCGATGACCAGCACCACGCCGAAATGCAGGGGATCGATGCCGAGCTGCACGGCTACCGGCAAAAGCAGCGGCCCAAAGATGATCAGCGCGGCCGCGCCTTCCAGCACCGAGCCCATCACGATCAGCACGGCGATCGCGAGCAGGATGAATAGCCAGACGCCGCTGGTCTTCGATAATCCGAGCATGAAGTCGCCCACCGCGTGCGGCACCTGCTGCAAGGTCAGCGTGAAGGCCAGCGACTGCGCGGCGGCGACGATGAACAGCACGAGCCCTGCGCGCGTCGCGGCCTGCACGAAACTGTGCGCGGCCGATTTGAAGCTGAGCTCGCGGAACACCAGGCTGCCGACGACCAGCGCATAGGCCACGGCGAACGCGGAGATTTCGGTGGCCGTGGCAAAGCCGCTCTTGAAGCCGAAGAAGATCATGAAGATCAGGCCGAACGAGGCGATCGCGCCGCTCCACAGGCCCGACACCGGCATCTGCGGCGCAACGTCCTCGGCCTCCGCCGGCCGCTTGCCGAAGATGATGGACACCGCGATCAGGACCAGCGCCATCAGCGCCGCCGGCAGGAGCCCTGCGACGAACAGGCCGCCGATCGACAGGTTCGCCACAAAGCCGAGGATGATCAGGTTGATGCAAGGCGGAATGGTTTCCGCCATCACCGCGGACGCCGCCAGCAGCGCCACCGCGCCGCCCGGATTCTGCTTCGAGCGGCGCGCCGCCGGAATCAGCACCGAGCCGACCGCGGCGACGTCGGCCATCTTAGAGCCTGAGATGCCGGAGAACAGCACCATCGAGGCCACCATCACGACGTTCAGCCCACCGCGCATGCGGCCGACCCCGCGCTGCAACAGCTCGATCAGGCGCACCGACATGCCGTTGGCTTCCATGAGGTAGCCGACGAGGATGAAGAAGGGGATCGCGAGCAGCACGAAATTGTCGATGCCGCGCGCCATCTGCTGGGCGAAGATCACACCCGGCAGCGCGCCCTCGACCCAGATGAAGATCAGCGCGGCCAGCGCCAGCGCAAAGCCGATCGGCAGGCCGCCGAACAGCGTTGCGAAGAAGCCGATCAGCATCAAGGTGCCCGCCGACGGCACCGAGGACGGCGACAGATAATCCCAGGCGAGATAGAGGCCGGCGACGACGGCGACGGCAACGAGACCCCTGACGATATCAGGCAGCGGCCTTGCGCAGAGCTTATCGATCGCGAACACCGTCATGAACAGCGCGCCGATGCCCATCGGATAGAAGGTAAGCTCCAGCGGCAGGCCGGAGCCGGTGGTCTGGCCTGCCGTCAGCGAGCCCAGCTTGATGGCGTTGTAGGCGACATAGAAGGAGATCAGCACGACGAGCACGGCGCTCGCGGCGTCGACCAGCGTACGCAGGCGCAGGGGCAGCAGATCGCGGAAGAAGGACACGCCGACGTTCTCGCCGCGCGCAAGCGCGCTCGCCGCGCCGAAGAAGGCCGAGCCGACCATCAATCCGCGCGCGACATCGTCGGACCATTCGACCGGCGCATTGAAGCAGAAGCGCAGCAGCACGGACGCGCAGACGACCACGAGATCGGCGGCCAGGAGGATGGCCGCGATCGCGTCGCTGAGGCGCAGCAGCTGGGTGATGCTCCCGTGGCGGCCGCCCGAGACGGGCACGGCGGCTGTCATCGTCATCTCAGGCTTGCGTCGCGCGGATGATGTCGATGACGGCCTTGGATTCCGGCCGCGCCTTGATGAAGTTCTCGTGCTGCGGCGCGACGCGCTTCTTGAACGCCTCGCGGTCGCATTCGGCCACCGTCACGCCCTTCTCGGTCAGGGCCGCCAGCGCCTCCTTCTCGACCGCAAGCCCATGAGCACGCGTGTCGATTGCGGCCTTCTTCGCGGCATCGAGAAATCCGTCGCGCAGCTTCGGATCCATGCGGTTGTAGGTCATGTCGCTGAAGTAGATCGCGAGCGGCGAGAAATTGTGCTGCGTCAGCGCGTAGAACTTTGCGGTCTCGAAGAACTTGCTGGCCAGGATCGTCGGCGGATCGTGCTCCAGCCCATCCAGCACGCCGGCCTGGAGCGCGGTGTAGATTTCGCCGAACGCCAGCGGCGTCGCGGCGGCGCCCATCAGGCGCAGGCATTCGGTGATGACGGGATTTGGCAGGGTGCGGATCTTGAGGCCGGCGAGATCCTCCGGCGTCTTCACCGGCTTCTTCGCCAGTACGCTGCGCGAGCCGAAATTATAGGCCCAGGCGATGATGCGGATGTTGCTGCCCTTGAGCAGCGCGTCCTCGATCGGCTTGGCGGCGCCGGCGTCGAACGCCTTGGTCTGCTGCGGGAAGCTCGAGAACAGAAAGCCGAGGTCGAAGGTGCCGACCAGCGGCGTCAGATTGGCCGAGATCGACGAGCCCGACACCATGAGGTCGATGACGCCGAGCTTCACCGAATTGATGACGTCGATCTCCTGGCCGAGCTGGTTGTCAGGGAAGAACGCGACCTCGACCTGCTCGCCGAGCCCGTTGCCCTTCAGGTTCTTGACGAGATTGTCATAGTAGACGCGGCCGTTGGCATATTTGGGATCGTTCGGCAGCGAGGAGGAGCATTTCAGCTTCAGCGTCGCGGCTTCGGCGCGGCCGATGATGGCGGGAGAGAGCACGAGGCCGGCGGTGACCGCCGCCGATGACTTGATGAACGCGCGACGGTTCACGGGCACGATGGTCATGGTGCGGTCTCTCCCGGTATTTTTTGTTCGCGTCCGCGATCGTTGCGTGCGGCCTTTGCTTGGACTGTATGGCCAAAGCGACGGCACAGGCAAGGGACGCGGCCGGGGCTGCCGTAATGACACGAGCGGCAGGCGCGTCGGCAGAAACCGCGGCGGAACGCCTGTATTTATAGGCGTTTTCGATCATGCCGCACGGCAGCGACAAGACCTGCCATGCAAGATTGACGCGGATCGATCCAATTCAGGTATGGATCAATGCCGAACGCAGATTGATTGGCCGCATGTGAAGCGGACAAAACGAAAGCCGCGGGATCTTGATCCCGCGGCTTCGCGTTTGAGCAGATGCCGTGACCTCAGCGCGAATGCGCGCCGCTGAGCTCGCCGGGTGCCGCCGCGACATCGCGGGACGGACGCAGCGCGTAGGCGCCGTCGCCGAGCAGGGCCTGCGCCGCGAGCGCGATCGCCCAGAAGGCGGGATATTCCCAGCCGCCCTTCGGATTGGTGAAGAAGAAGCCGGCGGCGCCGTGCACGGTGAAGATCGCGCCGAGCAGGATCGGGATGCCGGCCAGTGCCGCATAGCGGGTCCAGACACCGAGGATCAGCGCGACGCCGCTGAGAACTTCCACCGTCATGATGAGGTAGGCGAGTTCGGGCGGGAAGCCGAGGCTGCCGAAGAACTTTGCGGTCCCGGCCGGGGTGAAGACGAACAGCTTCAGGCCGGCGTGGGCGAGGAACAGCGCGCCCAGCGTCACGCGCAGCACGAGCGCGGCATAGGGAGCGGTACGGGAATCGATCATGGCGGTCTCCTTGTTGGAGACAGCTATGATCTATTCTCAATTGAATGATAATCCGCTATATTGGAATTATACCTCACACCATTAGAGTGAGATCAATGCTCGACCGGCTGACCAGCCTGGAAGTCTTCGCCAAGGTGGCGGCTATCGGCAGCCTGTCGGGCGCGGCCCGGGCCATGGGCTTGTCGCAGACCATGGTGACCAAGCATGTTGCCGCGCTCGAGGCCCGGCTCGGCACAAAACTGTTCCACCGGACCACGAGGCGGCTGTCCATCACCGAGGCCGGACGAAGCTATCTGGAATCCTCCGAGCGCATCCTCGCCGACATGGAGGCCGCCGACGCCGCGGTCGCGCGCGAGCGCGTCGAACCGCGCGGGCTGCTGCGGGTCAACGTGCCCGTCGTGTTCGGCACGCGGCAGATCGCGCCGGCGATCGCCGAGTTTTCGGAACGCCATCCCGAGGTCACCGTCGAGCTCGGCCTCAACGACCGCCTCGTCGATCTCGCCGAGGAAGGCTGGGACCTTGCGATCCGCATCGGCAAGCTGCGCGACTCCAGCATGGTGGCGCGAAAGCTCGCGCCGAACCGCCTCGTGGTTTGCGCGGCACCGTCCTATCTGGCGAAACACGGCACGCCGCGCCGCGTCGCCGACCTCGCCGCGCATAACTGCCTCGGCTACACGCTTTCGCAGCAGGCGAGCGCGGCGGAATGGCTGTTCGGCGTCGACGGCGAGATCCGTGTCCAGGTCAGCGGTACCTTGCGCGCCAACAATGGCGATGCGCTGCGCGCGGCAACATTGGCGGGCCTCGGCCTCGCCCGACAGCCGACCTTCATCATCGCCGACGACCTTCGCGCCGGCACGCTTCTGGCGCTTCCGCTCGACCAGCCGGAGATCCAGACCTCGGCCGTGCACGCGGTCTACCTGCCCGACCGCCGTCCGCCGGCCAAGGTGCGCGCCTTCATCGACTTTCTCGCCGCGCGTTTTGCGCCTGACCCGCCCTGGGACCGCGGCCTGTTCTGACGACGCACGGCCTGACGCGCCAGCTCCGACAGCTCCGCTGCCCATTTTGCCGCAGCGCGCAGCGTGATCCAGTGCACAGACAGGGTCATGGCGGACGACTAGAAAAGGTGACATCGTCGCGCCCATTGCCGATGGAGGTGACACCATGCGCCGTCCAGTGCTTTGTAATTTGTTCCTTGCCAGCAGCCTGCTTGCGCTCACGCAACTGATGACGCCGACGGAGGCCGCGGCCGAAGCGCGGCTCGCCCTCGTGATCGGCCAATCCGCCTATCGCACGGTACCGGAGCTGCCCAACGCCGCCAACGACGCCAAGGGCATGACCGAGCTGCTCGGCAATGCCGGCTTCACCGTCACCACGGCGGCCAACCTCGCGCAGAACGAGATGCGCACGGCGATCTCGGATTTCGCCGGCAAGGTCAGCGCCAGCGGCGCCGACACCGTCGCGCTGGTGTTCTACGCCGGCCACGGGCTTCAGATCGACGGCGAGAACTATCTGGTGCCGGTCGATCTCGATCCCAAGCGCGAAGCCGACATTCCGCTCCAGGGCGTGCGGCTGAACGACCTGCTCAACACGCTCGGCGCGCTGCCGACGCGGGCGCGCATCTTCATGCTCGACGCCTGCCGCAACAACCCGTTCCCGGCGCTGAGCGGCGCGGGCCACGGGCTTGCGATCGTCGACACCAAGGCGGGCGCACCCGGCTCGTTCATTTCCTATTCGACCTCGCCCGGCGCGGAAGCCGAGGACGGCTCCGGCATCGACAGCCCCTACACCGCCGCGGCGCTCTCGGTCGCAAAGCAACCGAACCTGCCGATCGAGGAAGTGTTCAAACGCATCCGCATCGCCGTGGCGCAATCGACCGACGGGCGGCAGATCCCGTGGGAAAGCTCCTCGCTGACGACCGACTTCAAGTTCTTCGGCGGCGAGAGCAGCAGCCAGCAGCCTGCCATTCCGGGCGCTTCCGCGATGGCGCTCGCCGGCGGCACGCGCAGCGTCGCGGACTGGCGCAAGGATTTGCAGGGCAAGGAGCCGAAGGTCGCCTATGAGCTCGTGATCGCCGACGACACCGCCGAGGCGTATCAGGCCTATATCGAGATGTACACGCAGGACGCCCGCACGCCGCGCCTGCGCACGGTGCTGGAGCGCCGGCGCCAGATGCTGGCCTGGGAGCGCGCGGTGGCGATCAACACCCGCGCCTCGTTCGAGGCTTACCTCGCGAACTGGGACAACAGCGATCTCGCCGCAACCGCGCGCAGGCTGCTGCTCCGTGTGCAGAACCGCAACTACGTCCTGCCCGCGACGGTCGCAGCCACGCCCGCTCCGGTCGCCGTTGCAATGGCGCCGACCTGCCCGTGCACGGCGCCATCGACACCGGCAACGCCGGTCAACCCGGTAGTGGCGCCCATTATCAAGAAGCGCGTCGACGACACCCCGCCGAAGCGCAAGGTGGTCGAGACGCCGCCGAAGCCACGCCGGCCGCCGCCTGACGAAGTGGTCTACGAGCGCGCGCCGCCGCCGGATCGTGGCCCGCCGCCCGGCGCCGTGATGCAAGGTATCGGCATCGGAATTGGCATCGGCATGGGCATGGGTGGTGGCGGCCGCGGCGGCGATTATCACAACGACCGCGGCCGGTACTGAAGGGGACTCGCGCGATACGGAGGACATATATGTCCTCCGTCATTGCGAGCGAAGCGAAGCAATCCAGACCACCGCCGTGGTGGGATTCCGGATTGCTTCGCTTCGCTCGCAATGACAACGGATGTAGAGAAATTGCGTCTGCCGCCTTCCAATCCGGAAATGCTGTAGTCTAATCGATCGACACAGGCTTTCCGGGGACCTCGATGCCGCACGATTCTCACGCCAAGCACGCATGGCCGCTCTTCCGCTCGCTCGCCTCTTACTCTCTGCCCGGCGACCTCATGGCGGGGCTGACCTTGGCGGCGATCGCGATCCCCGAGCAGATGGCTACCGCGCGGCTCGGCGGCTTTGCGCCGCAGATCGGCTTCTTCGCCTTCATGGCGGGCTCGCTCGGCTTTGCGCTGCTCGGCGGCAACCGCTTCCTGTCTTGCGGCGCGGACTCCACGATCACGCCGATCTTCGCCGGCGGGCTTGCGGCGCTGGCCGCAGTCGGCTCGCCGCAATATCAGGGGTTTGCTGTCGCGCTGGCGCTGATGGTCGGCGTGATGATGCTCGCCGGCGGCGCCTTCCGACTTGGCGGCATCGCCAACCTCCTGTCCGTGCCGGTCATGGTCGGCTTCCTCGCCGGCATCTCCGTCCATATCATCGTGTCGCAATTGCCCGGCGTGCTGGGACTGAAGTCACCGAGCGGGCCGACGCTCGATCGCATCGGCGTGCTCGCCGGCGAGCTCAGTCGCAGCAATCCCTTCACGCTGTGCATCGGCCTCGGTGTGCTCGCAACGGTCTTCGTCTCGGAGAAGATCAGCGCAAAGATTCCGGGGGCGCTGATCGGGCTCGTCGCCGCGACGCTGGCCACGATCGGTCTCGGCCTCGAAAGCGAGGGCGTCAGCGTCGTCGGCAGCGTGCCGGGGACGCTGCCGCGGCTCACCCTGCCCGAACTTGCGCCGGAGCATTGGGTGCATCTGGTATCGCTCGCCTTCGTGATCACGGTCGTGGTGATGGTGCAGACCGCCGCGACCACGCGCTCGTTCCCGTCCGATCCCGACAAGCCCGCCGATGTCGACCGCGATTTCCTCGGCGCCGGCGCCGGCAGCGTGCTGTCCGGCCTGTTCGGCGCCTTTCCCGTCAATGCCAGCCCGCCGCGGACGGGCATCGTCGCCGAGACCGGCGGGCAATCGCAGCTCGCGGGACTAGCGGCCGCGGCAATCGTGCTGGCGCTGCTCGCGTTCGGCACGGGACTGTTGCAGCACGTTCCTGACGCCGCGCTCGGCGGCATCCTGCTGTTCGTCGCGCTGCGCATCATCCGCGTGAAGCAGATCGTCACGATCTACCGCCAGTCCTTCAGTGAGTTCCTGCTGATCGCCGCCACCGCCGCGCTGATCATCGTGCTGCCGATCCAGCAGGGCGCGTTCCTCGGCATCATGCTGTCGCTGCTGCACGGCATCTGGAGCACCACGCGCGCCAGGCTGGTCGAGTTCGAGCGCGTGCCGGGCACCACGATCTGGTGGCCCGCGCATCCGCACATCGCCGGCGAGCGCATCGAAGGCGTTGCCGTGATCGGGCTGCAGGCGCCGCTGTCCTTCCTCAACGCCCCGGGTTTCCGCAGCGACGTGACCAAGGTGCTCGGCGCGGCGACGCCGCAACTGCTGGTGCTGGAAGCGAGCGGCATGGTCGAGATCGACTTCACCGCCGCGCAGATTTTGCTCGACGTGTTCAAGGCGTGCAGCGAACAGGGCGTCACGGTCGCACTGGCGCGGCTGGAATCGGTCCGCGCCCAGAACGCGTTCGAACGCTTCAGATTGTTCGACGCCCTGCCCCGCGATCACGTCTTCCACAGCGTGGACGAGGCGGTGCGCAAGCTGGCGAAAGTGCAATAGGCTGGGGAGTCCCACCGTGGAAACACCCTCTCCCCAACCCTCGCCCGCAAGCGGGGGAGGGAGCGCAACTTCAATGCGTCAACAGTCAGCCATCACTGCAGCAGCGTGGGGTGATCCCGCTGGATCGTTTCGCGAATCCAGCTGGCATGGATCGCACGAAACAGGATCTGCGCCGTCTTGAGATCGTTCGCCATCATGCAGAGATCGACGATGCGATGGACCGCATCATCGCGCATCAATCCGTCCGAGATCTTCATCGCGATTTCCATCGCAACCTTGGCCGCGCGCTCGTAACGCCCGCTCTCGCGCTTGTCGTTGCGCGCGGAACCTGCCGCGCTCAACGCCGCGGCCTCACAGATGGCGCGGATACGCGCGGCGGCCTCGATGTCGCCGAGCGGCCCTTCGATCGTCTCGTCCCAGATGTCCGCCGCGTTCTGCCTCGCGAACCACTTCATCGCCCCACCACCCACGGTCTTCCAGCCGCTGTATCACCGTTCTTCAGGCTCGCTTGAGCATAGAGAGGCCTATCGAAATCGGCGAGGCAATTTTTCCGCTACGCTCCCTGGCTCGATACGCATTCACGACGTCCGACGTGGCCCGATGGCCTCGAACTGTGCCTTCTGTTCGTCATTCAGCGTGCCGTAGAAATCCTCCAGCGCTGCGCGAACCGACTTGACGCCGTCGAGCATCAGGTCGAGCCGCTTGCGTACCGCGACCATTCGCGCCGGCGGCGTCATCGCGTCGTTGGGCTGGCAGGCCGCCTTGAGCGATGCGCTGACCCTGGCGCTGGTATCCTGAAGCACCTGTAGAGCAGCGCGCTGGGTGTCGTTGGGGTGCAGCCGCGCCTCGATGTCGGCGCCGGGCCAATCGAGCGCAGCAGACGCACCGCAATTCTGGACCAGCGATCCCTCGGTGTTGCTGGAAGCTGTCGCACGACGCTGGTCGTCAGCCAGCGCATTGAAGCGCGCCTTCTGCTCGTCCGTGAGCGAGCCGTAGAACTTATCCAGGGCGGGCTGAACGAGATCGACGGCTTTCGCCATCGCCTCGATGCGCTGCTGCATCGCTGCCAGCCGACCGGGCGCCGTCGCGGCGACCTGCGCCGGGCAGGACGCGCGGATCATGCCCGCCGCCAGGATCGAGGCGTTGCCGAGCTCGTCGAGGCTTGCGCCTTGCGCCTCGCTCGGCTGCACCGCGGCGGCGATCTGGTCGATCGGCAGACCGACGATCTCGCGGCGGTCGCTGCCGCAAAGCTGATCCAGCGCAACGCCGCGCGCTTGCCGCCGTCCCGGCGGCCGCTGCGGCAGATAGGCCGAAAGACCGTCATAGCCATAGGGCCCGAAGATGCCGGCATAGATGTCCGGGTAGCCGTAGCCCCAGAAGCCGAGACCGTCGCCCCAGATCGTGTAGTCGTAGAGATCGTTATAGGCGAACGGCCAGAACAGCGGTCCGACCCAGCCATAACCGCCGCCCGGATGTTGCCACCATCCGCTGCTGGCGCCATGCCAGCCGGCGAGCGCGGCCGCCGCTGCGATCTGGGCTCGCGCCGCCGGATTACCGATCAGACGGCCGTTGCGGAAGGCGCTGGAATGCGCGTTGAGGGCGTTGCGGAAATTCGCCGGGCGCACGGCCGCATTGCGCATCTGACCGAAGTTCGGACCACCATGCCGAGCTCCCGTTGCGAAGCGCGGTCCGCCATGATGTCCGCCGCCATGCGCATGCCCGAAGCCATGACCGCCAAAATGGCCGCCGCCACCATGGTGGCCACCGCCATGCCCGCCGCCATGACCGCCTCCGTGCCCACCGCCATGACCGCCACCGCCATGGCCGCCACCGCCCTTCCCCAGAGCCGTGCCCGCCAGCATGCAGGCAAGCGCCATCACGGCAATTCCAATGACCGGTCGCAACATCGCATCCTCCCCGCAGAGCCGCGCCATTGAGGCATCGGAAGTTGACGGGAATTGGAACCAGCCTGGCGGCCGAAAGTTCCGCGACCGCGACGCAGCAGGGGCGCGCTACGCCTCCGGCACGATCTTGCCGGGATTGAAGATATTCAGCGGGTCGAGCGCCTGTTTCAGCGCCCGCATCGCGTCGAGCGCCTCGGGGCCAAGCTCGGCCTTGAGATATTTCTGCTTGCCCTGGCCGATGCCGTGCTCGCCGGTGCAGGTGCCGTCCATCGCCTGCGCGCGCTCGACCAGACGATGCATGAACTCCTCGCCGCGCGCCATCTCGTCGGCATCGTTGGTGTCGCAGACCAGCGAGCAGTGGAAATTGCCGTCGCCGACATGCCCGACGATCGGCGACAGCAAATTGAGCCGCTTGAGATCTTCCTCGGTTTCGCCGACGCATTCGGCGAGCCGCGAGATCGGCACGCAGACGTCGGTTGCGACCACGCCGATGCTGTCGCCGGGCCGCAGCGCCTTGACGGACCAATAGGCATCGTGCCGGGCCTGCCACAGCTTGGTGCGATCCTCCGGCTTGGTGGTCCAGGAGAAGTCGCCGCCGCCGCATTCCTTTGCGATCTCGCCGAAGGCCTTGGACTGCTCGGCGACCTCGATCTCGCTGCCGTGGAATTCCATCAGTAGCAGCGGCGTCTCCGGCAGCGTCAGCTTGGAATAGGCGTTGCAGGCCTTCACCTGCGCGGCGTTGAGCAGCTCGATGCGCGCCACGGGAATGCCGGTCTGGATCGCCAGGATCACGGCCTGACACGCCCCATGCACCGTCTCGAACGACACCGCGCCGGCCGCGATGGTCTCGGGGATGCCGCGCAGGCGGATGGTCAGTTCCGAGATGATGCCGAGCGTGCCCTCGGCGCCGACGAACAGATGCGTCAGGTCGTAGCCGGCGGATGATTTCTTGGCGCGCGTGCCTGTCGTGATGATCTCGCCGTCGCCACGCACCACCTTCAGCGCCAGCACGCTGTCGCGCATGGTGCCGTAGCGCACCGCATTGGTGCCGGAGGCGCGCGTCGAGGCCATGCCGCCGAGCGAAGCGTCCGCGCCGGGATCGATCGGGAAGAACAGGCCCTGGTCGCGCAGATGCTCGTTGAGCGCCTTGCGGGTGACGCCGGGCTGGATCACACAGTCGAGATCCTCGGTGTGAACCGCGAGCACCTTGTTCATGTCGCGCAGGTCGATCGAGATGCCGCCAGCGGGCGCATTGACCTGGCCCTCCAGCGAGGTGCCGGTGCCGAAGGCGATCACGGGCACGCGGTTCCTGGCGCAGATGCGCACCACGTCCTGGATGTCGGCGGTCTCCTGCGCCATCACCACGCCGTCGGGCGGCTGGTTGGGAATCCATGTGGTGGTATGGCCGTGCTGCTCGCGGACGGCCTGCGAGGTGATGAGGCGGTTGCCGAAGCGTGCGGCAAGCTGCTCCAGTGCGCTCGCGAGGGCTTTCGGCTCCGGCCGCGGCGGATTATTGGTGATGGTCGTACCCACGGAAATTCCTCCGACAGAAGAACCGTGGCAAAGGACATCTAACCGGTCAAGTCAAGCGACCGGACGCATAGCTAGGGAAGGACACATGCCGGAGAGTGCCACTGCTGCGCCCAAGGCCGAGCCGTTCAGCGCCTCGATCATGCAGATCGAGCCGCAATGGATCGACTATAATGGCCATCTCAACATGGCCTATTACAACGTGATGTTCGACCGGGCGATCGACGAGTTCTGGCTCGAGCTCGGCATAGGTCCTACTTACAAGAAAGAGCGTCACGGCTCGACCTTCACTGCCGAATGCCATGTGCGCTATCTGCGCGAGATCCATCTCGGCGATCCCGTGCGGATCCTGGTGTGGCTGCTGGAGGCCGACGACAAGCGGCTGCATACGTTCGAGGAGATGAGGCACGCCACCGAAGGCTGGCTGTCCGCGACGTCCGAAAACATGTCGCTGCACATGGACATGAAGGCGCGGCGCGTTGCGGCGTTTCCGCCCGACATCCAGCAGCGCATCGCGGGGGTGGCAAGGGCCCACGGCGCCTTGGCCCGGCCCGAGGGCATCGGCCGCAGCGTGGCGATGCCCTCGAAGCGTTAGGCGCCTATATCCTGGTGCGGCCGCGGGCGAGGCCGACCACGGCCGAAACCAGGAACAGCACGACCGCGATGAAGAAGATGATCTTGGCGATTTCGATCGAAGCGCCGGCGATGCCGCCAAAGCCCAGGATACCGGCGATCAGTGCGATAACCAGAAACGTCACAACCCAGCCAAGCATGGTCAAATCCTCGTCTTGATGTTTGTCTGCGTCGGCGCGGCTGGCCGCGCCACCTGTCCAGACAATCTCGACGCGGGAACGATGGTTCCTGCCCACGCTAGGCGGAAATTCGCAGGGTCGGAGGAACAAATCGGCCCCCCGCGTACGTGGAAAACCCTGCACCGCCGCCCCATATAGGGACCAATCCCTGTTATGAAGGCTCCCTCCCGTCACCCCGCGGTGCCATCGTGGGGCCAAATGATTCGCATGACCGAGCCGAGCAAGATCACAAGCGTCCCCGACCACCAGCCCGCAGCCGGCGGCATCGCCGCGCGTGCGCGCGCCTCGGTAGGCCCGAAATATCTGTCCGGGCTCAATCCCGAGCAGCGCGAGGCGGTGGAGACGCTGGACGGCCCGGTCCTGGTGCTGGCCGGCGCCGGCACCGGCAAGACGCGCGTGCTGACCACGCGCATCGCCCACATCCTGAGCCAGGGCCGCGCCCGCCCCGCCGAGATCCTGTCGGTGACCTTCACCAACAAGGCCGCGCGCGAGATGAAGCACCGGCTCGGCCAGATGCTCGGCCACGCGGTGGAAGGCATGCCGTGGCTCGGCACCTTCCACTCGATCGGCGGCCGCATCCTGCGCACCCATGCCGAGCTGGCGCAGCTCAAGTCGAACTTCACCGTGCTCGATGTCGACGACCAGGTCCGGCTGCTGAAGCAGCTGCTTCAGGCCGAGAACATCGACGACAAGCGCTGGCCGGCGCGCATGCTGGCCGGCCTGATCGACGGCTGGAAGAACCGCGGCCTGACGCCGTCGCAGGTGCCCTCAGGCGAAGCCGCTGTCTTCGCCAACGGCAAGGGCGGCAAGCTCTATGCGAGCTATCAGGAGCGGCTGAAGATCCTGAACGCCGCCGATTTCGGCGACCTGCTGCTGGAGAACATCCGCATCTTCCGCGAGCACCCGGATATCCTGCGGCAGTACCAGCAGCGTTTCAAATACATCCTGGTGGACGAATATCAGGACACCAACGTCGCGCAATATCTGTGGCTGCGGCTGCTGTCGCAGGCGCCGTCCCCCAAGGCCGTCATTCCGGGGCGCGTCGAAGACGCGAACCCGGAATCTCGAGATTCCGGGTTCGATGCTGCGCATCGCCCCGGAATGACGGAGCAAGCCGTCGGCGCGCCGATGGCCACGTCTCACGTCAAAAACATCTGCTGCGTCGGCGACGACGACCAGTCGATCTATGGTTGGCGCGGCGCCGAGGTCGACAACATCCTGCGCTTCGACCACGATTTCCCCGGCGCCAAGGTGATCCGCCTCGAGCGCAACTACCGCTCCACCGGCCACATCCTCGCCGCCGCCTCGCATTTGATCGCGCACAATGAAGGTCGGCTCGGCAAGACGCTGCGCACCGAGGACCAGGACGGCGAGAAGGTCACGGTCACGGGCTCCTGGGATTCGGAGGAGGAAGCGCGCGGCATCGGCGAGGAGATCGAGCAGATCCAGCGCCAGGGCGAGAAGCTGAACGAGATCGCGATCCTGGTGCGCGCGTCCTATCAGATGCGCGAGTTCGAAGACCGTTTCGTCACGCTCGGCCTGCCCTATCGCGTGATCGGCGGCCCGCGCTTCTACGAGCGCGCCGAAATCCGCGACGCGCTGGCTTATCTTCGCGTCATCAACTCGCCGGCCGACGATCTCGCCTTCGAGCGCATCGTCAACACGCCCAAGCGCGGCCTTGGCGATGCCACCGTGCAGATGCTACACGACCACGCCCGCAAGCGCCGCATTCCGCTGTTCGAGGCGGCGCGTGCGGTGGTCGAGACCGACGAGCTGAAGCCGAAGGCGCGCGGCTCCTTGCGCGACCTCGTCGCCCAGTTCGACCGCTGGCGCGCCCAGCGCGAAGTCACCGCGCATACCGACCTCGCCCAGATCGTGCTCGACGAGAGCGGCTACACCGAGATGTGGCAGAAGGACCGTTCGGCGGACGCCGCGGGCCGGCTCGAAAACCTCAAGGAGCTGGTGCGCTCCATGGAGGAGTTCGAGAACCTGCAAGGGTTCCTCGAGCACATCTCGCTGGTGATGGACCGCGACGGCGGCGCCGAGGAGGACGCGGTGTCGCTGATGACGCTGCATTCGGCCAAGGGGCTCGAATTCGACAACGTGTTCCTGCCGGGCTGGGAGGAAGGCCTGTTCCCGAGCCAGCGTACGCTGGACGAACAGGGCCGCGCCGGCCTCGAGGAAGAGCGCCGGCTCGGCCATGTCGGCCTGACCCGGGCGCGGCGCCGCGCCATGATCTATTTCGCGACCAACCGCCGGATCCACGGCACCTGGACGACCACGATCCCGTCGCGCTTCCTCGACGAATTGCCGGCGGCCAATGTCGAGATCACGGAATCCAAGGGTGGCTCGGCCTGGGGCGGAACCGGCGGCTACGGCGCCTCCCGCTTCGACGACATGGAGGCGTTCGGCTCCAGCTATACGACGCCGGGCTGGCAGCGGGCGCAGGCCAACCGCAACCGGGGCGGCGGCCGCACCGGCGCCGGCGGCCACGGCAGCTTCGAGGAAGAGGCCGCGACGTTCTCGTCCTCCTCGTCTTCCGGACCGGATTTCGGCAGCTTCTCCTCGCGCCGGCGCGGGCCGATGACGATCGAGGGCGAGCTGGTCGCCAAATCCACCGGCACGACCTCGGAATTCTCGCTCTCCGACCGTGTCTTCCACCAGAAATTCGGCTACGGCCGCGTCACCAAGATCGACGGCAACAAGCTCACCATCGCCTTCGACAAGGCCGGCGAGAAGAAGGTCGTGGACAGCTTCGTGCAGCGGGCGTGAGCAGGCCTTGCCGTGTTGCGGCGGCGTTACGCCGCCGTGTTTCTTCCCACCACGCCCCTTGACCACCGCGAACTTCCCCGTATCAGATGCGCCCATGGTCCGGGGCTCCATCACACTGATCTTGCTGGCATTGGGTATGCCGTCGCTCGCGGCGGCGGAGACCATGAGCTTTGGCGATTCGATCGGGCTGCTGGCCAAGAGCTGCGGCGCGGAAATCGTCGCCAATTGCCGCGGCGTCAATCCGGACTCGACCCGCCTGAAGGAGTGCCTGTCCCGCAACCGCGACGTGCTCTCCCAGCAATGCCAGAGCGACTATCTCGGCGCCTTCGACGCCATCCAGAAGCGCGTCGCCGCACGCGTCACGGTGGCGAACGCCTGCCAGCGCGAGATCGTCAAGGTCTGCGGCGGCTCGACCAAGGAGACCAGCAAGTCGATCCCCTGCCTGGTCTCGACGCCCAAGGGCATCAGCAACAACTGCCTGAAGGCCGTGGACGACGCGGGGTATCGATGATGCGCGCGAAGGGGCTTTCCACCGCGGGAATCGGCATCGCGCTCGGCATGGCTTTGCTCGCGGGCGCAGCCAGCGCGCAGACGACGCCGCCGACCCGTGACGACATCGTCGGCAAGCTGAACCATTTCGAAGAGGCCGCCGAAATCGACCTTCCCGCGCTGAAGCAGCAGGTGATGGAGCGCGCCAAGGCCAGGATCAAGAACGATCCGGGTCCGGTGAACCGGCCGCCGATCGCGCCGGATCTCGCCAAGCTGCCCGCCTTCAACGCGCAGATCCAGTTCGACGCCGACACGCCGATCATCCAGCCGGCGTCCTACCAGACCGTCGGCCGCATCGCGGATGCGCTGGTTCATGCCTCGCTGCTGCCCTACACCTTCCTGATCGTCGGCCATGTCGAATCCAACGCGAAGACGCGCGAGGCCAACGCGATCCTGAGCCAGCGCCGGGCGGACGCGATCCGCGACGTGCTGGTGAACACGTTTAAGATCTCGACCAAGCGGCTGCACCCGATCGGCCTCGGCGAGGAGCAGTTTCTCGACCGCGCCAAGCCGACCTCGGCCGCCAACGGCCAGCTGCAAATCCTGACCTTTGCCAAGGTACCGGAGGAGGCACCCGCGCATCCGGCTGCGGCACCTGCGCCTGCGGCGAAAAAGCCCGCCAAGAAGCGCTGACGAGGCGCGCCTCGGCGCCTGACGGAACCCATTGAAGTCCTGACCGTTTTGTGACCTGTTTCACAGTGCGACAGCACGGTTTTGCGCGACAATAGTGGCGGTTTGTGCACTGCCCTATCAGGTGCTATAGGCTCTGGTTCGTCCTTCCCCAACCCTGTGCTGCATGAGACCAAGATGGGTGGCTTGTTCCAACGCCAACTTGCCGTTTACGTCGAGTACCATCGCGATCCGCGGAATACGGCGATGCATGTGGTCGGCATCCTCTTGCTGTTCACCGGCGCCGTGCTGCCGCTGACGTTGGTGAAGGTGCCGCTGTTCGGAACGGAACTCAGCCTGGCGGTCATCCTGGCATTGCCGGTTCTGATCTATTGGCTGCTGCTCGACATGGCGCTCGGGGTCGGCATTCTGGCCGTCTCCGTCGTGCTGTTTTCGATCGCGACGACCATTTCGACGCAAGTCAGCACCATGACGATGTGGGCGATTTTCGCCGCGCTGGTCGTGCTCGGCCTCGCCGCGCAGACCATCGGCCACAAGGTTTTTGAGGGGCGCGAAGCCTCGTTATTCACGTTTCCGTCGCATCTTTTGCTGGGACCGATGTTTGTCATGGCAAAATTATTCATTGCACTGGGCTTCCGTCGCGACCTTGCCGCGATTCTGGCGCCTCTTCCGACCAATTCCCTTTCAACCCGATAGCTCTAGAAGCGAAACAGCAAACCTTCTTCATGGCTCTCGTACTGGTTACCGGTGGCAGCGGCTTCATCGGACATCATCTCGTAGAATCGCTCCGCGCCCGTGGGCAGCGGGTGCGTGTTCTCGATGTCCGGCCGCCGGCCGCCGCCAATACCGACGTCGACTATGTTCACGGCTCGGTGCTGGACGGCGCCGCGGTCGATGCCGCGCTGGCCGGCGTCGATCAGGTCTATCACCTTGCCGGCCTGCCCGGCATGTGGGTTGCCAACAAGCAGGACTTTCACGACGTCAATTTCCGCGGCACCGAGGTCGTGCTGGCGGCTGCGATGAAGCGCGGCGTGTCGCGCTTCCTGCATTGCTCGACGGAATCGATCCTGTTCCCCTATACCGACCTCGACGGCGCTCCAGCCGAAGAGGCGCTCCAGCCGGCCGACGCGATGCCCGGCGCCTATACGCGGTCGAAGTCGCTCGCCGAGCATCACGCCGCGAAGGCCGCGGCCAGTGGCTTTCCGCTCGTGATCGGCACGCCGACCATGCCGATCGGAGCTGCCGACCACAACCTGACGCCGCCGACGGCGATGCTCTGGTACTTCCTCCAGAAGAAAGTGCAGCCGCACCTCAACTTCCTGGTCAATCTCGTCGATGTCCGCGACGTCGCCATGGGCCTCGTGCTGACCATGGAGCGCGGCCGCCTCGGCCAGCGCTACATCCTCGGCGGCGACTGCGTCCCGCTGGGCCGCATCCTGCGGATGATGTCGGCGATGAGCGGCCGCCGCCAGTTCCCGATCGTCGTGCCTGGCAAGATCGCTGAGCTCTCCGGCATCATGCTCGAATATCTATCCGACAACTTCACGCGCCGGCCGCCCAACGGCACCGCCGAGGGCGTGCGCATTGCGCTCGCCGCGAGCGATCTCTCGATCGGCAAGGCGCGAACCGAGCTCGGCTACTCGCCGCGCCCGATCGAGCCGGTCCTGCGCGAAACCATCACCCATCTGCTCGCCCGCGGCGGCGTGCAGCCCTCCGGCGCCATCAAGCAACACGCGCTCTCCTCGCGCGCTGGCTAAAGCCGCCGCCTAACGCAAAGAACCTTCATGTCCTTCGATTTCAGCAAGCTTCTCTCTGTCGCCTGGGGTGGCTGGACCACGACCTGGCCGACGCAACTGCTCGCCCTGATCTGGCTCGCCTGGCTCGCCAGCTGGGTCGGCGCCTCGTTCTGGCAGGGCCGCACGCAAAAGCAGGTGATGACCCTGGAGTCCGGCCGCTATCGCATCCCGATTCTGGTCGGCGGCATCCTGTTCACGCCGTGGACCGCCGAAGTGCTCGGTGAGAAGCCGCTCTGGGTGTTCAGCAACACCGGCGTCTACATCGTCGCGCTGATCGTGCTCGCCGGCATCTCCTTCACCTGGTGGGGACGGCTGCATCTCGGAAAATTCTGGTCCAACACCATCACCCACAAGGAAGACCACCGCGTCATCGACACCGGCCCGTACGGCATCGTGCGTCATCCGATCTACACCGGCCTGATCGCCGGCATGCTGGCGACCGGCATCGCGGTCGGGACGGTGACCGCGATCCTCGGCGCGATCCTGATCTCGCTCGGCATGTGGCAGAAGGGGCGGATGGAAGAGGTGTTCCTGTCGAAGGAGCTCGGCGAGGACGCCTACGGCGCCTATTGCCGCCGCGTGCCGATGATCATCCCGTTCCTGTCGCCGCGGTGACGTAACAAGCCCGCCATATCCTTCGATGTCGTCCTGGCGAAAGCCAGGACCCATTACCCCAAGGAAGAGTTTGGCGAAGACTTGTCGTTCGGTACTCCTACTACCCCAATCGATAGACCTCGCGGCATGGGTCCTGGCTTTCGCCAGGACGACGTTGAGGAGGCAGCGTGCGCCACTGCATCGGCGCCTGCATCATTGCCATGCAAATTCGGCGTGCTGCCATCCGCGCCATAAACGGCCCGATCCGAGCCCGCACAGGTTGACCTTTTTACCGCCACCCAGTTGGATGCGCGTGCAATGAGGCACGACGACATCCATCGTTGACCTGGAGAGGTCGACGATCAGGCCTGGGCCCGCGCGGGGCCTGGAGCAATCCGGCGTTGGACTGTGCCGCAGGTTCGACAGGGGCTTCTCATGACCTTTTCCAGCATTTTTGCGCAGCTCGTTGCGCTTCTCGGCGGCATCGCTCTGCAATGGCGGAAGCTGTCCGGCACAGAGCCTGCGCCCGCATGGGGCCAGACGCCCGCCATTCCCGAGGCAAAGCCGCAAGGCGCGATCCCGACGCTGAAGATGCCGACCGCCCGCGGCTGGAGCGAGGGCCAGAAGCCGACCGTCGCGCCCGGGCTCAAGGTCAATGCGTTCGCAACCGGCCTCGACCATCCGCGCTGGATCGAGGTGCTGCCAAATGGCGACGTGCTGATCGCGGAAGCGACCCAGATCGCGGGGCCGCCGCGATCCGTGTTTCACTACGCGATGCAGGCGACGATGCGGCGTGCCGCGGCGCTCGGCGTGTCCGCCAACCGCATCACGCTGCTGCGCGACAAGGACGGCGACGGCGTCGCCGAAGTTCGCGGCGCCTTCATGGAGAACCTCAGCCAGCCGTTCGGCATGGCGCTGGTCGGCGACACCTTCTATGTCGGCAACACCGACGGCGTGATGGCCTTCCCCTATGTCGCCAATGCCGACCGCATCACTGCGCCGGGCAAGCGGCTCACCAATTTCAAGCCGAGCGGCCACTGGACGCGCAGCCTGCTCGCCAGTCCCGACGGCAGGAAGCTCTATGCCGGCGTCGGCTCGCTCAGCAACATCGCCGAGATGGGCATGGAGGTCGAGGAAGGCCGCGCCGCGGTCTATGAGCTCGACCTCGCCGCCGGCACGCATCGCATTTTTGGTGCCGGCCTGCGCAACCCGGTGGGCCTTGCCTGGGAGCCAACGACCGGCGTGCTCTGGACCGTCGTCAACGAGCGCGACGGGCTCGGCGACGAGACGCCGCCGGACTATCTCACCTCGGTGCGTGACGGCGGCTTCTATGGCTGGCCCTATTGCTACTGGGGCAAGACGGTGGACGACCGCGTGCCGCAGGATCCGGCAATGGTCGCCAAGGCGCTCACGCCGGACTATGCGCTGGGCGGCCACACCGCTTCGCTCGGCCTGTGCTGGATGCCCGCAGGCACGCTGCCGGGTTTCCCCGACGGCATGGTGATCGGCCAGCACGGCTCGTGGAATCGCAGCAAGCTGTCCGGCTACAAGCTGGTGTTCATCCCGTTCGAGAACGGCAAGCCCTCCGGCCCCGGTCGCGACATCCTGTCGGGCTTCCTGTCCCCCGACGAGAAGGAATCCTACGGCCGCCCGGTCGGCGTCGTGATCGGCCCCGACAAGAAGTCGCTGCTGATGGCCGACGACGTCGGCAACGTGATCTGGCGCGTCACCGGCGCGTAAAGGTTTACGTCCCGACACAGAGCGTGGCGCGCTGCTTGCGCAGCAGCGCGATCACCGACAGCGCCGTGATCAGCCCGGTCTTGGGATTTTCGGACGGGATATTCTCGATCGACATCGAGAAGCGCGCCGAATCCGCCTCGACCTCGATGCGGTGAACATTGCGCGTGACGGTCGGATCGGCCCAGATCTGCACGGAGGTGCGATCAGGCCCGACACCCGCGAGCGACAGCGCGACCGCGACGTTGAGATTGGCCGGGAAGCCTTTTGCGGCCTCGCGCGCCGTGCCCTCGAACAGCTTTAGCGGCTCGCGCAGCGTGTCGATGTCGATGTTGTTCTGAACGATGAAGGGCGCGCCCTTCAGCCCGTCGATCGGCTTGCGCGTCACCATCTTCACCGAATGAATGGTGCCGATCGCAGCGGCGTTGACGGCATCGAGCCCGATCAGCGCGCCGGTCGGCACGATGATGCGGCCGCCATTGGCACGGGCGAGATCGACGAGATCGAAATTGTCGAGCAGCCCGCCGACGCTGACGACGACAGCGGCCTTGCCGCGCTTCACTGCCGGCTCGACGATCGCGCGCAGCTGGCCGCTCGGTGCGCACTCGACCACGATGTCGGCGGCTTCACCGAGCTGGTCGATCGGCAAAACCTGCGGCGGGCTACGCAGGCCGTTGAGAAATGCCTGATGCTTGGCGGGATCGCGCACGGCGACGGCGGACAGTGTCAGCCCCTCGATGCCCTGATCGAGCGCGGCCGCGATCTTGGTGCCGATCGAGCCGAGGCCTGCGATGGCCACCCGCAATTCGCTCGAAGCTTTCTGATCCGTCATCACCTTCCACCTTCTATCCAAGCCAATGTCATAGCCCCTCAGGCCTCGCGCGCATAGCTGCGCAGGCGGGCCTCGAGCACCGCCAGCATGGCATCGCGGGCCGGATCGCGCGAGCCGCGCAGCCAGGCGGCGGCGAGCGGCAGCCGGCCGACCGGGCCGCTCTGCTTCGGCCGGAGCGGCACGAAGCGCACGCCCGATACCGCCATGCGCGTGGTCCAGCGCGGCACGATCGCGACCCCAAGCTTCGTTGCCACCAGATGGATGATGGTCTGCTTCTCGTCGGCGACCTGCACGATGCGCGGCGTTAGGCCGGCCTGCTCGAACAGCTTGATCGTGAGATCGTGGCTGTGCGGCCGCGAGCGGCGGTCCGGCACCAGCATGGCCTCGTCGGCGATCTGTGCCAGCGTGATCGACTTGCGCTCCGCGAGCGCGTGGCGCTGCGGGAACGCCACGATGGCGGTCTCCTGGAGCAGATCGCGGAATTCGAGCCGCTTGTCCGCGCTGTCGGGCGGGCGGACGAAAGCGAGATCGAGCGCGCCGGTCAAAATCTTCGGCAGCAGCCGGACCGTCTTGTCCTCCAGAAGCTGCACCGCGATGTCGGGATGCTTGTCGCGAAAATCGCGCAGCAGCGGCGGCAGCAATCCCGCCGCCGCGCTGTCGATGGCGCCGACCCGCAGCCGCCGGGCGGCCCCGGCACGCGAACGGTTGCGCAGATTATTCTCGACCGCCTCGACCTTGGCGAGGATGGCGCGGGCATCGCGCAAAAGCGTCGCACCGTCTTCGGTGAGCGACACCGCGCGCGTGGTCCGCGCGAACAGCCGCGTGCCCAGGTCCTCTTCCAGCAGCCTGATCTGGCGCCCGAGCGCAGACGGCAGCATCTGGAGCTGCTGCGCCGCATGGCCGAAATGCAACTGCTCGGCCGCCGCCACGAAGCATCGAAGCTGATGCAATTCCATCCAGGGTCCTCTCGCCTCTCCTCGCGAGGATTATATCATTTTTTTGTATAAACCAGCGCCAATTGAGTCCCCCCTTTCCTCCCGACTACGCTCGTTGCCGGCATGGACCTCCGGGTCCGCCGACACAACAAGCCGGAACTTGAGGAGGCCAGGGTGGCGAGCGAGATTCAGACGCGCGTGCTGCGCAAGATCACCTGGCGCATCGTTCCCTTCATCATGCTGCTCTACTTCGTGGCCTTCATCGACCGCGTCAATATCGGCTTCGCCTCGCTGACGATGAACAAGGACATCGGCCTGTCGCCCGCGGTCTACGGCTTCGGCGCCGGCATCTTCTTCTGGGGTTATTTCCTGTTCGAGGTGCCCTCCAACATCATCCTGCACAAGATCGGCGCGCGGATCTGGATCGCGCGGGTGATGATCACCTGGGGCATCGTGTCGGCGGCGATGGCGTTCGTGCAGGGGCCGACCGGCTTCTACATCCTGCGCTTCCTGCTCGGCGTCGCCGAAGCCGGTTTCTTTCCCGGCATCATCCTCTACCTCTCCTACTGGTTCCCGGCGCGCCAGCGCGCCGCGGTGACCGCGCTGTTCATGGCGGCAGCGCCGCTCTCCACCGTGCTGGGCTCGCCGATATCAGGTGCGCTGCTGGAGATGGACGGCCTGCTCGGCTTCAAGGGCTGGCAATGGCTGTTCGTGCTGGAGGCGCTGCCGGCCGTGCTGCTCGGCTTCGTCGTGCTGGGCTTCCTGACCGACCGCCCCGAGAAGGCGAAATGGCTCACTGATGACGAGCGCCGCTGGCTGGTCGAGACCATGAACGCGGAGACCACCAGCAAGGCCGCGACCGCGAGCCACAGCATCTGGCGCGGGCTTGCCGATCCGCGCGTGCTGGCGCTGGCGCTGATCTATTTCGGCACCTCGGCCGGCCTCTACACGCTCGGCGTCTGGGCGCCGCAGATCATCAAGCAGTTCGGCCTGTCCTCGCTCCAGGTCGGCTTCCTCAATGCGCTGCCGGCAACCGCCGCGGTCGTCGCCATGATCCTGTGGGCGCGGCATTCGGACCGCACCGGCGAGCGGACCTGGCACGTGGTGTGGGCCTGCCTGCTCGCCGCGGCCGGGCTCGCCTATGCCGGGCTTGCGGCCAGCGTCGTCGCCGTGCTGGTTGCGCTCGCGCTCGTCAACATCGGCATCTCCTCGGCAAAACCGCCGCTGTGGAGCATGCCGACGCTGTTCCTGTCCGGTCCCGCGGCCGCAGCCGGCATCGCCACCATCAATTCGATCGGCAATCTCGGCGGCTTCGTCGGGCCCGCCATGATCGGCTGGATCAAGGACCAGACCGGCAGCTTCGTCGGCGGGCTCTACTTCGTCGCCGGCCTGCTCGTTCTCTCCGCGGTCCTCACCCTGCTATTGTCGCGCGCGCAGACCGCGCCCGCCAAACCCGTCCCGCAATCCCACTGATCTCTCAAACGGAGCATTTCCATGCGCACCCATTCGATCGCAGCCATCCCCGCCGACGGCATCGGCCCCGAGGTCATCTCGGCCGGCGTCCGCGTGCTGGAGGCGCTGGCCAGGCGCAGCGGCGACCTCGCCTTCAACGTCAAGACCTTCGACTGGGGCTCGGACTACTACAAGAAGCACGGCGCGATGATGCCAGCCGACGGCCTCGCGGAGCTGAAGAAGTTCGACGCGATCTATTTCGGCGCGGTCGGCGCCCCCGACGTGCCCGATCACATCACGCTGTGGGGCCTGCGCCTGCCGATCTGTCAGGGCTTTGACCAATACGCCAATGTGCGGCCGACAAAAATCCTGCCGGGCGTCGCCTCGCCGCTGCGCAATGTCGGCGTCGGCGATCTCGACTGGGTGATCGTGCGCGAGAACTCCGAAGGCGAATATGCCGGCATGGGCGGCCGCGCGCACAGGGGCCTGCCGGAAGAGGTCGGCACGGAAGTCGCCGTCTTCACCCGCGTCGGCGTGACGCGGATCATGCGCTACGCATTCCAGCTCGCGCAGTCGCGTCCGCGCAAGTTCCTGACCGTCGTGACCAAGTCGAACGCGCAGCGCCATGGCATGGTGATGTGGGACGAGATCGCGGCCGAGGTCGCCGGCGAATTCCCCGATGTGACCTGGGACAAGATGCTGGTCGACGCCATGACGGTGCGCATGACGCTGCATCCGAAGAGCCTCGACACCATCGTGGCGACCAACCTGCACGCCGACATCCTCTCCGACCTTGCCGGCGCGCTGGCGGGAAGCCTCGGTGTCGCGCCGACCGGCAACATCGATCCGCAGCGCCGCTTCCCCTCGATGTTCGAGCCTATCCACGGCTCGGCCTTCGACATCACCGGGAAGGGCATCGCCAACCCCGTCGCGACCTTCTGGACCGGCGCGCAGATGCTCGAGCATCTCGGCGAGAAGGACGCCGCGTCACGGCTGATGACGGCCGTCGAGCGCGTCTGCGCGGCCGGTGTGCTGACGCCCGATGTCGGCGGCAAGGCGACGACGAAGGAGGTGACCGACGCCGTCATCGACGCGATCCACGGTTCGAACGTGTAGTGGGTTCAGCAACGCCGGCGCGCCGACCATGGTGGGCTCCGACGGCTATGCCGGCGGCGCCCGGCGCCTGACCTTGGTCGCAGGCACGACCCCTCCCTCCGCGAGGCGCGGGAGGGTCCAAAATTTTTGGCCTCCCTCTTGAAACCAAAACTGTGTTTTTTTATTTTTTCGTTGCCGCCGAGAGGTGGCGTCCCCGACGCCTCATGGGTCGGGAACGACTGAGACGGGCACCGGTCGTGTCCGGTGCCGCTCGTATCCATTTTGCTCCTTGGAGGATTTGGCTATGCGCACTTACGACTTCTCTCCCCTGTGGCGTTCGACCATTGGCTTCGACCGCCTTTTCGACCTCGTTGAAACGGCACAGCGCGCCGGCGAGGACAATTATCCCCCCTACAACATCGAACGCGTCAGCGAGGATCGCTACCAGATTTCGCTCGCGATCGCGGGCTTTTCGCCCGACGAGGTCTCCGTGACTGCCGAGCAGAATGCGGTGATCGTCGAGGGAAACAAGGCGGACAAGGCCGAACGCGAGTATCTCTACCGGGGCATTTCCGCGCGGCCCTTCAAGCGGCAGTTCAACCTGGCCGACTATGTTCAGGTGCAGAGCGCCGCGTTCGAGAACGGTCTGCTCAAGATCGAACTGATCCGGGAGATTCCTGAAGCGATGAAGCCGCGGCGAATTGCCATCAATGCCGCGCCGTCCGGCACCGTGCATCAGCTCGAAGGCAGAGCCGCCTGATTTTCGTTTTGTCGGAGACCTGGTGATCCCGCCTGATCGTCGGGCGGGATCGACCGCGGCCTTCGGCCGCGTACCCCAATGCAAACAGAGGTTTTAGCGAAAGGAGAAGGAGGACCTCTCATGATCGATCATGCTGACAACATCATCGACCTGAACGCAATACTGCACCCCGGCTCTGTCTATGCTCATCCCCGCGACGTCGTCGAGGATCCCGCTCTGTCGATCGGCGAGAAACGAGCGATCCTCGCGTCCTGGGCTTCAGACGCCGCCAGCGTTGCCTCAAACCCGGCGCTGAGAGAACTGCCGGGCTCGGACAAGCCCGTCACCATCGACGAGATTCTGGACGCGCTCGCGATGCTGGACCACCATCCAAAGGGTCCTCCGGGCGGCAAGCCGGTCCGCACGCGGTCCATCTTGCGAACCGGTCTCGCAGCCTAGGCAACGACCGCTCAAGGGGGATTGCGATGATGATTGATGAAGAGCTGGCCTTGCTGCGCGCACACCGCAACAACATCGGCCGTTACCAACGATTGCTCAAGACCGAACTGACGGAGGTCGAGCGGCGGTTCATTGAAAGGCGCCTGTCCGAGGAGCGTTCCGCGATCGAGAAGCTTGCAGCCTCTGCGTTTCCCCTCACCCTTCGAGCTCCAAAGAGGGCGATCGGGAAGGCAACCATGCTCATGACGCAAGCTGACACGGCGAATTGAAATGTCCGATAACCTCCCGACCTTCGAAATGTTCTTGAGAAGATATGGCCGAAGGACATGGCGCTGGCGTGTCTGCACGACCGAAGGTCACCTCGTCATGCACGGGTCCGAAAATGGCCGGCCTGCGGCGAAATATGCGGCGGAAAGGGCATTTTTTCTGATGCTTCTCGCCGCGCCCTATCGACCGGCGAGCCAAGCTTCCGCCATAGCTCGCTCGTCCTTGGCGACACCAGCACCAAGACGGCTGCCGCGGCAGCGGTTGCGTGAATGACAAGGCAACACACGGAATGGCGCTCGGCGTCAGGCCACGTCCGTCCCGGCGATCTCCGCTGCTAACCGCTTACCGCCGCGCCGGAGGCGGCGGCGGCGCCAGCGCTGCCGTCGGCTCGGGCGGCGTCAGATGGCGCGGGACGACGATGGACTGGCCGGGCGTGAGGGTCGCGTTCTCTGCAAGCGAGTTGCTCTGCGCGATCGACCACAGCGGCACGCGATTGGCTGCGGCGATGCTCTCCATGGTGTCGCCGCGGCGTACCGGCACTCGCACGCCGGAGTCCCACAATTCCACCAGCGTATTCGCAGGCACGAGATAGCGCAGCGGCACGGCATCGCCCTGGGCCTGCGCGGGAATGCGCGGCAACTGCGTCACCATCTCGACGATCTGGCGATGGATGTCGTCGGACTTCTCGATGTTGATGTGCGAGACGCGGCTGTTCTCCTTGAGATCGTAGCTCGCGTAATGGCCGCGATAGCCGGGCACGGCCACGACATCGCCGCCGCCGAGCACGCTGTCGGACAGGAAGATGTTGATGAAGCGCTCGACATTGAGCGGCACGTCGCCGGTCGCATGCGCGGGATCGATAGCGATGACGAGGCTGATCGGGATGTTCTCCTTGGCCGCCATCTCGGAGATGACGACCGAGCACAGCCCGCCCATGGAGTGACCGATCAGCACGATCGGCGCCGGCGTTTCCTTGTAGCTGGAGATGGCACGATCGCCGATCCATCGGCAGATGGTGAATTCGTAGACATCGGCGGAAAAGCCGGCCTTCGTCAGCTTCTCGCCGAGCCGGTCCATGCCGGTCGAGAAGATCGGCCCCATGGCGCCACGGAACAGGTAGATCTTCGGCGGCGGCAGCGGCTCGGCCGGCGGAGGCGGCGCAACGGGCGCGGCCGCGGCAGGCTTTGACTTGGCGGGTGAGGCAACGGCCGCACCGGTGCTCAAGGCGAGCAGCGCAACCGCTGCCAGCACGAGGATTCGCCTTGGATCAAGCATCAGTCCAGCAGTCCCACCACGGAAGGCAAACGCCGTCCCCCGGTTGCTTAGTGACCACCGATTGGGTGGAATTTGGGGCACCGAACGCGGTCGCGACACGCGGTCCCCCCATCAGGAGCCCGTGATCTGCCGGACGCGCCCCAACAAGGCAGCACGAAGCCACCACCTGCCTGCCCTCGTCACTGCCTGCTCTTGAGCCGATTGCGGTGTGCGGCCTGCTTGGCGCGGTTGCCGCAGACCGCCATGATGCACCATCGCCGCGCGCGCCTGCGGGTGTGGTCGGCGAACAGCATCGTGCAGTTGTGGCCCTCGCACGCCTTCACGTCGGAAAAGTCCTCGTCGCAGACGAACGTGGCCAAGGCCTCGCCGACCGGCAGCAGCAGGGATTCGGCCGAGCGCCAGCGCCGCTTCGTTTGCAGCTTCAGAACGCCGCCGACATCACCGTGTCCCGGCTCGATCTGGCGGAATGACTCCTCGCGCTCCAGCAGGCCGTTCAACGGACCGAGTTCGCGCAATGCATCCGCCGTGAGCGGCCGGCCGGCATGCTCCAGAACGAAACCGCGAAACCATTCGCGCAGGGCACGCGCCTGATCCGCGACCTCATCCAGCTCACCCGGCGCCGCGCGCGCCTTCAGTGCGTGCAGTTCATCCGCCGGCACCAGCTTCGCCTGCTCCAGCCAGTCGATCAGGCCATCGCCATCGTCGATCCAATCGACGGGCGTATCGACCGGCGTCGCCACCGAATTCAGGAAATCAAGGCCAAGCGAGTCGGCGATGAACATGGCGGGTGGGCGGTCCATGAGCGGTCCTTGGCCGGTCTGAAGAGGCAGGGCAGAAGTAACCTGATAAACACCAATTGACAAGTTATTCGCCAACGAAGTAACCTTATTAATAACATTAAACAGGTTACTTGGACGAACGGAGACTGGCTATGGCCCCGACCACCTATCGCACCGCAGACGTCGATGGCTTCAAGGTGTTCTATCGGGAGGCCGGCACTGCTGGCGCGCCAAAGCTGCTGCTGCTGCACGGCTTTCCGAGCGCCGGCCACATGTTCCGCGATCTGATCCCGCTGCTCGCGGACAGGTTTCACATCGTGGCACCGGACCTGCCCGGCTTCGGCCAAACTGACATGCCCTCGCGCGAAACCTTCCGCTACACGTTCGACAACATCGCTAAGGTGATCGAACGCTTCACCGAGGTGATCGGCTTCGATCGTTTCGCGGTCTACGTCTTCGACTATGGCGCGCCGACCGGCTTCCGGCTCGCGCTGAATCACCCCGAACGGATCACGGCGATCATCTCGCAGAACGGCAATGCCTATGAGGACGGTCTCAGCGACGGCTGGGCTCCGATAAAGGCCTATTGGCAGGATCCTTCGCCCGCCAACCGTGAGGCGCTGCGCGGCTTGCTCACGCCGGACGCGACGCGTTGGCAGTACACGCACGGTGTCCCCAATCCGTCCCTGGTGTCGCCGGACGGGCAGAACCTCGACAATTTCTACCTGGCTCGACCGGGCTCGGACGACGTGCAACTCGACCTGTTCGGCGACTACAGGAGCAACGTCGCGCTCTATCCGTCATTCCAGGATTATTTCCGCACCTACAAACCACCGTTCCTGGCCGTCTGGGGCAAGAACGATCCGTTCTTCATCCCGCCCGGCGCCGAGGCGTTCGAGCGCGACAATCCCAACGCAGTGGTTCAGTTCTTCGACACCGGACATTTCGCGCTGGAAACGCACGCGAGGGAAATCGCGGAGAGCATTCGCGCGTTCTTGGGATGACGATGTGAGCGCGCAATAACGCGCGTCCGCTCACTTCCGCTCTTCGCGATCTCTGAGCTTGCCGGTCAATGCAGAGAGACAGCAGCGCGGTCGAACAACACGGCTCGCCGCGCAAAGCTCCTCAGTTCCGCGGCGCCGCCGCCGCTGCCGAGCGCGCCTGCCGGGGGGCACCGGGTTCGACCGCAACCGGTGCCGCGGGCGCGCGCGAGCGCATGATCGCGGCGTCGATCTCGGCGATCACGCGGCGCTGGATCGCCTCGTTCTTGTCGATCGAGATGTGGCCGACGCCGGTGCCGCGCACGTCGACATTGTCGAGCTTGCCGCGCAGGCCGGCCGCCGGCCGCACCGGCTCGCCGGGACCATCGCCGATATAGATGTTGATGTAGCGTTCGGCGCCGGTCGAGAGCCTGGTCTTGAACACGGAATCGAGGCCGATCGCGAGCTTCACGGGCACGCCGAGCTGGTTGAGCTTGGCGATCATGTCCGGCAGCGCGGTCGCGCCCGAGGAATGGCCGACCAGGATGATTGTCTTGATGCGGCCGGCCCTGTAGGCGGTCGCAGCTTCATTGGCGAGTGAGGACCAGGAGACGAAGTTCGCGACCGTCACCGGGATGCCCTGCGCCTCGAGCCGGGCGCCGATGGTGTCGAGCCCGAGCGAGAAGATGTTGAGCACGCCACGGAGCAGGTAGACATGCGTGGTCGCGGCCGCGGCCTGGCTCGGCGCCGCCCTTGCGGTGGTCGGGCTCATGGCGACAGCTGACAGCAGGAGCAGGCACATCGCCCACACACGGATGGCGGGCAATTGGCTGGCGCCGGCGGTGTGACGGCCGTTCGGTCTCATCGATGGTTTCCCTGGGGACAATACGCTTTGCGATTGGCCGGAATCGTAGCCACGGCCTGCTCGCAGACGCAACAAAGAGCCGCGTGAGCGACAATCTTAGCAGCAAGCCGTGACCATCGCGCAACACTTGCCCGAAACCTGCCACCGAAGGGCCTGTTTTGAGACCATTTTTCTCCGGCCAATTGCGACCGGGCAATGGCATTCCTATCTCAGGGCACCGCTGACCGGCCCGCCCGGGCGGGTTCCAGCTCCATTCCCCAGCCTTTCCCCCTCAGACTTGCGGCCATCATGTCTTCCATCATTTCCGTCGCCAATTTGTCGAAGACCTATGGGTCCGGCTTCAAGGCGCTCAAGAACGTCAATCTCGATATCAAGCGCGGCGAGATCTTCGCCCTGCTCGGGCCGAACGGCGCCGGCAAGACCACGCTGATCTCGATCATCTGCGGCATCGCCAATCCGAGCGAGGGCCGCGTTCTCGTCGGCGGCGAGGACATCCAGACCTCCTACCGCAAGGCGCGCTCGCTGATCGGCCTGGTGCCGCAGGAACTCCACACCGACGCCTTCGAGAGCGTCTGGGCGACCGTGAGCTTCTCCCGCGGCCTGTTCGGCAAGCCGAAGAACCCAGCCCATATCGAGAAGGTGCTCAAGGACCTCTCGCTGTGGGACAAGAAGGACAGCAAGATCATCACGCTCTCCGGCGGCATGAAGCGCCGCGTGATGATCGCCAAGGCACTGTCGCACGAGCCGCAGATCCTGTTCCTGGACGAGCCCACCGCCGGCGTCGACGTCGAGCTGCGCAAGGGCATGTGGGAGGTGGTGCGCACGCTCCAGCAGTCCGGCGTCACCATCATCCTCACCACGCACTACATCGAGGAAGCCGAGGAGATGGCCGATCGCATCGGCGTCATCAACAAGGGCGAGATCGTGCTGGTCGAGGACAAGGCGACCTTGATGCAGAAGCTCGGCAAGAAGCGGCTGACCCTGCACTTGCAGAACAAGATCTCCGCGCTGCCGGAGAGCCTTGGCCATTACGAGCTCGACCTCTGCGATTCCGGCGCGACGCTGGTCTACGACTACGACACCAAGGGCGAGCGCACCGGCATCACCAGCCTGCTGAGCGACCTCCGCACCGCCGGCATCCGCTTCAACGATCTCGACACGACGCAATCGTCGCTCGAGGACATCTTCGTCGACCTCGTGAGGACGTCATGAATCACCGCGCCATCCGCGCCATCTATCTGTTCGAAATGGCGCGCACCTGGCGCACGCTGCTGCAAAGCATCGTCTCGCCGGTGGTCTCCACCTCGCTCTATTTCGTGGTGTTCGGCGCCGCGATCGGCTCGCGCATCAGCCAGGTCGAGGGCGTCAGCTACGGCACCTTCATCGTGCCGGGCCTGATCATGCTCTCGGTGCTGACGCAGAGCATCGCCAACGCCTCGTTCGGCATCTACTTCCCGAAATTCACCGGCACGATCTACGAGATCCTGTCGGCGCCGATCTCCTATTTCGAGATCGTACTCGGCTATGTCGGCGCCGCCGCGACCAAGTCGATCATCCTCGGCCTGATCATCCTGGCCACCGCCGGGCTCTTCGTTCCATTGCATATCCACCATCCGGTCTGGATGCTGGCCTTCCTGGTGCTGACGGCGGTGACGTTCAGCCTGTTCGGCTTCATCATCGGCATCTGGGCCGACGGGTTCGAGAAGCTGCAGATGATCCCGATGCTGGTGGTGACGCCGCTGACCTTCCTCGGCGGCAGCTTCTATTCCATCGACATGCTGCCACCCACCTGGCGCACGGTGGCGCTGCTCAACCCGGTCGTCTATCTGATCTCCGGCTTCCGCTGGAGCTTCTACGAGATCGCCGATGTGAGTGTGGCCGTCAGCATCTGCATGACGACGGCGTTCCTGGTGATCTGCCTGGTCGCGATCTGGTGGATTTTCCGCACCGGGTACCGGCTGAAGAATTGACCCCTGTCGTCATTCCGGGGCGTGCGAAGCACGAGCCCGGAATCCATTGTGCGACAGAGCTGGTGGATGAATGGATTCCGGGCTCGCGACTTCGTCGCGCCCCGGAATGACAATCACCGATAGCAATGGAAGCGGTGATAGCCGTCATAATACCCGCGGCAGTGACGGTAGTGACGGTGGGGAATGCCCAGCACGCCCTCGACCGCGCCCACGGCGCCGCCGACACCGGCGCCGACCGCGCCCCCGACCACACCGCCCACCGGGCCGGCAATGCGGTTGCCTTCATGGGCGCCTTCCTGGGCACCGCGCACGATGCCCTGGGCATGGCCGGCTTGCGGCAGCGATAACAGCGCGAGCAGGATGGCAGCGGCTGCGAAAAGCAGGCGGACTGGTAAACCGGCCGGCAATTGCGCAGCGGCGATACGGACTTTGTTCATCTTCGAGCCCAAGGGAAATACAAGAGGTCAACGGCGGCGAAAACCGCCTGTCAGGTAGGCCATGTTCAACGCCCGGAGCGGCCAAATGGTTGCGCCTTTGTGACGAATTGTCGGCGTCGTGAACGCATCTCCGCTCGCGAAAATGTCAGCATCGCCGCGGGCGGCGCGGCACAAAGCGGCCTTGCTTACATCAGGCATCACGTTAACGATGGCCGGGCCGGCTGCTGGAACGAAAGCCGGATTGCAGGCATAGTGCACGCCGGGGGACGGAGAGCCGCGGCGCTTAGCGTGAACAGGCCGGAGGCCAGAACTCAAATGCGTTTTCAGATGCGTTCGTTTTTCATTACTTTCACCTCCCTGCTGCTTTTGAGCGCGGGCACCGCGCAGGCCAAGGTCGAAATCACCATCGACAAGGACAATCAGCAGATGACCGTCGCCGTCGACGGCGTCGCGCGCTATCACTGGCCGGTGTCGACGGGCATTCCCTCGCGCGAGACGCCGAACGGAGCGTTCCGCACCTTCCGCATGGAAGAGGACCACTACTCCAAGGAATTCGACGACGCGCCGATGCCGCACGCGATCTTTTTCACCAAGGTCGGGCACGCCATTCACGGCACCGACTCGGTCGGCCGTCTCGGCACGCCGGCATCCCATGGCTGCGTGCGGCTGTCGCGCCAGAACGCATCGACGCTCTATGCGCTGGTGCAGCAGCAGGGCGTGCTCAACACCACGGTGACGCTGACCGGCTCGGCGCAGGTGGCGCTGGCGCGCAATCCGCGCGGCCGCACCAACAATGCGGTGGCACGCGCACCGCAGCCTGCGGAAGAGCAGTACGCCACATCAGGCGATCCCGTGAATCTGACGCCGCCGGCGCAGCCCGCCCGCCGCTACATGCCGCAGGACGACAATTACATCTACCCTGCCGACGGCAGCGACACCGGTGCGCGCTATCCGGCGCCGCGTCCGGCCAGCCGCCCGCTCTATGACGCGCAGGTCTATCAGCAGCAGCCGCAGCAATATTACAATCAGGGCTACGGCCAGCAGGGCTACTATCAGCCACAGCCCCGCCAGTACTACCAGCCGCGCGGCTACTACTATCAGAACTGACGCTACCTGAACTGACGCTATCTGAACGCGGCGTCGCCGCGTTCGACGATCTTTCGCGCAGCATCGACGAAAGCGCGGGCGACCGGCTCGAGGATCTCGGGGCCGGTCGCGCCGAGATCGTCCGACGGCGTGTGGAACGTGCGATGGCGGCCGGCCATGCCGAGGAAATTGGGATAGCCCGCCGCGTGCACGTCGCGCAGCTCGCCGACCGCCTGCTTCTCCGTCACCAGACGTTTTTTGCCGCGACCCCGGCGAAGGCCTCGTCCGTCAGCGCAACGGCGGATTTGCTCAGCACGAGATAGCGCTCTTCCTCCGGCCGCTCGGTGCGGGCGCCTTCCGCAAAGCCATAGCACGCGTTCGACGAACCGAAATGGATCCACGCCAGCGTGTCCTTCGGCGCCGGCGCGCCGTGCTTCAGGAACAGCTCCATGCCGCCGTGACCGATTTCATGGCCTGCGGTGGCGATGAAGACGAGATGCGCCGGCCATTTTTCGGCAGCGACGGTGCGCGCCAGCGCGAGGAAGTTGGCGATGCCGGGGCCACGCTCGCAGACGCAAGAGTACCAGCCGGTCATCGGCGTCGAGACGACGATGGTCGGCCCGCGGCCGGCGCCGGTCTCGGCGATCACGTTGCGGCCGGCGACATCGCGCTCATAATGCCCTTTGACGTCGAAGGTGACGGGTTCGCCCGAGGCGATTGCGCGCTCGAATGTCGCGCGCGACCTGGCACCGACCACCATCACCGGCACCGGCCAGGGCGCATCCTCCTGCGTGACGTTGTAGGCGAAACGATCGTCCGCGGGATTGCCGATCGTCAGCAGGATGGCGCCGGCTTCCTCGCCGCCGCTTCCGCGATCGCGTCGCGATGGGCGGGGCCGAGATAGGCGCCGCGATCGAATGGCAGCTCCAGCCAGAGGATCTTGCCGGCAACGTCACCGTCGCGCGCAAGCAGCGCGGACAGATGGAAGCTGGCCTTGTCTTCCGGCGGCCACCAGAATGGCGTCGCCTCGATGCTCGTGCCGCTCGCCTCGGCGCTGGCCTGCTCGACGACATATTGCCGGCCGAGCACGACGGGCTGGAAGCTGACCTCGAACCCGGCCTGCTTCATCTCGCCGGCAATCCAGTCCGCCGTCGCGCGGTCGCCGGGCGAGCCGAAGCGGTGCAGGCCGAAGGATTCGTAGCGCGCGACGTCCGCATAGAGGCTCGCGCCCGAAAGCACATCCTTGGCTGCCGCCTGCCCGACCATGAGAACCGCCATCGTTGCGATGAAGATGAGCCGCATATGAATCGTCCCCGGACCGATCCTTTTTTTGGAGGGCCAGTTTCGGCCTTCCACGGCCTCCGTCAACCGCCTGTCGACCACGGGACTGGACGAAACAAGCGAAGATTTCATATGCTTTCCTTTCCCTTGGTCCTTTCACTTGGGCTGCGAACTGTGATGCCGTCACGTGCCGCGACGATCCTGACCGTGCTCTCGGTTCTCACAGCAGGAGAAGCCATGGCCTTGGATCTCGAGGCGCATCGCGGCGGGCGGGCGCTGCTACCGGAAAACACCCTGCCGGCCTTCGCCAACGCGCTGTCGATGGGCGTGGACACACTGGAGCTCGACGTCGGCGTCACCGCCGATGGCGCGGTCATCATCTCGCATGAACGCGGGCTCAATCCCGATCTGGCACGGGATGCGAACGGCGCCTATGTCGCTCCGCCCGGCACGCCCTTCGTACGACTGCGGCTCGAAGAGGTCGGGAGCTATGACGTCGGCCAGCTCCGTCCGGACAGTGCCTACGCCAAGCAATTCCCCGAGCAGCGCGCCGTCCCGGGGACACGCATTCCCACCTTGAGGCAGCTGTTCGCGCTGGTGCGCAAATCCGGCAACGATCGCGTGCGCTTCAACATCGAGACCAAGATCGATCCGAACCATCCGGACGAATCCCTCGACCCGCAAGGTTTTGTCACCAAACTGCTCGGGCTGATCGAGGCCGAGAAGTTTTCCGAGCGCGTCATGATCCAGTCGTTCGACTGGAGGACCCTGCAGCTCGTCCAGCAGCAGGCACCGACCATTCCGACCGTGTACCTGACGCTCCAGCGCGGTTCAGGACAGACCGTGGTGCTGGACAAGGCCACCAACTGGACCGTGGGTTTCAGCCCCGCCGATCACGGCGGCTCGCTGCCGCGAACCATCAAGGCTGCGGGCGGCGCGATCTGGTCGCCCTATTTCGGCGATGTGACTGCGGCCCTCGTCTCGGAGGCTCACGGGCTCGGGCTGCGCGTCGTGGTCTGGACGGTCAACAAGCCCGAGGACATGACGCGCATGATCGAGATCGGCGTCGACGGAATCATCTCGGATAGGCCCGACCTGTTGCGGCAGGTTGCGGGCGAGAAGGGACTTGCGCTGCCGGCGGGAACGCCGGTGGCGCCTTGAGCGGTCTCGTGTCCCGGACGCAGCGCAGCGTGCAACGCTGCTCTGCAGAGCCGGGACCCGGAATGATGGGCCCCGGCTCTGCAGCGCACCGCTGAAGAAGCGCTGCGCTGCGTCCGGGGCACGAGACATCGCAAAAACCTACTCCCCATCCCTCAAGCGCCGGTACAGCGCGCCCAGAATGTTGGAATAATCGTCGGTCCAGACCCGCACCCTGTCGTCGGCTTCGGTCTGCTCCCAGACCTTGGACGAGGCGATCTTGCCGACGTCGGCCTCCTCGCGCGCGGAGATGACGACGTCGGTCGAGAAGATGTAGTCGGCATCCCGCCCGGAATCCTCGTTGAAGACCCAGCTCTTGAGATCGTTGGCATCGGCGATGCCGACCACGACGGTTTCGAGATCGAGATGCCGGTTGGACACGTGCATCACCACGGCGCCGTGCGGAGCGAGCTTGTCCTTGTAGATCTTCATCGCCTCCTCGGTCGCAAGATGGATCGGGATCGCATCCGACGAATAGGCATCGACGATGATCAAGTCATAGGCGCCGTCCGGCTCCTTCGCGAAGGTCAGGCGTGCGTCCCCGATCACCGGCTTCAGGTCCGGCAGACAGCTCGAGATGTAGCGGAAATTCTTCGGGTCGCGCGCCGCATCGACCATCGACTGGTCGATCTCGAAGAATTTCCAGCTCTCCCCTGGCTCGGCGGCACAGGCGAGCGTGCCCGATCCGACGCCGATCGCGGCGACCTTCAGCGGCGCGCCCTTGCGCTCGCGGAGCGCGGTGATGGCCTGACCGATGCCGCCGTCCTTGTGATAATAGGTGATCGCCTCGGGCCGCCCGGTGACCGGCGTGCCGTCATTGTTGCGGAAGCGCTCGGCGCCGTGGATCGTGGTGCCGTGCATCAGCACGTGGAAATAGCCGCCGGGCGTCTCCACGATCTTGTGGACGCCGAAGAAGCTGCGCACGGTGGTGACGCGGCCCTCATCCGCCGGATAGACACGGATCAACGCCAGCGCGAGCGCAACCGTGGCAAAGATCTTCCAGCGGCCGGCATTGAGCGCCAATGCCAGCAGCGCGGCGAGCACGCCGACGGAGCCGGCGACCCAGACGCGGTGGTCCTCGAACCAGGTCGAAAGGCTGCCTGTGGTGTAGGACGGCGCAACGAGCGCCACCGCGAGCGCGGCGAGCGCCAGCCAGTACCATTTGACGATGCCGGCAAGACGCTCGTTGGCGGACGGGCGGCACAGCGCCGCGAGCGCGATCAGGATCGGATATTCGGCGATCCACGAGAAGGTGAATGGAGCAACGAGGCCAGCAAAGAGGCCGCCGACCATGCCGCCGAACGACAGCGCGACGTAGAAGCCGGTGAGATATTTGGCGGCCGGCCTGGTCCGCGCCAATTCGCCGTGACAGGCCATGGCGATGACGAAGAAGCACAATTGATGACCGCCGAGCGTCAGCAGCAGATTCTGTTCGCCCCCGAAGGCCAGCAGGAAGACCACGCCCGCGATCGCCACCGGCTGGAGCATCAGCATCCATTTATGCGGCAGCAGCGGCCGCGACTGGAACACCACCACCCAGGTGAGCAAGTACAGCGACAGCGGCAGCACCCACAGAAGCGGCGCCGCCGCGACGTCGGTGGAGATGTGCGCGGTGACGGCGATGAGCAGTCCCGACGGCACCGCGGCGAGGAAGATCCAGCGCAGCCGCGTCACGAGGCCGGGGGCCGGCGCATTGATCTCCTCGGTCCGCGCATCGACCACCGCCAGTTTTGGCGAGCGCAGCAGCAGCACGCCACAGGCGGCGATCAGGAGAATCAGGAGGCCATAGCCGCCGGTCCAGAACCGGTTCTGCGTGTGCAGCGTGAACATCGGCTCCAGCAGGAACGGATAGGACAACAGCGCCAGGAAGCTGCCGATGTTGGAGGAGGCATAGAGGAAATAGGGATCGTGTCCGGCGGGATGGCCGGTGCGGACGAACCAGGCTTGCAGCAGCGGATTGTTGGCGGCGAGCGCGAAGAACGGCAGTCCGATCGAGACCACGAACAGGCCGAGCAGCCAGACCGCATAGCCCGACGCGGGCGGCTCGCCATAGGCGGTGGCGATGCCGAGCGGCAGCGTGGCGAAGGCCAGCGCCAGCAACACCAGATGCACCACCACCGGAACGATCCGGTTCCGGACCTGCATCAACAGATGCGCATAGGCGTAGCCCGCCAGCAGCAGCGACTGGAAGAACACCATGGCGACCGACCACACCGCCGGCGAGCCGCCCAGACGCGGCAGCACCATCTTCGTGAACAGCGGCTGCACCGAGAACAGCAGCAGCGCGCTGACGAAGATCGCCGCGGTGTAGACCGCCAGCAGCAGCCGGTTGCGCGACGACGACGGCTGCTCCGTGGCGGCGGGTTGCACGATCGAATCCATGAAAGCTCCGGCAAAAGCGTTTTCCGGCGAAGTGGGCACCGGTTCGCGCGAGAAGACGCGTCGGATAGTTCCTCCGGCGGGCGCCGGACGGGGCGCAATGGAGCACAAGGCGCCTGAACGGGCAATAAAGGGGCTCGTGATGTTGCAGCGAGGAATGCTTGATATAGAGATGTCATTCCGGGATGGTCCGAAGGACCAGACCACGGGTGCGCAGTTGCGCACCGGGGAATCTCGAGATTCCGGGTTCGATGCGACGGGCCGCGCTACGCGGTCCCGTCGCATCGCCCCGGAATGACTGTGGAACATTCAGAAGCTCCCATGACCGAAACCGACGTCGTCATCATCGGCGCTGGCCATAACGGCCTCACCTGCGCGGCCTATCTCGCGATGGCGGGGCTGCGCGTGCGCGTGGTCGAGCGTCGCAAGGTGGTCGGCGGGGCGGCGGTCACGGAGGAGTTTCATCCGGGTTTCCGCAATTCTGTCGCAGCCTACACCGTGAGCCTGCTCAATCCGCAGGTGATCCGCGACCTCGGGCTTGCCGAGCAGGGCCTGCGTATCGTCGAACGGCGGGCGCAGAATTTTCTGCCAGCGCCGGACGGCAGCTATCTGCTCACCGGCGAGGGACGGACAAAAGCGTCAGTCGCGCGGCTGAGCGCGCATGATGCGGACGCACTCGACGGCTTCTCGCGCGAGCTGGAAGACATCGCCGACGTGCTGCGGCAGTTCGTGCTGCGCGCGCCGCCGAACCTGCTCGACGGTTTTGGCACCAACGCGATCCGCGAGGCCGTGAACGCATTGCAGAGCGCCAACATCCTGCGCGGCCTCACGCTGGAGCAAAGCCGCAGCCTGCTCGATCTCTTCACCCGCTCGGCCGGCGAGATGCTTGACGAGCGCTTCGAGCACGATCTGGTCAAGGCGCTGTTCGGCTTCGATGCCATCGTCGGCAATTATGCGAGCCCCTACGCCGCCGGCTCGGCCTATGTGATGCTGCATCACGCCTTCGGCGAGGTGAACGGCAAGAAGGGCGTCTGGGGCCACGCCATCGGCGGCATGGGCGCGATCACCCAGGCGATGGCGCGCGCCGCGCAGGGCCGGGGCGTCGCGATCGACACGGACGCCGGCGTGCGCGAGGTGATCGTCGAACGCGACCGCGCCGTCGGCGTCGTGCTGGACAACGGCGCGACGATCCGGGCGAAATACGTCGCGGCCAACGTCAATCCAAAGCTGCTCTATACGCGGCTGATCGCGGCCGACGCCCTGCCGAAGGACTTCCTCGCCCGCATCCGGCACTGGAAGAACGGCTCCGGCACCTTCCGCATGAACGTGGCGCTGGACCGCCTGCCCTCCTTCACGGCGCTGCCGGATGACGGCGATCACCTCACCTCGGGCATCATCCTGGCGCCGAGCCTCGGCTACATGGACCGGGCCTTTCTCGATGCGCGCGCGCACGGCTGGAGCCGCGAACCCGTGGTCGAGATGCTGATCCCCTCCACGCTCGACGACACGCTTGCGCCCGAAGGCAAGCATGTCGCGAGCCTGTTCTGCCAGCACGTCGCGCCGGAGCTTCCCGACGGCAGATCCTGGGACGACCATCGCGACGAGGTCGCCGATCTCATGATCGCGACGGTGGACAGCTACGCGCCGGGTTTTGCGTCAAGCGTGCTCGGCCGCCAGATTCTCTCGCCGCTGGATCTCGAACGGCAGTTCGGCCTCCTCGGCGGCGACATCTTCCACGGCGCGCTGACGCTGAACCAGCTGTTCTCGGCACGGCCGATGCTGGGCCATGCCGATTATCGCGGCCCCCTGAAAGGCCTCTATCACTGCGGCTCCGGCGCCCATCCCGGCGGCGGCGTCACCGGCGCCCCCGGCCACAACGCGGCACAAGCGATCCTGCGGGATCACCGGTCGCTGTTCGGAAGCCGTGGATAGGTCTGTGGATGGGCTGTGGACAGGCTGTCGAGAGGTGTGTGCCCGGGAAGAGGATGGCGGCACCGGACCATCGGCACAAGTCTGGGGAAAGGCGGTGGAAAACCGCTGGCCAACGACGGGACGAGCCGGTGGATAACGCTCTGGCAAATGGCGGACAACCCGTGGATACCGGCCGGGAATCGCACGCGGGAAAATGACTTCGCCCGCTAGGAGCAATTCCCGAGCGGGCGCTAGTCAGACATTGCCTACGAAGAAAGGTGCCCCCGCTGGGAAATGGGAGGCGGAAATTACTTCAAGGAGGTGCTAATCGAAGTGAACTTTTCGTTCATCGTGGTGCCCAGGCCGTTCACCACGGTGATGATCGCCAGCGCGATACCGGCCGCGATAAGGCCGTACTCGATTGCGGTCGCACCGGATTCATTGGACCAGAACTTCAAAATCATGCGCGTCAAGACTCGCCTCCATTTCTATTTCAAGCTGCGTTGGTTCGCCCCAACATCCGAAAATCTACGGAGCGCAACCTTCGGACGGGTTAATCCCGGAACCGCAAGTTATGCGGAAAATTGGGAACAAAAGTTCCAAAAATTGAACCTGACGGAACCCTAGCATGCAGCCTTCCCCCACCCATCGCGCCAGCTTTTCGATCGGCAGCGAGGCCGCGGCCCGGCGCGTCGTCGACGTGCTCACCGAGGTGTTTTTCGAAGGCGATGCCGCGGTCGCCGCCTTCGAACGGCCGGACGGACAATGGGACGTCACGCTGCATTTTGCGGATGCGCCGGACCAGGCTTGGCTGCGCGAACTCGTTGTAAATTCGGCAGGAAATGAGATCGCCGACACGCTTGCCTTCGACACCGTCGAAGCCAAGGACTGGGTCAAGGCCAGCCTGGAAGACCTCGTCCCGGTGCCGGCCGGACGCTTCGTCGTGCACGGCAGCCATGACCGCGACCGCGTCGCGCCGAACAAGCTCAAGATCGAGATCGAGGCGGCGCTCGCCTTCGGCACCGGCCATCACGGCACCACGCGCGGCTGTTTACTCCTGCTTGACCATGTCCTGAAGAGTTCCCGCCCGAGCAACGTGCTCGACCTCGGCACCGGAACCGGCGTGCTGGCCATCGCGGCGGCGAAGGCACTGCATCGCGCCGTGCTTGCCTCCGACATCGACCCGCCCTCCGTGCGGGTGGCGGCCGAGAACGGCCGGCTGAACGAAGTCGGTCACCATGTGCGGGTGATCCGCGCCACCGGCTTCGCCGCGCCGGATTTTGCCCGGGCGGGCCCGTTCGACCTGGTGCTGGCCAACATCCTTGCCAATCCGCTGCGGCACCTGGCGAGCCCGATGGCGCGGCACCTGGCGCCCGGCGCGCGCGTCATCCTCTCCGGCCTGCTGACGCACCAGGCCCCCGCCGTGATCGCCGCCTATCGCGCACGCGGCCTCGTGCCGCTGCGGCATTTGCGGATCGAGGGGTGGAGCAGCCTGCTGCTGCGGAAGGTAGGGTAAGCTGATCAAGCATCCGCGACGGCGGTGTGCTCCCTCGCCCCGCTCTTGTCCGCCGAAGCTGTGGCGAAGGCGGATGCGGGGCCGCGACGAGCTTCGCTCGCGCTGAGAGGGTTGGGGTGAGGGGGAGTCTCCACGGGGGCGGTGAGAACTGGACTCGCGGAGAGTCCCCCTCACCCGGATTGCTTCGCAATCCGACCTCTCCCCGCAAGCGGGGCGAGGTGAACAAACACCGCCTACTCCGCCGGCTTCTCGTCCCGGCGCATCGCGCGCTCGCCCTGCAGCGTGCGCCGGGCGCGGCGCTCGGCGAAACGGTCGATCATCTGGCTGATGAGACCGCGCGGCTTCTTCGGTGTGGTTGCGGCCGGGGCCCGGCGGGCCGGCGGCGAAATCTTCTCAAACGTGAACGCTGGCATCGTGTGTCCCCTCGCCGTTGAGTAGAAACACTTGCTCGAATTTCCCTGTTATCCGGACGGAGCTCAAAGGCCGCATCCCTTTACTCCACTCGACTCAAGCGGAACTTTTTCAAGCACAGTCCATGCCAGATGCGCCGCGAATGCGTCCACATTGCGGAGCGATCCCCATAATCCTAAAGTGGTCCACCATGTTCGAAGCACACTTCCAGACATTCGAAGAGCCCGAGGCCGGCGTCGCATTGACGGCGCGCCTTGCGGCGCTCCGCGAAGAACTCGCCCGCCGCAAGCTGACCGGCTTCGTCATTCCGCGCGCCGACCAGCAGCAGAATGAATATGTGGCGCCCTCGGAAGAGCGGCTCGCCTGGCTGACCGGCTTCACCGGATCGGCGGGACTGGCGGTGGTGCTGACCCGCGAAGCCGCATTGTTCGTGGACGGCCGCTACACGATCCAGGCGGCCAAGCAGGTCGACGCAAAGGCCTGGGCGGTGGAATCGCTGATCGACCCGCCGCCGGAGAGCTGGGTGTCGGCGCATCTGAAAGCCGGCGACCGCCTCGGATTTGACCCATGGTTGCACACTTTTGCGGCAGCCGAGCGCCTCGCCGCCGCCTGCACCAAGGCCGGCGCCGAGCTGGTGGCGGTCGACAGCAACCCGGTGGACGCGGTCTGGCACGACCGGCCGCAGCCGCCGCTTGCTCCCGTCGCCGTGCACGGAGTGCAACATGCCGGCATCGGCGAGGCCGAGAAGCTGGCGCAGATCAAAAGCGAGATCACCAAGCTCGGCGCCGATGCGCTGGTGCTGTCGGACAGTCATGCGGTGGCCTGGACTTTCAACATCCGCGGCGCCGACGTCGCGCATACCCCGCTGCCGCTGTCCTACGCGCTGGTGCCGAAGGACGGCCGGCCGACCATCTTCATCGACCACCGCAAGCTCTCCAACCTGACGCGCGACCATCTCGAGCAATCGGCCGACGTGCGCGAGCCCGATGCGATGGCGCCGACGCTGATGGCGCTGGCCAAGAGCGGCGCCGCGATCGCGCTCGACAATGCCACCGCGGCCGACGCGCTGAGCCGGCTGATCGCCGGCGCCGGCGGCAAGCCGGTGCGCGGCAGCGATCCGATTGCGCTGCTCAAGGCGGTCAAGAACGCGACCGAGATCAAGGGCACGCAGACGGCGCATCGCCGCGATGCCGTGGCGCTGGCGCGTTTCCTCGCCTTCATCGATCGCGAGGCGCCCAGCGGCAAGCTCACCGAGATCGACGCGGTGGAGGCGCTGGAGACATTCCGCCGCGACACCGGCGCGCTGAAGGACGTGTCGTTCCCGACAATATCGGGCACCGGCCCGAACGGCGCCATCGTGCATTACCGCGTCACCCGCAAGAGCAACCGGCGCATCGCGCCCGGCGACCTGCTGCTGATCGATTCCGGCGCGCAATATGAAGACGGCACCACCGACGTGACGCGCACCATGGCGATCGGCGAGCCCACGGGCGAGATGCGCGACCGCTTCACCCGCGTGCTGCGCGGCCACATCGCGATCGCGCGCGCGATCTTCCCCGACGGCACCAATGGCGCTCAGCTCGACACGCTGGCACGGCAATATCTCTGGGCCGCCGGCGTCGATTTCGAGCACGGCACCGGCCATGGCGTCGGCAGCTATCTCAGTGTTCACGAAGGGCCGGCGCGGATCTCGAAGCTCGGCACCACGCCGCTGAAGCGCGGCATGATCCTCTCCAACGAGCCCGGCTACTACAAGACCGACGGTTTCGGCATCCGCATCGAGAACCTCGAGCTGGTCGTCGCCGCCGACATCAAGGGCGCCGAGAAGCCGATGAACGCGTTCGAGACGCTGACCCTGGCACCGATCGACCGCCGGCTGATCGATGTCGCCATGCTGACCAAAGACGAGCTCGACTGGCTCAATGCCTACCACGCGCGTGTGCGGGCCGAGGTAGGGCCGGCGCTGGACGAGGCAACGAAGGCGTGGCTCGATCAGGCGACGGCGGAGCTGAAGGCGTAAGGTCGTCATTCAGAGTGCAGCGCATAGCACTACGCGATTTGTGCAAGGCTGTTCCCTCCCCCACAGCCGTCATGCCCCGCCACCGGGTCTCGCCTTCGGCGAGCCCGATGACAGGCTCCGGCGGGGCATCCAGTACGCCGCAGCGTCTCCGTATCCCACTTCCGTCCCTGGAATACTGGATTCCCCGCCTTCGCGGGGAATGACACCGCATTTGTGGAACGAGACGTGCGCCCAGTCGGTCTCCATCGCGCTGTTATTATAACCGTCCCAAAATCCGAATAGCCGCATTCCGAAACGCCGATATCCGTCTTGTGCGAGCACGCTACAGTCCGATTCGAACTGTCAGAGACGGACACGCATGCACGGCATGATCAGCAGGCCGCCGGAAGCGGCAATGAAGACCATCGCGACCTCGCGCGTGGTGTTGCTGCTGCTCGTCGTCATGACCGGCATTGCGCCGATCTCGCTCTACATGCTGGTTCCGGCGCTGCCGGTGCTGGCGACGAACTTCGGCAGCGACATCTCGATCGCGCAGATGACGGTGTCGCTCTTCATGGTCGGCATCGCCTGCTCGCAGCTGATCATGGGGCCGCTGTCGGACAAGTTCGGGCGGCGCCCGGTGCTGCTCGCAGGGCTCGCGCTGATGGTGGCGGCGAGCGTTGCCTGCATCTTCGCGCAGAACCTGCCGCAACTGATCGCCGCACGCTTCTTCCAGGCGCTGGGCGGCGCCACCGGCATGGTGGTGAGCCGCGCCATCATCCGCGACATCTACGAGCGCCAGCGCGTCGCCTCCATGATCAGCCTCGTCGTCGCGGCCCTGATGATCGGACAGATGCTCTCGCCGCTCACCGGCGGCCTGATCGAGACCGCGTTCGGCTGGCGCGCGATCTTCTACGCCATCACGATCGGCGCAGTTGTGGTCGCCGTCGGCATCGCCGTGGCGCTGCCGGAAACGCGTCGCAGCCGTGCCGCCGGCAGCGGCTTTCGCGCCGACATCGGCACCCTGATCAGGAACCGCGCCTTCGTCGGCTACGTGATGTGCCAGGTGCTGGCCTCGCAGATCATCTTCACCTTCGCCGGCGGCGGCCCCTACATCGTGGTGACGCAGATGGGCCGCAGCAGCGCCGAATACGGCGCGTGGTTTGCTACGTCAGGCTTTGCGTATCTCGTCGGCAATCTGCTCTGCGTGCGCTTTGCGCCGCGCCATTCGCTGGAAAAGCTGATCTGGTTCGGGCTCGGTCTTCAGCTCGGCGGCAGCCTTTTGAACCTGTTCTGGAGTTTCGCCGGCTGGAATGAAGCGCCCGCCTGGCTGTTCGGCACGCAGATGATCGTGATGGCCGGCAATGCCTTCGTGATGGCGAATTCCGCCGCCGGTGCGATCAGCATCCGCCCCGAAGCGGCGGGCACCGCGTCCGGCGCGATGGGCTTCCTCCAGCAGGGCATCGGCGCGCTGATGTCGCAATTCGGCGCCTATCTCGGCGGCCACTCCTCAACGACACTGCCGCTGACCTCCGCCGTGCTCGCGATCTCGCTGCTCTGCGCCTGCATGATGATCTTCGTCGTCCCCCGCCGCGAGGTCGTGGTGAGCGAGGAATTGATCGAACAGGCGGAAGAGGAAGAGAGCGGGATGATGTGAGGGGTTTTCTCCGTCATTCCGGGGCGCCTCAAAGAGGCGAACCCGGAATCTCGAGATTCCGGGTTCGATGCTTCGCATCGCCCCGGAATGACGGAATCAAGATCACTCCCCGATCAGCTTCAGCCACTCGTCTTCGGTCAGCACCTTGACGCCGTGCTTGTTGGCCTCGGCGAGCTTCGAGCCGGCGCCCGGGCCGGCGACGACGAGATCGGTCTTCTTCGACACCGAGCCCGACACCTTGGCGCCGAGCCGCTCAGCGGTGGCCTTGGCTTCATCCCGCGTCATCTTCTCCAGCGAGCCCGTGAACACCACGGTCTTGCCGGCGACGGCCGAGTTGCTCTTCGGCTTCTCGGCGTCGACGATCTCGACCTCCTTGGTCAGGCGCTCGACGATGCCGCGGTTGTGGCTCTCGCCGAAATAATCGGCGATGCTCTTGATCACGGTGTCGCCGATCTGGTCGAGCGCATCCATGTCCGCCATCGCCTCCTCGTCGCCCTTGGCGACCTTGAGGCAGGCGTCGTGGAACGCCTCCCAGGAGCCGTAGCCGCGCGCCAGCGCCAGCGCGGTGGTCTCGCCGACATGGCGCATGCCGAGCGCATAGACGAAGCGCTCGAGCGCGATTCTGCGCCGGCTCTCGATGGCGGCGAAGAGGTTGCGCACGGAGGTGGCGCCGTAACCCTCGATCTCCTCGAGCTTGAGTTTCGCGTTGCGCTTCTCCAGCGTGAAGATGTCGGCGGGCTCTTTCACAAAACCTTCGTCGAAGAAATACTGGAGCTGCTTCTCGCCGAGGCCGTCGATGTCGAAGGCCCGCCGCGACACGAACAGCTTGAGGTGCTCGATCTTCTGATAGGGGCAGGCGAACTCGCCGGTGCAGCGGGCGCGCGAGCCCTCTTCGCCCGCGGCCGTCTCCTCGCGCGTGACGTCGGTGTGCAACGGGCACGGGCACGTCTTGGGGAAGTGGAATTCCCTGGCAGTCTTCGGCCGCTTGTCGAGGACGACGTCGACCACCTGCGGGATGACGTCGCCGGCGCGCTGGATCACGACGGTGTCGCCGATCCTGATGTCGCGCCCCTCGCGCAGCACCTCGCCCTTGTTGCCGATGCCCTTGATGTAGTCCTCATTGTGCAACGTGACGTTCTGCACGATCACGCCGCCGACGCCGACCGGCTCGAGCTTGCCGACCGGCGTGAACGAGCCGGTGCGGCCGACCTGGATCTCGATGTCACGCAGGACCGTCATGGCCTGCTCGGCGGGGAATTTGTGCGCGATGCCCCAGCGCGGCGTGCGCGAGACGAAGCCGAGCCGTTCCTGCCAGTCGATGCGGTCGACCTTGTAGACGACGCCGTCGATGTCGTAGTCGAGCTCGGCGCGCTCTTCCTCGATCCTCTGGTGGAACGCGATCAGCTCCTCGACCGAGTGGCACAGCCTGGTCAGCGGATTGGTCTTGAAGCCGCAGCGCTCGAACCAGTGGATCATGCCGGTCTGCGTCTCCTCCGGCATCGCGCTCATCTCGCCCCAGGCATAGGCGAAGAAGCCGAGGGGGCGCGAGGCGGTGATGGTCGGATCCTTCTGGCGGAGCGAGCCGGCCGCCGAGTTGCGCGGATTGGCGAAGATCGTCTCGCCGGCGGCCTTCTGCCGCTCGTTGAGCGCGAGGAACGCCTTCTTGGTCATGTAGACCTCGCCGCGCACCTCGCAGATGTCGGGGACATTGCGGCCCTTCAGCTTCTGCGGCACGTCTTCGAGGGTGCGAATGTTGGCGGTGACATCCTCGCCCTCCGCACCGTCACCGCGCGTCGCGGCGGTGACGAGCTCGCCGCCCTCATAGCGCAGCGACATCGAGAGACCGTCGATCTTCGGCTCGGCGGAGAAGTCGATCTTGTCGTCGTCGAGCTTCAGGAAGCGCACGATGCGGCCGACGAAGTCGCGCACGTCCTCTTCGGCAAAGGCGTTGTCGAGCGACAGCATGGGGACGGCATGCCGGACCTTCCTGAAGCGGCCTGACGGCGCCGCGCCGACCTTCTGCGAGGGCGATTCCGCGCTGACGAATTCCGGAAAGCGTTTTTCGATCGCATTGAAGCGCTGGCGCAGCGCGTCGTATTCGGCGTCGGTGACGGTGGGCGCGTCATCCTGATAGTAGCGCTTGTCATGCTCTTCGAGCTCGAGCGCCAGCCGCATGAGCTCGACCTTGGCCTGCGCCTTGGTGAGCTCGGCGACGTCACGGAGCGGTTTGGATTTTGCTGCTCTTGCCATCATACTTAAGGTTCTAGCTCGTCGTTCCGGGATGGTCCGAAGGACCAGACCCGGAACCTCGAGATTCCGGGTTCGCACTTCGTGCACCCCGGAATGACGGTGGGGAGGGGCTCATGGCGTATTACGTCTATATCCTAGCAAGCCGCCGCGATGGAGCAATCTATGTCGGCATCACCAACGACCTCGTACGCCGCACCTACGAGCATCGAATCAAGGCTGTTCCCGGATTCACAACGAAATACAATATTACTCGGCTGGTCTGGTTCGAGATTTATGATGATCCGATTTCAGCGATATCGCGTGAGAAGGAGTTGAAGAAGTGGAAGCGAGCCTGGAAGCTTTAGTTGATCGAGAAAACGAACCCGACTTGGGATGATCTGTACGAATCGATTTGCAGCTAAGCCCGTCATTCCGGGGCGGCGAAGAGCCGAACCCGGAATCTCGAGATTCCGGGTTCGATGCTTCGCATCGCCCCGGAATGACAGTGTGTAACTAAGCCGTCGCCGCCTTGAGCAGCCGGTCCGCGGCCGCCCTCGCCTCGGCGGTGATCTCGGCGCCGGCGAGCATGCGGGCGATCTCCTCGCGGCGGTGGTCGGCGGCCAGCGCGTTGACGCGGGTGGCGACGCGCTTGCCCTTGTCGAGGGCGTCCTTGGAGATGAGCAGATGCTGGTCGGCCCGCGCGGCGACCTGCGGGGCGTGGGTCACGGCCATCACCTGGACCTTGCCGGCAAGCCGCGCCAGGCGCCCGCCGATGGCGTCCGCGACCGCACCGCCGACACCGGTGTCGATTTCGTCGAACACGAGCGTCGGCGCCGAGCCGCGGTCGGACAGCACGACCTTGAGCGCCAGGAGAAAGCGCGACAGCTCGCCGCCGGAGGCGACCTTCATCAGCGGGCCCGGCTTGGTGCCCGGATTGGTCTGCACCCAGAACTCGACGCGATCAAAACCTTGCGGCCCCGGCGCGGCCTCGTCGGTCTCGACCTGGGTCATGAATTTCGCGCGCTCGAGCTTGAGCGGGGCGAGCTCGGCATTGACGGCCTTGTTGAGCTTCTCGGCCGATTTCTGCCGCGCCATCGACAGTTTCTTGGCGGCAGCGGCATAGCGGCTATCTGCCTCGATCGCAGCCTGCTCCAGCTTCTTCAGGCGCGAGGCACCGGCATCGATCAGCACGACGTCGGCGGCGTATTTGGCGGCGAGCGCGGCGAGCCCGTCGACCGGCGTAGAATATTTGCGAGAGGCGGCGCGCAGGGCGAACAGCCGCTCCTCGATGCGTTCGAGCTCGGCCGGATCGAAATCGGTTGCGGCGAGCGCGGCCTGAAGATGCTGGTCGGCTTCCTCCAGCGCGTTGATCGCGGCGTCGATCGCCTTGACTGCGGGCTCGACCAGCGCCGGCGAATTGACGCCGCGGCGCTCCAGCCGGCGCACCGCGGCCGACAGCGCCGCGACCGGAGAGTGGTTGCCGCCCACCGCCTCCTGCGCCTCGCGCAGGTCGGAGGCGATCTTCTCGCCCTGCATCATCGTGGTCCGGCGGGACGCCAGCGAGGTCTCCTCGCCGTCCTTGGGGGCGAGCTGCTTCAGCTCGTCGGAGGCGTGGCGCAGGTAGTCGGCCTCGCGCGCGGCCCGCTCCATGCCGGCGCGATGCTCCTCCAGCTCGGTGTTGGCGGTGCGGCGCGCATCCCAAAGCGACTCAACGACTGCAACGTCCTTCTCGAGGCCGGAAAAGGCATCGAGCAGGCGGCGGTGCGTGGCGGCATCGACCAGCGCGCGCTCGTCATGCTGGCCGTGAATCTCGACCAGAGCGGCGCCGACCGCTTTCAGCGTCTGCACGCTGATCGACTGGTCGTTGATGAAGGCGCGGGTGCGGCCGTCGGCGAGCTGGACGCGGCGGAGAATCATCTCGCCGGTGTCGTCGAGACCGTTCTCGGCGAGGATCGCCGCCGCGGGGTGATTTTTGGGGATATCGAAGACGGCCGTGACCTGCCCCTGCTCCGCGCCGTGGCGCACGAGGCCGGCGTCGCCGCGGCCGCCGAGCGCCAGCGCAAAGGCATCGAGGAGGATGGATTTGCCCGCACCGGTCTCGCCGGTCAAAACCGCGAGGCCCGTCGCGAATTCGATATCGAGCCGTTCGATCAGGACGATGTCACGGATCGACAGACGCGCTAGCATGGAACCAAATTTCCTAGCCGAGGCCCATTTTCTTGAAGGTCTTGCTGATCCAGGACCCCTGATTCTCGCTCGGCTCGAGACCACCCGATTTTACAAGATTATAGGCGTCCTTGTACCAACGGCTGTCAGGAAAATTGTGGCCAAGCACAGCGGCCGCGGTCTGCGCCTCGCCGACGATGCCGATCGCCATATAGGCTTCGGTCAGCCGGTAGAGCGCCTCCTCGACATGGCGCGTGGTCTGGTACTGCGTGACCACGGCCTTGTAGCGGTTGATCGCCGCCGTGTAGTCGCGCTTCTGCATGTAATAGCGGCCGACGTTCATTTCCTTTCCGGCGAGCTGGTCGCGCGCGCCCTCGATCTTGGCCTTGGCCGAGGTCGCGTATTCGGACGTCGGATATTTGCGGATCACCTCTTCCAGCGAGGCGATCGCCTTCTCGGTGCGGCTCTGGTCGCGGCTGATGTCCGGGATCTGGTCGTAATGCGAGGCGGCAATCAGGTATTGCGCATAGGCCGCGTCCGGGCTGCCGGGATGCAGCGTGACATAGCGGGTGGCGGCGCCGATGCAGCCGTCATAGTCGCCGCCCTGGTAGGACGCATAGGCGGACATCAGCAACGATTTGCGGGCCCAGTCGGAATAAGGATGCTGGCGGTCGACCTCTTCGAACTTCTTGTTCGCCGCCTTCATGTCCTTCTTCTCGTTCATGAGGTACAGGCCCTCATTGTAGATCTTGTCGGCGGGCTCCTCGACGAAGGTGTCGTCCTTGGCGGTGAACTTGTCCCAGAGCGCGCCGGTGCCGCAGCCGGCCAGCGGCAGCGCGAGCATGATGAAGGTGACGGCCTGAAGCCCCCCGCGCGCGCGAGGCGAGATCGAAAGATATCCGCGCGTCATACGCTGTGCCGACATGAGTTTTAAGCCCTGACGCCCTGTGATGCGGTGCCCGCCAGCCCACGAACCCCGTCATGGGCGCGAAATGATGCCGTGGTGCCTGCCATGCGACCACGCCGATGTATCCGAAAAACGATCGTTAACCAACCGTATGGGCAGGCATTTCGCCCGGATTAAGGCGAACGTGCCGCAATGCTAGTCGATCATGGTTACCAGGAGTTTCCCGGGGACAGCCGCCGCCAGACGCCCGCGGCCACAGGTGTCTTCAGGACACGTCCGGCCCGTAGGCCGCGGCAATCCGGCCGCCGACGATACCGCGACCGGTTTCGGCCACGGGACGCGTGGTGCGGCGGACCGCCTCGCCCTCGACCACCCGCCAGGCGGTACGATCGGCAAGCAGCGCGGTCAGAACGGCGTGGTTGAGCTTGTGGCCGCCGCGCACCGAGCGGTAGGCGCCAAGCAGCGGCAGGCCGGCCAGCGCGAGGTCGCCGATCACGTCCAGCACCTTGTGGCGGACGCATTCGTCGGCGTAGCGCAGGCCCTCGGTGTTGAGCAGCCGCTCATCGTCGAACACGACGGTGTTGTCGAAGGAGGCGCCGAGCGCGTAGCCCGCGCCCCAGAGCCGGGCGACGTCGCACATCAGGCCGAACGTCCGGGCGCGGCCGACTTCGCGGCGGAAACGTTCCGGGTTGAGGTCGAAGGCGTAGCTCTGCCGGCCGATGACGGGGTTGGCGAAATCGATCTCGACCTCGGCGCGGAACCCGTTGGCGTGGGGCCGGATCTCGCCGAAGGAGTCGCCGATCTTGACCGAGATCGGCTTCAAAACCTGAATGAAGCGGCGCTGCGCCGGCTGGGTGACGATGCCGGCCTGCTCGATCGCCGCAATGAAGGCCGCGGCGCTGCCGTCCATGATCGGCACTTCCGGCCCGTCGATCTCGATAGCTGCGTTGTCAACGCCCATACCCCGCAGCGCAGCAAGCACGTGCTCGGCGGTGGAGACCAGCGGACCGTCGCGATCGCCGAGGACGGTGGCGAGATCGGTCGCGATCACCTGCTCGGCGGTCGCCTGAACTTCGCGGTCACTTCCCTCAAGGCCGGTACGGACAAAAACAAAACCTGCGTCAACAGGCGCAGGTCCAAGCGTGAGGGTGACGGGAAGACCGGAATGAACGCCGACGCCAACCACGGTGGCTTGCGCACGAAGCGTTGTTTGCCGGCTAAATTTCATCAGGAACCGCCCCACTACGACCACTGCGACTTATACAAACCTGACAGACTGGCCAAGGCCGCCGTCCGAATCCGTATCCCCAAGTCACGGCAAACCATAGTCACTGCCTCAAACAGCGCCAACTCACGCTTTTTTACCGATTGTTACCCCAAACCTGCCGTATTCGCGCCAAGGCTTAACCAAATTGCGCCGAGGTTTTGGGCTGCTGCCGGCGGTTTTACTGAATCACCCAATGCATAATTAATGATTTAAAATCAGTTGCTTGGCCATGCAATCCGGGCATGCCCGGTGAAAATGGAAAGGCCCCGACGAGCTTGCTGCCGGGGCCTCTTTGCGTCTGCCTTATTGTAACAATCCTCAGGTCGCCTGACGCCGCAGGAAGGCCGGGATATCAAGATGGTCGTCACCCTGTGGCGCCGGCGCAACAGGCGCGGAACGGCCATGCACGTCGAGGCCCTGCGGCGCGGGACGCCGCGCATACTCCGATACCGGCTCGGTGGCCGCGATCTGCTGTGCCACGCTCTTCTGCGGACGACGCTCCGGCAGCGGCGGTATCGCCGGACCAGCGGTGCGGGCGGCGACCGGCGGCTCACTCTCCTCGTCGCGGCGGCCAAGGCCGACATTGGCGAGGCGCTGGAGCAGCGACAGGCGGGTCTTCTGCGGGGTCTCTTCTTCGACTTCGCCGCGGGCCTGACGAATCTCGGCCTGGGCCGGCATCGGCAGCTCCTCGAGGCGCGGCATCCGCGGCGCACGCATCGGCGCACGCTCGGCCTGCGGCGGGATGAAGGTTTCCGGCGTCATCGGCTCCTGCATCGCGACCGGGGCCTGCTCAGGCTCCGGGAACAAGGTCGGCTTCTGCGCGATCGGGCGCACGGTGACGTCGCCATAGGTCTGCATCGGCGTGGGTGCCTGCGGAACGTCGGCAACGGCAGCCGCGATTGCGGCGAGCGCAGCACGCTCGACGTTCGGACGCGGCGCCACCGGCGCGGTAGCGGCCGGCGCGAATCCAGACACCGGGGCCTGCGCATCCAGCTTCTGGGCACGTTCGGCCAGGCGCTGGTTGTCCGCACGCAGACGCGCGGTCAGGTCGGCGAGACGGCTCTCGGCGACGGCGGCCGGAGCTGCGGGAGCCTGCTGCACCTGCGGCGCTGCGTTCGCGACCGGAGCGGAGGTAGCCTGGCTGTTGCGGGCGATCGCGGCCTGCTCGATGCCGGTGGCGACGACCGAGACGCGGATCAGGCCATCGAGCGCTTCGTCGAAGGTGGCGCCGACGATGATGTTGGCGTCCTGGTCGACTTCCTCGCGGATGCGGGTTGCGGCCTCGTCGACCTCGAACAGCGTGAGGTCCTTGCCGCCGGTGATGGAGATGAGGAGGCCCTTGGCGCCCTTCATCGAGCTATCGTCGATCAGCGGGTTGGCGATCGCGGCTTCCGCGGCGGTCAGCGCGCGCTTGTCGCCGGAGGCCTCGCCGGTGCCCATCATCGCCTTGCCCATCTCCCTCATCACCGCTCTCACGTCGGCGAAGTCGAGGTTGATCAGGCCTTCCTTGACCATCAGGTCGGTGATGCAGGCGACGCCCGAATAGAGCACCTGGTCGGCCATCGCGAAGGCGTCAGCGAAGGTGGTCTTCTCGTTGGCAACCCGGAACAGGTTCTGGTTCGGGATGATCAGGAGCGTGTCGACAACCTTGTGCAGCTCGTTGATGCCGGCTTCGGCGGTGCGCATGCGGCGGCCGCCTTCGAAGTGGAACGGCTTGGTGACGACGCCGACGGTGAGGATGCCCATGTCGCGCGCAGTCTTGGCGATGACGGGAGCAGCGCCGGTGCCGGTGCCGCCGCCCATGCCGGCGGTGACGAACACCATGTTGGCGCCCGAGAGATGGTCGCGCAGCTCGTCGATCACCTCTTCCGCCGCCGCGGCGCCGACGTTCGGCTGCGAGCCGGCGCCGAGGCCTTGCGTGACCGCCGTGCCCATCTGCACGATGCGCTGCGCCTTCGACATCGTCAGCGCCTGCGCGTCGGTGTTGGCGACGACGAAGTCGACGCCCTGCAGGCCCGCCGTGATCATGTTGTTGACGGCGTTGCCGCCGGCGCCGCCGACGCCGAACACGGTGATCCGGGGCTTCAGTTCGTGAATGTCAGGAACATTGATGCTGATGGTCATGTTTGCCTCTCGATCACGCGCGCGTGGGTTCGCCCCGGCCGGCGGCCGCGGGAGTTGGTGAAAATGAGAAATTGCGGAAAGGAGTCATCAGAAGCCCTCGCGTAGCCATCGTCCAACCTTTCCGAAATAACCGCCGGTCCCTGTCCTGACCTGCTGCCGCGTATGCCGCGGTTCGACATGCTCCTGGTGAACATATTGCGGGTAGACGAGGAGTCCGGCGGGCACCGCGAACGCGGCGTTCTTCGCCTCGTTGGGCAGCCGGCCGAAGCCGAGCGGACGTCCGACCCGCACGGGCCGGCCGAGAATCTGTGTTCCGAGTTCGACGAGACCGGTCAGTTGCGAGGCGCCGCCCGAGAGCACGACGCGGCCGTTGGGCTCTGATGCGAAGGGCGAATCCTTCAACCGGTCCCGGACCATTTCGAAGATTTCCTCGGCACGGTGCTTGACGATGTTGGCGATGGTGGCGCGGGAGACGATCTGTGGCAGATCCTGCTCGTCACCGGCTGTCGGCACAGACATCAGCTCACGCGAGTCCGATCCGCCGGTGATGACGGTCCCGTATAACGTCTTGATTCGCTCGGCATCGGCAATGGTCGCGGACAGTCCGCGCGCGAGATCCATCGTGATGTGTTGCCCGCCGACCGCAAAACCGGCCGCGTGCACGAAGCGGCCGCCGGCATAGACCGCCATCGTGGTGGTGCCCGCGCCCATCTCGACGACGGCCGCGCCGAGATCGGCCTCGTCGTCGGTCAGCACCGACAGGCCGGCGACATAGGGGCTCGCCGCCATGGCTTCGACATTGATGTGGCAGCGCTCCACCGCGAGCATCAGGTTCCGCGCCACGGTGGCGTCACAGGTGACGACGTTCATGTCGACACCGAACTGATGCGCGACCATGCCGCGGGGATCGCGGATGCCCTTGACGCCGTCGAGCGTGTAGCCGACCGGCAGCGCGTGCAGCACGGTGCGGCCCTCGCCGGTGGCGTGGCGCATGCCGGTGGAAGTGACGCGGCTGACGTCGGCCGGCGTCACGGCGCCGCCGCGGATGTCGGCGGCGGCTTCGACCAGCTGGCCGGAGAGCCGGCCGCCGGAGACCGAGAGCAGCACGGACTCGACCCGCACCTTGGCCATCTTCTCCGCAAGCCCGACGGCCTGGCGCACCGCCTGCTCGCATTCGCCGAGATCGACCACCGCGCCGGCCTTCATGCCGCGCGACTGGATCTGGCTGTAACCGATCAGCTCCACCGCGTGGGTGCGGCCGCGCAACGCCTCGCTCGGCGCCGACGGCTTCAGCCGCGCGATCATGCAGGCGATCTTGCTGGTGCCGATGTCGAGACAGGCGACGAGCCCGCCGCGCTTGTGCGGCATCTGGCGCGTCTTCGGCGTCTGGGTGCGATCGAGACCGGTCATGCAGCGTCCCCGGCCTTCTTTTTCTTCTTGTCCTTGAACTGCTCTTCGCGCGCCTTGGCGGCGTCCTCGGACAGCTGCACCACCAGGCGATCGGGCAGGCGCATGTCGACGGCGACGATGTCGCGGGAGAACAGCTTGTCTTCCTTGTCGAGCCTGGACAGCATCGCAAGCGCGTTGCCGACGTCCTGCTCGGGCAGGCGGATGTCGAGGCCGTCCTTGAGCCTCAGGTTCCAGCGCCGCTCGCCGACGAAGATCGCGGCCTTGGTGATCGAGTTGACCTGCGGATAGCGCGCCAGCAGCGCGAGAAAATCGCGGGCCTGCGTGTCGGCGCCCTTGCCGACCACGAGCGGCAGCGACAGGAACCGGCGCGAGACATAGGGCTCGAGCACGGCGCCGTCATCGGCGATGACGGAGAGGCGGCCGGCCTCCTGCCACAGCGCGAACGCCTTGCGCTCGGTCAGCTCGATCATGAGCTGGCCCGGATAGAGCTTGAGCACGGTCGCATCCGCGATCCAGGGATTGGCCTTGAGCTTGTCGCGCACGGCGTCGGCGTCGAGGAACAGCAGCGAGGAACGGCCGCTGACGCCGCCGATCGCGAGGATCTCGTCCTGGGTGAGCTGCTTGCGGCCGTTGATCACGACCGAGGTGATGCGGAAGCCGGCGGAATTGGCCATCGCGTTGCGGGCGTCGCTGACCGCCGTGACGAAATCCTGGAGATGGCCGCCCTTGACGATGCCGAAGCCGCAGCTGCCGATCAGCAGCAGCACGGTCATGCTGATCCCGACCCGGCGCGGCAGATAGCGCTCGACCAGCGCGACCAAGCGCGGCGGCGGCTCGCGCTCGACCACGGCCTTCGCTTTGATCTTGTCCTTGGCGGCAGCGCGCGCGGCGTGAAGTCTTTCCTGGCGCTTGTCCTGCACCCACTCGCGCAGAAGCACGACCGCTCCGATAGCGGCCGCCTTCAGATCAGCTTGGGGCCTCAGCGATCTGAAAAACGACCGGGTGAGGCTTCCTGCACCATCCATTGCACGAGCTCGTCAACAGTTTGCCCGCGACATCGCGCGGGTCCTGGCGAACATGACGTCTCGGACTTGCCGGGCCGGATCAGCAGACGAAGCCTCTCCCATCAAAGCGTTCGCTGGAGGTGACATCACCCGCAACAGCTCACGCGCCGGCAGCCAAAGCGCCATGTGCGCCGCCAGCGTTAACCTTCGGATGTCCTGGTAAACAAAAGGTAAAGTTCGTTAACGCGGGACGCTTTTTGCCCAGGCTTGTGAGGCATTTATGCCGCGATCTCCGGCATTTTACCGGATTTGGGGCCCAAAACGGGCCGTTTCGGCCGTTTGGCCGTTAACCAGTCCTAATTATTTCCGTACACCCCGCCCGGCGAGCTCGACCAGGCCGCGCAGGAAGTCGACGAACGCGATGCCCTCGGCCTTCAGCGCCTTGGGGTAGAGCGAGGACTTGGTCAGCCCGGGGAGCGTGTTGGTTTCGAGGTAGACGAGGCCCCTGTCCGAGACGATGAAGTCCGAGCGGGAATAGCCGGTGCAGGACATCGCCCGGTGCGCCAGCATCGCCTGCTGCTTCAGCGCGGCGGTGATCTCGGGCGTGAAACGGCCGGGGCAGATCTCCTGCGTCGTCGACAGAAGGTACTTTGCGGCGTAGTCGAAATTGCCCTCGCCCGGAATGATCTCGATCGGCGGCAGCGAGACGATCGAGCCGTCGGTGCGCTCCAGCACGCCGCAGGTCGCCTCGACGCCGGCGATATAGGGCTCGATCACATACTCCTCGTGCTTCGCGGCATTGCGGACGGCGACGAGGTCCTGCTTGGCGTTGACGAAGATCAGGCCGTAGCTCGACCCGTCCCGCGCCGGCTTTGCGATCAGCCGGCCGTATTCGGCGAAGGCCGCGTCGATATCCTCCAGCGCGATGTTTGCGGGCGGCGTCACGCCGCCGAGCGCGGCGAAATGCTTGGCCGCGATCTTGTCGAAGGCGAGATGCGAGGAGGCCGAGCCCGAACCGGTGAACGGCACGCCGCGCGCCTCGCACATCACCTGCAATTCGCCGTTCTCGGCACATCCGCCATGCAGGCCGAGCACCAGCACGCGATCTTCCGCCTTGGCCTGGTCGAGCGCCTGCACCAGCGGAATGCCTGATGTGCCGGGCTTGAACTCGTCCTCGAACGGACGGGCATGTTCGAGCAACTGCTTCGACTGGACGACATGCACCCTGTCCTCGACGTCCCACCACCACAGATCGGCCTCGGGCAGCGCCTGATGCAGCGCCTGGGCCGAGGCAACCGAAACCAGACGCTCCCGGTTGGAGCCGCCGAAGAGGATGGTGATGCGCATGTTCATAGTCCGCAATCTCTCTAGTTCGTCATTCCGGGGCGCGACGAAGTCGCGAACTACGATGCGCAATTGCGCATCTGAGAATCCATCTCTCCACCGTCTCTGCCGCCCGATGGATTCCGGGCTCTCGCTTCGCGAGCCCCGGAATGACGGTGATCATGAAACCCCGATCCGCTTGATTTCCCAGTGTAGCTCAATTCCGGAATTCGCCTTCACGCGCGCGCGCACGGTCTCGCCCAGCGTCTCGATGTCGTGCGCGGTGGCATCGCCCGTGTTGATCAGGAAATTGCAGTGCATCTCGGAGACCTGCGCGCCGCCGACGCGCAAGCCCCGGCATCCGGCGGCGTCGACCAGCTTCCAGGCGGAATGGCCGGGCGGATTCTTGAACGTCGAGCCGCCGGTCTTTTCGCGGATCGGCTGCGCGGTCTCGCGATGGCTCCGCACCTCCGCCATGCGCGCGCGGATCGCGTCCGCATCCTTGACCTCTCCGCGAAAGCGCGCAGACGTGAAGATGATGGAGGGATCGACGCCGCTGTTGCGATAGACGAACTTCATGTCGGCATTGGAGAAGACGTGCTTCGTGCCGTCGCGCCCGACGCCGCGCGCCTCGATCAGCACGTCCTTGGTCTCGCCGCCATTGGCGCCCGCGTTCATGCGCAGCGCGCCGCCGATGGTGCCGGGAATGCCGAAATAGAATTCGAGCCCGCCGATGTTGGCGGATGCCGCCACCTCCGCCACGCGCTTGTCGAGCGCGGCAGCGCCTGCGGTGACGATGTCACCGCTCGCGCTCGCCTCGCCAAAGGCGCGCGGCGCGAGGCGTATCACCACGCCCGCAATGCCGCCGTCGCGCACGATCAAGTTGGAGCCGACGCCGACGACGTAGACCGGAATGTCGGACGCGAGATGCGCGAGGAAATAAGCGAGATCGTCCTCGTCCGCCGGCGTGAACAGCACCTGCGCGGGGCCGCCGACGCGAAACCAGGTCAGCTCGGCCAGCGACTGGTTGGCCAGCAGCCGGCCGCGCAGATCAGGCATCGTCGCTTTGAGTGAGGGTGTGATGTCGGGGAAGCTCATGCGCGAACGCTCCCCAAAAGTGAGGGACGCAGACTGCTTCCGTTCCCTCCCCCCTTGTGGGGGAGGGTAAGGGAGGGGGGTAGCCCCAAGCGAGATCGGAGTTCGTGGCTACCCCTCTCCCCCACCCTCCCCCACAAGGGGGGAGGGAGCGCACCATTCCGTGTGGCAAGCAACGAGTGCAGCATCGCCGCCCTACCCCAGCGCCTTCAATTCGCCGGGCAGTGCATACGCCCATTGCGTGATGTTGCCGGCGCCAAGGCACACGACGAGATCGCCGGACTTCGTCAATCCCTTGACGATGCCCGCGAGCTCCGGCGCCGCCGGCAGCGGGACCACCTCGCGATGCCCGTGGGCACGCAGGCCCGCGACGAAATGATCGCGGTCGATGCCCTCGATCGGCGCTTCGCCGGCGGCATAGACGTCGGCGACGATCACCGCATCGGCGTCGTTGAAGCAGGTGCAGAATTCTTCGAACAGCGACTGCAGGCGGGTGTAGCGATGCGGCTGCACCACGGCGACGATCTTGCCGTTGGTGGATTCCCGCGCCGCCTTCAGCACCGCCGCGATCTCGACGGGGTGGTGGCCGTAATCGTCGATCACGGTGACGCCGTTCCATTCGCCGGTCCTGGTGAAGCGGCGCTTGACGCCGCCGAAGCCGGCGATCGCCGTGCGAATCGCTTCGTCCGACACGCCGAGCTCGCGCGCGACCGCGATCGCGGCCGTGGCGTTGGAGGCGTTGTGGCGTCCCGGCATCGGCAGCATCAGATCAGCGATCTCGTGCACGGCGCCGGTCTTGCGATCGCGGAACGCGACCTTGAACTTCGATCCACCACCCATCGGGGTGAGGTCGACCAGCCGCACATCGGCCTGCGGATTCTCGCCATAGGTGATGATGCGGCGATCCTCGATCTTGCCGACGAGACTCTGCACCACGGGATGGTCGATGCACATCACCGCAAAGCCGTAGAACGGCAGGTTTTCGACGAAATGGCGGAAGGCGTCCTGCACCGCCTCGAAGGTCTTGAAGTGATCGAGATGCTCGGGGTCGACATTGGTGACGATCGCGATATCGGTCGGCAGCTTCAGGAACGTGCCGTCACTCTCGTCCGCTTCCACCACCATCCAGTCGCCGGCGCCGAGGCGCGCGTTGGAGCCGTAGGCGTTGATGATGCCGCCGTTGATGACGGTGGGATCGAGCCCGCCGGAATCGAGCAGCGTCGCGACCATCGTCGTCGTCGTGGTCTTGCCGTGCGTTCCGGCGATCGCGACACAGCTCTTCAGCCGCATCAGCTCGGCCAGCATCTCGGCGCGGCGCACCACGGGAATGCGACGTTCGCGCGCCGCCATCAATTCCGGATTGTCGCGCTTGATCGCGGTGGAGACCACGACGACCTCGGCGCCGTCGACATTTTCGGCCTTGTGGCCGACCGAAACCTTCGCGCCCTTCTTGCGCAGACGGTCGAGATTGTAGTTGTCGGAGGCGTCCGAGCCCTGCACGGCATAGCCGAGATTGACCAGCACCTCGGCGATCCCGCTCATGCCGATCCCGCCGATCCCGACGAAGTGGATGGGTCCGATCTCGCGCGGCAGTCTCATGCTCTATCCCGTCGTTCGGTCGTCATGCCCGGGCTTGTCCCCGGCATCCACGAATCCCAGCGTCTTTCTTGCAAGACGTGGATGCATAGGCACTCGGTATACCGAGTGCCGTCATTTTTAAAAGAACCAAGTCGGATAAATCCGACTTGGTCGGACAAGCCCGGCCATGACGAGTAACATTCAAAAGTCGGCCCTTTTTCGTCATTCCGGGGCGCTCGCAGCGCGCGCGAACCCGGAATCTCGAGATTCCGGATCGGTCCGCTTTGCGGCCCGTCCGGAATGACGAGTGCTAAAAGCCCGCGACCTTGACCACCAGATCGGCCAGCCGCTCGGCGGCATCGAGCCGCCCTGCCCCCTTCGCGGCCGCGGCCATGGCGGTAAGGCGCGCCGGCTCGGCGGCCAGGGCGGAGATTTCGGAAGCCAACCGATCCGAGGTGAACTCGGTCTGCGGGATGCGGATCGCGCCATCGACCTTGGCCAGCACGCCGGCATTGGCGAACTGGTCCTGGTCGATCGAGCCCGGCAGCGGCACCAGGATCGAGGGCCGGCCGATGGCGGCGAGCTCGGCGACCGTGCCGGCGCCGGAGCGCGACACCACCAGATGGTTGGAAGCGAGCCGCGCCGGCAGATCGGTGAAGAACGGCGCGAGCTCGGCCTTGATCTTGAGCTTGTCGTAGACGGCGCGCACCCGATTCATGTCCTCGTCGCGCACCTGCTGGGTGAGGATGAGCCGGCCCCACAGCGCTGGCTCGAGCCGCTCGATCGCGCCCGGCACGATGTCGGCCATGATGCGCGCGCCCTGGCTGCCACCGACGACGAGCAGGCGCAGCGGACCGTTCGCCTCGGGCGCGGCATAGGGCACGGCGGCAGCGGCAAGGACCGCCGGCCGCATCGGCGTGCCGACGGTCGTGGTCTTGCCCGATAGCGCGGGGTCGCGGTCGAGCACGCCCGGCAAGGACGTCGCGATGGCGCGGACGCGGCTCGACAGAAACCGGTTGGCGCGGCCGAGCACCGCATTGGCGTCATGGATGATGCCGGGCACGCCGGCGAATTTTGCGGCGACCAGCGGCGGTAGCGTCGGGTAGCCACCGAAGCCGACGACGGCGACGGGCTTCAATCGCTTGATCAGGCTGTAGGCCGATAGCGTGCCGGCGGCGAGCGTGAGGCCGGCATAGGCGAGTTGGAACGGATTGCGGCCGCGCGCAGTCTCGCTCGATACAACGTCGATCATGTCCTTGCTGAACAGCCCGCTATAGCGCAGCGCCCGCTCATCCGTGACGAGACGGACGCGAAAGCCGCGCCGGATCAGCTCGACGCCGAGCGCCTCGGCCGGAAACAGATGGCCGCCGGTGCCGCCCGCGGCGAGAAGAATCAAGGGGGAGGTTTCCATAAACGCCCTTTTACAGGGCCTCCGCCGTCATTGCGAGCCGGGCAACGAAGGTGTTCGTGCCCCGGGCGCAGCGCAGCGCGCCGCCCTTCGCGGTGTGGTGCGCTGCTGAACCGGGCCCTACGCTCGCGGTATTCTGGGTCCCGGCTCTGCGCTCCGATTAGCTACGCTGGTCCGGGACACGAGAGCGGTCACGCGTAGCTGCGCATCGCCTCGGCGTGACCGCTTGCCTCGACCTCGGTACGCGGGCGCAGCCGCGTCAGCGCCAGCATCATGCCGACGCCATAGGCGAGCGACACGATCGAGGAGCCGCCATAGGAGATAAAGGGCAGCGTCATGCCCTTGGCCGGGATCAGTTGAAGGTTGACCGACATGTTGATCGCCGCCTGAACGCCGAACAGGATCGCAAGGCCGGAGGCCGCAAAGCGCGAGAACATGTCCTCATTGGCGTAGGCCCGCGACAGCGTGCGGATGACGACGAAGGCGAACAGCGCCAGCATGGCAAGGCACAGGATGATGCCGAACTCTTCGGCGGCAACCGCGAACACGAAGTCGGTATGACTGTCCGGCAGGCTGCGCTTGGCGATGCCCTCGCCCGGTCCGAGCCCGAACCAGCCGCCGTTGTAGAAGGCCTCCATCGCGGTATCGACCTGGAAGGTGTCGCCCGAGGCCGGATTCATGAAGCGCTTGATGCGGCCCGCGACGTGCGGAACAAACAGGTAGGCGCTGAAGAGCCCGGCGGCGCCGAGGCCGGCGAGCCCGAACACCCAGATCATGCGCATGCCCGCGATGAAGAACAGCGAACCCCACACCATCAGGATCAGCATGGTCTGGCCGAAGTCCGGCTCCATCACCAGCAGCGAGACCAGCATCAGGAGCAGCACCAGCGCCATCGAGGTCGCCGGCATCTCAGGCCGCCTGGTCGATTCCGCAAACAGCCAGGCAGCAATGACGACGAACGATGGCTTTGCGATTTCGGAGGCCTGGATGTTGACGCCGAGCAGCGTGATCCAGCGCCGCGAGCCCTTCACTTCGGGGCCGATCGCGAGCGTCACCGCGATCAGGATGATGCTGACCGCGAAAATGAGTAGCGCGCTTCGCCGGATCGCGCGCGGCGACAGGAAGGAGACGCCGAGCAGCACCAGGCAGGACGGCGCCAGGAACATCACGTGCCGGCTGAAGAAGTGGAACGGGTCGAGCCCGATGCGGGTCGCAACCGGCGGGCTCGCCGCCAGCGACAGGATCACGCCGGTCAGCATCAGCGCCAGGATGGCGCCCATCAGCGGCTTGTCGACGGTCCACCACCACTCGGAAAAGGGGGTGCGTTCTTCACGGGAGAGCATGGGCGGCCGCTTTCGGACAGAGGTCGGTCCATTGGTCGCCGAGGTTGGTTACCGGGGGGTTAAGGAAAAGCGGATGTTTCGAGATAGGGGGAGCGCTCACCTCACATGCTCGTCATGCCCCGCGCAGGCGGGGCATCCAGTACGCCGCGGCCGCTCGGCTCAAGCACCGTCTCTGGGATACTGGGTCGCCCGGTCAAGCCGGACGACGACAGCGGAGATGTGGAGCCAGTGCGCCCTCACACCACCGGCTTCACGCCCGGCAGCGCCTGCACCAGCTCGCGGAACTTGGTGCCGCGGATCTCGAAGTTGCGGTACTGGTCGAAGGACGCGCAGGCCGGCGACAGCAGCACGACCGCGTCGGTGAGACCCGAGGCTTCCGCATCGCGCGCGGCGTGTTCGACGGCGACGTCAAGCGTCTGGCTGATCTCGTGCGCGACCTGTGTCCCCAGCGTGCCGGAAAACTCCTGCGCGGCTTCGCCGATCAGATAGGCCTTGCGGATGCGCGGGAAGTAGCCGGTCAGGCTGGTGATACCGCCCGCCTTCGGCTTGCCGCCGGCGATCCAGAAGATTTCCGAAAAGGACGACAGCGCATGCGCGGTGGCATCCGCATTGGTGCCCTTGGAGTCGTTGACGAACAGCACGTTGCCGCGGCGGCCGACCTGCTCCATGCGATGCGCGAGGCCCGGAAAGCTGCGCAGGCCGTCCTGGAGCACCTCAAAGCTGATGCCCATCGCGAGCGCCGCGGCGGCGGCGCAGGCCGCGTTCTGCGCGTTGTGCAGGCCGCGCAGCGAACCGATGCCGCCGAGCTTGGCGACTTCGCTGCGGGCGCCGCCCGCGGTGCGCACGATGGTACCGTGCTCGACATGGATTCCGCTCGCCAGCGGGTTCTTGACGGAAATGCGCACCACGTTCTTGCCGGCGCGGTCGAGCCGGTCGGCGATGTCGCGGCAATAACCGTCGTCGACGCCGACGATCGAGGTGCCGCCTGCCTGCACGCCCGCAACAAGGCGCTCCTTCACAGCGGCGTAGTGCGCGATGGTGCCGTGGCGGTCGATGTGGTCTTCGCTGACATTGAGCAGGATGCCGACGGAGGGATCGAGCGAGGGCGTGAGGTCGATCTGGTAGGACGACATCTCGATGACGTGGACGCGGCCCGTGCGCGGCGGCTCCAGCGACAGGATCGCGGTGCCGATATTGCCGCCCATCTGGGTATCGTAGCCGGCGACCTTGGTCAGGTGCGCGATCAGCGCCGTCGTGGTCGACTTACCGTTGGTGCCGGTGATGGCGACGAACGGTGCATCCGGCGCGTGCCGCCGCCGCTCGCGGCAGAACAGCTCGATGTCGCCGATGACTTCGACACCGGCCTCGCGTGCCTTCAGCACGCTCCAGTGCGGCACGGGATGGGTCAGCGGCACGCCGGGCGCGAGCACCAGCGCTGCGAAATTCGTCCAGGAGACGTTGCGCAAGTCCGCGGTGATGAAGCCGGCCTGCGCGGCCTTGGCGACGTTCTCGGCATTGTCGTCGGCGGCGATCACCTCGGCGCCGCCCGCTTTCAACGCGTGACAGGAGGCGAGCCCCGAGCCGCCGAGGCCGAATACCGCGACTGTCTTGCCGGCGAAGGATGTGACCGGGATCATGATTGGGTTCCTGTCATTCCGGGGCTCGCGAAGCGAGAACCCGGAATCTCGAGATTCCGGATCGCCGCTTCGCGTCGTCCGAAATGACAGCGAAAATCAACCACCATAGAAGTCACCGCAGCTTCAGCGTCGACAGGCCGGCCAGCGCCAGCATCACCGAGATGATCCAGAAGCGGATCACGATCTGCGGCTCGGTCCAGCCGAGCTGCTCGAAATGGTGGTGGATCGGCGCCATGCGGAAGATGCGTTTTCCGGTGAGCTTGAACGACACCACCTGCACGATGACGGAGACCGCCTCCAGCACGAACAGGCCGCCGATCACCGCGAGCACGATCTCGTGCTTCACCGCGACCGCGATCGCGCCCAGCATGCCGCCGAGCGCCAGCGAGCCGGTGTCGCCCATGAAGATCGAAGCCGGCGGCGCGTTGAACCAGAGGAAGCCGAGGCCGGCGCCCAGCAGCGCGCCGCAGAGCACCGCGAGCTCGCCGGTGCCGGCGACGTATTTGATCTGGAGGTAGTCGGCGAACACCGCGTTGCCGGCGAGATAGGCGATCATCGCAAAGCTCGCGGTCGCGATCATCACGGGCACGATGGCGAGGCCGTCGAGACCGTCGGTGAGATTCACCGCATTGCCGGCGCCGACGATGACGAAGGCGCCGAACACGACGAAGAACCAGCCGAAATGCAGCACGGTGTCCTTCAGGAACGGAATCGTCAGCGCGGTGGACGCGGGATCGCGGTTCAAGCGCACCAGCGCGTAGCAGGCCACCAGCGCGATCGCCGCCTCGATCAGCAGGCGAAGCTTGCTGCCGAATCCGGTCGTGGTCTGCTTGGTCACCTTGAGGTAGTCGTCATAGAAGCCGACGAAGCCGAAACCAAGCGTCACCGCGAGCACGATCCAGACATAGGGATTGAGCGGGTTGGCCCACAGCACCGTGCCGACCGTGAGGCCGGACAGGATCATCAGCCCGCCCATGGTGGGCGTGCCCTTCTTGGCGAGATGCGATTGCGGGCCATCGGTCCGGATCGGCTGGCCCTTGCCCTGGCGGATGCGCAAATGATCGATGATCCAGGGCCCGAACAGGAACACGAACAGCGCGCCGGTGACCACCGCGCCGCCGGTGCGGAAGGTGATGTAGCGGAAGACGTTCAGGAAGGTGCGAAAGGCACCGAAGCCCGGAAATGTGTTGGAGAGCTCGATCAGCCAGTAAAACATTCAGACGGTCCTATGGCGCCTTTCGCACGCGGCCTTGTTATCGGCCTTGGCCTTATCGACGTGCCTCACGCGCATTCGCTGGTCTTCATCATGGGTCGGGCGACCTGTGGGAAAACGGACGGCTTCGCGCCGAAAAGGGAGGATTCGGAAACAGCGCCTTCCAAGCAGTTTACGCCTTTGCCTGCAAGGCGGCCACTAGGCCCGGCACAAACTTGTTGACCCAGAACATCTTCTTGCTGCCCTTGACAACCACCACATCGCCTGCCTTCAGCAGGCTTGCGACCTCGCCCGGCTTCAGCGTGGCGGGATCGTCGTGCCAGCCAAGCGCCTTGCCCGATGGAAGCACCTCGAAGAGGTGACGCATGAGGGGGCCGACACAGTACACACCGTCGATGCCGTCCAAATGCTTGGTGAGGCCGGTGTGGTAGCTTGGTGCGTCATCGCCCAGTTCCAGCATATCGCCGAGCACGGCAATGCGGCGGCCGCCGGTTACGTTGCGCGCCTGCAGGCTTTGCAGCGCAGCAGCCACGCTGGCCGGGTTGCCGTTGAAGCTGTCGTCGATCACGGTGACGCCGCCGACCGCCTGCTCGACGCCGCGTCCGGTCATGATGCCGACCCGATCGAGCTTGATCGCGAGCGTCGCGGGATCGAGGTTCGCCGCGCGGATCGAAGCGAGCGCGGCGAGCGCATTCTGCACGCGGTGCGGCGCGCCCGGCGTCAGGCTGAAGGCGATCTGCTTCTTGCCGATCATCGCCACGACCTGCCAGCTCTCGCCATGCGGCGCGTGCGTGACCTCGTGCACCTCGGCATGCTCGCCGAAGCGCACCACCTTGCCCTTCCATTCGGACGCCTTGAGCCCGGCGGGCAGCACCAGCACGCCATCCTCCGGCAGGCCGAGCGCGATCGACACCTTTTCGCGCCGGATCGCCTCCAGCGAGCCGAGCTTTTCCAGATGCACGGGCTGGACGTTGACGACGAGCGCAACCGTCGGCCGCGTCAACTCGCTGAGCCGCGCGATCTCGCCGGTCTGGTTCATGCCCATCTCGACGACCCAGAGGCTGGCATCGGGCCGCGCATTGCACAGCGTCAGCGGCACGCCCCAGAAATTGTTGAAGCTCGACGGGCTGGCATAGGCGTTCGGATAGGCCGCCAGAAATTCCTTGGTGCTGGTCTTGCCGGCGCTGCCGGTGAGCCCGATCACCGGCCCGCCAAAGCGCGCGCGTGCGGCGCGCGCGAGGCCCCAGAGGCCGTCGATCAGCGTGTCCTTCACGACGATCTGGGGGACGCGGATGCCCGCGATCTCGTGCGGCACGATCATCGCGGCCGCGCCCGCGGCTTCCGCCTTGTCGGCGAATTCCCAGCCGTCGCGCGCGCTGGCGAAGGCCGAGATGAAGCCGCCGCTCGGCGTACCGCTCAGCGCGACGAACAGGCTGCCGGGCTTCACCAGGCGGCTGTCCTGCGTCACGAAGTCGATCGGCGTGTCCGGGAATGATCCGGCAGCGCCCAGCGCGCGCGCGACCTCCGCAACCGTCCATATTGGCGCGCTCATGCAACCCTCGACGCTAGGGCGGCGGCAACCGCCTCGTGATCACTGAAGGGCAACACCTCGCTGCCGACGATCTGCCCGGTCTCGTGGCCCTTGCCGGCGATGAGCAGCGCATCGCCCTGTTCCAGTTCCTCGATCGCGGCGCGGATCGCCGCGGCGCGGTCGCCGATCTCGCGGGCGCCTTTTGCGGTGGCGAGGATCGCCGCGCGGATCGCTTCGGGCTGCTCACTGCGCGGATTGTCGTCGGTAATGATGACGCCGTCGGCATTCTCCGCGGCGATCTCGCCCATGATCGGACGCTTGCCGGCATCGCGGTCGCCGCCGGCGCCGAACACGACGACCAGCCTGCGCTTGGCGTAAGGCCGCAGCGCCTGCAACGCCTTCGCCAGCGCGTCGGGCTTGTGCGCATAGTCGACGAAGATCGGCGCGCCGTTGCGCTCGCCGACGCGCTCGAGCCGGCCCTTGGCACCTTCGAGATGTTCGAGGCTCGCGAATACGTTGGCGGCATCGCTGCCGGTGCCGATCGCGAGGCCGGCCGACACCAGCGCATTCTCGATCTGGAATTCGCCGGCGAGCGGCAGCCGGACCACATAACGCTTGCCGCAATGTTCAAGTGCGAGCTTTTGCGAGAAGCCCTCGACCTCGACATCGGCGAGACGGATGCCCTCGCCTGCCCCGTCGCCGTTGCGGCCGACCGCCATCACGCGCAGGCCACGCGCCTTCGCGGCATCGATCGCCTCAGCCGAGCAGTCATGATCGGCCGAGATCACAGCGGCACCACCCGGCGGCACCAGTTCGCGAAACAGCCGGAGTTTTGCTGCGAGATAATGCGCGACCGTCGGATGATAATCCATGTGGTCACGCGAAAGGTTGGTGAAGCCGCCCGCGGAGACGCGCACGCCGTCGAGGCGATACTGGTCGAGCCCGTGCGAGGACGCCTCGAACGCAAGATGCGTGACGCCTTCGCGCGCGATCTCATCCATCTGCCGGTGCAGCGCGACCGGATCCGGCGTCGTCAGCGAGCCGTAGACGGTGCGCTTCGGCGACACGAGACCGATGGTGCCGATGCTGGCGGAGGCATGGCCCAGCCGCTCCCAGATCTGGCGCGTGAACGCCGCGACCGATGTCTTGCCGCTGGTGCCGGTCACCGCGACGATGGTCGCGGGCTGCGCGGGAAAAAATCTGGCGGCGGCCAGCGCCAGGGCGCGACGCGGATTGGGGACGGCGATGAACGGCACCTTGCCGCCACCGGGCGCATGATCGCCGACGATCGCAACCGCACCTGCGGCGACCGCCGCATCGATGAAGCGTGCGCCGTCGGTCTTGCTGCCCGCGAGCGCGAAGAAGAGATCGCCCGGCCTGACCACGCGGCTGTCGAGCGCAAGCCCCGTCACCTCGAGCGCCGCGATAGCGGGCTCGATTGCGGCGTCATTGCCTATGAGATCGCGCAGTTTCATGGTCGTCCAGTCGACATGCCGGAAAGCCGAATCGCCGGAAACTCCCGACTCAGCACCGGCGATGGCCTACCCGGTTGATTACTGGGTTGTCCTGGATGCTGCAAGAATAAGGCGCTCGGACGGCGGCAGGTCGAACCGCGGCTCGACGCCCAGAAGCGGCGCGATCCGCTCGATCACCCGGCCGCCGGTCGGCACCGCGTTCCAGCCCGAGGTGATGAAACCCTTCGTTTCAGGGATCGCCTGCGGCTCGTCCAGCATGATCAGGATCTGATATTTCGGATCGTCGCAGGGCATGATCGCGGTGAACGAGTTGAGCACGCGCTTCTTGGCATAGCGGCCGTTGATGACCTTCTCGGACGTGCCGGTCTTGCCGCCGACATAGTAGCCCTTGACGTCGGCGGTCTTGGCGGTGCCGATTTCGGCGTTGAGCCGCATCAGGAACCGCATCTTGTCGCTGGTGTCTTGCTTGACCACGCGCTTGGCCAGCGCTGCCGCTTCCGCTTCGCTGCGCTTCATGAAGGTCGGCGGAATCAAATAGCCGCCGTTCACCAGCGCGTTGATGCCCATCACCGCCTGGAGCGGCGCGACCGAGAGGCCCTGGCCGAACGCAGCGGTGACCGTGTTCAACTCGCTCCAGCGGCGCGGAATCAGCGGGGCTGCGCTCTCCGGCAGCTCGGTGCGCAGCCGCGTCAGCTGGCCCATCTTGGCGAGGAACGCCTTGTGCGCCTCCACGCCCTGGCCGAGCGCGATCCGCGCGGCGCCGATGTTGGACGAGAAGGTGAACACTTCCTTGGTGTTGATGAACCGTCCGAGCGGATGGCTGTCGTGGATGGTGAACTTGCCGTAGTGCAGGTTTCCGCGCGCATCCCACGACGAGTTCAGATTGATCTTTCCGGAATCGAGCGCCATCGCCAGCGTGAACGCCTTGAACGTCGATCCCATTTCGTAGACGCCGGTGGTGAGGCGGTTGATGCGGTCGGGGTCGTGCGCTTCCTTCGGATTGTTCGGGTCGAAGTCCGGAAGCGAGACCATCGCCACGATCTCGCCGGTCTTGACGTTCGAGACGATGCCGGAGGCGGCCTTGGTGTGGTACTTCTCCTTGGCCTTCAAGAGCTCGTCGCGCAGCGCGTGCTCGACCCGCAGATCGACCGAGAGCTCGATCGGCTTTTGCAGCCGGTCGGTGGCAAAGCCGGCGCGGTGGAGATCGGCGAGCCCTTGATTGTCGAGCCACTTCTCCATGCCGGCGATGCCCTGGTTGTCGATATTGACGAGACCGATGAGGTGGGCGACCTCGTTGCCGGTCGGATAGACGCGCTTGTTCTCGCGCAGGAAGCCGATGCCGGGAATGCCGAGCTTGTGGATGTCCTGCTGCTGCTTCGGCGTGATCTCGCGCTTGAGCCAGACGAAGCCCTTGCGTGTCTTCAGGCGTTCGCGCACCTCGGCCTCGTCGAGGTCGGGCACGGTGGCGGTCAGAAGCTCGATCGCCTCGTCCTTGTCGATGATGCGGCGCGGCTCGCCGAACAGGCTCGCCGCCTTGACGTCGGTCGCAAGGATGGCGCCGTTGCGGTCGACGATGTCGGGCCGCGCGGTCGCAACCACCTCCTGCGCCGCCGCACGGCGCGCACTGTGGGCGTCGGCACCGATCGCGAACATCACGAGCCGGCCACCGATCAGGGCGTAGACCGAGGCGAAGGCGAGCATCGCAAGTCCGACGCGCGCGCGCGCCTTCGCGGCGCGATCGACATTGCGCCCGTAGAGCAGGCTGCGGATCAGCCGCTGCCGCCAGGGCTCGGTGGGTTTTGCAGGCGTCGCCGGGCTCATTGCTTGTCCTCGGGCTGAGGCACGGAGCCCGTTACGGTATCGGGATCGCTCGCGGCTTCGATGGTGTTGAGCATGGCGCCGATCGGGTCGGGCTCGCCGGGCCTGAACATCCGCGGCGGGCGCTCGGGCAGGTTCTTCAGCGAGTCATATTGCGTGCCGTTGACCGGCTTGAGCGGCAGGTGCCGCTCGGACAGGCCTTGCAGGCGCAAGGGCGCATCGAGCTTGGCCCATTCGGAGCGGAGCGAGGCGATCGCATCGCGCTGCTCGCGGATTTCCGCATGCAGCCGCAACACCTTCTCCGTGCGCGCGGTGGAGTCCATCTTGATCCGGTAGACATAGGCTGCCGCGAAGATCAGCGCGCCGATGACGAGGAGGTGGATGAAGCGCATGCGCTAACCTCCCCTCATCACGTCGGAGAGTCTTGGCCAGGACGAAGACTGATCGTCCTTGTGCGCCGGCGCCGAGGTGCGCTCCGCGGCGCGCAGTTTTGCCGAACGCGCGCGCGGGTTATGCGCAACTTCGTCCTCACCGGCGACGACAGGCCGCCGCGTCAGCAGCTGGAAGCTCGGCGCGGTTTGCGCGACTTCCGGCAGGTGCCGCGAGCCGCCGCCGGTCTTCGACCGCTCGGCGAGGAAATTCTTGACGATGCGGTCTTCCAGTGAATGGAACGAGACCACCACGAGGCGTCCGCCAGGCTTGAGCACGCGCTCGGCCGCAGTGAGCGCGGTCTGGAGTTCCTCGAGCTCCTCGTTGACGAAGATGCGCAGGGCCTGGAACGTCCGCGTCGCGGGGTGAATGTCGCCGGGCTTGGAGCGAACCACCCTGCCGACGAGGTCGGCGAGCGCGCGCGTGGTCGTGAACGGCGTCTCCTGTCGGTCCGCGACGATGGCGCGGGCGACGCGGCGCGAATGCCGCTCCTCGCCGAGGAGATAGATGATGTCGGCGAGATCGGCTTCCGAGGCGCGCGCGACGACGTCGGCCGCCGTCGGGCCCGCCTGCCCCATCCGCATGTCGAGCGGACCGTCGAGGCGGAACGAGAAGCCGCGCCCGGCCTGGTCGAGCTGCATCGAGGACACCCCGACGTCCATCACGACGCCGTCCACGGCATCGACGCCTTGTGCCGCGCAGACGTCGGCGAGATGGGAGAAACGGTCCTCGACCAGTGTCAGCCTACCGGCAGAGCGCTCGACCAGTTCGGCGCCGCCGGCGATTGCGGTGCGGTCGCGGTCGATGGCGATGAGTCGGGTTCCAGGCACGTCGAGGATGGCACGGCTGTAGCCGCCGGCGCCGAAGGTGGCGTCGACATAGATCCCGCCCTCGCGCGGTGCGAGATGATCGATGGCCTCGCGACCGAGCACGGGAATGTGAGGAGCGGAGCTCATGCGCCACGCCTGCCGAACAACCAAGCCAGATCCGGGGCGAGCCAGCCCATAACGCCTCGAATGATTCCGCGTCGCGGCGGTTCCACGACCCAACCCTTGTCCAGCATGGTTACCGAGCCCGGTCGTCCCGGGCCGCCAACCCAGTGTTCCCAGTGGAATTTGTCGGGCAGCCATGGGATTTCGAGCCAAAATACGCTTTGGCCGCCTCCGGACGCGGGTCGGCTCTTCATCCCTCAGTAACGGCCCTTAGCGTTAAGAAAGCGTTGATCGGCCCGTTACAAGTCGAAAAGGTGAAGCGGCAGTGATGCCTCATCCACACACCCGCCCAAAATGCATCCGTTAACCGCGACGCGCGATTGCGCACGGCGGAGGGTAAAGGAATAGTAAAGAGAAGGGCTTGGCCCCCTCCTATTCCGACTTGAGCTGTTTATGTCGTCCGGTTCGTCCACGCCATCTGGTTCTGATTCGAAGCGTCAACGCGTTCTCCCGGTTCCCAAGGCCGCGGCGAACATGCGGACGTTCGAGCCGGATTCGTCGATCGTCTCCGACATCATTCCTTCGCCGAACCATGGCGAGCGCAGCAAGGGACGCCAGCCGGACATGATCGTGCTGCACTACACCGGCATGCCCGACGTCGAGGGCGCGCTGGCGCGGCTGTGCACGGCGGGGACGGAAGTGTCGGCGCATTACGTCGTGCTCGAGGACGGCCGCATCGTGCAATGCGTGCCCGAGGCGAGGCGCGCCTGGCACGCCGGCGTCTCGTCCTGGGCCGGCGAGGACGATGTCAACTCCTGCTCGATCGGCATCGAGATCGTCAATCGCGGCCACGACTGGGGCTATCCGGAGTTTCCGCTGCGCCAGATCGCCGCCGTGATCGCGCTGTGCCGCGGCATCATGCTGCGCCGAAAAGTGCCGGCGCACCGCGTGCTCGGCCATTCCGACGTTGCGCCCGCGCGCAAGAAGGATCCCGGCGAGAAATTTCCGTGGCATTCGCTGGCCAATTCCGGCGTCGGGCACTGGGTCACGCCCACGCCCGTCGTGCGCGGCGAGAGCCTGATGCTCGGCACCATCAGCGACGAGGTGCTGAGCCTGCAGCAGGCGCTCGCGCGATACGGTTATGGCGTGCCGCTGACCGGCAAATACGACGCCGCGACCATGGAGGTCGTCACCGCCTTCCAGCGCCACTTCCGCCCGGCACGGCTGGACGGTGTTGCGGATCATTCGACACTGTCGACCTTGCAAGCGTTGCTGGCGAGCCTGCCGGACGGGACGGCGGTCGCGTCGAAGTGACGGCGTAGCCGTCATTCCGGGGCGCACGAAGTGCGAACTATGGTGCGCAATTGCGCACCTGAGAATCTCGAGATTCCGGGTTCGATGCTTCGCATCGCCCCGGAATGACGGTGCTAGTTGCCCATCTCCCTCATCCTTCGCGCATAGAGCCGCCGCAGCGGCTCGAGCTGAGTCGCCGCCGTCGCCGCGACATACGCCTCGCGCGCCTCGTCCTTGCGGCCGAGCCGTCGCAACAGATCCGCGCGCACCGCGGGCAGCAGCTCGTAGCCGCCAAGCCCGCCGCGTGCGGTGATCGCGTCGACGAGATCGAGCGCGCGCGCCGGGCCGTCGACCATCGAGATTGCGGCGGCGTGGTTGAGCTCGATCACCGGCGAAGGGCTGATGCGCAACAGAACCTCATAGAGGCCGGCGATCTGCGGCCAGTCGGTCGCCTCAAAGCTCGGCGCGCGCGCATGCAGCGCGGCGATCGCGGCCTGCACCGCATAGGGTTGCGGCCGGCCGGGTATGCGCAGTGCGTCGTCCACGAGACGCAGACCCGCCTCGATCTGCGCGCGATCCCAGAGCGTGCGGTCCTGCTCTTCCAGCAGCACGATGTCGCCGGCCGACGTCGCGCGTCCGGCGCGGCGCGCGTCGTGCAGCAGCATCAAGGCCAGCAGGCCCTTGATCCCGGCCCGGTCAGGCATCAGCCGGTCGAGCAAACGACCGAGCCTGATGGCTTCGACCGCGAGATCCGGCCGCATCAGGTCTGCGCCCGAGGTTGCGACATAGCCTTCGGTGAAGACGAGATAGATGACGGCGAGCGCGCCGTCGAGCCGCTGCGCCAGCGCGTCGCGTTCGGGCACCTCATAGGGAATGCCGGCGAGCCTGATCTTCTGCTTGGCGCGGACGAGGCGCTGCGCCATCGCCTCCTCTCCGACGAGGAACGCGCGCGCGACCTGCGCGGTCGAGAGGCCGCAAACGGTGCGCAGCGTCAGCGCGACCTGGACCTCCGGCGCGAACGCGGGATGGCAGCAGGTGAAGATCAGCCGCAGCATGTCGTCGTCGAGCGTCGCCGGAGGCTCGTCGGGCGCCTGCGCGTTGAGCTCGAGCTCATGCACGAACGCCTGCTGCTTGCCGCGGAACACGGCCTGCCGCCGGATGCGATCAATCGCCTTGTTGCGGCCGACATTGACGAGCCAGGCGCGCGGATTATCGGGCACCTCGCCCGCCGACCAGCGTTCGAGCGCGACCGCGAAGGCATCCTGGAGTGCGTCCTCGGCGAGATCGAAATCGCCGACGAGGCGGATCAGCGTGGCAAGCACCCGCCCCGCCTCGTCGCGAAAGATCCGAGCGATGTCGGCAGGAGAGATCACTTGTAGATCATGACCGGCCTAACCTCGATGGATCCCTCCTTGGCCCCGGGAATCCGCGCGGCCAGCCCAATGGCGGTGTCGAGATCCTTGGCCTCGACCAGATAGTAGCCGCCGAGTTGCTCGCGGGTCTCGGCGAACGGACCGTCGGTGGTCAGGGTCTTGCCATCGCGAACGCGCACGGTGGTCGCGGTCGTGGTCGGCTGAAGCCCGTCGCCGGCCTTGAAATGGCCGCTCTGGACGATGGACTGCGTATAAGTGCCGTACTCCGCCGACATCGCCTGACGGTCTGCGGGGGTCATCTTGCTCAATTCCGCTTCGCTCCGGTAGATCAGCAGCAGATACTGCATCGCTTAACTCCTGTTGTTCGGGGGATCACCGACATCCAGTCGAACGGGGCGCACATCGAACGACATCTTCAGGATAAATTATTTGCAGATCGCGTGCGCGACGATCTCGGCTTGACGAAACCGTCACAAATGCCCATGCCTAACCCCGTCAGTCGGCCGGACGGCCGCTCCGGCAACGGTCGAAAGGCCGCCGGGGAGGAAAGTCCGGGCTCCCTTGACATACGGTGCCGGATAACGTCCGGCGGGGGCAACCCCAGGGAAAGTGCCACAGAGAACGAACCGCCCTGCTTCGCCTTCGGGCTTCGCAGGGTAAGGGTGAAAAGGTGCGGTAAGAGCGCACCGCGGCTGCGGCAACGGAGCCGGCATGGTAAACCCCACCGGGAGCAAAACCGAATAGGGACGGCGTAGCGGGCTGTTCGCGCAAGCGATAACGCCGCGGGGCGATGTCAGGCCCGCCGTCCGGGTAGGTTGCTCGAGGCCATGTGCAAACATGGCCCCAGAGGAATGGCCGTCACGTATCGTGCGCGCAAGCGAACGGTGCCCTACAGAACCCGGCTTACAGGCCGGCTGATGTTCTAAAGCGTTTTCGAGCGAAGTGGTTTTTCCGGCTCGCGTGAAGAAAACGCGTCTTACTAAGAAGTGACGAGGGGTTCGATGCTGACCGCATCGGACCCCTCACCATTTTGTCCGAGCGCGCAGCCATTCAAATGGTGTCATTCCGGGGCTCGCGAAGCGAGAACCCGGAATCCATCAGGCGGCAGAGACGGAGGAGAGATGGATTCCGGGTTCGTGCTGCGCACGCCCCGGAATGACGGCTGTGGGTCAGGCGGCGATCTCGTTCAACACCGCCATCAACGCCGCCGGCGCCGTCACGTTCGGCGCATGACTCGCGTCGAGCTCGAAATAGCGCCAGCCATCCTCGTTCTTCGTGCGCTTCGCGAACTGCCCGAACACGTCGCCCGGCGGAAAGCGCGTGCAATAGATGTAGCTGCGCGGCATGGCCGGCTCGCCATGCTCCAGCTTCAACTTCGTCTCGAAGCATTTGATCGGCATGTTGATGCGGCGCGCGTTGAGCCAGTCGAGATCGGCCTGCGGCGTATCCGGCGGCGGCGGGTTCGGCGGGATGCGGTAGCCATCGCCGGCGGCCGCCGCCTTGCGCATCGGCTCGCGCCCGCTCTCGTTGAGATCGAACAGCGACTGGCCGTCGCGCGGCACGAAGGCATCGAGATAGACCAGTTGCGTCACGCGCTCGCGTGCGCGGTCGGCAACGCCGGTCGCGACCATGCCGCCATAGCTGTGGCCGAGCAGCACGAGATCGCTGAGGTCCTCGAATTTGATGACGTTGAGGATGTCCCGGATGTGCGTCTCGAGATCGATCGCGGGATTGGCCAGATGCGCGCGCTCGCCGAGCCCGGTGTAGGTCGGCGCGACCAGGCGGTGGCCCGCCTGCGCCATCAGCGGATGCATCTTCTTCCAGGCCCATCCGCCGGACCACGCGCCGTGACAGAGCAGGAAGGTCTTCGCGCGTGCGGCCATCGGCGTTTCCATCGTTCTTGTTTGTACGATGGAGTGTAGCGGCCGCACGCGCGATGTAAACGCTACCCGCTCAGACCGCGCGCGTATTCACTTTTGCGAGGACGAGCGCACCGGCCTCGCGCCGCAACTTGCCAGCCTCAAAGCCATGCATGCCGATCTGCCATTGCAGGCCGACGATGGCGCCTTTGGTCGGTTGCAGCAACGCAAGCGAAGCGAACAGCGTCACCGGCAGCCACACGGCCAATTGCAGCCAGACCGGCGGGGCATAGGCGGTCTCGACCGCGAGGATCGCCGGGACCACGAGATGGCCGACCACGACCATGACGAGATAGGCCGGAAAGTCATCGGCGCGCTGATGGAACAGCTCTTCGCCGCAATGATCGCAGCTGTCTGCCACTTTCAGGAAGCGTCCGAACATGTGCCCTTCGCCGCAGTTCGGACACTTGCCGCGAAAACCGCGCCACATCGCCTTTGCCAGGGAAACCGAACCGGTCGTCATGACGACACCTCTTCCGTTCTGATGATCCATACAATAATATCCTGCATCCATACATTCAAAGGATATGGGCCTAAATTGCATGGATTGGACCCCTACAATCTCGGAGCTGAGCGGGCCGCGCTACCAGCGCATCGTCGATGCCATGGAGGCCGACATCGCAGCCGGCCGGCTGGTGCGCGGCCAGCAGTTGCCGACGCAGCGCGCGCTCGCAAAAGCGCTCGACATCGACCTCACCACGGTGACGCGCGCCTACACCGAGGCGCGGCGCCGCGGCATCCTGGAGGCCCGGGTCGGCCAGGGCTCGTTCGTATCGGAGACCAGCGCGCGCCGCGCGGTCGATCTGCCGCATCCCGTCGCGATCGACCTCTCGATGAACGTGCCGCCGCATCCGCTCGAGGCACAGCTCGACGAGCGCATCGTCGCAGGGCTGGAAGCTCTCCGCGCCCAATCGGGCCTGACCGCGTTCCTGAACTACCAGCCACCCGGCGGCAGCGTGCATGAGCGGGAGGTCGCAGCGCGCTGGATGCGCGCACGCGTCCCGCACGCGCATGCCGACAGGCTCGTGATCTTTCCCGGCACGCAGACCGTCCTGTTCAATCTGCTCGCCCATCTCGCGCGGCCCGGTGACATCGTGCTCACGGAAGCCCTCACCTTCCCCGGCATCAAGGCCGCCGCGGCGCGGCTCGGCGTCAAGCTCGTCGGCGTCGCCATGGATGACGGCGGCATCCTGCCCGATGCACTGGCGAAGGCCTGCCGTGTCCACAAGCCGAAGGCCGTCTATCTCATTCCGACGCTGCACAATCCGACCACCGCGACGCTTCTTCCCGAGCGGCGCAGCGCGATCGCCAGGATCATCCGCGATGCCGATACGATCCTGATCGAGGACGACGCCTACGGGCTGCTCGACCGCTCGGCGGCGCCGATCGCCAATCTCATTCCGGAGCGGACGTATCTCGCAACCACGCTGTCAAAATGCATCGCGCCGGCGCTGCGCGTTGCCTACCTCATGACGCCCGACAACGCCGCGCAGCAGGAGATGCGTTCTTATTTGCAGGCCACCGTGCAGATGCCGGCGCCGCTGATGGTCGCGCTGGTGACGCATTGGCTCGAAACCGGCATCGCCGATCGCATCATCACCGCCATTCGCAACGAGGCGGTGGGCCGCCAGCAACTCGCGCAGCGCGCACTGAAAGGCCTTCAGTTTCTGGCCAAGCCCGCGGCCCATCATCTGTGGCTGCGGCTGCCGGAGGGCCGCCCCGATGTCGCGGCGCATCTGCTCCGGAATGGACTCGCGGTCGTGGCCGGCGATGCCTTCACCGTCGACGGGACACCGCCGCATGCGGCACGCATCTCGCTGGGCGCAGCGCGCAACAGGGCGGAATTGACGGAGGCGTTGCGCATCCTGGTCGGCGCGCTGCACAAGCCCGCCGACACCAGGCAGATCGTCTAGCAGATACCTATTGGTGCTGGCGGCGATGGCGCGGGCGGACGATCGGCGTCATGCCCGACGGATAGGCCGCATAGGCCTCGCTCGGTGCCACCGTCTCGCCACGGGCCGCGCGCGCCGCGGGCGTGAGCTGGCCGCCATTGAGCACGTCGCGGTCGGGATGGGCGGCCTGATAGGCCGCGGGCTCCGAAAACTGCGCCTGCGCCAATGTCGGCATCAACGCCGCCGCCGACAGCAGCGCGGCCGCAACGGCAATGTTGGTGCGGGTCATGGTCATTCTCCACCTTTTTATTCGGGACTGTCCGATCGGTGCGTACGATGGCGTCGGGCGGGCCTTTGGATTGAAGTACGACCATCATGTAGGCATGTCTTTCCCAAAAGCCCGACGCCGCAGATCACGCCTGCGTGCAGCATGGATTGACCTGCACGGCAGCAGCCGTGCTATGCGGGCGGTGGCGATCAACAGTTCGGGATCGCCGGTGGCGACAAGGACAATCCGTTGGAAACCTACGGTTACGCGCTATTGCCGCTCGGCGCATTGGCCGGCGGCTTCGTCTCGGGCCTGGCCGGGTTCGGCACGGCGCTGATGGCGCTCGGCATCTGGCTCTACGTGCTGCCGCCCTCGCTCGCGGTGCCCCTGGTGCTGATCTGCTCGGTGATCGCCCAGACCTCGACGCTGCCGTCGATGTGGAAGAGTTTTGACCTCTCGCTGGTCTGGCCGTTCCTGATCGGCGGGCTGATCGGGGTGCCGCTGGGGACCATGATGGTCGCCTCGGCAGATCCAAAGGTGTTCAAGCTGAGCATCGGCGTGCTGCTGCTGATCTTCTCGAGCGCGCTGTATCTGAACAAGAGGCCGCTCGCCATCACGTTCGGCGGCCGCATCGCCGACGGTGCGATCGGCTTTGCCGGCGGCATTCTGGGCGGCCTTGCCGGACTGTCCGGGCCGCTGCCGATCCTGTGGGCCAACATCCGCGGCTGGAACAAGCACGAGCGGCGCGGCATCTTCCAGCTCTTCAATTTCACCGTGCTCGCCACCGCGCTGGTGTTGCAGACGGCGTCTGGCCTCGTCGCCTTCAAGGTGGTCTGGCTCGCGCTGGTCGCGTTTCCCGGCACGTTGATCGGCGCATGGGCCGGCGCACGCGTCTATCACGCGCTGAGCGACAAGCACTTTGGCGATGTCGTGCTCGGCCTGCTGTTCCTGTCGGGGCTCGGCCTCGTCTGGAACAGCCTTGGTGCGCATTAGCCTTCCTTGCGTCGGCAGGTCACAAGCCGTCGCTACGCAGGGACGCGCGCAGGAGGCGTGACGGGCTCGGGCTCGACCTGCTTCGAAGCCTCGTCCTGCCGGAGCGGCGCCAGGCGTTTGTCGAACTCGCGGCGCAGCAGCCACAGGCTTAAGCCCGCCTGGAGCGTGGTCGCCTCGATCGACAGGTACCAGACGTACTCCATGCGGAAGCCCGGACGCGTCGAGAGCCAGATCGCCGGCAGCGAATAGGTGAACACGCGCGTCGCCGAACTCAGCAGTACCGGCTTGGTGTTGCCGAGGCCCTGGAACATGCTCGAGCAGGTGAAGATCAGGCCCTGCGCCACCATGTTGAGCGAGATGATCCGCAGGAACAGATAGGCGATCGCCATCGTCTCCCGGTCGTTCGAGAATCCGGCGAGCAGCAGCTCCGGCTTCGTTTGCGCCAGGATCATGAAGCCGATCATCACGGCGGACGTGATCAACGCCGACTTGACGAAAGTCTCCCGCACGCGCGCCCCGTTGGCAGCGCCGACGTTCTGGCCGGCGATCGGCCCCGCGGCCAGCGCAACGGCAAGCGCCGGCATCTGGATCAGGGCCAGCACGCGCTGCCCGATGCCGAATCCCGCCTGCGCCGACGGGCCGAAATCGCCCAGCACGTAGTAAACCACCGCCATGAAGATGAACATCATCGCAAACTCGCCGCCGGCCGGCAGGCCGACATTGAGGATGCGCTTCAAGTGATGCGGCTGCGGACGCCACTGCACCGGGTTGAAGGCGACGTAGCGCTCGGCCTTGCGGAAATGCGCCAGCAGAATCACGACGCCGATGGCCACCGCGATCGAGCTCGCCAAGCCCGCTCCGGCGACACCAAGCGCATGGCCGGTGCCCCAGCCCGAGATCAGCACCGGCGCGAGTGCGATGTTGATGGCGACAGCGAGCACCCGCACCAGCATCGCGGGGCGCACGATGCCGGTCGCCCGCAGCGCAGATGCCAGCACTTGCATCGCGAATTCCAGAGCGAGCGCCGGCATGAACCACAACAGATAGGTGGTCCCCGCCTCGATCGTGGCTTGGTCCGCGGCGATCGCACGCATGTAGGGGCGCGAAAGCGCCGCGCCCATGACCAGGGTCAGCACACCGAACAGCACCGACAGCGCGATCGCCTGGTTGAAGATCAGATTGGCATCCGGCCGATCCTTGCGGCCCACGGCATGCGCGATCAGCGCCACCGTGCCGACGCCGAGCACCTGCATCAGCGCGTTGATGAGAAAGCCGGCATTGCCGGCCGCGGCGACGCCCGCAACGGCGGCATCGCCCAGTCCCGACACGAAGTACAGATCGACCAGCTGGCAGATCATGATCGTGACCATGCCGACCATGATCGGGGGCGCCATGGCCAGGATGTGTCGCACGATGGAGCCGTTCGTCAGGTCTTTCATCTCATTCCATCCTTGGCGCATTCCGTGGGCGGCGTGACGGCGGGACTTTCGTCCCGCCGCCGCGCGCCTCTCATTCCGCTGCTGCGAGGTGCCCGAGCTCCACCACCTGGCGCTCGAACAGACCGCGATAGATGCCGCCGGGCTTGCCTGCGAGCACGGCGTGGGTGCCCTGCTCGACGATCTCGCCGCGGTCGAACACCAGGATCCGATCGAGGCTGCGCACCGTCGATAGCCGGTGCGCGATCACGATCGAGGTGCGCCCCTTCATCAGACGCTCCATCGCCTGCTGGATCAGCGCTTCGGATTCCGAATCGAGGCTCGACGTCGCCTCGTCCAGGATCAGCACCGGCGCGTCCGCCAGGAAGGCGCGCGCCAGCGCCACGCGCTGCCGCTCGCCGCCCGACAGCTTCACGCCGCGCTCGCCGACGAGCGTGCCGTAGCCCTTGGGCAGACGCAGGATGAAGTCGTGCGCATTGGCCAGCCGCGCCGCCTGCTCGATCGCCTCCAGGCTGGCGCCGGGCCGGCCATAGGCGATGTTCTCGGCGAGCGAGCGGTGAAACAGGATCGGGTCCTGCTGCACGATCGCGATCTGGCTGCGCAGCGATTGCTGCGTAGCGAGCGCGATATCCTGCCCGTCGATCAGCACACGGCCATCGCTGACGTCGTAGAGCCGCTGCACCAGCTTGACGAAGGTGGTCTTGCCGGAGCCGGAGCGGCCGACCAGGCCAACCCGCTCGCCGGCGCGGATCGTGACCGACAGGCCGTCGTACAGCGGCGCGCGGTGGCCGCCATAGTGGAACGTGACGTGGTCGAACGCGATCTCTCCGCCCTCGATCGCGATCGGCCGCGCGTCCGGCGCATCGACAATCCCGATCGGCTCGTCATGGATCGCCACCAGTTCGTCCATGTCGTTGACCGAGCGCTGCAGGTTGTTGATGTGCATGCCGACGTCGCGCAGATATGCGTGGATGACGTAGTAGCTCGTCAGCACATAGGTGACGTCGCCGGGCGAGGCATGCCCGCTCATCCACAGCAGCACCGAGCCGCCGATCACGGACGCACGCAAGGCCAGCAGCAGCGAGAGCTGCGCCATGGCCGTGTAGTTGTAGCGAAACCAGGTCCGCCGCACCCGAACGCGCCAGCGGTTGATGACGCGGGCGAGCCGCATATCCTCGCGCAGCTCGGCGCCGAAGGATTTCACCACGGCGTTGCAGGTCAGCGCGTCCGCCAGCGTGCCGCCGACCTTGGTGTCCCAGGCGTTGGAGATTCGCGCGGCCGGCGCGATGTAGCGCGTCGAAAACAGCACGGTGATGGCGACGTAGAAGAGCGCTCCCACCGCGATCACCGCGCCGAGCGAGGCCCAGTGCAGGCCGATCAGGACCATGGAGCCGATCAACACCAGCAGAGACGGCGCCAACGCCATCAGGATGGTGTCGTTGAGCAGGTCGAGCGCCCACATGCCGCGGGTGATCTTGCGCACCGTGGAGCCGGCAAAGGAGTTGGCGTGCCAGTCGGTCGAGAAGCGCTGCACGCGCGTGAAGGCGCCCTGGGCGACATCCGACATGATCTTGAGCGTGAACGGGACGATCGCCTGGAGACCGATCAACCTCAGCACCACGGAGGCCGCACCGAGCGCCACGATGGCGCCGAACGCAACCAGCGCCGCGTGGCGCGCGTCAGGATCGGACGAACCGCGTGTCAGCGCATCGACCAGATGTCCGGAGAAGACCGGCATGAACAGGTCGGCGACGGTCGCGCCCAGCAGGCCACCGGCCACGATCAGGCCGCGACCGGGCTGGTTCAGCCAGTGCCGGAACACGAAGGGCAACACCACGCGTATCGCCGCGGGCCTTTTTGAGAGAGAGGTCATGACATCATCCAGCCGCTTTTGGTGCGGGCCGGCTCCATCAACGGACGCAAGTCGGCCACGAAGGGCAGACGGCGTCACTCACAGGTGATTTTGACTTGGGGAAGTGGGGCGATCGGGACTCGTGACCCGATCGAATCTGGCGGAAGAGGCCTCTAACAGGCCGCCGACATACCGAACCAGAACAACGAACGCGGGCGAACGATCTGCGAATGCGACGAAATCATGCAAATCCCTCCCGGTTCGATTGAATGAGGTGCGCTTTATAGATGTGCCGTTCGCGGTTTGCAACGGGGCCCGCGCGAGATCACGAACGAGTGTTGCAATTTGGTTCGCAGCTGCCGTCGATCTCATCTTCCACTGTCATGCCCCGCGAAGGCGGGGCATCCAGTACGCCGCAGCCTCTCGGCTCAACCACTACCGTCCCGGGCGACGACAGCGTGCGTGGCGTCAGTGCGCGTCGCCGCCGCCGGTCATCGAGGCCGGCTTGTTCAGCAGCGTGACCAACAGGCTGAGGCCGAGATAGAACAGCGTCAGCATGAAGAAGGCATCGCCGAAGCTCATCACCACGGCCTGGCGGTGCACCAGCTGCGAGAGCTGCCTCATCGCCATCAGCGCGGAATCGCCGAGCCCCTGGAACTTCTGCATGAACATGGTCAGGGTTTCGGTCGCGGTCGCGTTGCCCCAGGTCACGCGCTCCTGGAGGCGCGTGATGTGCAGGTCGGTACGGTTGTTGAGCACGGTGTTGATGACGGCAAGCCCGACCGCGCCGCCGAGATTGCGCATCAGGTTGAACAGGCCCGAGGCGTTCTTCACCCTGTCAGGGGCCAGCGTGCCGAGCGCGATGTTGTTGGTCGGCACCATTGCGAACATCATGCCGACGCCGCGCAGGATCTGCGGCACCAGCAACTCGTAGAAATCGTAGTCGCGGGTGATCCAGGTCATCTGGTAGGAGCCGATCGCGAACACGACGAGGCCGAAGGCGATCATGTAGCGCATGTCGATCTTCACCATGAGACGACCGACCAGCGGCGCGACCAGGAACATGGTGATGCCCGACACGAACATGGTCTCGCCGATCATCAGCGCGCTGTAGCCGCGCACCTCGGCGAGATAGCGCGGATAGATGTAGGTCAGGCCGTAGAGGCCGATGCCGATGCAGAATTGGAGCACGCAGCCGACCGCAAAGTTGCGGTTGGAGAAGGTGCGCAGATTGACGATCGGCTCGGCCGCCGTGAAGACGCGCCAGAAGAACGCGATCGCCGAGGTGGCGCAGATCCAGGCGCAGATCGCCACTGTCGTGTCCTGCAGCCATTCATATTGCGGGCCTTCCTCCAGCACGTATTCCAGCGTGCCGAGGAAGCCGGCCATGAACAGCAGGCCCCACCAGTCGAAGCGGTCGAGCAATTCGAAATGCGGCTCGTCGAAATCGACCAGCGCCAGCACGCCCAAGGTAATGGCGATGCCGGGCACGACGTTGATGAAGAACAGCCAGTTCCACGACATCAGGTCGGTGATGTAGCCGCCGACGGTCGGCCCGATCGTGGGAGCCAGGGTCGCGACCAGCCCGATGATGGGACCGACGATGTGGAATTTCGAGCGCGGGAACACGGTGTAGGCCGAGGCGAACACGGTCGGGATCATGCCGGCGCCGAGGAAGCCCTGGAGCGCGCGCCAGAGGATCATCTCCTCGATGGTGGTGGCGAAGCCGCAGAGCAGGCTCGAAGCGGTGAAGCCCGCGGCCGAGATCGCGAACAAGAGCCGCGTGCCGAAGGCGCGCGACAGGAAACCCGACAGCGGGATCGCGATGACTTCGGCGATCAGATAGGCGGTCTGGACCCAGGAGACTTCGCTCGAGCTCGCCGACAGGCCGGCCTGGATTTCACTGAGGGACGCCGAGACGATCTGGATGTCCAGGATCGACATGAACATCCCGAACACCATGATGATGAAGGCGAACAGCCGCTTCGGCGCGATGCGCTCCGAAGCGGGGGCCGCCATCATCTCAGGTGAAGCAGTCGTGGCATTGGCCATGGTCCGACCTCGCAGCGTTTAAGGTGCTCTTACTGCGGATGGATCATGGTGGGATCGTCGAGATCGACCTCGCTGTCGGCGTCGGCCGCGCCCTTGTTGGTGTCGACGGTCGCGTAGACCGACATGCCGGCGCGGAGCAGGTTCTGCTTCGCCACCGACTTCGGCACGCGGATGCGGACCGGCACGCGCTGCACGATCTTGGTGAAATTGCCGGTGGCGTTGTCCGGCGGCAGCAGCGTGAACACCGAGCCCGCGCCCGCCGCGATGCTGTCGACGACGCCGGAGAACTTGCGCATGCCATAGGCATCGACCTTGATCGTCACCGGCTGGCCGGGGCGGATGCGCTTGAGCTGCGTTTCCTTGAAGTTGGCGTCGATATAGACGTCGTCGAGCGGCACGACGTTGCCGAGCCGCTGGCCGACCGCGACGAAGTCGCCGGCGCTGACAAGGCGATTCGAGAACGTGCCGCCAACCGGCGCGCGCACCGCGGTGAAGGCGAGATCGCGCTCGGCCTTGGCGAGCGAGGTCTTGAGCTCGGCAAGCTGGGCCTGGGCTTCGGCCTGCTGCGCCTTGGTGACGTCGACGTTGCTGACGGCGACGTCATAGGCGGCCTGCGCGGCCTTGACCGCGGCGGCGCCCTGGTCGCGTCCGGCTTCCGAGCTCTCGAAGGTGGCGCGCGAGGCAAAGCCCTTGCTGCTCAGCGCCTGCTGGCGCTCATAATCGAGGTCGGCGCGCTTGAGGCCCGCTTCGGCCGAGACGAGCTGCGCCTTGGCCTGGGCAACCTGGCTCTCGAGCGCCGCGATCTGGCGACCGATGCGATCGATGGTGGCCTGCTGGGTCGCGATCCTGGTCGCGGCGGCATCGACCGCGATCTTGTAGTCGCCGTCGTCGATGCGGAAGATGACGTCGCCGGCGCGCACCGTCGTGTTGTCGCCAGCAAGGATCGAGGAAATGTGGCCGGCAACGCGCGCGCCGAGCATGGTGTTGTTGGCGCGGACATAGGCGTCGTCGGTGGCGATGTAGAAGCGGCCGACCAGCGTGTAATAGCCGGCATAGCCGGCTGCCGCGAGCGCCAGCACGAGACCGACGCCCATCAGGACGAATTTGCGCTTGCCGGATTTCGGCGTGCCGCTGGCAGCGGGCGCGTCTGACCCGGGTGTGGCCGGCTTGTCGGTCACGGGCTTCCCCGGCGCCTCGCTGCGGCGCTTCGCTTCCTCGGCCACATGGGAGCGCAACTGCTCGGCGAGAACGGCGGACGTCTCGGTCACAGGTTCACCGTTCGCCGAATTCGTCTCCACCGTTTCCTGGCGAAGGACGCGCGCAGCCTGGTCTCTCGATACGGCCATAAAGGCCTCCTCAAAAAAAAGCGCGATGAAGGACGGCCGCCTGCGGCGTGTTCCCCTCGCTTATCCCAAATATCATTGACCGAACCGTTCGGTCAATATACATAATATCCAGCGTCGGACCTTACTGGCCCGAATCCTTTACTTGCGTTTCATAGTTCGGCACCTCGTCTAGAAACCTTCCGAGACCCTGAACCAATGGTTGTAGCTGCCAGCGAACATCTGCACGTCATCCAGGAGGAGGACAGCTCCAAGCGCCGCCAGATCCTGGACGGGGCCCGCAAGGTGTTCATGGATCTCGGCTTCGACGGCGCCAGCATGGGCGAGATCGCGCGCGCGGCGCAGGTCTCCAAGGGCACGCTCTATGTCTACTTCGCCGACAAATGCGCGCTGTTCGAAGCCATCCTCGAGCAGGAGGCGCTACAGCACGGCCAGGTCGTGTTCAATTTCGATCCCGCCCGCGATGCCGAGACCACGCTGAATGAGTTCGGCCGGGCCTACATCCATCTGCTCTGCCGGCCGGGCGGCGGATCGGCGATCCGCACCGTGATGGCGATCGCCGAGCGCATGCCCGATGTCGGCCGCCGCTACTACGCGCGGGTGCTGGACAAGACCATCAACCGCCTCTCCGATTATCTCAAAGCCCGCGCCGCCGCCGGCGATCTCACGATCGACGATTGCGACCTTGCCGCCTCGCAGTTCATGGAACTGTGCAAGGCCTCGCTCTTCCTGCCGTTCGTCTTCCAGGCCGCGCCCGCGCCGTCGGAAGAGCGCATGACCGAGGTGGTCGACAGCGCGACGCGGATGTTCCTGGCGGCGTACCGGGCGAAGTAACGGCAAGCACGCCACGCGTTGCGCATGCCGGTCTCGCGGCATTATATTTGCGGCCATGTCCCGTGATCTTCGCCCGCCTGTCGATATCCTCCATTATGAGATCGTCCAGGAACAGGCCTCAGCGCTTGGACGGATGGGCCGCACACTCGAGCAGAGCCTTGCGCGCTTGCGCGAGTTCGACGCCGCCCACGCAGCCTCGGGGACGCCGGCCTCGATGCAGGCGGCGAGGCGCAGGCTGGTGATGGAAGCCGGCCAGGCGCTCTGGATGCTCGTGGTGCAACGTGAGGCGTCCGGCTTGCGCGACAGCCGCCATATCATGCGCACCTACAACGTCCCCGGCGAGGTGCAGCTGTGCATGGGGGTGGTCCCCGCACCGTCGAAGCCCGGCGCGAAATGACTTTCTGACTGCGTAGAGCTACTGGCGAACGCGCCTAATCGTCGGCGTACTCGTCTTCTTCCTGCTTGCGCGTCGTTGCCTTGCGCGCTCCGAGCGAGCCGGTGACATAGGGATCGCGCCTGCCGGCGTAAGGGTTGCGCTGCTGCGCGCGCCCGGCGACCTCTTCGCCGGAGACGGCGGCCGGCTGGCAGATCAGCCGGCGGCTGGCCCGGCGCATCAGATCGACGTGGATGTGATCGTAGTGATAGACGTTCGAGCCCGGCGCGAGCACCGTGGTGAAATGCGCGCACGCCCCTGACTGCACGTCGCGCAGAAAGCCCTGCTCTTCCGGCATGCCGCGCCAACCGTCCTTCACCGTGACGCGGCGGCCGTCGGCGAGCACGAAGGCGGCGATGTCGAGCGCGTTGCCGAAGGCATGCTCGGAAATGTGGGCGTGCGGATTGCCGTTCATGCCGCGGCAGGAATAGGCCGAGATCTGCTTGAGCTCGACGACGCGGGCGCCGAACCAGCGCATCGCCGACGGCTGCACGGTGTCGGCGAGCCAGCGGTCGAGCTCGGACACGATCGGACAGGCCAGCGTCGCGGTCGGCTTCACCGCGACGGGGCCGACGGCGGTGACGGGATTGCCCTGCGCGGGACCGAGCCGCGGCAGCGGCTGCTGCGCGGGCGCCTGCGAATAAGGTGCGGGACCGGGCTGCCGCGCCGGATAGCTCGGCGCATTCATGTAGCGCGCCGCGCCCGCGGCATCGGTGCCCTCGGGCGGCAGGTCGATCTCGTCTTCCTGCGGCGCCACGCCGGGCGCGTTCAGCGACATCGGCCCGGCCGAGGCGCCATAGCCGGACGGCTGGCGCACCGCGCTCTCGGGATAGTTCGACCGCTGCGGATAGGAGGATGCCGGATATGCCTGGTTCTGCGGAACATTCGATCGCGGCTGCGTCACCGGCCAGCGCGGCTGGCTGCCGACATTGCCCGGCGGGCGCAGCTCCTCGTCGGCAAACCCGTAGCTGCTCGAGGCTTCGCCGATGGCGGCGACCTTGAGCGGAAACTCCGCGCCACAGCTGCCGGGCCCGGAGATCGGTTCGATGCGGACGATGTCCGCACTCTCTTTCACCGCGCCGGATTTCAGGCATGCGGCTTCCGCCTCGGCCCGCCACGGTTCACGTTCGGCCTGGAAGAAGCCGCGTCCGCAACCCGCTAGCGAAACAAGGACGATGGAGCCGACGAGATACAAACGAACTCCGCGCGTCATGCACGCACGTTCGGTGAATTTACTTAAAGACTCTTCAACGTGTTGATTTCAGCCTTCCTTAACCATGCCGGCCCCCGGCCGTGCGCCGGCTCCTGGGGATGAGCGACAGCAAGGCTGACTTTTTCACAACGTGACTTTCTGTTAATCATGTTGGTTGGGCGCGCGAGCGGCGGGAGCCTGCTGCAGCGGAGCATCCTCCAGCGCAGGATTCTTGGGAGCCAGGATTCTTGGGAGCCAGTATTCTTGGGAGCAACGGCATGACGTTCGCCGGGAGACTGAGCGTGATCACCGCGTACCTCGCCATGGCCTTCGTCGGCGCCATCGTGCTCGGCATGATCTAGCGGCCATCGATCAACCACACCGGAGACCGCTTACCTTCCCCGGGAGGGCGAGCGTAAGCCGAGTGCATTGCTACGACCGCGCACCCCACTGCCGCGATGTCGTGGCCAACTGCTCCTGCGGCTCCTCAATGCGCGTCCAGTCGTTGCCGGAGCACCAGAAGCGGCCGAGTGCGCAGGCCTCGACGTAGAGCTTGCCGGGACTCTTCAGCGTCATCCTCGCATAATAGGTGTTGCCGGTGGAGCGGCTGTAGATGCTGCCGGTCCAGACGTCGTGTGATTTCTGCTTCATGTTGACGAGCACGCTCTCGCCCCTGCTCGACGCCTCGGTCAACGCATAGCCGCATAGCGCTGAGCCGCAGCGTTCGATGCGGACCGTGCCCTTGGCGCCGTCGCTTTCCCACTGCCCGAGTGGCATGCCGGGCGACTCGTCGTCACTGCGCTGTGCGATCGTGGTAGTCGGCTTGATCTCGAGCTTCGGCGCGACGACCGGCGGCTCCATGCGCGGCGGATCGAGCGCGATCGGCTTTGGCGGATCGACGCGCGACAGCTCGACCCGTGGCGGATTGGAGCTGAGGGCCTCGATCCTTGGTGCCTCGGATCTTGGCGCCGGCGGCAGCACAACGGGCTGCGACGTCGTCGCGGCGAGCACGGGCGGCGGCGCAGGTAGCGGCGCGACCGCAATCGCCTGTGGCGGCCGGGCCCGGGTTGCCGGATAAACCGGCTGCGGCGCCTGGACGACCCGCGGTGGGACAGGCGGAGCGGGCGTCGTGGCGACGTCCTCCGCCGGCCGAAAGCTGCGATTGGAGGAAATCGAGACGCAGGAAGCGGATCGGCGATTCCTGGGCGCCTCGACATGGAACCGGTGGCCGCCGATCGAGAATGAGTAGGAACCGGCCCGGGCTGAAGGCGCAACCGCCAGCAGCGCGATCAATATGCCAAGCGAAGTCGCAAGCCGCGTCATCGGCGCCTCCCTCTCTCTGTCGCGACGAGGTTACGCGGGATGAAATGCGGCTGAATGTGCGCTGGCTCACCCGGGCGCCACGGCTCCTTGTGACGTCCATCACGGAAGGCGGGACGGGCCGGGCGTAGGGTCGAACCACGTTTCATCCACCAGCGACTTCAGTCCATATCGGGACCACGCTTTTTCGGAGGTTGTCATGAACAAGCTCACCATCGCCGCCACCGCACTCTTCCTCGCGTCGACCGCGGCCGCGCATGCCGGCAATTCGATCTCGTTCCAGATCGAAGGCCAGCGCATCCGCATCGAGACGCCGCGCAACTGCGCCTCGCTCGACTGCGTGACCATCGTGGCGCCGGGCCTGTCGGACAAGCCGATCAAGCTGAACAACATCAACCTCAAGGGCCTTGGCTCCAAGGACGATGACGTCGACACCACGCCGGCTCCGGCCACCACCGCCGCGCAGCCCGTGCCAGCTCCGGTGCAGCAGCAGCCCGTGCAGCAGGCGCCGGTCCAAGCGACCGCGCCGGCCGCCCCTGCGATTGCCGCCCCCGCAGCTCCCGCCGCGACGGTTGCCGCCGCTCCGTCCGTCGGCTTCGACAACACGGTGCAGCCCGCACCCGCCGCAGCTCCCGTTGCTGCGCCCGTGCCGGTCGCCGTTGCTCCCGCGCCGGCGCCGGCCGCCAACACGCCGATCGGCGTCTGGGCGACCGAAGAGAACAAGGGCAATGTCCGCGTCGAGCAGTGCGGCGCCAATCTGTGCGGCTACGCCGAGAAGACCAACGAGCGCATCCTGATCAACATGAAGCCCGAGGGCTCGAAGTGGAGCGGCCGCATCCACGACCCGGACTCCGGCCGCAACTACGACTCGACCATCGCGATGAAGGGCCCGAACGCGATGCGCGTGCAGGGTTGCGCCTTCGGCGGCATGTTCTGCGGCGGCCAGACCTGGAAGCGCGTGAGCTGACGCCGAAGGCATCAGCGGCAGAAATGCCTTCTTGTTTTTATGATGGCGCCACGTCCCTGACACCGGGACGTGGCGTTTGAACGTTCGCCTCTCCCATGCGACAGACGTTCATCCGCCATTCAGCTCAATCAGGCTGAAATCGGCCGATCTCGCCTCGCGTTTCTCACCGGGACTCCCTCGTGATTTCAATGGTGGCCTGGCGCCGCTTCGTGTTCGCGCTTCCGCTGCTGGCCTTGCCGCTGGCCGGCGCGAGCGTGGCTTGTGCATCCGATGCAATCGAGCTCGCACAGGCGCAGCCGCAGGCACAACCGGCGCCCGCCCCCTCCCCGACGCCCGCAGCTTCGCCGACACCGGCCGCGGACGCGCAATCCGCCGCCGTCGAGCCGATCGGCAACGTCGCGACCGTCACGGGGATCGCGACCGTGATCCGCGACAAGAATTCCTATCCGCTGCGCGTGCGCGACGACATCTATCTCAACGACGTCGTGCAGACCTCGTCGAACTCCTCGCTCGGCATCACCTTCAACGATGCGACCACGTTCAACCTCTCCGCCAGCGCCAGGATCACCATCGACAATTACGTCTATGAGGACGGCGGCAAGCAGAATTCGGCGATCTTCGACATCGGCAAGGGCACGGTTGCCTTCGTTGCGGCGGCGGTGGCAAAGACCGGCGACATGAAGATCGCGACGCCGACCGCGACGCTCGGCATCCGCGGCACCACCGGCGTCGTCGACGTGCCTGAGGGTGCGGCCGCGAGCAGCGCCAGCAACGTCAACATCAAGCTCTATCCCGACGCCGACGGCCGGGTCGGGCACATCGAGGTCAACGACCGCACCAGCGGCACGCGGCTCGGCGCGCTGACGCAAGCCGCAAGCGGCTTTGCGATCCGGCCGGGCGCCGGCGGCACAAGTGGCATGCGCTTTGCGGCCGTGCCGATCACCATTGCCCCGCAGCAGATCGCGCGCGACCGCAGCTTCGTCAGCCAGGTGCACCTGGCGCAGACCACGGGCCGCCAGATCGTCACCGAGCAGCGCGACTTCCGCCGCGCCAATCCGACCGCGATCAGCCGCATTCCGCGACCGGCGCAGCCGCCGCAGCAGCAGCAATTGCGGCCGACGACGGCGCCGGGCCAACAGCCGCAGCGGCCGAATGGTCAGCCTGGCCAGAACAACCGTCCGGGTCAGCAGCAGCCGGGCACGCCAAACCGGCAAGGCGCTCAGCCGCCGCAGCGGCAGGGCCAAGGACAACAAGGACAAGGCGGCGCGGTGCAGCCGGGTACGCCGCGCGCGGGCCAGCAGCAGCAGGGTCAGCGGCAAGGTGCGGGCCGGCCCGCCGGCGCACCTCGCACCGGACCCAGCGTCCAACCCGGCGGCACGCCGCAAACCCAGCCGCCGCGCGCCGGCCAGACTCCCGCACAGCCGGGAGGAGCCGTGCCGCCGCAGCCGGGTACGACACCGCAGCCGCAAGCGCCGCGCACCGGATTGCAGCCGGGCCAGCCGCCCGCAGTCCAGCAGCCCGGCGGCATCCAGCGCCAGGGCGGATTCCAGCAGCGCCCGCCCGCCGCACAACGCCCCGCAGCGCCGCGCAAGCCGGCGCCCGCTCCGAAGGAGAAGAAAGAGCGGCGGTAGGCATCGAGTGCGCCACATCGCCGGTGCGCTCCCTCGCCCCGTTCTTACGGGGGCGCGACGAGCTTCACTCGCCCTGAGAGGGTTGAGGTGAGGGGCTGCTTCCGCGAGCTCGATTTCAATTGTCGGCGGAGCACCCAGCTCGATAATTGTCGTGCGTGTCGGATGGACTTCCATTTTTGCAACGGTGTGCCCTGCCCCTCACCCGGATCGCTTGCGCGATCCGACCTCTCCCCGCTGAAGGGCGGGGAGAGGTAAGAAACGACAACTCACGCCTCGCCGCGCAGCCAGGCCTTCACCTTTTGCAACAGACCGTGGCGCAGCTCGTCGACCGACGCGGCCTCGGCGGGCGTCAGCGTCTGCAAGGCTGCGTCGACGTCGTCGCTCGCCGGCCGCGGCTCGGGTGCGGCCGAAGATGCAAGGCCGGCGGCGGCGATCGCGATCGGGCCGATCTGGATCAGGAAGGCGCGCTCGTATTCGCGCGACAGGCGCACGATCGCATCGTCCAGCGTCAGCCAGTCGACCGCCTTGATGTCGTTCATCAGCTTGCGGACCGGACCGCCCTCGGCCTCCATGCGCCAGAAATGCACGACCTTGGAGCGGCCGCCCGACTGATAGACGAGCGTGCCCAGGAATTCGTGGATGGCGACCTCGTGACCGGTCTCTTCCAGCACCTCGCGGTGCGCGGCCTGTTTCGGCGTCTCGCCGTCGTCGAGCTTGCCCTTCGGCAAGACCCATTCGTTGCGCTTGCGCTGGCGCACGACCGCGACCAGCGGCGGCGCGCCACGCCGCAGCACAATACCTCCCGCCGCCATCACCGGCGCCCGCGCCATCACCAAATCCGTGTCGATCTATTCGTCCCCGCCGACCATATAGGCGGCGGGGACGGCGGATTGAAGGCTACTTTTTTCTCCTGAGCAGCGCTTGACCGGCGCGAATGCGGGTGCCCTCGGCGATGCCGTCGCAAAACGCAAAATCGCCGGGCGCGAGGATGATGATGGTCGAGCCGTGCTCGAACCAGCCGAGCTCCTCGCCCTTGCTCACGTTGACGTCGCAGGGGAAGTTGACCGGGCCCTTCGTCTGCGCGTTCAGCACCATGTCGAGGAAGTGCAGGCGGATGCTCGCGACGAGAATCGCTGCGACCGGCACCAGCGTCACCGCCTCGCCGGTGGACAGATGCGTGCGGATCACGGCGCGCTCGTTCTTGCAGAACAGGCGCTCGACCCGCTTCAGCGCGATCGGGTTGACGTTCCAGACATCGCCATGGATCAGCGTGACGCGCTCGATATGGGCGTCATAGGGCGCATGGAAGCGGTGATACATGCTCGAGGTCAGCCGCAGCGTGACGAAGGATCCGTTTCGGTGCTGGTCGACCAGCGCGGAATCGCCCAAAAGATCGAGCAGCGAATAGGGCGCGCCCTTGACCTGGAACAGCTCGGTATCCGCGATCCGGCCATGCGCGCCGACGATGCCGTCGGAGGGGCTGGCGACAATGGATGGGTCGGGATCAAACGGACGCAGGCCCGGCTTCAGCTCCCGGGTGAAGCAGTCGTGCAGGCTCTTGAAATGCGTTTTCCGCGCCTCCGACAGGTCGAGGTCGGAGAACAGCTTCCACAGCGCGATCGAGAAATCCCGCACCAACGGATTCTCGATCTTGGAGAACCAGCCCATGAAGCGGGTCAACGCGGCGCGGGGGATGCGGTTGGTCAACAGGAAGTTGAGGTCTTCCTGCTGGGTGAAAGAGGCGATGAGGGCTTTGACTGTCATGAATCTGTCAGCTCGCAGTATTAGCGCTTGTTGTCATGGAAACGACACTCCCGATTCTCTCGATGTCCGTGGCCGCCGCAGCGTCCGCTGCCGCCGCCTTCCCGAAGCTCAAGGCGCGGATCGAACTCTCCCGCGCCAAGCACCGCTCGCTCGCCGGGCACTCCAAGATGTCGCGCCGGGTGGCGCGGCTGCTCCCGTTCTACGAGTTCGGAGAGAACGACTATTTCTCCTGCGACGGCGCACCCGCGAACATCGCGGCCCAGCGCAAGGACGGCTTCTTCCGCCTCGCAAGCCTCTACGCCGAGCGCTACCCGAAGGGGCGCGCGATGACGAAGGAAGCCGCGGAAAAGATCTCCGACCTGAACTTCACCGAGACCTACCGCGTGCCGTTCCAGTTCTCGCGCCTCGTCCGCGAGCACCTGGGCACCTCGACCTTCATGGAATCGTCCAGCGGCGTCACCGTCACCGATGTCGACGGCAACACCTCCTACGACCTCACGGGGTCCTACGGCGTCAACATCTTCGGCAACGATTTCTACAAGGAGTGCATCGAGGGCTCCGAGAAGCGGGCGCACGCGCTGGGTCCCGTGCTCGGCCCCTACCACCCCGTCATCCTCGAGAACGTGGCGCGGCTGTGCCAGATCTCGGGCCTCGACGAGGTCTCCTTCCATATGTCCGGGACCGAGGCCGTGATGCAGGCGGTGCGGCTGGCGCGCTACCACACCAGGCGCACGCATCTCGTCCGCTTTGCGGGGGCCTATCACGGCTGGTGGGGCGATGTGCAGCCCGGCGTCGGCAATCCGATTCCCGCGCACGAGACCTACACCCTCGCCGAGATGTCGGAGAAGACGCTGCATGTCCTGCGCACGCGCAAGGACATCGCCTGCGTGCTGGTCAATCCGCTGCAGGGCCTGCATCCGAACGCCAACGCGCCCGGCGATTCCTCGCTGGTCGACAGCTCCCGCGGCGGCAATTTCGATCGCGCGGCCTACACCGCGTGGCTCAAGAAGCTGCGCGAGGTCTGCACCGAGCGCGGCATCGTGCTGATCTTCGACGAGGTCTTCGTCGGCTTCCGCCTCGCCGCCGGCGGCGCCCAGGAATACTTTGGCGTGCGCGCCGACATGGTGACCTACGGCAAGAGCCTCGCCGGCGGCCTGCCGGTCGGCGTGGTCTGCGGCAAACGCGAGCTGATGCGCCGCTTCCGCGACGACCGCCCCGCCGACGTCTGCTTCGCCCGCGGCACCTTCAACTCGCATCCCTACGTCATGACGGCGATGGACGAGTTCTTGAGCCGGCTCGCCAGCCCGAACTTCCGCGCCATCTATGACGGGCTGGACGCGACCTGGAACGGCCGCGCGGAAAAGCTCAACCAGATGATGGAGAGCGCCGGCATGCCGGTGCGGTTCGCAAACTTCTCGTCGATCTGGACGGTGAAATACACCACCCCGTCCCGCTACAACTGGATGCTGCAATATTACCTGCGCGCCGAAGGCATGGCGCTGAGCTGGGTCGGCACCGGCCGGCTGATCTTCAGCCTGAACTACACCGACGCCGACTTCACGGAAGTGGCCGAACGCTTCGTCCGTGCGGCCGAGAAGATGAAGGCCGACGGCTTCTGGTGGCACGACGGCGCGCTCACCAACAAGAACATCAAGCGGCAGATTTTGAAAGAGATGCTGGCCAAGCGTTTTGGTCGCTGAGGCTTTTCGCTGCGCCCCGAACACCGCCCTATCCTCCCCCTCTCCCCGCTTGCGGGGAGAGGGTTGGGGTGAGGGGGACTCACCGCGAGCGCGGTGAGAGTTGGCGAGCGATCGGCTAGCCACGCCCCCGCGGAGAGCCCCCCTCACCCGCCGCGCTACGCGCGTCGGCCTCTCCCCGCGCGCGGGGAGAGGCGAAAAGGCCCCCAAGACGTGGATGCCCGGGACGAGCCCGGGCATGACGCAACCATCAGACATCGGAGCGTTGTGTGTACGCAGCGCGCTCAGGCGTGCTGCTCTTCGAGCGTGGGCTCGGAGATCAGGCTCAGCGTGTGCTCGGGGTTGAGGTGCAGGCCGGGATCCATCAGCTCGCCGCGCATCAGGGCGAGCGGCGCGCTGCGATAGAGCATCAGATCGTGGAAGGGGTCGGTCAGGATCTTGGTCATCCAGACGAGGCCGGTCTCGACGTCGCGGATGAAGAACAGGTGCACGGTGCGGAACAGAAGACCGCCGCCGCCGACCACGAGCCAGATCTTGGCGACCTGCCGCATGAAATCGGTCGCGCTCGCCCAGGGCGTGAACAGGCCGAACAGCGTCGGATCGGCAAGCAACACCAGCGGCGAGGCCGCCCAGATCGCCATCAGCACCACCTTGCGCTGAAGGTTGTAGCCGACCTTGATCTCTTCCTTGTACTCGTGCGTCGCCTGGTTGATGTGGTCGTAAGTGTGCGGCTCGAAGAAGAAGTGACCGGCCTGGCGCGAGGTCATCGAGACCAGCCAGCCGACCAGCGCCGAGATCACGGGATCGACGAACAGCCAGACATAGGCGAAGAGGAAGCTCAGCGCGCTGATGAAGTGCAGGCTCTGATTGATGCGGCTATGGTGATAGTAGCGATGGTCGTCCCAGCGCTGGATCCGCAGCTGCTCGAGATAATTCTTGATCATGCTCTCCCCCAAAATGCTTTCGGGTACGGGATTACAGGGATTCGATGTACGCCGTGTGACATCATCATTTTGTCATGTGACGATGTGCAGCGGCGCGATGACGCACGTGTTACTCTCTGCCCCTCATCCTGAGGAGCGCGGAACGCGCGTCTCGAAGGATGAAGGCCGAGGTGCAGCAGCACGGGCCTTCATGGTTCTCCGAGCGATGCGAAGCATCGTCCGGGAGACGGCGCTTGCGCGCCTCCTCACCATGAGGAGCAGCAGTCACGCGGCCTTGGCGACGTCGACCTTGCGGAAGCGCACCAGCGAGAAATGGCCGAGCGGCGGAATCAGGCGGCGCTCGGCGAGCTCGATGCCGGGGGCGCCGGCCAGCCACTTGGCATAGCGTGACCAGGCGAACTCGGCGGTGCGGAAGCCGAGCGGACGCACCACCGGCTGCAGCTTCTGCTCGATGAAGCGGCGCATGCCGGCATCGGCGCTGACGCGGGTCAGGATGATCAGCTCGCCGCCCGGACGCAGCACGCGGGCGAATTCGTCCAGCGCCTTCTCCGGGTTCGGCACGGCGGTGACGACATATTGCGCCATTACGACGTCGAAGGAATTGTCGGGGAATTCGAGCTTCTCGGCATCCATCACCGCGAGGCCTTCGACATTCTTCAGCTTGCCTTCGGCGACGCGCTGGCGCGCCTTGTCGAGCATCGCTTCCGAAATGTCGGTGCCGAAGATGCGCAGGTTCGGGGCGTAGAGCGGCAGCGAGATGCCGGTGCCGACGCCGACCTCGAGCACGCGGCCGCCGATCTTGTTGGTGGCTGCGATCGCGGCCTGCCGGCCCTTGGCGAACACGCCGCCGAACACGAGATCGTAGACGGGCGCCCAGCGATCGTAGGCCTGCTCGACCGTGCCGCGGGTGAGGTCGAGCTGCTGGGTGCCGTCAAGGTTCATGATCTTAGCCATCGGTGAGGTTCTCGCTGGGGGTCAAAAGGTCGATCAGCCGCGCACCGGCCGCCGCGCCATGACTGGCGAGGCGCGCAGGATGCGGCTGGGCTGAAGTGAGGTGAGGTTTCCGACGAACTGGCGCGCGCTGTTCTCCCAGGAGCGCTCCAGCGCGAAGTTGCGGCAGGTCTCGCGCGACATGGTGAGTGCGCAGAGGCACGCGGTGCGCAGATCATGGTCGATCGCGCCGATCGGGTGATCGGCGATGACGTCCTTCGGGCCCGTCACCGGGAACGCCGCAACCGGCGTCCCGCAGGCCAGCGCCTCGAGCTGCACCACGCCAAAGGTGTCGGTGAGGCTCGGAAACACGAACACGTCGGCCGCGGCAAGATGCGCGGTCAGATCCGCGCCCTTCTTCTCACCGAGGAAGACCGCGTCCGGATATTTCTTTTCGAGCGCCGCCTTCTGCGGGCCGTCGCCGACGACGACCTTGGTGCCGGGCAGGTCGAGCGCGAGGAACGCTTCGAGATTCTTCTCCACCGCCACCCGGCCCATGGTCATGAAGATCGGGCGCGGCAGGGCGAGCTTGGCCGGAGAGTCCGGGTGGAACAGCTCGGTGTTGACGCCGCGCGTCCAGAAGCCGAGCCGCTTGAAGCCGCGCTCGGACAGCTCCTGCCGCAGCGAGGGCGTCGCCACCATGGTCATGGCGGCGGCATCGTGGAAGTGGCGCAGCACGGCATAGCCAACGCTCGCGGGGATGCCGGTCCGCACCGAGACATATTCCGGAAAGCGCGTGGTGTAGGAGGTGGTGAAGGCGAGCCGGTTGCGGCGGCAATAGGCCCGCGCGGCCCAGCCGATCGGCCCTTCGGTCGCGATGTGCAGCGCTTCCGGTGCGGCCTTCTCGATCCGCCGCGCGATCTCCTTAGCGCTCGGCAGCGCAATACGCAGGCCCGGATAGGTCGGCAGCGGCCACGACGGAAAGCCTTCCGGCGTGAGGAAGTCGATCTCGACGTCGAGCGCCTTGGCGGCGCCCGCCAGCGAGGTGAGCGTCCGGACCACCCCGTTAACCTGCGGATGCCAGGCGTCAGTCGCGATTAATACCCGCATGGGGAAATCCCGAGAGTTTGATGATTCTCGGCTTTGGACCATCAACCACGGATATTTCAGGCGTGTGACATCACAGAAGTGTCGGCCCGGTGTTTTGTTCGTTAACGGACCCACGCGGCCACGAAACTGTCATGAAACAATCCTTGCCGCGATGAAACCGTTTTCGGTTTTCCGCGCAAACGTCCCGAAACTTCTTTCCGTTAGTGATCCAGGCAACAGAGCACCGCAACGGTGCCGGGGTGACCACGAACACCCGCGCAAACAGGGGCGACCACATGTTCAATCTGGACACGTTCAAGACGTACTCGCGCGCCGTTGCTTTCAGTGCAGTGGCGATCTCCGCAATCGCATTCGCAGGTCCGGCCAAGGCCGCGCCGGTGCAGCTCTTCCCCTTCTTCCAGCCGCTGCCGCCGATGGCCGCGCCGCAGCCGATCCAGCCCTATCAGCCCTACCAGGCGCCGACCTATCAGAGCGCGCCCTCCGAGGATCAGGACGCGGTCGAGATGCCGGCCCGCTTCCGCCGCCAGACCGTCTCCTACGCGACGCGCGAAGCGCCGGGCACCATCATCATCGATACGCCCAACACCTATCTCTACTACGTGCTGGGCAACGGCCAGGCCGTTCGCTACGGCATCGGCGTCGGCCGCGACGGCTTCACCTGGTCCGGCATCCAGTCGGTGACCAAGAAGGCCGAGTGGCCGGATTGGACCCCGCCGCCGGAGATGATCGCCCGCCAGCCCTATCTGCCGCGCCACATGGCCGGCGGCCCCGGCAACCCGTTAGGGGCCCGCGCCATGTATCTCGGCGGCACCATCTACCGGATCCACGGCACCAACGCGCCGGACACGATCGGCAAGCACGTCTCCTCAGGCTGCATCCGCCTGACCAACGACGACGTCACCGACCTCTACTCCCGCGTCAGCGTCGGCACCAAGGTGATCGTGCTGCCGATGACCGAGCGACGCGCAGAGCTCGGCGCCGCGACCCGCTAAAGCGACAGGACATTGTGACGCAAACGGCCCCGGAACCCACCGGGGCCGTTTTCGTTGGCCCTCGACATCCCGATGCGCGCCTGTTGCGGCGCGATCCCCGATGGAGGCGCAGATGCAATCCCGCCTGCAAACATCGCCAAGCAGATGGCTGCGCCCGATCGCCCGCGCCGGGGCATTGACGCTGCTCCTGTCCGCGCCCTCTTCGCGCGCCCAGCAACCTGCGAACGACGAGGCAGCTCAGCAGGCGTTCAACAATTCCTGCCGCACCTGCCACTCGGTGAAGGAGGGCGACAATCGTCTGGGCCCCAATCTCAGCAAGATTGTTGGACGGAAGGCAGGCTCGCTGCCCGACTACAACTACTCTCCGTCGATGAAGGAAGCCGGCTTCGTCTGGGACCAGGACAAGCTCACCCGCTTCATGGTCAAGCCGGATGAAGTTGTCTCCGGCAACAAGATGCAGCCCTATGGCGGCGTCTCCGCGGACGAAGCAGCCAAGGTGGTTGCGTATCTGCAGGCGGCGTCGGGCGCACAATAGCGGCGCCGGTGCCACGTGTTGAGGCCCGCATCGGAAATCGCAGCGCATCCTTCGAGACGCCCACCTTCGGCGGGCCCTCGGGATGAGGACTGAGTGTGTGGCTTCAAATCATTCCCGAGGCGTCCGTTAGCTCGAACAACCACGACTCATCTCTTGCACCAAGCCGCAGATGCCAGTTAGCCTCATCCTGAGGAGACCGCGAAGCGGTCGTCTCGAAGGACGAGGCGTGCACGATGACTGAAGGCGTGTGGCTCTACATTCTCAGATGCACCGATGGCAGCTACTACATCGGTACAACACGAACCGAACTCGAAATCAGGATCGCGCAGCACAACACCGGCGCGTTCGCGGGCTATACAAAGTCACGCAGGCCAGTGACGCTCGTATTCTCGCAATGGTTCGACAGGGTCACGGACGCGATCGAATGCGAACGCAAACTCAAGAAATGGAGCCGCGCCAAGAAGGAAGCCTTCATGCGCGGCGATTTTGCCGAGCTGCATGAATTGGCGAAGCGCGGATCACATCATCCTTCGAGACGCCCGCCTGCGGCGGGCCCTCAGGATGAGGGCTGAGTGTGCGGCGACACTTTGCTGAAGCACGGATGCCAGTTGATCCTCATCCTGAGGAGCCGCGTCAGCGGCGTCTCGAAGGCCGAGGCGTGCACGGGATAGCCTCTCACCCGCCGCCCGCCCCTCGCCGCTCCGCGATCAGCCTCAGCCACGCCGCCGCATGAAACGCGCTCATCAAGAGATACATCGGCACCATGCCGCCGAGCAGAGAGCCCTGCCCGGCGCCGCACAGCATGTCCGCCGGGCCGCCGCCGAGCGCGGCGGTCAGCATGGCCATGACCGCGAAGGTCGGCGTCGCCGCCAAGGCCAGCCATCTGGCGAGGCGGCGCCCGGCCGTCACGCCATCGCAGCTGGCGGGCGCAGTTGCGCTGACGGGACTAGTCACGACCTTCCGCGGCCTCCTCGCGAAACGCCTTCCCGCCGGCGTCCGTGACCTCGACCCATCGCTTGTCGGGCGCAGCGCCCTCGACATAGCTGTCGTGCCAGTTCCACCATTTGTAGGTCGGCGTCTGCGGATAGCCCTTGGGTGAATCCTCCCAGACCTCCTGCCGGCCGAGCGGCGTGATGTCGAGATAGTTCCAGGTGCCGCCCATCTGCTCGTCGCCGCGGCTCTTGACGAAATAGGTGCGGAAGATGCGCGTCCCGTCGCGGTAGAACACGTTGGTGCCGTGCCACTCGTCCACGCCGAAATCGGCATCGAAGCTGTCGGTGATGGTGACCCACGGCATGGTCCAGCCCATCCGCTTCTTCAGCCTGGCGATATCGGCCTGCGGCGCGCGCGAGGCGAAGACCAGCGTGGTGTCGCGGGCGTTCAGGTGCGATACATGGGCGACCTGGTCGGCGACCATCGAGCAGCCGCGGCAGGCATGATCCGGCCAGCCGAACACGCCCGGCTCGAAGAAGGCCCGGTAGACGATCAGCTGCCGCCGGCCCTGGAACAGGTCGAGCAAACTGACCTTGCCGCCGGGCCCCTCGAACGCATAGGTTTTGTCGACGACCATCCAGGGCATGCGCCGGCGCTCGGCGGCCAGCGCGTCGCGGGCGCGGGTATGCGCCTTTTCCTTCACGAGCAGTTGCTGACGGGCTGCCTCCCAGTCCTGCGGCGACACCACCGGCGGTGTTTGCATGGCGGCCTGTCCGTTACTTCCTGCTTTTTCTGCTGATGTCATCATGGCTCTCCAAACCTCTCTCCCGGGCGCCAATTCCGCGTCGCGCTCTGGCAGACGTGGAACCGCTCGCCCCTCACCGCACATTGTCGGCCGTCAACGATTTCTGGCACCAAGCGGTTGCGTGGTGGGAGTAACAAGTGTGGCGGGATTGAAATGGAGTCGCTGATCACCGCCGCGGCGCGTGCGCTCGAAGCCGGCGATCCGCTCGGCGCACTGAATCGTGTCGCCTTGCGCAACGATGCACCGTCGCTGGCGCTGCGCGGCATCGCGATGGCGCAGCTCGGCGATCTCGCAAAGGCGAAGACGCTGCTGCGCAGCGCCGCGCGTGCCTTCGGTCCGAGAGAGGCGGTGGCACGCGCAAGATGCGTCGTGGCGGAAGCCGAGATCGCGCTCGTCTCGCGCGACCTGAGCTGGCCCGCGAAGACGCTCGCGGCCGCGCGGGCGACGCTCGAAAAGCATGGCGATCTCGCCAATGCCGCCCATGCCGGCCACATCGAGGCGCGCCGTCTCCTCCTCCTCGGGCGCATCGACGAGGCCGAGCGCACGCTGGTCGAGGTCGGCAGCGCATCGCTCCCGCCTGCGTCCCAGGTGGCGCGCGAGCTGGTGGTCGCGGGCATCGCGATCCGACGGCTCAGGACGGAAACCGCGCGCACCGCACTCAGCCGCGCGGCAAAGGCAGCGCGGCTGGCGGGAATCCCGGCACTCTCGGCCGAGGTCGACAGCGCGAACCGCATCCTCGACACGCCGGCCGCGCGCCTGATCGCGCGCGGCAGCGAACACCCGCTGTTGCTCGGGGAGGTCGAAAGACTGGCGACCTCGACGGCGCTCGTCGTCGACACCTTCCATCATGTGGTGCGCAGGCAAGGCGTTGCCGTGTCGCTCGGAACGCGGCCGGTGCTGTTCGCGCTCGCCCGTCTTCTGGCGCAGGCTTGGCCCGCGGATGTCTCGCGAGAGACGCTGATATCAGGTGCGTTCCGGGCGAAGCACGCCGATGAATCGCATCGCGCGCGATTGCGCGTCGAGATCGGGCGGCTCCGCACCCAGCTCAAGCCGCTGGCCGATGTCAGCGCGACGAAGCAGGGTTTTGTGCTGGCGCCGCGCAAGACGCGCGACGTCCTCGTGCTGGCCCGGCCCGTCGAGGAGAAGCACGCCGCCGTCCTCGCCTTCCTCTCCGATGGCGAGCCGTGGTCGAGCTCGGCGCTCGCGCTGGCGCTCCGAACGAGCGCGCGCACCGTGCAGCGCGCGCTCGAGGAGCTCGCGCGATCGAACAAGGTGCAGTCGTTCGGACACGGACGGGCGCGCCGCTGGATGACCCCGCCCGTCCCGGGCTTCCCGACAGGCTTGTTACTCCCCACGCCGCTGCTGAAGACGTAAGATGGATCAGTTCACGGGGATCAAGCACATGAAACGTTCAGCCGCCGAGATCGTCAGGGAGTACGGGCCCTTTCCGGGTGTCGAGGCCGTGCACGGCGTGACCTATGACGGCACGCATGTCTGGTTCGCATCCGGCGACAAGCTGAACGCGGTCGATCCGGCCAGCGGCAAGCTCACTCGCTCGATCGATGTCGCCGCGCACGCCGGGACGGCGTTCGACGGCCGCCACCTGTTCCAGATCGCCGAGGACCGCATCCAGAAGATCGACGCCGCGACCGGCAAGGTGGTCAACACCATCCCGGCGCCCGGCGGCGGTGGCGATTCCGGACTTGCCTGGGCGGAGGGTTCGCTGTGGGTCGGCCAATATCGGGAGCGCAAGATCCATCAGATCGATCCGGAGACCGGGGCGGTGCTCCGCACCATCGAGAGCAAGCGCTTCGTGACCGGGGTGACGTGGGTCGACGGCGAGCTCTGGCACGGCACCTGGGAAGGCGACGAAAGCGACGTGCGGCGGATCGACCCTGAGACGGGCAAGGTGCTGGAGCAGCTCGACCTGCCGGCGGGCACGATGGTCTCGGGCCTGGAGTCCGATGGCGGTGACCGTTTCTACTGCGGTGGCGGAGATCGCGGCAATGTGAGAGCGGTCCGCCGTCCGCGGCGCGGCTAGCCCCGCGATGACGGCCTGAATGTGCGGCAACGGCGCGCACGCGGCCGTTAACACATTCGCCCCAATTCCACCCCATCGATGCGCTCTAGCGCCCTCCTCTCCCGCCCTGTAGAATCCCTCGCGGGCGGCCTGGGGGTGAGATGCGTCTGGCGTTGAATTTCAAGACTATCCTGATTGCCGTGGCGGTGCTCGCGGCGTCGTTCTTCATCAGCCTGAAGGCGATGGACTGGCTGTCGCCGCGCGCGACCAATTCCGCGCCCCCGGTCGCACAGCTGCCGCCGCTGCCGCCGGCCTCGAAGAGCTCGATCGTGGTCGCGCCGGTCGCCATCGCGATCTCGGCGATCCGCGAGCAGGCCGAGAAGGCCGCGCCGCGCAATTTCGCCGGCAAGGCCGACAATCCGATCTCGCAGATCCTGGAGAACGCCGACATCGGCTGGTCGGCCGTGCGCGGACCGATGGCGGCTGCCGGCGACAAGGACGTGCTGACCATCTCGACGCCGCTCAGCGGCAAGCTGAACGTGACGGGCTCGCTGTCCGCCAAAGCCACGGGCGCACTCGGCGACGCGCTCGGCAGCGTGCTCGGCGGTGACGCGGCGAAACGGATCGGCGCGGTCAACATCAAGAACTTGAACGCCAGCGCCGAGATCAAGGGCAACGTGGTCGTCACCTCGCGTCCGAAGCTCGCGGCCAACTGGCATCTCGAGCCCAATCTCGGGGCGCAGGTCAATCTCGGCGACACCAACCTCAACGTCTCCGGCGCCAAGGTCAACGTGCCGGCGCAGGTCAAGCCGCTGATCGACAAGAACGTCGGCGAGCAGATCAACATCGTCTCCGAGCGCATCCGCAACGATCCGTCGCTGCGGGAGAATGCCAAGCTGCAATGGGCCAAGGCCTGCCGTACGATCCCGCTGCAAGGCTCGGGCTCGTCGGCGGCGCTGCCGCCGCTCTGGCTCGAGATGAAACCGACCCGCGCCATCGCCGCGCAGCCGCGCGTCGACGCCCAGAACGTGACGCTGCTGCTTGGCCTCGAGCTGGAGACGCGCGTGACCTCGGCGCCGTCCAAGCCGGACTGCCCGTTCCCCGACAAGATCTCGATCGTGCCGCCGACCGGCACCGGCGTGAGCATCGGCGTGCCGATCGACGTGCCCTTCACCGAGATCAACAAGCTCATTGCGGCGCAGATGGTCGGCCACACCTATCCCGAGGACGGCTCGGGCCCGGTCGACGTCACCGTGAAGAGCGTCAACGTGGTTCCGTCCGGCGACCGGTTGCTGATCTCGCTTCTGGTGCGCGCGAAAGAAAAGAAGAGCTGGCTCGGCCTCGGCGCCGAGGCGACCGTGCATATCTGGGGCCGACCGATGCTCGACCAGGCGCAGCAGACGCTGCGGCTCGCCGACATCCAGCTCGCGGTGGAATCCGAGGCGGCCTTCGGGCTGCTCGGCGCGGCGGCGCGCGCGGTGGTGCCGCAGATGCAGCAGGCGCTGGTGCAGAAGGCGACGCTCGATCTGAAGCCGATCGCCGCCAACGCCCGCGAGAAGATCGCGGCCGCGATCTCTGACTACCAGAAGAGCGAGGACGGCCTCAAGGTCGACGCGAAGATCGACAGCCTGACGCTCGCCGACATCGCCTTCGATTCCAAGACGCTGCGCGTGGTCGCGGAAGCCGGCGGCTCGCTCAACGTGTACGTGACGAAGCTGTCGGGGATGTAGCGCGTCTTCACTCAACCAAGCCAGCGCGTGTCTTCGTCGCTTGCGCCGCTAGCATTCTCATCGGAGGATGCTAAGCTGTTCTTCGCAACCTCGAACGAGGTCCTGACAGCACTGTAGCCGATGACGCGAGGACAACATGGAAGCCGGCATGGTCACGCTTGCGCCGGCACTGGTGCGATTTTCCGGCATACAGAAGACCTATGATGGCGAGCACCTCGTGGTGAAGAACCTCGACCTCGACATCAGGAAGGGCGAGTTCATCACCCTGCTCGGCCCGTCGGGCTCGGGCAAGACGACCACGCTGATGATGCTGGCTGGCTTCGAGGTTCCGACCCATGGCGAGATCTATCTCGCAGACCGGCCGATCAAGAACATGCCGCCGCACAAGCGCGACATCGGCATGGTGTTCCAGAACTATGCCTTGTTTCCGCACCTGACGATCGCGGAGAATATCGCCTTCCCGCTCTCCGTCCGCAAAATCAACAAGGCGGAAGCGCAGGAGCGCGTCAGGGCGGCGCTCCGCATGATCAAGATGGAAACCCTGGCGCACCGGCGGCCCGGGCAGCTGTCCGGCGGTCAGCAGCAGCGCGTGGCGCTGGCTCGCGCGCTGGTTTTCAATCCGCAACTCGTGCTGATGGACGAGCCCCTTGGCGCCCTCGACAAGCGCCTGCGGGAGCAGATGCAGCTGGAGATCAAGCAACTGCACGAGACGATGGGCATCACCGTCGTCTACGTCACCCACGATCAGAGTGAAGCGCTTACCATGTCGGACCGCATTGCCGTGTTCAACGACGGCATCGTGCAGCAAATCGACAGGCCCGACGCGCTGTATGAGCATCCGGTGAACAGCTTCGTCGCTCACTTCATCGGCGAAAACAACGTGCTGGCCGGCACCGTCGAGACGGTCGACAAGGACTATTGCCGGGTCGCGCTGGCGGGTGGCGGCGCCGTCACCGCACGGGCGGTCAATGTATCAGGCGCGGGCGCATCGACATCCCTGTCGGTGCGGCCGGAGCGCGTCGCCATTGTCCCGGACGGCACCTCCAGCGACGGACCGAACCGGCTGCCGGCCAGGGTGCAGAACACCATCTATCTCGGCGACCACGCGCTGGCCGTGCTCGATGTCGCCGGCAACGGGGAGTTCATGGTCAAGCTTCAGCCGGGAGCGCATCACAGTCTCATTCCTGGCGAAAGCGTGTTCATCACCTTCCGGCCCGAAGATTGCCTCGCCCTCGATCCCGTTTGATCCGAACCTGCAACGATCAACGTCAACGTAACGCACATGAAGAAGGAACAAGGACCATGCTGAAGCGCAAAACTGGCAGGATTGCTCTGGGTTTCGTCGCGGCATTCAGCGCCAGCGTTGCGCTGGCCACGGTCGCACAGGCGCGTGACCTCACCGTCGTGTCGTGGGGCGGCGCGTATCAGGATGCGCAGAAGAAGGTCTATTTCGAGCCGTTCAAGAAGGCGGCCGGGGCTCCGATGAACGACGAGTCCTGGGACGGCGGTGTCGGCGTGCTGCGCGCCAAGGTGCAGGGTGGTGCCGCCACCTGGGACGTCGTGCAGGTGGAGAGCGACGAACTCGCGGTCGGCTGCGAGGAAGGCCTGTTCGAGAAGCTTGACTATTCCAGGATCGGCGGCGAGGCCGCCTATATCCCGCCATCGGTCAACGCTTGCGGCGTCGGCGCCATCCTCTACGATTTCGTTCTCGGCTACGACAAGGACAAGCTGAAGCAGGCCCCCAATGGCTGGGCCGACTTCTTCGACACCAAGAAGATTCCGGGCAAGCGCGCCTTGCGTCAGGGCCCGAAGACCACGCTGGAGATCGCCCTCATGGCCGACGGCGTCGCGCCGAAGGACGTCTACAAGGCGCTGGCGACCGACGAAGGCGTCGAGCGCGCGTTCAAGAAGCTGGACACCATCAAGGGCGACATCGTCTGGTGGAAGGCCGGCGCGCAGCCGCCGCAACTGCTCGCCTCCGGCGAGGTGGCGATGACCTCGGTCTACAATGGCCGCATCGACACCGCGAACAAGAACGAGAAGAAGAATTTCGGCATGGTGTGGGACGGCGCGCTCTTCACCCTCGACAGCTGGGTCATCCTGAAGGGTAGCCCGAACAAGGACGCGGCCTACAAATTCCTGGACTTTGCAGGCAAGGCGGAGAACCAGTCAAAACTGTCGGAGAACATTGCCTATGGCACCTCGAACAAGGACGCAGCCGCTCTGCTCGCGCCCGCCGTTCTGAAGGACCTGCCGACAGCGCCTGACAACATCAAGAACGCGGTCGAGATCAACGTTGCCTTCTGGCTCGAGAACATCGACCGCTTGACCGAGCGCTTCAACAAATGGGCCGCGAAATAGCGCGCCCCGCAAGGCTCGACCAATGACGAATGCGCTTTTGACCGGCGCCGATGCGTCGACCGAGGTGCCGCTCAAGCGCCGATTGAGGCGTGCGGAGCGGACACGCCAGGTCAAGGCATTGGCGCTGGTAGCGCCGCTTCTCGTCTTCCTGCTCTTCACCTTCGCAGGCCCGATCGCCGGCATGCTGTGGCGCGCCGTCGATGACCGGGAGGTGCGCCAGGTTCTGCCGCAGACCATAGCTGCTCTCGCCGACTGGGACGGCAAGGACCTGCCGGACGAAAAGGCCTTTGCAGCGCTGGCAAGCGACATCCAGGCGGCGCGCGCGTCCGGCACCATGGCCGTCGCGGCCAAGCGGCTCAACTACGCGCTGAACGGCTTCCGCACGATCCTGACCAGCACGGCACGCAATCTGAAGGCGGCGCCGGAGCGAGGGGCGGCCAAGGAGACGCTGGGCAGGATCAATCCGGCATGGCGCGAACGCGCCACCTGGACAACGATCAAGGACGCCAGCGGCCCAACGACCGGCTTCTACCTTCTGGCGGCGCTCGACCTGACGCGGAACGCGGACGGCGCGATCGTCGCAGCTCCGCCGGATCAGGCCATCTACCGCGACGTGTTCGCCCGCACCTTCCTCATCAGCCTCAGCGTCACGGCACTCTGCCTGATCCTCGGCTTCCCGGTCGCGTACCTGCTGGCGACGCTGCCGCCGGGCCGGTCGAACCTGCTGATGATCTTCGTCCTGCTGCCGTTCTGGACATCGCTTCTGGTCCGCACCTGTGCCTGGATCGTGCTGTTGCAGAGCAAGGGCGTCGTGAACGACAGCCTGCAGTGGCTTGGCATCATCGACCAGCCGTTGCGCCTGATCTACAACCGCTTCGGCGTCTGCGTGGCCATGACCCACGTTCTCCTGCCGTTCATGATCCTGCCGCTGTACAGCAGCATGAAGGCGATCTCGCCTGCTTACATGCGCGCCGCCGCCTCGCTCGGTGCGCCACCACTCACCGCCTTCCTGCGGATCTACCTGCCCCAGACGCTGCCCGGCATCGGCGCGGGAAGCCTGCTCGTCTTCATCCTGGCGCTCGGCTACTACATCACACCGGCACTCGTCGGGGGCGCCGCCGACCAGATGATCAGCTACTTCATCGCGCTCTACACAACCGAGACGGCCAATTGGGGCCTTGCTTCGGCGCTGGGTGCGGTGCTGCTGCTCGCCACTGTCCTGCTCGCTCTCGTCTACGGCAAGCTGGTGCAGGGCCAGCAGGTCACGGGAGGAATGAAGAATTGAGCGACAATTCCACCCTCCGCACGCCCAGCCAGCGCATCGCGTGGACCGCGACCATCATCATCTCCACGCTGGTGTTCATCTTCCTGATCGCGCCGATCCTGGCGATCATGCCGCTGTCGTTCAGCTCGGGCTCGTACCTCACCTATCCGCTGCCGGGCCTCTCCTTGCGCTGGTACGACGATTTCATCAATTCGCCGCGCTGGATGAATTCGCTGAAGAACAGCATGATCATCGGCGTTGCCTCGACTCTGCTGTCGATGGTGCTTGGTACTTTGGCCGCGCTGGGGCTGGCGCAGTGGAAGAGCCGGTTCAAGCCGCTCGTGCTCGCGTTCGTGCTGTCGCCGGTCGTCGTGCCCGGCGTCATCACCGCGGTCGGCCTGTATTTCTTCTTCGCGCCGATCGGGCTGACCGGCAGTTACCTCGGCTTGATCCTGGCCCACACCGCGCTGGCAACGCCCTTTGTGGTGATCACGGTCGGCGCGACGCTGCAAAGCTTCGACACCAATTTGGCGCGCGCCGCCGCCTCGCTCGGCGCCTCGCCGCTTGATGCGTTCCGCCGCGTGATCCTGCCGCTGATCCTGCCGGGCCTCGCCTCAGGTGCGCTGTTCGCCTTCGCGACCAGCTTCGATGAGGTGGTGATCGTGCTGTTCATGGCAGGTCCGGAGCAGCGCACCCTGCCGCGCGAGATGTTCAGCGGCATCCGCGAGAACATCAGCCCGACCATCACGGCAGCGGCGGTGATTCTGACCACGGTATCGGTCATCCTCCTCGCCACCCTGGAAGGCTTGCGCCGGCGCAACGAGCGGCTCAAGGGCAGCAGCGCCTGAAAGGCCCCCGCTGTCATTCCGGGGCGCGCGCAGCGCGAGCCCGGAATGACAGCGGGCCGCAGCGACGGTGGATGAATGGATTCTCTGATGCGCAACTGCGCATCAAAGCTCGCGCCCCAGAGGGCGCGCCCCGGAATGACGACAGACCCCCTCCATATTTCTCATCCCCCTCACGCATCTTTGGCTTAGCTGCCGCGACCGTTTGTCGCTAGAACAATCCCCGCAACAACGCCCCAAACAACAACACACAGGGAGAAAACAACATGCAAAAACTCATCGCCGCCACAGCAGTCGGTCTCGCGCTCGCCGCTACATGCGGCACGGCGCGGGCGCAGATTTCCGACGATGTCGTCAAGATCGGCGTGCTCACGGACATGTCGAGCCTCTATGCGGACGCGACCGGCAAGGGCTCGCTCGCCGCCGTCGAGATGGCGGTCGCCGATTACGGCGCCAAGGTCGCGGGCAAGCCGGTCCAGGTGGTTGCCGCCGATCACCAGAACAAGCCCGATGTCGGCGTCAACATCGCCCGCAACTGGTACGACAACGACAAGGTCGACGCGATCTTCGACGTGCCGACCTCATCGGTCGCCCTGCCGATCTCGGCGCTGACGCGGGAAAGGAACAAGATCAACATCAATTCCGGCGGCGGCTCCTCCGATATCACCGGCGTCGCCTGCTCGCCCAACACGGTGCACTGGACCTACGACACCTATGCGCTGTCGAACGTCGCCGGCAAGGCGATGGTGAAGCGCGGCGAGGACACCTGGTACTTCGTCACCGCCGACTACGCCTTCGGCATGGCGCTGCAGCGCGATGCCGCCAACGTGGTCAAGGAGAGCGGCGGCAAGGTGCTCGGCGAAGTCCGCCATCCGCTCAACTCGTCGGACTTCTCCTCCTTCCTGCTCCAGGCCCAGGCCTCCAAGGCCAAGGTGGTCGCGCTGGCCAATGCCGGCGGCGACACCACCAATGCGCTGAAGCAGGCCGCCGAGTTCGGCCTCACTCAGGGCGGCCAGAAGATGATCGCGCTCCTGCAGGAGATCACCGACACGCATTCGCTCGGCATCAAGGCGACGCAGGGCCTGATCGTCACCGACGCGTTCTACTGGGACATGAACGAGGAGACGCGCGCCTTCTCGAAACGCTTCAACGAGAAGGTCGGGCACATGCCGACCATGATCCAGGCCGGCCTCTATTCGGCAACCATGCACTATCTGAAGGCGATCGAGGCCATCAAGACCGACGAGGCGCCGAAGGTGATGGAGCAGATGCGCTCAACGCCGGTCAACGACTTCTTTGCAAAGAACGGAAAGATCCGCATCGACGGCCGCATGGTCCACGACATGTATCTGTTCGAGGTCAAGAAGCCCGAGGAGTCCAAGGGTGAGTGGGATCTCTACAAGCTGATCGCCACCGTGCCCGGCGACGAGGCATTCCGTCCGCTCGACAAGGGCGGCTGCCCGCTGGTGACGCACTAAACAGGGCTCTCCCTCTCCCCGCTTGCGGGGAGAGGGTTGGGGTGAGGGGGAGTCTCCACAACGACGGTGACAGTTAGACTCGCGGAGAGTCCCCCTCACCCACTTCGCATCTTCGATGCGAAGTGACCTCTCCCCGCAAGCGGGGAGAGGTGAGGAAGAGCACGACAGCGCGCCCGGCGAAAACCGGGCGCGCGTCGTTCAAATCGTCACGCGAACCGCATTACTCCGAGTACTTGAACTCGGGCATGTTCTTCAGCTCGTCCTTGCTCGCGTTGAACACGGCGTGGTCCGGATACCACTTCGACGAAGCCGTCACGGTCGTCGCGGTCTTGTCGGTGCCGGTCGCGGCACCCGTGGTTGTGGTCGTCGCCGGCTTGGCGTTCGGATTTGTGCCGGCCGCGCCGGTATAGGCGACGGCCTCATTGACGAACTTCAGCTTGTCATAGGGCACGGCAACCAGATGCTCGCCCATGCCGAGGAAGCCGCCGACGCCGATCACGGCGATCTTGATGGCGCCGCTCTTGTCCATCAGCAGATCGTTGATCGAGCCGATGTTCTCGTTGGCGTCGTTGTAGATCTTCAGGCCCGGCATCTTCGACGTGCGCCATTCACCCGAGGCCGACGTGGTCGTCGTGGTGGTGGCCGCGGTCGGCGCCTTGTCGGTGGTGGCGGTCGGCGATTGCGCAAACACAGCAGTCGCAAGCAGCGCGGTGCCGGCAAGGCCGGCGGCGATTGATTTCATCAGCATTGTTGTCCTCTCCTTCAGCAAAAACTCGTATGGAGAGAACAGCGCCGATCACGCGCAGTTCCTAAGCTGCGGCGATTTCGTCGCACAACGGTGGCGCTGCGTTGCAGTGAAAGTTCCTCACGTCACGCAGGAACGTTCCAATGCACAGTTCCCCGCCGACGATCATGCGCCCTGGGTGAAGCACGAGCGCGGCGGGGAACGCGCCGACCTGCGTCGCTCAGGTCAGCTCTTGTAGTCGATCAGGAGTGCGGAGAAATCCGAGTTGCTGGACGAGTTGCCGTTGGCACCATACGACGACGCCGACGATTGCGACTGCTGAAGCGCCTGGAGGAATTGCTGGAGAATCTCCGCCGTCGTCGAATAGCTCGACGTGCTGCTGGTGGAGTCCGTCGACGACGGATCCGAAGAACCGTCGTCCGGCGGCGGGCCGGGCGGCGGTCCGCCTGCGCCACCGGCTCCGCCCGCACCACCGGGACCGCGCGCGAAGGCGGACTGAAACACGCCCTTGAGCTGTTCGGCCTGGTCCGAGGTCAGCGTCCCGTTCGACACCTCGTTGGAGATGAGGTCGTCGATCTTCGACTTCATGTCGTCCCTGGAGGGACGCGCGCCGCTCGACTGGTCGCTCGAGCGGCTCTGCTGGAGCGCCGTGTCGATGTCGGTCAGCGCGGTCGAGAGCGCGGACTGGTCCGACGACGAGATCGTGCCGGCGGAAACTTCCGATTGCAATTCCTGCTGCAGCCGCTGTAGCGGCGACTGATGGGTACCGGCGGAGGCCGCCGAAATCGAGGTCATGATGGCTCCGTGGATCTTGCGGGGTTTCTTGTATGGCCGCGCCACGGTATGGTTAACGGCCTTAACGAGATCTTGCCGCTCCACTGCCCGGGTGTGTCCCGGCATTGCGACGGGGCCTGCAGAAACAATCCGAAACAAAAATCTTCGCCTTTTGGCCCGAATCTTGGACAAACAAAGCGCATGGCCATTCTCAATCCCAACATCCTGGTCGTCGAGGACGACCGCGAAACGCGGACGTTGATTGCGAAGTACCTGCGCAACAACGCCTGTAACGTCACCGCCGTGAGCGATGGCCGCGAGATGTCGCGCGCCATGGCCGATCATCGCGTGGACCTCATCATCCTCGACGTCATGCTGCCGGGCGAGGACGGCCTGAGCCTCTGCCGCAAGGTGCGCTCGGAGGCGCAGACGCCGATCATCATGCTGACCGCGCGCGGCGAGGACGTCGACCGCATCGTCGGCCTCGAGATGGGCGCGGACGACTATCTGGCAAAACCCTTTAACCCGCGCGAGCTGCTCGCCCGCATCAACGCGGTGCTGCGCCGCCAGGCCGCAGCCCAGGCGGCGAGCTCGATCGAAGGCGCGAGCACGCTCGCCTTCGAGGGCTGGCGCATCGACCTGCGCCTGCGCGAGCTGCGCAACCCGGAGGGCGCGCGCGTCGCAGTGACCAGCGCCGAGTTCGATCTGCTCAGGACGTTCTGCGAACGGCCGGGCCGCGTGCTGTCGCGCGACAGCCTGCTCGACCTCACGCAGGGCCGCAACACCGGCTCGTTCGAACGCTCCATCGACGTGCTGGTCAGCCGCATCCGCCGCAAGATCGAGCCCAATCCGCACGATCCGACCATCATCAAGACGGTGCGCTCCGGCGGCTATCTGTTCACGCCAAGAACTGAAGCAGCGAGAACTGAAGCAGCAAGCACCGGAGTGGTCGCGGTCCCCCTGGGCAACTGAAGGGGGCGCCGACGATGAAGCCGTTCGGGTTCTTCCATCTCAAGGGTATCGGCGGGCAGATCGCAGCCCTGGTGCTGGCTTCCACCGTCGCGCTCCATCTCGTCGTCACCGCCGCCTTCCTGATCAGCCGGCCGGACCGCCCGGACACGCCGCCGGACGGCGCCCATCAATTGACCGATGCCGCGCTGCTGCTCGGCTCGGCCGAGGCCGGCGAGCGGCCGCGCCTCGTCGCCGACCTCGCGCGCGCCTTTCCCAAGCTCGGCATCGAGATGCACGCGCCCGGCACGGCGGCCATTGTCGCGACGAGCGACAGCCAGCACCTGCGCGGAATGCGCCGTCATCTCGGGCGCGGCTACAAGGTGGCGCAGCTCGCCGCCGACGACACCGCGCACCGCGTCGGCGTCGAATTGCCAGACGGCAGCGTGATCGCCGGCCGTGTCGATGGCGGCCCGCGGCCGTGGTTCTGGGGCGCACCGTGGCTGACGGCGCTGATGACCACCTTCATCTGCGTCACCGTGCTCGGCCTGTGGGCGGCGCGCGCGCTGGCCGCGCCGCTGTCGTCCTTTGCCGAAGCCGCCGAGAATTTCAGCCTGGACGGCGAAGCCGATCCGCTGCCCGAGCGCGGCCCGGAGGAGATCCGCTCGGTGGCGCGCGCGCTCAACCGCATGCATGAGCGGATCGCGCGGCTGATGTCGGATCGCACCAGAATGCTGGCGGCGATCAGCCACGATCTGCGCACGCCGATCACGCGGCTGCGCCTGCGCGCCGAGTTCATCGAGGACGAGGTCAACCGCAAGCGCATGCTGATCGATCTCGACCAGATGCGCTCGATGCTGGAATCCGTGCTGTCGCTCCTGCGCAACGACCGCAACGTCGAGGCGGTGACGCTGGTCGACATCGCCAGCACGCTCCAGCTCATTGCCGACCAGTTCGGCGACATGGGCCATGTCGTGCACTATGACGGCCCCGCTTCGGCCACCGCGGCCGCGCGCCCCGACGACCTGCATCGCGGCGTCACCAACCTCGTCGAGAACGCCGTGCGCTACGGCGCCGAGGTCACGATCCGCCTCGACATATCCGGCACTAGGCTCGTCATCGACGTCGAGGACGACGGCCCCGGCATTTCGGATGCACGCAAGCAGGAGATGCTGGAGCCGTTCGCGCGCGGCGACGATGCGCGCACGATGGACGAGTCCACCGGCTTCGGCCTCGGCCTGTCGATCGCGCACGCGATCGCGATCGCCCATGGCGGAACGCTGTCGCTGCACGACCGCACGCCGCACGGGCTGATCGTGCGGATGGAGCTGCCGGTCTGGCAGGAGCCGCGGCTCGCCGCGTAGAGCGTCGCTTAAGCCGCGAGCGGGGTGTGCGTGACGGCGACCTCGTCGAAGATCGCCACCGCCTCGAACTGATAATTGCAGGCGCGGCACGTCCAGAGATAGGAGATGCGCCCCTCGCCCGGCTCGATCCAGTCGGGCTTCGGAATCGGCGCGCCGCATTGAGCACAGGGATTTTGCCGGGGGATGTCGCCGAAATGTGCCTTGGCCAAGTCCGCGCTGACAAAGTCCGCGTTGGCCATGTTGGTTTTTGTCATGGCACCTCTCCCGATTTGCAGCGTTTTCATCCTCGCTTTCGCGTCTGCGCGCGAATAGACAGACGTACTGTCGCGAGCGGGGTCGTCCGCCCCGAGGCTCAGCTACGCCAGCATTGCGTCGTAACAGCGGCTCGGCGCCGCAAAATCGTCAGCGGCGGCGTTTGGTCACATCATCGCCGTGTTCCGGAGGCCTAAAGCATGATCCGGAAAAGTGCACCGCGGTTTTCCGAACAGATCATGCTCAAACAATAACAACAGCCGGGCGCAGGTCGCTCAGGGACGTCAGGGATATCTGATGAAAATTTTACGTGTCGCCGCGCTCATCGCGGCCGGACTGGTGTCGCCGCAGGCCGCGTTCGCGGGTGAAGCCGAGTACGCCGAGATGGTCGCGGCCCATGCCCGCGCCAACGGCGTGCCGGAAGCGCTGGTGCATCGCGTCATCATGCGCGAAAGCCGCTATCAGCCCGGCCTCGTCGGCCATGGCGGCACCATCGGCCTGATGCAGATCAAGCTCGCGACCGCCCGCGGCGTCGGCTACACCGGCGATGCCGCCGGCCTGCGCGATCCCAACACCAATCTCACTTACGCGGTCAAATACCTCGCCGGCGCCTATCGCGCCGCCAATGGCGACCATGCCCGAGCCGTGCGTTATTTCGCTGGCGGCTATTACTACGTTGCAAAGCGGCAGCGCCAGGAAACGGCGCAGCAGATGGTGCGAGAGGCCAGCAACGAGGCCTGGCTGGAGCCGAACGGCAACCCGCAGCCGATGTTCGGCACCACGCCGCACAAAAAGCTCGCCCAGCGCGTCCGCAACGCGCGGGCCCAGGTTCCACACTAACCGCGCGTCATTCCGGCGCAGTCCGCAGGACTGAACCCGGAATCTCGAGATTCCGGGCTCGATGCTTCGCATCGCCCCGGAATGACTGCCCTGTGGCAACACGCGTTGACCACCCCGCCCCGCTGGCATACATTGGCACCGTTCCGAGGGGTGCTCCGAGGAGGAGCTGAGATACCGCTAAATGGGCAAATCCGCCCAGGACCGCGGTGACCCTTTGAACCTGATCCGGGTCATGCCGGCGAAGGGACAGGGATGTTACAGACGACCAAGCGAGCGGATTCCGCGGTATCCATCATCGGCGCAGGCATTGCGGGCGCCTGGCAGGCACTGCTGTTCGCGCAGGCCGGCCACGCCGTGACCTTGCACGAGCGCGGCGACGCTGCGATGACGGACTCCACCAGCCACTGGGCCGGCGGCATGCTGGCGCCATGGTGCGAGGCCGAGGTCGCCGAACCCATCATCAGCCGGCTGGGCCAGCGCTCCCTCGACATCTGGCGGCGCGAGCTGCCCGACACGCCCTTCAACGGTTCCCTGGTCGTCGCCCATCCGCGCGAGCGCAACGATTTCGAACGCTTTGCCCGGATGACCGAAGAGCACCGCCGGCTCGATGCCGCCGGCCTTGCCGAGCTCGAGCCGTCGCTGGAGGGCCGCTTCCGCGACGCCCTGTTCTTCCCGACCGAAGGCCATGTCGAGCCGCGCCGCGTGCTGCCGAAGCTGCACGAACGCATCCGCGCCGCCGGCGGCACCATCAAGTTCTCCAGCGACGTCAGCGCCGCCGATCTCGACGGCATCGTGATCGACTGCCGCGGCCTGTCCGCGCGCGACGAGCAGCCTGACCTGCGCGGCGTCAAGGGCGAGATGATCCTGATCGAGACGAGCGAGGTGCAGCTGGCGCGCCCGGTGCGGCTGATCCATCCGCGCTGGCCGCTCTACGTGATCCCGCGCGAGGACAATTTGTTCATGCTGGGGGCGACCTCGATCGAGGCCGAGGACACCGGCGTCAGCGTCCGCTCGGCGCTGGAGCTCTTGGGTGCGGCCTATACGGTGCACCCGGCGTTCGGCGAGGCGCGCATCGTCGAATTCGGCTCGGGCCTTCGCCCCGCTTTCCCCGACAATCTGCCGCGCATCGGCATTCGCGGCGAAAAGATCGCCGTCAACGGGCTCTACCGCCACGGCTTCCTGATCGCGCCGGCACTCGCCGAGCTGACGCTGCAATACGTCCAGCGCGGCCAGATCGACAACGAGGTGATGCAATGCGGGTGATCGTGCAATGCTTGTGATCATCAACGGTGAGCAGCGCGAGGTGGCTTCAGTCAGCGTGGACGCGCTGCTCTCCGAGCTCGACTACGAAGGCACCCATTTCGCGATCGCGCTGAACTACGACGTCGTGCCGAAAAGCCGCTGGGCCGAGACGAGCCTGAAGGCCGGCGACGAGATCGAGATCATCACGCCGCGGCAGGGAGGGTGAGGGGATGACCACACGCTCACTTCGCGAGGACGGCTGCATTGGCCCGTCATTCCGGGGCACGCGAAGCGTGAACCCGGAATCTCGCGCCACAACTTCGAGATTCCGGATCGGTCCGCGTTCCGCGGCCCGTCCGGAATGACGGGGAATTCGACATGGTGACCTTCTACGGCAAAACCTTCGCCTCGCGCCTCTTGATCGGCAGCGCGCTCTATCCCTCGCCGGCGATCATGCAAGGAGCGATCCGTGCCGCCGGCTCGAACATCGTCACCGTGTCGCTGCGTCGCGAATCCGCCGGCGGCAAGACGGGCGATGCGTTCTGGAACCTGATCCGCGAGCTCGACGTCGCCGTGCTGCCGAACACCGCCGGCTGCCGCAGCGTGCGCGAGGCGGTGACGACCGCAAAGCTCGCGCGCGAACTGTTCGGCACAAGCTGGATCAAGCTGGAAGTGATCGCCGACAACGACACGCTCCAGCCCGACGTCGTTGGCCTCGTCGAAGCAGCAAGCCTCCTGATCAAGGACGGTTTTGAGGTGTTCCCCTATTGCACCGAGGATCTCTCGGTTGCAAACCGCCTGGTCGATGCCGGCTGCAAGGTGGTGATGCCGTGGGCAGCGCCGATCGGCTCGGCCCGGGGCATCACCAACCGCGATGCGCTGAAGCTCTTGCGCGATCGCCTGCCCGACATCACGCTGGTGGTCGACGCCGGCATCGGCGCGCCGAGCCACGCGGCGCAGGCGCTCGAGCTCGGCTATGACGCCGTGCTGCTCAACACGGCGATCGCCAAAGCCGCCGATCCCGTCGCGATGGCCAACGCCTTCCGCCTGGGTGTCGAGGCCGGCCGCACCGCCTTTGAGGCCGGGTTGATGAACGCCCGCGACTTCGCCTCCCCTTCCACCCCTGTCGTTGGGACCCCGTTCTGGCATGCCGTATCCTGATCGCTTCTATCCCGTCGTGGACAGCCTCAACTGGGTCGAGCGCCTGACAAAACTCGGTGTCGGCACCATCCAGCTGCGCGCGAAAGACCTGAACGACGCCGAAGCGCTGCAGATCGTCACCGACGCGCTCGCCATCACCAACGGCACGCAGGCGAAGCTCGTCGTGAACGATTACTGGCGCGCGGCGATCGTCGCCGGCGCAAAGTATCTGCATCTCGGCCAGGAAGACCTCGCCGACGCCGATCTCAAGGCCATCCGCGAGGCGGGCCTTCTCCTCGGCATCTCCACCCATGACGACGCGGAGCTTGCGACCGCGCTCGCGGCCAAGCCGGATTACGTCGCGCTGGGCCCGATCTTCTTCACCACCTTGAAGTCGATGCGCTTCGAGCCGCAGGGCATTCCGAAGATCACGGAATGGAAAAAGCGCATCGGCACCATCCCGCTGGTCGCGATCGGCGGCATCAAGTTCGAGCACGCCGCGGAGATTTTTGCCGCGGGCGCCGATTCCATCGCCGTCGTTTCCGATGTCACGCAAAATACCGACCCCGACGCGCGGGTGCGGCAATGGCTCGGCGAGTCGAAGGAGGCGGCATGATGCGCCTCGCTCTCTCTACACACTCCGCCGTCATCGCCCGGCCTGACCGGGCGATCCAGTACGCCGCGGCCTCTCCGTATCCCACTACGGCCTCTGGAATACTGGATTCCCGCTCCCGTGCGCAATTGCGCACTAGGCGGGGATGACGGCGGTAATTGTCTCTCGTGCAGCGATGCCAACGAACTGAATTAAGGAGGATCCCATGAACATCCGCTCCAACCCGCAACAGACCGTTCCCGCCGTCACCACCGGCCCGCTGCCGTCTTCGCGAAAGATCTTCGCGTCCCCGGACGCCGCGCCCGACCTGCGCGTGCCCCTGCGCGAGATCATCCTGTCCGAAGGCGCCGGCGAGCCGAACCTGCCGGTGTACGACACCTCCGGCCCCTACACCGATCCGTCCGTGACCATCGACGTCAACGCCGGCCTTGCCCGGAGCCGCAAGCAATGGGTGCTGGAGCGCGGCGGCGTCGAGGAATATGAGGGCCGCCAGGTCAAGCCGGAGGACAATGGCAACCTCTCCACCGACAAGGCCGCGCGCGCGTTCAGCGCCTATCACAAGCCGCTGCGCGGCCTCGACGGCCACAAGATCACCCAGCTCGAATTCGCCCGCGCCGGCATCATCACCAAGGAGATGATCTACGTCGCCGCGCGCGAAAATCTCGGCCGCAAGGAGCAGCTCGAACGCGCTGAAGCCGCGCTCGCCGACGGCGAGAGCTTTGGCGCGGAGGTCCCGGCCTTCATCACCCCGGAGTTCGTGCGCTCCGAGATCGCGCGCGGCCGCGCCATCATCCCCTGCAACATCAACCACAGTGAACTCGAGCCGATGATCATCGGCCGCAACTTCCTGACCAAGATCAACGCCAATATCGGCAACTCGGCGGTGACCTCGTCGGTCGAGGAAGAGGTCGAGAAGATGGTGTGGGCGATCCGCTGGGGCGCCGACACCGTGATGGACCTCTCGACCGGCCGCAACATCCACACCACCCGCGAATGGATCTTGCGCAACGCGCCGGTGCCGATCGGCACCGTTCCCATTTATCAGGCGCTGGAGAAGTGCAACGGCGATCCGGTCAAGCTGACCTGGGAGCTCTACAAGGACACGCTGATCGAGCAGTGCGAGCAGGGCGTCGACTATTTCACGATCCACGCCGGCGTGCGCCTGTCCTACATCCACCTCACCGCCAACCGCGTCACCGGCATCGTCAGCCGCGGCGGCTCGATCATGGCGAAGTGGTGCCTGGCGCATCACAAGGAGAGCTTCCTCTATACGCATTTCGACGAGATCTGCGACCTTATGCGCAAGTATGACGTCTCGTTCTCGCTCGGCGACGGCCTGCGCCCGGGCTCGATCGCGGACGCCAACGACCGCGCGCAGTTCGCGGAGCTGGAGACGCTCGGCGAATTGACGAAGATCGCGTGGGACAAGGGCTGCCAGGTCATGATCGAAGGCCCCGGCCACGTGCCGATGCACAAGATCAAGATCAACATGGACAAGCAGCTTAGGGAGTGCGGCGAGGCGCCGTTCTACACGCTTGGACCGCTGACCACCGACATCGCGCCGGGCTACGACCACATCACCTCAGGCATTGGCGCGGCCATGATCGGCTGGTTCGGCTGCGCGATGCTCTGCTACGTCACGCCGAAGGAGCATCTCGGCCTGCCCGACCGCAACGACGTCAAGACTGGCGTCATCACCTACAAGATCGCGGCCCACGCCTCCGATCTCGCCAAGGGCCACCCGGCCGCCCAGCTCCGCGACGACGCGCTCTCCCGCGCCCGTTTCGACTTCCGCTGGAGCGACCAGTTCAACCTCGGCCTCGACCCCGATACCGCGAAAAACTTCCACGACGAGACCCTGCCGAAGGAAGCCCACAAGGTCGCGCATTTCTGCTCGATGTGTGGCCCGAAATTCTGCTCGATGAAGATCACGCAGGACGTGCGGGACTATGCGGCGACGCTGAACGACCCGAACAGCATCGGCATGTCGATCAGCGGGACGGCCGAAGACGGCATGAAGCAGATGAGCGCGAAGTTCAAGGAGATGGGCAGTAGCGTTTATCTGGATGCGGAGAAGGTGAAGGAGAGTAACCGGGTGCTGTGAGGGCAAGAAAAGCCTCGGACGATCCAATACATCGCGAAAGCCGGGCAGATCGCCCGGCTTTTTTTGGCAAAGCAGTTGACACAATCATTGGGCGAGTAGGCTTCGCTGCGCTCTAACCCTCCAATGGACCCGCAATTTGCCGAACGTCGCTCTCGAGAGACTCCCCGACCAGCTCCGCCCCGACCTCCGCCTCGTCTTCGTCGGTACCGCCGCCTCTACGCGCTCGGCCGAGCTGGGGCACTACTACGCCCATCCCGGCAACCGCTTCTGGCGCGCGATCCATGAGGCCGGGATCACGCCGCGGCGCTATCAGCCGAGCGAGTTCGCCGCGCTGCTCGATCTCGGGATCGGCTTCACCGATCTGTCCAAGTCGGGGGCCGGGATGGATCACCAGATCGCGACGGAGACGATCGACGTGCCGGGGGTCAGGGCCAAGATCGAAAAGTATCGGCCGCGGACGATTGCGTTCACGAGCAAGAAGGCGGCGAGCTTGTTTTACGGCAGGCCGTCGAGCGGGATTGCGCTGGGGCGACAGGCGCGGGATGGAAGCTGGCCCGAGGTGTTCGTGCTGCCCTCGCCGTCCGGTGCTGCGTCCGGGCATTGGACGCTGGAGCCGTGGCGAGAACTGGCGGCGTGGATTGCTGCGCTGGACGTTCAACACCCACAGACCTCATCCTGAGGAGACCGCCACCGGGTCCGCGCAATGCGCGGCCCGATGACAGGCTCCGCAGTCGTCTCGAAGGATGGCCGCGGGCGAGATGATGGGGCCTGCATGGTTCGAGACGGCGCTTCGCGCCTCCTCACCATGAGGAATGGACACCGTCACCCGCGCATGCGCCCTAAAGATCGAAATTGGTCGGCAGCATCACCACGTCTCGAATGGTCATGCCGCGCGGCCGCGTCAGCATGAACATCACGACCTCGGCCACGTCGCTGGCTTCCAGCAGGCTTCCCGAGTCCCTGGCTTCCTTCAGCTTCTCGGGCGGCCAGTCCGCGAGCAGCGCGCTGACGACCGGGCCGGGCGAGATCGAGCCCACGCGAATGCCATGCTTGAAGACCTGGCGCCGCACCGTCTGGACGAAGCAGTTGATCGCCCATTTGGACGACGCATAGACCGGCTCCCACGGCGTCGGAAAATGCGCCGCCAGCGAACTCGTGACGATGATGTCGCCGGTCCGGCGTTCGATCATGTGCGGTAGCACGTCGTGCACGTTTTTCATCACGACGTTGACATTCAGGTTCAGCATCCGGTCGATCGCCATGGTGTCGGCATCGACCAGATCGCCGCCGACATACGTGCCTGCGTTTGCATGCAGGATGTCGAGCTGGCCGGCCTTCTCCAAGACGCGCGGCAACAGCGTTGCGCAGTCTTCTGGATCGAGCAGGTCGACGACCAGCGGGATCACGGTGTCGCCGTGCTTGTTGCAGAGCGCCTTCAGCGCAGCCTCGTCGCGATCGATCATCACCACGCGCGCGCCCGCAGCCAGCATCGCCTCGGCACTCGCCAATCCGATGCCGGACGCGGCTCCGGTCACGGCGGCAACCTTGCCTTCCAATTCTCTCGCCATGGGGGCACCATCCTGCTGAGATTGGCAGTATAGCGATCCAAAGCGACCTGGCGAAGTGGATCACGTCGCAAAACGGTCAACGCGCGTAGGCAATGGGTTTCGCTTTGTTCTACCCATCCTACGCGCCAGAAAACGCGATAGGTTGTCGGAACCCACCCCGCCCGTTCGTCCTCAGGACAATACGCCACCACCCCGGAGCCCCCCGATGCCCACCATCACCGCCTTCGAAAGCTCGCCCGACCGCGGCAGGGGACAGGCGCGCGACATGCGGGTTCGCTGGGCGCTGGAGGAAGTCGGCCAGCCCTACGACGTCCGCCTCGTCTCGTTCGCGGCGATGAAGCAACCCGCGCATCTTGCGCTGCATCCGTTCGGGCAGATTCCGACCTTCGAGGACGGCGATCTCACCCTGTTCGAGTCGGGCGCGATCGTGCTCCACATCGCCGAACGCCATGATGGATTGTTGCCAAAGGATGCGGATGCGAGGGGCCGCGCGATTGCGTGGATGTTTGCCGCGCTCAATACGCTGGAGCCGCCGATCGTCGAGCTCGGAATGGCGCTGCTGTTCGAGCGCGACAAGAGCTGGTACGAGGCGCGCCTGCCCATGTTGCAGGATCGCGTCCGTACCAGGCTCGGCGAATTGTCGGCTCGCCTCGGCGATGCCGACTGGCTCGACGGCGCGTTCAGCGCCGGCGATCTCATGATGGTGACGGTGCTGCGCCGGCTCAACACCTCCGGCCTGCTGGACGAATACCCTGACATCGCCGCGTACGTCGCCCGCGGCGAAGCCCGGCCGGCGTTCAGGCGTGCGTTCGAGGCGCAGTTGGCGGTGTTCACCGCCGCATCGCGTTCGTAGGAGCGGCGCCCCACGCTATCGTCCTGGCTTTCGCAGGACGACAACGTGGGTTTGACGATTTCCGCCGGCCCATTGCGTCCGTCTCCCCGCCCCTGCATGCTGCCTCCGCCAACACGGAGGAGCCCGCTCATGCTGACGCTCTACTCCTACCCAAAACTGTTCGGCGTCGCCGACAACAACGGCTACGGCCTCAAGGTCTACGCCTTCCTGAAGCTCGCCGGCGTGCCGTTCGTGCACGAGCATATCTTCGATGCCTCCGCCGCGCCGCGCGGGCAGCTGCCCTACATCGTCGACGACGGCGAGACCATCGGCGACAGCGAGACGATCATCGCGCACGCCATCGCAAAATATCACCTGAGCATCGATGCCGGGCTTTCGCAGGACGCACGGAGGACCAATCACTTCGTCACCCGCATGCTGGACGATCTCTACTGGGTGATGTCGTACTCGCGCTGGAAGGACGAGCGCTACTATCCGGCGTTCCGCGACGCCTTCATCGCGCAGCATCCGCAGATCGACGCGGAAGGATTCGAGAAGGCGAAGGCGTACAACGCGCAGCGCTATCATTACCAGGGCATCGGCCGCTACACGCCGGAGCAGGCCTATGCGCGGGGCCTCGCGGACCTCGAGGTGCTGGCCGAGATCGTGCCCGCCACGGGCTTCGTGCACGGCAAAGCGCCGACCAGCTGTGATGCCGGTATCTACGGCTTCATCGCCAACATCTACTACTTTCCGATCCCGACGCCGCTGAAGGCGTTCGTCGATGCGCACGCCAATCTCGTCGCGCATTGCGAGCGGATTCATGCGGCGGTGACGGGAGCGTAGGGAGCCGTAGGGTGGGCAAAGCGAAGCGTGCCCACCAACTCTTTCGTCCGAGCTGACACCGATGGTGGGCACGGCGCTTACGCGCCTTTGCCCACCCTACGCACCTACCGCATCGTGATCGCAAGCCCGCTGAGATCCGCGTTCGCCATCAGGCCGGTCTGGTAGCCCGACAGCTCCAGCACCGCGCCCTTCTGGTTGGTGAGCACGATGGCGCGGGCGCCGCGGCCGACGGCAAGGCCGGCGCCGGCGGCGCCGTAGACGCCGGCGACGTCAGAGGGACGGTTGATGTTGGAGACGCGGCCGCGCAGCACGGTCTTGGAGCCGCCGAACACGAGGCCGTAATCGAGCCCGCCGGTGGAGAGCGCATAGGAGCGGCCGCGGAAGTTCAGGACGCCCGAGCCGCCGGAGCCGCCGATGATCCAGCCCGCCTTGTAGATCGTCAGCACCACGGTGCCGCCGTCGGCCAGCGCCGAGGTCGAGAGCCCGGCAAGCGCCGCGATGGCGACCAGCGCGGCGCGAAGGGTGGATGCGATCTTCATGGGGCGTCTCCGGGGGATATTTTTCAAGGGAGGGATCGAATCAGACCGGACGAATCTATCCGATCGATCGCGGCGGCAACATGATGGGGGGCGGCCGCACGTGGCAGCGAACTGCTCTCCCCGCTTGCACGGTACGCCCCCTCGCCCCGTTCTTACGGGGAGAGGGTTGGGGTGAGGGGCTGCCTCCTCGATCACGGTGACAGTCGAGCCCGCGGAGACTCCCCCTCACCCGGAATTTGCTCACGCAAATTCCGGCCTCTCCCCGCGCGCGGGGAGAGGCGAAGGTCCGCGCCTACCGACACTGTCGCCATGATGCAACTCTGCCGGTGTTTTGCCCGACGAGTCAAACGTCGTCGCGGCGTGGCCGACCCGACCGGACAATTCCGCTCCCTCCGATCGATCGGGGGCGCAAATTGCCGGGTCCGATCGCCCTCTCCCCACCCTTGCGCGCATGCAGCCGTTTTCCCCGGCGCATCAAATGCCTGCGCGTCCTCGCCGCGACCAGCCCGGCCGGAGGCGTTCTACTGTGCATGGGGTTGTTTTCGCGGTTTTCGTTTTTGCCCCCTGCGCCGGCTCCCTGATGACGATTGCAACTCCCCCGCATGTCGCTACGCTGATGGGCCCTGCACGACCCCCGAGGTGATCCCATGCCGATCCAGCATTTCGCGCCCCCGCCGCATGTGAAGGCACCGCCGCTGTCCTTTGCGACGCGCGTCGGCGATCTCCTGTTCGTCTCCGGCATTCCCGGCTTCGACGGCAATGGCGCGCTGCCCGACGGCTTCGAGCCGCAGTTCGCCAACGTCGCCATCAACATCAAGCGCGTGCTGGCCGAGGCCGGCGCAACCGTCCGCGATCTCGTCAAGGTCAGCGTGCTTCTGACGCGTGCCTCCGACGTTGCCGCCATGAACGCGCTCTATGCCGGCGCCTTCGGTCCGCCGCCCTATCCGGCACGCACCACCTGCGTGGTGCACGCGCTGCCCGATCCGCGGATGCTGATCGAGATCGAGGCGGTGGCGTCGCTTTCGAAGTGAGCAGTGTGACTTGCCGGGCACGCGGCCAAACCAAGTGCCCTGCATCGCCTGACATGTCCGTGAACGGCGGCTCCCCGGCTTGCAAAGGACCGGCTTTTACCGCACGAATTTTCGGGTCACACTTCCCCACAAGGAGATTTTTCATGCGTCGCGTTCTCGCCCTCTGTGCCGTTGCCGGCATCGCCACCTCCGTCTTTGCCGTACCGGCCTTGGCAGCCCCCAGCTATTACGTGATCCGCTGGGACAACACCGGCATCTGCCAGGTCTGGAACGAGGACCTGAAGTACAAGCCGTTCCAGTGGGGCGCCTCGACCTACAAGGTCGTCAGCAAGCCGCTCCCGACCTTCACGGCCGCCTCCGACCTCCAGATCAAGCTGCGCGGGGAGCGCCGCTGCACGCTCTGAGCCTGACGCGACAGACGGGATTTGAAAGGGCGGATCGCGCGAGCGATCCGCCCTCTTCTTTTGGCGCGCGGCCTCCCATTTTTCGGGCTGAATCCCGCATTTCCGGCGCACGCGCTTTGAACCTGATCAACAGGCGGAACTACTCACATCTTGTCCGGGGCGCGCCCCCCAAAAGCGCCCCGCACCCGCCTCCCGTCATTGTCGGGAGGCGCATCACATCTTTCATTTGAGGAGCTGATCATGCGTCGTATTTCCGTGCTGTGCGCTGCCGCCGGTCTTGCCGTCACCGCCTTCGTCGCCGCGAGCCCCGCGGAGGCCAGCTATCACCTGATCCGCTGGCAGGACACCGGCTTCTGCCAGATCTGGGACGAGAGCATCCCGACCGCGCCGTGGCCCGCCGACTACGCCCGCGTCAGCGCCACCGTGCCGACCTTCGTCGACGCACTCGCGCTGAAGGACCACGCGTTGAGAAACGGCCACTGCACCTGGTAGGATTCGATCGGCGGACGACAAGGGTCGGGCAAGGATGCGCTGCTAGCATCCTTGCCCGTTCGCGTTTCTATCCAGCGTTTCTACTCAGCTCCCGCGGGATCAATCGATGCGCAGGCTCACCACGACGGCAGCGATCCTCATTGCATCGCTCGCACTCGTCTCCACATCGCCGGCGCAGGCGCCGCAATCCTTCCGCGTGATCTCGCCGATCTTCGGCCAGCTCGTCAGCTTCGCGATGCCGTCGAACTTCGTCGCGGTGTTCGAGAACACCAAGGGCGGCCACTACATCCGCGAAGCCGTGCTGAAGGACGAGACGCCGGAACGCTGGACGCAGATGATCACGGTCACCGGCGAGAAGGGCATGACGCTGACACAAGGCGCCTCGCCCGAGGCACTCGCAGGCTCCATCGCCGGCGGCTTCAAATCGGCCTGCCCCGACAGCTTTGCGGCACAGCCGCTCGGCGCCACGAATTTCGGCCGCTTCGAGGGTTTTGTCGCGGTGATCGGCTGCGGCCGCGTCGACAGCGGCCCGACCCGCCACAGCGAGACCGCGCTGCTGGTCACGCTGAAGGGCACGACCGACTACTACACCATCCAATGGGCCGAGCGCGGCCCCGAGAGCGACGAGCCGCCGGTCAATGACGAACGCTGGCAAACCCGCCTGCGCGAGCTCGGCCCGATCGAGCTCTGCCCGATCGTACCAGGTGAAGCCGCCCCCTATCCGAGCTGCGTGAGCAAGAGCTGAGATTAGAAACAGCGCAGACGCCGTAGGGTGGGCAAAGCGAAGCGTGCCCACCATTCCATCCATCGCGAAGATGGTGGGCACGGCGCAAATGCGCCTTTGCCCACCCTACGAGATCTCGTCTGAGCGCTCTCACGCGTCCTTGTGCGCGCCGGGATGGATCAGCAGGTCGCGCGCGGCGGCGAGGTCGATGAAGGCTTCCGCGCTGCCGCCGCGGTCGGGATGCATGCCCTTGGCGGCGCGGCGATAGGCCTGGTTGATGTCCTCGCACGTGAGCTGCACCGCGAGCGGCAGGCCGAGCACCTTGCGGGCGCGATCCTCGCTCGAGAGTTTCTTCGGCGTCGCGTTGCGGCGGCCGAAGCGCGGCGCGGTAAGACCATGAACGACATCGAGGACCACGCCGAGGCGGCGCTGGGCTGCCAGCATGACGCTGCGATCGTCATTGTCCACAGCCTGGCGCAGCACCGGAAGCGCCTGCTCGGCGGCCTGTCGCAGCGTGACATCGGGGCTCATCCGCGCGATCTCGGCTATGAGCCGGCCCGCCTCGGCCCAATCGGCCGGCTCCGCCGACCGCAGGCGCTCGAGCGCCAATTTCCAGGATTCAAGCCGTTCCATCATGCGCGCAACGTTTAGCAATGAGAATCAGTATGCCAAGGCCGCCGTTTCCGACCCCTTAATTTCGAGTTAGCCTTTCATGAAATTTCGAAACGAATCCGGGAGGAAAATGTCATGGCATTGCTTGCAAATCACATCGCCGTCGTCACCGGCGCCGGTTCCGGCATCGGCCGGGCGATCGCGGCCGGCTACGCGCGCGAGGGCGCACAAGTGGTGCTGCTCGACGTCAACGCCGGCACCGTCGCGGAAGGGGCGCAGGAGATCCGCAAGGCCGGCGGCAGGGCCGAGAGCTTCGCGCTCGACGTGACCCGGCGCGACGACTGCTTTGCGCTGGCCAAGCAGGTCGCCGACAAGGTCGGGCAGGTCTCGATCCTCGTCAACAATGCCGGCATCACCCGCCGCAACGCCTTCACCGCGGAGACGGAGACGGTGGCGAAGGACTGGAACGACATCATCTCGCTCAACCTCAACGGCGTCTTCAACATGACGCAGGCCTTCCTCGCTCCCTTGCGCGCAGCCAAGGGCCGCATCGTCAATATCGGCTCGATCCAGTCCTTCGTGCATCTGCGCACGCCGAGCTCGGCGGCCTACACCACCTCCAAGCACGGCGTGCTCGGCTTCACCAAGGCGCTCGCGGCCGAGCTCGGCAAGGAAGGCGTGCGCGTCAACGCGATCGGGCCGGGCTTCATCGAGACCAACATCAACGCCAATGTGCGCGCCACCAATCCGGCGCTGGTGCAGGCCTTCGTCGATCACACCCCGCTGGCGCGCACCGGCAAGCCCGAGGACATCGTGGGTCCCGCGATCTTCCTTGCGTCGGATATGTCGGCCTACGTCACGGGAACGATCGTGATGGTGGACGGCGGATATCGGACGGTGTGAGGAGGACGCTTTCACCACCCGCTCAGTGTCATCGTCCGCCTTGTGCGCAATTGCGCACTGGGGCGGGGCATGACAGCGAATGTGCGGCGCAAGATACGTCCGCATCACCATGCATCTCGCGCCAATCGCGGCGGCTTCGCGGCAATCCCAAGGTCAATTGGTGCGATCGCCCGCGGTTAACCTTTCATTAACCAAACCCGCCCACCGTGGATTTACGGCTTGGGGGTCGTTTGTTCTCGATCCGCTTCCAACGATGGAAGCGGGCGTTGGTCGGGAGGTGTATTGATGACCACTGTTCATGTCGCCGCGCCGCAGGGCGCAGAATTCCTTGCTCCAAACCAGATCGTTCCGCTGCTGATCGGTGCGACCGTCGACGAGGTCGAGCGCGAGCTCGTGCTCCAGACGCTCGCCCGCTGTGACGGCAATCGCACACGCGCCGCGCGCGTGCTCGGCCTGTCGGTACGCACGCTGCGCAACAAGATCAGGCTCTATGCCGCCTCCGGCATCGTCGTGCCGGCCTATCAGGACTAACCAGCGCGTGGCCGCGCGGAGGTCGATCAGTCCGCCGGCGGCGGCGCGCGGCGCGACGATGTGCTGCGAAACAGCCGGCGCAGCTCCTGCGGCAGGTACGCGCCGGCGAGAACCGCGAGCGCGATGATCGCGACCGCGGCCGCGATCAGCTCGATCGCGCGGAGAACGATGGCCGTCATGACAGCCCATGACCCCTGCGGCTCTTCGGCGAAAGCAACCGGCACGATATCGGGCACCAACAGCTGGGCAAGGCCGAGCGCAGCGGCAAAAGTGACTGCAGACAAGCAGAACATTTTCCACGCTTCGCGCATCGGTCGCTCCTCGTGAGGTTGTGGCCGCGCGCCCTTCAGTGACACGCCGCCGCGTGCCACCGGTTGATGTTGATCAAGCGGGGTGCGATGCGCGGACAGAATTGCTGCTGTCGTCAAACGACGCTAAGTAGCTTGCTTCCGGTCAAGGGAGCAGTGGCGTGGCAGACGAACAGAAACGGCAGGGACCCCAGGGTCCGCGCGGGCGGCAAGGCGAGCCGGGACGGCCGGGACCGCAGGGTCATCCGGGCCGGCGCGGCCCGGACGGCGCGCGCGGCAAGCCGGGACCGCAAGGCAAGCCGGGACCGATCGGAAAGGCTGGCCCCGCAGGCAAGCCCGGCCCGCAAGGCAAGCAGGGCGAGGTCGGTCCGCGTGGCGCTGCCGGGGCGCAGGGACCCGTCGGACCGCAAGGCCCAGTGGGTCCGCAGGGCCCGCGCGGCGAGGCCGGCCCGCCCGGCCAGTTGCCGTCGATCGAGCAGGTATTGCCCTGGCTCGAACAGCTCTTCGACGCCTGGGACGAGCGCCGCCGCCAGCGCGAGCGTGAAGCCGCCGAGCGCGAGGCGCTGGAGGCCGCCGTGCAGGAAACCGACGAGCCGATCGCCGGTGACGAGAGCGACGACGGCGAAGACGACGACCACAAGAAAAAGAAGAAGAAGAAGAAGCACGGCCACAGGGATTAGTGGCCGCGGCTCAGCAAGAGATCCGCTTACGATTTCCGGGTCCCGGCTCTGCGGCGCACCGCTGAAGAAGCGCCGCGTCCGGGACACGAGCCCGGATCAGGAAGCCCTTGAGGAATCATCCTTGCGTGGCAGCATGCCCATGCGCTCGAACTGCCAGCGCATGGCGCGATACCAGAGATAGCCGACCGCCGCGCCGCACAGCGCCAGGATGACGACGCTCGCGCTCGAGAACGAACCGCCCCACCACATCATCCACGCGGTCCACAGCAGCGTGAAGATGATGGCACCTGCTTTGAGCGGAAGAAGGGGGCGGGTCATGGTCGTGCTCCGGGTTGGCAAAACCCCGGCAGACATCATCGCAAGTCGAGGCGCCCCAAACCGTGAGCCAGATCACGGAACGGGACAGTGGATCCGCTAGCCAAAGCGCAGCCGCGAGCGCTCCTTGGCCCTTTCCGCCTCGACCTCGCGGTCGCGCGCCGGCGCATGGGTGTGCAGCGAGGTGAGGAGCTTTCGCGCCGCCTCCGAGACCTCGGCCACGGCGCGATCGAACGCCGCCTCGTTGGCCTGCGACGGCCTGTTGAAGCCCGACAATTTGCGCACGAACTGCAAGGCCGAGGCATGGATCTCGTCCTCCGTCGCCGGCGGCTCGAAGTTGAACAGCGTCTTGATGTTGCGGCACATGCAGTCTCTCCCGATGTTTTCCTCGAGGACGATCGGCGGAACCAAAATCCTACATCCTTCCGGAGAGTTTTGCTAAGATCCGCCGCAACGCGGCCGCCGGATACGAGCCGCATGGGGAGAGAAACATGAAGACTTCTTGCGCGGCGCTGTCGGCCATTCTGCTGTCCATCTCGGCGTCGGCGATGGCTGCCGATTATCCTGCACCGAAACAGGGCGACTGGATCGCCAGGGATTTCAAGTTCCACACCGGCGAGGTCATGCCGGAGTTGCGGCTGCATTACACCACCGTCGGCGAGCCGAGCGGGCAACCGGTGCTGGTGCTGCATGGCACCGGCGGCTCGGGCGCAAGCATGCTGACGCCAGGCTTTGCCGGCGAGCTGTTCGGCGCGGGCCAGTCGCTCGACGCCGCCAAATACTACATCATCATTCCCGACGGCATCGGCCATGGCAAATCGTCAAAACCGTCCGACGGCATGAAGACCGGCTTTCCGAAATACGACTACGACGACATGGTCGAGGCGCAGTACCGCCTCGTGACGGAAGGACTCGGCGTCAAGCATCTGCGGCTCGTCATCGGCAATTCGATGGGCGGCATGCACACCTGGCTGTGGGGCGAGAAATATCCGAAGGCGATGGACGCGCTGATCCCGATGGCCTCGCAACCGACCGAGATGGCATCGCGCAACTGGATGCTGCGGCGGATCATGCTCGACACCATCCGCAACGACCCCGACTACAATGGCGGCAACTACTCCAGCCAGCCGCGCATGATGAAATACGCCGTCACCGCCTACGGCATCGCGAGCATCGGCGGAACGCTGGCCTATCAATCGCAGGCGCCGACGGCGGCCAAGGCCGACAAGATCGTCGACGAGCGGCTCGCGACGCCGATCACGGCCGATGCCAACGACTTCGTCTACCAGTGGGAGTCCTCGCACGACTACAATGCCGGGGAGAAGCTGGAGCAGATCGAAGCCTCGTTGCTCCTGATCAACTCCGCCGACGACGAGCGTAACCCGCCGGAGACCGGCCTCACGGACGCGGCGATGAAGCAGGTCAAGAACGGCCGCCTGTATCTGATCCCCGCCAGCACCGAAACGCGCGGTCACGGCACCACCGGCAATGCAAAGTTCTACAGCGAGCAGGTCAGGCAATTGCTGCAAACCGCGCCGCAACGGACGATGTAGAATCGGCGGGCCGCACGTCCTCATATCGCAATGCATCATGTGCGGCGCCTCTCGCGCCGCATATTATTTGAGCATGCAATGCGCTGACAGCTCGGGCTTAATCGCGTCAGCGACACGAATCGAGGCGCGGAGCGATCGCGCGCCATTGGCACGACACGCGATGAGGAGGATCGCATGCGCAGGCTCGCACTGTGCGTTTGGCTGGCTGCGATGACGGCGCTGACGAGCGCGGCGTTTGCGTTCGACAACGGGCAATATGATCACGTCCCGCCCGACATCCGCGCTTGGTTCAAGAGCGTGATCGCGCCGAACGGCGTGCCCTGCTGCGACATCTCCGACGGTCATCGCACGGACTATGACGTGCGCAACGGCGCCTATTGGGTACCGATCGAGGGACAGTGGATGGCAGTGCCCGAACGCGCCATCATCCGCGACCGCGGCAACCCGGTCGGCCAGGCCGTGGTGTGGTACGTCCACCATCGCGGCACCATCATCATCAGCTGCTTCGTGCCCGCCGATGCAGTGTAGCGCGTCGTAATGGATTTCATTGGCTGGGGCGGCCCGATCGGGTAGCTTGCCCCCAAGCTGATGCGGAGACACGCCGTTGACCGATCTTTGCGCCGAAGACCTCGCCACCATCTATGCCAAGCCGAGCCCGCGCGTGATAGCAAAGGCACGTCCCGCGATCGATGCGCATGCGAAGAAATTCATCGAGATGTCGCCGTTCTGCGTGCTCGCGACGTCAGGCGCGGACGGCAGCGTCGACGCCTCGCCGCGCGGCGGCGGCATCGGCTTCGTCCACGTCGCCGGCCCCAACCAGCTGCTGATGCCCGACCGCTCCGGCAACAACCGGATCGACAGTTTTCGCAACGTCGTCGAGGGCTCGGGCTTCGTGCATCTGTTGTTCTTCGTCCCCGGCATCGACGAGACGCTGCGCGTCGGCGGGCGCGGCACGCTCTCGGCCGATCCGGATCTGCTCGCCGCGATGGTGGAGTTCGGCAAGCCACCGCGCGCGGTGCTGAACGTCGCGGTCAGCGAAGTCTATTTCCACTGCGGCAAGGCGCTGATGCGCTCGAAGCTGTGGTCGCCGGAGAAGGTGCAGCGCTCGGTGATGCCGAGCATCGTCGAAGTCATTCACGACCAGACGGGCCTGGGCGAACCGGAGAGTCAGGAGATCGTGGAAGAGCGCTACAAGCAGCAGCTGTAGGCGCGCTTTCGTTCCGCAAACAGATCGTCATGCCCGGGCTTGACCCGGTCATCCACATCTTCATTGCGCGCAGCATGTGGAGGCCGGGTCAAGCCCGGCCATGACGAATGGAGAGCGCGCGGTCGGAGCTTAATGCCCCTCGCCCTCGAGCCCGCCGACGTGCTTCTGGGTGTAGAGCTCGAGGCCGATGCGGCCGATCAGGTCGAGCTGGGTTTCGAGGAAGTCGATGTGGTGCTCCTCGTCGCTCATCAGCTTCTCGAACAGGTCGCGCGTGACGTAGTCCTTGACGCCGTGGCAGTAGGTCGCCGCTTCCTGGTAGAGCGCCCGCGCGCTCATCTCGGCGGCGAGATCGCACTCGATGATCTCCTTGACGTTCTGGCCGATGCGCAGCGGATCGAGCACCTGCATGTTCGGGAAGCCGTCGAAGAACAGGATGCGCGCGGTGAGCTTGTCAGCGTGCTCCATCTCCTCGATGGATTCCTTGCGCCAGACCTTGGCCATGTCCAGCAGGCCCCAATTGTCGAGGAAGCGGTAGTGCAGCCAGTACTGGTTGATCGCAGTCAGCTCGTGACGCAGTGCCTTGTTGAGGTAGTCGATGACTTTTGCGTCGCCCTGCATGGTTCACTCCAGCTCTTGCAGTCCAAATCGGTACTAAACCAAATTTAGAACGTTTCTAAATGAGTTTACGGAAGGGGGCAACCGGCTACGGGGACGCAGCGGGGGAAAAGCTCAGCCGACAGCGCGGAAGATTTCAGCAGGCCGCGAGCGCGAACTGGGCGGACTCGGCCGTCTCGTCATTGGCGGCCACGGTGTGGCTGTGCGGGCAGCCGGAGCAGCAGGACTTGGCGCACGGGCCAAGCGCTTCATCGATGATGGTCTTGATCGTCCGCGCGCAGCGGCCGCATTCGGCGCTACAGCCGAGGCAGCCATAGACCTGCTTGGCATGGCGCACGGCGTCGTCGGACTCGGCCACAGCGGCGCGGATGTCGTCATCGCTCAGCACGTTACAGGAACAAACGATCATGGAAGCGGCAGGCCCTTCGGTGATGCGCCATCATCGATATTTAACGGGCCAGCCGGATGCAAAGGGAAAAACCGGTATTTGAAGCTATTCCAAACTGACCCGGAAACAGCCTAGAACGGCTCTAAAATAGGGTGTTGCGCTGGATCAAGATGGCGGCCGGATCTAGTCGCCGCCACCGCCTCCCCCACCGTCGCCGCCGCCTCCGCAATCCCCGCCGCTGCTGCCGCTATCGCTGCTGGAACAGCTGCCGGTGTCGGTCGAGTTCCCCGAGCTGTCGCTGGAAAACCAGCTTCCCAGCGAGAAGCCGTCGCTGGTCCCCGAATAGCTGTCGCCGCCGCCATCGCTGCCGGCCCCTGCGCGGGAGCGGCGTTGGCCGCGATTCTGGAGGTGGGTGATCCAGCCGTAGCCGATGGCGAAGACGATCCCGGCAGCAATCAATGCATTGATCATCGCGTTGCCCATCATCGCCTCCCTGGCGGAGCTGCGATCCACACCAATTCGTCGCACCCGGCCAAGGTGCCGTTCATTGATCATTCAAACGAAGTATGGAACTTTACCCCCCAAAGAGTTCCCGCGTGTTTGTGCGAAAGGTCAAGCCAATGAAGAAGTCGCTCCTGGCAGTCGCTGCCCTCACCGCTGTGGCCCTGACGGCCGGGACGCCGGCCCATGCGCAGCGCGGCGTCGCTGCCGGCGTGGCGGCTGGGATCATCGGCGGCGCCATTGTCGGCGGCGCGCTCGCTTCCCCGTATTATTACGGACCCGGGCCGGGCTACGCGTATGGTCCGGGTTATGGCCCTGGTTACTACCCGCCCCGCTACTACGCGCCGGGCCCGGGTTATGCCGCCGACGACTATTACGGCGGTTGCGTCTGGCAGAGGCAGCGCTTCTGGGACGGCTATGGCTGGCGCGTCCGCCGCGTCAGGGTCTGTGGCTGAGGCGCCAAAAGCCGGTTCACGACGGATGCGCCGTTCATCTCGGAGCCCGAAAAAGACCGCTTTTTCTCGTCACAGCTCTGTGTGCGTTTACCGTGGATTGACCATTTGCGCGCTTCCTAGCTGCAAGGCTAATTCCATCAGAGTGTGCGTGAACCTTTGAACCCCGGGCGCCTCTAACAAGGGGAACCCATCTCCCAGGAGAGCCAAGAGCATGAAGAAGACTTTAGTTGCCGCCCTCACGGTTGCGACGGTCGCCGGTTCGCTGGTGACCGCTGCTCCGTCCGCAAAGGCCCATGACGGCGTCGGCGCGGGCATCGCGGCCGGCCTGATCGGCGGCGCCATCGTCGGCGGCGCGATCGCCTCGAGCCGTCCGGCCTATGGCGGCCCCGTCTACGTCGCCGAGCCCCCGCCGCCCGCGCCCTGCTACTGGCAGCGTCAGCGTTACTGGGACGGTTACGGCTGGGTCATCCGCCCGGTTCGCGTCTGCTACTGATCTGATCGCTACGGCGCTCGTGAGCGCCACGATCGAAGCCCGGCCGAGACCATCGGCCGGGCTTTTTCTTTTGGTCCCGCTCGCTATCGCGCCGCCTCGATCGAGCGCAGCACCTCTTCGCTCGGCCAGCAATCGACCTTCAGGCCCGCCGACTTTTGATAAGCACCGAGCGCTGCGCGCGTCTGCATGCCGGCCTTGCCGTCGATCTTGTCCTTGTAGAACCCGACGCGCGTGAGCCCGCGCTGCATGGTCTCGACGTCCCTGGTGCGCAATTGCTTCGAGGCCGACCACGGCGTTGCGAAGGGCAACGGGCTCGTCATGCGGTCGCTGAGATGACCGACGAACAGCACGTAGAGGTCGGAGAAATTGTATTCCTTGATGACGAAGTAGTTCTTCGTGGTCAGGAACGACGGGCCGTAGATCCCTTCCGGCTGCAGCAACGAGGCCGGCTGCGCCTGCTCCGCGGCGCTGAGCTTTTGTCCACGCACCGGCACGAAGCCTTCGCGCAGCCATTGGCTGATCGGCTTCGTCACCTCCGGCACCCCGGTGGTGCAATCGACCTTCGCCGGCGCCTGCACCTCGTAGGCCCAGCGCACGCCGCTCTGCCACCCCTTGTTGACGAGTTGCTGGGCGGCGGAGGCGAGCGCATCCGGCACCGAGTGCCAGATGTCGATGCGGCCGTCGCGGTCGAAGTCGACGCCGTGCTTGTAATATTCGGACGGCAGGAATTGCGTGAGCCCGGTGGCGCCGGCCCAGGACGAACGCATGTCCTTGCGCGTCACCACGCCCTCGCCAAGGATCTTCAGCGAGAGGATGAACTCGTTGCGATAGGTGTCCTTGCGGCGGCCGACATAGGCCTGCGTCGCCAGCACGCGCACCAGATCATACGGCAGCGTGTAGCGGCCGTAGTCGGTCTCGCGGCCCCAGATCGCGAGCATGACGGTCGCCGGCACGCCGGAGGTCTTCTCGATCTCGGTCAGCGCGGGACGATATTTCTGCAGGAGCCGCTGCCCCTCGCCCGCAAGGCGCGCGATCGAGGCGTCCCTGACGTAGTCGGCCGGCACCTGCACGAACTCGGCCTGCGACGGCGCACCGGTCGCCGGCCGGCCCGGCAGGATCAGATCCGGCAGCTTGTAGTCCGGCTCGAGCCCGCGCGTCTCTTGCTCGAACGTCGCGCGCGACACGCCGGCCGCCTGCGCCTCCGGCCAGAGCGAGGCGATGAACTGCGTGAAGGCGGCGTCGGCGGCGCGGGCGGACGACCAGCCGCAGGTGACAACGATCACCGCAGCGATGAGCGCCCGCCGCATCATGCCGCCATCACCGCGTCAGCTTCTTGTACTTCACGCGGTGAGGAATGATGCTGTCCTGGCCGAGCCGGCGCATCTTGTCCTTCTCGTAGTCCTGGAAGTTGCCTTCGAACCATTCGACATGGCTGTCGCCCTCGAAGGCCAGGATATGGGTCGCGATGCGGTCGAGGAACCAGCGATCATGGCTGATGATGACGGCGCAGCCGGCGAAATCCTCCAGCGCCTCTTCGAGCGCGCGCAGCGTGTCGACGTCGAGGTCGTTGGTCGGTTCGTCGAGCAGCAGGACGTTGGCACCGGACTTGAGCATCTTGGCGAGATGCACGCGGTTGCGCTCACCGCCGGAGAGCGCGCCGACCTTCTTCTGCTGGTCGGCGCCCTTGAAGTTGAACGACGAGCAATAGCCGCGCGAATTGACTTCCTTCTTGCCGAGCAGGATCAGCTCGTTGCCGCCGGAGATCTCCTCCCACACGTTCTTGTTGCCGTCGAGCGCGTCGCGCGACTGGTCGACATAGCCGAGATGCACGGTCTCGCCGACCGTGATAGTGCCCTTGTCCGGCGTTTCCTGCTTGGTGATCATCTTGAACAGCGTGGTCTTGCCGGCGCCGTTGGCGCCGATCACGCCGACGATGCCACCAGGCGGCAGCTTGAAGGTGAGATCGTCGATCAGCAGGCGATCGCCGTAACCTTTGCTGAGGCCTTCGAAATCGACCACGTTGGCGCCGAGCCGCTCGGCGACGGGGATGATGATCTGCGCGGTCTGGGTCTGCTTCTCGCTCGCCTGCTTCAGCAGTTCCTCGTAGCGCTGGTAGCGCGCCTTGGACTTGGCCTGGCGTGCCTTCGGCGAGGACGCGACCCATTCCTGCTCGCGCGCAATCGTCTTCTGGTGCGCGGCGTCCTCGCGGCCTTCCTGCTCCAGCCGCTTCTGCTTCTGCACCAACCAGGACGAGTAGTTGCCCTCGTAGGGAATGCCCTTGCCGCGATCGAGCTCGAGGATCCAGCTGGTGACGTTGTCGAGAAAGTAGCGATCATGGGTGACGATCAGGATCGCGCCGGGATAGTTGCGCAGATGGCCTTCCAGCCACGACACCGACTCGGCGTCGAGATGGTTGGTCGGCTCGTCGAGCAGCAGCAACTCGGGCTGGTCAAGCAGCAGCCGGCACAGCGCGACGCGGCGGCGCTCACCGCCGGAGAGTTTTGTGACGTCGGCGTCGTCGGGCGGGCAGCGCAGCGCGTCCATGGCCTGGTCGACCTTGCTGTCGAGATCCCAGAGGCCCTGGGCCTCGATCTCGTCCTGCAGCTTGGTCATCTCGTCGGCGGTCTCCTCGGAGTAGTTCATCGCCAGCTCATTGTAGCGATCGAGGATGGCCTTCTGCTTGGCGACGCCCAGCATGACGTTCTCGCGCACGGAAAGCTTGGCATCGAGCTGCGGTTCCTGCTCGAGATAGCCGACGCGGGCGCCCTGGGCGACCCAGGCCTCGCCATTATACTCCTTGTCGAGGCCGGCCATGATCTTGAGCAGCGTCGACTTGCCCGAGCCGTTGACGCCGAGCACGCCGATCTTGGCGTCCGGGTAGAAGCTCAGATGGATGTTATCGAGCACCTTCCGGGTCGGGTAGCTCTTGGTCAGGCCCTGCATGAAATAGATGAACTGGCGCGCCATCGGTCCCGTGAAACCTTCGATTTGAGGAAATTTGCTTGCCGCCGATGTAGCGATCCCGCCCCCAAAGGGCAACGTTTTCCCTCCGTTCACCACGGATGAATACGGGACGGACACCATGCTGACGCCAATCCGGACAATTGAAACCATTTTTTAATAAAGCAGGCCAAAGCTCGTCACGGCGCCGAAAAAGACGCCACCCGCGGCAGAAGCGGCGGGGAGAACAGCGAGGCCGCACCATGGCTCTGACCGAGACCAATTCCTTTCCCGTTCCGGCAGAAGCCGGCAGCACCTCCGCGCTCGTCGCGGAGATCAAGGGCTTCTGGAAGGGCTTCTTCGCCACCGCCTTCAACCCCTACCGGCCCGAGCTGCACTACATGCGCGGCCCCGGCCCCGCCTGGCGCGCCAAGCACGGCATGGATGCGCCGGTCCGGCTGAAGCCCCGCGACCTCTGAGCCCTTTCCCCGCTATCGGATTTTTGAAGACGCGAGCTGCTTGCGCGCAGGTGTGATTGCGCGCAACCATGGCCCGGTTCCGACGATGGCCCCCGCCTGGCGCCATCACCTCTCGCCATGGATGAACGCTGATGACGCGGCTGCGCTGTGCAATTCTCGACGACTATTTCAACATCGCCCTCGACGTCGCCGACTGGCCGAAACTGTCCGACCGCATCGACGTCACCGTGTTCAGCCATCCCTTCACCTCGGAGCAGGCCGCGGCCAGCGCGCTCGCCGATTTCGAGATCGTCTGCGCGATGCGCGAGCGCACGGCGTTCCCCAAGAGCCTGTTCGATGGCTTGCCGAAGCTGAAGCTGCTGCTGACGTCAGGCATGCGCAACGCCTCGATCGACATGGAGGCCGCGAAGGCGAAGGGCGTTGCGATCGGCGGCACGCAATATTCCCGCGATCCCACGGCACCGCTGACCATGGGCCTGATCCTGGAGCTGACCCGCGGCATCGGCCGGGAGAATGCGCGCATGCATGCCGGCGAGCCCTGGCAGACCTTTGCCGGCGTCGAGATCGAGGGGCTGACGCTCGGCATCGTCGGGCTCGGCAAGCTCGGCAGCAAGATGGCGGGCATTGCGAAAGCATTCGGCATGAACGTGATCGCCTGGAGCCCGAACCTCACGCCGGAGAAGTGCAAGGCGGCCGGCGTCGGCTACGCCACCAAGGAGGAGCTGTTCGCCAAGGCCGACATCGTCACCATCCATGTGGTGCTGAGCGAGCGTTCGCGGGGACTGGTCGGCGCTGCGGACCTCGCGCGGATGAAGCCGACGGCCTTCCTCGTCAACACCGCGCGCGGGCCGATCGTGGACGAGCAGGCCCTGCTGGAGGCCTTGCAGCAGCGGAAGATCGCGGGCGCCGGCTTGGATGTGTTCTCGGTCGAGCCGCTGCCGGTCGACCATCCCTTCCGCAAGCTCGACAATCTCGTGCTGACGCCGCATCTCGGCTACGCCACCGAGGACGGCTTGCGCATCCATTACGGCCAGATGGTCGAGGCGATCGACGCCTGGACCCGCGGCGGCGAGCTGCCGCGCAAGCTGGCCTGAAACGAAAAGGGCGTGCCGACGGCACGCCCTTCGCAATCTGAATTGTCTCGCAGCGCCTAGCGCACGGTGACCGGCGCGGGCAGCGGCGGCACAACGGTCGGCTGCGTACCTGGGACAGGGCCGGCCTGGGCCGCCATCGGGGCCGGCGCACCGGGGGTGGGTGCGGCGGACGCAGTCGCCGTTCCCGGCGCCGGACCACCCGGCATCACCACCACGCGCGTGCCGACCTTGACCCGGTCGAACAGGTCGGAGACGTCCTCGTTCAGCATGCCGATGCAGCCGGAGGAGACGAACTTGCCGATCGTCGAGGGCTGGTTGGTGCCGTGGATCCGGTAGACAGTCGAGCCGAGATACATCGCCCGGGCGCCGAGCGGATTGCCGGGGCCGCCGGCCATGAAGCGCGGCAGATAGGGCTGGCGCTCGATCATCTCGGTCGGCGGATGCCAATCCGGCCACTCGGCCTTGCGGGTGATCTTCTGCACCCCGGTCCAGGTGAAGCCGTCGCGGCCGACGCGGACGCCGTAACGGACCGCGCGGCCATTGCCGAGGACGTAGTACAGGTAGGTGTTCGGGGTATCGACGATGATCGTTCCGGCCGGCTCCTTGGTCGCGAGCGAGACCTCCTGGCGGCGCAGGTTCGGCGGCAACTGTGCCGGCGCGGCGTCGGGCTGCTCCTCGGGCGGGAGCGAGGCGATCGCCATCGGCCGGCCATCGGCGCCAACCGGCGGCTGCCCGGCCTGGACCGCTCCGGTCGCGGCGGGACCACCGACGGCTTCCGGCGGACGCAGGCCGTCGCTGCCGGGGGCCTGCTGAGCGGGACGGTCGGCATAGATCACCGCGGGCGGGCCGGCGGGGCGGCCGTAGCGGGGATCGTCGGGCGACATCACCGGCCCCTGCGGCGGCGCAGCCGAGTAGACGGGAGCGCCGGCGGGACGGCCATAACGGGGATCATCCGGCGACATCACCGGCCCCTGCGGCGGCGCAGCCGAATAGACCGGAGGACCAGCGGGGCGGCCGTAGCGGGGATCGTTGGGCGAGATCGGACCGCCCGGGCCGGGCGGCGGCAGCGATGCCTGCGGCAGCGCGTCGTCGTCATCTTCCAGCGCGTCGAAACTCGGCGTGCGGTCGCCGGGGCGGTATTCAGCCGGAGCGCCGTAGCTCGGCGCCTGCTGGACCGGATAGCTCTGGGCCTGTGCGAGCGAGGTTCCCGCCGCAGCGACTGTTGCGGCAGCGCATATCGTCAGAAAATGTTTGATCATCATCGCTCTTGTATAGTCCCCAGGCCCTATCGGACCGCTAACGGCCAGATGACCGAAGATAGCGGCACATTCAAGACATTACAGGCCGATTTGCGCCGGATTTGCCGATTTGTGATCCGCAAGACTACCGTTGCTCTGTTGCATCACGGGGGCGGAAATCGCATTCCGCCGTGGATTGCCGGAGTCATCGACCCCGATTTTAAGGGAACGGCGCGGAGGGGTTGCGATATGTTCGAATCAGCCTGATTCGCCGCCGCTTTGAGCTCCGATTCCGCGTGGCGAACGCGGCAACCAGTACCGTCACCGCGTTCAGATGGCTCATTGGCCCTGGCCACCTCGCCGCCGGGGCGGAAATTCGCAATCCCTCGATGCTTCCCGGCTTTCGCTTCCTGCTTGCCGCGATCCTGCTGTCAACCTCCATCCTGGTGTTCGGCTTGGGCGCCGCCGCGCTGCTGCGGGCGAGCCACGAGCAGTATGTCAGCAACCCCTCCTGGCGGAACGGCCCGCAGGAGCAGATGTTTGCCCAGGCATCCGAGCCGGCCCAGCCGGTGCTCGCGGCCTTGCGCGCGGAGCCGGAGCCGGCCGAGCCCAGCGCGCCGTCGCTGCGCGACCAGGTGCCGACCATTGCTCTCCCGACGAGCGAGCCCGAGCAGGTCGCGGCGGTGACGAGTGAGGCTGACGCTGAGCCCCAGGTCGCTACACCGTCGGCTGAGGCGCCAGCCGCCGAACCGGCCAAGACCGAGACGACGACGGAAGCCACGGCACCAGCTCCCACCGACACGCTCACCCCTGCCGACACCACGGCATCGATCCCCGAGGCCACCCCTGTCCCGACCGCCGGCGCGCCGGCCCCGGCTGACCCTAGCCTTGCCCTGGCGTCCTCGGCGCTCGATGCCGCCTCGGCCAGGATAGCTGCACTGAACGATCCCGCGACCACGGCCTGGAAGGATCCGCCGGCCAAGGCCAAGGCGGACAGCAGCGCACCGGACAGCAAGGCGACGAAGCCGCGGGCGAAGGCGAAGAAGCGGCACCGCGTGGTGCGGCGCCCGCCGCCTCAACAGCTGCAGCAGTCGCTTGACCCGTTTGGTCAGCCGCAGCAGACCTTCGCTACGACGACCACGCGCGCGCGCCAGTAAGCTTACGCCGGCCCGGTCGCGACCGGCGGGCCGCCGGCCTGGCCCCATTCCGACCATGAGCCGTCATAGAGCGCGGTATCGGTGATGCCGAGGCGATAGAGCGCGAGCGTCAGCACGCCGGCCGACACGCCGGAGCCGCAGCTCGTCACGATCGGCGCATCGAGCTTGACGCCGGCACCGGTGAAAGCGGCACGCAGATCGTCGAGCGGCTTCATCGTTCCGGTCGCGGCATCGAACAGGAGATTGTAGGGCACGTTGCGGGCGCCGGGGATGTGGCCGGAGCGGATGCCCGCGCGCGGCTCGGGCGCGCGGCCCTCGAAACGGTCGGCGGCGCGTGCGTCGATCACCTGCTCTTTGCTGCTTTCGACGTTGGCGATGAGCTGCTGCATGCTGCGCACGCGTTTTGAATCATAGCTCGCCTTGAACGTCGCAGGCTTCGGCTTCACCTCGCCGCTCTCGACGGGACGCCCCTCGGCGCGCCACTTCTTCAGGCCGCCATTGAGGATGCGTACATTGCCGTGGCCGAAAGCCAGGAACATCCACCACGCGCGCGGCGCGGCGACCCAGCCGCCGGCATCGTAGATCACGACCGTGTCGGCATTACCGATGCCGAGATTGCCGACGTCGCGGCCGAACTGCTCGGCGCTCGGATACATATGCGGCAGCGGGTTGGAATGATCCGACACCGCGTCGACGTCGAAGAACACCGCGCCGGGCAGATGCGCGGCGAGATAGTCGTCCTTCGGCAGCGGCAGCACGCCCGGCAGCTTGAAGCTGGCGTCGAGCACTTTAAGGTTGGCGTCGTTGATATGGGCGGCGAGCCATTCGGTGGAGACGAGGGGGTCGGGGGTCATCGGTCTTTCCTTGTCATTCCGGGGCGCGCGTAGCGCGAGCCCGGAATCTATCGCGCGGCAGAGATGGTGGATGAATGGATTCCGGGTTCGCGCTACGCGCGCCCCGGAATGACGAAGGGAGAGATCTAGCCCTTCTTCTTCGGCTCCCACTGCTCCACCGGGCCGCCGGCGTCGCGCCAGGCGGCGTAGCCGCCGGCGATGTGGGCGACGGGCTTGAGGCCCATGTCCTGCGCGGTCTTGGCAGCGAGCGCGGAGCGCAGGCCGCCGGCGCAGTGGAAGACGAACTTCTTGTCTTCCTGGAAGATCGGCTTGGCGTACGGGCTCTGCGGATCGATCCAGAATTCCAACATGCCGCGGGTGCAGGCGAACGCGCCGGGGATGCGGCCGTCGCGCTCGATCTCGCGGGGATCGCGGATGTCGACGATGACGACGTCACCGTTCTTGGAGATCTCGATGGCGTCCTTGGCGGTGAGCGTCTCGATCTCGGCATTGGCCTCGTCGATCAGCGCCTTGATGCCGCGGGTGATGGTCTGGGGCATGGGTCTTCCCTTCTGTTATTTCGTCATTCCGGGGCGATGCGCAGCATCGAACCCGGAATCCATTTATCGACGAACATTGCGGCCCGATGGATTCCGGGTTCGCGCTACGCGCGCCCCGGAATGACGGGAAGCTAGTGCGTCAATTCCTTCATCGCACCCTCCAGCCCCTCGATCGTGATCGGGAACATGCGATTGGTGAAGATGCGCTTGATGATGGTGGTCGATTCCGAATAGTCCCAGTGCTTCTGCGCGACCGGATTGAGCCACACCGTATGCGGATAGGTGCGGATGATGCGGTCGAGCCAGACCGAACCCGGCTCCTCGTTGACATGCTCGACCGAGCCGCCCGGCACCATGATCTCGTAAGGCGACATCGAGGCGTCGCCGACGAACACGACCTTGTAGTCGTGCGGGTATTTGTGCAGCACGTCCCAGGTCGGCGTGCGGTCGGTGAAACGGCGCTTGTTCTGCTTCCACACGCCTTCATAGAGGCAGTTGTGGAAGTAGAAATACTCCATGTGCTTGAACTCGCTCTTCGCCGCCGAGAACAGCTCCTCGACCTGCTCGATATGCGAATCCATCGAGCCGCCGATGTCGAAGAACACCAAGAGCTTCACCGCGTTGCGCCGCTCGGGCCGCATGTGCACGTCGAGATAACCGTGATTGGCGGTCTCGCGGATGGTGGTGTCGAGATCGAGCTCATCAGGCGCGCCGGTGCGCGCGAACTTGCGCAGGCGCCGCAGCGCCACCTTGATGTTGCGGATGCCGAGCTCGACATTGCCGTCGAGATCCTTGAACTCGCGCTTGTCCCACACCTTCACGGCGCGGTTGTTGCGGTTCTTCTCCTGACCGATGCGGACGCCCTCGGGATTATAGCCGTGGGCCCCGAACGGCGAGGTGCCGGCGGTGCCGATCCACTTCGAGCCGCCCTGATGCCGCCCCTTTTGCTCCTCGAGGCGTTTCTTCAGGGTCTCCATGAGCTTGTCCCAGCCCATGGCCTCGATCTGCTTCTTCTCTTCCTCGGTGAGATACTTCTCCGCGAGCTTCTTCAGCCACTCCTCGGGGATCTCGGCCTTGTCCATGGCCTCGAGCAGGCTCTCCAGCCCCTTGAACACGGTGCCGAAGACGCGGTCGAACTTGTCGAGATTGCGCTCGTCCTTCACCAGCGAGGCGCGCGACAGATAGTAGAAATTCTCGACGGTGTAGTCCGCGAGGTCAGCGTCGAGCGCCTCCATCAGCGTGAGGTATTCGCGCAGCGTCACGGGGACCTGCGCATCGCGCAGAGAAGTGAAGAATTGCAGGAACATGGGTGACAGATTGCCCGTCGGGGGGCGGACGTCAAGGGGCGCTTCACCTCTCCCATTGGGAGAGGTGAAGCGAGATCGCGAACGCTGCTGGACCGGGAGGCTTTTTGCTCTAGAATTGGCCGCCTCACGGGGTTGTTTTGGGGACGTTTGCAATGGGAATTCTCGCAGCACTCATCATCGGCGCGATCGCCGGCTGGCTCGCCGGCAAGATTGTCCACGGGGCGGGATTTGGGCTGATCGGCAACATGGTCGTCGGCATCATCGGCGCGCTGGTGGCGGGCTGGGTGCTGCCTCAGCTGCACATCCAGCTCGCCACCGGCACGGTCGGCGCCATCGTGGATGCCACCATCGGCGCGGTGATTGTGCTCGTCATCCTTTCGCTGATAAAACGGGTCTGAAAGCCTGACCGAACCAGGAACGGCCGCCATGAGCGGCCGTTCCGTTTGTTGGACCAGGGCGATGCCTGCAGGGCAAGATCTGGGACGACGACCAACAAGGACGCGCGATGAAATTTACCGGCACCAAGGACTATGTTGCGACCGACGATCTCAAGGTCGCCGTCAATGCCTCGATCGTGCTGGAGCGCCCGCTCCTCATCAAGGGCGAGCCCGGCACCGGCAAGACCGTGCTGGCGGAGGAAGTGGCCAAGGCGCTGAACGCGCCGCTTCTGACCTGGCACATCAAGTCCACCACCAAGGCGCAGCAGGGCCTCTACGAATACGACGCGGTGTCGCGCCTGCGCGACAGCCAGCTCGGTGATGCCCGCGTCTCCGACATCAGGAACTACATCAAGCGCGGCAAGCTGTGGGAGGCGTTCACCGCCGAACAGCGCCCGGTGCTGCTGATCGACGAGATCGACAAGGCCGACATCGAGTTCCCGAACGATTTGCTGCTCGAGCTCGACCGCATGGAATTCCATGTCTACGAGACCGGCGAGACGATCAAGGCGAAGCAGCGCCCGATCATGATGATCACCTCCAACAACGAGAAGGAGCTGCCGGACGCGTTCCTGCGCCGCTGCTTCTTCCACTACATCAAGTTCCCCGACGCCGACACCATGGGCCGCATCGTCGACGTCCACTTCCCCGGCATCAAGAAGCGCCTGGTGGAAGAGGCGCTGCGCATCTTCTTCGAAGTGCGCGAGGTGCCCGGCCTGAAGAAGAAGCCGTCCACCTCGGAGCTCTTGGACTGGCTCAAGCTGCTGCTCAACGAGGACATGAGCGTGGAGCAACTGCGCGAGCGCGATCCGCGCAAGCTGATCCCGCCGCTGCACGGTGCGCTGCTGAAGAACGAGCAGGACGTGCATCTGTTCGAGCGGCTGGCGTTCTTGAGCCGAAGGGAAGTGTAGGTCGGCGCGCCGCCAACCACACGCCCGGTGTCGTCCCGGCCTAGTGCGCAATTGCGCACGGGGGCCGGGACCCATACCGCGTGATTTATCGATAAGACTCCGGGGCCAGTACCGCCCACCAAACCACTCTCTGGGGTAATGGGTCCTGGCTTTCGCCAGGACGACGTTGGGGAGGCATTTGCGCGCTGCCTCAACCTCGTCATTGCGAGCGCAGCGAAGCAATCCAGAAGCCCTCCGCGGAAACAGTCTGGATTGCCTCGCTGCGCTCGCAATGACGGAGCATGAGGTATGGGCTGGTTCTCCAGATGACGCTGTCATTCCCCGCGAAGGCGGGGAATCCAGTACGCCGACTCTCGGCTCCATCACAACCGCCTCTGGAATACTGGATCGCCCGCCTTCGCGGGCGATGACAGCGAGTGTGTGGTCGCAGACACGCCTTCGCAGCCTCGCGGCCCATTTCGCCCGAGCTTTGCTCTCTCCATCACACCCTCCAGGAAAGAGGGCGCAGGGAAGGCCGGGTGCCGGCTGGCACCCACGGTCCGCCGTGCGAAGGCACACGCAGAAAAACTGCACAGCGGCATACAGGTGAAGCCCAACACACGGCCTTCCCTGCGCGATGGTCGGACGGCTTATGCCGTGCTCTCCCGGGAGCCGAGTTCGTTCTGGCCTCCATCGTCCTCGCGGAATTCACCGACACCGCGCCGGTTGACGCGACTGCCGCATCCGCAAGAGCTTGACCGTAGCAACGACGGCCAGGACCACACGGTTTTGCCGTACGCACGCAGCGCCGCTCGTCCGCACGAAGTTTTGGGCTCACGGAGAGCAATCCGCCCTGCCCTCAGCCTCTCGCACACGACGCTGCCGCGTCCACCGCAACCCGGCCCGCGTTTCGAACGACTCGCGAACCGCCCCTCTTCGTCGAGCCGGGCTGGCCCGATGTATGCCGCAATTCCGAATTTCGGTAAAGTGGAATATTTTTGCGAAGAAGGGTTGACGGGGTGCGGGGTGTTTTGCCCGACGGGCAACGAAAGATGGATTGTTCGGGGCCTCAAGCCCCGGAATTGCGAGACCAGCGCCGCTGCTTGGCCGCTCCGAAAAGAAGCTCCACTGTCATCGGCGCCTTGGTTCTCCGTCCAAGGAGCGTCTTCACTAGGCCGCTCAGCTCAAACCCTTCGCTGCCAAAATACATGTCAAAATCGAACTCCGACATGTCGACATTGAACTGCTCCCCAAATCGACGAACCAACTCCCGCGCGTCGTCTCCGTCGACGCCCAAATCCCGGGCGATGTCGGTGCCAAGCGTGATTTGCTTGCGCGTCAACGTCTCTGTCCGGACAAAAGAAAGCAAGCTTTCCAGAAGCCCTGCGTCCCGCATTCGCTTGATGTCATTGACGACGTCCGGATCGCCCAAGTCCCTGTGCCACCAATGGTTTATACGATCCAGCGGCCGCTCCTTTCGTCGCCTGCCGTCTGCAACGGCGAGCAACTCGATGAGGAGCCGAAACACGCGAGGCAGCTCAAACTCTGGAAGCATCACGAGCTTCGCCAATTGAACCCGCAGATTGGGCATCGCGATCAAGACGCACGGAGTAAGCGTCGGCTTCAGCCGTGACTCCGCGATTGCGACAACCACATCTTCGGGCTTGGGCCTTGCCTGCAATATGAAGTTACTCAAGCCACGGAGCAGCCTGCGCTTGTCGTCCTCGCTCTGCGCGCCGAACCAAGCGTCGCCCTCTGGATTGCTTGCGATCCCCTGCGCCAGTTGATTCAACAGGATTTCTTCGTCCACATTTAACATCGCGCCACCCATGGCAGCGCTGCACCCCAGCCCACGACAAAGTCATGGTGATTGCTGCAAAGGAGATAGCTCGCCTTCTCGTCACAGACATAAAACTCGAGTGCCGGACAGTCCTCCAGAACCCGAAGCAGGTCCGCACCACACGAAAATTTCATTCCGCGATACTCATTGCCGATTTCGCCTTCACGTGCGCAGCGGGTTGCCAGGCTCGAAGGGAGACAGGTTTTCGGGTCGCGGTAACACAGACGGGGCATCGCCTGCCAAGCCATACACATCGATGCCCTTCAGCAAGCCACCACTCGAATAGATGAATATTCCACTTGGGTGATCACCATCGTTCAGCAGGAATTCACCGAGAATCTCAGCGCCGGGCGGTGCTTCAGCATGCCCCTTGATTTGGAAGTTGATGCTGGCACATCCACATCGACATCTCCAGGGCGTGACTTCGGCCAACTCGAGCTGATCCAGATATCGCTTGGCTTCTTCCGCGCCATGCTCCAACATCCAGCGCGCAAGATCGCGCTCGGCATCCGTGAGTGGACGATTTTGGTCTGTGCTCAAAATGACTTCGTTCGGCTGACGGCGGCCCGCTACCTTAGCTTGCAAAGCGGGATAAGGCCAGCGGGCGGTAGGGTGGGTTAGCGTCAGCGTAACCCACCTCTTTGGTCTCCGCGTCGAAAGAAGTGGTGGGTTACGCCGCGCGGACTGCGCTTCGCGCAGCCGCTAGCTAACCCACCCTACGAAGATCTCACGCCACCGCCGCATCCGGAATCCGCGCGGCTTCCATCGGCACCTTGCCGCGGATCAGGTCCGAGGCACGGTCCGCGATCATCATCGTGGATGCATTCAGGTTCGCCGAGATCATCCGCGGCATCACAGAAGCATCGATCACGCGGAGGCCCTCCAACCCGTGGACGCGAAGCTGGTCGTCGACCACTGCCCACGTGCTGTCCGCCGGGCCCATGCGGCAGGTGCAGCCGGGGTGGAAAGTGGTGGTGCCGCGCTCGGTGGCGGCGGCGAGGAATTCGTCGTCGGTGTTGATGTTGGGGCCGGGGAAATCCTCGTAGGCGTAGTAGGGCGACAGCGGCGCACTCTTCAAAAGGCGCCGCGCAAGCTTCATGCCGCCGACGATCACGCGGCGGTCGAGCTCGGCGTCGAGATAATTGGTCTGGATGATCGGCGGCGCGAACGGATCCGCCGAGCGGATGCGGACATAGCCGCGGCTCTCGGGGCGCTGCTGCCAGGACGCCACCGTCATGCCGGGCTCGTCCTCGAGCTGGCCCTGCACGCCTTCCTTGTAACTCGCGGGCGTGAAGGTGAGCTGCAGGTCGGAAGACTCGGCGCTCTCGCCGGAATGCCAGAAGCAATAAACCATGGTCGGCGACAGCGACAGCAGGCCGCGGCGCGCGGTTGCCCATTTCAGCGCCTCGATCCACAGCGAGAAGCCGCGGCGGAGCTCGTTGATGGTCTTGATGTCTTTTACGCGCGCCACCGTGCGCGGGGCGTAGTGATCCTGCAGACCTTCGCCGACCGGCAGCGCGTGACGCACCTGGATGCCGTGAGCACCGAGCAAATCGGGCGAGCCAATTCCGGAGAGCTGGAGCAGCTGCGGCGAATTATAGGTGCCGCCGGACAGGATCACTTCCTTGTTGGCGCGCACCTCGACCGGCGTGCCGCCGCGGCCGCCCTTGGTGTAGCGCACGCCGACCGCGCGCTTGCCCTCGAAGATGATCTCGGTTGCGTGCGCGTGAGTGTGCACATGCACGTTCGGCCGTTTCATCGCGGGCTTCAGGAACGCGGTCGAGCCGGAGACGCGCAGGCCGTTGTTGATGGTGCGCTGGCAGTAGGAGACGCCTTCCTGCTTCGCGCCGTTGTAGTCGGGGTTACGCGGGATGCCGAGCGAGACCGCGCCCTCCATGAAGGCCTCGCAGAGCGGATCGCGCCAGTCCATGGTGGTGACGATGAGGTTGCCGTCGCGTCCGCGATAGGTGTCCTCGCCCTCGCCGACCCGCTTCTCCAGCCGCTTGAAGTAAGGCAGCACGTCGGCATAGCCCCAGCCGCGATTGCCCATCTGCGCCCAGGTGTCGAAATCCATGCGCTGGCCGCGATTGTAGATGTGGCCGTTGATCGAGGACGAGCCGCCGAGCGTCTTGCCGCGCGGCGCGTAGATGCTGCGCCCGCCAGTGTAGGGCCCCGGCTCCTGCTGGTAGGCCCAGTTGATGCTCTTCATGTGGAAGGTCTTGATGAAGCCCGCCGGCAGATGGATGTACGGGTGCCAGTCGCTCGGGCCCGCCTCCAGCACGCAGACGCTAACGTTCGGATCTTCGCTGAGCCGGTTGGCAAGCACGCAGCCGGCGGAGCCCGCGCCGACGATCACATAATCAAATCTGTCCATGGTGCCTCGGCCGCTCAGCGCGGCTTGTCGTTGAGTTGAAATTCGAGATGCGCCTGCACGGTCGGCCATTCGGCGGCGGTAATGCTGTAGACCACCGTGTCGCGCAGCGTGCCGTTCGGCGCGACCTGGTGGCTGCGCAGAATGCCGTCCTGCTTGGCGCCCAGGCGCTCGATGGCGCGGCGGCTCTGGTGGTTGAAGTAGTGCGTGCGGAATTCGACCGCGATGCAGTTCAGCGTCTCGAAGGCGTGCCGGAGCAGCAGCAGCTTGCACTGCGTATTGAGCGGGCCGCGCTGCGCGCTCTTGCCATACCAGGTCGAGCCGATCTCGACGCGGCGGTTGGCGGCATCGATATTCATGTAGGTCGTCATGCCGACGATGTTGCCGCCGGCGTCGAACACGGTGAACGGCAGCATCGAGCCTGCGGCTTGCAAGGCCAGGCGGCGGTCGATCTCCTTGCCCATGTTCTCAGGCAGGGGAATCGCAGTGTACCAGAGCTTCGAGAGCTCGCCGTCCTTCACGGCCTCGGTCAGCCCTTCGATATGCTGACGCGACAGCGGCTCGAGACGGGCGTGCTGTCCACGCAGGGTGATGGGATCAGGCCAGGGCATCGAATCGTTCCTCATGAATGTCATTCCGGGATGGTCCGAAGGACCAGACTATGGTGCGCAATTGCGCACCTGAGAATCTCGAGATCCCGGGTTCTATGCTCCGCATAGCCCCGGGATGACAATCGCGTTTTACGCGATTGTCACTTGTTCAAGAAGTTCAACGGCAAACCGCCGCGCGGCCAGTCCATGGCGATCAGCTCGCCCTTGCCTGACAGCGTGATGTAGGCGGTCTTCAGCCCGGGGCCGCCGAAAGCGATGTTGGTGGTGACGCGGTCGCCGGTCGGGACCTGCTCGATCAGGGTGCCGTCAGGCGCGATCACCGAGATGCAGCCGGAGACGAGGGTGGCGACGCAGACATTGCCGCCAGCCTCCACCGCGAGCGAGTCGAACATCTGGTAGCCGCCGAGGCCGCAGATCGGCTTGCCCCGCTCGCCGCGATAGATCACCTCGCGCGGCCTCAGCGTGCCGGGCACGGAGAGCTCATAGGCCCAGAGCCGCGCCGTCGGCGTCTCCGCGATGTAGACGGTGTTCTCGTCCGGCGAGAGCCCGATGCCGTTGGCCGGCAGCACGCCGTGCACGACCTCCACGACCTCTTTCATGCCGGGCTTGAGATAATACATGCCGCCGACGTCCATCTCGCGCGCGCGGCGCTTGCCGAGATCGGAGAACCAGAGGCCGCCGTGCCTGTCGAACACCAGATCGTTCGGCCCGCGCAGATCGTGCTCGCCGCATTTGGTCACGACGGTCTCGACCTTGCCGGATTGCAGGTCGACTCGCTGGATCGAGCCGCCGAGATAGTTGTCCGGCTGCGGGCCCGGCATGATCATCTGGCCGGTCGGAATCCAGGAGAAGCCGCCATTGTTGCAGATGTAGATCTTGCCGTCGGGGCCGAGGGCGGCGCCATTCGGTCCGCCCGGCACCTTCGCCACGATCTCCTTGCGGCCGTCGGGATAGACGCGGGTCAGGCGCTGGCCGCGGATTTCCACCAGCACCACCGAACCGTCCGGCATCACGACCGGCCCTTCGGGAAATTCGAGGTCGGTGGCGAGAACGCGGACGTCAGACATTGAGACCCTCCCGGCTGCTTGTTATGGCTTGCACGGGATGTCCGGCACGGGCCCCACACGCAAGATTTGCCTGCGGTTATGACAAAGTCACCGGGGCTTGCCAAGCAAGCGGGACGGTATGCCAGCGTTGCGCCGCAAGGCGCGACTAAGGGTCCTCGCGGATCGTGCTACCCGCGCACCGGCACCCAGATCTCGAAGCCGCCATTGCCGGTCGTGGGATCGAATTTTTCGTCGTAGCGCTCGAAGCTCGGCGCGTCCGCGGCCTTCAGGCCGGAGGCGGGCAGCCACTGATTCCAGATCGTGTTGACGGTGCGCCTGATCGAGGCGACGTGGTCGGTGTGGGCGAACACCGCATAGCGCTGCTCGGGGATGCGGATGCGGCCGAAGCGGCGTGGCAGGTCGGAATAATCGCTGACCTCGACACCGGCGATGTAGTCGAAATTGCCGGCATCGTCGCCGTTGCAGCAGACGCCATAGGCGACGTTGCCGACACGCGCCGGAATGTCGGCGACCTCCTGGTGGAAGCGCTGCCACATCCCCGGGATGATCGCGCCGTTGTCGCAGGAGATGCGCTCACTGATGCCGGCGACGAGGAAGGCGGTTGCGGTCTCGAAACGCGGCGGGGCGAGAGTGTCTGAGATGGTGGAGTCCATGAGGATCGGCTCCTGAAGCTTGAGATGGCCGGTGCACGTCGCGGCCCGCACCGCTTCGGGTGTGGTGCCAAACTGGTCGCGGAACGCGCGGGTGAATGCTTCGTGCGAGCCGTAATCCGCCTCCAGCGCCAGCGACAGGATGTCCGGCGCGCCGTTCGCAAGACTGCGCGCCGCCTCGGTCAGCCGCCGCGCGCGCACGTAGCGCATCACCGGCAGGCCGGTGGCTGCGGCAAACGCGCGCACGATGTGGAACCGCGACACGCCTGAGATCGCAGCGATCTCGTCGAGCGTCATCGGCTCGGCAAGATGGCTCTCGATATACCAGAGCGCGCGCTGGGCTGGATTCATGGTGGTTCGGGCCCTCGTTCGAAGCGCGACCATGATGCACGGAACGCCGCGGGCTTCGCTTGATCGGCGTTGCGGTCCCGCAAGAGAATAACGCCGGCACAGCTACTGGCAACGTCCGGGCATTCATGGCTACACTCGGGACGTCCTTGAAACCGCTCACAAGAAAGCAGGAGGAACCGCGTCATGAAGATCACCGATGTGCGGGCGCACCAGATCCGCATCCCCTATGACGCCGGTGTCGCGAGCTTCCGCCAGGGCGCCTCCGCCATCACCGCGCTCGACATGGTGATCGTCGAGGTCACGACCGATGCCGGGTTGACCGGCTGGGGCGATGCCTTCGCCTATGTCTGCCCCCGCACCACGCGCAGCGCCGTCGAGGAGATGATCGCACCGCAGGCACTTGGGCTTGAGGTTCCCGATGCCGCCGGCATTCCCGCGGTGATGGAGCAGATCCAGCGCAATCTGCATCTGTTCGGCCGCTACGGCATCACCATGTTCGCGATCTCCGGGCTCGACATCGCGCTGTGGGACCTCGCCGCGAAGATCAAGGGCGTGCCGGTGCACCGCCTGCTCGGCGAGACCAGGCGCCCGGCCATTCCGGCCTATGCGAGCCTGTTGCGGATCGGCTCGCCCGACAACATCGCGGCCGAATGCAAGAAGGCGCTCGCGCTCGGCTATGGCGCCATCAAGCTACACGAGACCACGGCGCCGGCGGTCTATGTCGCGCGCGAGGCGATCGGGCCGGGCATACCGCTGATGGTGGACATGAACTGCCCGCTGTCAGGCGAGCAGGCGATCGCGTTCGCCGGGACATGCCGGGACGCGCAGCCGATGTTCCTGGAGGAGCCGGTCTGGCCACCGGAGGATTTTGCGGCGCTCGCCGAGGTCCGCAGCAAGGGCGGGCTCGGCGTCGCCGCCGGCGAGAACGCCTGCACGGAATATCAATTTCGCCAGATGATGAATGCGGGCGCGGTGAGCCACGCCCAGCCGTCGGTAATCAAGGTCGGCGGCATCACGGAGTTCCTGAAGGTCGCGGCGCTCGCCGATCGGCTCGGCGTCAAGATCGTCCCGCACTCCCCGTATTTCGGCCCCGGCCTGCTTGCGACCTTGCATCTGCTGGCGGGGCGCGACGACGGGTTCGTCGAGATGTTTTACCTGAAGCGCGAAGCCTGCCTCTGGGGCGGCCGCGCCGACGTCGATGCCACCGGCCATGTCGCGGTGCCGACTGGGCTTGGGCTCGGCTATGAGCCCGACCGCGGCGTGATGGAGCGATATCGCGTCGCGTGAGCGCGGCGCCTATTTCGCCGCGTCCTTGGCCGGCGGCGCGTCCTGCTTCTTCTTCACGTCCTCCGCGATCTTCGTCTGCGCGGCCTGGAGATCGCCGAGCGTCTTCTGCAAGCCGGCAAGGCTCGTCTTCAACGCGTCGATCTGGCGATTGGCGGCATCCAGCTTCTGCTGGTGATCGAGGTTGAGCTTGGTGATCGTCTTCTGGAGGAAATCGACGTTGCTCTGGAGGCAGCTCGTGCGCCGCTCCATGGTCTTCTCGACGGTGCAGATCTCGATGCCGGGCACGTCCTGCGCGCGGAGCGGCGCGATCGCCAGCGTGGCGAGCAGCAACATCACGACACAGACGCCGGCGCTTCGAAACGGCATGCAGGTTCCTCGTCAAATTGATCACGGCAATGTGCGCTGTTTGCGCACAGCCGCCGGACGCTACCACACTCGTACCGCATTCTCGCGTTGAGCTTGGCTTGTTCCCTTGGGACAGGGAGCAGTGAACCGCGCGCGGAAGAAATGGGCGCTCTTTCCGCGGCTTTGATTAGGGGAGATTTTTGGAATGGCAACGCGCGATAGACGTCTGGCGGAATTCGACGGAGCCGGTGAACCGCCTCCTGGCTTGCCGGTCGAAGTGCTGTGCGAGGATCACAGCGGAACGTATCAACTGCCGTTCGCCTGCCGCTATGTCGAGGGACGCTGGCAGAACCACGAGGCCGGCATCGCGGTCGAAGCGACCGTGATCGGCTGGCGCTTGCCGCGTGTGAAGCACTCCGGCGTCGCCTGACAGCGGCTTCTGTTCCAAAATGCAACGGGGCCGCGCTCCGCCTTAACCTTCGGAACGCGGTTCGAACGAATCGCGTCCGAATCAGCCGAATCGCCTCGTCCACGCCTGTTCACGGCTAGATGTCGACGCGGGTCTGTTTTCGCGCACAATATCTGCGCGACGGCCGGGTGGGCTCGAGCCTGGAGCCGGCGCCAAAGGTTAACGGTGGACAAGGCATGGCTCGCACCGCCGCCCCAGCCGGTCCCCGCCCCCGAAACAGGCAGGCCACCGCAACGCCTGCCTAATATTCGACCTCGAGCTCCTCGATCTCGGCCGGCTCTTCCTTGGCCGCCGCGATCCATTCCTGCATCTCGGGCATGGCCATGATGGTATCGGCGTAGGCCTTCAGAAGCGGCTCGAGCTTGACGTCATAGGTCACGAAGCGCGTCACCACGGGCGCGTACATCGCATCCGCCATGGTGCGCCTCTCACCGAACAGGAACGGGCCGCCCGATTTCTCCAGGCAGTCGCGCCAGATGGACCAGACGCGGTCGATGTCGGCCTGCGCGCGCGACCAGATCTTGAAGCCGGGGAAGTGTCCCTTCAGATTGACCGGCAGCGAGGCGCGCAGCGTGGTGAAGCCGGAATGGATTTCGCCACAGATCGAGCGGCAATGAGCGCGCTGGACGCGGTCATCCGGCAACAGGCCGGCGTCCGGCATCACCTCGTTGAGGTATTCGGCAATCGCCAGCGTATCCCAGACAGTCGCGCCCTCGTGCCGCAGGCATGGCACCAGGATCGACGACGACAGCAACAGGATTTCGGCGCGCGCGGAGGCGTCGTCGGGCGCGGTCACGATCTCCTCGAAATCGAGCCCGGAAAACTTCGTCAGCAGCCAGCCACGCAGCGACCAAGACGAGTAGTTCTTGCTGCTGATGGTCAGTGTCGCCTTCGCCATATGGCCTCTTCCCTCACGCCTGAGATGGGCACCCCGCCCGGCCCGCGGGCCTGCCCACTACCTGTGCTTCCCATGTGTACACCCCGCTTGAAGAGCAAGCGATGTGCCAGTTTTCCGGGCGATTTGACTCAGTTTTGGCTTCGATATTGCATGGCACCATGGGACAGGTGGGCGCTTCAGTATGATGTCGATGTATTATCAAGCCTTTCAGAACCAGATGGACCTGACGGCGCCGTGGCGCGCGGGCGCCTCGTCTGCGCTCAAATTCCTCAACCTGGTGCCGCAGGGCGTGTCGCACCAGGTCGTCGGCCGGCTGTCGGCGGCGCTGGAGCTGATCTCGCGCTCCACCCTCACCTACCATCGCCCGGCCTACGGCATCGACAGCGTCATGGTAGGCAACCGTGAGGTCGCCGTCACCGAGGAGATCGCCTACGCGACCCCGTTCGGCTCGCTGCTGCACTTCAAGAAGCAGGGCGTGCCCGAGCAGCCGCGCATGCTGCTGGTGGCGCCGATGTCCGGCCATTTCGCGACGCTGCTGCGCGGCACCGTGAAGACGCTGCTCCAGGACCACGACGTCTACATCACCGACTGGCACAATCCGCGCGACATTCCGCGCAGCGAGGGCCGCTTCGGGCTCGACGACTACACTGATCATCTCATCGACTTCCTCGGCCAGCTCGGCCCGCGCCCCCATATGGTGGCGATCTGCCAGCCGTCGGTCTCGGCGCTCGCGGCCGCCGCCGTCATGTGCGAAGGCAACCATCCCTCGCGGCCGGCCACGCTGACGCTGATGGCAGGGCCGATCGACACGCGGATCCAGCCGACCAGGGTGAACGAGTTCGCCAAGAGCAGGCCGATCGACTGGTTCGAGCAGAACCTGATCAACTACGTGCCGGTGCAGTGCCGCGGCGCGCTGCGCAAGGTGTATCCGGGCTTCGTGCAGCTCACCGCCTTCGTCTCGATGAATCTCGAGCGGCACATCAAGCAGCACATGGACCTCGCCAACCACATCGCCAAGGGCGAGAAGGAAAAGGCGGCAACCATCAAGACCTTCTACGACGAATATTTCGCGGTGATGGATCTGCCCGCGGAATTCTACATCGAGACCGTGCGCGACGTATTCCAGGAGCATCTGCTGCCGCAGGGCAAGCTGATGCATCGGGGACGGCCGGTGAACACCAAGGCCGTCAGCCGCATGGGGCTGATGACGGTCGAGGGCGAAAAGGACGACATCTGCTCGATCGGCCAGACGCTCGCCGCGCAAGACCTCTGCACCGGCGTGCGCGCCTATCGCCGCGTGCACCACATGCAGGCCGGCGTCGGCCATTACGGCGTGTTCTCCGGCAAGCGCTGGAACAACGAGATCTATCCGCTGCTGCGGGATTTCGTGCACGTGAATTCGTGAGGCGCACGCCGCGCCGCGCGAGGGCTGCTCTTCAAGCCCGTATCGAGCCGGGCCACGCGACGACTTGCCCTGACATCACAAGGCGGTTGCGTCCGCTCTCCTTGGCGGCGTAGAGCGCTTTATCCGCAGCCACAATCAACGACGTGCAATCCGCCTTGTCGGCGAACGACATATGTGTGGCGCCACCAATACTGAGGGTGACCTGCTTGGATGGCGGGTTGAGCGCGTGGAGGATGCCGAGGTCCTGAATCGCTTGCCGGATTCGCTCGCCGACCTGCTCGCACCCTCCCATGTCGGTGTTTGGCAGCAGCAAGGCGAATTCCTCACCACCATACCGAGCGGCTACGTCTGCAGGCCGTCTGGCCTGCTCCGCCAGGACCCCGGCGACCGAGCGAAGACATGCATCGCCCGCCTGATGCCCGTACTGATCGTTGAAACGCTTGAAATGATCGACGTCCATCAGCAACAGCGACAGAGGCGTTCCTTCGCGCTTCGCCCGGTCCCATTCCGCCTCTAGCCGCTCGTCGAAGTGTCTGCGGTTTGCCAGGGCCGTCAGGCCATCCGAACTGGCGAGAGCCGACAGCTTATCCTCCAGGTCCTTACGTTCGGTCATGTCGCGCGAGATCGCCACCACGCCGTTGATGTCTCCACTCTGCGCACTCCTTGCGACGCGCAGCGCGGTTTCGATCCAGACCTCGCCTTTCTCGCGATGCCGAGTGCGATAAGTGATTCTAGCCTCCTCGGCTTCGCCGTTCATCAGCGCGGAGATCGTTTGCTCAACCCGGGCCAGGTCCGCGGGATTTATGCCGGCAAGGGCCGACGTATCTACCAATTCGTTCGGAGCCCAGCCGAGAACCCGCGCGCTGGACGGCGACGTATAGAGGATGCGTCCATCGAGCGCGATGCGCATGACCATGTCTCCCGACTGCTCCGCAAGGAGGCGAAAATCCGCCTCCTTGGCGATCAGGGCGGCGGCCATCTTTTGCCGCAGGTGCAACTGGCGCACCAGCAAAAGCCCTGCAACAGCGAGCCCTCCTATCAGTCCCAGCACCGCAGCCATGCGCATCAGCGCGGCCCTGCGCCATGGAGCCAAGACGTCGTCTTCCGATTCCGTCGCAACCACGAGAACGGGGTAGCGACTGCTCAGTTGATAAAAGCTCAGTCGCCGAACGCCGTCGAGAGGCGACGTGAAGTAGTAGACGCCCGCAGCCGGCCGCTCGCGGAAATTCCTAAAGAGCGGTGCATTCGACAGATCGCGGCCCGTGTATCCGTTGTCCGGGCTACGCGCGAGGACAATGCCTTTCGCTGTCGCCAGTGAAATTGAGCCGTTCTGGCCAACGTCGAACCCGCGATAGAATTGCAGAAAGTAGTCGACATCGATCGTGGTAAGAGCCACTCCGGCAAAACTGCCGTCAGGATGATTGAAGCGCCTTGACGCGGTGATGATCCATTGCCCGCCGGACCTGCTCCTCACTGGAGGCCCAATGAAGGTTCCCCGGTCAGCCACGGCGCGATGATGCTGGAAATACTCTCGGTCGCTGTTGTTGAGACTGGCGAAATCCACAGGCTCGCTGGTCGCGAGCCAGCGGCCGGTCTCGTCATAGACGAACACGGCGCGGATCCGGTTCGCGGCTTTGCGCCGGGAAAGAAAGGTCTGAATCTTGGCGATTGCCGCCGGGCTGGTTCCCTCGAGTTCGAGTTGGCCAACCAACACATTGAGAACGGTGTCCGCGAGTTCGAACGTATCGTCCGCGTGTTGCGTCACCGACCGGGCCAGATTGGCCATGTCCGTTTCGGAGCCCTTCAGCAGCGTCTGTCGCGAGGACCACTCCCGCCAGCCGCTGAGCGCGACCATCGCCAAGCAAGCGACCGCCACAAATGCGGAGGCCCAGAGCGTCAGACGCCCCTGGCGAACATCACTACGGTGATCGATCAAGAGACGCTCCCTCCACCCTCAACCCCGTAAACGCCTTGGGCTAAGGAACGGTTGCTCGTTCCGGTTGAGGTTTTTGGCAGAGCACCGGAAGGAGACTGACGGCATCGATGAGCGGCCTGACCGTCGATCGATAGCCCATGGACTGGTCGGACGAGAAGGATAACACAGCAATCAGCTCAGCTTGACGGCCTCGAGCACTGTGCCGGCCACTCGACCAAAGTGAGGTTCAGTAAAACTCGCCGGATGACGGCTTCGAACTCCGGCAAGATGTGCCAAGTCGTCGATCCGCGGTTGAGGCCGAATGACCAGGCTCTCTGCCGGCAGACGTTCGGTCGGCGAAAACGACGCGGGCTTCGCGCCGCCTGCAACAATGTGGGGCAACGGCGCGGCCATTGACCAGATGTTCTTGAGCATCGCCCTGTTCACCGAGCACGCGATGACGCCGTTGCCCCTCAGGCGGGCGACGGTAAAGAGCTTCCGGATCAGCAGGTCTCGTTCAAGCGACTGCGGCAAATGGAACTGCAGCCCGACGAGATGGCCTCTTTGTTGCACGACCATCGCGTCGATCCACCCCACCTGCGCGATGTGCACGCGCAGCGGTTCTCCAGCGCGAGGACAGTCAATGCCGGCGCCGAGCAGAACGCCGGCGCCAGAGAGGGAGACGTTGCTCACGCGCCCAGAAAGCACCTCGCCGGTCCCAGTCAGGATCAAGACTGATTCATCGACATCGAAACGCTCCTCGGCACGTCCCATCCGCGCCTGCAGCGAGGTCATGCAGACGAAGAAGAGCACGACGATGTTCACGACCGACCAGAAGGCGACCATCGGTAAAGCGCCCGGATGATCGATGATCCGCCATTCCGGGATGGTGTTGAGAACCACGCCGACGACCGTCAACGCCATCAGACCCGCCGATGGCCAGAATATCTCCGCGGCGTAGCTTGCGCGTCGCGCGGCAGCGCCCTTGGGCGTCACCCTGAATGCATGCCCCGTCGGCTTGACGAGAGTCCCGAGCACCGTTGGCAAGATCTTGAAGCTCTGGATAGTCGCCGATACCTGAGCGGCGAGCGGAAAGTGCTCGTGCGGCGCGAACCAGGAGATGCCGCCGTTAAGCGCCAGGATCGCGGGAAACAAGTAATAGAAGACCGACTCAGGAGTGACGTCGACGACAGGCGCTAGCCCAGTCCACATGAAGACGATCGGAACCAACACGACCGCGAGCGCCCGCAGGCCCATTGAGAGCCAATGCGTCGGAAAGAAGAGGAGCCGATGCATCAAGCCCAGTCCGGGGCCGAGCGGGCCGTCGGCGAGATACAGCGTCTGGATCGCGCCACGCGCCCAGCGTTGCCGCTGCACGAAAAAGGCGTCAAGGCTTTCCGGCGCCAGTCCGATCGCCAGCGGCTCGCGTAGATAGCGAGTGACGTACCCCTTGCGCAGCAGGACCAGCGTCAGCAACATGTCTTCCGTAATGGACTGGGTCGGCAAGGCATCGCCCACCGCGCGGAGTGCTGCGCGACGCGTGACGGAGTTCGAACCACAACAAAAGGCACCATCCCAGCCGTCGCGCGCCGGCATGATGGAATCGAAGAAGAACCGTTGCTCGTCCGGCAGTCCCCTGTGCAGGCCGAGATTCGCCTGCATCGGGTCCTCATTGTAGAAGGTGTGCGGGATCTGAACGATTCCGATCTTTGGATCGGCGAAGAAGCCCATCGTGCGCATCAGGAAATTGCGCTGCGGCACGAAGTCCGCATCAAAGATCGCGAAGAATTCGCCGCTCGTCTTCGTCAGGGCATGATTGATATTGCCGGCCTTGGCATTCAAGTTGTCGGCGCGCGTGAGATAGCCGGCGCCCTTTTGCTTGCAGAGTTCCCTGAGCCAAGGCCTGCGACCATCATCCAAGACCCAGACCTGGAGATTTGGATAGCCCAGGCACAGCGCGCCCGTGATCGTCTTTTCCAGCACCTCGAATGGCTCGTCATAGGTCGGAATAAAGACGTCGACCGAGGGCAGCTCGTCATCCGGCAGGCTGCGAAGCCGACGCTCGTGCTGATCTGCTTCGCTGCGGCGATCGGTCCTGCGAAGGAAAGTCAGATAGAGAATGAACTGATCTGTGAAGGTCAGAAGCTCGACGAACAGACAGAACCAGATCCAGCCGACCTGATACCAGCTCCCGCTTGCCGGCAGCACGGTGGTGCAAATACGCCATTCGAGATAGCGGGCGACCACGAGCCAAACCACGACAAAGACCGCGACTCGCGCCCAAGGGCGCGCGACTGGAAAGGTCGGCGCCAACAGGTACATCGCCGCAAAGATGCCCAGCATCGGCGCGAACAGCTGAGAGAGAGGCAGAGTCATGGCCTGCATGGAACATCTCGCTTACAGGGACGACTGGTCGAGCTCCAGGCGAGCGGTCAGCCATTTCAACTTCGAGCTGACCAATCGTAGCAGGCCGTCGGCGCTGCGCTCGAAGCGCACCTCAGCCAACCGTCCGATATCGCAGGAGCCGTTGCGGTCGGCCGACGTATCATTGGGCGGAAGCGATATCTCTACGGTGATGTTGCCCGGATCAGGCCGCGGCACCCGAGCCGCAAGCAGCCGATCATCGCCGTAGGCTGCCGATCCGCGGACTTGCCGGATCTGGCCGGTCTTCCATTCGCGGCTCCCAATCAGGCGGACGGTAGCCGCATCTCCGGCCTTGATCTTCTCGAAATCACGCTCGGGGAGTTCAACAACGATGAACCGGCGCTCGCAATCTGCAAAATCGAAGACCGATTGCCCTTCCGTGACCATCGAGCCCGGGCTGGCCGCGACCGACCAGACCACATGGGCTGCGGGCAAGGACAGATCGTAGTGATCGAGACGATCAAGTCGAGTGCGTTCCTCTGCGATTTCCGCGGCCAGCTGCGCGGCGCGTGAGCTGTTCTGCAACAGGTCCGTCTCGAGCTCCTGGCGGCGGAGGACAAGCCGCTCGCGCTGCTGCTGAGAATAGGGCACGTCATTGGCATCGCCACGAAGATAGATGCCCTTCTCGACCGCCCCCATCTCGGTCTTGAGGCGCTGCAGGCGTTCATCGGCCATCTGGCACCGCGTTGCGGTTGCCTCCTGCGAGGCCTGGGCCTCACCGGAGCGGATCTGCGAACTGATGCCGAGCTTCACGAGCCTCTCCATCCGGCCCGCGACATCGTTCCGCTGCCGCGCCTCGGCGAGACAGCCGCCTTTTTCAGCTTCCGTTTCGCCGATCTCGTGGCTCAGGCGCGCCACCATCCCCAAACGATAGTCCTCGCTGCGCTCGCCGAGCTTGCGATCGAGCTCGGCGATTTCCTCCAGTTGCCGACGTGCGAGCTCGGCGCGTTTGATGGACATGGCAAGCTGCTGATCAAGGTCCATGAGGTGCCGGCGATCCGGCGAACGCGCCTCGACCAGCGGCACCATTCGGGTGCGCTGGAAATATTCACCCTTGCGTGGAAGATCTGACGAGAGCTGACCCGCCATCGGTGCAGTCACCCGCATGAGCTCGGCATTGACATAGGCGGAGGGAGCGATTCGGTAGGTCACATACGGCAACAGGGTCCATCCGCTCAGAGCGATGATCCCGAGCGCCAAGGATCGGCGAACAATCCGGCTGCGAATGAAACGTTCGACATGCAAGCGAACCACGACTGGATCTCCAATGGGCTTTGGTCGCCGCGCCTGCCCCAGCGAAGGCAAGCCAATCGCCGCATGGCCCGGCCCTGGGATGGAGTCTGCGCCTTGAGGCACTGAGCAATCCGACAACATTGGTGCTAGCCGAGATCGGGATTCGCCGCCGCAGCAGACTCGCGTTCACAACCAAGAGAAGCGTATTTAGCTTTCACCACATTAGGTTAAGCTGTGTCAAAACCGGAAGACTACGGCTCCCCGAATCGAAGACCAGGATGCCGACCTATTCCGGCTTGAAGTCGGCGCGCCGGTTGCGCCGATCGAATGGCGGCGCGGCTAACGCCCATTCCTAAGCAGCTCTTTCGCTTCTTCGACTTCGGGAAGATTTCGTTCCGCCTCGAATTCGGCGAGGACGGGAGCGAGCAGTTCGAAAACCGCGCCCGCTCGGCCATTTGTCTTGTGCAGGCGCGCAAGTCCAATGGCGCTGCGCAGCTCGAAAGTCTTCGCCTGTTGGTGGCGTGCGATTTCCAGTGCCCGGTTGAAGGCATTTTCGGCCCCGGAATCGTCCGGAGGGTCATGTCGCGACAAAAGCTCGCCCTGGACGCGATGCAGCTCGGCATCAAGCCAACGCTGACCGGATTGTCCCGCCCATGCGATCAATTCGCTCAAGATCTCCAGCCCGGTTTCGAGTTGGCCCACCTCTGCATCCGCCATCGCGACCTGCATCCCCCAAAACGGTTCACAGAGGTAGCAGTCATTCTCGCGCAGCATGGTCCATCCGCGACGCATTTCCGTCAGTCCGGCCATCCGGTCGCCGGCACGCCACTTGGCGAGGCCATTCAGATAGGTACCGGCGGCCACGTACAGCGGCATCGTGTGGTCGCGCGCGAGACCAAGCGCCAGGATGGTATCCGTCTGCTGCAACATGCCCCCGCACAGTCCGTCGAACACGGCCCGATGAACAAGCGCATTGGCCCGGGACAGCGCCCGTTGTTCTCCCGAAGCGCTCACCGCTTCGGCTGCGAGCCGGCGCGCGCGAGCGATGCTGCCAAGCGGCCAAAGCACCAGAGCAAGAAACCTCATGATCACGAACGGCAGATCCAGCGCCGAGGGCCTGAACGTCGCGGGATCCGGCTCGGCACCATAGATCGCCAGTGCCCGCTCGAGATGCGTTCTCGCGTTCAAATAGTCGCCCCCGAACCAGCAGGTGACGCCGCCTGTCCAATGCGCAACGACGGCGGCCACCGGCGCGTCCGGTCGTCGCTCCGCGGCACTCATGATGGCGTCGGCCAGTTCCCGCATTGGAGCAAGTTCGCCGTGTGTCAGACAGGCATTGAAGAGGCCCGAATGTATCGGCGCAAGTTCCACCGGATCATTGATGTCGGCAGCGAACTGCCGGGCGCGCGTCCATGCGGCTACCGTTTCGGGGGCGCTGTGCCCGAGGCCGCCCCTTAACGCGCGGCCATATGCGATTTGAAGATGCAGCCTGCTCATCATCCGGCGAGGCTCGTCAGGCAACTCATCGGCGATGGCAATCGCCTTGCCGAGATGCGCAATTGCCTCGGAATAGGCCGAGCGTTTCAGCGCCTGCTGGCCCGCCTTGCGCCACCACTCGAGGGCGACCTCGTTCAGCCCAGCCTCGGTGAAGTGGCGTGCCAGAACTTCCGGCTCGGTCTCGGCGACGACTGGAAACTTTTCGCGCAGGACATCGCCGATGCGCGTGTGAAGCACCTGCCGTTTGCTCTTGAGCAGGCTCTCGTAGGCCGCCTCCTGAACGAGAGCGTGCTTGAAACTGTAGTTTGCCTCGGGCGGAGCCCCGCGACACACCAGCAGTTCGGCCTCCTCGAGTTGCCCCAGCGCAGCGCTCAGCGTCAGATCATCGCGTCCCGCCACATATCTCAGCAGCGCGTATGAGAAGTCGCGGCCGATGGCGGCGCCTATCTGCGCCACCTCCTTGACCGGAGCCAGCCGGTCGAGCCGCGCCATCAGCGAATCCTGCAGCGTCGCGGGAATAGCCAGCGGCGGGAGCGGACTTTCGAGGCGATAGCGCCCGGCACCTTCGACGAGCCATCCGGACTCCAGCACCATCTTGGTCAATTCCTCGACGAATAGCGGGACGCCATCCGTCCTGTCGATGATCTGCTTCATCATCTCGCGTGGCAGCTGGCGACCGACAGTCACCTGCTCGACCAGCGCCCGCGTGTCCTGCCGATCGAGCCGGTCGAGCCGCAACAGAGTGACGTTGGCAAGGCCCGACCAGGAGGGCTCGAACTCCGGCCGCGACGTCATGAGCACGAGTATCGGCAGTCGCCTGATCCGGTCGACCGTGAGATCGAACAGTTCAAGTGTCGTGGCATCGGCCCAATGCATATCCTCGCAGATGATCAGCAGGGGCTGCTCTCGCGCGAGCCCCTCGAGCTGATCGAGAAGGGTGGCAAAGGTCTGTCGCCGCAGCTGCGCCGGGCTCAGACCGAGCGGCGGATAACGGTCGCCGGTTGGGATCGAAAGCAGTGCCGCAATGAGCGCTGTCGCCCGGGCAACCTGCTGCGTTCCAAGCGCCAGCATCGCCTCGAGCTTGTCGAGCTTTTGCCCGGGCGTGTCGTGCGAGCAAATGCCGGCAGCGCGCTCGAGTTGCGCGACAAAGGGATGAAGCGCACTGTTGGTGTGGTACGGCGAGCACTGATATCGCACGCGGCGGTGCGCCCCCAACACGGGGCTTTCGGACAGCATTGCGACCATGCGCGACTTGCCGATGCCGGCTTCGCCGGAGATCAGCACCATCTGCCCTTGCCCCTGCCATGCCAACCGCTGGCGCGAGAGCGTGAGTTCGATCTCCTCCTTGCGGCCGACAAAGCCGATCGAGCGCGCCGCGTGGACCGCCTCGAAGCGACTTTCCGATGCGGGCGCTCCCTCGACCGCCCAGACCGCGATGGGTTCGGATATCCCCTTGACCTCGCGGCGGCCGAGGTTGCGAAAAGTGAAGAGATCACCGAGCAGCCGGCGCGTCGACGAGGCAACGACGACCGCTCCCGGCTCCGCCAGGCTCTGGAGCCGGGCAGCGAGGTTTGGTGTATCGCCGACCGTTGCGCTCTCCTCTGACGCATCTCCGCTGATGAGGTCGCCGACCACCACAAGCCCGGTCGCGATTGCGATCCGCAACTCAACCCGTTCGTCGCCGCTCGTCTTGAGCTGTCGCATCGCAGAGATGGCGTCGAGGCCCGCGCGCACTGCGCGCTCCGCGTCATCCTCATGGGCGCGCGGATAGCCGAAATAGACGAGTATTCCGTCGCCGACGAACCTGGCTATGCTGCCGTCATAGGCGGAAATGACCCTCGCGCAGGCAGCGCGATAGGCCCGGATCACTTCCCACATATCCTCGGGATCGAGACGCGCCGAGAGTGCAGTCGAGCCGACCAGATCGCAAAACATGACGGTGAGGTGGCGCCGCTCGGCGTCGTGAGGAGGAGTCGGCGATGCAATCAACGCGGCGGGATCGAGGTCGGCAATAGCACGCAGCATTTTACGGCGATGGCCGAGCAGGACTCCGAGCTTATCGAAGTCCTCGTCCATCAGCTCGGGAAGGACGCCCATGTCGACGCCATTTTGGACAAAACGCTCTGCGTACTGCCCAAGTCCCAGCTTCTCGAGCCACTCCGCAATCTGCATTGGCTCCACCGATCCTGTGGTTGGCGGTTAGCAGAATTTTGGACCACGGCGCGGGGACGATATCCCAACATCATCATGATGGCACGTCTTGTTTGTTGCGCGATAAACTCAGGTTGCTCAGTACCGATACGGCTTCCAAACAGCGGCATTGCCCGATGCGAACGGCAGCGCCACCAAAAATCGTCAGCACGCAGCGTTGAACGACGGAGGTTGCGATGATTCGTGGCTACTCACCCCGTACCTGAGGCCCGCTCCAACACTGCGGCTCGTGTCCGCGTCACCACGCCTGGCAGACGCTCTCCGTGAGCGCAGTCCTTCATTCCTTGTCCATCGACGCTTCGTAGCTGCGAGCCATCGTGCCCGCCGCAACTTGAAGCGAAGAGCCAACCACCCAACAGCCGGCAACAAAGCCTATCAGGCCGTTGGGGAGATTTTGATCAAGGACAAGGATGCTGACTGACAGGGTTGCGGCAATGGCGGCGACGAACGTTCCGGCCGCGCTCATGATCTCAACCGCCTCGGAACCGGTGTATTCTTCCGAGAGGCTCGAGATCGACTTCCGAGCGACACTGCGAGACAAATCAATTCCGACATAATAGCTGAGAGCTCCGTAGAGCGTGGTCATCAGCACAATCCAGCCGCTTTCAAACAGTCCGTCTCTCTGACGCAACAGGGTCGCGCCCACATAGAGGCCGCAAGAGGCCCCAACGGCTGCGAGCCCAATTCTTTCAAGAAGATGGGCCGATTTGATCAGGCTGGAACGAGCGATCCGAAGATTGCCGGCTTGCCTCGTTTCGGACACTGCACTGGAAACTGCATCGCCTAGCTTCATTGGTGAGCTCCTTCTTGGGTAAGTAGCAGCCTACCGGCCGACCCCGAATAGAGGCAGCCTCGTGGACGCGTCTTGCGATTCCCCTGATTCCAATTTCTGAAAAATCTGTGCTGAGTGATGGGGCTGGCTTGCTCGCGAGCAAGACGAGAGCCAATCCAAAGCTGCGAGCACGCGGCTTCGCAGGCATTGCATCTCACCCGTGTCTGTCAGTTAGCTTCGGGTGCGGCAATTTCTTGCGGAATTGGTAGCTCGAGAAGAGTGTGATGGAATATGAGATCGTTCACATTCCGCAGCTCCCTGCCGCTCGATCCGGTCACGATTTCCGGAGGACGAGTCTGCATCTGCCCGGCGCTTTCGCCGACATCAAACCTATCTACACTTGCCTGCTTCGTACACGTCAACTCATGCGTTCGGTCACGTCATCGGAAACGTACCGCATCCTGCGCGCCTCAGGCCGACCACTCCTCGCCCCACACCTGGACGACGTGACCAGGCGAGACCTCGCGATATTGCCGCACCGGCGGCTGGTAGTCCGGCGCGCGCACCGGGCTCCTGATCTCGTCGTTGGAGGCCTCGCGCTTGGTGCCGCGGCGCGCGGGATCGGGGACCGGCACGGCGGCCATCAGCTTCTTCGTATAGGGATGCTGCGGATTGCCGAACAGGGCTGCGCGCGGGCCGATCTCGACGATCTCGCCGAGATACATCACCGCGACCCGGTGGCTCATGCGCTCGACCACCGCGATGTCGTGGGAAATGAAGAGGTAGGCAAGGCCCATGCTGGCCTGAAGGTCGAGCATCAGGTTGACGACCTGCGCCTTCACCGAGACGTCGAGCGCCGAAACCGCCTCGTCCGCGACGATCAGCTTCGGCCCGAGCGCGAGCGCCCGCGCAATGCAGATGCGCTGGCGCTGGCCGCCGGAGAATTCATGCGGGAAGCGCGCGGCCATGTCGGCGGTCAGGCCGACGCGCACGAGCAGGTCGGCGACCTTGTCGCGCCCCTGCGCAGCGGTGGCGAGGCCGTTGGCCAGCAGCGGCGCTGCGATCGCCGTCCCCACCGACATGCGCGGATTGAGGCTCGCGAACGGATCCTGAAACACGATCTGCATCTGCTTGCGGAAGTCGCGCAAGGTGCGGCCGTTCATCGCCAGCACATCCTGGCCGTCGAGCAGAACCGTCCCGCTGTCCGGCTCGAGCAGCTTGAGGATCGAGCGGCCGGTCGTCGACTTGCCGCAGCCGGATTCACCGACCAGCGCCAGCGTCTCGCCGGCGTGCAAGGTGAAGGAGACGTTCTCGACCGCGTGGACGCGGCCGGAGACCTTGCCGAACAATCCCGAGCGGATCGGAAAGCGCGTGGTGAGGTTCGAGACTTCGAGCAGCGGGCGCTCGGCAGTCGAGACCGTATCCGGTGTCTCGGTCGGCTCATCTGAGGTGCCGGTGACCTTGTCGACAATCGGAAAGCGCATCGGCCGCGGACGCCCGTCCATCGAGCCGAGGCGAGGCACCGCCGCGAGCAGCGCGCGGGTGTAGGGATGCGAGGGCGCGGCAAAGATGCGCGATGTCGCATCGGTCTCCACCGCCTGCCCGCCATACATTACGACCGTGCGGTCCGCGATCTCGGCGACCACGCCCATGTCGTGGGTGATGAAGAGGATCGACATCCCCTCTTCCTGCTGGAGCTCCTTCAGGAGCTCCAGGATCTGGGCCTGGATCGTGACGTCGAGCGCGGTGGTCGGCTCGTCGGCGATCAGGAGTTTCGGCTTGCAGGCCAGCGCCATCGCGATCATCACGCGCTGGCGCATGCCGCCGGAGAAGCGGTGCGGATGCTCGTGGAAGCGAGATTTCGCAGCAGGGATGCGGACGCGGTCGAGCAGCCGGACGGTCTCGGCCTCGGCCGCCGCCCGCGACATGCCGCGATGCTGGATCAGCGCTTCCGCAATCTGGAAGCCGATGGTGAGCACCGGATTGAGGCTCGTCATCGGCTCCTGGAAGATCATGGCGACGTCGTTGCCGCGGATGTCCTTCATGCTCGCTTCGGGCAGCGCGAGGAGATCGCGGCCGGCGAGCGTGACGCGGCCTTCGATCCGCCCGCTCTCCTTCGGAATGAGCCGCATGATCGACAGCGCAGTGACACTCTTGCCCGAACCGGACTCGCCGACGATCGCCACGGTTTCGCGCGGCGCGACGTCGAACGACACGTTGCGGACGACAGGGATCCATTGCCGCTCGCGCATGAAGGACGTGGTCAAGCCCGCGACCGACAGCACCGGCCCCTGCGCTTCGGCAATGACTTGGTCAGATCTGCTGGCGCCGATGCTCATGCGAGTGTCCTAGTAGCCGCGCGTACGATCGACACGCCCCGGCAGATCCTCGCCGCGACGGTGACGTGCGATGACGTCGAGCACGTAGTCGACGGCCGTATCCGGCGTGGTCATGCTGGCGTTGTGCGGCGTCAGCAAGATGCGCGGATGGCTCCAGAATGGATGGCCCGCCGGCAGCGGCTCGGGATCGGTGACGTCGAGGACAGCCCCCGAGAGTGCGCCGCTGTCGAGAGCCGCGAGGACATCGGCCTCGACGAGATGCGGGCCACGCCCGACATTGACCAGGGAGGCGCCGCGCGGCAGGCGCGCGAACAGGTCCGCGTTCAGGATCCCGCTTGTCTCATCGGTCAGAGGCAGCAGGCAGACGAGAATGTCGGTCTGCGCAAGGAAGTCGGGCAAGGCGTCCATGCCCGCATGGCAGATAACGCCCTCGATCTCGCGCGGCGAGCGATTCCAGCCGAGACGCGGGAAGCCGAACGCCTTGAGGCGTTCGAGCACGGCCTGGCCGAGCTGGCCGAGCCCCATCACGCCGACACGCCGCCGCTTCGCCGGCGTGATCCGGATCTCGCGCCAGACCTGTTCCTTCTGCTGGGCGATGAAGTGCAGGAGATCGCGATGCAGGGCGAGCACGGCCATGGTGACGTATTCCACCATGGTCTCGGCAATGCCGGGCTCCAGCATGCGCACCAGCGGGATGTGCGGTGGAAGTTTGCTGGCGTCGAACTGGTCGACGCCGGCGCCGACCGAGAAGACCAGCTCGAGGTTTGGAAAGGTCGCCGCAATGTTATCAGGCGGCACCCACGCCACGAGATAGCGCACCTCGGCGGGATCGCCGATGTCGGGCCAGAGCCGGAACGGCAGATGCGGCGCGCGCTCCGCGAAGAAGCGCGCCCACTCCGCGCCGCGCACCATGTTGGCCTTGTAGAGAACCGTCATGCGGCCAAGGCCCTCAGAACGGGCTGACCGGCGCGAGCCGGCGGCCGTCGATCATGCGCTTGTGGCTGTAGGGCTCAGGATCGACCAGCGGCGTCGAGCCGGTCACGATGTCGGCGGCGAGCTTGCCGGCCGCAGGGCCGATGCCGAAGCCGTGGCCGGAGAAGCCGGTGGCGAGGAAGAAGCCCGGCAGCGCATCGACCGGCGAGATCACCGGGATCGTATCGGGCGTGCAGTCGATCGTGCCGCCCCAGGCTTCCGCGATCTCGATGTCCTTGAGCTCGGGGTTCGACTTGATCAGCGCTGATAGCGCCGCATTGACCAGCGACATGTCGGGCGCGGGGTCGCGCACCCGTTCGGTCTCGAACGGCGACGGCTTGTCGAGGCTCCAGCTGGTGCCGCGCATGAGCTGGTCGAAGAACGACTTGCCGAACGACATCTTCAGTCCGTTGCGGCGATGCAGATAGGTCGGCCAGAAGGTACGCGCGTAGCGGAACAGATCGGGCGACAGCTCGACCGTGCCGCGGTTGCGCAGCGCCAGCGTAAAGCCGCCGTCGAGCCGGCGGCGGATGCAGTAAAAATCGGTACCGAGCGCACCCGACGTGATCTCCGGCCCGGGCGTGGTCCGGCACGCGGTGGCGTTGACGAGGCCGATCGGCAGCTCGATGCCGTGACGGCGGCAGAACAGCGACGACCACGCGCCGCCCGAGAGCAGCACGGATTGCGCGCGGATGGTGCCCTTCTCGGTGACGACGGCGCTGACCCGCCCGCCGGTCGTCTCCAGCCCGCGCGCGGCGCAGCCCTGGTGGATCGTAACGCCGTGCTTTCGCGCGGCAGTCGCAAGCGCGGGCACGGCCATCGACGGCTCGGCGCGGCCGTCGCTCGGCGTGTGCAGGCCGCCGACCCACTTGTCGGCATTGCCTGGCATGCGCTCGGCGACCTCCGCCGGCGTCAGGACGGTGGAATGCACCTGCTGCTCGCGCGCGATCGCGGCCCAGCGTTCCCAGCCGGCGAGCTCGTCCTTGCTCTTGGTCAGGAACAAGACGCCGGTGCGGCGGAAGCCGGCATCGACGCCGGCGTCGTTCTGCATGTCCTCCCACAGCCGCAGCGCCTCGCGCGCCAGCGGAATCTCCTCACGCGCGCGGCCCTGCTGGCGGCACCAGCCCCAATTGCGGCTCGACTGCTCGCCGCCGACATGCCCCTTCTCGACGAGCGCGACGGAAAGCCCCTTCTTCGCCAGATGATAGGCCGCCGAGACGCCGATGACGCCGCCGCCGATGACGACGACGTCGGCCTGCGCCGGCAGGCGTTCGTCGCTATTTATACGGTTGAGCGGCGGGGACATCGGACACTCCTGGACTTCAGTTCGATCGAGCTCTTGCTCGTCATGGGATATTCATCCTGGGATCGAGCGCGTCACGCAGGCCGTCGCCGAGGAAGTTGAAGCTCGTGACCGCGAGCGTGATGGCGAGGCCCGGCGCAATGGCGAGCCACGGCGCGCTGGTGAGATAGATCTGCGCGTTGTTGAGCATGTTGCCCCAGCTCGCGGCCGGCGGCTGGATGCCGTAGCCGAGATAGCTGACATAGGATTCGAGCAGGATCGCCTTGGCGACGTTCAGCGTCGCCGCGACCACGATCGGCGCGATCGCGTTGGGCACGAGCTCGTGGAACATGATCCGCAGGTTCGACGAGCCGAACGCGACGGCGGCGACCGCGAACTCGCGCTCCCTGAGCGAACGAACCTGGGCCTCGACGACGCGGGCAACGCTCATCCAGGCGGTCGCCGCGATCAGCACGGTGGTGGTGACGAGGCCGGGCTCGGTCAGCGCGGCGAGCGCAAGCAGCAGGAAGATGGTCGGAAAGCACAGCACGGCGTCGACGAGCCGCATCAGGACCGCACCGACCACACCGCCATAGAAGCCGGCGAAGGCGCCGACGGCGATGCCGACCGCCATCGCGATCACCATCGCGACGATGCCGATCGAGAGCGACACCCGTCCGCCCATCATCAGCCGCGCCAGCACGTCGCGGCCGAGCTCGTCGGTGCCGAGGATGTGTGCGCCCGAGAGCGGCGGCGCGAACCGCTTCATGATGTCGATATAGGTGTCGTCGAACGGCAGCAGGTAAGGACCCAACGCAGAGCCGAGGACGAGAACGAGGATGATCACGGCGCCCGCAAGCGCGAGCCGGTGCCGGCGGAATCGCCGCCAGGCGGCCTGGCCGGGCGCGAGCTGGTCGGTGGAGAGAACCGCGCTCGTCATCGCTAGCCCACCCGGATGCGCGGATCGACGACGGCATAGAAGATGTCGGCGAGCAGCGAGCCGATCAGCACCATGGTCGCCGAAAACATCAGGATGCCCATCACCACGGGATAGTCGCGATAGCCGATGGAATCGAGAAACAGCCGTCCCATGCCGGGCCAGGTGAACACGGTCTCGGCGACCAGCGCGCCGCCGAGCAGCGTCGGAAACTGGAGGCCGGCCACCGTGATCATCGGCAGCAGCGCATTGCGAAGCGCGTGCACGGTGAGGATCCGCCATTCCGGCATGCCCTTGGCGCGCGCGGTACGGATGTAATCCTGGTTGATGACCTCGAGCATCGAGGAGCGCATGAAGCGGCCCCACATCGCGGTCTCGACCAGCGCCAGCACCAGGGCCGGCGCGATCAGATGATGCAGCAGGTCGAGGAAGGAGCCGTCGCCGACGGTCTCGCGGTTGCCGGCCGGCAGCCAGCCGAGCTTCACCGAGAACACGTAGATGGTGACGAGGCCGAACCAGAAGGTCGGGATCGACAGCGCGATCATGGCGCCGACGGTCGCGAGCGTGTCGAACAGCGAGTAGCGGCGCAGCGCGCCAAGGATACCGATCCAGCAGCCGAGCAGCACCGCAATGATCGTCGCCGTCGCCATCAGCTCCAGCGTTGCGCCGAGATGCGACGAGATCACCGACAGCACCGCCTCGCCGTCGCGGTAGGACTTGCCCCAATCGCCCTTAAGCATGCGGCCGAACCAGTCGAGATACTGGATCGGCAGCGGCCGATCGAGGCCGAGCTGCCTGGTGACGCGGTCGAGATCCTCCTGCGTCATCTGCGCGGAAGCGGCAAATTGCGAGAGCGGACCGCCCGGCGCCAGATGCAGCAGGGCGAAGCCGATCGCCGAGACGATCACAAGCAGCATGATCGCCTGCGCAAGGCGATTGACGACATAGCGGGCCATCTCAGGCGATCCAGCGAGCCGGAGCCATCAGGCCCAGTACCATTCGCGGATGTTCCAGCAATTGATGGAGGTGTTGATGTTGGGACGGAAACCCTGCAGCCCTTCCTTCACGCCTTCGGCGATGAAGCCCTGGAACATGGGCAGGATCGCGAGGTCGTTGCGGATCAGCTTTTGCAGATCGCCATAGGTGGTCCTGCGCTGCGACAGATCGAACTGCTTGGCGCCTTCGGCGAGAAGACGATCAGCCTCCGGGCTCTGGTACTGATAGGTGTTGTAGCCGCGGCCGCCCTTGGCGGGAATGGCGCCGGAGCCGAAGCGCGGCGTCACGTCGGGGTCGCTGCCCAGCATGAAGTTCACCGACACCAGCACCGAGTTGAACTTCGACTGCTGCCAGAAGTCGCCCCAGATCACCGCCGCCGGCATGTTGTTGACGCGCATCGCAGCACCAATCGCGCGCCAGTCCTGCACCAGGAGCTGCTGGGTCTGCTCGCGCACCGCATTGCCTGACGTCGTCGAGTTGGTGAATTCGAGCTTGACGCCGCCCTTCTCGCGAACGCCGCTGGAGCTGCGAACCCATCCCGCCGCATCGAGCAGCGCATTGGCCTTGGCGGGATCGTATTTGTGCTGCGGCAGACCCTTCTGGAACGACCACGCCTGCTGCGGCACGAAGCTCTCGGTCTGCGTCGGCAGGCCGTAATAGAGCGCGTCGATGATCGCCTGCTTGTTGATGGCGAGATAGAGCGCATCGCGCACCGCGCGGTCGGCGAAGGGACCGAAATCCAGGTTGGGCGCGATATGCTCCACCGAGGACGTCGCCGAGACGAAGATCTTGCGGCCCTTCAGCGTCTTCGCCTCCTGCACGAAGTTCGGCAGGATGCCTTGCAGGCCGGTGTAGTCGACCTGGCCGGTGCGGAACTGGGTGTAGAGCACGGTGAGGTCGGGGATGTACTTGAACACCACGCGTTCGACGTACGGCCCCTTGCCGTGATAGCCGGTGTGGGCATTCAGGAGGATGTGGTCGCCGGGCACGCGCTCACCCCAGCGGAACGGTCCGGTGCCGACAGGCGCATTGTGGAACGGCGAGGCGTTCGGATCGGACATCTTCTCCAGGATGTGCTTGGGCACGATGAAGGTCAGCGATCCCAGGATCGACATATAGGGCGAATAGGGAGCTTCCATTCGCCAGTGGATCTCGTCCGCCGCGACGACCTTGATGTCCTTCACGAGGCTGTGGCCGACGCGGCTGCGCGCGCGGAAATCGGGATTGTTGATCAGCTCGAGCGAGAACTTCACGTCGTCCGCCGTGAACGGCGTGCCGTCATGCCACTTCACGTCGCTGCGCAGCTTGATCTTCCAGGTCAGGCCGTCGGCCGACAGGCCGCCATTCTCGATGGTCGGGACCTCGCGCGCCAGATCGGGAACGAAATTGCCCTCGGGATCGATGAACCAGAGCAGCGAGAACACCTGCCACCAGACGCCCTGATCGACCTCGATGCCGGGCATCAGCGGATGGAAGACGGTCGGCTCCTGCGACAGCGCCGCAATCACCTGCCCGCGCGGCTTGTCCGGCGGATTGGTCGGGCGCTCGGTTTGGGCGAAGGCATTGCCTGCGAGGCTCCATCCCGCCGCGGCGCCGGCCCCGAGCTGGAAGAATTGACGGCGATTCGGACTACCGAGATGCACTGCCCCAACGCCGAACCTGCCGGTGTCGTTTGCCATGACCCACTCTCCGTTGTCGCACACGGCACCGTCCCCCGCGCCCCGAGACCCCGGCAGGGGACAGGAGTGGGCTTTAGTGCTTCTAAATTTTTCGATCAAAAGTTCATCATGACTAAATACAGCTGTCAATCGCATTGCTAGTATGCGCGACCTTTTCACTCCGACTGAAGCCTCGGACCGATGCGGTCCAAGGCTGAGATGATGCATGGGAGAGCGACATGGATGGTCGCGGCGATACCAACGGTCCGAAGGACGCTCCGACGATCGAGGCCGACGATGCGGTCGACCAGCGCCTCGGCGAAACCGTACGGCTGCTGCGTCAGCGCGCCGGCCTCTCGATCCAGGACGTCGCCAACAAGACCGGCCTGTCGAACGGCATGATCAGCCAGCTCGAACGCGCGCGCGCCATGCCGTCGATCCGCACGCTGCGCCTGCTCAGCATCGCGCTCGACGTGCCGATCTCCTATTTCTTCGAGACCACCGATCCCGGCGACGTGCAGCGCTACATCGTGCGCAAGAACAGCCGTCGGCTGCTGCGCCTCACCGCGAGCGGCGTCGTCAAGGAAGCGCTCACCCCCGATGGCAAGGGCCAACTCGAACTCTACGAGCTCACGCTCAATCCCGGCGCCTCGTCCGGCACCGACTTCCTGCAGCACACCGGCGAGAAGGCCGGCTACATCCTGTCCGGCAGCCTGCGGCTGTGGCTCGACAACCAGGCCCACGTGCTCGAGGCCGGCGACAGTTTTCGTTTCCCGAGCATCGTGCCGCACATGTTCGACAACCCGACCCAGCAGACGGCGCGCGTGATCTGGGTGACGACATTGCGCCAGACCGATTCGCCGGCGGGTTGAAGCCCGAGGCAGGCCGGGCCTCGTTTCCGGGACGGCCGGCCGTCCCGCGCCACCTGAAATTGCCCCTCGACGGAAACGCACGGAATCTGTAGCTCACATAATGCCGGACTCCTCGACAGGACGGGGCCGGTACGGTCCGCGGCTGGCGTCTTGGGTGTGAGGCCATGAAACTCAGGGGGGTTGTGACATTTGCGATGGCCGCCCAGGTCGTCGTGACCGCCGCACTCCTTCTCGCTTCCTATGCCATGACCGGCACCGCCGGCCCGCGCGGGTTCGGCATGGCCCAGCTCATCGCCCTGATGGCGAGCGGTGTCGTTGCGGTGCTGCTCGCGCGTCTCTGCACGCGCGCGATCGAGACGTCGCAGGCCGAGCGGGCTGCCGCGCAACTGGCCGATCGGGCGAAGGCCGTCGCCGAGAGCGCACAGATGACGCAAGCCGTCATCAAGACCGCGCTCGACGCCTTCATTCAGACCGACGAACGCGGCATCGTCGTGGAATGGAGCTTTCAGGCCGAAGCCCTGACCGGATGGTCGCGGCAGGAGGCCATCGGCGCCGACGTCGTCGACCTCCTCGTCGCCGAGCCGCTCCGCGCCGGCTTCAGGCAGCGCATGATGCGGCTGCTGCCGGAACTGTCGGATACGCCGATCGGCATTCGCTTCGAGGTAAGCCTGCTCCACAGGAACGGCGATGCGATCCTGGTCGAGGCGTCGGGCACGGCACTCCAGCTCGGCGGGCGCACCATCATCAACAGTTTCGTCAAGGACATCACCCAGAAGCGCGCCGCCGAGGAGCAGCTGATACAGGCCCAGAAGATGGAGGCGGTCGGGCAACTCACCGGCGGCATTGCGCACGAATTCAACAACATGCTCACCGTGATCACCGGCACGATCGAGATCCTTGCCGACGCCGTGAAGGACAATCCGCCGCTAGCGACCATCACCAAGCTGATCAGCGAGGCCGCCGATCGCGGCGCCGCGCTGACCTCGAGCCTGCTGTCCTTCGCAAGGAAGCAGGCGCTGCAGCCGACGGAGATCGACGTCAACGAGCTGCTCGAGGAGCTGGCAAAACTGCTGCTGGCGACCTTCGACAAGAAGATCGAGATCGTGACGAAGCTCGACAGCAAGGTCTGGCTCGCCCTCGTCGACCGCGGCCAGTTGAGCTCGGCGCTGCTCAACCTCGCGATCAACGCCCGCGATGCCATGCTGGACGGCGGCAGGCTGACCCTGACGACGCGCAACGTCGTGTTCGGCGTGCGCGAGGCCGTGGCGGTCGGCGCCGGCTATGCCGGCGACTATGTCGAGATCGAGATCGCCGACACCGGCACGGGCATCCGGCGGGCCATCCTGGAGCGGATCTTCGATCCGTTCTTCTCGACCAAGGAGGTCGGCAAGGGCACGGGGCTCGGGCTCAGCATGGTGTTCGGCTTCGTCAAGCAATCCGGCGGCGGCATCAAGGTCGCGTCCGAGGAAGGCCGCGGCACGACATTCACGATCTATCTGCCGAAGGCCGAGACCAGCACGCTGCGCCCCGCCGGCTATGACGATCGCAAGGTCGTGGGCGGGCGCGAAACCATCCTTTGCGTCGAGGACGATCGCGACGTCCGCCAATACGTCACGGTCCAGCTCGAGAGCCTCGGCTACAAGGTCATCCCCGCCGCCAACGCGACCGAAGCGCTCGCCATCGCCGCTGAGGGCAAGGCGTTCGACCTGCTGTTCACCGACATCGTGATGGCCGGCGGCATCAACGGACGCGAACTCGCCGAGCAGATGGTGGCCGCGCGGCCGTCCCTGCGGGTGCTGTTCACCTCCGGATACGCCTACGACTCGATGCACGCGCAGGGCCGCGCCACGAAGGGCGCCCCGCTTCTGACAAAACCCTATCGCAAGGCCGAGCTCGCGCGCATGCTGCGCCGCTCTCTCGACACCGCCGTCGATTCCGTGGGCGACCCGATCCCGACGCCCTACTCGGTGCAGGCCGATGTCGAGGGCTTTTTGCGCAGGCAAGCAGCTGAAGACAGCGGCACGACGCGGTCGCGAAAGTAGCTCTCTGCGCTAGCTCATCCTTCGCCGCAGCGTTGCCGACGGCGTCTCGCCAAATTTTTCACGATAGGCGCCGGCCATGCGGCCGAGATGAGTGAAGCCGAGATCGAAGGCGATCTCGGTGATGGAGGCATCGGGCGGGGCTTGCGCGAGCCGGGCGTGCAGACCAGCGAGGCGCATGTCGAGCAGCATCTCCGAGATCGAAACCCCGAAATGACGGCGGAAGCCGAGCTGGAGCGCGCGGATGCCGATCCCGGCGGCGCAGGCGAGCTGCGCAAGGTCGAGCGGCTCGCCGGCACTGTCCGCAAGACGGTCCCGCGCGACGCGAAGCGCACGCGGCAGACGCTCGGCTTGCCCCGAGAACGTCCTGATCGCATCCGACAGGCCGTGACGCTGGCCATTGAGCAGGTGATCGAGCAGCGCCTCCCGCCAATCGGCGGTCGCGACCGGTGAAAGCCTGCCGGAGGGGCCAAGACGTTCGGCGAGCGTCATCAGCCCGCCAAGGCTGGTCCGCAAGGCCCGCCCCGACGGCGCATCCAGGTCGATCACAGGATCGAACTCGACCGTGCCCGCGACCCTCCCCGACAAGGCCGCGGCGCGCTGCTCGACCATGCGGCGGTCAAGCAACAGGATCACTTGGGCACAGTCGCTCCACATCATCCGGGTCGGGATCGTCGGCGACAGCAGCGACGCCGTCCGGTCCGGTACGGCATCGAATTCGCCGGCGCCGGCACGAATGCGGGCGGTGCCCGTGAGCGGAACCTGCAGCAGGAAGAAGCGCTCGAGGCAGCCGGGATCGATGCTGACCGATCCGCCATAGGTAACGTAGTTGATGGAAAAGCCGTCGAACGCCGCGCAATTGTGCCGGGCGGAGAAGCCGGCCGCCCGCGCCTGCGCCGGCTTGAGATCGTGCGGACAGAAGATGCGTCCAATCTGCTCGGCCGCCTCATCGACATCATCGGTGGCGACGCGGGCAAAGTCCGCAAGCCGTTCTGCTGCGGACGCACTTGCGCTCATTTCCAGCACGGCTGCGGACATCGTCGACCACGCTTCGCGTCACGGAATTGCTTTAAGCCTATAATAGTTCCCTGGACGCGGAAAGGGCCGCGTCGCAAAATCGTCGTGCTGCATGGCAAAAGCTCCATCCGGATTCGTTTAGCGGATAGACAGGCAGCCGGTCGCTGGCCGAAGCTCCATCCTCGCCGGAATCCATGAGGAGCGAGCCATGACTGCACTCGAAAAGGGCATAACCGCTGTTGGCACGGGCTATGGCGGCAAGAGCTGGAACATCCTTGGTCAGGTCTATTTCCCCAAGGCCGTCACCGACTCCACCTTCGCGTTCGAGACCAACAGCGATCCCGGCCAGTTCGTGCCGGTGCACATCCATCCGACCCAGGACGAGTTCATCCTGGTGCAGGAGGGCACGCTCGACCTCAAGCTCGACGGCGTCTGGGTCAAGGCCCATGCCGGCGACCTCGTGCGCATGCCGCGCGGCATCCCGCACGGCTATTTCAACAAATCTGACAAGCCGTGCCGCGCGCTGTTCTGGGTCTCGCCGATGCAGAAGCTGGAGGCGCTGTTCAACCAGCTCCACAATCTGACCGACCCTGCCGAAGTCGTGCGCATCTCGGCACTGCACGAGGTCGACTTCCTGCCGCCCGAGGCCAACGACTAGACGCCTCCCCGTCGCCTTTCATCAGCTTGCAGCCCCGCCGGCCGCACCTTGCGGCCGAACGTGGCCGCTTGCGCGCGAAACACCCTGATTGCGAGCAATCCCATGGTCAGTCCCAAGCATGTTTGCGTGATCGGCGCCGGAGTCTCCGGTCTCGCCGCCGCAAAGGCATTCTCCAGCCGCGGCCACCGCGTCACCATTCTCGAGCGCAGCGGCGATCTCGGCGGCGTCTGGGAGCCTGCGCGCTCCTACCCTGACGTACAGACCCAGAGCCCGAAGGATCTCTACCGCTACACCGATCGCGCCATGCCGGACGTCTATCCGGAATGGCCGACCGGGCCGCAGGTCCACGCCTATCTCGCCGACTACGCCAAAAGCTTCGGCCTCGACCGCATGCTGCGCCTCAACACCGAGGTCGCCGGCATGGCGCGCCGCGCCGACGGGAAGCCGGGCTGGACGCTCGCGCTGACCACCAAGGACGGCAAGGCGACGAACGAGGATTTCGATTTCGTCGCGGTCTGCATCGGGCAGTTCAACGAGCCGCGTGAGCTGCATTGCCCGGGCGAGGACGGATTTCTGGCGCAGGGCGGCCAGATCCTGCATTCGTCGAAATACAGCGATCCCGCGCTGGCGAAAGGACGCCGCGTCGTCGTGCTCGGCGGCTCGAAATCGGCGACCGACATCGCGGTGAACGCGGTGAAATCAGGCGCACGCGAAGTCACCATCGTGATGCGCGAGCCGGTCTGGCGGATCCCCTATTTCATCGGCGGCCTCGTGAACTTCAAGCGCATCCTCTACATCCGTGCGCAGGAGGAGATGTTTCCGGGCTGGGGCGCCAGCGCGATGGCGCGGCTCGCACACCGCATCGCAGCGCCCCTGATCTGGGCGAACTGGCGCGGGCTGGAGAGCCTGTTGAAGGCGCAGCTCAAGCTTGGCCCGTGCAAGATGGTACCGAAAGAGCGGATCGAGGACGGCGTCAACTGCTCGGTGCCGATCGCAACGCCCGGCTTCTATCCGATGGTCGCGGACGGTCGCATCAAGGCGGTGTTCGGCACGTTCGATCATTACGAGGGCGACAGCATCGTGATGAGCGGCGGCGAGCGCGTCGGCGCCGACGTCGCGGTGCTCGCGATCGGCTACAAGCTCGGCGTGCCGTTCCTGCCCGCAGCCTATCAGCAGAAACTGGTCGACGCGGACGGTCAGTACCGGCTCTACCGGCTGATCGCCAACCCTGATCTGCCGGAGCTGGGCTTCGTCGGCTTCAACTCCTCGTTCTGCACCGTGCTGTGCGCCGATCTCGCCGCCAACTGGCTGGTGCGCTACGCCGACGGCCAGCTCGCCAACCAGCCGACGGCGCAGGCGATGCGCGACAACATCGAGATGATGCTGCACTTCAAGCGCGTCGAGCGGCCGGCCGCCGGCGTCTATGGCGGCTTGTGCGTCGCGCCCTATCACTATCGCCATTTCGACGAGCTGATGGCCGATATCGGCGCCAAGAACCAGAAGCGCGGCGGGCTCAAAGGACACTTCCAGCCGCCGGATGCGGATGCCTATGCGAAGTTCCTGGCGACGGCGCCGGACTACCGGGCCACAGCGTAAGGTCGGAGAACCCGGGCTGAGCGGGATTTGCAACTCGCCAGTCCGCGCGTTTGATGTTTACGATCCCATGATCGACGAATCTCCGGCACACGGGAACCCGCCATGGGACGACGATGTCACGCCGCCGCAGCCCTGGCGGTGCTTGGGCTGATCCTCACGACGTTCACGGCGAGCCAGGCACAAACGCTCACGGCGAGGCAATCGGAGGCGCTCGCCACCTACGATCGCGCGCTCGGCGATTTCAAATCCATCCTTGCCGAGCGGCGCCGACAGATCGCGGCGAAGGAGCCGCTGCCGAACCTGCCGGGACAGGCGCTCTATCTGGCACGCGTCGCGGTCATCAGTGCTTACAAGGATCTCACCGACGCCATGCCGTCGCGGATCGGCAAGCCCAACAAGTTCGAGATTCCGCCGGCCTATTTCGACGCCGACATCGAGCCGCTGGTCGACGAATATGCTGGACTCTTCGAGATCATGGAGGCGCCGCCCGCCGGCGCGCAGAACTCGCCGACGCCGTTCAAGGACGTCGTCGATCTCGCAGTCGCTATCGCGCGCGCCAAGGGACTTGCGTCTGGCCACGCCGAAGCTGCGGGACGTATCAGCCTCGGGCTGTTCTTTGCCGAGACCAACGGCAAGCAGAACGTCCGCAATGCGCGCTCGAACACCTATATGGGCAGCTTCCAGACCGGCCCGTCCGAGGACCGCAACGGCCGCAGGAAATGGGAGTCTATCAAGAGCGAGATCGCGGCGGCCGATCCCGCGCTAGCCGCGCGTGACGACAGGGAAGAGGCACGCGCCCGCGGCACCGATCATCGTTTCAATCACTGGACCAATGTCCGCAACGGTCTCATGAACGCGCATGCGGATCTGTTCCGGGAGATCCCGGGAATCGTGAAGACGCTGCCCGACCCGATCGACCAGATGAAGCTGTTCGAGCTGATCCAGATCGTTCCCACCCCGACGCGGTCCGCGCTCAAATCGGACGATCTCCTGAACTACCGGGTGTCGAGCCCCACGATCATGAGGCACTTGCGCAACAACAGCATCTTCGCGTTCGGCCAGGCCGACAGATCGCGCAGCTCGGCAAGCTTCCGCGAGATTCTCGCTGCGATGTGGCTGTTCAACCGGAAGTTCGAGAAGGCGATGGCGAAATACGCGGAGATCAGGGCGCACTGAGGCATCGGTTGTAACCGCTACCGGACGTAGTAGGCTCGTGATCTCATCTGCAGCACGGGCAGTTTCATGCGCATCCTCATCCTTGGCGGCAGCCAGTTTCTCGGACGCGCGATTGCGGCCCATGCCTGCGCCAACGGTCACGACGTGACCTGCGCCGCCCGCGGTCTCGCCGGGCCGATCGCGGCAGGCAGCCGGCTGATCCGGATCGACCGCAACGTCGCGGACGGTCTCGCGCCGCTCGCGGGCGAGACATTCGATGCCGTCGTCGACGTCTCGCGTCATCCCGGCCAGGTTCGCCGCGCCGTCGCGGCGCTGAAGCGGCCGGGCATGCACTGGACCTTCGTCTCCACGATCAGCGTCTACGCAGACAACCGCATACCGGGACAACGCGCCGACACGGCGCCGCTGCGCGAGCCCATGGCCGAAGACGTCGAGCACAGCACCGACGCCATTTATGGCGCCGCCAAGGTCGCGTGCGAGCAAGCCGTCGGCACTGATGCCTTCATCTGCCGGGCCGGCCTCATCGCCGGGCCGGAGGATCCGACGGGACGCTTCGCCTACTGGCCGGCGCGGCTTGCGCGCGGCGGCGAGGTGCTGGCGCCGGGAACGCCTGACGATGCCGTCCAGTTCATCGACGTGCGCGATCTCGCACAATGGATCGTGCATGCGGCCGAGGTTCGCCTGACCGGCATCTATGACGGGATTGGACCGGTGCGCACGCGCGGCGAATTCCTGACCGAATGTGCATCCGCGCTGAACTCCGCCTGCACCTTCACCTGGGTCGATCGCGCCTTCCTGGAAGCGCATGACGTACGGCGCTGGGCAGGTCCGCGATCACTGCCGATGTGGCTGCCCCTGCCCGACTTCGCCGGCTTCATGACACGCGACACCTCGCCGGCACGCGAGGCCGGATTGACCTCGCGCCCGGTGGCCGCCACCGCGCGCGACACGCTCGACTGGCTCCGCGCCGGCAACGGGCCGGTCATCGGTCTCACCAGCGACGACGAGAAGGACGTGCTCGCCGCGTGGCACGCGGGCATGACGAGCTAGGGCAGACTCATAATCTTGATATCGTCTTGTGACCGACAGCGGTCGTTCCTTGGTAACGACGACATGCAGAAGGGCGAGATCACCCGCCACAATTCTAGATAGAGTGTGAGCTGGTTCATATCGGCGGCCCCATGCCGCGCGTAGCTTGGCGAGAAGATGTCTCGCTTCCCGGCGCCAAGGCGTCATGGGTTTCCGGACGTCAAGTCGAGCGAACATCTGTCAACCCATAGGAGGACAGGTCATGAAGTTCGCAGCACTGCTTTTGATCTTTGCTCTCGCCGCATTCGCGACGGCTATTCCGGCAGATTCGGCCAACGCATGCGCGCGCCCCTGCGGAAACTATTGTTGCGGATAATCGGCGGAGAATTCCAATGCGCCCATTGATCAAGTGGGGGGCATTAGTGACGATCGTGAGCATCGCACCACTGGCATCCGTGGCTGCGATACGTCACCACACGCCCCCAAATAAACTCAACGAAGCAATCACCGCTATCGGCTTTCACCCGATAACGCCGCCGGTGCTCCTGCGCGCTCCAGGCTCCATCTATCATGTCTCTCCGAACGGCCAGGATTACGACATGCTGTGCGAAGTCTCGCCTGAGCGACTGGTTGGCGTCACCCGCACGTCATCTTCTGCAACCCAAGTCACCTCCGAACTACGAAAGACGCAATATTCGCTCGACTCAAAAGTCGTGCGTTCGATTCAGTCACATACCGATGCAAAATTGGCGGAAGCTGTAAAGCTGGAGCTCGATGACGTTCAAGTGCTGGAGATCTCACTTGAAGACCTATCAATCATCGCTGAGGAGCTGTTCCGTCGCGAGTCCTGTGATCGGGAAGTGAAACGGTATCTGGAAAACGGCGAGTACGTTTGCCAGGGACAGCGGGTCCTCAAGGCGTCGACGAAATACGTGGCGGCCTACGACAATTCAGCGGCGGGCTCCGTGGAACAAACGACAGACCTGATAAAGAATAATTTCGATCCGACTGTCAGCATACAGGGCGGTCAGAGCGTCTCCGGAGCGAACCTTTATTACGGGATGAGACTGGCACCGCGGTGTCTATCCCTCAGGGATGCCAAAAGGCAGCCACGGCCACCGTTCTCGCTCTGGGACAGACTGGTCAATCACTTTCCTTCGCTCGAGTTCTTTTGAATATAGCCGCGACACGCCGTGGCAACGGCCAGCGTGTTCATGCAGGCGACAACCGACTCTTTTGGCTCAACCGCGGCGACCACGGCCGAGGCCTTGGTGGCGCCGGCGCCCCCCGCACGCCCAGACCGCTTTTATACACACACGCCCTAATTTTCCGGCTTGTATCCGTCCGTCAGGGTCTTCAGGAACGCGATGATGTCGGCCTCTTCCTGGTCCGTCATCGCCGGTCTGTCGCCGGGGTGGCGGTCGAACGGCGGATCGGTGACGTCGACATTGGCGTGATATTTTTGCGGCACGTCATCGTACTTCAGCACGGTGCCGTCGGCGGCGCGCGGAAACACCTTCTCCGGATTGGTGTCGCGGAAATTGTAGAAATCCAGCACCTGCTCGAGGTTGCGGAAAACGCCGTTGTGGAAGAACGCGTGGCGCACTGCGGTGTTGCGCAGCGTCGGCGTCAGGAACATGCCGCAATATTGCGTCTGCTCGGGCATGTCGGTGCGATGCGGGCCGCAAACGCCGAGGTCGAAATAATTGGAGTCGCGATTCTTGGCGAGCGCGGCGTTGCGCGGGGCGCCGAGCGCCTCGTATTGGTGATCGGTGAACAGCGGCGGCAGGCCGTCGCGGGTCGGTGCCGAGGTGTGGCAGCCGGCGCAATTGGCCTTGTCGGGATCGTTGAACGCTTGCAGCCCGCGCAGCTCGCCCTCGGACAGCCGCGCCTTGCCCTCGAGCCAGTAGTCGTACTTGCTGGTGTAGGGATGGAAGCTCGGCTCCTCGACCTGATAGCGCGCCACCGCGAACATCGCTTCCGCGATCAGCAGCCGCTGATTGTCGAGCACGCGGGCGCTGAACAGCTCGACGAAGCGGCTGGCGTAAGAGGCGCGGCGCAGCTTGCCTGCGACGATCTCGGCGCTGCCGCCGTCCATCTCGTTGGGATCGAGCAGCGGAAACAGCGCCTGGTCCTGCAACGTATCGGCGCGGCCGTCCCAGAACAGGCCGCCTTGCGGCACGATGTTCGCCGACGCGCCGCTACCGCCCGCGGTCTTGGTGGTGCGCGCAGCCTGCTGGCCGAGCGCGGCCATCTGCGCGAGGTCGATGACGTTGTCGTCGTCGCCCCTGTCGGGGCCGATGCTGAAATTCGGATGGCGATCGAGATATGTCAGCGACGGCACCGCGCGTGCGCCCGGGCGCGACAAGGTCGCGCCGCCGAGCATGACCGGCTCGTCATTGGGCGGACCGTAGGCGTGATCCGGGCTGTGACAGGACGCGCATGACAGCGCGCCCGAGGACGACAGCGAGGCGTCGTAAAAAATCTCCCTGCCGAGCTGCGCCATCGCCGAGAGCGGAGCGGCCGGCGGACGCATGAGACGAACCGGGTTCGGATTCGCACCCGCGGGATTTGCTTCCGCAAATCCCTGCGTCGCGACGGCAAAGACGGCGCCGGCCAGACAAAGCAGGCCGGCGCCGAAAAGCCACATGGTGCGGCTGTTCATATGACCTTGCGTCTTAGTGATGGTGATGCTCGTCCGGCGGGCTGGTCATGACAGTGCCGGAGGTCGGGTCAAGGAACAGCGCGTCCACCCGGAGATCGTGGCGATGATCATGATCGAAGTCGAACAGGTCCATGATCGACCCGGCGCTGGCGTCGAACGAGCCGCCGCCGAGACGCTGGCCGCGCAGCCAATTGTCCTCGATGAACCGCACCACCGAGGCCTGCGAGATGTAGGTGTGGCTGACGAAGTTCGTCCTCGCATAGGGCGAAACCACGATGAAGGGAACGCGGGTGCCCGGACCGCAGCGGCCGTTCACCGGCTTGCCGCTAAGCCCCTTCGGCGCCGGCTGCTTCTGCGGGCCGAGACCGCACAGGCCCGGACCGTTGACCTGGTCGGCGGTCGGATCGTAGGAGGCGCTCTTCGGCGCGACGTATTGGTGATCGTACCAGCCGTCGGAGTCGTCATAGGTGATGATGACCGCGGTCTCGCGCCACTCCGGCTGCCTCTGGAGGAAGTTGATCAGCTCGACATTGCCCACCTGCTCGTCGAGCGGATCGGAATTGCCGGCGTGACCGTCCTGGAAGGCCGGCATCTTGATGTAGGAGACGGCCGGGAAGTTGCCGGCCTTCACCGCGGCGTAGAAGTCCTCGAGATCGTAGTTGTGGTTGGCCGGATCAACCTTGCCGTTGAAGTCGTGGGTATGGCCAATCGCATTGACCGAGCTCGGCCGCGCATGGGTCGGGTTGGCGGTCGACTTGTAGTACTGGAAGAAGGCGTGGTGCGGACTGTAGTCCACGATGGTGCCGTTGACGTTGCTCGAGAAGGTGCTGCGGCCGCAACCGGTGGTGCCGTTGGCGTTCTTGAGCGTCAGGTCGAAGCCGCCCATGAAGCTGCCCCAGCTGATGCGCTCGTCGTTGAGCAGATCGCCGATGTTCTTGCTGGTCATCAGCACGGTGCTGGTCGTGCTCGAGCAGGAATCGTAGGCAGGATCGGTGTCGCCGATCAGCGTCAGGCCGCCCTGGCCGTCGGCGATCGAGGACGAGGTGCCGACGACGTTCTGCGCGCCGTTGGTCTGGCCGGAGACCACTTCCAGCATGCCGGGCGTGGACGGACCGAACGTGTCGGTCCAGTGATTGTCGCTCATGGCGAAGTGCTGGGCGTAGTTCCAGAAGGCCGTGACGGTGTTGCCGTCGAAATAGCCCATCACCTGGCCGTTGGTGCCGAACGCGCCGGCGCCGCCGGCCGTGCCGCGGCCGGTGAATTTCGGGAACAGGTCTTCCTTGCCGTTGTCCACCGCCTGCTGCTCGGGCGTGTAGGCATGGTTCTGCGAGCGCGTGTTGGCCTGGGTGCGGTCGAGACGGAACGGATCCGTCGCGCCGGTGCCGTTGGCCGGGCTGTTGTTCGGGTTGTTGACCAGCAGGTTCGCCGTGACGAGGTTGTTGACCTTCGGCGTGTGCGGCTTCGGCACGAAGGGTATAGAGCCGGACGGATTGGCCGCGTTCGGATAGGTCGCGAAATAATGGTCGAACGAGCGGTTCTCGTTGAAGATGATCACGAGATGCTTGATCGGCGTCTCGGTGTGGATGTCATGCGGATGACGGTGACGATCGTGATCATGATCGCGGTCCCGACCGAAATCGTCCGCGAGAACAGGCATGGCGCATGCGAGTGCCGTCGCGGCCGCGAAAATCGCGGCCGTCGTCAGAAATCTGGATTTCATTGTTGTGTTGCCCCGAAGGATTGACGCCGACCCCGGGAACGTTAATGGCGCGCGATGACAGAGCTGTGTCAGTTTGACGCAAGAGACACTTTGCGCAGTTGTTCAGACAAGATTTTCTACACGGGCGATTTGCCCGAAGCTGCCTTCCTCGACCCTCATGGTGAGGAGCCCGCCACAGCGGGCGTCTACTCGGTGCGGATCGGAGAATCCTTCAGGCCATTGTTGTCATAGGCCTTGCGCAAGGTGCCGTTGATCGTCGCCTCGTTCATGAATTTGGTGACGAAGGTCAGCGCCCGGTTGTGGCCGAGCGGTACCGCGACGGCCGTCACCGTCTTCTTGAACGTCTCGTCCAGCACCTTTGTACCGGGAATCTTCTGCGCCATCTTGTTGAGCTGGTCGCGCGACAGCGCGAAGGCGTCGATCTCGCCGCTCTTCAGGAGGCCGAAGATCTCGTCATAGGTCTGATAGCCGGTGACCTCAGCGTTCCTGAGATGCGCGACAGCGCCACGCATGGTGGTGGTGGCGTTGACGGCCGCGACCTTGATGCCGGGCTGGTCGAGCGAGGCAAAACTGGTCACGTTCGAACCAGCCTTGACGATGTAGGTGGCGTCCGCGACCTCGTAGATCGGCCCGAACATCATCTTGCTCTCGCGCTCGGGGTCCTTTGGCAGCCAGGTGACATCCCAGGTGCCTTTGCTGGCCGCGTCGGTGATCTGTCCGGAATTTTGGTGCACGACATATTCGACACCAACGCCGAGCTGGGCCGCCATCTCCTTGCCGAGCTCCACCGGCACGCCGGTATAGCCGGTTTCCGTCCTGGTCGACCAGAATGCGCCGCCTGCGGGGCTGATTGCGATCGCGACCCGCAGCTTGCCGGTCGGCGCGATCTCGTCCTTCAGCCCATCGGCTAGCGCGGGCATGGCAACCGCCGCCGCGAGAACGAGACCGGAGAGGGCCGATTGGACGGACGCGGACATTTCATGTTCTCCTCGCGTTTTCTTGTTCTCGTCGTCCCGACCGCTTCGCTTCCGCCACACGACCTTTGACACAATTCTGGTCGATCGTGCGCGCGGTGAAAAGCGGTTTGTCATGACAAACCTGTCAAAGGCCACACCGCCGTTCGCAGTGCAAGGCCGACGACCGCCATGGCTATGGTGTTCCACGGCCGGACATTTGTTGGTAGCCTGCCGCACCGACAGACAGCAATCGGGGGCCACCGAATGACGCGCGCGAATCCCGCATCTCCCGCACATCGCAATGGAGCGTGGAGACATGTTGGACGGGCGCTAGCCGCCACGGCCGCCGCGATCGCGCTCGCCGGCTGCGAGGACAAGAACGCCTACGTGGCTCCGCCCCCGCCCAAGGTGGACGTGGCGACGCCCGTGCAGCGGCCGGTGACGCGCTATGTCGAGGCCACCGGCAACACCGCGCCGATCAAGAATGTCGACTTGGTGGCGCGCGTGCAGGGTTTCCTGCAGTCGATCGACTACCAGGACGGCACCTTCGTCAAGCAGGGCACCCAGCTCTTTACCATCGAGCCCGAGACCTACAAGCTGAAGCTCGAGCAGGCCCAGGCGGCCGAGGCCGGCGCCCAGGCCTCGCTCCGGCAGGCGGAGGCCGACTTCAAGCGGCAAAGCGATCTGGTGCAGCGGCAGGCGGTCTCGCAGGCCACCCTCGACACCTCGACCTCGACCCGCGAAAACGCGCAGGCCAATCTCCTGCAGGCGCAGGCCAACACCAGGATCGCCGAGGTCAATTACGGCTACACCAAGGTCACCGCGCCGTTCGACGGCGTCGTCAGCGCCCACATGGTCTCGATCGGCGAGCTCGTCGGCGTCTCCTCCCCGACCCAGCTCGCGACCATCGTCGCGATGGACCCGATCTGGGTGAACTTCACCGTCAACGAGCAGGACGTGCTACGCATCCGCGCCGAAGCGGCCCGCCGGGGACTGACGCCCACCGACCTCAAGCAATTTCCGATTCAAGTCGGGCTCCAGAACGAGACCGGCTATCCGCATGAAGGCAAGCTCGACTACGTCTCGCCGACCCTCAACCAGTCGACCGGTACGCTTGCCGTGCGCGGCCTCGTCCCCAACGACAAGCGGGTGCTGCTGCCCGGTTATTTCGTCCGCGTCCGCGTGCCCTTCGACCAGGAGAAGGGCGCGCTCCTCGTTCCCGACACCGCGCTCGGCAGCGACCAGGGCGGCCGCTATCTGCTGGTGGTCAATGGCGACAACGTCGTCGAGCAGCGCAAGGTGCAGATCGGCCCCACCGATAACGGCCTGCGCGTGATCGAGAGCGGGCTGAAGCCGGACGACCGCGTCGTGATCGCGGGGCTGCTGCGGGTGATCCCGGGCCAGAAGATCGACCCGCAAGTGACGAAGATCGAGCAGCCGCAGGCGTCTGCCAAGTAGGAGCTGCCTGCCATGATCTCAAAATTCTTCATCGAGCGGCCGGTCCTCTCGAACGTCATCGCACTGCTGATGATCCTGATCGGCGGCGTCGCGCTGTTCAACCTCGCGATCGCGCAATACCCCGACGTGGTGCCGCCGACCGTGCAGGTCACCACGCGCTATCCCGGCGCCAGCGCCAAGACCGTGATCGACACGGTAGCCCTGCCGATCGAACAACAGGTCAATGGCGTCGAGGACATGCTCTACATGCAGTCCTACAGCGGCTCCGACGGCACCTATACGCTGACCGTGACCTTCAAGATCGGCACCGACCTCAACTTCGCGCAGGTGCTGGTGCAGAACCGCGTCTCCAGCGCGCTGTCGCAACTGCCGACGTCCGTGCAGAACCAGGGCGTCACCGTCCAGAAGAAATCGACCTCGATCCTGCTGTTCGTGACGCTGACCTCGCCGGACTCCCGGTTCGACAGTCTCTATTTGAGCAACTACGCCACCATCAACATCCGCGACGAGCTCTCGCGCCTGCCCGGCGTCGGCAACGTCACGGTGTTCGGCGCAGGCCAGTATTCGATGCGGGTGTGGCTCGACCCGAACAAGCTGCAAGTCCGCGGCCTCGTGCCGCAGGACGTGATCCAGGCGATCCAGCAGCAGAGCCAGCAGGTCTCCGCCGGCCAGGTCGGCGCGCCGCCGACGCCGCCGGGCCAGGCGTTCCAGTACACGCTCAACGTCAACGGCCGGCTCGACGACACCAGCCAGTTCGAGAACATCATCGTCAAGTCAGGCACCAGCGGCGACGTCACGCGGGTGCGCGACGTCGGCTGGGTCGAACTCGGCGCGCAGACCTACAGCCAGATCTTCTCGCTGAACAAGCAGCCCGCCGTCGGCATCGGCGTGTTCCAGTCGCCGGGCGCCAACGCGCTCCAGGTCGAGCAGGCCGTCGAGAAGAAGATGGCGGAGCTCGCCAAGCGCTTCCCGGAAGGCATCAAATACGACACGCCGTTCGACACAACCAAATTCGTCGAGGCCTCGGTGCACGAGGTCTACATGACGCTGATCGAGGCCGGCCTGCTCGTGCTGGTCGTGATCCTGGTGTTCCTGCAGGACTGGCGCGCCATGCTGGTGCCGGCAACGACCGTGCCGGTGACCATCATCGGCGCCTTCGCCGCGATGGCGGCGCTCGGCTTCACCATCAACATGTCCACGCTGTTCGCGATCGTGCTGGCGATCGGAATCGTCGTCGACGACGCCATCGTGGTGGTCGAAGGCGCCGCCCACAATATCGAGCAGGGCATGAACGGCCACGACGCCGCGATCAAGGCGATGGACCAGCTATTCGCGCCGATCGTCGGCATCACGCTGGTGCTGATCTCGGTGTTCCTGCCGGCCTCGTTCCTGGCGGGCCTCACGGGCCGCATCTACTCGCAATTCGCGCTGGTGATCGCGGCGACCGCGCTCTTGTCCGCCATCAACGCGGCGACCCTGAAGCCGACGCAATGCGCACTGTGGCTGCGGCCGGCGGTGCCGCCGGAGCAGCGCAACTTCTTCTATCGCGGCTTCAACAACGTCTATGACCGGGTCGAGCGCGGCTACACGCGGCTGATCACCTTCCTGGTCAGGCACGCCACGGTGTCGGTCGCGGTGGCGCTGGTGCTGATCGGGATCGGCGGCTACGGCCTGTCGCGGGTGCCGACCGGCTTCCTGCCGATCGAGGACCAGGGCTATCTGATCGCCGCCATCCAACTGCCCGACGGCGCCTCGCTGGAGCGGACCCAGAAGGTGCTCGACCGGGCCAGCGAGATCATCAAGGAGACGCCTGGCGTCCAGCAGGTCATCACCATCGCCGGCATCTCCGCGCTCGACAGCAGCGCGAGCCTTGCCAATGCCGGCGTCGCCTACATCATCCTGAAGGATTGGGACGCGCGCAAAGGTCCCGGCGAGGATCTGCGCTCGCTGGTCTACGGGCTGAACGACAAGCTCGCTGTGATCATGGAGGCGCGCACCATCGTGCTGCCGCCGCCGCCGATCCAGGGCATCGGCAACGCCGCCGGCTTCTCGATGCAGGTCGAGCTGCGCGACGGCAACAGCGATTTCGCCAAGCTGCAGGCCATCACCGGCGCGGTGGTCAGCAACGGCCAGAGCCAGAGCGCGCTGCAGCGCGTCCAGTCCTCGTTCCGCTCGTCGGTGCCGCAATTCAACGTCGAGATCGACCGCGTCAAGACCCAGACTTTGCATGTCACCACCGATCAGGTGTTCTCCGCGCTGTCGACCTATCTCGGCTCGTCCTTCGTCAACCAGTTCAACAAGTTCGGCCGCGTGTTCCAGGTCTATACGCAAGCCGATCCGGCCTTCCGCGTCACCGAGCGCGACATCGCCAACATGCAGGTGCGCAACTCGAACGGCGACATGATCCCGATCGGCACGGTGGCCACGATCACGCCGGCCACCGGCCCGTCGCTGATCAGCCTCTACAATCTCTATCCCTCCTCGACCATCATCGGCCTGCCGGCGCAGGGCTATTCGTCCGGCCAGTCGCTGAAGCTGATGGAGGAGATCGCGGACAAGACGCTGCCGCCCGGCACCGGTTATGAATGGACCGCGATGTCGTACCAGGAGAAGGCGGTCTCGAATCAGATCTACTGGGTGTTCGGCCTCGCCATGCTGCTGGTCTATCTCGTGCTCGCCGGCCAGTACGAGAGCTGGTACGCGCCGATCTCGGTGATCCTCGCCGTGCCGCTGTCGCTGATCGGGCCGATGCTGATCCTCAACGGCCTCAAGATCGACAACAACCTCTATTGCCAGATCGGCCTGATCCTGCTGATCGCGCTGTCGGCCAAGAACGCCATCCTGATCGTCGAGGTCGGGCTGGAGCTGCACGGCCGCGACGGCAAGCCGATCCTGGTGTCGGCGATCGAGGCGGCCCGCGCCCGCTTCCGCCCGATCCTGATGACCTCGTTCGCCTTCATCCTCGGCGTGGTGCCGCTGGTGATCGCGACCGGCGCCGGCGCCAGCGCCCGCAAGTCGATCGGCATCACCGTGTTCTCGGGCATGCTGGCCTCGACCTGCCTCGCGGTGCTGTTCGTGCCTGCGTTCTTCGTGGTGGTGCAGCGGTTCGAGAACTGGCGGGCGTCGAAGAAGGCGCCGAAAACGCAGCCGGCCGTGGAGGTGAAGCCGTAGGCTTTTTCTGCGGAGGCCCGCTCCGATAAAAAAAGTCGAAAACAACCCCATGCACAGTAGAACGGCGTTGATGGCGTTGAGTTTTTTTCAGCGACGCCAGCGTTTGACCCGTCGGGCAAGACACTGGCAGAATGGCATGATGGGTGGCATGCACGATGTGCCGCCATCTCCCCCGTCATTGCGAGCGCAGCGAAGCAATCCAGAGTCCCGCCGCGGAACGATTCTGGATTGCTTCGCTACGCTCGCAATGACGAGGTTGAAGCAGCTGCGCGCATCTCTTCTGTCATTCCGGGGCGCGCCGACAGGCGCGAGCCCGGAATCCATCGGGCGGCAGAGGCTGCGGGTAAATGGATTCCGGGCTCGTCGCTGTGCGACGCCCCGGAATGACGGGGTGGCGCGAGCCGCCCGCCTCACTGCCCTTCACGCCGCTTGCGGCGTCCGGATCTCGCGCGGCAGGATCAACGCGGCGGCGATCGCGAGCAGGCAGAGCGCGGCGAAGGCGTGCAGCATGGTGACGAACCCGCCCTGCTCGTAGAGCCAGGCGACCAGGCCGACGGAGGCGCCGGCGGCGGTGAAGCCGACGAAATAGCGCACGGCATAGGCGCGCGAGCGCCACTCCTCCGTGGTGTATTTGCCGACCATGGCATCGTTGACCGTGACCTGCCCGAACGCGCCCATGACGATGCCGATCGAGACCAGGATCAGCGGCAGATTGGACAGGCTCGCAGCCAGATACAGGAACGGCGCCAGCATGAAGGACAGCGGCAGCGCCACCGTCTTCAGCGAATAGCGGTCGAGCAGCCGGCCGATCGTGTACTGCGTCATGGCGCCGAACACGTAGACACAGGCCGCGATGACGCCGAGCAGCGCCGGGCTCCTGGTGAGATCGGCGAGCCGCTCCGCGAACAGTTTTGGCAGCGCGACGGTGACGGCGTTGAAGGTGGTGGAGATCGCGATCACCACGATCAGCAGCGCCAGGATCACGCGCCACATGTCCTGCTTGGCGACGCGCGCCTGCGCCGCCGCCTGCTTCGAACCCTTGCGGTCCTCGTGCACGACGATCATCGCAAAGGCGATGCCGATCAGGATGGTGACGACGCCGGGGACGATGAAGGCAAAACGCCAGCCGAGATACTGGCCGATCACGCCGGTCACCAGCGCGGACGAGGCCACGCCGAGATTGCCCCAGACGCCGTTGATGCCCATCTCGCGGCCGAGCCTGTCGGCATAGGACACGATCATGGCGGTGCCGACGGGATGGTAGATCGAGGCGAAGATGCCGATCGCCAGCAGCGCCGCGCCGAGCTGAACCGGGGTCTGAACGAAGCCGACCGAGATCATGGAGAGGCCAATGCCGACGAAGAAGATCAGCATCATGTGGCGGCGGCTCCAGCGGTCCCCGAGCCAGCCTGTCAGCAGCGAGCCCGCGCCGAACGCGATGAAGCCCGGCGTCGCGTAAGGCAAAAGTTCCGAATAGGCCATGCCGAGCGCCGGCCCCATGATGATCACGGCGGCGGCGAAGATCAGCATCGAATAATGGTCGATGAAATGGCCTGCGTTGACGAAACTGATGACCCGGCTGGGGCTGTTCATACGAATCCTCTCCTGCTCCGAAATGAGTTATATTTCGGGCAAATGACGGGATGCAGCCAATGACTGTCTTGGAAACGCCAATCCTCCGGGAGGTCCGGAGCAACCATCGCTCGCCTGCGGGCGTGCATCTGGTCGCGCGTGACTACCCCAGGGGCCTGCGGCTCGATCCGCACATGCACCGCGAGGCGCAGCTCGTCTATGCCGCCAAGGGCACGATGCAGGTGACGACACCGAAGGGCCGCTGGCTGGTGCCGCCGGACCGCGCCGTCTGGGTCCCGGCCGGGCTCGAGCATGCCATCGACCTGCTCGCCGACATCGAGTTGCGCACGCTGTATTTCGACCTGCCCTGGCTGAAGCGCGAGCAACGCTATGAAGGCCTGACCAAGGAATTCGTGGTGCGGGTCTCGCCGTTGCTCAACCAGGCGATCCTCGCGCTGTTCGACGCGCGCAACACGGAAGAGCGCACCGAGCTGCTGGTCCGCCTCGTCATGCTGGAATTGCACCAGGCCGAGGATTCCGCGACCTTCGTGCCGCTGCCGCGCGAGCCGCGCTGCCGGCGCGCCGCGATGATCGTGCTCGACGACCCAACCGGCCTGCACGACATCGATACGCTGGCGCGCGAGGTCGGAACCTCCGCGCGCACGCTGTCGCGGCTGTTCTCCACGGAGACGCAACTGAGCTTCAAGAGCTGGTGCCAGCGCGCCCGGATCGCCGCGGCAATCCAGCGGCTGTCCACAGATGCGAACGTTTCGGTGAAGCAGCTCGCGACCCAGCTCGGCTATGCCAGCGTGCCGGCGTTCTCGGCCGCGTTCCGCCAGGTGACAGGGCGGACGCCGACGGAGTTTGCGGGGAAGGGGTAGCGGCAACCTCGGTGTCGTTGCTCGCCGCTCCACTCCCGGTGTCATTGCCCGCGAAGGCGGGCAATCCAGTACTCCGAGACGGCGCGGCTAGAACCGAGACGCCGCGGCGTACTGGATGCCCCGCCTGCGCGGGGCATGACAGCGGTTGTGAAGCGCGACGGTCTTCGCGGGGCATGACAACGTTCCTGAGTCGCCTGCCCTGACTAAAGTTGCCAAATTCCCCTGCTTGATTGTGATCGGCTTCTGCCTAAATCCCGTGTAAGCTTCCGCACCGCACAAACCGGTTTCGAAAGGCCCAGATGGCTAACGCCTTCTTCTCCGATCTCCTCGCCACCATCTCCGAGCGCGGCCGTACGCTGCTTCGTCGCGATTCCGCGGATACCAAACAGGACGCCGACGGCCTGATCGCGCTCTGCGGTGCGCTGCTGTCGGGCCGGGGCGAAGCCTCCGGCACAGCCATGGCGCGCGAGGTGCTCGATCTCTACCAGGACCTGGATGCGGCAGGACGCCGCGCCTTCTTCGAGGCGCTGGTGCGCGATTTCGGCCCCGACCGGGAACGCCTGTCCAAGGCGATAGAGAAATGGCGCGCCAAGCCCAGCGACGAGGACGCGAGCTCGCTGCATTTCGCCTCCGAGCCGCGCCGGCAGGAGCTGATCCGCCGCCTCAACCGCGCGCCCGGCGGCACCGGCGACCTCGTCAACATGCGTGCCGACCTGCTCGGCATGATGAACGGACACACCGATCTCGCCGCGCTCGATCGCGACGTCTCGCATCTGCTTTCTTCGTGGTTCAACAGGGGGTTTCTCGTGCTGCGCAGGATTGACTGGTCAACCCCGGCCAACATCCTCGAAAAGATCATTCGCTATGAAGCCGTCCACGAGATCAGCGACTGGGACGATTTGCGCCGTCGCATCGATCCGGTCGACCGCCGCTGCTACGCCTTCTTCCATCCGGCGATGGTGGACGAGCCCCTGATCTTCGTCGAGGTAGCGCTGACCGAGACGATCCCCGGCGCGATCGCGCCGCTGCTGGCGGTCGACCGCCAGCATCTGCCGATCGAGCGCGCGCGCACCGCCGTGTTCTATTCGATCTCCAACACCCAGCGTGGCCTCGGCGGCATCTCGTTCGGCAGCTTCCTGATCAAGCAGGTGGTGGAAGAGCTGCGCCGCGAATTGCCGAAGCTCGACAGCTTCGTGACGCTGTCGCCGGTGCCGGGCTTCATGCAATGGGTCAAGCAGGACAAGGAGCTGCCGCTGTCGGACGAGGATCGCGAGGTGCTGAAGCGCCTCGACGATCCCAAATGGTTCGAGAACCCCGAGACGACGGCACTGCTGCGCGGCATACTGGAGCCGCTCGCGGCGCACTACTTCCTGAAGGCCCGCACGGCGAAGGGCCGGCTGATCGACTCCGTCGCCCGCTTCCATCTCGGCAACGGCGCGCGGCTCGAGCGCATCAACTGGCTCGGCGACCTCTCGCCCAAGGGCGTGCGCGAGTCGGCCGGCGTGATGGTCAACTACCTCTACCGCCTCGACGACATCGAGAAGAACCACGAAGCCTACGCCAATGACGGCGAGATCGTTGCCTCGAGCGCGGTGAAGAAGCTGCTGAAGGGCGAAGGACGGCGGCGGCTGGATATGCGGCTGTCGTAGGGTTCTGTCGTCCTGGCGAAAGCCAGGACGACGTTGGGGAGAGTTCTCGCGACTATCGCAACGATACATGCGCGGCGAGGAGTGAATTACTCCGCCAGCGCCTTCATCTCCTTGTAGAGATCCGACTTTCCCTCGAAGCCGATGCCCGGAAGGTCCGGCATGGTGATGTGGCCGTTCTCGACGCGCACGCCGTCGGGGAAGCCGCCGTAGGGCTGGAACAGGTCCGGGTAGCTTTCGTTGCCGCCGAGGCCGAGGCCGGCGGCGATGTTGAGCGACATCTGGTGGCCGCCATGCGGGATGCAGCGGCTTGGCGACCAGCCATGGGTCTTCAGCACTTCGAGCGTGCGCTGGTATTCGCAGAGGCCATAGGACAGCGCGCAGTCGAATTGCAGCCAGTCGCGGTCCGGGCGCATGCCGCCATAGCGGAGCAGGTTGCGCGCGTCCTGGTGGCTGAACAGGTTTTCGCCTGTCGCCATCGGGCCGGGATAGAATTCGGCGAGCGCGGCCTGCAGCGCGTAGTCGAGGGGATCGCCGACCTCCTCGTACCAGAACAGCGGATAATCGCGCAGCATCTTGGCATAGGCGATGCCGGTCTCGAGGTTGAAGCGGCCGTTGGCGTCGACGGCGAGCTGCGCGTCCTTGCCGATCTCCTCCAGCACCGCCTCGATGCGCATGCGATCCTCCTCGATGGGCGCGCCGCCGATCTTCATCTTCACGACGTTGTAGCCGCGGTCGAGATAGCCACGCATCTCGCCGCGCAGCATCGAGAGCCCCTTGCCGGGGTAATAGTAGCCGCCGGCGGCATAGACGAACACGCGCGGGTTGGCTTTGACGCCGTGACGTTCGGCGAGCAGGCGAAACAGCGGCTTGCCCGCGATCTTCGCCACCGCGTCCCACACCGCCATGTCGATGGTGCCGACCGCGACCGAGCGCTCGCCATGGCCGCCCGGCTTCTCGTTGATCATCATCGCGGCCCAGACCTTGTCGGGATCGAGATTGTCGCCGGCCTCGTTCAGAAGCTTCTTCGGATCGGCCTCCAGGATGCGCGAGGCGAAGCGCTCGCGGATCAGGCCGCCCTGCCCGTAGCGGCCGTTGGAATTGAAGCCGTAGCCGACGACCCGCTTGCCGTCGCGCACAACGTCAGTGACGACGGCGACGAGGCTCGTCGTCATCTTGGTGAAATCGATATAGGCGTTGCGGATCGGCGATGAGATCGGCTTGGTGATCTCGCGGACGTCGACGATGCGGACGGACATGGGGTTGGCTTTCTCTTATCGTCATTCCGGGGCGATGCGCAGCATCGAACCCGGAATCTCGAGATTCCGGGTTCTCGCTTCGCGAGCCCCGGAATGACAGCATGTTACTTCTTATCCCTGAAATACGGCTCGACCGGCCCGTGCACCTTGATGGTCAGCGGGTTGCCGTGGCGGTCCTTGGCGTTGCCGGCGGTGACGCGGACCCAGCCTTCGCTGATGCAGTACTCCTCGACATTGGTCTTCTCGATGCCCTTGAAGCGGATGCCGACGTCGCGCGCCAGGATGTCCGCGTTGTAATAGGGGCTGTTCGGATCGACCGACAGGCGGTCCGGAAATTCGTCGCTCATGATTGTCTCGCTCATAACAGGGTCTCGATTTGCTGCCGCAATCCTTCGGGCCGCGCGGTCGGCGCGTAGCGCGCGATCACCCGGCCGGCACGGTCCACCAGGAATTTGGTGAAATTCCATTTGATGGAGGCGCCGAGGAGCCCGGATTGCTGGCGTTTCAGATACTCATACAAAGGATGCGCGTTGGCGCCGTTGACGTCGATCTTCTCGAACAGGGGAAAGGTGACGTCGTAATTGGTCGAGCAGAATTCCTGGATCTCGCTCGCCTGCCCCGGCTCCTGCGCGCCGAACTGGTTGCAGGGAAAGCCGAGCACCGCGAAGCCGCGCGGCGAGAGATCGCGGTAGAGATCCTCAAGGCCGCGATATTGCGGCGTGAAGCCGCATTTGCTCGCGGTGTTGACGATCAGGAGCACCTGCCCTTCGAACCGGCGCATGGGCACTTCCTCGCCGAGCAGCGAGTTGGCCTTGAAGTCGTAAATCGCCGACATCGCTAACCCACGGGATCGATCGGCGACGGCGGCACGCCGCCCGCCTCGATCGCTTCGCCGGCAAGCAGGCACAGATCCTCGCGGTAGCGGCCGGACACGATATGCACGCCGACCGGCGCCTTGCCGACGAGGCCGGTGGAGACCACGAGGCCCGGCAGACCCATGAAGGGAATCGCGATCTGCGGCAATTGCGCCTCCCAGACCCGCTTGAAGGATTCGTCGTCTTTGCGGTCGAGATGATCCGGGAACGGCAATTCGCCGGAGACCGGCGTCAGCACCACCGCATATTTTTCGAAGAACAGCATCCAGTCGCGGGTCAGCGTGGCGCGGCGGGTCAATGCCTTCGCGTAATTCGCCTGGTCCATCGGCGTCACCCTGCTGCGGTTGCCGCGCAGGCACGCCAGCGCACCGGGATCGCCTTCGCGCTCTGCCATCTCGAGCTGCGCCTCATAGCCGTCGCCGAGCCAAAGCTTGATCTGCCACTCGACCGCCTCGCGCATCGGCGGCGTGTTCTCGATCACGTCAACGGTCCACCCGGCACGTTCGAGGCGCTTGCCGGCATCGGTCACCGCCGCCTTCACCTCCGGCGTGGTCGCAAGGCCGTCCGGGTTGAGGCAGAGCGCGGCGCGCTTCGGCCGCGCGGGACCTTCCAGCGGCGCCGGCACATACCAGGGGTCGCGGATGTCGCGCGCCGACATGGCCGCGAGCGAGATCCTGATGTCGTTGACGGTGCGCGCCAGGGGTCCCGACACCGCCATGATCTGCGGGCCGATCGGGCGTTCCGGCAGCGCCGGATTGAAGGCGGGGATGCGGCCCAGGGTCGGCCGCAGGCCATGCACGCCGCAGGCATAGGCGGGATAGCGGATCGAGCCGGCGATGTCGGTGCCATGGGCGATGTGGCCGATGCCGGCCGCGACCGCCGAGCCGGCGCCGCCGGAGGAGCCGCCCGGCGTCAGCGAGGCATCGCGGGGGTTCTTGGTGTCGCCGTGGACCAGGTTGGTGGTGAACCAGCGATAGGAGAAGGCCGGGCAATTGGTGCGGCCGAGCAGGATGGCGCCGGATTTGCGGAAATTGGCGACCACCGGATTGTCTTCCCGCGCGATCAGGTCGCGCTGGAGTTTTAAGCCGTTGGTGGTGGCAAAGCCCTCCTGGTCGACATTGGCCTTGATGGTGACGGGGACGCCGGCCAGCACGCCGGGGTCCTCGCCCCGGCCAATTGCGGCATCGACGGCGTCGGCCTGCTTGAGCACGTCCTCCGGCCGGTGGTCGATCACGGCGTTGAGCTGGGGATTGACGGCGTCCAGACGGGCGAGGCCCGCCTTGGCCGCCTCCCTGGCGGACACCTTTTTGGCCTTGACGAGGGTGGCGAGGTCGGCAGCCGACAGGCGCCAGAGATCTTGCATGGCTTGCTCCGTGTAACCGGCGTCTTTTAGCGCCGGGAACGCGGTAAAGCCATGCGGATTTCGCAGGGGCGAAGGGCTCGGATTGCGGCATCTTTCGGCATTGTGAGCGCAGCGAAGCAATCCAGACTGTCTCCGCGGAACCGGTCTGGATTGCTTCGTCGCATCAGCGCAAAATTGCTTCACAATTTTGTCGCGCGCTCCTCGCAATGACGTGGAGAGAGCGGCGGACCTCTCTAATGCCTCGTCGCGGACTGATCCGGCATGTCCAGCAGCGCTTCGGTGAAGGGAAACTCCAGCACGACTTCGCCGTCGACATCGGTGACCTCGATCACCGCCTCCAGCAGCGCCGGCTGGGTCCCTTCCGATCTCAGGACCTCCAGGATCATCTGGCGGGCGACCTCCCAGGCGCGATCGGGATTGCGCAGATCCTCGCCCTCGGGATCCACGATCAATTCATCGCCGATGCGGGTGTTGAAGAAATATTTGGGCATCACCGAGGTCCAGATTGGGTCGCCTGTAGCCGATTGGAAGCCGTTCCATACTCACAACTGGTTTATCCCGACAGGGATCACGACCTATCGGTAATTTTTCTTATGTCATTCGCTCAACTTTACGGCCGCAATACGCTCTCTTTGCAGTGCAACAATTCCGCCAGCCTACTACTTAGGTCGGGAAAATTTCACTGGCGAACTTTTCCACCCGCAGTAATTTAACCCGTGGGCGGATGCGTCCGAATTCACGAAAATGGAGAGCCAAATGGCCTGGAAAGCCCCGAAGATCGTCGAAGTGCCCTGCGGCATGGAAATCAACATGTATGTGAGCGCCACCCGCAAGTAAGCGGTTGGTGAGTTTGCGTTCTGCGCAGGTGGTTCTTTCGGTCGGGCACTCTCGGCTACGATGTCTTCCGGTCACGATGCATTTCCGGAAGATAGATTTCGTGTCGGCCTGAGATCCACCTCGCGACGTTGCCTCCAGGAGACGGATCATGCTTCGCGTCGTCGTCCTGGGCGCCGGGGCCGGCGGCGGAGTGCCGCAATGGAATTGTGGCTGCGAAGGTTGCCGCACGGCCCGTGCCATCGGCGATGAGCTCTTGCGAACCCAGGCCTCGGTCGCCTTCAGCGGCGACGGCGAGCATTGGTTCCTGATCAACGCCTCCCCCGATCTGCGCCAGCAATTGAATGCCACGCCGCAACTGCACCCCAAGGCGGGCGCGCTGCGGCATACGCCGGTCGCGGGCGTGATCCTGACCAATGGCGAGGTCGATGCCGTGGCAGGCCTGCTGTCGATGCGCGAGGGCTCGCCCTTCACGGTCTATGCGCATGAGAAGGTGCTGGCGATCCTCAGCGCCAACAGCATCTTCAACGTGCTGAACGAGAAGAACGTGCGGCGCCAGCCGATCGCCATCCGCGAGCCGTTCGAGCCGCGGCTGGTTGACGGTGCGCGGTCTGGAATCGAGGTGTTGCCGTTCGCGGTCCCCGGCAAATCGGCCTGGTACCTGGAAGGCAAGGCGCATCCGGGCGGCGAGACCGGCGACGGCGATACGCTGGGGCTCAAGATCACCGACAAGACGACCGGCAAGTGCTTCTACTTCATCGCCGCCTGCGCCGAAGTGACCGACGCGCTCAAGGCCGAGATCGACGGTGCCGCGCTGGTGTTCTTCGACGGCACGGTCTGGCGGGACGACGAGATGATCAAAGCCGGGCTCGGCCACAAGACCGGCAAGAGCATGGGGCATGTCGCCATGTCCGGCGAGGACGGCGCGATCGCGCGGCTCGCCGATCTCGATATCGACAGGAAGCTGTTTCTGCATATCAATAACTCGAACCCGGCGCTGCTGCCCGCTTCACCCGAGCGGAAAGCGGCCGAGCAGGCGGGCTGGCAGATACCCGCGGATGGAACGGAGATCGTGCTGTGAATGCCGCATCACTGACTGGAATAACCGCGCTCTCGATCGGCAAGGACATCAAGCTCAACTCGGCCGAGGAGCTGGAAGCGGCGCTGCGCCATATCGGCGCGACCCGCTATCACAGCCTGCATCCGTTCCATAAGCTGCTGCACGGCGGCAAGCTGAACAAGGGCCAGGTGCAGGCCTGGGCGCTGAACCGCTACTATTACCAGAGCACGATCCCGATCAAGGACGCGGTGGTGATCTCGCGCTTCCGCGACCGCGCCACGCGCCTGGAATGGCGCCACCGCATCGAGGACCATGACGGCGATGTCGGCTCCGAAGGCGGCATCGAGCGCTGGCTGAAGCTGACCGAAGGCCTCGGCCTCGACACCGCCTATGTGGAATCCACCGAAGGCATTCTCCCCGCTACGCGCTTCGCGGTGGAGGCCTATGTCCACTACTGCCGCGAGAAGAGCCCGCTGGAGGCGATCGCCTCCTCGCTCACGGAACTGTTCGCGCCAAGCATCCACGAGGAGCGCATCGCCGGCATGTTGCAGCATTATGATTTCGTCAATCCTGATATCATGAGCTACTTCAAGCGCCGCCTCACGCAGGCGCCGCGCGATGCCAATTTCGCGCTCGAATATGTCAGGACGCACGCGAGGACGCCGGAGGAGCGAGCCTCCGTGTGCAATGCGCTGATCTTCAAGACCAACGTGCTGTGGGTGCAGCTCGACGCGCTCCAGCACGCCTATGTCGAGGGCCACATTCCGCCGGGCGCGTTCGTGCCCAAAGAAAACTAAAAAGGCGAGCTGAAGAGGAACTGTCATGGCCGGGCCGCGTCATATCAGCGTCAGCGAGGCGAGCCGCCCCGTGCTGCCGCGGCATGCCAAGCTGAAATACGACGAGACGCGCAAAGTGTGGGTGATCCTGGCGCCGGAACGCGTGCTGGCGCCGGACGAGATCGCGGTCGAGGTCCTGCAGCTCTGCAACGGGGAGCGCAGCGTCGGCGACGTTTCCGACCAGCTGGCGGCGAAATACGCCGCGCCGCGCGAGGCGATCCTCACCGATGTCGTCGCCATGCTCCAGGATCTCGCCGACAAGGGCTTCCTCACCGAGGCCCGGGAGAAGACGTCATGAGCGATGTGCTCGGTAATCCCAAAATCCCGCCCGGGACAAGTGACAGCCTCGCGGTGCTGGAGAAGCAACGCTCGACGGCGGAGACCTTCGGCATTCCGCTCGCCGTGCTGCTCGAGATCACCCATCGCTGTCCGCTGCAATGTCCCTATTGCTCCAACCCGGTCGAGCTCGATCGCTCGGGCAAGGAACTGACGACCGAGGAGTGGAAGAAGGTGTTGAGCGAGCTCGCCGAGATCGGCGTGCTCCAGGTGCATTTCTCCGGCGGCGAGCCGACGGCGCGGAAGGATCTCGTCGAGCTGGTGAAGCATGCCAGCGACGTCGGCCTCTACACCAACCTCATCACCTCGGCCGTGCTGCTGACGCGCGAGCGGCTGAGCGAGCTGGCGGACGCCGGGCTCTGCCATGTGCAGATCAGCTTCCAGGGCGTCGAGGAGGGCCTTGCCGATCGCGTCGCCGGCTACCGGAACGCGCACCGCAAGAAGCTCGAAGTCGCGAAGTGGACGCGCGAGCTCGATCTGCCGCTCACCGTGAATGCGGTGATGCACCGGCAGAACCTGCACCAGCTCCCCGACATCATCCAGATGTCGATCGATCTCGACGCCGACCGGCTCGAGGTCGCCAACGTGCAATATTACGGCTGGGCGCTGAAGAACCGCGCCGCCTTGATGCCGACGGTGGCGCAGCTCGACGAATGTACCCGCCTCGTCGAGGAAGCGCGGGAACGGCTGAAGGGCCGGCTTTCGATCGACTACGTCGTGCCGGACTATTACGCGCTGCGGCCGAAGAAGTGCATGGGCGGCTGGGGCCGGCAGTTCTTCAACATCTCGCCGGCCGGCAAGGTGCTGCCCTGCCATGCCGCCGAGAGCATCACCGGGCTCGACTTCGAATCCGTGCGCTCCAACCACTCGATCGCCTGGATCTGGCAGAACTCCGAGGCCTTCAACCGCTATCGCGGCACCGGCTGGATGAAGGAGCCGTGCAAATCCTGCGAATTCCGCGAGATCGATTTCGGCGGCTGCCGCTGCCAGGCCTTCGCGCTGACGGGCGATGCCGCCAACACCGATCCGGCCTGTGCGCTGTCGCCGCTGCACGAGACCATCTTCAAGCAGGCCGAGCGCGAGGCCGAGGGCGAGACCAACCGCTTCCTCTACCGCAACTTCGCCGGCGGTACCCTGGAACCCGAGAATGACGCCTGACGCCGACGCGGCCAGCTCACTCAGGCGTGCCGATCCCTTTGCGCCGCTGACCTCCGACATGCTCGACGTCGGCGACGGCTTTGAGCTCTATGTCGAGAGCGTCGGCCGCGCCGGCGGAATCCCTGCGATCTACCTGCATGGCGGGCCCGGCAGCGGCTGCCAGCCCGATCATCGCCGGCTTTTTGATCCTGAGCGCCTCCATGCCGTGCTGTTCGACCAGCGCGGCTGCGGCCGCAGCCGGCCGAAGGGCTCGCGCGAGCACAACACCACGGCGCATCTGATCGCGGACATGGAGAAGATCCGCGAGAAATTCGGCTTCGAACGCTGGATCGTGGTCGGCGGCTCCTGGGGCGCGACGCTGGCGCTGGCGTATGCGCAGGCGCATCCCGAGCGCGTCTCCGGCATCGCGCTGCGCGCGACCTTCCTGGGCACGCGGGCGGAAGTCGTCACCGGCTTCACCGTGCGCCTGCCGCATTTCTATCCCGGGCTGCACGAGGATTTTCTCAGCGTGCTGCCGCCCGAGGAGCGGGACCGGCCGGTGGACGCCTATTGGCGCCGCATCCTCGATGCCGATCCGGCCGTGCATGGACCGGCGGCGCGGGCCTGGCACGATACCGAGCGCATCTTGTCCGAGCACAAGCCCGCACGGACGCGGCTCGACCTCGCCTCGCTGAACGTCTGGCGCACATTGCCGGCGACCCCGTTCATGGAAGCGCACTACTTCGTCAACGACAGCTTCATGACCGCAAACCAGCTGCTGCAGAATGCAGGGAGGCTCGCCGGCATTCCCGGCATCATCATCCAGGGCCGCTACGACCTGCTGTGCCCGCCCGAGACAGCGCATGCGCTCGCGAAAGTCTGGCCGGGTTCCGAGCTTCGCATCGTGGAAGAAGCCGGGCATTCGCTCTATGATACCGGCGTGAGGGACGCGGTCATGAAGTCGATCGCGGACCTTGCCTCGAAGTCCGCGCGATGAGAGGACAAGAAAAATGCCGCTCGCCGGGAAAGGCATGCTGCTGACGTCGATGAATATCGACGCGGCCGATGAGGCCGATTTCAACCGCTGGTACGATCGCGAGCATCTGGAAGAGCGTGTCGCGATCGAGGGATTCCTGGAAGCGCGGCGCTATGTCGCGCACGCCGCCAATCCCAAATATCTCTGCCTCTATTCGACCGCGACGCTCGACGTGCTCGACAGCCCCGCCTACCGGGCGCGGCTCGCGAGCCCGACCGACTGGTCGCGGCAGACCATGGCGCGTTTCAAGGACATGCTGCGCGTCGTCGCGCGCGTCACCATCAGCAACGGCAGCGGACGCGGAGCTGCGCTCGGCGTGGTGCGGCTGCGGCCGACGCCCGGCAACGCCGCGCCATGGCGTGATGCGCTGCAAGAAAGGCTGGCGCCGGAAAAGCGCGACGGCATCATCTCGATGCATCTGCTCGAGAGCGAGCCGGAATTGTCGGGCGCAGCGCCCGGGATTCCGGCAGTGCGCAACGAAGGTGCACGCGACTGGTTCGTGCTGATCGACGGCACGCATGTCGGCGCGGTCTCGGCTGTCATTGCCGAGCGCTTCACCGGCCCCGCCGCATCGCCCTTCCCGCTTCCCGTCTCCGTCGGCACCTACGCGCTGATGTGGGACCTCGCGAAGAGCGACATCGCGCACCGCTGACGCGCCTCCATGCACCGCAACATATTGCACCGCCGCATTGCTGTGCGCAGCCGTTAATGCTGTGCACGCGCAGCTCCCATGAAAGCGGGTGATCCCCCAAATTTGCCGTTGTACTTCGGAAGAGTTCTAATAAGCTAACCCAATGACGTCATTCAGAAACCAGATCGACGCGCGTTAAGCGTTCGCCAAGCTCAGAAGAGGCCGCCGGGTCTTTGGGCCTGCGCGGACAGGGTAGGAATGAAACCGACCGATATCGCGGCCCCTGACTACTTTCACAAAGTGGTCGACTGTCAGTGGGCCTGTCCTGCACACACCCCGGTTCCCGAATACATCCGACTGATCGCCCAAGGCCGTTACAGCGACGCCTACATGATCAATTGGAAATCGAACGTGTTTCCCGGAATCCTGGGACGCACCTGCGATCGTCCATGCGAGCCGGCGTGCCGCCGCGGACGCGTCGAGGAAACACCGGTCGCGATCTGCCGCCTCAAGCGCGTCGCAGCCGACTTCAAGGACGACATCACGCAGCGCCTGCCGCGCCCTTCGCCGAAGAACGGCAAGCGCGTCGCGCTGGTCGGCGGCGGTCCGGCCTCGCTGACGGTGGCGCGCGATCTGGCGCCGCTCGGCTATCACTGCACCGTGTTCGATGCCGATCCGGAAGCCGGCGGCATGATGCGCTCGCAGATCCCGAAGTTCCGGTTGCCCAATTCCGTGATCGACGAGGAGACCGGCTATATCCTCAATCTCGGCGTCGAGTTCAAAGGCGGTCACCGCATCGAGAGCATGAAGGCGCTGCTCACGGAGAAGTACGACGCGATCTTCGTCGGCTCCGGCGCGCCGCGCGGCCGCGAGCTCGACATTCCCGGCCGCAAGGAGGCCGCCGCCAATATCCATATCGGCATCGACTGGCTGTCCTCCGTTTCGTTCGGTCACACCGACAAGATCGGCAAGCGCGTGATCGTGCTCGGCGGCGGCAACACCGCGATGGATTGCTGCCGCACCGCGCGCCGCCTCGGCGGCGAGAAAGTCACGGTGATCGTGCGCTCCGGCTTCGAGGAGATGAAGGCCTCGCCGTGGGAGAAGGAAGACGCGATCCACGAGGATATTCCGATCCTCAACTACATGGTGCCGGTGGCATTCAAGCATGTCGCCGGCAAGCTCATCGGCGTCACCTTCCAGCACGTCAAAGCCGAATACGACGCCAAAGGCCGCCGCAACCTGGTGCCTTCGGGCGACCCCGAGCAGACCATTCCCTGCGACGACGTGCTGGTCGCGGTCGGCCAGGAGAACGCCTTCCCCTGGATCGAGCGCGACTGCGGCATCGCGTTCGACAAGTGGAATATGCCGCAGGTCGACCCCAAGACCTTCGTCTCGACCAACCCCAAGGTGTTCTTCGGCGGCGATGCCGCTTTCGGCCCGAAGAACATCATCTGGGCGGTGGCGCAGGGCCATGACGCCGCGCTGTCGATCCACAGACTGCTGTCGGGCGAGGACATCACCGAGCGGCCGCTGCCGGAGGTGCACGTCTCCTCGCAGAAGATGGGCATCCACGAATGGAGCTATGACAACGACATCTCCGTCGACAAGCGCTTCAAGGTGCCGCATCGCGACAAGGTGATCGCGCTGAAGGACATCCGCACCGAGGTCGAGCTCGGCTACGACGTCAAGCTCGCGCTCGGCGAAGCCCATCGCTGCCTGAACTGCGACGTGCAGACGGTGTTCTCGACCTCGCTCTGCATCGAGTGCGACGCCTGCGTCGACATCTGCCCGATGGACTGCATCACCTTCACGGAGAATGGCGAGGAACCCGATCTGCGCCAGCGACTGAAGGCGCCGTCGCTGCACCCCGACCAGGATCTTTACGTGTCCTCCGATCTCAAGACCGGACGCGTGATGGTGAAGGACGAGGATGTCTGCCTGCATTGCGGGCTGTGTGCCGAGCGTTGTCCCACCGGAGCCTGGGACATGCAGAAATATTTGATCGAAATGACTCACGCAGGTTCAGCATGTCCGACAAAAAGCCGATCAGCAGCGTAAACGACTTCGTCGTCCGCTTCGCCAACGTCAACGGATCGGGCTCGGCCAGCGCCAACGAAATGTTCGCGCGCGCGATCCTGCGCCATGGCGTGCCGGTCTCCCCGCGCAACATCTTCCCCTCCAACATCCAGGGCCTGCCGACCTGGTACGAGGTGCGGGTGACGGAGGACGGCCATCTCGGCGCCCGCGGCGGCGTCGACATGATGGTGGCGATGAACCCGCAGACCTGGGACAAGGACGTCGCCGGTATCGAGCCCGGCGGCTATCTGTTCTACGATTCCACCAAGCCGATGCCGTCCACGAAATTCCGCGACGACATCACCGTGATCGGCGTGCCGCTCACCGCGATCACCAACTCGACCTACACCGATCCGCGCCAGCGCCAGCTGTTCAAGAACATCATCTATCTCGGCGCGCTCTCGGCGCTGCTCGACATGGACGCCAAGCTGATCGAGCAGCTGATCGGCGAGCAGTACAAGGGCAAGGAGAAGCTGCTCTCCTCCAACGTCCACGCGCTGCATCTCGGCCGCGACTGGGCCTTGCAGAACCTGAAATGCCCGATCGGGCTGCGGGTGAAGAAGTCCGACAAGGTGGGCGACCGCATCTTCATCGAGGGCAACAGCGCCGCCGCGCTCGGCGCCGTCTATGGCGGCGCCACGGTGTGCGCGTGGTATCCGATCACGCCGTCCTCGTCGGTGGCGGAAGCCTTCACCGCTCATTGCAAGAAGTACCGGCACGACCCTGAGACCGGCAAGGCGAAATACGCCATCGTGCAGGGCGAGGACGAGCTTGCCTCGATCGGCATCGTGATCGGCGCCTCCTGGAACGGCGCCCGCGCCTTCACCGCGACCTCCGGCCCCGGCATCTCGCTGATGACCGAGTTCATCGGCCTTTCATATTTTGCCGAGATCCCGGCCGTGATCATGAACATCCAGCGCGCCGGGCCTTCGACGGGCATGCCGACCCGCACCCAGCAATGCGACATCATCGCCTGCGCCTATGCTTCGCACGGCGACACCAAGCATGTGCTGCTGTTCCCGGAAGATCCGGCGGAGGCGTTCGAGTTCGCAGCCGCCGCCTTCGATCTCGCCGAGCGGCTGCAGACCACGATCTTCCTGATGCTCGACCTCGACATCGGCATGAACCACCGCCTCTGCCGCCCGCTGAAGTGGGACAATGCGCGGCAGTATGACCGCGGCAAGATCATGACCGCGGAGATGCTGGAGGAAGGCCGCGACTTCGGCCGCTATCTCGACGTCGACGGCGACGGCATCCCCTACCGCACCTATCCCGGCACGCATCCGACCAAGGGCTCCTATTTTACCCGCGGTACGTCCCGGGATCGCTATGCGCGCTACTCCGAGGAAGGCCCGGTCTACGCCGACAACATGCAGCGCCTGGTGCGCAAGTTCGAGACCGCGCAGGACCTCGTGCCGCGGCCGCTGCAGGCCAATGCGGAACGGCCGACCAAATATGGCGTGATCTATTTCGGGTCCACCTCCCCCGCGATGGACGAGGCGATCGGATTGCTCGAGGCACGCGGGCATCAGCTTGATCGCCTGCGCATCCGTGCCTTCCCGTTCCACTCGAGCGTGGCGAGCTTCCTCGCCGAGCACGATTTCGTCTACGTGGTCGAGCAGAACCGCGACAGCCAGCTCCGCCAGCTCATCGTCAACGAGAACGGCATCGATCCCGTCCGCCTCGTGCCGATCGTGCATTACGACGGCTCACCAATCACCGCCCGTTTCATCGCAAAAGCCATTGGCGATCACCAGGATCAACTCAAGGTGACCCCGCTCCGCAAGGCCGTATCATGACCTATATTGCCAAGCCGAAATTCCATCATCCGGGCCTCAAGAAGAACGAGCTCGGCTACACCCATCGCGACTACGAGGGCAAGATCTCGACGCTGTGCGCCGGCTGCGGCCACGATTCGATCACGGCCTCGATCATCGAGGCCTGCTATGAGCTGTCGATCGAGCCGCACCGGGTGGCGAAGATCTCCGGCATCGGCTGCTCGTCGAAGACGCCGGACTATTTCCTCGGCAATTCGCACGGCTTCAACTCCGTGCACGGCCGCATGCCCAGCGTGCTGACCGGCGCCAACCTCGCCAATCGCGACCTGATCTATCTCGGCGTGTCCGGCGACGGCGATTCCGCCTCGATCGGCTTCGGCCAGTTCGCGCATTCGATCCGGCGCGCCGTCAACATGACCTATATCGTCGAGAACAACGGCGTCTACGGCCTCACCAAGGGCCAGTTCTCGGCGACCGCCGACCGCGGCTCGAAGTCCAAGAAGGGCGTGACCAACACCGACAACGCCATCGACCTCGTGGCGATCGCGCTGCAACTGGGCGCAACCTTCGTGGCGCGCTCGTTCTCCGGCGACAAGACCCAGCTCGTGCCGCTGATCGCGGCCGCGATCCGCCACAAGGGCGCGTCCTTCATCGACGTCATCAGCCCCTGCATCGCCTTCAACAACCATGCCGGCTCGACCAAGAGCTTTGACTATGTCCGCGAGCACAACGACGCGGTGAACCGGCTCGACGTGCTGGTCGGTCGCGATCCGATCGCCGTGGACTATGCGCCGGGCACGGTGCAATTGGTCGAGCAGCATGACGGCAGCAAGATCGCGCTGCGCAAGATCGACGCGGACTACGATCCGCATGACCGGCTCGGCGCCCAGACCTTCCTCGCGAAGCACGCCGCCAAGGGCCAGATCGTCACCGGCCTGCTCTATGTCGATCCCGACGCGGAAGACCTGCACGCGCATCTCAACACGGTCGAGACGCCGCTCAATACGCTGGAAGCGGACACGCTGTGCCCGGGCTCGGCGGCCCTGGACAAGTTCAACGCCAGCCTGCGGTGATCATCTGCCGCGCTGAGGCAGCGGCCTGACGCGCACGGTGATCTTGTCCGACACGACAGGCGGCTCGAACGGATAGTGCTTCGCGTCGCCCAGCACCAGTTGAAGGGTATGGGTCCCGGGCGGAAGCTCGAGAAATGTTTCGGTCTGCCCTGCCCCGAAATGCAGATGCGACTTGTCCTGCGGGATCGGCTCCTTCGGATCGATGGGGTCGCTGACGTCGACCAGCAAATGATGATGGCCGGCGTTCTGGTAGTCGTCGCCGGCATGCGTCACGCCCATGTTGCGCAAGCCGAACCGGACCAGGAAACCGGCGCGCACCCTTTGCCCGTCATACGGGGTGATGAAATAAACCTTTGCGTCCTTTGGAGCAGCCTTACCCTGCGAGAAGGCCACGCCCGGGAGCAATGTGAGCACCGCCGACAGCGCAACGCAGCGAAGGATTTGCATCGGATCTACTCCTGCACTCAAGGACCGAGCGCGACGCGGAATCCATGCGTCGGGTAACGAACATTGGTATCGTAGCCGTCGCGGTTGGACGGCCGCACGTATCTCGAATCGTTCTTCCAGGAGCCCGAGCGCAGGACGTGCGAACTGCAGTCCCCACCGCTCCATGCCGAACCGTCATTGGGCGCGCCTTGATAAGTCCTGTGCCAGCAATCGGCGACCCACTGATCGACGCCGCCGCCCATATCGTAGAGTCCAAATGGATTGGGTTTGAAGCTGCCGACCTTCGCCGGCTGCTCGCCGGCTGCGTCACCGCAATCCTTGCACCCGGCCATGCCCGGCTGGAGCTTGTCGCCCCACCAATATTTGCTCTGCGTTCCGCCGCGCGCCGCATATTCCCATTCCGCTTCGCTCGGAAGCCGGTACGGCTTCTTCGTCGCCTGCGCGAGCCAGGCCGCATATTGCTGGGCATCGGTCCAGCTTACATTCGTGACGGGGGCGTCGTCCTTCCCGATCGCCGTAAAGCCACACGCCTTTGCGGCGGCGCATTCATTCCACTCCCGCACCGTCACAGGGTATTTGCCGATCGAGAATGGCTTGATCGCGACCTGGTGAACAGGGCGTTCGGTCGGATCGTCGTTGCTTCCCATCGTGAAGCTACCGCCGCGAATGGCGGTCATGTCCGGCTCGCTGGCGGGCGTCGGCGATTGGCTGGGCGTCGGCGTCGGTGCCGGCGGCGCAGGTGAAGCCAACGAGGGCGACGGTTGCGGCGTCGGCACGGCCGATTCGCGCGCCGGAGGCTGCTGGACAGGAGATGCGACCGGAGAGGCAGTCGGCGTGGCGGCCTGCTCGCTTCCCTTGCCGGGCGGCTGCGCCAGAAGATACCAGAGCACGCCGGCTGCGCTGACCAGCAACGTCAAGCTGAGGAGAAAGATCAAGGTATTCTCGCGCCGGCCTCGCGTCCCGCCGACGGCATCTGCGTCGGGCAGGACGCGATAGATGCGTACGGGGTCGGTGATGTTCTTCACCTTGCGGTCGCCAAGGGCCTCGTAGCCGCACACCACCTTGTGCTTGATCTGCTCGTAGATCGCGCCCGAGATGTAGACCTGACCGGGCTCGGCAATGCCCTCGATACGCGTGGCGATGTTGACGCCATCGCCGTAAACGTCGTCCGGCTCGATGATGACATCGCCGAGATTGACGCCAATTCGGTACTCGATCCGGGAGTGCTTCGGAAGCGAGGCATTGCGGCCGATGAGATTCTGCTGGATGACGATGCTGCAGCGAACGGCCTCAACAGGGCTATCGAAGATAGCGATGAAGCCGTCGCCCGTCGTCTTCACCAGGCTTCCATGGTGCTCGACGATACTGGGCTCGATGAGGTCCCGCTCGATCCGCTTGACGCGGACATGCGTGCCTTCCTCGTCGGCCTGCATCAAGCGGCTGTAGGAAGCGATGTCACCGACAATGATTGCTGCGAGACGACGAGGCATGGCGCCGTGCGAAGGCGGCTCGTTCTGATTCCCGGATCTGAAGTTGCGAATTTCGCCCATTGCGCGGGGACTCCACAAACTTACAAAGGCCGCCCCACCCTACGATTTCGAGAAGCAATCGTCTGTGAAGGCTATCACATTGACAAACTGGGACAATGTCGAAGGACTCGCGACATCGAGTTCCAGGGAGCGACGACCTTGAACCCTTCCGGTCCAACCAGCGACTAAAGCACCGCTCGGAACATCCATCTCATGTCGGTCCAGTGATGACGATGTCTGGGAGGAGCGAACGTGAACGCGCCGCGCTTACCCTGCGACTAACGGCCCGCCTGGGCTTCCGCTATCGCCATCGCAGCGACGATTTCGACTCCAGCGGGTCGTGCGGCAGCCACGCGGTGCTTCTCACTCAGGGCGACGGAGTCCGCCACTGGTTCAGCCAAGACACATCGGGCTTTAATGGACAGGCTCGGGCTCAGCTGCGGCGCGACCCGAATATGCCAACCGGCCGGCCGTCCAGTATTGCTTGCAGGTCTCGAACAGCGTTTCGCCGTCCATGGTCAGGCCGCCCGTGACGAGCACGCCGTCCGCGCCAATGGGCTTGTTCAGCAGCGACAAGACGCGCTTCAGAAAGCCGCCTTCGAACCGCCCGGCAAGAAGAGGATCGACCTGAAGAACGACGATCTTCTGGCTGCGATACCGAAAGATCGATATGTCCCTCACCGATCTCCACGAGATGGTGTCATCGGCGATCCTGGTGTCGCGAATGCCGATACGGGTGATGAAGAGGACCGGCTCCCTGGCGGAGATCAATGTCGAGAGCGTCTTGCAGGTGGTCAGGCCGAAAAACACGATGCCGAAATAGCTGAGCGCGATCTGGATCGTGGCGATGTCCTTGCCATAGTGCCAGCTGAATGCGAGCGCGCCGCACAGCAGCGTCGCCAGCAGGCTGGCTCCCAGCAACTTGAACAGCCGCGCAAGGGAATAGCCGATCGCAAGGTTGGGCAAGTTCTGACTTATGGACATTTTGACCGCCACCAGTCATCTGCAACAACCAGGGGCTTACCAACACCCCTCCTTCCAAATTGTTACAGCGGGAACCTTGCGCGAGGCTGCCCGCGAGGCGTGCGGCCAGGAACGCTTGAACGCAACGCTTTCTGCCCGCGACTAACGGCCAATCGGCCCTGACCGTCCCGCCGCGGGCCGTCAACGGCTCACGCGTTCGGTGCGACCATGAAGCTTGCCCTCCTCCTGCCGCTTGTCCTTGCCGCATTCACCGGCCTCGCCCACGCCGATGAGGCCGATAAAGTCCGGGAAACCACAAAGGCCGAAGCTGACGCCTTCACGGCCCGAATCTATGCGGGGGCGCCGGGTGACAAGGCCTATGCCTGCTTCGTCCGCCGCTACGATGCCGAGCACCTGGCGCGGCATCCCAAGCAGAAGGTCGCGTCGATGAAGCTGCTGATCTCCGCGGAAACCGACAAGGAGGACAAGCAACTCCACAATTCCTTTCGCCTGGGCTTCCGCTATCGCTATCGCAGCGGCGATTTCGACTCCAGCGGGTCATGCGGCAGCCACGCGGTGCTTCTCACGGAGGGCGACGAAGTCCGCATGGGCTGCGGGGTCGACTGCGAAGGCGGCGGCATCGAAGTGGCGCTGTCCAAGGACAACAGGTCCGCCATCATTCGGCTCGAACAGGTCAGGGTCTGGCAGAACAACAAGCCGGATGACGAGGCCGAGCAATCGCTGGTCGCCGGCGCCGACGACAAGATTTTCCGCCTCGACCGCACCGACAACGGCGAGTGCGCCTCGCTGGTGACCGATCGCAAGGAACTCGCCGCGCTCCGCCACAAGTGATATGTGTCCGGCAAATTCGGGCGCAGTCGAGGGAGATCGCGATGAACCGCCGGAACATCCTGTGGAGCGCCGTTTCAGCGCTAGGTGCGGCGCTCGGCGCCTCCCGCGCACAGGCCGCGACCGAGGCTCCGCCGTCGAACAGGCTCAAGGTCGTCTATCACCTCAGCGACGCCGAGAAGGTCAATTTCGTGCTCGGCAACATCCAGAACCACATCGACGGCGTCGGCGGCCCCGAGCACGTCACGATCGCGCTGGTGATCCACGGGCCGGCGCTGAAGGCGTTTCACTCGGCGCAGGCCAACCCCGATGTCAGCAAGCGCGTCGGCGAGTTCTCCAAGGACGGCGTCGAGCTCGCGGCCTGCGGCAACACGATGAAGGCGCAGAACGTCACGCTGACGGATCTGCTGCCGGGCTTCGTCAGCGCGGAGAAAGGCGGCGTGGTCCGCTTGGCCGAGCTCCAGTCGCAGGGATATCTCTATCTGCGGCCCTGAGCGCGGATCTGAACGCGCCAAAACTGCTCGCATCGCGCTTGACTTACCCATAACCCTGCGGTTATGAATTGATCCATAACTGAATGGTTATGGAATTTGCATGTCCACCGCCCCCGACCTCCTGTTCAGGACGCTCGCCGATCCGACCCGGCGGGCGATCTTCGAGCGGTTGTGCCGCGAGGGCGAGCAGACGGTCGGGGCACTGACGGCACGGTCGGGCGTTTCCCAGCCGGCGGTCTCGAAACATCTCGGCGCGCTGAAGCAGGCCGGCCTCGTGCGCGACCGCCATGAAGGACGCCAGACCCATTACAGCGCCCAGCCCGGTGCGCTCAATCCGCTGCTCGACTGGACCAGCCAGATGGCCGGGTTCTGGCAGAACCGGCTCGACGCACTCGACGATCTCCTGAAGAGGATGGACCAATGACCGAAACCTCAAGCGAGACCCGCGCCGTCGTCATCGAGCGCGAATTTGCCTTTCCGGCCGAGCGGATCTGGCGCGCGCTGACACAGCCGCACCTGATCGAGGAATGGCTGATGAAGAACGACTTCAAGCCGTCAGTCGGCCATCGCTTCAATCTTCGCGGCGAATGGGGCGGCGTGCTGGACTGCGAGGTGCTCACCATCGAGCCGCAGAAGACGCTCGCCTACACCTGGAATTTCGCGCATGAGGACGCGGCGTTCGACTTGCGAAGCGTCGTCACCTTCACGCTGACACCGACGAATGCGGGCACGCATCTGCGCGTCGAGCAGGCGGGCTTCAGCCCGACGCAGAAGCAGGCCTATGGCGGCGCGCATGCCGGCTGGAAGCAGTTTCTCACCAAGCTGGACGAGCTGCTGGCGCGACCGGATTGAGCCGGCGGCGTACATCCATTCCGACCATTGCAAAGGAGGTCTCGTTGAACATTCGACAAATCCATCGCTGGCTGTCCATCGCCTTCACGATCGCCGTCATCGCGAACATCGTCGCGATGACCATGCAGATCCAGGCCGTGTGGATCGGTTTCCTGGCGCTCGTCCCGCTGATCCCGCTGCTCGCGACCGGGCTGTATCTGTTTGCGCTGCCCTATCTTGACCGGCGCAGCGGCATGCAGCGCGAGGCGAGGTCATGAAGAAGGCCGCCGCGATGAAGACAAGCAGCCCGAAGGACGCGGACGGAGCGTCGGCGTCCAAGTTGATCGACGGCAGGATCAAGGAGCTCGGCGACTGGCGCGGCGAGATGCTCGGGCGGATTCGCGCCCTGATCAAGGACGCCGACCCTGACGTGATCGAGGAATGGAAGTGGCGCGGCGTTCCCGTGTGGGAGCACGACGGCATCATCTGCACCGGCGAAACCTACAAGGCCGTCGTGAAGCTGACCTTTGCAAAGGGTGCGGCGCTCGATGACCCGGCCGGCCTGTTCAATTCCAGCCTCGACGGCAATGTGCGGCGCGCGATCGATATTCGCGAAGGCGAGAAAATCAACGAGAAAGCGCTGAAGGCGCTGATCCGCGCAGCCGTGGCCCTGAACGCGTCCAAGGTGAAGAAGAAGCCAGCGAAGACGAAAGCGTGATGAGCTGAGGTCAAATCGAGTCTGGCCAGGGCAAGGCAACGCTCTCTCCGTTCCCTCCCCCACAAGGGGGGAGGGAACGCACCTTCGTCGGCGCACTAGTAGGGACTCATCGTCAAGCGCCAGAAGTTGCCGGCGCCTCAGGCCACCGCCGCCGGGATCGGGCGCGGGCTCACGACATATTCACGCAGGACCTTGTCGTTGGCATCGACCTCGATCAGCGCGACGTCGTAGGTCCAGAGGTCCGCCAGATGCTGGAGCACGCGCTTGGCGTCGGTCTCGTTGAGCTGTGCGCCCTTGATGACGTGGTGATGCAGGATCAGCCGGCGGTCGCCGGAGAGATCGACGTCGACCACTTCGATATTGGCGTCGATGTAGCCGACATCGTGCTGCCGCGCCAGCTCGCGCCGGACGCGGCGGAAGCCGCGCTCGTCGTGAATGGCATCGACGCGGATGCCGGCACGCTCCTCGGGGTCGTCGTGCAGATGAAACATGCGCAGCTGCCGCATCAGCTTCGGGCTCAGGAACTGGCCGATGAAGCTCTCGTCGCGGTAGTTGGCCCAGACGTCGCGCAGCACGCCCATCACGTCGTTCTTGCCGGCGATGTCAGGGAACCATTCGCGGTCCTCGTCCGACGGGCTGGTGACGATGCGCTCGATGTCCTGCATCATGGCGAAGCCGAGCGCGTAGGGATTGAAGCCGGAGAAGCGCGGATCGTCGAATTCGGGCTGGAACACCACGTTGGTGTGCGATCCCAGGAATTCGAGGAAGTTGCCGTCGGTGATGCGGCCCTGCTGGTGCAGCTTGGTCATGATGCGATAGTGGACGTAGGTCGCCGTCCCCTCGTTCATCACCTTGGTCTGGCTCTGCGGATAGAAATATTGCGCGATGTGGCGGACGATGCGCAGCAATTCGCGCTGCCAGGGCGCCAGCCGCGGCGCGCTCTTTTCCAGGAAGTAGAGCAGGTTTTCCTGCGGCAGGCCGAGCAGCTTGCGGCGCCGCTCGACGCTGAGCGCGGAACGGCTCTTGCTCTTGCCCGCCGGCACGGTGCGCCAGAGGTCGTTGAAGACCTCCTCCTCGTGCTGGCGGCGACGCCCTGCCCGCTTCTCCTCGGCGCGCAGGTCGAGCTTCTTCTTGCCCGGGTAGCGGTCGATGCCGTGCGACATCAGCGCGTGCGCGGCATCGAGCGTACGCTCGACCTCGGCGCGGCCGTAGCGCTCCTCGCACTGCATGACGTAGTTCTTGGCGAAATCGAGATAGTCCAGAATGCCGTCGGCGTCGGTCCACTGCTTGAACAGATAGTTGTTCTTGAAGAAGTGATTGTGGCCGAAGGCGGCGTGCGCGATCACCAGCGTCTGCATCGTCGCCGTGTTCTCCTCCATCAGATAGGAGATGCAGGGCGAGGAGTTGATCACGATCTCATAGGCGAGGCCCATCAGGCCCTTGCGGTAGGAGGCCTCGTGGTACGCGAAGTGCTTGCCGAAGGACCAGTGCTTGTAGAACAGGGGCATGCCGACCGACGAGTAGGCATCCAGCATCTGCTCGGCGGTGATGACCTCGATCTGGTTCGGATAGACGTCGAGCCCGAGATCGTTCTTCGCCACCTCCTCACAGGCATCGGTGATGCGCTGCAAGGTGTGGAAGTCCCAATCCGCGCCTTCGAACAATCTTTCCGTCATGGAGCGGCTTTCTCCTGAGAGGTTTCGCGGCGCTGGAACAGGTCGTGGAACACCGGGAAGATCTCGCTGCGCTCGCTGACCTTGCGCATCGAGAGCGGTGCGCCGCTGTTGCGCAGGCGCTCATAGAGGGTCCAGAGCGAGGAGTCGGAGAGATCGAAGGCGCTGCCGCCGGACTCGCCGACCTCGAGATAGGCGAAGAACTGGCAGACCGGCAGGATCTTGTCGGTCAGCAGAAGCCCAGTGAGCTCGCCGTCGGAATAGGAATTGTCGCCGTCGGAGGCCTGCGCTGCGTAGATGTTCCAGTCCGACGGATTGAAGCGCTCGCGCACGATGTCGTGCATCGCCTGGAGCGCGCTGGAGACCAGCGTGCCGCCGGAGGCCGGGCCGTAGAAGAAGGTCTGCTCGTCCACCTCCTCGGCGCGGTCGGTGTGGCGGATGAAGACGATCTCGACGTGCTTGTAGCGGCGCTTCAGGAACACGTAGAGCAGCATGTAGAAGCGTTTGGCGAGATCCTTCATGTGCTCGGACATCGAGCCGGAGACGTCCATCAGGCAGAACATCACGGCCTGCGCGACCGGCTTCGGCACCGTCTCGAAGCGGCGGTAGCGGATGTCGAGCGGATCGATGAACGGAATCCGCTTCGTCTTCGCCATCAGCTTTTCCAGCTCGGCGAGAAGCACCACACGCTCGTCCTCGTCGGTGCATGCGGCGATTGCGGCTTCGAGCTCTTCGATCTCGTCCTTGCGGGGACGCTTGAGCGCGATGCGGCGGGCGAGCGCGAGCTTCACCGTCCGGCTCACCGAGATGTTGGCGGGCGAGCCCGACGTGGTGTAGCCGGCGCGCTGGATGCCCTCGCTCTCGGTCTGCGCGATCTTGCGCTTGGCAAGATCCGGCAGCTCGAGGTCGTCGAGGAAGAGATCGACGAATTCGTCGCGGCTCAGCACGAAGCGGAAGGCGTCCTCGCTGTCGCCTTCGCCGGGACCGGAATCCTTGGCGCTGCCCTGGCCGGAACGCTGCAGATAGTCGCCCTCGACGAACTTCTTGTTTCCGGGCAACACCATGTCGCGCGTTCCGCCTTCGCGGCGGAAACGCGGCTCATGCATCCCGTCGAGCGGGATCGTGACCTCACCACCCTCCAGGACGTCCTTGATGTCGCGTTCCTGCGAGGTCTTCTTGACGGCGCCCTGCACCAGGGATTTGGCCCGACGCAAGAACCGCTGGCGGTTCTCAAGACTCTTGCCGCCTGGATTCAGGCGCCTGTCAATAATGTGAATGGGCACTTTTCCATCCGCCTCAACCGGCCTGCTTCACACGCATATACCATTCGACGAGCCGGCGAACCTGACGCTCGGTGTAGCCGCGCTCCACCATGCGTGCGACGAACTCGCCGTGCTTCTTCTCCGTCTCGCCGTCCTTCTTCGACCCGAAGGAGATGACCGGAAGCAGGTCCTCGACCTGGGAGAATATCCGCTTTTCGATCACGTCGCGAATCTTCTCGTAGGAGGTCCAGGTCGGATTCTTGCCGCCGTTCTGGGCCCGCGACCGTAACGAGAATTTGACCACCTCGTTGCGGAAGTCCTTGGGGTTGGCGATGCCCGCCGGCTTCTCGATTTTGGTCAGTTCCTGGTTCAACAATTCGCGATCCAGGAGCTGTCCCGTATCGGGATCCTTGAAGTCCTGGTCCTCGATCCAGGCATCGGCATAGTCGACGTAGCGATCGAACAGGTTCTGGCCGTAATCCGAGTAGGATTCGAGATAGGCTTTCTGGATCTCGTTTCCGATGAACTCGGCATAGCGCGGCGCGAGGTCCGCCTTGATGAATTCGAGGTACCGTTTCTCGACTTCCTCGGGCAGCTGCTCGCGCTTGATCGACTGCTCCAGCGCGTACATCAGATGCACGGCGTCGGCGGCGACCTCCTGCGGATCGTGGTTGAACGTCGCAGCCAGGATCTTGAAGGCAAAGCGCGTGGAGACGCCGTCCATGCCCTCGTCGACGCCGGCGGCATCGCGATATTCCTGGACGCTGCGCGCCTTCGGATCGGATTCCTTCAGGCTCTCGCCGTCGTAGACCCGCATCTTGCCAAACACGGTGGAATTCTCGTGCTTGCGCAGGCGCGACATCACCGAGAAACGCGCCATCGTCTCCAGCGTCGACGGCGCACACGGCGCCGACGCCAACTCGGAGCCCTGGATCAGCTTCTCGTAGATCTTCTGCTCTTCCGTGACCCGCAGGACATAGGGCACCTTGATCACGCAGATGCGGTCGATGAAGGCTTCGTTGTTCTTGTTGGCCTTGAAGCTCGCCCACTCCGCCTCGTTGGAGTGCGCGAGGATGATGCCGGTGAACGGGATCGCACCGATGTTCTCGGTGCCGATGTAGTTGCCTTCCTGCGTCGCCGTGAGCAGCGGGTGCAGCATCTTGATCGGCGCCTTGAACATCTCGACAAATTCGAGGATACCCTGATTGGCGCGGTTGAGACCGCCGGAATAGCTGTAGGCGTCGGGGTCGTTCTGCGCGTAGGTCTCGAGCTTGCGGATGTCGACCTTGCCGACCAGCGAGGAGATATCCTGGTTGTTCTCGTCACCGGGCTCGGTCTTGGCAATCGCGATCTGGCGCAGCCGCGACGGCTGGATCTTGGCGACGCGGAACTGGGAAATGTCGCCGCCGAAGGCCTCAAGCCGCTTGTAGCACCACGGGCTCATCAATCCGGTGAGGCGCCGGCGCGGAATGCCGTATTTCTCCTCCAGCATCGGCCCGAGCTGATCGGGATCGAACAGGCTGAGCGGGCTCTCGAACACGGGCGAGAGTTCGTCGCCGGCCTTGAGCACGTAGATCGGATGCACTTCCATCAGCGACTTCAGCCGCTCGGCGAGCGAGGATTTGCCGCCGCCGACGGGGCCGAGCAGATAGAGGATCTGCTTGCGCTCCTCCAGGCCCTGCGCCGCGTGCCGGAAGAAACCAACGATGCGCTCGATGGTTTCTTCCATGCCGTAGAAGCCGGCGAAGGCCGGATAGGTACGGATGGTGCGGTTCAAAAAAATACGGCCAAGGCGTGGGTCCTTGGCCGTGTCAATCGTCTGGGGTTCACCGATCGCTGCTAGCAGTCGTTCGGCCGCGTTCGCGTATTTCATGGGATCGCTTCGACACGATTCCAGATATTCCGCCATCGACATGTCGTGCTGGCTTCTCGCCTCGAACGACCGAGCGAAAGCGTTGAATAGAGAATCGTTGTACATGATCCCTCTCCGCGTGAGTTCCGCTACAAGCTGAAACGAAAGCAGTTACCGGACCGTTCCTCAGGCCGTTTCGAATCAGCGTGAGCACATGACGATCATTGGACACCCGGGGGCCGACTCGACGCAACGCACAACGTAGGCAACCAGGTGAGTTACGAACAGGCACCTGCCTGTTATTTATGCGAATCTATGTATATCTTCGCTCATTTCCAGCAAATGTCACTCGGCCGCAACATCCGGGCGTTACCGGGGATCAGCCTATCCGGCGGTGCAGCATAGCCGTCAGCCGGCGGCAGCTTTATGACGCTTGTGCGGCCAAGCCTTGTGAGACCGAACCCGAGCCTTCCGCGCCTTGATCGCGGTCCCGCCGCAATGCGGTGCGTGAATCGCTGGCGGCATGACAGTCGCGGCAGGCGCGCAGCAATGTGTCAAAATCGGTCGCCAGTCCGTCGGGGCGTATGATGATGCGATCGTCCTGCACGCCGCGCGACGTCGACTGGATGTTGGCGCGGATACAGGAGAGCTGCCGCTGCAAGCCCGGCGTCGGCGTCAGCACGATCGCCTTGCGGCCGCGCCGCTCCTCGGTCGAAACCTCCGCAATCGACTCCCACAGCAGAAATTCATTGCCGATGCGGAGATCGCGGATGCCATAGGGGGTGACGATCACCACCGGCCCGCGTTCGGCGGGGAGCATCCAGATCAGCCGGCTGGTGACCAGGCCGAACACCGCGACGCCGGCATAGCCGACCGTCGTGTCGTAGTCGCCGAGGCCGTCCCACCAGTCGACGGCAAGGCCGGCGCTGAGCAGGGTCATCGCAAAGCCCGCCGCGACCAGCAGCCGCAGATACGTCGTGCATGGGTTGATTTCGAGATCGTGGGCCGCGTCGATACCTACGGCCGGCACGACTGATTGCGATCCGTCGGTGACGGCGAGCGGTGGGCCGTCAGGATGTGCGTGCATGCCTTCCCCCAGCATGGCCATTCGCGACCGGGCGATGAAGCATCAGGCGGATCGGAATCCGCCGATGCACTCTGTGCAGCGGCCGGCAGACGTTACGCAACGAGACCTCGACCGAACCTCCCCGGTCAGCGACTTTTTACGCAACACGACCACAACCGCCTGGATCGCCATGATCGCGACGGAGTTACACTGGAGGGTATGACGCCTATTCCCTTGATTGGTTCCCTCCCGGGAGCATGTAAGCTAGAGGATAGCGCGTCAGGACCGGCGCGGAAACCCCTCGCCCGCAGGCTTGGAGATAAATAAGTATCATGAATCCCGTCAAAGAACTGGAAAAGCACGGACAAGCCGTCTGGCTGGACTTCCTGGCCCGTGGCTTCATCGCCAAGGGCGACCTCAAGCGGCTGATCGACACCGACGGCGTCAAGGGCGTCACCTCCAATCCGTCGATCTTCGAGAAGGCGATCGGCAGTTCGGACGAGTACGACGCCCCGATCGGCAAGGCGCTGAAGCGCGGCGACCGGAGCGTGGCCGACCTGTTCGAAGCCGTCGCGGTCGAGGACATCCAGAACGCCGCCGACGTGCTCCGCCCGGTCTATGACCGCCTCAAGGGGGGCGACGGCTATGTCAGCCTGGAGGTCTCGCCCTATCTTGCGATGGACACCGCCGGGACGGTCGCCGAGGCACGGCGGCTCTGGAAGGACGTCAACCGCAAGAACCTGATGGTGAAGGTGCCGGCGACGCCGGAAGGCCTGCCGGCGATCGAGACGCTCATCGGCGAGGGCATCAGCATCAACATCACGCTGCTGTTCTCCAGGGACGTCTACCTCCAGGTCGCGGAGGCCTATCTCGCCGGCCTCGAGAAATACGTCGCAGGCGGCGGCGATCCGTCGCATGTCGCGAGCGTCGCGAGCTTCTTCGTCAGCCGGATCGACTCGGTGGTCGACAAGCAGCTCGACGAGAAGATCGCGCGCGCCAACGACCCCAGCGAGAAGGAACGGCTGGCCGCGCTGAAGGGCAAGGTCGCCATCGCCAACGCCAAGGTCGCCTACCAGGATTACAAGCGCCTGTTCTCCGGTTCCCGCTGGGAGAGGCTCGCCGCCAAGGGCGCCAAGCCGCAGCGCATGCTGTGGGCCTCGACCGGCACCAAGAACAAGGATTACAGCGACGTCCTCTATGTCGAGGAGCTGATCGGCCCCGACACCATCAATACCGTGCCGCCGGCGACGCTGGATGCGTTCCGCGACCACGGCAAGCCGCGCGACAGCCTGGAAGAGAACATCGACGACGCAAGGCGCGTGCTGGAAGAGCTGGAGCGCTCCGGCGTCTCGCTCGACGCGATCACCGAAGAGCTGGTCAAGGACGGCGTCAAGCTGTTCGCCGACGCCGCCGACAAGCTCTACGGCGCCGTTGCGCACAAGCGCGCAACCGTGCTCGGGCCCGCGCTCGACCGCCAGCAGTTGTCGCTCGGCGACGGGCTCGGCAAGGCGGTGGCGAAGAGCACCGAGGAATGGCGCGCGTCGGCCAAGATCCGCAGGCTGTGGCAGCGTGACAAATCGGTCTGGACCGGGGCCGACGAGGACAAATGGCTCGGCTGGCTCGACAGCGCCGCCAAGGCGGACGTCGCCGACTACGAGGACTATGCGAGCCGCGTGAAGGGCCAGAAATTCTCCGATGCCGTCGTGCTCGGCATGGGCGGATCGAGCCTCGGACCCGAGGTGCTGGCCGAGACCTTTGCGCGAAAGTCAGGCTTTCCGAAGCTGCATGTGCTCGATTCCACGGATCCCGCCCAGGTGCGGGCGATGGAAGCGAAGATCGACATCGCCAACACCGTGTTCATTGTGTCCAGTAAGTCCGGCGGCACCACCGAGCCGAACGCGATGAAGGACTATTTCCACGACCGCGTCGCGCAGGCGGTCGGCCCCAAGGTGAAGACCGGCCACCGCTTCATCGCGGTGACCGATCCCGGCTCGTCGCTGGAGAAGTCGGCCAAGACGCTGAACTACGCCCGTATCTTCCACGGCGAGCCCTCGATCGGCGGCCGCTATTCGGTGCTCTCGCCGTTCGGCCTCGTGCCGGCGGCGACCGCGGGCATCGACGTCAAGACCTTCGTCAAGCATGCGCTCGCGATGGCCCGCTCCTGCGGACCGGACGTGCCGCCAAGCGAGAATCCCGGCGTGCAGCTCGGCCTTGCCATGGGCCTCGCCGGCCTCGAAGGCCGCGACAAGGTGACGATCCTGTCGTCGAAGAAGATCACCGATTTCGGCGCCTGGGCCGAGCAGCTGATCGCGGAATCGACCGGCAAGGAGGGCAAGGGCCTGATCCCGATCGACGGCGAGCCGCTGGGCGAAGCCGCGGCTTACGGCAACGACCGCTTCTTCATCGACATCCGCACCGAGGGCGAGGCGGACGCCGCCCATGATTCGAAGCTTGCCGCGATCGAAGCGGCCGGCCATCCCGTCGTGCGCATCGTCATGAAGTCGATCGACCATCTCGGTCAGGAGTTCTTCCGCTTCGAGATGGCGACGGCGGTGGCAGGCAGCATCCTCGGCATCAACCCGTTCGACCAGCCGGACGTGGAAGCGGCCAAGATCAAGACCCGCGAGCTCACCGCGTCGTTCGAGAAGACCGGCGCGCTGCCGGCGGAGCAGCCGGTGGTCAGCACCGACGAGGCCGATCTCTATACCGACGAGGCCAACGCCACGGCACTGCGCGCCGCCGGCGCCAACGGCGACCTCACTTCCTGGCTGAAGGCGCATCTCTCGCGCTCGGGCCATGGCGATTATGTCGCCCTGCTTGGCTACATCGCGCGCGACAAGGCCACCATCGACGCGCTTCAGGCGATGCGGCTCGAGGTGCGCGAGAAGCGCCATGTCGCGACCTGCGCCGAGTTCGGACCGCGCTTCCTGCACTCGACGGGACAGGCCTACAAGGGCGGGCCCGACAGCGGCGTGTTCCTCCAGATCACCGCTGACGACGCCAAGGACCTGGCCGTGCCGGGCCAGAAGGCCAGCTTCGGCGTGATCAAGGCGGCGCAGGCGCGCGGCGATTTCGATGTGCTCACCGAGCGCGGGCGGCGCGCATTGCGCGTCCACCTGAAGGGCGGACTCAAGAAGGGTCTCGCGGCGCTCAACGCGGCGCTTAACGACGCGCTGAATTAAGGGAATCTCTCAGATGCAACTCGGCATGATCGGCCTCGGCCGGATGGGCGGCAACATCGTTCGCCGGCTGATGCGCCACGGCCATTCGACCGTGGTCTATGACAAGGACGCCAAGGCCGTCGCCGGCCTTGCCGCAGACGGCGCGGTAGGCTCGGCGACGCTGGAGGAGTTCGTCGCAAAGCTGGAGCGGCCGCGAACGGCCTGGGTGATGCTGCCTGCGGGGCGCATCACCGAGACGACGATCGACACGATCGCGGGCGTGATGCAGGAAGGCGACGTCATCATCGACGGCGGCAACACCTTCTGGCAGGACGACGTCCGCCGCGGCAAGGCGCTGAAGGCACGCGGCATCCACTATGTCGACGTTGGCACCTCCGGCGGCGTCTGGGGTCTCGACCGCGGCTATTGCATGATGATCGGCGGCGAGAAACAGGTGGTCGACCGGCTCGATCCGATCTTCGCCGCGCTCGCGCCCGGCGCCGGCGACATTCCGCGCACGGAAGGACGTGAGGGGCGCGATCCCCGCATCGAGCAGGGCTATATCCACGCCGGCCCCGTCGGCGCCGGCCACTTCGTCAAGATGATCCACAACGGCATCGAATACGGCCTGATGCAGGCCTATGCCGAAGGGTTCGACATCCTCAAGAACGCCAACATCGATGCCTTGCCGGCGGACCATCGCTACGATTTCGATCTCGCCGACATCGCAGAAGTCTGGCGGCGCGGCAGCGTGATCCCGTCCTGGCTGCTCGATCTCACCTCGACGGCGCTCGCCGACAGCCCGGCATTGGCGGAATATTCCGGCTTCGTCGAAGATTCCGGCGAAGGCCGCTGGACCGTGAATGCGGCGATCGACGAAGCGGTGCCGGCCGAAGTTCTGACCGCGGCGCTCTACACACGTTTCCGTTCCCGCAAGGAACACACCTTCGCCGAAAAAATTCTCTCCGCGATGCGCGCGGGTTTCGGCGGCCACAAGGAGCCGAAGCAGCCGGGCGCTTCGAAGCCCAAATAAAAGGCGAAGTATCAAGTAACAGAGCGAAGGCCGATCATTCGTGACAAAAGACCCGCAAGCCAAGCGCAAGCCGGAAAATTGCGCCTTCGTCATCTTTGGCGTGACCGGAGACCTTACTCATCGCCTTGTGATGCCCTCGCTCTACAATCTCGCGGCCGAGCACCTGTTACCGGAAAAGTTCTGTGTCGTCGGCGTGGCCCGCAAGGGCCAATCGGATGACGAGCTGCGCAGCAGCCTGTTGAAGGGCCTGCGCCAGTTCGCGACGCGACCCGTGGACGACGATATCGCCCAGAAGCTGCTGCAATGCCTGACCTTCGTCGAGGCCGACCCGAAGGACTCGCCGTCCTTCGACCGCTTGCGCGAGCATCTGGATTCGCTGGAATGCGCGCAGGACACCGGCGGCAACCGGCTGTTCTATCTGGCAACGCCGCCCGCCGCGTTCGCGCCGACCGCGCGCGAGCTCGGCCGCACCGGCATGATGGAGGAGAACGGCGCCTGGCGACGCCTCGTGATCGAAAAGCCGTTCGGCACCGATCTCGCCTCGGCACGCGCGCTGAACGCCGAGCTCCTGAAGATCATGGACGAGCACCAGATCTACCGGATCGATCACTATCTCGGCAAGGAGACGGTGCAGAACATTTTGGTGCTGCGCTTTGCCAACGGCATGTTCGAGCCGATCTGGAATCGCAACCACATCGACCACATCCAGATCACGGTGGAAGAGAAGCTCGGCGTCGGCCATCGCGGCGGCTTCTACGACGCCACCGGCGCGCTGCGCGACATGGTACCGAACCATCTGTTCCAGCTGATGTCGCTGGTCGCGATGGAGCCCCCCGCCCGCTTCGACGCGCATTCCGTGCGCTCCGAGAAGGCCGACGTGCTCACCTCGATCCAGCAGCCCAGCCGGGAAGAGGCGCTGAAGAATTCAGTGCGCGCGCAATATCTCGCCGGCCGCATCGGCGACGAGGAGATCACGGACTATCGCAAGACCGAGGACGTCAAGCCCGGCAGCACCACCGAGACCTTTGTCGCGCTCAAGCTGATGATCGACAATTGGCGCTGGGCCGGCGTCCCCTTCTACTTGCGCACCGGCAAGGCGCTGGGTCACAAGCGCACCGAAGTCGCGATCAAGTTCAAGCAGGCGCCGCTGTCGATGTTTTCGGGCACGGACGTCGACCGCCTGTCGCAGAACTTCCTTACCATCGGCATCGCGCCGACCGAGACCATCGAGCTTCAGTTCAACGCCAAGATTCCGGGCCCGAGCATCACCATCGACGGCGTCGAGATGAAGTTCCGCTATGGCGACTATTTCCGCGTCGATCCCTCGACCGGCTACGAGACGCTGATCTACGACTGCATGATCGGCGACAACATACTGTTCCAGCGCGCCGACGGCATCGAGGCCGGATGGCAGGCGGTGCAGCCGTTCCTGGACGCCTGGAAGAGCGAGGGCACCAACGGCATCGAGACCTATGAAGCCGGCAGCGACGGCCCCGCCTGCGCGGACGAGCTGCTCCGGCGCGACGGACGAAGCTGGCGGAAGTTTTCGTGATGGCGGCGGCCGGCAAGCCGAAGCTGATTGTCGCGGCCGACGCCGAGGCCCTTGCGCAGGCCGCGGCGGAACGGGTGATGGCGCGGATTGGCGCCAATCCGGGGCGTATCGCGATCTGCCTGACCGGCGGCTCGAGCCCGAAAAAGCTCTATCAACTGCTCGGCGGCGATTCCTGGCGTGGAAAAATCCCGTGGGATCGCGTGCACTGGTTCATCGGCGACGAGCGCTTCGTGGCTGAGAACGATCCCCTCAACAACATGGCGGTCGCGCGCGCGACCTTTCTCGACCGCAATGCGCCCTCCGGCCATGTCCACCCGATCCCGACCGCGACTGAGAACCCGGATCAAGGCGCCGCCGCCTATGCGCGCGAGCTGCAGGCCTTCTACGGTTCGGAAAGCCTCGATCCGGCCCGGCCACTGTTCGACCTGGTCTTGATGGGCGCCGGCCCGGACGGCCACACCGCCTCGCTGTTTCCCGGCTATCCCGAGATCGAGGAGAGCAAGCGTTGGGTCGTCGGGGTGCCCAAGGCCAATGTGGCCCCCTTCGTGCCGCGGGTCTCCCTCACCCTGCCCGTCCTTGCGTCCTGCCGCGAAATGCTGTTCGAGATTGCGGGACATGACAAGCAGCCGATCTTGACGCGCCTCCTCAATGGCGAGACTCTGCCGGCTGTACGCGCGCGCTCGAATGGTGAGACCGTCTGGCTGGTCGACCAGGCCGCGCTTCCGGAGGAAATTCGTGGGCCGCGTTGAAGCACCTTGTGCGTTGATCGTGATGGGCGTGTCGGGTTCGGGCAAGAGCACGGTTGCGGAGGCGCTGGGCGAGCGGCTCGGCTGGCGCTTCGAGGACGGCGACAGCTTTCATCCCGCCAGCAATGTCGAGAAGATGAAGGCCGGCCATCCCCTCACCGACGAGGACCGCTGGCCCTGGCTCAACGCCATCGCCGACGAGATCGAACGGGTCTGCAAGAGCGGCAAGCACGTCATCATCGCCTGCTCGGCGCTGAAGCACACCTATCGTGACGTACTGCTGCGGGGGCGCGACGACGTCCGCTTCGTCTTCCTGAAGGGCACGAAGGAGCTGATCGCCGAACGCCTCGCGCACCGCAAGGGCCACTTCATGCCGCCAGGGCTGCTGACGAGCCAGTTCAACACGCTGGAAGCCCCGGAGGCGAGCGAGCACGTCGTCACCGTCTCGATCGACGAAACCGTCGAGGCGATCGTGGACGGCGTCGTGCGGCAATTGAAACTGGGCGGCGCAATACCCAAGGTTCTGCCATGACGCCAATCTCACTCGTGGTCTCCGACGTCGACGGCACGCTGCTGACCAAGGACAAGACGCTGACGGAACGTGCGAGGTCCGCGGTGCAGCGGCTGCACCAGGCCGGCATCGGCTTCACCATCACCTCCAGCCGCCCCGCCATCGGCATGCGCTTCCTGATCGAGCCGCTGGCGCTGTGGCTGCCGGTCGGCCCGTTCAACGGCTCCTCGATCGTCGATCCCGAGATGAAGCCGGTCGAACAGCACCTCATCCCCGCAGGCGCGGTCGAGCGGTCCTTGCAGATCCTCCGGGAGTTCCGCGCCGACATCTGGCTGTTCACCACCGACAAATGGCTGATCGACAACCCTGGCGGTAAATACGTTGCCCATGAGCAGCACACCATCCGCTCCGATCCGACCATCGTGACGGATTTCTCGCCGTACCTTGCGAGCGCCTGCAAGATCGTCGGCGCCAGCGCCGACGCCGCCGGACTCGCCGCTTGCGAGAAGGCGATGCAGGAGGCGCTCGGCAGCGAGGCGACCGCGGTGCGCTCGCAGACCTATTATCTCGACATCACCCCGCCCGGCTTCGACAAGGGCACCTTCGTCGAGGCGATGGCCAAGCGCCTCGACATCTCGACCGACGCGGTCGCGACCATCGGCGACATGCAGAACGACCTCGCGATGTTCCGCGTCAGCGGCACCTCGATCGCCATGGGCAACGCCACCGACGACGTCAAGGACCAGGCCACCCACGTCACCGCCACCAACGAGCAGGACGGCTTTGCCGAGGCGATGGAGATGATCTTGAAGCGGAACGGGGTCGGCTAGGGCTTGATGGCCTCAACTATCGCCTGCCGCTGGGTACCCACCTCTCCCCAGCGGGGAGAGGTGAAGAACCTGCCGCGCCGATCTACTTCGACCGCTGCATCGCGGGCTTCTCGCTCTCCTGCCTTGCCGCCGATAGATTATGCGCGGTGTTGACCAGCGCGATGTGGGTCAGCGCCTGCGGGAAGTTGCCGGTCTGGCGGCCCGCCACGGAATCGTATTCCTCGGCCAATAGCCCGACGTCGTTGGCAAGGGCGGCCACGCGGTCGAACAGCACCTGCGCCGTGTCGAGATCGCCCGACAGCACATAGGCATCGGCGAGCCAGAGGGTGCAGGCCAGGAACGCGCCCTCGGTCGGCTGCTTTTCCTCGGACACTTCGCGCGGATCGTGCCGCAGCACGAAGCCGTCGCACATCAGGTGCTTTTCGACGGCTGCGATGGTGCCGCGGATGCGCGGGTCCTCCGCCGGCAGGAAGCCGACCGCCGGCACCAGCAGCACGCTGGCGTCGAGCAGCTTTGAGCCGTAGGACTCGACGAAGGCATTTTCCTCCGCGTCGAAGCCATTGTTGCAGACGTCGCGGTGAATGGCCTCGCGCAGCGCGCGCCAGTGCAGCAGCGGCGCCCTGAAGCCAAAGGTCTCGGCGCTCTTGATGCCGCGGTCGAAGGCGACCCAGGTCATCACCTTGGAGAAGACGTAGTGCTTCGGCTCGCCGCGCCGCTCCCAGATGCCGTGGTCGGGCTGGTCCCAGACCTCGGCGAGATGATTGAGCACCGCGCATTCCAGCGCCCAGGTCGCTTCGTCATTGAGCTTGAGCCTGGCCATGCGCGTCTGGTGGAAGGCGTCGATCAGTTCGCCATAGACGTCGAGCTGCAGCTGTGCATGCGCGGCATTGCCGACGCGGACCGGCTGGGCGCCCTCATAACCGTCGAGCCAGCCCGCCTCCCATTCCAGCAGGCGCCGCTGGCCCCAGATGCCGTACATGATCTGCATGTTCGCCGGCGAGCCGGCGGCGGCGCGCAAGAGCCAATTGTGCCAGGCCAAGGCCTCCTCGGTATAACCCGAGTTCATCAGCGCCAGCAGCGTGAAGGTGGCATCGCGCAGCCAGCAGAAGCGGTAGTCCCAGTTCCTGCTGCCGCCGAGCTTCTCGGGCAGCGAGGTCGTGGGCGCCGCGACGATGCCGCCGGTCGGGCCGAAGGTCAGCGCCTTCAGCGTGATCAGTGAGCGCATGATGAGATCGTGATACTCGCCGTCCCGCGTGCAGCGGCTGCACCAGTCCTTCCAGAATCTTTCGGTCTCCTGGAGCGCGATCTCCGGGTCGATCGGCTCGGGCGGATCGAGGTGCGAGGGGCCATAGGTCAGCACGAACGGCACGGTCTCGCCGGCCTTCACCTCGAATTCGGCAACCGTCGTCAGGTCCTCGCCGCGGGTCCCGACCGGCGTGCGCAGCACGGTCATGTCCTGGCCGGCGACCGCCAGCAGCGAACCGTCCCTGCAGCGGCGTACCCAGGGAATATCGACGCCGAAACCGAAGCGGATCACGAGCTCCATCCGCAGCTTCACCGTGCCGCTGACGCCGCGCACCAGCCGCACGACGTCGGACGCCTTGCCGCGCGGCGGCATGAAGTCGATCAAGGCGACAATGCCGCTCCTCGTCTCAAACTGCGTTTCGAGGATGAGGGTATCGCCGAGATAGCGGCGTGACGTCGTGGTGACGTCCCCGGCCGGCGCGATCTGCCAGCGGCCGTTCTTGCGCGTGCCGAGGATTGCGGCAAAGCAGGCGTCGGAATCGAAGGCGGGCCAGCACAACCAGTCGATCGAGCCGTTGCGCCCGACCAGCGCCGCGGTCTCGCAGTCGCCGATCAGCGCATAGTCCTCGATCCTCTGAGACAATGTCGTGCGAGCCTAAAAACCCCGGCGGATTAACTCCCGCCGAGCAACGAACGTTCCCGCGTCGCCGCTCTCAAGGCCGTGAGATCGACCTTCGAGGCGATCTTGTCGAGCGTGACAGGCAGGCGCTGCCGCCAGTTCGGATGCTCGTCGATCGTGCCGGGAATGTTGGGCTGGTCGATCACGCCGAGCAGATCCTCCAGCGACACCGCGAGCAGCCGCGAGGGCGTGCGCGACAGGAAGGCGAGCACCGAATAGAGATCGTTGGCGTTGATGCCGTTCTGGCGCAGGATCTCATCGAGCATGCCGAGCGCATGCCAGCGGGCCTTGTCGTCCTCGCCGGGATCGAGCCCGAGCGACAGCTTCATCTTGAGATCGCTGAAGGAGCGCCAACCCGCATAGGTGCAGAGGTCGTGCGTGTTCAGCGTCACCAGCGCGTTCGGCCGGTAATAGTCGATGTTGCGGAAGTGGCCGGCATCGTCGCGCTCGAACATCATGACGAGGTAGGACCAGATGCCGAAATCCTGCATGGTCTCGCGAAAACCTTCCGGCACCGTGCCGAGGTCTTCGCCGATCACGATGCACTTATGGGCCGCGCTCTCGCGCGCCACGGCGCCCAGCAGCGCCTCGAACGGCATCTGCACATAGGCGCCGTTGTCGGGCTTGAAGCCGCGCGGCACGAGATAGAGCCGCTTCAGCCCGAGCACGTGATCGATCCGGATGGCGCCGGCATGGCGCATCGAGGCGGCCAGCATGTCGGCGAACGGCACGAAGGATTGCGCCTCCAGGCCGCCGGCGTTGAAGCCGGCAAGACCCCAGTCCTGGCCGACCGTGTTGAGCACGTCGGGCGGCGCGCCGACGGCGAGATGGCGCGAGATCGCCGTCTGCTCGTTCCAGGCATCGAAGCCGTTGGACTGCACGCCAACGGCAACGTCGAGATAAAGCCCGACCCGCATGCCGAGCTGGCCGGCCAGCTCTTTGGCCGCATGCAACTGGCTATCGGCGGTCCATTGCACGAATTCGACGAACTCGACCTCGCGCTTGTCAGGGCCGTTGCGCAGCTGGGCGCATTTTGTCTCGTCGGGCTGCCGCCACTCGGGGGGCCATTCCCACCACGGCCCGGTGAAGCGATGCCGCAGCACCTCGAAGCAGGCGAAGCGGGACAGCAGCGGCGCGCGGTCCGCGCGGAAGGCGTCGAACTGATTGCGGCGGACGCCGCTCGCGCTCCGCACGAAGCTGTTAAAGGCAGCGCGCAAGGCCAGCCATTTCAGCGCCGCCATGTCGGCATAGGGGACACGGTCGCCTTCGCGCAGCCGCGCGGCGGTCGCGGCCGCATCGGGGACGAGGTCCGCGGAAAATTCCGGGATCGCCTCGACGTCGATGTAGAGCGGATTGAGAAACAGTCGGCTGTTCGGCGAATAGGGGCTGCAATCGGCCGGGTGGTCGTCGAACAACACGTGCAGCGGATTGAGGCCGACGCCGTCGGCCCCGAGCTGTTTTGCGAGCCGGACGAGATCGGCAAGGTCGGTGAAATCGCCGATGCCCCAGTTGCGCTCCGAGCGGACGCCGTAGAGCTGCACGGCGAGCAGCCAGCCGCGGTCGAAATCGCCGCCGAAGGCGCGCTCGGGCGCCACGATCATCGGCACCTCTTCGGTCACGCCTTCGGCATCGGTCAGCGTCAAGCGGTGGTAGCCGAGCGGCAGGCCGGCGGGCCAGGCGATGACAGGCTCGCGCGTCTCGCCTTGCGCGATCACGTTGCCGTTGCCGGCGATTTTCCATTGCAGCGGCGGCGCGCCGGTGGCCGCCAATTCCGTCCGCGGATGTCCCAGGGCGCGAACCACCACGGGCCCGCTGACGAAGCGATAAACCCGCTTCTCCGGCAGGGCGTCGAGGATGGATTTGAGGGCCACGGGATCGGTGACCCGCAGCTTTCCGAGGGCGTCCACGAATTCGGACTGAACACCCTTGATCTGGGCTTGAGCTAAAAGATCCATTCGGCACGCAGCTTGCAGGCCATTGTGTGGCCGGGGGCAGGGATTTTAACGAGGTGGCGGAAGACGTTAGTCAGGGGTAACTCAAAAACGGGCCTGCCGTTCCCAGGCGGAACTAATGACACACAAGCGGCTTTCTATATAGGTATCAAGCGTAGGTTCCCGACAAGGGAAACGGGCCCTGCTTTCTTGTCAATGGCATCACCGTGAACAAGACAATTCAAACTGTCGAAAGTGCCGCAGCCGGCAGCGCTTTCCTCATCGAAGACGTCTATCCCTTGATCGACGGCGGCCGTTTCGCCGTGAAGCGGATCGCGGGCGAGTGCGTCGAGGTGTGGGCCGACATCTACCGCGACGGCGAGGCCGTGGTCGGCGCCGCGCTGATCTGGCGACGCGAGCAGGACCGGGAATGGCGGAGCGAGCCGATGATCCATCACGGCAATGACCGTTGGTCCGGCGCGTTCACGCCCGTCGAGCCCGGCCAATATCTCTACGCGATCGAGGCCTGGACCGACGAGTTCGCGACCTGGTCTCACGCGGTCGCGCGCAAGCGGCTGTCCGGCGCCGATGTCAGCCTCGACGCCATCGAGGGCGCCGGGCTCCTGACCAAGGCGCATGGCGCGCGGCAGGACGCCGCGGCGGTGATCGTCAGACAATGCGAGGACTATCTTCAGACCGGCGATGTCACCCCGCTGCTCTCAACCGAGCTCGGCAGCGCCATGGCCGAGAGCCAGTCGCGGCCCGACCTCACGCGCTCGCCGCTCTTCCCGCTGATCGCCGACCGCGACAAGGCGCGCTTTGGCGCCTGGTATCAGATGATGCCGCGCAGCCAGGGCCGGATCCCCGGCCGGCACGGCACGCTGCGCGACTGCATCGCGCGCGTGCCCGATATCGCCGCGATGGGCTTCGACGTGCTCTACTTCACGCCGGTCCACCCGATCGGGCATAACAGGCGCAAGGGCCGCAACAATGCGCCGGTGGCGACCGCAGGCGAACCCGGCTCGCCCTATGCGATCGGCACCGCCGAGGGCGGACACGATGCACTGCATCCCGAGCTCGGCACCATCGAGGATTTCCGCGCGCTGGTTGCGACCTGCCTGGAATACGGCCTCGAGCTCGCGCTCGATTTCGCCGTGCAATGCTCGCCGGACCATCCCTGGCTGACGCAGCATCCGGAATGGTTCAAATGGCGGCCGGACCGCTCGGTGCGGACGGCTGATGGCCCCTATTCGGACATCGTCATCCCCGATTTCGCCTCCGTCGACCGGGCCGGGCTGTGGAATGCGTTCCGCGACGCGATGTTGTTCTGGATCGACCATGGTGTCACCATCTTCGCCATCGACAATCACGATACCGCGCCGCTTCCGTTCTGGGAGTGGCTGATCCGCGACATCCGCCGCCGGCATCCCGAGGTGATCCTGTTCTCGAAGACGTTTGCACGGCCGAAGCTGATGAAGGGCCTCGCCAAGCTCGGCTTCGCGCAGTCCTTCACCTATTTTCCCTGGCGCACGTCGAAGTGGGAGGTGGAGCAATATCTCGGCGAGCTGACGCGTTATCCCGAGCGCGACTTCTATCGCCCGAACCTGTTCGTGAACACGCCGGACCTGTTGCCCTTTCATCTCCAGAGCGGCGAAGCCTGGGCCTTCAAGTCGCGGCTCGCGCTGGCCGCGACGCTGTCGGGCAATTACGGGATCTATAGCGGCTTCGAATTGCTCGAACACGAAGCCATCCCCGGCCGCGAGGAATATCTCGATTCCGAGAAGTACCAGATCAAGCAGCGCGACTGGGACAAGCCGGGCAACATCAAGCCCTACATCGCCGCTCTCAACCGCATCCGCAACGACAATGCGGCACTCCAGCAGACGGCGAATTTGCGGTTTCTCGGCATCGAGGACGGCGAGACGATCAGCTTCGTGAAAGAGGCGACCGATCCGGCCAACGCCGTCGTCGCCGCCATCGCCCTCACGCGCGATGCGCGCGAATTCTGGTTGCCGCTCGGCGACCTCACCATCGACGCCGGCGGCCAGCGCCGCCACGTCACCGCACTCGAAAATCTCCTCACCGGCGAACAGTCCCGCATCGAATGGGGCGGGATCAGGTTGCGTATCGATCCCGACCGCGATCCGGCGCTGCTGTTCCGCTGCCTGGCGTAAAGGCTTAACGCCATGAATGTTCTGTCTTCCGTCGATACCAAGAAGATTGAGGCTGCCGAGGTCGTGGATGAGCTCTGGTACAAGGACGCCATCATCTACCAGCTGCACGTCAAGGCGTTTGCGGACAGCAACAATGACGGCATCGGGGACTTCGCCGGCCTGACCGAGAAGCTGCCCTATCTCCAGGAGCTCGGCGTCACCGCGCTGTGGCTGCTGCCGTTCTATCCCTCGCCCGGGCGCGACGACGGCTACGACATCGCGGACTACGGCTCGGTCAATCCCGATTTCGGGACGATGAAGGACTTCAAGCGCTTCATCCAGGAGGCGCAGAAGCGCGGCTTGCGCGTCATCACCGAGCTTGTCGTCAACCACACCTCGGACCAGCACAAATGGTTCAAGCGTGCGCGCCGCAGCCATCCGGGCTCGAGCGCCCGCAACTGGTACGTCTGGAGTGACACCGACCAGAAATACCAGGGCACGCGCATCATCTTCACCGACACGGAAAAGTCGAACTGGACCTGGGATCACGAGGCCGGCGCCTTCTACTGGCACCGCTTCTTCTCGCACCAGCCGGACCTCAATTTCGACAATCCGCGCGTGGTCAGCGCCCTCATCCAGGTGATGAAGCGCTGGCTGGACGCCGGCGTCGACGGCTTCCGGCTGGATGCCATTCCCTATCTCTGCGAGCGCGAGGGCACTTCGAACGAGAACCTCCCCGAGACGCATGCGATCATCAAGCGTCTGCGCCAGGAGCTGGATTCCTACTCCAAGGGCAAGCTGCTGCTGGCCGAGGCCAATCAATGGCCGGAGGACGTGCAGGAATATTTCGGCCGTGGCGACGAGTGCCACATGGCCTACCACTTCCCGCTGATGCCGCGCATCTACATGGCGATCGCGCAGGAGGACCGCTTCCCGATCACCGACATCCTGCGCCAGACGCCGGACATTCCGGCAAGCTGCCAATGGGCGCTGTTCCTGCGCAACCACGACGAGCTGACGCTGGAAATGGTCACCGACGTCGAGCGCGACTATCTCTGGACCACCTACGCCAACGACCCGCGCGCCCGCATCAATGTCGGCATCCGCCGGCGCCTCGCGCCGCTGATGGACAACGACCGCCGCAAGATCGAGCTGATGAACTCGCTCTTGCTGTCGTTCCCCGGTACGCCGATCATCTATTACGGCGACGAGATCGGGATGGGCGACAACATCTATCTCGGCGACCGCAACGGCGTGCGCACGCCGATGCAGTGGAGCCCGGACCGCAACGGCGGCTTCTCGCGCTGCGACCCGGCCCGTCTCTACGCGCCGCTGATCATGGATCCGGTCTACGGCTATGAATCGGTGAACGTGGAGGCGCAATCGCGCAGCCTGTCCTCGCTGCTCAGCGCCACCAAGCGGCTGATCTCGGTGCGCAAGTCGACGCTCGCCTTCGGCCGCGGCACCATGACCTTCATCCGCCCGGCCAACCGCGCCGTGCTGGCCTATGTCCGGCAGTACCACGACGAGGTGATCCTCTGCGTTGCCAACCTCTCGCGGGCGGCGCAGGCGACCGAGCTCGACCTGTCGCCGTGGAAGGACCGCATCCCGCAGGAGATGCTCGGCCGCACCCGCTTCCCGCCGATCGGCGAGCTGCCCTACATGATCACGCTGGGGCCGTACGGCTTCTACTGGTTCCATCTCATGGAGCGCGACAAGTCCGAGCCGGTGACGCCGCGCGCGGTGCCGGAATTCGAAACGCTGGTGGTGCCGGTCAACTCGACCTGGGTGTCGCTGGCGCGCGAGCGCGGCGTGTTCGAGCACGATGTGCTGCCGGGATTCCTGTCGCGGACACGCTGGTATCCCGAGCACGATCCCAAGCACATCAAGCCGACGCTGACCTCGGCGGTGCCGTTCTGCGACATCGGCGACAACCGGCCCTGGATCGCGTTCTTCGAGGCGGCGCAACAGGACGCCGTTGCGACCCGCTACGTGCTGCCGATGCAGATCGAATGGGTGCGCTTCGACCGCGAGCGCTTCAACCCGAAGGCGCTCGCCGCCGTGCGCCAGGGCGCGCGCGAAGGTACGCTGCTCGACGTCGCGACCGACCAGATCTTCATCGGCTTGTTCCTGCGCAACCTGTCGCAGAACCTGGTGGTGGAAGAGAACAATCTGCGGCTGGAGTTCAAGGCGACCAGCCGGTTTGCCGACTACACCATCAAGGAGCCCGGACGCATCCGCGCGATCGAGCAGTCGAACAGCACCGCGCTGGTCGACAACCAGTACGTCGCCAAGATCTATCGCCAGCTCGAAGGAGGCACCAATCCCGAGATCGAGATCGGCCACTACCTCACGGAAGTCGCCCGCTTTGCCAATACGCCGGCGCTGCTCGGCAGCGTCGAGCTGGTCGAGGGCGATCAGCGCAGCACACTCGGCGTGCTGCATGCCTATGTCGAGAACCAGGGCGACGGCTGGGCGGTGACCACGGGCTATCTCGACCGCTATATCGACGAGCAGCGCGTCTTGTCGGCGGGCGAAGCGCCGCGCGAGACCCAGGAGCAGTCGCCCTACCTGCACTTCGTCATGCAGATCGGCCGGCGCCTCGCCGAGCTGCATGTCGCTCTGGCCGCGGCAAGGCCTGACGATCTCGCTCCGGAGCCGATCGGCTCCGCCCACATCAGGCACTGGGTCTCCGACCTCAAGGCACGCGCCGGGCGGGTTTTCGAGCGACTGGCCGACAGCCGCGACGGCCTGCGGGAAGCGGACCGGCCGCTGATCGACCAGCTCACGGCGCTGCGCACGAGCCTGCCCGACCGCCTGAATGCGCTCTTGCCATCCGACATCGACGGGTTGAACATCCGTCATCATGGCGACTTCCGCCTCGGGCAAATTCTGATCGTGAAGGACGATATCTGCATCATCGACTTCGACGGCGATCCGCGTCTGCCGCTGGCCGACAAGCGGCGCAAGCTGCCTGCCGCGCGCGACGTCGCCGGTCTGATCCGCTCGATCGATCTTTCGGTGAACGTGGCGCTTGGCCGGGCCCTGTCAGGAGGCACTGACGAGCAGAGCCGGCTTGTAGCCGCGCTCAGTGAATGGCGCGAGCGCGCCACCACGACCTTCCTGTCCGCCTATCGCGAGGCCATGACCGATCGGCGGCTGTGGCCGGAAGATCCGCAATCCGCGGAAGGCCTGTTAAGGTTTTTCCTGCTTGATCAAGCGTTCGACGAAGTAGAGTACGAGCTGTCCCACCGGCCTGAGGGGCTCCATGCGCCGCTGACCGGACTGCTTCGCATTCTGTCCAATGCCGAGAGCGAAGCCCATGCCTAAACTACCTGCCGAGGCCTACGCGATCATCGAGGGCCGCCACGCCGACCCCTTCCACTATCTCGGGCTGCATCCCGAGGGCGGCAAGAGCGTGGTGCGCGCCTTTCTGCCCGAGGCCTCCAATGTCGAGGCGGTTGGCGAGCACGGCGAGGTCGCCCGGCTCGACCGCGTCCACGACGCAGGCCTGTTCGTCGGCGCCTTGCCGAACGGCTCGAAGCATTACCAGCTACGCGCCAAATTCGGCGACAGCATCGTCGAGTTCGAGGACGCCTACCGCTTTCCGCCGATCCTGACCGATTTCGACCTCTATCTGCTCGGCGAAGGCACCCATCAGCGCCTCTATGACAAGCTCGGCGCGCATCCGATGACGCTCGACGGCGTCGACGGCATCGGCTTCGTGGTGCTGGCGCCGAATGCGCGGCGCGTGTCCGTGGTCGGCGATTTCAATTTCTGGGATTCGCGGCGCCATCCGATGCGGGTGCGCGGCAGCGGCTATTGGGAATTGTTCATCCCGCACGCCAAGCGGGGCGATCACTACAAGTTCGACATCGTCGGGCCACACGGCCATCAGCTGCCGCTGAAATCCGATCCGATGGCGTTCGCGAGCGAGGTGCGTCCGAAGACGGCCTCCATCGTGTTCGACGAGGCGCACCTGCCGCGGCCGCGCCCGGCGCCTGACGGCATCAATGCGCTGTCGGCGCCGATGTCGATCTACGAGGTCCATCTCGGCTCGTGGCGGCGCAAGGGCGACAATGAATGGCTCACCTACCGCGAGCTGGCCGAGCAGCTGCCGGCCTATGCCCGCGACATGGGGTTTACCCATCTCGAATTCCTCCCCGTCAGCGAGCACCCGTTCGACGGCTCCTGGGGCTATCAGCCGACCGGCCTCTATGCACCGACCAGCCGGTTCGGCACGCCGGAGGATTTTGCCGCACTGGTCGACGCCTGCCACCGCGAAGGCGTCGGCGTGCTGCTCGACTGGGTGCCCGGCCATTTCCCGGACGATCCGCACGGGCTCGGCAGCTTCGACGGCACCTCGCTGTACGAGCACGCCAACCCGCTGCAGGGCCGGCATCTCGACTGGGGCACGCTGATCTACAATTACGGCCGCACCGAAGTGACGAACTTCCTGGTGTCGAACGCGCTGTTCTGGCTGGAGCGCTACGCGATCGACGGCCTGCGCGTCGATGCCGTCGCATCGATGCTCTATCTCGACTACAGCCGCCCGCCCGGCGCCTGGATTCCGAACCAGTATGGCGGACGGGAGAACATCGAGGCGATCGCGTTCCTGCGCCGCTTCAACACCGAACTGTTCGCCCGCTTTCCGCAGGCAACCACGGCGGCGGAAGAATCCACGGCGTGGCCGCAAGTCTCGCGCCCGGTCGAATTCGGCGGGCTCGGCTTCGGCTACAAGTGGAACATGGGCTGGATGCACGACACGCTGAACTACATCAGCAAGGATCCGATTCACCGCAAGCATCATCACGGCGAGATCCTGTTCGGCCTGCACTATGCCTTCTCGGAAAATTTCATCCTGCCGCTGTCGCATGACGAGGTCGTGCACGGCAAGCGCTCGATCCTGGGCCGCATGCCCGGCGACGAATGGCAGCGCTTCGCGAACCTGCGTGCCTATTACAGCTTCATGTTCGGCCATCCCGGCAAGAAGCTCTTGTTCATGGGCGCCGAGATCGCGCAAAGCCGCGAATGGAATCACGACCAGTCGCTCGACTGGCACCTGCTCGAATACAAATATCACTCGGGCATCCAGGCGCTGATCCGCGACCTCAACCGGCTCTATCGCGCGGTGCCGGCGCTGCACCAGATGGACTGCGACCAGGCCGGTTTCGAATGGCTCATTACCGACGACGCCAATCGCAACGTGTTCGCCTGGCTGCGCAAGGGGCTCGACGAGCACGCGCGCTGCCTGGTGATCGTCAACTTCTCCCCCAACGTCTATCGCAACTATCGCGTTCGCGTGCCCTTTGCCGGCAAGTGGAAAGAGGTGCTCAACTCGGACTCCGCCCATTATGGCGGCAGCAATGTCGGGAACATCGGCGAGGTTCATGCCGTCGACGGCAAGACGCCCGAGCTCCGCCTCACCATTCCGCCGCTCGCCGCGATCTTCCTCGTTCCGGAAAGCTGACCGATGCGCCTGACTGCCGGATCGCCCGCACGCCTCGGCGCAAGCTGGGACGGACGCGGCACCAACTTCGCGCTGTTCTCGGCCAACGCGCAGAAGGTCGAGCTCTGCCTGTTCGACACGCAAGGCCGCCGCGAGCTCGAGCGCGTCGAATTGCCGGAACGGACCGAGGACGTCTGGCACGGCTATCTCAACGACGTCTCGCCGGGCCAGCTCTATGGCTATCGCGTGCACGGCCCCTACGAGCCCGAGCACGGCCACCGCTTCAACGCCAACAAGCTGCTGCTCGATCCCTATGCCAAGCGGCTCTCCGGACGACTGGTCTGGAGCGATGCGCATTTCGCCTACCGCACCGGCTCACCGCGCGAGGACCTGTCCTTCGACCGGCGCGACAATGCGCGCGGCATGCCCAAGGCCGTCGTGGTCGACGAGACCTTCAACTGGGGCCGGCGCGAGATCCGCCCCAACGTCGCCTGGGAAGACACGATCATCTACGAGGCCCACGTCAAGGGGCTGACGCAGAAGCGCGACGACGTCCCGCCGAACTTGCGCGGCACCTATGGCGGCCTGTCATCGCCGGCGATGATCGAGCATCTGAAGAAGCTTGGCGTCACCACGATCGAGCTGCTGCCGATCCACAGTTTCGTCGACGACCGCATATTGGTCGAGAAGAAGCTCGCCAATTACTGGGGCTACAACACGCTGTCCTTCTTCGCGCCCGAGCCGCGCTACGCCCAGGACAACGCGCTCGATTCCTTCCGCACCACGGTCGCGCGCCTGCACGATGCCGGCATCGAGGTGATGCTCGACGTCGTCTACAACCACACCGCCGAAGGCAACCACCTCGGCCCGACGCTGTGCTACCGCGGCATCGACAACGCCTCCTATTACTGGCTGAACCGCGAGAACCCGCGCTATTACGACGATTTCACCGGCTGCGGCTCGTCGGTGAACCTCACCCATCCGCGCGTGCTGCAGATGGTGATGGATTCCCTGCGCTACTGGGTCGAGGTCTGTCATGTCGACGGCTTCCGCTTCGACCTCGCCACGACCCTCGCGCGCGGGCCCAACGGTTTTGATCGCGGCAGCTCGCTCCTGACCGCGATCCGGCAGGATCCGGTGCTGGCCGCCGTCAAGCTCGTCGCCGAGCCGTGGGACCTCGGGCTTGGCGGCTACCAGGTCGGGGCGTTCCCCTCGCAATGGTCGGAGTGGAATGATCGCTATCGCAGCGCCATGCGCCGCTACTGGAGCGGCGAAGGCAGCCTGATCGGCGACATCTCCAGCCGCATGACGGCATCGTCCGACCTGTTCAACCACGACGGACGTCGGCCGCGCGCCAGCATCAACCACATCACCGTGCATGATGGCTTCACGCTGGCCGACCTGTTCAGCTACAACGAGAAGCACAACGAGGCCAATGGCGAGGACAATCGCGACGGCTCCAACGACAACCACAGCAACAATTGCGGCGTCGAAGGGCCGACCGACGATCCCGGGATTCTCGGTCTGCGCCGCCAGCTTCGCAAGAACGTGCTGGCCTGCCTGATGCTGGCGCAGGGCGTTCCCCTGCTTCTCGCCGGCGACGAGGTCGGTAATTCGCAATCCGGCAACAACAACGCCTATTGCCAGGACAACGAGGTCGGCTGGGTCGGCTGGGGCAATCTCGGCAAGGACGGCGACGACATGGTCGATTTCGTCGCCGGTCTCGCCGACATCCGCCGCCGCTTCTCGCAGCTTCGCAGCCATCGCTGGCTCGACGGACGCCCCAAAGACGGCCTCTCCTACGGCGCGCTGTGGCTGACGCCTGCCGGAGAAGAGATGACGGAGAACGACTGGAAATTCCCGGAAGGGCGGTTCCTCTCCTATGTGATGGGGCCGATGGAACCGGGCGGGGCCGCGATCTTTATCGTCCTGAACGCCGCTCCCGAAGAGATCGCATTCAAATTGCCCAAGATGACCGAATACAAGAGCTGGCAGCAGATCCTCAACACGACCGATGCCAAGCTGAACACGATCGACTTCCAGCCTGGAAGCGACAGCAAGGCGCCGCCGCGCTCCGTGCTCGCCTTCGCGGGGGCGCTATGAGGCCGTCCTTCGGCGCGAGGCCGACGAAGGAGGGCGTGTCGTTCCGCCTGTGGGCGCCCGGCGCGCGACGGGTCGATCTCCTGCTCGACCGAAGGCACGCGATGCAGCGCCGGCAGGACGGCTGGTATGTGGCCGAGATCGCCGGCCTGACCACCGGCAGTCCCTACAAGTTCAGGATCGATGACGAGATCGACGTGCCCGATCCGGCCTCCGCCTTCCAGCCCGAGGACGTGTTCGGCCCGAGCGAGGTGATCGATCACGACGCCTTCGCCTGGCGCGCGCGCGACTGGCGCGGCCGTCCCTGGGAAGAGACGGTGCTGATCGAGAGCCATGTCGGCACCTTCACAGCGGAAGGTACTTACCGCGCCATGATCGACAAGCTCGATCATCTCGCCGCGACCGGCATCACCGCGCTGGAGTTGATGCCGCTGGCGGATTTCGCCGGCCGCCGCGGCTGGGGCTATGACGGCGTGCTGTGGTATGCGCCCGACAGCGCTTACGGTCGGCCCGAGGACCTGAAGACGCTGATCGACGAGGCGCATTTGCGCGGGTTGATGGTGTTTCTCGACGTCGTCTACAATCATTTCGGCCCCGAAGGGAACTACCTCGGACGCTATGCGCCGAGCTTCTTCACCGACACGCACACGCCCTGGGGCAGCGCCATCGACTATCGCGTGCCGCAGGTGCGAGCCTTTGCGGTCGAGAACGCACTGTCCTGGCTCAGCGATTATCGCTTCGACGGACTGCGACTCGATGCCGCCAACCACATCATGGCGCTGCCCGGCGAGCAGTCGATGCTGCAAGACCTCAGCGTCGCCGCCGGCGAGCTTGCCAAGGCCACGGGGCGGCACATCCATCTGGTGCTGGAGAACGGCGACAATCGCGCCAGCCTGCTTGACGCCGCGCAGGAGCCGCCGAACGGCAAATATCGCGCGCAGTGGAACGACGACTATCACCACGTCTGGCATGTGATGCTGACCGGCGAGCTCGCCGGCTACTATGCCGACTACCAGACACCGCGCATGGATCTCGCACGCGCGCTCGCCTCGGGCTTCGTCTACCAGGGCGAGATCTCGGAGTTCTGGGGCAAGAAGCCGCGCGGCGAGCCGAGCCGCGAGCTGCCGCCGGCGACCTTCGTCAACTTCCTGCAAAACCACGACCAGATCGGCAACCGTCCGCTCGGCGAGCGGCTCGAAAGCCTGGCATCGCCGCGGCAGATCGAAGCCGCGCTCGCAGTCACGCTGCTGGCGCCGATGGTGCCGATGCTGTTTCAGGGCGAGGAATGGGGCTCGAAGGTCCCCTTCCCGTTCTTTTGCGACTTCCAGGGCGGGCTGGCCGACGCCGTGCGCAAGGGACGCAGGCAGGAATATGCCTGGGCCTATGAGAAATACGGCGACGAGGTGCCCGACCCGCTCGATCCGGCAACACTGCAATCGGCCGTGCTCGATTGGGGCGGCCGCACGCCGGAGCAGGATGCGCGGCTGGCTCTGGTGCGTGACCTGCTCGCGCTCCGCCGCAAGGAGATCATGCCGCGGCTGAAAGGCGCGCGCTTCGGCGACGCCGAGGCGACCGATAGCGGCTTGCTCCGCGCGCATTGGCGCATGGGCGACGGCACGACGCTGCGCCTCGTCGCCAATCTCTCGGATCACGAGATCATTTCCACTGACAATGCGGGCACGCCGATCTGGGGCGGCGCGGCCGGCGATCGCCTTCCGCCCTGGTCGGTGGTCTGGCGCCTCGGAGGTTGACATGCCTCCGGCCATTCCTCTCGCGACCTACCGGCTTCAGCTCACCGCGGATTTCGACTTCGACAAGGCTGCCGCAGTGGTGCCTTATCTCAAATCGCTCGGAATCACGCATCTGTATGCCTCGCCGGTGATGAAGGCGCGCAAGGGCTCGACGCACGGCTACGACACCGTCGATCACAGCCAGTTCAATCCGGAGCTCGGCGGCGAGGCCGGCTTTGCGCGGCTGAGCGAGGCACTCGGCAGGAACGACCTCGGCCTCATCATCGACTTCGTGCCGAACCATGTCGGCGTGCACTTTGCTGACAATCCCTGGTGGCTTGACGTGCTGGAATGGGGACCGACTTCGCCGCACGCGGCCGCCTTCGATATCGACTGGGATCTGCTGCCCCACCGCGCCCGCGGCGGCGTGCTGCTGCCGATCCTCGGTTCGTCCTATGGCGAGGCGCTGGAGCGCGGCGACATCGAGCTGCGCTACGATGCCGGCGAAGGCAGCCTTTCTGCCTGGTATTTCGAGCATCGCCTGCCGATCGCCCCGGAGCGCTATGGCGAAATGCTGCGGATGTTCGTGAAGGAAGCCGATGCCGCCGAGACGGAGGCCGGCAAGCGCCTGCTCGCGCTCGCGGCCCGCTACACCGGCCTTCGCCGTCCCAACCGCAAGGAAGCCCCTGGCTTCAAGGCGGAGCTGAAGGAGATCGCGGGCGCGGCCGACATCATCGCGAGCGGCCTTTCCGCCTATCGTGCGGCCAAGGATCGTCCGGCGCAGACGCTGGCGCTGCATCATCTGCTGGAGCGCCAGCACTACAAGCTCGGTCATTGGCGGCTCGCCTCCAGCGACATCAACTACCGCCGCTTCTTCGACGTCAACGGGCTCGCCGGCCTGCGCGTCGAGGACCCCGGCACATTCGCTGCCACGCACCGGCTGGTGAAGCAGCTCGTTGCCGACGGCAGGCTGCACGGCATCCGTCTCGATCACATCGACGGCCTGCGCGATCCCGCCCAATACTGCCAGCGGCTGCGCCGGCTGGTGCGCGACGCGCAAGGCAACACCAAGCCGTTCTACACCGTGATCGAAAAGATCCTGTGCGAGCACGAGCGCCTGCCGCATTTCGCCGGCATCCAGGGCACCACCGGCTATGAGTGGATGAACGTCATCACGCAAGTGCTGGTCGACGCCAAGGGGCTGGAGGCGCTGGACGAGACCTGGCGGCAAGTCAGCAATCGCCCACCGCGGCTTGCGCCTTACGTCAAGGAGGCCAAGCGGCGGGTGCTGGAGACGCTGCTCACCAGCGAATTCATCGTGCTGACGCGCCTGCTCGCACGCATTGCCAACGGGCATTACTCGACCCGCGACTTCTCGGCCGACAGCCTGCGGCAGGCGCTCGAGCTCTACGTGCTGCATTTCCCGGTCTATCGCACCTATCTCACGTCCGGCGCGCCTGCCGCGCACGATCGCAAGCTGATCGACGATACCATCGCGCGTGCCCGGGCAGAGTGGTTCGCCGCGGACGAGGGCATTTTCGATTTCCTGCGCGATGCCCTCACCATGGACCTGCTCAAGCCCGGCCGGCCCCCGCACAGTGCCCCACGCGTGCGCCGCTTCGCGCTAAAGGTGCAGCAGTTCACCGGGCCGGTGATGGCGAAGTCGCTGGAGGACACCGCGTTCTACCAATTCCACCGGCTGCTCGCGCTGAACGAGGTCGGCGGCGATCCCGCGAGCACCGGCCTTGCCATTCCCGCCTTCCACGAGGCCATGCGCGCGCGCGCCAAGGAATGGCCGCAAGGGATGACGGCAACCGCCACCCACGACACCAAGCGCGGCGAGGACGCCCGCGCCCGGATCGCAGCGCTCAGCGAAATTCCCGGCGACTGGACCAGCGCAGTTTCGCGCTGGAAGGTGCTGAACGCGCCGCATCTCGCGCTCCATGGCCATCTGCGCGCGCCGTCGGCGACGTTCGAATACATGCTCTACCAGACCCTGCTCGGCGCCTGGCCGCTTCAGACACCCGCGGACGCCGGCTTCGTCGAGCGCATCCAGGCCTATGCGCTGAAGGCCGCCCGCGAGGGCAAGGAAGAGACGAGCTGGCTCAACCCGCACGAGACCTACGAGACCGGACTACGAGACTTCGTCGCGAAGATCCTCGATCCTGCGCAGTCGCGCGAATTCCTGGAGGCGCTGCAAACCCTGGCGCGCCGCGTCGCGCTGCTCGGCGCGTTGAACTCGCTGAGCCAGCTCACCCTCAAGGCAACGCTGCCGGGCGTCCCGGATTTCTACCAGGGCACCGAATTCTGGGATCTGTCGCTGGTCGATCCCGACAACCGCCGTCCGGTGGATTTTTCCGCGCGGGATACGGCGCTTGGTTCGCTGTCCGGTCCGGATTGGAGCAGCTTTATCAAGACCTGGCCGGATGGCCAGCTCAAGCTGGCCTGGACGCGGCACCTCCTCAAGCTGCGCAACGAGCTCGCCGGCGTTTTTACGCAAGGCGACTACCAGTCGCTGGACGTCCATGGCGCGCACGCCGATCATGTCATCGCTTTCGCCCGTCGCCACGACCGCGCTGCGGCGATTGTCGTGGTCGGGCGATTGTTCGCGCCGTTTTCGCAAGGCGGCCGGGAATGGCCCGCGCTCGAAGGTTTTGACGCCACCATCGACATCACCGGCTACGCTGCGCCGGGACTTGCAGGTAACGAGCTGCCGGTCGCGCAGGCTTTTCGTGATTTTCCCGCGGCCGTCATCGAGGCCCGTACAGCGGGCGCCATCAGGCCTGCGCGGCAGCGCGTGCGCGCCTAAAACTCACTTTCCCCCGTCCTTGGTCAGCAGCAACTGCCCGCGCTTGCGGATCGTCGCCTGCGCCATCTCGGCAAAGCGCTGCAACAGCCAGGGCAGCACGACTTGCACCTTGACCTGGTCGTCGGCGACGTCGACCTGGCCGGTGGCAATCTGCCCGAGTGCGCGGATGCGAAAGGTCATGCTGTCGCCGCTCCAGCGCTCCTCCTCCACCTGCATCACGGGAATGCTCGCCGCCGCGCGGCCAAGCCCGGACTTCAGCCGGCGCACCGCTTCCTCGCGGCCGAGACGATGGGGAATTGAAACGACAAGCGGTGCTGACATGGCCGTGCCCTACGCTGATTGAATCTCATTCATCATGCCGGCCCGAGCGGCAAAGGTTCCATGCAACTTGCACCTGTCGCCCCGTTTCAAAACCGGAACTTTAAAACCTGCGGCAAGTTGCCCCCGCACCAAAGGGACAGGTGCAAACGACCCTTTCAACAGAGGGCTGGAGGAGACTAGCATGTCTATCGGTACGATCATTCTGATCATTTTGGTCATCGCCCTGCTCGGCGGCTTCAGCGGCATCGGCGGCGGGCCGTTCTACGGCACCGGCTATTACGGCGGCGGCGGCCTCGGGCTCGTCATCGTCATCCTGCTGATCCTGCTGCTGCTCGGACGGATCTAGCCAAGTCGGTCATTCCGGGGCGCGCGCAAGCGCAAACCCGGAATCTCGCGCCGCAAACCTCTGGATTCCGGGTCTGCGCTTCGCGCAGCCCGGAATGACGTTTAAAAGAGCGACTACCTCATCTTCCCCGCAAGCTTCTTCATCGCGGCCTTGATCGACGCGGCCGCATCGTCATAGCCCTCCCACGCCTTGGAACGCGCCAGCAGGCCCGGCACCGTCCGCACCGTATATCGCTTCGGATCGAGATCGCCCTTCACCTGCGCCCAGGTGACAGGCATCGACACGGTCGCGCCGTCGCGGGCGCGGGGCGATAGCGGCGCCACCGCCGTCGCCAGGCGATCGTTGCGCAGATAGTCCAGAAAGATCTTTCCGTTGCGCAGCTTCTTGGACATGTTGAGCAGATAGCGCTCGGGCTCGTCATCCGCCATCCATTGGCAGATTCCTTGCGCGAACGCCTTGGCCTCCTTCCAGCTCACCTTGTCGCGCGCGCCGTGGAGCAGCGGCACCACCACATGCAGGCCCTTGCCGCCGGTGGTCTTGCAGAAGCTCTCCATGCCAACGTCAGTGAGCCGCTGCCGCATCTGCTTGGCCGCCTCGACGACATCGGCGAAACCGACATCAGGCGCGGGGTCGAGATCGAACACCAGCCGGCCCGGCGTATCATAAGCATCAGGCGCGCAATTCCAGGGATGCAGCTCGAGGCCGCCGATCTGCGCGACCGCGGCGAGGCCCTCGACGCGATCGATCTGCAAATACGGCTTGCGATCGCCGGACACCTTGGCGAGCTCGAGCAGGTTCGAGGTGCCCTGCATGGCATGGCGCTGGAAGAATGTCTCGCCGCCGATGCCGTCGGGCGCGCGCAGGATCGAGCAAGGTCGCCCCTTCAGGTGCTCGATCATCCAGCCGCCGACCGCCTCGAAATAGCGCGCGAGATCGAGCTTGGTAACGCCCTCGCCGTCGCCGCCATCCGGCCACAGCTCCTTGTCCGGCTTCGAGATCACGACGCCCATGACCTCGGCAGCGCCGGCATCTTTCTTCTTTCCGGACTTCGCACGAACGCGCTTTCCAGCAGACGGCCTGGCGAGCTCGGTATCGGCGGGCGTCTCCGCCTCGACCTCCTCGGCCGGCTTGTCCTGCCGCAGCCCCTTGAACGCGGCCTGGCGAATGTTGCCGTCGGCGGTGAAGCCGGCGAACTCGATTTCGGCGACGAGCTCCGGCTTCAGCCAGTGCACGTCCCGCGTCTTCTTCGGCGCGTTCTTGCCGCCGAACGGGCTGTCGTTCGACGCCGCCTCCTTCAGGAGCGGCATGATGCGCTTGACCGTGTCGGCGCCGAAGCCGGTACCGACCATGCCAACGAAGACGAGGTGATCGCCGCGATGCACACCGGCCATCAGCGAGCGGAATTTGCCGTTGGTGGTCTTCCAGCCGCCGATCACGACCTCATGGCCGGCCCGGCATTTGGCCTTGGTCCAGCTCCCCATCCGTCCCGACCGGTACGGTGCGTCCAGCTTCTTCGACACCACGCCTTCAAGCTCGAGCTTGCAGGCCGATTGCAGCACGGCGTCGCCGCCGCTCTCGAAATGCTCGACATAGCGGATCTGGTTCGATTTCCGCTTGCGTGCCTCCAGCAGCTCCTTGAGCCGCGACTTACGCTCCCTGAGCGGAAGGCGGCGATAGTCGCGGCCTTCGGCGAACAGGAGATCGAAGGCAAAGAAGATGAGTTCCTCGGTCTTGCCATCCGACAGCGCGGCCTGGAGCGAGGAAAAGTTCGGCGCGCCGTTGTGGTCGAGCGCGACAATCTCGCCGTCGATCATGGCCTCCGGCAGCGAATTCGCCTCTTTCGCGATGGAGGCGAACTTGTCGGTCCAGTCGAGACCCTTGCGGGTCTTCAGCGTCGCCTTGCCATCCTCGATGCGAAGCTGCACGCGATAGCCGTCGAACTTGATCTCGTGGCACCAGCCGTCGCCGGCCGGCGGACGCTCGACCGGCGTGCAGAGCTGCGGCGCGACGAAATCCGGCATGTCCGCGACCGTCTTGGCGTTCGTAGCCGCCGTGGCACTCTTCTTTGCGGCCTTGTTTACGGTCTTGCCGGCCTTCAACGCGGCGCGTGGCGCCGGCGCGACGGTCCGCCCCTTCGTCTCCTCGACGCGGTTGGATTGCCACACTGCATCGGCCTTGCCCTTGGCACCCTTCGCCAGCATGAACGGCTTTGGCGCGCGGCCCTTGCCTTCGGCGATCTGCGCCATCGCGCGGCCGGAGGCGACTGACTTGTCCTCGGCAAGGATGTCCTCGCCCTCGCGGGCATATTCGTCGCGATGCTTGATCAGCAGCCAGTTGGTCCGCTTGCCGCCATCGCGATCGTTGCGCATGCGGACCAGCACCCAGCTTCCGTGCAGCTTTTCGCCGTGCAGCGTGAACTTCAGGTCGCCCTTCCTAAAACCACGCTCGGGATCATCGGCCTCCCAGGTGCCGCGGTCCCACAGCATGACCGTGCCGCCGCCATACTGCCCTTCCGGAATCGTTCCTTCGAAATCGCCATAGTCGAGCGGATGGTCCTCGACCTCGACCGCCAGCCGCTTGTCGTGCGGATCGAGCGAGGGGCCCTTCGTCACCGCCCAGGACTTGAACACGCCGTCGAACTCGAGGCGGAAATCGTAGTGCAGCCGGCTGGCGTCATGCTTCTGGATCACGAAGCGTCGCTGTTTCGAAGAGGCTACCGCGGCCTCGCCGGAGGGCTCAGGGGTCTTCTCGAAGTCCCGCTTCTGTCGATAGGTGGAGAGTTTTCGCAGCACGACCGGTCCCGCATCTCTTTCGGCTTCAAGCCTATCACGGCAAAAGTCCCATCCGGAACCAAAACCCGACGCGCCGGTTGGAGTTCCAAAACGCCTTGAAAACGCTGGAGAATGGAATGGCCCCCCGCGCCTATTGGAAGGGAACGTTGAAGCTGTCGCTGGTCAGCTGTCCGGTCGTGCTCTATCCCGCAACGACCGCCGCGGAGAAGACCCGGTTTCACATGATCAACCGCGAAACCGGCAATCGCCTCAAGCAGCAAATGGTCGATTCGGAAACCGGCGACGTCGTCGAGAGCGACCAGAAGGGACGCGGCTACGAGCTGCGCAAGGGCAAATATGTCGAGATCGAACCGGAGGAGCTCGAGGCGGTCCAGATCGAGAGCAACCACACCATCGACATTGAGAGCTTCGTGCCGAGCGACGAGATCGACCAGCGCTACCTGGACCATCCCTATTACATCGCACCAGACGGCAAGGCCGCAATCGACGCCTTTGCCGTGATCCGCGACGCCATGAAGGACCAGGAGCGCGTCGCGCTCGCAAAAATCGTGCTTACCAACCGCGAGCATGTCATGGCGATCGAGCCGCTCGGCAAGGGCCTGCTCGGCACCACGCTGCGCTATCCTTATGAGCTCCGCGACGAGGACCAGTTCTTCGACGACATCAAGAGTCCGAAGATCACCAAGGACATGGTCGAGCTCGCCGGTCACATCCTGCACACCAAGGCTGCGCATTTCGATCCGAGCAAGTTCAAGGACCAGTACGAGACCGCGCTGAAGGCGCTGGTGAAGCGGAAGGCGAGCGGCAAGACGATCAAGCTGCCGGAGCCGGAGGAGCGGCCGAGCAATGTCGTCAGCCTGATGGATGCGCTGAAGCAGAGCCTGAGGGGGCGCGGCGGGGGACGGCCGTCGGCCAAGTCGCATGGAAGACGGACGACAGGACGGGGACGAGCCGCGAAGAAGGTGCACCGGTCGACGGCGCGACAGAGGAAGGCGGGTTAGCTTGTCATTCCAGGGCGCCTCGAAGAGGCGAACTATGGTGCGCAATTGCGCACCTGAGAATCTCGAGGTTCCGGGTTCGATGCTTCGCATCGCCCAGGAACGACGGCTTAGTCAATCCCCCGCCTTCAGGCGGTACCCGATCCCCGTCTCCGTCAGCACATATTGCGGCCGTTCCGGATCGGCTTCGATTTTCTGGCGGAGCTGGCGGACGTAGACGCGGAGATATTGCGCGTCGGTCAGTTCGTCCCAGAGCTCCTTGAGCAGGAAGCGGTGGGTCAGCACCTTGCCGGCATGCTGCACCAGCACGCGCAGGAGGTCGTACTCCTTCGGCGACAGCTTGACCTCGCGCTCGCCGACCTTGACGATGCGGCGGACGAGATCGACGGAGAGATCGCCGGTGCGGAATATCGGTCGCTCGCCCTGGACCTGGAGCTGGTGCCGCAGCGCGGCGCGCAGGCGCGCCAGCAGCTCGTCCATGCCGAACGGCTTGGTCAAATAGTCGTCGGCGCCGAGATCGAGCGCCTGCACCTTGCCGGCCTCGTCGCCCCGGCTCGACAGCACCACGATCGGCACCGCTTCGTTGCGGGCCCGGATGGTGCGGAGCAGCTCGTGGCCCTGGATGTCGGGCAGGCCGAGATCGAGGATGATCAGCGCAGGCTCCTCGGTGAGCTTCTCCAGCGCAATCTTGCCGTTTGACGCTTCCAGGATCTCATAGCCCTGCGTCGTCAGCCCCATCCGCAGCAGTTTGCGGATCGGTGGTTCGTCGTCGATGACCAGAACCTTGATCGGGGCGGCACTCATGCGGCGGTATCCAATGCGTGGGTCTGTGCCGGAACGGGCAAACGGATGGTGAGGACCGCGCCGCTCCGGTCGCTGCGGTTGGCGGCCGAGATCGTGCCATGCATTGCCTCGACGAAGCCGCGGGAAATGGCGAGCCCGAGCCCGGTGCCGGGACGAACGTGATCGCCCTTCTGCACGCGATAGAACTTGTCGAACACGCTCTCGACCTCGTCCGGCGGAATGCCGCTCCCCTCGTCGGCGATCTGGAGCACCACTTGATCTCGCTCGCGCTGGCTCTTGATCGAGATCGTCGTCTCCGCCGGCGAATACTTCGCGGCGTTGTCGAGCAGGTTGAACAGCACCTGCTCGAACAGCACGGCATCCAGCTGGAGCATCGGCAGATCGGCGGCCAGCACCAGCTCCACCTTGTGTGCGGTGAGGATCTTGGCTGCCCGCCGAAGCGCGCTGCCGACGATCTCGCTGAGATCATGCAGCGCCGTGTTGGGCACGATGGCGCCGGATTCGAGTTTCGTCATGTCGAGCAGATTGGCGATGAAACGGTTGAGTCGCTCGGACTCGTCGATCACGGTGGCCAGCAGGTCGCGCTTCTCGGTGTCGGACAAGGCACCTGCCAGATCGCGCATGGTGGAGGCGGCCCCCAACACGGAGGCGAGCGGCGTCTTGAGGTCATGCGAAATCGACGTGAGCAGTGCCGAGCGCAGCCGCTCGGATTCGACGGTGCGCTTGACGCGGTCCATGTCCTCGACCAGCAGCACGCGCTCGATCGCGAGCGCGCCCTGGTCGACCAGCGCGTCCAGCAGCCGGCGCTGGTCCGGCGTCAGCAACGGGCCGGTACGGTCGTTGTCGATGCCGATCACCCCGATCGGGCCGCGGCCGGTGCGCATCGGCAGGAACAGCCGCTTCGCGCCCGGCAGCGTGTCCGAGCCGCGACCGGCTGGGCGATCATTGCTCCAGGCCCAGTTGGCGGCGGCAAGGTCCGCCTGGTCGAGCTGGTCCTCCGGCGGATAGCCGGACTTCACCGTGAGCAGCCCATCCTCCGGCAGCAGCAGCACCACGCGAACCTTCAGCATCAGCGCGATCTGATAGGCCGTCGCCCACAAGACGTCGTCGAGCGTGGCGGTGCCGGCAAGCTTGCGGCTGAAAGCATAGAGCTGCTCGGTGGTCCTGATCCGGCCGATCGCGGTGTCGGCCTGCGTGCGCACGCGCGCGGCGACATTGGAGACGATCATCGCCACCACCATGAACAGGACAAAGGCGGCGACGTTGGTCGGATCGGTGATCGTGAAGGTGTAGATCGGCGGCAGGAAGAAGAAATTATAGGACAGCGAGGCCGCGACGGTGGCGAGCAGCGACGGCCACAGGCCATAGCGGACCGCGACCGCCACCACGGCCGTGAGCAGCACGAGGTCCACGTTCTCGATGCCGAACCGGGGCTGAATCAGCTCGGCGGCGCCGAGGCCGATCAGCACGATGCCGAGCGCCTTCAGATAGGGCAGCGGATCGAACGGCTCCGTCCGCGCCGCGGTCTGCACCGCGGTCTTGGGCGCCGCCTCGCCCGGCACATCGTCGCCGGCGATGACATGAACCGTGATATTGCCGGCACGGCGCACCAGGTCATGCACGACCGAGCCGCGCGTGATCTCGAACCAGCGCGAACGCGTCGACTTGCCGATCACGATCTGGGTGACGTTGTTGCCCTGTGCGAAATTGACGACGTCGTCGGCGATGCGGCGGCCGACCGCGGGAATCGTCAGTGCCTCGCCGCCCAAGGCTTCGGCGAGCCGCAGCGTGTCGGCGAGCCGGTCGCGCTCCTCATCGGAAAGCTGGAGGGAGCGCCGCGTCTCGATCGAAATCGCGGTAAACGGCGCATGCAGCCGGTCGGCCAGCCGCTTGGTGTAGCGCACGAGGCCGGCGGCGCGCGGATCCTCGCTGACGCAGACGAGAATACGCTCGCCCGCGGCCCAGGGGCCGGCGATGGCGTTCGCCTGCATGTGGGTGAGGAGCTGCTCGTCGACCCGTTCGGCTGTCCGCCGCAACGCGAGTTCGCGCAGCGCGGTCAGATTGCCCGGCGAGAAATAATGCTCCAGCGCCCGCTCGGCTTGCCTGGGGACGTAGACCTTGCCTTCCCTGAGCCGCTGGATCAGGTCGTCGGGCGTGAGGTCGATCAGCTCGATCGCATCCGCGCGGTCGAACACCGAGTCCGGCACCGTCTCACGCACCCGGACATGGGTGATCTGGGCGACGACGTCGTTCAGGCTCTCGATGTGCTGGATGTTGACGGCGGTGTAGACGTCGATGCCGTGGGAGAGCAGCTCCTCGACGTCGAGATAGCGCTTGGGATGGCGGCTGCCGGCCGCGTTGGTGTGGGCGAGCTCGTCGACCAGCGCGATTTGCGGCCGGCGCGCGATCACCGCGTCGAGGTCCATCTCCTCGATCGTCTGGCCGCGGTAGTCGAGCCTCTTGCGCGGGACAACTTCGAGCCCCCGCACCAGCGCCTCGGTCTCGGCGCGGCCATGGGTCTCGACGAAGCCGACCACGACGTCGATGCCGGCCTTGCGCTTGGCATGGGCACTTTGCAGCATCTCGTAGGTCTTGCCGACGCCGGGAGCCGCGCCGACGAAAATCTTCAGCTTGCCGCTCGCACTTTCCTCCCGGCGCGCTGTTTCGAGCAGCGCCTCGGGGGACGGACGTTGTTCGGGATCGCGGCGCTCTCGGACCATCAGGGCGGCTTGTTCATCCGTTACATTCCCGCCTATCACTTCGCCTTCCCCGCAAGCGGGGAGAGGAAAACGAAGGCTTCGCCACAACTATAATCATCCTGATGCCGCGAGCCTAGACCGCTACTTCGCGGCTGAGCGGTCGAGCGCGAGATTCAACGCCAATACGTTAACGCGCGGTTCGCCAAGCAGGCCGAGCAGACGGCCCTGGACGTTGGAAGCCACAAGCTGCTTCACCGCCTCTTCCGGCATATTCCGGGCCTTGGCAACGCGCGGCACCTGGAATTGCGCGGCTTCCGGCGAGATATCCGGATCGAGGCCGCTGGCAGAGGTGGTGACGAGGTCGACCGGCACGGCCGCGTTCGGATTCTCCGCTTTCAGCTTGTCCACGTCTTCCTTCAGCCGGTCGGCCAGCGCCTTGCTGGTCGGGCCGAGATTGGAGCCGCCCGAGTTGGCGGCGTTGTAGGGCGCCGAGACGGTCTTGGTAGAATCATTCGGGTCCGGCGCCAGGGTCGCCGAGGGGCGGCCGTGGAAATATTTGTCGTCCTTGAACTCCTGCCCGATCAGGGCGGAGCCGATCACCTTGCCATCCTTCTCGATCAGGCTGCCTTGCGCCTGGGCGGGAAAGAGCATGCCCGCGATGCCGGTCATGGCGAGCGGATAGGCCAGGCCCGTGATGGCAGTGAGCACCAGCAGGAGGACGATGGCGGGGCGAATTTCTCTGAGCATGTTAGGTCTCCGGTTATTTCGTCATTGCGGGCGAAGCATCTCTGTCGTCGTTCCGGGGCGATGCAAGGCATCGAACCCGGAACCTCGAGATTCTCAGGTGCGCAATTGCGCACCATAGTTCGCCTCTTCAAGGCGCCCCGGAATGACAGAGAGAATTTGCTCCTCGCATGACAACGATCAGGCCAGGTGCAAGGCGACGACGACGAGGTCGATCGCCTTGATTCCGATGAAGGGAATGACGATGCCGCCAAGCCCGTAGATCAGCAGGTTACGTCGCAACAGTGCGCCGGCACCGACGGCGCGGTAGGCGACGCCCTTCAGCGCGAGCGGAATCAGCGCGATGATGACAAGCGCGTTGAAGATGATCGCCGACAGGATGGCGCTCTGCGGGCTCGACAGGTTCATGACGTTCAGCACGTTGAGCTGCGGGTAGAACGCCAAAAACATCGCCGGGATGATCGCAAAGTATTTTGCGACGTCGTTGGCGATCGAGAACGTCGTCAGCGCGCCGCGCGTCATCAGCAGTTGCTTGCCGATCTCGACCACCTCGATCAGCTTGGTCGGGTTGGAATCGAGATCGACCATGTTGCCGGCCTCGCGGGCCGCCTGCGTGCCGGTGTTCATGGCGACACCGACATCGGCCTGCGCCAGCGCCGGCGCGTCATTGGTGCCGTCGCCGCACATCGCCACCAGCTTGCCCTTGGCCTGCTCGTCGCGGATCAGCTTGAGCTTGTCCTCGGGCGTTGCCTGCGCCAGGAAATCGTCGACGCCGGCTTCCGCCGCGATCGCGGCGGCCGTCATCGGGTTGTCGCCGGTGATCATGATGGTGCGGATGCCCATGCGGCGCAGCTCGGCAAAGCGCTCGCGGATGCCGCCCTTGACGATATCCTTGAGCTGGATGACGCCGAGCAGCTTGCCGTCCTTCGCGACGGCCAGCGGCGTGCCGCCGGCTTTCGAGATCTCGTCGGCGATGATCTGGATCTCGCGGCCGACCTCCGAGAGCTCCGCAGGCTGGATCGCCCGTGCGGTGTTGCCGGAAGCCACCGCCAGCGGCGCGCCGCCTCCGACATAGTTCAGCATGGCATCGACCGCGCCCTTGCGCACCGACGAGCCGCCGGCATCGACGCCGCTCATGCGGGTCTGCGCCGTGAACGGGATGAAGGTTGCCCCGAGCTCGGCCATGTCGCGGCCGCGGATGCCATACTTCTCCTTCGCCAGCACGACGATGGAGCGGCCTTCCGGCGTCTCGTCGGCGAGCGAGGCGAGCTGAGCCGCGTCCGCCAGCTCCTGCTCGGCCACGCCGCGAACGGGACGGAACGCGGTCGCCTGACGATTGCCGAGCGTGATCGTTCCGGTCTTGTCGAGCAGCAGCGTGTCGACGTCGCCGGCCGCCTCGACGGCGCGGCCGGACATCGCCAGCACGTTGAAGCGCACCAGGCGGTCCATGCCGGCAATGCCGATCGCCGACAGCAGCGCACCGATCGTAGTCGGGATCAGCGTCACGAACAGCGCGACCAGCACGACCACCGAGATCGAGCCGCCGGCATAGGCCGCGTAGCTCGGGATGGTGACGGTGGCGAACACGAAGATGATGGTGAGGCCGGCGAGCAGGATGTTGAGCGCGATCTCGTTCGGCGTCTTCTGCCGCTCGGCGCCCTCGACCAGCTTGATCATGCGATCGATGAAGGTCGAGCCCTGCGCGGCGGTGATGCGAACGCGGATCCAGTCCGACAGCACCTGCGTGCCGCCGGTCACCGCCGAGCGGTCGCCGCCGGACTCGCGAATGACGGGCGCGGATTCGCCGGTGATGGCGGCCTCGTTGACGGAGGCGACGCCCTCGATCACCTCGCCGTCGGAGGGAATGGTGTCCCCCGCTTCGACCAGCACGATGTCGCCGACCTTCAGGCTCGTGCCCGGAACCAGCTTGAAGGCCTGGCCGGTGCCGGTGAGCAGCTTGGCCTGGCTCTCGGTCCGGGTCTTGCGCAGCGATTCAGCCTGCGCCTTGCCGCGGCCTTCGGCGACCGCCTCGGCGAAGTTCGCAAACAGCACGGTGAACCAGAGCCAGAGGATGATCTGGAACGTGAAGCCGAGATTCGCGCCACCGGTGACGAGGTCGCGCAGGAAGATCACGGTGGTGAGCGCGGCCACGATCTCGACCACGAACATCACAGGATTCTTCACCATCAGTCGCGGATCGAGCTTGGTGAAGGAGGCACGGATCGCGGGCACTACGATCCTGGGATCGAGCATCGCCGATACGGCAGCACGTTTTTGCAGTTTCATCGTATCCATGGAGGTCACTCCAAACCAATCGGAAGATTGTCGATCAGAAGACTTGTCGATCAGAAGACTTGGCCGGCATTCATCGCGAGGTGCTCGACGATGGGGCCGAGTGCGAGGGCCGGGAAGAACGTCAAGCCGCCGATGATCAGGATGACGCCGACGACAAGGCCGACGAACAGCCCGCCCGTGGTCGGGAAGGTGCCCGCCGACGGAGGGATCGATTTCTTGGCGGCGAGCGAGCCCGCGATCGCCATCGCCGGAACGATCATGAAGAAGCGGCCGACGAACATCGCGCTTGCCAGCGTGAGGTTGTAGAAGAGGGTGTTACCGGTCAGGCCCGCGAAGGCCGAGCCGTTGTTGCCGGTCGCCGACGTGAAGGCATAGAGCACCTCGGTGAAACCGTGCGGGCCGGCATTCGCCATGGAGGCAACCGCCGCCGGATAGACCACACCGACCGCGGTCCAGCCGAGATACATCAGCGGCAGCACCAGGATCGCGAGCATCGCCATCTTGACCTCGCGCGCCTCGATCTTCTTGCCGACATATTCCGGCGTGCGGCCGACCATCAGGCCGGCCACGAAGATCGCGAGCACGACGAACAGCAGCATGCCGTAGAGGCCTGCGCCGACGCCGCCGACGATGATCTCGCCGAGCTGCATGTTAATCAGCGGAATCATGCCGCCGAGCGCGGTAAAGCTGTCATGCATGGCGTTGACGGCGCCGCACGAGGCGGCCGTCGTGATCACGGCGAACAGCGAGGACGCGACGAGGCCGAAGCGAACCTCCTTGCCTTCCATGTTGCCGCCGGTCAGGCCCAGCGCATGCATGGTAGAGGTGCCGTTGGCTTCCGCCCAGTAGGTGACCGCGACACCGGCGACGAAAAGCACGCCCATCACGGCGAGGATCGCCCAGCCCTGGCGCTGGTTGCCGACCATGCGGCCAAACACGTTGGTGAGCGCGGCCCCGAGCGCGAAGATCGACAGCATCTGCACGAAGTTCGACAGCGCCGTCGGGTTCTCGAAGGGATGCGCGGCATTGGCGTTGAAGAAGCCGCCGCCATTGGTGCCGAGCATCTTGATCGCGACCTGCGAGGCGACCGGGCCGACCGCGATGGTCTGCTTGGCGCCTTCGAGCGTGGTGGCCTCGACATAGTCGCCGAGCGTCTGCGGCATGCCCTGCCAGACCAGGAACAGCGTGTAGACGACGCAGATCGGCAGCAACACGTAGAGGGTACAGCGCGTCACGTCGACCCAGAAATTGCCGACCGTGCGCACCGAGGCGCGCGAGAAGCCGCGAATCAGGGCCATCGCCAGCGCGATGCCGGTGGCCGCCGACAGGAAGTTCTGGTGCGTCAGGCCGAGCATCTGCACGAGATAGGACAGCGTGCTCTCGCCGCCGTAGTTCTGCCAGTTGGTGTTGGTGATGAAGGAGATCGCGGTATTGAAGGAGAGATCCTGCGCCACCGCCGACTGCCCGGCCGGATTGAAGGGCAGCACGGCCTGGAGCCGCATCACGCCGTAGATGACCAGGAAGCCGCCGACATGGAACAGCAGCATGGCGACCGTGTAGGTCAGCCAATGCTGTTCGCGCCTCTCATCGACGCCGGAGATCCAGTAGATCCCGGCTTCGATCGGACGCAGCACCGGCGACAGGAAGGTCCGCTCGCCGTTGAACACGCGCGTCATGTACCAGCCGAGCGGCTTGGTCAGCGCGACGATAATGACGCAGAAAAGAATGATCTGGAGCCAACCGATCATGGTCATGGCATTAACCCTTCAGGCTTTGTGTCCGCCGCAACAGTGGCAGGAGTAGCGCAAGCAGGCCCGCGACGAGTGCGACGTCGGCCAGCAGCAATTCGGCAAGCAGCGGCACGGCTCAGAACCGCTCGGGCCGCAGCAGTGCATAAGTGAGGTAGAACAGGAGGCCGAACGAGACGGCACCGGCGAGCGCATAATCGAAGATCATGGTGTGCTCCATCACAGCCGTTCGCAGGCGTAGGTGTAGCCGATCGCGAGGGCAAAGAAGACGAAGCCCAGCGCCAGCATCAGAATGTCCATCATGGCGATACTCCTCAATGCGAGACGATCTCCGGCATTGCCCGCCGGCGGGCCGCTTGCTGCGGGCGAATGCAACACGTGTCTCTCCCGGCCGGGAAACGTCACCGCGCCGAAGTGCCACCGCGCACATAGGTTTTCGAGATGAGGCCTATGGCGACGTTATAGGAATCTCATAAAGGCCGGCCCGTCGTAGCCGCCGGCCGTACGACACGGACGACGCATTCCAGGCGATCGTTCCAGGCAGGCCGCGCAGCGACGCGATCCACCAACGCTTTCGCCTCCCGTTGTTACGGCGGGCCGGCGCCGAGGTCTTTTCAAAAAGCCCTGCTTCTATAAGCCTCCACCTACGACCGAGACGGCAGGCGAGGATCTGTCGGTCTTACACGGAAGAATCCGGGCACTTATGAAATCCCTATATCTCTCGCCCGATCCCCATCTCGTTTTCAAATGCCCTCCCGGCCATCTTGGCAATGCCGGCCGACTGACCGACGCCAACTCCGGGAGGCCTGACATGACCGCCGCTCTCCGACGTCTCGACCCACCATCCCTCAGCCAGCGGCTTCACGCGGCGCCGGCGATGACGCGACCGCTGATGCACGACGTCATCGATTATGCTTGCCGGCGCATCCCCTCGCTCGGCCAGAACGAACGCACCACGCGCGTCATGCGCCTGATCGACGCCGAGGCCTGGGCCGATGCGGCGCTGGCGCTGATCGAGCTCGAGCTGCCGCTATGGCAGGTCCGCCGCATCGCCTATGACGTGGGCGAGTGGCACTGCGCGCTCTCGCGCGAGCGTGAGCTGCCGGACTGGCTCGACGCTGCGGTCGAGGCACGCCACGCCGACCTCGCACTGGCCTTGCTGTCGGCCTTCGTCGAGGTCCGGGCATTGGCCGTGGACGTATCGCGGCCGAGCGTTCCCTCCGTTCGTCCTGTGCCGGATCCGCTCTACGAGCCGGTCGCCTGCGACAATTTCGGCTAGAGCAGCTTGACGGGTTCACACCTTGTCGCAAGCTCCGGACATGCCGCACAAGCTGAGCCCGGCGCGCGTGATCGCACGCTTCGCCGTCCGCATCGCGCTGCTCGCCGCCTTTGCCGCATTCGGTAGCGTCGGTTTCGGCCGAAGCCTTGCCGTTCTGCTCTGGATGTCGATCATCCTGTGCGCGCTCGCCGGCCTCGTCAGACGCGAAGCGCTGTTCGGCCCTGCCCTCAATCATTGGGACGAAGCTGCTGCATTCGGTGCGCTCTTCGCGCTGGTCCACATTGCCAATGATGTGACCTGAGCGGTCGGCTTATGACCTTCCTATGAGATCACCGCGCACCCGCCCTCGAAATCATATTCGCGAGACGGGATATTGAGCGCGCAGGCAGGGACGTGCATCCCGCGCCGGCGTCGTTCAGAAGGAATACATCCGTGAAACTCGTCGACCCTCCCTCGTGCACCTCCACCTCAACCATCGTCCTCATCGGCCGCAACCGCCGGGGACAATGGGTCGCGCAGGAGCAGAACGGCCTCTATGGCGGCCTGTTCGTCAGCCGCGCCCAGGCCGTCAAATATGCGCTGTTCGAGAACGGACAGCATCCGGAGACCATCGTCGAGCTGCCGCGCGAGATCGAGCTCGACATGGGCAAGAGCCCCAACGCCATCGTCTCGCAGCGCGCCGCCTGAGCCGGCGCCATCCGGCGGAAAAGCCATGTTCACTCCTCCTGCTGCCTGGTTCACAGGCTTCATTCCGGACCTGCCGACGCCGCTCGACGCGGCTGACGCAATCGATCTCAAGGCGTTCGCCGCGCTCTGCGAGCGCCAGGTCGCGGCTGGCGTCCCCGAGATCGTGGTCTGCGAGACGGCCGGCGAGGCGCCGACGCTCTCCGCGGCCGAGCAGGAGCTCGTCATTCGCGCCGCGGCGGACGTCGCCCGCGGCCGGGTGCGGATCATCGCCGGCGCGATGTCGAACGCGACCAGCCAGGCCATCGCGCTCGCGCGGCGTGCGGAGGCCGCCGGCGCCGATGCCGTGATGGCGGTGGTGCCGGCCTACAACAAGCCGATGCAGGAGGGGATGCTCGCGCATTTCCGGGCCATCGCCGGTGCAACCGGCCTGCCCGTGATCCTGCACGATATTCCCTCTCGCACGCTGCGCCCGCTCGCCGACGAGACGCTGGTGCGTCTCGTCGAATCCCGCCAGTTCGTCGGCCTGCGCGATGGAAGCTGCGACATCGCCCGTCCGATGCGCCTCGCCCGGTTGCTCCCGGCCGGCTTTCGCCTGCTCTCCGGCGACGACGTCACCGCGTTCGGCTACATCGCAAGCGGCGGCGACGGCGCGATCTCGGAAGTCTCCAACATCGCCCCCGATCTGTGCCGCATGATCTTCTCGCAGGTCAGGCAAGGCCGCTTGCAATCGGCACGGTACCTGCACAGGCGCCTCATCCCGCTCATCACATGCCTCTCCAAGGACGGCCCGGCGGCGCTCAAGAGCGCGCTGAGCGTGCTGGGCCTGATGTCACCGGCGACGAGGCTGCCGATCGTGCCGCTGGACGCGGCCGCGCAGCGGGAGGTGGTACACGCCTTCGCCGCGATCGCCGACGAGGAGTTGATCGACCGCGTCGGCGCCTGACGCCTCGCGCAGTCGTTCGGATCTCGCATGCCGCCATCAGTTGAAGATCATCGGAGGCTGCTCGGCGCCTGGCAGCTGGCGATCCTGCGCTTTGCCGTGACGCTGAGCGACTCCGACAGGCACAATGTCGCCGCACTCGCGGTTGAACTCGATCGTCTCGGCGGCCGGCGCAGCGGCGAGGACTCGCTGCACTTCTTCCGGCGCACCAGCTCCCGTCTCTGCGCGGCCATCGACGGCCGGCAGCAAGACGCGCAGGCGACCCTGGACGGCTTCTGCAAGCAGATCGAGGAGCCGCGGCTGCGGCTCGCCTTCGCCGCCGCCGTCGGGCTGGCGCGTTCGAAGCCTGCGCGATCCAAACCGCAACCGAAACGCGACCAAAACCTCTTCAGAGGACTGCTGGCGCGACCGCCGGCGCCTTTATGACTTTCCTATACGGCAACTGCGGCGGTCACCTCGCAATCATACGCAGCGGTGGCCATCATACGGGACAGATCGGAGCGGCCGTCTCGCCACTCCGGATAAGGACTGAAAAAATGTCGATCCTGACACATGGCCTTGACCGCCCCTTCGTGCCTGGGCGTTCGGCGCGCATCTCCGAGGCACGCAAGGCGCAGCTCAAAGGTTTCGCTCTCGGCACACTGACGCTGCTCTCGATGGGTAGCGTGCTCACCGCGCTGATCGCGCTGAGGACCGCAATCTATGTCTGGCACATGCACGGCTGACCCGCAGGGAGGCCCCTATGACCTTGCAGATGTGTGAGGAAGCCGCCATGGCCGCAATTGCGCTTCAGGCTTCCCGTCGCCGCCCCGACACCAGGCAGGCGGCGGCGCTCAAGCCACTCGATCCGGATGTCGTCAGCGCCGCCATTCCCGCCTTCTTCATTGGACGCAACAGCGCCGGCCTCTGGGTGGCGCGCGAAGCGAACGGACGCGTCGGCGGCCTGTTCCTGTTCAAGAGCTCGGCGGTGGATTTCGCCAACCGTCAGAGCGCGCCGGCGCGGTGCGCGCTGGTGTTTCCCGCCGAGACCTTCGAGCTCGACATCGAGAACCGCGGCAATCCGCTGATTGTGCTCGCGGAGGGAGCGAGGCAGCTTCTTGCACGCGTGACCGCGAGACGGCGGACATGATCGAGCTCAAGATCGCGATCCTGGTTGTGTTGATGGGAGCATTGCTGCTCGGCATGCGCATCGGCGCGGCGCCCGCCCCGGACAAGTAGCGTGCAGCTCCTCAAGGGAAATCTCGAGCACGCAGTCACCACGACGATCCTGACCATGACGCTGAGCCTGGTCTGGGGCGCGGTCCTGACGATCGTGATCACGCTCGTCGCGCGGGGGCTCGGGGTCTAGCCTTTACCTCTTCACGCGCCAGTTCCGCCGCCGTGACCATGGCTGCCTACGAGGCGAGCAGCCGTGCCCGCAAGGAGGTCGCGATGCCGGCTTGAGGCCACGTATCCCGCGGAAAATACCCGGCCGATCTGGCGCAATTTCACGGAACCGTGTAGAGCGGTTTCATGAGCACAAGCAGCGTCAACGTCGTCGCCCACCCTCTGGTCCAGCACAAGCTCTCGCTGATGCGGGAGAAGGACCGCTCGACCAAGAGCTTTCGCGAGATCCTGAACGAGATCGGGATGCTGCTCGGCTACGAGGTGACGCGCGACCTGCCGCTGGAGCTGGTCGAGATCGAGACGCCGATCGCATCGATGCGGGCGCCGAAGATCGCCGGCAAGAAGCTCACGCTGGCGCCGATCCTGCGCGCCGGCGTCGGCTTCCTCGACGGCATGCTGGCGCTGATGCCCTCGGCGCGCATTGCCCATATCGGGCTCTACCGCGACCCCGAAACATTGCAGGCCGTGGAATATTACTTCAAGGCGCCGCAGGACCTGTCCGACCGCACCGTGATCCTGATGGACCCGATGCTGGCGACCGGCAACTCGGCCTGCGCCGGCGCGTCCCTGCTCAAGAACCGCGGCGCCCGCGACATCCGCTTCGTGTGCCTTCTGGCCGCGCCGGAAGGCATCGCGCAGTTCCAGAGCGAACATCCCGACGTGCCGATCTGGACCGCCGCAATCGACGAGCGGCTCAACGACCACGGCTACATCGTGCCGGGCCTGGGCGATGCCGGCGACCGGATGTTCGGCACCAAGTAGACAGTTTTGCGCGATCGGGTTACTCCGGGCGCCATGAGCTCCAACGAATTTTCGCTGCAATCGCTGATCTGCACCGAGGCCTTCGCGGATCCCGCCTTCGTGTTCGACGGCACGCCGGTCTCGCGCGCGGAATTCTCGGCAAATATCGAAAAGACCGCGGCCTGGCTTGCTGCGCAGGGTGTCGGCAAGGGCGACGTCGTCGCGGTCTGGCTGGTCAACCGGATCGAATGGGTCGCGCTGCTGTTCGCCGCCGCCCGCCTCGGTGCGATCGTCTCCGCCGTCAATACCCGCTACCGCAGCGCGGAAGTCGCCCATCTGCTTCGCTTGTCCGGCGCCAGGCTGATGGTGGTCGAGGCCGCGTTCCGCTCGATCGACTTTGCCGCCATCCTCGCCGATATCGCCAAGGACGAGGTGCCCGCGCTGCGACAGCTTGCAGTGGTCGGCGCGGATACGATCCCGGCGCACTGGCCGTGTGTACGGTTCGATGCGTTCGACCAACCCTATCCGCCGGCCCCGCCCGCCCAGGATGACGTCGGCCTCCCCGTGCTGCTCTACACCACGTCGGGCACGACCAAGGGACCGAAGCTCGTCGCGCATTCGCAGCGGACGCTGGCCGCGCACGCCGCCGCCGTCGCCAGGGCGCTAAGCCTCGCGCCGCAAGACCATTCGCTCCTCGCCATGCTGCCGTTCTGCGGCACCTTCGGCATGACGAGCCTGCTCGGCTTCATCGCGGCGGGCGCGACCATCCATGTGCTCGACGCCTTCGAAGCGGCGCCGGCGCTGAAGATCCTCGGCGAGCATGAGATCACCCACGCCTTCGGCTCCGACGAGATGTTTCGCCGCATCCTCGCCCTCACCGACGTGGCCCAGCCCTTTCCCCGTGCCGAGGTGTTCGGCTTCGCCGCGTTCCAGCCCGGCTGGCGCGAGCTTGCCGCGGAGGCCGAGGCGCGCGGCATGCCGCTTTACGGCCTCTACGGTTCGAGCGAGGTGCAGGCCCTGTTCTCGATCGGCCGCGCCAGCGACGCGTTCGCCGACCGGATCGAGGGCGGCGGCTGGCCGATGTCGCCGGAGGCCAGGGTCCGCGTGCGCGACACCGAGACCGGCGAACTCGTGGCTCCCGGCGTCTCGGGCGAGATCGAGATCAGCGCGCCGTCACGCTTCCTCGGCTACTTCAACAATCCCGGCGCCACGCGCGACGCGATTACCGCGGACGGCTTCTTCCGCACCGGCGACATCGGCCGGCTGCGCGGCGACGGCTCCTTCGTCTACGAGACCCGCGCGGGCGATGCGATGCGGCTCGGCGGCTTCCTTGTCGCGCCCGGCGAGATCGAGGACGAGCTCAAGTCCTGCGCAGGTGTTGCCGACGCCCAGGTCGTCGCGGTCGACCTGAAGGGAAACGCACGCTGCGTCGCTTTTGTGATTCCAGCAGCGGAGCCGCCTCAACAGGAGATGCTGGTCGCGCACCTGCGCGAGCGGCTCGCCGGGTACAAGGTGCCGGCACGAATCTATATCGTCGATGCTTTCCCCGTCACCGACAGCGCCAACGGTGTGAAAATCCAGCGCGCCCGGCTTCGTGCCATGGCGATGGAGCGGATTACCGCCGAATAGGCCGGCCACCTCCTCGACGATCTCGTCATGGACGCTCGCGATGATGAACTGAGCTAGCGCGCGGGCCCGCGAAGCCGCGCCGAAAGCGCGTCGCGATGCTCAGGCGCCGCGATCGCGATCATGCGGCGCGCGCGCTCGGGAAGGCCGCAGCCAAGCAGCTCCGCAACGCCCCATTCGGTGACGATGGCATCGACATCGGCGCGCGGTGTCGTCACCGTCTCGACGTCAGCGACGATCCGGCTGGTCCCGTCGGAGGCCGTCGCCGGCAGCGCGATGATCGCCCTTCCGCCGCAAGAGGCGTTGGCGCCGCGCACGAAATCGAGCTGCCCGCCGATGGCGCCGATCGCGACGCCATTCAGCGTCTCGGAATTGACACTGCCGTCGAGGCCGACCTGAAGCGCCGAATTGATCGCGACCAGCCGGTTGATCCGCGCCAGCACGTTCTGGCCGTGCGTATAGGACGTCGGCCGCACCGCGACCGCCTTGTTCTCGTGCACGAAGCGATAGAGCCGCCGGGTCCCGATCACCTGGTTGGTGACAGTGATGCCGACATCGATGCCCTTCTCCGCATTCGTCACCGCGCCGCGCTCGATCAGGTCGACGACGGCATCGTTGATCAGGCCGGAATGGATACCGAGACGGCGCGCATGCGACAGCGAGGACAGCATCGCATCCGGAATTCGGCCGACGCCGAACTGGAGCGTGCTGCCGTCGGCGATCAGGCCTGCCGCATGCGCGGCGATGCGGCGCGAAACGTCATCGAGCGGCGTCGAGGTCAATTCAATCGGCGGCCTGCGGGCTGCCACGCGAACATGGATCGGCACGTCCTCCGGCCATTCGGCGCCGAACGTAAAGGGCGCATCCGGATTGATCTCGGCGATGACGAGGCGTGCGCCGCGCGCGGCATCGATGACGTAGTCGTTGGAGAGGCTGGCGCTGAGCCGCCCTTCGAACTCCGCAAGCTGCACCAGAACGACATCGGCCTTGTAGCGGCGCGCCGCGAAGTCGGCACAGAAGGCGCTGTAATTGCTCGGGATCACGTCGAGCCGCCCCGCTTTCGCGAGCCGCCGCGAATTGCCGATCACGCCGTAGCTCTGGAACGACACATTTCCCGCGCACGACGCCGAAAACGTCTCCGAGAACACTGGCCCGATCATCATGCGGAAGGGCGGAAGCCGTGCTGCCTGCGCCATCAGCGCTTCCGTCAGCGTGACCGGCTCCGCCGTCGCCTGCCCGCACACGACCAGATCATCGTTCCGGACCAGGCCGGCAAAATCGATCGGCGAGCTGTCCTCAGGCATCGGCAATCCTCCCGGCCGATCCGCGGGCAACCTAGTACGACTTCGCCAGCCCCAGCACCTTTTCCGCGATGAAGCTGAGCGCGAGCTGCGGGCTGACCGGCGCGATGCGCGGGATCAGCACCTCACGCAGATAACGCTCGACGTGGAACTCCTTGGCATAGCCGAAGCCGCCATGGGTCATCACGGCCTGCTCGCAGGCATGGTAGCCGGCTTCGCCTGCGAAATATTTCGCGGCATTCGCGCCAGCGCCGCAGGGCAAGCCCTTGTCGTATTGCCAGGCCGCCTGCATCACCATCAGCCAGGCCGCCTCGAGCTCGACCCAGTTCACCGCGAGCGGATGCTGGATGCCCTGGTTCTTGCCGATCGGGCGATTGAAGACGACGCGGGTCTTGGCGTATTCGGTCGCGCGCGCCAGCGCGAGCTTGCCGAGGCCTACGGCTTCCGCCGCGATCAGGATGCGCTCGGGGTTCATGCCTTCGAGGATGTACTGGAAGCCCTTGCCCTCTTCGCCGATGCGGTCCTCCATCGGGATCTCGAAATCCTCGAAGAACAGCTCGTTGGAATCGACGACCTTGCGGCCCATCTTCTCGATCTCGTGGACCTTGATCTTCTTGCGGTCGAAGTCGGTGTAGAACAGGCTGAGGCCGTGGGTGGGCGAGCGCACCTCTTCCAGCGGCGTGGTGCGCGCCAGCAGCAGGATCTTGTGCGCGACCTGCGCGGTCGAGATCCATACCTTCTGGCCGTTGACGATGTAGCGGTCGTTCTTGGCGACCGCGCGGGTCTTGAGCTGGGTGGTGTTGAGGCCGGTATTGGGCTCGGTGACGGCGAAGCACGCCTTCTCGCGGCCCTCGACCATCGGCGGCAGCATGCGCTTGCGCTGCTCCTCGGTGCCGAACACGACGACGGGATTGAGCCCGAACACGTTGATATGCACGGCCGAGGCGCCGGACATGCCGGCGCCGGATTCGGCAATGGTACGCATCATGATCGCCGCTTCCGTGATGCCGAGCCCCGAGCCGCCATAGGCCTCCGGCACGCAGATGCCGAGCCAGCCGGCGTCGGCCAGTGCCTTGTGGAAATCGTGCGGAAAGCCGCCGTCATGGTCCTTCTTCAACCAGTAGGCATCGGGAAAGCCTTCACAGATCTTGGCGATGGCATCGCGAATGGCTTCCTGCTGATCGGTGAGCGCGAAATCCATGTTCTTGATCTCCTGATTGGGAGCAGCAGAGGCTCCGATCCTAGCGCCCCATCTGCGAGGGCAGCCAGAGAATGATGCTCGGAAACGCCACCAGGATCGCGATCGCGATCAGATGGGCGATGAAATGCGGGAAAGTGCCGTGGAACACTTCCGCCACCGGCCGCTTGGCATAGCGGGCGACGATGAAGCAGTTCAGCCCAACCGGCGGCGTGATCATGCCGACCTCGGCGGTGACGATCTTGATGACGCCGAACCAGATCGGATCGAAGCCGAGCGTCTTGATCAGCGGCAGCACGATCGGCACGGTCAGCACCAGAATGGCGATCTGGTCCATGAAGGAGCCGAGCACGATGTAGCCGCACAGGATCAGCGTGATGATCACCCAGCGCGAAGTCGGCAGACTGCCGATCCAGGCGACGAGGTCCTGCGTGACGTGGGTGAGCGTAAAGAAGTAGCCGAAGATCGAGGCGCCGACGAGGATCATGATGATCATGCAGGTGCCGTGGCAGGCCCGCAGCAGCGTCCGGTAAAGCGATGACGGCGTGATCTTGCCCTTGACGATCGCGAGCAGGAAGGCGCCGAACGCGCCGAAGGCGGAAGCCTCCGTCGGCGTGGCGACGCCGAGATAGATCGTGCCCGTCACGATCGAGAACAGCACCACCATCGGCGAGACTTGCCACAACAGCGCGAATTTTTCGCGCCACGGCACCGATTTCGCAGCGGGGGCGCGCGAAGGATCCTGCCAGACCAGGAAGTAGATCGTGGCCATGATGGTGATGGTGACGAGGATCGCGGGGATGATGCCGCTGATCAGGAGCTTGCCGATGTTCACCTCGGCGAGCAGGCCGAAGATGACGAGCGCGACGCTGGTCGGCAGCAGCATCGACAGCGTGCCTGATATCGCGACCACGCCGGCGGCCATCTTGGGCTCATAGCCCTGGCGGATCATCGCGGGAAGGCTGGTTGAGGACAGCGTCGCGGCGGAGGCCGTCGAGGTGCCGCAGATCGCGCCAAAACCTGCGCCGGCCAGTGCCGTCGCCATGCCGAGCCCGCCGGGAATGCGCCCGACCCAGGCCGACGCCGTCTTGAACAGGTCGTCCGCGACACCCGACAGCAGCACGAGGTCCGCCATCAGCAGGAACATCGGGATGGTGATCAGCTCGTAGGACGAGACAGTCGACAGCGGCGCGGTTTGCAGGATGCCGAACAATGTGCCCCATCCGCCGACCATCACGAGGCCGACCGAACCGGAGAAGGCCATGGCGAAGCCGACGGGCGTGCCGAGTGCCAGCAGGCCGAACAGCAGGGCGAGAACGATGAAAGGTGTCATGGATGCCTGCCGTTACTCAAAGCTTCGCGTTTCGCCGACGCCGGTCACCGGCGGCAGCGGATAGAGGTCGCGCCCGCTGACGAGGCTCAGCACATTGCCGACGAGCTGGAGCGCCAGCCGCAGCACCAGCACGCCGCAGCCGAACGGCACCAGCGCCGCCGATATCCAGGTCGGCCAGGCGATCGCACCGGCCAGCACGTCGTGCTGCTCGTAATTCTCCAGCGCACGCTCGAACCCGACCTTGCAGATCAGGACGAACACGAACAGGCCGGCAAGCGCGGTGATGATCTCGGACAGTCGCCGTCCCGCCGGCGAGAAGCGCGACAGGAGGATATCGACGCCGACATGCGCATGCTCGCGCAACCCGTCCGACAGCGTGAAGAAGAACACGCCGGCCAGAAGATAGAGGCCGATCAGATCATAGGTGAAGGCAAACGGACGGTTCAGCGCGTAGCGCATGAACACGTCGGTCACCACAAGCAGCATGATCACGAACAGGAACACCACCGCGATCACCGTCAGCGCGCGCTCCAGCGCGCCGAGCACATCTCCCGCCCGCTTGATCACCTCCAGCGCCTCCCTTTGCCGTATTTCATGGACGGTTACTTGGCGCCACCGGAGGCGAGCAGATCTTCAAACTCCTTCAGCGCGGCGGACGCCTGCTTGCCGCGGCTGTCGAGCCCGCTCGCCCACTCCTTGCCGACGCCCTTCAGCTTGTCCTTCATCTCGGCACGCGTCGCCTCCGGCAGCGGCTCGAAGCTGACGCCCTGGTCCTGAAGGTGCTTCCTGGTGGTCTCCGTCTCCTTGTCGACCTGCGCACAGGCGGTCGGCTCGATCGCCTCGGACGCCTCGTTCATCGCCTTCTTCACGTCGTCGGGCAGCTTGTCCCAAACCGACTGGTTGATGGAATAAGCGACGATGAAGCTGCCGAAGCTGACGCCTTCGGTGGCGTGCTTGACCAGCTTGTCCAGCCCATAGGCCACGACGCTTTCCATCGGGAACAGCAGGCCGTCCATGGTACCGCGCGACAGCGATTCATACGCATCGGGCGCCGCCATGCGCACCGGCACGGCGCCGAGCGCACGCAATGTCAGATCCTGCGCGCCGCCGGTGGTGCGCAGCTTCAGGCCCTGCATGTCCTTGGTCGTGTCGACCTTGGTTTTTGCGGTCCACACCTGATAGGGCGGCAGCACCACCTCGAACAGCAGCTTGATCTTGTTCGGCGCGTATTCCTGCTTGGCCAAAACGCCCTCGCGCGCGGTCTTCCAATAGGCGAGCGTGCCCTGGCAGCTCGTCTCAAAGGCCCCCGGCAACTGCGCGACTTCCGACAGCGGCATCTTGTCGGAGACATAGGACGGCCCGATGTAGCCGATGTCGACCACACCGGACTGCGTCAACCGCAACATGTCGGCGGCCTTGCCGATCTGCTGGTTCGGATAATAGGTGAAGGTTACCGCGCCATGGGTGCGCTTGGTGACGTCGTCCATCCAGGGCTTGAGCAGCAGGCGAACCAGATAGTGGCCGGCGGGGAAGCTATCGGCGACCTTCAGCTCCAGCGCCTGCGCCTGAAACGTCGAGACCGGCAGCGCGAGCGCGAACACTGCTGCGGCCCAGACCTTGTTCTTCTTCATTTCGTTCTCCCTGACGCGTCCCATGCCGAAGGCGGCAGCCTTCGGCTGCCATCCGTCCGGCCCTCACTCCACTTCTTGCTTGAGGAAAATGTACATATACGTGAATTTATAAGTCAAGTATATGAACTATGCATGGGCCCATGCACGGAACATCGGGACGGTCGAATTGACACCTCAGATTTATGAATTCTAACTCCACGAATATGAATGCACCCAACGAGGCCCCATGGGACCGCTCGCCGGCTTCACCGTTCTCGACCTGACCTCCGTCCTGATGGGCCCGTACGGCACCCAGGTGCTGGCGGACATGGGCGCCGACGTCATCAAGGTCGAAAGCCCCGAGGGCGACATCGTCCGCCAGATCGGTCCCGGCCGCACGCCCGGCATGGGCGGGATGTTTCACAACGCCAATCGCGGCAAGCGCAGCATCGTCCTCGACCTCAAGAAGACGGAAGGCCGCGACACGCTGCTGCGGCTGGCGAGGCGCGCCAACGCGCTCGTCTATAATGTGCGCCCGCAGGCGATGGCGCGGCTCGGCCTCGACTACGAGACGCTGGCCGCGGTCAATCCCGCCCTCGTCTATGTCGGCGCCTTCGGCTACGGCCAATCCGGCCCCTACGCCGCAAAGCCCGCCTACGACGATCTGATCCAGGGCGCAGCGACCATTCCGACGCTGCTCGCAGCCGCCGGTGACGGCACGCCGCGCTACGTCCCTGTGACCATCGCCGACCGCGTCGTCGGTCTGATGATGGTCAACGCCATCATGGGCGGGCTGATGCACCAGCAGCGCACCGGCCAGGGCCAGCGCATCGACGTGCCAATGTTCGAATCGATGACCGAGTTCGTGCTGGTCGATCATCTCGGCGGCCTCACCTACGATCCGCCGCTCGACCATGGCGGCTATGTCCGCCTGCTCTCGCGCTACCGAAAGCCCTACAAGACCAGCGACGGCTATCTCTGCGTCCTGATCTACAACGACAAGCACTGGCGCAGCTTCTTCGAGGCGATCGGGCAGCCGGAATTCCTGCAGCAGCCGCGCTTCGCCAACCACGCGTCACGCACGAAACATATCGACGAGATCTATGAGGAGATCGGCCACATCTTCCTCACCCGCACCACCGCGGAGTGGCGCGAGCTGCTGGAGCACGCCGACATTCCGGTGATCCCGATGCACACCCTGGAGACGATTTTGGACGATCCGCATCTCAACGCGGTCGGCTTCTTCAGGACGGTCGATCACCCCGTGGAAGGCCGCATCCGCCAGATGCGGGTGCCTTCGACCTGGAGCGTGACCCAGCCGGAGCCGGCCGGCCCGGCGCCGACGCTCGGCCAGCATGGCCGCGACATCCTGCACGAGGCCGGCTTCTCGGCAGACGAGATCGAAGCGCTCGCGCAGCAGAAAGCAGTTCATCTGGCGGCGCCGCCTTAACGGCAGCGCCAGCCAAACCGCACGATACAGGGAGGAAATCGCGATGGCCGGACTTTATTTCGAGGACTTTTCCGTGGGCCAGGAGTTCAGGCATCCGCTGACCCGGACCGTCACGGAGATGGACAACACCATGTTCAGCCTGCTGACGCTCAACCCGCAGCCGCTGCATATCGACGCGCATTTCGCCGAAAAGACCGAGTTCGGCCAGCGCATTTTCAACAGCCTTTACACTCTCGGCATCATGATCGGCATGACGGTCTATGATACGACCATGGGCACCACCGTCGCCAATCTCGGCATGACCGACGTCACCTTTCCGAAACCGGTCTTCCATGGCGACACCTTGCGGGCAACGACGAAGGTGCTTTCGTTGCGGGAATCCAAATCGCGCCCCAAGGCGGGCATCGTCGAGTTCGAGCACCACGCCCTGAACCAGAACGACGAGATCGTCGGAAAATGCCGCCGCATGGCGATGATGCACAAGAGGCCGGTCTGATGCGTTCGATGCTGTTCGTGCCGGGGGATTCCCAGCGCAAATTCGAGAAGGCGAGCGAAGGCAAGGCCGACGCGCTGATCATCGATCTCGAGGATTCCGTCGTCACCGAGAAGAAGGCGGAAGCACGCGGGTTGACGCTGGCGATGCTGAAGAGCCGTCCCGGCCCGCAGCAGCTCTATGTCCGCGTCAACGCACTCGACACCGGCATGACGCTGGCCGATCTCGCCGCGGTGATGCCGGGCAGGCCCGACGGCATCGTGCTGCCGAAATCGCAAGGCGGCGACGATGTGCGGCAGGTCGCGACCTGGCTCGAAGCACTCGAGGCGGCGGCCGGCATCACGGTCGGCGCAACCCGCATCGTCTGCGTCGCGACGGAGACCGCCGGCTCGATCTTCGGGCTCGGCAGCTACAAGGGCTGCTCCCCTCGCCTCGCCGGCCTGATGTGGGGCGCGGAGGATCTCTCCGCCTCTTTGGGTGCCACGGAGAAGTCCTCGGGCGGCGTGTTCCACAGTCCCTATCGCCTCGCGCGCGATCTCTGCCTGATGGCAGCCGCCGCGGCCGAGGTCGCGCCGATCGACACTGTCTATACCGACATCGACAATCTGGCCGGCCTCGAGCAGGAAACCCGGGCGGCGCGGCGCGACGGGTTTTCGGCGAAGGCGCTGATCCATCCCAAGCATGTCGATGTCGTCAACGCGGCATTCGAGCCGACGGAAGCCGAGCGCAGCTGGGCGGAGAAGGTGATCGCGGCGTTCGCGAGCAATCCCAATTCCGGCACGCTGCGGCTCGACGGCCAGATGATCGACAAGCCGCATCTTCGCGCCGCGAAGAAGATCCTCGGCCAGTCCTAGATCAAGGGCATCGCGCTGCGACAGACGGGACCGGATCATGATCGTTCGCCAAGCCGCAAACGTCCTGGAGATCATGGAATTCTTCGCCCAGACGAGGAAGCCGGCGACGCTTGCGGAGATCGCCGATCATTTCGGCTGGCCGCGCTCGTCGACCTTCAACCTGCTCGCGACGCTCTCGGAGAAGGGCTATCTGTACGAGCCGCGGCCGCGCGCCGGCTTCTATCCGACACCGCGCTGGCTCGCCATGGCGCGGATGATCTCGGAGGTCGAGCCGCTGCCGCCATGGACGCATACGCTGGTTGCCGATCTCTCGGCCGAGACCGGCGAGACGGCGTCGATCGTGGCGCCCGCGGGCGTGATGGCCGTGTTCATCGACGTCGTCGAGTCCAAGGCGGCGATCCGCTATTTCGCGACCATCGGCCACCGCGTGCCGATCCACGCGACCGCGAGCGGCCGCGCCCTGCTGCTGCAATATTCGCAGGAGGAGCGCGACTCCGTCTATCGCAAGATCGAGTTCAAGCAGTACGGTCCGTCAACGCCGATCAGCATCGATGCGGTGGAAGCCGAACTGCGCAACTCGATCGAGCGCGGCTATTGCCAGAGCTTTGGCGACTACAGCCGCGACCTCGCGGGCGCTGCGATTCCATTGCCGATCGGCGACCGCAGGCTCTCCGTCGTCGTCGCGGGGCCGGAGTTCCGGATTGGGCCGAAGGTCGCCGAGGTGGCGGCGCTGATCGCGCGCACGGTCGACCGGCTGCGGCCGAAGACCACCGCGGCCTAGCGCCGAAGTTTCATTCGAATCCCTGAATCGGCGGCGTCGAAGTCTCCGCCGGCGCAGCCTGCGCCGGTGCAGCTTCAACAGGCTGCTCCGCAGGCGCGGCTTGGGCCGGCGGATTGCCGGCAGCCCTGATTTGGCCGTTGGCATTCATCGCCTCGCGTGCGCGCGGCGGAGCGACGGTTGCGGCTGCGCGATACGTCTCGCGGCGCGGCGGCTGCCGATGTCTCGCCGAACGTGAATCTCTCGCGCCCCAGGACCGGGCGATTGCAGGTCCGGCGGTATAGCCCACCACCGCGCCCGCGACGGCACCGATCGGCCCCAGCACCACAGCGCCTGATACGGCTCCGATTGCTGCAGCACCGGCGCGCTCTTGCGCGGCGGCGCTTGCAGGCACGCCAGCCAGCAGCACGACGGCAGTGATCAAAGCTTTGTTCATCGGAGCGCCTCCCTCACGGGAGATCACTTCTTACTGAAATATGGCTGCAGAACGTTTGTTCGTTGCCAAACACGGGGCAATCGCCGATGGAACTCCGGCAATTCAGAGGCCTCGCCTTCAAACCGCGGTTCCAGCGGAGGTCGCGCGGCGCAACTACGGCGCGACCTTGTCGCTGGTAAACCCGTTAGCGTCGAGCGCGCGACGCGGATTGCATCTGACGGTGCAATCCGGCCTCTCCCCGCACGCGGGGAGAGGCGAAGACAATCAGACGATCTTGATCGACATGTCCGGCAGTCCCTCGAGCTTGCACAGCAGCACGTCGCCCTTCACCACCGGGCCGACATTCTCCGGCGTGCCGGAATAGATGATGTCGCCGGCCTTCAGCTCGAACGCTTCCGAGAGCTTTGCGATCTGCTCGGCGACGCTCCAGATCATCTTGCTGAGATCCGAGCTCTGCTTCACGGTGCCGTTGATTGCGAGCGAGATCGCGCCCTTCTCGAAATGGCCGGTCTTGCTCGCGGGGTGGATCGGACCGAGCACCGCGGCGTGGTCAAAGCTCTTGCCGATTTCCCACGGCTTCTTCTCCGCGGCCATGCCGTTCTGGAGATCGCGCCGGGTCATGTCGAGACCGAGCGCGTACCCATAGACGTGGTCGAGCGCCTTCTCGGCCGGGATATTGGTGCCGCCGGATTTCAGCGCGGCAACCAGTTCGACCTCGTGATGATAATTCTTGGTCAGCGACGGATAGGGATGGTCGGCGACCTCGCCGACCGCGACGTTCTGGATCGCGTCCGTCGGCTTCTGGAAAAAGAACGGCGGCTCGCGGTTCGGATCCGAGCCGCGCTCGATCGCATGCGCCGCATAGTTGCGCCCGATGCAATAGATGCGGCGGACCTGGAACACCTGGGTCTCGCCGACGATCGGGATCGCGACCATCGGCACCGGGAAGATCGGCTTCGGTCCGGCCTGCGCTGCGGCGGGCGCAACCTCCGCGATGGAAGCTGCGGTGGCTGCGGCGGCTGTTGCGAGCAGATCCCGGCGCGTGGTCTTTTTCATCTTTTGTGCTCCCTTTTTGCTTCGCAGGTCGGCGTTCATGCGCGCCGATCCGTCTGCTTAGACGATATTCAATATGCCAGCAACGCTGGACGGGCGCGACGAGACATCGTCTTATTGATGAGCCAACTTCAACCGCATCCAACCCGTCATGCGGCAGGACGGACATTGTCAGCGCCTGCGTTGACCTCCACTTTTGGGCCATTCCATAAGTAGGCCCTAGTCCGGCAGCGGCCCGGTATGCTTTGATGCGTGGGGGAGGAACCGAGACGCAAGGGTGGCCTGATGTACATACTCATTCGAAAATACACCAAGGTTCGTTCGGTCGCGGATGCTGCCCGCCGCGCCAAAAGCGGCGTCGGTCAGATCCTGAGGGAGTCGCGCGGCTTCAAGTCTTACTATGTGCTGGATGGGGGCGAAGGCGTTGGTGTCGCCGTGATGATATTTGAGGACCGCGAATGCGCCAATGCGGCGAACGACAAGGTGATGGAGTTCGTTCAAGCAAGCATGCATGACCTTGATCTCGGGGATCCCGAAATCATCGCCGGAGAAGTCCTGGTGAATATAGAATCTGCCGCGTAGATGCCCGCATGGCTACTCACGCCTTGACATGCGCCAGCTCTGCTCGCGCAACGCCAGCTATGGCCAGAACTTTGCCCAGGGCTGCGCCGCTTCGAACGCGGCGGGGCTAATGGTTCGGGCGGCTGCATTTGCTTTTGGCAGCACGCATAAGAAGGCGTCAGGACGTGCATACAAGACGGCGAATGCCACGCGGCGGGCTTCTTGACGCAGCACGGGTGACAGGGCTTGCGCTGCTCGCAGCCGGGACATCGTGCGCCGCGCACGCCGGCACGGTGTCGATCGCGCCTGCGGGGCTGCGAGCGATCGGTACGATCGATCCCCGCTTTCAGTCCTACAACATCGAGATGGTGGAGGTGACCGGCGGGCGGTTCTGGAAGCCTTATCCGCAAGCGATGCGCGCGTGGGCTGACAAGGATCGCTACAGCTACAGGCCTCCAATCGATCTCGGCAACACGCGTCTGCGCGGGCTCGCGGTGGCGTTGTCGCCCGCTTATCTGCGCGTGAGCGGCACCTGGGCCAATGCGACGTTCTTCGCCGACACCGAGAGCGCGCCGGCCGCGCCGCCACCGGGATTCAACGCGGTGCTGGGCCGCGCGCAGTGGCGCGGCGTCGTCGACTTTGCGCGTGCGACTGGTGCGGAGATCGTCACCTCCCTTGCCGTCAGCCCGGGCAGCCGCGATGCGGGTGGCCTCTGGAGACCGGATCAGGCGCAACGCCTGATCGACTACACGCGTTCGCTGGGCGGCCACATCGCCGCAGTCGAATTCATGAACGAGCCGACGCTCGCGGCCACGAGCGGTGCGCCGCCTGGATACGATGCGAAGGCTTATGTTCGCGATGTCGGGATCTTTCACGAGTGGATGCTACGCGCCGCGCCGCAGACGCTGATCGTCGGACCAGGCTCGGTCGGCGACTCAGCTTCCGCCGGCGCGTCCGGCCTCCGCACGCGCGACCTGCTCGCCGCCTCGGGCGCCGGTGTCGATCGCTTCTCCTATCATCACTACAACACGATCTCGCCGCGCTGCGGCGGCCGAGATGAGCCGGCACGCGCGCTGTCCGAAGAATGGCTCGCCCACACCGATGCCGCGCTGTCGACCTACAAGTCGCTGCGCGACGAATTCGCGCCGGGCAAGCCGATCTGGTTGACGGAAACCGCCGACGCCGCCTGCGGCGGCAACCGCTGGGACAAGACTTTCCTCGATACGTTCCGCTATCTCGACCAGCTCGGACGCCTGGCCAGGGCTGGCGTTCAAGTGGTGATGCACAACACGCTGGCCGCGAGCGATTACGGACTGCTGGACGAGAAGACGTTCCGCCCGCGGCCGAATTATTGGGGCGCGCTGCTCTGGCGTCGGTTGATGGGTACGACGGTACTCGACGCAGGCGCCGCGATGGCGTCCGGCCTCCATGTCTACGCGCACTGTCATCCGTCGAAGCGCGGCGCCGTGACCGTGCTCGCGATCAATATCTCGCGCAGCACAGCGCGCACGATCATGATGCCGCTACCCGCCGAGCGCTACACCTTGCAGGCCGCAGGGCTGAAGGGCGCAACCGTGCAACTGAACGGCAAGACGCTGGCGCTGACCGACGGAGATGGGCTGCCGCACCTCGCCGGGCGCACGACCGCGGCCGGCCCGGTGCACCTTGCACCCGAAACCATCACTTTCCTCGCCATTCCGGGCGCCGCGAATTCCGCCTGCCGATGACGGCGCTCACTATTTGAGCGCGTCGCGCGCCGTCTCCGGCGCCATCAGCGTCGCGACGATCGTGATGATCGACAGCGCGATGATGTAGACCGACACCGCCCAATAGGAGCCGGCCCACGCGAGCAGCGCGGTTGCGATCAACGGCGAGAAGCCGCCGCTGAGCGCGGCCGCGACGTTGGCACCAAGCGACGCGCCGCTGTAGCGCACCTGGGTGCGGAACAGTTCCGGCATGAACGCGGCCTTCGGCCCGAACAGCAGCGCATGCGTCAGCGTCATCGTGACCACGAGCGCGAGCGTGATCAGCGCCGGGTCCCTGGTGTCGAGGAACCAGAACAGCGGAAACGCCAGCGCCACCGAGAACACGCCGCCGGCGAGATACAGTGCCTTGCGGCCGAAGATATCGGACAACCAGCCTGCAAGCGGCAATGTGGCGAATTCGACGATCGCCGCATAGACCACCGCATCCAGGATCACCTGGCGCGGCAGGCCGAGCTTTGTCGTGGCGTAGACCACAGTGAAGACGGTGAGGAGGTAGGCGAGCCCGACTTCCGAGACCGTGATGCCGATCGCCAGCAGGAAGCTGCGCCAGTCGCGGCGCAGCACTTCCCAGACCGGCTGCGCCAGCACCTCCTTGCGCTCGACCACCTCCTTGAAGTGCGGTGTCTCCGCAAGCTTCAGCCGCACGACGAAACCGACACCGACGAGCACAATGCTGATCAGGAACGGCACGCGCCAGCCCCAGCTCAGGAAGTCGGCCTCAGGCAGCTTCGTCATCAGGGCGAAGATGCCGGTGGATGCGGCAACGCCGACAGGAAAGCCGATCTGCACCAGGCTGCCGTAGAAGCCGCGGCGATTGCCGGCATGCTCGATCACCATGACGACCGCGCCGCTCCATTCGCCGCCGAGCCCGATGCCCTGGACGAAGCGAAGGATGATGAGCAGGATCGGCGCCCACACGCCGATCTGGCTGTAGGTCGGCAGGCAGCCGATCAGGAAGGTGCCGAGCCCCATCGCGATCATGGTCGCGACCAGCATTGTCTTGCGGCCGAGCCGATCGCCATAATGCCCGATGATCGCGCCGCCGATCGGCCGCGCCACGAAGCCGACCGCATAGGTCGAGAATGCCACCAGCGTGCCGACAAAGGGATCGAAGCTCGGAAAGAACAGCTTGTTCAGCACCAGCGCCGCCGCCGTGCCGTAGATCAGGAAGTCGTACCACTCGATCGCGGTGCCGAGCGCGCTCGCCCACACCACATGCGCCGTCGTCGATCGCTCCGTCGCGCCGGAGACCCCCGTTGCTGCCGTCATTCCATGCCCCAAAGATTCCCGGCGGCATCATGGCCAATCGCGGTGGCGGTTGCAACCTGCGGGGGTGTTGCTGCTGGCGATGACCACAGCGGGAATGGTGGCGCACAACTGCATCAACGCCGTCATTGCGAGGAGCTCGCGACAAAATTGCGTGGCAATTTTGCGCTGATGCGACGAAGCAATCCAGACTGCCTCCACGGAAAGAGTCTGGATTGCTTCGCTGCGCTCGCAATGACGGGTGTTGAAGCAGTTGCGCTTCCCGTCGTCCGCCAGCACGGAGGAACCTTCCGGGCTTTAATTCGCCATTGACAAATTCATTCGCTAATATCTAACTTGTCGCCATGATAATCGGCCGCGCCAAGCGGCCCACAAAAAGAGAGGGAACGACGATGAGAGGGTTTTTGGCCTGCGCCATGCTCGCGGCCATGACTTCGGCTGCCATGACGTCAACCGCGACCGCGCAGGTCTCCGACGACGCCGTGCGGATCGGCGTGCTGACGGACCTGTCAAGCTGGGGCCGCGACAACAGCGGGCCGGGGTCGGTCGAAGCCGCGAAAATGGCGGTCGAGGAATTCGGCCCCACCGTGCTCGGCAAGCCGATCGAGATCATCAGCGCCGACCATCAGATGAAGACCGACGTCGGCGTCCAGATCGTGCGCGGCTGGTTCGACAACGGCAAGGTCGACGCCGTCGTCGACATCCCCAATTCCGGCATCGCGATCGCCGTGCACAACATGGTGCGCGAGCGCAACAAGATCGCCCTGCTCTCCGGCCCCGGCGCGAGCTCGCTGACCGACGAGCTGTGCAGCCCGAACACCGTGCATTTCACCTACGACACCTACGCCCTGTCGAAGGTGACCGCCTCCGCCGTGATCAAGGAGGGCGGAAAATCCTGGTACTTCATCACCGCGGACTATGCCTTCGGCCAGCAGCTCGAGAAGGACGCCACGCGCTTCATCAACGAGATGGGCGGCAAGGTGCTTGGTGGCGTGAAGCACCCGACCAACACCGCGGACTTCTCGTCCTTCGCCCTCCAGGCACAGAGCTCGAAATCCGACGTCGTCGCCTTCGCCAACGCCGGCCAGGACACCGACAACGCCATCAAGCAGTCCGGCGAGTTCGGCCTGGTCCAGGGCGGCCAGAAGCTCGTCGGCCTCCTGATGTTCGACACCGACGTGCATGCGATCGGCCTCAAGGCCGCGCAGGGCACCTACATGACCACGGCCGCGTACTGGAACATGGACGAGGCAACCCGCGCCTGGTCGAAGAAGTTCTACGAGCGCACCAAGGTCATGCCGACCATGATCCACACCGGCGTCTACGGCTCGGTGTTGCATTACCTGAAAGGCATCAAGGCGGCCGGCACCGACGACCCCGCCAAGGTGATGGCCAAGATGCGCGAGCTGCCGATCGAGGATATCTTCGTCCATGGCGGCAAGTTGCGCGAGGACGGCCGCGTCATCCGCGACATGTATCTGGCCAAGGTGAAGTCGCCCGAGCAGTCCAAGGAGCCCTGGGATTACCTCGAGATCATCAAGACGGTGAAGGGCGAGGACGCCTTCCGTCCGGTCTCCGAGTCCAAATGTCCGCTGCTGAAGAAATGAGGCACGCATGACCGGCAACGAGCATAGCGCAACTGAGACTTACGAGTGCGATGTGCTCGTGGCCGGATCGGGCGCCTCCGGCATGTCGGCCGCGATCACCGCGCGCTATCGCGGCCTCGACGTGCTGATCGTCGAGAAGGAGCCGCGTTTCGGTGGCACCACTGCCCGCTCCGGAGGCTGGCTCTGGATCCCCGGCACCTCGCTGGCGAAGGCCTACGGCATCGAGGAGACGCCGGAGCAGGCCCGCACATACCTGCGACACGAGGCCGGCAACAATTTCGATGGCGCGCGCATCGATGCATTCCTGAGCGCCGGCCCCGAGGCGGTGGATTTCTTCACCACCAAAACAGCCCTGCGCTTCGACATGCCGCTGGTGTTCCCGGACTATCACGCCGAAGCACCGGGCGGCGCGCAGGGCGGCCGCTCCATGGTGACGCGCCCGTTCGACGGCCGCGAACTCGGCGAGCAGATCAGGACGCTCGGCATGCCGCTGCCGGAGCTGACCGTATTCGGCATGATGCTCGGCTCCGGCAAGGAGATCATCCATTTCATGCGGGTGACGAAATCGCTGACTTCGGCGGTGTATGTCGCAAAGCGCCTGTCGCGGCATCTGATGGACGTGCTGCGCTACGGCCGCGGCATGACGCTGACCAACGGCAATGCGCTGGCGGGACGGCTGGCGAAATCCGCGCTCGATCTCAAGATTCCGATGTGGCTGTCTTCTCCGGTGCGCGAGCTGACGGTCGAGAACGGAGCTGTCACCGGCGCGATCGTGTCGCGCGAGGGACGCAAGGTGCGTGTTCGCGCAAGGCAGGGCGTCGTGCTCGCCTGCGGCGGCTTCCCGCACGATGTCGAACGGCGCAAGAAGATGTTTCCGCATGCGCCGACCGGCAACGAGCATTTTTCGCCGGGTCCCACCGGCAACACCGGCGACGGCTTGCGCCTTGCGGAAAGCGCCGGCGGACATGTCGAGGACCGTCTGCCGAATGCCGCGGCCTGGGTGCCGGTGTCGCTCACCACGCGCAAGGACGGCTCGAAGGGCGTGATGCCGCATTTCATCGACCGCGCCAAGCCCGGCGTGATCGCGGTGATGCGCGACGGCAGGCGGTTTGCCAATGAAGGCAATTCCTACCACGACTTCGTCCAGGCCATGGTCAAGGCGGCCAAGCCCGGCGAGGAGATCGCGGCGTACCTCGTCTGCGATCACAAGACGCTGCGGAAATACGGACTCGGCTGCGTGCCGCCCTTCCCGATGCCGTTGGGTCATCACCTCAGTACCGGCTATCTCATGCGCAGCGACACGCTGGAGGCGCTTGCGGCGAAAGCCGGCATCGACGCCACGGCCTTCGCCGAGACGGTCAGGCAGTTCAATACGACCGCGCCGCTGGGACATGACGCCGCCTTCGGCAAGGGCTCGAAGGCCTACAACCGCTACCAGGGCGATGCGCTGCACGGCCCCAATCCGTGCGTCGCGCCGATCGAGAACGGTCCGTTCTACGCCATCAAGATGGTGATCGGCGACCTCGGCACCTATGCCGGCATCATCACCGATGAGAACGCGCGGGCGCTGGACGCCGAAGGCCGGGTCATCCCCGGCCTCTATGCCGCCGGCAACGACATGGCGAGCATCATGGGGGGCAATTATCCCGGCGCCGGCATCACGCTTGGGCCGGCGCTGACCTTCGGCTACATTGCCGGCCGTCATCTTGCCGACAGCGCCGCCAAGCGCAACGCGGCGTAAGCGGAACGCCAGGAGGCGCATGAAGAGAGAAAGCCGCGGCATCCAGTCGATCGAGGTCGGCGGAGAACTGCTCCGCGCCCTCGCCCGCAGCGGCGAGCCGATGATGCTGCGCGATCTCGCACGCGAGGCCGGCATGACGCCGGCCAAGGCGCATCCCTATCTCGCCAGTTTCTCGCGCATCGGACTGATCGAGCAGGACGAGACCACCGGCCGCTACGATATCGGCGCGCTGGCGCTGGAGCTCGGCCTCATCAGCCTGCGCCGCCTCTCCGGCGTGCGGATCGCCGGACCAAAGATCGCGGCGCTTGCGAGCCAGATCGGCCATGCGGTCTCGCTGGCCGTCTGGGGCACGCATGGTCCGACCGTGGTGCAGCTCGAAGAGCCGGGTCAGCCCGTGCACATCGTGATGCGGGCCGGCTCGGTGATGGCGCTGCTGGAGACCGCAACCGGCCGCGCCTTTGCGGCCTTCCTGCCGGAGAAGACCGTCAATGCCGCGCTCGAAAGCGGCCTCGACCGTCACGGCGTCGGTTACAATCCGAAGCGGGCGGTGAAAGGCGCGAAGGTCGCCGACATGCTCACTGAGGTCCGCAAGCACGGCCTCGCCCGCGCGCTGGGCGATCCCCTGCCCGGCGTCAATGCGTTCTCGGCACCAGTGTTCGATCACGCCGGCCATGTCGCGCTGGTCATCACCGCGATGGGGCCGGAAGGCACGTTCGATGCCCGCTGGGACAGCCCGATCGCGCATGCCTTGCGCGACTGCGCCGGCGGGATTTCGAAGCGGCTTGGCTACGGGATGACGGTTGCGGCGGAGTGAGCGATAGTTCTCCGAGTCGTCCTGGCGAAAGCCAGGACCCATACCGCGTGATCTATCGAGCGCGGTTGGTCGTCGTACCGAACGTCGAGTTTTCGCCAAATATCTTTCTGGGGTAATGGGTCCTGGCTTTCGCCAGGACGACATCGAAGACATCGCCGACTGCTTCGTCCTCCGCTCGCGATGCCGCGCGCCCCCTACTTCTCCTTCACCGGCACCGTGTAGTTCAGGATCAACCGGCCGCCATCGGGATAGATCGTCTGCCCCGTGATGTAGGACGCATCGTCGCTCGCCAGGAACGCAACAACAGAGGCCACTTCGCTCGGCTCGCCGCCGCGGCCGATCGGTGTACGCGACAGCACGGTCTTGCGCGCATCCTCGGACGTGTAGATCGCGGATGCCACCATGTCGGTCAGGATCGTGCCCGGCCCGACCGCTACGACACGAATGTTGTGCGGGGCGAGCGCGACGGCCGCGACCGAGGTCAGCTGCTTCATGCCGCCCTTCGACATCGCGTAGGTCGCAAGCGCAGGGATCGCCAGCAGCGCGTTCACCGAGGACATGTTGATGATGACCCCGCCGCCGCCCTGCGCGATCATCTGCCTTGCAGCCGCCTGCACGCCGAAGAAGGCGCCTTTCAGATTGATGCCGATGATTTCGTCGAATTCCTCCTCGGAGATCTCGAGGATGTCCCGGTTGCGGGCGACGCCGGCATTGTTGACCATGATGTCGAGCCGGCCGAACTCCTTCACGGCGGTGGTCACGAGCTGATCCACATCAGTGCGCTTGGCGACATTGCCGACGACGGTGCGCAAGGCATCCGGCCGTCCAAGCTCGGCCGCCGTCGCGGCAAGTCCCTCGGCATCGACGTCCGAGATCACGACCTTGACGCCGTCGTCGAGGAACCTCTTCGCGCAGGCCTTGCCGATGCCGCGTGCGGCGCCGGTGATGGCGGCGACCTTGCCGGATAGTTTCATGGTCTCACTCCAGAGTAGCTGCTTAGGCAGCAGGCTATCGCCGGGTGAGATACCCGGCTCAGGCCGCCGCAAATCCAAGATGAGCACGGAACCGGTTCTTGATAAAGACGGCATCGCGTGAAGGCAGCGAGCGCGGCGGATTTTCCGCCAGAACCTTGATGACGAAGAGTCGCGGCCCCTCGCCCGGGGAGGCGATCTGCGCCGCGAGACGTTCCACCTCGGCAATCGTCCGCGCGGTTCCGGTCGCGGCAAAGCCGCAGGCCATGGCGATGGACGTGAGATCGACGCCGCGCCCGGTGTGGCTCGCCTGCATCCCAGTCTCGCCGAAATGCTGGTTGTCGATCACGACGATGTCGAGATTGCGCGGGCGCGCGACGCCGATGGTGGCGAGACCGCCGAGCCCCATCAATTGCTCACCGTCCCCGGTCAAAGCGAGAACGCGCTTTCCGGGCTGCGCCTGCGCCAGTCCAAGCCCGATCAGCGCGGCGCCGCCCATCGCGCCCCAGAGATAAAAATTGCCATCGTGGTCGCCGACGGAATGAAGATCATAGGTCGGGGAGCCGAGACCGGCGACGACCAGCGAGTCCTTGCGGTTCCTGAGAAGCGCAGCGACGGCGGCACGGCGATCGAGTTGAGCTTGCATTGACATCACCACTTCTTCTTGCCGATCAGGCGCTGCCCGATCAGCACTGCGATTTGCTGATCGGCATCGTAGGCGAGCGATGCCGCCGATTCGACCGTCTCGACCAGATCTTCCGCCGTCTCCGCCCGCATCACCTTCAGGCCGATCGCCTCCAGCGAGGGCTGCGTGGCCCGGCTCATCGGCACCTGCCAGGGATTGAACTCGGCCCACTCTCCGCGCATCGTCACCAGCATCAGCAGCGGAAAGCGGCCGATCGCCGAGAGCGAGAGCATGTTGATGCAATTGCCGACCCCGCTCGACTGCATCAGCAGCACGCTGCGCTGGCCGCCGAGCCAGGCGCCGGCCGCGATCGCGACGCCCTCCTCTTCCGTCGTCAGCACGTTGGTGGTGACGTCGCGGTCGGCCGAGAACATGCGGATGAGCTGGCTGTGGCCGGCATCGGGGACGTATGACATCTGCCTGACGTCGGCGGCCTTCAGGACGCGATAGAGCTCGGACGGCCAATCGTCACTGATCCGCGTTTCGAGATGAGGTTGAGGGCTGTGCACCGCTTGTCTCCGTGAGTCTCGGATGAACGCTAGCGATGTTCGCGCGCGAAAGCTCTGACCGTCTGGCACGATCTGGTATCGACGGATTGTATAGCTGACGCTCTTTCGGATGAATCTAATACGAGCGCGATGCGCATTGCTGCGCCCTCTCCCCCTGTGGGAGAGGGCATCACCGCAGGTTGACGCGAGCTCACTTGGGTGAGGGGTTTGTCTCCGCGCACTCATGCGCGTTTGTAATTCCCGGAGAGATACCCCTCATCCGGCGCTTCGCGCCACCTTCTCCCACAAGGGGAGAAGGGAGGGCACCATCATCGAGGCTTGCTGCTCAATTCGCCGCCGACCTCGCGGCCGGCATGTAAATTTGCGCGTAGCCTTCCTTGATCGCGGACGTGATGCGGTCGAGGCGGCGGTCGATGTGCTTCTCCAGCACGGAGACGCAGGCCTCCTCATTGCGCGCCTTCAACCCTTCGACGACGGCGCGGTGCTCGGCTTGCGTGTTGGAGCGGTTGACGCGGTCCATGTCGATCCAGCGCACGAAGCGGATGCGGGCGTTGACGTTGCGCAGCACGCGCAGCATCTCGGCGTTGTTCGACATCGCCATCAGCCGTTCGTGAAAGGTCTCATCCAGCTCGACCAGCTCCACCGAGGAGCGCTCGCCGGGATCGGGACCGGTCGCCTCGAGGAATTTCAGGAGCGCGTCGATATCCTCGTCCTTGGCGCGCTTGATGGCGAGACGCACCGAAGCGACCTCGATCGACTTGCGCAGCTCGTAGAGATCGAAGATCTCGTGTGCGTCGAGCTCGCGGCAGAAGAAGCCCTTGCCCGGCGTGAAGCGCAGGAAACCTTCGGTGTTGAGACGGTTGAGCGCCTCGCGCAGCGGCGTGCGGCTGACGCCGAGGCGTTTTGCCAGCTCGCCTTCGTTGAGCCGTTCGCCCGGCTTGAACTCGTAGCTCACGGCCATCGCCTTGAGCTGCTCATAGACGCGATCGACGATGCTATCGGAAGCCAGTTCCACGTTGCTCTTCTTAAGCTGCATTCATGCCCGAACACAGCCCAATATACCGGGGCTGTGAAGACGATTGCAATGCAAAGGACAGCTTAGCAGCGTTTGTTCAGAGCTTTACGACACCCGGAATCAGGCGAAGACGCGCGGGCGCAGTCCAGCATGAAACCAGGTGATCATGGAATAGATATCATAGACCGGCAGCCCGACCTCGGCCTGCAACGCCGCCGCATAAGGCGGCATGTTGGTGCATTCGAGCACGATGGCGCCGACGTCGGGGTTCTTCGCGACCAGCAGCTTGCCCGCCTCGACCACGTCGCGCTCGGCCAAGTCGACGTCCATGTCGTCCTTCTCGGCCTTGATCAGGACGCGGAAAAATTCCTTGCCGTTCTCGGTGCCGACCAGCGGCGTGTCGAGCGGCACGCCGACACCTTCGAGATGCGCCGGCGTCAACGTCGAGCCCGACACCGTGACGAGGCCGACGCGCTTGCCGGGCGGCAAGGTCGCCTGCACCCACGGCACCTGCATCAGCGACGAGGTCGCAACCGGGACGCCGACGGCCGCCGCGATCTCCTTCTGGAACAGCGAGAGGAAGCCGCAATTGGTGGTGATGGCCTCCGCACCAAGCCGCACCAGGTCCTTGGCCGCGTCGATGAAATCAGGCAGCAGGCCGGCCGCACCGTTCAGCACCACCTTCTCCGGCGAGGCGCCGTTCACCACGCGATAGAGCACGGGGAACGGCCAGGTCGTGCCGTTGCCCATGTCGCCGGGAATGCGCGGAAAGCGCGCTTCCAACATCAGGATACCGAGCGGCGCGCCATAGATGGCCTTGCCGCCACGGGCGATGCGGGAGGATGAGTTGGCAGGAGTGGTCATGGTGCGACCTCAGAGGAAGCGAGTGGGCGAAAACGGCGCGAGCGGAATCTCGGGCTGCTTGCCGCTCAGAAGCTGGGCGACGAGACGCCCGGTGCGGGCCGAGCCGACCAGGCCGACATGGCCATGGCCGAAGGCATAGACGATGTCGCGCGAGGCGCGCGCGTGGCCGATGCAGGGCAGTCCGTCCGGCATGCTCGGACGATGACCGAACCAGGTCTTGATGCGCGAGGCCGGAATGTCCCTCGGAAGTTTCGGGAACATGCTGAAGAGATGGTCGCGCAAGATCTCGGCGCGCTTCCAGTTCGGCGCGGCCTCGAGGCCGGCGATCTCGACGGTGCCGGCGGCGCGCAGGCCCTTGTTGGTCCAGTTCACGACCATTTTCGCGTCGGACGCCATCATCGAGCTGCGCGGACCGGATTCCGGGTTCTCGATCATGACGTGATAGCCGCGCTCGGTCTCGAGCGGCAATGAATCGCCCACGGACGCGGTGAGCTGCTTCGATCTGGCGCCGGCGGCGACCACCGCAGCATCGCAAGCAATCTCACCAGTCTCGGTGACGACAGCGACGAGCTTGTTGCCGGAAAGCTTCAGCCCCGTCGCCTTGGCGCGCACGAGCTTGGCGCCGCTTGCCAACGCGTGATTGGCCAGTGCTGCAACGTAAGCGCCGGGATCGCGGCAGCGGCCGGCTTCTTCCACCACCACGCCAAAGCTGTAGCGCGGATGCAGGTCCGGCTCGCGCTGACGCATCTCGTCGGCATTGAGCTCCAGCCACTCGACCCCGACACGCTTGCGCAGCCGCCAGCCGAGATCGTGGTCAAAGTTGCCGCGCGACGGGAAGACATGCATCACGCCGTTGCGCTCGACCAATTCGGGGACACCGGCTTCTTCCGCGAGCTTCCGGTGCAGCAGCGGCGCATCCTTCAGGAGATCGCGGAGCGCGAAGGCGGTCTTTTCCACGCGCGCCTCGGTCCAGCCCGAGAGCAGGTACTTGATCAGCCAGGGCAGCGCCTTCGGCAAATACGACCAGCGGATCGCGAGCGGGCCGAGCGGGTCCATCAGATAGAACGGCACCTTCTTCCAGATGCCAGGTTCGGCCGGCGGAATCACCGAATGCGAGGAGAGCCAGCCGGCGTTGCCGTAGCTCGCCGCCTGTTCGCCACCGGGCTCGCCGGGATCGATCAGCGTGACGCGATGGCCCTCGCGCAGCGCCTCGATGGCGCTGATCACACCGACCGCGCCGGCTCCGATGATGGCGACGTGGCGGCCTTCGGACATCGCTTACGCCTTCACCGACGGCACAAAATCCTTGCCGACCGAGATCGCGCGCGGATCGATGATGCAGTGGAGGATCGACGGCTTGCCCGAAGCCAGCGCGCGCTCGAACGCCGGCGCGAACTCCTCGGTGCGCTCGACGCGCTCGCCGTGGCCGCCGAACGCCTTGGCGTACATCGCAAAGTCCGGGTTCTTGAGCTGGGTGCCGACGACGCGGCCGGGATAGTCGCGCTCCTGGTGCATGCGGATGGTGCCGTATTGCGAATTGTCGACGACGATGACGACGAGCGGCGCGTCGTACTGCACGGCGGTCGCAAACTCCTGGCCGTTCATCAGGAAGCAGCCGTCGCCGGCAAAGGCGACGACGGTGCGATCCGGATATTGGCGCTTTGCCAGCACCGCCGCTGGCACGCCGTACCCCATCGAGCCCGAGGTCGGGGCGAGCTGGGAGGCAAAGCTGTGGAAGCGGTGATGGCGATGGATCCAGCCGGCATAATTGCCGGCGCCGTTGCAGACGATCGCGTCCTTCGGCAGCCGGTCGCGCAGCCAGGTCATGACCTGGCCGTACTGGAACGTGCCCGGCAGCTCGCGCGCCTTCTCGGTCCAGGCGAGATAATCGGCATGCGCCTTGGCGGCCTCGCCCTTCCAGGCAACCGCCCCGGAGGGCTTCAACGTCTCGACCGCCGCGGCGAACGCGGCGGGCGTCGCCTGGATCGCGAGCGCCGGCTGATAGACGCGGCCGAGCTCTTCCGAGCCCGGATGCACGTGGATCAGCTTCTGCTGCGGGGTCGGAATGTCGAGCAGCGTGTAGGACGAGGACGGCATCTCCGACATGCGGCCGCCGATGAGCAGAACGACATCGGCGCCGTCGATGCGCGCCTTCAGGCCCGGGCTCGGCCCGATGCCGAGATCGCCGGCATAATGCGAATGGTCGGCGTCGATCAGCGAGGCCCGGCGGAACGAGGTCGCCACCGGCAGGTCGAACCGCTCGGCAAAGCGCGCAATGCTCCTGGTCGCCTCATCGGTCCAGCGCGAGCCGCCGAGAATGACGAGCGGCGCCTTGGCGCTCGCGAGCATGGCGCTGACACGCTCAATGTCCGCGGGCGCGGGCCAGCTCACCGCCGGCTCGATGCGCATGGCATCGGCGACGGCGGCGGTCTCGGTCAGCATGTTCTCCGGCAGCGAGATCACCACGGGGCCCGGACGGCCCTGCATCGCGACCCGGAAGGCGCGCGCGACCAGCTCCGGGATGCGGTCGGGACGATCGATCTCGACCGCCCATTTCGCCATGGTGCCGAACACGGCCTTGTAGTCGAGCTCCTGGAACGCCTCGCGCTCGCGCATGCCGGTATCGACTTGGCCGACGAACAGGATCATCGGCGTCGAATCCTGCATCGCGATGTGGACGCCGTGGCTGGCATTGGTCGCGCCGGGGCCGCGGGTGACGAAGCAGACGCCCGGACGCCCCGTGAGCTTGCCATAGGCCTCCGCCATCATCGCAGCGCCGCCCTCGGCGCGGCAGATCATCACGTCGATCGGGCTGTCATGCAGCGCGTCCAGCGCCGCCAGATAGCTCTCGCCCGGCACGCAGGTGACGCGCTCGACGCCTTGGGCGACGAGCTGATCGATCAGGATCTGGCCCCCGGTGCGGGTGTTACGAATGGTCATGACAGCTCCCTGCAGGCTTTGGCGACGCGCTCGGGCGCCTCGCGAAAATGTCGTTCGCGGGTGGCGTAGGACAGGCCAACAGGAGGCGCAAGATCGAAAGGCTTCCCGCTCCCTGCGCAGGCGTCATGCCCGCCCCTGCTGTTTGCACTACCGCCCATTCGCGATGATGCGGCGGCAATGATCCAGCGCCGCGCCGATCAGGTTGTCGCTCGCCTCCGGCGTGCGGAACGCCGAATGCGCCGAGAGCGTCACGTTCGGCAGTTTGGTCAGCGGATGGCCCGGGGGCAGCGGCTCGACGGTGAAGACGTCGAGGCCGGCATGGGCGATGTGGCCCGAACGCAGCGCATCGCACATCGCGTCCTCGTCGACCACGGCGCCGCGCGCGGTGTTGATCAGGATGGCGCCGGGGCGCATCATCCCGATGCGCTCGCGCGACAGGAAACCCTTGGTCTCGTCGTTGAGGAGCAGATGCAGCGAGACGACGTGGCTGTCCGCGAGGAGCTTCTCCAGCGGGACGAATTCGACGCCGGGATGCGTCTTCGGCGATCTGTTCCAGGCGATCACCTTCATGCCGCAGCCAAGCGCCATGCGCGCGGCTTCCGCCGCGATGCCGCCGAAGCCGATCAGGCCGAGCGTCTTGCCGGTGAGCTGCAGCGCGTCGCGACGCAGCCAATTGCCCTCGCGCATGCCGCGATCCATCTCTCCGAAGCTCTTTGCAGAGGCCCACATCAGGGCGATCGCGCATTCGGCGACGGCGGTGTCGCCATAGCCCTTGATGGTGTGAACCGAGATGCCGCGCTGGCCCAGCTCCTCCGGATTCATGTAGCTGCGCGCGCCGGTGCCGAGGAAGACGACGTGCTTCAGGGCAGGACATTTCGGGGCAATCGCCGTCGGCACCGCGGTATGGTCGACGATCATGATCTCAACACCGTCAAGAAGGCGTGGCAGGTCGTCGGCAGTGATCGCGGGGTTGCGGTTGATGCCGACCGGAAGGCTGTCCCCGCGCAGCAGTTTCTCGGTCACCGCGGCAAGGGTGTCATTGGCATCGACGAAGAGAGCGCGCACGGGCCTGTCTTTCCTGTCCAGTTTAAAATACCGTATTGCATTTTAATCTGAATACAGAAATAGTCCAGACGCCGGGTTCGAATGTCCAGAAGCGACTGCCCAGGAGAACTGCCATGAATCGCAGGGATGCACTCACCACTGTCGCCCTCGCCGGAGCCGCGATCGCCGCAACCGGTTCGGCCAAGGCCGACACCGCGCCGGGCTCGACGCTCGAACGGATCAAGAAGAGCGGCGTGCTGCGGATCGCCGTCATCGCCGGCCAGGATCCTTACTTCCACAAGGACCTCACCACCAATCAATGGTCGGGCGCCTGCATCGACATGGCGAACGACATCGCCGGCAAGCTCGGTGCCAAGGTCGAGACGCTGGAATCGACCTGGGGCAACCAGATCCTGGATCTCCAGGCCGAGAAGATCGACCTTGCCTTCGCCGTGAACCCGACGCCGGAGCGCTCGCTGGTCATCGACTTTTCCACGCCTATCCTGGTGCACTCCTTCACCGTCATCACCAAGAAGGGTTTTGCCAAGCCGCAAACCTGGGCCGAGCTGAACAAGCCCGAGGTCAAGATCGCCGTCGACATCGGCTCGACCCACGAGACGATCGCGCGCCGCTATTGCCCGAAGGCGACGATCCTCGGCTTCAAGGAGCGCAACGAGGCGATCCTCGCCGTCGCAACCGGACGCGCGGACTGCAACATTTCGCTGGCGGTGCTTTCGGTCGCGACCTTGAAGAAGAACCCGACGCTCGGTGAGCTCGCGGTGCCACGTCCGCTGCTTACGCTGCCGACCAATATGGGCATCCGCGCCGAAAGCGACCGGCGCTACAAGGACTTCCTCAGCGCCTGGGCCGACTACAACCGCTCGCTGGGCCAGACCCGCGAATGGATGTTGAAGGGTTTTGAAGCCGTAGGTCTCGGCGCGGACGACATTCCCGGCGAAGTGCAGTTCTGAGCGCCAATCCGCGATGTATGTCTGGGGATTCGCGGTGCTCAAGCCGTACCGGGCCCGCGTCGGCTTCATGAATGATGGCGTCATGGCCGGGATCGATACGCCAGAGGAGATGATCCGCCAGCCGCGCAGCGAACGGCGGAAGTCCCTCCTCAGCCGGTTTCACGAAACGCACTAGACTGCCGGCCACGACCATCCCGAATCGGTGGGGCGAACCATGAAACTCCGCGGCGGCTTCACGAATTACGGCGAGACGATCGGCATTCTGATGCTCGATACCCGCTTCCCGCGCCCGCGCGGCGACATCGGCAACGCGCTCTCCTACGACTTCCCGGTGCGCTACAAGATCGTGCGCGGCGCGCACGCCACAAGGATCATGGGCGACCAACCCGATCCGACCCTGCTCGAGCCGTTCATCGCCGCGGCCCGCGAATTGGAAGCAGACGGCGTCAAAGCGATCACGACGAGTTGCGGCTTCCTCGCGCCGTTCCAGAAGCAGCTCGCGGCTGCCGTGAACATCCCGGTCTTCACCTCGAGCCTGATCCAGGCGCCGCTGATCCACGCCATGCTGCCGCCCGGCAAGGTCATCGGCATCTTCACCGAACGCGGCCACCACGTGAACGAAGGGCACTTCCGCGGCGTCGGCTGGTCGCCGGACGACATTCTCGTTCAAATCCAGGGCATGAAGCCCGATGCGCAGTTTCCCGCAACCTACATTCTCGGCCGCGAAGAGCTGGACACTGACGTGCTGCGCGCCGAGATGATCGAGATGACGGAAGCCTTCATGGCGTCCTGCAAAAATCCCGGCGCGATCCTGTTCGAGTGCACCAACATGTGCCCATTCTCGCGGGACGTCGCCGAGGTGTCGGGTCTGCCGGTGTTCGACATCAACACGCTGATCAATTTCTTCCATCGCGCGGCCCATCCCGTGCCGTTCCTGCGCTGAACCAGCCGGGACGGGCGCCGAGGCGCGCGATGAACGCGCAGGAGCCTAAAATAAGGCGGCGTTGACAGCCTGTCCGTAGATCATTGCGGCAACGAGTGAGAGCAGCAGGCCCGCTCCCGAGAATATGACGACGACTTTCAGAGTCTCGACATCGACATTGGTTCCCGTCGCGCGGGATATTGCTCTTGCCAGTGCAGCAATCATCGCCAGCTCCGAAGCGGGCCGCGCGGAAGCGAGGCCTCACTTCATCTAGCGTTACTCGGCGCATTCGCGTGTGAAGCAGATTACAGGTGATCCCGCTGCACCCAGCCCGTTGCAATCGCGCTCGCCCAGGTGAGCATTCCCCTGGCCCGCGCCAATGCTGCCATGGCCGTGGTGTCGTAGGCCACGTAGCGGAGCGTCGCGGACCAGCCTCTGTTGGCATGCTCCAGAATTGCGTAACACGCATGAGGGGTGCCGACCTCGACCACGTAGGGAACGGGCATCTTCCCGTCGTAACCGGGCAATCCAACGCTGCCGGGATTGACGACCAGCCGGCCATCCTTCAGACGCACCACGCGCGGAATGTGCGTGTGTGCGCACAGGATGATCTCGGCGTCGATCCCCTCGGCGCCGGCCTCAATAGAATCAATCCGGCTCGGACGCGGGCAGCCGTCGCCCGCGATGTGGTCGAGCCAGAACGCAGCATCATTCCCTGGCGATCCATGGCACAGGAACGCCCGCCCCCTATACATGAGCGTGGACGGCATGCTTGCCATCCACTCGAAATGCTTGCGTTCGAGCTCTCGGAAATCGCTGCGCGCCGATGTGCCGGCCTGCCACAGCTCCACGAGAATGCGGTCCTGATCGCCCTTGATGGACGGAAAGCCTCGCTCCATCAGCAGGTCAGCCGTTCGGGCCGCTTCGAGCGGACCGCTAACATGGTCGCCCAGGTTCACGACCTCGTTGATGCCGAGCGCAGCAATGTCCGCAAGGACGGCTTCGAGCGCCGGACGATTTCCGTGCACATCCGCGATGGCAGCAAATTTCACTTGGCCTCTCCATTCGAGATGGCCGACGATTCACCCAATGCGGGACGATGCAGGGATAGCGGGTCTCTTTAGCTGCATTTTTAGAAGCGCCCGCAAGCTGAGGATCAAATCGGCGCTGGACGAACGCTTACATGACCAAGGTGCTGCGATCAACCGATCTTCGCTCGCGCGGCCGGAGCCTGCGGCGCGCCGCGTTGGGCCGACAGCTCCGCCCACAGGCGGGAGCGCACGCCTTCATTGAGAGGCACAATGTGGAACGGCTGGCCGAAGATTGCGAGCGGCTCCTTGGCCGGCTCGAACCGCGGCCAGGCTTCCGCGATGTCGGGCGCGCCGGATGTGACGAAGCGCAGCACGCTTGCCTGAAACCGCGCGGCGACCTCGATATCCTCGGGCGTCATCGGCCCGCCCTTGCGCTTCAGGATCGGGCGGTCGATGAAATCCGGCGGGTGCGCCCAGAGGCAGGCATTGTCGGCACCGTGGGTCGGCCCCTGCGACAGGAACGGCTCCAGCGCCGGGCGATGGTCGAACCGGCTCAGCCACACCGCGCCGCCAGCCGCGGCATGAAGCCGCGCAAGATCTGCCATGGGGCGATGCCAGAACGCGTCGGACAGCAGCGCCTCGTACGGATCCTCGTCGACGCGCGCTGTGGCGCGGTAATACGCCAGCAGACGTTGCCAGCCGGCATCGCCGACTGCGGCGCGCACTTGTCGTTCGGTGGTGCGGATCATCGCGGCCGGCGGCGTGCTCTTCAGGAACATCACCATCTCGTCGCGGCAGGAGCCGAGCCAGAGCGGAATGTCGCGCAAGGTTCCTTCGGCGAAGACGTCCCGCGGCTCGCGCGGAATCACGATTCCGTCGAGCACCGGGCCGAACACGGTGCCTTGTTCGGTCTCGTCCGCAAGCCTGCGACTGACGCGCTCCACCGCCGCGAAGAGCTTTGGCAGTGGCAAAGAGGCAATCGCGGTTGGGTCGTGCGCTAATTCGAGCTCGGCAAGCACGCGGCGTGCAACGTCGTCGGCATGATCGGCGCTCATGATGTTCCGCCCGGGCGCGCTGAGCGCGAGGGCGCGAATGAACTTGCCTCTGGCCTGCGGCAGGGTTGCGAGCGCGATCACCATCGAGGCGCCGGCCGACTGGCCGGACAGCGTGATCGCGTCAGGATCGCCGCCGAAATCCGCGATATTGGCGCGCACCCAGTCGAGGGCGGCGAGCGAATCCGAGATCGCGAGGTTGTTGGCCTCGCCGAGCCCAAGGCGATGCAATTGCAGGAATCCGAGCGGGCCGAGCCGGTAGTTGATGGTGACGATCACCGCCGGACCGTGCGCGGCGAGGAATGCGCCGTCATAGTCGGCGCCGCCGCCGGTGACGAAGGCGCCGCCATGGATGAAGACCAGCACCGGCAGCGGCCGATCGGCCTCTGCCGGCGTCCAGATGTTCAGGCTGAGACAGGCAGCCTCGTCCGCATGATCGAGATGGCCCGGCTGCGGCGCGTAAGCACCGTAGCCCGTGCAGCGGAGCGGCTCCGTCCACGCTTTCGGCGGCATTGCCTTGGCAAAGCGCGGCGCGGTTGCGAACGGCACGCCCTTGAAGGCACGCATACCGGCCTGCGTGGTGCCGACGACGGGGCCACTCGTGGTCTGAACTGCGCTGGTCAGCATGCGTGCCTCGTCTTCACTCAAGCGCGCCGCTTGCCGAGATCGGCGATGTCGACGGTGTGGGTTTCGCGCGCCGTCGCCGCAGCGGCTGCCGAGATCACGCAGCAGCAGGCGACGAAGATCGCGACGGGGATCCAGCCGTTCGGCCCCTCCCCGACCAGGCTCGCGCTCACCAGCGGCGTGAAGCCGGCGACGAGAAAGCCGAGCTGCGTGCCGATCGCGGTGCCGGAATAGCGCACGCGCGCCTCGAACATCTCGGCGTAGAACGACGGCCAGATCGCGTTCGGCGCGGCGTAGACGATGCCGGACAGGATCATCGCGGCGGCGAAGATCGCGATCGTGTTGCCTGACGTCACCAGCATGAAGTACGGGAACAGCAGCACCGCGCAGCCGAGCACGCCGCCGATGAACACCGGCTTGCGGCCGATCTTGTCGGCGAGCAGGGCCCAGAGCGGCTGGGTGAGCAGCGCCGTGACGTTGCCGAGCACGCCGGCCCACAGCATGGTCGGGCGCGCGACGCCGAACTTGCTGGTGGCATAGCCGAGTGCGAACACGGCGGTCATCGTGCTCACGGTCGCGATCAGCGCGCAGACGATGACGCGCAGCACGTCGGGCCAGTAGTCGCGCAGCAGGGCGACGACGGGGAAGCGCGCAACTTGCGCCTTGCCCTTGATGTCTTCGAACACGGGCGTTTCCGGCATGGTCCGCCGCACCAGGTAGGCGACCAGCAGCACCAGAGCGGAAAGCAGGAACGGAACGCGCCAGCCCCAGCTCAGAAGCTGGTCCTCCGGCAGGCTCGATACCGGAATGAATACCAGCGTCGCCAGGATCGCACCGGCCTGGGTGCCGCTCAGGGTCCAGCTCGTGAAGAAGGCGCGGTTGGAGTTGGCCGAATGCTCCAGCGTCAGCGAGTTCGCCCCGCTCTGCTCGCCGGCGGCCGAGAGGCCCTGTAACAGGCGAAGCAGCGTCAGGATGACGGGCGCGGCATTGCCGATCGCCTTGGCATCCGGCAACACGCCGATCGCAAGCGTCGAGCCACCCATCAGTACCAGTGTGAACAGCAGCACCGTCTTGCGACCAATGCGGTCGCCGAAATGGCCGAGGATGACGGCGCCGACGGGGCGCGCGATGTAGCCGATGCCGAAGCTGAGGAGCGCGAGCAGCGTCCCGGTCGAGGGATCGACATTGGCGAAGAACACTTTTGGAAAGATCAGCGCGGCCGCGGTGCCGTAGATGAAGAAGTCGTAGTATTCGAGCATGCTGCCGACGAAGCTGACCAGCGCGGCGCGCTTCGGCAGCTTGCCCGGTGTTGCCTCCGCTGCGGATGACGCGTGCAGCGATGCGGTTGACGTCAACGTCATTGCAAGTCCTCCCCATGTGTCCGGTGCGGCTCGCGTCAGGCGGTCCGCCGCGCGCGCGTTTTGTGGTTCTGGTTGCCGCAACCTTGGTTTGGAGGGATAATGTACGAACTAGTACGTTTATGCAATACGCGTTGGATCCAGGCCCGGACGGGTGAAATTTGCCTTCACCTTCAAGGTGATCCGTGGAAACTGGCGAGAGAAACAGTGATGCTCGAGCGCATGCCGCCCCCATCGAAGCGCACCAACGACCCCGAGCGCACCAAGCGCGACATCCTCGAAGTGGCGATGGCCGAATTCGCCTCGGAGGGCTATTCCGGCGCCCGCGTCGATGCGATCGCGGCCCGCACGCGCACGTCGAAGCGGATGATCTACTATTATTTCGGCGGCAAGGAGCAGCTCTACCTCGCGGTGCTGGAGGAGGCCTATCGCAGCATCCGCGCGCTGGAGGATCAGCTCGACATCGAAAGCTGCGACGCGCGCGAGGGATTGCGCCGGCTGATCGAGGCGACCTTCGACCACGACGAGCGCAATCCGAACTTCATCCGCCTCGTCTCAATCGAGAACATCCACCACGGCAAGCACCTGAAGCAGAACCTGCAACTGCGCCAGCTCAACGCCAGCGTGATCGCGACGCTCGACGGCATCCTCGAGCGCGGCCGCACTGAGGGCGTCTTCCGCGACGACGTCGACGCCATCGACCTGCACCTGGCCATCAGCTCCTACTGCTTCTTCCGCGTCGCCAACCGCCACACCTTCGGCGCCCTGTTCGACCGCGACCTGAGCGAACCCAGGATGCTGGCGAGGAGCCGGACGCAGATCGTGGAGATGATTTTGGCGTGGCTGGGGGCGAAGGGGTAAAGCGGCGAGAATAGCGCCAAACATTCGGTGTCGTCCTGGCGAAGGCTAGGACCCATAACCACCGAACGCAGTTTGGCGAAAACTCGGGGTTACCTGCTCGTGCGGCAACATCTCCCTGGGATAATGGGTCCTGGCTTTCGCCAGGACGACGAACAAGAATCACCCACTCCTCTTCCCCCGCGTGCTCGCCAGCAGCACCAGCATGAACGAGGCCGCCGTCATCAGCGTCGAGATCGCGGCGATGGTCGGGTCGATCTCGTCGCGGAGCGCGGTGAACATGCGCTTGGTCAGCGGCTGGTACTGCCCGCCGGAGATGAACAGCGCGACGATGGTCTCGTCCATCGCCGAGATGAAGGCGAAGATGCCGCCGGCCACCACGCTGGACTTGATCTGCGGCAGCGTCACCGCGAAGAAGCTGCGCAGCCGGTTCATGCCGAGGCTGCGCGCCACCATCTCCTGCGCCGGATCGAAGCTCTGCAAGCCCGCGAGCACCGAAATGATGACGTATGGCAGGCCCAGCATCACATTGGCGAGCACGAGGCCCGGCAGGGTCGCGACCAGGCCGACCTTGGCATAGACGAAGAAGATGCCGACCGCGGTGATGATGATCGGCACCACCAGCGGCAGCAGCAGCATCATGTGGATGAGGCGCATGATGCGCAGCTTCGACTGGCTGATGGCGTAGGCGGCGGCAACGCCGAGCGGCGTCGCGATCACCACGGTGAGCAGCGCGACCGTCAGCGTCACCCGCGTCGCCTGCATCCAGGCCGGGTTTGAAAAATACTGCTGGTACCAGCGCAGCGAGAAGGACGGCGGTGGGAAGGTCAAGAAGCGCGCGCTGGAGAAGGAGATCGGCGCGATGATCAGCACCGGCAGGATCAGATAGACCAGCACCAGCGCGCTGATCACGTAGAGGGCCATCCGTGCGGGGGACAATCGGGTCATTTCTGCCCCAATATGCGATCGAGCGAAATGAAGCGGCTGACGATGAGGAAGATCAGGAGCACGCTGACGAGCAGCACCACCGCGACGGCGCTCGCCGCGCCGAACTGGTTGTAGAGCTCGACATTGCGACTCACCAGCATCGACACCATCACGGTGCGGCCGCCGCCGAGCAACTCCGGCGTAATGTAGAAGCCGAGGCAGAGCACGAACACCATGGTGCAGCCGGCGAGCACGCCCGGCAGCGACAGCGGCAGGAAGACACGGACGAAAGTGAGCGACGGGCTCGCCCCCAGGCTGGCGCCGGCCTGCATCAGGTCGCCGGGGATCTTCTGCATGGTGGCATAGAGCGGCAGCACCATGAACGGCAGCAGGATGTGCACGGTCGCCACCACCGTGCCGAAGGTGTTGTGGACCAGCGCGAGCGGCTCGGAGATCACATCGAGATAGCGCAGGAACTGGTTGATCACGCCGGTGCGCTGGAGCAGCGCGAGCCACGCATAGGCGCGGACCAGCACGCTGGTCCAGAACGGCAGCACGACCAGCGAGAGGATGAGGATGCTCCACCCTTTCGGGACAGAGTTGGCAAGATAGGCCACGGGATAGCCGAGCAGCAGCGCGATTCCCGTGACCGCGAGGCTGATCTCGAAGGTCAGCGCGAAGCTGCGCCAGTAGATGTCTTCGGTGAAGACACGGCGATAGTTCTCCAGCGTGAAGCCGTCATGGTAGATCGACTGCCAGACGAGCCAGCCGACCGGCAGCACGATCAGAGCCAGGATCACCAGCAGCGCCGGCGACACCAATGCCAGCATCAGGCCGTGCTCGCGGCGCCGATGCTTTTGGGAGGGATCTGGCACTGATATCGTCAACGCTGCCTCGCTTCGCCTGGCTCTTCGTCTACTTCTGCATGAACGAGGCCCAGCGTTTCTCGGCCGCCTCGCCGGCCGGCGAGGACCACCAGGCGTAGGACATCAGCGCCTGCTTGGCCGCGTTGGCCGGCTCGCTCGGCAATTGCGCCGCGCGCTCGGGCTTGATCACATTGGTCTCGAACGCCTTGGGATTGCCCGGACCGTAGTCGATATGCAGCGGCAGATTGGCCTGGTGCACGGGATCGACGGCCTCGTTGAGGAATTTCACCGCGGTCTCGAGATTCGGCGCGCCCTTGAGGATGCAGAGCGAGGTGCTCTGAAGGATGCCCTGGTTGTAGGTGAAGGACACGTTTGCGCCCTCCTTGGCCACCGCGCTGACGCGGCCGTTCCAGGCCATCTCCATGTCGACCTCGCCGTCGTTGAGCAGCTGCGCCGACTGCGCGCCTGACGTCCACCACACCGTGATGTGCGGCTTGATCTCCTCCAGCTTCTTGAAGGCGCGATCGACGTCGAGCGGGTAGAGCTTGTCGGGCGCGACACCGTCGGCCATCAGCGCCGCTTCGAGCGTGGCGATCGGATGGTTGCGCAGCGCGCGGCGGCCGGGGAATTTCTTGACGTCCCAGAAATCGACCCAGCTGTTCGGCGCGTCCTTCGGGAAGGTCTTCTGGCTGTAGGCCAGCACGCTGGAATAGAACTCGTAGGACACCGAATAAGGGCTGCGATAGGCCTCCGGCATCGCCGCGGCGTTCGGGATCTTCGAGAAGTCGAGCTTCTCGATCAGCCCCTGCTCGCCGCCGCGCAGGCAATAGCCGGTGGGCGTGTCCACGACATCCCAGATCGGCTTGCCGCTGCCGACCTGGGTCTTGATCGCGGGCCAGGCATCGGGAATGGAATCCTGGTTGATGGTGATGCCGAGCTTCTTGGCGGAGGGATCGAGGATCGCCACCGTCTGCGCCGCCTGATAGGCGCCGCCTTGCGAGACGAAGGTGATCTGCTCGGCCGCGCTTGCCGCCGTGCCGCCAAACGCGATCGCGCCCAACAGGGCGTAGCCCAATGCGGAATTCTGTTTCGTCGTCATCCTCGCCTCCTCCATCGCCAAAGTGATTTCACTGACCGATCGCATCGAGAAACTGGTACCAGCCGGCGACCATGCGCACGGCGGGCTCGCGCAGTGGATAGAACGGAATCGCCTTCATGCGCCGCGCGTCGAGGAGGCCGACATCCGGCGTCTCACCGCGCACGAAGGCGGCGAGGTAGCGCCCCATCAGGCTCGACATCGCAACGCCGGCGCCATTGTAGCCCATCGAGAACAGCGTGCGGTCGTCGAGCCGGCCGATATGCGGCACCGAGTCCAGCGTCATGGCGACGAGGCCCGACCATTTGTAGGCGAGCGGCACCTCAGTGAGATCGGGGAAGATGCCGACCATCGCCTTGCGCAAGGCGTCGAACGCGGCTTCGGAGTCCTGCTTGCCGAAAGCGCCGCGGCCACCAAAGATCACGCGATTGTCGACCATGCGGAACCAGCGCATCATGCGCTTGGTCTCGGTGTAGGTGCGCCCCGTCGGCATCAATTTTCCGGCGAGATTGCGCGGCAGCTTGTCGGTCGCAATGATGGCGCTGCGGAACGGGATCAGCGTGCGCTGCATCTGCGCGGTGGCGGTGGTGAGGTCCGAGTAGCTGTTGGTGGCGATGATGGCCTGCTTCGCCCGCACCGCGCCCCGCGGCGTCTCCGCGACGATGCCGCCCTGCTCTCGCCTCAGCCTGAGCACCGGCGATTCCTGGAAGATGGGAACACCGCGGCGCGCCACGCCGTCGGCAAGACCGCGCAGATAGTTCAGCGGATGGATGCCGCCGGAGCCGGGATTGAGCACGCCGCCGACGAAGATGTCGGAGCCGGTCTCCTCGCGCACCCCGCGCTTGTCGAGGATGCGGACCTCCACATCGCCCATCTCGCGCGTCATCCAGTTGGCTTCGTCGATCGCGGCCCTCAAGGTCGTCTCGTTGTGCGCCGCCTTGACCTGGCCGGCGCGCGTCAACGCGGCGCTGCTGATGCCGAACTCGGACACCAGCTCCTCGACGATGTCGGTGGATTCATGCGCGATCTCGTACATGCGCCGCGCCATGGCGCGGCCGTGCACGGCGTCGATCTCGCGAAACGAGAGGCGGAACTTTGCGGTGATCACCCCGCCATTGCGCCCGCTTGCGCCCCAGCCGGGGCGGTTGGCCTCGAGCACGATCGGCGATAGGCCGCTCTTGGCGATGTGGTGCGCGGCGGAGAGGCCGGTATAGCCCGCACCGATGACCACCACGTCCGCCTGGCTCTCGCCCGACAGCACCGGAAACGCGCGCGCCGGTTCCGCCGTGGCTTCCCACAGCGAATTGGCCGATGGCAGCGCGCTCCAGTCCCGTGTCATGCCCGCGCTCACCGATCTAGGCCGCCGGCCCGATCGCCGCGTCGGCAAGTGCCTTCAACGTCGGGAAATGGAAGTCCGGCTTCGTCAGCGTCTCCACCGCCGGCGTGCCGCCGAAGCCCGCGATGCCCTGGCGGCGCTCGATCCAGCACACCTTGTAGCCGAGCTTCCGAGCGATCCCGATGTCGTGGTACTGGCTCTGCGCGACGTGGAGGATGTCGGACTGCTTGTAGCCGAAGGCCGATTGGCGACCCTTGTTGTAGGCGAAGAACTCCGGGTTCGGCTTGGCGACGCCGGTGTCGTCGGCGCAGACGGTGTCGTCGAAGGGATTGCCGAGCGCGTGTGCGTAACAGGACAGCGCGACGCGATCCGCATTGGTCATCGCCACAAGGCGGAATTTCGTGCGCAGGCGCTTCAGGGCCTCGACCGAGTCCGCGAACGGCCCCCAGCGCAGCACCGACAGCTGGAAGACGTCGCAGGACGCATCGTCGGAAGGCAATCCGAGCTCCTTGGCCAGATGGCGATAGACGTGGAACATCGCCTCGCTGGAGCGCTCATAGTGCCTGTCGCGGCCGCGCTTGTAGGGTTCGAAGATCTGCTCGTCGCTGAGCTCGGCCGGCGACTTGCCCGAGATCTTGCGCACGGCGGAGAGCACGCCGGCCTCGAAATCGATCAAGGTGCCGACGACGTCGAAGGTGAGGACCTTGAAATTGCTGAACGCGGCTTGGGACGACATGTTGGTCTCTTCTCTCGGGTTGGACTAGGCTGGATTCAGTCCCCTACCCTGGGCACGACGATGGTGTCCTCGGGGTGGAGGGTGACGGTGAGGCTGCCGCCGAGCGGCGGGATGCGGCTGTAGGCCTGGTGGTAGCTCGGCTGGCGCAGGCTGAGCGCGACGCCGCCTTCGAGCGCCAGGAAGATGCGCAGGCTCTCGCCCTGGTAGACGATGTCGGTGACGGTGCCGCTGAGCCGGTTGCAGGCGGCATCCTGCGCGCCGTCGTCGATCAGCAGCTTCTCGCTGTGCACGGCCAGCATCAGGGCGTCGCCGTCGGGAATGGCGCGGGCACTGCGCAACAAGGCGCTGCCGAGCGCCACGCTGGAGGCATCGACGCGGCGGACGGGCAACATCGTCGCCTCGCCGATGAAGCTTGCGACGAAGGAATCGGCGGGATGGTCGTGCAGGCGCGCCGGCTCGTCGATCTGGATCAGCCGGCCGTCCTTCATCACGGCAACGCGGTCGCTCATGGTCAGCGCCTCGCGCTGGTCATGGGTGACGTAGATGATGGTGGCGCCGATGCGCCGGTGCAGCGCGCGCAGCTCGATCTGCATGGATTCGCGCAGCTGCTTGTCGAGCGCGGATAGCGGCTCGTCCATCAGGATCAGACGCGGCTCGAAGATCATGGCGCGTGCCAGCGCCACGCGCTGGCGCTGGCCGCCGGAGAGCTGCGCGATGCCGCGTTCCTCGTAGCCGGCGAGGCCGACCATCGCGAGCGCGGCGCGCACCTTCTCCGGCCAGCTCGCTTTCGGCAGGTGGCGCGCGCGCAAGGGGAAGGCGACGTTCTCGCCGACGCTCATATGCGGGAACAGCGCGTAGTTCTGGAATACGACGCCGATGTCGCGCTTGTGCGGCGGCATGTAAGTGACGTCGCGGCCGCCGAACAGGATGGTGCCGCTGGATGGCAGGATGAAGCCGCCCAGGATGCCGAGCAGCGTGGTCTTGCCGGAACCGGAGGGGCCGAGCAGGGAGACGAACTCACCGGCGCCGACATTGAGGGACACGTCGTCGAGGGCGCGAACCGCGCCGTAAGCCTTGCTTGCGGACCTGATCTCGACGCTTTCCGCTCGTTTGTCCAACGATCGACCTCGCCATGTCCTGAGCCGGCGTGCCTCACTGCGCGCCATAAGCCTGCTTTATAGACAGGGATTTGGAGCACTCCTGGTTGCAGCGTGCACTGCAACCAATCCTTTGCTCGAAGCCCCTGTCTTTAGGCTGTCATGCGAATGACACCAGACTTGGCAAAACTCGGCAATTGCCAAATTCTCACCCGGCTCATAACATGACCTTATGCCCGAGCTCCGCCGGATGCTGCCGTCCAGTAACGCCCTGTTCGTCTTCGACGCAGCAGCGCGCAATGGCAGTTTCACCGCGGCGGCCGCCGAATTGAACGTCACGCAGCCCGCGGTGAGCCGGATGCTCGGCCAGTTCGAGCAGCATCTCGGCGTCCGCCTGTTCGACCGCAAGGCCGGCCGCGCGGTGCTCACCGAGGAAGGCGAGTTGCTCTATCGCCGTGTGCTCGAAGGCTTTCGCAGCATCGAGAGCGGACTCGTGGAGATCGAACGGCGGCGCAAGGGCACCGAGACGGTGACGCTGTCGGTCTCCTCCGCCTTCACCACGCATTGGCTGATGCCGCGCATCGACAAGCTGCAGCGGCAGTTTCCTGAGGTCGATTTGCGCTTCCAGCTGATCTCCGGCGCGCTGCGCGGGCCGGTGGAGAATGTCGATCTCGGCATGCGCTTTCGCGACCGCGACGAGCCGTCGTCTGGCGGCACGCTGGTGATGAAGGAAGTGATGCTGCCGATGTGCAGCCCCAGCTATCTCGACGAGACCGATCCTGCCGAGGGCAACACCATCATCCGCCTCGCCGAGACGCCGGGCGACTGGGCCGCGGATTACGCCTCGCTTCTCACCGGGCGCCGCGGCGCGGCCAAGGCGCTGAGCTTCACCGACTATGCCGTCGTGATGCAGGCTGCCCTGCTCGGCCAGGGCATTGCGCTCGGCTGGCTGACGGTCGCTTCGCACTGGCTCCTGACCGGCGCGCTGGTGCCGGCGTCCGACACGCTCACCACCACGCGCCGCATCTGCGAATTCCTGCCGCCGCGCAACCGGCCGATGCGCCCCATCGCCACTGAAATCCGCGACTGGATCATCGCGCAGATGAAAAGCGAGATCGCCGCGATCGACAAGCTCTATCCGAAACTCGGCGCGATGGCCGCGTGCTATTAGTTGCCCCCTCTCCCCGCAATCGGGGAGAGGCGAAGCGCACCACGCCGTCACCGATGCTCGATCGCCCTGATGGCGCCGCGGAGCTCGGCGAGGCCGCGCAGGCGGCCGATCGCGGTGTAGCCGGGATTGGTGCGCTTGGTGGCGGCGAGATCGTCCAGCATGCGGTGGCCGTGATCGGGGCGGAACACGATTCTCTTGTCGGGCGAACGGCGGGCGTTCTCCTTCAGCAGCGCCTTCAGCACCGCGACCATGTCGACGTCGCCGTCGAGATGATCGGATTCGTAGAACGACAGGCCGTCGGCCTCGCGCTTGGTCGCCCGCAGATGCGCAAACGCGATGCGCGGGCCGAAGCGCTCGGCCATTTCAGGCAGATTGTTCTCGGGCCGCACGCCGAGCGAGCCCGTGCACAGGCAGATGCCGTTGGCCTTCGACGGCACGGCGTCGAACAGCGCCTGATAGTCGTCGGCCGAGGAGGCAATGCGCGGTAGTCCAAACAGCGGACGCGGCGGATCGTCGGGATGCAGGGTCAGCGAGACGCCGAGCTGTTCCGCAACGGGGGTGACGCGCTCCAAAAACTCGGCGAGATGCTGTCGCAGGATTTTTGGCGTGATATCGCGGTACGTTTCGAGCCGGTCGCGGAATTGCGGGACCGTCATCGGCTCGGTTGTCGAGCCGGGCAGCGCGCTGGCGATGACCATGACGAGATAGTCGATGTCGGCCTGGCTCATCTGGTCGAACAGCGTTTTCGCGCGCGCTTGCTGCTCCGGTGAATACTCCTGCGCGGCGGCCGGACGCTTAAGGATGTGCAGCTCGAACGCGGCAAAGCGATCCTGGTCGAACCGCATGGCGCGGGCGCCGTTCGGCAGCTCCCATTCCAGATCGGTACGGCACCAGTCGACCACGGGCATGAAATTGTAGCAGATGATATTGATGCCGGAAGCGGCCACGGCCTCAAGGCTCGCGATCCACGCCTCAATCGACTTCGTCGCCTTACCGCCGAGCCGCTTGACGTCGTCAGGGATCGGAATCGACTCCACCACCGACCACGTCAGTTGCGAGCGGCCGGGCTGGCCGCGCTCGATGAAGTTCTTGCGCTCCTCGACCGCCTTGCGCGTCCAGGCCTCCCCGATCGGCACCTGATGCAGCGCCGAGACGATATCCGTCGCCCCGGCCTGCCTGACGTCATCGAGCGAGACCGGATCGTCCGGTCCGTACCAGCGCCATCCTTGCAACATCATCGAGATTCTCCCGGATCAGTTCGCAGTCAGCACGACCTTGACGCTCTGCGAGCGGTCGAGCGCCAGCCGCAGCGCATCGGGTGCGGTCGAGAGCGGCCGCTCGGCCGTGACCAGCGACAGCACGTCGACGCTGCCAGCGGAAATCAGTTGCACCGCCGTCATGAACTCGAAGCCGAAGCGGAACGAGCCGCGCAGGTCGATCTCCTTGGCCATGACCGCATTCGACGGCGTCGGGATCTGGCCACCCGGCAGATTGCCGATCTGCACCACGACGCCGCCACGCCGGACGATGCCGATCGCGCTGGCGAGACCCGCGGCCGTGCCAGAGACCTCGAACGCGACGTCATAGGGTCGTGAAGCAGCCTGCGCCTTCAGGCCTTCTTCCCCACCCGATACGTTCTCGACATGAGTGGCGCCAAGCCGGCTCGCAAAGGCGAGCGGCGCCGGCGCGATGTCGGCCACCGTGACGTCGGCCATGCCGGCACGGTGCGCGGCGAGCATGGTCAGAAGCCCGATCGGGCCGGCGCCGAAGATGACCCCGCGCTTGCCCTCGATGTTGCCGGCGCGCGCCACCGCGTGCAGGCAGACTGCGAGCGGCTCGGCGAGCGCTGCCGCCTGATAGGAGACGTGATCGGGAATCTTGACGCATTGCGCGGGGATCGCGTCGAAGTAATTGGCAAAGCCGCCCTGCATGTGCGGGGTCTTCGAGGCCGAGCCCATGAAATAGATGTTTTCGCAGAGGTTCGGCCGGCCCTCGCGGCAGGCGACGCAATGGCCGCACCAGCGCGACGGATTGACGGCGACGCGGTCGCCGACCTTCAGATTGGCTGCGGAGCCCGAGATCTCCACGACTTCGCCGGAGATCTCATGCCCCAACACCAATGGCGACTTCACCACGAAATCGCCGGTCCGCGCATGACGGAAATAATGCATGTCCGAGCCGCAGATGCCGCCGGCGCCGAAGCGGATGCGCACCATGCCTGATGCGAGCTTGTCGAGGGGATGCTCGATCATGCGCAGGTCTTCGGGGCCGAACAGGGTTGCGGCGAGAGCAGTGGAGGTCATTTGGAGAGTCCCATGTATTTAGGCAGCCAGAGGGTCAGTTCGGGGATGTAGGTGATCGCGATCAGCGCGAGCATCAGCGGCACCAGCCAGGGCAGGATCGCCACCGTCGTGCGCTCGACCGAGAGCTTTGCCACGCGGGCGAGCACGAACAGCACCATGCCGAGCGGCGGATGCAGCAGGCCGATCATCAGGTTCAGCGTCATGATCAGGCCGAAATGGATCGGATCGATGCCGAGCTTGAGCACAATTGGCAGCAGGATCGGCACCAGGATGGTGATCGCCGCCGTGGTGTCGATGAAGCAGCCGACGAACAGGATCAGCACGTTGGCAAGCGCCAGGAACACCCATTTGTTGTGGGTAATGCTGAGCATCCAGTCCGAGAGCATCTGGGCGGCCTGCGACACCGTCAGCAGCCAGGCGAAGATCGACGCAGCTGTCACGATGAACAGCACCGAGGCCGTGGTCTCGATGGTGTCGAAAGTCGCCTTCGCCACCGTCTTCAGCGTCATGGTGCGGTAGCGCACGAGCCCGAGGAACAGCGACCAGATCACGGCGGCGACCGCGGCCTCGGTCGGCGTGAACCAGCCCAGCGTCATGCCGCCGATCAGGATCACCGGCGCCATCAGCGCCATCACCGCCGAGAAGTCGAAGTACCAGTCGATCGCGAGCAGCACGCCGAGCCCGATGACGACCGCCATGTTGGTCGACATGCCGGCAACCACCATCAGCCAGATCGCGAGCGGGAAAGCGAGCACGATGGCGATCTCGAGGCCGGCCGAGCCGAGCTGCGGCCAGGAGAACGGCGTGTCGCTGCCCCATTTGTTCTTGTGCGCGAAGTAGGTGACGGTGGCCATCATCAGAAGCGTCATGACGATGCCGGGAATGACGCCGCCCAGGAACAGCGCGCCGATCGAGACGTTCGCCATCATGCCGTAGATCACGAAGGGCAGCGACGGCGGGATGATGGGCCCGAGCGTCGCGGACGCCGCGGTGACGCCGACCGAGAACTCGGTCGAGTAGCCGTGGTCCTTCATCGCCTTGATCTCGATGGTGCCGAGACCGGCGGCATCCGCGATCGCGGTGCCGGACATGCCGGAGAAGATCACCGAGCCGATGATGTTGACGTGGCCGAGGCCGCCGCGCATCCAGCCGACCAGCGCGACGGCGAACTTGTAGATGCGGCCGGTCACGCCGGCGATGTTCATGAGATTGCCGGCCAGGATGAAGAACGGCACGGCGAGCAGCGGGAAGCTCTCGACACCGGCGATCATGCGCTGCGCCAGCGTGACGTCGGGCGTCACGCCGCTGACCAGGATGTAGAGCAGCGACGACGCGGCCATGGCGATCGCCACGGGAACGCCGAGCAGCATCAGGAGGAGAAAACCACCAAGCAACAGCAGCATGACCTTACCCTTCAAAACCGTCGTAGGCGCCGGGACGTTCGAGGATCGAGTAGCCCTGTCGCAGATGTTGCAGCGCCACCTGCACCGAGCGCACGAACATCAGCACGAAGCCGGCCAGCACGGCGTAATAGACGTAGTCCTTGGGAAGATTGATCGTGGTCATGGACTCGTCGCCGATGATCTGGATGTAGACCCAGACCAGCTTGATGGCGTAGCCGAAGAAGGCGATCCGGATCAGGTCGATGACCGTCGACAGCGTGCGCGCGACGAGATGCGGCAGATAGCGGTAGATCAGATCGACCTGGATGTGCCGCGACAGCCTTACGCACATCGATGCGCCGATGAAGACCACGCCGATCAGGCAGTAGGTCGCGATCTCCTCGGTCCAGGCATAGCTGTCGTTGAGGACGTAGCGGGTGAAGAACTGGAGGAAGACGGCAAGCGCCATCACCCAGAAGATCGCCAGCGCCACCCAGTCCTCGAAAGCGTAGATGCCGAGATCGACCTTCGGCGCCGCCTCCTCCTCGAAGGTGTGGGCGATCTCGTCCGCGGTGATCTGCCGGTGTATTTCGGCGGTCGACATGGGGTTACCTCTCTCCAAATCGTCGTTCCGGGGCGACGCGTCAGCGTCGAACCCGGAACCTCGAGATTCCGGGTTCGGCTCTTCGAGCCGCCCCGGAATGACGACTACGTCGTCACTTAACGTCCTGAATCCGTTCCCAATCCGCCTTGCGGTAACCGAAAGTCTCGAACGCGACGTTCTTCAGCACGGTGTCGCGGAACTCGTTCTTGTCGACCTCGGTCACGGTCAGGCCCTTCTCCTTGAAGAAGGCGACCAGCTTGGCTTCGTTCTGCTTGATCTCCGCGGTCGCCTTGGCGGCGGCCTCCTGCGCGACGTCGGTGAAGATCTTCTTGTCCTCGTCGGAGAGCTTCTTCCAGAGCGCGCCCGCCACCACCGTGTTGAGGTGGTCGACGATGTGGCCGGTCAGCACGATGTGCTTCTGCACCTCGTAGAACTTCTTGGCCTCGATCGTGGTCAGCGGATTCTCCTGTGCCTCGACGGTGCCGTTCTGGAGCGCGAGATAGACTTCGGCGAACGCGATCGGCGCGGTGTTGGCGCCGCAGGCGCGCGGCATTGCGAGATAGGCCGGAACGTCGGGCACGCGCATCTTCAGGCCCTTGAGGTCGGCGCAGCTCTTGATCGGCTTGTTCGACGAGGTCTGGCGCACGCCGTAATAGGTCACGGCGACGATGTGGTGGCCGCTCTTGTCCTCATAGCCCTTGGCGAGTTCCTTGAAGATGTCGCTCTTGGTGTAGGCCAGGAGATGATCGGCGTCGCGGAAGGTGTAGGGATAGTAGGTCACGCCGATCGGCGGGAAGCTCTTGGCCGCGAAGCTCGAGCCGGAGATGATGATGTCGACCGAGCCGAGCGAAAGGCCCTGGTTGATGTCGGCTTCCTTGCCGAGCTGGGACGCCGGATAGACATCGACCGCATAGCGCCCGTTGGTGCGCTTGCCGATCTCCTGCGCGGCCCAGACCGAAGCGGTATGGAACGGCTCAGAGGTCTCGTAGACATGGGCCCATTTCAGCTTGGTCTGCGCCATGCCGGCGTGGGTCGTTGCAAACATCGCCGCGGCCGAGACCGCGAGCATCATCGTCATCTTCTTCAACACTGACTTTTCCTCCATCGTTCAAGTCTGCTTCTTGTTCGCCCGCCTCCAAGGAATGCGGGCCGCCCAATCTCATCGCCGCCGCGCGCTGCCGCTCTTGGCTTGCTTCTTGGCCTGTTTTTCGGCCTGCTTCTTCGGTGTTCGTTCTGGTTTTGCCGGCGTTTCCGGAGATCGTGCCGGGGACGATCCTGCCGCGGCCACGGCGCCGAAATTCTGCGCAAAGCGCTCCTGCGAGCGCGCCAGGTGATTGCGCATCGCCTCGCGCGCGGCGTCCGGATCATGCGCGGCGATCGCGTCGCGCACGGCGCGATGCTCGTCGAGCGCGGTGCGCCAGGTGCCCGGGTTCTCGAAATAATGCGCAAGCTGCGCGAAATAGGGATTGAGGCGCTGGTCGAACAGCTCGCCGACCACGCGCACCAGGACGGCATTGCCGAGACTTCCGGCGATCGCGACATGGAACGCGCGGTCGTGGACCATCGAGGCTTCGCCGGGGTGCTCGACATTCTCCATCGCGAGAAGCGACGCGTCGATGCGCGCGACGTCGTCCTTGGTCGCGACGCGCGCGGCCTGCTCGGCGATGGCGCTTTCCAGGAATTCTCGGGCGCGCAACAGCTCGAACGGCCCCTCGATGACGGAAGCGGTCGCAGGCGCCGCAACGGCCGCGGGCTCGATCACATAGATGCCGGACCCGACGCGGATGCGCAGGCGGCCTTCGACCTCGAGCGCGATCAGGGCTTCGCGCACCGTCGGCCGCGACACCTTGAGCTGCTCGGCGAGCTCGCGCTCGGTCGGCAAGCGGCTGCCGACCGCGTACTCGCCGCTGTCGATCAGGCTTCGCAATTGATCGGCGACCTGGCGATAGAGCCGTCTCGCCTCCACAGCTTCCAGCGGCACGCTGGTCCTCCCCGAAAGGGTCGCGCGGGGTCGTCCAAACCCGCCGCCCGCCAATTTTGGATAATTGGCCTTACCAATTGACCGGAGCATTGACCGAGGACGGGCGCCATGTCAAGCAGCGGCCAAAGACAGGGAGAGACGACCATGCGCCATAATTCAACGCGTCTTGGCCGCGCCAATCTCGACCGGCTGCCGCCGGCCATCCGCCGCCCGGCCTATGACCGATCGCGCGTCACGCCCGGCATCGTGCATCTGGGCCTCGGGGCCTTTCATCGCGCGCATCAGGCCGTCGTCATCGACGATTGCCTTGCCACCGGGGCCGCATCCTGGGGCATCGTCGGCGCGAGCCTGCGCAGCCCGGACACGCGCGATGCCCTCGCCCCGCAGGATCATCTCTACACCGTTGCCGTTCGTGCCACTGAGGGCACCGAGCACCGCGTCATCGGCGCGCTGCTCGACAGCGTCGTCGCACGCGAGAACCCGGCGCGGCTGATCGAGCGGATGGCCGATCCCGCCATTCGCATCGTCTCGCTCACCGTCACCGAGAAAGGCTATTGCCATACGCCGCAGACCGGCGATCTCGACGAGCGGCACCCTGATGTCGTGCACGATCTCAACAATTTTGACGCGCCGCGCTCGGCCCCCGGCTTCATCGTGGCCGCGCTGGCGCGCCGCCGGGCGCAGGGGCTTGCGCCCTTCACCGTGCTGTGCTGCGACAACCTCGCCGCCAACGGCCACACCGTGCAACGGATCGTGACGCAGTTCGCGGCGCTGCGCTCGAAGGATCTCGGCAAGTGGATCGCGGATACCGCAGCCTTTCCCTCGACCATGGTCGACCGCATCGTGCCGGAGACGACGGATGCCGACCGCGATGCGGTGTCATCCGCGCTGGGCTTCCGCGACGCCTGGCCGGTGATGACCGAGCCCTTCACGCAGTGGGTGGTCGAGGACCGCTTCGCGGCGGGCCGGCCCGATCTTGCCGCCGCGGGCGTCGAGCTCGTCACCGACGTCAAGCCGTTCGAGCTGATGAAGCTTCGGCTGCTCAACGCCAGCCATTCCGCGCTCGCCTATCTCGGCTATCTCGCCGGCTACGAGACCATCGCCGACACCATGCAGGATCCGCACTTCGCGCGTCTCGCCGCGCAGGTGATGGAAGAGGCCGCGGTGACGCTGACGATGCCGGCGAGCACCGACCTTGCCGCCTATCGCGCCTCGCTGCTCAAGCGCTTCGCCAATCCGGCGCTGCATCATCGCACGTGGCAGATCGCGATGGACGGCTCGCAGAAGCTGCCGCAACGCCTGCTCGGCGCGATGCGGGATCGCCTCGCCAAGAACCTGCCGATCGCGACGCATGCGCTCGCGGTGGCCGGCTGGATGCGCTACGTCACCGCGCGCGACGAGCACGGCCGCGCCATCGACGTGCGCGATCCCCTCGCCGGCGAGTTCGCAGGCTTGGCGCGCGAGGCGGGCCCTGTCGCCGAACGGCTCGCGCCCGCACTGCTCGGGGTCGGACAAGTGTTCGGGCCGCTGGGTGCCGAGCCGCGCCTGCGCGAGGCCGTGATCGCGGCGCTCGGCCGTCTCTATACGGACGGCGCGCGGCGGGCAGTGGAGACGCACGTTTCTGCGTGACCACAAACTGGGCAGTAATGCTGCACTGCGGTCCAAATCGAACGCAAAGTCGACGGAAGTCGCGCTTGATTTTTGCCTGTCATTGCCTCACCCGAGAGCCATGGCAAAGGACAGCAAGGTCATCGCCGCGAACGCGGCCTTCTACGCCGCCTTTTCAACGGGCGACTTCGCCGGAATGGAACAGATGTGGGCGGATGACGACGCCATCTCCTGCATCCATCCCGGCTGGCCTGCGATCATCGGGCGGGCCACCGTGATCGGGAGCTGGCGCGACATCCTGCAAAATCCGGAGCGACCGCAGATCGTCTGCGCCGAGCCGCAGGCCATCGTCGACGGCGACTGCGCGCGCGTGCTCTGCATCGAGATCGTCGACGGCACCGCCTTGGCCGCTGCCAACCATTTTCGCCGCGTCGGCGACGACTGGCGCCTGGTTCACCATCAGTCGAGCCCGATTGCGCAGATTGTCGAGCAGGCTGAAGACGATAGAACGAGTCACCGCGTCCACTGAAGGCGGCAGGCCCGCCGGCCCGTTCTACTGTGCATGGGGTTGTTTTTCAGTTTTTTAGTTGGCGACCTCATCGAAGCCCCGACAGATCGTCCAGCACGAACCGCGCCGCGCCGAAATCATCGTCCCGGAAGAACATGCTGCGGGTGATCAGAACCGGGATGTTCGCCCGCGATGCCGCAATCAGGCCGTTGGCGGAATCCTCGATTGCGACGCAGTCGGAGGCCTCCAGCGTCAGCCGCGCCAGGACTTCGAGATAGACATCCGGCGCAGGCTTCTTGTAGCGGACGTCGTCACCGGCAACGATCGCATCGAAGTCCGCGGCCCAGCGCATCCCCAGCGCCCGCGACAGCAGCGCATCGATGTTGCCGTGCGAGGTGGTGGTCGCGATCGCAAGCCGCTGGCCGCGCGCCTTCGCCGCGGCGAGAAGGTCCGTCACGCCCGGCCGCAGCGGGCAACAGCCGGTCTCGATCAGCTCGGCGTAATGCGCGGTCTTGACGCGGTGGAGTTCGGCGATGTCTTCGTCTGACAATGGCCGGGCAATCCGCAGCCGGGCGAGGTGAGCGCGAATTCGCTCCTTGCCGCCTGTCACCCGCAGCAGGTCCTTGTAGACGGCGCGGTCCCAATACCAGTCGAGACCGTGGCGGACAAAGGCATGGTTGAAGGCCTGCCGATGCAGTTCCTCCGTCTCGGCCAGGGTGCCGTCGACATCGAAGATCAGCGCGGCCGCGCGCCGGATCAGCTCCGCGGCGTCCAATGGCGGCATAGTGGCCGCTTCTGCCTGCATGATCGACGCTTCCCTGATGACATCTCCGCGACGAGCGATCATCGCCCGCACTGGCGGGCGCGTAAAATTGCAATATCTTTTGCCGGACCCAAAAATCCCTTATGAGCGGAGGCGCGCAGCTGGCGCGACGGGAACTCCGACCTGCACGGGAGAGGCATGCGGCTCTTCATTCTAGGCTTCGGCTACAGCGCCAGGCATTTCGTCCGCCAATTCGGCGGAACGTTCTCGCACATCGCCGGCACGGTGCGCGATCCCGCGAAACGGGATGACCTTGCAGGCATCGAGGTGCACCCGTTTTCCGGCAGCCGCCCGGCTCGCGAGACGGCCGAACGTATCAGCGACGCCGATGTCCTTCTCATCTCGATCCCGCCCGGCAGCGCCGGCGATCCCGCAATCGCGGCCTGCGCGGACGTGCTGGCCGGGGGCCGTCAGCGCAAGATCATCTACCTGTCCACGATCGGCATATATGGCGATCACGCAGGTAGCTGGGTGGACGAAAGCACGCCGCCGCAGGCCGCCCTCGACCGCACACGCATGCGGCTCGCAGCGGAGCAGGCCTGGACGGATATCGGGCGCGGCGATGTCGCGATCCTGCGGCTTGCAGGCATCTACGGTCCCGGCCGCAACGCGCTGGTGACGCTGCGCGCCGGAACGGCCCGGCGCATCATCAAGCCCGGACAGGTCTTCAACCGCATCCACACCGACGACATTGCAAGCGCGATCATGGCCGCGGTTCGTCACCAGGGCAGCGGCACCTGGAACGTCTGCGACGACGAGCCCGCGCCGCCGCAGGACGTGTTCGCCTATGCCGCCCAGCTCATGGGCGTCGCGCCGCCGCCCGAAGAGGCGTTCGAGACCGCCGAGATGTCGGCGATGGCGCGCAGCTTCTATGCCAGCAGCGCCCGCGTCTCCAACGCGAAATTGAAGCGCGAGCTCGGCGTCACGCTGGCCTATCCGACCTACCGCCACGCCCTGGATGCGCTGTGGCGCGCGGGCGAAGGACGATAGGATCCACCTCCGACGCCTCCCAGACATGCCCTGCCTGCGCTTGACTTCGCCCCAGTGCGATCGTGATCTAGGTGCCGCGCGAGCCACAACGAAACGAGCTCGCCTTGGGAGGATACAATGAAGAAGACGATCGCCATGATCGCGGCGGCGGCTGCCGTCATCGCATTCGGTGCAGCGCGCGCCGCACCGCTGCCCGAAGCCAATCCTGACGACGCCGGTTTCTCGAAGCAGGGTCTTGCACGGCTCGACAGTTTCTTCGCCCGCGAAATCGCCGCAAAGCGCGTGCCCGGCGCCGTCGTCGCAGTGGCGCGTGACGGCAAGCTCGTGCACTACAAGGCCTATGGCCTGCTCGATCCGGACAAGGGCACGCCGATGTCGGTCGACGCGATCTTCGCGCTGGCCTCGATGACCAAGCCGATGGCCGCAGTCGCAGGCCTGACGCTGATGGAGAAGGGCCAGTTGCCGCTCCAGGCCAGGCTGTCCGACTACTATCCCGGCTTTGCCGACATGAAGGTCGGCGTTCAGCAGGCCGACGGCTCGCTCAAGCTCGAGCCGCAGGCCTCGCCGATCTTCATCCACGATCTCTACCGGCATACGTCCGGATTGATGTATGGCGGTCGCCCGGACAGTTCGAGCCCGGTGGCGCGGCAATACCCTGATGGCGTCGCGCCGGCGATCGAAGGCGACACGCAGGCCTTCATCGACCGCATCACAAAGCTGCCGCTGGCGCATCAGCCCTCGACCGAGTTCGAATACGGCTTTTCGATCGATGTGCTCGGCGCCGTCGTCGAGAAGGTGAGCGAACAGCGGCTCGGCGACTATCTCGCCGCCAATGTGTGGCAGCCGCTCGGCATGAAGGACGCGACCTTCCACCCGACCGACGCGCAGCGCCCTCGCCTCGCCCGCCCGTTCGCCAACGATCCGCTGACGGGGAAGCCGCAAGCCATCAAGCTGCTGGACACGCCGACCAGGTTCGACTGCGGCGGCGCCTGTTCGTTCGCGACGGTCGGCGACTACATCCGCTTCGGGCAGATGCTGCTCAACGGCGGCGAGCTCGACGGCCAGCGCATCCTCAGCCCGAAGACCGTGCATCACATGACGACCAACCATCTCGGCCCCGAGATCAAGAACAACGTGGCGGTCATCGAGCCGCATCGCGCCGGTTTCGGCTTTGGCCTCGCGGTTGCGGTCCGCACCGGCGAAGGGGTGTCGTCGGTCCCCGGCAACCCCGGCGAGTTCACCTGGAACGGCGCGTTCGGAACGCAGTTCTTCTGCGATCCCAAGGAGCGTCTCGTCGTGGTGGTTGGAACGGCGGCGCCCGGTGAGCTCAGGAAATACTATCGCGAGCAGGTCCAGGACATCGTCTATGGCGCGATGGTGAAGTGAGATCGGCACGCTGAAACAGAAAGGGCGGCCGTGGGGGCCGCCCTCTTGAATTGCTTGAGCATGATCTTGTCGGAAAACCGCTGCACACTTTTCCGGATCATGCTCCGGCGTCAGCTCAGGACGCCATATTTCTTGAACCAGGCCTCGGCCTGCTTCCAGGCATCTTCCGCGGCGTCCTTGCGGTAGCTGCCGCGGTAGTCGGCATGGAAGCCGTGCGGCGCTTCGGGGTAGATCTTGAATTCGGCCGTCTTCTTGTTCTGCTCGAGCGCCGCCTTGAGCTGCTCGACCTGCGCAACGGGAATGCCGGTATCGGCGCCGCCATAGAGGCCGAGCACCGGCGTCTTCATCTCGGGTGCGAGCTGGAGCGGGCTCTTCGGCCACAGTGGATTGGCGGGGTCGACCACCGTCCCATAGAAGGCGACACCCGCCTTGAGAGTACCGCCGTGAGCGGCATATTCCCAGACGGTGCGCCCGCCGCGGCAGAAGCCGATGATACCGAGCTTGGCGGTATCGCCGCCCTGCGATCCCGCCCACGCCACCGTCGCGTCGAGATCGGACAGCAGCTCGGCGTCCGGCTTGGCATTCACGACCGCCAACAGATCCTTGATGTCGGTCACCTTGGTCAGGTCGACGCCCTTGCGGAAGTAATAGTCGGGCGCGATTGCGAATGCGCCGAGCTTGGCCAGGCGCCGCGTCACGTCCTTGATGTATTCGTGCAGGCCGAAAATCTCCATCGCCACGATGATCACCGGCGCCTTGGTGTTGCCGGCGGGGCGGGCGAAATAGGCAGGCATCTCCTCGGAGCCGACCTTGATCCTGGCGTCGCCGGCCTGGAGGCCCTTGGTATCCGTCGCGATCACCTCGGCACGGACGGGACCTGCCGCAAGCGTGTAGCCGGCGGCGACGGCCGCGGTGGCGCTCATGAATCCGCGACGCGAGACCGGGGCAACTTTCGTCAGCCCGACGACGTCGGATGTCATGATCGTTTCGAAACTCATCAGTCTATCCCTTCCTGCTGCCTGCAATGGTACCCCCGGGGGGCGACGCATTCGCCAAGAGTCGCCGGGGAAACGCAAATCACCAGCCTGCGAGCATGCGGTCTTCAGGCATGTCCCTGACGCCGCTCCCCCATGTCCTGCCTGAGCTGAATCGAGATGATGCCGCTGGCCGGCGATCGTCCGCGCAAGGCCACGCGCAAGCTTTCCGGATTTGATCGTGTGCCCGATTTAACCGCGTGGCTGCGCTGCGGCGCAACATCCATTAACCGAAAATAGGGGTTCTTCCGCCGCACCTCACGCGGTCAGAAGCTGCAGACGCTCCGCCCCCTCGCGCAATTCGAAACGAATCGCCGCAACAAATGGGCTGCATGGTGGCCGCAACGACACATCATGTTGCCGGGATGTTGCGAGCTATCGGAATCCCGCACGCGAGCCGCCGTCATTTGACTGAAATTTTCAGAAGAGTTGAGCCGCGCGGTTTACTCGAACTTTCTTTGTGACGCTCTAGTTCCACGGCCGGAAGTTCCATCTCCGGAAACGGAGGACGTCTTCCCAGTGGGCGCGCCGTCCGACCAAGGATCGCCCGCGGGTTTCATTCTCGTCCACCCCGATTGCGCTCCCCCGAAGGCTCAGTTGAATAAAGCTTTATCCGACTTGGAAGTGAAATGAATTTGGCTCGCGAATCGATTGAACTGTTGGAGCAGGTCGCACGAATCCTCTGGTTCGAAGGCACCAAGCACGGCTTGCGCGATCGCGAGTGGATGGCGCTGCGCTTCCTCTCCCGCGCCAACCGGTTTTCCCGCACGCCCTCGGCGCTCGCGAGTTACGTCGGCACCACGCGCGGCACCGCCTCGTTCATCATCGGTGAGCTGGAACGGCTCGGCTATCTCGAGCGAAAGCGCTCGGCCAAGGACAAGCGGTCGGTGATGCTGAGCGTCACGCAGCCGGGCAAGAAGTTCCTGGCGCGCGATCCCGTCAACGTTCTCGTCGAGGCGATTGCTGTGCTCGACGACGAGGCCAAGATCCGCTTCCGCGACGCGCTCCGCCACGTGCTGGACCAGTCGGACGCGGCCGAGCAGCGGCACCATACCGACGTCTGCAAGCGCTGCATCTTCCTCCGGGAAGATCGCACCGCGGCGGACGGCAAGACGACGGTCGAGTTCAGCTGCCGCCTGTTTCGCGCGCCAATCGCGGAGCCGGAGGTCGATCTGCTATGCACCAGCTTCGAGCATCACCGCCAATAGAGGCGGCGCTCGATCACGGCGTCGCCTTGCGCGACGAATAGATCACGCCCCCGCTGGATTCGACCACAAGGCGCCCGTTCTCGTTCCGGATCTCCTCGATGCGGCCAAGGCCGGGCACCTGCTGCCCCAGCACGGCCTCGATGACGCCGTTCGGGCTTTGCAGGATCGCAATCCCCTCATAGGCCTGGCGCACCGACCAGCCCTTGACCACCTTCCGCGGCACAGATGCGCGCTCGGAGGGAGACACCGAGCCCGTGACCTCGGGCGCTGCGAGCGAAGCCATCATCGGCGCGGCCTGCGACGACGGCTGCGATTGCGCCACTGTCGGCGCCGGAGCCTGGGCTTGCGCCTGGGCGAGCTTGTCGAGCTTGACCGTCGAGGACGAGCTCACCCGTTCGATGCGGTCCAGATTCTCGGCAAACCTGCCGAAGCGATCGTTGGTCGCCTTGCTCGATTGATCGACCGCGGTGCGCAGGCCGTCGAGATTTTCGGACACGCCCGACACCTGCTTGCGCAGCTGGGCGACCGTCTCGCGCAGATTCCTGATCTCCGTATTGACCGCGACATTGTTCTGGGCGGGCTGCGTGGTGAGATAGGCGATCACACCGGTGCAGGCGCAGACCACCAGGATGGCGGCGACCGCCAACGTTGCGAGCGGCGCGACCCAGGTCGGACGGGGCGGCGGCGGCTTGGCCACGATCACGGCCGGCTTCATCACGACCGGCGCGGGCTTGGGTATCGCCATCTTGTCGAGGCGCGCCTTGGCGCGAATGCGCTTCAGCCCCTCGAGCGCCTCTTTCGCCAGCGCTTCGTCGCTCGCCGCAGCCGACGCACGCTTTGCGCTCGCGGCAGGCTTGGCCGTTTGCGTCGCGCTGTCCCTTGTATTGCGTGGCTCCGGAGCCGGCTTCGCCGCCGAGGAAACGTCAGCGGTCTCGTTGGGACGAGCTTTTCCATCGGACAACATGCGAGAATGCTCCGTTCGGTTAGATCTATCGAACGACGAATTTATTTGTCGAAGCTTGCCCGAAACGTGCGCATCGAAAACTTTTCATCACGCACGATGCGACGTTGCATGAGTCAAACGCGTCACGCACGTGGCGAGAGTGCGACTCGAAAGACACACCCTCGCCAAGATTTCGCCAAGCTGGAGTCGCCTCGCCACACATGAGTCGAATTGTCGCATGTGGAAAACCGGTGGAGAGAGTCAATCCGGGGTTGAAAACCCCTCCATACGCCTACCCCGCAGCACCACCCGAAATAGCTGTGATTATACGGGGATGCGGAACTATAGATCCGTCACGGTGCAAAACTAGTTCAAAATCCAAATCAACTGATGCGATTGAATATATCAAGAAACAACTCGAAACAAACCAACAGCATCAAACACACATAGCAATCGCTTTGATGCGCGCGCTTGATCGGAAATCGGCAATTGTTACGGTCCTATCCAAGTGATTCTCGCCAGTTGGCGAGGAGATCGGCAAGGTTCAGTAGCGTTCGGACGCGATAAGCAACTTGGCGCAACTGTTCTAGGTCGCTGTCTCAATCCGCTCCGCGAGGTGATCCGTAAGACACCCGCCGAGCCTCACGCAGTAAGCGTTCAGTATCGAGTCGAAGTAACAGGCCCGCGGAAAACGCAGGCACTGAATGCGTAGGGCTGCCCGCGAATATCGAAACCATAACAACGGTTCGCGGGATGGAAATATCGTCAAACAGCATGGTCGCCGAGCCGGGCATCACAACAACCAACCGGCCGCGATAAGTGCGAAACAGGGGCGAAAGACTGATGTATATTATCGTTGATGATCGTGAGAGCGTCACGAACAGCTACGTTGGAGGGCTCGTTCGCGAAGGCGTATCGTCGATCGGCTTCTCCTCCGGAGAATTCTGGGACTGGCTGCAATCTGCGAGTGAATCGGACCTGGCAGCGGTCGACGCCTTCCTCCTCGGGGATTGCGACGCCCGCGGAAGCCTGCCGCGGGCGATGCGCAAGCGCTCCTCGGCTCCCATCATCGCCATGAGCGGCCAGAAGATGCTCAAGAACACGCTGGAGCTGTTCGAATCGGGCGTTGACGACGTCGTGTACGTGCCGATTCACCTGCGCGAGATCCTCGCCCGAACGGCCGCGATCGCGCGCCGCCGGGTGGGCGAGTTGCCGAGACCCTGCGAGACCAGGATCCAGGTCTTCTTCAACGGGCGCGACCCCGAGATCGCGGGCCACGCCCTCACCCTGCCCCGCCGTGAATTGCGTATTCTCGAATATATGGTCAGCAACCACGGCAAGTGGATCACCAAGACGCAGATCTTCAACGCGGTCTACGGCATCTTCGAGTCGACCTTCGACGAGAGTGTGATCGAGAGCCACGTCAGCAAACTGCGCAAGAAGCTCCGCGACCGCCTCGGCTTCGACGCGATCGTGGCCCGGCGTTATGTCGGATACCGCCTCAACATTCCCGCCGGCGAGACCGTCGACGTGCCGATGCAGGAGCTCGACGAGGTCGGCATCCTCCTCAACCGGGCGCACATCGCCCCGGCGGCCTATCCGGCCGGTAACTGACGCGGCTGAGCGCTGCCGCGAAAAACGACAACGGCCTCTGCGGAGCACCTTCGCAGAGGCCGTTGTACCTTCAGCGGCTGAGACGGCAGAACTCAAGGCCCCGCGGCGCGAGGCGCCGCCATACCAAAGCGCTGCGAGATCGGGGGCGCGCTTTGGTCTCCTGGTCGAGCACGATCCTTCCGGAAAGCCGCTTCGCGCCTGTCCGGGCCATGCGCTAGGGTTTCTGCTGGAATTCTTCCTTCGAGACGTAGTTGAAGTCCTCGACCAGGACGTCCTGGACGACGTCGGCCTGCATCCGCTCGTTGACGCGCTGCTTGATGCCCGTCGTGAGGATGGAGAGGTCGTAGCGCGCGAGCTTCCTGAAATCGAGGCGGTCGTCGGCATAGATCCTGCGGAAGGCCTCGTCGACGACGAACGGCTCCGGCGGAACGTTGAGCTGGTGCATGGTCCGCGCCTCCACGGTGTAGACGAAGCGCGCGACGATGTAGCCCTGCACATTGCCGTTCTCGACCATGGGCACGCTCAGCGCCCGCGTCTTCTGGTATTGGAGCCCGTCGAGATATGCGTCCTTTGCCGGCAGCAGGCTGCCGTTTTCCTTCCAATAGGCCACGGCGTAGCTCGTGCCTGCCGTGAGGATGCAGACCCAGAGCCCGGCAAGCACGAGTCTGATCATTTTCCGTCCTGCGTTGCGCGACCGGTATAGGTGCCGTCCGAATCGGCATCCTTGATTGCCTTGACGATGATGGTCGCGACCTCGCGCACCGCGTCGTAATGCATTTCGAGGATGGAACGATTCCGCTCCAGCTTCTCGCGCAGCCGCTGGACCTCCTCGGTGATCTCGACCTCGCTGCCGAGATGCATCCGCGCCCGCATCAGGCGGACGAACTCGAGCATGCTCCGGCTCTTGCGGGCGCTGAAATCGTCGAAATCGATCTTCTTGCCCGTCGCGAGCGCAACCGTCTCCTCCTCGACGATACTCTCGAGCCTGCGGATCGCCGCCAGCAGGCCGCGCACTTCGTCCGCTCTCGCCGCCTCGGCCCTGTCGACCACCGCCTCGCCGCCGACATTCGGCAGCAGCACGGGCAACAGCGCATTGCTCGATGCCGCTTCAACCGTCATCGCCTCGGCGTCCACGACCGGCTGCTCCATCACCAGGACCGCCGCGCCTTCTTGTGCCTGCATTGGAAATTCACCCCTCAACTTCTGTCACCCATTCCTCGGATCATCATCCGGCCTTCCCCGTCACGTCCGGCCCCGCCGGATGCGCGCCGGCAAGCTGCCTCGCAATGCCGATGCCCTTGCCCTTCGCGAGCTGGTTGCCGAGTTGCTCCGCCAGCATCGACTTCCAGACGCTGCCGGCGGTCCCCTTGCCGAAGAGTTCCTCGGATTCCTTCGGCAGCATCGTCTCGACGAAGGTCTGGAGGATGAACGCCTCGAACTTCCGATAGACCTCGCCGGACGCTGGCGCCTTGATCACCTGCACCGGCGCCCCGTTCACCGCACCCGACTGCGCTTCGGAAACCTTCGCCGCGGATTGATCGGCACCAGCCGCCGCGGCCTTGCCGGCCTCCGCGTCCATCGTCGCGGCGAAATCGGCGGCGGATGATTTCAGCGCATCGAGCTTCGCGGTCGCCGCGCGTTGCGTCACGGGATCGGCGGCCTCGATAACGTCGAGAACGAGGTCGGGTGTCGCTGTCACGATCATGTCTTGTTCCGGCTGGCTGGCCGTGGCGTCCACTCGCGCACGGTGAGGCTTGTTCCCGTCATCTCCTCGAGCGAGCGCTTCTCCGCCTCGCGAAGCTTGTCCGCGAGCGCCGCCTTGGCGACTTCCTCGAGCTGTTTCACGCGCCGGCTCTCCGCACGAACCTGGTCGAGCTGCCGCGAAGCCTGCTCATTCACGGCGCGCGCGCCGACGCTCGTCCTGTTGAGGCGCCGCGCGATCGACGCGCTCGACGACCCCGCCGGCGGCTTGCCCTCGTTCAGCGCCCCGACCAGCCATTCCTGTTCGTCCTGCAGGCTGCGCTCCTGCTGCCGCAAGTGCGCGAGCTGCCATTCGGACAGCCGGAGCTGGAGCTTCACGAGCGAGACCATCCGACCGAGCTTGTCTGCGCGCGACCTCATGACGGTCATTCCGACAGCCAGGACGAGACGCCCAGCATGAATTGCGTCAGGAGCTCGTCGCTGGTGAGATAGAGCAGCAGGAAGCCGCCGAACAGCACGAACGGCACGGAGATGAAGTAGACGGGAATCGCCGGCGTCAGCTTGTTGATCAGGCCGACCGCGAGGTTGACGATGACCGAATAGACGATGAACGGGCTGGCGATCCGCAGCGTCAGCACGAACGCCTCCGACAGGCGGCTGACCAGCTGGTCGAGCGCCATGCTGCCGCCGAGCCTCGCACCGGGATGCCAGACGTCGTAGGAGTTCATCAGCCCGCGCAGCACCTGCCAGTGCTGGTCGGTCATGAAGAACAGCGTGGTGACGGACGCCATGATCAGCGGCACCAGAGCCGGCGCCGGATCGGTGTCGCCGATCGGCGTGCCCGGGATATTGCTGAGCCCGATCGCGCTTGCCATCACGGTCGCCATGGTTTGAAGCGCCAGGAAGAACACGCGCCCGCCGAGGCCGATGACGCTTCCGACCAGGACCTCGGTGCCGATCAGGAGTGCCAGCGTCAGCGGCGCCGCTTGGTCCGTCAGAGGTTTCAGGACCGCGATCAGGATTGGCGTCAGTGCAAACGTCGTGACGAGCGCGATGAACAGGCGGACCTGGGCCGGAACGTTGACGCTGGAATAGCCGGGCACGAACATCAGGCAGGCGCCGATCCTGCAGAACACGATGAAGGTCACCAGCACGCTGTCGGCGAGGCTGCTGATCACGATATGGCTCCGAGCGCTCTGATCTCGGCGCTGCGCGCGACCTCCACATGCGACAGGACCGGCAGTGTCGGGAACACCCGTTCCAGGATCATCCGGACATAGGGACGGGCCTCCGGGGTCACCGCCAGCACCACGCTGGTGCCGTTCTCGGTGAACTTGCGGATCGCGGCGCTGGCTTCCGTCGCGAACTGCTCGATCAGGCGCGGATCGGCGTCGAATTCGACGACGTCCCCCTTGGCGTCGCGCTTCAGGCTCTGGTGGAAGGCGAGATCCCAGCGATTGCCGAGGCGGACCACGTTGAGCACGCCGCTGTCGGAGAGGTCGCCGCAGATCTGCTGGGCAAGCCGCGTGCGGACATGCTCCGCCACCTGTTCGGAGCGCCGCACATGGGGCGCGATCTCGGCGATCGCCTCGAGGATCAGGTGGAGATTGCGGATCGACACGCGCTCGGCCAGCAGGATCTTCAGGATCGCCAGCAGGCCCGAATAGGAGATCTGTGACGGGCAGAGATCCTCGATCAGGCGCTTGTATTCGGGATCGAGCCGGTCGAGCAGCCCGCGCATGTCCTTGTAGGACAGGAGCTGGGCGAGATTCGCCCTGATCACCTCGCTCAGATGCGTGAGCAGCACCGACAGATTGTCGACCGGTTTGCAGCCCTGTCGCTTGACTTCGTCGGTGAAAGCCTCCGTCACCCACAACGCCTTCATGCCGAAGGCGGGTTCGATCACTTCCTCGCCGGGCACGTCGGGCTTGCCGTCCTTGTCGACCAGCACCAGCACCTCGCCGAGCCTGAGCTCGCCATGCGCGACGCGGGTGTCGTGGATCCGGATCTGGTATCCCTTGGGATCGATCGACAGATTGTCGGTGAGCTTGATCTCGGGAATGACGAAGCCGTATTGCTTGGCGAACTTCTTGCGGATCTTGGCCACGCGATGGCCGAGCTCGGTGCGCGATCCCAGCAGATGGACCGAAAGATGACCGCCGAGCGCCAGCTCGATCTCGGCGGTCTTGAGCGATTCCTTGACCGATTCCTTGGCCGCGGTCTGGGCGCGCTCGTCGGCCTTGCGCGCATCCTCTTTCCGATCCCGCGCCGCCTGACGCCTGGGCAGCGTGTAGCCGACGAAGGCCATGACGCCGCCGAGCAGCACGAACGGCGCCATCGGTAGCCCCGGCATGATGGCGAGCACGAACATCATCAATGCGGCGGCCGACACCGCGCGCGGATAGCCGCTGAGCTGCCGCAGCACGGCCTGCTCCGCCGAGCCCCTGGTGCCGCCCTTGGAAACAAGCAGGCCCGCCGACAGCGACACGATCAGCGCCGGCATCTGCGACACCAGGCCGTCGCCGACAGAGAGCTTCGTATAGACGTCGGCCGCGCGCGACAGCGTCAGGCCGTGATGGGTGACGCCGATGATGATGCCGCCGAAGATGTTGATCGCGGTGATGATCAGGCCGGCGATGGCATCGCCGCGGACGAATTTCGAAGCACCGTCCATGGCGCCGAAGAACGCGCTCTCCTCTTCGAGCTCGCGGCGCCGGCGCTGGGCCTCCTTGTCGTCGATCAGGCCCGCGGACAGGTCCGCGTCGATCGCCATCTGCTTACCGGGGATGGCGTCCAGGGTGAAACGGGCGCCGACTTCCGCGATACGCGTAGCACCCTTGGTGATCACGACGAAATTCACCGTGACCAGGATCGCGAAGATGATCAGGCCGATGACGAAGTCGCCGCCCATGACGAATTTCGAGAAGCCGGCGACGACATGGCCCGCGGCCTGTTCGCCCTCCCCGCCGCGCGACAGGATCAGGCGGGTGGTCGCGACGTTGAGCGCCAGCCGCAGGATCGTTGCGATCAGCAGCACGGTCGGGAATGCGGAGAAGTCGAGCGGCCGCTGGATCCACAGCGCGACCATCAGGATCAGCGCCGACAGCGCGATCGAGAACGCCAGGCCGAGATCGATCAGGATCGGCGGTATCGGCAGGAACAGGATCGTGAGCATGGCCACGATGCCGCCCGCAAAAAAGGCATCCGCCCCGAGTCGTCGCGGGTTTGGCAGGCTAGCAGCTAACGTATCGGCCATGAGTCACCGGCAGAGGGTCCGCCCGGTAATCTGCCGTGCAAAGCTTACGCGAGGGTGGTGGCCGGTCGGCCCGCGGATCAGAAGCCGCGCTCGATATGCGAGTAGACCATCTCGGTAAAGGTAGAGAGATGCGCGCCGATGAAGGAGCCGGAGATGGCGACGACCACCAGGATGACGATGATCTTCGGAACGAAGGTCAGCGTGACCTCCTGGATCTGGGTCAGGGCCTGGATCAGTGCAATGATGGTGCCGACCAGCATCGCCGCGCCGACGGCAGGCCCCGAGGCGACGATGATGGTCCAGATCGCCGCCTGGACGATGTCGAGGGCGTCTCTCTCGTTCATGACTGACTGATCGTGAGGCCAGGCCCGACCGCGACTTTCGTGCCGTTCTCGAGGGTCGCGACGGAGCCGTCGCTGTTGATGGAGATCGACTTGACCTTGCCTGAGAAGGTCGCTCCGGTCGCGTCGGTGAAGCTGACGGTCTTTCCGATCAGCCCGTCGGCCTGCGACAACGACTGCGAAGACAGCAGCGCATCCAGCTTGGTGTTGGTCTGCATGGCCTGCTCGACCGTCGAGAGTTGGGCGAACTGGCTCATATATTGCGAGGTATCCATCGGATTGGTCGGATCCTGGTTCTTCATCTCGGCGACGAGAAGTTGAAGAAAGGTATTGTAGTCGACGCTGTTGCTCGACGTGGACGTCGTGGAGCTGGTCGAACTGGACGACTTGCTGGTGCTGTCGGTCGCGCTGGTGACGTTCATGTAGCCTCTCCGCTGTCAGGCAGCCTCGAATGGGATGTCGGTGGCGACGCCGGCCAGGATAGCCTGCTCCACCGGGAACAGCGCCCGGATCCGCTTCAGCGCCTCGAAGTAACGGGTTGCCCCGACCAGCTCGTCGATCGCGACAAGCCCGTCCAGCATCTCGCGGCTTTCGCACACCGCAACCAGGGCCGCGTGATGCTGGCCGTAGAGCGCCGAGGCATCGCGGACATCGGTGGGGTTCATCAGCATGAGCTGGACGATGAAATACAGCTGCCGCATCGCCGTGGTGGCGTCGGAGGCCTGCATGATCTGCCCCTCGAGCAGAAACATCACGTCGTTGACGAGCTCGACGGAGACCTTGCGGTCCACGCGCAGCACCGCACCGTTGATGTAGATCCGTTCGCCCGCCCGCAAGGAGATCTTCATTAAAGTGCGTCTCGGATCAGGCGGTTGATTTCGATGAGCTGCATCACGTCGCCCGACTTCTCTTCGCGAAGGCGATCCGCCTCCTTGATGACCCACAAGCCGATCGAGATGATGTCGGCGCGCAGCTTGTCCGGGAGGCCGTTCTCCGGGTGCGAGAGATCCTCGATGAAGATCGTCCACAGCCGGCGCACATAGAGCAGGCTCTGGACCAGATCCTCGAAACTAAAGGGCCCCTTCTCGATCCGCTCGAGCCGGTCGATGCCGAGGCTGAGCGCCTGTCGCTCGCGGCCTCTCTCCTGATAGCCGCTCTCTTCAACGACAGCTTCATAGGCTTCAAACGTCATCAGGACCACTCTGCGGGGAAACCGAATAGCAAGACAAAAGGAGCGAACCTTGCAATGAGCCTTGGCTCAGAGATAGTTGATGAGGCTGATCTTCTGGAGCTGCGAGGTCAGCGCCAGCGCCGTCTGGATCTGGGTCTGCAAGGTGTTGACCCGGACCGATGCCTCGGTTGGGTCGACCTTCTCCATACCGACGATCTGATTGTTCAGAATGTCCTGCTGCGTCTTGAGCTTGTTCGTTGCTGAGGTGATCCGCTGCTGGACCGTGCCGACGCCGCCGCCGAGCGTGGCGAGGTCCGTGATCGCACCACCAATGAGGCCGATGGCCTTGTCCACGACGACCTGGAACGTCTCCTGGCTGAGTTTTGCATTCCCGAGATCCGCCATCATGGTGTAGGCCTCGGCGAGCTTGCGGAAGCCGGTCTGGTTGGCGCTGACGGACGTATCGGCGACCTCGGTCGTGGAGATACGGCTTTGCATGACCTGGTCAGTGGCCGATGACCAGTTGGTATTCCAGGCCGGGCTCGCGAACTCGGCATCGAAGGTGGTGTTGAGAAAGGTCTGCATTTGGGCCGGGGTAATGCTGCTCACGCTCGCCGAGGATTGCGGAAATCCGAAGCCCGTGGGCGGCGCTGCGGCGAAATCCGCGTCGACCTGGTTCTTGCTGGCGGAGCCCGTGGCGTAGGCCGTGATCGGCATGTTCTGCGTGTTGATGCCCGAGAAGAGATACGAGCCGTTATACGAGACGTTGAGCGCGCCGATCAGATCCTGGAGGTTGGCGGACGCAGGCGGCAGGACGATCCGCCCGCCATTGTCGGTACTGCGGGCCGCGATCAGGTCCTTGAGAAAGGACGTTGCGGTCGTGCCGAGCTGGGTGATCCGGGTTTGCGTCACGTCGAGGCGTCCCGAGACGAGCTCGTTGGTATCGACGAGCTGATCGGCGAAGCTCCAGTCCGCCCGCAGGGTGAGGTCGCCTCCCGTCGTGGCACCAAGCTCGAGGCCAACATCGGCGAAACGGCCGGTGGTCGCCTCCTTCGACGCCTTGCTCAGCGCAGCCTGGTTGTTCGTGATCGAGGTTCTCAACGACGAAGACAGCATCAAGGTCGAGATGTAGTTCGCGCTCATCATGGCTTAATTCCCCACGGCGGCCAGCAGGCTCTGCAACATTTGGTCGACGGTCGAGATGATCTTCGACGAGGCCGAATAGGTGCGTTCGACCTGAAGCATCAAGGACATCTCGTCGTCCATGTTGACGCCGCTGACGTTGGACAGCGCCGCGGTGCTGCGGTCGAGCAGCGTCTTCTGGTAGGTTACGTTGGAGTCCGCGGTCTTGCGCTGGTTTTCGATCCAGCTCGTCGACGACGACGCGAAGTCGATCAAGCTGCCACTCGGCTTGCCTTGCGTGGTCACATCGAACGGCTGCGACGCATCCATGCCCCCGATGAGCTGCTGTAGCCGGGCCGAGTAGCCGGCGTTGCCGGCGGTGTTGTATCGGTAAGCAACGTTACCGCTGATCGCACCGTCACGCAGCAGATTTGGATTGCCGCCCTGCGCCGGATCGACCGACGCCGCGACACTGATCAGGCCGGCAAGGCCGACCGAGACGGTGGCGCTCGCCGGTATCGCCGGCGCGCCGGGATAGGTGAAGAGACCGGGAACGTCGGGCAGCGCCGCCGCGGTCTGATCGCTCTCCCTGAATGTGTTGATCAGGCCGCGCGCGATTTCGTCGAGCTGACTCTGATAGGTGACGGAGTCCTGGTCACGCAGCTGAGCGAGGCCGGCGAGCTTACCCGACTTCAGCGGCATCACCGAATTGGCGCCGGTTACCGGCACACCGTCGATATAGACCGCATTGCCGGTGGTGCCCGGCGTATAGATGTTGGTCGCCGTGAAGCTGACCGTTCGCGCCGTCTTGTCGAACAGCACGACACCGCTATCGGTGTAAAGCGCAGCGTCGCCGTTAGCGCGGATCGACATCGAGACGCCGACCTCCTCCGACAGTTTCGAAACGATGCTGTCCCGCTGGTCGAGGTAGTCGGTGACGTCGTCACCGGCAATCGTCCCCCTCACGACCGCGTTGTTGACCTTGTCGAACTGCGTAAGGAGCTGGTTGATGTTGGCGACCGAGGTCGCCATGTCGGCGTCCGCGCCCTCACGGACCGATTGCACGGTATTGGTCGCCTGGTTGAGCGCCGTCGCCATGTCCTTGGCGGACGTGATCGCCGCCTGCGCCAGCGTGGTGTTGTCGGGGGCGTTGGCATATTGCTGCAGCGCCTTCTTCAGCGCATTGAGCTGCGCCGTCGGCGACTGGTCGAGCTCCGTATCGTCCACCGTGGCAGATGCGATCTTCTGGAGACCGTCATAGATCGCGCCCTGCTTGGCCGACGACGAGGTCGCGGTCAGGACGTTGTTGTAGAGACCTGAGCTGGCGGCGCGCTGGATCGCCGCGACATAGACGCCGGCCCCGGGCAGATTGTCCAGCACGGCGATCTTGCGCGAATAGCCGGCGGCGCTGGCACCGGCGATGTTGCGCGAGATGGTCGAGGACTGGATGCCCGACGCCATGAGCGAAGCGCGGGCGGAGTCGAGAGCGGCGGTAAGCGACATGATTTGCTCTTGCCCGGAATGGGCGCTGAATTCAGCGCTTCAGGTTGACGACGACGTCGAGCAGGTCGGAACCGGTCTGGAACGATTTCGAGTTCGCGGTGAAGCCGCGCTGGGCCTCGATCATCCCGGTGAGCTCGTCCGCGAGGTCGACGTTGGAGTCTTCCAGCGCGCCGGACTGGACCGTGCCGAGCCCGCCGGTGCCGGCATTCCCGGCCTGCGCGTTGCCGGATTTCATATTGGTCGAATAGACGTTGCCCGGCTCGGGCGTCAGATTGTCGGGGCTCGCGACGTCCGCGAGCATGATCGTGTAGAGCGTCAGCTGCTGCCCGTTCTTGAGGATCGCCGTCACGTGGCCCGCAGTGTCGACGTCAACCTTGTCGATGGGCGCGGGGACGCTGCCGTTGACGTTCGCCTTGAAGCTGAAGTCGGTTCCGACCTGCGTCATGTTCGACAGGTCCAAGGCCAGCGACGCGCCGCCGGGGACGGTCACGGTGAGACCGGTCGGGCTCAACGCGGCCAGCTTACCTTTTCCAACCGCCGTGGTATCGAAGGTGAAGGTGGTTGCGGGAGCGAGTGAGGCACCGGTCGCGGAGTTATAGAGCTGCACCTGCCAGGTGTCCAAGCCGGCAGCCGTCGCCGTGTGGGACATATACACGTCGAGCGTAACGGCCTGGCCGATATTGTTGTAGGCCACGATCGAGCTCTTCGATGAATATGACGCCGGACCGGGCGGGCCAGCAATGACAGCCGCCTTCGGATCCAGATTGCCGGTCGTGAGTGTCCCCGCCGTCGACGGCACCGGCACCTGCGAGACCTGCGCGACGTTGACGATCTGCATACCAGTGAGGCTGTTCTGCGAGAAGTTGCTCACGACGCCGGGCTGTCCCAGAAGGTAGTAGCCGGCCGCGTTGACCAGATTGCCCTGGGCGTCCGGCACGAACGAGCCGGCCCGCGTCAGATACTGCTGCGTGTTGGCGGCGTTCGACACCACGAAGAAACCGTTGCCCTGGACGGCGAGGTCCGTGGTCGACGTGGTGAACTGCGTATGGCCGGCGTCGCTGATGGCATAGCGCACGGTGGTCTCGACGGCGCCGGAATCGTAATTGCCCGATCCGCTCTTCAGGATCAGCGAGGAGAACTCGGTGGAAGCCCGTTTGTAGCCGGTCGTGTTGACGTTCGCGATGTTGTCCGAGACCGTCGACAGCTTGTTGGACTGCGCAGACATGCCGGAAACGCCGGTGCGCATAACACCATACAGGCTCATGAATTGGGCTCCTTTGGTAGGTTGCAGCTACAATGAGGGTTCTTGCTTGCGCGGGGCTGATGATTGGGAACCGTGCACAACTTCATGTTGTCAGGTCGTTTTCGGCTGACAGAACGAGCGCGCCTTGTCTGTCCACGCGCCGAAACCGCTCGAGACGAGATGAGCGACGATGTGACAGACATAGCGCTTCTGCGCCGGCTGGTTGTTGGGGCCCGCATTGTAGCGGGCGACCGCCATGGTCCAGCTTCCCTCGCGCTGTTTCAGCTCCTTCAGGAAGCGCGCGGCGTAGTCGACATTCCGGGCGGGATCGAACATCGCCCGCACCGAGGTGAACTTGTCGCCGTGGTAGTAGTGGTTTATCTGCATGCAGCCGAGGTCGATCAGCTTGATGCCCTTGGCTCGCATCGCCTCGAAATTCGCGATCGCGTCCTCCATGTCCTTGGCGAACACGGTCTGACCGTCGGCGCCGAGCGCATAAGGATAGAGCGCCCCGCGCCGTCCGGTCTCGGTGAGGCCGACGGCATAGAGAATGCCGAGCGGAATCCCGTGCTGCTGGGCCGCACGCGCCATCTCGCGCTCGCAGGGGCGCGCGCTGTCGGCGGCCGCCTCGGCGGCGCTGGCGTTACAGATAAACAGGGCCGCGACGAATCTGCGGCGCCACGTCCTGGTCATGACGCGTCTCCTGGTTGGACTGGCGCTCCTGCCGGGCCTGTCTCGCATCGCCGTCCGATTGTCCCGACGACGTGCCGGCGCCGTCGAACGTGCCTTGCGACTGTGACGAGGGCTGTTGCTGGCCCGAGAGCTGCGGCTGCGACTGGCCGGAGCCGCTCTGGAATCCGTCCAGCGAGCCATGCTGGACGGGGGCGACGTCGGCGACGTAGCCGGCCGACTGCATCAGCTCGCGGATCGAGTCGCGCTGCTGGTCCAGCATCTGGCTCGTGTCCTTGCGCTCGGCCGCGAGGTGGACGGAGACCTCCGAGCCGACGAGGCGGAGGCGCACGGTGACATTGCCGAGCGACGGCGGCTCGAGGTTGACGGTCAGGATCTTGAGCGGCTGGTCCGGCGCATTGGTCTGGGACCCGGCGAGATCGGGGGCTGCGGACGCCGTCGGCGCCGAGGATTCCTTCAGCTCGGCGACCACCGCATTGGCGACCTGTTGCGGAGCGTTGAACTGCGCCGGGGGCAGATGGGTCTCCTGCTGGACCACGGTGACCTTGGTCGCCTCCGGCAATGCGTCCCGGGCCGAGGCCTTGACGGCGCGTTCGACATTGGCCGTGACGGCCTCGAAGCCCGACGTCGCGGGCATTGCCTTTGACGAACTCTCGTTGCCCTGCTGCGCGGCTGCCGCCTGCGAGGCCGCGGCCTGTGAGCGCGCGCCTGTCGGACCTGCCGAGAGCGGCGCGGAATCGGCGGCGGCGGCCTTCGCCATGCCCGTCGCCTGAACCTCGCCCTTCGTGGAGGAACGCCCGTCGCGCGCCGACGCATCCTTCCTGTCCCCCGCGGGCGATTGCAGCTTCACGGCCGGCACGGCGGCGAGCTCCTGTCCGACGATCGCGGCAATGCCCGGCCGGCTCGAAACGTCAGCCTTCGCGGCCTGGTCGAGCGGATCTTGCGTCTCCGGCTCGTCGGACGATTTGTGACTGGACTTGGTCTCGTCGGCCGCCTCGGTGCGATCATGCACCGTCTCGTCCTTCTCGGCCGGATGCGAAAGGCGCGTGCGCAGCGTTCCCGCCTTCACGGCCGTATCGCTGCCCTCGTCTTTGAGCGCCCGTTTGGCCAGGTTCGAGACGGTGTGGAGCAGATCGTTGAACGACGAATCAGCCTGCGATTTCGTCCCGGCGCTCTTCGCCGAGCGCGACGTCCCGCGCATATTGAGACTCTCGGCGAGCCCCGAAAAAGCCTGTCCGGCGGTTCCGCTGAGCTTGGTCATGGGCGGCGATCCCTGGTGAGAAGTTCGAGTTCGCCGAGCTCCTTCCGCGCACGCGCGAGGGTCGCGGTCGACGATGCGAGATCGAGACGCGCCGGCGTGGCCGGAGGCTTGTCGGCGGTGGCGGCAGATCCGCTCGCGAACGGTTTGCGCACATCGAGCGCAAGCTGGACCGTTGCATTCAGGAGAGGAAGATCGCGCTCGGGCAGCTTCGACCGGTCGAGCGCCTTCAGCTCGGCGAGGCCGCCGTCATATTCGTCGGTGAGTACCCGCGAGGCGCCACGGAAAAAATGCGCACGCTCGCGCTCTGCCGAGGCATCGGCGCTGAGCGTCAGCGCCCGCTCGCCGGCGAGCCGGGTCACGGCCATCCGTCCACGCACCATCGCGGAGCGCGCGATCACGAGATAGAGCTTGAGGCGGCTTCCGCGATCGATCTGCTCCAGCATGGTGACGATCCGCGCAAAGCGGCGCTCGTCGAGAGCGAGGCTCGATTGCGTCAGGCCGGTGGAGAAGCGCTGCCAGAAATCGCCGGCATAGATCGAGTTGCGGTAATGGCGGATATAGGCCAGCGTCAGGAACTCGAACTTGTCGAAATCCTCGGCCTGCCCGACCAGCAGGATCTCGCGCCGCAGCGCCGCCTCCTCCACCAGCGTGCCGGGCAGGAGCAGGCGCGCATCGTCCAGACGCTCGATCGCGAGCGAGGCCTCGGTGCGAGCGAACAGCGCGCCCTGGACCAGCGCGACCTGTCCGCCCAGGCCCGACGGAATCGTCCTGGGCTTGACGTCCTTGAGCAGCTCGCGCGCTTCGTCCTGTCGGCCCTCGACATAGGCGAGCGCGCCATCGAACAGCCGTCCGTCGACATTCATCTTGTCGCGCGGCAGCTTGCGGACCAGTTGCGGGGCGCCGCCGCTGAGCAGGTAGATGACGACGGCCTGGCCGTTCTGCGCGTTGCTCCACACGCTCGCATCGGCGGCGAGAAATTTCTCGCCGATCTGCCGGATCAGCGCGATGTGGCTGCCATGCGCCGCGGTGTCGCCGTTGGCGATACCGTCCTGCACGGCCTGCAATGCGCGCACGAGCTCATAGGGCTCGCCCGATGTCGACGCCGGAGCCGGCGCCGGATCGGCCAACGCGCGTGCCGCCGCGAACGGCAGCAGCACCAGCAGGGCGGCACGGAGGAGCGGCCTGATCAAGGGCGCTTCTCCCGGATCAAGATCTCGATCCGGCGATTCTGCGCGGCCGCCGGGTCGTTCTGAAGTCTCGGCCGCCGGTCGGCGTAGCCCTCGACATGCTCGATCCGCTGCGCGTCGACGCCGGAGCGGACCAGCATGTAATAGGCCATCTGCGCACGGGCGGTCGACAGCCGCCAATTGTCGTAGGTCTCCGACTTGTACGGCCGATTGTCGGTGTGGCCGCGGACGATGATCATGCCCTGTCGTTTCATCAGCAGCGGCCCGATCTTGTCGATCACGCGGATGAGCTCGGGCCTCGGCTCGGCCGAGCCGACCGCGAACATGCCGAAGCTCGCATCGTCGGTCAGGCTGACCAGCAGACCTTCCTCGACCTGACGCACCTCGGCCGCCGGTCCGGCGCCCGCCTTGATGTCCGACAGCGCTTCCGCGATCGCGGACTGGAGCTGCTTGACGGTCGGCTGCTGCGTTTGCGCGGCGTCGCGCGGTTCGGAATCCTTCGGCGTATCGCCGGGACGCCCTTGCGCAGCGGCACTGGCCTGAGCACCCGATTGCGCGTTCGCCTGCGCGCTTCCTTCGCGCGAAGACTGCGACGGCGATGGCGCCGGCGCCGGCCCCGGCGGCAGCAGCGGCGACAGGCTTGCGGACGAGGCATCGGCGTTCGGCGCCACGCTTCCGCCGGCATCGTCCGTCTTGGAACGGCGCGCCTGCGGCTCGCCCTGGCCCGTCCCGGTCGCGTTGTCGCGCACGGGTGCATTCGGCTTGGGCTCGCTCTCGATGATGCGATCCGAATCCTTGGACGCCTGCGGCGCCAGCTTCCAATAGCCGGGATCGAAGGGATCGCGGTAGGCGTCGCCGCCCTTGAGGCCGTCCTCTTCCGCGGACGTCAGGGCGCCGGCGCGGCGCTGGCCCGAGGCCTGGTTCGCGCTATTGGCGATCTCGGCAAGCGTCGCATAGGGATCGCGGAACAGAACCTTCTCTTCGTAGAAGGGCGGTTTCTCGGCCGTCGGGGAGTCACCGCGCCGCTCCTCGCTCGGCCCAGCCGGCTGACGCCTGCCGTCCTGACCCTCGAACGTCGTCGGCTCCTTCTTGGAGAGATCCTTGAGGCCCTTCGGGGCGGGTGCGTTCTCCGCGAGCTTGATCGGGTTGAAATAGCTCGCGACCACCTGCTTCTGGTCCTGGTTGAGCGCGTTGAGCAGCCACATGACCAGGAAGAACGCCATCATCGCGGTCATGAAGTCCGCATAGGCGATCTTCCATACGCCACCATGATGCGCCTCCTCGGCGAAGGCACTGCGCCGGCGGACGATCACGAGCTCTTGCTTGACCTCCTCCATGGCGGGCTACCGGCGCGCCTCATTGAGGCGGTCGCTCCAGGCCGCGATCTTCGTCTCGATCACGGTCTGGTCGGCCACGACACGGACCTCGAAAGTCTCGGCGGCCTCGTACTCGATGCCCGTTCGCCGGGCCGTCTCAAGCTGCGTCTTCACCAGGTCAAGCAGTTCGCTCGGCCCGGTGATCTTGAATACCGGCACCGGCGAATTGCCGGTCAGCGCCGCGATTTGCTCGACCAGCGACCCGATCGCCTTGTCGCGGACCGCATCGGCGAGGAACGGCAGCAATATTCGGGCAACGGAGCTCGCAATGTTGGTCTCGATCTCGCGGCAAGCCGCCTCGAAGCCGCTCACGATCGCGACCGCCTGCTGATCGGACCATTTGGCCCGCTCCTCGCCGAGCCGGATCGCGCTGCGCACCCGTTCCTCGGCAACCCTGGCATCGCCTTCCGCGACGCCGGCGGCATGGCCGCGCCGATAGGCATCGTCCAGGAGATTGACCGGCGGGGCTTCCGTCGCGGGCGCCGGAGGCGGCGACTGAGGCTGCGACTGGGCCTGAGGCTGCGGTTGAGATTGAGGCTCGCACCGGACTTCCTTCGGCCTGGTCAGCACGTCCTGAATCTTGGGCGGCGGAGGCGGCGGCGACGACTTGACCCGGCCGTTCGCGTCGAACTGCGTCAGGAGTTTTCCGATTGCCGCGTTCATGCCGCCTCCTCGCGTCGCATCCAGTCTTTAAGGATCGCTGCTGCCTGCGCCTGATCGAGCCGGACGATCTGCTCCAGTCGCTTCTGCGGCGTGCGCTGCATCTTGCCTTCGAGGTCCTCGACGAGGTTGAGCTCGGGGTCCTGGCTCTCGGCCAATGCAAGGGCTGTGGCAGCTTCAAGCTCAGCGGCCTCCGCCGCCTCGGTCTGCTCCTGCGCCGCGCGGTGGGTCAGAATGCCGTTGACCGCGGGGCGAAGGCCGAACCAGACCAGCATCGAAGCCACGGCCAGGATCGTCACCGCGTTGATGACGCTGCCGAGCTGCTTGTTGATCATCTCGACGAAGCTGATCGGCGGCACCGGCGCCAGTTCGCGCGAGCCCTCGATGAAGTCGACGGCCGTGACCTGGATCTGGTCGCCGCGCTGCTTGTCCAGTCCGCCGGCCGTCGCCGCGAGCTGGCTGATCTCGGCGAGCTTGCTGTCGACGATGGCCTGATTGCTCTTGTCGCCGAGATCGGCAACGAGGCGCGCGCGGTTGACCAGCACGGCGATGAAGAGCTTCTTGACCAGATAGCCGTCGCTCACCGTCGTCGTGGTCTTGGACGACACCTCGAAATTGGTGACGTCCTCGCGACGGGTCTTGTCCTCGCTGGAGTTCTTGCTGCCGCCGGCGTTGACCTGCTGGTCGGGAAGGTTCTGTTGCACCGTGGTCGGCGTCGATCGGTCGGCGTTCTGCGACGACTCCTTCTCGCGCACGTTCCGCACGGAACGCTCGGCGCGGCTCTCCGGATCGTAGACGGTCTCGTTGGTCTGCCGCTTGTCGGTGGAGAGCTGCGGCGCGACGCTCACCTCGAAATTGTCGAGACCCAGATACGGCGTCAGCGCCTTGCGGATGTTCTCCTGAACCATCCCGCCGACCGTCTTCTGGAGGCTTGCCATCTTGGTCGGGGCAGCGGTGGCTTCGTCCTCTTCGGCCAGCAGCATCGAACCGTCGGCATCCAGCACCGTCACCTTGTCGCGGCTCATGCCGGGGATGGCGGCCGCGACGAGATGACGGATCGACTGCGCCGTACGAGCCTCGATCGCGCCGTCGGTGCGGAGCACGACCGACGCCGAGGGCGGCTGTTGCGTCGCGCGGAACGAGCCGCGCACCGGCATCACGATATGCACCCGCGCCGCTTTCACGCCCTTCATCAACTGCACCGTGCGCGCGATCTCGCCTTCGAGCGCGCGCAGTTTCGTGACTTCCTGCATGAACGAGGTCAGACCGAGCGAGCCGATCTTGTCGAACAGCTCGTAACCGGAATTGGCGCTGGTCGGCAGCCCCTTCTCGGCGAGCAGCATTCGCGCCTGCATGGTCTGGCTCGGACGCACCGAGACCGCGTCTCCGGCCGTATTGACGTCGAAGGCAATATTCTGCTCGCGCAAAGCAGCGCCCATGCGCGTCACATCTTCGCGGGAGAGGCCGGTATAGAGCGTTTCGAATTCAGGCCGGCTCAGATAATAGGCGCCGCCGACGACGGTGACGAGAACGGCAAAGCCGATCAATCCCAGGGCCATCAGGCGTCGCGGCCCAAGCTCCAGCAGATTGTTGAGCAGTTGCTGTATCTGCGCACGACTGAACAGCATATGACCTCGTACCAATGCGAACATATGGGACATTCCGCTGCCAACCTTGTCTGAAGGTTGCGCAGGAACACGAATGTGTCGGTTCGCGGGCGAGGCGTTGTAATTTTACAAGAAGTCGGGGGACGCTATCGCGAGGATCGGCAACAGGTGCACGGCCGGATGCACCGCGGTGCGATCGGCTGCGGCGTGTTACTTGAAATCTGGCGTCAGGGGATCGATTGCGGGCACATCTTGTGCCGTCATATCCGCCGTTCATGGCGGAGACCGTGCTCCCGAGGGAGCACGGTCGTTTTCGAAGCCGCGGCTTAGCGGAACAGCGACAGGATGCTCTGGCTGTTCTGGTTGGCGATCGAGAGCGCCTGAACGCCAAGCTGCTGCTGGGTCTGAAGCGCCTGCAGGCGCGTCGATTCCGCGTTCATGTCGGCGTCGACGAGCTGGCCGATACCGCGATCCACGGAGTCCATCAGGTTCTTGACGAATTCCGTGTTGGTCGCGATGCGGTTCTTGACGGCACCGAGATTGGCGGCGGCCGAGGCGACCGAGTTGATCGCAGCGGTGACCTGGTTGATGTAGCCGTCGAGCTTGGTCTGGTCAGTCGCCGAGTCGGTCAGCGCGCCGATGTTGATCGAGGCAACCGACGCGCCGGTGGAGCCGCCGACCACCGTATCCAGGATGCCGGTAGTGGATGAGCCGCCGGTGGTGTAGAGCGCGTAGGTGGCGGTCGTCACGGTGATGGAGCCGATGGTGGGCGTACCGCCGACGCGCGAGTACGACGACACGAGGTTGAAGGTCGTCGGCGTGGCCGTGGACGACGAGGGCGTGATGTCGATGCTCAGCCAGTTGATACCGTTGATCGTTGCCGAGTCGGACTTGAGCTTCATATCCTGCTGGATCTGGGTGACCTCGGCCTGGATCTTGGTCCGGTCGATACCGGCGGTCTTGGCTTCGACCAGCAGCGCCTGGAGCTTGGTCAGGCCGGAGTTCTTGTCGCCGATGACCGTGTTCAGAGCGGTGTATTCGGTGTCGACCATCGCGGCCGACAGACCGAGCGAATCGGAGACTGCGGACAGCGCGGCGTTGTCGGAGCGCATCGAGGTTGCGATCGACCAATAGGCCGAATTGTCCGAAGCGGTCGAGACGCGCTGACCGGTCGAGATCCGGTTCTGCGTGGTCGCGAGCTGCGTGCTGACATTGCGGAGGGTCTGCAGCGCGGTCATTGCAGACGAGTTGGTGAGGAGGCTAGAACCCATTTTGATGTCCCTTTGACGATTGAATTGAGTTTGGGGACATACCGGACTTGCACCGGTACGACAGGGCGGCATCATGCCTTTGGGCCACGGCAATGCGTGTGATGGACCCAATCTGTCGTAGCGGTGAGGTTACCCGCCGAAGCTTGTGCGAGGCTTGTGGCCCTGTGACTCGGTTGCAACACCGAGCCATGGCGTCGACGCGGCGTCACGCCTGACAAAAGAAAGGGCCGCGCTTCGCGAGAAGCGCGGCCCTCCCCCAGATGAGTTGAGGTTTAGCGGAACAGCGACAGGATGCTCTGGCTGCTGTTGTTGGCGATCGAGAGCGCCTGAACGCCGAGCTGCTGCTGGACCTGGAGGGCCGCAAGGCGGGTGGACTCCTGGTTCATGTCGGCGTCGACGAGCTGGCCGACACCGCGATCCACGGAGTCCATCAGGTTCTTGACGAATTCCGTGTTGGTCGAGATGCGGTTCTTGACGGCACCGAGATTGGCGGCGGCCGAGGCGACAGAGCCGATCGCAGCGGTGACCTGCGCGATGTAACCATCGAGCTTGGTCTGGTCGGTCGCCGAGTCGGTCAGCGCGCCGATGTTGATCGAGGAGACGGACGCGCCGGTGGAGCCGCCGACCACCGCATCCAGGATGCCGGTGGTGGATGAGCCGCCGGTGGTGTAGAGCGCGTAGGTGGCGGTCGTCACCGTGATGGAGCCGATGGTGGGCGTATTGCCGACACGCGAGTACGACGACACGAGGTTGAAGCTCGTCGGCGTGGCCGTGGACGAGGAGGGCGTGGTGTCGATGCTCAGCCAGTTGATGCCGTTGATCGTCGCCGAGTCGGCCGTCGACTTCAGCTGATTCTGGATCTGGGTGACGTCGGCCTGGATCTTGGAGCGATCGATACCGGCGGTCTTGGCTTCGACCAGCAGCGCCTGGAGCTTGGTCAGGCCGGAGTCCTTGTCACCGATGACCGTGTTCAGAGCGGTGTATTCGGTGTCGACGGTCGCAGCCGACAGACCGAGCGAGTCGGAAACCGCGGAGAGCGCCGCGTTGTCGGAGCGCATCGAGGTTGCGATCGACCAGTAGGCAGCGTTGTCCGAAGCGGTCGACACGCGCTGGCCGGTGGAGATGCGGGTCTGCGTGGTGGAGAGCTGCGAGCTGACAGACCGCAGGGTCTGGAGCGCGGTCATGGCGGTCGAGTTCGTAAGCAGGCTTGACATTGCGAATGTCCCTTTATGTACGCGTTACATTTTCACGAGGGGACATACCGGGCTTTCACCGGTACGGAGGGGCGGCATCATGCCTTTGGACTGTTGTGGGTGGGGTCCAACCCGCCGTGACGCATTGCTAGCACGCGAAATCTTGCGCCGAGATTAAGATCAGCTTGAATTTCTCAGCAATATCATATGGTTACCATTACCCTCCGGTAACCATAAGTCGGTACTTCTTGCTAACCATGACCCGGCCGGCCGGCGGTCGCCGCCGCTACGAGAACGACCGCACCAGTCCGGAGGCCAGCAGGTTCCAGCCGTCGATCAGCACGAAGAACAGCATCTTGAACGGCAGCGCGAGGATCGTCGGCGGCATCATCATCATGCCCATCGACATGGTCAGCGTCGCCACGATCATGTCGATCACGAGGAACGGCAGCATGATGAGGAATCCGATCTCGAACGAACGCCTGAGCTCGGAGATCATGAAGGCCGGAATGATGACGCGCAAATCGATGCGCTTGTCGTCGAACTTCTTGCGAAAGCTCTCCGCGGCGAGCGCCTCGAAGGTCTGGAGATCCTTGTCGCGAACGTGCGCCAGCATGAACTCGCGGAACGGATCGGTGATCTTCAGATAAGCCTCTTCCTCCGAGATCTCGTTCTTCATGAGAGGCTGGACGCCGGTCTCCCAGGCGCGGTCGAAGGTCGGCGCCATCACGTAGAACGTCATGAACAGCGCGAGGCTGACCAGCACCAGATTGGCCGGCGTGGTCTGGAGGCCGAGACCGGAGCGCAGGAACGACAGCGCCACCGCAAACCGCGTGAAGCTCGTCACCATGATGAGCAGTCCCGGCGCCACCGACAGCACCGTGATCAGCGCCATCAGCTGGATGATGCGGCCGCTGGTCGAGCCGTTGCCGGGCGGCAGCAGGGAGTTGAGGTCCGGAATCTGGGCGAACGCCATTTCGGGCAGCACCGCCAGAATCAACGCGAGCAGCAGGACTCTCAATTTCACTGAATCACCAACGTCTCAATGATCAATTCGCGGACCTTGCCCGACGAGCGGACATTGGCGCGCTCGGCGAGGTCATCGCGCAGATGCTGGAGCCCGCGCGATCCCTCGAACTGCGCAGCCGAGGCCGATCGCAGATAGGTGACGATGTCTTCGCTGATATGGGCGGCCAGGATGCCGGCGTCCTCGTCGCTCATGCTGTCGGTCACCATGGAGGCCTCGACACGGGCCCAGTTGTTGGCCGGCGCGGCGAGATTGGTCACGATCGGGGACAGTTTTCGAAGCCGCGCGCTGCCGGCGTAGCTCGACGCAAGCGGCGGCGGCGTAGGGCTCTTCTTCGCGTCGGCGACGCGCTCGGCGGCTGCAAACAGATGCAGGCCGGCAAGGGCGCCGGCACCGATCGCGACCAGGGTCAGCGCCACGATGGCGGCAATCAGGCGCATCACGTCCCCTGCCCTCGCGACGCGGCCCGGCCGGCGCGAACCTCAGAACGGTGCCACGGCGTCATAGATCCGATGTCCCCATCCAGGCTGCTGCACATCCGACAGATTTCCCTGACCACCATAGGACACGCGCGCCTCCGCGATCTTTTCGTAGGAAATCGTGTTGGTTCGCGAGATATCGCGCGGACGCACGATGCCGCCGACATTGAGCACGCGCATCTCGGTGTTGACGCGGAACTCCTGCGAGCCGCTGATCATCATATTGCCGTTCGGCAACACGTCGGTGACGATGGCGGCGATGGACAGCTTGATGTCCTCCGTGCGATCGATCTGGCCGTTGCCCTTGATCTGGGTGTTGGTGCTGAGGTTGGCGGTGGTTTGCCCCTTGTCGGCCCATCCTGCGACGTCCATCAGCCAGTCGAGCCCGAACTTGATCTGCGAATCGCGCGAGCGGCCGGTCTTGTTGTCGAGCTTGGCCTTGTCCTGCATCGAGATGATCACCGTCACGACGTCGCCGGTGCGCCGGGCGCGGGGATCGCGGTAGAGATCGGTGCCGTCGTCCCAGGTCGAGCGATAGCTGACCGGCGTGCGCATGCGCGGCGTCACCGGGATCGGGTCGGCCTGCGTCCTCAGGCCGCTTCCGACCGGCGACAAGCGCGGGCCGGTCAGGGCGTCCGCCGGATCACCGACGCATCCGGTAAGCATCAAGAGCGGCAGGATGAGGATCAGATTCTTCATCTATTTGGTCTTTCCGTCATCCACGCGGCGCATTCCGCCGAGCAAATCGGCGAGGTGCGCGGCGCGCGCCGTATCCATCTCGTTGAAGATCGCGCTCGAGCTCCTCGGGCTGAGCTTGGCGAGCACGGCGGCGGCGGTCTCGTCCGCCATGCCGGCGATCTGGGTGGCCGCGGCGTCCGGCTTCATGCGCGAGTAGATCTCGACGACCTGGGCCTCGGCCTTCTTCAGGAAGTCGTCGCGCAGCGCCATCCACTTCTCGTATTCGGCGCGCTTGGCCTCGACCTCGGCGATCCGCTCGCGGAGCTGGGTCTCGGCCTTCTCCAGCTCCTTGAGCTGCCAGGCCAATCTCGCATCGACGGCGGGATCGGCCACGTTGCTGCAGAACAGCGCGACCTCGTTGTCCGCGGTCGCAGCGGCCTGCGGCGGTGCGGGCTTTGGCGGCGCCGTGACACTGCCGGGCTTGGCCGGACGTACCGGCGCGGGTGCAGGCGCTGGCGCCGGTGCAGGCGTCTCGGAAGCCGGCACCGCACCGGTGATCGCCGGTCCGGTATCTTCGGCCGCCCACGCCGTCGCCCGGGTGGCCGCATTGTCACCCTGGATCGGCGCGCGCGGCTTCTGCGGTCCGGGCGCGCGGGCGCGCGCGAAGGAAAGCAGGTTGAGCGGCTTCGACGATCTGGCCTCATCCAGCGCCAGCACGGGCGAAGCGCTCGCAAGCGCCGCGGCCAGGAGGAGGAGTTTGGCTTTGTGATCCAGCTTCAACATCGGGCCGCGTGCGATTCTCGGTCGAGACCTGAGCATTGAGCGACCAAGCTTGCACGACGCTTATGCGTCATTGGACGATGACATCGGCCTGGAGCGCGCCGGCCGTCTTGATCGCCTGGAGGATCGCGATGATGCCCGATGGTTTGAGGCCGATCTGGTTCAATCCACGCACCAGGCGCTGGAGATCGACGCCGCTCAGGATCGCCACCTGCGATCCGGCCTCGTTGGCCTCGACCACGGTCTGGGGAACGACCACCGTCTGCCCGCGCGAAAACGGCGCCGGCTGCGACACCACGGGCATCTCCGTGACGCGGACGGTCAGATTGCCGTGCGTCACCGCAACCGTCGATATCCGCACGTCCCGTCCGATCACCACCGTGCCGGTGCGCTCGTTGATCACCACCCGCGCCGGCGTGTCCGGCTCGACCGTCAGCTCGCCGATTTCGGCGAGGAAGCGGACCGGGCCGATATGGCGCGGCTTCGACAAGACGATGGTGCGGTAGTCGCGCTCGAAGGCGATCTGCGCGCGATAGCGGCCGCCGGCGTAGCGGTTGATTGCATCGAGGATGCGCGTTGCGGTGACGAAGTCCGGGTTCTTGAGCTCAAGCACCAGGAATTCCATCTCATGGAGGCTTCCCTGCACCTCTCGCTCGACTAGCGCGCCGTTCGGAATGCGGCCCGCGGTCGGGGTGCCCTGGCTGACGTTCTGCGCCTGACCTCCCACGCTGTAGCCGGCGACCGTGACCGCGCCCTGTGCCACCGCATAGACCGCGCCGTCCGCCGCGCGCAGCGACGTCATCACCAGCGTGCCGCCGAGCAGCGAGGTCGCATCGCCGAGCGACGACACGGTCACGTCCATCCGCTCGCCTGCCCCGATCGAAGGTTGCAGGTCCGCGGTCACCATCACGGCGGCGACGTTGCGCGTGCGCAGGGTGGTCGGGCGCGCGGGGTTGGTGGTGCTCGTGGTCTCGTTCCTGACATTGATACCCATGTTCTCGAGCATCGATTGCAGGGACTGCTCCGTGAACGGAGCATTGCGAAGCGTGTCGCCGGTGCCGTTCAGGCCGATGACGAGGCCGTAGCCGACGATCTGGTTTTCACGCAATCCCTTGATGTCCGCGATGTCCTTGATGCGGACGGCGGCCTGGGCGCTGGCCGCGGAAACGACAAGGATGAGCGCAAGCAGGAGCCTGGTCATGATCCGTCCACGACCTTGACGGTGCCGTCCGGCTGGACGACGCCCCTGATGATCACGCCGGTGTCGGTGTTTCGCACTGGAATCAGTGCGCCGGCGGCGCCCGATTGCATCGCCGAGCCGTAGGTGACGATCGACAGGCCGCTGTCCTCGACGACGACCTTGACCATGGCGCCGCGGGCGACGGTCCAGGGATCTTCCACCGAGTTGGTCGGGATAGGCTGGCCCGGCAGCAGCGCGCGCCGGGCCATGCGACCGACCAGGATCTGGCGCCCTTCGATGAACTGGGCGACGCCGAGCAGGTTCGGCGCGAAGGCGCGCTCCGTGATCATGTCGTCCCGGATCAGCTCGCCGGCGCGGATCGACACGGCCGGCACGGGAAGCCGCTTCTCCTCGGCTGCAGCGACGCGCGCCGAGACGAGAACCAGCAGCACGGCGGCCAACCCGCGCACGATCAGGCCCACCCTGTTCAACATGGACACACCGGAACTAGCGAAGGCCCTTCGATACGGTCGAGGCCATTTCATCCGAGGCCTGGATGACCTTGGCATTCATTTCGTAGGCGCGCTGCGCCGAGATCAGCTCGGTGATTTCCTTGACCGGATCGACGTTCGAGGCCTCGAGATATTTCTGGTTGATCTTGCCGTAGCCGGCATCGCCCGGCAGTCCGACGACCGGCGTGCCGGACGCCGTGGTCTCGCGATAGAGATTGCTGCCGAGCGGCTCGAGGCCCGCCTCGTTGGCGAAGTTGGCGAGGTTGAGCTGGCCGATCTGCCGCGGGTTCACTTCCGTGTCCAGCTTGGCGAACACCTGTCCGGTCTGGTTGACCGTGACCTCGACCGTCCCCTGCGGGATCGTGATTGCGGGATCCAGCAGGTAGCCGTCGGTGGTGACGAGTTGGCTGTTGGCATTGGTGTTGAACGAACCCGCCCGGGTGTATTGCACCTCGTTGTTCGGGCCCAGCACCTGGAACCAGCCGCGGCCGTTGATCGCGAGGTCGTAGGGATTGCCGGTCTGGGTGAGCGCGCCCTGGATGTGCAGCTTGCGGATCGCCGCCGACTTGACGCCGAGGCCGAGATTGGCGCCTTCCGGAATCGGCGACGAGCCGTTGACGTTCGCGACGCCCTGCATCCGGTCCATCTGGTAGAACAGATCGGTGAACTCCGCGCGCGCCCGCTTGTACGACGTCGAGTTGATGTTGGCGATGTTGTTGGCGATGACTTCGATATTGGTCTGCTGGGCATTCATGCCCGTGGCCGCAATGGCAAGCGATTTCACAATGTGACTCCTTCAGATCAAATCGACATACGAACGACTTCTTGGTAGGCCTGCACGACCTTGTCGCGAACCGCGACCGCCGTCTGCAAGGCCTGCTCGGCCGACATCAGCGCCTCGACGACGCGCCGCGTCGATTCCTTGCCCTGCATCGCCGAGATCGACGCCGCCTCGCCCGCCTTCAGCGTGCCGATCGCGTCCGTCGTCACCTGCTTCATCACCGAATCGAAGCCGACGTCGCCGCCGGACTGGATCGCGGTCGGCGCCGCGGGCGCGATCGCCTGCGTCTCGGTTGCGCGGCTCGCCGCCTGGCCTGCGGAGATCGCCGTGGACGAAATTGCCTCAAGCATTGTCAGCTCCTCAGAAGGTCGATGGTCATGCCCAGCATCGACCTCACCTGTTTCACGACCTGGAGATTGGCTTCATAGGACCGGTTGACTTCCCGCATGTCGGCCATCTCGATCATCATGTTGACGTTCGGCAGCTTGACGTAGCCGGACTTGTCGGCGGCGGGATGCCCAGGATCGTACTCCACGCGGTACGGCGTGGTATCGACGCCGACCTCCTTGACCTTCGCGAGCTGCGCGCCCGAGGCACGGTCCATCGCGGCATCGAAGGTGATCGTCTTGCGCTGATACGGATCGGCGCCGGCGGTCCGTCCCGTCGACGTCGCGTTGGCGAGGTTTTCCGAGACGATGCGCATGCGCGTCGACTGCGCTTCGAGCCCGGAGCTCGCAACCGTCAGGGAGGCGCTCAATGAGTCCAGCATGTCAATTCACCTCAGGTCTTCACGCTCGACAGCAGCATTCGGTGGAACGACCGCACGACCGCCGAGTTCATCGAGTAGTCGCGATTGACGTCGTTGCCCTTGATCATCTCCTGCTCGAGACTGACGGAATTTCCGGAGTGAACCACGTCCCAGCTGTCCTTCTTGGAGGTCGCGCGCGTGTCGGTCTCGGTCGCGGAAAGCTGCATGTGCGTCGGTGACGTCGTCGCGAGCCTGACCGGCATTCCGTCGAGCACCTTGTTGAACGGCTCGACGTCGCGCGCTTTGAAGCCCGGCGTATTCGCGTTGGTGGCGATGGTCGACTGGCGGAGTTCGAGGTACCGCGCTTGCGACGATGCGAGTTCGAAGAGATAAAGCGGTCCCACGACAGTCCCATTCTGGTCCATTCGAGGAGAAGCCTAGGGCGTTAAGCTTTCGTCAAGCTGTTGGGCGAAGCACCATCCTCGGAAATCTACTGGACCTTCTCGGGCCGGGTCGTCTGCTTCGACTGCAGGAAGTAGATGATCTCGGCGACGGGCCGGAAGAATTCGGCCGGAATCACCTGATCGACCTGAACGGCCTCGTAGAGCGCGCGCGCCAGAACCTTGTTCTCGATCACGGGGATTCTATTCTTCTCCGCGACTTCGCGGATCTTCAGCGCGATCACGTCCATGCCCTTGGCCACCACGAGCGGCGCCGGGTTTTCCTCGCGGTTGTAGCGCAGTGCGATCGCAAAGTGCGTCGGGTTCGCGATCACCAGCGTCGCGCGCGATGCGGAGGCGATCATCCGCTGTCGCGAGCGGTCGCGCGCCAGCGAGCGGAGGCGCGCCTTGACCAGCGGGTCGCCTTCGGCCTGCTTGTGCTCGTCCTTGATCTCCTGCCGGGTCATGCGCAGCTCGCGCCGCCAGTGGAAGCGCGCCCAGGCGAGGTCGATCGCGACCAGGACGATGGTCGCGATACAGATCGCCGAGACGATCCGCATCGCGATGTTGAGGATCATCTCCGGAAGCGCGACGGGGTCGGTGTACATCGCCTCGAACGCCTTCGCTTCGGACGAGCGCAGCACGAAGGCGACGACGACGGTCACCGAGGCGAGCTTGAACAGCGACTTGGCGAACTCGACGAGACCCTGCGTTCCGAACAGCCGGTTCCAGCCGCTCACCGGGGAGATTCGCGAAAGGTCCGGCATGATGCGCTGAAGCACCAGGTTGGGCGCGTTTTGCAGCAGCGACGATGCCAGCCCGAACACGAGCAAAACGACCAGCAGCGGCACCAGGAATCGCAGCGCCTCGAGTCCCACCACGGTGAGGAGGTTCTGCGCGTCCGCCCCGGTGGTGAGGGGGAAGCCCTCGGGATCGTCGAGGAGGCTCTTCAGGGTCGGCGTCAATTGCTGCACGCCCTGGCCGATCAGGAACATCTGGATGACCATCAGCGCCGCCATCGACGCGAAGATGGAAGCCTCCCGAGAGACCGGAATTTTGCCCTGTTCGAGCGAATCGCGGACTTTCTTCTCGGTCGGCTCTTCTGTCTTGCTCTCCTGATCGGTTGTTTCTGCCATGCCCGTTCAGCGGTCAGCGGAAGACCAGCTCATCCTCCTGCTCGGGGTTGAGCTCGATTTCGCCCTTCTCCGCGAGGTCGAGCGCGAGATCGGTGATCACGCGCCGGGCCTCCAGCACCTCGCGCTGGTTCGACGGTTCGCCGATCGCGAGCTCGTGCTCGACGACGCGGCGGACGCGCGATGCGACCGACGACAGGATCAGCTCGCGGAAGTTCTTGTCGGTCCCCTTCAGCGCGATGACGATGCGATCGGTCGGCACCTGATCGAAGATCATGGTGCGCGCCTTCGGCGTCAGGTGGATCACGTCGTCGAAGGTGAACAGCAGCTCCTTCAGCACTTCGGCCGATTTCGGCCGCTTCTCCGACAGGCTCTTCAGCATGTCCTCGATGTGGCCGCGCTCCATCTTGTTGATGATGTCGGCGACGCGGGCATAGGTGTCCGCGCCGAGGTTGCGGGCGAAGTTCAGCGTCAGGTCCTCGTGCAGCGTCTTCTCGAGAACCTTCATCGCGTCGTCGGCGATCGGCTTGAGGCTGAGCACGCGCCGCATCAATTCGTTGCGCAGGCTGGACGGCAACTGGCTCATCACCTTGGCGGCACAGGCCGGCTTGACCTTGGACAGGATGAGGGCCGCGGTCTGCGGATGCTCCTTGGACAGGTAGGTGGCCAGCGAATTTTCCGACACCGACGAGACACGATCCCACACCGACCGGCTCGAATTGCCGAGCAGGTCCGTCATGATCGCCGAGACCTGGTCGGCCGGTAGCACGTCGCCAAGCACGGCCTCGAGGCCGCCGAGCGTGCCGAGAATGTTGGCACCCATCGAGAACTGCTGGGCGAACTCCTCGACGATCCCCTCCAGCTCCTGCGCGGTGATCGGCCGCAGCTCGGCCGCGGCCTTGGTCACGATGCGGATATCCTGCGGCTCGAACTGCGCGAGCACGCTCGCGGCCGCCTGCCGGCCCATGGCCAGCAGGAGTGCCGCGACCTTCTCCGTTCCGCCCAGCGTGGCAACGCCTCGCTGCTTGATGGGAGCGATGCCGACCTGTGCCGCCATGGTCAGGTATCACCCTGCCCCAGCGGTCCAACGATCTCCGTGAGCGAGACACCGAAGCGGGAATTGTCCTCTTCGACGACGACCACCTCGCCGCGGGCGACGATACGGCCGTTGACGACGACGTCGACGGGCTCACCGACCCGGTGGTCGAGCGGAACCACCGCGCCGCGCCCGAGCTTCATCAGGTTCGCCACCGGGATGGTAGCCGAACCCAGCACCACCTGCATGGTGACGGGAATGCGCAGGATGGCATCGACATTGGCGAACTTGCCGCTCTCCTCCGCCGTGCGCGCGGCGATCTCGGCCAGCCGCTCCAGCGGAGACGTCTCGGTCTCTTCCGATGCAGATGCAGACTCATAGTCGAAGGATTGCGCCATTTGGTATCGCCTCTTGGTATTTCCGCTCCCGGAGCGCCACGGCGTTCCGGTCGTATCTGGTTCGCTGGCCCCGGCTTCAGTGCTTGTTCACGTCGGCGCCGCTCCCGGTCGCTGCGGACGCGAGCCCGCTCCTGGCGTCGAGCGCCGCGATCGCCTCGTGGGCCTGGTCGATCTTCGTGCTCAGCACGTTGGCGAGCCGTCCGAGATTTGCGGTCGAATCATGCGCCGCGGTGATGACCGTGTCGAAGGCGCCCGCCGTCTCGTGGACGATGGTCGAGAATTCGCCCTGGTAACTGCGCAGCCGCGCCAGCTCGCGGTGCATCCGCGTCACCCGCATGCTGGTGAAGGCAAGCGCAATCAGCAGCACCGCATCAACGAGATAGGATATCATCGACGAACTCCCGTTTCTGATCCACGGGATCTGCCACCTGCATGGCGTAATAGCCATCGAGCTGGCCGATCTGACACCAGAACAGCACCTGGTTGTTGCTTTCGAGACGGGCCAGCGTGCGCGGCGTGGCTTCGAGCTCGAGCACCTGCCCGACCTGGAACTTCACGACGTCGCCGAGGGTCACCATCTTCTCATCGAGCACCGCGCTCAACGTCACTTCGGTGCGGTGGACCTCGCTCTCCATCTGCTCGCGCCAGCGCGGATCGGACGCACGGCCGTCGCTGACGACGACATGGGCGAGCTTCTGGCGCAGCGGGTTGAGCGCGGAGTGCGGAATGATGAGGAACATCTGGCCGCCGCGGTAGAGCGCCTGCAGCATGATGTTCGCGCAGATCGACATGTTGCCGCTCCGCCCGATCGCCAGCGAGGCCATCGCGGTCTCGACCCGCTCGACACGGAAGGTGACGTTGGACGTGCCGGCGAAGGCGGATTGCAGCGCCTTGGCGAAGCGCTCGAACAGCGCCTGGACCAGGCGGATCTCGATGTTCGAGAACGAGCGCTCGACGTCGAGCGGCGGTTCGGCACCATCGGAGCCGAACATCGCCTCGACCATCGTGAACACGAAGTCGCGGTCGAGCATGATGATGATGCGGGAGTCCCACTGCTCGGCATAGAGCACGGCGGCGACCGCGTTGGCCTCGTAGTCCTTGATGATGTCGCCGACCCGATCATTGGTGATGCCGTTGACCGAGAAATAGCAGGGCGTTCCCGCCATCGGCTGGAGGCTGTCGGTGCAGGATGCCGCCATGCGATCGAAGATCACATTGAGCATCGGCATGCGTTCGATCGATATGCCGGCCGCGTCCAGCAGGTAGTTCGGCAACTGCTTCCGCTGATCGACCTCGACGTCTTCCATCGTCATGCGCGTGCCGCCTTCGGTTCAGCGTCAGCCACGACAGCCTTCGGACCCGCGATCGTCTCGTTCTCGACGACATCGATCGACGGACGCTCGCTGCTCGAGATCATCTTGCGGCCGTGCTCGACCGCGATCTGCGGCATGGCGCCGTTCATGAATGCCAGCAGCGTCTGCTTGACGATGATGTAGGGCCGGCACTTCTTCTCGCGCGTCATCTTGATCTTGATCGCGAAGGGCGAAATGATGCCGTAGGACAGGAAGATGCCGGCGAAGGTGCCGACCAGGGCGGCGCCGATGAAGCCACCCAGCAACTTCGGCGACTGGTCGAGCGCGCCCATCGCCTTGATGACGCCGAGCACCGCGGCGACGATGCCGAGCGCCGGCAACGCCTCGGAGACCGTCACCAGCGAATGGTAGGGCGCCAGCTTGCCCTTCACGATTGTGTGGATCTCCTCGTCCATCAGCGCTTCGATCTCGTGCGTGCGCGCATTGCCCATGATGATGAGACGGACATAGTCGCAGATGAACTGGAGCAGCGACGGGTCACCGAGCACGCTCGGGAACGCCTTGAAGATCTCGGAGGACGCGGGGTCGTCGATATGCGCCTCGACCTCGTTGCGGCCCTTGCCCCGCAGCTCGCGCATCAGGGCATGCAGCGCCCCGAGCAGGTCGAGATAGTAGCGCTGGCCCGGCACCGCGCCGGTGATGGCCTGCATGCAGGCTACCCCGGTATCCACGACCGTCTTCCACGGATTGGCGACGATGAAGGTGCCGACCGCGGTGCCCATGATGATCACGAACTCCCACGGCTGCATCAGCACGGCCAGATGCCCGCCCATGGCGGCAAATCCGCCAAGCAGCGCCGCCACCGTGATGAAAATCCCCACGAAACTGAGCAACGCGCCACTCCATCGCCGATCCCACCGGGAATATCTAGTCGGCGACGCTTGCGCGAAGCTGGCTTCCCGCTCGCCAGCCCCGCGCAAGCAATTCACGGCAGCTTGGGACGATGTCGCAATGGCGACCAGAGGGGCGCGGGTCATGCTATCCACGATCGCGGACTACACCAGATTGACCAAGGACCTGGGCAAGTCGATGACGCAGGTCGCGACCCAGCCGGATGTCAGCCGCGAGACCGATTACTTCCTCAGCCATATCGGCAACGTGAAGACGATCGACGACTTCCTGAAGGACTACCGCCTCTACACCTATGCCATGAAGGCCTATGGCCTCAGCGACATGACCTACGCCAAGGCGTTCATGCGCAAGGTGCTGACCGAGGGGGTCTCGAACAAGGACGCCTTCGCCAACAAGCTCACCGACGCCCGTTACCGGGAATTCGCCACCGCCTTCAATTTCGCCGCCCTCGGCGACAAGGCGACCCAGACCACCGCAGCCACGACCGGCACGGCCACCCAGTACGTCACGCAGACGATGGAGCAGAAGGCCGGCGACCAGAACGAAGGCCTGCGGCTGGCGCTCTATTTCACCCGCAAGGCGTCCACGATCACGAATGCCTACCAGATCCTCGCCGACAAGGCGCTGACCCAGGTCGTCCAGACCGCCATGGGCTGGTCGTCGACGATCAGCTCGTCCGACATCGATGCCCAGGCCAAGATGATCACGGACAAGATCGACCTCACCGATTTCCAAGACCCGACCAAGGTCACCAAGTTCGTGCAGCGCTTCGCGGCGATGTGGGACGCGACCCAGGCCCAGAGCGACAACTCGACCAACCCCGCGCTGGTCCTGATCGGCGGCGCGGCGACGTCGGCCAGCCTGGATACCGACATGCTCACGAAGCTTCAATCCATCCGGTTCGGGAAGTAAGTCATGCAATCGGCTCTCTATGTGGGATTGTCGGCGCAGGTCGCCCTCGAAAAGCGCCTCCAGACGATCGCCAACAACGTCGCCAACGTCAACACGGCGGCGTTCCGCACCGACGTGGTGAAGTTCGAGACCGTGCTGTCCAAGGCCGGCGCGAACCCGGTCGCGTTCTCCTCGCCCGGCGACAACATCATTTCGCGCGAGACCGGCAACATCACCGAGAGCGGCAATCCGCTCGACGTCGCCGTGGTCGGTCAGGGCTGGCTCGCCTTCGCCGGCCCGAACGGCACGGTCTATACGCGTGACGGCCGGCTCCAGATCGCCGCCAACGGCGACCTTCAGACGGTGGCCGGCTTCCCCGTCATCGATGCCGGCGGCGCGCAGATCACGCTCGACCCGAACGGCGGGCCGGTCTCGATCGCACGCAGCGGCGCGATCACCCAGGACAACAACGAGATCGGCACCATCGGCCTGTTCAACATTCCCACTGATGCCAATCTCGAGCGCTACGGCAATTCGGGCGTGACGCCCGACCGGCCTGCGACCGCCATCGCCGATTTCTCCCGCGACGGCTTCAAGCAAGGCTATGTCGAGGGCTCCGGCGCCAATCCGATGATGGAATTGACGAAGCTGATGGCGGCCTCGCGCGCCTTCGACGGCACCAATTCGATGATCGAGGGCACCGAGAGCTCGCTCCAGAACGCAATCCGGACGCTGGGCGAGCCCGGCAAGTAGAGTGCGCCCCGTGCGCAATGAGGGTGGACGGTTTCTTTGAACGCTCTTCGGCAACTCGAGTGGGCGCTGCTGGAGCTTCAGCAGAGCACTCCCCTGGCAAGCGTCAGCGGCGCGATCTCCGAGATCGCGCCGACGCATTTCCGTGTCTCCGGCCTGTCGCGCTTCGTCAGGCTTGGTGAACTCATCGGCGTCAACTCCGGCGGCAAGCCCCAGATCGGCGAGGTGGTGCGGATCGACAGCGAGGGCATCATCGCCAAGCCGTTCGACCGGCAATTTGCCGGCGGCCTCGGTTCCGTCGCCTACCGCATGCCGCCATTGTCTTTCGCGCCCGATCCGAGCTGGAAGGGCCGCGTCATCAACGCGCTCGGCGCCCCGCTGGACGGACAAGGTCCGCTGACGCCAGGATCGCGCGCCGTCTCGGCGGAGGCCGAGGCGCCCTCGGCCATGAAGCGCGCGCGCGTCCACAAGCCGCTGCGCACCGGCGTGCGCGTCATCGACCTGTTCGCCCCGATCTGCGCCGGCCAGCGCGTCGGCATCTTTGCCGGCTCCGGCGTCGGCAAATCGACGTTGCTCGCGATGCTTGCCCGCAGCCAGGGCTTCGACACCGTCGTGCTGGCGCTCGTCGGCGAGCGCGGCCGCGAAGTGCGCGAATTCATCGAGGACGTGCTGGGCGCCAATCGCAATCGTGCGGTCACCATCGTATCGACGGGCGACGAAAGCCCGATGATGCGGCGGCTGGCGCCGAAGACGGCCATGGCGGTAGCCGAATATTTCCGCGATCGGGGCGAATCGGTTCTGCTCGTGGTCGATTCGATCACCCGTTTCGCCCACGCCGCCCGCGAGGTCGCGCTCGCCGCCGGCGAACCCGCGGTCGCGCGCGGCTACGCGCCGACGGTCTTCACGGACCTGCCGCGCCTTCTGGAGCGCGCCGGCCCCGGCGAGGAGGGATCCGGAACGATCACCGGGATTTTCTCCGTGCTGGTCGACGGCGACGATCACAACGAGCCGATCGCCGACACCATCCGCAGCACGCTCGACGGGCACATCGTGCTCTCCAGGCACATCGCCGACCAGGCGCGCTATCCGGCCGTGGACGTTCTGGCCTCGGTCTCCCGCCTCGCCCATAACGTCTGGGACCCCGAAGAGCGCGAATTGGTGAGCAAGCTGCGCACCATGATCGCCAAATACGAGGACACGCGCGATCTTCGCCTGATGGGCGGATACCAGTCGGGACGTGATTCGGGCCTCGACCAGGCGATCGACCTGGTTCCGAGAATCTACAGCGCAATGCGGCAAGACGCATCGGCTCAGCCGAGCGCAGATCCGTTCCGCGAGCTGAGGGACATGCTCAAGGGCGAGTAGCAGGTGAGACGGCGCGCGACGCGCCCGCGATCTCGCCCTTCTCATTGTTTCTACAGTCGGTCGCGCATCCAGTCACGCGGCCGGCGCATCCCCCCCATCACCGCCACCGCGACCCGTCGTGAGCGCATCAACCGTTCGGATGACTCATCGGGCGGCCGCGACGGAAGCGGAGACGGCTCCGCGAGCGGAACAACCGCCGCGTGTAATCCCTACAAGTTCTCTCGGCGATTCTCCGGACGCATTGCACAAGTTGTGGATGACTCATCAACGCGCATCAGCTTTTGTCATGCACAAGCTTCCATCAACTTGCATCAACGGCGGACAACGACGTGCCCTGCAATTAAACCGTCGTATACTTGCGGGCATGCTGCCCGTAGGACAACGTATTGCGTTCACTACCATGTGTCCCTAAGAGCGAGATTGTCTTGAACGTTACATCCCCGTGGGTCGGTCAAAATCCCCCGGGTATGGTCACTTGAAACTCCCCCACCTGATGATCGCCGTCAGCGCCGCTGAACAGCAGTAGCCGGTCAGGCAGGACGTTTATGTTCGACCCCTTTAGCCAGCAAGGGGCCGGGGAGTTGAACGTCTTGAAGCGACATCTGCAAAGCACGGTATTTACATTACTTGATCGCAACGCCAGCCAGCGCGAGATCCACAGGCTGACGGGGGTCGATCGCAAGACGATCCGGCGTTACCGGGCGCTGCGGGCTGGTGCGGAGGCAAATTCCCCCGGGGAAGTGACCACCGGCACGGTGAGCGCGGACGACCAAATTCCCCCACCCCGACCACCGGCTTTTGGGTGTCGGAAGCGACAGCCGCCTGCAGCCTGGCCCGCTCGGCCTGCGAACCGCATCGGGCATGGATCGAAGAACAGGTCCGCCTGAAGCGGAATGCGCAGGCGATTTACCAGGACCTGGTCGATCGATTTGGCTTTCCGTCCAGCTATCAGAGCGTCAAGCGGTTTGTGCGCACGTTGCGACACAGCGATCCCGAGCAGTTTGATCGACTTGAGTTCCTGCCTGGCGAGGAGGCCCAGGTCGACTATGGCGAGGGCGCTCTGACGATTGATCCCAGGAGCGGCCGGTACCGCCGTCCCCGCCTGTTTGTGATGACGCTGCGCTACTCGCGGCGCAGCTTCCGGCGGGTGGTCTGGAAGTCCAGCCAACACGTCTGGGCGCAGCTCCACGAAGAGGCGTTCCGGTATTTTGGCGGGTCCCCAGCTATGTCGTGCTCGACAATCTGAAGGAAGGCGTCCTCAAGCCGGATTTGTACGAGCCCGAGCTCAACCCGATTTACAGCGCGATGCTGGCTCATTACGCCGTGGTCGCCGATCCCGCGCGGGTGGCCGATCCCAATCGGAAAGGCTGCGTCGAGAGTGCGATTCAACATACCCAGGGCACCGCGCTGGCCGGACGGCGCTTCGAGACACTGGAAGCCCAGAACGAGTTCCTGAGGCACTGGGAGGAGAATTGGGCCTCCAAGCGCATCCACGGCAGCACGCGCCGTCAGGTCGAGGCGATGTTCCAGGAAGAGAAGCCGCACCTGCGGCCGCTGCCTGTCGCTCCCTTCCGCATCTTCACCGAAGTCGTCCGGACTGTCTGCGACGACACCACCGTACGCGTCGACAACAGCTATTACGCCGCGCGGCCCGCGCCGATCGGCAGTCAGGTCGTGGTGCGGATCTACGCCTCCACGATCGAGATCCGTGATCGCCACACCCGTGCGCTGCTGCGTGTTCATTCCCGGATGACGCACCCCGGTTCTGTTGTCCTGCCGACCAGCGAACGGCCGTTCAATCCGTCGCGGCAAACCGCCGTGCTGCTGGCGAGCGCCGAGCGCATCGGGCCGCAGACCAGGGCGCTATGCCAGCAAGTGTTCGACACCGAGGGGCGCCCCGGACAGCGCGCGATGTGGGGCATTGTCGGGCTGGGCCGGAAGTATCCGGCGCGGCTGGTCGAGCAGGCCTGCGCGCACGCCATCGACAACCGCATCTACCGCTACAAGCACGTGCGTGCGACCGTCGAGCGGTTGTTCGAACAGGCGATTGAGCAGGTTGGAGTGACGCCACAGCCGGCATCGCCGCTCACCCAGGATCATCCGCTGATCCGTACCCCCGCGGAATACGGCGACCTCTTCAGCCGCGCTGTGCGGCGCGACGCCGACGATAATGGTCGGCAGGCCGAGGCTCACGACGATCACGCCACGGCAATCCGCGCTCGTGTCGCCTGCGCAACCCCGGCCAGCTCCGGCGCCACGAGCGCTCCCGCTGCACCTTCTCACCTTAAACTGGAGACCTAGCCACATGATGACCATGCCGGAAATTGAGCGTTGCCTACGACAGCTGCGCCTGTCGGGTGTCCGCGACACGCTGCAGACGCGCGTGCTCCAGGCGCAGGGCGCCAACCAGCCCTTCCTCGAGACCTTCTCCCTTATCCTGCAGGATGAACTGGACCGTCGTCAGTCCCGTCTTATCGAGCGGCGATACCAGCAATCCGGGCTCGACGAAAAGCTGACGCTCGCCGAGTTCGACTGGTCCTTCAATCCCAAACTGCCACGTCAGACCTGCTTCCAGCTCCACACCCTGGCGTTCATTGCCGCTGGCGAGAACGCTCTGCTTGTCGGCAAACCTGGCACCGGGAAGTCGCACATCGCCAAGGCGATTGCCTATCAGGCGATCCTGCAAAGCCACAAGGTCCAGTATCTTGAGACCGACGACTTCTTCCACCGCTACGCCCTGAACTCTCCGGCACAACGCGAGGTCCGGCTGCGAACCATCATCGACTGCGATCTCCTCGTGCTGGACGATCTATTCCTCGCACGCGCCATCCCCGACGACGCCGGCACTTTGCTGCAGACCCTGATCCATCAGCGCTACAAACTGCGCCGCAGCGTCATCGTCACCTCCAATCGCGTCGTGCAGGATTGGGGGCATACCTTGGGGACAACACTATGAGCACGACGATCCTCGATCGCCTTATGCATCATTGCCATCTGCTTGAGTTCGACGGACGCAGCTATCGGCTCAAAGAAGCCGCTGAAGCTCTTGCCCGGGAAACAAACTCAAACTAACAGTCCCTTGTCCTGCCTCGCGGGTGGAGGAATTTGACTGACCACACCCGGAGGAATTTGAAGTGACCCGCGGGTTACATTCGCCTGCAACGACATCCAGTCTCCGAGAGCGTCTCTACTTGATTTTGTTGAGAAGCTCATTCATCGTTTCGGCGGAATATCAAGAAACGTCTGCTTGTGACTTGAACTCAGGGGCTTCGGTTGAACAATTCCCGTCCATCGTCCGTTCGTGACGGCAACTCGGGCTCCCGTGCGACGACGACGCGATTGGCATGTCATCGGCGACGCGGCCTGTCGCTCCGGACGACGCGACGCGCGCTGGTTCAGCTCGGGCGCGTTGCGGTCCGTGCCTTCGAGCAGGAATCGGGCACGACGTACTCATCGGGCATCTCCGGAGGTCTGACCTCTTTCGAATTAATCGCGAACCAGGGCGCAAGGCGGCTTCGGGACGCCGCAGACGAAGTTCCGGGGACGAGGTAAATCCATGCCATTGGCACGAGAGGCCGTCGAGCTGCTGGTCCAGGCGGCGAGGGCTTGGTATTTCGAAGGCAATCAGCATGGATTGCGCGATCGGGAATGGATGGCGCTGCGCTTTCTCGGCCGCGCCAACAGGTTTTCGCGCACACCGTCCGCGCTCGCCGGCTTCATCGGCTCCACCAGGGCGACTGCATCGCAGATCGTGAAGACGCTCGAGAGCAGGTCCTTCCTGGTGCGAAAGCCCTCGCACGAGGACAAGCGTTCCGTGGTGCTCCACGTCACCGCGCAGGGCGAGAAGTGCCTGAGCCAGCACGACCCGATCAACCACGTGGTGAATGCGGTCACGGCGCTCGGAACCGAGGAGTGCATCAGGCTGCGCGACTCGCTGCGGGAGATCCTCAATCACCTCGACGCAGCTCACCAGCGGCTCGATGCCAGCATCTGCCGGGACTGCATGTTTCTCGCCGAACGCAGCCCTGGCATCGGCCCGGCCGCCGCGAAGGGACGCGCAACCGCCGAATTCATGTGCCGGCTGTATCGCGCCCCCGTCTCGCTCGAGGAGACCGAGCTGCTCTGCACCAGTTTCGAGCGCACCCGCGACCGCCCGAAGATCGAGGCGCATCTCGACCGTGCGCGCGTGGCGAGCCAGGGATGAGGCGAAGGCCCGCAGCCTGAGCGCAACTTCCGCACCGATGGCGCGGCCAAAGCTTGCGTAAGATTTCGCGGCGCTCGCAATGACGGCAGTATCAGCTCCGTCATCCCCGCACAACGGCGAGAGATAAGCGCCCGTAGTTTCCACATCGTCATTGCGGGCGCAGCGAAGCAATCCAGAATCCCTCCGCGGAAAGACTCTGGATTGCTTCCGCCTTCGCTAAGGCTTCGGCGGACAAGTCGCTGCGCTCGCAAGGACGGAGCAAGACGAATCGTCGTCATCTTCTGGCTCGCTTCTCGACTCGCAGACACGCCTTCACGTCCCCGCGGCGCATTTCGCCCGAGCTTTGCTTCATCGCTCCACCCTCTTTCAGCCAAGAGGGCGCAGGGAAGGCCGGGTGCCGGCTGGCACCCACGGTCCGCTGTGCGCGTGTAGCGCATGAAAAGATGCACAGCGGCATACAGGTGCAGCCAAAACACTCGGCCTTCCCTGCGCAGTGGTCTGACGGCTTATGCCGTGATCTCCCGGGAGCCGAGTTCCTTCTGGCCTCCCTCACCCCGCGAATTGACGATGCCGTCCGCCCGGTCGGGCTCGCGTGCACCTCCGCGAAAGGCTTGACCGTAGCAACGACGGCCAGGACCACACGGTTTTGCCGTACGCGCATTCGCCGACCGCCACAGGGTTCTCCCGCGCTGTCGACGTCGCGGGAAAAATGTTGGCGAGACGAGCTTTCAGCGCCGCTCATCCGCACGCGGTTTCGGGCTCACAGGGACTACCCGCCCTGCCCGCACCATGTCGTGCCGACGCTGCCGCGTCCACCGCAGCCCGGCTCGCGAAACGTGACGACACAAGATCGCCCCTCAAGGTCAAACCGGGATGGGCGACACATACGACAAATCCGAATTTCGGTAAAGTGGAATATTTTTGTCGAGGCGGATTGACAGCTTTGCGGGTGTTTTGCCGTCGGGCAAACGAGGCGGTCTCCGCCTCGTCATTGCGAGCGCAGCGACTTGTCCGCCGAAGCTCTAGCGAAGGCGGAAGCAATCCAGGCGCAAAAAAACACCCGGCGGTTTCCCGCCGGGTGTTCGTTCGCGTGGCTCGATAGATCTTACCAGTTGCGCTGAGCGCGGAGGATCATGGCGATCGAGTTCTGATCCTTCAGCTCGTAGGTCGCGGCCGGCTTGGCGGTCACGACGTTCGGGGTGACGCCAACCGTACCGGAGTACTTCTGGTCGAGATGGGTCCAGGAGAGGTCGGCCGAGAACGTCAGGTTCTTGACCGGGGTCCAGCGGGTGACGAGACCGAGCTGGCCAATCGCGAAGTCCGGGTTACACGAGGTGACACCAGCCAGGCCACCGAACACGCCGCCAGCACCACCGGCGCCGCAGAGGGTGGTCTTGGCCAAGGTGCCGAACTGCGCCTGAGCGTAAGCGCCGTAGATCGCGGTGTTCCAGGCCGCATCCCAGTTGTGGGTGTAAGCGCCACGGAAGCCCCAGGTCTTGACGGTTTCCTGCGAGCTGCCGGTCACGAACACCGTGTCGGGAGCGTTGGCGAAGCCGATGCTGCCGTAGGCGCCAGCAACGCCCGAATTACCGTACAGCGCGTAGGAGCTGCCCGACAGATTCTGGAAGTTGTAGCGGGTCGCACCGTCGGTGTAGACGGCCTGGATGTTGATCGTGTCACCCGCGCCGGTCGGGATGTTCTTGATCGAGAGAGCGAGCTGAACCGCCCAGCCCCACTTGTCGTCGGGGTGGCCGGTGGTCTCGTTCGCACCGTAGTAGCCGACGTGGTTGTCATGCGCAGCCACAGACGCCTGGAAGAGGCCCCAGGCCTGGTCGACACGCACCTGACCGACGAGGTTCGGCGAACGCGAGCCGCCGATGGCGTTGGTGCCGTACGAACCGCCGATGATGCCGGCCGCGGTCGCGCCGGTCATGTTGAGGTTGCCGGCCTGATAGTACTGGGTCGCATCTTCAGCCGAGAACGACGCCGTCACGCCCTGGCCGAAGTCGGCCGTGTACGTGAACTGGGTCACACCGGTAACGGTGCCGGAGCCACCGACGAGGTTGTCGGTGATGTTGCCGGGATAGTTGGTCCAGGGCGCGTCGAACTGCGACACGGCCTTACCCATCGTGAAGCCGGCGAACTGGATGAAGGCGTAGTACACGCCGAGCGCACCGGCCGAGGTGTTGCCGTCGGTGCCGTTCACCGAGCCGGAGCCGTTCGAACCGACGAGGCCGGTGCCCGCAGCATTGAGACCGAGCGTACCGCTGTACTGGGTGCCGCCCGTTGCCGAACCGGTGGGGGTATAGTTGCCGGTCGTCCAGGTGAACACGCCGTCGAAGAAGGTACGGACGACGCCGTACTCGGTCGCGGTGCGGGTGTCGATGTTCAGGTCTTCACGAGCGCGGAAGGTGTAGTAGTTCATCAGGCGGTTGCGAGCACCGGCAACGCCGCCCTGGTTCGGATTGAAGTCCGAGTTGGTATTGAGGTTCGCGTCGGCACGCAAATAGCCGCCCAGCTTGATGCAGGTGTCGGTGCCCGGGATGTAGTAGAATCCGGCGCCGTACAGCGAGCAGACCTTCACGTATTCGACCGCTTTGGCCTTCACGGGAAGATCGGCTGCGAACGCACCGGAGACAGCCATCAGGCCGGCAGCCGAGCCGAGAAAGAGCGTCTTCGTCAACTTCATTAGTAAACCTCCAGGTCGGTTCGGGGGCTCGGCTCCTCGCTGGAGGCCGCGTTACCCACATCAATTTCCGTTCAATTCAGATCCGCACTGAAGGTCCGGACTGAAACGACAGCGAGGTGCCCCCCTCCGTCGTGCTTCACGTATAGTTTATAAAAACAATCGTCTCAATTCATTGATTTAGTGAATCGCAAGTTGGAAAGGGGATGTTGCCTGCGAGCAACAGGAGGCGAAAGACGCGGCACAAGTAGCTGAAATAAAAGAAAAAGCCCTCAGGGGGCATCCCGAGGGCTTTCTTGGAGGTCTCACATCGCTGGTCGTTGACAGCGGTCAAGAGCAGCAAATTCTGAGTGAGTACGACGTAACTTAATCAATTGTTTTGTGCAAGCATTAAGTGCCGACACGATTTCCCCAATGAAGAGTTCCGCGCACGATATGCGAGACGGTTTCCCAATATCCCGCTAAAAGGCTGATCAAAGACAAAAAGAAAAATGACCAAGGGGGAAGCCATATGATCGAGAAGAAGCTCGACCGGGCGATTACAGACTTCATCTGGAACGTCGTTGAAATCCACTCTCAGCTCGAGGACATCCACAGCAGCTGGGCCGGACTGCTGGGCATCACCGAGCCGCAATGGCTGATCCTGATGGCCATCACCGAGCTGGACGAGGGACGAGGCGTCGCCGGAATCGACGTCGCGAACAAGCTGCGCGTCCACCCCGCCTTCGTGACCAACCAGACCAAGAGCCTCGAGAAGCACGGGTTCCTGTCGCGACGGCCAGCGGCCGACGACGCCCGCTTCGTTCTGATGTCGCTGACGGAAAAGGCGACGACGGAAATCGAAAAACTGTCCAAGCGGAAGCTCGCCCTGAATTCGACCATGTTCAACGAGCTCGACGAGAAGACCCTCGCCGATTTGAATGCCGCGCTCGCGACCATTGCCAAGAATGCCCGGCTCGCTGCACGGCTACTGGCTATCGACGTGTCGTGATACGCGGTTCTTCACGACGCAGCCAAGGCGCGACGGCATGGGAAAGAATCCTCGGCGCGCTTCGGGTCGTTGTCTCCGGATGACTGCGCCGCGTTCGTCGCGAGAAGACCGCGGCTCAGTCATGCGGATCACGGGCTAAAGATAGGTGACGGGATCGAGGCGACGGGCAGCTCCAAGCTTGGCGTCGAGCCATTCAAAAATGAAGTCGTCCACCGTGATGAAATTCTCGACCTCGCCCAGAGGATACGGGATGCGGTTCGGCACGACGACCGAGCAGTCGGCTCCGGCCTGGCGATAGCCGGCTTGCAGCTCGAGCGCCTCCTGTTCGCGCACCATCGAGCGGCTCCCGACCACCATGAGAAGCGGACAGGCCATTCGGCGCGGCGACGACAACGGACGCATCGAGGCTCCGCCCTCGACGACCTGCTCGACGCCTGTCATCCAGTGAACCGATGCCCGGTGCGCGACCGACCGCAAAAGACCGCCGTCGCACACGGCGGCGGCTACCCTGCGATCCGAGAGGACAAGGCGGGAGGCATGACTGGCGCCCGCTCCTTCGCCGTAGATCGCTATCCGCTGCGCGTCGACATCCGGGCGGGCCTCCAGATAGTCCAGCCAGCATTGGAGGATATGCTCCTGTTTGAGCGGACGACGAACAGGCGAACTGCCGGGATCGATGAGCAGAAGTGACATGTTCCGGCGAAGCGAGGCGGGCAAGAGCCTGCTCATCATCGAGGCCAGGGTGACGTCCTCGTCGGCGATGCAGATGACCGCGGGCGCGGAAGGCCCGTGACAGAGCGCCGGCAGGAAGAAGCCGGTCAACGCTCCCTGCTCGAAGCCGTCGATCTCGACGTGCTCGATCGCGTGAGCCGCATCGTCCGCGAAGCTTCTCAGGCTGAGACCGACCCTATCGGCGAAGTCGGTACTCGCGAGATCGTCCGGAGAAGACAGGCTTCGCGCGACTTCGAACGCCATCAGCGCGCATATCCACGCTTCGCACGCGACGATCCGGCCGGCACCGTCCGCGCGCGCGGATTCGGCGGAGCTCCGGTAGTCTTCCGCAACCCTCAACCAGTCTGAAAACCAAAGATGCCTGTGCGCCTCGCGCGCAAGCTCCGCGACAGACAAACTTTCGAAAAATTCGGACGCGCGCTTTCGCAAGCGTACGAGGCTTCCACCGGCGCCGTCACAGCGGCCGTGAGGCCAATGATCACCTTCCATTTTTTTCTCCGAACGGCGCCGTCAGCGATTGGCCGGGCTTGCCGGCTGCGCATTCAGCGCAGAGCCGTGCACGCCTGCTCGATGCGATCCCAGGCGTACCTGGTCGCGTCCATCGCGCTTGCGTCTGCTGATGCCGTGCGCCTCGCCGATCTGTCTCGCTGCCGTCTCGACTCCACGCAGGGACAGCACATCGTGCCCCGCGCAGGATCGGAGCGTTGTTGCAGCGAGACCCCATCCGATGTTCGTTTCGTCTTCGCTTCGCGCGGGCGAGGGCACTTGGCCAAACCGTGTGTAGCCCCCATCAGCCGGTCTCAACACAAGTTGCACGCCGGCTCCAACTCAATCGTCACGTCTCAGCTCCGTTGCTGATGTACAGTCATGGCCCCGCGCCACTTTGCCATTTTTGCGGTCCTAGGTTTGTAGTTTTTTGTTGCGATCGACGGCTAAATATTGGCTGCCATTTGATGACAGAAGAGGCAGGGTCTGTGTCGGCTTCCACCGTGAATTCCTGATGACCCATCCGGCGCGCAGCTCATCACGATAGCGATAAAAGATGCGGCGGATTGCCGCTTCATCGATGCCGAATGTCTTACGCCGCGGGACTTCCCGACTGTCGTTCTCGCAGGAAAACTTGCGAGACGAATCCTCGACGTCGCGCATCCACACACGGCGCGCGAAACGTGACGACGCATGATCGCCCTCCAGGTGAACCGGGATGGTCGAGACATCCGACATTCCGAACTTCAGATAAGCCACTTATTTAAGCAACTCAAGTATCTGCTGACGCCCTCGTGTCCGGGTGCGGATCGTCACGCTTTCGGCGTCGAGCAACACGGCCGGGCCGCCCGCCGAACCTTCCGCGCCTTGTATGCATTATCCCAGTTGCCATCGCCGGCCACTTCGCTTTACATGCCGGCAACCTGCCCTCGGATTGCAGCCGGGGCACAAAAATCACATGACATTTCCAAGGGACGAAACATGGCGCGCAACATATTGATTCTCGGGGCTTCCTACGGCTCCCTGCTGGGCACGAAGCTGCTGATGGCGGGACACAACGTCACCCTGGTCTGCCGCGCCAAGACCGCGGAGCTGATCAACCGTGACGGTACCGAGGTCCGCATCAAGTTGCGCGACGAGGCGGTGCACCGGGCGATCTTCTCGCGCGACCTGCCCGGCAAGCTCGATGCGGTGACGCCGGCCGATGTCGACGTCTCCCGTTACGACATGGTCGGCCTTGCGATGCAGGAGCCGCAATACACCAACCACACGGTGCGCGTGCTCATGGTCAAGATCGCCGCGGCGAAGCTGCCGTGCCTGTCGATCATGAACATGCCGCCGCTGCCCTATCTGAAGCGGATTCCGGCGCTCGCAGGCATGGATCTCGAGGAGGCCTTTACCAACGCGCAGGTGTGGGAGCGGTTCGAGCCGGGCCTGGTGACGCTGTGCTCGCCCGACCCGCAGGCCTTCCGTCCGCCGGAGGAAGCCGCGAACGTGCTTCTCGTCGGCCTGCCCACCAACTTCAAGGCATCGGTCTTCGCCGACGAGAAGCACAACAAGGTGCTGCGCGAGCTCGAAGCCGACATCGACGCGGTGACGCTCGACGGCCACGACGTGCCGGTGAAGCTGAAAGTGTTCGATTCCCTGTTCGTGCCGCTGGCGAAGTGGTCGATGCTGCTGACCGGCAATTACCGCTGCATCACGCCGCACGAGCCGCAGTCGATCCGCGACGCCGTGCACGGCGATCTCAAGCGCTCGCAGACGATCTACGATCATGTCGACGCGATCGCCCGCCGCCTCGGCGCCGATCCGCAAGACCAGGTGCCGTTCGCGAAATACGCCAAGGCGGCCGAAAGCCTGCTCAAGCCGTCGTCGGCCGCGCGCGCGGTGGCCAGCGGCGCGCCCTTCATCGAGCGCGTCGACCTGCTGGTGAAGCTGATCTCGCATCAGCTCGGCGTGCCCAACCCCGAGATCGACCGCACGGTCGAGACCGTGGACCAGAAGCTGAACGAGAAGATCGTGCAGGGCGGATCGGGCGCGCAGTAGCCGCGCGCCACGTCTGTCGCTATCGCGCGACGCAGGCGCTCACGCGCTCAGGAATGATTGAAGCCAGATCAGGCCGGTCACGGCGACGAGCGTGACCGCGCCGGTGCGCGTGATGATCTCAGGGTAGCCGAGACGACGGGCGCCGCCGCCAAGCGTTGCGCCCAACGCAATCCACGCGGCGCCCGCGGTGACGATCTGAAGCGCGATCATTCCGAGCCACGGCAGGAGCTCGAACAGTCCGGCATGGAGCGGCAGGAGCAGGAAGGCGAACACCATCGCCTTCGGATTCAGCAGCGTGGTGATCAGCACCTGACGGAACGTCACCACGGCGCCGCCGCGCAGCTCGCGCGCGTTGACGCGCCAGAGCATGACGGCAAGGCCCAGGATGTAGACACTGACCGCCACGCGAAGCACGACGGCCGCGAGCGGAATGCCGCTCACGACGGGACCGAGCGCCAGCCGCAGCAGCGCAATCGCCGCGAGATAGCCGAACAGCTCCGCCGCGAGCAGACGGAGCGACCGCGATATCCCGATCCCTGCCCCCGATGTCGCGAGCAAGGTGTTGGTCGGTCCCGGCATGGCGAGGAGAAAACAGGTCGCCGTGAAGAAGGTCAGGAAGTTCATAGCCCAGGCTAACAGCATCGCGCCGGCAAATCTTGATCTGCGTCATGCGGCGGCACCGCCATGCTCGACTTTGGCCGCGTTCGCACGGAACGGTTCCCGGTGTTGCCCGAACTCGATGAGAGCGATCGCGCCGTCCTGATCACGCGATCGTGTCGCTGCCCACGTCTCGTCGTCTTGCCTCGCGCTTAGGCGTGAGCAAGATAGCTTTGTAAGTCACCTTGCCCGGCATTGATTTGCGATGCCTGCGTTTGGGATCCAGACAAGAACACGAGAAGAAGCAATGGATCAGGCGATGCTGAGCGTCGTCCGTGCGGTCGAGGCAGGCGCGACGACCATGAAGGGTGTCATCGACGCGACCGGATTATCCCGTCTCAAGATCGAACGTGCGTTGGCTGCGCTGGAGAAACAAAAGCTCCTGGTGCGCGACGGCCAAGGCTTCAGGGCAACGGGTCTGCCGAGAACAGCGCCCAACCCGCGTCAATGCGGATCGTGCAACGCCTGCTGCGATATCCTCGAAGTCGCTGCGGTCGACAAGCCGGTGAACCAGCTCTGCAGGCATTGGCAGGCGGGCACCGGATGCACCATCTACGCGAGCCGCCCGCAGATGTGCCGGTCGTTCGCCTGCGCCTGGCTGCAAGGCCATCTCGACGATGCATGGTTTCCAGCGAAATCGGGCATCGTGGTGCATTTCAGCCAGGACGCCGTCAACGTCACGGTCGACGACGACTGCCCCGATCGCTGGCGCGAGGAGCCGTATTTCAGCAAGCTCGCCGAATGGTCGATGAACGGCATCAGGCGAATCGGAAACCGCGGCTACGCGACCCTCGTGGTCTCCAGCGAGAACCGATTCCTGCTGCTCGGACGCACCGTCGTTCCCGATCCGACGCCATCAGGCACCGCGTTCCTGCCGCTCACCCCCGACACGTTCCGGTTCTGGCGGGCAACATCACCGGAACATCTGCAGCGGCTGCACGAGCGCATCGCCGAGATCGAGCGGATCAGGCAGGAATTCGGCTCCTGCGCGATTCCCCCAAACGAGGACGACGATCCCGTCCCGCCCTATCGCCCCGCGCTTCTACGGTTGTCGAATCACGCCTGAACGCCGTCGTGGGCAACAGAGCATGATTCGCGCTGTGGTGCTCGACGCGCCCCGGCCGGGTTGATAAGCCCCTGTCCGCGAATGATGGGGACTTGAGTCGGGACATGACGGTTGCGATCGAGATGGGGCAGACCACGGCGGGCGCCGCGGCGGCCATGGACCTCGAGGAACTGCTGGCGACCCGCCTCCTGGTGCAGGGCAATTCGGGCTCCGGCAAGTCGCATCTGTTGCGGCGGCTGCTGGAGCAGAGCGCACCCTGGGTGCAGCAGGCCATCATCGACCCCGAGGGCGATTTCGTCACGCTGGCCGAGCGCTTCGGCCATCTCGTGATCGAGGCCGAGGATCACACCGAGCGCGGCCTTCAGGTCGCGGGCGAGCGCGCGCGGCTGCATCGCGTCTCAACCGTGCTCAATCTCGAGGGCCTCGATGCCGAGAACCAGATGCGCCGTGCCGCCGCGTTTCTCGGCGGCCTGTTCGACGTCGATCGCGACCATTGGTACCCGATGCTGGTGGTGGTGGACGAGGCGCAGCTGTTCGCGCCGGCAGTCGCCGGCGAGGTGTCGGACGAGGCGCGAAAACTGTCGCTCGGTGCCATGACCAATCTGATGTGCCGCGGCCGCAAGCGCGGGCTCGCCGGCATCATCGCGACCCAGCGGCTGGCAAAGCTCGCCAAGAACGTCGCGGCCGAGGCCTCCAACTTCCTGATGGGCCGGACCTTCCTCGACATCGACATGGCGCGCGCCGCCGACCTGCTCGGCATGGAGCGGCGCCAGGCGGAAGCCTTTCGCGATCTCGAGCGCGGCCAGTTCATGGCCCTGGGACCTGCGCTGTCGCGGCGTCCGCTGCGCCTGAACATCGGCCCGACCGATACCCACGCGCGCAACTCCACGCCGCGGCTGATGCCGATGCCGGACTCCGCACGCGAGGATATGCGCGCCGTGATCCTGGCCGCACCGCCGCCCGATGCCAGCCGGCCGCAGCGCCGGCCCGCGCCGGATCTGCTCGAACAGCTGCGCGCCGCGAAAGCGGCCGCCACGCCGGAGATCCGGCCTGAGGTGGTCGAGGTTCAGGTCAGCGCCGAGGAGCTCGCGGAGCGGCGCGAACGCGTCGACCGGACCCTGCGTGCCGTGCTCGCCGAGCCCGATGCCGGCTTCCGCGCCGTCGGCGTGCTCTATCAGGAGTTCGTGGTCCGCTGCCGCATCGAGGGCCTCGGCGCGGCCGTGCCTGACCTCAACGAATTCCGCCGCATGCTGACGCGCGCGCGCGCCGGGCTTGGCGCCGAGCATGCCGAGGACGACGACTGGCAGGACGTGTCGCTGCGCGCCTCGATCCTGCCCGACGACATGCAGGGCGTCTTCATGATGATCGCGCGCGCGGCGAAGGAAGGCTGGCCCTGCCCGGGCGATGCCGCGATCGCCCGCGCCTATGGCTCGCATTCGCTGCGCCGCGCGCAGCGCCTGCTCGGCTACATGGAGGAGCAGGGTCTCATCGTCTGCCAGCTCGACGGCGGCGGACGCAGGATCGTGACGCTGGTGGAGCTGGCCTGGGCGACCGCGCCCGGTGATCCCAATGGCGACGATCTGCCGGTGGAGCCGGCGCAGAGCGCAGCTTCGGCCTGATCGTTACGCGGCCTCGGCCCCGCCGAGATAGGCGTCGCGGACGCGAGGATCGTCCTTCAGCGCCCGCGCGGGGCCGGAGAGCACGATCTTGCCGGTCTGGAGCACATAGGCCTCGTGCGCGATCTCGAGCGCGAGGCTGGCGTTCTGCTCGACCATGAACACGGACACGCCCTCCTGGTTGATGGTGCGGATCAGCTCCAGCACGCGGTCGACATAGAGCGGCGACAGGCCCATGGTCGGCTCGTCCATCACGATCATCCTGGGACGGCTCATCAGCGCGCGCGCCATCGCCACCATCTGCTGCTCGCCGCCGGACAGGGAGCCTGCGCGCTGCGACAGCCGCTGGCCGAGCTTCGGAAACAGCGTCAGCATCTTGTCGAGATCCTGCGCCACCGCATCGCGGTCGTTGCGCACGAAGGCGCCCATCAGGATGTTCTCGCGGACGGTCATGTCCGCGAACAACCGCCGCGCCTCCGGCACCGAGGCGATGCCGCGGCGGACGATCTGCGGCGTGGAGAGGCCGATCAGCGAGGCGCCGTCGAACGTCACGTCGCCGGACCGCGGCTTGACGAGGCCGAGGATGATCTTCATCGTCGTGGACTTGCCGCTGGCATTGCCGCCGAGCAGGCAGACGATGTGGCCGCGCGCGACCGTGATCGACAGGTCGAAATGCACCTGGGCCTGGCCGTAGAAGGTGTTGACATCAGACAGCGCGAGCAGCGGCCCGGAAGAGGAATTCGTCATGCCGCGCTCTCCTGCTCCGCCGCCCCCGACAGGCCGTGACCGAGATAGGCCTCGATCACCTTGGGATCGCCACGCACCTGTTCGCCCGGTCCCTCCGCGATCTTCTTGCCCTCGTCCATGACGATGACGCGGTCGGAGAGGCGCATCACCATCTCGAGCTTGTGCTCGATCAACAGGATGGTCAGCCCCTCCGCCTTCAACTCGGCGACGAGGCCCTGCATTTCGGCAGTCTCGGTCGGGTTCATGCCGGCGGTCGGCTCGTCGAGCAGCAGCAGGCGCGGCTTAAGAGCGAGCGCACGAGCGATCTCGACGCGGCGGCGGTTGGCGTAGGAGAGGCTGTAGGCCGGCTGGTCGATCCGCGGCAGCAGCCGCTCGCCAAAGCGGGCGAGGATGGCTTTCACCTCCTCGCGCAGCCGTTCTTCCTCGTCCCTGACGCTGGCGGGACGCAGCAGCGCCAGCCCCAATTCCAGCAGCGGGCCGATCACCGGCACCGCCGGATTGACCGCACGCAGCCGCGTATGCGCGCCGATCAGGACGTTGTCCATGACGCTGAGATTGCCGAAGACGCGGCCGAGCTGGAAGGTGCGCGCGATGCCGTCGGCCGCCAGCCGTTCCGGCGAGAGGCCGGTGATGTCCTGGCCTTCGAAGTGGACTTGACCTGCGTCGGGCCGGTCGAGCCCGGTCACGAGGTTGAACAGCGTCGTCTTGCCGGCGCCGTTCGGGCCGATGATGCTGACGAGCTCGCCCCTGGCGAGGTCGAGATCGATCTCGTCGACCGCGGTGAGGCCGCCGAAGCGCCGCGTCAGCCCGCGCAGCGACAGCATGGATGTGTGCTGCTCTGCCATCACATCGTTCCCAACAGGCCCTGCGGCCTGAACCGCACCAGTAGCAGCAGCACGATGCCGTAGATCAGGATGCGGTACTCCGCCGCGATCCGGAACAATTCTGGCAGACCGACCAGCGCCACCGATCCGACGATGGCGCCGACGACATTGCCGAGGCCGCCGAGGATCACGACCGTCAGCGCCAGGATGGACTGCTGCGTGTTGAAGGTCTCGTGGTTGATGTAGGAATAGAGATGCGCGGCGATGCCGCCGCTGACACCCGCCGCAAATCCGCCGAAGATGAAGGCCAGCGATTTGTAGCGGTTCAGGCTGAGGCCGTAGGCGCGCGCGGCGATGTCGTCGTCGCGGATGGCGCGAAAGCTGCGGCCGAGATGCGAGCCGAGCAGGCGCGCCTGGAGCAGCGCCAGAACGACCATGACCGCAAGGCTGAACCAGTAGACCGACGACGGGCTGACGAGGTCGTAGCCGAACAGCGACAGCGGCGGAATGCCGGAGATGCCGATCGGCCCGCGCGTGACGCTCTCCCAGTTCAAGATCACCAGCGACACGATCTCGCCGATGGCGAGCGTCGCGATCGAGACGTAGTGCCCGCGCAGGCGGAACGACGGCGAGATCAGAGCGGTGCCGAGCGCAGCGCTCATCAGGCCGCCACCGATGATGGCGAGGCCGACGGGAACGGCGAAGGTCAGCGACAGCAGCGCCGACGTGTAGGCGCCGATCGCGAGCAGCGCCGCATGTCCAAGCGAGACCTGCCCGATCGTGCCTGCAACGAGCGTGAGGCTGAGCGCGAGCATGCCGAGCAGCCAGGCGTTGATCAGGGTCTGGAGCACGTAGAAGGACACCGGGAACAGCGGCAGGATCGCAAAGGCAGCGGCCGCCACCAGCAGCGCCCAGCGCGGAATGCGCACCGGCCGGCTCGGCGCGATGAAAGTCCCGGTGAGCGGCTCGGGCGGCGCCTGCCGCGCGCTGGCGAACAGGCCGTTCGGCCGCAACACCAGCACGACAACCAGCAGCAGGAACGCGAACAGATTGCGGTAGCTGGTGCCGAACACGGCTACGCCGTAGCTTTCGACCAGTCCCAGCAACAGGCTCCCGATCACCGCGCCCGGCACGTTGCCGGCGCCGCCGACGACTTCGGCGACGACGCCCTTGAGTGTCGCCTGAAGGCTCATCGCGGTGTCGATCTGGTTGTAATACATGCCGACCAGCATGCCGGAGACGCCGCCGAGCGCCGCGGCGATGCCGAACACCGCCTGATTGACGCGGTTGACATCGACGCCCATCTGCATCGCGGCATCGCGGTCCTGCGCGGTGGCGCGCACCGCCCAGCCGAGCTTGCTGTAGCGCAGGAACACGAACAGCAGCAGCGCGCTGGTGATGCCGACGCCGGCGATGAGCAGATCGAGCGGGCCGATCGTGCCGCCGCCGATCTGGAAGCGGACGTCCGGCAACTGGCTCGGCAGCGCACGCGGGTTCGGCGAGAACGTCAGCATCACCAGCTGGTCGAGCACGAAGCTGATGCCGATGGTCGCGAGCAGCGGCGCGATGCGCACCGAGTTCTGGAGCGGCCGCAGGCCGAACCGCTCGATGATCAGCCCGACCAGCGCTGCGGCCACCGCGACCACGATGATGGTGAGCGGCAGCGGCGTATGCAGCTGCACCACCGCGACCCAGCCGATATAGGCACCGACCAGATAGATCGAGCCTTGCGCAAAGTTGATCAGCCGGCTGACGCCGAAGATCAGCGCGAGCCCGACCGCAACAAGGGCGTAGACATTGCCGACGATCAGCCCGTTGATCGTGTAGTCGAGCCAGGAAGACAAACGTTGGTCCCCGCGTAGGAAGGAAGGCAGCCGGAGCGGCGCGCTCCGGCCGTCAGGTCAGGTCGGCTTGCCGTCCCAGAGCGCGAACTGGCCCTTGCGCACGACCAGTTCTGCGTTCATGGCGCCCTTGACCCGGCGGCTCTCGACGTCGAACGTCGCCGAGCCGAAAATGACGCTCGACACATCCTTCACCTTGGCGAAGGCGTCGCGGATGGCGCGGCGATCGGTGCCGCCGATCCTCACGACCGCGGCCGCCATGTTCATCGCGTCGTAGGCATAGGCGTTGAAGGCGTCGGGCTCCTGCCCGTTGTACTTGGCCTTGAAGCCCGTGATGAATTTCTTCACCTCGGGCCTGGGATCCTCGGGGAAATAACGCGTGCCGAGATGGACGTCCTCGACCGCCTCGCCGCCGAGCTCCAGAAATTTCGGCGAGTATACCGAGCTTGCCGCGCAGATGGTCTGCTTCAGCCCGACCTGGCGGGCCTGGCGCGCGATCAGCGCACCGTCGGAATAGTAGGAGATCAGGATCAGCCCGTCCGGACTGGCGTCGCGCACGCGCACCAGGGTGGAGCGGAAGTCGCGCTCCTCCGCGATGTAGCCCTCGGTCACCGCGATCTCGGCGCCGTATTCCTTCGCCGCCTTGACGAAATAGTCGCGGCTGGTGCGGCCCCAATCGGTGTTGAGGTGGAGTATCGCGAGCTTCTTGAGACCGAGGCGCTTGACGGCATAGGCCGCCAGCAGCGGCTGCTCGTCGGCCTGGCTCACCGACGTGCTCCACATGAAGTCGCCACCCTTGGTGAAATCGGGGTGCGAATTGGTGAAACCGAACTGCACGAGGCCGCCGCGCTGATAGATCGGGGATGCCGCCATCGAGGCCGGGCTGGAGAAATCGCCGAGCTCCATGACGATCCGGGGATCGGACACGAACTTCTGGGCGATCGCCACCGACTGGCGCGGGTCGCTCTGGCTGTCCTCGAAGCTGTAGGCGAGCTTGCGGCCGTTGATGCCGCCGGCGGCCTGGATCTCGTCGAGTGCGAGATCGAAGCCCTGCTTCCACTGCGTGCCATATTGCGCGTTCGGCCCGGTCAGGGGGCCGCTGACGCCGAGCAGGATCGGCTCGGACGACTGCGCAAACGCGCTGCGCGAGAAGGCCGCTCCCGCCATCATGGCGGCGAGCGAGCCCTTGACCAGGGTACGGCGATCGATGTTGCTCATCTACGGCTCCATCCACTCAATGTTGAAACAAGCAGCAATTTCCATGCCGGTGAGATTGCCTATTTCGAGGGCTCACCGAGCGACAGCATCAGCCGGTTCGCCCAGTTGAAGAACGAGGCGCCGTTGATGACGTCGACGATCTCGGCATCGTCGAGACCGGCGCGGCGCAGCTCCTCGACATTGTCGGGCCCGAACGCGATCGGCGTCGCGGCCAGCGCCACCGAGGCCTTGACCACGGCATTCCAGCGCTCGCCGAGATCGGCCTCGACGCCTTCGTCGAGCAGCCGCTGCACGTCGTCGCGGCGCTTGGAATAGGTGCTGGCAAATCGCGCATGCACGGAGGCGCAATAGATGCAGCCGTTGTAGCGCGAGGTCGCGGCGGCTGCGAGCTCGCGCTCGGCGCGCGGCAGGCCATCGGCGACGTTGTAGAAGATGTCCTTGTCGGTCTTGGTGCGGGCTTCCAGCACCTCGGGATCGCGCACCAAGAGGCGGAAATATTCCGACTTGGCGCGGGCGCGATCGACCAGACCGGCGAAGTGCCGCTCGGTCAACTCGGCCTCGGGCAGCGGGTCGATCCACGACACCCAGCCGAGTTCGTCCTGGGTGAAGACGACGGGCGGATTGACGGTGTTTGCAGCGCTCATGATTGCGGTCTCCTTACGCGCCAGCCGCGGCGTTTGCAGTGCGCCCAAGCGAGGCGCCGAGCACGCGCAGGCCCGTGACGACGCGCACCTGGAACGACAGGAACGCAACGAGCTGGGAGAAGGTGACGATGCCGGTATTCGACCAGCCGGCGGCCAGCAGCGCCTTCATGTCGGCGGACGCGGCATCGCGCGGCCGGAACACCAGCAGATGCGCATGCTCAAGCGCCGCAACGAGCCGAGGACCGAGGTCGGGTTTGCGCTCTGCGCTGACGCGATAGATCAAACCGGCCGTGTTCTCGACCGACAGCGGTCCAGCCGGGAAAGCGCCGTACGGGCCCGAGGTCGCGCCGCGCGCGATTTCGACCTCGATCGCTTCGACCAGGCGCGCTCCTTCGGCGGTCGCCGCGAGCTTTGCCCGGTAGAACGCGGCGACAACGGGCTCGCGGTGAAGACCGATCACGAAGAACGCGACCGCGGCGCGCTCGGAAAGCGAAAAATCGCCGGCGTCGATCGGCTCGAACAGCGACAGATAGCTCTTCTGCGCGTTCTCGCGCGCCTGCACGCGCTTCGCGCGGATGCCGTCCAGGGCGGACCCCGGTTCGATCCCGGCGAGCGTGTCGATGATATCCTTCGTCGCCATCATTCAGCCTCGTGCAACGCGATCATGTTCATTCCGACTATTGTTTGAGCGTGATTTTTCGGAAGACCGCTGCGGACTTTGCACTAACGCGGCCCTTCGGCTCCGGATCATGCTTTAGCCCGCCAGCGCCACGTCTTGCGCCGCCGTCCGGGTCCAGCCCAGCGCCGGCGCCACCTTGTCCGCGACCAGCTCGATCGAGCGCAGGATATAGGGGTGCGGTGCATCGACCGAATGCGCCTGGAAGACCAGGTCGGTCACCCGCTCCAGCGTCGCGTCGCCACGCAGCGAGGCGATGACCTCGTCGGCGGCGCCGACATGCGTGTCGAACGCGGTGATCATCTCCGCCAGCGTCTCGCCCGGCGGAAGGTGACCGCCCTTCATGAATTGCGGCAGCGCGCGCCGCAATCCAATGTCGGCAAGGCGCATCGCCTCACGATGGTCGTCGGCGACGAAGACGCTGCGCGAGGCCATGATGCGCGGCTCGCGTCCCGGCGGCAGCGCTTCGAGATAGGCGTCGATGATCGGGTTCTGGATCTCGGCCAGCGTTGCGCGCGGCGCCTCCTTGGCCCGCGGCTGGGTACGCGAGAGCAGGAGGCCATCGCCCGCCTTGCCGGCGCGGGCGCCGCCGGCGACCGAGAATGTCGCCTGCCAGATCCGGCCGTCCAGTTGCGGCCGCTGCGGATAGAGCGTGTCGCCGCCGGTGAGCGGCTTACCGGCGAGCGCGGTGCGGACGACCTCGAGATTGCGCGCGAAGATCTCGTTGCGCTGGGCGCTGTCGAGACCGAAGGCGGCAAAGGCCGACGGATTGCCGCCGGTGCCGACGCCGAGCTCGAACCGGCCGTCGCAGAGAAGGTCGAGCACCGCGGCGTCCTCCGCCACCCTCACCGCATTCTCCAGCGGCAAGGTGACGATGCCGGTGCCGAGGCGGATGCGCGAGGTCTGCGCGGCGACATAACCCAGGAAGGTGAAGGGCGACGGCAGGCCGCCCTCGCGCTCGTGAAAATGGTGCTGCGCGATCCACGCGGAATCGAGGCCGGCCTTCTCGGCGCGCACGATCTGCTCGGCCGCAAAGCGATAGCGGTCCGCCGGCGGCGCCTCGTCGAGAAGCCGCGTGAAGAAGCCCAGTCTTTTCAGATTTGCGAACCGTTTCATGCCAACCGCGCCCAACGTTGCAACAACCCGCATGATGTCCGCTGCCGCAGCGCGAGGCAAGCAGCCGCCGCGCAGGGCTGCCACTCCGGAGCCATCCGTTCCTGCCGAAGATACGACGCCCGCTGCCTACCAGCTGGGCAGCACCGCCCCCTTGAACTTGGTCAGGACGAACTCCTTCACCTCAGGCGTGTGGTAGCTGTCCACGAGCACCTTGACCCAGGGCTTGTCCTTGTCGGCGGTGCGAACCGCGATCAGGTTGACATAGGGTCCCTTCGGGTCCTCGCGCAGGATCGGATCCTTGACCGGATCGAGGCCCGCCTGGGTTGCATAGTTGGTGTTGATCGCGGCTGCGTCGACGTCGTCGAGCGCGCGCGGCGCCTGCGCGGCGTCGACCTCGATGAACTTCAGCTTCTTGGGATTCTCGGTGATGTCGAGCACCGTGGGCTTGAACCCCGTGCCATCCTTCAGCTTGATCACGCCCTTGTCGCGCAGCAGCAGCAGCACGCGGCCGCCATTGGTCGGATCGTTCGGGATCGAGACCTTGCCGCCCTCCGGGATATCGGCGAAGGCCTTGTGCTTCTTCGAATAGACGCCGATCGGGAAGTTCACGGTCAGGCCGACGGCCTCGATCTTGTAGCCGCGATCGGCTTTCTGGTTGTCCAGATACGGCTGGTTCTGGAACGAATTGGCCTGGATCTCGCCGGCGTCGAGCGCAGCGTTCGGCACCACATAATCGGAGAACTCGAGCAACTGGATATCGAGCCCCTGCCTGGCGGCGATCGGCTTCACCGCCTCGAGGATCTGCGCATGCGGCCCCGGCGTCACGCCGATCTTGATGGTCTCGGCTGTTGCTGTGGCCGACCAGGCGGCGAGCACGGTCGAGAGGATCAGAGGGAGGCGAAACGACATCTTGGTCTCCGTAGGTCTGCGACAATGATTGGAACCGTATTCGCTTCTCCGCAGGATGAAATCAATAAAATGGAAATCCATATTGGCGGCCTGGGCGGGCCACACCTTCTCCATTCGACGCCAAACAGAAAACGAATTCACGGCGCCCGACGGCGCTACAGTTGCTGACCAACGCGCTACTGCTGCCGGTGCCGGCCGTTGGCGTTGCCAGCATCAGGTGAGCCGCGCCTATTCGGACCGCCAGGTCGACGGCGACAGCATGACCAGGGCGCAGATCGCGGCATAGGCTGCGAGCGCCACCGCGACCATGGTGGCGAGCCCCGCCATGCCCGCGCCAAAGCTTGCCACCGCGATCCAGCCGCCGCCGGCCGCGATCAGGATCCGCGCGATCGAGGAGGCGAGCGGCCCCATGGCGCGCCCGGTGCCTTGGGCGGCGAAGGACGTGACGAAGCCGAAACCGAGCGCGGCATAGGCCGGCGCCACGATGCGCAAATAGGTCATGCCTTCGCTCACCACCTCGGCATCGTGGCTGAAGAGATTGAGCCAGGCGGTCGGGAAGATCGCGACCAGCAGGCCGATCGTCCCGGTCATGACCATGCCCACGATGCCGCTGATCCAGCCGATCCGGCGCGCCCGCGCGGTCTGGCCCGCGCCCATGTTGACGCCGACCATGGTCAGGGTCGCCGTGCTGATGCCGAACAGCAGCGGGATCATGATGTAATCGAGCCGCGAGGCGATGCCGTAGCCGGCGAGCGCGGAGGTGCCGAACAGGCCGACCGCGCCAGTGACGAGGATGACGGTGAGGTTGGTCAGCACCGCATTGAAGGCGGTTGGAATGCCGACCTTCAGCATGTCGCCGAAGATTTTTGGGCGCAGCGGCACGATGTGCAGCGTCAGGCCTGTCGCACCCAAGGCCATGTAGCGCAGCAGGAACAGCATGGCCGCGCCATAATAGAGGCCGAAGGCGACGCCGGCGCCGCCGATGCCGAGCCGCGGGATCGGCCCGAGGCCGAAGATCAGCGCCGGCGAGACCGGGATGGTCACGATTGCGCCGACCAGCGTCACCAGCGCGGGCACCTTGACGTTGCCCGAGCCACGCAGCGCCGCCGCCTGGAGGTTGACGATCCACACCGGAATGGCGCCGGCGAACAGATAGTTGGAATAGGTGGTGGCCGCAGCGAGCGCATCGCCCTGGCCGCCGAGGGTCCGGTAGAGCCACGGGCCGCCGAGAGTCACGCCGAGCGTGAACACACCGCCGGCGAGGATAGCGAGCACGACGGCATGAAACAGCGCCGCCTCGGCGTCATCACGGCGCCCCGCCCCGACCGCGCGCGCGACCGAGGACGCAACGCCGCTGCCGAACCCGCCGTTCGACATCATGGTCATCAGCATGAAGATCGGGAATACCAGCGCGGCGCCCGCCAGCGCGTCGGTACCGAGGAACCCGACATAATAGGCCTCGGCAATATTCACCGCGGTCTGCGCCACCAGCACGGTCACGGTCGGCGCAGCCAGCTTGAGCAGCGTGGGGAGGATCGGCGCGATCAGCAGTGCCGCTCGCCGCTGCTCCGCCGCGCTTGGGGTGACGGCGGCGCCTGGCGCGGCCGCCTGGCGAAGCGGAGCCGCGGCATGGGCCGCGACTTGCGCGGCGGGCAAGGCTGGGGCGGCGGCATCCTCGACTGACATGGCCATGGTCCTTGCGTGCCTGCCGGACCGCCGCCAATCGGCCGCCCATTGCATTACGGCCATAATGTAATATTATGATCGTAATTCAATAGCCCGCTCCTCACGATTTCGTTGGCCGGGGTGGACATCGGCTCCCAAGGAGGCGCGATTGGCGCGGTACGACAAGGGACACCGGGACGCGACGCGGCGGCACATCATCGACGTCGCCTCGGCGCAGTTCCGCGAGAGCGGCATCGCCGCCGTCGGTCTCGCCGGCATCATGTCCGAGGCCGGCCTGACCAACGGCGCCTTCTACACACATTTCGAATCCAAGGAGGATCTGGTGCGCGCGGTGCTGCTGGATGCGCTTGAGCGGCGCGAGCAGCGGCACAAGGACAATCTCGAAAACGGCATCGCGCTGGAGACTACGATCCGCGACTACCTCTCCCCGCGCCATCGCGACCACGCCGGGACCGGCTGCCCGACCGCGGCGCTGGCGTCCGAGATCGCGCGGCATCCGAACGCGACGCGTGAAGCCTTCACCGCAAAGATGTCCGACATCATCGCGCTGATGGCGGCGCAGATGCCGGATGGCTCGGCTGCGGAGCGCCGGCGACGCGCGATGTCGGTCTATGCGACCATGGTCGGCGCGCTGCAATTGTCGCGGGCCGTGAGCGACAGGCAGTTGTCGGAGGAAATTCTGGAGAACGCGGTGAAGGCCGCGTTGGCGCTTGCGAATGGGCGGTGACGCGTTCGAAATCTTCGGCGACCCAACTGCGGCCGCTCTCCGACCCAGCTAGACGATGCCGCTTTGCCGGAGCGCGGCGATCGCGGCCGCGTCATAGCCGAGCTCCGCGAGGACACGATCGGTATGCTCGCCGAGCGTCGGCGGGCGGCTCGCGATGTCACCCGGCGTTTCCGACAGCCGCACGGCGGCCCGCGCCACCGGCGCGGGCTTCGGCAAGCCCGGATAATCGACGTCCTGCATGAAGCCGGCGGCACGAATGTGCGGATGATCCAGCGCCTGTTGCGGGCTGAGCACCGGCCCTGTCGGAATCATGGCCTTGCCCAGCGTGTCGACGGCCTCCTGCGTGGTGCGCTCGGCGCACCAGCGCGCCATCCGCTCGCTGATGACGGGGCCGTTGTTGCCGCGGCTGATGTCGTCGGCAAAGCGCGGATCGTTCAGCCACTGCTCCTCCTCGCCCATCAGCCTGGCCCAGCGCTTGAACAGCGGATGACCGGTGACCTGGCACAGCACCCAGCCGTCTTTGGTGCGGTAGATGTCGGCGGGCGCTGCGGTCTGGCCGAGATTGCCTGTCGGAACGCGGTTGACGTTGATGACGGCCTGTTCGATCAGCGTGGCATTGGTGAAGGACAACGCGGTGGCCAGCAGCGCGCCCTCGACGATCTGCCCGCGCCCGGATTTCGCACGCTCCATCAGCGCCGCGAGCGTGCCGAACGCGCAGTGCAGCGCGGTTCCGAAATCGACCCAGTTCACCGCGGCGCGGTACGGCGGATCGCCGGCGCCGGTCATGTACACCGAGCCCGACATGACCTGGCCGACACCGTCGAAGCCGACGCGGTCGGACCAGGGCCCCGGCCCGCCGAATGCGGTTGCCGTCGTCAGGATGATGTCGGGCTTGATCGCGCGAAGCGAGTCGTAATCGAGCTTCATCGCGCACAGGGTCTGCGGCGGCAGGTTGGCGACGACCACGTCCGCGGTCGCAACCAGGCGGCGCATCACCTCCTGCCCCTCCGGCTTCATCGGATCGAGCGTGATGCACTTCTTGTTGCGGTTGACCTGGAGGAACAGCGCGCCCTCGCCGCCCGCGCCGACCGGCGCCACGAAGCGATCCTCGCTGCCGTCGCGCTTCTCAACGCGAATGACCTCGGCGCCGAATTCGGCCAGCAAGGTCGCGCAATAGGGACCCGCGATATAGCGCCCGAAATCGAGGACGCGCACGCCTTCCAGAACTCCCCCCATTGACCCTTTCCTTGATGTCTTCCGCCCAGATTACAGGGAATGGTTGCCGCGGCAAGGTGGCCGACGGCATGCCCCGATCAGCAGATGTGATCGGCCGACGGTTCGACTGGCCGACGTTCTGCTCTAATATGACCCGTCCGTCCCACACCCAGAGCCGCAGCCATGCCGCAACAGTTCGATCGATCCGCTGAAGACCTCGGCAACGCGATCCATTTCGAGCACGTCAACATCCAGGTCCCGGATCAGCGCCTGGCGACGTTATTCTACGTCACGGGACTTGGGCTCACCCGCGATCCCTATCTGATGGTGTCGGACACCAACATGTGGATCAACGCCGGACGGAGCCAGTTTCACCTGCCGAGCGGCAGGCCGCAGGTGCTGCGCGGCCATACCGGCCTCGTCATCGAGGGCCGCGAGGCGTTGCTGGCGCGATTGGCATCGGTCGCGAAGAAGCTCGAGGGGACGGCATTCACGTTCGCCGAGCACAATGACCATGTCGAGGCCGTCTGCCCATGGGGCAACCGGATGCGTGTCTATGAACCTGACGCGGCGCGGTTCGGCCGCATCTCGCTCGGCATTCCCTATGTCGAGTTCGACGTGCCGATCGGAACGGCATCGGCGATTTGCGCCTTCTATCCTGACATCATGGGCATGCCCTCAGGCATGCGGAATGGCGACGGCACGGTTGCGGCGGTGAAGACGGGCCGCGACCAGCACCTGCTGTTCCGCGAGACCGATCGGCCGCAGGGCGAGTATGACGGGCACCATGTGCAGATGTACATCACCGACTTCTCCGGCCCCTATCGCAAGCTGCTCGCGCGCAACCTGATCTCGCGCGAGGACAATCAATATCAGTACCGGTTCTGTGACATCGTCGATCTCGACAGCGGCAAGAAGCTGTTCACGGTCGAGCACGAGGTGCGCAGCGCGACCCACCCGATGTTCATGCGGCCGATGGTCAATCGCAATCCTGTCGTCACCAACCGGAACTACGCGTTCGGCCATGATCAGACGTCATGGGCGATGGGGCCGGATCAGTACGACGGATAGCGCGTTCAGGCTTCGCGGTAATCCAGCAGGATCAGCCCGACCAGGATGAAGGCGACCGGCCAGATCAAGGCCGCCGCCCGGCTGACCCGGCCGTCGAGACGCAGTTCGAGCCAGCGAGCCCAGCCGGCGGCGACGCCGCAGAGCGCAAGCGGGGTGTGGCTCATCTCGATGAGCAGCTGGTCCTTGATGTTGGTGATCGCATGGGAATGCGTGAGCAGCAGGGCGCCACCGAGCGCCGTGGTCAGGGGAAACACCAAGGCCGACGGACCGGCCTTGGTGCCGCGCAGCCGCAAACGCCATTCGAACAGGCCGAACACGGCGATGAGCAACACGAAGATGCGATGCTGCGCCACCTCCGGATCACGCAGCGACTCGAAGAAGCCCGCCGGGCCGAGCGGCCAGGCCTGCTCGTCGGCGCGGAAGAACAGGAAGGCCGCCATCGCGAGGAAGAGCAGCGGCCAGTGCCGCGCCCAGCGCCCCCAGCGGAAATGCTCGACCAGCGCCAGGAGCCCGATCAGCACCACGAAGACGCCGGCCCAGTGATGGTTGTACTCCGACCAGGCGATATCCTCGGCATTGCGCGGCAGGATCGTGCCCTCACCGGGAACGTAGGCCGATTGCGCGCTCGCGCGCCCGGCGTCCGCCAGGGTGATCTTCGCCTGGAGCTGCGCGACGGTCAGTCTGTCGTAATCCGGGCTGGTCAGGCGCGGCGGCCATTGCGGCGTGGCGCGCTCGACGATCTCATGCCAGTCCAGGCGATCATGGGGGAGATCCGCGCCCGGCGGCAATGACGTCAGGGACGCCGCAGCGAGCATCACGGTGATGCCGATGCCGATCTCGACCTCGGCGAAACGCTTCAGGCGAAAGATCGGCGTCGTGGGGTCGCGGCGCAGACGTTCGACGAGGAAGTAATTGCCCGCGCCAAGCATCAGCAGCATCAAGAGCAGCCCGACCTTCGCCAGTGTCATGATGCCATAGGCGGTGCCGTAGACCGCCGCGACGGAGCCGATATAGTTCGCCGCCATGACCAGGCCACCGCAGACGATCGCCGCGACCGCCGCCATCGACATCAACGAATAGCGGCGCGCAATGAGGCGCCAGTCACCGGCGTCCTTGCAGCCGTTCAGCGCGATCAGGAAATAGGGCAGACCGCCGATCCAGGCGGCCGCCCCCGCCATGTGAACTGCGTCGGACAGCAGCAGCGGCCAGCGCACATCCGGCCGGCTGGCCGCATGCGTGAGCCGGGTCTGCATCGCGAGCGCCAGCACCGACAGGGCGAGAAGCGCGGCCGACCGCGCCCGGTGCGCCGGACCGTTCGTCAGGACGGCGATGCCGACTGCGCAAGCCGCGATCACGAGGTCAGCACGGCCAAAATCAGCAGTGACCGCTTCGCTCCAGGGCACCTGGAGCGTCCCGACCAGCGCGGCCGCGTTGAGCGCCAGCGAGGCGACGGTGAGGAGCGCCCATGCGACGGCGCTGAACTGCAGGAACGTGCGGCATCGCTCCTCGATCGAGAGGCCAAAGACGGAGAGCTGCGGCTGCAGCGGCCCCCACAGCAACAGCTGAAACGCGAGACCGCCGAGGGTGAACGACTGGGCGATCAGGATCAGGCCCCGCAGGACCACCGACAGATAGCCGAAGATGTCGAGGAGCAGGTACACGGCCGTGGTTTCAGCGGACGGTGAACGGAATGTCGCCGCGGGTGATGTGCCCGTCGACGCTCAAAACCTGCCAGCGCAGGTGCCATGTCCCCGCCGGTAGTAGCGTCGCATCGGCATTGAGCTCGTCGGCGGGCGCATCGGAAGCCGGCCTCAGCGCGCGCGACGCACCGTCCGGTGCCAGCAGCGTCAATTTCGAGCGCGCGTGATCGATCCGGCTGTTGAAGTGCAGGCGGATCGCGACGGTGTCACCGGATATTGTCGCGCCGGTCGCCGGCGAGGACGAGACGATGATGGCGTGGGCCTGGGACGCGTGCGGATGAGCAGGAAGCCACAGGGCAGTTAGAACGAATGCGATTCGGAAGAACCCGCGCATGATGCTCACTCGCTCTCGACAGCCGTCTCTTTCACCCGCCCCCTGGCGTGTGAACTTTACCGGACGCTATGTTGGAGCGAGTTGGTTGTTCGCAAGAGCGCGAGGAATTTGGATCTGATCGCGGATCGCGGAAAATCGCCGATTGTTGCCGTTGCGACACACTCAGGTGCGATCACCCCGGCGCGGCGCCCCTGCTCAGCTCGTCAGGATCGACCATGCGCCGCCGGGCGCCCGGAGCGATACGGCGATAGAGCACGACCGAGACGAGCCAGGCGAGCGCGAACAGCGCGATCACGGCGAAGCCGAAATTGGCGAGCGAGTCGTTGACGGCCTCGACCAGCGACCACAGCCCGCCGGACAGGCCGAGCCGGTCGCCGATGAGCCCCAGCGCCTCGATGCCGCCGATGAACAGCGCGACCGCAATCGAGGCGCCGGTGATCGTGAGGTTGTACCAGAGCTTGCGATAGGGATCGACGAAGGCCCAGCGATAGGCGCTCACCATCAGCGCGGAATCGGCGGTGTCGACCAGCGCCATGCCGGCGGCGAACAGGGCGGGGAACACCAGCACATGCGCGAGCGAGGCGCCGCGCGCGGCTTCGGTGGCGGAGATGCCGAGCAGGCCGATCTCGGTCGCGGTGTCGAAGCCGAGCCCGAACAGCAGGCCAAGCGGATACATGTGCCAGGGTTTGGTGACGAGGCGGAACATCGGGCCGAGCAAGCGCGCCAGGAATCCGCGGGCCGCGAGCAGCGCCTCGAGCTGCGCGGCGTCATGAATGCCTTGCTCGCGCACCTCGCGCAGGATCCGCCACAGGCCGACGAAGATGGCGAGATTGATCGCCGCGATCACCAGCAGGAACAGCGCCGATACCGAGGTGCCGATCAGGGCGCCGATCTCCTTCAGCAGGCTGTCGCCGCCGAGGCTCACGACGCCGAGCGCGAGCAGCGTGGTCGCGGCCAGGACGACCGTGGAATGGCCGAGCGCGAAATACAGGCCGACGCTGCGCGGCGCATCGCCCGCCTGCATCAGCTTGCGCACGACATTGTCGATCGCGGCGATGTGGTCGGCATCGACGGCATGACGCAGGCCGAACACCCAGGCGAGCAGTGCGGTCGCCATCACCGCGGGCCGGTCGCCGAACATCGCGAAGGCGAAGGCCCATGCGGCGATGTTGGCGGCGATCAGCCCGCCAAACAGCACGCCGGGCTCGAACACCAGCCTCGCGACACCACCTGACTGAATCACGTCACCCCTCCGAGTATGATGTTCATACCAATCCATCATACTCGCCGGCAAGAGCGGGGCCATGTTCGGGGGACACAGCCGGTCACCCGGGAACGCGCGTCTCCACGATCGGCGATCGCGACATAGCGACGGCAGTTCGCGTCGAGCGCCTGGGTGGCGTGCAGGCGACCATCGGACCCATCCCCGACTCAATGCGCCGCCAGGATCTCTCCCAGAAACTTCCTGGTGCGATCGTGCTTCGGATTCCTGAAGAAGCTTTCCGGCTCGGCCTCCTCCACGATCCTGCCATCGGCCATGAAGATCACGCGATCGGCGACCTGCCGCGCAAACCCCATTTCATGGGTGACGCAGATCATGGTCATACCATCCGTCGCGAGCCCGATCATGGTGTCGAGGACCTCCTTGACCATTTCGGGGTCGAGCGCGGAGGTCGGCTCGTCGAACAGCATCACCTTCGGCTCCATGCAGAGCGCGCGCGATCGCGACGCGCTGTTGCTGGCCGCCCGACAACTGGGCCGGATATTTCTCGGCCTGGTTCCCTATTCTGACCCGATCGAGCAGACGGCGCGCGGTCTCTTCAGCTTTCGCCCGCGGCACACCCCGGGAGCGCATCGGCGCCAGCATGCAGTTCTCCAGCACGGTCATGTGCGGAAACAGGTTGAATTGCTGGAACACCATCCCGACCTCACGACGCACGGCATCGACCGAGCCGGCAGCGTCGTTCAGCCGCGTGCCGGCGACGACGACTTCGCCGCGCTGGTACGCTTCCAGCGCATTGATGCAGCGGATGAGGGTGGACTTGCCCGAACCGGACGGCCCGCACAGAACGATTTTCTCGCCCGGGCGGACCGTCAGGCTGATCTCGGTCAGGTCCTGGTAGGTGCCGTACCATTTGCAGACGTCGCGCATGGCGATCATCGGTTCTGGGGCAGTTTCGATCGCGGCTACACCCGGCATGGCGCTCTCTCCGTGCCTAGCTGACGTTGAAGGGAATACCGGGAATGGTGTCGGGGAAAGCCGGCAGCGGATTATTCATCCACTTCTGATAGATCTTCGCCAGCTCGCCATTGGCCCTGATCTTCTCAATGAAGTCCTTGGCGAAGGCGTTGATCTCCTTCTCTCCGAGCCGGGTGCAGGCGCCGTTGTAGAGTTTCGTGAATTCGAGCTTGTTCTCGTAATAGCCGGGTTTCGATTCATCGAGGCGCGGAACGTAGAAGATGTTGCCACCGACCGCCTGGACCTGACCGGACAGCAGGGCCTGCATGGTCGGCGCGTCGCCATCGAAGCGGCGAATGGTCGTGCCCGACGGCGCGGCCTTGGTCACGTCGCTGTCCTGCACGCTGCCGCGCGCAACGCCGATGACGTATTTGCCCATGTCGGCCGGAGATTTGATCTCGAACTCCTTCGGCGCGATGAAGGTGATGATGTTCGCGCCATAGGGTTTTGAGAACTGCACGGCCTTGGCCCGCTCCGGCAACATGGCCATGGTCGCGAACAGGATATCGACACGACCGGAGGTCAGGGCCGGGATACGATTGGCGACCGCCAATTGCGTGAACTCGGCGGGCACACCGAGCTCCTTGGCGAACAGCGCCGAAATCTCCGCATCGTATCCATCCTGCTTTCCCGTCGCATCGACAAATCCCCAGGGCGGATTATCGCCCTGGATGCCGATCAGAACCTTGCCCCTTGCCTTGATCTCCGACGGCGTCACCGCATAGGCGGCGCGCGCCAGCACGAATGGCGCGGCGATCGTCGCCGCTCCGAGCGCCAGCAGACGACGCCGGTTGAGTGCTGTGGTCCTTGCTTTGGTCATCCTTCCCTCCTCTGTCCTCGTCCTGTTGTCTGTTGTTGCCCTCGTCATCGCGCGGCGACGGCCATCCGGCGTTCGAGCTGCGCGCCAACGAGCGACAGCGGCCAGCAGATGGCGAAATGGAGGACGCACACCAAGCCGAGGACGAGCAGCGGCTTGAAGTTCTGGTTGGACACGATGGTCCCTGCCCGCATCAATTCGGTGAAGCCGATGATCGCTGCGAGCGACGTTCCCTTGATCAGCTGGACCAGAAATCCGATCGTCGCCGGCAGCGAGATACGGATCGCCTGCGGCAGGACGACATCCCGCATCCGCGAGACGTAGTTGAGGCTCAGCGCCTTGGCGGCCTCGACCTGGCCTTTCGGCACCGCCTCGATCGCGCCGCGCCAGATCTCGCCGAGGAACGCGCCGGAATGCAGTGTGAAGCCGATGGAGACCGAAACCCAGGCATCGAGCTTGAGGCCCGCCAGCGCCAGCCCGTAATAGACCACGAACAATTGCATCAGGAGCGGCGTGCCCTGGAACAAGGCGATGTAGCCGGCGGCGCAGCGCTCCAGCGCCCGTCTGCCCGACGTTCGCGCCAGCGCCACGCCGAGGCCGGCGACCGAGCCGACCACAAAGCCGATCGCGGAGAGCGCCAGCGTCCATTTGAGGCCGCCAAGGAGGAACAGGAACTGATTCCGGTCCATGGCCCCTCACTTCACGGGGTAGCTGAAGTAGCGCGCGTTGATCAGCGCGAACATCTGCATCAGCATCCACGACATGACGAAATAGAGCAGCGTGACGACGCCATAGACCTCGAAACTGCGGAAAGTGTTGGTCTCGATCGTCTGCCCGACCGAGGTCAGTTCATAGGCCGAGATCGCAGACGCGATGCTGGTCGTCAGCGTCAGCATGATGAACTGACTGGTCAGCGACGGATAGATCGCGCGCAGCGCCGGCTTCAGCACGATCAGGCGGAACACCTGCGCCCGGCTCAGGCTGAGCGCGAGACCGGCTTCCACCTGCCCCTTGTTGATCGACTGCACGCCACCGCGGATGATCTCGATCGCATAGGCCCCGCCGTTGACACCGAGCGCGATGATCGCGGTTAGTGTCGGATCGAGGCGAACGCCGACCAGCGGCAGCGCGAAGAAGATGAAATAGATCTGCCCGAGGAACGGCGTGTTGCGGATCGCCTCGACAAAGGCGATGACGAGCCAGCGCAGCGCGAAGACGCGGGATTCGCGCAGCACGACGCCGCCGATCCCGATTGCAAGCGCCAGCACCATGCCGGACAGCGCAAGCTCCAGCGTGCCGGCACAGCCCCACAGCAGGTCCGGAAGTCCGTCCAGCACGGGGCTAAAGTCGAACGTGTAGTTCACCTCGTTCCCTCCCTCCGGGCCGGCCCTTTTGCCGGCGTCGTTGAGATCGCGCCGCGGCTCTGCCCATCCTGGTCCGCCGAGCGGCGGTGAATGTGTTTGCGCTCAGGAAGCCCTTTGCTGGTCTGACGTTGCCGGCACGACCGGACTTGCGAGCGTTTCGTAGCGATGGCGCAGGTCGACGCGTCGTCCACCGGCGGCGGCCTCGGCGACCGCCAGGGTCGCGATCAGGCTGCGCGCGCCGTCCTCGACCGGCTGCAATGACCGCGCGTTGCCGCGAATGATGTCGCGGAAATGGTCGAGCTGGGCGACGTAGGGGTCAACCGAGGAGGCATGGATGCGCTGGGCCTGGATCGGCTTGTTCCAGTCCTGCGCGCCGCCGGCCTGCGACCATTGCACGAGCGCCGGAAATTCGATCGACCCGGTTCGGCCGAGGAAGCGATAGCTGCTCTCGCCGCTGAACGGGAATTCGGGGGCCTCGCCGAGCCCCTGCTCGGAGGTCCAGGGCGAGACGGCGCTGTCGCTGATGAAAAACGTGCCGAGCGCGCCGCTGTCGAATTCGATCAGCGCCGCGGCGGTATCCTCGACCGCAAAGCTGCGCTGGCGGTTCGACGCAATCGCTTCCACGGCGACGATCTCGCCCACGGTGAAGCGCAGGAAGTCGATTTCGTGGATGAGGTTGATCAGGATCGGTCCGCCGCCAGCCTGCGAGCGCCATGGCGCGATCTCGAAATAGGCCGCCGGCTTGTGGGTGGCCCAGATCGCCGACACCCCGACGACATCGCCGATGCGCTTGTCTCCCAAAGTCGCCTTCAGCGTCCTGACCTGCTGATGGTGGCGGCGGTGATGCCCGACCAGCGACTGGATGCCGGCCTTGCGCACCTCGGCAATCAGGCTTGCCGCGGTCTCCACCGTGTCCGTGACCGGCTTCTCGATCAGGATGTGAATCCCGCGCCTGGCGCATGCGATGCCCTGCTCGGCATGAAGCTGGTTGGGTGAGGCGATGATCACGGCCTCCGGCCGCGCCTCGTCGAGCAGTTTCCGGTAGTCGGCGAAGACAGGGGTCCCGGGATAATCGGCTGCGATCCGATCGGAGTTCACGTCCGCGATGCCGACGAGGTCATAGTCCCCACGTCCGGCCAGCTTGGCGAGGTGCTTGCGCCCGATCAGCCCCGCGCCGATGACGCCTATGGTGATGTTCTTCATCTCACGTCGTCCGTATCTGGATTGGGCCGCCGGCTTCGCGGCGATGGTCTGGCCGCCACGCTCCCCGTGGCCGATGCTCGAGCAGGCGCCTCGTGGCGTCGAACGCGGTGGCGAGCCGGGGCCGCACCGCCAAGGCCGGCAACGGCATCTCGACGCTGAGGCTCGCGTCCACCGGAAGCGCTTCGAGGAGCTCGCCGAGCGGCAAGGCGCCTTCGCCCGGCGGCAACCGGCCTTCGCGCGCTTCAGCGATGATGGCGGCATCGCTCGCAGGCATATCCGCGACGACGTCGCAGATCTGCGCGGCGCGCAAATAGTGCGCGGGAATCGAGATCAAGTCGCCCGGCTTGCCGCCGCAACGATGGAGATGCAGCGCATCGACGAGAATGGTGCCGTTGGCCTTGCCCGCGCCACGCACGATCGCCGCGGCCTGCGGCAGCGAGCCAATCGCGCGCCAGCGCATGAACTCCAGGTCGACACGCAGGCCGAATTGCTGCGCGAGGTCGCAGAGATCAGCGAAATGCGCGGTGAGGCGGACCGGATCGTCGTCATCCCCCGATGCCGTGACCGCCACCGCGCCGAGATCGGCTGCGGCTTCGAACAGGCCCGCGAGCGCCGGAATGTCGATGCGAGGCGTGAGCTGAACGAACTCGATCTCGTTCAGTCGCACTCCCTCGCCGGCGAGAGACCGTTTGAGCTCGCGGTGCGCGTCCGTTCCCATCCGCGTCGGATAGGCAGGTCCGCCGGCAGTCGCAGGGATCGCGCGCAGGCCGATGAAGCTGAAGCCGGCACGCGCGGCCTCGGCCACAAGCGCGACAGGCGCAAGGTCCAGGGCCGTCAGATGAGCAAGGCCGAGATCCGTCATAGATAATTAATCCATAGGTTAATTAGAATTAACCTATGGGATAATTGATGTCAAGGACCGCCGATTGCGCTATGGAGGGTGGGGCAAGCAGGCCTGGCCGGATGCAAAGGACCGAACCGCCGGATGAGACCCAAGGAAAAGCCCGTCGCGGAGGACGCGAAGCAGCCGCCGGTGCGGCGGCGCGACCGGGAGCGCACCAAGCGCGAGATCCTGGAGATCGCGTTCGCGGAATTCGCCGAGAACGGCCTCGCCGGCGGCAATACCGATGCCATCGCCGCACGCGCCAACATCACCAAGCGGCTGATTTTCTACTACTTCAAATCCAAGGAAGAGCTGTTCACGGCCGTGCTCGAGATGGCCTACGCCAAGATGCGCGTCGCCGAGCAGGATCTTCACCTCGAAGCGCTCGCGCCGGAGGCCGCGATTCGCAGGCTGGCCGAGTTCACCTTCGATTTCGACCAGGCCAACCCGGAATATGTCCGGCTGGTCACGATCGAGAACATCCATCGCGGCCGGCACATCCGGGGCAGCAAGAAGTTGAAGGAGATGACGCGGCCGATCGTCAGCCAGATCGCCGCGGTGCTGGACCGGGGCGTTCGCGCCGGCGCGATCAGACCCGGCATCGATCCGGTCGAACTGCACATGTCGCTGAACGCGCTCTGCTTCTTCTCGGTCGCGAACCGGCACACGTTCGAGGCGCAATTCGCAACCGACATGTCCTCGCAGAAGGCGAAGGCACAGCGCCGGCTCGAAGTCGCCGACCTGCTCTGGCGCTATGTGCGGAGCGACTAGAGAGGCGAATTGACGATGCCCCGCCCGGCTGGGCTCGATGCATCGTCGCGACGGCACGACCGCGCCGTACACACCTTCGCCATTTCGCCGCAGGGGTTCCCCGCCTTGTCGGCATTGCCGCCTTGCCCGCGATGCAACATGATGGGTCGCCGGTGACGACTTTTCTGCGCGAAGGTGGAGCTCATCCGATGAACGAGAACGAAATCCGCAAGGCCATCGCGGAGGTGAAGGACGGCACGCTGTCGCGGCGCTCGTTCATCCGGACAATGGCCGCGGTCGGGATCGCGGCGCCCGCTGCAAGCCAGATCCTGCTCTGGAACGACGTGGCGATGGCGGATGCCACCTTGCCATACAAGCCGACCAAGGCCGGCGGCGGCGGTCCGCTGAAGATCCTGATCTGGCAGGCCCCCACCTTGCTCAATCCGCATTTCGCGCTCGGCACCAAGGACCAGGTCGCCTCGCGCATCTTCTTCGAGCCGCTCGCCGGCTGGGACAGGGAGGGCAACCTCATCCCCTGCCTCGCTGCGGAGGTTCCGACCAAGGCGAACGGCGGCCTCTCGCCGGATGGCACCAGCGTGACCTGGAAGCTGAAGCAGGGCGTCAGGTGGCATGACGGCAAGCCCTTCACCGCCGACGACGTCGTCTTCACCTGGCAATATGCCGCGGACCTCGCGACCGCGGCGTACACCACGGGCTCCTACCAGAACATCAAGGTCGAGAAGATCGACGACCACACCGTCAAGGTGATCTTCAAGGCTCCGACCCCGTTCTGGGCCGACCCCTTCGTCGGCGCGGTCGGCCAGATCCTGCCGAAACATCATTTCGGCGACTATGCCGGCGCGAAGTCGCGCGACGCACCGGGCAATCTGAAGCCGGTCGGCACCGGCCCGTACAAATTCGTCGAGTTCAAGCCGGGCGATTTGATCCTGGCCGAGCGCAACCCCGACTATCACGTCAGGAACCAGCCGCATTTCGACACGCTCGAGGTCAAGGGCGGCGGCGATGCGGTCTCTGCCGCGCGCGCCGTGCTGCAGACCGGCGAATACGACTATGCCTGGAACCTGCTGGTGGAGGACGAAGTCCTCAAGCGCATGGAGGCCAGCGGCAAAGGCAAGGTGGAGTTCACGCTCTCCGGCGGCGTCGAGTTCATCGTCCTCAACACGACGGACCCGTGGACCGAGGTCGACGGCGAGCGTTCGAACGCCAAGACCAGGCACCCAACGCTGTCCGATCCGGCCGTTCGCCGGGCGTTCAACCTGCTGGTCGATCGCGAGGCAATCCAGAAATTCATCTACGGCCGCGCCGCCGTCGCGACGGCGAGCTTCGTCAACCAGCCCAGCCAGTTCAAGTCGAGCAAGCTGAAATACGAGTTCAACGTCGACAAGGCGAACAAGATCCTCGACGAGGCCGGCTGGAAGATGGGCGCTGACGGCATTCGCGAGAAGGACGGCAAGAAGCTCAAATACGTCTTCCAGACCTCGATCAACGCCCCGCGGCAGAAGACGCAGGCCATCATCAAGCAGGCCTGCCAGAAGGCCGGGATCGACATCGAGATCAAGTCGGTCACGGCATCGGTGTTCTTCTCGTCCGATGTCGGCAACCCCGACACCTATTCGAAGCTCTATTGCGACATGGAGATGTACAACACGACGCAGCCGCAGCCCGATCCCGAGCGCTTCCTGAACCAGTGCGTCTCCTGGGAGATTTCGTCCAAGGAGAACAAATGGCTCGGCCGCAACGTCTCGCGCTGGTCCGATCCCGAGGCCGACAAGGCCTACAAGGCCGCACAAAGCGAGCTCGATCCGGTCAAGCGCGCCGCGCAGCTGATCAAGGTCAACGAGATCTTCTGCGAAGCCAACGTGCTCGTGCCGCTGCTCTCGCGCAACATCGTCGGCGGCGCCGTCAACAGCCTCATGACCGACATCTCGGGCTGGGACGTCACGACGTGGAATCTGGGGAGTTGGTATCGGAGTTGAGGTGAGAAGCTGGCTTCACGCGCGCGCTGTCTCAACCGCATCATTGCTCTCCGGACGAGGGTGAATGCGACTTTCTTTCCGTTCAAGTACGGCGAAGGGTCGCTGCGTACGCTCATCCACTCACCCTCGATCCACCACGCACTCGGCGGCATCGATGACGTACGCCGCGTGACGAAAATCCCTGATGATGGCGAGCTTGTCGGCGGACCAGTTCAGCAGCATGAAGTATTTCGGCCGCCCGTTCGGCTCATTGGGATCGAACACCAGGATCGCGGGACGTCCGTCGACCTGCCCCGTCACCAGGTGCCAGTCGCTGACCTTCGAATAATTGCCGAAATAGCGCGACACCTCGGCCTTGCCTTTCAACCTGGTGCGGTTGACGAGCTCGAGCCTGACGTCATCGGCGATCATTTCGCGGATGGCGTCGAAGTCGCGAGCGTTGAAATGGCCGACATAGGCGTTGAGCCGCGTGCGGTCGGCTTCCGACAGGTTCGCCTGTGGCACGTCGTCGGGCTGCCCGGCGAACTCACGCAGCTGCGTGCGCCCGCGATGCAGCGCGGCCTTCACCGCCGGCAGGCTGAGATCCATGATGTCGCAGACCTCGGCCAGCGAGCAGCCGAGCACGTCCATCAGGATCACGCTGGAGCGCTGCGCCACCGGCAACCGCATGAAGGTGCGCAGGCTGGTGGCAGCGATCTGGCGGCTTTCCAAATCATCGAGCTGGTCGGCAATCATCTCCACCTCCTCAGCCGAATGCAGCGCCTCCTGCCGGTTGCGGCGGCGCAGGAAATCCAGCGCGGTGTTGTGCGCGATGCGAAACAGCCAGCCCTCCGGATTGACGGCGGGCGTGACCGATTGCAGCGCTTCCATCGCCTTGATCAGCGCGTCCTGCAGCACGTCCTCACCGTCGATGACCGAGCCGACCATGCGCGCGCAGTAGCGATGCAGCTTCGGCCGCATCCCCGCCAGCACGGCCTCGATATCGATGGTGGCCAGGGGGTGTGGCGCCATTGTTCCTCCGCCTCGCCTGCTCAGGACTCGTCCAGCATACGATAGTTGCCGACGATCCTCACGTCACGAACCAGCGGCGGCTCCGCGCAGCGGTCGCGGATGCCGTCCTGGAACGCCTGAAACGCCCTAAGCTTCGGGATCGGGCTCGAGCCATCCTCGGCCGCGGCCTCGACAAAATGGATGAAGGTGTCGTCCTCCAGCCGCAGCGTCAGATAGCGCACGCCGTCTGGGCTCTCCGCCTTCAATTCCGCAAACACCGCCGCAACCAGCTCGGCGTTCCGGTCGGCCAGTTCCGGCTTGGTCTTGTACCTGATCAACGTCCTTCTCATCGCGCGCTCCTTTTTTCATGTCGCGACCTGGCTCGCGGCCGCCTCACCCCTAGGACGTTTGCCGGCAGCCGAAGGATGCGGCCCGAGAAAAATTATTTCCGGGCGCATCCTTTGCCCCTCCGGCCTCGTCTAGCCCGCAGAACGCGCCGCGACAGGGTGGCGCGAGACACGGAGAGAGGGCGATGCAGACCCCGACCAATCGCGCCGAGCGGAACTGGGTGCTTGGCGTCACCGCGCTGGCATCCTTCATGATGGCGCTGGACGCCATGGTCATCACGACGGCATTCGCAGCCATCCGCGCCGAATTCGGCAGCCCGGTCGAGACGCTGCAATGGACCGTCAACGCCTTCAACCTGACCTTCGCCGTGCTGCTCCTGACCGGCGCCGCACTCGGCGACCGCTTCGGGCGCCGCCGCATGTTCGCGGCCGGGATCGCGCTGTTCGTCGTTGCATCGGCGGCCTGCGCACTCGCGGGCAACGCCACCGCGCTGATCGCCGCCCGCGCGTTGCAAGGCGCCGGCGCCGCGCTGGTGATGCCGCTCGCAATGGCGATCCTGAGCGGCACGTTCGGCCGGCAGGAGCGCGCCCGCGCGCTCGGCATTTTCAGCAGCATCACCGGATGCGCGCTGATCATCGGCCCCGCCATCGGCGGCTTCATCACCGAGCACCTCGGCTGGCGCTGGGTGTTCTGGATCAACCTGCCGATCGGCCTGATCGCGATCGCCCTGGTGCTGGCACGGTTGCGCGAAAGCTTCGGACCGGCCGCCGCATTGGACATCCCCGGACTAGCGCTCGTGGCGCTTGCGGCGCTGGCACTGGTCTGGAGCCTGTTGCGCGGCAACGCTGTGGGGTGGGCGAGCGCCGAGGTCATGGGCGCGCTGATGTCGGGCCTGGTGTTCGCGGCCGGCTTCGTGCTGTGGGAATTGCGCGCGGCCGCGCCGATGGTGCCGATGCGGCTGTTTGCATCGCGTGCCCTCGCCTCCGGCATGTCGGCAAGCGTCCTGTTCTACGCCGCGATGTATGGCGTGGTGTTCCTGCTGCCGCAGTTCCTGCAGACCACGCTGGGCTTCGATGCCTTCGGCGCCGGACTTCGCCTGCTGCCCTGGACAGCGACGCTGTTCGTCACCGCGCCGATCGCCGGCGCGGTCGTCAACAGGTTCGGCGAGCGGCCGCTGGTGGTGACGGGATTGCTGATGCAGGCGATCGGCCTTGGCTGGATCGCCGAGATCGTGAATCCCGCGCTTCCCTACTCCGCCCTGGTCGCGCCGCTGGTGCTGGCCGGCGTTGGCGTCTCGATGGCGATGCCGGCGGCGCAGAACGCCATCCTGAGTTCGGTCACGGTGGCCGAGATGGGCAAGGCGTCCGGCGTCTTCAACATGGGCCGCTTCCTCGGCGGCATGTTCGGCATCGCTGCGCTGGTGGCGACCTTCTCGGCCAACGGCGGGGCCTACTCGGCCGCGCATTTCGAGAGCGGATTTGCTGCGGCGATGAGCCTCGCCGCAACGCTGTCGTTGGCCGGCGCGATTGCGGGGCTTTTCCTGCCGGCCCGGCGACGCATCGCCGGCGCAGCCGCGCCGCAGGATGCGTGACCTGTCAAACAGCGGACACGCCTTCCCGTCCTCGCGGCGCATGTCGCCCGAGCTTTGCTTCGTCGCTCGACCCTCGTTAGCCAAGAGGGCGCAGGGAAGGCCGGGTGCCGGCCGGCACCCGCGGTCCGCTGCGCGAAAAGCACACGCAGGAAGAACCGCACAGCAGCATACAGGTGTAGCCAATCACTCGGCCTTCCCTGCGCAGTGGTTGGACGGCTTATGCCGTGCTCTCCCGGGAGCCGAGTTCCTGCTGGCCTCCCTCGCTCTCGCGAAAGTCGCCGGCACCGCGCCGGTTGACGCGACTGCCGCATCCGTAAGAGCTTGACCGTAGCAACGACGGCCAGGACCACACGGTTTTGCCGTACGCACGGCCCGCCATTTCGCCGCAGTTTTTCCAGCCCTGTCGACGGAGCCGGAAACTTACAGGCGAGACGAACCTGACAGCGCCGCTCATCTGGCACGAAGTCTTGGGCTCACGGAGAGCAATCCGCCCTGCCCTTGGCCTCGCACCCGACGCTGCCGCGTCCACCGCAAGCCCGACTCGCGAAACGTGACGACACAAGATCGCCCCTCAAGGATGAGCCGGGATGGGCGACACATACGGCATTTCCGAATTTCGGTAAAGTGGAATATTTTTACGAGAAGGGGGTTGACGGGGTGGTGGGTGTTTTGCCCGACGGGGCAGCTAGGTGTAGTGACAAATCCCGCAGGGCCTCCGACTAATGTCGCACCTCTGCCTTGGCCAATTCAATTGCTTATACTGCACGAACACGCCATGGTTGTAAGAGTATTGAAAACGGCCATCACACTGCCCGCCCGAGTTCGCATTTCCGTGCCGGGGTAACCCACAAGGTAAAATCATAGTATGACGGAAAGTGCGTTCAAGTTTCTGCTGCAGAACGACGCGCAGCCGTTTCGTCCTTCGACATTTTCATCGTCGCCGATCCAAAGGTCAGTGATCGCAAGCTCTGGACCCTTGAACTAGAGCGTCCCAAGGATGCGGAGTGGGTCTTTCAGATAGACGACATCAAGGATTGGATGCTGCACGGCAACAGAGCGGTGCGGCAGATGTTCTACGACACCAACAATCCGCTCACACCTTTTAGGGAATTGGACCGCGATGAGGTCTTCCGCGAATATCTCCGGAAGATCCTTGAGAAGCTGCCTGCGGACTATCGACAGCGCCGGAAGTACGCGTTGATGCCTTCGATCAGCGATGAGAAGACGCGCACCCGATACAAAGATGCTGTGGAGGCAGCGTTACCGGGCGTCACGATCATTCCGGAACCTGAAATGGTGGCGGAGTATTTTCGTCTCTTGAAGCGCACTCTTAAGCTCGAGACCGGCGCAAACAACGTCATTCTCGTAGTCGACGTAGGCGCTTCGACGGCGAACATGACGTTGGTGCTCAGTCGCCGAGATCAAACCATCGTCGAGATCGATACGACAGGTGCCCAACGCGACCAGCGTATCCGCGCACTGCGGGGTGACAGCGTCGCTCATGCCGGGCGTTGGGTCGACTCCCATCTCGCACAAGTGTTGGGCGTCTCGGAATCACTAATGGACAGGGATCGCGAGAACCGTGATCGCGTTCTTAGAGCGATAGAGAAGGCGAAGGTCAGCGCGAGCCAGACGGGAATGGATACGCCCGTCGAAATACCATCGGCAGGAAAGCCGATTATCATCACCCAGACAACGTTGCAGTCTGTCTCCAAGATTCTCGCGGAATCGCTTCGGCCGTTGTTCGAAAAGTTGTGCGAGCGGCTATTCGACAACCAGACAAAAACAGAAGACGCGAGGAGGAAGAGCGAAGCCCGCTTGAGCGAACGTGAGGTGAGCAGCTCAGCCGAGGCCTATCGGCTCATTGACAGCATTCTTCTTGCCGGAGGGACGAGTCTCCTTCCGGGGTTCGAAGAAGCAATGCTCTCTGCATTTTTTCCCGGAAGATATCGACCAAAAGTGCTTCGCGTCGGCACCTCGTTCGCAATAGCCGCCGCGGCCGGCGGACTAGCCCACATTCTCCATAACTACGCCCCTCCCAGGCTCCGCGAGCCGGACGGTCTGGGCGGCGACGTCCTCAAGCCAGCCTTGGAATCGACGCTCCCGTACCCTCTGCTCCTCGGCATCAAACAGCCCGCCGAGCTTGAGCATCAGGTAACGGTCCTGGATCCAAACGACCCGTTCATTGATGACGGCGGGACACGGCCTATCGAAGACTTGCCGTTACTGGCGAGAGGATCACATCCGAAGATGCGGCTAGTCCCCGGCGGTGCAGCAGGCGTTGCGGCGCGCAAGGGGCGCAAGTTTAAGGCATTGGAGGTCTGGCAGTCTCCAGGAAAGATGAGTATCCACTGGGATCCCATCAAACAACGAGCGTCGGTCCTTTCTGATCAGGTGCTAGACACCAAATCTACACTATGGATTGACGCGAACACTCTCCGCAAGCGTGAAGAGGCGGCCTTAAACCCCTTCGACGGTGACTTGCAGCCGGGTGCATTGGCGGTCGATGAAGCGGAGGATGTAGTTCTCGACCTCGGCATGTCAAAGATCGTCGCCTTGACCGCTGATCGCGGTTGGGTTTCTGCGGAAGAACTCGAACGCTTGGTGCGGGAAGGATTGGATGATGAGCAACTGATACCGGACCTCGGGTCGTCGTCCGAGGAAGGCCGCGTCGTGGTCGACGTAGGCGAAGGTCCGAGATTAGTCTCTGGATTAGTCGAACCTTCGTCCGACGCCGAAGCCTCTTATGATACATCTGCTTCACGCGCCGCCGTCGACGGCGAAAGGTTGGCTGATACACAAAGCGAGCTGGGAGGCAGCTTCGCAGGCGGCAGCGCGTCGAAGGAGCCGGAGCAACCCACAAGCCCCGCGCCCATCGGTTCGATCGATCCGAGGCGGGATGATAGCTTCAATTGGGGCGCACGGATCTCGGACTCGCAGTTTTCGCACGCTCTCGAATCGCTCAGAAACGCCGTGAAAGTCCCCGCGCCGCACTATTGGTTCGACGATATCGTCGTCACGCTCCTTGCGCTCGCGGTGCGACCTATTGTGCTTCTCGCAGGGCCGCCCGGCTGTGGAAAGTCTACTCTCGTGCGGGCGATAGCCCGCATTCTCGGCATGGAGCCCGGCAAGACGTTTCACGAAGTTGCGGTACAAGCGCATTGGGACAACGATAGCTTCCTCTTCGACGAGAAAGGCCTGCTGCGCCATCTGATTGAAGATCAAGCCCGATCGCATGTTGTCTTGTTCGATGAATTCAACCTCACTCGTCCGGAATACTATCTGTCACGGATGTTCCACGCTTTGGATAGCGGCGGAGGCACGATCGAACCAGGCATCAGGATCGCGCCGTGTCGGGTGCTCGGGACGATGAACATCGACGACTTTTCGCGCCCGCCATCACCGAAAGTGATCGATCGCTGCTTCCTCCTTGAACTCACTCAAGTCCCGTGGGATATCGACAAACCTGTCGGGCTGCCGGACCTTAGTTCAATTCAACCTTTACCTGGGCTTCCGGTCGCATCGGTCGATGGAGCGAGTACGGACGAACGCATCGCTAACATCCTGAAGGCTTTGCACGTTGCGGTCGTCGATAACGATCTTCGTCACGACCTCCTTCCATCTCGACGAGCGCTTTCTGACATCAAGGCGCTGCTAGGGCTTCATCACAGATTGGATCTTCAGGGTAAGGACCTTCTCAGCCGAGATGATCTGGTCGATCGTGTTCTGGCGAGTCGCATCTTAGTGAAGCTGTCGGGCGCTTTCGACCAGATACAGCCCGCTCTCGACGCTCTGGACAAGGCCGTCGATGGAATGGAGGAACTACAGCGAACGCGTCGGCGTCTGAAGTTGGCGCGCCAACAGTCCCGCCTCGGGTTTGTTTCTCCATGGCACTAGCGAACTCCGAGATCGAAGCCGTACGCGTCAAAGGCGAGGACGGCATACCCGCGCAGTACGAGTGGAAGCCGTCCACGTGGTACATCATACGTGACGATTGCCCGTATCTCGATATTCTTGTCAGAGGATTTAACGCACAGTCGACCGATAAACACACCAAACTCGAACAACTGACCGACGTGGCCCCGGAAGGACGGAGCTGGCAGCGCTGGAGTTTCGAAAAAGAAATAGGGCGCAACCGCCGGTTTGGCGAGGTCACGCTATCTTTAAAGATTCCCAAAGATACGGTGTTGCGCTGCTACGTCGTTCCGACGCTGCTACTCAGCTACCGCGACGTAATCGCTATGATTGAGGATATAGAATCCGAACTCGGCGTATCCGCTACTTGGGATGTGATCACGGAGCGTACGGATCGATCCTGGAGCCGTCTTGGCACCAGCGGCGGGCATGTTGCGGCGAGCGAGCTCGTCAAATTCGTCGATGATGAACTCCGCTTCGCATACTCGATACGCCGCGATCCTTTCTTCGAGCTGGGGCCTCGGTCCAGACGCAATGTCCCGCTGCCCGAAAATGCGATTGTCTCTCATTGGGCGACGCGGAGGCATGATCAGTTGCAGCATTCGGGCGACAAGGTCGCAAAGGAACTGCAGATACTCACGCACAAAGTAGCGAGACACAATCCGGGAGGTCGACTGCCCGATTTGCATCGTGAGATCCACCGACTACGCGCGCTGTCACGTAAGATTGCGGAACTACAGGGGACGCTATCTCGCCTCTGCGACGACGTGGAATTGCAAACCGGCATATATCCGGGTCCCATATTCCAGCGGGACTATCGTCTGCGGCAGTTGCTACGTGCATTCGCACCTCGCCTTTCCGAAGCGCTCTCGGCGATCGAATCCGCAAGATCGCACTATCCCCCGATCTACCTGAACACGCTATGGGAGCTCTGGGGAGCGGTCTGGCTCGCGAAGGAGTTCAGGCGGTGGGGCTTTGTCGGCTCGTGCTTCGTGAACCCAGTAGACATGCTCCATTCCTGCTCTTGGCGGTTACAGCGAGGCGATATCGTCATGGAGCTGGATTATGAGGCAGAGCCTGCGCTAATCGACTACAGTCGAATCCCACCGGCTCATGATCGCGGAATGCCAGCTCTGGAGTGGGCTGCGTTGAATCAAGAGTTCGATCCGAATCGTCCCTACTTCGGTTCGGAGGAGAGATGTTCGCCCGACTACCTCATTAGGATCACCACGCCTGCTGGGCGGATGCTCATGGTCGGCGATGCCTGTCTCGCAAGCCCGAAGCATCACGGCATCACGAACAGGCTCGATTCAAAGCCATACACCGTAGAAAACTACAGGCGCACCGTCGGATGGGCTGCGGAGGACCAAGTCGTTAGATGTCATCCGTTGGGCGGCTTCGTACTATACCCTCCCCCTGCAGAAGCGTGGGCCTACCTTCAGCAGCTTCCAGGAGCGAGCGATTGCACTCTTCTGTGTCCGAGCCCTCTCGGAGCTGACGAAGCGAGCAAAAGACTAGCCAACCTCGTGATTGCGATCGCACCTGAGGTAACAATACATCAGCCGTAAGGAGAAGCATGCCGGACGGGCTGGCCCGCCATATGAACTTCAGGGAGCAAGCTTTTAACTTTGTTTGGTAGCGGGAGAGGGACACGCCACCACATTCCCAGAAACCGTAATTCTTTCAAAAAAAACAATATCTTGCCTGAGTTTTGTAGTTCGAGTCAGGGGCGATTCATCTCACCGGGATGTATCGCCCATGGCCCGCCCGGCCTATCTCCACCGCCGTCCGGACGGCCGGTACTGCATTCAGATAAGACTGGGGAAACGCGCCCAGGAAATCTATGGTCGCCCCTTGCTCCGTGTCAGCCTCAGGACAGCGAATTTCCAGGAGGCGCGGAGAAGGCTGGTGGTTAACCTCGGATGGGCAGTGGACATCGTTCAAGCTCCCGGCCTTGAATCGCCAGGGAGCAATTGAGCCGCCGGTGGTCAGGCAGATGAGAAAAGTCTTGCTTGCTGCAAAGCACTGCGCCGACACAGGCAAACTCACGTCCTGAGGACGTATCGATAGCCTTCGTTAAAGAGCTGGGGTGTTTACGCAGCCGGCAAGGCAAAAGAGAACGTCGCGCCGCCGTCCGGCTCATTCGCGGCGAGAAGCTCGCCGCCGTGCTCGCGCACAATGCCGTAACTGATCCAGAGGCCGAGTCCCGTGCCCTCGCCGACCCGCTTGGTCGTGAAGAACGGCTCGAAGATGTGGCTGATGTGGTCCTTGTCGATTCCCGGACCGTTGTCCGAAATCCGGAACAGGATCTCGTTGCCCTTGCGCGCCGCCGAGACGACCAGCCGCGGCAATTCGGTGTCGCGCATCGCGTCGATCGCGTTCTCGACGAGATTGACGATGACCTGGTGCAACTGTCCCTCGTTGCCGGAGATCCAGAGTTCCGGCTCGAGCTCCATCTGCAGGTCGATGCGCACCTGCTTGGTGCGCACGGCCCACAGCACAGCGGTGTTGATCAAACGCTCGATATTGACACGCTCGACCTCGCCGAGCTTGCTGAAGGAGAGCCGGCGCAGATTCTTCACGATCTCGCTGATCCGGACCGCCCCCTCCATGGTGCCCTCGATCAGCGGGCCGAAATCCTCCATGACCTCGTCGATGCGCAGGCTCTTCTTCAGTGCGGCGAGGTCGCTCGCCCGGCCCTTGCCGTGGATCGCGTCGAGATAGGCGACGATGGCCGCGCGGTAGCGGATCAAGGTGTGAATGTTGCCGTAAACGAAGCTGATCGGATTGTTCAATTCGTGGGCGACACCGGCGACGAGACGGCCGAGGCTCGCCATCTTCTCCTGCTCGACCAGCTGCCGCTGGGCGCGCTGCAATTCCTGATGGGCCTTGTGTAGCGCCTCATAGGCGCGGCGCAACTCGCCGATCGGCCGGCCCGTCAGCACCACGCCGATGAAGCGGCCGCGATGATCGTGGCGCGGCGAGCTGTTGATCGCGAACAGATCGGTGCTGCCGCCGTCCGTCGCGAACCTCAATTCACCGTCGACGACGTCGGGCGTGCCGCGCGGCTTCAATAGCGGCACCAGCTTGGCACCGTCGGCGGCATCGATGACGTCGGCGATGTTCCTGCCGACCACGTCCCCGACGCTGCGGCCGAGCGCATGCTGGAACGCGGAATTGACCTGCTGCACCATCCCCCTGGCGTCGCAGACGATCAGGATGTCCGAAACGGATTCGATGACGTTGGTGACGAAGGCCTGCGCCTCCTCGAGCTCCGCGTTCTTGTGCTCGAGGTCGACCTCGTAGCGCAACAGGTCCGAATAGACCTCGTCCATCTTGCGGATGACTTCGATCCAGGCGCCCTCGCGCTCGCGGTCGAACTCGATCGCGCCGCCGCTGGTGACCAGCTTGAGCAGCGAATCCGCCTCGCTCGCTTCAGGAGAATGCGTCGCCTTTGGCATTTTTTCTCAGATCATACCTGGACAGCTTGTTCCTGAGCCCTACCCGTGAGAGACCCAGCTCGCTGGCGACACGACTGATGTTTCCGTCGTTCCTCTCCAGGCAGTTCATGATAACCGACTTCTCGAGATCCTCCACCTTGTCTTTCAGCGAGGCCGATCCGTTCAGCCTGCCGTGGGCCGGCATCGGCGCGGATCGCTTCCCATTGCGGCGGCCGAGCAGCGGCGGTGCGGCCAGCTCGTCCCGGTCGGCGAGCACGACCATGCGCTGGATCTCGTTCTGGAGCTCGCGGACGTTGCCCGGCCAGTGATATTTGCCGAATTCCTCCAGCGCCGAACGCGCGAAGCGCAGATTCGGCCGGTTGAAGGAGCTCTTGACCGCCGACAGCACGCCCTCCGCAATCAGCGGGATGTCCATCGGGCGCTCGCGCAGCGCCGGCATGTGCACCGGGAATGCGGCGAGGCGGTAGTACAGATCGCGCCGGAAGCGACCGGCCTCGACCTCCGCCTCCAGGTCGCGATTGGTCGCCGCCACCACGCGCACGTCGACCTTGCGCACGCGCTGCGCGCCGAGCGGCCGGATCTCGCTCTCCTGCAGCACGCGCAGCAGCTTGACCTGGAACGCCGGCGAGGTCTCGCCGATCTCATCAAGGAAGATCGTGCCGCCATCGGCGACCTCGAACAGGCCGATGCGATCCTGGTAGGCGCCGGTGAAGGCGCCCTTCTTGCAACCGAACAGCTCGCTTTCCAGGAGCTCGTCCGGCAGCGCGCCGCAGTTCTCGACCACGAACGCCCTGTTGGCCCGCGCCGAGCCGTAATGGATGGCGCGAGCCAGAAGCTCCTTGCCGGTGCCGGATTCTCCGGTGATCAGAACCGAGATATCGTAGTCGGCGGCGCGCCTGCCGAGCTCGATCACGGCGTGCATCGGGCTTTCCGTCGAATGCACGATGCGGTCGAAATCGTAGAGCTGCTTGGCCACGCCGCGCTTGACCGAGACGACCTTCTTGATGTGCCCCGACGTCGCCTTGACGTCGACGCCGGCGGTCTCGGTCTCCTTCTGCAGCCGATAGAGCTGAACCGCCTCCTTGACGGTTTCGACCAGCTGGTCCGGCTGCCAGGGCTTGGTGATGTATTGATAGATGCCGGCCTCGTTCAGTCCCGCGATGATGTCCTCGGACTCCGAATAGCCGGAAATGATCATCCGCACCGGATCCGGCCAGAGCTCGCGGACGCGCTTCAGGAAGCTCACGCCGGATTCGTGCGGCATCCGCTGGTCGCAGAGGATCGCGTGGACGATCTCGCCCTCCAGCAGCTTCTCCGCATCGGTCGCGTTGCCGACGCAGAGCACCTCGAAATCCTCCCTGAGCACACGCCGCAACGCTTCCTGCGAGCGGACCTCGTCGTCGACGACGAGAATGGTTCCCTGAATGCTCACGATGACACCGCCATGCCGACAGGCCGACCTGGCGCACGCCGGATACGGTGACCAGCGATGGTCAGCGGCGTGCGCGACTTCGGTACCTTATGGATGAAATTGTAGCGCGCGACATGATAGCTCGGATCGAAGCCGTAGAAATTCAGCTTCATCCGCCGCAGCTCCTCGTCGCGGTAGGATTGCAGAGGCTTTTCGGCCTCATCGGCGGCTCGCCGCTGCTGCTTGGCGGCAAGGCGCGCGGCAAAGCCGGCATCCGACGCCATGGCCGCGCCGCTCTGCACGAGGCTTGCGTCGGCGAGCGCCTCGCCCGACAGCACGCGATCGACGATGGCGAGGCGCCGGGCTTCCGCCACGCCCATCGGGAGCCGGCATTGCGTGATCCGGGTTGCGTTCGCGGCCCCCGCACGCCGCGGCAGCAGATAGGTCCAGTATTCCGAGCCGTAGAGATTGCCCATGTCCTTGTAATGCGGATTGAGGATGATCTGGTCGCTCGCCCAGACCTCGTCGGCGGCAAGACTCAGGAACACGCCGCCCGCACCCGCATTGCCGCGAATGACCGAGACGACCAGGCGATCGGTGGTCTCGATGATCGCGCGGGCGAGATCGTCGATCGCATTGATGTTGCGCCAGGACTCGTCCGCGGCGCTTTCGGCCGCTTCGATCTCGGCAAGATGGATGCCGTTCGACCAATAGTCGGGGCCGCCGGTCAACAGCAGCACCCTGGTCGGGCGTTCCAGCGCAGCGCGATAGGCGCCGAGCAAGGCTTCGCAGTCGCCGGTCGCCATGGCGCCGCTGTAGAAGGAGAACGCGAGCTCGCCGACCTCGCCATGCTCGCGATATCGGATCGGGGCGTAGCCGCAGCCAGGCCGGTGCGGCAAATACGCCGCCTCCGCGGCGAAGACTTTCGCCGCGGGCAGCTTCAGGCTCTTCGGCGCGAGTCGCTTGACATGGCCGATCCAGACCGCGCCATCGACCGTGGCACGCGCCAGCGCGCCTTCGCATTGCGCGATGACTGTGCCGGGCACGCCGGAGATATCGTGCGCTTCGTGCGCATCGAACAGCCTGACCTCCTGGAAGAACAGGCTATCGACGAGGCCCGGCATGCCATCGGCGCTGTTGATCTTGCGCAGCACGGTCATGGTGCTGTCGTGCTGCCAGTCGATCGTCCGGTCCGCCTGACGGCAAGGTCCGCGCACGCGAATGCGCGGGTCGCCCGCCTGCATCGGCTGCGGGGCAGCCTGTCCGGCTTCGATCGCAGCGACCGCTTCGAGCACGGCTGCGACCGCGCAGGAGGTTAGCTCGTTGCGGTAGATGCTGGACTTGGCCGCGCACCGCATCGGGAAGCTGCGGAACGACCAGATTGGACCGGCATCGAACTCGCCATCCGCCTGTAGCACCGTGACGCCCCACTCGGCGACGCCTTCCAGAACCGCCCAGTCGAGCGCGGCCGGACCGCGGTCGCCGGGCGGCCCGGGATGGACGACCAGGCAGCGCACGCTCCGCCAGACGTCGTCGGGGATCGCGCGCTTCAGGAACGGCGCGATCACCAGGTCCGGCCGATGCAGCGCCACGCTCTCGCGCGTGACGTCGGCGTGGATGTCCAGCTCGACCGAAACCTCGTGGCCGCGCTCGCGCAACTCGACATGGAGCCGCTGCGTCAGGCTGTTGAAGGAGTGCGATAGCAGCAGGATGCGCATCTCGAAGCCTCAACAGATTCTCGGCAGTTGCTCGCCCGACAGCCAATCGACGATTCGACCGCCGCCGAAGCTCGTCGCCATCTGCACGAAATGATGATCGTCGGCAACGGCCTCGCCAATGTCGGCGGCGTCGCGGCCGAGCGGATGCGCCCGCATCGCGGCCAGCACCGCTCCGGCGGCCTCCGGCGCGACGATCGCGACCAGCTTGCCCTCATTGGCGACGTGGAGCGGATCGAGTCCAAGCAGCTCGCAAGCCGCAGCCACGCCCGGCTTCACCGGGATCGCCTCCTCGAGGAGATGGAAGCCGAGGTTGGACTGCTGGGCGATCTCGTTCAGCGTCGCGGCGAGCCCGCCGCGCGTGGGATCGCGCATCAGGCGGATGCCACGACCGCCGGCCTGCACCATCCTGGCGACGAGATCGTGCAGCGACGCCGAGTCCGAGACGATCTCGGTCTCGAAAGCGAGATTCTGCCGCTTGGACATGATGGCGACGCCGTGGTCGCCGAGCGTGCCGGAGATCAGGACGCGATCGCCGACGCGGGCCTTCTCGGCCGACAGATCGAGCCCGTCAGGCACGACGCCGACGCCCGCGGTCGAGATGAACAGGCCGTCGGCCTTGCCGCGCTCGACCACCTTGGTGTCACCGGTGATGATGTGCACGCCGGCGTCGCGCGCCGCCTCCCCCATGGACTCAGCGATCAGCTTGAGGTGGGCGAAGCGAAAGCCCTCCTCGATGATGAAGCTCGCCGAGAGATAGAGCGGCTTCGCGCCGGCCATGGCGATGTCGTTGACGGTGCCATGCACCGCGAGCGAGCCGATATTGCCGCCGGGAAAGAACAGCGGTGAGACCACATAGCCGTCGGTCGTCATCACCATGCGCCCGGCGCCGACGTCGAACGCCGACTGGTCGTTGCCGCGCGCCAGCCATTCGTTGCCGAAGGCTTCGTGGAACAGGCCGGAGATCAACTGCGCCATGGCGCGGCCGCCCGAGCCGTGGGACAGGTCGACGCAGCCGTTCCTGATGTCGAGCTTGCGCTGATAGGCCTTCATGACGCCCGCCTCTGCTGATGATCGCGGAAGCGGCCGTAAGTCCAGTGCGCGGCGCAGGCGCCTTCGGAGGACACCATGCAGGAGCCCATCGGCGTCTCCGGCGTGCAGACGGTGCCGAACAGCTTGCAATCCACCGGCTTCTTCACACCGCGCAGGATCGCGCCGCATTCGCAGGCCGGATTGTCGTCGACGCGCAGCTCGTTCATGTCGAAGCGGACCTCCGCGTCGTATTTCGCGTAAGCGCGCTTCAGCTTCAACCCGCTATAAGGCACCTGCCCGAGCCCGCGCCACTCGAACTGATCGCGCAGCTCGAAGATGTCGGACACCTCTTCCTTGGCGCGCAGATTGCCGTCGCGGTTCACGGCGCGGCTGTACTGGTTCTCGACCTCATGCCTGTGCTCGTTGACCTGCCGCACCAGCATCAGGATCGCCTGCATCATGTCGAGCGGCTCGAAGCCCGCAATCACCACAGGCTTGCCGAACTCCTCGGCGAAGAACTCGTAAGGCGCCGTGCCGATGATGGTCGAGACGTGGGCGGGTCCGACAAAACCGTCGATCTCGACGCGGCCGATGTTGCGGATGTCGGGGCTCTCCAGGATGTTCTGCATCGCCGGCGGCGTCAGCACGTGGTTGCAGAACACGCTGAAGTTCTCGAGTTGCTTCTTCCCGGCCAATCGGATCATGACCGCGGTCGGCGGCGTCGTGGTCTCGAAGCCGATGGCGAAGAACACCACCTCGCGCCCGGGATTGTCCTCGGCGATCCGGATCGCGTCGATCGTGGAATAGACCATGCGGATGTCGGCACCACGGGCCTTCGCCTTCAGGAGCGATGCGCCCTGCGAGCCCGGGACGCGCATCAGGTCGCCATAGACGCACAGGATGATGTCCGGCCGCTCGGCGAGCCGGATCGCCATGTCGATGCGTCCGGCCGGCAGCACACAGACCGGACAGCCGGGCCCGTGGATCATCCGCACGTTCTTCGGCAGCATGTCCTCGAGGCCGTAACGCGAGATCGCGTGGGTATGGCCGCCGCAGAATTCCATGAAGCGATAGGGCTTTCGCGGATCGGCTTCCGCGCGGATCGCTTTGGCGAGCCCGAGCGCGATCTCCTTGTCGCGAAACTCATCGGCATATTTCATGACGCGGCTCCCTGTCCCTCGGTGCTGAGCTCGCGCAACAATTCGAGCGTCCGCCTCGCCTCCTCCGGATCGATCTTGGTCAGAGCGTAACCGACATGGATGATCACGTAGTCGCCGACGGCGAGGTCCTCGATCAGGGCGACCGAAATTTCCTTGCTGACGCCGTCGATGGTGACGATCGCCATCTCGTCGGGCAGGAGTTTTGTGACCTCAGCGGGTATCGCGAGACACATCAGGCGGTTCCTTCCTGGCCTTGCGGTTCGAGGAGTTTGAGTGCGGCGGTCCAGGCCTGCCCGAGGCTGAGACCGCCGTCATTGGGCGGCATTTGCCGCGGCAACAGCGGCGAGAGACCGGCCGCGATACAGCCGCGCTCGATCTCGGAACTGAGGATCGCGTTGAGAAAGCAGCCGCCGCTCAAGGCGACGGTCGTGATGCCGGTCTCGCGCGCCGCGCGGCCGATCCAGTCGACGCAGGCGGCCGCAAGCGTGCCATGGAACAGCCCGGCCCCGTCGACCGGATCGATGCCCTCCGCCGCAAGGCGCGCGAGCAATGGAAACAGCGACAGCACGCCATCCTCGATCGTCCAGCCGTCTTTCATGGAGCGCGGCGTGCGAACATGCGCCTCCAGCTTCATCGCGGCTTCGCCCTCATAGCTCTGCACCGGGCAGAGACCGAGCAATCCCGCCGCTGCGTCGAACAGCCGGCCGGCGCTGGTCGTCACCGGCACGCCGGGCTGTTCGAGCATGGCGCAGAGACGCGCGGCCTGCGGCTGCGCCGCGAAACGGGTTGCGATCGCATCGCTGCGGCGAAGGCCATGCAGCACGCTTGCGGCCATGCGCCACGGCTCGCGCGCGGCACGATCGCCACCCGGCAACTTCATTGGCGCCAGATGTCCGAGCCGCCGGAACTGCGCGCTCTGGCACAGCAGGAGCTCGCCGCCCCAATTGCCGCCGTCGCTACCCTGGCCGAAGCCGTCGAGCACCAGCGCCAACGCAGGTCCCGTGAGGCCATGCTCCGCCATGACGGAAGCGGCATGGGCATGATGGTGCTGGACCGCGATCAGCCGCCGTCCGCTCGCTTCGGCGAAGCGGGTCGAAGCCATGTTCGGGTGCAAATCATGGACGATAACTACCGGCTCGACGTCCAGCGTCGACAGCAGATGGCCGACGGTTTCCTCGAAGAAGCGGACGCCTTCCGCGGTGTCGAGATCGCCGATATGCTGGGAGACGAAGGCCTCGTTGCCGCGCGTGACCGTCACGGTCGACTTCAGCGCGCCGCCGACGGCCAGGATCGGCGGCACGGTCTGCGCGAGACGAACCGGCTCGGGCACGTAACCGCGGGCGCGGCGGATGAACCGCGTCCGCCCGGCGACGACCGCCGCCACGGAATCGTCGGCGCGCGTGACGATGTCGCGGTCATGGGTGACGATGAGATCGGCGATGCCGGCAAGGCGCAGCTCCGCCTCGCGATCGTCGATCAGAAGCGGCTCGCCGCCGGGATTGGCGCTGGTGGCGACGGTCGCCCAGCTTTCGCCGGCCCGCTCATGCACCGAATTCAGCGCCTCGAAGATCAGGTGATGAAGCGGGGTGACCGGCAGCATGATGCCGATCCGCGACAGCCCCGGCGCAATCGCAGGCGCGAGGCTATGGCGGGACGTCATCAGCACGATCGGCCGCGGCGACGTTTCGAGCAAGGCAAGCTCGGCAGCATCGGCAGTAGTGAAGTCGGCGACCGCGTCCACCGAGCCGACCATGACGGCAAACGGCTTTTGATCGCGCTCCTTGCGCTGCCGCAGCCGCTGCACGACCGCCTGGTCACGAGCATCGCAGATGAGTTGGTAGCCGCCGAGCCCCTTGATTGCGACGATTTTGCCTGCGGCAATCGCGGCGGCAATCTCCTCGATCCCGTGGCTGAGCCCTGGGCCGCATTGCGGGCAGGCGATCGCCTCGGCATGGAAGCGGCGGCTCCTGGGGTCGGCATAGTCGTCCGCACAGGCCTTGCACATCGCGAAGCGCTTCATCGCGGTGGTGGGGCGATCGTAGGGCAGCCGCTCGGCGATGGTGTAGCGCGGACCGCAATGGGTGCAGTTCACGAAGGGGTAGCGATGAAACCGGCTGGCGGGATCGAACAGCTCACGCAGGCATTCCGGACAGGTCGCGGCATCGGCGACGATGCGCGTCGATACCCTGCCCTGCTTGCTGGCGCGGATGCAAAACTCCTGGCTCGCCATGGCGCCGACCGGGTGCACCGAGATCTCGTCGATGCGGGCGAGCGGCGGCTTTTCGAGCGGCAGCGCCGCGACGAAGTCCGACGCGCGCTCTCCTTCCACCTCGATGATGACGCCGTGGGGATCGTTGGCGACGAAACCGCCGAGGCGATAGCGCGTGGCGAGGCCGTAGACATAGGGACGAAAGCCGACACCCTGCACCGCGCCACGCACATGCAGGCGCAGCCGCCGTCCGTCCAGTGCTGTCGCCTCGCCGCCCATCGTCATTCCGCCGCCGTCATCGCGGCCGGCGTCGTCGCCGCCATCCGCTTGCGGATCCAGGCATAGAACGCCGAAAAGCCTTCGCCGGTGCGCGCCGACACCGTCAGCACCTCGATCTTCGGGTTGACCCGCTGTGCATATTCGATCGTCTTCGCCAGATCGAAATCAAGGACGGGCGCGAGATCGATCTTGTTGATCAGCATCAGGGACGAGGCGGCGAACATGTCAGGATATTTCAACGGCTTGTCCTCGCCCTCGGTGGTCGAGAACACCACGATCTTGCAGGCTTCGCCAAGATCGAACGCTGCCGGGCAAACGAGGTTGCCGACATTCTCGATGAAAAGCAGCCCGCCGTTCAGCCAGGGCAGCCGGTCATAGGCCTCGCCGACCATGGCGGCATCGAGATGGCAGCCCTTGCCGGTGTTGACCTGGATCGCCGGCACGCCGGTCGCGCGAATGCGCTCGGCATCGTTGGAGGTCTGCTGGTCGCCTTCGATCACGCCGATCGCAAAACTGTCCTTCAGCTCGGAGACGGCACGGACCAAGAGCGAGGTCTTGCCGGCGCCGGGGCTCGAGACAAGGTTGAAGGCAAGCACCTCGTCGGCGCGGAAGCGGGCGCGATTGTCGGCGGCGAGCCTGTCGTTCTTGCCGAGGATGTCGCGCTCGACCTGGATGATGCGGTCGCTGCTCATGCCGGCGATCTTCTGGCCGGCCGGATTGGCGCCGCAGTCGAGCAGCCCGGCATCGCCGTGGGAGTGATCGTGGTGATGATGGTGGTCATGGTCATGACCGTGGTGGTGGTGATGATGCCCGTCGTGACCATGATCGTGGTCATGGCCGTGATCATGATGATGATCATGGGCATGTTCGATGGACGCCTTGCCGTCGCTGCAGCCGCAGACCGTACACATCAGTCGACCTCCAATTCCCTCACGCGCATCTCTTCGCCGCCCGTCACCTGCAATTGATAGCCGCCGCAGGACGGGCACGGCTCGTATCGCTGCTTGATCTCGACGCTCTTGGAACAGGCCATGCACCACGCCGTGCCCGGCGTCTCGACGATCTCGAGTTTGGCGCCTTGCGCGATGGTCCGCGCGGCGACGGCCTCGAAGCAGAATTTCAGGGCCTCCGGCGCGACATGGCTGAGCGCACCGATCTCGAGACAGACAACGTTCACCTTTGCAAAGACGCGCTTGCGCGCTTCCTCCTCGACGATGCCGATGATGCCTTCGCATAGCGCCATCTCATGCATGGCCGGCCTCGCGAAAATCCAGGCTGAAGCCGACGCAGGGATCGAAGGAGCCGACCAGCGCGCGAACCGCATCCTGGCCCGGTCGGCCGGCGGCGAGCGTCGCGCCCTTGAGGCTTTGGACCAGTGGACCGCGGGCGTGAAAGTTCCACTCGGTCGGCGCCAGGAATTCGAAGTTGACGATGCGATCCTCGTCGTCGAGTCCGACGGCGTGATAGAGCCGGCCGCGCGCGCATTCGACCGCGGCCGCGCCCTTGCCGGCGCCGAGCCGATAGCTCGCCACGATGCCGTGTTCGAGATCCGCGTCGCCGTGATCGAGCCAGGTGCAGAGCTGCGCGACCTCGGCAATGCGCGCCCTCAGGCGCGCGGCGGGGCCTGCGGCCGTCGCTGAAATCTCTTCGCGGTGCGCCCTGCGTGCCCAGACGCCGGTTTCCGGAATCTGGCCGCAGAGGTCCGGCGCATCGGAATAGGCCGCCCCGTCCGCCAGCAGACGCGCGACGATATCGAGATCGTCCGCCGCCGTCAGGAACGATGGCTCGGCCACCGGCTGCGACACCAGCTTGCCATCGCATCCCTCGACGGAAGCTGCGAGCGCGCTGCCCGACGCAAGCGCATGGTCTTCGGAGATCCCCAGCGTGCCGACCGCGGTCCTGATCTGCGCGACCGCATCGCGACGCAGGGCCTGCGGCACGGCCTCACTCGGACCGCCGAGGAGCGCACTCGCCTGCATCACTGCGCGCACCGCCGCAGCGCTTGTGCCGTCGAGCGCGCGCCGTCCGACGAAGAGGCCGCGCAGCAATTCGGTCAGCCGTTCGGCGACGACCACGGTGAGGCGATGCCGCACCGTCGCGGGCGCCGCCTCCTGCCCTTGCGCAGCTTCCACTGCCGACAGGAATGCGACCTGATGGGCAACCGAGCAGAGCGAGAACAGCCGCGGCAGCACCGGGAGCAGCGAGGCCGCCGGCTTTCCCGCAAACAGGCGCGTCAGCGGTGGCCGGCTGCGCGGCTGGATCGCGACGTCGGCGATCGTGGCGCCCGAGAGCCACACCGTAATGTCGATCTCGTTGCGGAACGAGAGGCTCATCCGCGCCGCTCCGTCAGGGTACCCCGCAGGAAATTACGCCGATCGATCGGGGTTGTCGCGGGCTCGCGGCGGCGAACCGCCTCCTCGCTGTCGGCCGGCAGCATCAGTTCGGCAAGCGCGGCTTCAGCCGTCGCCCGCGCGGCGTCCATGTCGGCGAACTGGAACATCGGCGAGAACAGCGAGCAGCTCGCGATCCGGCCGATTTGCCCGACCTCGCTGATGGTGAACTCGATATCGCCCGCGGGAAAACGAATACGCGCAGTCGCGCCCGAGGTGGCCTGTGCCACCGCGCTCGCCGGCAGCACCACGTTCATGAACCAGGGCGTGACCATGATGCCGACGATCGTGCCGTTGAAGGCGCGGAAGCCGACCGCCTCGACACCGAGCGCATCGTTGTAGATCGGGAGATCGCGCATGGCGCGCTCGCCGATCTCCCGATAGCTTCCGGCCAGGAGATCGCCCCATGCCACGGCGTCGGCGTCCGGATTTGGCGCGCTCCCGGTCATGATTCGATCGCCATGAACTTGGACTTCGGGGCGTCGCAATTCGGACAGTGCCACTCCTCCGGCAACGCCGCGAACGGCGTGCCGGGCGCGATCTGCGCCACATCGTCACCGTCAGCCGGATCATAGACGGTCCAGCAGATGCCGCATTCCAGCCGCGTGACGTCGGTGACGTCCTGGCGCACGCCAAAATTCTCGAAGGCGCTCATTTGAAATAGGCCTCGATGATTTCCTTGAGCCGCTCGGCGGAATCCTCGAAATCCTCGTCCGCGGCCAGCGCAACAGTCGGCACGCCGCCGACTTCGAGCGTATCGAGAATGATGGTGTCCATGGCGTTGAAGAACTGCACGGACCAGACATTGCGGATGCCCGTGGACAGCACCCGGCAGGTGCCGTAACCGCGCGACACGAGTTGAATCGGTCCGTTCCGGATCGTGTCCTGCAAAAAGCTCATGTCGACCGGACTCATCGGCAACAGCGTGAAATTGATGATCTGCGAGCGGATGCCGGGCCGCCACGCGAGCGCTCGCTCGCGGATCTCGGCGAGCACCGGCAATACGTTCATGGCACCCTCAGGCACCTGTCCGATCTCGAAATCGGCGGATGTCAGGTCGGCGGCCGCGCGCTTGACGATCTCCGGGACGGCGCCGATCTCGAGGTATTCGTGGTTGGCGTCGGTCTCGAGCCGCACGCGCCAGATCCCTGCCAGTACCGATTCCTGGATCTGCGCCAGCGATCCATCCGGCAGCGCGACGACGCCGGCGACCTCGCCTTCGCCGAGCACATCGGCAATGAGCTTGCTCTCGAGATCGTTGAGATTGGCGAGCCGGAACAATTGCGACGGCGCGTCGGCTTTCTGGCCCGCGATCGCATCTGCGATCCGCGAGAGCAGCGCGACCGCGTTTGGGCAGCTCCTGGCAAGCTCCGCGCTGTCGAGCGTTGCAAGCTTGGCGAGCGCACCGGCCGCCGTGAGGCTTCCTTTCGATGCATTGAGACTCTCTTCGCCGATCGGAAACACGCTGACCGGTTGCTCGGCGCCTTCGGGCGCATCCCAGAATCCGACTTTCATAACTCGACACCTTGTGTGCGGTGCTGGGGCACGATGGTGACGGCCACCGCGGCGCTTTGCCCGCGCGGCCGGTCGATCAGCTTGGTGATGCGGTCGACATAGACTGACCAGTCCTGGATCTTGGCGATCAGCCCCAGTGTCTCGCCCTTGGCGACGAAGATCAGCGTCGGCTGCACGCGGACGCCAAAACGCTGGCCGAGCGCGCTCTCGTCGCCGCGCGCGATGACCGCACCGCGCAGCCGGCCGCCGAATGCGGCGATCAGCTCTGGCAACACCACAGCGACGTCGGTCGCCTCCGGAAAGCGGTTGGGATCGCCCGCCGACAGCAGCACGGCGATCGCACCAGCCTCGTCTGCTGCGCCAAGAAAATGATCAACCGTCGCTGCATCGACCTCATTCAGGCCGTGCCGCGTCAGATCATGCTTCCCCACCTGGAATTCCATTGGACCTCCCCTGACAAGCTTATGAATTGCTCGGGATAGGGGTTAGCAAGGCATGTGCCAGGATATGTTAGCGACTTTCCGGGTTTATCTTATTGACCTACATCAGATATTTTATTGCGCGCCGATGACGCAGGCCCCTGATGATAAGATACTTTCCACATTCAGTGAAAGCTATCTTTGCAGATAGAAAGACGCATTCCAGGTAGCTTGTGGCGCCCGCACGCCGATCCGGCCGCGGAGGCGGTGATCCCACTTGATTCCTGGACGTTGGCTTATTCGGACCGCAGGTGCGCTGGCAGTTGCGGCTCGCGGTCGATCAGGTCGGCGAAGAAGCGGTCGCAATCCTCACCGTCGAGCGCAGCACCAAGACCGTCGATCGCGGCGCCAATCAGGCGCGCCTCTTCCTCATCGAGAAGCCGGATCGCGGTGTCGATATAGACCAGCACGTGGGTGCCGACCGGCGGGTTGGAGAGCAGCAGCATGGAGACGCGGCGCTGTTCGCCGCGAAATGCGCACAGCGCCGAGACGCCATCCGTCTCGACAATCGTCATCGGCAAGCCGAGGCACATCGTGCTTTCTCCGGAGATCGCGCCTCTCAGGCCGGCCGCATCTCGTAATTGGCGTGATCGATGTCATTGGCGAGCAGCCGCTCGGACTCCGCCAATGGCGCGCTGCGGCGGCTGATCGTGACGCCCCACTCGGCCAAGACCTGGCAGGCGAGATCGATCGCGGGCGCGATCTGGTCGCGCACCGGCGGCGTCAGCGGCCCGCCCCAGTCTTCGAGATCGAGCGGCTGGCAGCCGATCAGCACGAGATGCTTCGGGCACCGGCCGAGCAGGTCGGCGGCGCTGATCACCTCCTGAAAGCCGGTCTGGTGCAGGCTCATCTTCTTGGCGCCGGTGAAGCGAGGCACCTCGTCGTCGCGCACGAGCTTCAACCGGCCGGGCTCGAGCCCATAATCGATGGCGTCGAACACGATGAGGCGATCGGCCTCCTCCAGATAGTTCACGAGGTACAGCCCCTGCGTGCCGCCATCGAGGATGGTGACGTTGTCAGGGACGGCGTAGCGGCGGTGGAACTCTTCCACCGCCCGCACGCCAAAGCCTTCGTCGGCCCACAGGATGTTGCCGATGCCGAGCACCAGGATGCGATTGTATTGCGAGGATATCGGCATCGTCAGTCTTCCCGTTTCAGTCGCGGAATTGCCGCTCGCCCGAGATCATCGAGGAGATGATGCTCTGGCGCGACATGATGTCTTCACGGACCGCGGCGTAGATGTGCACCATCACGAACACGACCAGCGCCCACATGCCGAGATGGTGCCAGGTATGGACGTCCTGGCTGTTCGGCCAGATCGCAAACACCCAGCCGAACAGCTTGTGCTGCCAGCTGTCGATGCCCTGACCTTCCGAATAGAGCGCAAAGCCGGTGACGATCATGAAGGCCACGAACAGGGTGAAGCCCGTGAACATCGCGGTTTGCGCCAGCGGGTTGTGCCCGACATACATCTTCGGCTCGCGTTCCAGGAACGCGTACCAGCGGATCTCGTGCAGCACTTCCTTCCAGAACTGCTTGCGGTGAACCGGGATGTAGAAGATCTGCCGGGAGTGATGGTTGCCGACGAAGGCCCACAGGATACGCGTGAGGAAGAACACGGCGAGCACCTGTCCCGCAGCGAAATGGGCGAAGCGAATGTAGCCCATCACGAAGTTGTCGGACGCCTCGCCCGCGACCGTCGGCAGCGGCGTTCCGATCAGATAGCCGGTCACCATCAGCACAATGATCGAGAACGCGTTCACCCAGTGGCAGATCCGCACCGGCGCTTCGTAGACATAGACGGTGGGCCGCCCCACCGCACGTTCTCCGGAAGCGTCGGCGGCGATCGCCGTGAGGTCGGGCCTCGCGTCGGAGGCGGGAGCAACTGCATCCATCATGGCGCCCTCCTACCTGACCTTGACCTTGGCGAGCTCCTGGCCATCCGGGCTCATGACGTGCGTCGAACAGGCCAGGCACGGATCGAAGGAATGGATCGTGCGCAGAATCTCGAGCGGCTGCTCGGGATTGACCATCGGCGTGTTCATCAGCGACGCCTCGAAGGCGCCGATGTTGCCCTTGGGATCGCGCGGCGAGCCGTTCCAGGTGGTCGGCACGACGCACTGGTAGTTGTCGATCTTGGTGTCCTTGATCTTGATCCAGTGCGCGAGCGCGCCGCGCGGCGCCTCGGTGAAGCCGACGCCCTTGGCCTCCTTCGGCCAGCTCTCCGGCTTCCACTTGTCGACATTGGCGGTCGAGCTGTCGCCGGCCTTGATGTTGGCGACGAGCTTGTCCTGGAAGTAGCGCATCTGCCGTCCGGCCCAGACGGATTCGAGCGCGCGCGCGGCGGTGCGACCGAGCGTCGAGAACAGCGCCGACGTCGGCAGGTTCAAATCCCTCAGGAACTTGTCGACGGGATCCTTGAACTCGGATTTGTTCTGCGCGTAGCCGACCACCCAGCGCGCCAGCGGGCCGACCTCCATGGCGTGGCCCTTCCAGCGAGGTGCCTTGATCCACGAATACTTGCCGCCCTCGTCGAGCTGCTCGATCGCGGTCTTGGTGCCCTTCGCATTGGGCCCCAGCACGTAGTTCGGCTCGGTGACGCCGTCCCAGGGATGCAGGCCCTTGGTCTCGTCAGGGTATTTGTACCAGGAGTGGACCACGAACTCCTGGATCTCGTCGGGGTTGGCGTGATCGACCGGAAACACCTCGGACAGATTGCCGTTGATGATGGCGCCCCGCGGCAGCTTCAGGCTCTTGGCGGAATAGTCGTTGGCATGTTCGGGCACGTCGCCATAGGCGAGCACGCTCTGGCCCGAGAGGCCGCCGCCATAGAGCCAGTCCTTGTAGAACGACCCGATCGCCGCCACGTCGGGCAGATAGACCATTTCGTTGAACTCGATCAGCCGGTCGATGATCGAGGAGATCAGGTTCAACCGCTCCATGTTGATGGCGCCGACGGCACCCGTGCCGTCGACGTTGATCGGACAGGGCACGCCGCCGACCAGCCAGTTCGGATGCGGGTTCTTTCCGCCGAAGATGGTGTGGATCTTGACGATCTCCTTCTGGAAGTCGAGCGCCTCCAGATAATGCGCCACGGCCATCAGATTGGCCTCGGGCGGCAGCTTGTAGGCCTTGCTGCCCCAATAACCGTTCTTGAACGGACCGAGCTGCCCGGACTCGACGAACTTCTTCAGCCTTGTCTGCAGATCCTTGAAATAGCCGGGCGACGACAGCGGCCAGTTCGAGATCGACTGCGCCAACGTCGAGGTCGCCCGCGGATCGGCCGAGAGCGCGGAGACGACGTCGACCCAGTCCAGCGCGTGAAGGTGATAGAAATGCACGACGTGGTCGTGCACCTGCAATGCAAGCTGCATCAGGTTGCGGATCGAATTGGCGTTCTCCGGAATGGTGATCCCGAGCGCGTTCTCGACCGCGCGCACCGACGTCAGTGCGTGGGTGCCGGTGCAGACGCCGCAGATCCGCTCGGTGAACGCCCAGGCGTCGCGGGGATCGCGGTTCTTCAGGATCACTTCGATCCCACGCCACATCGTGCCGGTCGAGACCGCATTGCGGATCACGTTGTCGGCGTCGACATTGACCTCGACCCGCATGTGACCTTCGATACGGGTCACCGGATCGACGACGATGCGCTTGCCGGAATTGTCGAGATTGAAGCCGTTGGGAGTCTGGATACCCATTGTGTTCCTACCCTAGTGTTTCTCTTCGCTCAGCTGTTGTGGTCGGCGTCTTCGCGCTTGGTCGCGAGCCGCTTCACTGCGGTCACGGCCGCATGCGCGGCCACCGCGGCGCCGACGGCGCCCGCCGCCACCATGCCGATCTGATCGGCGTTCTTCTCGATGCCGAACTGCTTGATGTTGGTGAGACGGTCGTAGAACGAGCCCTTGTCCCAGAAGCCGTCCTCGGAGCAGCCGATGCAGCCGTGGCCCGACTGGATTGGGAAGGACACGCCGCCGTTCCAGCGCACGGTCGAACAGGCGTTGTAAGTGGTCGGGCCCTTGCAGCCCATCTTGTAGAGGCAGTAGCCCTTGCGGGCGGCCTCGTCGTCCCACTCCTCGACGAACTGGCCGGCGTCGAAATGCGGACGGCGGTAGCATTTGTCGTGAATGCGCTGCGAGTAGAACATCTTCGGCCGGCCCTGGCGGTCGAGCTCGGGCAATTTGCCGAAGGTGGTGATGAAGGTGACGACGCCGGTCATCACTTCGGCGATCGGGGGGCATCCCGGCACCTTGATGATGGGCTTGTTGGTGATGACCTTGTCGATCGGCGTCGCCTGGGTCGGATTGGGCTTTGCCGCCTGCACGCAGCCCCAGGACGCGCAGGCGCCCCAGGCGATGATCGCCATCGCGTCCTCGGCCATCATCTTGAGCTTCTCGACGAACGGCTTGCCGCCGTCGATGCAGAACATGCCGCCTTCGTTCAGCGGCGGATTGCCTTCCACCGCGAGGATGTACTGGCCTTTGTGCTTGGCGCGGGTCTCCTCGAGGATGGCCTCCGCCTGGTGACCCGCGGCCGCCATGATGGTGTCGTCATAGTCGAGCGAGATCATCGACAGCACGGCATCCTTGACCAGCGGGTGCGCGGACCGGATGAAGCTCTCGGAGCAGCAGGTGCATTCGAGGCCGTGCATCCAGATCACGGGCACGCGCGGCTTGGTCTCGAGCGCGTTCGCGATGCGGCTCGCCGCCAGCGGCCCGAGCCCGAGGCTCGTCGCCGTCAGGCTGCAAAATTTGTGAAAGCTCCGACGCGTGATGCCTTGCCGCCTGATCACGCTGTAAAACGTTTCCGTCGCCGCGCCCATGTATCCTCCCGCCTTCGCTTTGACTTTTCGATGACGCCAAGGACAGCAAGAAGCAGGCCAACAGCCTGGAGCGATTCAAAAGTGGAGAGATTCCAGAACGTTGGGTGTTTGAATTGCTCGCAGGAGCGGTACACGAGGATGCTGGAGATACGAGAAGCGGAAACAATTCGATTTGCAGCCGGCAACGAAGTTTCCGGTCAGTGCGCGGTGCACACCATGCAGGGATCGAACGAGCGCACGATGTGCTGGATCGCGACCGCACGTGGGCCCGCGTCGCCGACATCGGTGCCGACCAGCGCCTGCTCCAGCGGGCCGCCGACGTCGAAGGAATCGCGCGGCGAGAAATTCCAAGTGGTCGGCGCGATGATCTGGTAGCGCTCGATCCTACCCTGGCTCACCGCCATCCAGTGCCCGAGACTGCCGCGGGCGGCTTCGACGAGCCCGACATAGCTTCCGTCGGGGATCTCGCGCGCATTGTTGCAGAATGGCTCCGACAATCGCAGCGCGCGCGTCCACTGCTCCATGGCCAGCGCGATGCGCGCGGTCTCGATCAGCCGGGCGATCACGCGGCTGCGCACGTTGGTGCCATCGCGCGCGACCAGATCCGTGATCAGCGCCTGACCGGCCACCGTCTGGCGCGCGATCGCGCCGACCTCGATCGGCTGGCCCGACAGCCGCGGCGCCTTGCACCAGCTATAGGCCGCCGGCTTGTCGGGATCCGGAACCGTGCTGCTATGGGCGGGATCCGCGGAGGAATCCCGCATCCAGGCGTGCGAGACGTCCTCGGTGATCTGCGTCAGGGGCAGCGGTTCGACCGCCGCGCGCGGGCCGAACAGGCCGCGCGGAAACAACTCGCCGTCGACGCCACGATAGGCGCCGTAGCTCATCATCAAGCCCGTGCCCCGGCCGAGCCCGGTCAACGCAAGACTGTCCGCAAGCCGCAGGAAATGGGCGAAATCGCCGCCGCGGCCGTCGCGCCAGCTATCCAGCTCGTCCGCGGAGGCAATCGCCAGCACATTCTCGAGCGAGTCCGCGAAGACGACACGCTCGAGAAAGCTTCGAAAGGCCGTCGTGATCGACAGCAGCCGGACGCGCTCGCCAAGGTCGATGGCGCGCGTCGTGCCGCCTGGCTGGAACGCGAGGCTATGCGGCCATTTCCCGGCGATGATGCCCATGGTCTCGAGCAGCCGCGCCCGCGCCGGCAGGGCATCGCGTGCTGCACTGCCGCGGGTCGCGGCAAAGCGCTCGCGCGTCTCCGCATGCCAGGAGTGCGCCGCATAGGCCTCGCGGGCAAAGTCGGGCATGAAAAAGATATAGAAGTGGGTCAGATGGTCGGCTGCGTTCTCCGCCGCATGCGCAATGTTCGTGGCAAGCAAGCCATTGGGCGCAGCCTCTATGGCCATGCCGTCGCGCAGGGCGGCAGCGGCCGCAACCGATTGCGAGACCGAGCAGATGCCGCAGATCCGCGGCGCCAGCGCCAGCGCATCGAGCGGTGGCCGGCCTTCCAGGATCTGTTCGAAGCCCCGGTAGAGCGGCGCCGTCACCTCGGCGCGCATGACGCGGCCGCTCTCGACGTCGAGGCGGACTTCGAGATCGCCCTCAACACGGTTGAACGGGCCGATCGTGATCCGCGTCATGGCTTGCCCTTGGCCGTCGAACGGCCCGGCGGCACGACGACGTGGTCGGCGGTCGCATTCAGCCGCACGCGCCGGGGCGTTGCGGACTTCGACAATGCCGCGAGCGCGACGAACCAGGCCTTTGGCATGTCAGTCGGCAAACCAACCGGAATGCCGGCGAGCTTGGCGGTCTCCAGGAAGTTCTGCGCCCCTTCGAATCCCGGCGAGGTGCAGGCGATACAGGCATAGCCGCCCTTGGTGCAGGAGCCGCCGCCGTTCCAGGAGCGCTGATTGCAGTCGCCGACCGCCTGCGTCGCCTTGCAGCCGAGATGCTCCATCAGGCAGCCGCGCTCCGACATCGTCTCGGCGCTCGCCTTGAACTCGTAGAACTCGTTGCGCGAACAGCCGTGATGGGCGAGATGATTGGCGATGAATTTCGGCCGTCCGTAACCGTCGAGATCGGTCGCGGCAAGATCCTTGCTGGTCAGTGCCAGGATGGTTTCCATCATCCAGCCAGGATGCGGCGCGCAACCCGCGACATTGATGACGGGCAGACCGAGTCGCGAACGGAAGCCCGCGCCCAGCGCGCCGCCGCTGTCGGAACCTTCGAACTGCAACCCCACGGCATCGGTCGGGTTCGATCCCGCGGCCGGCACGCCGCCATATGCGGCGCAGCTTCCGACCGCGATCACGTAGTCGGCGAGCGGCGCGAGATCGAGCATCCAGCGATAGACCGAGCGGTTGGTGCCCGCGAGCATGTTGAAGCGGCCGCTGTCGTTCGGGCCGCGGGCGACGGAGCCTTCCAGCAAGAGCAGATCCAGCTGCACCTTGCCGTCCAGAACGGACTGGAGCACCTCGACCGCTTCCTCGCCCGTCTCTTCGCTCACTGACGGATGCCACAGCAGGTTGATGCCGAACTGCCTCAATTCGTCGAACCAGCCGGAGGCGCCGCTTTCGAGGATCGACATGGTGCAGCCGCCGCAACTGGCTCCCTGCAGCCAAAGCACGTTGGTCGTCCCATCCGATCGGCTCATGGCTCCTCCTTAGCCCGCAAGCATCCGTCGCTCGTAGCACAAGAGCAAGGCTCTGGCTTGAGGGAACTCAATCATGCCCACCCGACGTCGCGCCGTCATGCTTCAAGTGCCGCTGGCGAATCCGGTGCGTGACAATCCAGGTGACGCCGATAGCGACCGGCACGAACAGCGCGGTCGCCAGCGACGGCTCGACATGTACGCCGCCGTCATGCGCGCCCTTGGCAAGATACCCGAACAGGCTGACGACGTAATAGCCGATCGCTGCCACCGACAGGCCCTCGACCGTACTTTGCAGGCGCAATTGCAGCTTGGTGCGCTCGTTCATCGAACGCAAGAGGTCACGATTTTGCTCCTCCAATTCGACGTCGACGCGGGTGCGCAGGAGGTCGGCGGCGCGCGCAAGCTTGATCGACAAATTGGCCTGACGCTCCTCCAGGGCGGCGCAGGTCCGCATCGCCGGCGCCATCCGGCGGGCGAGAAACGACGACCAGGTCGGATAGCCTGCGATCTCGCCGCCTTCGATCACCCCAAGTCGAGCCTGCACGATGTCGTAATAGGCCCGGCTGGCCCCGAACCTGAACAGGCTGCCGGCGGCGCCGCGCTCGAGCGAGGCGGCGAGCGCAGTCAGCTCGGTCAGAAGGTGATTGTTGAGCTTGAGGCCCTCCGCACCCTGCATCTCCTCGAGCACCTCGACCAGTCGGCGCCCGATGTGATCGACCGATGGTGCGAGTTCGAGCGCAGCCGGCAAGCCGAGCAGCGCCAGCGTGCGATAGGTCTCGATCTCCAGCACGCGCTGCACCAGAGCGCCCAAGCGGCCCGGCGACAGGCCGTCGTTGCAGATGAGGATGCGAACAAAACCATGGTCGTCCGCGCGAAAGTCGGAGGCGACCACGGCAGATCCGCTGCGGACCGCCGCCATCGCGAGGCTGCCTCGTTCGAAAACCTCCTGGGCACGCTCCAGCGCCGCCGAGGTTTGCTCGACCCCGAGCTTGACCGCGACCAGCAATTGGCCGGACTGCGACAGGGAGCGTATCAATGCGGCGGGCCCATCGCCGATCTCGCCGAAACTCCGAGCGGACGTATCCGCGTTGCCGAGGATCCAGGTAAAGGTGGTGAACTCCGAGTGCTGCTCCCAGCGCAGCTGGATCGCGCCGATGGCGACCTGATGATGTTTCGTTCCTTCATCCGGCGGCTCCTGCCCGTGCGACGTGCAGAACGCGACAAACTTCTGCCGATTGGCGGCGGCAACCTCGCCCTGGCTGAGAAAGGCAAAGCGCAGCACGGTGAGCGGCGCCGTCAGCCGGGTGAACGGGCGGGCATGCACCTCGCCCAGCACCGCACCACGCTGCGGGTGCAGCTCAAAACCGGCGAGATCGAGGTCACGGTTCATCGGTGGTCCCTTGGGTAGGCGCTCTCAGGCCGCGGTGTACCGCGAACCTCGCCATTCACTACCACAACACACCCATGCTCTTGCAATCACCTGTTGGCAGGATAGGCCGACCTCAGGCTGCGGCAACATTGGCCATGAAACCGTCGAGCTCGACGCGCAGGCGCTGGCTGGCCTCGGTCAGGCCGCGGGCCGATTGCAGCACGGCGGAGGCGGCCGCGCCGGTCTCGGTTGCCTCGCGATTGACCTGTTCGAGATTGGTCGAGACCTGACCGGTACCGGAGGCCGCATGCTGGGCGCTGCGCGCGATCTCCTGCGTCGTCGCCGTCTGCTGATCGACGGCGGTCGCGATCGAGCCTGATATCGACGAGATCTCCCCGATCGTGCCGGCGATCGTCTTGATCGCCGCGATCGACTCACCCGTCGCCTGCTGCATGCCCTGGATGTGCGCGCCGATCTCCTCCGTGGCGCGCGCCGTCTGACTGGCGAGCGATTTCACCTCAGAGGCCACCACCGCAAAACCGCGGCCGGCATCGCCTGCACGCGCCGCTTCGATCGTGGCGTTGAGCGCCAGCAGATTGGTCTGCTCCGCGACCGCCGTGATCAGTTTTACGACGTCGCCGATCCGGTGCGAGGCCTCGGACAATGCGGCAATGCGCACGTCCGTGTCCCGCGCCTGTTGCACCGCACTTTCCGAGATGTCGTTGGAGTTGCGCACCTGTGAGCGAATCTCGTTGATCGAAAGCGACAGTTCCTCGGCGGCGGCGGCGACCGAACGGATGCTGCCGACCGCTTCCCGGGAAGCGCCAGCCACCGCTGTCGTCAAGTCGCCGGTCGCTTCCGCATTGCGCGACAGCGTCGAGGCGGCGGCTTCCAGTTGCCGGGCCGAGCTCGATATGTCGTTGACGATGTCGCCGACCGCGGTCTCGAACGTGCCGGCAAATCGCGTCAGCTCCGAACGGCGAAGCTCCGCTGCCGACCTGTTGCGCTCCTCGATCTCGGCCGCCTCCCGCTCGGTGCGCTCGATCGCCTGGCGCTTGAACATCTCGACGGCGCCGGCCATTTTGCCGACCTCGTCGCGGCGGCCGAGGCCCGGCAGCACGATCTCGTGCCTGCCGCGGGCGAGCTCCGTCATGGCAGCGCACATGGCGATCACGGGACGCGCAATGCCGCGTCCGACAGCGAAGGACAGCACGAGGCCGATGGCGATCGATGCCAGCGCCAGCGCCACTACGACCGACTGGCCGCTGGCGATCTGCTCCGACGTCTTCTTTTCAGCCTCGGCCTGCTCGGCCAGTGCCACGCGCTTGAGCGAGCTCGCCGCCCCCGAGAGGCCATGGCGCAGCTTCCACATGCTTTCCACGAGGCGGTCGATTTCCTGCGCGGACGCCACGACGCGTGCGACGCTTTCGCCATAGAAGGCGAGACGATCGGCAAGCGCCTTCTCGCCGATGGCGTCCATCGAGCGCAACGCGCCGCGATCGACCAAGCGCTTGATCGTCTCGAGGCGTTGCGCGGCGGCCTGCGCCAGCGCGTCATCATGGCGCTTCAGCTCGGCGGTTGCGAGCAGATCAACGACCTCAAAGCGGTTGAGCGCGCCTCCGATTTCATCAGCATCGCCGGGCGATGCCTTCGCATCCGCAAGGATGGATTTGATCGCACGCGACTGATCTTCCATCACGGTACCCGACCGGCTGATCTCCGACCGCAAGGCCAGCACCTTGTTGAAGGCGTCGGTATAGGCGCGATAGGCCTCGAACAGCTCCTTGATGGACTGCTGCCAGCTCAAGGTGGAGGTCTCGGTCTTGGCCGCGGTAATGGCTCCTTCCAGCCTTCGCCTCGCCTCCTCGGCCGCAGATTCCGCCTCCTTGGTGCCAGCCATGGCGAAATAGCGCGCGTTGCTCTGATAGGCGGACAGGGAACTGTCGATCTCGCGCGCGTAGTCGGACTCTGACATGCTAACCCGGTAGACACCGAAGCCGTCGAGGATCTTCTCATAGCCGAACCAGGCGCCGGCCATGGTGACGGCCGACAGCAGCAGCACGACCGCAAAGCCGATCATGATCTTTGCCCGGATCGACACGTTGGCGAAGACCGGCTCGCTCTTGGGAAGACTCATGGCGGCGGCGTTCATTCGCCCATGGCCGTGAAACAGGCCTGACATCGACTGCCCATCCCGGGCAAAAACGCGTGCAACGAAGCTCAGATTCATTTCGCAATACCCGTTCTCGGAAAGCTCGCAATGATGCGACGATGCGGCCACTCCCCTAATCATCGGTAAATCAAAAACTGTTGCTCCGCAGCGAACGAAGCCTCCAACGCGGCGACGCTCAGCGTTGCGCCGCGTGCAAATTGAACGACCGCGCCGCTTGCGATGAAAAAACCGCGAGCAGTTTCAAGCAAGGCCTGAAAGGCGAATTTCCAGCACGAGATAAAATGTGTTTCCATTTCGACGCATCATGCGGCGCATCAAGCGCTGTACGAATTTTTTTCGCGGCGGGGATTTTGCAAGAGAGCGCGCGCGATATTGTCGGAAAGAGTGAGCTGATTCGTTTGTTCCTGCGTCGGATCGCTTTTGGGCAGGAGCAATCGATGACTGAGATTTCCGAGATTCCCGGCACGCTCGATGCGATCGGCGCCGCGGGGACGAGCCGCCAATCGATCTATGTGTACGAAGCGCCGGTGCGGATCTGGCATTGGCTTAATGCCGCGCTCATCACCATGCTCGTGATCACCGGCTATCTGATCGCCTCGCCGCTGCCGTCGATGCCGGGAGAGGCTTCCAACTGGTACACAATGGGCTATATCCGCTTCATCCATTTCGCGTCGGGACAGGCGCTTGCCGTTGCCTTCCTCTATCGCATCTACTGGGCGATCGTCGGCAACGCTTATGCACGGCAACTCTTCGCGCTGCCGTTCTACAACCGGATCTGGCGCTGGGGTTTTCTATACGAGCTGCGCTGGTATCTCTTCCTGGTGCGCTACCCGAAGAAATATGTCGGCCATAACCCACTCGCCAATACCGCGATGTTCCTGTTCATCCTCGCGATGGTCGGGATGATCATGACCGGATTTGCCCTTTATGCCGAGGGCGCTGGCATCGACGGCCTGTGGTATCGTTTCTTCGGCTGGGTGTTCAAGATCTTTCCGAACAGCCAGGACGTCCACACCATCCATCATCTCGGCATGTGGTTCATCGTGGTGTTCGTCATCCTGCACATCTACGCCGCGCTGCGCGAAGAAATCATGTCGCGCCAGAGCATGCTGTCCGCCATCATCACCGGCGAGCGCACCTTTCGCGACTCCCGACCTGACTAGCTAGAACGTCCCCGCGACCGTCAAGCGGAACGACAGCGGCTCGACCGGATGCAGCACGTAATCCATCACTCCGTTCCGGCAGACCGCGGCGGGCGCAACGCCGCCGGTGCAGAGATTGTACAGCGCGTCGGTCTTGAGCAACGAACCGTAGGCATAGGTAATCTGGTTCGCTCTTGCGTCGAACAGATTGAGCACGTCGAGCTGGATGCGCCAGCCATTGTCAGCGCGGTAGCCGAGGCGGCCATTGAAGATGCCGGTCGCTGACGAGCGGAACGCATTGTCTTCCGTCAGCGGGCTCGCCGCCAGATAGCGCCAGCGCAATGATCCGAACCAGCCGGTCTTTTCGCCGAGCGTGATGCCGGCGGACGCCACCATCGGCGGCGCGTTCGGAATGTAATTGCCGGGCGCGTTGCCGATCTGCGCCTCCGGATAGCCGGCGAGCGCGGCGTAGACCTCCGCCTGGTCGCTGTCATAGCCGCGGAAGCGCGCACGGGTCATCGCCAGATCGGCGTCGATATCGATCCAGGATCGCGGCCGGTAATGGTTAGTCCACTCGAAGCCATAGCGGCGGCTGGCGCGGGTCGCCTCGGTGTCGCCGGCATCGCCGGAGAACAGGATCTCGGAATCCTGGTCGAGAATGAAGACGCTGAACGAGGAATCGAGGCCGGGAATGATCCGGCTGCGAACGCCGATCTCTCCGCCTCTGGTGCGCACCAGCAGCGGCGACGGCGAGAGTTTTGTGGCGGGATCGCTGGGGTCTTCCGTCGTGGTAGCGCCCCGGGCGTCGTTCGAGTGCATGCCGTAGCCGGCGCCGAGGAAGAATTCGGTCTGGTTGAAGGGACCGAGCACCATCCGGAATTTCGGGCTGCCGAGCGAGGCATCAGCGTGGCCGGAGTTGTTGGAATTGAACAGCGAGGTGACATTGGCGGCATAATAGTCACCGCGCCAGCCCATTGTGGTTCGGAGCCAGTCGGTCCAACGCACGGTGTTTTCGGCGTAGACACCGACACTGCCCTCGCCGACCTGGTCGCTGCGGACGCTGGAGAGGTAGCTGCGCTGGACCGTGTTGGTGAGCGCCAGATCAATCGCGTCATAGCGCGATTGCAGGCCGAGCGTGGTCTGCATCGGCAGGCCCGCAAACGAGCCGTTCAGCGTGCGCGAGATATTGGCGCCGGCCATCAGGCGGTCGTCGTGCTGGTGGAACTGGTCGCCGAGCACGGGATCGCTGAGGAAATAGGTGAAATTGTTGAAAAGATCGAGCTGGCTCTTCACGACATAGGCATTGGCCTTCCAGGAGCCGAGATCGTCGCTCTGCGCGACGCGGCCTGAGAGCGCGAAGCGGTTGGTGTTTCCGCCGTCGGTCGGGTCTTCCGAGCCGAACCGGTCGAGAAAGCTGCTCGTTATCGCGCGCTGCGGCACCTGGTCGGTGGAATTCCATTTGTTCGCATAGGCCATGCCGGTGACGGTCAGGCCATCCGTCGCAGTGCCCTGGCTAAAACGCACGAGACCGTTGAGCTTGCGCACATTGTCCGGATTGTCCCAGGGGCCGTTGTAGGTGCCGATCTCGCCGGCGACGAGCAGCGCGCCCTCACCGAGCTTCGCGGAGTCCATGCCGAGCAGACGCCGATAGCCAAAGCTGCCGGCAGTCACCTGTGCGAGGCCCTTCTCGGTGCGGTCGATCAGGCCGATGCGCACGCTGCCGACGGAGGCGAAATCGCTCTCGTCGGCGAAGTACGGGCCCTTGCGCACGTCCATCGCGCTGATGGTCTCCGGGATCAGCCAGTTGAGATCGGCATAGCCCTGGCCGTGCGCGTGGGTGCGCATGTTGACGGGGACGTCGTCGACATAGATTGCGAGATCGGTGCCGTGGTCGAGATTATAGCCGCGCACAAAATACTGGTTGGCTTTGCCCTCGCCGGAATGCTGGGTCACGATCAGCCCCGGCACGGCTTCGAGCACCTCGCCCGGCCGCGTGAAGGGGCGCGCATTGAGCTCTTCGCCGGAGACGGTGAGCGCGCTGGCCATGCCCGGCGGCCCCTCTGGGCCGGAGGCGACACTGCGGGTGCCCGACGCTGGCGCTGCTGCCGGATACACAAAGATCCGATGACCGGCCCGTGTCGATGTGCCGGCGTGCCGCGACGCGGGCGGCCTCTTGTGACGCGGTGTCTGGCCGGCAACAATCTGGACCGGCGGCAGTTCGCGCAGGCCGCCATCGCTCTGTGCGAAGGCGTTGCCGTCAACCACGAGGAGCCAGAGGGCTGAGAGTACCGTCAGCGGACCGCAGCGTCGGCAAGACTCAGACCGCCTCGGTCGCATCAGCGCATTCCAGGACTTCCGTGTCGGCAAGGCCCGAGCTGCCCGCAATTAGGCGGCGGTAGAGCACGATCGAGAGCAGCCAGGCGATCGCGAACAACGCGATCACGGCGAGGCCGACATTGGCGAGCGACTCGTTGAGGGCGTCGATCAGCGTCCACACACCGCCGGAGAGATCGAGCCGGTTGCCGATCAAGCCCAGTGCCTCAATGCCGCCGATGAACAGCGCGACCGCGACGGAAGCGCCCGTAATGGTGAGGTTGTACCAGAGCTTTCGCATGGGATCGACGAAGGCCCAGCGATAAGCGCTGACCATCAGCGTCGAGTCCGCGGTGTCGACCAGTGCCATGCCGGCGGCGAACAGCGCGGGAAAGACCATGACGTCGGCGAGCGAAGCGCCGCGCGCGGCCTCAGAGGCGGAGATGCTGAGCAGGCCGATCTCAGTTGCAGTGTCGAAACCGAGCCCGAACAGGAAGCCGAGCGGATACATGTGCCAGGGTTTTGTCACCAGGCGGAACATGGGGCCGAGCAAGCGCACCAGGATACCGCGATGAGCGAGCAATGCGTCGAGCCCGGCGGCGTCACGAATGCCCTGCTCGCGCGCCTTGCGAAAGGTCCGCCACAGGCTGGCGAAGATGGCGAGGTTAATGGCCGCAATCACCAGCAGGAACAGCGCCGACACCGAGGTGCCTATGAAGCTGCCGATCTCTTTGAGCAGGCCGTCACCGCCAAGGCTCACCACGCCGAGCGCGAGGAGCATGGTCGCGACCACGACCACGCTGGAATGGCCGAGCGCGAAATAGAGGCCGGCCGATCGCGGCGTACCGCCCGCCTGCATCAGGCTGCGCACGACGTTGTCGATGGCCGCGATGTGATCGGCATCCACAGCGTGGCGCAGGCCGAACACCCAGGCGAGCAGCGCGGTCGCCATCACCACAGGCCGGTCGGCGAACAGCGCGAAAGCCCAGGCCCATGCGACGATGTTGGCGGTGATAAGCCCACCGAAGAGAACAGCGGGACCGGCACAGGAAGCAGTCCGAGACCGTTCGCTCCGTCGATGCGCATTGGCCAAGATCAGCACTCCCCTCGTATGATCTTTTTCTAAACCCGTCATACTGAAGGGCAACATTCGGGCCAGACCGCGGTCCTCCGCGGACGCGCTTCGCAATTGGACGCAAGCTAATGTCTTCAAAGAAGAAACGGTCTCAGCCGTATTCTTGAGGTTTTAAGACTGCAATGCGCGCCCCGGAAACCAAGTAGCCAATAGCGCAAACATAGTTTGACACTCATAGCGAACGATTGCGAGCACCCGCTAAGGCGGTCCTTGCCCATGCAGCATCGCGCAACGAGAGTGCGTCAGAGGAAGGAGATCGAGGCCTTCCAGCCTGAAGAACCATTGAACGAGGAGAGTATGCTCACGCTCGCAGGCGGTTTGTGTCACCAGGCGGTGAATTTACCTGACGGTGCGGATTAAGGGAGGACACCTTGTCATCGGTAGTCGAGATCCGCACCTGCACATCCTTCGGTTTCGCAAGATAGGGCGATGAAGTCACCAGGATATCGGCCCCAGCCTCTGCGTAGGCCGCGGCATTAGCCGCATTGACTCCGCCGGCGGCGGCGATGATGGGACGTTCGCGCGTATACGCCATCACGGCTACGCGCTTGACTAACGCAGCGACCTCGGCCGGCGAAAACTTCTCGGCCTGGATCACGTCGAAGCCGGCGACCGCTGCGGCAAGTGCGGCATCAGCGGTCTTCACCTCGATCACGAGCTTCTTCTCTGGCGCCGCCCGGCGCAACCGCTCAACCGTCTGAAACAGCGGCTGTTGGCCAAGAAAGGCCCGGTGCTCGGGAAAGACCAGCACCGTCTCCGAGAGGCCGAGCCGGTGCATCACGGCCCCGCCGGCCTTCGCGGCCGCCACAGCAAAGCGCTTGGTACCCGGCACGTTCTTGCGCGTGCAGGCAACCGGAATATTTGGTGCGACCGCCCTTGCCGCGTCGACGATGGCGCGGGTCTCGCTGGCCACGCCTGACCAGATCTCGATCAAGGTCTGCGCCACCTTCCAGCTCTTGAGCAGCGCCGCGGCCGGACCGCACGCTTCAAGGATCGGCGCGCCCTGCTGCAGCGCCGAGCCGGATGCGGCACACAGGTCGACGCTGCAGCCGGACAGCTCGATGATTTTGGCGGCATCCTCGGCGAGCGCGAGCACCATCGGCGCTCGCGCGGAAAAACGCATGACGCCGTCAACCGCGCCGATCCCCAGTGCTTCGGTGGTAAGATCACCGTATGGAACGTCGTCTTCCAGCAAACATTCGAGCTCGGCGCGCGATGCAACGGTAGCCATATTGTGCTTCCCTTCGATCGTGTCAGCTTGCCGACCACATTGTCGGAAATCCGACACAGATAGTCAGTCCCGCCGCGGCACTGGGCGGAAACCCCGCTCTTTCAACGCCCGTTCCTGCAAGGCGCACACCAAGCTTCGTCCGCGCATCCGGCACGCCGATTGCTGAGCCTGCAATGGCCGGCACCTCGCAGCAATCGGGCTTTGCGGAAGCGGTTGCCGTCCGTTGGAGTTCATCATGGGACTGTTTCGCTCGATCGCCTTCGTTGCGGGCCTGCTGCTCGCATCCGCGCCGGCGCAAGCCGCGCAGACTAACGTCGCCGTGGCTGCCAACTTCACCGAAGCCGCGAAGGAGATCGCAGCCATCTTCAAGCAAAAGACGGGACACGAGTCGCGCCCAACTTGTCGGCACTGCTGCAAAAAGATTCCATGGCGCCTGCACGCTTTGTCATCCACTTCGCGGAATTCACCATCGAAATGCGCGACACGCTCGAGATCGGGTTCATCGCATTGATCCAGCGCAAATCCGCGAGAATTTTTCCGGGACCAGCTGCTGCCGTCTGATCATACATGCTGCCCTCCGTTGATCGGTACTTCGGCACCCGTAACGTAGCTGGCCGCATCCGAGCACAGGAAGAAGATCACCTTCGCAACCTCGTCCGGCGTGCCCACGCGATGCAGGGGGATGATCGGCGCCAATTTGGCCTCGGTCTCCGGCGACAGAATGTCCGTCTTGATCTCGCCGGGGGCAATGGCGTTGACGCGAATTCCGAACGGCGCGTAGTCGTGCGCCATTTCGCGGGTCAGGCACGCGAGCGCGGCCTTCGACGTCGCATAGGCGGTGCCGGCAAACGGATGCACCCGGGAGCCCACGATCGATGTGACGTTGACGATCGAGCCGCCCCCCCGCTTCAGCTCATCGGCGAGGCCTTGCGCAAACAGGACCGGCGCGAGCAGGTTGACGTGGAACACGCTCATCCACGTTTCGACCGGCGTCGTCAGCGAATTCAACCGCGCGCCGTCGGCGCCCTTGGGCGAAATGCCGGCGTTGTTGATCAGTGCATGCAACGGACCACCGTTGAGCCGCTCCTTGATCTCGGCGACGACGCGCGGCAGCGCGCGATGGTCGCTCAATTCCACCTGCACATGATCGTCGGCCCCCGCATCCCAGGGACAACGGCCACCGTCGAACGGTTGCCGGGAACATGTGACGATCCGCCAGCCGGCTTCGGAGAACAGCTTTCCCGTCGCATGCCCGATGCCCCGGGACGCGCCGGTCAGCACCAGCGTCTTCCGTTCACCGGCTTCCGCACGCGACTTGTCGCCGTGAAACGGACACAGGGCGACATCGGGCGCCGGCGCGCCACCCGGCGCACCGTCGCGATCCAGCAGATCGAGCGTCACCTCAACTCCTCACTGCGTCCAACAGGCGCCATCGGATTCAACCGCAAGCAACTTTGCAGGAATCGGGCCACGCCCTGTCGCCCAATCGCTGCGGTTTTCGCGGCTCGATGTCGGCTTCGCGACACGCTGGAAGGTTTGCAACACGCGCGCGTGCGCTTTCGCACTAAGCGGCGACGTCACCACGCGTTTCCGCTTTCTGAATGTTGGCCGGCAGTTGCGCGCTGTTTTTCAATCGTTCCAAATGGCCCGGCTCTTGCTCTTCACGTTGCAAGCTTGGTCGCGCCTTGCTGCACCTTCCCTGCAACCGTGGTTTCAGATGCCTCAGCCGAACGACCACCGACTCTTTGCCGTCATCCTCGGTACCAACGAGATCGCATCCGCGATCGGCATCCAGCTCGTGCGCGCCGGACATTACGTGGTGCTGTCGCACGATCCGGATCCACCGGTGATCCGGCGCAAGATGGCCTTTCACGATGCCCTCTTCACCGACACCGTGCAGCTCGAGGACGTCGTCGCCGAACGCGTCGACGACGGCGTGCAGGTCCATCAGGCCCTGGGCCGGGCGCCGCAGATCATGGTGACCTGGCTCGGCCTGCTCGACCTGCTTCCGGTCCGTCACATCGACCTCCTGATCGATGCGCGCCTCCAGAAGCGCCGGATCACGCCCGACCTCAGACGACTCGCCGGGCTGGCCATCGGCCTGGGCCCCGGCTTCTCGTCGGACTTCAATTGCGATGTCGCGGTGGAGACCCGGCCCGGCAGGATCGGGCTCGTGACCGACACGCGCTGGACCGACGCCGCCGACGGTGTCGCGAGTTCGCTGGGCGCTGTCGGCGCGGAACGCTTCGTCTACTCGCAGTTCGCCGGACGCTGGCACACGCCGGTCGAGATCGGTACCCGCGTCTACAAGGATCTCGTGCTCGGTCATCTCTCCGGCGTTCCCGTGGTCGCGCCGCGCGACGGCATTTTACGCGGCATCGCCCGCGACGGCAGCGAGGTTCCGGCCGGCGTCAAGCTGCTGGAGATAGATCCGCGCGGGCGTGATGCCCAATGGACCGGAACGGACGATCGCGGCCGCGCCATCGCCAACGCGACAGCCGCCGCCGTCAGACTCCATGCGGCACGTCGCACCACGCAACGGAATCCGGCATGATCGTCTGTTCCTGCAACATCATCAGCGATCACGACATCAGGGGCGTCGTTGTATCCACGAACGAAGAGCTTTGCTCAACCGCGCAAATCTACGGTTGCCTCGGATGCAGCGTACGATGCGGGCTTTGCTCGCATTCCGTGCGACAGATCCTTGAGGAGCATTTTCCGCGGGAAATGCAACACTCGAACATCTCGGAAAATACGCCGCGATCGTAGCTTCGGACGTCCCAGCACTCCACCGCCGCTTTGGCGAAGATCCAACTGAAGTCCGATTCGCCGGTTGTCAGGATGGCGAAGCTCGACCTGATCGTCATCGACGGGGAAAGCGGCTGGGCCGGCGCCTGCGACGCAAAACGGGGAAACGGAGAGACGGCTTGAAACACTCGAAAGCCGCTTGAGAGGGACTTGCGCGCGACCCGTCTCGTGCTGGCCTCACATCTTAAGAAGCCCGGACTCGATGTCGATCGGGTAGCGAGCGCCGTCATCGACTATCATGGCGGTTCCGGCTTCGCCCGTGACATCTCGCGCGTCGCAGCGAACCGGCAAGACGGGGATTTTCAAGGATTCATCGGGAATATTGGTAGCGGAAGCCCGCTACCGCCTCTCCCCACACGAAGCAAATCTGCGATATGTCCTCCGATCGTCCGCCTATCCGACGCCCGAGACTGGCAGCAGAGAAGCCGCTGCGCGAACTTAGTACTGGCACAGCCGCAGAGGTCGACGGCAATCGCCGGGATGAACCGGCAGGCCAACGCGGCCGCCGTCGTCAATAAAGGGTGCCTGTAAGACGACGGGCGGTTCGAAAGCGATAAAGGGCGCTTCGGGAGGTTACCATCGTCCCGGGGGCCATTTCTGCTGACGAGCAGCGGCCCGACCGATCAAGTCCTCATCCGGCCAGTCCATACACGGACATCCTGGCGGAAACGCCTCGTAACTGGTGCTCACCGAGATGCTCGACATCATGAGAGAGATGTCGAGCGACGGCTTCCGTCATAAGGAGATCCCGGCCTATCGTCTTGGTGAGCGCTTCCACACGGCAGGCCTCGTTGACGGCGGCGCCGATAACCGTGAAGTCCAAGCGATCCGGAGCACCGATGTTGCCGAAAAAGACCTCACCTTCGTGAAGGACGATGCCGGCCCGCAGCAAGTGGCGACCCTCGGCGTCGGACGCGACACGGATAGTCCGATTGGAACCCTCGAGCCGCGCGATCGCCTCTCTGGCCGCCGAGACGGCCGCGCGCGACGCTTCGGCGACGCCGACCGTTACCGGGAAGACCGCGAGCATACCGTCGCCGATGAACTTGAGGATTTCGCCGCCGTGAACGGCGACGGCGCTCACCATCGTCTCGAAGTAGGCGTTGAGCAGCAGCAGCGTGTCGGCCGGGGCCAGGGCGTCCGACATCTTCGTGAAATTTCTGAGATCCGAGACCCAAATCACGGCGCGGATCGAGTCTCCGGCGCCGCGCTTGATTGCACCTTCGAGCACCCTGGTGGCAGCGCCGTAACCAAGGTAGGCTCCCAACGCGTTTTCGGAGATCTTCAACTCGCTGTGGCGTTGCACATGCAAGGCGAATAGTTTGAAGAGGCGGGTCAAGGACTCTATCTCGACCTCGGCGAAACCGCGGGCCGCTTTCGTCGCGATGGTGACCACGTTACGTGTATCAAGACCAGACAACGGGATCGCCACGTAGTCGGTCATGCCGGCGGCCGCGAGCTCGATCATGATGGGAAATTCCGCCTGCGCCGTCTGCTCATTCGGCCGTCGCCGGATCGTGTCGCCGGTCTCGACGATACGCTGCAACGGATTAAGCCTGTAGGCGTCGGAATCGACCGCGGCGTCAGCAACCCGCACCTCGTCGCAGAAGCCATCGTCGGCGTTCCAGACCCATGCGAATCCGACCAACTGGGGATGGAGCGTGCCGATATGCAGGGTAAGTCGATCGACCGAAGAGTCTGCCGCCTTCATCCGACGGATCAGCTTGACGAGAAGGTCAATCATCTGCCGCTCGACGGAGGCCTCTTCCAGGAGCCAGTTTTCGATCTGGGTGAAACTGTCCGCGATGCCGGCGGCGACAATGATCGGGCCGGCTCTTCGCACGAGCGAGACCGATCGGGGATAGGATCGAGGCGATGGATCGGACGTCTCAGAAGCCATTTCAGTTCCCTCGCGTATCGCCTGCCGCATCTCGACGGCAGACCGGTCTTGATCCCGTCCAGACGGCAGGATCCCATCGTTCCTGCCGACAATGCGGATGCGCCCGCTGCCAGCCGTCGACGGCGACGGTCAAGGTCGACCATCGCGTGCTCCCACCAGGCCATCAGCTCCGGCCCTTCAATTCCGATCGCTCACGCGCCGCGTCACTTCGGCTCGGCGGTGGCCAGGAACACCGCCGGCACAGCAATCAGCGGAGGCAGGACGAAGCACCAGGTCCCGAACTTCGCATAGAGACAAGCGCCGGCTGCGCATCCGAGTGCGAAGGCAGCCACGCTCGCCGTCATCTTGCCAAGCCGCGGTCTGGCGACGGTCAGCACCGAAGCCGGCGCGCCGCGCAAAACGTCTGCGACGTCGATCATGATCTGGGTGGTCGTGCCCGTCATCAAGGTGCTGGGAGGTTCGGTGCCCATATGGATGCGGTGCGCGGCGTTCTGGATGGCCATGGCGGCAACCAATATCATACCGGTGCAGATCGCCTGCCAGCTGTCGCCTTGGACAAATGGCCCGAAGTAGACGGCACACGCGCCGCCTGCCGCCAGAAGTATCGTCTTGATGGCCAGCATCGAGCGAAAGATCGGCAGTCCCATTGCGGGGAGATAGAAGCTCAGGATTCTGCTGACAACCACGACGAAGCAGAAGACCGGGAGAGCGAGCAGCTTCGCCAGGCCACCGGACGTCCCCAATACCATGGCCGCGCCGAAGGTGACGAAGTTGCCGGTGACGTGCGCAGTGAACAATCCCTGGAGCGCAAGAAAGCCGGCGGTATCGACGAAGCCGGCATTCAGGCTCATGAGGAGCGGAAGCAAAAGTATATTGCGTGGCATGTCACCAACCATATTGAAGCTGGACACCCAGATAATTGCTGGTGTGTCCGCCGGCGCGGATGATCGTGTCGCCGACATCGAAATGCACGGCCTCGATGGCGCCCGTAAGATGATCGTTGAACGCGTAGTCGATGCGAAGCTGACCGTAGGCTCCCGTCCAATTGCTGCCGATCCCGGCGGTGCCCGCTATCGGCACGCTGGGCTGGACGTAGATCGCGTCGGCCGTCGTTTCGCGCCACTGCAAGCCGATCGCTCCCATCACCTTCAGCCGGTCCGCGGGACTGATGGTTATAGAGGGTTTGAGGTGAAGGATGTTCGCATATCCCGCATATCCGGCCAGCGTGAAATAATAGCCATTCGGGAACAGCGGATTGAACGTTCCCAGCGTTCCGTCTCCGGAGCGATGGTCGCCCGATGCAGCGTCGAACTGGAGGCCGATGCGGGGCAGCCAGGGAACACCGGTCAATGTATATCCGATCCGCGTGCCGACGGCCCAGGCACGGATATCCTTCGCTCCCACCTGGCCCGCCTGCCCCATGGCCTCGAGATCCCAGTCGAACTGTTGGGACTTCGCCGCGAATCTCGCATCCAGAACGTGACGGCTTTCGTCGCCCAATGCATCGAGATATCTGGCGCTCTTCCGCTCGTACAGCGAGTAGTAGCCCGACAGCTCGTTGTCACCCATGACCTTCCGCTCGACCCGGAGCGTGCTGAAGCGGAAGTTGTCGTTCGAGGTGTCGTCGAAAGGGCGAACGTCGAAATATTGGACGGGGCGGCTGACAAAGCCGATGAAGCGCCAGACGCCGGTTTCCCAGTCGGCCCAAATCGCATCGAATGATTGTCTGACGTTGGGACCATCCCGCGACGATACGAAGCGCTGCAGGTCGAAGGCGAAGTCCTGTCGTCCGATGCGCGCCTTCAGGGTCCCGCCCGCGAAAATGTTGACGTATTCGAGGAAGGCAAGGCGAAGGTCGGCACGGTCCTGGTCGACAGGGGAGATGCTGAGCTTGTCGAAGGCCCGATCGTCCTCGAGCTGCACGAAGGCGCGCCAGTTCTCGTTGAAATGAATGTCGGCGTGGACCTGCAAACGCTGTATGAGATAGCTGTCCGAGGACGTGTTGCCGGTGCCGAACGCCGCTGCGCTATTGGTCTCGAAGCGTTCGCGCAGCGTCGCCCCCAGCGAGACGTAGCTTTTCGGATCGGTGGCCCAAAGCGGGATGTATTTGAGCCCGTCAAACGGTTCGGTACGCAACCTGGGATCGGCAAGGACCGACCAGTCCTCTGCCCAGCGGTTCGCCTGGATCGCCGGCCGCTTGGAGACCGCAGCGTCCTCGGCCCGCGCGAACCCGACGCCGGCGCCAAGGGTCGCAAGCGTCAGAACGATCCAGAAGTTGCGCATATCGCCCCGTGCCAGCATCGGCGGACGTCACCTCATTTGGCGTCCGCCCGCGATGCACTCTTCGGGCCAAGGGAGTGGATCTCGGCGACGTACCCGCCGGGGAACATGACGAACGCAGCAGACCGGCTGCTCGACGTGTAGGATTCGACCAGCACCGTGGCGCCGGCGTCCTTCGCCTTGCCGAGGGTGGCTGCGAGATCAGCGACTTCATAACCCGTCGTCTCCCGACCGTAGGGATAGGGCAGATGACCGTCGGTGACCAACACGACCATCTTCCCGAATGGGGACTCGATCCGGATGCGCCGGTAGGTCAAATCGGGTCTTCCGATCTCGACGCCGGGCGCCTTCGCGTCGTCCGAGACGACCTTGCCGCGGGAGAAGGCAAGAAAACTCCGGGTGAAGGCGGCGGCCCTGTCGGGCGAGACGTATACGCGATTCTCCGGAATCCGCTCGAAGGGAGCGTAGTCGGGTTTCGTCGTATGCCAGTAGAGCTGGAGGTTGACGCCGCCGGGCCACTGGACCACGGCATCGCGCCCGATGGGATCCGGGAAGGTGGAGACGATCACGTCAGCCCCCGCAGCGCGGGCCGCCTTGATCGCCTCGTCCATGTCGCCGACGAGGTAGCCGTTACGTTCGGCCCCGAAAGGATAAGGGATGGGCGTCTTGAAGCCGAACAGCGAGACGGTGCCGACAGGCGTCTGCAACAGTTGCGACGTGGTGCTGCTCGGCGTGGGCGTTACGGTTGCCACCACCTGCTTGGTGCTCTTGCCGCCAAACGTGGCCAGAAAACTGGATACGAACTTGTCCACGTCCTCAGGCGCGACGTAGACGTGCGTTGTGTCGTATTGCGGGGCAACGGCAACAGCCTGCTCCTTCGACTTCGTTGCTTCCCTGGCGACGACCGGCGAGTTCACCGCGACAGCCGCCGCCAACGCCACGACAGCGAACATCCGTGTTGATTTCATCAGGAAACTCCTTGGACGGATTGAGATCGCGGCGCCCGGTCCGGGTGATGCGAAGTCTCATTGGACAGAATCGATACGATGACAAGGCCCGCAATCAAGCCGAGATGCTCGAAGAAGGCATTCGTGGCCATGAATCTCTCATGGCCGCCCATGGTCCAGAACGCGTTTGCGGTGAGCATCGCGACGAACGTCAGGATGCCGAGCCCGCCGGCCCCCAGCCACACGAAACGATTCACGACGACAAGCAGAGACCCGCCGAGTTCGACCACGATAGCGGCGGTCGCCCACAGCCAGCCCGGATACAGGCCGAAATGTTCCTGCTCGGCCACCGCGCCCGCGAAATCGAGCAGTTTGGTGAAGCCGCCGAGCAGATAGGCCGATACCAGGGCCAGCCTGGCCGCATGCCACAGAAGCGGCCAGCGCAGGATCACGGAGATCCGGTTCGGTGTGGCTGCGGCAGGCATGTCAGACCGCCCAGCAGGCGCACCCCAGCGCGCCCCAGAAGCTTCGGAGGTCGGAGACCGGCAACCGGCTCGACCAGGCCGCCGCATGGTCGTGTCCGTGGACGCCGCAGGAATTGGCGCAGCCGCACATCTGCATGGCCTTCATCGCGAGGCTGGTATCCTTCGTCTTTGCCGTGTCGTCGGCCCAGGCCGCGTACCCGCCAAAGCGGCGGACCGGCGACCAGTCCGGCATGGCGGGCGGCGGTGTGACGCTCTCCAGCTTGGAGAAGTCTCCCGCGCCATAGACGATCCTGCCTCCGACCATGGTCAGCAGCGAAGTCGTATCGGCGATCTCGGCCTCGCTGCACGAGAAGTAGTCGCGGTCCGGGACGACGAGGTCGGCGAGCTGGCCGACCTGGATCCGACCCTTGTTACCCTCTTCGTTCGAGAACCACGTCACGTTTTCGGTCCACATCCGCAGCGCCGTCTCGCGATCCAGACAATTGCGCTGGGGCGTGATGCGCAACCCGCCGACGGTCCGGCCGGTGACGAGCCAGGACAGAGAGACCCACGGGTTGTAGGACGCAACGCGGGTCGCGTCCGTACCGGCCGACACCTTGACGCCCTTGTCGATGATCTTCTTGACCGGCGGCGTCGCCTCGGCGGCTCCCGCTCCGTACCGTTCCACGAAGTATTCGCCCTGATAGGCCATCCGGTGCTGCACGGCGATGCCGCCGCCGAGCGCCGCGATGCGATCGATCGAATGGTCCGAGATCGTCTCGGCGTGATCGAAGAACCAGTGCAGCCCTTCCAGGGGCATGTCCTGATTGACCCGCTCGAACACGTCCAGCGCCCGTGAGATCGTCTCGTCGTAGGTGGCATGGAGACGCCACGGCCATTTGTTCTGAACGAGGACCCGAACGACCTCCTCGAGCTCGCCTTCCATCTCCGCAGGCATGTCCGGACGCGCGACCCGAAAATCCTCGAAGTCGGCCGCCGAGAACACCAGCATCTCGCCGGCACCGTTGTGCCGGAAATAGTCGTCACCCTGCTTGTACTTCGAGGTTTTCGTCCAGTTCAGGAAGTCTGCCTTCTCGCCCTTGGGCTTCTGGGTGAAAAGGTTGTAGGCGAGTCGTATCGTCAGGAGGCCTTCGTCGCTCAGCTTCTGGATGACGGCGTAGTCGTCGGGATAGTTCTGGAATCCTCCGCCGGCGTCGATCGCACCGGTGACGCCGAGCCGGTTCAGTTCGCGCATGAAATGACGCGTCGAATTGACCTGATAATCGAACGGAAGTTTCGGGCCCTTGGCAAGGGTCGCGTAGAGGATGTTGGCGTTGGGCTTGGCCAGCAGCAAACCCGTCGGATTGCCCTTGGTATCGCGCATGATCTCGCCGCCCGGCGGTTCGGGCGTGTCCTTCGCATAACCGACGGCCCGCAGCGCCGCGCCGTTCAGGATGGCCCGATCGTAGAGATGCAGCAGGAAGACCGGCGTGTCGGGCGCGACGGCGTTGAGCTCGTCGATTGTCGGAAGCCGCTTCTCCGCGAATTGGTGTTCGGTGAATCCGCCGACCACTCTGACCCACTGCGGCGGTGGCGTGACGGCGACCTGCCGCTTCAGCATATCCATCGCAGTGGCGAGCGAGCGTACCCCGTCCCAGCGCAGCTCCATGTTGAAGTTCAGACCGCCGCGGATGATGTGAAGGTGGTTGTCGATCAGGCCCGGCAACACGCGCCGTCCCCTGAGATCGACGATCTTCGTGGACGGCCCCGCCAGCTTCATCACGTCATGATCGTGCCCGACCGCGACGAAGCGGCCATCGGCGATCGCGACCGCCGAAGCCGCCGGGTTCGAGCGATCGAGCGTCGTGAACAGACCACGATGCAGGATGATATCGGGTGCGGAGCTCATGAATGTTTCTCCTGGCCGTCCACCGAGGCGGCATTTTTCGATTGGTCGTTTTGACGACCGGGCAGCATGCCGAACATGTGCGGGGCGCACTTGGCTTGCTGCCACGCCGACGCCAGCCCGTGCCCGGACAACAGCTGCCGGGCCACGGGAACGATCTGCTCACCGGCGAGGATGCCAAGAAGCCCGACCAGCGCGACCAGCGGCGGCGCGGGCGAGCGCACGTTGAGAAGGCTGTAGATGACGCCGACCAACAGGCCGGCGCCAAGGGACAACAGATAGATCTTCATCACGGCGATCCGCAATTGGAGGAGGTTCAGCCGGCTTTCGCGCCCCCTTCGGAGGCATGTTCGCCGAGTGCCCATTTCGAGAAGCGGATCTGGATTCCGTAGGGCGAATGCGCGCGCTGGATGTCCATCATTCCTTCGTAGGTCTCGCTGCGCGCCCAGTCCTGCTGAAGCTCGTAGGCGTATTGCGACGAGGTGATGGGAACCGCTCCTGCCTGGATGGCGCGCTCCATGGCGCGGTTGTGGGCTTCGAGCGAGAGATCGCCGCAAGCGTCGGCGGCAATGTAGATCTCGTAACCTTCCTTGAGCATGTCCAGGGTCGGAAAGATCACGCAGGCCTCGGTCCAGAGACCGGCCAGCACGAATTTCTTGCGACCGGCGGCAGCCACCGCCTTGCGGAAGTTCGCGTCGAGCCAGGAATTCATCGACGTGCGGTCGATGATGTCGTGCTCCGGAAACAGCGAGGCGACTTCCGGCATGAAGGGGCCGGAGAAGGAATCCCGCGCCACCGTGGTCAGCACGGTCGGAATTTTGAAGAGCTTGGCGGCCTTTGCCAGGATCTGGACGTTGTTAACCGTGACGAGGCGGTCATGCGATTGAACGCCCTGGAACATGGCCGGCTGGTAGTCGATCAGAGCGATCGCGCTGTTGTCGGGGGTGAGCATATCGAGTTTCGACATCGAGAAGTTCTCCTTGCGATCGGCATGAGCGATCGAGCGAAAGGGGATGGATGGGCGGCTGTATCGTGAACCCTGAACGCCGGCCAACGCTTGGACGATTTCGTCGCGGCTTGGATTTCGGCGCGATGATCATTCACGTGCGGCGAATTGCCGGGCGCATGTCCGCAGCGCCGGTCGGAGATCGCCAGCATGTCCAAACGACGCGCAGATCGTGCAAGCCAATCCGCGCCCTATCCGCAAACTTGCGGGCAGGAGGACCGAACCGCCTTGCAGAATGCCGTTCGGTTTTCATCAATTCGTCACAGGAGCGAACGATGGCCTTGCTTGAATTGCGGGACGGCACCGAGCTTTATTACAAGGACTGGGGAAGCGGAAAGCCGATCCTGTTCAGCCATGGCTGGCCGCTCAGCGCGGACATGTGGGACGCGCAGATGCTTTTCTTCGCCGAGCGCGGTTATCGAACGGTGGCGTTCGACCGCAGGGGCTTCGGCCGGTCGAGCCAGCCCTGGACGGGCTACGACTACGACACCTTCGCCGACGACATCGCTGACATCGTTAATCATCTCAACCTGAAGGATGTGACGCTGGTCGGATTCTCCATGGGCGGCGGAGACATCGCGCGCTACGTGGCGCGGCACGGCACGTCGCGGGTCGCCAAATTCGTCCTGCTCAGCGCCGTGACGCCCCTCTTCGTCAAGACCGCGGACCATGACGGTGTCGACAAGTCGGTGTTCGACGGCATCAAGGCCGGCCTGGTGAAGGACCGTGCGCAACTCCTCGACGACTTCAGCCCCCTCTTCTACGGCACCAACCACGGCACGAAGGTGTCGCAAGGCGTCTTCAAGCAGACCCTTCAGATCGCGCTTCAGGCGTCGGTCAAGGCGACCATCGATTGCGTGACCGCGTTCTCGGAAACCGACTTCCGGCCCGACATGGCCAAAATCGACGTGCCCACCCTGGTGATTCACGGCGAGGACGATCAGGTCGTGCCGTTCCCCTACACGGGCAAGCTGGCCGCCGAGATGATCAAGGGCGCCAAGCTGAAGATTTATCCGGGCGCTCCGCACGCAACGGCGACGACGCATGCCGACCAGGTCAACGCAGACCTCCTCGCGTTCCTGAAGGCCTAACCGGAGAAAGTCGATGGCCCCGAATCCGCTTCATCTGCTCGAGCCCAGGGACTGCGCCCTGCTTTTGATCGACCAACAGGCCGGCCTGGCTTTCGGAGTGGGGTCGATCGACCGGCAGGTTCTCATGAACAGCGTGGTCGCGCTCGCGAAGACCGCGACCGTGTTCGGCCTGCCGGTCGTCGCCTCCACCTCGGCGACGAAAGTGTACAGCGGGCCGCTGATGCCGGCGGTCAAGGCGGCGCTTCCAGGCGTCGAGCCGATCGACCGGCGCAGCATGAACATGTGGGAAGACGACAAGGCGCGCGCGGCCGTTCTGGCCACCGGTCGAAGCCGCCTGATCGTTTCGGGTCTGCTGACCGAGGCATGCGTGACGTTCGCGGTGCTTTCTGCACTGTCAGCCGGCTTGGAAGTCTACGTCGTCGGCGACGCCTGCGGAGGATTGACGACTGCGAGTCACGAACTGGCTCTCGGCCGGATGCAGGCCGCAGGCGCCCGCCTCACATCCTGGATCCAGGTTCTGCTCGAGATGCAGCGCGATTGGACGAGGCATGAAACCTACGATGGCGCACGCGCCATCGTCGAATCTCATGCCGGAGGATACGGGATCGGCCTGGCCTACGCCCGCGACATGATCCGACCCGCTTGAGACAGGATCCTGCTTGCGTCAGCCCTCGGAGCGGGCCCTTCGCCATGCTCCGGGGCTGGCCCCCACGTTGCGGGAAAACACCCGGGTGAAGTAGCTCTGGTCGCCAAAGCCGCAGATCAGTGCAATGTCGGCGAGCGGAAGCTTGGTGCTCAGCATGAGGCGCTTCGCCTCGTCGATGCGAAGCTGGGACAGGAATTCGTGCGGGGCAACGCCCGTGCTGCGCCGGAACGATCTGGCGAAGTGGCTTGGCGTCAACTTGCATTCGGCGGCGACGTCGGCAATCGTCAGATTGCTGGCGAGACGCGCTCGCATGATTTCCTTGGCGCGACGCTCCTGCCAGGGGGCAAGGCCTCCACCCGCAGCTTTTCCTTGTGGGCGCATTCCGCCATAGGTTTGGGCGAAATGGGCCAGAACACTCAACCCGATCTGATCGACGAAGAGCTGATTGCTCGTCGGATCCTGCTCCACCGCACTGAGCAGAACGCTGGACAGGGTCGACAGGAAGGGGTCACGCTGATCCCTGCTCCATTTGAGCGTCGAGATCGGTTTGGCCCCGTGCTCACGGGCAAACTCGTCGAGGGCCGTCTGGGGCACGTAGTATTGAACGGCATCGAACGGGCCTTTGAACTCACATTGAGGGTTGTCCATCAGATTGATGACGCTCACGGTCCCCGCACCGAAAGCTCCCGAATATCTCGGTCGTCCAGCGAGCCAACAGGAATGCCGATCGAGGTCACCGAGCTGTTGCAGGATGCTGAAGGCCGGTTCGGAAGGAACGACCGCGGTCCGCTCCCGAACGAATTGAGAGCAGGTCAGCCGGGTCATCGCCAGTGCCAACTGCCCTTCGCGCTTGATGCGCAGCAGGCAGTCACCCTCCATTCCCAGGTGCTGGCTGAGGCGACGACCGTAGAAGCCGCCGGTCGTACTATCAGACTCTTCCATCATCGGGGTATTCAAAGCTATCCATCATTGGATATGCCGCCATCATGAGTCCGAAGGACCACCTGCAGATCACGTCCGCCGCACCGATTTTCCTCTTAGAGCGATAGTCGTCCTCGTTCAAGTCACCGATCCGACAGTGGCGTGTCAGCAGGAAAATCGATCGCAAAACGAAACGATGACCCAGCATAGGTGACATTTGGCGGACTTGATAATCCGCTCCAATTCCACTTTATCTGTGAAACGGTTTCATAGATGGATACACGATGGATAATCGCATCGGGGAAATGCAGGTCTTCCTCCGTGTGGTGGAAGCCCAGAGCTATTCCGAGGCAGCCCGTCGACTGTTGATGACACCGTCAACCGTCAGCAAGCTCATCGGAAGGATCGAGGCGCGGCTCGGCGTCAGACTGTTCGAGCGTTCGACGCGGCGGCTGTCGCTGACGTCAGAGGGTCGGATGTACCACGACAAGAGTGTTGCACTGCTGGCCGAACTCGATGGCATCGAACGCGGCATTTCTCGGGGTGCAGCGGCGGCCGGCGGGACGATCCGGGTCAACACCACGGTGTCCTTCGGCATTCTCGGCCTCGAGCCTCTGCTCCCCGCCTTTTGGCAAGCACACCCTGAGATCGTGGTCGACATCTCGCTCTCCGACGAAATCGTCGACATGTACCTCGACCGGACCGATGTCGCCTTCCGGGTCGGGCCGTTGCAAGCCTCCGCGATGGTTGCCCGACGCATCGGGGTCGTCAAAAGAAGGATCGTCGCATCTCCAGACTACATAAATCGGCTAGGTGAGCCAAAAAGGGTTCAGGACCTTTCACGTCACAACTGCCTGGGATTCAATTTCCGGCGCTCTGCCCCGGTCTGGCCTCTGAAGGAGAGCGGGCGAATTGCCGACCGGGTAATCAGCGGCTCGCTGCTCGCAAACAACGCTCAAAGCCTGCGGCGAATGGCAATCGTGGGCATCGGCCTTGCAAGGCTCGCCGACTATCACGTCCGCGACGACATATCGGCTGGCCGCCTGGTCGAGGTTCTCAAGGGCACGGCAGGTGACGAGGAACAAATTCATGCGCTTTATCACGGTGGACCGCGGCTGCCCTTTCGCGTGAGAGCATTCCTTGACTTCATGTGCCCGCGACTGACCGATTTCATGGAAGGTCGGGCTCGCGATGGTCGACAGGCAGTTCAAGCGAGCGGAGGCAGGATCGCCGCCAGTTCGGCGCGACGCTCTTCGAGAAAGGCGGGAAGCTGAAGTTGCTGGCCGAGCTGCTCCGGCGCCTCGTCGACCGCAAAACCCGGGCCGTCGGTCGCGATCTCGAAAAGCACGCCGCAGGGGGCGCGGAAGCCGACCGCGTTCAGGTAGGTCCGCTCGATGGGATCGCTCACCACGATGCCGTACACCGACTGGAGTTTCTCGACCATCTCCGATCGATCGTCGAGATTGCTCGCGCGGAAGGCGACGTGCCGGATGGTGCCGCCGCCGAGGCGCCCCCGCGATGACTTTCCGATCATGCGCAAGGTGATCGTCCCGCCCGGACCGTCATGAGCCACGAAGCGCATGGCGCCGTTTCTCTGAGAGACCAGCTGGAAATCGAAAACCTTCTGGAGGATGTCGATGGTCTCATCCTCCTCGCGGACATTCAGCGTGACGCCATGAAGGCCGCGCAGCGCGAGATCGGCCTTGGAGTTTGGGTCCGCCTGCCCCGATCGTCCCTCCCATGTCTCGATCAGCGAGAGGGCCGTACCATCGGGATCCGAGAAACAGAGCGTACGCTCGCCGAAGGGCGACACCTCCGATCGATAGGGCACACCCGCAGAAGCGAGCCGATCGGCCCACCCGTCGAGTGAATCCCCTGCGACGCGGAAGGCGGTCTGCACCACCTCGCCGGCGCCGGTCAGCCCCGGCGTCACGCAATTCCAGGCCAGCGTGCTCATTACGGTGCCCGGATTTCCGACGTCGTCGCCGTAGTAGACGTGGTAACTGCCGGGGTCGTCATAGCAGACGGTCTTCTTGACCCGATTGAGCGACAGCACACCCGCGTAGAAGCCGCCGGCGCGCCGCACGTCGCCGATGATTGCTGTGACGTGATGAAGTCCCCGTGCGTTCACGCAGTTGCTGCCTGATCCTCGATCCCGAAGCCGTCCGTTCGGGGTACCATGTCCACCTCGCGGATCCTCGTTCTCCCTTGCGTTGCTGGTCGTTACGAACATGCAATCCCGAACATCGCCGCGCGTCTTGGACTTTTTCCCGATCTTGGAACCGCCGCCAGGGTAAAATTCGGTGCCCCAACCGACCGTTTCCGCAACTACAGCGACGCAATCGTGCAAAACGCCGTGACAACCTGCAATCAGTCCCCTCCGACTTGACCAAGGATCGTGCCCGGAAACCTCTTACTCCGGGCATGACATCGGTGACCACCATTCGTCGCGCAACCTGCCGAGCAAACGGCATCCGCCAGTTCTATCTGGAGGCTGGGGCCGGTCCTCCGATCGTGCTGTTGCACGGCTTCCCGGAGACCAGCTTCGCCTGGCGTTTCCAGATACCGGCGCTTGCCCCCCACTACCGGGTAATCGCGCCGGACCTGCGCGGATACGGCGAGACCGACAAACCGCCGAACGGCTACGACAAGAGGACGATGGCCAACGACATCGTCGAGCTCTTGAAGACACTCGGCGTGGGGCGCGTGGCACTGATCGGACACGATCGCGGCGCGCGGGTCGCGACCCGCCTGGTCAAGGACCACCCGGATCTGGTCGATCGCCTCGTCGTCATGGATAACGTTCCAACCCGCATCGTCGCGCGCGAGATGACTGCGAAAGTCGCCCGCGAATACTGGTTCTTCATATTCCACCAGATCCCCGACCTGCCGGAGGCACTGATCGCGGGACGCGAGGACATCTGGCTTCGTCACTTCTTTTCCGACTGGTGCCACGACCCGATGACGATCTCCGGCGAGGCGTTCGAGACCTACGTGAAGTCCTACAGCGCGCCTGGCGCCGTACGGGGCGCGATGTCCGACTATCGCGCCAGCGCAGAAGACATCGCGCAGGATCTCGAGGACGCCGAGCAGAAGATCCGGTGTCCCGTGCTGTCCCTTTGGGGTGAAGACTTCGGCGCCGTCGGCCGTCTCTTCGACATGAAGGCGGTCTGGAGCGAGATGGCGGAAACCCTCTCGGTCGCCCCGATCGAACGTTGCGGCCATCTTCCGCAGGAAGAACAACCGGAAGCGGTCAACAAGCTTCTTCTCGATTTTCTGAAGGGCTGGAACGGATGAAATCCTCAACCGCACCATGTCATGCCGTCGACTGAACCGGGACACCTGGCGATGAGGAGACAAGGATGAAGCCGATCCGCACCGTCGCGATGTTGACATTCGTATCCCTGCTGTCTCACGGCCAGGTGCATGCCGGCGCTCCCCAGGTACGCACCCAGGCGCCGGGCTTCTATCGCATCATGCTCGGGCGCATGGAGATAACGGCCTTGCTCGACGGGACCCATCCGTTTCCAGTCCACGACGTGATGACCAGGAACGAGACGATGCCGGGCGGAGACCGGAAAGCCGTGAAGCTCGCGGAAAGCCATCCCGGTAGAGGGGATGCCGTGCTCGCCGCCTCCGATCTCGCAGCTCCCGTGGAAGGCTCGATCAATGCCTTCTTGGTCAACACGGGAGACAGGCTCATTCTGATCGACAGCGGCGCCGGCAGCCTCTATGGCGCATGTTGCGGGCACCTTCTCGAAAATCTGCGCGCGTCCGGATACAGACCGGAGCAGATCGACGAGATCTATCTCACGCACTTGCATGCCGATCACGTCGGCGGCATCGCTCCAGAAGGAAAGCCTGCGTTTGCCAATGCAACCATAAGGGTCAACCAGAAGGACCTCGACTACTGGCTCGACGCCAAGAACGAGAGTGAAGCTCCCAAATTCCTCAAGCCGATGTTCGAAGGCGATCGCGCCTCGTTGAAGCCCTACAGGGAATCCGGCCGGCTGAAGCCCTTCTCGGAAGGTCAGGAGCTTTCGCCGGGGATTCGTGCAATTCCTACTCCCGGGCACACCCCAGGACACACCTCGTACGAGGTCTCGAGCGGAGGGCAAACATTGCTTGTCTGGGGCGATCTAGTCCATGTTGCGCCGATCCAGTTTCCCGATCCCGCCGTGACCGTGACTTACGACAGCAATCCGCTGTCGGCGGAACTGGAACGCACGGCAGCCTTCGCTCGGGCCGCGCGGACGTCGACGTGGATCGCGGCGGCTCACATCGCCTTTCCTGGAATCGGACATATCCGCTCGGTCGATGGCCGGTTCGAGTGGCTACCGGCGAACTACACCACCGTGTTGAAACCGACGAACGACTGACGCGACGCTCGGATTCTCGAGCATTTTGATCCGACACCGCCAGCCTTGCGCGGGTTCGATGGTTTGAGTGAATCAATGCCCCTATCCAACGAAAAGCCGGATCCATCGTCGACGGTGCCCGACACTTCCCCGTGGATCGCGTTTCGGCACACCACGTTCACGGTTGTCTGGATCGCAACCGTCGTCGCCAACGTCGGCACCTGGATGTACAACGCTGCGTCCGGATGGCTGATGACCAGCCTCGATGCCAATCCCCTCACCGTCTCCTTGGTTCAGGTCGCGAGCAGCCTTCCGATGTTCCTGTTCGCGCTGCCGGCTGGCGCGCTGGCGGATACTGTCGACAAACGCCGTTTTCTGATTGGTTGTGAAATCGTCCTTACAATCATCGCGGCAGCAAGTGCGGTGCTCGTCGGGCTTAACCTCGTCACTCCGCCCATCCTTGTGCTGTTCACGTTTCTGCTCGGCGCCGGCGCTGCGTTCACCGCGCCCGCATGGCAGTCGGTTGTCCCTCAGCTTGTCCCGAGGCAAGACCTGGCCGCGGCCGTGGCCGGCAACGGCGTAGGCGTCAACATCAGCAGAGCCATCGGGCCGGCGCTGGGTGGCGCCGTCATCGGCGGGTTCGGCATCGCGGCCCCCTTCTGGATCAATGCTCTGAGCAATTTCGCCGTGATCGGAGCGCTCCTGTGGTGGCGCCCGGCGTCTTCGCAAGGCAGCGCGCTTCCACCGGAACGTCTCGCTGGCGCCATGGTGATCGGCTTCCGCCATGCGCGATTCAATCCGAAGCTTCGTGCGACACTCGTCAGGGCGGCGGCGTTCTTCTTCTTCGCGAGCGCCTATTGGGCACTGCTCCCCCTCGTGGCGCGCAATCAGATCGCGGGCGGTCCAGCACTCTACGGCATCTTGCTCGGAGCGATCGGCGTGGGTGCCGTCATCGGTGCGTTCATACTGCCCTGGATGAAGACAACCTTCGGGCCCAACGGGCTCGTTGCGGCCGGCACCGCCGGCACGGCGCTTAGTCTGATCCTCCTGGGCATCGCGCGTCACGCGGAGATCGGACTTGCGGCGTGCCTGATCGCCGGTATCTCATGGATCGGCGTCCTTGCGACGGTCAATGTCTCAGTTCAGGTCTCACTGCCGGACTGGGTGCGCGGCCGGGGGTTGGCGATCTTCGTCACCGTGTTCTTCGGCGCGATGACCGCTGGCAGCGCGCTCTGGGGTCAAATTGCCTCTGGACTCGGCTTGCCTACGGCGCACTTCCTAGCCGCTGCGGGCGCCGTCGCAGGAATCGCGTTGACCTGGCGCTGGAAGCTTCAAACCGGTGCAGGCATCGATCTTGCGCCCTCGATGCACTGGCCCTCACCTGTCTTGGCAATCGAGGCAGACGCTGACCGCGGGCCAGTCCTGATTACGGTCGAGTACCGCATCTCCGCGGAGCGCCGCGAAGCCTTCCTCGTCTCCATCAGAGACTTGGAGCAACAACGAAGGCGTGATGGCGCATATTCCTGGGACGTCTTCGAAGACGCCGCCGAGAGCGGACGCTTTCTGGAGACGTTTATGGTCGCGTCTTGGCTTGAGCACTTGCGGCAACACCAGCGCGTGACCAATACCGACAGGGCCGTTCAGGACGCCATCCGCAAATTCGGCGCCGCGGCCGAGCCCAAGGTCACCCATCTCATCGCCGCCAATTTTCGGCAAACCGGCTTAGGCACGCCCAGCAAACAGTCGTTGCTGTAGATGCTGATCTGCCGACGTTGGGGCGCTACCACCTAGCGTTAGAAATCGTACAAAATCGTAGTTTGGAGCGCAAAATCTGAGCCTTGGTAGCGGGTGACCGCTATCGTCCGCCTATCCTTGCGTCCCAAGCTCGGGCAAGTCGCCAACTTGAAGAGCACGCCGTAACGGCCGAGCGCGACCATCCCAAAACTGACTCTGCGTTGATTTGTCTTGATCTCCCAGTGCACACGACACCGACTACCCCCGACAGTTAGGACTTTTCCTAAGGTTAGATCGGTCCGCTCGTCTCAATTTGCCGCCCCACCTCGTGCATAGCTTGGTCGAGTACCCGGAACCCCGGTAGATTTCCTCGCGCGCATTCTTCTGCGCGTCATAGATCCTGATCTGGAGCATGGGAGAACACTTCTTTAGTTTTTCTCCACCTCCCTGGCGCAGTTACGAATTCCGCGCCAGCAAAGGCTGTAACCGCACCCGAACGGATGTAGCCGATGTTACGGGTGCCAGACGAAGCGCCATATCCGAACTGACGACTGGGCATTCGACCTTCCCAGGATGACATTCTGTCCGGAGTGCAGAACCCGTCTGATCGCGCGGAGCGATTGCGATGAGGGAGGCTACGATGGATTTTTCGCGGATGTCGGATGGAATCCGGCTGCATCACGCCTCTCTTCACCACGATGGGTACGATGGCGAGGACGAACAGAGCCCTGCGCCGAGTGCCCCGTTCGTGGCAGACGCGGTCGGCGGTGGCGCCCTAGTCCATCGTCCCGGCCCGTTTGCAGGTCCTGGAGCGCACCCCGCGAGCGCGAATACCCAGCATAATGACTCCGACCCGGTTCAATCCAAACATCCCACATCGGGGATCGACACGGGCGGCCACGCCGGCGACCACGCTGCGGCGGGTCTGGATGCTCCGTCCACGAAGCCTGCTGCCGGCGCATCCTATCCCGGGATGAGCATTGCTTCGGTCGAGAGTGGGGCGAACACGGCCGGGAACGGCGGGGATGGCCACTTTTACGGAGGGATCATTCACGCGTCCCTGTTGGTCTATGAACCGATCAACATCTCCGTGAGCCTGGGATACGGCTCGGTCGCTCTAGCCAACCAATCCAACAATTTGAATGTCGATCAATCCGCTTTTCAGATGGCCGGCGTCGGCGGCCATGGCGGCAACGACAACATTGCAGCGGGTGGGAGCGTCAGTACGTCGTTGGGCGCCGGCGTGATCGCGAGCGGCGACAACGGCGCCGGAAATGGGGGCAGCGGTTATTTTTCGGGTGCGATAGTGGACGCTCCCGTGGTGATCTATCATCCGATCAATATTGCGATGGCGGGTTCGGGCGGCACTGCGCATGCAAGTCAATCGAACACGGTCGACATCGATCAATCGGCCACTCAGATCGCGGGCGTCGGCGGAAGTGGCGGAAATGCCAATGTGGCCGCCGGCGGCAGCGTTATCACGCTAGACCCCAGTTGGGGATCAAGCAACGGAGGGAGCATCTGGGACGTTCAAACGGGCGGAAGCCAGGCCGGCAATGGCGGCGACGGCGCGTTCTACGGCGGGCTCGTCCATACTTCCTTCGTACTGTACGACCCGATCAACATCGCAGTCGCGGGCTATGGCTCCAACGTTCATTCGGTCCAGACAAATGACGCCTACGTGGATCAATCCATAGTTCAGATCGCCGGCATTGGCGGACACGGCGGCAACGGCAACGCCGCGGCGGGCGGCCATGCAAGCCTTCTTTCCCATGGCTTGTGGGGCGGCTCCGACACGATCGCGACCGGTTCGAACGGCGCAGGCAATGGCGGCAACGGCTATTTTGTCGGCAGCCTGATCGATGTCAGCGTCGCGATCTATGCACCCATCAATATCGCAATCGCGGGTCCCCATTCGACAGCCCTAGCCGATCAGGTCAACAACGTGCACATCGACCAGAGTGCGGTCCAGATCGCCGGGCTTGGCGGGGACGGCGGCAACGGCAATCTCGCGCTGGGTGGCGATCTTTCCGCCCATCTTCTGTCGGATCTTCACCTGATGGGATAGCGAAACATCGCGCCGCTCGCACAAGCCCGATCGCGAGTTGCGTCGATACTCTGCGCATGCAAGCTCGCCCTGCGGACCCTCCCGGATGTTTCGAGCTCCGATGTTGTGCGACGAATGTCATACTTTCGTACGTAGGTCGACCAGACCGGATGGTGTCCGATTTGACATCTATCGCCATCGCGCTTGGGCGGATCAGACTTGCCGCGCGCGTCCGCCTGATCGGGATGGATGATGCACGAAAGCCAACAGAAAGCAGGAGGCTCAAATGTTGCCCAAAGCGATCAACATCTCGGACTCGATCGGATTCAAATCGATCAGCACCGGTGGTCAGAACGTCGGAAATGGCGGCGACGGCACCTTCAAGGGAGCCATCATCAGCAAGCCGACGCTCAACTTCGATCCAACCAACAAGGCGGAAGGTGCCGACGTGCACGTGAGCACCGGCGATCACGTCAATCAGACGGCAGACTGGGATGCCGGCGGCGCCAACGCGCAGGCCTCGTTGTTTTCGAAGGCCCATGGCGGAGACGCCCAGTCGAACGGAAGCCAGAAATCCTACAGCGGTTACGATACCTCCAAGGTATACGCCAATACGGATGCGACCCAGATCAACAAGCTCGCGGTGGACCAGCACCAAGAGGTCGTGGCCGGCATCGGCGGCAATGGCGGAGACGGTAACGCCGCGCTCGGCGGAGAAGTGAGCTTCCATCTCGATACTTCTTTCTGACCACCGGCTCGTCCGACTGGCAGGGACCGGTGGCCGCCGCCACCGGTCTGAAGTTCGAGCCAATACCCCGCCGATACGATATCGTTGGCAGACGACGTTGGCCATCGGTCAAGTGCACCGGACCTCGATTTCAGGCGGTGACGATCATGCTGATGCCGCCCATTCGGTTGCCCATCCTGCCGCAGGTCCGGACGCCACTGCACGCAGCCCTCCGGTCCTGTGTGGGACCACTAGGTCTCGTATTCGCATATAGTTGCAGCTACAACCTGCTTCTGTTTGCGCCCTCCATCTATCTTCTTCAGATCTACGACCGGGTGTTGTCGAGCCGGAGCGGCGAGACGTTGCTCCTGCTCACGCTCATTGTCGCGATCACGGTGGTCGTCGGCGGCGTCTTTGATGCATTGCGGCGCGCCGTCCTGGGACGCCTCGGCGCCTGGCTCGACGATCGCCTTCGTCCCTGCGTGATTTCGGCCGGCCTCGAATCGGCGCTTCGCAGCGATTGGACGCAAGCATCGGGCGCATATCGGGATCTCACCGTGCTGCGCCAGTTCGTCGAATCCGGCGCATGTCCGATGCTGTTCGACGCGCTCTGGGCGCCCTTGTTCCTCCTTGTCCTCGTTCTGATCCATCCCCTGCTCGGCGTGGTGGGCGCCTGCTGCGTCGCCTTCCTGTTCGCGCTCACGGTTGCCGGAGAGCTGGTCACGGAAGACGTTCTGCTCAGATCCGGCGCCGCGCTATCCAGAAGCTGCGGCCGCCTCCAGACTGCAGCGAGCAACATCCACATGATCCGCGCCATGGGAATGCTCGATAGCGCTGCGCGCATGATCCACCGTGACGCGCAGCACGCCCGCAGAGAGCACGATGTGGCACTCCGGCGAGGCGAGATCGTCTCACTGGCCGCCAAGCCGGTTCGCGCGGTGTCGCAGGTCCTGATCATGGGGGCTGCCGCATGGCTCGTCCTCGATCACGGGAAGAGTCCGGCAATCATCTTTGCTTCCACGCTGATGTTCAGCCGGGCGCTCGCGCCGGTCGAAAGTGCGGTCGCAGGCTGGAAATCACTCGTGACGGCCGTGAGCGCTTGTCAGCGGCTCGGCGCACTTCTCGCCGCATTTCCCGTCGCCCGGCAGCAGAGCCCAGAGGTTTCTCCGCTGCAGGCGCGAAGCGGCCTCGTCGTCGACAATGTTGACGTGAGGCTTGCGGGGACCAACCATCTGCTCCTGAACGGCGTCTCGTTCAGCCTCATGCCCGGAGAATGCCTTGGCATCATCGGTCCGTCCGGGTCAGGCAAGTCCTTGCTCGGCCAGGTGATCGCCGGGCTGTCGATGCCAACGCATGGCCGTGTCGTCCTCGACAATACCGACGTCTCGCTGTTTCGCGAGGGCCTAAAAGGCGACCGCCTCGGATATCTCCCCCAGGACATCAACCTCCTCGGCGACACGATCAACGACATCATCGCACGCCTTGACGATGCCGATCGGCGGAAGGTCATCGAAGCGGCCAAGCTCGTCGGTATCCATGGGGCGATCATGCGCTTGCCGCTGGGTTACGACACGGTGGTTCAGAGTGAAGCAACCTTCTCGCGCGGGTATCGGCAGCGCCTCGGTCTTGCCCGCGCCTTTTTCGGCAGTCCACGCCTCATCGTTCTCGACGAACCCAACGCCAGCCTCGACTACGGGGGCGAGCGAATGCTCCTGGATGCCATCGAGCGCATGAAGCTCGCAGGCGTCATCCTTGTCGTCATCACTCACCGGATGGGTCTTCTCGCCGCCACGGACAAGATTGCCATCATGGAGGACGGTGCGGTCGCCGCGTTCGGCGACAGCGAGGACATCTTTGAACGGCACCTGAGCCGACCCCAGGTTACTTCACAGATAGCGCCATGATTTGGAACTCTCTCACCATCTGGAAACTTCCCGCCGTCTCGAGACTTCCCATGATCTGGGACCAGCTCGTGCGAGCGCCGGCGCCCCACCCACCCGCTCGGCGATTTGGCGTCGTGGTGACCGCAATCGACGATTTCGAGCCTCTGGAATTTCCATGGTGCTCGGCGCCCACGCCGACCTCTCCGCGCGGAAGGCTTCGCGGCATCACCGTCGCGGGCAATCTGCTGGTGCTCTGCTTCATGCTGGGGCTTGGTACATGGGCGAGCCTCGCGCCTCTCGAAAGCGCCGCGATCGCGTCTGGCGTCCTGGAATCGGAATCGAGCCGCAAGACGATCCAGCATCTGGAAGGCGGTATCATCAGGAAGATCCTGGTTTCGGATGGCGATATCGTGCGCAGCGGCCAAACGCTGATCGCGCTGGACGACACCCGGGCCGGCTCGGAGATGCAAAGCCTCCAAGGTCAATTTTGGGATGCAGCTGCTCGTGCCGCACGGCTTCAAGCCGAGCAGCAGAGATTCGAGAGGATCGCAATCCCGGACGCGCTGGAACAGGACAGCAGGCAGAACGGAGTGGCCGCCGCTGCGGTGTCGGCGCAGCAGTTCATTTTTCAGGCACGCATGCAAGTTCACGAGTCGCAGCTTGCGGTCATTCGCGAACGAAGGCATCAAGTCGAGAAGGAGATCGAAGGTCTCAAGGCTCAGGAAACCGCCACCGGGCAGCGGGTCGAAATCGTTCGGGAGGAACTGGATATGGTCGCGACCCTCGTCAACAAGGGGCTCGAACGGCGGCCGCGGCTTCTGAACCTGCAGCGGGAGCTGGCCGACGTCGAGGGCCGCCGCGGCGAGATCGCCGCGCAGATTGCCCGCGCCGGGCAGGTCATCAGCGAACAGCAGGCCACATTGTTCAAGCTCGAGAGCGAGAGGCAGAACGAGATCGCACAGTCGCTTCGTGAAGCACAGAACCAGATATTCCAGCTCCGCGAGCGGTTGCTTGCGGCCAGGGATCAGCTATCGCGAACGGAGGTCAAGGCGCCCGAGGACGGCGTGATAACCGATCTGCGGGTTCATACAGCCGGCGGTGTCATCGGAGCAGGTGCTCCGCTCATGGACCTAGTGCCCCGGCAAGACCGTCTCATCGTAACCGCGCGCCTGAGGCCCGAGGACATCGATGTGGTTCATCCCGGCCTCAGTGCCGAGGTTCACCTCGTACCGTACAATCAGCGTCGCGTGCCTCGCCTGAAGGGAACCGTCGTGCACATATCCGCAGACCGGCTCCTCGACAAGCGTACCGACCAGCCATACTACGCGACAAAGATCCGGATCGACGATGGGCAGATCGCGGCAAACGACATCCAGATCGTCCCCGGCATGCCGGTTCAAGTGTTCATCACGACCGGGCGAGGCACCGTGGCTCTCTACGCGCTCAGGCCCCTGCTCGACAGCTTCCGTGGTGCATTCAGAGAGGACTAAAGCGCGATGAGATTGGGATGAATCGTCATCGCGCTTTCGGTTGTTGTTGGAGCATGATCTCCACGCAAACGCGTTCCGCGTTTGTCGCGAGGGAGAACCGCTGCGCACCTTGCGTTAACGCGGCCCTCCGGGTCCGGATCATGCTTTAGGTCTCCGGCATTAGAGCCGCACCGGGGTCGTGATCGCGACTCTGCGCGGGCAACCGGCCGCGCCAGCGGAGGACGGCTTCCGTGCGATTGTGCGCAGCACATTTCCTCATGATATGCTGAATGTGCATTTTGACTGTGCTTTCCGAGAGGCCCAATTTGGCGGCGATCAGCTTGTTGGGCAGGCCGAGCTCCAGTTCCGCCAGAACCTGTTGCTCACGAGGCGTGAGATCGGTCACGCTCCTCCTGTCGATAGCCACTCTGGCTCCCTCGTTAATCAGATATGCGGGCACAAGCCCGCGCGCATCCGGTGGCTCGAAATCCGTTATCCTGTTCATCCCGGCCACGGGCAACGGCCTGTAGGCGCCGCCGACAAGAACAAGGCGCAGGCCTGCTATGGCGATCTCGATCGGTAGCGAGGTGGAAAGAAAGCCGCGCACGCCCCGCTGCATCGCGGCCTGCACGGTCGGTTCGTCGTCATGGTTTGAGAGGACAACAGTGGCGGCGTTGGGACAACACTCCGCAACGAAGGCGAGATCGTCCTCAACCGAGGGATCGCCGATGGGCTTGTCCGCGATACTCAGCATCACCAGACGAACATCGCGGGCTGACGTGCAGTCCAGGCCTTGGACCGTTGCCATGTCAAGGATCTCAAGTTCGTCCAACTCCCTCCTGAGGACGTGCAGAATGCATGTACGAGGCAACACGAGCGGCTCGATGATCACCAGAACCGGCAAGTGAAGCGATTCATTGAGCCGCTTTGACGTGTTGATTATGTCGTGCATGATGCCCTCGAGATGAAACGAATTTCCGCTATATTCCCATTCCGTATTGCGTCTCCCGTGCTGCTGCGTTCATCCTGAATGCATCATCACGAGAGCGGCGCAGTGCCGCCGTTAGTGCCGCATCCACTGCGGGATCACTTGACACCTGGGTGGAAATTCTTTCCGCTCAAATCATTTTGGCGTGTACCGCGCGGTGGCGCAGTCGACGCATCCCTAATTGCAGATATTTCGATACGCCGTTGAGGCCGCCGACCCTGACCTACCGTCGACGACGTATGCTTCATCCTCCTTCACGAGATACAGAAACGGCCTCTCTCCAGTCTCGCCGCCTGACGCGCTTCTTCCTTTCACGCGCCCGCAAATCGTATCCACGCGGCGTCCAAGCATGTTCTTTCGCATTGCGCGCTTCACGTCGCTGAGTTCGACCGTCTCCGGATCCCCCATCTGCGTCGCGATCGCAACCTTCGCCTTGTCCAGAGCACGATCCGACATTTCCGCGGTCCGTTCGGGTGCCGGGACGCTGATCCTCGTCCGCGGGGACGCCGCTTTGGCAAGATCGGTCGATCCGCGTTTCTTCGGAGTTGATGTCTTGCCGGGCCTTGCCTGCGTTGCGGAATTCGATCTGACAACCGCAGGCTCTGGCGCCAACGCAGTCGGCATTGGCTGCGCGGGTTGGGCGACAGCGCCCCTGTCGAAACAGGGTCGTGACGCGCACCCGAGGAAATACCCTCGGGACGGCGCGAACCAGCCAAAGCCGATCAGGACTCCTGCCAGCACTCCGACAAATAGCAGTCCCATCCGATTCCCCTCCTCGGGAGCTCGGCTCGCACTCGTAACTAGGACTAATTCCGCGCTGGTGATCTATCTGTTGCGCAAAAGCATTAAGCGCCCATTAAGCGCGCGCCGTTGTCCGGCCCATGCCTGGATGGACGGATTACATCGGACTCCAGACCCGTGCCGCGATGATCGCAAAAGGCCAATCGTGAAAGCAATCATGGCCGATTTGGTCCGCTCTCGGACCATTCTGCAACTTGCGAGTTCGTCCGAAGGTTTGCACCACCAAACGCTGCCAATCGCCGACTTAGGGCCTTCAGGCAAGTTTCGGAGCACGCACCAGCTTCGTACCAGAACCGGCGTAAACGAAACGCAACGAAAGCACTTGGACCCGAACAAAACCGCAGGAGATCAACGGATCTGACCAATCTTCGGCCGCTCATAACGATCTGGTTGCAGGTTCGAGTCCTGCCGGGCCCACCACCGCGATCAATAGCTTACCTCGTTCTCGGTGCCTGCAGTGACACCGCCGTACCAGAAACCGCACCAGATACATCCACTTTTCGTTCGCGCGCAGCTCGTGAGCATGTCAGGCAAGCTCGATTGCTGATGAGTGATGCGACATGCATTCACGAACCCTGCCTTTACGGCCGACGGAAGCGGTCTCTACATTTGGTGATCGAAGCTCATCGGCGCAGGGCGCGGAGATAGACCCCTGCGCAGTCATCGAAATGAGGCACGAACCTCATCGACGGTTTGCTTCGGATCCTGGAGGTGAGGAAAGTGCCCAATACCGGGAAGAATCGCGAGTTCGGCGTGGACTCTTTCGGCGAATTCTGCGCCCATCTCCTTCTTGATGAAGAGGTCTTTCTCGCCCCAAACTACCTTCACCGGCGTTTTAAGCCGGGCGAGTTGCGATTCGAAACGGTCCTGGTCCCGCGTAAAGTACGAGTAATAGTGGGAGAAAGCGTCTACCGTCGTCATGGCGCCCTGGCTCCATCCGCGGGACATGTCGTCCCTGAATTCCTCCGTAACTTCGAATTGCGCTTCCTTGGGCAAGCCTCTTGTGAAGGTGTTTGCGAGGATCTCGTCGCGATTCCTGTTCATGTTGGCGCGGATCTGATCCATTGCAGGCCCCGCCTTCAGGCCTTGCAGGCTCTCATACATGAACTGGGGCCTGTCAAACGGGGCGAAGTCGCCAACGATAATTGTCCTTGCGATATCAGGTTTTTCCACCGCCAGCAGGAGTGCCGGTAGCGCTCCGATGTCGGTCGCGTAGATCGTGAGCCTCGAGGTGTCGATGCCTGTTTTCACGATGTACTGATCCAGAATATGCGCGTAGTCCTTCGGCGAATAGGAGAACCTGTCGACCGCTGGCCTCGATGAAAGACCGTAGCCCGGCCAGTCGAAAGCGTGGACGTCGTAGTCATCGGCGAGAGCCGCGGCAATATCCTTCCAGGCGTACAGGGTCTCCGGAAACCCGTGCAGGAAGAGAACAATCCCCTTCCGCCCCGGGTTACGCAAAACCATCCTTCTGAGCGCGATATCTTCGTTGATCTGGAAAAAGTCGATCGCGCTGTCGTTGATCCGGTGTGACATGATGTGTGTCCTTTCGTCCTGTTACCTGATCAGCGTGCAGGCAGAAGTGATCTGGAGGCTGAACGAAGCTCGGCGGAGAAGAGTTCCGGCACCTCCAAGGCTTACTGTCCGAGTACGGCCTGCGGCGTGTTCCGAAAGCTGATTGCAATACGATTGTAGGCGTTCATCAAGCCAACTGCGATCGTCAGATCCACAAGTTCTCGCTCGCCGAACACAGCGCGGGCAGCCTGATAGGCTTCATCCGGCACATTGGTCTCTGCGACGCGCGTCACCGTTTCGGCCCACGCAAGGGCGGCGCGCTCGCGCTCGTCGAAGAGGTTACCGGCTTCCCTCCACGCCTGTACCAGCGCCAGCTTTTCGATCTTCACTCCCTTCTTGAGCAGGTCGCGCGTGTGCGAGTCGAGACAATACGCGCAGTTGTTGATCTGTGAAATTCGCAGGTAGACCAGGTCGACCAGCGCGGGTGGAAGGTTGCTCTGCATTATGTAACCGTAGACGCCGCCGAGCGCTTTCACGCCTGTCGGTGCAATCTGATTGTAGTCGAGACGCTTGCTCATTTTTTGCTCCTTGATGACAAGTGTTATTTGATCGGGGTAGTCAGTTCCTTGTCGTCGGTATCAATGACGAACACGGCGAGCAGCCTTGCTGGCCTGGTCTTGCTGGCATTGCGGCTGATGGAATGGCGCGAGCCTGGCGTCTCGTAAAAACTTTCGCCGGCGCGGTAGACCCGCCTGGGTCCGTCATTCACCTGGGACTCGATTTCTCCCGACAGAACGTAGCCGAAGATGAAAGCCGACTTGGCGTGGATGTGCGGAGCTGACGCCCGGCCCGGCGTATAGTCGACGATCAGGGCCTTCAGTGACTTGCCGGGAATGTTGGGGATCATCTGTTGAAAGCGCGGCGTGACCGCTTCGCCGCCGCCATGGGCGACGGCAGGCGTTGCAGTGGCGATGGCAACGGCAGCGAAAGCCGCGCCAAAGATGAATCGTATTTTCATGGTGGCGTTCTCCTTTGTCCCGCATAGGTGCGGCTGCTCTGGTCCGGAAAAAAGCACCAAGAACGCACAAAAATCGTGTACCAAGGGGGCATGACCAAGCCGCTGCGGTTGGAGCTTGATCGATCTGCGAAGACGCCCCTGGCCGAGCAGATCCGCAAAGGCATCAGGGCCGCCATCGAGAACGGCGTGCTCGCTCCGGGAGCGCGTCTGCCCTCCTGGCAGGACCTGGCAGCCCAACTCGGTGTCGCTCGAGGCACGGTGCGATCGGCGTACGAAAAGCTGTCCGCTGCTCAACTCATCGTCGCTTCCCGCGCGGCCGGAACGCATGTCGCGGATCGTCCTTCCATTGCTGCTCGACAGGAAGAAACAGCCGATCCCGGCTCGTTCATGGAGATGTATCGGGAGCTCACTGCGGGGCCGGCGATTTTCCAGATGGGCGTGCCCGCGCATGAAACTTTCCCCGCCAAGCTCGTCGCCCGGATTCGTTCGTCCGCTATTCGCGTGGAAATGAGTGGGCCGGCGATATATCCGGACGCTCGTGGTGAGCTGGAACTACGGCGGGAGATCGCGGCGTATCTTGCTATCGCGCGTGGTATCGAGTGTACAGCTTCCCAGATCATCATCACCGGCGGCTACTGCAGCGGCTTGGGACTGGCGCTCCGTGTGCTCGGCCTCGAACGGAGAAGAGTCTGGATGGAGGATCCAGGCTTCCCAATCACCCGGCATGGCCTGGAGCTCGCAGGATTGTCGCTCGCCCCAATCCCGGTTGATGCGGACGGCATTGATGTCAGTTCTGGCCTGAACCATGAGCCCGATGCGGCGCTGGTTGTTGTAACTCCAGGGCAGCAGGCGCCGCTCGGGTGCACGTTGTCGCTGGAGAGGCGCTTGCGCCTTCTCGACTGGGCCGCTCAGAAAGGGGCGTGGGTGATCGAGGATGACTATCTGAGCGAGCTTCAACTGAAGGGTCGGGCCACACCGGCACTTGCCTCGCTCGATCGCGCCGGGCGCGTCATTCACATCGGATCTTTCAGCAAGACTCTGACCCCCACCCTGCGGCTGGGCTTTCTGGTAGCTCCTCCGTCGCTGACGTCTCAGTTCGCCGAGGTCGCGGCGTGTCTCGCGCCGGCGCCTGGGCCGTCTGTGCAACTCGCGACTGCGAAATTCATGCGTGACGGCCACTATATGCGGCATCTTCGACGTACGAAGCGTGTCTATGCAGCGCGAGGCGACGCGTTGCTAAAGACCCTTCGCCCACGCGCCAAGGACATAACGATCGCTGGATTGGCGGTGCTAATGCAATTGCCGGACGGGACACCAGACCTCTCCATCGCCAGGGAAATGCTGTCGTTCGGATTGGCGCCTGCTCCGCTATCGCCCTGGTATGCAGAGGCAGCTTCCGCACGATCCGGTTTGCTGCTAGGCATCGCGGCAGCTCCTAACAAGCGTCTCGCGGCGTCTTGCGACCGCCTCCTTGGGATCATCGATCGTCTTATGTGACGAACGCAGAGGCAGGGCGCTCGCGAGGACAACGCTCATAAGGTACGTCGTGGCCTTGCTGGAAGAGTCAAGCAGGGTTTGGCTGCAGGACTGGCGAAGGGAGAGAATCTAGAAAGAAAGTGAACCGCCCCGGGTTTGCCGGAGGCCATTTGGTTTAAGTTATGCCACCATGGCGGGTTGTTCCAGCATGGCGTAGTAGCGTTGTTCGGCTTCGGCCGGCGGGATGTTGCAGATGGGCTCCAGGAGCCGTCGGTTGTTGAACCAATCCACCCATTCTAGGGTCGCGAACTCGACGGCCTCGAAGCTGCGCCATGGCCCGCGCCGATGGATCACCTCAGCCTTGTAGAGACCGTTGATGGTTTCGGCGAGAGCGTTGTCATAGGAATCTCCGACGCTGCCGACAGAAGGCTCGACACCAGCTTCAGCCAGGCGCTCGGTGTACTTAATGGATACATATTGGCTGCCCCTGTCGCTGTGGTGCACGAGCCCGCCACGATGGACCGGCCGTCGATCATGCAGTGCCTGCTCCAGCGCATCGAGCACGAAGCCTGCATGCGCCGTGCGCGAGGCTCGCCAGCCCACGATCCTGCGGGCATAGGCGTCGATCACAAAGGCGACGTAGACAAAGCCGGTCCAGGTCGCGACATAGGTGAAGTCGGAGAGCCAGAGAACGTTCGGCCTTGGCGCCTTGAACTGGCGGTTGACGTGATCCAGCGGGCATGGCGCGGCCTTGTCGCTGATCGTAGTCTTGACGGATTTGCCGCGGATGACCCCTTGCAAACCCATGTCACGCATCAGTCGCGACACCGTGCAACGGGCAACATCGAAGCCTTCGCGCTTGAGCTGGCGCCAGACCTTGCGCACGCCGTAGACGGAGAAGTTTTGATCGAAGACGCGCCGCACCTCGATCTTCAGCGCGGCGTCCTGCCTGGCGCGCACCGACAGCTTGGCGGGATCGCGCCGCTTGGTCACATGGGCGTGGTAGGTCGAGGGGGCGATCGGCAAGACCTTGCAGATCGGCTCGACCCCATGCGCCCCACGATGATCGTCGATGAAGGCGATCATGGCTTGAACCGGCGGTCGAGCTCCGCCATCGCAAAATAGGCGCTTGCCTTGCGCAGGATCTCGTTGGCCTGCCGAAGCTCGCGGTTCTCCCGTTCGAGCGCCTTCAGCTTCTCGGCCGTGTCGGTCGGAACGCCGGCCCGCTGCCCGCTACCGACCTCGGCCTTCTTGACCCAGTCATGCAGCGTCTGCGGCGTGCAGCCGATCTTGGCCGCGATTGACGTAACTGCCGCCCAGCGCGACGGGTGCTCGCCGGCGTGATCCAGAACCATCCGAACCGCTCGGGTCCGGACCTCGGGTGAAAACTTGTTCGTCGTCTTGCTCGTCATGGCTCCATCCTCTCAGGAGTTGGAGCCTCCGGCAAACCCGGGGCGGTTCAAAGTTCCTCTTCCGCTGCATCCCAGGTGCTCTGGGTAGGCGAGAGGGACAAGATTTGCCGGCCTCTCCGCGTACCGCCGCGGGTCTAGACTGCCGTTGGACGCGGCATCATTGTACCCGAACAGGCTAATCCAGACGCGCGCAACCCTACCCGGCTAGCCATTTGGATGGCAAAGCCAAACAACAACCTGGGCAGACGGTACAAGCCCGCCTAAAGTTTCCTCAGCGGCTTCCTCCGACCAGCCCAGACTTGATTCCAGGGGCTCCTTTAGGTGGCTCTGAATGGGCCCTCCGCGGACCGGTGAGGACGACGGATTTTCGAAATCCTTCGCGGCTTTGTCTTGTTTGCCGACCAAGCCGGCTTATTTTCGGAGCGGTCAGCACTCGCTAGCTTCGACTGCTATTTCAAAAAGCGACTAGAAGATAGGAGGAGAGCATGAAATTCCGTCCGCTTCACGACCGGGTCGTGGTCAAGCGCATCGACGCGGAAGAGAAGACCGCTGGCGGCATCATCATTCCCGACACGGTCAAGGAGAAACCCTCCCAAGGTGAAGTCATCGCCGTTGGCCCCGGCGGTCGTGACGAAAGCGGCAAGCTGATCCCGATCGACGTCCGGGTCGGTGACCGCGTATTGTTCGGCAAGTGGTCCGGCACCGAAGTCAAGATCGACACCCAGGAGCTGTTGATCATGAAGGAGAGCGACATCATGGGCGTTCTCACCGACGTGTCTTCCAAGAAGAAGGCCGCCTAGTCCACCGCTCAAGCGCCTGTCGAGCGCCTCATCAAGGGTGAAACCAAGTCAAAAACTCAGGGAAACCCACTATGTCAGCAAAAGAAGTCAAATTCGGAGTCGATGCCCGCGACCGCATGCTGCGCGGTGTCGACATCCTCCACAATGCGGTAAAAGTGACGCTCGGACCGAAGGGCCGCAACGTCGTCCTCGACAAGTCGTTCGGCGCTCCCCGTATTACCAAGGATGGCGTCACCGTCGCCAAGGAGATCGAGCTCGAGGACAAGTTCGAGAACATGGGCGCCCAGATGGTGCGCGAAGTCGCCTCCAAGTCCGCAGACGCGGCTGGCGACGGCACCACCACCGCGACCGTGCTCGCCGCTGCGATCGTCCGTGAAGGCGCCAAGTCGGTTGCCGCCGGCATGAACCCGATGGATCTGAAGCGCGGTATCGACATGGCTGTGGAAGCCGTGGTCGCCGACCTCGTCAAAAACTCCAAGAAGGTCACCTCGAACGAGGAAATCGCCCAGGTCGGCACGATTTCAGCCAATGGCGATGCGGAGATCGGCAAGTTCATCTCCGACGCCATGAAAAAGGTCGGCAACGAGGGTGTCATCACCGTTGAGGAAGCCAAGTCGCTCGAGACCGAACTCGAAGTTGTCGAGGGCATGCAGTTCGACCGCGGCTATATCTCGCCCTACTTCGTCACCAACGCCGATAAGATGCGCGTTGAAATGGATGATGCCTACGTCCTGATTAATGAGAAAAAGCTATCTCAGTTGAATGAACTACTTCCCTTGTTGGAAGCCGTGGTGCAGAGCGGCAAGCCGCTTGTGATTATCGCCGAAGACGTCGAAGGCGAAGCGCTCGCCACCCTCGTCGTCAACCGTCTCCGCGGCGGCCTGAAGGTCGCGGCCGTCAAGGCTCCGGGCTTCGGCGATCGCCGCAAGGCCATGCTCCAGGACATCGCGATCCTAACCGGCGGCCAGGCGATCTCGGAAGACCTCGGCATCAAGCTCGAGAACGTCACGCTCAATATGCTCGGTCGCGCCAAGAAGGTGATGATCGACAAGGAGAACACCACGATCGTCAGCGGCGCCGGCAAGAAGGCCGACATCGAAGCGCGCGTGGCGCAAATCAAGGCGCAGATCGAGGAGACCACCTCGGACTACGACCGTGAGAAGCTGCAGGAGCGTCTTGCCAAGCTCGCGGGCGGCGTCGCGGTGATCCGCGTCGGCGGCGCGACTGAGGTCGAGGTGAAGGAGCGCAAGGATCGCGTGGACGATGCGATGCATGCGACCCGCGCGGCGGTTGAAGAAGGCATCCTGCCAGGCGGCGGCGTTGCGCTACTGCGTGCCTCCGAGCACCTCAAGGGCATTCGCACCAAAAATGACGACCAGAAGACCGGGATCGAGATCGTGCGCAAGGCGTTGTCCTACCCGGCCCGCCAGATCGCAATCAACGCGGGCGAGGACGGCTCGGTCATCGTCGGCAAGATCCTCGAAAAGGATCAGTACTCGTACGGCTACGACTCGCAGACCGGCGAATACGGCAACCTGGTCTCCAAGGGTATCATCGATCCGACTAAGGTGGTTCGAGTGGCGATCCAGAACGCGGCGTCCGTCGCAGCGCTCCTGATCACCACCGAAGCTATGGTGGCGGAAGTGCCGAAGAAGAACACCGGTGCGGGCGGCATGCCTCCGGGCGGCGGCGGCATGGGTGGCATGGGGGGTATGGACTTCTAAATCCGACATTCAGAGCTCAACAATAAGGCTCGGCAGCGACGCCGAGCCTTTGCTGATTTCCTAGCGGTCAGCCGCGGTCCAACACTTGCGCACCGTATTGCGCGAGCGCGTCGAAGCCTGCGCCGCCGACGAGTTCGAGGGGGAAACCGCCCGGAATCATCCTGAGGAGCCTCCATTCCCGAAAACAGCGACCGACGCTCGCCGCCCAAAATAAAGAGATTGCCAATCATACCAGGACGATGCGCCTCGCGAAGAGTCCAATCGCGGCGATCGTGCACGGGCAGCTTCTCAGCTCTGTGAACCGGTGCGACCGGCCCCGATCCGCTATCTTTTCCCAACCACGTCGCCGTAAGTTCGCTCTTGGACAGACTGCCTCAACGGGTCCGTCTCAAACTAACGATGTTTCATATCTGGCGATTGCCAAGCGGCGCGCCCCGGCAGCCCTTTAGGGTTGAAGGCCACGGGGTATTTTCGCATTTAGGTTGCGATATTTTCCCGGTCCGATGCGACAGGATTCCTTGCGTTGTTGGGACACACAAAGCCAGCTAGTATTCTTCAATTGATTTGCTGAATGCCGTTTCCAGTCGGAGTATTTCCATGGCTAGGCGAGCAGTATCCCGTGATGATTTTAAAGGCTTGTTCGCGCTCTTTGCATTCGCGGCGCAACACAACGAAAACCACCACGGTGCGTCTCGGCTGCTCCACCTGTTCATGTCCAGCCGATATATTCCTGATGACCTTCTCGATCTATGGTCAGAGTGCGCCGAGGCAACTGGTCCTGAAACTATAGGCGAACAACTCTGCCTGCGCGCTCACGCGGTGGCTGACGGCAGTTCGAGCTACGACCATGCCAGCGCATTTCTGCACGCGTTGCTCAAAGCGCTCGATCAAACACAGCACTGAGCCTTCGTCGACCACTTGCTGACCCTGCGCCTTATCGCTCCGAACGACTACACCGTTCACGACGACGGCAGCCGCGTTCGGCCGCATCCGAGATGATCAGTCTGCTTAGCCCCTAGAAGCAGACCAGGTACAGAGTATCCATCCGGCCAAGACCGCGGCAGATCTGTTACGCGATTTGCCACGCGACGTGATCGTATCGTGCTCCGTCATTGACGAAGAAGTACGCAATCGCTTTGTAGCATTCTTCTAGATCTATGCACCAGGATAGGGGATGCTCGTCGACCTGCCCGTTGGAGAGTGTGTAAGCGCAGGTTCCCTGATGGTCTGGGTTACCCTTTGTCACGACGCCGCTATCACCATTGAACCGCAGATACATAAGCCAAGCGTGGCTACCATTGCGCAGCATGGCTAAGGACTGACCGTTCGGTACCGATATCCAGAGTTCGAACTGCGGTTGCTTGTCGATGCGATCCAGAGCAAGGCTCAGATGCTCGACAGTGGCAATCGACAAGTCAGTTCCGTTAAACGTGATCTTCATCTGATCAGGCAGCGGCGACAAGGGTTCTGGGTTTTGACCAATTCCACGGCAGCAGCTCGTCGAGCCTCGACGCCGGATGATCATTGATCCGCAGCAGCACGTCCGTCAACCAGGCCGGCGGATCGAGATCGTTGAGCTTGGCGGTCTGGATCAGGGTGTAGATGGCGGCGGCACGGCGGCCGCCATCGTCGGAGCCGGCGAAGGTCCAGTTCTTGCGGCCGACGGCCACGGCGCGTAGCTCGCGTTCGGCCGCGTTGTTGGTCATGCACAGCCGGCCATCGTCGATGAAGCGCGTGAACACCTCCCAGCGCTTGAGGCTGTAGTCGATCGCCTTGGCGGTCTCGCTCTTGCCGGAGAGCTTGGCGCGGCGCTCGTGCAGGAAGGTATGAAGCTCATCGACCAGCGGGCGGCTGCGCGCATGGCGCGCGGCTTTGCGCTCGTGGGCCGGCAGACCGTTGATGTCGCGCTCGATCGCAAACAGGGCGTCGATCTTCGCGATCGCTTCGATCGCGATCGGCGCCTTCTTCAGCCGTGCGATCTCGAAGAACTTGCGCCGTGCATGCGCCCAGCAGCCGACCTCGATGATCGGGCCCGGCTTCCGCGATGGATCGTAGAGCCTGTTGAAGCCGGCATAGGCGTCCGCCTGCATCGGTCCGGCATAGGTCGCAAGATGCGCCTCTGGATGGGTGCCGGAGCGGTCGGGCGAGTAGAAGAACACGGCGGCCGGCGGCGCGTGCCCGGCGAAGGGCCGATCGTCGCGCACATAGGTCCAGACGCGCCCCGTGCGCGTCTTGCCCTTGGCCAGAACCGGCACCGTGGTGTCGTCGGCATGGATGCGCTCGGCAGCGAGGACATGCGCCTTGATCGCATCGACCAGCGGCATCAATGTCGCCGCCGCCGCGCCGACCCAGTCGGCCAGCGTGGAGACGTCCAGGATCACACCTTCATGCGCATACGTCGTGCTCTGCCGGTTGAGGGGCAGGTGCAATCCGTATTTGGCGAATAGGATGTGCGCGAGCAGACGCGGTCCAGCGCGCCCGCGCGAGATCGGATGGAACGGCGCCGGCGGCTGGCTGATCGCCTCGCAGGCGCGGCAGGAGAACTTCTCACGGACGTGCTGGATCACCTTCCACTGCCGCGGCACGAGCTCCAGCGTCTCGGTCACGTCCTCGCCGATCTTGCGCAACCTGTCGCCGCCGCAACACGGGCAATGGGCCGGCGCGGGATGAACGACGCGCTCCCGCGGCAGGTCCTCGGGCAGCGGCCGCCGCGCCGGACGCCGCCGCTCGAATGGCTGCACGTCTATCTTCGCGGCCTTGGCCCGTTCGGCTGCCAGCTGCGCATCGGCTTCGGCCTCCGATGCATCCTCCTCGAGGTCGGCGAGTTCTAGCTCGAGCTGATCGAGCACCGAGGCTCGTTCGGAGGATTGGCCGTGCTGTTCGTGCTTGAGCTTGGCGATCGTGAACTTCATCTGCTCGATCAGCAGCGTGCGGGCGCGGACCTCGGCTTCGAGATTGCGTGCCTTGGCTTCCGCCGCAAGCTGGGCCGCCTGGCCGGCGAGCACCAGCGCCTTCAGCGTCGCGACATCATCAGGGAGCGAATCGGCTGTGATCATCGCAGAAGATGGAATCACAGCTCCGCCCGGTACGCATCAGTGCCGTTACGTTCGAGCGCTCAACCAACAGCTTCCGGGCGCCACGTCCGCTGCGGATGCCGCCAGTCGATGCCTTCGAGCAGATAGCCGAGCTGGGCCGGCGTGATCGTCACGGCTCCGTCCACAGCCTGTGGCCAGATGAAGCGGCCGCGCTCCAGCCGCTTGGCGAACAGGCACATGCCCTGGCCGTCGTGCCACAGCACCTTGATCAGCCCGCCGCTGCGGCCGCGGAACACGAACAGATGGCCGCCATGCGGATCGCGCTTCAAGGTCTCCTGGACCAGCAGCGCCAGGCCGTCGAAGCCCTTGCGCATGTCGGTATGGCCGCTCGCCAGCCAGACCTGTGTGCCGGAGGGGATCGGGATCGTCATCGCGAACCCGCCCGGAGCGCCGTGATCACCGCCGTCACCGTCGCGGCATCCGCCGCGCCGCTGATCCGGATCTTGGTCTCAGTCCCGATCTCGACTTCGATCAGCCCCTGAGGCGGAGCTGCCGCTGCGTGAAGATCGGGATCGGCTGCAATCGTCACAGCGGCGAAGCCGGGCACGGCAGTCTCCTCGCCGCACAGCTGCTGGCGCCAGCGGAACACCTGGCTGGAATGCACACCAAACGCGCGCGCCACGCCCAGGATCGTCGCACCCGGCTGCAACGCTGCAGCGACGATGCGCTCCTTGTCAGCCCGCGACCAATGCCGCCGTCGCCGCTCCGACGTGATCACTTCCACTTCCGCTTTGGCCATAGGACTAGCTCCAGGACTAGTCCTATGGCTTCGCGAAGCCTCACTGCCGACGCAAGGTGGCCGTCACCGGGGGCTTACGGTACAGACGGCCCAGTACGGACGCGAAGAGCCACTCCAGACGTCATTGGCATGGCGCAGACCTGATCATCGCCATGTATTGTGCGCGAGCCGAGAGTGGTGCGCCACGGACGTTTAGCTGCGTCGAGCGTTACCGCTTACACGGACCTTAGTAGCGCCGCCGGATCCAAACGCGCCGCCCGCTGAGCGGGTAGCAGACCGAAGATAATGCCGATGAGACTGGAGCAGGCGATCGCGATCAGCGCCATCCGTTCGTTGAATTCAGTTGGCCAACCTAGCGCGGCGGGAACAACGCGCGCGCATGCGTAGCCAACGGCCAGTCCCAACAGGCCGCCGATCGTGCATAGGAGCACCGCTTCGAACAGAAACTGTCGACGGATGTCCTGCGGTCGGGCGCCGAATGCCAGTCGAATGCCTATTTCATTAATCCGTTCGGTCACCGACACGAGCATGATGTTCATCACCCCAATGCCGCCGACTAGCAATGAGATTCCTGCAAGCGTGGACACCAGCAACGTGAACTGGCGATAGGCTCGGTCACGCATCTGGGCGACCTGAATGAGGTTCTGAATTCGAAAATCGTCGGCCTTGCGCCCGACGATCTTGTGACGTTGCCGCAGGACGCGCGCAATCGCGGTTTCTGCCGCGGGCATTGACTGAGCGGATTCGGTTTTCACCAAAATCGAATGCACGGCATCGGGATTGGCCTGACTGCGTCCAATGGCGAAGATTCTCGCCGACGACAGCGGAATGAACATGACGTCATCCTGATCTCGCCCCGTGAAATCCTGCCCCTTCTCGGCAAGCGTTCCGATCACGAGATAGGACGAGCGTTCAATACGGACAAAACGGCCAAGTGGATCACTGTCCCGGAACAGCTCACGCGCCACGGTACGACCAATGACGGCTATTTTTGCGGCCGATGCGACTTGGTCATCGTTGAAAAGCTGACCTTCCGCAAGCCTCCACCCGCGCGCTTCAAAAAAAACGGGCGTCACACCGGCAACAAGTGTCGACCAGTTCAGGTCTCCTGATATCGTCGTCTTCTGCTCGCCGACGAACGGTGCCGCGATAACAACATCGGGCACTTCGCGGGCGACAGCGATTGCATCGCCCGTCGTGAGCGAAAGGATGGTGCCCGCCTGCTGTCGTACGCCCTGCGCGACTTGCGCGCCAGGTTGCACGAGCAGCAGATTCGATCCAAGCGAGGTGATCTGTCTCGAAACCTCGGCACGGGCTCCCTCCGCCACCGCGACCACGATCAGGACGGCCGCAATGCCGATGACAATGCCGGTCACTGCGAGAATGGAGCGCAGTATGTGCACACGCACAGACCGAAACGCGAGATAGATATAACTGAATGATCGCATTGAACTCTCACGCCGGTCAAACGCTCATGAGGTAGCATCACATCCCTGGTCGCCGACAATTGCGCCGTCCCGTAGCTTGATCCTTCGCCACGCATACGCCGCGACCTCAGGATCATGGGTTACAAGCACGACCGTGAGGCCGGCGCGCTGCAATTCGCCAAGAAGCGCTAGAATGGACGAGCGCGTGCTGGTGTCCAGTGCGCCAGTCGGTTCGTCGGCCAGGAGAAGGTCGGGACCGTTGACGATCGCCCGCGCGACGGCAACACGTTGCTGCTCACCTCCAGAAAGCTGGGCAGGCACATGGTGCATTCGCCCGCCCAGCCCCACCTGCTCGAGCGCAGCGCGTGCCCTCGCGATCGGATTCCGCAGCGGCTCGCGCCGATAGAATAGCGGCAAGCCGACATTCTCGAGCGCGGTCAGCCGGGGTAGCAAGTTGAAGTTTTGAAAGATGAACCCGATGCGCCGGTTTCGCAGTTCGCTCAAGCGTCCCTTCGACTGCACGAATATATCTTCGCCATCAAAAAAATAGCGGCCGCGTGAGGGATGATCAAGGCAGCCGAGGATCGAAAGCAACGTCGATTTTCCAGATCCCGATGGGCCCATGACCGCAACGAACTCTCCGCGATCAATTTTCAGGCTTACGTCGGACAATGCGCGAACCTTTTGGTCACCGAACCGGTGTTGCTTGTGGATATGGTCGAGGGTGACGAGCGATCGCATGCGCTAACCGGCCAAGCGGCTCCAATCTAACGTTTGCTCCGATAACCGACGGCAACCTGTTCGCCCATTTTGAGATCTGGCGACCGGATCTCAGTGAGCGAATCTCCGGTAGCGCCCAGTGACACGGTGGCGGCAGCCAAATGACCCGATTTCGTGCGGACCCAGATCACGCCCTGACCGGGTGCAGGGTTGTTTCCGCCGTCTCGGGTCGGACGAAAACTCAGCGCGGCGTTGGGAACCACCATCGCGTCTTGATGCTCCTGAACCAGGATGCGGACGTCGGCCGTCATTCCCGGAAGCAGAAAAGCGTCTGGATTGGGCGCCGAAATCATCACGGTGTAGGTCACGACGTTTTGCACCATCCGCGCAGCCTTCCGAATCTCGCGCACGCGCCCCTCGAATACGCGGCCCGGATACGAATCCACGCCGAAGAAAACGCGCTGCCCGGTTCGCACCGCGCCGATATCAGCCTCGCTGACGAATGCATTTACGCGCATGTCCGAAAGATCACGCGCGATGGTGAAGATCGTCGGCGCCTGCAGGCTCGCAGCCAGCGTCTGGCCAAGCTCGACGCTGCGCCGAATCACGACCCCGTCGATCGGTGACTTGATGGTGCTTCTTTCGAGGTCAAGTCGAGCCCGTTCCAGAGAAGCGCGCGCAGCCATTACCCCGGCCGCGCGTATCTGCTCGCGCGCCTTGGCCGCGGACAATTCCGCGGCGAACGCCCGAGCCGTCATCTGTGCTCGCTCGGCGTCGCGCTGGGAAACACTGCCGTTCTTGCTGAGCGCAGCCTTGATCTGAAGCTCCCGCAAAGCGTCATCGTGGCGTGCCTGTGCGCCCTCGATGGCTGCCTTGGCCTCTTCCTGTTGTGCCAACGCGACCGCGAGCGCAGCCTCCGTTTCCTTGAGCAAGACTTCAAAGGTCGCGCTGTCAAGCGCCGCAAGCGGCTCGCCGGCGCGTACGCGGGAATTGTGGTCAGCCATGAGTTTGGCGACCTGACCCGACAGCTGTGAGCTGACCTCGACGGTGTCGACGGCTTCGAGCGTTCCGGCAGCAGTGACGTTCTGAACAACGTTATCGCGCGTGATGCTGACGTAGCGCAGATTGTCATGATTATCCCCAATTGCGGAGACCGGGCTATCCGGTGCCCACAACGGATACGCAACAGCAATCGCAACGCCTCCCAGTGTTGCGCGCATCAGAAGTTTTCGATGTAAACTCAGTTGATTATCCGTGCGAATGATAGCCTCGCCGCATTAGCTCTTGCGGTGCTCCATGCTGAACGTGGCCCCCCTTCTTGGCAACGCCGCAGGCGCGGCGCGTTCAGACCAGAAGACCTGATGGTGAACGCGCCGCTTTTGGCGCGATCCGAAACGATCGCAGTCGGCTGGATTAGGGCACCGAAGGGCTGCCGGTGGGCACAGTCTTCGTCCCGGTCAGTGCGGGCGGAGGTGTCTTAAGAATCTTCACCCCGGTCGTCGTATCCGTTGCCGGGACGGTATGGTCCTCGCCCTGAAATACGCTGCCTTGACCTGGGACTTCGTCACCCGGCCGACCTGGATTGTTGATTCCGTTCAGGAATGGTTGGCTCGTCGTAGTCGACAGTCCGCCCGCAGCCACGGCGGTGAACAGGTGGTCTGCTGCATAGCTTGGGCAGGCGCCTGCAAGCAGGGATACGCCTGCTGCTAGGATCGTGAGTTTCCTCATCATCAACTCCTCTTCTGAGGTGAGCTGCGCCAACGCGCGGCGAGCTCGTCACCTGCGCTGTTAGCCAAGTTTGAATGCAGTGGATCTCCTGCGGTTCCTATATCTCGCGGAATAGCGCTCAATGTCCGATGACGAATGAGTTAGTTTCTGACAAGGACGTCAGAATCGTCGAGATGAGTGGACGATCCTTCGAAATTGCGGTGACAGTGCCGGACTGCACCCCCTTAAGTAAGACACGGCAATTGCAGTGACAGTGCGGTTGCTCGCCATGCCGGTCTTTGCAGTCTTGCCTTCAAGTCGCCTACCATAGAGCGCGGCATACCGTTCTCACCTGACGTTGAATCAGCGAGGCTCAGGCGGCACCGCACCAACGCGACTGATCCTTTTGAGAGTTGTCTGAGATGGGTCAGAATGCGAAGAACTCAACCTAAGAAAATCTAGTCCGCCGTGCCTCACTGAGCGGACCTTAACGAGGTGCGCCGCTACTTCGCTGATGGGCCACGAGCGTAACGTCGCCGCGCAGCTCGATTAAAATCTCATGTTGGCCTGATGTGCCGGGATGAAAGTGTCAAGAGTCAGCATCGTTGACATGCTCGGTAAAAAAGGTCTGCGCTTTCTATGCCAAACGGAAATGCGTAGCCGCGTGCAAGAATTCGCTCTAATCTTGCCAACGCTCGGTCGAAATCCCTGACCTCGAGCCAGATCATGACCGACACGCTCATCACTATTGCTGCTACGGCTACGGCGCGACTTTGGTCCGCGCAGGCGGTGTTGGGGCAATCAGACTGGAGCGCGACTTCCACACGTACAACAGTCGAGATTGTCCGCTGGGACCACCCGCAGCCTGTCGAGGAGAAACAGGATCAATTTGGCAAACTTCAACGGAGGAGCCGCGATGGGTAGCAACTTGAAAAGCGCATGTGACGGAGTTTTGCAAAGCGTCGTCACGGGCAAAGACCGTGTTCCCGGCGTGGTCGCGATGATCACCGATCGGTCGGCCAACATCTACGAGGGCGTCGCCGGCGAGCGTATGCTTGGCAGCGGTCAGCCAATGACGGCCGATACCGTCTTTGCCATCTTCTCGACCACGAAAGCCATCACAGGCACAGCCATCTTGCAATGCGTCGAGGAAGGCAAGCTCGACCTGGATGCCCCGGCGAAGAGCTATGTTCCCGAGATCGGTAAGCTCGAAGTGCTCGAAGGATTCGATGCCGGCGGAAAGCCGAAGCTGCGGACGCCGAAACGCGACATCACCACCCGAATGCTGATGCTGCATACGGCTGGCCTCGGCTACGACTTCTTTAACGCCAGCTATTTCCGCCTGGCCCAGGAGCAGGGCCAGCCGAGCGTCGTCACCTGCTCGAAGGCGTCGCTGATGACACCACTGCTGTTCGATCCCGGTGACAAATGGGAATACGGCAGCAACCTTGACTGGTGTGGCCAGATCGTCGAGAGCATCCGCGGCAAGCGCCTCGGCGAAGTCATGAAGGAGCGGATTTTTGCGCCGCTTGGGATGGAGGACATCGTCTTCTCGCTGACCCCTTCGATGCGGTCGCGCCTTGCCGTCATCCACCAGCGCGGAGCCGACGGGTCGCTGACCCCGCTTCCCGATATGCAGCTGCCGCCTGACCCGGAAGTCCACATGGGTGGCCACGGGCTCTACGCCTCGATCGGCGAGTACATGAAGTTCATCCGCATGTGGCTGAACGATGGGGCGGGGCCAAATGGCCGCGTGCTCAAGCAGGAGACGGTCGCCGCCGCCGTCCGCAACGGCCTCAGGGAGGGCCAGACCGTGGTCATGCTGCCTGGCGTGATTGCGACACTGTCGAACAATGCCGAGTTCTTCCCGGGTCTGAAGAAGTCCTGGTGCTACACCTTCATGCTCAACGACGAGGACGCGCCGACAGGAAGGCCGGCCGGGTCGCTCGGTTGGGCCGGCCTCGCTAACACCTTCTACTGGATCGACCGCAAGAACGGGTTCGGTGGCTATTGGGCGACGCAGATCCTTCCCTTCGGAGATCCGACTTCGTTTGTCGGCTACATGAACTTCGAGACGGCGGCCTATCAGAGCGGCGAGGTGCGCGTGGCCGCGTAAGGGCGGCCGACCTAGCCTTCGATCACGGACGATGCCAGTCTGACCTTTTGCCGGACCGGCGTCGCAACGACCCAACCGAAACGACGGCGCACAGAGAGGCTGCTCTGTGCCGACAACGAGCGCTCACAACGGGAGGAACATCATGACTGCGCAAGGTAGTTCGCCAGGAGCAAGCGCGAAGACCCACTTCGATGCCGTCATCATTGGTGCAGGCTTCTCCGGCATGTACATGCTGCATTCGCTGCGCGACAAGCTCGACCTCAACGTCACCGTGTTTGAGGCCGGCGACGGGGTTGGCGGCACCTGGTACTGGAATCGCTATCCCGGCGCGCGCTGCGATTCCGACAGCTACATCTATTGCTACACGTTCGACAAGAACCTGCTGCAGGAGTGGAACTGGTCCGAGCGCTATCCGGAGCAGGATGAAATTCTGCGCTATCTCGAGCATTGCGCCGAGCGCTTTGACTTGAAGCCTGACATCCAATTCGGCAAACGCGTTGTCGAGGTCATCTTTGACGACAACAGCGAGCTTTGGACAGTGCGCACCGACAAGGGCGACTCAGTCACAACCCGCTTTGTCATCACCGCAGTCGGCGCTTTGTCGACCGCCAATATGCCGCCGTTCAAAGGTTTGGGGTCGTTCAAGGGCAAATGCTACCACACCAGCCAATGGCCGTATGACGGCGTCGACTTCACCGCCAAGCGGGTCGGAGTCATTGGCACCGGCGCGACCGCGGTGCAGGCAATCCCGGAGATTGCGCAGCAGGCCAAGCACCTCACGGTGTTCCAACGTACGCCCGCCTTCTGCGTGCCAGCGCGCAACGGCCGCGTCGACCCCGAGGTCACCAGGGCGCGCAAGGCCGATTACGATGGGATCCGCCAGCGCATCAAAGGTTCGTTCTTTGGGTTCGAACTCAACTTCCTGCCAAAGGGGGTCCTCGATACCACTCCCGAGGAGCGTGAGCAGGAGTTCGACAGGATGTGGGACGCCGGCGGCTTCGCATTCTGGCTGGCCAACTACCAGGATATGTTCTTCTCCAAGGAAGCGAACGATATCATCGCCGACTACCTCAAGCGCAAGATCCGCTCGATCGTCAATGATCCGGTGGCTGCTGAAAAGCTGACGCCCAAGACCTATCCCTACGGCACCAAACGGCAGCCCCTGGACACCAATTACTTCGAAACCTTTAACAAGAAGAACGTGCTGCTGGTGGATGCGGCCACCGATGGCTCGATCGAGGAAATCACGCCGAATGGCGTTCGCGCGGGCGGCAAGGAGTATCCGCTCGATATCATCGTCATCGCCACCGGCTTCGACGCGTTGACCGGCCCGCTGAAGGCACTTGGCATCAAGGGCCGCGGCGGCAGGATGCTGGCGCAGGAATGGGAGGCTGGCCCGCAGACTTATCTTGGCGTGGCCATAGCGGGCTATCCGAACCTGTTCACGATCACCGGCCCGCAAAGCCCCTCGGTGCTGTCGAATATGCCGGTGTCAATTGAGCAGCACGTCGAGTGGATTACGGAATGCATCGCCCACATGCGTAGGAACAAGCTTACGACGATCGAAGCGACGCCGGAGGCGCAGGACGCGTGGGGTGCTCACGTCGCAGAGGTCGTGAACGCAACTCTGATGACTAGCGCCAATTCCTGGTACATGGGGGCCAACATTGACGGCAAGGCGCACCGCTTCTTGCCGTATCTCGGCCCGGAAGGCGTCGGCGGCTATCGCAGGAAGTGCGCCGAGGTCGCCGAAAAGGACTACGAGGGCTTCGCGTTCTCGAGCCACGGTCAGGGTTGGACCGCGCACCCGATCGCGGCCGAATAAGCCTGACAGCTCTTGATCGGGAGTGGCGTCCAGTGTCGTCACTCCCGGCATTGCGGTCGTTGAAGCGCCCGATTTCTGGGACGCATCTCAGGTACCGTGCGAAGAAGCTTACGGCTTCGCGCGCCGTTACCGTCGACTATGCCGTTCGATCACTTCATCGGCGGCCGCAAAGGTATGGCACCGTAAGACCAAGCACCCTTGCTGTGTTCAGGTTGAATACGAGTTCGAACGCCGTATGTCGCAGCACCGGTATATCCGCCGGCCTCGCGCCATTCGGAGCGGCCAACATAGACTCCCGACTTTCGATATATGTCCGCGAGGTTGGAGCCGCAGCTCGCTAAGCCGCCTGAGGCAGGAAACTCGCGCGACTGATAGATCGGCGGGCAGGAAAATTTCGGCCATCCTGGTGACGTTCCGACGTTCCTGTCGAGACAGGAATTACGGATTATTGCCGATCAAATGCCTTTGAAGCCCGGAATGTCGCGTTTGGGTCATGAGCGCCGTTCGAAGGGGCGGCCGGTTGTTTCCGGTCTACCTCCATGAGCCGACCACCCGGGACGCTGCCTAAACTTCGCATTCGGGCCAGAAGCGGTCATCATCGCACATCAATCAAAGTGAGGGCTCGCAGTGTCAGGCAGCCAAAGATGAATGTGCTTTCTTCCCGAATTGGATAGCCTGAGCTATGCCTGGGAAATTGGCCAATTGCCATCTCTCGGGAGACCACGAATGAAGTGGATAGTCACTGCCACCATTGCGCTTACTGCTTCGGTAGTGTTCGCAGCCGCGCAGCCAGCAAAAGAGCCCTACCAACCGGGCCTTGGCGAATTCATGACAGCTACGCAGCTTCGCCACGCCAAGCTATGGTTTGCTGGCGAACAAAATAACTGGGACCTCGCTGCTTATGAGATCGACGAGATCAAGGAAGGCTTAGAGGACGCCGCAAGGCTTTTTCCAACATATGAAGGCATCCCTGTCGCTGAGATGATCAAGACCATCATCGATCCACGGATAGAGGAGCTTGAAAAGGCCATTAGAGCAAAGAGCAGCACCAAATTTACGGCCGCCTTCGACGAGCTTACCAGCGGCTGCAATAGCTGCCACGCGGGAGCCAGCAAGCCGTTTATACGCATTCAGCGTCCAATCGCGTCTCCACTGACCAACCAGAATTTTGCGCCAGAAAAATAATGGGAGTTGCGCGCATCGACCACATGACTTCCGAATAGGGTCACGAGCATCGTTTGGCAGTTGGGCCGGCCGTTTCATGTTTGCCCCCTTAAGCAGACAACGTGGGGGATGCTAGGACAGCTAGCCGTAGAAGCTTCGCTCTTCGGTCACGGAGAACATGATGCGCATTAGCAACTGACCGGCGAAAATGATGATCGCGCTCACGACAATGAGCAGCGAAATATACGTGGAAGAGCCAATTGGAGCCACGGCAGGAACCAGGTAGGGAGCCAAGTACAGAGCAGCGAGGCTTGCACCGCGAAGGAAGAAATAGACCGGCTTCCTAAGCCTCTCTCGCGAACTCATCCAATCACAAAGGAAAAATAGGCAGCCGTAGATAAAAATCGATGACAGGTATGCCGCCGAAGCTAAGTTCAGGCCCCACGACAATAGCAGGAACAACGACTGCCTGTTCACGAAAAAAAGATCCCAGCACCCGCGAAGAAAAGAACGACGCGATGGACTTTATCAACGGCGGCCACACTCGGTCTCCTTGGGAGAACAAGCCACGACAGATAAGCTGGTAGCAGCAAGTAGAGCTAAGAAGGCTTTGCAGCGAGGGATCATGCTAAATTCGGTTTCTGACCGGCGACGTCAACATCACACGTTTTGGTAGTGCCGTATTATTGCGTCAACCCATGCCGCAGCAAATACTCAATTTTCCATGAACAGAGGAAGTCCAATTCAGGGTCAACAGGCGCCGTCCTGACCGCCGCCGGTCACGTCCGGTCTGGCGCGACAACCGGACGATTTCAAAGCCAGCCCGGGCTTCGCGTTCGGGCCATTCGACGACATAGCGTCGCGTCTTCGAGAATGTTCGGATAAGCCGGAGCGGACATCGGTCAACGCGGCTGACGTGTCGACTAGATGGCGATGACCGATATCCACTTCTAGGTAGGCATCCCGCGTTTGGCACAGCCGTGTGATCCGTCGTACAAATGTGCCGGGTTGGATTGCGGGCCATGGTGCAAGAGCGACCAGTCCGGGTCGAGCGCAGGTTATCGGCGATTTTGGCCGCCGACGTGGCTGGCTATTCGCGGCTCATGCACAATGACGAAGAGGCTACCCACGCCAAGCTAAGCGCGCTGCTAACGGAAGCTGTCCAGCCGGCAATCGCTGAACACGGTGGCCACATCGTGAAGAACACCGGGGACGGGTTCTTGGCCGAGTTTCCGAGCGCGGTCGAGGCGGTTCGAGCCGCGATGCAGTTCCAGACCAGCATTCATGAACTTACAATCGGTGATGTGGAAGACAGGCGCATTGCTTTCCGTGTGGGCATCAATATCGGCGACGTAATTGTTGAACCTCATGACATTTTTGGGGACGGCGTCAATATTGCGGCGCGGCTTGAGGGCGTCGCAGAGCCCGGCGGCATCTGCATCTCGTCTTCTGCCTACGATCAAGTCCAAGGCAAGGTCGGGGTTGAGTTCGGCGATCTGGGCGAGCAGAACCTCAAAAACATTGCCCGTCCGGTCCGGGTCTATCGAATGCGGCCATGCAATGCAGCAACACGCCCACAGGCCTCGTTGCTGCACCGTGACACGCCGCAGATTGGTTGGTTTCCAAACATGTTTGGTGGCTTTCCGATCCGCCTGTGGCCGGCGCTTCGTGCGCGGCGCGCTCGGATGGCTCTAGTGATTGCCTTGCTGTTTCTTCTGAGCGGCGGCGTAGCTTATTGGTATATGCATCAAGGCGAGCCGCAGCCGTTGAACCATCGCCTGTCGATTGTCGTGCTGCCATTCACGAATCTAAGCAATGCATCCGAGCAGGAATACTTTGCTGAAGGTATTACTGACGACCTGAGTGCCGATCTTTCACGGATCGAGGATAGCTTTGTGATCGCGCCCAGCACAGCCCGCGCCTACAAGAATGTTGACCCGAAGCGCGTTGGCCGCGAACTCGGCGTACGCTACATCCTTGACGGCAGCCTGCGCAGAACGGACTCACTGGTCCGGATCAATGCCAGGCTGATTGATGCCCGGACTGGCGCCGAGATCTGGTCGGAGCGCGTCGACGGTGACTGGTCCAAATCGATGCAGCTTCAGGATATCATCACCGGTCGACTGGCGCGGCGGCTTGATCTTGAACTGACAAACCAGGAAAGCCGCGACGCGGAGGTTATGCGGCCAAACAACCCTGACGCGGTCGATCTCACGATGCGGGGGTGGGCTGTGCTCAACCAACCCTATTCGCGCGAGCAGTTGTCGCAGTCGCGAGCCCTTTTCGAACGTGCGCTCCAAATCGATCCAGGCTTCCCGAAGGCGTTGGTGGGCCTGGCTGAGACTCTGGCAATGGAGGTCAACTATCGTTGGACAGATGCGCCGGCAGATCAGCTACGGCGTGCTGAGAGCGCCGTAGGCCAGGTCTTGTCAAAGTTTCCCAGTGATGCGATGGCACATTTTGTGAGGGGAGAGATCCAGCGGGCCAGCGGTAGGAATGTTGAGGCCGCGGTCGGCGAGTACGAAGCGGCAATCGCGATCAACCCCAGCCTGGCCCCGGCCCATGGCGCGCTCGGCGCCGCCAAGATCCGCGTCGGCCGTTCCGCGGAGGCATTTGCGCCGCTCCAAATGGCCATCCAGCTCAGCCCCCGTGATCCGCTGCTAAGCACGTGGTACTTCTACATCGGCCATGCACACTCCCATCTCGGGCAGTATGAGGGGGCGATTGATTGGTGCGGCCGCTCCATCGCGGTGCAGCCTCTTTGGATTGCCTACGCAGATCTCGCCGCCGCCCACGCACTAACGGGACATGAGCGTGAAGCTTACGCTGCAGTTGCCGAGCTTCGTCGGATCAGGCCGAGCTACACCGTCACCGAGTGGTTGCAGGATGGCAAGGGATGGTCCGACAACGCCGTCTTCCTTGCCGAGTTTCAGCGCATTGCCGATGGTTTGCGCAAAGCGGGTCTGCCGGAGTGAGAGGTTGGAGAGAGCCTAGCAAAGAGCCGCGTTGATTCTCGCGCTCGCCGTGTGTCGGATATCAGCTCCGTCCGCTCTCGTCACAGCACGAGTCCGAGATGGGTCAAAATGCGAAGAACTCAGAGTGAGCAAAGTCAGTCCGCTCTACCCCACCAAGCGGACCTCAATGAAACGTGTCGCCACTTCGCTCATGGGCCAGCAACGGCCTCGTGCGCGGCACCAACTCGTAGCGATCACCTCGTCGGGCTATAACAAATCTGCCAGCTTTAGGCTGGGCGCCGACAGCTATTTCTTGCGCGGATCGTCAGCCGGGTTGACGTAGTCAATACCTCCCGGGCCGGTGAACTGAACTTGGAGAACCGCCTCTTCGTTGCCGGTCCATGCGTAATGCGCGTGTTTTGCCGGATACACCCACAATGCGCCCGGTTTCAACAGTTCGCCTTTCTTCTCGAACTTTTCACCTTGGCTCGTTCCGATAGTACCACTGATTATCGTTACGACCTCGGAATAAGGATGAGTGTGCGGGGGCATTTGGAAGTTGGCGGGAAACTTGATGCGTAAGACGACGGTGTCTCCGGCCTTTGTCTGGTCGCCTACCAGAGCGGCGAGTTGAACGCCCTTCGGAAATGCTGGGTTATCCTTCCAGATCAGTGCGTCAGGCGTAACCTGGATGTGCTTGTCTTGCGCTATCCCAGAGCTTGCAAACGCGATCAAAGCGGCGGCGGCAAAGAGCTGCTTTTTCATGCTGCTACTCCCTGCAAATGGACAATGGGGGAATGAGAGCATATCAAATCAGGCTACTCTGCAGGAACAGATTTTCTGACCTGTTGTTGCGGACGGCCGGCCACTATCATCGGATGTCGCCTTCGGGTCATAAGCGCCCTTCGGAGGGGCGGCCTGTTGCTTCCGGTTTACCCCCATGAGCCGACGGCCGGGGACGCTGCTTAGACTTCGCATTCGGGCCAACAGGAGACTCACGCACGGCAGCAATGACTGGCGTTATTCGATCACCTCGTCGGCACGAGCGAGCAAGGTCGGCGGAATCGTTATGGCCCCCTTCAGATCACCTTCTTACGAAGAATAGGTAAGTTTACCAAAAACCGCGCTCCTTTCGTCGCGCCAGTAACAACGGCTATATGTCCCTGAAGCTGGCCAACCAGGCCTTTGACGACCTTAAACCCCAAACTGGTGCGCGGTTGATCGATGTCAAAGCCATCCGGCAGGCCGATGCCTTGGTCGGAAACTTCGAGGCGAAGTTGTCCCTCTATCTCGCGGGCAGAGATTTCGATCGCGCCTTTGCCTTCCGGGTAAGCATACTTCACCGCGTTGGTAACGAGCTCGTTGACCAACAATCCTAGCGGAATTGCGTGATCCGCAGAAAGCAACATTGAATCTGCATGGCAGTGCAAGGAAAGCCCCTCGGTTGCCCCCTTCAATTTTTTGCAAAGCTCGGTCATAAAATCTTCCAGGTCGACAAAGCCGATTTGCGAACCACGCCATAGGTGATCATGCACTTGGGCGATGGTTTCCACGCGCGCACTCGCATCGTCTAACGCATTCCTGACTTCTTCGGATTGTGCACTCCGTGCTTGCACGCGAAGGAGGCCGACAACCGAAGTCAGGCTGTTCTTGACACGATGGCTCATTTCCCGTGTCAGCAATTCCTGATGCTCGAGGGCCTTCTGAAGCTTGGCGTCGGCCTGCTGGCGTTCGATGGCGATGCCAAGCAGGCTGGCGAAGCCCGCAAGGAAGTGTGCGTCCGCCTCGTCGAACTCGCCAGGGTCGGTACTATCGACTTCCAGCACGCCGAAGGACTGATTGCCCTCTGCCCCCCGTTCTATCAGCACGTTGATTGCCCGCCTGATACCATGATCCGCTAGGAGCTGAGGCGTACGGAAACGCGTCTCCGCTTCTAGATGGTTTGATATGACGCTCTTTCCAGTCTGGTATGCATACCCTGCTGGCGACCCGGTATCCGTGCTAAGCGAAACGATATTGATGGTCCCGGGCGCCCAACCGACGCCGGCGCGAACCATAAGGCGTTTTTCATCTGGAAGAAATTCTAAGACCTTAGCGAAGCGAACTCTCAGACCCTGTGCGCATAATTCCGTTGCGCGTTGCAGTATTAGCGTGAAGTCGCGGGTCAGCATCGCTATGCGGCCGAAATCCCCAAGTAAGGATTGTTGCTCCAATCGATATGAAAGTTCGTCTCGACTTGGCGGTGTTGCGGAAAGCAATTGTTCCCGCCCGACGTCGGAAGTCATCGAAATCTACCCTTCGAGCCCGTTAACCCCGCCATGGGAAGACTAGCACGTTACTGGCGTTTGAATGCGACCAATGTCCGCAGTGGGTCAAGATGCGAAATACTCTACGCGAGCAGATGTTTTCCGCTTCGCCTCTAAACTCAGACGTTGCTCGATGCGCTCGGCACTTCGCATTCGGTGCCACTTTCGGACCAAACGACCGCCTCGTCGGCATGCGCGGGGGAATGCCGCGCATCGTCTGTCTCGGCGGGGCGTGCTGGCGGAATTCCAAGACGCCAGCTTCCAGTAGCTTGTGCGCATCATCGTGCAGAACGCGACGATCGCGGTCCGGGGCATAGTTCGCGCACACTCTTCCGACATCGCCGCGGCGTTTGCCGCGCCCCGGAAATTGGAACTCCCTATGATGTTACCCATACGCATTTTGCAATTGTGCCGCGTAGCGCTGGAATCTAAGTCCTCAATGATCCGGCGAGACAAAAATTCGCCTCGCGATCGCGTGTGTTTGGAGTTCAATTTTTGACATTGAGAGCTTCCGCAGCTGAATTGGATTTCGGGGGGCGAAGCATAGGCGGATTCAAACAAAGTTCGAGGTTGCCGCCCTATGCCGCTCGAAATGCGATGCGGCGGATGGTTCGCGGCGGGCTACAGTGACGCTTTCCAGCGGGATCGGTAACCGACTTTTGGCAGGACTACCGGCGGCGGATCTCGATCTGCTGGCACCCGACCTAGAGATGGTCGCGCTCGATCGGGACTCGGTCGTCTCGCGGGCGGGTGACCAGACCGAGCACGTCCTCTTCCCCCATAGTGGCGCCATTTCTGTGATGATCGACATGGCGAACGGGCAGACGGTCGCCAGCGCCGCAATAGGGCGCGAGGGAGCAGTAGGCACTCTTTCCGTGCTCGGGCCGTCTCCTGCGGCCGTTACCGCCATCGTTCGTGCCGCGGGCACCGCCTCGCGGATCCCCGCATCGCGATTCCACGCCGCTTTCAGCCGGAGCCCCGCGATCCGTCACGCAGTCCAGATTCACTTCAAGGCGATGCTGATACAGCTACAAATCGGCGGGGCCTGCAATGCGCTGCATTCGGTCCAAGCCCGCATGGCGCGCTGGCTGCTCCATCTTCGCGACCGCGTCGACCACGACGTCCTCCCGCTCACCCAGGAGGCGCTTTCGCAAATACTAGGTGTGCGACGAACGACGGTGACGCTCCTGATGCGGAATCTGCGCGTTTCCGGAGCGATCATATCTGAACGGCGAGGCGAAATCGAGATCGACCCTTCGCGGCTCGCAGCGGTGGCGTGCGAATGCCGCGACACCATGCGTCTCGAAATCGAGGGGATCTTCTCTATGAATGCAACCCAATCTCGCGTTTTGGTTCTGCCGACGCAGTAATTGAAACGGGCGATGTAGCCGCTTCGGCGCGGCCGGTGAAGTCGGCGAAGACGGGGCTGGATAGCGGATTCTTCGGGCCCATCAGGCCGCCGCCCCATGCCTTGACCGGGACCTCCCACCTAATGTCCGTTGCGGGTCACGAGCCGTGCGGTGAGCAAATCAAGTCGGCTCTGCCTTCGATAGGGGACCTCAGCAAGACCTCCTACATTTGTCGAGACGGGCCAACAGGGGAAACAGCGCGGCTTGACCGTTCACTGAACAAGCACGTCCTCATGGCGTCCGGCGGCGGCCAAGCCTGGAATGCCTCAGCGACAAGACTAGTCACCTGAATCTAAAGTTCGCCACATAATGTCTGCTGGGCTTTGTGGCAGAAGCGTTTGACGGACGCCAAAATCTGGTCTGCGGACTTGGTCCATTTGAAGGGCTTCGGGTGTCTGTTGTGCAAATCGATGAAGGTACGGATGTCGGCCTCGAGTTGCCTGACGGAGGTGTGAACACCTCGCTGGATCTGCTTTCTGGTGAGCTCAGCGAACCAGCGCTCGACCTGGTTGATCCATGACGCGGAAGTCGGCGTGAAATGGACATGATAGTGCGGCCGGCGGGCGAGCCACGCTTTGATCTTGGGTGTTTTGTGAGTGGCGTAGTTGTCCATGACGATATGGACATCGATCCCTTCAGGGACTTGAGCGTCGATCTCTTTGAGGAACTTCAAGAACTCGATTGCCCGGTGGCGTTTGTAACATTTGCCGATGACGAATCCCGAGGCGACATCGAGCGCGGCAAACAGCGAGGTCGTACCATGCCGCACATAGCTGTGCGTGCGCCGTTCCGGTACGCCCGGCATCATCGGAAGGACCGGCTGCTCGCGATCCAGGGCCTGGATCTGGCTTTTCTCATCGACACTGAGGACAAGGGCTCGGTTCGGTGGGGACAGGTAAAGGCCGACGATGTCGCGTACCTTGTCGACGAACAGCGGATCGCTCGATAGCTTGAATGTCTGGCTACGGTGCGGCTGCAAGCCGAACGCCGCCCACATTCGGCGGATCGTGGTGTGGGAAAAGCCGGTTTCCGCAGCCATCGAGCGGATCGACCAATGCGTGGCATCGGCTGGCGTCGTCCGCAACGTCCGCTCGATCACCTCAGCAACCTGATCGTCGTTGATGGTTCGAGGGCGGCCAGGGCGTGCCTCGTCAAGCAGGCCATCACAGCGGTCCTTCAAAAATCGGCGACGCCACTTGCCAATGGTGTGTTCGTGCAGGCCGAGTTCGGCAGCCACAGACTTGCTTGGCAATCCATCCGCGCATCGCAGGATCGCGCGGCATCGCTCAGATAGCGATCGGGCAACGCGATGACGACGAACTTGCCTCTCCAAGTACGCCCGCTCCTGCGGACTAAGCACCAACGGCGCGATCGGCCGGCCTCGCTCACCTGCATTAGCCACGAGCTCTCTCCTCTGTAGAGATTCGAGCTATCAACTAATGTGACGAACTTGCGTTCCAGATGACTAGCGGAAAAGCCGCCGCCGGGTTGAGAGCGGCGACGGCTTCTTCTTTACGCGCTCAGACGGCCGCGACTACCCGCCGCGTCGCATGAAGGAAACGGTTAGCGGGCGCTGCGACGCCATCAATTGGATGACGCTCCTGTTTGCGCAATTCATCGACTAGACGTTCAAGGTAGGGCGGCAGAGGCGAGGCTTCGCGAGATAAGTTCTGTTGCAATCTGTCACCCACCTCGTCACAGATCGAGCGGGCAGTCTTATGATCGATGTGGTCCGATATTCGATTGGTCGGTTCCATATCGCGACCTTTCGATTAGGCCCCACGATTAACTTAAGTTTCAGGGATGCGAAAATGTTTCGTGCACCTTCGAAGAATGCCGATGGTTCCATTTAATGGAACGAAGACACTGTGACCGATCGCCATCGTCAGCGCTGATGCCTGCAACCCGCCGAGTTAGTGAAACTCTTGGGGCGAACGCTTGGAGGAAGTCCGATGACGTTGAGAGGAGTGCCGGCCGTCACGATAATCGTGCTGCTCGGGCTTGGAGTTCAGGCCAAAGCGCAGGGGCCGTGCGCCGAAGTGTTGCGATTGCGTAACGCTGCTAGTGAGGCTTGGAAGCATGCGATGAGTGCACCGGCATCGCAGCGCTGCGGAGCCTTGGCCCAAGTTTCTGTGGCCACGGAGGCGACGCTCAACTACGCGGACAATAACCGCCAGTCATGCAACATCTCTGATCGATTGCTGAACGAGGTGGATGGGTATCATCGGCAAGCGGTGCAGGCTCGCGCCCGTCCCATCGATCGAAACGGCGCCCCGTGGGTCGGTCAAAATCCCCCGGGTATGGTCACTTGAAACTCCCCCACCTGATGATCGCCGTCAGCGCCGCTGAACAGCAGTAGCCGGTCAGGCAGGACGTTTATGTTCGACCCCTTTAGCCAGCAAGGGCCGGGGAGTTGAACGTCTTGAAGCGACATCTGCAAAGCACGGTATTTACATTACTTGATCGCAACGCCAGCCAGCGCGAGATCCACAGGCTGACGGGGTCGATCGCAAGACGATCCGGCGTTACCGGGCGCTGCGGGCTGGTGCGGAGGCAAATTCCCCCGGGGAAGTGACCACCGGCACGGTGAGCGCGGACGACCAAATTCCCCCACCCCGACCACCGGCTTTTGGGGTGTCGGAAGCGACAGCCGCCTGCAGCCTGGCCCGCTCGGCCTGCGAACCGCATCGGGCATGGATCGAAGAACAGGTCCGCCTGAAGCGGAATGCGCAGGCGATTTACCAGGACCTGGTCGATCGATTTGGCTTTCCGTCCAGCTATCAGAGCGTCAAGCGGTTTGTGCGCACGTTGCGACACAGCGATCCCGAGCAGTTTGATCGACTTGAGTTCCTGCCTGGCGAGGAGGCCCAGGTCGACTATGGCGAGGGCGCTCTGACGATTGATCCCAGGAGCGGCCGGTACCGCCGTCCCCGCCTGTTTGTGATGACGCTGCGCTACTCGCGGCGCAGCTTCCGGCGGGTGGTCTGGAAGTCCAGCCAACACGTCTGGGCGCAGCTCCACGAAGAGGCGTTCCGGTATTTTGGCGGGGTCCCCAGCTATGTCGTGCTCGACAATCTGAAGGAAGGCGTCCTCAAGCCGGATTTGTACGAGCCCGAGCTCAACCCGATTTACAGCGCGATGCTGGCTCATTACGCCGTGGTCGCCGATCCCGCGCGGGTGGCCGATCCCAATCGGAAAGGCTGCGTCGAGAGTGCGATTCAACATACCCAGGGCACCGCGCTGGCCGGACGGCGCTTCGAGACACTGGAAGCCCAGAACGAGTTCCTGAGGCACTGGGAGGAGAATTGGGCCTCCAAGCGCATCCACGGCAGCACGCGCCGTCAGGTCGAGGCGATGTTCCAGGAAGAGAAGCCGCACCTGCGGCCGCTGCCTGTCGCTCCCTTCCGCATCTTCACCGAAGTCGTCCGGACTGTCTGCGACGACACCACCGTACGCGTCGACAACAGCTATTACGCCGCGCGGCCCGCGCCGATCGGCAGTCAGGTCGTGGTGCGGATCTACGCCTCCACGATCGAGATCCGTGATCGCCACACCCGTGCGCTGCTGCGTGTTCATTCCCGGATGACGCACCCCGGTTCTGTTGTCCTGCCGACCAGCGAACGGCCGTTCAATCCGTCGCGGCAAACCGCCGTGCTGCTGGCGAGCGCCGAGCGCATCGGGCCGCAGACCAGGGCGCTATGCCAGCAAGTGTTCGACACCGAGGGGCGCCCCGGACAGCGCGCGATGTGGGCATTGTCGGGCTGGGCCGGAAGTATCCGGCGCGGCTGGTCGAGCAGGCCTGCGCGCACGCCATCGACAACCGCATCTACCGCTACAAGCACGTGCGTGCGACCGTCGAGCGGTTGTTCGAACAGGCGATTGAGCAGGTTGGAGTGACGCCACAGCCGGCATCGCCGCTCACCCAGGATCATCCGCTGATCCGTACCCCCGCGGAATACGGCGACCTCTTCAGCCGCGCTGTGCGGCGCGACGCCGACGATAATGGTCGGCAGGCCGAGGCTCACGACGATCACGCCACGGCAATCCGCGCTCGTGTCGCCTGCGCAACCCCGGCCAGCTCCGGCGCCACGAGCGCTCCCGCTGCACCTTCTCACCTTAAACTGGAGACCTAGCCACATGATGACCATGCCGGAAATTGAGCGTTGCCTACGACAGCTGCGCCTGTCGGGTGTCCGCGACACGCTGCAGACGCGCGTGCTCCAGGCGCAGGGCGCCAACCAGCCCTTCCTCGAGACCTTCTCCCTTATCCTGCAGGATGAACTGGACCGTCGTCAGTCCCGTCTTATCGAGCGGCGATACCAGCAATCCGGGCTCGACGAAAAGCTGACGCTCGCCGAGTTCGACTGGTCCTTCAATCCCAAACTGCCACGTCAGACCTGCTTCCAGCTCCACACCCTGGCGTTCATTGCCGCTGGCGAGAACGCTCTGCTTGTCGGCAAACCTGGCACCGGGAAGTCGCACATCGCCAAGGCGATTGCCTATCAGGCGATCCTGCAAAGCCACAAGGTCCAGTATCTTGAGACCGACGACTTCTTCCACCGCTACGCCCTGAACTCTCCGGCACAACGCGAGGTCCGGCTGCGAACCATCATCGACTGCGATCTCCTCGTGCTGGACGATCTATTCCTCGCACGCGCCATCCCCGACGACGCCGGCACTTTGCTGCAGACCCTGATCCATCAGCGCTACAAACTGCGCCGCAGCGTCATCGTCACCTCCAATCGCGTCGTGCAGGATTGGGGGCATACCTTGGGGACAACACTATGAGCACGACGATCCTCGATCGCCTTATGCATCATTGCCATCTGCTTGAGTTCGACGGACGCAGCTATCGGCTCAAAGAAGCCGCTGAAGCTCTTGCCCGGGAAACAAACTCAAACTAACAGTCCCTTGTCCTGCCTCGCGGGTGGAGGAATTTGACTGACCACACCCGGAGGAATTTGAAGTGACCCGCGGGGAACGGCGCTAAGTTCGCCTCCAATTGTCCGGAAGCCGACGTGTAGGTTTAGGAGGATTCCCGCCTGAGAATGACCATCCTCATCAACTGAGGAGGTCATCATGACCGATGTCCGTCCGCACGTATGATGATCGGGCTCGCTCCGGTGGCTCATTGATGGGACGCAACGGCCTGCTGCAGCTGTTGGACGATGCCAGGGAGAAATCCTTTGATATTGTCATCGTTGAGGCCCTTGATCGTCTCTCCCGCGACATGGAAGACCTTGCGGGCATCCATAAGCGGCTATCCTTTCTCGGGATCGAGATCCGGGCAGTCCATGAAGGCGTCGTCAACACTGTGCTGGTCGGCCTTCGCGGCTTGGTCGGACAACTCTATCGCGAAGATAACGCACATAAGGTGCGTCGCGGTCTGGCCGGGCGGATCAAACAAGGTTTGGCTGGAGGCGGCCTGACATACGGATATGCCGCGATCGCCGGAAGAACGGGTGAGCGCGTTATCGTCGAGGCCGAGGCACAAATTATTCAGCGCATCTTCCAGGAATACATCGAGGGTCGAACCCCTCGCGAAATCGCGCACGATCTCAACAAGGACGGAGTATCACCTCCGCGAGGTCGAGCATGGAATGCCTCAACGATCAACGGCAACCTTGAGAGGGGAGCCGGCATCCTGCAGAACGAGCTTTATGTAGGACGTCTCGTTTGGAACAAGGTCAGGATGGTGAAAGATCCCGACACGGGAAAACGACTGTCACGCCCCAACCCGCGGAGTGAGCGGCAGGTTGCTGACGTTCCGCATCTTGCAATTATCAAACCCGAATTGTTCGCGGCGGCTCAAAAGCGCAAAGAAGAGCGCGGTCATACCCACCCTAGCCATCAACGCCGGCCGCGACGGATGCTGTCTGGTCTGCTCCGTTGCGGTTCTTGCGGTGCGGGCATGTCAACCAATGGGCGAGACAAATCGGGGCGTGTTCGCATTCGCTGCTCAGCAGCGACGGAGAACGGCACGTGCCCGGACGCAAAGACCTTCTATCTTGACACGGTTGAGAGCGCTGTTCTCACAGGGCTGCAGGCCGAGTTGCGCGCGCCGAAAGTTATTGCGGAGTACGTGCGTACTTATCTCGAAGAGCGAAAGCGCCTCGCAATCACATCGAATGGAAAAAAGGCAGCGCCTCGAACAACAGCTTAGACAGTTGAATCGAGAAATCGAACGACTGGTGGATGCGATCGCAAAAGGGCACGGCGATCCATCCATTCTCGGTCCGCGATCGACCGCCCTCGGTGCCGAACGCGAGCGAATATCTGAAGAGTTGCGGAGTGAACCGCCGGCCGCAAAAGAGGTCGCCCTGCATCCAGCTATTCTCAAAGCGATATGAAGAACAGCTAGGTCGGCTCGAGGAGGCGCTAACGAAGGGTATCAGTTCGGGCGACGGAGAGGCCGCCGAAGCCATCAGAGACCTGATCGACACGATCACCGTCTTCCGAGATCCATCACCTCTCGGAGGCGTAACGGTGGAGATATCAGGCCGGTTAAACGCCCTGTTGGGGGAAACAGCTTTCCCAAACCAAGTCAAAGGGGTGTGGGGAAAGATGGTAGCGGGGGAGGGACTCGAACCCCCGACCCCAGGATTATGATTCCCGTGTTCTAACGGTATGAGTCCTTGACGAGTCCTTGCAGCGGGCATTTGGCGCCGATTTCGCCCGGAATCCCCCGAAAACCCCACCCCATCAGGCACTTGCAAGGGCGATTTCCCTCTCCCTCCCCGCCGCTCCGTGCTACGATATTGCTACGGCAGGGGTCACGGAGGTGGCCATGTCACGCGCAGGAAGACGGGTTGAGAAGTCGACACGGGTTCTGATCAGCGAGGAGATCGTCGCCGACGCGCTGGCCCGTGCGGCGCGCGCCAAGGACTCGAATGAGTTCTACGACTACTGCGACACGGAGCAACGCTACCTGGTCTTGCGCCAACGCGGGCCCCGCGTCGGCTGGTTCGTCCGGGCCAACGGCCAGATGAAGCGGATCGGCAACGCCAAACGCGAGCCCGGCGACGACAGTTATCTCACCGTGAAAAAGGCGCGCGACATCGCCGGCGCGCGCTACTATGCGATGCGGTCGGGCCGACGCCCGCACACAAAGGGGTGGAGCTGGGCCGACCTCGACCGCGAATTTCAGGCCTCGCGACGCGTCAAGCGCAAGAAGGGCAAGCGCGTCAAACCGCCGGCGCCAGGCACCTTGAGCGACATCGCGGGTTGCTTCGACAAGCCCCAGTTCGCCGCCTGGCAGGCCAAGAGGCTGACCGATCTGACCGACGTTGACCTGATCGAACTGCTTGATGCCGTCCACCGAGAGCGAGGGCACGGCGCCTGCTGCAAGACACTCGCCTGGGTTCGGGCCGCGTTGACCTGGGCCCGTTCCGAACGAACGATCGAGAGCGGACTCGTCGGCGTCGTGCCCTGGTGGGAGGAGATCAAGCCGCCGCAGCCCACGGCCGATGAAATCGAGGACATGGAGGAACGTGATCGCGAATTCAACGCCGCAAGGGCGGCGTTCAAGGTCGAGGCGCTGGGTCAGCTGCTCGTCATCCACGAACGCTATTGCGCCGGTCGCAGCGGAAACCGGAAAGTCTCGCCTGCGGTCCGGGCCAGCCTGTGGTGGCTGGTGTTCACGCTCAACCGGAAATACACCTGCACCCAGCTCAGGCGGAGCAAGCTGCAATATGTCGATCCACTGAACCCGTATTCCACGACGGCCCAACCCTGGGGCACGGCGGAATGGCCGGCGGAGGGCGTCAAGAACAAGCGGCGCTTCATGCTCCCGATCCCGCCATTCCTGCTCCACATCGTGCGCTGTTGCGAGCGAGATTTTGAAGCGCTCATTGGCAAAAAGCGCGGCCTGCGCAGCAGGAGCGATTGGATGTTCGCCTCCTCCCGAAGAAGGAGCCGGCGCAATCACCCCCAAAACCCGGATCCCGGGCTCTATCCGAGCAGCCTGAATGCGCATTTGCGCGCCATGGGCGGCAGGAAGAAGAACAGCAAAGGAGAGTACACGGAAGACTATTTGCGAGATCTACCGCGCTTTTGGCCGCACCTCGTTCGGACTATCGGAACGGATTTCCTGAAGGAGCATCCCGACAAGGTGTCCGGGGCGGCGATCTCGGCCGTGCTCGGCCACGTTTTGCCGCATGGCCGAAATGATCCGGACGACGAGATGTCGGAGGTCACCCGGGAGTTTTACCTCACGAGCCAAGAGATGCCGTTGAAGACCGAGGCGATGAAATTGTGGAGCGACGCGGTGCTGCTGGCTTACGTCAAAGCCGGAGGGACGTTGCCGATGCCACACGAACTCGACCAGAACCGCGCGGAGAAGCTGGGCTGGCCGCTGCCGAAGCTGCCGCAGGTCGCGGGACCGCAGCATCATCCGAGCGGTCCGCAGCCCCGGCGCGAGCGCGGTTCGCGACCGGCGGCAAACCGCGGCAAACGGCAGCAACGCCAGAGGCGGCTTCGCAGCGCGTGAGCTTGGCGCGTGCCGGGCCGCCGCTGTCGGAAGCACGGGGCGGCCGTCCCGGCCCGAGCGGAGCACTCGGCCATTCGCCGAGGGCATTGACGTTTGCGATGCCAGGCGACGCTTCGGTGCGGGCAGTGCGCTCGTAAGCGACGCCGGCGTCGGGCTCGTCGGCATGTCTTACCGACCCGCAGCGACTGCATTTGTTCACCGCGGAACGGAAAAGGACTAGGACACGTACAAACCGTGACGGCCGGTCAAGACGCACTCACGTCAAGATTTGCCCCAGCGGCCGCATCGTAGATCTTGACTTGCAGCATGGGGAATCGCCGCTTCAGATCCCGCGCCGCTATCTGCACCCCATCTCTCGTCGCGAACTCGGTCTTCACAAGGCCGTCGATCATGATTGCATAACCGCTGGTGGGCAGCTTTCGGCTCGACTTCGACATCTTCGGCTCACGTACGGATTTGGTGACTGGTTCCTTGGTTAGAGTGAGTCTACCGCTGCGCGCAAGCACAGCAGCATCGAACTCCGGCAGCTTTTCCATGTCGGTTTCAAACCTGGCCAACCGGCCCGCCGCAAGGATTCGTCCGACCTCGGCAGGTCAATCTAACCATTTGAGGGACGGGGCCATATTGCCAAAGATTCGCCTGTCATTATTTGACCTAGCCATAAGCGACTGGTTGCTCGTTCGGATCGAAGCGCGGCTGATGTCTCGGAGGCCCGTGGCCGTCCGTTTACTCTGCTATAGAAGTCGGGAAGGGCGAAATGCTTGTTCGGAAACGTGGCGCCATCTCACCTGAGATGGCAAAACTGCGGTCCCCGCCATGTCAAGGATTCTGGGAGTTGGACGTTTGGCGATATCCGAATCCTTCCTTGAGGCTCAATCGCAGCTGCGAGCTACACTGGCCCGCACGGTCAGGAAGCGGCGCCATTCATCGAAGATGAGCCAACGGGATCTGGCCGAACGAGCCGGAATCCGGCAGGCGCTGGTGAGCCAGATCGAGCTCGGCGAGGCCAACGTGACCCTGGACTCCCTTCTCAGAATTGCAATCGCGCTGGACATTGATCTTGCCGGCTTGTTCGCGGCGAACGGCGGCGATCCCCGGGTTGGTTCCAGGCGGTCCTGAGCACCCACTCTGGCGGGGAAATTTGGCTAGTCGATCGTTCCGCTATTGACACTTTATAGCGTGTCGCCATATGTGCCGATGGAAACAAGAGGAAGATCAGGAAGCGTACCGACCTGGTCGCGCTCCAGATGCAACCAGGCGAAGCTGTAATCGAGTTTGCTGTTAGCAAAACGGACGCGTGATCGACCGGCTCGAATTCGATGCGGATTGCGTTGCTCGAAACAGAGGCTGCATCATCTCCATCTACCTTGGAATCATGCGGGCCTGCGCTCGACCGGGCGACCTCATGCGTGGCTCTCGCCGCTGCCGGGATCGCTGAGACCAGTAGCCCAATTGGCCGATTGAAAGAGCTGGAGAATCGCAGAGAGCCACAGCATATCGGCGAACAGACGAGCGAATCAGTCGCGATTGCACCTCCCATAGAGATCGAGGACGATGATCTTTGCAGCCTGCAACGCGACCGGAGCGAGACCTACGACGACTTTGTTGCGCATTGCAAGATGCTCGGCTGCGACCGAAGGCTCCATCCGCCTGCCACGCCGCACTTGAGAGCGGACAGCTTTGATCCGTCGGCGTCGCCTAACATAGCAGCTCGCACTATTGCCCGCTGTGGCAGCCGATTGCCATATCTTTGGCGCAATCTTGTGACACGTTTTAACGTGTCTCTCAGCAAGCGCCAAGCTTCCGAATTGGCCTCGTTGACATTTGCGACCTGCAGCGTGCGAAACGGCAGAACGCCGACACTGCTATTGAAATGAAGCACTCACAGGTCTCGCCTCGCATTCAGCACGTCGGAAGCGCTCGTCCTGGGCTACCAGACCTCGCCGAGTGCTCGGGTTCACTTGTCCAGCGCAGGTCCGCCGAGATCGCCTCTCCGAATTCACCTATGGAGGAACGCGCTCATGTTCATCGATCATCACCGTCCGGAACGTCGCCGTCTGCTCCCGCAACGTGTTCAGGACATCGTGTCATGCATGGCAACCACCCCCTTCGCAAGGCAGCATCGACCACCTTCTCCGGCCCGAAATGCAAAGTCGCCATTCCCATTGAAAGCCTCCTCCTCCGTGACGCGCTCCGGGAGGCGAGCCTTGATGCGCAGGTACGCGCGCTTCAGTATCGGAAGGCTCCGAACCTTTATGGTACGCCGCCCACGCTGATGAGCGTCGTGCTGCAAAGGATCGACGGAGATTTTCTGCTCGCCGTCTGCGAAAGGCGGCCGCAGAGATCCGCAGCGGAGTACCAACGACTCGCCGAGATGCTGGCGTCGGAAGGGCTGCGCCTTCTGGAACGCGATGCTGACGATATCAGGCGCGAGCCGATCTACTCCAATGTGCGAGAGGTCTGGTCCAACGCGCGCTTCCACGTATCCCTCAGGGACCGACTGAAGATTGGCGCCGCGCTCGCCGAAGACGGTCCGCAAACGATACTTGAAATCGAGGAGCGTGCCCGTCCGTGCTGCGACATCATCGCCGCCGTGTGTGCATTGGCGTGCGAGGGGTTGCTGGAAATCGACGTCCGCGACGCCCCATTAGGTCCGCGCAGCGTGGTGCGTGGGCCTTAGAGACATGCTTCGACGACTGCACAAAAGAGCCGGGTCCGCAGTCCGGTAGCGATCACCGGATCGATGCCTTCGCCGGCTCGTCTACAGACACGACTCTTTTCGTCACGAGACACTTCAATGGTCCACTCCAACAATTGGCGGGCCGAGCTGGTTGAAGCTTGCCCTGTTATCTTCCACCAGTCGGCGACCCGCCGGGCGCCCAAGGTTGGCCCGAGGTCGGCGACGGCTGGCACGAGCTGATCGAGCGCGCCTGCGCCCGGATCCGGGCGGCGGTCCAGGCCGAGCCTGGGATGTTCAAATGCACTCTGGACGGAGCGAAAGCATGAACCAGTACATGCCGGGTCAGCGCGACCTTCTCGCGCGGGCTTACCTCGACATGCTGGCCGCCGAAGCCGGCACGACCAGCGAACCGCTGCTGCGCAGCGGAAACGCCGATGACCCGATCGAGCGGCTGATTAGCGACTTAGCCACCGCTCCTGAATCCGTCGGCCGAACCTCCATTCGAGCCGACCTCGCAGCCGCCGCGGTGCTCGTGGCGCGCGCGATCGCGCCGGTCGATGGACTGACCCGCGACCTGCGGCGAGGTTGCCCGGTGGTGTCGCTCGCCACTCACGGCGCCGAAGTGGTTTCCCTGGCGCGGCAAGTCCTGGAAACCTGCGCGTTCGGCGCCGAGGCGAAGGTGCTGGACGAGCGAACCTTCGATCATAGACCGAACCGTCCGGCATTGCTGCTAGCGAGGGACGGCACCTCCAACGAGCACAAGTCGGAGCGTGGAAACGACACGGTTGCGCAGGCCCTGCACGCTCGCGCCCCGGTGTTTGGCCTGGCGCCTGACCCGCGCCGCCACCTGCCGCGCGACTTGCTTCGCACAGCCGAGCACCATCTCGCGCTGAGCCAGCTCGACGGCTCCGGCGTCGCGCTGGTGATCGAGGCGGTGACCGGGCGATCCCCAAGCACCGCGCTTGACGACCAGCTCGTCCGGGCCGTCGATATCTCCGACCTTGTGCTTTCGGTTCGCTCCGACCGCACAGCCGACGAGTGCGTCGAACGGCTGCAACGGATCGTTGCAACAAAATCTTTCTTCGATCACCGCGGACCCGCGCTGGATGAGCTTTCCGGCTACGGCGCCGCCCGGGAATGGGGGCTCAACCTTGTGAACGACCTACGCGAATACCGCGCCGGACGCCTGGCGTGGGAATGCATCGAGAAGGGGTTGCTTCTGGTCGGCCCACCCGGTGTGGGGAAGACGCAATTCGCCCGCGCCGTGGCGAAGTCGGCAAATGTACCGCTCGTATCGACCTCCGTCGCCGACTGGAACGCCTCACCTTATCTGTCTGGCACGTTGGCCGCGATCAAGGAGTCGTTCTCGCGGGCACGCCAGCTCGCGCCCTGCATCTTGTTCATCGACGAACTGGACGGAATATCCGACCGCGCGACGCTGACGAGCGACTACAAGGAATATTGGACGCAGATCGTCAATCTCCTTTTGGAACTGCTCGCCGGTATCGAAGATCGGCCGGGTGTCGTGGTGATTGGCGCATCCAATCACCCAGAGCATATCGATGCGGCAGTGAAGCGCGCCGGGCGGCTTGATCGCACGATCGAGATCGACTTGCCCGATTCCGAGACGCTCGCAGCCATCTTCCGCTTTCATGTCGGACACGACGTGCTGCTGGGCGTGGATCTGTTGCCGGTGGCTCTTGCTGCCGCCGGCAGGACCGGCGCCGACGTCGAGGCATGGGTACGGCGCGCGAAATCGAGGGCCCGCCGCGCCGAGCGGCATCTTGCGCTCGACGATCTGCTCCAAGAGGTCCGGTGCGGCCGCGAAGCAATGCCCAAGTCGTTGCGTCGAACATGTGCGGTTCATGAGGCGGGGCATGTCGTCGCGGGGATTGCCCTGGGGGTATTCGAACCGCGCGCGCTGACCATCCTGGATCACGGTGGCGCGACCCGCGTCGAGCTTTCCAGGGCCAACTCGCAGACCCTGACCGGGATCGAAAACTACATCACGACGCTGTTGAGTGGCCGTTCCGCCGAGGAGATCATCCTTGGTGCTTCCCGGACGACGGCGGGATCGGGGATCGGCGAGAACAGCGATTTCGCGCGGGCCACCGAAGCCGCAACCGACCTCGAACTGCGGTTCGGCTTCGGCGCGCTCGGCGTGGCCCACTTTCCGGACCGCGCGACCGAGATGCTGCTCCACGATGCGTCGGTGGTGGGGCTGATCAAGCAGCGCCTGGACCGATGCCTGGCCCGCGCCCGTGAATTGATCACAGAGAACCGGACAGCCGTGGAAGCGGTGGCGCAGCGATTGGATGAGACGGGATATCTCGATTGCGCCGCGATCGACGACCTCCTCAAGACGCATCCCGTGCGCGCTATCGCGGGCCGAGACCAAAGAGAGCTTGAAAGCTCGACGTAACCGGACCAGCGTCAGTTCACGACGGTCCGCGCCGCGCTATCGCCGGACGGACGCATCGGCACGTACGCTTCGTAGCAGGCCCGCGCGGGCAACCCGGTGCACCTGCTTTTCGATGAAGAGCACGACTGCTTGGACGAGCTGATCGAAAGCATCGATGAATAGGATGCCTTGATCCATCATCGCGTTCGCCAACGACTAATCGGTGAGGTCAGCATCGCTTGTGACGGCGACAGCACGTTGAGGAGATCATCAAGCATCTGGCGGCGGCCCCGACCGCGGGACAGGTCGAAATTGATTGCGTCGCTCGATGCAATTTTTCCGGTTGGCATCCGAGGACGGAGGCACGTGCCGCCATTGCGGCGGGCCTTCTTTGCGGGGATCGAAATGACAGATCAGGATTCGGCGCGCCGCGAAATCATGGAGCATGAACGCCGTGATCGCTATCTGAGATACATTTCAAGCGCCGCCTGGCGCAACAATCCGGCGCGACTCGCCGAGCTGAGGGCCTCTGGCATGCGTTGCCGCATCTGCAATGCGAGCGCGGACGAGACCGAATTGCAGGTGCACCACCGCACCTACGAGCGTTTCGAACGCGAGCTTACGGAGGATTTAACGACGCTCTGCGCCGAGTGTCATTTCGACTTCACGCTAATTTTGCGCGGACGGCGGTACGCATCGCGTACTCCCAAGCGCGCCGACGTCCCGCGTCTGCTTGTCAATCAACCCAAAGTCCCGGATCCGTTTCATGGAGAGGCCCATGGTGAGCGACTTCGTTTCCTTGCGTTTGATCGGCATCCGTCCGCTTTTGATGCATGCCGGCCGCTTGTGCGACCCGTTGGATCCGATCTCGCGCGAGCTCGCGAGGATTACGGGAAAGCGGTTAAAAACCGCCTCTGATCATCGCGAGATCGCGCGCATCGAATGGTTCGGCGGCCTTTGGCTCACCGACGGCGTGCCGTGCATTCCCGCCGAAGCGATCGAAGCCGCGTTCATCGCGGGTGCGAAGATGCAGCGGCGAGGCAAGCAGGCAGCGGCCGGAATCGAGGTCGACGGTCCGGCCAGGTTATTCTACGACGGCCCGCAGGACATTGATGAATTGTGGAAGCAGGAGCGATTCCGCCTACGGGCGCCGGTGCGCGTTGGCACGGCGCGCACGATGCGAACGCGACCGCGATTCGATACGTGGAACGTCGATTTCAGGGCCTCGTATCTGCCAAGCCTTTTGAGCCCTCCGTTGATCGCGGACATATTCGCGGCAAGCGGCTTTGCGCGTGGACTAGGCGATTGGCGTCCGAAGTTCGGAAGATTCCGCGTCGAGTGTCTCGACTGACCGTTCGTGGTGGGGTGTGGCCCGGCCTGGCATGGCACGGTCCGGCGTGGCAAGGGGAGAGCCGGCGCAGGCCGGCTGCTCCAGCCGCCGGTTGGCTGATGGATTCGTGAAACCGGCACTTTCGACCGTACAACCTGAGGACGAGGTTGTGTGTTGGAAGCAGGCCTTCCCCATTGATCGCAGAACGTCGTTGACTCGTGACGGGCGCGTCCGCGCCACTCCAAAACTAAATCCTTGCTCTGCGGCTAAGGGCCAAAGGACTCATCCCGTTCCTATCGAGATGCCGCATGGAAAGGATTTCCGTTCGCAGAAGACGAGGAGGGAGCGATAAAGAGCGATCCGCTGCCTGCAAGGATTAAGCGCGGGCCGCATCCGTCGCGATGGAAGTTTGAACGCGCTGCTGACGCGAGCGGAAGCCGCCGGCTGCACTGAAGCCGGAGAGCCGATTACCGCACATAGTCTCAGGATCGTCGCGGTGCGCGGTGCGGCCCGGCGTCGGAGAATGAGATGACGCGCTGACAGATTCTGGAGATGACGCGGTGCGAGAGAACCGCGTTGACTCATCACCGCGAGGCGCAGGATGAAAGACGAAGGAGAGTGTCGCCGGCGCCGGAGACCACGAACCTAACAAAAAGCAATCGCGTCAACACGTGTAGGAGCTTGAAATGTTCAAACCAGGTTCACATCTGCGCGGAGATACGGCCGAAGCACATCAGGAGAACATCGCGAAGATACAAGCCTATCTCGCCACCATCCGAAGCGACGGCAGCGGCCTTCCCGCGAGGCCTTCCAAACCTTTCGCAATTTCATACCCCTTGGTAGCCAAAGAGGCGAACGTTGCGCTTTGGGTGATCAACCGGAGGAAGTCTCAATGCCGCAAACTGATCAAAGACGCGACTTTGAACGTTCCGATAAAGGTTCGTGTCAAGCCCAGAATACGCTCGGAGTATACCATTGAAGAAGCTATCGGCATCGCCGTAGCGACCATACAGGCAGAATGCGAATCCGCTCGGGTGGACCATAAAGCCAAATGCACAGCGGTCGCGATCCTCTTGAAAAAGCTCGCGCGGCGCCATCCGAAAGGCAAGCTCGCCAATAGTATCGCGGCGGTTTCTCATGCCTTGCAACAGCAGACCTATTCCAGCGCGGACGCAGCGTTACTTGTCGTGATCAAGGACATCTTGGATCGCGCGACCCGGGGTGAATTGAGACTGCACACATTCCATGGCCGGCTCAAATTGGAATCGGCCCTCGTCGGCTTTTCTCTTTCTGCGCTATCCAAATTCACCAAGGTCGACTGCCAGACCGTCATTAACTGGGGCGCCGGCATCAAAGCGCCCACTGCTAGCTTCGTCAGCGAGATTCCGAAGCTTGAGTGCGCCCTTGGGCTCGGGGCGGGATATCTCTCCGAGGTTTACCTCTCAAACCGCAGCGGACCATCGAGCATCAAGAGGCGCTTCCTGCCCAAGGAAGTTCTCGGCATGTCGGTCGACAAGCAAGCCGCATTTCGGCGACTGCTTGATCCCGAGCTTGACCTCGCTACCCTCAGCGAGGAAGAGCGCGAGAAGCTGATGGCCGAAACACTCGTGATTTTTCATATGCAAAGGGACACGGTCCATCATAAGCGCGCCAAACTGCGCTTCGGTGACATGCAATATGGCCTCAAGGACCTGCCTGACCACTTGAAGCGGGAGTTCGACGATCTCGTTGCGGTCCGGGCTAGAGTTGAGGTTCGGGACGAGGTGCTGGCGGAATTGAGGGGATGGGACGCAGATACCCAGAACATCTATTATCGCAGGTTTTGTTTGTTTTTCGGGTGGCTGCATCACCATATGCGAGTTCCCCTGGAAAACCTGTCGATCGCGTATCTCGCCTTCAGCCAGATACTCCATGAGTACGAGTTGTTCTTGTTGGACCGGAAGGAAAGTGTGGGGATGAAACGAAAGTGGGCCTTGGCCACGGCGGAGTGGTACGTCTTCGCCGCAAGTCTGACGCGAAGGCCCCTTGGCGGCGCGATCGAGCTCGATGATGACTTTGATGATTTCGAAGGCGAGGCTGCCGGTTGGCTGCGAGGTCAGCAAGCGCTGCTGAACAAGCTCGCGCCGATCGACGCACCGCGAACTCGGGATACGAAGCGACAGAAAGCTGGACAAAGGAAGGACATTCGGCCGGTACTTTCCACCGCGGACATTTCACGTGCGGAGCGCGAGTGGGTTCACCTGTTGGACGCGACAACGCGTCGGTATCGAAAGCTGCGAGAGCCGATCGCGAAAATGAAGACCTCTACGGCGGACAGCGTCGCCCGGGTCCTTCCCATTTTTCGCTTCGAGAACCCTATGGACCCCATCGAAGAGGGCGCATTGAAGCTCCGCGCGAAAGCGGAAGGACTGAGGCCAGAATCGTACCATTGGTGCACTGCCGTTCGCGCCGCAGTCGCACTCAAATTTCATGCACAGCTACCACTGCGTCGGCAGACCTTCTGCGGGCTGACCTATCGTCCCGACAACAATGGGATGATCTTCCAGGAAAGGGGCAAATGGTGGGCTAGGATACCGGCGGAGCTGTTCAAGAACGAGAGAAGCGCGGCGTTCAATGACTTTGTCAGCGACGGGTTCTACATCGCCTCCCTCCAGGACGAATGGGATTTCTACACTGATCTGCGCGTCTACCTCGATCATGCGCGCGATATCATCTTGGCCGGCGCAAAAAGCGAGGCCTTCTATGTGACGCGAGAGAACGAACGCCAGGTGACGCCGGGAACATTTGCAGGACAATGGCGGGCCATGACGCGGGACTACATTGCCGAGAACCCGGGCCGAAAGACCGGCTTGAAAGGCGTCAAATCGTTTGGCTCACAAGCGATGCGTCACATCGTGGCAAGCGCCGTTTTCTACCGAACCGAAAGCTTGCTCGCCGCTGCGATTGCCATTCATGACAGCCAAAAGATCACGGAAAAACATTATATGAAGCTATTCGTGGTCCCGGAAAAGAGAGCCAAGATTATCCGCGGCCTGTTTGACCAGGAACGCACGCGATGGCGGCCGTTCAGGCTATCTCCGCCCATTGTTCCGGACCCCTCGGTGGCGCCGGAGCTCCAATCAGCGGATAGGACCGTCGAGAACGCGTCGGCCGTCTAGCGACGCTTTGGCGCGCTTACGTGTTGCGGGCGGCGCCGCACCGGCACGAATAATTGGACACCGGATGGGGACGATAGCGGTCACATCCGGTGCAGCGCAGCGGAAGCCATTGGCCGCAGTGTGATTCACGGCCTCATCGTTGAAAGACGATGTGATTGGAGAATTCCTGCGCGCCCTCATGTCGTAGCAGGTGGACTAGCCCCTCAGTCTAGGCGCGCGGTTGATTGTAAATTGTAAAAAGATTGCCATCTCCGTTTCGTCAGTCGCTGCGCCTAGCGGTCCCACATGGGAGCTCCGGCTCGAGATTCGATCAGGACAGCGCGCGTATCAAGCAGCGTTTGATCGAGCTTCATCCTTGAGACACCAGCGATGGGCACGATCCAGCTCATAAAATTCGACCCCGCCAGTGTTCGATCCCTCACCGTAACAGCTGCCGGCGCGCGCTGATCCGCTTGGGAGATTTCTATTCCTCGTTCGAGTGGCACATTTCGAAAGTGCGATGAACATCGGCAACGCCGGCTCGAAAGCATGCTCGACGAGGCCGGCTATTATACCGTCGAAGGCATGGCGGTCATGATGGCCCAGGCGCGCAGCCTCGGATTCAGCATCACCATCGGCACCCAGGATATTCCGTCCTTGATGCGCATCGTCGAGAAGGAAGCCAAATCGATGATCGCCAACGCCACCACGTTCCTGTGGATGCGCGTCGCCGAGACCGAGGAGACCGGCGGGCTCGCGGTCAAGCAGGGCGGCGAGGCGACGTTCGCCCAGGCTGCCGGCTACGCCGCCAAGAGCGGCGAGTTCTCCACGCCATATCTGGACAACATGGAGGCGCGGTTCGAGAAGCAGAACCGCATCTCGGTGCGGGCGCTGCGGGCGCTGGAGCCCGGCGATGCCTACGTCACCTTCCGCGACACCGTGGTGAAGATCAAGACGTTCTTCGCCAATCCGGAAGGCGAATACGGCTCCACGCTCGACGAGCTCGAGCTGCAGGTCAACCATTTCCTCGCCTTCGCCAAGCCGACCAAGGAGGACGTCAAGAAGACCGGCGTGCTGGTCGAGGTCGCCGAGCGTCTTGCGGACTCGCATTTTGCCAAGATCGTCGAGCAGCGTGCCAAGGACGAACGCGCCGCCATCGTCAAGCTCGCCAACGAGAAGACCGATCCGACGCGCCTGCGCAACGAGATCTCAGCCGGCTCCGTGGCGTTCCTGCGCGCGGCCTATGGCGGCGGCAAGAAAGCAACACCGACCGACCTGATCACCGCCGGCGCCGCCTCGATCGCCGCCATCATGCAGGCCATGCAGAAGCAGGGCGATAAGTTCGCTCGCGACGTCCGCGCCATGGAAGGCCTGCCGGACAATCTGGCCCGTTCGGGCCGGGTCCGCGCGCCCTCGCAGATGCCGGGCCTGGTCGACCCGACCTCGCTGGCCCCTGTGGCCCCCGTGCGGCCTCTGCGCCCCGCACAAGGCTCCCCGGTCACCGACGCCGCCCGCCGGGCCGAGGTCGCTCTCACCGCGCTACCGCCGTCGCTGGAGGCGCTGCGCGCAAGGGCGCCGGCAACCCCGCCCCGCGATGCCTTCATGGAGGAGGCGTTCGACGACGCCCCGCCCGAGCCGGATGACGATTACGAGCAGAACCAGACTGCGAGCCTTGCCGCGGCGTTGGACTCCCTCGGCTCGCCGGAAGCCCGCCGCGAGGCCGCCGCCTCGCCGGCGCCGTCGCGCATGAAGGAGGTCGAGCACGGCGTCACCGTCGACAACGTCGCCCACGAGATGGCCAAGAAGATGCAGAGCAATGAGACCACCCTGCACTTCCTGGCGGCCCTCGACTTCGACGGCGAACCCGGCGAGGAAGCGGTCGATGTCGCCCTCGACGACGCCGCCAACGGCACCGCGGAGGCGATTGCACCGGAAACCGGGCCGGCGGCGCCCGTCACCGCGGCGGACCTGGAGCGGGCCGACGTCGCCTCGGCCCGCGCCGCGCAATGGGTGGAGCGGGGAGAAGGTCAAAAGCCAAAGCGGCCAGCCGAGCCGGACGCGTACGAGAAAGCGATGGAACAAGGAAACGTCGTCGGCATGACCCAAGCCTTCCTTGCCGATCTGCTGGAAGATTGAACATAACGCGGCTGCGACCAGTATTTTCGCTCTCAGAGACGCCGCCAACGCTGCGCACAACGGCGTGTGGCCCGCGGCGATGGTCGCCCTCCTCGCCGGGGTTGCTGTCCGCGCCTTCGCGGGCAGCACGACCTCGGAAGGACATGCGCCGTTCCTTTGCGGACCGACACACGCACTTGTGATGGATTCCTACCGCGATGCAAGGAAATGGAACTGGCGGTTCCGATCCCCGTCCTGCGCGATTAAGGGCAAGCAGGTTGGCGCATTTTCGCACAGGGCTCTCCCTTCAATGCGGTTCTTGCGCACATCACAGCGGTTCACATAGGCAAGGCGTTCGGGCGGGCAAATAGTCAAATCGCGGCCGCGCATCGCCGCCAACCAAGCGCGTCCGCGCGCACGCCGTATCCTGCGCGAATCCTTGGCCGTCTTCACCATCGCGCGCGGCCAATCCCAAATTGGGCGAGAGCCGCCAAAAAACAAGGATTCGCAAGCCGATCAGGGGGGTGCCGGCGTCGCGGCCGGCGCGCCGCTCGCGGGCGCGGCGGGACGCCGATGCAACGATGACCTCCGCCCTCGCAAGAATTTTGCGCACAAGGATTCGATAGTCGGCCCGAAGAGGGGCCTCGCTCGGCGCAAAACGCGCCTTTCTACCCAGACGCGAATGGCTGGGAGATCGCAGGGTCGAGGAGGCGAGAACTGCGAGGCGTCAATAGGCCAAGGTTTGGAACAAGAACGATCCGTCACAACAAGGGCGGATGCGGACCTCGCAAGGCGAAGACCACTCACATCAACAACAGATTAACCGGGAGGGGGAGGCGCATTCGCTAGCGCGACTTCGCCGGTGGTGCGGCGAACAGCACGGCGACATCCACGCCGAGCGCGAACGCGATCTTGTCCAGCGATTCCAAGGTTGGGTTTGCGGTCCCGAGCTCAAGGCTGCTGATCAGCGCCTGTCGCAAACGCGTCTCGTCGGCAAGATCGTACTGGGACCACGATCGCTCCAGACGAAGTCGTCGAATGTTGCGCGCAAGAAACCGCCTAGTATGTGCCGAATTACGCCGCCTCATCCGGCAGGATGATGCATTGCGCCGACGCCAACAAAACACGCTTTAACGTATTAAACACCTTAAAGCGTGTCCTGGTCACAGGAAAGAGCTTCCGCCGACTACGCTCGCGGACACCGACCCGGCAGTCGGCGATCCCTTATGTTGCTGACTGAAGGCTCGTGCTTCGGCTGCGGATGGCTCTCCAGCAAAGTACCGCATGTTGACGAGGCGCGAATCCTGCTTGAGGGAGAGATGATCGTAGACCTCCGCCATCACGTGCAGCCGGCGCGCCGTGGCCTCCAGCGCGGCGGCGGCCTGGAATTCGGCGACGGCCGCGGTGCCTGCGGCCGTGATTGCGAACAGAACGTTCGGCGCGAGATAGTCGATGCCGTAGCTGCCTGCGTGCTGAGGTAGGGGCCCACGCCAACGGCGATCACCGCCGCGAAGATTTCGGAACCGCGGTCGAAGATCACGACCGTTCCGCCTTGATCGGCCGAAAAGTGCCGCGGAACGAAACTAGCCCCGGATATGTATCAGCGGATCAGCCTCGGCGTGCTCTTCGCTGCCGGGACCGATCGCTTCCGTCGGGCTTCGTGGCGGGGTCGAGGCAAAGCGCTCACGGAGCGGATTTCTTGAAAACCCCTCTCGACGGGCCGTGGCTCAGCCCTCCCATCATGAGATCGTCGCGCGCGTTGCGTGGGCGCAGCCCCGCCTTGGGTTTCTTGAGGGCGGAGCCGCGCAGGCCGCGAATTGCGCGCGGACCCGAAGGATCAACCTGATCCTACCCGGGCTCGTTCCTCCGAGTCGTCCCGACCCACCGTTGGGCTACTGCAATGCTGCCGCCCGCCGAGCACCGGACGGCCAGGAGCACGGCTCCGTTACGAGGCCTTGGCCCTTGCCCGCGCTGCGACCAGATCGCGTCGACGCCGCTTCCGGTCCCGCTTGCGTCGGCCCGTCTCGACCGGAGATGCCGCCGGTGTCGCCGCAGGCGTCGAGTCACTGGTCGCCCGGATGGGAGGCGGCTCGGTAGCCGGCACGGCAGCCGACCGCTCCTCCATGATCTCGAGAACCGAGCGCCCCTTGTCGGTGATGCGCCAGCCGCCGTTGAGCCTCTCGACGAGACCTTGCAAAAAGATGTCGAGGTCGGGCACGCGCGCCGCCAGCCGCTTGGTGCGTTCGGCCCAGTCACGTCCGCTCGTCGCCAGGATCGCCATGTCGCGCTTGAGGTCGGCCATCACGGCAAATCCGTCCGGGTAGCTCACCAGGATTTTCAGCACTGTGACCTGGAAATTCACCCGTGCCTCCGCGGCCGGTCAGCGCCACATGGTCGGCGCTTGGGAGAGGGCTTGGCGGCCGACCTGCTTGAGGTGGTCCGCAGACGTCTCGCCTCTGGACGCGGCTTCCAGGATTTTCGAAGCCACGTGGGTACGGGCGCCGGTCTCGGTCCGGGAAACGCTTTCGCAGACCTCATCCAGGACCGCGCGCAATAGCGCGGTGGTAGCAGGATCGAGCATGGGAGACCCCAGAAGAAAAAACTATCGTAACGCAGTCGCTGCGGCGACGAATTCAAGAGTGTTATAAAATCTCACGGATTCTACATCCTCGCTTGGACTTGGCAATAGCGAGAAAATGCGACTGGCCGAGAACGGCCTCAGGATGGTCCTCGACCTTTCGTGCCATGGCACAGATCACTTTAGCGCTCTAGCCGAGACACCGGTTGGAGGTTCGAGCGGTCGAGAGCGTGCACCAGCTCGCCGCTGTCGAGTACGGCCTGAAGGCGGCGCAAAGTCTGCACAGGGTCCAAAGAGCCGGGCTGATCCTCGCTGAGAATTCGTCGATACAAGATCAGACCAGCGCTGTGGTCTTGAGCGGAATGGAGAAAACTCGGCAGGCAGCGAAGTACCAGTGCAACGTCCGCAGCACGCGGCCTTGAAGGCAGCTTCTCAGCTCAGGGAACCGGTGCGACCGGCCCCGATCCGCCATCTTTTCCCAACCGCGTCGCCGCAAGTTCGCTCTTGGACAGACTGCCTCAACGGGGCCGTCTCAACCTAACGTGTTTCATAGCTGGCGGTTGCCACGCGGCGCGACCCGGCAGTCCTGTAGGGTTGAAGGCCACCGGGTCTTTTCGCATTTAGGTTGCTCCCGGTCCGATGCGACAGGATTACTTGCGTTGTTGGGACTCAGTGAAAGCCAGCTAGTATTATTCAATTGATCTGCTGATCGCTGTTTCCAGTCGGAGTATTTCCATGGCTAGGCGAGTAGTATCCCGTGATGATTTTAAAGGCTTGTTCGCGCTCTTTGCATTCGCGGCGCAACACAACGAAAACCACAACGGTGCGTCTCGGCTGCTCCACCTGTTCATGTCCAGCCGATATATTCCTGATGATCTTCTCGATCTATGGTCAGAGCGCGCCGAGGTAACTGGTCCTGAAACTATAGGCGAACAACTCTGCCTGCGCGCTCACGCGGCGGCTGACGGCAGTTCGAGCTACGACCATGCCAGCGCATTTCTGCACGCGTTGCTCAAAGCGCTCGATCAAACACAGCACTGAACCTTCGTCGACCACTTGCTGATCCTGCGCCTTATCGTTCCGAACGACTACACCGTTCACGACGACGGCAGCCGCGTTCGGCCGCATCCGAGATGACTAGTCTGCTTAGATTAGCCCCTAGAGGCAGACCAAGTACAGACGGCCCAGTACGGACGCGAAGGGCCAGACTCGGACATGGTGCGATAAAGGGATCGCAAATAACAGAGTGACAACTATCGTCGCCCAGCTCTTTCGGTTGCCTGTCAGAACCGCGGGGTGCCGGGATCGAGCCCAAGCCCCAATCGTCCTGATACAACGTAGTTATTTGGAGTCATCGCAATGTGCTTCACCGCCGCATGAATGTCGCGAACGAATCGCTCAATCGGCGACGTCTCGAAAATTGCGGCCGCACCTAGTTCGGCGGCGAGCATGTCAGCGATGCGCACCGCGCTCTCGGCGGCATAGGTGCAGGCCGTCCTGAACAGCGCGCGGGCATTGATGAGGCGCGGCCCGTCTTCTGCCGAGGCCGCCATCAATTCCGACATCGCATCGATCAGGAAAGCGCGCGCCGCACGATACAACGCGTCTGCCCGGCCGTAGTTGCTTTGCACGATCTCACGGTCGCGCAACAGTATACCGACACCTAACCGGGTCTTCCGGCTCGCAAGCTCGACAAAGGCATTCATCGCGCCGCGCGCGATTCCAAGCGGAACGACGGCGACAGTCCATGCGAACGCCGACAACGGAGGCAAGCGGTACACAATCCCATCTTGCGTGGGATGCGATGCCATGAAGATGTGTGTGTGCGACTCTGGGATAAAAAGATTTCGGACTTCAAAGTCGCAGCTTCCCGTGGCACGCAGCCCCGACACAAGCCAAGTATCTTTGACGGCCACATCGCGTCGCTCAAAATAACAACACAGCGGCGGCTCGTCCTTGCCGTCGGCGCTTTTTGAGCTCGCGAGACCCATGAAGTGTGATGCGTGATGGGCACCACTGCCGAACGGCCAGCGGCCGGTGATGCGATAACCACCTTCCACCCTCTCCGCCGCGCCGATAGCACCAGTTGCACTCGTGACGAAAGCTCGGGAGTCGGAGAAAAATTGCCGCGCAACCGGCCCTGGGAGGTAGCCGCCGATGCGGCTCATGCCGCCGCCATTGCCGACAAGCCACCCGACCGAACCGTCGAGCGCGGCCGCGGCCTCTACGACCGTCATAAAATCGCCCGGCGACAGTTCTGGACCGCCGAGTGCTGCAGGCAGCCACAGGCGGAAGAGACCAGCGTCGGCCAGCGCATTGAACACGGGATCCGGCAATCGGCGCTCGCTGTCGAAAGACGCGCGGTGCTCAGCGATCACGGGCGCTAGCCGCTCGATCGCATTGAGATAGTCAGAGACCCGGCCGGTAGTTTGCGTCAGCATTTTGCTGCCATGCCTTTAAGGCGCCCGCGCCACTATCGACCGCGACGCACTGCCCAAGCAAGTTCTGATAATTCAGGTGCAGGATGAGCTCAATTCATCTACGTTTGCTCCATGCACAACTTGCCACCCCTCACCGAACTGCGGGCCTTCGAGGCCGCAGCCCGTCATCTGAGCTTCAAGATGGCAGCCTTCGAGCTGAATGTGACGCCAACAGCCATCAGCCATCAGATCAAGCTGCTCGAACGCTACTGCGGCAGGACTCTATTCCGCCGTAGGCCGCGTCCGCTCAAGCTGACCCCGGCGGGTGAACAGCTTTTCCCGGTGATCCGCGACGGCTTCCAGACCTTCGCGGATGTTCTGGCAAATGTGCGGCCAGGCATGACTGGCGGTCGATTGCGCATTACGGCGACCAACGCATTTGCGGCACGATGGCTCGTTCCTCGGCTGCCGAACTGGCGCGCCGCCCATCCGCGCCTAAAGGTCGATATCCTCGGTACAGATTTAATTCTCGACCTTGCGGCCGGCGAGGCCGACATTGCGATTCGCTATGCGCGCAGGCCACCACAGGGTGATAATTGCATCGAGTTGATGCGCGACAACTTCCGTGTCGTTGCGAGTCCAAAGCTCGTTGGTGACGAGGGCAAGTCGTTCAGTCCGGCCGAACTGGCGAATTTTCCTCTCCTTGAGGCCGAGTGGCCGCCCACCGATTTGGATGCACCGAATTGGAAACGCTGGCAGACGATCGCCCGCCGCCGCTTCAAGCGCGTGCCTGACCTCGCGAAACTGCAAAGCCTAGCATTTCGGGAAGAGTTGCATGCGATTGAAGCCGCAGTCTCGGGTCAGGGAATAGCGATCTGCAGCGATGTTCTTGTAGCGCCTGAGCTCGCAAGTGGCGCGCTCGTACAAGTCTCGAAGCTCACACTGCCAGGCTACGGGTTCTATCTCGTGCATCAGTCTGGGCACCCAAAGCTCGCGGCGATAGGCGCATTCATCGCGTGGGTGCACTCAATGCAGAATGGTGCTCGATAGCAACGCTCGCGCCGTCCGCCGAGGTTGTTCCCTATGGAAACAAGCCTTTCCGGGAACTTCTGCTAATGGGATGGTCCGGCCGTGCTCCTGCCCTGCCAGCGATAAGCTGGCCAGGGGCGCCAAGACAAGGAGCACGCCATGTCCCAGACACCCAGTACTGCGATCGCCGTGATCGGCATCGATATCGGCAAAAACTCGTTCCACGTCGTGGGCCACGATACGCGCGGCCCTCGTGCTGCGGCAAAAGTGGTCGCGTGGCCAGGTGAGGCGCGGCTCGCCAATATCCGCCTTGCCTGATCGGCATGGAAGCCTGCGTCGGCGCACATCATTTGAGCCGCAAACTCGCATCGTTGGTCACGATGCCAGGGATGCCGGCCAAATATGTCCGCCCTATAGCAAGGACCGAAGAACGACTTCAATGAGCCGAAGCGATTGCCGAAGCCGTGCACGCCCACGATGAAGTTCGTGGCGACCAAGACGAGCAACTGGATCTGCAGGCGCTGCATCGGGTGCGCGAGCGGCTGGTGTCGCAACGCACCGGCATCATCAACCAGATTCGCGCCTTCATGCTGAACGCGGGATCGCGGTGCGCCAGGGTATCGGCTTCCTGCGCACAGAAGCCCACCATCCTTGCGACGCGCACGATGCCCTGTCGCCACGCATGTTGGTGTCATCGAGGAGTTGGCAGGCGACTGGCGTCGGCTGGATCAGCGCATCGATAGCTCTCCGGCGAGATCGAAGCACTGGCCCGTCAAGATCAGGCATGTTCGCGCCTGATGACGGTGCCTGGCATCGGGCCGATCATTTCGAGCGCCATGGTGGCCGCGATCGGCACTGGAGACGTCTTCTCCAAAGGCCGTGACTTCGGCGCCTGGCTCCTGGTGCCCAAGCAGATCTCGACGGGAGACCGCACGATCCTCGGCAAAATCTCAGGCGCGGCAATCGCTACCTCGCGTTCTGTTCGTCAGGCGGCATGGGTGTGCTGGTCAGGATCAAGAACTGGGAACGTTACGGACTCAGATCCTGGATCGAAGCCGCCAAGAAGCGATTGCACCACAACGTGCTGGCGATCGCACTCGCCAACAAGCTTGCCCGCATCGCCTGGGCGGTGCTGGCTAAAGGACGCGCCTTCGAGCTGACAAGGACCAACGATGCAGGCGTCCGACCCGCTTGATCTCGCGCCGTGCTCGGCGCGGTCAAGGCGCGGCCTGGCAACGCCGGAGCCAGCCGCAAGGCGCAACGGCCGGCCTTGACCGCCCGTGCGCGCGACGCGACGCACGTCCTGCGGGCCGGGACGAAGGAACGGCCCCTGGCTCGAACACAGGAACTGCGAGGTAGGAGGAGCAAGCGATGACGTAACCCCATCAACAGGTTCCAGCCGAGGTCTGCGAGAGGATGAGACGAGATGGAGGTTCGGTCTTCCCGGCGCATGCGAACACTGGTGACCCAAATGGCCCAATCGAGGCCTGTCCGCTAATGAGAACGCACGCGCGCTGATATCCATGATGGCCCGGAGCAAATGCTCCAATCAAAGGCCGGATACATTGATGCAAGACCACTCACCACCTGATCGACGAATCTCTTGCTACGCACGGCCGGACCATACATTGGGGTCATAACCAGACCTCAGGTTGTGAAAGCGCATCTGATGCAGACCCTGCGGCCGTGAAGAAAGGACCCGCACTGGTTCAGTCTGAGTGGGGAACTGCCTCGATGACCTGGTAGTGCGAGCCTGCGCGAGCTGTGCCGCGCATCTCAAATCCGGCCGTTCGACATAGCGCGGAATACTCCTCGTAGCTCCGTTCAAGCGCCCCGAGCATGACGAGCATATTTAGGTCACTGAATTTCGAGATCGGCCCCTCGTTCGGGGGCTCCACCACACGTTCTATGAGGAGTAATCTGGCATCAGCCGTCATAGCGCGGCGGCAGGTCTTCAGGATAGAAATCGCTTCCTTATCGTCCCAATCGTGGATAATCGCCCGCATCACATAGGCGTCAGCCCCCTCCGGGATGGTTTCAAAGAAACTGCCTCTGACGATTTCGCATCTGTCGGCGACACGATGTTGGTTCAGAACTTCGGCCGCCTTGGCAACCACGTGCGGCTGATCGAACAGCGTTCCGCGCAGGCCCTTGTTTGCGGCGAGAATTCCCGCCAGCAGCTGGCCTTCACCACCCCCGATATCCGCGACGTGACGAAAGCTGCTGAAATCGTAGGCGGCGATAATAGCTTCGATCGCTCCGCGAGAATTGGCCGTCATGGCTCGGTTGAAGATCGCGTTCTCATCTGGACGGGTGCTGCGATACTCCCATACGCTCTGACCATTGAGATGCCGAAAGGCACTCTCGCCGGTGCGAACGCTGTGTTCAAGATGGCCCCAGGCCTGCCAGGCATAGGGGCGGCCGACATAGGCGGCCCAGCCGTCGAGTGGAGTGGGCGAGTCGGAACGAAGACACTCGCCCATTGGGGTGAGCGAGAACGTTCTGTTCTCCGCCTCATGGAAAACACCGGCTGAAGCCAGTGCCCGCAACAGCCGATAGAGCGTCCTCGGATGCGATCCGCTGAGCCGAGCAAGTTCGTCGCTGCTGAGCGGCCCGCGACTGAGGTGGTCGGCGATGCCAAGCCGGGCCGCGACGTGAATGGCTTGCGAAATCTGATAACCGTTGATCAGCCGCGTAAGGTCCGAGAAGGCATTGGTCGCCATGGTCTCACCTCCTGCTGCTGCCCCGCACACAGTAAAGATGCATCGAGTACGAGACTTCCCGCAAACGGATGATATCTCAGAAATTGCGGTGCGCACGCTGTAAAGCTGGCACGAGGAGTCAAGGCCACCACGTTGAACGTGTAGCCCACTACTAAAACCGCGTGGACGGCCCGCCCGACCGATCGCGAAGACCGATTGCTATTGTCCCTCAGGGGCCGCGGCGTGCGATCCGGGACCAGCAATCTTTACGTGAGCTCAACGAGTGGCGCATTTGGCAGACCAACCTTTGCTTCCACATCAATCAGGTCTATGCCCTTCGGGAAAAGTTCTATTTTCAGATAAGTCTGCTTTTTGAACATGATTTCGAGCATGCCTCCTATGGAGGTCTCAATCGCGGATCGTATCAATTCCACCTGCTCTTTAGTTGGCGCCGCCTGCCTGCTCGTAGCTGGACTCATTTGAAACTCCTCCATTGCTAAATGCCCTCAAGCCACAGCTGAAAGTAATCCACGCTGAGCATCGCCGCAATCTCCGGTAGAACGTAGAAATAAGTTTGCCCTCGTGTGAGGCAGTTCACAGACGTCCCTCTGCGCGATGGATGACGCCGCGCTCGGCCGGTCGCCGAACAGGAATGGGAAGGTTCTTCGCCCGGCCGTGCACGATGATGACGCTCGCGCAGCCGAGATATTGCCGCCACATTTTCGCTGCGTACCGCGGGAGCCGTGAAATCCGCGGTTTGATGCTTGCCTGGTCCCGGTACAGATGATTAATTCAAGCGGAGCGAAGGGGACGGTTAGAACGCCCCCGGGTTGTTTGGATTGTGATATGGTAGCGGACGCCACCTGGAGGAGACTTCAATGGCAAAACGCAGCGCCGGCTCCAAAATCCGAAAGAAGAGAGCTGCCAAAAAAAAGGCGGCAAGGCCACGAGCCAAGCGCGTTGCAGGCAGCGCGGACGATCAATCAGGTTGGCCATACAGCAGATACTCGGTATGGAGCCAACGCTGGGGCAACCTGAACAACGACGATCAAACCTATCCAACCACCGTCTTGTTGCGTCATCCCACAAGACCTTTCGTGGGAACTGGAGATATCAGCCAGTTCGAAAGTGACATGAAAAAGGTCGCTCACGACTACCTCTTGGCGGCCAACCGCAATCCGCTGATTGACCCTCCGCTCGAAATTCCCGACGAGTGGATTAACGCGCTGGCGCCGGGCCAGTCGAGCCCTTTGTTCGGATGGTTGGCCTTTTCAGCGCCGAGCACGCAGCCAAGTCCGCTGGCCTCGTTTGTAGCTCTCCGAACAAATGCATCGGACAATTCTTCCGATCCAATCGTAGTGATGATGGCCTCCCAGCTACTGGCATCCCAACCTATCGGGACGGGGTTTGGCATCCGTGTGGTTGCGCACGTGCGAACGTCTGAATCGCAGTTCGAGGTTCGCATCTCGGGAATGTCGGCTTCGCTCCCGTTCGGGCAGTTTCGACCGACGGAGCGCCCACAACGATCGAGCCGCGCGGCCACGGCCCGCGCCCAGGCAACTGCACTCCCGACGGCAACCGCATTGGCTGAATTTCTGTTCTCGGCGCGATTCAGGAGCTTGATCGCATCAACACTCGGTTTGAATATGAGTACCGTTGCAATTCAGGGCATACGGTTGCCGGCGAAGGAATTCCCGGAATTCCCACTCCACGTTGAATTCTACGCGACCGGCCAAGCCAAAAAGAGCAATTCCGCCGTGGCCGGGCATGTCGACCTGGAGCCATACTATTCTTTCGTCTTCGCCACCGTCCTTACGCTGAGCGAAGAAGAATTTGAGGATGGTCCGTTCCTTGAGAACAGTCCGCTCGGGCTCGTCAGCAAGGTTGCACTCGTTGCCGATGCGCACCAAGGGAGGATTTTTCCCATCGACCCACCATCGCAGGCGGGCGCGGCAGCTGTTCGCGATCGACGGCCGACGCGACCCGAGGCCGTTCTCGACTACTACTATCGCAGGACGGTGCACAACATACCGCACCCGTTGGTCTATGCTCCCGATGGCTACGACGATGAGGTGGTGGTCGTTTGTCCGGGGTTTGTCCTCGAGGATCATGCTCACCTGCCGGGGACTCCGAAAGACGTTCCCTTGCCGGGTAGTGGGCCGCCGGTTAGATCAAATGATGCCTCCGCCGTCATGGCGTACTGGAACGTCAAGCAATTCTTCAACCGGCTTCGCGCCTACGGAATGAGTCCAAGCGCCTATTTCCGGATCGCGGGCCTGCCGCTCGAAGTCCATTATCGCTCCGGTGTAGGCCCCGGACAGGGCAAAGACGGCCAGACCGTCAATGCGCGCGTTCGCGTAAAGGGCTTCCCCGATAACTTCATAGGCACGATTCCGGGCGGCAATCCGCCGCCTCTCATCGAGATGCATCTGGCGTTGGCCAATCTGTCAACGCGCGCGCGTAAGCCTTGGAATGGCAAGGACCGTTCGCCCGCTGAACCGCTTGGCATCGCCGCCGATGCGCGCTGGATCTGGCACGAGATTGGGCACGTGCTTCTGACGGCCTCGGTCGGCGAACTAGAGTTCAGATTCGCTCACAGCCCCGGCGATGCCCTTGCTGCTATCGTCTCGGACCCGGAATCGAGCCTTGCGACAGACCCGAATCGGCGCGGCTCGACCTTCCCCTGGGTCTTTCTGCCGCGCCGCCACGATCGATGCGTGACGGATGGGTGGAGCTGGAGCGGAGGGTTACACTACGGTTTATCCCAGGTGCAGGATTTTGCTGGGCCTCGCCGCAAAAGCTATTGGAGCGAGCAAATTCTATCCTCGTCATTGTTCCGGTTATACCGCTGTATCGGAGGTGATACCACGGTCGTGCAGACGGGACCGCCGCCGCACCCTGTTGACACCTATGTCCGCCGCTCGGCATCACACTACTGCGTCTACCTCATCATGCGAGGGATTCAAATTCTCGGCAGTTCGTTGGTATCGCCCACGAATGAGCCCGATCAATTCGTCTCCGCGATGATTGACGCGGACATCAACACTGCGTCGAACACGCCTTCATGGCACGTCGTTTTTCGCGCGATGGGGATTGAATCTCCTGAGACGTACGAAAGGATCGGCGGCTGCGTGCACAAGGTCATCCGCTGGGCCTTCGAGGCGCAGGGACTCTACAGAAGTTTTACCAACACACCGGGCTATCCGCCGCCTGTGGACATTTTCATCGAGAGCCAGCGACCAACGACGGACCCTGTGAGCGGTACGCTGGACTTTGGCAAAGGCAGTTACGTCCCTGTTTCTCTCGAGTGGGACTTGCATCAAACAGAGAGCGACCCTCCGCCTGCCTGGCAAGCCTGGCGAGACCCAAGCAGCACCGGGCACGACGCAATCGAAGTATCTCCAACCGGCGAAATCTACGTGTGGGTCCAAAATCGCGGTACCTACGACGCTGCGGGGGTGACGGTAAGAGTGTGGTGGCACGATTGGCCAAACCCAGCCTCTCCACCCCCACCGTCGCCACCACCACTTTGGAATGACGGTTACTGGGAGGAGCTGGGCAGCACTGGTCAAGTTCAAACCGTGCCGCCGGGCGGCAAAGTCCGTTTCGGTCCGTACACCTATACAAACGCGCCCGCGGGCCGCCACATCGTGCTGGCCGAAGCGAATTGCGCCGACGACCTGGGCAACACGGATACCGCGTCGACCATATCTCTGCCCCCACTCCCCTGCAGCTATCGTCCTACGCCGCTGGTAGATCTCGTCGCCAACGACAATAACCTTGGACTACGTGTCCGGGGACCGTAACGCAACCCAAGCCAACTTATGCCGGCCATTCGGCCTCGGCTCGCTTTTTCACCGTCTCGAGCATAGGGCAGACGATTCGTTTCTGGGGATCCGCCTCATGAAAAAGCGAATAACAGATTGCGGCTGCAAGATGCCGGCTCCCGGTCGTGTCCGATGAATAGTGGACGCCGAGGCGCTCGCGGTTTTTGGCGATCCGCTGACTGAGCCACATCAGCGGGGAATTGAACGCGCCGCTGGCGGGCAGAGGATTTTGAGGAATGACATAGGTTTGCGTGGCGTCTGCGCTCGTGTCGACGGGCGGTCCGGCGATCCTCGTTGAAAATCGAAAGGATGTATTGGGCACAAGACCCGACGCCAACACGTAGTAGATCTGGCCTGGGTTAATCGCCGAGCTCAGTTGTTGCGGCAAATCAAAACAAACGGGGTCGTCGGCTCGTAGCGTGTTTCCAGGCCAACTCACGACAGCCGGGTTAGCCCGCGAAATAGCTACTGCGATAGGGCCGGCCACAAAAGGAACTGCCCCTCCGGGTGCGCCGGTATTTGGAGTTGGGAAAAAGCCATAGCGTGACTGTATTCCGGGAATCTCGAGAAGCAGCAATCCCATGAGATGGGCCAGAAACGAGTGACCGCTCGTGAAAGAGGGATGACCGGGCGGACCGAATGGAGGAGCCAGCCCTGGACACAGAAAAGAGGGACGAACGCGCTTGAACGCCGCCTTGTAAAACGAATATGCGATATTGCCGATCGAAAGCCCGCAGTTGATGAGCTCGATGGTCCAGGGATACCGTCCGGTGTGCGCACCAAGGAAGGCGACGATGTAGTCCGGTCCGTTGTCCGCTTGCAGGTCGATTTCTGCAAGGTATCGATCGCGATCGTCCTGCATCAGTTGTTGCAGTTCCGCGATCTCGGCTTGAATCGTGCTCCAGCCGCTGTTCTTCGCGGCAGTCCAGTCGTTACCGCCGGCCGCTCTCAATTCCGGATCGGGCTGCCACGCGAGATCTCGCGGCTCCAACCAGCCCTTGGCAAGCAGTTCTCTACGCCCGAACTGCCAAAGCTCGGGCTGACCGCCAAATTCCCGGCCCGCCATGATGTATGTGCGAGTCTCATCGACTGATTTAAGCCACTCGTTCAGCTGCGGATCGTACGGCAGCGTCCAGAAACGTAAAGCCGGGTCCCAGTCGTCGGCTGTCCACTCGAGGAAGTCATCGGTGTTATATGGATTTACGATTTCGGAAAACGGATATGGTGGGTTGCCGGCATCGTCCGGTGTAAAGTCGAGCGCCCAAGGCCTGAAGCGTAGGTCCCATGGTGTGGCGAAGTAGCTGCGGCCCGTGCCCGGGCCTGCTTCAGCACCGGTAGACACGCGTCCTCCCGCCCCTGCCCCGGCGCCCGCCCCTGCTCCGGCACCAGCGCCCGCGCCCGCTCCTGCGCCCGCACCGGCACCAGCGCCCGCACCGGCACCAGCACCGGCTCCTGCGCCCGCACCGGCTCCTGCACCAGCACCGGCTCCCGCACCGGCACCGGCGCCTGCACCAGCGCCCGCACCGGCGCCAGCTCCCGTTGCACCACCTGCTCCAAACGAGGCCATGTTCAGTCCTCCCTAAACTTCACCGCTCATCGGTCGTTTAGTCCGGCAGGCCGGCCAATCGCAGTCCAGCCTCAAGGCGAGCCAGATCGCTTTTCCGTTGTAACGGATACCATAAGATAAAGGTTGACACGCGAAACGATGGTTCGATCGTCAGCAATTCTCTCGCGACTTCCTGCGCGTCATGCTCCCGTCCTGACAGAGCGAGCGACGCAGCCAGCATTCGCAAACAGGCAATAAACCGCGGATTTGCGCGCCTGCACTTTCGCAGCCATGCAATTGATTCTTCGTATCGTCCGGCAACGAACTCGGCGATCCCGGCGATGATCCAAAAATAGAAGCTCAAGGGATCGAACGGATTCAAGCGCCAGACGTTCTGAAGGTGCCCCACCGCTTCGTCGGGCCGACCGAGATATGCCAGCGTTAAGGCACTCAAACCCCAAGCGAACGCCGAGTTTTCGTTGAGCGCCAGGGCCTGATCGAAGAGATCAATCGCCTCAAGGGGTTTTTTCCCGAGAAAGGAAAGAATATGGCCGCCAACGGCGAGTGCAAACGGGTCCTCGCTGTCGAGCTCGATCGCGCGCTGCGAAACGGCGAGCGCGCGCGCTATATCGGCATCAGGGTTTGGGGACCACCCTTCGCCGATGCGGAAATTGAGCCACCACGCGAGATAGGCGTATGCCTGTGGATATGAAGGATCGAGCGCAATCGCGCGCTCAAGCAGTTCACCCGCCGACTGGTAGCTCTCCTCGGTGAATAGATAGAGCAGAGCCATCGCCTTCAGCACACAGTGGTATGCATCGAGACTCTCCGTGGGATGGTCACGGACGCGAGCCGCTTCAACTGCTCGCACGCGCGGCTCCAGCTTGCCGAGGATGCTTGCGGTGATACGGTCCTGAAACTCGAACAATTCGTCGGTCGATCCCTCGAACCGCTCTGCCCAGATCGGACGGTTGCTGCCTACGTCAATCAGCTCACTACTGATCCGCAGACGCTTCTTCTGCCTCTGAACGCTGCCATCCAGGATATAGCGAACATCGAGTTCGCTGGCGATTTGACGCAAGTCCTTGCCCCTGTCGCGATACCGAAGCGTTGAACTACGCGCAATGATGTACAATCCCCGGCTGCGCGACAAACCCGTGATGATTTCGTTGGTGATGCCGTCTGCGAAGTAATCCTCGTGTTCAGTTCCTCCGACGGTTCGGAACGGAAGCACTGCAATCGTCGGCCGTGACGACCATTGCAGATAGGGCTGCGCTAACAGGTCGCTTTTTCCGCCTTCGACCCACTCGACCGCAAACACGCGAACGGCTCGATTGATATTCTTCATCGGAGGCGTCCCCAAATCATGGAACACCACCGGCAGCCTATTCATCACATAATCGCGTACTGCTGCGGTCACAACGATCTGGCCAGGATCCGCTGCCTGATGAATGCGGGACGCGATGTTGACGCCGTCACCTTGCAGTATTCCGTCTTCGTCGATGACGTCTTCGACATTGATTCCAATGCGCAGATGCAGCGGATTCTTGCCTTGCGCACTGTGCTGAGTGCGCTGGACATCGGTCGCCCACCGCACAGCGTTCACGACACTCGCGAACTCCACCAACACCGCGTCTCCGGCGATCTCGGCAACCCGTCCGCCGTGCCGAAGCATGTGCGGCTGCAGAACGTCCGTCCGTACAGCTCTCCAGCGGCGTACCGTTTCGACATCATCAACAGCCATCAGACGGGAAAACCCCGCGACATCAGCAAAAGCGACTGCAGCGAGCCGTCTATTGATCGTGGACGGGGTGACCGCCGGTACCTGATTCATCGGACCCACTCAATCGCGGGAATGAAAGGGGCAACATATCAAAATTTCAGGTTGTGGCACAGAGAATGAGCCCTCGCGGCAAACTAGCGCACAGATCCCTCAAGGACAAACCGCATGCCAAACTTGCGCCCGACTTGAGCGGCTTTCCGAGCGAGACCCGGTAGTCGGCGACGGACCACGAGCGGCCCCTGGCCTTCCAGGACTTGCGATAATGATCACCATGCTGACGCAGTTTGGGCACCGGACTTGTTAACCGGCTCACACTCTGCTCCAGCTGGCCGCACTTTCTTGCCTCAAACGACTGATCGGCGAGGTGACGCATGGATGCGCCCGATTTGTATGCAGCACCGGCAGGTATCGCCTGCGTGGCCGCCCTCATCCTGAGCGCCTGGATTCCGATTGGTGGCCGGTGAAATCGGCGCCACGCTCGGGCCTGCGGAGCACGAAGTCTACGAGATGGCGATGGCGTCAACTCGGATCGGCGGTCAAGCGCCCGTGACTCCGCCGGATGGCTGGACTGAAGGCTGCCAGTGCCCTTGCGTCTCGAGCACGTCATTGTCCTCGAGCGCGACAGCTTTCCCGCGCAACTCACCCACTGGGCGGGCACGCCGCAGGCGCGACACGTCCATGGACTGCTGCTCAGCGGCCGGCGGGCGCTGAGCGACGCGCTCCGGAGCCGTCCCGCTCAGGCAGGCCTCGATGTTCGCAGGGAACGCCCGGGTTACGATCCGTTCTCGCCACGCGACCTCTGCTGGTCGGGCTACGCGGCGTTACGCCCCGCGATCGAGCGCGCCCTGCGACGGCGGGTCGAGGGCCGAGCCAATATCACCGTGCGCCAGCGCTGCCGGGGCAGCGAAGTATTGGCATCGCCAGATGGTGCGATGGCCACCTGCGTGCGATGGGAGGACGACCGGAGTGACGTCTGCTTTGGGTCTTGGTCGTGTAAAGACGGTGCCTAAGGGTATCTGGCCCGGAAGGCAGGAGACACGCAGTTCTCAGGACGCGATCGCAGCGATCAGCGGCTTGATCCCGACGATGTTCATGACCCTTGTTAGATTGTACGCCAGAACCGAAAGAGCCATCTCGGCGGCTACTTTCGGAAGCGTTTTGGTCAGGAAGTGTGTCGCGCCCATGCGGGCCTTCATTGTGCCGAACGGATGCTCGACGGTCTTGCGACGTTGACGCATAGCCATCGGGTTCGCATCAAGGCGCTGCTGCACAGCATCGAGCAGATGCTCATGCTCCCATCGGGGAATCCGCCGCTCCGGCCCTGTCGTGCACTGAGATTTGAGCGAACAATTTTGACAGGCTGTGGTCCAGTAGCGCCTTACCCGCTTGCCATCTTCCTCGCCAGTAAAGCGATATGGCAGTTGCTCCCCAGCCGGACAGCGATAGGCGTCTCTCTCCGGTAAATAGACAAAGTCCTGCTTGCCGAAGCGCCCTTCCGACTTGGCGCTAGAAGTCATCGGCTTGGGCAGCGTCACCGTGATGTCGGCCTCGTGGCAAGCGAGGATTTCGGAGCTGCTGAAGTAGCCGCGATCGGCAACGGCCTCGAGCGTCTCGGTCTTTCGAACAGCCTTCGCCTGCCTGGCCATATTGGCAAGCTGAGCCCGATCCGAGCCGCTGTTCGTTACCTCATGCGTGACAATCAGATGGTGCTCGGTATCCACGGCGACTTGCACGTTGTATCCGACAACGCCGGACCCGCGGCCGCTGGTTGCCATCGAGCGGCTATCGGGATCAGTCAGAGAGATTTGCTGGTCGGGCGAAGCCAGCATCTGCTTCTCGTAAGTAGCAAGCTTGGCCATTTCGTCCTTCAGTTTTGTGAGCTTCTCATTAAGCCTCGTCACCTTCGCGGCCAGCGCTTCGGTCGGCTCGTGTCGGTCAGCCGTGTCAAGCTGGCTCAGATACCGCGCGACGCTCTCCTCCAGCTGAGCACGACGCCGTTCGACTTTGGCCCGTGTGAAGTTCTTGTCCCGGTTGTTCACGGCTTTGAACTTGCTGCCATCGATCGCAACGCTCGCCGTCGCCAGTAAACCCATCTCTCGGCAGAGTTCAACGAAGCGCGCACATACCTTGCGGAGTGCCAGGCCGCTGTCCTTGCGGAAGTCGGCAATCGTCTTGTGATCGGGAGCGAGCCGACCCAGCAGCCACATCACCTCAACATTGCGACCGGCTTCTCGTTCGAGCCGTCGGCTCGATTGCACCCGGTTCAGATAGCCATAAATGTAGAGCTTCAGGGGAACCGAGGGGTGATACGACGGCCGTCCCGTTGCGGCCGGCTCCGCTCCCTCAAAGCCCATCTCAGCCAAATCAAGCGCATCGACAAACACGTCGATCACTCGAACAGGGCTGCTCTCGTCAATGAAATCATCGAGGCATTCGGGCAATAATGTCCATTGCCCACGATCGGCCTGCTCAACGAAGCGCCTCATCAGCTTCCCCCGCAGAATCACCAGAGAATCATAGCAAAGCAGCAGCGTTTTCACACATGGGGTAATTCCGGGCTCGGAGCCATACTCAGGCTCTGGGAATCAGCTCTCTAGGACTCGACGAGGCCTACCTCAGGGCCTTGCAATAAAGGAGAGACGCAATGGAGCGCTATGTGGGATTAGACGTGTCACTGAAACTGACTTCGATCTGCATCGTCGATCGGACAGGGAAGGTCGAGCGCGAAGGGGTGGTTACATCTGACCCGGAGGCGATTGCGACGTTTATCAAATTGCACGCGCCACAGGTCGTTCGGATCGGACTCGAGACCGGAGCAACGTCGACATGGTTGTGGACCGAGCTGAATAAGCTCGGGTTACCCGTTATCTGCATTGACGCCAGGCATGCGAAGGCGGTTCTGAAGATGCAGATCAACAAGAGCGACCGAAATGACGCTGCTGGTATAGCACGTATCATGCAATGTGGCTGGTATAAGGAGGTTTGTGTCAAGGATCTCGATAGTCATGCGACCAAAGCCCTTCTTGTCAGTCGAGCCCTGCTCGTCAAGATCAAGCGGGATATCGAAAATCAAATCCGGGGGCTCCTCAAGAACCTCGGGCGTGTCATCGGACGAGCAAAGATGAATATGTTTGCTGTGCGCGCCGCGCAGTTAGCCGAGGATCGGTCAGAGCTTTTTGCCGCGGTAGATCCATTGCTGAAGGCACGCGAGGCCGTCGAGCAACAGATTGTGGACCTTGACCGCAAGGTGCTGCGGCTGGCTCGCAACAATGCCCAGGTGCGACGGTTCATGACGGCTCCTGGCATCGGCCCGGTCACGGCCCTTTGCTTCCTCGCGACGATCGATGACCCCGCTCGCTTCAAGAGATCGCGAAGCGTCGGAGCCTATACAGGGCTAACGACCCGCCGATACGCATCCGGCGAGATTGACTGGACAGGCCGAATCTCGAAATGCGGCGATAAGATGCTGCGAAGTTACCTCTACGAGGCGGCCAATGTGCTGCTCACACGCGTAGCAACATGGTCAGCACTTAAAGCGTGGGGCACGCAACTCGACTTGCCGCTTGAGATGCTCCAAATTCGAGAGGATACGACCATGAACCAGCAGACAATGAAATACGCGATTGCGGTCGCACTCTTCGGTGCGGCGACGCTCGCCTCGGTGCTGCCTTCGGGGGCAGCTCCGATCTCGCCGAGCACGACTCTTCCGACACAAGCGGCTTCATCGTCCGCAGTGACAGAAGTCTACTACCGACGCCACTACCGCGGTCGCGGCTACTACGGCGCTCCGGGGGCCGCAATTGGTCTTGGCATCCTGGGTGCCGCGGCTGGAGCCGCCGCCTACGGAGCCTACGGGCCAGGCTACGCGCCAGATTACTACGGCGGCCCGTATCCCTATCGCCGCCAATACTACGCCCCGTATTGAGGGCACGAGCGACGCTGTTTGGGCGTGGCAACCTCTGTCACAGACCATTCCCACTCAACACGCGCTCGAGCGCGCACTGGATCGCGATGGCGCGGCTGCGCCCTTGTGATCCGGTCAACTGCATCGGCCCCTCCCATCCGGGGTCGCCTGCGGGCTCTTGCAGGAGGTCGACGAATCGCAAGACAGACAAAACTTGAGACCCAATATCCACAAGGTCCCACCAAAGGAGTCGGACAATGTCGATCGGACTTATCCTCATCATCCTCCTCATCATCTTCCTGCTTGGTGGCTTCAGCGGCCGCTTCGGCGGCTACGGCTACGGCTATGGCCACGGTGGGATGGGGGTCATCGGTACCATCCTGGTCGTCCTCGTCGTATTGCTACTTCTGGGTCGGCTCTGACCCTCGCAGGGTCGGCTGTGTCGACCGGGCGCCTCCCAAAATATCCTGTCCCCGGCGTACCGGGTCCCAACGAGCCCCGACCAGCTGAAGCCGACAATGCCCGCCGATGAAGGGGTGTTTGTGCCTGCCTCGGTCCTGCTGCAGCGGCTGCACGACGAGGCACCGGCAAGATCACTTTACCCCTGGGCTGGCTGATGGGTCGCCTACACAAGCGCTCCTCCGGCCTTATCATGCTGCTGCTCGCTGTGGTCGCTATTGCACCGGGTGTCTCGATCGTAGCCGGCCTGCTACTCATGATCCCCGCGTCCCAGGTGATCGCGGTCTTCGGTCTCTGGTCATCACAGGGGCGACCAACCAGGGCGGAGCTATGCACTTCCCAAAATCCAGTAACGGTGAGGTGCGTCCTGACTGGTTTGGCAACAGTTCTCACCCGCCACCCGGCTGCAAAGTAGAGTGCTGATTTTGAGATATTGCACAAGGCGTCCTCACGGAAATCCGTGAAACGGCGAGAATTCATCACGCTTCTCGGCGACGGCTTTTTGCTGGTTCCTGCAAAAAGGGCCCATCTCTGCCGGGCCTTGGCTATTGTTGAGCTCTGAACGAGTAGGACTTAAAAATCCATACCATCCATGCCGCCACCTTGAGGCATGCCGCCACCGCCGGCATTCTTCTTTGGCAATTCGGCCACCATGGCTTCGGTAGTGATCAGGAGCGCCGCAACAGAAGCCGCGTTCTGAATCGCCACACGAACGACCTTGGTCGGGTCGATGATGCCCTTGGTGACCAGGTTGCCGTACTCGCCGGACTGGGAGTCAAAGCCGTAGCCATACTGATCCTTCTCCAGGATATTGCCGACGATCACCGAGCCGTCTTCACCGGCGTTGATCGCGATCTGGCGCGCCGGATAGGACAGCGCCTTGCGCACGATCTCGACGCCGGTCTTCTGGTCATCGTTCTTGGTGCGCAGCCCCTTGAGATGCTCGGAGGCACGCAGCAAGGCGACGCCGCCGCCCGGCAGGATGCCTTTCTCGACGGCAGCGCGGGTCGCATGCATCGCGTCATCAACGCGATCCTTGCGCTCCTTCACCTCGACCTCGGTCGCGCCGCCGACGCGGATCACCGCGACGCCGCCAGCGAGCTTGGCGAGACGCTCCTGCAGCTTTTCACGGTCATAGTCCGAGGAGGTCTCCTCGATCTGCGCCTTGATCTGCGTCACCCGCGCCTCTATGTCGGCCTTCTTGCCGGCGCCGCTGACGATGGTGGTGCTCTCCTTGTCGATCATCACCTTCTTGGCGCGACCGGGGGCGTACAAGACCGTCCCGAAACGACATTCTGCTCGAAGCATCACGAAATAACTGCCAAGGCCGCGGCGGCTAAGGATCCGGTCAAGGCCCTGTGGAGCGAAAGTCGTTGGACGCGGCGGCGGTTGGCTGCAACCGTCAAGGCGCGTCAGCGAAAAGCAACGGCGTGAACAAATCTAGCCAAAGTAGTGTTAGCGCACACACGAAGCGTCCTTATGATCGTGCAGGAAACGGGCGATCCGCGTCTTCAACAGGGTGGCGTCGTGCGATTTGCCCGAGGCCGCCTGCTCGAAGAGCCTGCGCTGGACGTCAGTAGGTAAATCATTCCATTCGCTGACAAGGGCGGCACCCAGACATTCCAGGACTCTGCGCTCCACGTCCCGCAAATCGCTGGCCTCATAGGGTAAAGGCCACGCCAGCTCCTGCGCTCCGCCTTCCTCGTCCCAACGGTCGAGAGCGGTTGCCATTGCTTCTCCCGACGTTGGCCTTCGACCTTTCTTTTTGACCATTCTATATGGTCGCACATATCGGCATTAAGCGCCATTAGCTCGATCGCGGGTCGATCCGACGCGGCAATCCTTCCAGTACCGAGAATGCCGCGTCCGCGGAACTCGGTAGTTCGCCCGTCGGTTATTACAACGCGCGGCGTACAGGCCCAAGGTTTACCATGGATGTGATCGTTACTCCGGCAGAGGGAGGCACGGTTTGGCGGCTGGCGGACCTGCTCGGCCGCTCGATGGGGCGCATCACGGCAAGCGCTCCCCGTCAGTTCATGATCCATCCGGAGGGCCGCGCATCGGAAACTGTGGCCGGCATACAGCAAGGGCCGCACGCCTCGCTCGACGCCGCACTGGCTGAGATCGAGAGGCACACCCGGGGCGTCTGCCGTCGAAATCCCGGCGAAGATCAGTTTTAGACGGCGCCCAACAACCCAGCTGGTCGGCAGAGTATCCTGTATTTACTGCGAGAAGATCTATATGTTTTACAGGTAACGCCTTGATCTTGCCGCTTAATATCCATGCGTCGCGCCTGACCTCAAGCGCCAGATTGCCTGATGACGGAACCATCGGTTCCGGTGGAAGGACTTGTGGATCTTCGCGGGAGGACCGAGGCGAATGTGGGCTCCGGCGGATGTCACCGCTCGATCATTTGCGTTGCCGTGTTCGCCGAGATCTTTTGGCAGCTCGGCTTGACGCAACCCTGACAGCGCGGAGGGGACCCGCTTGAGCCGCCTGGTCATCGTCTCAAACCGTGTCGCCTTGCCGGGAGAAGCTGCGCAGCGCAGCGGCGGGCTTGTGACCGGCCTCGTCGACGCTCTGCATCAGGCTGGAGGCCTATGGTTTGGGTGGAGTGGCAAGCTTGGAGAAACAGCACCAGAGCCGAACGTTTTCGAAACCGAGGGAGTGACGTACGCTACCGTCGATCTTACCCGCGCGGACCATGACGGTTACTACAGCGGCTTCTCCAACGCGGCACTGTGGCCCTTATTTCACTATCGTCTCGATCTCATGAACTTCACCCGCCGGCACTTGGCCGCGTATCGACGGGTGAACGCCCTACTCGCCGACGCCCTCGCGCCCCTGCTCAGGCCGGGCGATCTCGTCTGGGTGCATGACTACCACCTGATCCCCATGGCCGAGGAACTTCGCCGCGCCGGGGCCACACAACGGATCGGGTTCTTCTTGCATACGCCGTTTCCGTCTTTGGGGGTGCTGGCGACCCTTCCCCGCTACGGCGACCTGCTGAAATCACTGTGCGCTTACGATCTCGTCGGCTTCCAAACGGTGGAGGATCTGACCGCCTTCCATGACGCCGTCGTTCGCCGCGCAGGCGGCAAGATTTCGTCCGATGGCCACGTTCACGCTTTCGATCGGGTTCTGCGCGCCGGCACCTTCCCGATCGGAATCGATACTGAAGCCATTGCCCAAATGGCCAGTCGCGCTGTGACGTCTCGAACGGCACGCCGGCTGCAGGAGAGTCTCCGGGGGCGCCAGCTCATCATTGGGGTGGACCGGCTGGATTACAGTAAGGGTCTCGAGCACCGGTTCAAAGCGTTCGCCGGCTTTCTCGAGGGCTATCCCGCATACCGCAACCATGTCCGCTTGCTGCAGATCGCCACCGCGACGCGCAGCGACGTTCCTGAATACCGTGCGCTGCGGCAGAGGCTCGGTGCGCTGGCGGGCGACGTGGCCGGTCGCTTCGCGGAACTCGATTGGGCGCCGATCCAGTATTTGAACAGGAGCTTTTCCCAGCGATCGCTCGCTGGCTTCTTTCGGCTCAGTCGCGTCGCTCTTGTCACTCCGTTGCGCGACGGAATGAACCTGGTTGCCAAGGAGTATGTCGCTGCACAGAACCCCGATGACCCCGGCGTGCTCATTCTCTCGCCCTTTGCGGGCGCGGCCTATGAACTCGACGCTGCCGTGATCGCCAACCCGTATGACCCCGACGCCGTCGCCGAAGCATTGCGGACAGCGCTGGGGATGCCACTTGAGGAGCGATGCGAGCGTTGGGGGGCCATGATCGCGGTGCTGCGCCGCAATAGCATTACGGCGTGGCGCGAGAATTTCCTCGGGGCACTCAGCCGCTAGCTTCGGATCATTCGGGACGTGGCATCGGTGCAGCAGGTCGCGATAATCTCGTTCGTCAACGAGGCCGCCCCAGTCCGCCGATAAGGTGTTACTTCGAAATCATCTCCCGGGCGGAAATGATCCACGAGTGACGGGACTACTTGCGTCCGCTTCATCGTCGCGCTGGACCAGATAGACAAAGGCAAGTCGCCCGCAGCGTTCTCCGTTTTCGCGTCAACGTAGTACACTTCTTCTGCGTCCCATCCCAAAGCGGCCTGTACCGGATCGTCATACCCCCTTAACTGTGGATGCAACGAATGACCAACGAGCAAAGCCACAAAGTGCACCTAAGTCCCGAAGATCAGGAGCGGTTGCGAGAACTTCGGGCGCAAAAGCCTGCGCGCAACTTACCCAAGCTCGCACTGACGCCGGGCGCGATGCTTGCCGACCGGGTAGCTGAAACAGTTGGTTCTTGGCGCTTCATCGTCATCCAAAGCGTCCTACTCGGCATTTGGATCGTTCTAAACATGATAGCATTCATCAACCATTGGGACCCTTATCCCTTCATCTTGCTGAACTTGGTTCTTTCTTTCCAAGCAGCCTACGCAGCGCCCATCATTATGATGAGCCAGAACCGCCAATCCGAGATTGACCGCAGGCACGCAGAACACGACTACCGAATAAACGTTAAGGCTGAACTCGAGATCGAATTGCTGCACAACAAGATTGACGCCTTGCGTGAGCAAGAAATCTTGCAGCTACTCAACATCATTCAGCGTTTGTCCGCACACCTTGCGCCCGAGCTTGTCGCGGCTATCGAGGCCGAAGCGGTGCCGGGCAAGACCTAGGTGACCTTGCTAGTCGCTGAACCGTCAACTGAACTCTGCTAGTTGCCTACTATCCGGCGAATCGCTGCCTCTAATGCGAATTGTCACAAAGAAAAAGCCGCCAGACTGGCGGCTTCTTCTAGAACAAACGCCACTAGGCAGTCACGTTTCACCAACGGTGATGATGGCCCCACCCATAATGATGGCCTCGACCCCATCCGTAGTGATGACCTCGGCCCCCGTGATGGCCCCAACCGTGTACCTGGACGATTGAAGTGTCGGTGCCGACGAGTGCATTCGGATTTGCGCTCGGCATTGCCGACGCAGACAGAATTGGAACGAGCGCAAACGCGCAAGCTGCAACTCCGATCAATAGAATGCGTTTCATGATGTGTTATTCCTCAAATCGCGTTTGTCGCGATGATTGATAATGCGTCGGCACGCGCATTGTTCCCTCGGAAGGAACCAATATCGTTCAAGGCGACGCTCAAACGGCGGAGGGTTTTCCAGCCGAGGGTTCTTGTACTCCCGAATGAGCTACGTCGCCTTTAGCCGCGATCGCTTTCGGTGGGCGCTTTTGTCTCGGGTCGAGTATTGCGGACTGCCTCGGCCAGCATCTCGCGCAGCTGGATTTTAGTCTTTGCGGTTCACGCGTGAAGGTTTTTGTCCATGTTGTCATAGACAACATGTGGAGATGCCACAGGGAAAATTTAACCTCCGTTGGAGCGCCACCCGCATTCTCGGGCGCCGCGTCTCCGCCGGTGGCCGGAGCCGCCCTCTTCGGCGGCTCGACAATCAGTCCATACCTGCCACCGAGGAGGCGAACGTATTGGGAGTCAAAAACGTAGGTGTAGTGATCGTCCAACATCTTGGCGCCAAGATCGAGCTATGTGCGCCCGCGTCAATGTCATGCGGATTTTTTTGCGGGTCTACTTGACGCCGAGTGTAGGGCTACTGAACGCTGACGCTCCAGTCACGGCACTCCCGTGGTCCATATCTCAGGCCAGCCTATGAAATGCTGGCGGCAACGCCTCTCGCACGAGTTCACTTAGATCTAAAGCCTCTCCGCTTTCCGTAATGTCCGAGAATAGAACCTCGACAAAGGGATGTTGGCGGTTGAGCGCGGCGCCTCGCTGGTATTTCGTGCTCACGATCCGCTGAAGTGCGGCAAGGTTCAGCTTGCCGAGCGCGTTGTATTGATCGCGGAACAGACTTTGTCGTCCTCCACAGTGCTCGACAGACTCCGCCCAAACGTCCATCACCTTCCGGCCCATGAACGCCTCGACCCGTTCATTTTCATCCTGAGCAAAAAGCCGCAGCCCGTCAATGGTGTGTGGTCCGTCATCGACCCGAAACTGTGTAAGTGACATGGGAGTCCTCCTGTTATCGGCGTTTATTTACATCGGCAGACCGTCGCGGACTGCACCTCCCTCGTTATCCCATCGTGACAGAGCCAGAGTGACCGATCTCGCATCGCTAGGCGTGTCTTCTGTTCAGGGCAGTTTGCCGCGGCCGGCATCATCCTTGTGCTTGTGCAGAAATCGGGCGATTTGTCCGCGGAGCGCCGCCGTCTCCAATAACTTGCCGACCGACCCGGCGGTGTCGAAGATCTCCCGCCGCAGCGTCGTCGGCAGGGCGTTCCATTGCATGATGATGGCCGCGCCTAGACACCGCAAGACGAGCTCTTCTTCGGCCGCAAGGGCTGCGCCGCTCGATCCGTCCTGCTCCGCAACATGCACTGCATTGTCATAGTCGTCCGCCAGTCCCTGCTCATTCTCCGCGAGCGAGGCAAGTCGGTCCTGCGGTTCTTGAAATTTACGGATCTCAACCGGACCGATCGAACGCTTAATCAGTTCGCCGTACTCGGCTGCTTTTGCAGGATATTGCTGAGATTTAAACATGCCGGGCCCCTTTCGTTGAAAGTCTCGGCCCATTCCGACCACCTCGATGGCATGATCAGACATAAAGAGATATGGGGATCAAAGGTTTCGAATAACGAGCCCAGGGTACAAATAAACTGGCACGAAAGGACCGCGCTATTTGGCATTGTTTGGCTGCTAACAGTCGCGTCTCTCAAAGAGGCTTGCCCCTACAGCTGATTGCAATGATCCCGTCAATTTCTCGATAGTGAGCAATATTGACCAGTGGGCCGCGCTGCCGAGACGGCATGCTGCTGCGATTACCGCCCGGCCGTTGGCACCCATCGGTGAGAGAGAGTTCGATAGTGCCCCCACCCTATCCCACAGGGGGCAGGTTTGCACGATTCACAAACAAGGACCCTATCACCTCGCGCGGCGGCGCGAGCCTCGTTGTCCCAATTGTCAGTCGCGTACGGAGGTGCGAAACATTGCGGCGCCCCGCGCTGGGTTCGAGCACTTGCCCGTTCCCTACCGACAGCATCTGACTTCATCGGGTCGGCGGTGACCTGCGCCTCATAAATAAGGCCGCCCCCGATGCACCGCAGGAACACAGCCAGCTGCGAAGGCTACAGTGAGGACGATGACATGACAGAACTGCCACGCAACGATCTCGATAATCACGATTGGGCCGCCCGGGCGGCTGAGGCTCTGGCCCAGGCAAAAACGTTGCCGCCCGGATCGATACGATCCGAAGCCGTCAGAAAAGGCCGCACAAATTGGCTATGCCGCTGACATGAGGAAATGGTTGCTACCGAAAAGCCAAAAGGGCGCACCGAAAGTGACCGGCTGACGGCGATCCAAGACAATAGGACGCGTCCTCAACTCGGAATCGCAGATTGCCTTCCCGCGCCGATCTCTCGGTTGGGTAGACGCGCACGGGCAGACGGTTGATGGCAAGGACCCATCCCTCGTCCCATGAATCACTCCTCGCCAGCGAGCAACCACATTGTCCCAAGGATGCGTTTGGAGTGTGTTGCGCTGGGCCAGCCGGCTTCGACGTCCGCACATTTGAGTGCGCCAGGTGCGGTGACTGGGAGTATCGCGCTCCCGCCTGATCGAGGCCAGCCCCATGACCATTCAGCGACCGACGTGTCCCAAATGCCAGACAAGAATGATGCTGGCGCGCATTACGCCCGGCCCCGCCGGCTTTTGCATTCGTACCTTCGAATGTCCCGCTTGCGATCTCATCCACCAGCTCCGCGACGAGGCGGTCGCAACGATGAAATCAGCAAATACTTAGGCTTTTTTTCAGGGCGAACTGCGAGCGCCAACGTAGCACGCGCGCAACCGGAAGCGATCAAGCGCCGAAAGTATCGACATGAGCATTGCGGGCGCGAAGAGCCGAGTGCGACGCCCGGGTTGGCAAACGGCCGTGACCTGCTCAGTTCAGATCGGTTTCTACGAACTCAGCGCCCCCTTCGACATATCGAAAGAATGGTTTCCGAAAGGCGCACGACCAGCTCTTTCAGAGCTGTATTCTCTTTTTCGAGAGAGCGAAGGGCGAGCCTCATTCGCATCTCGTCGTCCAGATTCTGGGGCCAAAAGGTTGGCGGCTTTCGCTCGGCGATCATTCCTTCCTCCCAACAGCCCTACGTGCCCTCTCGCGCTCCTTAGCATGACATCCCCCAGGCTACATGCTCTTACAGGCGCTGATTCGCTGGTCAATGTTGCTCAGTTTCGGCGGCGAGCGCGTTGGATATCAAAAGGCCCTGATCTGCCGCGACGCTCTCCGTTGCGGCTCTCGGGCATCACGCTCCTTGCCGCCGATGAGCGCTGACATCATGCTAGGACAGCCATGTTGTCCAACCCTTTCCATGCTGCCACCCGAGTGGCCGCGAAGCCTTGGGCCAACGACGTCGCCAGCATACGCAGTCACCCGAAAATCCGCATCATGATTGCTTTGCCAAGGGGGGCGGCGCGTATGCCGGTGAATGCGGTGACGTAGTCACCGGAATAGAAAGCTCGAATGAGATCGACGCGCGTGTTGAGGGTCTCATCGAACCGGATCGCAAATCCGTCCGCGGTGCGCCGCACGACAAGAGCGGCGACATTTCTCTCTCGAAGAGTGCAATGAACGGCAATCCCGACAGGTGGGGGATTGTCGCTCACGAAGCGGGCACCCGTGATCGACATGTCTGCCAAACGGTAGACGCCCGGCCGCCCACCGATATTGAAAAGAACCGGCTCATCTCGCTCGAACCGCTCGGCCTTCCGCCGCCGCGGCTGCTCGATGGACACCAAGCAGACGATCGTCAAAATGATCGCATTGTATAAACTCCAGGCCAGCGCCAGGCCACCATAGGCGATAATGTCGCCTTGCGCATGAAGCACGAAGGCATAGGCGATTCCCGCGAGCGTAATCGCCAGTGCCGTGCCGTATACCCTGAGCAGCGGCCATTCGATGAAGCGTTGATCGCGATCCCCGCCCTTTGCGGTGACCTTGAATTTGTGCCCGTGCGGCTTGAGCAGCCCTGTCGCAACGGCTTTAAGAACTGCCGGCAGAGCAATATATTGGGCGACATCCGACATCCCCGCCATGGACCGTCCGCGGGAAATCCAGGCCATGGTGAGTGAATACCAGAGATAAAGCGGCAGGAAATATCCGAGGAGTTCGGAAAGATCCGCCTGGACGGCTTTGATGCCGAACAGAAGATAGAGGCTCGGGACAACGAGACCGAATACCTTGACGACATAGGTCGAGGTCCAACTCATGAATGCTTCGATGAGAGACAGCCTATCGATAACATCCAGCTGCGATCTTCGGGAAAGGGGACCACTGCGCCCCCGCAAGATTTGCATGAAGCCAAGACACCATCGGCCGCGCTGAGTGATGTATTCCTTGAGTCCTTCCGGGGCGAGCCCCAAGGTCAGACGCTCGTTCAGGTACACCGTGCGTGCGCCAATTTCCTTCAGCCGCAGCGTCAATAAGTAATCTTCCGTCACGGAATCGGTCGGAAAGCCGCCAATCTTCACGAGGGATGAAAATCTGATGACCGACGATGTGCCGCAACAAAATGCCACGCCCCAAGCGTCCTTGGACGGCATCAGAATATCGAAGAAGAAGCGCTGCTCGTCCGGCCAGACCTTAGTCGCAGCCAGGTTGGTTTGGATCGGGTCCGCATTGATGAAATGCTGAGGCGTTTGTACCACGCCTACGCCCTGATCGCGGAACAGGCACATCGCGCGGGCGAGGAATTCGGGCAACGGAACGAAATCGGCGTCGAGGATCGAAATGAAATCAGGGGGATCGGCGAGCCCGACCACGTGCCGCAGAGCGTGGTTGATGTTGCCGGCCTTGGCGTCCTTGTTGTCGGGCCGCGCCAGATAGCGGCAACCGAGCTGGCCTGCAAGCTTTTCGAGCCAGTGGCGCCGCCCGTCGTCTAGCACCCAGACACGATAGTTCGGATAGTTCATTCCAGTGGCGCCAATGATCGTGCGCTCCAGGATAGAAACTTCCTCGTTGTACGTGCAAATGAACACGTCGATCAGTGGAACGTCCCGTCCGGCAAGCCACCGCCTGTTGGCTTCGACTTGGGGCGTTCGATCGGTCGTACGGCTGAGAAACAGCAGCGACAGTGCACTCGCCGCGAGCGATGCAGCCTCGGCGATGAGGAACAGGGCTCCCACGACGAAATCGGCGGTCCAGCCGACGGGCGGGACCGTGGACCTAATGCGCCATCCAAAATAGCGGATCATGAGCAGCAACACGATTGCGATCATCAGCGAACGCGCCGCAGAGTTCTCATGCCGGAGCCAGGGCAGGATGGCAACGCAGAACCCGAGCGCAATAAGGCCCGGTGTCAGTGCGGGGATCATGGCTTTCTCGCATTATCTGCCGAGAAGATGACGCGTCCGGTTCGCCCGACCGGACAATCGTTGGAGCCATCGTTGAGGCCGGGGACCGAAATCGTGGCACGATACGGTTCCTTACTCAGCACATCGGGGTTGATAGCGAGGTTCGCTGCGGCTCCTGCAGAGCCGGTGAGATTGACGACGGTGCCGGCCAATTCGGGCCCGTCGTCGCTCGGTCGGAAATGCGCGACCGAGCCCAGTTGCAGGCTGTTATACACTCTCTCCGTGACGTTCGCTGTCACCACGGCGCCGGAACAATCGAGTAAACGAATGAGCGGTTGGCCGGCCCGGACATCCTCTCCTGGCGCCGTCAGGATCTCCCAGATTCGGCCGGCAACGGGGAACTTGATCTCCGCCTCCGAGCGGCTGATGTAACGGGATCGCTCGGATTCAATCTCGCCGTTGAGCCACGAGATTTGCGCATCAGCGTGTGCTACGTCCGCGGTGAGCCCTTCGGCCCGCTGCCGCATTTCCTCCTCACGTTGCACCGAGCTCGGGCGATCGTTGTAGCTGTCGCCGAGGAACGTGCCGTCGCGCGCGGCGGTGAGCTCAACCTGGGTCGCGTCCAGGCGGCGTCGCGCGCCGATCTCGGTCTGCAGCGCGATGGTTTGATCCCGTGTCAAGCGCCCGAGCTCGACGGAGGAAACGCTGCCTGATTTGATAAGCGACGAAGCTCTTTCCACGGCGGCCGCCGCTTCTTCGCGACGCGCCGCGGCCGCTTCGATTGAGGTTTTGATTTCGGCGATGCGTGCTTCGAGCTGACGAATCCGCCCCTCCGTGAACAGGGCCGCCTGACGCGCCAGATCCTTCTGCGCCGCGCGGGCGGAAGCTATCTTCGAAACGAGGCTTGGCCTTTCGTTTTCCAGGCGAGATATTTGACTGCGCAGATCGTCGAGCCGCACGCGGTCGCCGCGCGGGTTGACGACACGAAGGATGAACGTGCCCCCGGCGACGATGCCTGGATCGCCCGACAGACCGGATCCGGATGAAATCTTGCCGTCGATCGGCGACCTCAATGTCACCAGTCTCGAGTTGACGACGGCTTCGACGCTAGACGTCTGGAAAAGCGCTCTCAGGGGCAGCCACCCGAATACTGCGACGATGGCGATGCCCGCGGCGGCCTTCACAAATCGCAGAGGTGTCCGGCTCGACTTGGATTGCGCCACATTCGCGGCCGGAGCGTCAGTTCCGGAGGCATCGGTCTTGCCGGGACTAAGATGCGCATCCAACTCGCGCTGCGGACCGTGCGCGCCGTTTGCTCCGTCAATCGATTCCGTGAGAGGTTTGGCGGACTCTGGGCCGCCGCCTTCGGGTGTCGAGTTGAAACGCGGTTGATTTTGCATGATAGGCCTGATCACCAATGCGCAACCTCGGCGAGAGATGCAGCCCCGCGGAAAAAAATGCGATGTTGGTGTGACACACGCTAACTGAAACATGAGAATTGTCCGCAATAGCGGACCGCCAAGAGCCGCATCGGCCCCATAGAGGCGCAGGTCCGTGTCACCGTTCAGCTGTTGCGTTGACGAGGTGCAGCTTGGTCACGGGCGAAGCCGGCGGCATTGTCTCCGCGAAGCCCGCCAAAATGCTGGCACCGAGCTCCGAGGCGGGGACCGGCCGGCCGAAGAAGACCCCCTGGACCTGGGCACCGTCGGCCGTGTCGAAAGAGCCAGCCTTCGACCCTCACTCGCATGTGCAACTCGCGTCCGAGCGCGATGATCGCTTTGACCATCAGCCCGACCCGGCGATGGGAACCGTCGAGGCCCTGCATGAAGGTTCGATCGATCTTGATCTTATCGAACGGAAAGCGCCACAGATAGCTGAAGCTCGAATAGCCGGCCCCGAAATCGTCCATCACGATGGCCACGCCCATCGCCTTGAGCGTCAGGAGCTGCACCATGATCGTTTCGGCAGACTGGTGCGGAGCTACTCTCGATGATCCTCGGCGGCGAAAGCTGGGGCTCGCACGCAGCCTTCTCCTCCGCGGTCGTTGTCGCAACGCATCACCTGTTCCCGGGTTCCATCCGACTTTCGACTATGGCGGACCTTCGGCGCGCGGACGTCGACAGGGTCGATTGGAGGCGTCGACGCCGTCTACGATTCTGAGGGGCGGAGGTTCGAATCGTTTCGGCCGCGCCACCGCCCAATATCTGCCCAACCCGCTCAGGGAAACGAGTCCGTTGCAGATCATTCTTTCCGGGCAAATCGCATCGATGCAGCCGAAATCGAAATCCCACCGCACGCCCCAAGACATAACTGCAGAATGTTGATTCGAGGGCCGGACAAAGATGTTCGTCTCGCTATTCCAGATACGGCGTCAGCACATCTTCGATCCATTTCATGAATGCGCGGACTCGGCGCGACAGATTGCTCCGGTGCGCTACGACGAGGGACACGGCGAGCGCTCGGCGACGAAAATCGGGTATGATCTCCACACCGCCCAACAATCGAAGTGGACTCCGGCGTGATGGAACGCGTGTGGTGTCGCACGGGCACCGCGGCAGCGAAGCCATTCCTTTATGAGGAACTAAAGTGGCTGAGCCGACCAGAACTCAAATCGACTTTGCAAAGGTGATGACCAAGAAAAAGCGCAGCGTCCTGAACTCACTTGTGATGTTTGATTGTTACATGAGCGCTAGCGAAATCGAAGACGAAGAACTGAGAGATATCGTTCGTCACCAACTTGCCCGTTACACTGTGAAACCCCGGTATCGATGGCCGCCTGTCTTGGGGTGCAACTGATGCCGGGCGGACCATCTCCCACATGATTCAAGCAGGAACAATCTAAGACGGGAGCGGGTCCCTCCGGGGACCCCGCCCCTACGGCACAAACGCGCCCCGAAATTCCGCCAGCCCGTTCGCGCTATTCTTGGGTTGACACGGTTGACAGGTTGACATGCAAACGCATCGCAGAGCCAACTTTTCGAAATAGATGCCGGAGCGGCGACCGCGCACGGGGGTTGTCGCGCGCCATGGAAAACTGCCCCCTCGGCGTCATGAGGAATTGCCCCCTCCTTGGATAGCCGGTGATAAAGCGCGCGGCGAAGCCCAAACTGCGCGCAGCTTCAATCATCAAAACGGCAAAGTCCCGACAGGTGCCTATCCTCAGTTCAAGTGTTGTGGAGAGAGTTTGAGTTCCTGGCGCCGTGCGGGCGGTCATACGCGAATCCATCCGAGATTGCTTCATTGAGAGTCATCAAGACCCGGCCCGTCGGGTGTCTCGGTCCGCGCGTGAGAAACGTGTCCAGCCATCGGCCGACATCGTCTTCCGGGTCGGAGAACCATCTCTGAACATACGGTGCCAGGTCAGGCGCCTCTTCTTCATGATACGCAAATGGATGGTCTTTCGCGTTATCTTCAATTCTGAAGTCCGGGGCGTTCTCCGGAGTGTGATCGACCTTGATGACACACTCGAATCGCAAGTAATCGCTCGCACAATCAAAATCGACGTGCGCAACGCAATTTCCGAAGACATCATGAAGCCATCTCACCTCCGAGGGCTTGGGCGTTACATCGAGCGAAAAATTGATCAGTCGTTGATCGAAACTGTCCCGCGGGCGCGCCATCAATTGATGCCGGCCGAGCCTTATCCTACGCCTGTACTGATATGTTGTAATATGCCGGACGATGAAGATCGCCATGATGTCGTTACAGGTGCTCGTCGACGAAGGGTTAAGGGTCACGATCACGGAACAATCGCATTCCGACGGGAATAGCATCTGAGCAAGCTAAAAAATGGGGGGTGCGAAACCTCGGAGATCGTGGTGCATGCGACGCCAGGACCTCGCGCGCCGCGGCTTTAGTCGCGAGGTCGAGATCAGGTGAGGTGACACCGTCGGCCGATTCGTCACACACGCTGCCGTTGCTACGGGTCATGCAAACCAGCGGTAATGCCGCTATTCCCCTTCGAGGAAGTGCCCCAGGGCCTTGAGCGGGCGCAACCTGTCACAGATGATCTTCAGAATCGCCAGCATCGGGACGGCCAGGATCGCGCCAAGCACGCCCCACATCCAGAACCAGAACACCAGCGACAGGATGATCAATACCGGATTCAGCGTGAAGCGCCGCGCCAGCAGCATCGGCGTCAGTGTTTCGCCCTCAACGAGGTGAATGCCAAGGTAGAGAGCCGGCGGCAGCAATGCCCACCATAAGCTTTCGAAGCTCAGCATTCCGACCAGCACGAAGATGCAGACTCCGAAGAGCGGACCCAAAATCGGGATGTAGTTGAGCAGGAAGGCTGCGGTGCCCCACAACAAAGGGTCTCCCAGGCCGCAAAGATACATCGCGGCCGCCGTCGCGACACCCACCGCGGCATTCATAGCCGTGATTGTTAGCAGATAGGCCGATATGTCCTCCTGGATCTGCTGAGATATGTCGACAGCTTGTCGCTTGTTGCCAAACGTCGGCAGGATTTCAACGATGCGTCGAAGGAATATGTTGCCCGCTACCAAAAGAAAATAGAGCACCAAGACCGTCGTAAACAAGCCATCGAGTACGGAGCGAGTGCCTGCGAAAAGTACGCCCGTTATGCCCAGATCGCGGCGAACCGAAACAATCGAACCCCGGCCAGGGGGGGCATCAGCAGCCTGCTCGGCCTGTTGGATTACCTTTTGCAACGCTTGGATCGGCCCGCTTATGACCCGCAGGTGTGCTTCTAGGCGCGGTATGCCCTCGGGCAGCCGCTCAGCCCAGGTCGTGGCCGGTACCGATAACGCCGCCACCATACCTACAAGCGCTCCAATAACCAGGAAGACGGTCAGGAGCGCTCCGACAGCGCGGGGTAGATGCAAACGCCCCAAGACGCGGACAGCGGGTTGAAGCAGGAGATTTAGCACGAGGGCGAGCACGACGGGAAGGATGATCGAGCTTGCCACATAGAGTGCCGCCAAGACACCCAACGCGAACAAACCACCGAGAAAGAACGTCCGCGGATCGGACGGCAGCGGCATCTCCGTCTCGTCGGCGGCCTCCGTCGCCGCTGCATGTGGCTCCGACAGATCAACATCCAGCGGGAAGGAAGGACGCTGTGATGGCGGTATGCCGGCAACCATGGCTTTCCCTCTGAATGTGATCGCTTCCGGTGCCGATCATAGCCTTTCAGCGACCCGACTTCGTCCGGAAGGTGCGTGAGGTAAGCCTACAAAGGAACAAATTCGAGAACTGAGCAATATTGACCAGTAGTCACCGCCGCCGGGGTACAAACTACCTCATCACCGCCCTGTCAGTGGCAGCTTTCGGTGACTGAGAGTCCGGTAGCGCTCTCGCCTATGACGTCAGGGGAGCATCATGTCTTCTGTCCACCGGTTGCCAACCTTCGAGCAGCGTCACAGCATTGAGGAGTTCATCCAGATAAGGCGCGATATGTTGCGCTATGCCCGCTCATTCCCGCCGGGGGCCGAGCGCAATCAGCGGCGACAGATTGCCTTATCCCTTCGAGCCCTGTTCAAGAACAAGGAATGGCTGAACGCCCATACATGGGAAGGAGCAAAGCGGCTCACTGATCGTCCTTCGCCTTCCCCAGTGAAATAGGGACAGCTTCAATTTGAACTCTCCACAAGATCGTGCCGGCTGCATTGGATGCGGTTCGCCCTTGCGATGATCAAGCCGGCGAAACGGGTTGTATTCACTTCGGACCGAACTCCCCGCGGCAACATGCGATCAGTCGCAATCGCTTCCGCGGTTGCGGCATCACAATCCTGAATTCTAGCGATAGATCCTTGCTCCGCTCTGTAGGCGGCGCAATCAAGCGGGACATGAACCCAGTTAAATGGCGACGAGGACGGTTTCGTCGGCGCTGCACCTTGCGCAGTCAAAGGTGCGCAGATCAAAACCAGGTTTGTCCGGCTCGATGCAGACCAACCTCATCGGTGTGCGGCATGTTGAGCAGCGACGAATTCTGAAGTCTGAAACACCAAAACTTGGATTGGATTGACTCGACAGCATGATACTCCCCTTAAGACTCAGGCGGGAGCGCGACACTCTCAGTCACCGATTGTTGCCTATGATGGGGCGGTGATCTAATTAATATAGTGTTTTGGCTCCATCCACGCTGGTCAACATTGCTCGCTTTCGAAAGAAAGGCTCGAAGAGAACAAAATAGGACCTCCAGCGGCGGTTGGCTCAGAAAATAAGGGCGGCTCTTAAGCCGCCCTCTGGTTTCTCGTAACTGCCTGTCGTGCGCTCGGCGAGTTCGCTTAACCTTCGATGATGTAAACGATCTCGTGGGTGCGCGGGCGAAGGATGATGTACTTGCCGTGCACCAGGATGAAATCGTATCCACGCCATTCCGGATAGATTTCCACGATACGTGATGGCATCGGGTAATAGCGCACACCGGCCGGGACAGCCGTTCCGACTGAGAGATTAAAGTTCACATTTGTAGCTTCCTCGACCTTCTCTTGCTTGATGGCCGAGGTTATCTGGGTGCGCTTCTCAGCGGGAGGCGCTGCTGTCGCCGAGGTTGCAGCATTGCCTGTCGTCCTACTGTCGGGGGTCGAAGGCCTGGTCTCGGCAGTCGGAGTTTTCAACACCTTTGATGTGGCGGTCGACTCAGACGATTTCGTCTTGCTGTCGGCTTTCATCTCGCTCGCCGCCTTGCCGTCAGAAGGCGACTTCGTTTCGGCGGTCGGATTCTTCACGTCCTTCGAAGTGGTGGTCGGAGTGATCGACTCTGACGCCTTCGACTTGCCATCAGCTTTCATGTCGCCAGTCGTTTTTGCATCCGGCTTGCCCTGCGCATGTTGAGGCGCCACGTCTTTTGGCCCGGCGCCGGGGCTTGCTGTCTCGGCTCCCTTTGCCGCCGGTGCATTCATCGGCGCCGCAGTATCACCCTTAGGCGAAGCGGCAGCCGGAGATTCCTTCGCTGCTCCTTGATTGGCGCCTTGAGCTGTCGCAAGCCCGGTCGTGGCCAATAAGGCCGCAACGGCCACAGACACCATTAATGACTTTCTCATCTGATTTTTCCAATTCAAATTGAATCCATGCCGACGAAGGTCGGCCATAGAGTGGAACGGCCCCAACAGACTATAGTTCCGCTTCTATCTTGGGTTGGGAGATGTATTGGGAAGTAATGCGAGTGATCGCGTCGATCACTGGGCTGTCGCCAGAACCTTCAACCCCTGTGTGCGCTAAGTCATTTCTTGGGCTCGACCAGTCGCCAAGCAACGAGGAAACCTCTCTGCTCTCGCTCGGACCCACCCGGAAAGGCCGGAAAGGAATGGGCGTACTAGCAAAGAGCGATCTGGCCAAATATAGACCCGCATAAGCAACGCCATATCAGGAACGTTCAGGTTAAAACGAAAGGCTGATCTTGCCGTCGGTGCAAGCCTGCGTGAAGCGACAAGGAGAATCCGATACGGAGCGAACCTGCACGCACCTGGCGGTGGCTGCGTGTCATTTCAACAGAATTCTGTAGGGTAACAAACCCGGCGATCTGCGGGAGGGGGAGACACAACGGTTTTCGAACTGGCGATGAAGCGGCATGCTTCGACGCGACCACAAGCAAAATCAAGGCGACCATCTGTCCTGCTCTTTACGGCAATCGTCTTCGTTGAGACGGTCCGCGATATCCTCTGCGATGTCTGGCGTTTTCGCCTTGGCGATTGGCTTGCCGTCCGCAGTCATTAATTCGTCGCCCTCAACCTCAACCGGAAAGTCGTCGGGCTTGAGGGGCTTATCATTTGGCATTGCACCCTCCCACGTTAAAGGAAAAAGCCGCCCGGGCATTACGCCGAGCGGCTTTTCGAGCAACTGCCAGTCGCCCGGTTCTGTTGCTGGAATGACAACATCGATCCGAAGGAAAGGTTTCTCCCGCCAGCAAGGTTATTCTTTCCCGCTTCGGTTCCGTAGCTCCGCTGGTCGTGTGGTCGAGCGAAGCAGCGCTGATGCCTTTGTTTGCGGCTTCAAACGGTCCTCCGGACAGAAGCGACGCGAGTATTGTTGGCGCGGCCAACAAGCGGCATCGCACGGTTCGTTACCAGCGACAGGTCGCTACCAGAGATCGATGATCCATTTTGCGCCGACGACCGTCTGCCAAACTACCGCCGTCGCGACCGCACAAATGGCGGCGGCCAGCAAGGCGATCGAGAGACAGGACCCCATCCTCCTCGAGATAGGCAAGGGAGATCAAGGCAATCACCAAAGCGGGGACGACGTTGCTCAGGGGTATTGGAATGAAGACCAGAGTAGCGCTCAGTACCACGACGAGCCGACCAGGCGCTTGGTTGCCTCCAACGGGTGCGCCACCGTGGATGAACCACCTTCTCAAGATATCTGAGCACCGGTAAGGATCGCTGCACCACAGCAGCGAGGTGTTTCGTCGGCAAGGAACGAGTGGCGATGCGGCGTGGAGAGACCGGAGCGGGTTTGCCCGCGATCATCTGGAACGCGGGAATCGTGAGTAGCAGGCCAGCTACGATCGAGAGCCCGGTGCGAGCGCGACCAGCGCGAGCAGGATCATGATGATCCCGAAGGATCGCTTGCGAAGGCCGTGCATCAGCCAGCCCAAGGTGAAATGGTCCGCTGCAGCACGACGGAGGTAGTAACAAGCCCTATCGGGTCAGCTGGCGGTCTCGACATCAGAATAGCGTCTCCTGGCCTCTTGATTGGCAGGCCGATGTCTCCGTCTCGAAGCCGAAACCGGTCGCTCCGTTGGTTGTTTTAAGTGCCATGCTGCCGATAGTCCACCGGGGTCAATCCAAGGATAGCACGTTCACATAGTTTGTTGGCGTCCCGCTCGCCGCTGCCTGCAGCCTGCAAAATACCCCTGGCAATAATTTCGCGATCTACCTCCAACTGACCGATATTCTGAAGTGTTCGACATGCCAGGTCGTAGGCCTGATTCACGGCGGTTACCTGCTCTGGATCAAAGGACAACTCTTGGAAAAGCGGATTAGGATTGGACATAATGCTCCTCGTAGCAAACGCGAGCGCAAGCTCTCAGCTGCCAGGATTAGACGGATTAAGTGATGATCGGAAAAAACCTCGCGATGAGCAGGGTATTTGTGCTCTGACACACCGCGGGGAACGATTTATCGATTTGTCGAGGTCATCTTTGCAACAAGATCACCGAATGGCTTGTAGGACTGCTTGGCAAGATCGCTGTACAGTCCGCCAATCTTCTGTGACTCCGTAACGAACGTCTCGTAGGCCGTCTTGGCGAATTCGGTTTGAACTTCAATCGCCTTGTCGAGCGATTTCACGCCAGAGAGCTTCTCAACGAACAGTTTCGTGTCTTCAAACGACTTTTTCGTGTAGTCACCGTAAGCAGTGGCAATCGCCAGGAAGGCGTTAGATGACGCAGTCCCTGTATCGATTTGTTCGTTACTATTCTGCTGGTGCTCGAAATTTTGATTCGAATGAATCTGATTTGCGTTCGACATTTTTTTGAACTTTCCCTTGTTTGTTTAACAGTGGACCAATGCCGCGCGCCACCAATGGTTGCTTCGGAATCTCAGTTCTCGCTTTTAATTAGGCGGTGCTTGTATGTTCGTACGATGATCACCAGGCGCAGTTTGCCGGGTAGCGCCGAGCGATCGTAGTCGACTCCGCCGCAATGAACCGCCCCGGGTTTGCCGGAGGCTCCAACTCCTGAGAGGATGGAGCCATGACGAGCAAGACAACGAACAAGTTTTCAGCCGAGGTCCGGACCCGAGCGGTTCGGATGGTTCTGGATCACGCCGGCGAGCACCCGTCGCGCTGGGCGGCAGTGACGTCGATCGCGGCCAAGATCGGCTGCACGCCGCAGACGCTGCATGACTGGGTCAAGAAGGCCGAGGTCGATAGCGGGCAGCGGGCCGGCGTTCCAACCGAGATGGCCGAGAAGCTGAAGGCGCTCGAACGGGAGAACCGCGAGCTTCGGCAGGCCAACGAGATCCTGCGCAAGGCAAGCGCCTATTTTGCGATGGCGGAGCTCGACCGCCGGTCCAAGCCATGATCGCCTTCATCGACGATCATCGTGGGGCGCATGGGGTCGAGCCGATCTGCAAGGTGTTGCCGATCGCCCCCTCGACCTACCACGCCCATGTGGCCAAGCGGCGCGATCCGGCCAAGTTGTCGGTACGCGCCAAGCAGGATGCCAGGCTGAAGATCGAGGTTCGGCGTGTGTTCGAGGAGAACTTCTCCGTCTATGGCGCGCGCAAGGTGTGGCGTCAGCTCAAGCGCGAAGGCTTCGATGTTGCCCGTTGCACAGTCTCGCGATTGATGCGGGACATGGGTTTGCAAGGGGTGATCCGCGGCAAATCCGTCAAGACTACGATCAGCGACAAGGCTGCGCCATGCCCGCTGGATCACGTCAACCGCCAGTTCAAGGCGACAAGGCCGAACGTTCTCTGGCTCTCCGACTTCACCTATGTCGCGACCTGGACCGGCTTTGTCTACGTCGCCTTTGTGATCGACGCCTATGCCCGCAGGATCGTGGGCTGGCGAGCCTCGCGCACGGCGCATGCAGGCTTCGTGCTCGATGCTCTGGAGCAGGCACTGCACGATCGACGGCCGGTCCATCGCGGCGGCCTCGTGCACCATAGCGACAGGGGTAGCCAATACGTCTCGATCAAATATACCGAGCGCCTGGCTGAAGCAGGCGTGGAGCCCTCCGTCGGCAGCGTTGGAGATTCCTATGACAATGCTCTCGCCGAAACCATCAACGGTCTCTACAAGGCCGAGGTGATACATCGGCGTGGGCCATGGCGCAGCTTCGAGGCCGTCGAGTTCGCTACCCTGGAATGGGTCGATTGGTTCAACAACCGAAGGCTCCTTGAGCCCATCGGCAACATACCGCCGGCCGAAGCAGAGCAACGCTACTACGCCATGCTGGAACAACCCGCCATGGCGGCATAACTTAAACCAAATGGCCTCCGGCAAACCCGGGGCGGTTCACAATGCCAACGAGCGAAACGCACCTTAAGGTGCAGAATGTGATTTGGGCAAACCGGCTGATTATCTGCCGCGCGGGTGTCGAGAAGGGCCGCAACTCACGCTACTCTCGCGCCGACGAGATGATCGAATGAGTAGCGCAATGTTTGAGCGCGGGTGTCCACCGCCTCTCTGAGACCTTGCCGCGGGGAGATGATTTACTGTTCCGTCGCTGGAACCAAAGTCACACCGCGTTATTGTTCACCAAAACAATGGAGGAACATCATGATTTCCAAATGTCTTGCAATAGCATTCCTGGCTATCGCGTCGATGACCGGCGCGGCGGCGGCGCAAACAGCCACAAACCAAGCGGCTTCGACAACCAGTGCTACCACGCACAAGGAGGGTGAATGGCGCGCGTCCAAGCTCGCCGGCGTCGATGTGTACAATGAAGCAAACGAGAAGATCGGCGACATCCACGACGTGATTTTGGATAGGTCAGGCAAGGTGGCCAATGTCATTCTGGGTGTGGGCGGCGTTCTCGGCCTGGGCGAACACTACGTGGCGGTCGCCTTCGATAAGCTGAGGTGGGTTGACCAGCCGGTGACCTCGACAACTTCGTCAACAACGTCCGCACCGGCAAATGCGCCTGCAACCACTCCCGCTCCAGATAGCACCACGCGAACCACCACCGGTGCCGCAACAACCACCACGACAACCACCACAACCAGCGCCAGTACGCGTTGGTATCCCGATCACGCGGTGTATAACGCCACCAAGGACGAATTGAAGGCCATGCCGGAGTTTAAGTACTAACTCTCGACATGCGGCGTTTTTTGACCGGAAGCGACACTTCGACCCTGGCAAGGGGGGCGGCCGGCGTTCTAGGTGGGTTCGCGTCTTGGCGGTCAAAGCTCACTTCGCTGGCGTCTGAATCAGAATGCGGTCATCTGGCACGCTCCTTACGGCCACCGTCGAGGGCCGAGATTGGCCTGCCATGAGCGCCAGCGCTGGCGTCTACGTGCGATGTCGGAGCGAGCCCGCTCGAGCGCGAGCAGCGTTTTTTTGAACCGCAGCCCTTCGCGGCGCAGGAACGTCCAAACCGCATTGTGGCAGACCTTGACCCCGCGCGCGGCGAGTTCGTGCTTGAGGGCGTGCAGCGTCAAATGCGGCGTCTGACTGATCCTCTCCTTGATGAAGGCGCGATGCGGTTCAAGAACGGGCTTGCGATGGCCGCCCATCTTGCCAGGGGCCACTGAGCCGGTCGCTCGATAACGTTGCGACCACTTCACAACTGACGACACCGCAACGCCAAACCGCGATGCCACCGAACGGCAGCTCTCGCCCTTTGCAATCGCCGCAACCGCCCGCTTACGCAGATCATTGGATATCGCGGACCATCGGATGCTGGCTTCCAGCCCAGCCAGCATCTTGAATCATATTCGTCCGAAATCGGGAATCCCTCCCGATTCAATCAAGCCATGAACCGCTCTAGGTCTTCCAAAGCCTAGCGGAACCATCTGTTTTTCCTTGCGTTATTGGGATATGCGCAGGCCCGCCATCAGTGATTCACCCATCGTCAAGGTTGTTGCTGAAACCGGTGCCTACGTCGAGCCACCCCCGCCCGAAGTCGTTGAAACCGATCCGGATTTGTCTGCCGAAGATGCGGAGCAAATCCGCCGGGATTATCTGCTCACGCGCTTCTGGATCAGCGCCAAGGGATTTTGGGGGAAAAACGGTGACCGGGTGGCGTGGATATTTTCCATCGTCCTGGTGATCCTGATTGTCACCAATGTCGGCTTCCAATACGGCATCAATGTCTGGAATCGGGCGATCTTCGACGCGATCGAGAAGCGCGATTCCACCGCTGTGTTTTATTTGACCGCGGTGTTCTTTCCGCTCGCGATCGGCAGCGTCCTGCTCGGCGTTGCGCAAGTATTCACGCGTATGGGCATCCAGCGCCGCTGGCGGGCCTGGTTAGCCAATTCCGTGGTGTCGCGCTGGCTGACCAATGGCCGCTATTATCAGCTCAATCTCGTCAGCGGCGACCATCAGAATCCAGAATACCGCATCGGCGAGGATCTGCGCGTGGCCACTGATGCGCCGGTGGATTTCGCCGCCGGCGTCACCTCGGCATTCCTGTCGGCGACCACCTTCATCGTGGTGCTCTGGACCATCGGCGGCGCGCTGACGGTCACGATCGCGGGATCGACCATCACCATTCCTGGCTTCCTCGTGATTGCGGCGGTGTTGTACGCGGCGATTGCCTCAGGTTCGATCATGACGATCGGGCGCGGCTTCGTGCAAGTCTCCGAAGACAAGAATCAGGCCGAGGCCGAGTATCGCTACACGCTGACCCGCGTGCGCGAGAACGGCGAGAGCATAGCGCTGCTCGGCGGTGAGGAGGAAGAGCGCGACGGCATTGACAAGACCTTTATCAAGGTGCTGAGGCAATGGGCGCGGCTCGCCGGCCAGCACATGCGCACCACGCTGGTGTCGCAGGGATCGAGCCTGATCGCACCGGTGGTGCCGCTGCTACTGTGCGCGCCGAAATTTCTCGACGGCAGCATGACGCTGGGACAGGTGATGCAGGCGGCCTCCGCCTTCACCATCGTGCAGAGCGCGTTTGGTTGGCTGGTCGACAATTATCCGCGGCTTTCGGACTGGAACGCCTGCGCGCGGCGTATCGCCTCGCTGATGATGTCCCTGGACGGCCTTGAACGCGCCGAACGTGGCGACGGCATCGGCCGCATCAAGCGCGGCGAGACCGAAGGCGACGCTATTCTCAGTCTCAACGATCTTTCGGTGACCCTCGATGACGGCACCGCTGTGGTCGGCGAGGCGGAAGTCGTGATCGAAGCCGGCGAACGCCTGCTGGTGGCCGGTGAGACCGGCACCGGCAAAAGCACATTGGTGCGTGCGATCGCGGGGCTGTGGCCGTGGGGCGGCGGCAGCGTCAATTTCCATCCAGATCGCCGCCTGTTCATGCTGCCGCAAAAACCCTACGTGCCGTTGGGCACGCTGCGGCGCGCCGCTGCCTACCCAGCCGCCGCCGAGGACTGGACGGTGGACCAGATCGGCGAAGCGCTCGACAAGGTCGGCCTCAGTCATCTCAAGGACAAGATCGAGGAAGAGGCGCCGTGGGACCAGACGCTATCAGGAGGTGAAAAGCAGCGGCTTGCCTTCGCGCGGCTGTTTCTGCACAAGCCAGATATCATCGTGCTGGACGAAGCGACCTCTGCACTCGATGAAAAGAGCCAGGACAAGATGATGGAGCTGATGACCAAGGAGCTGCCCATGGCCACCGTGGTCAGCGTCGCTCATCGCACCGAGCTTGAAGCCTTCCACAGCCGCAAGATAGTGCTGGAACGGCGCAAGGGTGGCGCGAAACTCGTCAGCGACGTCGATCTCATCCCGCGCAAGGGCAGGCGCCGGCTGCTCGGTCGCTTCCTCCGTCATCGCAAGCCGCCGCTGCAAAGGTGAAAGCGGCTCGAAGCGCATTCGATTTTCGACTTTTGCAATGGTGTCGAAGGCTAAACGGACTCTGGACGAGGATTGTGTCAGGTCAGTCACGACCATCTCGGATATGCGCCTGGGACCAATGTCCGGAGTTTCTAAATCCGCTCGGCACCACCGGCAAACAAAGAGACGGCCACACGGGCCGCCTATCTATTTTCCACTCAACGTAAGGTCCAACTAATTGCCGGATTGCGCGAGTTCGCCGCCGATGCGGTTGAAGCGCGCCTTTTGCTCACTGCTCAGTACCCCATAAAAGTCGTTGAGCGCAGGCTTCACCGTATTAGCTGCATCGATCATGGCCTGCAGGCGCTTCTCCATAGCCTCCAACCGGCCGGGCGGAGTGATTGGCGTGTCCTCGGGGCAGGCGGCTTGCATGATCGAGACAGCGTTTGCGGTGGCTTTCTCAAGGTGCTTCAAACCACCTTCCTGCGCATTGGTCGGCTTGACCGCGTCCTCGATCCGCTCAATCGGCAGATTAGCAAGCCCGGCTTTCGGTTCGCTGCAGCTCTTGCCATCCCGCGCCGATGTCTGGTTGGCCTCGGCGTTGTTCTTGGGCTGCTTCGGCCCAATTTCGTTTAGGCGCTCCTTCTGCTCATCGCTCAACGAGTTATAGAACGTCTCCATCGCCGGCCGGACCGTCTGCACTGCTTCGAGCGTGGCTGCAAGCCGCAACGTCATCGCCTGTAGGCGACCGGGTGGCGTCATCGCGAAGGCGTTTTTCGCGGGGCATGAGGCTGTGAACACGCTGGCGGCTCTCTGGCCCGAGCTTCGCACCTGGTCGAGAAGCCGCTTCTGCTCGGTATTCAAGCCGACCTTGCTATTGATTTCTGCGAGCGGCCAAGCAGTGATGCCGGTGCCGGGCTCCGTGCACGGCTCTTCCACGGTGGAAGAAGTCGATCGGGCTTGGCGTGCGTTTGGCGGTGCATAGGCATAGCTGTACTCAGGCGGCATACCGGCTTGGCCCCAGAACACGCCGTCGAAGAAATCATCATAGGCATAGGCAAAGTAACCGTCATCATAGCCAGAGGGCCAGAATGCGTAATCGAATACGTCCGAATAGGCATAGGGCCAGAACACGGGCCCGTGCCACGGCACGAAGGCCGCGCGCAGGCCGAGGCTCCAGGCCCGGCGTGGGGCGAGCGCAGCCGTGTCCGCGCGGAAATTGGCACCTTGCGCCCGTGCCTCGAAGCGCGCGGCGAAGCGGCCTTGCTGTGCTGCCTGCGGTGTAACACGCGCGACACCGTTACGACGCTCGCCGCGCTGCGCTTGCTCATTGGGTTGAACCAATGCATTCGGCTGAGCATGGCCGTTAGGTTGTAGCCGCTGCTGCGCGCGCTGCTCACGCTGCTGATTGATTTCCTGCTGCTTCTGCGCGCGATGCGTAGCCGGGAGCTTTCGCAGTTCACGGGTCTCCTGTTGGCGCAGCGTGCGCTCCTCGCGTAGCTGGCTGCGCGGCTGCTCGCGCGTTGGCGCAGCGGATACGGCGGCCTTGGACGCGGCGTTGCGGGCGGTCGGCGGAGTTGCTGTTCGGGTGGGTGCATTGTCCCGCGGACTGTTGATAATGCGTGGCGTTGCTTGACGGGTTGGAGCTGCGGCCCTTTGCGGCGCCTGGCCTTGTGGAGCGGCCTCGCGTCGCGGTACGGCCTGGCGTTGCGGCGCGGCTTCACGTTGCGGTACGGCCTGCCGTTGCGGCGCGGCCTCGCGTTGCGGAGCTGCCTGGCGTTGCGGTGCGACTTCACGTTGCGGAGCGGCCTGGCGTTGCGGCACGGCCTCGCGTTGCGGCGCGGCCTGATTTTGCGGTGCGGCCTGCCGCTGTGGCGGCGGCGCGACGGCTGGGGCTGAACGCGCCGCCGGCGCGCCTTTGTTGTTTTCGTGCTTCTGCTCCTGAGCATTTGCGCTCAACGGGATCATCAACACTGCGAGCCCGAGCATTGCAGTCAGCTTCAAACCGCTTTTCATGAAAGAATTCTCCGCTACGACTATGCTGATCGCAGCGCAAACAAACTGGCACTCGCATTGTGCGGGGGTTTTTGCCACGCGGCGCGTTGATATTCACCAATCGTTGTGCGTCCGACATCGGGACAAATAGGGTCAGCCAGCAAAAGTTCCCGCCCTACCGCGCGATATAAGGTCGCGCAGATTGATCCGCATTAAGGTAGCGATTGGACCCAATTCTGATGTTATCGAACACGACCGGCAATCAGGAAGAGTGCCAACTTCTTTCGGAGGTGATTATCGGGTGCGGATGCTGCCCCCCGCCCCCAGTCTAAATCCAGGGGGTCTGAAAACTAAAGCCGGACAGTGTGGTCAATTTTGACCGGCGGCGTGCTCTAAGCGCATTTAGCCTACCGCCCTCACCAAGGAGGTGACCATGGCACAGGACCCTTCTCGGCCATTGCGGGCGGGTATCGGGCACCTGCTCTAAGCAGCCTCCGAGCGGTCAGCAGATCTGTATAGGACGGCTAGCGCGCCCCCAAACCATCATCGGCGACGGGCGATGGCAACTCCCAACAGGAAAGCGACTAACAGCGAAGCAAGAGGCGCTTCGCGCGCGATGTTGCTCAAGATACTCAGCGGCATCCCTGGCCTTCGACCTGCTTCTATCGCGCCGGCAACCCGATGGACTGTCCCTTTCACAGCTTCGGAGACTTCCGCGATGGTGGATTTCGGTTCTGGAACGGAATCCAAACTTTCATGGGCGAAAGGGGCCAGCGGGATGTCATCACTCACAATCTAATCTCCAAATCTAATCTCCAAGTCGACAAACAGCCAATCAATCAAAAAGCGTGAATTGTTCCGATATGGCGGTCGTAGCCGTTATCGCCCACGCTTCCGCGGATGGCGCGGCGGGCGCGTCATCAATAGCGCCAACACAAAGCCGATTGCGCCCGCGATCAACATCGAACCGAGCGGATTGTCCTGCACTCTCTTCGCGATCGCTTGCGAGCCGTCATGGAAAGTATCGCCGCTGTTCTCATAAGCGTTCTTGGCGTAGTTGACGGCGGCATCCGTAGCTTCGCGCGTTGCATCCTTGGCCTGGCCGTACAGGTTCTGCGCGGTGCCTGTCGCCTCCCGGATGCGGCCTGCTGCCTGGGTCTTTGCGTCGCCGGCGATATCGCCGACGGTGCCCTCGACCTTACCGGCGAAATCCTTCGCCGAGCCGGCAATTCGATCGTTCTCCACGGCGCACACTCCCTAAGATGAAGTCCCGGCGAGCTAACCGACAAGGTCAATCTATGTTCCTGCGCGCACAGAAAGCCCGCTCGCAAATGTAGGTCTTAGGTTCTTACCCTTCCACACTCGCTGCTCGACTGCACTGACGAGATGATCAGGTATCAGAAAACTATTGCGATGTGCGGGTTACCGATCCTCGCACGGCTCGGCGCCGTCTTGGATCTTGAGAGAAATCACAGAATGGCTGCGGCTTCCGTTTGCAGCCGACCAAATCCAGCAGCGGCGCGTTGCTCACTTTTGCTCACTGTCAAAATTTCAAATTGCGAGTGGTCCTGATTAGACTACGACGGACCGAACGGTGGGCTGGCCTGCTTCCGACAACAGTGGCCTAATTCTAAAAATAGCAATGCTCAAGTTTGAAAGTGAGCAATTTTGAACAGACGATCGCAGTGCATATCTGCTGTTTTGGTAATCACCGGGGGATTGCACTGTCCGGGACCTAATCCAACGCCACCAAGCATTTATTGGGCTTGGTGGCGTTGTGCTTTCCCAGGTGTCCTAAATCGTTAACTTTTCGAAAGTGAGCAAAATAGAACGGCGCGGGGGATAGCGATGATCCCATGGTCACTCCATCACCGTCCCATCACGGCATCTTCGGTGGCTGAGAGTTCTGTAGCGCTCCCGCCTGAGTTTAGGTGAGCATCATGCCTTCCTTAGCAGTCTTGTTCGACGCAAGCCGCATAGCAATTCAGCCCCATACCTGCCCCCAATGCTTGGGTCCAATGATCCTGACGCACATTAAGCCCTCTCGGATCGGATTCGAGATGCGCACGTTTCGGGGCGTCAATTGCGATCACGTCGATAAAGTCGTCTGCGAAGCCCATTCGATGAAGTGGATTTCTTCCGGGCTGCGAGCGCCGGTTTAGATCCCGGGATGGGGATCTGGGCGACGACACAGCCTGTCAGCAGAGAATAGGTTCTCGACAAACATCTGGTGGCGCCATTTTCTCAGCCGTGCGGTGTGTGGCCCTGGGACGCGCTCTCGCGTCAAGTTGGACCACTTGCATCCACGACCGAATGGTAACATTTAAACCGATGACGGCTAGTTGGCTTGCGAACTCGACGCTCAGCGCGATCGCCAAGAAAGCCTCTTTCGCTTCTGCGCAGCCTTAAATTCGAGGACATATCTTTGAACAGCGTGCTGCGCAATGAAGCTCCAACGGCGCATGAGTTGCCACGCCTGCAGAGCTACGACCCAGTCCTGGCCTTGACAAAACCTGTCGTAGCACGAAGCGAAAACAGGAATTGACATAAGCTTATCGCGGCTAACGCAGAAGAGACGTTCAATAAGCAGGAGTTTGAGAAGCTCGCCGACGATGAGGACCATAAGCCCGACAACGATGTGGCCTGTCGCCGTCAGGTAAGCCGCAACAGGCTTAACAGGTTCAAGCAAAATGACCGGCACGATGAACAGCGCCAGAGTAGGATATGGGCGAAGCGACACAATCCACGCTCGCAAGCTTTCGAAAACCCAGCAGTTCGCCAGCCGGCGAAGGACAGGTTTGAAGAGAGTGAAAAAGATGGCGTCCACCAAGAAGTAGATGGCGGCGATCAGAAACACAAAGGGTTTGAATATGCGGCCCAAGCTGGTCCTCCAACGAACCAAAGCACGAACCCATCATTAAGTTCACAAGTTAAAGCGGCGAATTGCAAGACCACAATGGAACCTCAGTTCGGCTCTCCCTATTGCGCGGAGATTCAACGTATGCGCCGCTTCCATTCACGCAAAGCGGTGCTGGCGTGCCGGTGGAAATAGCACTGCCAAGACTGGAACCATTAACGGCAGGTGCCATTGTCCCTTTGAATTTGGGATCAAATGATCAAAACGCTCTCAGCCGTCGCAATTTACGCCTTCATTGCTGCCGCCTTGTTCGTATTGTCTGGATATGCCCCGGAGGTCGAAGTTGGGCAGTCGGCCGCCCTCCAGAAGAGCAACCGGCGTGATATTCATGTTGCCGACACGGGCTGCGCAAAGCAGACTTGGCCTGACTTCAGCGGCTCGTGCCTGCACGGGAATGGCGCGAAACTCGAGGCGCGCCTTGTCAGTGCAGGTCGCGGGTCAGAAAGCGGGTCGAAGTGAGACTTCAAATCGACCGTGTGCGTGCCTCTACCAGCGACCAAAGGGGCGATGGACTGCCTGTTACCCCGACAGGCGAGCTCAACCAATTGCCACGAGGTCGATGGCGTGAGGCTATACCTAGCGCCAAAGCCAATATTCCAACAAGCTGATCAAATTTGCACAGACACCAGGCGGATCAGCTTGCAATACTGCGTCCAAACCAGGATGCCGAGGTGTCACAATGAATATGTCGAGCGAAGGCCTGCTGGTCATACTGTTTGTCGGCCTCGTTGCGGGCTAGTTGGCTGGTCAAATCGTCCAGGGGACCGGTTTTGGAATCATCGGTGACCTCATTGTCGGGATTTTGGGCGCCTTATCGGAAGCTGGTTGTTACCTCAGCTAGGCATCCATCTCGGTACCGGGATGATCAGCGCGATCGTCAACGCCACCATCGGAGCGATATTGCTGCTGCTCATCGTGCGGCTGCTTCGAGGTGGCAGCGGATGGGGAGGTAAGCCAGATCACAGCGGACGGTCGCGAGTCACTCTGCGGGAATGCGTTACTATCGCCGACCCCAATTGCCGCCCACCACGCGACTGTGGACCCGCTCTGAGTGATGCAGCACGCTGCATAATCGCCAATGCGCCGGCTCTCAGGATTCGCCGCAAATTTTTGAACCGATCCTGCTCCTGCAAGCTTCGCCTTATCAGCGAAACTGCTCGACGAATGGCGAAACGTCGGCCCTTTGATCTGACCACCTGAAAAATCGCGGCTGAGCTGACACCAGGATAGCGGCGGAGTCGAACCGAGACTGCACCCGATCATCTCTCTTGGGAGAATGTCATGAACACAAATTTTACGCTTACCTTCCTGTCGTGTGGAGGAATTTTCCTTCTCGCGTTTGTCGCGATCGGGGCGTTTTGGCTTGCGGAACGGTTGCGAGGGACGAACGCCCCTCGCTTGGGAAAGTCGGGATAGATCACATCAGACGCCGACTGAAGCATCGATGTATTCCATTCTAGGATGCACCCCAAAGAAAAGGCCGCGGACTGCTCCGCGGCCGATTTCATAGGATATTTCGTCGTTTCTCAGTAGCGGTCGGTCCCGATTCCGACGCTCACGCCAGGAGCGCTGAAGCCGATACCGCCACGATCTTCATAGCCGCGCCGCTCGATGTAACGCTCGCGAGGAGCATATCCGTAAGCATCGCGCCCGTCGCGGATGATAACATGGCGTTCACCCCGTTCGCGCCAGCAGCGACCGTCTTCATTGCAGACCATGCGAACGTTTTGAATGTTGCTCTCCGGTGCAACTGATACATTGGCGGAAAGCGGGGCAGCTGAAGCAGCGGTCACAAGAAGCGTACTTGCCGCGGCTGCCAGAGTGATTGCGAGAGCCTTCATAGCATTTCCCCAAAAGTGATTGTGTCAGTGAGCCAATCGGCTCGCGGCAGAATGGTTCCGGGAGCCCAGCAGTGAATATTCTCAAATGCAGGATGCAAACCGGGGAGCAGAGATTGAGAGTCATTATGTCATGGCATATTGCGCGCTTTGCCATCTGCGCTTGAACCAGTGACGGCTCAAGGATGGCCGCTATGAGCGACGGTTCACCGCTGTCACGCGATGATTGGCGACCACAACGATTCCTCGTCTGAAGTGGACATGCGATCGAGCTTAACATTCCAAGCTCGGCTTAATGTGAATTCCCTTCCTTGAATGCGTTTGGGAAACTGAAGATCGCATCCGCTAGAAGGAATTCATCCGGGACAGGAAATAGGGTGCGAAGTTCAGCGAGCCAGTTCGCGTATAGCCAGTTCGCGTATGAGGGAGGGTTGAACTTGCCCAAAGGTGTAGCTATCGCTGAACCTGTGCATTTAGCTCGGAGCCTTCAGGCCGGGAGATCGCAGCCACTCGCTCAGGCGCGACCCGGTTTCGGCTTGTCGGGCCTTGCGCATTGTGGCATCCCGAACCGCGCCGGGCGGGAGCAATCTGGCTTGCTCGCACAGGCGGCAGGCCTCGTCGGCAAGGCGTTGCTCCAGGGTGGTTTCAGGTGGTGCATAGCGGCGTCGCTGCTGCATAGGGATGCTCCGTTCCATAGAGGAAGGAGGGAGCGCAATCGGGCGTTCTCGTCACCGATAGAAGCCGATGCCCAGGCGGTGATAGCGACAATCTGGCATGTCCGGCAGCCGGTATACTGGTCAATACCGCTCACATTGCGAAAGTTAAATTCCGCGTTTGGAACGTTAAACTACACAGCATGTTGCCTCGGCGCGGATGACCGTTGTGGTCGCCCAATCATCCCTTGGAGTGTCAGATGAGCAAACGTAAGCCGGCAACGGCGTCAAAGCACGCCCACAGCACGAAAATAGCTGCCCAAAGGGCCAATCATGCTATTACTAGAAGCCCGAAAATAAGCCCCCTGCGCTCGGTTGCGGCAGGCTCGACTGAATCGTCCCATGAACGTCAAAACGACTCAAAACAAGAGCCCCTCCTTGTTGAGACACCGGCGACAACCTTACAAGATCACCGCAAACAGACGATGACGGATAACGATTCAAAGAAAGGAACTGATTCTTCTTCAGCCACGTCAAACTTGCGGGCTTATCAAACAAAGCTGCTGGAAATGGCACAAGCCAACATGCAATTGGCTTTTGAATTCGCCCAGAGGCTTGCGACGATCAGGTCGCCCGTTGAAATTCTCAGCGTCATTGCAGAATTCACAAGCAAGCGGATCGCCATGTTTCAGAAGTATTCGATAGAAATGGCCGAATTAGGTACCAAGCGGTGAAACAGCCTAAGACCAAGACCACCTAGCTAGGCCGTGAACCCATAAATCGGCCGAGCCGACAACTCGCGAGGGTTCGCTATGCCCCGGTAGCGATCAACTTCCGCATCGCAGCGTAATGATGCGATGGGCCACTACCAGAAATCAAGCCATGTCTGCGCCGCCCCGTCATCTTGCGCTCAATTCTTTCGATACGCGCCTCACAGCGCTTCAGCGGCCTTCGCTGCCATCGTCGCGTGGGGCCACCGGACGAGCTCATCCAAAGCCGACTTCTTGGCGGCAAGCAGGGTTGCCTCGATGTCTTCGATGGGCTCGTTTGCACCCATTGGGGAGGTCGACATGAAGTCGGCGCCGGGACCTGTCAGGGTTTCACGAACCGATAGGCGAAGCGATCGGTCTCGCCCTTGATCGAGGGATCGAAAACCTTGACCGAGTGCGGATCGTCTTTGTTCGCGAGCATGGTGCTTTCCGCGTCCAGTACGAAGCCGGCCGCCTCCACCTCCGCGCGAACGGATGCAGGGTCGATCCGATGCAGCGACTGGGCGTCGCTCGTGCCCACTCCGACGGCGGCGGCGTGGTCGACGATGACGTAGGACCCACCGGGCTTCAGCCGCTCGTAGACAGCTCGATTGAACTGGGCCGCCGTCGCGCCCCTGGCCTGGATCAGTTCAGTGTGGAGATCGTGGTAGAACAGGTGCAGCCACAGGACATCGGCTGGTTGCGTGGCCTCCGGCATCGCGACCAAGTCCGTCGAGACGGCTTCGACGTTCTCTCGGCCCGGCTCCTTCCCAAGCGTCCGCATGCGGCCGACCGGATCGTTCTTGAAGTGGGCGACTTCGGCCGGCACGAAGCTGTAGACCCGTCCTTCGGGTCCCACGATGTCGGAGAAGAGACGGGTCCAGTCGCCGTCGCCTGGGTAAACGTCGATGACAGTGGAACCCGCATTTACGCGAGCGAACCGGATCAACTCGGATAGCTTGGATTGGTCGTACATCGGGATCTCCATTACGGTTGGGCATTCGACGAGCGCGCGGCCTGCGAGGCGGCGATCTACGGCTCATTCACCGTCGACCCCGAACCGGTGGCCGCAGACGGCCAGCGGTTTCGCTGTTCGCTCCGAAGCCATGGACTTAGGCCCAGCGGCCGGCCTCCTCAAAGCCAAGGCGAGGATTGCGCGGGAACACGGTAGCTGGATCGCCGTGCCCAATGCTGCAGATGAAGTTCGACCGAACCCGCGTGCCTGAGAAGAACGCCTTATCCACGCCGGCGTTGTCGAAGCCGGACATGGGCCCGCAGTCCAGTCCCAACGCCCGCGCAGCGACGATGAGGTAAGCGCCCTGCAGCGTTCCGTTTCGCATTGCCGTCACTTCGGCCACGTCTGGTGCCGCAAAGTATTTCTGCATGACCTCGGCAGCGTGAGGCAAAAGCTTTGGCAGCTCGCCGGCGAAATCCAAATCGTGGCCGATAATGACCGTGACAGGAGCCTTCAGAATCTTCGGCTTGTTCGTTTCCGCAGCAAGCCCGGCGAGCGTCGCCTTTCCATCGGGGCTACGCACCCAGACAAACCGCGCGGGGCTACTGTTCGCAGATGTCGGGCCCCATTTCAGGAGGTCATAGATTTCGCGTACCAGATCGTTCCCTACAGGACGATCTGCCCATCCGTTGGGGGTGCGAGCGGAGCGGAAGATCTGATCAAGCGACTGATCGTTTAAAGTGGAAGTCATAGATGGGAGCCCTTTCAGGAAATGGATGTTGGTCGGCACAACATCGTGTCATGCCATCACGACTCACACGTCGAACTTGACTAGGTCCTTGCGTCGATCTGCGAGGCCCGCGCCAGTGCTTGCGTGTCGATGTACTCCTGGATGCGGGCGACTTTGCCGTCTCGAACGGTAATGTCGAAGACCCACTCGTCCTTGAACGGCCTATTCGTGGCTTTGATTTTTCCCGTTGCGACGCCGACGACCATAACCCGGTCTACCTGCGCCACGAATTCGGGGGGCTTGGGGTACTGCGTTTCCACCTCTTCGGACGCCTTCTTGAGCACAGCCGCCAACTCCGCGTGCCCGCGGTGCGTCCCTGCCAGCGGCCAGCCTTCGCCCGGAATGATCCACTCGATATCTTCGGCAGCCAACGCCAGCAGATCGTACGCGTTGCTGCTGCCCATGGCTGCAAAGAAATTCTTCACAAGCTGGACATTCTCTTCGGTGCTCATCGTATCTCTCCGTTTTCGCTCGGCGCGAATTCAGATGGCCGAGAAGCCGCCGTCGACGGACAACTCCACCCCGTTCACGAAGCTCGAATCGTCTGAAGCAAGAAACAGCGCGGCTGCCGCAATTTCCTCGGGACGCCCCATCTTTCCCCGCGGGATCAGGGATTCGAACATCCGCTTCGCTTCCTCGGTGAGAACCTGGTCCTGCATCGGTGTGGCGATCGCCCTGGGTGCAGCACGTTCACCCGGATATTCCTGCCCTTGAGTTCGTTGAGCCACCCGCGTGCGAATGCGTGCAGCGCCGCCTTGCTCGCCGCATACACGCTGTAGCCAGGAAAACCTTTGATCGAAGCAACTGACCCGGTCATGAAGATCGATCCGCCGTCGTTGAACAGCGGCAACGCTTTCTGGACCGTAAACAGCGTGCCGCGCGTATTCAGGCCGAAGGTCGCGTCGAAATGCTGCTCGGTAATCTCGCCCAGTGGGACGGCTTCGCCCGTGCCAGCGCTCGCGTACAGGATGTCGATCCTGCCCTTTTCCCGCTTGACCGTGTCGAACAGACGGTCGAGGTCGTCGAGATTGGCCGCGTCGCCGCGCACGCCGGTCACGTTCCGGCCGATCAGCTTTACGGCCTGGTCCAGCGCCTCCTGTTTCCGGCCCGTGATGAAAACATAGGCGCCTTCTTCAACGAACCGCTGGGCGCTCGCCAGCGCCATGCCGCTCGATCCACCCGTGATGACTGCAACCTTACCTTCAAGCTTTCCCATGACTGCTTCCTTCGAGGCTTCCGCCTCTGATCGTTTGGGGACGCCCCCGAGAACCTCGACATAGGTCCGCCGGGGTCAGGCGTTGAGTGCGGAAAAGCGCACATCGGTGGTGCGAAAACGATCCGGGTCGACGATTGATGTCGGCCGCGATGATCGGTGGTTGCCGGTGAATTAGGCCGGACTCGTCACCGCAAGCTATGATTTCAGCCAATACTGGCATACGATCCGTTAGATACGGGCTTTTGGGAAGGCGCACCGCGTGGTGCTGGATTGCACCATGATCGACTGGGATGACATTCGCTACTTTCTTGCCGTCTCGCGCGGAGGCTCGGTGCGGGCTGCCGCCAAGAGCCTTGGTGTGAACCACGCGACCGTACTGCGACGCATCGCCCAGCTTGAGGAACGCCTCGGGGCGCTCATGTTCGAAAAGCTGCCCGCGGGCTACCGCCTGACGGCTGCGGGCGAGGAAGTCCTCGAGTTCGCGGACCAGATGGAAGCGTCGTCGCACCAGTTGGAGACGCGCGTCTTCGGGCGCGACCAGAGTGTGCGTGGGCGTCTGCGGGTGACGCTGGCGCCGCCGCTCGCGACACACCTGCTCATGCCTGATTTCGCGGATTTCGCGCGTCTGCATCCGGACATCGAGATGGAAATCTTGTCGTCCGGCGAGCTGGCAAATCTTACTAACCGAGAGGCCGACGTCGCGATCCGCGTCGTCTACGACCGCAAAACCCTGCCGCACAATCTTCACGGCTTGAAGGGACCGGATCTGTTCGGCGGCGTCTACATCTCCCGCGACCGACTAGCCGCGTGGCAAGCGGGTGCGCCGGATCCCATCCGTTGGATCGTCATAAGCAGCCATGGCATCCCGGACTGGGCCCGCGAGAGTGAAGTTCGCACCACAGGGGTTCCGTTCAGGACCACGGACGGCGAGGCGCAGATCGTTGCAGTACGACAAGGGCTCGGGATGACGATACTGCCGTGCTTCGTTGGAGGTGCCGACCCTCTGCTGGAGAGGGTGCCGGGCACCGGCCTGCACATGCATGGAACGCTCTGGCTTCTCACGCAGGGGGAGACACGCAAGACGAAGCGCGTGCGGCTCTTCACTGAATTCGTATCCCGCAGGCTCGCCGCGTACGCTCCGCTTCTCGCGGGGCAGTCCATATTGCGCGACTGACGCCCGGCAGGTCGCCGGCGACGCTTCGCGGTGGACAAGTGCCTGCAAGCGGACATCCCCAACGTCCGACATGCGGGCATTCGCGACGGGGCCGGACCACCAGAAAGCCGGCAATGTCCCTTATGCCTGCATGAAGCGGCAGAAATCAAAGCATTAGCAGGACCGCGACCGGCCACCGGGGGTTGGTGGCGCTGCTCTAAGCGTAATTCAAGCTCCGAAACCGGAGCCTCGAATCATGCGCTACGAACTCAGCGACTACGAATGGACCGCAATCAAACCGATGCTGCCGAACAAACCGCGTGGGGTTCGGCGCGTAAACGACCGTCGCGTGCTCAGTGGCATTTTCTGGGTCCTCCGCTCAGGTGCTCCGTGGCGCGACCTGCCAGAGACCTATGGTCCCCGCACCACTTGTTACAATCGCTTCGTGCGGTGGCGACGGGCTGGCGTCTGGGACCGGATCATGGATGCGCTGGCCGCCGGTCATGATGCGGCAGTGCAGATGATCGATACCTCCGCTGTGCGCGTGCACCAGCACGGCGCGTGTATCTCGGACAACAATCACCAAGCTATGGGTCGCTCGCGAGGCGGCCTCACGAGCAAGATTCACGCGGTGGTCGACACCAATGGTCTGCCGGTCCACCTCGCGCTCACGCCCGGTGAAGCGCATGACAATCGGCTGTGTTCGGTTCTCCTCAGCGCCTTGCTCCCACAAACGATGTTACTCGCGGATCGTGGATACGACGCGGACTGGATCAGGGAGCTTGCCCGCCAGCAAGGAGCATGGGCGAACATTCCGCCGAAACGAAATCGCAAAGACCCGATCTGCTTCAGCCCTTATCTGTATCGCGCGCGGAACTTGATCGAACGGTTCTTCAACAAAATCAAGCAATGTCGGCGTGTCGCAACCCGATATGACAAACTAGCGGCCAACTATCTGGCGTTCGTCAAGCTCGCATCAATCCGAATTTGGTTGCGTGCTAACGAGTCCACGCCCTAGTTTTTGAGCGCCTTCCCGAAGCTTTGGCCACCGCCAGAGCAGGACAGTTGTCGGTCGGGATAAGATCCCGAGACGGTATGAAAAAGTGAATACTTTAGTGTGCTGCTTGGGCGGCCTAGTCATAAAGCATTGAATCTGACTGTTATTGTGCTGTTTTAGCTGCGAATTGGCCTTCACGTAGTTTAGAAATCCCGGACAATCGTTGGCGAAAGCGCTCGCCGGAAAAATCATGAAGATTGAAAGAATAAGCTTCATTAATATCTCCTCTTATGTTCGATCGCGACCGCGCAGGCCGAGGGAAATAGAAAATCGCCAACGCTCGCACGTTTGTGAAGCAGTTCACAAACGCATGAAAAGCCCGCCAGCGTGAAGACACAGGCGAGACAGGCGATGTGCACCAACTCATTCATGTCGTGCGCTGTACTCAGCAATCGCCTTGCGAGCGTCCTCAGCCGACTGTCAAAACTATCCAGGATACGGATGCGGCAAAGAATGCTTGCGAGCTGATGCCGAGCGGCCAGCTAAGCGTCCGCTTCGTGTGGGCCCATCTATGGAAACGTTGCAAGGTCGTCAGGGGCTGTTTCGGAAACATTCTATGCGCGACCCGTAAGGGATCGGGCGACATTCCTGCAATGGCGCCGAGCACGATCACCCCAGTCGTCGCGGGGGTCGCGAAAAGCCAAATTGTCATCAATAGACCCACGCAAGCATCGAAGCCGATAAGCGCCAAATCGTAAAAAAGCCTTGGATCCACTAGCAGGCCGCGATTGTTGGCATCACGCTTTAATTTGATCGCTCGAAGTGGATAGTCCCAGTGCGGGATCGCATCGATCGCAAAGTGGCTTGCAAAGGCCGTGACCGTAACGAGGACTGGGTGCGACGGGAACAGGCTAGCGATGGCGCCGCCGACAACTGCGTGAGTGCTTAAAATCATATCTCGTCGGCTCGTATGCTGCTCATTGCCCCATCTCTTAGCACGCTCCCCGCAGAGAAGCAGGGATCGGCATCGCGTTTCGCCTGGCTGGTTCCTGACCGGCGAGACAAGGGGAAATGTCCCCGCCGGTCGCAATTCGAAGGTGGATGCCTATGTTCGGCCTATGCGTTTCGAGTTTTGCCTACCGACGCTCGGCGAGGCGGTTCCCGCCGGCGCCGAGTGGTTTCATGAAATAAAACACGATGGATATCGCCTGCGGCTTTAGCGGGATGGCGACTGCGTGCGGCGGGTCACCAAGGGTGGTTATGACTGGACGAAGCGTTTCCATGGCTTGTGGAAGTCGCACTGAAAGCATCGGGGCTGGAATGCAAGCCGTAGGCGCTCGTCTTGCGACGGAACGGAGATCGCTGCACCGATCGTGCGCAACGGTAGCAGCGCAGGCCGCAGGCGCCGCTCAAATGCGGCGCTTGCCGCCGTTTCAACGACAAGAGGAGTACCCCTAATGCGCCAAATTCCAGAATGCTAATGTTCGAGAACAGACAGACGGCAGCGTGAGCTTTTGTAAAGTAGGCCCATTGCGGCGTACCAGAGCATATTCCCGATGAAGCCCGGCCTTCGTGCCGGGCTTTTGGTTTGCCAGGCCGGGGGCCAAAAAAGGGGCAAGGCCGCCCCCCCGAATATGCCACGGCGGGATCCTGAAACCATTTTGCCAGCTCCGCGAAGCACTCCCGAAACAAAGCCTGATCAAGCTCGCGTACATTGGCCAACGGGGATTCGATCATGTGGGCATTCATTGAAGAATTGTATCGAGACTATTGCCTGACGCGGGTGCAGGAGATCCGGAAGTTCGAACTGTCCCACTGAGCCCGCGGGAACGGTGCCTCTTATTTGCGCGAGATGCCCAACATTCCCGCCCTCCGAAAGCTTCAATCCAACGTTCTATCAAAGCGGGTCCTTGGCACGACACCTCGCAAGAGCCTCGCGGCATCCATCTGCACGGCCCCTGTCGCGTGCACCGGCAGGGGCTTGTTTACATTGGCACTCTCGCGCGCGGAGGAATGGCGGCGTCTACGGGAGGCAATAGCGCGCGACGTCCGGGCCATCATCGATCGACAATTTGCAGAATGCTCACCGGGCCACTTTCATCGCGGCATGGCAGACCTATTGCCTCTGGATCCAGACTCAGATCTCGTTCCGTTCATTTCGACCAAATTGCTTTTCCGGGGGATCTATCGTGAACGGCGAAGCCGGATGCATGGTTTGTAACCAACCTCGAGTGCTCAAGGTCCTTTTTCCCGGCAAAGGTTACGAGCTGAAGCTCTATGAATGCACCAGCTGCGGCGGCAATCTGCGGCTAGCTACCAGAGTTTCCAAATTATCGCCCAAGCGGCAGAGCGGACTATCTCCTCGCGGCACGCGTTTCAAGACCATCGATGCGGCGCTGAAAAGGGCCGCTCGTGCGGCAGTTGCGCCAAAACTGAAAGGCCCGCCAGCGTGAACCGCCGGTCCTCGGAAGTGTTTGCAGCGCCCGTTAGGGGATTTGGGAAGTGCCTGTAGGCAAACTGCTCTCGAAGCTGCTCCTGCAGGCCTGGATAGAGGATCAACGATAATGGACACTCGTTCCGGTCTCCTAAGCGAGCAAGAAACCGCCGTGAAGCATCTCTTGAGGCAAGCGGTCAAGCGCCACCGCCCAAGCAGAGCCTATTCGGTCATCGTCCGTCACGGCACCGAGACCGATGCAAACCGCGAGTTTGCGTCGGATCGCGAGGGCGATGCGGTCGCATGGTTTTTGGGCGCGCTCCCAATATTTGTGATCATTCATGTAATCTGCGTGAAAATCGGCGCGATCTAGAAAGGAAAGTCATGCGCGATGATAGGCTTTCGCTATCGGTGTTCACAATCGAGGTCGATCGAAGGCCGGTTGTTGCCTTCGCTGCTCGAAAATATTCGGATGCTGAGGCGATCTGTGCCGACCAAAGAATACGCACCAAACTCAACGCGGCGCGGTCGGGCGGAAAGCCTCTCTGCGACGAATTGGCTACATTGCGCGTTCGACTTGCCAATCCCGGAGAAAAGAACCGCTACCGAGAGCAGACTTCAGCGCGATCTGCAGATGCTGGTCTGCCAATATATTTGGTCGATCTAGATCGGTAGCTGATTGGAAATTAGCCAAAGCGAAAGCCGCAAAGCGTCGCTCCCATGCTCGTCTCCAGACAGCGCAGAATTGCGCTGTGGAAGAGCGCGCTTGAGTCGATGCGGGATCGTGACGGGGCTTCATGTCCCAGCTGCGGCCCACTATCTCTGCAGCTGTTTCTTGAGTAGGGCTCTCCCCGCCCCTGTCAGGATCTTGCGGCGGGTCAACGGCTTTTCCACACCTCTCGATCCGCAGTAGCTCGCGCGCGTTCCGAGGCCCAAGGTGGCTTGGACTAATTGATAGCCACTCGAAAGACGGCCCCGGCCGCGGGGGGCTTTTGAGGTGTGAAGGCGGGGGCCGCTCGAGGTGCTGAACTGCGTCGGTCCAGCGACCCAAGCCTAGGAAAATTCGGCATTCAGCTCTGTTCGCCTTCACACTTTGACAGTACGGTTCCCCTCAGGGAACGGAATAGCTGCAATGAAGGCTCAGTTGGAAAAGCTCCGCACAGAGGCCGCCAAGTGCGCCCTCACCCTCGTGAAACTTGGGTGCGATCGATCTTCAAAGAATTACAGAAACTAGGAAACAGCGGGTCCTTCTCACGTTGTTGAGCAAACCACCTGAGGAGGAAAGCATGCGTCGAATCGCACTTGCAGCAATCGTTCTTGCCGCTGGCCTGACGCCAGTGGTGGCTCAACAGACCTCGCCAAACATGCAAAACGAAGCCGATAAAGGCATCAAGACTCAAAACTCCGGTGCGTCGGGTTACGTCGGTGAACAGGACAGACCAGGTTCCGCAGCGCAAATGCCTGGCAGTAGCTCGGGTCGCGCCGATTCCACGACGACAACACCTAGCGCTCAAAATTCCGGAACAGGAATTGCCGGAGCACCGGGTGGCAAAAGCGGCCCCTCTCCAAAAGGTACTGTCGGTCAGAACACGTCGACCCAGCAACAGGACTCATCGAATATCAAAGGTCTGCCGGGAAACAAGAGCGGCCCGCCCGCTAAACGTTGACGGTTCGTTGCTCGAAGGCGCGTGGCATAGTCGCCACGCGTCTTGATCGGTCCTAGACCGGCAAATTGTCTGTGATGCCGGGCGGCAGATCATCTGGCTGCGACCGCCCCGTCAGAAGCTGCTTCTCGGCTGCATATCAGAAGCGATCCACGTCTCCGCTTGGCTTGCCCGCAGCACGCCAAACCTCGCAGGCACGAATACGAATGTCCTCCTGACCTAAGTTGGGCGTCGGTTGTTCCTACCCACTGGTGCAAACCTTGGCTCCAGACGCTCTCGCGGTTGATATTCAGTGTCGCTGGAGAGCGTATCGACGTTTTAATCTTTCGGTTGTCGTCCGAGCAGCATAATTGATGCGGTCAATGTCGGCGCCATCGGCCGCAGTAACGTTCAAATGCCAATTCATAGTGTTCGGGTCGTCCTCATCGCATTCAACTTCAACCGCGATAACCAATTCGCCGCCCGGAAAGCTCCGGATCTCCTGCAGGGCAATTAACTCCAGGTCTTTCCTTGACATACTGGCCATTGCGAGGCTCCGCGCGCCCACCTCTCAATCAACACGCCGCGTTCTTGCCTCGTTCCTAAAATGCGAAAAAGTCAGCCATGCCGTCTTATCGTACACTGGGCCAATAAAGCGGGTCTGCCGCTCGCCCGGGAAAACTTGCAGCGCCCACTCACCGATGGGACTTGTAAAACGCTTGCGCGTTCGCCTTTTCGTCCATGCATTGTGTCCTTTCAACCGCGCATCAAATGCCTTCCGAGTGGCGATCCAAATCCCCGGCTGTCGGCTTATCCCTTAAAATGGCGCACAAGCTGACATTGCCGAGGTCTGAGAACGGCCAAATTCAGAAGCCTTCGTGTGCAAGACTGCTAGTTCTCCGAGGAACTACTTCGAAAGGCTTTCGTTGTGCTGGTCTTCCGGACAAAGGAAGACGATAATGGACCGCGAACATGTGAAGGACGCCGCCGACAAGGTAAAAGGCGCCATCAAAGAAGGTGCCGGCAAGCTCAGTGGCGACAAGCACATCGAAACCGAAGGCAAGATCGATAAGGCCAAGGGATCCGCCCACAACGCCGTGGGAGATGTGAAGGATGCAGCGCGGGACGCCGCTGACGCCCTCAAGAAATAAGCAAAGAGAGGACCAAAAAACCAGCCACCTCCGGGCGGTCTTTTCTTTTTCTACTGGGCGGTCTGATAGCTCGCCGGATCGTGGCGGAAGGCGACCTGATACCGCCGCTCTAAGAGGATGCGTCGTTGCATCGGGCGTCGCGCCCTATGAGCAGGACCTCTTGTTGGAGTGCTTCAATCCGGTGGACTGATAGGATGCCGAAAGCAGCAGCAGAAAAAGCGCCCTGGCCGCTTTGTATCTGGCGGCGGCGCGGCTGCCCTCCCGACCTGAGACTATGGTCGTTCCGTCGCTGGTGCATACGCACCAGCTCCATCTTCGGCCCCGCGGCGCGAGAGCGATATCAAAGAGCTTGAACTGGCCAGTCATTGCACTGCAAAAGATTGTGGATAGGCCAAGAATAATCGACAGCGCTGACCCCGTCCACAGCGACAGAAAATCCCCTAAATACCGCTGGGAGCTTTCGGAGCCTTCGGGTGTTACGAATTAATTATGGCTACAGCAAAACTGTTTGAAGGTTGAAGGACCCGAGTATAGCATCGGGGCTTAGGGCTCTGATGAGGACTTTGGAAGTGCCGCCTCATTGGCGGGTTGACGTGCACATCCCGCAGCTTGGCACTTCAAGCTTCAGAGATCAAAATGTCATCCACCAGCAAGATTGTGCTCTTCATCGATGGAGCCAATCTCTATGCCACGGCGAAAACGCTGGGTTTCGACATCGATTACAGGCGCCTGCTGACTGAATTTCATAGCCGCGGGTCGGTTCTCCGCGCGTTCTACTACACCGCTATCATCGAGGACCAGGAATACTCTTCGATCCGTCCCCTGATCGACTGGCTCGACTACAACGGGTACACCGTGGTCACCAAGGCCACGAAGGAATTCATCGACGGCAGCGGCCGCCGCAAGGTCAAGGGCAACATGGACATCGAGCTCGCGGTGGACGCCATGGAGCTCGCCGAGCACATCGACCAGATGGTGCTGTTCTCCGGTGATGGCGATTTCCGCTCTCTGGTTGAAGCCGTGCAGCGGCGTGGTGTGCGGGTCACCGTTGTATCAACAATTGCGAGCCAGCCGCCGATGATCGCCGATGAGTTGCGCCGCCAGGCCGACTTGTTCACCGACCTCGTCGAGCTGCGATCCAAGATCGAGCGGCCCGCCTCTGAACGAGCTGCCCCGCGCGAGCGTGAGGTGCGTCAATCCGCGCCGCAATCTTTGCAGCGCGTGACGGCTGTGCCACCCAAGGGAAATGATAGCGTTCTTGAGGAATGATCTCGAAGTGCCAGTGAGCAGCGGCAGGCGGTGGCCCTTAGCCGCCACCCAATTGACCAGCGAAATGTCTGCTCACATGCACCTCGCAGGCATGGTGCTTATTGTCGGCGCAAGCACGTTCGACCGTCTGCTTGCTGCATCGGCTTTGATGATATGGCGGACGCCCTGTTCAAGGATGAGCACACCGAAGGCGCGTTCGCCCTACACAGCGAATATCGCCTTAAGCATAAAGGGGCGAGAACAATTCAGTTGCCGCGGCAGCTCATCAGTTAGGGGTGCAGAAGGGTCAGCGATGAATACTCACCGTACAGTATTAGCTATCTTTGCTGCAGCTTTCGTTATTGCAGTTGTCACAGCGTTTTTGACGATCTTGCACAATGTCGACCCTCGCAGCGCCAGCACGGAAGCGCCGCCGGGCACGATAGGTTTGGCTCGACCCCATCCGCCCTTGCCACCGCATGCCGGCCAGAATTAAATCGTGCTTCTATCGGCGGCTCTGAATTCGGGCCGGATCAAAATGAATCCACCGCGTCGGCTGAATTTAGGCCGCATAGCGACCCTCGTCACGGCCAAGCGGCGGCAAGAAGCTAGCGGCCAAGGCGCCGCAGAAAGGAGCCTAGCTAGAACGGCTCCGTTGCGGTCTAGGCGAGGTTAGGCTTACCCGAGAGGCCGTGCTTGCCTGAAATGGAAACCGTTAGGTGCGAACTTCCGGGCCACAGCGCGAACCTCACCCTCGCATGTTTCCAGCGCGATCTTTTGGGCGAGTATGACGTCTCCGATCGGCAGAGCGCCGATCGGCATGAAACACAACCCCACCTGTATGCGACCTCTCTCGTCGATCTCGCACACGTTGACCGAGGCCCCGGCGTGGATCCTGTATCGAATGCCGCTGTCGCTCCCGATCACCTCAAAGTAGCCCTTCCTGGCGAACTGTTCACGCTGGGCTGGCGACATCCATTCCCGCAAGAGTTGCAGCGACCGGCCCTCCGGCGTGCCCTCGGCGCCGTGCCGGATGAAGAGCGCTCTCGCCGCCTTCATTCGGGAGCGGCCGCCCCGCGAAGGTCGAAATCCGAACATGACCGTCTCGGTTATCCACCGTCCAATCTGGGGAAGAAGACGGTTTCCTTCACAGTTGGGTCGAACGATCGGATCTGCGAGACCTGACCTGGACCCGAACGGACCGACGCGGCAAAGCCGGCATTGGTGAGCTCGTAGAACCGCTGCTCCGCTCTTGCCAGATCTTGTGCGTCGTCGGCATTGAAATGATGTCGGCTGTCGCCGCTGCGATCCATCACGATCTGGATTACCATGATCGTCCTCCTCGGATTGCTGGTGGCCAAGGATCTCAACCAAGTATCTGGCCGAAGTCACGAACTTGCAAGACTTCTTCAACGGCGGCCTACCGCGAGCGAGCCTCTGCCCCCACGGCGTCAGCGCAATCAATGATCCCCAAGCCTAAGCGGCGCCGTCGCCAGGATACCCTCGCCCAGCCTTTCGACAAGTGGCAGTGCATCAAGTAGCCGGCGGACGTTCAGGAAAAATCCATCGACACATGTCGTTGCTTCTGTCGAGGCCCAGCTCACGGGTGGGTGTTGGTTTTCTGAATAGGTAGCCATGCGACGGCCGATCGTGGAAGGTCTCCGAACTCGGACGAGGCGTAGTCCCGGCCTTCTGGGGTGATGATATGGACGTCGTAACAGCCTATCTTGGCAAGCTCCTTGGCTTTCGTAAGGGCCGCTTCGACGGTCTTCCTCCGGTGCGCCAGCTCGCCGTGCCTGCACATGGCTTTGACGGTGAAACTCATTTCTTCTTCTTCTTTTTGTTCTTTTTCATGGTCTCGGCCTGGGCCCGGAATGCTTCGGCCAAGGTCTTCATCTGATTTGCCACAAAGGCATCAGCAGCGCGTGCGGCTGCCTTTTCGGCCACCTCAGCCTGCTTGCGGATGTCCTTTACAGCTCCCATGGGGGCTTAATTTCGAGGCCACAGTGTTGTTCCGCCTTATAGGCTCGATTCCTGGCGGCTTCCTTTTTGCAGAGTTGAACGATCCGTGCGGCGCAATCTGCGCCACATCGGATGGTGTAGTCGGCGATTTCAACGATCAGAATGCTTGGCGGAAGGACCTGTGCCGCATGATCTTGACGCGCGGTGCCGGACGATCTCAGCTCGCTATGGAACTCGACCTGATCCGAAACGAGATCACCCGCCTGCGCGGGCAGATCCGCGCGCAGGAGCGCGAAATCCGGTTGCTGCAGCGCATGCGGGCGAAGCTCGACGAACTCTGCCGCCAGCGGGAGACGCTGCGAGGCGTCCCCCAGCGTCCGCAATCGTCGCGGTCCCGCGGATCTACTAGTCCGCGCAAGACGTGAGAGCCAGTTCGCACATCATACCGCGCCGTCCGCCACAATGCCCGCTTCCACATCTACCGAAGGGATCGAAAACATGGACGCAGAGGCAACGACGCGGCGGCGACGGGTTCAGGACCATCGCTCTTCCGCGGCCTGGGTTTGCTGCTCTCGCCTCTCGCCGCATCTCGGAGCCTTCTGAAGAGGAATGTCCGTCCGGAAACATCGAGCCGACACTCGGCGCGCCTCGCTCATCGATCGAGGATGGCATCCAGTTGCCGCTTCAGCGCATCGGTGGCGAAAGGCTTCTGAAGCACCGGCCGCTCCCGGAATTCTTCCGGGATGCCGGCGACTCCATACCCGCTCGCGAAGATGAAAGGCAGCCCGCGTTCGTGGACGATCCGTGCAACGGGCGTCACGGCGAGCCCTTCCAAATTGACGTCGAGCAGCGCGACGTCGAACGTGCTGTCGCGGGCCGCTGCAATGGCCGCCTCCAGCGTCCCTGCTTCGGCCGCCACACGGTGGCCGAGCTCCTCAACCATGTCGGCGACCATCATCCGGATGAGGGCCTCATCGTCGACGAGCAGGACCGATGCGGACGTCACCTCGGCCCTCCCGCGTGGTGGGTATCGCGTACGATCAGCAATTGCGATACCGCGGCGACCTGTTGCGCCGGCGCGAACGGTTTCGCCAGAATCGAGCCTGGTACACGCTGCGAGGGCCATTGCTCGCCGGCCGCTCCGGTCATGTAGGGAACTGGGAGGTAGGGGACGATCTCCCTGAGCCGCCGCGCCGCATCCCATCCGCTCAGCCGGCCGCGAAGATTGATGTCGGCGACCAGGGCGCGGTGCGCGCCGGGATTGCCGGTGAACAGCGTCAAGGCCTCCTCCGCGTCGCCACGGTGTTGACGAGGAATCCCCCTCGCCGAGGCGATCCCCTGCAACTGATAGTCGTCCTCGACGACCAAGATGGACGGCTGGTCCAAACTTCCCCCTTGCGCGTCAGCACGGATGCCCGGGATCCTGAACTCGGTACAAATCTGGACAGAGGAACTTTGTTCCGCAAAACAGAAGATATAGCCGGAGGACATCCGTCATCGACCGGCGCCGCCTCTAGCGTCCGAGCCGCGACACCGGCTGACGATTCAGGCGGTCGAGCGCATGCACTAATTCGTCGCCGTCAAGGACAGCCCGGAGCCGGCGCAAGGTCTCTCCGGGATCCGGTGGGCCGGGCCGGTCATCGAATTCGTCGCGCGTCGACGATCGCGCGAAACAGGGCATCATGATCGGGGCTGTTCATGTTCGTGCTCCAGCGCAAGCCAATCCTGTACGAGGGCGGGACGTTCCCAACGCGGCGGCCACCAGGAAAACATGGAGACATCGGCGACGAGGAAGAGTTGCCTCCGGAGAATCCGGCCGTGCTGGAGATTTGTCGATGTCGGAGAGGCGGGCAGTCGATACCGCGTGGACGCTATACCCGAGCATGCATGACGACGTCGATCGGGCGGACGCCCGGCGCAGACCGCTACCGCGTCGGCCGCGTCCTCCTCGTCGGCGACGCTGCCCACATTCATCCACCGACCGGCGGACAGGGGCTGAACACCAGCGTACAGGACGCCCATAATCTCGGATGGAAGCTGGATGGCGTCTTGTCCGGCGCACCTGACTCGCTGCTCGAAAGCTACGAGGCAGAACGCCGACCGATCGCCGCTGGGATGCTGGGTCTTGCCACCAATCTGCTGGAAAGGGCCAAGCAGGGCGACATGCGCCGCGGGCGCGAGGTACATCAACTCGAGCTCAGCTATCGGGATTCGCCGATGTCGCTGGATGCGGCTAGGACAGATGCAATCGTGATCGCTGGTGACCGCGCGCCGGACGCGCCGATCACCGGTGCCGCCGGCCGGCCCACACGTCTGTTCGATCTTTTCAAGGGCACGCATTTTACGTTGCTGGGTTATGAAGTCGATGATCCAGCCATACCATCTCGGCAGGGCTTGCATATTCACACGATCGGCCCGCGTGGAGATCTTCGCGACCAGGGTGGCCATTTCCGCGAGACTTACGCACTGGCGGCAGGTGATTGGTTGCTGGTGCGTCCCGATGGCTACATCGGCGCCGTGGTAGCCTCCCGCGATGCCGGGGCGCTGGAAACTTATCTGACAAACATCGGCATTACCGCGAACCGCTAGCCGGCCGCTACGGCCGTCGATCATCGGGGTAACATTAGCGCATGACGTGCGTGCGGTTCGTCTGTCCCAGGCTCGAGCACTACAAATCCGGGGAAGCTGTATTCCCAAAATGGGGGCAAGCCGGCTCTAGCACTGCCGTCGCCTCGGATGTCGAAGAACGTCCGAGCATACGAAAGAAAGCTGTGAGAGTAATCATAATATTCAATCATCCTTATGAGGGCAGTTTCTGCGTCGCTATCCTGGACGCCGTTCAGAGGGGCCTCCTCGCTGGCGGTCACGGCTGCGATGTCATCAACCTCGATCAGGACAAATTTGATCCGGTTATGCGGCCCAAGGACCTCAAAGCCTTTGGAATGGCCCGGACGAGACCCGACGACGCTGCAAAGCTGCTTGATCCGCAGGTCGGCGACTACAAAGAGCGCATCGAGCAGGCGGAGCACATTGTGTTTATTTTTCCGATCTGGTGGGAGCTTATGCCTGCCATGATGAAAGGGTTTCTCGACAAGGTGATCTTCCCGGGTATCGCTTACAATCAAACCGATGGAAAGAACGGGGGGATGGTCAGCCGGCTCGAGGCCCTCCGTGGTGTGACAGTTGTCACGACGATGAACACTCCATCGCTGATCTACCGACTATTGTTCGGCAACGCAGTGAAGCACGCATTGCTAACCGGCACTTTTTGGAAAATCGGCGTGCGCAACAGGAAGTGGATCAATCTGACAAGTGTCAAATCGCGCTCGCGTGAGCAAAGACAGAAATGGCTGGCTAAGATCGAGAGCCGGATGCGACGCCTGTCTTGATACAGCACTGACCCATCCGGCTCATGGTAGAGTCCTTGATCTGGGGCGTTCTTGGGCCATAAGCTTGGCGTCTAGGTCGGTTAGTTTCCCAGAGGCAAATTCGCCCGCCCACCCATGCGCGATGATTCCGATCGGGAACTTGCAGGCCACGCTCCGTGGCGACCAGTCGCTAGACTAACGACACCGTCGTCCAGCGCTCCAGCGCCTGCCGTCGACCTGCTCCGGGAGCGACCAGCTCCGTCTGGAGGCCGTCGACCACGCGCGCTTCATGGCATCTAGATCCAACCTGTATCACCGGCGTGCGGCATCGGATCAGGTATGAGGAGATTCAGGAGCTATTCGCACGGGCTCGCACCGTTTGCGGCAAGGGATGGAAGCATCACTCTGTCGTTGACCGACAGCAACAAGGTGGTCGACGACCTCGATCACGACGGTCGCCTTGTTGGCACCTACATAAACACCGTAACGCGTCTCCGGATTCGCTCCCTGGCGCCGTTAGGCTTGCGCGGGCCGAACTGGCGGACGTGTCCGTCGATCCAAAGCGATCCCCCGCCGACTGAGCGCGCAATGCTAAACCGACGGCTTGGTGCTGGACCCACTCCTGTACTCACATAGCGGAATGCGCCGCGGGCATGTGCTTTCGGCGCGTTAGTGAGGCCCGTACGCACTGTCGTCGGCAGAAACGACGCCTCGGACACCGGACGGCTCCAAGGCTGGGAAGAAGATACACCTTAAAGCTCGCCTGTCTTTCTAGACGCGGTTTATGTCGACGCACATGGCCAACGGCGCCGACAGTTTGGCAACCCGTAGCGGGCTTACGGACCGAACGCCTCTCGCTGCCGTCCGCTGTCATTTCACGAATTCTTCGTCCCGATTTCCAGCGGCACGTTCGCGCTGTCAAGAAATTCGACGGTGGTGAACCACAAGTCCGCATCTCCGACGTTCTTGAGGTCGTGGATCTTGTACTCGCCCTTTCCGTAGACGAAGTGACGCGTCTCACCGGCCGAGTAAACTGCTTCGACGATCGTTCCGTCCTCCGCATATGACCGCGCCCGCCCCGGCGTGACTGCAGTCCAGAAATAATCAAGCACATGACGGTGAAAGCCGATGCGTTCGCCCGGCGCAAGTCGTATTTCCCAGACACGCACGCGCTCGGTTTCCGATAGGAGGCGGGTCCCTACCCGCCCGTTGAACTGATTGGTGTCGAATTCCTTCTGAATCGCATCGGACCAAGCGACCCTGCCCGTTTTGGCCAAAGTGGTTTCCATTATCGCACCTCCGTTGTTTAGCGATGAACCGTCATTCGACGGCCAGGCCCGTCTGGGCCCGAACGTGCTGCGCTCCATACGATGCGCGGACCGATGCCGCAGCTGCGCTGCGGTCCAGCATCGACACGACCCAAGACACCACGAAGGCCAGCGGAACAGAAACGAGCGCCGGGTTGTCATAGGGGAACGGTGCCGCACCGAGCTTGAATGTGGCGGTCCACACGCCGGGGCTGAGAGCGACCAGCCCGACCGATGCCAACAGACCGGCGAGCGAACCGGTCACCGCTCCCCGTGTCGTGAGGTTTGGCCAGACGATCGAAAGAAGGATAACCGGGAAGTTGGCGCTCGCGGCGATCGCGAAGACCAGCCCCACCATGAACGCAATGTTCTGGTTCTCGAACAGGACGCCCAGTGCCATCGAAAGAACGCTGATAGCGACCGCGGCGGCCTTTGAGACGAGCACTTCCTCGCGCTCCTTCGCGCGCCCTCTGCGGATGACGCGTGCATAGAGATCATGGCTGACGGCTGAAGCGCCCGCGAGCGTCAATCCCGACACGACCGCTAGGATGGTCGCGAATGCCACTGCGGAGATGAACCCGAGCAGCAGCGACCCGCCGACGGCGTCCGCCAGATGGAGGGCCACCATGTTGACGCCACCCAACAAGCCACCCGACGGATCACGGAACTGCGGATCCGTCGAAACGATCGCGATGGCGCCGAAGCCGAGCACGAAAAGCAGACTGTAGAAGACGGAGATAAATCCGGTCGCAACTAGAACCGAAGTTCGAGCTTGACGGGCGTCGCTCACCGTGAAGAAGCGCATAAGGATATGCGGTAGACCGGCCGTGCCGAAGATCAGGGCCAATCCGAGGGAAATTGCAGACACCGGATCCTTGACGAGACCGCCAGGAGCCATGATCCCGCTGGCCTTCGGGTGCAGTGCTACGGCCTCCCGGAAGAGCGCCTCTAGGCTGAAACCAAAGTGACTGAGAATCAGAATTGACATCAATACCGATCCCGACATCAACAGGACAGCTTTGATGATCTGCACCCAGGTCGTCGCGAGCATTCCTCCGAAGGTCACGTAGACCATCATCAGTACGCCCACGATGCCGACTGCGTAGATGTAAGGGAGCCCGAACAGTAGCTGGATGAGCTTCCCGGCTCCGACCAACTGAGCGATCAGGTAGAAGACCACGATGACAAGGGTGTTGACGCCGGCGACCGCCCTCACCGGCACCTCGGAAAGGCGATACGCCGCGACGTCGGCGAACGTATAGCGGCCGAGGTTACGCAGCGGCTCCGCGATCAGGAACAAGATCATGGGAAAGCCGACGAGAAAGCCTATGGCGTAGATCATGCCGTCATAGCCCGACGTATAAACGAGCGCCGTAACACCCAGGAAGGTCGCCGCAGACGTGTAGTCGCCTGCGATCGCGAGTCCGTTATGGACCCCCTTCAGGCCGGCACCGGCGGCGTAGAAGTCCCTTGCGGTGTTCGTACCTCGTCTGGCGGCCCACCACGTGATGCCTAGACTGACGGCGACGAAGCCGAGAAACATGGCGATCGCGGTCGCATTCAGCGATTGACGCGCGCCCGTCGTGGATGCCAGCGCATCGGCCGCGGCGGGACTTGAAATGACCACGGATGCGACAGCGACGAAAGCCGCGTAAACAGGGCGTACAATCATCGGATATTCTCCCGCAGAAGTTGATTGAGGCGATCAAAGCGGGAATTGGCCCGTCGGACGTAGAGGGCCGTGAGCAAGAAGCCCAAGGCGATCAGACCGACTCCGATCAGCACCCCCCAGGTGATGACAGTGCCGTTCCAGAGCGGATGGCCTAACAGGCCCGGCCGGAACGCTATGGTCAGGATGTAGGCGAAGTATGTGGCCGCCATGACGACCGACATACCGACGCCGAGGCGTGCCCGCTCGCTGGCGAGCTGTCGGAACGCCGGATTGTTCTGGATGGCTTGCAGATCCATTGGTTGGTCGTCCTCCCTTTCTGAATTCTTGAACTTTGTCACGCGGCGATTCCTGTGGTGACGGCGGTCTCAGCCATCACCGCCTCGGGACTGCGATGACGTTCCGCCATCCTCCGCTCTTCTGCGGTCGCGATCTGGGCCTGCATGTAGGCGCCGAGATCGCGCGCCCGACGAACGACCGCCGAGCCGAACGGGAGCCGCACCGATTCGAATTTCGCCAGCGCGGCTGAGAGATTTCCTGGATGGTCCCGCAGCGCGTCGACGAGGGCGGCTGCGTCTCCCGCAGCTTTCGTCACCCCCATTCCGACGTGCGGTCGGGCCACGAAGGCGGCATCGCCCAGGATCACCGTTCGGGGTCCGAGCGCCATTCGCGGCGTCTCGAGGTCCAGGATCGCCTGTATGAACGGCTGACGCGTGAGGCGAACGACCTCGGCGAATTGCGGCGCCAGCAATCGCTCGGCGTCTCGCCGCATCGAGGCGATCACCTCCGGACGAATCCGGGTCGGCGGAATGGATAGTTCGTGGCGAACGCCGTCGATGTCTGTCAGGAGATCGGCCAGTCCGAGATCAGCATCGGCCGGGCGGTACCAAACGAAGTTGTAGCGCCGCTCGCCGACGCCCATCTCTTCGTTCACCCCGGCTACGGGATAGCCGAGCATCTGCTCCCCCGGCGGGAGGCTGAAACCGAACCAGTCGCACAATTCCGCGCGGGTCCTCGGGGACAATTCCCGTTCATCGACCAGGCCTCGCCAGGCGATGTAGCCTGCGTATCCGGGGCGGACTTCCGCAGCGAGCTGGGACCTGACGGACGAAAAAATGCCGTCGGCGCCGATCAACAGATCCCCGGAAGCCTCGGAGCCGTCGGAGAAGCGCGCCGTTACCCGATCCCCCACTTCGGTCACTGCCACTAGTGGTTCATCACAGTGATTATGACTCTTTGGCGGTGGCTGGATAGGCGCGGCCGAGTTTGGTGCGGGCTTTTTCTGTTGTGAACATCCATTTGATGCGGGCTCGGGTTTTATTCCGCCTCTTTTGCCATGCTGCGATCTCGTTTCGGAGCCTTTTGGGATCGTCGATGCGGCGGCCGAGACACTGACGCTGTAGCACGCTGATCTCGCACTCGACCATATTGAGCCAACTGGCGTGCTTCGGGGTGAAGTGGAATTCGAGGCGGCGCAGGATGCGCCGGGCCTCGGCGGGCGCGAAGGCCTCATACAGCGCCCCAGGCTTGTGGATCGACAAATTGTCCTGCACGACACGGATGCAGGCGGCGTCGGGATAATGGACGTCGACGAGATCACGCATGCAGTGGGCGTAGTCCACGGCGGCGCGGCGGTCGGTGACCTTGACGTTGCGCCAGCCCCGATGTGGATCGAAGGTGACGAAGAGATTGGCGGTGCCGTTGCGGCGATACTCGTAATCGTAGCGCTCGCGCTGTCCCGGTTGGGCCGGGACCGGCTGGCGCACCTCGCCGATCAGCTGGATGGGGGTCTCGTCGAAGCAGACCAGCGGCCGGGCGGGATTCTGCGTCTCGGCGTAGAGGTCGAGCACGTCCTCCATGCGGGCAACGTATTCGCCGTCGACATGGGGAATGCACCACATGTCCCTGCGCCACGGCTTGAGGTCGTTCTCGGCCAGCCGGCGACGCACGGTCTCGCCCGACAGGCTGTTGTGATCGGTGAGCTTGACCATCGTGTCGGCCAGCAGCGTCAGCGTCCAGCGTTTGCAGCCAGCGGGCGGCTTGGCGCATGCGGTCGCCACCAGCAGGGCTTCCTCCTTGCCGGTCAGCTTGCGCTCAGCGCCCGGACGCGGCTCCTCGCTCAGGGCCCGCTCCATATTGCCTTCCACGAAGCGGCGCCTGGTCCGGCCGACGGTGGAGAGGCTGACACTCACGGTCCGGGCAATCTCCTCGTCGCGGCAGCCTCCATCGGCCGCCAGCAAAATCTGCGCCCGCTTAAGCTTGCGGGCGGCGTGCTTGCCGCCGCCGAGCATCGCCGTCAGTTCGTCGCGCTCGGCTTGGCTCAATTCGACCCGATAACGTACATTCATGCTTTGCCTCCTTGTCGGAGGCCGGGACGAATCCAACGATGAGTCAAAAATCAGGCGCGCGCTTCACCGAGAAGCAGGGTTATTACCTGGCCTTCATCCATACCTACGCCCATATGTTCGGACGTCCCCCCGCCGAAGCCGACATCCAGCGCCACTTCCGCGTCAGCCCGCCTTCGGTCCATCAGATGATCGTCACCCTCGAACGAAACGGCTTCATCCGACGTCAACCCGGCGTCCCCAGAAGCATCGAAATCCTCGTGCCACCGGAAAGCTTGCCGATCCTCGAATGGCTCGGTATCAAAACGTCAAAATCACTGTGATGAACCACTAGGTTCCTGCCGTGATGGTAGTTCTCAGTCGGAAAGGCCGCCCTCAAAAGCCCGTAGAGATGACCCCACGACGTAAGTACCTGACGCAGCCCGAGTTCGCCCTCGATGCGTCCGCTGCGGTCGAGCACCCGCCGGCCCGGGACGGCTACTCCAACGGCGGCCGCTTCGGTGTCTATGCCGGTCCGTCCCAACACGTCGAACAATTCGCGGTGCGTAACGATCCCCGCGCCTCGGCCGGCGAGTTCGGCACCGATGCGTTCGTATATGTCGACACTCCAGCCTTCCCGTCGCAGGAGCAACGCCGCGAACAATCCAGCCATGGAGCCACCGATCACAAGCGCTCTCGGCTGCGCTTTGCTTGTGCTGCGATCGTTGGTCATAGGCGGCCTCCCTTCAATGCAATCGGACGGTCGTCAGATCGTTATTTATCGTTTGATCAATTATTGCGGCGGCATTGACGGGAGTCAACGATTATTTATCGTTTGATAAATATAAGGTGATCGGTTTTGGCGGCCCGGGCGAATTGGGAGTACGGTGTATGACTATGGAAAATGGCACTCCAGCCGAAGAAGCAAATGTGAAGAAATCCATCGGTGCTCGTCCCAAAACACCCGTCCGAGAGCAGCAGCGGCTAGACCCGTCCGAGCGCGAGGCGATCATCGCACGCGAGGCGGTCTCCTTCTTCGCCGAGCATGGGTTCGAGGGGCAGACCCGCGAGCTCGCCAAGCGACTGCGGATCACACAGCCCCTGCTCTACCGATACTTCCCCAGCAAGGAAGCCCTCATCGAACGAGTCTACCAGGAGGTCTTTGTCGGGCGCTGGAAGCCGTCATGGGAAAAGGTCATTGCCGACCGTTCCGTTCCCCTCAAGATGAGGCTGACCCGGTTTTACCGCGAGTATGCCGAAGTCATTCTCACGTACGAATGGATCCGCCTGTTCATGTTCGCGGGACTGAAGGATCTCGGATTGAACGCCCGCTACCTGAAGATGCTCCGCGAACGCGCATTCGAAAGGGTGATAGAGGAAATCCGGTTCGAATACGGACGTCCGTCCACCCGAGAGGTGCCGACCACCGTCCTCGAGATCGAGATGGTATGGGGACTTCATGCGGCGATCTTCTATCTTGGAGTGCGTCAGTTCATCTATTCCATGCCGCTGGAAGCCGACGTCAATTCGATCATTGACGCGAAGGTGACGACGTTCCTTGGCGGCATCCGCTCCGTTCTGCCGGCGAAATTGTGAACTCGACACTGCAAACTCGCAGTCGCTGGGCGTTCCAGATCTCCATAGCGCCGCCGTGAGATCGCGACGCGAAAGATGAATAGATCCTAGACATGGCCCGACCTGGCGCGCTTAATTCGGCCCGCGCGGCTGGTGCCAAGCGGGTCACCTCCGGTCGTGTCGAGCTGGCCTCGCGTTCCAATCACGCACCAATCGCTTTTCTTATCCGCGCCGACGTGATCGGAAGTTGAGAGAACCTGACGCCCGAAGCATCCCTGATGGCATTCGTCAGCGCAGCCCCCGTCGGACCTTGCGCGGCCTCGGCGACGCCGTAGAAGCCGTCGCCCGGGCGATCCACCAGATGGACTTCGACGCTCTCTGGGACGCTGTCGAATCGCATGATCGGATAGGACGACCAATCCACGGATGTGATACGGGTGCGATCGAATCTGACCTGCTCGAAGAGCGTCCAGCTTGTCGCCTGCAGGATGCCGCCTTCGATCTGATTGCGGACGCCGTCCGGATTCACGATCTGCCCGGTGTCCACGGCTGCCACGACCCGACGAACGCGAACCGCGCCGCTCGAGCGGATGAGTTCGACCTCGACCGCCACCGCGCACCAGGCTTCGAGATTCTTGTACCTGGCGAAGCCGAACCCGAATCCGGTGCTTCCGGAAAGTTTTTTCCGTCCGCTCCACCCGAAGCGCGAAGCTGCCGTTTCGATGACGGACCGTGCGCGCGGATCTTCCATGTGCCGGAGTCGAAACGCAACGGGATCCTGCCCCGAACGGACTGCCAATTCGTCGAGCACGCTCTCGATCGAGAACACATTCAGATAGCCGCCCAATGAACGCATCGACGAGCCGCGCAAGGGCATGTCGGGAAGAAAGTGGCTGATCACCTTGCAGTTCTCGATCGCGTAGAGCGGAATCGCGTTCCGGTCGCCGCCTCCCTCGGGCTGCGCGAGGGCGACAGGAGGCGCCGGCGGGAAGGCGTTTGCCTTCAGACGCGCAGCGATCAATGTCCCGGGCGGACCTGGCCGCATCATGTGCGACTGGCTCCAAACTTCGTGGTGCCAATCGGCGATCGCGCCGTCGGCTCCGACCGTGGCCTTGAGCTTGACCACCATGCCGGGCCCGAACGGATCCCACGCGTGCTCCTGCTCGCGCATCAGTTGGATCCTGACCGGTCGGCCTGGGACAGTGAGAGCAAGCATAGCGGCGTCGGCCGCGACGTCATCTGCGCCGTTCTGGCCGTAGCACCCCGCGCCTTCGGCGTGCACGCAGCGCACATCTTCGGTCCGCATTTTCAACATGCCGGCGATCGCATCGCGGAGGAAGAACACGCCTTGGGTATGGGTCCAAACCGTGAGCTTTCCCTCCTCGAACGTCGCAAGAGCGCACGCAGGTCCGATCGATCCGTGGGTGAGATAGGGCCTGCTGAAGGTGCCATCGACCGTGATGCCCGGCTTACCTGGATTTCCGCTGTCACGAATCGTCGTGTCGCGCGACGGGAGATTCATCAGCGCGGTCGGCAGATCTTTCTCGTCGGGCAGTTCCTGTTGCTCGATCCACGTCGTGGAGGCCGCCAAGTTTCGCATCGCCTGGACCGCGGTCCATTCGCTCTCCGCGACGACACCAAGGAAGTTTCCGTCTCGCACGACCTTGACGATCCCGCTCATCCGCTCGATACGCGCCACATCGCAGTCCCGGAGCGTTGCGCCATAGCTCGGCGGGCGAACGACGCGACCGTGCAGCATCCCCTCCGGGCGAAGATCCTGGACGTAGGCCGCTCCCCCCGTCACCTTGGCCGGAAGGTCGATTCGCGGAACCGGCCGGTTCATGACGGTGAAGTCTGAGGGAGGGGTCAGATGCGATATCTGACCGGCGTCGACAGCCAGCAGCTGATCGCGCACCAATTCGCCGAAGCCGAGGCGCCTACCGTCCTCGCCCGACACCTCGCCGCCATGCACCCGCAGCGAGGCGGCAGGTACATCGAGCCTTCGGGCCGCCTCTTCGCGGAGCAGTTCGCGCGCCTGGGCTGCCGCATGCCGGATCGCGGTGCCGGAATCCTGCATCGAGTGGCTGGCGGCCGTGTAGCCTTCGTTCGGCGTTCGCCCCGTGTCGGCCGTGATCAGAGAAAGCCTGCTCAACGGGAGCTTGAGTTCTTCGGCAGCGATCTGCAAGAGCGCCGTCTTGAGACCCTGGCCGAGTTCGGCCTTTCCGGTAAGAATCGTGGCCGCGCCTGAAGCGTCGATGCGGATCCAGGCGTCGATTCTCGGAGTATCGTCCAGGCTTCCCGGTAAACCAAGCTTCGAGGGACCTCCCCCCGTACCGGTTTCGGTCTGTGCATGCGACCGGGATATTTGGAAGGCGACGACGAGGGCGCCGGCCAGGACACTGCGACGCGAAACCGTTCTCGTCATCGCCTTGTCCTTACTTCGACAGTAGTTTTCGATCGCAATTCATCCGCGGCTCTTCGCACCGCTCGCAGAATGCGCATGTGCGTCCCGCATCGGCAGAGATGGGGCTGCAGTTCCGCCTTGATCGACTCGTCGGAGGCATGCGGATCGCGATCGAGTAGCGCTTGGGCTCGCATCATCATGCCCGGGATGCAGTAGCCGCATTGTGCGGCCTGTTCCTCGATGAAAACGCGTTGCATCGGACCAGGTGCGTCCTGGCTCCCGATCCCCTCAAGCGTTGTCACCTTACGTCCCTCCAGAACCATCACCGGCGTCACGCAAGAGAATATCGCCTTGCCGTCGACGATGACGGTGCAGGCACCGCACTGGCCTAATCCGCAACCGAACTTTGCGGCGTTAAGACCGAGTTCGTCCCTGAGGACGTAGAGCAGCGGCGTATCGGCGCTTGCTTTGATCGTTCTGCTCTCACCGTTGACTATCAGAGTTGTCATAATGTTGCGCCGAGCCTCCTTAATCCTTGACCGATAGCCCTCATTGTCCGCCTCTTGCTTCCGCGACCGCTTTTTCCAGCCCGTCCCACCGCTGCCTTCCCGCAAGTCGGGTGCGCAGATAATTCGCAAGATCCGAGATCTGTCGGTCGTCGAGAACTTCACCGAAACCGGGCATGATTGGGCGCGCGGAAGCGCCGGCGGCCGCCGGGATTCCCCGTATCACGAGGTTAACCAGGTTGGCTGGCGTCGCATCGGCGAGCGCGGTGGAGAGATCGAGTCTCAAGCCCCCCAACGGCACTGGTCTGTCGCCTTCGTGACACGAAGCGCAGACGGTGATGTAGATCGCGCCGCCAGCCTCGGGCGGGATGGCAGGTGTAGCCGCCTGCATGCCGGCCGCCTGCGGCAGGCGGCCCGGCCCGGAAGCAACCTTCTTGACGTCGTCCCGCCCCTTCCCCTTTCCGAGAGAGGCGAGATAATAGGCCATCGCTCCCACGTCCGACGGATCTACCTGGGACAGATTGTCGACCACGTTCGCCATGGGGCCCTGGGCGGTGCCATGTTGCGGATGGAAACCATGCGCGAGATAATCCACAAGGGCGGCTTCATCCCACGCGGCCGGTGCCGGCGAAGTTCCGCCAAGCGCATAGGCGCGCCAGCCTTCGGCCTCGCCTCCGGAAAAGCCGGAGGATGTCATCTCGGCTCCGAGGAGATTTCGAGGGGAATGGCAGGCTCCGCAATGGCCCAGTCCGTCAACCAGATATTTTCCCCTATTCCATTTCTCGTCCTTCGACGGGTCGGCGACGAGACGCGCTGGATGCAGAAAGAGAAGCTTCCAGCCGGCCAGAGTGAGACGGACGTTGAGAGGAAATGGAAGTTCGTTGGACGGCGCCGGCGACTTAACCGGATCGATCGACATGAAGAAGGCGTACAACGCCTTGGCATCATCGTCGGTCACGCGCGCGAAGTGCTCGTAGGGAAACGCCGGATAGAGATGGCGCCCTTCGCGATCAACGCCAGACCGTAGAGCGCGAATGAAAGCCTGCTCCGACCAGCTACCTATGCCCGTCTCCGGATCCGGCGTGATGTTCGTGGAGTAGATCGTTCCAAAGGGCGTCGGCATCGCGAGCCCTCCGGCGTATGGGAGTCCGCCCGCCGCGGTATGGCATGTGGCGCAGTCTCCGAGAAGAGCGAGACTTGCGCCACGACGAGCCAATGCGCGATCTGGCGTTACATGCGATCGAGGATCGATCGGAGCAATAGGCGATTCCCACGCATATAGAAGCGCCGCCGTTCCGCCCAACGCACTGATCGCAAGTAGCGCGAAGAAGACAAACCTGAACTTCATCACCGTTCCTTCATCGAGACCCAGGACATATCAGGGGACGCCGCGCGACTTCTTTTGAGTTTCATGCGCGGCTTGCACGATTTCCAGATCGCTGCTCGACGAGCCAGTCCAAACCACGCTCACGGAATCCAATACGACCGCTCGTTCACGGAGTAAGAGGCGTGGGTAAGGGCCTCGCTTCAGGACGAATGCGAGGCTGCGGATGACATCGCTCCGTAGGATCTTAGTGCTCACGTGCCCAAAACCATATGCAGATTGGAGTCGCCGCCACGCCTTGTTATTTATCAATTGATAATTAACTGTCAATCCTGTTCGAGGTCATGAGCCGGCGCGGAAAAAAGAAGTTGCCGGCGCAAAGAGGATTTTGCCGCCATGTCGACTTCAACGGTCACGACGGACCGCCAGGCACCCAGCCTCACCCGCGCTCGCATCTTCGCGATGGCGGTTTGCGCCGGGATCGCAGTCGCAAATATCTACTACAACCAGCCCCTCCTCGGCCTGATCGAAGCGAGCTATCCGGACTCGACCGCAATCGGCCTCATTCCCACCGCCACGCAATTCGGTTACGCCGTCGGCCTTCTCTTTCTGGTGCCATTAGGCGACATTGTGGAGAGAAGGCGCCTAATCGCGGCGCAATTCCTCGTTCTGTCTGCTGCTCTCGCGTTTGCCGCAATCGCTCCGTCTACGCTTGCTCTGATCTCGGCGTCGCTAACACTGGGCGTGGCAGCGACCGTGGCCCAACAGATCGTCCCCTTCGCCGCGACGCTCGCCGACGACCGGACTAGGGGCAGCGCCGTAGGCACCGTGGTCAGCGGAATTCTGGGAGGCATTCTCCTCAGCCGTACGATCGCCGGCTTCGTCGGATCGCACTTCGGATGGCGCGAGATGTTCTGGCTGGGCGTTCCTTTGGCGCTTGGCGCTGCCGCGTTGGTCCGTTCGATCCTGCCTCAGCACCATGCGACGCAAGACATCGGATATCTCGCCGCGCTGCGCTCCCTCGTCCACTTGCTCGTCGAGGAGCCACAGCTTCGTCTCGCCGCCGCGACGCAAGCTATGCTGTTCGCCTCCTTCATTGCCTTCTGGACCATACTTTCGCTTCATCTCCAGGAACCCGCCTTCGGGCTTGGACCCGAGATCGCAGGTCTGTTCGGCGTCATCGGCGCGTCCGGCATCTTCGCCGCTCCTCTCGCAGGACGCGTCGCCGACAGACGTGGCCCACACGTGGTGGTCGCGATCGCAGCCGCCATCTCGCTTTCCTCATGGGCTGTTTTCGCGGGCTGGAACGCGATCGCGGGATTGGTCGTAGGAGTGGTGCTCCTCGATATCGGCGTGAACGCTGCGCTTGTATCGAACCAACATCTGATCTTCGCGCTTCGTCCGGAGGCCCGGAGCAGGTTGAATACCGTGTTCATGACGGCAATGTTCATCGGCGGCTCGCTCGGTTCCCTCGGGGCGAGCTGGGCGTACACGCACCTGTCCTGGCTCGGCGTCTGTGCCTATGGGGCCGCTCTTGCGGCAGTGGGTCTGCTCCTGCAACTGCCGACGCTTGCGAGCCGCGCCTGCCAGGCGTCGAACCACTAGGGCCACGGTGTCATTCGGCCTGCAATATTGACCCCCTAAGCCGGGGGATCGGCGTCCAAAATTGACCCCCTATAGGTTGGTCTGTTGCGCTGCCTGCTTTGGAATGAAGCAGGTGGTCGAGGATGCTGATCGTGGAGACGATTGCGCGGATTCGGCGCGAGCACTTCATCAAGGGCAAGACGATCAAGGAGATTGCCCGTGACCTGAAGGTGTCGCGGAACACGGTCCGGAAGGTGCTGAGGTCAGGAGAGACCTCCTTCGAGTACGAGCGGCAAGTGCAGCCGCGGCCAAAGCTGGGACGATGGGCAGTAGAGCTCGACGGACTGCTGGCGGCGAACGCGGCCAAACCGGCTCGTGAACAGCTGACGTTAATCCGGATCTTCGAAGAGCTGCGCAGCCGTGGCTATGACGGCGGCTACGATGCGGTGCGGCGTTACGCCAGGCGGTGGAGCAAGGAACGCGGGCAATCGACCGCGGCTGCTTATGTCCCGCTAAGCTTTGCCCCAGGCGAAGCCTACCAGTTCGACTGGAGCCACGAGGTGGTCTTGCTGAGCGGCACCACGGTGATGGTGAAGGCCGCCCATGTCCGGCTCTGTCACAGCCGCATGCTGTTCGTGCGGGCCTATCCGCGGGAGACGCAGGAGATGGTGTTCGACGCCCACGACCGGGCGTTCGCCCTGTTCAAAGGCACCTGCACCCGCGGCATCTACGACAACATGAAGACCGCCGTAGAGACGATCTTCGTCGGTAAAGGGCGTCTCTACAATCGCCGCTTCCTGCAGATGTGCAGCCACTATCTGGTCGATCCGGTCGCCTGCACGCCAGCGTCGGGCTGGGAGAAGGGGCAGGTCGAGAACCAGGTCGGGCTGGTCAGGGAACGCTTCTTCACGCCGCGGCTGCGGTTCAAAAACCTCGACGAGTTAAACGCCTGGCTGCTCGACAAATGCATCGCCTACGCCAAGGTTCATCGCCATCCGGAGCTGGTCGATCAGACGATCTGGGAAGTGTTCGAAGCCGAACGCCCCAAACTCGTTCCCTATGCCGGCCGCTTCGACGGCTTCCATGCGGTGACGGCATCGGTCTCGAAGACCTGCCTGGTGCGCTTCGACAACAACAAGTACTCGGTCGCAGCCAGCGCAGTCGGGCGACCGGTCGAGGTTCAAGCCTATGCCGATCGCATCGTGATCCGTCAGGATGGACGCATCGTTGCCGAGCACCCGCGATCCTTTGGCCGCGGCGATACCGTCTACGACCCCTGGCATTATGTGCCGGTGCTCGCCCGCAAACCCGGCGCCTTGCGCAACGGTGCTCCCTTCAAAGACTGGGTGCTGCCAGCCGCGATCGAGCGGATCCGGCGCAAGCTTGCCAGCACCGACGACGGCAATCGACAGATGGTCGACATCCTCAACGCGGTGCTGACTGACGGTCTGCCCGCGGTGGAAGCGGCCTGTGCCGAAGCGCTCAGTCACAGCGTCCATTCGGCCGATGTCGTTCTCAATATCCTGGCCCGTCAACGTGAACCCGCCCCACCGGCCAACATCATGACGCCGGCCGCACTGACGCTCCGTCATGCACCGATCGCCGATTGTGCCCGCTACGACAACCTCCGGAGGACCATCTGATGGAACGAACCCAAATCTTCGACCTCATGGGCGAACTCAAGCTCTACGGCATGAAGGCTGCCTTCGACGAGATCATGGCAACTGCCGTCAAGCGCCAGCACGAACCTCAGCGCATTGTCGGCGACCTGCTCAACGCCGAGATCAACGAGAAGCAAGCCAGGTCGATCAAATACCAGCTCACCATTGCCAAGCTTCCGCTTGCCAAGGACATCGCCGACTTCCAGTTCGACGGCACGCCGATCAATCAGACACTCGTCAATGATCTTGCTGGCGGCGGCTTCATCGCCCAACAACGCAACGTCGTGCTGGTTGGCGGCACCGGCACAGGCAAAACCCACCTGGCCATTGCCATCGCCAGAAGCTGCATCCGATCCGGTGCCCGCGGCCGCTTCTTCAACGTAGTCGACCTCGTCAATCGCCTCGAGACCGAGACCCGCAACGGACGGCAAGGACGGCTCGCCGAGCATCTGACCCGGATGGACTTCATTGTGCTGGATGAACTCGGCTATTTGCCCTTCGCCCAGTCCGGTGGCCAGCTTCTCTTCCACCTCGTCAGCCGGCTCTATGAGCGCGCCTCCGTCATCGTGACCACCAATCTCGCCTTCGGCGAATGGCCGAGCGTGTTCGGCGACGCCAAAATGACCACCGCGCTGCTCGATCGGTTGACCCATCACTGTGACATCGTCGAGACCGGCAATGACAGCTGGCGCTTCAAAAGCCGCGACGACGATCACGCCACCCGCGCTCGTCTCGTCTCCGCTATCCCGGCCAGCTCCAACGAGCCGAGCGCTACCGTCAAACCGCGGCGCACGAAGGGGTCAAAATTGGACGCCGATGAGGGGTCAAATTTACAGGCCGATTGACATTTGAGGGGGCGGGAGCGCGATCGGTCTCTCAGTCACCGACAGATGCCACAGGGCCGTGCGGCGATAGCGTAAGTAGTTGCTTGATGGGTTCCGGAGTCGAGTTAAATCGGAACCGGCTGTCGCTTCCGGACGCTAGGCGGACCGGGGCAGCGCGCTGAGCGGAACGCCGTCCGACACCCGCCAATGAGAGGACATCCCGCTCACGCCGCGAACCGAGCCGGAAGGACGCCCTGAAGCTGGTCCAGCAGCCGCTGCTCGCGCTCGATCCGGCTCCGATAGAGTTCGCGCTCGCTTTCGGTTTTGGCGCTCGCCAACAGCAAGCGATAGTGTCCGATGACCTTTTCGCTGCCGCGGATCGTCACTCATCGCTCCGCCCCCATCATTGCGGAATCCTGGCCTGTCGGAAGCGCGAATGCGACGGGGAATTCGGCAGCCAGAGCATCGAGCGCGGTCTGCTCCTCGGCGAGGCGCCGTTCGATGAACTGACGTTCCAGCTCCGATAGCCTAGTCCGAAGCAGGCGTCGGTAGCGGTGGATGTTGTTGCGGTGCGCACGAATGCGGGCAAAGTCTTCGTCGAGCATCGTCGTCACTCCTGACGGTCGTCACGGTCCTTCGGTGCTTAGAAAAGCGGGAAAGAGAATTTCCCGACGCAAAAATATTCGGGGCGATACCGGAGTCAAGATTCCGGCGGCGGTCGAACGCCCAAATCCTTGGCCGATCATTCCCAAACGGCTTTTGCGGTGCCGCAATGGCCGACAGCTCTGCACCGACCGAGCGTCGCATAGATTTTTTTCGATCCGCCTATTGAAACGACTTCTCGTTTTTCTAAATCATTTTTCGCCGCGAGAGCGGTGTGCCGGGCGCCTTCACGGGCCCGGCGCGGGCGCCGGGCTGGGTATCAGACCCGCTCTGACTCCTGCCTTGCGCTCCTTGTATCCATCTTGCTCTTTGGAGGACTTGGTTATGAGGGCCACCTTTGACCTCGCGCCCCTGTGGCGCTCCACCATCGGCTTCGACCATCTGGCCGATCTCGTCGACAGCACGCTCCGCCAGGCGAGCGAAGACCACTATCCCCCGTACAACATCGAACGCACCAGCGAGGACCACTACCGGATCTCGCTCGCCGTCGCCGGCTTCGGAGCCGACGACATCGCCGTGACGGCCGAGCAGAACGCGCTCACGATCGAGGGCAGGAAGCCCGAGGAAGCGGCCGGCGAATACCTGTACCGGGGCATCGCCGCGCGTCCTTTCCGGCGTGCGTTCAACCTCGCCGACTACGTTCAGGTGAAGGAGGCCTCCTTCCGCGACGGACTGCTGATTATCGATCTCGTCCGCGAGGTGCCGGAAGCCATGAAGCCGCGCCGGATCCAGATCGGAGGCGGCGCCTCTCCCGCCTCGCAGATCGAGCAGAAGAAGGCGGCCTGACGCCTGATCGAGGTTCGACAGCGGAACGCGGCGCGCGCAAGCGTGGCCGCGCTCCCTGACCCCTGCAACGAAGGAGAAAAACCATGGCAGTTCGTGATCTCATTCCCTGGTCGCGAAACCAGGAGCTCGCGCCGGCGCGCGGCACCCACGATCCGTTCATGACGCTGCATCGCGAAATGAACCGGCTGTTCGACGACGTCTTCCGCGGCTTCGGCGGCACAAGCCTGTCGCCGCATATGGAAGGGCAATTCAGCTGGCCAAAGATCGAGCTCAGCGAGACCGAGAAGGCACTCACGATCTCCGCCGAGCTTCCCGGCATGACGGAGAACGACGTCCAGATCGAAATCGCGAACGGGGTGCTGACCATCCGCGGCGAGAAGAAGAGCGAGCGCAAGGACGAAGGCAGATACTTCACCGAGCGCTACTACGGCTCGTTCCAGCGGCAGATCGCACTCGAGGACGTCGCGGAGGACAAGGCCGAGGCCTCGTTCAAGAACGGCGTCCTGACGATCTCGCTACCGAAGTCAGAGAACCCGCGCGCGGGCGTCAAGCGCATCGCGATCAACACGCAGTAAAGACCATCACGGGCGGCGGTCGCCGCCGCCCAAACTCACCGAAACCCGTCCCGACGAAAGGAGCGTAAAGGGAGGCCATCGATGACCAACGCCAACACGAACACCGGCAATCTCAATCCATTCTTCCGTCCGGCAGCGCACTATGCGTCTCCGGAGGACGTCCTGAACGACGACGAACTCTCCATACCGGAGAAGCGGGTGCAGGTGAGACCTTAACGGGTTCTTACTATCCCCAGTGCGGTCGAGGATCAGCTCCGAGTTACCGGTGCCCTTGAACTCTTCGAAGATGACTTCGTCCATGCGGCTGCCGGTATCGACCAGCGCGGTCGCGATGATGGTCAGCGAGCCGCCCTCCTCAATGTTGCGGGCGGCACCGAAGGAGCGCTTCGATCGAGCAGCCCTGGGCCGCCGCGCAGCGGAGGTCCGCATGATGCTCACGCAGGCTGTCGTGACGATGGTTCTACTCGGGCATGCTTCGGCGACGTTGGCCGTTCCGCTCATCGCTTTTATGAGCAAGTTGGGAGACCGCAGTGAGCGTAGGCGACACTCTGGCGCTATTCCCGCGCCTGCCGGAGGGCGGCTTCCAACTTTTCCTTCCGCTTCTCCCAGCGGACCTCCTCCTCCTCAGCTCGCTTTTCGAAAGCCGCGCGCTCTGCTTCGATGGTGGCCGCTTTAGCGTCGTGCTCGGCCTTCGCATCATGTAGAGCGGCCTGAGCCTTCGCGACCGCCCTCTCCCGCCGCTCCCGCTCCTGGCCATGGCAGCCTCATCTCGCCGGCGATCGACCTCGCGGCGCTTCTGCTCCTTCTCGAAATCGGCGGCGGTCTTTTGGGCTTCCCGCTCGCTGATCTTGGGAGCGGTTCGCTTCGCTGGCTTAGGCCGACGCTTTTCACGCTGCGTTCCGTTCTCGCCGGACCCCAGGTCGGACGGGAGATCGGAGTGCTCGGCGAAGCGTCCCTTCGATCCGGCGGGACGCTTGAGGACCACGCCCGGTTTCGACATCGTCGCGGCGACTATGTCCGGATCGTCTGTCTCCTTGGCGGCGCCCTGGTGAAAGAGGTTGCTGCCCGCTCCCCAGGCTTCCAGCGCCGCTTTCATCGACGGCGCCGCGATCGCCAGATCGTAGAAGCCCAGCGAGGTCTGAAACGTCTTGAGCTTCCTTGCCATGAAGCGTGCTGGCCTCGCCTAGCGCCGGCGCGCCACCCAGACCCCGAGCAGAAACGCGACGAAGAGCGACTGCAGCGGGGCCTTCACGGTCACCTCGCGCAACTGGTCGGCCCAGCGCATCGCCATTTCCGATTGAGGTGAGCGTCTTCGAAATTCTCGCGGCTGCGCCGGGCTGCTCGGCCTGGCTTCCGAAGCCTGCTCGATGCCGCCTTGAGCGTTCGTCAGCCCGGAGGCTTCCGTCATTGCCGAGGCTTCCTTCATATCCATGCGACCCTCCTACGATGGCGTCAGGCCGACTTCCGCTGCGGCCTGGAAGACGGCTTCTTCGCGGCCCCCTCCTTTGGCTTCTTGCCCTCGATCGGCATCAGCATCTCGCGCTGTCCTGCCGCCGCCTTCTTCGGCTTCTTGGCGGCCTTTTTGGGCGCCTTGGTCTCTGCCGCAGCACCCCCTACGCTCCGGCGCAGCGCCTCCATCAAGTCGACGACGTTAGTCGCAGCGGGACGCTCCTTCGGCATGATCGGCTTGCCGGCGCGCTTCTTATTGATGAGGTCGATCAAGGCGGTTTCGTAGTGGTCCTCGAACTTCTCGGGCTCGAACCGACCCGCCTTCTGGTTCACGATGTGCCTGGCGAGATCGAGCATGTCCTTCGTCACTTTGACGTCCTGGATCTCGTCGAAATACTCCTGCTCGGATCGCACCTCGTAAGGGTAGCGCAGCAGCGTGCCGACGAGGCCCTTGTCGAGAGGCTCGAGGGCGATGATGTGCTCGCGGTTGGTCAGCACCACGCGGCCGATCGCGACCTTGTCCATCTTGCGGATAGTCTCCCGGATCACGGCGAAGGCGTCGTGCCCGACCTTGCCGTCGGGTCGCAGGTAATAGGGGCGGATCAGGTAGCGCGGGTCGATATCCGCCTTGTCGACGAACTCGTCGATCTCGATGGTCCGCGTCGACTCCAGCGCGACCTCCTCGAGCTCCTCCTTCGTCACCTCGATATACTGGCCCTTGTCGAGTTCGTAGCCTTTGACGATGTCCTCGCTCGGGACTTCCTCGCCGGTGTCGGCGTCGACCTTGAGGTATTTGATCCGGTGGCCGGTCGCCCGGTTGAGCTGGTTGAAGCCGATCTTCTCGCTCTCCGAGGTGGCGGGATAAAGCGCGACCGGACAGGTGACGAGGGACAGACGTAGAAAACCCTTCCAGTTGGCGCGCGGGGCTATGAATTCGATACTCCGGATACGTAGTGGCCTGGATTCAAGACGATCATGTGGGCCCGGTTCCGACACGTACATACGATCTTCCGACGATTCCCTCCGCCTCCGCCCGCACCCTTGACTTGATATGAACAAATAGAGAACAATGGGCCATGTCCGCAGCCCCCGAAGCCACAACCAAGGTCGCCGACCTGGACGTCGCTGCGGACCAGGCCATAGCCACCTGCGGCGGCGACGCGAGGGAAGCGGTGAAGGCGCTCCTGGTCGCGAACGACTTTCTGGAGCAACAGCTCGAGGCGCTCCGGACGAAGGTGTCTACCGGCTACGCCCGCGGACGGCTCCCACCGGCTCGGGAACGCAAGGACGAGGCAGATGGCTGAAGTGACCTACTACGTCGCTCTACCGTTCGTTTTCTCCGACGACGGCGTGGCCGCCGGCGAGGCGACGGAGTGCTTCAGCGCCAATGCCGCGGTCGTGCGGGCCGAGGCGCTGTCGCGCAAGCCTGGACACGCCGGTGCCGTAGCGTTCAGCCGCAGCGGGGACCCCGCGACCGGGGACTTCGGCGACGCGAAGCTGATCCGGAAGTTCGGGGACGTGCCGGACGATCTGAGCGCACTCTGACCGACGGAAAAGCATCACTCGTCACTCCGACCGACGACATCTCCCGGTTCTAGCAAGCTCAGTGCGGTCTCGATCTGCGCGAGCATCCTTTCGATTTCCTCGCGCTCGTTCGGCCCGGGATCGCTCTCCAGTTGCGCCAGGAGCCGTTTCTTCCGCGCAAGCAACTTCGCGACGGTCGACATGGCGCCCTCCCCATGTTCTGCAGCGGCATCTTTCAAAGAAGTTGGTGCGCCGGCGACGATCCTGCCAGTGCTGTCGCCGGCAACGGATGGCCCACCGCAGGCTGGATGGCCACAAACCGCTGCATCGGACTAACTGACGCGATGGGCCATAAGGCGACGTAGGCTAGTTCACGCGCGAGCGTCGACCAGTCGGCACGCCCTTAGCCTCACGGCGTCCGGGCGACTGAAGCTGATATACTTTGGCCTAATTTTTTTGGGTTCAGCAAACATCCTTTACCGATTGCGGCGACCCTATATTTTCCGGGTCGGCACCGATCAGTTTGATTACGCGGAGCGAGCGCTGGTTCATTTCACCGTGGACAATTACATCGATCTAAACGGGGTTATCAGACACGAAGGTCACCGCACGTTGCATGGGAAATATGATGACGCGGAATTTGACAGCTTCGTCGATGTTGCGACAGGACGGAACAATCCCGATGTCGGGAACTGGAATCTAGCAAAGAGTAAGTTTGAAGGCCTGCTCCGATCGATCCTCATAGAGAATTTTTTCCGGAATGACGTCAAGCATCGGTTGGCACTTACGTGCTTCTTGCTTTAGCATTCTGCGGATACGGCCTGCTTCTTATTCCGAGCTTCGACTGAGGTCATTCGCGTCACGATAAGGGGTGTGACGTAAGAGCCCTCGCATGCGCAGCGCCAATTCGGCACCTTCGCGCTTCGCACCGGGATCGCCATAGGGCTGATCCAGCGCGCTCAAGGTGGGATAGCACCGTAGACTTTGCCACGGCATCAGGCCCAGCGCTTCGATCCGGCAATGATTCGCGGCTAACAGTTGCACATTTACAACCCGCACAGTCATTTGAGATACTAAGCTCGTCGATTGAGACGACCAAAACATATTTCATTCAATAAGATTAGCGGGGGACAAAAGGTGTTTGATGTCTATCGCAATGACAAGCGCGACTTGCTCGTTCTAAGTACAGGCTCTGCCGTACCCGTGCTTTACTCTGCACATAAGTGGCGCAAGAGCAGAAAAAGAGTTTTCAAAGTCAGCGCCGAGATCAGGCTGGCCGTTCAGAGCCAAGGCTATTACGTCCGCCGCTTGCGCGTTACCGATAAGGGATTGATGTAGGTCGAGTGCGTCAGCATCACCCCCGACCAAGCGCCATCCTCGCGCCCTACCGCGTGGTCAACTGCTATGCCCCGTGCCTGCGTAGTGCCGGATGATCCGGTAAATCGATGCTTGCCGAAATTCGATCACTTATTTTCTGCAACTTGGATACTTCAATACCGACCGCGCGCAACCTGATAAACTTTCGTTAACCACTTAGGCGTGAAACTAAAACACGGATTTCTACTGCGTATCGGGCAGCCGTGATTATCACGGCAACTCTAGTCGGAGTTGGTCTGTTCGACCGTTGTCTCGCGTGAAGCTATATTTTTTTCATCGTTTTTTTGATCGCTTTCGACAAAGCAACGTCATTGCGGCAGTAATTGCCGACCGCAAAAGAGATTTGCGACAATGTCTTCGGTCCTTAGATTTCAGCGGCCTCGCAAATTGAAATCTGGGACAAGTCCCTCAGACCAGAGACTGCCCGACGTTTTAGCGAACGTCGCCGCTCTGTTGTCGCAGGTTGAAGTTCTAAAAATTAAGACAGCAGATGACGCCCGCCAGGCCATTTTTCTTCTTGAACTCGCGAATACTCGCATCCGACTGATCGTCGGGCAGACCAATTTGGATGAAGAGGTCAGAAAGGCGCTACTTGCTCATTCTGCGATGATCGATATGCGCCTTGGAGCCGCGCGCAGGGACGCATCTATTTTGAAAAGTTGATTGAAGCATTGGAATTTCAGATGATTGGAAATAATCGAAAGACAAATCGCGTTCGGTTTGACCACAAACATATCGTTAGGATCATGGGAGCCGATGGGACATGGCAGCGAAGGTGTCATCTTCTCGACGCGTCTGAAAGCGGTGCCAAACTTGAGGTTGAAGGCTCAACCGATCCTCTAAAGGCACAAGAATTTTTCCTCGTTCTATCCACCACAGGTCTGGCATTTCGGCGATGCGAACTGATTTGGGTCGATGGATCTCAGGTCGGAATTCATTTCGTCACCGCGCGGACAAAGGGTAAGCCCCCGGTGACGGCCACCTTGCGTCGGCAGTGAGGCTTCGCGAAGCCATAGGACTAGTCCTGGAGCTAGTCCTATGGCCAAAGCGGAAGTGGAAGTGATCACGTCGGAGCGGCGACGGCGGCATTGGTCGCGGGCTGACAAGGAGCGCATCGTCGCTGCAGCGTTGCAGCCGGGTGCAACGATCCTGGGCGTGGCGCGCGCGTTTGGTGTGCATTCCAGCCAGGTGTTCCGCTGGCGCCAGCAGCTGTGCGGCGAGGAGACTGCCGTGCCCGGCTTCGCCGCTGTGACGATTGCAGCCGATCCCGATCTTCACGCAGCGGCAGCTCCGCCTCAGGGGCTGATCGAAGTCGAGATCGGGACTGAGACCAAGATCCGGATCAGCGGCGCGGCGGATGCCGCGACGGTGACGGCGGTGATCACGGCGCTCCGGGCGGGTTCGCGATGACGATCCCGATCCCCTCCGGCACACAGGTCTGGCTGGCGAGCGGCCATACCGACATGCGCAAGGGCTTCGACGGCCTGGCGCTGCTGGTCCAGGAGACCTTGAAGCGCGATCCGCATGGCGGCCATCTGTTCGTGTTCCGCGGCCGCAGCGGCGGGCTGATCAAGGTGCTGTGGCACGACGGCCAGGGCATGTGCCTGTTCGCCAAGCGGCTGGAGCGCGGCCGCTTCATCTGGCCACAGGCTGTGGACGGAGCCGTGACGATCACGCCGGCCCAGCTCGGCTATCTGCTCGAAGGCATGCGCGCAGCCGCCCGCTGGTCGATGAGCTTCATACCTTCCTGCACGAGCGCCGCGCCAAGCTCTCCGGCAAGAGCGAGACCGCCAAGGCGATCGACTACAGCCTCAAGCGCTGGGAGGTGTTCACGCGCTTCATCGACGATGGCCGGCTGTGCATGAGCGAAGGCGTTACAGCGGCCGTTGCCGGATGGCGCGCTCAAGATTGTGATGCGTGGAGCGGAGAAGGAAGTTAAGGCGGCGGGCTGAACGGGAACAACTGGTTGGCGATCTCGTCGCTGCGCCATCCAACCGCGCCAGCCCAGCCTCAATCACGACGATGTCTTCCTCGATCTGTCGAATAGTGCTCGTGCAGTCGATCCCGGTACATGAATTGAGATCTGCGATAAGTTTGCGGCGCTGTGTCCGAAGCTCATCAAGAGCGGCTTGGTCTCTGAGGGAAACGTAACGGAAGCAGACCATCGATTGTTCGCACCAGTGGCCAAACACTGCGCTTTCCCGACCATGGCCTCTAAGTTGTCCGGATCGAGGCGCAGCGCACTATCGAATAGGTCCTTCGCCTGATCATTTTGGATCTTCGACTGCGGCCCGTAGAGCTTTGCCCAGCCGCGCATCGCGAAGTCCATGGCGTCTGGATTCCTCGACCGGTCCACTTCACTGCGACGGCTTTCGGCCTGGATCAGTTCAATGTTCAGCGAGCGGGCGAGCCGCGCTGTGATCTCGTCCTGCAAGGCGGCGAGGTTCGTACGATCGCCGTCGAAACGATCGGACCATACGTCCCGACCGCTCGCGATATCCGTAAGTGATACGTTGGCCCGGACCTGATCCCCGTTGCGTCGCACCGCGCCCTGGACTGCCCAGCGGACGCCAAGGTCCTTGCCGAGCGTCCTGAAGTCGATCTGCTTGTTCTTGTATGTAAAGGCCGTTCCGCGTCCGATAGCCGCAACGGCCTGCGCGAGGCGCGCCTACTTCGGAGCTTATTAAGCCGTAGGGCTTGGCACTGGCTTCATCCGCCTTTTTCGGCCGGATGGTGAGCTGTCATATAGGATGTCGCAATCGTCAGAAGATGGACGGCAGCGGTGCCAAGTTGCTGCATTTCTTGATCGATCGCGTATGTGCCCGCGGCGCGGTGATATGCCATTGCTACAGTGGCGTAGGCGTCGGTGATGAATATTGCCAAATGGTCTTCGCCGTCATTTCCCCGTTGGCTGCGCCGCTTCACAACCTCAAGGGCAGCTTCAGCGGTGGCTCTGGCAATCTGCGCATCCTCCGAAAGCGGCTCTATGACCGGACGGCAACCGGCGGATGCTCCTTCTATCGCCTCATAAAATCGCCGCTTGCGAGCCTCATCTGCCGATAAATAACTTCGAAGAAAGCGCTGCGTTCGGCCAACGACGTATTGCCGATCCTCTTGGATTGTTTTCCGTCTTGGGTCAGTTTTAATCCAGCCAAACACGCTCGGATCTCGCTGAGTTGTTGGTTCAGTCAGTGATGGAGTTTTCCATGTCATCGCGCGTCTTTGGCCAGACTTGCCTGACCAAATTCCCGTCGCACTGAAAGCGGTGCAGCCCTGAGAGTTGATCCGATCTGGCGGACGCCATTCACATGAGGCAGAGTTAGCGAGCCGACCGCCCCGGATCGACCGGGGTAATCTGCAGGCCCGCCTCATTCAGAGCTTCGATAATCTGCTTCCCTAGGAGCTTGGCTTCTTCAATTCCACATTGCGCGTCAGGATGTCCTTTGAAGAAATCAGAAATCGCGGTGGCAATAATGGAGTTTATTTGGTGTGGATCATCCATTTTGCTGCAACCACCGGCCTCGGCCACAAACAGGCAAGGACACTTTAGACTTGCGGGGCATTAGCGTAAGCCAAAGAACGAAAGAATGGCCGCGATCACAACGATCAGTCCTATCAAGTAAATGAGACCGTTCATCGCATTTCTCCTCAAACGGGGTCGGCCCCAAACCTCTACGTCACGGCCGCGGGTTCTTTTTTGGAGCTGGCGTGTTCAAGGCCCGCCATGAACCGCCCCGGGTTTGCCGGAGGCCATTTGGTTTAAGTTATGCCGCCATGGCGGGTTGTTCCAGCATGGCGTAGTAGCGTTGCTCTGCTTCGGCCGGCGGTATGTTGCCGATGGGCTCAAGGAGCCTTCGGTTGTTGAACCAATCGACCCATTCCAGGGTAGCGAACTCGACGGCTTCGAAGCTGCGCCATGGCCCACGCCGATGTATCACCTCGGCCTTGTAGAGACCGTTGATGGTTTCGGCGAGAGCATTGTCATAGGAATCTCCAACGCTGCCGACGGAGGGCTCCACGCCTGCTTCAGCCAGGCGCTCGGTATATTTGATCGAGACGTATTGGCTACCCCTGTCGCTATGGTGCACGAGGCCGCCGCGATGGACCGGCCGTCGATCGTGCAGTGCCTGCTCCAGAGCATCGAGCACGAAGCCTGCATGCGCCGTGCGCGAGGCTCGCCAGCCCACGATCCTGCGGGCATAGGCGTCGATCACAAAGGCGACGTAGACAAAGCCGGTCCAGGTCGCGACATAGGTGAAGTCGGAGAGCCAGAGAACGTTCGGCCTTGTCGCCTTGAACTGGCGGTTGACGTGATCCAGCGGGCATGGCGCAGCCTTGTCGCTGATCGTAGTCTTGACGGATTTGCCGCGGATCACCCCTTGCAAACCCATGTCCCGCATCAATCGCGAGACTGTGCAACGGGCAACATCGAAGCCTTCGCGCTTGAGCTGACGCCACACCTTGCGCGCGCCATAGACGGAGAAGTTCTCCTCGAACACACGCCGAACCTCGATCTTCAGCCTGGCATCCTGCTTGGCGCGTACCGACAACTTGGCCGGATCGCGCCGCTTGGCCACATGGGCGTGGTAGGTCGAGGGGGCGATCGGCAACACCTTGCAGATCGGCTCGACCCCATGCGCCCCACGATGATCGTCGATGAAGGCGATCATGGCTTGGACCGGCGGTCGAGCTCCGCCATCGCAAAATAGGCGCTTGCCTTGCGCAGGATCTCGTTGGCCTGCCGAAGCTCGCGGTTCTCCCGTTCGAGCGCCTTCAGCTTCTCGGCCATCTCGGTTGGAACGCCGGCCCGCTGCCCGCTATCGACCTCGGCCTTCTTGACCCAGTCATGCAGCGTCTGCGGCGTGCAGCCGATCTTGGCCGCGATCGACGTCACTGCCGCCCAGCGCGACGGGTGCTCGCCGGCGTGATCCAGAACCATCCGAACCGCTCGGGTCCGGACCTCGGCTGAAAACTTGTTCGTTGTCTTGCTCGTCATGGCTCCATCCTCTCAGGAGTTGGAGCCTCCGGCAAACCCGGGGCGGTTCACCAGCCTTTCGAGTTCAACTTCCTTCTGTATGGCGGCTAACGAGTTACCCATCTTATCGACGATCCTGACTAAATCAGGAGCGGAGATGCCAAGCCGCTTTCGAACAGACTTTACCTGCTTCGCGTCTGCAAGATTGAGCGTTGTGCGAATAGGACGCGACGGTTTTACTAGCGACATAGCCGGCCTCCTTAGTTGTTCAAGCGCGAGCCGGCCTTGTTGTTCCAAGCTTGCTCTCGTGGGTACGCAGCGCCTGAGCCCAACCAGAGCTGGCTAACCGGCATCGCTCCAAATGCCTCGTGGAAATAAATCCGCACTCGAGCGTGAGTTGTCGGCCAACCGTCCCGCTAAGTGATTAGCCCACCAAGCTTATTTCGAACGCAAACCAGACCGATCCTATTGAGCTCGCCAAAAATCCACGCCGAACCAGTAAAAAATCTCTGAGTGAGAGTCGACGCCCCTCGACTTGGAGTCTCGCCTGTTCGCGGACCTTCTCGTAGCCTGGTGCACTGCCCCGATCAGGGCGCCATTGCAGGGGGATAGGCAGCGTAGCGAGGGCCGCCATAGTGCCCGCACCTCGCCGGACCAGTTCTTCAATCTGGGTCTTGGCTATCCCTGCGACAAGCGACAGGTGATCGTCGCTGCGCCGCCTCGACGCACAGGGCTCACGCCACCGGCAGATTTCACAGTGCTCGATCGGGTCGGGATAGAGACCGCTATGCGAAGGCGAAGCCGCAAAGGTCTCGAGGCTTCGCCTGATGCGCCGATAGAACGCTGCAAAATCAGCCATGCGATACGCCTCCGGCAAGTATTGCGTCCCCGGCGTCACAACGTGGGCCTTCTCCGGGGGCCTCTGCTGCATCTTCGCCAACAAGTCCGAGTTAAAGACTGAGTTGCAGGACCGTGTTGCCTTTGGTCTCGCGCGCTAACTTGGCGTCCGTGACTTCGTAAGACCCAAGCGCCCAAGCCGCTTGGTATCTCGACCCGACGCAGCACATCGGCGCGACCACTCCAATGTCCATCCTGTAATGCCGCTTGGACGATCACTGCGTCGCCGCGGACCATCGCCTAGCGACGGAGCCGCCCTGCTCGGCAAGATGGTCGACGAAGCCCCGCTCGTGGATCTTGCCGCGCTCTGTCAGCGCATCGAGAGTTGGGTCATCGCGGACCCTTGGCCTCGCCAGCTCGCCTTGCGCGACCTTGAGATCGAGGTACGTAAGGTAACGACAATTCAGGTGCCCGACCAAGTCGCCTGCGCTGAAGACGATCGCCGCGCCGTTCTTTTGCATCTATTCCCCCGCGACTGCTGCCGGGACCTAAGGGACACGGCTTTCGCAGCAACGATACCGGCCTTCAGACGGGCGCAAAAGGCCTTCGGAAGTAGAACACGCAAAGCGAAAGAAGCCGGCTGCGAGCCGAGTATCGACAGAAACAGCCGCGCCTTCACCCATCCGATCTTTATGTGACAATTGGGTTTTCGGACCACCGGAGCCCGCAAAGCAAACAAGGCGAGATAAGCCACAATGCGCACATCAGTTGTTATGGAAGAAGTCGGCCATAGACCGACCTCAAACTAGACACCGGGCCGAAATCTATCTTGATCTCCGCCTTGCATTGCCGGCTCAACCGGTCGACGCGACACAGGCGCTAAAGCTGGCGCAGCGGACCAGTGGATCTTCGATGCGGGGTCCGCACGAGCTTGTCAGGCCCATGCGGCAATGGGCCACGCCAAACCGCGAACCCAACCATGTGCTACGAAGCTTTATGCCTTGTGATGAACGGGCTGCAGGCCATAGACCGGGGTCGGAACGCCCTCATAGCGAGCTTTCAACTGTAGGGACAGGAATTGCGAGTAGTGACGCGACTGGTGCAGGTTACCGCCGTGGAACCATAACCCTTCCTGCTGCGTCGGCTTCCACATGTTGCGCTGTTCGCCTTCCCATGGGCCGGGATCCTTGGTGGTATTCGAGCCTAGTCCCCAGACCTTGCCGACCTTGTCGGCCATGTCCCGGCTGATCAGGTCGGCGACAAAGCCGTTCATCGAACTGTAGCCGGTGGCGTAGACGATCACATCGGCGGGCAGCTCCTTCCCGTCGTAGAGTCTGACACCATTGGGCGTGATTTCCTCGACCTGGCCTGCGACCAACTTGACCTTTCCGTCGATGATGAGCTGCGAGGCGCCAACGTCGATGTAGTAGCCCGAGCCGCGACGCAAGTACTTCATGAACAGACCGGAATCGTCGTCGCCGAAGTCGAGCCGAAAACCGGCTCTCGTCAACCCTGCATAGAAATCGGCGTCATCCTGGCGGATCTTGTCATAAACCGGCTTCTGCAACTGATGCAGGATCTTGTAGGGCAGCGAAGCGAAGATCAGATCGGCCTTGGCTGTCGTCATTCCACCGCGGACCGCGCGCTCTGAATAGAGGTCCGCGATGGATGCCATCAGCGAATCCGAGCGCACGATATGGGTGGTCGAGCGCTGCACCATGGTCACGTCGACGCCGGCCTCGTACAGCGCGGCGCAGATGTCATGTGCCGAATTGTTCGAGCCGATCACGACGACCTTCTTGCCCTTGTAGCGATCGGGACCTGGGTGGCGCGAGGAATGGTGCTGTTCACCCTTGAAGGTGTCCATACCCTTGAATTGCGGCATGTTCGGCTTGGCGGACATGCCGGTCGCGAAAACCAGCTGCTTCGGCTTGAGCGTAATCTCCTTGCCATCGCGCTCGACGACAACCGTCCATTCCTTTTTGGCGTCGTCCCAGTCAGCGTGTTTGGCCGTGGTGCCGGTCCAGTAGTTCAGCTCCATGACCTTGGTGTACATCTCCAGCCAGTCGCCGATCTTGTCCTTGGGCGAAAACACCGGCCAGTTCTTCGGAAAGTCGATGTACGGCAAATGATCGTACCAGACCGGATCATGCAGGCAGAGCGACTTGTAGCGGTTGCGCCAGGAGTCGCCGGGACGGGCGTTCTTCTCGACGATGATGGTGGGCACGCCGAGCTGGCGCAACCGCGCGCCGAGTGCGATGCCACCCTGACCGCCGCCGATGATGAGCACGTACGGCTGCGTCTTAAGGCCGAGCTGCTCGGTTTCCTCGTCCCGCAATTCCTTCCATGTTTTGGCGCCGGGATTGACGCCATGGCGGGCACCAAGCGGCCGGGTGAAGCCCGCCTTTTCCTCGTGACCTTTCAGTTCGACCATCGTCGTCAAAAGCGTCCAGATCTGGCCGTTCTGGAGACGGACTAGACCGTAGCCGCGCGCGACCTCGGTCTCGAACGTGATCCAGCATTCGATTACGCCGTCGGCTTCAGTAGCGCTTTCCGCGTCGGCTATTTTCCAATTGCGTGGCTTTGCTTGTGCCAAGCAGGAGTTGAGCATCTCGCGGATCTGATCGCGACCTTCCATGGTCTTGATGTTCCAGGTGAAGGCAACGAGGTCGCGCCAGTAGCACTCGGGTGCGAACATCGCTACGGCGGCGTCCAGGTCGCCCGCCACAAGCGCCGCTTCGAATTTGTCGAGAAAGGCCTGGATGCGCGCGTTAAGCGTGGTGTCGAGCATCATTTCCTCCCAAGAAGCTTTTTGATCTTTCCGCAATTGTTGCAAGCTTATCCGAACGATCGGCCGAAACCAGACTCGCGCGGATCAACTTTTTCGCAGCGCTTCTGATCGGATAGCGGCACCTTGCCGCGGTGCGTCAGTCCGCAAATTGCTCATGTTTCGTGGTCGCTTTGCCGAAAATTTGTCAGCAAGCGGATGATAGGACCCACTCTTTTGCGAACTGCCGGTCCGACCGAATGTCCGCTTTGCGCGAGGACCCGCCATCCGGCCAAGTCGCTTGTTGACCCGAAGCAGGTGCTTTCCGCAACCGACAAGGCCTAACGTGCACATTCTTGAACTGCGAAAAGCCGCCAGCGGCCGGGGACGCCCTTGAGAGTATGAGAACCCCGGTCCGAGCATTCTACTCTTGAGCCAGCGATCAGGTCCTTCACGGTGCTGGAAAGAAGTATCTCGCCAGGATCAGCGCGGGCTGCCACGCGCGCACCGATGTGCACAGCGATGCCAGCCACGTCGTCGCCTTCAATTACGCACTCGCCAGTATGAATACCGCAGCGGATCGCCAACCCCAAACTGCCAACCACGTCCCTGACCGCGCGCGCGCATTTGATCGCGCGCGCCGGGCCGTCGAAGGTTGCGAACACACCATCGCCGGCAGTGTTCACGACGCGACCGCCGAGACGCGCGACTTCCTTGCTAACGAGCTGATGATAGTTGTCGACCAGGTCGCGCCAACGTGAGTCTCCGATCTCCGTGGCGCGCTGGGTCGACTGGACAACATCAATGAAGAGGACCGTTGCGAGAACGCGGTCCGCCTCCAACATCGGAGTTTCGCCCGTCAGAAATTCTTGGATCTCTGCAAGCAGCGAATCGGCATCGCCGATCCAGAGCATGTGATCGTCGCCGGGCAGCTCGACGAACTTTGCACCCGGGATCTGCCCGGCCATGTAGCGAGCGCCCTCGCAAGGCTGCAATCGATCGCCTCTCCTGTGGAGGATCAAGGTAGGCACCCTGATCGTCGGAAGGATCGCGCGAATGTCGACCTCGACATTCATCCGATAGAGCGTGATGCCGGCGCCTGGGCTGGCGGCTATGCGCATGAACTGGGCCCACCATTGACGCACCCGTTCGTCATTGGCAGCACTGGGGGCCAGCGTCTTGAGGCCGATCGGTGTTCCCCAATGCTTTTCGTAAGCATTGAAGGCGGCTTCGTGCTGCTCACGTGTGGGGCCCCACGGATAGTCGTCGGTGCGAATCCACTTGGCGTAAGCGCCGTACATGATCAGTGCGGCGGTGCGCCCGGGATAGGTCGCGGCAAACAGCGTCGAAAGCGGCCCCCCCTCAGAGATGCCGAAGATGACGGCGCGATTTGAACCTGCTGCGTCCATGACCGCGCGGATATCATCCATCCGCATTTCGAGGGTGGGCAGCGCGCTCTCCGCGACGCGGTCCGACAGGCCCGTGCCGCGCTTGTCAAAGACGATGAGGCGACTGAAAGAGGCCAAACGGTTGAGGAACCTGGCTAATGCGGGATCTTCCCATTGGTACTCAAGATGAGAAATCCAGCCATGAACCAGCACCAAGTCGATGGGCCCATCACCAACGACTTGGTAGGCGATGTGAACGTCGCCGCTCTTGGCGTAGTGGGTTGCAGGGACCATAGCCTGGTACCCGTCGGATTACGTCATTGTCGCCCACGACAACTACACTGCGCAAGTCCACGGCGGAGGATCAATGCGTCAATACGGCTTCCCTGATGCGCCTGCCCAAGATCAATCAGGCTTCGCCTTCTGGTCCTTAGCCGTTGTCGACTATCTCGCCAGATGTCCGCTTCGCGTCCACGAGCGGATTCGCAAGTGAGATGTTATGAAAGAAGTCGGTCGATGGCCGACGTCCCTTTTGATGCGTTTAGCGGATCTGAAAACATTTGGGTCGCACGTCAGCGATGGGCCAGAAGGGAGGGCCGCTCTTGGGCGCAAAGCGGACACAAGGCGAGATCTGCATGTCGCCGAAGGGCCGATAGTGTTGCAAAAGTCGAAAGCTGAACGACGCCGAAAATCTCGCAAAAGCTGATTTTAGCCAGCTCCACCACTGCAATGCTCCGTAGCGCCCATACGAAGCTCCGTGGTCGTTTTTGTGGGAAACGATGTGGTCCCTCATATCGCCGCGTGCGAAGCGCAAGCAGACATCGGCACCTGATCGATCACCTCGCTAGCGCGCAGCAGGAACGACCCGAGCGCGTCGTTGACGACGTAAAGTGCATCCGCGCGACCAGCGGCGGTGAGGCCCCGCTCGGCCCGCGGGTGCGGCAACTCCTGCCAAACACTCAACGGAAATTTACTGGTGCGCCCGCTCGGCATCGGCGGTGGCGGTGGTCATGTATTTCGAATAGAAATGAGCAACCCGCTCGCGCCACATTCCGACGAACGCCTCCGACGTTAGCTTCTCCACCGATTTCCACGCCTCTTTGACGGCCGGAAGCGTATTGCGCCAGATCGCGCGCCTGCACCATTTTTCGCCCTTCTCCCTGCCTTCGCTGGTGGCGCACATCGATTTCCAGGCTATGCGCTTGGGTTGGCTGAGGTGCTCCGCGGCGCCCTCCCAGCCCTGCTGATGGATCAGGTAGAGATCGTTCAAGTCCGGCTCCCTGTGCGTCACCCACTGAAACAGAATGCCTTCGATGATGACCTTGTAGGCTGCCGCAACGGCATTATCGCGGGGATTGAGAATGTCTCCGGAGCCGAATTTGCCGAACTCGTATTTGCTCAGCTGGAACAGTCCGATATACGACCCGGTGCGTTGCTTGGGGTCGAAACCGGACTCGACCTTAGCCACCGCCTTCATGAAAGTGAAATCCAGACCGAAAGCGTCGGACGCGCGTTTGATCTCTTCCACCGGCGTTCCGACCGGGATGTCCTTGAACGAACGCAAGACGATCGCAGCCGGCTTCTCGGCAGGCGGCAGTTCGGACCAGACATAACAAATGAGATACCGAAAATCCTGCGGCCCCGAGTTGGAGGAACCGCCGGATGCACCACACCTTGTCGGCGCCGGTTGGGCGACATCACGGTGGCCCAAGCCCACCGATTCCTGCACAGGCGGTAAATCGGCCGACAGCATCTGCGACGGATCGGGCAACGCGACGATCGATTCCGGCTTATCCGATACCGCCGTCGTGTCGGTGGTCGTCCCTGCCGCGGGTTCGGCGGCCGTCGCCACTTCGGTGCTAGCGACAGTGGCGTTCGCGACAACGGTGTTTGCGACAACGGCGTTGGCCATTGCGATTGCCTGCGGTTCATCCGCGAGCCGAGCGGTGGCGGCGAGAGATGCTGCGCGGTCCTCGATTGGCACTGCGCGGGCGTTCTCGGTGCCGGCCGAACCGAAGCCAGCCAGCCAGCCAACGATCCCCCCCGCGAGAACGACCGTCCCGCAAAACGTTGGCGCCACTATCGCAAATCGCCGCGGGTTCATGATGCCGTCGCCTCCATAGGCTCCGCCGGAGCCGTGTAGAAAAGCCAAGCATGCGAAGAGGCTCATTCTTGGGATCAATGTGGGTCGCGCAATGGCGCAAACGGCCGCTCGTCAATTTCTCCAAAACATGTTGCCCGATTGCAACGCGCCGATCACAAGCAATTGCGCCCGTCTCAACGGCAACTCCCACCGTATTGTCTCGACCGCGGTCTTCATGTTGTCGTAGATGCCGCGACTGCAGGTGCCCTTGAACAGCGCGAACGCCCGGTCGTGGGCGTCGAACACCATCTCCTGCGTCTCCCGCGGATAGGCCCGCACGAACAGCATGCGGCTGTGGCAGAGCCGGACGTGGGCGACCTTCACCATCACCGTGGTGCCGCTCAACAGCACCACCTCGTGGCTCCAGTCAAACTGATAGGCCTCGCCTGGCGCAAAGCTCAGCGGCACATAGGCTGATGCTGTCGAGGCGCCGCGCTCCCGGCTCCAGCGTCGCGCGTAGCGACGAACCGCGTCATAGCCGCCGACATAGCCCTGGCCGCGAAGCTCTTCGAACAACCGGATCAGCGTCAGCCGTTCCCGCGCCGCCTTGCTCTCATTTGCCGCCAGCAGCCGGTCAAGCTCAGAACTCCACGGCCCCATCTTCGGGAGCGGCTGCGTCTCGCGTTCGTACCGGAACTCAGTTGCTTGAGAACGGATAACCTTGCGGACCACCTTCCGCGACACGCCGAGTTCTCTGCAGATCGCCTTGATCGGGCGACCATCAACAAAATAGGCGCGACGGATCTTGGCAATCGTCTCCACCACCAGCATCCCAACCTCGGCTTCCATGACCCAATGGAAGCCACTGTGGACCCTTGACCCGGGGTCCCGATTGGATGCCGATCACCCCGAATACGGGGTCCTTATTCCACGCCGAAACACACATTACTGCGATCGTGAGATCGCTGAGATTCTCAATCAGAACGGATGGCGCACATGGGAGGCAAAGCCGTTCAATCTGAAGAAGATCGCCTTCATTCGAGGTGCCTACAAACTGGCGAGTCGATACGATCGACTGCGCCACTGTGGTATGCTCACGACGCGCGAGGTCGCAGCGAGGTTTGGCATTGCCAAGACCACCGTGCAGGAGTGGGGCCGTCAGGGGCTCATCAAACAGTGCTACGCTGACAGCCTTAACCGTGGACTGTGGGAGATCCCATCAAATACGACTATCCTTAAAGGCCGCGGCGGCCGCCGCTCCCGCAAACCACAAACAACATCTACCACCGCGCAACTGTCAGGATGAGGTGCAATATGAAGCAATCGCCTTGTCCTTTGGCCGCCTCGGCCTCGCCGCCAGGATCGCGGTGCCGTAATGACCGGCCATCTCGGCATAGGTTCGGTTGATCCCGGGATCGTAGCGATCGGGGTTGGTCACGGCGGCCTTGAGATTATCGCAGACCACGAACTTCGGCACGCCGCCGAGATACCCGAACAGGTTGGCATGCACGCCGATCCAGTCGGACAGGCTCTCGCTTGGGCAGGCCTCGGCGTAGGTGTAGTTCGAGGCCCCGATCGCCGCGACGAACAGCTTCATGGCGCGCACTTCGCCGGTGATGGGATCGAAGATGTCGATGGTGTCGCCAGCGAAATCGACGAACACCTTCTCCCCACCGATGTGGGTCTGACGCATGCTCGGCTGCGCCCGCTGCTTCCATGCCTCGAAAGTCGTGCAAAACCAGGTATAGCCAAAGCCGTCCGGATTGGCGGCGCGATACTCTTCCCACAACAGCAGGCGTGTCACGCTGCGCCGGCGTAGCTCCTTCTCCACATAAACCCAGTCGGGGGACGGTCGTCGGTCGCTTTGCGAGGCAGCCTTTGGCGCCGGGAACAGCAGCAGCTCCAGGCCCTCGTCATCCATGCCCTCCGGCAGCGGCCAGCTCAGCCCGGCAAGGCGGGCGCGACGCACGTAGCCATGCACGACACCATTGCTCACTCCCAACGTCCGCGCGATGACGCGCTCGGTCAGGCCCTGATGCCTCAAACGTAGAACTTCTCGGATCCGGCGCATCGACAATCTCTGGGTAGGCATCAGGCTTCCTCATTGGTTGAATGAGAAACCCGTAGCCCGGTTGAGTTGTCGGCCGAAGCGTCCGGCACCGCCAAAAGGTGCTCACGATCGCCTGAAATCGCTGCTCACGATCCTCTGAAATCGTTGCTCACGATGCGCTGAAATCCGTGCTCACGATCCCGCGAAACGCGCACCAAGACGTTATCAATCCGGTGAGATGGATCGCACTGGCCGCATCTCCAAGCGTGGCAACCACCAGATGCGGACTTATTTGTTCGAGGCCGCGAACGTCCTGCTGACCGTTGTCAGGCGAGGTTCTGCGCTCAAGCGCTGGGGCAGCAAGCTGGCCAAACGCATCGGCGCAAAGAGGGCCAAGGTTGCCGTCGCTCGCAAAATGGCTGTGATCCTCCATGCCATCTGGACCGATGGCACCGAATTCCAGGCAGAGATGCGCACCGCATGAACAAGTCTTAAACCAACTCAGATCCGCCTCCGGCGGAACAAGCGTCCCTGCCGGGACGAAGGTGTGGGCAATCTCGAAGTCGTCCCTGCGGGCTTCCATGCACCGCGCTCTTCACATCGAGATGCCACACCTCTTGAACGCCATCATGCGGCGCTCCTGCATCGAGACGACCGCGGAAAGAACCATGAACCCGGCAGTGGATCACTTTTGTTTGTCGGGGTTGACACTGTGCCCGCGATTAAAGAACGGACAACTACTTGTCCCATCTCGCCGACTACGCATATCGCAGTTCCCCTCTGCGAGACGTCCAGCCCAACGTATTGCTTCATCATAGATGCTCCGAATCGTTTGATTGCGAGAGCTCGACAATAGCGAGAGTACCTCCCTCCCGAACGTCGACCGCAATTACGTCATCGTTTGCAAATTTGAGCAGTTCCGGATGGCGTTTGACATATCGGGGGGACAGCCACCATCATGACCCCTTGCTCGGAGCAGGGCCCCCCGCTTCAAAAGTGAGCTGTTCTGTAATCGAATCTGGACCGACGGCAAATGATGGAGCGGGCTGATTATTCCGCCCTGCCTGGATGTCCTGGCGAAGCTCCTGTTCCAGTCGGAGAAGCCCCTCTGGATCGGCTGGAGAAGGCATAGATTGATCATCCGGATGTTCGAGCACTCGCCGAAGCTCGGCTGGAGACATCTGCTTTGGGTCGAACGCGACGTGCTCTTCCGACGCCCATTTGGGGCTGTGCTGGAAGTCCAGGGGGAGATACATTGATAGATTGGGCAGTGGACCCCGCTCGTGAGCCCACTGATCTGCCGGGCCTGAGTTAGATGCCACTCCCGACGGCGCCGGTTCATCATCGAGTAGTTGCCGAAGCTCCTCCGGTTCAAAAGCGAGCTGTTCTGTATCGAAATCTGGACCGACGGCAAATGATGGAGCGGGCTGATTATTCTGCCCTGCCTGGATGTCCTGGCGAAGCTCCTGTTCCAGTCGGAGAAGCCCCTCTGGATCGGCTGGAGAAGGCATAGATTGATCATCCAGATGTTCGAGCACTCGCCGAAGCTCGGCTGGAGACATCTGCTTTGGGTCGAACGCGACGTGCTCTTCCGACGCCCATTTGGGGCTGTGCTGGAAGTCCAGGGGGAGATACATTGATAGATTAGGCAGTGGACCCCGCTCGTGAGCCCACTGATCTGCCGGGCCTGAGTTAGATGCCACTCCCGACGGCGCCGGTTCATCATCGAGTAGTTGCCGAAGCTCCTCCGGTTCAAAAGCGAGCTGTTCTGTATCGAAATCTGCACCGACGGCAAATGATGGAGCGGGCTGATTATTCTGCCCTGCCTGGATGTCCTGGCGAAGCTCCTGTTCCAGTCGGAGAAGCCCCTCTCGATCGGCTGGAGAAGGCATAGATTGATTATCCAGATGTTCGAGCACTCGCCGAAGCTCCGCTGGAGACATCTGCTCTGGGTCGAACGCGACGTGCTCTTCCGACGCCCATTTGGGGCTGTGCTGGAAGTCCAGGGGAGATACATTGATAGATCAGGCAGTGGCCCCCGCTCGTGAGCCCACTGATCTGTCGGGCCTGAGTTAGATGCCACTCCCGACGGCGCCGGTTCATCATCCAGTAGTTGCCGAAGCTCCTCCGGTTCAAAAGCGAGCTGCCCTGAATCGAAATCTGGACCGACGGCAAATGATGGAGCGGGCTGATTATTCTGCCCTGCCTGGATGTCCTGGCGAAGCTCCTGTTCCAGTCGGAGAAGCCCCTCTCGATCGGCTGGAGAAGGCATAGATTGATCATCCAGATGTTCGAGCACTCGCCGAAGCTTCCCCGGAGACATCTGCTCTGGATCGAACGCGACGTGCTCTTGGACGAAAACCGACGGGGCGGGTTGATCATCCCGTGGTCTTGGAATCTGCTCGGGCCGCCTGCCAGCTTCCTGCCACGCGCTGTGCTGCGCAGCGGCGTTGCCGACGCCTTTCGGCTCCATCCGTACCGCCTTCTCGGAATTGACGCGGGCGACCTTCTGGGGGGAGGATTGGACTTAGTGTTGCCGCGTCCTATCGGCGCGCCCGTCGACCAGAAGGTCCGGAGATGGTTTAATGCGCGAAAGAAGTTTACGCGACTAGCTGTTCCGGTGAACTCGAACACGTCACCGGCATCGCTCAGCGACTCACTCTTGAGCCGAGCAGCAATGCTCGGCTTGTCTTTTGCGAAGAGCCAACGGCTAAAGCTACGAAGAGGGCCTACATACTGCTCCACCGTGGTGGCGGCCATCCCAGCCTCGATGAGGGCCTCCTCAAGACTCGAGATAACGGGAACATCCTCGGCATAAAGAGGCGGCGTGCCGCGTCCTATCGGCGCGCCCGTCGACCAGAAGGTCCGGAGATGGTTTAATGCGAGAAAGAAGTTTACGCGACTAGCTGTTCCGGTGAACTCGAACACGTCACCGGCATCGCTCAGCGACTCACTCTTGAGCCGAGCAACAATGCTCGGCTTGTCTTTTGCGAAGAGCCAACGGCTAAAGCTACGAAGAGAGCCTACATACGGCTTCACCGTGGTGGCGGCCATCCCAGCCTCGATGAGGGCCTCCTCAAGACTCGAGATAACGGGAACATCCTCGGCATAAAGAGGCGGCGTGTCGCGTCCTATCGGCGCGCCCGTCGACCAGAAGGTCCGGAGATGGTTTAATGCGCGAAAGAAGTTTACGCGACTACCTGTTCCGGTGAACTCGATCACGTCACCGTCATCGCTCAGCGACTCACTCTTGAGCCGAGCAACAATGCTCGGCTTGTCTTTTGCGAAGAGCCAACGGCTAAAGCTACGAAGAGAGCCTACATACGGCTTCACCGTGGTGGCGGCCATCCCAGCCTCGATGAGAGACTCCTCAAGACTCGAGATAACGGGAACATCCTCGGCATAAAGAGGCGGCGTCTCGCGCCCCGGGTGGATGACGGGCGTGGTTGCGCCCGTCGACCGAAATTTCCGGAGATGATTTAACGCCTTAAGGAGTTTATTATTTTTACCCTCTGCGGTGAACTCGCGTACGTCACCGTCATCGCTCAGCGCCTCACTGTCGAGCCGAGCGACAATGCTCGCTCTGTTGTTTGCGAAGAGCCAACGGCTGAAGTTAAGAAGAGAACTTGCATACTGCCTCGCCGGGGTGGCGGTCATGCCGCCCTTGATGAGGGCCGCCTCAAGGCTCAAGATAACGGGACCATCCTCCGAATAAAGAGGCCGCTTGTCCCGCTTTTCCGTTATCACAATTCCCGTTGAGTGAGCCGACTGCAGCGCCAAGGCTGACGGCATTGCTCCACCACCTCCACTTGAATTCGCGATCTCGCCTAGCTGCCGCTCAAGCGGAACGCCTTGCGGATTGTTTCGGATCCTCGGCTTCTTTACCGGTCTCAACTCAGCTGTGCCATGCTCATCGTTGATTACGACCTCCTCGCTTGACAGGAGGTTGCTCCTGGCAAGTGCATCCATCAGCTCATCGCGGGACTGCTGGCCGTCGCTAGACACATTGGGGCGCAGGCTACCGCGCGACCCCCAATCGGGCATCGCCCAATCGGCCAGGCGCGCCGCTGCCATTTGCTGCTCAAAGGCTTCTTGCTCCGCCCGGTCTGCCTGCTGATCATCCATCAGTGCGTGCTGCACCTCTGAGGAGGCCGCTACATTGGAGGGGTCAAAATTGTGCGGGTCCACGCTAGCCTCTCGTCTACAGATCAACTGAGAAGCCTACCCGGGCAAGCTTTCGAGAAGCTGACGAGGCACTCGCCCGTGAAGCCACGCAGCTCCCAAATCACGAAATCGGGATACGGGGAGTCTCGCGACTCCGCCCCTCCCACACCACCGGACACACGGTCCGTATCCGGCGGTTCGGTGGATCATGCGGGCTGCTGCGCCGCGAGGAAGCCAAGCTGAGTGCGTTGAGGAACGCGATTGGCAGTAACCGGCATGAGGCCCCCACCTAGCCACCCCTCGGCTTGCGCGCGATACAGCCTGGCATGAGCTGATCGGTGGAGGTGGAACGATGGCAAATGCCATGCTTGATGCCAGGCAGGAAGATGACTCCTATCGTCGCGTCGAGGTGATCACTGGGGAGCGCCGACGGCGTCGGTGGACGGGCGAGGAGAAGGCCCGGATCGTGGCGGAGAGCTTTGGGGAGAGTGCGAACATCTCCGAGGTTGCGCGGCGCAATGGCGGTTCGCGGGGGCTGCTTACGGTGTGGCGACGCCAAGTTGAATGCCGGAGAATGCGTCCGGCGGCTCTTTTTCGTCATCTTCGCTCCTGATTCGCAGCAAGAATCCTCGCCGCTGTCAGGCAGAAAATCCACTCAAGCTACTGTCCGAATTTGCGGGGCCAGCTCAGGCCATCCGCCGGCAGAGTGCCGTCGAGGATCGCGCGGTCAGTTGGCATAGCGGGCCGTCAGGTCGCGTTATACTCAAGCCTTCCTCGATGTAGCCGCGGATCACGACGCAAGCCGCCGGCGTACAGGTCCGGTAGGTCTGTTCGAAGCCTTGTAGCCGCGATTAAAGCCCGCGACCATGCGCGCGCCGCGGTCGCCGGAGGAGGGTCGGCATCGATCAGCGCCTGCATCTCTTTGCGCGTCCGCAGGCGCCCTGTAACAGGCATTCCACCTGCCGAAGCTAGGCGGATCTTGCGACGCCTCGAGTTTCCACTGCCCCTCCAAACACGAATGCTTGCTCAACATGGTCGAGAATCAGATCGGCGTCCGGTGGGCCCAGTACCTGGATCTCAAGATGGTATATCCCAAGCGAATGTGCCGCGAAATCAACACCTGGCAACGATACCGAAATGCCGTCCGCTTCCGCATTAAATGGATGCCCACACTAGAAAAGCGCCCGCGCCGACATCGGCAGCGCCTGTCCCAAAACTCCCAAAGAGTCATAGATCACTGTGCTTTTGCATTCTAATGCTGAGAGACAAGCGAAATCGGTGGGCGCTCGTTCGAGTCGCCACGGCGTTGGACCTAAATGATGATAGCTCTTCGCGCAATCATGGCCCTTAATTGGGTTTCAGCAGCTTAATCGATAGGGCGTTCCAGTTAGGTGGTATTTGCCCAAGAATATTGCGAACGAAGAAGTCCAGAAGCTTGAGCTCGCTATAATTGCCGGGCGCTCCGTGATCTGCGCTGGGTACCACAAGCATGTCGAAGTATTTTCCTGCCTTGATGAGCCGATCAGCCATCTGGAAGGTAGAGGACGGATCGACATTGCGGTCCATTTCGCCGACAATGAGCATCAACTTACCCTGTAGTCTGTGGGCGTTGTCGATGGCGGAGGACAGCGAATATTCGATGCCAACCGGCCAACCCATCCACTGTTCATTCCACCATATCTTGTCCATCCGGTTGTCGTAACAGCCGCTGTTAGCCACCGCCACCTTGTAAAAATCAGAATGGAAGAGCAGCGCGCTCACCGCGTTCTGCCCGCCGGCGGACCCGCCAAAAATGCCGACGTTCGAGATATCGTACCACGAATATTTCGCGCTCGCCGCCTTATGCCATAGGATCCGATCGGGAAAGCCGGCGTCCTTTAAATTCTTCCAGGCAATGTCGTGGAACGCGCGCGAGCGATTGTTCGTACCCATTCCATCGATCTGAACGACGATAAACCCCATTTGGGTGAGCGGCTCAACCAAGGCCGAGAACGACTTGGGAACGAAAGAACCCGTTGGGCCGGCATAGATGTTTTCCACCACCGGGTATCTCTTGTTTCGATCGAAGTTGAGGGGCTTGTGAATACCCCCCCATATATCGGTCTCGCCGTCCCGGCCCTTGGCATGGAAGCTGAGGGGCGGCTGCCAGCCGGAGGCGATGAGTTCGGAGATATCGGCGCTCTCAACCTGCATCAGCTCGGCATTATCACTGGCGCGATACAACACCAAGCGCGGCGGGACATCGATGCCTGACCACAGGTCGAGATAGTAGCGGCCGTTAGGTGAAAACTCAATGTGATGGTTGGCCGGTTCAGGAGTGAGCGCGGTCAGTCCGCTCCCATCGAAGTCGACACGGTAAGCATGGACAAAATAGGGATCTTCCCCTTTTTCCTTCCCGCTCGCACCAAACCAAATCTGGCGCTTGACCGGATCGACGTAGTAGACCGCGCGAACCACCCAATCTCCTCTAGCAGGCTGTTGAAAAAGGATGCTCGCCGCCGGCCGGCGACCGTGATTCACTAGCTCCGAGGGGATTCGGGAGATGGTGCGTGCGCGGCGGCGACAATCGAACGGGCGAGCTGTTCAGCTACGTTGACCTGGAGGCTCGCGTGCGGCGGGATCATCCACTGCGAGCGATCCGGACGATCGTAAACGAGGCGCTGGCGGCGCTGGAGCGCGAGTTTGCCGCGCTCTATTCGCCGATTGGGCGGCCGTCGATCCCGCCGGAGAAGCTGCTGCGGGCGATGCTGTTGCAGGCGTTTTATTCGATCCGCTCGGAGCGGCTTCTGATGGAGCGGCTGGAATACGATCTGCTGTTCCGGTGGTTCGTCGGAATCGGCGTCGACGACGCAGCCTGGGACCATTCGGTGTTCTCGAAGAACCGCGACCGGCTGCTGCAGGGCGATATCGCGGCCAAGTTCCTCGCGGCGGTGCTGGAGCGGCCCAAGGTGAAGAGGCTTCTGTCGAGCGATCACTTCTCGGTCGATGGGACGCTGATCGATGCCTGGGCCTCAATGAAGAGCGTCAAACCCAAGGACGGCACGGGCGAGCCGCCGGCGCAAGGCGGCGGGCGCAATGCTGACGCGCACTTCCACGGCCAGAAACGCTCGAACGACACCCATGCTTCGACGACTGATCCCGATGCCAGGCTCTACCGCAAAGGTAAAGGCAAGGAGACGAAGCTGTGCTTCATCGGGCATGGGCTGATGGAGAACCGCCACGGCCTGCTGGTCGACGCCTGCCTGACGCGGGCCGACGGGCATGCCGAGCGAGTGGCCGCGCTGCACATGATTGAGCCTCGTGCCGACCGGCCGACAGCAATCACGCTTGGCGCCGACAAAGCCTACGACGCAGAGGACTTCGTCAACGAGCTGCGCTCGATGCACGTAACGCCGCATGTTGCGCAGAACACCAGCGGCCGCAGCTCTTCGATCGACGGGAGAACGACCCGGCACAGCGGCTATGCCGTCAGCCAGCGCATCCGCAAGCGCATCGAGGAGGCGTTCGGCTGGATCAAGACGGTCGCCGGTCAAGAGAAGACCAGCTTCCGTGGCCGTGATCGCGTCGCATGGGCCTTCACCTTCGCTGCCAGCGCCTACAATCTGGTGCGGCTGCCCAAGTTGATCGCGGAGACCGGCTGATGGGCAAGGTGCCCGGCTTCGCCAAGGCCTTTGTCGGACGTTGGCGCATCGTCGAGATGGACGTCTGGGACAGCGACTTCCTCGATCTTGTCGAAGAGGCGCATCTCACCTTCCAGGGCAAGTCCGATGGCGAAATCGCCTTTGGGGCTCTTAAGGGCTTCTTGGACGTGCGCTACGGCACCCGCGACGGTTCGCCCTGCGCGGAGTTCTCATGGGAAGGGCACGATGAGAATGATCCATCCTGCGGTCGCGGATGGGCTATGATTGGCACCAAGGGCAGGCTCGTCGGCCACTTCTACATCCACAACGGCGACGATTCCGCCTTCGTTTGCGAACGCGGCTGAGTTTTTCAACACCCTGCTAGTGATCTGGTTTTTGAGCTCACCGGTTCGGCCATCGAAGAGGTACAGATGCTCGTATCCATCGCGCTCGGACGCCCAGATGATCTCCTTTCCGTCCTCAACGTCGTAGCGGAAGAACTTTCCAGTATTCCGCTGGTTCATCACTAGAGGCTGGTAATCGATGAAGGTAATGCTGCGCTCATCAATCAGAGCGCGCACCTTACCTGTAGCAGCTTCCACCTCGACAAGGCGATAGAGTTGGTGCCCGCGCTGATTATACTCGAAGGTGAACCCGCGACCATCTTTCCACCACTTGATCGGCGAAAGGTGGTAGGGATTTGGAAAGGAAGCATTGTCGATTTCAATCTTGCTCTGCATGATGATGTCAAACAGCACCGGCTGGAGCAGTGGCAAGGCATCACCCGGCTTCGGATACGTCATCGTCGAATATCTAGGTTGAAGCTCGTCCGTCGGGGACGATTCGATGTAGTGGATCTGACGTTTGTGGCCTGGACGGATGCGGTAAGCCGCGAGGTGACGCGAATCTGGAGACCATCTTAGCGTCGAGAAAGCATAGTAGTTGCCTTCCGATCCGTCCCAGGTCAAAGGGATGTCCTGCAAGCCGTCCTCGCTGCGCAGGAAGATATTGTATTTTGTAGTATAGGCCAACCATTTGCCGTCAGGGGATATGCTTGTGTTCTCCGGATCGTTCTCCGCGGGCGGGGTGGGATCATAGCCCATCTGTTGATGGACGTCCGGGTGCATGGCATTGGCTGTGCAGCCATAGCTTACGAGATCGCATGTCCACCGGGTGTTGTCGATGTTGAAGGTGATCATGCGAGCATCGTCGGCCAGCTCGAAACGGTCGAACGGCAGATTGTCGGCTTTATAGTTCTCGAGGCTTGCCCTGGCCAGCGCCGCCGCGAGGCGGGTATGATCAAAAGCCGGCTGCTTTCCGCCAGTGGCGGCATCGACCCGCATGAACTGGTGCTTGCCTTGAGTCGTCCGTCGGTAGACGAACGCTTCGCCCTCTGCGAGCCAGAACGGAACGTCGGGCATATTGACAGTGAGCTGGTTATATTGAGCGCCGATCGTGAGCGCTCGCTCGTAATCGGACGGCACCAGCAGCGGCTTTGCAATGTTGTCGGCCGGAGCCTGCGCGGCTGCCAATCCCTGCTGACCCAGCAGCGCAAGCATGAAAGCGCCAAGCTTGTACATGTTCGTTCACTCGTCCTCGTTCTGTGGGGATAACGGAGGCTGGGGATGACCTCACGAAATGGCGCAGCTGCGTTCAGTGTCTCCTCCAAAGCCCAGCACTGGCCCGTGCGCACAAAGCGTCCTAAACGTTGCACGCAAGTCTTGCGCCAGAATCAGGTTCCAATCTTCCAGATATCTGAGTGGGCGACTGGGCGGCACGGTCTAAAGCTGTGATCACCGCTCTGGCCCCAGCCAGGGATGCAGGGGTATGGACGATGGCGCCATAGATAGATGGGCCGTAGGGGTCACTGAAGATGTCCGGCCATTGCCGCCACCGCCGTGCACGCAATGTAATTCTCGGTCCAGCTCCACAGTGTCGGATGAAACCTTCACCGCTGGATCGAGATCCGCCGATTTAGCGCCACCGCAGGCGGCAAGCGTAACTGCTGCCGCGCCCCGTACAAGAACTCCAGGTCGCATATCACCTCACGAACAACACATGTGCGCGCCAACCGCAACGACGCTCGATGTCGTAGCCTCGCTTCTACGCCCCTGGTGGTGAGCAGAATCCATGCCAGCGAAGCGATGCGCATTCCCGACGGCTTCCGATAGCTATGTCGCTTACGCGACAGGGCTAGCGATTGTTGAGGCACGCCGTATGTCTGACCTCGAACACACCAGAACGTCCTGCCGTAGCGGCCGGTCAGCTTTGCGGGCTGCAGTCTCGGTCTTTCGGCCGATGATGAATCAAGGCCGAGGAAGAACGCGTGGGCGACGCATGGAGGGCATCGTCAACTTAATCGACCGCCGAGACGAAGGAGGCGATTCTCGAAGGTTCGAGATTCGGCGATAGCGCTTGTCGTGGAGATTTCGCGCCAAGTCGCAAAGGCTCGTTCGCGCGAAGCACGACGGAAGTCGGCGGTGATAGCTCCGAGATAGCGGATGTGGAAAAGGTTCGCACCTGATCGTGAACTGACTGAAACCGTTGAGCCCAGTGGGACGATTTGAAACGCTTCATGATCCGCTCGCGTCGCCGCGTCGGCTGATGAGAATTCTCGGCCCGATTGTTGAGAGCTTTGCGCTAGCGAGGTTCAACCCTCGCGGCGCCGTACGAACGCAGCTTGTCCGTGATCATCACGCGCGGCGGCGTGCCGGCGGACTTAAAAGCCGCTGCGCAGCGCGCGAGTCTCTTCTCGACGCTGGATCAAGTCGTCGAGAGCGAAGCCCTTCTGGCCGACAGCGCGCCAGAGCCAATGTTTGTTCGCCCGCGATCGAGATAGCGACCTGGTCCAGATGCCATTTGTCACCGCGAGCGGGAGCGCGCTGGCGGATCCGATCGGAGAACGCCTCTACCCTTCTCGGTGTTGAAACTCTCCGGCGTGCCGTGCGTCGCCAGCGCCTCGTCCAGAGCCGCCACTCAGAAGGAGCGTCCATCGTATTCGACAGCCGCCACGCCAGAACCGCACGGCTCGCTCAGTCGATGATGGCGACGAGATAGAGAAAGCCGCGGCCGATGGGCAGATACGTGATGTCGGCCACCCACACCTGGCTCGGCTGGTCGATTGCCATGTTGCGCAGCAGATAGGGATAGATCTTGTGGCCCCGGGGCCGGCTTTGTCGTGTTCGGCTTCGGTCCCAGCGCCGCGATGCCCAGCCTGCGCATCAACCGTTGCACGCGCTTGCGATTGCCCCGGAGCCCCTCAGCCTTCAGCATCGCGGTAATTCGCCGCGAGTCCAAGAATGGCAAGGCGGTGAACAGCTCGTCGATCCGCTGCATCAGGGCAAGGTCGTTGTCGTTGGCCGGCTGTAGCGGCCGATAGACGCAAGAACGGGCGATGCCGAGCAACATGCATTGCCGGCGGGTCGACAGCGCCTGGTTGGCGCGATCGAGCATTCCTCGACGGTCCGGCGTGCTCATCTTCCGGACCTCCGCGCTAGTCTTTGGCGTGCAGCTTCTCGATCTCGCGTTCGCGCGTTTCCTCGCTCTCGCGCCCGCGCCGCTTTCCAGCGCGATCTTTGCCTTCAACGCCGCGTCGATCTCCCGTCGTGTCTTCTTCGTCATCATGCCCTCCGTCCATGAAAACGGAGCGGCCCTTTTCCAACTTAGCCTCTCGTCCCAAAACCGGGGTCCATTTCAGGGCAGCATTCGCCGCGTCACGCGCAACGTCAAACGCTGGCGGGATGCCGGTATGGCCTTGCGGTGGGTCGTAGCCGTCATGATCGAGCCAACAAGGCCTTCCGATGATTGACGGCGCATAAGAAATTGTCGGTTCTGCGCGCGGCCCTTTAAGCTCACCACGATCGCATGACGATCAAGCCCGTTGCCCAGACGAGGGCCACGCAACATTCATTCCGGCAACGTCGGCCCGGCGTAGTTCAATAGCGATCGGGACATCTCCCGCTACCTTCGCTCACGAAAGGCCGCGCAGCGGGCATTGATCGTTCTTACCCAACTCGACGAGGTGCGGAATGGCTCGTTTCAAGAACAGTGCCGAAAGTACGGTGATGATGCGAAAATCCCAAATTGCGCATTTCCCTCGCCATTTCTTTGAGCTTTTGAAAAACGGGCGCACGGCAAGGTAGGAGCAGCCGCGCAGCTTTCGAGCGTTAGAATTGCTCGTCTTCCGCGACATGTTTCTAACCCCTTATCATTACCAGAATGCATTATCGGCTTCGGCAATTTTGCCGTAACTCCAGACGCCAAACTGTGGTTGAGCGAGATCAAGGAATTGTCCGAGTTATTGCGATGAAAACATGAGGTTCGGAGTGGCCATCGGCCGAGATTGCCCGGCAAAGTCATACCACGATCGTACCGTACGTTTTTGAAGCTGGGCCTGGATCTGACGTGCCGGGGGATTGCGAACGAAGATCAATCGCGATTAGGCTAAGAGTCCACTTCTGGACTGTCGGCCCCCGCAACAAGCCCACCCATCCGCCGACGGGCTACCTACGCAGCGTGAGCATCGTGCGAATCGATGTTCGTCCAGTGCGGTCAGCACCACATGTTTGCTAGTCTGACTGAGTCACAAAACTGCCGGCCAGAATCAGCGATGGATGAAGCATGGACCATCAGTCGAGAGGCCGACATGAGCGGTGCGAGAAGCGATTTGCGACGTATTTGGAAGGGCTTGCCAGTGTCATCGGTCATGCTGATCGGAAGGCGCCGCTGCGCGACTTTGCGTCGGCCTGATGGCCTGTGGCGGTCGCAAGAGCGTGGAGCCGATGGCGGCGGTGACAGCTCCGGAACGGACGGCCGCCCAGCATCAATCGCTGCTGCATTTCGTCGGCAGCGGCGCCTGGTCGGATGAGAAGGTGCTGGGCAAGGTACGTGAGATGGTCCTGCCGGCGATTGAACGCCAGGGCCCCATCGAAGCCTGGATCATCGCCGATACCGGATTCCCAAGCAGGGGCGACATTCAGTTGGAGTTGCACGGCAATATTGCGGGCAGCTCGGCAAGCAGGATAATTGTCAGGTGGCGGTATCACTATCGATTGCCAACCACCACGCCAGCCTGCCTGTCGCCTATCCCCTTTATCTTCCGAAGGAATGCACTGAGGACTGCGATCGGCGGCGCAAGGTGGGCATTCCTGCCGAAGTTGGCTTCCGGACCAAGCCGGAGATCGCGCTGGAGCAGTTGCGGTGGGCCTGTGCGAGCGGCCTTCCGCGCGGTGTTGTGCTGATGGACGCGGGCTATGGCAACAACAGCGACCTGCGCACGGAGATCACGGCGCTGGGATTGACCTATGTGGCGGGTCTTCTGTCGAGCACAACGGTATGGGCGCCCGGCACCGGTGCCTTGCCGCCGAAGCCATGGTCGGGCCGCGGCCGTCCACCGAAACTGATGCGCCGCAACCGTCAGCATCAGCCGGCCGCCGTCAAGGCGCTCGCGATCGGCCTGCCGGCCAAAGCTTGGCGCACCATCACATGGCGGCAAGGAACGAGCGAAAAGCTGACCTCGCGCTTTGCACGCGTGCGGGTCCGTGCCGCGCATCGTGATTATTGGCAAACCACCCGGCGATTGGAGGAATGGTTGCTGATCGAATGGCCAAAAGGCGAGGACCAGCCTGCCAAATACTGGCTCTCGACATTGCCGGAGGATGTGGCATTCCGGACTCTCGTTGAGATGGCTAAATTGCGCTGTCGCATCGAACGCGACTATCAGGAACTCAAGCAGGAGGTCGGGCTCGGCCACTTCGAGGGACGCGGCTGGCGCGGCTTTCATCATCACGCAACAATGTGCATCGCAGGCTACGGATTCCTGATCTCCGAGCGGGAGACGATTCCCCCCTCAGGCGCTCGGCGCGCCCGGCCGATCCCGCTCGATCGCATTCCCGCAGATTACAGACCCCGGGGATCTGCCGCTGCGGACCCAACGTCACATTCCAAATTCGATCGCGACGATGCGACGGCGCCTCGAACATGGGCTCGTCCGAACGCTGTCGAGATCTCCTTGTTGTGCGATCAAGTTCGACCACCAGACAGATCATCGTTTGGGACGCAGTAGGACTAAGCCGCCGGTCCAAAATCCGAGGCCGCTTCACCTCAGCGACCGCGAGTACTCACCTCGATGTCAGGGTCCAATTATTGAAGTTAAAGTTCATCCCACCTGGAGAGGAGGTGATCTCAACGCCGTATTGGACGTTGCCGACGTTTATCTCCCCAAAGTACCCTTTCGACTTGATCCACAGCAGGACACTCTTGATATCCACCGTCCCAGTGTTGGTCTTCGAAGTGCGCAGAAATGAGATGACCTTATGGTGATTTTCTCCTTGAAATACGTTCCAAGTCGCTCCGCCTACATCGACATTTGTGTAGATCGGTATCGCGGCCCCGGAAGAAGCGTACTTGTAAGAAATAGGCTTGACGTTGCCGCCACCATCAGGATTGCCAGTGTAATTCGTCCAGAGCATTATCTCATACTGATTTGAGCTGTCCCAGATATCGTAGGCGACGTCCCAGGCGCCGCTAGTCGGAACGTCCTGATTGAAGGTCGAGATCAGAGTGTTGATCGAACTGAGCGGTTTACCGACATTGAAACCCTCGTGGGGATAGCTCTTGATTCCGCCAGCATCAGGCTGGTTCGACCACACCCCCCACTGGTTGACAGCACTCACCGAGATAGTCTGGGGCCCTGCGCCCCTGCCCCATACGTCGTTATTCCAACTGTAGCCATCGATTGAAAAGCTCCCGTATTGAGCACTCGAACTCCATATCGGAGCTTTTGCCGATGCCGCGAGAAGCGCACCCTTGGCAGCAATCAGGACCACAAGCACCTTTAGCTTCGACACGCTCGCCATTCTCAATCTCCAACCTTTGCCCGCTCGCCCCTCGCAAGAGTTGGGCCATAATGGGCAGAGCCAGACGTCGCTATTTTTCTCGCGCTTCCGGTCGCGTTCCCGACAGGCTGGCGGATTTCAGACCAGGGCCCCTCGCGATTGGTTGGAACTGAAAGCGGCGTAGTCTCCGAGGTGATCAACCTCGAATCATCCGCCGTTTGGAGCGCCGGATCGGAGATCCATGCCATGACCAGCAACATCACAAAGATGCATTTCCCCACCGCGTGAAAGAGAGACGGCTCCGCAGCTTTTCGAAATTGATTCGATCCGGTCGAAACGGCGCTGCGGGAACGAGCGCGGGAATTGATTAGAAGAATTGCTCCGCAGCGAGTTCGATCCGGCCCTTGCGCGGCCGCGCTACGGACGCGGCGTGAAGGCCGGCCATGAGGGAACGCCCCGTTACGGGCATCGACCCGGCAGCCGGCTGCGGTCGCTGACCGGTAGCTTCGGTTCGATTAAAATCGCGGCCCGCGTGCCCGGCTTGACACCCGCGATGGGGGACGACCGAATGGAAGAGCCAATTGCTGCGGGCCTGCAAGGATCGCCTCAGCCCTGCCGAGGTAGACATCGACAGGAGTAGGTTGTCGATGCTCTCATGACAGCGGACGCGATTGTAGTGCTCGACGAACCGGGACGAAGCGCATGGTATTGCAGCCTCGCTGATCGCCTCTGCGTCGGCAGCATTAGTCTTCCCGCGCTTGAGTAGAGTCGAGGAGAGGCGCGGTGATGCGCTTGTTGCGCGTTCCGTTTCCTCTCCCCGCTCATCAAACCGGACGTGCGGTTTTCCCGCATCCGGCTTTCCGACAGGTTTCGTCACAAGGCGCACGTCGGCGACACTTTGCGCACGCGGTTCAGCACAAGTACGCCAGGGTTCCCATAGATCTGATCAGAGAACCGTCTGACGCCACGTCCTGGCGTCTTATGTCGTCTGCGCAGAAAGGCGAGCACGCGGTCAAAGACGTGTCGATCAACGGCCTGATGAGCCGTAGCAAGCGAGCCATAGCTGAAGTAAGCGGACCAGCCGCGCAGAAGGCGGTTCAGTCGTGCTTGTACTTCGGGCCAAGCGCCCTTGTTGCCCGGCGTCAGCAGTTCGCTGACCTTCCTCTTGATCCGCAGCACGCTTTTCTTCGACGGAGCCGCGCCAAGATACCACCGCCCCCCATTGCGGAAGTGGCGGGGTCCGAGCGTGTACCCAAGGAAGTCAAAGCTTTCCAATCGGGCATTCTTCACCGAGGTTTTAGTCTCGTTGAGTGTCAGCCCAAGCTTGGTCATCACCGCTTTCGTCCACGTCAATGCGTCTTCCGCGTGGCCGCGGCTGAGAATGACGAAGTCGTCGGCATAGGAGATAATCTGGCCATGGAATGCTTCACGCCGACCGCTGAGACGCCAATGCTTCAGGAACCGGTTCATGTAGATGACGGAGAGCAGCGGACTGATGACACCGCCCTGTGGCGTGCCACACTTGTTGCTCTTACCGCCGCTCATGCGCCGTTTCCCGTTGCTATCCCGCTCCTCGACCGGTACTCGCAGCCATAACTTAATCAGCCGCAGCACATTCCGGTCGACGATGCGTCGGGCCACCGATTTGAGGAGGTCCGAGTGCGGTATCGTGTCGAAGTATTTCGACAAATCGGCGTCAACAACATCTGTGTAGCCCCGGCACATAAGCCGGTGCACTTCCTTGACGGCATCGACCGCGCTGCGGCGCGGGCGATATCCATAAGCTCCGTCCTCAAAATCCGCCTCGAAGATCGGTTCCAGCACGATCTTTGCAGCAGCTTGGACGACCCGGTCCCGGATTGTTGGGATACCGAGCGGACGTTCGCCGCCGCCGGGCTTCGGGATCATCACCCGCCGCACCGGATCGGGCCGATAGGTCTTCGTGACGAGTTCATCGCGCAGGCCAGCCAACCATGCTTCGAGTCCCGACGCGTCGATCTGTTCGAAAGTTATTCCGTCCACTCCCGGCGCACCCGCGTTGGCGCGGGCCAGCTTGTAGGCATGGCTCAGAATGTCCTCGCGGCAGATCTTGTCGTACAGCACATAGAAGCGGAAGGCAGGCTCCGCCTTCGCTTTGCAATAAAGCTTTCTCTGAAGGCTCCTGATCTTATCGGGCGTTTCAAGGCTCATCGCCAATCTACCCTTTCCCTCGCCATCTTCAAAAGCGCACCTGAAGTCAGGGTCCTTTCCTCCGCCGGAATTACCCGGTTTCATCGGTACCTTTGACCCTGTCCGACTCCCGTCCGGTCCATCCACTACTCAATGCTGAAGGCGCGACCTTCGACCAAGACGGGTCTCCCCCGATTACCCGTACTACCTTTCCAACGTGCCGTGCCCATTACCCCGGTGAACCAGACAGGTGCGTGCGTCGATTGCTTCCCTGTCCGCACGGCCTCCCCCGCCATACGATCGGATCGGCATTCACATCGTAACTTTCGAGGCGTGCTCAGGCTTCACTCACGTTACGGCCCGCTGGATTGCTCGGCCGCCTAAAGCGACCTTTGTCACGAGGCTTCGATCCGTCCGATTGCTCGTCCAAACCGCTCGTCAGCTACCAGATCAATCGACAACTCTCTGGGTGGATCCTTCCTCCACTGGTAATACGCGCCGTCGGGGCGCACCGAATGGCTTCACATATTGAGGTAGCAGAAGTTTGACGTCATGACCAAAAGCCGCGATCTCGCGCGCCCAATAGTGCGCGCTCGCGCATGCTTCCATTCCGACCAAACACGGTGACAATTTCTCGAAGAAGCGCAAGACGTCCGCACGCCGTAGCTTTCGCTGGAACAGCGGTGCGCCTTCAGCGTCTGCGCCATGAACCTGGAAAACCTGCTTGGCCAAATCTTGCCCACTAGTAGTAACATCCTTGACGGAACGGTCCCTACTTGTGACTCCCGATGACTACTTTGACCCAATCAATGTCTCTATTCATGGGATCGGTGAAAGCCAAATCCGAAGCGCCCGAAGTTTCCGGACATCTATCCGCAACTGGCCTCGCGCCTGAATGGCGCGGTGGTTGTCAGTCATACGCTATTCGATCGAGCGGCGATGCGACAGGCATCCGCTCGACACCGCCTCACAGACGTTAGTTGCCGGTGGCTGGACACGACGCGCGTTGCACAGCGAGCTTGGGCTCAATTCGCACGCGCAGGCTATGGCCTTGGAGATCTGACGCGCGAATTCGGTATCACATTCAGCTATCATCATGCAGCGGAAGATGCTCGCGCCACGGGCATGATCCTCCTTAAAGCTATGGAAGAGACAGGCCTGTCGATTGACGACTGGATCACACGTTGCCAGCCTCTTACCCCATAGGGCCATATAACGCGCGAGGGCAATCTCGACGGCCTGCTCGCTGGAGAAGTGGTGGTCTTCACAGGAGCTTTGTCGATGCCGCGACGCAAAGCGGCCGACCTGGCGGCCCGTGTAGGCCGCGAAGTGGATGGCGGCGTCACGAAAAACACGACGCTGCTCATCGTGGGCGATCAAGATGTGACCCGTTTCGCAACCGGTCAATCGAAGAGCAGCAAGCATCTCAAAGCTGAAGCGCTGATAGCAAAAGGGCAACGAATCCGCATCCTCCGCGAGAGCGCTTTTCTTCAGCTAGCGAAAGCCGCGGCCGACTATGCCCAGGAGTAGCGTATCCACATGACCGCATCGATATTCTCAGCAATAGCATAGGCGTTCGCAAGCGCAAGCGCGTGTTATACGAATATCTTCGCCAAGTGACTTGATGTCACGATCCCCGCGCACGCGGTGCTGGACCTTCGCAATGTGCGAAAGATCATTAACCACCGGCTGTTCACGAGTGTGGACCGCGTCTCACCATCGGCCGACCGAGCAGAAAGACAGCGGATGACGGCCGCTTTGCGCCGATTATCGCTGTGGTTGTAATGCTAAGATTGCATCCGGTATTTGCCGAACCGACATGATCAAGAGTATTCGTAATACTGTTCATGGTAGGAACTTTGCTCGCAATCGCTGCCGGCAATGCGACCTGGGATTTTGCGAATGGCTATTTCGCCTGCATTCTTGCCGCTTGCCGCGTCATTCGGTGCTGGCCTTTGGTTCGAACGCGCCTTCATCAAACGCGCTCATCGTGAGATGATCCGCCTTCACGGCGCGGACTGGCACGCTGGAGACCGCTAGTCTGCGGGCAATCGCGTTTCACCCAAAGGACACACCAAACAACCAGGGCGAAGGAATGACAGTCAATCATATCAGTGCGCTTAGGAACCGGTCCAGGCGATGGAGCAAGGAAGAGGACGAGCGCCTGCTCGAACTCGGCTCGAACAACGAAGTGCCGAAGCGTATTTCTATCCTGCTCGAGAGAAGCGAAGTCGCTGTCGTTCAGCGGATGAGAAAATTGCAAGTGAGGCGCCCAAAGTCCAACCGGACCTCCAGAACGGATGGATGCAACGGCTAACACACGAATAATTCGGCATTACCAATGGCGACCTCTCCGAATTAGCCGATTGATAAAGCGAGCACACAGCTGTGTACCCGAGTCTCCCCCAATGAGCCTCACTCATCGCAGCACGCCGAGCCATCCGGATAGCTCGCCAAGCCGGCACCACCTGGCCGACTCGAACGGCCACTACCGGATCCACAATCCAGCGTCCTACCCTTAAACGAAAATGGCGAAAGAAAACGAGTTGGCAACAGCAGAACAGACAGCATCCGTGAAGATAGTTGATGCCGTAAAAGCGCTCAACGAAGCACTGATGGATGCCGGCGAGCAAGACCTATCCGTCGAACTTGTTGTCCGACCAAGTCGCGCGGCACAACAAACTCAACAGCGTCAGCAAACTGGAGACTCGAGAGACGGCGCTGCCGTGAGCTTGATCGATATCATATTGACCGAGTTGCGCCGGCAGCACGAGGAACATAAGGGCGCCGGCGTCCATGTCGACGCCGGCAATCCCCGTCATACGATCATCGACGGTAGTGTCGATCTGATCGCGTTGGTTGAGGCGATCGATCAGCATCGATCGCAAGTCGGGAGGTCAAACGATGGTGCCTGAAGGAAGATTCGAATTTCCCACCCGGAGAGCTTCGATTGGCACATGCCCTCCAATTGTCGCGCACCGTGATCGCTGAAGAGACCGGGGATAATCAGACCTATGACCAAAGCTCGCGTTGAATTTATCGGCGGTCTCGCAGATGGGGCCAAGATGCAGCGTCCGCGCGTTGCCACAGTAGACGTGCCAACTCCGGGTCTCGGCAAATTTACCTACACGTGCACCTCAGCACCGACATGGTGCGCGACTAGGCGCACGATCCGCTCGCCGTCGGCGGCGGACATCGTGCGGCCACTATCCTCCAGTCCGCCGGACAGCCGATCGACCCAGAGCCGACCGTCGGGGTTGAGCATCACTTCCACGATCGAGGGGTCTTCAAGGAAGGTCGCGATCGCAGGGCCCAGCGCGGTGCGCAGCATGCGCGCGCCACGCGAGAACGCTTCCGAATGGAGTGAAGTGCCCGCCATGATCGTCCCCCGTCGAGAGCCAATCGCAGCAAGCGATCGGCGACGGGGATGGATAGAAAAGGCAGGAAACGGGTTAGTTCAACAACTATTCAGCAGTCGTGGGGAGCCAGCGTAGAGCAGCGAAAAAATACTTGCTGCATAGAAGGCTGCTGACCGCCCTGATGACAGGCTCGTCATAGAGAAAAGTGCGACCGTGAATTTGCCCAGGCTTTGACAGACTATCGGCAGCTTCTTGAGTGCAAATCGGTCATGTCACCGCTCGCGGCGCATTCAATTGGATTCCGCAATACGTTGCGCGCGCGAAGGCACTGAAGATCGTCTATTTTTCATTATTCAGCGGCGGAGTTCCTCAATCATTTGCCGCCGGTGACGCGTCGTCCCCGACTGCCGAGATTTCCGTGCAAATCGACGATCTCCCGTTAGTCTTGAATGGGATCAGGATCCCTGGCTCGCGAGAGCCGGCTGTTTGCGATTGCAACGCGATGGGTATAGCGGCCGAGATAGGCTAGCACCTGTGCGATCACCGAACGGCCGATTGCCGCATCAACAGTCTCCAGCCGAGGCCTGCGAGAAGACAAGACAAAATGGAGGATCGGTCTTACGAGCGCGCGCGGATACTGGTGACCTTAAGGGCCCGTTCGAGGCCTGTAGACTAATCAGAACGCGCGCGCTGATATCCATGATGGCCGGGAGCACAAACGCTCCAATCAGAGGCCGGATACATTGAAGCAAGACCGCCGCCGCCAATTCGACGAATCTTCGAATCTTCTCGCAATGCACGGCCGGACCATAAATTAAGGTCAATCCTCAACCCGCCTCGCAAAGTACACAAGGCGGCCTCCGCCGGAGCCATAGTAACTTGTCACGAATTGTATGAGGGCCAGCAGCGTCATTTACGAATGCGGACGTATAGGCGCGAATCCTCGGACCCGAACCCAACCATCGACGCCTTTTGCAGCAGTCCTTGCAACCATGTTCGCCGTTGCAGCTGCATGGGCGGTAATCCGAGAACCCACCTTCTGAAGTCGCAGCCCAGCGGTAACGTCAGCAACTTTCTTCGACTGCCTCGGCAACGTTCTTCGGCTGCTAGACGAGATAGAATGAAGAGACTCGCGATTACGCCGAAAAGACCGAGAAAAGCCGTTTTGCACTCATTCACCCGATCAACTGAGAGCCTCGCCGCACACCTGCGAAACCTTAGCGCCGCCGCCGAGACAGAGGCGTTTTCTTAATCTTGGCGAAGCACTACGTCTATAATTTCTCGGACTGAAGCGGGACAAGCGAGCGGTATCGCGTACCGCTCGCCGGCTCGCCAAAATGTTTGCGTTTAGTTATTGAGCTCCGGGCAGACTGGGATGTTACAATCACTGCGTTTGCCGAGGATGGGGTGGCAGTGGGGCGGCATCACATCGTGACCTCCCGAAGCCGCACATGCTTCTTCAAGGGTCAATTCGTTCACGCCATAGGCTGACATATCGCTTTCCATGTTTTCTCCTTTCACATCGTTGCCGGTCAGCAACTGCTGCCGACGATACCGCAGGAACGCAAGCCTCGGGCCAACCGCGCGCAGAGCAGCAAAAACGAGCATTTGCACGTCATTCGGAGTCTTGACAGGGAATGTGCAGCGGGCCGCTTGAACATCGCGTTGCGAACACGACTAATCGAGCAGTTGGAAACACGACATGCGCGAAGAAGGCAGCGAGCATCGCCGGGATCCGGATCGGGCGAAACTGCTACACCATTGTTAATTTCGCGCCTCAATGCACTATGCCCTGTCCAAGGAGTTCCTCGAAGCCGACAGGGAAGCCTGCCGGCTCATGGTCGATCTGCTTGCGCTGGCGCACGAGCGCGGCTGCGAGGCCGAAGTCGCCGGTCAGCTCGCCCCCGACCTCAACCGGCTGCGCGCCCACTTCGCGCCCGATCCTGCCTGCGTGCCGCAGGTCATGGTGCAGCTCGCCCGGCTCGCCAGCTATGAGTTTCTCATCGGCGCCAGCCAGATCGGAGATGCCGCACGAACACGGCCAACACCGTCGACACCGCGCCCCTCAATCTGTTGCTCAACGAGCTGCGGCTGCCCGCCATCAAGGTGCTGTGGCCACGATTCGGCGAACAGTCCGACAAGGAAGGCTGGCCGGCGGCCCGCTTCCTCGCCGTCGTCGCCGAGCACGCGATCGCCGAACGCGGCCGCCGTCGCATCGAGCTCCATCTCGTCGAGGCTAGGCTGCCGGCCGGAAAAGACCTTCGATAGCTTCGACTTCGAGGCCGTGCCGATGATTTCCAAAGCGCAGGTGACCGCGCTTGCCGCTGGCGACGGCTGGGTCGGCAAGGGCGCCAATTTGCTGCTGTTCGGGCCGCCCTGGCGGTGGCTAGAGCCACTTGGCGACAGCGATCGGCTTGGCTCTCATCGAGAACGGTTGGCGGATCCTGTTCACCCGCACCACCGATCTCGTGCAGAAGCTCCAGGTGGCGCGGCGCGAGCTCAACCTCGAGGCCGCCATCAATCGCCTCGATCGCTTCGACCTCCTGATCCTCGATGACCTCGCCTACGTCACCAAGGATCAGGCCGAGACAAGCGTGCTGTTCGAACTCATCAGCGCACGCTACGAACGGCGTTCGATGCTGATCACCGCCAATCAGTCCTTCGGCGAATGGAATAGGGTCTTCCCGCATCCCGCCATGACGCTCGCCGCCATCGATCGCCTCGTTCACCACGCCACCATCATCGAAATGAACGTCGACGAAGGCGCACCGCGCTCGAGCGAAAACGCGGCCCAGGTCGGCCACCGTCGCACGCGACCTCAAAAACACTCGTTGATTGACGGCTTCCCAGCCAGATTGTCGCGCTACCAAAACCCTCCCGAAGTCACAAATGATTCTTCAGGAGATAGTTCGGTTACACCATAGGCTGACACATCGGTCGTCATTTTTGAGTCCTTTCAGTGATGCCGGATCGACCGGCCCTACGGCCGCGCAAAAAGGGACTCAAGAGTTGCGGCAACTGTGAAGTGAGAACCCAAGCCCCCCATTCTGCCTCGTTCAGCGGCCTGATTGACAGCGCTCCGACTATCTGCATCTGTCAGTGAGCGCGCCCCGCTCAGCCTCCAGCTTGGCAGTCAAAGCTGCCGCTATAGGTGCGCTCGATCGGATGGGCTCTAACTCCATGCGACCAAGACCGCTTCCTAGAGTTGCGGTTCAAAACGCACAGCTGCGGCAGCATCCCGCGACAGCTAGGACCACATTCTCTTTTTTGGCTTCAAGATTTAGGCAAGAGGCCGCCAGCGGCGATGGATGCTGCTAGGCCCGCCAACACTTCCACAATCGCCCAAAACCAGCCTCCCGAAGTTGCCGATGCCTCTTGAGGAGTTAGTTCGGTTACGCCATAGGCTGACATATCGGTCTTCATCGTTGTCTCCTTTTCTGTGTGAGGAGCAGCTATCAAAGACCGTGCCAACTACGCCAAGAAAAAAGCTGTTCGATAAATGGAATGCGCTCGCTTCGGCCCTCCACTCCGAGCAAGTTCTGCGCGTCGCCATGGAGGGCGGCGGACATCACGACCGGCCTCGAGTTCACTCACTGTTGTGTAGTTTAGTTGAGCGTAGCAAACCAGGAAAGGTGATGGAGCCTGCCATCGCGCCCGCTTTTCGTTTTTGCGATCTATTTGTCTTGCCTGGTCCGGTGACTCGGCTCTGTCTGCCGGTCGGCACGTGCAGCTGCCATGTGCTGTGGAGCCTCATCAACAACAAATAGGCGTCGCGTTTGCGACGAGAATGCTATGACTTTGACATGCGACGTAATGTTCGCGCGGCCTGCAGTGAAGTGGACCCTTTGCTGAGGACCACCGGGTCCGGTTCTTAAGTGGAGCTGCTGCCGTTCGTTCTTCCGCCGCATCTGGTGGCGGCGAGCCGCTGTTGGAGTTGCTTCAACCGAGCTGGGACAATGGTCCGGTCGTTCCGGGCTCACCCGCGGCCTCCTTCTGTGATGGTATCAAACATAGCTGCTTCCATAATGCGGACCACCATCAGTCCTAAAGTGATGCAGCTGTGCCCTTGCCCCGCATTCAACATCTTTTAGCGCGTCGACGGTCTATACTTTAGGCGCACCATCTATTGCACGCATCTGCTGGTTGATATTTCATCCGAACCCAAAAGGGGCCGCGGGCGCTTTCACTGCGAATAGTTTTCACAATCTTTGCTTTGCTTGCGGCCAATTTCACATTCGTTGTCATACCAGTTCAGGCCGGCGACAGCCCCCCTAGCAGGCTAGAGAGTATCACCAGGTCTGCCCGCGAGATGATGCCCTCGATGCCGTTCGTCCCGCGACCGTCAATGCCGGGCTTATCGCTTTCCGATCTCTCCGATCCGACCGGCTGTTCGTTTGCTGTGGCGCCGCAACGGTAGCAATCGTGCCCCGACGCTGCGAAAATGGGAAAGAGCCTCGGTGTTCGTTCAGTTCGGCCACATGGCCTTCGAGCATCATGCCACTATGTTGCACGGCAAGAGCCGCTAAGCTGTTGATGCGTCGTGTTCATAGGCCGTGGCGCTCACATTGTTCGCAGTTATTTCACCCAATTCGTTGCTATTTCGCAGTGTTCTCAAGATGGTGTAAGGTTGGGGTCATTCGCGGCATTTCGGTTTACGTTTCTGACCAAATTGTCCGGAGATGAATATGTCCGACCGTATCCAAAGCGCCAGCGCCTCGCACGCTGAGTTCATGCGAGCCGCGAATGACGAACTAGCCAAGTTCGAGCGCAGCGAGCGGGAGTTTCGAAAGAAGGACCGCGACGAACGGGCCAAAAGATTGCAGTTGCCGGTGGAAACGTACGACGCAGACGATTGGCGCATTCGGAAATTATCAAGCTCGCTTCATCGAACCTGAGGCCACGCCAACTGGCAGGTGACATGAAACATGCCTCAAGATGCCCAATCAAGAGGCTCTGGGTTCATGCACGTACTCATGAGCATCAACCTGGGATTCAGTCTTTCCCCATCACGCCAAACGGTGTCGCCAGCTCGTTAGACCCTTCAAGCTCCGAGATTCGGCGCGCCCCGGCTCTTAACGTTCATCAACCGCCTTCGTTTTGAGGGAGAAGAGCACCAAACAATTCAGACTGTCCGACTTCACTGCCAGGGTTTCGTGTGCTTGGTAGCCAAGATCACCTTCCCCGCTAGAGAAGCCTCAATACAGAAGAGGCTTTGGAGGCGAGCCAGTCCCTCAAATTAGGAGCCGCGTCACGGAAGAAAACACGCATTGCCGTTGGCATGCCTTTGGAACGATGCTGCCGGCCGCCTTTTTTTGGCGACAGGAGCCGCTTTCAATCGGACGTGGCTCTGATTCCCCAGCACCGCCCAGTTCGCGGCTGGCTTGAGGCGCGCCGATGACGCGCTTAAGCGCGGCGCGCTAACCACACCCCTATTCGGACTTTTGCGAAGGAAAGGTGCCGGTGCGGAGTGCTGCGAGCAGTGAACCGTCGTCAGCAAACAGGTCCCAAATCATGATCCCGGCGAGTGCATGGGCGCGCGCGTACATCGCCTTGCGCGCAATGGAAAGCGGATCGTCGTAGCTGATCCATATTCGCCGTTCGGCGTCATAGAACCACGGCACCTGGGCTTCGTTGCTCCAATACCGGCGAAAGCCCTGCTCTTCCGGTTGCCGGGCAACGAGATCGCGATAATCGACGCCGTCACTCCCTCCCCACTCCTCGCTTGCTGTCGCCCCCTTTTGAAAGAGCCCGCCGTTCTCGGGCGGAACGTCCGCAACCGCTCGGCCATAGAAGGCGACCCCGAGCGTCACCTTGGCCGGCGGCACGCCGGCCCGGATCAAGGCCTTCACACTCGCATCGACATTGAGATCGGGATTTGGATCGCCGGCGCAGGCGAACAGCGGGGCATTGAAGGCAGCAAGGGCCGAGCCCGCGTGATAATCGTAGGCCATCAGATGAAACCGGTCGACCAGCCGGGCGAGAGCGGCTGCCTGTAGATTGACGATTTTGTCGGGCGCGGCCGACACGGCAATGGTGAGCTCCAGCTCCCTGCGCTCCGATGCGGAAAGCTTATCGAGCTTTCGGCGGAGTTCCGCGATCAGGAGCGTGAAATTCGTACGGTCCTCGAGGCGCGCGAGATTTCCTGGAGGCCCTCCCGAAACGGGAAACTCCCAATCGACGTCCACACCATCGAACAGACCGGGATACGGCCGAAAGAACGCCTCGATGACCGATTGCGCGAACCGCGCGCGCGAAATCGGCGTGGCAGCGGCGGCCGAGAAATATTTCGATCCGCTCCATCCGCCCAATGCCATCAGGATCCGAAGCTTCGGATTGCGCCGCTTCAGTTCGGCAAGTTGGGCGAAATTGCCGCCGACCGGGCCCGACCGTGAGGTTCCGTCGCAGGCTCCTGTGTCGAGGCAACGATCCGCAAGTTCAGCGGATCCTTCCGCAGAAACGGCGCCGAATGCGTATATCAGGTGGGTCAGCTCGCGAGCCGGGATTGTCTTGATGCTTGGACCGCCCGCCCGGGCCTTCCACGGGGCGACATAGCCGACGACCACGGGGTTGAAGGCCGGCGCGGTCCGCCCCTGCTTCATCAGCGCGTATCCACTCACGAGCGTGGAAAACCCACCCACAGCGAAGGTTCGACGATCAACTGCCACGGCTTACGACCTTCTCTCTGTCAGATTGTACCTACACCAACCGATAACTCGATCACCTCCAAGACATGAGCCTTCTCACTGCCGCGCACTTGTCGAGCCGATCCCGCGCCATACGATCCCATTAACCGCCGATTTCGAGCGCTCGCTTCAACTTTGATTGCGCCGCCAAGTCTGCTTGTATCCCGGCTCGAGGCTGATTGGGCTTGCGGCCACACACGATTTGGGCGTCCGCAAGGGATCTCGACTTCCGCTAGCCAGCGCAATGTTGAGCGCGCGAGCGCGCACCCTGATCGCGAGGTCTCGAAACGTGTCTTGAACTTCGCGCAACGGCGCAGTGACAATCCGCGCGATCGACTAGAACCTATCTCAAAATTGTCGAAACAGGATCAGCAGGCAAGCGAGCTGGACGAAGCCGAGGAAGTTTTGCGGATAGAACTCCCAGCGGACCAGCAGGCGCCGCCGCCACTGTATCCAGGCGAAGAAGCGTTCGACCAGCCAACGCCGAGTATAACGACGAAGCCTGCGGCCGTCCTGGGTGAGCGACCTCACTCGGTTTGAACGATGTGGCGCGATCATCTCGATGCCTTGTGACCGCAGTTCATCGTCGAGCGCATCGCTGTCATAGGCGCGGTCGCCGATCAGGTTCTCTGGCTTGGCCTCGATCATGTAGAAGTCGAAGCAGAGCTGTACCAAGCGCACTTCGTGATGGTTCGCGGCATGCGTGCTCACTGAAAGCGGCAAACCGTGGCGATCCACAATCGCCATGATTTTTAAGCCCTTTCCGCGCCTCGTTGGGCCGATCTCTGCACCGCCGCCTTTGGCCATCGCAAAGGTCGCGTCGATGAAACACTCCTCTTCGTCGAGCAAGCCTTTCTCGCGAAGTTCGTTGGCGATATCGGTCAGAACGCGTCGCAACACTTCATTGCGACACCAGTTCTGAAAGCGACGATGTACGGTCTTATAGTTCGGATAGCACTGCGGCAGCATGTGCCACTGCGCGCCCGTGTTCAAAATCCAAAGAGCGGCTTCGAGAACCTGATGCGTCGCAATCGGCTTCCGGCCCGGCCGGCCGTCGGCAATGTGCTCTTCCGGAAAGTGTTTCCGGATGCGCTCCCATTGCTCGTCCGTCAGCCGAATCATCTTTCCTTTATAGCCGATCGACGCTGATCTTCAATTTTGAGATAGGTTCTAGTCTCATTCCGGATTCCATGCTTGTTTGACATACCGTCAACGTCTTTGACGCCCTATGACATTCACTGCGCCTGGACAGACGAGCGGCTCTCCACCTGCAACCACGATACCTGTCAAATCGGTGCCCAAAATTGTTTCGCCGCGAACAGTCGCAGTCAGGGCAATTATGCTTCAAAGCGGAGCCGGCCCTTTCAGCGATTCAGTGTTCGGGACTCGCAAAGCCGATCCTCGATGCAATTGGCACATTCCCGAAATGCCACGGATTGAGCATCGAAGAAACCCGGCAAGTCGCGTCTGGGCCATGAGGAGCAATCCTTCGAGAATTAATCAAACGCGTGGGGCAGAGCGCCCCTCTCCGGAAACGTGCGGCGCGCTAACGATGTCTGCAAAACAACATTGCTGGCTCCGTGACAAGACCAGCACTCATTTCCGGTTGCAGCTGTTCCGACATGACTTCGTCGCTCCCAATTCCCCGGTTCCTCACGTCCGCGACCCATGATGTTCGACCGAAAGGCCGCAGCGCTCGCAGTTAAGTTGTTGAATAAAATGCAGGACGGCTTTTCGGTGCCTCTTCCCACGCACTTGGCACGACTCTTGAGTGTCGTCGGGTCACGGCGGCGGGAGCTGCCTACCGGCATTAGTGATTGATCCTCTCACTAAGAGGGAGACAATTAATGAAGACTGAGATGTCAGCATACTGTGTGACAGAATTGCTGAAGAAGCATCTGCACTTCGGGAAGCAGGTCTTGGCCGTTCATAGGAGCCGTTGGCGGACTCCGCACAGCCAGGCCTGAAGAGCACAAGTAATGAAAACGCCGTGACCGAGTGCGGATTGGCAGCTTCCATGGAAACTGTTGATCACAAAGCATGAACTGGCGGCGTTCGGCCAAAGGACGGCGTTCAGGCAATCACCGGCTTTGGCAATCAACGAGTTAAGTCATGGATTGTGTGGATTTTCTTCGGACAAACATAGCGAAAAAGCAGTTGCCGACCTACGTCTATGGTTATCCTTCCAAGCGCGCTTATCGGGCTTTTCCGCAGCCACTCCGCATAACTGAAGTCGTTGAGCAGGCCAGGCGTTCCAAGCAAATCAACATCTATATCCATATCCCGTTCTGCCGCTATCGCTGCACCTACTGCACCCTCTTTCTTACAACCCGCCAAACAGCAGCGACGAGGGAGTCTTATGTTGTTCGGCTGGCAGAGCACATCGCGCGATATGGAGAATACTTCGGAGATAGAGAGGTTGTAAGCATCTACTTCGGCGGCGGCACGCCAACCCTGTTGACCCAACATCAATTCAGCGATCTTTTTACCGCCCTCGACGCTGCATTTCCAAAACGAAGCCGGAAATGTGAGATTACGGTCGAGAGCGCGCCAGGCAGTTTCGACAACGACCTTCTGGAATGCCTAAAGGGGCATGGCGTCAACCGAATGAGCATGGGCATCCAAAGCATGGTAGCCCGCGAGCTTGCGCACACTGGTAGACCATATTCGATCGAGACTGCAGAAGCCGGAATCAAAGCACTGACGGAATGTTTTTCCCACGTCAATCTTGATCTGATCTACGGCCTGCGTGGTCAAACCCGTGACTCCTGGAACTTTTCGCTTGGCCGCGCGCTCGACTACGAGCCGCAGACAGTCTCCCTTTACCCCGTTGTTGTTCGTCCGATGACAAACATCATGACCTCGAAGGCGCACGCCCCCGAATTATTCTTCTCTGATGCGGAAAAGTATGAGGTCTACGACCAGAATGTTGCTCTGATGGCAGCCAAAGGTTACCGCCAGGAATCCTTTACGCGTTTCACCAAGATCGCCGGCGGCCGAGCCTACCGGCAGGAGAACTCGGATTTCGAGGGAACGCCCCTGTTAGGATTAGGAGCTGGCGCCAGAAGCTATTTCGGGCAATATCACTATGGCTCGGACTATGCAGTCGATTCGAGTGTGGCTTCGTCGATCATCAACGCCTTCTCGGCTCGCTCCTTCGATCCTGAGGCGATAGCATCGCACGGGATCAAACTGACGCCGGACGATCTCGCGCGTCGCTACGTCCTGCTTGGCCTCACGTTGTCAGCCCTGAGCAGAAAGAACTACGCTTCAGTATTCGGACGCGAACTGACCGCCGATTTCAGCGAAGAGCTCAAGGCCCTCGAATGTCTGCAGCTCGTCGACCTGGCCGACGGTGATACTTATCGACTGACTCACTCGGGATTCACATATTCGAGCATTGTGGCGAGGATGTTTTACTCGGGCACGATAGTGGCTCTGGAAGAGCAATATCAGGCAGCGTGAGGTGCAGTATGCAAGGGGGCGCGAAGCATTCACCACTCTGGTGGGACTCGGGCTACGCCGAACCCAACGTATCGTGTATGGGTGGTCCCAGTCCCGAAATCTTCGAGATAGCACCAGCTCTCCGCACGAAGAGCGTGGTTGTGGAGCTGGGTTGCGGGGAAGGCCGCAATGCCCTCTATTTGGCTCATTTTGATCATCAGGTGATCGCGACCGACACCTCCGAAACCGCTATCTCCAAGCTGAACCGCCTCGCAGGTGATCTTGGCGTGAACATAACGAGTGGGGTCGCTCGTGTGGAAGACTTCCAGCCGCCTGCTTACCTGGACGTCTTTATAGCGCATTGCGTACTGCATTTCACCGAACGGGGAGTCTGGAAGCCGCTCGTCACGACCTTAATAAATCGAACGCGCCCTGGGGGATTTCATTGCTTCACGAACACGCTCGATCAACCAGACCATCCTATTTCGAAGGAGTCCTTGGCATCTGGTCACAAGAAATCGTTCCGGCGCGGCGAGCTGGAGGCCATCTATACAGAAGCGGGCTGGGAGATCTTGCGCTCTGATCATTACATCAAATGGGACTCGCACCCTGGCATCCCAATCCATTCACACTGCATCGAGAAAGTTGTGGTTCGTAGACCAATTGGATCTGAGGATCTTCCGCGAATGAGAGCCGAGCTCATCAATGAAGCCGGAATAATTCCTTCCAAACAGTTCAATTCATTGAAACTTGGCACACCACGCGATGCCATAATCGAAATACTCGGCTCGCCGCCAGCCAGCCATCTAGTGACGACTGACCGAAAAACAGTTGGCGGCAACAATCGAGAGGCCATAACGGACGGCTACGTACGTGAGGATATGATCTATGGTGATCACGGCCTTCAGTTCGTCAATGGAACGCTTACCGGCAAATATCGATACTTCACGCCTCCGGTGCGCTTGAGCATTCGAGATGAGTAATGCTCGAACGTTTTCTCATTGGCCGCCATGACCGCCCGAAATTCGTTGCAGACCACGTCACCACCATCACCAAGGTCGCGAGGGACATCCGAGACCAAGATTGGCTGTAAGACGCCGCGAATGATTTCGCGTGCCCGGTTCAGAAGCCGCGTATCGGTCGGGAACATCACGTTCTTGGACTGCACCGTGGTGTCGACCATGACGCGGTTGAGGTCGGACGGCTTGATCGCCTCGGTCTTGGTGGCGACCGAGAGGCCCCCCTGCAGCAACGCTTGCAGCTTCTCCTCGCCCCCGCGCCGGCGCCAGCGCGTCAGCGGAAGAGCGATCGAACATCAGCCGGAGCTGGAAGAACTCCTCACCACAGAAGAACTGGTAGGAGGGTTTCTCCAGCCGCACTCACACAACACCTCATTGGAGAGGTCGCAGGCGCTTGAGGATGGCAAGTCCTGCCATCAGCCGCGTCGGCAGCGGCGGCCGGTCCGGCTTGTCCTCGTAGACCGCGCCGAACCGCTCCTCGAGGAACGACCAGTCGATCGTCCGCGAAAGCTTCACAAGGGCGTGGTTTATGTCGATGATCGCGTCCAGCCGCGAGCGCAGAAGATCGGCCTGTCCGCTGTCCGAATTCCTTGGGTCGCATCGTCCTTTCCGATGCGAACACGGAATCACGACCCGCGATTCGACGAATCGCAGAAATGAAATTACAAGCTTTCGGACCTTCAAACCCAAAAACTCTTGCAATCTCAAACCTCGCTACGCTCCAACGGTCGACTCCCGCTCAACCGCTTGGGAGGTTCTTCATGGTTGACTCATGCTTGGGTCACGGTGGCCAGCTCGCAAGTGGCTCGTTCATAATGCGATTGCAGCGCCCGGAGCCCCCTCCAAAACGAGCTGCCCGTTGACCAATTTCCCAGTGAGTTGGCGAGCGAGATCATCAAGCGCATCATTGGCGGCGACGACCGCCGAAGAGTCGGCTGCGGTCGGCACACTTTTAGACACCGCCGGCCCAAGGTGACCAACGAGCCAATCGAGCGCTCCGACCCGGGCACCTTCCTGCCTCAATGGTGGAAATAGCCCCTCCCAGTGCGTCACGACCATGCCGCGCAAGATGCTGAGGCCAATGGCAAGACCCTCATATCCCTCGACCCGAAACAAAGCATAGGCTGCCCAACAGGCAACCAGAATGTCTTTTGATTGCTTCGTCAGAATATTGAGCGACAGCGTGCTGACCTTCCGCCAATCGGCTGCAGTTGGTCCATCGGAATCCATCCGCCGGCCCTCCGCCTCGATCCATCTGAATTCGACGGCCTCACGAATATGGTTGCCGGCCGGTACAGGACCCGGAAAAGGCGCAGCGCCGCAACGCGAGCGCGCAGCGATGTTGTCCCGAACCAGTATCCAATAATCGATCATGCGGACAATACCACCCGCGCGTTGCCAGACATTGCATCTCTGGAACGGTCGACCCCGTACTCGTTGCGGACATTGCACTTAGATCCAATGCTCTTGTAAGCCACCACTGCCGCTCCTTGCACACGGGCTGCTGCTTGCACGCCTCCATCAAGGCTTGTGCCAATCGCTCAGCTTGATTTTTGAACGCTATTTGTCCAATCGGACGGGTCGTGAAAGCGACAGCATGTTGCATAGCCGACATCAGAGCATTTGGCTCGGTTCAATCATTAGCCCGCTGGCGTCTCCGGTTCAGACACGCATCCATCTCCTCGTTCGTACCCGAGCGCTCGAGCAATCGAGGATCGCGGAATGCTGGTACACCGAGCCGGTGCGCGCGCGGGCAGACGTCCTAAGCGCAGGAGCTTACTTCCGCCAAAAACGATTGATGATCCGGTGATGGTCTGGCCTTAGCCGGAGTTCCTGCGCATCTGCAGCGGGGGGTCCGACAGCTTGAGATCGCGTCAACTACCAACCTGCGCAATTGATCTAGATGACAGACACATGTCACGTTCCATGACGATCGTCGGCCGGCCAAGCGCACGAGGACTCAGCATGCAAGACCAGTCACTATCTGTCCTCACCAACGGCTTCACTCAATCCGGTGCTTCCTCGCTTGTCGACATGCTACGCGCTCAGGTCTGCTGTAGCCGCGAACTCTCGTTTCTCATGGAAGCACATGACGGTCTGTCGGCCGCGATCGCCAAGCGCGCAGGTTTCAAGGGCCTCTGGGCATCGGGCCTATCGATAGCCTCCTCTCTGGGCTACCGCGACGCCAATGAAGCGTCCTGGACTCAACTGGTCGACGTCGTCGAGCGGATCGTGGATTCGAGCCAGCTGCCGGTTCTGGTCGATGGGGACGGTGGTTTCGGCAACTTTAACAACGCTCGCCTGCTGGCGCGCAAACTTCGTCAGCGTGGCGCTGCCGGGATCGCGCTGGAGGACAGCTGCTTTCCGAAGATGAACTCGTTCGTTGGTGATCTGCATCCCCTCGCGGACATCGATGAATTCTCTAGCCGCTTGCGCGCCGTGAAGGATACAGTCGCGGGAGACTTCGTCCTTGTGGCCCGCACAGAAGCGCTGATCGGCGGCCAGGGAATGGACGAAGCAATTTCTCGCGCTCACGCTTACGCCGACGCTGGAGCCGATGCGATCCTCATTCACTCGCGAAGGAGCGCTGCCGACGAGATCCTTGCATTTGTGCGCGCCTGGCAGAACAGGTTGCCGGTGGTGATTGTTCCAACGAAGTACTATCGAACACCGGTCTCTGCCTATCGCAAGGCCCACATTTCCACGGTGATCTGGGCCAACCACTCCATGCGGGCCGCAATAGCCGCTATGCGGCAGGCCTGCGGTCGCATCTTCGCTGAGGAGACCACTGGCAGCATTGAGCCCAATATTGCGACGCTCGATGAGCTCTTCGAATTGCTTAAGTACAATGAACTCGCCAATGCGGAAGCGCGATATCTGCATTCTGACGATACCCGGCAATAGCCTCATTCGCGCATTTGCATACAAGCTGCCGAAGGACCCTCGCCATGCAACCATCTGCTGCGCTACAGCATTTCGCTTCACCTTACGCCGAGGTACTTGTCAACAGTCCTGATATTCATCATGGCGCGCAAGTTCTTACCAGGCTGACCTATGCACCTGCGGTGCCCCGTCCCGATCCCCTCACCCGTCGCAACAACCTGCTGAGATCTATGAGCGCACTGAGCCGGCCAACACAGACGACATTTCGTCCTTATTGAAATGGGACCTCTCCCTTGCAAGCTTTCCCTAGTTGTTTAGTCCCGGCATTTGCTGGAGCGGATTGAGCTTGAATCGTTCTGGCTGGGATGTCCAGCATTTGCAGATGTATTCGTAGGGCGTGAGGCCTTTCAGGGTCTTCAGCCGCCGAGCATAGTTGTAGGCGTTGATGAAGTCAGCCAGGTGAGCTTCGAGCTGATCGTGTCGATCGTAATGGTAGCGTTGCACGGTCGCTTCCTTGATCGTGCGATTCATGCGTTCGACCTGGCCATTGGTCCAGGGATGCTTGATCTTGGTCAGCCGATGTTCGATCCCGTTCTCTTGGCAGCGCATGTCGAACATATGCGTCGCGTATCTTGCCGTCGGGCCGTCCGCATAGCGCGGGGGGAAGGTGAACTGGATCCCATTGTCGGTGAGAACCGTGTGGATCTTGTAGGGGACAGCCGCGATCAGAGCTTCGAGGAAGGCCGCGGCCGAGGTCCGTCCCGTCTTCCTGGCCAGTTGCACGAACGCGAACTTGCTGGTGCGATCGATCGCGACATAGAGGTAGAGCTTGCCTTCGGCGGTCTGGAGCTCGGCGATGTCGATGTGGAAATAGCCGATCGGATAAGCCTTGAACTTTTTCTTCGCGGGCCTGCTGCCTTCGACCTCCGGCAATCGGCTGATGCCATGGCGCTGGAGGCAGCGATGCAGGGATGACCGCGTCAGATGGGGGATGGTGGGCTGCAGAGCATAGAAGCAATCGTCGAGCGGCAGCAGCGTGTGCTGCCGAAAAGCGACGATGATCGCCTCCTCCTCGATGGAGAGCACGGTGGACTTGGCTTCCTTGGGGCCTGTCGGGAGATCGGCGACCGTCCCACGCTGCTTCCACTTTGCGACAGTCTTCTGGTTGATCCCATAGCGCTTAGCGAGGCCTCTCAGGCTCTCTTGACTATTTTGTATTGCTCGACGGACTGCCTCCGTCGTGGTGGCGCAGCCGTGTAAAATCTGTCCCATAGCGCTTCCTTCGAATCGTGCGATAAGGATGCACCATCAAAGTCTGGGACTAAACACCTAGACCTCGGGCCGCAGCCGCAACTGCCTGCAACATCTTGGACCGACGAAGAGCGCTCATGGGGGCGTGGGCCAACGCCATTGATGTCTTTGGCTCGATCGGCCTGACATAGCGCGTCGAATTCTCGACGTTTGGGACGAAGACGAGATATCCCTCGACGACAAAGCGACTGAAATGGCTATCAATGCACCAAAGAATGCCGTCATCCTCGCCGCCGGCCTCGGTTCTCGCTTGCATCCGCTAACGGATCTGCGACCGAAGCCTTTGGTCGAAGTCAACGGTACGACTATCCTCCATAATGCTTTGCGAAATCTAGACACGGCCGGCGTGGAACAGGTGGCGATCGTCGTTGGCTACCGCAAGGACGCTATTGAATACGCATGCGGTCACCGCTTCGGCGCACTTCAGATCAAGTATCTCCACTCCCCCGCCTTTGACAGTACCGGAAGTGCCTATTCGCTGGCTTGCGCGCGACATACTGCTATCTGGCGACTGCTATATTCTCGAAGGAGACGTCTTTTTCGAGCAGGATGTTCTGCGCTATTTGATGAAGAGCGACGCTCCTGATGCAGCTGCCGTAGCTCCGTTCAACGAATTGATGGAAGGATCAGCCGTTGTACTGTCGGATAGTGGCTTGATTTCGGAATTCCGGATGAAACAAACTGCAGGAAACCTCGCCGCTGACGGCCCTCCCCTCTACAAGACGATAAATTTGCTGCGGTTTGCGGCTTCGACCCTCAGGAGCACGATCGTTCCCGCGCTGGACGAAATCATCGGCTCCGGCGCCATGGGGGCCTATACTGAAGAACTGCTCGCTTATCTGATTGATCGACGCGGCCTGAAGCTTGCGGCAGTGCGGTGCGATGGTCTGAGATGGTATGAGATCGACACTCCCGCCGATTGGCGGATCGCCGAGAGCATCTTTGCGGCCCGACCAGTATTGCCGCCACCATCGACGTAACAAAAATTGCTAAGATCGGTTACGTGGAGATCCCCGATCTGGCCGCGTGTTGGCGAGCTTAATGGGCTCCTGAAGCCGGGGCCACGTCATTCTAGGACGACCTTGAAGGAGGGATACGACCGTCGGAAAGCGGCAAGCACTCGGTCGCGCGCCCGGTCCATCTCGCGAGTTGCTGCGTCCGTAAGCGTGAAGGTTGGGCAAGTGGGATTGCCGCAACCGCAAGGCCTAATTTGTCCGGAGGAGAGCAGCGCTTTGAATCGGCGGCGAAGCTGATCCAGTTCACGGGCCGTCAGCTCCAGAGCGTTGCGGATGCCCACATCGCGGATGTGGTGAAGCGAGGGAAGTCGGTGTATTTCGACGATGGCTTGCTGGAAAGTAGATTGGTCTCTTGCTGGAATGGCGTCCGAAACGCTGCCCGGTCGAAGTCGCGGGCGAACAAGCGAGGGCTTGCTCGTCATCGATGTCCTGAAACTTATCGACGAAATTGCGCAGCTCGCCTTCGCTGGCGGGAAACGGAATGCCCTCGACTAGTGGCTCTGCACAGTGATTTTGACAGGTTGGATCCGGCGGTCAGATTAGCTCCGGCAGGAGTTTCGGATCAACGAGGACCTCGATGCTGCGAGGCGTCCTTGGCTGCCGTCTGATGAGGCCGGCGCGTTCTAGTGTCAGCACCATCTGGTGAACCGTAGGCGGGCTGACGCGGAAATATTCCTGGATGTCGGTTTCGGCCGGGGGCCTGCGATGCAGCCGGGTATAGAGGTGGATAAAAGCCAGATACTGCCCCTGCGTGGGCGTGAAGGGTTTTGTCGAAGGACTCACGCCGGCCATCCGATTCAGTTGTTCGTGCGTGCCTCGAACGAGGAGGCACACCATGAATGTACGCTATCGGGTCGAACTCAGCCAAATCGAGCGCACCGATCTGAGGGCGCTGCTCAGCGGCGGCAAGCATGCGTCCCGCAAGCTCAAGCGAGCGCAGATTTTGCTGGCCGCCGATGCCGAGACCAGCGACGAGGAGATCGCAAGGAGCGTCGGCGTGAGCGGCTCGACCGTGTACCGGACCAAGCGACGCTTCGTGGAAGGCAATCTGGAGCGGGCGCTGAGCGAAGAGCCGCGTCCCGGGGCGGAGCGCAAACTCACGGGCAAGGAAGAAGCCTTGCTGGTGGCGACAGCCTGCGCCAGTCCGCCAAAGGGCCGTGCCCGCTGGACGCTAAAGCTGCTGGCGGGTGCGATGGTCAAGCTCACCGAACACAAGAGCCTGTCGCACGAGACGGTTCGGCGGCGCCTGGCCGAGAATGCCCTCAAGCCCTGGCGCAAAGACATGTGGTGCATTCCGCAGGTCGACGGCGAATACGTCGCCCGCATGGAGGATGTGCTCGACCTCTATGCCGAGGCGCCCGACTCCAGGCGGCCAGTGGTCTGCTTCGACGAAAGCCCGGTGCAACTCATCGGCGAAACGCGTCAGCCCATCCCGGCCAAGCCCGGCAGGCTCGAACGTTACGATTATGAGTATCGTCGCAATGGCACGGTCAATCTCTTCGTTCTCCTCGACGTGCATCGTCCCTGGCGCAAGGTCAAGGTCACCGAGCGGCGAGCGGCAAGGGATTGCGCCCAATGCATGCGTGATCTCGTCGACATCCATTATCCCGACGCCGAGATCATCCGGGTCGTCCAGGACAATTTATCGACCCACTCCGCCGGCGCCCTCTATCAGGCGTTCCCGCCCGCCGAAGCCAGGCGGATTTTGCGACGGCTCGAGTTCCACTACACCCCAAAACACGCAAGCTGGCTCAACATGGTCGAGATCGAAATCGGCGTCCTGCGGGGCCAGTGCCTGGATCGCAGGATCGACGACCCCAAGCGACTGCTCCGCGAAATCACCGCCTGGGAACGACAACGAAATGCCGCCCGCTCCCGCATCAAATGGATGTTCACAACAGACAAGGCTCGCGCCAAAATGGCTGGCGCCTATCCCGCCACTTCCAAAGAGTCATAATCACTGTGACGAGGTACTAGGCGGCGCGGGAGAAATTCGGCTCGAAGCCGGAGATGCTCCTCGAATTCCGCGCCGGACCAGATCGCTACTTTAGGGACACCCAGTTTCGCGGCCGCCGCGCGAACCTCATCGCGACGCCGGGCAGACACTGCCGCGGCAAACGAACTTGAAGGCGTCAGGTTTGCCGGTTACTGCGTTCACCGCCGCGGCCATATCCTTCTCCGCCTTCGCGTGGGTCAGGCTGCCGCGATTGACGCATTGAATGACAGTGCGCTCGTCCGGTTGGTCGTCGAACGGACGTGTGCCGATGATGTCACGCCCTTGGTCACTGCCCGTCAGTCCAGCCATCGCAAAGGTGGTAGGCGAACACGAGGCGTTCGAACTCGGTGCCGCTGAAATCCTCGAAGTGAATCGGCCCGACCGTCCGAGCTATCGTCACCTGCCTACCTCCTGACTTCCAGAGCTACGGAGCGGGTTGATGATCTGAATGTCCTCGAAGTCCTCTTCATTATCGGTCACGACGACGCACTGGTTGGCTTCGGCTACAGCGGCAATGATTGTGTCTAGCGCGCTTCGCGAACGGCCTTTGGCTTTGCCGTTGGCCATCAGCCGCGCCCACACGAGGCCAGCTTTCTCGTCGAACGACAGGACGCGGCCAGCGAACAGCGCTTGAGGACCTTCGGGGCCCGCGAACCAAGTTTCAAGGCTATTGCGCTTCTTGCCCTTTGGTTTCTCTAAGATGCCTCGGCGGATTTCGGCGACGGTAAGCGAAGCAATGAAGAGGTCGTCGTCCTTCTGAGCACCCATCCAAGCCAGAAGCGAGTCCGACGGCTCCGGCTTTACGATGTTGCTGATGATATTGGTATCAAGGAGGTAGCGCGTCACAGATCGACTTTACGCCCCTCTTCTCGCGGGCGGCTGAGGCCGAGATCTGCGCCGACCATAGGTGAGCGACGCAGCGCGGCGAGAATCCCCCCCGCTTTTGGAGGCTCACCCGCCACTGCCTGCCGTATGGTCCGGCGAAGCTGCCCGGCTTCCGGACCGTCCTCCGTCAATTTCCGGGCAAGGGATCGAAGCAGATCGCGGTCGGCATCGAGCGCCTGGATCTCGAACCGCGCGATGCCACGCTTAGTCAGGCGGGAACGATAATTCTCGAGGGCTCTCTTCTGCGCACTGTTGCTCATCGCGTCCCTCCGTGCTATATCCAGATATATAACCGTACTTTCTTTGGAGTGCAAGGCTGGTGGAATTGTTATCGGTCTCGCCAAATGAAGATGGCCCCTCAAAGGCATGGGTGCCGCGGGGGGTGCCACCATGACAAGACGCCCCTTCCAAGGGGGCGATCACAAAAATATTATGGCTACGACGACGGTCGCCCCGCGTCCCGCCGCTGCGCTGCCACCCGCCAGAATCCGCTCCAATTCGTTTGCCTTGCCGACGCGCTGTTGCTGGGCATCATGGTCGCGAAGCGGGGGATTCCGCGCTAGGACAAGGACGCGATCGTGGCGCGACCGAGACGTACAACAGCCGAACGGCTTCTTGTGGTCGCCGACGCGACCCGCGAACCGGTTACGCTTGCGTCATCAAAACCCGATCCACGCCTCGTCAATCTGGTCCGACTGCGGGCGCGACAGGCCGCGCGGAACTTCGTTCGAGCCAAAACTGATAGCCGGACGCGGGACCACCTTCCGGAGTAAGGAGGTCGCCTCGTGAAGGTCGCGCTCTACGCCCGCCACTCATCAGACAATCAGCGAGACGCTTCAATCGAGGATCAGTTGCGGCTGTGCCGCCTGCACGCCGAGAAGCAAGGCTGGACGGTCGTCGATAGCTATACCGATCGCGCAATCTCTGGCGCGTCGCTGTTGCGTCCCGGCATTCAGGAACTGATCAGCGTGCGATGCGCGGCAAATTCGTCGTCGTGCTCGCAGAGGCGATGGATCGTCTGAGCCGCGATCGGGAGGATATCGCTGGACTGTTCAGGCGTATGGCTTTCGGCAGTGTGCGTATCGTTACGCTGTCGGAGGGTGACGTGACGCATCTGCACGTCGGTCTCCGGGGCACGATGAACGCCCTCTTCCTGAAGGATCTCGCCGACAAGACGCGCCGCGGGCTGCGCGGCCGCGTCTCGGATGGCAAGTCCGGTGGTGGGCTCTGCTTTGGGTATGAATTGGGCCGAGCGCATTGCGACCTCGGAGAGATAGGGCCTCGACTCACTTTCACCATCGAGCCCGAAGATGAAAACGCCTCGCAGCCGATCCGCGTCAAAGTCGAGATAGCCACACGAGAGCGCATTGCTTATGACGGAGCAAAGTCGTTTCCGTTCGAGATTAAGAATCCCTGGTTCAATGACAAGGCGGACATTGCATCATTCAGCCGGGAGGAAATCCTTGCAACGAAGCTCCGCGCGCTTCTCCAACGCGACAAGGGCCGGGACCTCGTCGACCTTGCGAAAGCTGTTGCGTCGTTCGACGGATTGGACGCAGCACGCATCGTGGAGCTGTTTGGCAAATATCTAGGTGCTTCCAGCCAAGCCATTTCTCGCGCCGAGGCCGAGGAACGCATGTGGGCGAAGCTGGAAGATCCATCGTTTTTGGCAGATGTGCGCCCGCTACTTGCCGCGGATGACGCCGAGGATTTTGATGCCGAAGCCGAGCGGGCCGCGTTCGTTACTGTCTTTAGCGAGTTCGTAAAACGCATCCCCGGTCACGCCTGGGCGGAGACGCCCGCCATGGCGAAGAAGTTCGAAACACCTGAGCTGGCCAGCACCTGACCCAATGACTCGCCCCAGTGCATCAATCGCCTTTGCTGCTCCGGCCACTGCACGGCGGCGATCAAGGTGAGACTCCGGCGACAATCAGGGGTTCTTCCGCATATTTGGTGCAAGGTGCGGGATTCACGGACGGTGCGAATAAGGGCATAAGGTTGGAATCGCAGTCGACGCTCGTGATTCGCCTTGCTTCATGCCTTCCGCTCGCTGATTTCTCCCGAGCTTTCGATTGTCCAGATCCTTCCCCAGACGGACAGGGTGGTGCTCGTGGCTCGGCCGAAGTCAGCGGTCTCGCTCTGTCCCTGTTGCGGCTGCCAGACGGGTCGCGTCCACAGCCATTACGTGCGACGCTTGGCCGATCTGCCGTGGCAAGGTCGGGTGGTCGAAATCCGGCTTCACGCGCGACGGTTTCGATGCGCGAATCCGCAATGCCCGCGTCAGATATTCACCGAGCGGCTACCGGCAACGGTGCGGCCGAAAGCAAGACGCACAACCCGTCTCGGCGAGAGCCAACTGGCGATCGGCTTTGCGGTCGGCGGAGAGCCCGGCTCGCGCCTGTCGCGCAAACTGGCCATGCCGGTCAGCGGCGACACCTTGCTCCGAATGGTTCACTCGGCTCCCTTGCCGGATTTCGTTGCCCCGACCGTCGTCGGCATCGACGATTGGGCTTGGCGTCGTGGCCAGCGATATGGAACGATCATCTGCGATCTGGAGCGCAATTGCGTGCTTGACCTGCTTCCCGATCGTAATGCCGACAGTGTTGCGCGCTGGCTGAAGCGCTGGCCGGGCATCAAGGTCGTAGCCCGCGACCGTGCGGGACTTTATGCTGATGGCGCACGCTGCGGCGCGCCCGACGCGGTGCAGGTGGCGGACCGTTGGCACCTGCTCAACAGTTTAGGTGAGGCCCTGCGCCACGCTGTCGGCCGCCATCGTCACAACGTAGCCGCCGCCGTGCAAATCATGGCGTCCGTGCAACGACCGAAGACTGGCAGTTCCACGCTGCCGCCCGGCCTTGCACAGTTGCGGGCGGATCGAAAGGCTGCACGACGCGAACGCTGGGATGAAATCTGTCGCCTACGCGAGCAAGGTTGCCCGACATCCGGGATCGCCCAACTGCTCGGTATCGACAGGCGCACTGTTCAGCGCTGGCTGGCCGCTGGCGGCGAACCGGAGCATTCGCGTCCTCACATACCTTCACATCTTCTCGCGCCCTTTGAGGCATGGCTGGAAGCGCGGTGGGCCTCCGGCTGCCAGGTGGGCCAGCAGCTTTGGCGCGAGCTTCAGCAACAGGGTTATACTGGAAGTCGAGTGACCGTCGCGCGATGGGCCGCTGACAGGCGTGCACATGCAGACTCGGGAGGAGCAGCACAACCGCACCCGACCTGGAAAGCTCCCACGCGTCGTCGCTGTGCTTGGTATTTGAGTCGGGATCTGGATCAGATCGATGCTGACGCCAGGCTGTTCCTCGGTCACTTGTTTGCGCGAGCTCCGGAACTCGCCACGACGGCGGAGCTAGCGAAGCGGTTTGTGTCCCTTCTCAGTGGTAGCGACATCGCCGAGCTCGATGAATGGATCACACAAGCAGCCAACAGCGAGCTCAAGAGCTTTGCCAACGGCATCGCGCGCGACATCGATGCGGTCCGAGCGGCAATAACTACCTCCTGGACAACCAGTCCGGTCGAAGGCCAGATCAGCAGGATCAAAGCCATCAAACGACAAATTGAACTGGTCCCGGTTGTCTGAACAAAACTTCCGCGTCGATAAGTGGAGCGTCTGCCGGGGTTAGGCCGCCGCGCGGAGCGGAGGAAGATCGAAGTAGGCTTGATCCGGGGTGCGGTCGTCAAGGCTCGAATGTGGGCGACGGCGATTGTAGAAGTCGAGATACCGGCCGATCGAGTTACGGGCCTCGCTGACGTTTTCATAGGCTCGCAGATAGACCTCCTCGTATTTGACGCTGCGCCACAGCCGTTCGACGAACACGTTGTCCCGCCATGCCCCTTGCCATCCATGCTGATGGCGATGCCGTAGCTGGCAAGCAGACTGGTGAACGCCGCGCCCGTGAACTGCGAACCCTGGTCGGTGTTGAAGATTTCCGGCCTGCCATGACGAGCGAGAGCATCCTCCAACGTCCCGACGCAGAAGGCCGCCTCCATCGTGATCGACAGCCGCCACGACAGAACACGGCGTGTCGCCCAGTCCAGCACCACGGCGAGATAAACGAAGCCGTGCGCCATTGGAATGTAGGTGATGTCCATGGCCCAGACCTGGTTCGGCCGCGTGATCTCGATGCCGCGCAGCAGATACGGATAGATCTTGTGACTGGGCTCGGGCTTGGTGGTGCGCGGGCGGCGATAGAGCGCCTCTATCCCCATCCGCCGCATGAGCGTCTTCACATGCCGGCGGCCGATCTTGCACCCCTGCAAAGCCAGCAGGCCTCGCAACATACGCGAACCGGCGAAGGGATACTCCAGATGCAGCCGATCGAGACGCTGCATGATCTCGAGGTCGGCTGAAGAGACTGGACGCGGCAGATAGTACACGCTGCTGCGGCTGACCTTCAAAATCTCTGCTTGCTTGGTGATCGGTAGATCGTGTTCACAATCGATCATCGCTTTGCGCTCAGCCATCCCGCCTTGGTGAGCGCGCCTTCTAAAAAACTATGCGCGACGCTGCGCGCCCCCTGTGGGATAGAAACGGGCAACCGCTAGACTGCGGCCGGAAGGGAGCGGCCGATACGATTTTGGTGGCACGTGACCCCGTCAAAAAACCTGGTCCATGGGCTGTTGCGCACTTGAGAGTGGTGACGCCATCTCGGCGATCCCGTTTAGGAATTTGAATGAATTGCGCAGCCCAGCCCTTCCGCCGGAGTCAGGAGGAACTACAGATGAATCCCAAAAGATCGAAGTCGAAGGACGGCGGTAAGATGCCGATGGTGCACCCGAACGCGGCTGCCATCGACGTTGGCGCCACCATGCATATGGCGGCCGTTAGGGCAGATCGCGCACCGGAGCCAGTCCACAGTTTCGGTACCTTCACGGCCGATCTGCATCGGCTGGTCGACTGGTTTACGGAATGCGGCGTCGAGACCGTCGTCATGGAATCGACCAGCGTCTACTGGATTCCAATTTTCGAGCTTCTCGATGCCCGGGGATTTACGGTGTTTCTTGTCAACGCGCGGGATGCCAAGCACGTGCCGGGGCGTAAGACCGATGTCAGCGATGCGCAATGGCTGCAGCGGCTCCATTCATTCGGGTTGCTGCGGGCCAGCTTTCAGCCCAAAGGGCAGATTGCCGAGCTGCGAGCCTACGTGCGTCAGCGCGAGCGTCTGCTGGAGTACGCGGCCTCACACATCCAGCATATGCAGAAGGCCTTGACGGAGATGAATCTTCAGCTCCACCACGTCGTCGCCGACATCACCGGCGCGACCGGCCTGCGTATCATACGCGCGATCCTTGCCGGCGAGCGCGATCCCGAGGCGCTGGCGTGCTTGCGCCATTACAGTTGCCACTCCAGTGCCGAGACGATTGCGAAGGCGCTCACCGGGAGCTACCGCGCCGAGCATCTGTTTGCGCTCGAGCAGGCACTTGCGCTTTACGACACCTACCACGAGAAGGCATCTGCCTGCGACGCCCGGATCGAAGCCGTGTTGAAGGAACTGAGCAACCATCGCGGTCGTGGTCATGGACCAGCACCGCCGGCCTCGCTGCGTCGGAATCGAACCGATCAGGCGAACGCTCTAGCTTTCGACGTCCGCGAGGCGCTATTCGCGTTGCTGGGAAAAGACATCACCACGATCGACGGCCTCGGTCCTTACCTCTCGCTGAAGCTGATCGCTGAATGCGGTGACGACCTCTCCTCGTGGCCAAGTGCAAAGCATTTTACCTCCTGGCTAGGACTGGCGCCGAGCAACAAGGTCTCCGGCGGCAAAAGGCTCTCGTCCCGAACGCGCCGATCCGGCGGCCGGGCGGCGGCGCTTCTGCGCCTTGCTGCCGTCACCGTCGGACGCACCAATACTGCGCTCGGCGCCTTTTACAGGCGACTTTCATCGCGCATCGGTAAGGCCAAGGCAGTGACCGCCACGGCCCGCAAGATCGCAGTTCTGTTCTACAATGCTGTGCGATACGGAATGGACTATGTCGATCCCGGGGCCTCGTCCTACGAGACGCGCTACCGGACGCGAGTGGTCAACAATTTGCATCGGCGTGCCAAGGCATTCGGCTTCGTTCTCCAGCCCTTGGAGCCGAACGTCGGCGATGCTGTTTCTTAGGAATCGTTCTCCAGCGTCAGCTCTCCGATCTTGGCGTGCAGCGACTTCACATCGACCGCGGGCGTGGCCGGTGTCCCGCCTCCCGGTCCGAAAATATCGGAGGCGCCGCCCTCAAGCTGGGATTTCCAGGCCGTAATCTGATTGGGATGAACGTCGAAATGCTCCGCCAACTGGGCTATCGTGCGATCGCCCTTGACGGCGGCCAGCGCCACCTTCGCCTTGAAGGCCGGTGAGTGGTTCCGGCGCGGTCGTCTGCTCATGGTTTCTCCTGTTCACGGCGATTATCGCCGCTGTCAGGCAGAAATTCCACTTATCGTCCTGTCCAAATTTGTGGAGCCGGCTCTAATGTATGGTCGGGCGAGCTACCCGCTATTGCGTCGACGCGTCCTTCTGGCTGCCTGAGAACGACCGCCCAACCTATCCAACCCCAGCTACTCAAGCTGCACCAAATATGCGGAAGAACCCCTGATTGTCGCGCTATATGAGAGCTTTGTGCTGGCGATGTTCAACGTAAAAGGCCATCTTCGCCCCCGCAGCGCCGTACGAACGCTTGTCCGTGATCGTCATGCGGCACCGTGCCGGCGGATTTCAAGAGCTTCTTCATGAGCCGCTGAGCACCGCGCGAGTCTCTTCGGCGCTGGATCAAGACGTCGGGAACGAAGCCATTCTGGTCAACAGCGCGCCAGAGCCAATGTTGTTCGCCCGGGATCGAGATAACGATCTCGTCCAGATGCCATTTGTCACGGCGAGCGGCAGCGCGCTGGCGAATCCGATCGGAGAACGCCACGCCGAATTTGGGTCCCCACGGGCGCCCAGTTTCATAGTTCACGCGTGCTTGGCACGAGCGAGCCTTTTCGACTTGGCGCGACATCTCCATGACAAGCGCTATCGCCGACTCTCGAACCTTTGAGAATCGCCTCCTTCAGTTCAGCGGTCAGTTAAATTGACGATGCCGTGGCTCGACATTCGGTATGGCACAGCGATTGCTCCAATGAAAACAAAAGCGCTCCGGAAGCTGAGCACGGCGAGCCGGTGTCGGACTATGGATCTTTTCTGAGCCGTTACGCAACATAGCCATCAGCGGGCGGAACCCAAGTCCAGCCGGTTGATATCAGGAGTCTGTTGATCGGCCACGTCTTCTTTTTGTCGTGCCACGTAACTCTGACAGGTAGACAGAGATTTTGGAACCCACATTATGCCCGCGGAGTCGGATATTAAATGTGCGAATGCAAACGTTCGAACAAGCACCGTCTGGACAATTGTGCTCGGCTTTGCCGCCGATCCATTGATGCGGTGGAGTTGGCCTGACGCAAGCCAATATCTTCGGAGCATGCCTCGGTTCGTTGACGCCTCTGGTGGACCAGCATTCGAGCACGGCACAGCATACGTCACGGGAGGAATCCGCGCCGCAGCCCTGTGGCTGCCGCCTGGCGTGCAGCAAGACGAGTCCGCGTTAGACGAACTAATGGCGCAGTCCCTGAACCCAGAGATCACCGGAGATATGGCGCTCCTGCGGCAGGAAATGGCTGAACATCATCCGCCCGAGCCGCATTGGTACCTGCCTCTCATCGCGGCCGATCCGAACTGGGTCCGGCAAGGACTTGGTACATTGCTGATGAAATACGCTCTTCAACGATGCGATCAGCAGGGCATTGCCGCCTATCTGGAAAGCTCGAATCCCGAGCACATTCCCTTTTACCAAAACCACGGCTTCGAGGTCATTGGCAAAATACAACATGGTTCTTCGCCGCCGCTCACGCCAATGTTGCGAGCAGCCAAATAAAGCGAAATTCAAAGCCTGTGTTCGCATTGGCTCACGAGGGCCGCTTTTCAGCACTGCTTACGTGTTGTCTGCGGCGGCGCTGATTTCGCTAGCAAGCAGTGGGGCGACTTGGGCTCGCGGCGATGCTCCATGATGTCGGGAAAGCTACCATTCCGCTGACGCTGTTCGACAAGCCTGATCGCCTAAATGAGAAAGACAGCAGGCTGATCGAGACACATCTGGTCAACGGCTTGGGAGCGCTCAGGATGATCTTGAGGCAGCCCCACAGAGCAATGAAAAATATCCCTGCGGGACTCTTGAGAAGTCTCATTGTTCTAGGCCGCGCTCTGCGAGCAGCCGGTGCATGACCTCGCCTTTGATCTCGCCTGCGATTTGGTTTCGAACTTGGGCTCCGAGCACCCGCTCGGCATCGACGTCGCCTACCAGACCATGTTCGGCCAGTCGCCGATCCAGACGGCTTTGAAACTCTTCGCCCATGGCTTCGACGAGCCGGTCCTGCATCGCTGCATGTTCGTCCGGTGCGATGCGCCTCAGCACCGTCTCCCAAGGTTGCCAGCGGGTTGCCATATAGTCGGTGAATTGGGTCGCTTCCCGCGCCCGGACCAGGTCCAGCGCCTCCGTCGCATCATCCTCGCTTACACGAGAGACCGCCAGGTATTGCATGTTAGGGGCGAGGTGACTCAGCTCGAGCGGCTCGCGCAGCCGATGTTGATAGGCCAGGTAGACTTCGATCTCGTCTAGGTCCGGGTAGACGCTGAGGAGCGAGTTGACCCTGTCGCGCGCGATCTCGTCAAGCGCCTCCAAGCGGAACGCAACACGGCCGCGCTGGATCAGTTCGCCAAGACGATCGTCATAGACGCCGTCCTCGACGTCAGCGTTGAGGCGCGCGGTCTGCATACCGTTCCAGTGCAAGGTAACTCGATCCTCGCAGCTCAGGTTGGCCTCGGAAGCCTGTGCAAAAAACTGCTTGCGCAATCTCGGATTGGCCGCCGCCTGCCGCAGATCATCAGCCACTCTCTGCCGAAACTCGTCATTGCCGTAATTCACGGTTCCTCGTAGCCTCTCCAGGAACTGCGCGTAGTCCTGGGCGCCTGGCTCATCCGCAAAGTGCTGCCATTCGGCCAGCGTCGCCGGGTCGTCTGCGAGCCAGTGCTCGGCAGCCTCATATAGAGATTGCTGCGCAAGCTGCGGTGGCGCTTCAGCCGCCGCCAGATTAGCGAGGACGTCGTCCGGCAGCGGGTTATCCCCGAACTCGAGGTTCTCCAAATGCGGGTAGCTGAAACTAAGATTCGGTACCAGACCCTCAAGAAGATCCTCAGGCAGGCTGGTCAGCCGGTTACCGCTGAGATTGAGCGATTGGAGCGTGCTCGGAAGGGGGGCAGGGAGGTTGGCCAATTGATTGCTGCTGACATCGAGTTCAATGAGCCCCGATGGGAGGGAGTTGGGGAGCTCGGTCAGCTGATTGCCACTCACCGCGAGCGAGGTGAGCCTGCTCGGGAGCGCGTCCGGCAGGCTAGTTAGTCGGTTGTCGCTTGCGTTCAGGATCTCGAGCCCAGCCGGAAGGTTGGCCGGCAGACTGATCAAGCCGTTATCGGCCACCTCCAGCCGAGAGAGGGTCGCCGGAAGAGCTTCCGGCAAACTGGTCAACCGGTTATGGCTAATGAGAAGATGCTGAAGACCGGGTGGGAAGCTAGCGGGCAGGCTGCTTAGCTCGTTGTGCCTGGCGCGCAGTTCCAGCAATCTTGGCGGCAGGGCGGCGGGCAAAGCGGTCAGGGAGAGGGAGGACAAATCCAGCGAGTGCGAGCCCGTGTTGTCCGCCCCCCTAATTCGTGTGCGCCCCTGTCGCCGATTCTCGGCTTCGCCCTGCCCCTCTTCGGTAACCCAGTTGTCCAGGATCTGCGCGCGCGCGGAGGCCGGGGTCCGATATCCTGTCATGGCTTCGACCAAATCCGCCACGGCTCGGCTGAAGCCGCTGAGGTAACTTTCCTGCTCCCCCGCCTCAGAAGCGGCCGAGGAAGAACCTGCACTCCACTGTGCCTGTCCTGTGTTCATCAATTTCTCCATCGTCAGAACAAGAATACCCCCGCTTCTCCAGGTCGCGAAGCAGGCGGGTTGTCATGATCATTCGAGAGCCAGCGCACGTGCGCTGCGGCTCCCGCCCGACTCGAGCCGGCACAGGGTCACACGCGGCAAACTGATCGATACTGCTGCGAGGCTTCCTGCCATTTCGTTGACCAGATAAGTCCCGGAGGACTGTCAACGTGGCAGCGTTCTGCCCTTAGCAGGCCTACCTGTCGATCAGCTGACGAGTGTCGCTGCAGCGCGTGGGGAGACTCGTCATCCAGACAACACGATAGTTGAAGGTGAACGCGGGCAGGATGAACTTCTCGCCGATGCAGGTCGTCGTGATGAGATAATCCGAGGCGCATGGGGAGGTGGCGCGTTCCGATGATAGTCAATTGGGTACCTGCCGGAATCTAGGCTCTGACCAACGTTTGATCAGTTGACGAGTGTCGCTGCAGCCCCAGGTCGCTCGGTTGCCAGAGGTGATCGAAGCAAGCCGGTTTGAGGTTGAACCGGTCAAGCTTCGCAAAGACCAGCTTGGCACGGATTGCCTTGGCATAGGACACCGCCAGCGCTTTGGCGTTCGGAGCGCCTGCCACTTTTCGTTGCCACGTACTCGGCCGAAGGCTCCACTGGCCGCGGTTGAGATGAGGCGCCAGCCGCGCTGGGCTCTATGCCTAAGGCGCTCCTGCCTTGGTTATCCGCGGTAACGTGGAGGCGGAAGAAAAATCGCCCTCAGCCATCATCGAGTCAGTGCTCCGACAGATATGCCGGCTTCGATGCCATCGTTGCCCTTTTCCGGCGATAGCTCTTGTCAGCTTATCGAAAGCTAAGTGTCTTAGGCCTACAACGTATCGTCGTGGACTGAGCCTGCTCAGTCTCGTAAGGAGGTTCAATGGATCGTTTTCAGGCAGAACAGATTCAGCGCGGCGATGTGATCCCTTCCGGGTCCTCCGAACAAGAGGACCCGGGAAGCGGGGCTACGGCGCAGTGGGACGGAGTCGTAACAAGCTATGCAGCAAACTCGGCGGATTCAGCCCATGCGGAGGGAGACGAGAACGAGGTGCTTGAGCATTGGGCTGCAGAACCGGAGGTGGGTCCGCTCGAGGATCGTGAAGAGGCGGTAAGGCGACTGAATGCTCGGGGTGAGGCCACAAGAGTGGATCTCGAGTCGCTGTCTCTTACTAGCCTGCCTAGACTTTCGACAGGTATCGTCGTGCTCGATGTGCCCTTCAATCGGCTTACCACTCTGCCCGATAGCCTTCCTGCTTCGCTCCAGCGTCTCGACGTTAGGGGCAATCAGCTGACCGGCCTGCCCGCGCTTCCGACCGAGCTCAGAGGCCTCGACGCGAGTTCCAACCGGCTGAGAAGCTTGCCTGGGGCCCTACCAGCTGCGCTCCAGTTTCTCGACCTCAGCCACAATCAGTTGCCGAATCTGCCCGAGGTCCTCCCTGCTTCGCTGCGGTTTCTCCACGCCGGCCACAATCAGTTGACGAGTCTGCCGGAGGTCCTTCCTGCCACGCTCCAGTTTCTCGACCTCAGCGAAAACCGATTGACGGGACTGCCGGCGACCCTCCCTGCTTCGCTCCAGTTTCTCGATGTCAGCGAAAACCAGTTGACCAGTCTGCCCGAGGACCTGCTGACGCAGCTGGGCGCTGGTACCAGCATAGTTCTGACTGAAAATCCGCTGCCCGAGCAGGTGCTGACGAACCTGGATACAGTCTTAAGCGCCGAGGGCTATGTCGGTCCGGCCGTCCACCTTTCGCGCGAGGACGAAAGTGAACTGTCCGGGACAGACGATGGACAGGCCGATGCTCTCACTGAAACGGTCGCAGACTGGCTCAGGGGCAATCCAAAGGAGGGCGATCGAGAGGTGCTGGCCGCTTGGCAAAGCAGTGCAGAAGAGCCGGGCGCCCGGGAGTACGCGCTTTTTCTCGGCAAGCTGTTCGACTCCGTCAACTCTAGCAATGAAGAATTCCGGCAGTCGGTGGCCAATGATCTGCGACAGGCGGCAAAAAACCCGCAATTGCGTGCGCAGTACTTTCAACTGGCCCTGGACGCCAACCACGGCTGTGAGGATCGCAGAACTTTGACTTGGAACGGCATGCAAACCGCACGCCTTATCGCAGACGTCGAGAACGGCGTCTATGACAACAAGGCACGGCTTCCCGATCTCGTCGATCTGGGGCGCGTCATGTTCCGCCTGGACGCGCTGGAGGGGATTGCGCGGGAGAAGGCTCTCTCGCTGGGCTCGCTCTACAACACCGAAGACATCGACGCCATTGAGGTCTTTCTTGCTTATCAGGCCAAGCTGCGCGAGCGGCTGGGCCTGCAGCACATCGCGCCGGACATGCGCTTCTTTGAGGTCTCCCACGTCACCGACGCTGACGTCGACATTGCGGAAGTATCCGTGCGGAACAAGGAGGCGGCGGAATTCGCCGACTATTTGGCGACGGACTGGCAACCTTGGGACGATGTGGTGCGCCGCATTGCACCTGAAGACCATGCTACGATGCAGGACCAACTCATCGATGCAATGGGTGAGGAGTTCGACAGGCGGCTGACGCAAGAGCTCGCCAACAAGGGCCTAAGCGGCGCTGAATCCGACCTCGTTGACGATGCCAAGCGTGAGTTAGGACCCGGGATCCGCAAGGAAATCGCCCGCGAGATCAAGGGCGCTCTAAGAGACAAGGTGTTCAATGATCACGGCCTCAACCTGTGAAGCCGCCTTTGCTGCAGGAGGCTGTTAATTCCCGCTGCGTTTCCCTCTCGTGCGCCGGTTGGTGGCCGAGAACCTTCGCGTGATGCGCAGCGAGTGCGCGGAGCGCCGATCTAGAAACCGGCATGGCTCGACTCATGCAGCGGGTGTTTTCCCCAAGCGACGATGGCCAATCTGGCGATCATGGGGAGATCTCGTCGGCTGCTATCGAGGGCCGCATGGATGCGGGCGAATTGACGGAAGAGCCGATACATGCGTTTGTACGGCTTCAGAGTCGGCATGGAAGAACGTCAGATTCCACCGTACTTGCACGCGCGTATTGGCTAATTGAGGATACGGCTGCTTGCTGAGCTACGAGGAGCCTGACTATCACCGGCCGGACAACGATAGCCCTGAAGCATCAGCCCACTTCGTTCTTCGGAGATCTGCGCAGGGCGCCGAAACAAGCAAATCAGCCGTTCTCGACCGATGACGACGGCGCTGACGTGACAGTCCGTGGAGCTTTCCGATGCCGATGCGCCAAAGCGGACAAGATGAACTGCGAGCTGGAGCATGTGGGGACAGCCCACCAATGAGATCGTCGCACCGGACGGCCCGTGGCTGTCAGTTTAGAAAGCTAACGAACTGCAGGAATTCGCAGCGAGCAATCGAGACCGTAACGAGCTCATCTGAACATGCAGCAAGAGCCGGCGCTGCCACGCCGCACCCCCGCGGCTGTTGGGTTGCTGCACAAGACTTCCATCACAATCAGGCTCTCCTTCGGTCATTCCTCCGAGGATCGCCGTCGAAGCCCTTCACCGTGAACGTTGCTCTGTCTTCCATCCAGATGGTTTGTTGGCAGCCAATCTGTGGCGCCCCCGAAGAACACTCTCAGCGACCATCTCGCAGCTTCGCCATGTGTCAGTTGATGGGAGTGAGGCTCGCGGCCTGAGGGGTTAGCCCCGGCGCCGAAGGATCTATATTCGGCATAATAGCTCGTGCTCAACTTGTTGGTCTCGCCCGGAACCCATTCGCGCCAGCCTTCCGCAATCACCTGCGCATCTACCTTTGTCGACAGGAAGACCACTGTGGCGTAGGGACGCCAGGGGCGGCCAAGCGCGATATAGCGCGCGGCAGGGTCGGCACTTAGCCTGCAATGATCAAAAACATAGCCACTGTCCTCATCCGGCGCTGCCTTGCCCTGAGCGGTATAGATGACCGCTTGATTGGCGATACCGTGCAACTCACATTTACGGAACCAGGCCTTGGCGTTGCCAAATATGAAATCGACATGCCCTTCGATGTAGCAGTTCGAGAAGTATTGTCGTGACATTCGGCCGTTCGGCCCCTTGCCGGCAAACAGCGTATCCTGGGCGCCGAGCAGGCGGACGCGCGCAACGACGTCCCTGTCTCCGGTAATGGACAGCGCTACCGCCTGCGCGGGTGGATTGGCCGGATTGAGGGCGTAGTCGTTCTGGATGGTCAGATTCTCGAGCCGGAAGTCGTCGCCAGCGGCATCCAGCGTGGCCGAACGGGCGGTTCCTCCTGCATTAATCGCGCCGTCGCCATACACAATGACCGTATCCTCGGGCTTCCTGCCAGTCCCTTCGATATGAATACCGGATTTGGAGATTTTGACCTTCTCGCGATAGATGCCCGGCGCAATCCGGACATTTCCGCCTTCCGCCGGCAATGCGTCGATGGCTTGCTGCACGGAGTGATAGTCTGCATTTCCGGCATGCGACACCAATAGGGGCTGAGCGTACGCTGCCGGGATGCAGTAACAGCCTGCCAGAAGCGCAGCAGACGGCACGAAAATTCGCATGTGATTTTACACTTCGTTTCTCAGCGGGATAGCCGCCGCGCATCGACACGAGATTTTCATCGCCAAACCAGAACCTGCGTCACCTTGGCATTTCCGGCCCTGCAAAACCGTCGTCCAATTGCAACCAACTCGGGACGTGAGGCCGACCTTCGTCAACACCAGTAATCTTGGCCCCAGATGCGGAACTCACCACCTGAGTTCGGCGCCGGGTGTAGTGCTTACCGATTGCCGTCGCGGAATGCCCTGGAACATACCTCCGATCCGCGCAGCAGCGGTTGTGTAGCTCGTCCGGGCAGCGGGGGCCACACGTCAGAGCGATTTGCGGTGACGTTCGCATGTTCAAGTTGCCAAGTCGCGGAATTGGCAAATCGGACATCTTCGAGTGTCACGTCCAGGGCATGCCGCCCGTCTACGCCGCGCATCAGCAGCACACCAGTGTCGCCATGCACATGACGTAGAACGATTTGCCGATAGACCGGAATCCTCGTGCCTTGAGCGCGCGGATCATATTTTGTATCGAAAGCCAGCGGCCACCGGTTGCCCCTCAGGCACACGTACTCATAAGTCACGCTCTCGACCAGACCGCCTCGACTAACATCGCTCTTGATGCGCAGGCCCGACGTCGTACCATCCAGCGTCAGATTACGCACCAATATGTCTCTGGCCCCGGAATTCACCTCGCTGCCGATCGACATGCCATGCCCCCAACCGAAATAATTATCAATGATCGAGATATGGCTGCTTGAGCCATTGTCGCCGGCCTTGATTGCGACGTTGTCGTCACCCGTACGGATCAAGCTGTGGGTGATGGTCACATCCTGACTGGCGCCAAGATCGATGCCATCGGTGTTGCGGGCATCCGCCGGCGAATCGATCGTGAGGCCCCAAAACGTGGCACCTTCAACCCGGTTCATCGCGACATGAAAATTGGCAGCGTTGCGCAAGGTGACACCAGAGAACGTGATGTCCTGCGCATGATCGACCTGGATCAAGCGTGGGGCGTTCTGATTGCCGCCCTGGGCTTGGGCGCGGCGGGCTAGTTGCCACCAGGTTTCGGCGCCGCCGCCGATCATTGTGCCGCCCTGACCATCGATGATGCCCTCTCCGTAGATGCCGCCGCCGCGCGTTTTAGAAAAGCTGATGAATGGCCGGCAACCGTCGCCCATTTCCGCAATGCGACCACATTGTCCGAGGCCCTTGTCGTAAGCAGCAGGCTCGGGGATGGCGATCAGTGTCGCACCGCGTCCGACCCATAAGGTCACGCCCGATTTCATCTCGAGTGGGCCCGACCGGAACTCGCCACGCCCTAAATACACGGCGGCCCCGGAGGGGCATTGGTCGATAGCATCTTGCAACATGGTCGTATCTTGCTTGCCAGACGGCACGGGGCGGTCGCACACCGTATAAGGTGCAACAGGTTCGGTGATAATCCGGCGGTCTTGCGCTTTCGCGGCGGGGAAGACAACCATGGAGGTGAGTAGGGACAAAAGGGCCCAGTTACAAAAACGCTTTGGCATTGATCTCCTCGTGCTTTGTCACGCGGATCCTTGCCGCGTCCCTTTTCCGGTATTGAGCGCTGGCTTTATCGAGCCGCCGCGCGCGTCACTGGCGCGCGCAAGATGACATTTACACGAAGCAGCAGACGCCTGGACCTTGCGATCGCGCAGTAGCACCTTGCCTGGTGCGCGAAAAAGACGAAGTGTTCTGCGATAGTCCGAAAATCCAACAGCTTCGTAACGTCTGCCTGCTCACACTGATTGAGCTCCCAACCGGTCCCCGATTTCGGCTTTTTTGCATCTACAATTGCGCGTGAATCCACGCCAGCCTCTCGTCCAGGATCAGTGGGTCAGTGAGTATTTGAGAAAGCTTTCGAGAAGCTGACGAGGCTCCGGCCGGCACCGGATCGCATTCGCACCGGATACCCTCTTCCTGGCGTCTCACGAATTTAGATGACTGCCGTTACCCGCCCTGTTCCGGACCTCGTCATCATCTATGCGATGCCGGATGTGGCATGGTCGGCTTCCGCGGTCAGCACCGCCCGGCACGTCTCGTGCTTTGCCCTACGGCCGTAGCAGACCATCGTGGTCATTGAACGCGCCCGCTCGCGCAGCGCCCGTTGGACGGACGCCATGCGTGAGCGCGCCAAGTACGAGGATGGTTCAGTGGACACTGAACTGGTCCCGGTTGTCTGAACAAAACTTCCGCGTCGATAAGTGGAGCGTCTGCCGGGGTTAGGCCGCCGCGCGGAGCGGAGGAAGATCGAAGTAGGCTTGATCCGGGGTGCGGTCGTCAAGGCTCGAATGTGGGCGACGGCGATTGTAGAAGTCGAGATACCGGCCGATCGAGTTACGGGCCTCGCTGACGTTTTCATAGGCTCGCAGATAGACCTCCTCGTATTTGACGCTGCGCCACAGCCGTTCGACGAACACGTTGTCCCGCCATGCCCCCTTGCCATCCATGCTGATGGCGATGCCGTAGCTGGCAAGCAGACTGGTGAACGCCGCGCCCGTGAACTGCGAACCCTGGTCGGTGTTGAAGATTTCCGGCCTGCCATGACGAGCGAGAGCATCCTCCAACGTCCCGACGCAGAAGGCCGCCTCCATCGTGATCGACAGCCGCCACGACAGAACACGGCGTGTCGCCCAGTCCAGCACCACGGCGAGATAAACGAAGCCGTGCGCCATTGGAATGTAGGTGATGTCCATGGCCCAGACCTGGTTCGGCCGCGTGATCTCGATGCCGCGCAGCAGATACGGATAGATCTTGTGACTGGGCTCGGGCTTGGTGGTGCGCGGGCGGCGATAGAGCGCCTCTATCCCCATCCGCCGCATGAGCGTCTTCACATGCCGGCGGCCGATCTTGCACCCCTGCAAAGCCAGCAGGCCTCGCAACATACGCGAACCGGCGAAGGGATACTCCAGATGCAGCCGATCGAGACGCTGCATGATCTCGAGGTCGGCTGAAGAGACTGGACGCGGCAGATAGTACACGCTGCTGCGGCTGACCTTCAAAATCTCTGCTTGCTTGGTGATCGGTAGATCGTGTTCACAATCGATCATCGCTTTGCGCTCAGCCATCCCGCCTTGGTGAGCGCGCCTTCTAAAAAACTATGCGCGACGCTGCGCGCCCCCTGTGGGATAGAAACGGGCAACCGCTAGACTGCGGCCGGAAGGGAGCGGCCGATACGATTTTGGTGGCACGTGACCCCGTCAAAAAACCTGGTCCATGGGCTGTTGCGCACTTGAGAGTGGTGACGCCATCTCGGCGATCCCGTTTAGGAATTTGAATGAATTGCGCAGCCCAGCCCTTCCGCCGGAGTCAGGAGGAACTACAGATGAATCCCAAAAGATCGAAGTCGAAGGACGGCGGTAAGATGCCGATGGTGCACCCGAACGCGGCTGCCATCGACGTTGGCGCCACCATGCATATGGCGGCCGTTAGGGCAGATCGCGCACCGGAGCCAGTCCACAGTTTCGGTACCTTCACGGCCGATCTGCATCGGCTGGTCGACTGGTTTACGGAATGCGGCGTCGAGACCGTCGTCATGGAATCGACCAGCGTCTACTGGATTCCAATTTTCGAGCTTCTCGATGCCCGGGGATTTACGGTGTTTCTTGTCAACGCGCGGGATGCCAAGCACGTGCCGGGGCGTAAGACCGATGTCAGCGATGCGCAATGGCTGCAGCGGCTCCATTCATTCGGGTTGCTGCGGGCCAGCTTTCAGCCCAAAGGGCAGATTGCCGAGCTGCGAGCCTACGTGCGTCAGCGCGAGCGTCTGCTGGAGTACGCGGCCTCACACATCCAGCATATGCAGAAGGCCTTGACGGAGATGAATCTTCAGCTCCACCACGTCGTCGCCGACATCACCGGCGCGACCGGCCTGCGTATCATACGCGCGATCCTTGCCGGCGAGCGCGATCCCGAGGCGCTGGCGTGCTTGCGCCATTACAGTTGCCACTCCAGTGCCGAGACGATTGCGAAGGCGCTCACCGGGAGCTACCGCGCCGAGCATCTGTTTGCGCTCGAGCAGGCACTTGCGCTTTACGACACCTACCACGAGAAGGCATCTGCCTGCGACGCCCGGATCGAAGCCGTGTTGAAGGAACTGAGCAACCATCGCGGTCGTGGTCATGGACCAGCACCGCCGGCCTCGCTGCGTCGGAATCGAACCGATCAGGCGAACGCTCTAGCTTTCGACGTCCGCGAGGCGCTATTCGCGTTGCTGGGAAAAGACATCACCACGATCGACGGCCTCGGTCCTTACCTCTCGCTGAAGCTGATCGCTGAATGCGGTGACGACCTCTCCTCGTGGCCAAGTGCAAAGCATTTTACCTCCTGGCTAGGACTGGCGCCGAGCAACAAGGTCTCCGGCGGCAAAAGGCTCTCGTCCCGAACGCGCCGATCCGGCGGCCGGGCGGCGGCGCTTCTGCGCCTTGCTGCCGTCACCGTCGGACGCACCAATACTGCGCTCGGCGCCTTTTACAGGCGACTTTCATCGCGCATCGGTAAGGCCAAGGCAGTGACCGCCACGGCCCGCAAGATCGCAGTTCTGTTCTACAATGCTGTGCGATACGGAATGGACTATGTCGATCCCGGGGCCTCGTCCTACGAGACGCGCTACCGGACGCGAGTGGTCAACAATTTGCATCGGCGTGCCAAGGCATTCGGCTTCGTTCTCCAGCCCTTGGAGCCGAACGTCGGCGATGCTGTTTCTTAGGAATCGTTCTCCAGCGTCAGCTCTCCGATCTTGGCGTGCAGCGACTTCACATCGACCGCGGGCGTGGCCGGTGTCCCGCCTCCCGGTCCGAAAATATCGGAGGCGCCGCCCTCAAGCTGGGATTTCCAGGCCGTAATCTGATTGGGATGAACGTCGAAATGCTCCGCCAACTGGGCTATCGTGCGATCGCCCTTGACGGCGGCCAGCGCCACCTTCGCCTTGAAGGCCGGTGAGTGGTTCCGGCGCGGTCGTCTGCTCATGGTTTCTCCTGTTCACGGCGATTATCGCCGCTGTCAGGCAGAAATTCCACTTATCGTCCTGTCCAAATTTGTGGAGCCGGCTCTCACCACCCGACTACTGCGCACTTTTGGCTACGGTGCTCCAGATCCAGAGACGCTGTTTTATAGTGCACAGAACAATCTGACCTTGGGGGCTGAGGACACAATCCAGCCTTTCTTCCTCGACGAGGAAGACAACTCGATCAAGAGCAGTGATATTAGTCGATCGTTAATAAGCCGAATTGGGCTGAACTGGACAGTTGAGCGTTGGCCAGAGTGAGAGCAGGAAGAGGGACAAAAGGTCTCTGAGCCAAGCCAGGACACGGCGGAGGTTGTGGCCAACGGCCGAGAGGAGAACGTTAGCGGCATCTCCGGCGCGGCCTTTGAGATAGCAGCGGCCAAGGTGACCTTCGTTCTTCATGTGTCCGATGATGGGCTCGATGGCGGAACGGCGGCGTAGCTCGCGCTTGATGACGCCGAAGACGCCGCGCTTCTGGCCCGAGATGAAGACGCGGCGGGGATTTTGTGTGTCGTGGCCGCGATATCCCTTGTCGACATAGGCCCGTTCGATCGGGCAGCCGGTGAGGCTCTCGGTGCGCTCGATGACGTCGCGAAGGGTGTGACCGTCGTAGGGGTTGTCCGGCAGCGCGCAGGCGTGGAGCACGAACAAGCCGCCGGGAGCTCTTTGGTTGTTGGTGACGATGGATGCCTTCACGCCGAACTCATAGGGCGCGGCGGCCTTGCCCTTGCCGATGCACTCGACCTCCGGAGCATGGAAGGAATACAGCTTGAAGCCGCGCTGGCGCTGCTGCTGCGAGCGGATCTGGGTGGCTCGGCTCAGCGGCAGGGCGAATGCCTCCTCCAGTGCGGGCTGGCCCTCGGTCTTGCGGCGAATGTCGCGGATGATCCGGCCCAGCCGGCTGCGCAGAAGGCGCAGCTGTCGCTGATGCCGGTTGAATTGTTTGGCATGAGCGTAGCGGCCCGCCATCATTGCCGCGCTTTTGGCCACGCGAGCATAGGATTGCCGGAGCCTGACCCCGTGCTTCCTCGCCAGGCGGTTCAACCCGCGGATCGCTGCATGCAGCAGCTTGGCGTCGGTCGGAAAGCTGATGGCCTTCGGTTGGACGGTCGTGTCGACCGTGACCCGCTTGAGGTCCTGGCTGCGCAACGCACCGCTCGCGTGCGCCACCCGAAGGCTCTCGGCCAACAACCGCTCCAGCTTGTCGCCGAGCCGCTTGCGCCAGTGGCTCAGGTCTGAGCGCTCATGCGGGAAAACGTGCTGGAAAAACTCTTCGCCTGTGAAGAACTGGAAGTACGGATCGTGGACCCAGCGCTCGCACACCCCCTCATCGGACAGGCCGTAGATGTGCTTGAGCAGCAGCAATCCGATCATGAATCGGGTCGCGATACCCGGCCTGCCGTTGTCGCTGTAGAGCGGCGCGATCTCGCCGTCGATCCAGTTCCAATCGACCCTGCCGGCGAGCAGAACCAGCTCGTGTCGCATGTTGATGATCTGGTCCAGCCGGGACCGGAACAGATCGTTCGAGCCTGTCGTCCTGTGCTTCTTTGGTCGCATCGGTGCCTCCGATGCAGCACAGAATCACGGTTCGCAGCGGCAGGGAAATCCAAAATCGAAATTGCAGGGTTTTGGGCTGTGAAGCCTCAATCCCCTGCAATCTCAAATGCCGTCGCAACCGGAAAACAGACTCCCAATCAAGTGCTTGGAGGCTTGTTCACGGACAACATATTAATTATCACCACTTGCCTTGGCCCCGAGAGGCGTTGGAAGCACTCCCGCTCGACACCCCCATAGAGATGCGTGTTACGCTGTCCTATTTCGCTGAGCCCAGCCCAGGCGAGCGCGGTTGGGACCGGAAATACGGCTATCCATCACACGGGCTCCGTTTCAAGGTCATCAGACCGACTGAAACCCTTGAACAGTTTAAGCTACGGATCAACACCTACGACCGTGAGGAGGACAACGACGAGGGCCACGCGGGTGAGACCGGCTATTGGGAGTTAGGCACCGGCAAGCCAACCAACGGCTCCATTCATTAACACCTGGCGAGCAGCATCGAGCACGCCCGAGCACGTGCGCGGCGGCAGCTTTCAACGGTCCCATGATCGACTCGAAAACGCCACGGCAGCATCCTGGTCAACAAGATTATCGACGCTTCGCGATTTGGGCGGTCGTGCGTTACGTATTGAATTGTTTGCCGCAGAGTTGCGCTGGCGCTCATCGATCGACGATGAGACCGCTCGACGCTCAAGCCTCCGCTCCAGATCCGCCAATCCTGCCTTACATTCGGCGACAACCGATTGGGCACGAAGCAGCTTGACCTTGAGCTCGTCCTGTTGCCTGAGTATTTTCTCAAGATCCCAATCGTTCTGCATCAGCTCATTGACCATCTGCAAGCACCGATGCAAGGCCGGCACTTAGCTTCAAAGAACTCAAGCTCCGCATGTCGCAGATGTCCCGCCCTGAGCCATGGGCTAAAAGCGACGCAAACGATCGTCCTGAGGACGCCTTTACGCTGGCGCTCTTATTGAGGACTACCATTCGTTGCGAGCCCTTACAAGACAATCGGGTTCTGCCCGGCAAACCGGAGTGCGATCCGAAGATGGCAGAGTTCGCGACGCAGGCGCACGGTTTGGAAAGCGCATCAGGAGACCTCTGCCATCGATCAAGCGGGCAAGTTTCAGCTGAATACATCGACCGGATGCTGAATGAGCATCATAGTCACAAGTGGTTTCATCACATCTCCAAGCAACCGGCATGCCAATGCCGGTTGAGCGTTTTTATGAAGAAAGGATGTCGGTTTTCCTGCAGCACGTAGTTGCACGCGGTGCTGTTGTCGCGCTTGAAACAAACGACGTCTTCGAGACAGCCAAAGCCGCAACCACGATGGCCATAGCAGCGCCCATTATGGCAGCGGTCAATATAGAGAGAAGATTTTGCGGACGTCCGCCAGAATGCTCTCACCATTTTTGAGCGGTGCGCTGTTGTGTGAGAACATGCTATCGTAGGCCATAGCGCCGATGATGCGAGCGCGACCGCAGCGATAAGATCGTGTCAGCGAGGGCAAAGGATAGCTGAAGCGCGCAATCCGGGGCGGCGTGTTCATGAGGAAGACAGCAGAAAAAACGCCCGCATCGCGGCCTCGTCGGTTGGCGAAATGGGTAGCTGGCCGTCAACTCACCAACGAACTCGCCGCAACTGCAACACTCGCCACCCCGATCGCGCTCACGCAGGTCGGACAGATCGCGACGATCGCGACGGATCTGGCGGATCGGCCATATCGAGGCAGTGGCGGCAGCCGCGCTTGCCGACATGATCTTGTCGGTCGGAGTGACCTTCGCAGCCGGTGTGATCTCGGCGGTGGGTCCGCTCGCGGCCCAAGCATGTGGTGCGGCGGAGCGCTCGGTGCGCATGGGGCTATGGGCTGCAATCCTTCTGTGGGCGCCGATCATGGTTTTGCCGCTGCAGGGCCAGCAAATTGTGCTTGCGCTCGGCCACGAGCCAGCCATCGCGTGACTAGCTCAACAATATCTGTTCGGGCTGGCCTGGGGCATCTTGCCGGCATTGTGGTTCCTGGCCATCCGCAGTTTCATGTCGGCGGTCAACTGCCCAACGCCAGCCTTGTGGATCACGCTCGCCGCCATCCCGACCAACGCACCGCTGGCCTACCTGTCGATCACCGGCCAATTCGGCTTGCCGCAACTTGACTTGTTCGGAGCCGGCCTTGCGACCAGCCTTGTGAACAGTGCGACTTTCCTTGCCGGGATTTGGTTCGTCACACGGTGTCGCCCGTTCCGCGACTACCAGGTGCTCCGATATCTGTGGCAGTTCGATTGGCCATTGATGCGGCAGCTCATCGTGATCGGGACGCCGGTTTCCGTTGCCATTTTCATGGAATCGGGCCTTTTTTCTGCGACGGCGCTTCTGATGGGTGTGATCAGCACCACAGCCGTTGCCGCCCATCAGATTGCCTTCCAGGTCGCAACTGCCCTTTTCATGATTCCGTTCTGCATCGACATGGCGGTGAGTGTACGCGTCGGACACGCACTCGGCCGCAACGATCTATCCGGCATCAGGCGAGCAGGTGCTGCCGCCAGGCTGCTCGGAATCCTGATCGCGGCGATTGCTACGATTGCGGTGGTCGGCACTCGGTTTGAAATCGCCGAGCTGTTCGTCGGCCAATCGGCCAGCACACGCCACGATCAAGGTGATTGCAACTCTCATCCTTGTTGGCCCGAGCTTCTTCATGACTGAAGCCGTCCAAAGCATCGCGGCTGGCGGCCCTCGTGGCTTAAGGACACACGCTTGTCGCTCCTCTTTGCTGGCATCGCTTACTGGCTGGTTGGGCTTTCGCTCAGTTACGTGCTCGGCCTGAAGACTGGCCTCGGCGCAGTTGGCATCTGGATTGGTCTATCGATCGGCAAGGGCGTCCACGCGGCCCTCCTTGTACTGCGCTTGCAGCTTTTGGCGGACAGACCTCCGGTTGCAAGCACGAGCGATGCTTCAGCCTGAGCTGTGGGCCATCGATCGCGCCTTCGCGCTAAGCACGTCGAGGCGACGGCCGAGTCTCGCTCCAACGAACTTAAGTTTACTCCTCGGAGACTGATGCTTGAAGGCCGAGCGCGATCGACCAATCGCTTGATCTTGCGACAAGTTGACAATTGCCTTTCCTGCGCTACCGCGCTGCCCGACATGGCCCGGTACAGCGGCGTTGTGACCCCGGCGAAGGCCGAGGTCGGCATCACCACCGAGGAAGACATCAAGTGTCGATCTGCCAGGCGATCATCGCCGCGCGTTTATGGAGACGGCACCAACATTAGTGGTCTTGTTTCGGTGATTGTCGACAAACCATTGACCGACTGGGGCTTTTGAATCGACGGACTAACACATGGTTACAAGAGATTCCCATTCTTCACTTCTGGAGGGGGGGAAGCGGTGCTTCGGGGCGTTGGTCGCTATGGTGCCAATGGGATTGTCGAAGCACGGCAAGGAGCCGCCCTACTCATGGCGTTCGCTGTGGAACACAGGTGTTGTTGAACAAAGGCCAACGGAGATCGTCGACCGAGGAAGCTCATCCGGATCGATACCGCGTTGGTCCGCGCGCATTTTCTAATGGAGCTCTGGCAGGACCGGATCGAGTTCTTCCTGCTCGAGCGTCTTGGCTCCATCTTCCGCCAGGTACGCTGTCAGAGCCGCGATACCGGAGTCCGGTGGACATCGAGCGGGTGCCGATTTTTTGAACGGCACTTGTCCCAAACGCTCGGCAAGTTCGACACTCATGAGGTGGGCACGGATCGGTCGGTCGACGGCGCGCTCGATGGTGTGGAAGATCCAGGTGCCGTCCGGATCGATGTCCGACCAATGAAAGATCGGCGTCTGTTCGGATACCAATCCTGCGATCGTCCGCAGCGCCTGCTGGGTGGCAAGCGAGGGGTACCCTCCGACATACATGGTCGTTCCTAATCGGCCGGGGTCCGCCTCGGCGATGTGCCGGTTGAAGCTTGCGAAATTTTCGATCGTTAGCACGTAGGCCGGCGGCTCCCGGAAGCGGACGCGATCTGCTTCCTTGGGAGTGATTCCGAGATACAGCGGAGAGATTCCGGAGAGGTCGGCTCCATCGAGGTCGATCTTGCCCGCGATCAGCAGCGGTGGCGCGAAGCGCTCAAGACCGATTGCCCGGAGCGCCTCGCGTGGCCGCGCGCCGGGGGGAAACTCCAGGATGCCGCTCAGGAGCCGCACGACCGCGCCTTCGATCCGTTCGAGCGTTTTGCTGTGCCCCACCGTTCGTCTCGAGAAGGTCTTGTAGTCGACGCCAAGATGTTTGTTGGCCAGGATGGCCTGGGCGAGAACGAACGCGTCGCGCAGTGTCTCGACATCGGACGAAGCGAACCCGTGCCACGTTTTCCCCCGCCCCCATACCTCGGCGACTTGGGAAGCGCTGTTCTTCAGAGAGTCGTGCATCGCCGCCCCGGCGACAAGCCGCACGGCGGCATCCTCCGCGATGCGCGACGCGGGGGTACGGCGGAGATATCGGTATAGGATCTCCGCCGAGGCCAGCCGCACATGTGCCACTTGGTCGCGCATGGGGCCGCGCCCCCAACCAAGGGAGACCGCGCCGGCGCTTTCGGCTTCCCTGATCTGTTTCAGGAAGGCGTCCGCCGCGACTACTGATGGGAAAGCGGGGTAGTCCGGGTGGGCGATCGGGCTTGCGGCCCCCGCCTCGAAGCGGTTGAGCAGGTCGTTCAGCAGGCCGATCGCATCCGTGAAACGCCGAGCCATGGCTACTCGGCGGCCAGACGGGTGGCGAGCTCATCTTCGGACATCAGGTCCGGATCGATGGCCATCAGCTCGCGCTTGGCCTTCTCTTTCAGTTCCACCACAGTGGCCCTGGACTGCTCGCCGATGCGGTCCACCTCCACGATGGAGTCCATGTGCTCGAGCACGGCGACGCGCTTCTCGAACGGCGCCGCGATCACGAACTGCAGGCCGAGGTTTTTGTAAAAGCTCATCATCTGCCGCTGGTTCTTGCCGTCCATCTTGGAGAAGGCCTCATCGAACATGGCGAGCGCGAAACCGGCGGGCTTGCCGGCACGACGCTCCGCGCTGCCGTAGACGGCCGCCAGCGAAGCGCCGATGGCAACGTAGATAGGCACCTGCTGTTCGGCGCCAGACCCGGTGCCGCGCCGCTGCTCCCAGCGGGTCGAGCGGCCGGTGGCGACATCCTCCATGTGGATCTCGAAGGTGTAGAAGTTGCGGTAGTCCTCGAACTGGGTGAAGTCCTTGTCGGGGTCCTCGAGCAGCGCCTCGAGTGCGACGATCGTATCCTTGTGCGGGAAGTCATCGGGCACTTCGCCCCGGAACAGCATATCGAGCGCCTCCGGAGAGGTTTTGGCGATTTCGATGATCTTCAGGATGGGCTGGAATTCCACCATCTGGGTGCGGTGGAATGAATATCGCTCGTTATGGAAGGGATGTGCGTAGAGGCTACGGTTCAACGATTGCAGCTCCCGCTCCATCTTTCCGATCCGGGCCGTGAGCGCATTGATGAACTCGCCGCGCAGCAGGGTGGACGCCTTCTCCGCCGCTTCCCGCGCCTGCCTTTCGTACTGGCGCAGCTCGTTGGATTCGATATCCGAGATCAGCTGCTCCATCCATGGCTTCACCTCCCGCAGCGGCTCGCTTTCCGCGCCGACCTGCGAACTCATCCCGAACTGGTCGAAGTAATCGTAAAGAAGCTCGCGGACCCGTCGCTCGATCCGGGCGCGCTCGTTGTCGGACGCGTTCGCATCCTTCAAGGCCTTCTCGGCGATGGCCCGGTGTTTCTCCGGGAAGCCCTTTTGGGCTGCGGCATCGAGGCGGTCGCGGTAGACGGCCCTGCCTTTCGCGGTGGAGTAGAGTGGGAAGAACTTGCGGTATATCGACCGGGCGACCCTGAGGTTGAGTTCGGAGCCGGGCACGTTCTCGCCCTCTCCGAGCCTCCTCTCCGCCGACCTGACCTCGCCGTCATGCTCGCCGAACGCCTTCTGCTGTGTCTTTCTCTCCTCCAGCCTCTTCTCCTTCAGCTTTTGCTGCGCCCTCTTTTTGTCGCGAAGCCCGCCGTCCCCCGCGCCGTCGAGGGCATCGAGCCTGGCCTGAGCTTCAGCGACCTCAGTCTGCGCGGCCGCGAAGGCGGCCGCGCAAGCCCCCAGGTCATTACGTCCCTCGCAGATGTTCTTCAGAGCGGCAAAAGCCTGCTCCGCGGCATGGGCCTCCTTCCCCTTGCCGGTCAGGATCCGACCCAGCTCCTCGGCCTGATCCTGCAGGGATCGCAGGGCGTTCGCCTGGGCTGCCTTTCCGATCTTATGCTGCGACGATTCAATCCAGCGATGGCTCCGGACGAGTCCGTCGTCGTAGAGGCCGTCCTTCATAATCGCCCGGCCGGGCCTGTTGAACTGGTCGAGCGTGTCGGCGAGACGGACATTGCCGTAGCGGCGCATGATGAAGGCCATCGCGTCCGGATCCTGGCTCCGGAAGATGGAGGGAAAAGTGCCGCGCTCCGGCTTGGCCCTGAACTGCTCGAGCTTGTTTAGGCTCACTAGCGATGCATGGCGAAACTCGCGGCGACCTTCCTTGAAGATTGACGTGGCGGCGCTGATATCCGCTCTGTCCACGAACACGGCTTCCCGGTCGCGGCCGAGGAGCGCCTCGGCGGCTCCTACCCACTCGGGTTCGGCGACTTCGATGATGTCGCAGAGCACGCGCGGGACCATTCCCCTCTGCCGCAGCCTGCGGCAGAGGAGTTCAGTGTCGTCGCCGAGATAGGCGCGCGCCCCACCGGCGGCGTGCTGTCGGATCCGTTCGAGCACCTCGTCGCGCCGGCCGCGGAGCCCGGAAAGCTCCGCGATGATCGTTTGACGTGCTTCGTCGATCTTCGGCAGCCATTTCGCGCCGCTTGCCGCGAAGGACTTCTCGGCCACGGTGACCTCGTCGGAGACGCCCCTGATGTCGGCCTCGGTGGTGGCGGTCACAAGACGCTCAAGCGTAGGAACGAAGTCCTCGAAACCGTCTGCGCACATCGCGCGTAGCGGCTCCAGGCGACGGATGTCCTCCATGCGAGCCTTGAAGTCCGCCGAGGCGCGGTGCGCCGCCTGCCCGGCCACATCGGCGGTCTGCTGCAGGGACTTTCTGCCGGTCTTGGCATCGTGCTCGGCGATCGCGGCCATGAGGCGTTCGATCTCCTTATCGATGGCCTTGACGTCGTCGTCGATGAATTCGAGTTCTTTTGCTGCGGCGTCCCGGCGCGCCATCTCGGTACGCCGCTTGGTCTTGAAATCCAGGTTTGTCGCGCGCGCCGCGAGCCAAGTCGCACGTTTTGCGATCCACTCCTCCCTGAACTTGGTCTCGAGCGCCTCTTCAAGCGTGCCGAGGACGACCCGAAGCGCCCTTAGGGCTTCGAGCCTGAGGTGCATTTTCCGGATGGTCTCGCTGATGTTGCGGTATGTCTGGATCGACTCGCGCAGCTCTTTGATGCCGATCGGACTGTCCTCGAGGATGTAGTTCCGCACGAATTGCGTGGCCGTCTGGTTGTGGTCGAGCGTCATCGCGTTGACGATTGATTTCTGCAGGGCGCTGGCGTTCTGCTCGCCATAGGGCGAATGCGGCAGAAGATGGCGCATGTACTCGCGGACGTAGTCGCTCGCCCGGTCGCGATGATTGACAAAGTTGCCTTCACCGACCGCCGCGGCGATCCGGGCGCGCACGTCCTCCCACTGCGCCGGGAATTGCGACTTTCCTCGCTGCTCGATGAAGTCCTTGGAGCTCAGAACGGTCCCGACGGCGACGAAGAGTGCCAGCACGGTCTCCCTGCTGTCGGACTTGCGCGCCTCGAGCGCCATGCCGATCGTGACCGGTGGCCGGGCGCCTTCCGTGTCTTCGAAACCGAGCGCGATGTAGGTGCGCGCCTCGTCGCGCCGGCGCTGATCTTCGCCGAGCGTCCCAAGGCAGTAATCGACGACGCTGCGCTTCGAGCCGCTGCGCGATTTTCCGCTATCGCCGGCGACCGCGTTCAGGCGCAAGAACCGCCGGCTCCCGCCGGTGAGAACGACCTGTGCCATGTCGAGGATTGTCGATTTGCCGGACCGGTTCTCGCCCAGGACCCCGACGTGTCCTGTCACGTCGATGTCGGCGACGTCGAACAGGTGCCAGTTCACCATCGTCAGGTGGCGTAGTTCCATCATGCCTCGTCTCCTGCGGGCTGCGGAAACCGCGCCTCCTCGCTACGGACGTAGCGCTCAAGCCGTTGGAGGGCATCGCTGCCACTGATCAGCTTAATCATCGGGCGGATCCTGATCTCGCAGTCCTGCTGCTCGTCGTCAAAATCACTGATCTCGACCAAACTGCGTTGGGCAGCCTCGCGCAGGATGTCCCGGAAGCGGGCGGGCGAGATCGCGCCTCCGCCGCCGTGTTGCGCCATCTCGCGGTAGCGATCGAACAGGTCGTTCAAAGCGGCCACTACGACGGCCCGGTCCTCGACTGCTCCGACGTTCACCTCCTGCTGCCAGTATGCCGCCAGCACCAGCATGACGATTGTTTCATCGAGCTTCATCCGGGGCAGCGGCACGTCCTCGTCCATGGCGACGATGCCGGCCCACTGCGCCTCCGGATCGCGATGGACGCGGTATCCGCAACTATCGAAGAAGCCGTCGACCACGTCGCGGAAGCGGCCATCCATGATCGTGTTGTAGACTGTCCCGGTCCGGGGGTCTCCCGCGAACACGAACTGCCGCCGTAGCAGGAAGTGCAGCGCTTTGCGGAGGTCGGCTGCCTTTTCCGCTCCGAAGGAGCGCTCGACGTTTTCGAACTCACTGAGCATGGGCTGCCTCTGCTTTCCGGAGGGGGCCGGATCGCCTGACCACGAAGTTCGCACACCGAAGCCATTCGCTGTCGTGGGGCGGCGTGTCTGGGCGCGGCTCCAGATCGAACCCGGCCGCGACCTGCGCCGGAATCTCGCCCGTCAGCGCATATCGGCGGGCGCAATCGAAGGCGAGAAAGTCGTCCACGGTATCGATTTCCATGAACCGGGCTTCCCTGGTCGCGAAGGGCGGCACCTGGCCCTCGAGGAATCGTCTGACATCCTCGGGGCGGGGCGCGATGCGAGCGATGTACTCGAGGCGGAGCTTCTTGCGCAGTTCATACAACGGATCCGAGGGCGGCTCGGCGAGCTCCCTTGCTTCGACGGGACGGCGTGGTTGCCTGGCCGTCGCCTGATGGTGTTCCGACCAGGGGGACCGCAGCGGCTCGATGCTCCATTCGATTGTCGCCTTGTGGTGTCTGCCGTCCCGCAGTAAGGCATCCAGACGCCGCACCAGGTCGCCGGCCCGGCCGACGAGTCCCTGCCCGCCCCGCTCGGCGTACTTAATGGTGTTGCGGACCCGGGCTTCGAGCTGCCTGCGGAAGGCCTCGATCCTATCGAACATCTCCCCGATCTGATCGAAGATGCTTTCGATGGCCAGCAGGTCGTCGGTCGCGGCCATTCGACCGTCCTCGATGTCGGCTGCCATGCTGGAAGTTGTGTACTCCTCGGCGAGGACCTGCATGGTTTGCGGGGTGTAGGAGATCCTCCGCGCGAGATCGACGATGGCGTCGCGGAAGCGGTACGGATGGTTGACGGTGAGGATGGACTCGAAATCCTTCAGCAGGAGCTGTTCGACGAACTCCTCGAAAAAGGCTTCCAGCCGGGTAGCGACTGTTTTCGACTCCATGACGGTCCGTCGGACGCGCTTCAGGTCGGCCAGAATGGCCCGCAGGCTCTTAGTGAACTGGTCGGCCTGATTACGCGCCTCGCGGACGGCGAGCGCGGCTTCGCGCTGCTTGCGGTCGGTGATCTCGGGCCTCAGTTTTTCGACGGCCTCCAGGTTGAGGCGGATTTGCACGATCAAGCCGCCGAATCGCTGCGAGAGATCCTTATTGAGGCTCGCGAGCCGCTGGATCACGAGCAGCGGTCCCATAGCCATGTCCACGGTAACGCGAAGCCCGTATTCCTCCTCTTCAAGCCATCCCCAGGCAAGCAGCCGGGCGTACAGTTGTCGGGCAAGACCGAGCGCCTTGTCGCCCTTCTCGGAAGCGAGCGCGACGTCGGCCTTCCGGATCCGGCGGCGTCCCGCGGAGATCATTTCCGGCAGGCTGCCCAAATCATCGCCCTCGTTCCAGAGGACGGGGTTGGCTCGCATGACGTCGTAGATGGCGTGGACCACCTGCTGCGGGGTCGGAAACGACGGTGCGCCTGAAAAGAAGCGTTCGTGCAGATCGAGCAGACACGCTGCGTACAGGTGCTTGTGATCGCGCGAAAAAGCTAAAAAGGCGTCGTCATGCAAATGGCGGAACAAGGTCAATGACGCGGCTCCTGGGCCCGACTTCATCCTGAGTTGGCGGCGCTAAATGCACGGCCTGCCGGGCAAAATGTTAGTGAGAGTGGGTCTTGAAAATACAACCGGAAGATCAGTTCTTAGTATGTTCTAATATAGCTTTCCAGCTCAATCGCTGTCGAGACTCCAAAGGTCCGATCGGAGCTAATGTCCGGTCTCAGATCGGGGACAATCCGGCCTCAAGTCATTGAATTTGTTGTTGTTACTATTGCAGCAAAATGGATACAAGGAGTTGCTTGGCACGATAGTGATACGAACGTTCGACATGTCGAGGAGGCTCTCTCGCCCAGCGGCAGATTCGAGCCACCAGCTCTACATCGATCATCAGCTTTAGTTTTTAAGTAACTTCAATAAGAGCGGCAGTGGGATCGCGGGGTTTCATACGCAATTGCGTATTATGCCTAAATATACGCGACAACGTATAATATATAGATATTCGCGGTCGCGTATATTGACAAATTATACGCGTTTGCGTATCAATGCCTTTATGGATACGATCGCCCGCACTCCGCAACAAGTTGGCGCCGGGATCAGGCGCTACCGGCGGCAGAAGAAGCTCACCCAGGGGGACCTTGGTGAGAAGATGCATGCGCGTCAAGCGACGGTCTCGAAGCTGGAGGCCGGTGAACCTGCAACGCAGCTGCGCATCTTGATGGATGCGCTGGCCGCGCTCGACCTCGAGCTGGTCATCCGGCCGCGCACCAAATTGACGGCTGAAGCGATTGAGGATCTGTTCTGATGGCGCGTCGCCCTGCCCGTGCGCCGCTCAACGTATACCTCAACGCACGGCTGGTCGGGCGGCTGCGGCGCGAGAGCAGCGGCGCAGTCGATTTCCAGTACGACAAGCAGTGGCTCGCGTGGGAAAATGCCATCCCCGTTTCCGTGTCGCTGCCATTGCGGGAGGATCGTTATATCGGCGATCCCGTCGTCGCTGTTTTTGACAATCTTCTGCCCGATAATGACGACATCCGCCGACGCGTCGCCGAACGCGCGCATGCTGATGGCGCCGACGCTTACAGCCTGCTCTCCGCAATCGGCCGCGATTGCATCGGGGCGCTGCAATTCCTTCCCGACAGTGCCGCACCCGGGGGCGCCGGCGCCATTGATGGCCGCGCCGCTAGCGATCAGGAGATCGCCGCCATTCTCGACAACCTTGCCAGCAATCCGCTCGGCATCGGCCCCGACCAGGACTTCCGCATTTCTCTCGCGGGCGCGCAGGAAAAGACAGCGCTGCTTTACTGGAAAGACAAGTGGCACGTGCCTCATGGCACGACCGCAACTACGCACATTATCAAGCCGCAGATCGGGAAGTTGCCGAACGGAATCGACCTGACCGGCAGCGTTGAAAACGAGCATCTGTGCCTTGAGCTGGTTGCGGCACTCGGCTTGCCTGTCGCCAAATCAAGCATCATCGATTTCGCCGGGCGCCGCGTGCTCGCAGTTGAGCGGTTCGATCGCATCTGGACGCGCGACGACCGCCTGTTGCGGCTGCCGCAGGAAGACTGCTGCCAGGCGCTGTCCGTTCCACCCGCGCGAAAGTATGAATCCGATGGCGGACCCGGCATCCGCAAAATCTCGGATTTGCTCAAGGGCAGCGATACGCCTGAGGACGACCAGACCATTTTCTTCAAGGCGCAGATCGTGTTCTGGCTGCTTGCCGCCACCGATGGCCACGCGAAGAATTTTAGCATTCATTTGGCGCCGGGCGGACGTTTTCATCTTGCCCCGCTTTACGACATCATTTCGACCCAACCAAGCTTGGACGCTGGACAGATCAGCCAAAACCAAATGAAGCTGGCCATGGCGATCGGCAGCAACCGGCATTACGTCGTCCACACGGTTCTCGGCCGACATTTCGTGCAGACTGCGAAAAGCTGCGGTCTACCCGACAAAACAGTCAAGGTTGTCATCCAGCAGCTCGGCGATACAGCCGCAAAAGCCATAGATCAGGTGCTGAATGCGCTTCCAAAAGGATTTCCGGAGAAGATGGCCATATCGATTGCTGATGGCGCAAAGCGCCGTGTGAATTCGCTGGCTGTGCTCAAGAGTAGTGAATGATCACCGGTTTGCGCAAGCGTACGATGCCCCCCGTGAACGGTGGCAGGAAGACCGGATCTACCAATCCAAACCTGGAAGCTGCCTACCAGAGGAGCAGCAGCGCGATCAGCAACAGGGAGCGTCGCCCGAAAGCAGCCAACCAGCGGCTCAAGAAACGGGCCCGGTTCAAGAACGGCGATTGCCGCTCTCCTTCGACGGCGAGCGGCCCGCGCCGTCCGTATGCAAGCTCCAACAGCGACTGCGTTTCCAAACCAGGGGTTTAGTCCCGGCATTTGCTGGAGGGGATTAATTGCGGCTCGATCATCTCGCCTTCGTTCGTTTGTCCAGTTGTGACCGCGACGTCCAGAATGACGCCGACCTTGTCATCGACGGCCGTATGCTGCTTGTAAGAGGGCTCCAGCCGCCGGTTGCGGGCATTCGTGGCCATCGTTGCATTGGGATCGGTCCAGCAGATCTTTCCCAAGCTCATTTTTCGTCTCCCCCTTGCTGCGTTGAGTGCTGCGACCGTTTGCGTTTGATCGACAAACGAACCCTCCAAATAGAGTGTCGTCATGGTCCAGACTCCCGGGAGACCAGCCGCACTCGATCGCATTTGTAAGAAAGCGCTCGTGGCGGGTCTAGCCTGGCCTCTTTTAGATCGTACGAGGCAATAAATTTGGGCATCATGGTTGCTCCACTCTGCGGCGCACACGCGGACTTGGAGGCACGCGGACATGACTCGGCGCCGTGGGGAGTGAGAACCCGACGCTGTCCCTACCGCGCCCGCGCTGCCAGTGAAGTTGGCGGCGGTGACTCGGCGCTCACGCCTCCGGAAGCGCTTGTCCCTACCACGCGCTGCAAACTTCGGTGGCCAGCCTTCGCCCCTGGAAAAGCGAGACCGACCACCGCGGCGCCCCGAGAGGCTCAATTCCCAAGGGTGCTACCAAGCAGTATCGCTGAGAAGGACTGGAAGCACCTACCAGGATTGGTTGGTGCCGATCTAATCTGGCCTGGGGCAAATGCGCCATGGCGACTGAATTTGATACGATTTTTGATGTAATTGAGCGTCACCGCGAGCTTTCCGTGCAGCACGCCGCCGCGATATCGGTATCCGCGAAACTTGGCGCAGGTCCCGAGTTTGATGCCGCCGACGCGATCAGCGAGGAAAGAAGGTTGGCTCTCGAGGAGTATGCAGACGTGCTCACTCCAAGCCGGCCACGCTTGCGGACGTGATCGCCCTGAGCCGCTACGTAGCCAGGCTACCGGGTTGGCTGACGGTCGATGGCGATGCCGTGCGTCGCCAACATCTGCGCCTGGCGATAAAGCGGCAAATGCCAATGATACTTGGCATCGATCACATGCGCTGACCAGCCGCTCCGTGGGCAGTGTTCGGGCTCGGCATGCTGGAGGACGACGCCATGACAAGCGCGGCAAGCCAGTTTGGGCCGGCGAGTGACGATTACGCGATACTGCGCCGGTACGACGTCGAGCCTCTGGCTCTCATCGCTCCCAATTTTCAAAAAGGACGCCTGCGCAGCACGGGCGGCAGGTTGCAGTGGGCATCAGGGCCTCGACGATGTGCGGCAAATACTCCGGCAGCTGACCGCGGTTGGCTGTGCGCTCGGCAGTTCGCTTCTCGCAGGTTCTTGGATTGGCGTGATCCTCGGCTGCTTCGAGAGCCGCGACGGCCTCTTCGATGTCCTCCAAAACAGGCTGTAGTTGATCAGCGTCCAGCTTTTCCGACGATCGACCGAACTGCGCATCTTTCGCAAGCTTGCGCCACGCTTACGGCCTACTGGGTTAGCGCGATGTCGGATCGCAGCCAATCAAAAAGGCAACTGCAGCTAGTTCTTTGCGCTGCCGTCCTCACGTGACGAGGTTCGCTAATGCCAATATTGCCGGCGTCTAGATGGCGCGGAGGTGGATGGCCACTACCAAAGCTTGGGGGGCGTCGAAAGCCTGGAGCTTGGCTATAGGTGTGATCTTTTCAATCGAACCTATAGGACGCCTGAAAGAACGTACCCCAGCGCTCCATGCTGTGCTTCGCAAACATGGGTGGTGCACCAACGCAGCCGCTGCCGCTGCACAACGTGTCGCTCCGCCTGTTGGTCCACATCGCCCAATAGCGGCCACCGACGCCGACGCTGAAGTTCTTGGTAATGAAGTAGGACAACACGCCTTCGAGCTGGACGCCCCCGCCACCATTGCCCCGTTGCTCAGCGAAGGTGGTCATAGGGCGCAAGAGATGGTTGTCACGCCCCTTGAAATCGGTCCAGGGCAGGTAAGCGACGTCAGCGTTCAAACGCCAACGCTCGGTGAGCATGGTTTCGGCGCTCAGGCCGATCCGAGCTGCATTCCACTGAGTATTCTGGCTGCCAATGACCCTGTCGTCGTCCGGCGCCAAGCATGGACGCGGGCGAGCTATCTGTACACACCCCCTCGAGTCGGAGTTCTGTTCGTAGTAGGTCCAGCCGATAAATCCCCCGACCTTGTAGTTGGCGGCGCGCAGGAAATCGTAACCGGCATCGGCCGTGTAATAGGTGAACCTCCCGTTTGCCTGGCCATGGATCGTGTTGCTATAGGCGCCGCCCCAGTCTTCATCGTTCATGTTTCCTTTGTTGAAGCGACCAACCCCAACGTTGCTCTTCAGGAACACTCCCCACGGGCTGTCGAGACGGCCAAATAGCTCCCCGGAAAGTCCGTCAAGTCCGTGATAGGTGAGCCTCGATCCAAGAATGCTGGGGTCATCAAGGCCGACTGCGCTGTGGTCCCATTGGAAGCGTCCCCGGCTGAGCCAGAGCCGCGATCCGCCTTCGAACGACCAACCGGCCGTGTAAGCAATCGGCGGCGCGCTGGCGGGGGCTTTTGCGTACAGCGGTGCATCGGGCCATTGCACCGCCCACGGGTCGGCGCCAAAATGGTAGTTCAACCCGATCTTTCCGATGTGATAGCTGCTGGAGAGGCCGGTTATGTTCGCCGGAAGAATTGCGAACGGCGGATTCTGCACCGTCGGAGGCGTTGCGACACTCGGCCCGCCGAAATGGAGATAGTCATACTCGACGTTGATCGACCATGCAGGCGTAAGCGCTTGCTCGACGCCCAGCCCGATGACGCCACCGAGGCGACCATAGTCGAAATGGGTTTTCTCCTGTGGCGCGCCGCCTTCATCGTTGTTGACGACGTCGCCCCGATTGTTTTGCCAGGCTACGCCAGCCTTGAGATAGGCCAGTGTGTGGCCCAGCGCGCCAAACGCGTAACCGATGCGGCCGGTCCCGGTGGCAAAGACGTTGGGACCTGCCTTGCAGTTTGCACTCACGACAAAGCCGGAGGCGGCGAGGCAAGTATTCGTGCCGTCTGAGACAGCACCGCTGGCATCGAGTTCGACACCAAAGACCCAGCCGTTCTTCTGCCAATTGTAGCCGACCTGGCCACCCGCGAGAAACACTGGGGTATCGACGACATCGCCATAGATTGACTGACCGTAGGGATTGCTGAAGGAGGTTCGGCCGTACCCGCCGCCGAGGTGCCCGCCAATATAGCCTCCCGACCAGTTCCACACCGCGGGCGGCAGTTTCACTTCTGGCTCAAGGTCTGCCGCATTCGCAGCACCGTTTGCGACGAGCGCAATTGTCGTGGTTCCTACCAGAAATACTCCAGATCGCATCCAACACTTTCCTGTATTGTCTCGGCCCACGACCGAGCGCCCTTAAGTTATCGCCGCAGCAAACCGTCGGAGCGGACTAGACACTGACAGCGACGCGCGCCGAGTCCGTCCCGAAGACCATCGCACTGCGATTGGTGATGATGCCGCAAAGAGAGCAAGTCGCGTGCCGAAGTGAATTCACAGGCTATACAGGCACTTCGTCGCGGCGTTTAGCGTCAAGTTGCTCACATTGGTCTCGATACCGACAAGGGCCACGTTGCCCGAGAGTGGCCCGCTCGCGCGCTGAATGTGTACGCGCGGTGGCGCGTGCAGACCCGGCCCGTGTGATTTCAACAGGAAGCCCTCTGCGCTTCCCCGACTACGGCGCTGTGTCGCCGTTGATTTAATTTCACCGAGTCCTACTGATGGGACTAGTCCTCAGGAACGCAAGTTCGTCACATTGGTTGATAGCTCGAATCTCTACAGAGGAGAGTGCTCGTGGCGAATGCGGGTGTGCGAGGCCGGCCGATCGCGCCGCTGGTGCTTAGTCCGCAGGAGCGGGCGTACTTGGAGAGGCAGGTTCGTCGTCATCGCGTTGCCCGATCGCTATCTGAGCGCTGCCGCGCGATCCTGCGGTGTGCAGATGGTCTGCCAAGCAAGTCGGTGGCTGCCAAACTTGGCATCCATGAACACACCGTTGGCAAGTGGCGCCGCCGATTCTTGAAGGATCGCTGTGATGGCCTGCTTGACGAAGCCCGCCCTGGCCGCCCTCGAACCATCGACGACGATCAGGTTGCTGAGGTAATCGAGCGGACATTGCGTACGACGCCGCGCGACGGACGCACTGGTCGATCCGCTCGATGGCTGCGGAAACTGGCTTTTCTCACACCACGATCCGCCGAAAGTGGACGGCGTTCGGCCTGCAGCCGCACCGCAGCCAGACATTTAAACTGTCGAGCGATCCGCTATTCGTCGATAAGGTGCGCGATATTGTCTGGCTTTACCCGAACCGAGCCATTGTCCTCAGCGTCGATGAGACCATTAAGGCACGGTGGATTTGTGAGCAGGCGCATCAGCAGTTGAAGGAGGAGCTTGGACTTGATCACTTCGAAGGGCGATCATGGCAAGGTCTTCATCGCCACGCCCTGATGACAATGATTGCCTACGCCTTCCTGCAACATCATCGCCTCGCATACGCGGGGCGAAAAAAAGAATCAACGGGCCTCCGCCTCAACGTTTCGCCATCGTCGATCTCATCCTTCGGGCGCCGTCTCAGCAGTGCCCATATTGCCGAAAGCAAATCCTTGAAAGCGCAAACGCATTCTGTTCGCGGTAGGGACACCCATCACTGGGCGCCCCCCGCGCAGATCCCGGCGAGCCCAATTAAGGCACCGGGCTCCTACCTCGGGTGTTTGACGGCGAAGCGCAGCTTCGGCCATGGATGAAGGATGCGAGCCTTGGGGAGCCAGTCATGGGTGATCTGCGTTATGCGATCCCAGGTCAGACAGGTCCGCTGACTGCGCCGCCGAAGCGTCCGCCTCCAGAGATCGGTCAGATAGAACCGAAACGCATTGAGCGCTCGGCCATTCGTCGGGACAGCAAAGTACGCAAAGTGGCCGGTCAAGACCTGCCTCAGCCATTTCCCTTGTGCAGGGATCGGCCAGTGCATTCGGCGCCTTAGCTCCTCCTTGATTTCGCGGAGTTTGGTTCACAAGCGGTCGCTACGGGTCTTCCGTTGAAGCTGGAAGCGCCCTTGGCGTGATTTGCCGCAGATAAACGTGAACCCCATGAACGCAAAGGTTTCCGGCTTTCCGAGTCCGCGCTGCTTGCGTTGAGCCGCCGCATGGCGACCAAACTCAATCAGGCGGGTCTTGGCCGGGTGGAGCGTCAGCTCGAACTCCTCCAGTCTCGCGCGCATCGCGTCAGGAAACGACGTGCGTCATCCTCGCGCTCAAAGCCGACTACTACATCGTCCGCGTAGTCGATCGTTAATAAGCCGAATTGGGCTGAACTGGACAGTTGAGCGTTGGCCAGAGTGAGAGCAGGAAGAGGGACAAAAGGTCTCTGAGCCAAGCCAGGACACGGCGGAGGTTGTGGCCAACGGCCGAGAGGAGAACGTTAGCGGCATCTCCGGCGCGGCCTTTGAGATAGCAGCGGCCAAGGTGACCTTCGTTCTTCATGTGTCCGATGATGGGCTCGATGGCGGAACGGCGGCGTAGCTCGCGCTTGATGACGCCGAAGACGCCGCGCTTCTGGCCCGAGATGAAGACGCGGCGGGGATTTTGTGTGTCGTGGCCGCGATATCCCTTGTCGACATAGGCCCGTTCGATCGGGCAGCCGGTGAGGCTCTCGGTGCGCTCGATGACGTCGCGAAGGGTGTGACCGTCGTAGGGGTTGTCCGGCAGCGAGCAGGCGTGGAGCACGAACAAGCCGCCGGGAGCTCTTTGGTTGTTGGTGACGATGGATGCCTTCACGCCGAACTCATAGGGCGCGGCGGCCTTGCCCTTGCCGATGCACTCGACCTCCGGAGCATGGAAGGAATACAGCTTGAAGCCGCGCTGGCGCTGCTGCTGCGAGCGGATCTGGGTGGCTCGGCTCAGCGGCAGGGCGAATGCCTCCTCCAGTGCGGGCTGGCCCTCGGTCTTGCGGCGAATGTCGCGGATGATCCGGCCCAGCCGGCTGCGCAGAAGGCGCAGCTGTCGCTGATGCCGGTTGAATTGTTTGGCATGAGCGTAGCGGCCCGCCATCATTGCCGCGCTTTTGGCCACGCGAATATAGGATTGCCGGAGCCTGACCCCGTGCTTCCTCGCCAGGCGGTTCAACCCGCGGATCGCTGCATGCAGCAGCTTGGCGTCGGTCGGAAAGCTGATGGCCTTCGGTTGGACGGTCGTGTCGACCGTGACCCGCTTGAGGTCCTGGCTGCGCAACGCACCGCTCGCGTGCGCCACCCGAAGGCTCTCGGCCAACAACCGCTCCAGCTTGTCGCCGAGCCGCTTGCGCCAGTGGCTCAGGTCTGAGCGCTCATGCGGGAAAACGTGCTGGAAAAACTCTTCGCCGGTGAAGAACTGGAAGTACGGATCGTGGACCCAGCGCTCGCACACCCCTTCATCGGACAGGCCGTAGATGTGCTTGAGCAGCAGCAATCCGATCATGAATCGGGTCGCGATACCCGGCCTGCCGTTGTCGCTGTAGAGCGGCGCGATCTCGCCGTCGATCCAGTCCCAATCGACCCTGCCGGCGAGCAGAACCAGCTCGTGTCGCATGTTGATGATCTGGTCCAGCCGGGACCGGAACAGATCGTTCGAGCCTGTCGTCCTGTGCTTCTTTGGTCGCATCGGTGCCTCCGATGCAGCACAGAATCACGGTTCGCAGCGGCAGGGAAATCCAAAATCGAAATTGCAGGGTTTTGGGCTGTGAAGCCTCAATCCCCTGCAATCTCAAATGCCGCCGCAACCGGAAAACAGACTCCCAATCAAGTGCTTGGAGGCTTGTTCACGGACAACCCGCGTAACGCACGATGATCATGCCGCCGGAGACCTCGCGCTGTCGCCAGCGTTTGACCCACAGGTCGAGAGCGTAGTGCAGCTAGATGTTGCCGAGAAGCGGTGAAATCACCGAACCTTGACCCGTTCCCCTGTCATCAGCGGCTACGACGCCGTCTTCGAGAACACCCGCCTTCAGCCATTTCTGAATGAGGCGGATGATGCGCTTGTCGCCGATCCTATGTTCCAAGAAGCGAACCAGCCAAGGTTGACTGACTGCGCCAAAGAAGTTTTGGATGTCGGCGTCAATGATCCAGTTCACGTGCCGCGTCTCGATCGCTGTGCAGAGCGCGTCCAACGCATCATGTGGTCCTCTGCCGGGCCGAAACCCGTAGGAAAAGCCACAGAAGTCTCCTTCGTAGATGGCGTTGAGCACGATGACGGTGGCGCCCTGGACGATTTTGTCTTCGAGAGCCGCGATCGCTAACGGGCGCTGCTTGCCGTCTGCCTTTGGTATGTACGTCCGGCGAGACGGTTGCGGGCGATACGCTCCTCGTTGGACCCGTTTGTGCAGATCGGCGAGCCGGGGCTCGAGATCTTTCTCGTAGTCCTCCCACGTCATGCCATCCACTCCGGGAGCAGCCTTACGCCTGAGCGCAAAGAACGCCGCCCGCAGTGTATCGACATTGATGTGGTGAAAGAGCGCGGTGAACCGGTCCTTCTTCCTCAGCCTTGCGGCTGTCCGTACGCGGTCCAGCGACTGGGTCATGCGAGCACGGCCCTGTGTCCGGTGCATGCGCTGCTGTTCCGCGTTTCCCTTGGTCCCCGGCCTTGGCTCCGCCCACTCCGCCGCCAGTAATCCGGCTTTGTTCGTTGGCTTCTCAGCTACTATGCCAGAGTCAGACTTCTCCGTGTCGTGCATCAGCGGCTACAGCTCCTCGCCTTCCCGCTGCGGACCATCTCCTCCGAGAAGGAAGATGGCCGACCCGGAGATATCCCGGTTCCCGTACAAGGAGCTTCCATACATGCCAGGGTCTACGACCACGCCGGGTTGGACGGGTGCTCGCGCTTGCGCACTCGCCCATATTGCCTTCCGCTCTTTGGACAGCGTCGGCTCCCGAGATAACACTGTTTCGCGGCTCAATGGCTGGCCTGCATGCTCCCCTACCGACGCTTCGCCGACACCCTCGCGGACGCCTGCGCACGGCTCGGGGCCGATGTGGTTCGCTACACCTTCATCGCAATGGACTTCCACCATCTATTCCTTGCCGGTCTCCCGGCGCACCCAAAGTAGTGCTAGCTAGTCATCTGGAACGCAAGTTCGTCACATTATTGATAGCTCGAATCTCTTCAGAGAAGAGTGCTCCTGGCGAATGCAGGAGCGAGGCCGTGAAGGATCGGATGTGAGGCGCGACGCAATTGCGACCTTGCCCGCCTGGTCGATCAAGCCATGGTTACCGAGCCGTTCTCGTCGCGCAAGCCGCCGTACTTGGCGGTAAGGCTGCGGGTAGGGACGGCTCGGCCGCCGTTGGCCCGATAAAACCTGTTGAGCACAAACGTGGCGCGGACGGACCAGTGGCGGATCCAAACCGGGATCACGATGCGTGGTATCAGCTCTTGCGCGCCGTTTCGCCCCTTATGCGCTTGTCTCGGGCGATCCGCTGTGTCTCGGCGGCTTTAGCTTCATCGCTGGTGCGCCAGCTGCCGGTCAGAACTTTGGGTAGAACGTCATCGAGTTGCATCGTCAAACCGACAAAGGCGATGCGGCCGTCACGGTCGACGACGAACGGGGTGGGAATCCCGACACAACGGCTGGGATGTAACCAAAGCTTTTCCATTTCGCGTGTGAAGTCGACCCCGATCCGGCGATCTGATTGATCCATGACGCGGAAGTCGGCGTGAAGTGGACATTAGTGCGGCCGGCGAGCGAGCCACGCTTGATCTTGGGTGTCTTGTGGGTGGCTAGTTGATGGGGTGGACGCCCCCTCACGGCATCGCTGTGCCAAAGTGGTATCGTTGACTATCACTTGAACGGAGGCGTCTATGTCGGAAGTTAGCATAATCGGGTTGGATCTGGCGAAGAATGTGTTCCAGATGCACGGCGCGGATGGATCAGGAACGGTGCTCTTCCGCAAGAAGCTGCGCCGGGAGCAGGTGCTTAAATGTCTTGCCGCGCAGCCGACGTGCACGGTCGCCATGGAGGCCTGCGCCAGCAGCCACTACTGGGGGCGCGAGATCGGGAGATTAGGGCATGCGGTGCGACTCATTGCGCCAGACTATGTAAAGCCTTTCGTAAAGCGGCAGAAGAATGATGCCGCCGATGCGGAAGCAATCTGCGAAGCCGCCCAGCGGCCGACGATGCGTTTCGTGGCGGTGAAGAGCGAGGAGCAACAGGCCGCGGCCATTGTGTTTCGCGCCCGCGACCTCCTGGTGCGTCAGCGCACCCAAACCATCAATGCGCTCCGCGGCCATCTGACCGAATTTGGGGTGGTAGCGGCGCAAGGTCCCTCCCATGTTGCCAAACTCGTTTCCGTGATCATCAGCCATGATACCGACATTCCTGAGTTGGCTAGACCGATCCTACGGCTGCTCGTCGAGCTGTTGCGATCCCTGAACGAGAAGGTGGCGCTGCTCGACCGAGAGCTCGCCCGCCGCGCCAAGGAGGATGCCGAAGCGAAGCGGCTAATGACGATCCCAGGAATTGGGCCGATCACGGCTACGGCGCTCGTTGCCCTGGCGCCGACAGCCCAGGCCTTCAAGAGGGGACGCGACTTTGCGGCATGGCTGGGGCTTACCCCGCTGCAGCGCTCCACCGGAGGCAAGCAGAAGCTCGGCAAGACGTCACGAATGGGCGAACGAACCCTGCGACGACTGCTGATCATCGGCGCGAGCGCGGCCGTGCGCTGGGCAATGCGCAAAGGCTCGACAGCGGATTCTTGGCTTGCGCGCATGCTTGCCCTCAAGCCGCCCATGCTGGTGATCGTCGCCCTCGCTAACAAGATGGCGCGCATCGTCTGGGCATTGATGGCGAGAGGCGGAACCTATCGGGCTCCGGCTGCGGCGAAGTAGTTCCGCGGCAGGGACCGTGAGTGTGAGAAGGTCAACCGGAGAGTATGGCGCACGGTCACGAGACAGGAATGGGAAAACCAGATCATGGATACGCGCCTCGAGCACGCGAAGTTGAATTGGACCCGTTCCGCGAACTCCCATACGGGCCAGCGGCATGTGACAGCCGCAACAAAAGGCCGGACACATGTCAGCACCCGACCACGCTCCGCACTCTTCGAAAGATTCTTCTTGCACCAACGGGGGCGTCCACACATGTCCATGACGATATGGACAGCGAACCCCTCAGGGATTTGAGCGTCGATCTCTTTGAGTAACTTCAAGAACTCGACCGCCCGATGGCGCTTGTAGCATTTGCCAATGACAAAGCGGAAGCGACATCGAGCGCGGCAAACAGCGCGGGCAAGTTCATCTGAACACCTGGATCGGGTGCCGAACGAGCATCATGGTCACAAGTGGTATCATCACATCTCCAAGCAGCCAATGCCGCTTGAAGGGTTTTATGAAGAAACGATGTAGACTTTCCCGCAGCACCTGGTTGCAGGCGTCCCTGTTGTCGCGCCTGAAACCACCGACGTCTTGAACAAGACAGCCAGAGCCGCAACCACGTCCATAGCAGTGCTCAGTATGGCAGCGCTCAATAAAGAGAAGATCTTGCCGGCGTCCGCCAGAATGCTCTCACCATTTTTGAGCGGTGCGTTGGTGTGTGAGAACGTGCTAACGCTAGTCATGGCCCCGATGATGCGAACGCGACCGTAGCGATAAGATCGCGTCAGCGAGGGCAAAGATAGCTGAAGCGCGCAATCCGAGGTAGCGTGTTCAATGAGGAAGACAGCAGATAAGCGGCAGCATCGTGGCCTCGTCGTGTAGCGAAATGTGTAGCTGGCCATCAACTCACCGACGAACTCGCCGTAACTGCAACACTTCTATGAAAGCATGGGTTTCACATCGGCTGGAGAGCGGAGAAGACGGAAAGCTCCGTGGCCTGGCTAACCGTACACATGACTCCGGCGCCATCGAGCCCTGGGGCCTTATCGCCAATGCGGCGGGAACGATTAAGCCGTCAAGGGAAGTGGAGGATCGACTCCACGAGATCCGGACCGGATTGGAGGGCTCATCCGGCGTCCAATTTGTCTCGCCCTCTGAAAACGTCGCAGACGAGGTGGTGTCAGTCTTGAGAACCCTTCATGATCCGGACTACCTTGATGCACTTCAGCTCACGCCGCATCCACAAGAGCCAGAAATCACAGAGCTTGCCACAAGATATGCCGCGCACGGAAGGAGCCCCGGACGCCGGGACTCCCCGAGCCGACGGTGGGGTATATCGACCAAAGGCATGGAATAAGCTGAATTTCGAAACAACAAAGCCGGTTGGCGGGAAAAAACTCCTTGAAGGCGTGTATGATGCGGGGGTTGCTTACAGCAGAGCGGCGCTCGAACATCGCACAAGCTCGAGATCTGCAGAAAATCGGTGAGGTGGTGACGACGTGGCTGCTATACGGCCCACGTCCCCGCTACTCAGGTACGATCATCGCCAGCCTCTATCCTGAGTTGCATGGCGTGCTGCCTTGAACATATCACTACAACATGAACGAGCACCGTCATGACCTCATCCCCTCCTGACGCGCGAACGAAACTTGTCATTGCTGCTCTGACGATCGCTGCGTTCGCTATCGGCCTGGACACGTTTGTCATCATTGGAGCGCTCGATGTAATCTCGCGTGATTTTGCGATTTCAACCGGCGCGGCGGGTCGGCTGATCTCGATTTACGCGCTCTGCTACGCCGTCTTCGCGCCGCTGAATGCCTGGATGTTCAAGGCCATGAGCGGCCATAATGTTCAGATTCTGTCCGTTTCGATCTTCATCATCGGTAACCTGATCTGCGCGATCGCTCCGAACTTCCTAACCCTAGCTGCAGGCCGCGTCATTTCGGCCTACGGCGCGGCGATGTTCACCCCGTCGGCTACCGCACTGGCCGTGGAGCTCCTGCCGCCAGCCCGCAAAGGGTTCGCGTTGTCTCTCATCTTTGGCGGCATGACTGTTTCACAGGTTGCGGGCGTTCCTGCCACAAGCTGGATCGCAGATGCTATCGGCTGGCGCTTCTCATTCGGTTTCGTCGTCATTGCCGGGCTTCTCGCATTGATAATCTTCGCCCCGATGATGTCCGGAATAGCTACCAAGGCGCCGGAGCGCGGAGACGGCCCAATCTCGAAAGGCCTCTCCAAGACCATCTACGGTATCCTTTCCGTGACGCTATTCATCGTCGTTTCCGAGTTCATCGTTTACTCCTATGTGAGCGTCTTCATCATCGGTTCTCTGCTTGCCGGGGTGCCGCTGCTCTCAGCCGCACTCTTTGCCTACGGTTTCGGAGCCGTGACGGGAAACGCTGCGTGCGGCGTTCTGACCGACCGTTTTGGCCCGTATAAAGTTCTCATCGCGGTTGTAGGCGCACAACTCATCCTGCTCGTAGGTTTGGTTGCGTTCGGACAGCATGGCGCCCTCACCGTGCTCATCGCCTTCTTTTGGGGTAACGTGAGCTACATGTATCTGGTCCCGATCCACCACCGGCTTCTCGGTCTGGCCGGAGATAGGTCGAAGCTGGTGCTGGCAATGAACAGCTCGACCACCTTCGCGGGGATCGCCATTGGGGCTTTTCTCGGCGGCATCCTTGTCGAGACTAGCGGCGTCACGTCCCTGGCTGCGGCATCGATCCTAATTGGTCTTATCGGCATCGGGCTGGCTGTTGCCTTCATGCGTGATGCAGAACCTGAAGAAGCCGCAACTTCCGCATATCCGAAATGATATCGTCAACGATCGAGTTATTATCGTCCCAAAGTTAACAACGGTTGCGCACACCCGCGACAAGATTGTGAAGGAAATTGGAAGCCTCAAACGGCATTTCCGCAGCATGCTAAGCATTTGGATCGAAGCCGCACGCGTTCCGCGCGCGTACGAAACAACTAAGGGGCGGCCCCGGCGCCTGCAGGGCGATGCAGGTTCGCTTCAATCAATTGGAGGCGGAGATGGACGCCTTGAGGATGAACCGGTCTACGACCCGGCAGATATGGCGGCGGGCGGGGCGTTCGCGTCGCTCGGCTACGAGGGTGGCGTAGGGCTGGAGCACGGGTTCATGCGCAAGGAGGATGAGGCGCCCCATTTCCCAGCGACGAGAGGCCGAGCCGGAGGCGTCCGAGGGCGAGCCCGGCAGGGCCCTGCCCGACAAGCTGGTGGCGCAACTGGCCGCGCAGCGGACGGCGGCCGGCCGCTTAGGCGGCCCTGCTCTGTGCGTTTAAAAATTTCGACGCGCGCCGGAGCCGCCGCCTTCGGGAATGCCCGGCGCTCCACCTCGACCGGCAGTCCCACCCGAACCACCCTGGTTGTTGACGCGAGCGTAGCTGAACGTATCAGTTCCCCGCTTAAGCGATACGAATACGAGTGTCGCACCGGCACCGCCGTTGCCGCCACGCCCTCCTCGGCCCGCAGTGCCACCATCTCCTGCAAGCCCGGGTCCGTCGTGGCGATCAAACGGACCAGTTGCGCCTTCTTTTCCGTTTCTGGCATGGCCGCCATCACCACCTCGGACGCCTTGCCCGCCTGCGCCTCCATCGATTCCGCGCACGAGCACGGCGAGATTCAGAATCCCAGGCGGGGCAACAGGGAGGGCCGGGCTCCAATGGATTGTCGATCACACTCCCGACGATCTATGTGATTGCGGAAAAACTGCTTGATGACCCGGATGACCATGAAACGCCTGCCCGCCGTCGGCGTCCTCCAACCCGAATGGAAGCACCGTAGGTCCGGCGCCGCGGCACGCCCGGTAACGTTCCGCCAGCGCTGATGTGATCTCGCGCTTTGCGCGCATGCTGATCTTTCCTGCCGATTCGGCAGCTCCGCCCCAGGCACGACAGGGAAGTTGTCCGGTAACATTTTTAGTGAGGCGATGCGGGAGGCAGTTCCGGATAGCGTTTGACACGTTCGGCGGAACGATCTGCCGTGAACCATTCAGCAAGGGGCGATGAAGAGCCGGCCCGTCAAGCTACGTCCCTTCCCTATGATGCCTCGCACGCACAGCACAGTGACATGGGCTACATCGGATCACAGCGTTATCTAGCGATGGATTACGCAGGCACTTTCGCCGGCCGAAAAATTGATAATCATTCCGAACCCCGCGGGTCACTTCAAATTCCTCCGGGTGTGGTCAGTCAAATTCCTCCACCCGCGAGGCAGGACAAGGGACTGTTAGTTTGAGTTTGTTTCCCGGGCAAGAGCTTCAGCGGCTTCTTTGAGCCGATAGCTGCGTCCGTCGAACTCAAGCAGATGGCAATGATGCATAAGGCGATCGAGGATCGTCGTGCTCATAGTGTTGTCCCCAAGGTATGCCCCCCAATCCTGCACGACGCGATTGGAGGTGACGATGACGCTGCGGCGCAGTTTGTAGCGCTGATGGATCAGGGTCTGCAGCAAAGTGCCGGCGTCGTCGGGGATGGCGCGTGCGAGGAATAGATCGTCCAGCACGAGGAGATCGCAGTCGATGATGGTTCGCAGCCGGACCTCGCGTTGTGCCGGAGAGTTCAGGGCGTAGCGGTGGAAGAAGTCGTCGGTCTCAAGATACTGGACCTTGTGGCTTTGCAGGATCGCCTGATAGGCAATCGCCTTGGCGATGTGCGACTTCCCGGTGCCAGGTTTGCCGACAAGCAGAGCGTTCTCGCCAGCGGCAATGAACGCCAGGGTGTGGAGCTGGAAGCAGGTCTGACGTGGCAGTTTGGGATTGAAGGACCAGTCGAACTCGGCGAGCGTCAGCTTTTCGTCGAGCCCGGATTGCTGGTATCGCCGCTCGATAAGACGGGACTGACGACGGTCCAGTTCATCCTGCAGGATAAGGGAGAAGGTCTCGAGGAAGGGCTGGTTGGCGCCCTGCGCCTGGAGCACGCGCGTCTGCAGCGTGTCGCGGACACCCGACAGGCGCAGCTGTCGTAGGCAACGCTCAATTTCCGGCATGGTCATCATGTGGCTAGGTCTCCAGTTTAAGGTGAGAAGGTGCAGCGGGAGCGCTCGTGGCGCCGGAGCTGGCCGGGGTTGCGCAGGCGACACGAGCGCGGATTGCCGTGGCGTGATCGTCGTGAGCCTCGGCCTGCCGACCATTATCGTCGGCGTCGCGCCGCACAGCGCGGCTGAAGAGGTCGCCGTATTCCGCGGGGGTACGGATCAGCGGATGATCCTGGGTGAGCGGCGATGCCGGCTGTGGCGTCACTCCAACCTGCTCAATCGCCTGTTCGAACAACCGCTCGACGGTCGCACGCACGTGCTTGTAGCGGTAGATGCGGTTGTCGATGGCGTGCGCGCAGGCCTGCTCGACCAGCCGCGCCGGATACTTCCGGCCCAGCCCGACAATGCCCCACATCGCGCGCTGTCCGGGGCGCCCCTCGGTGTCGAACACTTGCTGGCATAGCGCCCTGGTCTGCGGCCCGATGCGCTCGGCGCTCGCCAGCAGCACGGCGGTTTGCCGCGACGGATTGAACGGCCGTTCGCTGGTCGGCAGGACAACAGAACCGGGGTGCGTCATCCGGGAATGAACACGCAGCAGCGCACGGGTGTGGCGATCACGGATCTCGATCGTGGAGGCGTAGATCCGCACCACGACCTGACTGCCGATCGGCGCGGGCCGCGCGGCGTAATAGCTGTTGTCGACGCGTACGGTGGTGTCGTCGCAGACAGTCCGGACGACTTCGGTGAAGATGCGGAAGGGAGCGACAGGCAGCGGCCGCAGGTGCGGCTTCTCTTCCTGGAACATCGCCTCGACCTGACGGCGCGTGCTGCCGTGGATGCGCTTGGAGGCCCAATTCTCCTCCCAGTGCCTCAGGAACTCGTTCTGGGCTTCCAGTGTCTCGAAGCGCCGTCCGGCCAGCGCGGTGCCCTGGGTATGTTGAATCGCACTCTCGACGCAGCCTTTCCGATTGGGATCGGCCACCCGCGCGGGATCGGCGACCACGGCGTAATGAGCCAGCATCGCGCTGTAAATCGGGTTGAGCTCGGGCTCGTACAAATCCGGCTTGAGGACGCCTTCCTTCAGATTGTCGAGCACGACATAGCTGGGGACCCCGCCAAAATACCGGAACGCCTCTTCGTGGAGCTGCGCCCAGACGTGTTGGCTGGACTTCCAGACCACCCGCCGGAAGCTGCGCCGCGAGTAGCGCAGCGTCATCACAAACAGGCGGGGACGGCGGTACCGGCCGCTCCTGGGATCAATCGTCAGAGCGCCCTCGCCATAGTCGACCTGGGCCTCCTCGCCAGGCAGGAACTCAAGTCGATCAAACTGCTCGGGATCGCTGTGTCGCAACGTGCGCACAAACCGCTTGACGCTCTGATAGCTGGACGGAAAGCCAAATCGATCGACCAGGTCCTGGTAAATCGCCTGCGCATTCCGCTTCAGGCGGACCTGTTCTTCGATCCATGCCCGATGCGGTTCGCAGGCCGAGCGGGCCAGGCTGCAGGCGGCTGTCGCTTCCGACACCCCAAAAGCCGGTGGTCGGGGTGGGGGAATTTGGTCGTCCGCGCTCACCGTGCCGGTGGTCACTTCCCCGGGGGAATTTGCCTCCGCACCAGCCCGCAGCGCCCGGTAACGCCGGATCGTCTTGCGATCGACCCCCGTCAGCCTGTGGATCTCGCGCTGGCTGGCGTTGCGATCAAGTAATGTAAATACCGTGCTTTGCAGATGTCGCTTCAAGACGTTCAACTCCCCGGCCCCTTGCTGGCTAAAGGGGTCGAACATAAACGTCCTGCCTGACCGGCTACTGCTGTTCAGCGGCGCTGACGGCGATCATCAGGTGGGGGAGTTTCAAGTGACCATACCCGGGGGATTTTGACCGACCCACGGGGTTCCGAACCCATCAACAACCGCAAATTTGATCGATGCTGCGCAAGAACGATATCTTTCTTACCAAGGTCAAGCGACGCGCACCTCGGCGTGCGATAACAATCGAAGACACCCTTCATGCTGTACGTCGACTGGGTCCGCCTTTCCTGCGCCGTCTTCGCGGCCTCTGAGGGCGACTGCGGGAGGAATAATTGATTTTGCCGCATCCGTGACCGCTTGCGCAGCGACGTCGCCGGACGAGGGATCTATGATTGATCGAGGCAGCTCTCTTTGATCCGCGACGGCCTTTTCGAGCGCAAGAGGAATTGCCGCCCCTCTTCTGTAATTTCCCAGCCGAGAGCATCGGGAAGACACACTTCGCCGAAAAGATTTTAAGATCCGGCGCGCGGCGGCAGCCGCTTCATGCGTCGGCCCAGTCATGGCGCTGTTCATCAGGATCTCCACGGCCCGTCGGACTTCCGCAACGGAAGCCCGCCTGGCGGGGTCGCCGGCCAGCACTTTCAGGAAACGTCAGCTGGAAGACACGTGCCGTGCCTCCGAGGGCTGTGCGGTTTGCGAGACAGCCTCATGGCAGGAAGAGACGGTCAAACGCCCGGCGCGCCTGACAAGGCATCGCCGGACAGGTGCGAGAACACGCCTTGCAGAGATCAGTTTCCGGAGGCGAACCGGATCAGCCAACCCGGAGATCCTCAGCTGACATCTTGCCCGAACGCCCGGCCTTGAGCTGATAACTTACCCGGGCCCCCTCTTCGAGGGTGATGCAACCGGCCTTTTCGACGGCACTGATGTGCACAAAGACATCGGGACCTCCGTCCTCAGGCCTGATGAATCCAAAACCCTTGGTCGAATTGAACCACTTCACAATACCCATTGCCACGGCGGCATCTCCTTAGTGAACCCTTGTGATCTAGCGAAGAGTTTCCCGGCAATCAAGATGGGCGGCAAGAGTCGCCCGGCGTCGCTGCGCTGGTCACCTGCTCTTTTTTTGTCGGTGGCTCTGGCTACCGCCGCATTGTGCAAACGACAGAAAGCGCCCTCACGTCGACGACACTTCGCTTCGAGGCTTCAGGATCTGGATGACGTTTTGACCTTCGCTTCACTCGTCGCGCGCTATCTTACAGAAGTATTGCAGAGCCTCGAACACGCCGCGCTCATCCGGAGCCAAGCTAGAGCGGATGGGATTGATCGACGTTGAACAACAGGGCGGCCGTGAACTCCTTCGCGCGGCCTGGAGCAGGATCATCAATCCCTGCCATGCATTTGACCTTGCCCCCAAGTTTTATCCAGTCCTGAGTTCGCCCGTGCCGTTGGATTTGCCCGGTTGGGCGGTGGCAGCGACGGGGGCTGGCGCGGAGCCTTCGGCATAGCGCAGCGCCAGATCCCGGCGCGGGTGGCATGTCATCGCGAACTCGGACGGGGTTCTCCATCCGAGCTGCGAGTGTGGTCGTGTGTCGTTGTAATCGGCCCGCCAACATCCAAGTGTGACGCGGGCTTGTGCCAGTGACGTGAACAACGTCTCGTTCAACAGCTCATCCCGCAGCCGGCCGTTGAAGCTCTCGATGAAGGCGTTCTGCATGGGTTTGCCCGGCGCGATGTAGTGCCATTCGACACGGCTTTGGTCGGCCCACACCAGGATGGCGTTGCTGGTGAGTTCGCTGCCGTTGTCGCTGACCACCGTCCTGGGCTTGCCGCGCTCGATCATCAGCCGGTCCAGTTCCCGCGCCACGCGGACGCCGGAGAGCGAGGTGTCGGCCACCAGCGCCAGGCACTCACGGGTACAATCATCGACGACAGTCAGGATGCGGAAGCGGCGGCCGTCGGTCAGCTGATCCGACACAAAGTCGAGCGACCACCGGTCGTTCGGCGTCATCGGAACCAGCATTGGCGCCCTGGTCCCGATCGCCCGCTTGCGGCCACCACGGCGACGCACCGTCAGCTTCTCTTCCCGATAGAGCCGGAAGAGCTTTTTGTGGTTGATCAGATAGCCCTCCCGCCTGAGCAGAACATGCAGCCGCCGATAGCCGAAGCGGCGGCGCTCCTGGGCGATCGCCCTCATGCGCTGGCGAAGGCTGGCATCGTCAGCCTGGGTCGTCCGGTATCTCATGGTCATGCGGCAGCAGCCGATGGCTTTACACGCCCGCCGTTCACTCATCCCATGGGCATCCACCAGATGAGCGACAGCTTTCCGCTTCCCCGCGGGCGTCACCACTTCTTTCCCAGGAGATCCTTCAGCGCCGCATTGTCCAACATGGCGTCTGCCAGAAGCCGCTTCAGCTTCGTGTTCTCGTCCTCCAGCGACCGCAGTCGCTTGGCCTCCGAGACGTCCATCCCGCCGAACCTGGCCTTCCATTTGTAGATGCTGGCGTCGCTGACACCATGCTTGCGGCAGAGATCGGCGACCGGAACCCCGGCTTCGTGCTCCTTCAAAATCCCGATGATCTGTTCTTCCGTAAACCGCTTGCGCTTCATGCTCTGGTCCTCGTCTTGGGCCAGAACGAACTTCAAACTGGATTAAGCCCGAGGGGCAAGGTCACATTGAAGCTACGAGACTCAAGCACGAAGACAGTCGCAGGGCTGCACTTTAGCCGTACGCTTTTGGACGTCAGCCGCACGCCGGGCCATGTCGGACGAACAGGGGTCTGCCGAGACAATCCTCAGGCAAGCGCATCTTGCAACATACCGCCCCCTCCTCATGTTGCGTTTGGGAAGCCAGGAAACTCGCTCGCCACCGGTGGAGGCTGTTCAAACCGGTTAACTTGCGCATCTTACGAGCTTCATCGCGCCCGCCGGCGGCTCGTCAGCTCTCTCGCCTTGGGTTCGATGAATTCAGCTGAGCAACGTGAAGACGTTGAGATAACAATGGTCTCTATTTTATCTGCTTCGATCAGCCGTCCACAGAATTTACTCAGAACACAGCCGCTTCGATGCATAGGTGTATTCAAGGGCCAGTTGACGCGCATATTCCATGAGATTGGCCGCGGCGCTGTGTCCCCCATCGATGTTTTCGTAATAGAAGTAAGGCTGGCCCAGCGCGTCGAGCTTCGCGGCAGCCTTGCGGCCGTGCGCTGGATGCACGCGGTCGTCCTTGGTGGAGGTAAGAATTAAGGGAGCGGGATAGGTCTTGCCCGCCATCAGCTTCTGGTAGGGCGAGTAGCCTTCGATCCAGGCACGCTGCTCGGCAATCGCGGGGTCACCGTACTCGCCGATCCAGGAGGCGCCCGCGCCCAGTTTGGTGTATCGAAGCATGTCAAACAGCGGCACCTGGATGATCGCCGCGTTGAAGAGCTCGGGACGTTGGGTGATTGCGGCGCCAACGAGCAGGCCGCCCTGGCTGCCGCCAATCGCGCCTAGCCGGCGCGGACTTGTGATTTTCCGGCGGATCAGGTCCTCGGCAACGGCAATGAAATCATCCCAGGTCGTCTGCTTCGTTGCCGCCTGGGCCGCTTGATGCCATTGTGGGCCAAACTCGCCGCCCCCGCGCAGGTTCGCAACGACCCAGGCATTGCCCTGTTCGAGCCATAGCCGCCCCACCGGTCCCAGATAAGAGGGCAAAAGCGGAATCTGGAACCCGCCATAGCCATAGAGAAGTGTCGGGATTGTGCCGTCAAACCTTGCGTTCTTCGGCCGCACCAGAAAATAGGGAATTGACGTGCCATCACGCGAAGTGGCTTCGAGCTGCTCCACGACATGGTTGGACGCATCGAAGGCAGAAGGTGTCTTCTTCAATTCCTCGAGGTTTTTGCCTTCGGCATCAAAATACCAGACTGACGTTGGTCTGAGATAGCTCGAGACAGCGAACATGGCCTGGTCCGCTTCATCGGAGACGGTTGACAGGCTGACATTTGTATTTTCCGGCAGCGGGATCGGCGTCGCCGACCAAGCTCCCTGATCGTACTTACAAACGAACGCTCTGCTCTGAACGTTCTCGAGGATCGTCATGATCAACAAATTCTTTGTGGCGCCTACCCTGCTCAGGGCCTGGCGGGGCCCTGGTTGGAAAACAAGCGAGGCTTTGGCGCGCCGCGGGTCCTGTTTCCATTCAGCCAGGTCATAAGAAATCAGCGATCCGGCGGCGAAGCTGATATCGCCGGGCGGCGTCCATTCTTCATCAAGCTTCACAAGCAGGCGATCACCCACTATTCCGATCATCGCGGCCTTCTTCGGCAGATTGAGCTTGACGGGCCCATCGGGGCGGAAGACCACATACTCGGACTCGAAAGAGCTGATCCCGCGGGCCGCGCCGGTCGCATGAATATGACCCTCGCTGTCACGAAGCACGAAGGGCTGCGTCCCAACGTCGGTGGGCTCGCCACGAAAGATCTCGCGAGCCTCACTGAGCGGCTGAGCGCGTTTGAGCTCCTTCACGACAAAGGGGTAGCCGGCCTGTGTCAAAGTCCCCTCGCCCCAGTCCCGTGCAACAAGGAGTGTGTCACCATCGACCCAGCTCACGTGCTGCTTGTCCTCTGGGAGATAAAAGCCGTCCGCAACGAAGGTCTTGGCGTCGCAGTCGAACTCTCGTATGGACGCGGCATCCTTGCCGCCATCGGAAAGACTAATCAGGCAGAGACGCCCTTCAGGCGGAAGGCAGCTGCCACCTTGAAAAATCCAATTCCTGTTCTCGGTGACGGCCAAGGCGTCCACGTCGAGGATGGTCTCCCACTGTGGGTCTTGGCTACGATAGCTCTCGAGCGTGGTGCGCCGCCAGACGCCGCGCACCTGGTTCTCGTCTTGCCAGAAATTCTCCAAACCGCGCCGCTCCAATGAAACATATGGGATCCGATCCTTGGCCTGCAGGATGGAGAGCGCCTGTTCGTAGAAGTGCCGATAGCGAGGATCTGACTGTAGCACCCTGAGCGTCTTCTCGTTCTCGGCGCGAGCCCAAGCCAATGCGCCTTGTCCTTCGATGTCCTCGAGCCAGAGGAATGGATCATTCGTCGTTGCCAAGGTCGTTCGCTCCTGTGAAAGCGCCGTGGACGTGGCGCTGGCAGTCGAAGGCAACACCGCGGAGAAGAGTGGTGGTGTATTCATGGACTTTCTCCCGATGAGATCGCCGGGCACGCTCGCACGCCTGGCGCGTCAAGCAGCAGCGGCGGAAAGCACGCAACGTATGACATAGCGCAGCTTGCGCCATGTTGTGGACCACTCACTGCAAACAGCGTGCCGGCTAAAGAGCCGCAAGTTTCAGCTGCTCCGGCTGCAGCACCATGTCCGCTTCCCGACACTGGTTGCCAAGCAGACACCGACAGCGTGGGGAACGACCAAAAGCTCGCTGGTGTCGACGCCACTTGCAGAAGCTTTTGAGATGCGGTTCTGCAACGCGAAAGGCCTGTGGTACGAAGCTCGAACAATTACGCACCGACTTCATCGCCACTAGACGGTGCGGTGAAGTTGTGCCGTATCTCGCACCTCCTGAACCGCCTTTTGCCCACTTGAACGCCGCGCCGCCCATATCAACCATGCACTCATGTGCATCATGCCGTCGGCTGACGGGTAGGATTTGATGCGCGGGTAACGGCATCGGGGGCAAGAGAGAGTGCGAGGCGCCGCAATCCAACGCGACTTGGCGGATATGCGCCGGATTCCATTGACGAATGCGAGATAAGAGCCGCGCACGTCACCTCAAGTTGTACAAAATTACATGATCTTTAAGCGACTCTTTTGGGGCTTCGATATGAAGAGACTTCTGGGACTTTTGCTGCTCGTCCAATCCCTGTTGTTGTCCGCTGAGGCCATGGCCCAAGGGCTTTCTGCTCCCTCATACTGGAAAAATGAACGAGGTTCGGAACTGTATATTTGGTCCGCCAATAGCGGGACAATACAAGGGATTTTCACAAACCATGCTCAAGGATTTGCGTGCCAGGGCATCCCGTATCCTGCATCGGGATCCCTTAGCCCGACCGGCTTGTATTTTGTTGTTACTTTTTCCCAGTGCAATTCCTTTACCCGCTGGGTTGGAAAAATTAAGGGGTCTCAGATCCCAACGTCTTGGACGCTGCTCTACGTTGATAAGAAAGGTAAGCTTAGCAGGCTGAAGGGCGCGGATATATTCACGCGTATATGGTAGTTATCGATCTTCTCGCAATGCAGCTACTTAGATTTGAAATCGCTCTCGCGAGGTTTGCATCCCAAATGGCGCGACTTGCTGAGCCGCGCCGGCGCCCGGATTTCGGCCTATTCTCCGGCCTCATAGAACAGCTGGAGCGGCAGGCCGACCAGCGCCTTACCGATCCAGTTCCCGAGCAATAGCTTTCGGCAATTCCGTGGCGACGGTTGCAGACACTTGGCTAATACTTCGATTCGAAGCGCGCTACTCTGCGCTGGCTATCCCAGAGTTCTACAGGGTCGTCTTCGGAGAGATCCTCAGCGCGTGCCTTGGCGCCGTCCTCCGTGGCGCAAATTAGACCTATCGTCAGAAGATTTCGCCCTCGGATGCGAGGACAACCGCTCGAAATGTTTTCATCCGTCGGACTTACCACCTCTTTCCCGCCTTCATCTTCTCTGTTCAGAGCCCGTTGCTTTGCAGCGACAAACGAGGCGCGATCGGGTTGCGGAGACACCACCATCGATGCAGCACGGCAAAGACGGAGCGGTGCGTCAGGCACGGATCTCACGAGACCATCAAGCTGCATTGAGAGCCGTGGTAGTACGTGAACAAGAATACGACATCGCGCACCCGCTATCTCCCAGGCTTTTCTCGAGATCATTTTCATGTCACCTATTCAGGCGATCAAAGATTGGTATGTGTCCCTGGACAAAGAACTTCAATCGGACATCGCGTACATGTTCGTATCTCTGACCCTCGGTGATCGCCAGGTTGTTCCCGCTGCCGCTGTTCGAAGGCTGCTGCAATGGTTTGACGTGCGTAGTGCAGGCACGGAACACGAGGATGCTTTAGCTGCCGTCACGTTTCGGGCCTCATTCGAATACCTGTTTGCCGACCGCTTCACGAGCGCTGGCTGGATTTTTCCGGAGCAGATGTTCAAGGACGTGATCCGCGAGGCTGCTGAAGGTAAAGAGGCAAGCAAGATTGCAACGAGCGCATTCCGGCTACTGCGGGACCTTCCGGACCGGAAAACGAAATGGAAAGAGGCAGGTAACAAGTGGAATGCCCTAATCAACTCGACACTCAACGATGATGCGCTGAGGCAGTGGACACAAGATCAGTTCCTGGCGAGCGACTTCGGGCTGACGCAAGACTGAAAAAGCTCCTGCCCCATCACCTCCCGCCATCCTCGCGACGCTGCGCGTGCCAGCTCTGTCCGCGCTTTGCGCGAGGCGCCGGCATGACGCTGCTTGCAGGTCGATAACTGCAAGGTGCGGTTGACGCAATTGAGGGGGCTTGTTGACGACCAACGGAGCCGCAATCACTGAAGACAAGACGGCCAATCATTGAAGCTCGCCTGAACGGAAGCACGTAGAGCAATCCGTCCGATGGCTCGGGGGCTCGAGAGACCAGAACAGGCAGTGCCGCAGAGCCAGCCGTCCCATGCATGAAACCAACAACTAACGTCCGCCATCGCAGACCGTGGCTATGATCATGCGGACTCGTGCTATGCCTCGGAGTTTCGCTGGCATGGCCCTGAAGACGGTTAAAGCCATTATGGCGGTAATTATGGAAATGGATACGATCACGCCATGCGCTCTGCTCTTGCGCCGCTGTAAACGTTCGAAGCGGGGCAAATGCCCTACTTTGAGTGCGCCTGTCCCAACCGAGAACAGTTCCTAGTCACACCTCCTGCTGAATTTACGTCGGTCCCGAGACAAGCGGCATGCGCGCGTAACTATCACGGGTCGAGGCGCATACTGCTCGTCGGCGCAACTACCTGCCACCTGACCACCTGTTCGCAAGTGGACCTTCGCTCACCATAAAGCCGATTGAGCAGAAAGACGGCAGGAGACAGCTGCTTTGCGCCGATAATCGCCCTGACTGTAATGCTAAAGTTGGGCCTGCTAATTACACAGGACCAACATGGTCAGAAGCATTCGCAATACTGTCATGGTAGGAACTTTCCTCGCAGTCACAGCCGGCAGCGCTAGCTGGGATTTCCTGAATACTTATTTCGCCTGCATCCTCGCGCTCGCCGCGTCATTCGGTGCTGGCCTTTGGTTCGAGCGCGCCTTTATCAAACGCGCTCATCGCGAGATGACGCGCCTTCACGGCGCGGATTGGCGCGTCGGAGACCGCTAATCTAGCTGGCTCGCGTTTACAAAAGGATCCGCCAACCGCTAAGGCAAACGAATGATAGTCGATCACATCAGCGCGAGCCTAGCCAGGCTCGAGGGGTCCATCCAGAATTGTTCGATTTGCCCGGTCTGCTGCGGGCCGTCCGCTTGTGATCTTGGCCATCACAGGGACGTGGCGCCCTTCTTTGCGAGGAGTGCGAAAGCTTCGGGATGGTGATCGCCACCAGGCCTGCAGCTCACAGCAGGAGGTGACGAACATCTCGAACGGCGCAATTTAGGGCGAACGATACCACGGAAGACCAACAAAGCCTGGCTGCGAGACATTCCTGGCTTGGAACAGGCGCCAGAATCTCACCTCGAAACGCACGAAATCCGCCTATGGACTTCTTCTATAAGCTAAAAAGGGATCGCCTCTTCATAAGATTCGGGACAACGGTACCGAGTGCTTCAGCATCATGCCGATAGCAGAAGGGGTCGATGCAATCCGCCGATTCCAACGCGTTGCTCACGATGCGATCGCCTACGCCAACGACGAGTACAAGGCAATCCCACACGAAACACACGGTTCGGCGTGAGGATGTTTGATGTCGTGGTAATCCAGAAAGTTTCGCCTTAAGAGCGCTGCCCCCGGTTGGCAAAGCTGGTTCAACAGATAGCTATTTGACTGAAGTATGCTCAGGAACCGATCCCGACCATGGAGCAAAGAAGACGACAAACGCCTTCTCAAGCTCGCTTCGAATCGTGAAACCGCAAAGCGGATTTCCATTCTACTCGAGAGAAGCGAAAATGCCGTCGCCCGACGGCTCAGTATATTGCGAGAGCGGTACGCAAAGTCGAAGGCGATGAGCACGCCGCGGAGTCCTACGCTGAGCAGCGATTGCGGACTAGGTCCGCGTCACTTAGCGCAACGCAAGACAAGACCGTGATTGCGTGTGAAAGGTCCGTCGATGCACCGATGAAGCGAGAGTCGCAGCCGCTGCTCAGGCTTACCATTCAAATTCGCTGCACTATTCCTGACGGTCATGCGAGAAATCGTTTGTTTTCAGCGCGCTCACGACGCGGTTCGCCGTCTCTCGGCAAGAACAAAAGATATCGAATTTGCGCTCTTGATTGGAAAGCGCAGTGCAATATGAAATCGTTCGACGATGTTACCAGACGGAATATCGCGGCGGCGTGCGCGAGCTTCAGGCGCCTGCCGCAGAGTGCAGGACCGAACCGACTCACGCGTACAGCGGTGGCAATCGTGCTGACCGCCTCTGGCGAGGGCCACGACATCGCCTTTCTCCTCACATTGCGCGCGTCAAGATTGCGCTCGCATCGCGGCCAGTGAGCTCTGCCCGGCGGACGCTGCGACGAAGGCAAGACGCCGGTCGAGGCGGCACGGCGAGAACTTGAGGAGGAGCTCGGGTTGGGGCTTGCGGGTGATGCAGTGCTCGGCATGCTCGACGATTATCCGACACGCTCCGGCTATCTGATCACGCCCGTTGTCGTATGGGTTGCTGATAGCGCCGCTATGGCGCCGAACCCGCATGAGGTCGCCTCCGTCCTCCACATTGCGCTTCATACAATCGAACGTGAGGACGCCTTCGACTTCGTCACCATTCCCGAAAGCGAGCGGCGCGTGATCCCCTTTCATCATCGGGGGAGCCTGATCTACGCCCGACAGCGGCCCTAATCTGTCAGTTCCGCGAGATTCTGGCTGGGAGCGCAACCCGCGTTAGCGATTTGGAACAACCGATCGTCGCCTGGGAGTAAAGGCACTTTGCGCTGACACTTGGCATGGCGGCTCTCCGATCGTGCCGCGCACAGTGTGCGCCCTTGAGCTTGCCGCAACCGAGCCGTCGAGAATGTGGCGAACGCCCGGGGCGATGAGGGCGCCGCTCGCAGCGTCGCGCAAGAGTTGACTGATCTCACCTACTCCGTTGCGCCGGCGTTCATCGTGGCTACTCATGGCCCTCGTCTTTCCCGGAGAGCCTCCCGTTCATTTGTTGAAAACATCCCTGAATCGTAAGCGGTGTGTCTCCCGCACCTTGTTCGGCGTGAGCTGATCGGCAACATGCGAGCCGTCATATACAGTAAGGTTCGCATATATGGTTGACCCTATAGTTGACGCTTCAGAGCCACGGGGCCGGGTGGATATCCAGGTCGGAGCGGGGCGTCGGCGGCGGTGGAGCGCCGCGGTCAAGGGGCGGATCGTGGCGGAGTCATATGCGCCGGGCACAGTTGTGTCCGAGGTGGCGCGCCGGCACGACCTCTCACCGCAACACCTGTTTGCTTGGCGCAAGGCCGCGCGTGCCGGTCTGCTGAGCTTGCCGGCGGAGGATGCACCGCTCTTCGTTCCGGTGGTGTCGGAGCTTCGCCCCGCTGGGATGTGCGTGGAAGCGGCAACGCGGAACGGGATGACGATCAGCATCGAGATTGGTGATGCGGTAGTTCGCGCAGCGGCGGGGGTCGATCCGGCCTGGCTGCGCGATGTGCTGCGGGCCGTGAGGGCGACGACATGATCGCGGCTTCGGCGGGCGTGAAGATCATGGTCGCGACGCGGCCGGTCGACTTTCGTAAAGGTGCCGATGGTCTCGCCGCGCTGGTGCGCGAGCAACTCCACCATGATCCGTTCGCGGGAACGATTTTCGTCTTCCGTTCAAAGCGAGCGGACCGTTTGAAGATTTTTGCCTGGGACGGGTCCGGGCTCGTGCTGCTGTGGAAGCGGCTGGAGCATAGCGCGTTCCGCTGGCCGCCGATCAGCGATGGCGTGATGCGTTTGTCTGCCTCACAGCTCGCCGCGCTGATGGACGGCCTGGATTGGTCGCGCCTGCATGCCCGCGACATTGGTCAGCCGAGCGCAACGTCGTGAACCCTGTGACCAATTGAATCATGTCGGCTGCAGTCTTCCACAAGGGCCCGCGAATCAGCTTGAGTACCGGGCGTGAGCGAGACCACGGATCAACTTCCGACCGATATCGAGGCGCTGCAGGCGCTGGTTGCGGCGGCACGTGCGGAGCGCGACGCGGCGATCGCAAAGTGCGACGCGGCGATCGTCGAACGCGATCAGGCGCTGTCGCAAATGGATCGCCTTCAGCATCTCTTGCGCCAGCTGCAACGCGCGCAGTTCGGTCGCCGCTCGGAGAAGCTCGACCCTGAGCAGTTGCAGCTGGCGATCGAGGACATCGAGCAGGCCATTGCCGGCGATGAAGCGGTCCAGGACAGGAAGGACACGGCAGGCGCACGCCAGCGTGCTGAACGGCGCCGCGCCAGCCGTGGTGCGCTTCCGGCCCATCTGCCGCATATCGACGTCACGATTGCCCCGGAGGATACCAACTGTCCGTGCTGCCACACGCCTCTGCATGTGATCGGTGAGGAGACCTCACGGCGGCTCGACGTCGTCCCGGCACAGTTCCGCGTGATCGTCACCCATCGTCCCAAATATGCCTGTCGGGCCTGCACGGATGGCGTGGTTCAGGCGCCGGCACCAGAGCGGCTGATCAAGGGCGGCTTGCCGACCGAGGCGATGGTCGCCCATGTTCTGGTCGCCAAATATGCCTGGCACCTGCCGCTGTATCGGCAGGCTCAGATGCTGCTGGCGCAGGGTATCGACATCAAGCGCTCGGTTTTGGCGTTCTGGGTGGGCTATGCAGGCGCAGAGCTTCGTCCGCTCTGGCTCAGGCTGCGCGAGATCATTTTGACCGCGAACAAGATCGCGGTGGACGAGACCACAGCGCCTGTGCTCGATCCCGGCCGCGGCCGCACCAAGAAAGGCTTCTTCTGGGCGATCGCGCGCGACGATCGGCCGTGGGGCGGGGCCGATCCGCCGGCAGTGGCCTACACTTATGCGCCTGGTCGCGGCGCCGTCCACGCGCTCAAGCTGCTCGACGGTTATCGCGGCATCGTGCAATGCGACGGCTACACCGTCTACAAGACCATTGCCGACACCGCGCCTGACGCGGCGATCACGCTCGCCTTCTGCTGGGCTCATCTGCGGCGGCGCTTCTTCGACGTTGTCCAGGACGGTCCTGCTCCGATCGCGAGCGAAGCGCTCGAGCGTATTGCCGCTCTCTATGCGATCGAGAAGACGATCAGGGGCCGCAGCGCCGATGAGCGTCGTGCCATCCGCCAGGAGCGCAGCAAGCCGCTGGTGCTGGCGCTCAAGGCCTGGTTCGAGCAGCAACTCACCCGCGTCTCGGGCAAAGCGACAATCGCCGAGCACATCCGTTACGCCTTGAACCACTGGGTTGGCCTGATGCGCTTCCTTGACGACGGCCGCATCGAGCTCGACACAAATATTGTCGAGCGAAGCATCCGTCCTCTTATCCTCAACCGCAAGAACGCACTGTTCGCGGGGCATGATGAGGGCGCGGAGAACTGGGCCTGCATCGCTTCGCTGATTGAGACCTGCAAGCTCTGCGGCGTGGAGCCGCAGGCCTATCTGACCGACGTCCTCACCAGACTCGTCAACCTCTGGCCGGCCTCGCGTCTGGACGAACTCATGCCCTGGGCGTGGAGCGCCGAGCAAGCTAAAAGCCTCGCCGCTTGATGAACTCGCTTCCTGGATCGCGACCGCTCCAGCCGGCCTCGTCGCCGCCGGCTCCGTGTGTTCCGACAACGTCAACAACCCGTCGCGCACGGCCTTGCGCCAGGTCGACAAATGCTGCGGCGATAGACCGTGGCGCCGCGCGACGTCCGAGACGATCGCGCCGGGAACAAAGGATTCCGCGACGATCCGTCCCTTGACCTCGCCGCTCCAGCGCCGCCGAACCCGTAGTTCCGATGCGTCGACAACACGCCCGATCATATATGCAAACCGTCCTCTTCAAGACGGAACGCATATTGCCGGTCTGCTCAACAGCAACAAGGTGCGGGAGACACGCCGCTTACCCTGAATCTGGGATAGTCTTGGACGAATTCCTGCGCCGCGAGGCCATTTCGCGGTTAAATTCACCTCAGGTGGGTTCCGGTTATGCAGTACGATCGGATAGATGCCCGCATCCTCGAGATCGTGCAAAAAGACAACCGTCTCACGTCCGAAGCAGTCGGCGAGCTGGTCGGGCTTTCTGCCACAGCGTGTCAGCGGCGACTAAAGAGGCTCCGTTCTGAACGCATCATCGAGGCCGATATCTCGATAGTTTCGCCGAAGGCGGTAGGCAGACCTATTCAAATGCTTGTGCTTGTAAGTCTGGAGCGGGAACGTGCCGATATAATCGACAAATTCAAGAAGGCCGTTAGATCGTCAGTTGAAGTCGTCAACGGCTTCTACGTCACCGGCGATGCGGACTTTGTCCTTTACGTTACCGCCCGCACCATGGAGGATTATGAGGAGTTCACCCGGAAATTTTTCTATGTGAACCCTGACATAAAAGGCTTCAAGACGATGGTCGTGTTGGATCGTATAAAAGCGGGCTTTGCCGTACCAGTCGAGACTCCTTCGGAGGACTGACTACGGATTAAGGTTTTTCACACCGCGGATCGATGCGTTTACCCTTCTGCGCAAGCGCTTAATGACGCGCAGGCTCATCACTCTGAACACGTCTGAGACACTACCAAGAAGACACTACCGAAGCGCCGTTTACGGGTACGGAACGACGCGTTGGCTGCATTGTTCCCGTTCCGGTGTCACGACGCCGACATGCGCAGCGCGGTAGAGACGTGCGAGCGCAGCCTGGCTGAACGAATCGTTCTTGTAGTGGATCGGGCTCCACTCGTCTGTGCCATGCTCGGTATTGACCTGGTTGATAGCGGTCTGCACGTCGTCTCTATATTTTTGGTACTCTTCGACGTCGGCGCGTGAGGACGGGTCGATTTGCAACAGCGAGATGCTCTGCGGCTCCTTCGTTAAAAGCTGATTGAACGCTTCGACCCGTTTATCGATGCCTTTCGTGTAGTCGAGCCGGTCTACGCCGATGGCAAACTTGGCGCCTTGGAAGTTTTGCAATAGTGACGAGACTTTTTCTTGCTCTGCGGGAGAGAGGTCTTGCGCAAGATACTCTGCGAACTGCTCGGGATCGATACCGATTGGGAACTTTTGAAGTCGCGTCTGGCCACGTTCTGTGGTCACAATGCCATCCTTGCCCTCCAGCGCGAAATGGGTTCGAAGGCAGGCCAGGAAATTGTTCAGATCCCGGTTCGTCTGAAAGCCGAGGAGATCGTACTTCAGCATCGATTTCATCAGTTCGCGATGGTTGGGTACGCACTCTATCATGTCGGGTGTGGGCCACGGCGTATGGAGGAAAAGCCGGTTGGCCGCTCAATGCCCAGGTCATGCAGATCGGCCCCAAGCGGGAGTAGATGATAATCATGCACCCAGAATGCGTCCCGATCTCGTACGTCGAAAGCCGCGCGCGCGATGAAGTCGTTGATCCTTCGATAGCTGCCATAATCCTCGTCCGAGACCGACATCCGGTCCGGCAGGGAGTGCAATGCTGGCCACAGCGTTGAATTCGAATAACCCCGAAAGTAGCCAGGATTGTCCGCGACCGGCAGATCGAGCCTGGCGACGTGGCCTGCACCAGTCGGCACCAGTGGCAGGGGCCGATCGATCCCGTCGCCGCGGGTCTCCGAAGAGCCTATCCAAACCGCGCCGGAACGTTCCACCACCGGCTCGAGGGCCGCGGCGAGCCCGCCGGTCTGGGTTTATTGGGGTCGAAGGGTGCAACGCGGTTCGAAATGACGACAAGCTTCAAATCGGATTGCTGGTTGACGGCATCAAGGCGATCCTCCACCTCGTCCGATACACTAGGATCGGAAGGACCTGCACTAGCTTGTTGCTCTTGCGGTCTCTCGTCCAGGTGCTGGTCAAAGGCCGCATGGCCTATGGTTTCATCTTGCTGGGTCGCGCCTGATGTGCTGCTGGTGACCTGCCACTGAGTTTTCATCCGGTGGCTGTTAGAGTCTCGGGGTTTTGTACGCCAAGTGGCGCGGGTGGAGCAACGGACGATCGGCGGAGCTGGTCGGGGTTGCGCAGCCGGTCGTCCGTTGCGGTGAGGTGGGCGGCATAGGCCGCGGGGGTCAGGTATTTCAGCGACGAGTGAGGCCGCTGGAGATTGTAGTCGGCAACCCAGTTGGCGATCTTGGCGCGAGCATCGTCGAGTTCGAAGAACAAGGTCTCGTTGAGCAGTTCGTCGCGCATCCGGCCGTTGAAGCTCTCGACAAAGCCGTTCTGCATCGGCTTTCCTGGTGCGATGAAGTGCCAGTCGATGGCTGCGTCCTTGCACCAGGCGAGCATGGCGTTGCAGGTGAACTCGGTGCCATGGTCGGACACGATCATTCCTGGCTTGCCGCGCCGCTCGACGATCGCCGTCAGTTCGCGGGCCACGCGCCGCCCCGAGATCGATGTGTCCGGAATGGCGCCCAGGCATTCCTTGGTGACGTCGTCGACGATGTTGAGGATGCGGAAGCGCCGACCGTTGGCGAACTGGTCGTGGACGAAATCCAGCGACCAGCGCGCATTGGGCCTCGCCTCGACCAGGATCGGGGCACGGGTCCCCACGGCCTTGCGGCGAGCCCGCCGCTTGCGGACGGTGAGCCCTTCTTCCCGATAAAGCCGGTAGATCCGGTTGATCCCCGAGGCCTCTCCCTCCCGCCGCAGCAGGACGAACAGCCGGCGGTAGCCAAAACGTCGCCGCTCGTTGGCGAGGTCACGCAGCCGGCCGCGTAGAGCAACGTCCGGCGGACGGCTAGAGCGGTAACGGACCATCTTCCGATCCGCGCCCACGATCGAGCAGGCCCGCCGTTCCGACAGGCTCATGACGGCCTGCAGATGCGCGACAGCAGCGCGCTTGGCGGCGGGCCCTACCATTTTTTTGAAAGGAGCTCGCGAAGGGCGGCTGCATCGAGCATCTGCTCGGCAAGAAGCTTCTTCAGCTTCCCGTTCTCCTCCTCCAGGGCCCTCAGCCGCTTGGCCTCGGAGACATCCATGCCGCCGAATTTGGCCTTCCAATTGTAGATCGTCGCTTCAGAGATCCCGTGCCTGCGAGCCAGATCGGCCGTCTTCGCCCCGGCCTCATGCTCCTTCAGCAGCGCGATAATCTGCTCTTCCGTGAACCTTGCTCGCTTCATCTGTCCGTCCTTCTTCAGGCCGGACTCTAACTCCTTCTGGAGGAAATACTCAGTGGCAGGTCACTGGAATCCAACGTTGCGGTGTCGAGCGTGTCATGGATTCGAACCATCACGTAACTCCGTTTGACGATGTTTCCGTTCGATGCAGTCGCAGATCAGCCCCGAGATGTCTCCACCACGTCAGGATGGCAGGTCTAGCTTTCGAGAAGCTGACCGGTCGAGCAAAATGGTCGGATTGCTGCATCCATCCAGGACTTCGAGGCGGTCGTGGCGGATGAGGCGACGAGATGTCGGATTAAGGCAAGACCACGTTTGGCTTCATCGACTTGATGAGTGCACGCAGAGCGTTGTCGTCTTAGGCGGCGACGCACAAAAGGCTCGATCGCGTTTCGGCTCCGCTTTGGTTCACATCTTTGTCGAAAACGAAGGCCCGGATCTCATCCGATAGGCCGGCTTTGCGGCTTCGCTCCCTGCCGCGCCGCAGAATGCCGACGGCAAGGCCCCTCATCCCTACTTTGATCAAAACCCATCCAAGTTGGGCCTTTGTCACGGAAGATTTCCTCGTATTTTTCACCCTCGATGGTTTCCTGTGTCAATCGGCCTGTAAATTTGACCCCTCATCGGCGTCCAATTTTGACCCCTTCGTGCGCCGCGGTTTGACGGTAGCGCTCGGCTCGTTGGAGCTGGCCGGGATAGCGGAGACGAGACGAGCGCGGGTGGCGTGATCGTCGTCGCGGCTTTTGAAGCGCCAGCTGTCATTGCCGGTCTCGACGATGTCACAGTGATGGGTCAACCGATCGAGCAGCGCGGTGGTCATTTTGGCGTCGCCGAACACGCTCGGCCATTCGCCGAAGGCGAGATTGGTGGTCACGATGACGGAGGCGCGCTCATAGAGCCGGCTGACGAGGTGGAAGAGAAGCTGGCCACCGGACTGGGCGAAGGGCAAATAGCCGAGTTCATCCAGCACAATGAAGTCCATCCGGGTCAGATGCTCGGCGAGCCGTCCTTGCCGTCCGTTGCGGGTCTCGGTCTCGAGGCGATTGACGAGGTCGACTACGTTGAAGAAGCGGCCGCGGGCACCGGATCGGATGCAGCTTCTGGCGATGGCAATGGCCAGGTGGGTTTTGCCTGTGCCGGTGCCGCCAACCAGCACGACGTTGCGTTGTTGGGCGATGAAGCCGCCGCCAGCAAGATCATTGACGAGTGTCTGATTGATCGGCGTGCCGTCGAACTGGAAGTCGGCGATGTCCTTGGCAAGCGGAAGCTTGGCAATGGTGAGCTGGTATTTGATCGACCTGGCTTGCTTCTCGTTGATCTCGGCGTTGAGCAGGTCGCCGACAATGCGCTGAGGTTCGTGCTGGCGCTTGACGGCAGTTGCCATGATCTCGTCGAAGGCAGCCTTCATGCCGTAGAGCTTGAGTTCGCCCATGAGGTCGAAGATTTGGGTTCGTTCCATCAGATGGTCCTCCGGAGGTTGTCGTAGCGGGCACAATCGGCGATCGGTGCATGACGGAGCGTCAGTGCGGCCGGCGTCATGATGTTGGCCGGTGGGGCGGGTTCACGTTGACGGGCCAGGATATTGAGAACGACATCGGCCGAATGGACGCTGTGACTGAGCGCTTCGGCACAGGCCGCTTCCACCGCGGGCAGACCGTCAGTCAGCACCGCGTTGAGGATGTCGACCATCTGTCGATTGCCGTCGTCGGTGCTGGCAAGCTTGCGCCGGATCCGCTCGATCGCGGCTGGCAGCACCCAGTCTTTGAAGGGAGCACCGTTGCGCAAGGCGCCGGGTTTGCGGGCGAGCACCGGCACATAATGCCAGGGGTCGTAGACGGTATCGCCGCGGCCAAAGGATCGCGGGTGCTCGGCAACGATGCGTCCATCCTGACGGATCACGATGCGATCGGCATAGGCTTGAACCTCGACCGGTCGCCCGACTGCGCTGGCTGCGACCGAGTACTTGTTGTTGTCGAAGCGCACCAGGCAGGTCTTCGAGACCGATGCCGTCACCGCATGGAAGCCGTCGAAGCGGCCGGCATAGGGAACGAGTTTGGGGCGTTCGGCTTCGAACACTTCCCAGATCGTCTGATCGACCAGCTCCGGATGGCGATGAACCTTGGCGTAGGCGATGCATTTGTCGAGCAGCCAGGCGTTTAACTCGTCGAGGTTTTTGAACCGCAGCCGCGGCGTGAAGAAGCGTTCCCTGACCAGCCCGACCTGGTTCTCGACCTGCCCCTTCTCCCAGCCCGACGCTGGCGTGCAGGCGACCGGATCGACCAGATAGTGGCTGCACATCTGCAGGAAGCGGCGATTGTAGAGACGCCCTTTACCGACGAAGATCGTCTCTACGGCGGTCTTCATGTTGTCGTAGATGCCGCGGGTGCAGGTGCCTTTGAACAGGGCGAACGCCCGGTCGTGGGCGTCGAACACCATCTCCTGCGTCTCCCGCGGATAGGCCCGCACGAACAGCATGCGGCTGTGACAGAGCCGGACATGGGCGGCCTTCACCATCACCGTGGTGCCGCTCAGCAAGACCACCTCGTGGCTCCAGTCGAACTGGTAGGCTTCGCCTGGGGCAAAGCTTAGCGGGACATAAGCAGCCGCGGTCGATTGCCCGCGTTCCTTGCTCCACCGCCTGGCGTAACGCCGCACCGCATCGTAGCCGCCGTCATAGCCACGGCTGCGCAGCTCTTCGAAGATCCGGATTAACGTCAGCTGTTCACGAGCCGGTTTGGCCGCGTTCGCCGCCAGCAGTCCGTCGAGCTCTACTGCCCATCGTCCCAGCTTTGGCCGCGGCTGCACTTGCCGCTCGTACTCGAAGGAGGTCTCTCCTGACCTCAGCACCTTCCGGACCGTGTTCCGCGACACCTTCAGGTCACGGGCAATCTCCTTGATCGTCTTGCCCTTGATGAAGTGCTCGCGCCGAATCCGCGCAATCGTCTCCACGATCAGCATCCTCGACCACCTGCTTCATTCCAAAGCAGGCAGCGCAACAGACCAACCTATAGGGGGTCAATTTTGGACGCCGATCCCCCGGCTTAGGGGGTCAATATTGCAGGCCGAATGACAATGACAACTCAGAATAGGGTGTAAGCATAGATGTTGGCGCCAGAATTTGCCTATCTCAACGGCCGAATTGTCAGATGGGATGACGCCAGGGTGCATGTATTCTCGCCCCTGGCGAAGTACGGCATTGGTGTTTTCGAAGGAATACGCGGCTATTGGAACGAAAACGTCCAGCAATTGTATCTCTTTCGTCTTGCGGAGCACCTCGAGCGATATGCCTTCTCGCAAAAGGCAATGAGGTTCGATCAGCCGATCTCCAGCGATAAGCTGATCGAGGCACTCATTCATCTCTGCCGTGCAAATGCATTTCGCACGACGGTGCATATTCGGATGATGGCTTTCATTGATGGGCTTGGCGAGTTGGTAGCAAAAGGACCTGTAGGAACTGCGATTACGGCCTTGCCCCGCGGGGCCACTAGACAATCCGTCGAAGGCGCTTCTGCTCAGATCAGTTCCTGGATGCGCATGCCGGACAACGTCATGCCCGCACGCATCAAATGCAATGCAAACTATCACAATGCACGATTGGCCATGATGCAGGCCCAACTCGATGGATACGATATCGCTTTTCTCCTTAATTCGAGAGGAAAACTGGCGGAGGCGCCAGCAATGTGTATTTTCATGGTTCGCGATGGTCAGTTGATAACGCCAAGCGGAACCAGCGATATACTGGAATCGATCACACGCCAGACTGTTATTCAGTTAGCACGAGAGTATCTCGGGGTAGATACCGTCGAGCGCGATGTCGACCGGACGGAACTTATCCTTGCCCAAGAGGTGTTTTACTGCGGTACCGGCGCCGAAATCACTCCGGTGACGTCGATCGACCGCATGGCCGTAGGGAGTGGTCAACCAGGAGCGATCACACGGCAACTCATCGAAATCTACCTTGCAATCGCCACCGGAACGAATACCGCACACGGGGCATGGCGAACTCCTGTCTTTTGAAGACATTGATGCGAACGGGAGGACCTCAACTTAGTCCCTAGCCGTAGTCATTGATGTCATCATCGGCGGATTATTGCGGTTGTCCAACCCGGAACTGCCGAAGTGCCGAATCTAATTGCTTAACGCGCCGCGGACGCTGCTGGCGGTCGCTAACCTCGGTAAAGGACCGCGCCACCAACCGCGGGCGGCGCTATTTGCACCACAGCGACAACCGGGATGTGTGCGCCCCTCCCCTCTCGCTATTATGCTGGTCACCTACTGGTATTTGTAGTCTGCGTCTTGAGCGCTACTTGATAGGATAGACGGCGTGATTGATCGCAGATTTGATGAATTCGTCCGCATTCGGGGTACCTTTACTGTCTTCGTCGCCCTGAACGTGCGGGAACGATCCCGCCATCAGTTGGATTCGAAGCTACTCGCTCGGCTTCTATCGGCGTGACGGATGCCGCTCTCGTTTGTTTAACTTCTCCGCTCGAGGACCGTTATGAATGAACGGGTGACTTGGCAGCTCTATAACGGCGCCGCTCTGGACTACGACGAGTATAGGCCGAGATATCCTCACGCGGTCTTTGAAATCCTCACGGACTATCATTCGCCACTTGCGCCACTGCGGTCAGCCGCAGACATCGGCGCGGGAACGGGGATTTTCAGCAGACAGCTAATGGCGTCAGTTCCGAGCATTGAGCGCCTAACCTGCATTGAGCCAAACAGCGATATGGCCGCCGTTGCGAAGGAGCGGTCCGCGACGTTTCGTGGCCTCGACGTCCTCGCCGGATTTGCTGAGATGCTACCGCTCTCAGATCATTCATGTGAACTTGTGACGGCAGCAACCGCGGCTAACTGGTTCGATCGGCCCGTATTCTACCAAGAGGCTGCACGGGTGCTGAAGCCTTCCGGAACATTGCTGCTCCTACAGAATAAGCATCGGCACGAGGAAAGCGCATTTCTCGATGATTTCGCCAGCCTGCAAGAGCGCCACATCCCTGGATTTCGCCGAGACCACTACTCTGATTTTTGGGGCGGTTATGGGAAGGCTGATTTCGAGGCGGAACTCCGTTCGAGGCACGATTGGGGCGCTGTGGAGCGCTACAAGCTCGAATGGCGCCAGACGATGACCGCACAGCAGTTTCGCGGCTACTGTCAATCAGGACATATAAAGACGGCGATCGCTAGGTCTGGCGCCGTAACAATCGCCAAGGAGCTCGATGGCCTTCTAGACCGGCACCAGGATGCGTCAGGTTATGTCAATGTTGACTGGCTGACCGATCTCGTTTTGAGCAGAGCCCCACCTGAGGAGCAACCGCTGGGGAATCGCTAACTTGCTTTATCCGAACTGCCAAAAGCCGCCGGGTGATCGACGTTTGGCTCCCATCCAGGCTCGATGCCGGCCGTGCCGGACTGTTGAGTGAGCCGCAGCAGCTGCGCGCGATCGGTGCAGATGCTCGTCGACCGATCCTTGCAAAGGCTGGGTCTGGCTCGCGCTACTGGCGCTGGAATGGGCCTAGGCTGTCTGCGACCCCGTCTAGATCGCGCGCAGAGACGGAGGCGTCTCACGATTGTGTTCGGCGCCCGGTCAGGACCAGCTGGCAGTCGACCAAGCCGGCTATGAGCTTGCCTGGCATCAATCTCTTCTTCGCGGGATGCCAACATGCGGACAACGGTTGCTCCTAGAGCGTGGCCCCGATGATGACTGGCCGATTCAACGCAACCGAGTCTTCTTCGCGCAGAAAATGGAAGGGTACGCTCTCGGCTCGAGGCAGACGTGGATCCGACACCGGAGCAAGTCGGAACTTGTCCGATTGCTTGGGAGCCGTCTCGATTGTCGCCACAACCGGCTGGCACTGAGCAGAAGTCCGAATATGCGCCTGATCAAATCTGGATCATTCCGGCCGAGGTCATAACGCACCACGCTTCAACTGCACCGTCGGATAATCCAAAAGGCGATGACCGCCCCGGACAGCCTTCCAATCCGGGCGTCTTCCACTTGACCACACTCAGATCCCGATAACTTGGACGGTCCGCCTGCCCGTAGAGTGATCTTGCTGCGCAGTCGCCTCGCAATCGTATCCCAAACAGTTAGCGTCATCGCATCTTACAGGTGATCACATCGAATTATCCTATGCCTGTCATCCTCCAGTTGCGGTCACGATGCCAAACACAGCGCGCAACGGCTCTAACCGCGTCTGGGGGATTCTATGCGCATTAAGATGAACAGTAACGATGTACAAAATGATCAGACAAGACCGTCATACTCGGCATCAGGACATGCGTTCCGCTTTCGATCCATTAGAAAAGCGGAGCTAGCAGTTGCATGTATCCTGGCAGCAAGTCTGATTCCCGGAAGGGCGCTGGCACAAACGACTAATATGTCCAATCAGAAAAGCGACACTCTGAGCGCGGTCGCTAAGAGAAACGTTCAAAAGAAGATGGTCCAACTTGGGAGTGATACTGGTGAAAAACGAACAGCGCGTGCTGACGCTCGCCCAGCCAAAGCTATCACCCCCCAGCCCGGCCCATTCGCAAAGTTCGAAAACCTCCGCATAAAGGGATTGGAGGTCAACTTACCTGGCCCAGCCGATACCTTGGTTCAGGACAAAGGAGGCATAAGATCCGCGCTCGCAGAGATTGGGATCGGATACATTGCTTGGACGCAAAATACCTACGTTAGCAACCTTCTGCCGAATGCAGCCAAGAGCACCATCGCCAACCAACTATATAGCGGACAGAATCCGACTTTCTATACCCTCAATTACATGATGGTGACCTATGATCTCAGCCGGTATGGAATCCCCGACGGTCAGATCATTGTTGGAACCGAGCAGCAAGCTTGGACCTGGCAGCCCGGGGGCCCAGATAGATGGGGGATCAATACCATCGCCTACTACCAAACCTTTTTTGATCGGAAGCTCGAGCTCAAAGTCGGCTACCTCATGAACTCGTATGAGTTAGCCGGCACGGTGGTCGGAGGAAATCCAGGAGCAAACGTCTTCGGACCCTCATCGAATGTGCTGTATCAAGGAGGGATGAACTTCGCGCCCGCGCCGACACCGACTCTCAACCTGACCTACCATTTCGATGACCGACTGTACAACAAAGTGTCGTTCCAACGCTCTACCAGTCCAGACGGGGTGTTTGCGCATATAACTGCAAATTCAACGGGCTTAAACTGGAGTACAGCGAACGCGGGCCTGCTGTTGCTTGACGAGAGCGGTTATCGCAACAGTGAACCGCCCCGGGTTTGCCGGAGGCCATTTGGTTTAAGTTATGCCACCATGGCGGGTTGTTCCAGCATGGCGTAGTAGCGTTGTTCGGCTTCGGCCGGCGGGATGTTGCCGATGGGCTCCAGGAGCCGTCGGTTGTTGAACCAATCCACCCATTCTAGGGTCGCGAACTCGACGGCCTCGAAGCTGCGCCATGGCCCGCGCCGATGGATCACCTCAGCCTTGTAGAGACCGTTGATGGTTTCGGCGAGAGCGTTGTCATAGGAATCTCCGACGCTGCCGACAGAAGGCTCGACACCAGCTTCAGCCAGGCGCTCGGTGTACTTAATGGATACATATTGGCTGCCCCTGTCGCTGTGGTGCACGAGCCCGCCACGATGGACCGGCCGTCGATCATGCAGTGCCTGCTCCAGCGCATCGAGCACGAAGCCTGCATGCGCCGTGCGCGAGGCTCGCCAGCCCACGATCCTGCGGGCATAGGCGTCGATCACAAAGGCGACGTAGACAAAGCCGGTCCAGGTCGCGACATAGGTGAAGTCGGAGAGCCAGAGAACGTTCGGCCTTGGCGCCTTGAACTGGCGGTTGACGTGATCCAGCGGGCATGGCGCGGCCTTGTCGCTGATCGTAGTCTTGACGGATTTGCCGCGGATGACCCCTTGCAAACCCATGTCACGCATCAGTCGCGACACCGTGCAACGGGCAACATCGAAGCCTTCGCGCTTGAGCTGGCGCCAGACCTTGCGCACGCCGTAGACGGAGAAGTTTTGATCGAAGACGCGCCGCACCTCGATCTTCAGCGCGGCGTCCTGCCTGGCGCGCACCGACAGCTTGGCGGGATCGCGCCGCTTGGTCACATGGGCGTGGTAGGTCGAGGGGGCGATCGGCAAGACCTTGCAGATCGGCTCGACCCCATGCGCCCCACGATGATCGTCGATGAAGGCGATCATGGCTTGAACCGGCGGTCGAGCTCCGCCATCGCAAAATAGGCGCTTGCCTTGCGCAGGATCTCGTTGGCCTGCCGAAGCTCGCGGTTCTCCCGTTCGAGCGCCTTCAGCTTCTCGGCCGTGTCGGTCGGAACGCCGGCCCGCTGCCCGCTACCGACCTCGGCCTTCTTGACCCAGTCATGCAGCGTCTGCGGCGTGCAGCCGATCTTGGCCGCGATTGACGTAACTGCCGCCCAGCGCGACGGGTGCTCGCCGGCGTGATCCAGAACCATCCGAACCGCTCGGGTCCGGACCTCGGGTGAAAACTTGTTCGTCGTCTTGCTCGTCATGGCTCCATCCTCTCAGGAGTTGGAGCCTCCGGCAAACCCGGGGCGGTTCACAGCGCGGCTCCCGGTTTACCCGAGACGTGGTTGCGGGCGGGTGTTGGCTTCAACAACAGCCACTACACGAACTTGGCATCTCCAACCCAATCGAGAGCTGACGAGAATAGCCTTTATTACGTCGCTGCCGACAGGCAACTCTGGCAGAGCCATGTCCATGACGCCGCATCTCGTGGCATCTATGGTGGATTCTCGGTTATGGGAGCTCCGCCTGACCTCAACAAGGTTAGCCAGTATTATGAGGTCCGGCTTTACGCGAAGGGACTCTTTGATAGTCGGCCCAGTGATCAAATCTCGCTTGTTGCTACCGACACGGTGTGGAGCAGATTTGCAGTCGATGCTGCGGCGGCCAAAGGAAATCTCGTTCATCGGGACGCGAAAGCAATCTCCGGAACATATACTGCGCATCTTGGCCCGGGAATATACGCGAGCTTGGGGCTGACATATATCGATCACCCGACAAGCATCACATACACGCCCCAAATCGGCCATGCCCTAAATTTCTCAGCGTCTACATCGATATTCTTCTAGTAGCTGAAATCGTAGAGCCCCGGGAGAAACCGGGCGAGCCGACACGCAAATGATGCGTCTTAACTTATGCTCAGTGCACGCGTGGGCGACGCCAATGGCGTCCCCTCGCAGTTTGATTAGTTTGGTCCACACCCCGATCCATGCTTACAGAGCCCCAACGAGCGGCTCGCCGGCCAGTGGGTATTTGCGACTTATTACTTCGGAGGAGCTGAACTCCTGCACTTCTAGCCGGACGCTCAACCTGCCTAGCCGCGGCTTGGCCCCCTCTCGCAATGCACACCTGATCTTACTTAGCGCAGACGTATCCAGTGTTCGATTTGCCCGCCGCGTTCGGCCGCGGAGATCATTTGCCGTTGTTTCGGCCGACAATCGCAATTCGGTGATCATCAAGCCACCCAGAGCACGCGATGATTACATGTTGCGCGTTTCTCATATAATTTTTCGATGCTTGTCATCTGCATGTCGCCATCCACCTCTTGAAGTCCTTAGCAGGCTAGCGCGACCGAGAGGTCGAGGAATTTATCGCTGTGACGAGATGTGGAGACAATGGCACAACGCGTCGTTGACGACCGACCGATCGGAAAAGCTCCAGCCTGACGCCTGCTCCTTGGTTTGACTGGTGATCGGCGCAAATGCTGTAAAAACCATACCCGCGGGGCGAGCGGCCGGTTGAGACGCTTGCTCGCTGAATTCTTTTGATTGGAGACTAACAATGAGACGTCTGCTTGCGGTGGCTTTGTTCTTGGTGGTTCCGATTGTTATCGCCAGACCGAGCATGGTTTACGCGCTGGAACTGCGTGTGAGCTATTCGCCCGCCAATTTTTCTGCGATGTACAATGCAGTCGCGGCTGAATTCACAAAAGCGTACCCCGAGATCACAATCAAGTTCGAAACGGCGAAGAGCTACGACGAACTATTGCAAAGTACCTTGCGCGCCCAATTGATTAACGACGCGCCTGACGTCTCGCACCAGGGCCTCAATTATATACGGCTGCTGGCCGATCGTGGCCTTGCCGTACCGCTCGACCGCTTTATCTCGGCCGAACCGGAGTGGACTCAGCAGGGTGTTGCTGACGCCATTCGAAACATCGGATCGACCGGTGACAAGGCTTATGCCGTCCCTTATTCGCTGACGACGCCAGTGCTGTTCTACAATAATGCCCTTCTCGCCCGCGCCGGCGCTGACCCTGCCAACCTCCCCACGACCTGGGACGACGTTTTCGATTTGGCAAAGAAGATCTCAAAGCTGGAGCCGAACGTCAGCGGGTTCTACATGGAGTATAATGCCAATGGCGCGTGGGGCTTTGAAACACTGCTTTTTGCGCATGGCGGCAGGATGATGACCAAGGGCGAGGGCGATATCGCCTTCGACCAGCGGCAAGGGCTTGCCGCTATGGCAACCGTAGCACGCGCCGCAGATTCCGGGATGATCGACTTGTCGCGTGACAACGCCCGTCAGTCGTTTGTCGGCGGCAAGATTGGTATCTACTTGACATCCAGCAGCCTTCTCACCGATTTCGAACAGAAAATCGGTCGGCATTTCATGCTTACGATGACGCCGATCCCTTTGGCTCACGACGGCAAGACCTTGGCCGCCGGCAACGGAATGATGATGCTAACCAAGGAGCCCGCTCGGCAGGAAGCAGCGTGGAAATACATCAAGTTCGCAGCAAGCCCGCGGGCACAGGCAATCATGGCGGCGATGACCGGCTATACACCAATCAACACGGCCGCCCTGTCGGATCCACAGCTACAGACGCTTTATCGGGAAAGGCCGAACTACAACGTTCCGCTGCGGCAACTCAGCAATCTGGTGGCTTGGTATGCATTTCCGGGCGAGAACAGCGCGAAGGCCGCGGCGATGATCGTGGACAAGATGCAACTGGTGGTAGGCGGCAAACTCTCGGCGCAGGCGGCGCTCGATGACGCCGCCAAGGAGGCGCGCAAGCTCATTCTAAAGAAGTGATGACGTGCTAAGGCGCCGCTCCCGCAGCGCCTCTCTGATCTTTCCTCGTGAACGGCGTGTACCAGCAGCATCGCAGCGGTCGTTGTTTGACGCCCAGCAACCTTGGCGACCGGCTTCGTGTGAGGGGCGAGCGCCTGCCGCCCCCCAATACGATCGAAGGATCGCCAACCATGTTTGGATTGCGTCTGTATAACTAGCAGGCCGGAGTGTGATCGGACTGGTCGACCGACCAGCTTCGGAGGCCAACTCGTGCTTTCGGACAAGCTTTAGCGACACCTTGTGAGGGCGCGGGCATCATCAGAAGTGCGTATGAATGCAGTGAGCGCGTGCTTTGAAACGGCTGAAGGCTGTCATTATTTCGTTTCTGGTGCCGGTTGACTGCAGAAGATGGCCGAGACTTCAGCCTGCAGGGATACGATTTCGGTGGCGAGATTTGTCAGATGATGTGCTGTTGCTTTGGCGCCGCGCTCACCTATGAAGAAGAAATGACCGCCTGATACAGTACGCGTGAGCCGGCGTGGCAAATCTAACATCAGCGACCGCAACTGCTCCCAACGCTGAGGACCGATAGTGGAAAGGTCGGGGCATCCGCTAACGTAGCGCTCGAAGACGTGCTGTGCGTTCAGGAAACCCCAGGTGAGTGAATCGGTCAGCGCGTGACGCGCATCAGAAGACCGCGTCGGCGCTATTACACCCGTCAGCGGATGGGAGCCAAAATCGAAAGTGCCGAGTTCGTCCGTCACTTCGGTAACCGAAACGACCGCGCTGCGCGATCGCAGAAATTGCGGCTCTCCGCGCAACAGAAGCGGCGTATTTACACGATAGTCCCGTTGATAGACCTCTTCGGGGATGATCACGCGCTCATTGTCGGCCGCTTGGGCAGCAAGTTCAGCACACCAATTTGAGTGACGCGTTGGTAGACCGGGCTCATTGGCCGAGAGAGCCCACAAGCCCGCCTCCGTCACGGGCTCGCCCCTCTCGAAGACGGGCACCAGGCCGGGAAACGGAGCGCTCGCAGCGAGCGAAATAAAGCCGATCGGCGGCAAACCGCCTCGGGCGAGGCCTCGACAGACTGAGCGCGCAACCCGGCCCGCCATGCTCCAGCCGGCCACGACGACTCGCCGTGGCGCAGGACAGGGGGCCAAAAGGCCGAGGGTGATCGCGGTCACCGATGCCCCCCAGTCGCTCACGGTCATCTCGGGATAAAGCCGGGGAAAGATGGGATGATCACTGGGATAGGAGACGGCCAGAAGCCCCCATCCGACCTCACGCAGCCAGAAGTCGAGGAAGTCCCGTGGATCCGCGCCCGGGTCGCCATATGCGACCCGGGCCAGATGGCCACCGCCAGGCAAGAAAACGACGGTTGGGTTGGTGCCGGTCGGCGGACGCCAAAACACAATAGCAGGAAACGTGCCGCCATTCATAAACAGCTCGTTCGAAAACAGCGCGGCCGCCGATCTCGGGGCGGGCTCTGAAATTGTCGACGAACAGGGAACCACCCCACTTCTCCAATGATGGTGCGACTTGTGGTCCGGGAAACGGCCCGCCAGTTTTCGGCACTCTCGGACCGAGGGTAGGCTCGTCTTGCGGGCATGGATGAATCGCTACAGGTCAGATGGCACAGCCCACCTTCAATCTGTCGCAACTCTTTCTGCTGCCACTTGGCCCTAGCGACTTAGATTAGGACGCCAATGCATACGGAATGGGTGGTTCGCCCTCCGTCGTGATGTGCCATAGGACGCGCCGTTCTCGAGAGTCGAACGCCTCACGTCTATGAAGCGTGTAACTGTTATCGAAAACGAAGAGATCATCGACACCTATCACGTCGCCCCATGTATCGTTATAGGCTTCGACGTATGTCCATAGCAGGTCAGAGAGCTTCTCACTCTCTGCGCCCGTCAAGCCTTCGATAAGGCATTGTCGCTGTCGAGGGAGATACAAGGATGGTCTTCCGCTATGGGGATTCAGGCGCACGAGCGGAAAGCTGGGCCCAATATGCCGACGATCGGCCCCTTCGGGGAGTGCTGCAATTTGCTCGGCATATTCAGCAGCGAAATTATACTGTGAATAATGGATGCAACTCAGTCGGCTCAGATAGGATGTCAAGCAGTGAGGCAGGCGATCATGGACATCGGAGAGGTTCATGAAAAAGGTCTTCGGTGGATTTGTTTTTGGCGACTCGCGTCCGTACAAGAACGTCAACTTGACCGGCCGTGGCAGATAGGTGCCATCGGTGTGCCAGTAATTCTCAGAGGAACCACCGTCACCGATCGGGCGGCCATCATCATTCGCTACGTTCGAGACGACCTTGATTTCAGGATGGCCAGGCAAATGCGCGCTACTTGAGGCTGCGGCGCGCTTTAGCGTCTTTGTATGGCCGAAGGCAGACGCAAGCGCGACGAATTCGCTTGGTGACAGATGCTGGCTACGAAAGCGAAGCACAAGGTGCGTTTCGAGCGTTTCGCGAAGCGCAGCGACAACGGCGGCGTCTTTCGATTCCGCCAATCTGCGGAGATCAACATTGGCGACATCCGCGCCGATTGCGGAAGAAAGCTTTGTTATTGTGAACATCGGAGTTCCTTTTGAAACCATATCCATTTCAGCGCTTGCCGGGGCAATGCCTGTGCATTCGACAAGAGGAGAATTCTGATCCCCTCGGTTCGCCTATTATTTGACGGCCCCTCCGGTCAGTCCCTCGACGAACCAACGTTGGGCTGCAAGGAAGGCGATGGTGAGCGGGAGTACCACAAGAGTGGATGCCGCCATCAGAGGACCGTAGTCGCTGCCGGCCTCCTCGTTCTTGAAGACCAGAATACCCAGCGTCGGCGGCATCAGGGACTGATCACGTACGGCGATCAGTGGCCAGAATAGGTCATTCCAGTGCCCGACCACCGAGAAGATTGCGAAGGCGATGACAGCCGGTAGTGCCATTGGCACCATGACCTTCCAGACGATAGCGAGTTCAGAGAGACCGTCGAGACGGGCAGCGTGCACGACATCATCCGGAATCGTCTTGAAAAACTGCCGGAACAGGAAGACGCCGAAGGGTGAGACGACATAAGGAAGGATCAGCGCGGTGTAAGTGTTGAGGATGGCGAGCTTGTACCCGAGGATGAATAGCGGCAGCGAAAGCACTTGGTGCGGGAGGATCAGACCGGCAAGCACCATGCCGAAAACGAGTTCGCGACCGAAAAATCGCAGTTTTGCAAGCGCGTAGGCGCAAGGAGCGCAGAGGAGAGTTTGTAGCGCCAGGATCAGACCGCATACCATCAGGCCGTTGCCCATGTAGCGGAGCAGCGGCGCTTCATTCAGCGCTTTTTCATAGTTTTCGATGCCGTAGAATTGCACGGGCCAAAAGGAGAAAGACGCGTGGAATATCTCGCCCGGCGCCTTGACCGAGAGCGAGATCATCCACAGGAAGGGAACGAGTATCAACGCTCCTGTGACGAGTAACACGACATGGCGAAACATGCCGGCAAGCGACGACAAGCCTTTGACCGAAGTGGCCACGCTCATTGGTAATGCACCTTCCTATCCATGACGAGGGCGTTGATCAGAGTGAGAGTTCCGACCATGGCGAGAAAGACGACGGCGACGGCGGCGCCATATCCGGTGCGCAGATACTCAAAACTCTCCCGATAGAGCGTGTAGAGCAGTACTTCGGAGGCAGCTCCAGGGCCGCCCTGCGTCAGTACCTTCACCGCGTCGAAGCATTCCAAGGCCCGCAGTGCCACGACAATGACAACGAACATCGAGACCGGCCCGAGCAAGGGCAGAGTGACGATGCGGAGGCGGTCGATCCATAAGTCGGCACCGTCGACATCGGCTGCATCGTAGAGATCTCGCGGGATGCTTTTGAGGCCTGCGAGAAACAACACCATCGCATAGCCGAGATTTTGCCACATCCCGATAGTGGCCAACACCGGAAGGACGGTATTTTCATCACGCAGCCAGTTGGCGGTCGGAAGGCCCACGGCGGCGAACATCTGGTTCACGAGCCCTATCGTGGGATGCAGCAGCGCCTCCCAGACAATGGCCATAGTGGTGACCGTCGCCATAAAGGGCAGGAAATGGATGGCACGATAGAACGAGCGGCAGGATTTTCCGCTTTCGATCAGAAGTGCAACAGTAAGGCCGGCAAGCAGCGTACCCGGCACGACGATCAGAACATAGATAGTGGTGTTGGCGAGGGAGGCCCTAAAGGTGGCGTCCGCGAACGCCTCGCGGTAGTTGGCGAGGCCGACGAAGGAAAAAGAGCCAGCCCCGAGCTGCCAGTCGGTGAGCGCGATGAAAAACACCCCAACCGCCGGCAGCATGAACAGCACCAGCAGAAAGAAAACCGCCGGGCCAGCCAGCCCGAATCCTGCGAATGCCACCGCAAAGGCTTGCCGACGAGCTGGTGAGACCGCAAGAAATGACGCTCCACGCCGCGTTAAGGACAAATTATAAGCGTCGGAAAAAGTACGAGGCTCGCTCATCTCACGGCCTCCCGGAGCGGAGCGACGTATCTGCAAACAGGATCCGGTTCACGCCGTAAGCGCCGTCCATCCCGTGTAAACAGAAGAATGCGATCCGGTCTCGCGCCGACATGCAAGGTCTGGCCGGGCGCGATATGCGGCGCCCGCTCGGCCAGCAGCCTTGCGATAAACGGCTGATCGATGCCGGCAAGATCGAGATGTACAAAGAGATCTGATCCCATGTGCTCGACCATTCGCACCGAACCTGTCAGCACCCCCTGGCCGGCGTGGTCTGCGACATAAAGAGCCTCCGGACGAATGCCGAGCGAGAGCGGCGTGCCTGCCAGGGCATGGGCTTCGACCGGGATCGCCGAACCAGCCACGTCGATTAGGCCGCGTTCACGCATCACGCCATCAAGTAAATTGATCTTGGGTGAGCCGATGAATTCTGCGACGCGGCGATTGTCTGGATCGGAGTAGATGCTTTGCGGTGGAGCAACCTGCAACAACTCACCATCGAGCATCACGGCCACGCGGTCCGAAAGGGTCATCGCCTCGGCCTGATCATGCGTAACATAGACGAAGGTGACGCCGAGCCGTTGGTGCAGTTCCTTGATCTCGGCGCGCATGTGCACGCGCAGCTTGGCATCCAGATTGGATAGAGGCTCGTCCATTAAGAAAACAGCTGGATGGCGCACCATCGCCCGACCAACCGCGACACGCTGGCGCTGGCCGCCCGAGAGTTGCCCCGGTTTGCGCGACAACAGGTGGCCGATCCCGAGGGACTTAGCCGTGCGGGAGACTTCCACCCCAATGTCCGCGGCGATCTGCGCCGTTCTTGGCAGAAGACGACCGAGAAGGGGGAGCCTCCGTAAGGCAGAGAGCCGACGCATCCGCAACGGCAGGGCGATATTCGACGCGACGCTCAAATGGGGATAGAGGGCATAGGACTGGAACACCATTGCAATATCCCGCCGCTTTGGCGGAACTCCGTCCACAAGGCGCTCGCCGATCGAGACGGAGCCTTCGTCCTGCACCTCAAGTCCGGCCAGGATACGGAGCAGCGTCGACTTACCACAGCCCGACGGTCCCAACAGCGTCAGGAATTCACCATCGGCTATCGACAGTGAGACGCTGCGCAGGATGGCCGTCTTACCGTAGTTCTTACTGATGTTTTCGATCAAAACCGATGCCATCGCATCACTTCCTCGCTGCCATGACGCTCTTTGCGCAAGCTGCGGACCTTCAAGACCCGTCGTGCTACAGCTGGATGACAGGCATCGAATAAGTAGATGGAATACCCTGCAATATGCGATAACTGCGGTACTGCGAGCTAAACAGTGCGGCGCCGCGCAATTTCCTCGTCGTGAGCTGGAAAGCGCTTCGAGTCCTGTTGAACGTTTCGAATTGGACAAGAAAATTCACACGTCTGCGCGGCACCCAACACACAAAGCGCCAAGCATATTTGCTCTGCTGGTGAAGCGCGGTCGCGAAACGCGCCGTCGTCTTCAGCGATGCGACGCAAGGCATCGCAACTTGCGATCATTTCATTCAACAAACACGAATGTCGGTTTTGTTCGCAACTTTGCCAACAAGTAAAAGGCGTCAACAATCCTGCTCAAACTTCAGGTGCCCCCATTGTCTCTCGTTGCAGAACGGCTCAAGGCTTGTCCGTCCCTTAGAAGCCGAGGCCATGGCGGCGCGAGCCGCCGAGCTACGCGAACAAGGCGCGGACGTGATCACACTCGGTCAGGGCGAATCCGATTTCGAAACCTCAGTTGCTGCCTGCGAGGCCGGCGTCTACGCAATGCGCGACGAGCTGAGAAATGCGCCGCGCTCGTCGGGAGCAGGCAGCTGGCAGTCCGCGGGACTTCGGTCGCGATTACGGGCTCAATTCCAGCATCGATCAGGCCACGGTCTTTTGCGGCGCGAAGCAGGTCGTGTTCAACGCGACCTTTCCAAGTCCGACACCGGGGCAACGGCGGTTCGGAGGCGGACGCAACGACTGGCTGGTGCGTTCCGTATGGCGCAGGACCTTTGACTCCGGTCAAGGCCACCAATCTCGTCCAGAAGTCGAACTTTTTGCCACAGGAGCTCGACCGCGCAATATGCACTGTCGAGGCGCTGTCTGGCGTCCGGGATCATCTGAGGCAATTCGCGCGCCTTTCCGCAAGGCCGCGAACTCGTGGTCGCTAAGTTGAGCCAGGCGCAAGGACCATCGTGCCCCTTACCCGGCGCATTCTAGGCGTTTTCCCCCTGCGCCGGATTGATTGGCAAACGCACCTGTGTTGCTGGGTGACAGAGACTGACAGCCATGTTCGCCATGCATCTTCTCGATGCGTTTGGGTCCCCTCCGCCCGGCGGGCTCCAGGCTTCGCCCGATATTCGCATTTCCCATGCTTCCTCGCTTAAGGATCTCACCCGCGCCTGAGATCCGATCATCACCGCTTGCGGCGCCCTAGCCTGAAAGACTTTAGATGTCCCCTGCCAAATGCCTGCGTGCCCGGATGGCTGAAAGTGGCCTTGTCCACATTATGGCAGCTCATAGCCCGCTTTCAGCGATCATCGCGGAGGAAGCCGGCTTCGATGGGCTGTGGGCCTCCGGTTTCGAACTTTCCGCACTTTATGGCTTGGCTGACATGAGCCTGATCTCGATGGCACAGCATCTGGATATGCTGCGAGCAATCGCCGGGCGCACAACGATACCGATCGTGGCCGACATCGACACGGGCTATGGCAATGCGATCAATGTCATCCATGCGATTGGCGAGTATGAAAGGGCCGGCGCCAGCGCCGTTGTCATCGAGGACAAGACATTTCCCAAGGTTACGAGCCTTGCTGCAGGCGGCCGCCAGCAACTGCTGCGCGTCGAGGAATTCCAGGGCAAGATCGAGGCTGCTCTTGCCACAAGGCGTGATCCGGAATTTCTTGTGATCGCGAGAACCGAAGCGCTCATCGCTGGCCTTGGCGAAGCTGAAGCCCTAGACCGCGCGCAAGCCTATGTGAAGGCTGGTGCCGATATGATCCTAATCCATTCAAAGAAGAAGGATCCTGGCGAGATCGAAAGCTTTTCCCGCGCCTGGACCGGTTTAGTGCCGCTGGCCATTGTGCCAAATGCTTATCCGGACCTGGATGCCCGTCGGGTCAAGGAGTTGGGCAACGTCCAGATGATGATCTATGGCAATTACGGTATCCGGGCCTCAAGCGCGGCCTTGAGGGACACCTTCCGGCGCATCATCGCGGATCGCGGCGTCCAGAACGTCCACAAGGATATTGTAGCGGTAGAGGAAATCTTCAGACTCCAGAGAATGGACGAGATTAAGGCAGCTGAAACGCGCTTTCTGCGCTGATGCAGGACTGAAGGTCAACTCTAACCTCGCCTGAACGGCTGTCGCTGCAATCTCGATGGTTTGGGACAGCTCATTCATCGGGGCTGCAACTCCATTTCGTTGAATGGAGGACCATCGGCCCCTCTCAGTCAGCGTCTTTGCTTTTGGTTCGAGGCTGTTCGCGCAAATTGGGACAACGGAATCGAACGGCTGCCGAGCCACCGGAACGACCGAGATCCGGTCAGCGCCCGCAAAACCTGCGCCGGCCGCAAATTGATAGACGGTCGACATACCAGCACTGATGCGGCCCGCCCCAATAGCGTCGGGGAACAACGATTCGGTGAGACGCATCGAATAGTTCGATCGAAGACCTCGAATTTTTGTGATGTTTTTATGTAGGTTATAGCCAGTGGTTTGATGACCATCGAAATGGCTGCCTTCGCGCATGAGAGCTCGTGCGCTTGTGGCTTACAATGTGCGCCGGATCCGCGTCGAGCGCGGTATTCCGCAAGAGCAATTGGCCTACGATGCAGGTGTTGATCGCTCCTATATGAGCGGGCTTGAGCGCCAACAGGCGAACCCGACAATCGATCTTCTCGATCGCCTTGCCGGGACGCTCGGAGTTGCTGTCTCCGAGCTGTTTGTTCGGCCATCAAAGGGTGCCCCGCCACCCGCTACTTTACCTAAAGGTCGCAAGCCGAAGCCGGCACGCCGCAAAAGGACCTAGCCCCCTTACAGCACCGAGCCGTTGACGGCCGGTCTTGTGCGGTACTTGACCAAGTACCAATGCGCTCCCACGCGCGGATTTTGTGCGCAGCCACCGCTTAATTCGCGGCAATTCAGCTATGGACATCGAATAATGTGATGAATGTTCAATCTGGCGCCGGAGCAGACAATGGCGGCTCAAGACGATGAAGTTCCGCTGAATGCCATCCGTGCTTTTGTGACTGTCGCACGCGAAGGCAGCGTCACGCGTGCCGCCAGCAGCTTGGGAACAACGCAGAGTTCGGTCAGCCGCTATTTGTCCGTACTGCGGGACTATCTGGGTGCGGACCTCATCGAGAGGCGCGGCCGGCGCAGTGATTTGACCGAGTTCGGGAGGCTATTCGCAAACGCAGTCTCTGAACCGCTTGAGACAGTCGGCTTCACCGCCAAGAGAATGCGGCGGCGGGCGGCCGCGGGCACCAATCGGATCGTCGTCCGCACATCACTATCGACTTTTGCATCCTCGCTTCTGATTCCAAATCTGCAAGCGTTCTCTGCTGAAGCGGGCGGCGTTATCGTGGATGTCATCAGCTCGCTCTCGCCGCCGACATCGTCGGATGACTTCGACATATTGATTACGCGCGACCTTTCTGTCATCGAACCCGCCGACAGTTGGGAGATCTACAATGAGGAACTGGTATGCGTGGGGCCGCCAAATCTGGTCGCGGGCAGAGAGCTCTCGATCGTTCGCTCAACGCCGATACTGAACATTACATCACGCCCCGACATCCTGCCGACATGGCTGAGGGCAATGAACCTGTCCTCAAACGACATACGAGCGGGCGCGCGGTACGATCACAACTATCTTGCTCTGCCGGCAGTCATGACAGGAAAATGCCTTCTTGTCGCACCAGAAATCATCGTCAGTGATCTGGTGCGAGGGGGCGCTTTGCAAATCATACCCGGCTCACGCGCTCCAAGTGGCATGCAATATCGCGCCTATGCGGTGGATCGCAGCGAGCATCCCGAGGTCGCACGTTCTTTTTGCCGATGGGTGGCTCGTCTTTGCAAGAAGGCAGCACTTGCGCAGGTTACCTGACGCCTACCAGGCGCCCTTCAATCCGGAACAGCGGGAGACAGTGCATTGCACGGATAGTCCAGCGCGCTCAACTTGAGAAAACCATCCGAGCAAAGCCGTCAAAGCCTTACGAGGATAGCCTTTCTCTGTTGCAGCCATCCAGACGGTAAACAGTGAGAGATCAGGACGCAAAGATCTCATCCTATCGGCTATCGTGTATCTCGCCAGCCGACGAATTGGCTGGCGGAACGGGAGTATGCCATTGATCTCCCAAGAGTTCATGAACTGTCATTCCTGGCCCTGTGGAGCAATGCGCGGCAGCGAAGGCGCATGAGGCGCCGCCCCAGCTTAACAAGTCGAATGGTTCGGCTGCGCAAATCGTCTGTTTTCCAGCCCCGCTCGGCGATACGGTGGCCTCCAAACAGGCCGAGCGCGATTTGGCGATAGCTATTTCCTTCCTGCCATCCATCGAGTGCGCGCAGCGCGAGGATCAGTCGACGCCGCTTGAAAGCCGGCAAAGCAAGAGGGGGCGTTCCGAGCGGCCGATGCTCAAGCGCGAGCCAAAGTCGACGTGCGGCCTGCAAGCGAAGCTCGAAGTTCGTGTCGAGCGGCAGATCGAGGGCGACAGCAGACCCGCTCGCCGGAAGCTTGCTCAGCCAAAGGCGATGCTTCGCGCCTCCGAGCGGCACGATCGCATGCCATCCATCTGAACGTGTCGCGCGATTGCGCGCCAGCCGCAAAGCTCCAACTGCCAGAAGATCGGTCTGTGACCATCGGTTGGCGCCCGTTGCGCGACGAAGGTCGCCCGGCAGATTGGCGAAATCGAGCTGGAAGCTTTTGGGCGCGATGCAGTTGGCCGCCCGCACAGCCAGTACGGTCGACAGCACCTCGGGCGCCCAGAAGACTGCTTGCTTGTCGAACGTCTTTTGCGGATCAGCTGGAAAACGAGAGCCCCCACTTTCGTCGGAACTGGCCCGCCGCTGCGCTTGAACGTTCGCGGCGAGATAAAAGCCTATAATCCTCTTGGTAGTCGCGATCCCGGCGCAGCCACTCCCAGGCCAGGTCGTCAGCTTCTGCGTTCTTGAGGCCGCTGTATGCTTCCTCAGATCTCCAGTCAGTATCCGCCATCGCCCATTTCCCCGCATGATCTTCACGCGCGGTGAACTGCAGCCGATGATTGTGGCGCTTTACCGTTGCGTGCGCGCCGTGTACTCACCTTGCATGCACTGAATCGATGCAATGATCATGTTTTACGATTGCTAGGAATTCCGCCGATCCTGAGATCGGCCGTGTTCATTCCTTTGGCCAACCGCCGCGCAGCAGATCACGATAGCCGTGGCCCGCTAGCCACTTGGCTCGAGCCAGATGACTTTCGAAGGTGCGTCGCGCACGGTCTGGTTCAAGGGTCGTGTCAAGCCCGAGCACAATGCGCGCGATTTCGCGCCAATCGGCCTTGTCAGCGTCGGCATCGAGAAGTCGCATGTAGGTGACAGCGTGCTCCTTGTCATATGACGTGAGCTCGTGCGCGCTGGGCGCCAAATCTGCGATCTTCGGATCGGCCGGCAATGCCTGAAACTCCTACCAAACTGAAAAATCTATCGAAATCCGAGCAACGATAACTAACGTGGGGCCATTTTGGTACCGCTCGAATCGTCGCAGTCCCAACCTCTTTTTGGCCGGACGCGTGGCTGCGAGCGCATATGACTCACAATGACCTGCTGGCTCCATTCTGCCCATTTGCTCTTTCACGGCGCTGGATCCACTCGCAGTCCATACCGGTGACTGGTCGCAGATTTGCCATGCAGCTAGGCTGTTCTGTCGCTTCACCCTCCCGGAACGGAAAGGAGGTCCGTCGTTTGCCCGCGCGCCGTGGTGAAAGGCCGCGGCCTGGAGGCAGCCACGTGGAGGAGAATTCGTTCACTTTTGGAGCTCCAGCTGAACGGTTGTCCTATTTGGTCGCGCCGCCTGGAAAAAGCCGCAGTTCTTCTGGGGCCATTTTGCTCTGCCGCCAGTAACGAACTGTCGCGCCTTGAGCTCGCTTGTGATGGGTCAATGGCATTCAAAGACGACAAACTCCACGACATCTGCGTCTCGCGGTGATCTGCTTCGTTGAAGCAATAGTGCGCGGACAGCCAACTGCCCGGCTGCCAGCTTATCGTAATAGTCTGGCTATAACCAGTGGTTTCATAATCATCGGAATGGCTGCCTTTGCGCATGAACGCTCGTGCGCTTGTGGCCTGGAATGTGCGCCGGATCCGCGTAGAGCGCGGCATTCCGCAAGAGCAATTGGCCTATGATGCCGGAATCGACCGCTCGTACATGGGCCGCATTGAGCAGAAGAAAGAGAACCCGACCATTGATCTCCTGGACCGTATCGCCGCGACCTTGGGTATTCACTTGTCCGAATTGTTCGCTGAGCCGGCCAAGGGTGCGGCGCCTCCCAAACCGATGTCTAGAGGACGCAAGCCGGCACGCCCGTGCCGGAATAGGAAGTAACTATTCCAGAGAGCCATGTTTGTAGCTAACGAGAGGCGGAGCGGCCTCACGTGCCCGCTTTGAATCTGCGGCGGCGACTCCGACCTCCGGCTCCAGCCGATGCCGCATCAGCACGGCTCCCCTTAAACAGCGCCCAGCGCGATCTGTTTCCAAGCAGCCAGAGCATCTTCGAGATGAGCGCTTAGGTTCCGTCGCGGGTTGGCTGGAAATGAGGGTGACGTAGTCTCCGGGGTGATCAACCTCGAATCATCCGGCGTTAGCGGGTCGGACTGGAGACCACGCCATGCCGAGCACTACCACGAAGCCCAATTCTGCGCAGCCTGCAGCCGAGATGGCTGTTGATCTTTTCGACAACTGTTTTGATCCGCTCGAGACCGGGCTGCGGGCTCGTGCGTCGGTTCATCGAAAAGCTGATCCGCGGCGAGTTCGACGCCGTACTATGCCAAAGGCGCTTCCGTACTCATTCTCGGTGCGCGTCTCGCTGGCATGACGGCCGCGCTGGAGCTACGCAACGCTGGCTATAAGGTTCTGGTGCGTGCTGGAGTTCAACGACCGCCCCGGCGGGCGGAACTGGACGCTCGTGGAGGCGATGCTTATGTTGAACTCGGCGGCTTCAGGCAGACCTGCGCCTTCGAGGACGGACTTCATCTTGATCCGGGAGTGGCGGATTCCCTATCATCATCGAGCACTGTTGGATTATTGCAAGCGGCTTGGCCGTTGCGCTCGAGCCCTTCATCCAGGTCAATCACAATGCGTATCCCCACGCCTCGCGCCCTTCCGGGGGGCGCCGCAGCGAATCCGCGCAGTGAAGGCCGATTTCCAGGGCCAAATTTCTGAACTGCTTGCGAAAGTCGCAAAACAAGGCGAATTGGATCAGGGCGTCTCCGTGGAGGACAAGCAAATCCTGCTGCTTGCACTGAAATCCTGGGGCGCGTTTGATCATAACTACAAATACAACGAGGGCCTGATTGCCTCCGGATATCGCGGCTATGCCCCCCCGGCGGGTGGGCTATCCGCGGCTCCCCTTCCGAGCGGGCCGTTAGCGCTCTCGGACATTCTGAAGTCGCAACTGTGGCGCCATTTTGGAATGTCGCCAAGTGCGAATTGCAAACGACAATGTTCCAGCCGGTCGGCGGCATGGATATGATCGGCAAGGCCTTCGCGCGCGAACTCGGCGAGCTCATCCGCTATAGTGCAAAGGTCACGGAAATTTGGCAGAACGTTAGCGGCGTCACCGTGACCTATGTGGACGCCAAAAACCCCGCGCAGTCGCAAAAGGTCACTGCCGATTGGTGCCCGTGCACGATCCCGTTGTCGATTCTGAGCCAGTTGCCCATCAATGTAGGCGCCGCGATGAAGGCGGCTATAGATGCCGTGCCTTATACAGCATCGGTGAAAGTCGGGCTGCAGTTCAAGCGCCCATTTTGGGAGGAGGACGACGCGATCTATGGCGGCATCAGCTATACGGATTTGCCGATCCGAGAGATCGGCTATCCCAACACCGACTACAACAAGATCGGACGCGGCATCCCGCTCGGCGCTTATCTGTTCGAGGGCGCCAATTCCTTCGAGTCACCGCCATGCCGCCGGATGAGCGCGTGGCGCGCGCGGTCGAGTTTGGCGCGGCTATCCATCCTCAATACAGGACGGAGTTCGAAAACGGCATCTCGCCTGGCACCGGGTGCCATTCACGCTTGGCTGTAGCGGCTACTGGTCCGAGGCGTCCCGCAAGCAGCACTATCGCAATCTGTGTGGGATCGACGGGCGCATTTTGCTTGCCGGCGAGCATGCGTCCGCACTGCGGCCTGGCGGAGGGCGCAATCCTCTCCTCACTTGATGCCATCCCGCGGCTCCATGAGCGGGTGATCAAGACATGAGGCGAGGGTAACATTCGGGGCACCAAGCATATCACTGTCGCAGCCATCGCGACGCTGCTCCTGCAGTCGTATGCTGTGCTCGGGCAGTCGGCCGGCGCTGAAGAGCCGCCACTTTTCCTCCAGCTATCGCTTTGTCGAGACGAGTGGCGAGCAGCTCTATATCAATGTGCGCCGCGGTTGCCACATGGTCGATGTGTAGACGTTTCGACTTAATCTGACGGCAAGGTTTGAACTGGCAGGGAATGGAGCTGCGAGCGAGCAGGAGCGCTAACCCAAAGGGCGCTCCCGCGCAGCCCGCAGCGTCTCCCAGGAGACGTTACCATGACCCAGGAACTTCGCGCGAAGGTCGGAATGCTCGAATTGGCCAAGCAGCTCGGCCACGTCAGCCAGGCTTGCCGGATGATGGGCTATAGCCGCGACAGCTTCTACCGGTTCAAGGAACTGTACGACAAGGGCGGCGAGCTGGCGCTGATTGAGATCAGCCGCAAGAAACCGCTCCTGAAGAACCGTGTCGCGCCGGAGGTCGAGGCAGCCGTCGTTGAGCTGGCGATCGACCAGCCGGCCTGGGGTCAGGTGCGGGTCAGCAATGAGCTCAGGAGCCGCGGCCTGTCGATCTCCCCGTTCGGCGTGCGGGCAAGAAGCGGCTGACGGCGCTGGAGGCCAAGATGGCCCAGGACGGCCTGATGCTGACCGAGGCCCAGCTCGGTGCGTTGGAAAAGGCCAAGTCCGAGAAGGAGGCGCACGGCGAGTTCGAGAGCGAATGCCCCGGCTATTGCGGTGCGCAGGACACCTTCTATGTCGGCAACATGAAGGGGGTCGGGCGGATCTATCAGCACACCTTCATTGACACCTACAGCAAGGTGGCGTTCGCCAAGCTGTATGATCGCAAGACGCCGATCACGGCGGCCGAACTGTTGAATGATCGCGTGGTGCCGTTCTTCGATGCGCGGGGCATCCCGCTGAACCGGATCCTCTTGGCCCAAGCTGGTGGACGGCGACCGCCCCGTGAGTCGCGCCCCCATGCGATCGCTGCGCCGGATCGGTGATCGTGACCAATGCTGCCAACGCAACTCCAGGAATCATTTTAGACGCGGCAAGCTTACTTCCAAGGGTAGGCCTTGTGCTTACTGGCACAATGAGTTCAGGCGATCCCAAACCGACTGCTGCATCGAATTGTCGATTCCGTCGCAAAATTTGACTCTAACCGGTGCAACTCAGCCGCGGTGTCGCGGTACAGCAGCAGTAAACTCTGTTATTCTCAACAAATTCCTTTCCGTGCCACCAGAAACGCCTTTCGTTCACAGCGGTCCGAACCGGCGATAATGTCTTATTCCTTCCATGCTGATGAACTTGCGTTGCGACGAAAGGAGCCAGTAGATCTTTGACGCTTAAAACCTCGCCATTCTTGACCACATAGTCGACATTTGCGGCATCCTCGATACGCAGCAACGGGTTTCCCTCGACTAGGACGACATCGGCAAGTGCTCCTTCTGCAATCGTTCCCAACGGTTCGCCAAGAAATTCGCCGGGAAACCGGGTAGCCGTCAACATAGCTTGATATGGAGTCACACCATAGCGAACCATCGCCCGCAGATTAAGATGTAAGCTGATGGCCGGGAAATCGATCGGTGCGTCTGTGCCAGTGATTACGCGGCCACCCTTGCGCATCAACTCTCTGACTTGCACGACATTGCGTTCGAGTTCGGCGAGCGTGACCAGCCGTTTCGAACCAGACATCAGTCTAGTGCGTTCTTTTAGCCGTGCATACTCCCATGTGGGATAGAGGGTTTTGATCCGGATGTCGTCCAGCCACGAACGATCCTCGCCCAGCAACGCGTTAGCAGTGAAGATGGTGGGCGTACACGTCATGCCGCTTTGGACGAATACCTCCAGGAAATCTTGATATGCCGCGCCTGATCGGCTCATGGTTCGTGAGTAACCGAGCCGGCTGGTGGCACCGAGATGCTCCATCCCATCCGCGCCGAAGGCCGCGGCCGGGTACTGGTAGTGCGACGTGACGTGCAGACCTCGGGCATGCGCCCAGGCAATCACGTCGCGCTGTGCCTCGGGCGCCAATCGGACATAAGTTTTGACGAGATCATACGACAGGGCTTCCGCACGTTGCAACTCGCGCGCCAACTGTCCCTGCTCCGTGACCGGACGCATGAAGTTATAGAATATCCTAGAGCCGTCGATGGCTTCACCGGTCGCAAAATGACGCGGCCCCAACCGCGACCCGGAGTCGATGGATTCCCTGTCCTCCACCATGTGGTATGCGGGCGAACCGACCGATCGCGTTGTCGTGATCCCCAGCGAAAGCCACATTCGGCCTTGTCGATCGCCATATGAATACCCCTGCATTTGTCGATGGGTATGCATGTCCATCAATCCGGGCATGGCTGTCGACTGCGGAGCCTCGACGATCTTTGCATCGCCATAAGCACCGCCGTTCTGGGGCACGATGGCCGCGATCCTGTTCGAATCGATGACAATATCGACGTTCTCGCGAAGATCCGGACTGCGGGCATCCCATAAGCGCCCGACCCGGAGCACGGTTCGCCCCGAAGGCTTCGCCATCGCCCAATCCAACGAAAGCGGCACGGTTTGCGGCTCTCCCCCCTCGGCCGTAAGCAGCCGCAGACGTCCATTGCATAGATAAAGCAGCGTTTTGGAGTCGCCGCTCCAACTCGGAGCGTCCGTAACCTCCGCGTTGATCGCACGTGGGGCGCTGGTCAGCCTGCATCGGCCATCGACCGGAGCGACGTATAGCAAACTAGCTAGCACGAAAGCGACTTTCGTTCCATCAGGTGACCACACGGGTCCATCATCGCCGCGCGTGCTGAGCGATCGATTTGGAAGGGGAGATTGATATTCGACCTCGCCGGAAATTCGATCGACGGTGAGGATTTCACTCAGGCCCTCGCGATAGCTAGCGGAGCAAGGTTTGAACGCTGCTAGGGCAATCGTCCGCCCATCAGGTCCCCAACTCGGTCTGCCCGGCTCCCATAAAGGACCATAGACCTTCTGAATAGACCCGCTCTCGATTTCAATCGTATAAAGAGTGCCGGTCTGATCCAAAAAAGCGATCAATCTGCCGTCCCGCGACCATGATCCGGATAGCGCAGCATCGGGCAAGTACGTGAGTTGCCGATTCTCGCCGGTGCGCAGGTCATTCAACCATATATCCAGCTTGCCACCACGGTCACTCGAGTAAGACAGCCACCGGCCGTCAGGCGACCACGCCGGGTCGGATTTATAGAATCCGTCACGGCAAATGCGGCACGGCCGCTCCCCAATCGTCATCGTCCAAATGTCGTTCAGAGCGCGGAAAGCGATTTTGCGGCCATCCGGCGACAAGACCGGGCTGCCGATACCGAGCACAGGACGTCGTCCGATCGAATCGAAATCCCGGCGCACTTTCTTGTACCGTGGCTTGGCGATTGGAAGCTGTGCCGAGAATTCAATAACGGAAGACTCCGCCTTTTCCAGGCGTCGCCGCCGTATCTTCCCGCCGGACGTGTATACGAACTCGCCGATTGGCAACCATGATGCGCGAAATGGAAAAACGTCTTCGCCTTGAACTACAATGCCTCGAGACCGATGCAACTGAACCGTACCGTTGTCCACTATCATGTAAGTGAGATCGCCGTCGGGAGACCAGGATGGGCCGTGAATCTCCTTGGGATCGAAAAGGTCTGTCGGGTTGTGAACAGATGCAACGGTGGTCCGGTTACCAAGTTCGTCCAAAACATCGAGCGATGATCTGTTCGTAACGAATGCGATCTTTCGTCCGTCCGGCGACCAGGCCGGTTCGGTTTCCTCGGCCTCGGTATCTACCAGCGATTCCACGGCGCCAGTATTCCTGTCAAAAGCGTAGATGCCGTAGCCCAAACCGCGATCCGACGAGAACGCGATTCGCTGCCCATCTGGGGAGTAGACTGGCTCGCGATCATCGTTGGGACCGCGCGTAAGTTGCTTCAACCGGGTGCCATCGGCGCAGATTGTCCAGAGATGGAAATTTCCATCCCGATAGCATTGGAAAACGATCTCTTTCCCGTCTGGGGACCAGTGGGGTTGCGCGACATCGCCGAGTTCGTCAGTCATCCGTCGCGCAAGTCCGCCGCCGATGTCCACAAGCCAAAGGCTCCCGGCCAGATCAAATGCCACCGTCTGCCCAGTAGGCGACACGGCGGCAGAGATGTTGGTTCCCTCAGCAACAGCCGCGTAATGTTCGTCCCTGGAAAGGGACATAAGAGACAAGGAAACGTCATAAGGCGCCAGTATCGCGCCGCCACCCATCGACAGCACTTTACGGCGACTGATACCGCGTCGTGAGGTTGTCGTCATTTTCCAACAATTCCTTTTCGATTGCGTGCCGTTCTATTCCGGCCATGAATTTCGTTCGACATCCGGAGTGATTACGAGCGGGAGCGACCTCTCTCGCGGCTTCGACGCCGAGGACATTCTGTGACTCAAAAAACAACTACGACGGATCCAAGAAGCGGCTATATCGTTCGTGCTCTTGGGGAACATCGCGATGCTTATGATTAGGTGAGCGGAAAACTAAAGCGCGCCTCTCCCTTATGAACATGGCGAGACTCGGGTACTCCAGTGGCATGGCCTCCTCCACCGTTTGTCGCGGCGAAGGCCAAGCAGATATCGGGCCAGTCCGCTTCCCAACGACGCTGCAGTGCTTAGGAGCGGCTCAATCCCGTCAAGAGATAGTAGACAATAACAATCCTGGCGGGCGTCGCCCGATAAGCATTTCATTTGTTGGCGGTGAGCCCAGATATTGGAACCCATCGTCGAGTAGAACATGGCCACCGTAATTTTCTAAGAAGCGACGGATGAATGGTAGACTTTTTCAAAGCCCCTCAGCAGCCGGTCTCGCTAGGCCGATAACCCTCGTGAGCGCTCGCAGTTCGCACTCCTCCAGAACCCTGATTCACGCAGTAAAACGGCACAGCAACTCGCTGTCCTCGCTCACCTTTGTGACTGTCATGATTGACTGGCTGTAGAATATCCATATGCGGCGCCCACAACTGTCCGTTAGTCAACTACTGACCGCAACAGTTGATGCCAGACGCAAGAATATGCGATGCGCTTGTTACGACTACCGGTTGGCAGGTAATACCTTCCGGTAAAGGAGACCCTTTATTCGTCAGCGTAGACGCGGCGACTTCGGCTGATCTGCGCGAAAGTGGTCGCACTCACGAAAGGGGTAGTGAAACTTTGGAATGGGGCCAACGCCGCATGCCGATCGTCGATCAAGAAAATCACTTGTAGGCAGGTCACACCGAGCGCGGCTAGCATGCCGCAGGATCACACGCAAAACGACAACTAGCCCCGATCTACACTGAAGAGCGGCGCTTACACTTTCACATTCGCTTACACTTTCACATTCCTGGGATAAACAATGAAGTTAGATGCCCCCTTCGCGCATCCCTGCGACTTCCAGGGTCTTTATTGGTAGGGATCGCCAGGGAAACTGGATCGCTCGCGAACAGAATGGCCTATTTGGCGGCCATGCGAACCGCAGCCAGCCATGGAAATTGGCACTCAACATTGGCCATGATTCAGAACGCATTGTCGAACTGGCGGAAGGGATCGAGCGCGATATTTTTTTGATCTCTCACCCCGCGATCGGCGGATCATGCGGCGCAGATCGATGCGACACAGGTCGTACGGTGACCGCACCCGCACTCCCCCGTACCGACCGTCCGCCCTCTCGGGAGCGAAAAATGAGGCAACGATCGCGCCTTCGGGAACATTCCTCCATGAGGCAATACGTGGGGGCAGCCGCAGCCAGACTGATATTTGCTCGAAAGTTCCTGGTCCGGTCTGCCGGACTGGCGATGTCCGCTGGGACGGGGTTGAGGTGACCTCGTTCATTCGGCTGGTCGCGGTTCTTACTCCGCTGCAACCTTGAGGCGCCCAACCCGGACATCATCGTGAGGCGCTGCGCGACCTCTTTCTCAGGATGCGATCGAAAACGCGAGTTGCGGCGATGAAGCCCAGGTTCTCGGCTGTCATGAAGGAAAGATACTGCAGCATGCGCTGCAAGGCTATGCCAAGCAGGACCGCATAGCTGGCGACTCCCCAGGCAAGCGCCGACATCCCCTCCCCCGGCGGGAGACGATCAATGAGACTCGAAAATACATGGGGGCTGCGACGCTGCTCGCGCTGGAGATCAGCACCGCTGTGGCAACGACAAGAAGCAAGAACCGATGGGACCGCCAGTACGCATCCAAAATATCGGAAATCGGTGACAACGCGCTGTCGTTTGACATGATCTGCGGCGGATCGAGGGAATGGGGCTTTGCTGGCGCTGAGAGAGCTGACAGAGCCTTCGCACGAACTAGACTCCATAAGATCTCAAGTAAAGATGCTCGATGCGGATTCAGCGAAATTTGCTCGTGTACACCATTGCTGGGCTTCAAACCATTTCTGTCCAGCACCGTCATCCAACCCCACCAATCTTGGTAGGCTGTCGCCCGGCTTCTCACATGAGAGACGTTATATTGTGGCTCGACACGCCGCCGCGCTACACGATGCGGCTTTTTGCTGGAGCATAGGATGCGAGACGACGAGAAGCCCGATCACCCTATCAATAGGAACACGACATGATGAGCGCGTTCGTCGCCCTCCTGGCGGGATACCGCTGCGGTGCAGCTCTATACAGTGCACGATGCCTATCCGGTGCTCGAAAAGCGAGCTCGGCCGCCCGTGGCGCGCTTCGCAATGTCTTGACTGGCATTTCGACCGGCCACCGGTGGTCGGGATCAACTTCGAGATGGATTGTCAGCGCGTGCATCGCGAGCGCGTGGTGTGATGCGTCGGTCGCGTGACGCATCAAAAGCGCGTGTGGGTGGATGGGAAGCGTGTGCCTTTCTTGACATTGGTTCACGTCAACCGTTTCCCTTCATCAACGAGGTCAGCGGCTGGGTGAACGCGGGTGCAGAACGATGGTAAGGCGGCGAGATTTGCTGGCGCTGATCGGGACCATCGCCGGCAGTACGGCGATGTATCGTGCGATGACGAGCCTCGGTTTCGCATCGGAGTCCGCCTACAAGGGGCCGCTCAAGCTCACGGGCGACGTGAAGGGCGCCTCTGTCCTGATTCTCGGCGCCGGGCTTGCCGGCATGACGGCGGCGCTGGAACTGCACAAGGCCGGCTACAAGGTCCAGATCCTCGAATTCAACAACCGCGCCGGCGGCCGCAACTGGTCGATTCGCGGTGGTGACAGCTTTACCGAGCTCGGCGGCTTCAAGCAGACCTGCCAGTTCGAGCAGGGGCTCTATTTTAATCCCGGGCCGTGGCGAATTCCCTATCATCATCGCGCGCTGCTCGATTACTGCCGTCGGCTCAAGGTGACGCTGGAATCCTTCATCCAGCTCAACCACAACGCCTATCTGCACGCGACACGTGCATTCAACGGTAAGCCGCAACGCTTTCGCAGCATCAAGGCGGACTTCCAGGGCGGAGTGTCGGAGCTGCTCGCGAAAGTCAGCCAGCAGGGTCGGCTCGACGAGCTCGTCAGCAAGGAAGACCAGGAGATTCTGCTGCAAGCGCTGCGCGAGTGGGGCGCACTGGATCGCGACTACAGGTACAATGCCAATCTCGGCTCCGCCGACGTTCGCGGTTATGCGCGCGATCCCGGCGGCGGCTTGATGGGTGATCCGCTGCCGAGCGACCCGATCTCGCTGCAGGAACTGCTGCGGTCGCGGATGTGGCGCTACGTCCAGAGCTTTGCGCACTACGATTTCCAGACCACCATGTTCCAGCCGGTCGGCGGCGTGGACATGATCGGCAAGGCGTTCGCGCGCGAGGTCGGCGACCTCATCCGCTATAACGCCAAGGTGACGCAGCTCCAGCAGAACAGCTCCGGCGTCACCGTGAGCTATGTCGACACCGCCAGTCCGTCCGCGGTGCAGCAGGCGACCGCCGACTGGTGCATCTGCACCATCCCGCTGCCGATCCTGAGTCAGCTGCCCGTCGACGTCAGCGGGCCGATGAAGAATGCGATCGATTCCTTGCCGTACGCCGCCTCGGTGAAGGTTGGGCTGCAGTTCAAGCGGCGGTTCTGGGAGGAGGATGAGGCGATCTATGGCGGCATCAGCTACACCGACCTGCCGATCCGGAATATCGGTTATCCGAACTATGGTTTCAACCGCGGCGGCCGCGGCGTCCTGCTCGGCGCCCATTTGTACGAGGGCGCCAATTCCTTCGAGTTCACGGCGATGACGCCGGCCGAACGGGTCGCCAGCGCGGTCGAGTTCGGCGCCAAGATCCATCCGCAGTACAAAAGCGAGTTCGAGAATGGCGTCGCGGTGGCGTGGCATCGGGTGCCGTTCACGCTCGGCTGCGCCGGTGAATGGACCGAAGCCGGGCGGGCGCAGCATTACCGCAATCTCTGCCAGATCGACGGCCGCATCGCGCTGGCGGGCGAGCACGCTTCGCAACTGCCGGCCTGGCAGGAGGGCGCAATCCTGTCCGCGCTCGATGCGATTACCCGATTGCACGAACGCGTGGTGAAGACATGATGGTGCGGACAGGAACATCGGTTATGGCGGCGATGGCATTGCTGTCGGCGACTGCGGCCCTCGGGCTGGACAGCGGGGTGACCAAGCGCACCTTCTCTTCAGGCTACGGTTTCGTGGAGATGACCGGCAAAGAGCTGTTCGGCAATGTTTGCCAGGGCTGCCACATGCCGGATGCGACGGGCGCAAGCGGCGCCGGCACCTATCCTTCGCTCGCCGGCAACAAGAATCTCGAAACCGGCAGCTATCCGATTTACCTCGTCGTCAACGGCCGCCGCGGCATGCCGGCGTTCGGCGACATGATGACCGATGGTCAGGTCGCCGCGGTTGTGAACTATCTGCGGACGCACTTCGGCAACACCTATCAGGACGCGGTGACGCCCAAGGACGTCCAGGACGCCCGCCGCTAAACACTTTGGAGAGAGTTCGATGAAATTCATCGGTATCGCACTGGGCGCCGCGCTGTCGGCGATGGCGACCGCTGCCTCCGCGGATGTGGTCAGGCATCCGATTCCCAACTCGACATTCCCGATCGCGCAGGCCGTGACGGTCACCGACAACACCACGACGGTCTATGTCAGCGGCCAAGTGCCGCCGGTCGTCCACAAGGATGCCGATCCATCGAGCCCGCAGGCCTATGGCGACATCAAGACCCAGACCGTCGGTGTGCTCAACCGCATCAAGGCCATTCTGGAAGGCCAGGGTCTCGGCATGGGCGACGTCGTCAAGATGCAGGTATTTTTAGTGCACAACACGTCCGCGCCGATGGACTTCAAGGCCTTCATGGAGGGCTACACCCAGTTCTTCGGCGGCAGCCAGCCGAACCTGCCGGCGCGCTCGGTGCTCGGCGTCACAGCGCTCGCCAATCCCGGCTTCCTGGTCGAGATCGAGGTGATCGCGGCCAAGGATTCCAAATAAGGACTCCAAATAGACTGCACGAAACTGCGGAGCATGCGCGCGCAAACTGAAGGGCTCGCCGTCTTGCCAAAGCGCGTGTCGCCTGTCTGAATTCATCTCCAATCCGGTGGCGGAATTCCGGGAGAGCACGATGTCGCACGAGGCCCGAAACATGGTTCGATCGCTGCGGCTCGCCGCGGCGCTCGGACCGCTGCTGTTCGCAACCGGCGCCAGGCTGCCTGCAGCATGTCCGCGGTGAGGTCAGAGAGCCATGGCAATCGTCTCAGACAGCGCACCCGCCCCTTCTCGCGGATGACTGTCTGAGTCTCGGCATTTCTTTCTCCGATGAAGGCCATCCGAGTATGGGATCTCTCGCTTTCGGAGAGCCTCTATCGACAGCAGTGAGTGATTGATGGTGCCAAGCGCTGTGCTCGAGCAAAGCACGACTGGAAGCCGCCAGCGCTCGAACACATCAGTTGCGGCGGCACGGCTGCACATCAATTTCTTCCAGCCTTCGTTTAAGCTGAAGGAGAAGCACCGTGAAGGCGCCAAAGTGGTCAAGCGCTATCTTCCTCCGGCAACGCCGTACGAAGAGCGTTGGTCCATCCGAGTCTCGATGAGGCATTCAAATACAGGCTGCAAGAGATCTACAGCTCGCTTGATCCGCTCGCATTGCTGGCGCAGATGCGGGATGCCCAAAATGAACTGGGCAAGCGCGTCGATCGGCGGGCTGGAATGTCAGGACTGACGCCCGCGCCCCCGCGCCGGTGCCGAGTGATGTGGTGGATTTTGCCCGAGAGCTCGGCGATGGTTGGAGCGCGGGCGAGCAGCGGAGCATTCATCGACGCCGCTATGTGCGGCGCACGCCTGTGCCTCGTCGGCCATCAATGCGCGACCCTTACATTCCCATCATCGAGGAAAGGCTCGCGGCGGTTCCGCACTTGTCCGCGGTCGATCTTCTCTCCCGGATAGAAGCGCATGCGCCCGGTCAGTTCGGGCGGCGTCGGCGGGCGTACGTTGCAGCGGCTGATGAAGGATTGGCGATCCAAGGCCGCTCGACAGCTTATCAGCAGCGCAGAGATCACGTTAAGCATCGACCCACCCTCCGAGGTCCGGGTCCCGACAGGCGCCTTCGCCTAATCGCCGCAAGCCGCTCGCTCGCTACGGCGCTATGGAGGGCGCGCTTCGCGAGCGGCTTGCTCGGACTCGCGGCAAGCCGAATCCAGGAACAACGGGGGGTCCGCTTCGATAACATTCTCATCTGAGGCAATATGCGGGGTTAATTGCGGACATCGCTTGACAACCCGAGTAGGCAACAAATTCGTCTATCGTCATCACGTCATCGCAGAGGGTAAGGCTTCTTGGTTCTTTCGGCCACAGTTTCCAAGATGCAGTCGCATAGCTTTTCTAAGTCACGAATCTTATGCTCTGCTGAAATACACACACGAATGCCGGCCATATCTTGCCCGAGCGTCGGGAAGGATACGACTGAAGTATAGAAGCCGCGCTCTAAGAGGGCTCTTGCGATTGCAACCGCATTGGCTTGCGGTCCAATCACTATTGTTCTGATCGGAAGTGAATTGCCTTGCTGGGCTGTTGCGAGGAGGCGGTCAAAGAGCTCGATGCGTTGCACAAATCGGTTTTGGAGCTGACCAAGTTCTGCAGACTGGTGAATAGCGCGGCACCAATTGCCGCCAGATCGGGGAGCGTCGAAAACGCTTGGGGAATGGAACCGCATCGAAATAGCGCCTCGTGGACGGCCGATCCAAGCATCAACATTCCGCCCGACGCACCAAATCCTCTAGCCAGCGAAGCTGCTATGATCGTTCGTTCGTCAAGAACTTGCGGATACCGCGAGCGAGCAAAACCTTCGCCGCGGCATCCGAAGATCGACATGGCGCGAGTATCGTCGATGTATAGAAACAACCCATAGCGCTCCCGGAGCCGCCGCAACTCTCGGATTGGCGAATAGTCTCCCATGGGGTAAACACCATCGCATACGTAAGCGACAACCGGATTTTCGCGGCATAGGCGTTCCAGAGCGTCGATGTCGTTGTGCGAGATCGTTTCCAACCGAGCTTCAACAGCCACTGCCGGTTTGTGATAGGCCAGGGAGATATGTGCGGACATATCGAACACGATCACCGGCTTTCTTCCGCCTGTTAATTGGCCCGAAGCAAGGAGGAGCATCGCGCCCAGATTGGCGATCATGCCACTGGAAAAGGTTAGCACCCGCGCACAGAACGTTGCGGACAGACTTTCCTCAAGTTCTCGCCGAAGATCGAGACTGAGTTGCGTTCGAGCGCACGACCGATGCAATGACCGCTGTGCCTCTATTGAGCTGCTGCCGGTTTGATGGACACCGAGATTAGGTGTTCCATGAAGCCGGAGGTGGCGATGAAAAGACGGAAGTTCAGCCGCGAGTTCAAGGTCGAGGCGGTCAAGCTGGTGCGGGAACGTGGGGTGTCGGTGGCGCAAGCCGGCCGTGACCTGGATGTTCATGAGAATGTTCTCCGCAAATGGGTGAAGGAGTTGGGCTCCGACCCGACGCAAGCCTTTCCCGGCCACGGGCAGATGAAGCCGGAGCAGCAGGAGATCGAGCGGCTGCGCCGTGAGGTCGCCAAGCTGAAGGCCGAGCGGGATATCCTAAAAAACTGTCGCGGGCCGTTGCCCGCCTGCGCGCGGTAGAAACAACCGGTGCTATCCTGCAGCTTGGAGGGTAGCGGCCGTCAGCTTATTGGAGGCACAGTCCCCGTTAAAAAACGTGGTCCATGGGTGCATGCGAACTTGAGAGTGGTGACGCCGCCCCCGGCAGCGATCCCGATTAGGAAGATGACGATTGGCATAGCCCAGACCCTCCTACCGACAATCAGATGGAGGATTTGCTATGCCCAAAAGGACAACCGGTGACCGCCCAGAATTAAATTCGGTCAACGTTGGTGCGGCGTCCATCGACATTGGATCAAAAATGCACATGGCCGCGGTCGATCCGATCTGCACCGACAAACCGGTGCGCGCGTTCGGCACATTTACGCAGGACCTGCACGATCTAGCGGACTGGTTCAAGGCATGTGGCGTGACCAGTGTGGCGATGGAATCCACCGGGTCTATTGGATCCCGGCCTACGAGATTCTTGAGCAGCGCGGGTTCGAGGTTATTCTGGTCAATGCGCGTTATGCCAAGAACGTACCTGGGCGCAAGACAGATGTCAGCGATGCCGCATGGCTACGCCAGCTCCATTCTTACGGTCTGTTACGCGGGAGCTTCCGCCCAGATGGCGAGATCGCAACCTTGCGCGCCTATCTGCGTCAGCGGGAGCGACTTGTCGAATACGCAGCCGCCCACATCCAGCACATGCAAAAAGCCCTGATGGAGATGAACTTGCAACTTCATCACGTTGTCTCCGACATTACCGGCGTGACCGGGATGCGAATTATCCGAGCTATTGTCGCGGGCGAGCGCAATCCCGACGTGTTGGCGGCCTATCGCGATGTTCGCTGCCATTCCTCCGTCGAGACGATCCGCGCCGCACTGGTGGGCAATGATCGGGACGAACATGTCTTCGCGCTGACCCAGTCGCTGGAGCTCTACGACACCTACCAGGCCAAGATGCTCGACTGCGACCGCAAGCTGGAATCCTTGATAGCGGCGCTGACTGACAGAGGGGCCAAGCCGGTCGGCAAGCTATCCAGGCCGCGGGTGAAGACCAAGCAGGTCAACACACCTTCGTTCGACGTCAGGGCCGCACTATACGGCGTCCTAGGCGTCGATCTGACCGAGATCCATGGGTTGGGCCCCTCACTTGCGTTAAAGCTCATTGGCGAATGCGGCACGGATCTCAGAGCATGGCCGACCGCCAAGCACTTCACCTCCTGGCTGTGCCTGGCGCCGGGGAACAAAATCTCCGGCGGCAAGGTGCTCTCTTCGCGTACGCGGAGATCGTCCAGTCGAGCAGCGGCGCTGTTGCGGCTGGCGGCCACGACCATCGGGCGGAGCGATACGGCGCTCGGAGCATTCTATCGACGGCTGTCCTCCCGTGCGGGCAAGGCAAAGGCCGTGACGGCGACTGCCCGCAAAATTGCGGTCCTGTTCTACAACTCCCTCAGGCATGGCATGACCTACAGGGATCCGGGTGCAGACCACTATGAGGAGCAATATCGCAGCCGCGTCCTTGCCAATCTGAAGCGGCGCGCCAAGTCGCTGGGCTTCGTTTTGCAAGCTGTTCGGTGTGACGCTGAGGTGGCTATTTCTTAGGAAGGCCGCAGCCTACTTCGCGAAGGAAGCGACATGAAGTTCGCCTTCGTCGCGAAGCACCGGACGATCTGGCCGGTGGCATGGCTATGCGATGCGCTGGGAGTGTCGCGGTCGGGCTTCCATGCCTGGCTGAACCGCTCTCCCAGCGCCAGATCCCGCAGCGACGAGGAGCTTGGCGGCAAGGTCAAGGCCAGCTTCGCCGCCAGCGACCGCACCTATGGCGCACGCCGGGTGTGGCGTGACCTGCTCGCCGACGGGGCGGATTGCGGCCTGCACCGGATTGAGCGGCTGATGCGCCTGCAAGGCTTGCGGGCGCGGCCGCGACGTCGGCGCTTGCCGAAGGACAGCGGCGATCGACAGCTCGAGACCGTACCGGCGAACCTCCTTGACCGGCAGTTCGCCGCCGAGCGGCCGAACCAGAAGTGGATCGCCGACTTCACCTATCTCTGGACGGCCGAAGGCTGGCTCTATGCCGCAGCGGTGATCGACCTGTTCTCACGCCGCGTGGTGGGCTGGTCGATGAGTGCCGCCATGACGGCACAGCTCGTGACGGACGCATTGTTGATGGCCGTCTGGCGGCGCGGCAAGCCGGATGCGCTGTTGCATCACTCCGACCAGGGCAGTCAGTACACCAGCGAGCAGTTCCAGCGCCTGATGGCCGACCACGGCATCGTTTGCAGCATGAGCCGCTCCGGCAACGTCTGGGACAACGGCGATGGAGAGCTTCTTCTCCTCGCTCAAGACCGAGCGTACGGCCAACAAGATTTATCGAACCAGAGATGAGGCACGCGCCGATGTGTTCGACTACATCGAACGATTTTACAACACGACCCGCAGGCACTCGACCATCGGCTATCTCAGCCCGGTTGAGTTCGAGCGCAAGGTGGGATTAACTTAACCGGGTGTCCATCAAACCGGCAGCAGCTCATATCGCTTCGATCGCCCCATCGACGACTGCCCGATGATTGTCGAGACCTAGGTATGAGCGTCGCACGAAGTCAATTGGTGGCGAACCTCCTTCAAGTGAACCCTTGTCCACACGCGACAACGTGTGTCGCTCCGGTCCACTTTTGCGGCTCATTCAGGTCAGCTTCCCTGCACTGCTTGGCCACTTCAGTTCGCATCACGCTGGTGAGGCGACCTGCCCGAACCTGCCCTTGAACCGCTAGTGATCGCCGCAAGCTGTTCGCAAGCGACCTGCGGAGGGTGGTACTACTGAGCTAAATTTGCTTTTGGCCACATGGAAAGCGGTGACAGCTTGGGGTGCCGCGCTTGCGGCAACATGATGTCGCCGGGCCGAACCCGACCAGGTTTGTCTTTGTCGAGCACGTCCAGCACGTTCCTTTTCCTCCGGTAATCGATGTCTTCCATTTGGGGCGTAGGTCGCCCGCCACTCCGAGATGATTTCGCTCGCCATTCCGGATGAGAGCGCCCGGGTTACCAGGCCTCGTCCATAAGCTCCTCCAGGTTGTCCTAAGTCTCTAGTGAGGGGAGATCCTGCACGCCGATACAGAGGTTCGCGGTTCGCCACTGATCCGCCTTGAAAGCGGACGCGGAATTCGGCTTCCATATTGTCTCTAACCTCGTCCAACAACGCGTCATCCCCAAGTTGGAGCCGTCTCTTCGAGCATGCGTAGTCCGTCTTCGGCCTCGCTCTATGCAACTGAACGCAGCCTGGAAGCTCAGCGAAGCAACCATGACCACAAAAACTGGTAGGCTCGCTGTTTTCAGTTCTGAAGTATATGAAACAAGCCACTCTGGGGCAGACCGACGCATGCTGCAACGTCCCGCCACGGACATTCCGGCCGGCATGTCCCCGGCCGCTTGTTCTCAGAGCCGCACGTTTATTGCCAGATGCCCAGGAGGCCCCATGCTTGAACCAATCAGGAGCGAGGCACGCAAGCTGCAGGCCCTCGAAGCTCGCGAATCGAACGTCCGCTCATACTCACGTTGTTTCCCCGCCATTTTCAGTCAGCACGTGACTCGACCATGTTCACCTACAGCGGTCGAAAGCTCATTGACTTCTTATCCGGCGCTGGAGCGTTGAACTACGGCCACAACAATCATGAGATCAAAGCTGCCATTACTGAGTATCTAGCGTCGGACGCCGTCATTCACGGGCTTGACATGGCCACTCCTGCAAAGCTGGAGTTTATGGAGACTTTCAGCTCTGTCATACTTCGCGAACGGGCCATGCAATACCGCTTCCAATTCACAGGGCCAACAGGTGCAAATGCCATCGAGGCAGCTTTGAAGCTATCGCGCAAAGTCACAGGTCGTCAAAATGTCGTTTCATTCACGCGTGGGTATCATGGGATGAGCTTAGGAGCGATTGCCGCGAGCGGAAATCGCTTTTATCGGGCAGCCTCCGGCATTTCTTTGCTTGGTGCAACTTTGATGCCCTTCGACGGCTATTTGGGGCCAACTGTCGACACTGCTGACTATCTTCAAAAGGTGTTGGCGGACGAAGGAAGTGGCATCGATCGTCCAGCTGCCATTCTCGTCGAGACTGTGCAGGGAGAAGGCGGTATAAACGTAGCTGGCAAGCAGTGGCTGCAGTCCATCCAAGCCATCGCTAAAGAGTTTGGCGCTCTTTTCATTGTTGACGACGTCCAAATGGGCTGTGGTCGCACCGGCGACTTCTTCAGTTTCGAATCCGCGGCTTTGTCACCAGATATTGTCGTGCTGTCGAAATCGCTAAGTGGTTACGGTCTGCCGTTGTCAATGTTGTTGATCCGCGAAGGTCTCGACGCATGGCGCCCGGGAGAACACACAGGCACGTTTCGAGGAAACAACCTCGCACTCGTATCAGCGACCGCGGCTATAAACATCTATTGGCGCGACCGGATCTTCTCGGAAGGGGTCAAGCACAGAGGCAAACTTATGCGGAGCCGGCTCGAGGCAATTGCCTCGGAGCATGGTGACAATTTTTCCGTTCGAGGACGGGGCATGGCGATGGGGTTTGACTGCAAAATTGCAGAAATCGCAGAGGGGACAGCACGCAAGGCATTCGAGAAAGGATTGATTATCGAACGATGCGGGCCCACTGATGAGGTTGTAAAGTTCCTGCCGGCACTCACGATCGACCTTGAGCTCTTAATCAAGGGCTTGATATTTTTAAACACTCTCTGAGCGAAACCCTCCGCACCCTAAATTTCCCATGCCGCGTCGTCCGAGACAAGCATGCGCCGACTGAAGTGGGGACTCCCTCAACCACCAATCCCGCAGCCTAACAGACGCGTATCAAGGGTGCTAACAAGCTTGCGGAGACGCCAGCTACAATCGCCTCGTTCCGGCGAGCTTAGGCCATCGTACCTGCGTTTGACATAGTATCGCATTCCTAAGGAACAACTTGCTAGCTAATTAAGAGCTGACATGAGCGGTTTGAAGCTAAACAGCCTCAGCGAAGGCCTAACACTCGCACACTCTGGTAGGCCGAGTTGCGGCGCGATAATCAGGGGTTCTTCCGCACATTTGGTGCAGGGTGCAGGATTCACGAACAGTGCGAATAAGGGCATAAGGTCGGAATCGCAGTCGACGTCCGTGATTCGCCTTGCTCCACGCCTTCCGCTCGCTGGTTTCTCCCGAACTTTCGATTGTCCAGATCCTTCCCCAGACGGATAGGGTGGTGCTCGTGGCTCGGCCGAAGTCAGCGGTCTCGCTCTGTCCCTGTTGCGGCGGCCAGACGGGTCGCGTCCACAGCCATTACCTGCGACGCTTAGCCGATCTGCCGTGGCAAGGTCGAGTGGTCGAAATCCGGCTTCAGGCGCGACGCTTTCGATGCGCGAATCCGCAATGCCCGCGTCAGATATTCACCGAGCGACTACCGGCAACGGTGCGGCCGAAAGCAAGACGCACAACCCGCCTCGGCGAGAGCCTACTGGCAATGGGCTTTGCGGTCGGCGGAGAACCCGGCTCGCGCCTGTCGCGCAAACTGGCCATGCCGGTCAGTGGCGACACCTTGCTCCGGATGGTTCACTCGGCTCCCTTGCCGGATTTCGTGGCCCCGACCGTCGTCGGCATCGACGATTGGGCTTGGCGTCGTGGCCAGCGATATGGAACGATCATCTGCGATCTGGAGCGCAATTGCGTGCTTGACCTGCTTCCCGATCGTAATGCCGACAGTGTTGCGCGCTGGCTGAAGCGCTGGCCGGGCATCAAGGTCGTAGCCCGCGACCGTGCGGGCCTTTATGCTGATGGCGCACGCTGCGGCGCGCCCGACGCGGTGCAGGTGGCGGACCGCTGGCACCTGCTCAACAGTCTGGGTGAGGCCCTGCGCCACGCTGTCGGCCGCCATCGTCACAACGTAGCCGCCGCCGTGCAAATCATGGCGTCCGTGCAACGACCGAAGACTGGCAGTTCCACGCTCCCGCCCGGCCTTGCACAATTGCGGGCGGATCGAAAGGCTGCACGACGCGAACGCTGGGATGAAATCTGTCGCCTACGCGAGCAAGGTTGCCCGACATCTGGGATCGCCCAACTGCTCGGCGTCGACAGGCGCACGGTTCAGCGCTGGCTGGCCGCTGGCGGCGAACCAGAGCATTCGCGTCCTCACAGACCTTCACATCTTCTCGCGCCCTTCTCGGCATGGCTCGAAGCGCGGTGGGCCTCCGGCAGCCAGGGGGGCCAGCAGCTTTGGCGCGAGCTTCAGCAACAGGGTTATACTGGAAGTCGGGTGACCGTCGCGCGATGGGCCGCTGACAGGCGTGCCCATGCAGGCTCCGGAGGAGCAGCACAACCGCACCCAACCTGGAAAGCTCCCTCGCGTCGTCGCTGTGCTTGGTATTTGAGCCGGGATCTGGATCAGATCGATGCTGACGCCAGGCTGTTCCTCGGTCACTTGTTTGCGCGAGCTCCGGAACTCGCCACGACAGCAGAGCTAGCGAAGCGGTTTGTGTCTCTTCTCAGGGACAGCGACATCGCCGAGCTCGATGAATGGATCGCACAAGCAGCCAACAGCGAGCTCAAGAGCTTCGCCAACGGCATCGCGCGCGACATCGACGCGGTCCGAGCGGCAAAAACTACCCCTCAGTCCGGTCGAAGGCCAGATCAGCAGGATCAAAGCCATCAAACGACAAATGTATGGCCGGGCAAGCTATCCGCTATTGCGTCGACGCGTCCTTCTGGCTGCCTGAGAACGACCGCCCAACCTATCCAACCCCAGCTGCTGCACCAAATATGCGGAAGAACCTAATCAGGATGAGAACGCGTATTGGCTCATGGAGGAATGCTCCCGAAGACGCGATCGCTGCCTCATTTATTTTGCTCCCGAGAGGACGGATGGTCGGTACGGGGGAGGTCCTTCGTGGAGCTGGCCGCGGTTGCGCAACGACCAGCCTCCCCCATACCGGAGGCGACCGCGATCACCGTACGACCAGTGTCGCGTCGATCCGCGCCTCGTGATACGCCGATCCAACCAGCAGCGCGCTTGCCTGCTCGCTCCGCCAGGATTTGAGACTGCGCTGAAGCGTTCGCAACAGGTTGTTCGGGTACGCGCCCGGATATTCCGCTGCAACCTCGTCAGGAGCTCGGCTGCGGTTCGCCACGGCTTGGCCTTGAACTACTCCTGCAGTTGTGGGGGCGCCTGAACGAGCGGATCAAGGCAACGGCGACCTCGCTTCACTTTGAGGATCGGCCGGACCGTCGGTCGAGAGCCGCCCTCTTTCCACGCCGTTTGCAGGCTGGCGAGGAACAGGTCGATCGGCGGAGCGGCAGCAATCGAACCGCCCGCCGGCTCACATCGGCGAGGTCGGCCAGACGTTGCGGCGCGCGCCGGATGTCGCGCAGCAACGCGACCGGGTCCAAGTTGGCGCAGATTCCTGCAGTCGGTCCCGAACCGCATCGGGGGTGCGTCGGTCCGTTGCTGATGCGGTGTCGCGGCGCGCTGTAAGATTTACGCACGTGTGCACCATCGCGCTGTTTTCCGATCAGCTTGAACGACGGCTGGAAGAAGTTCACGAACAGGCGCACTGAGCGATAGAGTTCTGCGAGCAACGCAGCCGCCTCGAGCCCCTCAAACCCGTCGGACCACGGCTCCGTTCTTCTATTCGACAAATGCCTGGTCGTTCTTGCGGTAAGGCCGGCAACGGGTGAAGACAATGTTCGCCTGCTCGCCATACGCTTTCAGCGTCTCGTTTATGAACCACGGAATCATTATCGGTACCGATACCCTGGAGCGAAAACGGCAGCTGTCTGCGTATTCCAGGGATGGTGATTAGTGATTCCAGGCGATCGTGATCACGGTTTCCAGACGATTGTGATCACTTGCGGAGGCGAACACGACTGACGTGTTGATGTGTGCTGGAAATGGTCTTCCTGGTCAAGACGGGCGGGAGGGTTTGGAGATCGGTCCAGCGGTCCATGGGAAGGCCCCGCGCGCGGCGCGGAGTGGCCCCCACGAGCGACGCAGCGGCGCGCGCGGGAGGGACCTGTGGGCCGGTGGGGCGATCGGGCGCGCGGTGGTCACGCTGTTGTCCTATCGTCGGCCCGTCGACGCAGGCTGTCGCCCTTGAGCTCGATGCGGTGGGCGTTGTGAATGATGCGGTCCAATATGGCGTCGCCGAGTGTGGGATCGCCGAACACGACAGAGTACCCCTATTTTGGAACGGGTCGTGTCTCACGTCACGATCATCGACCCGCATCATTTTCTGTTCGGGCACCGGCTTGAGGTGCTGAAGGAGCGGTCGGGGCGCGGTCCTGCCTACATCGTTGTCGCGCTGCCGGACGGACGTCCGCGGGCGGTTCGGATCGCGTCGACCGATCTCGCCGAGACGTCGATCACTTCGCGCCCGAACGCCGCCGCTCTGCCGTGCGTCAGTGCACGGACGCTGATCCCATTGATGCAACATTTGAGCGCGAGTCTGGACCTTCTCGACGAGAAGGTGATTCGCGATGACCCACCGACCGCTTCCAGGTCGCGTTGCGTATCGACCGCTGCCGACCTTGGCAGATCCACCCGGCCGTCCGACGGCCGACGTTCCGCGCCTGTGGCCCAATCTGTCGACCGCGACGCAAACCCAGATTGCTCAAACAATCGCCGCGCTGATGCGGCGAATGCAAGCGATCCCCGGCACGCCCGGAAGGGGACTGGGTCGTGCTGATCAGCTCGAACATCGCTGACGAGCGGCTCACGACCGCTCACCGAGCCAAGTTGGCCTATGTCTACGTGCGGCAGTCATCCGTGAACCAGGTGCGCCAGCATCAGGAGAGCACCGAGCTACAGTACCGCCTTGTCGACCGCGCCATCGGTCTAGGCTGGCCGCCTGAGCGCGTCCAGGTGATTGACGAGGACCTGGGCAAATCCGGCGCTGGCGGTGTGGATCGTCATGGTTTCCAGAAGCTCATTGCCGAGATCGGCCTTGGCAACGCCGGCCTGGTGGTGAGTCTCGACGCTTCTCGCTTGGCCCGCAATAACCGGGACTGGCATCAGCTTCTCGAACTGTGCTCGGTGTTCGGCGTGGTCATTGCGGATGGCGAGCGGCTTTACGACCCGCGCGCCTACCACGACCGCCTGCTGTTGGGCTTGTCCGGCATCATGAGCGAGGCGGAGTTGCATCAGCTTCGGATGCGGCTTCACCAAGGGGAACGCCAGAAGGCGGCGCGGGGCGAACTGCGGCTGCCCCTGCCAGCCGGGCTCGCCTATGATCGAGCCGGCACAATTATTCTCAATCCCGATGAGGAGGTGCAGGCCCGTTTTCATCTCGTGTTTGTCAAATTCCGGGAACTGCAAAGCGCTCGCCGTGTGATGCGGTACTTGGACAGGAACAGATTGTTCTTGCCGGTTCGACCGCTGCTTGGACCATCTCCACACGAGATCGTCTGGCGTGCGCCAGATAGTGCACGCGTCCTTAGTATCCTTCAAAATCCGGCCTATGCTGGGGCGTATGTTTATGGCCGCCGGCAAAAGGATCCAAGCCGATGCCGGCCGGGATCGCTGACGGGAACGGTCAAGGTGGCGATCGCGGATTGGGCGGTTTGCCTCCACGCCGCTCACCCAGGCTATATCAGCTGGGAGGAGTTCATGGCCAACCAGGGGCGACTGGCAGATAACGTCTTCCGCTATGAGGCAGGACACTCTGGCGTACCGCGCAAGGGGGCAGCCTTGTTACAAGGAATTGCGGTCTGCGGTCGTTGTGGACGGCGCATGAGCATGCGCTACACGGGCCCGCATGCCGACTATCCGGTCTATTGCTGCCGCTCGGATCGGGACCAGCAAGGCAGTGCGCTATGTCAGGAAGTCCGGGCCTTGGCGGTTGACGCGCTGGTCGAACGGGTGGTCCTCGATGCCCTGGTGCCGGATCAGATTGCGATCGCACTCGCGGCGGCGGGCCAACTGGAGCAAGAGAGCCGTCAGCTCGAGCGCCAGTGGGCGCTTCGCGTGGAGCGCGCCCGCTACGAGGCCGAGCGCGCTCGGCGTCAGTATGACGCCGTAGAGCCCGAGAACCGTCTTGTGGCGCGCTCACTTGAGCGGGATTGGGAAGACAAGCTGCGTGTCGTCGAGGCGATCGAGCAGGAGCATGCGCGTTGGCGCGCGCAAGAGCCGCTCCTGATTGGCCCAGCGGAACGCGCAGGGCTACAAGCGCTCGGCGAGAACCTGCCGCGGATTTGGAATGCGGCCGCCACGTCGGCAGCCGATCGCAAGCGCATTCTGCGATTTGTGATCCGCGAAGTCGTTCTTGATCAAAAGCGGACCCGAGGTCAGGTGTGGCTCAAGATCGTCTGGCAGACCGGCGCAACCAGCGAGCATCACGTACAACGGCGCGTTCACACCTACCGCAACTACATCGACATTGATCGGTTGCGGCAACGGATCGTCGAGTTGAATGCTGAACACAAAATGGATGGCGAGATCGCCGCAATACTCAATCAGGAAGGCTTCGTTGCGGCCCGAGGCTGTGCCTTCAAAGGCGAGAACGTCTGGCTGTTGCGGACCCGCTGGGGCATTCCCACCGTCAAAATCAACGGCGTGGACAAGAATCCGATGCGCTGGCCTGATGGCAGCTTCTCGATTCAGGGCGCGGCGGCTGAGCTTGGAGTAACCCCGCAAACGGTGTTCGATTATCTCGCGCGCGGATTGCTGGCAGGTCGTCAGTTAACCAAAGGCCAGCCATGGCAGATCGAGCTCTCCGACGAACAAATCAGTCAACTTCGCAATCAGGTACGACGCACCAAGCGTTCGAAGAAGGAGGCATCATGAAGTCATCGGCTCGGCAATCACGTCATGCCATTGCGACACGGGGACCTGACTCGTGATCAACAATGATCCCTTGTCGTAGCGATCATCGACGATCTCGAGTAGATCACGCCGTTGGTCGGCAGTGAGCGCTTCGGGTCCCCAGTCGTCAAGGATAAGCAGGTTGACGCGCTCCAGCGCCGCGATCAGGCGGGCGAGACGACCTTCGCCACGCGCCTGGGCGAGATCGGCGAACAAGCGGGGCACGCGCTTGTAGAGGACGGAGAAGCCATCGCGGCAGGCTCTGTTGCCGAGCGCGCAAGCCAGCCAGGACTTGCCGGGTGCCGGTCGGACCGACGATGACGAGATGGTTGTGCTCGTGGATCCATTGGCAGGTGGCGAGGCTCTGAAAGAGCGAACGGTCGAGACCACGAGCGGTGCGATAGTCGACATTCTCGATGGTGGCGGCCTGCCGGAGCCTGGCACTGCTCAAGCGCCGTACGAGACGGCGGTTGTCGCGGGCCATGACCTCGCGATCGACGAGGAGACCGAGCCAATCGGGGTGCGGCATCTCGGCGGCCTCGGGATTGTTCTGCAGTTCGATGAGGGTATCGGCCATGGCGGTGAGGCCGAGCGCGCGCAGTCGTTCGACGGTCGGATGAATGAGCACAATGATCTCCTGATTAGTTGTAGTAGCTGCGCCGCGGATGTTGGCGTGGAAGAGGACGGGCGCCTCCTGGGCGGGAGGAGCGGTTTTATCGGTGGCGTTCTTGAGGATGGCGGCGAAACGGGCATTGAGCAGCAGCGCACGGGCGCAGGCGGCGTCGACGCGTTCCTGACCATAGCGCTTGACTAGCCCGAGGATGCCAATTGCCGTGCGGAAGCCCTGTTCCGGATGCGACCGCGACCGCAGGATGACGTCGATCAGCGTCTCGGCGTCGGGGCCCACCTTGGCGGCTTCACAACGAATCCGCTCAGGAGTCCAGTGGCGGTAGCGGCGATGCGAGCTTGGCATATGCTCGGCGATCGTCGTTGGTCGATGCGGCAGAGTGCTGCGCAGATGCGAGGCGACGCGCTTGCCGCGCAGGAAAGTCTCGACGGTCTTTAGGGTGATCCGTGCCTCGACCTCCTCATGCACGAGGTTGTGAGGCACACTGTAGTAATGCTTGGCAATCTCGACATGATAATCGAGGTTCACCCAACAGCGCTTCCAGTCAGCATACTCGTAGGGTTCGTCGGGCAATGGGGTCAGTGCCGGTCGGTCGAGCTCCTCGAACAGCTCGCGACGACTTCGTCCTCAGCTCCGTAACGGTCTGTTGTTGAGATTGACGAGCAGTGCGTGGATCGCCTCGTTGAGGGCGGCGAGCGAGAAGAAACGGCGGTTGCGCAGGCGCGCCAGAATCCATCGCCCGACGATTTGGACGCCGACTTCGACCTTGGCTTTGTCGCGCGGCCGATACGGCCGTGCCGGAACGATGGCAGTGCGGTAATGGCGGGCAAGATCGGCATAGTCCGGTATCGGCTCGTGAAAGCACGCCCGGGTGATGCCGGCCTTGAGATTGTCGCTCACCGTCTGCCGGGCCACGCCGCCAAAAAAGCAAAAGACCCTGACATGGGAGGCGATCCAGTCCGGCAGGCTCTGGCTGAGGCTGGCCTCGGCGTATGTGTAGTTGGAAGCACCGAGCACGGCGACGAAAATCTGCGCCGTGCGCACCTCGCCGGTTAGCCCATCGACCACCTCAAGCGTGTGGCCCGGAATAGTCGACGAACAGCTTCTCGCCGGCGATATGGACCTGGCGCAAGGTCGGCTTGAGGCGGCTAGCCCATTCCTTGTAGCGTTCGCAGAACCACGAATAGCTGAAGCTGTCGGACTTGGAGCCGCAATACTCCTCCCACAACAGCATCAACGTGACGTTCCTCCGCCGCAGCTCGCGATGAACGAGCGCCCAATCCGGCTGCGGCCGCTCATCGCTGGGCAAATCGGGCGGTGGCGGAAACAGGCGATTCTCGAGCCGGACATCGTCATCGAGCTCCGGCGGCAACGGCCAGGTCAGGTCGGCTCGGCGCGCCAGGTTGAGGTACTTATTGACCGTGCCCTGGGCCAGGCCGAGGCTGCGGGCAACCGCGCGCTGCGACATGCCGACGCTGTAGTGCAGGCGTAAACCTTCGCGAATGTGGCGCATGGACAGTCTCTCTGTCGGCATCTCGATCCTCTGCTGTCGGACAAAAGACCGAGCTACCTGGGTTGCAGACTGTCAGTGGTGTCCGGCTCGCTGTCCCCGATCACGATGTTCTGGAATGAGTGATCACGATGGCCTGGAATAGGTGATCACGATCGTCTGGAACGCGCAAGCTGTCGCCGAAGTTCTGTCAACACGGTACTTAGGAGCGTTTGCTCGCGCACCAGCAACGGCGCACGCTCCGTCCAACCGGTCGCAATCTGTAAGCACCAGCGTCTGGATAAATGCCGCGCGCCGAGGGGTCCGCTGTGGTCAACCAAATCGGCTTCGACAGTAAGCGGCAAGCTGCGGCCGTCAGGCGGTGTGGTTCCATGGCATAAGCGCGTCGATTTCGCTGCTCGGCCAGCCGTTGGCGATACGCGGAAGCGTTAGGCTGAGCCAGGCGAATGGATCGACGTTATTCATCTTTACTGTCTGCAGGAGTGTTGCGATGGTCGCCCAGGTTCGTCCGCCGCCGTCGCTGCCAGCGAAGAGGCTATTCTTTCGCGTAATTGTTTGTGGTCTAATGGCGCGTTCGACGATGTTGGAGTCGAGCTCGATGCGACCATCAGTCAGGACGCGTTCGAAGATGGCACGGCGCGAGACGGTATAGCGGATTGCCTCAGCCAGTTTTGATTTGCCGGAGATCCGCCGCAAGGTCTGCTGCCAGAGATCGCTGCGACGACCGCCAAGGAGGCTTGCTGGCGCGCGGCAACGCGTACATCGGGGCTTTGACCGCGTATGGTCTTCTCGACCTGCCAGAGCTTCGCCATCCGCTCGACCGTCGCCGTCGCCACTTTCGAGCTTCCTGCAACGTGCAGCTCATAGGACTTGCGCCGGCTGTGGGACCAGCAGCGGGCCAAGGTGACGCCACCCATTGGTGCGATCGCGGCGCGCCAGCTTGTTATACGCGGCATAGCCATCCACTTGCAGGATGCCGCGATAACCGCTGAGATGCCGGACCACGCATTCGCCGGAGCGGCTGTCTTCGAAGCGATACACCACCATCGGCGGCCGCTACGGCCAAAGGTTCGGTTTCATCTCGGGCATAGACCCATCTGTGGACGCCCCGCCAGATGCAAGCGGTTTTTGGAAGAAGATTTGCACGTGGTCGGATGCTGCCATCTGTCCGGCTGGTTCGCCGGCGACTGGGGTTGTGGACGAAGCGTTTGTCGAAGTGCGGGCGAGCTTCGATCGGTTCTGCCTGCGGCGGGGATCGAGGCGCTCGGCACGATGATGGAATCCTGACTGTCGTCCGGTTGAAGTTGCCGAAGGAGCTTCGTCGATCGCTCGCCTGCACCAACATCGCCGAGAACATGATGGGCACCATTCGCCGCGTCACGCGCAACGTCAAACGCTGGCGGCATGCCGGTATGGCCTTGCGAGGGGTCGCGGCCGGCATGATCATAGGCCAACAAGGGCTTCCGACGATTGAAGGCGCATAAGCAATTGTCGGTTCTGCGTGCGACTCTTCAAGCTCGCCACAATCGCATGACGATCAACCCCGTTGCCCACGTCACGAGGGCCGCGTAACATTCATTCCGGCAACATCGGCTCGACCTAATTCAACAGCAATCAGGACATCCCCTTCGCCAAATGCTGCTAGACTTACGACAGGGCCTTTCCAGGTATTTTGCCAAATCGCTGCCGGCGATGAGAATAGCCATGCTCTGGAGGTGCTATTAGGTCCAGAGATCGGCAAAGATGCTCCTAACCCTCGTGAACACTCGCTGAGTTTAGCTGCTCGATCTCTTCGAGCAGCACGTGGGTTGTGCCAGCACTCTGCGGATCGGCGAAAATATCGAGATGGATTTCGTGAGCCAGCTCCACTATGGCCTCTAGATGACGACCATTCTTGAACAAAGCGTACTTGAACGCTTGGTCGCGGTTCACGAATACGCCACCAAAGAGGCCGTTATGTTCACGCGCAACCCAATTACCACGAGAATTTCTACCAATAAACACGGTCGACGCTGTGAGGCCGCAGAAAGGGAACTTGATAGGCATCATGATCTTAATCCTCGCATGACCTTAGATATGCGACATCGCGTGGCTCTTTAGAGTGTCGCCCTGGACCTGCGCGATCGAGCAACGCAATTCCGACCCTTTTCGATGAATCTCGTAGATACCTCCGAGTCTTACGCTGGAGTCGGCGCTTTCAGCGCCCCGCTGACCACGAAAACGGTCGACTGGTGGAGTCAGCAATGTGCTGATCACTACATGAAGCGGAAGTTAGGACGGCCGAGAAGCGCGATTGGCCTGCTCGAAACGCGGACTTCGGCCAAGAGCAACTCCTGGCACGCCACGCGTTGAGTAATCTGCCTGTGCCGAAGTCCAACATACAGTTGACCGCCTTTCTGTTTCCTCCAGCATTCTTGTTGACCACTTGGTGGAGTTCTCGGTAATCACGCTGATGCTCATCGCTAGCCAGCACCATTCTCATCAGCGCATCGGTCAGGATATGTCGGCAAGGGGGCATCGGCGACTCGGGAACAAACCATCCCATTCCAAGCAACTAGCGTGCCGCTCGGCGCCTCTGATCGGCGCCGCGCTCCCCTGTGAGACCAACAATTACTCTGCGCGAAGCGATCGAGAAGTAAGGGTTGTCCTAAGCGGACCGATGCCGCCATGAATCAACCCCACCGGCAGCGACTTGCTGGATGTGGGCATCGGTGTGCCCATCTTTGCGGCAGGCGCCCCACGTCACATTGCTGTTTTGGTAACGCGCAGCCGACGCCTACAACAAAGGTATCGCGAACAGTATCAAGTAGAACGCCTACACGCGATTTAATCTCGGCCACGGAGCCCCCTCGATGCTAGACCTCGGCTGCGATTAGCTGGGCAGCGTCCTTCTGCTGACTCATACGAGAAGGTGATCGAGAACCGAGTGATGAAGCCATTTAGTCGTCCGTTCTTTAATCGCGGGGTTAAAGATTTCGTGAAGCTAGCCCTTCCAAAGAATGCCAGTTACGCTCGCCTCTTGTTGGTCGCGCATTCTTCGAGCTACCAGCACCAAGGGGAGTCCAGGTCACCATTGGTTCGATCCTTAACTTCCGCTGGCCGCAAAGTGGTCTTTCATCTGACTCAAGGTGATCCTTTGCCTGAGCTTACCAGTGATCTGAAGAATGATAAGCACTCCCTCACTGGAGCGGATGGAGAGCACGTGCGCAGAATCATGGGTTACGATTCATCGGTGGCCGATTTTGCGGTCGAACACATCGCCAGTTGCGGGAAGGCGGAAGAGAACGTGTCCGTTTTCTCGGTTTTGCGATTATCGCAATAGGGCATATTCGACGCTTTGCAGCGCCCCTAAGGCTTGAGCTTGCTCTACCTAGGGTTCCAGGCGCGCGAGATAAACGGCGCTCTGCACGCGTCAATCCGCATGTCAGTTTCGCGAGACTTATCTCGTTCTCTTTTCATCTACGCGAAGACGCTCTAGCAGAAGCAAGGGCAGGCTGATTCAGAGTCAATACCTTCACACCACAGTTGATCGAGTAAAGGGCGCGCTTTTGCTAGGGCGTGAACCCATAAATCTGCCGCACTGAACTATCAAGCCACATCGCGGGAAAGCATTCATCAGGGAATGAGAGAAGGAAGTATCCCGGCATTTTGGTGCGCCTGAGATCATCCTTTCCCCTTTTAAACCGAGGGTAGTCTCGTTGTAGGCGGGTGCCATCCACAACCCACACCATATTTCCGTAGAAGCGCTCGCGTGCAGCCCGTTCTAGCGGATCGAGATGCGAATGCTGAAACTCAATCACAAGGCCATGAGGGGTACGGACATCAGCGATGTGCTTTTCCCCGGATTGCCCATCGTGCTGGATAAACTCTTGGCATTCGGCCGGGAAGTTGTTTTTCCACGCGCGGTGCCAGCCGGTTTCCTTTTAGTGCATATCTCATGTCGCAAGACCCATCTGGGAAGCGAAGAAATAGGCTGAGCTTATCTACATCGTGCACGCAGGCAACATGATTCAGTGAATGCAACATCATCAATCGTCATCGTCGCGATAGTGATGATGGTAGTGGTGGTGATTATGATTCCGGCGATCTTGGTGATCGAGATCGCGGTAGGAGCTGTGATGATGAAGATGGTGATGATGCCGCCAACTGTGATGGTGATGGTAATCATACGGTCATCTGTGCCGGATCGCCTCGCATGTCGGCAATAGTCATTCGCGACTGGGTATCCTAACTCAGGCAGATAAGTCGGCCGCAGACGATAAGCTTTTCATACAAAGCTTGCCGATAACCGACGCGCGATTGCTCCGTTGCGCCGCAAGGCCGTGAAAACCTCGTCACTGCCCATTAAGTGGTAGAGCAGGAAGCTCTACTCGCACACACGCTATTCCCCTAAGTTTAGGGTCCAAAAGGGGGTATCTATCGCTTCCTTGAGCAAAGTACGGATGCCGGGCTTGAACTTCGCCTTTCCGTTTACAATGGCAATCGGACCGAAGGCGGTAAACCAGCGAACAAGTTTGCGGTTGTCCACGAAGGCAGGGGTGGCGGCTAATAGTTTATCAACCAGCCGCACATCGCTATGCGTGCTTAATCCTGCTTGGTTGAGCTATCGGCGGGTTCACCGGCACCGCTACTTTCGGGCGAATATCGACGATGACCTTGCTGAAGCCACATCGACGGAGCGCTGGTTAGCGCTTTCTGTCCGACTTGCCGGAGAACTTCGACGGACGTCTCGCCTCGAGCTGCGGCTTCTAGAATTTTGGAAGCGACGTGCGCTCGGGTGCCGGTCTCGTGACGGGGCAGCCCTTTGCACACCTCATCCAGAACTCGACGGAGACAGGCTGTTGTTTCGGAGTCGAGCATAGAAGGTCTCCTCCAATGGAGCGGTACAATGACCACACTGCAAGCGCGAGATTCACGACATAAATATTATCAATGGGCTGGTGTGAACGCGAAGGAAATGGTCTTCTGAATTTCCTTACTTAAGGTTGCGCGATATGGATATACATTAAACGATGTCGCGTGTCATCAACCCTGATGTCTTGGCAGGACCGCCGACACATTCGGACAAGTCGTTCGATCGCTTGATGGTCTTCTCAGCGCCCAGCAGGGCCTCGCGGCTGAAGATATCCGCTCGCGGCGCGTCATCAATGATCGGCGATTTATTCGATGTCGTAAACCCGACGAGCTCCGTCGGATACGCAGATGACCCGCGTGCGCGATCCAGCTCACGTTCCGAGGAGATGTCTGCGCAATCTGCATGCCCAGCTCGAGCGCGGGAGCACCTCCTGAGTTAGCAGCACCGAAGAACATCACGGCTCTACTCCTGATCAAGACTCTGGCCCTTTCAAATACTCTAGAAGCGCCCGCCGTTCGGCGTCGGTCAATTCTGGCCCGATGACCCCAGGCGGCAGCTTCGTTATATCGGTTTCCTCGCCCTCAAAAGAATGCCCGCGATTGCTGTTCCCAAGCAGCGATACGTTGAAGTCCGTCAGGCCGGCCGGGCAGGCGTCGCTCGCTCGCACTTTCGCAACGAGCCCGACGTTAACAGGATCGAATTTGCGACTGCCAACGCAGAAAGAACTCGGCCGGCGGCCCTGCGGCAATAACATATCCTTCAGCGTCGGCACGGACCCGTTGAACCGGCGCGTGAACAGCTGACGTAGATCCGGATCTTCGAAGACCTGCGCGGCCGCGGCTATGACGGCGGTTACGATGCGGTGCGGCGTTACGACGGGCGGTGGAGTAAGGAGCGCGGGCAATCGACCGCGGCTGCTTATGTCCGGCTGAGCTTTGCACCCGGCGAAGCCTACCAGTTCGACTGGAGCCACGTGGTCATTCTGCTGAGCGGCACCACGGTGATGGTGAAGGCCGCCCATGTCCGGCTCTGTCACAGCCGCATGCTGTTCGTGCGGGCCTATCCGCGGGAGACGCAGGAGATGGTGTTCGATGCCCACGAAGGGGCGTTCGCCCTGTTCAAGGGCATCTGCAGCCGGGGCATCTACGACAGCATGAAGACTGCGGTGAAGTCGATCTTTGTCGGCAAGGATCGTCGCTAGAATCGCCGCTTTCAGCAGATGTGCAGCCACTATCTGATGGACCCGGTTGCCTGCTCGCCGGCGTCGGGCTGGGAGAAGGGCCATGTCGAGAACCAGGTCGGGCTGTTCCGAGAGCGCTTCTTCACGCCGCGGCTGCAGTTCAAAAACATGGACGAGCTAAACGCCTGGCTGCTCGACAAATGAATCGCCTACGCCAAAGCTCATCGCCATCCGGAGCTGGCCGATCAGACGATCTGGGACGTGTTCGAAACCGAACAGCCCAACTCGTTCCTTATGCCGGCCGCTTCGACGGCCTCCAAGCGGTGACGGCATCGGTCTCGAAGACTTGCCTGGTGCGCTTCGACAACAACAAGTACTCAGTCGCAGGCAGCGCAGTCGGACGCCCGGTCGAGGTCCAGGCTATACCGATCGCATCTGATCCGCCATGATGGAAGGAACCTTGCGGAGCATCCACGATCCTTCGGACGCGGCGAGACGATCTCCGATCGCTGGCACTATGTGCCGGTGCTGGCCCGCAAACCCGGCGCTTTGCGCAATGGCGCTCCCTTCAAGGACTGGGTGCTGCCGGCCGCACTTGAGCGGATCCGGCGCAGGCTTGCCAGCACTGACGACGGCAATCGGCAGATGGTCGACATCCTCAACGCCGTGCAGACTGACGGTCTGCCCGCGGTGAAAGCCGCCTGTGCCGTAGCCCTCGAAGTTCGAGATGCGGTGGCGCTACTTGACACCCGAAATGGCCGGGGCTGCACGGTCCCTACATGGGCGGGAACCGTTCGAAACTTCAAACTGAGACACGACTCAAATTTCCATCGAGCTCGGGAGCCGCGGCAGCGCTCATATATAGCGCTGCCGTCCCTCCGGTCTAGGCCGGCCACAAAAACATTTGGCCTGCCCGGGCTTGCTGCCCGACTCAGTCAAAACTTGTAGGAGGTCTGAAAGAACGTTCCCCAACGCTCCATGCTGTACTTCGCAGGGGTGTGTGCGCCGTAATTGAAAGAGACATCGCTGTCACCCCCGGTCCACATCGCCCAATACCGGGCCCCAACACCAATGCTGAAGTTTTTGCTGAGAAAGTAAGACAATGTTCCTTCCACCTGAACGCCTGCACCACTTCGCCCGCGCTGATCGTAGAAAGCTGTTTCAGGGCGTAGAAGATGGTTGTCGCGACCAGTAAAGTCGGTCCACGGCAGGTAAGCAACGTCGGCGCTCACGCGCCAGCGCTCGAGCAGCATCGCCTCTGCGCTCATGCCGATACGCGGCGCATTCCAATTGGTGTCTTGACTGCCGGTGAGCCGTTTCGATAGCGGTACCGCGCACGGCCCCACCGGCGAGGCGATCTGCGCGCACCCCCTGGAATCCGATTTTTGGCCGTAGTAGCCCCATCCGAAAAAGGCGCCTAATTTGTAGGCCTTATCGCGCAGAAAGTCATATCCGGCGTCGGCCGTGTAGTACATGAATTTCCCATTCGCCTGGTCTGATAAGGTGTTGGTATAGCCGATGCCGTAGTAACTTGAATCCTCGTCGTTCATCTTTCCCTTCTCGAAGCGTCCGAGGCCAACATTGCCCTTCATGAATATTCCCCAGGGACTATCAAGACGTGCGAAAAGCTCGCCGGAAATGCCGTCCAGCCCATGATAGGTGAGCCTCGAACTCGGAATGACGCTATCGCCAGGCATCGGAGGTGGAAGATTGTAGTCCCATTGGAATGTTCCCCTGCTGAGCCAGACCCGTGAGCCGCCTTCAATCGACCAATCATCGGAATATGCACGATGACCGGCCCCCCCTCTTTCGGGGAACAGCGATCCATGGGACCGTTCCGGCTGACTCGGGCCGCTTCCGAAATGATAAGTCAAGCCGACCTTTCCAACTTGATAACTGCTCGATAAATCGCTTGCGCTGGCGGGGATGACGGCGAGCGGCGGGAACTGCATGGTCGGAGGCGTCGCCAGGGGCGGTCCAGCAAACCTCATATAGTCGTATTCAAATTTGAGCGACCAAGCGGCCGTCAAGGCTTGCTCCACACCGAATCCGACAGTCCATCCGAAACGACCGTAGTCAAATTGCGTAGTGTGCTGCGGAAATCCGGGAGACCCGTCATCGTGAAATTCGTCATTGTTAGCGATGCTCCCGCGATTGTTCTGCCAGGCTGCGCCGGCCTTGACATAGGTGAGCGTGCGACCCTGGGCACCAAAAGTGTAACCGATCCGAGCGGTGCCTGTGACAAAGACGTTCGGACCTGCCTTGCAGGTGGCGATCACAACATTACCGGAGAAGGCAAGACAGCTATTTGTGCCGTCGGACACAGCATGGCTTACATCCAACTCGGCGCCAAGAACCCATCCGTTGCTTTGCCAATTGTAGCCGATCTGACCGCCGGCGAGGAATATTGGCGTGTTGACGATGTCGCCATAGATTGATGGCCCGTAGGGATTGGTGAAGGACGTGCGGCCATAACCACCACCGCCGTGAAAGCCAACATATCCTCCAGTCCAGCTCCACAATGTCGACGAGACTCTCGCCGCCGGGGTCAGGTCCGCTGAGTTAGCGAGACTGCATGTTGCAAGCGAAACTACTGCCGCGCCGCAAACAAGAACTCCACTTCGCATATCACCTCAGAAACAACATGCGCGCCATTCGCAACGTAGCCCGAACGGTCGTTGTTCTGGCGCCGCTCCCATGACGGTCGCAGTGAGCAGAATCCGTGCCACCCTGAACACTGCGTATTCGATGTTTTTTTTCCATGGCCACGTCGGATAGCCGACAAGACCGGTCACAGCTGCGACAAGTCGGGCGTTTGAGCGCCGAGGTGCGCAATCATCGCAGTGTCAAGGCGCGTGTACCCGGCGGCTAACACAGAAGCCCGTCGGGCGTCCGGCGCTGACATGGGTCCACTCCAAGGAGTGTGTGGTGAGGTCCGTCGATGCGATCGGCGCGTCAGGTGGTAGCAACGAGGGTGAATTCTGCGGCGTCGCGCTTTACTACTTGGCGATCGCGACCTGGGTCCCATTTAAACAAGCACGCCTCCGCCTTGACCGCTCTGAAAATGTCCATCAGCGTCGCTCCGGCGCGTGCAACACTCGCCCTTACCTTCATCGCGATCTCAGGTGAGGCGCGTGCATGCGCGTCCAATCCATGCCGCCCAGAAGTGCTGACAGCTGGACGCATTCATCCGCATCACGCCGGCCATGATGGGAGGCCATTTGAAGCTACTGCCATCAAGCCGCTTCTAGTACATCACAAGGCCGCTGCCATCCCAGACGACAATCTTCACCCGATCGGCGCGCTTCGCACGGAACACCACCGCCACGCCCTTCATCGGGTCATGGCCCAGCGTCTCCTTCGCCAGCAACGCTAAGCCCTCCGCACCCTTCCTGAAGTCGACAGGTTGCGTCGCCACATAGATCATGAGGCTCGCGGGCATCGTCAGCATGAACGTGTCCGTCGCAGTGCCAGCAACACATCGCTCAACACAGCAAGGCCAGGCGCCCCGCGCAACTCCACGCGCGCGCCCTGGAACTCAACCGTCACAATGGCTGCCTCCGGCGACCCGGAGGGCTCTGTGGCCGCCGGCAACGCTGATTCCGACACCACCGGCACGAACGACAGTCCGCTGCACGCGCTGCGGTCGTAAGCTCACACTCCGGTACTCCGGCATGGAGAACCATATCCCGCGCTACAGCTGCAACCGTGCCTGGATGGATAATGGCGGGGCCCACTGCATCGCCTTCGGCGGACTGCGCGTCGATGACGCCATCGAGGAATCGCTGCTTGGAGTCGTCGGTCCGGGCGCTGTCGCCGCCGCAACCGCTGCCGCCAAGGGAGCCAGGGAACGGCGCGATCAGGTACGCGATGCTCTCAGTTGCGACCTCGAAGCGGCGCGCTATGCCGCCGACAGGGCTTTCCGGCAATACGATGCCGCTGATCCCGCGAACCGGCTGGTGGCCAGTGAGTTGGAAGCCCGCTGGAACAGGGCGCTCGCTCACGCGGCGGAGGTTGAGGCCAAGATCGCCATGCATGATGCGGCGACGCCCGCACCCATTGCCGATCCAGTCTCGCTCGGCGTTCTGGCCTCGAACCTCAAAACGGTCTGGGATGCGCCGACGACGGATGCTCGCCTCAAGAAGCGCATTGTGCGCACCCTCATCCATGAGGTCGTGGCCGATATCGACGACGCGGCCTCGGAGATCGTTCTCATCGTCCATTGGGTGGGGGGCGCCCACAGCGAGTTGCGCTTGCCGAAGCGCCGGCGCGGACAGCGCAACAGCACCTCTGCCGATATCGTCCAGGCCGTGCGTCAACTGGTGCTGATCGCCAGCGACGATCTGATTGCCGGCCTCCTCAATCGCAACGGCCTCAAGACCGGTAACGGCAATCGCTGGACCCGCGAGCGCGTCACATCAATGCGCTCGAACTACCACATCGCGGTGTTCAAGCCTGCCGAGGACGGGATCGAGCCATGGCTCAACCTTGGCAACGCCGCAAAGCTCCCGAAGATCGCGCCTAAGACGCTCCGGCTGGCCGCTGAAGCCGGCGAGATCGAATCCATCCATCCTCTTCCGGATGGTCCTTGGATCTTCGCCCACACCTGGCTGATAACCACTGCTGCTCAATCTATCGCCGAACGAGCGCGACAGAACCCAAAATACCCCGCGGGATCGCATCCCGCTCAACAAACTCTCTTCTCTTCAATCACATAGCCAGATGGGTGTTCTGATGCGCAGTTGTAGTATCAGCGCCAAGTCTCCACTTTTTCCTGGGCGTCTGCAAGGGACAGGAACCAATGGGCGTTGAGGCATTCGGCCCGGAAGCGGCGTTGAACGCCTCGATAAAGGCGTTATCCGGCATGATGTAGCCGGTGTCCCGTGTTTCCAGACTCGATCTAGCCCATTAGCGTAGACCGATCCGGGCCTCGGGGCACCGGGAGCACGCAAGTGCGGGCAGGCCGTCGCACTGACATGAACTGCGAGTTCGAGGTCGTTATCTGGCCGCCCCTGCGACTAGCCCGGATGCGCTGCGAGCGCGGATCCGTAATTGTCGTGTTGCCCGCAGCTCCCTTTCGCACTGACCATGGAGGGAGAGATGCGCATCATTGGCATGGACATCCATCGCGTGGCGGCCGAGGCCGTGGCGCTGCTCGAGGGACATCTAACGAAGCTCGGCCGCATTCCCATGACTCGTGACAGCTTGGAGGCTTTCGCCAGGAAGGAACTCACCCATGATGACCACGTGGTCGTCGAGGCGACTGGCAATGCCGCGGCCGTTGTCGAAGTTCTAGCGCCGTATGTCGACCGTGTTGTCATCGCCAACCCGAAGCAGGTGCGGTAGATCGCGCACGCAAAGATCAAGACGGATGCGATTGATGCCGCCGTGCTCGCGAAGTTGTACGCCACCGGATTTCTTCCGGAGGTCTGGGTACCCGATCAGCGCACTATGGCCCTGCGACGGCAAGTTGCGCGCCGTACGCAGCTCGTGCGTCAGCGGGTACGCTTGAAGAACCTCATTCAGTCGATCCTTCACGCCCACCTCATTCCGCCCTGTCACACCTCAACCTTGTAGGGATCAGCGGTCGCAGGTGGATCGCCGCCCAGATTGTACCTGCCGACGAGCGTGCCGCAATCGAGCGGCACCTGGCGCAGATCGACCTGATCCAGGGTTCGTTGAAGGAGGTCGAGGCGGATATCGCGCGTGAAGCGATGTCCGATCCGATCATTCGGCGGCTGATGACGCTCCCGGGTGTGGACATGACGGTGGCTTCGGGCCGTCGGCGACGTTCGGCGCTTTGCCGATCCGACCAGGCTGGTGAGCTACCTGGGGCTAAACCCGAGCGTAAGGCAGTCTGGCGAGAGCTCCGCCTACCATGGCAGGATCACCAAGCAGGGCCGCGGCCAAGCTCGCGGAATGCTCGTCGAAGCAGCATGGGCTGTAGCCCGTTCGCCGGGACCGCTGCGTGCATTCTTCCAGCGCGTGGCTTCACGACGCGGCAAGCACATCGCGGCAGTCGCGACGGCGCGGAAGCTGGCGATGATCATCTGGCATATGCTGACCAAGAGCACTGACTACATCTGGACCAGGCCGGCCCTGCTGGCGCGCAAGTTCCGGAGCATCGAACTGCGCGCTGGATTACCCACCAGCCATGCCAAGCGTGGATCGGCCTATGATTACAACATCCCCGCGAAGAGGGCTGAGGAACGAGCACGCGTGGAATCCGCCGAGAAGGAGTACACGAGGTTCACGTCCCGGTGGCGGGCAAAGCCACGATCCCGACACAGCAAGGCTTCCGCGACATAGGGCTTGTCTACAACATCCGTGTCGGTTGGCTAGCCCGGCCTTGAGAAGTCCAGCGACCAGCGCGCGTGGGGCCTCGCCTCGACCAGGATCGGGGCTCGGGTCCCCACGGCCTTGCGGCGAGCCCGCCGCTTGCGGACGGTGAGCCCTTCCTCGCGATAAAGCAGGTAGATCCGATTGATCCCCGACGGCTCGCCCTCCCGGCGCAGCAGGACGAACAGCCGGCGGTAGCCAAAACGTCGCCGCTCGTTGGCGAGGTCACGCAGCCGGCCACGAAGAGCCGCGTCCGGAGGACGGCTGGAGCGATAGCGGATCATCTTCCGATCCGCGCCCACGATCGAGCAGGCCCGCCGTTCCGACAGGCTCATGACAGCCTGCAGATGCGCGACCGCAGCGCGCTCGGCGGCGGGCCCTACCATTAATGGGATGACCCGCCCCATCCTCTCGGTCAGACTGAGTTGGCCTTTAAAAGGAGGAAGCAATGAGGACACGGAACAAACCCAGGCCGGCAACGGTGTTTGGGATCGATATTGGCAAGAACCTTTTCCACGTCGTTGGGCTCGACGCCGCCGGAATGCCGAGAACCTATCTCAAAATTGTCGAAATAGGATCAGCAGGCAAGCGAGCTGGACGAAGCCGAGGAAGTTTTGCGGATAGAACTCCCAGCGGACCAGCAGGCGCCGCCGCCACTGTATCCAGGCGAAGAAGCGTTCGACCAGCCAACGCCGAGTATAACGACGGAGCCTGCGGCCGTCCTGGGTGAGCGACCTCACTCGGTTTGAACGATGTGGCGCGATCATCTCGATGCCTTGTGACCGCAGTTCATCGTCGAGCGCATCGCTGTCATAGGCGCGGTCGCCGATCAGGTTCTCTGGCTTGGCCTCGATCATGTAGAAGTCGAAGCAGAGCTGTACCAAGCGCACTTCGTGATGGTTCGCGGCATGCGTGCTCACTGAAAGCGGCAAACCGTGGCGATCCACAATCGCCATGATTTTTAAGCCCTTTCCGCGCCTCGTTGGGCCGATCTCTGCACCGCCGCCTTTGGCCATCGCAAAGGTCGCGTCGATGAAACACTCCTCTTCGTCGAGCAAGCCTTTCTCGCGAAGTTCGTTGGCGATATCGGTCAGAACGCGTCGCAGCACGTCATTGCGACACCAGTTCTGAAAGCGACGATGTACGGTCTTATAGTTCGGATAGCACTGCGGCAGCATGTGCCACTGCGCACCCGTGTTCAAAATCCAAAGAGCGGCTTCGAGAACTTGACGCGTCGCAATCGGCTTCCGGCCCGGCCGGCCGTCGGCAAGGTGCTCTTCCGGAAAGTGTTGCCGGATGCGCTCCCATTGCTCGTCCGTCAGCCGAATCATCTTTCCTTTATAGCCGATCGACGCTGATCTTCAATTTTGAGATAGGTTCGATCCAGAAGGCGACGTTTCGGCGAGCTACACTCTTGCAGTTCTTCGAACGCGCCGGGCCGGCTCTGGTGGGGATGGAAGCCTGCTCCGGCTCGCAATGGTTGGCACGCAAGATCGCCGCGATGGGGCATACCGTCCGCATTATTCCGGCTCAATTCGTCAAGCCTTATGTAAAGTCCAACAAAAGTGACATCATCGATGCCGCAGCGATCGCGGAAGCAGTGACGCGACCAACAATGCGCTTCGTCGAGATACGGTCGCCTGACACATTGACCTACAAGCGCTGCATCGTGTTCGCGATAGGATGATTTCGCAACGGACGTGTCTCATAAATCAGATGCCGGCTTTTTGCCTGGAATATGGGATCGCTATTCACCAGGGCGCCGGCAAGTGCAAGGCAGATCTGCCGAGGGTTTTGGCAGATGAATCGAATGATCTAACGTCGGCCATGCGTCGCATTCTTGCATCTACATTCGACGAGCTGCGGCAGCTGGAGCTGCGGATTGCTGAAGTCAACCGCGAGATTGAGGCGATTGCCTCTCAAAGCGATACCGCACGTCGATTAATGACTATCCCGGGCATTGGTCCCCTCGCGGCGACGGCGCTTTTTGGCAGCAGCTGGATCTGCCCGACAGTTCAAAAAGGCCCGCGATATGGCAGCTTGGCTGGGTCTTGTTCCCAGAGAATACTCTACGGGAGGCAAAACGAAGCTGCTGGGGACAAGCAAGCGCGGCAACCGATATCTGCGCCGGATGATCATCCACGGCGCCCGCTCCTGCGTGACACACCTTGATCGCTCGCGATATCACCTTCGCGCCTGGGACTTCAGGCACGCATGCACACTAACAAGGTCACCGTCGCCCTGGCGGCAAAGATTGCGCGGATCGCGTGGGTAGTGATGACTAAGCCCGGCGCAAGCTACGAACGGCGGGATCCGGCCTTTAGCTGATCCCGTTTATTCCAGACTGCGAGGCTCGTGAAAGTGATGACGAGACAGTCGATCGGCGCGCCGTAAGCCCTGTGCAAAAAAGCGGGTTTTGAGCCCGGACCATTTATCTGGGAACGGCACGCGCGGATCTCATCATGGCCTGGCCGCAACAGCGGCCCACTTGCAAGAGGCCGGATACATTTGTGCAGACTGCATCGTCCTGATCGAAACGACCCTTGCACGGGCGGGGCGGGTCATACATTTTTTGAAAGGAGCTCGCGAAGCGCTGCCGCATCGAGCATCTGCTCGGCAAGCAGCTTCTTCAGCTTCGCGTTCTCCTCCTCCAATGCCTCAGCCGCTTGGCCTCGGAGACATCCATGCCGCCAAATTTGGCCTTCCAATTGTTGATCGTCGCTTCGGAGATCCCGTGCTTGCGAGCGAGGTCAGCCGTCTTAGCCCCGGCCTCATGCTCCTTCAACACCGCGATAATCTGCTTCTGTATTCGGTCTGCTTCTGTCAATCCCTTAAGAGCACGTGCCGCGGGTACCTTGCTTCTGTTCGTGGTCGGCAAAGCCGCCACACGATGGGATTCGGTTGAATGGTCGGTTCAAGCTCTTCGGCGTAGTCACCCGACCTGGAGGGCGGATGCCACGACAGATCATACGAACTCGACCATCCCCACGCCCCGCGACGGGCGTCTCTTGGGATGGCGATGGCGTTCTTACGCCACCGCCGTCCATCGGAATTCGGTTCCATCAACCCACATTCGGTGAAGGATGACAGCCATCTCTCTGGCCAGCGCGACCTTCGCACGCTTGCTTCCTTGCCGGTGGGCAACACGCACCGCCCAGGCCTTCATCGGAGACCATCGGGTTGATGGCCTGAGAACGACGTTGGCAGCTTCGAACAGGGCTGTGCGCGTCTCTCCATCTCCGACTTTTGTGAGCCGTCCCACCCGATCAACCTCGCCAGATTGGTATCGTCGGGGCGTCAACCCGAGATAGGCGCCGACGGATTGGGAATGCAGGAATCGCCTGGGATCGTCCACAGTGGAGCGGAAGGTCAACGCAGAGACTGGGCCGATCCCCGGCATCGTCATCAAGAGCCGACAAGCCGGGTCACTGCGCACGGTCTTCAGAACCAGGCGATGTAGTCGGGCGTACTCCCGCATCAGCGCTTCGCGTCCGGCAAGCAGCGGATTCATGATCGCCTCGAGCAAGGCGTCATCGCCGACCAACTCACGAACTCTCGTCGCGAACAGAGTCCGCGAGACGATTCCGACTTTGAGACCGAGCGGACGCAGAAGTCCGCGGATGACTTGCTCTGCGGCAGCGATGGAGCGAACGATATGCTTGCGAGCCGCGGCCAGCGTCCGCGCCCTTTGGCTGCCGATGCTCTTGACGTGAACAGGCTTGAACCATCCCGTTCTCACCACCTGCGCGATCCCACGGGCGTCATTCCGATCGGTCTTCACCGGCATGGCCGAAAGCGCCGCCTTTAACTTGGCGGGCTTCCAAACTGATGGCCGGCAGCCCCAGTTCGATTAGATTTGCGGTCAGCCATTCTGACGTCGGTCCTGCCTCAAGGCCCACCCGTTCAACTTGATCAGCCCATGGTTCGAGATACTGCACAATCGATGGCGCATCCGCCAACGTCGTTCCCTCCCGGATAAGCTTTCCGGTCTCGTCCACCGCACATACCGCAACGGAATTCAGCGAAACGTCGAGGCCAACGTAGATCATGGCTTTTCCTCCTTGAATGGAATTGGTCCATGATCGTCAGTCAAAACGTGCTGCGCGGCACATAGGCCAGGCGATCGGGACCGAATACCCCATCTCTTCCGTGAACCTTGCTCGCTTCATTTGCCCGTCCTTCTTCAGGCCGCACTCTAACTCCTTCTGGAGGAAATACTCACGGACAGGTCAGGGCGAAATGAGACGAACCGCTCAAGATGTCGATTGTTCGCCATCCTCGGCCGAACGCGTTAGCCAGGGAATTAACGGCCAGCGAACCAGAGCAAAGCGAGTAATGTCTGGGTGGTTCCGTCCTCCACGGCTGATGCGCCATTGAGCCCCACTGAGATATCCGGGCTAGCTATCGCGCACTACCGTCTTGAGATAATGGTAGGCCTTGATGATCTCGACCAGGCGATCCTCCGTGGAGCGGTCGCCGCCATTGGCATCTGGATGGTGCTGCTTGACCATCGCCTTGTACTTCGCCTTGATATCGCCGAGCGTCGCATTGGCATTCAAGCCCATCACCTGCAACGCTTTCCGCTCGGCATTTAAAATCTTGCGCGCCTCAGGCTTGGCCTTCGCGCGGGGGCGCGCACCGGCGCGTCCGTTCAGCTCGAGGAGCGTGCAGAGGGCATGCCAGTCGTTCTCGAAATCGGCCGCGCTGCCGGTCATTTCGCTGGTGCTGATGTTCTCGCCCATCTTCCAGGTCGGACGATGGCCGGTCAGCGCGTCGTTCTGGTAGCGCGCGACCGCTTCCGCGTCCATGCCCGAGAAGAAATTGTAGGATTTATTGTATTCGCGAACATGGTCGATGCAGAAGTGCCAATATTCACGCTCATTGTCGCGGCCCTTGGGCGCCGGATGGGTAGCTTTGTTCTGGCAACCAGGCCATTCGCATAGCGCCGCGGTCTGGCGCTCTTGCGCTTCCTTCTTGTTGATGCGAATGGAGTCGAAGATTTTGGATGTGTCGATCAGCATGACCGGGCTCCGTTGGCGGAGCGGCAGTTAACAGCGCCGCTTGTCTGCTAGAGAATTGGTTGGACGGCAAGTTGGATCTGTCTCGGCCTCTGCGTCTAGTTGGTGGCATGATGTAGCAGGCACTTCCTAGCAATCGACATGCCAGAACTCGCGAGCTTGGTTCAGACAATCATCTCTTTGCGATTCAGATCGCCTCGATTGCAATTGCTGTCGGGTTCTGCACATAGAGGTCTTGAATGGGACCGGGGGTGAATACAAAGAATACGGGAGCTACACAGGAAGGGTAATGACGCGCTCAGAGAGGGCAGCGTGTCCACGCGGATGACGAACCTGCGAGAACTTCTCCAGGGAGCCGATACGATCGAAGGAGACGATCAACATCCTGCCCTTCGGTCAGCCGTCTGCGGTTGATCATGCACCGCTACAAATTCCTGTCGACAGGCGATCCAGGAGGCGCTTTCGGCCCTGCCGGAAAGGATGCAACGAACCTTTCACCTTCAGTGATTCTGGGCCTGAATAACCAATCGCAGAGGGAATACGAGCGCTGGCAGCAAAAGGCCGTCGACGTGCTCAAAGACATCCCGAGGGGGCTCGGAACGGCAAGAAGAAGCCCATGCAGGATCTCAATGGCGCCAAGGCGAGCGGTCGCGGAGCATGCACTTGATACCTTCGCCGAGAGCCGCGCCAAACATGCGCGCGACGTTGATTACCTGACAAGGGTCGCCAATCTAGGGCCTAGCGGCTTTCTAAGACTTTCCTGCCGAGCACCAGAGCCAGCTGAGAACTACAATCCGATCGAGAGGATCCGCCGCGGTGCGGCAACCGAGTGTGTGAGCCAAGGAACCGTTGTCGCCACAAACCGTAAGATTTATGATGAAAGTTGATCGAGATGGCGTCGAAGTTGGGTTGACGAAGAGCCCCAATTAGTTGCCGAGATCGTGGCGTCGTCAGAGTGCCGAGGGCGTTGAGCTCGTCCCGAACACGCAAAGCCATACCGCCCGCTCCGCTTCCTCACCAGTCGCGGTCAGGAGCGGCGAAATGACTGATCTGAGATCACAATCCGGTAAGTCTCTAAGCGCGTCAGCTTGTCGACAGCTGGTCCTAATAGAGTGAGAGAGAGCGACACTATCGGCTCGGCATTGCCAACCGACTCAAACCCGGGGAGTTGACATGGACCCATTTAACAGCATCAACCCATTCGACCGTGACCACGCCGCAGTGTCACAACCGCAACAGCAGCAAGCGGAGTTTGAGCCGTACTTGGATGAAGTGCCGCAGCTTGATGCCCCTGTCGTTGCAGAGATTCCTGGTTCTTCAGATCGCTACTATCTTCCTCTGTCTGAGGAAGAGCGTAGCCTCATCGAGGCTTTGGAACTTGGGTACCAGGGGGCCCACGGTCCTCATCCCGAAGACGCCGTCACCAGGCACCTCGGGGACACCGCTGCCCAGCACAGCGCGCCGCGGGAAGCTTGGACTTGGCCGAAAGAGCTGCCTGCGGAAGGTCACGATCAGAACCCGCTGCCGGGGATGATGAGCGAACCGACCCTAACATCGTCTCTCCCAACCGCGCGCGATCACCAGGGACCGGATCGCGGCAAAGCCGTTCGCCGGTTCGACTGGAGCGACGGCTACCAACCGGCTCGGAACGAGCTGACCGGGAGCGCTCCCTTTTCAAGTCACGAGGTCCTCATGGGTGAGGATTACACCGGTGAGTTGAGGCCTGCGAAGAGACAAAGAACACTAAATACGGAAGGGGATGCCATCGGACGCCAGCTGAGCGAGCCCGGCAGTTCAGTCGTTCGCGACCTGATGGAAGACGCCGGCGCACCGTTTCAGGCCAGCGGTCCGCTCGTCATTCCTGCAGAAGGCTACGATCAGGATCTGCTGTGGGCGATGGTGGGAAACGCCGGCCCATCGGCGTCTCTCGAGCCAACCGAGGGTCATCACCAAGGGCTGGATTCGGGCTCGGCCGTTATTCCCTTGAATTTCCGGCAGGGCGACCAGCACGCGTCCGCTGCGCTTGACCGTAGCAACGTTCCGCCGAGCCAGGACAGCCGACCCAACAGTTTTATCGTTCACAATGACCGCTACACGGCGCTGTTCGTGCCCGCCGCGGCGATGAGGCGAAGCACCCCACTCAATCCGCCAGGCCCTGCCATTCCTCTCGAATCTCGACCGGAAAACGTTCCGCAGCCCAGCGCGCAGCCAGCAAATCGAGCCTCACCAGCGCTGCTTGGACGTTCGATGGAGCATGCCGCTCCGGCGTCCTCCAGGGCTGAGAGGACGTCCCCGGCGGCCCGCGAGGTTTATGCTGCATCATTCGCCGTTCCCGAGAATTTTTCGCACGGCACCCAACCCGCCTCGCACACGATGCTCTCGATGCTCGGCCGCTGGGGCCTCTTGCCGGACGCGGCGCAGCCGGTAAAGCAATACGACATTCGCGGCGAGCTCTACACCGCCCTCCTGGGGCCGGGAGGGCCCAACGACGTTCGGCTCATTCATCACCCGACAATGTAGATGCCGGGGGCAATCCCGCGCTAGGAGCCCGTCCACATAGCTTCGGTATTGGACTTGTTAATGGACCATAGCTTGCTCCAGCGACTCGTGCGAGCTTGGCGCGGTTCCCCGGGGCGCGGGTGAGCGCTACCCGGCCCGATTGCGCGATCATCGCTGTGCGGCTCCTCGTTGAGCCACACAGCCATCGCCCTTTGATCTTTCTGAACGCCGAAGCTGCGAAGAACACCTACGGAATTATTACCGTTGCGTTTTACAGCACTGCCATTGATTGGGGCCTCGGCCCCGAGACAGGGGGACGCATCCTCCGAGTAAAGAGGCTGCTTTCCGTGCGCATTGAACAGGCGTCGGCTGAGCTTAGCTGGCTGCAGATGGATGTTGGTCGTCCATTAGCCTCAGATGCACATCCTGGTCGTGGCGTACCGGCAGAAAGCTCCTCTTGCCAACGAGGCGCTGCCCAGCATCTCGTCGTCCCGCCTCGAGCCTATCAGCACCGTACTTAGGGATCGGCAATGGTCGGGTACCGTGCGCGATCTTCATCGCTTAGCCCAACCGACGAGTTCCGCAGCTCACACAGTGCTACCCCGACGCTGCCACCAGCGCCCTTGTCCCGGTTATACTCTTGACATGTGCATTCAAAGTGCCCGCGGAAAGCCGGTACGTGCTCTGCGGTTGCCAACTCAGGTGCGGATTCAGCAGAAGCTGCAGATCGCCAAGCTAAAACATCAGATCTATGGGCAACGGTCAGAGCGTTCAGCGCGGCTGATCGAGCAGTTGGCGCTGACGTTCGAAGAGCTGGAAGCCGACGCCACCGAGGACGAGCTTGCGGCGGAACGGGCCGTGGCGAAGACGACGACGGTTCGTGGATTTGCGCGCCAGCGTGCCGAGCGCCGGACCTTCCCTGAGCATCTGCCCCGGGAACTGGTGATCGATGGGCCTACGGCTTGTGAATGCTGCGGCAGCAATCGCCTTCGCAAGCTCGACGAGGATGTGACCCGCACGCTGGAAGTGGTGCCGCGCCAGTGGAAGGTGATCGAGACGGATCGGGAGAAGTTCTCCTGCCGCGACTGCGAGAAGATCAGCCAGGCGCCGGCCCCATTCCATGCCATCGCCAGGGGATGGGCTGGCCCGAGCCTCCTGGCCATGATCATGTTCGAGAAGTTCGGCCAACATCAGCCGTTGAACCGCCAGGCCGAGCGCTACGCTCTGGAAGGCGTGCCGATCGCACTGTCGACCATGGCGGATGCCGTTGGGGCGGTCTGTGCCTCGCTAGATCCGTTGCTGCGCCGCCTTGAGGCCCATGCATGGCGGCCGAGCGTTCCGACGATACGACCGTGCCGGTGCTGGCTAAGGGTGAGACCGACACGGGGCGGTGCTGGATCTACGTGCGGGACGACAAGCCATTTGGTGGAGCCGGCCCGCCGAGGCGATGTTCTATTACTCCCGCGACCGCAAGGGCGAGCATCCCCAGGGGCATCTGGCCCGAGATGCCGGCATCCTGCAGGCCGACGCCTATGACGGGTACAACCAACTCTATCTGGCGGGACGCCAGCCCGGACCGATCCGGGAGGCTGCCTGCTGGTCGCATGGAAGGCGTCCGTTCTTCGCCATGGCCGACATCGAAGAGAATGCGCGGCGCAAGGCTGCCGGCAAAAAGGAGATCCCACTCTCGCCCATCGCGGTCGAGGTCGTGCGCCGGATCGATGCGCTGTTCGAGATCGAACGCTCCATCAATGGCAGGAGTGCGGAGGAGCGTGTTCAGGTGCGGCAGACGCTGAGCCGTCCCTTGGTCGATGATCTTCAGGTCTACATGCGGGAACAGCTCGCCAAGCTCTCCCGTGGGCACGACCTGGCCAAGGCGTTCAACTATATCCTGAAGCGCTGGGCGAGCTTCACGCTGTTCCTGGAAGATGGACGCGTGTGTCTCTCCAACAATGCCGCCGAACGGGGCTTGCGAGGCATCGCTCTTGGACGGAAGTCCTGGCTGTTCTGCGGATCTGATCGCGGAGGGCGGCGCGCCGCAGCCATGTACAGCCTCATCGTCACTTGCCTATGCCGAGTGCGGCATAGTAGAGAGCGTTTTTAGATTGGCGGCGCGGCACGAAGCTTCAAAGTGCGCTGCTTTGAGTGCGCCGGTAAGCTAAAAACGTGTTGGACGAAGCCGCCTAGCTCGGCGGTGCCGCTATGGAAATTGGATGCGGCATCCCCACGGACAGTGCCGTCGCTGAGGCTTCGGAACATACTCGATGCGGCCTTCATGGCGAAGAATTCTAATCGAGATATGATCTCGCGGACGGAAAGACCGGCGACGCCTGCGCCTCGAGGGCTCGATGTCGGAGGCATGACAATAGGATGCCTGCTGTCTGCCTTGGCAGACGGAGAGAACGATGATCAATGATTGGAAAAGCCCGACCGTCATGAGGTGTCCAGAAGAGGTGGGTCTTGTGACGCAATGGGCGGGAGCACCTCGATGCACACCATCTGCCCTTGACGGCAAGAGGGACATTCCCGCAGGGAAACCCCGGTCAGCTCCTCGACCTTGTCGCGATAATCGCGCCCTTCCTTCGGATTCACCGGAGTATCGGAGTGCTGCATTCCGAGGAGTTCGCGGCAGCGGGCGAGCTTTTGCTTGCGGTAGCGGTTGCCCATGAAACCGTAATAGCGGATGCGCTGAAATCCCTCGGGCAAGACATGGACGAGGAAACGCCGGATGAACTCCCCGGCGTCGAGCGTCATCACCTTTTGTCGGTTCTCGTTGCGATAGTCCTTCCACCGGAAGCGTACCTTGCCATCCTCGATATCGACGATCCGGTTGTTGGCGATTGCCACCCGGTGTGTGTAGCGTCCGACATATTCCAGAACCTGCTCAGCGCCCGCGAAGGGTGGCTTGGCATATACCACCCAGTTGACCTGGCGGGCGGGATCCAGATAGCGCCGGAATGCGACGAGATCGCGCAGCCGTTCCAATGATGAAAAGAATCGCAACTCACCGGCCTCGAATGCCCTTTGCAGGCCTTCGAGAAATAATCGCCGGAAGAGTCGGGAGAGCACGGCGACGGGTAAGAAGAAGCCGGGACGGCACGCGATCCAGCGGCTCCCGTCCGGCGAAAGCCCGCCGCCGGGCACGACGCAGTGGAGGTGGGGATGATGGCTAAGATTCTGCCCCCAGGTGTGAAGCACCGCGAAAAACCCGATCTCCGCGCCGAGGTGTCGCCGATCGGCAGCGATGGTGCGCAACGTCTCGGCGGCCGCGTGGAACAGGATCTTGTAGACCGTGCTGGCATTCTGGAAGGCAATCGCGGCGATCTCGTCGGGAACGGTGAAGACGACGTGGAAATACTGCGTATCGAGAAGCTCCTCCCGCCGAGCCTCGATCCATTCCGCTCGGGCGAGCCACTGGCACTTGGGGCAACTGCGGGAACGGCAGCTGTTGTAAGCGATCCGTCGTTCACCGCAGCGGTCGCACTGTTCGACATGGCCTCCGGGCGCTGAAGTTCGGCAGCGCTCGACGGCAGTCATAGCTGCGCGTCGTTCGGTCGATAGCGAGGCCCAGTGCTGCTCTCGTCAGGCAGCGCCGTAGCGACGGAATATCCGCGACCTCCGGACTTGAGCGGGCCATGAGACTGGCCGTCAGAAATGTTCGGGTGGTGGCGAGGAAGCCTTGGGGATCGGACGCGGCAGCAGTTCAAGCGGGCTCGTCGCTGCGCAAACCTTGTTGGTGGCGATCCGCAGATATTGAGCGGTCGTTGACAGGCTGCGATGGCCGAGCAGGAGCTGGATGGTGCGGAGATCGGTTCCAGCTTCGAGCAGGCCCCGTGGGTCGGTCAAAATCCCCCGGGTATGGTCACTTGAAACTCCCCCACCTGATGATCGCCGTCAGCGCCGCTGAACAGCAGTAGCCGGTCAGGCAGGACGTTTATGTTCGACCCCTTTAGCCAGCAAGGGGCCGGGGAGTTGAACGTCTTGAAGCGACATCTGCAAAGCACCGTACTTACATTACTTGATCACAACACCAGCCAGCGCGAGATCCACAGGCGGACGGGGGTCGATCGCAAGACGATCCGGCGTTACCGGGCGCTGCGGGCTGGTGCGGAGGCAAATTCCCCGGGGAAGTGACCACCGGCACGGTGAGCGCGGACGACCAAATTCCCCCACCCCGACCACCGGCTTTTGGGGTGTCGGAAGCGACAGCCGCCTGCAGCCTGGCCCGCTCGGCCTGCGAACCGCATCGGGCATGGATCGAAGAACAGGTCCGCCTGAAGCGGAATGCGCAGGCGATTTACCAGGACCTGGTCGATCGATTTGGCTTTCCGTCCAGCTATCAGAGCGTCAAGCGGTTTGTGCGCCGGTTGCGGCACGCTGATCCTGAGCAGTTTGATCGTCTTGAGTTCCTGCCTGGCGAGGAGGCCCAGGTCGACTATGGCGAGGGCGCTCTGACGATTGATCCCAGGAGCGGCCGGTACCGCCGTCCCCGCCTGTTTGTGATGACGCTACGCTACTCGCGGCGCAGCTTCCGGCGGGTAGTCTGGAAGTCCAGCCACACGTCTGGGCGCAGCTCCACGAAGAGGCGTTCCGGTATTTTGGCGGGGTCCCCAGCTATGTCGTGCTCGACAACCTGAAGGAAGGCGTCCTCAAGCCGGATTTGTACGAGCCCCAGCTCAACCCGATTTACAGCGCGATGCTGGCTCATTACGCCGTGGTCGCCGATCCCGCGCGCGTGGCCGATCCAAATCGGAAAGGATGCGTCGAGAATGCGATTCAACATACCCAGGGCACTGCGCTGGCCGGACGGCGCTTCGAGACGCTGGAGGCGCAAAACGAGTTCTTGAGGCACTGGGAGGAGAATTGGGCCTCCAAGCGCATCCACGGCAGCACGCGCCGTCAGGTCGAGGCGATGTTCCAGGAAGAGAAGCCGCACCTGCGGCCGCTGCCTGTCGCTCCCTTCCGCATCTTCACCGAAGTCGTCCGGACTGTCTGCGACGACACCACCGTACGCGTCGACAACAGCTATTACGCCGCGCGGCCCGCGCCGATCGGCAGCCAGGTCGTCGTGCGCATCTACACCACCACGATCGAGATCCGTGATCGCCACACCCGTGCGCTGCTGCGTGTTCATTCCCGGATGGCGCACCCCGGTTCTGTCGTCCTGCCGACCAGCGAACGGCCGTTCAACCCGTCGCGGCAAACCGCCGTGCTGCTGGCGAGCGCCGAGCGCATCGGACCGCAGACCAGGGCCTTGTGCCAGCAGGTGTTCGACACCGAAGGGCGCCCCGGACAGCGCGCGATGTGGGGCATTGTCGGGCTGGGCCGGAAGTATCCGGCGCGGCTGGTCGAGCAGGCCTGCGCGCACGCCATCGACAACCGCATCTACCGCTACAAGCACGTGCGTGCGACCGTCGAGCGGTTGTTCGAACAGGCGATTGAGCAGGTTGGAGTGACGCCACAGCCGGCATCGCCGCTCACCCAGGATCATCCGCTGATCCGTACCCCCGCGGAATACGGCGACCTCTTCAGCCGCGCTGTGCGGCGCGACGCCGACGATAATGGTCGGCAGGCCGAGGCTCACGACGATCACGCCACGGCAATCCGCGCTCGTGTCGCCTGCGCAACCCCGGCCAGCTCCGGCGCCACGAGCGCTCCCGCTGCACCTTCTCACCTTAAACTGGAGACCTAGCCACATGATGACCATGCCGGAAATTGAGCGTTGCCTACGACAGCTGCGCCTGTCGGGTGTCCGCGACACGCTGCAGACGCGCGTGCTCCAGGCGCAGGGCGCCAACCAGCCCTTCCTCGAGACCTTCTCCCTTATCCTGCAGGATGAACTGGACCGTCGTCAGTCCCGTCTTATCGAGCGGCGATACCAGCAATCCGGGCTCGACGAAAAGCTGACGCTCGCCGAGTTCGACTGGTCCTTCAATCCCAAACTGCCACGTCAGACCTGCTTCCAGCTCCACACCCTGGCGTTCATTGCCGCTGGCGAGAACGCTCTGCTTGTCGGCAAACCTGGCACCGGGAAGTCGCACATCGCCAAGGCGATTGCCTATCAGGCGATCCTGCAAAGCCACAAGGTCCAGTATCTTGAGACCGACGACTTCTTCCACCGCTACGCCCTGAACTCTCCGGCACAACGCGAGGTCCGGCTGCGAACCATCATCGACTGCGATCTCCTCGTGCTGGACGATCTATTCCTCGCACGCGCCATCCCCGACGACGCCGGCACTTTGCTGCAGACCCTGATCCATCAGCGCTACAAACTGCGCCGCAGCGTCATCGTCACCTCCAATCGCGTCGTGCAGGATTGGGGGCATACCTTGGGGACAACACTATGAGCACGACGATCCTCGATCGCCTTATGCATCATTGCCATCTGCTTGAGTTCGACGGACGCAGCTATCGCCTCAAAGAAGCCGCTGAAGCTCTTGCCCGGGAAACAAACTCAAACTAACAGTCCCTTGTCCTGCCTCGCGGGTGGAGGAATTTGACTGACCACACCCGGAGGAATTTGAAGTGACCCGCGGGGAGCAGGTGCACCGCAAATGCGTGCCGCAGGGAATGAGGTGTTACCGGCTTGGAGAGTTTCGACATCCGATGTGCCTGGCGGCAGGTGGCATCCACGGCGCTTGTCGATATCGGTTCTCCAGCAACGGCACCGGGAAACATCCATGTTCCGGTTGGTCGCACGGCGCGCCAATAGTCCGTCAGCACCTCCAGTAACCTGGCCGACAGCATGACGTAGCGGTCTTTCTGTCCCTTGCCCTGCTCGACGCGCAACACCATGCGCTGGCGATCGATAGCCTCGGGCTTCAGCCGGGTCGCCTCGGAAATACGTAGGCCGGCGGCATAGCATGTCGTCAGGATCGCCTGGTGTTTGAAGCTCTCGATGCAGCCAAGGAAGTGCAGCACCTCCTCGGGGCTGAGAATGACGGCCAATGTCTTTGGCGCCTTTGGGCACGGAATGATCCGGTCGAAATCCCAATCGAGGCCGAGCGTGACGCGGTAGAGAAATCGAAGCGCCGCGACGGTCACTTGCACCGAGCGTGGCGCCAGCTTCTTCTCGTTCGTCAAATAGACCTGGTAGGCGTGGATATCCTCCGGCCCGAGCAAAGCCGGCGATTTAGCGAAATGCCGGGCGAACTGCGAAACTTGCAGCAAATACGAATCCTGCGTGTGTCGCGACAGGTTGCGGACCTGCATGTCTTCCATCATGCGTAACCGAAGCGAGGTCATAGCGAACTCCTTGACAAGAGGGACGCTACCCGCGGGCAGCAACACCATCTTGTCAGGGGCAAGCGCTTCTGAAATCGTGTGGATTACGTCGCTGTGCGGGGTGCCGAGGTCAGTCAGAGACACGGGCTGGCTTCAAGGGGGATACGCCGCGCTCAACGCGGATACCCTCCCGCGGAGCGGGTTCGTCCAAGCACGTTTATGCCGCCCGCCGAACTATGCCGAGTCGGGTCGTTTTCCCCAGATTTCTCGCTGACCGGCGTTTGGTCGGTTCGGCATAGTTCGTTCTATGCCTCCGCTTTCAACAGCGGAGAACAGGAAGATGGAAGTTGAAGAGTACTTGGGCAGAAGCCGGCTGTACCGGCGTCTCAGAGCCGGGCCGCACGGACAGTTCGTCGAGCGCTACGCCGCTCGTCTCGTCGAACAGAGGATCGTTTGGCACGGCACGTGGCGTTGCCTCAACGTGGTTGGCGGGCTCCTGAGCTGGATCGCGGGCCGTCGCTACAAGCTGGTCGATCTCGATGAGCAGGTCGTTGAGCAGTACCTCCGACATCGAGGCGGGAGGCAGTCTATCCAAGCCGGTGACCGAGCTGCGCTCAAGCGATGGCTGTCGGTGCTGCGCGAGGAAGGCGCGATCGCGCCGTTGGTGCTACCGCCTCTCACCCCGCACGAACGGATCTTCAAGGAGTTCCTACCTGCGATCAGAGCGCGGCTTGGCCCCGAGGTCCATCGTCCGCCATCTCCCAGTCATCCGCAGGTTCCTGCACGAGGTGTGCTCCGGCGGCCCGGCCCCCTGTGCAAGATCAGCCAAGAGGACGCGATCCGCTACGTTGAACGCCACGCCCAGGATTGGAGCCCGGGAACAGGCAAGGCGATGTGCTGGTCGTTACGTGCCTTTCTCCGCTACCTCCACCATCGGAGGCTGAACTCGCGCTCGTTGGCGGATTGCGTTCCATCGATGCGCCGATGGAAGCTCGCAACTCTACCGACCCATCTGCCTGCCGCTCAGGTGCGGAAGGCTCTCGACGGTTGCGACCGAGAGACGGTGATGGGACGGCGCGACTACGCCATTCTGTTGTTGCTGGCCAAGCTCGGCCTGCGGGCCGACGAGGTTGCGACGCTCACCCTCGACGATATCGACTGGCGCGCCAGCGAGATACTCGTTCGCGCCAAGGGCCGACAGCGCGCACGAATGCCGATACCGCCAGACGTTGGCGCGGCTATCGTTGCATATCTGCGCAATGGCCGCCCAAAGTCGTCGTGCCGACGGCTGTTCGTCCGCACACTCGCGCCACACGTCGGCTTTGCTTCGGGATGCGCGATCACCATGATCGCCAAGGCCGCTCTCGATCGCGTTGGAATCGAAGGTTGCGCCCACCGCGGCGCCCATATCTTCCGACATAGTCTCGCTACAGAGCTTCTCCGATCTGGGGCGACCTTGTCGGAGATCGGACAGTTGCTGAGGCACGAGAGCGACGTGCGCGGGTTCGCGCGCCATGTCGCTAACTTCGATCCGAGAACGGAGGTGTCGCCCGTCGGCATGCTGCCCGGATGGAAGCGCGCCAAGCCCTATGTCTACAGCGACGCGGAGATCGATGCGTTGCTGACGGCAGCGCTGGCTCTGCCGCCAGCGGACGGGCTGCGCCGATGGACCTACCATACCTTGTTCGGGCTGATCGCGGTGACAGGCATACGTATATCCGAGGCGATGGGCCTGGAGCGTGATGACGTCGACCTCGACGCCGGCGTGCTGACGGTCCGGCTGACCAAGTTCGGCAAGTCGCGGCTCGTGCCATTGCATCCGACGACGAGAACCGCGCTGCGCGACTACGCCCACCGGCGCGATGCGCTGCTCGGATCACGCTGCGGCTCGACCTTCTTCGTTGCCGAACAGGGAGGCCGATTGCTGCACCAGTACGTTCATCGCGTCTTCTGGCGATTGTCCTGAGAGATCGGGCTGCGGCGCCCAGGTGATCGTACCGGGCCACGCGTGCACGACTTCCGTCATCGCTTCGCCATCCGGACGCTGCTCGACTCGTATCGCGAAGGCAAGGACGTCGAGCAGCAACTCCCAGTTCTCTCCACTTACCTCGGCCACGCCTGCGTGCGCGATACTTACTGGTATCTCTCGGCCTGCCCCGAGTTGATGGAAGAAGCGGCGCGGCGTCTCGATCGGCGATGGGAGGTGACGCCATGAAGCCCACCCGCAATGTCGCCACGTTGATTGAGCGCTTCTTCACCGAGCGCCTCATGCACCAGCGCAATGTTAGCGCCAACACGATCGCCTCCTACAGGGACACGTTCCGGCTGCTGTTCATGTTCGCACAGGAGCGGCTGCGGAAGTCCCCATCGGCCCTGACGCTCGCCGATCTGGATGCAACGTTCATCGGCGCGTTCCTCACCGATCTCGAGGTAAAGCGCGGCGCCAGCGCGAAGACGCGTAACCTGCGTCTGACGGCCATCAGATCCTTCTTCAGGTTCGTGTCCTTCGAGGAACCGGCACACAGTGCGCTGATCCAGCGCGTGCTCGCCATACCGAGTAAACGCCACGACAAGCGACAGGTGCACTTCCTGACGCGCCCCGAGATCGAGGCGGTTCTCGCCGCGCCCGATCGAACGACGTGGCTTGGTCGCCGCGATCACACCTTGCTGCTGGTCGCGGCCCAGACGGGCTTGCGCCTCTCAGAGCTGACTGGCCTTGACCGGGATACCGTCCACCTCGGGTCTGGTGCACACGTACGATGCGTCGGTAAAGGGCGGAAGGAGCGGACCACTCCGCTGACCACACTCGCTCGGTGTGCGCTCCAGGCATGGCTCAAGGAACCGTTGCGGAAAGGAGCAACGGCGTTGTTCCCCAACCTGCACGGGGGCCGGCTCAGTGCCGACAGCGTCCAGTCCCTGCTGGGAAAGCATGTTCGTGTCGCTCACAAGAGTTGCCCGTCTTTGAAGGCCAAGAGCGTGTCACCGCACGTGCTGAGGCACAGCGCTGCGATGGAACTGCTGCAAGCCGGCGTCGACTGCTCCGTGATCGCGCTGTGGCTCGGTCATGAATCGGTCGAGACGACGCAGACGTACCTGCACGCCCACCTCGCCCTGAAGGAAGCTGCCCTGGCGAAGCTCAAGCCGTACGAGCGCGGCAAGCGCGAACCCGCTTCCAGCCGAACGACCGCCTCGTCGCCTTCCTCGAGGCGCTCTGAACGACCAGACTATGCCGATTGGAATGGGGCTGCCCTGCACGCGATCGACGGTGCCAGCGTGACAACGGCGTGCCATACCAAATCCGTTCGGCATAGTTCGGCGGGCGGCATAAACGGCGAAAATGAACGGCATCGACCCGCAGGCCTGGCTCGCCGATATCCTCGCCCGCATTGCCGCCCATCCGGCTCGTCGGCTGGACGAACTTCTGCCCTGGAATTGGACGCCGGCATCAGCACTCTCCGCTCGAGCGGCATGACCACGCACGTCAACAAGGTCCATCACGTCACCACCATCACCCAGGTCGCGAAAGAACTCGGCGAAGACGAAGATTGGCTGTGGGACATCGCCTGCACGGCGGCGATCAAGGTGAGACTCCGGCGACAATCAGGGGTTCTTCCGCATATTTGGTGCAAGGTGCGGGATTCACGGACGGTGCGAATAAGGGCATAAGGTTGGAATCGCAGTCGACGCTCGTGATTCGCCTTGCTCCATGCCTTCCGCTCGCTGACTTCTCCCGAGCTTTCGATTGTCCAGATCCTTCCCCAGACGGACAGGGTGGTGCTCGTGGCTCGGCCGAAGTCAGCGGTCTCGCTCTGTCCCTGTTGCGGCTGCCAGACGGGTCGCGTCCACAGCCATTACGTGCGACGCTTAGCCGATCTGCCATGGCAAGGTCGAGTGGTCGAAATCCGGCTTCAGGCGCGACGCTTTCGATGCGCGAATCCGCAATGCTCGCGTCAGATATTCACCGAGCGGCTACCGGCAACGGTGCGGCCGAAAGCAAGACGCACAACCCGTCTCGGCGAGAGCCAACTGGCGATCGGCTTTGCGGTCGGCGGAGAGCCCGGCTCGCGCCTGTCGCGCAAACTGGCCATGCCGGTCAGCGGCGACACCTTGCTCCGAATGGTTCACTCGGCTCCCTTGCCGGATTTCGTTGCCCCGACCGTCGTCGGCATCGACGATTGGGCTTGGCGTCGTGGCCAGCGATATGGAACGATCATCTGCGATCTGGAGCGCAATTGCGTGCTTGACCTGCTTCCCGATCGTAATGCCGACAGTGTTGCGCGCTGGCTGAAGCGCTGGCCGGGCATCAAGGTCGTAGCCCGCGACCGTGCGGGCCTTTATGCTGATGGCGCACGCTGCGGCGCGCCCAACGCGGTGCAGGTGGCGGACCGCTGGCACCTGCTCAACAGTCTGGGTGGGGCCCTGCGCCACGCTGTCGGCCGCCATCGTCACAACGTAGCCGCCGCCGTGCAAATCATGGCGTCCGTGCAACGACCGAAGACTGGCAGTTCCACGCTCCCGCCCGGCCTTGCACAATTGCGGGCGGATCGAAAGGCTGCACGACGCGAACGCTGGGATGAAATCTGTCGCCTACGCGAGCAAGGTTGCCCGACATCTGGGATCGCCAACTGCTCGGCGTCGACAGGCGCACGGTTCAGCGCTGGCTGGCCGCTGGCGGCGAACCGGAGCATTCGCGTCCTCACATACCTTCACATCTTCTCGCGCCCTTTGAGGCATGGCTGGAAGCGCGGTGGGCCTCCGGCTGCCAGGTGGGCCAGCAGCTTTGGCGCGAGCTTCAGCAACAGGGTTATACTGGAAGTCGGGTGACCGTCGCGCGATGGGCCGCTGACAGGCGTGCCCATGCAGGCTCCGGAGGAGCAGCACAACCGCACCCAACCTGGAAAGCTCCCTCGCGTCGTCGCTGTGCTTGGTATTTGAGTCGGGATCTGGATCAGATCGATGCTGACGCCAGGCTGTTCCTCGGTCACTTGTTTGCGCGAGCTCCGGAACTCGCCACGACAGCAGAGCTAGCGAAGCGGTTTGCGTCTCTTCTCAGAGGCAGCGACATCGCCGAGCTCGATAAATGGATCGCACAAGCAGCCACCAGCGAGCTCAAGAGCTTCGCCAACGGCATCGCGCGCGACATCGACGCGGTCCGAGCGGCAATAACAACCCCCTGGACAACCAGTCCGGTCGAAGGCCAGATCAGCAGGATCAAAGCCATCAAACGACAAATGTATGGCCGGGCAAGCTATCCGCTATTGCGTCGACGCGTCCTTCTGGCTGCCTGAGAACGACCGCCCAACCTATCCAACCCCAGCTGCTGCACCAAATATGCGGAAGAACCCCTCATTGTCGCGCTATAAGCGCCAACGAAATGGAGATCGAGGACGGCGTCATCTGGGTCTATGGCGTCGGAGAACACGGCATCCAGGCGTTCACCGACTTTGGAATCGAAAACCTCATCGAGCTGATCAGGTTCTACAAAGAGAACCCTGGACTGCTCAGGCGGTAACCCTGCGGCCTACGCCGAGTGGATACCTTCCCCAGACTGCGCTCGCCGGATGGCTGCGCCGGGCTGTGTTGCTGGGCGGCGGCCTGATTCCGGTCCTTCGTGCCCGAGGCCCAGGCCGTCGGCGTTGCCGCTCCAGCCTGAGCTATCCGCCCACGGCGACATCAGCCCCTGAGTCGGATCTGCAATGCCTGCCGATTGGCACCGACGTCGCTGAGATTCCGCAGGTCTGGCTCCCGTCCTTGCGCCAATCGCCTAACCAGCTCCCGCGTGCCGTCCACGACAAAGACGCCGCAATCATAAGTGTTCTGCTGCTGGGCCATGACGGCTAGCTCCAGGGGGAGGTTCAGCCTTCTTGCGAGATGTTCTGCATCTCTGTTGTTGAGTCCGCCGTAGGAATCGTAGTGATAGGCGACCGGCCGCCCCCGGTCGCTGCGATCGACGAACAGGAGCGACCAATGGTTGCCGCGGCTATTAGGATCTTCAGGATTGCCATTAATCACGGGCAGGAACAGGAAGTCGGCTGTATCATTACCATTATCGTCATAGACGATGCGCTGGAACTCGGTTAGCACGACGCCATCGTCGTTAGAGCGCAGATAATTTAGGGCGATGAGGGGATTCACGAACCGCGTCCGGGCGGCGAGATCCGGATCGTTCCTCTGCAAATCCTGATCCTGGAGCCCGTAATCCCTGTCGATATGCTGGTCGCCCAGCCATTCTGTGTCATCGAGCACCAGCCCGTGGCCGTGAGACGAGACTGTCGGATCTAAAGCCCCGATCTGAGCATTAGCGGAGGTGCTCGGAAACGGGCGTACAGAATTAGCATCGTCACGTGATTCGGACGGCCTAGGCGCAGTCAGATCGACCAATGGAAAACCGCGGTAGGCGTCTGAGCGAGCCCTGGCAGCCGGCGCCGGCGCAAAGTGAGCATCGTCGCGCAACTCGGACGGCGTGGGCGCATCCAGATGCACCAATGACGCAAGACCGCCGTAGATGTCTGACGGCTGAGCCGGCGCGTCCGATGGTTCGGTGAAGAGCGGCGGTCTGGCGGCAGCCCCACCCACCGGCGCCGACTGAGCATCGTCTCGCATCTGCTGCGGTGTGTACAGCAGATCAACGAAAGAGTTGAGACCGCGGTAGATGTCTGACGACTGAGCTGGCGCGTCTGATGGTTCGGTGAAGAGCGGCGGTCTGGCGGCAGCCCCACCCACCGGCGCCGACTGAGCATCGTCTCGCATTTGCTGCGGTGTGTACGGCAGATCAACGAAAGAGTTGAGACCGCGGTAGATGTCTGACGACTGAGCTGGCACTTCTGATGGTTCGGTGAAGACCGGCGGTCTGGCGGCAGCCCCACCCACCGCCGCTGACTGAGCATCGTCTCGCATCTGCAGCGGCGTGTACGGCAGATCAACGAAAGAGTTGAGACCGCGGTAGATGTCTGACGACTGAGTTGGCGCGTCCGACGGTCGGGTGACGAGCGGCGGTTTGGCGGCAGCCCCACTCACCGGCGCCGACTGAGCATCGTCTCGCATCTGCTGCGGCGTGTACGGCAGATCAACGAAAGATTGAAGACCGCGGAAAATGTCTGGCGACTGAGCTGGCGCGTCCGATAGTCCGATGAAGAGCGGCGGTCTGGCGGCAGCCCTACCCACCGGCGCTGACTGAGCATCGTCTCTCACTTCCTGCGAGGTGTACGGCAGATCAACGAAGGAGTCGAGACCTCGGTAGAACGCCGACGACCCATCTGGCACCGCTTCCGGCGGCGACCACGTTGATTTCGACTCGCCACGCCGCGGCTCCCCACCCGCCTGTTCAGGGCAGACGCCCAGCGCAGCGTTCGCCTCGACGAGCCATAGGTAGTTCCGAAGCCGATCAAAGCCCATGTCCGCGTTTCGATTGGATTTTTTAAAGTCCTTGTAATCGTCGTTGAACGACTTTTGCTGCTCACTGGTGCCGGTGAGTCGGCTCACTAGGCTCCCGCGCCCCTCCCTTTGGAGCCAAGCGGCGAATCTTCGTTGGTTGCGGGCCAGATTTTGAACATCTTTCTTCCGGCTAGTCTCCTCGGGTTTGAGCATGCTCAGCGCTGCCTTTTCCAGGCCATCAATGATGCGGGCGTCATCGGAATAAAGATGCGATGCGGGCGACGGGACAGCATAACCGCTGGGCTCCTGAGATGCACCCGCGCCGGAAACGTTTTCGGCATCGCGAACCTTGCTTAATGCGAACAATAAAAGTTCGTCGTTCGGGAACAACTTTTGAGCGAATTCGATGCGCGCAGCGTCGTCTAGCCCAGATATCGAGTAGCCCGCACGATTAAGCGCGTTAGAAAATCTGCGAAGACAGAGCCGGCTCCACAAATTTGGACAGGACGATAAGTGGAATTTCTGCCTGACAGCGGCGATAATCGCCGTGAACAGGAGAAACCATGAGCAGACGACCGCGCCGGAACCACTCACCGGCCTTCAAGGCGAAGGTGGCGCTGGCCGCCGTCAAGGGCGATCGCACGATAGCCCAGTTGGCGGAGCATTTCGACGTTCATCCCAATCAGATTACGGCCTGGAAATCCCAGCTTGAGGGCGGCGCCTCCGATATTTTCGGACCGGGAGGCGGGACACCGGCCACGCCCGCGGTCGATGTGAAGTCGCTGCACGCCAAGATCGGAGAGCTGACGCTGGAGAACGATTCCTAAGAAACAGCATCGCCGACGTTCGGCTCCAAGGGCTGGAGAACGAAGCCGAATGCCTTGGCACGCCGATGCAAATTGTTGACCACTCGCGTCCGGTAGCGCGTCTCGTAGGACGAGGCCCCGGGATCGACATAGTCCATTCCGTATCGCACAGCATTGTAGAACAGAACTGCGATCTTGCGGGCCGTGGCGGTCACTGCCTTGGCCTTACCGATGCGCGATGAAAGTCGCCTGTAAAAGGCGCCGAGCGCAGTATTGGTGCGTCCGACGGTGACGGCAGCAAGGCGCAGAAGCGCCGCCGCCCGGCCGCCGGATCGGCGCGTTCGGGACGAGAGCCTTTTGCCGCCGGAGACCTTGTTGCTCGGCGCCAGTCCTAGCCAGGAGGTAAAATGCTTTGCACTTGGCCACGAGGAGAGGTCGTCACCGCATTCAGCGATCAGCTTCAGCGAGAGGTAAGGACCGAGGCCGTCGATCGTGGTGATGTCTTTTCCCAGCAACGCGAATAGCGCCTCGCGGACGTCGAAAGCTAGAGCGTTCGCCTGATCGGTTCGATTCCGACGCAGCGAGGCCGGCGGTGCTGGTCCATGACCACGACCGCGATGGTTGCTCAGTTCCTTCAACACGGCTTCGATCCGGGCGTCGCAGGCAGATGCCTTCTCGTGGTAGGTGTCGTAAAGCGCAAGTGCCTGCTCGAGCGCAAACAGATGCTCGGCGCGGTAGCTCCCGGTGAGCGCCTTCGCAATCGTCTCGGCACTGGAGTGGCAACTGTAATGGCGCAAGCACGCCAGCGCCTCGGGATCGCGCTCGCCGGCAAGGATCGCGCGTATGATACGCAGGCCGGTCGCGCCGGTGATGTCGGCGACGACGTGGTGGAGCTGAAGATTCATCTCCGTCAAGGCCTTCTGCATATGCTGGATGTGTGAGGCCGCGTACTCCAGCAGACGCTCGCGCTGACGCACGTAGGCTCGCAGCTCGGCAATCTGCCCTTTGGGCTGAAAGCTGGCCCGCAGCAACCCGAATGAATGGAGCCGCTGCAGCCATTGCGCATCGCTGACATCGGTCTTACGCCCCGGCACGTGCTTGGCATCCCGCGCGTTGACAAGAAACACCGTAAATCCCCGGGCATCGAGAAGCTCGAAAATTGGAATCCAGTAGACGCTGGTCGATTCCATGACGACGGTCTCGACGCCGCATTCCGTAAACCAGTCGACCAGCCGATGCAGATCGGCCGTGAAGGTACCGAAACTGTGGACTGGCTCCGGTGCGCGATCTGCCCTAACGGCCGCCATATGCATGGTGGCGCCAACGTCGATGGCAGCCGCGTTCGGGTGCACCATCGGCATCTTACCGCCGTCCTTCGACTTCGATCTTTTGGGATTCATCTGTAGTTCCTCCTGACTCCGGCGGAAGGGCTGGGCTGCGCAATTCATTCAAATTCCTAAACGGGATCGCCGAGATGGCGTCACCACTCTCAAGTGCGCAACAGCCCATGGACCAGGTTTTTTGACGGGGTCACGTGCCACCAAAATCGTATCGGCCGCTCCCTTCCGGCCGCAGTCTAGCGGTTGCCCGTTTCTATCCCACAGGGGGCGCGCAGCGTCGCGCATAGTTTTTTAGAAGGCGCGCTCACCAAGGCGGGATGGCTGAGCGCAAAGCGATGATCGATTGTGAACACGATCTACCGATCACCAAGCAAGCAGAGATTTTGAAGGTCAGCCGCAGCAGCGTGTACTATCTGCCGCGTCCAGTCTCTTCAGCCGACCTCGAGATCATGCAGCGTCTCGATCGGCTGCATCTGGAGTATCCCTTCGCCGGTTCGCGTATGTTGCGAGGCCTGCTGGCTTTGCAGGGGTGCAAGATCGGCCGCCGGCATGTGAAGACGCTCATGCGGCGGATGGGGATAGAGGCGCTCTATCGCCGCCCGCGCACCACCAAGCCCGAGCCCAGTCACAAGATCTATCCGTATCTGCTGCGCGGCATCGAGATCACGCGGCCGAACCAGGTCTGGGCCATGGACATCACCTACATTCCAATGGCGCACGGCTTCGTTTATCTCGCCGTGGTGCTGGACTGGGCGACACGCCGTGTTCTGTCGTGGCGGCTGTCGATCACGATGGAGGCGGCCTTCTGCGTCGGGACGTTGGAGGATGCTCTCGCTCGTCATGGCAGGCCGGAAATCTTCAACACCGACCAGGGTTCGCAGTTCACGGGCGCGGCGTTCACCAGTCTGCTTGCCAGCTACGGCATCGCCATCAGCATGGATGGCAAGGGGGCATGGCGGGACAACGTGTTCGTCGAACGGCTGTGGCGCAGCGTCAAATACGAGGAGGTCTATCTGCGAGCCTATGAAAACGTCAGCGAGGCCCGTAACTCGATCGGCCGGTATCTCGACTTCTACAATCGCCGTCGCCCACATTCGAGCCTTGACGACCGCACCCCGGATCAAGCCTACTTCGATCTTCCTCCGCTCCGCGCGGCGGCCTAACCCCGGCAGACGCTCCACTTATCGACGCGGAAGTTTTGTTCAGACAACCGGGACCAGTTCAGACTACGATCATGACGAGCAGCACTGCCCGACGTCATGCCACTGGCATTAAGCCGCTCTGAGAGGGGCGCGTCTTCCGCTGAAGGGATCGTGCGCGGCCGTCCGCCAGAAGCTACATAGCTCGGATCATGATACGCACGAAGGACACCCAACCCTTTCTTCATGTCTTCGTCGTTCGGGAAGTAAGTCTTGACGTGACGGACCAGGGACAGGTGGTCACCCAGATCAATCGTTTTGCGATGAGCGCCAAGATCATTTCCAAGTCGGCGAAGCGCCTGCGTATAGCGCTTAACCGTCTTCAGTTGTGGGTTTTTCTGAGCGCCATATTGGGCAATCGCCTTGTCGATAATGTCCCGATGTTCTGCAGAGAGATGGGGATGGTAGTTGCGGCCGCTGCGGCCGCTACCGGAGACAGGACCCGGATCGGGCGGGCGCGCCTCGGCCAAGTGCTGCTCAAAGCCCTCTTGCTCGGCATGGCTCCCCTGGTCCTTTTCCAAGACGGCGTGCTGCACCTGGGACCAAGCTGTTGGATTGGATGGATCGGAATTGTACGGGTCCACGCTAGCCTCACGTCCAAGAAATCAATTGAGCTGATCCTATTATGGATAGGCTTTCCAGAAGCTGACGAGATCGTGGCTCGTGAGGCAATGCATCGCGACATCTGCAGAACGAAACGCCCCGCGGCTCTCGATCGTCGCGGAGCTTCATGGGGTGTCAGGACCCGCCTTCCTCCCGGCCGATGAAGTCTTGCGGCGGCATGGGAGCCGACGTCTCGTCATTGCTCGGGTTGTTGGGACCCGCCTAGTCGTCGGGCGCGTCCCTAGCCGGAACGCATTGCGCGGTGCCCCAAACGATAGTCACACGCTATCGCCCCAGGGGGACGCTCCGCTCGATAGCGAGCAACTAGTGCAAAACGGCATACCGGCGGCGCCGCAGGTGCACGCACGGGTGCCAAGCCACAGTTGACCGGATCGTTCTCGCAAATCCACGACGAACCTTCCGCGATTCGTTCCTCGTCCATTCGCCCTCTCATCGGCTATCCAAGGCGAGAGTAATCCTCGTGTCGCCGAGGGGCGCATTGCCTCACTAAAACTGTTACCGGACAACTTCCCAGTCGTGCCTGGGGCGGAGCTGCCGGATCAGTTCGGTGGCGGCTGCGGCGGGGACGATCAGCATGCGCGCAAAGCGCGAGATCACATCAGCCCTGGCCGAGCGTCACCGGGCGGGCGGGCGGCGTGAGAAGGGACGAATCCTGGACGAGCTTTGCACCGTCACGGGATGACATCGTAAGCACGCGATCCGACCACTGTCGGTGGACGGGGCATCGGGATCGGCCGTGCCGCGGCGTCCAAGCCGGACCTATGGGGCTTCCATTCGCGCTGCACTGATTGTGCTATGGGACGCCTCTGACCGGCTCTGCAGTAAGCGGCTCGTCGGGAGCCGTTCTCGCTCCCGGCACTTGAACGCACGGCAGATTGAAGCTTTCTGCCGATGAGCGGTGGGCCGGTTTTGAAGGTGAGCGCGGTGACGACCGATCGCCTGCTGAGCGACGTAAAGATCGCAGCAGCCGGAGGACGCCGAGGGCGGGATCAACAAATGATTCAGCGTAGATGTCTTAGCGACTCTGGCAGACTGCGCTGGCGCAAGTCAGCATCGTCGCGCAACTCTGACGGCGTTAGCGCATTCAGGGTAAGCGGTGTGTCTCCCGCACCTTGTTCGGCGTGAGCTGATCGGCAACATGCGAGCCGTCATATACAGTAAGGTTCGCATATATGGTTGACCATATAGTTGACGCTTCAGAGCCACGGGGCCGGGTGGATATCCAGGTCGGAGCGGGGCGTCGGCGGCGGTGGAGCGCCGCGGTCAAGGGGCGGATCGTGGCGGAGTCATATGCGCCGGGCACAGTTGTGTCCGAGGTGGCGCGCCGGCACGACCTCTCACCGCAACACCTGTTTGCTTGGCGCAAGGCCGCGCGTGCCGGTCTGCTGAGCTTGCCGGCGGAGGATGCACCGCTCTTCGTTCCGGTGGTGTCGGAGCTTCGCCCCGCTGGAATGTGCGTGGAAGCGGCAACGCGGAACGGGATAACGATCAGCATCGAGATTGGCGATGCGGTAGTTCGCGCAGCGGCGGGGGTCGATCCGGCCTGGCTGCGCGATGTGCTGCGGGCCGTGAGGGCGACGACATGATCGCGGCTTCGGCGGGCGTGAAGATCATGGTCGCGACGCGGCCGGTCGACTTTCGTAAAGGTGCCGATGGTCTCGCCGCGCTGGTGCGCGAGCAACTCCACCATGATCCGTTCGCGGGAACGATTTTCGTCTTCCGTTCAAAGCGAGCGGACCGTTTGAAGATTTTTGCCTGGGACGGGTCCGGGCTCGTGCTGCTGTGGAAGCGGCTGGAGCATAGCGCGTTCCGCTGGCCGCCGATCAGCGATGGCGTGATGCGTCTGTCTGCCTCACAGCTCGCCGCGCTGATGGACGGCCTGGATTGGTCGCGCCTGCATGCCCGCGACATTGGTCAGCCGAGCGCAACGTCGTGAACCCTGTGACCAATTGAATCATGTCGGCTGCAGTCTTCCACAAGGGCCCGCGAATCAGCTTGAGTACCGGGCGTGAGCGAGACCACGGATCAACTTCCGACCGATATCGAGGCGCTGCAGGCGCTGGTTGCGGCGGCACGCGCGGAGCGCGACGCGGCGATCGCAAAGTGCGACGCGGCGATCGTCGAACGCGATCAGGCGCTGTCGCAAATGGATCGCCTTCAGCATCTCTTGCGCCAGCTGCAACGCGCGCAGTTCGGTCGCCGCTCGGAGAAGCTCGACCCTGAGCAGTTGCAGCTGGCGATCGAGGACATCGAGCAGGCCATTGCCGGCGATGAAGCGGTCCAGGACAGGAAGGACACGGCAGGCGCACGCCAGCGTGCTGAACGGCGCCGCGCCAGCCGTGGTGCACTTCCGGCCCATCTGCCGCATATCGACGTCACGATTGCCCCGGAGGATACCAACTGTCCGTGCTGCCGCACGCCTCTGCATGTGATCGGTGAGGAGACCTCACGGCGGCTCGACGTCGTCCCGGCACAGTTCCGCGTGATCGTCACCCATCGTCCCAAATATGCCTGTCGGGCCTGCACGGATGGCGTGGTTCAGGCGCCGGCACCAGAGCGGCTGATCAAGGGCGGCTTGCCGACCGAGGCGATGGTCGCCCATGTTCTGGTCGCCAAATATGCCTGGCACCTGCCGCTGTATCGGCAGGCTCAGATGCTGCTGGCGCAGGGTATCGATATCAAGCGCTCGGTTTTGGCGTTCTGGGTGGGCTATGCAGGCGCAGAGCTTCGTCCGCTCTGGCTCAGGCTGCGCGAGATCATTTTGACCGCGAACAAGATCGCGGTGGACGAGACCACAGCGCCTGTGCTCGATCCCGGCCGCGGCCGCACCAAGAAAGGCTTCTTCTGGGCGATCGCGCGCGACGATCGGCCGTGGGCCGGGGCCGATCCGCCGGCAGTGGCCTACACTTATGCGCCTGGTCGCGGCGCCGTCCACGCGCTCAAGCTGCTCGACGGTTATCGCGGCATCGTGCAATGCGACGGCTACACCGTCTACAAGACCATTGCCGACACCGCGCCTGACGCGGCGATCATGCTCGCCTTCTGCTGGGCTCATCTGCGGCGGCGCTTCTTCGACGTTGTCCAGGACGGTCCTGCTCCGATCGCGAGCGAAGCGCTCGAGCGTATTGCCGCTCTCTATGCGATCGAGAAGACGATCAGGGGCCGCAGCGCCGATGAGCGTCGTGCCATCCGCCAGGAGCGCAGCAAGCCGCTGGTGCTGGCGCTCAAGGCCTGGTTCGAGCAGCAACTCACCCGCGTCTCGGGCAAAGCGACAATCGCCGAGCACATCCGTTACGCCTTGAACCACTAGGTTGGCCTGATGCGCTTCCTTGACGACGGCCGCATCGAGCTCGACACAAATATTGTCGAGCGAAGCATCCGTCCCCTTATCCTCAACCGCAAGAACGCACTGTTCGCGGGGCATGATGAGGGCGCGGAGAACTGGGCCTGCATCGCTTCGCTGATTGAGACCTGCAAGCTCTGCGGCGTGGAGCCGCAGGCCTATCTGACCGACGTCCTTACCAGACTCGTCAACCTCTGGCCGGCCTCGCGTCTGGACGAACTCATGCCCTGGGCGTGGAGCGCCGAGCAAGCTAAAAGCCTCGCCGCTTGATGAACTCGCTTCCTGGATCGCGACCGCTCCAGCCGGCCTCGTCGCCACCGGCTCCGTGTGTTCCGACAACGTCAACAACCCGTCGCGCACGGCCTTGCGCCAGGTCGACAAATGCTGCGGCGATAGACTGTGGCGCCGCGCGACGTCCGAGACGATCGCGCCGGGAACAAAGGATTCCGCGACGATCCGTCCCTTGACCTCGCCGCTCCACCGCCGCCGAACCCGTAGCTCCGATGCGTCGACAACACGCTCGATCATATATGCAAACCGTCCTATTCAAGACGGAACGCATATTGCCGGTCTGCTCAACAGCAACAAGGTGCGGGAGACACGCCGCTTACCATTCAGGTCGACCAAAGACTCAAAGAGCAGCGTAGGTGTCTGAGCGAGTTCTGGCAGGATCCGCCGGCCAAAGTCAGCATCGTCGCGCAGTTCAGACGCGCGGGCGTATTCAGATCAACAAAAGGCTCAAGACCGCCGCAGGACCCGGCAGTCGATGGTGATGCTGGTTCTTGCATCTGCTGGCCAACGAGCCCAAGCTCCCGAGCTCAGGGTAGCCAGGCGTCGGGGGATGCTCCCGCGCCGAGCCGGACTGCCGAGCGGACTGCACGGCCGGCGAACCCGGCTGCTCACGAGCTTGCAGCTCAGCTCGCCGTTCGCGGCGATGAGCATTAAGTAGCTTGCAAAGATGCGGCAAATCGGGACCGTATACTCTGCTCCAGTGCGTGGGAACGAAGCTCCCCTTATACAGCGCGAACATTTCTTCGAGCTTCGGACGATTGATGGGCGGGTCGGTTGGAGCGCACCAAAGCGACCTTGCCGGCGGACAACAAAGCAGGACAGCGACTTCGTGTGTCCGCGTAAGCCCGCTCTCTTCAGAAGTGTCGACGCTTGGAGCTGGACCTGCGACCCCGCGTCAGATGGGAAAACTCTGCTGAAACATACCACACGCGTCTAGAGTTTAGCATGCAAATTACCTAAGCGCTCCAGCCCCTGCTCAATGAGAGATATTGGAAGATAGCTGAAACACAGGCGCACGTGACGGCCACTTCGTGGGCCATAGTTCCGGCCATCTATAAGGTGCACGTCGTGCTCGCGGCTTGCAGCTTCAATAAACCTCTCCGGATCCGTACCCGCGGCAAGCTGTACCCAGAACGAGAAGCCCCCGCTTGGTACACTATATTCCGGCTCGCAAATCCGGCTGCGCTGCAATAACCTATGTACGCCGTCTCGCTTCGCTCGGTAGTGCTCGCGCAAGCGTGTTATGTGCGAGTCAAGAGCGCTCGATTGCAATAATCCCAAAACGACATTGCTTAGAACCGGACTTACGCCGCCGTCGCGTTTGAGGTGCGCAAGCCTGTTGATAATGTCCGACTCCGCAAGCACCCAGCCTACCCGTAGTCCCGGTCCGGCAACTTTTGAGATGCTATGGACATTGATCACGTTGTCGCCCGGCGCCAACCAATGCACTGGACCGTTATAGGGCAACTCAGCATAGACAAGATCCTGCACCAAGAGAGCGCCACTGCGGGCTAGCAGTGCCGCCAATTTGGCCACGTGGTCGCACGACATCTGGTGCCCGGTTGGATTATGAAATGCTGGCATCGTGTAGAAGAGCTTCACCCGGGCACTGGTCTGCAGCACTGCCTCCACTTCGTTCAGATCCACTCCCTCTGCAGCCAGACCTAGCTGGACCACGGTTGCACCCGCGATCGAAAACGTACGCAGTGCACCCAAGTAGGAGGGGTCCTCCGTCAGGACCACGTCACCGGGGTCAATCCAGCCATCGGCAAGCAACTGTAAGGCCTGTGAAGCTCCACTCGTAAGCATAATTTGGTCATGCCGCACACCGTACCTCAGTGCGAGCTTGGTACGAAGTTCGGGCAAACCCGCGGCATCCGTATACTGCGGCAGATCGGCGGGAGCCACACCTGTACGTCCGTCAAACGCGTCTGGCCACGGCAGTTCTGCAAACATCACCGGGTCGGCCAGCCCATAGCCGAAATTGATCCCATGCGTCGCACTTGAGGAGTTGAACGGCGCGAAACCCTGAGCGACAGCGCTGCGTTTTGAGATGCGCGTATTCATAGCTTCGTCATTCGGATCTTCATGATTGCCAAATCTGTTCTCTGCGAAAGCGCTTATTGTACTCCGAGGCAAAGCTTGCAGGTATTGGCGCGCTGAAACGGGGAAAGTCCACCGACGCCTTTGGCTGGGCTGCTACGGCTGATGTCTCGAGGGACGGCCGCCACGCACCGCCAAAGTAGTGCTGGCCGTAGCCCATCGCTAGCTCAGGTACTACGGGATAGAGCAGGCTCAGGAACAGCGAGATCTGCGCAGCATTCCATGTCCAATCGTCTGCATGTGCAAAGCCAGCTAGCTCGAAGTACCTGTCGATGATATCAAGCGCATCCCAGAACCGCAGTGCGGTGACCGCATCGGCGTAATCTTCAGCGAAGCGGCGGAAATTCGGGGAGAGTTCGGTGCTCTCTACCGTGAGTGCGCTTTCTGCACACCGCCGTAACGCATCTTCCCAGACCCGAATGCGTGAGGCTGCCGAGATGAGCCCGTCGAGATCAAAATCGTTTGCGTCGGCTCCAAACGGCTTGGCCACTCGCGCCAGTGCATAACGGAGTACGTTTGGCCCCACCTCGCGCGCCACTTCATCAGCCCAAAGAGCATGATCACGACTGGTGGAAAACTTCTCGCCTTCCAGCTTGTAGAAATCCTGGACGGAGTGATTTTTTGGAATTGGGTAGCCGCGCGCGAGCAGAGCGCCGGCCACACCTAGCGTGTAATAGAAGCGATTATCTTGCCCCATGAAGAAGAGAAGCTCGCTGTTCTGGTCGTGCAACGTCGCGTTTGCGTCCAGACCTAAGCGGGCGCATTGCTCGCGAATTCCGGTGTCGAAGCACCAGAGGCCCTCAAACCATGTAAGCAGCGTTTGGCCGGTCAGAGAGTCAGGCTGTTGTACCTCAACTCCGTGCCGAAAATGGCGGGTCATCGGCAAGCCGCGCACCTCCCGGTGTAGCCAAGCGCGCGCCTTGGCGCGTATCGGCTCGGGCCACGCGCTTTCTCCAATGGCTTCGTGCAGCTCACGAGCGAGACGTGGCATGTCGAACACGGCCTGCTTGATGGCTCTTAGCACAAGATTGCGGCCGCAAGTGACGTGCCGTGCGTCACGGATTGTGTCGTGCTGAACAGCCAGCCCGCAGTTCTCACACAGATTGCTGTCGCAGGGCGATGAGCAGGCCGGGCAACGGCCAGTTGCGAGCGAGTCGGCAACGAGCTCATCGCAATGTTCGCAATACAATTGCACGCCCTGCCGTACGTCGACGTAGCCGGCCACTTGCAGCTCGCGGAATATCGCTAGCGCATTTTCCTTGTGAATCTCGCTAGATGTGCGCACGAACACATCAGGCGCAATTTGCACGGCACGCAAACACTCTAAGATCTGGTGAACGTATTGTTCTGCGACATCGCTAAAGGATCGGCCGAGCTTTCGTGCCGTTTCGAGCGTATGTGTGCCGTGCTCGTCTGAGCCGGTGATGTAGTAGGCCCGATGGCCGGTCATGCGCTGGAAGCGGACGAAGATATCAGCAAGTAAATACACGCCGCCGATGTGGCCCAGATGTAGTTTGCCGTTAGGGCAAGGCGGCGCAGGACAGACAAAATAAGTGCGCACGTCAATCCCACCAGATCGAGATAAACTTGAGAGTGCTGTCTTGGCTGATATTGCGGATAGTGTGCGTCTGATGTGGCGACATGTAACACAAGGTCGCTTCGCTAACATTACGGACCTGGCCGTCGACTTCGAACTCTCCGCGACCAGAGATCAGCAGCCACAGCTCGTGCTCCTGATGATCGTGCGGGTCGACCGCATCGCCTGGAGCGAGCTCCACGACTGAAGCGCCAAATGCTGGGCTGAGACCCTCCGGGAGATGCTCCAAAAGGCGCCAGACCAGAACTCCGTATTCGGATCTCATCAGAGAATGATCAAGCTGCGCCGTGTACACGTTGGTCTTCCTCAGACGTTGGCTATCAATCGCGATAGAATATGCCATTGGGAAGCTTTAGGTTTTCAAGATCGGCCACCGCTTCCTCTGGAGGGTTGTAGGCGCGCTTCATGCAGTTGTATTCGGTGCGTGTCGGACCCCCAGTGGATGCGCGCTGGAATACCAAGTGAATCGCACGACGCGACCGATCGCTCTTGTTTGGCAAGGAGTAATGGGGCGCATAATCGTCGAAAATAAAAACATCACCAGCTTTTAGTTGTACCGGCTCCCATGTGAAGGTCTCGGCGATCTCCGGGTGAATCACGCCGCCGACATCCATCGGAAACATTCCTTCCTTATGGCGAGCTGGCGTGAAGAAGAGCCCACCGTTACCCGGGTCGGAGTCGTCCACGGCGATGGATGCAATTGCGTGCACCATGCGGTCGGGTATCTTGTGCGGCACATGGTAGATGTCCTGATGAGGGCGGTATCCGCCGCTGTCCGGATACTTGAAGATCAGAAGTTCCTTCAACATCCGTGTCTTCTCATTCAAGAGTGTCTCGACCGCTATACGAATGCGGCCATCGGCCAGGAGCGCCTCCCGTAGAGGGGCATGGTAGTCTAAGAAGTTCTCGGCCTTCGAGATAATCTTCCGGCTGTCACTCGTCTTCTCGAACCACAACATCCACTTATCGGAGCTTACATCCCAACGTGCAACTTCCTCAACGTAACGAGAAATCTTGTCGCGCGTGGCTGGATCGAAGAACCTTTCCAATCGAAGGTATCCATCCTTATGCCATTTCGATTGTTGTGCCTCAGTCAGCATGTGTGAGCTCCTTCCTAAGATGAGGCGGATCAGTTGTGCTTTGCCCGAGGCGGGTTGCTAGCACCGCATTCAGAGCGGTCGCGCTCAATAGGCTCAGCAACATCACGTCAAGGCCGAATCCACGGACCAACTGCCCTCCGACCATGGGAAAGCCGAAGATCCCGAAGAAGTATGCGAGGGTAAAGATCTGCGAGGTAGTGGGCACGGAGACGCCGTGCTCGCCGGCGAGATTGACGGCTATCGTGTTTAAGGTTGAATAATTTAACCCATAGCCGGCGGCAAAGAGCACTGTGGCCGCAATATAGAGTGAGGTGCTGCCACCGTTGAGAAGGAACAGCACCAGAGACGCAGCGATCAGTAGGATGAGCGTGAGCGCCAGTCGGCGTAACGGCAGGCTGCCCATGAAGTGAGCGACTGAGAAGCGTAGTACCACGCTCGTAGCAGTAAAAACGAGAAAGAACAGATCGGAATTCAAGTGACGTGATGCGGAATACGCGCTCTGATATGTGGACAGCCCCGCGAACGTGCAGCCTGAAATCGCAATCATGGCGATCGGGAGCGCTGTGCACTTCTGAAGCAGTGTCATAGTCGCGGCAAGTGTAATCGCGATATCCGGCATAGCCAGTGCCGATAGCCTCGACATCGCGCGTCTTGTAAGGTCCACGCAGGCGGCGGCGGTCACGCACGCAATCGCAAGCACCGCATAAATCGTGGCCAGCGAACCAGTGTATTTTGCGAGCAAGTGACCAAGTGGAACCGCTAGGCCGAGCCCAGCCATTTGTGATCCGGATAAGACCGTCAAATACTGAATACGTGCTGAGGGCCGTAGATGTCGAATGATCTGCAGCGGTGCCAGAATGTAGAACACTGACCAAGCAGCGCCCACCATTAGTCCTCCAACGTACGCCGCTCGCGTATCGAGGGCAGCGCCGGCAAAGGTCAGCATGGCTACCGCCATAAACAGCGATGCGGCAGTCAACGTGGGTAATAGGCCTATCCGCTTTGCCAGCCACCCAGCCAAGCAACAGGAAACGAGAGTAGTAGCCACGCCGCTGGAAATAATAAGACCCGCGGCTCGACTATCCGTTTCGAGCGCATGCATGTAGTCCGGCAATAGAAAGCTAGTGCCGTAAGCTGCTGCAATGACAATGGAGGCAATCAAAAATGGCACAAAGGCGCGGTAGTCGAGCGTGCCTGAAAGCTGGTCGGCAGCGTTGGCCGTTCCATGCGCAATCCGGCCCCGCAGCGGTGAGGTCGAGCCGCTGTTCATGTGCTACCCAATACCTGTCGGGTCGATCGCATCGCAACCACACCGTCGTCTCGTTCAGACGTATCTGAACAAACCTCAATCATCTGCCTGTCGGATGTATTCAAATAGAACGGTCGGCCGAGAAGGCTGTTAATAATTTGGCTGTTGCGGTACGCCACCAAAGATAGATTGGCACTCTGCAATCCGTGCTGCACGCGGCTTTGATTTTGTAGATAAATTGGTCCTGGCACGTGCCGACCGAAGCGGACTGCGTAGTCCGGGCCGAGTACGGGCAGGCCATCTTCCATACACGCACCCTCGAGGAGGGCCTCCAAGAAGGGCGGCGTACGTGGCTGGAAACCTGTAGCAAGCACTATACGATCGACGAGGATGCAGCTATTTCGCTGCGTTGCGATCTCATCTAGATCGACTCGCCAGCGCTTTTTGTGGGACGCGATGTCTTTCACGACTACGCTGGACAACACACGAAAACGGTCGGCCAGCGTGCCATCCACGCTGCGTTCGTACAGCTTTTCATATAGGCGATTGCACAAATCGACAGAAATACCATCGCTCGTAAGCATCTCGCCCTTGACTATGTCCCGGCGCTGCTGAAGCGGTAGAGCGTGAAAGCGGCGGCTATAGGAGGGTGTGTAAGCCTCATTCACAAAGCTGTTGTCGTCGATGGAAAACAAGTTTGAACGCGACGTTGCCCACGTGATTTGGGTGGGCACAGAACGAGTAAGCATGTCTTCAATAATCTCAGCCCCGCTCTGACCACCTCCCACAACGAGCACATGCTCGGCTGCATGCGGAAGCTGCCGCTCGAGATAGTCGGCTGCATGGTAGACAGTGTCACATAGCAAAGATCTGGCGCAGGGAGGAATCTTGGGCTCTACGCCAACGCCCACAACAACAGCGCGCGCCAAGTATGTGGTTGTATTCGTGCTGATGCGGTAGCCGTCCCTAAACGGAACAACATCCGTGACGTCCTCCGAGAAGCGGAGCGCATTGAGTCGCCCTGCGACCCACCGGTAATACTGAATGAACTCCTGCCGGGACGTTGAAGCATTTCGCTTGTTGACAAAGCTGTAGAGCCGACCATGCAGTGCCAAATAGTTGAGGAATGAGTATGGGCTAGTAGGATCGACTAGGGTCACGCAATCCTTGAGCGGCGACACCTGAAGGCGACTGTTCGGCAGTGCAAGGCCTGGATGCCAGAAAAGTGCGTCTCGCTTCTCCAGGAAAAGTGCGCGGAGCGGAGTAGGTTCAATAAGCGCTGCAAGACTGAGGTTAAATGGGCCGATCCCAATTCCGATGACATCCAGCATTTCCACAGAAGTCTCTTTGATCTCGTGTAAGTTCTTGTCCTTGGCGCTCGTGTAAATTCTGTCCGGGTCCTTCGCTTCATTACCGAAGCACGTTTGTGTGACTTGGGATGGGGCAGCGGCTTGCCCTGTAGCCGCGGGAGGCGTGGTGAATGACGCATCCGCAATAGCCGCGTCTTGCAAGACGTCTGTTGAAACCGGCAACAGTCTCATCCGTGTGAACCCTAAAATCCGCCTGCGACCATCTTCACCCACCTCATCCGGTGATCTCTCTGCTCATTAGCAACCGCCGTGCCACCCACAAAATCTCGACCGCGCCTTGTTGGACGAGAAGAACATGCCCACGTACAGCGTTTCGTGCGGAGTTGCTCCGGCAGCCCCTGTCGGATTTACGACATTAAGGCGGCAATCTGACATACCCATGTGGAATATGAAGCGTGCGGATCCATGGCTGAGAAACCAACACACCGTGAATGCTCATCTATGCCGACAATGCTCAAATCACCACGATCTTCCTCACATCGTCAGCGTTACAAGAAGGGTCGGACGATCTACATCGAGAGTGAACCCGCGGAATGCGTCTATCATGTCATGAAAGGAGCAGTACCGGCCTACAAACTGCTGTCCGATGGGCGACGCCAGATTGGCGCGTTTCATTTACCAGGTGACATTTTCGGATTCGAGAACAGTGGGGCACACCGATTTTGCTACGGAAGCCGTTACGCAGAGCATGTTCGGCTGATCAAGAGGCACACTCTTGATGCAATCGCCCACACTGACGCAGTTGTCTGACGCACCTTGCTCACCATGACCATGGCTAAATTGCAGCACGCGGAAAACCAAATGCTGCTGCTTGGACGCAATACTGCTCTGGAGCGCGTTGCCGCTTTCCTTGCATGAGATGGATGCGCGGCTCACGACTGCTGATGTTATGTCACTGCCTCGCCGAGACATCGCGGATCACCTAGGCTTGACCATCGAGACCGTCTCACGCGCAGTGTCGCAATTACATAATGATGGCGTTTTTGCTTTCGTCGGCAATACTCAACGCGAGCTCATGATTCTAGACCGGCAGCGGCTCGCTAGTTTCGACCTGCAAAGTTGAGCGCCGGCCGAGCGTTTGCAAGCCGTAACTCGGGACGAGCATAAGGGGCGCAGCAACGGGCTTGTCAGGCAGCCGTTCGGCGAGCGCGCCGATATCAGAATGAACGAGCTCGTGGTTGCGTTCGACTCCCTTCAATTGATGGATGATCCGTATCCTAGGCCCCTTCAGAACGTGTTCGTAATCCTTGGCTCCCACACCCAAAGCCGTTGCCAATCGCTCGATGACAGCGTTCTCCAATCCCTGCTTTTGCGCTCGCGTGCGAATGTCCGCCAACAGGTCATGGATCTGCCCGGCCATGGAGATCAGCGTAGCGATGAGCACGTCAGCATCAACACGCAGCTCGCGTGAAAATTTTTGCCACTGACGCAAGCCAATTTGGTCGAGCTTGTATTCACCCCCGACTTTCATGGCGAGTTTGATCTTGCGCTGATCGACGTTGTCGTAAGGAAGAATGCTGGCGATGTCGTAAAGGGGGGCGAGACGCACGAGAGGACCGCTGGCCAGAAGCAATGAATAGTTCTTGGCGTGAGCATCAGAGCCTCCAATGAGCCAGTTGAAGACCAAAGCGCTGACGAACGTCTCAGGTCAGCCTCGCGGTCTGTCGAGTAGGTACGCAAGAGCTCGACCACATCGGCAGGCGTTGGTCCGCCCTCGTTCTGGTATTTCTTGGTCGGCGGGATGCCCATGGCCTGACAGATATCTTCCTGATGAACGCGGATAATGTCGTTCCCGCTGACCTGCCGATCGTAGCGTTCAAACCACGATCGCTATTTCCTGTTCGAAGCGCACCCTTGGTTTCAGCGGGTGGCAGCCCGAGTTCGCGTGCGAGCTGCAGGCAGATATGCTCATTCTCGCGTGACCATCGAAATGGCCCGTCGGTGGTTTCAAAATGTAGGTGGTTGGTATGCGCCCGGATGGAATGCCCCATTTGTTGTCTTTGAGGACAAGCGCGGTTTTCGGCTGGGCGCCTAAAGACTGAATTGACCCGTGTCGCGGGGCAGACGCCAGGCAGCGTGATCCTCGCGCAAGACTCGAGGCCGATTTGCTATTTCCGGCTTATCCAGCCATTCGATCTCGTCATCTTTGCCTGTTTTCAGAGCCTCCAATCGATCAGGCGTGACGAACTGGATGGCCCCGGCGCAATCCTCACCGATGTTAGAGATGAGGGCAAACACGTTGCGCGCCGATACCTGAAATTTCTTGGCCCAGCGCTCGAGCACCTGCTCGTTGTCAGGAAGCAGCCCCCACAAGAAGGACTGAACAGTGGCTGGACCGTGCTCCTCGGCGGCGAAAGCGACAGGGGATAGGCCCCTTCCGCGTTGCGCCATGCATTGTCATAAACGAAGGTCAGCCGGCCGCGCGAGTCGCTGCGGACGCGACCGACTTCGGTGCCACCCAAGAGTGCAATGAGCTCGGCCATTATGTCTTGCCTTTCTTGGCTTTGTTGACGATGGCGTTGATATCAACTGCGGAGGTAGACCCGCGGCTGGTCGGCCCTCCACTGTTGGCGTCCACCGGGATGCCGAGAACGTCGAGAGCACGGAGTACAAGAGCCAGCTCTGCGCGGGGATGACCATGCTCGACGTTAATCACCCATTGACGGCTGACGCCGACCGGTTGCGGTCTACGTCGGTTGGAAAGGACTTGAAGTCATCGGGCTCGGCCTCGAGCCATTCGCACACAAGCCGGACTCGCAACCCATGGTGGGGGGTACGAGCGTCGCGCAGCATCTACGGACTTCGTGGTATGCAAGGCGTGAGCAGGGTCGTTGAGCTCGCACGGTCGGTACGGTCGCCGCGATTGAGACCGGACCTCGCGCTTCAAACCCATGCATCCTCAATCAAAATGCTTGCAGCCGCAGCGAATTATCTATCTGAACCCGTGCGAAAAATCCGCTCCGCTGTAAGTAGGATGACGCCCAATCGCACGTCCGTTCTTCAGCACCTTTATTCAAGAGGCGATATAGGAGGCGTGATCCTCCCTCACCTCCGGTGTTAGGCCGAGATCGGCGGACAGGAAGGCCGCGCCAAGCTCCGCTACCAACTCTTCCATGGCATAGCCTTCAACGCCGAAGCGCCAGCGGCCGAACTCGCGGTTCCAGGCGGCTCTCGTGGCGGCATATAGTGTCCAACGCCACTCATTGCGCGGGCTGCGGCAGAAATGGAAGTACGTGGCCCTCACCTTTTCAGGTGGTGTACCGACCTTCGCCAGAGTACCTGCGAAGCTTGTCGAGATAGCTAGCGGGATTGGTCGGGGCAAGATGTAAAACAGTGCGGGCGCGGCTCGGTGCTAACCGACCCGGGGGCTGAAACCAGGCCAACTAGTCCCTACCACATCCGCACTGCCGTTGAGACTAGCGGAAGAGTGACTCGGCGCTGATCGGTCTGGAGCGATAACGCTGTCCCTGTCACATCCCGTTAATCCCAAGGGCTCTGTATCTGTGATAGCTTACCGTAAGCTGACAGGCCTTTGCGCAGTCGGTCAATAATGTGTGGGCTATCAACACTCGCTCAATCCGCCACGAAAACTCCTGCAACCACTCAGACATGCTCTCTGTGCTGTCAGTCGTCACGACTTCAGGATCACCCGGACGGCTCAGGCGCTGATCAGTGAGACATTGTCGGTTGCGGGACCATACCATCGTAGATACTTCGCCCCGCTAGAGGGCAGGTCTCCTGTGGCGTCGAATTGCGAATTCGGTGCTGTGCGCCCCGCCCATCCCTCTGCCGTGCATATTGTACTGCCATGTTCGTCGCACTGCGCGTATCGGTCGATTGTCGGGGTGCATTTGTGGCATTCCAGTAAGCCTTCAACCGGGGAATCCTGCGGATTATAGCGCGACAATCTGGCTGGCAAGCGCATTTCCTCGCCCTAATTGTTACCGGATGCTGAGCCGTTGCCTCACGTAAATTGCTCCCTTGGATCGGGAACGAGCGGGGGCGAAGATGGGGTGGGGAACATCATCCGCCGATCAATTTCAGCTTGTGATGTTAAGCGCGAGCGCAAGTTCGCTCTTCGCGGCCTGCTGGTCGCGTTTGCGGGCACCTTAGTACCGCCCCCCGCTCAGGTCGCCGGGACTCGATGTGATTGCGGCGTTGTTGGCTGGGGCAGACTTGAGGCGATTGGCGTTGGGCCACGCTTTTGTGCAAACGAGTAACCTGCGGCAGATTGCTGGCCGAGCCCGGTATGCGCTCGACGCCACGATTCCTAAATTCCGCAGCGGGATCTCTCCTGGGCAACCGTGACCGCGGCGAGCCCCAACATCACGTCGCCGGTGAATCCGAAATGGAGACGATAGAGCCACCAGATTGCGCAGCACCGGTCGAGATCGTACATGGCGAGCGCGCGCCTTGTTGCTGCGACCATCCGCGACATCGGCTTCATTCCGCGTGTCATCTGGAAACCTCGACGTCTCGGGGCCAGCGCCCTCCATTTGATGACTTTTAGGGCGATGATGGCTCGCTGTCCGGCACGTGCACCTGCAATGGATCGGGAGCTGAGATTGATGTTCGACATGCCGTTCTTTTCCGCGTTTCGAAGCTGTTTGCGCACACCTATATGCATGCGGTCTTTGCCATAATCCTACGGCGAAGGTACTGCTTGCAAAACGCCCAGATCTGGTAGTGCCAATTGATAGGATTTTCATCCGATCAATAGGCTCACGCGATCGCACTGCTATGCAAAGCCATTTGCGACCGTCGTGGCGGCTACGCGACCTTTGCTGCCAGCTCCTTGAGAATACCTCGTGCGTCCGCCAAGACTATCTAGGCTCGCATCGGCAGGTCCTACGCCGTTTCCGAGTAACCCCTCCAGGTCACCGGTTTCGCTACCCAAATTTGCGCGGACCCAGCCGACATCGAGCGCTGGCCTGCGGCCGAGCCCCGTCTGACCGCGCATGCAATTCTCGGTCGCCTCGCTAAGCAACGCCCCGAACAGTTCGGCCCGCACCACACCATCGTGCAGAGCTACTCAGAGGCAAAGCAGCCGAGACGATCATCCCACACGGCTAAAGCTGCGGCGCTGGCCGCGTGTCATGGGCATTCCGCGACGTCTCCAGTTCCTTCCGATCCTGCGCGCTATGGTGCAATCTCGGACTGGCCGATCGACGGAGCTACATCGATCAAGCGAAAGTAACATCCTCAGATGAGGCAATACGGGGGCAATATGGCATGCCGGATGACAGGCCGGCGCCACGCAGACGAAATGGCCAGGATGATCGTGCTTCTCGTGGGCTGCCAGTGGGTCCGAGGATGCGTACCCACTGCGGCGCGAACAATCCACTGTTAGGTGGCGAATGTCTCTCCAGGTAAGGCCACCCGAAGTGATCGCAGGCCTCCAGCCCGGCGCGATCGGTTCACAGCCGGGTTGGCTCCCGTGTAAGCCTAACGAACCCTCCTTCGGCTAATTCGGCTTTGTAGGCCCGTCCGTTAAGTAGGATTGTGGTGGAGTTATCTGCGGTCGGCATGAAACCTTCTTCGCGCAGCTTGTCCATTAAAGCAAATGTAGCCCATTGCTGTGCTAGCGGCGTTCCGAAGCGCCGGTTCTCCGAGAAGAACGCTCCGAAGTCCGGTACCCCCGCCCGGCCGGCCCCAACCACTTGGTCCTCCGCAGGGTTATGAACAAGACGAACGCGATTGAACGGATCCAAACCGGCCGTGTAGCGGTGACCTAGTACCCACTTTTCTTGGAGCGTGAGTCGTGATTCAAGGTCGGGATGATACCCGAAGCAAGAGAAGTCCACCTTTCGAGGAAAGATCGCAAGGTGCTTGAGGCATGTTGTCGCTCGCCGATGACATTGCAGCGCGATTTGAAGCGAGCGCGGATAGTTCTGTTGGCGGCGGCCGGGCGCAGCACGCGGTCGATCGCCAAGGAAGTAGGGGTGCAGCCGCGGATTGTCAGCCTTTGGCGGCATCGCTATGCCGATCATGGCCTTGAAGGGCTGCAAGACAAGCCGCGGCCGGGCAAGCAGCCGATCTATACGAAGGCCACCGACAAGCGGATACTGAGGCTGCTGGACAAACCGGCACCGGAAGGGTTTGCACGCTGGACCGGGCCCCTGCTGGCCGGGGCGCTGGGCGATGTTGACGTCCAATATGTCTGGCGGTTCCTGCGCAGCCACAGGATTGACCTCGCTGCTCGCAAGTCCTGGTGCGAGAGCAACGATCCGAACTTTACGGCCAAAGCCGCCGATGTTGTCGGCCTCTACGTCGCCCCGCCCGCCAAGGCCATTGTGCTATGCGTGGACGAGAAGCCCTCGATCCAGGCTTTGGAGCGAGCGCAGGGCTATCTGAAGCTGCCCAATGGCCGCGCCTTGACCGGCCAGAGCCACGACTACAAGCGGCATGGCACGACAACGCTGTTTGCGGCACTCGAGGTTGCCACCGGAAAGATCATCGCGACGCATTCAAAACGGCGGCGTCGTGTCGAGTTCCTCGACTTTATGGACAGCGTCACCTCGGCTTTTCCGGACCGCCAGCTTCACGTCATCCTCGACAATCTCAACACCCATAAGAAGAACGAGCACTGGCTCGAGGCCCACCCCAATGTGCAATTTCATTTTACGCCGGCAAGCGCGTCCTGGCTCAATCAGGTCGAGGTTTGGTTCTCGATCTTGCAGGGGCAGTCGCTCAGCGGTGCTTCCTTCACAAGCCTCAAACAGCTCGAGCAGCACATCAATGCCTACATCAACGCGTACAACGACAAAGCTGAGCCCTTCGTCTGGACCAAGAAAAAGGTCCGTCAACGCCGATTCAAAGGCCGCCGTATCACTCAGCTTTGATTCCGGGTACTAGGATTTCATAAGTCATCGTCGGCTGGTCCGAGTCCGGCAAGAGACCGCGGTGGAACAGCCTCTCAACCATCTCGTCAGGGGCGCTTTGCGAACCGTGGGAAAATCTTTGGGGAACGGCAAATGAGACATCTATCGCTTCCTCAGGTGCGGCAGGTGATGATGGTCCAGCTTCATTCATGATCTGACTGAACAAATCATGATCTTCCTGTGTCCAGACGTGCGCCGTTGGCGATTCTGGTGAACGCGCATTGTCAATCGGGTTCGGATCCATAAAGCTCTCCTTTGTGTTATGAGAACAAAGGCCTCTTGAAGATCTCCCGCAGGGAATGAGCTGAAGTTCGTCACGAATTCAGACATGGGCGGCTTCGTCATCGAGAGGCCAAGTTCGAGTGTTAAAGAGGCTGGCTTTCGAGAAGCTGACAAAGGTCGAAAAAGAAGACAAACCGCGGCCGCATCTGCCACGTCTGATCCGATCATCTCCGAGCCAAGTTTCATTCCGCCTGACCTCGCGCGCAGGCCTGCGTCGTGGATTGCGTTCACCTGGCGGTAAAGCTGGTTTGGAGGTCCCGGCGGACCGCGGTCAGACCCAGTCTTGCACCGAACATGTGCATTTCGATCTCTGCCCGCGATCAGTCGTCAGGCTTACGCTTCGAGCTTACGCTCGGGGCCGCTAACCAGAATGGCCGCCATAGCCGCGCCCCTGCACGCGGCGCGCGACCGGGGATCAGGATGCTTACTCGCTGTCGTAAAATTTGCTCTGCAATGTCTTGAGTTGCGTCGGATGTAACGCCTCTTCAATGCAGCCGAAAAACATCTGGCTTCTTGCATTGACACGCTGCCTATCGGTTGGGCCATGCTCCATGTCGGTTTGCAACGCGCGTACGGCGATCCAGTCCTTCGACGGATCCTTGAGCAACTCAAACAGCGTTCGGTTCTGATAGGGATGAAGCCGAAAGTGAGCGAAAGCGACCTTGGCTGAGATCTTCGCATCGCGCAGTGCGTCGGGAAGCGTGAGGAGATCCAGCCCGACCAGTTCTCCGATCTCTTGCATTTGATTCTGCACTTCCTGATATTGCTCGCGTCCCACTAGGTGTTTAGTCCCGGCATTTGCTGGAGCGGATTAAGTTTGAATCGTTCTGGCTGGGAAGTCGAGCATTTGCAGATGTATTCGTAGGGCGTGAGGCCCTTCAGGGTCTTCAGCCGTCGAGCGTAGTTGTAGGCGTTAATGAAGTCGGCAAGGTGTGCTTCGAGCTGATCGTGTCGATCGTAATGGTAGCGTTGGACGGTCGCTTCCTTGATCGTGCGGTTCATGCGCTCGACCTGGCCATTGGTCCAGGGATGCTTGATCTTGGTCAGCCGATGTTCGATGCCATTCTCTTGGCAGCGGATATCGAACATATGTGTCGTATATCTTGCCGTCGGGCCGTCCGCGTAGCGCGGCGGGAAAGTGAACTGGATCCCATTGTCGGTGAGAACCGTGTGGATCTTGTAGGGGACAGCCGCGATCAGGGCTTCGAGGAAGGCCGAGGCGGAGGTCCTTCCCGTCTTCCTGACCAGTTGCACGAAGGCGAACTTGCTGGTGCGATCGATGGCGACGTAGAGGTAGAGCTTGCCTTCAGCGGTCTGCAGCTCGGCGATTTCGATGTGGAAGTAGCCGATCGGGTAAGCCTTGAACTTTTTCTTCGCAGGCTTGCTGCCTTCGACCTCTGGCAATCGGCTGATGCCGTGGCGCTGGAGACAGCGATGCAGGGATGATCGCGTCAGATGCGGGATGGTCGGTTGGAGCGCATAGAGGCAATCGTCGAGCGGCAATAGCGTATGCCGCCGGAAAGCGACGATGATCGCCTCCTCCTCGATGGAAAGCACTGTCGACTTGGCGTCCCTGGGGCCTGTCGCGATATCGGCGACAGTCTCGCGCTCCTTCCACTTCGCGACAGTCTTATAGTTATTTGGACCGGGCAGGCCGGCAAGAACCTGCCAACCCATGTCCTCCATCGCCCATACTGCCTCCGCATCCCAGTTCCAGCAGATTGATCTGGCGAACGTCGGCCGACGGCACATCGCTTCGGTCGTGGCGCGCGAGAGCTCTTTGGCTGACACCATTCGTCCCACTCCTGATACGGCGACGTCCTGACCTCGCCGGGAAACCGCAGCCGAATTATGAGATGAGAGACTCGCCACGATGGCGCGCGCGGGGGATGCATCAGCATCGGGATCGATAGAGCGAGTTTCATCTGAACAGTGAGCCATTTTTATGGTCGCAGCGGGTCCCCCCGCCTCAAGCAACCGGCGTGCCAACGACGTTCTGAAAACGTCCTGAAAAACAATGCGCCGCCTCTCGTCGCGCTAGCTGAATACGGCGTCCTGCCGTAGCGCTAGCAACATCGATGTCTTGAACAAGACACAGCTCAAAACAGGAGTACGGAGGGTCAATGGCGACGGCCGCTAAAAAGTGAAATCTCCCCGAGATCACCCTTGCCGGTCAGAATGCCATGGGATTTTCGAGTAGCTCGTCATCGAATGATAACATCCTACGATCGACGACATCACGCACGATGATGGTAAGCGATATTTTTTGTACACCTATGCAGTTGAGCGCGCGGATGGGATGAGGTGTCCACAATTAACGAGGTGGACACCATCGATGATCGCTGCAGACGAACCTTTGAGGCTTGAGACCGCTCAGCGTGTTGCGGAACGGCCGTCGTCGCTACGATACGGCCAGCAACCAACGGCTGGTCGAAGCCTGAGCGCTACTGGCGGCAATCACTTCCCCATGGTCCAACGGCCAGACTGAAGGTCAGGTGACGCGCCTCAAGCTCGTTCGACGTCAAACGTCAATTCATCAAGGAGCGTCCCTTCTCAACTCGCCCTCCCGTACGGTAGCGCTCCGCCACCGCGGCCAACACCTCGCGCCTAGCGCCCATGCTAATCCCGCTCGGCATCGGCGCCGCCGACCTAATTCGGTGACGCTGCCCCAGTCATCGGGGGAATTCGACGTGCGGCATTCTCCTGAGCAGGGATTCTCCACCCTGGCCATGCTTTGATCTTCGGCAAGGGCAATTACTCATCCTAGATGGGGCTGCGAATTGCGACACGGCCTGCATGATAGCCAATTGCGGCAGGAGCTTCATTGCGATTTCTAGGATGGTGGCGGTGACGTTCGTGGCCGGCTTCGGACAAGCCGATCATGTCATGATGCTGCGACTTAGTGATATCGGTGACCGCTGTCGTGCACACTGTCAATCGATCAAGCCTTTGCACGTCGATAGCTCGCCGTGCCCGCAGCGATCATCGCGGACATTTCGCCGGACGACCTACGCTTTGACGCGCACGCCTTCCCGCAGCACCACTAAACGTCCCCGTCGAGCGACTTTGATCATGCGCTGCGTGCGTGGACTTCCTAGACATGTGGCAGGTCTCGGTCCAGGCAGGCCGAAGCGCTCGAAATACTACCCGACTCGCGAGCTCGAATAGTCGCCAGCGTGATAAGCGTCTCGATCGCGACCGCGGGTAACTGCATCGACCGTTTGTCTGTCCGTCGTGCTTCCGATATGCCCTGCTCCTAAAGGCCAATCGACATGCTCGATGAAACCCGTGAAGCTGATACGTCGTCGCTTGATGAGCGCCGAGGGATTGAAGACTACCTACTGCCGGTCGCCTTCCTGGCCGTGGCTGCGGCCGCAATGATTGCGTGGATCGCCGCAATTGGCTGGGCGAGCTGGCGGCTGATGACCTGGTTTTTTTGATGAAGATGGTGCCCTCTGCCATGGCAGAATTTGATGGTCTTTCCGATCACTTCATTTTGCGCATGTATGAGTTCCTCCGTCACGAGGTGCGCGCCGACACCACGATGGGCACCCGTCTGGTTGGTCCTGCAGCAAAGCAGCGTGCGGACCGACTGCTTCAGGAGATCGACCGCCGAGGTCTCTTCTGCAAACCGATCGATTGGCCAAACCTAGCTGAATCCCCAAAGTTGCCCCGAGAAGGGGACTGAACTTAACCAGACATTGCCGGGGTGAACGGTGCTATCAGCAGTGATGGAGATATTCTTGTTAGTGGCTTTTCATAGTCGCGGGCTGGTCAACGGCGTCCGCGGAGACGAACGCTCCGGATTCTCCGAAGGAGGAATCGTCCGTCCACGATCAAGTTAAAGCGGCCAGGGCCAAAGAGAAGGCGGACGATGTTCGTGGGTCGAAAGACCGATGGTGGGATCGCGACGCCGAAGGGAAGCGGCCTTGGGACAAACCCACGACCGCATCAGAAGGGTTTCCAAAGCCATAGCGCGTTCCGCTGCCTTGAAGGGAGTGAACAGCCCCCTGAGGGAGTGGCCGCGTTGAACGGAGCGGATGCGAGTCTCGGGAACGATTAGACGGACAGCCCGCTGGCTAGTAGCCTAGTTTCGCGATGGACCGTTCCGAAACCCAAGGAATTTTGCAAGAATGACGATCGAGAAAGAGGTTCTGCTGCTTTCCAAAGCGCAAGCAGACAAGCTCCAAGAATTAGTTCCGAATGCCAATCCGAGGCAAGTGAGCGACGATAGATACATCACAGGCATTGAGGCCCTCGATGGTCCAACAACCGATGAAGTGATGCATTTGATGAGCGCCCTACCTAGATGCCTCGTTAGGATCCATGATCCTGTGACAGAGTTCGGGTCATCGGAGATCGAGATCGTGGAGTCTTCCATCACTGTCGAAGAGCGAAAACCGCGAGTCTACCAGCCGACCGGCCAGCCTCACGAACGTCCGCCCTTCCCGGAAAAGGGCGACTGGTCAGAACGGGCATTGTACGAAAGCGTCGGACGAGCCCTAAGCGCATGGGAGTCTTTAGAAACTGCTTACGCTTTGCTGTTCGGAGCCTTCCTGAGCCCCTCCTGGTACTTCATGCCCCCCATGCGGGCTTACGGATCAGTCACTGGCTTCCGCGCGCGAGCCGGCATGGTGAAGGCCGCGGCTGATGCATTCTTTCTCGAGAGCGAGCCGACTGCGGATACTCCCAGACAGCGGGAAGAATTCCGCCGGCTGAACGATCTCGTGGCCAAGTATTCCGAGCGTCGAAACGACATTGCCCATGCGATCGTTGGTCCCTACTCGAGCCCATTGGGCTATTTACGCGGCCTTGCGCTGCTGCCGCCGACCCATGCAACAAAAAAACAAAAATTTCGTGAAGACTTGCCAGCCCACGCGGCGCCTCATCTCAGACCAGCCTATGCCTACACGTCAGCGGAAATAACGTTCTTCGCGAACGAATTTCTCGCGCTATGCAAGCCGGTTTCTTCGCTGGCGCTAGACATCACCACCGTGCTCGCGAGAGACGGCGAGCATTGGTTAGATGGTCCCCCGCCTGCGGAAATAGAAGCCCAGACAAAAGATGAAAATCTCACTGAGTCACACTGAGCTGGCGGCTGGTTGCGCAACCTAGCGACTTATCAGACGTGAATTGCTTGCGACGTGACCGCTGATCTCAATCATCGCAGCCAGCCCCGCTGCCAAAGCTCGATTTGCCGCTGCGCTTAGATACGTGCTGTCCGTCCACTTGGACGTCACACGTCACGTCATAACGGACATCGACCGGCTGGGTACAAAATTCACGAATTACGCACGACGGAAACCCCATTGACCCTGCGGGGTTTTTCTGTGCGGATCACATGCACAAATGTTGGGGCCGGTAACAAGGGCCGCACGTCGAGATGGTGACGACCTCGGCGCCATGGCGGACCGAACCATGACGCCGAGGCCGTTGCTGGCGCGGGTGCGTCCATCGTCGCCAGCAACACTCAGAAAGGGGAAGCCGCTCTCGCGCCGGAGATTAAGCAACACGAGAGCGGCCCAGGGGGACAACATCTGCGGCCGGTCCGGCGATCACTCCAGAGCGGCAACAGCAACGCGACCATAGCAGTATTCGAAAACTGATGCCGAGATGATCGAGGGGTCTTCAAGGAAGGTGGCGATCGCGGGGCCCAGCGCGGTGCGCAGCATGCGTGCGCCACGCGAAAACGCTTCCGAATGGAGTGAAGTGCCCGCCACGATCGTCCCCCGTCGACAGCCAGTCGCGACAAGAGATTGGCCAACGGGGATGGATAGAAAAGGCAGGAACTGGCGCAGTTCAACAAGTATTCAGCTGTCGTAGGGAGCAGGCGTGGATCGGCGAAAAAATACTTGCTGCGTCGAAGCATGCTGATCGACACGCGAGATATGTTTGCCGGCTGGCTTCCCGTGCCTCCACGCTGGTTCAGCAAGCGTAATCCTCGACAACGAGCCGGCGCGAAACGGAACGCCATTACCGCCATTGCAAATACAGGATCAGATCCGCCCCATGCTCACTAGACCAGTGAGGATCGCAATAGCTTCAAATAGGAAGTAACTGCCAAATATCAGTTCTGCGTCGTGCGTGGTGTCGATGTCTCGCGCCAACGCTTTTCGGGTGAAACATCCTCCTGTGAGCATTCCAGGCGGACGCTTGTCGGAAGGAACGACGGGCGTCAAATATGCCGAGACCAGCTCGGCTACGGTCCGTTCCGTGAAGTCTCGGTACTTAGCGCCCCCACTGGGGCTCGATGCGGATGCAAGTCTCAAGGATGCTGCCGCGACGATAGCCGTGGCCGCGGTATCCCGGCTCGTATTTGGAATTGCTGGATCGTCAAAGTCCCAATACGCGACCAGATCCGCAGGGACGTGGTCGATCCACCAGTCCAGCACGCGCACAGCATATTCGCGCCACAGCGGCTCCTTTGGGCGAACCATTGCCGCATGAGCGGTATATAGGATCGCCCATCCCTGCGCACGTCCCCAAGTGCTCACATTGCTGTATCCCTTATGCGTGTGCGTCCTGAGCACCTTACCGGTTTGCGGGTCGAGTGTGGATGATTGGATCACCGAGTTATCGGGTCGAACATGAATCTCCAATACCCTCCGCATGTGTGCATTGGCGATCTCTTCCATGCGCGAGTCTCCCAACTGGTCCGACGCCCAATAGAGCAGTCCCGTCGCTTGCAGAGAGTCGATGCTGCTTTCAGCAGTACCAACAGCGTTGGCTTCCTCGGCATCCTGGCCTAGCGGGATCAAGCCGAGCTTGGGATCGAACATCTGCTCCAGCGACCTGGCTGCACTAAGCGCAGCATCGCGTGCCACGTCATCTGCGAAGAGGATGCTTCCAAGCGCGGCACCGTGGTAGAAGCCAAATCCTTTGAAAGCCGTCCGAAGCTGGGCGCGGGGCAACATTCTGCTCAGGGCGGCACGCGCGTCAGAGATCGGGAAGTGCTGAGGATCGGCCAGATGTGCTAGCCAAAGCTGGCCGGCGAAGGCGCCGCCGGTCCAATCACCATCGGGCGTGAACGTCCATTTTCCATCGGTAGTGCGAGCCCAGTGCGGCAGGCCTGTTTTGGCAGTCTCCCTCGTTTGTGCGATGCGCGCCAGCATGCGTTCGCGTGCGGACAAGTAGTTGCTTTTCGACATGTTTTCTCCTGGGAAAACGTCGGCTCCAGACTGAGCCCTGATTGTAAAGCTAGAAGGGTTGAATTCAGTCGCCTATGTAGACGAGCCCGCGCCTTTTTGCTGCGTGATAGACCCCGACGCTCAGCACCGCGACCACAGATCCATAAACCGGGAACATCCATGCCATATTTGCGTGCTGCAACCAGACCAGCAAATAGGGTGAGGTTCCGCCAAAGAGTGATACTCCAAGCGCATACCCGACAGCGATGCCCGTTGTGCGCACCGCGCGTGGCATCAACGTGGTTGCGATGAAGTTGTAGAGAGCCATGTTGAAGCCGACGACGGCGCCGCCGAACACCATTACAAAGAAGAACGTGGAAATGCTCTTCTCGGAATAGAGCAACGTCAGGAAGAAGCACGCCACGAGCAAGAGACGTAGGAGTGTGAACGCACGCGAAGCTCGAACCTTGTCCGCGAAAGCACCCACAAATGGCGCTGTAACGATCCAGATCACGCCCATCAGTGTCGTGATCCCGTACACCGAGGTGCTGTTCTCCTTGAAGACGCCGTTCGCCAGATTAGGCAAGCCAGCATTCCAAGCGTAGTTCGCGATCTGCACCGCCCCTACGACCAGGATGACTGCGAGCAGCGAAAGCCGCACGCTCCAGAGTGTCTTCCAGACGCCACTGGTGGTCTCCTGAGTACGCGACAATTCATCCCGATGCATGACGTGTTTGATCAAGGTCTCTGGTAGTTTGCTGCGCAGATAGATGATCAGCAGGCCGAGCACTCCACCGACGGCAAAGGGTAGCCGCCAAGCCCAATCGTGCATTATCTCGGGCGTCACCGAGGCGCTCACGAGAAAGGCGACCAAACTGGAGCCGAATACACCGAGCTGGATGAACGTGCCGCTGATCAGGCCAAGGTACCGCCCCTCCTGGCCAGGCGGTGCAAGTTCAATCGCAATGGCATTCGCGACTCCGGCCTCAGCGCCGGTGGCGAGTCCCTGGATAAGCCGGACGACCAACAATATGACGGCCGCTGCGACGCCGAGCTCCCGGTAACTGGGTAACACGGAAATGAGGAGCGAGCACAAGGCCATCGCGGTGACGGAGATCATCATCACCCGCTTATGGCTGATGCGATCGGCGATCGGACCGAGTATCGCAGCTCCTACCGGTCGCGCGAAGAAGCCCGCGCCGTAAACGGCGAGTGCGGCGAGCAGCGATGTTGTTGGATCACTGGACGGAAAGAAAAGCGGCGAGAGAAAAGAAGCCATCATTCCGTAGACGGTCCAGTCGTACCACTCCAGCGCTACACCACCGCCTAAAGCAATGGTCATGCTCTTCGTGGCAACTTGCTTTTGGTGCGGCACTTCCCGAGCCGTGCTTTGCGGATTGGCTGATGGGATCGGTTCAACGATAGTGGTCATTTTGTTTCCTCGGTTTGTTATACTGAAAACGTTTACATTTTCTCGCGCCAGGATCGCCCGGGAGTGTCGTAACATCGCGAACGATTCACCAGGTCAGGAGACGAATTGAGTGTCTTCCCTTAACGTCCGGAGAATATTGGCTGCCGCTTTTCGACGAAGGCAGCCATGCCCTCCTTTTGGTCATCGGTAGTGAAAGCGTACCGGATAGCGCGCCGCTCAAACGCCAAGCCAGCCGACAGTGGGGTTTCATAAGCTGCCTGAATCGACTCCTTCGCCAACTGAGCAGCAATCGGCGCGCGCTTCGAGATGACGCGTGCTATGGCGAGCGCGCGTTCAACCAACCCGGACGCCGGCAGCATTTCGGATGCGAGCCCAGCAGCCACTGCCCTTTCCGCGCTGATTGGCTCTCCCGTCAGCACCATCTGCATGGCGAGGGACTTGCCAATGCTCCGCGTCAACCGCTGGGTAGCGCCATCTCCAGGCATGATGCCGATCGTGATTTCCGGCTGCGCAAGCACGCTGTCTTCCGCGACAAGCAGGATGTCAGCTAGCATCGCGAGCTCTAGGCCACCGCCGAGGCAGACGCCTCGAACCGCTGCAATGAGCGGCTTGGGGAAGGCGGCGATTAAATCCCATGCATGCTGCCGTGCAGGATCGCTCAGCGCACCAAAACCGTGCTGCTGCATCTCCTTGATGTCAGCTCCAGCGGAGAAGCCGCCCTCGTCGCCAGTTAAAATTACGCATCGAACAGCCTCATCGGAGCGAGCCGCACGAAGAGCATCGGCAAGCTGGCCCAAGAGCGCCGCACTCAGTGCATTCCTTTGCTTTGGGCGATTGAGCCGCAGCAGGAGTACGCCTGGGTCAGGTCGCTCGGCGATGATCAGAGGGGGAACGGTTTGATCCATATTATTCCCTGAAATCAAACTCCGTGAAGAGCTTTCTTATGTAAGCGCAGGCTAGGCGCCGGCGGCTTTCTTCGGAAGGAAGCGTTGCATATTCGCCTGCGCCGTCTCATGCAGAATGTCCTGAACAAAGTAGCGGTTTGCCAAGTCATCCATGACTTCTCCCCTCGCGGTTACTGAGGTGGAGAAAAACTGTTTAGTGGTGAGCACGGCATGGGGCGGCATTGCCGCCAGGCCCTTGGCATAGCGGAGCGCCGCCTCGCGAGCAGTCTCAGTCGGAGATGACAGAATGTCAGCCAAGCCCAACCGATGTGCCTCTAAGCCGTCGATCGCAGTCGGGCTCCAGCTCAAGGACCGAGCCGCAAACGGGCCGACGCGCGCGGCCAAAGTGTCCAGCCCGAAGCCCGGCAGCCAGCCTAAAGACACTTCCGGCAAATGCCAGCGCGCTTCCCGAGCCGTTACAACAACGTCGCATGACGCGGCCAACATAAGGCCGCCGCCCAAGGCAAACCCATCCACCGCGCAGACGACAGGTTTTCTGACAAGAGCAAGGGAGCGCACAAATGCACCCAGCCGGCGATTCAGGTCAAAAGTGTTGTTGATATTGCCAGCCGAAAAATCCTTCAGGTCTGCGCCGGCCGAGAAACCCGGACCGTTTCCAGCGATCAGGATGACGTTCACAGTGGTGTCGCCGGCCGCCCTGTCCACCGACTCAAGCAGATCCTTCAGCATGTCTTCGCCGAGAGCGTTGCGTCGCTCTGGCCTATTCATCGCCAAGATCTGGACTTTGTCTTCGCATTCAATCGAGACGAACTTCACGTCAGCCGCTCCTTACGCCCGTCCCGGGTTGTCATGAAACTGCACAGCCAAATTCATTGGCTCATTCGTAAATATCCTCGTGTCCATCAACTTCAGGTCGGGCGAGACGAGTACGTCGAATTCAATGTTCGACAGCACCTGCTTTTCGACGGAGATGCCAGGCGCTACTTCGGTCAGCATGACGCCGTTCGGCGTGAGCTTGAACACGGCACGCTCGGTGATGAAAACGACTTCTTGCTGGCGCTCCGTTGCAAAAGCGCCACTGAAGGTGATTTGGTAGACGTCCTTCACCCACTTCTTGACCGTCCCCTCGGTTGCGATGACGAGAGTCCCGTTGTCCGGTATCGCATTCAATCCCGATGCAGTGAGGGTGCCGGAGAAAACGACTTTTCGAGCGCCCTGGCTGATGTTGATGAAGCCGCCTGGCCCTATGATCTTGTCGCCGAAGCGGCTCACGTTGACGTTGCCGTGTCGATCGACTTCAGCAGAAGACAAGAATGCGACGTCCAACCCGCCACCGTCGTAGAAGTCGAACTGATCCGGCTGCGGCGCAATCATGTCGTAGTTCGTTCCGGCGCCGGCGTCCTGTCCGGGGGCAGGAATGCCGCCGATGACCCCCTGCTCAGCTGTCAATGTGACTGACCGGTATATCCCCTCTTCTGCGGCCACAACGGCAATTCCGTTCGAGATTCCATAGCCGATGTTAACGGTAGCTCCCGGGGTCAACTCGAGGGCCGCGCGGCGCGCGATCACCTTTCTCACATCGAACGGCAGCGACGCGATCTTCCCATCCGGCACGCGCATTTTTCCGGCATATGCTGGGCTATACTCCGTCGCATAGGTCTGTCGCTGATTGGGATCGACGACGAGGTAATCGACCAAAACCCCGGGTATTCTCACTTCTCGTTGGTTTAGCGTATTGGATGCAGCGACTCGCTTGACCTGCACAATGACTATTCCGCCAGATCGGCGAGTGGCAGCCGCAATCGACATGCTTTCGCCGACATATGCCTCGTCTTCGAGCGAGATGTTTCCTTTCTCGTCCGCAATACTGCCTCGCAGAATCGCGACCTGGATCGGGAAGGTCTTGTAGAGCAGGTGCTCGTCCCCCTCGATATCGACAACAGCAACCATATCCTCTTTGCTGCACTCACTCTGCTTGCAGCCGCCGATACGGGGGTCGGCGAAAGTTCTGAGGCCCACTTTCGTGATCACGCCGGGGCGACCTGCCGCGTTTTCGCGAGTGAGCTGCGCTAAGACTCCCTGAGGGAGGGTGTAGGCTTCGATTTCATTGGCCAGCGCACGCCGCCCAAGCGCAGGACAATTGTTTAAGCCGCTGGCGACGACTCGACGCACCAGGCCTGGGGCTGCCAACTTGTTGAATCCTGTCGTGGCCCAATCGCCGATGGCCACAGTCCCCACCAGCATTAAGTTCTTGGGGGACCCCTGCTCGGAATGAAGGTCGCGAAGCGCGTCAATGATTAGCTCAGGGATCGCGACTCCGGCCGAGCCGCCGAAATAGACGCAATCGCCATCGGAGATCAGCGCTACGGCTTGCCGAGCCGTAATGATTGGCACCTCGCCCGTTCGCTTATTCTTTTTCGCTTGCATGCTCGCTCCACTGACCGAATGCCGGTTCGATACTTTTGACCACCACCGACCCGCCTTGCGGCCCGGTGCCAGCACCGTGCGCAGCTTCGGCAGATGCTGTGCGGGCTCCCGTGATGTAAAGGTTTACATTCATCTACCCGTTCACGCAAGAGAAAAGATCTGGAATGGGCAAAAAATGCTCACAAAGCTCATTTTGTGCCGACTTTTTGGCCAGATTGAGCAATTGCGTCGGCACGCGTGATATGATAACGATTTCATACCCCTTGTCTAATGCACGGCCTTCCAGGCTGGCTCGCGGGAAAGAAGCAGGCTCATGGCGTTAGAAAAAACGGCCCGGATTGACCAAGGCAGGCAATCACCCACAGTCGTGGAGATAGCGAAACGGGCCGGATGTTCTATCGCCACAGTTTCGCGTGTGTTGAACCGGCCCGAAACCGTCGCGATCGACTTGAGAGAGCGCATTCTCCGGATCGTTGATGAACTCGGCTACGTTCCCAACGGATCTGCACGCGCGCTGCGATCTTCGCGTTCTCGGCTGATTGGCTTGATAGTTCCGACACTGGACGCCGCGATCTTCACTCGAATGCTTGAAGGTCTGGAGAGTCGGCTAGCACCGGCCGGCGCTTCGCTGGTCTACTCCGCAACGGGTTACGATCTGGACCGAGAAACACGGGTCGTGCGCAACCTCATCGAAAAGGGCGTTGACGGTATTGTCCTCGTGGGTTCTTGCCATAGGAAGGAAACACTCAAACTGCTGCGTGAGCACAGGGTGAGATATGCTGTAACCTACGCCCTCTCTGACGACGTTTCGATCCCCAGTATGGGTTTTGACAACCGCAGCGGCGGGGCTTTGGCCGCAAACTACCTTGCAGACCTGGGCCATAGGCACCTTGCAGTTATCGCCGGGGTAACGCGCGATAACGACCGAGCATCCGGTCGTCTCGAGGGCTTCCTCGCCATGGCTGAGCGTCGCGGAATCAGCCGCTCCAGTATTGTTGTTGTGGAATCGCCCTACGAGTTCAGCCGGGGCCGAGCAGCTGCCAAAATCATTCTGAACCAAAACAAAAATGTCACAGCGATATTCTGCGGGAGCGACGTGCTCGCTGTCGGAGCGATGCGCGCATGCAAGGAGGCCGGATTAAGCGTGCCTCAGGACATATCGATGATCGGGTTCGATAATCTCGACATCGCCGAGTATCTCACTCCGGGTCTGACGACAATTGATGTCCCGGCTCGCCTGATGGGCGAACAGGCCGCCAACTATTTTCTGGCGGATCAAAATTCCCTGGACATACATGCAAGGGTCGAGTTCGAAACGCGCTTGATCGTTCGAGACTCAACTGCAGCCGCGAAGGATCGCCAATAACACCCGGACCGCTCGCATTGTCTTGCCAGGCTCAACTCTCCTCCCCAGCCGCAACGCAAGTGTCAGCCAACCCCGCGGGTCGAACCACGCCGTTAGCGTCGTCCCGCGAGCTAACGATCCAAGTTCGCGGCAAGGTGCTTGGCGGCGAAGGCCAGGGTCAGTTCTCCGGACATTGTTCGAGGCGAGCGACATTCGCGATCCCGATCGATGCACCACACCAGTCGCACTTCGATGCCCCTCATTCCCTTGGAGAAAGATTCTAGCTCATGCAAGTTCAGACAAGCCGGCCCTATGGTGGCCTGTTTCCCGTCGCGCCAACGCCATTCACGGACTCTGGAGATCTCGATCTCGAGGGGCAACGGCGTATTTTGGATTGCATGATCGATCAGAAGGTCGACGGTATTTGTATACTTGCCAACTATTCCGAGCAGTTCCTGTTATCCGACGAGGAGCGCAGACTGCTGGTTGACCTCTGCCTGTCACATGTCGCCGGCCGCAAGCCGGTCATGGTGACTTGCAGTCATTTCAGCACTCGGATTGCGGTGGAACGCGCACGCTATGCCGCCGAACGAGGCGCAAGCCTCCTGATGCTAATGCCGCCTTATCACGGTGCGGGTCTCAAGGCGGACGAAGATCATATGATTGAGCATTTCGCTCGTGTCGCCGATGCGGCTGGAGTTCCGATAATGGTTCAGGACGCACCACTCAGCGGAGTGACGCTCTCGGTACCCTTTCTCGTTCGGCTCGCACAGGAGGTGCCGCTTATTGATTATTTCAAGATCGAAGTCCCATTTGCCGCAGCGAAGCTGCGCAATCTGATCGAAGCGGGCAATGCTGCCATAGCCGGTCCGTTCGATGGAGAGGAAGCCATCACCATGATGGCAGATCTGCAGGCTGGAGCGACCGGGACGATGTCGAGCGCGCTATGTCCGGATTTGTTACGGCCGGTTTTCGATCATCATATGGCGGGTCGCAGCACGGAAGCGGCCGCTGCCTATGCAAAGGTGCTACCCTTGATCAATTACGAGAACCGTCAATGTGGCCTGCGCGCGGCCAAGACCGTGATGAGGGAGGGCAACGTCATCAGATCTGACGCTGTGCGGCATCCGCTGGAGCAACTTCATCCCCACACGAAAGCCGGGCTGATTGAGCTGGCGCGCGGGGTCAACCCGTTGGCGCTCCGCTGGGGCCACTGAATGGTTCTGCCTGAAGTGAGTTAGTCGGCGAGTTGACGTGCGAGGCCGAAAGCGCATGCACCTACAAAATTCAATCAACTTCAGAGTTTATCGATGACAAACAACTATATCGCAGGCGAATGGCTTCCGGCTGCGGAAGCGAGGCCAAATATCAACCCGTCCAACACCGATGATGTCGTGGGCGACTTTGCCCACGCCTCGGTTGCAGAGACCGAACGCGCGATTGCCGCGGCTCACCACGTATTTCCGGCCTGGTCGCGTTCCAGTATCCAGGCGAGGCATGACATGCTCAAGGCGATTGGTGACGAGATCCACGCTCGCAAGGACGAGCTCGGCCGCCTGCTCTCCCGCGAGGAGGGCAAGACCTTGGCAGAAGGGATCGGCGAGGTCGCGCGTGCCGGGCAGATCTTTCAATTCTTCGCTGGCGAGTGCCTCCGCATGACGGGCGAAACGCTGCCGTCAGTCCGGCCGTCTGTCGGTGTGGAGATCACTCGCGAGCCGGTCGGCGTCATCGGCCTCATTACGCCCTGGAATTTCCCGATTGCAATTCCAGCCTGGAAGATTGCGCCAGCACTTGCCTACGGCAACACCGTTGTGTTCAAGCCCGCCGAGCTCGTCCCGGGTTCGGCCCATGCGCTCGCCGAGATCATCGTCCGCGCCGGAGTGCCGGCTGGTGTATTCAACCTCGTGATGGGCCGGGGCTCGGTGGTTGGTGAGGCGATGCTGAACAGCTCCAAGGTTTCTGCCATTTCCTTTACGGGCTCAGTGCCGACGGGGCGCAAGATCGCCCAGGCCTGCGTCACCACTGAACCGATGAAGAAGCTTCAACTCGAGATGGGGGGCAAGAACCCCATGGTCGTCCTTGATGATGCCGATCTGACGCTGGCAGTGGAATGCGCAGTGAACAGTGCCTTCTTCTCCACCGGCCAGCGCTGCACGGCTTCGTCGCGGCTGATTGTGACAGATGGGATTCACGATCGCTTCGTAGCGGCCCTGCAGGAGCGGATGCAGGGGCTTATCATTGATGACGCCGTGAAAGCCGGGACGCATATTGGCCCGGTCGTCGACCAGAGCCAACTCGAGCAGGACCTGAAGTATATCAGCATAGGCCAGGCGGAAGGCGCAAAGCTGGTTGCCGGGGGCGAGCTCCTGAAGCGCGAAACGCCCGGATTCTATCTCGCGCCCGCACTGCTCACGCAAGTGAGCAATCAGATGCGTGTCGCGCGCGAGGAGATTTTCGGGCCGGTTGCCACCGTGATCCGGGCAAAGGACTACGACGAGGCGCTTGAACTGGCCAACGACACGCCGTTCGGCCTGTCTTCGGGGATCTGCACCACCAGCCTAAAATACGCCAGCCACTTCAAACGCAACGCAGAGGCCGGCATGGTGATGGTGAATCTGCCGACGGCCGGCGTGGATTACCACGTGCCATTCGGGGGCCGCAAAGGCTCCAGCTATGGTTCGCGCGAGCAGGGCCGCTACGCGCAAGAGTTTTATACGACGGTGAAGACGTCCTACACTTTTGACGGCAACGTTCCTTAAATGCACAGGCCAAATCGAGAGAGTAAGAGGCCACAGACTCCCGTGCCGTGTTGATCGAAGTCACGCCGAAGGAGCACGCATTTGAGTGGTCCGACGATCAGAGACATTGCGCGTGAGGCGAATGTCGGTACCGCTACCGTCGAGCGGGTTCTCAATGACCGTGGCGGCGTGAGGACCGAGCTTGCCGAAAGAGTCATCAGGGCCGCAAAGAAGCTAAAATATGGCGATCGGCGATTGAGGCCCCATAGCGGCATCATTCGGATTGAGGTGCTCCTCGTTCAACCCGAAGCCGAGTTTTTTTATGCGGACCTCAACGCTACTTTCCAGCGGATATCTGCCTCCCTGGATCCGGCCATTTTAGTGCACCGGACATTCGTTAGCGAGGACGACGTCACGGGCGTCGCCCGGCATATTGCGAAACCAACTGTTCGGCGAGCTGGTCTGATTGTTCTGGCTCCAGACCATCCTGAAATTACCGAGAGCATTCGCCAAGCCCGGATGTCGGGTGTGGAAGTCGTACAGTTGCTGACGGGAAGCGCCGACGAGGATGTGCCCTATATCGGCATTGACAACTACGCGGCGGGACGGACCGCCGCGTATTATATGTCAAGCATGCTCCGTGGAATTCGTGGCACCGTCCTCGCCATGTGCCACAGCGGGGCCTACAGGGCGCATCGGGAGCGCATACGGGGCTTCTCGGACTATCTGATGCAGCACACTGATGGCGATCGGAATTTCTATGTCGTCATTTTTGGCCATGACGACAATCTGCTTTCGGCAGAGAGGCTCTCTGAAGCGTTGCGCAACGGCGATCGCGTTATCGGACTGTATAGCGTGGGTGCCGGCAGGGAGGGGATTGCGGCGGCTTTGAACGCACATCCTGCCAAGGTCTTCTGGATCGGGCACGCGCTTACTCAGAACACGGCAAAGTGTCTTCGCTCGGGATTGATGGACATCTGCATCGACGGCGCGCCTGAAACGCAGGCACGCCGCTCGCTGGATACAGTGCTTCACCGTCTAGGGCTAATTAACGTCGACTTGAGCAGTGCCCCGGTGCAGTTTCTCACCATTACAGCGCAGAATCTCTAACAGATTCTGATAGATGCAACGCTACCATTCCTCGCAAACGGCCTGTGGTTGGTATCACCAGGCGAGGAGCAGGCTGACGCCTCGCCCACCATGGCCCTGGAGGTTAAAAAAGAAGCCGCTGCTGGACCTCTCCAACAGCGGCTTAAGTCCAGGGAGGTAAGCAGACGAGCCCGGTCTGCCAGCGGATCCGAGGCGATCTGGCACGATAAGCGCCAGCGCGTCGGCCAGACGCGCGTAGCCGCTATCGACCGGCTCATTGGCCGTGCTGACGAATTAGACTAGTAATCCCGCTCGACCCTTCACAACGACACGTCGTTGTCGGATGGGCAATACCGGTCAGCGGTCGGTCGTCTGTTCAATGATGAGGTGCGTCGCATTGACAAAGTCCGAAACGGGCTGGCCGGCGCGCCGGTAGAGTTCCCGGTCCAAAATCAAGTGACGGCGCTCTGAGCGCTTCTCGCACCGCTCCTTGATGAGTAGACCGCCCACCGGATTTTCATCCTCACGAGACTCCAGCTCTCGGCAGATCCAACCCGCCTCGCCGTACCGAGCTCTCACCGAAAGTGCCAAGAGATACGCCTTCTTATGCCAAAAGAGACGTGCGCTCGGATCCGTGTCGATCCGAATACCTCGCAACGCGCCGCTGCTGTCTACGAGACCCTTCAGCAACACAGGATGGCCGCCGAGCTTCGTACCTTCATACTTGTCGTTCACAGCCGCCAGCGGATTGACTTCGTCATTGAAACGAAAGGATATACCGTACAAGCCCATTTCATCCGCCGGGCATGCCGAAAAGTCGTTCCAAGAAGACAGCTTGACGCTCTCTTTCGCGGCGCAAGCGAGGTTGATGTACTCCTTGGGCGGAATATTAGCGACTGACATCCCAAGACTCAGGTTGCGTAAGTCGATCGCATCGCGCGCGCTCGCATTGCCCCAAGCGAGGAGTAGTAGCGCCAGAGCCCAGGCCAATCGTCGATGTGTCATTGCTTCGCTTCCGTTCCCGTTGCTTGCGAGCCAGTCGAACCGTTCTTGTAGACTTCGCAGGCTCTCGAGCTGTCTCCGAAGAAGCCAATGCAGTCTTGATAGCTTATCGGTCCCTTCCCTTTGATGTGCTCCAGAACATAATCAACGACCTTCTCGATTTCTTTCGGCCGGAGAAATGTAGCTGCATCCGGAGGCAGGTCCTTGCTCAAATCCTGAGCCGTGATCCCCGAATAGCATGCGTAGTCCTTGTACGCGTCGCGATCAAAATGCGGCATTCCCGTTCCCGGGCGCCCGCAATGGACAACCTCGACAATTTGATCGCGACTGAGTTGCGTACCTCGTAACGAAAGCGCTGCGCCTCCATAGCCGCCGCCCCCATCGCCATGCCATTTGTGGCAGCCTACGCAATTTGCCTTTTCGTAGATGCGTTGCCCTTCATCCTGGGCGTGGTGCGCGCCGTTAATGACCTGCCCCGGTACGGGCGTGCCACCTTCGCCCCAAGCAGAGTCTCCTGTCACGAGAAGAGCCAAGCCACCACCCACGAACAAGCCGATTATACCAACGCGTAGCGCGCGGTTTACCCATTGGGTCAGGCGGACGACCTTCAATTCCATTCTTCCCTCTTGGACTCTAGAAAAATGGGGCAAGCACAATCCTGCCCCCTTCGCCTCACAGCGGATCACAACCCAAAAACGTACAGCATGGAGCCCGGAGGGACCTTTTCCAGGCCTTTCGTGGAATCGAGGTTCCACTTGTCCCAGGCGCCGCCCAGTCCGACGAGGATCGCAATATATTGCTTTCCGTCGACGGAGAAGGTCATGGGAGGAGCGTTAACGCCGCCACCCGTATTGAATTCCCACACCTTGTTCAATGTCTTGGCATCGAGGGCGTAGAGTTCTCCGGATGGGTGGCCAGCGAACACCAATTCGGGCGTTGCAAGCAACCCGCCGAGCATCGGATACTTGGTCTCATACTTGCCCGTGACCTTGCCAGTGATAGTGTCAATGGCGGTTACACTTCCTGTTATCGGCATCTTCACGACTGGACCGCCTCCCGTGAAAAATTCACGAGCCTTCCAATCGCCAGGTTTGGTCTCCTTGTTATCCAACTCGTCACAGCTCTCGATGACCGGGATGTACCAGGTCTTCAAGTCTGGATTGTACGCAGTAGGCGGCCAGTTCTTGCCACCGTTATGTCCCGGACAAACGGTGACATGCGTGTTCTTCCGATTCAGCGTCACCTGCGGATCATAGGTTTGCACCGACTTGCTTGGATCATACTCGATCGGTTTTCCGGTCTCGGGGTTGATGCCCTTGGTCCAGGTCACCTTCTTCACGAACGGCGTTGCCCAAAGGAACGAGCCGTCGGTGCGATCGAGCGCGTAACCGAAGCCGTTGCGATCGGCTTCAAGTACCACCTTGCGTGCCTTTCCCTTGATCGGGAGGTCGACGAGAACTCTTTCCGCAACACTGTCATAATCAAATGGATCATTCGGTGTGTGCTGAAAATGCCATTTGATCTTTCCAGTGTCCGGATCGAGTGCAAGGGTACTATCGGTGTATAGGTTGTCGCCCTGACGGTATTCAGTATCAAAGTCAGGCCCAGGATTTCCGACCCCCCAGTAGAGCAAGTTGGCTTGGGGATCATACGATCCGGTCACCCAGGTGGATCCCCCACCGGTCTTCCACGACTCGTGATCATCCTTCCAAGTCTCGTTGCCTGGTTCCCCCTTGCCTGGAATCGTATAGGTTCGCCAAGCCTCCTTTTGCGACTTCAGGTCAGTCGCAGCAATCCAGCCGCGGATGCCGTACTCGGCACCCGCCACGCCCGTAATAGCCATGTTCTTGACGATCAACGGCGCGCCGGTGATCACTTCGCCCTTGTCGGGATCGGCTACCTTGCGCTCCCAAGCGACTTTGCCATCCTCCTTATTCGTCGCAACCAATCGTCCATCGAGGGTATGAGAAATTACAAAATTGCCCCATAGTGCAGCGCCTCGATTGTTAACCCCGCAACACGCAATGGCGCCGGCCCAGTCGTGATCGGTCTTCGGATCCATTTTCCAGACGAGAGTTCCGTTCCCGCCGTGAAGATCGATTTTGTAGAGAGATCCCCACCCATCGGTGACATACATGAATCCATTCTCGACGATCGGAGTCCCCTCGAGACCGCCATGGCTCCAAATACCGCCACCTTCGATACCGCCCAGCGCCATTGTCCAGGCCACATGCAGCCCCTTGACCGTGTTGCGATTGATCTGGTTGAGCGGCGAATAACGCTGTGCCGTGTGATCGCGGTGGTGATGCAGCCAGTTGCTCGTTTCCTGCGTGGCATTGAGAAGCCGCTTTTCCGTCGTTTCATCGGAAGCAGCCACCGCACTCCCGAGGGCGCCTGCCACTAGACCAATACCCACGATCGTGCTGACGGTCTCCCAAGCTCCAACTCTTGTCCTGCTTACCTTGGACATTCCTTCACTCCTCTAGGGCTGATTGTTTTGTTGTTTCTGTTCGAGCTCAATCGCGGCTCAGCGCGATCGAGTTTGACGTCTGGTCGCCTAGACGCGGATCTGATCGCCCGCTGGAAGCGAACGAATACGTTTGCCTGTCGCGGCGAAGATCGCATTGCAGAGCGCCGGCAGAAAAGGCGGTACTCCTGGCTCTCCAACACCGCCCGCAGGAACGTCTGAACCATTCGAAACGATGTGAACACGCACATTTATCGGCGCATTGTCGATGCGGGCCACTGGGTAGTTATCAAAATTACCCTGCTCGGCTCTGCCGTTCTTGAACGAAATCTCCCCGATGAAATTGCTAAGCCCCATGACCGCCGCCCCCTCAATCTGGGACCGAATCCGCTCGGGGTTGACGGCAAAGCCGCAGTCGATCGCGGTCTCCACGCGCGGGATGATCAGCTTTCCTTGGCTATCCACGCGCACTTCGACTACTGTCGCCACGTACGAGAGGAAGCTCCGGTGTGCTGCAATTCCGAGCCCGCTTCCCTTGGGGAGAGATCTTCCCCAGCTCGCACGCGAAGCCGCCAAATTGACCACGTTCGCAAGACGCCCGGTATCGACTGGGTAGGTTGAATATGGATCGCCGTAATTCCAAAGCGGATCCGTCAGCCCAAGTTTCTCAAGCTCAAGCTTTCGTGGCGGCCCGATGATTTCGAGCAGGAAGTCTTTGGGATCCTTCCCCAAGGCTTGAGCTATCTCTCCTATAAAAGATTGTACAGCAAACGCATGAGGTATGTTGTTAACCGATCGGAACCATCCAATTCGCGTCAGCGCCGCCGCTTCACCCGTCTCGACGCGCACATTGCGAATGTCCAAGGCGACATCTGCAAGCCCCAAGCCCAGTTCAATAGCTTGCTCGCGTTTCGGATCGGGCTTGAAATTCGCAAACAGGGTCGGCGCGACAGAGCGATGCCGCCATGCAGTCACTTTTCCCGACGAGTCGATCCCCGCGTCCAACCGCGAATAGGTGACCGTATGATAGAAGCCATGATGGAGGTCATCCTCTCGCGTCCAGGCGAGCTTGACAGGCGCGCCATCAAGTGCCTTCGAGAGTAGTACGGCTTCCTGCGCGAAGTCCGATTGACACTTTCGTCCAAAGCCGCCGCCTAGAAGAGTAACGTTCACCTTGACCTTATCAATCGGCAACTCGAGTAGCTTGGCGAATGCTTCGCGCGCGCCGAACGGATATTGCAGCGGAGCCCAAACCTCGCATTCGCCATTGCGAATGGTCGCGGTCGCAACGAGCGGCTCCATCGATGCTTGAGCGAGGTGCGGAACATAATATTCGGCCGATACAACCTTAGACGCGCCAGCGAAGGCCTTGTCGAAATCTCCCTGCGTCCGCTCCACCCGACCCGGGTTGCTTGCGGCTTTCGCCATCTGCTGTCGATAAGCCACGGAATCGTAAGTACCGTTCTCTCCGTCCTCCCAGTCGACCTTCAGGGCTTCTCGGCCCTTTATGGCCGCCCAAGTATTCGTCGCCACCACTGCGATCCCTCCAAGCGGTGAGAATGCGGCAGGCGGCGCCCAACCAACTCTGAGTTCCATAACCTTTTCGACGCCAGGAACTTTGAGGGCGTCCGTAGCGTCGAAGGATTTTATCTTCCCGCCGACGACCGGAGGACGAGCGACCACCGCGTATCTCATGCCAGGCAATCGTACATCGTAGCCGTACTGCGCCTTGCCCACGGTGATATCGAACAAGTCGAAGATCGGGACGTTGCCGTGGCCCATATACCGAAAAGCATTGTCGGGCTTGAACTTCAGGGATTCTGGCTGCGGGGTGGGCAGATCCATCGCAGCCTTCGCGAGTTCACCGTAGGCCAGCCTGCGGCCGGTCGGCCGATGTACCACTTCGTGGTTCGCAGCTTGAACTTCTGACAAAGGAACCGCCCACTGTTTGGCCGCCGCTTGCTCCAGCATCTGGCGCATCGCCGCGCCAACTTGTCTCATCGGCTGTAAGAAGTGACGCATGCTGCGAGAGCCATCAGTGTCTTGATTGCCGTAGCGTGGCTCATCGGCGAGCGCCTGGACTATGCGAACCTTTGACCAATCGGCCTCCAGTTCGTCTGCCACCACCATCGGAAGAGAGGTGCGAATTCCCGTCCCCATCTCGGAACGATGGGCTATGATCGAAACAATGCCCGCAGAGTCAATCGATACGAACACATGCGGATCGTTGACGGTCCCATGTGGCATCTGCGCGCCACCAGTTTCGTACGCCACGGCACGGGCCAACCCGGAAATCTCGGCAGCCACAGCAAACGCCGCAACAACTGCCGTCGAGCGAATGAATTTACGGCGGCTAACGTTTTCGAGTCTCACGCCGGGTTTGGACGAGCATGAGAATGCCTGTACGTTCATTGCTAGCTCCCCTTCGACGCCGTGCGGACCGCAGATTGGATCCGTTGGTAACAGCCGCAGCGACAAATATTCCCCGCCATCGCATCTCTGATCTGCTGATCCGAGGGGCTGTTGATCTCGGCAAGGAGAGCCGCGGCCTGCATGATCTGTCCGGCTTGGCAATAGCCGCACTGCGGAACACGCTCCTCGCGCCATGCGCGCTGAACGGGATGATTGCCGTCTACGTCCAAACCTTCGATCGTGGTGACAGGTTTCGCAACGTCACCTATGGCCGTAATGCACGAGCGCACTGCATTGCCGCCAACATGCACGGTGCACGCTCCACATTGGGCAATTCCACACCCGTATTTGGTGCCCGTCAGGCCGATCACATCACGAAGCACCCATAATAGTGGGGTATCTTGCGGCACATCGACAGTGTAGAATTTCCCATTTACGGTAACCTCAATAGTCATCTCCGACGTCCTCCAGATGTTCAGCGTCGCGATTTGCAAGCCAAGCGATCAACTATTGCGGGCAGCAGAACATCCGGCAAAGCCCGCATTCCAGGACGCCCGGCCTTGCGGCCGTCGGCAGTAATCCATCAAGTTTGTTAGGAGCGAGGCCGCGCCTTTGGGAGCCCCCGCACGGGAATGTCGCGCTGTTGTCTCCTCCCCTCTTATGTCGCCAATCGATGTACGATCGACGAAGAATTGGCTTATTAGCTTTAAATGTTACCGATGCTGGAGAGTCCCCCTTTTTGTTGATCAAAATCCATCAAATACCGAAGGCAGGCATTTGATCAGCTGATCATCGGACGCATTTGCGGGGCGAACGTCGGCTGCAACCATCGAGCGAATTCCCAACAACCGCGGTGAGGTGAGGAGCAAGCGTTTAGAGGGGCGCAATGGCTCCAGAGAAATTAAAATTGGCGACCGGCACTCAAGCGTCGCAGCTAGCTTCGTTCGTATCCAGATTTACTCGTTCCAGCACACTTCCATTTTGCCAAGGTTGGTCCGCGCCGCCCCTTCAGGGGAAGTTGGCGCGCTTTCGTCTTTACTCTATGGGCTGACATTAAGGGATCGATCGGCAAAAGGTTGCTTACGGTCCTTGGACGGTGAATGTTGGATTGATCGAGAGAGTAGTGGATGCGAGTTTAGGGACGCGCGGCTCGGGGACAGATTCCGCACACTGCTCAGCAGATTGGAAGCGCCATGGGACAAAGCATTCCGCTCGTCTGCCAGGATTGGGCGAATACCAAGGCAGCCTACCGCTTCTTCTCTAATGTCGGGGTCAGCGAAGCGGACATTCTGGCCGGCCATTTCGAATCGACACGTGATCGTTCCGCCGCCACTGAAGGTCTCGTTGTTGTGCTGCACGATACAACCGAGTTCAGCTATCAAAGCGAGAAGTCAGAAGCGGTCGGCATCACCAAGAGCTCAACTGTGGACGGGATAAGGCGGGTCGCCTCACATCGCACACTGTTTGCGGCATCCTGAGGCATTCGAGCCTCGCGGTTACAATCGAGGGGATGCCGCTGGGTTGGCGGCTGTTAAGTTCTGGACCCGGAAGAAATTCAAGGGGACGGCAGCGCTTAAAAAGAAGATTAATCCCACCCGGATTTCGATCGAGAAAAAGGAAAGCGTCCGGTGGTTGGAAAGTCTGAAGCAGTCTACGAACTGTTGGATCATCCGGGACGATGCATCCATATTGGTGATCGCGAGAGTGACATTTACGAGCTTTTCTGCGCAGCATCGGAGATCGGAACTCACTTCCTGATCAGGACCTGCGTCGAAAGTTTGGCTGGGCTGGGGATCACACGATTGCGGACGAAATGGACGGGGAGGGCTCCACCGCATCGAAGCAGAGACAGCAACGGCGATCCCGACCAGGACGTTCTTGACATCACGTATCGCATGATTCGCATCCTGCCACCGATGGGAAAGCAGAAGCGCTACATTGCGAAGCTGGAATGGTATGGTTTGAGTGAAGATCGAGGTATTCCACAAGATCCTCAAATCGGGCTGCAAAGCTGAGGAGTCGAAGCTCAGGACCGCCCAGCGTCTGACCAATCTGATCTCGCTCTTTTACATCCTGAGTTGGCGGGTCTTCTGGATGACGATGCTCAACCGTTCCGCCCCAGACGCGCCGCCAACCCTCGCGTTGACCGCGACTGAAATCGACGTGCTCGATCGCCTCGTCAACGACAGGCCCCATCGCCGCCGCCAAGCTCGATGATATGGATCCGGCAGGCTTGGTTTGCTTACAGGATCACCCTGCCAAGCGCCTTGACGAACTACTGCCCTGGACGCGTCAGTCCAAAAGCGTCTCCCACGCTGCTTAGGCGCGGCTAAAGTGGCCTAGCCCCGAGGGGCCGTTGCGGGATGCGTACCTCCAATGGCAGGGTTCGGTTTGATGACAGGAGTTGATTTGCTGATTGCATTAGGTCAATCGCTCGAAGATGACGTTTATGTCTGTGATTGCAGCAAGACGGTACGCTCTGCTCTCCATCAGATTTATGATCCGAGCCCTGTTGCCCTCGTGAAAATGCTCACTTGGCTCGCATTGGATCACAGCAGGTTTGATGTGCTCGTAGTCAATTGCCTTAACAAGATCATAATCTAGTCCTTCACAATCGATCGACAAGAAGTCGATTTTGTCTGCATAAGGCATCAATAGCTCGTTTATACCGACAGCGCTCACCTCGATATGCTCTCGGATACCGCCTACGCCGTCGAAGTCTCCGAAGCTTTTAATATGTGCTTCATCCAATGAAGACAACTCATGGGCATTTCCGATGAAGAGCGTCGCACGCGCTTGCGGAGCAGGCAAGACAACGGACGCCACAAGAATGTCTCTAGGACGGACTGCCTGGATGAGTGCTCCCAGTTCAGGTTAGGTTCGACTAAAACACCTTGCGCTCCCTTTTGATACATAAGGTAGGTATTCGAGGTGGAGATGGGATGATTGGCGCCGATCTCGATATAGAACACACTCTCCCAAGATCTTTGGCTCTTGCAAAGTTTTGCGGCCACAATTCCTTCCAGAATAACGTCTTCTCCGGCTTGTGCGAAGCTAGCCGGGGCGAAGTGCTTGATCCGAGAGTTGGGAAGGTTCAGCCTCTCGACTTCTCGGTTTATGCACTCGTTTTCAAACTCGGAAAACATTCTTGGGCTCCAATGTAGGGTATTGCAAATGGCTGTCGCATGATGGTCTCCCGAGGACAACTGATGATGTTGACAGTTGACAACTCTTCACGGAGTTGCCTGTGGTTCGCGACAAACCTCTTGCGCCTGAGTCGCAGTCCAAAAGGACCACGCTGAGGTTCGTCATTGACACTCCAGTTAGCTAGCTAGGCGCGTACTCATCAATTTCGGTCAGGTCCATTTTGGTCGCAAAACTGACATGGCTGCTGCGCGATACCGAAATGACGCGATGGGTCAACAACGCAAGTTTTGCGGGAAGCATGGCTCTCCATCGAGCTTAGCCAACCTGCAACTCTTCCGAAGCTGAAGGGCCTCGTGGTATCAGAGTTGCCCGGCTTCGCAACGAAGGCGTCACTGCGTGTGCCGGCCTATATGTCTGCGCGTCAAAGAAGGGCAGCTGATGAGGTTTCTGGCTCTGTCCCTAGTCCTTTCTCGCGTCACAAGATGTTGCGTGCGAAGAGGACACGGTCTTTAAGGTCGGTCCTACGACGCGTGATTTTAATCGCTGAGTCTTACGATTGGCGCGGCGCCAAGACACATGCTCTCCGCGCGACGATCTGGTATCCGGCCGAAGCGGACGCGCGCGAGGGACCGCAATGGATCGGGGCGCGCATCGTCTCGTTGTTCAGCGCCGGCAACGCAGCGCGCGATGCGGAGCCGGCACCGGGACCACGGCGTCCGCTCATCGTCCTGTCCCACGGTAACAGCGGCGCATCGTTCCAACTCGCTTGGCTCGGCACGGAACTCTCAGGGCGCGGTATATCGTCGTCGCACGTAATCATCCAGGCAATAACGCGCTCGATGATTACACGGTCGAGGCACTTCGTTGTGGTGGCTGCGAGCTGTGGATCTTAGCGCTATCATCGATGCAATGCTCGTCGATAAAATCTTTGGCAGCCTGAACGATCCCGCGCGCATCGGTGCCGCCGGTAATTCGCTCGGGAGCTACACCGTCCTCGCGGTCGCCGATGGGATCAGTGATCCGGAACTGCTGCAGGTGCTCTACCGCTCTCCTGCGTCCGACGTGTCGTGCAGACCGCCGCCGCCCGCTGCCGTCATGCGCTGCGAGACCGTAGCGCGTCTGAGCGCCGATCCCGATTTCCACCAACGGTACAGCGAGGCCGGCAAGTCCTATCGTGACGAACGCATCCGCGCAGTCTTCGCCATGGCGCCCGGGGCCAGGGCCGGTCTTCGCACCGGACAGCCTTGAGAAAATCTCACTTCCCGTGACGAACGTAGCTGGAAGCGCGGACGACATCATCCCGACAGCCGCCGCTGCTTAAGCTTTAGCTAGGGTGATCCCACATGCGACCCTGAAGATATTTCCGAAGGCCGGCCACTTCATATTTCTGTGCACGTGCGTCCCGGCCGGACGCTTATTCGTTCGAGACACATGCCGCGACCGGATGGCACCGACCGTGAGGCAGTTCATGCCGAGACCATCAAACTTGCGGTCGGGTTCTTCACCACAATCTACGCTGAACGAACTCGTTGTAGGTGAGTTTCGACCGGCGAATCTACCTGCGCGTCCTGGAGGGGCGCATGTGATTCAAACTCCACACTGGGGGCTCGAATCTTGCGCTACGAACTCGCCAACGATAAATGGTCCATCATCAGCCGATGCTGCCCAACAAGCCGCGGGGCGTTCCTCAGGTAAACGACCGTCGTGTGTGCGATCAGGAGCACCCTGGCGTGATCTGCCTGAGCGATTTGGTCCATACACCACTTGCTACAACAGATTCGTCCGGTGGCGACGGGCCGTGTCTGGGGCCGTATCATAGACGCGCTTGCCGCTGCCATGATGCCGCCGTCCAGCTGGTCGACACCCCATTGTCCGCGCGCATCAGCATTGAGCTTGCATCACAAGGAAACGGCGCCAGTCGATGGGAACGTGAGCAAGATTCGTGCGTTGGTCGATAGCAATGGCCTGCCGGTACGATTGGCGTTGAGCCTCGACGAGGCACACGACGTTCGACTTGCAGGAAAACTGCTGTCTCGTCTGAAATCCGGGTCGAATGCTGCTTGCCGACCGTGGCTATGACACCGACTGAATCAGAGAGCGCGCTACGAAGAAGGACCCCTGGGCCAACATCCCACGGACAGCAATCGGCGCGATACGATATGCTTCAGCCCGTATCTCTACCGCGCTCGCTCGGGTCGAGCAGTTCTTCCATAGGATCAAACAATGTCGTCGCTTCGCGACGCGCGACGACAGACTTGCCGCCAACTACCTTGCCTTTGTTCAACTCGCGTCAACAAGGCTATGGCTGCGCCTTAATAGGGTCCGTGTCCTAGCACTGCACTGACTTTTTCACGAGGATGACAGATGAGGTAGGGTGAGCCCGCCTTCGCCCCCATCAACTGCGTGAGCAAGTTTGTGCGCAGCAGCAGCCAAGACCGGTACCGGAACTGCGCTCGCCGCTGCAAGGCGCACAGCGTACTCAATATCCTTAGCGGAATTCGCGATTGAGATAGCCAGAACATCTGGGCTCTCACCCACCAAAAATCCGACGAAAGCTTGGAATATTCCATTGTTGGTAGAGCCGCGACTAACCAAAGAGCGAAGAGTTACGAGATCCACGTCAACGCCGCGCGCAAGTTGGCAAACCTCCGCAGCTACCGCCGCTATACCCATGGTCATACCGTTGTAGACGAGCTTGAGCTTGTGACCTTGTCCGACATCCCCGACGTGAAGAACCGTCTCACAAAAATCAGCAAGAATACGTCTAACCAGCGGAAAAAGCTTTTCACTCGATCCAACGACGGCATTGAGAAGGCCTAGCTCTGCCTGTTCGGGGCTCCGCGTTACTGGAGCATCCACGAAGCTAAGACCGCGTTCTTGAGCCTGTTCAGCTAACGCCACTGTCGAAGCAGGATAGGACGTCGAACAGTCAATTATCAAACTTCCTCGCGGCATATGGACGAACAGGCCATTCTGACCAAGGCATACCGCCTCAACCTCGAGGCTGGAAGGCAAGGATAAAACGACCACACTTACATGCCGAGCCAGGTTAGAGATCGTAGGATGTTCATGGGCGCCTGCACCAGTCAAACGATCTGCCCCGAAGCGATTTTTGTTGGCCTTAATATGCAGCTCGGTTTGGTGACGTAACAGGCTGATGCCTATACCGGTTCCCATGCGTCCCGCTCCGATAAGGCCTATTCTCTGCTCCCCCCTTTTAGGAGCGAGGCTGCTTGATGTTTTCGCCCTAGTCATAGTTTATGCATTCCGAAAAAGCCGTGCCTTTGCAAGATTGGTAGCAGCTCATGATGGTTGTTAATCGTGTAGTCAGGATCCGCAGCCCGCAGCCGTGACTCCGAAACGAATCCACCAGTGATCGATATGCTTATGAGCCCGAGATTGCGCCCAATTTCCGTTTCGACCGGCATATCGCCGATGATAAATGTTGACGCCGGCTGCAGGTTATTTTTCTGCATATGTAAGCGAAGCCGCTCCCCTTTACTCATCGATTTGTATTGGCTGGTGCGCGTTTCAAATGCGAGCACATCGTCGATGTAATCGTTGATTCCAAGTCGTTTCAATTGGAAGCGCAAAGGTTCGACGATATGGTTGCTCACGATGATGGACAATGCCCCCTCTTGGCGCGCCAGCTCCAACACCCTGCGCGCGCCTTCGCGTAGATCGGCTTTACTCGCAAGTCGTTCGTAGGCGTCATGGAACATCGCACTCCCGTCGCGATCAATCGTCGCAATCTCGTCTTCCGACATCCCGAGACTGTGATAAAGACGAGCCAGTGGCACGTCGCAATGTTCCTGAAGGGTTTTCATGTCGATCGGTGCACGACCAAAGCGATCTAGTATGGCATTGGTCGTTTGGAGCAGTGCGTGTGCATCATCAAGCAGTGTTCCATTCCAGTCGAAAACGAGAACGGGTTTCATGATCTTACCTCAAGCATGGATCGATTTCGAACAGGGAAGATCGGCCTTAAATTTGCTCAAATTTCTATCCGCGCGCTCCTGCCCCGCAGGAGTTGGCATTTCGAATGTAAAGGGCGACAAATCGAAGCTGCCACGCCTGCACGGCAGCAACGATATTAGAAGTGAAAGCGGCAGATAAGTTATCGTGGCCGCGTTGATAGATGCAGCAATATTAGCTTCTATGATTTTGAGAACTTTCGGCTCCATCTTGTGAAAGCGAAGACTTTGCGCGCGCTGTTCTGGCGGCAATCGCTTCCATATCCGCCAGAATGCCAACTCATCTAGTGTGTCGATACCCATGCCGTAGTAATTCGGTGCCACTATAGGTGGCGAACCAATTACCCAATGTACGGCTTTGGCCCCAGCCGCAAGCAGCATATTCGTGACAGTGCGACTGGTATCGCCACGAATTATGGCCTCGTCGACAATGATTATTGTGGCTTCGGCAAGGCTCGTTTCCGACAGCCGGTACTTCTGAACAATGCGCGATTTTCGCTCGCTGGATGCACCAATGAGAGTTCGCTGAAAGGATTGCGTTGCGACCACTTCTCGACGCTGGGCGAGAACACCGCGTTTAGTGAGCGACGCAAACAGGCCATCAGCATACGGCCCCCCAGTATGCGGCATGGAGGAAACGATTGGGACCATGGAACGTAGTTCTCCTTGCAATCGCTGCGCAACAAGGCCACCAAGGGCAACTCCGATATTGTAACGGGTTTCGAAGTGTGATTGGCCTTCGATCGCTGTGTTCGGATTTCCTACGTAAAGAGCTTCGTAGGCGCAGAGTTTGGCTTTGTATTGTCCTTTGCTCACCGCGCGATCAACGCAGCACGCCAATTTGCCGTCCACATATCTGATGTGCCCCGGTAAGATTGGCTGTGTCTTACCCTTCAGATTTGCAAAGGCATAATTTTCCGAAGCAAACAGTAAGAACCCGTCATCTGTTTGCATAGTTTCCAATGGCCGCAAACCACATCGACTACGATACGCAATTAGATTTCCTTCTCCGTCCAGGAAAAGCGCGCTAATAGCGCCATCAATTCGGCCATCAATATCGCGAAAGATGTCTTCGTAATTGACCGGCAGACCGTGCCGCCAATAGTCTCTTTCACAAGAGTGTCCGACCCAGTTGAGCAGAAGCTCTGCGTCTGTGTCGCCGGCCAACCTATAGCCTCGGGCAAGCAATTCTGCCCTCAGTTCATGGCCATTGACCAACGCTCCATCTAGCGAAATTGCCAAGTTGCGGCTGGTGCCCGAACTATGGTGAATTGGATGATCGCCGATTCCACCGCATCGACTACCGATATGGGCGATTGCAACATGCGGCCTAAAATTCGGATGTTGTGTATCGGCCTCAATGCGCATTGAGCCGCATGGGGACTTAAGCGCTCTGGCATATCGGACACCTTCCTTGTGCATGAAAGCAGCGATGCCGATCCCCGCCTGACCACGTAACGCAAGTCGCGGAACCATGTGCTTGATCCGATCATAGACAGTCGACCTTGAATTTTTTGGAGACCATAGAAACGCTGCCGCAACACCGGACATGTTGGCTCCTTTTGTCAAAGAACCTATGTCCCGGGTCCATCACAACGAATCTAGTTATGTAGTTATTCGTCAGGGACGTGGTTCCATCTCTCCTCGAGCAAGCACCGTACCAACCGATAGACGGCTCGGCTCGCGGGGTCATAGCGACAGAATTGGAGCATTTAGGCAGCTGGACGAGATTCGCGTATGGATCCCCGACAGGTTGTCGCAAGTCTGACACGTTAGTAACCGGTATGAGATGTCTCGGTGCCAACGTTCCCGCTGCGGTGTTCTACATCGTGGCGTATGGTGCGACCATCGGGACAGAGGCACCGGGAGCACGAAGTGCGGGCAGGCCGATGTTATTCGATGAGCCGAGAGCTCGAGTTAGTAGCTGGCCGCCTCTGCGACTCGCCCGGTTGCGCTGGGAGCGCGAATCCGTAGTTGTCGTGTCGCCCGCAGCTCCCGTCATATGTCTGGCAGGAGGTGCGAATGCGACGGGTGATTGGCATCGACGTCCACCGAACTTTCGGCGAGGTGGTGTTTTGGGAGGACGGCAGGCTCCGACATGCGGGCCGCATCGATATGACGCGGACTGCGCTGGAGGGATTTGGCAAGACCCTGCTGGCCAGTGATGAGGTGGTAGTCGAAGCGACTGCCAACAGCATGGCGGTGTCGCGGGTTCTGGCGCCGTTCGTGGCACGGGTGATTATCGCCAATCCGCTGCAGGTGAAGGCGATCGCCCAGGCTCACGTTAAGACCGACAAGATCGATGCCGGCACGCTCGCCAGTCTGCAGGCGGCCGGGTACCTGCCGCAGATCTGGACGCCTGACGCGCAGACCGAATGCAAGCGTCGGCTGGTGGCGCGGCGCTACCAGGTCGTGCGGCATCGCACGCGGCTCAAGAACGAGGTGCATTCGATCCTGCACGCGCACCTAATCCCGAAGTGCCCGCATGCCGATCTTTTCAACGCCCGCGGCCGGGCGTGGTTGGCCGCCCAACAGCTGCCGGACGATGAGCGCGCGGCCATCGATCGGCACGTCCGTGAGCTTGACCGGCTGGCGGAAGACCTGGCTCTGCTCGACCGCGAGATCGCGCAGGTCGCAATCGATGATCCCGCGGCCAACAGATTGATGACCATCACCGGCGTGAACCTGGCGGTTGCCGCCGGCATCGTGGCGGCGATCGGCGACATAAGCCGGTTCAACAGCCCGCAGAAGCTGGTGAGCTATTTCGGGCTGAACCCGCGGGTGCGGCAGTCGGGACTGGGAGCCGCCCATCACGGTCGCATCAGCAAGATCGGCCGCAGTCACGCGCGCGCCATGCTGGTCGAGGCGGCCTGGGCCGCGGCCAAGGCGCCCGGTCCACTGCATGCTTTTTTCGTGCGGATCCGCGCCCGGCGTGGCCATCAGGTCGCCGCGGTGGCCGTGGCTCGCAAGCTCACGGTGCTCTGCTGGCATTTGCTGACGAAGGGCGAGGATTACCTGTGGGCGCGCCCGGCGCTGGTCGCCAACAAGACCCGCGCGATGCAACTTCAAGCTGGACATCCGCAACAGAAGGGCAGCCGGCGCGGACCAGCCTATGCCTACAACATCAGGGCGCTGCGCGACCGTGAGATGTTGATTGCCGCCAAGGCGGAGCGAAGCTACGAACGATTGGTGTCGCAATGGAAACCGCGGCGGCCAAACCCCGGCGCGCGGGCGCCTCAGCTCGGCAGGACAAAATAGGCAGTCCGGTAACGCTTGCAGCCGACGCGTCACGCTTCGCCACGAGGTCGCCCGCGCCCGACAACCATAACCGCTGACGGCAAGTGCCAGCCAGGAATGCAGTCCCGTTCCACGCCAGCATGCCGCCGTGCTCGGGCCGGTCAAGGCCAAGCCGTGCGGTGGCCGCAAATGCGGCCAGCCTTGACCGACCCTGCGCGCGGCGGCTGCGAAATCGGTGGCCGGGACGGAAGAATGGCCCGCGGCGCGGCCGAACCAAAGAATGGACGCGATGCCCGCAATCGTCATCGCGGCGCGGTCATAAAAAATCGCTTGTCCATCTCAGAAAACGTGCCATCCTTAAACGATTGTCTCTTGCCTCATATTGATCTGCTGAAATCGTGAGCGCGCCGTGGGCAGCGCTACGATAGATCGCATCTCCACGCCGCGCGCCATCGATCATGCCAGCTTCGCTGTTCGTGCCCGACAGCAGGTCATCTTATCTTTCCGTTCGGCGTCAATGCTCGCGACTGCGAACCAATCATACAATTTCCATTGCTCTCCATCGACAACGGAGAACATCGCTTGCCTTGTCAGGTTTTAGGGGTGGATGGCACGAGAGTCAGTTGAGTTGGCTGGCGATTTGAGCACCTATTCATCAGAAATGTTGGGGTGTGATCAAGTCATCGGCATACCGCAACCAAGGCGGCTTGTGGGCATCCGCTAAGCAAATTCCGCTTCGATGTCGCTTTCCAGTACCTCAGCACGCCAAAGTGGCGGCAAATTATCAAGGCGGAAGAACCCCACGTCGCTCGTCTCACCGCCTGACGCGGGTTCACGGCAGTCGATGCGATCGCAAAGAAAGAACATCTTTTTGAAATCGCGGACATTTGCCGAATAGGCACCGCTGGCCTTGTATGGAACGGCGTAAGACGCGGTGCGGTAACTCGCAAGCCAGCTTCTTCGAACATCTCTTTCTCGATACTCTGCACAGCGGATCGTTCGACGTAGGCGAGGCGGTCTGGGAGAGGGTCCAGCCGCCATAGCTTCGCGCACGCGCAAGTAAGATCGCGTCATCCTTAATGATTACTCTCCGCACGTCGACCCTGGGTGTGGCGTAACCGCGAGCGAAGTCAGAAACGAAGCCCTCAATCTCTCGATGGTAACATGACCGAGCGTCGTCAGCATCTCATTGACATGGTGATGACTTGGTCGAAGCGCTCCTGATCGTCTGGGTCCGTAAAAAAATGCAGGTCAGTCGAAGCAATCGCCTGGAGACGTTTGCATAAGCATGCCACTGCGGTTCCGTTTCAGGCCTCTGCTGAATGCCTATCGATGCGAAGGCCGTGCGATTAGAGCATGATATCGATCAGTACGGGCAAGAGCTGAACAATCCGCGAGCGAATGGATTAGAGCATAGCTGGCGCGGCTTGAATTCTTAATTGCCGTCTGACTCTGCTCGTTCATGACGAGCAGAGGACTGAATGCCATCCACGTCATCCGGGATCTCCTGTCGCAGCTTCGGTCCGTGGCTGAGCCGGCGGCCGAGCGCTGCAACTAAATTGTCATAGCGCGCTCCGGCCTGTGCCCGCGCGGCCTTGGCGGCGGGTTCGGGGAGGGGCGGTGTCGTCATGAGCCAGAACTGGATGAACAGAGCGATTGTCTCGACCGAAATCCCAACATCCCGCTCAAGGCGCGCGATGCGACGATCAATTTGATCGAGGCGCTTAGCGATGGCGGCTTCCCGCCGTTCATCGGCGTCCGGCGACAGGAAGGACGCAATGGCAGCTTCGGCGATGAGCGACAGCGACTGCTCCCGGCGAGCGGCATAGGCCGACAGCGCCTTCATGACGTCTGGATCGAGATAGACCGACATCTGAGCCTTCTTCTTTGTTCCGGTCATGCCGCCTCACAGTCCGAGATCGTCGCCGGGATCGAGCGAGGCCTGACGCGCCACGCCCCGCATCATGTCGTTCATGCGCCTGATCCGCGGGGCATCGAACTCGTCGGCGACGTCAGACGCGAACTCGTTGTCGAGCGGTTCCTTCTTTTCGACGATGTCTTGATCCAGTTCCGGATGCCGCCGCCGATCCGCGGTCTTGGGGTCTTCGTCTTCTGTCTGGTCCTCGGTCGGCGCCTGCGACGCCGACGGGCGCGGCGGCAGCGGCCGCGAGCTCCAGTCGTCCAGCCTCCCGTCGTTTGCCTTGGTCATCCTCGGCGGTTCCACGATGCGCTCCTGGAAGCGCGCGTCCTCATAATAGCGCGCCTTCTTAGCCCTTATCGGATGGAGGCCCGACATCATGACGATCTCATCCGATGGTGCCAGCTGCATCATCTCGCCGGACGGTCAGCAGCGGGCGGGCCTTCTCCGACCGCGACACCATCAGGTGACCCAGCCAGGGCGCGAGCCGGCTGCCGGCATAGTTCTTCATCGCTTTCATCTCGGTCCCGGTGCCGAGAGCGTCGTTTACCCTCTTCGCGGTTCGTTCGTCGTTGGTCGCGACGCTGACCCGGACATGGCAGTTGTCGAGGATCGAGTTGTTAGGCCCATAGGCTTTCTCGATCTGGTTCAGCGACTGAGCGATCAGGAAGCTCTTGATGCCGTAACCGGCCATGAAGGCCAGCGCGGGACTTGAAGAAGTCGAGCCGCCCGCGCGCCGGGAATTCGTCGAGCATCAGGAAGAGCCGGCGCCGTCCGGCCTTGGCCTGCGGATCCTAGGTCAAGCGGCGGCCGATCTGGTTGAGGATCAAGCGGATCAGCGGCTTGGTGCGGTTGATGTCGGATGGCGGCACGACGAGGTAGAGCGTGGTCGGCCGGTCCCGCCGACGATGTGGGTGATCCGCCAGTCGCAGCACCGTGTCGCTTCAGCCACCACCGGATCCCGGTAAAGACCCAGGAACGACATGGCGGTGCTCAGGACGCCGGAGCGTTCGTTGCCGGACTTGTTCAGCAGCTCGCGGGCAGCGGAAGCGACCACAGGATGGACACCGGCCTCACCGAGACCCAGTCCGCATCATCGCGGCGAGCGTCGTCTCGATCGGTCGCTTCGGATCGGACAGGAAGGCTGCGACGCCCGCGAGGGTCTTGTCTTGCTCGGCATAGAGGACGTGGAGAATCGCGCCAACCAGGAGGGTGTGGCTGGTCTTCTCCCAATGGTTCCGCTTCTCCAGGCTGCCCTCCGGGTCCACCAGGATGTTGGCGATGTTCTGGACGTCGCGTACCTCCCGCCGCGGCGGACCTCCAACAATGGGTTGTACGCCGGCGACTTCGCGTTGGTCGGATCGAACAGAAGCACGCGGCCGTGCTGGCTGCGGAAGCCGGCGGTGAGCTGCCAGTTCTCGCCCTTGATGTCGTGGACGATCGCAGAGTCGGGCCAGGTCAGCAGCGAAGGGATGACGAGACCGACGCCCTTTCCGCTCCGGGTCGGCGCGAAACACAGCACGTGCTCCGGTCCATCATGGCGGAGGTAGGTGCGCTCGAACCGGCCGTGCACGACGCCGTCGGGCCCAGTATCCGCGTCACTGATCGCGGGCATCGGACTGCCCGTCGCTCAGTCAGCCACGACGGTACATGGGGGGCGAAACAGCCCGAGCGTGAGTTTGAGGCCGCTGTCACCAAACCCTGGCGGGTCAAGGTCGCGTGCGGGCGGATGCGGATCGTCGCGCCATTTCGTCGAGAGCTAGCTCAATTTCAAATCGGCCATAATCTAATATAACTAGCTGATTTATAAGCATCTTTCGGCCATAAAGCAGCCCTTTTTATGTCGCCGAACGGTGACATTTTCACATGTCGGCGTTCGCTGACATCTTTCTATTGTCGTCGAACGCTGACATATGATAATGTAAGCGAACGACAACATTTTGGATTACCATGCTGATACGCACATCTACCGATCTAGGGGCTGCCATTCGGGACCGACGCAAACGGCTCAAGCTCGATCAGTCAAGCTTTGCCAAGCGCATTGGCGTTAGCCGTCAGTGGGTCATCGAAGTTGAACACGGCCACGCCCGCGCCGAACTTGGCCTTGTGCTCCGCGCTCTTGACGCTCTCGGCATCCGCTTGGATGCAAGCAGCGAACAATCCCTTAGCAGTTCAGACAAGTCTGCCGTCGATATCAATGCAATCGTGGCCAAAGCCAAGAAGAGCAGGGCATGACAAACGAACTCGTCGCACTCTTGGATGGCAAGGAAGTCGGCCGTGTACATAATGATGCTCGCGGCCGACTGACTTTTGTATATGACAACGACTGGCGTGAAACGCGGGGAGCGTACCCCATATCGCTTTCGATGCCGCTTGCGGCGGAAGAACATGGCCCTTCCGCCGTTCAAGCCTTTCTATGGGGACTTCTGCCCGATAACGAGCGCGTCCTTGATCGTTGGGCCAAGAAGTTTCAAGTCTCGGCCCGCAACGTGTTTGCCCTGATTTCCCACGTCGGTGAGGATTGCGCTGGCGCCATTCAGTTCGTCACACCCGAACGCTTAGAGGTCTTGCGAAGCGGCGCAGACGACAAAGTCGAATGGCTTGACGAAGCGGCCATCGCAAAACGTTTGCAAGCGTTGAGGGAGGATCATGCCGCGTGGCGGCTACCGCGTGATACGGGGCAATTCAGCCTCGCCGGGGCCCAGCCGAAAACCGCGCTGCTTCTGCAAAAGGGCCGGTGGGGAATTCCCTCCGGACGGATTCCGACAACGCATATCCTGAAGCCCCCGACTGGCCATTTCGACGGCCATGCCGAGAATGAGCACATCTGCCTCAACCTTGCGCGCAATCTCGGCTTGCCCGCCGCCGAAACCAACGTCATGCGGTTCGAGAAAGAGATTGCCATCGTCGTCGACCGCTATGATCGGCAGCTCAGCGGCAACGATGTTGTCCGCGTCCATCAAGAGGACATGTGTCAGGCGCGCGGCATCTTGCCGACCAAGAAATATCAAAGCGAGGGCGGACCGGCCCCCGCCGATATTATCGAGCTTCTGCGCACCCACTCAAGCAATAGCGCGGATGACATCGATACATTCACCGATGCTCTCGGCTTCAATTGGCTCATCGGGGGCACCGATGCGCACGCCAAGAACTACTCGCTGCTGCTGGCCAGCGGTCCCACTGTGCGGCTCGCACCACTCTACGATATCGCCAGCATCCTTCCCTACGACGATGTCGACTTGCAAAAGATGAAACTCGCGATGAAGATCGGCGGCGAATACAAGCTTAGCCAGATTGGTGCGCGCGAATGGCAGAAATTCGCCCGCGAAACCCGTTTCGATGCTGACAAAGTGATTGCCGGATTGAAATCCTTGGCCGAGCTGCTTCCCGACAACATAACCGACGTGTGCACTACCGCAGAGGCGGAAGGGCTCGATAACACCATCATCAAGCGCTTGGCCAAACACTTGATTGCAAGAGCACAGGACTGTCTGCGTATTCTGGGCAAAGTCTAGCTCGATTCCTTCAGCGCTCGTGGGCACATTGACTTAAGTCGAAGATCCCATTTTTCCTATTGACGAGCGTGAACCTCTACTCCCATGCTAACGGTTGCATATTGTTGATATTGCTCGGTACTGGGACTTTTCATGAGCTATAAGACGCTTCCCCTTAAGAACCTGCTGATCAATCGCGCGAACGATCGTCACGGCGAACTTGAAAATGAGACCGCCGCCATCGCGTGGCTATTCAATAATCGCGAGGCCCACATGCGCAACCTCACCCGAGATTTGGCGCGCACGGGTGAAGTGTATGAACCGCCCCTTGTCTCTCCGGACGGAAACAACTTCATCGTCTTTGATGGCAATCGCCGCATCACCTGCCTCAAGCTTCTTGACGACCCCAGACGCGCTCCGACGGTGGAGCTTCAGGATTTTTTTCGAGAGCAGCGCGCAGCATGGCAAGGCGACTTTCCGGCCGCCATCGTCTGTCAAGTCGAGACAGACCGTGATCGCATTGACGATATTCTGTTTCGCCGCCACACAGGAACACAAAGCGGCGTAGGACAAAGTACTTGGGACGACCGCATGAAAGACAACTTTGTCCAGAGAACGGGCAAAGGAGGCGGCCTTAACGTGGCCGACGAAATTGAAAAGCTGTTGGCTGCGTCAAATCGCTTGCCGGGACGTAAAAAGATTCCGCGTTCTACACTCAACCGCTTGCTTTCAGCAGAAGCGTTTCGAAACCGTGTCGGGATAACCGTCGCTCGTGGCAAACTGGAATTGACGCATGATGAGCCCGTTGTTCTTTCGGCACTCCAAAGGATTGCGAGTGATCTGGCGTCCCGCGAGATCGTCTTAGGTGACCTTTGGGACGTGGATGGTAAGCGCAGTTATCTCGATAAGCTGGAACGAGAGGGCGTACTACCGACAGCGGAACACACTGTGCGGCGAAAAAAGTCCACCGTAACGCCGACTGCGCCAACGCCGAAGCCCGCCCCTATCCCCAAGCCGGCGCGGCGCAAGAACCTTATCCCGCACATTGAATATGGAATAGCGTGGGCGGGACGCATAGCCAGACACAAGATGATCTGGGAAGAACTGCAGTTCCACTTAGACCTAAGCATTCACGCCAATGCCATATCTGTTCTGTTTCGCGTTCTCCTAGAGCTGTCGATCGAAAACTATATCAAGCAGACTAATCTTGCCTCCATCAACCCAGGCGACAAACTTGCGCAACGTGCTCTTAAGGTTGGCATGGATCTCCATTCGAAAGGAAAGATATCCGACAAGGATCTAGGCATAGTCAAAAAGCTGCCTCAGCAAGACAACTTGTTTTCGATGGATACCTTAAACCGTTATGTCCATTCATCAACCTTTGCTCCTTCTCCCGAACATCTGGCGGCGATGTGGGATACGACCGCTTTTCTAACTGTGCACTGTCTCACGGTTTGAGCGAATTTCGTGTGACGTCGACTTCAACGCCGAGCTTTTGATTTATCGAATTCGTCGCGGCTTGTGGGCTTTACATCACAAGCCGCTGACTCGCCCCGTCAGCCCTCAATCAAGCATTTGCCGATGGGCTTCGACGGCTTCGCGAATCGCCGCGGCTGCTTGCCTTGTGTCAACAATGGGGGGGGACCTGGCATGATCTTCTGTTCAAGAACATGGCAAGTGGGCGAGTTCAAAAATAAGACCTGAGGTCGAATATCCGGAAGACCATTGGTCAAAATTTTGTGTGGCGATGCACCGCGATTAAACGTGAAAGTTTCACTTCGCGCACCCAGGTACAACACATGGGATATTCGACATGAATTCCAGGCAAGACGCTCTCGCCTCGCATAGACTGGGTCCCGGTCGATTCTGTTTAGGCTCAGACGTTAGCGCAGCGCTACCGCTTGGCGACCGTCCTTGGCTGCCACGTGGCATGTTTTTCCGGTCTGGCCTACCGAAGGCAGCTAGAAAAAGGCACTTCCTATGCCCGTTCAAGTGTTCGCGGATGAAAGCAGCGATGACGGCCAGACTGGCCACTTTGTGATGGCCGGATTGCTGAGTCATTCTGAGAACTGGGCCGCTTTTTCGGACGAATGGGAAGTCTGTCTGCGTAGCGAGCCCCGCATAGCCTACTTTAAGATGAGCGAAGCCGCGTCCTGTAGTGGCGAGTTTCACAAGCTCAGAGGCGACCCGCAGGCTCGGGATAAGAAGCTTCGAGCTCTCGCCCACATCATCAACCGCCACGTCCGCATGGCGATATGCTCGGTGATAGATCTGAAGGCTCACTCGGAAACATGGGCTAAGGCGCTGCCAAAGCCGAATTCCGAGCCCTATTTCTGGCCCTTCCAAAACACAATGAGCGCCGTCTGCTTGGAGTTGTGGGACCTCGGCTGGCGTGAGCGCTTTGAGATGATTTTCGATGAAAATGTCATCTTTGGACCGCGCGCAAAGTATCTCTATCCATTGATGAAATCTTGTGGCGAACTCCGGGAGCCGCACGCGGCGCAACTGTTGCCAATCGAACCACTATTCAAAAATGACAGGGATTTTCTGCCGCTTCAGGCGGCGGACCTATTTGCCTGGTGGTGCCGGAAAAAGCATACCGATGTCGCTTTCACTACGTTCGATTGGGTGGCCGAAATAATGTCTTCCATCCGTGTATCGGACTACAGCCAATACTATGACCGCGAGCGTATGGTTTCAGTTCTTAAAATGACGCAGGAGAATATCGATAGCGGCAACCTGCCGAAACATCTTCTGGATCAGGCTCGCGAACTACAGACCAACCGTTCGCGGCCTTCTACGAACCATGTAGAGGCTTTGAGGCGGCTACTTTCTTAAAGGCGCGCTTCGTGCATTGTTCCGTCCCATCCGCCTCAGCCTCTTTCGCAGCCTCTAGGAAGCTCAGGATTATCAAACTTGCGCCAGGGCTTGCGATACGCCGAGACCTTGGGAATTTGCCCGCGGTTTTCAACAGCATTGACCTCACGGGCTTTGTTTGCTGCCGCCGACGCAAGCGAATGTAGTTCACCAAGCATGCTCACCGGGACATAAGCGAACGCCTCTGCGCTCTTTAGGCTAGGCCCTCTGGCCTGGGCGGGGTCCTTCGACCCTTTGTTTGTCCGGGCCCAAGGCCCAAGGCCCAAGGCCCAAGGCCCAAGGCCCAAGGCCCAAGGCCCAAGGCCCAACGGCGTATGCTAAGTGCGGGTAAAATCGAGCTGTTTTTTACAGGGGCTCTTACACATACACGGAGTGATTTGTAAATACCACAATAGCTACAATACTTTCTAGTAGATACTACATGACTCAAAAGCTTCGTCGACTTCAGACGATCTTGCTCCCGCCCTCGACGTGCTGCTTCATGGCCCCTACCTCAACTCGATCTCGCGAGGGGTGCTGTCGTTGTGTCCGAGGCAGTCCGCACACTTCTTGGAGCGCAGCACCGTCCGCTGCGAGTCGTACCTGATCAGGCACCACTTTCCGCCAAAGACGGCGCCACTTGTCGCTTCTGGGCGAGACAAGCGTTGGTCGATAGGACACAACTCTGCCGCTTCCCCGGTTACAGGTTGAGGAAGACCACTACCAGCTCTAAACCAAAACAAATGCGAGCAAGCTAGAGCAGAGAAGCACGATGCCGGCAGCGGTCAGGGTCAAGAGGCTCCCCGAAACAAGATCACAATTGCGCATGAAACGTCCTCGATTGCGCCAGAGACGATGCAGCCGCCGCTGCCTTGCTCCATTCGTACGATCGGCATTTTCGTTCAAATTCGATGCATAATTCCGTCCCTTGTCGCAAGAGAGTGCATGTTTTCGTCGCCGCAACCGCCATGCTCGCCGTTTTTCGGCAAGACGAAAGGGATATCGATTGTGGGATTTGGTGAACGGACCCATGGGTCTCATTGCGCTGCAGGTTCGCCGCCCCCCTTCGCACTCGTCGCGAAAGCATCGGAGGTGAGCCGTTTCATAATTGCGATTCAGCTTTGAACAATCTTGTCGAATGCGCGGGATTTGTTGGCGGCTCGCGGTCAGCACCATACGGGCTTCGAGCCGCGCCCGACTGCACCCATGCCGCCGGTCAACGTGCCCTAGTTCAAGGATCTTGGACCGAGCAGCAATTTACTTGAGGCATTTCATCAATCCCGAGGAAAGCATAGTGACACCGCTTAGACTTATACTCCCGATCTGCACGGCAGCCTTCGTTGCCAACACGTCGTCCGCCCTGGCCAGGGGTCAACTAGTGGTTCATCACAGTGATTATGACTCTTTGGCGGTGGCTGGATAGGCGCGGCCGAGTTTGGTGCGGGCTTTTTCTGTTGTGAACATCCATTTGATGCGGGCTCGGGTTTTATTCCGCCTCTTTTGCCATGCTGCGATCTCGTTTCGGAGCCTTTTGGGATCGTCGATGCGGCGGCCGAGACACTGACGCTGTAGCACGCTGATCTCGCACTCGACCATATTGAGCCAACTGGCGTGCTTCGGGGTGAAGTGGAATTCGAGGCGGCGCAGGATGCGCCGGGCCTCGGCGGGCGCGAAGGCCTCATACAGCGCCCCAGGCTTGTGGATCGACAAATTGTCCTGCACGACACGGATGCAGGCGGCGTCGGGATAATGGACGTCGACGAGATCACGCATGCAGTGGGCGTAGTCCACGGCGGCGCGGCGGTCGGTGACCTTGACGTTGCGCCAGCCCCGATGTGGATCGAAGGTGACGAAGAGATTGGCGGTGCCGTTGCGGCGATACTCGTAATCGTAGCGCTCGCGCTGTCCCGGTTGGGCCGGGACCGGCTGGCGCACCTCGCCGATCAGCTGGATGGGGGTCTCGTCGAAGCAGACCAGCGGCCGGGCGGGATTCTGCGTCTCGGCGTAGAGGTCGAGCACGTCCTCCATGCGGGCAACGTATTCGCCGTCGACATGGGGAATGCACCACATGTCCCTGCGCCACGGCTTGAGGTCGTTCTCGGCCAGCCGGCGACGCACGGTCTCGCCCGACAGGCTGTTGTGATCGGTGAGCTTGACCATCGTGTCGGCCAGCAGCGTCAGCGTCCAGCGTTTGCAGCCAGCGGGCGGCTTGGCGCATGCGGTCGCCACCAGCAGGGCTTCCTCCTTGCCGGTCAGCTTGCGCTCAGCGCCCGGACGCGGCTCCTCGCTCAGGGCCCGCTCCATATTGCCTTCCACGAAGCGGCGCCTGGTCCGGCCGACGGTGGAGAGGCTGACACTCACGGTCCGGGCAATCTCCTCGTCGCGGCAGCCTCCATCGGCCGCCAGCAAAATCTGCGCCCGCTTAAGCTTGCGGGCGGCGTGCTTGCCGCCGCCGAGCATCGCCGTCAGTTCGTCGCGCTCGGCTTGGCTCAATTCGACCCGATAACGTACATTCATGCTTTGCCTCCTTGTCGGAGGCCGGGACGAATCCAACGATGAGTCAAAAATCAGGCGCGCGCTTCACCGAGAAGCAGGGTTATTACCTGGCCTTCATCCATACCTACGCCCATATGTTCGGACGTCCCCCGCCGAAGCCGACATCCAGCGCCACTTCCGCGTCAGCCCGCCTTCGGTCCATCAGATGATCGTCACCCTCGAACGAAACGGCTTCATCCGACGTCAACCCGGCGTCCCCAGAAGCATCGAAATCCTCGTGCCACCGGAAAGCTTGCCGATCCTCGAATGGCTCGGTATCAAAACGTCAAAATCACTGTGATGAACCACTAGGTCATTCAGTCATTGCAGAACTGGCGCAGCGGCATTTGACACCGCTGCCAACTGTCAAAGCCGGCGCGGATATCACAAAGGCGATGTTCCCACCACCTATAGCTGCTATCGAGCGAGCGCGGCCTCGTAAACGGCTGGGCTAGGATCGCGTGGAACGCCTTCGCCTATCGAAGGCGGGACGTCGGGTCTGATGCTTCTGCCGGCGCAGGCCCTCAACACAAAGCGACTTGGTTAGCACAGATTTCCGGAGCTCTGGAGCTGTTGCCTCCATCCCTTGCTGCGGTTCTGCACGAGTCAGGGGCGCCTCCATGAGGCTGAGTAGTTGTCCGTGAACAAGCCTCCAAGCACTTGATTGGGAGTCTGTTTTCCGGTTGCGACGGCATTTGAGATTGCAGGGGATTGAGGCTTCACAGCCCAAAACCCTGCAATTTCGATTTTGGATTTCCCTGCCGCTGCGAACCGTGATTCTGTGCTGCATCGGAGGCACCGATGCGACCAAAGAAGCACAGGACGACAGGCTCGAACGATCTGTTCCGGTCCCGGCTGGACCAGATCATCAACATGCGACACGAGCTGGTTCTGCTCGCCGGCAGGGTCGATTGGAACTGGATCGACGGCGAGATCGCGCCGCTCTACAGCGACAACGGCAGGCCGGGTATCGCGACCCGATTCATGATCGGATTGCTGCTGCTCAAGCACATCTACGGCCTGTCCGATGAGGGGGTGTGCGAGCGCTGGGTCCACGATCCGTACTTCCAGTTCTTCACAGGCGAAGAGTTTTTCCAGCACGTTTTCCCGCATGAGCGCTCAGACCTGAGCCACTGGCGCAAGCGGCTCGGCGACAAGCTGGAGCGGTTGTTGGCCGAGAGCCTTCGGGTGGCGCACGCGAGCGGTGCGTTGCGCAGCCAGGACCTCAAGCGGGTCACGGTCGACACGACCGTCCAACCGAAGGCCATCAGCTTTCCGACCGACGCCAAGCTGCTGCATGCAGCGATCCGCGGGTTGAACCGCCTGGCGAGGAAGCACGGGGTCAGGCTCCGGCAATCCTATATTCGCGTGGCCAAAAGCGCGGCAATGATGGCGGGCCGCTACGCTCATGCCAAACAATTCAACCGGCATCAGCGACAGCTGCGCCTTCTGCGCAGCCGGCTGGGCCGGATCATCCGCGACATTCGCCGCAAGACCGAGGGCCAGCCCGCACTGGAGGAGGCATTCGCCCTGCCGCTGAGCCGAGCCACCCAGATCCGCTCGCAGCAGCAGCGCCAGCGCGGCTTCAAGCTGTATTCCTTCCATGCTCCGGAGGTCGAGTGCATCGGCAAGGGCAAGGCCGCCGCGCCCTATGAGTTCGGCGTGAAGGCATCCATCGTCACCAACAACCAAAGAGCTCCCGGCGGCTTGTTCGTGCTCCACGCCTGCGCGCTGCCGGACAACCCCTACGACGGTCACACCCTTCGCGACGTCATCGAGCGCACCGAGAGCCTCACCGGCTGCCCGATCGAACGGGCCTATGTCGACAAGGGATATCGCGGCCACGACACACAAAATCCCCGCCGCGTCTTCATCTCGGGCCAGAAGCGCGGCGTCTTCGGCGTCATCAAGCGCGAGCTACGCCGCCGTTCCGCCATCGAGCCCATCATCGGACACATGAAGAACGAAGGTCACCTTGGCCGCTGCTATCTCAAAGGCCGCGCCGGAGATGCCGCTAACGTTCTCCTCTCGGCCGTTGGCCACAACCTCCGCCGTGTCCTGGCTTGGCTCAGAGACCTTTTGTCCCTCTTCCTGCTCTCACTCTGGCCAACGCTCAACTGTCCAGTTCAGCCCAATTCGGCTTATTAACGATCGACTGAGTACGCCCGACCCTTTTCCGTGATGAGCCACCCACCGTCTACGCGCTCGATCAGTTGCTGAGAAAAGATGTCCAGGTTCGGAACACGAGCGCCCAACCTTTTGGTGCGCGCAGCCCAGTCCCGACCGCTCAGTTAGGCCGCTTGAACCCTCCCTAGGAAATCATCGAGCTCGCGCTTCAGCCGGGAACTTTCCTGCGATAGCAGCTCGGCAGACCTCAGTACGTGCATTGACGCCCCTTCAGTTTCTTTCGCGCGATGCGTGACTTCGCCCGCGCTCGCCGCCACTTGAGTGGTCCTGGTCGCGGCTTCCTGCAGATTGAACGCCATACTCTTGCTCGTAGTCTTCTGCTCACCGATGAAAGAGACGACAGTCATAGCAATGTCCGAGATGCGCGCGATGATTGCGCCCGTTTCAGAAATCGCGGCAACTGCTTCAGTCGTCGCTGACTGAATGCCCTCAATTTGTTCGCCAATCTCTACGGTCGCTTGTGCAGTTTGAGTAGCGAGAGTTTTCACCTCCTGGGCAACAACTGCGAACCCTTTGCCGCGGTCGCCGGCGCGCGCGGCTTCGATGGTCGCGTTCAGCGCGAGCAGATTTGTTTGCCGCGCGATCGCCGCGATCAGCTGAACAACGCTGCCGATCCGCTCCGTCGCGGCCGCCAAACTAACCATGCGTTGATCGCTGAGTTCCGTCTTGCGAACGGCTTCGAGCGCCATATCGGCCGCCTCCTCGACCCGTCGGCCGAGATCAGCGATCGTTGTCGCCATTTCGTTTGTCGAGGTTGCCACTTGCTGAACATTAGCCGACGCTTCTTCCGATGAGGAGGCGACTTCGAGCGAGAGTTCCCGGCTGTGATCAGCCGAACTGGTAAGGCTTCGTGCCGACGCTTCAAGTTGCGTCGAGGCAGCCGAGACTGTGTCAATCACCTGTCCCACGGTAGCCTCGAATTCGCCGACGAGCCGCGCGATATCTGCCCTGCGCTGAACGGCAGCAGTCTGGTCTTGTTCCGCCCTGGCGTAGAGCTCTGCTTGGGCTCTCTCGTGCGCCCTCAGCTTGAACATTTCTACCGCTTCGGCCATTTCGCCAAGCTCATCTTTTCGGCCCAGCGCCGGTAGAACCACGTCGAACCTCCCTTCACCAAGCTGGCGCATGGCCGAAGTCATTGCCGCGACTGTTTTAGCAATGCGCCTGCCAAACAGTAACGCGAGCAGGCCTACGAGCATTGTCGCAAACCCGATGACCCAGAACAGATTTCGCCGAATTTCTTCCGCTCGGGTTTCGGCAGCCTCCGAATGCGCGTCCGCGGCAGCCATGATCTTCACGATTACCGGGCGAATGCGGTCGTAGATCTGACCGAGATCATCCACTTCGTCGTTCAGCGTCTCGCGCGTGACCATGAGCGATACGAAACTCGCCTTGTACGCGCGGATGAGTTCGAGGACCTGAGATTTTGCTTCTGGAGCCAGGGTCGCTTGACCAAGCTCACTTTCGAAGTCTGTCTCACGCTGAGTCAGCTGATCACCGAATTTGTCTTCGCCCCGCAAGATGAAGTCCTTCTCGTGGCGACGCATCATGAGCATCAAGATCGTAAGACGCGGCTGCTTCACCTGATCAAGTCGTTGCTCAACAGCGTGGACGGCATTACGCAATTTTCCTTGAAACCCGTCATCCTCATTGAAGCCGAGGTTGCGTTGCGCCGAGACAACGTTTTGAAAGCGTGTCGCATAGATATTGATGATCGGCCGGAGAGCGCCCGCCTGCCTCAACGGGCTCTCATCTGGCAAGGCCGTCACTAATGCTTCGACGCGACTTAGGTCTGCGAGCTGACGCTCGTGTTGATCGGCATGCTTTTTTATCAACACTTCGGTTGGCTTGCGAAGGAATTCGCTCGTGATCAGGCCTGACTCCAAAAACCTTTGTGACAATGACATGACATGTGCTTTCACTTCATCACTCGCGTTGGACCCGTGCTGAACAACGCTCGCGTAGTGGAGAGCGGTCGCGCAGATTGAACCTGTGACCAAGACACCGCAAACTCCGAGCAGGGCCATTTGCTCACGCAACCCGATTCGAATGCCGCGGCGGGTCGACGACTTACCACAAATGCTGGAAACAACGTTGCTCATTGCGTGCCTCGATTGATCCTACGTTGACGCCGTACTGCTGACGAACGCCGACCCAAAAGGAGCGTATTGATGTTGAGTGAGATCGAAGCTGGCGCGCTTCACTCTGACGATGACAAGGCGCTACCTAATCAGGATTGATTTCGAAATCCTGAACTGGCGCGTGAAAGACAGCGTATCCGCGCGCCAATTCTCGTTTCTGTTGTCTCGGATCAACTGGGACCAAGATCTGTAGTGCACTGTGATGCGTTCGGATCGAACGATAACTCTAATAGCTGCGTTTGAAGTGATTGTTGCGCACAAATCATGCACCCCACATGGAAAACTCGCCGCCACTCAGCGCGCTGAAGCGGGTAGGTCAGAATTCAGCTTGCGCGGTTGCGCGACTGCGCTGGCTTGGAGTTCTAGATGAGTTCTACTCATCTAGATGCTCCCTTCAGCCGCCCTTTTGGGCGTTTCCTCGCTGACTTGGCCGTGCGAAATGCTCGCACGGCCATTTTTCGCGAGCTTCGAATGTTGTCCGTGAACAAGCCTCCAAGCACTTGATTGGGAGTCTGTTTTCCGGTTGCGACGGCATTTGAGATTGCAGGGGATTGAGGCTTCACAGCCCAAAACCCTGCAATTTCGATTTTGGATTTCCCTGCCGCTGCGAACCGTGATTCTGTGCTGCATCGGAGGCACCGATGCGACCAAAGAAGCACAGGACGACAGGCTCGAACGATCTGTTCCGGTCCCGGCTGGACCAGATCATCAACATGCGACACGAGCTGGTTCTGCTCGCCGGCAGGGTCGATTGGAACTGGATCGACGGCGAGATCGCGCCGCTCTACAGCGACAACGGCAGGCCGGGTATCGCGACCCGATTCATGATCGGATTGCTGCTGCTCAAGCACATCTACGGCCTGTCCGATGAGGGGGTGTGCGAGCGCTGGGTCCACGATCCGTACTTCCAGTTCTTCACAGGCGAAGAGTTTTTCCAGCACGTTTTCCCGCATGAGCGCTCAGACCTGAGCCACTGGCGCAAGCGGCTCGGCGACAAGCTGGAGCGGTTGTTGGCCGAGAGCCTTCGGGTGGCGCACGCGAGCGGTGCGTTGCGCAGCCAGGACCTCAAGCGGGTCACGGTCGACACGACCGTCCAACCGAAGGCCATCAGCTTTCCGACCGACGCCAAGCTGCTGCATGCAGCGATCCGCGGGTTGAACCGCCTGGCGAGGAAGCACGGGGTCAGGCTCCGGCAATCCTATATTCGCGTGGCCAAAAGCGCGGCAATGATGGCGGGCCGCTACGCTCATGCCAAACAATTCAACCGGCATCAGCGACAGCTGCGCCTTCTGCGCAGCCGGCTGGGCCGGATCATCCGCGACATTCGCCGCAAGACCGAGGGCCAGCCCGCACTGGAGGAGGCATTCGCCCTGCCGCTGAGCCGAGCCACCCAGATCCGCTCGCAGCAGCAGCGCCAGCGCGGCTTCAAGCTGTATTCCTTCCATGCTCCGGAGGTCGAGTGCATCGGCAAGGGCAAGGCCGCCGCGCCCTATGAGTTCGGCGTGAAGGCATCCATCGTCACCAACAACCAAAGAGCTCCCGGCGGCTTGTTCGTGCTCCACGCCTGCGCGCTGCCGGACAACCCCTACGACGGTCACACCCTTCGCGACGTCATCGAGCGCACCGAGAGCCTCACCGGCTGCCCGATCGAACGGGCCTATGTCGACAAGGGATATCGCGGCCACGACACACAAAATCCCCGCCGCGTCTTCATCTCGGGCCAGAAGCGCGGCGTCTTCGGCGTCATCAAGCGCGAGCTACGCCGCCGTTCCGCCATCGAGCCCATCATCGGACACATGAAGAACGAAGGTCACCTTGGCCGCTGCTATCTCAAAGGCCGCGCCGGAGATGCCGCTAACGTTCTCCTCTCGGCCGTTGGCCACAACCTCCGCCGTGTCCTGGCTTGGCTCAGAGACCTTTTGTCCCTCTTCCTGCTCTCACTCTGGCCAACGCTCAACTGTCCAGTTCAGCCCAATTCGGCTTATTAACGATCGACTCGAATGTGAATGATACCGCCTAACAGCCGCGGCATATGGCGTACGATGCAATGTGCATCGGTGATTTGAAGCTCATTGGACATTGTGAGTTTGTCGCCGATCTCGGCTGCTAGGCGGACCTCGTGGCGGTCACAGAGGCTGTTGCGATGAATTGGCTCATGCCTTCTGGACAAGATCGATGCACGGCACATTTATGTCCGCGTCACTAGATATTGAAGGCAATCTGTCGCCCAATTTTTGGACGCTATGTGCTGCCCCCCAAACGTCGGGTGTCTGAGGCACCGTGCGCAGACGTGTGATTGCCTTCAGCCAAACCGCGGAGCTTGGGTATCGCGCCCAGCACTCACTCTTGCCGTCTCACCCATGATGGGGTTGGATTGAGTGGCCTACGATATAACTCAGTATTTTCAACGCTGATAACCCGTACCGCACAGGCTTTAGCCTTCAGCTCCGGATGCACAATAGACAGTTCGGTCGCAAGCTGCCCTGCTCGATCGACGGCCAACTCAGTATTCTCGAGGATAAGGCCGCCTTGATTCTTGTACTCTGAACTGGTCCCGGTTGTCTGAACAAAACTTCCGCGTCGATAAGTGGAGCGTCTGCCGGGGTTAGGCCGCCGCGCGGAGCGGAGGAAGATCGAAGTAGGCTTGATCCGGGGTGCGGTCGTCAAGGCTCGAATGTGGGCGACGGCGATTGTAGAAGTCGAGATACCGGCCGATCGAGTTACGGGCCTCGCTGACGTTTTCATAGGCTCGCAGATAGACCTCCTCGTATTTGACGCTGCGCCACAGCCGTTCGACGAACACGTTGTCCCGCCATGCCCCTTGCCATCCATGCTGATGGCGATGCCGTAGCTGGCAAGCAGACTGGTGAACGCCGCGCCCGTGAACTGCGAACCCTGGTCGGTGTTGAAGATTTCCGGCCTGCCATGACGAGCGAGAGCATCCTCCAACGTCCCGACGCAGAAGGCCGCCTCCATCGTGATCGACAGCCGCCACGACAGAACACGGCGTGTCGCCCAGTCCAGCACCACGGCGAGATAAACGAAGCCGTGCGCCATTGGAATGTAGGTGATGTCCATGGCCCAGACCTGGTTCGGCCGCGTGATCTCGATGCCGCGCAGCAGATACGGATAGATCTTGTGACTGGGCTCGGGCTTGGTGGTGCGCGGGCGGCGATAGAGCGCCTCTATCCCCATCCGCCGCATGAGCGTCTTCACATGCCGGCGGCCGATCTTGCACCCCTGCAAAGCCAGCAGGCCTCGCAACATACGCGAACCGGCGAAGGGATACTCCAGATGCAGCCGATCGAGACGCTGCATGATCTCGAGGTCGGCTGAAGAGACTGGACGCGGCAGATAGTACACGCTGCTGCGGCTGACCTTCAAAATCTCTGCTTGCTTGGTGATCGGTAGATCGTGTTCACAATCGATCATCGCTTTGCGCTCAGCCATCCCGCCTTGGTGAGCGCGCCTTCTAAAAAACTATGCGCGACGCTGCGCGCCCCCTGTGGGATAGAAACGGGCAACCGCTAGACTGCGGCCGGAAGGGAGCGGCCGATACGATTTTGGTGGCACGTGACCCCGTCAAAAAACCTGGTCCATGGGCTGTTGCGCACTTGAGAGTGGTGACGCCATCTCGGCGATCCCGTTTAGGAATTTGAATGAATTGCGCAGCCCAGCCCTTCCGCCGGAGTCAGGAGGAACTACAGATGAATCCCAAAAGATCGAAGTCGAAGGACGGCGGTAAGATGCCGATGGTGCACCCGAACGCGGCTGCCATCGACGTTGGCGCCACCATGCATATGGCGGCCGTTAGGGCAGATCGCGCACCGGAGCCAGTCCACAGTTTCGGTACCTTCACGGCCGATCTGCATCGGCTGGTCGACTGGTTTACGGAATGCGGCGTCGAGACCGTCGTCATGGAATCGACCAGCGTCTACTGGATTCCAATTTTCGAGCTTCTCGATGCCCGGGATTTACGGTGTTTCTTGTCAACGCGCGGGATGCCAAGCACGTGCCGGGGCGTAAGACCGATGTCAGCGATGCGCAATGGCTGCAGCGGCTCCATTCATTCGGGTTGCTGCGGGCCAGCTTTCAGCCCAAAGGGCAGATTGCCGAGCTGCGAGCCTACGTGCGTCAGCGCGAGCGTCTGCTGGAGTACGCGGCCTCACACATCCAGCATATGCAGAAGGCCTTGACGGAGATGAATCTTCAGCTCCACCACGTCGTCGCCGACATCACCGGCGCGACCGGCCTGCGTATCATACGCGCGATCCTTGCCGGCGAGCGCGATCCCGAGGCGCTGGCGTGCTTGCGCCATTACAGTTGCCACTCCAGTGCCGAGACGATTGCGAAGGCGCTCACCGGGAGCTACCGCGCCGAGCATCTGTTTGCGCTCGAGCAGGCACTTGCGCTTTACGACACCTACCACGAGAAGGCATCTGCCTGCGACGCCCGGATCGAAGCCGTGTTGAAGGAACTGAGCAACCATCGCGGTCGTGGTCATGGACCAGCACCGCCGGCCTCGCTGCGTCGGAATCGAACCGATCAGGCGAACGCTCTAGCTTTCGACGTCCGCGAGGCGCTATTCGCGTTGCTGGGAAAAGACATCACCACGATCGACGGCCTCGGTCCTTACCTCTCGCTGAAGCTGATCGCTGAATGCGGTGACGACCTCTCCTCGTGGCCAAGTGCAAAGCATTTTACCTCCTGGCTAGGACTGGCGCCGAGCAACAAGGTCTCCGGCGGCAAAAGGCTCTCGTCCCGAACGCGCCGATCCGGCGGCCGGGCGGCGGCGCTTCTGCGCCTTGCTGCCGTCACCGTCGGACGCACCAATACTGCGCTCGGCGCCTTTTACAGGCGACTTTCATCGCGCATCGGTAAGGCCAAGGCAGTGACCGCCACGGCCCGCAAGATCGCAGTTCTGTTCTACAATGCTGTGCGATACGGAATGGACTATGTCGATCCCGGGGCCTCGTCCTACGAGACGCGCTACCGGACGCGAGTGGTCAACAATTTGCATCGGCGTGCCAAGGCATTCGGCTTCGTTCTCCAGCCCTTGGAGCCGAACGTCGGCGATGCTGTTTCTTAGGAATCGTTCTCCAGCGTCAGCTCTCCGATCTTGGCGTGCAGCGACTTCACATCGACCGCGGGCGTGGCCGGTGTCCCGCCTCCCGGTCCGAAAATATCGGAGGCGCCGCCCTCAAGCTGGGATTTCCAGGCCGTAATCTGATTGGGATGAACGTCGAAATGCTCCGCCAACTGGGCTATCGTGCGATCGCCCTTGACGGCGGCCAGCGCCACCTTCGCCTTGAAGGCCGGTGAGTGGTTCCGGCGCGGTCGTCTGCTCATGGTTTCTCCTGTTCACGGCGATTATCGCCGCTGTCAGGCAGAAATTCCACTTATCGTCCTGTCCAAATTTGTGGAGCCGGCTCTCTCCTCACCAATCACGAGATCAAAAGAGTAGTACGGCACCCGAATTCTCCCATTTCTCGGATTGGCTCCATGAAACGCACTTCGCGATTCGCTCGGGCGAGAGATGGCCGGTTCGTCCGCATGGAGAGGAATTGCTAGGAGCTGACTCGAAATCCACGCGAAATATAGGGGACCCGACTTATCTCGTTCCTTTGCGATACTGTTATTGGATCTCCAAAGTCCAGGCTCTCTCACCAGGGACACGTCTTAACGAAGAGCGCACTCGCAAGAATGAGAGCTTCTCTGTTCGATCGACCGATCTCGCCGAATTGTTCGACCCGAGCACGGCATCGGAGTATACTGGAGGGCGCTCGATTGGAGGGCCTCACGCGCTCGCTGACACTGCCGACCACACGAAAGGTCGATCCAGCACAGGCTTGGAAAGCTGGCGAGCATTAAAATGATCATCTACAGCTGAGTGAGATTGATGGGCTGCCCGGCTTGTCTGTGAACTCGCTCGCAACGAGGTGGTGCGCACGCGCTGGAATACCCCGAGTGGTTCTTGGGTCGCACATAACATTGAGTGCGAAGCGCTCGATCGGGTTTTGGGGCCGTTCGACTCCAGGCCCGGCTGGCTGTCGGGCCGCGCAATAGGGTCGGTCTGAAGACAGTAGCTCGTTCCCAAGCCGGATGAGATTGTATTGCAATCGGATTCTTTGCAGCGCGTCGCGCTTGCTGTGTCGCACCAACGCTTCTGCATATTGGCACATTCGGAGTCGGTAGAAATGGTAGCCCATATCCTACTCCCATGTCGCTTTGCGGCATACCTTCCAGTAATTGAGCACGTGCTGTGATCCTACACAGTATTGAGATGCTGGTATTTATTCGTGCAATGAGTTCGGCATCCGCGCTTTAATTCTGCTTGTGAGCACTCTTTATCGTTTGATTTCAGCGGTTGGGGCCCGTTGTACTTGCGGAGTCACACTTGGCAGATGTTGCTGGTCAGCGCTTCGTCCCAGCGCGAGAGCCGCATGCGAGGCGACAAGGAGCGAGACGCTGAGTCCGGGGGCCTCCTGCGGCTCACGGAGCGCTTGCAGTTGAGAGATCGACGCCTTTCAGCAGGAGGCCCTCCGCAGCGGCGCCACAATCGAGGCATTCTATAATTTCAACAGGCCCGACCGTCGGCTGAATCTCTCGAGCACTCGACTTGATGTTGCTGGCACGAATGGTCGCTGGCCGTTCAGCCCGACTATTTTTAACTTTGCACGGCGCCGCGATTGCTGGGACCAGAACATACCCCTCGAGCTGACAACGACGATATGCTCACTCAGTTCGGCCAAGCAATCGGTTCGTCCAAAAACGTGAGTGAAATGACCTTCTGAGGCTTCTGATCCCATGGCCGGCACAAGCCTTCGCATCTGTCGGGGCCGCAACGCTTGGAGCGTCTGCTTTGGCCCAAGCATCCTTGCTCGATTGAGATCCCCAGGACGCCTTGCCCGACTCCAAGAAACATAGGCGCCGTCACTGTGATTGCACTAAATGGCCACCTGCTGAAGTATCACGTTGTCGATGAGTCGGGTTGAGCCGATGAAGGCAGCAGCACAGAGTGCCGAAGCGCGCCGCAGAGGGCTTTCGGCCGGTTTGAGCGTATCAACCATCGCCAAATGTCTCTTTGCGATCGCGATGAGGCGATCCGCCTCTCGCTCGCCTGAGCGAAACTCATCGGCTGCCGCGAACAGCCCACGGCTGATGGCGAGAGCTCGCCGACGCTCTTTTGCGCAAAGAAACCGATTGCGACTACTCATCGCGAGGCCGTCCGGCTCCCGCACAGTCGGTACGGTGATGATCTCGATGGGAAGATTGAGATCAGCGACCATCCGGCGTATGACTGAGCACTGTTGAAGATCCTTTTGTCCGAATAGCGCAATATCCGGCTGCACCATATTGAACAGCTTGCAGACGACGGTTGCGACGCCCCGAAAATGCCCAGGTCTGAAAGCTCCGCACAATGGCTTCGCGAGCTCGCCAGGCTCCACGAAGGTCTCAAATGGCGGCGGATAGACTTCCTTTGCATCCGGAGCAAAGAGGATTGCGACACCGGTGTCGCGGCACAGTTTCTCATCGCGCGCGAAATCGCGCTGATAGGTGCCAAGATCCTCAGTCGGACCGAACTGAGTTGGATTGACGAAGATGCTGAGAACGGTGACGTCGCACAGTGCCCGGCTCGCCTCGACGAGCCTAAGGTGGCCGTCGTGAAGGTAACCCATCGTTGGAACAAATCCGACACGCCTACCAGCTTTGCGAGCCTCTGCCAGGACACAACGAAGCCCTGCGACCGCCGTTATTGTTTGCATTTTGTGCCTTGCATCAGGTTGAGCTGGACGGTGTCCAGTTTGCGATCGTGTCGCGAAGGCCATCAGGAAGCCGATAGGACTGCTGGTGGGTCGGGAATGCGGCCTGACGGACATCGGCCGCCCAGTGTGACAGCGCCTGCTGCAGAAGCGCAAAACCATTTGCATAGGCGCGAACGAACTTGGGCCGATGACCTTGAGTCAGGCCCAGAACGTCATGGAATACGAGCACTTGGCCCGAGCAATCGGGGCCCGCTCCAATCCCGATGGTCGGTATTGTCAAAGTTTCCGTCGCGCGCGCGGCGAGTTCGGCCGGCACGCCTTCCAGGACCAGCGCGAAGCAGCCGGCGTCCTGCAGATGGTGAGCGTCATCGAGCAAGCGCAAGGCGTCATCGGTAGTTCTTCCCTGAACCTTGAATCCGCCCATGACATTGACGCTCTGGGGGGTGAGACCGATATGGCCCATTACAGGAATTTCGCAATCGACCAGCGCACGCACCATCCCGGCACGTCTGCTACCGCCCTCGAGTTTCACGGCATCGGCGCCACGCTGCAAAAGACCTCCAGCGTTCCGTATCGTCTCCTCGGGACTGAGGTGAAAGCTGAGAAAGGGCATGTCGGCCACGAGCAAGGCGCGAGGCTTTGTGCGCGCAACCGCCTCCAAATGATGGTTCATCATCGCCATGCTGACCGGCAGCGTGTCATCGAAGCCAAGGCAGACATTGCCAACGCTATCCCCGACGAGAATGATATCGACGACCGGATCAGCGATACGTGCCGTAACCGCGTCGTAAGCTGTGGTCATGGTGATGCGACGCCCCTCCTCCTTCCATCGCTGCAGGACTGGAATCGTAATGGGTTCAACAGGCGCGTCCGAATTGTGGCTCATCCTCAGTTTCCTTGCAGCCCTCATTCCGCAATGAGCACTTCGTAGGTAGGTCGAGAGAAAGCTGTCAATGGCGGATAAGAGAAGAATACACCTCTCCACAATCGCGGGGAGGGCGCACAAAACTCTCTAATGGTCGCGCAATCATCGGTCAGAATTGTCGCCGGCTCGGCAACGGAACTTTTGGTCCGGGTTGACGTATACATCAGCGCACCGCTTTGCCAAACCGCTCGAAAGAGCTGCGGAGACGTTCGGCGGCCGCGAAGCAACTTGATGAGAAAACGTCTTCCGCGAAGCGCGCGAATATCGCTTCATTTGCTCGAGTTAAGCGAACGTCCCGAATGATACGGCGCGCTCACGAGCAAAAGAAGAAGAAGCGCCTGTTGGCCTTATAACGCGCATCGGATCGGGTGGAGCCCTGAATCCGATGTTGACCAATGAGCCTTCGGTCCAGCAGATCGACCATGACCATCGTCGTCATCGCCGCTTCAAATCAACCTCGTAGACCGGAATTCGATCAAACATGCCATCAGCCCCTCAAGCCATAAAACCTCCTCCTGTTGGCATTCGCGCATTCATCGCGCAGCCAATGCTCCTGACGGTCAAGCCGATTCCGATGGCGGCATGCGTACCGATAAGGACGTCGGCAATGTCATCCATATGATCCTGAAACAAGGCAGGCCACCGATCGACGACCCAGCCCTGCCGGATGGCGGTCCGGAGGTCCGCCCGCGCTCGCTCTGCGGTGCAAGCAGTTGACGGCCGCGACGTACGTCTGTCAATGTCGGCGGACGATTGGGTTACTGGAGCGTGGCAGATGCGCAACCGGCCGGCCGGTACAAATACAGACAAAGGAGCAGGATGTCGTCGTCTCGGCGCAGCACCCACCGCGATGGCGATGAGGATTGCTCACGAAGGCTCCCGTTTCGACGCGGGCAGATCCGGCGTCGCAAAAGGTATCAAGGCTAGCAAGGACCAGAAGAAAAAGGATGCGACCCTTTCATAGGGCGCGATCGACTGACCGCGTCGGATGATAGCTTTGCCGCAGCGCGATTCTTCATCCTGTAAGCATTGAAATCGATGATTGTTACCGAGCTTTCTCCCATTTGATTCGTTCCTGCCACTCTTGAAACTGCCCCGCTTGGTTCGATGATTGTTGCAGAACTATTCTCCCGACACCTATCTGCCGAGAGCACGGTCGGCTGCAGCCAGTCGGATACCACGCATCAAGCTGTTCGCAACCAGCGAAGCCACTTGTGGTCGGTCTCCCGCCGCGCCTTGAAGCGGTCGACGCATTTCCTGGAGCAAAGCGCCGTTTGCCAGCAGTAGTAGCGGATAAGCCCAAACCTTCCGCCACATACAGCGCAGCACCTAGCTGAACCGTGCTGGGAAGCATGATAGTCGTTGCGCATTGTCGCCTCCTGTCGGCGTTATGTGGATATCTTCATGCATTGTCGATTCCGCAGCACCGCGCTCGCACACGTCAAAGTGCGGCGTCGCCAATTCCGATTCTCGCGGCATGTACGGACTGCCAGGCGCCAGACTGTGACTCTGATGTACGCCCTCTTCGCGAAGCGCCGCACTCTATTCGAGCGCGCCCCCGCAGAGAATTTCTTACTGTAAGAGAGAATTTGATCTTGATTGATGCAATCAGCAGCACCTAAACGATTAAATCCTGCGTCTTTTTGCCTATCTTTGACGATCTTCAACTGGCTAGGCGACGGCGATCGTTAGCGGTCCCGCCCGGTCTCGTGCAGCCGCATTGTCACCACGCTACGCGCGGAAACGTCCAGCGATCTCGTCATCGCGAGGAAGGAACGTCTCAGCCGATCCGGCCTTGTAAGGGGAGCACCTTTAGGTCGTGCTGGCCAACAGGTATGGAAGCGCGATTAGGGCGCGTGCGGTTGCGCGGTATGTCAGGTATTGTCTCAGATCTTTCGGGGAGCTGCCGGTGCGCGCCACCCAAATCGCCTCCTCAAGCGAGCGCATCGGCCGCATCACCAATCGCGGCATAGATTTCATCAAGATCGGCTGCCGTAACGCATTAGGGCGTCATCACATAGATCGTATTGCCGAGCGGGCGCAGTAACAGATTTCGGTCCCTGAAAAATGCCTGAAGCTTCGGACCGATGGCCGCGAGATAATCGTTTGTTTTGAGATCGAGCGCTGTGATGGTTCCGGTCCGGCGGACGTTTGCAAAACGCGGATCGGCGCGGAATGGCTGGATTGCCTGTTCTTGCATGGTGGCGACCGAGGCCAGGCGCTGATAAGTTTCCTGATCCTGCCAGAGATCGAGATTGGCCTTTGCCGCGGCGCAGGCCACCGGATTGGCCGTATATGAACTCGAATGAAAGAAGGTCCGCGTACGATCTTTCGAATAGTATGCGTCGAAAATCTCCGCACGGCAGAGCGTCACCGCGAGCGGAAGCGCCCCTCCCGTGAGGCCTTTCGAATAGCGGGCGATATCGGGCGTGACCTCGGCCTGCTCGCAGGCAAACAGTGTTCCGGTGCGGCCCCAGCCTGTCATGACCTCGTCGGCAATGAACAGGACGTCTGAGGCCTCGCAGATTTGCTTCATCTTCTTGAGCATCCAGGCCGGGTACATCAGCATCCCGCCCGCGCCCAATATCAGAGGCTCCACAATGAAGGCGGCGGGCCTTTCGTTTCGACATGCACGCTCGAGCTCATCGAGCGTTGCCTGCTCACGGTCTCTCGCGGGAAACGGGATTGAGATAACTTCGAACAGCAGCGGCCCATACGCCGCGTTGAAGACGCCACGGGCGCCAACCGACATCGCCCCTATCGTATCACCGTGGTAGGAATGTTGCATCATGACGATGCGCGTTCGCTGCTCGCCGATATTGCGCCAGTAGCCGAGCGCCATCTTCAGAGCGACTTCCACGCTGGTCGAGCCACTGTCAGAGAAGAAGACATGGTCAAGTCCACGGGGCGCAAGTTTCAGGAGCTGCCCCGCAACCTTTTCGGCCGAATCGTGGGTGTAGCCAAGCGAAGATGACCTGATTTACCTTACCTTGCCTGCCTGTCCTGGATAGCGCGCTGACAATCCGGGGATGGCAATGCCCGTGGGTCACGACCCACCAGGACGAGATTGCATCCAGGATACGGCGACCGTCCGAGGTATGGAGATAAGCACCACTACCACGTACGACCTCGATCATCTCGTCTTGAAGCGCATGTTGCGTGAACGGATGCCAGATCGCCGATCTCTTCTTTGGCATCACAGGTTCAGGAAATTATTGCGGACAAACGCATCTTTGAAGACGGCGTGGAGCGTTTCTGGCGTGAGAGGAGAGAGCCAGGGCAATCGCCCCAACCAGCGCACTCGCCCGATGTCACAGATTGCGCTTTCAGTCTCAGGATTTCGTTCACCGATGAATGCAACCCCAAGAATACTGATGTGGCGCTTCCGCAGGGCCTCTACCGATAGCAGCGAATGATTAATGGTACCCAGTGCCGTCCTCGCGCATAGCACCACAGGAAGCTGCCATCGCTCGAAGACCTCAATGAGAAGTACGCCTCGCGTCAGGGGCACCATCAGCCCGCCGACCCCCTCGATCACGAGCGGCCGCTCGCCGGTGTCCGGCAGATGAAGCGAATCCACATCAATACGCTTTTCGTCGAGTTCCGCGGAATGATGTGGCGAAGAGGGCGTTCGCAGACGGTAAAGCTCCGGGATCACCCGATCGCTTGATAGACCTCCCAGCCGTACGACGAGCTGGGTGTCGGTCTCACCTTCGAGGCCAGCCTGGATCGGTTTCCAGTAGTTTGCCCCGAGCAGATGAGCGAGGCCTGCGGAAAAGACCGTTTTTCCAATCCCGGTATCGGTACCGGTCACCACGATCCGCCGGCTCATCGAAGCCAGCCCTTCGTCTCCTCAGTGAGCGCATCTAGCATTGCACGCACGTCATCCTCCCCGACGTTGAGTGTCACTGAAATTCGTAAACGGGCCGTGCCCACCGGTACGGTTGGCGGCCGAATCCCGCGGATATCGAAGCCGCGAGCCTGCAATGCCGAGGCGAGCTGCATCGCGCGCGCATTGTCGCCAACAATATACGGCACGATCTGGGTGTCCGAAGGACTCCGAAGACCGCGCAAACCGATCTCCCGATGGGTAAACGCGACCAGGCTAGCCAACCGCTGCTGACGCTCGGGCTCTTCCTGCAGGATTGAAAGCGCCTCCCGCACAGCTACAGCCATCAATGGTGACGGTGCGGTGGCGAAGATGAACGGACGGCAGCGATTGACCATGAAATCGCGCAGCGCACTGGCAGCCGTAACAATCGCGCCGACGGCCCCAAGCGCCTTGCCGCAAGTATGAACGGCCAACAGATTTCCGCGTCGCTCATAGGCCGCGGTGAGCCCGCGTCCCTGCTCGCCGTAGACGCCTGTTGCGTGAGCCTCGTCGACCATCAGGAACGCATCGTATCTGTCCGCAAGCGCGACCAGCTCTCCGAGGGGAGCAAAATCGCCATCCATGCTGTAGACACTTTCGACCACGATCCAGACGCGGCCCACTCCGCCGCTGGTTCGCCAGTCACGGATCGTGCTTTCGACCGACTGGGGATCATTGTGCTCGCTTATCCGAACGTCGGCCCGGCCGGCTCGCGCGCCTTCATGAATGCTTGCGTGCACGAGAGAATCGAGAACAAGCAGGTCGCCCCGCTGTGGCAGCGTTGTCAGGACGGCAAAATTTGCGACGTAACCGCTGCTGAAAAAAAGCGCTGCATCGGCGCTGAAGAATTGTGCCGCTTGTGCCTCGAGACGTTCGTGCTCCTCGCAATTGCCGCGCAGAAGCCTCGAACCGCCAGCTCCGATCGGCGTGCCGTCATGCAGGGCGGCCACGATAGCCTTCTTCATGCGCGGCGCGCTCGCGAGCGCCAGATAATCGTTTGAAGTGAAATCTATTCCCACGCGCGGCTTGAGGCCGCGCAGCCGGTGGTCATCCTTCAGTGCATGCAAGGCTGCGACATAGTTGCGAAATCTGGTCGCGTGCTTTGAATCCATTCGTCATTCTCAAGTAGCGATCCATCTCGCAAGAGGTTCTTGCGGCGCGATGGTCTGGGGCTTCAGCAACGGTCTTTTTGGCTGTTAACTTCGCAAGATGCGATCTTCCCGGTCGACCAGGACAACGCGTGTTTTGAGAGTTTAGCTTCCACCTGGTCGAAGCAGCATAAGCTTTTGTCTTCGGGCGTTGCGAGCCGCGCGGCCGCACCGTTCAAGTTTATTGTGCCAGATCCAGGAGGGGCTTCAACAAAAGAGGTGGCGAAGCGCGCTCCAGTTTTCATATCGTAGATCTCGACGCGCTCATTGATTAGAAACCCTGTCGCATCGAGCAGCGCACGACCAATCCAAATCGAGGCTTCACCGAGCACATCAGTCTCCATCACCGACGCGCGATGAATTTTGCCGTTCATCACCGTAACTTGCATTCCCCACCTAAGCCGGGTTCTGCGGAGAGCGCGCTCGCAGCTCCGCTCCACTCAGGCAAGCCCGGATGTGATGCCGAGCCGCTCCAGCAAATTCTTGTCGCGGTCTCGCACCGGGTTTTTGGTCGTCAACAGCACATCGCCGATGAAGATCGAATTTGCGCCGGCCAGAAAGCAAAGTGCTTGCAGTTCGTCCGTCATATACTGCCGTCCGGCCGACAACCGCACCACGCTCTTCGGCATCATGATCCGGGCCGTCGCGACCAGGCGCACCAGCGCGATCGGGTCCGGGCGCTCGGCGGTTTCATTGACCGGCACGCCTTGGACCTCGTTCCAGAGATTGATCGGCACACTTTCCGGATGTCGGGGGAGATTGGCGAGAAGCACGAGCATGCCGAGGCGATCCTCGACGCGCTCGCCCATACCAACAATTCCACCGCAACAGACCTTGATGCCGGCCTCGCGCACATGCGCAAGCGTCTCGATGCGATCCTGCAAGGTCCGCGTTGTGATGATTTTTCCGTAGAATTCGGGCGAGGAGTCGATGTTGTGATTGTAGAAATCGAGCCCGGCATCAGCGAGCTGCGCGGCCAGCTTCGGCGTGAGCATGCCGAGCGTGACGCACGTCTCCATGCCAATCCCCTTAACTGCCGTGATCATGCTGCATATCTGATCAAGATCCCGGTCTTTCGGGCTGCGCCAGGCGGCAGCCATGCAGAAGCGAGCCGCGCCGGCATACTTGGCGCTCTGTGCGGTGGCGACCACATCGGCTTGATTCATCAGACGAGTGGCCTTGAGGCCAGTGTCGTAATGCGCGCTTTGCGAGCAGTAGCCGCAGTCTTCCGGGCACCAACCGGTTTTGATGCTGAGCAGGCTTGCGGTTTCGACGCGGTTTGGATCGAAGTTGTCGCGATGAATGCTCTGCGCCTGAAACGTCAGGTCGGCAAATGGCAAGCGATAAAGCGCCTCGGCGCCCACACGATTCCAGTCGCTACGAGCTGACGCCCTGCTCCCGCCCACCTCTACACCAGCAGCCATAAGACTTCCACGCCCACGAGCCGATTGACAACTATCGTCCAACGAGGGCCCCGAGTGGCTTGTGGTGTCCGCCACCGCTCAGCTGGCGCTCACCAAAAAATGTATGGCTCCTTCGACATCCAAAATCCGCGAAAACTGGCGCCTGACTGAAGAAATCCTGCAATATTTGGACACTCATACAACTTCGGCGCGGCTCGCGTAAACCGCCGAGGTCGAACGCGACAACCGTTGCAGCAGGCTCGATCCCAAGCTAGGCATGCGACCTCCTTGCGTCATTGCACCGCTGACGCGCTTGTCACGCTAGAAGACCTCAACGACTGATCCACGAGTTCATCGACGTCTATCACTACCGTCCGCACGATGGCATCAACGCCATCCCCGCACGCGCCTGGAAGGAAGGCCTCGCGATCCAGCGCCGCAACTGGATCAAGGACGTCGCCGCGCTCGACCACGTCCTCGGTCGCGTCGAGACGGCGACCATTTCCGGCAACGGTATCAAGTTCAAGAACATGCGCTGGCACGACGAGACCGTTACTTCGGCTCTCCTGAACGATCTCGTCCGCCTTGAAGCGAAGCGGTCGCAGGATCCGCGCACCTTCGGTCAGGCGCGCGCGTGTGATCGTGAAGTGGAATCCGGCCGACGCCTCCAGCATCAGCGTCTGGAATCGCGGCAAGCCGCCCCTCCCGTTTGAGCGCTTGAACTCTTTCCACCACTTCTGTTATGCGGGCCGACTCTAGCTCGTATGGGCGCCCCATTCTCTCCCTGATATTACCGTAGATCGACGCAGTCTTTGCTACGTGCGGCCCGGCTCCGACGATCGTTTCTGCAAACTCACACTCCGGATGAATCGCCGCAAAGAGCCCGCAGGCTTGCCGCAGACGGAGCAGGTCCCCATCGCTCGCCCCTCTATCGCTCGACTTATCGGCGCATCAAAGTTTACTTGCGACGGTTGTACGGTGATTCGTCGGACTGAGCGATATGCCCTCAGCCGAGGCTTTGCCATAGATGGGCGCATCCGTACGACCGAGCTTGAATCCAATGACTCGGGTGGGCGTGTTGCCCTTCGCCATTTGTCTCAGCTGTTGGACATCCTTTGGGGTCCAAGACTTGCCGCTCTTGCGAGTGGATTGGCCATGCGTCGCCCCTTCAGTGGCGCGGCGTGCGGTGCCGAAATGCCCGTTGTTGGGATTGTAATTCCCGCTAGTGCCGTAGTTGTCTCGCTGGGTGCCATTGGGATTAGTCACCGTATAGGGCTGCACGTAAGTCCATTGCTCCGCGTGTAGCCTGACACCGCGTGATTATTTGGGTTCGAGCCGGTTCCCAAGTATTGAGCTTAAGCCACGCTGGCTGCGCCCGCAAACACTCCACTTCCTGCAGCGGATTGAGATGGACGATGAGTCCGTCGGCCTCCAGCGCATCCAGCGCCCGGCGCGCCAGGTCCAGGCCGTCGGCCTCGCGCAGTTGCGCGGCGCCGATATTGGCCAGCAAGGGAATGTCTGGGGCCAGGCGGCGCAGCGCGCGCGTCAGCCCCTGGGAGTTACGGGATTGCAGGCTCACGCGCTGCGAACCGACGCACATGGCGATCCCCAAGGCTTGCGCTGCCTCGCTCAGATGCCGGTTGATGGCCTCGGCGGGTGGCATGCCGCCGGTCATGGAGCTGATCGGCAGCGGCGCGCATGGTTTTGCCCAGCAGCGAGGCGCGCAGGCCAATATGCGTCAGGTCCAACTCGGGCAATGCGCAGTGTTCGAACCGGAGGTACTCCCAGTCGGCGGCGACCGTGGCCGGCGCCGTGCGCCGATCCAGCACGAGGTCCCGATGGTCGTCCTTGCGTCGGCTCAGGGCGGTGTCGCTCATGCTCGCTCCATCCGTCGCATCGGGCGACGGCGTTGCGTCGGATCGGACCGACGGCAGCGCGCACGCCGCCACCTCCCGCGCGTTCAGGCCGGCGCACGCTGGCCTCCTCCCGCAGCGTCGCTGCGGTAGCGGCTGGTCGAGGTCTGGTAGTACTGCGCGCGGATTGCCGCCATGGCCTCGATCAATGGTCCCCACGGCGCGGGAAAACGTTCTTCCGCCATCACCCGGTGCAGCATGCGCGTATGGCCGGCCAGCTCGTCGTTGAGGAACTCCACCACAGGCATAGCCGGATAGCGCTGCAGCAGCAGGATCGCCGCGTTGTCGGCCTCACCGGCCGACCTGTCCTTGTCGCGTCCATGCAGATCGTTCTGCAGGCGCCCTATCGCGGAGATGAGCCGCAGGACCTGGCGAAACGCCGGACGCGCGCGCAAGGTCGCCATGTCCAGCCCCCACAGCAACGACAGGCAACAGAATACGTTCGTGTAGGCGATCGAATCGATGCCGTTGTGCAGGTACTCGGCGTAGGACCAGCGTTCCGCCCCTGCCGCCTGCGCGTGTCCGGCGCGCAGCGCCGCGCAGTAGCACCGGGTATCGTCGAGAAGCTGAGCATAGTCGCGACGATCGTAGGCGAGCGCGGCCAGCGAAGCGCGCAGCACAGCGCAGCCCTCGAATCCGGGGAGCGCGCACGGCACGCCCTGCCCCAGCGCCTGCTCCACCGCGGCGAGCTGCTCCGGCGCGATCAGGCCAAGGTCGTTGCAATCGTCGAGCCAGAACAGCAGCGCCAGTTCGCGATAGAACGCCACGATCAGCGTTTCGTCCTGCGGATCGCGGCCGGTGCGGGCGCTGGTGTCGCGCAGGCTCGGGTGGATGCGCTGCAGGATGTACTGGCCGCCTCTGACCGCTTCCACGGCATGCTCGTCGGCGAACCCGGTCAGGGAACGCCCCCACTCCAGCACCTGCTGCAGCGCGCGTTCGGTCTGGATCATGGCGCCGCTCCTGCTCCCTCGGCCAGGACGCGCCGCCCCCAACGAAGCGCTAGCCACAACCCGGCGAGTTCGGCCACGCGCACGACCCGGGTGGGGCAATACAGTTCCTTGCCGATCCACAGCGGCGTCTGCGGCAATGCATGCGCCGCATGGCGGGCGAGCATCCACTCCAGCGCACGCGCCACCGCCTGCGCGATGCGCCGGCGCCCTGTCGGCTCTTCGCTCCCGTCCATCACGTGCAACGCGAACAGCGCATAGGCGGTTTCCTCGAATGTGGACGCGCGACCGGCGCCCCAGCCGCCGTCGTCGCGCTGCGCCTGCAGCAGCGCCGCCAGCGCGCGCTCGTCGCGCCACTGGGGCTTGCCTTGCGCCAGCGCAGCGACCGCATGCGCGGTGGGATACAGCCACGAAACGTGCCATTTTTCGTTGTCCCATAGACCGTGCGGGTTGCGATTGCCCTCGACGTAGGCGCTGGTGCCGGCGGCGGGCTTTCCCAACAGTCGCAATGCATGCAGGGCATGGATGTTGGTCGACACCGAGGCATTGCGCTCGCCGGGGAAGGTGACGAACAGCTCGCCGATTTCGAAATGGCGCAACGCATCGACCGCCGGGTCGCGGCCTGCAAGGTGCAGGACGCACAACGCAACGGCGGTGTCGTCCGCATCGGCCGCAAAGTGCAAGGCCGGGCCCAGACCGCGCGCTCCCAGGCGGGCGTCGAGCTGCGCGACGATCACGCGCACCGCCTCGGCGAGCGCGGGATGCGCGAACAGCCCGGCCAGATGCAACGTGTACAGCGACCAACATGGCTCGAACACATTGATCGGCCAGACGTTGGGAACGACACCTTCGATGCCGCTGCGCGTCGCCCGCGATGCCGCCTGCAGATACGCATCGGCGCGCGCGACCTGCGGCGTGCTCCCCTGTGTCACGGCGTGCGCACGCCACGCGGCGGTGGCCGCCGGACTGATGCCGATGCTGCCGTGGTTATCCGGGCATGCGGTGGTCGAGGACGTCCCCCAGGCTTCCCAGGAGTGCAGCAACGGATGGCCGCTCGGCAACGTCGGCACCGCCCCCAGCTTGACCAGGCACGCTTGCCACAACGGCAACAGCGCCGGGTGGCGCGGAAACGCCACGCCGCCCACCAAGGATGCGGCCTCGCCGCAAAACTTCGGCAGGATCAGCTCCGCGCCGATCGGCGCGTCTTCCGGCACCGCATGCGCGTAGGGATCGGACTGGCGCTGGAGGAATCGGGTTGCAGCCTGGACTGCGTCGGCAGCGCCGGGAAGAGGATCGGCACGCTGCAATGCCAGCAACGCCGCCCACGTGGGCGCATGACGGAACAGCGGGAAGTCCGCGCTTCCCCATCCGCCATCGGCCTGTTGCTGCGCGATGAGCCACGCATATGCGTCCTGTCGACCGGTGACGTTGCCGTGGAATTGAAGAGCCCGCGCCGTGTCGTAGACGGACGGACCGACGCTGCCGCCATCGCTCATCTGGCTCAGCAGGTGGCGCAATTCGGAAAGGATCTGTTCGGACAGCGCGTTCACGCGGGATGTTCCTTCTGCAGACGGTTGACGCGAACCAGGATCGGGCAGACGCCGCGCACGTCGCCGCAGGCCCCGTCGCGGCCCGGCGCATGGGAAAGGCCGGACGGCCGCCCTGCTCCGGCGCGGCGACGCGCCCCGATGCTAGCGCCGGTCCGCCGCATAGGCTTGCGCGCAGCGCGCCGCGTGCGCCGCGGCCGTGCTGGGCAACCGCTGCGATCGGTGCCGCGGACTCGGACACAATGCATCATGCACCGCTGCCGCCGGCCGATCGCAGCGGCACAGGGGCGAGCCGCATGCGGATGGGCGCACTCATGCGCATGGCGCGTGCTTGAACAGATATGCGTTGGCCCGCTGCAGGATCTGCGCCAACCGTTCCGCACGCGACCCCAGCGGGGCGATGGCCTCCCCGGCGTCGCGCAACAGATCCAACACGAACTGGTGCGCTGCCTGCAGCCCCATGATCGACACGCAGGTCGGCTTCTGCGCCGCCGCGTCCTTGCCGGGGGTCTTGCCCAGGGTCGCGGTATCCGCCGTCGCGTCGAGAATGTCGTCGACCACCTGCAACGCCAGGCCGAAACAGGCGCTGTAGCGATCGAGCGCAGAGTACAGCGCAGCGTGCGCGGCATCCTCCGCGATGGCGCATAGCGCGCCCATGCGAACGGATGCGCGCACTAGCGCTCCGCTCTTCATCCGGTGCATCGCTACGATCCTGTCCAGCTCGACGTGCTTTCCAACCAGCGACAAATCCATGGCCTGCCCGCTTGCGGCACCACCCTCGGCGGACACCGCCTGCGCCAGTTCGCGCACGAGCGCGATACGGGTATCGCCCGGCGCATCCAGGCTCGCCAGGGTCAGGAAGGCGTGCGCCTGCAGCGCATCGCCGACCAGGATCGCTGTGGCTTCGCCGAACTTGACGTGCACGGTCGGAAGGCCGCGGCGAAGCACGTCGTCGTCCATCGCGGGCAGGTCGTCGTGGACCAGGGTACAGGCGTGCATCATCTCGATGGCGGCGCCGACGTCATCGAGCATGTGCGCCGGCGTGTCGGCCAATGCGCCGGCAGCCAGACAGAGCAAGGCGCGGGTACGCTTCCCGCCATGCAAGGTGGCGTAGCGCATCGCCGCCATCAGCTCGGTCTCACCGTCGTCCTCGGCGCAGAGAAGGCGCGCCAGCGCCTGTTCGACCCGCTTTGCGCCGTCCTGCATCCAGATCTCCGGCAGCAGCGGGCCGGATGCGCCGGGCGCCTGCGCGCCCAAAACGCCGAGCGCGGAAACGCCAGTTCGGTCGTGTAGCGTGCAACCGGGCTGCATGTTGTTCATGTCCTTGTATCTGACAGGAGACGGCCACGGCGAGCGGCGAGCCGCCGCGGTGTTGCCGGCGTCGCACCGAGCGCGCGCGCCGAGTGCAGAAACGCCGCGCGTCGCCGACGCGGCTGCCTCGCCACACGGAGCATGCGATGCCAGCTCATGAGAATCTGATGCGGGTTGTCATGGACGGATGTGCGGTCGGGTAATAGCGCCGGCCTTTTTCGACGCTGCTCAGCAACCGCGGCCGCACCCCGGCCTTGTGCATGGTCAGCGCCAAGGCGATCCCGAACTGCACCAGTTCCAGCCATGCCAGGTGGTAGCCGATACAGACGTGTGGGCCGGTACCGAACTGCAGCATGTCCACCGGCCGGATCGGCTCCGCGCGTTGCAGCCACCGCGCCAGGCGGAACTGATCAGGCGCCTCGTGCAGCAGCGCCGAGGTCGAGAAATGCAGCAGCGGGATGCACAGATGGGTGCCCGCGGGAATGCGCCGTTGGCCGAGTTGCAATTCGTGCAGCGCGCGCCGCAGCAGGAGCGTGGTCGGCGGGTGCACGCGCAGCGTCTCGCGGAACAGCGCCTCGGCGACCGGACACTGCGCCAGGTCCGCGGGGCGTGCCGGCACCGTGCCCACGCGTTGCGCCTCCTCGACCAGGGCGTCCCATAGCCCAGGCTGCCGCGCAAGCTCGATCACCATCCAGGCCATCGTCGAGGCGGTGGTTTCGTGACCGCCAAGCAGCAGCAAGCGGATATTGGCGACTAGGACGTTATCGGAGAGCGTATCGTCGCTGCGATCGAAGGCGCTCACCATGTCGTTGATCAACCCGGTGCGCGCGGCCTGCGCGCGCGCTTCGCGGACGAATTGGCGCAACTGCGCGTCGATCCAGTCGCGGGCGGCGCGGCCGCGCCGCAAGGGCAGTCCGGGCAGGTCGATCCGGGGCGCGACGATCAACTGCAGCAGTTGCCGGTACTTGCGATGCCATCCCGGCAGGTCTTGCGCGGGGATTCCCATGAGGCTGAAGATGAGCTTGAGCGTCAGGTCGCCGGTTTCGCGCAGGATGGTTACGTCGCCGCGGTCGCGCCACGCCTGCACCCGGGCCCGGATGACAGGCGCGAACAGATCGCCGATGCCGGCCTCGGTCAGCCCCTTGGGGAGGAACGCCGCCTTGATCGCATCGCGCGCCTGCCGGTGCGCGCGGCCGTCCTGGGCGACCAACGTTCCACCAAGCAACTCGGGCGCGATCTCTTCGATCAGCGCCGAGGACACGTCCTTGTGCCGGAGCAATGCGAACGCATCCGGATCCATGCACGTCATCTGGTGTCCGACAGGGCCGAAATCCAGCCAGAAGTAGCTGCCCAGCGTCCGTTCCGCGCGCCGCAGCAGGCGCGGCAGGTCGCAGACGATGGCGGGAAGATGCCCGACAAGGGGGAAAGCGCCGGGCACGACCGGGATATCGCACCGAAGCCGGTGCCGGCGGTCCAGTGGGTTGAGCAGCATGTCCATCAGCCGCGCGGCGCCGCGGCCGCTTCGGCGGTGTCGCCGGCAGGCCGCGCGGCGCGGCTGTTGCCACCGTCGGCGTACGTCGGCACATGCGCCAGCATGCCGCCGTCGATGCACACGACCTGGCCGGTGATGAACGCAGCATCGTCGGAGAGCAGGAACGCCACCAGCGCGGCCACGTCCTCGGGGCGGCCGACGCGCGGCAGGAGCTGGTGCCGGCGCAGATGCCGTTGCATGCACTCGTCCAGCTTGGCGACGAGACGCTCGGTCATGATGAGACCCGGCGCAACCGCGTTGCAGCGGATCTGCGCATGACCGTACTGGGTGGCGAGCGAGACCGACAGCATATTCATCGCCGCCTTCGACGCGGCGTAGGACGTGTGCGCGGTGTCACCGCTAAGCCCCTGGCACGACGACATGTTGACGATCGCGCCACCGCCGCGGGCGATCATCCTTGAGATGGCCTGCCGGCAGCAGAGCAGCGTGCCACGCAGATTGGTCGCCATGGTCTGATCCCAGACCGTCAGGTCCAGGTCGAGGATCGCGCGGTCGCGCGGGGTCAGATGCATGGCGCTCGCGTTGTTCACCAGCAGGTCGACCCCACCGAATTGCCGCTCCGCCGTCTCGAACAGCGCTGCCACCGCCTGCGCATTGGCGATGTCGATGGGCAGGGCCAGCGCGTCGCCCGCTTCGGCCGCGATCTGCGCGGCGCAGGCCCTGGCCGCCGAGCCATCAATGTCGGCCACCACCACTCTGCCGCCCTCGCGCGCAATGGCGCGGGCGCATGCCTTGCCGATGCCGGCGCCGGCGCCGGTCACCACGGCCACCTTGCCTTCAAACCGTCCCATCGTGTCCTCCTGGATTGCGTTGGTCTTTCGCGGCATGCCGCTCGGCCTCCGCCGGAGAAGGCGCAGGGTCGGCGCTGGCGCGCTCGTCATCGCCAGCGTCGCTTTCGATGACCCGAATGGCGGCGACCGGGCACTGGCTGGCCGCGAGCCGCACGGCCGCGTGAAGCGCCTGCGGGACCTTCGCGACGCACACTTCGGCCACGCTGTCCGGTTCGCGCTGCCGAAAGGTGCCCGGCAGCGTCAGCACGCATTGCCCGGTGGTTCCGCACAGATCCTGGTCGACCACGACGCGCATCTCAGCCCCCCTGCGCATGCAGCCGCACCGATAGCGCGCGGAACGTCCTAAGGAACGCGGACGGCTCCCGGGTCGGCTGCTCGGCCAACGCCAGCGTGGGGAAGCGAGCCTGGATCCGCGGCAGGCTCTCGGCCAACTGCACCCGGGCCAGTTGCGCACCGAGGCAGAAGTGAATGCCGTGACCGAAGCTCAGCATGATCTTCCCGTCGGTCGACATGCCAGGACTGGTGCCGCAGAACCGCGCGGGATCGAAGCGGTCGGGATCGGCGAAGGCGTCCGGGTCGCGATTGCCGGCCGCGACCAGCACGCGCACGTCCGCGTTCTTCGGGATCACCGCGCCGCCCAGTTCGATGTCGCGCTGGGCGATACGTGGAATGGAGCTGAACATAACGGGCGCGTCGCAGCGCAGGACTTCTTCTACGAATGCCTTTACCCCCACGCCGTCTCCCTGCAGCCAGTGCCGCTGTTCGGGATACGCCAGCATCGCCAGGACCGCATGGTCGATGGCCGCAGCAGTGGTGGTGAAGCCGCCCAGCAGCATGCCCCACAGCATGCCGATCAACTCCGCATCCGACAGCCTGTCGGCATCGTCGTCATGCGCGCCGACCAGCATCGACACGATGTCGTGGCGGGGATCGGAGCGCTTGCGCGGTATGAGGTCGCCGAAGTAGGCTAGCACCCTGGCGCTGGCCGCGTCCGCCGCGGCGAGCTGGGGATCGCTGGCGTGCGGGCGCAGGCCTTCCAGAATGGCGCCGATGCCGGCGGCGAGCCCGAACATGTCGTCCGGGGGCATGCCGAACAATTCGGCGGAGACCAACATGGGCAAGGCCAGCGCGAATTCCCGATGCAGGTCCACCACCTCCCCGCGCTCCAGCGCGGGCGCCATGCCGTCCAGGCGCGCTGCGACGATGCGCGCGATGCTCAGCCGCAGGTTGTCGATCTGGCCTATGGTGAAATCGCGCGAGATCAGCCGGCGCAGACGCGTATGCGTCGGTGGATCCTTCATCGCTAGCGTGGACGCCAGCAGATTGAGCGACAGGCTGGTCGCCGCACGCGGGAAATAGCGCGCCAGTTCGCCCGGCGCCGGTGCCCGAAGCGCATCGCCCGTGGCCTTGAGCGCCCAGTAGATGTCGGCGTGGCGGCTCAACAGAAAGAGGCCCGATGCCGCGCGATGCACCGGATCGTGCTCGCGCAACCACCGCATGAACGGATACGGGTCGTGGAGGCACGCTGGCGACGCCAGTTCGGCGAAGGCGTCCCGGCATGCTGCCGTGGTTTCTTGCACGTCCATCTAGGTTACCTGTTGGCTGACTGATCTGCCCGGCGCGCGCCAGGCGCGCCGGCAAATTGCGGAGAAGATCGCGATCCCTGGCGGCGTCTGCGCATCACCAGAGCACCGGGAACTCCTCGAACCCGCCAGTGATGATCTCCTTGCGCAACTTCAGTTCTTCCGGCGCCACGGCCAGGCGCAGCGCGGGAAAGCGCTGGAAGATCGAACCGAACACCACCTTGAGTTCCAGCCTGGCGAGCGCCACGCCGATGCAGTGGTGCGGCCCGTAGGAGAACGCCAGGTGCGGCTTACCGTCACGTCCGATGTCGAAGATTTCCGGGTCGTCGAAATGGCGCGGATCGAACGACGTCGCCGGCAGGCCGACCAGCACCTTGCTCTCCGCGGGAATATGCACGCCCGCGATGGTCACGTCGGTCCTCGGATAGCGCATGATGCCGTCCCAGCCCGCACCTGGCGGGTACATGCGCAGGATTTCCTCCACCGCCTTGTCCACCAGGGATGGATCGCCGACCAGGCGTTCGCGCTGTTGCGGATGGCGGAACATGGCCAGCAGGCCAAATTCGATCTGCGCGACGGTGCTCTCGTGCCCAGCCACCAGCATGCCCGCCGCCAGGCCGATAGCCTCTTCCTCGCTCGCCTTGCCCTGGTCGACCGCCGCGAGCAGATCCGTAAGCACGTTGTCGCCCGGATCCTGGCGCTTGTCCCGCATCTTGCCGCGAATGTAGACACGCAGTTCTTGCCAGGCCAGGCGCGACGCGCGACGCGGGCCGCTTTCATGCTGGTGCGTCATCACCTCGTCGGACAGCCCTGCGAAAAAGGCGTGATCCTCGTAGTGCACGCCCATCAGCGCGCTGATGACCATGGCCGGAAGTGGAAAAGAGAGATGGCGCCGCAGGTCGGCAGGCTGGGGCTGGGCCGCCAGCGCCTCGAACAAGTGCGCGGCGATCGCCTCGACCTGCTGCGCGAGCAGCCTCACCCTGTGATCGCTGAAGGCCGGCGCCACGATCGCGCGTAACCGAGCATGCTCGCCCCCCTCATGCGAGACCAGCCAACCCGGCGAACCCAGAATCACCGAATCCGGGGTGAAGGCCGCCGGCGGCATTCCCGCGGGCCGGAACGCCGCGTCGGACAGCACCGCCTTGGCCTCGTCGTAGCCCGTCACCCACCAGCCGTCGTGCCCGGACGGGAAACGCACGCGGTGGATCGGACCGTTGGCGCGTAGCGCCAACATCTCGGGCGAGGGCTCGATGTGATCGACGCGCCACTTCGGCAGCGTCGGCAAGGGTTGTTCGGACATGGTGACACTTCACTCTCTAGGCGATGGAAGGGCGAAAGGTGATCGGCAGCCGCTGCGGGCAGCGAATGACGTAAGACTCATGTAGACGACGTCCTCCGCGGCGATGGTCAGCGCCAGATCTCCAGCCGCACGAACAGCGGGGAAGGCGCATCGCAATCCAGGCGCGCCGGTGAACCGCCCAGGCAGACATGCGGCCCCTGGCCGAACGACAGGTGCGGGTTATGCCGCCGGGTGACATCGAACCTGTCGGCATCGCCATAGATCGACTGACCGCAGGGATGGGTGAAAGAAGTTCGACCGTACCCGCCACTGAAGTGTCCGCTAATATAGTGCCCGTCCCGAAAACCGTCGCACTGCGATTGGTGATGATGCGGTGAACAGAGCAAATCGTGTGCCGAAGTGGATTCACAGGCTCAGCAGGCACTTCGTAGCGGCGCGTAGTGGCAGGTTTCTGGCATTAAGTCTCAATGCCGACATCCGGCGCAGCAGGTGCCCGACAAAGGCCTACTCTCGCGCAGAATGGGCGGGGCAGCCCTTGCGCGATATTTGAAGCATCCGGATTGGCTGCAGCAGGTGTGGTTCGCCGGAAACCACTCCGATGTCGGCGGTAGCTATCTGGAAAACGTCGATCGTTAATAAGCCGAATTGGGCTGAACTGGACAGTTGAGCGTTGGCCAGAGTGAGAGCAGGAAGAGGGACAAAAGGTCTCTGAGCCAAGCCAGGACACGGCGGAGGTTGTGGCCAACGGCCGAGAGGAGAACGTTAGCGGCATCTCCGGCGCGGCCTTTGAGATAGCAGCGGCCAAGGTGACCTTCGTTCTTCATGTGTCCGATGATGGGCTCGATGGCTGAACGGCGGCGTAGCTCGCGCTTGATGACGCCGAAGACGCCGCGCTTCTGGCCCGAGATGAAGACGCGGCGGGGATTTTGTGTGTCGTGGCCGCGATATCCCTTGTCGACATAGGCCCGTTCGATCGGGCAGCCGGTGAGGCTCTCGGTGCGCTCGATGACGTCGCGAAGGGTGTGACCGTCGTAGGGGTTGTCCGGCAGCGCGCAGGCGTGGAGCACGAACAAGCCGCCGGGAGCTCTTTGGTTGTTGGTGACGATGGATGCCTTCACGCCGAACTCATAGGGCGCGGCGGCCTTGCCCTTGCCGATGCACTCGACCTCCGGAGCATGTCATTCGGCCTGCAATATTGACCCCCTAAGCCGGGGGATCGGCGTCCAAAATTGACCCCCTATAGGTTGGTCTGTTGCGCTGCCTGCTTTGGAATGAAGCAGGTGGTCGAGGATGCTGATCGTGGAGACGATTGCGCGGATTCGGCGCGAGCACTTCATCAAGGGCAAGACGATCAAGGAGATTGCCCGTGACCTGAAGGTGTCGCGGAACACGGTCCGGAAGGTGCTGAGGTCAGGAGAGACCTCCTTCGAGTACGAGCGGCAAGTGCAGCCGCGGCCAAAGCTGGGACGATGGGCAGTAGAGCTCGACGGACTGCTGGCGGCGAACGCGGCCAAACCGGCTCGTGAACAGCTGACGTTAATCCGGATCTTCGAAGAGCTGCGCAGCCGTGGCTATGACGGCGGCTACGATGCGGTGCGGCGTTACGCCAGGCGGTGGAGCAAGGAACGCGGGCAATCGACCGCGGCTGCTTATGTCCCGCTAAGCTTTGCCCCAGGCGAAGCCTACCAGTTCGACTGGAGCCACGAGGTGGTCTTGCTGAGCGGCACCACGGTGATGGTGAAGGCCGCCCATGTCCGGCTCTGTCACAGCCGCATGCTGTTCGTGCGGGCCTATCCGCGGGAGACGCAGGAGATGGTGTTCGACGCCCACGACCGGGCGTTCGCCCTGTTCAAAGGCACCTGCACCCGCGGCATCTACGACAACATGAAGACCGCCGTAGAGACGATCTTCGTCGGTAAAGGGCGTCTCTACAATCGCCGCTTCCTGCAGATGTGCAGCCACTATCTGGTCGATCCGGTCGCCTGCACGCCAGCGTCGGGCTGGGAGAAGGGGCAGGTCGAGAACCAGGTCGGGCTGGTCAGGGAACGCTTCTTCACGCCGCGGCTGCGGTTCAAAAACCTCGACGAGTTAAACGCCTGGCTGCTCGACAAATGCATCGCCTACGCCAAGGTTCATCGCCATCCGGAGCTGGTCGATCAGACGATCTGGGAAGTGTTCGAAGCCGAACGCCCCAAACTCGTTCCCTATGCCGGCCGCTTCGACGGCTTCCATGCGGTGACGGCATCGGTCTCGAAGACCTGCCTGGTGCGCTTCGACAACAACAAGTACTCGGTCGCAGCCAGCGCAGTCGGGCGACCGGTCGAGGTTCAAGCCTATGCCGATCGCATCGTGATCCGTCAGGATGGACGCATCGTTGCCGAGCACCCGCGATCCTTTGGCCGCGGCGATACCGTCTACGACCCCTGGCATTATGTGCCGGTGCTCGCCCGCAAACCCGGCGCCTTGCGCAACGGTGCTCCCTTCAAAGACTGGGTGCTGCCAGCCGCGATCGAGCGGATCCGGCGCAAGCTTGCCAGCACCGACGACGGCAATCGACAGATGGTCGACATCCTCAACGCGGTGCTGACTGACGGTCTGCCCGCGGTGGAAGCGGCCTGTGCCGAAGCGCTCAGTCACAGCGTCCATTCGGCCGATGTCGTTCTCAATATCCTGGCCCGTCAACGTGAACCCGCCCCACCGGCCAACATCATGACGCCGGCCGCACTGACGCTCCGTCATGCACCGATCGCCGATTGTGCCCGCTACGACAACCTCCGGAGGACCATCTGATGGAACGAACCCAAATCTTCGACCTCATGGGCGAACTCAAGCTCTACGGCATGAAGGCTGCCTTCGACGAGATCATGGCAACTGCCGTCAAGCGCCAGCACGAACCTCAGCGCATTGTCGGCGACCTGCTCAACGCCGAGATCAACGAGAAGCAAGCCAGGTCGATCAAATACCAGCTCACCATTGCCAAGCTTCCGCTTGCCAAGGACATCGCCGACTTCCAGTTCGACGGCACGCCGATCAATCAGACACTCGTCAATGATCTTGCTGGCGGCGGCTTCATCGCCCAACAACGCAACGTCGTGCTGGTTGGCGGCACCGGCACAGGCAAAACCCACCTGGCCATTGCCATCGCCAGAAGCTGCATCCGATCCGGTGCCCGCGGCCGCTTCTTCAACGTAGTCGACCTCGTCAATCGCCTCGAGACCGAGACCCGCAACGGACGGCAAGGACGGCTCGCCGAGCATCTGACCCGGATGGACTTCATTGTGCTGGATGAACTCGGCTATTTGCCCTTCGCCCAGTCCGGTGGCCAGCTTCTCTTCCACCTCGTCAGCCGGCTCTATGAGCGCGCCTCCGTCATCGTGACCACCAATCTCGCCTTCGGCGAATGGCCGAGCGTGTTCGGCGACGCCAAAATGACCACCGCGCTGCTCGATCGGTTGACCCATCACTGTGACATCGTCGAGACCGGCAATGACAGCTGGCGCTTCAAAAGCCGCGACGACGATCACGCCACCCGCGCTCGTCTCGTCTCCGCTATCCCGGCCAGCTCCAACGAGCCGAGCGCTACCGTCAAACCGCGGCGCACGAAGGGGTCAAAATTGGACGCCGATGAGGGGTCAAATTTACAGGCCGATTGACAGGAGCATGGAAGGAATACAGCTTGAAGCCGCGCTGGCGCTGCTGCTGCGAGCGGATCTGGGTGGCTCGGCTCAGCGGCAGGGCGAATGCCTCCTCCAGTGCGGGCTGGCCCTCGGTCTTGCGGCGAATGTCGCGGATGATCCGGCCCAGCCGGCTGCGCAGAAGGCGCAGCTGTCGCTGATGCCGGTTGAATTGTTTGGCATGAGCGTAGCGGCCCGCCATCATTGCCGCGCTTTTGGCCACGCGAATATAGGATTGCCGGAGCCTGACCCCGTGCTTCCTCGCCAGGCGGTTCAACCCGCGGATCGCTGCATGCAGCAGCTTGGCGTCGGTCGGAAAGCTGATGGCCTTCGGTTGGACGGTCGTGTCGACCGTGACCCGCTTGAGGTCCTGGCTGCGCAACGCACCGCTCGCGTGCGCCACCCGAAGGCTCTCGGCCAACAACCGCTCCAGCTTGTCGCCGAGCCGCTTGCGCCAGTGGCTCAGGTCTGAGCGCTCATGCGGGAAAACGTGCTGGAAAAACTCTTCGCCTGTGAAGAACTGGAAGTACGGATCGTGGACCCAGCGCTCGCACACCCCCTCATCGGACAGGCCGTAGATGTGCTTGAGCAGCAGCAATCCGATCATGAATCGGGTCGCGATACCCGGCCTGCCGTTGTGAGCTATGGCTGATTTTGGGTGACGCGGCCTGATCAGGCGGCGTGGCTTTCAGTGTTCGGAATGACTTCGATTCCGTCGATGAACTTTACACCGGCGATGACTTTCGGCAACTGGTTCGTGCTCTTCAATCGCCGCCAGGTCTTCGATGCGGCGTCGATGAGCTTGAACACCATCAGCTTCGCAGTTTGTTGCGACAGCGATCCCTTGGTCCGCACCGTTCGGTGGCGCACCGTGGCGAAGACGCTCTCGATCGGGTTCGAGCTGCGTAGGTGGATCCAGTGCTCAGCAGGGAAGTCGAAGAAGGCGAGCAGCGCATGGCGATCCTTGATCAGGCACTCCACCGCACGTCCGTATTTGACGTGGTATTTCTCGACGAAGACGTCGATCGCGGTTTCAGCTTCGGCCCGGTGTGGGGCCAGATAGATGTTCCGCAGGTCGTTCTTCATGGGGCCCTGCACGGATTTGGCGACCTTGTCGAGTACGTTGCTCACTTTATGGCACCAGCATCGTTGGTGCCGCGTGCCGGGAAAGGCCTCGTCCAGTGCCTTCCAGAAGCCGAGGGCGCCGTCGCCGATGGCGAGTTGCGGGGCAATCCGTAACCCGCGTTGCCGCAGGTCGATCAGGAGTTCGCGCCAGCTCTGCGCGCTCTCGCGCACGCCGACCTGGAAGCCGATCAGCTCCTTCTTGCCTTCCGGCGTGGTGCCAATCAGCACCAGCATGCATTCGCTGTGATCTTCCATGCGGGCCTGCAGGTACACGCCATCGGCCCAGATGTAGACATAGCGACGCGCCGACAGATCGCGTCTCTGCCAGCGTTCGTACTCGACCTGCCAATCGGCCTTCAGGCCGGCGATCACCGAAGGCGACAGGTTCGGCGCATCCTTGCCGAGCAGCGCCGAGAGCGCCTCCTGGAAGTCGCCGGTCGAGATGCCGCGCAAATAGAGGACCGGGATCAAGGCATCCAGGCTCTTCGTCCGCCGCGCCCATAGCGGCAGGATTGCCGAACTGAAGCGGAGGCGGTCGCCTGGCCCGCTCGCTCCGCGGTCGCGGACCTTGGGACGAGCGACCTCCACCGGACCGATGCCGGTCGCAATCTCGCGCACCGGACCGTGCCCATGTCGGACCAGGCGCGCTCGACCGTCGGGCAGCGTCAGATTGGCCGTGCTGGCCAGAAACGCGCCAACCTCGATCTCGATCGCCCTGGCAAGCAGGTCCCGCGCGCCGGCACGAACGATATCGGTCAGTGGATCATCAACCGCGGACGGCTGACGGAAAGCAAGAACATTGGTAGTCTCGGTCATGGCGTATCGCTCTCCTCGAGAGGTTCTGGCAGGCTCGTCACCCGCCTCGATACGCCGCCTTCCTCACACCGTCATCACCCAGATTCCGCCATAGCTCTGCCGTTGTCGCTGTAGAGCGGCGCGATCTCGCCGTCGATCCAGTTCCAATCGACCCTGCCGGCGAGCAGAACCAGCTCGTGTCGCATGTTGATGATCTGGTCCAGCCGGGACCGGAACAGATCGTTCGAGCCTGTCGTCCTGTGCTTCTTTGGTCGCATCGGTGCCTCCGATGCAGCACAGAATCACGGTTCGCAGCGGCAGGGAAATCCAAAATCGAAATTGCAGGGTTTTGGGCTGTGAAGCCTCAATCCCCTGCAATCTCAAATGCCGTTGACCTTGCCCCCAAGTTTTATCCAGTCCTGAGTTCGCCCGTGCCGTTGGATTTGCCCGGTTGGGCGGTGGCAGCGACGGGGGCTGGCGCGGAGCCTTCGGCATAGCGCAGCGCCAGATCCCGGCGCGGGTGGCATGTCATCGCGAACTCGGACGGGGTTCTCCATCCGAGCTGCGAGTGTGGTCGTGTGTCGTTGTAATCGGCCCGCCAACATCCAAGTGTGACGCGGGCTTGTGCCAGTGACGTGAACAACGTCTCGTTCAACAGCTCATCCCGCAGCCGGCCGTTGAAGCTCTCGATGAAGGCGTTCTGCATGGGTTTGCCCGGCGCGATGTAGTGCCATTCGACACGGCTTTGGTCGGCCCACACCAGGATGGCGTTGCTGGTGAGTTCGCTGCCGTTGTCGCTGACCACCGTCCTGGGCTTGCCGCGCTCGATCATCAGCCGGTCCAGTTCCCGCGCCACGCGGACGCCGGAGAGCGAGGTGTCGGCCACCAGCGCCAGGCACTCACGGGTACAATCATCGACGACAGTCAGGATGCGGAAGCGGCGGCCGTCGGTCAGCTGATCCGACACAAAGTCGAGCGACCACCGGTCGTTCGGCGTCATCGGAACCAGCATTGGCGCCCTGGTCCCGATCGCCCGCTTGCGGCCACCACGGCGACGCACCGTCAGCTTCTCTTCCCGATAGAGCCGGAAGAGCTTTTTGTGGTTGATCAGATAGCCCTCCCGCCTGAGCAGAACATGCAGCCGCCGATAGCCGAAGCGGCGGCGCTCCTGGGCGATCGCCCTCATGCGCTGGCGAAGGCTGGCATCGTCAGCCTGGGTCGTCCGGTATCTCATGGTCATGCGGCAGCAGCCGATGGCTTTACACGCCCGCCGTTCACTCATCCCATGGGCATCCACCAGATGAGCGACAGCTTTCCGCTTCCCCGCGGGCGTCACCACTTCTTTCCCAGGAGATCCTTCAGCGCCGCATTGTCCAACATGGCGTCTGCCAGAAGCCGCTTCAGCTTCGTGTTCTCGTCCTCCAGCGACCGCAGTCGCTTGGCCTCCGAGACGTCCATCCCGCCGAACCTGGCCTTCCATTTGTAGATGCTGGCGTCGCTGACACCATGCTTGCGGCAGAGATCGGCGACCGGAACCCCGGCTTCGTGCTCCTTCAAAATCCCGATGATCTGTTCTTCCGTAAACCGCTTGCGCTTCATGCTCTGGTCCTCGTCTTGGGCCAGAACGAACTTCAAACTGGATTAAGCCCGAGGGGCAAGGTCACCGTCGCAACCGGAAAACAGACTCCCAATCAAGTGCTTGGAGGCTTGTTCACGGACAACGAAAACGAAGGCCGCCTCCCCGACATTTCGCTCTAGGTTGGATGGCGCATGGGCCGAGAACTTTCCCGACAGCAAGCGGAGGCAAGTGGGCCGAAGGGTTACGTCAAGTGCAGAGCTAGTCCTTCATCCGGCGGTGCTCAGCGCTTCGCCGCGAAGCGGGGCGGGCAGCATTACTAAAAGCGGAGTGCCTATAGTTCCGCTATCCTCGCCTTCAGCCGCTCGTATGGGCTCGAGCGAGCAATTGAAAGCTGATCACGTATCACTGCACACGCGAACGCACCTCGCTCTGGAATACGACCGTCCGGGTCGGGGCCAATGGCAAAAATCCGCGTCCGCGAGCAACCAATCAATAACGTCTCAATCGTCCGCGACGGACAGAAACGAGTGCCGCGTCGACATTAGCTTCGATGACAGATCGCGCTTCTGCCACACGGTGTGCTCGTCGAGCCAGCCATCCTTCAGCCGGCCGATGGCGGATGCCGCCCGGCAACATCCTTGCCGGGCAGCGCAGCTAGCGTCTCCGAGAAGTCGCCAGTCGAGATACCCTAAAGGTTCGGCAGCAGCGTCTCGATCGACTTCGAACGGCGCATGTAGGGTGGCAGGATCTACGGAGAGAACCGGAGGCAGTCGCGATCCGTGGCGTCCGCCCCGCGATCGAGCACACGTGGCGACGGACAGCGACCGGACCGATACCGGTCATCACCTCGCGTTTCGGCAGGAGACCGTGGCGGACGACGCGCTGATGACCGTCCGCGGTCTTCAAATCGGCATGCTTGCCGAGAAAGTCCTCAGCCTCAGCCTCAGCCTCGGCCTCGACCGCCTGGGCGAGACGAGCACGTGCCCCGCTACGCAACACTTCTATGAGTTGATCGGCGACGTTTGCAATCAGCTTGAGGATGTTAGCTTTTGACACGGCATATCGCTCCTTCATCCGAACGCATCGCGTGGGACCGCGTGGCGAGCTAATCTGAGTGAAAGGCTTCATGGCGGTTCACTACTGTGCTCATAGCCGACGCGCCAAGGGGACGCTTTGCCACTGGGACAAGTTTCTCGGGATCCCCATCTTCGCCGGATCTCCAGCCCAAGGCCAACGGCATCTCCCGTTCGCTAATTCTTCTGCTGCTATGACTGGCGAGGTGTATTGGCCTAAAACCTGGCCATCAAACAGGAGAGCGCATCCTCCCGGCACAATAATGATCTCCGCTAGCCCATAGCATGTTTCGTAACTCCACTTCATAGCCAGCTACCGGAGCTATCCCCTTTGATGTCCGTGGCAACGCGAGCGCGACTCGGAGCCTTCACTCAAGAGAATTAACGCTGTCCCTGCCGCGCCCGCGCTGCCCGGAAGTTAGCAGCCACGTGACTCGGCGCTTCGTCGGTCCCGAAAGCGCTGTCCCTAACACGCGCCACTAACTTCGGTGGCCAGCCTACCTTGCTCTAACACCGCTAACCACCTCGCCTTCCCGAGAGTGTCGTCAAGCTACACGGGTGGGAATGTATCGCCAAGAGCGCTCGTGGGCGCCTACCAGGAGAGGTGGCTCGCCTTCAGGGAGGCAACCGTTGCCCCTCAACCTCTGGTTCAGTCCACCGCTTCCAAAGGGTTTCAAGTCGGCCGATGCCACCACTGGCAAACGTCAAGGAATAACCGACCCTGTTTAGTCCCAGGCTTTGATGGTGCATTCTTATCGCACGATTCGAAGGATGCGCTATGGGACAAGTTTTACACGGCTGCGCCACCACGACGGAGGCAGTCCGTCGAGCAATACAAAATAGTCAAGAGAGCCTGAGGGCGCTCGCCAAGCGCTACGGGATCAACCAGAAGACTGTCGCGAAGTGGAAGGAGCGCGAGACTGTCGCCGATATCCCGACAGGCCCCAGGGACGCCAAGTCGACAGTGCTTTCCATCGAGGAGGAGGCGATCATCGTCGCTTTCCGGCGGCATACGCTATTGCCGCTCGACGATTGCCTCTATGCGCTCCAACCGACCATCCCGCATCTGACGCGATCATCCCTGCATCGCTGTCTCCAGCGCCACGGCATCAGCCGATTGCCAGAGGTCGAAGGCAGCAAGCCTGCGAAGAAAAAGTTCAAGGCCTACCCGATCGGCTACTTCCACATCGACATCGCCGAGCTGCAGACCGCTGAAGGCAAGCTCTACCTCTACGTCGCCATCGATCGCACCAGCAAGTTCGCCTTCGTGCAACTGGTCAGGAAGACGGGAAGGACCTCCGCCTCGGCCTTCCTCGAAGCCCTGATCGCGGCTGTCCCCTACAAGATCCACACGGTTCTCACCGACAATGGGATCCAGTTCACTTTCCCGCCGCGCTACGCGGACGGCCCGACGGCAAGATATACGACACATATGTTCGATATCCGCTGCCAAGAGAACGGCATCGAACATCGGCTGACCAAGATCAAGCATCCCTGGACCAATGGCCAGGTCGAGCGCATGAACCGCACGATCAAGGAAGCGACCGTCCAACGCTACCATTACGATCGACACGATCAGCTCGAAGCACACCTTGCCGACTTCATTAACGCCTACAACTACGCTCGACGGCTGAAGACCCTGAAGGGCCTCACGCCCTACGAATACATCTGCAAATGCTCGACTTCCCAGCCAGAACGATTCAAACTTAATCCGCTCCAGCAAATGCCGGGACTAAACACCTAGCCCCACCTCCTTAGTTTTTTGAAAGACGTTTTTCCCACCCCACGGACGCTTGTCTTTGGGGTCGATTGTGTCGAGATCCACTTCGGCGCTTTTTGCGGCGCGTTCGATAGACCGAAGCATCCGGTCTTCGATTGGAAGGATTATCCCGCCCCGCGCTTCGATATTGGCGCGAATCTTATCGCGCAACTGCTGCCCATGTCTCAACGAGTGAGCGACATAAGAGTCGATCAGAGGTTTCGAGAAGTTTTTTTATCAGAAATCGGATATTGACGGTCGCCTCAATACAAGCCTCGCGAGGATCATGCCGGTTTCTTTCCAGTGTTTACAAATTTATCGAGGTACGAGTCGAGCAACTTGTATTGACGGACCATATTTCCAGCGACTGCGGCCATCTTACGACCCCACGCCTGTGTCCTCCCCAGCGTACCCGCAGCGATGCAGCAATAGCTGGCGGTCTCGACCATCAGCGAAACTGCCAGTCCGGTAAAGTCAGACTCGGTGTTGAATTGCGCGATTCTATCTAAGTCAACTTCGATGCGCTCGATTTCGGGAACGGTATGGCCTGTCATCGATTTGAGTTCGATGTTGGAATCTTCGACGGTCTCAGCGGAAATGTGCTGCAGTACGATCGCGGTTAAGCTCATCGATTCGATCGGCGGATGAAGGTGATGGGGTGTCTTCGCAACCGAACCGCCGCATCAGCGCTTTACATCACGCTCGCCAGCCCTCAGACGCACTCTTGCGAATATGTCAGGGGGATGAGGACTGCTGGCCAATTGGCGGGTGCGTCCTCGGCTCACCCACGTCGCCAACGGGCCCGCTAGTCGAAACGAAGATAGATGACCGCGTGCCGCCTTACGCCGCAACGCGGCCCCCAGCGTCTTAGATGCCGCTAATCACCGGGCGTTCGATCTGCCACGGTTCAATGTCGTACCAATCGAACACCTCTGACAGGCTATAGGGTATTTCACAAACCGGTTCGCCCGGTTCGGTCGGTTCTTCGACGAGATAGAACTCGTCATATGCGACCCTCACCATGTGGTCGCGATAACAGTTCGGTACGTTCCCTTTTCTGGCGCGTTTCATTAGCTTCGCTCTCTAATCGCGAGAATTGATCAGGATGTACTATAATGAGATATCCCTCGCGGCAAAATATTGAGCGGCCAAGTCTGTCGAGGTTGTTGACGCGAGCCGTTTTGAAAGCCCGCTCAATCCATGCGCTAACTCGGCGTATGGTCGGCAATTTCGCTGTTTCACGCTCAGCCTTCGCCAGTTCGACCACAATGCGTCGTTCTCGGTCATATGCCCAACTAGCATACTTTGTTCCGAGAAACTGATCGACGAGGTCAGGTATGATCGCCGAGGGAAAAGAAGTGCGTCCTCTTTTTTATCAGGAACACCAAGCGATTTCGTCACCCCTCCAGCGTGTGGGCAAATTCATGGAGATTGCTGTCGGAAGTCTTGATTATTGAAGTGAGCACGTTGGCACGAAACGTCTTGTTCGAGGCGCTTTTGTCTTCCTGCCGCCAACAATACTGAGAGGCCAAAGGAACCGCCTATTGCCGAGCGCCGCCTCAGCCTGAGATGGCGACTGTTCGCTTAAACCATTTTTTTGGTAGGCCAATGTAGTAGCTGCGCCTGCGAAGCTCTGGCTCTGACCTATTGAGCGTTTCGCAAATGGATTTCACAGGCGTGCCTGCATCAACAAGCTCGCGCAGCAGTTCGTCTTCTCGTTTCGTCCAGCGAGGAGGGGCGAGAGTCAACTTTAATCCAACCTCTTAGCTTCGATTTCATGCGGCGCTGGAGAAATGGGCAAACTGCGCCTTGCCATGCTTTGACTGCGATCTCCGCGTTCCTGTTCGGGAATGCGAAGCACAGTCCCGAACAGGACGGCGAAGCGCATTTGGCAGGTTCGAGCATGACCAAGTTGGGCCTGCCGTAACGGCGCCTCGCCTATCCCAATCATCGCGTCGGCGCCTCAGGATGGCAGAGGAGAAGTTCCTTCGAAAGCTATACGTTGGCATAGTCGAAGCTCCGGGGTCCGCAAATGCAGCAAGCTCGGCCTCCAGCACGTCTTCACCAGGCCCGACGACCGCAAACAAACGGCAAGGCCGAACGCTTCATTCAGACAGTGCTGCCCGAGTGGGCTACGCTCGTGCCTACGACACCTCGGATCAGCGCGCCCAAAACCTGCCAATCTGGCTTCATCACTACAACTGGCATCGCCCGCACGGTAGTCTGCAAGCCAAACCACCCATCAGCGGCCACGGCGTACCGATGGACGACCTCCTGAGATTCCACGCTAAAGATAAGCACCATCGCCCGGCGGTTGTCATTCCGCTTGAAGCGCGTGTTGCATGCGGATGCCAATCAACGACTTCATCTTTAGCATCATGAATTGAAATCATCGTGACAGAAGGAGGCCTTGAACGCAGCTTGCAGCGTGTCTGCCGACAAAGGCGCAATCCAGGGCAGTCGTCCTAACCACCGCACCCGTCCAATCTCGCAAATTGCTGCCACAGCGTCCGAATTCTTTTCGCCAACGAAAGCGATCCCAAGAATGACGATCTGGCGCCTTCGGAGCGCATCTATGGACAGCAGTGAACAATTGATCGTACTCAGAGTTGTGCTCGCGCAGAGCACGACAGGTAGTCTCCACCGCTCCAAGAGGTCAATGTAAAGCGAGCCGCAATTCAGCGGCTCCATTAGTCCGCCGGTACCCTCGATCACGAGCGGCTGCCCTCCGGTGTCCGGTACGTCCAGCGAATCCGGTTTGATGCGAACCTCGTCAATCCCCGAGGAACTGTGGTGCCAAGCGGCCGTTTGCAGTCGGTAACGCTCAGGCACGATGCGATCCGGCGGAAGACTGCCAAGCCGAGCGACCCGCTCGGTATCGGTTTCTCCTTCGAGGCCGGCCTGAATCGGTTTCCAAAACTTCGCACCGAGGAGATTGACGAGTCCTGCGCAGAACACCGTCTTTCCGATGCCGGCGCCAGTAGCGGTCACCACAATCTGCTTCTGGCTCATTGAGTTTGGCCTCTTGTCTCCTCCTGCAGTTGTACGCAATTCACCCTCCACGATTTCAGTATCAATTCACAAATATACGCCAGTCGGGAGTACCCATCTCGCGCCTGGGAAGATCGGCAATCAACGTTCCGCGTACGACCTGGCCTTCCAGGCGCGTCGAGCAAAACTCTGCTCAGCTCCATTACGGCCATTTTTTACTCTCTCAAAGCAAAGTAGCGGTCGCTCAATCTATGCGACTCACGGATGGCCTTCGTTGCCGATGCCCCTGGCCTGAAAGGGCCTGTTCCGCCTGGCCAACTGATAGATTGAATTATAGAGTTTCGCGCGCGGACCATCGCGCTTCCCTAAGTTGCGTTTCATGCGTTGTGACAGGTTGAGATTGTTTTCGGCGCACAAATACTGTCCGGATCGGACGAGGGCATTCACCTGCGGCACGATGTATCCTAATAGATGCAGAACCGTACGTTTCGGACCCCAGCTCTACGAGAGGTGCCTGAGTTCAATCGATATGGGCTGTTGAGATAGTGCTGAATCGTCTTGTCGGGAAACACTGATCGACGGTATCACCCGCAACGAAGTATTGCGGGTTCTCGAGCTTTGCACGCGGATTCATCGAGCCGCCGAGCCAGAATATGCCACATTCAGATCATTTTGGACACCGAGCAACTCACACGTCTTGCTCAATTGGAAATTCTGCGAGTCTCTGCTGTTGCGAGCCTCTGCTGCAAGGCCGAGCGTCACACGAGCGCCCCCTTGCCATCAACGACGTTCCAGCATTGCATTGCGTTGCGCCGCTCCCCGAGGTAAGGACGCGGCCAAGTTGAGGCGTCACCTTTGCGGCCACCATGATCCGTCACATCGTCTTCTTCACAGCCAGGGATGAGGCCTGTATCGACCAAATCGTCAAAGGTCTATCGGTTCTCACCTCAATCCCATATGCACGCCGGCTCGAGATTGCGCGCAACCGCAAGAGCGATCAGCTCGGCAATGACATTGACGTCGTAGTGTACGGGGAGTTTGCTAGCGAGACGGATCTCGCAGCGTACAAAACGCACAATTTGTATCGAGAAGCGATCAGATGCATACGGCCACTTCGGGAGTTGCGCTTTGCCGCTGACTATGAGCTGTCAACAGATGTGCATTTCGCGGGAACGGCAGGGCTAACGCAAGTCGCTCGGCGTAGCGGATCAGCTGGCGGTGAGTAGCTTGATGATCAGCCGCAGGGTCTTGTACGCTCGGGCGGAAACAACCCTCCTTCGGAGCGGCATCACGGCGGCGCAGGCCTCACAACCTGCCGGTCGTCGGTAACAGATAGCCTATGCACGTCCGCGAGTTGCAGTGGATTGAACCTGTCAAGGCGCTGCGGTGCCTTGCGCCGTGGCCGCAGCTTACCTTTCTCGATAGCGCGGCAGGGCATGAGCTGCTTGGGCGTTACTCATATCTGGCCTGCGAGCCGTTCGGCACCTATTTGGTCGCAGATGGACAGGCAAGTTGGAATGGAGTAGCTCTTACAGGCGATCCATGGGAGGTCCTCCGCGGTCTTCTTGCGAGATACAAAGAAGCGCATCGCCCCGATCTCCCCCCATTCCAGGGCGGCGCAGCCGGCTTCCTTGCTTACGATCTGAACCGAACACTGGAGCAGCTGCCGCCGCCGTCAATTCACGGCCTCCGGTTGCCTCAATCAATCCTGCATTTTTACGATGTGGTCGTCAGCTTCGATCACCGGCACCACAGGTGCTGGATCGTCTCGACCGGATGGCCCGAACAGGACCCAACCCGACGAGCCGATCGCGCGCGTCGTCGCGCCGACGAGTTTGCAGCACTGCTCGCCAGGCCAAAGTCGCCGCGGAACATAATCCCCAGCACGGCGGGCGCTTGGCATTCTAACTATAGCCGTGAACGCTTTATCGCAGCGGTCCAGCGCGTCGTCGGCTTGATCCTGGCAGGAGATGTATTCCAGGCCAACATCGCGCAACGCTTCAGTGCCAGGGTTTCGCCCCTGTTCGATCCGCTCACCTTTTATTGCCAGCTCCGGACTCTGAACCCGGCACCGTTTGCAGCTCTCTTGCGCTACGATAAGCTGACGATCGCATCAAGCTCTCCTGAGAGATTTCTAAAACTTGACGAACGGCAAGTCGAAACGCGCCCGATCAAGGGCACATTCGCGCGTTCCGCCGATTCCGCGGAAGATGGGCGGCGTGCCGAACTCCTTCTTGCGTCCGAGAAGGATCGTGCCGAGAACATTATGATTGTCGACCTGCTGCGCAACGATCTGTCACGCGTTTGTACCGACAATTCGGTCGATGTTACCGCACTGTGCAACCTAGAATCCTATGCATCGGTGCACCATCTCGTTTCGATTGTCAGGGGCGCACTTGCTGAAGACAAGGACGCCGTCAGTTTGCTTCGCGCCTGCTTTCCGGGCGGCTCCGTTACCGGCGTTCCGAAGGTGCGAGCAATGGAGATTATTGCGGACATCGAGGGAGTGGCGCGAGAGGTCTATTGCGGCGCGATCGGTTTCATTGGATTCAATGGACAGATGGACACGAACATTGCGATCCGCACTGTGATGATCGACGACGACCTGGCTGTCTTTCATGCAGGGGCTGGGATAACGGCGATGTCGGATCCTGAAGCCGAGTACGAGGAGACGCTTGCCAAGGCACAGCGACTCTTCGCCGCCTTTGGTGCCGATCTATCTGGTGCATTTTGATTCTGATCATCGACAATTACGACTCATTCGTGTTCAATATCGCGCGATATTTCCGCGCGCTCGGTGAAGAGACGCAAGTCGTCCGGAATGACGCGATGAGCTTCACCGATCTCCTCGCGCTCCAGGCGCGTGCAATCGTGATCTCTCCCGGACCTTGCACGCCAATGGAGGCCGGCATATCCACTGCCGTTGTCCGCGAACTATCGGGTCGCGTTCCAATTCTTGGCATCTGTCTTGGGCACCAGTGTATTGGGAGCGTTTTCGGCGGTCGCGTGGTACGCGCGCGTTGTCCGATGCACGGTCGAGCCTCACACATAACTCATGATGGCCGAGGGTTGTTCAAGCAACTCCCGTCTCCACTTTCTGTTGGACGCTATCATTCTCTGGCGGTTGAACTAGAGGAGTCAGACGCGCAGCATCTCGTGGTGACAGCCCGCTCAAATGAAGGTGAGATCATGGCTTTGGCACATCGGCATCAACCGACCTATGGACTGCAATTCCACCCGGAGTCAGTACTTACTCAACAAGGTCACGTGCTGCTCATGAATTTCCTGCGATTGGCAGAGAGCTTCCGAGCGTGAGATCGGCGACTTCGTCCCAAACGTGGCAGCCTAGTCCATAGAAGGGGCATCAAGCTGCAAACTTGACGGATCTAACTCGGCACTCCGTGCGAAACAGCTCTGACCTGTTGAAGGTGTGACGAGAGAGCGCGAAAAAGCTCGATTTGTACGCTTTGTACGCAACTTTTTCTTTAAATTCAGGCTCAATTGAATTACTGGAAGCCAGCAATGCGTAGCTTTCCTCGCATTACCTCCATTCGATGAGTAGGCGGATCATCGTCTAGCCCATCGCAAAATGTTTATTTGAGATCCGCCAAGAAGTTGGTGGTGCCTTGCGGTAGTCTCGCTACCGCTGCCCTGACGGGCGTTTCCTCCCTTGACTTGGCCGCCGGTCCTATAGATCGGCGGTTCTTCTCGGTGGCAGGTCAAACGTTCTCATGAAGCAGGACTCATAAGATCAATCTGCACTTGCGGGACGCCGTTTCCTGCGCGCCGCGGATATCGCGCAACAACGGGACCGGGTCGAGAACGGCATGTATTTCTTGGAGATGGGCACGAACCGAGCGGGGCGTGTCGGCGGCTAAGCGCTGGTGTGGTGTCGCCGGCGCACGGTATGTCTTGCGCACACGCGCATCGTCGCGCTGCCCGGCTATCAATTGAACGAGGATTGGAAGACGTGCACGAACAGCCTCCGCGATCGATAGTGTTCAGCCAGCAGCACTTCCAGGCTCTCGAACCGACGATAGCCGACCATTCTGCGCGCGACGGCGCCGTTCTTCTGCTCGACGAACGGCTGGTCATTCTTTCGGTAGGGCCGGCAACGCATGAAAACGATGTTGGCCGCCTCGCAGTGGGCATTCAGCGTCTCAATCATGAACACGGTATCATTGTCAGCATCGAGGCCGAGCAGCGCAAAAGGCAATGGTTTGCGCAATTCCGTCAGCACCATTTTCAATAGCGCCTGTTCGCGCCACGATCAGAGCAGCGCACTCTGTCCAGCCGGTAGCACTGTCGGTGAGCACGAGGGTCAGGATGAAGCTGCCGGGCAGATGGACCGCTATGTGCTACAAGGTCGTCCGTATTGGAACACTGCGACGCAACGAGTGCGTCGCGTGCCGCCGGCGCTTGCGACCTGATTCTTCTTGGATCCGCACTAATGTGCGGTCGATCGTCGCAGCGCTCATCGCCAAAAGTTTGGCGCCGATCTGGGGGGCAAGGTCGAGGTGGCCGTGCCGTTCCATCGCCTCAATCGGCGCAGGCAGTAATGCCTTCAGCCGCTTCCCGCAGATCCGGCCTGTCGCCTCCCACTTGCATAACCTGCCGGCCGCGATCAGAAGTCGGCGCGGTCCCTCGCGGATCGCGCCGACGCCGGGATCGTAACTCCGGTCGGGCTACGCCCTCCCTACGTCACGAGCCCGGCGAAACTCTCTCACCTTGATTGGGTTCTTCCGCATATTTGGTGCAGCTTGAGCAGCTGGGGTTGGATAGGTTGGGCGGTCGTTCTCAGGCAGCCAGAAGGACGCGTCGACGCAATAGCGGGTAGCTCGCCCGACCATACATTTGTCGTTTGATGGCTTTGATCCTGCTGATCTGGCCTTCGACCGGACTGGTTGTCCAGGAGGTAGTTATTGCCGCTCGGACCGCATCGATGTCGCGCGCGATGCCGTTGGCAAAGCTCTTGAGCTCGCTGTTGGCTGCTTGTGTGATCCATTCATCGAGCTCGGCGATGTCGCTACCACTGAGAAGGGACACAAACCGCTTCGCTAGCTCCGCCGTCGTGGCGAGTTCCGGAGTAGGCATACGATGAAGACCGCCCGATTGACGCGTGCGCGCGGGCCCGGCGAGCTCTATGATGGCGTTGCGTGAAGGTCAGGCGACCTGCTGACCGGCGGGCTTGCGGGCTTGGCCCAGGACCTTCCATTCCCAGGGCAGCAGCTCGTGCAGACGCGATGTGGGAAGATCGGCGATACGGGCGAGGATGTCGGCGAGCCAGGCCTTGGGATCGACGTCGTTGAGGCGACAGGTCGTGATCATCGTCAGCATGATGGCGGCACGGTCGGCGCCGCGCTGGCTGCCGGCGAAGGTCCAGTTCCGCCGTCCCAAGGCGACGCCTCTCAATGCGCGCTCGGCACAATTGTTGGTCAAGCAGATCCTGCCATCGTCGAGGAAGCGGGCGAAGTCGTCCCAGCGCCTGAGCATGTAATTCATAGGCTTTAGGACCTCGGAGGAGCGCGAGAGGGTTTCGCGCTCACGCAGCAACCAGGCGTGCATGTCCTCGAGAAGCGGCCTGCTCTGTTCCTGGCGCACGGCACGCCGCTCCTCGGCGCCGCAGCCGTTGATGGCGCGCTCGATCTCGAACAATGCATCCAGGCGTCTGACCGCCTCCAGCGCGATCGGAGAGACCGGTTTGCCCTTCTTACCTTCCCAAGCATTTTTCTCGATGTCGGCCAGCTCGAAGAAGCCCCGTCGTGCATGGGCAAAGCAAAATGCTGGCGTAATCGGCCGTGCCTTCTTCTGCGGATCGAACAGCGGGTCGAACCCGCTGTAGCAATCGGCTTGCAGGATACCACCGAAGGCGACCAGATGCTTCTGGGGATGCTCGCCTCGTCGGTCGCTCGAGGCGTAATAGACCGCCGCCGGCGGCGCGGGCCCGGCGAAGGGCCGGTCATCCCGCACATAATGAGATGGACGGTCCCCGCCCTGATAAGCTGCGAAAGAGCACCCCAAGGAGGACAAGCTATGGCTATGACCACAATCGGGCTTGATATCTCGAAGAGCTGGTTTCAAATCCACTGGATTACGGCGGATGGAGAAATTATCCGCAAGAAGCTCGCCCGCGGGAAGGTTCTGGATTTCTTTTCACGGCTTCCAAGTTGTCTCGTTGGTCTTGAGGCTTGCGGCGGCGCTCATCATTGGGCTCGTGAACTAATAAAGCTTGGACACAAAGCGCGTCTTATGCCGGCCCGCTACGTACGAGCCTACGTGAAGACAAATAAGCATGATGCTGCTGATGCCGAGGCGTGCTGGGAAGCCGTCCAACGGCCTGGCATGCGCTTTGTCCCTGTAAAGACCGTCGAACAGCAGGGAATTCTAATGCTACATCGCACGCGCGATTTGCTCATCCGACAGCGCACCGGCGCGATAAATGCTCTGCGTGGTCATTTCGGCGAGTTGGGGATCGTGACCGGGAAGGGAAAAGCAAACGCGAGAGAGCTCATGGCACTCGTGGACGTTGACGAGCGTATTCCACAGAGCGCGCGTAGCGCCCTTTCAATCCTTGTCGATCAGATCGAAGACCTTGAGCTACACGTTGAAAGCTACGAGAAGATGATCCTTGCAACTGCCAAAGACAATGAAGTGTGTCGGCGTCTCATGAAGGTGGCGGGCGTCGGCCCATTTGCCGCCACCGCCCTGGCGGCGTCTGTCGACCATCCACAACAGTTCGCTTCGGCAAGGCATTTCGCTGCTTGGCTTGGATTAGTACCGAAGCAGCATTCGACCGGGGGTAAGGAGCGTTTGGGTGGTATCAGTAAGCGCGGCGACGGCTACATTCGCAAATTGCTGATACATGGCGCCCGAGCGGCCGTTCATCGCGTCCGTATCCATCAGGTCACCAATACCTGGATAACAGAGTTGCTCGGTAGGCGTCCCTTCAATGTCGTGACGGCGGCGCTTGCTCACAAAACTGCCCGGATCGCTTGGGCGATCATGGCCAATGGTGAAGAGTACCGCGCGCAAGCATAAATCGAGCGTGGTTCCGTTTGCGAGGGCAAAAGCAGAGTGATGGCAACCGGTCGGACCGGGGTCGGCTAAGCCCGTTGGACCTATCGAGCTTCAGAGCTCGCCAACATAATTGGGCGCCGATCCGCGGATCTCATCAGGGCTCGTGGCATTGCCATAAAGCCGGATAGATAGCTGCAAACGATCGTTAGCCGGAACAAAGCAAATGGCCTTGCAAAGCGGGGACCGTCCATAGATAAGTCCAGATCCGTCCGGTGGTACATTTGCCCTTCGCCAGGATACGGATGGTGGTGTCATCGCCATGAAGGCGCTCGGCCGCGAGCACATGGCGTTCGATCAAATGGAAGAGCGGCATGACGGCAAAGGTGCCGTGGCCGACCTGGTCGGCCAGGGTCGACAACGACAGGTCAATCCCCTCGGCCTTGAAGCGCGCACTCTGGCGGTTGAGCGGGATATGCATGCCGAACTTGTCGAACAGGATCGTCGCCAGCAAATGTGGGCCAATGAAGCCGCGCGGCGTGGCATGGAACGGCGCGGGCGGCTGGCTGATCTTCTCGCAATCGCGGCAGGTGAACTTCTCCCGTACCGTCTCGATCAACTTGAAGCGGCGTGGGATCTCCTCCAGCGTTCTGGTCACATCCTCGCCGATCTTCGCCAGCTGCGATCCACCGCAGCAGGCGCAGCTCGTTGGAGCCTCCATGACGACGCGCTCGCGTTCGATGTCATCCGGCCATGGCTTGCGCACCGGCCGCTTGCGCGTGAAGGAACGGACGTTCTGCGTCTTTGCTGCTGCAGCCTGCGCGGCAAGCTCATCCTCGCTCGCTGTGGTAACGAGTTCCTCGAGCTCCAGCTCCAACTGCTCGAGCAGCCGTGCCGTGCGCTCGGAGCGCGGCCCGTACAGTTCGCGTTTGAGCTTCTCGATCCGCAGCTCAAGATGCGCGATCAGCGCCTCGTTGTCCGACAGCTCCGCCCGCACACTGGCAGCCACCGCCTCAGCGTGTAGCCGCGCCTCACGCTCGGCCTGCAGCGCCGCCAGGGCACTCGCAAGGTCCGATGGAAGATCGTCCGGCTTCGACATCATGAAGCCAGTGAATCAGATCAAGCCGCAGATTCAAACCATAAAACGCTATCCGACCCGCGTTGGACGTTGGGTTTCTTGTGGGTTGCGCCAATCGATCCCGGACAACAGATAGCTCAACTGCGCCGGCGAGATCGTTACTGATTCACCGGCAACCGATGGCCAGATGAACCTTCCTCTCTCGAGTCTTTTGGTAAACAGGCATGCTCCCTGGCCATCGTGCCAGATCATCTTCACAAGATCGCTGCGGCGACCACGGAAGACGAACAGATGTCCGTTAAGCGGGTCTTTGTGCAGCACCTCCTGCACCTGGAGTGCCAACGACGGGAAGCCTCTGCGCATATCGGTGTAGCCTGTCGCGAGCCACACTCGCGCGCCGGTCGGAACCGGGATCATCGGCGCACCAGAGCATCGAGAACGCGACGCAGCGCGTCTCCATCAACCTCGCCATCGACCCGGATGCGGTGTCCGATACCGAGATCAATCTCGATGATGCCCTGGCTCCTCCGTCGACGCGCCGGCGCCGTCGTCAACGGCACTTCGGTCAGGTCCCGCGGCGGCACAGACGGTCCAATCTCGACCGGCACGAACGGAGCTATACTCGTCTCACCGTGCTTGCAAAACTCTTTGCGCCACCTGAACAGCTGGCTCACATGAAGGCCGGCCATGCGAGCCACCTCGGAAACAGTGGCTCCGGGCTCGAGCGATGCTGCAACTAGCCGTTCCTTCTCATTTCGCGACCACCGCCGCCGCCGCTCGACCGATGTGATCACCTCTGCCCGCGAAACCGTCATAGCGCTTCTCCTAGGATTACCCCTAGGACCTGCAGCGCTCGCCTCCGTCAAACAAGGCGGCCGTCAACGGAGGCGTACGTTCCGGAGCTCGCGCAAACAAGTGACCGAGGAACAGCCTGGCGTCAGCATCGATCTGATCCAGATCCCGACTCAAATACCAAGCACAGCGACGACGCGTGGGAGCTTTCCAGGTCGGGTGCGGTTGTGCTGCTCCTCCCGAGTCTGCATGTGCACGCCTGTCAGCGGCCCATCGCGCGACGGTCACTCGACTTCCAGTATAACCCTGTTGCTGAAGCTCGCGCCAAAGCTGCTGGCCCACCTGGCAGCCGGAGGCCCACCGCGCTTCCAGCCATGCCTCAAAGGGCGCGAGAAGATGTGAAGGTATGTGAGGACGCGAATGCTCCGGTTCGCCGCCAGCGGCCAGCCAGCGCTGAACAGTGCGCCTGTCGATACCAAGCAGTTGGGCGATCCCGGATGTCGGGCAACCTTGCTCGCGTAGGCGACAGATTTCATCCCAGCGTTCGCGTCGTGCAGACTTTCGATCCGCCCGCAATTGTGCAAGGCCGGGCGGCAGCGTGGAACTGCCAGTCTTCGGTCGTTGCACGGACGCCATGATTTGCACGGCGGCGGCTACGTTGTGACGATGGCGCCCGACAGCGTGGCGCAGGGCCTCACCTAAACTGTTGAGCAGGTGCCAACGGTCCGCGACCTGCACCGCGTCGGGCGCGCCGCAGCGTGCGCCATCAGCATAAAGTCCCGCACGGTCGCGGGCTACGACCTTGATGCCCGGCCAGCGCTTCAGCCAGCGCGCAACACTGTCGGCATTACGATCGGGAAGCAGGTCAAGCACGCAATTGCGCTCCAGATCGCAGATGATCGTTCCATATCGCTGGCCACGACGCCAAGCCCAATCGTCGATGCCGACGACGGTCGGGGCAACGAAATCCGGCAAGGGAGCCGAGTGAACCATTCGGAGCAAGGTGTCGCCGCTGACCGGCATGGCCAGTTTGCGCGACAGGCGCGAGCCGGGCTCTCCGCCGACCGCAAAGCCGATCGCCAGTTGGCTCTCGCCGAGACGGGTTGTGCGTCTTGCTTTCGGCCGCACCGTTGCCGGTAGCCGCTCGGTGAATATCTGACGCGGGCATTGCGGATTCGCGCATCGAAACCGTCGCGCGTGAAGCCGGGTTTCGACCACCCGACCTTGCCACGGCAGATCGGCCAAGCGTCGCACGTAATGGCTGTGGACGCGACCCGTCTGGCAGCCGCAACAGGGACAGAGCGAGACCGCTGACTTCGGCCGAGCCACGAGCACCACCCTGTCCGTCTGGGGAAGGATCTGGACAATCGAAAGCTCGGGAGAAATCAGCGAGCGGAAGGCATGAAGCAAGGCGAATCACGAGCGTCGACTGCGATTCCAACCTTATGCCCTTATTCGCACCGTCCGTGAATCCCGCACCTTGCACCAAATATGCGGAAGAACCCTTGATTGACGCGCTCTTCCATCCTGATCGCCGCGCGACAGGCTGACAAGCCTCCCGTGGTGCGCGTTCTCTTCTCCAGGCTCCATCCTTTTGGGAGATGGAGCCTGGAGGGCTCGGTGCTGGGCAGGCAATCCTCCGAGCCGATCCGGAGGCAGGAAAGCTGCCACCGAACGGCACTATGCCGGAAGACAACCAGCTCACGAGATCCCCAGTCGAGCGATCTGCGCCGACACGTGCTCCGGATCGGGAAGGGGAGGCCACGGATGGCGGCCAGCGGCGGCGCTCAACAAGGACCTACAGAACGCAGGGGTGAGCTTGCCGCGGTGGATCACGACTTTCTCGTGCCCCTCGGCGGCTCGAGCGCTCTGCCAGTGCTGATTGTAGCCGCGCTGTTCGTTAGACTTCACGTGGCAAGCGGCGAATTCGCGATCGCCCAGTGTTGCTAATTGCCAGGCATGTACCGGCTGCTTGGTATGGATGTGCACCCACATCGGGCTTGGCGTCGCACCACTGCGCAGCACCTTGGGCTGCAGCCTGATCTCGAACAGCGTCCCTGGCTCTCCCTTCAAGGGACGTGGTGGATCCACTGACGCCAGCTCCCCCGCCGCCCGCAACTGTTCAAGGTATTTTTGCGATGGAAACGCATAGGTCTTCATGCAATCGCTCGTGATTGCCGCCTTTCGCGCGTTTAATGAGTTTGCCTGCCCCTGCACCTCGGACCACATCGCCTTGAGCCGTACAATTTTATCGTGCACTTCGGGCAGTTGCGCAGGCGTGAGCAGGCCACGTCGTCGAGGCTCCTCCAGCGCGGCTGCACAGGCCTCAATCTCGGAGGCCTGCGTCTGCAAGCGCTTAATGACGCGATCCAAGACGTGTTCGGCGTCCTCGGGCTTCATCTGGCGCGCTTGCGAGACGGCGCTTTGCTGAGCCGACAGATCGAACTGCAGCAGCTCGTCCAATCGCTCAAGTAATCCCCCCAGCGCTTTCCTGGAGGGCGGAGCCTGCCACATCTGGAGGTGCTCGGTCGCGGAGGATGACGCGCGTGCCTCGTCCGCGGTCGCGAGTTTCTTGGTGCCGAGATCCGAGAGTACGATAACCTTGCGCGTCCGGTCCGTGGCGGCATTGGGCCTGGCGAGTTGCGGCTCCGCCGGGCGGCCCATCGAACTCCCCTCGCCTGCGGCCGCTGCGCGCCTTCCTTTTCCCTTTCTGCGCGCTGGACTATCTTCGCCCACGACCGCAGTATTTTCCGGCAGCGCTGCCCAAGCCGGCGGCTCAATCGTGGCTATCGTCTTCGGCTGCAATGCCAGCAGCCGCATGACTTCGTTCGCCGTAACCCAAGCACCTTCCACGATCTCGTCCAGTAACTGCAACGGGAGGTCCGCTCCCGTTCCGGCCTCCCTCAGGCTGCCAACGATGCCGCTCACTCCTGACGCAAACTCCGAAAGGCGCTCCATGACTCCTTCCAGAACGGCACGGTGCTCAGCGTCGAGCGTCGCTCCATTGCTGTTCAGAACGGCGCCGTGCGTCGAGACGAATGCCGGAAAAACATCCTCGATGAAGGTCCCGAGCAGACGCACTCGCCCGCTCTCATCCATGAGGGCGCCGCGCAGATCTGGTCCGAACGTGCTCGCTTGCGAGTTAATCAAGAGCTCCGCGAGAGCTATCCGCGATTGCAGATACATGCACTTCGTATTGAGCGCCCAGCCGGTATGCAGCCTTAGTGCGGCCTCTTCGGCCTTCCGCATCTCGGGCGTGCTGGTTGGCAAGTTGGCAGTAGCCGCGCAGACTGACTGCATCCGCTCCAAACGCAATGCCTTCTTTCCCCACCACTCCATGCAGGCCACGTAGTGGCCCGCCACGCCTGCAAACACGCGGCTCAGCTGAGCGGGCGAAGCGCTGTCTTTCATGTTGTCGAGCAGGTGTGCTGCTTTCCTTCTGTCCTTCTCCAGCTCGTAGATAATCTTTGTGGCCACCTCGTTACATTGGTCGCCAGCGTCCAGCGTGTCATAGCGGAGCTGGCGAGCCTGATCGTCCGGCAGAATGCGGCGCGCCAGAGCTGGGGGCAGATTCGCGTAGTACTCCAGAACTGCTGAGCCTGCTTTAACCACTTGATCGATCAGCTCTTGCGCCTCGGGCAAGTTCCGGGCGCGCCTGGCCGCTTGACGACAAGTTTTAAGCTGCTCGAGCAGGCTGTCCAAGTTTTCCTCTGCTGCCTTGATCTCGTCCCGCGTTGGCGCCGCCACATCCAAAGCTGGTGGCTGGTTCGCGAGCGCCGCGGTTCTATCTTGAGGCCCGGAGCGCATCCGCTCCACGAGGGCGTCGAAGGATTGACTGCGTTCCCCAGGCAACAGGCCGGGCTCCGCGCTCGAACTGCTCAATTCCCCGGTGCTGTCGGCTCGTGCAGCCCCAACGCGCGATGTGCCAGCTCGGCCAATGCCCGTCATATTTTATCTCCGATAAAGTCGAGAATGCTCAGCCTATCTGGATAGACCGCCTGGCTGACCAGTAGCTGACCAAGAGAGTTCTTCCGGATGCGCAAGAAAGCCGATATCGCCTTGGGTCCCATTTCCATCGCAGCTCCTGTGTTGCTGAAGACAGCGATGCGGGATAGCTGCGTCAGTTGCGGCATAATCCGCTGAGACGTGACCGCGGCCTGACGTGCCCCGGTCAAGATCTGCGCTCTGGATCGACAGTACCGTCCGCGAGGCGATCCGTAAGGGTCCTGCCCCTATGCCGGGTACGGCGTCTGGTGAGGTCCTCACCAGCTTTCAAAACCACATTTCCAGCCGCTCCGATTTCGGCGCCGAATTCGATAACGGTCAGTCTGGAAAGTCCGCGCCAGATGACGACATTTCCCGGTGGCGGATCGGCGGCCCTGGCCAGGTAGCGACCCAATCGTTCAAGTTTGGTCAAGTAGAATGCGAGGGTTCCAGGGCGACATCGTCGATTGCCGACGTCGCTGATGAGTTCATCGAGCAATGCGATCTCGTTGTCCGTCAAGGCCATCTTCGGTGACGCGTCCGGGCCGCGCGATTGAGCATGGTGAGCCAGAGGACGCGCCAACTGAGAATGCAGAAGACCGCCATCAGATTAGCGAGGCGGTTCGCGTCCGCAGTTTTGAGTCTTCCGCCCGCCCTGCAGCCCGATTTCAAGATCTTGTGGAACATCTCGATTTTCCACCGCATGGCGCACCAGTTAATCTTCTCGATTGCCTCGGAGCGTCTACGGACGGGTAGGTCCGTGATTAGCTTCGATTCAATAGGTTTCCGGCCCTTTGGCGCACCGCGCTCGCTTGCGCGGATTACCGTCAGGTCGAGGCAGGATAGAGTTTTGCTTTCCGATCGGAGGCAAGACCGCAATCCGCTTGAACTTGATCTCCAGCACAGCTTTCGTCATCTCGCCCTTGTCGTCCCGCACGCCAAGGTAATGCAGGTCCTTGACCGCTGGTCTCTTCCATCTCGGTCGCAATCGAATGGCCGTCATCGCCCGCCAGCCGATCGACGCAGGCGCGGACAAGCAAGTGAGCGCCAAGCTCTTGCGTCAGGCAATACAATTCGAAGATGTCGCTTTCGCGGTCGCCGATATGAATGCGCTTGCTTACCTGGCCGACGCGCTCACCAGCATCGTCAACGGCTATCCAAACAGCGAAATCGATCAGTTGCGTCTTTGGGCTTACTGCCGTCACGATCTTAAAGCCGTGGCCTGAGGACGACGCTTACGGTCTGATGGCAATGGCCGATTCCTGGATTGACCAACAGATCAGCGGCGGCGTGGTGGTGTTTGGGCTGTTGCCGGGGGGCGACGTTTTGTTTTTTGGGCGATGGCGGTGAGCGCGAAGTCGGATCGCGGCCATCATGGCGAAGGCGAGCATCACCAGGGACACGAAGAGGCTGACGACGAGCGTCTCCTGCGCGTGCCGCATTGCCTGAATGATCGCTCGTCAGATGTTTTCCCAAGGAAGCGGATTTCGATAGCGTAGCATACCAAGTATCATCCCTCTGCAGATCGACGGATCCGGCGTCCAGGCCGGCAGGGCTCGTATTGGTAATGTCCACTGGACTCAAACGCTTCACATGAGACTCGACAGCTGATGTCGCAGCTACAGCGAGAATGGCGGCTTCGCGTTGCGCAACATTTACTGTCGAACGCTAACAGCGCGATTGTCGGGTTTGAGCCCCGATGTCGCAAATTTGACGCGTACCTGGCGCGTGAAGAGCCTCATTTAAGCGGCACGCTGCTTGCTTCATTCGCGGCGCCATCACCGATGCCAGCGCGAAGGCGCTCGGTTGTGGATGGAGAAGCGCAGCGGAGTATTTGATGCGATCTGGACTTCTTTTTTGGGGAGCCACAACAATTGCGCTCGTCGCAAGCAGTGCCGCCAATTCGGCAGACCTTGAGCCAGAAGTGAAACTGCCGCCGGCGGTGTGGAACTGGACCGGAGGCTATATTGGCGGGCACGTCGGCGGCGGGTACGGCCGAACCTCCTTCAGCAATCCCTACGGTCCGTCAATCTATGGCGATGTCGTCGATACCCCAGTGTTCCTCGCAGGTGGCCAGATCGGTTACAATTGGCAGAACAAGGGCTGGGTCTTTGGTGTCGAACTCGATGTCAGCCGCGCTGTCTCCGACGGCACAAATACCTGCCTCGCTGCCTCCGGCTTTGTCGTGAGCGCAAACTGCAAGGCAGGTCCCAACGTTCTTGCCACCGGGACCGGCCGCATCGGTTACGCGTTTGGCGCGCTGGGCCACACGCTGGCCTATCTCAAGGGAGGCGTCGCTTGGCAGAACAATCAGGGCGACGTCCTCAATAATTACGAGTTTGGATTCTCACCGGAGAAGACCCATTTCGATTATGGTCGCCTCGGTGGCACCATCGGGCTGGGCGTCGAGCAAGCGCTTACGCCTGCATGGTCGGTCAAAGCTGAGTATGACTATCTACATTTCGGCGGGCCGAGGATCGACACACCTCCGACGGTGCAGTTTCCACCGTTTGCGATTCTGCCAGCGAACACAACGAGGCCCTCCAGCAGTTATCACGTCGGAAAGATCGGGTTGAATTACCATTTTGGCGCCGACCCTTGGACGGCGCAATGGGGCGACGCGCCGCTGTACGCGAAAGCACTCGCCGGTGCGCCGCCGGTCGCTTACTCGCCCGGTTGGGCGTTTGAAGGCGGATCGCGGCTCTGGCTCAGCCGCGGACAATTTCAATGGGACCACAGCGCAGTGCCCTATGGCCACCTCGACGACCCCAGCCGTCTCATCTCGAGGCTCACTTATTACGGATTGGACGGACTTTCCGGGGAATCATTTCTCCGTGTTGACAGCCCCTGGGGAGTATTCCTCAAGGGCAATATTGGGATCGGGCGCTTCAACAAAGGACACTCGAACGATGAAGATTGGGGTCTCGATACTGGGACCACATCAATGTCGTATACTAACACGATCTCGGGCCAAGCAAACGGAAGGTTCACTTATTACACGGCGGACCTAGGTTATGATTTCCTGCGCGGCGCCACCTACAAGGTCGGCGGATTCACGGGTTGGAGCTATTACGGCGAGAGCTCGGACTCGATAGGATGCGTCAAGATCGTCAACCTACCGTGCCTGGCGCCAGGCGACAACACGAACGTTGGCAGCCAGGATACTCAATGGAATGCACCTCGTATCGGCCTAAGCGCCGAAACCATGCTCACCGAGCGTTGGCGCTTGAGCACGGACGTCGCTTACCTGCCGTGGACCGATTTCAAGGGGCGTGATTATCATCTCTTGCGCAACGAGACCGTGTTTGATGAACAACGGGGCAATGGGGGCCGAGGCGTCCAGGTTGAAGGCGTCTTGTCCTACTTCATCACCAGGAACTTCAGCGTCGGCGTCGGTGGCCGCTACTGGGCGATGTGGACCAACAAGCGGAGCAACTCTTTGTGCAGCAGCTATGGCTGCGTCGGTGATCCGACCGTACTTGCGAAGTATAGCATGGAGCGCTGGGGTACGTTCTTTCAGGCCTCCTACAACTTCAATTGAGGGGCCTCACAGCCAAGCTCCAACCTCGGGCAATGCAGTGACCGAACAAATCCGAAGACAAAGTGATTGCCTTAAGAGTCCAATCGGAGGTCGCTTAACGAAGATCGCAGCATCGATCAATGTTTCGCGCCACAGGGCTGCGTAGGTTCGGACGTCGGCGGTTTGCTTCCCTCAATTCATCATGGGAGATAAAACCCAGCATGCGGAGCCTAACGGTGACGAGATCTTGGTCCAACATCCAAAGCTGAAGGCTATGAGAGCTATGCGGGGACGTGGGTGATGACGGGTTGAGATAGGCGGCGTTCAAGGCAGGTGTCGAGCCTGCCCTAACCTCTCAAGGAGAGCGATACGCATGAACGAGAAGTCAGCCGTCTGCGGTTGACGATCCACTGCCAGAAATTCTGCGGAACGGAGCCCGTGAGCCGCTCGCCCGGGCCGTCGAGATCGAGCTGCAGGAGCTCGAGTTAGTAGCTGGCCGCCTCTGCGACTCGCCCGGTTGCGCCGAGAGCGCGAATTCGTAGTTGCCGTGTCGCCCGCAGTTCCCGACATGTGTCAGGCAGGAGGTGCAAATGCGACGGGTGATTGGCATCTGCCAAACTCAACCAAAAACGCCTTGCACGTGAAAAGGCTATCTCTGATCATTCGTGGTTTGGTGCGCGATCACCACTTCTCGCAGCGCTGGGGCAGCTTGTGGTCTTGTCCTGTTGCTGGATGACATTTTCGCAGATAATCTGGTCTAGTTTTTCTCAGCCGACCACGATCCCTGCTCACTGAACGTAGGGTCAAATACTACGCGGGTGCTGGGCGCGGCTCTGTGTTTGGATGTTGGAAACTCGATGTGACAATCAAACTTCAGACGGTAACGACAGACACACCCAAAAGCTGAAGGTTACTGCCGGCGACGACCTTGGAGTCCCAGAGGAAGGCGGAACTGCTCATGGCATAGCCCATCTGTGAAGCGCAGCTTCATGGCAATCACGTTGCCTGGAGCATTGTCTACCAAAGAATGCTTTCCGGTCCGGATGGACCTGCAGCCCCCGAACAATCAAAAGCCTTGGAAGGGACGAGTGTCCCCGCAAGCACACGTGACACCGCATCGGACTCAGAGTCGTTGGTTTCTTTTCGCTCGCGGGTAACGAGCCTTCCGCTGACAAGCAGGGCGATCGGAGCCACCTTGACGCCCTTGCTGCCATCACCAGACCGCGCCGATCTTAGTCCAGGAGGCGCTCTCACCTCACCGGTGACGACAAAGGCGTCATGACTGGGCTTCACGACTTTGGATTTCGTAGACATTGCATTCTTCAAGTTGGTTGATGCCGCTGCAAGTTGTCCGCGCGCTACACTATCGCTCCTCACGGACACTTCAAACATCCGCCCTGTTGATGACTAGATCCTGAGATGCAGCAATTGTTTCGCGTCGATCAAACCATCTTCGCTGCTTGCAGAAGCGGAGATGGTTCACTAGTTGTCCGTGAACAAGCCTCCAAGCACTTGATTGGGAGTCTGTTTTCCGGTTGCGACGGCATTTGAGATTGCAGGGGATTGAGGCTTCACAGCCCAAAACCCTGCAATTTCGATTTTGGATTTCCCTGCCGCTGCGAACCGTGATTCTGTGCTGCATCGGAGGCACCGATGCGACCAAAGAAGCACAGGACGACAGGCTCGAACGATCTGTTCCGGTCCCGGCTGGACCAGATCATCAACATGCGACACGAGCTGGTTCTGCTCGCCGGCAGGGTCGATTGGAACTGGATCGACGGCGAGATCGCGCCGCTCTACAGCGACAACGGCAGGCCGGGTATCGCGACCCGATTCATGATCGGATTGCTGCTGCTCAAGCACATCTACGGCCTGTCCGATGAGGGGGTGTGCGAGCGCTGGGTCCACGATCCGTACTTCCAGTTCTTCACAGGCGAAGAGTTTTTCCAGCACGTTTTCCCGCATGAGCGCTCAGACCTGAGCCACTGGCGCAAGCGGCTCGGCGACAAGCTGGAGCGGTTGTTGGCCGAGAGCCTTCGGGTGGCGCACGCGAGCGGTGCGTTGCGCAGCCAGGACCTCAAGCGGGTCACGGTCGACACGACCGTCCAACCGAAGGCCATCAGCTTTCCGACCGACGCCAAGCTGCTGCATGCAGCGATCCGCGGGTTGAACCGCCTGGCGAGGAAGCACGGGGTCAGGCTCCGGCAATCCTATATTCGCGTGGCCAAAAGCGCGGCAATGATGGCGGGCCGCTACGCTCATGCCAAACAATTCAACCGGCATCAGCGACAGCTGCGCCTTCTGCGCAGCCGGCTGGGCCGGATCATCCGCGACATTCGCCGCAAGACCGAGGGCCAGCCCGCACTGGAGGAGGCATTCGCCCTGCCGCTGAGCCGAGCCACCCAGATCCGCTCGCAGCAGCAGCGCCAGCGCGGCTTCAAGCTGTATTCCTTCCATGCTCCGGAGGTCGAGTGCATCGGCAAGGGCAAGGCCGCCGCGCCCTATGAGTTCGGCGTGAAGGCATCCATCGTCACCAACAACCAAAGAGCTCCCGGCGGCTTGTTCGTGCTCCACGCCTGCGCGCTGCCGGACAACCCCTACGACGGTCACACCCTTCGCGACGTCATCGAGCGCACCGAGAGCCTCACCGGCTGCCCGATCGAACGGGCCTATGTCGACAAGGGATATCGCGGCCACGACACACAAAATCCCCGCCGCGTCTTCATCTCGGGCCAGAAGCGCGGCGTCTTCGGCGTCATCAAGCGCGAGCTACGCCGCCGTTCCGCCATCGAGCCCATCATCGGACACATGAAGAACGAAGGTCACCTTGGCCGCTGCTATCTCAAAGGCCGCGCCGGAGATGCCGCTAACGTTCTCCTCTCGGCCGTTGGCCACAACCTCCGCCGTGTCCTGGCTTGGCTCAGAGACCTTTTGTCCCTCTTCCTGCTCTCACTCTGGCCAACGCTCAACTGTCCAGTTCAGCCCAATTCGGCTTATTAACGATCGACTCACTACGAGCCAAACCCCACCGCGTGTCCGCTGCCAGACCGGAGCGATAAGGGCCTAGGCTGCAATCCGTACGGGGAGAGCGGAATAGCCGTGCACGAAGTTGGACGCAATTCGCTCGGGTTCGCCGACAACCTTGACCTCCAGTCCCGCATCCAGCATCTCTTCCCAGAGGACTCTCAACTGAAGTTCCGCAAGATGTCGACCAAGACAGCGATGGATGCCGAATCCGAACGCGAGATGCTGCCGCACATTCTTGCGGTCGATGATGAAGCTGTTGGCGCTCTTAATGATCTCTTCGTCCCGGTTGCCGGAGATGTACCACATAACGACCTTGTCGCCCTTACTGATCTGTTTCCCGCCTACGATGCTATCGGTAGCGGCGGTGCGGCGCATATGTGCGATCGGCGTCTGGTATCGAATAATCTCGGACACGGCGCTCGAGACCAGCTTTGGATTGACGGTTAGTTTTCGCAGTTCGGAGGGGTACTGACTCATGAACAGGAGGCCGCCGGTAATCGAGTTGCGCGTGGTGTCATTCCCCCCAACGATCAGCAGAATCAGATTCCCGAGAAACTCACTCGGCTCCATATGGCGTGTGGCGGGCGAGTGCGCCATCAAGGAAATCAGGTCGAGGCGCGGCTCGGCATTGATGCGCTCGTTCCAAAGTCTGGTGAAATAGTCGAGGCACTCTGACAAGATTTTGCTTCGCTTGTCCCAGGTATCGATCGCATGGCCTGCTTTCGGAACTGCAACAGCTACGTCTGACCAATAGGTCAGGAGTCGCCGATCCTCAAATGGGAAGTCGAACAGCGTGGCGAGCATTTGCGTCGTCAACTCTATGGAGACCATGTCCACCCAATTGAAGGCATCATTGCGCGGCAGGCCGGCTAGAATCGCCCTGACCCGAGAGCGGATCAAGCTTTCGAGCTTCGTCAGGCTTTCCGGCTCGACTATCGGACTCACGGTATTGCGCTGTTCGGCGTGCTGGGGAGGCCCCATCTTGATGAAACTCTGGATCCAGTGCTTGTCAGGCACGTCGACAATAGTGACACCTTGCTCTGACGAGAATGCTTTGTGGTTTGTGTCTACCGCTACTATATCCCGGTATTTCGTCAGGGACCAATATGGACCATGAGGGCTGTCTTGACAGTAGTGAACGGGATCTTCCCTTCGCAACCGCTCGAAGCAACCCCATATGCTGTCGTCTTGAAAGCGCTTGGCCTCGCTTACATCCAGATTGCTCAGCGGGATAATACAGTCGTCGTCAGCTCTATAATCTTCCAATCGCCTTTTCATGATCGTCTCTGTAGATTTTGCTCTTGAGAGCTTACGGATCCAGGATCGCGATTCACCGTTTCGAGCTGCCGTGGCGTGGGGCTGCGACCGGCCGCTCGACCAGACTATCTCAAAGTGCAGCTAGCTCCTCCCTACTATGTCGGGCAGTAAGGATCGAATTGACTTTCCAAGTCGATCTACTCAGCGGATCGGTGAGAGCTATCACCGCAGTTGGACGATGGTTCTACGCTGGAGGCAGCGTCGAGCCGAAATGCACAGTCATAAGTTCAGGCACGGCCGGAGTGGCGACTGCTGTCGAAATCACGCTATGCATAATCGTCTGGCTAGGACTGTTCAGGCAGATCTATCCAGACATCCGGAGGACCATTCAGGAGTGTATCCTGATCTGGAACGTAGATACTATCGAAGACCCTTAGACCATGCGCCATTGCCGCTCCAACAATTATAAAAGGAAGCTTGACCTGCTCCAGGTCTTCGAAGCTTTCAGCACCAACAATTCGAACAAAATCGAGTTTAAACTGTCGGAACTCAATTTGAGATGTAGCCGACGCTACTAGATCCTTGACGCTCGACGCTCCTTGGGCGATCTCTTTCCTCGAATGGTTGAGTGCCGTGAAGAGACACGACAGCTCATCAAGCTCGGAGCGGCTAAATTGCCTCAAGCGCGACGAAACTGGCACGCCGTTCTTGTATCTCACGGTCGGCACAAACCGTATCTCGCAATCGAGAAGGAGGTCTGCGACGGCGCGCTTCACCAGGATCGCCTGACCGATATCCTTGAGGCCGAAGTAGCTGCGAGTTGGTCGCGCATAACAGATCCAGCGGATTGCCCCGGTAACGGCTTCCTTCAAGTACTCCTCAGGCCCATCTAAACGCAAATGATAATCGCCTTGCGATACAAACGTTAGATAGCCAGGCGGGAACATTTCGGTATCGTTCGAGGAAATCACGGCAGTTGCTCCCGCACGTAGGGCAAGCCCAATATCATCGTCCAAATTGAAATCGTAGCTCCCACCTGGTTTGAGCTGGCTCTTGTTCGGGTAGACCGTGACAATCGCGACGTCATTCTCCGATGCCGCTCTCCTGATCAGTTCTGCGTGCCCAAGATGCAGGGCGCCTAGAGTGTGTACCGTCCCAATAGTCTGACCTGTTCTCGCCACCTCCCGGATGAAAGCTTTGCCTGCGGAAAGACATGCCAGATGCATTTTCTTACTCCAGTTTCTTCGAAAGCCGAAAGAGTGCTCTGATCGGTCGAATCGCAGAAGGTCCGCCCCGCGTGTCGTATTGACCGCGCACGTCAGCGAGCCGCCAAGGAGCTTTAACGCCCGCTCACAGCTCGGACTACCGCACCAACCTATTCTAAGCTCGCGGACACTGTAGCCCCTTCAATTTTGCGGTTTCCTAAGCCGTCAGGTTGACCCTTCTCGACCACGTCTGATCAACGATGAGAATTCGTCCAGATAGCTTGATGGCTCGCGCGGCTGATCACTATTCAAAGCGGCCTGCAGTCCCGGACATCGGTCTGCAAAAAGCGGTGGCTCGAATGTCGTTATCTTAGCGCCCGAAAAGTCGACCTTTACGAAGCTGGCCTGGAATGGCGATATCCCACTCAGGTTCGCGTCGCGCAAGGACGATTGGTTCATGCGAACGTATGCGACGCGCGCTGCCTCCAGGTTGCTGTCGGCTATTCCGGCGGCGAGATATGCCTGAACGAGATTGGATCCTTCGAGATTTGCGTGATCCAATGCCATCGATTGCGGCGGATCACCGGTAATCATTGACCTGTAAAGGTAAGCCTGGGATAGGTCTGCATGCTCAAGATCGCAGTCGCGCACAAAGGCACAGCGACCACGAAAGCCCGTGAATTTGGCGGCTCGCATTGTGCTCTCTGTTATCGAAATGTTTTCGCCTGACGCCCGAGATAGGTCCGCTCCATCGAGCTGACAGGAATGAATGGATGCACCGTTCAACACAGCACCGACGAGGTTCGCGTCGGACAAGCTTACGGACAGAAGCCGCGCCTCCGTCAAGTCCGCCTGCTCCAGCTCCGCACTTGAAAGATTTGACAAGTGAAGGTCAGCGAATGGAGCGCAGAGGGCTCTCGCCGTAACGCGGCCGCTCACCTTTGAGAGCCTCAGATACGGAAGATGAGCGCCTTCCAGGACAAGACCGTCGACCGAGGTGGGACGCACGATCGATAAACAGTCCCCCTTTGACTGGAAGAACGAGCAAGCCGCCAGATGCGCCTTCGTGATCGTGACTTGGCTCAGCTTGGCAAAGCGAAAGGAGGCGGATGGAAGGAAGCATTCATTGATGGTCGAACCCTGTAATTCCGCGCCATCAAATACAGCATCGCTCGCGTCGCACTGGTAAACGAGGAGCCCGCTGAGCATCGCGTTGTCAAAGCGTGTCCTTTTCATGCTGCAACCGTGGAACAGACTGCCGGTTGCATCAATTACATTGCGCAGACTGGCGTCATCGAAGTTGCAAACCTGCGCTGCAATCGCGTGCATATACGCAAAATCGAGCTTGGTCCCGAGGAAACTTGCTCTCTCTAGCCCCGGACAGACAAGGTTCGCCCCAGAAAGGTCTGCCCGATCCAACTTTGCTCCATAGAGCTGCGCACGATTGAGGGTACAGCGTCGCAACGGGAAATCTGACAGGTCGTGACCGTTAAAGTTCTCGGACGATAGCTGCAAACCAATCCCAGTCTTTCTGATCGCCTCCTCAGTTCGCCTGCCGACAGCGGCCACCGCGCGCAACCGATCAGCAGCTCGGCTCCAGTACCGAACAAACTCGCCATCTGATGAAAGGTTGTTTTTCGTCTCTGACCAGTGCTCTGCCCCTTCATTCGCGGTGCACTCGCTATCAGCGCCGATCGTTTGCGGCATGTCGACAATTCCGTATTACCCGGATTAAAGGGGGCCTGTTATCTTGGACGTACGCTATGCGATTTGTGGCGTATTCGTCTGCGAAATGGCGACACGATGCGTCGAGAGGCGCCTATTGTGTCGGTGGCCTCCCGCAGCCGGCACGCTTGAGCACGTCAGCCGAATTCTAGTCATGCCCCCTCCCGGTGCCGCTCGCTGCGATTGTTGACCAAGCCAGCAACGCTGACAAGGCAACGGTCGTCTGACAGTGAGATATGTCCAGAAGGCGCGATTTGTGTCGTCGGCTCATATAGGCAAATCCACATCGCTCTCCATCAAACCGAATGCGAACGTTTCAAGGTCTTGCTTATTTTTCAGAATGGCCCCACCGCTTGCGGGCGGAAAATGATCGTTCATCTAGGGCTGCACTCAGCCCTTACTCGGTGTTACCCCATTTTCGATAGCAACGACCGTGCCAGCCGCATCAGTCGCAAGTAAGGGGCTGAATAGGCTTCATGAAATCGTAATTGACGCGAATGCTTTGAACCTGACAAAGACAGTCTCGTTGTCAGGGACCGCACCATGATCGCAAGGCTATCGCCCAGCGAAAATTCCGAGATCGTTTGCAGGAGAGCAAGAGCCGCGAGTCCTTGCGGGCACGCAATCGAGGACTTGCAATTCGACACGTGTGGATCGCCGACCTCACAGTTAGGGAGTGTTCGAACTCGGTTAGCCCAGCTCCGCGCGCTGGTCGGGTCCACCTAGGGGGGAAGGCGACCCTCAATGGAGGGATACCTTCCATCAGCTGGATGGCTGGATCATCCGAAGGCTCTTGTCGCGCCGCGCAAGCCGTGGCGGAACGCAGCCTGGAATGAATATCCGACCGCACGGCTGCACAGGAGTTCAAGCTGGTCGGGCTGGTCTCACTGATCCCTTCGCTTCAGCCGCAAGAGCCCGTTCCTGAAAGCTGGATACGGGAAAACTGCACGTCCAGTTTGTGCGGCGGACGGAGGCCAGCGCAAGAGCAATCAAGCGCGCCTCCTCCGACCCGACACTGTGGGAATTGGAGTTCTATGCCTGGCGCGGAAGCCGGCGAAATGAAAGACATGATCCGGGGTCGTCACATCCAGAGCAGGGGCCTTGGAATGCAGGCATCATCCCGACGACAATGGCTCCGTCTCTGTCTCGATCGAGGGCGGCGGCTCGCCTTGGAGCTTGGACTCAAAGCCCCGCAGCCGCTGATAAATCGAAATCAGTTCGACAATGGTGCTCCATGAGTTGATAAGATACTGAAACGAGGTTCTGACCTGCGCGAACGCATTCAAAATCTGGTTCATCGCGCCAAGCGTAATCTTGCCCGCAATGATCGTGGGTGCGAGCAAGACATAGGGGAAAATGGTGTCGGTCTGCAGGTAAACGATGCGGCCTACGTTAAAGTACATGAAGTTCAGATAAAGCCGGAAATAGTTCCTGCGAATGTCGCCAAACAGCATGCTCAATCCCGGCGGGTCGGCGCGAGCGGGGTCGTCCTCGCCGAGCACTAGTTCCTTGCGATAGGCTGCTTCCACCCGCTGGTTGAAAAACTCGATTCTCGGCAAGCGGATTCCGATCAACGCGAGAACGCCGGTGCCGAGCACCGACCAGATCACTGCTGCAAACACCAGCGGATAGGGAATTGAACCGATCAGAGGTAGTTCTGTGATATTGCTGGATAGCCTCACCAAAACAGGCAGGAAAGCCAGGAGCGTGAGCAAGGCACTGATGAGGTTGACGCCGAGACCTTCCATGGTGCTCGCAAAGCGCATGGTGTCTTCCTGTACGCGTTGCGAGGCGCCTTCGATGGCGCGCAGCCGCGGCCAGCTTGCAACATAGAAATCGTTCATCGCCGTCCGCCAGCGGAAGATGTAGTGACTGACGAAGAAACGCGTCATCACACCGACCACGACCGCAACAAGAGCAATGCCGGCAAAAGTCGACAACTCGCTGTAGAACTGCTGCACCGTCACTTGCGCCGATTTCGAAAGCGCGGCCTGGACAAGGTCATAGAAGGGCCCATACCAGCTGTTGATGGCGACGCTGACCTGGACCTGAAAGTAGGAGGTGAACAGTATCAGCGCGGAGCCAAGAATCGACCACCTCGCCCAGGGATGCGGCGCAACCAACATCCAGCCAGCCGCAAATATCGCCGAGCATGCGGCGAAATAGAGGTCGAACCAGAGAGCCGGCGCCGACGTGAACGTCGCCAACCCGACCGATCTTTGCGGCGCTTCGAATAGATTGCTGGCTAAGCCATGCCAGACCAGCATTGCCAGTGCGGTCCAAACGATCGCCGAGAGAAAGAACAGCTTGGGTCGGGGGAAGAACGAGACGAACATGGTTAGCACTGAGGTCCGAGCATCTGTGGCCTCTTGGACTACAGGAGACCGTCGGGCGTCGTCAACTTAATCGACCCCGAGCTGAAGGAGGTACCTCTCAAAGGCCCGAGATTCGGCGATAGCGCTTGTCGTGGAGATCTCGCGCCGAGCCGCGAAGGCTCGCTCGCGCGAAGCACGACGGAGGTCAGCAGTGGCGGCTCCGGGATAGGGGATGCGGAAAAGGTTCGCGACCTAGCGTCGTCGCACTTCGAACAAGACAATCAGTCGCAATCAGATGCAAGTGGTTGTGACGACTATTCCTGACGTCACAACATCGTAGGTCAGGTTTGCTGAAGTCGCCTCCTCGCGGGGGTCATCAAGCGAAATGATTCATCGAGCAGAGCCATTAGAAACCACAAGACGGCGCCGGCATCTGCCGGCTGAACGACAGGTGCGGACATAGGCTGGCACGAACATCGCGCTGCGGTAAAAAGTCCGTGCAATCAGGGCAGCTGAGCTTACCCCTCGAAATACATGTTAGATGGCGCAATGGAGCGCCAGCTTGCGGCTTTGAGTCCGGCTGAACGCGCCTCAGTATATCCGCCAATCCTCATCTAAAACCAACAGCGGCATTTTCGCGCCCGTCAGCTTCTCGAAAGCTGTCTTTGCAAAGAACTGGTCACCAACAACTACTTTGCGAGGGGAGGCGGATGAACATCGATCCACGGAATGCCGCAGAGGCCTCGGTTGACAGTCACCGCGCCGGGTAAATCGTCAAGCAGTCGAACTGAGCGTATAAGCCAGCTCACCGGTGCGGCTGCCGGCCGATCAAGCAGACTTTGAAGTCCAGGTACATGGTCTGCATTCGATTCACCAAACATCGGATCCTGCTGTCGCATCATCGAGTGCGCCGAATGAGGCGGTGCCGCAAACCAAGCACTATCCAGCCGCATCATTTGTCAGCGGCGCGCCCATCTTGCCGCAACGCAAACGGGCGCGACGCTTGAAGCGCTCAAGAACGAGACAGCCTTGGCCGAACAGCAATCAGCACGATGGGCGCCAGCAACCGCAACGAAGGACGAAAGCGTCGAGCGGGACCGCATTTTCGACAATGTAGCGGCATCGGGATATCTCAAGCTGCATCGTTTCCTGAACCAGGACGGCGATTGCGAACCAAGCACGGAAGCCAGCACATGAGCGATATCGCATGTCCGTAACACGGCGCGGGACCATTCTTCCATTGAAGATCCTCTGGAGCGACATTCCAGGGACGTGTGAGCCAGGCTGGATGGCCTATGTGTGGTAAGACAACAGCTTCTCCATTCGTGTCGTTGGTCGAAGACCCCTCAAAACTCACGGTTTCGCGTGACCGCGGGGCGAGAGCGATCGCCAACAACGGAACACGCTGCATACCTACGCCGTACCGAAGTCCGCGGCCTGGACGCCCGACAACGACGCACTGAGCAGTATTGGCCTTGGAATGAATGTGGAGGATCAGGACAACATCGATGCGGATGTGGATTTGATGTGCTCGCTGGGCAGACCCGTGAGACCGAGCGCTTGTTCCCGGGCGGCTCCCGAACGGCCAGCGAAGGGAATCTCTACAAGCGGCAGACTGGAGACTAATGATTAGACAACTGGCGACCGTACCGTTCTCGCATGTTCCTTGATGTTCACCAAGACGACCACCCTAAGGAACAGTCTTCCCAGCGGCGCCGCTTCACGAAGAACGACAATGGCTTCGCGAATAAAGTTCAGATCAACCCATCCGTTGGCCTGCCGCAAGGGACGAAGGCGCGCCCACATCCTAAGAGGTACCCGACGCTCTGGAGGACATACTCGCACATTGCTCGCTCTTTCACGGCCCTAATTGGAGCGCTGCGGCCTCGCCCCGCATCGATCCGATCGCCACCGACACATTTGGCGGGAGGTTCGGATGAGTGACCCACTAAGGCGGAGCATCGATCCCTTGCAGCTCGACCTGCCATCGATCGCGCGATCAATCAAAAGAGCTCGGGTCCGACCGCATCAACGGATCAGGTCAATGGAGTATTGCTCAGCGCCAAGGCATGCCGTCGCACAACGGCCTATTCGCTACCTGGATGGGTTCCATCAAAACAATCGATTTTGCCGATCTTGCCTAAAAGCCCCATAGTCGATCGCGATCTATGGAGGCAGCATTCAAGAATGTCCTGCGGCAATCGATTATTCTTTGAGTCCCTTGCCGGTCAAATCGGCTTGCGCGCTCGGGCGTCTGCATCCCAGAAGTTAGCTCCCGCGCGTCACATAGAAGCATCACGCGGCTCGCTGCCGTCTCCTTGCTGAATTGGCACGTATGAGGTCGATCGGACGACCGTGACGTCACGCCTTAAGTCCTAGTAAAGACAACTGCCTTCTCACACTGTCATCGGCGTTGGCTCAAGCTATGCCTTAATTGGACCGACGAAATGCTCATGACATTGTCGAGAGGGACGCGCCTTACGCGCAGGTCAATAGTCTGGTCCGGACTGTGTCGTCATCACTTCAAAATGCTGAGTTCGAGAGCATTGCTACAACCAGCAATCAAAGGCACTTGAATCTCACCTAGCGTCAGATTGTAGGATTTCAGACAGCCCCGCGACACAGAACCTGCTCGCGTGAACTCTTCCTAACAGGTAGCAAGAATTGCGAACGTCTCAAAAGCACGATGCTCCGCCGCTCCGCCCGGTCACGTTGCTGGACTGCTCCTCTCCAGGGCCAGCGTCCGACATCGCCTATGTGCAGATCGGACAACGCAGCGCCGATCCCCTCGGAAGCGAATCAAGATGCGGCGCGCGAGCAGAACGCTGGCGGTCGCTATCTTCCCTTTCCGGGCACACGCCAACTTCGAATTCGAGAACCGATCATTCTGGCGCTGCGCACGCCGTGAGACGAAACGGTGCTGGTGGAGCCACCTGGAACTATGCGCGACGGCAACAGCGTGCAGCGCGAAGCGGCCATCGTCCGCAGCTTTCGCTGGGCTGCGGCGTACAGGGGGACCTCTGGCGCGATGGAACTTCAGGACGGTTGACGCCTTGCGTGCAAACAATTGGCGGGGGCGAGGGTGTTCTTCAAGCCGAGGGGGGCATTGATCGTTTCTGTCGTGCGTCTCGGCCTGTGAAGCCATTGGCCAGATGCGTCGCGTGACGTGTCTTCGAATGCGGAAAGGCTTGCATTGTCGTGACTTCACGACACGACGGCTCAACAGCCCAGCAAGACTGACCACGGACCAAGACGAATTGGGAAAGTTGCAAATGTCGATTTCGCTCACCTGTTCCGCCACAAATCCGATCGTCTCTCCCGCTTTGGTTTCGATTGCGCGGCCTGGCGCTATTTGCACTGCAGGTGGCGGCTCAGTGCAGGCAAGAACGGCTGCGATCGGCCCACAGACGCGTCAGCGGGCTGCCGCGGCCTTCAGCCTTTTAAACAAAATCAGATCTCGTGCTGGCATGAGGGACATGTTGAGCGGCGTCGACGGCGTAAGCAGTCCGCGGCGGTCCGTGGTCCATCCGATGACGATCGACCCGCAGATATTGGTCGCCTGTCAACATGTTCCGCCCTATCGTTTCGGGCTGTTCAAATTCACGCCAACGCAACCGCCTCTCAGTTCCATCGAGCCCCATGGGCAATCGTGACGCGCTCAGGTCTTGGCGTGGATGGACGAGAGGCGATGAAATGCGAATTCTCCTGGTTGATCATCACGCGGAATTTGCCCGCAACGCGAAGGAAGCGCTCTTGAATTGCGGCTTCGCCGTCGACGTGACACGCACGCTGGATGAGGCGGCGGCCGCGCTCGATTGCGCAAACTATCACATGATCCTGCTCGAATCGGCTTTGCCCGATGGAGACGGATTGGACTGGCTGAAGCAGTTGCGGCGCGAGGGACGGTCAATGCCGGCCATGATGATTAGCAGTCTCAATGATCTCAGCCGGCGGATTGCGATATTCAATGCAGGCGCGGATGATTTTCTGCCCAAGCCCATGTCTATCGACGAACTCATTGCTCGCATGCGAGCTATTTTGCGACGGTCAACGCAAATGACGGCGCCGGTGGTGACATTTGGGAATCTGCATTTCGATCCGATCGCGAGACAAGTCTCCGTCGGCGGTCGAATACTGAGAATTGCGCGCCGCGAAGTGTGCATTCTTGAACATCTGCTCAACCGCGCCGGCCGTACCGTGCCGCGCGCATCGCTCGAAGATAGCTTGTATGCATTTGACGACGAGGTCTCGACCAATGCGCTGGAAGTCGGGATTTATCGCTTACGCACGCATTTGAGCCAGGCGGGCGCAACGCTCAGGATCAAGACCGCGCGTGGTGTCGGTTACACCCTTGAACTCATTGGCGCAGCATCGGCTGCCTAGCCGATCGAACTTGAAAGCAACACTCCCTTGAACGTCGTTAACAATGACGCCGGCGCTGATGAGCCGTCGATGGTCGCCGGCGGCTCGCACTATGCCGCATTTCCCCGCCTCTGCTACGTCCTGTGCGCAGTCGCTCTGCTATTTCCGCAGGCTGTGACAGCTCAGACAAAGCGGGATGACAAAGGAGAACCGCCACGTGCGGCGCCTGGCAGCACCACCGGAACGCTCAACCTTACCTCCTCACAGGGCAAGACAGTTCATCTCACCGGACCGGCTGCAAGCATTTTTATTGCCGACCCGGCGATTGCGGATTATCAGGCGCCGTCGAACAACACGATTTTCGTGTTTGGGAAAAAGTCCGGACGGACCAGCCTGTTCGCCCTGAACGACAAAGGAGAGGCTCTCGCCGAGCTGCGTGTTGTCGTCACCCAACCGATCGAGGATCTGCGGGCCGCGCTGAAGGCCGAGGTCGGCGACTATCCGATTCAAGTCAGCTATACTCCGCGCGGCGCGATCCTTAGCGGCACGGCGCCCAATGCCGATGTCGTCGAGACCGCCAGGAAGGTCACGGAGCAGTTTCTTGGGGCGGGCGCGCTGGTTGTCAACAAGATCCAGGTCGCCGGCTCATTGCAGGTGAATCTCAGCGTACGGGTGGCAGAAGTCTCCCGCAGCGCTGTCAAGGATCTCAATATCAACTTCACCGCCTCGAGCCCAAACGGCGCGTTCCTTGTCACCGGCAAAGGCGGCGGGTCCGGCGCGGCCGGCGGCGGCGGCACGATCGGGATCGGGTTTAACGCCGGCAATACCAACCTGAGCGCTGTTCTCGACGCCCTCGCGAGCGAGCACCTCGCCTCAATCCTGGCTGAGCCGAATCTGACGGCGATGTCTGGCGAAGCCGCAAGCTTCCTCGCCGGCGGCGAATTCCCCATTCCGGTGATGCAGGATAACCGGCAGGTTTCAGTCCAATTTCGCCAATTCGGCGTGAGCCTCGAGTTCGTTCCGACGGTTCTCAGCAATAATCAGATCAATGTCCGTGTGAAGCCCGAAGTCAGCGAATTGTCGAGCGAAGGCGAAGTCAAAATCAACGGCATGGCGGTCCCTGCCCTCTCGACTCGGCGGGCGAGCACCGTGGTCGAGCTCGCCAGCGGTCAGAGCTTTGCAATCGGCGGCCTCATCAGGCGCAACTTCAACACTGATATCGGCGAGTTTCCCTGGCTCGGCGATGTGCCGATCCTGGGTGCGCTTTTTCGCTCCTCGTCGTTTCAAAAACGTGAAACCGAGCTGGTCATTATTGTCACGCCGTACATCGTGCGGCCCGGATCGAACCCGAACAAGATGAGTGCGCCAAGCGACCGCATCTCACCGCCCTCAGACGCGGGGCGGATTTTAACGAACACGGTGGCCCGGCCGCCGCGAGACCGCGATGCGCCTCGCGCCAGCGCACCAGGATTGACCGGCAGCGCCGGCTTTATTATCGAATGAGGATCGTCAAATGACTTTGCGACAATTGTGCCATTTGATTGGTCTTGCAGCAACATTAGGCGGATGCGCAAATACTGCTTCGGTCCATTACAGACCGGCTGAACAAGCGATTCAGGTGGAGCAGAACAGCAGTATCTTGTTTTTACATCGAACCCGAACAAGATGAGTGCGCCAAGCGACCGCATCTCACCGCCCTCAGACGCGGGGCGGATTTTAACGAACACGGTGGCCCGGCCGCCGCGAGACCGCGATGCGCCTCGCGCCAGCGCACCAGGATTGACCGGCAGCGCCGGCTTTATTATCGAATGAGGATCGTCAAATGACTTTGCGACAATTGTGCCATTTGATTGGTCTTGCAGCAACATTAGGCGGATGCGCAAATACTGCTTCGGTCCATTACAGACCGGCTGAACAAGCGATTCAGGTGGAGCAGAACAGCAGTATCTTGTTTTTACGAAGCCTTCGTGGCCCCGAAACGCATCGGCTGCGGAGTTTCATTGCGACTGCCAGTCAGGGCCGGCGGGATGCACTCCATCTCGATGTCACCGGCTCCCCGCCCCTCATCGCGCAGGTGGCTCACGAGGCCCGGGCCATGGGTGTTGCCTCCTATAACATCCGCCTGTCCACTTCCCCGCTCGATCCGCCCGCCCGTTCCGGGGTGAGGATCGAGGCGATCACCTTCGAAGCCCATACTCCGCCCTGTCCGTCGCTTTCCATCGTCGGTCCTACTGTGAACGACAATTCGTTTGACCCGACGCTTGGTTGTTCGACCAGAAGCAATCTGGCAACCATGGTAAACGACCCGCTCGATTTGCTGGACAATCGATCAATCATGACGAGTCATGGCGATCGTGCCGCCATTCCTGTTGCCAGCTACGGGACCTTTGCCCCGCGCAGTAAGACTAACGGCGAAGATGGCGCGGGCAAGAAGGCAGAGCCGGAAGCCGCGGGGGCAACAACAAGGGAGGTACAGCCGCTTCGATAGCGCGGGTTTGCTATCGCAGCCCCAGGTAAAGCCGATCTAGACCAGCCCGGCGGCATAGAGTGCTTTGGCGACTGATTCGAAATACTGCGAAGGAACCGGGTTGCCGAGCTTTGCTTTGCCGAGCAGCTGACGTGCCAGGACATCGTCATCCACAATGTTGAGGCGCAGCGCGCGCGCCTCGCCAAGCAGTATTGAAGCGGCGTCCCCCTCGCCACGGCAGACCAAGACCGGCACGCCGGTCTCGCCACGTACATAGCGCAGCCCGATCAACGTTGTCGGGCCCCTCAATATCAACGTGGCGCGATGGACGCCGAGTGGAGCCTCGTTCGCCGACTCTTGCCGGAGACGCCGGTGCTCACGTTTCACCTGCGGATTGCCTTGCTGTTCCTTGTTCTCGCGCTTGGCCTCCGTTTCCGTCATGCGCATGTCCTGCATAAACAACCAGCGCTGGATTAGAAGGTCAGCCAATCCGCCGACCAGAAAAGCTCCAGCGGCAATCCCGGTCAGCAGTTTAACCTCGCTGAAGACGAAGCCAAAACAGCCCATGCCGCAGACCGGCAGGTATATCAGCGCCTTCCAACTTGCGAAAACGGTGAGAAAGAAGGTCGCACCAAGCAAGACGACTTTAACCAGCGTCTTGCCAAGTTCGATGGCTGAACGTTTCGACGCGATCCGTTTCAAGCCTTTGATGGGATCCAGTTTCTCGAGCTTCGGCTTGAGCGGCTCCGAAGCAAACATGAAACCGCCATTGGCCAGGACATTGGCCAGAAGAGCTGCTGTCACGGCAGCGGCGAGCAACGGCGCGACAGTTGCAATCGAAAGTTCTAGCAAGCCGCTGAGCGCTTGTGGCACCGCGCTGGTGAACGGCTGCTCTTGCAGTTTATCGACCAGTCGGACCGTTTCTTGCCATTTGTCCTCGATGGCACCCGCTCGCCACCACAGGCAGCCGAAACCGGCACAGGCGCTGACGCCGCTCACCAGATCGGAGCTGCGCGCGCTCTGCCCCTTCTTGCGCGCATCGCGCAGCTTCTTGGGCGTCGGAGGAAGCTTTTTCTCCTCACTCGTACCGCTCATTTCAAGAGCTTCTTCAGATAATCGAGCATGCTGTCCGAGTTCAAGATTTCAGCTTCCGCGTATTCCAGTAGATAGACGGTGTAGCTGACCATGATGATGCCAAAAGCGACATTCTTGATCATCGGGGAGAGATCATTCATCTTGAGCTGAGATGCGAAACGGCCGAGCATCATGACCGAGATATCGATCAGCAGCAGCAGGGCCAGCACCGGCCCTGCGACCAGCAGCGTCGTCAGCATGATATGATCGAGAAGGGCCAGACATTCCATTGCCCCTTGCGACGTCACTGCAGGCAGGAACTGATAAACGGGCCAGACCAGATAGCTGCCATAAAGGCTCTTCACCATCGTCTGGAGGCCGCCGACCAGAACGAAGATCGTAACCGCCGTAATGCCGAGAAAAAGCCCCGTTCCGGACGCTTGGCTGTGCGTCGCGGGATCCTCGCCCGCAATCTGGCTTGAAATTCCTCGTTGGGTATCGATGATGTCGCCGACTGCCTGGATACTCCATAGTGGAATACTGAGCAGGATGCCGAGCACAAGACCGACAAATACCTCCTTTAGGCCAAGCAGGGTGACACTGACCAGACGCGTGTTCGGGTCCAGTGCCTGCAGGCCGAGCTTCACCTGCGCGAGGCACGGCAGGCCGATCGCAATCGTCAGGCTTCCCCGAATCAGGCCGCTGATGCGCGGCCGGGTAAAGACGGGAAGCACTAGCATGATGCCCAGGGCGCGGGACGCGCTCAGAGCGGTTGCGGCGACGAGCTCGATCGCGCTCTGGACAACAGCTTGCGCATCTGTGGGTGACAGGCCAGCCATCCAAGCTCTGCTAGTATCTTGCGGTGAGTGCAGGAAATTCGCTGAAAATGCGCTCTGCTTGTTCGATGAGTGGAGCGCTGAGCACGGGAGAAAACGCGGCGAGCACGGCGACGACGACCAGAAGCTTGACCGTCAGCGGCAAGGTTTGATCCTGGAGCTGGGTTGCCGCCTGGATGAGGCCAATGATCAATCCTGAGATGAGAGCTGCGAGCAACGGCGGCAGAATCCAGATCATGAAAAGGACAAGCGATTGGCTCAAGTACGTGAGGATGCTGGCTTCGTTCATCGTCAACCTCCTGGCGTCGTGTAGCTTAACACCAGCCCGTGCATGAGCCGTGACCAGCCGTCGATAGTGACGAACAGAAAGAGCTTGAACGGGACAGATATCACCGTCGGAGAGACCATCGACATGCCCATGGCCATCAAGATCGTCGTGACGATCAGATCGATCGTGATAAAGGGAAGATAGAGAAGAAAGCCGATTTCGAAGCCACGCTTGAGCTCGGAAATCAGGAACGACGGCACAAGAATTACAAAATCATCTGCCGTGGCGCTGCCGCGCATCTCCTCCGACCAGACATGTTCGGTGGACGACAGGAAGAAGCGGCGCTGCTCTTCGTTGGTGAACTTCTTAAGATGGGCTCGCAGCGGCTCCTGCCCCTCCTTGGCGGCCGTCATCCAGTCGTCGAAGCTTTGGTAGCGAAGTTGGGGGTCGGTAAGGCGATTGTAGGTCTGCTCAAAGACCGGCGCGCTGATGAATACGGTCAGGATCAGTGCCGCTCCGTAAAGGACGATGTTCGGCGGTATCGATTGGGTCCCCAGCGCATTACGCACGAGGAAGAGTACAACCGAGACCTTGATGAAGGCGGTAGTTGTGACGACTGCAAAGGCCAGCAGGCCAAGGCCGACGGTTATCGCAAGAAGCGCAAGGATGCTGGGTTGAATCTCAGTCATTAAGCGCCAACCTGCCGCGTAACCTGACGGCCAGTTCCTCGCCGATCCGCACGATGTCGCCGCGGCCGATACGTTGGCCGTTGGCAAGAATATCGACCGGGCCGTCAAGCGGCCGGCCAATTTCGAACACGTGGCCTTCGTTGATGGTTCGCAAGGTTCCCAACGGCATCGGCCAGCGGCCACATTCGAATACGAGTGTGATCTCGAGACTGTCGATATCGGCCTCTGAGGGGGGCTGCTGCGTCTGGCTTTGTGTCATCACATCTTCACTTTTCAAGGGGTGGGATCGCAAGCGGAATGGTCCCCGCAGCACGAGCCTATCGCCGCCAATCTCTGCAGGAGCCCACAATCGGTCTGCCGTGAGAATGATCTGGCCTCTAGCGAGGGGAATTGCGTCCGGGAGCAGCGCGTCGCCTTGCCGTGCTTGGCGAACAACGTCGATCGTGACGCGGAGCGAACCGATATGGCCTGCAACGATGACCGGGAGGTCAGAAAGCAGCCTGGGCGTCTGTCGCGGCAATCGGCCAAGCAACTCGCCGAGGGCGCGGAACGCCGACGGAACCTGAACGTCAAGAGGCGAGAATAGAAGCAGGCGAGCCTTGCTGGCGAGCTGACCATAGACGACGTCAAATTCAAGATAAGGTCTCGCACTGGGCGCTTCATCAGTGTGAACAAGCTGCAGATTCCGCTGCGTCATTCTTTCCAGCGGAGCAAGCAAGGGTTCAAGCGCAAGTTCCAGGATCAGCGAACGCGCCGGCTCAGAAGGTAAGGTAAGGCCGTCCTGCACGGTCTCAATCAGCTCTTCGGCAAGCGGCCCGGGCAAGGACAGGATGAGGGTTTCACCGTCTGCTTCGAAGACGCAGTTGAGCATCGATGCCGGAGCCAGCTCCGCCTGCCAGACAAGCCGGCTTACAACGATCGATAGCGGCTTCTCGCCGAGACGGCTTTGCAGAGGTGTGCGCAAAGCTGCGATCTCATTGAGCCACGAGGCCACAGCGCGAGAGAGGGTCAGCGCCGGTATAAAGGGTGTGGGGCCACCCGATCTGTATGTCGCAGGCTCTACTTCCACATTGCAGCACCCAGGCTCCAGTACAGGAAAATCGGCCATCATGTCGGCTCGCCTCCCATTTGCCCGGATGGGCTTCGCCGGTAGCGGAGCAGGACCTCATCATCGGCTTCGCTTTCAGCCGCGGCCTCGAAATGCGCATTGGTGATGCGCCGAACGTCGCGCTCGATCTCATGCCATTTCTGGCTCGCGGCCGAACGTTTGGTCCAAAGGCTGCGCGCCTCAACAGCCGCAGCCTCGGCCTGCTCTTGAGCAGCACGAGCCTTACCAAGGCTCCGCTGCGCCGCTGCGATCTCGTCTGTGAGCCGGCCGATGATGAGATGATGGCGACGCTCCAGTTCGGGGACTGAAATCGCATCGGCCGACAACATCTCCCGATAAAGCTCCGCTTCGACCGTTGCGCGCCGTCTTTCGGCATTTGCAAGATGCTCGCAAGCTTGTTCGACGGCTTGAACCGCAATGCGGCGCTTGGCTTCCATGTTGGACAACTCACGGAGGGCGCTCCGCTCCCGCATGTCCTTGACGAGTCGCAATTTCGACGCGTGAACGGGATTCAGGCGGTCAGACGTGATATCCATGCGATCGTCTCCTCAAAGCTGCATGCCTCGTCCTGACCCTGGCGCAAAAATGCTCGCAGATCCTCGATGGAGGCAATCGCCCGGTCGGTTAGCGGATCAGAGCCTTGCTTATATTCGCCGACCTTGATCAAGAACTCGGCCTCAGCGTAGCGCGAGAGCAGATCACGAAAGAAGGATGCCGCTTTACGATGCGGCACAGATACGATTGCATCCATGACGCGGCTTCGGCTCGACAGCACATCGATGGCCGGAAAATGCTCTCGAGAGGCCAGCGCGCGCGAGAGAATAATATGGCCATCGAGGATGCCTCGTGATTCTTCCGCAATTGGATCGCCCGTGCCGTCACCTTCGACAAGCACTGTATAGAACGCCGTAATGGAGCCATGCTCGCCCATGCCGGCGCGCTCCAACAAGCCAGGCAACAGCGCAAACACGGAGGGCGGAAAGCCGCGCCGGGTCGGCGGTTCTCCTGCGGCAAGGCCGATTTCACGCATGGCGCGGCTAAAGCGCGTCAAAGAATCCATCATCAGAACGACGCGCAGTCCCTGGTCACGGAAATATTCGGCGAGTGCCGTCGCCATATAAGCGCATTGCGCCCGCTCCATCGCCGAACGGTCAGAGGTCTCAACCACGACTACGGAACGGGCGAGGGCTTCGCCAAGCTGACGTTCGATGAATTCTCGCACCTCTCGTCCACGTTCGCCGATCAGCGCAACGACGGTGACGTCGGCCGACGCGCCTTTTACGATCTGCGACATCAGCGTCGACTTGCCGCAACCGGCATCACCATAGATTCCGATTCGCTGACCTTCTCCACACGTCAGAAGGCCATCGAGGACACGGACGCCGAGCGGAAAAGGCTGTTCGATGCCGCGCCGTTTCATCGGATTGGGTGCCTTACCCCGCAGAGGGCGGGCTTCCCCCGCCTTTATCGGACCTTTGCCATCGAGCGGACGCCCAAAGCTGTCGACCACTCGGCCGAGCAAATCGGGGCCGACCGCCACTTCCTGCATTCGTCCGGTTGTGATCACCTCCGCACGGTTGGACAGCCCGACCATGTCACCGATCGGTGTGAGTAACACCCCGTCGGGCAACAGGCCGATCACCTCGGCCTCGAGCGACCACCCGGTGCGGGGATCCTGCAACAGGCATAGTTCTCCAACGCGGGCCTCGGGCAAGACAGCATGCAGCAGCGTGCCGATTGCCCGCGTGATCCGACCGCGGACGGCGCGCGTATCGATATGCTTCGCAGAAGATCTCAAGGATGAGAGCGCGGCGTGGACAGTTCCTTCTCCGGCGGCGGCTTCATGGGTCGGTTGTTGCATGGTCACGATTCACCTCCGTGCGAAGGCAAACCTAACCCGAGCCGTAGGGCGCGGAGCTGCGCGCCAAGTCCGAGATCGACATTGCCAAACTCGCTCCACAAGACGCACTGGTCCGCCGTCAGCGCCGGATCGGGCTCGATCCTGACCTTGGGCCGCCCTTCCAGTCCGTCATAGCCCCTGAACTCACTTGCGAGCAGATCGGCCTTCAGAGGGGATACGTGAAGGCACACTTCCGTGTTCTTGTATTTCTGCTCAATGGCGTGACGAACGCCCCGCACCAGCATCTCGCCCGGATCAAACGCGCCAAGCAAATCGCGCACGATCTCAAGCACCAGCTGCGGCAATTCCCGCTCCAGAACAGCCTTTCGCTGCGCGAGTTCACAAGCAGCCTGCGCTATCAGTCGCGCCATCTCTCCTGCGCCTGCCTTTGCGCCCTCGGCGCGGCCCCGCGCTCGTTCCCGCTCATAAGCCTGGCGTGCCCAACCGCGAACCCGCTGCAGATGCCGCTCGGCAGCAGCCCGTGCCTCTACGGCATCGTGCCAGATCTTGAGCTCGGCTGCCGAGATCAACGGCCCGAGGGGCCGAATCTGTGGTGCCACGGGGAATTCTGGGGCATCGGCTGTCATGCCCTGGCGGCCTCCGTCCCCAAATGGGCCGTTACCAGGGAAAACAGCGGGCCGGCCGCGCTACGGTGTTCAGCACCCGGATTCTCCGCAGCGGTCCCAATCGGCAGGCGTAGAAGCACGCGGATACGGTCAAGTGATGAAGCCTTTTCGAGCCAGGCGCCGAGACAAGCATGCCCGTCGCATTCGATCTGTCGCGACAATTGCTCAGGATCGACAATGGGGGCCGTTGCGACCGCATTGGATAAATGCCGGACCCCGAAAGCATGCGCTTCAGCACCGATCATTTCGATTAATATCGACAGATCGTGCCGGGATACCAGCTTGAGGACGGAGCGTGCATGCCAGATGCTGCCCGCGAGCAGCGCAGCCCGACGCGGATCGTGCCCGAGCAGAGGGTCCTCATTCCAGCCGGCGCCGCTCAGATCCACTTCGCTGCCAAGCAGCAGCTCGGCCAGTCTTGGCTGCAGCCTGGCACTCCGCTGTAGCCTGACCAATGTGGGAGGCGACAGCAGCGGATCAAGACGCTCAGCGAAACGGCTCGGATCGATCGAGGCCACGAGCTCGCGCAGCCGATCGGCAGCCAGCGTGAACGAACGATTGGGTTCGGTTGATGATATCGATGTCGACATGAGCGTCCTGACTATGTCGCATCAGAAATCATCTTTTTGCGGGCAGCCTGCACAGCGGGCGCACTCGAACGTGCACCGAAAATGGTCCATTTGCGCGATGATTGTCCGGGCCGACGAAGACGGGTGCCCAGCAACACGTAAGATACGATGCCGAATGCGGCGCCGGCGCCCCCCACACCGAGTGCAAGCAACGGCATTGAACCAGATTTGGCTGTTTGAGCCGCAGCGGCCGCCGGCCCGGCCGACTGCTCGAGCGTTGCCCGCTCAACCGGCACGAAGACGACCGCGACCTTGTCGTAGGACAAACCTTCAATGCTGTTTGCGACAAGCATCTTAATTTGCGGTAGCAGCGTAGATAGCTTCGCGCTGGAGCCATGTCGGATGAAAACCGACGCAGAGGACGGGGTCGCATCTTGGCGCAGCAAATCGTTCTTCGGAAGAACGACATGGACACGAGCTGAAAGGACGCCGTCTATATCGCTGATCGTGCGCGACAATTCTTCGCTTAGAGCATAAACATAACGGGCCCGCTCCTCGATCGGCGAGGCAACGAGGCCCGATCCTTTGAACACTTCGCCAAGATTTTTGAAGGATTGGCGCGGCAGCCCCTCGATATTGAGCAGGTCAATCGAATAGGCAAGCTGCTTTTCCTCAACCTGGATTGTACTGGTTCCGTCCTTAGCGACAACACGAACGGCATCAACACCCTTACCAAGGAGAAGCGCAAGCATCTCATTAGCCTCGCGCTCCTGAATTTTGGTGTAGAGATCAGCCTTGCAGCCGATCAGCGGAAGCAGAAGGGGCAGAGCAAAACACATGCGAAGTCGCCGCCACGATTGACGACCGCCGCCGCTACCCCTCTGCATCACGCCACTCATCAACCTCACTCAGCCTGCCGACAGCAGCTTGTTTAGCGACGAGCTGACGGCACTGGTACCCTTGGACACGAGCGAAACCTGAATGACGTCTCTGTAGACGTCCCGCAGATTGACCATCATCGAATCGAACTCCGCTCCAACCGGCTTAACCGTCGCATGTGCGCCGCCGTCGTCCGACTGCAAGAGCGGCTGGGTAGCCGGTCCAGGCTGCAGACCGCTCACAGCAGTCGGCACGCCTCCGACAGCCGGAGGAACGGCATGGCCATGGTACAGGCTGGAAAGGGTGTGAAGGACGCGGTCGCCCGGCGGACTTGCCAACGTGTTCGCGCGCTGGACCTCCGTTACCGGCGGAGCAACCACCGGCTTGTCCGCGACCGGGGAGGCAGCTGCTTGACTGGAAGCTGCTTGCGCGAGAGCCTGCTCAAAGTGCGCCTGCTCGCCAGGAGCTGCCGGCGAGCAGGCATTGGGAAGACAGCCAACTGCATTGGAAGAGATCGGCGTTGCGCCTAACATCATGGAAGGAGTCATTGTTCTCGCGTGATGTGACCAGGCGTTTTGACCGATAAGCGGATCAAGGTCATAGATTAGCGAGCTGACGAAAACCTGACGAAGATGCCGCTGATTGCGTCATCTAAAGATCACGTTTGACTTCCAAGTTGGAATGAAACTCCAGTGTTATTCTGAGTGGAAGGCGTCTGGGAATGCTCATGCGATCTAAGATGGTGCAAATTTTGAAGAGAGCTATATATGTCGGGGTTTTCGTCTATCTCGGAATAATGCGGGCGTTTGGCGCATCACTTTCACTACCCTCGCCCCTTTATAGCTACACCGTTCTCGATCAGGATCTTTCTGCGGCGCTTCAGGAGTTCGGCAACAATCTCAATATCAGGGTCAATGTCAGCGCCGAGGTAAGGGGCAGAATTCGCGGACGAATGCCGGACCTTCCGCCGCGAGAGTTCCTCGATCGTTTGACAGCCCTCTACAATCTTCAATGGTACTACGACGGGCTCGTCCTTTACGTCTCCGCTGCCCACGAGGCGCAAAGCCGGCTGATTGTGTTGAACCCGATCAGCTTCGATGCGTTCAAGACCGCGCTCGATGCGCTCAACATCTCCGATGAGCGCTTTATCGTGAAACCGGCTCCGGGAGAAGGCCTCGTCCTGGCTTCTGGCCCACCGCGCTTTGTTGCGCTGGTGGACCAGACCCTCAAGGGCCTTGTGGCGGAGGCGCAGGCCCGGCGGGATCCCGTCGCGGCCGAAAGGCCACAACGCGAGTCGGTTTTGATGTTGTTTCGCGGCTCCTCGAGCACGGTCGTTCGGGACGGACGACCGGAAGGTCATTATTCTTCCGACACTCCGCACCAGGATGGCGTCGTGCGCGAAGCCGGTCCAGGCCTGAAGTGACACTTGATGATGTGTCTCCGAGCGATTTGGCGAACTGGCCTTGGCTTAAATCCATCAGATCGTCCGCTTCTCGAAAGCTAAAGGTGCCTAGCATGAGCGCGCGATGTCTAGACGGCCAGCTCATGGAGACAGCCGCGGATGTATGCATTAGGCACGGGATGCTCGAGCGGAAGGTGCTTAGCGCCATCTTTAAACGTAGCGCGAGGCCTTAGCAATGCGAGCCTTCGAGCACGTGCTTCGGAGCTAGTACGGGGGAGATTTTGCATAGCTCGAAGTGCTCCATCATTTGAAAGGAGGAACGGGGTGGATTTCAATGCAGTCGGCTCGGCGACTACGAGCCCAGAGCCCGACACACCGCGACCGACGACGGACACCACCGGCTTTGAGCGGCAGCTCAGCAACACACAGGCTAGTGCTCCGCCAGATGGAGCTGCTCCTCCAGTGCTGCAGGGCGAGGCTTATTCGCCATATCTGGACGCTGGCCATCCCTATTCTCCATATCTGGATGCTGGGCAGCCCTATGCGCCATACCTGGATTTAGCGCTCCGCTATTTGCCAGACTTGGGTTGGCAGGATGATCTGTATACGCCCCCTGCGGCCGATGCCGAGCCAGAGCCGGAAAACCTCCCGCAACATCTCTCGCAGCAAACCATCGCTCAGGCCATCGAGGAACATCCTGGTTTCGATCAAGATCTGATATGGCAGAATGTGGAAGTCGACCCGTCGCATTCCGAGCAACCGCACGTGGAGGCATCGGAGGCAGAGCCATCGCATGCCGGACCATCGTGCGTCGCCCCATTGCGGCCTGAACCATCGCACGCCGGCCCCTCTCACGCCCCGCCATTGCAAGCGGGACCGCCTCAAGCTGGGCCTCCCGAAGCTGCACCGCCAGAGCTTTCCGAGTTCCGTATGCTGAACGGACATCTCGCCAAGGATTACTGGGTGTTCGCTGGTCAACCAGCCACAGGCGCTCAAATCGACATGCTGGAGCGCAGCGGATTGAAGCCGAGCAAGCACGACCCAACGCAGGTTTTCACCATGCTCGGCGTGCCTCACACAGCCGAATGGAGAGAAGAGGGCTTCATTCGTCTCACACCGTCGCTAGACCCGACTCTTTGGCCCGAAGGTATGGAGGAAGACCGACCTGCAGACCCGGAAGATCCGCCCATTCACTAGCGGCTGTAGCCGAGCCACGGCAGGGTCATCTTCGAGGGCCGACAGAGCGACCTTGCCGACGAGCACCTGATGAAGGCGATCGGGCCGGCGGCTATTCCGCGGCCAAGCTCCTCTTTGAGGGACATTTCAGAATTGCAATGGTCACGGCAGCGTCCAATCAAAGGCCGACCGACCCGATTAAGCCAAAGTTCGATATGGATGAGATCATTGTTCATATGGACGCGCTAGAAACAAACGCGCTGGCGCTAAAGAGGACAAAGTCGGTATAGCGCGTCCAGCGACATCCCGCGGGGATTCTAGAAGATCGCGGGACGGTCATGTCCTCGACGACAAAGGTGAGAGTGCGTTCTGAAATAGGATAGGCGCGTTCTGACCGCGCAGGTCCAACATTCGAACTGCTTGCCCCGCCTGCCGCTTGTCCTGCCCTGTTGGCAGACGTGAGCACCCACAATGCAAGGACGCGAGCGATTGATAGTATTGGCGTGACTGCAACGGCTCGCCCTCATGGGTCAACTATCACAGCTTCGGTAGGCTGGATTAATGTCACTGGTCGAGCTTTGCTCCGCAAGCATCAGCGGACTTCTGCGAAAGTACGAGCATTATCAGGATCGCGCTCCAACAAAACGCTGTTGCGGTCGTCCTGCATACGGCCGAAAGCCGCCCACCCCCCTCTTCGCCATCCCAGCTGCCGCGGCTCGCCCCTTGGAGTACTCCGTAGCGCGCTGTTCGAAGAAATTGGCGTGCTCGACCCCATTCAGGATCTCGACCAGCCGTGGCAACGGATGCGGCCGGAGCTGGGTAAACCCGCTCTCTCTGGCCTCGAAGAAGCCGAAGACCGGGGTAATTCCGAGCTGGGTCAGTCGCCAATCCGCGACATAGCGGACATAAGCGTGGATCTGCTCAGCCCGCATGCCCTCGATTTTGCCGAGGCCGAAGGCGAGATCAACGAAGTTCTCCTCCAGCTTCACCATGGTCTTGGCGACGTCGATGATGTCGTTACGGACGGAGCGCGTCACCACGCCGGTTTCGCGGTGCCATTCGTGAAATAGCTTGATGATCCCTTCGCAGTGGAGACTCTCGTCGCGCACAGACCAGCTTACGATCTGTCCCATGCCATTCATCTTGTTGTGGCGCGGAAAATTGAGCAGCATGGCAAAGCTCGCGAACAACGCCATGCCTTCTGTGAAGGCGCCGAACATCGCAAGGGTGCGAGCGACGTCAGCCACGGTATGGACGCCGAACTCGTGCATGTAGTCCGCTTTGGCGCGCATCTGCGCATAGTCGCGGAATGCCTCGAACTCGGTCTTGGGCATGCCGAGTGTCTTGAGCAGCAGCGCATAACCGTCAATGTGGACGGTCTCCATGTTGGTGAACGTCGCCATCATCATCTGCACGGTGAGCGGTTGGAAGATCGGGATGTAGCGCTTGAGATAGTTGTCGCCGACCTCGATGTCCGACTGAGTGAAGAATATCTGGGCGAGCAGCGCGCGCTCGTTGGCGGTGACGCGGTCCGACGCCCAGTCCTTGAGATCGGCGCCGAGCGGCACCTCCTCGCCCATCCGATGGGTCTGCTGCTGCCGCTTCCAGAAGTCGTAAGCGATCGACGTCATAGGTGCCGGTCGAGTCGAGGAGGCCGACCCGTCCCTTGCCGATCAGCGAGCGTGGATCGACTGACGAGAGATCGATCACTGACATGAACCGATCGCCGCTCACAGTTGCGGGGGCAGCCCCGGAGCAGCCGTTCGGCGCACCGGGTTCCCTCTTAGCTTCGGTCCCACAAAATAAAGGACAGAAGACCGAGACAGATCCACATCTAGGCGGCACCCGACGAGATTCGTCAAGCCTTCCGTTGCGGGAGATCAAGCTCCCGAGGGCAAAAGGACACCGTCAAGCTAACGAATGGAGCGGCCGAGAACTAGAACACCAGCACGTTTATCGCTCGCGCTATAGCCTCCCGCTCGAAAGTGATCGGTCCCGCGTGGGCTATATTCCTGGTTTTTACTTCGGCTTGCGCATGGTCGAGCCAGAGGTCCATCCCTCCGAAATATCATCGGCTGCGGCGCTCTGTTGGCCAGAATGGCTTCGTTCTCGACCTCCTGATCCAGCCCAGAACGGGGCTGGCGCGCAGCGTAGCGGCTTCTGACCTGTCATGGCTCTAGCGCGACCTGCAAGCCCTCGGTGCCTTCAACATGAACGTAACGGGGGCCGATCGGCCGCCCCCTGCCGCTGGCGACCGTGACAATGTTTTCCAGAGGAGTGGCGCGCGCATCGGCCTCAGGGCGAGACAAGATCAGATCGGCGTGAAACAGCCCTTCTGATTCAAGGCCGGTCGCATCAACGCCAAGAGCCGCCAAGCTGGCCAAACAACCTTCAAACTCTTCAGCATCGCGAAAGCGGCGCTGGATAAATGTCGCGCCGTAAAGACGTTCCGTCACAAGGCCACGGTTCGCGAAGGTCGAGGCCAAAGACTCAAATGGAAACATTCGTAGCACGAAGGAGATGATCCATGGACATCTCTCGGTCGCATCGAGAATTTTTCTGAACGTCTTCTCGGTAATATAGCCGATGCAACCCGTCGACATGATAACATCCGCAGAGCGGAGAATTTGCGCGCTGTCTGTCGATAGCGCGTCTTTTTCAAGGTCAGCGACAATGCCCTGGTCCAGGAGGCCAACGTTTGTTGCATAGCTAATCGCCGGCGCCGACACGTCCAAGCCGATAAACCGCGCCAACCCGACATCGGGCCAAGCCGCATAAAAATTGCGATCGAGGCGCACCAGTGTCTCAGAACTGATCGCCCTCATTTCGCGCCGAGCGTAGCGGTGACGCAGGCCCCCGAAGGTCAGTGGAAAGCGATGCACTGCTGCGTTGATGCCGTATGAACATCCAATATCAAGAACGACAGGCTTAAGACCGGTTGCGGAAGCTTTCGCTGCCAGAATTTGTCGCACGACCGGCTCAGCCACGTCCGGGATCATATAATCCAAGTCGCCCAGGACAGAGAAGTATGCCCTTGGATCATCCAAAGCATAAATGTCATCAAAGATCGCTTTAGACCGATTGATACACGAAAACTCTGTTCGCACCCAAATGTCTCCCATCTCATTTTGCAACCCGGTCGCCGGCTGCTACTTCCAAGTACTTGACGACCTATCCCAGAAGTTTGGCGAGGTGCAACCCCATCGCGTCTTTTTTTGGCTCGCATCGTGAGACAGAGGGCGGGCCTCCTTATTGCAGCGTACGAGAAGACAAATTGGCGCCAAAAGCGATCCTCAGAGTCGCGGCACTTTTGTGGGAGCTCGAAGACCTATTGAACTTCGAACGGCAGCGACTGTGATAATTACGGGCTAAGCGCGCAGGCTTTCGTAGCCCCATCAACGTGATACGCTTGCGCACGCGCCGGAAAAATCGTTCTGCAGGGTTAGAAAGAATCAAGATCAGCCGCGCCGCGTCTTCGCAATCTAGGTGCTTGACATTCAGAACCGCGAACAAGAACGGCAAGCGCGAGGTCGATTTCGTCACATCTGCTGCATCTTGCCATGGACAGTTGGCTTGGGAGATCTGTCCTTCGATTGCCTGCTGGACCGCATCGCGGCGGTTGAACGTGGCGACTTTTATGATGCAACAGAATTTCGCCAAGCCGGAATTTAATATTCGCTCACCAAGGGCTTGCCCCCGGACGGTCTTTTCGCTGACAGATGCCCAGCCGATCCACCTTTCGTGTCGTGCCAGCACAGTCCTTTGCACATCGACATTCCACGAGGCAAATCAACTCAACATCAGTGATCGCAGAATTTATCAGAGACGCGATCTTCGTCAGCTTCTCGCAAGCTGCCCCTGCTATCAGAGAGCAGGTCATCTCGCGGCGACGCCGCTATGTGAGTGTTACGACATGGACGCAGGCGCCGCCGATATCGCAGCGACAAGGCCAGAGGCTGGCGCAGACCCCGACACCGCGGCGAACGGCGGCAACCGGTCGCCTGCGGCATTGTTGCAGCAAGCTTTCGAGAAGGCGCTCGTTTCCGTCGCCACGCAAGTCATAAGCGACTCCCAGTCGGATATGGATGATGCCATGAGCGAGCTGGATGAGGGGTGAGGCGGGATGGGGATACATCGGGCCCGCTGTTTAAAACGAGCCCGATTGGACGAAGCAAGTGGGACTTGGTACCTGCAGCAAGCCAGACGCGCCTTCAGCGATGCTCCAAATGGCTTGCCGAGCGGGTCCACAAATCGGTGTGCACCCGGCTCTCTCGGCAAACGCTGCTGCGACTTTTGGTCTTCCGCAGCGGCAGACCTGCACAGCAAGGCCGAAGCTCCACCGGCAAGCTCCTTGCTATCCCGCCCAAGAATGACGATACGAGCGCTCTCAGCAAGGGGTAATGAACGATAGCACGCAAGCCGTGCAACATTTCCCTCATTCGAGGATCGATTGCGCTCGCCAGGCTGTCCTTGTTCAGATCCGCGGCTGACCGCGAACCTGTCTGCTAGAGAGATCTCAAGGACTTTTCCTGAGGGCCAGCATCGTTGGCGCTCAGAGCGTGAGGGCTCTCCTGCGTATGCAACTCGTGCGCCTTCGCCACAGCATTGGAAGATGTTGCCAGTACTTTGTCCTGCCGTCACGGGCTGCTGTTGGCCCGGTTGGGGCCAAAGCTTTGACTGCGCGATCGTCGGACGCGAGCAGCGATTCTGGATTCATAGGCGGCAGCACCTGCTATTCTCATCGTCGCTCGCCGAACATGAGAAGCGGGCGCTAGCGCCGCCCGCTTCACAATTTGTCCAATTGATGGACTCGGCCTCACGCAACCCGCCGCAACATCATTTCCCGCATCATGGTCTTGAAATCCGGCGGCGCGTCCGGGTTCTCATTGTGGTCGATGACCGACTGCGTCACCCTGCGTCCGGAGTTGTCAACCCATCCCTGATTTTGCTCGTGGATTGTCTGAGCTCCATCAGATGTCAGCTGATCAAGGGTTCGGCCGGCATTGGATTGGGTCACCTTCAGATTGTTCTTTCCATCCTTATCATCACCGAGTCCCTCGACAACCATCGCATTGTCGCCGTTGGTGATGGTCAGCTTTGAGGAAATGGTTTTGCCTTTACCAAAATCGACCGTGTCTACGGTAATCTTTGTGCCGTCATCGAGCTCGAAGCTCATGCCTTTCTTGAAGTCGAAGTCATCCTTGCCGTCGCCATTCGCATCGACGTGAGGATCGCCGTGGATCTTCGTGACATGGCCGGTCTGATTGTTGCGAACGGTCCAGGTGCCGTCTTTCTCATCGGCCGTGATCGTATACTTATCACCAAGGTTAATCGTCGCCTTGCCGTCCTTCACCTCATGCGACCAAACTGGCGCCGACTGAGGCGACTGCCCAGGAGTCGGAGCGACCGCAACCGGTACCATCGCGAGGGGCGGCGGCGGAGGCGGAACGAAGAAGACGGGGCTCGCACAGCCTGACGGCGGACTTGCATACTGGTAGTTGCCCGGTCCGCGCCCCCGTTCACCCGCATTGATACTCGCCTGATTTACCGCGCGTCCGGCGCCATCGACCCAACCCTGGCCGCTCTCATAGATTGTCTGAGCACCATCGGCTGTCAACTCATCAAGGGTCATTCCAGCATTGGACTGCGTCACCCTCAGGTTGTTTTTGCCATCCTTAGCGTCGCCGAGCCCCTCCACAACCATCGCGTTGTGGCCGTTTGTAATGGTAAGCTTTGAGGAGATGGCCTCACCATTGCCGTAGTCGACGTTATTGACGGTAATTTTCGTGCCATCGTCGAGCTGGAACGTCATATCTTTCTTAAAATCGAAGTCGTCCTTGCCGTCTCCGTCGGCGTCGACGTGGGGGTCGCCATGGATCTTCGTGACATGGCCGGTCTGGTTGTTGCGAACTGTCCAGGTGCCATCCTTCTCGTCCGCCGTAATCGCATACTTGTCGCCGAGATTGATCGTGGCCTTGCCATCCTTGACCTCATGCGTCCACACCGGATCCACAGGAGGCTCAGAGCTCTGATTCGGCTGACCCACCAGCATGGTGGGAGGGGGCGGCGCCATCATGTACGCCTGGGTAGTAACGACGGCTGGAGCCACGGCGACGGGAACAACACTTGTAACGACCGAACCGACCAGGGCTGGCGAAGCTACCGGTAGGTACTGATAGCTCACCGGGGCATACTGCCCCAACAAGGCGTTGAAAGCAGGAGCGACAACCGCGCCTTCCGGCACCACTCCGTTCATCGTCGAATCGAGCGCGCCGACCACGGGAAGACCGGCCACGGGAAGATACGGCATTTAGTTCACTCCTGTTGCATTGAAGAAAGCTGTAAACCTGCAAGCCTTACGCGCTAGTCAACCGAACACGCCCTTCAGACCTGCATGAGCACACCATTAGCCCACCCAAGCGCATATATGCCTGTCGTCACTAGCACCTGCGTCCCTGAAGAGGCCACTCCGTCCTCATACTCCGCAGTTATGGCACGAGCATATCGCACGCGCATTCAACGTCAGAAACGCTACCCGCAATACCTGTCGAAAAGCTGACGATAATAAACTATCGACGTCGCACTTGCTGCGATGACACCGATCGGGGTACAGCAATCCATAGACTTCAGATGCGATCTGTATGCGTGCGGGCCACTAGACGGTCAGCTTCCACAGCATCAGGGGCTCGCCAAACCTGCGCCCCTTCGGCATCCGCCAACGGCCAAAGCTGGGGACTGGATGACTCAACCAGTCACTCCAACTCGATCGCCTTATCCGGCCGGTCGCGTCGCTCCACGCAACCGAAACGCCGCCGCTCGTTCCGCAAGAACGAACAATTCGCATGAACGCAGGCAAGCACGGTAACGCTATCCTTTCCGACGCGCCGAGCCATACGCGCGGCTAGACAAGCCTGAGCGAACCGATAAGTCGAGCAAGCGCTGGGCCGCCGCAACAGTCCCTTCGGATGACTCGTCAGCTTCTGGAAAGGTAGCGCCCCTAGCATGAGCACGCTGAACTCTAGGCGAGGAGTCGTCTATTGAGCGTAACAAGACAGCATAGGAGAAACTGATGATCGGAGAAATGATCGGAAGCGCTGCGGGCGGATGGCTTGGCGGCCCCGCCGGAGCGGCGATTGGTTCTGCCTTGGGCGGGACAGTCGACAAGGTCTTTGATAAGGTTGTCCTTAACCTGGAGCCCGAGAAGAGTGGCCCCGCTAAGGCCGCCGAGACCAAAGACGCCGGCGAGGAAAGCAGCGTACACACCAGGCCGACTCTCGGCAAGAACCCGGAGCTGAACCTTAGCCTTAGCACGCTCGGGGGCGAGCCCATGTTTCTTTCCATTCCTGCCATCGTTTCGCCCGCCCGCGCGACGTAACAGAGCACAAACTAGCAACATACGACGAAGAAAGGTGAATCGACATGGCAGTTAATAGTGTTGGCGGTAACGGTGGCGCGACTGGCGCCCAGGCGACCGGGGATGCTGGCTTCCAGAATCAGATGGCTGAGTTCGAGCGTGTTAGCCATAAGGTTCAGGAGCAGGCCGTGGCAATGCGCAGAATCACGACCGAGCTCTCGTCCGAGAAGAAGATCGCCGACGAGCGCGTTCAGTAATTCTGCAAGACGGGTGGCTCATCGCGTCGCTTATCATGGCCGCGTTGTGAATGACGAACTCTGAATCAGCCGTACGGCACTGCCGTACGGCTTCTCTCGTTATTCAGGAGATTATCCGTGACCGAATCGATTTCCCTCGACTTCGAGGTGCTATCGGGACTCTATACCGGGCTTAAGGGCAAGGCGGCGGCCGGGCACAGTATTGTCGGCAGCGGCCTCGATGCCGATATGATCTTCGTTGAACAAGGGCTCGAACCGCATCACCTTCGCATCATCCCACAGCGGGATTCGATCGAAGTGGAGGCGCTTGGTGCTGGTATCAGCGTAGACGGCCACGAAAGTATCACCTCAGGGGAGCGCGTCAGTGTACCTCTTCCTGCGATCGTTCATGCTGGCGCGATGTCAATCCGCTGGTCGGCGCAGGATCTCCCGCAAGCTAGTCCCAGCAATCGCTCACGTGGCTTGATCGTGGCACTCAGTCTCCTCTTGCTCAGCTCTGTCGCGATTGGCACCGTCTCAACTATCTTCGGTCCTACCGACAGCGCGGGGGTGCTGAGTACTGATTCATTGCCGGCAGCCGAGGTTGCCGCCAAACCAACCATCAATCATTATGAAGCGAGCGACGCTGATGCAATCGCCGAATTGCTACGGCAGGAGGTCGAGCGAGCGGGCCTTCTTGATGTCAAGATCGGGGCTGGCTCCGGCGTTGTCACTGCGGAAGGCACTGTTACGCCTAGCCTCATCACAAAATGGAAACAAATCCAGCAATGGTTCGATCATCAAACCAACGGCACTCCTACCCTTGTGAATGCAGTCACGGTCAAGGAGGAGAAGACGCCGTCTTCGATCGCTGTCCAAGCCGTTTGGCGTGGAACCGAGCCTTATCTGCTTATCGGCGGCCAAAAGTATTTCGTGGGTGCGCTATTAAGCAATGGATGGACCGTCGACCGAATTGAGGATGGGCGAGTGCTGCTCAGCCGCAACGGCCGATTTGCTGCTTTGCCATATTAGAGTGTCTACCCTGCAAGAAAGAAGGAGAAGTCGATGGCTAGGCTGCCCCAGCACGCTGTAGGGCCCGGCACCCCATTGCAGGGATTGGACGCGGGCCAGAACGCACCGGCTATCGGCTCGTCCTCCTCGCAAGCCGATATGGAAGTCGGAGTTGCTCATGCAGATGGGGGCACGAAACGGGCGTCGTGGCGAGACGCGCCCGCGCAGAATCTGCCAATTGAAGGCGCGAGCGAAGCCGCTCTCGAGGTCAACTCCATCAACGCCGTCTCGGGCGTCGCTCTGTTCGAGATGGGTGCCGGCGCAAATGAGATCGACCCACGCGTAGTACTGGCTTCGCTTTATGGGTCCAATCTCTCACACGGCCTACTCTCCTTCGTCATTCCACGTCTACGTCATCCGGACGTGCTGCGCGCGGACAAGCATGGTGTTCTTCTGGAGCGCCTAACCCAGACATTGGAGGCTACGCCAGACGACAAGACGGCTTGTGAGTGTCTGGCAATCCTGCAGCAGGAGCTGCGCCGGCTGCTTCTGCTCCGGCAGAATCAAAACAGCATAATCAAGGGCTAAGCGATGGCCGAGCCTAATGTATTGCAGCATGTCCCCGCCACGTTGGCACCGGAAGCTTCCAAATCGGGCGATATCTTGTCGATCTCCGGGCCGGAGCGCGACCTGCTCTGCGCCCTCTCCTATGTCCACCTCGCGTGCGGGCAGAGTGCACAGAGTCTGGCTCTGCTGAGAATCGCAGCTCGCGAGCATTCCCACGACGTCGATCTGCTCCGCATCCTGGCCTACACTCTTATCGCAGAGGGCCTTGGCGATGAAGCGCTTGATGTGCTGGATCGGCTGGACGCGCTCGATGTGCACCCCTCTTCACGCGTGCCTATGACGCTCTTGCGTAGTCACGCATTGCGACACGCCGGCCGCATGACCGAGGCTCGTGATGTTTTCCAGCGCTATGTGTCACTGCGCGCGAGCACAGCCTTCATTAAACAGCAATAGGGATCTTTCATGGCCAACGTCTTGCGTAACTTCGTCGTGCGCGCGCCGGCCCACCCGGATTTCATGGTCGCCTTGATGCTGCTTCTGGCGATCGGCATGATGATCATGCCGATCCCAATCATTGTGATCGACATGCTGATCGGCTTCAATCTCGGCTTTGCTATATTGCTGCTGATGGTTGCCCTCTATCTCAGCACGCCGCTCGATTTTTCGTCCTTGCCGGGCGTCATCCTGATCTCGACGGTATTTCGTCTGGCGCTGACTATTGCAACAACGCGACTGATTCTTGCTGAGGGCGATGCCGGCAGCATCATCCACACCTTCGGCGATTTTGTCATATCGGGGAATATCGCTGTCGGAATTGTCATATTCCTGATCGTGACCATGGTTCAATTCATGGTTCTTGCCAAGGGCGCCGAGCGTGTCGCAGAGGTGTCGGCCCGCTTCACACTCGACGCGCTGCCGGGCAAGCAGATGGCGATCGACGCCGAATTGCGCAACAGCCATATCGATCAACACGAAGCACGTCGCCGGCGCGCCGCGCTGGAACAAGAGAGCCAACTTCATGGCGCCATGGATGGCGCCATGAAGTTCGTGAAGGGCGACGCGATCGCCGGACTGATCGTCATTTGCATCAATATGCTCGGCGGAATCAGCATCGGTCTGCTTTCCAAGGGTATGTCGCTCGATGAAGCGCTGCATCAATACACCCTCCTCACGATTGGTGATGCACTTATTTCACAGATTCCGGCGTTGCTGCTGTCAATTACGGCCGCAACCATCGTCACGCGTGTGAACGGGCCTTCCAAGCTCAAACTCGGCGCCGATATCGTTCACCAACTCACCGCGAGCACGCAAGCGCTTAGATTAGCCGCCTGCGTTATGGTATTCATGGGGCTCGTTCCAGGCTTCCCTTTGCCGCCGTTCGTCACCCTGGCTGTTCTTTTTGCTGCGGCAAGCTATATCAAGGTCGGCGCGAAAGCTGACAAGGCTGCCGTTAAGACAGGCGCTGACGGCGTCGCTTCGGCGCCGGCCCCTGCGCCGCCTCAGAAGCAAGCCGTGCATGCGGAAGCACTTCCGATTGCTTTATTTCTTGCACCGAACCTGACGCATTCGATTGACAAAGACGAGCTGGAACAGTGCATTGCGCGTGTTTCAACACTGGTATCGGCGGATCTTGGCATCACCGTTCCGCGCATACCGGCCCAGATTGGGCAGAACTTGTCCACGTCGCAATTCAGGGTGGATGTCGACAGTGTGCCAGTTGAACGCGATGTGATCGATCCGACCCAACTGGTGCTCAATGACGATTTGGCAAACATCGAATTGAGCGGCCTCCCCTTTCGGCAAGACCCGGAGACAAATCGGGTCTGGATCGAAGAACGGCATGCAGCCGCTCTCAAAGCAGCCGGCATCGGATATCACCGACCGAGCGAGATTCTTGCCTTACGTCTCCATTCGACATTGACACGCTATGCACAGCGCCTGGTCGGCATCCAGGAGACCCGCCAATTGCTCGCCCGGATGGAACAGGAATACCCCGACTTGGTGAAGGAGGTGCTGCGTACGGCCACCGTCCCTCGGATCGCCGAGGTCCTGCGCCGGCTGCTCGATGAGGGCATCCCCATCCGCAACACCCGCTTGCTCCTGGAGGCGCTGGCAGAGTGGAGCGAACGCGAGCAAAACGCCGTCCTGCTCACTGAATATGTTCGTGCTACTCTGAAGCGGCAGATCTGCTTTCGCTATGCTAATGCTCATCGTGTTGTGGCCGCCTTTATCATTGAGCGCGAGAGCGAGGAAATTGTGCGCGGCGCGGTGCGCGAAACTGCTGTCGGCCCATACCTCGTTTTGGATGAATGGCAGAGCGAGAAGCTGCTTGCACAGTTCCGTCACATCCATTCGACCATCGCACAAAGTAAGAGTCAGCCTGTCATTCTTGGATCGATGGACATCCGGCGTTTCGTGCGTGGCTTTCTCACGCGCAACGGGATCGACCTGCCCGTCCTATCCTATCAAGATCTCGCCGCGGATTTCACGGTTCAACCGATTGGATCCATTAAGCTTCCAGCTTCCAAGGACAGGGTCCCTTCCCCGGAACGTGGCGGGCTCCTTCCCGCTGCGGGTTAACAGTTTACAGCAGCTCGTCATGAGAAAGCCTATGAATTCAAATGAGATCAGGGGCCGGAGGCGCTTGTGCTCCATTCTTCCGGGGGCGTGGCCAGCTCTGCTCGCAATGCTCGCCGTTGTGCTGCTCGCGGGTTGCGCTATCTCGGATAGATCGGGTGTTTCACCGCAGCAGACGTCCATATCAGACCTCGCAGGCAGCAAAGAGATTGACCCTGCCGTGCGCCAGCGCATTTCGTACACCCTCAGCCGGGATCCTGATGAAGGGGCTCTGCGCGATACATTGAAGCAACAGCCGAACAACATCGATGCGGCGATTCCTCTTGCGCGAGCCCTGCTGGCACGCAACTGTCCGAATGATGCGCTAGAGTTGCTCGACGGCGTCTTATTGGCAGCCCCTGGCGACCTGCGCGCATTGAATGCCAAAGCAGTTGTTCTCGATCACGAGGGCCGACATCAGGAGGCCCAAGAACTATACCGCCAAGCTCTCGCAGCGGAACCCGCAAACCCGATGCTGCGCAACAATTTCAAACTGTCTCTCGCCCTTGAAGGCAAGAGGGAGGTCGACGACGCCGACCCAGCACCGCAGGCGGACGGCCGGCACGCATTGGCTCGTTCGAGATAGCGCAGCGAACAAGAGCGGATCGGAATGGCGAAGTCTTGAGGCCTAGCTGTCATCTTGCCGACAGCTAGGCTTACTATGAGCGCGGAATCTCAATCGGCGGCAGCCCCCGCGACCCTCATGTCGTCGATACAAATAGGAAGTGTCATGTTTCAGCGTACCAACAATTTATCCAATACCCAACGTGCTTCCGAGCCCGATGAAGTGAGAATGAGCGCGACCCGTACGCCTACGCGGATAGCCAAAGGTTCGCGGATATATTCTCTACCCTGAATTCGGCGCCATCGAGTTTCTCCTCTGATCCATCTTCGACGGCAGTCCCGCCATACGCGCTGGTTGACGAGCCACCGGTTGAGATCTCTAGATCTTCATTCGAGCACAAGCTGGCAGAGTTTTATGGAGGAGACATAGAGGATATTGCTGCTAATCCGCAGCGATACTCTAGCTGGGTGTCCCGAAAGGCTCAACGCACAGCGGACGTTGCGTTTCGCTTCGGCATGAAGTCAATTTCGGAGAAAGCGCGATATTTCAGCTATCAGCTTGGGAACAAGAGCGTCGGGCTCCTGAGAACGGAACCCGGAAGTCGCATGAGTGAGCTGTTCGAGGGCAACAATGATTGGCGCGAAAAATTTCCTGGGCGAGATGAAATCACCTCAACAATAGCTTTCCGGGTTACTCATCCGCTTGTCGATAACGCGGGCGATATCTTGCTTGAACATCAGCTCCGGATCGACGGCACGAACCGCTCGTTCTCTCCCACTCTTCCAATCCGGAAGCGAAAGCCCGCGCAGCAGCGTTGGGCTTTCTTGAGGTAAGTGACTCGATGATGGTGCTTGATCCCACCAAGCACAAGGACAAATGGAAGAACAAAGGACCACACTCCCGCCAGGCGCCGAGCAGCTAGACGCCGCCCCGAAGGCGCCCCCCAATTAACTTTCTAGCAGCCCAGGCGCTTAGCAAGCGCCTCGCTCTTGCGCGCAGAGTGCGTCTAGCCACCCGCCTTGGCTCGCGGAGATATTCGCTCGTTGGGCAGTTACCATGTGGCCGCTCGAGACCGCCTCGATTTGCGCTTTCATCGAGCTCGCAATCTGACGCTACGTAAGATTCGGTCGCTTCATGTAAATTAGAAGCGGCAGCGACGGCGTCGATAGATAACCTATGGCAATGCAACGATCACCACAGGCAGGCAGTTGGTTCTTGGCGGCGCGCATTCCAGCTGTCCACAAACCTCACGTAGATCACCGGTACAAGTGATTACTACCCATTCTCGGGCCCGCATCGTCACACGACGTCACTCGCTTAATGTTGAAAACGTTCGTCGGTTGCAGAGCTCTCGCATCGAAGGTTCATTGCCCCTTCTTTCTGCCATGTTCACACCCAAAGCAGAGACGCGCCGATTGCGCACTTTGCGCGCGGCAACAGCGAGTGTCTCAGGAGATGTTTTCATGGTGAAACCAGTTGTAATTGTGGTAGGTGCGGACAAGGGAGGAGTCGGCAAGACGACCGTATCACGAACGCTACTGGACTACTTCAGCGTAAACAACGTGCAAACACGCGCATTCGACACGGAGTCGCCGCGGGGAACGCTGAAGCGATTTTATCCCGAGATCACCCAGATCGTCGACATGACGACGACGGCGGACCAGATGAAAATCTTCGATACCCTGAACTCAGGGCTGTCCGTCACTGTCATCGATGCTCGCGCAGGCTTACTGTCCTCTGCGTTGGCTTCCTTGCGCGACATCGGATTTCTGGACTCGGCACGGTCTGGCCAGATCACATTTGCCGTGTTCCATATCCTGGGATCATCCATCGCTTCGCTAGACGAGATCGCGGAAACCGCGACCTTCATGAGCGGCGCAAAGTACTACCTGGTCAAGAACTTCATCAACGACACTCAATTCTTCCAGTGGGATCAAGCGACCTATAATTCCTATTTTCACCGCATCAAACATGCGACTGAGTTGGTCATACCGAAGCTTAACGAGATGGCTTATGAGCAGGTGGAAGTCGCATCCGTCCCATTCCTAGACTTCGTCGCAAACAAGGGGAGGAACGATGAGCCCGCGAACAACTCCTTCGTGCTGCGCGGCTATGTCCGGCACTGGCTGGCAAATGTCTGGAGCGAATTTGATCGCATCAACTTGACGGAATTGGCCGGCGCCAAGTCTGGCACCCGGGCCGGCGAGAAGTAGTCGCACATTCGGTGGGCTCAGATCGGGCCCACGTACGGAACGAAATTGATCTGCTGGCTATGTTAGCGACCCCCATCTACATCATCTGCTCTCCTAGCCCGCAGGTCGGTAAAACCCTCATCGCTCGGGCCATGAGCGAGTTCTTGCTGCTGAAAAACGGCACAGCGCTGTCCTTTGATGTCAACTTGAAAGAGCCGTCATTGCTCGACTACCTCCCCAACATCACGGAGACCGCGGATGTGATCGACACTTACGGCAAGATGCAGCTGATGGATCCTCTTATCATCCACGATCGGGTACCCAAGGTAATCGATCTCGGCTTTCACGCCTTCGACGAATTCTTCAAGATGTGCGAGGAGATCGGCTTCATGAAGGAGACGGCGCGCTGCTATGTCGTTCCTATCATCCTCTTCGTCGCGAGCGCTGACCGTATCTCCTTTCGCGGTTATGAAATGCTGCGGCGGCGAATTCCGCCGGCGTCGCTGGTCACCGTCCACAATGAATTCGTGCTACGCGGCGGATTACCTGAAGCGATGGATGGCGAGCGGGTGCTTCGGATTCCCGCACTTTCGCTGTTCCTCAAGAGATATATAGACCGGCTTAGCTTTTCCTTCACTGGATATCTGCGCAACGAGAAGGACTGGTCTACCGAGCTGCATCAATGGATCCGACGGAATTACAGCATGTTTCGCGATCTGGATTCGAGTATGATGCTGCGAGGGTCCTATCGATCGCGGGGGACGGATATCGATAGCCTACGTTTCACAAGAGCCACTTGAGATTTCGGTCTGCTCGCCATCTATTCGTCCGGCCTATGAATGTGTCGTTGACCAATGACTTCAATGGCCGCCGCGGGACGCGAACGCATGAATTGCGGTATACGAATCTTCGCTTTGATCGCGCATCTTTACCGTGATCGTCCGCACGGACCGCGCGACCGGCAGTTGACGGCAGCTCATTCGCCGAATGGCTTCATGCAGACACGCCCGTCCTCGAAAGGATCGATGACTGTCTTGACCTTGTGACCGGCTAAGCGGATCGTCGGGCCCTTCAGTCCGAGGGCGCTCATAGCTCAAGGCCGAGTTTCCCGAGCACCTGGTGCATGACCGCGCTTTTGATCTCGCGGGCGATCTCGTTGCGTATCTGGGCGCCGAGCACCCACTCGGCATCGGCATCGCTTGTCAGACCATGCTCGGCCAGTCGCCCGTCCAAGCGGGTTTGAAACTGTACGCCCATCGCGTCGACGAGCCGCTCCTGCATTTCAGCATTGTCTTCGGGTGCGACACCACGCTTTCCCATGGTTGCCAGCGCGCTGCCAAATAGTCCGGAAATTCCGCCGCTTCCTGGTTCCGCACCGATGCCTCGGCCCTGGCCACATCGTCCTCGGTCACGTGAGAGACGTTCGTGACGCGCATGTCGGGAGCGATGTGCCGCAGCTATAGCGCGACGATCTGGGTGGGAAGACGTATTGCCTCACATATCGATGCTCCCGAGTGAGATCGGCTGCCTCATTTATTTTGCTCCCGGCTTGGGTTGAGGAGGAGGCCGGGTGCGGAGATGGCCGGGGTTTCGGAGCGCCCGGCCTCCTCCGCTGGCACCTGGCACAGCATTGGGGTGTTGTGACCTCATACCCCGGAAGCGTTTCCTCCGTAGGAACGAACAGTAACGCGTTCGCTTGCTCGCTGCGCCAAGATTTAAGTCGACGTTGAAGCGTTCGAAGAAGCTTGTTCGGATAGGCTCCAGGATATTCCACCTGCAACCGGGAGAGCAGTTCGCTGCCAGTCCGCCAGGGTTCGATTTCAAACCATTTTCGCAAGTCCGGCGTTGCCCTGATGAGCGGGTCGGGACGGCGCCGGCCTCTCTTCGCTTTCACGATTGGCCGATCCGTCGGTCGCATAGCTCCGTCCTTCCAGGCGGTTCGTAGACTTGCCAGAAAGAGATCAATCGATTGCGATGCCGCAGCAGGATTGACGATTGGCTGGGTATCCGCAAGCGCCGCGAGGCGTCCCTGCGCGCCGCGGATATCGCGCAACAACGCGACCGGGTCGAGAGTGGCATAGATTTTTTTGGAGATGGGCGCGAACCACGTCGGGCGTGCGCGCGTCGGCGGCCAAGCGCTGGTGTGGTGTTGCCGGCGCGCTGTATGTCTTGCGCACACGCGCCCCGTCGCGCTGCTTGGCTATCAATTTGAACGAGGGCTGGAAGAAGTTCACGAGCAGCCGCGCCGATCGATAGCGTTCGGCCAGCAGCTTGGCCGCTTCCAGGCCCTCGAACCGACGATAGCCGACCATCCTGCGCACGACGGCGCCGTTCTTCTGCTCGATGAACGCTTGGTCATTCTTTCGGTAGGGCCGGCAACGCGTGAAGACGATGTGGCCGCCTCGCAGTAGGCTTTCAGCGTCTCGTTCATGAACACGGTATCATTGTCAGTATCGAGGCCGAGCAGCGCAAAAGGCAATTGCTTGCGCAATTCCGTCAGCACGGTGCTCAACAGCGTCTGTTCGCGCACGATCAGAGGAGCGCACTCCGTCCAGCCGGTAGCAATGTCGGTGAGCACGAGGGTCTGGATGAAGCTGCCGCGCGCAGATGGACCGCTATGCGCTACAAGGTCGGCCTCGACGAATCCCGGCGCCGGATCATTGCAATCTGCCGACGTCCGTATTGGAACACTGCGACGCAACGAGTGCGTCGCATGCCGCCGGCGCTTGCGACCTAATTCTTTCGGATCCGCACCAAGGCGCGGTCGATCGTCGCAGCGCTCATCGCCAAAAGTTTGGCGCGGATCTCGGGGGCAAGGTCGAGGTGGCCGTGCCGTTCCATCGCCTCAATCAGCGCAGGCATTAACGCCTTCAGCCGCTTCCCGCAGATCCGGTCTGACGCGTCCCAAAGGAGCACGAGCGCGTCGTGTTCTGCCTCATTATAGACTCGACGTCCCGTCGGTCTGGGCGTGCGTCTTCCTGACCTCGAAGTAGTCGCATCGCATGCTTGCGATGGTATCCGGTGATGTCGACGAACTCGTCCAATATCCGCGCCTTCTTCGCGCGATCCGAACGCCGATAGCGCGCGCCTGCTGCTGCCGTCAGTTCCTTCCGCGTTGCCATGCTTAGCCATCCCATCTTCGCCCCCGCTCGTTCCCGATCCAAGGGAGCAATTTACGTGAGGCAACGGCTCAGCATCCGGTAACAATTAGGGCGAGGCAATGCGAGGTCTCACCTTGATCGCCGCCGCCCACTCGAGGCGGCCGCGCTGCGTGCGATTGAGATCCAGGCTCGCAACTACCCGATCCTCGAGAAGCTCGATCGCGTTGCAACGCCTGCGTCCCCCAAGCGCGAGCCGATCATACACACCAACATCAGAGGCTCGGACTATTCCCACTATAAGGGAAGAAAATGCTGACACACCCCACACTCCACTTACTTACCCGCCGGCGAGGCTCGTGAAGGCATCGCCGGCCTTACCGGCATGGCCGTTGCGGAACAAGTCACAGAAACGGCTGTATCGGTACCCGTTCGGATGGTCCGCAATGTACTCTTCCCGCAGCACCTGTAAGGTCACATGCTTGCGCTTGAGCTCGCGGGCAACAACGGACCAGTCAGGCTCGGCCACCTTGCGGCGACCCGGCTTCACGCCAGGCACCCCGTACAGCAGTTGCTCCAGCCCGGCGTCGCTTATCGCTTCCGGGACGGGTGCCATGCCAGACCCGCGCGCATAAACCGCTTCAGCGTGTCACGTACCCTCGACTGCCAGCGCCTTCTTCAGCGCGGCACTGTCATCCGGAACAGCGTCGCGGTCGGCATCCATGCGACGCATGTGAATCACAGATTGGAGGCGTTGGGACTCCCTAAAATGCCGGCAGGCGCAGATTTTCCTGGATCAGCCCGCGCTCCGCGGTCGCCAGCTCAGTTGCGGATTCCGCCAGTCGATCCCAGCATATAGGCCATCTGAGCTGCTGAGATCGATACCGCCCCGTCCGACGCCGAAGGCCATATGAACTTGCCGCGATCCAGGCGCTTGGCGTAGAGCGACATGCCCAGCCCGACATGCCAGAGGATCTTGACCAGGTCGCCGCGGCGACCCCGGAAGATGTAGAGATCGCCAGCATACGGTTATGTTGCGCGCAACAAAATAGAGAGCGTTTTTAGATTGGCGGCCCGGCACCGAAGCTTCAAAGTGCGTCGGTGTGAGTGCGCCGGTAATCTAAAAACGTGTTGGACGAAGCCGCCTAGCGCGCCGGTGCCGCTATGGAAATTGGATGCCGCATCCCCACGGACAGTGCCGTCGCTGAGGCTTCGGGGACATGCTGGATGCGGTCTGGATGGTGAAACATTCTAATCAAGATATGGTCTCCCGGTCGAAAAGACCGGCGACGCCCGCGCCTGGAGCGCTCGATGCCGGAGGCGTGACAATAGGATGCCTGCTGTCTACCTTGGCAGATAGAACGAACGATGATCAATGATTGAAAAATCCCGACCGTCATGAAGTGTCCAGAAACGGTGGGTCTTGTGACGCAACCGGCGCGAGCACCTCGATGCACACCATCTGCCCTTGACGGCAAAAGGGACATTCCCGCAGGGAAACCCCGGTCAGCTCCTCGACCTTGTCGCGATAATCGTGCCCTTCCTTCAGATTCACCGGAGTATCGGAGTGCTGCATTCCGAGGAGTTCGCGGCAGCGGGCGAGCTTTTGCTTGCGGTAGCGGTTGCCCATGAAACCGTAATAACGGATGCGCTGAAATCCCTCGGGCAAGACATGGACGAGGAAACGCCGGATGAACTCCGCGGCGTCGAGCGTCATCACCTTTTGCCGGTTCTCGTTGCGATAGTCCTTCCACCGGAAGCGTACCTTGCCATCCTCGATATCGACGATCCGGTTGTTGGCGATTGCCACCCGGTGTGTGTAGCGTCCGACATATTCCAGAACCTGCTCAGCGCCCGCGAAGGGTGGCTTGGCATATACCACCCAGTTGACCTGGCGGGCGGGATCCAGAGAGCGCCGGAATGCAACGAGATCGCGCAGCCGTTCCAATGACGAAAAGAATCGCAACTCACCGGCCTCGAATGCCCTTTGCAGGCCTTCGAGAAATAATCGCCGGAAGAGTCGGGAGAGCACGGCGACTGGTAGGAAGAAGCCGGGACGGCACGCGATCCAGCGGCTCCCATCCGGCGAAAGCCCGCCGCCGGGCACGACGCAGTGGAGGTGGGGATGATGGCTAAGATTCTGCCCCCAGGCGTGAAGCACCGCGAAAAACCCGATCTCCGCGCCGAGGTGTCGCCGATCGGCAGCGATGGTGCGCAACGTCTCGGCGGCCGCGTGGAACAGGATCTTGTAGACCGTGCTGGCATTCTGGAAGGCAATCGCGGCGATCTCGTCGGGAACCGTGAAGACGACGTGGAAATACTGCGTATCGAGAAGCTCCTCCCGCCGAGCCTCGATCCATTCCGCTCGGGCGAGCCACTGGCACTTGGGGCAACTGCGGGAACGGCAGCTGTTGTAAGCGATCCGTCGTTCACCGCAGCGGTCGCACTGTTCGACATGGCCTCCGAGCGCTGAAGTTCGGCAGCGCTCGACGGCAGTCATAGCTGCGCGTCGTTCGGTCGATAGCGAGGCCCAGTGCTGCTCTCGCCAGGCAGCACCGTAGCGACGGAATATATCCGCGACCTCCGGACCTGAGCGGGCCATGAGACTGGCCGTCAGAAATGTTCGGGCGTTGGTGGCGAGGAAGCCTTGGGGATCGGACGCGGCAGCAGTTCAAGCGGGCTCGTCGCTGCGCAAACCTTGTTGGTGGCGATCCGCAGATATTGGGCGGTCGTTGACAGGCTGCGATGGCCGAGCAGGAGCTGGATAGTGCGGAGATCGGTTCCAGCTTCGAGCAGGTGCACCGCAAATGCGTGCCGCAGGGAATGAGGTGTTACCGGCTTGGAGAGTTTCGACATCCGATGTGCCTGGCGGCAGGTGGCATCCACGGCGCTTGTCGATATCGGTTCTCCAGCAACGGCACCGGGAAACATCCATGTTCCGGTTGGTCGCACGGCGCGCCAATAGTCCGTCAGCACCTCCAGCAACCTGGCCGACAGCATGACGTAGCGGTCTTTCTGTCCCTTGCCCTGCTCGACGCGCAGCACCATGCGCTGGCGATCGATAGCCTCAGGCTTCAGCCGGGTCGCCTCGGAAATACGTAGGCCGGCGGCATAGCATGTCGTCAGGATCGCCTGGTGTTTGAAGCTCTCGATGCAGCCAAGGAAGTGCAGCACCTCCTCGGGGCTGAGAATGACGGCCAGTGTCTTTGGCGCCTTTGGGCACGGAATGATCCGGTCGAAATCCCAATCGAGGCCGAGCGTGACGCGGTAGAGAAATCGAAGCGCTGCGACGGTCACTTGCACCGAGCGCGGCGCCAGCTTCTTCTCGTTCGTCAAATAGACCTGGTAGGCGTGGATATCCTCCGGGCCGAGCAAAGCCGGCGATTTAGCGAAATGCCGAGCGAACTGCGAAACCTGCAGCAAATACGAATCCTGCGTGTGTCGCGACAGGTTGCGGACCTGCATATCTTCCATCATGCGTAACCGAAGCGAGGTCATAGCGAACTCCTTGACAAGAGGAACGCTGCGCGCGGGCAGCAACACCATCTTGTCAGGGGCAAGCGCTGATGAAATCGGGTGGATTACGTCGCTGTGCGGGTGGTGCCCGGTCAGTCAGAGACACGGGCTGGCTTCAAGGGGGATACGCCGCACTCAACGCGGATACCCTCCCGCGGAGCGGGTTCGTCCAACCGTTCTTATGTGTCGGACGCGATTATGTGGCGGAGACGCCCTAACGCCAGCCAGGGCGGGCCAGGCCTGGATTCCTCCGCCACATAATATTTTCGTGCCTCTTGCGCGGACGCGGGATCCCCCTGCGCCGCAACGCCAGAGGGGCACAATGCTCGAGTTCTATTTTTCGTATCGCGGGGTGCTCAAGCGCCTTCGTAACGGAGCGCTCGGCGCCGAGATGGATCGCATCGCGGGGCACTTTTTCTCGCTCGGTTACAAGCAAACATCCGCTAAGCTCTATCTGAGCCGGATTGCGCGGTTCAGCCATTTTGCTGCAGCACACTGCGGTTCGGGGCCGATCGGCGAAGCTATCGTCGATTGCTATCTACACTCGTTCACCACGGACTCTCCGCGGATTGCGGCAGTGTCCGCGCTTCAACACGCGCGGCGAGTGGCGCCCGAACGATTCATTGCTTCGGCGCCCAGTGTAGTCGATGATCCGGACGCTCCGCTTTTGAGCTTCTTTTCGGACTATCTAAGCAGGGTACGAGGCCTTGAGCCAAGGTCCCGCGATGGCATTCTCTTGGGCGCGCGGCGCTTTCTGGATTGGCTCCGCCATCGCCACCCCGGCCAAGACCTCGAGACGTTGACGGCGGAGCATGTCCTTGCCGCCGTCGAGTATCGGCTGTCGCTCTCGGCGACCTCCGCCACTCGCACGGCGGCGACCTCTTACATTCGAACGTTTCTCCGCTTTCTGCATTGGGCTGGCCACCACGAGCAGGATCTGGCCCGCGTCGTACCCGCGCATGTCGGTGTGCCCGGGCGATCCAGACCCTGACGCCGCTCGGGATCGGGATCATCGCCGTCTCAGAAGCTCAAGAGCCCGCTGCAGCGCCTCCGTGTCCACGCCCCGGTCAACGCGCTCGCGCCGCCGCCAAGCTCGATCTCGATAATGCCGGCCCTTGCACATTGCGCAGGCGGTGAAGACCCCGGTTGTGGCGCGCCACTGTGAGCGTCACGAGAGGATCACTGGCGCCTGGGCTTGACTTGCGCGGAATGCTCTGGATAGCGCGGTCTGGATGATTGACGCTGCCGGCGCGCGGTGATGGGGTGATCCCGGTTCGGAGCGGGCAACGGGGATCAGAATGACCAGCGAATCGCAGCTGCGCGAGAAGCTTCGGAAGATCGAGGCGTTGTTCGCGGGTGCCGGAACTGCCGGTGAGCGCCTTGCGGCGGAAGCTGCGCTACAGCGGGTGCGTGCCCGGGTCGCGGAGCTCGCTCGCCACGATCCGCCGATCGAGCAGCAATTCTCACTTCCTGACCAATGGTCGCGGCACCTGTTTTTGGCGCTTTGCCGCCGGTACGGGCTGCGGCCGTTTCGTTATCACCGCCAACGACGCAACACGGTGGTGATCCGTGCGTCCCGAGGCTTCGTCGACAAAGTTCTGTTGCCGGAGTTCACCGAGCTGGAGAGGGCGTTGCAAGTTTATCTGCACGAGATGACGCTGCGCGTGATCCGCGAGGAGATCTATGACGACACCAGCGATGCGCAGGAAGTTCCAGAGTCCTTGCCGTCGAACTGATCAGGCGGCGAGCTTTGCCAGCGAACTGTCGCGCTCGGCCTTCCAATTCCACGGCAACAGCATGTGCAGCTGATTGATCTTTGTACGTCCGGAGACGATGCGCTCGAGAACATCGGTCAGATAGTGTCGCGGGTCGATGTCTTGCAGCTTTGCCGTGTTGATGAGCGAGGCGAGAATGGCCCATGTTTCGGCGCCGCCTTCACTGCCGGCGAACAAGTAGTTCTTCTTTCCCAGGCCTATCGGCTTGATGCTGCGCTCGACCGTATTGCTGTCTATTTCAATGCGTCCGTCATCGATGAAGCGCGTCAGGCCGTCCCAATGGTTGAGGGTGTAGCGGATGGCTTTGCCCAGACCGGACTTCTTCGAGACTTCCAGCAGTCGCGCCTCGAGCCAGGGTTTGAAGTCCTCGATCAGCGGCCTGGTGTCGGTTTGCCGCACCGCAGCCCGATGCGCCGCCGGCAGACCGCGGATGCGATCCTCAATGGCGTAGAACATCGCGATCCGTTGCAGCGCTTCCGCGGCAATCGGCGACTTCGTCGCGACGTGAACGTCCCAGAACTTCCGCCGCGCATGCGCGAAGCAGAACGCCAGCAGCACCAGACGGCCGCCGTTCTTGATCAGGCCCTTGTAGGCGGCATAGCCGTCGACCTGCAGGATGCCGTGGTAATCCCCGAACAGCTGCTTGGCGCGGATCGCCTTGCGATCCTCGGCAAACATGTAGACCACCGCCGGCGGCGCGGGGCCGCCCCACGGACGGTCATCGGTGGCGATCGCCCAGAACTGGCAGACTTTGGTTCTGCCACGGCCGGGATCGAGAACCGGCAGTGGCGTCTCGTCGGCAAACAGCCGCGGGTAGGACATCACTGTGTCGCGCAACAGCGTGTGAAGCGGCTTCAGCCACCAGGCGGCGCGGCCCATCCATGAGGCCAGCGTCTGCCGGTCAAGCGTGATGCCTTGCGCGGCGAACATCTGTTCCTGCCGATACAGCGGCAGCTGGTAGCCGTATTTCATCACCGCGATGTGGGCCAGCAAGGCTTCCGTCACCATCCCGCCGTCGATCGCCTGGGCCGGCGCCGGTGCCTGCAGCACACCCTGGCGGCATCCCCGGCAGCCGTAGCGCGGACGCACAATGCGCTTGACCTGGTACTGCATCGGAATGACGTCGAAGGCTTCCTTGACGGTCTCCCCGATCTTGTGCAGCCGCTCGCCGCAGCAGGGGCAGATGTGGCTCTCGATATCGATCACGACGTCGATGCGCGGCAAATGCTCCGGAAGCCTCCCCCGGTTGCGTCGCGCCGGTCGCTTGCTACGGCCTTCCGCTCCATCAGGCAGCCTGCCTCCGGTCCCGTCGTCGTTGGCGGCGGCACCTGCCGCCTGCGCCGTGATGGTGAAGAGAGACAGCTGTCCGGGATCCAGTGTCTCGGAGCGGGGACCAAAGATCGTGCGCTTGTACTGGGACAGGATCATCAGGAGCTTGTCGTTCTCCTGGACTGCAGCATCGCGTTGGGCGATCGCCACATCACGCTCGGCCGCCAGCGTGCTGCATTCCGCCGACACCACGGCAAGCCGTGACGACAGTGCCGTCACGGCTTGCTGGAGCAATGCTCGATCGGAAGGCAAATCAATCATGCAGCGCGTTCTACTACAGCTCTGCATGAATGACGAACTACTCTTGATGATGATCAACCAGCTCGTGTTGGTTGATCCACAACCCGCATCGGCACACGCTTCCAGTCCGAGCCGTCGAGCAGCACCGAGAGCTGAGCATGAGATAGCGGCATGACGCCTTCCTTGATCGGAGGCCAGCTGAACTGCCCTTCGATTCTCTTGTAGTAGAGAACAAGGCCACTTCCGTCCCAGGTCAGGATCTTCACGCGATCTCGGCGCTTGGATCGAAACACCCACAGCCCGCCGTCGAACGGATCGGCTCCAAACGCCTCGCTTACCAGCATCGCCAGCGAGTCCATGCCGCGACGGAAATCGACCGGCTGCGTCGCGATCCAGATCGATAACCCAGCGCGGGGCCCGATCATCGGCCGACCGTCCCGACTGCCGCAAGCACCTCGCAGAGTGCTCGCCGGTCGACCGTTCCCATGACACGGATGCGAACTGCGCCGACCTCGATCTCAATCGCTCCCTGCTCCTCGCATAGCGGCAATTTGCCTCCACAGTCGGTGATTGCGACCGGCACAAAGCCTGATGGCATGCCTCCATGCTCCTCGAGCTTCGCCCGCGTTGTCTGACGACGCCAAAGAAACGTAAGCGGCGTGTCTCCCGCACCTTGTTGCTGTTGAGCAGACCGGCAATATGCGTTCCGTCTTGAAGAGGACGGTTTGCATATATGATCGGGCGTGTTGTCGACGCATCGGAACTACGGGTTCGGCGGCGCTGGAGCGGCGAGGTCAAGGGACGGATCGTCGCGGAATCCTTTGTTCCCGGCGCGATCGTCTCGGACGTCGCGCGGCGCCACGGTCTATCGCCGCAGCATTTGTCGACCTGGCGCAAGGCCGTGCGCGACGGGTTGTTGACGTTGTCGGAACACACGGAGCCGGCGGCGACGAGGCCGGCTGGAGCGGTCGCGATCCAGGAAGCGAGTTCATCAAGCGGCGAGGCTTTTAGCTTGCTCGGCGCTCCACGCCCAGGGCATGAGTTCGTCCAGACGCGAGGCCGGCCAGAGGTTGACGAGTCTGGTGAGGACGTCGGTCAGATAGGCCTGCGGCTCCACGCCGCAGAGCTTGCAGGTCTCAATCAGCGAAGCGATGCAGGCCCAGTTCTCCGCGCCCTCATCATGCCCCGCGAACAGTGCGTTCTTGCGGTTGAGGATAAGAGGACGGATGCTTCGCTCGACAATATTTGTGTCGAGCTCGATGCGGCCGTCGTCAAGGAAGCGCATCAGGCCAACCCAGTGGTTCAAGGCGTAACGGATGTGCTCGGCGATTGTCGCTTTGCCCGAGACGCGGGTGAGTTGCTGCTCGAACCAGGCCTTGAGCGCCAGCACCAGCGGCTTGCTGCGCTCCTGGCGGATGGCACGACGCTCATCGGCGCTGCGGCCCCTGATCGTCTTCTCGATCGCATAGAGAGCGGCAATACGCTCGAGCGCTTCGCTCGCGATCGGAGCAGGACCGTCCTGGACAACGTCGAAGAAGCGCCGCCGCAGATGAGCCCAGCAGAAGGCGAGCGTGATCGCCGCGTCAGGCGCGGTGTCGGCAATGGTCTTGTAGACGGTGTAGCCGTCGCATTGCACGATGCCGCGATAACCGTCGAGCAGCTTGAGCGCGTGGACGGCGCCGCGACCAGGCGCATAAGTGTAGGCCACTGCCGGCGGATCGGCCCCGCCCCACGGCCGATCGTCGCGCGCGATCGCCCAGAAGAAGCCTTTCTTGGTGCGGCCGCGGCCGGGATCGAGCACAGGCGCTGTGGTCTCGTCCACCGCGATCTTGTTCGCGGTCAAAATGATCTCGCGCAGCCTGAGCCAGAGCGGACGAAGCTCTGCGCCTGCATAGCCCACCCAGAACGCCAAAACCGAGCGCTTGATGTCGATACCCTGCGCCAGCAGCATCTGAGCCTGCCGATACAGCGGCAGGTGCCAGGCATATTTGGCGACCAGAACATGGGCGACCATCGCCTCGGTCGGCAAGCCGCCCTTGATCAGCCGCTCTGGTGCCGGCGCCTGAACCACGCCATCCGTGCAGGCCCGACAGGCATATTTGGGACGATGGGTGACGATCACGCGGAACTGTGCCGGGACGACGTCGAGCCGCCGTGAGGTCTCCTCACCGATCACATGCAGAGGCGTGTGGCAGCACGGACAGTTGGTATCCTCCGGGGCAATCGTGACGTCGATATGCGGCAGATGGGCCGGAAGCGCACCACGGCTGGCGCGGCGCCGTTCAGCACGCTGGCGTGCGCCTGCCGTGTCCTTCCTGTCCTGGACCGCTTCATCGCCGGCAATGGCCTGCTCGATGTCCTCGATCGCCAGCTGCAACTGCTCAGGGTCGAGCTTCTCCGAGCGGCGACCGAACTGCGCGCGTTGCAGCTGGCGCAAGAGATGCTGAAGGCGATCCATTTGCGACAGCGCCTGATCGCGTTCGACGATCGCCGCGTCGCACTTTGCGATCGCCGCGTCGCGCTCCGCACGTGCCGCCGCAACCAGCGCCTGCAGCGCCTCGATATCGGTCGGAAGTTGATCCGTGGTCTCGCTCACGCCCGGTACTCAAGCTGATTCGCGGGCCCTTGTGGAAGACTGCAGCCGACATGATTCAATTGGTCACAGGGTTCACGACGTTGCGCTCGGCTGACCAATGTCGCGGGCATGCAGGCGCGACCAATCCAGGCCGTCCATCAGCGCGGCGAGCTGTGAGGCAGACAAACGCATCACGCCATCGCTGATCGGCGGCCAGCGGAACGCGCTATGCTCCAGCCGCTTCCACAGCAGCACGAGCCCGGACCCGTCCCAGGCAAAAATCTTCAAACGGTCCGCTCGCTTTGAACGGAAGACGAAAATCGTTCCCGCGAACGGATCATGGTGGAGTTGCTCGCGCACCAGCGCGGCGAGACCATCGGCACCTTTACGAAAGTCGACCGGCCGCGTCGCGACCATGATCTTCACGCCCGCCGAAGCCGCGATCATGTCGTCGCCCTCACGGCCCGCAGCACATCGCGCAGCCAGGCCGGATCGACCCCCGCCGCTGCGCGAACTACCGCATCGCCAATCTCGATGCTGATCGTTATCCCGTTCCGCGTTGCCGCTTCCACGCACATCCCAGCGGGGCGAAGCTCCGACACCACCGGAACGAAGAGCGGTGCATCCTCCGCCGGCAAGCTCAGCAGACCGGCACGCGCGGCCTTGCGCCAAGCAAACAGGTGTTGCGGTGAGAGGTCGTGCCGGCGCGCCACCTCGGACACAACTGTGCCCGGCGCATATGACTCCGCCACGATCCGCCCCTTGACCACGGCGCTCCACCGCCGCCGACGCCCCGCTCCGACCTGGATATCCACCCGGCCCCGTGGCTCTGAAGCGTCAACTATATGGTCAACCATATATGCGAACCTTACTGTATATGACGGAGAGCCGGCTCCACAAATTTGGACAGGACGATAAGTGGAATTTCTGCCTGACAGCGGCGATAATCGCCGTGAACAGGAGAAACCATGAGCAGACGACCGCGCCGGAACCACTCACCGGCCTTCAAGGCGAAGGTGGCGCTGGCCGCCGTCAAGGGCGATCGCACGATAGCCCAGTTGGCGGAGCATTTCGACGTTCATCCCAATCAGATTACGGCCTGGAAATCCCAGCTTGAGGGCGGCGCCTCCGATATTTTCGGACCGGGAGGCGGGACACCGGCCACGCCCGCGGTCGATGTGAAGTCGCTGCACGCCAAGATCGGAGAGCTGACGCTGGAGAACGATTCCTAAGAAACAGCATCGCCGACGTTCGGCTCCAAGGGCTGGAGAACGAAGCCGAATGCCTTGGCACGCCGATGCAAATTGTTGACCACTCGCGTCCGGTAGCGCGTCTCGTAGGACGAGGCCCCGGGATCGACATAGTCCATTCCGTATCGCACAGCATTGTAGAACAGAACTGCGATCTTGCGGGCCGTGGCGGTCACTGCCTTGGCCTTACCGATGCGCGATGAAAGTCGCCTGTAAAAGGCGCCGAGCGCAGTATTGGTGCGTCCGACGGTGACGGCAGCAAGGCGCAGAAGCGCCGCCGCCCGGCCGCCGGATCGGCGCGTTCGGGACGAGAGCCTTTTGCCGCCGGAGACCTTGTTGCTCGGCGCCAGTCCTAGCCAGGAGGTAAAATGCTTTGCACTTGGCCACGAGGAGAGGTCGTCACCGCATTCAGCGATCAGCTTCAGCGAGAGGTAAGGACCGAGGCCGTCGATCGTGGTGATGTCTTTTCCCAGCAACGCGAATAGCGCCTCGCGGACGTCGAAAGCTAGAGCGTTCGCCTGATCGGTTCGATTCCGACGCAGCGAGGCCGGCGGTGCTGGTCCATGACCACGACCGCGATGGTTGCTCAGTTCCTTCAACACGGCTTCGATCCGGGCGTCGCAGGCAGATGCCTTCTCGTGGTAGGTGTCGTAAAGCGCAAGTGCCTGCTCGAGCGCAAACAGATGCTCGGCGCGGTAGCTCCCGGTGAGCGCCTTCGCAATCGTCTCGGCACTGGAGTGGCAACTGTAATGGCGCAAGCACGCCAGCGCCTCGGGATCGCGCTCGCCGGCAAGGATCGCGCGTATGATACGCAGGCCGGTCGCGCCGGTGATGTCGGCGACGACGTGGTGGAGCTGAAGATTCATCTCCGTCAAGGCCTTCTGCATATGCTGGATGTGTGAGGCCGCGTACTCCAGCAGACGCTCGCGCTGACGCACGTAGGCTCGCAGCTCGGCAATCTGCCCTTTGGGCTGAAAGCTGGCCCGCAGCAACCCGAATGAATGGAGCCGCTGCAGCCATTGCGCATCGCTGACATCGGTCTTACGCCCCGGCACGTGCTTGGCATCCCGCGCGTTGACAAGAAACACCGTAAATCCCCGGGCATCGAGAAGCTCGAAAATTGGAATCCAGTAGACGCTGGTCGATTCCATGACGACGGTCTCGACGCCGCATTCCGTAAACCAGTCGACCAGCCGATGCAGATCGGCCGTGAAGGTACCGAAACTGTGGACTGGCTCCGGTGCGCGATCTGCCCTAACGGCCGCCATATGCATGGTGGCGCCAACGTCGATGGCAGCCGCGTTCGGGTGCACCATCGGCATCTTACCGCCGTCCTTCGACTTCGATCTTTTGGGATTCATCTGTAGTTCCTCCTGACTCCGGCGGAAGGGCTGGGCTGCGCAATTCATTCAAATTCCTAAACGGGATCGCCGAGATGGCGTCACCACTCTCAAGTGCGCAACAGCCCATGGACCAGGTTTTTTGACGGGGTCACGTGCCACCAAAATCGTATCGGCCGCTCCCTTCCGGCCGCAGTCTAGCGGTTGCCCGTTTCTATCCCACAGGGGGCGCGCAGCGTCGCGCATAGTTTTTTAGAAGGCGCGCTCACCAAGGCGGGATGGCTGAGCGCAAAGCGATGATCGATTGTGAACACGATCTACCGATCACCAAGCAAGCAGAGATTTTGAAGGTCAGCCGCAGCAGCGTGTACTATCTGCCGCGTCCAGTCTCTTCAGCCGACCTCGAGATCATGCAGCGTCTCGATCGGCTGCATCTGGAGTATCCCTTCGCCGGTTCGCGTATGTTGCGAGGCCTGCTGGCTTTGCAGGGGTGCAAGATCGGCCGCCGGCATGTGAAGACGCTCATGCGGCGGATGGGGATAGAGGCGCTCTATCGCCGCCCGCGCACCACCAAGCCCGAGCCCAGTCACAAGATCTATCCGTATCTGCTGCGCGGCATCGAGATCACGCGGCCGAACCAGGTCTGGGCCATGGACATCACCTACATTCCAATGGCGCACGGCTTCGTTTATCTCGCCGTGGTGCTGGACTGGGCGACACGCCGTGTTCTGTCGTGGCGGCTGTCGATCACGATGGAGGCGGCCTTCTGCGTCGGGACGTTGGAGGATGCTCTCGCTCGTCATGGCAGGCCGGAAATCTTCAACACCGACCAGGGTTCGCAGTTCACGGGCGCGGCGTTCACCAGTCTGCTTGCCAGCTACGGCATCGCCATCAGCATGGATGGCAAGGGGGCATGGCGGGACAACGTGTTCGTCGAACGGCTGTGGCGCAGCGTCAAATACGAGGAGGTCTATCTGCGAGCCTATGAAAACGTCAGCGAGGCCCGTAACTCGATCGGCCGGTATCTCGACTTCTACAATCGCCGTCGCCCACATTCGAGCCTTGACGACCGCACCCCGGATCAAGCCTACTTCGATCTTCCTCCGCTCCGCGCGGCGGCCTAACCCCGGCAGACGCTCCACTTATCGACGCGGAAGTTTTGTTCAGACAACCGGGACCAGTTCACGGCTCGCATGTTGCCGATCAGCTCACGCCGAACAAGGTGCGGGAGACACACCGCTTACAAAGAAACAACAGGCTCGGGCTGATGTCGTGTCGCCGCGCCACCCCGGAAGCGCTTGCACCCGGCGCAAAACTCTCCGCGACAATCGCCGCTTTCGCATCGGTCGACCAGCGCCGTCGTCGGCCGGTCCCCGTGATGATCTCGACGCGCCGCAGCGTGTCGGAGCCGTCCTCAAGGATAGGCGTATGCCTATCCTTATCGCCATCCTTACAACTCGCTCTTGACATGGTGACCTCGTGACAAACCTCTCCACGAGATCTTCCTAGCCGACTAGATCAACCCTCAGTGCGTGGTCGCCAGATGACGCTCACGCGCCACTCGAGATCGGAGCCGCCGCAGGCGTGATCTCAACCGGAAAAAGCACCGGCGCGGCATCCCCGCTCAACTTGCCTTCGCGCGCCAACCGGCGCCACGTGAACAATTGACTTGTCGACAGCCCGTTACGTCGTGCCGTAACCGACACCAGACGTCGCCCGCCATAGCTCTGCTGACGATCCGCTGCTTTTCTTCCAATGTCCAACGGCGTCGAGCGCCTGTCGAGACGACTTCAAGTCGGGAAACCTTCGAAATAGGCATCTGGTCAGTCGTCAGTCATGCGCCTATGTCTTCATCCTCCTTCAAACCGCACAAGGCGGTCCTGCCCGGCCTGCCCGGAGCGCCCACCCCGAGCTACAGGCCGCCTCCGTGGGCCCAAGAAATTGAACCTTCGCCGGCTCCGATGAGGGCATGCGGCTGCGATCTATACCTTGATCGCACGGCCAAGCTCCACGAGATCTATCCACAGGCTAGGCTCGCCGACGTGCTGGCCCGCCTGCCGGATCATCGCGCCAAGCGCATGTCCTGGGAATTGTCGACCTCAGAACGTGGCTCACGCCGCATAAGCGCGGACGACGTACCCCGCACGATGGACATAGGCCGACATTTCCGGACGCCCGAACCGTCATGACAGGCTTCTCATCCTGGAAGCGCGCACTCTCTACGACAACTCCACGCGGCACCCGAAAGGAGCGCTGGAGTTTTTGCTGCATGGCGCTGATTCTTCCCCAATCAATGCGCTGGAGATCCCTCGGGCCCGAACGAGATCTGGTCCGGGCCTGGGAAGCCATACGCCATCAGTTTACCGAGCCGGCAGCGGCCCGGCCAGAGACACAGGCCCAATGTGGTTTGTCTTCAAGCAACTTCCCGGCGGCCTGGGATGCAGCCATCGCGCAACTAATCCCTACTTGATCAAATGCAAAGACGATATCTTTGGTTTGATACTTCAGCTTATCCGCTGCGCGGAGCACCCCTTCGGCACCATTTTGAAACGTGGCGTTCAACGTCCAGTAGTCTTGATTCGCGACAACAAACGTGTGGAATGCCTTCCTGATATCCCAACCAGAGCGTTTCGATAGGATACAAAACACCTTGTTATAAATTCCACTAGAATAGTGAACCTCCAGTCCATCGTAGTATTTGGAGACGTGGTCTATAGACACGCCATCCTGTGGCGGGTCGCACATATATCGCAAGGACGTGCCAGCTTTTTGGGTAACATCCGCCCCCACGGTCAAGTCAGGCCCCGATCTTCCGAATGTATCGCCATACTTCTGGAAGTAATAGGACTCGGCAGCCTCTCCTGCCATGTCGGAAAACGACTCATTCATTCCACCTGACTGGTACTGATATTCGAGGTTCGAATTCTGCTCTGTGAAACCATGCGACACTTCATGGGCAACAACATCCAAGCTCACGAGAGGATAGAACATCGTTTTCCCATCGCCAAGCGTCACTGAGCTGCCACTCCAAAATGCGCCGTCCTTATTCTTGGAGTAGTGTACGCGCAAATGCAGTTTCTGCTTCAAAGGACTGACGCCGTACCAGTCCCTATACATGTCCACAACAACCTTCCCGAAAAATTGGGCATCATTGAGCGGTGAGAACGCGCCATTGATATCATCCCCTGCGTTGTTGTAACACCTAAACGCAAAAGGCTCGTTCGTACCTTCGTCAGAGAAGTTCATGTGCTCGGTGAAAACATCTGGGCTATCCATTTGACAGATGCTGCCCTGCTCGTTCACTTCGAAGGGCGGAACGGTTTCGCTTCCATAGGTGTATTGGCCAGTCTTGGCATTTCCGCCAGGCCCCGTTCCTTTTTGGGCGTGTTGTAGGTTTTCATAGGAACTCACCGTTTCGCCTGTGATAGCGTCGATAAACAACACAGGACGTGTTGGGCGTGGAGCTGCTGTTCCGTCCCGGACAGTTGTAAAGAACGACGTGCGGTACACAAGCCGGACCTCGCCATTCTTTTGAACGAGATACACGAGATCGGCCTCTTCATTTTTGTAGCTGCTCCCGCGAAGCGTAGGAGCAGAGGAGAGCACAATCTCCTTAGCTTTTTGAAGCGCCTGCTGTTTGGTGATCTTGGCGGTCAGGGCCGGACCTAGATCGTAGGCGGCAGTTCCGCTTAAGGCAACAATTCTCGTGCCATCAGCAGATCTCTCGGCAACGATCTGCGGGCCCCACACGGGAATTCCGTTGTGCTGCTGCTCAAGGCGGAGGGTGGCGCCGGAACGGTTAGGCAGCGCCTTAAGCGACGAAGAAGTATCGAGTTCGAGTAATCCGGCAACGGAGGCCTCAGGTGATCTTCCTTGAGCTATTTCACCTAGCCCGTCCTATTCGTGAGAGTGCGGCTTTTGGGCCCGATTGATGCGGCCGCACATCTTGTCTGACGAGGCGCACAGGATTGCCTTCGGCTTTTCGCCGCCTGACGACCGGTACTTTGCAACGCGCTTGAGGGATGGGTTGGGCGAACGGGGGCGGACGCCCCGCCGGTCAAGGACCGAGCGGCAGCAGCGCGCCGGGCAAGCCGCAGATCAGGTCGGCTTCGGGACATGCCGCGGCAAACGCAAGGCGAATGCGGCTCGTGGTCTCGACGACACGGGCGGCGATTTTCAAGAGCCGAAGACGCAGCGTCGCGAACTCGGCAGCGGCCAATTCCCGGGCTTTGGGAATGGCGTCGCGTACGGTCAGCATCAGCCAATAAGCGGCCGTATGGAGCACGAGACGGACCTGGTTGGCGAGCGCCGAACGGCAGCTGGTGCGATCGGAGGCGAGCTGCGTCTTATGCAGCTTGATCAGATTCTCGGCTTGGCCGCGCGCGCAATACAGGCTGTCGTAGATCCACTCGGCCGAGCCGACATCGAGGCTGGTGACGACGAAGCGGATGTCGAGGCCGAGCATCGTCGCCTCAATACGGGCGACAGTGCGCCGTTCGCGATCCCAGGACTTTGCCTTGTGGCGCGTCTCGGTATAGCCACGCAGAACCGGCAGGTTCTCGATGGCGCGTCGGGTGCGGATGTCGTCGGCGACCTCGTCGACTTTTCTGGCGAGAGGCTTGGTGCCGGACAGACCGAAGATGTAGTCGATGCCGTTGGTCTCGCACCACGCCATTGCCTCCGGCCGGGCATAGTGCCCGTCGCCACGGAACGTAATTTGCGTGTTGTGCCATCGCGTCCGGATATGCCGTACCAGGCGGCGCAGATGGGCACGCACCTCGACGCCGCCCGGCGTCTTGCCGGGCCGCAGCACGACGGCCACGGGCCGGCTCTTCTCCGTGTCGTAGACGTGGATCGGCAGGAAGCAGCGTTCGTCATAATGAGCGTTGAACAGCGAGAGCTGCTGATGGCCGTGGACGACGTCGCAGGTATCATCGATGTCGAGCGTGACGGATGCCGGCTCGCGCGGGTAGCTATCCATCCATGCGTCGACCAAAGTGTAGGTCAGCCGGATCACGTCGCGCAGGCGCGGAGCATTCTCCAGCCGCGACAGCGTCGGCTGGGAACACAAATCCCGGCCCGTGTCCGGTAGGCGACCGCAGGCCAGTTTGAATGCCGGATCGGACCTCAGATGATCGAGGTCGTCGGCGTCCTCGTAGCCGCAGCAGATCGCGAACATGCGCGCGCGGAACATATCGACCAGGCTGTGCACGACCCGCGTCGGATCGCGCCGATCCGGGAACACCCGGGCCAGATTGTCGGCCAAACCGAGACGCCGCTCGGCCATCGCCAGAAGCATCACGCCCCCGTTCGAGGTTAGGCGCCCACCATCGAAGGCAGCTGTGACTTTCTTGGCGTGAACGGCTGGAAACGAGAAGGGCGCAATCGTATCGTCGGTCATGGCGGGCGTGGCGTTCGCGGTTGGAGGTGATGGGGTGGCTTCGCAACCGAATCCTACGCCGCATCAGCGCTTTACCCCTCAGGCGCACTCTTACGAATAAGACGGGTTAAGTTGAAGAAAGATTGAGTGACTCCCGATCATTTCTGTGCCGAAACGTGGAGTCGCGGTCGTGCCGCGTCCAAAGAAACCGGCGCGAGCGGCCTATTAGACGCGGTAGGTGATCAGCCTCCGAAACGAGACTATCAAGCATGAAGAGATCGAGCGCGAGGCAGAGGTTTTATTTGTGTTGAATTCTTGCTTCTCGATAGTGGTCTGAAATCGTATCATCGGTCATGGCGGGCGTGGCGTTCGCGGTTGAAGGTGATGGGGTGGCTTCGCAACCGAATCCTACGCCGCATCAGCGCTTTACACCACGCTCGCCAGCCTCTCAGGCGCCCTCTTGCGAATAAGACGGGCTAGGGGACCGGTTTGAGGTACAACCTTGTTCACCTCACGAATCTCGGCGGCGGTAGCTGACCCTAGCGAGGCACTCAATACAAAGCACGCCAGTGCGTGGATACGGTTATGACGCATGACACTGTCCTCAAGCTCGATTAATCGCTTCGCTGCGCTGAAAGTAGCGAACGTAATTGCTGCGATCTGGCTCAACCTGCATATTCATTGTCATCTCCCCTTCATCAGTTGCGATAGCTCTCACGACCATCGACGCCTTTTGCTGTTTCGATCACAAACTCAATTGCAAGCTTGGCGAAGCGCGCGGCTTTTGTTGCATCCAACTTGGAGACCACGTCCTCCGAAGTGTGAATGTATGGATTGATACCTTCGAGCGGAGCCTCGAAAGGCCAGGCTGCGCGGATGCCATTTCTCGTCCACGAGGCATGATCAGAGCATGCGTAGCCGCACTTAGTTTCACCGTGCGTGATCGCATGAGCACCAGAATGGTTGTATTCCTTTAGGAGCTTAGTGAGAAAACCATTTAGTTCGGGGCTGGTGTAATCATCGTTCACCAGGTAGATGTCCCGGGGGGACCGGTCGGCATTGAAGCCGGTCATGTCAAGCTGCAAGGCCGCAATTACCTTTTGCCCTTCTTTGCTGTATCTGTCCGCGATTTCTGCGGAACCTCGGAGCCCTACCTCTTCTGCCGAGTAGGCCATAAACTTAATGGTCCGCTGCGGTTTGAATCCCGTTTCCATCAGCACACGAAGCGCCTCTGTGACGACCGCGACTCCGGATGCGTCGTCGTCAGCACCAGGCGCGTTCTCTTTGGGGTTCTCTTTATTCTTATTAATTGAGTCGATATGCGCGCCAATCACCACTATTTCATCCGGCAGGGACGCGCCTCGGATTGTTCCGATAACCGAGTTCTGAACCCAGCCGTGCGAAAATAGCGCGACTGTGAAGTCTGGACGCTCCTGTCCCATGCTCTCCCATTCTCTACGAACAAACTCAGCCGCTTCTTGCCCTTTGGACGTTTCGAAGTGTCGCGTCCCGAAACCTTGGAGCATTGTGATCGTGCTGAGGATCTTATCGCCCTTAACCCGATCAAGGGCTCGGCTCACGATACTCTGCTGATCAAGCGTCTCCGGAAGGGAAGCTAAGTAGCGAAATCCGGGCTTGTAAGCTGGGTTGTCCACCTCCTTGAGGGCTGCCTCGCGCGACGCGTGAACAGTGAAGCCGCCGCAGCGTGGGCATGCGCTGCGCATCCAATTAGAAAACCTGTCTAAGTCTTTCTCAGCGATGTCAGCAACGGACATGCCGTTGATCACTTGAAACGTGGGAGCAACGAGATCGTCAGCAACTGATTGGCGGCTCGCAAGAGACCGCTGCGCGGCAGCTGCCGCATTGTCGCCAGTGACAACCCAAAGCCTTGAGGATTGTGCATAAGTACAGGGACTGCCCACCAGCAACATGGCTAAAGCAGTTAGAATTGTCTTCGAGCAACTCATTCTTTTCATGCCTACTCCTTTTCGCCGACGCATGAGCATGCCGATGACGCAACCGCGCTACGCACGGTTTGCGGCGGCTGCCGGACAACCAGTCGTCCAGCGATGACTCGCGGCCGGTCCGCTTGAGGTTGATGTCCTTTGCGAGAATTGCTGTGGTCGTGCGAACAGAGCAAGCGGCGTGCCAAATCGAAATTCCAACATTACGCGTGCTTCGTAGCATCTGGGTGCGTCGAAGCTCGATATTGGGCTAACCTGACAATCGGCACGGCTAGTGACCGACATTCGTTGCAGCGTTAGCGACGGAATTGCGACTATTCAGATACTGTGCAATCGGTGCCGCTGAGCGCACCGAGTTGCAGGACCGGCAGCCCGGCCATGGGGATCCGCGCCATCAAGTTCTGTTGAAATGGAGAACCAAGCTAGCCTTGGCGCCATTCTCAAGGTCCCGCAAGTAGCCAGCTTTGTGCTCGTGTTGGATCGTTCAGAACGAGCCGCGCTCACGGCGGGTTGCGCCAGCAGCAACTGAACGCCGGCGAGCGCTTTGTAATGGCCGGGCGGGCAGTTGTGAGAGGCCTTGTCCTGCTCAGCCGCCCGAATTGCTGCTACTAATTGAAACAGGACCGCTCGCATGAGAGCAGGCCTAATCAAAAACCTAGTCGAACTCGGACGGCTGCCAGCGTTGCCGTAGCGACGCGGATCATATTCTCACTGCGGCATATTCCGCTTGTGGCAGGGGGATCCACTCGAGACCTAGCCAAGACCTCGTTGCAAATGCGCGTGCGATCAATAGATGATCCCCGCAGATGGGGCTGCCAGCGCTACATTCTCCGGACGTGCCGCTTGCGGGGAGGAGTATGAAAATTGTAATGCGGCACTGCCGATGGCCTGGATCGCCGTCGTTGTCGAGGGGGACTCAATCGAGACGAAACTATTCCTTTCCGCCGCGGCCCAGGATCTGCAGAGCGGTCGAGTGAATGTGTCGCTGATACCGAATCCTCGTCGGGACTGCCCTTGTTCGGTCAAACCAGGGATGCCGACCTGCGGTTAGCTGGTTTGTGTGTGACGAAACCGCCGGTCCCCCTCCGGGGCGAATGACGACTACGCATTCCCACGCCGCTGCTGTGCGCGGGGTACCGTCACCCAGCCTTTGACCGTAGGCGACCGGTGCAAGCAGTGTCCCGCCTCAGTCATTGCATGCCGGTTGCGGCCCGGCTAAGCTCGTAGCGTGCCTATGTGCATCGCAATTACATTCTCATTTGCCGAACCGAGTTCAGGTGGCAACGCGCACCGTCTGGCCACCCCGGTGCTCGGAAGCTGGATCGCCGCGGTCGATCTTGGTGGCCAGCCCCGCTCGCATTGTGAGCCGCCGCTCCGTGTCGTCATGCCGCCCCCTTCATGACAGACTTGACTAACACTATTTGCTACGCGCTGCTGCTGTTCGCGTGTGGCTGGCTGATCTGGACCGATCTCCGCCATGGCATCATCCCTGATTGGATCAACGGCTTGATCGCAGCGCTGGGACTTGCGAGGACGTTTGCAATGGAGGGGGCTCTTGGTCCACTGATCGCGGGCAGCCAAGGCCTGATAATCGCTGCCCTGCTCCTGCTGCTGAGAGTACTCTACTTCCGTTGGCGCAGCATACAAGGGCTCGGCCTTGGTGACGTCAAGTTCCTGGCCGCCGCTACGCTTTGGACTGGACTATTCGACTTGCCGATTCTGTTGCTTGCCGCAAGCGTCGCGGCGCTGTTCGTCGTACTCTGTCTCCATGTTGTCGGGCAAGGCGTCACCGCACGAACGTCGATCCCGTTCGGACCATTTCTGGTCGTTGGCCTACTCGTCGTGCTTGCTGTGCAGACAAGTTTTGCAAGTATCCCTTTCTAAACTATCAATTTATTGGATGGTTTTTTCCCGCCAGGCAGAATACGTCGGACATTCACGGCGCGACAACAACGCGCCGTGCTGCCTCGCCTACAACCGCTCTGGCGCAAGAGAGGTCACATAATGATGAAAATTGATGTCAACGGCGATTGCGGCATTCTGAAGGTGTTTTAGAGATCCCGAGCAACAACATGCTCACGACTAGCTCCTGGACCTTGACGAATTAGCCCGTCTTATTCGCGAGAGGGCGCCTGAGAGGCTGGCGAGCGTGGTGTAAAGCGCTGATGCGGCGTAGGATTCGGTTGCGAAGCCACCCCATCACCTTCAACCGCGAACGCCACGCCCGCCATGACCGATGATACGATTCCGCCCTTCTCGTTTCCAGCCGTTCACGCTAAGAAAGTCTCAGCTGCCTTCGATGGCGGTCGGCTGACCTCGAACGGGGGCGTGATGCTTCTGGCGATGGCCGAGCGGCGTCTCGGTTTGGCCGACAATCTGGCCCGGGTGTTCCCGGATCGGCGCGATCCGACGCGGGTCGTGCACAGCCTGGTCGATATGTTCCGCGCGCGCATGTTCGCGATCTGCTGCGGCTACGAGGACGCCGACGACCTCGATCATCTGAGGTCCGATCCGGCATTCAAACTGGCCTGCGGTCGCCTACCGGACACGGGCCGGGATTTGTGTTCCCAGCCGACGCTGTCGCGGCTGGAGAATGCTCCGCGCCTGCGCGACGTGATCCGGCTGACCTACACTTTGGTCGACGCATGGATGGATAGCTACCCGCGCGAGCCGGCATCCGTCACGCTCGACATCGATGATACCTGCGACGTCGTCCACGGCCATCAGCAGCTCTCGCTGTTCAACGCTCATTATGACGAACGCTGCTTCCTGCCGATCCACGTCTACGACACGGAGAAGAGCCGGCCCGTGGCCGTCGTGCTGCGGCCCGGCAAGACGCCGGGCGGCGTCGAGGTGCGTGCCCATCTGCGCCGCCTGGTACGGCATATCCGGACGCGATGGCACAACACGCAAATTACGTTCCGTGGCGACGGGCACTATGCCCGGCCGGAGGCAATGGCGTGGTGCGAGACCAACGGCATCGACTACATCTTCGGTCTGTCCGGCACCAAGCCTCTCGCCAGAAAAGTCGACGAGGTCGCCGACGACATCCGCACCCGACGCGCCATCGAGAACCTGCCGGTTCTGCGTGGCTATACCGAGACGCGCCACAAGGCAAAGTCCTGGGATCGCGAACGGCGCACTGTCGCCCGTATTGAGGCGACGATGCTCGGCCTCGACATCCGCTTCGTCGTCACCAGCCTCGATGTCGGCTCGGCCGAGTGGATCTACGACAGCCTGTATTGCGCGCGCGGCCAAGCCGAGAATCTGATCAAGCTGCATAAGACGCAGCTCGCCTCCGATCGCACCAGCTGCCGTTCGGCGCTCGCCAACCAGGTCCGTCTCGTGCTCCATACGGCCGCTTATTGGCTGATGCTGACCGTGCGCGACGCCATTCCCAAAGCCCGGGAATTGGCCGCTGCCGAGTTCGCGACGCTGCGTCTTCGGCTCTTGAAAATCGCCGCCCGTGTCGTCGAGACCACGAGCCGCATTCGCCTTGCGTTTGCCGCGGCATGTCCCGAAGCCGACCTGATCTGCGGCTTGCCCGGCGCGCTGCTGCCGCTCGGTCCTTGACCGGCGGGGCGTCCGCCCCCGTTCGCCCAACCCATCCCTCAAGCGCGTTGCAAAGTACCGGTCGTCAGGCGGCGAAAAGCCGAAGGCAATCCTGTGCGCCTCGTCAGACAAGATGTGCGGCCGCATCAATCGGGCCAAAAAGCCGCACTCTCACGAATAGGACGGGTTAGCACGCTTACCGGAAATCTGATCGAGAACGTCGTCACGGCACAGGCGAGTCGAAATCGCTGGGCGCTCGGGCATTGAATCCATGCAGCGGAGAAGCGTGCAAAGGCAACACGCATTCAATCCGCGACTTCGTAGATTGACAATAAGACGGAACACAGGCGTTGTTTGGGAGGACCGGATGTTGGATCGGACCACTACTGCAGTTGTCGAGGTCCCAGCTCCTGTTCGGCGGCCGTCGAGTTCAAGGGTGATAGCTGGATCTCTCCCTCACTTCCTTTTCCAGGATGGGGCATAGACATGATCGCCTTCTTGGAGGGGTTTTCCAACATCACCTCGCGAGCACGCACCTCGCGTAGGACCCAGCCATCATGCTGTTCGCCGACCCTCATCCGAAGCGACAACTTGCTGGACTGATCGATGAAGATCCCGAAGCTCTCGAGCCCTCCTACAACGGTTCCAACCAGCGAGAGCGCCGGCTTCTCCGGTCTCTTGGAGGACAGCGGAGGCACGGGCACAGCGGCAATGGGCGTCGACACGGGAAGAACCAGCGCCCGTCGTGAGGGCGAGAAGATGGGACGATCGCGGGTAGCGGATAGCCGGGTCAACGGAATCCCCCACAAGGGATTGGCACTGGATGCGGCCTCTTTCGGCGCCGGCACCGAATTGACGGTCAATAGCGAGGGCTCAGGCTTGTCGACTCCTGCACGACCCTCCCGCTGCCCTATCGAACCAGTGTCCGTCACTTCCTCGCTTTTCACAGCCGCTATGGCCGCGCAGACCGACAGGTTTGTTATGGCTAATACGACGGCGGCCAACCGGATCATTTGATAGGACGCATCATTTGCGTTCCTGCCATTGGCCCGATACCGTCAGCGAAACGCGCAGCTTTCCTGGCGGGGTGGTCGTGACGGTCAAGAACGTCTCGACCAAGAGTTGCTCCACAAAGAGGAATGGAAGACCGGCTTCCAGATCATAGAGCAGTTGCTGTAAGGCTGGTTGTTCGATCTCGCAACTCGTCACTACACTAATGAAGCCTGCTTTCGAATGGTTACCCTGCAGTTCGACCTCGGTCGACAGAACGTTGCCCCCAGTTTTTGTGACGGCGCCCACCACCCTTTGCACCAGTGCAGCGCCTGCAAGGGTCACAGTCTTTCCTTCGAGAAAGGCCGAGCCGCCAGGCCCGGTCAGATTAGGCTCGCCGCGGCGATCTGGCCGAACCGCTCGTCCCTCGAACTGAGCCAATAGCTCTCCAGTGTCGTGGAGCTGGTCGTATCGCGCAAGTAGATCGGTGATGGCGCTTGCGATTACCCAGAGGAAAGCGAGAACTACGATACCATAGCCTGACGCGGCTGCGGCAGGTGATGACCGAAATGCCACCTGAAAGAGAGCGGATCCCCTCATGTGCTTCCCCTGAAATAGGCATTCACATGAACCTCGATGTGAAACCGCTCGCCGGGCTCGTTTGATGATCTGGTTGTCGGCGCGAAAAATGCGGCTCGGCTGAACTGCGGCGACTGCTCGATCAGCTGGATCAGCGTCGGGGCGTCCTGAGTCAGACCAACCAGTTGCAGCCGATCGCCCTCGACACGCAGTTTGGTGACATAGGTACCATCGGGCAGGATGCTCGAAAGATGATCCAGAACCACCACCGTCGCTGGCGTAGTCTGCTTACGCCGAGCGAGCAGCGCGTCGGCAGTTGATGCAGCGTCGCTCGGATCGCTCTTGACTGCTGCCCGCTGACGCGCGATCGTGCTGCGCAGTTCTTGCAATGCTCCGTCTGCTTTGGTGCTGAGCACCATGGTTATTATCAGCACCAATGCAGTCGCAGTCCCAGCGCCGAGCAGAAAAAACTTCAGGAGTTTCGCGAGGTCTCGGCGACCGGAGATTGCCGAACGAAGACCTGCGCTGAAAAGCGTAATCGGTTGCAAGGACAACTCGCTGTGAGTATGGATCGCGACTGTGGCAGCTCCGACATGATCCGCGAACTGGACCAGCGGCTCTACCGTGGCACGCGACACCGCCGCTAAAATGAGGCCGATGCGTTCCTTGGGTGCCGACTGAGGCTCACTAAAACCAAAGAGCGCCTGTTCGGCACTCCAGGGCGTTAGTCGATCGATCTGTGAACGGATCATTCCATTTAGAAATGGTTCTGCCTGCTTTGGAAAGTCGAGCTGCCGAACCAGAACTTGGTTTGGGGCGAGGTAAATGTCCATTACGCACCCGCGCAGTACCCCAATCCAGTTGCTTGGCAGGGTATGGTCGCCGGCCAGCCGAACTTGGGCATTCTCTGGCCGCAGCTTGCGTGCGGAGTGCTGCAGCAGCTGTAGCGTCAGCCCGTCCGCTCCGTTGTGCCAAGCGCTTACCCGCCGGCGCCGGTGGACACGGTTCGCGATCGCTTCAAGAGCGCTAGCCACCGCGGCACACCACGCGTTAAGCGCCGTTTCGATGTCACTTGCCATCTTCATGCCCCACGGCGCGCGCCGCGCGCGTCGTGTGTTTGCGCGCCCTCGTCCTCGTGCGACAGAACTCGATAAGGCAATTTCCCTTCGCCCAATTCAATTACGACCACCGACGACCGCCGCCGACCATCGGCTGCCTCTAATGACACACGCAACCTCCACGCGTTGCTCTTGCCCGCGATGACCCTGGCACTTGCGGGTACCAGCGCCTGCCCAATAGCAGCCGGGTCGGCGGATAACGAGTCTCGTGACGCGAGGAAATCCTTCAGGATTAGCGGCGTCATTCCCGGAACTGAAGCGACCACCTCCGCCGGGGCGGCCAAGATGTCTATCCCAGGCGAGCCGCTGAAGACGGTGACAAACGGCATCACTCGGTCAAGCAACCAGGACGGCGGCCCCAGCACCAGCGGTAGCTCGTCGACATGGACGAAGGGGGCCAGCCTCGGACCATATTTACGTCCCGCCGCTGCATAAAGCGCCTCTTCCGATCGCGCAGCCGCCTTATCCACCGGCTTGGTACGCCACGATACCACCCTATCGGCGTAATCCTGCGCCGCTTCGGCGTCTGCGCCAAGGATATTGAAGAGATTGGCGATCATCTCCTTCGGCGCGGCATTGAGATCGACTCGGGCGGCCTCGGTTAGGAACGAGACCGCCACAACGTCCCCGCCGATCCGGATGCTGAATCCACCGCGCCTTGGCCGCTCCTCATTTTTAGCCATGAGCAACTGATAAGCCGCTAGCTCAACGCCGGCAGCGACCAACGCTTCTGCTTGCAAGGCGTCATCATCAATCCGCAAGACTCGCGCCGAGTTCGAAAGGTACTGTGAGAATACCACGATGAGCGCGGCCAAGGCTGCTAGAAACCACAGCACCGCCACCAGGATGAAGCCATCCCGAGGGCCAGCCTTGCGTGACGATTGCCCTTTCGATTGCAACATTAATCGCTCCGCGCGCCACCGAAAGCGGCCTTCGGACCCTGCTGTGGCTCGTCCGACCTCGAGCTAACGCAGTCCCTCTCGCCTTCAATACATCCCGCAACCGGAGCATCGACATGAATCCGGGCCACCCTCGACATTATGGCTAATCCGCCCCGACTACGATCGAGAATAGTCAAGCGAACGGCAGTAGGAAGCCGACCCGCCTCATGCCAATCCGACCACCAAGCGAGGCTCGCATCCGCATAGGCAAAGGACAGTCGGAAGGGAGGAGTAAGCAGCACCACTCGATCGGCGAAATGCAGAGTTTCGGAAAGTGAAACGCCGACGGGCAAAGGTGTGAAAGGGGTTCGCGAGCGCACGAGCGCAACATCGGGTCCGTTAGAACTTTCGCCAATCTGGACGATGTCAAGGCCAGGCTCGACATTCGGTCCAATCGCCTTGCGAACAAACGTCACCCCCAGCTCTCCCCCTTCAAACAGCGGCCGCGTCTGGTCGCGATTTGACGGGACAAACTCCGCTGCAGAAAGATCGTTGGCTATTCGGCGCAGGGCCAAACCGAGCATCTCCGCACGTTGAACACGATTGACGCCGCGATTCCACGCCGGAAACCATTGCGACGTCATCGTCGCGAGCACCGACATCACGAGCCCCGCGACAGCAAGCGCAGCCAGGGCCTCGATCAGGGTGAAACCGGCCCGCTCCTCACGATATTCTGATGCCGCACACATCAGCCTGCAGTCCGCGCCAGTCGCACTGTGCGCACATCGACGACGGCGCCCGATGCCGAACGGAGACGCAGCTCGACCATGCGAGGAATCCAGCCCGCCTGACCGGCGGCGACGTCCCAACCCGTCCCGATCGGCGCAACCAGAACAGTCCACTCGCCAGAGGCGGACGCACCGCGCAATGTACCGGGTAGCAACCGATCACGGCCTGGAACCGCGGTGACAAGAGCCGCGCTCGCCTCTTGGATGACTGCGACCCTCTCCTCGATCTTACGAACGGCACGCATATTGGTTGATACGACCGTGCCAATTAACCCAAGTGACAGGCTGAGCACCGCGAGCGCGACTAGCATCTCTATCAGAGTGAAGCCAGCGTCACTCTCTTCAGCCATTGATGAGGGAACGAGAGACAACCTCAATCCTCCCAGTCAGCCAGTCGATCCTGATCTCGAGACGCAGGTCAGCCCGCCAGAGTGCAATCGCACCACCGCAGGACAGGCCGTCGGGAAAGAAACTGATCGTCGATAAGACCGGACGTTGGTTGCAGCTGCGTGGCAATATCGCCTCGAATTCGACGTCGTCCGGCACCTGGACAGCAGCGGAGCTGGCCCCCGAACGAATCGCCCGGCCTCGCGGATCAACCAGAGTATCCACCCTGACGCCACCGCCGACCGACATCGCCCGGTCAGCTTTCAGGATCGAGGCGGCCGCAAGAGCATAGGCCTGCAGCCTTGCCTTGGAGGTCTGCCGCGGCACGAACGGCAATAGCACGGCTACGATCATTCCGGTGATCGCGAGCATGCAAACCACCTCCAGCAATGTGAAGCCGCGTTGACCATCACTCATTGCGTGCACTCGTCTGCGCACCGAGCATAATGTCGGCAGCCGTACCGCTACCTCCCTCCTGACCGTCGGCGCCAAAGGATATGATCTCGTATGGGCCGCGCTCGCCGGGGGAGCGATAAACATAAGGCGTATTCCAGGGATCGACGGGGATCGCGCCACCTCTCAGGTACGGGCCATTCCAGGCCGTAATGCCGGCGGGCTGGCTCGCCAAGGCGCGTAACCCTTCTGATGCCGTGGGATAACGACCCGCATCCAGATAAAAGAGGTCCAGTGCGCTCGCGAAGCTCTGCAACTGGATCTTGGCTGCCTTGACCTTGGACTCCCCGAGATAATTGAGGACCCTTGGTCCGATCAGCCCCATGATCAGGCCGATGATGGTGATCACAACCAGCATCTCGGCCAATGTAAATCCGCGCTCGCCTTCGGAGACCTCCACTGGAATACGCCATATAAGTCTCGATTGGTATGCACGACGTTCCGCGACCGGCTGGCATTCTGTTGTCATGCTGATCTCCTCTGCGCTTCGTCAGTCGACGAGCTGCGTGACGGAAAGCAGCGCCGTCATGACCGAAACGATCAGGCCTCCGACGACAATACTGATTGTCAGTATTGCGGCTGGCCCGACCATTCCCAAGACACGATCAAGGCTGCGCTGGAGTTTCGCCTCATAGAATTCCGCGATGCGGCCGGCCAGCACCGGCAATTCGCCGGTCTCCTCGCCCAGCCGTAGCATGCGAACCGCCATGGGCGGGAGCACGTTGGACTCTGCAAGCGCTTGCGACAGCTTGCCGCCGTACCGAACGCGATCAGCCGCTTCGATCCACGGGGCAGGAGACGAGGTTACGGACATCACGTCGACGAGAATGCGCTGCGTTGCGGTGAGATTAACGCCACACCCCAACAACAGTCCCAAGTTCCGACAGAACAGGCTCGTGCGGTGGAAGACGAAGATTCTGCCAATTCCAGGCAGCGTTGCAAGCGCAGCAACGATCGAAGCACGCACCTTCGTCTGCCGCATGAGCCACCAGCCCCCGGCCAGGACGAACGCGCCTGAGATCAGCAGCAAAGCGCGGTTAGCTCGCATCAGATCAGAGGCTTCCATGAAGAAGCCAAGTGCCGGGTCAGCGCGGCCGCCGAAATCGCGCAGCACTGATGAAAACTGTGGCAACACAGCCAGAATGAAGAACAGCATAACGCAGCCCGCTGCAAGCAACACGAAAATCGGATAATGCATGGCATCACTGAGCTTCCGCCGAGTTGCCTCAGCCCGATCACGCTCCGCGGCCAGAATCTCAAGGACTTGGCTGAGCGTACCAGAGGCTTCACCGACCTTCATGAGTGCGCCATACATTGACGGAAACAGATCAGGTTGCGCGGAAACTGCATCGGTAAAACTTTCGCCGCCAAGCACGGCCAACCTCAATCGTGCAATCACCGGCCGCAGCCGGCCAACATCGCAATCGCCTGACAGCAGATCAAGAGCGTCATCAAGGCGCGCTCCTGCCTTCAGAAGCAGCGCAAGGTCGCGCGTGAAACTCGTGACCTCGGCGTATGAAGGACGGTTAGGCCAGAATCCGCGGCGAAATACCGACGCGGAACGGGCCTCCTCTACGGCTTCAATCGGTAGCAGATGCAGAGATGAAATCCGGCGCTCGGCCTCTGCTTGCGTCGATGCCACCAACGAGCCGGCAACGATCTCTCCGAACTGAGTCAATGCTCGATAGCGGAAACTTGGCATAATCCTGATTCAGCGTGCAGCAACAACACGAAGAATTTCAACCGGCGCTGTGATTGCAGCTCGGCATTTAGCAATCCCATCGTCCAGCATCGTCGTCATCCCCCCGCCGATCGCCGCCTGATCGATTGCCAGCCCATCGGCATTATCGGCGATCAGCTCACGCAAACCGCTGCTGAGTTCGAGGAGTTCAAATACTCCGATCCGACCGCGATAACCGCTGTGGCTGCAGCGTGCGCAGCCCCGCGGCTGCCACATGATTTCCCCTGCAGATAGTCCGAGGCGGCTCACTCTTGTGTCCTGGCTCTGTTCATCCTCGCCGAACGGTACCGGCGCCTTGCAGTGCTCGCAGAGTTGTCGCACCAGCCGCTGTGCGATAACGCCACGCAAAGTCGATCGCAAAAGATAGCCTTCCACACCGAGATCAAGCAGTCGCGGCACGGCCGCCACGGCCGTTTCGGCGTGCAGCGTCGTGAGCACAAGATGTCCCGTGAGCGCGGCATGGACGGCAACATTCGCCGTTTCCGGATCCCGGACTTCACCGACCATGATCACGTCGGGATCCTGACGAACAAAGGAGCGGAGTGCACTCGCGAAAGTAAGCCCGATGGCAGGCTTGATTTGCGACTGATTGATTCCGGGGATGTCGTATTCCACGGGGTCCTCGACCGTCAGGATTTTCCGTTCTGGCACATTAAGCATGGACATTATGGTTGCGAGAGTTGTCGTTTTGCCGCTGCCAGTCGGCCCTGTGACCACGATCATGCCGTGCGGAGCCGTGATCAGCCTGCGCAGAACAGCCTCATCGCGCTCGGAAAGGCCAAGACGGTCTACTGCAAGCTGGGAGCGGTCCTTCGGCAGAAGACGCAGAACCGCGGACTCGCCATACTGCGTCGGCATGATAGCGACCCGCACGTCGATCTCGCGGCCGACCCGAATTCGCGCAGCTCCATCTTGCGGCAGACGTCGCTCCGCGATGTTCAATCCAGCAATGATCTTGATGCGAGAGATGACTGCCTGGGGCAGCACACCCGCTGGCGGCTGAATGGCACGAAGCAGCCCATCGATTCGCAGCCGAACCGTAAGGCCCATTGAGAACGGCTCGACATGAATGTCACTAGCGCGCATCTCGAGGGCTTTTTCGATCAGATCATTGACCGCGCGCACGACGGGCGCGCCGCTTGCCAGGTCGCGCAGACTTTCGATGTCGTCGTCGCGCAGCTGCTGAACGGCGGACTGCCCCCTCTCTTCAGCAGCCCCGAGCTTCTGATCGAGAAGGATAGTAATGTCCTCTATCGAAGCTACCTTAAATGAGGTCGGCACCCCGAATACCAGCTCCGCGGCTCTACGCGAGGGCTGGTCGGTGGGATCCGCCATGGCAAAGACAGGTGTGCCGTCCGAAAGGCGGTGAGGAAACGCGACCACTTCGCGAAGAAAGGCTGGCGAAAACTGATCGATTGCAGGAGCGGCCGCCATCATTTCCTGCAGCGTAATACGCTCGAGACCAGAAAAGCGGGCGGCTTCGTCGGCAAATGACTCTGCCGATAAGTCAAACATCTCCCAAGTTCTCGTCGGCCGATCACCGGTTTGAGCGTCGCCCTCCAGGTGTGCCGAACACATCCGCCGGAGATGCTCGATGAATTGCATTGACGACGTGCCGCACATAACATGATCCGCTCGCGCCCTGGGTCGGCATAGGACCCGAGGCGACTCGTCAAACATCTCTGGCAAGTCACATGCCAAATTGTGAGAGACGCCGACATCGGCTCGCAGTGTTGTTTAGGCAGATCGTCCGCCGGGGAGCCGCGCGCTTCGTCGGCTCGAATGCGCTAGTGTTCGACTCCGAACAAGAAGGGGAACGAAGCCTACAATCCGCGAGCTCCGTCGCGAGCGCGACATATCAGATAGGCGCCATGTCGCCCCTGCAGATTGGTACAGTCCTTGCTGAAGACTTAAAGCTGGAGCGAGCCTGAGACTCTGACCGATTGGGCAATTTGACTTAGGCCGCTCCGCCGAAAGCGACAGAGGGGAGAATGACCCAGAGCACGAGACGAAAGATTGATGCGGCTGATGGGGCTGCAGAGACATGCGATGGAGGGCAATCTGACGCAGCGCTATTAGCTGCATCCGGGGCAACGAACCCAGCAACTTCTGGAGCCGGTGGCCCGCACATTCAAGAGCCGCAGCGGCGAGTACGGCGCAGCAATCATGGAAAGCCGCTGGTCGCAGGCACTGCCAGTTGCTCCGTCTTGTCCGCTCAAGCGCCTATGGGCCGCCACCCGCCGCTAACCAGGCGACGATCCGGCGCTGATGCGGCGGATCGATGAACGTTCACGAGTTACCACGATTACACCAGCACGACGTCCGTGGCGCTGGCGCTGAGCCTAGAACGATCCCGGTGACCCCGGCCGGCGAGTGAGGCGCGTGGTCAAACCAGCTCAAACATGAAACGCTATCCGCACGAGGACCGTCGTTTGGAGAGACGTTGAGTTTCACCAACCCGCCGGTCGCGAGCGCCAACGACACTCTTCCTATAGCGGCACTTGGATATGTGGGCCTGGGGCGCTTGGCCACTCAAACGGTACGAGATAATGACTGCGACGAACTACACCGCAAACTGGGCACTCGCCGCAACGTTGAGCTCTTCTTGCCATTGCGCCTCTTCAGGGTCGCGATCCGGCTCTTCAGTAACGTCGATGTGGGCGGGGCGACTTCAAGCGCATCAAATACTGCAACGGGCAAACAAGTCATCCATTCCACCTCACTTCGAAGAAGACGCGGGCGGGCAACCGATAAAAGGATGAGTCAGCTGGACATAAGCGATCGAACGCGTGCTCCGACAAGATAACCTTGGTGGCGAGATTACCCATCCTCCGCGGAATGGGCTTCAGCTTCAAACGATTGGCTATCGACATGGAAGTGGTTAATCGCGGCGCATCGGCGCACCCACGTTGCTGGCTTTCGTGCGCGGGACAGTAAATCTGCCGCGGAGCTCCAAGCCACATCCATCACTAGCCTAAGTGGATCGCAATCCAGTGAGTCTTCCAGTAAGTCGAAGTCAGTGCGGTGGAGTCGCGCGCAACGTACTGCTTGTCGCGGCAATGCTTCTGTTCGCTTCATGTAGCATCGTCACGAACGGCGCACCCACGACAGCACCCGCTGATTTGGACGTCCTCGACAAGGTCCGATCGCTCGACATCCTTCCGCGCAGCGAACAGCCGATCGCGTCTTTCCAAGCGTCGCCTAACTCAGACGGTGTGGCAAGCAGCACCTACTCGGGTTTAGAGGTCTTCGAAGCCACGGAGGTGCGGCGGCAGCAGACCCCAAATGGTCCCGGCTACGATCTGAACTTCGAGAACGCGCCTGTCGCCACCGTGCTAAAGGTGATGCTCGGGGACACTCTCGGTCTCGGCTATACCATCGATCCACGCGAGCAGGCCACAGTCAGCCTGGTGTCCGCGCGACCGGTGCCCAGATCTGACATCGTTTTCGTGCTCGAGAGCGCGCTGCGACTTTCCGGCCTTGCGCTGGTACGCGATACGGGCGGATACAAAGTCACTCCCCTCGGCAATGCCACTGGAGCAGGCCACGTCGATGCCGATGCTCGTCGTTCCGAAGCCGGCTATGGTGTGTCAGTGGTACCCCTGCAATATGTTGCAGCGAAAACCATCCTCAAGTTGATGGACAGCTTTGCAACCCGCGCCGGAAGCGTACGTGCGGACCCCACGCGAAACCTGCTTCTGATCCAAGGGACCGGACCCGAGCGGCGAACGGCCGTCGAAACTGCCCTGAGCTTTGATGTCGACTGGATGAAAGGCCAATCGGTAGGCATTTATCCCATTCACAATTCCGCGCCAGAGCCTCTGATCGCAGAGCTCGAGAGTATCCTGGATTCCGGCGACAACGGGCTCAGTCATGACCTTGTGAAGCTTCAAGTCGTCTCCAGGTTGAACGCCATCATGGTCGTAACGCGCAAGCCGCCGTTGCTCCAGACCGTAGCGACTTGGATCCATCGGCTCGATCGGGCAGACTCAGCTCAAACCGGCGTTCGTGTCTATCGTGTCCGCTATAGTGACGCCCGCTACTTGGCCAAGGTGCTGAACCAGATGTTCGTCGGCAGCGCCTCGACGTCGATCGACATCGGCGATAAGGAGGTCGCTCGCACGACTTCGGCTGCCGAACGGCTGTCTGCGGATACATCCGCGCCGTCCCCCAGCCTGTCCACCCCCGCGTCGGGCGGCAACGGCGTAAGTAGCACCTTCCCATCAGGCTTGAATTCGTCGAACGGAACGGATGCCAGCGGTGGACTTGACACACCAACCGGTGGTCGACCGCCGGTCATGCCCAACGTACGGATCACCCCTGATATCGTGAGTAACTCTGTCTTGATCTATGCCAGTCGCGAAAACTATCGGATTATCAGTTCCACCTTAAAGCAGCTCGATCAACCCGTGCTGCAGGTCGGCATCGAGGCGACGATCGCGGAGGTAAAGCTCACCAACGAGTTGAGTTACGGGGTCCAGAGCTATCTGACCAGCAAGCAGCTTGGATTGAAGACCGACCAGGGTTCTATTCTTAACTCGACCAGCGGTGCGGTGAGTAAGGCAGCGAACGCGCTGCTAAATCGCGCAGTTCCGGGATTCAACTTCCTGATCGGATCGGAGTCACAGCCGGCCATTATTCTCGATGCGCTACACGGGGTGACCAGCGTCAATGTGTTGTCCAATCCTTCACTCGTCGTCACCAACAACCAGCCCGCAACCCTTCAGGTCGGCGATGTCGTTCCGGTCCAGACTAGCAAAACGAGTTATCCATCGCAAAACGGCACCGTGGTTAATACTATCGACTACCGCAACACCGGCATTATTCTTCGCGTTGTGCCGCGTATCACCACAAGTGGACACGTCAGTCTCGAGATCGAACAGGAGATCAGCCAGGTATCCTCGGCCGGTTCATCCGAGCTTACGCCGACCGTGTCCCAGCGCAGGGTGAAGAGCGCGGTCTCTGTGACAAACGGCCAAACCGTGGTGCTGGCCGGACTGATCAGTGAAGACCACAAGGGAAATCGCAGCGGCATTCCGCTACTTGACGAGATTCCCGGTCTTGGCGATGTGTTTTCACACCAGCGCAAAACGGGGCAGAGGACGGAGTTGATCATCTTCATCCGACCCCAGATCATCCAGACCGGCAGCGATGCGCATCAGCTGGCAGAGGAGCTACGTTCGAAGCTTCGCGGTGCAGTCGGCGCGAGCATTACAGATGACCTGCGTGTCCGCAATGTCCGCTGATCATTCTCATATCCCGCTGTTGGCTCGACGCGACATCATCCGGTTTGTGCTGGCGCAAATGATGGCTCTGCTTGTCGCGTTGGCGCCAGCACGCGCAGACGCCATTGCATCGGCAAGGAGCGCCTACGCACATGGGGACTATCAGAAGGCGGTCCGGCAGCTCACCCCACTTGCTTTACGCGGCGACGCGCAAGCACAGGCGACGCTTGGTTTCATGTACGAAAACGGCTTCGGCGCACCAAAAGCCTACAATGCTGCAGTCGGCCTATATATTCAGGCCGCAAATGCCGGAATTCCATTTGCCCAGGCGATGCTCGGCCTGATGTATGACAAAGGCCATGGTGTTCGGCGGGATGTCGTTCTCGCCTACAAATGGATGAATATTGCGGCAGCTCAGGCCCGCAGCGCTCAAAGGAATTATTTTCTCCGCTTGCGCAACGCGATTGCTTCCAAAATGTCGATGAATCAGATCGCACAGGGGCAGGCATGCGCGCTGGCGTGGACACCAAATCCATGGTCAGGCCGGACGCGCAGCTCCCCCTCGCAGTTCTCGAAGGGCGAAGCGGCGCGGCGGGTTATTCGTTCAAGAGGCGCTCGCGGTGGTACAACCGGGACGCCTTAGCTGACCCAACAGCGAAGGCGTCGCGCTCTCCAGCCGTAAAGGTCTTCTGCGGCGATGGGGGTGATTGCCGGTTTCGTGCGGATGCCGTGCCACGGTCCCAGCCAATGCTACCAAGCATAGCTCAGAAAGTGTCATTCGTGGCGCATCGGTCCAAACGCTGGTCGCCGGCCCTGAGACGGCCTCGAAATGCTCGAGCCGCGTCGTCGGAATCATGGAACTGCTCCGGAACCATTGCTGGAGCAGAGACGCCAGCCGGTGACGCAGCGGGAGAGGAAGTCACGGCTTTTATCGAACGTGATGCCAAGTAAAAGACCTCGATGGCGCCTAAACGAGAGCCGCGCAGCCCCACTGGAGTTCGGAGCTGCCGGATCGCGGCGGCCCTTCGGTGTGAAGAACAGGCACTGCCTGTTCCGTGCCCGCCAGTGTTGTCGCAAACGCGCCATTGCATGGGAGCACAACGACGGAGCCACCCGACAAATTGCAGCGCGTTCCTTTATTCATCCCTGCTGACGATTGCCGCGATCCGTTCAAGGTTTGAATGGGGCTGCAGCAGACAGGCATTTTTATTGCACTCAACGCCCTGAGCTCGACATGTGGAGCGCCGGGGCGCGTGGCCGGCCACCTCAAGCTAGACGACATGTAGAGAACGTGGAATGCGTGCGCGACTTAGCTGGTTGAAATGTTCGGGCCAGCGATCGCGATCGAGACGGATCGAGGATGGCCAGGCAATTTACTGGGAAGAAGCTGGAGCCGGTCCTCCTTGCGGCAGACGAACGCTTGACCGGCCGCGGCGTGTTGGGCGCAACCATCGGCAATATTCTCGAATTCTACGACTTCGGGACCTATAGCTTTTTCGCGATCCAGATCGGTCAGGCGTTCTTCCCGGCGGGCGACCCGTTCGCCAGCCTCATGCTATCACTCGCGACGTTTGGCGCGGGTTTTGTGACCAGGCCGATCGGGGCCATCGTGCTCGGCTCGTACTCGGATCGGGTCGGCCGCCGGCCCGCGATGACCGCCAGCTTTGCAATGATGAGCGCCGCGATTCTTGTGTTGGCGGTTACACCCTCGCACGAGACGATAGGAGTTGCCGCTCCGTTGCTGGTCATTTTCGCACGTTTGGTGCAGGGCTTCGCGCTGGGCGGTGAGGTTGGCCCGACGACCGCCTATTTGATGGAAGCGGCCCCGCCTGAAAGGCGCGGTCTTGCTGTCTCGTTTCAGCCTGCCAGCCAACAGATCGCTGCAACTGCCGGAGCGTTGATTGGAGAAATACTCTCTCTCACCATGACAAGCGAGGCACTCAATGCGTACGGATGGCGGATCGCGCTCTTGCTCGGCGCCGCTACGCTGCCGTTCGGGCTTTGGCTGCGAAGCACCCTACCCGAAACGTTGCACCGCCCCGAAGTCCCGGCTCCCGTTGTCCAGCCTGCAAAGAGATCGCCTGCCGCTCGCCGCATCATGAGCTTGGGATTCATCATCTTGGCTAGCTGCACGATTATCACCTACATCACGGGATATATGACCACCTATGCGCTGAACACCCTGCAGGTTTCTGCGCCACTCGCCTTTGCGACCACCCCTCATCAGCAATACGGTAGGAATTGCTGCCGCACTGCTGGGCGGATGGCTCGCGGATCGGGCCGGACGCCGGCACATCATGATATGGCCGCAGATCACCGCGTTTCTGATGACCTATCCAGTTTTCTTGTGGATCGCAGAAACCCGCAGTGCCCTTGCACTTCTCGGAGGCCTCGGCGCGCTCACCCTCATCGGAACGATTCCCTATAGCGCCTTCTATGTGAGTATGGCCGAGGGTTTGCCCAAGAACATTCGCGGTGGCGCGTTCGCGACGATTTACGCTTTTGCGATAGCGATCTTTGGAGGCACCGCTCAACCAGTCGTCGCCTGGCTCACCCAAGTTACCGGGAACGCGCTGGCGCCCGCCTGGTACATGCTTGTCGCTAGCGCGGCGGGGCTCTGTGCCATGCTTATGATGCCCGAGACCGCACCGCTCAAAATTCAGAGCGCTGTAAATAAGCAAAGCCCGCCATAGGGCTGGACAATGTGATCACGGGTCCCCTTCCGGCGGATATCGCGCGCCGCCTCACGCGGTGCGGCAAGAATGTAGGTCGCCGCCTTCGATGCAAACGGTCGCGCGGCCGTCGAGAGCACCGACAGCATGGATGGCTCCGAGAACGCCCAAGTAGCGCAGGCGTGCGGTGCTCGAAGGTCCTGCTAACCTTGGGTACGAGGTCTCCAAGGGAATGGCGCCTCCTGGGTCCAGAACGGCCACATCATCCTGCGTAACGCGGCCAATCCTGGCTATGGAGTAGAGCTCCTGGGCGGATCGAGATCGAATCTCCTCAGGTGGGAGCTGTGGGAATCGGCAGCTCGGCCGAAGTTCGCGATGAGAACCGTGACCGCGACATGGAAGCGATCTGGTGCGGCGAGTTCGATGGAGGGCATTGTCGCTAAAGCCGGCGGGAACGTTGCTATGGATTTTGCAAGGCCGGCCGGCGAATTTCCCTCTGAAGATCGTCTTTGATCTGGGTGTAAGCCACGACGCGGCGGATGCCGAAAGGTCATATCGAGCACGACTACTCAACCGCCACAATTAAGTATTTTCAAGAAACCCAGCGACCAGCCTAAAGAGAAAAGTAATCTCGCAGATGCTGGCAAAGATCACACTGCCCAAAGTATCTCTTTTTGCGCGGTCGAGAGCTTCTGTGGCGGCTCCTTAATAGCCGCCCCTGGTAAAGGTGACTCTTCTATTCGCCGCATACAAATTCAGGATTTGGTCTATCAATCTGAACGATGGCTTCGATGACGTTCTGTCGGCACCTGATTGAAGCGAGTTGGACGAAGGCGTCTGATCGATCGGAGCGGCGCTAGGATTTCATCTGCACTCCTTGAGAAATTATAAATGCTTGTGCGAACGCCAGCTTGCTTGTGATCAGCTCGTCGTCGGCGTTACTTCATCATCGCTTCAATTTCTGCACGAAAAGCTTGGCGCGAGGCATCTCGTGAATAGAACATGTGGCCGCCCGGAAAGACGACAAGTTTGACGCGCGGTTTAGAGGCAAATGGCGGCAATTGATCGAGCACGATCTGTGATCCGAAATACGGCGTGACGAGGTCAAAAAAGCCGTGCGCGACTAGCAATTTCATCTTCCGGTCCGCTGCCAGGATCTGGCGCAACTCCAAAAGTGACTCCGGCGGGCTGGGTCCGAAGTTCCAAGCCTGACCGACCGTGCCGTTGACCAGCTCATAGGAGCCGTCCGGCCGCCAGTTAAGCTTACGCGTAATGAGATCGACGGTGGCGCTGGTCAAAGGCGCCAACAGCGTATCGCTCGAGGGATCGCTGGAAAGGTGGAAATCGGACTCTGGATATGGATCAAGGCCACGCACCGAGGCGTCATAATTGCCGATTAACTTGCCGTTCTTACGGTCGAACTCGCGGCGGAACTCGGCGAGTTTGAAGCGGCCCGCAAGCCTACGACTGACCGCTTGGTCGATGCCGGTCAGCGCTGCGGCCTTGTCGGCCAGACGCGTGGTCGCTTCCTTGTCCGCCTGGCCTTTAAGGAGATCGACCAGAAACTCGCCGCGTGCATAAGCTTCCACGTCGGCGAGACCGGCTCGGTTTACCGGACCTGCGGCTTCACGCAGGGTCGCGACATAGCTTGGCAGCCTTGCGACGTATTGCAGCAGGCTCGTGCGGGCAAACTGGCTGTAGTCGAACAGTGGCGAGACCATGATCAGGCCGTTGATGCCTATGCCCTGTCGCATCTGCAACTGGTGGACCACCTTTGGCCCGCGAATGCCGCCATAGCTTTCACCCGCAATGTACTTCGGCGACAATAGCCGGTCATGCTTTTCGAGCCAGCGGCGGACCACCAGCGCTAGCGCGTTGACGTCGCCCTCAACGGAATAGAGCAGCTTGCGCGCATCCTCGCCGGTCCCCACGAACCGGCTATAGCCGGTGCCTACGGGGTCGAGAAACACCAGATCGGTAAAATCCAGCCAAGTTTCCGCGTTTGGCCTCACCGCCGGAAGCGTTGATGGCGTGACCTCGTCAGCATTGATCGGCAGCCGCCAGGGTCCAGCATTGCCGAGCTGCAACCAGGCCGATGATGAGCCCGGTCCACCGTTGAAGAAGAATGTTACCGGCCGCGTGCCGCGATCGGTGCCGTCAAGCTGATAGGAGGTATAGACGATGTCGGCCTGCGGCTCGCCCTTGCCGTCGAACAGGCGGATAGAGCCGGCGGTCGCGACGAAAGAAAGCGTCCGCCCAGGGAGCTCAAGCGTGTGCTTGGTGCTGGAGTCCGGCGGCAAGCGATGCTGCTCGGCTGCCGGCGGCATACTCGACGGTTGGCCGGCGCCACCCTTCTGGCCGACCGGCGTCATGACTTGGCAGGCGGCGGCGCATCTGCGGCCCGTGCGCTTCCCATTACCCCGCAGGCAAACAGGATCAGCGCAAGAGAGGTGCGGCACGGTGCGGCCAACTGCATCGAGTTTCTCCTGTCCCGGCGCGCGCTTTGATGCGCGAGGCGTGTCTGTCAAAAGGGCCTCAATCACTAGCTCATGCCGGGGAACAACAAACCTACTGGATTTAGTAGTAGTCACTATCGCCGGGTGCCCTATCACTCACGGCGTTAAACCCGCCAGTCCAAACCGTCAGCTTCAGCAAATGCTGCCTACGGAGGGCACAATATTATCGAGGGCCGCTTTTGCTGGCTCAAGGATTTCCATAGCGTTGCAACTCGCTACGACAAATTTGCGAGAAACTTCTTGGCATCCGTGTACCTCGCCGCCATTGTCACCTAGTGGACCAATTAAGTCTGAACCTAGTTAGTTCGGCTTTGCCAAGAACGAGTGGATCGCGTCAGCACCTTGTCACAGCGCTAGGATTGCCGTGCCCATGTCTGCATTCGCAGCAGCCGCGATCTTCCATGCGATCGCCGCGGTCATGCCCAAACTCTCGTACCACCAGGCGCCTCAGTCGGCGTATTTACCATCTGGGCAACCGTTTGCTCGCCGACCTGGGGCGCCTGCCAATCCAGCGCTAGGTCGTGCCAGACGTAGTCGGGGTCGAACGCGCCCAAAATATTGATCCTCCAGGATCGTGTTAGAACTGGAAAGTTCATTGCAACGCGCATGACATCTCCCCCAGTCATGCTCCACGAGATCAATCGGTTGCGCCACCTTCCCGAGTTCGCCCACACGCCAATTGAGATAAGCATCAACCGAACAATCGAATCTGGGTGGGGAAGCTGCCCGAAATCCGGGTGGTGAGAAACGAACAATATTTCGGTCGCTTTGCGGGAGGAGATCGTCCCAGATCGCCTCGGTTTTAAGATTTCGTGAACGAGAACGATTGGCGTAGCCCCACGCTCTCGCGGATGCTTTCCTCGAAACTCGGCAGAAATCCAAATTGAAACTCAACCACCGCCTTTTGCTGGAACACCGAATGGTCCACGTTGCGCAGTTGCTTGTCGCGCGTAACCACCACTGTTGAGAATTCAACGATGTCGCTGGCGCGATCGATTTCGCGTCGCGCCCTCGTGAGGCTAGTTTGAAAGAACATAAGACCTTCCGGGCTTTCACCGCAGCGCTCTGTGCGGCCATCAGCGCTGCCGGTCATCGCCTCTGGCTGGATATGGACCGTCTATTCCGTTCGAGTATTTGCTTGCGAGCGCGGGCTATTCACCCAGCGCGCTTTCGCTGGACGGCTAAAACCGCGATTGTCAGCCATATTCTGCTGCCTGCATCATACCATCATCCAGGCGAGCTCGCGACTTCAACTGGTCAGTGTACTTGACAATGGCTGGCCCGGCGCCCGGTGCCGACGATTGAAATGGCTTTCCTGGCCATCGCCCGCAAGCGAGAAAACTGGCAATCAGCAGGCCGTCCGCCTCTATCTCCATTTGCGATGCGCCGTCAAAGCCTGCCAAGCGGGCCTTTATCTTTCACGCATCAGCAAGCCGACAACCTGTCGCAGCGTGAGATTCAAGCTATTAAATCGGTCCTCTGAACCCGACTGTGGCACAGCGGATGTCGATAGCAATGATTGTCTGCGGAATGCTCATTTGGCGCGACACTGCGTCAAGCCGACATTTTGTCTCGGATAACCAAGATCCAACCCCGGTTGCGTGCGTTTCTTTGATTGAGTCGCGTGTGCCGGGGGATCGCAGTCAGGCTGGCTCGCCTTCCTCAAACGTCGTCCCCTTGGCTTTCCCATGTTGTTGATGAGGTCCAGCTCGCCCATAAATTATTTATCTGGTATGCGATTGCGAATGCCCGGTAGCAGCGCGGGACTGACCACCATCACAGAGGAGACGATCGCAATGAACCCGCCATCGCTTTACACCGCTTCGGCCGCTAGAGATCGAAATCGCCATGTTCCGAGTCGCGAGCGGCTGGCCTAAGTCAGGTCGCGCCCAGCGCCCGAACAGGCAACAAAGCCGTCAAACGCTTGCATATCCCGCTGCCATCGACCGTGGGGACATGCGTTGTGCGTTACCAGCTCCTGCTTGAGCCGTCTGCGTGTCGGACATGGATTTAACTGCTCTCCGGTTTTCCTTTGTGTTCGCGCACCAATCACTCCTGTGGAGCGCAGGAATTGTGCAAGGCACACGATCGCAGCGCCGTGAAAACGCGAGGATCTGCCGCGATTTCTCGTCACAGGCGCGGTGTAGGGTGATATTGATTGATAAGAGTTGCATACATCGAACTGCTCGCCGCCTCCGCAGAAGAACGGGCGGAAGGTCGCAAGTCCTCGGATCAACTATGGGGCAGGAATGCGGAGCCAAGGAATGGCCGCTCGATGACGATCGCCAGCTTGAATACTCCAGGGACGAAGTGAACTACACTGTGATGACTTCAATTGATGATACGTTAAGTGAGATTAGATGGCTGCGGACCGAAATCTGGCGCTGCCGTCGATTACTTAAAACGGGCTTGTCTGGCGCGGAGCGCAAGGCCGTTGAGAAGCGTCTGCTTGAACAGCTTTCTGCCTTTGAACGGCTCTTGTCGACGGCGTTTCCTTTGACCTTGAGCTCTAAAGTGTATTCGGCCAAGAGCACCACGATCGGGCAAAGCGACTCCCCTGAGGCGCCCATCGAGAACGCCGCAATGGCATCAAGCGGTTCCTTCGGGAAGTCGATCGGCGGCTAACAAAAGAGGTTTCCTAGCTCAATTTGTACTGTATCTTGAGCCCGGCAGTCGAGACCAAGCTAATCCCAAGCTGAGAACACTTAGGAAGACCGTGATGGAACAAACCTCCAACGCAAACATTCCGGCAATCTTTTGCCAGTCATAGCCGATTTAGCCACCTGCCCAAAAATACTTGCTCGCCGACCACAACGCCATAGATTAGAGGGCGGTACGGATTCCTGCAGATGCCCGGCCATAACCACCACAGTTGACGCAGATTGTCGTTCGGACCAGTTACAGCGAACCGATGGCAACCTCACGACGGCCTCAAAGTCGCCGAATGGCTGCAGCGCTGAATAAAGCGCAACTGCTGTAGTACGAAATCGAAGTTCAGGGCGCATTACGACCTTGTAACACGCGTGGGCGCACTATCGATCGCTGAACGAGGCCAATCGATTCACGGAGCTAAGTCCCCCAGATGGATGAACTACGGCTCGGCGGGCTGATGCCTCCAGCCCGATCGCCTTTCGGCCACCAAGCTGGCCAAAATCCGGCGCCCGTCGGTCTGAACACCTCACTGTCGCTCGATTTCTGCAACTGCCGCTCGGACGCCTCACTCTCGATGAAGGACGACCGGAAGCCTGTTGAGTCGTCGTCTCGGTCCGCCGTTGCGCTCCGCCGCGGTTGGCATCATGCGGCGGCATTCGCCGCGCAAGTTTTTGAAATTGTCCCTAAGACAAAATATGGCCACGTCCATATCGCTACGCCTTGTAAAGCGGTCACAGAAGCGGATCATGTCTGGTCTGCACGACATCAAGACTTCCTCGGCCCGCCGATCTCGCGCGCGGGCGTGGTCTGTGCACCACGTCGCTGCGATCGCGATTGCCGCGAGGGCGGCTGCACAGCGATACGCATTGCTAGTCCAGCCCATTCGTCGGTCTTGATTCATCAAACCTCTCTTAAGCCGCATATCCTTCACTATTGCTATTTGCCCCGCGAGGGTGATCTGTTTACCGGATTGGGCCGCCTCAGCAGCCACTGTCTCGCTGTTGAACGCAAAGATTACGGCCCCCGTATCATCGTCGCGCCACGCGCAACACGTTGATTGCGAAGACCGAGATACAACAGACATCGGCCGATTAGCGCCTGTGTGGCGATGCTGACTAGGCTGACTCCCAATATCGCGTTCTGTTTCGCAATGCCTACAACCTGACGTTACGGTCGATTCAAGCGCTTTGAGCGTCCGGTAAGTCAGGAATACGTTCTAAGACGGACATACCCACATTGGGAGCAGTAGGACGAACTCTGACAACTGCACCCTGACCGGCTGCCCCGGGTACGAACGTCCCCGACGTTGGTCGATGACGCTTAGCCTAGTGTTGGGGTTGAAGGCGCAAAGGGCACGCATTGATAAGATCAGCGACAGAGTCAAAGAGTTTTCGGTACGATGGGTTTCCGAGAAGCACAAAGGTTGGACCGACAGGCCAGGACACCGCGACTGGATGGCGATTGTCGCAACTGTCACCTTACAGTCGATTCCACAGCTTCAAGCCGCCTGCTGCTATTCACGGTGGGCAATTGCTTGAAACCCGCTCGGCGGCTTCAACCTTGAACCCGCTGGCACGCCGCTTGCTGCTAACATCGACAGCGCGTCGGCCCGGATGCAGCCTAGCCGGAACCCGGAGACATCATTCGTCGATGACTGCCGCAGGTCTTTCTGCGGACGCACGCGGCGGGCGCGCTACATTCGCGATTCAATGATCTAAGACAAAAGCGAGACTTCACATGAGGACATCAACGGGACGCGGGCTTTCCATGGCCGGCACGTTAAGTGTTTTGGCCGCAACCATTTCAATTTCGCCAGCAGCAGGCGCCAACGAGGATTTGATGAGCGCCGCCAAGCGGATTTTCAAGCCGATTCCCTCAGTCGTTCCAGCGGTGAAGGACAATCCTATTACCCATGAAAAGGTCACACTTGGCAAATCCTTGTTTTTCGATCCAAGGCTATCGGCGAGCGAGGTTATTAGCTGCAACACGTGTCATAACCTTGGGACGGGCGGGGTAGATGCCGGCCCGACGTCGATTGGTCATCGCTGGCAGCTGGGTTCGCGTCGTGCGCCAACGGTCTATAACGCGGTCTTCAACGTAGCGCAGTTCTGGGATGGACGCGCGGCGGATCTCAAGGCGCAGGCCGCAGGCCCTGTCCAGGCCAGCGTCGAAATGAATGCGACGCCCGATCACGTGCTCAGCACATTGAATTCAATGACCGATTATGTCGTTATGTTCAGTAAGGCCTTTCCCAATGATGCCGCGCCCGTTACGTTTGAAAATTTCACCAAGGCCATCGAGGCTTTCGAAGCGACATTGATTACTCCCGCCGCCCCCTTCGATCAGTACCTCGAGGGCGATGGACATGCTCTCAGTGATCAGCAGAAAGCCGGGCTAAAGCTATTCATCGAAAAGGGATGCTCCTCTTGCCACAACGGAATCAATGTCGGTGGACAGGATTACTTCCCGTTCGGCGTCGTTGAAAAGCCAGCCGAAAGCCTGCTTCCGAGGGAGGACAAGGGTCGTTTTGCCGTCACCAAGAATCTTAGTGATGAGTATGTTTTCCGCTCGGCGCCATTGCGCAATGTCGCATTGCGCCCCCCCTACTTCCATACTGGTCAGGTCTGGAGTCTTAAGCAAGCGGTTGGCATGATGAGTGAAGTTCAGCTTGGCGCAAAGCTCAGCGATGAAGAAATTGACAAGATTGTCGCCTTTCTGAATTCGCTCACCGGGCAGATGCCAAAGATCGATTACCCGATACTGCCCACGCGCACCACTGCAACCCCAAAGCCCTCCTTAGACAAATAGACCTTCGCGATAGCGATACGCCACGTCGTGACTAGCGAGAAAGATAGCCTGCCGCAACGAAATCGGGCGATGCCGCGGTCCATGCTGCAGCATTGGATGGCATGGACTTGTGCATCATTGACGAGTTTTACGGCCGCATATTCGCCAAAGCACAATCTCCAAGGCGAAGGGCGATGGTATCATCCTCGGATTCCATCTCGCAGCTCATGCATGTGCTGTAGGTGACGCGAGCGTCCAAATCCCTACAATGAGATGCGGCGATTTACGACGCCGGTAACTTGGGACGCGCCTAGTCGTCGGGCGCGTCCCCTAGCCGCAGCGCAATACGCGCTGGTGGAGACCGATACAAAGCCTCTGCTTGCCATTAGCCGCACAGATATTCCTTGAAACGGCACGCGGATTGCTGCGTAAGGATCAACCAGTTGCCGCGAAGGAAGCTGTCGCGGCGGAGCCGGAGCTTCAATGAGGCTTATCCGATTTATCCTGATCGATCTGGCTTTGATGCTGCTCGCACCCGAGAATGCAGAGGCCATAACTATGGCGACAAGCGCAAACTTCAAATCGGCTTCCAAAGCTGCGGGATCCTTGATGCGGATTTCCGGCCCCGAGCCAGTATTCAGCTCTGGTGTGAGCCGACATCTTTACCGCAACACCTCTCAAGCCACGCCATTTGAACATTCAGCAGAACCCCTCGGCCCGGCCAAGCAGGCTGAGAACCTCGCGCTGCTGAAAAGGCGCTTTGCGTCTCATTGGCAGGCGCACCGGGCAGCGTTTGATTGCCACGATCCTCGTGGCGCGAAGATGCTCAACAAGCCTCCGGTCTTAACACCGATCTGCAGTTCGCCGTCCCACCCTATGCCCTCACGCGAGCAGAGACGCCGTGCTGGAGCGGAACGGACTGAATTGTCGGAGACATGGCCATCATCTCCATTGCAGCGATTGTGCTCGTGACTTGGATGGGAAGATACAGCACAGGCGCAGGTTCATGCGAGAAGCAAAACCGGGCTATATTGAGGTTGCCTTCAACGGCTCTCTCGCAAGCATTCCGCTAGATGCGCAATTCAGCCTACCAGCCAAAGGCGTCACAGCGATTTTTGGTCCGCCCGGGTGCGGCAAGACCACACTCGCGCGCTGCATCGCTGGCGTGCAGCGTCTGCCAAACGGATTCTGTGCGATCGATGGAGAGATTTGGCAGGATGAGACCACGTTTCGACCGTCTCATTTGCGTCGCGTCGCATATGTATTCCAGCTACCAGTTCTTTTTTCTCATCTGTCTGTACGGCGTAGCCTTCTATACAACGCGTCAAAATCGAAACCGACACTGATCGATTTTGATGGTGTGGTCGAATTGCTCGCCTTGGCGCCACTGCTCGAGCGTTCGCCATCACATCTTTCCGGGGCCGAGCGACAGCGACTTGCCCTTGGCAGCGCGCTGTTAGGCCAGCCTCGGCTACTTTTGCTGGACGATCCACTCATTGTGCGCGACCGCTCCGCTAAATGCGAGATCCTGCCATTTCTCGAGCGCATGCGGGAAAAGCTACCATTGCCGATGATCTACATCAGCCATGACATCGCTGATATCGAGCGTTTTGCCGATCATCTCGTTATGATGAAAGACGGCGTCGTGACTGCGGCAGGGCCGCTCAATCTCGTTCAGAGCAATCCGGCGCTTGCCAGGCGCGGCGAAGCGGCAGTCTGTCTTGATACAGTGGTCGGCGGCTATGACGGACGCTACGGGCTGATCATTCTCCGCCTCAAGGCTGCGCGCCTTCTGATACCTGGAGCGCCGCTTAGACCTGGCGTGCAGGTGCGGCTGCGCATCGCAGCCGGCGACGTCAGCATTGCCTGCCAGCCCGCGCGGGCAAGCTCTATCCTCAATGTATTTCCGGCACGCATCAAAGCCTCTCTGCCGTTCGACGAGGCTGAGGTCACCTTGGTTCTGGCTCTTGAAACTGGCCGTTCTGGCGTGCTGCTTTTGGCGCGCATCACGCGCCGCTCCTTTGATGCGCTACGGCTCAGCATTGGAGCGGACGTATTCGCGGAGGTCGCGCGCGCCCTTCCGCTCGCGACTGCCGAGCGGTTGCTTGCAACGCCTGCCGCATCCGCATGAGAACGTTCGACAGCTATGCCCCGATACGAGAAACACATCAACAGGATCCCGGCCGTGATCGATAATCTGGATGAGAGAGATCAGAATAGTGTGGGGGCAATTCTCTACCGTCCATAAGACGATATCGATAGGCTACTGGCCGATTTCGCTCAGGATATCGCGCAGCAAGGCGTACGCATCGGCGGCATTATGCAACGACACTCGAGGCGCGCAAATGGCACCCACGTCATGCTCGCAATCGACGTTGCGACGGGACAAGAGATCTCGATTTCCCAGCCACTCGGCAGCGGAGCTATGTCTTGTAACCTCGATACAAATGGGCTTGCTGAGGCCGCAGTTGTCGTTTCCCAGGCACTTCGCAACAAGACCGATCTCCTCGTGATCAGCAAATTCGCCAAACAAGAGGCAGCTGGCCGCGGCCTGCGCCTCGAATTAGTTGACGCGATCACCCGAGGCGTACCAGTCCTGACAGCCGTTCCAAAAAACTGCCTTGCCGACTGGCGAACCTTCACCGCGGGCGTTGGCACGCTGCTGCCTTGTGAATTCTTGGAGCAGTGGTGGTGCGATATCTCAACGCGCGTGGCGCGCAGCGGGGCCTTCAGCCCCAGCTGCGGTTATTTGGGGACGACGATACCGGACCGCTTAATAACGACAGTGAGACTGTCGAGCACGTGGAGTGTTTCCAATGCTCCACCCACATAGTCCTGCTATTGGCGCTTGCCATCTTCATAAATTCATCTTTATAGGCTGTCAGCAAATCAACATTGCCAGGCAGGTCTTTCAGAGTGACGCCTTTCGGCCGGAGGAACTCGCTGAACATCCGAAGAGCCGTCACGTAGTCCTCAATGGTCTCGGACTTGCGGCTCGCGCCAGCCAGTGCCGTCTTGAGCTCTTCAATCAGTTGTCCGTGAACAAGCCTCCAAGCACTTGATTGGGAGTCTGTTTTCCGGTTGCGACGGCATTTGAGATTGCAGGGGATTGAGGCTTCACAGCCCAAAACCCTGCAATTTCGATTTTGGATTTCCCTGCCGCTGCGAACCGTGATTCTGTGCTGCATCGGAGGCACCGATGCGACCAAAGAAGCACAGGACGACAGGCTCGAACGATCTGTTCCGGTCCCGGCTGGACCAGATCATCAACATGCGACACGAGCTGGTTCTGCTCGCCGGCAGGGTCGATTGGAACTGGATCGACGGCGAGATCGCGCCGCTCTACAGCGACAACGGCAGGCCGGGTATCGCGACCCGATTCATGATCGGATTGCTGCTGCTCAAGCACATCTACGGCCTGTCCGATGAGGGGGTGTGCGAGCGCTGGGTCCACGATCCGTACTTCCAGTTCTTCACAGGCGAAGAGTTTTTCCAGCACGTTTTCCCGCATGAGCGCTCAGACCTGAGCCACTGGCGCAAGCGGCTCGGCGACAAGCTGGAGCGGTTGTTGGCCGAGAGCCTTCGGGTGGCGCACGCGAGCGGTGCGTTGCGCAGCCAGGACCTCAAGCGGGTCACGGTCGACACGACCGTCCAACCGAAGGCCATCAGCTTTCCGACCGACGCCAAGCTGCTGCATGCAGCGATCCGCGGGTTGAACCGCCTGGCGAGGAAGCACGGGGTCAGGCTCCGGCAATCCTATATTCGCGTGGCCAAAAGCGCGGCAATGATGGCCCCGTGGGTCGGTCAAAATCCCCCGGGTATGGTCACTTGAAACTCCCCCACCTGATGATCGCCGTCAGCGCCGCTGAACAGCAGTAGCCGGTCAGGCAGGACGTTTATGTTCGACCCCTTTAGCCAGCAAGGGGCCGGGGAGTTGAACGTCTTGAAGCGACATCTGCAAAGCACGGTATTTACATTACTTGATCGCAACGCCAGCCAGCGCGAGATCCACAGGCTGACGGGGGTCGATCGCAAGACGATCCGGCGTTACCGGGCGCTGCGGGCTGGTGCGGAGGCAAATTCCCCCGGGGAAGTGACCACCGGCACGGTGAGCGCGGACGACCAAATTCCCCCACCCCGACCACCGGCTTTTGGGGTGTCGGAAGCGACAGCCGCCTGCAGCCTGGCCCGCTCGGCCTGCGAACCGCATCGGGCATGGATCGAAGAACAGGTCCGCCTGAAGCGGAATGCGCAGGCGATTTACCAGGACCTGGTCGATCGATTTGGCTTTCCGTCCAGCTATCAGAGCGTCAAGCGGTTTGTGCGCACGTTGCGACACAGCGATCCCGAGCAGTTTGATCGACTTGAGTTCCTGCCTGGCGAGGAGGCCCAGGTCGACTATGGCGAGGGCGCTCTGACGATTGATCCCAGGAGCGGCCGGTACCGCCGTCCCCGCCTGTTTGTGATGACGCTGCGCTACTCGCGGCGCAGCTTCCGGCGGGTGGTCTGGAAGTCCAGCCAACACGTCTGGGCGCAGCTCCACGAAGAGGCGTTCCGGTATTTTGGCGGGGTCCCCAGCTATGTCGTGCTCGACAATCTGAAGGAAGGCGTCCTCAAGCCGGATTTGTACGAGCCCGAGCTCAACCCGATTTACAGCGCGATGCTGGCTCATTACGCCGTGGTCGCCGATCCCGCGCGGGTGGCCGATCCCAATCGGAAAGGCTGCGTCGAGAGTGCGATTCAACATACCCAGGGCACCGCGCTGGCCGGACGGCGCTTCGAGACACTGGAAGCCCAGAACGAGTTCCTGAGGCACTGGGAGGAGAATTGGGCCTCCAAGCGCATCCACGGCAGCACGCGCCGTCAGGTCGAGGCGATGTTCCAGGAAGAGAAGCCGCACCTGCGGCCGCTGCCTGTCGCTCCCTTCCGCATCTTCACCGAAGTCGTCCGGACTGTCTGCGACGACACCACCGTACGCGTCGACAACAGCTATTACGCCGCGCGGCCCGCGCCGATCGGCAGTCAGGTCGTGGTGCGGATCTACGCCTCCACGATCGAGATCCGTGATCGCCACACCCGTGCGCTGCTGCGTGTTCATTCCCGGATGACGCACCCCGGTTCTGTTGTCCTGCCGACCAGCGAACGGCCGTTCAATCCGTCGCGGCAAACCGCCGTGCTGCTGGCGAGCGCCGAGCGCATCGGGCCGCAGACCAGGGCGCTATGCCAGCAAGTGTTCGACACCGAGGGGCGCCCCGGACAGCGCGCGATGTGGGGCATTGTCGGGCTGGGCCGGAAGTATCCGGCGCGGCTGGTCGAGCAGGCCTGCGCGCACGCCATCGACAACCGCATCTACCGCTACAAGCACGTGCGTGCGACCGTCGAGCGGTTGTTCGAACAGGCGATTGAGCAGGTTGGAGTGACGCCACAGCCGGCATCGCCGCTCACCCAGGATCATCCGCTGATCCGTACCCCCGCGGAATACGGCGACCTCTTCAGCCGCGCTGTGCGGCGCGACGCCGACGATAATGGTCGGCAGGCCGAGGCTCACGACGATCACGCCACGGCAATCCGCGCTCGTGTCGCCTGCGCAACCCCGGCCAGCTCCGGCGCCACGAGCGCTCCCGCTGCACCTTCTCACCTTAAACTGGAGACCTAGCCACATGATGACCATGCCGGAAATTGAGCGTTGCCTACGACAGCTGCGCCTGTCGGGTGTCCGCGACACGCTGCAGACGCGCGTGCTCCAGGCGCAGGGCGCCAACCAGCCCTTCCTCGAGACCTTCTCCCTTATCCTGCAGGATGAACTGGACCGTCGTCAGTCCCGTCTTATCGAGCGGCGATACCAGCAATCCGGGCTCGACGAAAAGCTGACGCTCGCCGAGTTCGACTGGTCCTTCAATCCCAAACTGCCACGTCAGACCTGCTTCCAGCTCCACACCCTGGCGTTCATTGCCGCTGGCGAGAACGCTCTGCTTGTCGGCAAACCTGGCACCGGGAAGTCGCACATCGCCAAGGCGATTGCCTATCAGGCGATCCTGCAAAGCCACAAGGTCCAGTATCTTGAGACCGACGACTTCTTCCACCGCTACGCCCTGAACTCTCCGGCACAACGCGAGGTCCGGCTGCGAACCATCATCGACTGCGATCTCCTCGTGCTGGACGATCTATTCCTCGCACGCGCCATCCCCGACGACGCCGGCACTTTGCTGCAGACCCTGATCCATCAGCGCTACAAACTGCGCCGCAGCGTCATCGTCACCTCCAATCGCGTCGTGCAGGATTGGGGGGCATACCTTGGGGACAACACTATGAGCACGACGATCCTCGATCGCCTTATGCATCATTGCCATCTGCTTGAGTTCGACGGACGCAGCTATCGGCTCAAAGAAGCCGCTGAAGCTCTTGCCCGGGAAACAAACTCAAACTAACAGTCCCTTGTCCTGCCTCGCGGGTGGAGGAATTTGACTGACCACACCCGGAGGAATTTGAAGTGACCCGCGGGGATGGCGGGCCGCTACGCTCATGCCAAACAATTCAACCGGCATCAGCGACAGCTGCGCCTTCTGCGCAGCCGGCTGGGCCGGATCATCCGCGACATTCGCCGCAAGACCGAGGGCCAGCCCGCACTGGAGGAGGCATTCGCCCTGCCGCTGAGCCGAGCCACCCAGATCCGCTCGCAGCAGCAGCGCCAGCGCGGCTTCAAGCTGTATTCCTTCCATGCTCCGGAGGTCGAGTGCATCGGCAAGGGCAAGGCCGCCGCGCCCTATGAGTTCGGCGTGAAGGCATCCATCGTCACCAACAACCAAAGAGCTCCCGGCGGCTTGTTCGTGCTCCACGCCTGCGCGCTGCCGGACAACCCCTACGACGGTCACACCCTTCGCGACGTCATCGAGCGCACCGAGAGCCTCACCGGCTGCCCGATCGAACGGGCCTATGTCGACAAGGGATATCGCGGCCACGACACACAAAATCCCCGCCGAGTCTTCATCTCGGGCCAGAAGCGCGGCGTCTTCGGCGTCATCAAGCGCGAGCTACGCCGCCGTTCCGCCATCGAGCCCATCATCGGACACATGAAGAACGAAGGTCACCTTGGCCGCTGCTATCTCAAAGGCCGCGCCGGAGATGCCGCTAACGTTCTCCTCTCGGCCGTTGGCCACAACCTCCGCCGTGTCCTGGCTTGGCTCAGAGACCTTTTGTCCCTCTTCCTGCTCTCACTCTGGCCAACGCTCAACTGTCCAGTTCAGCCCAATTCGGCTTATTAACGATCGACCAATCAGCTCCAGGTCTGCCTCGGAAGGGCGACTGCGCTTTGCAAAGTCGATGCGAAGCTCCGAATAGACCTCATCCGATTCCGGGCCGCCGGACCACTTTTCACGGTGGCTTCCTCCAAAGACTTTGCTTAGTCCTGATTTGACCCGGGAGAACAGACCGCGGAGCTTGTTGTCTTTCGTCCGGGCCGTAGGTTGTGCTTCCGACGGCGCTGCGTAGCGCATGCTGCTGAATGGCCTGCCCCGTAAGTCGGAGCGGTAATCATTTGCAGACTAGAACCTATCTCAAAATTGTCGAAACAGGATCAGCAGGCAAGCGAGCTGGACGAAGCCGAGGAAGTTTTGCGGATAGAATTCCCAGCGGACCAGCAGGCGCCGCCGCCACTGTATCCAGGCGAAGAAGCGTTCGACCAGCCAACGCCGAGTATAACGACGGAGCCTGCGACCGTCCTGGGTGAGCGACCTCACTCGGTTTGAACGATGTGGCGCGATCATCTCGATGCCTTGTGACCGCAGTTCATCGTCGAGCGCATCGCTGTCATAGGCGCGGTCGCCGATCAGGTTCTCTGGCTTGGCCTCGATCATGTAGAAGTCGAAGCAGAGCTGTACCAAGCGCACTTCGTGATGGTTCGCGGCATGCGTGCTCACTGAAAGCGGCAAACCGTGGCGATCCACAATCGCCATGATTTTTAAGCCCTTTCCGCGCCTCGTTGGGCCGATCTCTGCACCGCCGCCTTTGGCCATCGCAAAGGTCGCGTCGATGAAACACTCCTCTTCGTCGAGCAAGCCTTTCTCGCGAAGTTCGTTGGCGATATCGGTCAGAACGCGTCGCAACACTTCATTGCGACACCAGTTCTGAAAGCGACGATGTACGGTCTTATAGTTCGGATAGCACTGCGGCAGCATGTGCCACTGCGCGCCCGTGTTCAAAATCCAAAGAGCGGCTTCGAGAACTTGACGCGTCGCAATCGGCTTCCGGCCCGGCCGGCCGTCGGCAAGGTGCTCTTCCGGAAAGTGTTTCCGGATGCGCTCCCATTGCTCGTCCGTCAGCCGAATCATCTTTCCTTTATAGCCGATCGACGCTGATCTTCAATTTTGAGATAGGTTCTAGCCAAAATGAGGGCGCGAAACATCGACACTGTAGCGCGTGCTACTGAACGAGTCGTTCCGCACATTCAATCGAGGAGGCAACCGCATCGGTCCACCAACGTCGGTACGCTGGATATTTTCGTGCGACCGGGCACATCCGCTACAAACCGGGTCGCGCCTGCACAGCCACGTGCTCCAATGCACCCAAGATCTTGAGACGTTGAGGTATCTCCTTGTGATCATGAAGCTTCAGAGCGATCGCCGCATGTATGATCCAGACTGTACAACCTGACGCTACGTAAACTTCAAGCCCCCGTCGCCGCAGCGGCGAGCCTGGTTGGCTTTCATACGCGTTTCAGGATGCGGCAAATCCTCGCACCTTGGTGATCTACCGCCGCTCAAGCGCCTCAAGGCGCGAGACGCTGTCCCCCATGATCACTAAACACCGTATTTGGCAGCGGCGACGATTTGGGGCCTACTCAGCTCAATCTGATCGTCGCAGAGATACATCCGCTCTCGTTTGCGCCAGATTTCGCAAAACCACGCGGCTTCGTGAGGTTCAGTACTCCCGTTAAAGCCCGGCAGGCCGAGAGCCGTGACTCATTTGACACATCGATGTCTCGATGAAACATTTTGCTCTGAGGGACGCAGAACGGGCTTTGACCAGACGCTTGCAGCCGAACACCTCGGGCGGTCGCGCAAAGGTCGAGTGTTCTCATAAGGTTTTGTATGTGCTCCAGACGACCCTCAACTTAGTGTCGATCGAGGCCCCTAGCACGCGAGCATGCCTGTACCCAAGCCGCTGGGCTGGTTTCGTTGCGACAATTCCAATCCTGAGAACGGATGGCATATCGTTTGCTTCACCAGTGAGGTCGCGATCTACAAAAAGCAAATTGTGAGGACAGCATGCTCGGAATTGGCAGTCGGTTGCCGCCATTCGAAATCACAGGCGTGAAGCCCGGCTTTCAAGCGCAGGAAGAAGAAGGACAGAGTGCATTCGAGACGCTGACCGAAACGAGCTTTCCAGAAAAGTGGAAGATCATCTTCTTCTATCCCAAGGATTTTACCTTCGTCTGCCCGACAGAGATCGCTGAGTTTGCCCGGCTTTCCAAGGAATTCGCCGACCGCGACGCGGTTGTACTGGGTGGTTCGACTGACAACGAGTTCTGCAAGCTCGCCTGGCGGCGCTCACATGTCGACCTGCACAATCTACCAATCTGGCAGTTTGCCGACACAAAGGGAACGCTCGTCGATGGCCTTGGCGTGCGTTCACCCGAAGGGGTTGCCTATCGTTACACCTTTATTGTTGACCCCGAAAACACGATCCAGCACGTCTATGCGACCAATCTCAGTGTCGGGCGCAGTCCCAAGGACACGCTGCGCGTTCTGGACGCGCTTCAAACCGACGAGCTCTGTCCCTGCAACCGCGAAATCGGCGGCGAAACCCTGAAGTTTTCTTGAGGCAGCATGTCGTCGATCGAACAATTGAGCCACAGGATTCCCGATTTCGCGAAGGATGTCAGGCTTAACCTGACCTCCTTGGTGGCCGATGAGACGCTCTCGCCGCAACGAAAATACGGGCTGCTGCTGGCGAGCGCGATTGCCACCCGCAATGCAGCCCTGATTGCCGCGATGGAATCGGCTGCGTCCGCCGTGATGACATCTGTGGCGATCTCCGCAGCGAAAGCCGCAGCCTGCGTGATGGCAATGAACAACGTCTACTACCGCTTCGCTCACCTCGTTTCCAGCCCGGAATACAAGATGATTCCGCCACGGCTGCGTATGAACGTGATCGCCAATCCCGGCGTGGACAAGTCCGATTTCGAGCTGTGGTCGCTTGCGGTCTCCGCCATAAACGGCTGCGGTGCCTGCATCGATGCCCATGAGAAGACGCTGCGAGCGGCGGGCGTCAGTTCCGAAGCGATCCAGACCGCCGTGCGCTTTGCGGCGATCATGCAGTCAGTGGCGATCGCAATCGAGGCCGCTGGGTCCAACCCCTCTCGGGCGACGGACTGATCCTTCCTCTGTCATCCGATCGACGGGGTTGTGGCGCCACTCAGTGGCGCCGCAACCAGTCCTTCGCGGCTCCCGAACGAGCGTGACATCCGCAAGTCATGTCTTGCGCAGCGTCCCCATGAAGTATTCCAGGCGCCGAGCAAGTGACGCGGAATGCGCCACAGATACGGTAAGATCCTGTCGCCTAACGTCGGTCGCACCACGGCCCTTCGTTCCACCATCACCCAAACTTGAACAGCACTCCATATCCGCCGCGCGGATGGCTCCATTGAATGTCGCCGGTGGGCTCGGCGATCACGCGGCAGGTACCGCACTCGATGCAGCCGTCAACTGTTACCTCGACCTGGCCGTCGTCGTTGAGCTCGTAGCATCGCGCGGGGCAGGCTTTCAAAAGTGCAAGTAGCTGCGGAGATGGCCTCGTGTGCGCACGGACCTTGACGTGAGGGTGACCGACGTCGACAACATAGCGGTTGTAATACAGCTTGTCTTCGACGCGCACTGGGGGTTCGACATTCATGCTTTGGCCTTCCATTGTTGGAATTCACACTGTTGCGGTCAGCGCCAGGCTCGGGCAAAACGACAAGCATCGCCTAACAGACCTGTCCATGACCGCGCCTTCACAAAGGATTTCAGGGTCGCCTTCTCCTTCTCAGCCTTAGGCGTACCATCGACGCGCACAAAGTTTTGCATCGCCTTGGAGATGAGCTGCGGATAGGTGAGAAAGAAGTTTTGTGAGTGGGTATGCATCAGGGGCGGAAAATCCTTGTACTTCTTTAGATCTTTGATGACGAAGGAATCGTCCAGCATCTTCTTGTAGATCGACAGATTTGTTGCACTCATCGGCTCGCCGCGCGATTTCACCAGACCTATCGCTTCGGCGGCGATGCGGCCGGAAGTCATCGCGAGATTGGAGCCCTCACGATGAATGGCATTGTTGAGTTGCGCCGCATCGCCCACTACGACCCAGCCTTCCCCATAAAGCTGCGGGATCGACTTGTAACCGCCTTCAGGAATGAGATGCGCCGAATATTCCTTAACTTCGGACCCCGCTATCAGCGGCGCCAGGGAGGGATGTCTCTTGAATTGGTCTAGCAGGCCGTAGGGCGTCTGGCCCGTGCGCTGGAAGTCAGCGACGAGACAACCGATGCCGAGCGAAATGCACTCTTTATTGGCGTAGATGAAACCCATTCCGGTCATGCCGCGGGAAATGGTACCGGCCGCCTCGATCACGACGCCTTCATCGCCCTTGAGATTGAAGCGCGCCTCGATAGTCTCGCGAGGCAAGAAGTGCATTTCCTTCACCGCGAGCGCAACGTTATCGGGTGTCGGGCGCGCGCGCAGGCCCGCGCGCGTCCCGAGCAGGCCATTGACCCCTTCGGCCAGCACGACGACGTCGGCATGTATTTCTCCGTCTCGGCGATCTGTACGAACACCGACGATCCTTTCACGGTCGTCCCGTGCGAGCTCGGTGACTGTCGTCTCGCACAGCACGGTCGCGCCAGCCTCCCGCACCTTGGAAGAGAACCATTTGTCAAACTGCGCGCGTATAATCGTGTAGCGGTTCGGCCGTTCCTCGTTGAAGTCGTCCGAGCGGTAATGCATGCCGACATGGGAGCGATCGTCCATCATCCAGAACCGCTGCTCGATCAAGTGACGTTCAAGCGGCGCCTCCTCTCGAAACTCGGGGATCAGCTTTTCCATCATGTCGGCATAGAGGATGGCGCCCTGCACATTCTTCGATCCGGGATATTCGCCCCGCTCGAGCTGCAGCACCTTCATGCCGCGTTTGGCCATGGTCAATGCCGCCGCGTTGCCGGCCATACCGGCTCCGACCACGATCGCATCGAATCTCTCTTCAATCATCATCACCTCCTCTAGACCGCGATCCGGGCGCGCGAATTCGGCAAAAGCCGGGCGCGAAATGCGGTCGTCAGCGCCGGTAGCAATTGCATGGCGTCACTGACGATCGCGAGATGGGCGAAGTCGAAGATCGGAGCGTTCTTGTCAGTATTGACGGCGACGATCAGATCCGCGCCCTCCACGCCAACCCGGTGCTGGATCGCGCCGGAAATGCCGGCGGCAATATAGAGCTTTGGCCGGATGGTTTTGCCCGTCTGGCCGATTTGCCGGTCAGACGTAACCCACCCTTTTTGCACCAGAGGACGCGAGCAACCATATTCAGCGCCAAGCAGAGTTGCGAGCTCGCGCACCAACCGAAAGTTCTCAGGCGATCCCAGTCCCAGGCCGCCCGCAACCACGACATCGGCATAGGCCAGATTGGACGTTTCTGCATCGCGGTCGGGTAGGAACGACAAAACTTTTGTGACAATATCGTCTTCGACAAGGCCGAGCGGATGGACGATGATACGAGCGGCATCGCGTACGACGCGCTCAGGCATCGGCATGACCCGCGGGCGGACGGTTGCCATCTGCGGACGATAATTCAAGGTATAGATCGTGCAGAGCAGTGTGCCGCCAAAGGTCGGACGCGTCGCCGCAAGCGAACCATCGGCGTCGACGTCCAGCGCGGTGCAGTCGGCAGTGAGCCCCGTCGACAGGGTCGTCGCCACGGAACCTGCGAGATCGCGACCGAGCGTCGTCGCCCCCAACAGCAGGATCTCGGGCTTGTAGGTGTTGACGAGGTCGGTTAGCGCTTTGGTATAGGATTCGTTGCGGTAATCCGACAAAACATTGTCGCTCACGAGATAGGCCAGATCGGCGCCATAGCAAAAGGCTTCAAGCGCGGCGTTACGTGTCTGCGGCCCCTCCGGACCGATAACGACAGCGGCAAGATTCACCTTTAGCCTGTCGGCAAGCCTGCGCCCCGCACCCATGAGCTCCCAGGAAACCGGATGCACCCGGCCGCGCTCCAGCTCGACAAAGACCCAGACGTGCTTGTACGCCTTAAAGTGCTCCGGCAGTTCTTTTTTGGCTGCTGCGCGGCCGGCCGCCGCCGGCATGGCCGTTCTGGTGACATTGCTCATACTCTAAATTCCCCTCAAAGATAGGCGCGCCCGCGCCACAGGTTCGCTTTTTAGCTTCGTTAACTGAAGATCACCTTTGGTCAGCAGTGGCCGGCTGCTCTGCCCCGTCTGCTTGGTCCGACCGGCCGCACAACGGGTCGTCGCGATAGACTTACCGGTCCGGCCGGATTTGGAGAGGTCTTCCACACTGAAGCCTTCCGCGCCGGGTTCGACGAGCGCCACCGCGGCGGCCAGGGCGCCGCGGTGAACCGGTCGCTTCCATGCCTGAGTTGGCGAGTCCGTTCGCTGCGCAATACCTGCGCCTCAATTTCGGCCCAGCGGCTCCACATTGACGGTGACGACGAGGGCGATCCCGGCAACGCACCTGTCACGCAATCCATGCCGAGCCTCCAGCGCCGACAACCCGTATGGGCCGACGTTGGCCCTCTTGCTGACGCATGTTCCTATCCGCCATGAGATGGATACAAATCTGAGCGGAATCGCGGACGGATTTGATGCGGACGACGCTGTGCATACCCTCTCCAGATGTAGCGCGAACGGGCGACTTATCCATTGACCAGCATCTCACCGTCGATACGGAACTTCGACCGCGTCAAAGACCATTTCGAACGGACCTGGCGCGATCGTAGGCCACGAGATGATCCCGCAGCGCTCGGCAGGCAGTAAAAGCAGCATCATGGGTATTCCTTCAATCTCATCTCGGACGACTACCATCTGTCGGCAGCGATGAACGGATCGGCAGGACAACAGCAAGTGTCGTACCAGTTGCAAAAAACATTGAAAGTCAGTCGAAAGTAATGGTTTGGGAGACACTTGAAATAGCCGCTGATACCGTGGACACGATCAGTCCAGACATGGGTCGGGAATACGACAGGCGCCGCTCGGGTCATTGCTGCAGAGAGTTGACCCGGATAAAGACGAAGGCCCCACATCGGGTTGCCACGGCGCCCCGTCGGGCAAACCTTGCTTGCAGTGGATCGCGAGATCACTTCAGCTCGCTCAACGGGACAAAAGCCGCGGCCTTCTTAGGGTCTGCGACGGCATCCTTCAAAACCTTGAACACTCGCTGGTCGATCGGTGACGATGCCACGAAATCGGCATAGGCCTGCTCCAGCATCGCCTTGCACCGAGCCCTGATTTCCGGCTCCGCGGCACCAGCAAATTGCTCTTTGGCAAAATATTGTCCCATGCGCTTTAAGATGTGAAGGCGCGCGACATTCACGATTTTAGGGTCGTAATCGACGCCAAGCAGCGAAAAAAAATCCTCTGCCGACGAGGCCTTGCTGAGCCGATCCAGGATACCGGCTGCCGGGCATGAGTTGGTCATCGAAAATTCTCCTTCGGATTAGCTCTGGACGGTCAATGGGATGGGGTGGCGCCTGTTGACTGCTGCCGTCCTGCCCCGCAGAGCTGGTGCGCATCGCCAAAGCCTGACTCCAAAAAGCGGTGCCCTCAACTTCGCTGCCCGGATCGGCAGGTCCGCCGGTGACGACGTCAGTCCCGATGAAGATCCGGGATCAATGGCCACACCACGATCGCGGTTGACACTCGTCAGGACGGTCGCCGGACTGGAAATCAGCCGCGCGAGAAGACGCCGACTGGCAGTCCGGGGACGGCTCGCCATTGGGTAGGAGATCACAGCATGTATGGTGGAACGGCAAGTAAGATCTAGAGGTGAGATCGCGCCAGGGGACCTGACGTGCGAAAGCTCGACGCCGTTCGCGCCCATCAGCGACATCGGACACCGTCCTGGCGGCGCGTCGGTTTGCGAAGGTCGACCCAAACGCTCTGGACACGGCTTTTCATGCGGGGTGGGATGTCATGCATCCGCACACGTCGCGCCAGATCGCCGCCACGGTTTCGCGCTCGACCGGCAGCCTGTGCTCGACGGCATATTTGCGGACTTGCGACAGTACCTGTCTGGGCTTGGTCGGCGCTGGCGACGAGCTGCAGTTCATCGAGTAACGCGGTGATCGCCGCAAGTCCGGAATGCTTGCCGATCACAAAGCGGTTGCAGCGGCCAAGCAAAACGGGATCAAGCAATTGATCGGTGCGTTGATCCTTCAAAAGGCCAACGACATGAATGCCGGACCCGTGCGTAAATACATGCTCTCCGACGATCGCCTTGTTCATAGGAATCGCACGTGCGGCCGCGGCTGCTACCACCGCGGCAACGTTCTCGAGCTGCGGAAGTATGATGCCGGTCTCGCGCCCGTAGAGCTGCTTGAGTGCGACCGTGATTTCCTCGAGCGGTGCATTTCCGGCCCGCTCGCCAAGCCCGATGACGGTCACTGAGGCGTGGCTCGCGCCAGCCTTGATGGTGGAGAGCGTGTTGGCGGTTGCGCGTCCGAGATCATCGTGACCGTGACATTCGAGTTCGAGAGCGGTGGTCGCACGCAAATTCCTGACCAGCGCGTAGGTTGCGTCGGGATCGAGCACGCTAAGCGTATCTGCAACACGAAAGCGACATGCGCACACGGCTTTTGCAGTTGCCATCAGTCTGATGAGAAACTCGATGTCGACGCGGGATGAGTCCTCACCACCGACGGCGACCTTAAGTCCGCGCTCACAGGCACAGCTTACCACTCGCTCCACCCGTTCCCCCGCCAGGTCACGATGACCACCTAGGTTGGCCACGATCTGGACATCGGAGGTCGGGATCGACATATTGATCATGGACACCTTTGCTTCGATCGCCGCGTCGACATCCGATTCCCGCATCCGGCACCAGCCTATGGTGGTCAGCGGAAGATTTGCTTCGACAATGGCGCGGACGGCGGCGATCTCCTCGTTGCCCATCGCCGGCGTTCCCGCTTCGATCTCCGTGATTCCGGCCCGCGCCAGAGCCTGCGCGATCGCCAGCTTTTCCTCTGTGGTGAACGCAACGCCAGGTGCCTGCTCGCCGTCGCGTAATGTCGTGTCGTTGAGCACGGTTGGCTTGGCGCACACCTGGTCGGACCAAGACGATTTGGCGGCGGTGCTGGCGGCAATCACGCGAGAGCTCCTCATAGTTTGATCTACCTACGCTTCAGCAACCAGCATGCCAGCCCGTCGTCCGAGGAAGTCATCGACGAAGCTAACGCTTCCGTCCTCGGCGTCCTTCCGCAAATGGACTGTCGCAAATCCGACACGCTCATGAACCGGACGCCTTGCCTGTTGCTACGCCGAGTTCGAACGTTAATGTAATTGCGGCGCGCCAGGATGTGAGAATTGTCGCGGAGCACTGGGGACCGCCGCCGCCTTGGACACATTGTCACTCGCGCGCATCGAAACGGCGTCAGCCGCGCCCTCAACCTCCCGTGCGGCTTATCAAATCCGGCGAGGCTTTCTCGGATGACGGTGCGATCGCGGACCCTTGTGGCAGTTCAGATGGCCAGACGCCGGCAAGGACCGGCCGAGCCGCCTGCGGCAGAACATCGCGCCGGCGCTCGGCCATCCGGCTCTCACCGCTTTCGTCGCCGAAGCAGAGGTTGAAGTCGTCACATTGCTTGCACACGGGTGTTGTGCACATCACGAGGCCTTCATTCTCGCAAAGCATGCGGTAGAAGAAGCGCTTCCAGCGCATATTGTTGACATTGCGCGCGGCGAGCGGCGCGAAATGGCGGCTCAGCAGCCGAGAGAGTTCGCCACGATTGCGCAAGCCGAGAGCTTCCCACAGATGGTCTGGCCCAATGGCGCGGCGCGCGATCATCGCAGCCAGCCAGCGGCCGATATCCCCTTCCGTCGAGCGTTGCTTGAGCAAGAGATCACGCAGCATTGCGATCTCGTCGTCCTCTTCGCACTTGAAAGCCGAGATCTGCTCCACGAGCTTGATCTCAAGCGAGGGAAAGTACTGCTCCAGCAAGGCCGCCAGTTCAAGGCCGGACAGGCCGGCCTTCTCGGGAAGGGAGCCACCATCCATTGTGGCAGCCGCCAGGATAGACGCCAGGACATGGCGATCGAGATTGCTGTCAATGGCAATATCGGCATCTGCAGGAGGCACACCGGTGAGCAGGCGGTAGGTTGCAATTCCCCTGTGCATCTGGCCGTTGGAATCAACGGCACAAGCAGCGATGAACGGAAGGAAGTGCGCTTCGGACATAATTTTGCGGGTTTCCACAGTGGTCAGGTTTGCTCCGCCGCACCTGGTTTTGGTCAGGGTCGATCGTCAGAATGCCGGCCTCCCGGGATGGGCGGTGAGGGAGACCGGCATCCGTCGCGCGCCTTCACGAGGCCGCGACTCGCGACCTTTACGAGGCCGCGAGTTCGGCGGCGGTCTTGCCGATGATGGATTCGTCCACGGGCTTCATAATGCCATGCTCCATCAGCATGTCCTCGAGCTCGTCCATGGAGATCGGGGTCGGGATGATGCCTTTGCCGCCATTATTGTGAACCTTGGTCGCAAGATTGCGATAGTGATCGGCCTGCTTGGACTCGGGTGCATATTCGAGCACCGTCATGCGGCGTAACTCGGCATGCTGCACCACGTTGTCGCGCGGCACGAAGTAGATCAGCTGAGTGCCTAGCTTCTTGGCCAACGCTTCCGCCAGTTCCAGCTCCTTGTCGGTCTGCCGCTCGTTGCAGATCAGACCGCCCAGCCGCACGCCGCCAGAGTTCGCGTATTTCAGGATGCCCTTGGAAATGTTGTTTGCGGCATACATCGCCATCATTTCACCGGACATCACGATATAAATTTCCTGCGCCTTGTTCTCGCGGATTGGCATCGCAAAGCCACCGCAAACGACGTCGCCGAGCACGTCGTATGAGACATAGTCGATGTTCTCGTAGGCGCCGTTCTCCTCCAGGAAATTGATCGAGGTGATGACGCCGCGTCCGGCGCAGCCGACACCCGGCTCAGGACCACCGGACTCCACGCAGCGAATGTCCTTGTAGCCGACCTTCATAACGTCCTCGAGCTCGAGGTCCTCCACGCTGCCGGCGTTCGCTGCAAGGCTCAAAATCGTGTCTTGCGCCTTGGCGTGCAGAATCAGGCGGGTCGAGTCAGCTTTCGGATCGCACCCTACAATCAGGATTTTCTGACCCATCTCGGCCAGCGCCGCCAGCGTGTTCTGCGAAGTGGTCGACTTGCCGATGCCGCCCTTCCCGTAGAACGCGATTTGTCTCAGTGAAGACATTTTGCTCTCCATCAACCGATTTGCCAAAAGTTGCGCGCTTCTTGCGCGCGAGCTTGTTTCTCTCTCAGAAACGGGGGCACACGGGATCAAGGGAAGGAGCGCATCGCTCGCCTTACGCGTCGGCGTGCACTCAGCCCTCACTCAGTGTTGCTGCCGCTTATTAGCAACCGCCGTGCCAACGCTGACCGCGCTCCTTAAGCTTCTGATTACGTTTCTAAAAACCAACCAGCCGGTGAGTGATCCTGGCTGTTTTGGATCTGCGCGGCTGTCAGAAAACTAACAACGACCACAACCATCAACGCGAAATGCCGATTTGGCGGGACCTGTTCCGATGCCTTCAGGTGTGGAACGGAACTTGCCGCTCTTCTCGCAAGCCGGGCGATTTGAGGAGAGTGAATATGTCGGTCGAGCTCGAAACCTGGCGGACCAGCGGCGAGTGTTGCACATACGGTACGGCGCTTGGTGCGCTGACATTGGAGATGATCGGCAATAAATTCGAATGGGCTCCCGGAAGCAGCAGCGCCGCGCGAATCGTTCAGCTAAGCGCGTCTACATGGGTATGTCGTGGCGACAATGATCTTTTAGCAGAAGCCCGGCTGCGCCACTAACGCGCGTCAGATTCAAGCGCTGAAGTCCGCCGGTCACGACGTGATCGCCGAAGACATCTTGAAGGAGCCATGGGATGCGGAGGAATTGCGCGTTCTTCTTCGGCAATATGCCCGTCGAATCCTGGTTCAACCGAGCCGCACCCCGTATCAAGTCAGGCGAAGTCAATCCCGATACTATCGACGCGGCAATCGCACTCGCATTGATGGTAGGCGATCCGCTCCTGATACGACGACCGCTGATCGACGTAGACGGGGCACGATGTGCCGGACTCGATCATGAGCCCGTGCTGTCACTGCTTGGTGGCAAGACGCAAAATGATGTCGAGGAATGCTTGCACGAAGCAAACCGCACGCGTTGTCCGCAGAGGTGAGGAAACGGCGGAGCGCCCCCCCAAACCATCAGACGAAGCAAAGAATGACGTTTCCCACTTCCGGCTTCCTTCACGGGTAGTAGTCGACAGGACCTTCGCTGAGACGACCCGAGCGAGTGGCTGCTCCGCAAGGCGGCATCGCCCATATTGCGCTCGAATGCCGCACTTCTCGCCTATGCAGTGTGTGAGAGGCCGCCGCAGTTGCCGCCTTTATCACGCATAACCTCCGTGGCCCGGATTGGTTCAGAGTACCAAGCCGAGAGGCAGTTTTTTGAAGAGATTCGGCTTAGACGGATTCTTGAATTGAATAACGATCAGAACAGACCACCACGCTTCCCGGCCGTGATCCTTATGCAACTTAGCGGCATAATTGCGCTATGGCCGCTCCCATTTTGATCGGTATCAAATCCTTCGCCATTCCCGCTGTGTGACAGAGATCTCGCGCGGCTCTTCGCGCGGAATTTGGAATGGAGAATAAGATGAGAACAAGGACAGTTCTGACGACGGCATCGCTCCTCGCGCTCGCGACCTCGTTGGCCAGCATCTCGGTACTGGCCGCGGATCTGGGTCCGGCGCCGGTCTACTACAAAGCGCCTCCGATCGAACCCTTCAATCCATGGATGATTCGCCTGCGCGTGCTCGGCGTTTTGCCGGATACCGCAGGCAGCTCGGTCAGCGTTGCCGGGGCGCCCCTGCTGTCCTCACCAAGTTCTGGGCTTTCGATCAGCGAGCAAGCCATACCCGAGCTCGACATCACCTATTTCTTCACAAAAAACGTTGCCGCCGAACTCATTCTCGGCGTGACCAGCCATCACATCAGCGGCAATGGCGCGCTCACTGGGCTCGATATCGGCAAAGCCTGGCTGTTGCCGCCAACACTGACCCTGCAATATCACTTCACCGATTTCGGCCCGCTCAAGCCCTATATCGGCGCGGGCGTCAACTACACCGCATTCTTCAACCAATCGGCAGCCAATACGTCGCTCGGCGGTCTTGCCGTAACGGATTTGCGCATCAGCAACCAATTCGGCGCGGCGGTCCAATTCGGCTTCGATTACATGCTTGATCGTCACTGGGGCCTCAACTTTGACGTGAAGAAGCTGTGGCTGCGGCCGGAGTACTCCGCGACCGTAAACAATGCGATTGCCGTCACCGGGCGCGCCAATATCGACCCATGGCTCCTCAGCGGCGGCGTCACTTACAAATTCTGACGCTAGAACGGGACCAGAAAGCGGAATCCGTTTGATCAACCCGGACGCGGCGAGCTTATCGAGCGCGTCCCCTAACCTCACCGCAGTGCAAGCGGGGAGTGAGATGACGAGCCAACGACGCGTCATCTCGCGAGACGCGGGGAGCCATTCGCAGCATTGCTCTCGCTGTGAGCTACGGATCGCGCGGCATGGAGTGACGGTACACAAACAGATCGACCCAGCATATGATCATATTCTTCTTTCGTCGCGCATTGCAAAGGCGCCATTTGCTTATTGGGCCGGAGAACAAAGGCGGCACGCCGCGCCAAGGCAGACCGGGAGCGTGACGCCCCCGCTCAACCTCAGGCGATCCGAGCTCCGAGCGGCCAGCTCATGGATGGACAAGCCGTCCATGCTTACTAGCCCGGGCAAATGGCCGCTAAGCGAAGCCTCTAGCTTCGCTTTAGCACCATCACAAGGCGGTCGACACGTTTGCCCTGCTTGAGGTGGGAGTTTACGATTTCGTCAACGTCCTCAGGCGTGGTCGCGCGATACCAGACTCCGTCGGGATAGACGACCATCAAGGGACCACAGTTACAAAAGCCAAGGCAGCCTGCCATCGTGAAGCCAACATCGTTGAGGCCTTGCGCTTCGATCGCCTTGCCCATTCGATCCCACAGGGTTTGCGCGCCGGAGGCGCCACAACTGCCGTGCGGATGAGTTGGCGGACGCTGCGTGTGGCAAGCAAAGACATGATGCCTATAAAGTTGAGGAAGTTCGAATTCGGTTTCTGAGTTCATGCGCATACCCTGTGATCAATCGGCTTCATCTGAAAGGAGACAAGGTGTGATCACATCGCCCCCACAATCTATTATGATTGAATGCCGCATCGACCGATTAATGCTACTGATTCCCACTCGCGCTTGCGAACGCAGGCGAAATGAGCGGGCGCCATAGTTACTGTGGTCGCTGAAGATCAGCGATAGATATCTTCGCGTCCGAAGCAGCCTCCTTGATCAATTCCAACCTTCATCATCGCGATACGCATCACTTGCTCACCATCCAACTTCTCAAAAGCAAGTTGCACACCAGACGCGTAACGTTCGTTTCTGCAATGATCCCTTGCTCTGCCTGGCGCGACTCACAATTATTGCCGAGGTTGCGACAATGTCGTTCGCTTCTGTTTCGGACACGACAAACCTCGCATAGCGTTTGACCTCCCGCTTCAACCTTCGGCAGCTTGTACGCAGAATGAGCTAGACTCTCGATTATTTTTCCCAGCTCTTGCGCTATCATATCTTGGAATGAGCAGCGATCTTCATGATCTTCGTGCCGCCTATCGAGGAGCCTTGATCCTCGACGATCGCGCGGTGGATCGAGCGCTCCGTTCTGCCATGGCGTGGTCGGCTAGCCGCACCGTCCGGCGCGAGCCCACAGCATCTTTTTCGCCCTGAAGCTGGACGCTGCGTTCCGCTGCTGCCGATCTATCGTTTGCCTCAATAGACAGCGGCTGTCGCGAAGGCCCCAACGAGGCAGGGATGATCGCCGAGCCACCTTTTGGGACTGCAGACCAAGCCGGCCGCAATCCCGATTGGCAGCAACGGCAAACCGGCAACCCAGCGGTCCCAGATTGGGCCCACGCTTCGGACGATACATGTCAAGACGCGCTTGCAGCGGCAAATGCGGAACAACGAGCACGTGCTCATTAATGCATCTGCTCCTAACTGGTCCCTAGCTGACGATGGTGGCGCCATTCGCTAAGGACGTCGCACGAGCTGAGGTTTGGCATTGCAGTTGCAACGCAGGCAATAACGCCAGCTGCGCCGGCCGCCAAAGACTTCTGACACAGGATCGTCATTCCTCCTGCCTAAACGGTCCTGTCAGTCTGGGTCCCCCCAGACGATGCCCTCGGCGAACTTCCAGCCGCCGGGGGCATTTCCCGCTCGAACATACCGCCGGCAGCAGGAAGCATCTCCTGCCAGGAGGCTCGATTTTGGCGAGCTAGCGCAAGAGCAGCTTCTTGGTGCGGCGGAGGTCGCAGGGTGCAAGGCCGCAATCCGGCGGGCTGCCTGTTTTGTCTCACAAGTCAAAAGCCGTGACACGCATCCGCGCTAACGCTCACGAGTACGACGGCCTCATCCGACGGCAAAGCGCCCCAGGCAGCTTGAGCAACAGCAAAGCGATAGGCTCGTTAGTCCGGATGGATCGTGATATCCATGGTTTCGTCGCTGCCCCCGAACGGGTCGGCGAACCGATCGTCCTCCAGCAGCTTGACGCCGCATAGGCAGACGTCACCTTCGATCACGGCGAGCGCTACCGGCTCAAGCGATTGTCCATCGCAGGGGCCATCGATGCACATCCCAGTGTCGATCTCGAATCTTGCACCGTGGCGGCCGCATCTGAGAAAGGCGCGGTCCGCCGAGAAAAACGCACCGGAGCCGATGTTGAGCCAGACGCTCTCATGCGGACAACGGTTGACGTAATTAAAATAGTCGTTGCCGAAGGTGCGCACCACAATAATTGGAAACGGCCGGCTCTCGCCACTATCATCGATCTGCGACAGGCTAAAGCCCATGGCGCCACTCCGCTCGATGGCATCGGCCGGACAGACGGCGAAAACCTCGATCTGATCGCTCATCAGGTTGCGGATTATCCGTTCGCTCATCCCGGCCCCGCAGTTTCCTGCTTGAAAGCATCGATCGCAGTCCGGCTCAGCCGAAAAATCCCACGGCCACGAGCGAGCGGCCGATAAGCCGAGCTGGCACGGGCGTTGAGGACATCAAACCATTGGTTCGGCGTGAGCTTCGCCGGACGCTCGCTGATTTGGATCACCCTCCCGTTCGGACCGAAACGGACGTGGATTATGACTTGTTGCGAGTTCATACCGATCCCCTGTTTTGGTAACTTTGACGATTCCGAGCGGAAACCAAGACTGTCGACTGTGATGGGCCTGGTTTCTGGCACCTTGGCGCGTGGGGCTCAAGCCGCGCCTTGGACGCGGCGCCTTTGCTACTATCGAGCAGGTCTTCTTCGCGTTCGCTTGGAACATTTCTCTTGCGGCCTTCCCAGACGAGTACATTCCTCGAGCGGCATCCGGCGCGCTCCCGCATTTGTGTAGATCACGAGCTGCGCCCGACAACGCTGCCACAAACGACGTATCCTCGATCCCCTTGCCCATCTCTCCCGATGACAAAAACTACGATCATCGCCATTCAATCCTCGTGCTTCCGTGTGGTGGATGACGATCATCTCAGTAGATCGCTGCACCCGCACCCACGTTGATCGACGCATCTTTCATGGTCTCGACGATAAACTCGATCTGCTTGTTCGCGAGATGGGTGTGAAACGGAAGCGCCAGAGCGCGATCGGCTATTTTTTCCGTAACCAGGAAATCGCCACGCCGATAGCCGAAGGCAAAGTAGTGCCGTTGCAAATGCAGCGGTTGGCTATAGGCGGCGGATTCAACCTGTGCGTCGCGTAAATCATCGATAATGGCGGCGCGCCCCGATCGCGTGGAGCGTGTCCCCAGATGAACGAGATAAAGCAACCAGCTCACCTCGGTCACATGGAGGCCAACATAAGGCGGCTTGATGCCCTCAAATGATTGCATATGTACGCTGTAAAGCTGCTCGACCAACCGACGCCGCTCCAGGATTTCATCGAGACGCTTCAGCTGCGCCAGGCCCAAGGCAACCGTAAGATCGCTCATGCCGGCCTGGTAAGGTGCCGTGCTACCGACAACAACGGAGGAGCGCTCGTCCAGACAATGGACGCGATGGCGACGCAAGCCGACCGCGATGTCGATATCGTCGGTCACCACCATTGCGCCTTCGCCACAGGTTAGGGCCGCCGGCTGGGCAAAGTCGAACACCGCGAGGTCGCCAAACCGGCCGACGAGTTCACCCTTGTAGCTCGATCCGATCGCCTCGGTGGAATCCTCCAAAAGCAGCAACTGATGGCGCTGCGCGACCGCGCGCAGTTCCGACCATGGCGCGGGATGGCCGTTGGGATTGCCGGCGACAATCGCCCGCGTGTTGGCCGTGATGCGCTCTTCGGCCTTCGCTGGGATCAATGCTCCGGACCAATAGTCGATATCGGCAAATACCGCTCGTGCGCCTGCGAGACTGATTGCATGCGCGGTCTCACGAAAGGAGTAGGGCGAGGCGATAACTTCCTGCCCCTGGCCGATGCCAAGCGCCTTCAGCGCAAGCAGGAGCCCGATGGTACCACTCGAGACCGCAACAGCATATTTGCGGCCAAGATAGGCTGCGAAAGCGTGCTCAAACGCCTCAGTGATCTGCCCGTTGGAGATTTGCGGCGAACACAGCAGCGTTTCCACAGCAGAGAGCTCGGCGAAGGTGATATCAGGATCGGACAGTGGAACGAAAAATTCATTTCTCTCCACAGTGTGCGCGCCATCAAGCCGGTACTCTGCTAGTTCAGTGCTCACCGCCCAACATTCCTTTTGGCCAGTACGATGCCGGTGGCTCGCATCGGATCGGCCGTAATCTGCACGCAGTGATCCGATCCATCGAGGAGATGAAGGTCGAAACGAGGAAACTGCCGGAACGGCTGATCCGCTACATCCGACGCATCACAGCGCACCCAAGCAAGCTGCGGAAACCGGCGCCGCAGCTCGACAAACGGACCCATCTCGGCGCCATCGGCTGCAAGCAGCCGCTCGATTTCGATCAATTCCTCCTCGGTGAGCGCCATCGTGGCTCCTCTATGACTCGTCGAAGGTGGTTCGTCATTGCCAGAACAGACGCTCCGGATCCGCGTTCAAGTCGTCGATTGCAGAAGTCAAGCGATGGTAAAGGCTGTAAAATTCCCAGATTCCTCGCGCGTGATTCTTGCAAAACAGCTTCCAGATCCCGCTCACGGGATCATAAAGAATCAGCGCGACATCGATGAGAGCGCCATCCTTGTCGATGTTGTGCGAGCAACAGGGGCTCTCGACGAGGTAGCCGCCCCTCACCTGCGTCACGTTCGGCGAGACGTAGAGATAACGCTTGCGCGAGCTCAAGCCGCGCTCGATCCGTTTGCGATCGAGCTCGTTGGGGTGAGGCACCAGCCCGGCGTTTACCTTCCTCATCAGCGCGGCATTCATAGCGAAAGCCTCCCTTCAAAGCACTGTGATTTCTTCTTCAAGACAGCCGATGAGCAGCTGCTCACCAAAATCGACAATATAGATCGGCACGTTCGCGTCGGTATGGATAGCGACGTTGATGATCTCGCCAGTCGCTCCGGCGGCGAGCAAGACTCCCTCGGGCTCCGTATTGGGAAATGAGCGGTCGTTGACGAGGTCGACTACGGTTTTGACCCGCTGGCCCCGCCGATACTTCGGAAAGCCGGGCTCAGTCATGACTCCTCCGGCAATGGCAGATCATCGATCTCCTCGCAGGCGTCCACCGGCTCTAGTTCCTTGCGCTTCATGCCAACGCGGTAACCGCTTTCCAGAAACTCGACGCCATAGATGTAGAATTGCTGCAGGAACGTGCCGATCGAGACGACGTAACCCACCTCTCCCTTCTTGACTAAGACGTCGCCAATCTCCTTGCCGCGATAGGTGCCATCATTGCGGATGGTGCGATTGGCTCGCAGCTTTTGGCCAAAGCTGAAGACAGGCGGGTCGCTGAGCTCGACGACGTCGCTATCGCGAACAATGCTGTTCATGTACCGCTCCTCATGCATCGCTTCCTCGTAGAGATGCAGGGACGCCGCGTGGCCCACCGCAGGCGAGATCCTGCATCACTTCGTGCTCGCGCGGCATCGTCAGTCATATCGACGATCGCAGCGCTGCCTGGGAGGCCGCTCTCGCCATCGAGAAGCGCCTTTAGACCGCCGCGCAGAATGAAATGGCCCAGGGCCGTGCTGCCGACCAGCAACAGCACTATCGCAGGGCAATCCAGAGCAGTCGCCGTCCGTGAAGGGGACCGAACGTGGGCGCCTGCGACGCCCCCGACGCGCAGCACGAAGCGTGCGACGTTTTCAGCACCAGCTCTTGGCATGCCGTTCATGGGGGCTCACGCTTTAGGCTGGCGCTTGGTAGCGAGGTAAGGACGTATCAACCACGCAGGTATTGTCGAGCGGGCAGGCGGCGACACATTGCGGCTCGTCGAAATAGCCAACACATTCGGTGCATTTCGCCGCTTCAATCACAAAGTCCCCCCCTTCTCCGAGATGGCAACGTTCGGGCATAAGGGTTCGCAGGCTGAGCAGCTCGTACACTGCGAGGCGATGATCTTGAATGGCACATATTCCCCCTTACGCCGCAGAGATCAGAGCTCCTTGCCGGATCGCGGCGTCGCCGCGCGGCGCGTGCTGGATCTCCCCGCGTTTCACCTTGTCCAGATAGGATCTGAACCAGGCGATCGCCGACTGTTCAATGAACTCATGGGCGAATCGATCGACCGGCTCGATCCCCGCCTTGATCAGATTGCTTTTCGGGCAGCCGCCGATCTTGGCCACGAAGACCGCATGGCAGTCATGGATGCCACGCATGATGGCGGAAAGCCTGTCCTCCTCGCCATAACCGCCCTGGCAGTAAACGTCCACGCGCCGGTGGCCGACGAATTTGGCGCCGGTTGTAGAAAGTTCGTACACCTGAAATTCCTTTGCATGTCCAAAGTGTTCGTTGATCAACCCCGAGCCCCTGGTTGCGACGGCCACCAGAAGAGTGATCGCGCTCATCTCTCCGGCCAATTCCGCAAGCTCCCTTTGGCCGGCCGCGACTTTGGCGGCACGCTCATCCTCTACCCTGTCCTGATAAGCCTTGCGCATCTCTAAGTCATATTGGACGTCCATTTTCATGACCTGATCGGTGGTGAACTCTGCGCTGCGATCCTCCCCGAGTAGACCGACCGCATCGGCGCGGCACTGGCGGCAATGCCGCATCATGTTTATCTTCCCTTCACAAGCATCTTGCAGCGTCTTCAATTCCTGCGCCGTCGGTCCGCGCTGACCGTTGAGGCCAAATACTGTGCCGTGCTCGGGCGCGGAGATCAGCGGCATGATATTATGAAGGAAGGCACCGCGCGACTTCACCGCCTTGTTGACCTCGACCAGGTGGTCGTCGTTGATGTTTGGGATCATCACCGAGTTGACCTTGCACAGGATACCTCGTTCGCTAAGCATCTCGAGGCCTTGCAGCTGGCGATCGGTGAGTATCCTTGCCGCGTCGATGCCGGTGTAGCGCTTGTGGTTGAAGAAGATCCACGGATAGATCTTGGCGCCGATTTCGGGATCGACCATGTTGATGGTGATGGTGACGTGCTCAATTTTGGACCTGGCGATGGTATCAATATAGTCCGGCAGAGCCAGTCCATTGGTTGACAGACATAGCTTGATGTCGGGAGCCACCTTGGCGACCAGCTCGAACGTTTTGAACGTCTTTGCTGGATTGGCCAAGGGATCGCCGGGACCAGCGATGCCAAGCACCGTCATCTGCGGAATGGTGGTCGCGACCGCGAGCACTTTTCTTGCCGCCTGCTCAGGGGTAAGCTTCTCGCTCACCACACCCGGACGCGATTCATTGGCGCAGTCGTATTTTCGGTTGCAGTAATTGCACTGGATGTTGCAGGCTGGCGCGACCGCGACATGCATGCGGGCGTAATGATGATGCGCTTCTTCGCTGTAACAGGGATGGTTCTTGACCTTTTCCCAGATTTCGGTCGGCAGATCGGCTTGGCCGGCCCGCGAGCCGCAGCTCGCCTGCCCGGTCGTGGCCGAAGCGCAACAGCCCTTATGCTCGGCGGCGGGCTGCATCATCTTGCCGTTATCCACTGCAGCTTTGACATATTTTCCGCGTCCGACGACCGCGTTCATTTTCATTTTCCCTGCAGGCATCATCGGCCTCCCAGGACCATCCGTGAGCGAGCCTCAAGCAGCTGAGTAGCAACTTGCATGCCATGGCGGAGACGATGAAATTGCAGCCATACGCCAACGAGTTAGCGGAAACGATCGGCGCTGGCGCATGTAAGAACAGTAATGATGCGCGTGTTGACGATGCGACAGGTACGTCGTCATTCTCACGCAGAGCTCCATGACTTGCGCATTCATTCTCGCGCCAAGCTCGCCGGAACCCGACTCCATCTGAACGGATTTTCTCGCTATGCCGATACGAGCTGGGGGATGCGGGCTTCAGAAGGCCACTAATGGGTCAGCAGTATCTCAACCGCGCGAGGGAGCCCAATCGCAAGCGGCGTCAGGCCTTGCTCGAGTAGAAAGCGGAACTCATTGCGAGAGAGCGCGTCCGGATCAACGATCGCATAGTGGGTGTCGGCCGAGCGCTTGATGATCTGCCGCGCATAGCTACGCAACAGCTGGTCGTTGAAGCGACAGCCGATGAAGAGAAAGGTCTGTCCGGTTCGCCTTTCCTTGATGATGTCCGGAATTGGCGTCTGAATGTCGATTTCGGTCAACGCCTCGACATAATCAGCGTCGGAGACAAGGAATTTGTTGGCCGGCTGCACGCTGCCATGCGGCTTGTACAGCACCGTCGCCCAGCTGCCGGCCACGGCACTGTCGACCTCTTGGCCAACCGGATCGTAAAAGCGATACCAGCGATTCTCGCCAATACCTGCGCGGGTGATACCCTGCACTTCGCCCCATCCATCGCGCTTACCCAGCGCCGCGCGCATGGCGTCATCATACCACGCGTCTACTATGACGGGCAGCGACAGGGACGCAAGATGATGGTGCAACCGCGTCGGCTCGACTGGCCGAGCGAAAGCCTGTGTCATCAATGCGGTCACGGCGGACCGATGTTTGCTGATCTCGATATGCTGCGCCGACGCCCACGCATTGCCCCTAGCCCGCCGCGGCAGCGGAACCTTGCTGGCGAAGAAGCCGGCCAATGCCTCTGGTGTGGTCGGCACATCGGATCTGCACAGTTCGGCGAGGCCAGGACCGAGATAGGGAATAATGCTGGCGGCCCTCAGGCCGGCAGCGATGTCCACGAGAGTGGCCTTTGCATCGGCCGCATGGACAAAGTCGATCTGCGGGGGCGCCTTCACGGATCGTCCCCTTTCTCGCCTCGTTTTTTAGCGTTGATTGTGATCGGTAACCGTGTGTCGCTCGCCATCTCGGGCAAATCGAGCACCCAGCCATTGGCTACTTTGATCCAGCCGCCCCATAGCGTCTCGTACTCGGATTCCACGATTGGCTCTTCGAGATCCTTTTTTGGCACGTAGATCGACAGGCCCGCGTCCGGAGACCGGCGGATCATGATTTTCACGAGGTCAACTCCCCGACTGTGACGCAGGAGGTGGCGCGCAGGCGAGCCACGATGTCGGAAACTGCGCACACGACCTCATCGACCTCCGCGAGGGAGGTTTCACGCGACAGAGAAAAGCGTACCGCGCCGCGCATCCGCCACGCCGGCACCTGCATGGCACGCAGAACATGCGATGGCTGCATTGAGCCGGAGTTGCAGGCTGATCCGAGCGACACGGCGATGCCCGCCCGATTGAGATGGTGGGCGATGGCTTCGCCTTCGAGATGGTCGAAGGCAATGTTGGCCGTGTTCGCTAACCGATTGCTGATATCGCCGAGCGAAACGCACTCGCCATTGTGCAAAATTCCCTGCTCGAGGCGGTCGCGCAACGCGCCAATGCGAAGGCGCTCCGGTTCGAGCCGCTCCGCCGCAAGCTCGGCAGCCTTTCCCAGGCCGACGATGCCGGGAATATTCTCAGTCCCGCCGCGGCGCCCTCGTTCTTGTGATCCGCCGCAGATCAGCGGCCGGAATTTTGTCCCTTTGCACAAATATAGCGCGCCGATCCCCTTGGGACCGTGCAGTTTGTGGGCGGATAGCGACAGCATGTCGATCGCACTGTCCTTTAGGTTGACGCGCACCTTACCGATGGCCTGGACCGCATCGGTGTGAAACAGCGCGCCCGCCTCACGGGTCAACCCGGCCAGAAACTCCACAGGAAACATCGTTCCGGTCTCGTTGTTGGCCCACATAACCGAAGCAATCGCTGTGCGTGGCCCGAGCGCGCAGCGAAACGCCTCGATGTCGAGCCGGCCGCGGGAATCTACGGGTACGATGTGCGTCTTGACTCCTTTGGTCGCCAATTGCTCGGTTAGCGCAAGAACGGCGGAGTGCTCTACCGAGGTCGTGACGATCTCGTCGCGGTCCTCCTGCGTCGCAAGCGCAGAGAGGACCGCGGCATTATTGGCCTCGGTCCCTCCCGAGGTGAAAACGATTTCATGATCGCATGCGTTCCCTAGCAGGCCCCGCAAGCTACGCCGGGCCTGCCTCAGAGCGACTGCGACCTCGCTGCCAAAGGCGTGCGTGGACGAGGCATTGCCGAATTGCTCGGTGAAGAACGGCAACATGGCTTGCACGACGGATGGATCGGTCCGCGTCGTTGCATTGTTATCGAGGTAAATCGGCACTCGATTTTCGCTCAATCCACTGCCTCGGCTGCAGCAGCAACGGGGATTAGTTTATCGACCAGCCGCGCCTGAATGCCTTCCAGCGTCACGCTCGAAAGCTTAGAGAACATACAGGCACCGGTTAGCCTGACCATAATCCTGCCATCGATGCCGATCCTCTGACAGTCGCCACCGTCGCGTGGCAGATTGGGTCGGATCTCTTCGAGAGCGCCGCGAATACGACGCGCTCGGTCTGTCGCAGTGCACGATAATTGCCTCAGTTGTTCTTCGGCCTGCATGCTTCGATGTCTCCTCCTCATCAGCTGAACGATTTTTTCATCAGCTGAACGATTTTCCGCAGGAGCAGTTCGCGGTGGCGTTCGGGTTATGAAAGGTAAAGCCAGAGCTCTCCAGTGCCATCACGAAATCGATGGTCGTGCCGACCAGATGCTCGCGGCTCTTGTTATCGACGAACACCTTCAGCCCGTCGCGTTCGATCACGGTGTCGTCAGGCTTCGGTTCCTCGGCCAGATCCATCTTGTATTTGAATCCATTGCAGCCGCCTGGTTCGATCATAACGCGCAGACCGCCGGTCGGGTGGGTCGACGATGAAATCGCGCTCTTGATTGCATTCACTGCGCTATCCGTCAGATTGATCACGGCTTATCCTCATCAGCTTGGATTTAGCTGCCAAGGGCAAGTCACGTGCCAGCGTGCAGACGCTTGATGCTGCTCACTTTTTCGGATCGCGCCTGTTGGCTTTGGAACCGGTGTCGGGTTCCTGACGAGGTTACTTTCGGCGATCGCAGCCCACTGACGCGTTTTCTTTCTAAGCTACGCCGAAGGCCGCTACACATGCGACGGCAAGCAATTTGCATCGCATCCGGCACCGGCCAAGGCGTCGGTGAAGAGCTTAGATCGAGGACGACATTAATGACTGTAATCGAGAACACCGCACTCGGCAGACTTGAGAAGGAGGGCCGCCTGCTCAATGCCGTACTCAAAGGCGGGACGACCAAGCCAGGCCGGTTCGGCTTTCGCGGCGACGTCGCACTAAAATTCCAGACTCAAGTCGCGGACGAGAAACGGCCGCCGGACTATTCGATCGAGCAGGTGTTGACAATCGCGCAGGACGGAGAACGGACTATTCCGGTGCTGGCCGGCTACCTGCACTCCTTCGCGTATCTTGCTGACGTCGCGACCGTCCTTGACGGTGCCTTAAGCCCAAACGGCAGCTACTTCATGTTCTGCAACAACATAGATTTGCTAGCGAAATACCAAATCAAGCTCGGTGATATCAATTTCCTCGTCCTACCGTGCGATGAATCCACCGTTTGGAAGGAGATGATGGATCTGGTCGGGCTCAACAAGGACGACATCAAGAAGCTCGATCCGGGCGGCAAGCTTGATTGCCTCCTCGATGCCGCAAGGGATCTCGATCTGTCCTATGAGGAGATCTCGTACGACGACGGGCTAAAGAGGATAGAGCCCGTGAAAAACCGCAACGAGAACCGGCCGGTCTGAGCGCGGTCTTCAGTTGTTGGGCGATGCATCGTCTTCGACAAGACGCACGCCGAGGACACAGATATCACCATCCAGAACTGCCAACGCGATCGGTGTGAGCGCTCTACCTTGACATGGACCTTCGACGCACCGCCCGGTGCCGAGTTCGAAGGTCGAACCGTGCTTGCCGCACATCAGCCGGATACCGAATGGATCGAGGAATTCGTTCCGCTCCCAGTCCAAATTGACCCTGTTGTGCGGGCATTTATTGACATAGCCAAGCACCTTTTTGCCCCAGCGCACCACAATGATGGACCACGGCCGGTGAGTGCCGTCGTCATCGACGACCATAAGATGAAATCCCATAGCCTGGCGGCTCGGAATGTGGTTAAAGCCGCAAATCGCATAGATGGCATCTGGCTGCATTCATCGCTCGTTTATTGCAAGACGTTCTTCACTGTCGCTGTGCAAACAATCCTGCAAGAACCGTACAAGTGCCGGAACGGCTCGCGTTTCTGACAATCCAACGCAAGCTTCGCCATTGCCGCACACCTCATTGGCCCGGGCGCATAATTCAGACCAATTCGCACGAGCATTGAGCCTTGTTGACCTTTCCATGCTAGCTGCGCAGCTGCAGCTTTCGCGCTCCAACTTTTCTCAGCTAAACGCGGTGGCTGGTCGTTGCTGCTCGTTGATCGCCACGCTGTGGAAGGCCCGGTTACGATGCCCTCGGATGGGGTATCCCACCGCGGCATCGCAAGTGCCTTCGCAGAAAGGTTGAACGCTCGCTTCCAGCCAGTGAGGGGCGCACGCGGCGAGCGTGTGCCTCCTTTAGGCTAAGACCGTTGCGCCCGCGCGTGGAACGGCGAAATGTCCGTCATTTCAGGCCCGGTGCTGCTATTGCAGCCACTGTGCTCCACGCTCAGCCCCATATGAGCGCGCTCCAAGTAAAATGAAGGGTTATCGTCCGAGGAATCCGTCTCGAAGCATCCCTCAGTATCGATATCACTGCCTTCAGCTTTCGAAAGATACTTCGTAGGCCTGTCGACCCGCTGCCACGGAAACCAGAGAGCATGGCGCCGTTGTTTCGGATGACGACTCACCTGGCTCCATGCCTGCAACTGTTTCCGCAAGGCGGAGGCTATCTCCGCCTTCTCCCGATTCATTAGCTTGGCCAGCGCTTGTGGAGCAGAACTTCCGCTCGGTGCTTTTGCCGCGTGCTCGAGGCGTCCGCAAACTCGCATACGCAATTGCACCGTCCATCCAATTCCGGCAGCGCCATCCGGTCCCCAGTGGAGAATTGCGGAGGACACAGGTGCCGCCATCACATGCACTTCAACGCGATCGGCAATGATCGGGCAGACAATGTCCACGCCCGGCGCACCGCGGCCGATTTACGCTCCTGCCCATCCCGCAACCGGGCACGCCACAGGATAAGATGGGCACCATTGGCTCCGCAGGAACGTCCCTACTTCGGAAACCAGCAATTCGCAATCTATGAAGACCACGAAGGCAGTTTGATCACCCGCCCAGCGTAAAGGCCAGGGCGCTTTCGCGATAACGTGGACCCTGCGATAGGAGAGCGATTAGCGAGCGGGGCGCCACTCAGTCGGTATGGCTTGCCTCGGGACTAAGCAGATCGTTCCGTCTTGCTGTTCAGTGAAAGATCGGGGCCATTCGAGCCCGCCGCCCGAGTCTCCGTTGCGGGTTTACCCGATCACCAACGAGTCTTCCTATATCTCGCCTGCTGCTGCTGCGAGAGAGAGAGAGAGAGAGAGAGAGAGAGAGAGAGCGCCGCCTTCGCTCACGCAGCTTCCGCTGCGGCTGAAATGTGGGTCTGGCAGTTGGCCGGACAAACCCGGGCACATGCACCGCAGCCGATGCAAGCGCCCGAATCGTTCAGAACCATGATCTTCTTTTCGATTTCATCGTCCTCGTCATTGTCGAGGTCGACAAGTTCCCCCTCCTCGTTCATTCCTTTCAAGGTCATGACATCTCGACCGCACACCTTGAAACAGCGGCCACAGCCGATGCACTTCTTGCTATTGATCGAGATCAGATATTCTGGCGTCCAGTCGCGTCCATCGCGCGTTGCAAATGACATGGGTCGGGCCCCCTTTTAAGTATCTTCCAGCGCTTTCAAATCAAGGGTCTTGCGCTCAAGTTCGGCATAGGCATTGTGCGCCTTCTGCGCCACCACCATGATCGAGGTCCAGTTGACTGGCAATTCTTCCGAAAGGTCGTGCAGATCCATCTTGGCTTGTATCGCCTTGGCAGACAGCTTCTTTAGTTCTGTCTTCAGTGTTTCACGATCGCCCATGAGTGTCCTCAATAGTTCGCCACGTCCGGAAATTTCCGAATCAGGTCGATTCCGTCGCTGACATATTTGTCGCCCTCCTGCGCGAGCTTTACGAAATTATCGAAGCCGAAGCGATGCACATCGCGCAGCTGCTTGTTTACGGCGATCAGCCGGCCTCCGATCAGCACCACGCGGCCGAAGCCTTCACGATGCAGCTTCAGAATCGGCTGGATCATCACGCCGGTCACCCTCTCGATCGAGAGCGCGACCGCATCGAAGAATAGCTCAAGCCGCCACAGTGTATCGGGATCAGGATCACCGATAATCGGCAATGCGCGCCGCTTCTCCTTGTCCAGAATATAGGGTTCGAGCAGGTCGAGATCGCTCTTCGCCTCCCAGGCTCCGTTGGTATCCTGAGCGCGCCAAATCTTGATCAACTCCATGAGGAACGGCGCGTCCACGGCACTGCCCTGCTGCTCTATTTTTGTGGTCATATCACCTCATTCGTCGAACTCGAACGTACGCCGTCGGTCCTTTGCCATGGCCTTGCGCAGCCAGGGAGGTGGCGTGCCCTTCAGTACGCGCTCGAGTTTTTCGAGCAACACCAGAATGCTTTCTGGCTTATTCACCTTGATAGGATGGATCTTGTTGGCCACCACTCGCGCAGCCCCGGCACCGCCAATGGCGGCGACGTAAAGGATTGCGCAATCCTTGATCGCCTCGATCTTCGGCGCCAACTTGTCGTCGTTGCCGTCTTCCTTAAGATCGCCCTCAAACTCAATCGCTTTGAGAAACACGTGCCCGCCAGGCGTGACATCGTAGATTGCGATATTCTTTGCCCAACCAAAATGGGCATCGACGCGTCTCAGGTCTTGAGTGGCAAACGCGACCTTCATGCAGTCGACCTCTCAGCTGCGCCGGTGGAGCTGCGATACCCCGAGCATCGTGGCGATCCGGGCGCAGTCCGCCATCTATCGGGCGTAGGCCGATCGTTCTCCTCGCGGTGCGCAATCACGAGATTGGCGATATCGAAGATCAGATTGCGGGTACCACGATAGCCCACGGATAGTTGGTGGCCCGCGCCAAGTCGATCGAACATCGGAAAACCGGTACGATAGAACGGGACTTTCAGCCGAGCCGCCGCTTGCCTGCCATGCGAATGCGTGATCAGCAGGTCGCAATGCCTTGTTTCAGCAAGCCCTTCCAGATCCTCCAGATCGCCAATGAGTACCTCCTTGGTCTTGATCCGCTCGATCACCCCCGACTGAGTGGTCGTCACGGCCGCGGTCACCTGCGCGCCCATGTCGTGCAGCATGCCGGACAGATCAAACAGGAGGTCTGGCTCAGCGCCGATTGCAAGTTTGCGACCGCCAATATGGAAGTGCGCGTCCAGCATTGCATCGGCGAGCTGACCGCGCTGGCGCCGATATTTCAATGGTATGGGGCGGCCGCTGATCTCGCTCAAGAACATCATAAATTCGTCGTTCGGACAGAGACCACACAGCCGCTCGAAGACACGAAAAGGAACGCCGGTCTTGACCTGCATGACCTCTGCCGCTCGCTGCATCTGCGCGCCGATTGCAATCGTCCATCCGGCGCGGCCCATGCTCGCAATTTCGTCGACGCCGATGCCGCCGATGGTCGTTGGCGTAAACTCATCGGGGATATGCCCATCGAGCGATCCCGCCAGGTCAGGGAGGAAGGATGGGCACAACCCGAAATCCTCCAGTATGACACGGAGTTCATCAAGGTCGCCGGGCGTGAGGTGACATCCCGGCAGAACATTCACCTTCGATTGATCCCGCAGGCCATTGGTGTTGGGCCCTTCCACCAGCACCTCCACAATGCGCGCCACAGCTCTCTCCCAGCCGTCCTGGAACGCGCCCTTGAAATCAGGCGTCGAGACATACACCAGTGGCAACTTTGCGAGTTGCGGATGCTTGCTCCGGATTAGCTTGAGGTAGGCATCCACATCGTCGCCGTTGGTCTCAGTGACACCGGTCGAGCAGATTCCGATGATCTTTGGCTTGGCACGGTTGTAGATGTTCAGTATCGCCTGCTCGAGATTCTCATAGCCGCCGAGTACGGTCGCGACCTCACTCATCGCGGTGGTCTGCAGCGGTACTGCCTCTTTGAAATGCCGGACAAAGAGCGTGAGCCCGAAGGATGTGCACCCCTGGGAACCGTGCAGGAGCGGCATCGCCCCGCGCAGCCCCATGAAGGCGAATGCGCCGCCGATCGGCTGACTCATCTTCAGCGGGTTGACAGCGCAGGCTTTTGTCGGCGCCGTGACGATGGCCATGACGCCTCCCTATTCTGCGGCCTGTCGAATGGCAGATGGCTCGGACACCAAGATACCTTCGATGCGTCTTTGGCAGCAGCCACCGACCGCATTGGTATGCTCTCTGACCGCTGCGACGCTCCTGAGGCCGTGCGCGTAGATTGCATCCTCGATCGTGCCCAGATCGACCTTGTTACACACGCAGATCTTCCTCGCGCGGCGCGCGGTTTCGGCGAGCGCCGGATCGCGGGCGATCGCGGCCACCGGCGATTGCATCTGCTCCATCGCCTTGGCCAATGCCTCCCATGGTGCCGGTCGACGTAGCTGCTCCCACATCGGACTGGAGAGCGACTTATCGATCTCCTCCACCAGCTTGACCATTCCGACATAGCCCATATAGGCGTGGCAACGCTCCTGGTTGATATCGAGCCAGGGCATCGCCGCTTTCAGCGCGACGAACTGCGACTTGCCGCCCGATAGCATGATGTCCGCGTTTGCGTCCTTCAGCATCTTGTACATTTCGCGCGGCGTCATGTCCTCGATCATGTGGGCATCCTGCCCCATGAGCTCCTTGATGCGCTCTTTGTCTTTCCTGGTTGATTTCTTCACACTGGTTCCGACTACCTCAAGCCCGGCTTCCTGGAGTGCCGCAACGACCGACCATGACTTGACGCCGCCGGTAATCAACAAGGCCTTCTTGCCTTCGAATCGTGGCTTGTACGGCTCGATTGCAGCCCAGGCCCAAGCTTCCTCGCGCGCGATCACCGCTTCGGTGCGCCCGAGCAGATCTGTCGGCGCGCCGCGTTCAACCAATAGGCGGGCAAGCTGGCGCAGCGATTCGCTCGAGTCTTGAATACCGTAGAACGACCCCTCGAAGAACGGGATCCTGTAGCGTTGCTCCATCTTGCGTGCGACATTGATCATGGACTTTGAGCATACCAACATCGCCGCCCGCGCGCGATGAGATGAAGCGACTTCGCGATATTTGCCATCGCCGGAGATGCAGGAGAGAATCCGTACTCCAAGCTCGTCTAGCAATGGCTTCACCTGCCAGAGCTCTCCCGAAAGGTTGTATTCCCCGATCAGGTTGATATCGTACGGCGTGGTGTAGTCCGGTTCTTGCGTCCCGATCACATAGTCGAGCAAGGCCTCGCCAGCAAGCTTGTTACCGAGGTTCTTCGAGCCGACGAAGCCCGGGGAGTTGATCGGGATCACCGGCTTTGCGAACCTTTCAGATGCTGCCTTACAGACTGCGTTGATGTCGTCGCCGATCATCGCCGGGATGCAGGTTTGATAGACGAAGATGGCGGGCGGGTCGCACTTGTCGATGATCTCCTTGATCGCTTTGCAGAGCCGCTTCTCGCCTCCGAATACAATATCGGTTTCGCTCAAATCGGTTGTAAATGCCGTGCGCCACAGATTCGAGCCGGACGACGCGGCGCCGCGATTGTCCCAGGAATTACCTTCGCACGCGATCGGACCATGCACCAAGTGAGCGACGTCGGTGAACGGCTGCAGCGCAATCTTGGCGCCATCGAAAGCACAGCCGCCGGCAGCGCTACCCGGCTGGAGCTGTTTGGTGCAGCCCTTCTTGCGTTCAGCCTCCGACTTACTGCCATTCTCGGCGCAGCCCGGCTCGTCGAAAATATTCTGGACCGTGGCCGCTAGTGAACTCATCCTTTTTTCCTCTCAGCGCGCACTAGTTACAAGGTCAACCGTCGTGTGCTTGTGCCATCGGAGCTAGGGCGATGGCGCGCGCACAGTCGCTCATCAACGAATGATGTCGAAGCTGTAGTCAGTTTTGCCGACAACGTTGGTCTTCTTGTCGATCTCGTCGAAGATCTTGTCCAGGATCTTCACCAGCACATTCAGGCCGCCCTGATAGCCCCATAGGGGGGAGCGGTGATGGTGATGCCGATCAAAAACCGGAAAGCCGATGCGGATCAGTGGCGTTCCAGTATCACGCTCCAGGTACTTGCCATAGGTGTTGCCAATCAGAAAATCGACCGGCTCGGTGAACAGGAGTGAGCGCATGTGCCAGAGGTCTCGGCCCGGGTATGCTTGGCAGCCCTGCCCAAATGGCGAGCTTGCGAGCAGCGCCTGCATTTTTTCGAGCCACGCCTTGTTGCCGTTGGTGGACAGCACATGGGTCGGTTCGGCGCCCAGTTCGAGCAGAAACGCAGCCAACCCATAGCAAAGATCCGGATCGCCATAGATCGCGAACTTCTTGCCATGGATATGCGCGCTGGAGTCAGCGATGGCGTCGACCAGGCGGCCACGTTCTCGCGCGAGTTGCTCGGGGATCTCCTTGCCGCTGATGCGTGACAGCGCCATGATAACGTCATCCGTTGCGGATAAGCCCACCGGGTAGTTGAAGGATACAACGTCCTGGCCATGCTCAGCCACGAATGGCAGCGTTTTTTCGGTGCACCACTGCTGCATGGAGATTGTCGCCTTGGCGTGAACCGCGTTGGCCGCATCTTCCAGCGTCGTGCCACCGTCATACATCCGGAATTCGCCGTCTGTCGGAGTATCGAAGACTTCAGAATTATCGGCGAGGATTGTGTGGTGAATGCCCATCAACGCCAAGATGCGCTTGATCTCGCGGAGGTTTCCGACGGTATAGCCATCGAACCCACCAATGATGTTGATCGCCCCGTTCGGCTTGCGCTCCAGCTTCGGCGCTGTTCCGGCCTTGCCGTCCCAAAAATGCTCCAGAATGCCCTTGAGCGCATTGTCATAACCGGTGACGTGGCTGCCGACGAACGCCGGCGTGTGGGCGAACGGCACGTCGAAGTCCGCCGGAACAGAACCTTTTTCTTTTGACGTCTTGATGAAGGCGTTGAGGTCATCGCCGATCACCTCGGCCATGCAGGTCGTAGAGACCGCAATCATCTTGGGTTTGTACATGTTGTAGCTGTTCGCGAGCCCGTCGATCATGTTGTTCAGGCCGCCGAATACGGCAGCGTCTTCCGTCATCGACGAAGAGACGCAGGAGCTAGGCTCCTTGAAGTGCCGTGACAGATGGCTGCGGTAATAGGCCACGCAGCCTTGCGAGCCGTGGACGAAGGGCAGCGTGCCTTCAAAGCCAACAGAGGCGAACACGGCGCCAAGCGGCTGGCAGGCCTTGGCCGGGTTTACCGCCAGCGCCTCCCGCGCAAAGTTCTTTTCGCGATATTCGGCCGTTTTCGTCCATTCCTTGATACGTTCGACCTCGGCGGGATCGCGAGAATTCTCGAATATCTTCTTCTTGGCCAGCATCTGCTGGTATTCTGGACCGCGGAACAGTTCGAGATGATCGAGCACGTGTTCGGCACTCTGCGCCATTGTTGAAATCCTTCACTATCGAGATTGGTATCGCCCCGGCTTTCCCAGAGAGCGAGATGAGTTGCTTTATTCTGCAGCGAGGAGCTTGGCCCTCGAAGCTTCCTTCCAGGGGGCCTTCGTTTTCTTCCAGACCGGCGAGTTGACAGCCATGTCCATGTCGCGCGCAAAGATCGCAAAGCCGTCATAGCCGTGATATGGGCCCGAATAGTCCCAGGAGTGCATCTGCCGGAACGGCACACCCATCTTTTGGAAAACATATTTTTCCTTGATGCCCGAGCCGACAAGGTCAGGCTGGAGCTTTTCGACGAAGCGCTCGAACTCATAGCCATTGACGTCATCGTAGATGAGCGTGCTGTCCTTTACGTAGTGCTGAGCTGTGCGCTGATAGTCGTCGTTATGACCGAACTCGTATCCGGTGCCGATGACTTCCATCCCGAGGTCTTCGTATGCGCCAATCACATGACGCGGACGGAGCCCGCCGACGTATAGCATCACCGTCTTGCCCTCCAGGCGCGGGCGATATTTTGCGATAACGGCGTTCACCAGCGCCTGGTACTTTTCAATCACCCGCTCGGCGCCTTCCTTAATCTTGTCGTCGAAATAGCCCGCAATCTTGCGAAGCGATTCTGCGATCTTTGAAGGTCCGAAGAAGTTGTACTCGCACCACGGGATACCGAACTTCTCTTCCATGTGGCGTGAGATGTAGTTCATGGAACGGTAGCAATGCAGAATGTTGAGCTTTGCCCTCGGCGTTGCCTCGAGCTCGGCCAGTGAACCGTCACCGGACCACTGCGCGATCACCCGCAGGCCCATCTCCTCTAGCAGAATACGTGATGACCAGGCGTCGCCGCCGATATTGTAGTCTCCGATGATCGCAACATCGTACGGCGTCGGCTCAAACTTTGGTTTGCCGTCGGACTCGAGCCGGTCGAAAATCCAATCGCGCACCGCGTCGTTGGCAATGTGATGGCCTAGTGACTGCGACACGCCGCGAAAGCCCTCACAACGGACCGGCACGATGGTCTTGCCGCCGTATTCCTTGGATTTCGCTCTTGACACGGCCTCGATGTCGTCACCGATTAGTCCGATCGGGCATTCCGATTGGATCGTGATGCCGTTGTTGAGTGGAAACAGCTCCTGGATTTCGTCAAGAATTTTGACCAGCTTTTTGTCGCCACCGAAAACGATATCCTTTTCTTGGAAGTCGGAGGTGAACTGCAGGGTCACGAAGCTATCGATGCCCGTCGTGCCAACGTAATAGTTGCGTCGCGAGCCCCACGAATACTGTCCGCAGCCGACCGGGCCATGGCTGATGTGGACCATGTCCTTGATCGGTCCCCAGACTACCCCCTTTGACCCTGCATAGGCGCAGCCTCTGATCGTCATCACGCCAGGTATGGATTTGATGTTGGACTTCACTCCGCAGTCTGACTTGCCGGCTTGGTGAACGTTGAGGTGCTTGGCACGCCGTTTCGCGGTTTTCTCCGGATAGACCTTCAGCACCTCTTCGATCAGCTCTTTGTTGCGAGCCCTGATTTCTGCGATGCTCTGGGTCGTGGCGAGACTCATCTGATGTCCTTCAAAGGTTAGCTGTTGCAAGGGCGGCTTCTTGGCCGAGAGTTTTGCAACCGGCATGCCAGCGCGTCCTGAGCACATAAAAGCAGAGCGATTAAAATCGCTTAGCGCGTCTCTTGCCGGGGCACGGGGTGTTGTTGCGAACGCGACATCACGCTTTGGGCGGAGAACTCTTGGTTTGGCCCTGTCCGAAATAGAACAAGGGCCGGCTATGCGTGAAATTTGCCGCGCCCAATTCTCGATCGCGTCCACGATCGCAGAAGGCGCCGTAACAGGAAGACCGGCTGCAAGGCCGGCTGGCCGACACAGGCCTGCCAATACTATCTATGGTTGCCGAGACCTACAGATGCTGCGATGGCGATGAGGTGCACGACCATCACCCACCAGACCTCAACGCGAGCTGCCTCGCCACCTGGACGTCGTAGAGGGACGCACCGCACGTCGTCAGAACGCCGAAGCGCTTGCGCAGCTGCATCGCACATTGGATCCCCGCCCGCACCGCTACGCCGGCGCGGTCGATGACGGTGGCAATATCACGCGCATGCGCACCCCTCATATCAAAGGAAATGATCGGCCCCTTTTCGGCGGAGCTCCGATCATGCGCACGCAGTTGATGTCCGCCAGCCTCTCCTGCGCGTAAGGGAGCAGTACGCTCTCGTGCCTGCGGATCTGGACCTTGCCTATTGAATTGATGTAATCGATAGCCGCGCTTAAACCGATGGCCTCGACGATCGGCGACATACCCGCTTCGAACCGGTGTGGCGGATCACCATAAATGACGCCGGAACGCGAGACCTCGCGGATCATCTCTCCGCCCGCCATTGAGGGGCGACATCGATTCCGGATGCGCAGATTTGCCCTAAAGCACACCGATCCCCGTCGGACCATAGAGTTTGTGGCCTGTCATGACGTAGAAATCGCAATCAATGTCGCAGACGTCGGCGCTCATATGGACGCATCCTTGCGAGCCTTCGACGCAGCACCGAGATACCACGAGCATGCGCGATCCTCACCACGCCTTTCACCGGCAAGACTGTGGCAAGCACGCTCGACATTTGTGTGGTTGCAACCATCTTTGGTGCGCGGGGTCAGCAGTCGCTCACACTTACCGCGCAAGACGTTTCCGTCATCATCCACTGGCCCCCATTTGATCCCTGCACCGAGTCGTTCCCTGAGAAAATGCCATGGCACAATGTTGGAGTGGTGTTCCAGAATCGAGAGAACGATCTCATCACCCGGGGTAATGCGTTCACGGCCAAAGTCTTATCGACCAGATTGATTGCCTCCGTGGCGCTCCAGGTGAAGATGATCTCTTCGTTTAAGTGCGCGTTCACAAGCCGCGCCACCTTGGTACGGGCGCCTTCATACGCCTCGGTCGCCGCGTTTTAGCGAGGTAGTGCAAGCCGCGACGAACGTTGGCGTATTCGCTGGAGTACACCTGTATCATACGGTCAAGTACCGCGTTGGGCTTTTGTGCGGATGCAGCGTTATCGGGTGACAAGCGGCTTGCGGTACACCGTCATAGCCGCGCGGGGAAGTCCGTACCCAGACGCTTGACCTCGTAACTATCATCGCTCATCGCGGGATGAGCGCTCATCGCCACCCCTGCAGCCAGTGTTCAGCTTGCGCTGTCACAAAATCGCGCAGATTCTTGGCGGCGATCCCCTCAATCGACTCGCCAAGGAACGCTTTAATCAGCAACATCTGCGCATCCTTCTCCGATAGACCCCGCGCGCGCAGATAGAATACGAGAGCGTCGTCCAGCGCACCCGATGTCGCTCCGTGGCCGCAGGTCACGTCGTCGGCCAAGATGTCAAGTTCGGGCTTATTGTCGGCCTCGGCCTGGTCGGACAGGAGCAACGCGCGCGTCGTCAGGGTGGCGTCCGTCTTCCTGGCGGCGGCACGAACGACGATTCGGCCCTGAAACACCGAGCGGCCGCAATCATCGACGACCGCGCGGAACCTCTCCCGACTGGTGCAATGTGGCACGGCGTGGTCGACCACGAACGTTGTGTCGGCGTGCAGCTTGTCCCTGATGAGATTAACCCCGTTAGCCGAGAGCTCGGCCTCCTCGCCGGCCAGCGTGATGAATCCCTGATAGCGACTGACGGAGCCGCTGCAGGTCATGCTGAAGAGGTCGAGCTTAGCCCTGGCGCCGACTGCTATGATCGCCGACGAGATGTTCACGGCGTCAGAGGCATCGGCTGCCACGCGGATAAGCGACAGGCTCGCCTCGTCACCAACCAGGGCGATTATCGCATCGTTGGCTTGATAGCCGCTCGCGCCTTCAGCCGGGACGAAACTTTCCACGATGGACGCATGCGCTCCTTTACCGAGCTGCAGATAGGAGCGTGTAAACGTGGACACCGACACTCCGGTTGCGACGTGAACGATCTGAATTGGACGCTTCACCGCATTGCCATCTGCGATCGTAATCACCAGGCCATCTGTCGCCATTGCGGCATTGAGCGAGATCGCCGCATCGCTAGTCGTCGACAGCACCAGACCGGCCATGGCCCCAGTGGCGGAATTCTCCAGAACCTCTCGCAGCGACCGCACATCGATTTTATTTTCCAGCCTGCCGAGATCGGATAGCTCTGGCGCGAATTTGCCATCCACCAAAACCAGCTTGACCGCCTGATCGGCGGCCACTTGCTTGGCCGACGCCTTTGCGCGCACCAGCGCCTTCGCATCCGGTCGCGGAGCGAGTGGCAGCACCTCGCCGATCAGGGCGCGCAGATCGGTGAATTTCCAATCCTCCATGCGCCGGTGCGGGAGGCCGGCACGCTCGTAGGCCTCGAATGCCCTGGCACGGATGTGGGGGACAGCGCCTACGCCAGGCAGCTGTCCACGCGCCGCAGCGAAAACATTGCCCATGGCGCGTCCGGCGTCAGCTTTGGCCATAACCTGCTTCATCGGGGAATTCTCCCTAGAGCCGTCAGGCCGCGTCTTCGAATTGGGCGTAGCCACCAGCCTCGAGCTCCAGCGCGAGTTCCTTGCCGCCGCTCTTCCTGATCCGCCCTTTCGCCATCACGTGCACAACGTCCGGCACGATATAGTCGAGAAGCTGCCGATAGTGAGTAATCACGATCATCGCTCGTTCCGGCGAACGCAAGGCGTTGATGCCGCTGGTGACGATACGCAGCGTGTCGATATCAAGGCCGGAATCGATCTCGTCCTGGATGCACAGACTCGGCTCGAACAACGCCATCTGCAAAATTTCGTTGCGCTTCTTCTCGCCGCCGGAGAAGCCGACATTGACGCCGCGCTTGAGCATGTCATGGGGAATGTTGAGCGAACCGGCCACCTCCCGGACTCTTTTCAGAAATTCGGGGGTGGAGAGTTCCTGTTGGTCGCGCGCCTTGCGCTGTGCGTTTAGCGCCGCCCGCAGGAAGTTCACGGTGGTCACGCCGGGGATCTCGACCGAATACTGGAATGCCAGGAACACGCCCTTGGCGGCGCGTTCATTTGGCTCCATCCTCAAGAGGTTCTCGCCCCTGAACAGGATTTGTCCGCCGGTGATCTCATAGCCTGGCTTACCGGCGATGACGTGCGAGAGCGTCGACTTGCCGGAGCCGTTCCGCCCCATGATCGCGTGCACCTCACCCGCATTGACGTTAAGATCGAGGCCGCGAATAATTTCATGGTCTTCGATACCAACATGCAAATCTCGGATTTCGAGTAGCGCCATTCTGATCTGATCCCTGAAATGCCATGCGAATGGCGAGCCGCATTCGAGAGGGCTCGCGGAGGTTTGGTTATCCGACAGATCCCTCGAGCGAGATCGAGATCAGCTTCTGCGCCTCCACTGCGAATTCCATTGGCAGTTTTTGCAGAACGTCCTTCGCGAAGCCGTTGACGACGAGGCCAGTGGCCTGTTGCTCGGTCAAGCCTCTGTGCACACAGTAGAACAGCACGTCCTCGGAGATCTTCGACGTCGTCGCCTCGTGCTCGAACGTCGCGGACGAGTTTTTCGTCTCGATGTACGGCACGGTGTGCGCGCCGCATTTGTCGCCGATCAGCAGCGAATCGCAGGCGGTGAAGTTGCGCGCGCCGGTCGCCTTGCGATGCGCCGTCACGAGCCCACGATAGGTGTTCTGCGACTTGCCGGCGGCAATGCCCTTGGAGATGATCCGGCTCGACGTGTTCTTACCGAGATGGATCATCTTGGTGCCCGAGTCGACCTGCTGGAAGCCGTTCGAGATCGCGATCGAATAGAACTCGCCGCGCGAATTGTCGCCGCGCAGGATGCAGCTCGGATACTTCCAGGTGATGGCGGAGCCGGTCTCGACCTGTGTCCAGGAGATCTTTGAGTGGTTGCCGCGGCAGTCGCCACGCTTGGTGACGAAATTGTAGATGCCGCCCTTGCCTTCCGAATTGCCCGGGTACCAGTTCTGCACCGTCGAATATTTGATCTCGGCGTCGTCATGCGCGACGAGCTCGACCACGGCGGCGTGCAGCTGGTTCTCGTCGCGCTGCGGCGCGGTGCAGCCTTCGAGATAGGAGACGTAGGAGCCCTTGTCGGCGATGATCAGCGTGCGCTCGAACTGGCCGGTGTTGCGTTCGTTGATGCGGAAATAGGTTGACAGCTCCATCGGGCAGCGCACGCCCGGCGGCACGTAGACGAACGAGCCGTCGGAGAACACCGCTGAGTTCAGCGTCGCGTAGAAATTGTCGGAGGTCGGAACCACCGAGCCCAGATACTTCTGCACCAGTTCGGGATGCTCGCGGATGGCCTCCGAGATCGGCATGAAGATCACGCCGGCCTTCTTCAGCTCCGCCTTGAAGGTGGTAGCAACCGAGACCGAGTCGAACACCGCGTCGACCGCGATCTTGCGCCGGGCCGGGTCTTCCTCGCCCACCTTCGGCTCGACGCCTTCGAGCATGGCGACTTCCCGCAGGGGAATGCCGAGCTTCTCGTAGGTCTTCAGGATCTCCGGATCGATCTCGTCGAGCGAGGTGATCGACTTCTTCGGCTTCGGCGCCGAATAGTAATAGAGGTCCTGGAAATCGATCTTGGGATAGTCGACGCGCGCCCAGGTCGGCTCGGTCATGGTCAGCCAGCGCCGATAGGCCTCGAGCCGCCACTGGAGCATCCAGGCGGGTTCGTTCTTCTTTTCGGAGATGAACTTGACGGTCTCTTCCGACAATCCCTTGGGGGCCTTGTCGGACTCGATCAGGGTCTCAAACCCATAACGATACTGATCGACGTCGATGCGCTTCACGCGCTCGACGGTCTCTTGTACAGCTACCATTGCCCGCTCCGCTCGCGCAAGGACCGCCGGCGACGATTGCGCGGCGCCCTCTCCGAGTGGATCGCGCGAATCACGGCCAACTCGGGACCAGCCAGTGAGAGAAACAGGAGGTGGATCCAAAGGGCGGCGGCTGTCGATAGCGTCTTCATCATGTTTCGCGTCGGAGCTCCTCTCATCGGCTACCTATGCCGGCACGCAGGTATCAGGCACCGGGCAAACGACGGCGCATTGCGGCGCGTCAAAATGCCCTTCACATTGGGTACACTGGGTCGGATTGATCACATATATGTCGTTCTTCAGGCTGATCGCAGCATTGGGACATTCGAACTCACACGCACCACAGACGGTGCACTGGGATGCGATTATCTTGTAGGCCATCACTGCGCTTCCATGAGCAAAAAGGTGCGGGACAGCTTCTTGCTTTCAAGTCTTGTGCCAGACAGTTTAACCTTGATTTGTCTCGGCTATTTTCGACAACGCAAGTCGCCGCCTCGACACGGTGTCGCAAATCCTACAATCGGCATGACAGCTGCTGATCTCGATGCCGTCGTTTGCGCATGGTCGATCTCCCGGCAGTCAGCCGATCAGGTGAACCGCGTTCGCCAGCACGAGGGAGCGATCTGCGATCCTTCCCAAGGCCGCGGTGCGGCGGCTACGATCGATGCGCCGCGCCACTTCACGTCAGGTCGACCGCGAGCCGCATCTTGTTGGTTCCCCACCCGGGACGGCGGCGGCTTCGGCGACAGCACCACGATGAACAACCGGCGCAGTCGTCACCGGCTTGGTCCGCGTCTCCACAGCCAGTCCGAAAAGGTCGCGGCGATCGCGTCAGATAATGTCGCACCGGTGATCGCGGGTCCCCTGGGGACCCGCGGGGCGCATTCTCAATTGCCTTGGATTTACCTGGCAAGACCGGCATTCATATACGCTGTATGGAGCAAAAGTACATTGCTTCGCGTCACGAGGGCGACTGAAGCCGGGCGTTCGTCTGGTGATCCTCCACTTCGCTCCGCGTTACAAATAAATGCCGGCGGCGGTCAGCAGATCGATAGAGCCAAAAAAAGCCACCCCGAAGGGTGGCCAAAGTCAGGGAGGAAACGCCATAACGGGCCTCTGGGATCAGGCAGCAGCCTGGTCGATCGGTGAGAAGGGTAGCCCGAGGCTTTCGGCCACCGCCTTGTAAGTTAGCCGGCCTCGATGGACGTTGAGGCCTGCGCGCAAATGCGGGCTTTCGAGCACGGCGGAAAAACCTTTTTGAGCCAGAGCCAAACCAAACGGCAGCGTCGCGTTATTCAGTGCCTGGCTCGAGGTCAGCGGCACGGCGCCGGGCATATTGGCCACGCAATAATGAATGACGCCATCCACTTCGTAAGTTGGATCAGCGTGAGTGGTTGGATGCGATGTCTCAAAGCAGCCGCCCTGATCGATAGCGACGTCCACGAGCACCCCCCCCTTGCGCATCGAGCTCAGCATGCTCCGGCGGACCAGCTTCGGCGCGCTCGCACCTGCAACGAGCACCGCACCAATCACCACATCCGCCGCAAATACCTCTTCCTCCACGGAGTCAATGGTCGAAAACCTGGTGCGAACGCGTCCTTCGAATAGCTGGTCCAACTCGCGGAGCCGAGGTATCGAACGGTCGATGATGGTCACCTCAGCGCCCAGACCGACCGCCATGCGTGCCGCGTGCGTACCAACGACGCCACCTCCAAGCACCACGATTCGGGCCGGCTGAACACCGGGCACACCACCGATCAACAGCCCTCGTCCGCCTGCACTCCGCTTAAGGGCGCTACCTGCCGCTTCGATCGCAAGCCGACCCGCGACCTCGCTCATCGGCGCCAGCAGTGGAAGACCACCATGCGCATCAGTTACGGTCTCATAGGCGATCGCGGTGCATCCAGATTTCAGGAGGCCCATGGCCTGATCGGGGTCGGGGGCCAGATGCAGATAAGTGAACAGGATCTGATTCTCCCGCAGCTGACACCATTCGGACGGCTGAGGCTCCTTAACCTTTACGATCATCTCGCTCGATGCGAATACCTCAACTGCGGAAGTTAGAATCGTTGCGCCAGCATTGCGATAATCGTCATCGGTTGCACCAATGCCAGCGCCAGCATCGGTCTCGATCATCACGCGGTGACCCGCTGCCACGTATTCGCGGACAGCTCCAGGGGTAAGACCCACGCGATATTCGTGCGCCTTGATTTCCTTGGGGACTCCGACCTTCATTTGAAAACTCCTGCCTAGAGCGCCTTTCTAATCGGAAGCGCGCAGCGATATCGCGATGGAGCCGCCAAAATGGCACAGGAATTCAGCGATATTTGACAAATTTCGCAGGATTTCAAACCCACGGCGTGCCGAGCCGCTCGTGTGAGCATGCCCGCTGTGCTTAACCGTCGAAAGTGCGCGATGGCGACGACTTCGTTTCGAATTGCGTTCTCGGCTTGTGGAAAAGCTAGCCCGTCTTATTCGCAAGAGTGCGCCTGAGGGGCTGGCGAGCGTGGTGTAAAGCGCTGATACGGCGTAGGATTCGGTTGCGAAGCCAACCCATCACCTTCAACCGCGAACGCCACACCCGCCATGACCGACGATACGATTCCGCCCTTTTCGTTTCCAGCCGTTCACGCCAAGAAAGTCACAGCTGCCTCGATGGTGGGCGCCTAACCTCGAATGGGGGCGTGATGCTTCTGGCGATGGCCGAGCGGCGTCTTGGCTTGGCCGACAATTTGGCCCGGGTGTTCCCGGATCGGCGCGATCCGACGCGGGTCGTGCACAGCCTTGTCGATATGTTCCGCGCGCGCATGTTCGCGATCTGCTGCGGCTACGAGGACGCCGACGACCTCGATCATCTGAGGTCCGATCCCGCATTCAAGCTGGCCTGCGGACGGCTGCCGGACAGCGGTCGCGATCTGTGTTCCCAACCGACGCTGTCGCGCCTGGAGAATGCTCCGCGCCAGCGCGACGTGATCCGACTGACCTACACTTTGGTCGACGCATGGATGGATAGCTACCCGCGCGAGCCGGCATCCGTCACGCTCGACATCGACGATAGCTGCGATGTCGTCCACGGCCATCAGCAGCTCTCGCTGTTCAACGCTCATTATGACGAGCGCTGCTTTCTGCCGATCCACGTCTACGACACGGAGAAGAGCCGGCCCGTGGCAGTCGTGCTGCGGCCCGGCAAGACGCCGGGCGGCGTCGAGGTGTGTGCCCATCTGCGCCGCCTGGTACGGCACATCCGCACGCGATGGCACGACACGCGAATTACGTTCCGTGGCGACGGGCACTATGCCCGGCCGGAGGCAATGGCGTGGTGCGAGACCAACGGCATCGACTACATCCTCGGTCTGTCCGGCACCAAGCCGCTCGCCAGAAAAGTCGACGAGGTCGCCGACAACATCCGGATCACATGCTTCCGATGGAAGCAGGTAATCGCAACGAACTGTCGAGAATGCGGCTCTCGACGCGGCTCGACATCCCGTAACGCCGTGCCAAAACAGACTTCAGTTCCGTGCGCGTCGCCATGCTCAATCGCCTCATCGCCGCCTCTGCGCTCCGTTGCTATTGGGGAGCAATTTACGTGAGGCAACAACTCCGTATTCAGGAGCATTTCTGACGAGGCAATGCGGGATCGTTCCGAGGCTTGTCAGATTGTCGACAGCAAAGCCTCGTAGCATGAGAACGTCTCCATCTAGACTTCATCTGACGACCGAAGAGACGACATCCATGAATGCAGAACAGGCCCGGCTTGGCGCTGGCACTCCTTCCGAAACTTCAGAATCCGAGGCTTCCGAACGAGGGGCTCCCGCCCCGGCGCAGTGGGTCGAAGCCTTGACGGAGGCGGGCACCGACGCCGCCTCGTCGCGCGACCAGGTCCTGGCGGGCTGGGTTGCCGAAGAGGGGCAGGGCGAACACGAGAATCGGCAAGAGGCGGTCAGTCGAATGAGGGATTGGCGAGAAGCGGGCGATGTCGATGAGGCGCTGGATCTGTCGTCCTTGTCCCTGACCGCCTTGCCCGCCCCCCTCCTGGCCCGGCTGCGCCGCCTGAACGTCGACGACAATCAGCTGAACAGCTTGCCCGATACCCTTCCGGCCGGTCTCCAGCGGCTCTACGCCAGCAACAATCGGCTGACCAGCTTGCCCGACCTTCCAATCGGGCTCCGGCGGCTCTATGCCATCAGCAACGGGTTGACCAGCCTGCCCGCAGACTTGCCGCCCGGGCTGCGTCGCCTGAGCGTCGACAACAACCAGCTGACTAGTCTGCCCCCCCTTCCGGGAACGCTTCAGGAGCTGGACGCCAGTGGCAACAGGCTGACCAGCCTGCCCGAGCTTCCCGCCGAACTCCAGCGGCTGAACGTCGACTACAATCAGCTGACCAATCTGCCCCACCCCCTCCCCGCCGGGCTCGAATGGCTCAGCGCCAGCCACAACCAGCTGACCAGCTTGCCAGAGCCGGTACCGGCCGAGCTCCTGTGGCTCGGCGCCAGCAACAATCAGCTGACCAGCGTGCCCGAGACCCTGCTGACGCAGCTAGGCCAAGAGTCCAGCGTTGATCTGGAGAATAATCCGCTGCCCGAGCCGGTGCGGACCAATCTGGCGATAGCAATGCATGCCGGAGACTATGCCGGTCCGCAGATCTTTTTCCCGGTGCCCGAAGGAGCGATGGAAGTTGAGCCGCGGCCTCTGCACGAGGTTATCGCGGACTGGCTCGCAGACGACCCGACGACACTGGCCGAATGGCAGCACTTTGCGGATGAGCCAGGCGCCCAAGACTACGCACGGTTCCTAGAGCGGCTACGAGGGACCGTGAACCATGGCAATCACGAGTTTCGGCAGGCAGTGACTGATGATTTGCGGCGGGCGGCGGCCAATCCGAGATTGCGCGAGCAGCTTTTCACGCATGCTTCCGAGGCCAACTTGAGTTGCGATGATCGCGTTACTTTGCACTGGAACGGTATGCAGACCGCGCGCCTTAACGCTGACGTCGAGGACGGAGTTTATGATGATCGGCTCGGCGAACTGATCCAGCGCGGCCGTGTTGCGTTCCGCTTGGAGGCGCTGGACGGGATCGCGCGCGACAGGGTCAACTCGCTCGTCAGGGTCGACCCGAGCATAGACGAGATCGAAGTCTACCTGGCCTATCAACATCTGCTGCGCGAGCCGCTCGAGCTCAGTCACGTCGCCCCCAACATGCAATTCCTGGCGGTCTCTCACGTAACCCCGGATGATGCTGCGCGGGCGCTGGACCTGGTTCGGGAGCAGGAAGCGAACCAGTTCGACGCTTACATGGCAACCCGCTGGCACCCCTGGGAGACGGTGCTGAGGCGCATCGCTCCGGGCGAACATGCAGCGATGCAAGACCGGCGCGTCGAAGCCATGGGCGAGGAATTTCAAACCCGCTTGAATCATCGACTGGCCGAGAAGGGCTTGTTAGGCGACCTGGATGCCGAGCGGGTGCTCGGAGCCCAAGTCCGAAACCAAATCGCTGGCGAGATCAATCGCGAAATCATGGACCGACTGCTCGCAGACCGTGGCCTCGAATAATGAGACTTCACCGGGTCACCGAAGGCGGCCCGCCCCCGGTTCCCACAGATCGTGGCGTGCGGATTGTTCCCGCACCGACGCTCTTCGACAGTTGGTTCACAGTGCGTATTTCGCAAAAACCGGACAGTGGTTTCGTTAACTAAGGGACAGCAATTTCGCTAAATCACGGACAGTACTGCTGCGGCGGGCTTTCGGTTGCCTGTTGAAGGAATCGGCAACAGGGGGCCTTGCGAATTAGGGTTTCAGACAACATGGGCTCGCATTCGGTAGATTTGTCATCTCTCTCCCGGCGAGCTCAATCGTGAGCGCAACGGATTCGCAATCTCTGCCGAAAAGACATCCATGCGTCAGCCCAACAATGAGATCAGGTCGCCGTATCGGCACAGTGATCGCCTGCACGTCCGGCTCGCCCAGGGATGTGGCGCGGATCGCCCTTTAGTCGCGCGGCACTTTGTAGCCGCCACATTCACGCGCGTCGTTTCTGCAAGCAAGAGCAGCTTCGCAAGCCTCATCGGCAACTCCTGTGACTGGGCCACCTTTCCATCCATCTGACGGCGGCAGCTGCTCGTTCGCCATCAGCAATTCCTGTGCCGCGTGCGCACTGTGGCGCGCTCTATGCTCTACGTGAGAGAAATTCGCATAGACGCACGACGTCGCTGTGGAGCGGATCTAACGATCTGTCAGATTTACGGCATCTTTGTTCCCGAGCAGACAGCGACAGTCGCGCAACGAAACGGCAGCATTTGACGCCCCGAGACATGCCTGTTTGGTTTGTCGATGGCTCAAAGGCCGCACTCGCCGCGCCGGTAATGGAACGGATCGCAGAAAGCCTGCCGTTGGCAGCAACGCGAACGATCTAGCGGAGAAATCATTGTAACGCCGCTTCTGCGACGCGGCAAAAGGCGCGCGGGGCCAAGAGCGAAGGCCGCCCCTCAACCAACCTGCCTAATGGGAATCGTTAGCACACGCCTGGAGACAAATGCCCTTTGCACGAAAACAAGCTTCGCCGCTAGCGACAACGCAGTGCATCCATAGGCGATTTTTCCGTGCAATCGACTTCCTAAATCAGGCTTCCATCGCATGGATGCCTACAATCCAAACTATCAATTTTACCGATGTAGCCTACTGTTGCATCCATCTCCGCAATCGGCGCATATCGATCACGCTAGGCTTCCAGGCCGATCCGTGACTCCGCTAATGCGCCCAGCCGATCAAGTTACGAGTCACGCTGCAACTTCTCGTTCGACCTTGCGAACGCGGTTTGAGCACTCAAGCCGATGCCACCCGGAGACAGGCAGTTTGTCCGCGACTACTTAATCGGCCGCAGTTTGCGCGTCTGGTGCATATCTTGCTTAACGAGAAAGGATACGTAACTGAACGCCTGCCCTTGGAACGACGCGCCGGCTCTCGGAACCGTCTCCAATTGGACCCGGCTAAAAAATGATGAGTCTCGTATGACGCTGTCTCCTCTCAACGACGGGACGGCTCACATTCGAGTATTTTCGGGAAGGAAGCGTCATGACCACCATGGCAACTGCGGCGCCCGCGCGCGCGTCGCAAACTTGGTATAAGATTCTCTACGTCCAAGTGCTGATTGCGATCTTGATTGGCGCCATGGTCGGCTGCCTATGGCCGTCCGTCGCGACCAACGACTGGGTCAAGGCGCTCGGTGACGGGTTCATCAAGCTCATCAAGATGGTGATCGCGCCGATTATTTTCTGCACCGTCACATCTGGTATCGCGCATATTCAAGATGCGAAGAAAGTCGGGCGCGTCGGCGTCAAGGCGCTGGTCTATTTCGAGATCGTCTCCAGCTTTGCATTGCTTTTGGGCCTCGTTATGGGCAATCTGGTCCAAATCGGACATGGCCTTGCGGTTAAGCCGAATGCTGCGGCGGTCGCCAATTACGTCAAGCAGGCGGAAGCCTCGAAGACCGTTGATATCTTTCTCAACATCATTCCCGATACCGTGGTCGGCGCCTTCTCTCGCGGCGATGTTCTGCAGGTTCTCCTATTCGCGATCCTATTCGGCTTTTCGCTGATGGCGCTGGGAGAGCGTGGGGAGCGCCTGCGCGGCATCATTGACGACGTCGCGAACGCGGTGTTCGGCGTAATCGCTATCATAATGAAAGCGGCCCCGATCGGCGCCTTCGGCGCCATGGCCTTCACGATCGGCAAGTTCGGGCCGGCAGCACTCGGCAATCTGATCGGTCTGATCGCGCTGTTTTACGCTACGGCGGCGCTATTTGTGGCGGTGGTGCTCGGTCTGATCGCGCGCCTCGTAGGCTTTTCAATATTCAAGTTCATTATCTATATCAAGGACGAGCTTCTGATCGTGCTCGGCACTTCGTCCTCTGAAAGCGCGCTGCCGCAATTGATGGAGAAGCTCGAACGGCTGGGCTGCTCCAAGCCCGTGGTCGGCCTGGTGGTGCCTACTGGCTACTCCTTCAACCTCGACGGCACCAATATCTACATGACACTTGCGACATTGTTTATTGCCCGGGCACTCGGGGTCGATCTCACCTTTGGCCAGCAGCTCACGATCCTGCTCGTGGCAATGCTAACGTCGAAGGGAGCAAGCGGCGTCACCGGCGCCGGCTTTATCACGCTCGCTGCAACGCTGTCGGTGGTCAATCCGGCGCTGGTGCCGGGCATGGCAATCGTGTTTTCGATCGACAAGTTCATGAGCGAGGTGCGCGCCCTTACCAACATCACCGGCAATGGCATCGCCGCCGTGTTCGTATCCTGGTGGGAAAACGAGCTCGAGCACAAGACGCTGCAGGCTCGTCTCAACCAGCCCACCGTTTCCAGCACTATCGATAGTAAAAGAACAATGAGGTAGGTCCCGGACTTGACCGCCGCCATTCGAAGACGCATCGAATGCAAGCGGAGCCACATTTCTCGCACTTCGAATCCGCACAGTCGACTTGACACGAGCCGGGACTTTCTCACGCGATCTCCAGTGCGCAGCCCTCCGCGTCGCGCCCGGCGGCCGCCCCTGAAAAGATGCCCCACGCGAGCAAAATGAGTAGGAGCTTTTTAACAGTCATTTCAAGCGCGTCTTTGGCCGTCAATGCTCCCGGCTATCTGAACGCTTGTGCAACATTTTGCCGGGCTAGATAACATGATAGCGACAGAACGTGTCAGCCTGACGGAGCTGGGTGTTGGTCCAGCCAACAAATGCCGATGTGCGCGGTCACTGCACTTGCCTCGCCCGACCACGCACACGGCTGGTGCCGGTCCGGCGTCGTTGCGCGCTCGATTGCGGCTAACTACTCGGGGAGAGGTCCTCCACATCTGGCGTGCTGGCCCTAGCAGGCTGTTGAAAAAGGATGCTCGCCGCCGGCCGGCGACCGTGATTCACTAGCTCCGAGGGGATTCGGGAGATGGTGCGTGCGCGGCGGCGACAATCGAACGGGCGAGCTGTTCAGCTACGTTGACCTGGAGGCTCGCGTGCGGCGGGATCATCCACTGCGAGCGATCCGGACGATCGTAAACGAGGCGCTGGCGGCGCTGGAGCGCGAGTTTGCCGCGCTCTATTCGCCGATTGGGCGGCCGTCGATCCCGCCGGAGAAGCTGCTGCGGGCGATGCTGTTGCAGGCGTTTTATTCGATCCGCTCGGAGCGGCTTCTGATGGAGCGGCTGGAATACGATCTGCTGTTCCGGTGGTTCGTCGGAATCGGCGTCGACGACGCAGCCTGGGACCATTCGGTGTTCTCGAAGAACCGCGACCGGCTGCTGCAGGGCGATATCGCGGCCAAGTTCCTCGCGGCGGTGCTGGAGCGGCCCAAGGTGAAGAGGCTTCTGTCGAGCGATCACTTCTCGGTCGATGGGACGCTGATCGATGCCTGGGCCTCAATGAAGAGCGTCAAACCCAAGGACGGCACGGGCGAGCCGCCGGCGCAAGGCGGCGGGCGCAATGCTGACGCGCACTTCCACGGCCAGAAACGCTCGAACGACACCCATGCTTCGACGACTGATCCCGATGCCAGGCTCTACCGCAAAGGTAAAGGCAAGGAGACGAAGCTGTGCTTCATCGGGCATGGGCTGATGGAGAACCGCCACGGCCTGCTGGTCGACGCCTGCCTGACGCGGGCCGACGGGCATGCCGAGCGAGTGGCCGCGCTGCACATGATTGAGCCTCGTGCCGACCGGCCGACAGCAATCACGCTTGGCGCCGACAAAGCCTACGACGCAGAGGACTTCGTCAACGAGCTGCGCTCGATGCACGTAACGCCGCATGTTGCGCAGAACACCAGCGGCCGCAGCTCTTCGATCGACGGGAGAACGACCCGGCACAGCGGCTATGCCGTCAGCCAGCGCATCCGCAAGCGCATCGAGGAGGCGTTCGGCTGGATCAAGACGGTCGCCGGTCAAGAGAAGACCAGCTTCCGTGGCCGTGATCGCGTCGCATGGGCCTTCACCTTCGCTGCCAGCGCCTACAATCTGGTGCGGCTGCCCAAGTTGATCGCGGAGACCGGCTGATGGGCAAGGTGCCCGGCTTCGCCAAGGCCTTTGTCGGACGTTGGCGCATCGTCGAGATGGACGTCTGGGACAGCGACTTCCTCGATCTTGTCGAAGAGGCGCATCTCACCTTCCAGGGCAAGTCCGATGGCGAAATCGCCTTTGGGGCTCTTAAGGGCTTCTTGGACGTGCGCTACGGCACCCGCGACGGTTCGCCCTGCGCGGAGTTCTCATGGGAAGGGCACGATGAGAATGATCCATCCTGCGGTCGCGGATGGGCTATGATTGGCACCAAGGGCAGGCTCGTCGGCCACTTCTACATCCACAACGGCGACGATTCCGCCTTCGTTTGCGAACGCGGCTGAGTTTTTCAACACCCTGCTAGGGCACCAAAGCAGTCGCGTAACTTCGCCCTCGCTTTTTGACACATGACCATTGCGCTTTCTTCCGCATGACCGATCGTGCCGGCGAGATGAGTGGTCCGGCAGCTTGTCCCTGCTCTTGCCGGGTTCGGCGAGGGGCGCCTGATTGTTCCGCCTCCAGGTCTTGGGGAAACTGCAGCCGCTGTCCTTGTGCCGTTGGCGTAAGGGGGTTGTCATCGGCCGCAGCCTCAAGCGCCTGCCCTGAGGTTATCGACAGCTGAGGAAAGCAGACATCTCAGCTTCGAATGCAGGCGCGCCGGCGCGCAATATTAGAATGTTTAGAACAACTATACGTATGTCTATGATGCGTTTTTTCTCGGCGCGTGCTGAGTTCCGCAGCAAGCAATCAATCTCGGAACCGCCCACCAGGGGCCGGGCGCCGGGGATTGCCCCATTTTTGCCTAAAATGTTATAGTTCTCCCGCCGGAAAGGCCGGACGTTATCAAAATGCGTAGCCACATCAGCAATTTTAAACGTTCAGCTCCTCAATTTACTTTCGGCAGCATAACGCTGGCCGCGGTAACACTGCTTTGCTTGTACCTTCAGTCGCATTTCGCCGCGACGGCGTTCGCCTATTTGTTAGTGGTCTTGCTGTTTTCATTGATGGGCAGCTTCGTCGCGTCATCAGCGCTCTGCATCCTAGCCATCGCTGCTCTCACCTACTACTTTGCGCCGCCGGCGTTCAGTCTGCGAATCGATGACCCGCAAGATCTTCCGGTAGTTGTTGCTTTTTTTATTGTCTCGATTGTGGGAACGCACCTGATCGGAAAGCTCCGCCAGGAAAGAGAGGCTGCGCGTGTGGCCGCGGCCAAGCTTCAGCAGAGTGCGGCGGATTTAGAGGATCGCGAAAAACGCTGGCGCGCAATCTTCGAGCACAATCCGGCCATGTACTTCATGGTCGATGAAGCCGGCACTGTCCTCAACGTCAATACGTTCGGCGCGACACAACTCGGTTATGCTCGTGCTGAACTGACCGGTCAATCCGTGCTGCGCGTTTTTCTTGAGGAGGATCGCGCGTTCGTTCGCCAATGCGTTCGGAAATGCCTTGAGGATATCGGACAATCGCGCACTTGGGATGTCCAGAAAGTCAGGAAGGACGGCTCGATATTGTGGGTACGTGAAAACGCCAAAGCCATGCTCTGGACCGATGACCAGCCCATCATCCTTATAGCCTGCGAAGATATCACGGAGCGAAAGCGGACCGAACTTGCCCTGCAGCGGAGCGAAGCACATTTGGCCCAGGCGCAGGAGTTGAGCCATACGGGCAGCTTCAGCTGGAACGCCACCACCGGCAAGGCCCTCTGGTCAAAGGAAACATTTCGGATTTTCCAACTAGACCCTGAGACGGTCCCGACGCCGCAGCTCGTCGTTGAGCGCACTCATCCAGATGATAGGGCTTCGGTTCGAGAAACTATCGATCGAGGGATGCGAGACCTGAGCGATTTCGAGCACGAATACCGGCTGCTGCTACCGGACGGCTCGGTGAAGCACATCCATGCGCGGGCACGAGTCACGAGAACTGCCTCTGGTGAGATCGAGTTTGTTGGGGCAGCTACGGATATCACGGCGGCGAGGCGAGCAGAACAGCAGCTGCGCCGGAGCGAGGCCTATCTGGCCGAAGCCCAGCATCTCAGTCACACGGGCAGCTGGTCCTGGGACGTCTACGGTCTAGATTTCGTGTATCGCTCCGCCGAGGTCGATCGTCTGTTTGGCTTTAGCCCACAAGAGCCGGTATCGATAGAGACCATTCGATCGCGCATCCATCCGGACGACTTGCCGCGGCTACAGGAGGTGCAGCGCCAGGCAATTGAACACAAGGAGGGGCGGTTCGAATATGATTTCCGTATCCTTCTACCAGATGGCGGGATCAGGCGCATACACGCCGTTGCGCACGTGGTGGTCGGCAGCGACGGTAACGTCAGCGAGCTGATCGGAACACATATGGATGTCACCGAACAGCACGCAGCTAGGGAACGCCTGGAGAACACACTTGCTGCGCTGCGCGAAAGCGAACAGCGCTTTCGCGACTACGCCGAAACAGCTTCCGACTGGCTCTGGGAGACCGGGCCGGATCATCAGGTCACTCACTTATCCGAGCACACCAGCACTGCGGGAATTTTGGCGACAGAAGTGATGGGCCTGCTTCGCTGGGACATTGCGTGCGACGTCGAAGAGGAACCCGAGAAGTGGCGGCAGCATCGGGCGATGTTGGAGGCCCATCTCCCGTTTCGGGATCTCGTCTACCGCACCGTGACTCGGATGGGATCTCTGATCTACGTCCGCACGAGTGGCAAGCCTTTTTTCGATGGAAAGGGCAATTTTCTCGGCTACCGCGGCGTCAGCACTGATATCACCGCTACCATTCGCGCCGATCAAGCCGAACAAGCACTACGAAAGGCACAGGCGGAGCTTGCGCATGTGACGCGTGTAACGACGTTAGGCGAGCTGACAACTTCCATCGCCCACGAAATAAACCAGCCACTCGCCGCTATTATCAGCAACGCCGATGCGTGCCTCGGTTGGATGGGTCGCGACGCTCCTGATCTTTCCGCCGCGCGCTCTTCGGTGGAGTGGATCATCGAAGACGCGATCCGGGCAAGCGAGGTGATCCGTCGTGTTCGCACACTCGCGAAGAAAGGCCAGATTGAGATGGTGCCGCTCGATATCAATGAGGTCGTTAAGGACGTCATTGCGCTGGTAACACGAGAGCTGGTTAGCCACCGAGTGACGTTACGAACCGAGTTGACGGCCGCGCTGCCCATGATCTTCGGCGACCGGATTCAGCTACAACAGGTGATCATCAATCTGGTGATGAACGGAATCGAAGCCATGGACGCCGTTACAGACCGGACGCGCGAACTGCTGATTCAATCATCAAAGGACGATCTGGGGCACGTGCAGCTTGCCGTGACCGATTGCGGCGTCGGGGTCGCCGAAGACGACGCGGACCGCGTCTTAGATCCCTTCTTCACCACAAAGGCGAGTGGCCTTGGAATGGGTCTTTCGATCTGCCGATCGATCGTGGAAGCTCACGGAGGGCGGCTGTCAATCGTCCACAAAGATGGACCGGGCGCGACCTTCCAGTTTGCCCTGCCGCTGCATAAGGAGGCCGTCTCGTGACAGGACGATTTGACTCGCCAGGTGAAGGCAGCAATGCCGAGGCGTCGACAAAGCCGATAGTCTTCGTCGTCGAGGATGACATCTCCCTGCGTCGCTCGCTTACGAACCTTTTTCGATCGGTAGGGTTGGACGTGGTTGCATTCGGATCGGCCCGCGAAATGCTGCAGAGCACAGTTCCGGACGTTGTTAGCTGTCTCGTTCTTGATGTCCGGCTGCCAGGCTTGAGCGGCCTTGAATACCAGACCGAGCTGGCGAGGTTAAACATACATATTCCGATCATTTTCATTACCGGCCATGGCGACGTTCCCATGAGCGTCAGGGCCATGAAGGAAGGAGCGGTCGATTTTCTCAGCAAACCGTTTCGCGACCAGGAACTCCTTGATGCCGTGGTTGCGGCGACCGAACGCGATCGCAAAAGACGGCAGGCTCAGCAGACCGTCGCGAAGCTGCAGTCTCTATTTGAAACCTTAAGCCCGCGCGAGCAGGCGGTGATGAAACTGGTCGCGGCCGGCCTGATGAACAAGCAGGTAGCAGCCGAGCTTGGGCTCGCCGAGATTACGGTCAAGATCTACCGTGGACACGTCATGAAAAAGATGCGTGCCCGGTCGCTGGCCGACTTGATCAGAATGACTGAGACGCTGGGAATCCGCGCCAATCGTCCCGAATAAACCCACGTATGATTTTACAATTTCGTCACTCAAGCCCACTTTCGGCGAATGTGGCTACTACTTTGGCAGCCACTATACCCGCGTCGGGAGGGCTCGTGTTGTCTACGCCTTTGATTTCCGTCGTTGACGACGACGCCTCAGTCCGTGCGGCGACAGAGAACCTTTTGAAATCGCGTGGCTACATCGTCCGAATATTTGCGTCGGCCGAGGAACTCTTGCGGTCGCCGCAGTTGAACGAGACATCCTGTGTCATTACCGATGTGCAGATGTCGGCTATGAGCGGCCTGGAGCTGTTGGCAGAGATGCGGACGCGTGGCTACGACGCACCGTTCATTTTCATTACGGCTTTCCCCAACGACCGCGTGCGCGCGTCAGCCCTGGGCGCCGGAGCGATTGGCTTCCTCGCCAAACCCTTTGGCGGACAAGCGTTAATCGAGCTCCTCGATACCGCACTGAAGGCGTATGGTGGCCGAGAGGGCATCTGATGCAATCAACCTGCAGCTTGGGTTCATGTCCGATCTAAACGCTCCACGCGACGACAATCTCGCCAGGACGACGGATTAAGTTGTTCTCCGTGACGAATGCGGACGAGCGCTGATTTAAGCGATCTTTTGAGCCGGGACAGTTTCGGCGAAGGCGCGGATGATGGCAAGCAAGAGTTCTGCGAGCCATCGCGGGAGCAGGCCGAAGTTGTAGCTGGCCGCGGCGAGGACGGCGTTGATGCGGTCACCGACGCGGCCTTTGAGATAGTTCCGGTCCATGCGGTGCTCGGCCTTGACGTGACCGATGACGGGTTCGACAGCCGCGCGACGCTTCATCTCGCTCCGGATGGAAGCCGTGACGCGGCGAACCTGACCCGAGATCCAGACCCTGAACCGGTGCGGGTAGTTGGGCCGCAGTACCCCTTTTCGACGTGGATACGACGAGCCTCCATGCCGGTGAGCTTCTCCATGTCGGCGACCACGGGGCCGAGCGTGTGGCCGTCAAAGGGATTGCCTGCAGCGCCTTGGTACGCTCGTGCCATTGGCATTCATCAGGTTTGATGAGAGGCGGCGAGCACGCCCGAGGATGCTCCTCCATTAGAAATCAGGTCGATCGATGATTGACCTGCTGACGCCGGAGTTGCGCCGCGCCACCTCATGTCGGGTTCTGGGTGTCGACGTTGCAGTGGAGTTCGCGGACGAGCCGCCTTCCATATTTTGGCCGATTTCCAGACTTTGAGCAACGATATCGCTAGAAAAGTTATCAAACTTCGATTCGTGGAAGCGCGCCCCGCGCGTTCGGCGTCAATGCTCATTTATCCAAATCCGCATTTCGCCTTCGCCGCGGTTAGCCCAGCTGAACCACGGAATGAATGTCAGCCGCTGCGGTTCTAGCTGTCCAGCCACTTTGTCGTACTGATAAAGAACCGCTTCTTCAGAATGGGTGTGTTGCAACCGCGCCCCGTCAGCCTGCAGCAAGATCTTGCCGTTAAAGAGACCAGTTCCTTCGACAAGGGAAAACCGACTGTCTGCATGAAGCCAAACGTTGTGTAACTCGGTCCCATTGTCGGCTTCCTCCAGACAATAAATTAACGGGCCACGCTGGATGGCCACCTTGCCGGCCAAATTGCGAACTTGTGGATGGCCGTATACGCGACGCACTTGCATCGGCAGCGATAGTTTGACGCGATCTCCCTGCCGCCATGTTCGACGAATGTGCAAATAGCCCTTGCGCGGCTCGCAATTGACAGGCTCGCCGTTCAGGCTCGCCTGCGGCGCGCTACACCATTCCGGCAGGCGCAGGGCGAGCGTGTGGGCAATTGGCGGCGCAGATTCGACGGCGATTTCCACCTCGTCTCTCCAGGGATAGCTGCCGCTTACGAGCAACTGCAGCGTATGTCCGTCGATGGATATAGCCACCCTATTACCAACGTAGAGGTTTACATAGAGCACGTCGGTGCGGGGCGTGTAGATGTAATGACCAATCGATGTGAAAAGGCGTGCGATGTTCGGTGGACAGCACGCGCAGCCAAACCAGCGTCGTCGCACCGGCGAGACGTGATTGTAGATGCCATTAGACCTCAGCGTTTTAGGATGCACTTCGAGCGGGTTAACATAGAAATAGTGACGCCCGTCGAACGCGATACTGCCGAGAACGGTATTGTAGAGCGCGCGCTCCATCACCTCCGCATAGCGACCGTCCAGTTCCATCTCCAGCATACGGCGTGCGAACATCATCAGGCCAATCGATGCGCAACTTTCCGCGTACGCCGTATCATTCGGCAGATCGTAATCGCTGCTGAACGCTTCGCCAGCGACTTGCGAGCCGATGGCTCCGGTAATATAGATCTGGCGCTGGACCATGTTTTGCCATAGCCGTAGGCAAGCTTGGCGCTGCTGCTCGTTCTGGCGCAGACGCGCGAGATGAGCTACCGCGGTCATGAGGTATACAAAACGAACCGCATGACCGATTGCAGTCCGCTGCTCCGAAAGTGGCAAGTGCGCTTGGCTATACGCTTTATTTTTTATCATCCAAGGCGTGCCGTCCGATTTGGGGACGCAGGATTGCTGGCGTTTCTCGTACTCAATGTCGTAGAAGTGTGGCTCCGTGCCGCGTTGCTCCACGAAATAGTTGGCTAGCGTGAGATATCGCTGCTCCTTTGTCGCTTCGTAGAGGCGTGCCAACGCAAGTTCGATTTCCGGATGGCCATCGTAGCCGTGCAACTGATCGCGCTCCGGGCCAAAAACTCTGCCGATGTGGTCAGCAAGCCTGCAAACGACCTCCAGCAATCGCCGTTTGCCAGTCGCCTGAAAGAACGCGACACCCGCTTCAATCAAGTGGCCGGCGCAATAAAGCTCGTGGTACTCCGCTAGGTTGGTCCAGCGCTCCTGAGGCGCGTTCAGTATGAAATAAGTGTTGAGGTAGCCGTCGCCGCATTGGGCCGCCGCAATCAATTCAATCAGCTCATCAGCGGCTTTCTCCAGGTCTGGATTGGGTGCCTGGCATAGCGACCATGCAGCCGCCTCAAGCCATTTTGCGACGTCACTGTCCTGAAAAACCGTGCCATGGAACTGGCCCCTCGCACGTCCGGCGGCAAGGCGGAAGTTCTCTACCGCGTGGCTCGGTATTGCCTCGGGATCGCGATCGTTCAGCACCTCCCATTGGTAGGGAATTGTCACTTCCCTGACCAGCTGCTGGCATTTCCCAATCAGCGGATCCAAGACCTGTAGGTCGTGAAGATCGACTTCGGCCACATTCCGATCATTCATCTCGTTCCTCCTTGGAGTATTGCGAACGGACGCCTAACCCAGCAAGCCAGCTCACTATGTTGCGTTGTTGAGGTTGTGACCCTAAGATTTGCGTGCATAATCATATTTCGGTGCGAGCGTTGAAACGATAGAGACGTAGAGGCTGCCCTACGGCGCCGCACTCCCAGACATGCGCTGACAGCAGTCTCGTTCGAGGAGCGGGATAGCAATTCCCATGCCGAGAATGAGGAGCGGTTGTTCTGGTCAACCAGATCTACGGCTCCGCGATAGGAACCCGATGCGATCGCTGGCCCACCAACCGAATTTGCCAGTCGTGCCAAATCCCGCGTCGCCGCGAGGCTGGTCGATCCTGCTATACGAGCCGGTCGGCTGTCGCTGGGTCAGATAATGGCCAATAATACTTGCCTGCCGCACATAGCCGGTGGCGCCGCGTCCTTCCGACGCGGCGAATTACCTGCACTTGATTCCAGGCGCTCGGCCTTGCGCGGGAATGTCCGGTTTCTAACGATCCTTTGATGACGCGTAGCAGGTGGGGAGGGCCGCGGTGGCGCGTGCGGCTTAACCGGATTGAATGAGTTGCTGCTACGCGCGATCTAAGGGAGAAACTCGACCGCTAATCCCAAGCAATCGTTTCGGGGGCGAAGCGCGTGCTCAACTTCCCGACGTGGCGCGAATGCTGGCGGTCATGAAAAGTAAGTTGTCGCGCGCAGGCGCTGCCAATGAATTAGCCGCGGCGGAGCGACCCGAAGCTGTCTGCACCGATTTGCTCGTCGGCTTCGGCAAGGTGTGAGGATTAGTTCTGCATCGCGTTTCAGGCTAATCTGGCCCTGCAAAGCGGTTGCAGGCCGGGTAACCAGGAGCCGACTTGGATCTCCCAATTGTCCGCAATTCCCGATTGTTATCGACCGTTCCACTCGAGCGGCAGGAAGGTAACGCTCACTCCCATTGGCGATAGTCAGGGTTGAGGATGATGACGCAAGCACGACTGATTCTGCTCATCCAGCTGAATCGGTCTATGATTGACCTGCTGATGCCGGGATCGTTCTCCGTCTGAGATCGCCCACGCCATAGTCACGCTCAGATCGTCGTCTAGCCGCTCAGCGGAGCACGGGCGGGTTGACGAGGGCATTGCCTGAGGTCGCGCAGCATACGGCAGCTACGAGCAACTTCGGATGTCCTCCGTGAAAAACGCGGACGAGCGCTGATTTAAGCGATCTTTTGAGCCGGGACAGTTTCGGCGAAGGCGCGGATGATGGCACGCAAGAGTTCTGCGAGCCATCGCAGGAGCAGGCCGACGTTGTAGCCGGCCCGCGGCGAGGACGGCATTGATGCGGTCGCCGACGCGACCTTTGAGATAGTTGCGGTCCATGCGGTGTTCTTGCCTGGATCGATACCGATCGTGACCATCGTATGGGGCATGGCTTGCGCTCCTTCTCTTACCGGGGACTTTATGTTGCCGCCGGGAGCGGGCGTGGTCCATGCCATTAACTCGTAGGGCGCGCGGGCTTTCCCCTTGCCGAGACCTCCGGCGCATGTAACGCATAGACCTTGGGGCCGCGCTGATGCTGATCCTGGGTGCGCACCCGCTGCGCCAGATCGAGCAGCGGGCCAAAGCGCGCTTCCAGCACCGCATCGCCATCAATCTTGCGGCGGATGTCGCGGATGATCCGGCCAAGCCGCGTCCGCAGGAACTTGAGTCGACGCCGAGCGCGCTTGAACTGATGAGCGTGGGTATAGCGGCCGACCATGATGGCGGCGCGCTTGGCCAGGCGCAGATAGCTCTGGCGCAGCGGCACACGGTTGCGCTTGGCGAGCCCGACGAGCTTGGTGATGGCCCGATGCATCAGCCGCGTGTCGGTCGGATGCGCAACGGCCTTGGGCTGCACCGTGGTATCGACTACCACCCGCTCCAGGTCCTTGGGACCGATGGCGCCTGTCTTGTGCGCCACCGACAGACTTTCCTGGATCAGCGCGACGAGCTGCTCCTCGCCGAGCCGCTGGCGCCAGCGCGTCATCGACGATCGATCGAACGGCAGCCGGTGGCAGAAGCTCAACTCGCCGCAGAAATATTGTCGAGTAGGCCGAGGGAGTTTCACCCTCGGCCGCTCACAGATCCGGACGTGATACTCTCGCATCATCCGGCTCCTGTCATCCAACCGTGGCCCGTCCAAGCTTTTGCCAATGGACAAAGAGCTTTGGATTTTGCTTCGCCATCTCGTTGAGTTTCCGCAACGACCGTCCCCGATGGCCCTTCAGTTGCTTGTACTTGCACCGAAGCCACGCGCCGAGGCGCTCATCGAAGTACTCATAGAGCCTACGCAGTTCCGTCGGGTAGAATCGCCCGTAGTATTGATCCCAGCCCCGAAGGACGGGGTTGAGACTACGCGCGATGTCTTCAAGCGGAAGCGGCGAGTGCCGAGGCAAGCGCCATCCTCGAATGCGAGCCCTCATCTTCTTGAGAGAGTTCGGACTCACGCCCGGAAGGAAGCAGGTGAAGATCCTGCCCCACCGGTTCTTCGCCATACGGGGGCGGAAGCTAAAGCCTAGGAAGTCAAAATGGATACGCGGGTAGTCGATTGCTGTCAGCGCAGTAGACCACTTTAGTCTTCTCCGGATGCAGCAATAAATGGCAGTCAGCAAACCGTCGTTCCAGCGCCGATTTAAGTTCCTCCGCTTCCTGCCGCGTGCGGCAATGGCAGATGATGTCGTCGGCGTAGCGTTCGAACGGAATGTGGGGATAAGACCCTTTCATCCAAACGTCGAACACGTAGTGCAGGAACAAGTTTGCCAGGATTGGACTGACGGCTCCCTGAACGCAAATGATAACTTCCGCTTTGAACGCGTCATCGTCGGCTGGCGTGATAGAGCCGTTGTTGATTTGAGACGCAAAAGGTAATACCGTTATGTCATATGATTCGATCGACGCAAGCGCAGAAAGCCGAGCGGCTGAGGGCGGCGCGACGCTTGCTCGCGAAGAAAATCGGCATGGCGGAGGCGGCCTTGGTGCTGTCGCGCGAAAGCGGCTTGTCGCTGCGGCAGGCCTATCGCTATCTCGAAGTGGCCAAAAGCAGGGAGCGGCTCCTTCCCGCGCCGCAGCCATCAGTGACGCTCTCCCTGAAGATGCCGGCCGATCTTGCCCAAAAACTCCAGACGCATGCGACGGCTTCCAGGCTTTCGGCAAGCGAGGTGATGCGCCGAGCGGTGGCCGCTTATCTCGCGTCTGTCCGCGAAGATGGCTGAGCGGCGAAGAAAACGCGACGTTCGACTCGAATTTGCGTTCGATCGCCTCGTCGCCGTCAAACTTGAACAGGTTTACGAAATTCTCGTTCCAGATCAGGTGCGCTTCGCGCGCGCTGGCGCCGATGTGACGGGAGGCGAAGATGAAGACCGCCGCGATTTACGCCAGAGTGTCGTCGGACAAACAGAAGGAGGAGAACACGATCGCCAGTCAGACGAGCGCGCTGATCGCTTCGCGCGCGAGCAGAACTGCGACGTGCCGGCGGAATGGGTGATCGAAGACGACGGCTATAGCGGCGCGAGCTTGTTGCGCCCCGGACTTGAACGACTGCGCGATCTCGCCGCAGAAGGGCGGATCCAAGCCGTGCTCGTCTACGCTCCCGATCGGCTGAGCCGGCGCTATGCGCATCAAATCCTTCTTATCGAAGAGTTCGCGCGCGCCGGCGTCGAGGTCTTGTTCATTCGCTCGAGACGGGCAGCGACGCCGGAAGACGAGCTCCTGCTGCAGTTTCAGGGCATGATCACCGAATATGAACGCGCGCAAATCCTGGAACGGTCGCGGCGAGGGAAGCGCCATCGCGCCCTTCAAGGCCAAGTGAGCGTGCTTTCCGGCGCTCCGTTTGGCTATCGCTACAAGCGCAAGACCGATCACTCTGCCGCCTATTATGAGATCGACGAGCGACAGGCCGGTATCGTGCGCTGGGTCTACGAGCTTTACACCGCAAAAAGCCACAGCATCGGCGCCATCACGCGCCTGCTCAATGAGCGCCAGATTCCGACAGCCAAAGAAACAGGCCGCTGGGAGCGCTCGACAGTCTGGGCGATGCTGCGCAATCCCGCGTATAAAGGAACGGCCTGCTTTGGCAAGACACGGATCGCGCCGCGCATGCGTGTGACGCGGCCGTTGCGATTGCGCGGCGGCGTCGCTCCTCGCAATAGCGCAAATCATGAGCTTCCTCGCACAGAGTGGATCGAAATCCCTGTGCCGACCATCATCAGCGAAGAGACCTTCGCATTGGCGAACGAGCTTTTGGAAGCCAACAAGAAGCATGCCCCGCGACGCACGATCACGCCGAGCGCCCTGCAAGGATTGTTGAGCTGCGCCAAATGCGGCTATGGGCTCTATCGCACCTCGACCAGGTCGAGCGCTCGAACCATCCATTACTACCGCTGCTTGGGCTCGGATGGCTGGCGCCGGCTCGGCGGGCCGGTCTGCGACAGTCGCCCGACGCGCCAGGATTTGCTGGACGAGGTGGTATGGAAAGAGATCGCGTGTTTACTTGAAGACCGACAGCTCATCGAAGACGAACTTGAGCGCCGGCTCAAGGCGGCGCGCAACGCCGATCCCACACAGCGCCGGGAGGAAACGCTTCGCCGCGATCTTGCGCGCTCCCGGAAAAGCATCGAGCGTCTCCTCACGGCCTATCAAGAGAGCCTTCTCTCACTTGAAGAGCTGCGCAGTCGCATGCCCGATTTGCGTAGCCGCTTGTCGGCGCTGCAGGCGATCGAAGACCAATCGCAGGAGCAGGAGGTTTGTCTGCGTCTCGCCGAATCCGTGACTAGCTTCCTCGAGCGCCTCCGCTCGTCCGTCGGCGCGCTCGATATAATCGAACGCCAACGCGTGCTGCGCCTTCTCGTGAAGGAAGTCCTCGTTGGCGACGACAAGATCGTCATCCGCCACTCCATCCCCCTCCCACCCACCCCTCCCGGTGGAAAGGCGCCCGGCGCCGCCAATAGCTCCGTGACCGCTCCCCCACCGCAAAGTTATCTTTTGCGTTCAGGGAGCCACCACACCCCCTTGAGGCGTGCCTGTCGTCCTCGCCCGAACCGATCCATCGGGCATCTCGACCGGAGCCTTAAGCCACCGCTCAATGTAGAGCCGGATCCAGTCAGCTTTCGTGTGTCGATAGACCGCGCGCATCAAGAGTTCATGATCGATCGTGTCGAAAAAGCTCTTGATGTCGAGATCTACGACCCAGTCGTGCTGCCAGCACCGCTTACGCGCCTGCTCTATGGCCTGATGGGCCGATTTTCCGGGCCTGTAGCCGTAGGAGTCCGGATCAAATTCTCCATCCAACACCGGCTCCAGACACCGTTTGACCACCATTTGGGCGATACGGTCCGCGACCGTCGGTATGCCAAGAGGACTAACCCCACCGCCGGCCTTAGGAATCTCGACCCGCCGCACTGGTGGCGGGAAGTAACTTCCTGACGCCAACCGATTCCACAGCCGGTAGAGGTGGTTCTCAAGATCGCCGGCAAAGTCTCCGAGACTCTGGCCATCGACGCCCGCCGCCTTTCCCTTCTTCTTCACAAGCTTATAGGCTTCCCACACCATCCGCTTGGTGATAGGCAACGGTTTGCCGGAGTTCACCGTGCTCCTCCCGGTCTTCCCGGTTGGCGCAGTGACGCCGGCAGGATAACGCAACCCCTTTGCTCCACGGCCATTACAGCCGCTTCGTCACTATTACGGGTTGCTCCGCCCCTGACGCATTGCGTCAGGTTCCCACGTTCCGTGTTGAAGCCTGTGACGAGATCATGCCGCCTATGCACCGGCTGCCGCGTGGGCCGTAACCAGGCTCCGCCCACACTCCTCCGAGCGCTACTACCCCACGCCCGTTTTGACAGCGTCTTGAACCCATTTCGATACGTCATCGGCGGTTCGCTTGCACTCATCTTCTTGTCACTTACCTGACGGTTTCATTCACCGCCTTTTTCCTCATCGCTCACCACCGCACCTTTTGAACGCGGCAGCATGAGGTGGTTTGAAGCCTGCCCCTGCAGGCCGGCTCCGGGAGGCCAAACTCCCATCTTCAATACAGCATCACCGGCGTCGCCGCCGGTGTTCGTGGCACACGGTAATAGGGGTTCTCGATCCAGCGGGCGCACAGCACCTCATCCGAGAGATTGTGCATGTGCTTCAGGATGAACAGGCCGGCGACAAGCCGCGTCGGCAGGCCAGGCTGCCCCGGACGTGTTTGGCACACCGAACCAAAGCGATCATCCAGAAACTTCCAGTCGATCAGCGCCGCCAACCGCACCAGCGGGTGGCCCATGTCGATGATCTGATCGAGGGCCGGAAGCACACCTCTTTCTGGCGATCATCCCGCGGTTTGCTCATCGCCGTCCCCAATGCCGATGACCGCCGTCAGGGAATCACGAATCGCAAAGAACTTGTCCGGTTCCGGCTCCACGAACTCGACGCGACCAAACGCAAGCCCAACACCTCGACACGGAGGCCTCAATGCTCAGATACTAACATTGCGGTCTCATTCGACAGTCACCGATTTTGCGAGATTACGCGGCTGGTCCACGTCCGTGCCCCTTACGAGGGCGGTATGGTAAGCCAAGAGCTGAACCGGAATGGCATAGACCATCGGCGTAAAGCTTGCGACCATCTCAGGCAGCACAAGGGTCATGAGTGTGTCCACGGTCGCTTCCAAAGCACCCTTCGCATCGGTGATCAGGATGATCTTGCCGCCCCGAGCGGCAACTTCTTGCATGTTCGAGACGGTCTTTTCGAAGACCTTGTCGTAAGGCGCGATCACCACCACAGGCACGGTCTCATCGATCAGCGCGATCGGTCCGTGCTTGAGCTCGCCGGCGGCATAACCTTCTGCATGGATATAGGAAATTTCCTTCAGCTTGAGTGCGCCCTCCAACGCCAGGGGGGCCGACGTACCCCGACCGAGATAGAGCACGCCCCTTGAGTCGGCGATATAATGCGCGAGCTTCTCGATCTGCGGCTCGATCAACAGCGCCGCAGCAATCAACCGCGGCACTTCGATAAGCTCACGCACGAGCTTCGATTCATCGATCTCAGAGAGATTACCGCGCTCTTTGCCTGCTGCGACGGCAAGCGCTGCCAATACCAACAGCTGGCAGATGAATGCCTTTGTGGAGGCGACGCCGATTTCTGGCCCCGCCAGCGTCAGCAGAACGGATTCGCTCTCACGTGCAATCGTCGAGGTCGGGACGTTGACCACAGATATCGTGTGCACGCCCTGGCCCCTGGCGTATCGCAACGCAGCTAGTGTGTCAGCGGTTTCGCCCGACTGCGAGATGACGATGGCGAGATCCCCCCGGCGCAGAGGCGCCTCCCGATAGCGGAACTCGGACGCTACATCGATCTCGACAGGCAAGCGCGCCAGCCGCTCAAACCAGTATTTGGCAATGTGCCCGGCATAGCTTGCAGTGCCGCACGCGATAATTGAGATGCGCTGAATGGATTTAAAGTCGAACGGCAATGTGAGCGGCAGGGCGACGCGCTTGGCCGCCATGTCGAGATAATGCGCCAATGTCTTGCCGGCCACTGTTGGCTGCTCGTGGATTTCCTTGGCCATGAAGTGGCGATAATTCGCTTTGTCCACAAGGAGTGACGATACGCCAGACTTTGATGTTTCCCGCTGGACGACGGAGCCGTCTGCGCTATAAATCACGCACGTCGTGCGCGTCAGCACGGCCCAGTCGCCGTCTTCAAGATAGGTAATGGTGTCGGTCAAAGGCGCGAGCGCGAGCGCGTCCGATCCTAGATACACTTCGCCGTTACCATGTCCGATCGCAAGGGGCGACCCTCTGCGCGCACCGATCAAAAGATCGTCGTGGTCCTTGAAAAGGAATGCCAGCGCGAAGGCACCGCGCAGGCGCGGCAGCGACGCTTGTACCGCATCCTGCGGCGAGTAGCCATTCTTGAGATAAGATTCGACGAGATGTGCCACCACCTCGGTGTCCGTCTCTGAGTCAAAATGGGCTCCATTCCGCTCCAGCTGGGTCCGCAGCTCGCTGAAATTCTCAATGATTCCGTTATGAACGACCGCTACATTTTCCGTCGCATGCGGATGAGCATTGCTCTCGGTCGGCTTTCCATGAGTCGCCCAGCGGGTGTGACCAATACCGGTACGACCCGACGGCGGATAATAGCGCAGCCGCTCCTCAAGGTTTCTCAGCTTACCTTCAGCGCGTCGCCGCTCGATACGGAGACCTTCGAGAGTCGCGAGGCCTGCGGAGTCGTAGCCACGATATTCCAATCGCTTGAGCGACGCGACCAACTGCTCACCGACCGGACCACGCCCCAAGATGCCAACAATGCCACACATATCGATCAACGCTGCCCAAGTTCAAGAAGCCCGACGTTCCTCCTCACAGGAACCCCGTTATGAAATTCGCTCGCCCGGTGGTAACAGGCGTCAAGTTCGGGATCTTTCGCGGCCGCCCGCATCGCCGCCGCATTCACAAGCGCGAGTCAGATTTCTTCGGCCACCATCACTTCGCCCGGCTACATTCCGCTTTTGGCTGCCGATCGAGTAAACTGTGATGCGGGCTGCGAATAGCGTGACCGCTTCGAGGAGAGCCAGATACGCAGATGCGCTTGCCCGGTGAAATACAATTCCGACACAAACAAACTCGCTCCGTTGCGACGACAGCTGTCGTCGTCGCAACAAGCCGCTGCGAGGATACATCGTGCAGATAGTCTGGCTCCATGGATTGAGGACATTCGAACAGATAGGCAGGTCACAGGTCAATTATGCTACGGTAAAACATCTTCTGGTTTGCTCACCATCACTGATGAGCCATTTCACGACTTGCAGCTCAAGTTTCCAAGAAAGTGAGCAGCGATACCGGCGAACCGGGCGGCAGTTGATGTGGGAGTCATTGAGTCCTTGCGTCTCACTGATAGACTCTTCGAGAGGCTCACGTTCGTCTGGGCCTTGGTTCATTGCAGATAGAAAGAAGACACGCTGCCCGTGGCTTCTACATCGTCTGCTGCCGATATATTCGCGCAGCCGCTCTAGCAAGAATTGTCCTATGTCACTGGAAACATTTTGCCGGCGCTGGTTTAAGATGGCTCATCATACTCGGACCGAGGCAAGTCACGCTCGTCGAGACTAAACGATTGGCGCCGGAGCTCTATTGTACGAACGTAAATTTTCGATATCGGAACGTTCGAGGATTTATACCAACGTTTGCTACTCTTTCTCATTTTGTCTTGCGTCGACCGTCGACTGCCGCGAGTTGATACTGGCAAAGGCACTGATCACCGTTGACGAGTCACCGCCAAGCCAGGGTGTTCTATTCGGAGATTAACGGTACGGGCGCTTTGTAGATTACGAAATGATGCGCAGGCTTGACGTGTGCTCGCCTGCATCGCGTGATGCCGACAAACGCATTGACGACCGCGGCCTCAGCTCGTCACTCTCCCAAGCCATGGCGAGAGCACGCGAATGCGTAGATGCGCTTGAGAATAGATAAGGAACACAGACCGTCGGCTTCGATCTCATTGGAAATATCGCCCGCGGGGGAAGCGCGCCCTGACGCTCGTAACTGCGTTTGCCATCCATCTCGCCTGCTTCGGATCATCGCCGATATCAGGCAGGTTGCGAGGGTTAGTTGACTTTCATGTTTGGAAGCTCAATGTGTTGGCTTCTCCAGTTTAATATAAATCAATGTATATAGTGTGCATTTCCTACATGATGTGTATGACTGGAGCTAATGATCGCTTTCCTCTAATTGCCGGTGGAGCGCGCTTGCGCATCTAGATTTATCGACAAACGGCTTCGCAATAGCATTTCACAGGTAGGCTTTCTTTCCGACGCAACTAAGAGAGACCATGGCGGCTCAGGACTCAAAGCGGCGCGTTGCGCTGATCACCGGCGTCACCGGGCAGGACGGCGCATATCTCGCCGAGTATCTGCTAGGTCTCGGCTACACCGTGCACGGGATCAAGCGCCGGTCGTCCTCGTTCAACACAGCGCGCATCGATCATCTCTACCAGGATCCGCATGCCGGCAACCTGCCGTTTCTGATGCACTATGGTGACATGACGGATTCGACCAATCTGATTCGGCTGGTGCAGCAGATCCGGCCGACCGAGATCTACAACTTGGCCGCCCAGAGCCACGTCCACGTCAGTTTCGAGAGCCCGGAATATACCGCCAATGCCGACGCGATCGGTGTGCTGCGCCTTTTGGAAGCGATCCGCATCCTCGGCATGGAAAATGAGACGCGGTTCTACCAGGCCTCGACCTCGGAGCTTTACGGGCTGGTGCAAGAGGTGCCGCAGAAGGAAACCACGCCATTCTATCCGCGCTCGCCCTATGGCGTCGCCAAGCTTTATGGCTACTGGATCACAGTGAACTACCGTGAGGCCTATGGCATGTTCGCCAGCAACGGCATCCTGTTCAACCATGAGAGCCCGACCCGCGGCGAGACCTTCGTGACGCGCAAGATCACCCGCGCCGTCGCCCGCATCGAGGTCGGCCTCGAGAACACGCTCTATCTCGGCAATCTCGACGCCAAGCGCGACTGGGGCCATGCTCGCGATTATGTCGAGGGCATGCACAGGATCCTGCAGGTCGACGAGCCCGGCGACTTCGTGCTCGCGACCGGCGAGGCGCGGTCGGTCCGCGAGTTCGCCGAGCTGGCGTTTGCCGAGGTCGGGCGCAGCATCGAATGGCGCGGCAAGGGCGTCGAAGAGGTCGGTGTGGACAAGGCGTCCGGCAAGACACTGGTGCAGATCGATCCGACCTATTTCCGTCCGACCGAGGTTGATCTCCTGATCGGCGATGCAAGCAAGGCGCGCGCGAAGCTCGGCTGGGCTCCGAAGACGCCGCTCTCGCAACTGGTGAGGGAAATGGTCGCCAGCGATCTGGTCCAAGCCAGGCAGGGGGCGGCCAATGGCAAGCACGGCGTTTGAACTGAAGGGCAAGACGGTTTTCGTTGCCGGCCATCGCGGCATGGTCGGCGCGGCGCTGATGCGCCGGCTGGCACGCGAACAGGCCGACCTCTTGACGGTGTCGCGCAGCGAGCTCGACCTGCGCGACCAGGCCACGGTGAACGCCTGGTTTGCCGCGAAGCGGCCGCAAGCCGTGTTCCTCGCCGCCGCCAAGGTCGGCGGCATCGTCGCTAACAACACGCTGCGCGCCGAGTTTCTCCACGACAATCTGGCGATATCGAGCAACGTGATCCAGGCGGCGCATGCCAATGGATGCGAGAAGCTGATGTTCTTCGGCTCCTCCTGCATCTATCCGCGCCTGGCGCCGCAGCCGCTGCGAGAGGATTCGATGCTGACCGGCCCGCTGGAGCCGACCAACGAACCCTATGCCATCGCCAAGATCGCCGGCATCAAGATGGCCCAGGCCTATCGCAGCCAGTACGGCGCCGATTTCATCAGCGTGATGCCGACCAACCTCTACGGCCCCGGCGACAATTATCACCCTGAATACAGCCATGTCGTCGCCGGGCTAATCCGCCGCTTCCACGAGGCCAAAATTTCGGGCGCCGGCAAAGTCGTGGTGTGGGGTACCGGCACGCCGCGCCGCGAATTCCTCTATGTCGATGATCTCGCCGACGCCTGCATCCATCTGATGAAGACCTATTCCTCGCCGGAACTGGTCAATATCGGTACTGGCAAGGACATCAGCATCGCCGAGTTCGCACTCATGGTCGCGGCCGCCGTCGGTTTTCGCGGTGAAATCAGCTTCGACACGTCGCGCCCGGACGGCACGCCGCGCAAGCTGCTCGACGTGGGTCGGCTGTCCGGGCTCGGTTGGCGCGCCACGACCTCGCTGGAGGACGGGATTCAGCTGGCATACCGGGCGTATCGCGCTGACAGCGATGGAGGCACCAGAGTGATTCGCTTGTTCCCAGATAAGGGGCCGATCCTACGATCAATCGGCGGTGAACATCCGGCCTAGCGGACCCGCCGCTCACGTAACGATCAATCGTGATTCGCAGTTGACGAACGTTCATTGTCAACAACGCCCCTCAGTTGGCCCCCAAGAAACCGAGTGACGCGGTGTATCCAAGCTCCGACGCAGCCAGCCGACTTGCAGGAAAAGGAAAATGATCATGATCGAGACGTGCTGCCATCAATTGAGGCTCATCGACTCTAAGTCTCAAACGCCGATGGACGATCATTAGCCGGAAGCGTGCCGGTGCCCCTTTCCTCTCGAGCAATGTTTTAGCGATGGTCTGTCATCATCATCCTCGCCGACAGCGTAACGATGGACATGAGCACGCCTAACATCCCGAACGCCAGGGGCAAGCCAAACATGTGTGCGATGAGCCCGATGCCGGCTGGCCCGACGAGTATACCCGTGTAGCCGCCTGTCGTGATGACCGCGATCGCTATGCCTGCTGGCATCACCTTCTGTTTGCCGGCGCGGCGACACAGTACGGGAACAACATTTGAAATACCCAATCCAATAAGCAGGAACCCCGCCATAGCAATCAACGCAACGGGCGCGGCCACCACAGCCAAGAAGCCTGTCACGATTGGCAGAGTCCCGAGCATCAATGTGGCACGGTCGCCGATTCGCGCCACCACGGCATCTCCGCTGAGACGCCCTGCGGTCATGGCGATTGAGAAGAGCATACAACCAATGCCCCCGTGCGCCTCCGCGAGAAGATATCGTTCAACGAGAAGCAAAGCGCTCCAATCGAGCATTGCACCTTCGACAAGAAAGGTGATAGCCGCGAGCACAGCTATCAGCAACACACTGCGATGGGGCAAGACAAACAATGGTCCCTGCTGTCTCGAACCCGTCGCGAGTAACCTCGGCCAGGCCGACACAATCACGATCGTCATTAACGCCGAACAGACCAACGTCGAAAAAAGCGAGCCAAGCTGCAGCGAGAGGAACGAGGTCACGACAGCAGAGCCGGTGAATTCGCCAATGCTATACTGAGCGTGGAAGCCGGACATCAATGGACGGCCGGTGGCGCGCTCCGATTCAATCGCATGAATGTTCATGGCTACATCGATTGAGCCGATTGAAACGCCGAAAGCAAACAGCGTGGCGCCGAGCTTGACAGGTGTGTCGGCAATTGCAAGGCACGGCAGGATGATCGCGAGTCCAAGTCCACCCGCGAGGATAATGGGCTTGCTGCCATACCGGGCATTCGACACGCTGGTCATAAGCATCGCGATGACGGATCCCGTTCCGAGGCAGAGCAGCAGTAGACCAAGCATGCGGTCATCCAGCGCGAGCCGCTCCTTGGCGATTGGCACTAAAGGCGCCCAGGCCGCGAGGCCGAATCCGGCCACAAAAAATGTCAGCCGCGTCCCAAGCACGCCGGCAGACCAATTGGCAGATGGTATCACGGACGCTCCTGAAAGAACGGGCTCGCGAGCGCGGCGCCCCTCATCCTGCGTGCGTCGCAAGCGGCGCGCGACTCGACGATGATGGCCTCAAGTTGACGTTCTTCATCACTGCAAATGCGATGCCGTCACAAATGCTGGACTACGTCACAGGGCGAGCGACAAGTAGGGGTGATGGTCGAGCCCGTGGGGGCGGTGTTTCGGCTAATCTTTCCCGGATGAGCTGGCCATACGAAGATGATAGCTTTTTGCTGGTTTGCGACAGCCGGAGGCGCAACGCTCAGTATGGGCTGTCGCAAAGCCTACAAAGCCAACGGCGCCCCACGCCTGTAGTTGGCGCTAACACGACCGTAGGTTTTCCGACAGCTTTTGCAAAATCGGAAGCTCTCATCGCGAGTAACTGCGCTGACCCGCGAGATCAATACAACGAGGACCGCTATCACGCGCAAGCCGTCAATGTCGGCCCGATACTTTTGATATTCGATTGTCCCGGCTCAGGCGGCCAGAAGGTTCCCCATTGGTGTAGAAAACCAGCGCAAGGGGTACCGTGAGCGACGAAAACCGTAGCCGATGGCTCCATTTACAAAGGCCGCAAAACACGTCGTTGCGGCCAGAAACCACATAGCAGGATCACACTCAGGCATTTCCTTAACTTTCCCACACCGGAGGGCGTCGGGTCACGCGTCGGCGGACCAGCGCGGCCATTGGTCATCTGGATTGCGGCAGATTCTTACCATTCGCATAGCAGCTCCGGCCGTCTTCGCAATGGCAGTGGTCAGCACAGGTTCAGGAGTTGCTCCTACTCTCGACTTCGGTCGTACAACAGAAGCTGTGCTGCCCTTCCCAATACCCGACTGCGATCACTCAGCAATACGTGTCAGCCTGTTCTTCGGTTTGTCGACAATGGTCGTGTCGAAGCCGTAAGTGCGTCGGTCATGGATACGGGGGCTCCTGACGACCGTCGCCCCACGGAATTGAACTCGTGTCGAATCCTAAGCGGTTCAGCGTCACCTTTTTCAGCTAGCAACGCAACGCGGTCGGACGGAAGCAAACAATTCTCCTTAAAGAGCACTTGGGATAAATGGCAAGGCCACCTTTTATCAGGCGAGCATCAGTTCCCTTCTTCCCCCGGCGAGGTCTAGAGCGTTCCGCCGCCGTGAATGTACGGTGCGATTCCTTGACAGAGCAGGCGCGGATCACCGATGACGTTTCTTCGCCGGGCACCTGATGGTTGCCAAGCTCTGCATCACGGGCTTGAAGATCTCGATGCGCAAGGGAGCTTGAAGCGGTCGCACGCTCCTTCGCTCACCACACTGAGCGAAATCTATTCTATCGTCATTGCTTGGCCATCTGGGCATCAGCAGCGCCAGTGAGGTCGAGCTCGGCGGCGATCGTCGCGCGGCCGGAGCTCGCATCGGCACGGTGATCGGACGCGATCGCGACATAGACCGCCGGCAGCACGAAGAGCGTGAACAGCGTGCCGACAGACATGCCAGCGACGAGCACGAGCCCGATCGAGAAGCGGCTCGCGGCGCCAGCTCCCGTTGCAGTCAACAAGGGTATGAAGCCCGTCACCATTGCCGCCGTGGTCATCAAGATTGGACGCAGTCGGACGCGCGCCGCCATCTCTATAGCCGAGCGACGGTCAAGTCTCTCCTTGAGCTGCAGCTCATTGGCGAACTGAACCATCAAGATGCCGTGTTTGGAGATCAACCCGACCAGTGTCAACAGTCCGACCTGGGTGTAGATGTTCATAGTCGCCCAGCCAAAGAATGGCGGGATCAAGGCACCGACGATTGCCATCGGCACGCTGATCATGATGATAAGGGGATCGCGCAGACTTTCGAACTGCGCCGCAAGCACCAAGAATATGATGATGAGTGCAAATGCAAAGGTAATCGCCAGTTGGTTACCCTCGTGCACATATTGGCGGGCGTCGGCGAGAAAGTCGTGGCTGAAGCCTGCGGGCAGTTTCTTTGCCTCGGCTTCCAGGAAGTCCACAGCCTGACCGATCGTGACGCCGGGCATCGGCACGGCCTGAAAGGTCGCGCAGTTGAGCTGATTGTAGTGGGTGAGCGCGTTCGGATCGGTCGCAGTCTCGGTGGAGACTACGGTAGACAGCGGGAGCATCGAGCCCGTCGCAGTCTTCACATAATAGCTCCCAATTGCTTGCGGGGCCAGGCGTTCCTCGCGCGGCACCTGCGGGATCACCTGGTAGGAGCGACCCTGCAAATTGAAGCGATTGACGTAGTTTCCGCCAAGTAAGGTGGCGAGCGCGTTACCGATGGTCTGCATGGTGATGCCAAGTTCGTTGGCCTTGGATCGATCAACCTTGATTCGTACCACCGGCTGGTTGAACTCGAGGTCGGAGTCGCTCACCATGAACAGACCGCTCTTGCGCGCGGCATCCTTCAGCTTCGACATCTGCTCGTAGACGGATTGGAAGCCAAGCGTCGAATTGATCACCATCTGCACTGGTAGGCCACCCGAGCCGCCCGGAAGCGGCGGCAAGCTAAAGGCAAACGCGTTAATGCCTTCGATTTTCGACAGCTCGGCTTGGACAAGGGACTTTAGCGCGGTCGATGATCGCTTGCGCTCGTCCCATGGCTTGAGCAACATGCCGGCCATGCCACTCTGCTGGCCGCTAAAGCCATTGAGCACGAAGCTCAAATCAGTCTCGGAAAACTTCTGGAACGCTTTTTCGAGCTTGGTGCCGTAATAGTCGAGGTAGTCGATATTGGCGTATTTCGGCGCCTTGGTTAGTGCGAATACGACACCTTGATCCTCCTCGGGCGCGAGTTCCTTGGAAGTATTCATATATAGAAAGCCGACGAGGCCCAACATGGTCAGCGCAAACAGCCCGGTAATCGGACAGTAGTCGAGCGAGCGGTCGAGCTTGCGGCCGTACCACCGTGTCAAGGCGCCGAACCCGCGGTTCACAAACCCTGCAAACCGCCCCCTCTCGGCGCGCTTCAGAAAGAGCGAGCACATCATCGGCGACAGCGTCAAAGCGATTACGCCCGACACGATCACCGCTCCCGCTAGCGTAAACGCGAACTCGCGGAACAACGCACCGGTGAGACCGCCGAGAAATCCGATTGGGGCATATACAGCAGCCAAGGTAATCGTCATGGAGACAACGGGGCCGACGATCTCGCGCGCGCCCCTTGTAGCAGCCTGGAGGGGCGGCGCCCCCTCTTCTAAATGGCGATGAATGTTCTCAACCACCACGATCGCGTCATCGACCACGAGACCGATCGCGAGAACCATCGCAAGGAGAGTCAGGAGATTGAATGAAAACCCCAGCACCAGCATCACGCTGCAGACACCAACGAGCGATAACGGAATAGCGACTACAGGAATGATGACCGACCGCAGCGAGGCCAGGAATAGGAAGATCACCGCCACCACGACCACAACGGCCTCAATGAGCGTCTTCTCCACTTCATCGATCGACGATTGAATGAATTTGGTGGAGTCGTAGGCCACTTTCATCTTCAGTGACGGCGGCAGGTTACGCTCCATTTCTGGAAACAGCGCCCGAACGCCTCGCACTATGCTTTGCGGATTGCCTTGCGGGCTTGCCTGAACGCCGATAAAGACCGCGTGCTCGCCGTTCATGGCGACGCTCATGTCTGTGGTCTGCGCGGCAAGCTCGACTATCGCAATGTCCTCCATGCGCACGAAGCCCCCGTCATTGGCTTTGACGATCATGCGCTTGAAGTCATCGACACTCCGCAGATCCGTGTTTGCAGTGACATCGGAAATGGTGAAATTGCCCTTGGTCTGGCCGGCCGCGGCCTGGAAGTTGTTAGCGGCGATTGCAGCCGAAACTTCAGCCGGCGACACGCCGTACCCTGCCATTCTCGCAGGATCGAGCCATAGCCGCATCGCAAAACTCTGACCGCCCAAGATGTCTGCCGCTGCGACGCCATCGACGGTTGACATAACGGGTTGCACGACGCGCGAGAGGTAGTCGGAGATCGCGCTGGCCGTCAATTCCTCGCTGGAGAAGGCGATATACATTACAGCGGTGATCTGACCGGTCGACTTAGTGACGACCGGATCGTTTGATTCCTTCGGGATCAAATATTTGACTGAGTTGACCTTGGAGAGCACCTCGGTGAGCGCCTCGTTGGGATCGAAATTCAGCTTGATGTAGACTTGGATCGTCGAGGTACCGAGCACCGATGAGGAACTGATGTAGTCGACGCCCTCGGCGGAAGCGACTGCCTGCTCCAGGGGAGTGGTGATGAACCCCTGGATCATGTCGGCGGAGGCGCCAGGATAGGAAGTCGTGATATTGACGACCGTATTAGATAGCTTGGGAAATTGCCGGATCGGCAGTACGGTGGCCGCGCGCAAGCCAATCAGAAGGATCAGGACACTGACGACGATAGACAATACCGGACGTTTGATGAAAAGCTCGGTAAATGCCATCGCGACTCGCATTTCAAGAGGGGGATGCAACTACGCCAGCAACTTGCGCTACGGCAGCGATCATCAATGCGGCGACTGCGCTAAAGCCCGTAGTATGAGGGGAGCGTTATCGGCCACTCTAAGGGCTCACACGTTCCTGAGCATAGCGTGCCCAATCCTCCGCTTCTCCATCTTCGTCGCTTGCATAAACGTTGGCTGAGCTGTTCTGATCGCTGATCGCGATCTCGAATAGTGGGTACCTTCTTAAGATAAAGCCCCTGTCTTTTTTGCGTGCAATCGGCCAAAGGTCCGGTTCAAGATGTTCGTCCTCACACCTGATTGGAACGCAACGACTTCTAGCAAGGTATCAGTTTAGGCTTCGCACCGACTCGTCGATCGAATGATCCAGGTTCGACATCGAAAGTACAAACGACCTGACGGGTCCTCAACTCTACAAAGGTAAGTCGGTAATATAGCATGGGCTGCAAAACACTATACCAAGGTTTGTCGAAACGGTCTCTGGTCGCAGCCGCGAGAAACTTGTGATGTTGCCAAATGCAAAGTTCTCGGTCCCACAATATTCCGCAAGCACCCCCTATTGCATCGCTAACTCTCTGAACAACGTCGGCTCGGGGTTCGCCCTTTGCTACCAGGTCGACACGTCTGTAAAAAGTTGCCTTGAGCACTTCTTCCAGCTCAATATGCTGCGTACGGTTTGACTACGCATTGCGCTACGGAGTTGGCGACGCCAGTATTACGTTGTCGATCAGCCGGGTCGAGCCGACGTAGGCTGCCGCACAAAGCGCCGCGGGGCGTCGCAGTGGACTATCGGCGGTGTTGAGCGTGTCACCGTCGACAAGTTCAAGATACTGCAGTCGGTCAACTGCCTCTAAATGCCCCTTGGCGATAGCAATCAGCCTTTCTACGTTGCGCTCTCCAGAGCGAAATTCATCGAGCGCGGCGGATAGCCCACGATTGATCGTAAGGGCCCGCTGACGTTCTTCCTTGCTGAGATACCGGTTGCGACTGCTCATCGCGAGCCCATCCTGTTCGCGAACGGTTGGTACGGTGACGATCTCGATGGGGAGATTGAGATCAACCGCCATGCGACGCACGACTGCACATTGCTGAAACTCCTTCTGGCCAAAAAACACGACGTCGGGCTGCACCATGTTGAACAACTTGCATACGACAGTCGCGACACCGCGAAAATGTCCAGGCCTGAATGCTCCGCACAGAGGTTTCGCTAGGTCGCCCGGTTCAATGAAAGTCTCGAAATGGCTCGGATAGACTTCCTGTGCATCCGGCGCAAAGAGGATCGCAACCCCGGCATCGCGGCACAGTCCCTCATCGCGCAAGAAGTCGCGCGGATAGGTGCTGAGATCCTCGTTTGGTCCGAACTGAGTGGGGTTGACGAAGATGCTGACGACCGTGACGTCGCATTGCCCCTGGCTCGCCGCGATCAGCGCCAAGTGGCCATCGTGGAGATAGCCCATTGTCGGCACGAATCCGACCCGTTGATCGGCACTGCGGGCTTTTGCGAGAGTGCGGCGAAGCTCAGCGACCGTCGCGATTGTTTGCATGTCGACCTTTACATCGGTTTGGGTTGGACGGCGCCTAGTGGTTCATCACAGTGATTTTGACGTTTTGATACCGAGCCATTCGAGGATCGGCAAGCTTTCCGGTGGCACGAGGATTTCGATGCTTCTGGGGACGCCGGGTTGACGTCGGATGAAGCCGTTTCGTTCGAGGGTGACGATCATCTGATGGACCGAAGGCGGGCTGACGCGGAAGTGGCGCTGGATGTCGGCTTCGGCGGGGGGACGTCCGAACATATGGGCGTAGGTATGGATGAAGGCCAGGTAATAACCCTGCTTCTCGGTGAAGCGCGCGCCTGATTTTTGACTCATCGTTGGATTCGTCCCGGCCTCCGACAAGGAGGCAAAGCATGAATGTACGTTATCGGGTCGAATTGAGCCAAGCCGAGCGCGACGAACTGACGGCGATGCTCGGCGGCGGCAAGCACGCCGCCCGCAAGCTTAAGCGGGCGCAGATTTTGCTGGCGGCCGATGGAGGCTGCCGCGACGAGGAGATTGCCCGGACCGTGAGTGTCAGCCTCTCCACCGTCGGCCGGACCAGGCGCCGCTTCGTGGAAGGCAATATGGAGCGGGCCCTGAGCGAGGAGCCGCGTCCGGGCGCTGAGCGCAAGCTGACCGGCAAGGAGGAAGCCCTGCTGGTGGCGACCGCATGCGCCAAGCCGCCCGCTGGCTGCAAACGCTGGACGCTGACGCTGCTGGCCGACACGATGGTCAAGCTCACCGATCACAACAGCCTGTCGGGCGAGACCGTGCGTCGCCGGCTGGCCGAGAACGACCTCAAGCCGTGGCGCAGGGACATGTGGTGCATTCCCCATGTCGACGGCGAATACGTTGCCCGCATGGAGGACGTGCTCGACCTCTACGCCGAGACGCAGAATCCCGCCCGGCCGCTGGTCTGCTTCGACGAGACCCCCATCCAGCTGATCGGCGAGGTGCGCCAGCCGGTCCCGGCCCAACCGGGACAGCGCGAGCGCTACGATTACGAGTATCGCCGCAACGGCACCGCCAATCTCTTCGTCACCTTCGATCCACATCGGGGCTGGCGCAACGTCAAGGTCACCGACCGCCGCGCCGCCGTGGACTACGCCCACTGCATGCGTGATCTCGTCGACGTCCATTATCCCGACGCCGCCTGCATCCGTGTCGTGCAGGACAATTTGTCGATCCACAAGCCTGGGGCGCTGTATGAGGCCTTCGCGCCCGCCGAGGCCCGGCGCATCCTGCGCCGCCTCGAATTCCACTTCACCCCGAAGCACGCCAGTTGGCTCAATATGGTCGAGTGCGAGATCAGCGTGCTACAGCGTCAGTGTCTCGGCCGCCGCATCGACGATCCCAAAAGGCTCCGAAACGAGATCGCAGCATGGCAAAAGAGGCGGAATAAAACCCGAGCCCGCATCAAATGGATGTTCACAACAGAAAAAGCCCGCACCAAACTCGGCCGCGCCTATCCAGCCACCGCCAAAGAGTCATAATCACTGTGATGAACCACTAGTTGGTAATTGCCTCGCCGACGCCTTCAGGAAGTCGATAGGACTCTTGCGGTCCCGGGAATGCACCACTGCGGACATCCGCGGCCCAGCGCGAAAGCGCATCATGCAACTGCTGGAAGCCTTCCGCATAGGCGCGAACGAATTTGGGGCGTTGACCTTCGGTCAGGCCCAGCACGTCGTGAAACACGAGCACCTGCCCCGAACAGTCCGGGCCGGCGCCGATTCCGATCGTCGGTATTGTCAAGGAGTCGGTTGCTCGAGCAGCAAGCTCGGCCGGAATGCCTTCCAACACCAAAGCGAAACAGCCGGCCTCCTGCAGACGGTGAGCATCATCGAGCAACCGCAGCGCTTCATCCGCTTTCCGGCCCTGCACCTTGAAGCCGCCCATGACATTGACGCTCTGGGGCATAAGGCCCAGATGACCCATCACCGGAATCTCGCAATCGACAAGGGCACGTACCATCTCGATACGCTTGCCGCCGCCCTCGAGTTTCACCGCGGCTGCGCCTCGCTGCAGGAATCCGCCGGCATTGCGTATGGTTTCCTCGACGCTGAGGTGGAAGCTAAGAAACGGCATATCGGCGACGAGTAAAGCTCGAGGCTTGCTGCGTGCAACGGCTTCCAGATGATGGTTCATCATCGCCACGCTCACCGGTAGCGTGTTTTCAAATCCAAGGCAAACGTTACCGACACTATCACCGACGAGAATTATATCGACGGAAGGATCCGCGATACGCGCCAGAACCGCGTCGTAGGCAGTGGTCATGACGACACGCCGGCTCTCCTCTTTCCACTTCTGCAGCATGGGAATCGTGATGCGCTCAACCGGCTGCTCTAAAACGTGGCTCATTGGACCCCCATCGCGTCGACGACTTCAGTTCGATTATGCGGCGCGAAGTCGCCTGCTGCTTCCGAACTGACCGAGTATGTCAGGTGTTCAGTCTGGTTGCTGCGATCGAAAGGGCGACTCTTCGGCCTTAACTCAACAATTTTCTGCTCGTCCAAGAAGGACGAACTGCAAGCAATGAGTTGGTCGCCGACTTGGCAGATCCGCGCCGCAGCGCCGTTGAGGACACAGCAACGTGAGCCGCGTACGCCGAGAATGACGTAAGTCGAGATTCGTGCCCCGGATTTCTTGTTCCAGGTCTCCACGAACTCCGTCGGTAGAATGCCCGCCTCGTGACAGCGACCTGGATCGAGGGCGACGGAACCGGGATAATAAAGATTGGTCTCTGTGACATGGATGCCGTGCAGCTTAGCAGAGAGCACTTTTCTCATTTGAAATATCGTTGAGCCTTTGCGCACCTGGTGCTTCCTAGGGAGCTTGGAAGAAAATTGTCAACCGGCGAAGATAAAAAGAAATCGACGCCTCGAAAATGGCCCGCGAACGGATGGAAATTCCTTTTGGTTGCGCGATCACCAGACGAAGACTTTCTCGGCCGGTGTGTTGGGTCATGCGGGCGTGGCCAATGACTTCGGCAGATTCGCGGACCGGCTGTGGCGATCGGCGACCGATCCGGCCTGCTTCTAGACCAGCTCATCGGCTGCATCGTTAACTCCAGCGTAGATTTCCTCGAGGTCCGCCGACGTGACACAATACGGCGGCATAACATAGATCGTATTGCCAAGCGGGCGCAGCAGCAGATCTCGATCTCTAAAAAACGCCTGCAGTCTCGGCCCGATATTGGCGAGGTACCCCTCGTCGCACACCTTCAGCTCGAGTGCTGTGATAGTACCAGTTTGACGGACGTTCCCGAAGCGCGCGTCCGCGCGAAATGGTTCGATTTTCTGTTTCTGCATTGCAGCGACTGAGGCCACACGCTCGTAGGTCTCATGGTTGCACCAGAGATCCAGGTTCGCCTTGGCAGCGGCGCACGCCACCGGATTTGCCGTGTAAGAACTGGAATGGAAGAAGGTGCGGGTTCGGTCTTTCGAATAGTGTGCGTCGAAAATCTCCGCGCGGCAGAGCGTCACCGCAAGCGGAAGAGAGCCACCCGTGAGGCCCTTGGAATAGCAGGCAATGTCGGGCGTGACACCAGCCTGCTCGCAAGCGAATAATGTTCCAGTGCGCCCCCAGCCAGTCATGACCTCGTCGGCAATGAACAGGACGCCTGAGGCCTCACAGATCCGTTTCATTTCATTTAGGACCCAAGCAGGATACATAAGCATCCCGCCAGCCCCCAGGATCAGGGGCTCGACGATGAAGGCAGCCGGGTTTTCGTTGCGACACGCGACCTCGAGCGCGTCGAGCGTCGCCTGTTCATGACCCAGCGCCGGGAACGGCACTGAGGTAACCTCGAAAAGCAGAGGTTCGTAGGCCGCATTGAACACACCACGCGCGCCGACCGACATCGTCCCCACCGTGTCGCCATGATAGGAATGCTGCATCACGACGATACGCGAGCGCGACCCGCCTATGTTGCGCCAATAGCCGAGCGCCAATTTCAGCGCGACCTCCACGCTGGTCGAGCCGCTGTCGGAGAAGAAAACGTAGTCGAGGCCACGGGGCGCAAGCTTCAGAAGCAGGGATGCCACCTCTTCGGCGGGTTCATGAGTGTGGCCCGCGAAGATGATCTGGTTGAGCTTTTCCGCCTGCTTTTGAATGGCGCTCACGATGTAAGGATGGCAATGGCCATGGGTTACTACCCACCAAGACGCGATCGCGTCGATGATGCGACGGTCATCCGCGGTGTAAAGATATGCGCCCTGGCCGCGCAAAACCTTTATCATCTCGCCTTGCAGCGCATGTTGGGTAAACGGATGCCAGATCCGCGACTTTGCTTTGCACATTATGAATCGAAATCACCACCATGGAACGAGACCTTACAGGCCGCGCGAAGCGCGTCGGCCGTGAGTGGAACAAGGCACGGCAGCCGGCCCAGCTTCCGCACTTGTCCGATCCTGCAAATGGTGCTCTCGGTGTCGACGTTCTCTTCGCCGATGAACGCGATACCGCGAATTTCAATGTTGCGATTGTGCAAGGCCTCGAGCGAAAGCAGCGAATGATTGATGGTACCGAGGGCAGTGCGCGCGCAGAGAATGACTGGCAGCCGCCATCGTGCAAAGACGTCGATGTAGAGTTCGTTGCGATTGAGCGGTACCATCAGCCCGCCCGCCCCCTCGATCACGAGCGGGCGATCCCCGGTGTCCGGTACATCGAGTGAGGTGGCGTCGATATGAAGGCGATCGAGTTCTGCTGCGAGATGTGGTGACGCTGGCGTCTCAAGACGATACCGCTCTGGCACAATCCGATCGTCTGGAAGTTCAGCCAGTCGTTTAACGACCTGGGAATCGATCTCCCCTCGAAGACCAGCCTGGACAGGTTTCCAATAATAGGCATCAAGAAAATCGACGACTCCTGCGGAAAAGATCGTCTTGCCGACCTCAGTGTCGGTGCCGGTGACTACGAATCGCCGAGCCATCTTGCCTTGCTTCCGGTTTCTTCCATCAAAGCATCGAGCAACGCACGCACATCATCCTCTCGGACATTCAGCGTCAGGGAGATTCGCAGCCGATCTGTGCCCGCCGGCACAGTCGGTGGTCGGATTCCCCGAACGTCGAATCCGCGAGCCTGCAGCATCGATGCCAGTTTCATGGCGCGCGCGTTGTCGCCGTGAAGGCGACCAAGCTGGCCAGGCGTTGTTGCCGTTCCGGCTCCTCCTTCAAGATTGATAGCGCCTCCTGCACGGCAACAGCCAGCAAAGGGGACGCGGCGGTTGCAAAAATGAATGGACGGCAACGGTTGACCATGAAGTCGCGCAGCACCCGGCTCGCGGTGACGAGGGCACCGGCGGCGCCCAACGCCTTGCCGCACGTATGAACGACCACCAGGTTCTCGCGCCCTTCGTAGGGGGCGGTCAGCCCCTTTCCCTGCTCACTATACACGCCAGTGGCATGAGCTTCGTCTACCAAAAGGAACGCATCATGCCTGTCGGCGATTGCGACAAGCTCCTTGAGCGGCGCGAAATCGCCGTCCATGCTGTACAGACTTTCAGCCACGATCCAGACGCGGCCCGTCCCGCCTTTCATTCGCCAGTCGCGGATTGTGTTTTCGACCGACGTCGGGGCGTTGTGAGCGATTTCGCGAAACTCGGCTCGTCCGGACCGTGCGCCTTCGTGAATGCTCGCGTGCACGAGCGAATCGAGTACCAGCAGATCGCCCCGTTGAGGCAACAGGATCGCAAAATTCGCCACATATCCGCCGCTGAAAAACAGCGCCGTCTCGGCTACGAAAATGTGCGCGGCCTCCAGTTCGAGACGTTCGTGCTCGTCGCAATTTCCGCGCAGGAGGCGTGACCCGCCGGCCCCGATTGGAGTGCCGGCTTCCAGCGCTGCCGCCATAGCCTTCTTCATGCGCGGTGCACTCGCCGGCGCGAGATAGTCGTTCGATCCAAGATCAATGCCCGAACGCGGCGCTAGGCGCCGCAGCCCGTCCTGCTCGTTCAGGGCCCGCAAGGCGGCGTGATAAGTGGCCACCTTGCCCGCGCGTGTTGAAGTCATCAATCAATCCCGCGTGTAGTAGGGGTGCTTGCGTAAATCATTTAGGCAGCCGCTATCGCGAAGCCCCGCTTCTTCCTGACATTCTTCAAGGGTTTCTCAAGGGCGGCGGACGCCCCTTTGGGCGTCAATTACTGTGAACGCTATCGTTGGCCGGCGCAGATTGCCTGTTGACCGGCTGCGCCTGGTCGAGGCTGGATTTGATGCCGAGCCGCTCGAGCAACTCCATGTCGCGCTCGCGCTGCGAGTTGCGCGTGGTTAGAAGCGCCTCGCCGATAAAGATCGAGTTAGCGCCGGCGAGAAAGCACAGCGCCTGCAATTCGTCGGTCATGTATTGCCGCCCGGCGGACAGCCGCACCACGCTTTGTGGCATCAGGATGCGTGCGACCGCGACGAGACGCGCGAGGGAGATTGGATCGGGGCGTTCCGCGGTTTCCATGACCGGCACGCCCTTGACCTCGTTCCAGAGGTTGATTGGCACGCTATCCGGATGGCTCGGAAGATTTGCGAGCAGCACCAGCATGGCGATCCGGTCCACGACGCGCTCCCCCATGCCGATGATGCCGCCGCTGCAGACCTTGATGCCCGCCGCGCGCACCTCAGTGAGCGTGTCGATACGATCCTGCAAGATCCGCGTGGCGATGATCTGGCCATAGAATTCGGGCGAGGTATCGACGTTGTGGTTGTAGAAGTCGAGGCCGGCCTCACGCAAACGCTGCGCCTGAGGAGCGGTCACCATTCCGAGCGTCACGCAGGTTTCCAGTCCGAGACCCTTCACCGCGCTGACCATCTCGCAGACATGGCCTAGGTCCCGGTCCTTCGGACTGCGCCACGCAGCCGCCATACAGAACCGCGCCGCGCCGGCCGCTTTCGCACGCTCGGCGGCCGCGATCACATCCACCTTGTCCATCAGCCGCGTCGCTTTCAGCCCCGTGTCATAATGCGCGCTCTGCGAGCAATAACCGCAATCCTCTGAGCAGCCGCCAGTCTTGAGGCTGAGAAGGCTCGCGGTCTCCAAATGATTGGGATCAAATCGGCGGCGGTGAACGGCCTGGGCGCGGAACATCAGGTCGGAGAACGGCGCGTTGTAGAGCGTCGTCGCCTCTCCAACGGTCCAGTCGTGGCGAACGGGTTCGATGTCGCAGCCATCCTCCGATTTTGTTTTCGCGCTTGGGACTATCCGAGCCACGAGGCCTCCTTCGAACTATAGATAATCCTTATGATTATCTATCATATTCCATCTCGAGGTATGTTAACTGACGTCTGGCCGCCACGCACGATGTTTTGTAGTAGATAATCTATGATGACTTTAGGCGACAACGCGACAACTGCGCAACGCATTGCGCATTCGATCGCGCACCGCATTATCAGCGGCGCGTTACAACCAGACGCACCGCTGCGGCAGGACCATATCGCGCGCGAATTCAACTCGAGCCACGTCCCCGTGCGGGAAGCTTTTCGGCAACTGGAGGCACAACATCTCGTTGTTGCCGCCCCCCGCCGCGGCGTGCGCGTTGCATCGCTCGACGCGAAGTCGGTGAAGGAGATCGCCGAGATGCGCGCCGCGTTGGAAGTGATCGCGCTGCGGAATGCCTCGCCGAAACTTACGTCGGCTCATCTGGCGCGGATTGAGCTCGCCCTGATCGAAGCAGACAATGCGGACACAATTCGGGAATTCGAGATCGCGAATCGCGCATTTCATCACGCCCTTGTGGCGCCCTGCGCAATGCCTCGATTGCTCGCCTGCCTCGATGGGCTGCAACTCGCAAACTCGCGACTGGTGTTCGCGATGGCGCGCAGTGCCGGATGGTGCCCGCGCTCCAATCAGGATCACCGCTTGATTCTGCAAGCATTACGATCGCGCAATATCGATCAAGCCTGCGATCTGCTTGCGCGTCACATTCAAACCATTGAGCGCCTCGTCCTCCCGGCGTCATTATGAGGGACAACAATGCAATCGCAACCATGCGGCGTCCGTCGCTGGCACGATACCAAGATTGCCCTGCGATCAGCCTTCATCTCACACGAGCCAGAGCCAGCTATGATTCGCCACATCGTCCTATTCACAGCCAAAACAAGACCACATCGTCGAATCGCCGACGGACTCTCGGTTCTTACCGCCGTCCCACATGCACGACGGCTCGAGATCGCGCGCAACCGCAAAGGCCGATCAGCTCGGTAATGACATCGACTCGTTGCTTACGATGAATTCGAGAATGATTCTGAGATCGCCGCCCATAAGGGTGCACGATCGCTACAAAGAATCGATCGAACGGGTACGACCACTGCGAGAGCTTCGATTCGCGGCCTTGGCGGATGTCGGCTCGTAAGCCTGATGCACGTCCCCGAATTGCCCTGGATCGAGCCGGTCGCGGCGATGCGACGTCTCGCACATCAACCCGTCGACAGCGCAGCAAACACGAATTACTTGGACGGTTGTCATATCTGGCCTGCGATCCGTTCAGCAGCTACGAGGGCAAGACGATTGTACTGACTGGTATAAGCCATCCGGTGGAGCTCCGTCAGTTCCCCCAAGGGTCCGCGCACCGGCGAAAGACATCAATCTCCTCTAAGATCCGCAGCGAAGGCGCGCTGCGCTTCGCTTGTTCGAACGCCTGTCTCATGGAAACAGTCGTCTGATGGCGAAGGGGCCTCCGAGTTCGCTCAGGTCAATCCTGAAGGCTAGTCTCTCGAGATGGCGACGGGCGCGTCGACCACGAGGATCTTGCCGTATCCAGGCTGTCCATGAGCAAGATGCCGTTTGGAAGCTGTAACTGGAGCGCATGGTATCGTTCCGGATCCGCGCGGCTCGATCACGAACTGGACCGCCAAGTAAGGCGAAAGCTTCGGGTGCCACGGATTCGACGACGCTGAGACGCCAAGCGCCTGTAGGAGAAGCGACCGAAACCCACGGAATCGCGGCTCGGACGAAGCCCGTGTCCAAAGATTGAATTTGCAACCTAAGTGAGCAAGATCTGCGCGGCTAAAGCTGCGTGATCTCCTCCGGTTCCGCCGGCTTCATGCGGAAGGCGGGACACTGAAGAACAGAAAGAAAATCGAGTGGAAACTGATCACCGACCTGCCCGTTCAGTCACGCAAGGACGCCGTTGAGAAGCTCGAATGGTATGCGCTGAGGTGGAAAATCGAGGTGTTCCACAAGATTCTCAAATCGGGCTGCGAGGAAGCGAAGAAGCCCTCCGGAAACGACCGAAACTGGCAGTTTTCAGCATATTGACTTGGGTTTATCTCGACGACTGCCAACGGAGAGCCTTCATGTACATATCACCCCACTTTCGAGACGACGACCCCGAGAACATTTGAGCGACAATCCGCTGCTCAGATGGGCCACTTGAAGGCGAACACGACGCGCTGTAATCCGCAATGGCACGGCCTCGATCGGAGAAGCTCCTGCGATCTGGCGCAGAGGCTTATGTGACGCCATCCTAGTATCCAGCAAGCGACAAGCTGAACATGTGGTGCCGACATGGAACTACATCGCGGTTCACGCCAATAGGCCGATTGAGTTCTTCGAGGATCCCAATCGCCTGCTCGAGATCGTGACGCGTCTGACGAATATCCATGAGACGTGACGCGCGACGCCTTGGGCCGTCAGCGATGCTCCCGCGGATTTCATCGCCGCTCAGTTGCGTGAAATCGTCGGCGCGCGCATCCCGATCATCATGGTCGAAGGCAAGCGCAAGATGAGCCAAAACCGCCCCGCGCCTGATCGCATTGGTATCGCTAAGGGCCTAGCGGCGAGCAAACTGGCGCGGGACCAAGGAAGTTGCAGCTCTTATCTTGGTTCAGGACTGAGACGACAATGTGCATGCCCCGCCAACCGCGACGCTCGACAGAGAGCGATCTTACATCTACAGCTCTCACAGGCTCGAGCGGGCGGGCCATCAATTACCTCGCGAAATTCACTTACGGAACGATCAGCTCCAAACTTACGCACTGTGTAGACGCTTGTACGTATTCTAACAGAGACGCAATGTCGCGTCAGGTCCAGTACAGCGCGCATAGTAAGTGTTGAGACTTTCGAACGCCCATTCGGCATTGTGGCTTTCCCAGCACCGCCTAGCATGGCATGGCTTAAAACAAATCGATTCAGAAACAGAGCCCACAAAAACAGCAATGCTCACACTCTCCAAACCACAGGAAGAACGGTGCTCCCGTTCAGCTCACTAACGTGCGGTACACCCCTTCCAGCTCTGTTCGGACATATCTACTACGACCACTCCAGACATGTAGACCAGCAAATTCCTAGTCTCGAACACATTACCGCGCGATGACGTGCCGAGGTTCACGCATGAAATCCGCCATTTTATTTCAACTGGAATGGCATACTCCTCGATCACGCAAATGCGATGTTGCAGACGGTCAATGCCATTTTGGGCGGGTTCAGCCGCGCAACGATCGATATGGATAGGTTTCGAGAGGAGTTTGAGCTCCCTTTCTCCATTCTTTTCCGCAATCCGGGTATGTCGAGAGATGAAATCGAGCTCGTGCATGGCAAGGATGGCGCCATTTTTCACGACACCTACGAATTCTTAGCGCGCAACGCTGCCTTACGCAAAGGCGTAAAGGGGCGTGAAATGTCTTGCTCGCCGCTGATCAGAGAGCCGTTCAAGCCGTCATTGTCAGCAATCAATTGTTGAACTAGTTCGCGCACAAGCGCAACGACTTCGAATGAGACTCATGTCAGCGACATTTTGGCATTTGAGCCGCGCAACTAGTGGCTCTGCACAGTGATTTTGACAGGTTGGATCCGGCGGTCAGATTAGCTCCGGCAGGAGTTTCGGATCAACGAGGACCTCGATGCTGCGAGGCGTCCTTGGCTGCCGTCTGATGAGGCCGGCGCGTTCTAGTGTCAGCACCATCTGGTGAACCGTAGGCGGGCTGACGCGGAAATATTCCTGGATGTCGGTTTCGGCCGGGGGCCTGCGATGCAGCCGGGTATAGAGGTGGATAAAAGCCAGATACTGCCCCTGCGTGGGCGTGAAGGGTTTTGTCGAAGGACTCACGCCGGCCATCCGATTCAGTTGTTCGTGCGTGCCTCGAACGAGGAGGCACACCATGAATGTACGCTATCGGGTCGAACTCAGCCAAATCGAGCGCACCGATCTGAGGGCGCTGCTCAGCGGCGGCAAGCATGCGTCCCGCAAGCTCAAGCGAGCGCAGATTTTGCTGGCCGCCGATGCCGAGACCAGCGACGAGGAGATCGCAAGGAGCGTCGGCGTGAGCGGCTCGACCGTGTACCGGACCAAGCGACGCTTCGTGGAAGGCAATCTGGAGCGGGCGCTGAGCGAAGAGCCGCGTCCCGGGGCGGAGCGCAAACTCACGGGCAAGGAAGAAGCCTTGCTGGTGGCGACAGCCTGCGCCAGTCCGCCAAAGGGCCGTGCCCGCTGGACGCTAAAGCTGCTGGCGGGTGCGATGGTCAAGCTCACCGAACACAAGAGCCTGTCGCACGAGACGGTTCGGCGGCGCCTGGCCGAGAATGCCCTCAAGCCCTGGCGCAAAGACATGTGGTGCATTCCGCAGGTCGACGGCGAATACGTCGCCCGCATGGAGGATGTGCTCGACCTCTATGCCGAGGCGCCCGACTCCAGGCGGCCAGTGGTGTGCTTCGACGAAAGCCCGGTGCAACTCATCGGCGAAACGCGTCAGCCCATCCCGGCCAAGCCCGGCAGGCTCGAACGTTACGATTATGAGTATCGTCGCAATGGCACGGTCAATCTCTTCGTTCTCCTCGACGTGCATCGTCCCTGGCGCAAGGTCAAGGTCACCGAGCGGCGAGCGGCAAGGGATTACGCCCAATGCATGCGTGATCTCGTCGACATCCATTATCCCGACGCCGAGATCATCCGGGTCGTCCAGGACAATTTATCGACCCACTCCGCCGGCGCCCTCTATCAGGCGTTCCCGCCCGCCGAAGCCAGGCGGATTTTGCGACGGCTCGAGTTCCACTACACCCCAAAACACGCAAGCTGGCTCAACATGGTCGAGATCGAAATCGGCGTCCTGCGGGGCCAGTGCCTGGATCGCAGGATCGACGACCCCAAGCGACTGCTCCGCGAAATCACCGCCTGGGAACGACAACGAAATGCCGCCCGCTCCCGCATCAAATGGATGTTCACAACAGACAAGGCTCGCGCCAAAATGGCTGGCGCCTATCCCGCCACTTCCAAAGAGTCATAATCACTGTGACGAGGTACTAGCATGGGCAAGCAAGACCGGCTGCGCTTGTATATGCAGATCAATGATTATCCCAGAAAGAACTGTCATCGTGGGCGATATGCTAGTTGAGACGGAAATTGCCCGCAATCTCGGTCATATCAACGTATCAATCGTGGGAGAATTTGTTTTCGAAGCGCGCTTGAGCCCGGCAAGACCCAACTACATGATTCACGACCATCATGAAATATTAGCAATTTTACAGAAGCATTGCTTTTCTCAACACCATTGATGATCACAAAAGCATAGCTGAAGATCTGCCGTTGGCGCGCTCCTGCTCTCCGTTACGTCTTCACGATTCGACAATCGAAGGGTGAGGTCGTCGATCGAGTTCTTTCGCCACTCGGCCCAGCCATCGGCTCAGTTCGATGACTCGCGCCAAATACCGCGATTCGTTCAGTGCCCTTTGGCGAGTACATGTCGTCTTTCGCTTGGCACGATGCTTGCTGAAGATCATTCGCTCCAGGAGGCGAGGAAGAACTACAAAGGCTTGGAAAAGAAAGATGAGCACAATGGCTTTGGTCGGTGGCGTCATTCCGAGCACCGATGTTGTGAAATGTGCAGCGCGCATCGGTGCCGAAGTCATAAATATCAAGCTATCAGGCGATCTACCGGATCAGGCTATCGCCGCGATCAACAACTTATTGCTTGAGCACAAAGTGATCTTCTTCCGCAATCAGGGGCATCTCAATGACGCCGAGCAGGAGCGCTTTGCCGCTCGTCTCGGAAAGCTAGTGCCACATCCGATGCTCGGTGCCACCAAGGGGACGGCGTCGCTCCTCGAACTGGACTCCACTCGCGGCGGCGGCCGCGCCGACGTTTGGCATGCGGATGGGACCTTCGCCGACGCCTATCCCAAGATTTTGGTCCTGCGGGCCGTTGTAATGCCACCGTTCGGAGGCGACACCGTGTGGTCGAACACGGCTGCCGCTTATCTTGATCTGCCGCCGCCGCTACAACGGCTTGCCGAGGGCCTATGGGCCGTTCATAGCAACGTTTTCGATTACGCCGGCATCGCGCGTGTCCGCGAGGTCGACAAGAAACACTTTGACGAGGTATTCACCAGAACGGTTTTTGAGACCGAGCATCCCGTCGTACGCGTTCACCCCGAAACAGGCGAGCGGACGCTAGTGCTCGGCGCTTTGGTGAAGCACTTTGTTGACGTCCCCAAATACGACGGACAAAAGCTGTTCGATCTGTTCCAGTCTCACGTCACCGCGCCCGAAAACACTGTGCGCTGGAACTGGTTGGAGGGCGATATTGCGATATGGGATAACCGCGCAACGCAGCATTACGCGGTCAACGATTACGGGGACCAGCATCGCGTCGTACGTAGGGCCACGATCGAGGGCGACGTGCCTGTCAGCGTCGATGGCCGGAGCAGTGTAACGCGCCTGAAGGTGACCGAATAACTGCACGTCGACGCCCAGCGCTCTCGCGTCTGAAAACCGAGAAAACCTGGTAATGGGAGTTGTTTCGGGCAGACGCGGGAACACACTTTCCGACACGATATCTCAGCTCTTAGCGCCAACTCGGCAGCGCCAGGTTGATGCATTGCGTCTATTTTAACGTCGACCAACGGCTTCGAGAAACCTTGAGCATTGCTGTCCATCGCCTGCGTCCGGTACGTGGCCTTCACGTTTCAGTTTAGAAATTCCTCGATCCGTGGCCATAAAGCGCCCCAACATGCGGGCGGTGAGTTTAGTCGGATCGACCACTTGACTACCTTGACGCGTAAGCGCTTCTGCATACGTAACGAGATCACGATGCACGGCCGCAGGCAGCTCCGTACTCACTTTGACAGGCTCGTCGTCTGGAAGCTCTCCGATTTTGATTTTTGGCATGTTGTCACCCTCTATACGGCGTAAGTATGAGGTCATGATCGACAAGAACACGAACCAGGAAGTCAGGTCGCACGGTCAGAGTAGGCTGGATGCTGAGACTGCGGCGAACGACCTGCTGCCCGGTCTGGTTTAGTGAGCCCGAGGCACCGTGTCGCAATGCCTGGATGATTGCGCTGTCGCTGCTGTTGGTGTCCGAGCCGGCACCCAGTTCAGTCCCGATCGCCAGAAACGTCGATAGTGCCGCAGCTTTGAACAACTCGCCCCAATGATTGTCGACCTGATCTTCGAGACCTGCATACCCGGCAGTATCAGCGCCAAGCTGCCGCTCGAGAACGATAGAACGTCCATTCGGCATGATCAGCCGTGTCCAGAGGAGCAGGGCGCGAGACTGGCCGAAAGTGACCTGGCTATCGTAGATGCCGATCAGACGCGCCCCCCTGAGCGGTCGGTTCGGACTGGCTGATACGGCCGCTCTCGGGAGCGCCAACGTGCCGCGCATCAGGTGAAGATTGTACGGAGGGGTCTCAGCGCCGGTTTGCGGGTCGATGCGGCGGGCGACATTAGGAGCGCGCTCCCAGATCGGTACGCCTCTGCCGGCCATCCGGCGCGCCTCGAGCCATTTGGCCATCCGCGCTCGATAAGTCTCGGCGACGCTTCTCCGCTCTGCGCGTCCTTTGCCATCCGTCGCTCACAACGGGCTTCACGGGCATCGAGCTCCGCTCGTGCCGCCGGGACATCCGGCACAAAGACATCGACGTATTTGAGCGACCAGCGCGCAGCCTGGCGCCGATGATCGGTTCGGGAATACGCGGCGTAGCATTCTCGGCCGGTGCCGGCGGCCGCTTGGCAACATGGTGAGCCGCACGCCCACGCCACGGCAGAAAGCGAATGCCGCCTTCCGTCTGCCATGGCGACAGATGGGGAGACCTCGACGTACTTCACTGTCTCGTGTGGGCGTTCGCCGGCCACCATTGCGATCTTCGGCCCAGCGATCGGCGGCCGCGTTTGCGCCCGCACTAGCAGTCGCGCTCGCAAGCAGGTCCTTTCTGCATCGACACCGGCGCCGATGGCGGGCTATTATTTCCAATTGAAGTAATTCTTGCTGTAGGCGTCGTACAGGTGTTTGATTTGCTCCAGGTCGTGTAAGGTTCGGAACCGAGAATGATGGCCAACGCGCCCGAGGTCCATAAGGCTCATTTGGTACGATCGCAGCTTGGCATGAGAGCGGCACAATATGTCCGCATGTCGACACAGCGGCAGCAATACTCGATTCAGAATCAGGCCGCTGTGATTGCAGCATACGCACACGCCCATAGCCTGACGATTGTACGAACCTATCGCGACGAGGGTGAGAGCGGTCTGCTCATCAAGAACAGGGCCGGCCTTATGCAGCTCATCAAGGATGTCCAAACAGGAGAAGCCGATTTTGGTCATATTCTGGTCTATGACGTAAGCCGGTGGGGCCGCTTTCAGGACGTCGACGAGAGCGCGTATTACGAATTCGTCTGCAAACAGGCGGGCATCAAGATAACATATTGTGCTGAGCTGTTTGACAATGACGGCAGCATGCTCTCCAGCATCGTCAAGAACATCAAGCGAGTAATGGCGGCGGAGTACAGCCGTGAGCTCTCGGCAAAGGTTCACATTGCGCAGTGCCGGTTCGCGCGACTTGGCTTCAAGCTCGGAGGTCGCCCTGGTTATGCACTGTTGCGGGAACTTGTCGATCAGAGTCAGAAGTCACGAGGCGTGCTGAAGAACGGTGATCGGAAGTACCTCACGACTGATCACATCCGAGTGCGACCCGGCATTCCCGAGGAAGTAGCCGTGGTGAAGTGGATCTTCGAGCGATTCCTGCAGGTAAAGTCGGAAGCGATTATCGCCCGAGAGCTAAACCGGAGGGCCATACTCACGAACACAGGAGTTCGGTGGACTCGTGCATCGGTTAACAGAGTGCTTAGAAACGAGAACTACATTGGAAACCAGACCTTTAACCGCCGATCACGCAAGCTGCGGCGGACCAGCACCTGCAATCCTCCCGAACTTTGGATCACCAGCGAGGGATGTATCGAGCCGATCATCGAACGCGAAGCCTTCCTGAAGGTAAATAAGATCATTGAGGAACGGCGTGTCGACCTCACTGAAGAGGAGATGCTTGCCCGTCTACGCCAAACGCTGCTCAAGGAAGGACGCCTGAGCTCCGCTATCATAGCCAGCACGATAGGCCTTCCCTGCACCTCCACCTATCAAACTCACTTCGGCAGCTTGATGAACGTGTATCGGCTGATTGGCTACGCTCCCAAGCGCAGCTATGGGTTTCTTGAGTCGCGCCCGCGGTGGGCGGAGCAAGAGGCCAAGCTCGGCTCTCAGATCGCCATGGCCATCAGGAAAGCCGGTGGTCGCACCGCCTCTGGCAACAGGACAGCTTACTTGCGCGTGGATGGATCGGTCAACATCTCAATTCGATCAGCCCTCTGGTGCGGAAGGCAAAATCGAGCGCCGTACTGGTCGATCAAGCGTAGGGCACGCCTGCCTCAGGGCTGGATTGCCGCCATCAGGCTGTCTGAGCATAACGAATCGGTGCTCGATTACGTGCTGCTGTCGACCCACGGGAAAGTAAGACGAACCATAAACTTTTCTGAGAGGGCTCGCGTTCGCCGTGGAATCGCTCGCTTCGATACTACTGACGCTCTGGCTCGAGCGATCACGAAGCGAGTAATTCGGAAAGGCCGTTCTTCCCCAGCGCCACAGGGCAAGCGATCGAGACCAAAGCAGCCCAAGACCAAGAACGCCCGCGCGCGGCGCTGATCAAACGCAGGGACAGAACTCCGCGAAGCAGTGCTTCACAATTCTTTTAGAAGCTGAGATCTCGAGACCTTCCCACTTGCCGCGTTTCGCTGTCTAGGAGCGACATGCCTCGCCGTTGGCTTTGCCCCACTATTCGTTCAGCGCCGAACTGGTGCTAGGCGGCCCAGGGGACTCGTGGCCCGGTCTCGAAGCATTGCGATAGCCATACCGCCGCGGCCGGCAGAAGCGTCGGGTCAACGTTAAAACTTGTCGATTGATCTTGGAGCCTCGCATCTGCCGATCGGCTCGACTCGCAAGAACTGAATACGCACACGGGCAAGGCCGCGGGATTGTCGCAGGCGCGCGAGCGCTGGCGGGTTTATGATGTGGCGCGAGAGGTTCAGGCGGCCTGCTGATCGGCGGGCATGTCGGCTTGGCGCAGGCGCTTCCATTCCCAGGGCAGCAGTTCGTGCAGACGCGAGGCGGGAAGATCGGCGATGCGAGCGAGGACGTCGGCGAGCCAGGCTTTCGGGTCGATGTCGTTGAGGCGTGCGGAGGTGATGAGGGTGAGCATGACGGCGGCGCGGTCGGCGCCGCGTTGGGAGCCGACGAAGGTCCAGTTGCGCCTTCCCAATGCGATGCCCCGCAACGCTCTTTCGGCCGCGTTGTTGCTGAGGCAGATCCTCCATCGTCGAGGAAGCGGGCGAAGTCGTCCCAGCGCCTGAGCATGTAGTTCATGGGCTTCAGGACCTCGAAAGAGCGCGAGAGGGTTTTGCGCTCACGCAGCAACCAGGCGTGCATGTCGTCGAGAAGCGGTTTGCTCTTCTCCGGCGCACGGCGCGCCGCTCGTCCGCCCTGCGGCCGTTGATGGTGCGCTCGATCTCGAACAGCGCGTCCAGACGCCTGACCGCCTCCAGCGCGATCGGGGCCTGTTGCGTAATTCGTCAATTGTGATTCCCTAGGGAAAAGCCTTGGAGGGTAGCGATGGCGGTTAAGCAGACGGGACAGCCGAGCTTTGTGGAAGCGCTGATGCCGAAGGGGGCCGGCGCGAATGCGGCGCTGGATCGGCTGGCTGGCCTGGTCAAGTGGTACCGGTTTTAGAAGCTGATTGGCCATTTGCGAGATGAAGGGAGCCCCGGTCGGCCAGGCTATCCGGTGCTGGTGCTGTTTCGTGCTGTGTTGTTGCAGTCGCTCTATGGTCTTTCGGAGCGCGAGCTCGAGGAAGCGCTGGGCGACCGGTTGTCGTTCAAGCGCTTCGTCGGTTTGAGCCTTGAGGATGCGCCCCCGACCACACGGTCCTGAACCGCTTCCGGAACCAGCTCGTTGAACAAGGCCTGCTGGAGGAGCTGTTTGGCGAACTGGATCGTCAACTTGAGAATGCTGGCGTGATCCTCAAGCGCGGCACGATGCTGGATGCGACCCTGATCCAGGCAGTCTCGGCTCCGCCCAAGGAGGATCGCCCCTCAAACGATCCTGATGCCCGGTTTGCCAAACGGCAGGGCAAAAGCGGCGCAACCTTCGGTTACAAGGCCCATGTCGGTGTCGATGAAGGATCCGGCTTGATCCGCGCGGTGTTGACCACACCCGCTAACGTCAACGATACGACACCTGCGGTTGCTTTGATCCGCGGCGATGAAGCTGCGGTGTGGGCGATGCGGCTTACTGGGATCCCGTCTAGCGAGGCCGACGTCCGGAGGCTCTGGTACGCAAGGGCATCGAACTCGGCATTGCATCGAGCCGAAGCGAAAGGTTGCATATCCCTATGACCAGGCGCTTGTCGCCAACGACACAAGTCGACGAAAACCTCTTTGCTAGACTGAAGGGTTCGCGATCGCAACTCGCCACGACCGATGCGTCGTACTTTTTTCCAATCTGAGCATCACCGCGGCCATCACTATTTGTCTTTGAACGACAAGGATTCCTGTGCCTTTCCAACACGGGCCTCTAGTCACGGAGTTTATCGTTCCGAAATCCACGCAAGAAGGCAATCTCCTCTACTCAATCGTCGCTGCAGGACCGGCTCAGCGGCACTTCAGTGACCGATCATACTTGGCCAGCCTATCGCCTCACCGGCGGGGCTTTGGAAAGAGCATCGCGACCGATCTGTGTAAGGCGGTCAGGTCTTATTTCTCCTGTGCTCGCAGCTTCCAGAATTGTCGAGGCAACATGGGTGCGAGCACCGGTATCGTACCGGGAAAGATTCTTGCAGACGTTGTCGAGGACCACCCGTAGGAGCGCGGTGGTGGGGGCATCTAACATTTGGAAGATCTCCCTCGTTTTCTAGCAGATAATGCAATGTAGCTTTCGCGTGACGAGCGCCACGTAGAAACTACCCAAAGTCGAAAACTCGAGAGGTCACCATGGTAGAAGAAGCTGACAAAAACGCAACAAGCAGATGTCTGTTTGACGCATTCCCGCTGTTTTGAATTGAATTAAAGCGCGACGCGCGACTGCGCGTGACGCAGATGAGGCCGCATCTCGATCGGTCCTGCGTCTCGTCCGACGCACCTGAGGTGACTGCATCGCGCGGCTTGCTCGAACGGGGGCTCGTCCGATCGGCGGAAGTCCAACGTCTCTCAACCCTGCACCGCAGGTCCATTTGTATGAGCAGGACTCAGACTAATGTCTCCATCACGCTTGACCATCGGACATCAGCACGATTGCGCTCTCTGTCGCGCGAACGCGTAGACCGGATTGATGCCGCAATAGGCGTAGGTGCCGGATGCAGTGGCCATGCACTGATCATAGGTCGAGAACTGGCAATTGCCCGGATATCCCCAGGTACGTCCCTGCAAGCAATAAACGTCCTGCCGAGCCGGGGGGATATACGAACGACCCCGCGGAGCGGCGGTCGAGGGCGATCCAAAACCGATGACGATGGGAAGTGCAAGCACACCGATGAACAGAAGGTTGCGCATGAGACCTCTAGCCTCCGTTAAGTCTTGCAGAAGGATAGTGGATCCGGATTTGATGTCTTGATCTTTGTCAATGGCAAATGGCGGGTCGCCGTCCGTGGGCCGATTGCCTTCGAAAGGAGCTCGGGTGGGACGGAGCTCCGAGTTCAGAGCAGAAATCCTGCTGCTTGTCGAAAGGAACGCATCTTTCCAGCGTCACGAGGTACATGTGCGGCGGAAAGCGCTAACGGGGCTTGAGAACTCTCGCGCTCCGGAATGAATCGATTCGGGGTGGCCCTAAGTCTACGGAGAGCTTAGCAAGGCCGAAACGCGGAAAATTCACGGGCCTTTAGGTTTGCCGTCGAGCGCGTATTGCTTGAGCTGCACGACTTAAGGGACTTGGCGGAGCTCATGAACCGTTCAGCGAGCTCTTCTGGGTGATCGGCCTGATCCGGCGCAGCAGTGAATCGGCATATTCCTCGCGCTCGCGCGTAAAGCTCTCTTGATGCGCTTTGAAACTCTCGACCCGCTTCCTGATCTCATCGCGTTCGCTGCCGCCATGGTCGGGCACGCTGAGGCCAGCGAGCTCGACGATTTCCTTCTGCTGAGGCCGCGGCAGCTCGATCTCGACCTTCAGCGATTTAGCGAACGCCGTCGTTTCAGCGACGAGCGCATCGAGTTCGCTCTTCCAGTCATGCATTGACGTCCCCCCGCACGACTCGGCCACGCGGGACGAGCCAGTTCATCACAAACCAGGCTGCGACAATGGCGCAGACGCCAATTGCCAGATAGGGCAGCCCAACCCACCGTTTCTCCTTGAAAAAAGCCGCCGACAATACCGCCGACGGCCCTCCGGGTTCAAAATGCTCATCGTGAAAAAATGCAGTCCAGCCCCGGCGGCATGATCCTAGACCCAAAACGCGTCGTTTCCAAGTTTTACCGAGCAGGAAGCTTAACGCAGATGGATGCGGGCCGCGCTGGGACAGGATGCGGCCTCCGGAGGGAACCACCGCCCCTGTTTCAAACAATGTGCAGCGCCTGGACCTCTCTCGGACCGCTTGCATCAAGGCGTGTAATGGTCTTGTCTCGACGCGGTCAGTCGTATTACGGCGACTGCAACGGGTGTTGGCCAAGATTAGGAAGCCGGTGACGCCCGACCATACATCGTGAACTAAATTTTTGAGTTAGTGAGCGTTCGAAATGACAGATTGTGTGATTGTCCGTGCCTCCGGCAAGCAATTGGATCACTTGCGCGAAGAGGCATCGCGCATTGCACGACAAAGCAAAATCGACTGGTCGATTGAGCGAGGTGCCGAAGGAGCGCATTTTTGCTTCGAGGATGCCGAATCGAAAAAGGCTTTCGTCACGATCTGCGAGGGCTTTGCTATCCCACACAGAGAGGCTTAGCAACCGAGATCGCGTGCAATAGGTCGGTGAGGCCAGAATCTGCGCCGGCCGCACAGCGAATCCGTCGTGATCGCAGAAAACTAGCGATATTTCGTGAGAGAGGGACTCCAGTCGGCAGCGACCGCCTCGAGCTCGACGTTGCGCGGCACTGGCTGGCGGACGACGATCTTCTCGCGCATCTCGACCGGGCGGATCTTGTGCTCGGTCACGTCGGTACGGATCTTGGTGCGTATTCCGGCTCGATTTGCAGGGCGGCATGGCCGGCGCCCGTGGTCGTGGTGACCGTCGACTGGGCCATTGCGCCCGTCGAGATCAGCGCGGAAGCCGCGGACAGCAGTAACAGCTTCTCCATGAATATCTCCTTGCCCCTGAATGCTGCGCTGCGTGAACCCCGAGTAATGGCAATCGTTCCGGGAGCACGACAGGTTCCGATACGCTCTCTGGCATTCTATGCGCTGTTGGATGGGATGCGAATTTTAGAACGCGCAGTTTCGGCAGCCTCGACCAACAAGGTCGAATTGTTTGGACCTGCAACTATCCCTTCCCTCGCCCGTTCCCAAGCATGGAGTTTGGGCTAATGACAATATTCGGAAGAAAACCTCGTTCTCCCCGCAGAAGGACCAATCAAGAAGCGTGGATGGCAATCGACGGGGCTTTCGCGGCGAGGAGATGTTCGGTGTTGGACATCTCCAAAGGCGGCGCGACAATCAGGGTCGAGGATCTAACGTTCGTTAGGCCCGTGTTTCAACTTAAACTCTTTCGCGCGGACCAGGGTAGGCGTTGCAAGGTTTCATGGCAAAAAGGTCTCCTGATCGGCGTCGAGTTCTGTTGAGTGACTATGAGGTAATACCCGCATGCAAACAGTCGAGACGACTAATCCAAAGGTGGCGAGGCGCTGCCGCTATGACCAACATCGCGGGCAAAAAACAACGTTGAGTTTAGAGGGATCGCTCGTCACGGGGTTGGTCCGGTCGGTCATGGAAGTTAAGTCCCCCAGCAACCCCACACGCTGGATCATCACCGTTCTTGCCAAGCCGAGCATCGCAGCCTAACCGAGCAAATCCACCATTCGCCGGAGTGTTTAGTCGAGGAAAATGATGGGAAAGTTGGACCACAAGGTCTTTCAGCGAGCGGTTCTCTTTCTCAAGAAATTCCATCGTCACTTTCATTCGATCTTCGTCGTCAAAAATCTGGGTTCGGCGTTCGTAGAGCTGCACCAGCCCTGGATCGAGAAGATTGCATAGCCAAGACGGCAAATGCGCTAATTGCGATCGATGGATGATCGAGCCAGGTTCGTACTACTTGCTGCTGCAACGTCTCACCCAAGCTGACGTGACCGTCTTCGTCGCACAGAGTCCTTGTATCCGGGCGCTCCTGATAGATTGGTGCCCCGTCGATCGGCGGCTCGGAAGGGCTCCCGAAGGCGCGGCTCAATCGGACCAATTTGGCATTGCCGGATTGCCGGCCATCCTGTAGACGAGCCGCGCACCGTTGCCGACCACCTTTCAGCGGTCGCCCGCAGCGGGGCCTGTAGCTCAATGGTTAGAGCCGGCCGCTCATAACGGTCTGGTTGCAGGTTCGAGTCCTGCCGGGCCCACCATTCAGAACGCTGTATGCGGACACTTTGAAAACGACTCGATTTCCGCTTTAAGAACGACTCGATTTCGTTTTGAAAACGACTCGATCTCAGATCCCACTGATACGACTGATGAATTTCGCCTGTTTTTTTCGCTGATTTTTGACCGCCAGAAAAAGCGAGGGGGTCTTTTTCACCCAACGTCGTAGCCAAGGGTTTGCCCTGACACCTGCTGCTAACCGGTGCTTCTTTTGATGTATTGCATCCGGAGATCGATGACTTCAACGTCGTCTCTTCCATCCCCCGCCAGCGCAGCGCCCGCGTGGTCGGCGAACAAGCGGTGATACTTGTCGACGAGGCCTTTCTGCCCTCTCCAACCGCCGTCCCGCTGCTTGTCGGCGAGTGGCCGGTCGATGAGCGCGTACTTCTTCGGAATGTCAGCCGGAGCTGTCGCCAGGGAATGAGCGTCGCCTCGAAGGTCAGCCCCGGCGCCGCTGCGGCCGTGCCGGTGCACTTCGCTGTCGCGCCCTTCACGACGCCATCGAGCTTCAGCTCCAAGTCATCGATGCCGAACACCGTCGCATGGCCTGCGGTGTGTCGCTTCGTGGTGACGGTCGCCGTAAAGCGATCTCCAACGGTTTCGTAGGTGCCGCCGTACGTGATGATGCTGTCGCCTCCGGAGATCTTGCCGTTCTCGAAGTGAACGATGCCGGTCCCCTCGCCCCTGGGCGTCTTGAACCAGGCTGAGTAGGTGCCGTCCTTGAGCATGCCGATGCTCTCCAAGCTCGAAGCGATTCAGCACGCAACCCGACGCCGGTTAGGTTAAGGCGGAGTGAATCGCAGCGACCGTAGCAGTACGGTGCTCGGGATTCCGCGCCGGCATCGGAACCGCTGAGAGGCAGCGGGGCGGGCCGGACCGTGGAAGCGGACAAACGATGGAAAAAAACCGAAGTCGAGTATCCACCCTGAGAAGTGCCCGGAACAACGAGTTACTAAAATCTGCGGGTTTTCTGAAGTCGTGCTATCCTGCTGGCAGGAGGAAGACGTCATGTCCACTTCCAAGAAACCATTGAACCCCGCTGATTTCCCGGTGACTGCAGAAGGCAAAAAAATCAAAAAGCAGGACGGCAAGCCGATCGCAAATACTGAGGATCCAGATCTCGCCGCCGACGTGGCCGAGCGCCTTAACGACGACGAAGCTCGGCGCGAAGAAGATAAGTGGTCAGCCTGATCTGCCCTGGTCGTCGGGCGGCGCGCCTATAAGCTTGAGCAGCGCTTGGCCGTCGGCCACATCTCGTAGATGCTCCCCGTCCAGGAGCAACCATGAGAACCAACTCGCGCCAGCATCTCGATTCGATCAGCGGACGGGACCCGACCTACCTCGAGTCGCTGATCCGCGAGGATTACGAGCGATGCCATCCCGGCGAGACTCTGGACGATCTCAAGCGGCGCGCGTCCTTTTCGAGAGAGGACAGAGGCCTGCTGCGGGACTGGATGGCGGTCGCGGCGGCTCGCGCCGCTGCCGAGTGCAGGGCCAAGCCATCGCCGCCACGCTGACGATCCGCTGATCCGCGCCGAAGGATCGCAGCCTCCCAGCGATCCGGTTCAACCCGACCCGGTCCCGGTATCGAGTAGCTGCGAGACGGCGGCAGCCAATTGCGCCGGCGCAAAGGGCTTCTCGATCAGAAGGCTGCCATCGACGCCCTGCGATTTCCAGTCCGGCGCGCTGGCGCTCGTCATGTAGACCACGGGAAAGCCAGGCGCGATCTCCCTAACCTGCCGCGCCAGATCCCATCCGCTGATGCCCCCACCCAGGTTGACGTCCGTCAGCAGCGCCTGACACCCTTCGTGGCCGTCGCGAAAGGTCGACAGGGCCGCCTCTCCCCGAATGGACCGAGCAGGCCTCGAAGCCGCCGTCCGACAAGGCGTCCTCGATGAAGCTGCAGATCAGCACTTCATCCTCCACGACCAGGACACGAACGGCGTTACTCACTCTTCAAGTCTCCTCGACAGCCCATGCGGGTCGTCTGGCGTGACGGCGGGCGCGTTGGCCCGCCCGCCTCAAGCCACCGGCACGCCGTAGTAGGCGTTCACGGAGCGCGTGGTGGCGGGGTCGCTCCAATTCCAACTGCTCTCGTCGGCATACTGGGTGATGCCGGTGACATAGCCGCCGAGGTTGGTGTCGTACTTCAGCGCCTGCCAGGGCAGCGGATAGTGATCGTCGCCGATGCCGAGCAGGCCGCCGAAGCTCAGCACCGCGTACGACACCTTGCCGCTGATCTTGTCGATCATGACGCGCTCGACGTAGCCGACCTTTTCGCCGTCGACCCCGTAGACATTCGTGCCCTCGACCTTGTCGCTTCCGATCAGGCTGAAGGTCTCGCGATCTTCCATGGTCATGTTGACCTCCCGGATGTTGTCTTCTGGAGTCAACGGGAGGACGATGGCCCCGTTCCTGGCTGAAAGCGTCGGTGGCCTTGTTCTGGATGAGCGGAGTTCGAGGATGGAGCTGGCCGAGCTGGAGCGCGAATTTTTGAGGAAGCTGCTCGGCGAATCCTGGGTCAGCCCGCCGATGTTCGACCATGAGATCGTGGCACGGCTGGTGGAGCTGGGTCTCGTGGAAACCGAGCCGCTTCCATCTGGCGATATCGAATACCGGATCACTGACGCGGGCCGAGCGGCGGCTACCGCGTAAACGTAGATCGGCAGATGCAGCAGGTCCTGAAGGGCATCGGCCGGTGATCAAAAGGGTGGAACGGAGGCAAGGCTGGGGCGGCATCGTCGGAGCTTGCACGGCACTAGGCCGCACACGCCTCAGGACCAGCCACGGGGAGTGCGGATCTTAGCGCCCTGTGATGGCGATCGCCGGACAAGGACGCCGACGGAATTCAGGCCTCCAGCCCCAGGCTCGCGCCACATCCTGAAGTTCGTTTTTGCTTCGCCCCCGCTGCGCCCTTCCGACGACCTTCTTCGGGTCGCATGATGACCTGTTCAAGCGCATCCAGCCGACCTATCGCGGGCGACCCTTCCAAACTACGCGCGGCCTTCGCGGATAAGGCGGCAACGGCCGAAATCTTGGTCTGCCGCGCAGCGTGGCTACGGAGAATGGAGTGGTAAATTTTCACGTAGTCCGATGCCATGCGACGGGAGGAGAACCGCTCCTCGAAGCGCATCCGGATCGCTTTCCGGTCCAACGCCAACAGCTCTGGAATGGCCTGCACCGCCTCATCGAGGCTTGAGACGATGCGCCCGGTCAGCCCGTCCTCGACGATCTCCGGGACCGATCCGCAGCGGAAGGCAAGCACCGGCGTTCCGCAGGCCATGGCCTCGATCATGACCAGCCCGAACGGCTCGGGCCAATCGATGGGGAAAAGCAATCCGGCCGCCCGGCCGAGAAACTCGGTCTTGGCGCTCTCGTTGATCTCGCCAACGAACTCGACGTCCGTCCCGTTCAAGAGTGGCGCGATGACCTGCTGGAAGTAGGCTTCGTCGACCTTATCAACCTTCGCCGCAATCTTAAGCGGCACGCCCGCAGCCCGCGCAATGGCAATGGCGCGGTCGGGCCGTTTCTCGGGCGAGATGCGACCAAGAAACGCAAGGTAGCCGCCCGCCGACGTCCAGGTCGACTTGTGAAGATCGACCGGGATGCCGTGATATACGGTTCCGACGAATTTCGCGCTGGGCAATGGCGCCCGTTGCGCGTTGGAGATGGAGATCAGCGGCATCTCCGAAAACCAGCGATAGAACGGCATGTGATCGGCAAGGTCCTGCCGGCCATGCAGCGTCGTCACTGTCCGTCCGGACTCCGATCGGAACAGAGGAAAGTGCAAGTAGTCGACGTGAAAGTGCAGGATGTCGAAATCGTCAGCGCGCTCCCGCACCTTGTCGAGCATCAGCGCGTGATGCGGGATCGGGTCGCGGGCGTCCGGATCGAGGCGCAACGCCCGGGGCACGCACGGAACGAGTTCGGCGGAGGTGATGGAATCGCCGCTGGCGAAAAGCGTGACCTGATGACCTTGCCTGATCAGCTCCTCGGTCAAATATGAAACGACCCGCTCCGTTCCGCCATACAGCCGTGGCGGGACGCTCTCGAAGAGCGGCGCAATCTGCGCGATCCTCATTCATTCCTCCCGTACAGCCAGTCACACCCGTTAAAGGCCGACGCCAGTTCAGTGGCCCCGAGCGCGGGGATGACCCGCGAGCCGTCGGTCTGGACGTGGCGCGCCTGCACGGGCTTCTTTCTGTCGATGCTCCAGGTCTTCGCATCCTGTTGCAACCGGCTCGTCCAGCGCTGCTCCAGACGGTCGATTACGTAACGGGGTAGACGGATATCTTCCATGGGATCCTCCTCACGCCGCCAGCACCCGCGACGTGGAAAACCGTCGCTTTGGCTTTCCGCCGGGCGGATTTCGCGGATTGCGTGGGCCGCCATCCAGATCGCATAATGCATCCAGGATGGCATCGATGCTGACAGGCGCCTTCAGTCCATGGGGCGCACGAAGCCCCGGACATGACGCAATCGCCGAAGCGTCGGAAGCCCAGGAGGCGAGGATCGCCCGCTTCTCGGCCAGCGAAAGCGACGGATGCCTAACCACGTCCTTGGGATGCTCGAAGACGGTGCCGGGGTGCAGGAGCGCTTGGAAGTCGAAGACGTTGTCGGTGGCGGTCGTCGGCCGCATGTTTTCCTCCCTTCAAAGACGAGTGGATGGACGGCCCGTAGACCGGGCCGCCGCAATACGTACTGGTTCAAGCCGCCCTGGATTCGAGCTTGTGCAGGTTGTCCGGCGTCGCTCCATTGATGGCGATCCGTCGCGGCTTCATGGCCTCGGGAATCTCCCGGACGAGTTCGATCTTGAGCAGACCGTTGTCGAAGGACGCGTTCTTGACCTGAACGTAGTCGGCCAGGTTGAACTGGCGCTTGAACGCGCGGGTCGAGATGCCGCGGTACATAAATTCGCGTTCAGTCTTGTCCGTCTTGTTGCCCTCGATCGTCACGACGTTCTGCTCGGCCGTCACCGAGATTTCGTCGGGAGAGAAGCCGGCCACCGCGAGCGAAATCTGGTAGCGATCGTCGCCGAGCCGTTCGATGTTGTAGGGCGGGTAATTGTCCTCGGTCGCGCGCTGGGCGGATTCAGCGAGGTCGAAAAGGCGGTCGAAACCGATGGTCGAACGCCAGAGCGGTGAGAAGTCGTAACTGCGCATAGCCAGATCCTCCACGGAGCAAAATGGTTACGAGCGGCACCGGACACGACCGGTGCCCGTCTCTGGATTCGCCGAGCCCGTCAGGCGCCCGGAGAGCCGCCCTGCGGCGGCGACTCGAAAATTAGAGAAACCGAGTTTGGTTTCAAGGGAGGGCCGGAAAATTTTCAGCCATCCGGGGCCGTCTAGATAACGGGCTTCCGCAGTGCCACCAGGGCGGGGCTACATGAGGCCCGCTCCGAGTCTTTGCCCGTCGTCGGCCGACGCGGCGATGTTCGACTTTCCAGGAGCCTTCGTGTGGCATGACCGGTCCGTCGGCCGGTCGCTTCTCTGTCCTACACTCCTCTTGAAACAAAATCGCCCCATCCTAGTTTTTGTGCAGCCACGCGGGAGCGTGGCGCCGGATGCCTCTCGGGTCCGGCAGACGCCATCGGGCAGAATCCGATGTTGCTCCTATCCATATTGCTCAGAGGAGGATGTGGTTATGAGAACCTACGATCTATCACCCTTCTGGCGTTCGACCATCGGGTTCGACCGCCTCTTAAATCTGGTGAACGATACGGTAGACAACGGCGACACTTACCCGCCGTATGATATCGAGCGCACCAGCGAGGACCAGTACCGGATTTCGCTGGCGCTGGTCGGCTTCACCCCGGACGACGTGGCGATCACCGCAGAGCGCTCGACGCTCACGGTCGAAGGCCGCAAGACCGACGAGGATGAACGCGACTACCTGTATCGTGGAATCTCCGTCCGGCCCTTCCGGCGCGTATTCAACCTGGCCGACTACGTCGAGGTCAAGGACGCGACGTTCGAAGACGGCCTGCTCAGGATTGCCCTGACTCGGGAAATGCCGGAGGCGCTGAAGCCGCGTCAAATCGCGATCGACGTTACCGGCAACGACCACCAGAGGAGCGATCGGACGCAGGCGGCCTGACACTGGCTGCTGCCCATCGAACCGCTGCGCGGCTAGGTCCGCGCTGCGGACTGCTGGCCCATTGACGACCAAATCCAAGAAAGGAGGACCACAATGGCACTACGCGAACTCATTCCGTGGAACAACGGCTCCCGCAATCTGCCTGCGCGACGCACCGAGGTAGACAACCCGTTTCTCTCGCTGCATCGCGAGATGAATCGGCTGTTCGACGACGTGTTTCGCGGCGTCGATATCGGCCAGTTCGCCCCGCCGGCGACAATGGGGTGGCCGAGCGTCGAGTTCAACGAGACCGACAAGGAAGTGAAAGTTATCGCCGAGCTTCCCGGCATCGAACAGAAAGACGTCGAGGTCGAACTTGCCGACGGCGTGCTGACGATCAGCGGCGAGAAGAAGAGCGAAACGAAAGACAAGGAGCGTCGCTTCAGCGAGCGCTACTACGGACGTTTCGAGCGGCGCATTCCCGTCGACGACGTCGACCAGGATAAAGTCGCCGCGTCCTTCAAGGACGGGATCCTCACCGTCACGCTGCCGAAGTCGCCACGGAACAGCGGAAGGTGAAAAGGATCGCAATCAACGGAAAGTAAGACGAAGCGGACGGGAGCCCAGCTCCCGCCCGCCCGGCTCGAAGGAGGCGTTCATGAACGTCACGCCTTTATCGGCACATTCGGACTTTACGGCGCGCCGGCCCGTCCCGGAGCCGGTGGTGACGAAGTCGGTATTTCCGGCGGATGCGCAGGCCGTGATCTACAAGGCTGCCCCCTCGCCGATGACTTCGGGACGGGCTCGCGCACAGCGCTGGACGCTGCGTTTCGAGCGCCGCTCGGCCCCGTACATCGAACCGCTGATGGGTTGGACCGGCGACGACGATCCCCTCTCGCAGGTCAAACTTTCGTTCCCGTCCGTCGCAGCCGCCATCGCATATGCGCGCCGCCAAGGTCTGCAATACTCAGTGCAGGGCTTGCCGGCGCAGGGGGCGAAGCCGCGCCTGGTTTCGGACAATCCCGAGGTTGAGGGCCTAGCCGCCAGCCAGCAGCGGCGCCGACGGCTGGAATGGATTGAGCGGACCCTTGGGCCGGAGGTGATCCGCCACGGGTCCGGGCCTGGGGCTGGCGCGAAAGCGCGACATCCTGCGGCGCTGGGCTCTTCATGCCTCTAAGATTGAGACGGAGCACTCGAAAGGTAACTTGCTGGCGACGCCTTCCCATCTCCAGGAAGTGATCGACGCGCTACTCGATCTCGAGGAGCCGCAGATTACGGCAGCATCCTTCGAGCATGTCGACAGAAAGGCAAGCTGACTTCGCGCAGGTTGTCGGCCCGCTCACGGCGAGGCGCCTCGCCTATCTTTCCGAAACAGAGGTAGCGCGATCATGGATGTTGAAGAATAAGTCAGAGGTTGATGCCATGGCAAAGGCAACCAAATTCTTGCGCAAGCAGGCCGACAAAGCCGAGCGAAAGGCGAGAGTGACCGCTGATGCAAACCTTTTGAACTTGGCAAAGGCCTATCGCACTCAAGCGGACGTGTTGAAGGCCAAGCGAAAGCAGGTAAAGAAGCGACGATGACCCAGGCATCTGAAATTGGCCTTTGATCTTCAAGCCGCAGGATCGGCAACAATGGCGCGCTTTCATCTCGCCGGGGCTTCGGGCACCGCGCCTCAGTTTGCCTTCATCTGAAATTGGCGATCGAATGGTGCTTCGCCGGCGCCATCTCCAAAGGACTCGATGCAGCGACCTGCGGGCTTGGCGGCTCGATCTCCGCCGGTTTTGACCCGTCGGACGAACCCAGAATGAACAGGAGGCCGGCGACCAACATGAGACCCGCACACAGCACGGCCAGACCAGCAATCACCAGGTCGCGATAGTCGTCCATGGTCGTCGTTCTTGGCGGAGTCCAACATTGCGCAGACGACCTCAATCCGCGGTCAGCTACGGAGGGAGGGCGGTGAATGGAAGATCAACTGGTCGCGCCAAATTCGCCGTTCAAGACCGCGGTTGGCAGTCGGACGGCCGGAGTGACAAAAATTTTTCAAAGACCTCTTGAACGGCCGTTTTTCGGATCCTAGGTCGTTTTCGCCCGGGGGCCGGTTGCCCGGACCCGGTTTTTGGACATCGCTGAACTGACATGGAGGATGTGCATGCATTTCCGCCCACTGCACGACCGCGTGCTTGTGCGCCGCATTGATGCCGAGGAAAAGACCGCCGGCGGCATCATCATTCCCGACACCGCAAAGGAGAAGCCGCAGGAAGGCGAGATCATCGCCGCGGGCTCCGGTGGCAGAAACGAGCAAGGCCAGTTGATCCCGATCGATGTCAAGCCGGGAGACCGCGTTTTGTTCGGCAAATGGTCGGGTACCGAAGTGAAGATCGACGGCCAGGACTACTTGATCATGAAGGAGAGCGATCTTCTGGGCGTGGTCGACAAGACCGGCTCGGTCAAGAAGGCCGCCTGAGCACAACTTGCGAAGCCGACAGTCATTGAGGAGAGAGGAGCAACGAACATGGCTGCCAAGGAGGTGAAATTCTCCACAGACGCCCGTGACCGGGTGCTGCGGGGAGTGGATACGCTGGCGAATGCGGTCAAGGTCACGCTCGGCCCCAAGGGGCGGAATGTCGTGATCGAGAAATCCTTCGGTGCGCCGCGCATCACCAAGGATGGCGTGACCGTCGCCAAGGAGATCGAATTGGAGGACAAGTTCGAGAACATGGGCGCGCAGATGGTGCGGGAGGTCGCCTCCAAGACGAGTGACCTCGCGGGCGACGGGACCACCACCGCGACCGTGCTGGCCCAGGCCATCGTCAAGGAAGGCGCGAAGTCCGTCGCCGCCGGCATGAACCCGATGGACCTCAAGCGCGGCATCGATCTGGCCGTCGAAGCCATCGTCAATGATTTGAAGGCGCACGCCAAGAAAGTCACCACCAACGAGGAGATCGCCCAGATCGCGACCATCTCGGCCAATGGCGATATCGAGATCGGTCGCTTTCTTGCCGACGCCATGCAGAAGGTCGGTAACGACGGGGTCATCACCGTAGAGGAAGCCAAGAGCCTCGATACCGAGCTCGAGGTGGTCGAAGGCATGCAGTTCGATCGCGGCTATGTGTCACCCTACTTCGTCACCAATGCCGAGAAGATGCGGGTCGAGTTCGAAGACCCCTACATCCTGATCCATGAGAAGAAGCTGTCGACCCTGCAGTCCATGCTGCCGCTGCTCGAAGCCGTCGTGCAGTCCGGCAAGCCGCTGCTCGTCGTTGCCGAGGATGTCGAAGGTGAAGCGCTCGCGACCCTCGTCGTCAACCGGCTGCGCGGCGGGTTGAAGGTCGCGGCCGTGAAGGCGCCCGGCTTCGGCGATCGTCGCAAGGCCATGCTGGAGGACATCGCGATCCTGACGGGTGGCCAGGCGATCTCGGAGGATCTCGGCATCAAGCTCGAGAACGTCACGCTCAAGATGCTCGGCCGCGCCAAGAAGGTCGTCATCGACAAGGAGAACACGACCATCGTCAACGGTGCGGGGTCCAAGAAGGACATCGAGGCCCGCGTCACCCAGATCAAGATGCAGATCGAGGAGACTACCTCCGACTACGATCGCGAGAAGTTGCAGGAGCGGCTTGCGAAGCTCGCCGGCGGCGTCGCGGTGATCCGCGTTGGTGGCGCGACCGAAGTCGAGGTCAAGGAACGCAAGGATCGCGTCGATGACGCGATGCACGCGACCAGGGCGGCAGTCGAGGAAGGCATCCTGCCCGGCGGCGGCGTCGCGCTGCTGCGCGGCCTGAAGGCGCTCGATGCCATCAAGACCGTGAATGCCGACCAGAAGGCCGGCGTCGACATCGTGCGCCGCGCGATCCAGGTGCCGGCGCGGCAGATTGTGCAGAACGCCGGCGAAGACGGCTCGCTGGTGGTCGGTAAGCTGCTGGAGAACTCCAGCTACAATTGGGGCTTCAATGCCGCCAGCGGCGAATACCAGGACCTGGCGAAGGCAGGCGTGATCGATCCCGCCAAGGTCGTTCGCACCGCGTTGCAGGATGCGGCTTCCGTCGCCGCGCTGCTGATCACGACGGAAGCGCTGATCGCCGAGAAGCCGAAGAAGTCCGAGCCGGCGCCCGCAGCGCCGCCGATGGACTTCTAGCCAAGATCGAGCCCGGCCGCCACCGGCCGGGCTCAACCACTAACCAAAAGAGAAAGGAACGCAAAGCACAAGGAGACCCAGATGAGCACACGCATGCAATCTCGATCGCGCAAGAGCGGGGCGACTGTAATGCATTGGCTCATGTTCGCCCTCAGCCTTCTCACGATCGCCTGGATCAGTTTTCGACCGATTGGAGGATGAGATGATCAGAGATCAAACCATTGTCTCCGCTCATGCGGAGAACCGCAAACAAGCCTTCGGACAGCGCGTGGTCCGCGGGATTCTCACGGCCTCGATGACAGCGGTCCTGGTCCTGCCGTCGCTGGCGGCTTGGGGGGTGGATGGCCCGCGCAGCAAGCCGGAGTCGGGGCAGGTTTTCGGGACGATCGCGCTGCCGCCGATCCCGTATCTGGATTCGATGCCCTGGTTGACGTGGGGCGCCGGCGTGAACACGTTGAAGGTCGACATGCTCCTTTCACCGATCCTGGACCCATCGGGAATCAAGCTTATGCCGGAAGACCGCAATAGGGAGAGACCAGCGATCGGCTAGTTTCATTCACTCACCGGGATGCGATCTCGACCGATTGCGCTGATCGCATCCCCCGGCCGGCTCCCCCCTCGCTATTCGATCATGTCGGACGTACTGACCAGCGTCCGGTTTCCGCCTGAGACGCTCGTATTTGAGCGGGCCGCCAGGGTCCGATCCTTCGTGGTTGAAAGCCAACGCAGAGCAATCGAGCATTGCGGCGACTTCTCAAAGCACAGGATCTCGCTGCAGAACATCGCCAAAGGCTCACCCGGTTGGTCGAACTGGCCGAAGCGGAATTGCAGCGTTTACACGCCTGACGATCGAACTCAGTACGATATTGCCGCATCGCTTACCGACGCAGGGGCGTCTGGTAAGGCCCCTGAAGACCCCTCGATGGCTTTGCCTAATTTTGAAGACGTGCTCCGTGGCTCGGTAACATTGGGTTAGTTTTCGGATAAAAATTCTCCGCTCTCTACTTGAAACCAAAAGGCGATTTGCTAGTTTTCTGCTCGCCGCGACAAGCGGTCCGGGCGCCCTAGCAGGCTGTTGAAAAAGGATGCTCGCCGCCGGCCGGCGACCGTGATTCACTAGCTCCGAGGGGATTCGGGAGATGGTGCGTGCGCGGCGGCGACAATCGAACGGGCGAGCTGTTCAGCTACGTTGACCTGGAGGCTCGCGTGCGGCGGGATCATCCGCTGCGAGCGATCCGGACGATCGTAAACGAGGCGCTGGCGGCGCTGGAGCGCGAGTTTGCCGCGCTCTATTCGCCGATTGGGCGGCCGTCGATCCCGCCGGAGAAGCTGCTGCGGGCGATGCTGTTGCAGGCGTTTTATTCGATCCGCTCGGAGCGGCTTCTGATGGAGCGGCTGGAATACGATCTGCTGTTCCGGTGGTTCGTCGGAATCGGCGTCGACGACGCAGCCTGGGACCATTCGGTGTTCTCGAAGAACCGCGACCGGCTGCTGCAGGGCGATATCGCGGCCAAGTTCCTCGCGGCGGTGCTGGAGCGGCCCAAGGTGAAGAGGCTTCTGTCGAGCGATCACTTCTCGGTCGATGGGACGCTGATCGATGCCTGGGCCTCAATGAAGAGCGTCAAACCCAAGGACGGCACGGGCGAGCCGCCGGCGCAAGGCGGCGGGCGCAATGCTGACGCGCACTTCCACGGCCAGAAACGCTCGAACGACACCCATGCTTCGACGACTGATCCCGATGCCAGGCTCTACCGCAAAGGTAAAGGCAAGGAGACGAAGCTGTGCTTCATCGGGCATGGGCTGATGGAGAACCGCCACGGCCTGCTGGTCGACGCCTGCCTGACGCGGGCCGACGGGCATGCCGAGCGAGTGGCCGCGCTGCACATGATTGAGCCTCGTGCCGACCGGCCGACAGCAATCACGCTTGGCGCCGACAAAGCCTACGACGCAGAGGACTTCGTCAACGAGCTGCGCTCGATGCACGTAACGCCGCATGTTGCGCAGAACACCAGCGGCCGCAGCTCTTCGATCGACGGGAGAACGACCCGGCACAGCGGCTATGCCGTCAGCCAGCGCATCCGCAAGCGCATCGAGGAGGCGTTCGGCTGGATCAAGACGGTCGCCGGTCAAGAGAAGACCAGCTTCCGTGGCCGTGATCGCGTCGCATGGGCCTTCACCTTCGCTGCCAGCGCCTACAATCTGGTGCGGCTGCCCAAGTTGATCGCGGAGACCGGCTGATGGGCAAGGTGCCCGGCTTCGCCAAGGCCTTTGTCGGACGTTGGCGCATCGTCGAGATGGACGTCTGGGACAGCGACTTCCTCGATCTTGTCGAAGAGGCGCATCTCACCTTCCAGGGCAAGTCCGATGGCGAAATCGCCTTTGGGGCTCTTAAGGGCTTCTTGGACGTGCGCTACGGCACCCGCGACGGTTCGCCCTGCGCGGAGTTCTCATGGGAAGGGCACGATGAGAATGATCCATCCTGCGGTCGCGGATGGGCTATGATTGGCACCAAGGGCAGGCTCGTCGGCCACTTCTACATCCACAACGGCGACGATTCCGCCTTCGTTTGCGAACGCGGCTGAGTTTTTCAACACCCTGCTAGTCCTACTGCGTCACAAACGATGATCTGTCTGGTGGTCGAACTTGATCGCGCAACAAGGACATCTCGACAGCGTTCGGACGAGCCCATGTTCGAGGCGCCGTCGCATCGTCGCGATCGAATTTGGAATGTGACGTTGGGTCCGCAGCGGCAGATCCACGGGGTCTGTGATCTGCGGGAATGCGATCGAGCGGGATCGGCCGGGCGCGCCGAGCGCCTGAGGGGGGAATCGTCTCCCGCTCGGAGATCAGGAATCCGTAGGCTGCGATGCACATTGTTGCGTGATGATGAAAGCCGCGCCAGCCGCGTCCCTCGAAGTGGCCGAGCCCGACCTCTTGCTTGAGTTCCTGATAGTCGCGTTCGATGCGCCAGCGCAATTTAGCCGTCTCAACGAGAGTCCGGAATGCCACATCCTCCGGCAATGTCGAGAGCCAGTATTTGGTAGGCTGGTCCTCGCCTTTTGGCCATTCGATCAGCAACCATTCCTCCAATCGCCGGGTGGTTTGCCAATAATCACGATGCGCGGCACGGACCCGCACGCGTGCAAAGCGCGAGGTCAGCTTTTCGTTCGTTCCTTGCCGCCACGTGATGGTGCGCCAAGCTTTGGCCGGCAGGCCGATCGCGAGCGCCTTGACGGCGGCCGGCTGATGCTGACGGTTGCGGCGCATCAGTTTCGGTGGACGGCCGCGGCCTGACCATGGCTTCGGCGGCAAGGGACCGGTGCCGGGCGCCCATACCGTTGTGCTCGACAGAAGACCCGCCACATAGGTCAATCCCAGCGCCGTGATCTCCGTGCGCAGGTCGCTGTTATTGCCATAGCCCGCGTCCATCAGTACGACACCGCGCGGAAGGCCGCTCGCACAGGCCCACCGCAACTGCTCCAGCGCGATCTCCGGCTTGGTCCGGAAGCCAACTTCGGCAGGAATGCCCACCTTGCGCCGCCGATCGCAGTCCTCAGTCCATTCCTTCGGAAGATAAAGGCGATAGGCGACAGGCAGGCTGGCGTGGTGGTTGGCAATCGACAGTGACACCGCCACCTGACAATTATCCTGCTTGCCGAGCTGCCCGCAATATTGCCGCGCAACTCCAACTGAATGTCGCCCCTGCTTGGGAAATCCGGTATCGTCGATGATCCAGGCTTCGATGGGGCCCTGGCGTTCAATCGCCGGCAGGACCATCTCACGTACCTTGCCCAGCACCTTCTCATCCGACCAGGCGCCGCTGCCGACGAAATGCAGCAGCGATTGATGCTGGGCGGCCGTCCGTTCCGGAGCTGTCACCGCCGCCATCGGCTCCACGCTCTTGCGACCGCCACAGGCCATCAGGCCGACGCAATAGTCGCGCAGCGGCGCCTTCCGATCAGCATGACCGATGACACTGGCAAGCCCTTCCAAATACGTCGCAAATCGCTTCTCGCTCGTCTTGGTGCCACGCCCGCTCATGTCGGCCTCTCGACTGATGGTCCATGCTTCATCCATCGCTGATTCTGGCCGGCGGTTTTGTGACTCAGTCAGACTAGGGGCCCGGCGGAGACGGGCGCCGGAGGTGTCCGACGCCTGCTCGTACCCATCTTGCTCCTTGGAGGATTTGGCTATGAGGACTTACAACATCAGCCCCCTGTGGCGATCAACTATCGGCTTCGACCGCGTGTTCGATCTGGTCGACGCGGCCCGGCACACCGCCGGCGAAGCCAACTACCCACCCTGCAATGTAGAACGCCTGTCTGACGACCGGTATCGGATTTCGCTGGCTTTGGCCGGTTTCTCCCCCGATGAAATCACCGTGACGGCCGAACAGAGCGTGCTCACCATCGAAGGTCGCAAGGGCGAAAAAGGACGGCGGGACTTCGTCTATCGAGGCATCTCGTCGCGACCTTTCAAGCGGCAGTTCGGTCTGGCTGCCCACGTCCGGGTCGAGGGAGCACGGTTCGACAACGGCCTGCTGCAGATCGAGTTGGTTCGCGAGATTCCGGACGCCATGAAGCCTCGCCGGATCCCGATTGACAATCTGGCCGCATCCGACGTCCAGCAGATCGAGCGCGAAGCGGCCTGACGGCTTGGTTGTTCGACGGGCTCACCACAAGGCCGAGCCGCTTACCGGCCGCCGCACCTGTGCCGGCGTGTCCGTGCGCGTGCCCCTCGATCAAGCGAGATCGAGCCGGTCGATTGAGGCCCGATGAAACGAGTCCAATTCCTTAGCTCTAATGGGGGTTTGCAAGATGTTTAACAATGCCGCTCTACCTGCCCCGTCTGTCGACGCTGGGCTGTCGAAATATCTCGTCGAGATCCGTAAGTTTCCCTTGCTCACGCCCGAGCAGGAGCTCGCCTACGCAAGGCGCTGGCGCGAGCACCGGGATCGCGACGCAGCGTACCACCTGGTGACCAGTCATCTCAGGCTCGTCGCCAAGATAGCGATGCGCTATCGCGGTTACGGCCTCCCGATCGCGGAAATTGTCTCGGAAGGAAACATTGGCTTGATGCAGGCTGTGAGGCGGTTTGATCCGGATCGGGGCGTTCGCCTTGCCACCTATGCGATGTGGTGGATCAGGGCCTCCATCCAGGAGTACATCCTGCGGTCCTGGTCGCTGGTCAAGATCGCCGCGAGCGCCAGCCAGAAGAAGCTGTTCTTCAAACTGCGGAGAGCCAAAAGCGCGATCTCGGCGCTGCAGGACGGCGATCTGCGTCCGGAGCAGGTCAGGCTGATTGCGGAGCGTCTCAAGGTGGCTGAGCGAGACGTTGTCACCATGGACCGGCGCCTGCGTGGAGATGTTTCTCTAAATGTGCCCGTCCACGACGAGGATGAAACCGGACAAACGTTGGACTGGCTTGTGGATCCCGCGCCGAGCGGTGAGATCACCTTGGCCGAGGAGCAGGAGACCAAACATCGTCGTCGGGCCCTCGCCGATGCCATCGCCAAGCTCAACGCTCGCGAACGTAACATCTTCACAGCGCGCTGGCTGAACGAGGAGTCGCCGACCCTTGAAGAACTTGCCGCGGAATATGGAATATCCCGCGAACGGGTTCGCCAAATCGAGGAGCGAGCGTTTCAAAAGGTAAAGGCTGCGATGCTGACAAGTCGACATGAGGCCAATGGCCCGCCGTCTTCCCGCGCGAAAGAAATGAAGCAGGGGGAGGCGCGGGCCTAAGCCCGCAAAAAGATCACTGGACTGATCGCCATGTTTACTCCGTTGGTCATTCTTCTCGTGATGGCAAACACAGCCGCAGCGACTGGAGCAGTCGTTGTCGCCTTGCAGGCCGCGATGTTCGAGACAGGTTGTGCGGCTCGCCGGCGTTGACGGTGGAGGGAGCCGGCATCGCCAACACCGACTTGTCGTGACAACAGGGTGGGGTTGCGGGCGCAGCATGAGAGGCGGATCCCGTATCCTCTCCAATTCGCGGACGTCGAAAGCCAGACACGCGGTAGTTATGGCTTGGTGTACCTGGCCGGAAGGTGATCGCCTTTCGCAGAAGCCGGGCGACCGCGAGCAAAACGATATCGGCGGATTCCCGACCACTGAAAATCGTTGATCGCCCACTTGAAATCGAATCGGCTTTTTCTAATTTTTAGCGTGCCGCGACAAGCGGTCCGGGCGCCCTTCGGGGGCCCGGTGGAGACGGGCGCCGGGGGTGTCCGACGCCTGCTCGTACCCATCTTGCTCAGTGGAGGATTTGGCTATGAGGACCACCTACGATTTTGCTCCCCTTTGGCGGTCGACCATCGGCTTTGACCGCCTGTTTGACTTCGTGGACGCTGCGCAACAGGCCGGCACGGAGGATAACTATCCCCCATGCAACGTCGAGCGCCTGAGCGAAGACCGCTACCAGATTTCGCTGGCGGTGGCGGGCTTCTCGGCCGATGAAATCGCGATCACCGCAGAACAAAGCGTGTTGACGGTCGAAGGCCGGAAGTCGGAAAAACAGCAGCGCGAGTTTCTGTACCAGGGAATTTCGTCTCGGCCCTTCAAGCGGCAGTTCAATCTGGCGGACTATGTCCAGGTCAAGGGAGCCTCGTTCGACAACGGCTTGCTGCAGATCGAACTGGTGCGCGAGATCCCCGAGGCCATGAAGCCGCGCCGGATTTCGATCAGCGGTTCGTCCGCTTCGAACGTCCGGCAGATCGACGGCAAGGCGGCCTGACCGCCACGCAACGCGCACATCAGCGAAGAACAGACTTCCGCGGCGATTCGCGGCGGAAGTCGCTTGAATTGAGGAGAACACACCATGGGTATCAAGGACCTCATTCCGTGGAATAACGGCGGACGCGAGGTCGGCATTCACCGCGGAGCCGATGTGAATCCGTTTCTTACATTGCATCGCGAGATGAACCGGATGTTCGACGAGGTATTCCGCGGCTTTGATCTTGCGCCGTTCGGATCGAGCCGGGGACTGAGCGGGCTCGGCTGGCCCCAGATCGACATCGATGAAACGGACAAGGAGGTGCGCATCACCGCTTAGCTGCCCGGCCTGGAGGAGAAGGACGTCAGTCTCGAAATCGCGAACGGAGTTCTTTCGATCTCCGGCGAGAAAAAATCCGAATCGGAAGACAAGGCACGTCGTTTCAGCGGGCGGTACTATGGCCGTTTCGAACGGCGTATCCCGCTGGAGGGCATCGACGAGGATAAAGTCTCGGCCGCGTTCAAGAACGGCGTCCTGACCATAACCGTGCCGAAATCCGCCGAAGCCAAAAATGTCCGCCGCATTGCGATCAATCGCAATGGCTGACACTTTCCAACGACCGGGCGTGCGATCGTCCGGACGTTGGAATTCCGTCTCTACAAACTCGTTTACTCACCATGTCGAAGAACTCATCAGTAATAAAGGATCGACGGTTCGCCGCAGTCTTGCTCCTTTGCGCCTCTATCGCGTGGTCGCCCGTTCTCGCACAGGTCCCGGATATCAGGGGCGGCCAAATTCCGACCCTTGCGCCTGTGGTAAGGGAAACCACCCCTGCGGTCGTCAACATTTCGGTGCACGCCCGGGTCAAGGAGGACAATCCGCTCTACCGTGATCCCGTCTTTCGAGAGTTTTTTGATCTTCCCAAGCAGCTTGAAAAGGAAGTCCAGGCAACCGGCTCGGGCGTAATCGTCGACGCCGAACGCGGCTATGTACTCACCGCCAATCACGTCGTTGCGCAGATCTCTAAGGCCCAAGTCACGACCAAAGACGGACGAAAGTTCGACGCAAAATTGGTTGGGCGTGACCCTGCAACCGACGTTGCCGTTCTTCAACTGCAAGGACAAAGAGGTAACCTCAAGGCCGTCCCGTTGGGTGACAGCGATCGGATCGAGGTCGGTGATTTCGTGATCGCGATCGGGAACCCCTTCGGCTTGGGTCAGACCGTGACTGCGGGAATTGTCAGCGCCCTCGGCCGAACCGGCCTTGGCAAGCAAGGGTATGAGGACTTCATCCAGACCGACGCATCCATTAATCCCGGAAATTCGGGCGGCGCCCTGATTAACCTGAGGGGACAACTTGTCGGGATCAATACGGCGATCATTTCTCCGGGCGGCGGTAACGTCGGAATCGGATTCGCTGTGCCGATCAACATGGCCCGCCGCGTCATGGAGCAGCTTGTTCAATACGGCGAAGTTCGTCGCGGCCAGATCGGCATATCCATCCGCGATCTTGGAGTCGATCTTGCGGCCAAGGAGAGCTATCAAGGGGCGCTGATCGCGGAGATTGCCAGTGGTTCGCCGGCGGAGCAAGCGGGGCTGCAAAAGGGCGACATCGTGAAGGCTGTCGATGGCACGCCGATCCGGAGCGCGTCCCAGCTTCGCAATTTGATTGGCCTTACCCCAGTCGGTAGCCGCGTCGAGCTTCGGTTCGAACGCAATGGCGCTGCTCGCAGCGCGAGCGTCGAGGTGGGTCCAGCAAAAGCTGTGCCCGTGAGACGCACGGCCGATCAATGATAACGAATGGCGCGGCGACGGGTTTTCAAAGCAGTACGGCATGAGTACTCGGGGGAGATGTAGGTGGTCAAGGATCGCAAGAGTGAAGAAGAACTGCGCCAGATGATGCTGGCGGCCGCTCGCAAGCACGAAGAGTGCGGCGAGTTGGAGGATCTTTTCATATTTGGTCCTACGCCGCGCCCCGATGCAAATTGGGGCTTTGGGATCGCCGGAAAGGACAACAAGGTATCCGTGGCCTGTTATGCGCGCCTCGACCAGATTGCCAGTGACCTGCAGGCTAAGTACGAACTGCATCCGGTTAGGGCGAGCCGACGCGACATCGAAGCAAGGGTTTGGTCCTTGGTGCGTGACCACCCAACGCTCGGGGCGTCACTGTCGCGCACCGGAGGTGCTTACGAAGTCGCCACGTTCAGGGAACTGGAGGGTCGACCGAATTGGACAATGGAATGGCTCACTGATGATCGGCTGGCTAAAGCTGCCTTCGAACGGGTCGTCAGGTCCGTTCAAACGCAAATTGAGCTGGAATAAGCTGTTGCTCCTACGGTTTGAGGCGCTGGAGACCATTTGCCGGAAGCTCCCCGCGGCGTCGATCAAGAAACCCGCAAATACGTTGTCCAAGCGCTCCTGCGGGCCGCGAACGGCCATGCCAATCTGGGCGAGGTGGAGGCCGTCGCCCGGGAGGGCGTTGCGGGAAGCTGACGGCAAATCGGTGACGGACGACGCCTTCTTACGCTGGCCTGAGATGGGCTCCGTTACGAAGCCTTGGCCCTTGCCCGCGCTGCGACCAGATCGCGTCGACGCCGCTTCTGGTCCCGCTTGCGTCGGCCCGTCGCGACGGGGGATGCCGCCGGTGTCGCCGCAGGCGTCGAGGCATCGGTCGCCCGGATGGGAGGCTGCTCGGTAGCCGGCACGGCAACCGGCCGCGCCTCCATGATCTCGAGAACGGCGCGGCCTTTCTCGGTGATACGCCAGCCGCCGTCGAGCCTCTCGACGAGACCTTGCGAGAAGATGTCCAGCTCGGGCACGCGCGCAGCCAGCCGCTTGGTGCGTTCGGCCCAGTCACGTCCGCTGGTCGCCAGAATCGCCATGTCGCGCTTGAGGTCGGCCATGACGGCGAAGCCGTCCGGATAGCTCACCAGGATTTTCAGGACCGTGACCTGAAAATTCATCCCCGCCCCCTGCGCTCAGCGCCATATGGTTGGCGCCCAGGGCTTTGCGCCCGGCTCGCCTCAATCGTTCGTGGGAGATTTCGCCCTTCGTTGCGGCTTCCAAAATCTTCGAAGCGAGGTGCGCGCGCATCCCGATCTCGCACCCCGAGATGCTCTTGCAGACTTCATCGAGGACCGCACGCAAGAGTGCTGTGGTAGGCGCGTCGAACATTAGGCGACCTCCTACTTCAAGGAGGCGGCGGCTTGGGCATCGCCGACAGCAAACGAATCTTGAGCTTGCCGCCCTCGGTCACGTAGGTCGCCGTCCAGATACCTCCCGTCTCGATGGGCGCGCCGTTCTGATTTTTGCCTGCGAGGCGGTACGCCCCTATGGCAAGCGCCATGTCCGACCCCAGCGGCCATGCCTGGTCGACCGTGATCTCCTCGTGGTCGAACCCAGCCTTGAACGCGCCTTGGTAGAATTCCGCGATGTCGGAACGCGGACCGGCCGGATTGACGTGGATCCCGCCCGCCGCGAACAGGGCGGCAATTCCCGCACCGTCCTGCTTGTTGAAGCTTGCAGCATATTCCGAAGCGATCGCTTCGACCTTCTGCTTCGGATCACCGTCAGCGGCCATTGCTGATAGCGAAACGATCGCAACGAAGAGGCATGAGAAGCAGGCCCGCAGCATCGCAATTCCTCCCTGAAAATGGACATCAAAAAAGCTCGACCCAGAACAAGGATCAATTTGACATCAAATACGGATGGTCGGCAATCGTCGAGACCGCTGCGGTGCAGCATCAACGCCCATCCGTGGCGCCTCGATCTGGATTGGCGCTGGCACCAGGCCGCCCTCGACTTCGGCTGCATGCTCAGCATCAATCCGGACGCGCACTCGATCCCGGAGCTCGACCACATGCACTGGGGCGTCGAGATGGCCCGCAAGGGCGGTGTCCCCGCCGCCAGGGTCTTGAACGCGATGCCTCTCTCGGACCTCACGCGCTACCTTCGGCAGAAGCGGCGCTCGCTCGCCCGGGCGGCCTGATGCAGCAGGCGCACGCGCTCTCGCTTGGGTGCACCGTGGTCGCGGTCGCCGCCGATCGCGGCCACCACTTCAGCAAGCCGCCTCAGGATCGGATCGTGCTGGTAGAGGGCCATGGTGTTGAAGGCGATGCCCATGCCGGCCCGGAGGATCTCATCCCGACCCACATCACTTTGCGCAGCGAACTGAACGAACTTGAGCAGCAGAATATCGCGACGGCAAACCGCTGGGCATTCGGCCGACGGAAGGTTGCGACGCGGGAAAGTTTTCTCAAAAGCTTGCATCGGCGCATGTTTGAACGCGTCTGGCGCTGGGCTGGAAAATTTCGAACGACGGAGCGCAACCTCGGCGTCGCGCCGCATCTAATCGAAGTTTCGTTGCATCAGGTGCTCGACGATGCAAGGTATTGGGTCGAGAACAACACCTATCCACCGGACGAGCTTGCCGCTCGCTTCCATCACCGCCTGGTATCCGTACATCCGTTTCCAAACGGCAACGGCCGCTGGTCACGATTGGCTGCCGATGTGTTGATCGTGCAGCTTGGCGGCCAACGCTTCACGTGGGGCAGCGCAGACTTGCAAACGGCTGGCGCCGCCCGTGCGACTTATATCGCAGCGCTCCAGGCGGCCGACAATCATGATCTCGGGCCGCTCATCGCTTTCGCCCAATCATAACCCGATCGCCCTTCATTCTGGCAAAGCCTCGGCAAAGTCCCGCATCGCAACAAAGAGCTCATAGCCGGATTTGTGCCAGAATGACTCGAAGGTAATCGCCTTGCCGTCCAGGTCAGCGGTCAAGGAAATCCCCTCTCGACCCTCGCATCTGATTATATTGACTTCGACACACCCGAGCGCGCGGCAATCGCTCAAGGTCGGCTCGCGAACGACCAGGATGATATTGGGCGTCTCCCCTGGGGCGGCAGTTTCAATTCATATTGGTCGGAAGCCAGCTATCTGTCGGATAAATTGTGCATCCTGAGCGCGCCGGCGATGCTGCAAGTTTTTGGCACAAATCCAGCAAATGCCGAAGTTGAGGTTATTTGGCAATTTGGGCCGCTGGTGAACGCGGGCTGGGCCGCCAGGGAGGAATTCCAATCTGGAGCGAGGTGAACCCAATCAATTTTGGTTGCCACCGAAGGCGCATCGGATGCGCGCATCGTCAGTCGCGCTCTCGAAATCTTGCGGCCGGACGTCGCTGATTTCTTCCGATTTATTGATGTAGAGGAGCGGCACCATTTTTGGGGCACAGGCAATTTGGTGAAATTCGCGGAAGGCCTACTCCGTATCGACATACAGAATAAGGTGCTGTTTCTGCTCGACAATGATGCTGAAGGGGTCGACGCCTATCGCAAACTTCAGGAATTGAGGCTCTCGAGCAATATGCACGCGATGCGACTTCCCGATTTAGACGAATTTCGGAGCTTCCCGGCACGCGGGCCGGAGGGCATTACCGCTTGTGATATCAATGGGCGAGCCGACGCGATTGAATGCTACTTGGATCTAAACCTCGTTGGATATCCGGCAGCACAGGTCGTTTGGAGCAACTACAAAAAAGATATCGGTACTTGGCAGGGAGCGCTGGACCACAAGGAATGCTATAAGCGCCGCTCCCCTTATCGGGTTGAGCGGCGTCTTCATTTTCCGAGAATGTTATCGGCAACGCAAGCCGATTGCCCAAACACTCCAGTTGATCTTGAACGAGCGGCGGGCGATCCGCGCTGCTCAGAAGTAAGGAAGTCCAAGAACAACTCTGCCCGCGCCACGCGGTCACTGGCCCGATCTGGTTGAGTAGAGCCTTGAGTTCCGGAGAGCCGGCCTTGAGCGGCTCCGACGGCGTGAGGGAGAGCGTGGATAGGTCTTGTTCATTGCCTTGACCGGCTGGAGGGCTCTCAAAGCTGGGCGAGATGATTGGCCACCCTGACCGGCTCGGGCAGAACCTTGCGGGCGACGAGCCAGTCGGCGGCCTTTTGCAGCTCGCTGACGAACTGCTCGTCATTGACCGCGAAATAGCGATACTGGCGCTTCAGCGCGATGAACTGGTCGCGGAGCTCATCGCTGTACTTGCCGGTCTTCTGCGCGATGTACTCGGCGTCCTTGGCGTTCTCCGAAGCCCATTTCCCTTCGGCGCGGAACGCATCGTTCACGGCCCGCACCAGCGCGGGATTGTCCGTCGCGAATTTGCGAGTGGTCAGGTAGGACGTGTAGTCGATCTGGAATTCGAGATCGCGGCCTTCCAGGAAGATGTCGTGCGCCTTGTATTCAAGCCGGGCGATATCGACGCCGGGGCTCCACATCGACCAGGCGTCGACCTTGCCGGAGGCAAGTGCCGGCGCGGCATCAGGCGGATTGAGATAGACGAACTTCACCGCGGAACGGTCAACCTTGTGCTTCTCCAGCGCGGCGACCAGCAGGAATTCTCCAAGGCCGGAGCGGTTGACCGCAACTGACTTGCCGACGAGGTCTTCGACCTTGTCGATGCCGGAGCCGTCCTTGGCAATGATCGCCGTGGTGCGGGGCTCGTAGACCACGAACTGTGTGAACACCAGCGGCGAGCCTGCAATGATGGCGGCGAGAGCCGGGGTCGTGCTGCCGCCGAAGCTGAAGTCGGCGCTTCCGCCCGTGACCGCCTGCAGGGTCGGCGCATGGTTCGGGAAGGGGCCGAGCCATTCGACCTTGATGCCGTCCTTGGCCAGCACTTTCTCGAACTCGCCACGCTCCTTGGCGATCAGGTTGAGGCCGCTCAAGCCCCAGGTCAGGCAAACTGTGTCGGTGGTCCGGCCAGGTGCGGCTTGGGCGAATTCGCTGATATTCATGCCAGCGAGCGCGCCAATGCCAAAAGCTGCGGAGCCGAGGAAGCTGCGCCGGGATGGTTTGGCGGATGAAAAGTCGGACATGTCGGCCTTCCGGATGACTAGCTGTGAGAATGGGGGACCACGCCAAGCTCGCCGAGGAGATCGGCGCGCGAGATAGGTGTCGAGCCGTCACGCACGGCGCGATGCTCGAAAGCGATCGCGCCGTTGCGCATCACGAGGATCCGATCGGCGAGGGTGATCGCTTCGTCGACATCGTGGGTGACGAGCAGGACGCCCGGCTGATGATCGGCCACCAGTTCGCGGACCAACTGGTGCATGCGGATACGGGTCAGCGCATCGAGCGCGGCAAACGGCTCGTCAAGCAGCAGAAGCTCGGGCTGCTGCACCAGCGCGCGGGCGAGGGCGACCCGCTGGGCTTGCCCGCCGGAGAGATGGCGGGGCCAGTCTTCGAGCCTGTCACCGAGGCCGACCTCGGTAAGCGCTTCGGCGGCGCGCTCGCGAGGATCCGGAACCTGCAAGCCAAGCGCCACGTTGTGCCAAAGATTGTCCCACGGCAGGAGCCGATGCTCCTGAAACACCACGGCCGGCCGGCGGGGTGCCACGATACGACCACGCTGGATGGGATCGAGCCCAGCCAGCGCCCGTAACAGCGTTGTCTTGCCGCACCCGCTCTCGCCGAGCAGGGCGACGAACTCCCCACGATCGATGCGCAGGTTCAATTTCTCGATCACGACGCGGCTGCCGTAGCTGCGGACGAGGTTGCTGACAACGACAGCCGGTCCGGATTCGAATGGCGTAGAAGACTGCGGAGCGACGTGCACGTTCATCGCTCCGCTCCGTAGTTCGGATGCCAGGCGAGGAGGCGACGTTCGAGAAAGCGGGCAATGGCGTCGGCCGCGACGCCGATCAGCGCGTAGATCACGATCGTCAGGACGATCACATCTGTGCGCAGAAATTCGCGCGCATCCATCGCGAGGAAGCCGATCCCCGATTGGGCACCGATGGTTTCAGCCACCACCAGCGCGAGCCAGGCCGTGGCCAGGGCATAGCGGACGCCGGTCAGGATCGAGGGCAACGCGCCGGGAAGGATGATGCGTCTGATCAGCTGGATCGAGCTCAGGCCCTGGACCCGACCAAGTTCGAGCAACTTGGGATCGACCTGGCGGATGCCGAGCACGGTGTTGATGTAGATCGGGAACGTGACGCCGAGCGCGACAAGGAAGATCTTTTCCGCTTCGCCGACGCCCAGCCAGACGATGACGAGGGGGAGCGCGGCGAGGAAAGGGACGGCCCTGATCATCTGCACGCTGCGGTCGATCGCGGCCTCCGCGATTCGCGAGAAGCCGACAAGAACGCCCAGCGTGGCGCCAACCGCAGCACCGACCGCAAAGCCGGCTGCGGCACGCAGCAGGCTGACGCCAAGGTCGTTCAACAGGCTCCCGGTGGTCGCAAGCTTGAATGCTGTTCGGATGACCTTGCTCGGCGCGGGCAGAACCTGTGGCGAAAGCCATCCCGCCTGTGCAAGCGCCTCCCAGACAATGACGAGTAGCACGGGCGCGATCCAGGACAGGAGCTGAAGGCCGCGAGCACCAAGCTTGCTTCCTCGCGCCGGCGATTGAACGCTGCCCTGCGATGACGGCGCGTCATCCGCACCGATCACCGTGTAGTCGATTTGGCTCAGTTCGATATTGCTCAAGACGTGAGACCCCGTTCCACGCACTGCATCTGATGCAGGAGGTGCGATTCCAACAACTTGCCATCCGCGGAAAATGTCCCACGAAATGGGCTCGACAGAAATAGAGCACTATTTCAATTGTCGTTCGCTCAGGAGTGATCTGCTGCCGTCACGGCACCGGTGCGCGACAAAGAAAATCTTTTGAGGTGGATGTGCTTGATCTTTCGTCAGCCCGCGGCGAGAACGCGTACCGATGCGATGGCATAGCGAGAGAAAGTTGCGGGAGAGCATGATGGCGATTGCACCCATTCGTTTCGGCATCTGGGCGCTGGTGCATGGGCCGCGAGCTGCGCACCATGACCCGGAAGAGCCCTATGATGCGTCATGGGAGCGTAATCGGGATCTGGTGCTCGCAGCCGAAGAGCTCGGTTATGACTCTACGCTGATCGCGCAACATACGATCAATCCACATCAGGAAGATCTCGATCAACTTGAGGCCTGGAGCGCCGCGGCGGCAATTGCGGCGCTGACCACTCGAATCGAGATCATCGCCGCGATCAAGCCCTATCTCTATCATCCCGTCGTGCTGGCGAAGCTCGCACTCGGCATCGAGAACATCAGCCGCGGCCGCTTTGCGATCAACCTCGTCAATGCCTGGAACCGCCCGGAATTGGAGAAGGCGGGGATTGGCTTTCCAGATCATGACGCTCGGTATGCTTACGGCACGGAATGGATCTCGGTCGTCTCGCGCCTGATGGAGGGTGAACGCCTCAACTACAGAGGCGATCACTTCAACGTCTCCAACTATGCGCTGCGCCCGACCAGCCTGTACCGCAAGCGCCCTGCCATCTATGTCGGCGGAGAATCCGAGCCAGCGCGCGACCTGGTCGCTGGCCATGGTGACGTCTGGTTCATCAATGGTCAGCCCCTGGAGGATGTGGCCGGCCTGATCGCCAATGTCGCCGCGCGTCCGCGGGGTGCGGCGCCGCTTCGTTTCGGTCTGTCGGCCTTCGTCGTCGCGCGCGAAACCCGGGAGCAGGCGCAGGCGGCCTATGAGCGGCTGCTTAGCCTGGCTGCAAAGGATGCACCGATGAGGGCCATCCAGAAGCAGAATACCGACCCCAAGGTCGTGATGATGCAGACGATGCAGAAGACGCCGCGCGTCGGCAGCAATGGCGGCACGGCAGCGGGACTGGTCGGGAGCTATGACGAGGTCGCAGCGCGCATCGAGGCCTTCCATGCAGCCGGCATTGAGCTCTTCATGCTGCAATTCCAGCCGTTCGAGGCCGAGATGCGCCGATTTGCGCTCGAGGTGATCCCGCGCGTGCGGGCGAAGCAACCCACCGGGCCCGCCGAGCGGCTGGCCCGGTCCCTTGGCTAGATCTCTGCGGCGGTTGGGTCGACGCGACTTCCGGCGCCTGTTTCGCGTAGCGACTAAACAAAGTGGTCGCGAGCAGAGAGCCGGTGTATTCCATCCAGAACAGCTCGCGCTTCTGAAGAATGGGGTACGCACCGTCGACGTAGGTCTCGGGTCCTGGGAACGTATTGGCGATCAACCACTTCGTGCCCATCCAGGTTTGATGTCAAAGCGAGCTTTGATTGTTCCGCTAATCATCTCGGGAAGTGAAGCATGGCTATCCCCTCGATCCCATCGATCCCATCGAGCGGGTCATTGTCTGTCTGCTGCAAAACGGCGCATACAGTCTATGTCGTCCCGGTAGGCGTCAGAAGCCTTGCATTCGAAGCGAAGGGTATGACCCAGGCGGCGACCATCGCTGGGTCTGGTTTGTGCAGGTGTTGGACCGATTCTGCCTGCAACGGCTGCAGACGGCAGGCGCAAGCTATCCGCCGCGCGCCGCGACCACCCAGGAAGCGTCAGCTTATCGCCATGTCGTCGCCGAATTCGCGGACGCGACTCGAAAACTCGTGGTGCCGCATCTCGGATAGTTTGCGCAGTCCGCTTTGTGAGAAAGATATTCTTCGGTGCCCTATGGGCAGACGGAGCCAATCCGTTCGGCCCCAGCGGGTTGGGCAATGTGCCGGGATGAACTCAGTTTTCGGACGGCAGCCTCAAGCTCGTTGCCATCGCCACAACGGAGGCATGTGGTCGTCTGAGATTGCGGGCAATCTTGCTCGTCGGCAGTCCTCGATCGACCATGCCTCGCAGCTTATGCTTTTCTACTGCGGTCCAAGGACGTTCATTTGAGGGGCTGGAGCGTGGTGACGGCTCGCTGTCTGCTGTGCTCTTGCGTGGCGATGGGGCGTGCATGAAAACTCCATGAAAGCGCGTGATCGAGCCATCATCGTGACCTTCCAGTCAATATCCATCCTCAAATAAAGATGATTTGTTTGCCGACATGATGTGTCCCGCGGAGTTTTGCCTCAGTGAAAAGAGCACTTTGGCAATAGCGTTCCTCGACGCGACAGTTGTCGCCAACGATGTTCGGTAAGCTCGCCGCAATGGCGAGAACGGATATCCGGCTATTCGACGGCTTCGCCGAAACAGATCTATGTCACTGAAATTTTGGACGCTCCATAGCGGGATCGAACTCCTGCTTCAGCCTTAAGAGGACGACGGCAAATTTCGCTGTAGCTGTTGCAATGTTGCACAGGAACTAATTGGAACGTCTGACTCTGAGGATTTGAAGTTTCGCTTCCACCGGCGCTTCTGAGGTTGCCGTACAGGGCCAAGCGAGCACGGGACGGCAGGCTACGAGCTTGCCAACGACGCTTCCGATCCGTCCGATTTGTACGCTACCGCGCGCAGGAGTTGGCCGCGGCATCAGAAGCCCTTTGTTTGGCACCGAAGGCGATATAGATCACGCATCCTGGGCAAAAGGGTTACGCGCAGAAGGCGTTGAACAAGTCAGCGGGAACTCGTCAACTACCGCAAAAGCGGCGCCTTTCTGTAAGCCCGCATCGGCAAAAGAGTCGCACTAGGAAAATGCTCATCTCACTCAGCCAGGCTTGAGCCGATTATGGGGAGATCATCGAAGCACATGCAGGGACTCATGGTTGACAATGATAACAGCAACCGGCGCCGAATCGTCGAATTCAAGGACGGTTGCCGGTATGGCAAATTCGGAAAGACTAAGGCTTATGAGCTGATCGCCCTCGAGAGGATCAGGGCCTACAAAATGGGAGGCAAGACCATGATCGACCTCGACAGCGTGGATGAATATCACGCTTCGCTGCCGAGGGTCGAAACGAGAGCGGGCTAGGCCGCCGATCTTTTCAGCGAGACGGCGGGCGCACTGTCGCGCAGGCTTATCGAGGCGATCAGACTAATACTGCATTAAACGCACGCGCTCGACCCAATAGGCAGCACGGTTATAGATGACGGGGATGTTCTTGTTGTCGCCCTTGCCGGGGTGGCCCCGCACCAACACCTTGCGCTGCGGCGCTTTCGTGCTCCGTGTCGTGGGCGAGTTAGGCTTCCACTACATCGTCGTCGAACGCGCCCTCATCGCTTGAGCTGGGTCGACGCGGTCGAACTGGAGCCGCGCGCGCAGTGATCACCGCCGGGGGCAGTACTGCAGTCCACGATCCGCAGCGTCTTGTTCAGGTGTTGTCGGACATTGCCGCCATCGGCATTGGACGTGCAGCGCGTCGAGGATCAGCGCTCTCTGCGTCGGCTTCGCGTGCACGTGACAAAGACCCGCCATCGACTTCGCGATAATCATGTTAGGTCGATCCCGTCGAGAATTCGAAGCAATGCTGGGTTCGATTCCGGTCGCGCGGCGATTGTGGGGTCCGCCGCCGAGGAGCCTCTTTGGCGACCAACAGCGCTTGTCAGTTTGTTGGTATTTTTGTTGGCATCGGTCACAACTGATGCTAAAAACCACTTTAGTTGCATATGGTTATGGGATTAAGCGGTATCGGCCAGGGCACCAATAGTTCATTCCCCCACTTTCGCTGACCTTCGCTCGCGTGATAGAAATGCTTGAAAATAAGCAGTTTTCTATTCGCCGACCTTCGCGATCGCTCGCGACCAACCGCCCATTTTGTTGGTAGGACTGTTGGTAGGCCCGATCGGTGTGTTGGTAGCACTGGGGGACCCCTCATATGCCCCTGCCGCTCTGCCAAGCCCAAGACCAACGCCTACAAGGTCAGCGACGGCGGTGGTCTACACATGCTTGTCGAGACCAACGGTTCGCGGCTATGGCGGCAAGCTTATCGGTTCGACGGAAAGCAGAAGCTGATCGCACTCGGTGCTTACCCGACTGTGAGCCTCGCCGAGCCTCGCAATGCGCGCGACGCCAACAAGGCTCTCTTGGCGAAAGGGGTTGACCCATCGGCACAGAGGAAGCTCGATCGAACAGCTGCCCGCCTTGCCCGGACCAACACCTTCCGGATCATCGCCGACGAACTGGTGGCCAAGTTCGAGGTTGAGGGAGACGATCCCAAGACCCTCAAGAAAAAGAAATGGCTGGTCGACCTGCTGTGCGCTGAGATCGGGGATCGCCCCATTGCGGAAATAGCGGCTCCGGAATTGTTGGATGCTTTGAAAAAGATCGAACGCCGCGGCCGGTATGAGAGCGCGCGACGCGCTCGCAGCCTCTCCGGCCGCATCTTCCGCTATGCGATAGTGACGGGCCGCGCCGCGCGCGACCCATCGGCCGACCTCGCCGGCGCCCTCATCGCGCCGAAGGTCCAGCATCGCGCATCCATCACCGAACCAAAAGCAGTCGGCGCCCTGCTCCGCGCCATCGACGACATTGACGGTCAGGCCACCACGCGCGCCGCGTTGCAGCTGATCGCGCTAACCTTCGTCCGGCCGGGCGAGCTTCGCCACGCTGAATGGACTGAATTCGACACCGACAACGCCATCTGGGACATTCCGGCGCAAAAGATGAAGATGCCCCGGCCGCACAAGGTACCGCTTTCTCGACAGGCACTCGCGTTGATCGCGGCCCTCCGCGAGGTAACAGGATCGTCTCGCTTCCTCTTCCCCCAAATCCGGTCGTGGCATCGCCCATTTCAGACAACACCCTGAACGCCGCCCTCCGCCGGCTCGGCTACGACAAGACCCAGATGACGGCGCACGGCTTCCGCTCCACGGCGTCGACCCTCCTCAATGAAAGCCGCCGGTGGCATCACGACGCGATCGAACGGCAGCTTGCCCACCAAGACAATGATGAGGTCCGGGCCGCCTACAACTCGGCGCAGTATTGGGATGAGCGGGTTCGCATGATGCAGTGGTGGGCCGATCGTCCGGACGACCTGAGGCGCTCCGGTTTGGTCGTACCGATCAAGGCCGGTCGACGATCGGCGACGTGACGCCGCCGCTGAGGCAAGCCAACAGACGACTATTCTGTACGCGTTCTCAATATCTTAATTCGCTTCGAAGATGCTAGGTGACCAAAACGGGCGTTAGCGCCGGCCGGTCAGGAACGCCAGCCGGCGCCCAGTTGTTCACAAGGAAGCGCCTTTCGTAGCAGTGTCGAGACGCTAAAATATCCGTATAGGTTGTCCATTATGGCCAAAAGCGATCTCCTAGTCTCACTCGTGCGCGCCGGCGTTGCCGGCGATAAGCCCATGCTGCGCTCCACTGTTGAGGCGATCGTCGCTGACGAGCGCGCCAAGAACCATCATGCGTATGCGGATCGGCTCGAACGCGCGTTGCAAACGGTTGCCGTTACTCCGCCCAGCTTGGCGACATCGTCTCAACGCCCGACCACCGCGGCCGGCCGAGACACAATCCTCGAAGTCACACCGCGCATATCGCTCGACGAATTGGTCCTGCCTTTGCCTGCTCGGGCGGAGGGTCTTCAACTGATCGAAGAGCACGTGCGCGCTGACGTGCTCCGAGCGAGCGGCTATGAGCCGAGACATCGCATTCTTCTGTCGGGGCCCGCCCGGCAACGGCAAGACATCGTTTGCAGAGGCGATCGCTGAGGGGCTTGCGTTACCGTTCTTCGTCGTTCGGTACGACGCGTTGGTTGGAAGCTATCTAGGTGAAACGAACGCGCGCCTTCGCGCGCTGTTCGACTATGCACGTACCCAGCCCTGCGTTCTTTTCTTCGATGAGTTTGACGCGATCGGCAAAGAGCGCGGAGACGACCACGAAACCGGAGAAATAAAGCGGGTTGTTTCATTCCTTTTGATGCAGATCGACAAGCTTCCCAGCTACGTTGTGACCATCGCTGCTACCAACCATGCAGAATTACTCGATCGCGCCGTGTGGCGGCGCTTCCAGCTCAAGCTTTCATTCCCGGCTCCTCAACTCGCGGAAATCGCGCATTTTATCGGGCGACTTTTTGCCGGCTGGCCGGAACGCCCATCACTATCGGCTCAGGAATTGGCTGAAAAGATTGACGCGACTTCATATGCCGAGGTTCTGGACTTCTGTCAGAACGTCCGCCGCCGTCAAATTCTCGGCCTCGGTGAGCTTTCGATCAATTCAGCGATAACGGCCGAACTTGAATATTGGTCGTCGAGGGTAAAACCAGAGAACATTTATGGCGGGCGATCCAACCAAACCACTGTTACGGCTAACGCCGAGCAATCCGACCGCAAGACCGGCCGGCAAGCAGCTAAAAATCCCGAAGCCGGCTAAATATTCTCCCGCCGCTCAGAACGCGACCTTCGGCCCACGTTTTCGACGCTTGGATGAAGTGCTTCGCCGGGACCCCTCCGGGCTGACGCTGCGCGCTGACCCCTCTGCGCTCGCACCAGAACGGCTGTTGGTGTTCGAGGTCCGTGGAGCCGTCACAAACTTTGCCAACGCAATCAGAAGAATTCCGGGGCTCGAATTAGTCGACGAAGAAGAGCTTGAAGATGATAATCAGGACAAGGCACCTGAAGCGTATCTTTTGGTGCCGGATGCAGCCGCTCTACAGAACATCTTGTCGTTATGGAAGCGATGGACGGCGGGCCAGGAGCTGGGCGCCGGGTTCGCACCATGGCGCGACGTGTTCGCAACGCTTCGTGAAATAAGGACGTGGGGTCCAAGCGACCGCGTCCAAGAAAGCGACAGAGAAATCTTCGGAGAGGAAGTTGAGTTGATGGGCGATGGCGAATTTCTCGCCATCGAAATCGAACTCGTGTTCAGATCGTCTGAAGAGTTGGCGACCGCTGCCGAACACGCAGTCATCGAGAGGATTGGAGGGCTGGGCGGCGCGCTAGTATCAAGAAGCCGGATTGCGGACATTGCTTATCACGCGCTCTTGGCCCGATTGCCCGCACCTGCCGTGCGGCAAATTGTAGAGCGGTCAGAAAACGGCATCAGCGGCATGGATGCTGTAATGCACATCCGGCCGCAAAGTATCGCTTCGCCGGATAGCACAGACGATGCCGCGCAGTCCCCAGCTGACCAAATTGTCCCTACGGCAGACGGCGAACCAATCTTAGCGATACTCGATGGCGTACCCGTCGCTCAACATCCCCTGCTTCGCGGCAGGCTGAATGTTGATGATCTCTTCGGCCTTGAGCCCGCCGCTCTGGTAGCCGAGAGAGTTCACGGGACTGCAATGGCCTCCCTAATTGCGCACGGCGATCGAAATCTTGCAGAGCCGTCGCTAGGCCGCCGCATTCATTTCGTGCCCGTCATGGGCGCAGGCGACCAATTCCCCGAAGATCGGCTTGTCATCGACCTCGTTTACCAAGCAGTTACGGCCATGCGTCGCGCGCAATGACCCCACTGCCCGGTTAGTGCTAATCGTCAATATCTCACTCGGGAACGCGAGAAAGCCCTTCCAAGGTCGGCTGTCGCCGTGGGCACGGCTTCTTGACAGGCTGTCCCATCGATACGGAATTCTCTTTTGCGTGAGTGCGGGCAATCACGTTCAGCCGTTTGATCTCCCGCCTTTTCTGACGATGGCTGAGTACGAAGCCACTGTTCAACCGGGGCGAGCCACGCAAACGCTGACAGCGCTTTCGGCGCTGATAGGATATCGACGCCTCCTTTCGCCCTCCGAAACGATCAACGGAATAACGGTGGGCTCGGCAAACATCGACGCAGTTAGCCCTGCGGAGCGTCGCGGCGCGGCGGGCCGGGCCGGGTTGACCCATTTCAACCGATGGTCACCGCCAACCCATCAAGCGCTTTAGGACCGGGCTTCGCGAACAGCGTGAAGCCAGACATCTTAATGGCGGGTTCTCGCGAACACTTGACGATGGTGGCAAGTGGGGCGGCACTTGCTGTAAGGCCGACAGGAGGAGCGCGACCGCATGGCTTGAGGGTCGCGGCGCCGCCGCGCGACGGGAGCAACAACTGGGAGCACTACACTTGCGGCACGAGTGCTGCATCGGCCTTAGCATCGCGGACGGCACATAGAACTCACGACGCGTTGGAAGAGGCATACGGAGAACAGTTCGTCTCGTTGTCGGAGCACCAACGCTCAGTCATCCTCAAAGCATTGCTGGTCCACACCGCGGCTTGGCCATCAGACAGCGCGGACCTCATAAAGAGCGTGTTAGGTCCTCCTGATGCAAAGCAGCACGTACGACAGAAAGACAACGTCCGACGCTTCCTGGGTTTCGGAATAGTCAGCGCGGAGGATGCGATCTATTGCGCATCAGATCGGGCTACATTCTGGGCGGCAGGAACTCTTGGCTCCGAAACTCGACGTTCGATTACCGTTCCGCTTCCGACCTGCATGAGCGGCCAACCGCTCGCGCATTCCGTACGAGCAACGCTTGCTTGGCTTACTCCGGTCCTTCCCGGACGACAGTCGTATCGATCGGTCAAGCTTTCGCTTTTGGCCCCTGACGAGCTTGGCGGTTTTCGCGTTCTGCTTGCGAAGGCACAACCAGATGCTAATCAGGCCAGCAAAGGAACCGTTTTTTCCAGACGTTGGGACGGCGATAAAGCACCGGCCCTGACCGCGACCTCTTCAATTGAGTTCGTCGTTCAGCGAGAGCCCGACCGCGGAGCCGACGTCGACGAATTGGTCCCGTTTGGGCTAGCGGTGACCGTCGCGATGCCGGGCATTTCCGAAGTCTACAATCAAGCCAGAGCACGCATTGCCCCGGCCGTACCCCTTCGCGCCCGTTAACTTATGCGCTATCTGCCCAGTCCCTTCCTTTTGACGGTACTCGTTGCGCTAGCGTCGATCCCACGCAGCTGGGCCGGCGAGCGATCAGCCGAGACGCCCGAATGCAAGGAAATAACGGCCCGGATCATCGAGCGGACGAATACGCATTTCGATCACTTCTCGCCATCTGGCGGCAGCGTCTTCTTTAAAAGGCCGGACATGGTCCTGATCTGTGACCCCAAGTTCGTGACCTATGTTTCCTTGAACTGGGATGCGAGCGGCTTCCCGCCAGCCGACTGGTTCGTCCTCGCAGCAACGGCCGGAAACGCCGTCACAGGAGCCGACCTTGAGAAATTAGAAGCGGCGGCGCATCGATGCCATCGGGCCGCGCTCAGGGACACAGGTGAACAAGCTGCCGTCGCTCTTCCCAACGCGACGGTCGGATGTCAGGCGTTCACTAGAGTCGGTGGAGGCGTGATTGTAGATGTCGCGATACCTCTGCGAAAGAATTGAGATGGGCGTGACACCGAGCCGCAATTGCCGGCTAACCTCGGTCTTATGGCTACTGGCCTTTTCGTCGTTTTAGCCACACTAGCCGCCGCCTGCCCAACGGCTGCGCATGATATCGTCGGGCGTGCGAGCGTCATCGATGGCGATACGATCGAAATCCACGGCACGCGCATTCGCTTGTGGGGCATCGACGCGCCGGAGCACGATCAGCTTTGCCGCGGCGACGACAGTGAACTCTATCGATGCGGCCAAAAGGCAGCGGCAGCCTTGGCTGGCCTATTTTATGCGATCCCGCGCCCCGTTATCTGTAGGCCCAAAGACCGCGACCAATACGGCCGGACCGTCGCCGTTTGCAAGATCGGAGAGCCGGGCCCGGATATCGCGCATTGGATGGTCTCGAACGGGCATGCGCTCGATTGGCCTAAGTACTCCAACGGCCAATACGTCGAAGCGCAACGGCGCGCCGAGCGCGCCAGCGCCGGCATTGTGGGCCGGAAGCTTTGTCGAACCATGGCGATATCGCTCTTGCATTAGGGCGGGTCAACGGCCATCGAATTCTCAGACGAAACACCGGCCCGATGATGGCCAGCGGCCTGGCCGCCAAGGATGAATGCGGTGGTGAGTGTTCGCACCGCAGCAACGATGATCGTTGCTTGAAATCAGTCTTCCGATAATCTTCTCGCATTAGCGCCCATTCATTTCAGCCCCCTGACGACGGTCGAAGCCTGCCGACAAAATTGCGGTCACGGATGCTAAAACGGGCCGCTGGGCGTCGCCGGCCCGCGCCGCCGTCGACACCATTCGCAAAGCATACCGACCCGAACCGCGAGTTTGCGCGCAGCGCGGAGCTTGGTTGTTCGTGTTCCCGCCGATCTTCATGCTACTCTACGCGATCGTCGAGAAGATGCATGTGAGATGAAAGCTAGTGGTTCATCACAGTGATTTTGACGTTTTGATACCGAGCCATTCGAGGATCGGCAAGCTTTCCGGTGGCACGAGGATTTCGATGCTTCTGGGGACGCCGGGTTGACGTCGGATGAAGCCGTTTCGTTCGAGGGTGACGATCATCTGATGGACCGAAGGCGGGCTGACGCGGAAGTGGCGCTGGATGTCGGCTTCGGCGGGGGACGTCCGAACATATGGGCGTAGGTATGGATGAAGGCCAGGTAATAACCCTGCTTCTCGGTGAAGCGCGCGCCTGATTTTTGACTCATCGTTGGATTCGTCCCGGCCTCCGACAAGGAGGCAAAGCATGAATGTACGTTATCGGGTCGAATTGAGCCAAGCCGAGCGCGACGAACTGACGGCGATGCTCGGCGGCGGCAAGCACGCCGCCCGCAAGCTTAAGCGGGCGCAGATTTTGCTGGCGGCCGATGGAGGCTGCCGCGACGAGGAGATTGCCCGGACCGTGAGTGTCAGCCTCTCCACCGTCGGCCGGACCAGGCGCCGCTTCGTGGAAGGCAATATGGAGCGGGCCCTGAGCGAGGAGCCGCGTCCGGGCGCTGAGCGCAAGCTGACCGGCAAGGAGGAAGCCCTGCTGGTGGCGACCGCATGCGCCAAGCCGCCCGCTGGCTGCAAACGCTGGACGCTGACGCTGCTGGCCGACACGATGGTCAAGCTCACCGATCACAACAGCCTGTCGGGCGAGACCGTGCGTCGCCGGCTGGCCGAGAACGACCTCAAGCCGTGGCGCAGGGACATGTGGTGCATTCCCCATGTCGACGGCGAATACGTTGCCCGCATGGAGGACGTGCTCGACCTCTACGCCGAGACGCAGAATCCCGCCCGGCCGCTGGTCTGCTTCGACGAGACCCCCATCCAGCTGATCGGCGAGGTGCGCCAGCCGGTCCCGGCCCAACCGGGACAGCGCGAGCGCTACGATTACGAGTATCGCCGCAACGGCACCGCCAATCTCTTCGTCACCTTCGATCCACATCGGGGCTGGCGCAACGTCAAGGTCACCGACCGCCGCGCCGCCGTGGACTACGCCCACTGCATGCGTGATCTCGTCGACGTCCATTATCCCGACGCCGCCTGCATCCGTGTCGTGCAGGACAATTTGTCGATCCACAAGCCTGGGGCGCTGTATGAGGCCTTCGCGCCCGCCGAGGCCCGGCGCATCCTGCGCCGCCTCGAATTCCACTTCACCCCGAAGCACGCCAGTTGGCTCAATATGGTCGAGTGCGAGATCAGCGTGCTACAGCGTCAGTGTCTCGGCCGCCGCATCGACGATCCCAAAAGGCTCCGAAACGAGATCGCAGCATGGCAAAAGAGGCGGAATAAAACCCGAGCCCGCATCAAATGGATGTTCACAACAGAAAAAGCCCGCACCAAACTCGGCCGCGCCTATCCAGCCACCGCCAAAGAGTCATAATCACTGTGATGAACCACTAGACAGAAAATTGAGGTGAGCGGCTGCTTTCGCGGCCCGCAGCCGCCCGCGGCTGTAGGATCAAGTGTTCTGCAATCGCCTACAGGTCAATCCGTAAATTCAACGCCGATACGGCTGCCCGAACGCTAGATTAGGCGACAATTTCTTTCGACGCGACCCTTCGCAATCATGAGCTTGAACCGGCCTTTCATACTATGCCCGGCTGATAAGGGCAGCTCGATTGCTGCTCCGTGCTCGGTGATGTCGACGACGCGGCAACAGGTGCTCGATCCGTCGCCGAAGATGTAGGCGACCTCGTTTATTTCGATGCGCTGTTGTCTGCGACGTTCCAGCACTGTTTCTTTCCAGTAGCAACGCGGGCTATCACTCTGCCGAGCGGCAAGGACTTCGCGCTGCGAGCCTAACGAAAAACCCGCCAGCCGCGTAGGGCTGACGGGTTTCCGATTGCCCATGCGTCCCCGCGGTACTCGTCACCAATCCGCGAGAGCAGATCGTATAGCGATAACGGTTGAAGTTGGGTTACCGCTCACGACCTTAAAGTCGTCGTCGTGGCCTAGGAAAAGCAGGGCGGTAAGAAACCGATGCGACAGCAGACAAGTTGAAAGTATGCGCCTTTCGCCCCTCAAACACCCCACCAAGCGGCGGCCCAAGACCGCCGCGATCTTGCCCGCGAAATATCCAGAGCCCGCCCGAATTGGTTAGCGAGTTGTTAATCGGCGCCCGGCACGCTTGCGGTCAGCGCTGCTGATCACCCCCCAAGCCCAAAGGTAGCGCAAGCGATGGCCGGCGGCAGTGATGCCGAGCGGCAGTGGTTCGCCAGCCTCTCAACACGCAAGCGATTGATAATTTGCAGGCCTCATCAGTTACCGCTTTGATGGCGGCGTGCCTCCGCTCACCCGCCGCCGCGGCAAAGATGATCCCAATCGCGAAACGTGGCTGATCTACCTCGGCGACGTGCGGGTCGGTGTGATCAGCCGGCGCTCGGGCGTTCCCAATTCCGCACCGCAATGGGGCTGGTCCTGCGGCTTCTATCCCGGCGTTGACCCGGGCGAGCATCGCAGCGGGATTGCTGAGACCTTCGACCAGGCGCGGGACGGCTTCCAAGCGGCTTGGGACGGGCTCGCAGCGACGCTCACGGAAACATGGCGAGAAGCCCGCGACTGGATGGCTTGGAGAGACCGAATGCACTCGCTCGCGCTCCCGCAGCGCGCGGAAGGCATTCCTCGCTGTTACTGTGGTGACGCGGTCAGCATCCGAACCCTCGATGCACATGGACGTACTGCGCACGCAGCGGCCCGGTAAATTGGTACGGCATAATTATATTCGATAACGATGTTCGCCTCGACCTAATTCGGCGAATATCTTTCGCGACCCTTTTAGTAACGAGTTTCGGGGCGACGCCACATGATCGGTTTTCAAGCCAAACTGGAACGTTTTGAAAGTCTCGCAGCTGAATGCGAGTTGATCGCCAAACGATCGGATGGAAGTAATCGCGAGATGTATCTGCGTGCGAGCGAACACTATCGCGAGTTGGCCAACGACGTACGTGCCCTGATCGCATCGTTCCACGTCGCCGCGTAAATGCCGGCCCATTTTGAAAGCTTCGGATGCTCGCGGCGAAGCAAGCTTCTATCGGTGATGAGAACGCCGGCTGCGCTCCCGCCCCACCCAGCAAGGAAGGAGCGCGCCATGCAGGAACGGCGTCGTTTCGAACAAATCGATCCCCTCGACAAGCGCCTTTCGGAAGAGGCTGTGCGTCTCCGGAAAGAAGCCCCTAGCCACCCCGCCTAGTATCGAACGTGAGCGGCTTATCAGAAGAGCGCGGCAAGCCGAGGTAGCCGCGCACATGCTGGAGTCGGCTTCCTCGCGAGGTCTCCAAGCCCCGAAAAATTCGTCGCTGCGGCGCACTAGTTCGCCTCGCCGCGACGCAGTGCCAAAGGCAGAAGCTGCGAGGTCGGTCCGAAACGAGTTAACCGAAAATTGCGGCTTCTCGTCAATGCTGAGATGGTTGTAATCGCCGCACCGCGGCTCCCTTGGAAGTACCTGTTCCATTTCGATTTTACACTCGGTTGGCAGTCTCCTCGCTGGAGAAGTCCGCTATGTGCAAGGGAATTCTGATTGCGCTCTTGGCGCTCCTCTTCTTAACGACGTACGATCACTATTTGTCAGATGGTCGCTATACCGCAGCCGCGATCGCGATGACGAAACAGATTGGTCGCGCCTACGGCGTCTGAGCCCCCGGCTCGGATTGGCGGTCGCCGAATTTTGAAAGCGAGCCCGTGTACGATGAGCGAATTTCTGCCTTGCCGGCCACTGAGACCATGACCTTCCGAAAATCGATCTACGAACCATTGCATCAACGGCTGTTGAGCGAGCGCAGACAAATCGTTCGGCTAACCTTCTCCGAAATGGAAGAGATACTTAGGAGAAAGCTTCCAGCATCGGCTCACAAATTCACGGCGTGGTGGAGCAACGAAAGCTCCATGAAGGTTGGACATACCCAAGCAAGGGCTTGGATGAACGCGGGCTTTCGCGCGCATGCTTCGATTAAAGATCGCGTCGTCGAATTCCGCCGGGTTTGATCAAGCTATACGGCTTAGCGCTTGTCGAAGGCCTTCGCACGCTGGAACAGCACGGTTTGAAGTCCGGTAATGATCAGCTTGTTCAACGTCTCACAATCGTTTGGCGACAGGTGGGGAAGCTGGCGCGAAGTCTTCCACTGCTCAATGGCGGCGGTCACAGCGGCGCGCAATTCACTATCAGTCGGGCTGGTCATCGGTTGCCCTCAATGCGACCGCCTATAGCTTGGGCCTTTTTGCAGTGAAGGCAATTGAACCTTCGATGTACCGGCTGAGAGTTAGTCAGCGGATTAACGGGCGATGCGGTCAGATCGCGGCCCCATGTCCGCAGCAGATGTGATCTTGCGACCTTAAAGATTGATCGCCGTTCTAGATCACTCCGGCAACTGAGCGAATAACCTCCCACTCGTCCTACTCGCTCGTCCCCGCTGTTTTTGAAAGCGCTGCAAGCGAGCGTAAACCGCTTGTCGGGTGCGGCCTAGCCGCTCGCCGACCTCTTCAGCTGTGGCACCTGCGCTAAAGAGCGAGAGCAATTCCGCCTCTTCGTCTGGCGACCACGGACGCGTTGATGTGCGACTGTTCGTCATTCGCAGTGCCTAAATGCGCGGCGGCGCTGGCCGTCTCGGTGGATCAGGAAAGCGAGCTGGCCGCTCTGAGCGCGGCGGCGCCGGCAAGCGGCTGGGCTCAGGCGCGCGATTACCGCGCGTCATCAACGCTGCTAGACGAGCGTAGCTTCGCCTGAGAGCCGGAACGAACCAAGCCGCCGATGCGCCCTCGTGATCCATGTTCGAAGCATAATTTCGAGCCATTTAGAAAAGATTGCCGACTCCACCCGGTTGGTAACTGATCCTCAAGAATGCAAATGCAAAATTAGTTGCAATGCAAACAGAGCGCTCGCTTGAGACGAAATTGACCAAAAGGCATTTCTCAACTTTCTGCGGGATGTCGATTGAATCGCCTCCACGAAGTTGCCCGACACCCCCGGAACCAAGCTTGCGCTTCTGCGAAATGGCTGGATCGAACGACGCTCAACGAAAACGGGTATCGAATGCCGCATGACAGAAGCTGGTCTGAGGGTGCTTTACCAACCGCGATGACTGCAAGGCGCGGATTAGGAAACGACGAACGTGTCAAAGGCCAGAAGCCCGCTCCCCGAAAGTGGAGCGGGTTTCTTTTTCGATTGAGCAAGAATGCGCGTTAATAAGGTCACGTGGGACAAAGTCGGCCGGGTAACCGGGCCGGGTCGCTACAAGTGCTTTTTCGGATATCTAACCGTCACTTCAGAGGACATTTAGGTGTGGACGCGCTATCCCGACGCGACCTTCACTTTGATCGCGCGGCCGACGACTGAGCAATCGGTGGGGGAAGATTACCGTCTAGGCGCGTTCGACATCGGCGATCGTCAACAGTAGGCCTGAGGAAAGGGAACATCGAACAACGACGTTTCGACATTCGTTGGAGGCTTTCATTACTGCCAACGCCACGAAGCGGTTTTACCTTCAATTGACGCTTCCGCTCCGCGGCGGGGCTAAAGATCGAAGCATCGCAGCCCCCATAGGAACTTAGCCGCGCAGGTTCGGTTGGCTACGGTGTGCCGCTCGGCGTCCCTTTGCCAACATCAGGAGATGTAGGTGGCAAAAGCTTTAATTTCGAAGGCTGACCTCGAACGCATTGCGCTTCAGGACATTCGTAGTTTCCCCGGCTCCGAACATGTCGTCTCAGTAGAAGTCGAATACGCGGCCTATCAACCACAGGGCATCAACTGGCAATTGTGTGTCATAGCGAACGACGGAGGCGATCTCGACCGCATTCAATATGCTGCCAAGGTCACAAGCGATCGGTTGAAGCGCCGATACGATCTTCGGCTGGCCTCCTAGGCAGCACGATCAGCCCGTGGTGTCGAGCTGATGCGCAATGAGGATCTATATCAATCGCCTCGCCGGGACGTCGCTGGACAAGGGCGTCGAACTGAACGCGCGGGCATGCTGCCAGGGACAGCAGCCTTGTTCCAGATTTAACGTTCCGCGGCGACATCAAGCTTAATCCGCGTCTTCGATTGCACCGGGGCTAAGGAGAGTTAGCCTCTCTTGCACCGACATAGTCCCATTCGGGTTCACCATGGCGCAGCCGTCGCGCCAATATACTCGGCGCGGCGGCTTCGTTTGATTTGATTTGGACATCTCGCGCGAGTTGCATTTGAAAAGGCGGTCAGACAGCGCCCCCCTCGATCTTATTGAGATGCGTCGGCAACTCACGGCCATGCGCTCGCAACACTCGGACAACCTCGCCATAGCATCGCTACTGAACCGCTTCCTCGTAAAGGTTGCGTTTTTGTCAGAGCCAAAGGATGCGGCGCACGCGCAGCATCTACGGTCTGAGTTCGCACGGACGTTGCGAAGTGTTGAAGGCATCGCCTCGCGGAGCGTCGTTAAGCAGCCAAGTAACACTAACGCACGGACGTTCTTGCGCTCGCCGGGGCCGGCGACGATGCTAGATGCAGTCGCGAAGTCGTCCTCGTCTCGCGTACCGGCGACTTCCCGGCTAGGGGTCGCCGTCCCATTGGTCGGCGACCCCGCCCTGTGATGCTGCTAACCTTGAGGGGACTGAAAGTGTCTCTCGAATGGACGGGTGTTGAGCGGCGACGCGTCACACGCAAGACGGTGGACCAGATGGTTATGCTCTCGCTGCCAGGCGACGTGATCATCACGCCCTGCAAGATGTTAAACCTTTCCGTTCTTGGCGCCGGCGTACTGCTAAAAGATATTCCAATCCGGTCGACTGGCTTCGACCTATCCTTCGACGAATTTCGGACGAGCTTCCCGTGCCGCCTCGTATGGCGTCGCGGTGTTTTCGCCGGGGTGGAGTTTGTCCATTAGCTTCCCACTCCCCCGGCCTGGTTCCAGCGTGCCGCTCCCGCGGGCGATATGACCTGGGTTAGCGGCGTTCGCGGCTTCGACCATGCTTGCCATCCTTGCCGACGCGCTTCGCAACTGGGTCTTGTGTCCCAGTTGAATGGCGAGCGCGATTTACGCTCCGATTGCTGCCCCCGATTTCCTCGGCAATAGCGCGGTCGGACTTCCGCGGGTTCTCGGCAATGGCCGCTTCAGCACGCTTGCCGGCGATCAGGCCGCGACGTGTGCCATGTTCGCCAGCCTTGATAGCAGCGTTGGTAGGATCAGAAGTGGGATAAAATATTTCTGCATAAAATCAATTGCTTGAAGGTTTATTGGGGTGCCGGCCAGGGCGATTGTGGAGACCGGAACGGCATGGGGTGTGCCTGCTGCCGGGGAGCCTGCTATTTTTTTTGCCAGCTAATACCGCGCGTCGGTTTGTTGGTATTTCTGTTGGTATCGGCCGCCATTGACGACGAAAACTAATTCAAATTCAAATAGTTATGGCATTAGGCGGTTACCGGCCAGGGGCACCACGCTTCGCCCTTCGGGCTTCGCGTGGCGCAGCCATGCGAGACTGAAGGGCGAAGCGTGTCCGGCGAAGCCTCTTGGCGAAGACGGACTGGCTCAACGTAGCTCAATCCCTTCCCATCCTCCCGTCCCCACTTTATAAACCGGTAGCTTCTTCCGTCATTCGAAGAGGCTCACATGAACGACCTGCACACGTGGCTTTCGCAGCAGCACCACGGTTTGCGGACCTTCCGTATCTTTCAGCAGAAACTCGAGATGCTCGGCCGGGACCATCCATCCCAGCGCGGCCTGTGCCGCCTGCTGAGCGGTCTCGTCGGCAGCTATGTCGAGGCCTTTGACGAGGCCCCGCTGCCGATCGAAATTGCCGACGGCGCCTATCACCACCTGCTGGCGCTGGTCGCAAGCATCGATCTGAACGCCGACGCGGACCGGCGGCTCGCCGACATCAACCGGGTTGCGGAGAGTCGGCTCTGGCAGTGACGAGAAACGTCGCTTGCAACTCGCCTCGACCTCCCGGACGCGCTGTGCCGGCAGAAGGCCGCGTGCGTGCCGGTACGAACGATCGTCGAGGCGTTCGACTTCGCCAAGTCGATACCTATATCCTGCAGCAACGTGGTGTTGCAGCGAGCAGCTTTGATGGCCAGGAGACGCACGACGGAAGCCGACTCCGACGACCTCCCCCGCTATTTCGTCTGGGTCCGGGGCCTCGAAGGCCCCGAGCCGCAGAAATGGACGGCGATGGATTTCGGCATCGGCGACTGGAAGCGGCCACTCGTGCTGGCCTTTCTGGAGCTGCCGGAAGGCGAGCGGCACCTGCCGCTGTCGGCACTGGCGCGGCGCTATCCGCCGCCGCGGGTGGAGACATTGTAGGCTTGTAGAGTGGGTTGGGCGAAGCCGTAACCCACCACTTCCCTATCTGCCGAAGCAGAAGAGGTGGGTTACGCTGACGCTACCCCACCCTACGAAGAGCGACATCGCCTCCCCTCGCCGTCCGGCACGCCGACCAGCAAAACCAAATGCTTTTCGCGACCGTCATTCCGCGACGTCCGACCGCGGCGAGACCGCGCGTTCCTGCTTGCTACCTCAGCGGGACTATGCGCAGAATACATCCCATTTTATAAACGCAATCGTTGATTGAGTCCGAGGAGTGCCGGCTCGGGCCTGAAGCGCTTCCTCGTGAAATTGCCGGAGCAGCCCATGCCAGATCAGGATGGCGCGCGGACCGCTGATACTGCCGGACCGGAACACCCGCATAGCAGGATGAATGCCGGCGGGACGGCCGACGCCGCCCGGTCGAAACGCAGGCTGGTGCTGTTTGCCGACGGCACGGGCAATGCGTTCACAGCCCAGGAATCCAGCGTCTGGCGTCTCTACGAGGCGCTCGACCACACCCGGCCGGACCAGATCACCCACTACATCAAGGGCGTCGGCACCGCCGGCTGGGCGCCGCTCGCCGCGCTCGACGGCGCAACCGGTTTCGGCGTGCCCTCCAACGTCCGCAAGCTCTACCGCTTCCTGTGCTGGAACTGGCGCGAGGGCGACGAGATCTACATCTTCGGCTTCAGCCGCGGCGCCTTCACCGCGCGCACGCTGGCGTCCATGATCGCGAGCCAGGGCCTGGTGCCGGCGGAGATCGAAGGCACGCCGGTGTCGCATGAGGAGATGGGGCGCAACGCCATGGCCGCGTGGCGGGAATACCGCCGCGACACCGTGCCATGGAAGAAGAGCCTGCCGACGATCTGGATCGCGCGCTTCATCCGCGATTTCCTGCTCTATCTCTATCATTCGATCTGCGGGCACCGTTCCTACGCCGATGTCCGGGCGGCGATGAACGGTCGCAAGGACGTCGACATCGAATTCATGGGACTGTTCGACACGGTCGAGGCCTTCGGCGTCCCGATCGAGGAGCTGCGCGTCGCGATCGACTGGGCGATCTGGCCGATCTCGTTCCGCAATCACCGGCCCTCGCGCAAGGTGAAGCACATCTGTCATGCGCTGGCGCTGGACGACGAGCGCACCACCTTCCATCCGCTGCGGATCGACCAGAGCCATTTGGCGGCCGGCCAGACGGTCAAGGAGGTGTGGTTCACCGGCGTCCATTCCGACATCGGCGGCGGCTATCCAGATTCCACGCTGTCCTTCGTGCCGCTGGTCTGGATGACCGATCAGCTCGAAGGCCAGCTCCGTTTCCAGGACGGCGAGATCGAGCACTTCAGGGACTACCAATCGGCGATCGGACCGAAGCACGATTCGCGCAGCGGCGCCGCCGTGCTCTACCGTTACGGACCGCGCCCGGTCCTCGCCGGTGAGGTCAATGGCGGGCTGCCGGTGGTGCACTTCGCCGTCATCGAACGCATGCTGTTCGGCTGCGATGACTACGCGCCGATCATGCTGCCGGCGGACGCGCTGGTGCTGATGCCGGACGGCAGCAAGCTGAACCTCATCGCGGACAGTACCCGCGGGGTGATGAAGCAGGCCTATCTGGCGAAAGCCAAGGGCCCGCGGCGCGAAAGCGAGGCCGAAGCCTTCACGCGCATGAACACGCCCAGCGCCGAAATGGCCAGGCTCACGCGCGACACCGTGTGGTGGCGGCGCGTCGCCTATTTCTCGCTGCTGTTCATGGTCGGCGTGATCGCGGTCTGGCCGTGGATCGCCCGCAGCCTGATCGGGGTGTCGAAGGATAACGGTCTGCAAGGCACCGTGGTGCTGCACGTCATCGCCACCATCGATTGGCTCGTTGGCGCCGTGCTGGGTCCGCTCGCCAATCTCGTCAGGAACGTTCTGCCATCCTATGCGGCGCCGTGGCTCGACATCACGCTGTATTACCCGTTCGCCACCTCGACCGTCCTGGCCATCACCTACCTGATCTGGCGCAGGAACACGGTGCTGCGCGACACCATCCAGGAACGCGCGCGGCTGGCCTGGAGCAGGCCGCACCGCATGGCAAGCCGGCGGCATGTCGACGAGCCCGGCATGCTGCTCCGCTTCGCCCGATGGATGCGGCTGAATGCGGGGCCGGCCCGCTGGTTCTTCGTCAGGCTCGTGCTGCCGGGCATCTTCCTGTTCATCATCTTCTACGCCGCACTGCTAATCGGAGCGACCAGCGTCTTCACGGCCCGCACCGCGACCGGAAATATCTGCGCGACGCCCGGGCCGGAGGCCGGGACGCCGGTGCCCGACGAGCCGGTCGATGCGCCCGGCCGCTTCGCGACGAGGGAGTTTTGCTGGTGGAGCGGCCTTGCGGTCGAGAAGGGCCGCAAATACCGCGTCTGGGTCGAGATCGAGGATCCCTGGTTCGACCGCACCATCATGAGCGGCACGAACGGCTTCATGACCTATTTCACGCCTCACTACCTCGCCCTGCCGACGCTCCGTCAGTTCGGCGCCGCCTGGTTCCAGCCCGTGGTGCGCATCGGCACGAAGGGAATGAGCGACATTCCGCTGCAGGCCGTCAACGTCATGCCGGCCGAGGAATTGCCGCGCCGGATGAATCCGACCATTCCGGCCGAGGACGATGCGGACAAGCGCAAGGGCAGGTATCCGACCCAGCTGGACAAGACGAAGGAGTTCGAGACGCTCCCCGACAACAATCCGCTCAAGCTCGCTGTCAGCAAGCTCGGACCTTTCGACCCGGTGCCGAAGGATCCCACGGCGCGCACGATCTGGGAGGACCAGAAACTGTCGGGACGGCTGGTGGCCGAATTCGTCGCGCCCGACGCCGGCGATCTGTTCTTCTACGTCAACGACGCCGTGCAGATTTACCCAGCACTGCTGCCGGCAGCGTTGCGGCCGGCGATGCTCGACGCGGTCCAGGGGCCCTATGAGCAGTTCTACAAGAACAATGCCGGCACCGCGCGCATCATCGTGCAGCGACTGCCGAGCCTGCCGATGCCGACGGACAAACCGGCCGCGACGAAGCAGTAGGCGTCCGGGACGCCGCCTCATTGCGGCCCCCATGATTATGGGTGTCGCGGCGTGCCTGCTGCGGGTAAACTTGCCGTGCGCCGCGGGGGACACGCGGTGCGGGACGATGGACATGAGCGAACAGGGCGAGACGGGTGACGCCATCACCATCCTCCTCGTCGAGGATGACGCGCCGACCTGCTGGCGGCTGCAGGATGCGCTGGTCAAGGCCGGCTACGAGGTGCGCAGCGCCGGCACGCTGGGAGAGGCCCGGTCGGCGCTGGGCGAGGCGGCACCGCGCGTGCTGCTCACCGATCTCAGGCTTCCCGACGGCCATGGCGTCGAGCTGATCCGCGAGGTCCGGCAGCGCTTTCCCGACACCGAGATCATGGTGATCTCGGCGCTCGGCGACGAGGAGAGTGTGATCTCCGCGATCACGGTCGGCGCCACCGGCTACCTGCTCAAGGACGCCTTCCCCACCGATATCGCCACCACCGTGCGCGATCTGGTCGCCGGCCATTCCCCGATCTCGGCCTCGATCGCCCGTTTCATCGTGCGGCGAACGCAAAATTCGGCGGAGCCGCCGCCGGGCCCCGCGCTCAACACCGCAAGACTGACCCCGCGCGAGATCGACATCCTCTGGGGCATCGCCAAAGGTTTCAGCTATGCCGAGATCGCAAGCCATCTCGGCCTGTCCAGGCAGACCGTGCCCGGGCACATCAAGAACATCTATCGCAAGCTCGAGGTCCACACGCGCAGCGAAGCGGTGTTCGAGGCCGTCCAGCAGGGCCTGATCAAGCTGTGAGCGAGATCGCGGCGAAGGCACCGGTCAAACCCGCGCGGCGCCGGCTGCTGGCCGCGCGCCTCGTGCCTTACCTGCTGCTCCAGGCGTTGATCGTGATCGCCACCATCCTCGGGCTGCGGCTGCTCCAGCCGAGCGACCCCGACGATTTTGCCTTGAGCGGATTTTCGCTGCGGGAGGACGGCGCGAGCCGTCCCGTAACGCTGCCGCACTTCACCTCGTCGCGTTACTCTTTGGCCGATCCGCCGCTCTACACCGGCGCCTTCACGGTTGGGCGCGGCGATGCGGCGACGGGATGGTCGGTGTTCCTGCCGCGCTTCAGCAATGCGGTGGAGGTCGCCGTCAACGGTGTCGTCGTGCTCGACTCCCGCCGCGATTTCAACGCCAACCGGCCGGACCGTAACACGCCGCTCATCGCGCTCATTCCCGCATCGCTGCTGCGTGACGGCGGCAACGAGATCACGGTACGGCTGTTCGTATGGGGACCACTGAAGGGTTTTCTCGACACCGTCTATGTCGGCCCCGATGCAGCCTTGCGTCCCGCCTATGAGACACGCACGCTGCTGTTCGTCACGTTGCCGGTGGTGTTCTCCGCCTGGCAGTCCATCCTCGCTGTCATCCTTGCGATCATGTGGCTGATGCGGCGCCGCGAGCCGGTCTACGGCGTGCTGGCGGCGGCGATGGTGCTCGGCGTGGTGCAGGCGTTCGTTCCGCCGCCGGTGCCGCCGGCCACCACGTCGCGGCTTGCCGCGGTGCTGCTGGCATCGGCACCGACCGAGAGCGCGCTGATCGTCGTGTTCGGCGTGCTGTTCTTCGGCTGGCGCTGGCCGCGTTACGGCGCGCTGCTGTTCGCGCCGGGCATCGTCGTGTTCGTGGTCGGGCTGATCGCCGGGCCGCCACTGCCGCGCATTCTGTTTCTCCTGCTTGGCATCCCCACGGTCGGGGTCTGCCTGTTCCTGATGGCCTGCGTCACCGCGGCCGCGGTGGTGCGGCGGCAGGATGCCGCGAGCTTCACGCTCGGCTGCGCGGTGAGCATCGTGCTGACCTGCTGGGTCCACGACATGCTGTCGGTGTCCGAGATCGTCACCAACGAACGCATCTTCGTCTCGCGCCTGTCCTATTCGGCGATGCTGGTCGCGATCGGCGCCGGCCTGACCTGGCGCTTCGCCCGCGCGCTGAACCAGGTCGACAGCTTTGCCGGCCAGCTCGTGACGCGCGTGCGCGAGGCCGAGGAGCGGCTGAAGGCGAGCTTTGCCCGCGAGGAGGCGCGCGCCCGGGCCGCCGCGCTCGCCAACGAGCGCACGCGGCTGATGCGCGACCTGCATGACGGCCTCGGCGGCCAGCTCGTCAGCATCGTCGCGCTGTCCGAGCGCGGCCATGAGGGTGCGACCATCACGGACGCCGCCCGCGCGGCGCTGAAGGATCTCCGTCTCGTCATCGACTCCATGGACGACATCGGCGGCGACCTCATGCTCGCGCTCGGCTCCTGGCGCGAGCGCGCGGCGATGCAATTGCGCCCGCACGACATCGCGCTCGACTGGCGCGTGGCGACGCCGCAGGGCCTGCCGCTGCATCCCGAGCTCAGGCCATGGCACGTCATCCAGATCGTGCGCATCCTCGACGAGGCCGTGACCAATGCGGTCAAGCACGCGCACGCCGGCAATATCGCGGTCATGATCGAGACGCTCGACGCGGACCAGGGGCCGTACGGCGTGATCAGCGTGACCGACGACGGCCGCGGTTTTGCGCTGGCCGGAAATTGCGAGGCCGCGGGCGCGAGCCAGACCGCGCGGGGCTTGCGCAACATGAGAAGCCGCGCCGCGCGCTGCGGCGCGGTGCTCGATCTGAGCTCGGATGCCGCGGGCACGCGGGTGCGGCTGCAATTGCCGCAAATCTTTCCCGACAGCGACGCCGCTGCCGGCTGAAAAGCCCCCCTCCCCGAACGTGTGGGACGCACGGAGAGAGGGAACGGGCCGGATGATCTTCATGCGGAGGACGGGGGGTTCGTCCGCAAGTCATCCCGTCGCCCGAAGTCTTTCCTCTCCCTCTCCCCGCTTGCGGGGCCGCGACGAGCTTCGCTCGCGCTGAGAGGGTCGGGGTGAGGGGGAGTCTCCGCAAGGACGGCGACAGTTAGACTCGTGGAGAGTCCCCCTCACCCGAATTCGAGCTACGCTCGAATTCGACCTCTCCCCGCAAGCGGGGCGAGGTGAAGAAGAGCTCAGCGAACACCGACGCGATTGACCGGGCCGCCGCGATTCATCGGCGTGCCGGCACGTACGCCGACACCGGGCGCACCGACGCCGGGCGTCGCGACCGCAGCCGCCGCGACCGGGGCTCCCGGCGCGACCACCACCGCCGCCGTCGGCCGCACCACGCAGCCCTTGGGCACGCCGACCGTCTTGCAATAAACCACCGCCTGCGCCGGGCTCGTGCCCAGCGACACCATCGCCGCACCCGCCAGCGCCATGATCGTCAGCCCGGCGCTCAGCACTCCCGCTCTTTTCGACATCTTGCTCTCCTGCTTCCCGTTCGGCGTCCCGGTGCAATCACCGGGTTCGCAGCCGACGTGCAGTCTGAATGGCAAAAGACGGCGTACGGATACATGCCATGAAGATGGGGGTACGCAGGCCAGAAGCGCGATCCGATGCCATGAACATGGCATGGACCGGCACCAGGCCTTCGCGAGATGGTCCGCCCGCTTGATCCCGAATGGGACCACCGACAAGCCCAAAGAGGTGTTTTATGAAGATTTCGATTCTTGCCGCGCTGCTGCTTGCCGCCACCGCCCTACCCGCCGCGGCACAATCCGGTCCGACGCTGCAGGAGCAGATGGCCTGCCGCGGCGACGCCAGCAAATTCTGCGCCGAGCATGTCGGCAAGCCGCCGCAGATGAACGCCTGCCTGCGCGAGAACAAGTCGAAGCTTTCGGACGGCTGCCGCAAGGTGGTGGAGTCGCACGGGGGCTGAGCTAGCGGTCATTCCGGGGCGCGCCGACGGCGCGAGCCCGGAATCCATCGCGCTGCGGTCATCGCGGATAAATGGATTCCGGGCCTGCGTGCTGCGCACGCATCCCGGAATGACGAGGCGCTGCCGGATGGGCATGGACGATCTCGCCGTCGTCGATCCGCAGCGGTTGCAGGTGCGACGCATTGACGTCTTGCATATCGCGGACGGCTCGGTGATCCCGATCATGATCTCCGGCAACATCCAGACGCCGACGATCCTGATTGCCGAGTGCGCAGCGACCGCGACCCTGGGCTAGGTGCTAGTCGTCGTCGGGGCCGAACAGCCTGATCTGCGGGAAGCCGCCGCGCGGCCGGCCCGCGTAATCGCGCGCGTCTGAATCTTGGCGAATGTTGCGGGCCACGTCGTCCCAATCGGTCCGGTCGCGCATGCCGCGTGGATCGCGGGACTCATAGCGGTGACGCTCGGACCAACGCTCGCGGCGATCCATCCGGCGCCGTTCGGACGCGGCACGCTTCACGTCAAAATCTCTCGCCTTGGCATAGGCGTTGTCAGGTGAGGAGGACGGCTCTGTCGAAGCCTGCTGTTCGACGGGCTTTGCGGCCTGCGGAGGCGATGGCGATGCCGGTTTCGGCGGCTCGACCGCGGCCGATTGCGACGGCTGCGGCGCGGGGGGCTCGGCGTTCGCCGGAGTGACCTGCGTGTCGGGCCTTGTCTCAGGCTTTGCGTCCTCCCGCGCCTGCGCGGGTGCGGCGATCATCGTGCCGAAGGCTTGCGAGCCGGTGAGATATTGCACGCGCTCCGACGGCGCATTGCTCTGGACCGGCGCGATAGCCGCTTCCGTGCGCTGCGCCAGCTTGCCGGCATCCGGCCCCTGCTTGGGCGCGATCGGATTCATGATGTTGCCGGCGACGATGCCGCCACCGAGACCAATAGCGATGGCCGCGACGATGGTTCCGGCACCGACGAAATAGGCTGTCGAGGCGCGCATTGGTCCACTCCCTCTTTTGGAGCGGGCAACGCCTGGAGATTGCCGGATGTTCCTGATATCGGCGGTTCCCTCAGCGCGATGGCTCGCCATCGTGCCTCAGCTCATTGTTTGAGCATGATGTTTTCGGAAACCGCGCGTCAGATCTGCTGCGCGACCTTCTCGAGCCCAATGATGCGGGCGAGCTTGCGCACTTCCTCTTTCTGGTCGTCACGCAGTTGGAACAGGAGCGGCATCGCGGCCGACTTCAACTGCTGGACCTCGTCGCAGTTCGGATCGATCTGCGCGCCGGGCGGCGCGTTCGGATTCGACAGCTTGTTCGCCTGGATCCTGCGGACGACGTTGCGCAGCGCCGTCTCGACCGAAGGCCAGTAATATTCCTGCGACGACGACAGCTTCAGACGATCCTTGATGCCCGAAATCTGAACGTCGGAGAGCAGCGAATAGGACTTCTGCGGCTGCGGCTTGGCGACGACTTTCGGCTTGGCCGGGACTTCGACGGCGGGAGCTTCCGCCGTGGGCGCCTCGTTCACGCTCGCCGATGAACCCGTCTTGGACATCGGAAAATCGGACGGAGTGGCGGCGGCAAAGGCCTGGCGCAGCGGCTCGGTCAGCACCGGCGCCTGCCCAAGCTTGTCGGCGGGCACCTGGACCGGCTCGATCGCGGCCGAGGCCAGCGCCAGGGTCGGAACCAGACGGTCGGCCTTGGCGGCGCGGTTGGTCGCGAGCGGTTTCGGCGGGGCCTGGGTGATCATCTCGGCGCTAACGCTGGGCACGCTGTCGCGTCCGAGAATGGCGGTGGTGGCGGCACCGAGGACGAGGAAACAGGTCAGAACGACGATGGTGATGGCTTTGGACAAACGTCTCTCCGAGGGGGAGGGGCGGTTCACGATGTTGTCAACGGTGCCCGGGAAAAAGGAACGAATTAAGGCTTGAGTGTGCCTTTGCGGCGACAATCACCATGCCTATGGCGACACGACTAAAAAGCCGAGTAAAATCAAGCAGCTGAGGCCAGATCGTAGGCATCCTGGATGTCCGCGACGATTTCGGAGGCCTCCCAGACCGCGCGCGGCTCGACCGATTGCAGCGTCACCGTCCAGTTGCCCCCCCGGCGGGTGCGGGGGACGCTGACGATATCGAAGCGCACATTGCGGCACAGCGGGTGGCGGGCCAGCGCATGGGCCACGCGGACGCGGATTTCGTCCAGCGAAGCCGCCGTCTTGGAGTTGAGAAAATCGAAATCCATCGCCTGTCCCTCTCGGTCCTGATTGGCGGCCTTGAGGGGGATTCTGGGCGGGCGATGGTTAATCTGCCGTTAAGTGAGGGGGAATCGAGCCATGCAGGATTAACTGTGATCGATGCGACGGCACCTGGTCTCCCTCGCTCCGTTCATACGGGGAGAGGGAGAGGAGCCTACCGCCCACCCGCCGCGCGATATTCCGCGAGCGTCGACGCGACGAGATCGTCAACCGCGAGCACATCGGTCACGCCGGAGGTCGAGTGCCCGCCGCTCCAGATATCGCGCCAGCGCTTTGGCCGGTTCTCGCGCGCGTTGACGTCGATGTCCTTGGCGATGTCGATCGCCCCGCGCGCCGGCAGGTCGTCGGGATCAAGCCCCGCAGCGACGATCGACGGCTTCAGCATGCTGGTCTGAAGCCCCGTGAACGCGGTGGTCAGCAGGATGTCGTCGGCGCTGCTCTCGACCAGCATCCGTTTGTAACGATCATCCGCCATGCTCTCGCGCGTCGCGATAAACTTCGTGCCCATGTAGCCGAGATCGCAGCCGAGCACTTCCGCGGCATGCAGCGCGCGGCCATCGCTGATGCCGCCCGCGAGCACGATGATGCCATCGTAGAATGCGCGCACCGCGCGGACGAAGGCGAACGGATTGAGCCAGCCGGTCTGCCCGCCCGCGCCCGCCGTGAGCAGCACGAGTCCATCGGCACCTGCTTCCGCCGCACGTTCGGCGTGGCGGATCGAGGCGACATCCGCCAACACCAGCGCACCGGCGTCATGCAGCGGCTTGAGCACTGGCGCGGGCGAGCCGACCGAGGTGATGACGATCTCCGGCCTGTGCCGCAGCAGCACCGCGAGATCCTGCTCCAGCCGCGCATTGGAGCGGTGCACGATCAGGTTTGGGCAGAGCGGCGCCGCCTTGCGGCCGGCTTGATCTTCATGCCGGCGCAGCCGCGCTTCGATCTCGCGGAGCCATTCGTCGAGCTGTTCCGCGCTACGGCAATTCGCGCTGGGAAAGCTGCCGATCACGCCGCTCTGGCAGGCCGCGACCATGAGCTCGACACCCGACACCAGAAACATCGGCGCGGCGATCAGCGGCAGTGCCAGGCGATCGCGGAAACGTTGCAGTCGATCAGACGTCACGCATGCCTCCCTCGCGCGGGCTGTGTCGTTCCATCCCGCATTCCCTGTGCTAGCGTTACGGCAAACATTGGCACGCCAGAAGCCGATGACAAAGCAGCGAGGAAACATATGTCAGATCCGCTCCACGCATCGTCCCCGACTTGCGCACAGGCGCTGCGGGCGCTGGCGCGCTATCCCGGCCGCACCGCGTTCGCCTGGCCTGGCGGATCGCTGAGTTATCAGGGCACCATCGACCTGATCGGGCGCATCCAGGGCGTGTTCATGCGGCTTGGAGTGCAGCCCGGCGCGCGCGTCGCCTTCCTCACTGCGAACCGCGCCGACACCTGGTGCGCGGGTGTCGCAGCGCAATTGTCGAGGTTTTGCGTCACCTGGCTGCATCCACTGGGATCGCGGGGAGACCAGCTGTTCCAACTCGAGGATTCCGAGGCCGAGGTGCTGGTGGTCGATGCGGCCGCGTTCCGCGATCGCGGCGGCGAGCTTGCCGCGAGTGCGAGCCGGCTCAAGGCGGTCTTCACCACGGGGCCGGCCGGCTATGGCGTCGACCTGTTGCAGGCGATCGAGATCGAAGGCCATGCCAGCGCTCATTGCCTCGCCGGCCCTGACGATCTCTCCACGCTGAACTACACCGGCGGCACGACCGGCAAATCCAAGGGCGCGCTGCGCTACCACCGCGAAAATGCCGGGGCTGCCGCCGCGATCCTCGCCGACTTCGAAATCCCGGAAGATGCGCGCTATCTCGCGGTCGCCCCGATCAGCCATGTCGCCGGCACCAAGGTGCTGCCGACCCTGATGCGCGGCGGCACCGTGCACATGCTGAAGGGTTTCGATCCCGAGGCCGTGCTGGCGACCATCGCGCGCGAGCGCATCAACTTCACGCTGTTCGTGCCCACCATGATCTATGTGCTGCTCGATCATCCCGCTCTGAGCAGGACCGACCTCTCCTCGCTCGAGCTCGTGCTCTACGGTGCCTCCGCGATGTCGCCGAGCCGGCTGATCGAGGGCATCGAACGGATCGGGCCGGTGTTCTCGCAGCTCTACGGCCAGACCGAATGCTATCCGATCTCGGTGCTGCGCAAGAAGGACCATGATCCCCGGACGCCCGAACTGTTCCTGTCCTGCGGCTTCCCGATCGCGGCCTGCGAGGTCAGGATCCTCGACGACAACGACCAGGAGGTGAAGACGGGCGAGGCCGGCGAGATCTGCGTGCGCGCCCCGCATGTGATGGCGGAATACTGGAGGCGGCCTGACATCACCGCCGAGACGCTGAACAACGGCTGGGTCCACACCGGCGACATCGCGCGCAAGGACGAGCGCGGCTACATGTTCATCCTCGACCGCAAGAAGGACATGATCGTCTCCGGCGGCTTCAACATCTTTCCGCGCGAGGTCGAGGACGTGCTGTCGCAGCACGCCGATGTCGCGATGGTCGCGGTCGTCGGCATCCCCGACGAGAAATGGGGCGAAGCCGTCACCGCCATCGTGGTGCCGCGCGAAGGCGCAAAGCCCGATCCGGACGAGCTGATCAATTTCGTGAAGACGCGGAAAGGTTCGGCGCATGCGCCAAAGCAGATCCAGTTCGTCAAGCAATTGCCGATGACCGGCGTCGGCAAGGTCGACAAGAAGGTGCTGCGCGCGGGATTCTGGAGCGGGCGGGACCGGATGGTGGGGTAGTCGTCTCGATCTGCAACTTGTGGCAGGCGGCACCGTGCAGGCCCCCGCGCCCGACCCCGGGATTTTACGGTGTCGCTGTGACTGGCGAACAACAGCGCGGAAGGGACTTTTCAGGCACGCCGTCCGCGCGATTGCGGGCGAATCAACGAATCAACTAGACCGCTGATGGGGCTGGGAAGCGGAGTATCAAATGAGAGTCGCTTCCTTGGAAAGTGCGTTGGCCGCGATCACGTTGATCACGGCTATTGTTGTCCTGCTGTGGGAGATCAAGATCGTCTACGGCAGTTGAACAGGCAGGACGCTGGCGTCGAACAGAGACCTCCGGACAAGAGAAGAGGCTCGCGACCAGGGCATCCCTTCCGCGGCGGCGGAAGTCTGCCGTTCCTTCAGCTCAAGCAGCGATCACGGCGCTTGCCGTCACGCTCACCGCTTCTCGATCACCAAACTCTGCACCGCGCGACCGAAATAGCCCTGCCGATCCGCCAGCCGCGCCATGGCGAGTCCTGCGCCATCAGGGCCGATCCAGGAGTCGCCGTCGAGCAGGATCCACTCGCCGACCGGCTGGCGCGCAAGGCTCACGGTGAGATCGGCGTTGATGTAGGTCCAGGCGCGGAAGTCGAGCGTCGAGGCGGTGCCGTTGGAAAAGTCGGCGGCGACCACGGCGCGCATGGCCTGCGAGATCGCTTCGCCCTCGATCAGGGGATGGTCGACGCGAAACCAGATCGCGCCCGCACCGGCCTGGCCGAAGCGGCCGCGCGCGGCCCGCATCGAGACCGAGCGCACGAACGGGCTGGTGGCGGCATGACCGTCCTCGACCAGCGAATCCTCCGGTGACGGCAGCGTGAGCGGGACTTCCTTGACGTCATCCGGCAGCGCCTGCGCCTGACGCCTGATCTTCAGCACTGTGGCGCCCACGACCTGCACGCCGTCGGCGAGCAGCTTGATTTCGCAGAGCTGAATCTTGCGGCCCTCGCGCAAGACCTCGGTCTTGATCGTGAGCGGCGCCACCGGCACCGGGCGCATCAGATCGATGGTGACGCGCGCGATGTCCATCGTAACAGGCGTCGGAATACGCTCGGCCGCCCACGTCACCAGCGATGCCGGCGCCGAGCCATGCTGCATGCGCCGGTCCCACGGACCCGCAGCGTCAGGGCTGGTGACGACACTGTTGCCGTCGACACGGTAGATCGGGGGCATGGTGCAGATCTCTGTTGGCTGAGACGCTCGGAGTTCCAATGACAGTGTCGTCCTGGCGAAAGCCAGGACCCATTACCCCAGGGAGAAGTTGTGGCGCGCAACTCTCAACTCCGAGTCTTCGCCAAACTACTCCCTGGGGTAATGGGTCCTGGATCTGCGCTCCGCTCCGCTGCGCTTGTCCAGCACGACGGAGGAAAGATACGCGCGCTGCAATACGCAATAGCCGCCGTTCACAACGGCGGATCGATCGCCTCGTCGTATTCCTTCTTGAAGCGCGCGATCAGCTCGGCGGCAGGCAGAACCTGGTCGACGCTGCCGATGCCCTGACCCGAGCCCCAGATCTCCTTCCAGGCCTTCGGCTTGGCGCGCTCGCCCGAGGCATCGGTGCCGAAATTCATCTTGGACGGATCGGACGTCGGCAGGTTCTCCGGATCCATGCCGGCGGCGAGGATCGAGGGCTTCAGATAATTGCCGTGCACGCCGGTGAAGAGGTTGGAATAGACGATGTCGTCGGCCGTCGACCCCGCGATCATCTCCTTGTACTTCTCGACAGCGTTGGCTTCCTTGGTCGCAATGAAGGCCGAGCCGATATAGGCGAAGTCGGCGCCGAGGATGCGCGCGGCGCGGATCGCCTTGCCGTTGCCGATTGCGCCCGACAGCGCGATCGGGCCGTCGAACCACTTTCGCGTTTCCGCCACGAAGGCAAGCGGCGAGATCACGCCGGCGTGGCCGCCGGCGCCGGCCGCGACCAGGATCAGGCCGTCGGCGCCCTTCTCGATCGCCTTGTGCGCGAATTTCTGGTTGATCACGTCGTGGAAGACGATGCCGCCCCAGCCGTGAACGGCCTGGTTCAGTTCCTCGCGCGCGCCGAGCGAGGAGATGATCATCGGCACCTTGTACTTGGCGCAGAGCTGCATGTCGTGATCGAGCCGGTTGTTCGACTTGTGCACGATCTGGTTGACCGCGAACGGCGCCGACGGCCTGTCGGGATGCGCGCGATCATAGGCCGCGAGCTCTTCGGTGATCCGCGCCAGCCATTCGTCGAGCAACTCGGGCGGCCGCGCGTTCAGCGCCGGAAACGAGCCGACGACACCCGCCTTGCACTGCGCGATCACGAGATCGGGCACCGAGATGATGAAGAGCGGCGAGCCGATCACGGGGATCGACAGGCGCCCTTTGAACAAGGCAGGCATGGACATCGCGAAACGATCCTCTATTGGCGGTCAAATCGAAGTTGGGAGCCATACCAACAAGGCAATCTTTCCACTGTCAAGTATTGCGTTTTGCCGCCGCGGAAGATGCCGTTACCGCAATTCCAAGCCGCGGAATTCCTCTTCCGTCATTCCGGGGCGCGCCGAAAGGCGCGAGCCCAGTATCCGTCTGACCTCCGCACGCGTGGGCGAAATGGATTCCGGGCTCGACGCTTCGCCCGCCTCGGAATGACCATGAGACATCACGCAATCAGGTCCGGATTGATCAGCCGCTCGAACGAGAACATCTCGTCCCACTTCTCCTGCGTCAGCAGCTTGCGCTCGACCACCACGATCTGGTGCAGCGACTTGCCGCTCTTGTAACCTTCGCGCGCGATCTCGGCGCATTGCTTGTAGCCGAGCAGCGGCTTCAGCACCGTGACGATACCGAGCGAGTTCAGCACCATGTTGCGGGTGTGCTCCGCGTTGGCGGTGATGCCGACGACGCAGTTCTCGCGCAGGCTGTTGACCGCGCGCTCCATGGTGCGGATCGAGAAGAACAGCGCGAACGAGATCACCGGTTCCATCACATTGAGTTGGAGCTGGCCGGCGGACGCGGCAAGCGTCACCGTGGTGTCGAGGCCGATGACGAGGAAGCTGGTCTGGTTGACGACCTCGGGGATCACGGGATTGACCTTGCCCGGCATGATCGAGGAGCCCGGCTGGAGCTGCGGCAGGTTGATCTCGTTGAAGCCGGCGCGCGGGCCCGAAGCCAGCAACCGGATGTCGTTGCAGATTTTTGTCAGCTTGCTCGCCGTGCGCTTGAGCACGCCGGAGAGCTGCACATAGGCACCGGTGTCCGAGGTCGCTTCGACGAGGTCGCCGGCGAGAATGAAGTCGATGCCGGTCAGCGCGCTCAGATGCCGGACGGCGAGCTTGGGATAGCCGTGCGCCGCGGTGACGGAGGTGCCGATCGCGGTCGCGCCGAGATTGATCTCGCGCAGCAGCGCCCGTGCCTCGGAGATACGATCGACCTCCTCGCCCATGGTGGTACCCCAGCCGCGGAATTCGGCGCCGAGCGACATCGGCACGGCGTCCTGAAGATGCGTACGGCCCATCTTCAGCACGCGGTCGAACTCACGGCCCTTGGCGAAGAACGCCTCCTGGAGCTGGCGCAGCGCCGTCATGTAGCTCTCGAGCCGCAGGATCAGCGCGAGGCGGAAGGCGGTCGGATAGGTGTCGTTGGTCGACTGGCCGTAGTTCACATGATCGTTCGGGCTGACGTGCTGGTAGTCGCCTTTCTTGAAGCCCAGCGATTCCAGCGCGAGGTTGGCGATCACCTCGTTGGCGTTCATGTTGGTCGAGGTGCCGGCGCCGCCCTGGATGAAGTCGGTGACGAATTGATCCATCATGTCGCCGGCAATCACGCGGTCGCAGCCGAGGATGATCGCATCGGCCACCCTGGCGTCGATCACGCCGAGATCGCGATTGGCCATCGCCGCGGCCTTCTTCACGTAACCCAGCGCCTTCACGAAGTAAGGCTCCTGGTTCATCGGAATGCCGGTGATGTGGAAGTTCTCCTTCCCGCGGATGGTCTGGACGCCGTAGTAAATATCGTCGGCGATCTCACGCTGTCCGAGGAAATCCTGCTCCGTACGGCTCATGGGCGCTCCTGGTTGCTCGCGCGCGGCGTCGTCACGTCAGTTCTGGCACAGCGCGCTGGTCACGAAAGTATCGGTGCGGCAGTCGTCCGGTTTGCGTTGCCTGCCCGGGATGAGAACCTTGGCCGAGCATTTCTCGGCGGAGTCGGCGTTGAGGCTCTTGCCTTGCTTGTAGCCCTTGCCCTGGCAGAGCTGGTCGGCGGCCTGCTTGCAATCCGGCGCGCCGTTCGACGAGACCGGACAGGCCACGCGCCCCGAGACCATGGTCGAGGGCGTGGCCAGCCGCGACAGGTCATTCATGGTCTCGCTCGGACTTTTGATCGGCGGCAGGATCGAGGGCAGCTTGTCGAACAGCTTGCCCATTTCGTTGATCAGCCCGGGATTTTCCCCGCCCGCCGGCGGGGCAGGCGTCGATGGTGGCGGAGCAGCCTGCGGCCCCTGCTCCTGCAAGCCGAGCGCCGGCGGCGCGGATTGCGGCCATCCAGTCCCGCCCGCACCCAGCAGGAGCAGCAGCACTGCTGACGTCAGCGTCCCAAGCCGCACGGCCGGATTGCCGGATCGAACCATCATGACGGCAACCGTAGCCGAAGCCGGCGCAGCGGCAAAGCGCTGCGGATGCGTTATCCGTCGAGCATGATCTATCCGCAAAACCGCTTCACGCTTTGCGCTGACGCGGCCCTTCGGGTCCGGATCATTCTCTAGATCAGCTTGACCGCCACCACGAAGCCGAGCACCAGCACGGCGGCACCGAGCGCAACCCACAGACCGAGATGCTTCTCGATCCGAACCCGGATCCAGTCGCCATAGCGGTTGAGCAGGATCGCGGCGATGAAGAAGCGTCCGCCGCGCGCGACGATCGAGCACAGGACGAACAGGCCGATATTGTAGCCGGCAAAGCCCGAGGTGATGGTGACGAGCTTGTAGGGGATCGGCGTCAACCCCTTGAGCAGGATGATCACCGCACCCCACTCCGCATAGGAGGCGCGGAAGGCATCGACCTTGTCGCCGAGGCCATAGACCTGGATCAGCCAGTGGCCGACCGAGTCGAACAGCAGCGCACCGATGGCGTAGCCCAGCAGGCCGCCGAGCACCGAGGTCGCGGTGCAGACCGCCGCGTAGACCCAGGCGCGCTGCGGGCGCGCCAGCGACATCGGGATCAGCATCACATCCGGCGGAACCGGAAAGAAGGAGCTTTCGGCGAAAGCCACGGCTCCCATGATCCAGAGCGCGTAGGGCTTGTGGGCGGCGTCGATGCACCAGTCGTAGATACGTTTCAGCATGGCGCCGCGATGAAGCACCATGGGACGGATTTGTCCATGCCGAGATTGAGGCGAATTATGACGGTTCTAGTGGCGCTTGCGCGCCGTACGGCCCTCGAGCGCGACAATTGGCCGCCTCGCGGCGACGCGCGGTGACGCAACTTTGGGCAGCTTCATCGCCGACTTCGGCAGCTTCTCGGCGATGCCGAGCATGTCTTCCCGCCGCGTCATCTCGCGCCAGACGTCCTCGGGGCGCACGCCGGCCGAGGCCCAGAGCACGGTGAGGTTGTAGAGCAGGTCGGCGCTTTCCCGGACCACGGCATCGGTGTCGCCATTGACGGCATCGATGACGACCTCAATGGCCTCTTCGGCCAGTTTCTTCGCCATTTTGGAGGGGCCACGCTGAAACAGCCGGGCGGTGCGCGATGTTGCCGGATCAAGGTCTCTGGCCGCGAGCACAGCCAGATATAGCCGCTCAAGCGAATCACTCATGGTACTCAAAACTACTCTAAACCAATGGCGAACGCGTTAACGCCCGGCAATTAAAGCAAAAAACAGGCCGGCGCGGCAAGTGCGACGGCCTGTTTTGGTCAACCCTTGGTAGCCAAGGTCTGGTCGCCAGGGCTGGTCTTCAAGGCTCGTCGTCAAGGCTAGTAGCAGTTGGTGTAATAGCCTTGGCCGCAGAGCTCGGAGGGGGCGGTGCCGCCGTAGCGCTGATACTGGTAGTTCGGGCCCGGACCGTAATAGGGGCCGTCGCCGTAATAGGCAGGGCCGCTGTAATAGGCCGGACCGCCATAACCGCCATAATAGGGCCCGTTGTCATAGGCATAGGCATTGCGGGTCGCGGCGATGGCAAGGCCGGTGCCGACGATGCCGGCAAAGGCTGCGGCAGCCGCTGCGCCACCACCACCACCACGCCAGTGACGGCCGCCGGCGTATGAGGCGGTCGGAGCGACCGCAGTCAGCGCCAGCACCGCAGCGGTGGCGAGAACGGCCTTGCGGCCGGCCAGTCTCGAAAATCGGTCGAACATGTCCTGGACCCTCCTTGGGACCTCGAATGGTGCCTGCGCAGACAGGCTCATGTCTTTCAAACACCCACGTCCCATGTTGGGTTCCCGAACCCCAACACAAGCTGAACGGGGTTGCGTAATCGTGACGCAACCACCGCTCATCCGCCGTTCATATTGGCGCGCGCAGGCTCGTCGCCGGCCGGCGCTGCGAGCGTCACGAAACCACAACAATGCGGGACCGGCGCAACTGATGTCAGAATTCAAGACGATCATTTCTCGTTGCCTGCTGGCGCTCTCGATCTCGCTTGCGACACTGACCGCACGCGACGTCACCGCGGCGGAGACCGCCGTGCCCTCCGTCGCGATCCACTTCACCTTCGACCGCCCGATCGATGCGAGCATGGCGCCGTTCTTCCTTGCCGCGAAGGACGGCAAATTCGGCGCCGAGCGCCTCAACGTCTCCTTCAACACCGCGCCCGGGTCCCCGGAGACGCTCGCGCGCGTCGCCAAGGGCGACAGCGAGCTCGCGCTCGTCGACATCAACGAGCTGATCCGCTTTCGCGACAAGGACGAGGCGGCGCCGCTCAAGGCGGTGTTCGTGCTGTTCAACCGCGCGCCCTACGCGATCGTCGCGCGCAGGAGCCGCGGCATCCACCTGTTGCCCGATCTCGACGGCAAGACCGTCGGCGTCGCCGACAGCGATCTGTCGATGCGGCTGTGGCCGGCACTGGCGCAGCAGAACGGCATCAACGTGTCGCGCATCAAATTCCACAAGATGAGCGCGGCGGTGCGCGAGCCGATCCTGTCCGCGGGGCAAGTCGATGCCGTCGCCGGCTTCAGCTATCTCTCGGCGGTGAACCTGCGCGACCGCGGCGTGCCCGGCGACGATCTCGTGGTGCTGCGCTATGCCGACTATGGCTGCGAAGCCTATGGCTTTGCCGTGGTGGCCAACCCCGCTTTCGCCGCGGCGAAGCCGGACGCGCTGAGGGGATTTGTCCGCGCCTTGATCGCCGGTATCAACGCGACCGTCAAAGAGCCCGCCCGTGCGGCGGACGAGGCCGCGAGCCGTATCGACGACGGCGACCGCGACCTCGAACTGGAGCGCCTGCGCACCGTGCTCGTCGACAACATCCTGACCGACGAGGTCAAGCGCAACGGCCTCGGCGGCATCGACCCGGCGCGGCTGGACCGCTCGATCGACCAGATCGCCCAGGACTTCAAATTTCGCAAGCGGCCGGCCGCGGGCGACATCTTCGACGACCGGTTCCTGCCGCCGGTCGCAGGGCGGCTGATCAATTGAGCAAAACCGCTAGCTTCCGCTGTATCTCGCGAGCGATCCCTGCTTAGAATACGGGCCCCGTTATCCGCCCGAGTTACCGGTCCGCATGTCCATTTTCAGCCTTTACACCCGCGTTCTCGAGCTGCTCGGCAAGGAGGCGCGGCTGGGCTGGCTGCTGGCGTTTGCCAATCTCCTGCTCGCCGCCTCGCAATTCGCCGAGCCCGTCCTGTTCGGCCGCATCGTCGACGTGCTCTCGGGCAAGTCAGTCGCCGGTTCGAGCTCGGCATGGCCCTTCCTGGCTGCCTGGGTCGCGTTCGGGCTGTTCACCATCGCATGCAGCGCGCTCGTTGCGCTGCAAGCCGACCGGCTGTCCCACCGCCAGCGCCAGGCGGTGCTGACCGACTATTTCGAGCACATTCTGCAGCTGCCGCTGACCTTCCACTCCGGCACCCATTCGGGCCGGCTGATGAAGGTGATGCTCAACGGCACCGATGCGTTGTGGCGGCTGTGGCTCGGCTTCTTCCGCGAGCACTTTGCCGCGATCCTCTCGGTCGTGGTGCTGCTGCCGCTGTCGCTCTATCTGAACTGGCGGCTCGCGATCCTCTTGTTCGTACTCTGCATCGTCTTCACGGCGCTGACGACTTTCGTCGTGCGCCGGACCTTCGGCATGCAGATGGCGGTCGAGGAGCACTACAGCGAGCTCTCCGCGCGTGCCTCCGACGCGCTCGGCAACGTCGCGCTGGTGCAGAGCTTCGTGCGTGTCGAATCCGAGGTGCAGGGGCTGCGCTCGGTCGCCAATCAATTGCTCGAAGCCCAGATGCCGGTGTTGTCCTGGTGGGCGCTCGTCACCGTCATCACGCGCGCCTCCACCACCATCACTGTGCTCGCGATCTTCACGCTCGGCATCGCCCTGCACGACCAGGGGCTGACCTCGGTCGGTGAGATCGTGATGTTCGTGAGCTTTGCGACGCTGCTGATCCAGAAGCTCGAGCAGGTCGTGAGCTTCATCAACAACGTGTTCATGGAAGCGCCGCGCCTGCGCGAATTCTTCAACGTGCTCGATGCCGTGCCGGCGGTCCACGACCGTCCCGACGCGATCGATGCCGGACGCCTGTCCGGCCTCGTCGAGTTCAACGACGTCACCTTCTCCTATGACGGCAAGCGGCCGGCGGTCGAGGACCTCTCCTTCACCGCGCTGCCCGGCCAGACCGTCGCGCTGGTCGGCCCGACCGGCGCCGGCAAGTCCACCGCGATTGCGCTGTTGCATCGCGCCTTCGATCCGCAATCCGGCTTCATCAGGATCGACGGCATGGACGTGCGCGCGTTACACTGACCTCGCTGCGGCGAAACATCGGCGTCGTGTTCCAGGAAGCGCTCTTGTTCAACCGCTCGATCGCGGAGAATTTGCGCGTCGGCAAGCCGGATGCGACCGAAGCCGAGATGCGCAAGGCGGCCGAGCGCGCACAGGCGCTCGAATTCATCGAGCGCAGCGGCGGGTTCGAGACCAATGCCGGCGAGCGCGGCCGCATGCTCTCCGGCGGCGAACGGCAGCGGCTGTCGATCGCGCGTGCGCTGCTGAAGGACCCGCCGATCCTGATCCTGGACGAGGCGACCAGTGCGCTCGACGCCGTTACCGAGGTCAAGGTGAACGCCGCTCTCGACGAAGTGATGAGGGGCCGCACCACCTTCGTGATCGCCCACCGCCTCGCCACCATCCGCAACGCCACGCGGATCCTGGTATTCGAGAACGGGCGCGTGACCGAAAGCGGAACTTTCGATGAACTCGTGGCCAAAGGCGGCCATTTTGCCGAGCTCGCCAGGGCCCAGTTCATGGTGCAGGAACAGTCACGAGCCAACACACGGGCCAGCGTGACGGCGGCCGAGACTATCGCGACTGCAGCCAAATCCCCCTAGCAAGTCCCCGCAGGACCGCCGAAATTCGGCCTATTTCATTGCGGAATACCGCGCCGAAACCCCTATTCTCGACGCAGGAGCCGGTATAGGTTTGCGACGCCGCAAGCGGCGGCGCCGGAATTCAAAACCCGAAACTCAGATCACGAGAACCGTCCGGAACCGGCGGATCTCCAAGGACCGGAATCGGATAGTGCACGCCTTTCGCCCGCTGCTTCGCAAATCCCTGTTCAACCTGTTCGCCGCGGCCCTCGCATGCGCCGCGCTGCTCGCGCCGCGCGCGGCGAGCGCCGAAGCGCTGCTGCTGATCGAAGCCGACAGCGGCAAGGTGTTGCAGGCGGATAACGCGACCATTCCCTGGTATCCGGCATCCGTCACCAAGATCATGACCGCCTATGTCACGTTGAAGGCGGTGAAGGACGGCAGGCTCACGCTCGACACGCTGCTCACGGTGTCGCCGACAGCGGCCTCGCAGTCGCCGTCGAAAATGGGGTTCCGCCCCGGAACACAGCTCACCGTCGACAACGCGCTGAAGATGATGATGGTCAAGTCGGCGAACGACATGGCCGTGGTACTCGCCGAAGGCGTCGGCGGATCGATCGACGGCTTCTCCGTCATGATGAACGATACCGCCAAGAAGCTCGGCATGACGCAGACGAGCTACGTCAATCCGAACGGCCTGCCCGCCGATGGTCAGATCACGTCCGCGCGGGATCTCGGCATTCTCGCACGCTCGTTCCTGCGCGACCTGCCGGAATACGAATACTTCGTGCACATTCCGGCGATCCGTTTCGGCAAGCGTGTCACCGGGAATTTCAACAAGCTGATCGGCCGCTATCCCGGCGCCGACGGTTTCAAGACCGGCTTCATCTGCGCTTCCGGTTACAATCTCGTCGCCTCGGCCACACGTAACGGCCGCCGGCTGATCGCCGTTGTGCTCGGCGCCAATTCCGGAACGGCGCGCGCGGTGAAGGCGGCGCAGCTCCTGGAGCGCGGCTTCAGCCAGGACAATCTGTCGTGGCTGCGTCCCTCGCTCGGCACCGTCGAAAACCTCGTGCCGGTCGACGCCTCGCCGCCGAACCTGCGCGACGACATGTGCGGCGGCCATCGCAAGCGGCCGGCGAGCGACGACGACGATGCCCTGATCGCGGCCAATGGCGGCACGACCGGATCGGCCTCCGCCACCGGCGGCGAAGCCCAGGTGACCTTCTTCACCGCCGGGCTTCAGCCGCCCCTGATGAAGGCCTCCGAGCTGATGGCCTCGGCGCCGGCGGCAGCCGAGCCCGTGCTGGTCTATACCGGCCCGACCCGCACCGGCACTGCCCTGATCGCCGCGGTCGCAGCCGATGCCGACCAGCAGGCCACGCCGAAGGCGCGTGGCAAGAAGTCGCGTGTCGCCAAGAAACCCGACGCAGCCGACAAGGCGGCTGATAAGCCGAAGGACACCAAGACGGCGGCAGCGAAGCCAGGCGCCAAGGGTGATGTGAAGGGTGACGCAAAGGCTGACACCAAGACCGCAGCCAAACCCGCCGGGACCAAGCATGCCGCGGCGAAGCCCGATGCGGCGGCGAAACCCGCCGCAAATAGCGATCAGGCGGCAAAACCCGCCAAGCCCAAGGCCGCGACCAAGCCTCCCGCCAAGCCGGCCAACAACAGTTAACGCCCCTGCGAATTAAACCGAAGCCGGCGCTTCGCACCTGCGGCAGCGCGGTTTTGCGACGATTCCAGTAGCCACTCTCCGACCTTTGCCCTAAGCCTCGACGGCTTGCCACCCGTTCCGGCAGGCTCGATACTGGCGGTAATGAGGCAAGCCCGAGATACAACGGGCTCTGATGTAGGAGAGGGGAGTTTCCATGGAGCGCATCTGGCTTAAGCAATATCCGCCCGGCGTGCCCGCCGATATCGAGCCGACGCAATACGCATCGCTGGTCGACCTTCTGGAGGAGAGCTTCGCCAAGTTCGCCGACCGCAAGGCGTTCATCTGCATGGACAAGTCGATCAGCTACCGCGACCTCGACCAGATGTCGGTTGCGCTGGCTGCCTATCTGCAAGGCCGCGGACTCCAGCGCGGCGCTCGCGTCGCCATCATGATGCCAAACGTGCTGCAATACCCGATCGCCACCGCCGCGGTGCTGCGGGCCGGCTTTGCGGTGGTCAACGTCAATCCGCTCTACACGCCGCGCGAGCTCGAGCATCAGCTCAAGGATTCCGGCGCCGAAGCCATCATCGTGCTGGAGAACTTTGCCCACACCGTCGAGCAGGTGATCACTAAGACATCGGTAAAGCACGTCATCGTCGCCAGCATGGGCGACCTGCTCGGCTTCAAGGGCGTGATCGTCAACCTCGTCGTCCGCCGCGTCAAGAAAATGGTACCGGCCTGGTCGCTGCCGGGCGCGGTGTCCTTTAACGACGCGCTGTCGGCCGGCCGCGGCTTGACATTCAACAAGCCGAAACTGTCGCCGGGCGACGTCGCCTTCCTGCAATATACCGGCGGCACCACCGGCGTCTCCAAGGGCGCGACCCTGCTCCACCGCAACATCGTCGCCAACGTCTTGCAGAACGATGCCTGGCTCCAGCCGGCGCTCGCCGCGCCTCCGCATGTCGACCAGTTGATGATCGTCTGCGCGCTGCCGCTCTATCACATCTTCGCGCTGACGGCCTGCTACCTGCTCGCGGTGCGCGCCGGCGGCTGCAATCTCCTGATCCCCAACCCGCGCGACATCGTGGGCTTCGTCAAGGAGCTGGCGAAGTACCAGGTCAACAGCTTCCCGGCCGTCAACACGCTGTACAACGGCCTGATGCACCATCCGGACTTCAAGAAGCTCGACTTCTCCAAGCTGAAGATCTCCAACGGCGGCGGCATGGCCGTGCAGCGCCCCGTCGCCGAGCAGTGGAAGGCGGTGACCGGCTGCTTCATCGCCGAAGGCTATGGCCTGTCGGAAACCTCGCCGACGCTGACCTGCAATCCGGCAACTACGAACGATTTCTCCGGCTCGATCGGCATCCCCGTGCCCTCGACCAATATTTCCATCCGCGACGACGACGGCAATGAAGTGCCGCTCGGCCAGGCGGGCGAGATCTGCGCCAAGGGCCCGCAGGTGATGTCGGGTTACTGGAACAGGCCGGAAGAGACCGCCAAGGTGATGACCGCGGACGGCTATTTCCGCACCGGCGACATCGGCGTGATGGACGAGAAGGGCTACACCAAGATCGTGGACCGCAAGAAGGACATGATCCTGGTCTCCGGCTTCAACGTCTACCCGAACGAGATCGAGGAAGTGATCGCGAGCCATCCGGGCGTGCTCGAATGCGCCGTGATCGGCATCCCCGATTCCAAATCGGGCGAAGCGGTGAAGGCCTTCGTGGTGAAGAAGGACCAAAACCTCACCGCCGAAGCCGTGATCAAGTTCTGTCACGAGCAGCTCACCGGCTACAAGGTGCCCAAGCACATCGAATTCCGCACCGACCTGCCGAAGACCAACGTCGGCAAGATCCTGCGCCGGCAGCTCCGCGACGAGAAGAAGGCGGAGGCGGCGTAAGGCTGCCTTTGAGTCATGACTGAGGTCGGCGACATCAAGCCGGCCGGCATTCTCGCCTTCTGGCGCGAGGCCGGCCGCGAGCGCTGGTACAAGCGCAGCGAGGCTTTCGACGCGGAGGTCAGGCGCCGCTTTCTCGCCCTCTGGCAGCAGGCGGCCGCCGGCGAGCTCGCGTCATGGGAGGCAAGCGACGACGGCGCACTCGCGCTCGTCATCGTGCTCGATCAGTTCCCCCGCAACATGTTTCGCGGCGATCCCAGGACGTTCTCCAGCGACGAGCTGGCGCGCGAAATTGCCCGCCGCGCCATCGATCGGGGCGCGGATCGCCGGATCGATCCTGCCCTGCTCGAATTCCTCTACATGCCCTTCATGCATTCCGAGCACCTGCCCGACCAGCTGCACTGCATTGCGCTGTTTCAGGACGCCGACAATGCCGAGAACCTGAAATACGCGCGGGAGCACGCCGACATTATCCGCCGGTTCGGCCGCTTCCCCCATCGCAACCGCGTCCTCGGACGCCCGACCACCGAGGAAGAACAGGCCTTCCTCGACAATGGCGGCTTTTCCGGCTGATGACATCAAGGTGAAGGGCCGCAACCTTCGCCGCTTTCCCTGCCGGCAATATTGTGCAGGCCCGCCGCACAGTCTAAAAAGCGGGATCGATTTCAGGGAGACTGACGATGGCGATCCAGACTGGCGACAAGCTGCCCGAGGCGAAATTCCGCGTGATGACGGCGGAAGGCCCGCAGGTGAAGACCACCGACGATATCTTCAAGGGCAAGAAGGTGGCGCTGTTCGCGGTGCCCGGCGCCTACACCGGCACCTGCCACAAAATGCATCTGCCGAGCATCTTCCTCAACGCCTACGCCATCAAGGACAAGGGCGTCGACACCATCGCCATCATCTCCGTCAACGACGCCTTCGTCATGAACGCCTGGAAGCGCGACACCGACCAGCGCGACGAGGCCGTCTTCCTCGCCGACGGCAATGCCGACTTCACCAAGGCGATCGGCATGGAGCTCGACGCCTCCGCCAACGGCCTCGGCATCCGCTCCAAGCGCTATTCGATGCTGGTCGAGGACGGCGTGGTGAAGAAGCTGAACCTCGAGGCGATGCCCGGCAAGGTCGAGGTGTCAGGCGGCGATACGCTGCTCGGGCAGCTCTGAGATAGATGTCATTCCGGGGCGCCTCGCAGAGGCGAACCCGGAATCACGAGATTCTCGGGTGCGCAATTGCGCACCTGAGTTCGGTGCTTTGCACCGCCCCGGAATGACGGAACAAACTGCTACTCCGCCACCCTCTGCTGCAACCTCGCCTTCACGATCCCGTCCCGCGCCAGCTGATCCGCGCGCTCGTTCTCGGGGTGGCCGGCGTGACCCTTGACCCAGTGCCAGCGGACCTGATGCGCCTTCAGCGCGGCGTCGAGGCGCTGCCAAAGCTCGACATTCTTGACCGGCTTCTTGTCGGCGGTGCGCCAGCCGTTGCGCTTCCAGCCGTGGATCCAGCCCGTGATCCCCTGCCGGACATACTGGCTGTCGGTGTAGAGATCGACGGTGCACGGCTTCTTCAGCGCTTCGAGCGCCGAGATCGCCGCCATCAGCTCCATCTGGTTGTTGGTGGTGTGACGCTCGCCGCCGTTCAGCTCCTTCTCCTTGTCGCCGAACTTCAGGATCGCGCCCCAGCCGCCGGGCCCGGGATTTCCCGAGCACGCGCCGTCGGTATAGATCGTGACGACGGGAAGCTCGCTCACGCGACCAGTCCTGACGGCATCAGCCCGTAGTCGCGCACGCTCGAGACGCTCTGGTGGAAGCGCAGCTTGCGGACATATTCCAGCGGATCCTTCGGCCTCACCAGCGCACCGGGCGGCACGTTGAGCCAGTCGACCAGCCGCGTCAGCAGGAAACGGATCGCGGCGCCGCGCGCCAGCAGCGGCAGCGCGGCCTCTTCCGCCTCCGAGAGCTTGCGCACGCGGCCATAGGCGTTGAGGAAAGCGCGCGCCTTGGTGACGTTGAAGGAGTGATCCGGCTCGAAGCACCACGCGTTGAGGCAAATCGCGACGTCATAGGCCAGCATGTCATTGCAGGCGAAGGTGAAGTCGATGATCCCCGAGAGCTTGTCGCCGAGGAAGAAGACGTTGTCGTTGAAGAGGTCGGCATGGATCACGCCCTCGGGCAGATTGGTCGGCCAGACCCCGCTCGCGAGATAGTCGAGCTCGGCTGCGAGAAACGCGCGCAGGCCCGGCTGCACCTCGTCGGCGCGGCTTGCGGCCGCATCGAACAACGGTCGCCAGCCCGCGACCGAGAGCGCGTTCGCGCGCCTGATCGCGAAATTGGCGCCGGCCAGATGCATCCTGGCCAGGCCCTCGCCGACGCCGGCGCAATGGGCCGCGTTCGGCTTGCGCGGCCAGACGCCTTCGAGAAAGGTGATGATCGCGGCGGGGCGGCCCGACAACTCGCGCAGCGCCTCGCCGTCTCTTCCCTTCACCGGCAGCGGACAATTGACGCCGTGCTCGGCGAGATGCGTCATCAGCGCGAGGAAGAACGGCAGATCGTTCTTCGCCACCCGTTTCTCGTAGAGCGTGAGGATGAACGATCCCTTGGTGGTGTGCAGCAGGAAGTTGGAGTTCTCGACACCCTCGGCGATGCCCTTGTAGGAGAGCAATTCGCCGAGATCGTATTGGCTCAGGAAATCCGCAAGCTCGTCGGCGGCGACGTCGGTGTAGACCGCCATAGAGGTCTACTCGGCGGCGGCTTCGGGGCGCACCTGGCGCGGCAGCGGGAAGAACTCGTTCTCTTCCGCGGCCGAGACCGTCTCCACATGCAGCGTGAAGCGCTCGGCGAACGCGTCCATGATCTCCTCGACGATCACTTCCGGCGCCGAGGCGCCCGCGGTGATGCCGAGGCTGGTGATGTTTTCGAACCGCTTCCAGTCGAGGTCGGCGGCGCGCTGCGCCAGCACCGCGATCGGGCAGCCCTCACGCTCGGCGACCTCGCGCAGGCGCTGCGAGTTCGACGAATTCGGCGCGCCGACCACGATCAGGGCGTCCACCACCGGCGCCACCTTCTTCACCGCGAGCTGGCGGTTGGTGGTGGCGTAGCAGATGTCTTCCTTGTGCGGCCCGTTGATGTTCGGGAAACGCTCCTTGAGCAGCGCGACGATCTCTGCGGTGTCGTCGATCGACAGTGTGGTCTGGGTCACGAAGGCGAGGTTGTTGGGGTCCTTCGGGGTGATGGTCTTGGCGTCCTCGGCGGTCTCGATCAGGGTGACGGCGCCGACGGGGAGCTGGCCGAGCGTGCCGACCACCTCGGGGTGATGGGAATGGCCGATCAGGAAGATCTCGCGGCCGCGCTTGAAGTGGATCGCCGCCTCGCGGTGGACCTTGGTCACCAGCGGGCAGGTCGCGTCCAGCGAGAACAAATTACGGGACTGGGCGTCGGCGGGAACCGATTTCGGCACGCCATGGGCCGAGAATACGACCGGCGCGGTGGTACTTTCCGGGATTTCGGCCAGCTCCTCGACGAAGATGGCACCCTTCTTCTTCAACCCATCGACGACGTATTTATTGTGCACAATCTCATGGCGAACATAGACGGGGGCGCCGTATTTATCGAGCGCCCGTTCCACGGTGTCGATCGCCCGGACCACCCCGGCGCAGAAGCCGCGGGGAGAACAAAGCACGATCTTCAGGTCTGGTTTGGCTGACATTGAGCGATCTCGGGACCGAATCACCTCGCCGAATGGGGCGGGAAGCGGTCGATGGATGAATAGGGCTTAGGGTACGGGCTTACAGCGACTTCAGAGGGAATTGGGCCCCCTTTCGGGCGCTGTCAAGGCACTATCTATAGCAGAACCATTGCGTGGCTAGCCCCTCCGGGCTTATATAGCGCGAATTCCCAGTCATCGCTGATGACCACCGGCTTCGCCTCCAAAGGGGTGGGCGAAGCACAAAGGAGATTTGCCATGAGCAACGCACCTCTGATGCCCAAGGCGACCGCCGTCTGGCTGCTCGACAACACGGCGCTGACCTTCGACCAGGTCGCCGATTTCACCAAGATGCACCCCCTCGAGGTGCGCGCGATCGCCGACGGCGACGCGGCCCAGGGCATCAAGGGCATGGATCCCCTCTCCAACGGCCAGCTCACCCGCGAGGAGATCGAGAAGGGCGAGAAGAACCCGGACTACCGCCTCCGCCTTCAGGAGAGCAAGGTCGTGCTGCCGCCGCAGCCCAAGCGCAAGGGCCCGCGCTACACCCCGGTCTCGCGCCGCCACGAGCGCCCGAGCGCCATCCTCTGGCTGCTACGCAACCATGCGGAGCTCAAGGACGCCCAGATCATGCGCCTGGTCGGCACTACCAAGAGCACGATCGCCAGCGTGCGCGACCGCACCCACTGGAACACGTCCTCGCTGACCCCGATCGATCCGGTCACCCTCGGCCTCTGCTCGCAGATCGAGCTCGATTTCGAGGTGGCCCGCGCGGCCAAGGAAAAGCCGATCGACGCGGCCTATGGCGGCGCGACCCTGCTGCCGGCCTCGGAGACCACCAAGAAGGACGAGTTCGAGCCGGCCGAGCGATCGAGCGACGACCTCAACGTGGACGCCGTGTTCGCCAAGCTGAAGACCCTCGGCGGCAAGAAGCAGGACGAGGAGGAGTAATTCCCCCTCCTCCGATTTACCATCAAGCTGGATTTGAACGCGGCGGCCCCCCGCCGCGTTTTTATTTGGGCGCGCGGGCGTGTGTCGATGCCTGCCTGGCAGATTCGCGGAGGCCAGGGCGAGAGGCTGCATGATCTCGGCAGCAAGCCGGCGAGGCGCACGTGGCCGCAATCTGGAACGATGCGTATGATGTCGCATTGTTCCCGCGCGGAGGATCAGAGATGCAAGTCAACGAAGAACGCTTTGCCTTGATGCTTGGTCACGCGGCGCTGTCGGTCTGGGGTGAGATGCCCCGGGACATTCAGGAATCGCTGTTCGAGATCGCCGTACAAGGGCACCCCGAGGATCGCGACCCGCTCGCGAAGCTCCTGCACGATCGGCATCCCCGCACCGTGCATTCGGACTGACAGGATACAGGATTGGTCGAGCAGATCGACGCGGCGCCGGGCCCCCCGCCCGGCGCCGCGAAGACGTCATCAGAACTTGTAGGTGACGCCGCCGCCGACCAGCCACGGGTCGATATGCGCGTTGCCGGTGACAGGCAGGCCGCTGACGGTCGCGCTGTAGTCCGGCCGCAGCCAGAGCTTCTTGACGTCGACGTTGAGACCCCAATGCCGGTCGAGCATGTAGTCGAAGCCGAACTGCACGGCGCCGCCCCACGCATTGCTGACGTGCAGGCTCGTGGTGGTGGCGACGATCGCGGGCGGGCCGACGATGGCGGCCGGCGCATTGGCGGCGGAATTGTTGAAGAACACGGTGTAGTTCACGCCCGCGCCGATATACGGCTTGAACGCACCGAAATTGTCGAAGTGATATTGCAGCGTCAGCGTCGGCGGCAGCAGCGTGGTCTTGCCGATCGGCAAATTCGCGAGCGAGCCGGTGCCGCTGATCGAATGCCTGGTCACACCGAGGATCAGCTCGGCCGCGATGTTCCTGGTGAAGAAATAGCTGATGTCGAGCTCGGGCACGACCTGGTCGCTGATCGAGAGGCCGGAATTCGGCGACGACAGCGACGGCACGCCCGCGACGTTGACGGTCGAGCCGCCGGCATCGGGCAACACACCGAGCACGCGCAGGCGCACCATCCAGGGATTGAACGCCTCCACGGGCGGCGGCGCCTTCTTGTAGACCGGCAGGTCCGCGGCCTGCGCCGAGGCAAAAGTCCCCGCGAGCATCGCACCGACCATCGCGATCCGCGCCAAGTGTCTTGTCGTTCTCTGCATTTCAATCCCCTTCAGCCGTCTCTCGCGCATCGTTGCGCGACACCAGCGTCAGAGCAGAAAGGGGATGGTGAAGGATTTGACGCCGATCAAATCCGGCGAAACGCGGCACGATTTGTGCCGCGGCGTTGCAGATGTGTCACGAGGAACGCGAATGCGAGCAAGTGGCCAGGCAGGATTATACCGCGCCCGATATCACGGCCGCTCGGGATGGTTCAGCATGTACTCGCCGAGATCGCGCTGGCGGCGGTCGGCGCGGGCGGTAGCGGTGCTGCGCTGGACGTCACGGTCCTTGCGGCAGGCCACATATTCCGGCGAGCCCGCCGCATAACCGCGGCTCTGGCACACCGCGTCGTCATCGTCGCCGCCCACAGCCACGGGCGTCTGGTAGCGCGCCGAGCAGGCGGAGAGCGCAATGGCGAGAGCTAAGGCTGCAAGCAGGCGCGGCGCGGTGGCGAGTGGCATACGAGGTCCCCTGTTGGCGGGCCCTGTTTAGCCCGGAATGAGGAGATTGTAAGTCGGCAACACCGTCATTCCGGGGCGGTCCGCAGGACCGAACCCGGAATCTCGAGATTCCCAGGTGCGCAATCGCGCACCATAGTTCGATGCTTCGCATCGCCCCGGAACGACGGTTCGAAACCTCACACCCGCCCCTTCAGTGCCGCCCCGATCTCGTCCAGCACCTTGGGGTCCTCGATCGTCGCGGGCATGGTCCAGGATTCGCCGTCGGCAATCTTCTTGATGGTGCCGCGCAAGATCTTGCCGGAGCGAGTCTTGGGCAGGCGGCCGACGGTGATGGCGAGCTTGAAGGCGGCGACGGGCCCGAGCTTGTCGCGCACCAGCGCAATGATTTCCTTCTCGATCTCGGCGGGTGCGCGCTGCACGCCGGCCTTGAGCACCAGGAAGCCGCAGGGCACCTCGCCCTTGATCGCGTCCTTGACGCCGAGCACGGCGCATTCGGCGACATCGGGATGCGAGGCCAGGATCTCCTCCATGCCGCCGGTGGACAGGCGATGCCCGGCGACGTTGATGATGTCGTCGGTACGGCCCATCACCCAGACATAGCCGTCCTCATCCTTGTAGCCGGCGTCCGAGGTTTTGTAATAGCCGGGGAATTCGCTGAGGTAAGCCTCCTTGAAGCGCTCGTCCTGCTTCCACAGCGTCGGCAGGCAGCCCGGCGGCATCGGCAGCTTGATGACGATCGAGCCCATGGTGTTGGGACCGACAGGCTTGGCCGCTTCATCGACCACGTCGACCTGGTAGCCCGGCATCGGCACCGTCGGCGAGCCGTGCTTCACCGGCAGCATGCCGAGGCCGACCGGATTACCGGCGATGCACCAACCGGTCTCGGTCTGCCACCAATGGTCGATCACAGGCACCTTCAGCTGCTGCTCCGCCCATTCCACCGTGGGCGGATCGGCGCGCTCGCCGGCGAGGAACAGCGTGCGGAATGTCGACAGGTCGTATTGCCGGATGAACTTTCCTTCCGGATCCTCTTTCCGAATCGCGCGGAACGCGGTCGGCGCGGTGAACAGCGCCACCGCCTTGTGCTCGGAGATGACGCGCCAGAATGCGCCGGCATCGGGCGTGCCGACCGGCTTGCCCTCATACATGATCGAGGTCGCGCCGTGCAGCAGCGGGCCGTAGACGATGTAGCTGTGGCCAACCACCCAGCCGATGTCGGAGCCGCACCACCAGACCTCGCCCGGCTTGACGCCATAGAGGTTGAACATCGACCATTTCACCGCGACCAGATGGCCGCCATTGTCGCGCACCACGCCCTTGGGAATGCCCGTGGTGCCCGAGGTGTAGAGGATGTAGAGCGGATCGGTGGCGGCGACCGGCACGCAAGGCGCCTTCTTGCCGTCGTTCATCGCCTTGCGGCGCAGGCTCGCCCAATCGTAATCGCGGCCCGGCGCCAGGTCACAGGTGAGCTGCGGACGTTGCAGCACGATGCAGGCCTTCGGCTTGCTGCCGGCAAGCCTGATCGCCTCGTCGAGCAGCGGCTTGTACTGCACGATGCGGCCGGGCTCGATGCCGCAGCTCGCCGACAGGATCAGCTTCGGCTGTGCATCGTCGATGCGGGTGGCAAGCTCCTTCGCGGCAAAGCCGCCGAACACGACCGAATGCACCGCGCCGATGCGCGCGCAGGCGAGCATCGCGACCACCGCCTCCGGCACCATCGGCATGTAAAGGATGACGCGATCGCCCTTGGCGACGCCGAAATCCTGCATGACGGCGCCGAGCGCCTGCACCTCGTTCAGCAGCTCGGCATAGGTGAGCTTGGTGATCGAGTTCGTCAGCGGCGAATCATGGATCAGCGCGACCTGGTCGGCGCGGCCGCGTTCGACATGGCGGTCGAGCGCGTTATAGCAGGTGTTGACCACGCCGCCGGTGAACCAGCGGCCGTAGGTTCCTTGCGACGCGTCGAAGATCGTCTTGGGCGGCTCGATCCAGTCGATTTCCCTGGCCGCCTCGGCCCAGAAGCCCTGGGGATCAGCCAGCGAGCGTGCATGGACCTCGTGATAGCTGCTCTTGCCCTGGATGTTCATGTCCCGCGCTCCCGTTTCCCTTATTTGCCTAGCCTTGACCTGACGACAGGACAGCCGTCCCGCCATGACCAGGATCAATCGCCGGCCTTGTTTGAGAGGTATTTTCCCGGGATCGGGCCGCGGTTCAAGCTGAAAAGGATGATGTCCTTCCCCCTCTCCCCGCTTGCGGGGAGAGGGTCGGGGTGAGGGGGAGTCTCCCCGGGGACGGTGAGAGCTGGACTCGCGGAGAGTCCCCCTCACCCGGAATTTGCTGTCGCAAATTCCGGCCTCTCCCCGCACGCGGGGAGAGGCGAAGAATCCCGCCTACCCCTCCATCGCGTTCAGCCGCTGCAACCGCTCCTGCATGACCTTCCTCAGATCATAGCCGGGCCGGCCAAAGCTTGAGTTGCGGAGGCTAAGGAAATCGCGCTGGGTACGGCGTAGGTCGCCGGCCGAGCGCTTGTTCGCGGATTTCAGCACGCGCTCGTAGGTCTCGGCGATCTGGAGGTCGAGCACGCCCAGCTCCGGATCGGCGCAGATCACCTTCTCGACCTCGCGCTTCGCGGTCGCGCAATCGAACGAGGGGCCGTTGCCGGAATTCGCCGCGAGCGGACGCCGCGGCTCATCGCCGAATTTCGCGATCTCCGCGATCATGGTGCGGCGGCCGTTGGCCGCGTTGTCGTTGCCGGGGTCGAGCTTCAGCGCGGTCTCGTAATCAGCCAGCGCCTTCCTGCGCTCGCCCATCTTCTTGTAGAGCACGGCGCGATTGTTGTAGGTCTGCGCGAAATTCGGATCGAGCTTCAGCGCGGACTCGTAGTCGCTCAGCGCCGCCCCGAACTCGCCCTTGAACTGGTAGGAATCGCCGCGGTTGGTGAAGAAGTTCGGCTTCGGTGCCAGCCGCAGTGCCTGGTCGTAGTCGGCGATCGCCTTGTCGTAATCGCCCATCGCGGCCAGCGACAGGCCGCGATTGTCGTAATATTCCGGCACCTTCGGATCGAGCCTGATGGCCTCGGCGGCGTCAGCGACGGACTTGTCGAGCTGGCCGAGCTTCTTGTAGGCCGCGCCGCGATTGGTGTAGGTGCGCGGCCGGTTCGGATCGAGCCGCAGCGCCTCGCTGAGATCGCGGATCGCCTTTTCGTTGTCGCCGCCAAGATAATAGGTCACGCCGCGGTCGGACCAGGCCTGCGCGTCACCCGGCTTCAGCTTGATCGCCAGGTCGTAATCGGCCAGCGCGCGGTCGAGCCGGCGCTGACTGGTGTAGACGACGCCGCGCAGCTCGTAGGACTCCGCATCCTGCGGATCGAGCTCGATCGCCTTGCTGAGATCAGCCGCGGCGCGATTGAGATCGCCGCCGGCCTCGCGCAGGAGATCGCCGCGCAGGCGCCAGGCCTTGGCATTCCTGCCATCGAGCGCGATGGCGCGGTCGATGTCCCGTAGGGCCTGGGTGAGACCACCCGAGGTGCGTGCATTGGCGTCGGCACGGACCAGCAGCGCCGCGGCGCGATCGGAGCTCGAATTGGCCGCCTGGTCGATGATGGCGCTGCACGACGTGATCAGCTCGGCGGGAGCAGCCTTGCTGCCGGCGATACAATCGGCGGCGGCCGAGGCCGGCGCGGCGAGGACAAGGCTCATGGCGGCGCTGAGCAGGAGGGCGCACAGCGAGGTTTTGGATGTTTGCGCGGAAGAGCGCGTGCCGCACATGAGGAAGGCTCCGTGACGTCAGGTTTTCACCATTGTCGCGGTGGATTGGCGATGGGTTCAAGCGCGCCCAGCAAGCGACGCACCGGCACCTGCACTCCCTCGCCCCGCTTGCGGGGAGAGGGTGGGGTGAGGGGGAGCCTCAGCAGGGACGGCAGCAGTGAGACTCGCGGAGAGTCCCCCTCACCCGGAATTTGCTCCGCAAATTCCGGCCTCTCCCCGCACGCGGGGAGAGGCGAAGAACTCAATACCCGTCCACCCCGTTGATCTGTTGCAGCCTGTCCTGCATTGCCTTCTTCAGATCATACCCCGGTCGGCCAAACCCGCTATTCCTGCGCGCGATGAAATCGTCCTGTTCGCGCTGGATCTTGCGCGCCTCCGCCGGGCTCTGGGCTTCGCGGATGACGCGCAAATGCGATCCGTAGATCTCGCGGTCGAGATCGGCGAGCTCGCGATTTCCGCAGATCGCCTTCTCCACGGCGCGGGCCGCGCGAGCGCAATTGAAGCTGGGCTTGCCCGCGACCGCCATCTGCGCCCCGATCCGCTCGAGCTCGCGCGCCATCGCCTTGTGATTGGCCTTGGCCTTCTCGTGGTTCGGATCGAGCTTCAACGCGGCGCCGAAATCCTGCACCGCCTTGGGCTTGTCGCCTTTCTTCAACCAGAGCTCGCCCCGCGCATTGAAGACATCCGCGAGGGTGGGATCGAGCAAGAGAGCACGGCTGTCGTCGGCGATCGCGCGGTCGACCTGATCGTGCCGCGCGTAAAGCGCGCCGCGCGCGACGAGCGCCTTGATCAGGTCCCCCTTCGCCGTCTTCTCATTGTCGATCACGTCAGCGCAGGCGGAATTGGCCTTGTCCATGTCGTCGCCAGCGGCGGCCGCAAGGCACGGCGCGATGTCGACCTGCGTGACGGCGGCCGGCTCGCCACCGGTCGCGGCCAGGGTCACGCCGAGCGGGAGCGCGCAGAGCAGTACGGCACCGGACCATTGAATGAGATTTTGAAAACGCATGCTTGCTGCAGTCAGGAGGTCTTGCCTTGAGGCCGTACTATCCATCATACGGCCGGATTGGTGCTAGCTTGTGGCGCCGCTCAAATCGGTTTCGGGGATTATCGTGTCGACATTCGAATGGATCATCGCGCTGCTGCTCGGCGCCGTTGCCTTATCGGCGCTGGCGCGGCGGATCAAGGTCCCCTACCCGACCTTTCTCGCCATCGGCGGCGCCCTGATCGCTTTCGTTCCGAATAGTCCCACCTGGACGCTGGAGCCGGACCTGGCATTGGCGCTTTTTGTCGCACCGGTGCTGCTGGATGCGGCCTTCGACACCTCGCTGCGGGACCTGCGCAACAACTGGGTTCCAGTCTCGACCCTCGTGGTGGCTGCGGTCGGCCTGACCACGGTCGGCGTTGCCTACGTCGCGCACCGGCTGATGCCTGACATGCCCTGGGCCGCCGCGATCGCGCTCGGCGCCATCGTGGCGCCACCGGATGCCGCGGCGGCGGTCGCGATCCTGAGCCAGGTCAAGCTGCCCCACCGCATGGTGAAGGTGCTGGAGGGTGAGAGCCTGCTCAACGACGCGACCTCGCTGCTGATCTATCGGATCGCCGTCGGCGCGGTCGTCATGCAGCATCTGAAATGGAGCGAGGTCGCGCCGACGATCGCGCTGGCGCTTGTCGGCAGCGTCCTCGCAGGTCTCCTGGCGGGGCGCATCATACCGCTGTTCCTCCAACGCGTGAAGGAAGCGCCGAGCGCGATCATCCTGCAATTCGCCACCACCTTCATGGTCTGGATCGCCGCCGAGCATCTCGGCCTCTCCGGCATCCTCACCATCGTCGTCTACGCCATCACCATGGCGCGCACGGCGGGGGCGCACATGCCGGCGCGGCTGCGGGTGCCGTCCTATGCGGTGTGGGAGACGATGGTGTTCGTGCTCAACGTGCTCGCCTTCATGCTGATCGGCATGCAGATGCGGCCGATCTGGACGCGATTGGACGCGGACGTGCGCTGGGAATATTGCGTGGCGGCAGCCTGGATCCTGCTCACGGTGGTCCTGGTGCGGCTGCTCTGGGTGACGTTCTACCGCACGACATTGCGCGCGCTGATTGCCCACGGACTTTATCATCCCAAGGATCCGAAACAGGTGGCCTCGCCGAAGGGCGGCCTCATCATCTCCTGGTGCGGCATGCGCGGCCTCGTCACGCTCGCGACCGCCTTCGCCCTGCCGGAGAACTTTCCCTATCGCGACTTCATCGTCTTCATCGCCTTTGCCGTCGTGCTGGGATCGCTCGTCATCCAGGGCCTGACGCTGCGGCCGCTGATCCTGGCCTTCGGGCTCAAGGACGACGATCCCGTCGGCATCGAGGTCGCGCGCGGACGCGCGGTCGCCTATCGCGCGGCGCTCGATGCGATCGAGAGCGACCCGTCGGAGGAGGCGGAAATCCTGCGGCTCGAATATCGCGCCATCCTGATGCAGGCGGACGACGATCCGAACGGCGGCATTGCCAGTGGCGAATTACCGGCCGATCCGCTGCGCCGCCGCGCCATCGAGGCTGCGCGCAAATCGATCTTCGACCTGCGCGCCACCGAGGTGATCGGCGACGACGCCTTTCACCGCCTCGAGGAGGAGCTCGATCGCGCAGAATTGAGCGCGGGGGGATAAGCCTCAAGAGCAGCACACTCCGCTGTCGTCCCGGACGAGCGAAGCTCCAGACAACGCGCAGCGTTGACTGGAGCGGAGCGCCGATCCGGGACGACAGCGGGGCATTGAACCAAACGCCGTCTCTTCAGACACACTCCAGATGACGACCCTGATCGACGACCGTCGTGTTCGCGCGCGTGATGCGTCGCCTGCACGATATTTTTACCTCCACATGGCCCTGGCCTGCGCGGCGACCGCTTTTCTCGGCTTCGCGCCGACCTATTGGGTGCCGCTCGCCCACCGGACGTTCTCCGCAAGCCCCGTGATTCACTTTCACGGCCTCCTGTTCTTCACCTGGTCTCTCTATTTTGTGATCCAGACCTGGCTGGCGGCTTCAGGCCGCGTGGTCAATCACCGCGCGATCGGCATCGTCGGCGTTTCGCTCGCGACCGCGATGACGATCTTCGGCTTCCTCGCCTCCGTGCACGTGATGCAGCACTCCGCCGCGCTCGGGCAGAAAGAAGCCGGCATCGCCTTCTCGATCGTGCCGATGAGCGGCATCGCGTTCTTCGCGGTGGTGTTTGTGCTCGGCATCGCGAACACCCGCAGGCCCGAGATCCACAAGCGCCTGATGCTGCTCGCCGCGGTCTCGATCCTCGACGCCGCGATCGCACGCTGGTTTCTGACCTTCCTCGCCCCTCCCGGACCGCCCGGCCCGCCGCCGGTGCCGGTGACCATCGCGCCGGCCGTGGTCGCCTCGCTGTTGCTCGTCGTCGCCATGGTGCGCGACTGGCGCACCGAGCGCCGCGTGCATCCGGTCTACATCACCGGCACGCTCGCGATGCTGGCGGTGAAGGTGCTGAACTGGCCGATCAGCGAAAGCGCGGCATGGCATGCGTTCGCCGGCGGGATTCTGGCGCTGGCGCAGTAGTTCTCCGATGTCGTCCTGGCGCAAGCCAGGACCCATTACCCCGAATGCCGATTGTTGAAGAAGGCTGGAGCTACCAGCCTTCGCCAAACCTGTCCCTGTGGTAATGGGTCCTGGATCAGCGCTCGCTTGTCCAGAACGACGGCGGAGTGTGAGGCAGCGCTTACGCCCCCGCCTTGCACGTGATCCCGCCGTCCACGACCAGCTCGATCCCCGTCACATATTTCGACTCGTCCGACGCCAGGAACAGCGCGGCATTCGCGACGTCAAAGGCATCGCCCATGTGACCCATCGGCACCTGGGCATCGCGCGCGCGCCACATCGCCTCGACGTCGCCCTTGGCGTAGCTGGCGGCAAGGCCGGCGGAATGCTCGACCATCGGGGTCTTCATCAGGCCGGGCAGGATCGCATTCACGCGCACATGATGCCGCGCGAACTCGATCGCGGTGGTGCGCGTCATCTGGTTCATCGCCGCCTTCGAGGTGCCATAGGTGACGTAGGAGATGCCCATGTGGCGGATCGAGGCGATCGAAGAGATGTTGATGATTGAGCCGCCGCCCTGCTTCACCATCACGGGGATGACGTGCTTCATGGCGAAATAGGCGCTCTTGAGGTTGACGCTGAAGACGCGGTCCCAGCTCTCCTCGGTTACCTCGACCACGCTGCCCATCTCGGCGATGCCGACATTGTTGTCGAGCACGTCGATGCGGCCGTAGGCCTTCAGGCACGCCGCGACCATCGCCTCGATCTCGGCTGACCGCGAGACGTCGGCGGTAAACGCGGTCGCCTTGCCGCCTTCGTCATTGATGATCTTCGCGGTCTCCTCCGCAGCAGTGCCGTTGCGGTCGACGCAGAACACCTGCGCACCCTCGCGCGCGAAGGTCACCGCGGTCGCCTTGCCGTTGCCCCAGCCCGGCCCGATCGAGCCCGCGCCCACCACCATCGCAACCTTGCCCTTGAGCCGATCCATCGCGTGTCTCCCTTGTTGTTGTTCTTGTAGCCCGGACGGAGCGAAGTGCAATCCGGGCTACGGATCGTTGCAGACCTTCATCGTCGTGACGTTAGCACCAATGGGATGCCCGACAATCTCCGACAATGTCCGGCACGCGCCGTCATGGCAGAGCCGCCATTCCCCGGCGGCGCCGGAATTGCCGAGCACGACCTCCTGCATCGGCGCACGCTGCGGCTGCCATTGAAACCAGCCATCGACGAGCCGCGCTTCGGGCGGCGGCTCCATGCCGGCACCGCTGCCCTTGACCCGTGCCTGCACCAGTTCGAGACCCGCCGGCGTCACGCGCCAGTCCTCCTGCCAGTCGACCTTTTCGATCGAATGCGTCCACACCAGCGTGAAGGCGGACAGCGCCAGCGCCTTCACGCCTGATGCTGTGGCGAAGCAGAGGCTCACACCGCCTCGACCACTGCCGGTGGGCGCTGCCGCCACTGCCACAGCGCGAGCGCGGCGGAGAGCACGAAGCCCGCGGTGTCGCTGAACGGGAAGTCGCCGAGCAGGCAGAACGCGGCACCGAGCGCGACCAGGCGTTCGACGAACGTCAGCCGCGTGAACAGAAAGCCGATCGCGACCATGCCGAACAGGCCGATCGCGACCAGCGCCTTGAAGGTCGCTAGCGCGACCGCGCCGTAGAAGCCGAGCTTGGCCGCCATGGGATCGCCGGCCTGGAGCATCAGCGCCGGCGAATAGACGAAGACGAAGGGGATGACATAGCCGGCGAGCGCGATGCGCATCGCCTCCCAGCCGATCTTGTCCGGATTTTCCTTCGCGATCGGCGCGGCCGCGAGCGCGGCGAGCGCGACCGGCGGCGAGAGGTCGGCCATGATGCCGTAGTAGAACGCGAACATGTGGCTCGCGATCAGGGGCACGCCGAGTTTCGCCAGCGCGGGCGCCGCGAGCGCGGCGGTGATGATGTAGGTCGGGATGGTCGGAATGCCGGTGCCGAGCAGGATCGACAGCAGCATGGTCATGATCAGCGCCAGGAACAGGCTCTTCTCGCCGAGACCGATCACCCAGCCGCCGAAGATGGTGCCGACGCCGGTCTGCGACATCATGCCGATGATGACGCCGACGATGGCGCACGCCATGCCGACGGTGATGGCGGACTTGGCGCTCTCGGCCAGCGCGTCGCGGCACTCGCGCAGGGCCTTGAACCCGCCGCGGATGAAGGCGGTGATCACGATCAGCCCGGCGACGACGCTCGCGACCGGCACGATCTGAAGCCCGTCGCGCGACAATGCGGCGACGACGAGCGCGAGCCCGACCCAGAAGATGGTGCGGATCACCATCGAGGATGCGCCGGCCGTGATGCTGGCGCCCAGGATCAGCGCCACCGTGAGCGCGAGGCCCATGCTACCGGCATAGAGCGGCGTAAAGCCTTCGAACAGCATATAGACCAGCGCGGCGAGCGGCAGCACGAGGTACCAGCGCGTCACCAGCGCCTTCCAGGCGCTCGGGATCTCCGAGCGCTTCATGCCGACGAGACCGTGCTTGCCGGCTTCCAGATGCACCATCCAGAACGCGGATGCGAAATAGAGGATCGCGGGGATCGCCGCCGCCTTCACGATCTCCGAGTACTGGACGCCGAGCGTCTCCGCCATGATGAAGGCGACCGCGCCCATCACCGGCGGCATGATCTGCCCGCCCATCGACGCCGTGGCCTCGACACCGGCTGCAAAGGCGCGGCGATAGCCGAACTTGATCATCAAGGGAATTGTGAACTGGCCGACGGTGACGACGTTGGCGACGCCCGAGCCCGAGATCGTGCCCATCATGCCCGAGGCGAACACCGCGACCTTGGCAGGTCCGCCGCGGGTGCGGCCGAACAGGCCGAGCGAGACGTCGGTGAAGAGCTGGATCATGCCGGCGCGCTCGAGGAACGAGCCGAACAGGATGAACAGGAAGATGTAGGTCGCCGACACGTAGATCGGCACGCCGTAAAAGCCTTCGGTGCCGAACGACAGATGCGTGACGATCTGGTCGAAATCATAGCCGCGATGGTTGAGCGGCGATGGCAGATACTGGCCGAAGAACCAGTAGAGCAGGCACGCGCCGCACATCAGCGGCAGCGCCGCGCCCATCAGGCGCCGCGTGCCCTCGAAGATCAGCACCGCAAGCAGCGTGCCGACGGCGAGATCGAGCTTGGTCGGATCGCCGTCGCGCGCGATCAAATCGGCGTAGAAAATCCACTGGTAGAGGCCGCAGAAGAAGCCGGCGCCGCCGATCACCCAGCCGAGCGCGCGGCCGACATCGCTCCTTGCAGTGAAGTTCGCGATCAGGCCGAAGGTGAGGAGAACGAGGAAGCCGACATGGACGCCGCGCACCACCTGGCTCGGCAGATAGTTGAAGGCGGCGACATAGAGCTGGAAGGTCGCGAAGGCGATGCCGATCCAATAGGCGAGCCGGCCCCACCAGCCCGGGCCGAACCCTTCGGGGAAGCCATGCTCGAAATTGTCGAATTCGACCTTGATGGGCGCCTCAGAGCCCTCTGCCTGCAACATCGATGTTTCCCCGCGCCCTGATTAGGTGCGTTCTTACAGCATTCGCGCTGCGCCCTGAATACGTCATACCCGGGCAGAAGCGCGAAGCGTCTTCGCGCAGATGACCCGGGCATCCACGCTCACTCCGTCATTCCGGGGCGATGCGACGCATCGAACCCGGAATCTCGAGATTCCGGGTTCGGCTCTTGCGAGCCGCCCCGGAATGACAGCGGAGAATTACTTGATCAGCCCCTTTTCCTTGTAATAGCGGATCGCGCCGGGGTGCAGCGGAACCGGGCTGCCGGTGGCGGCCGTCTCGAGCTTGATCTCCTTGCCGGCCGCGTGGGCATTCTGCAACTCCGGCAGCGACTCGTAGACCAGCTTGGTCATCTGGTAGGCGAGATCGTCGGACACCGCCGAGCTGGTCACGAGATAGTTGACCACGGCCGCGGTCGGCACGTCCTTGTCCTGGCCCGTATAGGTGTTGGCGGGAATGGTCGCCGCGATGAAGGGCGGGCCGATCTTGTCGACGGTCTCCTTCGGCACCGACACCACCGTGATCGGGCTCGAGGTGGAGAGATCCTTCAGCGAGGCCACACCGAGCCCGGCCGATTGCAGCGTCGCACCCAACTGGCGATTCTTCATGAGGTCGACGGATTCGGCGAACGGCAGATACTCCACCTTGCCGAGGTCCTTGTAGCTCATGCCGGCCGCGCTGAGAATCGCGCGGGAGTTCAGCTCGGTGCCCGACTTCGGCGCGCCGACCGACAGGCTCTTGGCCTTGAGGTCGGCCAGCGTCTTGATGCCGCTCTCGGTGGTCGCGACGATCTGGATGTAGTTCGGATAGATCGCGCCGATGGTCCTGAGCTTGTCGAGCTTGGTCTTGAAGCCGGCTTCCTCGTCGCCGTCCCAGGCCGCCTTGAGCGAGTCGCCCAGCGTGAACGCGAGCTCGCCGCGGCCCTGCTGGAGCAGGATCAGGTTCTCGACCGACGCCTTGGTGGCCTGCACCTGCGTCTTCACGTTCGGGATCTTGTCGCCGTAGATCTTCCCGATCGCGACCCCGAGCGGGTAGTAGACGCCGGAGGTGCCTCCGGTCAGCACGTTGATGAAGGATTGCGCATGCGCGCAAGGCGCCGAAGCCGCCAGAGCAAGAGCCGCGGCCACGCCGAAAATCGTCCGTTTCATGATTTCTGTACTCCCCAAACCGGCGGGGAAATTGGCCGGATGAGGGGGGCGGGTCAACCCATCCAATAGGCAAAACAGGACTGCGGTAAACAGCCGTTCCGGCTCGACTTTTGGGGAACCCGACGGGTGCGGCGACGTGGCGCAGCCGGATCGCGGCGCGCCCGAACGCATCGTGTTCGAGCGCGCAATCTGCTCACTGGAACGTCATGTCCAGGCACTTGGAGATGTCGGAGCCGAGGCCGGAGGAGATGATGATGCAGCCGCGCACCTTCTGCGCGGTGACGTCAGCAGCCCAGACCGAGTAGCCGCCGGGGCCGAAGAACGAATTGGTGTTCGGCGGCTCGGTCTCGGTGGCGTCGAAGTCGTAATGTCCGTCGGTCTCGAAGATGCGCGGCTTCTTGGTGCAGCCGCCGTCGGTCTGGACGTTGATGACTTCCTTGTTGTCCCGGGTCAGGGCCAGCGATACCTGGCAACGGAAATATTCCGAGGTCCTGGTGTTGAAGAGATAGGTGTAGGACTTGCAGGTCGCCGTGTTCAGCTTGCCCGGGGCAAGGCCGCGGCTGCACGAGATCCGCTGGTTGTGGCTGAGCTGGTAATCATCGGCCCGGGCGGCCGGAGCCAGCGCCGTAAGCAACAGCGCGGCAGCCGAGCAGGCTTTAATGACATGGTTCATTCGAATCATCCCCACCAATATTTTTGTCGAATTGCGTTCTAGACGGAAAGCGGAACATAGTCGCGAGGGGACGAAGGGAAAATCACAAACTGCTGGACAAGACGTGATGCGCCGCGGCGCTTTCGCGAATTGACCCGAAAATGCCGTTCGTGATTTGTTCAAGCCGGGCACCCCGACGATGGGGAGGATAGGATCATGGTATTTTCAACGAAGACATTTGCAATCGCAGCCGCGCTCGGCGCATTCACAGCACCCGCATTGGCGCAGACCGAGGCGACGCCCTGGGAGCTCAAGCCCGACATGGGCTACGCCTATGACAGGGACGGCAAGACTTATTCCTACAAGATGGGCACCAGCAATGCCGGCGAGCTGCTGAAGGGCGCCAAGAAGGTGCCGAAGGGCACGCTGTTCTTCATCGGCCACAACGGCCAGCTCTACATGCGTAGCGGCCCGTATCTCGAAGGCGACGGCAAGTTCAAGTTCGGGCCGGACCAGTAGGCACGGCGCCGTAGGGTGGGCAAAGGCGCGTTAGCGCCGTGCCCACCACCTGTCAGCACACTCTGGTCGAAAGCAGTGGGCACGCTTCGCTTTGCCCACCCTACGGCAGCGTCCTAAAACGCCCCCGCCAGCTCCCGCGCGCCGGCATTGTTGCTGTTGCTGTCCATCCGCGTATCCGTCACCGCGAGCAGCTTCGCCACCGTGTTGTGGCGGATCGCGACCGGGTTGCGCTCGTAGCCGCCGCGCTGGAAGAAGTTCGAGGTCGGCACCTGCTCGCGCATCGCCTGCGGCATCGTCACCATGTCGAGGCCGGTGCCGTCGCCGGTGAGGTTCATCATCTCGAGCTCGGCCGCCGTGAGCGGACGCGCGTAGCCCTTTGCGCGCGCGAACAGCACCGACGTCAGCAGCTTGTGGGTCTGCAGCATCGGTCCGATATCGACGTCGAGCACCATGGCATGCATCGCCCAGCCCTGCGCGGTGTTGCCGATCTTCTCGTGCTCCGACCAGGTGTCCGGCACCGACTTCGCATGCGCCACCATTTTCTTCAGCACGGTGAGCTTGTGCTCGAGCGACTGCCGCGCCGGGCCCGAGGTCCGCGCCACCTTGTCGGAGAGCGCGCGAATGAATTCATGGCCCTGCTCGGCCAGCAGCTCGACGCTGTTGGTGGTCAGGAGCTGGTTGTAGCCCATCGCGGTCGAGATCGCGCGCTTGCCGCCATGCTCGATGCCCGCCTGCACGTCGTAACTGCCGGTGCCGCCGGTCTCGAACGAATAGACCCGCACCGCCTGCTCGCGCGTCAGCCCGGAGGCGAGCGCGTAGCGCGCATAGGCGCGCTTGAACTCGACCTCGCTGGACGGGCGCTGCGGCGTGAACTGGTAGAGCTCCTGCGCCGCACGCAGCAGATCGGCGACGACGGGGATCGGCTTTTTGGTCGGGCGCTCCGGCGTTTCCTCCGGCTCGGGATTCACCGGCCGCTTCGGCCCGTTATACAGCGGCGGATGCTCCAGCACGTAATCGTCGAGCGTGATCTGCTGCCCGCTGCGCCGCTTGGCATTGCGGGTCTTTCGCTTCTCGGAGATCTGGCTCCAATAGGCACCGGCTTCCTCGTCGAAGGCCGCGCGCGCGGCCTGATATTCCTGCAGCTTGCGGCGATATTCGAGCACGGCGGGCGACGCCCCGCCTTGGGCAAAAAACTGCGACAGGAGCTGGGCCTTGGCATCGCGGACGGCGGGCGGCAGCGCGTCGGACGCGCCGCCACGGGCGGCGGGCGCGAGCAGAACGAGCGCGAATGGAACCAGCGCAAGGCTCTTTCGAATCGAATGATGCATGCTGCTCTCTTAACAGGCATCCGGTAACCGTCACGTTAACGCGCCGTTTACCATCGTCACTTCCAGGCGAACACCGGCTGTTCCAGCTCAGTCACGCGGGTCTGCCGCCCCGCCAGCACCTCGCGGAACTGGTAGATCAACGCCGCCGTCGGCGCGTGGATCAGGCTCATCTGGTGGTGAAAGCGGATCACTCGGCGGCTGCTTTCGGGGATCGCGGTGAAATCAAAGGCGTCGTCGCGCTCGATCGTCGCGAGCGCGATGCGATGAACGGAGGCGACCTCGTCCGGGTTCGGACGGATGGCGGCGGCGGCCGTGGCCCAGACCACCACCGGCGTGATCAGATAGCCGGAGCGGGTCGGATAATCGTCGAGCGTGCCGAGCACCTCCGCGCTGGTGAGGCGAAGGCCGAGCTCCTCGTCGAGCTCGCGCAGCGCCGCCTCGACCGGCGTCTCGCCGGCATCACAGCGTCCGCCCGGCAAGGCCCATTGGCCGCGATGAGCGCGCAGGTGCGATGCGCGCAGCGTGAGCAGGAACGCGGTGTCGTCCCCCTCGCCCGCCGCGGTCAGCGCGACCGCCACCGCGGCGCGCTTCAGCGAAGGAGCTGCGCCGTCTTCCGGCAGCCGCGTGAAGGCCGCGCAGGCGGCCGCGATATTCCGCCGTGTGGCATCGTCGAACGGTCTCATCATGCTTGACTACACCACGTCCGCCCCCGATGAAATGAGATCGCAAGGCCTGCAGAGGAATGGACGACGAGATGACCAACAAGGCCGCCGCAAGGCTCAAATCGGAGGGCTGGACCATCCTCGAGACCACGGGCTTCTTGCACTTGATCGGCCCCTTGTGGCAGCGCAAGGTCGACGGTCGCTACGAATTCGCACTCGCCACCGAGGACAAGCATCACAACCGCCGCGGCATGTCCAGGGCGGCGTGATGATGACGTTCGCCGACCGTACCTGCGGCATGACCGCCCGCTACGTCTCCGGCAAGGAGTTCATGGCGACAGTGCAGCTCGACACCCATTTCGTCGAGGCCGGCCAGATCGGCGACATCCTGATCTCCCGCCCGCGCGTGGTGCGCGCGACGCGCAGTCTGATTTTCATGAGCACCGAAGTCAGCGTGGACAACCGCTGTGTGGTGATGGCCAACGGCGTCTTCAAGATCTTGAAGGGGCCGGCGTAGCGGCGCGTTCCGCCGTCGTCCTGGCGAAAGCCAGGACCCATTACCCCTGAGAGAAATTGTAGCGCGAACCGGTAACCGCGAATCTCTGCAAAACCAATTCCTGGGGTAATGGGTCCTGGATCGGCGCTCGCAATTGGACAACGCTACGCGTTGCCAAGCGCTCGCTTGTCCAGGACGACGATGGGGAAACAACGCGCTCCCCCACCCTCGTCATTGCGAGCGCAGCGAGGCAATCAGACGCGTTCCTCGGACGCATCTCTGGATTGCTTCGCTGCGCTCGCAATGACGGAGCGAGATGGCTATGCTGCCGCCACAAGAAGCAGCAAGGATCCGCCCATGCAATACCGCCAGCTCGGCCGCACTGGCCTGAAAGTCTCGCCGATCTGTTTGGGCACCATGATGTTCGGCGGACCGACCGATGAAGCCGCGTCAACGCGGATCATCGCGAAGGCGCATGATGCCGGAATCAATTTCATCGACACCGCCGACGCCTATTCGAAGGGCGGCTCCGAAGAGGTCGTCGGTCGCGCGATCGGCAACAACCGCCATGCCTGGGTGCTGGCGACCAAGCTCGCCAACCCCATGGGCGACGATCCCAACCGCGTCGGCCTGTCGCGGCGCTGGGTGTTGCAGGCCGCGGACGAAAGCCTCAAGCGGCTCGGCACCGACCACATCGACATCTACTATCTGCACAAGGAGGACCATGCGACGCCGCTGGAGGAGACGGTGCGCGCGATGGGCGATCTGATCCGCGCGGGCAAGGTGCGCTATTTCGGCGTCTCGAACTATCGCGCCTGGCGCGTCGCCGAGATCTGCAACATCTGCGACCGGCTCGGCATCGACCGGCCCGCGGTGAGCCAACCCTATTACAACGCGATGAACCGCATGCCCGAGGTCGAGCACTTTCCGGCCTGCGCCTACTACGGCCTCGGCATCGTGCCCTATAGCCCCTTGGCGCGCGGCGTGCTCACCGGCAAGTACAAGCCGGATGCAGCCCCGGACAAGGAGACGCGTGCGGGGCGCAACGACACCCGCATGATGCAGACGGAATGGCGGCCGGAGTCGCTCCAGCTCGCGCAGGAGATCAAGAGCCATGCCGAGACGAAAGGCATCACCGCCGGCCAGTTCGCGGTCGCCTGGGTGCTGAACTCCGCTTTCGTCTCCTCGATTGTGGCGGGCCCGCGCACCGAGGAGCAGTGGGACGGCTACATCAGCGCACTCGACTATCGCTTCACCAGCGAGGACGAAGCCCTGATCGACCGCCTGGTGACGCCGGGCCATCCCTCGACACCGGGCTACAACGATCCGGCCTATCCGATCGAAGGCCGCCGCGCGCGGACGGCATAACAGCGGGAGGCGACGATGGCGCATGAAGACCGCTACGGCCTGCCGCTTTCCACCGCATCCGATGCCGCGGCATCCGCCTATCGCGAAGGCGTCGACCTCATGCTGGCGGGCTGGACCGGTACGGCGGAGACGCTGGAGCGCGCCATCGCCGCCGATCCGGACTTTGCGCTTCCCCTTATCGCCCGCGCCCGCGTGCATGCCTTCTACCAGCAGGGCGACCTCGCGCGGCAGAAGGCGGCGGCCGCGCGAGAGCTCGTTGCAAAGCGCGGCACGGAGCGCGAGCGTTCGCATGTCGAGACCCTGGCGCTGGCGATCGAGGGCCGACTGCCCGAGTCGATTGAGGCGACGCTGAAACACGTCGAGGCATGGCCGCGCGATGCCGTGGTGTTGTCGCTGCCGCTCGGCGCGTTCGGCCTGTTCGCCTTCTCCGGCATGGCCGATCACGACCGCGCGCGGCATGAGCTGTGCGAGCGCGTCGCGCGGCATTATGGCGAAGACTGGTGGTTCCTCACCATGTCCGGCTGGGCGATGACCGAGAACGGCGACGTAGCCCGCGGCCGCGGCATCACCGAGCGCGGCTTCGCCCTGCGCCGGCAGAATGCCCATGCCGCGCACGCCGTGCTGCATGCGATGTTCGAGGACGGCTCGATCGAGGCGGCCGACCGTCTCGTCGACGAGTGGATTCCCACTTACGACCGCGCCGGAATCCTGCACGGCCACATCCGCTGGCACCAGGCGCTCGGCGCGCTCGAGCATGGCGACGCCGCACGCGCACTTGCGATCTATGCCGACGTGCTGCAGCCCTCCGCGACGCAGGCGCCGCCGCTCAACGTCGTCACCGACGGCGCCTCGCTGCTCTGGCGCCTGTCCGCTTATGGCCACGCCGTGCCGCAGGAACTCTGGCTCGACGCCGACGCCGCCGCGCAAAAGCTGTTTCCGAAATCGAGCTTGCCGTTCGCCGACGTCCATATGGCGCTGTTCGCGGCCGCAACGCAAAACCGCGACGCCCTCGCCGCGCGCCTTGCCGTGATCGAGCAGCGGGTCGCCGAGGGCAAGCTGCCGGCCGGCCCCGTGGTGCCGGCGATCTGCCGCGCACTGGCGGCCTTTGCGGACGAGGACTATGCGGCCTGCGTGCGGACGCTCGCGCCCGCGCTCGCCGACGTCGTCCGCATCGGCGGCAGCCACGCCCAGCGCGAATTGATCGAGGACACCTTTATTGTCGCTCTCATGCGCGGCGGCGAGCTGGCGCGCGCGCGCAGCATGCTCGACGCCCGCCTGCATCGCCGCCCCTCCCTGCGCGATACGCGCTGGCAGGCGGCGTTGGCTTGAGGCAGGATAAGAAAAACAAAGCGGAGGACGCCCATGACCGAGATCGTTGCACTGGAGGCGCTGGCCGGTCGCGTTGCATCGGGGCAATCGCTGGCCGTCCCCGTGGACCGCTCCGGCGTCGCGATGGCCGCGACCGCCGCCATCATCGCAGCCGGCATCGATAATCTTCATCTGGTCTGCGTCCCCATCAGCGGCATGCAGGCCGATCTCCTGATCGGTGCCGGTGCGGTCAGGACGCTCGAGACCAGCGCCATCTCGCTCGGCGAAGCCGGCGGCGCGCCGCGTTTCGGCGCCGCGGTGCGGGCGGGTAGCGTGACGCTGCGCGATGCCACCTGCCCCGCGATTCACGCCGGCCTGATGGCGGCGCAACACGGCGTGCCCTTCATGCCGATCGCCGGCATCATCGGCAGCGATCTGCTCGAGGTGCGGCCGGACTGGAAGGTGATCGACAGTCCGGTCGGCGAGGCGCGCAAGGTGGTGGTGGTGCCGGCGATCAAGCCCGACGTTGCGCTGTTTCATGCGCCGGAGGCCGACCGTGCCGGCAATATCAGGATCGGCCGTTTCCGCGAGCTCGCCACCATGGCCTATGCCGCCAAGCGCACGCTGGTCACCGTCGAGCGCATCGTCGACCACGATCTGTTCGAGACGGAGGATTCCGCCGCCGGCGTGCTGCCCTCGCTCTATGTCGACGCCATCGCGGTTGCCGAGCGCGGCGCCTGGCCGCTGGCGCTGTGGAATGAATATCCCGCCGACGAGGCCGAGATCGCGCGCTATGCGGCGATGGCGCGCAGCGAGGACGGCTTCCGAGCCTATCTCTCGACCTTCCTGTCCCATCGCAAGCAGGTGGCCTGATGTCATCGGAACGCGAACGGCGCGAAATCCTGATCACCACCATCGCCGACCTGCTCGACGGCATCCGTCACGTCGCGGTCGGCGCATCGTCGCCGATCCCCGCAGCCGGTGCGATGCTGCTGCGCGCACGCAACGAACTCTGTGGCAAACCGCCGGTGCGCATCTCGATCCTGGGATCGCAGCGGCATAATTTCTTCACCAATGGCGGCATCGAGCTGTTCGACTGCGCCGCGCAGGGAAGGGTCGACGCGTTCTTTCTCGGCGGTGGCCAGATCGACGGCGCGGGCAACATCAACCTCGTCGGCACCGGCGATTACCCGAAGACCGATGTGCGCTGGCCCGGCTCGTTCGGCTCGGCCTATCTCTACCATCTCATTCCGCGCGTGATCCTGTTTCGCGAGGAGCACACCCCGCGCGTGTTCGTGCCGAAGGTCGACTTCGTCAGCGCCCGGGCGACCACACCGGAGGTCCCTCGCCGCGGCGGGCCATACGCACTCCTGACCAACATGGCGCTGTTCGACTTCGACCGCGAGGCAGGCGGCTTCGCCCTGCGCTCGGTGCATCCGCCCTTCACGCCGGCCGACATCAGGGAAAATACCGGCTTCACCTATGAAGAGCCGGAGGTCGTGCGGGAAACCGCGCGGCCCGATTCCGCAACCCTGGCATTGCTGCGCGGCCGGATTTTCGACGAGCTCGCCGAGACTTACCCGGCCTTTGCAAGGACCATGAAGCAGGCGGCGTGACCCTCCGGTTCTGCCACGAAAAAAACACTGGCCTGACGGCAAGTGCCTGCCGGGATGGTTGGGCGATTTTGGGCGAATCGCCGATGGGTGGCGCGGTGGTATTCCAGACGGGCTTGGCGGCACAAACGGGATCGCAACCAATTTGCGGTTCGATGGTTGTTGAGCGGAACCTTTCCGCGGTCCCCTGGCCTATGAGCCTCACGATGCGCCTCTGCCGACCGGCCCTCGCAGCAGCCTTCGTTGTCCTCGCAAGCCCTTGTTTTGCTGAGTCTTCCAGGCCGATTCCCGTCAACAATCAGCCGGCGCAGCAGACCGCCTTCATCGATCTGCTGGCGCTGATGTCCGGCCACTGCAAGACGCTCAAGGTCGCGGGGCGTACCCTTGCCTGCAAGACGGTGGCCTACGCCCATGGCGACACGGGCCGGGTCAATTTCGCCGTCGCTGTCGACGACCCCACTGATGCGAACCACGTCGTGTCGTTCTCCGGCGAGAACGGCAAGCGGGCCGACGACAACTCCTACGAGCTGCCGATCGACCGCATGCTGCTCAACTCCAAGGACCGGCCCAAGGTCGACGGCCTGCCGGTGCCGGCGGAGCAGACCTCCACCGGAATCTGCCGCCAGACCGGCAATTTCGCCGCCCGGAAGGTGACGGACGTCACCTGCTCCGCCACCGACAGCGAGGGCCGGAAGTACGAGCTCCTGTTCGTCTCCGACGGCACGCCGGTAAGCGTGCGCCGCATCAGGCAATCGTCGCCGTCGATCCAGGATCCGTTCAAGTAGCGGCCCCTTGTGTCGCCCTGCTTGTCACCGGGGTGAGCACGCATCCTTCCGTTGAAACTCCAGGTCAGGCGGTTATGCTCTCGCGTGCATCCTCATTGAGGAGACCCGATTGCATCCAGAGGCGAGGCCGAGAGTCCGGCAATGCGTGTGATCCGCGGGCTCGCGCGCATCCTGATCGCCTGCTTGTTCGCTGGCCTCTCGCGTGAATGCGTCGCAGCCGACGGCCCCCAGCAGCGTTCGGTCCTGGTTCTGGAAGAAGCCGATTTTCGCTCGCCCTTTTATTCGGAGATCTTTGCCGGAATCCGCACCGCCGCGAAGCAGAACGGGAAGAGCAACACGGTGATCTACGGCGAAAGCCTCGATCTCGCCCGCTTCCCGGGACCGGACTATGAATTGAGCCTGGTCGGTCACCTCAAGACCAAATATGCGCAGCGGCCGATCGACGTCATCGTTTCGATCGGCGTCGCATCGGCGAAATTCCTTCAGAAGCGGAAGCAGGACATCTGGCCCGCCGCGCCCGTGGTATACGGCTTCGTTCCCGACCTGCCTGAGACGCGCGCGCTGTTCCTGCCCGATACGACGGCCGTCTTCGCCAGAGTGAGGCCGACACACCTCCTGACCGCAGCGCGCGCAATCGTTCCCGACCTGACCCGTGTCGTCCTGGTGGGCGAGGCCTGGAAGAATCCGCTGGTGTACGGACATTGGAAGCAGGACTTCGCGGCCGCAATGCCCGATCTCGAAGTCATCGATCTGTCCGGCGCGGTGCTGCGTGAGGTCCGCAGTCGCGTCGCTTCCCTGCCCGACCGCTCCGCGATCCTGACCTCGGCGATGTATTCCGACGGCGAAGGCACCTATTACGCCCCGGCCTCGGCGCTCGCACGCGTTGCCGAGAGTGCGAACCGCCCGATCATCATAACGTCCGATACGTTCCTCGGACGGTCGGGCGTGGGCGGCTTCCTGCTGCTGCCCGAAATCATCGGGCGGGAAGCCGGCGAAGTGGCGATGCGGATCCTCGACGGCGAAGCGCCCTCGAGCATCGCACCGTTCAGCGGAAACAACGTGAGGCCGATCTTCGACTGGCGGCAGCTGAAACGCTGGAATGTGGACGAAGCCAATCTGCCCCCCGGCAGCGAGGTGCGTTTCCGCCAACCGACCTTCTGGGAGCAGTATTACTGGCACTCCGCGATCATTGCAGGCGTGGTGCTGGTGCAGGCGCTGATGATCACCATTCTGCTGCGCGAGCGCCGTCTGCGCTTCGTGGCCGAGGTCGAGGCGCGCCAGCGCATGTCGGAGCTCGCCCACATGAACCGCCGCGCGACCGCGGGAGAGATGTCCGTCTCGCTCGCACACGAGCTGAACCAGCCGCTCGCCGCCATTCTGATCAATGCCGAGACGGCCCAGCAGATATTACAGAGTCCGGCGCCCGACCTCGGCGAGATCAGGGACATCCTGGACCACATCCGCCGTGACGATCAGCGGGCCGCCGAAGTCATCGGCCGGCTGCGCTCGTTTCTGAAGCGAGACCCGGCCGAACGGCGCGAGCTCGACCTCAATGCCACCGTCGGCGAGGTGTTTCGATTCCTCTCCGTGCAGGCCCTGACCCACGATGTTGAACTCGTCATGCAACCGTCGTCCGCAGACATTCGCGTGAAAGGCGACAAGATTCAGCTCCAGCAGGCCATCCTCAATCTCGTCGTGAACGGCATGGAGGCTGTGGCCCATCTTCCGGACGAGCGGCGCCGCGTCGTCGGACGAACCAGTCTCACCGAGGGCAACCTCGCCCTTGTCTCCATCGCCGACAAGGGCGACGGCATCCTCGCGGAGAAAGTCGCCGAGATCTTCAAGCCGTTCTTCACGACCAAGGCGCAAGGCATGGGCATAGGCCTCTCGATCGCGCATACCATCGTCCAGGCGCATGGCGGCCGCATCTGGGCCGAAAACGTCCCGTCAGGGGGCGTCGTTTTTCACGTCAGCCTGCCGCTGGCAGCGCCGCGATAGGCGCCGTCGCGTGCGCCGGCGACGTCATCCCGGCGAAAGCCTCAAGCGAACGCCTTCTCCAGGGTCGCGAAGATCACCGCGAGCGACTTGTCATGGCGGGTCACCGGCGGCACCGGGCGCTCGATCTTCATGAGCTGATAGACCGCCATCTGCGCCGCGCGCACCGAATATTCGACGGTGAACACGACGTCGTCGGGGATCTCGACGAACTGGCTGACGAAGGCAAGGTTGACCGAATTCCTGGGCACCGGCAGCGGCCGGTCGGTCACGTTGCGCGGCATGAACATGCTGGTGATGTAGGGCATGCGGCAGGGAATGCAGGTCGCAGTCTCGAACACGTCGCGATCGAAATTCAGGTGCCCGCACAGCTCGTTCAGGATGTCGGCGCCGCCGCACTCGGACATCGGCCTCCCGACGAAATTGCCGATGCGGTCCGGATGCAGCGCATAGCCCCAGAACACCTGAACGTCCTTCGGCTGGCCGGCGAAATGCGGCTGATGATACAGCACCGCCGACATCAACCAGTTGGAATCCCGGAACGTCACCAGCCCGCCGGTGCCGGCCCTGTTGCCCGAGAACGCCTCCATCTTGTCGAAGAAGCGCGGATCGCGGCAGGTGACGGTGAAGGACAGCCAGTACGATTCCGGGATCGAGCTGTTGAACGCGGACGGATTGCCGAATTCGGGACGTCCTTGCGCGATCGTCTCCCACAGCGCCCAGCCCTGGCTGTCGGCCTTGGTCAGGTGCGGCGGCGGCTCGGTCATGGTGCCCAGGCTCGAAGCATCCGTCATCGAGCCGTTCTGGAAGAACACGAGATCGCCGTCCTCGAGGCGGACATTGGCGGTGCGGCCGTCGCGATCGAGCACGAGCTGGCGCACGCGCACGCGTCCGGCCTCGTCTTCGAGCGTCATGTCGGTGACACTTGTGCCGCGCACGAACTGCACGCCTTGCCGCTTCAGCCAGTCGGCAAGCGGCTGTACGATCGCGTCATACTGGTTGTAGACGGTACGCTTAACCCCGGCGAGGGTCTCGATGCGCGGGAATTCGTTCATGAACCGGTGCAGATAGCGCTTCAGCTCGACCGCGCTGTGCCAGGGCTGGAAGGCGAAAGTGGTCTGCCACATGTACCAGAAATTGGACTCGAAGAATTTTGGCGATAGCCAGTCGGTGATGCGGCTGTTGCCGAGCGTCTCCTCCGAGGCCTCGGTGAGCCGCAGCAGCTCGAGCCGGTCGCGCGCGGAAAAGCCCATGTGGGAGACGTCGATCTTGAAGCGGTTGCGGTCAACCAGCCGCGCCCGCGAATGCGCCGGGTTCTCCTCGTTGAACGCGACGGTCTCGTCGCGCACGCTCAGGCCCGGACGCTCGAGCGAGGGGATGCTCGACAGCAGGTCCCAGGTGCATTCGTAATGGTCGGTGGTGAGCATGCGCCCGCCGCGCAGCGAATAGGCGCCGTTCGCGAGCATTGCGCCGTCGAGGCTGCCGCCGACCAGCGGCTGCGCCTCGTAGATCACGATGTCGCGACCCGGCAGCTGCGCGTCGCGAACCAGGAACGCCGCGCCCGCGAGCGATCCGATGCCACCACCGACGAAATACGCCTTCATGACTTGCCTCGATTGCAATTCGAACTTTCGCGGCGACATTGCATGAGGGCCAGCGAGCGAAGTTGCGCTGGATCAAGCGCGATGGACACGGCGTTCAAGAGGATGTGAGCGCTCTCTTTCTCTCCCTCTCCCCGTTCTTACGGGGAGAGGGTCGGGGTGAGGGGCTGCTTCAGCAATGACGGTGAGAGTTATACTCGCGGAGGCTCCCCCTCACCCATATCGCATCTTCGATGCGATATGGCCTCTCCCCGCAAGCGGGAGAGGCGAAGATCAGGCCGGCTTCTTCGCGTAGATCTGCGCGATCTCCTCGGCGAAGCGGTGTTCGAGCGCGGGGCGCTTGTTCTTCAGCGTCGGCGTGAGCAGGCCGCTAGCAATGGTCCAGGGGTCCAGCGTCCACCATACCGCGCGCGGCGTCGCGTAGGACGGATAGGCCTTCACGGCCGCTGCGATTCGCGCAAGCAGCGCGGCCCGCTCCGCCGCACCGCCTTGCTTGCCGCTCGCAGCCAACCTTTCCTTCTCCTGCACCCAGGCCTTGGCGTTGAGCACAACCAGCGCGGCGAGGAACGGACGCTGCTCGCCGACCACCAGCGCCTGCTCGAACAGGGGATCGGCCAGGATCGCGGTCTCGAGATCGACCGGCGCGATCTTCTCGCCGGTGGACGTCACGAGGATATCCTTGATGCGGCCGGTGATGGTGATGCGCCCGTTCTCGATGCGGGCCTGGTCGCCGGTGTGCAGCCAGCCATCGGCCTCCTTCACGCGGCGCGTCTCCTCGGGCCTGTGCCAGTAGCCTAGCATCACGCTTGGGCCACGCACCAGCAGCTCGTCGTTCTCACCCAGCCTGGCCTCGACGCCGTCGAGCACATGGCCGACCGAGCGCGGATCGTTGTCCTCGGGGGTGTTGACCGAAACCACCGGCGAGGTCTCGGTCATGCCGTAGCCCTGGAGAATGTCGAGCCCGAGTGCGAGAAACAGACGAATGACGGGCTCGGCGATCGGCGCGCCGCCGGAAACCGCGACGCGCAACCGGCCGCCGAGCTGCGCCAGCACCTTGTCGGCGACGAGCTGCTTCAGCAGCGGCCAGGCCAGCCGGTCGAGCAGCGACAGTGCGCCGCGTCCCTGCCGCGCGTCGAACCGGCGGCCGCCGACGGCAATCGTGAGATCGAGCAGCGCCCGCTCGATGCTTCCGGCCGATGCGCGGTGCTGCATGATCAGCGCGTAGACGCGCTCGTAGATCCGCGGCACTGAGACCAGCACCGTCGGCCGCACATGCTTGAGGTCGTCCCCGAGTTGCGGCACCGAGCGCGCATAGGCGACGCAGGCCCCGGCCGCGATCGGATAGTAATAGCCGCCGGTGCGCTCGAACGTGTGCGAGAGCGGCAGGAAGGACAGAAAGACGTCGTCGGGCGACGCCGCGATGCGATGCGCGATCGCCTTCACATTGGCGACAACGTTGTCATGCGACAGCATCACGCCCTTCGGCCGCCCGGTCGTGCCCGAGGTGTAGACGATGGCGGCAAGATCGTCCGGCGCCACCGCGACGTCGGACAATGGCGCGGTCGCGCCAGGCGCGGACGCAAGCCACTGGTCGAGCGCGACGATGCGTGCATCGGCCGGCACCGGTCCGGTCATGTCGGCACAGACGATGCGCTTGAGCGCATCAAGCGGCTGGCCGGTGGCCACGATCGCCTGCCAGCGCGCCAGCGTATCGACGAACAGCAGTAGCGCGCCGGAATCGGCGAGGATGTAGGCGATGCTGTCGGGGTTGTCGACGGCATGCATTGGCACCGGCACGAGACCGCGCGACAGCGACGCCTGGTCCATCGCGATATGCGCAATGCCGTTCGGCATCAGGATGGCGACGCGCTCGCCCGGCGAAAAATTCTCCGCGGCCAGCGCCCGCCGCCACAGCTCGAATTCCGCGTCGATCTCGTGCCAGGACTGGCTGACCCAGCGCCCGGCATGCGCGTCGAAATGGCGATAGGCTTCTGCCGCCGGCGTCGCCTCGACGCGCCAGCGCAGCAGCTCAGGCAGTGTCTTCACGTCGGCGAGCGTCTGCGGTTGACTGATCGGCCCCGGCATGGCGTCCTTTCCTTCACCGTCGATTCCCATGAATCTGGGGGCTCGACACTAGGCCGGCCAGCCCTCGCCGCCTTGATCCTCAGCAAGGCGGCCATGCTTCGGAGCGATCCATGACGCGCGACCTGCTGTTTCTGCTGCGCCCGGGGTTCGAGAACCCGGCCTATCCGGGCCGGCGCTTCTATTGCTGGCATTGCGCGCTGATGGAGGGCGTGCTCGCTTCGTTTCCGGCGCTCGCCGAAAAGCTCGACGTCGAGCGCATCGCGTGGCCGCAGCCGCGGCAGGCCGTGATCGCGCTGGTCGGGGAGGAGAACCAGTCGCTGCCGCTGCTCGTGCTGGCAGACGGCGCGACATCGCGGCACCAGACCGGCAACCACCGCGGCCGCGCCTTCATCGCCGACAAGGACGCCATCCTCGCCGCGCTCTCCGAACGCCACAGCTTTCCCGATCCGCATCCGTAGGAACGTCGACGTAGCCCGGATGGAGCGCAGCGCAATTCGGGCCACGGACCTGCAATGACGTCGCGAAACGAGGGAAGATTGGCATTGCGCTTCCCGATCGCCTCGCATATTCGGCCCGACAAGCCGTCCGAAAGGTCCGATCATGCCGCACCCCCTCCCCGCCCTCATCGTCGTCGACGTCCAGCGCGCGTTCGACGAATGGGAGGCGGCGGGCAAGCGCCGCAACAATCCGGACGCGGTGGCCCGCATCGTCGATCTGCTCGCGGCGTTCAGGGCAAACGGTGCGCCGATCTTTCATATCCGCCACGAGGGCACGAAGCCGAATTCGTCGTTTCTGCCATCGCGCTCCGGCTACGCCGTCAAGGACGAGGCGCGCGAACAGGATGGCGAGCCTGTGACCGTCAAGCGCGTCAACAGCGCCTTCATCGGCACGGACCTCGAAGCGCGCCTGCGCGCAAGCGGCATCACCACGCTCGTCATTTGCGGCGCCACCACCAACCATTGCGTGGAGACGACGACGCGGATGGCCGGCAATCTCGGCTTCGACACGCGGCTCGTGCGCGATGCCACCTGGACCTTCGACCGGATCGGACCCGACGGCGACGCACATTCCGCCGAGGAAGTCCATGCGATGACGCTGTCGAATCTCGACGGCGAGTTCGCGCGCATCGTCACCGCGGGCGAGGTGATCGCATCATTCGCGGCGAAGTGATGGCAGCAGTGCGATCAATGCCGGCGATGCGACAATAAATCTCACGCCGCGCGATCATCCGCGCCGAATCGGACAGCACGTGCTGCGTCGTTTCGACGCCCGCACTAGCCGGAACGCAACCAGCGCCCATGTGTTGTCACACGACATTCAACTGGAGTGATGACATGAAGTATCTCATTGTCGCGATGGTCGTCGGTGCTGCGGCGCTTGCCGGCGGATCGGCGGCGAACGCGGCCAACACCACAAGCGCGAAGCAAAGCGCGCGGGGAGGCCAGCCGACCGACATCAGCGCGCAGCACAGGCACCACCATCATGGCTATCGCCATCATCAATGGCGCCATCACCACCATGGCTACTATCGTCCGCACTACCGGAGCTACGGCTATTACCCGCGGCACCACGGTTACTACGGCGGCGGACCGTACGGATATTACGGTGGCGGCGGCCCGGGCGTGACCTTCAGCTTCGGCGGCAACCGCTGGTAAACCGGCGGTCGCCTGCGAACGAAAGGCCCGCGACCACGCGGGCCTTTTTTCATCCCCGCAAGATCATCCCCGCCGTCTCCAGTCCGCTCGCCAGCGCCGCCTCGACCGTGCCCATGTCGCGGCCGCGATAGAGCGCTTCGCCGGAGAACAGCACCGCTCCGTCGGCGCGCGCGAGCATGGTTTGCGCCGCGCGCGTGCGCGGCGTGGCCCAGGAATAGGCGCCGCGGGCGAACGGATCCTGCCCCCAATTGGTCGCTGTGGCCGCGACGAGGTCGCGCGCGACGTCTTCGCGCGACAGGCCGAAGATGGTGGCGAGCGAACCAAGCCCGGCCTCGATCAACGCCTGCGGATCGAGGCCTTGCAGCTCCGCCGTCCGCGGGCCACCGAACCAGCCGGTGAGCACGGGATGCTGCTCCGGATAGCGCGTCCACCACACCGGGATGGTCCGGTCCGACAGCAGGAAGGTCATATCCGCAAGATCCGGCTTTCGCTCGCGCCACCATGGCCGCGCAAACCGCAGCAGGATCTTGACGACGTTGCCGAAGCCGATGTCGTCGGCAGCCGCCGCCTTCGCGCGCACGCTCGCCGGAAGCGCGATCTCGCGCAGCAGCGGCAGCGGCACCGTGAGGATCACGCGGTCGCAGCGATGCACCCCGCCGCCGGCACCGCGAACGACCACCGCGCCGCCCTCGTCCTCGATCGCCGACACCACGCAGCCGAGGCGGACCGCCGCGCCATGCCTGCGGCACTCGGCGGCGAGAAAATCGATCAGCGCGCCATAGCCGCCATCGATGCGCGCCTGCGTGTGGAGCCCGCCGTCCATCCATTCCTCGCGCAGCGCCAGCGTGGAGGCGCGCTCGGGATCGGCGGCATCGTAGCCCTCGACCATCCGCTCGATCGAATAGCGCAGCCCGTCATACTCGGGTCCGGCAAAATGACGGCGCAGGAAATCGGCGACGGTGAGGTCGTCCTTCAAATTCCCGAGCACGGCATGCAGCTCCGCCTCGTGCGGATCATGGCGATCCTCACGCGAGAAATTTGCACCGTCAAATCTCCATAGCGTGCCTTCGATCTCCTGAAGGGACAGCCCCGCCTCGCGCAGCAGGGCGCGTGTCACCGGGGCATCGCCATGGACGAATTCGGCGCCGCCATCGGCGGGGTAGCCGAACTCCGCCGCCGGCAGCGGGTGGATGCGCCCGCCGCAGCGGTCGCGTGCTTCCAGGACCGTCACCTTCTTGCCCGCGCGCGCGAGCTCGCGCCCCGCCATCAGGCCAGCCGCGCCGGCACCGACGATGACGATATGCTGTGGTTTGTCCGACATGCCGGTGCTTTTACTTACCCACGGCCTGCGGATCGTTCTTGATCAGGTAGCGCAACAGCAGGACACCGCTGCCGAGCTCCCGCACCCCCTCCAGCGTCATCGCGGCGAGGGGCGCGCGCTTGTCGCTGTCGGCTTCCGTCGAAGAGAACACGAAGGGCGCGCCGCTTGCGCCATCCACCGCGGGGCTGAGGATCAGGTTGAATTCGTCGATGAGCCCGGCGCGCAGGAACGCGCCATTGGCGACGCCGCCGCCCTCAACCAGCAGGCGCTTCACGCCGAGCTCGCGGTTGAGGATGTCCACAGCCAGCGCGAGGTCGATCTCCGACTCGCCGGCGAAGATGTAGGACACACCCTCGGCGCGCAGGCCTGCAAGATGCGAATCCGGCACGCCCTCTGTCAGCACCACGACAATCGGATCGCCGCCGATATCGGAGCGGCCCCAGCCAATCTTGCCCTGCGCGTCGAGCACGACGCCATAAGTCTTTGCATCACGCCGCGCAAACCAGTTCTGACGCGGAAACGTCTCGCCCGAGGTCGCGGGATAGGGCTTGCCCTTGGCGAACTCCGAGCCGGTGACGCGGCCGATCACCCAGGCATCGCCACCAAGCTCGTCATGGATCTTCTCGAACCAGTCCGTGCCCGCGCCCTTCGGACGCCAGCGGCTGGGGTGCGTGCGGCCGTCCAGGCTGGAATGCATCAGACAGATGACATACGGCTTCATGCAAATCTCCGGACCGCGCTCAACCCGCCGTTCCGCTGCCGCCGCTCTTGGCGCGATCGTTGACGATCACCGCGAGCGGATTGAGCTTTGGCGGCGCAACGAGCTGGAGCGTGTTGCTGTCGCGATGATTGAACGGCGCGCCGCGGACGAACAACTCGGTCTGGATCAGGTAGGTCCAGCTTCCGTCGTCGTTGAAGGTGATGTCGCAGCGGTAAGCGTCGGTGCGGAAGGCCTGTTCCAGGAAGTCGGTCGAGCAGATCCCGTAAGCGGTGTCGCCGCGCTTCGCCGTGACCGAAATTTTCCTGTCATCAGGTCCGGCCTTGCCCGAGGCGAGCAGCACCTGCCCGCGCGGGATCGCCAGCGTCTGCATGATCAGCCCGGTCGCGGGCTCCCACAGCCAGTAGCCCACCTGGTCGTGGAAGGTGATGTCCTCCTCGGGCGTGTTGATGTGGATGTGATAGCGCAGGCCGTAGAACAGCTGCGGGCCGTTGGCCTGCGGATCGATCGGGTCCATCCGAATGCGCTCGATGAAGGTCCGCCGCTCCGGTCCTTCGGCCTTCGGGTTGACGTCGATCCCCTTGTCGGCCTGCCAGCTGCCTGCGAGACGGCGCAGCGGGCCGAGATTGGCGAGACCGTCGGGCGAGACGTTCTCGGGCTCGGTGAAGATGTCGGCGGGAAGGGGAAGCATGAGTGTCCTCGCGGGAAGTTGCGGGGAGCAGCAATAGCACGGAGGCGGCAACATGGCTCGTGCTCAAGCCTCACAATCGCGAATGGACATCCGCGCCACGCGCAGGCGATCGGTGGCCTTCCAGGGAGTTCGCGGGGGAAAATACGAAGCGCGGTCTCAATGGCTTGAACCGCGAAGCGGAGCCGAACCGATTGGGTTCGGCTCCGTCGCAAGGACGTCTAGTGGCGGTGGTCGCGGACCTCCGGCTGATTGCGGTGGTCGCGAACGATGGTCCGATTGCGATGGTCGCGCACGACGGGCGGGTCGCGATGGTCGCGGACGATGGTCGTCGCGTTCGAGGGCATCACCACGCTTGCCAATGCGATCGCTGCGAGAGCCACAAGGATGTAATTGCGCATGAGTCTTATCCTTTGCCTGGTGGATCACTGCGAGCCACCTGACAACAAGCTAGATTGACCGGCTCGAATGATATGTGCCGGCGATCACGCGATGATTGTCGATGCGCTGGCCGATTGCACTCCGCCCCGAGCGGGTTCAGCCCGACTTCGTACCCGTGATGGCGGCAAGCGCCTCGACGAGCCGGTCGAGATCGGCCTCCTCGGTGTAGAGCGCCGGCGTCACGCGGATGCATTGGCCCTTGGCGACGCCAGCCCGGCGAACCGTCAGGACCTTGTAGGTGTCCCTGAGCTTCGCCACGACGGCGTCGTTGTCGGCCTTGCCCGTCTTGCCGGCGAGGCGGAAGGACGTGATCGCACCATAGAGGCCAGCCTCGTCCGGCGTCAGGATCTCGATGTCCTTGAAGCCGCGAACGCGGCTGACCCAGTAGTCGCGCAGGTAGCGCAGGCGGGCCTGTTTCGCCGCAGCGCCGATCTGCTGATGCAGTTCGACGGCCGCGGGCACCGTCAGCACCGTCGCGAAATTGACCGTGCCGGTGTGGACGCGCGAGCGGATGTCGGTCGCCGGAAAATCCTCGTCGCCGAGGTCACGGTCGACGTCGGCGAGGCGGTCCTTCCTGATGTAGAGGAAGCCGACGCCCACCGGCGCGCCGATCCATTTGTGCAAGTTGAAGCCGACAAAATCGACCTCGATCTCGCCCACCCTGAAGTCCATCTGTCCCCAGGAATGAGCGGCGTCGAGGATGACATCGACGCCCTTCGCCTTGGCCATGCGGGCGATCTCGGTGACCGGCATGACAAGGCCGGTGCGATGGCTGACATGGGTGAGGAGGAGCAGCCTGGTCTTCGGATTCGCCTCGAGCGCGCGGGCATAGGCATCGAGCACGGCCTGACGGGTGGCCGGCTCCGGCACGTCGAACTTGACCACGTCGACACCGCGGCGCGCCTTGAGAGCGTTCATGGCGTATTGCATCGAATCGTAGTCGAGGTCGGCGTAGAGCACGCTGTCGCCGGGCCTCAGCTTGTTGTATCCGCCGATGAGCAGCTGCAGCGCTTCGGTCGCGCCGCGGGTGAGCGCGATTTCCTCGGGCGCAGCTCCAACCGCCTCCGCCACCCTGGCCCGCACGGCCTCGAAATCCGCGCCCGCGCGCTGCCGCGCGTAATAGGTGTTCTGATAGTTGACCATATCGGACAGGCGGATGAACTCGCGCCGCACGGGCTCGGCCATGATGCCCCAGAAGCCGTTCTCCAGATTGACGACATCGGGCGTCACGGCATAGAGCCCCTTCACGGCCGTCCAATAGGCCTTGTCGGTGGCGATTGCGACCGCCGATCCGGTCGGCTGTGCCGGCAGGCCCTCGGCGGCAAAAGCCGGCGCCGCCAGCGGCGCGACAGCTGCGGCCACGAGGCCCTTCAGGATCGACCGGCGGTCGGAAGAAATTGTCTTGATCAGATGCATGTCCGCCCTCCGCGATGCGCGGCGAAAGGAGCAGCGATCAATGGAACGCCGATGACAGGGCGGTGACAGTCTGATGATGCCGGAGCGTGGCGCTGGCAGGGCGTGCGATCCGATTGGCCGCACACACCGGCCTCGTCAGAACGGGAAAGCTGTGCGCCCTGCTGGTAACTCACGCCCGCACCGATCTGGTTAGTTTCAACAGCGGCTCACAACGGCAATCGTCAGGTGTTGTCGGATGCAGGTCCATCGGCCTGTCCGCCGAGGCGATCATCGATGTAGCGCCGAAGCGCCGCGGCCGCGTTCAACATATGCGCCCGCATCCTGCGCGATGCGGTCTCGCCATCGCCTTCGGCGATCGCCTGCATGATGACGTCATGCTCGTCGCGGGACTTGCGAATGCGATCGCCGTGCCGCAATTGCGTGCGGCGAAAAGCGCTGAGACGCGAGCGGACATCCTGCGCCTGCTCTGCCAGAAACGAGTTGTGCGTCGCCCGGTAGATGCATTCGTGGAATTCCCGGTTGAACGCGTCATAGGCATCGACGTCATTGGCCTCGACCATCTTCAGCGAGGCGTCATGCAGCTCGATCAAATGGCTGCGCTCGAGCGGGGTCATGCGATAGGTCGCGAGCCTGACGCACATCGCCTCCACCTCGGCACTGGTCTCGAACATGTCCATGATGCGCTCGGGCGTCATCCGCGCCACGACGAGGCCGCGCCGCCCCCGCACTTCGACCAGGCCGCTGACCACGAGCTGGCGAAGCGCCTCCCGCACCGGCGTGCGGGAGGCCCCGAAGCGATCGGCCAGCAGCTGCTCTTCCAGGGCGGAACCGGCGACCAGCGCACCCGAGGCGATCTCGTCGGTGAGCGCGTTGCGGATGCGATCGGAGAGCAGCCCGCCATCGTCCTCGGCGTCGGCTGCGACTTTCAACAATCCTGCCATTCAGCCTCCCGTGATCGCGCGCACCGCGAAGTAAAGAACAGAGGGCGCGACCAGACACCCGAGCCCGGTGTGGAACGTCGCCGTCAACGCACCGTAGGGCACCAGGCGCCGGTCCGTCGCCGCCAGCCCTCCGGACACGCCGCTGACCGTTCCCATCAAGCCGCCAAACACCATTGCGCTGCGCGGATTGTTCAGACCGATCATCTTCGCCACGAAGGGCGTACCGATCATGACGATCACCGCCTTGAATACACCGGTCGCGATCGAGAGCGCAATAACCGGCGAGGATGCGCCGATCGCAGCCCCCGTGACCGGCCCCACGATGTAGGTCACCGCGCCGGCGCCGATCGTCGTCATCGAGATGGCATCGGTGTAACCGAATGCCGCGGCGACGAACACGCCCAGAATGAACGGGACGACAGTTCCGAGCCCAAGCGCGACCGCACCGATCGCCCCGGCCTTGCGCGCATGAACGACATCGACCTCGAAGGCGGTGGCGACGATGGCGAAGTCGCGCAGCATGGCTCCGCCCATCAGACCGATCCCGGTCAGCGCCGGCAGGTCGGCGACGCCCTTTTCACCGCCGGTGGCGAGGCCTCCGAAAAAGGCCAGCACGAGACCCAGCATGATCGCGATCGCCGAGCCGTGGATGCGTCCGAAGGTGAGGTATTTCGAGATCGCTCCGGAGACCCACATTAGGATCCCGACGGCCGCGAAAGCGGTGAGCAGCGAGTTTGCAGCAAGAATGTGCGATATCATCGTCATCCGATCCTCCCGGACTTGAAGTGGGGCACGCTGGCCTCGAGCGCCTCTCGCGCCTCGATCTCATCCATGGTCTCGACACGGCCGCTGAGCCGGCCGATCAGGGCCACCATCGCGAAACACACGGCGACCGCGCCGATCCCCGCGATGACGACGATGGGACCGCCTTTGGCCGCAGCGACGACGTTCTGCTGCGCCGCCATGGCGACCACGATCGGAATGTAGAAGCTGCCCCAGAACTCGACGCCGGTCTTGAGACCGTGGCTGAGCAGGCCGTGCCGCACCAGCCAGAGCCGGGCGGCGATCAGGAACATCATCGCAATGCCGACGCCGCCGACATTGGCCTTAACGCCGAGGGCGATGCCAAGCAGGTCCCCCAGGAGGACCCCCAGCAACGTGCAGATGGAGAGCAGCGCTACGCCGGAGACGGTCACGGGCGCCTCCCCTGAACGAACCGAGCTCCGGCCACGCGACTTGGACGCCTTGCATGCATTCGCATCTTAAATCTCCTCCTGTGTATGCGAATATCCATCGCTTATGGGTTTGCGTATACACTAATTGACATTAAGGCGCAATACGCATACATTAAGCGCAAATGAAGGCAACCTCGCATGCCAAGGAGCCGAGATGAGCAATTGGGGTATGCAAAAGGCCGCTCTGGGAGAGCGCCTGACGGCCGGCCGGCGGCACGCGAAGGGAAAGATCGTCCCGCTCCCGAGCCTGCCCGTGTTTCTTGCGGCTGTGATCCGATCAGGCGACCGGGTGTGCCTGGAGGGCGACAACCAGAAGCAGGCCGACATCCTCGCCGCGGCGCTTGCGAACCTCGACCCCGCTGAGATCAGCGACCTGCACATGGTGCAGTCCGGCGTGGTCCTGCCCGCGCACCTCGATGTCTTCGAGAAGGGCATCGCGCGGCGGCTCGACTTTTCCTATTCGGGCCCGCAATCGGCGCGCATTGCGCGCATGCTGTTCGGCCGCAAGATCGAGCTCGGCGCGTCCATACCTATCTCGAGCTGTTCGCCCGCTACTTCATCGATCTCACGCCGAACGTCGCGCTGATCGCCGCGGTGAGCGCCGACAAGGACGGCAATCTCTATACGGGACCGAACACCGAAGACACGCCGACCGTCGTCGAGGCGACGAGTTACAAAAATGGTCTCGTGGTGGCGCAGGTCACCGAGATCGTCGACAAGGTGCCGCGCGTCGATATTCCCGGCGACCTCGTGCATTTCGTGGTCGAAGCCGGCAGGCCGTTCTACGTCGAGCCGCTCTTCACCCGCGACCCCGCCGCCATCACCGAGACCCAGATCCTGACGGCGATGCTCGCCATCAAGGGCATCTACGCGCCTTACGGCGTACGCCGGCTCAATCACGGCATCGGCTTCAACACCGCCGCGATCGAGCTGTTGCTGCCGACCTATGGCGAGAAGCTCGGCCTCAAGGGCAAGGTCTGCACCCACTTCGCGCTCAACCCGCATCCAACCCTCATTCCGGCGATCGAATCCGGCTGGGTCGACCAGATCCACTGCTTCGGGTCGGAAGTCGGCATGGAGGACTATGTCGCCGCGCGCTCCGACATCTTCTTCACCGGCCCCGACGGCTCGCTGCGGTCCAATCGCGCCTTCTGCCAAACGGCCGGCCTCTATGCCTGCGACATGTTCATCGGATCGACACTCCAGATCGATCTCGAGGGTCACAGCTCGACGGTGACGACGAGCCGCATCGCCGGGTTCGGCGGCGCACCCAACATGGGATCCGATCCACATGGCCGCCGCCACCCGAGCGAACCCTGGCTCAAGGCCGGCGCCGAAGCAGACCCTCACTCCAACGCCGCGCTGCGCCGCGGCCGCAAGCTGGTGGTGCAGATCGGCGAGACCTTCGGCGAGCGCAATGCCCCGCTCTTCGTCGAGCGGCTGGATGCGCTCGAGCTGGCGCGCGAGCTCAAGCTCGATCTGGCGCCGGTGATGGTCTACTCGGACGATGTCACCCACATCGTCACCGAGGAAGGCATCGCCAACCTCCTGATGTGCCGCAGCAAGGACGAGCGCGAGCAGGCGATCCGCGGCGTCGCCGGGTACACCGACATCGGACGCGCGCGCGATGCGAAGCTGGTCGAGCAGCTCAGGCAACGCGGCGTCATTCGTCGTCCCGAGGATCTCGGCATCGACCCGCTTGATGCCGACCGCCGCCTGCTGGCGGCCCGCTCGATCAAGGACCTCATGCTGGCCTCCGGCGGCCTCTACCGTCCGCCCAGCCGCTTCCGCAACTGGTGAGGAGTTTCGCATGGAAAAGCTCAGCTTCAGGCTGACCGCAGCCAGATCCGCCGGCGGCACCCGCGCGCAGGCGATCGTCGGCGTCGTCGCCTCCGGCAATCTCGAGGTGCTGCTGGAACGCGCCTCGCCGGCCGACATGTGCACGATCGACATCGCAACCGCAGCTCACGGTTTCGGCGCGGTGTGGGACGCCGTGGTCCGCGACTTCGTCGCCCGCCGCTCTGCCGGCGGCTTGCGCATCTCCATCAATGACGGCGGAGCCCGGCCGGACACGGTCGCGCTGCGCCTTGCGCAAGGCGTCCGCAAGATCGAGGAGCCGGAACGATGACACAGGTCGCAGCCAACACTATTTCGCTGAGCTGGTACGAGGCGAGCGCCCGGCAGCGCATCGACGCGCTGGTCGATGCCGGCAGCTTTGCCGAGTACATCGGCCCCGAGCTGCGCGAGATCAGCCCGCATCTTTCGATCTTCGACCTGCCGGAGCAGTTCGACGACGGCATCGTCGTCGGCCGTGGCCGCCTGGACGGATCGCCGGTGCTCGTTGCCGCGCAGGAGGGACGCTTCATGGGCGGCGCCTTCGGCGAAGTCCACGGCGCCAAGCTCACCGGCCTCCTGCGCGCGGCGCGTACGCTCAAGCACGACGTGCTGATCCTGTTCGACACCGGCGGCGTGCGGCTTCAGGAAGCCAATGCCGGCGAGCTCGCGATCGCAGAGATCATGCGCGCGGTGGTCGAGGCACGGCGCGCCGGCATCAACGTCGTCGGCCTGATCGGCGGACGTGCCGGCTGCTATGGCGGCGGCAGCCTGATCGCCGGCACCTGCTCGCGCCTGATCATCTCCGAGCAGGGCCGGCTCAGCGTCAGCGGCCCCGAAGTGATCGAGACCAACAGGGGCATCGAGGAGTTCGACTCGCGCGATCGCGCGCTGGTCTGGCGCACCATGGGCGGCAAGCACCGCTATCTCATCGGCGGAGCCGACACGTTCGTCGACGACGAGGCGCTGGCGTTTCGGCAGGCTGCGATCGACGCGCTCAAGATCAAGCGTGGCTGCGACGCCAGCGTACTCGCAGCCGAGCAGAATCGCCTGGAGCGGCGCCTGCAGCGTTTCGGTGAAGCCGAGGACGCCGTCGAGATCTGGCAGGCGCTTGGTATCGACGCGCCGACCGAGATCCCCGCGCTTCCGACCGACGCCTTTCTTCACGCGGCAGACACAAGGGAGAACGCCGATGACGCTCGATGACATCCTGGCCGGCCTGTTCCCGAACGGCCGAAAGATCGAAACGACCGGCGCGATGATCGCGGGAACGGCGACCCTGCCTGACGGCGGACTGATCCACGTGCTCGGCATCACGCAAGGACAGCCGCTCGGCGTGGACGAGGCGATCGCGCTCGCAGGGCGCGTGATCGAGATTATCAAATCTGGGGATCGCGCGCCGATCCTGGTCCTGGTGGATTCCGCCAGCCAGCGCATGAGCAAGCGCGACGAACTGCTCGGCCTCAGCGAATATTTGTCGCATCTCGCCAAGGTACTGCTGCTCGCGGAAGCGGAAGGACACCGCACCGTCGGCCTGCTCTACGGCGGCAGCGCGGCCGGTGCGTTCATCGCCACCGCTCTTGCCACCGGCACGCTGGTGGCGCTTCCCGGCGCGCATCCCGCCGTGATGGATCTGCCGTCGATGGCGCGGGTCACCAAGCTTCCGATAGAAGTGCTGAAGGCCAAGGCGGAAGCGACACCCGTTTTCGCGCCCGGGCTCGACAACATGGTCCGCACCGGCGGCATTCACGTCGTCTGGGACGAAACTGCGCCCCTGGCGCCGCAGCTTGCGGCCGTGCTGGCACAGCCTGCCGGACGGGACGAACGCAGCCGGCTCGGCGCGGAGCGGGGCGGACGTCGAAAGGCGGCCGAGATCGCCGATCGGGTCGTCGCACTCGCCGCGATATCGCAGCAAGGAGCGCAACATGGCTGAAGCGCTCGCGCGTCACACCATGGTGAAGGCCTCGGCCGCCGGATGGGCTGCCGTGATGAGCCGCCACCCCGAACTCGCCAGCGAGCCGATCATCGACGGCTGGGCGCGCGCCGACCGCCCCCTCATCGTTCGCCGGCCGGCTTGCAGCGATGCCGCCGGCATGATTCCGCTCGGCCTGCCGCTGCCGCCCAGCCACGGCAAACGGCGCATCGCGTTCGCGCTCGCACCCGGCGACATCATCGCATCGGCTCCGCCGCCATCCTTGGCCGATGCGGCCGCCGCGGCACCTGCGCGCTGGCGGGAGACGATCGGCCTGCTGCTCCAGCTTCTGCCGGAGACACGCACCTTCGGCAGCCTGGCCTGGCAGCATCTCACCGGCCTGCCCTATCTTTCCGACAGTTCGGACCTCGATCTGCTCTGGCCGCTGTCGTCAGCGAGGCAAGCCGACACTCTGCCGTCGGACATCGGCCGGATTGCGAACCAGGCGCCGATGCGGCTGGACGGTGAGATCGTTGGTCGCGCGGGAGGGGTCCAATGGCGCGAGCTCATCGGTGCTGACGACGATGAAGTCCTCGTGAAAGGCCCCGCCGGCGTCATCAGCACGACGCGCGCCGCGTTTCTGACGGGGAATCTGTCGTGACCGTCGCGCTGAGATGGCAATCGACACCTGCCAACGCGCCCGATGCGGCGCAGCTCGGTGATCTGGCGTCGCTTTGCTTGAAGCTCGAAGTCGAAACCCATCCGAAACCGGGGCTCGTCAGCCATGTCGACAATGGCGCGCACAGCGACATGGACGCCGGGCTCTTGTGCCGCAGCGCCGATACCTTGAGGCCATTCCTCCGTGATCTGGCGCTTGCCGGAGCCGAAGGCGCCGGCATGAGCCGGTTGCGCGCGATCGGGGTCGCCGCCGAGCGCGCCATGCTCGCGGAAACCGGAGGCGTCAACACGCATCGCGGCGCGATCTTCGGACTGGGTCTGCTCTGCGCCGCGGCCGGATATCGCGGCGCGCTCGGCATTCGCAAGTCGCTCGGCGATCTGGTGTCGCAGCGCTGGGGCGAAGATATCCTTTCGGGTCCCATATCCTTGCGCAGCCACGGCGCCATGGCCTCGCGGCGCTACGGTGCCGGCGGCGCCAGGGCGGAGGCGGCTTGCGGCTTCCCGTCGGTCTACGAGATCGCCCTGCCCGCCCTGCATGCTGCGCGAAAGCTCGCTCGTTGCGATGAGGAAGCGGTCCGCGTTCAGACCTGCATGACGCTCATCGCCGATGTCGCCGACACCAACCTCCTGCATCGCGGCGGAGCGGAGGGATTGCACTTCGCCCAAGCCAGCGCATCCGCATTTCTTGCCGCCGGAGGCGTTGGACGTCACGGCTGGCGCGAGCGAGCCATCGAGATTCATCAGGCATTCGTGGCACGCAATCTCAGTCCCGGCGGCTCGGCTGATCTGCTGGCCATGGCCCTCTTCGTCGACCGGCTGGACCCCTGATGCTTGCTCTGCTCTGCGGTGGACAAGGCACCCTCTCGGACAAGATCTTCGATCTGGCCGCCGGTCAGCCTGCCGCGGAGCCTGTTTTCGTCGCGGCAACCGCGCATCTTGGCGAGGATCCGCGGGAGTTCGTCCGGACGCACAGCGCAGACGAGCTGTCCGCCAACCATGTCAGCCAGATCCTGACCGTCACGTCGGCACTCGCGATCCATGCCTGCATTGCCGATCTCCTGACCGAACCTGCGGCCGTCACCGGCTACAGCGTCGGCGAGATGACCGCCTGGAGCATTGCAGGGATATGGACCGCCGATGAAGCCTTGCGATTGACGGCTGTTCGCGCGCGCCTGATGGACAGCGTCGCCGGCCCCGATGGCCGCCTCGGCTATGTCCGCGGGCTCGACCCGGCCGCGCTCGAACGCCTGCTCGGGAAGCATCGCTGCGAGATCGCGATCAGGAACCCCGATCGTCTCGTTGTCGTCGGAGGCGCCGAGCAGGACGTGATCGACCTCTGCGAGGAAGCGATACGACAAGGCGCCACGCGCACAGGTCTGCTCGCCGTGAGAATCGCCTCGCACACGCGGCAGCTCGAACAGGCCTGCCGCCCCCTTCAACTGGCGCTCGACGCCAGCACACGCTCCGCCATTGCAAGCCAGCGCGTCCTGCTCGCCGGAGGCGACGGCGAGCGCATCTTCTCCGCGAGCAACGCAACCGCAAAGCTCGCCCGGCAGGTGGCGCGCCCGATCGACTGGTCGGCGACGCTGGAAGCCCTTGCGGAGCTGGGCGTCAGCAGGGTGCTGGATCTCGGTCCGGGACACGCGCTCGCCGAGATGATGCAGGCCTTCCTTCCCTCCATCCGCTGCTACGCGGCGGACGGATTCCGCACGGTCGATGGCCTGCGAAACTGGATTGCGGCCGAATAGCCAATCGGCAGCGCGAGGCCGTTGGAATTACAGAATTGCTTTGGATATCGGGCTGTTGGAAGAGCCGGATGGTGCCCAGGGGCGGAATCGAACCACCGACACTGCGATTTTCAGTCGCATGCTCTACCAACTGAGCTACCTGGGCGTGCTGAGGGAAGGACCCAAAGAGAAGGTCAAGGCCCATCGAGCGGGCGGTTTATAGTGGGCTGAAGGCCGCCTGTCCACCCGGCTTCGCCTGAAGGCTACGCCGGGCGCGACCCGGCTGTGCACAAGGTGGGGTGGCGTTGCCGCGGCTGGCGTGCGGCACGCTGGAAGCTCAATTAAGTAATTGATATTGCTTTTCTATTCAACGTCATCCACCTCGTCGTCGCGGCCGGGAATGACGTAGGAGCCTTTCAGCCAGCGGTTCAGGTCGACGTCGCGGCAGCGCGAGGAGCAGAACGGGTGGGTGGCCTGCACGGCGGGCTTGCCGCAGATCGGGCAGGTTTTGAGCGGGCCGGTGGGCATTTTGACCTGGTCGTCCATGATGTCGGCAGCTTACACGGGGTGAAAACGTTCAAGAGCCTGTCCGCAAACAGGTTCCTCGGGCGGACGCGCAGGCATCGCGGCCCGGGTCCCGCGGGCCAATTCTACTGTGCATGGGGTTGTTTTCGAGATTTTTGTTAAGACCCGTCCGGCGCGGCATTCGCGCTCACACGGCGGTGGCGTTGAGCCAGCCGAAGCGGATCGGGAAGCCCTCGCCGCCGAGCAGCGTCGTGGTCTCGTAGAGCGGCAGGCCGACGACGTTGCTGTAGGACCCCACCATCTTCACCACGAAGGAGCCGGCGATACCCTGCACGGCGTAGCCGCCGGCTTTGCCGCGCCATTCGCCGGAGCCGATATAGGCCTGGATGTCGTCCTCCGACAGGCGCTTGAAGCGGACGCGGGTCTCGACCAGGCGCTGGCGGAAGGCCTCGCGCGGCGTGACGAGGCAGATCGCGGTATAGACGCGATGATTGCGGCCCGAGAGCAGCCGCAGGCACTGCGCCGCCTCGTCCACGAGATTGGCCTTGGGCAGGATGCGGCGGCCGACCGCCACCACCGTGTCGGCGGAGAGGATGAAGGCGCCGCGCAGTTCGTCGTCGAGCTGCACCGATTTCAGCGCCGCATCGGCCTTGGCCCTTGCGAGGCGATTGGCGCAGGCGCGCGGCAGCTCGCCCCGCTTCGGCGTCTCGTCGACGTCGGCCGGCCGGAGCGCATCCGGCTCGATGCCGGCCTGGTTGAGCAGCGACAGGCGCCGCGGCGAACCGGAGGCAAGTACGAATTTGGGGCGGCCAAGCATCAGGTGATTTGGGGATGAGGCAGGGGTGAATTGCGCGCGGAACCTATCGGAAGGGGGCTGATTTCACAACCCGGGAACCCGGACTTTGCTGATTCGAGGTGTCCGACATGCCTGTGCCTGCAGTCTGTGACGCGGGTGTTACGCCCGCCGGATGCTACCCGCTCGCTGCGCCCACTTTCGCGAAGCGCCGGCGGATGCGCAGCAGCAGCTGGTCGCAGACCTCGCGGTAGGCGGCGAGCTTCTGGTCGCGGCTGCCTTCGATGGTGGTGGGATCGTGGGTCGGCCAGTATTCGACGTCGGCGGCGAGCGTGCGGGTCAGCTCCAGCGCCTTGTGATGGGCCTCCGGCGACAGCGTGATGATGAGGTCGAAGTTCAGCCCCTCCCAGTCCTCCAGCTCCTCGAAGGTCTGCGGCCTGTGGACGGAGATGTCCTGGCCGAGCTCGGCCATCACGGCAACGGCGAAAGGATCGAGCTCGCCCTTCCTGGCGCCGGCCGACTTCACGTAGAGGCCCTGCGGAAACATGTGCCGCAGCAGGCTCTCGGCCATCGGCGAGCGCACGCTGTTCATCGCGCAGGCGAACAGCACCGATTGCGGATCGCGTGCGCGTGGGGGCGCAGCCATCCGCGCTTACCCCTTCCAGTGCAGAACAGTAATGAGCGTGAACAGCCGGCGCGAGGTCTCGAAGTCGACCCGCACCTTGCCCTTCAGCCGCTCCTGGAGCGTGCGCGATCCCTCGTCATGGATGCCGCGGCGGCCCATGTCGATGGCCTCGATCTTGTCCGGGGTCGCGGTGCGGATCGCCTGGTAATAGCTGTCGCAGATCATGAAATAGTCCTTCACGATCCCGCGGAACGGCCCCAGCGACAACAGATGCACGACCACGGGCGCGCCGTCCTCGCGGCGGATGTCGAACATCAGGCGGTTGCCGGTGATGCCGATATGCAGCGTGAACGGCCCCTTCCCGTCGGCGCCCTCCGGCGCGAACAGGTTCTGCTCGATCAGGTCGTAGATCGCAATCGCGCGCTCATGCTCGATGTCTGGCCCGGAACGGCCGATCGATTCCTCGTCGAGGGTGACCGCGACGATGCGATTGTTGGAGTCGTCCTGTTCGGGCGGCTTTGTCATGACAGATTGAGGCGCAATCCGATCGAGCGCGAATGGGCGTCCAGCCCTTCCGCCTTGCCAAGCGTCATCGCGGCAGGTCCCAGCGCACGAAGCTGATCCGGGCCGCATTTCAGGATCGAGGTGCGCTTCATGAAGTCGTGCACCGAGAGGCCCGAGGAGAACCGCGCCGAGCGCGCCGTCGGCAGCACGTGGTTGGAGCCGCCGACATAATCGCCGATCGCCTCCGGCGTATGCGCGCCGAGGAACACCGCGCCGGCATTGCGGATCTTTGCGGCGAGCGCGTCGGGATCGATCGTCATGATCTCGAGATGCTCGGCGGCAATCGCATCCGCAAGCGGGATGGCGTCGTTGAGATTCTTCACCATGATGATGGCGCCGAATTCGGCCCAGGAGGCGCTCGCGATTGCGGTGCGCGGCAGCGTCTTCAGCTGCGCCTCGACCGCCTTCTCGACATCGGCGGCAAGCCGTGCGGAATCGGTGATCAGGATCGATTGCGCGCTCGTGTCGTGCTCGGCCTGTGCGAGCAGGTCGGCGGCGATCCAGTCGGCATTGCCGGTGTCGTCGGCAATGACCAGCACCTCGGAGGGACCGGCGATCATGTCGATGCCGACCTTGCCGAACACCAGCCGTTTGGCTGCGGCGACATAGGCATTGCCGGGACCGACGATTTTTGCGACCGGCGCGATGGTGGCGGTGCCGTGCGCGAGCGCGGCGACGGCCTGCGCGCCGCCGACGCGGTAGATCTCGGTGACGCCGCCCAGCTTTGCCGCCGCCAGCACCAGCGGATTGAGCTTGCCGTCCGGCGAGGGCACCACCATCACGAGGCGCGAGACGCCGGCGACCTTCGCGGGCACCGCGTTCATCAGCACCGAGGACGGATAGGCGGCAGTTCCCCCGGGCACGTAGAGGCCGGCGGACTCGATCGCGGTATATCGCCAGCCGAGCTCGACGCCGAGCGGGTCGGTGAAGCGCTCGTCCTTCGGCAATTGGCGGCGATGATAGGTCTCGATGCGGTCGCGCGCGAGGCTCAAGGCATCCAGCGTCGCGGCATCGCAGGCCTTCACCGCAGCCTCGATCTCGGCGGCCGAGACGCGAAGGCCGGATGCGTCCAGTGTCAGCCGGTCGAACTTCGCCGTGGCCTCGAGCAGGGCCGCGTCGCCACGCCTCGCCACGTCGTCGACGATCGCGCGCGCGGCGGCTTCCACGTCGGCCGAGACCTCGCGCTTGGCGGCGAGGAAGGCCGCGAATCGCTGGTCAAAATCGGCGCTGCTGCGGTCGAGACGAACGGGCATGTCTGGCTTGGCTTCTGGCTGGTTTCTCGGGGCGATTGGCGCACCAGGTCCCCTGCTCAATGGCGCGACGGCCTCCCGCCGTCAACCCTTGGCAGACGTCGTCGTCGCCCATCGCCATCCTGCTTCGATGTCGTCCTGGCGAAAGCCAGAACCCACTACCCCAACTTGTTGTAATTGAAGCAGGATGTGGTTCCGGCCCACTCCATCACGACCACCGGTGGTAATGGGTCCTGGCTTTCGCCAGGACGACAGCAGGAGTGGGGTCATTCCCATTCCTCACCCCTCCGCTTCGATCCCCGTCCCCAGTTCGTCCGCCCCGAGATCGGTCAGCTCGCATTCGAGGCATTCGACATCGAGGCGGATGGCGCCGCCCTGGGCGAACAAGAGCAGGGCGCTGCCGCCGGGCTCCTCGTCGTGGCCGTCCTGGGGGTGAAACTCGATGCCGACGAGGTCCAGAACCTCGTCCGGGGCTCCGAGGTCGATGTTGCGCGATTTGCAGGCAAGCACGCGGTCGAAGCGGAGCGCGGCAACCAGCCGGCGCGGCTCGGTCTCGCCGTCCAGCGTCTGCTCCCAGTCCAGCCGGCTCATGCCCACCACCAGCCGCTTCTCGCTCTGCCGCCAGATGATGTCCGAGGCCTGCACCCGGGCATCCTGCACATGGGTGGAGATCACGGCGAGATCGTCGGCATCGAGCGCGATCAGTTTGAGCTGGGGCGACATCGCCGGCATTTCTCCTGGGGGGGCGGATACGGCCCAACGCGCGCGGCCGCGGAAATTTCCTTAGAACTAACGACCCGGCGGACTAGAGGCTATTGATATCCTCCATCTCCAGCACCTTGCGCGGATACCCCTCCCGGGCGACGCGGATCATGGCGCGGCCCATCTGCTCGGTGGAGGTGACGAGCCGCGGCGAAATCCGGCGCAGCACCGACCAGAGTGGCCAGGTTGCGGCGTACACGGCCTGCACCCAGGCGGTCTTGGAGCGGGCACCATGCAGGGGCTGGATCGCGCCGGGCCGGAACATGTAGGCGCCCTTGAACGGCAGCTTGAGCAGATCGTTTTCGGTCTTGCCCTTGACCCGCGCCCACATCCGCGAGCCCTGCTCGGTGGAGTCGGTGCGGGCGCCGGTGACATAGGTGAAAATCATCTGCGGATTGAGCCGCGCCAGCGTCGTCGCCGCGGCGAGCGTGAGGTCATAGGTGAGATGACGATAGCGCTCCTCGCTCATGCCGATCGAGGAGACGCCGAGGCAGAAGAAACAGGCGTCGAAGCCGGTCAGTTGAGACTCGATCGCCGAATAGTTCGTGAAATCGTCGTGGATGATCTCGGTGAGCTTGGCGTTGCGCACGCCGGTCGGACTGCGGCCGACCACGAGCACGCGGTCGATGCCGGCATCGACCAGGCACTCGCGCAAGACGCCCTGCCCGACCATGCCGGTCGCGCCAAAGATGATGACTTGCATCGGGACGTCCCCAACAGCGTCGCGGCTCATGCGGCGACCGCGATGTCGTCGAAGGATACACCGGTCAGCGTTGCCGAGACATCCCACAGCATGGCCGCCGCGGCGAAATCCTTGGCCCATGGCATGATCTTCGCCGGCGCTGGCGGCCCCTTCAATTCATAGAACCCGTTCGGACCGTAATAGCCGCCGGGCTCGGCCGCCGGCGAGGTCGCCGCGAACAGCGTGGGCAGCGCGCCCTCGGCGGCGGACTGGCTGATAAACGGCTGCAGCCAACGGCCGACGCGCCACTGGAGCGTATTGGCGCCCGGCCCGTTCGCAATGAGATCGGTCCGCGCGTAGCCGGGATGGGCGGCAACGCTGGTCACGCCCCAGCCGGCGGCGAGGCTGCGACGCTGCAATTCCAAGGCAAACATCAGCATCGCCAGCTTCGACTGGCAATAGGCCCGCCACGGACGATAGGAACGCTTGCCTTGCAGATCATCGAAATTGATCGCGCCGGAGCGGTGCGCGAGGCTCGAGAGATTGACGATTCGAGACGCTTTCGCCCGGCGAAGCCGCGGCAACAGGCGCGCCGTCAGCGCGTAATGGCCGAGATAGTTGGTACCGAGCTGCATCTCGAAGCCATCCTCGGTCTGCTGCCGTTTCGGCAGCGCCATCACGCCGGCATTGTTGACGAGGAGGTCGAGCTGCTCGTTGCCGGCGGCAAAGCGCTTGGCGAAATCGGCCACAGAGGACAGGCTGGCGAGGTCGAGATGCTCGTAGGCGATCAGCGCATTGGGAAACCGCTCGCAAATGCCCTCGATCGCCCGCAGGCCCTTTGCGTCGTTGCGTCCGGTGAGTATGACAATGGCACCGGCGCCCGCCAGCGCCATCGCCGTCTCGTAGCCGAGCCCGCCCGTCGCGCCGGTCACGACGGCGGTCCTGCCGCTGAGGGAGGGGATGTCTGCCGTGGTCCAGTCGGTCATGCCATAGCTCCAGGCTATCAGGGGGTGGAATAAGGCCCGCGACCGGTCTAAATGTGCACTAAGTGCAAATTTGCAAGAGGTGAAATAATTTGAAGACTTCGAAGCACGCTAGCAGACGCGCCAAGCCCTTGTCCTCCGGAGAAAAATCCCCGGCGGCGCCCGGCCTGCGCGAGCGCAAGCAGCAGCAGACCCGCGAGCGACTGAAGCGCGCGGCGATGGCGCTGTTCCTGGAGCGCGGCTTCGAGACCACGACTATCGACGACATCGCGGCCGCCGCCGATGTGTCGCGCCGCAGCTTCTTCCACTATTTCGCCTCGAAGGAGGACGTGGTCGCCGCCTGGCAGGAGGATGCCGCGGCGGCGCTGGTCTCCGAGATTCTCGCACGGCCTGCGGACGAATCCATGCTGACGGCGGCGGAGAATGCGATCGCCGCGGCGGTCAAGCGGATCGATCCGACCGAGGCGGCAGCGATGTCGCGGCTCAAGCGCGACAATCCCGCGCTCCACGCGCGCGACCAGCTCAAATACGAAAAGCTCGAGCGCGCGCTCGCGGACGGGCTCACGCAACGCTCCGGCCGCAAGTCGGACCGGCTGAAGGCCCGGCTCGTCGCCATGATCGCCACCGGCGCGATGCGCGTCGGCGGCGAGAGCTGGATCGGCGAAGGTGCGCGGGAGAAGCCGGAGGCTTTCGTGAAGCGCACGTTCGATGCGATCAGGGCGATATTGAAGTGATCGATTACCCTCCCCTGGAGGGGAGGGTAATCGCGGACTTACTCTTTGAAGAACGCCAGCAGGTCCGCGTTGATGGTCTCGGCATGCGTCGTCGGCATGCCGTGCGGGAAGCCCTTGTAGGTCTTCAGGATGCCCTTCTTGAGCAGCTTCGCGGACAACGGCGCGGAATCGGCGTAAGGCACGATCTGGTCGTCGTCGCCGTGCATCACCAGCACGGGCACGTTGATCTTCTTCAGATCCTCGGTGAAATCGGTCTGCGAGAACGCGACGATGCCGTCGTAATGCGCCTTGGCGCCGCCCATCATGCCCTGACGCCACCAGTTCTGGATCACCGCTTCCGACGGTTTGGCGCCGGGACGGTTGTAGCCGTAGAACGGGCCGGCGGCGATGTCGCGATAGAACGCCGAGCGGCCGGCGGCGAGTTGCACCTGGAAGTCGTCGAACACGCTCTTCGGCAGGCCGCCGGGATTGGCTGCGGTCTGCACCATCAGCGGCGGCACCGCGGAGAGGATCGCGGCCTTCGCCACCCGGCTCTCGCCATGGCGCGCGATGTAATGCACGACCTCGCCGCCGCCGGTGGAATGGCCGACGTGAATGGCATTCTTCAGGTCGAGATGCGCGGTGACCGCCGCAAGATCGTCCGCATAGTGATCCATGTCGTGGCCGTCTGCGACCTGCGACGAGTGGCCGTGACCGCGGCGGTCATGGGCAATGACGCGGTAGCCGCGCGCGACGAAGAACATCATCTGCGCGTCCCAGTCGTCCGACGACAGCGGCCAGCCATGGCTGAACACGATCGGCTGGCCCGAGCCCCAGTCCTTGAAAAAGATCTCGACGCCGTCTTTGGTGGTGATGGTGGGCATGGTGGGGCTCCTTCAGTGAGAATCATTCCGGGGCCCGCGAACCGCGAGCCGGCGACATCAAGATGGTTGCGCGATGTTCCAAGGGCGATGCCCCGCACCGCCCGAGACCACGAGAATCGTGCGATCAGGCAAACGCCATCGGCTTGAAGCGGCGCCAGGCGCCGATGGTCAGCACCACGAAGAACACCAGCACGATGCCCTGCACCACGGCGAACACCGGGCCGGACGGCGGCGCCGGCGGCACGGCGGGCGCGAGCGCGGCGAGCGCCGGCACCTTCAGGAACGACTGGATCACCAGCACGAAGACGTTGAAGTACAGCGAGATCATCGCGGTGACGATGTAGACCGGGCGCCAGACGCCCGCGAGCTTCATGCCGTAGAGCGCGATGCAGGCGATCGCGAGCAGCACCAGCGAAATGATGCCGATGATGTGCGAGGGCAACAGCTCCTTGAACGGAAACAGGAAGCCGGTCGCGCTGGTGAGGATCGTGAACAGCAGGAAGATCGCGGTGAGGCCCGGCATCGGCTTCGAGCCGAGCAGGCCGAACATCACGACGAGGCCGGCGACGATGGCGATCAGGCTTATGATGACATGGACCATCGTGAAGACGGGCAAGCTCAACCCAAGAACCATGACATCTCTCCTACTCTCTGCATTGAGATGGAGATTAGTATTACGCCCCTCATGAGATTGCCACATGCGTTGTCGTCACACGCATGGGCAAAGCCATGCGTCATCGTGCGAATCGACAAACGCATGGCTGAATTTTTTGCATCGCTGTCACAAACGACAGCAGGCTTCGACCCAAATTGAATCGATTGTTCACGCTTCCTTGGTGTCGAAGATCAAGAGGTCGGCACCGCCGCTCGCGAATTTCGGCACGTCGGCGCCTGTCGCCTTGCCTTCCGGACTGGCGAATGCCGCCTGAATGTCGGCCACGCTGTCGAAGGTGAGAATGGCGACGAGATGGATTCCGGAAGGACCTGCGGGAGATGCGACCGGCCCCTTGCTGACGGCGTATTTCTTCAGGCCGGGAAGCTTCTTGGCGAGCGGAATGTGGGTCTCGGCGTAGTACTTGTCGAAGGCCGCAGCATCCTTGGGTGTTTTGTAGAGCACGACGATTTCAGCCATTGAGTCCTCCCTTGGGAATCCTTGTTTTTCCACGCGCGATTGGCCTCGCGACCAGGCGATAGTCTGTGGGACGCAGCAAGATGGCAAGCCGGATTCGACTTGCCATTCCCTTGCCTTCTCCTTGACTAAAGCGCCGGTTTTGCGGCGTCGCCGAGATAGCCGTGCAGCGATGCGACGACTTGCGCGCCCTCGCCGATGGCGCCGCCGACGCGCTTGACCGAGCCGGAGCGGACGTCGCCGACGGCGTAGACGCCGGGCACGGAGGTCTCCAGCGGCGCCACGAGCCGGCCCTGGTTCTGCTCGGACTGCGCGCCCGTCACGACGAAGCCGCCGCGATCGAGCGTCACGCCGCAGCCGTCGAGCCAGCCGGTGGCGGGATCGGCGCCGACGAACAGAAAGAGATTGCGGATGTCGGCAGAATCCTCGTCGCTCGACAGCCGGCTCTTCCAGCGGATGCGCCGCAGCAGCGAGGCCTCGTCGCCCTCGAGCGCCGTGATCTCGGTGTTGAACATCAATTCGATGTTCGGCGTCGCTTCGATGCGCTCGATGAGATAGCGCGACATGCTGGCGCCCAGACCGCCGCCGCGGATGATCATCAGCACCTTCTTGGCGTGACCCGACAGGAACACGGCGGCCTGGCCCGCCGAATTGCCGGCGCCGACCAGGGCGACCTCCTCGCCGGCGCACAGCTTCGCCTCGACCGGAGAGGCCCAGTACCAGACGCCGCGGCCCTCGAACGTGTCGAGCTTTGCGATCTCCGGCCGGCGATAGCGCGCGCCGCTCGCGACCACCACCGCGCGCGAGCGCAATGTGTCGCCGCAATCCAGCGCGAGGGCGAAGGTGCCGCCACTGCGCGAACAGTCCAGCGACTTCACCGACATCGGGATCATGATCTCGGCGCCGAACTTCTGCGCCTGGGTGAAGGCGCGGCCGGCCAGGGCCTGCCCCGAGATGCCGGTCGGAAAGCCGAGATAGTTCTCGATGCGCGCGCTGGCGCCGGCCTGGCCGCCGAAGGCGCGGGTGTCGACGACCGCGACCGAGAGGCCTTCAGAGGCCGCGTAGACCGCGGTCGCTAGCCCTGCCGGCCCGCAGCCGACGATCGCGACGTCGTAGATCCGATCATCCTTCGCCCCGCCGATCATGCCGATGGCGCGCCCGAGCTCGATCTCGCTGGGATTGCGCAGCACGCTGCCGTCGGCGGTGACGACCAGCGGCCAATCCTCCGGCTTCGGCGAATAACGCGCGATCACCTCGGCCGCGTCGTGCTCGCTGTCGGCATCGAGCAGATGATGCGGCTGGCCGTTGCGGGTGAGGAAGCCCTGCAGGCGCACCACGCCGGCGGAGTTCGACGGCCCGATCAGCACCGGGCCACCGACGCCGCCCTGGATCAGGCTGACCCGGCGCAGGATCAGCGCGCGCATGATGCGCTCGCCGAGCTCGGCTTCGGCGACCAGCAGGGCGCGCAGCCGGTCCGGCGGGATCAGGACCACCTCGACATCGCCCTCGGCGCGTCCGTCGACCAGCGCCGGCCTCCCCGAGAGCTGGCCGAGTTCGGCCAGGAACTGGCCGGGTCCCTGGTCGATCACCGGGCTGACATGACCGAGCCCGTCGCGCTGGGTGATGGCGACGTGGCCCTTCAGGATGACGAACATGCCGGGTCCCGGCTTGCCGGTCTCGAACAGCAGCTCGCGATCCGAATAGGTGCGGAGCTCGCCGAAATGCCTGATGCGCTCGATCTCGGCCGATGTCAGCGCGGGAAAGGTCTGCTCGGGGCGCGTGAACCGCGACATCAGCGCCTCACGGTCGTTTCGTTGCTGTCCGTCTTGCCCCATTGCCACGTCGCTCAACTCCAAAAATTCCAGCCGCCGGATTTTAACCGCCGGTCTTGCCGGCGGCCCCCTCATTTAGGGATGCATCGTCATTCTGCGAGGGCTCGGCGCTTGCGGCGCGTTCGCGCGCCTGTAGCTTCCGCCGCTTCAGGTTTTCGCGCAGCGCCGATTTCAGCCGGTCGTCCCGGGACGCCCTCGCCGGCCTCGTGCTCTTGTCGTTCTCGTCAGCCATCACCGGTCCATTGCAGCGATCGGCGATAACATGCCCAATGAACGTGGCAGCTCAAGAGGCCCGCGCGATCCGATCGTGCGAAATTCCAAATGAGGCGAATCCGGCAGCCCGGCCAACTGGCCAGTTGGGTGGGGAAATCGGAACCCGAATCAACGGAAAGGCGGTCGTTTCGAGCCAAAACGGGCATTTTGGCCCCGATATCGGCCCGATTTTCTCGTCTTGGCAGGGCTTGCAAGCTTGCACAGGAGGGGGGCTTGTGGCAGATATCGGCCCGCTTGGTAGGCCCCTCGTGGCGGCCGATTCTAGATCCCAGCACATGCTGCCGTAGCTCAGTGGTAGAGCACTCCATTGGTAATGGAGAGGTCGACAGTTCAATCCTGTCTGGCAGCACCATTCATCCCATTGGCTGCGTTGATTTTATTGGAAATTCGGTCCTGAGTGCCACACAAGAGTGCCACACAGACCCATGGTTTCCCTGAAGTTCTCGATGTCCCAGCGTGCCGGCTCGACCGTTCCCCAATTCCGAATTCGTGTTCCCACCAAGATCGTCGACCGCCTACGCGGCAAGCGCGTGTTGCTCAGCATCAGCACGCCCGACGACTATCCATTCGTTCGGACGGTGACGATCGGAAGCGACGTAGCGTTTAGCCTCGGGACAGACGACAGGACTATCGCGGAGGCGCGACAGGCCAACGCTCTGGATCATCTTCGCCGGCTATTCGATCTGACAGAAGCGGCTCCGATCAGTCTCAGTCATAAAGACATGGTCGCGCTGAGCGGCGAGACGTACCGACTGTATCAGGAAATCCACCGCGATAACCCGGGCGAACCTGACGCATGGATGTATCACAAGGCGCTCAGTCGCGCGGCCCTCGAAGGTCGCATCAAGAACCCACCGCCAGCCGTGTTGATGCCGAACGAAGCGAACACCGCCCTTGAACTCTTCGGAACCGGTGATCTGACTACCGCAGTGAACGCCTTCCCGGCCGATCAGTACGACGCGCTGGAAGATCGGTTCGGGCTGCTCGCGGATTGGGTTCTGATCCGACAGCGCATCCACCTAAACCCGAATGATCGGCGACGCTTCCTGCGCCTTGTCGGAACGGCCAGCCTTGATGCCGGCTGGCAGCTCCGGCGCAACGCTGAAGGTGACTACAGCCCTGATCCGAAGGCGCAGCGCTTCCCACCCATCGAAAGCGTAGCAGCGATCAATCCGCGGCAGACGATCACCGGCCTGCTTGACCTGTGGTGGGCTGAAGCGAGAGCAACTGGCCGCAGTCGGACCACCTATGACACTTACAAGGGTGCGATCGATCGACTGGTCAAGCATCTCGGTCACGACGATGCTAACCGCGTGACCGAGCAGGACATGATTGCGTTCAAGGATGCCCGTCTGAAGGTTGTGACTGCCAAGACCCTGAAGGACGGTGATCTGCCGGGGATCAAATCCGTTTTTGGCTGGGCCGTAGACAATCGGAAGCTGACGAACAATCCGGCCGACGCAGTCAAGGTCAAGGCAGAAAAGAAAATCAGGACCCGACCGAAGGGCTTCACAGATCAGGAAGCCGGCGCGATCTTCGAGGCTTGCTGTTCATACTTGCAGAAGCCGAAAGAAGACCCGAGAACGGCCGCCGCCAAACGGTGGGCTCCCCTGATCGCCTGCTACACCGGCTGCCGGATTGCGGAGGCGTTACAGCTTCGGAAAGAGGATGTTCGCACCGAGTCAGGCCACCATGTTTTTGATCTCAATCCACTTGCTGGAAGCATCAAGACCGGGACTTACCGGCTGGTCCCCGTCCACCCACACCTGATCGAACTCGGGTTGTTGCGCTTCGTCGCTGACTCGGGAGACGGCCCGCTGTTCGCGAAAGGCAGCTACAAACGTGTTCTTGATTTTGTTCGGGCAGTTGTAACCGACGAACGGGTCCAGCCTAACCACGCATGGCGGCACCGCCTCAGTTCAGTCAGTCGTAACCTTGGTTTCGATCCGCGAGTCATCGATGCCATTCAGGGCCACGCGGCCCGAACATCCGGCGAAGATTATGGCGACGTGTCGGTGCTCGCCATGGCCAGAGTGATCAACGCCATTCCCCGGATTGCAGCAACGCCCCCGGCCTGAGGGCGTTGAGGGCCCGGATGGGCCAGTTATGGCTTACCCATAAGCGCCCAAGCGGGGCAGCGCCGATGTCTGCTCTACGCTCGACAGCGGCGGAATAGCGGACGTCCCGCAACCGGCGCTTTGGGCCAAAAGCGGCGAACCGAGGGTCAAAACAACTTTGACACCATCGCTTACCAGCGTCAGAATAGCGCATTGCCAAGACGTTCGCATTTACGATGGCGTTGACCTGGGCCGGATTCATGCGCAGGCGAGAATTCATAGCCGGATTGACTGCCGCGGTGGCTGTTGCGCCGGTGGGACTCGCGCGCGCTCAGACCCGTAACCCTGCGCCTCTCAAGCGCATCGCGCTGGTCCACCCTACCGAAAAGCCGGCAGGCATGACGATTGACGGCCGGCGCACCTTCAAAGCGTTCTTCACAGAGCTGAGGCGGCTCAGCTACGTCGAGGACAGCAATGTAATCATCGATCGCTTCTCCGGACTCGGGCACTCCAACCAGTCTGACGATCTTGTGGCCGAGGTGCTGGCGGTGAAGCCGGACGTGATAGTGGCACTTAGTGGATCGTTGGCGTTACGCTTCAAGCAGAAGACTGCAACAGTTCCTATCGTGGCCCCCAGTTCCGATCCGGTTGCGATTGGTCTCGTTGCAAGCATGGCCCGGCCAGGTGGCAATGTCACCGGCGCGAGTGTCGATGGCGGGTTCGATCTGTGGGGTAAGCGTGTGCAGCTTCTCTCCGAAATTGCTGGAGGACGAGTGACGAACGTCAGATTTCTACTCGCCGCGCCGGTCGATTGGTGGGAGAAATCGTCAGCGCACATTCAAGCCGATGCGAGGCGGGCCGGGATATCTATTGCGCCAATGTGGCTCGACCAACGCATCGATCGCGCCGCCTATGAGCGCGCTTATGCGACAATGATGAGCGACGGCGTCAACGGGGTCGTACTCTTCGATTCCGCCGAGCACATCACTAACCGCAAACTCATCGTTGATCTCGCAGTCGAGCACCGCCTTCCGGCAATTTATCCTTATCGGGAATTCGTCGAGGTGGGCGGGTTGCTGTCCTATGGTGTCGATCTCGCTGATGTGCTGCGTCGGCTGGCAGACATAACGGACAAAATCCTGAAGGGCGCACGGCCCGGCGACATCCCGATCAATCAGCAGGTGAAATTCGAGCTAGTCCTAAACAAGGCGACGGCCATCGCAGAAGGCATGACGCCGCCCGCAACGCTGATAGCTGCTGCTGATGAAATCATCGAATAGTGCATCGTTTGGTTTTGTGATCCTTACAATGTGGGGGCCTATGCCTGCTTTGGGTCAACCTGCGAAGAACTCAAGTTGAGCAAATCTGGTCCGCTCTGCCGCCATGAGCGGACCTCTGTCAGGCGCAGCGCAACTTCGCCGATGGGCCAGAGCCCAAGCTCACCACGCATCCGCCGCGGGGGCGCTGGCGATATGGCAAGGGAACTAGGCCAGTGGCCTCATCTGGCAACACGGACGTGCTAGGTCAGGAAGTACCGCGAGAGCCCCCGTCGATCTCCGCGGTCTCGATTGAAACCTCGCGGAATACCTGCCCGTCGATCAAGTGCATCAGGATGTCGGCTGCTGATCTCGCAGACGCCTGATGATCTCCACGGACTTTGAATAGGGCTGGCAAGATGAATTCGATCGCAGTCTCTACTGGATGGCTCTTCACGGTGATGCTTTCCTTTCAACGCGACCGAACGTCGATCGCGACTCGAACATGATCGATCGGCGTTTGCATTGGAATTTGTATTGACGCAAATGGCGAAAAAGTTGCCCGGCCCCGTGGGGCCGGGCTGTTGTCGTCAGGTGTACTCGCTCTCCGAGTCGTGAGCGCGCCAGTTCATTGACTCGTCAACGCGGCGCTGGACCAGCGTTGCGAGGGCTTCCGGGTCGTGGCTGTTGCCGTTGATATGGATCGCGACGTTACCGCCAGCACCGCCACCAAAGCCGCCCCTCATCGGGACTCCAGCTTGAGGCGCTGCGGGAACACTTTTGATTGCTTCGGCCGGCGACGGGACTTGGCCGATGGGATTGCCGCGACGGACCATCAGGTGTTTGTCTGCGTCGATCCAATGCTCGCGCACTGAGTCGCCATCGTTGCCGGCCAGCATCTTGATTTGCAGCCGGCCATTGTTCATGCGGGTCTCGCCGGTCGCGAGGCCTACGTGACCACCAGGCTGATTGTAACCGAGGCCGTGAGTCTGGAGCAGAACGTCATTGCGCTTGACGTCAGGCGGGCTGATCGCGGAGCCCCATTTCTGGAAGCTGTTCGCCACCGCGCTGCCCGTGCCGTTGCCTCCGGCCGCTTCCAACGCCTTGTTGACGAAGCGAGCACACCAAGCATTGGACTTGCCGCGTACGTCACCGCCAAGGGCTGCCGCCAACACTCGGTTGTCGGTGTACTCGTTCATGCCCTTGTACTTTTCGGCCCACGCAACGGCATCGCCGCCGCCGGCCGATCCACCACCGGAGAGCGCGTTCATCTGCTTGCGAACGCCTGCGGGCCATCCACCGTTCAAGCCACGGGGATCGTTCGCTGCGCCGACCGGGGCATAGCGCTCCCCCATCTTGTCGAGGTTACCGCCGGCCAGACGGTAGTTTTTTGCGACTACTTGGCCCGCCCGGCTGATGCCTGCATCGAGGCTGGCGAATTGCATCTTCTTCGCCATGCCGGTTGCCGGGTCCATCAGGCCAGCCACGTTGTTTCCTGACAGTACATGACCGTTGCCGGTTTCGTGTGCGATCACGCCGGCCAGCAGCGCAGGAGAGATGCGGTTGGCTCTGGCTGCCGCGACGATCTGATCGTACTTGCCAGCGAGCGGAGTACCGGCGAACTTCTTATCGAAGGCCGACCGGCTCATATCGTCAACGCTGCCACCTCCGCCGTTGAACGACGGGATGTTGCTGCGCTTGATGATGCCAGAAGACCCCACGCCGAAATTCGGAAGGATGCCGCCCGGCGTTACGTTCTTCCACAGAGCATCCGGGGTGCCGACTCCGCTGACGATCCTGTTCATGTCGGCGCTGATCGCCGTGCCGCCGCTCAGTCCGCCGCTGCCGTAAGTGCGTCCGCGGGAACTGAAGTCAGTGCTCATGAACGATGCGCGTTCGATCTTCCCACCGAGATTGTCCAGCTTTTTCCCGATGAAGCTCATCGGGTGAACGTCCGCCGGGTTGAAACCGTCGCCAGACTGCTTGTGGTACAGGTCTTTCTTGTGCTGGCGTTGCCGCTCTCGCCATTGGCTCGTCGTCTCTCCCGGCCGTTTCTTGGAGGCGTCCGGCATGCCGGTGTCGTTGTTCTCTGCCAAGAGCAAAGCGAGCGCGGCGGCCGTTCCGACGGGGTTACCGGCGGCGGCACCGAGTAAGGCCCGACCACCGAGCAGACCCGCGATGCGGCCGATGATGCCCACCAAGCCGCTGAACACGGCCATGACGGGGGCGAGCGTTCCGAGCGCGACGGACAAGGCAACAATCTGCCCGGTCAGCCTCCCCAGGACTTCAGCATTGTTGCCATCCTTGCCCATTGCGGCGGCGACGCCCTTCAGCAGGGTGGTGATGGTATCGAAGACTGACTTGAGCCCGCTCACGAAACCAGACGCAAAGCCGATGATCTTGTCCGCGTCGATGGAGGACAGTTTTGCGGCGATCCTGTCGAGTGCGTCGCTCATGTTCGCGACGCCAAAGGCTTTCTTCAGCCGCTCGACAAGGTCTCTAGACTTCTCCGCGATCCTGCCAGAGGTGAAGATGCCGGTATGTCGATCGAACCAATCGGACACCTCAATAAAGCTCTCCTCAATGCCGGTCCCGAATTTCTCCCATGCAAGACCAAAACTCTCCCTGATACGGTCCCAGCGCTTCCGAAGTGAGTTGAGTTTCGTGCGGGAGAACGCGGAAACCGCGTCGCTCTTCTGATCGATCTCCTTCAGTGTCTCCCGGATTTGGTCAGCAGCCTTGGCCATCTGTACCAGCTCATCGCGCCACTCCCGCATGCCGGCGAGGTTTGCGAATTTCGCCCGGTTCTGCTCAGACATGTTTCTCATCTTCGAGAACATATCCAACATGAACTCGGTGGGCGCCGACGCCATGCGTTGAGCCATCTGCGACCGGCCGCCGTACCCGATCATGCGTGCAGCCTGATCCAGATCTTTCGCCCGCTGCCCACGGGCGTTGCCGGCGTTTGCAAATTCGGAGGTCATGTAGCCGAGAAACGTACCGGCCTTGTTCGGCTGGAGGCCTGCCGAGATGCCCACCGACGTGAAGGCGCTCAGGTCGGTTTCCTTCATCTTCGTCGTGCTCAAGGCGGACAGGGCGCGCTTGTTCGCCTCTACCACCTCGTTCGGGTCTGCGGCGGTCGCGGCAGCGGCAACGGCTACCGAGGTCATCATTCGCGCTACGCGGGCAGGATCAGCGTTCCGGACGTTACCATAGAGAGCGGTGGCGGTCTTACCTGCCAGCTTCATCAGTTCGCCGATGTTCATTTCGAGCGCCGACGACGCTTCCAAGGCGTTCTCTGTGACCTTCTTTGCGGCCGTGGTATCGAAACCCTGCTTCAGCGCCTCGGTGTAGCTGTCCAGCACCGCGGCAGCTGACTCGCCGAACTTGATCGCGACCTGATCTGACCAGTCGCCACGCAGCCGCTTCACTTCAGCCTGCGACAGCCCGCCGAAGATTTGCGCCTTGGTCTCGGCGACGTCGGCTTCCATCCGTCGTTGGAAGGCGGATGCGACACCGGAGATGGTGATGCCGCCCGCTATGAGCGCGGTGGTTGGCGACGTGCCACGAGGGAGCGAGCCACGGCCGCTGGAGCTGGCACCACGACTAACGGCGCGTTGTTCAGCCTGCCGCCGATTGAAGGTCTGCCGGTCGAGGCGGTCCAGCTCACGGTGGAACGCCCGCGCGTCACGCAGGCTGTCTGCATAGGCCGACTTCCATTCAGTGCGATAGGTCGACGCAGCCTTCCGAGCGTCGTCGGTGATCTTCTGGAGGCCGGCTGAGACACTGTCGGGAAACAGCTTGGATGCTGAGATGCCGTTGATGGACTTGACTGCGGCCTCAAGCTTGCGGACGTTCCGGAGAAGTCCGACGATGACGGGGCTCGCGCCGTCGGTCGCGGTCAATGAGGCGTGTACACTGATGATCTCTGACATGTTTCTCTTGTTGTTGGCGCGTCGATCGCGCAGACGGTGACGATGGGGAAAAGTGCCTTTTGGAAAATGCGCGCTCATGGCGCGTGGAATGGTGACGCCCGATTATTTCGGGGGTGGGGGTCATGCGGATGCGTGAACCTCCCGCGGGTACATCGAAGGCCCCGGGATGGCCGTAAGTCCGCTTTTTGTTGGTGGCTGCGGAGCTGGCACCTCTCACCCGAGTCCCATGCCGCATAAAAAATCTCGGCTTCACCACTCCCGCGCTCGCGACCGCTGGGAAACCTTCGCTGCCGGTGGCAACAGGGATGATGCTGATGCCGATCGTGCAGGCGGTGGCAGCGTCCTGCCGTTCTGATTATCGTTGACCTCGATCAACGTGGCTTTGCCCTCACCGCTGACGCTGAGGCATGGAGCGCCAACCTCAGCCAGTCCAGACCAGAGCACTGCCGACGCAGGAGCCTGCGCCCTCGGAAGAGATGCTGCGAACGATCCAAGAGTATGCAGAGGACTTGCGAGCGATCATCAGGAAGCTCCGCCGCCTAAACTAGGGACGCCAGCGGCTTCTCTTGTTTCACATTCCATTCGCGCTCAAGGCCAGAGGGCGCAGCCGACGCAGCCGCACGAAAATTCTGCTTGCGATCATGTCTGGCCTGTCTGTATAAGATCAATATGTTCGATCTGATCTTATATTTGAGGTACTGAGATGACCGAAGCCAGCACAAAAGCTCCCCTGATCGGTTACGTCCGCGTCAGCACCGGTAAGCAGGCCAAGAGCGGGCTCGGCAAGGCGGCACAGGTCGCGGCAATCCAGCGTTTTGCGGAAGCGGAAGGATTCGAGATTATCGGCTGGCGCGAGGAGACCGAGACGGGCAAGGGTCATGATGCTCTGGAACGCCGGCCTCAACTGGCGGCTGCCCTTCGTGATGCACGTCGAGCCAAGGCGATGGTCTGCGTGGCGAAGCTGTGCCGGCTGTCACGCGATGTTGCCTTTGTGAGCGGCCTGATGGCTCAGCGGGTCTCGTTCGTGGTCGCTGAACTGGGGAAGGACGTCGACCCATTCATGCTGCACGTCTACGCCGCCCTCGCGGAGAAAGAGCGCAACATGATCGCTATGCGGACCCGAGAGGCCTTGCAGGCGAAGAAGGCCGGCGGAGCCAAGCTTGGCGGCCCCAAGCTGGCAGAGGCTCGCGTGGCAGCCATGGCGGCGAAGAAGGCAGAGGCAGACCGGTTCGCTGCAAATGTGCTTCCGAATATCGAGGCGGTGCGAAAGGCAGGTGCCAAGACCCTGCGGGAGATTGCGGAGGCGCTCAATGCAAAAGGCATTCACACGGCCAATGGCGGTGACTGGCACCCGACGACGGTCAAGAACATCCTAGACCGCGCGGCGTAGGATCATCGGAACGCCTTGCAGGCATCGCCGCTCAGGAACGTCCCGGACGGGCAGGCCTTGCCGGGGATCACTGGAAAGGCGTGCGGCGTGCCCCTGTGCAGCGCCTCACAGAAGTTGCCGAGGCCGACGTAGCCGGTAGGGCAAGCCCCTGTGCGTGGAATGCGCCCACGGCCATCGCGGGTCGGTGTCGCATACGGGCTCTCAGCGGTGGCAGGTGTTGGGAGCATTGTGGGCGCAACGGCGAGAGCCAGCGCGAGTGCGTGCAGTCCTGCGAGTCTCAATATCACCGTTGCGCCTCCAATGGACCGCGGCGACTCTGGAGAAGCTGAAACCGCGGTCCAAACATCTAAGCAGCCTGCGTCGCCGCTGCTACCTCTCTTTCGACTTCGTCGAACTTCGCACGGGCGGCCTTGAGATCGGCCTCAGCCGCTGGGACGCTGGCCAGCGCGCGTTCATGCGCCTCAAGCGCAGCTGCCACGGCGGCCTGAGCGGCGGCAAGTCGCTGGCCTCGTTCGCGGGCCACCAAATGCTGAGCCCGTTGCTCCCGTGCATCGGGCGGAATTGCTTCGATGGCTTCCCGGGTCGCGACTGCACTTCGTAGTCTTCGATAAGTCATGTGCGGTTCCTTTTGATCTCGTCCATGTAGGCGGCCGTGGTGCCGGTCACTTTGGCGCGGCGTGCATGCCATGCGGCATCATCGAGCGGACGTTTCCGACGCATCTCGGTGATTGTCCGCTCCTCGTCCGGCTTGTCCTGTTGCAGTCGGCTGAAGCCGCTCGGTGCCCGGTCGTGCAGGTCGCGAAGATAGTCCTGGACGGACAACGAGCCCTTGCCGGGAACTGTGATCAGGTCGCCGGACAGCGAGCTTCCAGCCAAATCGATTGCGACCGTCGCCATGGTCGCGGAGTTGAGCGCATAGCCTCTGGCGCGTGCGGCAGAGACGACGGCGCCCTCGATTGCGTCCGTGGTCATCTCAGGCTGCCTCATGTTCGCGGCGAAGGCCGGCGATCAGATATCTGCGCATTTTCGAGCTGCGGTTCATGCAGCTGGGATCGTCTTGAGCGGCGGCAGCATCGATCTTGTCGAGCAGAACCTTGGGTAGCTTGAGGCCAACGTGAACCATCGGACTGCAAACAAGTTCGTCTGGTGCGAACGGATCGGTTTTCTTCATTTGGGGTACTCCAAAGCAAAAACCCGCCGGGCAGGATGCCGAGCGGGCTGGGGATTGACAGGCTTAACAAATGCAAAAGGCCCCGCGGAGGGGCCTATCTCGTATCGTGCATTCTAATGCTATTGTGCCTAACTTGGTACTACGGTACGCGGGTTTTGTCAAGGTGTCTTGCGGAAGAATGCAAATTGCGCCCGAAAATGCCGCTCGCTTTTTATGTGGTGTAGATCCGCAAGTCGGCGGACCTTTTCAAGGTCCACGGTCGATCGCGCTAGATGGCGTGCAGCGCGGAGCCGTATAGCGCGCCTCTCAATGAGAGCTACAGCGGATAGCCTCCATCCTGAAAAACGCACCAGCGGTCGATACCCGCAGCATCTAGGGCCGGTCTTGCGGTGGAGGTCGCCACTTGCAGAAACGTGGTCCGCTCGTTTGATCCTCCCGAACGTCGAGCTTTGCGAGTGCGCCCACCCTGCCGAATGCGGCCACAGTGTCGGGCCGGCTGCCGTGACGCATCTCGACAACAGCGGAAGGGTCCGCACCTTCACTGAGAAGGTAGCGAGCTGCGGCGAGCATCGGCGTGCGGGAAGCCGGTAGGGTTAAGCCACCCGGGAGCCGGATTTCGAACCGTCCATGTCGGTCATCAGCCTCGCGGATGGTGATGCGGTGGGGGCCAGTGGGTTTTGCTGAAGAAGGTCGGGAAAAGTTGAGGCAGTCGGAGGACTGGTCCAGCGAAGAAGTCATGGGGAATGCTTTCGGAGCCGGTGACGCGCTCTGACGGCCCGGCATAGTGATGAATGTGCGTGACGGTGAAGCCGGTGGCAGACCTGCTAGGCAGTCACCGGCTGGGGCGGACCAAGGGACCACAGCACGCGGCGCGTGCTGCTGCCGATCATGGGTTAAACATCGACCTCAATACCTTCGTTGGGGTCATCGCCGCTGGCACGATCGTAATGGCGGTTATCGTTCGCGGCCGGCTTATCGTCAGGGTACGTGCCCCATTCAGGGTATGTCCCATCCGGAAGCTGCTCCGGATCGAAGTTGCTCAGGAAACCGGCTACGCCACTCTGCCATTGTCCATCGGGCTTCCGTTCCAAGTAACCACGCGCGGCTTGCACGATCTGGCACGATGGGACGCCTGACTTGAGCAAGCGGTGCCAGAGAACTTTAGCACCATGGGTGGAGTTCTTCGCTGGTTGGCATTCGGCATCTTCTGATGTTCCCGGCAGGATGCGATTCAACTCGACCCAGTCTCGCTCCGCTTCCTCGTTGGTCTGTTGGTATCCGGTTGTCCTCTCATTGCCGCGCCGATCAGCGCCACAGGCGCGTTTCCTCTGAGAGGAGCACGCAAACATACCCGGAGCAGAGCTCTCGGGAATTGTCGGGTTTGAAGCGCTGGGTTCAACCCCCTGAGAATAAACCCCTGAGTTTTGAGTGTCCCCCGGAGCACAGAGGTTAGTCCTCCACTCAGCAGGGGTCTGTCCCCTGGAGAGCAGACGTCTGCTCTCTACGCACCAGACCCCTCCGCACGCCGCCGCCCAATCCCAGCATGGCGTGTATCTGTTGGCCGTGATCTCCCCGTCACGATAAACGTGCTCAACCTTGAACCAGCACAGATCTTCCAGCAGTTCGACTGCGTCTCGAACTGCCGATACGGAACATCCGATCTCTTTCGCGATCGTCTTGTACCTCAGAATGATCAGTCCGGTTTGATTGTGGCGGTGCTTCAGCACGACTGCGGCAACGCGCACCGCCATGGACTGCTTGGCGGAGATGTCGTGGTCCATTGCGATTTCGGCCAAGAAATCGAGGCGATCAGTCGGCTGGATTTCCGCCTGACACCTGTTGTCGCTGGCGTGCTTGTTTTTTCGGGATTTTTGCATTAGTGTATCTTCGTTCGATCGCGGTTGGTTGAACAATGAGATTTGAAGCCCATGGCGCAGCGAACGCCGTGGGCTTTTTCGTTGGTGGCTACTTCGCGGCGCCCTGAAGCCGTTGCAGACGCTCCTCGATGGCCTGCCTCACGAACTCTGACCTGCCCTGACGAAGGTTCAGGCGTGCTTCATCCAGCGCGGCCAGTTGGTGCGCTGATAGCCTGAAGCCCACATGTGGCCGTGCGGTATCGGGATCGTAGAAAAGGCGGTTAGTCATAGTTCCTCCAAAACAAAACGCCCCGGCGGGATTGCCGAGGCGTCGGACAGGTCGACGACAAAAGCCCCACCTACGGCGGGGCTTCCGATCAAAAATTACAGCGATGATGGATTAAGGCCTATCACGAACCTGCTAAGGCGTCAAATTTTGAACCAGAGTCCGCTCTGCCCGCGCCCGGACGACGCTTTCATAGAGCAAAGGCAGAGTTGGGACAGACCACAGCCTGCGCCCCGCGCGAGATCATCTTGGCAGCTTAGCAACCAGATCGGCGAGTGCTGCACGGTGCGCGTCGATCGCGTCCGGCGCCGTTTTCGCCGACAGCAAGGCCCTATCCTTTCGGCCAAGGAAATACGATATGCGCTCTGCGTTGGCGCCACTCGGATGAGGTAGACCGATCAGCAGCCGATCTGCCGAGAGACATCCACGCTTAACGAGCAATGCCAGTCCTTCGCTCACCTTTGGTCCCAAGGGAACCCACACCGCATCCGGCAACGCGGAAACTTCCTCTGCGAGATACTGAAGCAATGCCTCGCGCAACAGTGGCGTCGTGACCATCGACGGCGAACCGCTATAGTTCTCGCCATTGATGAAGACCGGATATCGGATGGCACTGGTGAAGTGAACAAGATCGCTCCGCAACGTCCAAAGCTCCGCCGTGCTGGCCAAGCCCAACCAGCCTGCAAGCCCGATATGGTCCAACATCGCGACAAGGTTCGCACGCATGGGACCCGAAAAGCTCGCGAACGTCTTTGCAGCTCCAAGGGCAGTTGCGTGATCAGCACCCGAGGTAAGTTGGCGTCGGAATTCCGTTAGGGCATTCCGGGCCTGTTGGGCTCCGGGAGTAATTCCGACGATGGCAATCCGGGCGCCGTTCTGAATATATTCGAAAGGTGCATAGCTGATGGCAAGCGAATGTTGCTTCGCGAGCAGGAGTCGACCACCGAGAGTGACATCGGCCGCGATCTCGCTCTCTTGCGCCTCCGTGATGAGGCTCGCGAAGCGTTGTAGTTCCGACACTTCAATCCTCCTTGCACTCGCGCTTGCCCGCGACATTGAAGAGCTTCTCTGCTCTGGTAAGCATCTAGCCTGACCACTACCTAAGAACAATGGCAGTCTATCCTGCGACACCCACCGGAGCTTGTTCCAAACGGACTGGCTCTAAACTCGCAAAGCGGTCCGCTCGGAGCAGATCGAAGACGAAGGAAGGCTACCCTTCCCTTCGCTCCTGGACGATGGCCCAAGTGCGATCGAAAAACACAAAACCGGAGATCGCTGTGCGCAAGGCCGCACATGCTCTGGGGCTACGGTTTCGGCTTCACCGCAAGAGCCTGCCTGGAACGCCTGATCTGACGTTTGCATCAAAGCGGATCGCGCTGTTCGTGCATGGCTGCTTCTGGCATAGGCACGACTGCGACAAAGCCACTTCGCCAGCGTCGAACGTCGAGTATTGGACCGCGAAGTTCGATCGGAACGTGCGACGCGACGCCCGCAACGCCACCGATCTGCGGAAGGCCGGCTGGCGATGCGTGCGTATTTGGGAGTGCGAGACGAAGGACGCCAAGAAGCTCGCCGGCATCCTGCGCCGAAAGATCGCGTCGAAGCCGAAGGCGCTGTAACCGCGCGTGCGACGTGGTCTCAGCGCGCCAGCGCGTTGTCTTCGGGCCGTATGGCCCCGAACCTCAGCGCGTTCAGCGGCCGCCGCTCGAGATCGAACGTGTCGACGAAGCATAATGAGCTTCCATCGGGCGCGATGCCGAACTCCCGGACCGATGCTGCGTCCAGCCTCCAGAGAGGATGGACGACGGCATAGCGCCGTTCGAGACGGCCATCGACGGTGCGTTCTTCGATGAACGGAATTCGTCCTCCGACGCCGAAGCGGCCATAGCGGAGCGTTCTCGGCCGCATCGACACGACGTCCTGTGCAAGCGCATGAGCTTTGTCGAGCCAGCCACGTAGTTCCGGATGGCCGTCGAAGTTCCCGTCGAGACCGCACGAATAATGTGGGTCCATTATTCCGCGCAGATAGGAAAGGGCCAGCCTCCAGTCGAGCAGCGGATGGTATCTACGGTTCTGATATTGTTGCACGCACACGTAGCACGACGTCGAGCACCGCTTTACATGATCTTCCTTCAGGAAGTCCTTAAGTGGCCACTGCCCTCCATCTCCGATGACGTCCTCGACCAAGCGAACGATCTGAGGACGACCGTCGGGGCCAGGCTCGCCGAGCCTTCGGCAGAGACCGGATCCATTGATCAGCGTGTCGGCGATCTGAAGCATTGGTCTTTCGCCTCTAAGCCTCGGCTCCAGCGCCTCGAACTCGTCCGGGGCGACGTCGAGGATTAGCGCCGCCTTCTGCACCAACAGATGCGTCGCGCTCACGGCCGCCGACCTCGCGCCGATTCTGGACCGAAGGCCCCGGCGAGCGACGAGATCTAGATTGAGCCGACGATTGAAGCCGATTGCCTCAAGGAAAAGCGCGTCCGTCTCCTTGCGCGCAAGGAGCCCGAAACGCATCCCGAGTGGCGCGGTCAGGGTCCATCTCGGGCTTCCGGTGATTTTCTCGATCTCGGGATCGATCGCCTGTTCAGGAACCGTGACGTTCTTCTGCCAGCCCAGCACGTCATTGTCAGTTACGACGTCGGCGCTGAAGAACTTCGCTTGGCCGTTTTCATCCTCCACGCCGCTGTTGAGGTTCATGATCGTGGTGCCAGCGCCTGCGTGCACCGTCAGGCTACCGATCGTGCTGGGCACGCCGTCGTGCTGGATCGTCGCGACCGTTCGGATCGCCATCTGACCGGGCGTCTCGACATCCTTCGGGGTCGGACGGAAATCGGTGCGGAAGGCGCTGGGCGAGACGTAGTAGTTGAACGTTTCTTCGGGAACGTCGACGCCGCAGTCGCCGCAAGCGACCGGCGCCCCTGGATGGTCGGCCGTATGGCTCGCGGCTCCGCAGGCTCCGCACCACGCGACGTGGGTCGTCTCGCCGAACCAGTCGGACTTCGGCGGGTCGACGACGATATCCCTGCCGCGTCGCTCCGGTTCGGGCAACGGCCCGGTAAAGCCGATGACACGATGCCGGGCCTTGTCCTTGACGAGCACCGCTCCCGGCGCGAACTCGTAAATCGCCATTTCCAGGTCGCGGTCCATCAGGCTCCAGTCGTATTCCTCCGGAACCACGCCGGGTTCGCGCCTGGCGCCTAGATAGAGGTTTCTTACCCGGGTTGGCATCCCGTACATCGGCAGCAGACCTTGCTCCGCCAAGAACTGCGCGAGGCCGCCGCGCACGCGTGGCTTTTGCGCGCCAAGGCCCATGATCTCATTCATCAGGGTATCAGGTTCGGACATGTCGAGAAGCTGCCGGCGCTGCGCGGGCTTCAGCACCGCCGTCCGGATGAAACGTTGACGGACGTCGTCCGTCTCATCCAGCGCCTTGCGGAGCTTGCCCGGCCAAGCCGAGCCTACCTCGTAGAACTCAGTCGTCGGGACGTACTCGCCGTGCACGTCCGGCGGGGTGAGATCGTCGCCGGGGTATGGCAGGCCGTCCTGAATCGCTTCGTCCCGCACCAGCGCGAACGCCTGCCGAAGCCAGACCTTCCGAAGCAGCCGCAGCGGAATGGGATTGTGATCGACCGCCAGGAACGGGGCCGGCGGCGGGTCGCCCGTGATCGATTCCGGATGACGAAAGTAGAATGCGTCGTGGCTGCGGCCGCGGCAGAACGTGGTCACGAACGAGAACGCCTGCCCCCTTCGGCCGGCGCGGCCGACGCGCTGCTGATAGTTGAATCGCTGCGGCGGCATGTTCGCCTGGTAGACGGTCTGAAGCGAGCCGATGTCGATGCCGACCTCCATGGTCGTCGTGACTGATAGCATGTCGATTTCTTGCGCATGCTGGCCGACGATGTTGTCCAGTCCGACGAAGATGTCCTTGAAGCGCCGCAGGCGATCGGAGAAGTCGTCGGTTTGGCCGGTGAGCTCCTCGCACTTGAGTCTGAAGCGCGGAATGCCCTGCTCATGGCCGCGGACGATGCGGCGCCCGAGAAAGTTCGAGTCCCAAAGCTCCTCGACCGGTCCCGTGCGCGGCGTCTGCAGCGGCGCGTAGCAACGGGTGCATCTCCCGACGCCTTGATGCATGTGTACCCGTTCGCATGCGGTGCACCGCCAATAGGGATCGTCCTCGCGCGCGATCTTGAGATAGAGCTTGCCGACCTGGATCGTGCCGCCGAGCTGGTCCTTTGCCGTTAGCCGACGCAGCACGTCGTCGAGGCCGATCTGACGTTGCGCGCCAAAAATGTGGTCCGCGAAACGCCACACCTTATTGGTTTCCTGCACATCGCCTGCCGAGTGCCACTGCTTGTAATTCGTCGGATCGAAATACTCGCTTTCTTGGACCCGGTTTCCGCTTGCGAACACGCGGAGCCACGCATCCATTTCGTCCGCCGCTTCTCCTTCATCGTCAGACAGAGAGGGATACGCAAGGCCGGTCTCTTCGATGGCGAAGAAGCTGTTCGCGAAGATCACGTCCTCGATCAGCCCGTACTGGCTTCTCATGATCTCTTGCGATAGATCTCCTCGCAGCACGGGCGTCAGTGCGTTCGAGAACGTCACGTCGCCGGCTGCCTCGTTGAACGCCTGCCACCAAGGTTGTCTGTTGAAGCGTTTCCTTCCAAACTCGTCGAAAGGATGGATTCCGAGACGCACGAACTCCGACGTGATGCGCGAAACGCTTGTGCTGTTGACGGAGAATTGCAGCAGGTGGTCGAGACGGACCTTCCGTGTCGGGACGCTGATAGCGCCGCCCCCCGAGTTCTTCTTCCAGCCCTCGATCATCGCCTGGACGCCCCCCGGATTGGTCTGGGCCATCTGCACGATCATCGCGTTCTGCTGGTCCTGCGTCAGGTACGACGCTTCCGCCTCGCTTAGCGCCGCTCTTGCGGCCGAGACGAGGATCTCGCGGCGCAGGTCACGCAGATGCAGCCGCTCGATCTCGAGAGACTGATTCGCCGCATCTTGTCGGCTGTCGCTGAAAACAATGCTCTTGGCATCCGCGCCAATGGCGTGCAGAAGCTCGAACATCTCCGTCGCGACCATCTGCGACGCCTTACCGACGCCGGTCCGGAACGCGCGGATCGGAGAACGTGACCGGCTTTCTCTCGGTCGCGAGGAGTAGTCGGTCGAGCACTTCGGACAGCAAAAAGGCTGTGCCGTCTTTGGAAACGCCAGCCTCCTCTTGACCGTCACGGCTGCGTCGGTTTGGAAGTACAGGTGGCCACCGACGTGGCCTGGGGGCACGTCGTTGCCGAGCGTCGCCGCACCTGTGTTCGGATCGAGGGAGGCCGGCTCCCATCGGTCGAACCCCTTCTCCGAGCCCTTCCATGCGTCCCTTCTTGGCCAGAAGACCGCGAACTGATCGAAGAGCATCTTGTCGTAGTATTCGGAGACGCCCTTCTCGGGGATGTTCTCGAGATCCGCCGCAGAGGGCAGCATCTCCACGACGGCACCCGAATTCTTGTCGCCGCGCTGACCGCCGACCAAGAGCTCGCCGCAGGCTTCGCAGTACAGCAGCTCGAATAGGCGGCGACCACGAGTCTCGCTCTCGGCCGGGACGCCATGCGAGATGCCGCGTTCGGTCGTCAGGTCGTCGATCTCGATTCCATCCGCGACGGCGCGGATGGATCCGAACAGCCCCTCCACGTTCCGAATGAAGCCGTGAAAGCGGAAAGACGGCACGCCTTCCGGCAACTTCGCCTTGAACTCGGCATGCTTGCTCTCCGGCAGGGCGCGCACAAGCATGAGCCCGCGAACGGCGTCTACCCTCGTCTTATCGCCGAACAGAAAGGCGGCGATGTCGGCGACCGACGTGGCGCGGACGCCGTCGCCGCTTCGGCATGACGCTGTTAGGGCGGCGGCGGCCTGGACGGCAGCCTGAACGACGCGATCCGGCGCATCGCGAGCGATTCCTAGCTCGCCCAGCACGTCGGCCAAGGCCGAGCGGATGGCTTCGGTCGGCTCCAGCTTGGCGACGAATCCGTGCCTGTCCTGATCGCTTGCCGCAAGCAATCGCTCGAAAGGCACCGGCGGCAGGCCCCGCCCGTCCCACGGGAGAACGTTCGCTTCGCCAGGAACGACGCAGCCGCGCCAGAACTCGGTCTCCGTCGTTCCCGTGTCGCCCGCCTTCGTGCAGGTGCCGAACGGTGCGAACAGATCCCGCAGATATCGCAAGCTTTGCTGACCGCGAGCCTCGTCCAGGGGCAGCGACGCGCTCGATGCGAGAATACGAAGCTTGTGCATGTGCGCCGGATCGTCGAGGCCGAGGCGCTGCAACAGCGACTTGATCAGAAACGAAACCTCGGTCCCGGCCGAGCCGCGCACGAGATGAAGCTCGTCAATGACGAGGTAGAAATAAGCCTTGTCGTCACTAAGGAGCCAGTCGCGGGTCTGCTCGAACATCCGCTCTTCGACTTCGCGCGACAGCATCGTTCCGAGCATCGAAGCGTTGGTAACGAGAATGTCCGGAGGCGCAGCGTGCATGTCCCAGCGGCTGACCATCTCTCCACCGTCCACGCTCGGGAAGATGTAGCGCGTCGGATCCTCCGCCGGAGCGATCCCAGCTGCGGCGTCCGCCGCCTTCTTGAAGTCATGCGCACGCGCCGCGTTCTGGCCCTTCTCGAACGAGCGCATGTCGGCGCGCAGCTTTGCAAGGCGCCGCGCGCGGCGTTTCCTCTCGACTGGATCAGCGAACCGGCGTGGATGACGCTCGTAGCCCGTGACGGGCGTGGCGCTGGTGTACTGGCCGAAGAAGATCCTGTTTCCCTTAAACCGGTTGTCCATGACGGTGCGAGCGCCATCGGAGTCCAGCGTCCGGCGGAGACGAACCATCTGGTCGTCCACGAGCGCGTTCATCGGATAGAGGACGAGCGCGCGGATGGCCGCGCGCCGGGTCTCGCCGCCTCGCTGCGCCCGGTATCGTTCCGAACCCCTCCACCAGCGGCCCTGCAGATAGTCGGCTGCTGGAGCGGCCCAGCCGAGAGCTTCGTCAGAAAGCTGCGCGAGCAGCGGCAGCATGAAGCTTTCGGTCTTTCCCGATCCCGTGCCGGACGTCACGATGCCGGGCTTGCCGGGCTGCACGCCCCGCAGCAGCATGTCTTTCTGGTGGACGTAAGGCGCGAAGGTCGACTTGCGCCTGATCTCGCCCTCCGCGGGCTCTCCGTCGAACAAGCCTGACAAGGCAAGTTCGGCGAATGCGACCTTCCCGGGCCGCGAAAGCCGATCGAGCGCCGGATCATCGATGAGTTTCTCGATCGGCTCCTTCGCCGCAAGGTAACGAAGGACGGGCTCGACGAACGGCACCGTCGCGAGCATGCCTTCGGATTCGAGTAGGGCCCGGCGGGCCGCTGCAGTCCTTCGGTCGGAAATTCGGAACGCCGTCTCGATGTACGAGATGAAGAAGTCCTTGATGCGGCTGAAGCCGCCGACTGGATCAAGCATTCGACGCGCCTCCGGACTCGATCACCCGAAGACCTGGCTTTCCGTTGCTCGGCGCGCCGCCCTTCTGAACCGCAAATCGCCGTCGGGCAGCCGCAAGAATGAAGTCGTCTGCCCCCTTAGCAAGCAGCGTATTCGCTACCGACACGACACGGCCGAACCAATCGACGTCCGCGAAGCCGATCTGCACGTCCTTCAGGAGGAGTTTTCCGGCCGCTTGGGTGGCTGCCGAGGCAGACGCAGGCTCGATCGTCGACATGTCGATCTGTCGTTCCAGACGATCGGCCGGCGACCGCGCAAGCGCCGCGACGACGCCTGCTCTTTCCATCGCGCCGGTCGCGTCGATGAGAAGCAGCTGCTTGAGTGCCTCCGCCAGCGCTTCGCTCGGCGCCTCCGCGAGCGAGAGGCAAATCAACATGTTGTCCGGAATGACGCGGCGACGAAGCTTGTCCGCGAGCGCCTCCACCCACAAATGCGCGCCCGCCCTGTCGATGTTGCGCAGCACGCACAGGCGAACCGCTCTCTCGCCGGCGCTGTCGGCGAGCGCTTCGCCGAGCACGGTCGGCGCCCCGCTGCCAGGGCGGACCCAAAGATCATCGAACGTGATGATGGTCGGATCGCATTCGAAAGAGATATGCCGTCCGCCTCCCACAGCAGCCGCCATCAGGGCGATGAAGTCGTCGATCTCATTGCCGCTTAGCACCGGAAGGCCGCCGGACAGCAAATCTGTGAGCACGCGCAGACAAGCGACCTTCCCCGACTTGCTCAGCAGGCTGCTAGAATCGACCCAAGCCGCGAGCTCGCCCACGGCGATTGGTTGCGTCTGGCCCGTTGGCCGAAACCCCGGAACCCGCGGTTTCTCCCCCGGCGCATTCTCCCTGTCCTTTAGCAAGGTCTCGATACGGACGATGCGGTCGATCTCGTCCTTTCGGCTTGCGATGTCCCCGTCGAGTGTTCGCAGGAATTGTTGGGCATCCGCGAGCCGGCGCGCTGCCATCGCATTCTCCTGCGCGACCTGCGCGCTTCGCTCATTGAGCAGCTCGATTTCGATCTCGAGCTCGTTCTTCCTCGCGGAGATCTCGGCTAAGGCAGCTTTTTCGGCCGACTTCAGACGCGCTTCCATCGCAGCGAGATCGGACGCCTCCAGATCGCGCAACGTCGCGGCGATCTCCTTCTGGCCAATTTCGCGTTGTTGATCGAGGTCTGCTTTGAGCGCCGCCGTTCGCTCGCTGACGAGCGCCTCGCATCTGACCGCAGCGGCTTGAATCGCGAGCTCCTCAGTTCGCACTGCAAGTTGCGCCCTCACCTCCGGGTCCGACCGAAGCACGTTCATGAAGCCGTTGAGGAGATCGTCACGCGACTTGAGGACGTCTGCGAGCCGTCGCGATCGCATGATCTCCTGACCGACCCGCGGATCGAGCAACTCCGCCTCCGTCAGGACATTTTCGAGCCTTGCAAGATGGCTCGCCAGCAGCGTGGGGACCTGCTTAAGCGCATCGTCATCGGTGCCCTCGCTGGCCAGGCTGCGGATGACCTGCGCCAGATAGTCGGCGTCGGAGCTCCAATTGACGAACCCGCTCTGCGACGCGCTGGCATCCTTCGCGAACAAGTCTAATGGGCCCGCCGCCGTCGGCACACGCAAGTGCCTGTCGGCTTGGTACGGCCAGACTGGCAGCGAGCCAAGGTCTTCAGGTTGGGCTATCCGCGAGCGCCCGTCAGGCGAGAGCGCCATCCGCACCTCGATCAGGTCAGAAGCGCTGATGCGGAAAACCTTGTCGCCGGCGAAGCCGTCCTGGCGCCCGGTCTCGACCAGAAGCCTACGGGCGGCCTCAGGCGCGTAAAGCCCGGAAAGGTCTTCGAACGGGACAAGCCGCTTTCCGAACGTCGCGACATAACGCTGTCTCTTCGGCGGCCCTTCCGGCGTCGGTCTTGCCAGCACCCAGTCGCCGACTTTCAACGCCGGCCGCGCCGACTTGACTTCGATCTCTCCGTGATTGCCGAACAAATTGTGCGACGATGCAGAAATGTCGGAGATCGTACCCTCGATCGACCGTGCTCGAACCTCGACGAAGGCTGACGGGCCTTGCGTCCTGGTGCATACGCCCAATACGAAATTGCTGCTATCGTTCGGCACTTCTGACCTACCCAACTGGCGGCAAAGCTCGCGCCGCTCTTACGCTTTCGTTCAACCAGAGAAGGCGCGCGGCGCCTCCGGACCTTCTGAATGCCATCGAGGCGTCCAGCACGGACTGAAACCCCTCGGCCTCGACGATGGACGGCAGCAGGCTCTGCAGCTTCGAGAGGTCGGTCGCGCTCGCGGGATACACGTAATGCCGCCTGCCGGACGAGCCTGCGTTCGTGAGATGTCGGTATCGCAACCCCGCGGCGATCGGCAGCGGCAACGCGCCCTCACCGGCGCAACGGACGAGACCGCGCGCTCCGAAGCTGAACATCGGAGAACGACGAAGCAGGTGAGCATGCACGATCGCGGCATGTCGCGAAACGAACCTGAATTCGCGTCCGCGGACGGTAACGACGTAGACGTCATGGTCGCGGTCGCCGACGTTCTTCCAGCGGATGAGCCTCACAGGCTCGCCATCATCGTCGCGCACCGTAACGAAATGCCGTTTCTTCCAGGACCAGAACGACGCCTCGGCATAGAATTCGTGGCTGATGGGCGTCTGGACGAATGAACCCGGCGCGTTTCCGGCCACCTTGCGCACGCCGATCGGCCAGCGAAGGCGTGCGGAGAGCTCGTCGGGTCGCACCGAAGTTGCGCCAAACAAGGGGGGCGACCAACGCGCGATGCCGCTCGTTCGAAAGGCCTCGCCGCCCATTGCCGCCACCGCTTCCCTGAAGTCGTTTACCTGGCGTGCGCCGATGCAGCCATCGATCACGACAAGACCGCCCGCAGCCGGGCCCAAGGGCGCGATCGTCGGCCGGACCAGCATCCAGGTCCGGCCTTTCCACCCGGACCTCAAGAACGGCTCGATCATCGCCGCCTCTTGAAGGCTGCGCAGCAGGTCCCAAGGACTCGCGCCGCCCGCCGAAATGTCCGACAGCATCGGGACGAGCTCGGATTCGGGCCAGCCGGAAGATCCGCCGCCCGCGTAGACCGCTTCAATCAGATCGGAGAGCGCAGGATGCACGTCCTCCCATCCGGCTCGAGGAGGCGCGACTTTGTCATGCATGTCCGCGACGTCGCTCCATTCTTGGATCGGCGCCCCTTTTGGCTCGCCAACGGAACGGTGGACATGCGCATCGCGAACGAAGGAAAGGCTGCGCGACCATGAAGGCGACGGACGGCCCTCCTCGGCAGCGGGCTGAACGACATACTGGCCATCGAGCGGCTTGTCGCTGCGTATCGAGTAAGTGCCTCCGGACTTCTCCTCGCAGACGATCGTGCCATCTTTCGAGCCGCCGCGAGGCGCGATCGAGAGACCGCTTGCATCCGCCGCGACGCGCGGAAGCACCAACGGTCTTCCCAGCCACTCGCCGCCGCTGCGGACGCCGCCAAACACGCGAACGTTTCGGATCTGCTCTTCCGGCTTCGGCAGTTTGACGATGGCTCCGATCCGGTCTTGCGCGCTGCCCGCTGGCACGACCCGCGTGAGCCACCAGTCTCCGCTTCTCTCCAGCGGACCGAGTTTGTCTCCGATCCTGGCCGCCACGCGCTGTGAAAGGCCAACGATGACCCTGCCTAGTCCATCGGCGAGCGTGGGCATCGCCTCCCAGCGCGCGTGCCCGATCTGCCGAAAGAAGATCGCGCCGAGGTCGATCGCCCGGGTCAGTTCGTGGCCTTCTTTGGCCGAACAGGCGGACGCGGCCCGATCCAACGACGCGTGGGATCCGATGCCTCGACCAGTCGCCGCGTCGGAGATCGCGAACGACCAAAGGTCGTCCTCGTCGCGGACCATTTCCAGCACGAGCTCCACCGTCGAGGATGTTTTCCGTCCTAGGCTGATTGCCTGAACGAGCCGCCAGAAGCGGTGGTCGGCGAGCGCGCGTTGGCCGATTCGATAGCTGCGCGCGAAGTCACCGTACGCGGCCTTCAGGTACGCGGACGCCTTTGTGCCATCTGCCACGCGTCTGAATTGATCCAGGAAGTCCAGCGGGCTGCGCAGGACGCCCTCGTTATCGGCTAAGAAGCTCTGAACCAACTGCTTGTCCTTCCGGGACGGAAAGGACATTTGGACCGAGTATCCAATCTGCTTCCGCCTCACGTCTCTTGGCGGCAGTTCCAGCGCGCGGAAGGGCAGTCCCTTCGCCGATCTCTCCTTCAGCCAAGCATCGAGCTCGAGCCACATGGTATTGATGCCGGGCAAGTTGCCAAAGGTACGCCTCAGGTTGAGGAACGAGGCAAGCTTCGGACGGAATTCGTGGCTGCTCGTGTCCGGATCGATCATTCCCTCGACGAGCATCGTCAGTGCGAGATACGCGAAACATCCCGGGATCTCGTCGCCCGAATACTTGCGATATTCCCCGTGCTGAAGGGCCCTGACAAGGGTGTCCTCTCGGTCGGCCAGCGTGGAGCGGAAAGCTTCGATGACCTGGTCTCGGCGCGCGTACTCCTCGCCCACCGCTTCCGTCAGCGTGAAGTCGGTCACCTCGAACGAGCGCAGCGGCGATGCGTCACCATCGCCGATCGACAAGAAATGCCGTGTCAAAAGGCATTCCCAATCCAAATAAGTAGCTGGGATCCCTGCGGTCATCGCATCGAAATCCGCGTTGGCTCTGCGCTCGTTCTGTTCGCCAAAGCTGAAAAACGCGGCGTCAGCGCGTCTTCCCGATCGGCCAAGCTGGTGAGTGGAGGCGCGCGCATCTCACATACGAAGCTCAAGTTGCCCACGCCGACCCTTGTCAGGCCCGCGCGCCGCCTTCTTGGGCTTGCCGGCGCCCGCGGCGCGCTGCTTCTTCACTGAGCGAAGGAGCGGATTGAACAGCTTCGCGCGCAGAAACGAGACGACGGGCACGGCGACGCCATCGCCGACGACCCGGAATGCGTATTCGTAGACGTCGGGCAGCTCGTAGCTGGTCTTCAGTCCCATGAGAGCCGCCGCCTCGGACGACGCGAGAAGCCGCGTCCGGACGCTGCCGCCCTTCACCACGATGACGCGAGGTCTCGAGCCACCGCCCTTCGGCGTCCGGAGACAACCGGCCAGTCCTCGGAAGCAGATCTCGGTGCGCTGAATGGTCTTTCCGTTCGACGGACGCATGCGCAGCGAGAGCGTGCCGACCATCCGCTTGCCCGACTTCTTGGCCTCGGCGAGCTTCTGCCTATGCGCTTCGGACATCATCCCGACGAGACGCTTGGTCTCGGCGGGCGTGTGCCATTCGACGCCTACGGGATTGCTCTTGATGATTCTGTTCAGCGTCTTCTTGAGCTCGGGCGCGGCGCCGAGATTGAACCACATCCACTGCTCGCGGCAGTGCGGCGACAACTTGGCGACGGCCTTCACGAGCGGATCGGGATGCCACGTCGGGTGTGGCTCGTCGCGCACCAACTCGTCGGCGACCGCAGACGTCTTGGCGATGGCGACGATGAACACGCGCGAGCGTGACTGCGGAACGAAATGCCTCGCGTCGACGACGACCGCGCCAGCGCGCATGCCGAGCCTCTCGAGCGATGCGATGACAGTCCGGAACTCCTCGCCCCCATTTATCGTCAGGAGGCCCACAACGTTCTCCAGCACCAGAATGCGCGGAAGCCGTCCATTCGCCTTGAGACGCTTCATCAGATCGATAAATGCCCAGAACGTGCCTGACCGCGTACGGGTGGCACCGCCGGCCTGGCCGATGCCTAAGCCGTTCCCGGCCGTCGACAGGTCCTGACAAGGAAACGAGGCCCAGGCTAGATCGGCACGACGACCGAGGTCTGCAGGCTCGACGTTGTGAATGTCGTCTTCGAGGATTTCCGCTTCACCCCAATTATTTGCGTAGACCTTGACCTTAAGCGGGTCGAAGTCGTTAGCGAATTGGCATTTCCACCGACCGCCCAGGCCGGCGCGCACCATGCCTCCGCCTGCGAAGAATTCGAGATAGCTCGGCACTTCAGACGACCTTTCCGGCAAAAACGGCCATCGTCGACGCCATAGGACGCTTAAGTGCCTGCGGCTTGTCGCGTAAATCTGACGTTTTCATACTTGCCCCGCCCCCGGGTCGGCCCGCCGCGCTTCGAGCTCCTCCGCAAGAAAATCCGCGGCAGCTACTGTCAGTTGGCTTCAGGCGCGTGACAGGGAGTCGATATCGAAGGCGGACGACCAATCCGCGTTAATTGTTCCCGCGACGAAATTTTAAACCGAGTCGCGCCTAAGAAAGCCGCAGAATCGTCGCATGGGTTGAAAGGCCTAGCAAGTTCAATCGGCCATTTTCTTTATCAGCCGAAAGTCGAACCATTCCCGTCGTTTATCGACATCGACCCAAAAGCTCGCGAGGGACCGCCACCGGCCAGGCGGCGAGCGATAGACGCAAGAAGCTTTCCAATTGGCGCGGGCCAGCATGCCCCCGCAAGGAGGATATTTTTTGCGCCGGCCCTCGACTCCGCTGTTCTTGATATGTTCTAGTTTAGTATGACCGACCACCCCGCGAGCTGGCGCATGCCGACACCCCGACAAATGGAAAAGCTGGCCGCGGTCGTCGATAGGAAGACCCCTACCCTCAGCGGGCTGGCTCCGGGCGACGATCTGCCGCCTGAATATTGGAAAGCTCTCTTAGACGACGCCGGTGCCGACGGCGGCGATGCGGACCCAGGCGCGTCCGGACACCCGCTGCGCCTTGGCCAAATTCGCCAGCATTTACTGAGAGTGGGCTGCCGCCGCTGCGGCCGGATCGTCGAGATCCAGATGGTCGACGCTGTCAGGCTGTACGGTCCAGATGCGATTTGGAGGCATGTCGGCCAGCGCCTGCTGGACAACACCTGCTCGCTGAGGACCGGGCGCCATGAGGAAGACGGCTGCTGGCCGGCTTACGACGTCCCCTAGCCGGGCGGGACGGCATGGCTCCCAAGCATCACCCGACACCGCTCTCCGGAGGCGACCGCAAAGCGCTTGCAAAAGAGCTCGGCCGCGCCCGCGCGATGACGACGATCTTGGCTGCGCAGTCGGCGGAGGCGAGGGCCAAGGGGGAGGCGCTGATCCGGACGGCGGACAAGCTGCTGTGCGAAAGCTGGAATGAACGCATGTGGTCGGATGGCGAACCGATCGACCCGTCACCGACGATCGACCAGGCGATCAACGGCGGCTATAGCTGGCTCCAGATCGAATGCTCCCGCTGCAAAGCCGCCCGCGACGTCGACATGGCCACCCTGCGCCATCCGCCGACCACTTTCGTCCACGACCTAGCCAGCCGACTTCGCTGCAGCAAGTGTGCGAAGGCGGGACGCCGGCCCGCCGCTACCCTGCTGCAGCTGGCGCAGCGGGCACGCCATCCGGACCAGGAGACCTGAAGACTTGTGCAATCTCTACTCGATCACCACCAACCAGGCCGCCATCAGCGCGTTGTTCCGGGTCGTCAACCGGTACGTCGGTAACCTCGCGCCGATGCCCGGCGTGTTTCCGGACTACAAGGCACCGATCATCCGGACCGGCGCCGAGGGCCGCGAGCTCGCGACCGCGCGCTGGGGCATGCCGTCGTCGTCCAAAGCGCTGATGGACGCCACCAAGAAGCGCGCGGAGAAACTGCAAGCCAAAGGTAAGAGTGTGGACTTCAAGGAATTGCTCCGGATGGAGCCGGACGGCGGCACCACCAACATCCGGAACGTGAAGAGCAAACATTGGACCCGATGGCTAGGCGTCGAGAACCGTTGCGTGGTGCCGTTCAACAGCTTCAGCGAGTTCAACAAAGCCGAGGGCGGCGACATCTGGTTCGCGCTCGACGAGACCCGGCCGCTCGCCTGCTTCGCCGGCATCTGGACCAATTGGACGTCGGTCAGGAAGGTCAGGGAGGGCGAGACGACGAACGACCTCTACGCATTCCTGACCACGGAGCCGAACGCCGAGGTCGGCGCCATCCACCCTAAGGCGATGCCGGTGATCCTGTCGACACCCGACGAGGTCGAGACCTGGATGACGGCGCCGGCAGACGAGGCGCTGAAGCTGCAGCGGCCCCTGCCGGACGGGGCGCTGCGGATCGTCGCCCGCGGCGTCAAGGAAGACCCGGCGGCCGCCGCTTAGGGTGCCTCACATGCCACGGAACAGGTGGACCGGGGGCGTCGCCGCATGTCTACGGCCCGATTGCCCACTTGTCGGATCACTTCGCTCTTTTCCAGATCACGTCGACTACGTCTCCCGCAGGAGGACGAACAGTCAGCGTCAGTTGATCTCCCGCAACCGCGACGAAGCGCTTCTGTTGCGTGCCATTCCAGTTGGGAAACGAACTGCCTTCGACCTGGATCGCGATGCTGCCATCTGCCTCGTTCGTCGAATACGTTCCGAAGTAGGTTATCGTGCCGTCCGCAGTCTCTTTGTTCTCCTCGGATGTGCCCTGCCACAGGGCATTACTCGCGTATTTGGCTCGATCCGATCGCATCACCGTGATGATGTAGTGCCCATCCACGTCGAAGAAAGCGATGCCCTTCGGAGCGGCCCCATAACGCTCGATCTTGGTGCCGTCGCTTTTCTTCTGCTCCCACGACAGCAGCGTCCACGTACCGACCAGTTGATCTTTCAACGATTGCTTCTGCCCGATCGCGTCGACTGTCATCATGATAAATCCAGAAGCCGCAATCGCGCACGCGGCGAAAATTGCACGCAAAGTCATCGGTCCATCCCTAGGCAATAGTCTCGACCAGACGCCTGCACGGTACCATGCACGGCCACGCCGGTTGAATCCTTCATCCAGCTATTCAAAGTGCTGGCTGCTTCTTGCCAAGGGCCAGAAGCATCCTGACGTGCCGAGCGGTTCGCCCGCTACCGGCTGCAGTCGTCGTCGCGTAGCCATGGCTTAGTGCCACGGGGGATGTCACCCCTTGGCTGCGAATAAGTAGCCGTTGCCATCCTTGGCAAGCGTGCCGACGTTCGGCATCAACCAGTGAGTACCCGAAATGGTGAGCTTGTCGGCGACCGCGCGATCGAAGATCTTCCTTCGCGTTTCCACCGCCATTTGCGGATCCTGATCGATCGAGAGCTGCCACTCGGGATGTGTTGCAATGTGGGGCGCAAGATTGACCACGTCGGCGCTGATCAGGAACTGCTCGCCGCCGGAAGCGACGAGATGCGCGACCATTCCCGGGCTATGGCCGGGCACCTCAATTGCGTGCACGCCAGGCAGGAGTTCAGGTTCTCCCTCAAATGTCCTGACGTTTTTCCAAGTCGCCACGGTAGCCTGAATGCGCCGCGCGAGGCCCTTGCGCGTCGGTCCGAGATCGAGTGACTCGACCCCTGGGCGCGTCCACCATTTCAATTCCGCAGCGGGCACTACGATGTCGGCATCCGGGAAGACCTGCGCATCGCTTTCATTGTTCATGAGGCCATAAATGTGGTCGCCGTGGAGATGGGAGATGAGGATCGTCTTGACTGCCTTGGGGTCAAGGCCCGCCGCCGCCATGCTCTCGAATAACCGGCCATTCCCCTCGCCATAAATCGAATGACCGCCCGTACCCGCGTCGATCAGGACCACTTGGTCGCGCAGCTTGAGCGCCATGACGATAAACCGCACGGGCGCCTGATTCTCGGGAAAACCGGCACCACGCAACACGGTCTTCACTTGGTCGGCGCTGACATTCCTGACCATACCGTCGCGCAGCGGCGCCTCCCGCATGCCATCGATCAGGGAGAAGACCTCAATGCCGCCGACCTTGTATTTGCGGAAAGGTTGAGTGACGGACTGTTGAGCGTAAGCCGCGTCGACAAAGGTGATCGGCTTATCGAGTCCAAACGCGGCGCAGGCACCTGCTGCGCCAAGTGAGGTCGCGGCGCGAAATATCGAACATCGTTCGCTACTCCTCGTTGGACGATCAGCATATCAACGAGAACGTGCGCTGTACAAGGCGGTTTCGGGCATCGGACATCTCGCCCGAAGGGTATCGCGGGTCTTGGGGGGTTCGGCTAATCTGCCAAAGTTGAGCACGATCTACTTTTAAGGAGGACAACGTGGTGCGTCTCCTTGCCTTGGCCTTTGCCGCCTATTGCTATCTGCAGCCCGCGTTGCTTCTCGCGGACGATGCAGCAGGGCAACTCGCAGGTAGCTGGAAACTCACAGCCTGGACCATTCAGATTATCGGCGGCGAGCTCACCGAACCGATGGGCCAGGATCCGAAAGGGCGGGCAGTTTTTACGCCGGACGGGCACGTCGCGTTCATCATTACCGCGGCAAATCGCAAGCCGGCGACCAACGATGCGGAGTCGGCAGCCCTGCTCAAGAGTCTTCTTGCCTACACCGGAAAGTTCACAATAGAGGGCGACAGGTTTACGACCAAGGTCGACATTTCGTGGAATGAGCTTCTAACGGGTCAAGACCAAGTCAGATTCTTCAAGCTCGAAGGGGACAAGCTGAGCCTCAGAACGGCCGAACAAATCAGCGCCGTCTATCCGGGCAAGAAAGTCGTGGGAACACTGGAATGGGAACGCGAGCGCTAAGGCGGACAAGCTCGAAGTTGCGCACCCCTTAGCAGCGTGATTCAACGAAAAGTAAGTCCGCTTTGCCCCTACAGGAACAGGTGGACAAGCCGGAGCCCTGCCGAACGCGAATCCCTGCCCCGTGCTAACCGCCAGGAACGAGCCGGCGGTCCGAAGGATTCGTCTTGGCAGGAGTGATCTCGATGCTGATGACGAAGGAAAGACGGCCGGCCATCCGGACTCTTCGCGGGTGGGCGATCGGCGTGCTGCAGGAGTCAGGCGCCATCCACGAATGCGAGGAGCATGGCTGGGCGCGGGACCGAGCGGATCCGCATGCGCGCGAGCGCGCGTTGGATATCGCAAGGCGGAAGCCACCGGACGGCATTTCTCCGGAAGCGGCGCTCGCGGAGATCAGGGACGTGCTGGACTCGATCGGGGACACTTGCCCGAGTGCGCTGCCGACGATTGACGACAATCGCAGCTGCACCTTCAGAGGTTCAGCCGTCACGCGCTTCCAGGATGAGTTCGCCGCTGGCAGTCTCCAGTTATCTGCGACAAGGGACTACAAGTGGGACGAGCCCCAAGAAGCATGCTAGGCTGCACGTCTTCTGCTCTCAGCATCATTGCCGCGAGAGGTTGATTATGCCCGCCTATTTCATTGTCCAAAACACCATCAAGGACGAAGCGCAGTACCAGAAATACGTGCAGGCCGTCGTGCCGTTCATAGCCAGCTTTGGCGGAAAGCTTGTAGCCAGACGAGCGAAGGTGGAGGTGCTGGAAGGCGAACACGATCAGCGCCCGGTCGTCATGTTCGAGTTTCCCGACATGGAGGCGATCCACGCGTTCTGGAACTCGCCGGACTACGTTCCGATCAAGAAGCTGCGCGAGGGTATAGCCACCATGAACATCTGGGCATTTCCCGGCGCCTGATCCGTGGACGACAGGTGGCTGGTGGCGGGCGCAGAGGCTAACCGGTGGCCGCGAACAGATCCCATTTGCCCGGCAGCCCCTTCAATTCGTACGAGCCGCGCTCGCTGAACCGCAGTCCCGCGCCCGCGACGAGATCGGTCACAACACGCGAAACCAGCACCTCGTCTGGCGCGGATTGCGACATGACGCGGGCCGCCGCGTGGACGGCGATGCCCCCAATGTCGCTGCCCCGCATCTCGATCTCGCCAGTATGCAGACCAGCGCGTACCGGCAAGCCGATCTGACGGGCGGCACTGCTGAACGACAGCGCGCACCGGATCGCACGACCGGGCCCGTCGAAGGTGGCGAGCACGCCGTCCCCGGTGGTCTTCACCAGATTGCCTCGATGCCGATCGATGAACTGACGCGCAAGCGCGTCGTGCTCGTCGAGGCGGCCCCGCCACCGCTGGTCGCCTATTTCGGCCGCCTGCCGCGTGGAGTCGACGATGTCGGTGAACATGACGGTCGCGAGAATGCGCTCGAGATCGGTGTCGCCCGCCTGGCGATGGCCGGTCACGAATTCCTCGATGTCGCCGACCAGGGTCTCGGTGTCCCCGGTCCAGAATGCGTGATCTCCGGACGGATACTCGATGTACTTCGCCCCGGGTATTCCCGCCGCCATCTTACGGCCCAGCGCTACCGGCACTTGGGCGTCGGTCGCCCGATGCAGAAGCAAGGTCGGGGCGCGGACACACGGAAGGATGGCATTCACGTCTATCCGGCGATTGGAAATTATGTAGGACCTGATGGCGCCCGGACTGCACGCCAGCTTTTCGAACTTCGCAATGCGCGCGGCCGCGTCCGGATTGGAGGCCTCGCTCGCGAATACGTTCGCGAGAAAGCTTCCGCTGCCCCAGCGCTTGACGAGGTTCGCCAGCCTTTCATCGGCCTCTGCAGGGGAAAAGCTCGGCGGAAACAGGTCGGCGATGCGGGCAAGGCCGCCGAAAAGAACCAGGTGGGAGACGCGATCTGGATAGGTCGTCGCGAACAGAACGCTCATGGAAGCGCCCTCGGAGAAACCGACCAACACGGCCCGCCGCGATCCGATTGCGTCCATCACCGCCCGGACGTCGTCGATGCGGTCCTCGAGCGAAGGCACATCGGCAAGCCTGTCGGACAGGCCTTGTCCTCTCTTGTCGAAAGTGACGACCCTCGAGAACCGGGCCATCCGGCGGAGGATTTGCGTGTAGCCGGGCAGCTCATGCTGGTAATCGATATGCGAGATGATGCCAGGGACCAGGATGATGTCGACAGGGCCGCTGCCCATGACCTGGTAGGCGATGCTGAAATCGCCGCTCTGCGCATATTGCGTCTCGGGCAATGCAAGTTCAGCCATGGCCAGCCCCGCTATGACGTTGCGGGAACTGAGTATTGGTCAGATCGTGGATGAGATCAACTGGGGCGCGAGCATCCGAGGCGGGATCGTTGGCAAGTGACTAGACCGTCTCTTCCGCCCCGCTGCGCTCGCGGCCGGACACCCGCAGGCGAGTGAGTTCAATCCACGCCAGCGCAGCGTTGATCCATCTCTGCCGTTCGGCTCCATCGGCTTCAGCGGCGAGCTTCATCGCCGCAACTGCCTCATGCTCGGGGTCGTACTCGGTCTCCATCGCGCGGAAATATAATCGCAGATCGTAAACGATCACGCGTCGATGGCACCGTAGGAATCCGGGGCCGCCGCAGAAACTGGGGCCGTGATCCTATGGCTCGGGAAGTACCACGCCCGTCAGCTCGCCCAATTTGGATAAGAGCGATCAGCCGTTCTTCGCGGCGCGATTGAAAGCTTGGACCTTCACTAGGTCTTTCGAGTGGGTGCCCTCGCTGTCGGTCTTCGTTTTTGAGTCCACGCCGGCAGGTTGTACCGACCGGATAGCCTCTTTGACATTGTCCGGCCCCAGCCCGCCGGCGAGTATTACCGGAGTCCGAACGGTCTCGACGATCGTTCGGCTGATGCTCCAATCGTGCGTGACGCCCTGCGCACCGATTTGAGGATCGCCAACGCGATGACTATCAAGCAGGATCCATTCGACAATTCCATCGTAGGCGCGCGCCACCTGCAGCGCCTCGGGTCCTGTCACCGGTACGCTACGCATGAACCTGACACCTGGCAAAGACCTTCGGAGAGCCGAGACATGGTCGGGGGCAAGCAACTCATTCGAAGCACCGAGGTGCACGATAGGCGGGCGGAGCTCCCTGGCCATCCGTTCGATCATCGCGACATCCGGCGAGAGGAACAGCGCCGAGAGTACGGACGGCCCCCTGATAGCTTCCATAACCGCGGCCGCTTCGGAAACCGGAAGCTCCCGGGGGAAAGCGCCATCCCCGACAAGCACGCCGACATGATCGACGCCGATTGCGGATATTGCTTCGGCTTCGGCGGGCGTCGCGACTTCGTAGATCTGCGTCAGCATTGTTCGACAGCGACTCTGACTGGGCAGATGAGATGGAAGATCAGGCCGACTTGCGCCTCGCCCCAGCCGCCGGCTTTTTCGCCGCCGCATCCTTCGCCGGCTTCTTGCCGGCAATCGACATCAGCATCTCCTTCTGGCCCGCAGCAGCCTTCCGCGGCTTCTTAGCGGGCTTCCCGGCCTTCGCCGGCGCCGCCTCCTGACCAACGCTCCGACGCAGCGCCTCCATCAGGTTGACCACGTTGGTCGCGGCAGGCTTTTCCTTCGGCGTGATCGGCTTGCCGGCGCGCTTCTGATTGATGAGCTCGATCAGCGCGGTCTCATAGTGGTCCTCGAATTTTTCGGGGTCGAACCGGCCGGCCTTCTGGTTCACGATGTGCCTGGCGAGATCGAGCATGTCCTTGGTCACTTTGACGTCCTGGATCTCGTCGAAATACTCCTGCTCGGAGCGCACTTCGTAAGGGTAGCGCAGCAGCGTCCCGACGAGCCCCTTGTCCATCGGCTCGAGCGCGATGATGTGCTCGCGGTTGGTCAGCACGACCCGCCCGATCGCGACCTTGTCCATCTCGCGGATGGTCTCGCGGATCACGGCGAACGCGTCGTGACCGACCTTGCCGTCCGGGCGGACGTAGTAGGGGCGGATCAGGTAGCGCGGGTCGATGTCGGCCTTGTCGACGAACTCGTCGATCTCGATGGTGCGCGTGGATTCCAGCGCGATCTCCTCGAGCTCCTCCTTGGAGACCTCGATGTACTGGCCTTTGTCGAGTTCGTAGCCCTTAACGATGTCCTCGTTGGGGACCTCGTCGCCGGTGTCCGCATCGACCTTCAGGTACTTGATCCGATGGCCGGTCGCGCGGTTCAGTTGGTTGAAGGAGATCTTCTCGGACTCGGACGTCGCCGGATAGAGGGCCACTGGACAGGTCACCAGTGACAGACGCAGGAAGCCTTTCCAGTTGGCGCGGGGGGCCATGAACGCGGTACTCCGGAGGGACGGTGCTGGATTCAAGACGAACGGAGCCTGCCGGTTCCGACATGCTCCGGGCCCGCCAACAGGAAAATTGGCCATCTGCCCGCAGCGCCCCCGGGCACGTCCGAAAACGTCGTGAATCGCTTGTTTTCCAGGTACCTCCTGGAGCTTTTGGCCGGTACTGTGGACCCATGGACGCGCTGACCCAGCCCCTCAGAAACGAGCATACTCCGGACCCGGCGGACTTGGCCGCAATGGCCGAGGCATTGAGCCGGTCACCCGACTACCGGATCCTGCGGCGCTTGGTTGCCCGACCGAGCTACATTCCGACTGTGGGGCAAGAGGTCAGGACCGGCATCCTGCTCGACACCGAGACGACCGGCCTAAATTGCCGCAGCGACGAAATCATCGAGCTCGGGATGGTCAAGTTCGACTACACGCCCGACGGCCGCATCGTCGGCATCAGAGACACGTTCTCCGCTTTCAACGAGCCCAGTGCGCCGATCTCCGCGGAAGTGACGGCGCTCACCGGCATCACCAACGACATGGTTGCGGGACGCAAATTCGACGATGCCGCCGTGAACGCATTCGTCGACGGGGCGCTCATCGCGATCGCACATAACAGTAATTTCGACAGGAAGTTCGCGGAGCGCTACTGGTCGGTCTTCGAGCGGATGGCCTGGGGCTGCAGCATGAGCGAGATCGACTGGCGCAAACACGGTTTCGCCGGCTCGCAGCTCGGCTATCTGCTGCACGGCGCGGGCTACTTCCACCAGGCGCACCGGGCGATCGACGACTGTCATGCCCTACTGGAGGTGCTCGCTTTCGAACTGCCGACGACGGGCTCGCCGGCGCTGGCCCTGCTGCTGGAGACCGCCCGAAAACCGACAATGCGAGTCTGGGCGGAGCAAACCGCCTTCGAGCTCAAGGACTCGCTGAAGCGCCGCGGCTATCGATGGAATGATGGCAGCGACGGACGTCCCAAGTCTTGGTTCATAGACGTCGACGAGACCGCCCTCGACGACGAGATCGCGTTCCTCCGGACCGAGATCTACATGCAGGACGTCGAGCCAACCGTGCAGAGGCTGACCGCATTCACCCGGTTCTCCAGCCGCATCTAACTACCGTTCCCGGCTGACGGAGAGCTCAGTCCGCAGGTGGCTTCAACGGGCTATCCACCCACTTGCGAGCGGCAGGGTCGTGCAAAGGATCGTCGTCGCAAACCGGACAGACATAGCGCTCCTTGCCGGGGCCCGCGTCGCTCTTGACGAGTTTCATGGGCCTTCCGCAGGCCGGACACGCCTTCCGGATCGGGTGCAGCACCGTCATGTCGAATTTTCCTGCCGCCGGCAGCTTAGGCCCGCCTGAGGCGTCGGTACAAGGCACGTTGGATAGTTTTCAGACCTCCGCGCCTGCGCCGCTTGACTCCCCGAGTGCAGGCAACTCAAATCTGAGGAGTGATGTCGTGGGTGGGGTGCGCCATGGAGCAGGAATTCTATCGGGGTCTCGCGCACTGGGTCCGGACCATTGCCGAAAGAGCCGACCCATTCACCCGGAGACGCCTCCTCGACCTGGCGAAGCGGTATGATGCGAAGGGCGGCCAGGCGTTGCGATCCTCCCCGCCCGAGCGCCCGCTTCCCCTGCCTCGCACGACGCCCGCAACCTCGATCTTCTCCGGGCCCGGCGAGGCCTGACACGCGAGCGGCGGAGAAAGCCTTCGCGGCAGGGTCAGGCCACCGACTCCTCTCCGAGCGCCACATCGTCTTCGGTCAGCGCCGTCTCGAGCCGCAGACTGCTCACCTTGGCGCTGCGATGCCGGAATCGGCTGCCCCGCATCAGGACGTAATTGAATCTGCCGGCGATCAGCATCTGCAGGATCGGCGTCAGCGCGTCCCGCGGGATTCCGATGTTGCCCAAGATCGCGGCCTGCGTGACGTGCAGCGCCCCCAATGCGATGGGGCGCAAGTCTCCGCGCCGCTCCTCTTCCAGGTCGGACGAAGGGAGCAGCGAGATCTCCGCCCTCTCGGTCTTCTGCTCCGACGGCCGCAACAGCCGCCCCTTGACCTGCAAGTGGCGGAATTCGTCGTAGGGGTCGATCGGCTGCCGCTCGCTGTTGAGCGCAAACGAGTAGCCCCAATCCCATCCCTCGATCGCCACGACGTAGTCGACGATCTCCTCGCGCAGCTTGCGGCGGCGCTTCTTCGCTGACCTGGGCGGCTTCGGCTCGCCAGTCATCGCTCGCACTCTCGATAACTGCGTCAGGCTATCCGGCCGGATCTGTGGCGACCTAGCGGCCGAGACGCTTCTCGACGCGCTTGCGAGAATTGCCGACCTTCTTGACGGCCTTCTTCACCGCCGAGGCCGAGCGGCCGGTCTTCTTCGCTTCGTAGCGGACTTCGTAGTCCTGTCCCTTGGCGACGCGTGCCCGGTCCTGCTTGCGTCCACGCGCGGTCTTCTTCTTCGCTGCCGCCATCGGCTCCTCCTCTTGCGAACTTGATGACGATGCAACGCCGCAAGGATTCGCGGGTTCCGGAAACGAATCCTGCCGGCCCGGCTTGAGTCCGCAGGTTGTTGCGTTGGAGTTCGTTGCGTGGCGTTTCAGCGGCGTAAACCGGCGGCGATCGGCGTGAAGGCGCCGTTCCCCGGCTTCGTAGAACCGGCCTTGGCATCGTCGATCGAGAAGGTGCCGTCCGGAGCGCGATGGATTCACGAAATCAAGTTCGACGGCTACCGTGTCCAGGTCCATCTGGCCAACGAAGCCGTGAAGGTCTTCACCCGCCGCGGTCACGACTGGACCAACCGCTTCAAGAAGGTCGCCGACGACGCCTGGCACATCAAGGCCGGGTCGGCGATCGTGGACGGCGAAATCGTGGTCCCCGCCGCGGACGGCACGACGGACTTCTCGGTCCTTCAGAACGAACTGAAAGGCAGGTCGACCCTTCTACTGCCGTGAGGGCTCCGACGGTCCTTGTCAGGAAACGACGTACGGCTGTCCTGATCCGCAGGATCGTGTTCGTTGTCGGGGGCACGAGTGGTTGCGATATACGGATAAGCGAGGCGTCGCCTTCGGATCGGCCGGCGAAAGCAACTTCAGCACAATCCGACGAACGGTCGTCGGCAATGGTGACGAGCTGAGCGCAAGGAGAATGTGATGACCCCCAGCAGCATCGTTTCTCAGGTTGGTGAAGAGCGAACTCATTCGACAATGATGGCCTGGCGCGTGCACGAGTTTGGGCCGCCACAGGTCATGAAGTTCGAGCCGGTGGCACGACCCAAGCCCGGTCCTGGCGAGGTGCTGGTCAAAGTCGAAGCCGCTGGGGTCGGGCCATGGGATGGCTGGATCAGGGCCGGGAAGAGCGCCTTGCCGCAACCACTCCCCCTCACTCTGGGCTCGGATCTCTCCGGTGAAATCGTCTCGATCGGTCCCGGAGTCTCCGAACGGCGTGTGGGAGATCAGGTTTATGGTATTACGAATCCGCAGTTTGTCGGGGCCTACGCCGAGTACGCTCTCGCTTCTGCGGGCATGGTCTCTAATAAGCCAAGCTCGCTGACCCACGTTGAAGCCGCCTCCGTTCCTGTCATTGCCGTCACCGCATGGCAGGCGTTGTTTGATCACGCCCAGCTCAAAGCAGGTCAAACGGTGGTTGTTCACGGGGCGGCCGGCAACGTTGGATCCTATGCGGTTCAACTGGCCCGTCGCGCGGGTGTGCAAACCGTCGCAACCGTATCGACGGGCGATATTTCCGCCGTGCGCGACCTCGGCGCAAACACCTTGATTGATTACCGAACCCAGCGCTTTGAGAAAGAAGTGAAGGACGCGGACGCTGTTATTGATCTAGTCGGCGGCGAAACTCAAGAACGCTCATTCCAGGTCCTTCGTCGCGGCGGCAAGCTGATTTCGGCAGTGTCCCGCCCGGATCAGGATCTTGCAAAGCGCTACGGTGTTGAAGCCGCCTTCTTTTTGGTCAACGTCACGAGCCAATATCTGATGGAGATCGGTCGCTTGATCGATGATGGAAAGTTGCGAACAAACGTGGGGGCAGTCTTACCCCTCGGAGATGCGCGCGAGGCTCATTTGATGCTGGAACGCCTGCGGCCTCAGCCGAAAGGAAAGATCGTGCTCGACGTCGGAGCGAGTTGATCAACTTAGTTTCGTAGCTGCGCTCGCGCGTAACGCGCGGCCAAGCTCCACAGTAACTCTTGAAAGGACGCAACGATGACAACCCCAACTCTCGCCCATGCTCTCGTCATTCCCGATTCCTTACTCGCGAAAGAGGCGACAGATATCCTGCGCGAACATTCCACCGATCTGCTCTTTAATCACTCGATCCGCGTCTACCTGTTCGCGGTTGAGCAGGGTCGCCAGAGGAATCTGCGCTTCGACCGTGAGCTCCTTTACGTCGCTGCCGCATTTCACGATCTCGGCCTGATTAAGAAGTTCTCGAGTCCGGACGAGCGCTTCGAGGTTGATGGCGCAAATGCGGCCCGACAGTTTCTTAACACTCACAACATCGCTGAAGATCAGGTGCAGACCGTCTGGGAAGCAATCGCGCTGCATACCACCCCCGGCATCCCGAAGCATATGGGCCCCGAAGTGGCGCTTCTCAACTCCGGTGTGCTTCTCGATGTCATCGGGGTGGGATTCGATCAATTTCCCGCGGAGCTGCGCGAGGAAATCGTCGCCAAGTACCCGCGCACGAACTTCAAAGAAGGCTTCATTCAGGAGTATTTCGCCGGCTTTGCGCACAAGCCCGCAACGACGTATGGCACCGTCAACGCCGCCGTGTGCGAACGTTTCATCCCGGGCTTCAAGAGCCCGAATGCCTGCGACTTGATCGCTGCTTCGCCCTTTCCGGATTCGCCATCCCAAGGCTCAAGAACATGACACTGGCCTGTCCTGTGCTCCAGGAACTGAAGCCCGATCGCGCGCAAGCTACCGCCACCGGTTCGCTGGCCCCTCTCATTTGGCTGACGCTCGGCGCTTTTGCCATCGGCAGCGAGGGGTTCATGATCGCCGGGCTGCTCCCGGCCCTGGCGCGAGACCTGAACGTCGGTTTGCCCGCCGCCGGTCATCTGGTCACCGCCTTCTCCCTCGCTTATGCCATCGGCGCGCCGGTCATGGCCGTGTTGACCGCCGGGCTGGAGCGGCGTCGCCTGCTGGTCGTCGCCATGGGCGGCTTCGCCTTGGGCAACCTGCTCGCCGCGCTGGCGCCAGGCTACGCCGCACTGTTGGCCGCGCGGCTGCTGTTGGCCCTGTCCGCAGCAAGCTTCATGCCGGCGGCCAGTGGATATGCCGCCGCACTGGGCGGTCCGGGGCGGCGTGGCCGCGCCCTGTCCGCTATCACCACCGGGTTGACCCTGGCCATCATCGGCGGCGTGCCGTTGGGCGTGTTGGTGGGGCAGGGTTTCGGCTGGCGCGCCACCTTCTTCGGTGTGGCGGGGCTGGCGGTGTTCTCACTGTTCGGGATTCTCACCCGGCTGCCGTGCCAACGGCCTGGCGTCACGGCCGGCCTGGGTGCGCGTCTGGCGCTGGCCAAGCGTCGCGATATCCTGGGCGTGCTTGTGACCAACGTGCTGACCGTCGCCGGCACCTTTACGGTCTACACTTATCTCAGTGTCTTCATAGCCAGCGTCGCTGGCCTTGGCTCGCAGGCCCTGGCGCCGGTCCTGCTGGGCTTTGGCCTGGCCGGCGCGGTCGGCACCCAGCTCAGCGGCAGCGCGGCGGACCGTTGGGGCGCGCGCATGATCGCGATCGTTGCTGGTTGGCTTGCCCTGGTGGCCTACCTTGCGTTCTCGCTCAGCGCGGCACTCGGGCCGGCGCGGGCAATGCCGGTCCTGCTGCCAGCCATCCTGATTTGGGGTTTGGCCAGCTGGGGGCTCATAACGGCGCAGCAAGCGCGGCTGGTGGGGTTGGCTCCGGCACTCGCGCCGATCAGTCTCTCGATGAATTCCTCGGCGATCTACCTGGGCAGCGCGATGGGTGCCGCAGCGGGAGCTGTCGTCATTGCCAATGGCGCGATGGAGCGGCTCGGCTGGGCGGCTGCGGGATTCGGTCTGGCCGCGCTGTTATCGGTGCTGCTCAGCGGCGGCAGCAGATCAGGGCGAAACTGATGGCGACGGCGATGGCTTCACATCGGAAGCGTCACCATCGCTCATCAGCTCGGCCCTGCATCTTGGTTCCAACTAGTTTGCGCGAGCTCGTTAGAAGAGGAGTGCGATAATGTCGATCGGTGGATTTTCCTATCGGATTGGTGCGCTGTCAGACCCTCAAGATATGACAGCAAAAGTAGTCAGGAGAGCAATGCGAACGGCCTTCGTGCCGCTGATAGCGTTAGCGATCGCCTCGGGAGCTTCACCCGCGATCGCGCAGGAGCGGGAGCAGGTGAAAGTCGCGTTCGAGCACGCACTGCCGAATGTCGAAGGAAAGAAAATAGTTGCTGTGACGGTGACCTATCCGCCCGGAGGCGAATCGCTGGCTCATCACCACGCAGCCTCGGCATTTATCTACGCCTATGTGTTATCCGGGGCCATCCGCAGCCAAGTCGGCGATGACCCCGCCAAGGTCTATCACGTAGGCGAAGGGTTTTACGAAATGCCCGGCTCACATCACACCATCAGCGAGAACGCCAGCGACAAGGAGCCCGCCAGATTACTGGCAGTCTTCGTCGTCGATTCCAAGGACGGGCCCTTGACGAGGCCAGACAAGGGGCCGTGATCACGAAAATTGCGCGACGAGCGCGCCCCTGGCCGTGATGCTCATCGAGGAACTGCAGCGGCTACTAGTAGGCGGCTGTGCCGAGTCAACCGGTAGACGTTTCGTTGTTGCTTCGCTGGTCGCGCCGAGCCTTTTGCAGTCTCCGGAACTAGTTGCATAATGGGGCGCTAGACTGGAGAGACAAAGAGGTGCCGGTACAAGCTGTCGCAATCGTCGTCTGTGAGGGGGTCCAGGCGCTAGACGTGGCTGGGCCGATGGATGTGTTCAGTGAGGCGAACGCGTTTCTCGACAGCGCGGACCGCTATGAAACGGTATTGGTTGCTGCTCACCGCAATCCGCTGCGCGCGTCGAACGGCATACGCATGGTCGCCGACCTGACCTTCGATGAGGCGGCTGGTGGCTTCGACATCGTTCTGGTGGCTGGCACTCCGACGCCATCGGAAACGGAGCCCGAACCGTGCCTGCTTCGGTGGGTCAAGGAGCTGCCGTGGCGCTCCAGCGTCTATGGATCGATCTGCACAGGGGCTTTTGTGCTCGGCTATGCCGGCCTCCTCGACGATCGGCGAGTCACGACCCATTGGCAGGATGCACAGGCACTGGCGGCCAGGTTTCCGAAGGCGAAAGTCGAACCGGACTTGATCTATGTGCGGGATGGACGGCTGATCACCGCGGCTGGTGTAACTGCGGGGATAGATTTGGGCTTGGCGCTCGTCGGGCAGCGGCACGGCGCCGAAACGGCGCTCAAGGTCGCCAAGCGGCTGGTCGTTGTTGCCCAGCGCCAGGGCGGACAATCGCAGTTCAGCCCCTATCTCACGGCACCTGCCGATCCGGACTCGCCAATCGCACGCATCCAGGACCATGTCATGGCCAATATTGGGGATCGCCACACGTTGGAGTCGCTTGCGGCTGTGGCCGGCATGAGCCCCCGGAATCTGGCTCGGCATTTCGGACAGGTGACCGGGACCACACCGCACGAATTCATCGAGCGCGCCCGCGTTGATACCGCGCGCATGATGCTGGAAGCAAGCGATCGGCCGCTGAAGGCCATTGCCTTCGATTGCGGCTTCGGATCTGCGGATCGGATGAGGATTGTCTTCAGCACCCGTCTCGGCGTGACCCCTGTCCAATATCGCGCCAGCTTCCGGCGAGCAGAACCGGAATAGTTCGCGAGCTATCGAAGACGAAACTGCGGGCTCAACTGCCCTGAAGCTCCAAGCGGCGCTTTGTCAGGAAATGACGTACGGCTGTCCTGATCCGTAGCATCCCGCTTGTTGTCCGGAGCAGAGCTCTGTTGCCTAATCCCCACCAGCCCGTTATCCAACCGAGGAGATCGCTCCATGTCCGAAATCATCGCCGGCATTCGCGTGCCTGACAGCGCCATCGCGCGCGCAGCCACGCAGCTCGTGCGCGATACCGAAGACGACCTGCTCTACAATCATAGTCGCCGTGTCTTCCTGTGGGGCGCGCTCACGGGCGAGCGCCGCGGGCTGAAATTCGACCCGGAGCTGCTTTACCTCGGCGCCATGTTCCACGACATGGGGCTCACCGAGAAATATTCGAGCCCCGATCTACGCTTCGAGGTCGACGGCGCCAATGCCGCCCGCAAATTCATGAAAAGCTACGGCGTGCCCGAGCGTGACATCGAGGACGTCTGGACTGCCATCGCGCTCCACACCACGCCCGGAATCCCCGAGCACATGCGTCCGACCATCGCGCTGGTGACCGCCGGTGTGGAGATGGACGTGCTCGGTATCGCCTATCACGACTTCACGCACGAACAGCGCGACCATGTCTGCGTTCATCATCCGCGAGAGACGAATTTCAAGGAGAACATCATCGGTCACTTCGCCAACGGAATTATCAAGAAACCGCTGACGACGTTCGGAAACGTGAAGGCCGACGTCCTCGCGCTGAAGGACATGAACTATGTCCGTCAGAACTTCTGCTCGATCATCCTTGGCTCAGCTTGGCCGAACTGACCCCTCGTTGCCGCGAACCAGAGAGGCTGCATGAGGATGCAGAGTCCTGGCGGGACCTTGGGGTCTGCTTTGCTTGGAGTGCTGGAAAACGTGCAGGTTCCCAACAGCACCGTTGTCACCAAGCGGCCGGTTTCGCCTATATTATTCGCGCAGATGAAACCGGCAGGACGAAGCGGAGTCTTTCCGTCGCTTGCCAACCAGGGGAAGTGGCTCAAGCTTGCGGAGCCCTCACATCGGCTCCGAGCCTTGCATCCGGCTACTTAGGTGCTTGCAGCGCCGCCTCTGGTTCTGAGACGATGTCGTGAAGGAGACCGAGCGGCGAGCGGATCGGTCACCTCGCGCTCCATCGGGCGGTAGCGCATGATCTGATCTTCGAGCTGTTGGTTGCAAATGTAGCTTGATCGCCATTTCGCCCTCCAGCCATGGAGCGTTATCACTGGGAACTGGTGGGTGGCGGGAATTTGGTCCCCCTTTGGCGTTGATAGCGCCGCCAAGCTTCGCCGGGAGGCCGGAGAGGAGGCGGAACGCCGGGGCCGCAGCGCGCCGCTTGCCCAGCGCACCGAAGCTGGCCTGACACTGGAGCCGCCTTGTTCCGGGTCACGGAGCCGCGACCGCATCTGCAAATGCCGCATTAGGGATTTGCGAAAACCGCATTTGTGGATGTTCTTCCCGGGCCGTATAAATTCGCAGCTTCTTCCTCCCATTGAAGAGGCTCTCATGAACACGTTACATACGTGGCTTTCGCAACAGCACCACGGGTTGCAAACCTTCCGCGAATTTCAGCAAAGACTCTACGAAGCGTGCAAGGACCAGCCTGACCAACAGGGTTTGTGTCGGCTGCTTAATACCGTCGTCGACAACTATGTTGATACCTTCGACGAAGAGCCACTACCGGTCGCGGTCGCCGACCATGCCTATCAGCGTCTACTCGATCTGGTGGCTGACATAGATTTCAGTGCAAGCGCCGAGCAGCGCCTCGCCACTATCAACCGTGTGGCAACCAGCGATTTGCTGCACTAGAGGGCGATGCGCGCCGGGATGCCCCATCTGGAGCGTCTGGTGCTGGCTGAAATATTTGACGGCAGGTCTCATTTTCAGATTTTCATGCAATCGCCGAAAAAACGCCGTGCTGTTCCTCGCCAGCGATGCGTCGAGCTACATGCTTGGATCGGAAATGGTTGTCGATGGAGGGTTTCGCCGAACTTTGATCGGCTGCCCTGCCATGGATTCGCTGAATTGCGTTGAGCGATCCAATAGCTGGTGCATAGCCAGTTGCCGGCGCCGGTCGAGCAGACATTCCATCCGAGTTCGGCGGCGCCCTGAGCAACCTCGAAACCGACCGAGATTGATGCCCGAATCGGCCGAACAGGTGGTACACGGCGGTGGTCACAAATTCCGACCGGCCTTTCTAGGAATCCTTATTTTTCGGCAGTTTCGGCGGCTTCGCGGCATAGGGGAGGAGAGTCCCACTATCTCCGCCAGCCCGACATTTGACGGTCCCATAAGAGTGCAACAACTATCGAAGAAGCAGACGGGTCAGCCCTCTGCGGCTAACAGCATTTCCTCCGTGGCGACCTCATACGGAATGTGGTAAGCATCATCTCGTGGCGCCCCGCAAGAGTGCCACACAAAAACAGATCGCCGGGTCGAAAAGTACAATAAAATCAATATCAACCAGGATTGCCGCCTCAGTTCAATCCTGTCTGGCAGCACCATTCTCTGGGTCAAATCACGCACAGATCGGCATTCTCGCGGCATGCAGTGCCCGAGTTTTGTTCTCACCTTGACCCTCTTTAAGCGAAGAGGGCGCAGGGAAGGCCGGGTGCCGGCTGGCACCCACGATCCGCTGCGCGAAGAATTTGCACACGCAAATGCGCAGGCGGGACAACAGGTGGGCCGGAAAACACCCGGCCTTCCCTGCGCGATGGGTTGACGGCGTATGCGCGCTCTCCCCGGAGCCGAGTTCCTTCTGGCCTCCGTCACCTTGCGAATTGGCGATGCCCGAGACCCGGTCGAGCCCCGATTCATCTCCGCAAGGCTTGACCGTAGCAACGACGGTCAGGACCACGCGCTTTTGCCGTACGCAGCTTCACCCTGCTCCGCCCAAAGGGCATCGCGAAGGCGTTGGCGCCGTCCGTCTGCACGCAGCAGGACCTCACGAGGTTCATCTCGCCCTGGTCCCCCCTTCGCGTGCCCGACGCAGCCGCGTCCACCGCACCCCGATCCACGTTCGTTACGACGTACGATCGCCCCTCTCCGAGGACCGGGATGGCGAGACAATGCCGCAATTCCGAATTTCGGTAAAGTGGAATATTTTTGCAAGGGAGGGTTGACGGATTTTTGCGGGAGGCAGGTGTTTTGCCCGACGGGCAAATTGGCGAGCACGGAGACACAAGCCCGACGACACTCCGCAGACCTGATGCCGAGGTTCTTACCTGTTGGTCCGCGCAAGTAAGGTTAATTCTTCCTTTCGATTGTCGGTAAAGTTTTATCTATTATCGTCTTTGTCATTCATAACGAACCCGAGGCTCCGATAGTGTTTGCGTGTTGCCTGATCGTGACTGGGACTGTGCTGCTTCTGTCCGGCTTGGTTGCCTTCGGCTTTCACAGAAACTCGCTGCACTCAATGGCGCTGCTCTAGCCGCACCAGCCTTGGTAGAGCGAAGCGAAACCCATCGGCGTCTTGCTCGGTGTCGAAACATGATGGGTTTCGCTTCGCTCTACCCATCCTACGCATGATCAGCTGTCTTCACCCACCTGATGCCCAGCAAAGCGATCATCCGCACGGCGCAGCCGGCGGCAAAGCTCGCGGTTGATGTTCTGCAGGACGATCACGTAGGCGTGGATATCGGCCTTGTAGCAGGCGTAGAGTTTTTGAGCCGTCAGCTCGTACAGCACCGTCGAGCCCTCCGCGACCACAGTGGCGGAGCGGTTTTGCATTTCGATCAGCGTCATCTCGCCGAAGAAATCCCCTCGCTCCAGAATGGAAATCGGGATGACGCTTCCCGAAGTCGCCCGTTTGCTCACCGCCAGCCGGCCGGATCTGACGATGAACATCGAGCGTCCCGGCTCGCCTTCCGCCACGACAGTCGCGCCGGCTTCGAAGCGGCACTCGACCAGCATCGACATCAGGAGGTCGAGACCTGTGTCCGAAAGACCGCCGAAGAACGGCGTCGCGAGCAGGAACGCTTTCAGATCGGGGGCACGGGCAACCATCGCGCGAGGATAAGCTTCGTTGCCTTCTGCGGCAAGCAGAGCAGACGACGCCGAACGTGTTGAAACAAAGCGGCCTGCAGATCGCGATCAATTCCATCCGGCTCACTGCCGCGCAATGCTCTCGCCGCGCAGCGTCCTTCGCTTTCGCCAAACCTGAAGGTCAACCATGGCTTTCACGGTTGCCGCGAGGACGAGCGCGCAAAGCGCCGCCTTCGAGATCGTCTCCATCGTTCCCTCGATCAGCAGGCAATGGACCGCGCTGCCTGCGACGATGACGATCGCGAGAGGCATATGAACGAAACGCCACGTTCGCGGCCGCAGTCCCAAGCGCCGGCGCAGTAGAGCCAGGAGCGCGACGATGAAGATGGCCCACATGGCGATCACGCCAAAAGGCGAGAACGGCGTCGGCGACGAGAAAGTCAGGGCGTCGATCATGTCGGGGGGACTGGTGATCCAGAGGCCGGCGACATGGATCACGATCGCCGCGGCCAGCGCGCCGCCGATCCAGTGATGCGCGCGACGTCCGCGATAGGCCGAGAACCCCGGCAAATATCCGCCGATCAGCAGAGGCTGAACCAGCACGAGACCGAGGGCAAAGATCCCGGCGAATCCGGCAAGGATATAGACCGGACCGCGCCATGCGAGCTGCTCGCTTCCTGCGGCAGCAGCGATCGGCACGCCAATGGCCGAAGCCAAGGCGCCCCAGATCAGGATCACCCGGGCCAATTTCCACCCCGTCGTTCGCAATTCGCTCAGGCCGGCTGCAGAACGAAGTGCGCCTCGAGGCTGGTTTCCTTTGCGCTCCGCATCACCGGCCGCAGGAAGACGGTCATGAATTCACCGCTGTCATAGGCGAGGTGACCGTGCGGCTGGCCGAAGATCGGAATGATCTGAGGCATCTCGAGCCGGAACTTGCCGTCCTTGTCGGTGAGCGTGGCGCCATGGCTCTGCGGCTCGTGCTCCTGTCCTTCGACCGTGTGCGCCCAGATCTGGATGCGCCGCCCGGCCAGCGGAGCGCCGTCACCGGCGCGGCGGACGGTGCCGCTCATCCAGAAGCCGCCCTTGCCGATGCGGTCCACGATCGCCGCGCCCTTGCGGTAGTTGTTCGCCCCGCCCGACATCGTCTCGGTCGGCGCGAGTCCGTCCGCGCGGGCCGGCAGCAGGAGCCCGGGAACGCCGGCCGCCAAAACTCCGGTTGCGAGAACGGAGCCACCGGCGGCGAGGAGGTTGCGGCGGTTGAGTACGACCATGGTCATGTCGATTCCTCCTGGCGACCGTTCAGTCGCTCTGCCAAGCATACAACAACACGCACGAGACGCCCAGTTGCGACAAAGGGCGCCATAGGTCGCAATAACAGTGTTGTGAACGGAGGCGCAGGCCGCTCAGACAGCCTCGTGGGATGGGTTGAGCGAAGCGAAACCCATCGAGGCTTTGTTCGACGACGAAACATGATGGGGTTTCGCAAGTGCTCTACCCATCCTACGCGCTATTCAGCCACGCTTGCCCTTTTGTCGTTCAAGGCGGAGCCTTTGTGCTCTCATACGTTTTATCTCTTCATTGAGAGCGTCGGTTTTTTCATCAAGGCGTGAATTCTCTGATTTCGGCTCGTCGCGCTGACGTATCTTTTCGAGCGCTTTCTCAACCGAGAGCTTGGTCGGATTGGCCATCGTACCTCTCCAGGAAGGAAATCGAAGCAACCAATGTCGGAAGTGAAAATGAAGCCAGGTTTTGAATGTTGACGTAAATCAAACCTGCGCTGGGAGTCCGCTGGGTCAAAAACGCTATCTGGCAGTTCGCCGGTCACCCGCGACAATTCCGAATGGCATCGTTGCGCCGGTGTCCGATCGACACTGCAACGCTAACATTCGGGCTGGCAGGTACTACATATGGAGCCCCGGCGCATATCGCCCTCCACCCGGACCCCCACGCATGATCCCCTTCTCCGTGCTCGACCTCGCTCCCATCCGCCAGGGTGGCGACGCCGCGCAGGCGTTTCGCAATTCGCTTGATCTTGCCCAGCACGCCGAGGCCTGGGGCTACAAGCGGTTCTGGCTGGCCGAGCATCACAACATGACGGGGATTGCGAGCGCGGCGACGTCCGTGGTGATCGGGCATGTCGCGGGCGGGACGAAGACGATCCGTGTCGGCTCCGGCGGCGTCATGCTGCCGAACCATTCGCCGCTGGTCATCGCCGAGCAGTTCGGCACGCTGGAGTCGCTCTATCCGGGACGGATCGATCTCGGGCTCGGGCGGGCGCCGGGCACCGACCAGTTCACAGCAAGGGCGCTGCGGCGTGACCTCGCCACCACGTCCGAGAATTTTCCGCATGACGTGCTGGAATTGCAGGCGTTGCTCGGCGATGTGCAACCGAACCAGACGATCCGCGCCGTGCCCGGCGTGGGGACCAAGGTGCCGCTGTGGATCCTCGGCTCGAGCACGTTTGGCGCGCAGCTCGCGGCGATGCTCGGCCTGCCCTTCGCCTTCGCCTCGCATTTCGCGCCACAGATGATGATGCCGGCGCTGCGCGAGTATCGCGCGCGTTTCGAGCCCTCGGCGCAGCTCGACAGGCCCTATGCGATGGTCGGTGTCAACGTGTTCGCGGCGGAGAGCGACGCCGAGGCGCAGCGCATGTTCTCCTCGCTGCAGCAGCAGTTCATCAATCTGCGCCGCGGCACGCCCGGCCCGCTGCCGCCGCCGGTCGACGACATGGACGCGCTGTGGTCGCCGGCGGAGAAGGCCATGGTCGGCCAGTCGCTGTCCTGCTCCGCGGTCGGCTCGCCCACCCTGGTCGAAGAGAAGCTGAAGGCGCTGATCGCCGAGACCGGCGCGGACGAATTGATGACCACCGGCCAGATCTACGACCACGCCGCCCGGCTGCGCTCGTTCGAGATCGCGGCCGAGGTGCGCGGCCGGCTGGCGGCGCAACCGGCCCGGTGATCAAGGCATCACACGGCCGAGCCAGGTATGGCCGATCCTCACGCCTCGCGGATCGCGTTCATGAAGCTGGCGAGTTTCGCGCAGGTTGCAGTTACAGCATTGACGTCCTACACTCGGTGCCTGGAAGGGTAGCGTAGCGCCGATCCCTCAAGGACTGATCGTAGGCCGCCGATGGACGTGGTCCGCAGTCGAGCATTCGATTTCGTCGAGACGGTGCGGCAGCTTCCTGATGTCGCGAGCATTCTGGATGCGATGAGCCGCACGCTCGGCCAGCACGGCTTCGACTATTTCTGCAGCTCCTATGTCGCCCCGCTGTCGACCGAATCGCCGCGCGAGGCGGTTCTCGCCGAACGGTTGCCGGCCGGCTTTCTCGATATGTATTCCGAGGCGCAGTATGTGTGGCACGATCCCGCGCTGCGTTATTGCAGGACAACACTTCAGCCGTTCCGCTGGTTCAGGGAAGCGCCGTACGATCCGGAACGGGAGCCGCGCGCCGTCGAGCTCGTGCGACGCGCCCGCGACTTCGGCATGGTGGATGGCGTGGTGATCCCGGTCATCTCGCCGACGGGCCGCACCGGCCAGGTGTGGTTCGGCGGCGCCGAGATCGATCTGCCGGAGCGCGATCTCCCGGCGCTCCACCTCATGGCGCTTTACGCCTTCGACCGGGTGCTGAAGCTGCGCGGCCTGCCCGCGGCTCCGCAGCACGCACTGTCCTTGCGCGAGCGCGAGGTGCTGACGCTGGCGGCCGTCGGACGATCCAGCGATGAGATCGCCGACGCCCTGGCCATCACGGGACGCACAGTGAAGGCGCACATCAAGAGCTGCTGCAAGAAGCTCGGCGCAGCCACCCGCACGCAGGCCGTGATGATCGCCATGCGCGACCGGATCATCTCGCCCTGAGGTGCCAGGCCCGATCGCGACCGGAGTCGATCAGTCGGCAAAGCCGAACAGCTTTGCCGGATTGTGCACCAGGATCTTTTCCAACTCCGCCTGGTCCGCCGCGTAGCGGTACATCAGCTCGAGCAGGTCGGCATCGTTGGGCGGCTGCTTGACGGAGACCGGATGCGGCCAGTCGCTGGCCCAGACGCAGCGGTCGCTTGCTGCCTCGATATAGGCGCGCGCGATCGGGATCACGTCGTCGTAGGGCGGGCCGGCCTTCGAGGTCTTCTCGCCGAGCGACAGCATCACCCAGAAATTGCCCTTCTTGAGCAGCTCCAGCATCTTGCGCAGGTTCGGATCGTCCTTGCCGGCTTGCGGATCGGGGCGCGCCATGTGGTCGATCAGCACGGGAACGTCGAGATTCTCGTACTTCGCGACGCTGGAGACGATACCGTCCTTCTCCGGCTGGATCTTGACGTACCAGCCGAGCTCGCGGATGCGGGCGATGGCGCGGGCGAAATCGGCATCCGACAGCACGGCGCCGAGTTCCTGGCGGAAGCTGAAGCGCGCGCCGCGGACGCCGGCGTCATGCAGCTTTGCGAGATAGGAATCGTTCGCCTCGGCAAACACCAGCGCGTTGGCACAGCCGCGGTAGTTCGGACCCATCGCCGCGAGGGCGTCGAGCACGACGGCATGATCTGCGCCATAGGTCGTGGTCTGCACGATGATGCCGCGCTCGATGCCGAGCGCCTTGTGCATACGCAGCGCCGCTTCCCAGGTCGCGGTCGGCATTCGATAGGCCGCGCCGGGGCGCTCCGGATATTTCTCGATGGGCCCCAGCACGTGGAACTGGCTGTCGATGGTCCTCAGTGGCGGCGCCTTGACCGGGCGGCGCGGGTTGGGGTCGAACGGCAGATAAGTCGGCATGCGCAAATCTCCTTCAGTCGATCACGGCGGTGAAGTCGCACTGCACCAGCGCGCCGCCGTCCATATTGTCCATCGGCAGCGCGTGGCGCGCCGGGCGCGAATGCTCGTCCGGAAACATCTTGAGCCACTCGACATTGACGGGCCCGCGCTGCGAGCGGTCCTTCAGCCACACCGTCATCTTGATGATGTCGTCGGTGGTGCCGCCGGCGGCCTCCACCGTCGCCTTCATGTGCGCGAACATGTTGGCGCATTGCGCGTCGAGACTCACGGGCATCGCGCCGGCCGCATCGCGGCCAAGGATGACGCCCGACATCACGAGATTGCCGATGCGGCAAGCGTTCGGAATCGGATTGGCGTGCTTGAAGCCGCCGATGTGGATGCTCTTGCGCCGTGTCATGGTGCGCTCCCTCTTGTGTGTTGGTTCAGACGAACTGGCACGACACCGAGCCGAACGCGCCGTAGTCGGCGTGGAACGTGTCGCCGCGGCGGATGTCCACCGGCCGCGTGAACGATCCCGCCAGCACCACCTCGCCGGCCCTGAGATATTCGTCATGCGGCGCGAGCCGGTTGGCGAGCCAGGCGATGCCGTTGGCGGGATGATTGAGCACGCCGGCGGCAAGCCCGGTCTCCTCGACCTCGCCGTTGCGGAACAGCAGCGCGCCGATCCAGCGCAGATCCGCATCCATCGGGCGGAACGGCCGGCCACCGAGCACCAGCGCGGCGTTCGCGGCGTTGTCCGAGATCGTGTCCATGACCTTTCGCGTCTTGCCCGTTTCAGGATCGACGCGGTGCATGCGCGTCTCCAAGATCTCCAGCGCCGGCGTCACGTAGTCGGCGGCGTTGAGCACGTCGAAGATGGTGCAGTCGGGCCCGCGCAGCGGCGCCTTCAGCACGAAGGCGAGCTCGACCTCGATTCGTGGCGCGTGGAAGCGGTCGAACGGAATGGGCGTGGCGTCGGCATAGAACATGTCGGCGAACAGCACGCCGTAGTCGGGCTCGGAGATGCCGACCGCGTTCTGCATCGCCTTCGAGGTCAGGCCGATCTTGTGGCCCTTGATGACGCGCCCTCGCCCGAGCTGGAGTTTCGTCCAGGCGCGCTGGATGGCGTAGGCGTCCTCGATCGTGAGGCCGGGATATTCTTTCGAGAACATCGGGATCAGCGCCTTGGTGCGCTCGGCCTCGTCCAGGCGCGCGGCAAGACGTTCGATCGTGGCGGCATCCAGCATGGTCTATTGCTCCGCAGCCACGGTGTTGCGCAGCACGCCGATGCGGCTCGACTCGACCTCGACGACGTCGCCGACTTTCAGCCAGCGCGGCGGATCGAAGCGCGCGCCCGCCCCGGTCGGCGTACCCGTCACGATCATGTCGCCGGGCTTCAGGGTGGCGAAGGTCGAGAGATAGGAGATCAGGAAGTCGAACGGAAACATCAGCCGCTCGGTGGTGTCCTGCTGCCGCACCTCCCCGTTGACGCGCGTGGTGATGTCATGAGGTCCGCGCGGGTCGAGCTCGTCCGCCGTGACGATCCACGGGCCGATGCTGCCGGAGCGGTCGAAATTCTTGCCTTGGGTGACGTTGAACTTGCCGTGGCGCAGCCAGTCGCGGATCGTGCCTTCGTTGCACAGCGTCATGCCGAAGATGTGCGACCACGCCTTCTCGCGTGGGATGTGGCGGCCTTCCTGCCCGATCACAATCACGAGCTCGCCTTCATAGTCGAGCTGATCCGAGACTTTGGGCTTCTCCAGCGGCTGGCCGGAGCCTGTCATCGACGACATGCTGCGCACGAACAGGCTCGGATATTTGGGCAGATCCGAATTGTCTTTATATTCGGCGTTGCGCTCGGCGTAGTTGACGCCGATGCACCAGAGCTTTTCCGGCGCCAGCACCGGCGGCAGCAGGACGAGATCATCGAGCGCGTAGTCCGGTTGCTGATCGGCGATCACTTCCTGCGCGTCCGCCAGCGCATTGGCCGCGATCAGCGCCTTCACGTCGGAGAAGTCGCGGCCGATCCGCCGGGTCAGATCGACCACGCCGCCCGCGACGGCCGCGCCGTAGCGCGCCTCGCCGTCCAAGAGATAGCTCAGGAGTCGCATTGTGGTTTTCTCCAATGGTCTTGGGCACAAGGGCCGCGATGGGCCGCGCGCTCAGTCGGTCGATTTGGGAGTTTGAAAGACGGTGTTCAGCGTCACGATCTCGCCGAGGCGGGCGTAGCGCGGCCCGCCGATGCGCGCGATCGGATCGAGCGCCCGGGTCTCGACCTTGCCGTTTTCCACGAGGCCGTCGCGAATGTGGAACATCACGACCTCGCCGACGATCAGCCGGCTGCGCGCGTCGCCGAATTCGAGGCACTGCCGGAAGCGGCACTCCATCGCGACAGGTGCGGCCGCGAGCCGCGGCACCTTGATGCGCTCGCAGCTAAGCGTCTCCAGGCCGAGCTCCGCGACCTCGCTGACTTCAGGCGGGTGCTCGATCGAGCTGTCGTGCACCGCAGACATCAGCGGGGTATCGGCGATGTGGATGACGTATTCCTCGGTGTCGAGGATGTTGTGCGCGGTGTCCTTGTAGTCCGCGCCCTTGCGGCCGACGCTGATGGCGAGCATCGGCGGCTTCTGCGAGACGAAGGTGAAGGCGCTGAAGGGCGCGAGGTTGAGCACCCCGGAGCGCGACAGGCTCGTCACCCAGGCGATCGGGCGCGGCACCACGATGCCGGTCATCAGCCGGTAGATGCGCTCCGCGCCGAGCTCGGTGGGATCGATCCGCATTGCTCAGTCCGCCTTGATGTTGGCCTTGCGCACGACCGGAATCCACTTGGCGTCCTCGCGCTCGAGATAGGCCTTGAACTCGCCCGGCGTCATCGCGACGGCTTCCCCGCCCAGCTTTTCGAACTTGTCCACCACGCCCGGGTCTTTCAGGATCGCAACCAGCGTCTCGTGCAGCTTGTCGACAACAGGCGCCGGCGTGCCCGCCGGTGCGAACAGGCCGGTGAAAGTCTGGCCGTCGAAATCCTTGTAGCCGAGCTCAGTGAAGGTCGGGACATCAGGCAGCGACTTCAGGCGGTGCGGGCTGGTGACCGCGAGCGCGCGGAACAGGCCGGCCTTGATGTGCTGGAGGCTGACCGTGAGCTGGTCGAACGCGAACTGCACCTGGCCGCCGAGCAGATCGTTGATGGCCGGCGCGTTGCCGCGGTAGTGCGCGGTGACCCATTGCAGGTCGAGATTCGACTGCATCAATTCGCTAAGCAGATGATTGGTGGTGCCGGGGCCGGGCGAGGCCATCGTCAGCTTACCGGGCTCGCGCTTGGCGAGGTCGATGAATTCCTTGAAATTGTTGGCCTGGACGGAGGGATGCACCTCGAGCACCAGCGGCGTCATCGAGATGGTCGAGATCGGCAGGAAATCCTTCTTCCAGCTATAGGCATCGCGCTTGTTGATCTCGGTCGCGAACAACACCGGGCCGTTGGCGCCGACGAACAGCGTATAGCCGTCGGGCGCCGATTTCGCGAAAGCCTCGCCCGCGATCATGCCGCCGGCGCCGGCCTTGTTCTCGATGATGAAGGGCTGACCGAGCTTTTCCTGGAGCTTGTCGGCGACGATGCGCGCGGCGCTGTCGACATTGCCGCCGGCCGGATAGGGCACGATCAGCTTGAAGCTGCGCGCCGGCCATTGCTGGGCCGATGCGGGCCCCGCCAGCATCGCCGTGACAGCGGCTATGGCAATCGCGATTAATCTCATGTTAACCTCCCGGCGGCGCTTCCAATTCACTTCGAACGCCTTGACGTTGCGCACGGCGCTCGATCGCCGCGCAATCTCCAGATGCGCGCTTTACCTGTCGAGTGAATTGTGGCGTTCTTGTCCATATTATGGACAAGAGACCTTCTCCGAAAGTCGCCCATAGCGCGCTGGAACCGCGACAGGGCGCGCAGGCGATCCGGCGCGCGCTCGCGGTGCTGCGCATTCTTGCCGCAGGCCGCGAGGACGGCGTGCCGCTGGCCGAGGTCGTGCGGGCGACCGGCCTTACCCGTCCGACCGTGCATCGCATCGTCCACGTGCTGATCGAGGAAGGCATCGTCGAGCGGCACGATCGCACCGGCCGCTACGCGATCGGCAACCAGGTGCCCGAGCTGGCGCTGGCACGGCCGCGGCCGTCAAGCCTGCTGGTCGCGGCAAATCCGTCGCTGCGGCGCGCCTCCGCCGAGATCGGCGACACGCTGTTCCTGACGGTGCGGACCGGCAACGACACGCTGTGCGTCGATCGCAGGATCGGCGTCTATCCGATCCAGGTGCTGTCGATCGAGGTCGGCGCGCGCCGGCCGCTCGGCGTCTCCAGCGCCGGCGTCGCCATCCTCGCCGCGATGCCGGCGCAGGACGCGCGAAAAATCGTCGCAGCCAACGAGAAGCGGTTCGAGGCCTACCAGACCGACGTCGCAGCCGTGATGAGCCAGGTCATCGTCGCGCGGAAGCGGGGTTACAATATGAGAGAGATCGGCCTCGTGCAGGGCACGAAGTCGATCTCGACCTGGATCAAGACCCCGGACGGACAGCCCGCCGCGGCGATGACCGTCTCCGCCGTTCGGACGAGGCTCGGCCCGCGCCGCGAGCAGGAGGTCGTGGAGATCCTGCTGCGGGAGGCGCGGATCATCGAGCAGGCGATCCGGGGCAATGTCGGCTAACTGAAGGCGGCGCCGTTCGCCTCTCCCCGCTTGCGGGGAGAGGCCGGATTGCATCGAAGATGCAATCCGGGTGAGGGGACTGTCCGCGAGTCCGACTGTCACCGTGATCTCGGATGGAGCCCCTCACCCCAACCCTCTCCCCGTAAGAACGGGGCGAGGAGCCCACCGGCGATGCGGACAGAGCTCGCCTCAATCATGTCACCGCTGTGCGCCATCCCACGGCGCTGTCAATGGGCTGACTTGGCACGCGGTTTTGTGGCACAAGGGCCGCCATCGCCGACCGAGCAACGAGGCCACGCATGCCCGCGCCAAAACCGCCTGCCTTCGAGACCCTGAGCCTGCATGCGGGCCAGCATCCGGATCCCGCGACCGGCGCCCGCGCGGTGCCGATCTACCAGACCACGTCCTACGTGTTCCAGGATTCCGATCACGCCGCCGCGCTGTTCAACCTGGAGCGGGCCGGCCACATCTACACGCGCATCTCCAATCCGACCACCGGCGTACTGGAGGAGCGGCTCGCCGCGCTCGAAGGCGGCGTCGGCGCGATCTGCACCGCGAGCGGCATGGCTGCGCTGCATCTCGCCATCGCGACGCTGCTCAACGCCGGCGACCACATCGTGGCGTCGAGCTCGCTCTATGGCGGCACCATCAACCTTTTGGCGCATACGCTGCCGCGCTTCGGCATCACCACGACATTTGTGAAGCCGCGCGATCTCGATGCGTTCCGCAGCGCCATCAAGCCGAACACCAAGCTCGTGATCGGCGAGACCATCGGCAATCCCGGGCTCGAGGTGCTCGACATCCCGAAGGTCGCGGCGATCGCGCATGAGGCAAAAATTCCGCTGCTGATCGACAACACCTTTGCGACGCCCTATCTCAGCCGGCCGATCGAGCTTGGCGCCGACATCGTGATGCACTCGGCGACCAAATGGATCGGCGGCCACGGCATCGCGATCGGCGGCGCCATCATCGACGGTGGCCGCTTTGACTGGCGCGGCTCCGGCAAGTTCGGCGTGCTGACCGAGCCCTATGGCGGCTATCACGGCATCGTCTTCGACGAGCAGTTCGGCACCGCGGCGTTCATCATGCGCGCGCGCACCGAGGGCCTGCGCGATTTCGGCGCCTGCCTGTCGCCGACCAACGCGTTCCAGCTCCTGCAGGGCGTGGAGACGCTGGGCGTCCGCATGGACCGGCATATGCAGAACACGCATTCGGTGCTGGAGGCGCTGAAGTCCAACAAGGCGGTGGACTGGGTCCTGCATCCCTCGCTTGAAGACCACACGGACTACCAGCTTGCAAAGCAGCTGCTGCCGCGCGGCGCCGGCTCGATCGTCTCCTTCGGCATCAAGGGCGGCCGCCCTGCCGGCCGCAAGTTCATCGAGTCATTGCGCATGATCAGCCATCTCGCCAATGTCGGCGACGCCAAGACGCTGGTGATCCACCCCGCCTCGACCACGCATCAGCAGATGGACGCCGAGCAGCTCAAGGCCGCCGGCATCGGCGAGGAGCTGGTGCGGCTGTCGGTCGGCATCGAGACCGCCTCCGACATCATCGACGACCTCAATCAAGCACTGCGCATCTCGCAAAAGGTCTGACACCATGAAGCTTTCCGTCAACGGGGCCGAGGTATTTGTCGCGACCGGCGGCCGCGAATTCGACAGGTCCCTGCCCGCGGTGGTCTTCATCCACGGCGCCGGCTTCGACCATTCGACCTGGGCCCTGCATACGCGCTGGTTCGCCCATCACGGGTTTTCCGTGCTGGCACCGGACCTTCCCGGTCACGGCCGCTCGGCCGGCCCCTCGCTCTCGAGCATCGCCGAGATGGCCGACTGGACGGCGGCGCTGCTCGATGCGGCAGGAGCTGCGAAGGCGCATCTGATCGGGCACTCCATGGGATCGCTGATCTCGCTGGAGACCGCCGCGCGGCATCCCGACAAGATTTCCGCGCTGAGCCTGATCGGCACCGCCGCGACCATGACGGTCGGCCCGGATCTCTTGAAGGCGGCCGAAGCCAACTCGCAGGATGCAAACGACATGGTGTCGATCTGGGGCCTCGGCTTCAACGCCGAGCTCGGCGGCAGCCTCGCGCCGGGCCTGTGGATGCATGGCGGCGCGCAGGCGGTGCTGAAGGCCTGCGAGCCGGGCGTGCTGTTCAGGGATCTGTCGGCCTGCAATGCTTACGCGAATGCGCTCGCCGCTGCCGCGAGCGTCAAGGTGCCTGCGACGCTCATCCTCGGCGAGCGCGACATGATGACTCCGGCGAAGGCGGGCAAGGCGCTCGCGGCCGCGATCCCGCATGCGAAGACCGTCGTGGTACCGGGCGCCGGCCACATGATCATGGCCGAGCGCCCGGATGAGTTGCTGGCCGCGCTGAAAGGCTGAGCCCGGCTCAAGACCCCGGCGTCCACTTCCAGACGATGTCGGAGACATTGACCGGCTTCGGGATCAGGCCGAGCTTTGCGAAGCGGTCGGCAACCGCCTGCTGGCTCTTGACCACCTCGGCATCGATCGGCACCACGCGATAATTGGAGCGGGCGACGAAGCGGCGGATCGCGTCGATGTCGACGCCGGTCGCCTCGGCCTGCGCCTTCGCCACGTCTTCGTGGTGCGAATCCGCCCATACGCCTTCGGACGCGAAGGCCGTGTTGAGCTTCGCAACGAGCGAGGGATACTTCTCCACGAAATCGGCGCCGGCGATGTAGAAGGCGTTCGGCTTGTGCACGTCCTTGTCGAAGGCGATAACGCGCGCATTCTCCTTCAGCTCGGCGAGCGCGAGATAGGGATCCCAGATCGACCAGGCGTCGACCGAGCCCTTCACGAAGGCCGCCGTCGCATCGGCCGGCGCGAGCGGCGCAGGCGTGATGTCGGACCAGGACAGGCCGGCCTTCTCGAGCGCCGCGACTAGCAGATTATGCGCGCTCGATCCCTTGCCGAAGGCGACGCGCTTGCCCCTGAGATCGGCCAGAGCGTGAATCGGCGAGTCCTTCGGCACGACGATCGCCTGGGTGTTGCCGTCCGATTTCACCGCGGCGACGTAGCGGATCTTTGCGCCGCCCGCCTGCGCGAAGATCGGCGGGGAGTCGCCGACATAACCGAAATCGACGCTGCCGACATTGATCGCCTCCAGCAGCGGTGGACCGAACTGGAAGTCGATCCACTTGATCTCGATGCCGAGCGGCTTGAAGGCGTTTTCGAGCGTCTGGCGCTGGCGCACCGCCGGGAAGAAGCCGCCCTTCTGGGTGCCGATGCGGATTTCCGCCGGCTTGTCCTCCGCGTGCACGGGTGCAGCCAGGGCTGTCGCGAGCAGGAGTGTCGTTGCGAGTATGTGTCGTCGAGTAATCATATCGCGGTCCTTTCGGTGGGATCAGTTGGCGAAGAGTTGCGAATTCGCGCGGCGGCTCCGCTCGGAGAACACCGCACGTGCGGCCCGCTCGGCTTCGCGCGCCGAGCGGAACTGGCGGCCTTCGAGGCTGTCGAACAGGCGCTCGGAGGAAAAGAAGCGGAAGCCGCGCGCGTCTCGGGTGATGATGCCGGCGGCGCGGTCGTGGATTTCGATGATGTAGGCGTTGGACTGGGCTTCGAATTGGGCTTGGGACATGACTGCTCGCTCGCCGGATTTCTCGGCGTTCCTGGCTTAAGATTTGTGATGTGACGTGCTGAGAGGGTCGCGGTCAGCAACAACAACAGGTGCCGGTGGCCGCCGAGAAACAGCGCCGCGTCATGCACGGGTGCATGTCGTCCGGATTACGCTGGTGATCGGTTCTCATGTTGCGGCTTCGGCTCGAGGAGCAGTTTCGATGCTGCAAATATCGAGCGATCGGCGCGACTGGTCAATGAAATGGCTATCCATATTTACGAGCGACACGCTCGGCCGCTTCTCCCGCCGCAAGCGCCGGCAGGCAGATTCATCTCGCGATGAGTTCAACACGCGCGAGCGGCGCACATGCCCCCCGAGAGAACGAGGGCAATCTCATTTAAGGCCGTTGCTCTGCGGCCCATCCTTCGAGACGCCCGCCTTTGGCGGGCCCTCAGGATGAGGGCGGAGTGTGGCGGCAGCAATTTCGACCGGCAAAGATGCCGCTTAGCCTCATCCTGAGGAGACCGCGGAGCGGTCGTCTCGAAGGACGAGGCGCGCTGTCAGACCCCCCGCCAAAAAGTCATATGCGATTGCCTCGCCGCAAGAACGGGGCGAGGGAGACGGAAGCAGCGGGAGAGGGGAAGAGAGCTACCACATCGTCGCTGCGGCACGCGCCGCCCAGCCGCGGTCGTACTCCTCGCCGCCGACCTTGTTCTGGCTCATCTCGGCGAGGATCTGGCCGGGCGTCGGCAGCGTCTTCGGGTCGATGCACTTGTCGGGGTTCCAGAGATCGGAGCGGACGATGGCGCGGGCACACTGGAAATAGATTTCGTCCACATTCATCACCATGACGCTGCGCGGCGCCTTGCCTTCGACCTTGAAGGACGCCAGCAACCCGGGATCGATCGACAGATGCGCACGGCCATTGGCGCGGACCGCGTTGCCGGAGCCGGGGACCAGGAACATCAGGGACACGCGCGGGTCGCGCACGATGTTGCGCAGGGAATCGACCCGGTTGTTGCCGCGGCGATCCGGCAGCATCAGCGTCTTGGGGTCGTGAATGCGAACGAAGCCGGGCAGATCGCCGCGCGGCGAGCAGTCGATGCCCTCGGGCCCGATGGTGGCGAGCGCCGCGAACGGCGCCTTCTCGATGAAGACGCGATAGAGCGGCGTGACATGGTCGGCGACTTTCACGGTCGAGGCGTCGTTGGTGGCGCCGTAGATGGCCTCTAGCTGTTCGACCGTTTCGATCACCGACATTCTTCCACTCTCCTTTGCGCCGGCGGTTAATCGCGCCAGCCTTCGTTCCTGATCACGCGCACAAGCTGGCGGCTGTGATAATCCGCGCTGCCGGCGTTGAGGATGGTGACATCGGCCTGCGTCGATGCGTCCTCGACGCTGCGGGACAGCCGTTCCGCGATATTGCCGTCGCTGTGCCGGGCGCGGGCGGCAAGCCGCTGCGCCAGCACGTCCGGCGGCGCCGTGATGGCGACCACGACGACATTGGCATAGGCCTGACGCAGCGCGGCAATCACGGTGCGCGAGACGTTGACGACGACGGCGCGGCCGGCGCGGATGTCGTCGTTGATTTCGAGCGGTAGCGCGTAGGAATGCCCATGCGCGTCCCAATGCACGGCGAAATCGCCGTGATCGATCCCGCGCCGGAATTCATCCGGGCTCATGGCAATGTTATCCTCAGCCGCGGAGGACTCACGCGTCACGACGCGACGCGGAAAGACGACGTCGTGATCGTCGATGCAGGCCGCCTGCGCCAGCTGCAGCAAGGTGTCCTTGCCGGCGCCGCTGGGACCGACCACGAGCACGAGCCGGCCAGGGCCGATCGCACCCGCCTCGCCTTGCGCCATGGTCGCGGTCTCGCTCATGCGACCCGGCCTCCTTCGCGCCAGACGCTGCGGACGACGGGAACGCTGCCCGCGATGTGCACCCGAATCAGGTCGGCGCGCTTGCCAACCGCAATCTCGCCGCGGTCGAAGAGACCAACCGCCTCGGCCGGCGCTTTCGTTACGGTTCGAACCGCCGCCGGAAGGCTGATCGCGGGCACATGTTCAGGCAATTGCAGCGCGGCCATCAGAAGGCTCGATGGAATGTAGTCCGACGAGAGAATGTCGAGCAGGCCCTCGCGGGCAAGATCGACCGCGGCGATATTGCCGGAGTGCGAGCCGCCGCGCACGACGTTGGGCGCGCCCATCAGGATGTCGATGCCGGCCTGATGCAGGCCGCGCGCGGCCTCGAGCGTGGTCGGGAATTCCGCCACCGAGACGCGATCGCGCACGGCGTCCGCGACATTCTCCTCGGTGGTGTCGTCATGGCTCGCCAGCGGAATGTTGTATTGATGCGCCAGCGCCACGATCTCGCGCATGTTGGTCGCCGCATAAGCCTTTTGATACTCGAAGCGCTTTGCGAACAGCTCGTCGAGCTGGGCATCGGTCTTGCCGCCGTTCTTGCCGCGGTAATAGTCGCGCAGCTTGCCCTCGTCGCGGAACTGGCGCTGGCCGGGCGTATGGTCCATCAGCGACATCAGCTTCACGTCGGGACGGTCGATCAGCTCCTTGGCCTCCTCGACCACGCTCGGCATCGGGATTTCGCAGCGCAGATGCAGGAAGTGGTCGGCGCGCAACAAATCAGCATCGCGCGCGGTCGTGATCGCGGCGGCGAGCACGCCGGCGCGGCCGTCGACTTCCTCAGCGCCCTCCTCACGCCAGACCCGGAGCGAGTCGAACACGGTCGTGATGCCCGAGGTCGCGAGCTGGCCGTCGTAGGAGACGACGGCGGCGACCGGATTCCAGAACACTTTTGGGCGCGGCACGTAATGCGCCTCGAGATGATCGGTGTGGAGCTCGATCAGGCCGGGCATGATGAGGTCGCCGCCGGCATCCTCCGCACCCGCGGGTGCCCTGCCCTCGCCGATCTCGGCGACGCGCCCATCCGCAAGAGCCAGCCAGCCCTGCTCGATCACCCGGTCAGCCAGCACGATCCTGGCGTTGGCGATCACGGTGTCCTTCGGCTTGGCGTTCATTTCAATTTCCTTCAGGCGGCGGCGGCAAAGCTGGTCACGTCAACAATACGGTCGGCAATCAGATGGCGGATTTCGTCGTCATGGACAATGGCGACCATGGCGACGCCCTGGCGCTTTTTCTCGGCGATCAGCTCGACCACGACGGCGCGGTTGGCGGCATCGAGCGAGGCCGTCGGCTCGTCCAGCAACAGGATCGGCAGGTCGGAGATGAAGCCGCGCGCGATGTTGACGCGCTGCTGTTCGCCGCCGGAGAAGGTCGCGGGCGGAAGCTGCCAGAGCCGCTCAGGGATGTTGAGGCGGTGCAGCAGGGCACCCGCCTTCTGCTGCGCCTCGGTTCGGGCCATGCCGTTCACGATCAGCGGCTCGGCGACGACGTCGATCGTGGCGACCCGTGGCACCGCGCGCAGGAACTGGCTGACATAGCCGATGGTCGCGCGGCGGACGTTGAGCACCTGCCGCGGCTCGGCGGTGGCCAGATCAATCAGCGCGCCGCGATGGCGGGTGCCGATGCGGCCGGAATCGCAGCGGTAGTTGCCGAAGATCATCTTCAGGATCGACGACTTGCCGGCGCCGGACGGGCCCGACAGCACGACGCATTCGCCGGGGTCGACGTGGAAGGTCACGCCGCTGACGACAGGCAGCTCGATGCCGCCCTGCAGGTGCATCGTAAAAGTCTTCTTGGCATCAGTGACGTCGATCATGGCGGTCATCAGTGGGCTCATGGCGGCAGAATCGAGGAAACGAGGAGCTGAGTATAAGGCTCACGGGGATCGTCGAGCACCTGGTCGGTGAGACCGGTCTCGATCACGCGGCCGCCCTTCATCACCATCACGCGGTGCGACAATAGCCGCGCGACCGCAAGGTCGTGGGTGACGATGACGACGGCGAGGTTGAGCTCGGCAACGAGGCTGCGGAGCAGATCGAGCAGGCGCGCCTGCACGGACACGTCAAGGCCGCCGGTGGGCTCGTCCATGAACACCAGCCGTGGCTCGGTGACGAGATTGCGGGCGATCTGGAGACGCTGGCGCATGCCGCCGGAATAGGTCCGCGGCGCGTCGTCGATTCGAGCCGTGTCGATCTCGACGCGCGTGAGCCAGTCGGACGCGGTGTCGCGGATGCGACCGTAGTGATTCCAGCCCACCGCCATCAGCCGCTCGCCGACATTGGCGCCGGCCGAGACCGCCATGCGCAGGCCCTGCGCGGGATCCTGGTGCACGAAGCCCCAGTCGGTGCGGAACAGGAAGCGCCGCTCGGCTTCGCCGAGCGTGGCGAGATCGCGGGTGACGCCGTCGCGCATCCGGTAGGTGACGTGCCCGCCGCTGGCCGCGAGCTGGCCCGACAGCAGTTGCAGCAGCGTCGACTTGCCCGAGCCGGATTCGCCGACGATCGCCAGCACCTCGCCGGAATAGAGCGAGAACGACACGTCGCGGCACGCGGCGATGCGGCCGTAGGACTTGCTGAGCGACTCCGCGACCAGCAGCGGCTCATCATTGTCCAGCATGTCGTGATCAGCCATTTGATGTCTCCCGCGCCCTCTCCTTGTACGGCGCAGCGCTCAGGCTGCCGTGATGGCCGGCGGCCTGACGGCCCTCGCAATAATCGGTGTCGGAGCAGACGAACATGCGGCCGCCCTTGTCGTCGGTGACGATCTCGTCGAGATAGGAGTTATCCGCGCCGCACAGCGCACAGGGCGCATTGAAGCGATACGGCTCGAACGGGTGATCCTCGAAATCGAGCGACACAACCTGCGTATAGGGCGGGATCGCGTAGATGCGCTTCTCGCGGCCGGCACCGAACAATTGCAGCGCCGGGCAATTGTCCATCTTGGGATTGTCGAATTTCGGCGTCGGCGACGGGTCCATCACATAGCGCGCGTTGACCTTGACCGGATAGGCGTAGGCGGTCGCGATGTGGCCGAAGCGGGCGATGTCCTCATAGAGCTTCACATGCATCAGGCCGTATTCGGCGAGCGCATGCATGCGCCGCGTCTCGGTCTCGCGTGGCTCGAGGAACCGCAGCGGTTCCGGGATCGGCACCTGATAGACCAGCACCTGGTTCTCGTTCAGCGCGGCCTCGGGGATGCGGTGACGGGTCTGGATCACGGTCGCCTCCTCCGTCGCCGTCGTGGTGGCGACGCCGGCGGTCTTGGCGAAGAATTTTCGGATCGAGATCGCGTTGGTGGTGTCGTCGGAACCCTGGTCGATCACCTTCAGCACGTCCTCAGGACCGAGGATCGCCGCCGTCACCTGCACGCCGCCGGTGCCCCAGCCATAGGGCATCGGCATTTCGCGGCTGGCGAACGGCACCTGATAGCCGGGGATCGCGATCGCCTTCAGGATCGCGCGGCGGATCATCCGCTTGGTCTGTTCGTCGAGATAGGCGAAATTGTAGGCGGGCGCGTTCATTCCGCGGCCTCCTTCATGGCATCGGGCGCATTGGCCTCGGCAAACTCCTGACGCAGCTTGCGCAGCAGGCCGAGCTCGGACTGGAAGTCGACATAATGCGGCAGCTTCAGATGCTCGACGAAGCCGGTCGCCTGGACATTGTCCGAATGCGACATCACGAATTCTTCATCCTGCGCCGGCGCGAGCGCCTCTTCGCCGAGCTCGCGGGCACGAAGCGCGCGATCGACCAGCGCCATCGACATGGTCTTGCGCTCGCTCTGGCCGAAGGCGAGGCCATAGCCGCGGGTGAAGCAGGGTGCTTCCGTCGCCGACCCCTTGAACTGGTTGACCATCTGGCACTCGGTCAGCTCGATCGAGCCGAGCGGCACGGCGAAGCCGACGTCCTCGGCGGAGAATTCGACCTCGACCTCGCCGAAGCGGATCTCGCCGGCGAAGGGATGGTTGCGGCCATAGCCGCGCTGGGTGGAATAGCCCATCGCCAGCAGGAAGCCTTCGTCGCCGCGCGCGAGATTTTGCAGGCGCAGGTCGCGGTCGGCCGGGAAGTTCAGCGGCTCGCGCGTGAGATCGCCGACGCTGGCGCCGGCCTCGGCCTGCGGCGAGGATTCGATCAGCCCATCGCGGCCCAGGATATCGGTCACGCGCGGCGTCGGCGCGGTCGAGGCTTCGGCCGTCGCCGGCGCGTCCGGCACAAATCCCTCCGCGAGCGAGGGATCGAGCAGGCGGTGCGTATAGTCGAAGGTCGGCCCGAGGATCTGGCCGCCGGGAATGTCCTTGAAGGTCGAGGACACCCGCCGCTGCACGCGCATGGCGCCGGTGTCGACCGGCTCGCTCGCACCGAAGCGCGGCAGGGTGGCGCGGAAGGCGCGAACCAGGAAGATCGCCTCGATCAGATCGCCGCGCGCCTGCTTGATCGCGAGCGCTGCGAGCTCACGGTCATAAAGCGAGCCTTCGCTCATAACGCGGTCCACGGCCAGACCAAGCTGCTCCGAGATCTGGTCGAGCATGACTTCCGGCACGCTTTGATCGCCGCGCCGCGCATTGGCGAGCAGGCGATGGGCGTTCTCGATGGCGCGTTCGCCGCCTTTGACTGCGACATACATGCTTCAGCTTTCCTTGCTCACGACCCGCGTGGTGCGGGGGATCGCGACCACGGCGTCATCGGCGACCAGCACCACGTCGATGCCGCGCGGAAACAGCGCCTCGTTGACACGCAGCCGCTCGAACAGGTCGGCGGGCTTGATCGAGGCCCGGAGCGTCGCGACGCCGTCGATGCCGGGGCCGCGCAGCTCGAAGCCCCGCCCTGCGTCAAGGCTATCGACCTGGAGGATCAACGTGGTCGACCGGTCCGGGTATTCGCTGGTGCCGAGCGCGAAGCGCCCGAGCGCCGGAAGCAAGGCGCCATCGCTGATCAGGGCAAAGCTCGCGATCGAGGAATCCTGAATGACCGGCGCGCCGGTGTGGAACTTGAGCCATTTCACGACGTGCGAGCTTTCCGACATCCGCGCATCGAGCCAGAGCGGCGTGTCGTGGTCGAACAGCGTCAGCGCGATCGCGGCGGCGCCGCGCATCATCGGCCCGGGTGTGCCCGCCATCGGCACGATGCGCTGGACCGAACCCGGCCGCGCCATCGCGTCCATGACAGAGCGAAAGGTCGATTGCGCCGACAGCACCTTGTCGGCGAACCCCGGCGGCAGTTCCGCAATCGTGGTCATGATCTCACCCCTCACCGCGCACCATGGTGTAGAAATCAACCTTCGTCGCGGCGGTCTCGGCCGCCGCCTGCTTGCGCCGGATCGTAAGCTGCTCGCGCAACGGTGCGATAACGTCCCGCTCGACCGATGCGGAAAAATCCCGCGACTGCACCAGCGCATCGCACAGCGCGATCAGCCGCGCCTTCTCACCGTCGCGTCCGAGCGTGTAGCCGAAGCCGACCTCGCCGCTCGCGAGCCGCACGGCGGCACGCGACACCGTGGCTTCGCCGAGGTTGAACGGGGCGCCGTCGCCGCCGACCCGGCCGCGCAGCATCACGAGGCCGTTTTCCGGCGCGCGCAGATCCTGATGGGCCGGGAGGGCGAAAGCGCGGAGGCGAGCGGCGATCTCGCCCGCCTCCGCGTGCGCCAGCACGGCCATCGCGGCCTTGCGCTGGGCTTGCTGATTGTTGTGCTGCGTCACCCGATCCACCGAACTTGCCGAACTCAAGTTGTCTATGATAGTAGACAACTTCATACGGAAGCGCCATGACTGTTTCGTGACAAGCGTGTGATTTTCGGGCTAGGCTGACCGGCGATATGAGCATGCAGGACACCGCCTCCACGGGCGTCGCGCTATGGCGCCTCGTTGCCGACGGCATCGAGCGCGGCATCGCCGACGGCCGCTTCGCCGCCGGCGACAAGCTGCCGGGCGAGATGGAGATCGCCGAGACCTATCGCGTGAATCGCCACACCGTGCGGCGGGCGCTGGCAGCCCTTGCCGAGCGCGGCCTGGTGCGCGCCGAACGTGGCAGCGGCACCTATGTCGAGGCGCAGCGCATCGCCTATCCGCTGCGCTCGCGCACGCGCTTCTCGGAGATCGTCGGTGCCGGCGGCCGTGAGCCGCGCGGGCAGTTGATCGAGGCGTCCGACGACGTCGCGACGCGCGAGCTGGCGCGCGAGCTGGGCCTGAAGGTCGGCGCCCCGCTGGTGCGGATCGAGGCGATACGCCTGGCCGACCGCACCCCGATCTGCGTCTCCACGACGTGGCTGTCGGCGGAGTTGTTTCCGGGCGCGGGCAGCGTGTTTGCGGCAACGCGCTCGATGACGAAACTGCTCGAACACTTCGGCGTCCGCGACTATCGCCGCGGCGCGACCCGGATCACCGCCGGCATCGTCGACGCGACCGACGCTGCACGGCTCGATCTGCCGCTGGGACGGCCGATCCTCGTGGTCGATGCCACCGACCACGGTCTCGACGGCAAGCCGCTGGTGACGAAGCATTCGCGCTTTGCCGCCGAGCGGGTGGAGTTTCTGGTGGAGAACGGCTGAGATGCAGCCCGCTCTTCCCCCCGCAAGAGGAGGAGGAAGAGCAGCGCCTGCTACTCCTGCATCATCTCGCCGCTGCCGCCGAACTCGGCGGGGAAATCCTTCAGCTTGGGCAGGCCGTCGCGCATCGGCAGCACCGTCTCGGCGTAGTTGACGTGGACGCCGGGCGTGAACGCCAGGGTGGGGATGGTGGCGGTGAAGACGTCGGTCAAACCGAGCGGCGGGTGATTGGTCATGAGATGGCCGCCGCACTTCCTGCAATATTTGCGCTGGCTGAGCGGCGTCTTGGCGAAGGTCTCGACGTGCTGCGCGCCCTCGGTGATGCGCACCGCGTCGGGCTTCCACAGGCTGAAGGCGTTCACCGGCCCGCCGGACCAGGACCGGCAGGAGCCGCAATGGCAATAGCCCATCGCCTCCGGCGCACCCGTGACCTCGACCGTAACCGCGCCGCAGAAGCAGTGTCCGACATGTTTCATTGGGTCGTCTCCGTTGATGAAGGTTGGAAATCCTCTCCCCGCTCCGGTTCACCGAGATCTCGGCGAAGGCGGATGCGGGGTCGCGACGAGCTTCGCTCGCGTTGGTAGCCTCGGAGTGAGGGGGAATCACTCCGAGGGACGTTGAAGGCGAGAGTCCGGCAAGGTCCGATACGCGCCTCGGCGCCGCCGCGCGTCCTCCTTTCGGCGGACGCGCGCGCAGAGCGCGAAAACTAAACTGACCGGCGCCAGGGAATAAGCATCGACACGCGTTGTTTGTACTGCCGGTATTCGTCGCCGAAGAGATCAATGAGGTCGCGCTCCTCCAGCGCGATGCCGACGAAGATGTAGATCGTGGTCACGGCCGCAAACAGCAGATGTCCCGCGGTCATGACCGGAGCCGCCCAGAACGCGACGATGAAGCCGAGATAGATCGGATGACGGACAAACTTGTAGAGCAGCGGCGTCTTGAAACGCGGCGGCGTCGCTTCCTTGCCGACGAGATGGTTGGTCACCTGATGCAATCCGAACAATTCGAAATGGTTGATGATGAAGGTCGAGGTGAACACCAGCACCCAGCCTGCGAAGGACACCGTGACCAGCGTCACGGCGAGATCCGGGTCCTCGACCTCCCATATGACGGTCGGCAGCGGACGCCACTGCCAGAACAGGAGCAGCAATGACAGACTCGCGAACAACACATAGGTGCTGCGCTCGATCGGTTTGGAGACGAACTGCGTCCACCATGTCTTGAAGCGCTGGCGCGCCATCACGCTGTGCTGGACGGCGAACAGCGCCATCAGGAGCAGGTTGATGATGACGGCCTCAGCCGTCGACGTGTCGGTTCCGGTGTCGATGGTCTTCGGCACCACCAGCCCCATCACGAAGCCGATAGCGTAGAGAATGGTGACGAAAAACACGAGATACGCCGCAATTCCGTACAGAAAGGCGATGAACTTGAAAATGCGAGAGCCCGTAACCTCCGGGCCGATCGAATGAACCTGGTGATCAATTTGGGACATGGAAAGCTCCGTTGTGCCGAGGCATCGGCACTGTTTGGTCTTCGCACCATGCCGGATCGGACGTTCCATGGCTTTTGCGGACGGTTGATTTTCGCCTGAGACGACTTTGATTTTTGCTTGAGACGACAGAAACGTGCGATTTTGCTTTGAAAACAACGTGCTCGACGGCGACCTGCGCGAACTGACCTGCGCCGGGGTCGCCGTGCCGTTGCAGCCGCAGGTGTTCGATCTGCTGCTCTACCTCGTGGCGCAGCGGGCCCGAGTGGTCAGCAAGGATGACCTGATCAGCCAGATCTGGAGTGACCGGATCGTCTCGGATTCCGCCCTGAACAGCCGGATCAATGCCGCGCGCAAGGCGCTCGGCGACGACGGCGCGACTCAGCGGCTGATCAAGACGATCCCGCGCAAGGGCTTTCGGTTCATTGGCGAGGTCCGGGAAGATGTGGCAGTCACACTGGCGCCTGCGGAACCCGCCGCGGCCCCGGCACGCACTGTTGCGGACCGCCCGGCGATCGCGGTGCTCGCCTTCGAGAACATGAGCGGCGATCCCGAGCAGGACTATTTCGGTGACGGGATCAGCGAGGACATTCTCACTGCCCTGTCGAAGCAGCGCTGGTTCATGGTGATCGCCCGCAACTCGTCCTTCATCTACAAGGGACGCGCGGTCCACATCAGGCAGATCGCCGAGGAGCTCGGCGTCCGCTACATCGTCGAAGGCAGCGTGCGCAAGGCGCACAACCGGGTGCGCATCACCGCCCAGCTCAACGACGCGGCGTCAGGCAGCCATCTCTGGGCCGAGCGCTATGACCGCGAGCTCGTCGACGTCTTCGCCGTGCAGGACGAGATCACCAACGCGATCGTCGCGGCGATCGAGCCGCAGATCCACGCAGCGGAGAATTTTCGCAGCCATCGCAAGCCGCCCGCGAGCCTCGACGCCTGGGATCTGTTGATGCGCGCGCTGTCGCACTACTGGCGCGTGACGCGGCAGGATCACGAGGCCGCACAGGCGCTGCTCGAGCGCGCGATCGGGATCGATCCGAATTACGGCCAGGCGCTGTCGGTGCTGGCGGCGAACCACATGTTCGGCGCGCATCTCGGCTGGGTCGAACTGGCCAGGGTGGCGCCAATAGCGGAAGCCGCCGCGCTGGCCGCGGTGCGCTGCGATCATGAGGACGCCTGGGCGCATGCCGGGCTCGGCAGCGTCTACTTCTCGACGCGCAGGCTTGCGGACGCGCTGTCCGAGTTCGAGCAGGCGCTCGCGCTCAATCCGAACTTCTCGCTGGCGCAGGGTTATTACGCGCTTGCGCTGTCCTATGCCGGGCGATCGAAGGACTCGTTCGAGGCGGCGCAGAGGGCGATCCGGCTCTCACCGCGCGACCCGTCGCTGGCGATCTATCACGGTATCGCCGGCTATGCGCGCTTCACCGAGCGGCGCTATGACGAGGCCATCGCGCTCGCGCGCGAGGCCATCCGCCATCGCGGCGACCTCACCGGCGCCTATCGCGTGCTCGCCGTCTCCGCCGGCATGACCGGCGACGGGATACTTGCCGAGATGGCGCTGGGCGAGCTCCGCCGCACCCAGCCGGGCATCTCGCTGCACTGGATCGCGACGCAACTGCCATGGGCCAGTGACGCCGATCGCGAGCACTATCTGGAAGGATTCCGCCGGGCGGGGTTGCGGTGACACCTCTTGCCTTCCCTTGAACGGCAGGGGAATAGCATTTGAGAGCGGTTCCTGCGGCCATCCTTCGAGACGCCCGCCTGGCGGGCTCCCCAGGATCAGGACGCAATTCGCGGCAGCAGCTCCAACGGGCACGGTGCTGCCTAGCCTCATCCTGAGGAGGCCGCTGGAAGCGGTCGTATCGAAGGACGAGGCGTGCGGTGAGGCCCCTCTAGGGGAAGGTAAGAGCGCGGCGGCGCTACACGCGCTTCCGGCGCAGATGGACGATGACGTCGAGCCGCGCGATCTCGTGGCCGGGAAGCGCCTCGGGAATCCTGGTGAAGGCGAGGCCATCGGCGACGTCGACCAGCACATCCTCGCCTTCGAGGTAGAAGTGCGGATGCACGGATGTGTCGGTATCGAAGAACGACTTGATGCCGTCGGCCGCGATCCGGCGCAACAGGCCGGCTTCGGTGAACTGGTTCAGCGTATTGTAGACGGTCGCGAGGGACAGGTATGCGTTTGCCGCCAGCGCCTCCTCATAAAGCCCCTCGGCGGTCACATGACGATGGCCGCGCAGGAACAGCAACTGGCCGAGCGCCAGGCGCTGGCGCGTTGGCCGGAGGCCCGCATCAACAAGCAATTGCAGACAGCGCTGCACGCCCTCATCCGGCTCCGGTACGACGACGTCAGGTCCGCTGTCGTCGCCCGCGGGAATATTCGTGGCCTGCATGTCCATCGATCGTCTCACGGCTGAAAGAACCAGGGCACGCAACGCGGCGTCCGGCCAGTTGCCATTCGATCGCAGAAGCGGCGGCTTGGCTTTGATCCGGATCAAATCCGGAAGCGGTCGCCTCTGACCTATCGCAAGGCGGCCCGGTCTATTCCCGGTCACAATGCAGCGATATCGATGAGGCTCACATGTCCAGGCCGGTTCCCGACAAGGCAGAGGTCGCGCTCGAATATCCCGACAAGTTCTATGTCGGCACCTTCGAGCATTCATCGCGCTTCGAGGCGCGGCTCGACGGCAGCGGCGTTGCGCTCGTGCTGCAACATCCGGGCGCCGCCGATGAGCGCAAATCGGTGCATCTGCACATCAATTTCGGGCTGCTCGCCGGCATCCTGCGGGAGCTCGCCGGCAACGTCGCCGCACTCCCCAAGGACGACATCGCGCACCGCGAACAGCTCGCAGACGCGCTCGACGAGTTGCGACGCGCGCTGCGGACGCCCTGAAGGCTATTTCGTTTTCACCTGGATCGGCTTCGGAGCCGGCACGGCCGCCCATTCCTTGTCGGCGCGCGGGCCGTTGAGATCGCCGGTCAGGCCGACGAGCTGACCGGGCAGCACGTCGAGGGTCTGCTGCCAGGTCTGGGTCTGGCACAGGAACTTGATCAGGCAGCCCTTGAGCTTGAGACGATCAGGAGATTCGCGCCACAGCGAGACCGAATAGAACTTGCCGTCCTCCGCATTGTAGATGTCGCCGGCAAACCGTCCCTCGGGCGTCGCCTGCAAGCCCATGATGAGCTGGTGGCCGAGCAGCGCGCGGGCGCGCTTGTCCGCATCAGGATTCTCCTTGTCGCGATAGGGCTGGCCGCGCTTGTCGGCCGGCTCCTTCATCCAGACGATGAAGCCGCAGATGCGCTCGCGCGACGGACCGCAGCGTTCGAGCCGGATGCGGGCGCGGCCGTCCTCGACCAGCCAGGTGCCGCTGGGATCGGTGGGCGCGGCAGCACCGGCGCGGCCGCCGATGATCATCATCAGGACCGTGATCGCGACGCGCAGCACGAAGCGAAGAAAAAAGTCCATCTGCGATGCCTTTCGTTGCGCGGGTTACCGCGTCAGTTCAGTTGCGCCATCAGCGCGTCCGCGCCCTTGTCGAGGCCGGCGGTGGCCGCCGCGAGCGCGCCGACGCTGGCCTTGATGTCGTAGGCGCCCGGGTATTGCTTGGTGACGTAGGCCGAGAGCAGGCGCGAGGTGGCGGCGTCGAAGATCTCGACGCCATAGACGACCGAGCCGGTCATCGTCCCCTCGCCGTCGCGCGCGGCCTGCACGCCGTTGTAGACGGCACCGGCGAGGTCGAAGCGCGAGAGCGTGCCGAGCACCGGCGTGTTGGTGACGGCGCCGGTGAGCGTCAGCCTGATCCGCAACGTGTTCGGTCCGCGCTCGCGCACCAGCGCGAAACGGCCGCGCAGCCGCTCGGCGAAGGAGTTCTGCATGTAGGCGGCGAGCGTCGCCTTGTCCTTGTCGGACATGTCGCCGAACTGATGATCCTTGCCGCGGTAGAGCACGACGGGATCCAGGATTACTTTATTATATGCGCGCCAATCGACCGGCGTGGAATAGCGGTAGGGCACGCGGCCGGAGGCGTCCGACTTGTCCGGGGCCATGTAGGCCGAGGACGCCATCTCCGAATAGGGCACGGGCGCGACCGAGGCGCAGCCGGCCGCGGCCGCGCAAAGCACCAGCGTTCCCAGACCGCGCAGGGCGATCGAGCGATCCATTCCAGACTCCTCTAGCGGCTTTCAGCAAAGGCGATGGGGACCGCAGCCGCGTTTTGGGACCAGACGCGGCTGCGGCGCTCACCATTGCCGGCCCAAGGCATCGTCCGGGGCCATTTCAGACGCCTTGGGCCGTCTCAGTGTTTCCGTTTATAAAACCGACCAGTTGGTTTGTAAAGCACGGAAATGACGCGCTGGCACATTTGGCCGCAGGCGCGGATTTGGGCAGGCGCCGGTCGGAATTCGTTAACGGTGAATCAGGCGCGCTTGCGCGGGGTCGGGGCCTTTGCCGCCGATGGCGTTCCGGACTTCGCCGTGGATTTGGCCGTGGATTTGGCCGCGGACTTGGTGCGTGTCGTGGCGGGCTGTCCGAGGCCGGTCCACTGTGCGTCGTCGAGCAGGCGCGCGAACAGTCGCTGGTGCTCGTCCTTGCTGAGCGGAGACATGCCGAATAGCGAGCTCAGCAGCAGCCCGAGCGCCCCGGCCCAGCGCAGCATCGCGAGGTCGGGATCGGCGGCTTCTTCCTTGATCGCCGCCATCCTCTTCATTTCGAGTTCGCGCGGCAGCGCCATCAGGTCGGGATTTTCGACCATGGCCGCAACCAGGGCCAGCGCGGCAGAATTCGGCGAGGTCGCCGCTTCCCGGATCGTGGCGAGCTGGGTCGCCAGATTGGGATTTGCCGAGGTCCCGCTCACCTTTGCCATATAGCGGATCGAGAACTCCTCGAAATGCGCCATCTGCCGCTCGAGCAACGCCTTTAGCACCGCCTCCTTGGTGCGGAACTGATGCATCACGCCGCCCTTGCTGAGGCCGCTCTCGCGGGCGATGGCATCGAGCGTCAACCGGCCCGGCCCGTCGCGCGCGATGATGGCGATGGCCGCTTCGAGCGCAGCGTTGCGGGACCGTTCGGAGCGCGTGGCATTGTCCATGGCCGACTTGTCTCCACGACAGGATAATGAATCAAGTGAAAACAGGACGCGCTGTACATTTTTTGTGCGAACACTGTCGAGACTTTCATCTTGCGGCGCCGAATGGGACTATGTGAGCCTCGATACCGGATGGGGACTGGGATGGGCCGGCCGTAGCTTTGCGCGCCATGACGTGCGAAGCGTCTGCGGCTGGCCTCGCTTGAGAAAGATAAGACATGCCAAAACGAGTGTTGCTTGGTCTCCTCCTGGCTTGCGGCCTCACGGCCTCGGCACTGGCGCAAGAGCCGAAAACGGGGGGTGTGATCAATGCCGTGATCCAGCCCGAGCCGCCCGGACTGATGCTTGCGATGGTCCAGAACGGCCCGGTCCAGATGGTGTCCGGCAACATCTTCGAGGGCCTGCTGCGCTACAGCCCCAAGCTCGAGCCGCAGCCGGAACTCGCAGAGAGCTGGACCGTGAGCGAGGACGCCAAGACCTACACCTTCAAGCTCAAGAAGGGCGTCACCTGGCATGACGGCAAGCCCTTCACCGCCGCCGACGTGCTGTTCTCGATCGAGATGCTGAAGCAGACCCACGCGCGCGCCCGCAACAACCTCGGGCAGGTCGACAAGGTCGAGGCGCCCGACGATTACACGGTGGTGTTCACGCTGAAGCAGCCGTTCGGCCCGTTCCTCGGTATCTTCGAGGTCGGCTCGATGCCGATGGTGCCGAAGCATCTCTATGACGGCACCGACTGGAAGACCAACCCCTACAACAACGCCCCGGTCGGCACCGGCCCCTTCATGTTCAAGGAGTGGCAGAAGGGCTCGTTCATCCGCCTGGTCAAGAACCCGAACTACCACGAAAAGGGCAAACCCTATCTCGACGAGATCTACTGGCAGGTCATTCCCGACGCCGCCGCGCGCTCGGTGGCGTACGAGACCGGCAAGGTCGACGTGCTGCCCGGCGGCTCGGTCGAGAATTTCGACGTGCCGCGGCTGTCCAAGCTGAAGGACACCTGCGTCACCGGCGCCGGCTGGGAGTTCTTCTCGCCGCTGGCCTGGCTGTGGCTGAACAACCGCCAGGGCCCGCTCGCGGACAAGCGGGTGCGGCAGGCGATCATGTTTGCGATCGACCGCGATTTCGCCAAGGACGTGATCTGGAACGGGCTCGGCAAGGTCGCGACCGGCCCGTCCGCCTCGACCATCAAATACTACACCGACGACGTGCCGAAATATCCGTACGATCCGGCCAAGGCCAAGGCGCTGCTGAAGGAAGCCGGCTACAAGGGCGAGAAGATCCGCCTGTTGCCGCTCGCCTATGGCGAGACCTGGCAGCGCTGGGGTGAAGCCGTGAAGCAGAACCTCCAGGACGTCGGCATGAACATCGAGACCATCGCCACCGACGTTGCCGGCGGCAACCAGAAGATCGGCGACTGGGACTACGACATCGCCTTCACCTATCTCTACCAGTACGGCGATCCGGCCCTCGGCGTCGGGCGCAACTACGTCTCCAGCGCCATCGCCAAGGGCCAGGTGTTCAACAATGTCGAGGGCTACTCCAACCCGGAGATCGACAAGCTGTTCGCCGATGGCGCCGTCGCGACCCCGGATTCCAAGCGCAAGGAGATCTACGAGAAGGCGCAGAAGATCCTGGTCGAGGACGTGCCGGTGGCCTGGATGCTCGAGCTGCAATTCCCGACCATCATGCGCTGCAAGGTCAAGAACCTGATCACCACCGGCATCGGCGTCAATGACGGCTTCAAGGACGCATGGCTCGACAAGTGATGGCAGGCGCTCCGAACTCCCCTTACCTCTCCCGCTTGCGGGAGAGGTCGCTACGCTCGAAGAGCGTAGCGGGTGAGGGTTCTCTCCTCTTGGCAATCCCTCCGCGGAAGCACCCCCTCCCCTGCCCTCCCCCGCAAGCGGGAGAGGGAGTGCACCGTGATCGCGGTGACACGCACCTCAATCTCACTGCGTTATAGATATGCTCTCCTTCGTCGCTCAGCGTGTCGTGAAGGGCGTGATCGTCCTGCTCGCGATCGTCGTCCTCAATTTCTTCCTGATCCGGCTTGCGCCCGGCGATCCCGCGGTCGTGATGGCGGGCGAGGCCGGCGCCAGCGACCAGATCTTCGTCAAGCAGCTCCGGGAAAAGTTCGGCCTCGACAAGCCGCTGCCCGAGCAGCTCTTCATCTACGTCAAGGGCGTCGTCACCCTCGACCTCGGCTTCTCCTTCCGCCAGCAGGCGCCGGTGTCGAAGCTGATCCTCGAACGGCTGCCGGCGACCCTGTTGCTGACGCTGACCGCTTTCGCGATCTCGCTGATGCTTGGCGTCCTGTTCGGCAGCTTCGCGGCGCGCTTTGCCGGAACCTTTCTCGACACCGGCATCACCGTGTTCGCCCTGATCTTCTACGCCATGCCGATCTTCTGGGTGGCGCTGATGGGTATCCTCCTGTTCTCGGTCACCTTCGATTGGCTGCCGAGCTTCGGCTACGAGACGGTCGGCGCCAACCTCACCGGCCTTGCCCACGCGGTCGACGTCGCAAAACACCTGATCATGCCGGCGATGACGCTCGGCCTGTTCTTCATGGCGACTTATACCCGCATGACACGCGCCTCGATGCTGGAGGTGAAGCGCCTCGACTTCGTCAAGACCGCGCGCGCCAAGGGCCTCTCCGACGCCGTGATCCAGCGCCGCCACGTGCTGCGCAACGCGCTGCTGCCCGTCGTGACGCTCGCCGGCGTGCATTCCGGCACGCTGATCGGCGGCGCCGTCATCACCGAGACCGTGTTCGCCTGGCCCGGCATCGGGCGCCTGATGTACGACGCGCTGCTGCAGCGGGACTACAACCTCCTGCTCGGCGTGTTCGTGATCTGCTCCGCCATGGTCCTGATCTTCAATCTCATCACCGACCTGGTCTATCGGCTGGTCGATCCGCGCATCGAATTCGCCTCATGAAACAGTTCTGGAAATCGATGCTGAAGAGCCCGAGCGGCGTCATCGGCCTCATCATCCTGTCGCTTGCGATCGGAATCGCGGTGTTCGGACCGATGCTGTTCCCGAACTCGCCCTGGCGCATGGTACAGCGGCCGTTCCTGCCGCCGTTCACGCTCGGGGCCGTGCCGCTCGGCACCGACGCGCTCGGCCGCGACGTGTTCGCCGGCATGATCTTTGGCGCACGCGTGTCGCTGCTGGTCGGCCTCGTCTCGACGCTGGTGGCGCTGGTCGTCGGCGTGCCGATCGGCGCCATGGCCGGCTATTTCGGCGGCAAGGTCGACGACGCCCTGATGCGCTTCACCGAATTCTTCCAGACCATTCCGAGCTTCGCGCTGGCGATCGTGCTGGTCGCGATCCTGCAGCCCTCGATCTATTCGATCGTGGCCTCGATCGCGGTGGTGAGCTGGCCGCCGGTCGCCCGGCTCGTGCGCGGCGAGGTGCTTTCGCTGCGCACGCGCGAATATGTCCAGGCCGCCGTGGTCACCGGCCAGAGCAACACCTGGATCATCCTGCGCGAGATCCTGCCCAATGCGCTGTCGCCGGTGATCGTGCTGGCCTCGCTGATGGTGGCGACCGCGATCCTCTTGGAATCCTCGCTGGCCTTCCTCGGCCTCGGCGATCCCAATCTGATCTCCTGGGGCTACATGGTCGGCGCCGGCCGCACCGTGATCCGCCAGGCCTGGTGGATCACGGTGTTTCCCGGCGTCGCCATCCTGATCTCGGTGCTTGGCCTCAACCTGATCGGCGAGGGCCTCAACGACGCGCTCAATCCGCGCCTGTCGCGGGAGGGACGCTGATGATGACCGCCCCGCCCGCCGTCTCCATCAAGAACCTGCAGATCGCACTGCCCAAGGGTGCCGAGCGTGCCTTCGCCGTCGACGGCGTCTCGCTCGACCTTCGGCCCGGCAAGATCGTCTGCGTCGTCGGCGAATCCGGCTCCGGCAAGTCGATGTGCGCGCATGCGCTGATGGGCCTGCTGCCGGATACGGTCAACGTCACTTCCGGCGAGATCCAGTTCGAGGGCCGCGACCTGCTCAAGCTGGATGACGACGGCTGGCGCGATCTGCGCGGGCGCCGCTTCGCGATGATCTTCCAGGAGCCGATGACCGCGCTCAATCCCTTGATGCGGATCGGCGACCAGATGGCCGAGATGTTCGAGGCCCACGGCCTGCTCACGCCGAAGGAGCGGCGCGCAAGAGCGCTGGCGCTGGCACGCGAGGTCGGCCTGCCCGACCCTGAGCGCATCGTCCGCGCCTATCCGCACCAGCTCTCCGGCGGCCAGCGCCAGCGCGCCATGATCGCGATGGCGCTCGCGCTCGAGCCGGCGGTGCTGGTCGCGGACGAGCCGACCACCGCGCTCGACGTCACCACGCAGGCGCAGATCCTGAAGTTGATCCGCAACCTCCAGCGCAACCGCAACATGGCGGTGATGTTCATCACCCATGATTTCGGCGTGGTCGCCGACATTGCCGACCAGGTCGTGGTGCTCCGGCATGGCAAGGTGGTCGAGGAAGGCCCGGCGGCGACCGTCTTCAACGAGCCGCAGCACGACTACACCAAGGCGCTGCTCGCGGCCGTGCCGTCGATGGATCCGCCGGCGCGCGAGCCCCTCGACGACCAGGCCAGGGCCGTCGAGGTGATCGGGCTGGACAAGACCTACGTCACATCAGGGGGCTGGTTTCGCGAGGACCGCCGCGTCGATGCAGCGCGCGCGGTCAACTTCAACATCCTCAAGGGCGAGACGCTCGGCCTCGTCGGCGAATCCGGCTCGGGCAAATCGTCGGTGGCGCGCCTCGTGATGCGGCTGATCGAAGCCGACCGCGGCACGGTGCGGATCGGCGAGACCGATCTCACCTCGCTCACGGGCAAGGCGCTGCGCACCGAGCGCCATCGCATCCAGATGATCTTCCAGGATCCGTTCGCTTCGCTCAATCCGCGCCGCAAGATCGGCCACATCATCGCCGACGGCCCGATCGCGGCCGGCACCGATCCGAAGGTCGCCTTCGAGCGCGCTCGCGATCTCCTGAAGATGGTGGGCCTGGATGCCGGCGCGCTCGAACGCTATCCGCATGAATTCTCGGGCGGCCAGCGCCAGCGCATCGGCATCGCCCGCGCGCTCGCGCTCGAGCCCGAGATCATCGTTGCCGACGAGGCTGTCTCCGCGCTCGACGTCTCTGTGCAGGCGCAAGTCCTGCGGCTGCTCGAAGACCTCAAGGCGCGCCTTGGCCTCTCGATGCTGTTCATCACCCACGACCTGCGCGTCGCCGCCCAGATCTGCGACCGCATCGCGGTGATGCAGCGCGGCGCGATCGTCGAGCTGAAACCGACCGCGCAGCTGTTCGCCGCGCCCGAGCACGCCTATACGCGCGAGCTGCTCGCGGCAGTGCCGGGACGGAAGGAGTGCGCGCCGGCGGCGTGACGCAAACGGTATCCGGCTCGCCCCCAAAGACGATTGGACCGAATCGAACCGCATCTGCCGCAACGGCGCGGTCACGCGCTTTTTATTCCCCGTGACCGCCCGCACAGCTGCAAAGTGCCGGGCCGCACCCCACATCGGTTTGGAATGATTTCCATCATCTGATGATGGTCGCCAAACTCTTCGGAGCCAAACATGGGCCAGGTTATTCAATTTGTCTCGAGATCCGAGCGCGAACGATTGCGCCTCATCCAGGAGGCACGCGCGATCTATGACAGCATCTTCCCGCCCGCTGATCCGGTCAGCGAGCGGCACGACACGACCACGATCGGGCGCGCCGCCGGCGGCAACGTGGAACATCTGTCGTGATCAAGATCATTGCCGTGCTTTGCAGCCTCGCCTCTCCCGCCAATTGTCACGAGCAGATCGTCACCACATCGGACTTCGCCGACGTTTCGATGCAGTCCTGCATGATGGGTGCGCCGCAGCTTGCCGAATGGATGAACCAGCATCCGGCCGAGCGCCTCGCGGGATGGCGCTGCGTGATCGGGCAACAGGGTGGCCGTGGCGCCTGAGGTGCGCCTTCTGGCTCTTTTCCATCCCTTATTATATGATATATATCATTTCATAAGATCTGGAGGCGCTCGATGGTGGACGACAAAGTCGGCAAACCGGCCATCGAATACGGTGTCGTGCCCATCGACGTGATGGCATCGATGTCTGGGCTTGATTTTGTCCGCGCGATCTTCTCCGGGGAATTGCCCGAACCGCCGATCATGCAGACGGTCGAGCCGTTCGACTGCAGGGCCGAACCTGGAATTGTCGTGATTCATAGCGTGCCGGGCCTGCGTCACTACAACCCGATCGGCTCGGTCCATGGCGGCTACGCCGCGATATTGCTGGATTCCGCAATGGGGCTGGCGGTGCAGACCACCCTGCCCGGCGGGACCGGCTACACGACGCTGGAATTCAAGATTTCGTTCGTGCGCGGCATGAGCGAGGCCAGCGGCGTGATCCGCAGCGAAGGCCGCGTACTGAACGCCGGCCGCCGCGTCGCGACCGCCGAAGCGCGCATCACCGATACGAAGGGCCGGCTGCTCGCGCACGCGACGACGACCTGCCTTGTGTTCGGCATTGAGAAGGGCGGCGCGGAGAGCTGACGGGCGATGCAATCGCTCATCACCGCGGGTTGGTATTGCTCCAGGTCGGGACCGAATTGGTCACGCCGACCGACGGCCAGTTGTACGTTCCGATCGACGGCGCCGTGACCGTGCCGACCGTCTGTCCGGACGATCCGTAAGCGGGCCTGCCCTGCGTCGCCGGCAATCCGGCGCTGCCATAGGCCGGGGCCACCACACTGGTGCTGTAATATCGGCTCGAGCGGTGCTTCTTCGCCTCAGCCGCGAACGGCGCGGCAAGCAGTCCGGTCGTGATGAGCGCGGCAATGGCGAGTTTGACGGTTGTCATGGCTGATCCCTTCATCGCTAGGGCCCCGCTGTGTCATCTGTTCATTCGCCGGAAGATTTCCATGGGCACTCCGTTCATAACTCCGTGCGCACACAAAGGTACCGGAGCCCGGGGGCTGCGCTCGCTGCCTTCGGATGGACCCGAATCAGCGCTAGTGCATTGCCATAAGCAGCTCCCCTGAACGCGATTGACATGACCGGCCCCGAACTGAAGCAACTCCGCGCCGACCTTTCCGATGCCCTCGAGCGCAAGCTCACTGCGGCCGACATGGCCAGGCTGTGCGGATTGCCGGAGAACGGCGGCGCCGACACCATCCGGCGCTGGGAGGTCAGCGGCCCGACGCCGTCAGCGACCAAGGTGCTGCGCGTGCTCGCGATGGCGAGCGAGCGCTATCCAATCCTGGAGAAGTTCGACATCTTCGATCGCCACGACGTGCGCGAGGAAGACCGGCCGGCAAAGCGCGCGGCATTCCGCGCGCAGATGCGCGATGAAGCACGGCGGCGTCTTGGTTAACAAGAACCGCACGCAAGTTACCGGGAAGAGGCCAAGTTAAGCCTTCCTTCAGCATTTCTTAAGTCGCCATTAAGCACGAAAATCATTTGCAGCCCAATACGTTAGGTTGGCTGCCGCTGTGCCACGGATGTGACAGCATTTTCGTCAAAAGCGAGCTATCTGCAAAACCAACGACGGCGCGGAAAGCGCGCCTGCCGGGGACCTAAGTGTTGGAGTTTGGACTATGAAGAAGATTCTGTTTGCGACCGTCGCGCTGCTCGTGGTGGGCGCCGCTGCGCCGGCCGTCGGCGCCGATCTCGGCAACCGCAACTACTACAAGGCGCCCGCGCCGGCCTATGTCGCGCCGATCTACAACTGGACGGGATTCTATCTCGGCGCCCATGTCGGCGGCGCGTTCTCCAGCGACAACAATTTCAACGGCCTCTCCACCGGCAACAACGGCAACGGCCGTTTCCTCGGCGGCGTGCAGGTCGGTGCCGACTGGCAGTTCAACCCGAACTTCGTGGTCGGCGTCGAGGGCCAGTATTCCTGGCTCTCCGGCAGCGTCGGCGCGGTGTTTCCGGGCGGCGTCGCCTACACCAACGACCAGCGCGGCCTCGGCTCGATCACCGGCCGCGTCGGCTACACCTGGGGTCCGGGCCTCCTCTACGTGAAGGGCGGCTACGCCTATTCGGACAACAACGAGAAGGTCACCGTCGGCGGCGTGCCGACCGGCTTCATCATCGATGGCGATCATCGCAACGGCTACACCGTCGGCGCCGGCCTCGAATACATGTTCGCGCCGAGCTGGTCGGCCAAGGCCGAGTACCAGTACTACAATTTCGGCGACGCGCACTTCACCGCGGGCCCGCTGGCGGGCACCGGCAACTTCACCACCGACGACCACACCTTCAAGGCGGGCGTCAACTATCGCTTCAACTGGGCCAATTCGACGGTCGCGCGCTACTGATCGGTTAGCAAAACCTTATCCTGACGAAGGGCCGGCCCCGTTGCCGGCCCTTCTTTTTTCGCCCTGCGGAACCAGCGCAAGCAATTGCACCAATTGCGATTTTTTTAACCGGCCCCGCCGATACTGCCCGCCACAAAACAGAAGCAAGAGCGTGGGGGAAGTTCGATGGCGATCCGTCTGGGCGTTGGCCGTTTGCTTGGCCGTTTGAGACCTCGTTTCAAGATGCCGACATGGGGCGTGCGCGGCAGCCTGTTCACGGCCTTCGCGGTGATCGCGGGCATGGGCCTCGTGATCGCGGCCGGCGCCGGCCTGGCGCTGCAGAATCTCGGCGGGCGCATGAATGAACTGAGCGGGCGGGACATTCCGCGCCTCGCCGCCAGCCTGCAATTGTCGGCCCTGAGCGCGAGCCTTGCGGCACAGGGACCTGCCCTGCTTGCGGCTCAAAGCGAGGACGCCCTGAACGAGCGCACCAAGAAGCTCAGGGAATTGCAGGAGCAGACGCAGCAGAAACTCAACGAGATCATCGAGCTTGGCGGCGACAAGGCCGTCGTCTCCGGACTCAGCGAGACGATGAAGAGCATCAACGAGGCGGCCCAGAGCCTGGCCAAGGCCGCCCGCGAACGGCTGGACATTGCCGCTCTCCATGACAAGCAATATGACGCGCTGCGCAGCGCCCAGGGCGCCTTCGTGGGCGCGGCCAGTCCGGCGATGCTGGACGCGCAGACCCGGGTCAACGCCATTCTCGGCTCGGCCAACCTGTCGGCCGAAGATGCCACCGAAGCCGCGCAAACCGTCGGCCAGCTCGGCAACGTCGTCGCCAGCGGCAATCTCGCAGCCGCCGACATGAGCGCGGCGCTGTCGGCGAACACGAGCGACAAGCTCGATGACATCCAGAAGGAATTCAAGACGGCACAAGGACGCCTGCGGTCGAACCTCGATCTGCTGTCGGACAATGAGGGCAACAAGATGCTGCGCGCGACGGCGGAAAAGCTGCTCGCGCTCGGCACCGGCAAGACCGGCGTGTTCAATCTGCGCGAGAAAGAGCTCGACTCCATCGACTACGGCCAGACCATCCTGGACGAGACCCGCAAGCTCAATGTCGGCCTCGGCATCAGCGTGCAGCAGCTCGTCGACGGCGTGCAGAAGGAGACCAACGCGTCGACCTTCCAGGCGCGGCAGGAGATCTCGCTCGCGACGTCGGTCATGCTGGCGCTGGGCGCGCTGATGCTGGTCGGCTCGGCGCTGTTCGTCTGGCTCTATGTCGGCCGCAACATCCTGCGCCGGATCACCGGCCTCCAGCGCGCCATGCAGTCGCTCTCGGCCGGCGATCTCGACACCGAGATCGCGCGTACCAAGCACAATGACGAGATCGGCACGATGACCGACACGCTGACCGTGTTCCGCGATAGCATGGTCGAGGCCCGCGCGCTCGCCAGCGAACAGGACAAGGACCGCGTCGCCAAGGCCGAGCGTGCCGCTCGCATCGAGGCGAAGATCGCCGAATTCGAAAGCACGGTGCGCTCCGCGCTCGACAATCTGGCGCAGTCCGCCAATTCGATGCAATCGACCGCGCAGAGCATGTCGACCACCGCCGACCAGTCGAACGCGCTGGTCAACGCGGTCGCCTCCGCGGCCGAAGAGACCTCGGTCAACGTGCAGACCGTGTCGTCAGGCACCGAGCAGCTGTCGTCCTCGATCGCCGAAATCAGCCGCCAGGTGGTCACCTCGGCCGGGATCGCCAAGAAGGCCGTGGACGAAGCCGGCGCGACCGACGCCACGGTGCAGAGCCTCGCCGACAGCGCGAGCCGCATCAGCGTCGTGGTCGATTTGATCCAGACCATCGCCTCGCAGACCAATCTGCTCGCGCTCAACGCCACCATCGAGGCGGCACGCGCGGGCGAGGCCGGCCGCGGCTTCGCGGTGGTCGCCTCCGAGGTGAAGAGCCTCGCGAGCCAGACCGCGAAGGCGACCGAGGAGATCCGCACCCAGATCGCCAGCATGCAGGACGTGACGACTTCGGCGGTCGGCGCCATCCAGGGCATCGGCCGGATCATCGGCGAGATCAACGACGTCACCACGACGATTGCTGCGGCTGTAGAGGAACAGGGCGCGGCGACCCGCGAGATCGCGCGCAACATCCAGCATGCCGCTGGCGGCACCAGCGAGGTTTCCAGCAACATCGTCGGCGTCTCCACCGCCTCCGCCGAAGCCGGCGCTGCGGCGAGCGAAGTGCTGGGCGCCTCCGACGCACTGCGCCGCGAGGCCGACCTGCTGCGCGGAGAGATCGACGCGTTCCTCAACAGCATGCGGGCGGCCTGATTGTCATTCCGGGGCGACGCTTAGCGCCGAACCCGGAATCTCGCGCGACGACCTCCAGATTCCGGGTTCGCGCTCACGCGCGCCCCGGAATGACCGGTATTTTTGGGCCGCGCTCCATCCGGGTCACGGAAAAATCCGGCCCGGAATGACCGCTATGCGAGCCACCCTCGCGTCCTTTTTCGGCTGGCGCGGCGCGCCCGGCGGGTTTAAGTCGGTAGCATGAACGCGAAGACCGACACCGTGCAGTCCTCCGCGGAGGCCCTGCGTTATCCCTGGGACCAGCATCCCGGCCCCGACGAGGTCGTGGAGGTGAAGCCCGGCGTGTTGTGGGCGCGGCTGAAGCTGCCGTTCCGCCTCAACCATGTGAACATCTACCTGCTCGCCGACGGCGACGGTTACGCCATGGTCGACGCCGGCTTCGGCAACGAGGAGACGATCGAGGCCTGGACGAAGCTGTTCGACGGCCCGCTCAAGGGCGTCAACATCACGCGCCTGATCGTCACTCACTCCCACCCCGATCATGTCGGGCTTGCGGGGTGGATCGTCGAGCGGTTCAACTGCCCGCTGGTGATGTCGCAGGTCGAATATCTGCAATCGGTCTATCACCAGAATCGCGGCACCGAGGAGCGGCGCGAAGCGCAGCGGCTGTTCTTCCGCCGCCACGGCATGGACGAGTCGCTCACCGAAAAGCTGCTCGGCCGCGGCCAGGACTATCTCAAGCGCGTCTCGGTGCTGCCGCCGTCCTACCGCCGCATCTCGCATGGCGACGAGGTCGTGATCGGCACGCGCCGCTTCAAGGTGATCACCGGCGGCGGCCATGCGCTCGACCAGGTGATGCTGTATTGCGCCGACGACAAGCTGTTCCTCTCCGCCGACCAGGTGCTGAGCAAGATCTCGCCGAATGTGAGCGTGTGGGCGGTCGAGCCCGACCAGAACTCGCTCGGCGAATATCTGGCTTCGCTCGCCAGCCTCACCACGACGCTACCCTATGATTTGCTGGTGCTGCCCGGCCACGGCGTGCCGTTCTACGGGCTCAAGACCCGCATCAAGCAGCTCGCTGACCACCACGAGGAGCGCTGCCGCCTGATCGCGGAAGCCTGCCGCGAGGTGCCGCAGACCTCGCGCGCCTTGGTGCCCGTGGTGTTCAACAAGCACGTGCTGGACGAACACCAGATGGGTTTTGCCGCCGGCGAACTGGTCGCCCACGTCAACTACATGATCGTCGAGGGCCGGCTGACGGCGGAGACCAAGGACGGCGTGCTGCAGTTTCGGACGACGTGATTTTTTTCGCCTCTCCCCGCCTGCGGGGAGAGGCCGGAATTCGCGCGTAGCGCGGATCCCGGGCGAGGGGGACTCTCCACGAGTCCGACTGTCACCGTCCGTGTGGGGACTCCCCCTCACCCCAACCCTCTCCCCGCAGGCGGAGCGAGGGAGCAGACCGTCGCTGCGGCAGCATTTCACTTCATATTCGCAATCGCGTGCAGCGCCGCGATGTAGCCGAACGGCCCCAGCCCGCAGATCACGCCGGTCGCCACGATCGAGATCTTGGAGTGCCGGTGATATTCGTCACGGGCGTGGATGTTGGAGATGTGGACTTCCAGCACCGGGCCTTCGAATGTCTTGATCGCGTCCATGATCGAGACCGAGGTGAAGGACAGGCCGGCCGGGTTGATGACGATCGCATCGGCGTCCTGCCGCGCCGACTGGATCAGGTCGACCAGCACGCCTTCATGGTTGGACTGGTGGAAGGCGAGCTTGAGCCCGAGCTTCGCGGCGGCTTCCTCGCAGCTCGCATTGACCTCTGCGAGCGTCGTGGTGCCGTAGATGTGCGGCTCGCGGATGCCGAGCATGTTGAGGTTGGGACCGTTGAGGATCATCACGCGCTTCATGGGAGGGTCCTTTCGAATGATAATCTGCTGAATTGTGTTGCCGAGCCCAGGCAGCCCCAGGCTGCCATGTCGGCCCCTCCCGGTACTTACCGCAAAGCAGCATTACACAAGCCGGTGAGTTCTTTGATCGGGATCAAGTTTCAAATCGCACGATAGGGCATTTTGCCCAAATGCCCTCCAGGGCCAAATGTGGGATAGCGCATAGACATTGGAGCTGGAAAAGCTCTAAGAAGATGCGCCCCTTGGTCAGGTTCCGTTGCAGGTTTGCCGATGGATTACAGCCAGTTCTTCAATTCCGCCCTCGATCGCCTCCACACTGAGCGGCGCTACCGCGTGTTCGCCGATCTCGAACGCATGGCGGGCCGATTTCCGCACGCGATCTGGCATTCGCCCAAGGGCAAGCGCGACGTCGTGATCTGGTGCTCCAACGACTATCTCGGCATGGGTCAGCATCCGAAGGTCGTCGGCGCCATGGTCGAGACCGCGACGCGCGTCGGCACCGGCGCGGGCGGCACCCGCAACATCGCCGGCACGCACCATCCGCTGGTGCAGCTCGAGGCCGAGCTCGCCGATCTCCACGGCAAGGAAGCCGCGCTGCTGTTCACTTCGGGCTACGTCTCGAACCAGACCGGCATCGCGACCATCGCAAAGCTCATTCCGAACTGCCTGATCCTGTCGGACGAGCTCAACCACAATTCGATGATCGAGGGCATCCGCCAGTCCGGCTGCGAGCGCGTCGTGTTCCGTCACAACGACCTCGCCGATCTCGAAGCGCTGTTGAAGGCTGCCGGCCCAAACCGGCCGAAGCTGATCGCCTGCGAGAGCCTCTATTCCATGGACGGCGACGTCGCTCCGCTCGCCAAGATCTGCGATCTCGCCGAGAAATATAACGCGATGACCTATGTCGACGAAGTCCACGCGGTCGGCATGTACGGCCCGCGCGGCGGCGGCATCGCCGAGCGTGACGGCGTCATGCATCGCATCGACATTCTCGAAGGCACGCTGGCCAAGGCGTTCGGTTGCCTCGGCGGCTATATCGCCGCCAACGGCCAGATCATCGACGCCGTGCGCTCCTATGCGCCGGGCTTCATCTTCACCACCGCGCTGCCGCCGGCGATCTGCTCGGCCGCGACCGCCGCGATCAAGCACCTGAAGACCTCGAGCTGGGAGCGCGAGCGCCACCAGGACCGCGCCGCCCGGGTCAAAGCGATCCTCAACGCCGCCGGTCTCCCGGTGATGTCGAGCGACACCCACATCGTGCCGCTGTTCATCGGCGATGCCGAGAAGTGCAAGCAGGCCTCCGACCTCCTGCTCGAAGAGCACGGCATCTACATCCAGCCGATCAACTATCCGACCGTCGCCAAGGGCTCCGAGCGCCTGCGCATCACGCCCTCGCCCTATCACGACGACGGCCTGATCGATCAACTCGCCGAAGCCCTGTTGCAAGTGTGGGACCGCCTCGGCCTGCCGCTCAAGCAAAAGTCGCTGGCGGCGGAGTAGGTTTTTCTTCGCCTCTTCCCGCTTGCGGGGAGAGGCCGGATCGCATCGCCAGATGCGATCCGGGTGAGGGGGAGTCTCCGCGAGTCCAGCTGCCACCGTCCCCGCGGAGAGCCCCCCTCACCCCACCCTCTCCCCGCAAGCGGGGCGAGGGAGAGCAGGCAGCTCGCCCTACGGCTTAACGACGACGCCAGTTCCCGCCCCTTCCGGGCATTTCGCTGTCGCCTCGCCTCGTCCAACGCGCTAGATTTGCAGGGAAAATGAGACCGGGCGCCGTCGCGCCCAGGGAGAAGCACGCTCGCCATGCTGCACGACTGGGGCGTGATTGCCGCCGCCTTTGGCTATATCGGCTTCCTGTTCCTGGTGGCGAGCCACGGCGACCGCCGCTCGCCGGCCGGGCCAGGCCGCGCCTCCGGCCTGATCTATCCGCTGTCGCTGGCGATCTACTGCACCTCCTGGACCTTCTTCGGCTCGGTTGGCTTCGCCACCCGCACCTCGACCGACTTCCTCGCCATCTATGTCGGCCCGATCCTGATGATCGGCCTCGGCGCCGGCGTGCTGCGCCGCGTGATCCAGCTCGCCAAGGCCCACAACATCACCTCGATCGCCGACTTCATCGGCGCCCGCTACGGCAAGAGCCAGGCGGTGGCGGCGACCGTGGCGCTGATCGCCATCATCGGCTCGGTGCCCTACATCGCGCTCCAGCTCAAGGCGGTCGCCTCCTCGCTGGAGACGATCCTGAGCGAGGATCAGGCCTTCTCCCACATCCCGATCCTTGGCGACATGGCGTTGATGGTGACGCTGGCGATGGCGGCCTTCGCCGTGCTGTTCGGCACGCGGCAGACCGACGCCACCGAGCACCAGCACGGCCTGATGCTGGCGGTCGCGACCGAATCCATCGTCAAGCTGGTCGCCTTTCTCGCCGCCGGCATCTTCGTCACATTCTGGATGTTCTCGCCGCATGAATTGATCGAGCGCGCGATGAAGACGCCGGAGGCGGTGCGCGCCATCAACTACTCGCCGTCGATCGGCAACTTCCTGACCATGACGCTGCTGTCGCTGTGCGCGGTCATGCTGCTGCCGCGCCAGTTCCATGTCAGCGTGGTGGAGAATTCCTCCGATGCCGAGGTCGGCCGCGCGCGCTGGCTGTTCCCGCTCTATCTCGTCGCCATCAATCTGTTCGTGATCCCGATCGCGATCGCCGGCCTCGTCAGCTTTCCGTTCGGCACGGCCGATCCTGATATGTACGTGCTGGCGCTGCCGATGGCGGGCGGCGCGGATCTGCTCAGCGTCGCCATCTTCGTCGGCGGCCTGTCAGCGGCGACCGCGATGGTGATCGTCGAATGCGTCGCGCTTTCCATCATGGTCTCCAACGACCTCGTGGTGCCGCTGGTGCTGCAACGGCGGCCGGAGGGGCGCACCGGCGGCGCCGATTTCAGCGACTTCCTGCTGCGCTCGCGGCGGCTCGCGATCTTCGCCATCATGGTGATGGCCTATTTCTACTACCGCGCGCTCGGCAATACCCAGCTCGCAGCGATCGGCCTCTTGTCCTTTGCCGCCATCGCCCAGCTCGCGCCGAGCTTCTTCGGTGGGCTGCTGTGGCGGCGGGCGACCGCGCGCGGCGCGATCGGCGGCATGCTGGTCGGCTTCGCGGTGTGGCTCTACACGCTGTTCATTCCGAGCTTCATGGATTCCTCGACCGCAGGCATCCTGCTGCTCCAGCACGGCCCGTTCGGGATCGAGGTGCTGCGGCCGCAGGCGTTGTTCGGCGCCGACCTGCCGCCGCTGATGCATGGCGTCATCTGGTCGCTGTCGCTCAACATCCTCACCTATGTGCTGCTGTCGCTGGCACGGCGGCCTTCGTCCATCGAGCTGGTGCAGGCCGATCTGTTCGTGCCCAACACGCTCGCGCCGATCTCCCCGAATTTCCGCCGCTGGCGCACCACCGTCACCGTGCAGGACATCCAGACCACGGTCGCGCAATATCTCGGGCCCGACCGCGCCCGGCATTCGTTCGAGGCCTTCTCGGCCCGTCGCAATGTGCGGCTCGAGCCGGCGGCGCCCGCCGATTTCGAGCTGCTCCAGCACGCCGAGCACCTGATCGCCTCCTCGATCGGAGCTGCGTCCTCGCGCCTCGTGATGTCGCTGCTGCTGCGCAAGCGGACGGTCTCCGCCAAAGCCGCGCTGAAGCTGCTCGACGATTCCCATGCGGCGCTGCATTTCAACCGCGAGATCCTGCAGACCGCGCTCAACCATGTGCGCCAGGGCATCGCGGTGTTCGACGCCGACCTGCAGCTGATCTGCTCCAACCGTCAGTTCGGCGATCTCCTCAACGTTCCCCCGCATTTCATCCAGTTCGGCACGCCGCTTCGCGAAATCCTGGAATTCATGGACGTGAGCAATCCGGCCGACCCGATCGAGCGCGAGGCCATGCTGGAACGGCGGCTTGCCGCCTATACCATCGACAGCGAGCCCTATCTCGAGCGCCTGCCGGACCGCCATATGGTGATCGAGGTGCTCACCAACCGCATGCCCGGCAGCGGCTTCGTCATCACCTTCACCGACGTCACGCCCACCTTCGAGGCCGCGGAAGCACTGGAGCGCGCCAACGCGACGCTGGAAAAGCGCGTACGCGACCGCACGGAAGAGCTGACCCGGCTGAACTCCGAGCTGGCGCTGGCCAAGAGCACGGCGGAAGACGCCAGCATCTCCAAGACACGCTTCCTCGCCGCCGCCAGTCACGACATTCTCCAGCCGCTCAACGCGGCGCGGCTCTATGTCACCAGCCTGGTCGAACGCCAGCACAGCGGCGAGGAGACCCGGCTGGTCGAGAACATCGACGAATCGCTGCAGGCCATCGAGGAGATCCTCGGCGCGCTGCTCGACATCTCCAGGCTCGACGCCGGCGCGATGGCGACCTCGATCTCGAGCTTCAAGATGGCCGATCTGATGCGCTCGCTGGAGATCGAGTTCGCACCGATCGCGCGCGCCAAGGGCCTCGATCTCACCTTCGTGCCCTGCTCGCTGCCGGTCGAGTCGGACCGACTCCTGCTGCGGCGCCTGCTCCAGAACCTGATCTCCAACGCGATCAAATACACCCCGCGCGGCCGCGTGCTGGTCGGCTGTCGCCGCCGCGGCGCCTCGCTCAAGATCTGCGTCTACGACACCGGCGTCGGCATCCCCACGGTCAAGCGCGGCGAGATCTTCAAGGAGTTCCACCGCCTCGAGCAGGGCGCGCGGATCGCGCGCGGCCTCGGCCTTGGCCTGTCGATCGTCGAACGGCTGGCGCGCGTGCTCAACCACGGCATCGCCATCGACGCCAATGTGGGCGGTGGCTCGGTATTCTCGGTGACGGTGCCGACGGCGAAGGCGATCACCCTCACCGCCGCGGTGACCAGCGCGACGCCGCTGGCGCGTACGCCGATCGCGGGCGCGCTGATCGTCTGCATCGAGAACGATGCGGCGATCCTCGACGGCATGCGCACGCTGTTGAAGGCCTGGGACGCCGAGGTGATCGCGGTCGCGGATCCCGAAGGCGCGATCGCGGCGATCGAAGTTGCGGGCAAGCGCGTCACCGGGCTGCTGGTCGACTATCACCTCGATCGCGGCAACGGCATCGCCGCGATCCGCGACATCCGCCGCCGCTTCGGCGACGCCATCCCTGCGATCCTGATCACCGCCGACCGCAGCCCCGCCGTGCAGCTGGCGGCGCGCGACGAGAAGATCGCGGTGCTGAACAAGCCGGTGAAGCCGGCCTCGCTGCGCGCCCTGCTCGGCCAGTGGCGCACGCAGCAGATGGTGGCGGCGGAGTGAGAGAAGCCCGTTGGCGTATGCCAGGCACGCCGTCGCAACTCAGGGCGCAAGCCGCGTGAAGACATAATCGTGCCCCTTCGCGCGAGCGTCGTGGCAGGCGAAGCAGGTGCGGTGCTGGGCCTCGTCGACCGGCTTGCCGTTGACGAAGCGGCCAAAGCCCCAGCCGCCGGTTGAGGCATATTTCCTGGAATTCTTGACCATCACCTGGATCGTGGTGGCAGCGCCGGGAATCGTCGCGGATGCGAATTCCGGTGACCGTTTCCGCTTCCAGGCGCGCTTGACCAGAATGGTGCCATCCGGGAACGGAAGCTTTCCGGCTTGATAGGCGTCGACTGCCACCTGGTTGCCGACGACCGCGCGAAGCTCGTCGAGCGGCGCGGCCTCTTCGGCCGGCGCGACCAGCTCCCATTGCCTGTAGCCCGCGGGAATCGTGACCCCGAAGATTGGCGAGGCATCTGCTGTCGCGGGGCCCTCCGCGAGCGCGATCGAGACGAGGTACGGCACACAGGTCAGGAGAACGACCAGAAGAAGCGCGGCAAGCACGATCACCGTGGGGAAGGAGAATCTTTTCTTTGCAGGTTCAGTTGGCGTCATGACGTTTCATCAAGCTGGGATCAACGGATGAACCTCGGTCCGGCCCGGCCGGACCGAGGTGCTGGCGGATCCTCAGGCGCCGTCGGCATCGATGACGGCCTTGGCAAAGGCCTGCGGTGCCTCCTGCGGCAGATTGTGGCCGACGCCGCCGGTGATCAGGCGATAGTCGTACCGGCCGGAGAATTTCTTGGCATAGACGCTGGGGTCGGGGTGCGGCGCACCGTTGGCGTCGCCTTCCATCGTGATCGTCGGCACGATGATCAGCGGGGCCGCCGTGAGCTTCTTTTCAAGCTCCTCGTATTTCGCTTCGCCCTTGGCGAGCCCGAGCCGCCAGCGGTAATTGTGGATCGTGATCGCGACGTGATCCTTGTTGTCGAGCGCCGCGGCGCTGCGGTCGAAGGTGGCGTCGTCGAACTTCCACTGCGGCGAGGCGAGCTTCCAGATCAGCTTTGCGAAATCGTGCGTGTACTTCTCGTATCCGGCGCGGCCGCGCTCGGTCGCGAAATAGAACTGATACCACCATTGCAGCTCGGCCGACGGCGGCAGCGGCGCGCTGCCGGCAGCCTGGCTGGAGATCAGATAGCCGCTGACCGACACCAGCGCGCGGCAGCGCTCCGGCCACAGCGCGGCGATGATGTCGGCGGTGCGCGCACCCCAGTCGAAGCCGGCGACGACCGCCTTCTTGATGTCGAGCTTGTCCATCAGCGCGATGATGTCGACGGCCATTGCGGCCGGCTCGCCATTGCGCGGCGTCTCGCTGGAGAGGAAGTGCGTCGTGCCGTAGCCGCGCAGATAAGGAATGATCACGCGATAGCCGGCCTTTGCCAGGATCGGCGCGACATCGACGAAGGCATGAATGTCGTAGGGCCAGCCGTGCAGCAGGATCGCGACGGGACCGTTCGACGGGCCAGCCTCGGCATAGCCGACATTGAGGACGCCGGCATCGATCTGCTTGATCGTGCCAAAGGACGCATTCGATGCGAGGGATCGCGGCGCTTCCGTTTCAGCGCGGGCGAGTTCGATCACGCCAAGACCGGCGGCAACGGTTCCGGCGGCGACGCCAAAAAACTTGCGGCGATGCTGGTCGATGAGCTGCTTCATGATGGTGCTACCTTGTTGATGGTCGGAGGTGGTTCGTCAGATCAACGCGATCGCGACGTCGATGTTGCCGCGGACGGCCTTGGAATAGGGACAGGTCTGGTGCGCCTCATCGACGATGTCGCGTGCGACCTCGCGATCGAGGCCCGGCAGGCTGACATTGAGGCGGGCCCGGAGGGCGTAAGCGCCCTCATCGAGAAGGAGGTCGATCTCCGCATCGATCGCGCATTTCCTGGGAAGCGTGATCTTCCGCTTGGCCGCCGCGATCTCCATGGCGCCTTCGAAGCAGGCAGACCAGCCGGCCGCGAAAAGCTGTTCGGGGTTGGTGCCGATGCCGGCGCCGCCCGGCGGAGAGAGCCGCACATCGAGGCGGCCGTCCGAGCTGCGGGACATGCCGTCCTGCCGGCCACCGCCGGTGTGGGTTCGGGCCGTGTAGAGCAATTTCGCCGCTTGGGTCATGAAAGGTCTCCTTGCCGTCGCGCAACTGACTAGCAGCGGCTGTCGCAGGACACCCGTTTGGACTTGTGAGAAATTGTGAGATCTCCGCCTGCGTGCCTCATGAGGCCTGCATGCGCGGTCTGACGCCGATGCGTGAGCGGCCTTGCCGGATCGCGATCATCTGGCTATCCGGTCCATTCGCAAGGACCAATATCTCGCCATGACTGAGCCGACTGCGCCTGCGGCAGGACCCCTGTCGTTCGGGCCATTCACCGTGACGCCGCATGAAAGGCTCGTGACGCGCGACGGCGTCGCGCTGCCGCTCGGCACGAAAGCCTTCGACACGCTGATCGCGCTGATGTCGCGGCCGAACGAGGTCGTCAGCAAGTGGGACCTGATGGCGCTGGTGTGGCCCGGCATGGCCGTCGAGGAGGCCAATCTGCGCTTTCATGTCGCAGCGCTTCGCAAGGTCCTCGGCGACGGCAAGGACGGCGCCCGCTACATCACCACGCTCTCCGGCCGCGGCTATTGCTTCGTGGCGCCGATCTCGCAAACGGATGTTCCGGCAGAGCGGCGCCCCGCACCGCGTATGGAACTGCCGCCCGTGAAACTGCCGAACCGGCTGCAGCGGATGGTCGGACGCGACGAAGTGGTCGCGGCCATCTCGGACAAGCTCATTACCTCGCATTTCGTCACGATCGTCGGCCCGGGCGGCGTCGGCAAGACCGCCGTTGCGGTGGCGGTCGCTCACGACCTGCTCGAGACCTTCGCCGACGCCGCGCACTTTGTTGATCTTGCCGCGCTCAGCGATCCCGATCTCGTGATCACCTCGATCCTGCTGATGCTGGGTCTGCCAGCCCAGACTGACGACCCGCTGCCCGCGCTGCTCGCGCATCTCCGGGACAAGAGGATGCTGCTGATCCTCGACAATTGCGAGCACGTCATCGCCGCCGCAGCGCCGCTGGCGGCGGAGATCTTCCACGCCGCGCCGCATGTCCATATCCTGGCCACGAGCCGCGAAGCCCTGCGCGTCGAGGGCGAGCAGGTCTATCGATTGGCGCCGCTTGCCGTTCCGCCTGACGATGCCGGACTGACGGCGGCCGTCGCGCAGACCTATCCCGCGCTTCAGCTGTTCCTCGAACGGGCGACCGCCGGCGGCGCGCAGATCGCGCTCGACGACGGCAATGCGGCGATCGTCGCGGGCATCTGCCGCAGGCTCGACGGCATGGCCCTGGCGATCGAGCTCGCCGCCGGCCGGGTCGAAGCCTACGGCCTGGAGCAGACGGCGGCGCTGCTCGACGAGCGCCTCAATCTGCTCTGGCAAGGTCAGCGCACTGCGCCGCCGCGGCAAAAGACATTGCAGGCGACGCTGGACTGGAGCTACGGGCTGCTGTCCGGCACCGAGCGCCTCGTGCTGCGCAGGCTCGCGGTCTTCGCTGGCCATTTCACCATCGACGCGGCGCTCGAGGTCGTGCCGGACGACCGTGTCGACCGCGCCCGCCTGTTCGACGCCATCGACAGCCTCGTCGCCAAGTCGATGGTCGCACCGCGACCGATCGGCGCCATGATGCGCTACCGCCTGCTCGACACGACGCGCGCCTATCTGCTCGAAATCGAGCCTGACGACGCGGCGCTCGCCGCCCGCCACGCGACCTATTACCGGCGATGGCTCGAGCAGGCTGGCATGACATGGGTGACGGTACCGAGCGCCGACGAACGCGCGATCCATTTCTCCGCGCTCCACAATGTGCGCGCCGCGCTGGACTGGTGCTTTGGCGCGAACGGCGAGGCGGGCATCGGCATTGCGCTCGCCGCCGCGGCAGCTCCCATCTTTCTCGCAATGTCACTGCTGATCGAATGCCGGCGCTGGTCGGAACGGGCGCTGCTGGCGATCGATCCGTCCACGCGCGGCGGCGCCGAGGAAATGCACATCCAGGCCGCCCTGGGACTGACCCTGATGTTCACGCGCGGCGGCAGCGAAGCGGCGCGCGGCGCATTGAGCAGAAGCCTTGCGATCGCGGAGGCGCGCGGCGACGCGCCGAACCAGCTTCAGCTGCTCGGCCGCATGCATATCTTCCACGAGCGGATGGGGCAGTTCGATGCCGCGCTTGGTTACGCACGGCAGAGCCTCACAGTCGCCGAAACGCTGGGCGATGCCGCGTCCCTCGGACTGGCCCATTCGCTCCTGGGTGTCTCGCTGCATCTGGCCGGCGAGCACCGCGACGCACTGAACATGCTGGAGGCTGCCTGGCAGGGTCCGGGTACCGAACGGACCAGCACGGTCCATGGCTTCGATCACCGCAACCGGGCCGGCATCTCGCTCGCGCGAGAGCTTTGGCTGCAGGGCCGGCCCGGGGATGCGCGGCAGCTGGCGCGACGGACGATCACCGAGGCCGCGCAGATGGACCATCCGATCACGCTCTGCATCGCGCTGATATGGCTGGTCTCGATCGATCTCTGGAGCGGCGAGCTCGACGATGCGGAAGAGAGCATCGACCACTTCATCGCGCATGCCACCTCGCGTTCGATGGGCCCTTATCTCTCGGTCGGCCGCGGCGTCAAAGGCGAGCTGGCGATCCGGCGCGGCGACGCCGCAGGCGGCGTCGAGACGATAAGGGCCTGCCTGCTCGAGCTTCACGATGCCGGTTACGAGCTGCTTACCACGACATTCAACATCGCGCTGGTCCAGGGCTTGTTGGCACTGGGGCAGGTCGAGCAGAGCGCGCACCTGGTCGACGATGCGATCCGCCTCGTCGAACAAGGCGGCGATCATCTCTATATGCCCGAATTGCTGCGCATGAGGGCCAAGGTGTTGCTGTCGCTCCCGGAGCCGAAAACCGGGGAAGCGGAGACCTGCCTCATGCAGTCGCTGGAGCTCAGCCGGGGCAAGGCTGCGAAAGCCTGGGAGCTGCGAGCGGCGATTGATCTTGTGCAGCTGCTTGCCGAACGGCACGGCCGCGAGGACGCAAAGCTATTGCTCCAGGCGGCGCTCGAAGGCTTCGTCGAAGGTTCCGAGACGGTGGATATCAGGGCGGCCAGCGCGCTCCTGGCCACACTGTAGCGGGCTCACCCCGTCGACGTGCCCTGCTTCCACTGGCCGCCGGCGATCCTCGCCGCCGCAATCACGGCCTGGGTCCGGCTCTCGACCCCGAGCTTCTGCAGGATCGCCGAGACATGCGCCTTGATGGTCGCCTCGGAGACGCCGAGCTCGTAGGCGATCTGCTTGTTGAGCAGCCCTTCCGACAGCATCATCAGCACCCGCACCTGCTGCGGCGTCAGCGTCACCAGGCGGTCGCGCAGGCGCGTCATGTCGGGGTCCGTGGCGGCCGACAGGTCGGTGTCGGCGGGAACCCAGACGTCCCCCTCCATCACCTTGAGGATGGCGTCGCGCAGCGTCTCGACGCCGAAACGCTTGGGGATGAAACCGGAGGCGCCGAAATCAAGCGAACGGCGGATCGTGGCGCTGTCGTCGGAGGCCGAGACGATCACCACCGGGATCGCCGGATATTGCGCGCGCAGATAGATCAGGCCGGAAAAGCCGGAGATCCCGGGCATCGAGAGATCGAGCAGGATCAGGTCGACGTCGGAGGTCTGCTCCAGCAGCTTGGTCAGATCCTCGAACGATCCGGCCTCGTCGATCCTGGCCGAGGTCAGGACGCTCGCCACCGCCTGCCGCAGCGCATCGCGGAACAGGGGATGATCATCGGCAATGACGAGATGGGTCGAGGGAGCGTTCATCGTTCTCTTGCTGTCATTCGCTACCGGCTGGCGAGTCGATGCCACGGCTGGCCAATTCTTCCCTGACCGGCCGTGGCATGCAAGTGCACATTATCCCTTTGCTGCAAAGGGGTTAATCCGGAAGTCTTCGCGGCTGCGCAGCGGCGCCCGATACCGCGCCGTCAGGCGCGCGTCAGCGCGCAAGGCCGAAAGTCGTATTGGGGCGGGTTTCACGCCGATGTTACCTTGGAGCCAAGACCTGGGTTGATCCGGCATGACCGGGCGTCTGGGGCGCGAGGAAACGCATTTTTCGGGGAGCGACTCAACATGTCGACAATGGCTGTGTCTCAAGCTGGCGTGGGAGGGATGACGAAGGACGAACGGTTCGTCATTCTCGCCTCCTCGCTGGGTACCGTCTTCGAGTGGTACGATTTTTACCTTTACGGCTCGCTGGCCAGCATTATCGGCGCGCAGTTCTTCTCGGCCTACCCGCCGGCAACCCGCGATATCTTCGCGCTGCTGGCATTCGCCGCGGGCTTCCTGGTGCGCCCGTTCGGCGCGATCGTGTTCGGCCGCATCGGCGACATCGTCGGCCGGAAATACACCTTCCTCGTCACCATCCTGATCATGGGTCTGTCGACCTTCATCGTCGGCCTGCTGCCGAATGCGGCGACGATCGGCATCGCGGCCCCGATCATCCTGATCGCGCTGCGCCTTGCCCAGGGTCTCGCGCTCGGCGGTGAATATGGCGGTGCGGCGACCTATGTCGCGGAGCATGCCCCCAACGGCAAGCGCGGCTACTACACCTCCTTCATCCAGACCACGGCAACGCTCGGCCTGTTCCTGTCGCTGCTGGTGATCCTGTTCACCCGCTCCGCGATCGGCGAAGCCGACTTCGCGGCCTGGGGCTGGCGCATCCCGTTCCTGGTCTCGGTGCTGCTGCTCGGCATCTCGGTCTGGATCCGGCTCCGCCTCAACGAATCGCCGATCTTCCAGAAGATGAAGGACGAGGGGAAGAGTTCGAAGGCGCCGCTGACGGAAGCCTTCGGCAACTGGCAGAACGGCAAGCTGGTGCTGCTCGCGCTGCTCGGCGGCGTGATGGGCCAGGGCGTGGTCTGGTACACCGGCCAGTTCTACGCGCTGTTCTTCCTGCAATCGATCCTGAAGGTCGACGGCTACACCGCCAACCTCCTGATCGCTTGGTCGCTGCTGCTCGGCACCGGCTTCTTCATCGTGTTCGGCATGCTCTCCGACAAGATCGGCCGCAAGCCGATCATCCTCGGCGGCTGCCTGATCGCGGCACTGACCTTCTTCCCGATCTTCAAGATGATCACCTCCAACGCCAACCCGGCGCTGGAAAAGGCCATCGAGCAGACCAAGGTCGAGGTGGTGGCCGATCCCGCAGGCTGCGGCGACCTGTTCAACCCGGTCGGCACCCGCGTCTTCACCGCGCCCTGCGACACCGCACGCGCCTTCCTCGCCCAGTCGTCGGTCAAGTACTCGACGACATCGGGTGCGGCCGGCTCCGGCGTGAAGGTGATGGTCAACGGCAAGGAAGTTGCCTACACGAACGCCAAGGACAGCAATCCTGCGGTTCTCGCCGCCGTGCAGGCCGCCGGCTACCCGAAGACCGGCGACGCCGGCATCGTGAAGATGGCGCATCCGTTCGACATCTTCCGTCCGCAGGTGGCCGCGACCATCGGACTGCTGTTCATCCTCGTGATCTTCGTCACCATGGTGTACGGCCCGATCGCCGCGATGCTGGTCGAACTGTTCCCGACCCGCATCCGCTACACCTCGATGTCGCTGCCCTACCACATCGGCAACGGCTGGTTCGGCGGCCTGTTGCCGGCGACCGCCTTCGCCATCGTGGCCTCGACCGGCGACATCTACGCGGGTCTCTGGTATCCGGTCATCTTCGCGTCCATCACCGTCGTGATCGGCTTCCTGTTCCTGCCCGAGACCAAGGACGTGGACATCAAGGCGACCTGATCGCAAGCACCGATCAACCAACACCAACCGGCCGCGGTCTCCGCGGCCGGTTTTGTTTTCTGCCTACTGATTGGCGCCGATGAATTGCAGCACCACCTCGCGCCGGTGCGGGCGGGCGCGATGCTCGATCAGATAGATCGCCTGCCAGGTGCCAAGCGCGAGCCTGCCGTCCAGGACCGGGACCTGAAGCGAAGTCTGCGTCAGCATGGTCTTGATATGTCCGGGCATGTCGTCCGGCCCCTCGGTGTCGTGGGTCCAGCCGGCGTTCTCCGGCGCGAGCCTGGATAGCGCGGTGGTGAGATCGACGAGGACGGACGGATCGGCGTTCTCCTGGATCGTCAGGGACGCCGAGGTGTGACGGATGAACAGCGTCAGCGCGCCTTCGCGCGCGTGAGCCTCATTGATGAATTTCATAGCTTCGCTGGTGAGATCAGTGAAGCCGCGCCCCTGCGTCTGTACGGTGAGCAGCGACGATGAGATAATGGTGGCTTGCACCGAGGATGGCGCCGAGCGGGTTACGGATCTGGCTGATGTCATGGAGGTTCTCTCGTAACGTCGTCCTGGCGAAAGCCAGGACCCATTACCCCGAATGCGCGTGACGGCAAAAGGTGGCAACGCGCTTCGAGAATGAACCGAGAGGCCGCGCCGTATGGGTCCTGGCTTTCGCCAGGACGACAAACTCAGATCCTCCCCGACACGTCCTTCTGCACGCGGTTGGCCATGTCGATCAGCCGACGCCAGGCCTTTTCCAGGAACGACATCACACGATCGACGTCCTGGTCGCTTGGCAGCGGGATCTCGATCTTGCGGTCGCCCTCGGCGACCTTCGGATCGGCTTTCTTGAGCGGGTCGGATTTCGGCAGCGCCTCGTCGATCTTGCCCGACACGGTCGGTCCCGCCGCGAGCTGTCCCTTCAGCTTCTCGACTTCGGTCTGGAGCCGGCCGATCTCGGCGTCGAGCGCGGCACGCTCGTCGGGCACCGCGTAGCAGGCCCAGCCGGCGCCGTTCTTGGTGCAGGTCGACACCGTGCCGGTGCGGGTGTCGAGCCGCAGCACGCCATCGGGGATCGGCGTCATGCTGTAGCGGCCGTTTTCGCCGTCGGGCGCGGATTGCGCGGCAACGAGACCGCCGCTGCTGGCCATCACCGCGGCCAGCGCCGCTGCCGAAAGCCATGATGTTGTGGACGACGTCGCTGGTCTCATCGCACTCTCCGCCACGCCGCGCAGGTGGCACATCTGCAATTCTACACCCCGGCAAGGCCATCCGCCGCCAAAAACACTCGCCCGGAATCAACGATTACGGCCGCCCGTTTGATCCCGGCAGCACGGCGAAATGGCGACCGCATCCACCGATCATGAGAGGAGCTGCTGCGGTGCGGCGTCACGCTGTGTGCAGCGCTGCCGCGTGCGCCGATATCGTCAAATAAATCAGACACATAACGGAAAGCGACGCAATCGTGACTTGGCTTGACTTGATTATGGGCCATCAGTATGGTCCGCGCGGCTTTTGAGGGTGGCGGGCGTAATTTCCATTCAGCCGCGGCGTTTCGGGTCTTCGTTGCATGACACAGGGCACGGGACACGGCGAGAATGGAGATCGCGATAGATCGCCCGAGGAAGCTGCGCTTTCCGAACGGCTCGGAAATCTTGATCAGCGGTTGTCCGAACTTCGCGGCCGCCACGTCAAGACCGAGCAACCCGCAGGTGACGATGGAGACAGAGCGGCCAGAGCCTCGGCGATGGCGCTTGGTTTCCGGTTATCTTCGGAGTTGGTCGCCGGGGTCGTCGTCGGAGCGGGGATTGGCTGGGGTTTCGACCGCTTGCTGTCGACGTCGCCTTTCGGATTTATCGTGTTCCTGCTGCTGGGCTTCGTCGCCGGCGTGGTGAATGTGGTGAGAACGGCAGGGGCAGGTCAAAACAGGCGCGGTGGTTCTTAAGCGATCCGCTCAGGAGAGGAATGATCGTGCCGGCTTTGCCGGTACGGGCCGGCCCGGCCGGCAGACCGAGACCCGCCGGCATTGCCCGGCAGACCAAGAGATGCCGCGCTGATGAAAATCGACCCGATCCACCAGTTCAACATCGAGCCTCTCTTCACGATCGGCCATATCGGCCATCAGACGATCGCCTTCACCAATTCATCGCTCTACATGCTGATCGCCGTGGCGATCATCTCGCTGCTGATGCTTGCCAGCGGCGCGCAGCTGGTTCCCGGGCGCCTTCAGTCGGTCGCCGAGATCTCCTACGAGTTCGTCGCGTCGACCATCCGTTCGACCGCCGGCTCGGAAGGCATGAAGTTCTTCCCGCTGATCTTCTCGCTGTTCATGTTCATCTGCGTCTCGAACCTGATCGGCATCATTCCCTATACCTTCACGATCTCGAGCCATCTGATTGTGACGGCAGCCCTGGCGCTGCTGGTCTTCTTCACGGTCCTGATCTACGGCGTTGCCAAGAACGGCCTGAAATTCTTCTCGATCTTCGTGCCCCACGGCGTCCCCGGTTACATCCTGCCGCTGGTGATGTTCATCGAGATCCTGTCGTTCTTCCTGCGGCCGGTCTCCCACAGCGTCCGTCTCTTCGCCAACATGCTGGCCGGCCACATCGCGCTGAAGGTGTTCGCGGGCTTCGTCGCCATGCTCGGCTTCTCGCTCGGCGCCCTCGGCTGGGTCGGCGGCGTGCTGCCGCTGGCGCTCACGGTCGCGCTGTACGCCCTCGAGATTCTGGTCGCGTTCCTGCAAGCCTATGTGTTTGCGATCCTGACCTGCATCTACCTCAACGACGCCATTCATCCGGGACACTGAGCGGTCCGGGGAATTTCCACCCACAACCCAATCTTTCTTCCAAGGAGTCTAAAATGGATCCGGCAGCAGCAAAACTTATCGGCGCGGGCATCGCATGCATCGGCATGGGCGGTGCGGGCGTCGGCGTGGGCGTGATCTTCGGCAACTACCTCGCCGCGGCCGTTCGCAACCCCTCGGCCGCTCAGGGCCAGTTCGGCAACCTGATCTTCGGCTTCGCCGTGACCGAAGCGCTCGGCATTTTCTCGCTGCTGATCGCGCTGCTGCTGCTGTTCGTTCCGCTCTGAGGACGACGTTCTTCGCGCCGCTTCGACCGAAGCGGCGCGCATGACAGCAACAGGAGTACTCCATGGCTGAGAGTCATGGCGGGGCGAAGGGTCCAGCGGCGGGCGCCCACACCGGGGCCGAAGGCGGTCACGGTGGTGGCTTTCCGCCGTTCGAGAGCAGCACTTATGCTTCGCAGCTGGTGTCGCTCGCGATCTTCTTCGTCGTGCTTTACGTGATCGTGTCCAAGCTCGCTCTGCCGAAGGTCGGCGGGGCGATCGAAGCGCGTCAGAACAAGATCGAGGGTGACCTCGCCGAGGCGCAGACGCTGAGGGACCAGTCCGACGCGGCGCTGAAGGCCTATGAAAGCGAACTCGCTTCGGCGCGTTCGCGGGCGCAGGCGATCGGCAATGAATCCCGCGACAAGGCGAATGCGCAGGCGGAAGCCGAGCGCAAGGCCCTGGAAGAGCAGCTGGCGGCCAAGCTCGCCGGGGCGGAGAAGACCATCGCCTCGACCCGCACAGCCGCCATGAGCAACGTCCGCGGCATCGCGGCCGATGCGGCAGGCCAGATCGTGCAGCAGCTCACCGGCGTCGTTCCCGATGCCGCGTCAGTGAATGCCGCGGTCGATGCGTCCCTGAAAGGTTAATCGAGATGTTCTTCGATCCTGAAACCTGGGTCGCCATCGCCTTCGTGATCCTGATGGTCGTGTTCGGCTATCTCGGGGTCTTCAAGTCTGCGATGACCGCGCTCGACCATCGCGCCGCGCGCATCAAGGCCGAGCTCGACGACGCGACGCGCCTCAAGCAGGAGGCGGCCAAGGTGCTCGCCGACTACAAGGCGCGCAGTGCCACGGCCGAGCGCGAGGCTGCCGACATCATCGCCAACGCCAAGGTCGAAGCCGAGCGCATCGCGACCGAGGCCAAGGCGAAGATGGAAGACTTCGTGGCCCGCAGAACCAAGACCGCGGAGAGCAAGATCGCGCTCGCCGAGGCCCAGGCGGTGGCCGATGTCCGTGCCGCAGCCGCGGAAGCCGCCGTCCAGGCCGCCTCCACGATCCTGTCGCAGTCGGTCAAGGGCCAGGTCGCCGACGACCTGCTCGCCAAGAGCATCAGCGAAGTTCGGCAGAAGCTGAACTGAGTGCGAACGCCTCATCAATCAAAAAGCCGGCGCGATGAGCGCCGGCTTTTTTGTTTGTCGGGCGCCGTGGCCGCAAATTGGATGTCATGCCCCGCGAAGGCGGGGCATCCAGTACGCCGCGGCCCTTCCGTAGACCGCTGACGTCTCTGGAATACTGGATCACCCGCTTTCGCGGGTGATGACAGCTGAAATTGCGGTGCCAGCCGAGATCGAGACCCTACTTCTTCTTCGGCTTTGCCTTCGGCTCGGGCGACAGCGCCTGCGGGTCGAAGCCGACGTAGAAGACGTAGGAATCGGCGGTCGCGGCCGACGGGATCGGATAGGACAGATCTTCGGCGACGAAGGTGAAGGGCACGCTGCCGCCTTCCGACATCCCGACCGTGGTCCGATAGGCCTTCGAGGCGATTACCTTCTCGCCGACGCCGCCCTGCACCACCGCGACGCGCAGCGGAACCTCGACGCTAGCAGGCGCGCCGGCGGGACCGGCGATGACGCGGCCCTGGACGCCGATCCGGGCCGTGATGTCGCCGCCGTTGCGCACGCATTCACGCGCCATCTTGGTGATGGTGGCCTGGAAGCGGACCTCATTGCCGACGGCCGGCTTGCCGGTGGCTCCGACCGCATAGGTAGAGGCGCCGGCGCGCACCGTGACCTGCGGGCAATCGACATCGTCGTCGGCCGGCTGTCCGGGCGCAGGCGCCGGCTTGGGCTGGGCCGGCTCGTCGGACTTGCCGCCGAACAGGCTCTTGAAGCGGTCGCTCAACGACTGGGCCGCCACCGGCGAGACGGACGCGAACGCAACCGACAACGCCAGCGCGACCGCTGTCCCCCGCCGCAACGCATTCCGCGATGACCGAAGCTCGTGCAACATCAACGCCCATACTCCATGACAACAATCCGGCCGATCGCCAGCCTTCCCGCCGCGTTATATCGCCAAAATCGGCGAACCCAAGGCAGCAAAAGGCAGGACGCCGGAGACTTTGGCCGTACGAACCGACCGGCTCAGCCGCGGAAATCCTCGTGCAGCAGACCGAACAGCAAATGGTCCTGCCAGACCCCGTTGATGCAGAGATAGCGGCGCGCCAGCCCTTCCCGGGAGAAGCCGCACTTCTCCAGCACCCGGATCGACGGTGCATTGGTGGGGATGCAGGCAGCCTCGACCCGGTGCAGGTTGAGTTCGCCGAACAGCGTCGGCAGCAGCACCCGCAGCGCTGCCGTCATGTAGCCGCGATGGGCGTGGGGCTGGCCGACCCAATAGCCGATGGTGCCGGCCTGGACGATGCCGCGCCGGACATTGGCGAGCGTGATGCCGCCGACCATGGCGCCGTCGAGCTCACGGAAGATCAGAAAGGGGTAGGAACGGTCCGCGGCGATATCCTCGGAATAGCGGCGCAGGCGGCGGCGAAAGCCGGAGCGCGTCAGATCGTCCGACGGCCAGATCGGCTCCCAGGGCGTCAGGTAATCGCGGCTGGACTCGCGCAAGTGAGCCCATTGCAGGAAGTCCGACATCTGCGGTGCACGCAGCAAAAGCCCGTTGCCGCGCGGCGCGAGGGCGGCGGGTCCACTGGATGGCAGGCGAAAGAGGGCCATGGTGATGCTTCCCGGGGCGGATCAGCCCACGCGCGGCTCCTAATGCAGTCGCGCCTTGGCACGTGCCCGGGTCAATCCTTCCGCAAAAGACACCGCCGTGTCCAGACCCCTGCCACTGCCTAATGCGACAACCGCAGGGCGGCTGCGCGAAAGCAGTGCACGCGCCGCGTCCCGGGTCGATTCGACGCTGACGGCGTCGATCCGGGCCACCAGCTCCTGCACCGTCTGCGGCCGGCCATAGGCCAGGACGTGGCGGGCGAGCTGCTCGGCACGGGAGGAGCAGCTCTCCAGCGCCATCAGGAGGCCCGCCTTCATCTGCGCCTTGGCCCGTGCAATCTCGGCCTCGGTCAGGGTCTCCACCGAATCATTCATGACGTCGACCACGACTTCCATCATCTCCGGCGCATCGGCCGGATCGGTACCGGTGTAGAGGCCGAAGAAGCCGGTATCGGTATAGGGCGCGTGGAAGCTGTAGATCGAGTAGCAGAGGCCGCGCTTCTCGCGCACCTCCTGGAACAGCCGCGACGACATTCCGCCGCCGAGGATGTTGGTGAAGACCTGGAGCGAGAACAGCGACAGATCGTTCTGCGGCACACCTTCCAGCGCCAGCGTCAGATGCGCCTGCTCGAGCTCGCGATGCACGACCTTGGCGCCGCCCTTGCCGAACTGGGCGGCCTGCGGCTTCGGGCCCGGCGTCCCCTCGAAGCTCGCAAAGCGCTTCTCGGCCTCGGCGACCACTTGGCTGTGATCGACCGCGCCGGCGGCCGCCACCACCATGTCGGGCCCGCGATAATGCGTCGACAGATAGCCGCGCAGCATGTCGCGGTTGAAGGCGCGCAGCGTCTTGGCGGTGCCGAGCAGCGAGCGGCCCATCGGCTGGTCGGGATAGCAGAGCTCGTTGAGATGCTCGAACACGACGTCGTCGGGCGTGTCCTGCGCGGCACCGATCTCCTGCACGATGACGTTCTTCTCGCGCTCCAGCTCGTCGGGCTCGAAGGCGGGATTGGCCAGGATGTCGGCGAGCACGTCGAGCGCCAGCGGCACGTCGGCCTTCAGCACCCGCGCATAATAGGACGTGGTCTCGGTCGAGGTGCCGGCATTGAGGTCGCCGCCGACCGCCTCGATTTCCTCGACGATCTCGCGCGACGAGCGCTTCGTCGTGCCCTTGAACGCCATGTGCTCCAGCAGATGCGAGATACCGTGCTCGTTGGGCTTCTCGTCGCGTCCGCCGACGCCGGCCCAGACCCCGAGCGCCGCAGTCTCGAGATGGGGCATCTTGTCGGTGACGACGGTGAGGCCGGACGCAAGCTTGGAGATCTCGACGCTCATCCGGCAACTCCCTGTTTTGCGGCACGGCTGACCGACAGCACGAACCGCTCGACCTCGGCCTGATCGTTGTTCATCACCTTCATGTGTTCGGATTTGGTCATGAGGCCGTCGAGCCAGGCCGGCAGTTGCGGCCGCTGGCCGCAGGCCGCTTCGACCGCGTCGGGGAATTTGGCCGGATGCGCGGTGGAGAGCACGATGCTGGGCACCGTGGTGTCGGTGGTGTCGCGATCGGCGACCGCGAGCGCGACCGCAGTATGGGGATCGACCAGCTCGCCCGCCTCACGCCAGGCGGCGCGGATCGCGGCCGCGGTTTCGGTCTCGTCGGCGCGCCCGGCGTCGAACTCCTCGCGGATCGCGGCGAGCGTCGCATCGGGCAGCACGAAGCGCCCGGACTGCTTCAGCGAATCCATGAGACGGCGCACACCGGCCGCATCGCGCCGGCCGGCTTCGAACAGCAGCCGCTCGAAGTTCGAGGAGATCTGGATGTCCATCGACGGCGACGCCGTGGCGTGCACCTCGCGCACCTCGTAGATGCCGGTCTTCAGCGTCCGCGCCAGGATGTCGTTGACGTTGGCGGCGATGCGCAGGGTCCGCACCGGCAGACCCATGCGCTTGGCGACGTAGCCGGCAAAGATGTCGCCGAAATTGCCGGTCGGCACGACGAAGTCCACCGCGCGCGCCGGCGCACCGGCGGCAACGGCGGAGGTGAAGTAATAGACCACCTGGGCAACGATACGCGCCCAGTTGATGGAATTGACGCCGGACAGCGAGGTCGCATCGCGGAAGCGATGGTTGTTGAACATTCCCTTCACGAGGGCCTGGCAGTCGTCGAACGTGCCTTCGATGGCGAGCGCATGCACGTTGGCCGCGCCCGTCGTCGTCATCATCCGCCGCTGCACCTCGGAGATGCGGCCGTGCGGGAACAGTACGATGAGATCGACGTTCTCCAGCCCCGCGAAGGCTTCGACCGCAGCGCCGCCGGTGTCGCCGGAGGTTGCGACCACGATGGTGGTGCGCTGGCCGCGCTTGGCGAGCACATGGTCCATCAGCCGCGAGATGAGCTGCATCGCCACGTCCTTGAAGGCGAGCGTCGGGCCGTGGAACAGCTCCAGCACGAACTGGTGCGGCGACATCTGGCGCAGCGGCACCACCGCGGGATGGCGGAAGGTGGCGTAGGCCTCGTTCGCCATCCGGCCGAGCTCGGCGTCCGTGATCTCGCCTCCCGCGAAGGGACGGATCACGTCGACGGCGACCTCCCAATACGGGCGGCCGAAGAAGCCGGCGATCGTGTCAGCCGAGAGCTGCGGCCATGTCGCCGGCACATACAGGCCACCGTCGCGGGCAAGCCCGGTCAGCATCACGTCGCAGAAGCCGAGTTCGGGGGCCTCGCCCCGGGTCGAGATATAACGAGTCAAACTGCCCTCCAAAGGCCGGCCAAGCCGAAGCTTGATCCGTAAGCCTTTGATTTCACGATATTCCTGATTAACAGCCAGAGGCTTTGGGCCACCATAAAGTGTTTTGCGGCATCGGGAAACCGCTTCCCGCCCGCACCCTTTGCAACGAAAAGGGCTGCGGCAATGCCGCAGCCCTCTCTTGGAAGGTCTGTCGTTGATATGTGCAGACCGGTTTGGCTCGTCCGGGGCGCCTGCCCGCTAAAACTGCTCGCGCAAGCTTTCGTCGCCTGTCCTCAGACCGTCAAGGGCGAAAACCGGGCGCGACGACAAATGTTCCTGTTTTTCCCGACGCGTATGAACGCCGCATACCCGTCCGCATACTGGCCACAAGGCCGGCTTTGCCATTTCTTCCTGAACCCTTGATCGCGGCAGGAACGAACGCAGCCGCAGTCCATTGTGTCGGCGGATAGCGTCCGCCGTCGGCCACGCATTGCCCGGCCGGCGGAGTCGCCGATCCGTCGGCCGAACCGCTGCATCCTGGAGCAGCCGGTTCGGTCGCGGGCGGGACGTCAGTTCATGCCGATTTCCACCGCAATCCGGATCAGGTCGGAATGGTTCTTGGCCCCCAACTTCTGCTTGAGCAGGGAGGTGGTGTTGGCGACCGTCTTGTAGGAGATCCCAAGCGCCTCGGCGACCTCGACGATCTTGTCGCCGCGCCCGAGCAGGCGGAGGATCTCGAGCTCCCGCGGCGTCATCTGCGAGGCCGGATTGGCCTTGATCGCGGCACCGGAGAACGTCACGGCCTCCGCCAGCTGCGGCGAGATGAAATTGTCGCCCGCGACCACCTTGCGCACCGCTTTCAGCAGGATCCGGGGATCATCGCCCTTGGAGACATAGCCCTGCGCCCCGAGCTCGACCGCCCGCACCACGAAAGCCGGATCGTCGTTCATGCTGAACATGATGATCTTGGCATCAGGATCGTCCTTGCGGATCCGCCGCATCAGCTCGAAGCCGGAGACATCGGGCAGGCTGATGTCGATCACGGTGACGTCGGGCCGCTTGCTGATATAGGCGCGATGGCCGGATTTGGCGTCCGTCGCCTCGTCGATGCGGATCGAATGGTCGGATGCGAACAGGGTGCGGCAACCCGACAGCACCACAGGATGGTCGTCGACGATCAGGACCCTGGTCGCCGGCTTGGCGGTATCTTGCATCGCGCGCTCTCTGGTTTTTCAACTCATAGACCGGCGGGAACAAATGGAAAGAGAGAAATCCGCCGGGACGCGTTAGAATTGAACTAATGTGGCAACACCTGTCGTTCAGAACCCAACTGTTTCTTCCGCTCGGCGTGAGCTTCCTCGCCGCGCTGGTCATGGGCGGCGTGCTGCTCCAGAGCTTTGCGACCGGCCAGCTGGCCGACGAGAACGAATTGGGGCGACATTCGGCCCGAGCGGTCGCCGCGGCGCTCAACAACACCCTGCGCGCCTCGGACAATCCGCGGCAGACGCTCGACGCCTTTGTCCATTCTTTGGGCACCTCCTCCGATATCCAATTCCGTCCTGTCGAAGCGGGTCCCGAGCCCTCGCCAACGGCCGGTCCGCGCAAGCCGCATAGCGTGCCGCAATGGTTCATCGACCTGCTCACCATCCCGGACATGGACGCAGCGTCCCCGCTGATCATCGACGGCAAGCGGGTCGGCGATCTCGTGTTCCTGCCCGACCTGTCGGCCGACCTGTTCGAGAAATGGATCGGTTTTCTGGCGCTGACGAGCCTCATCGCCGTGCTGACGGTGCTGACCGGAACGATCGCCTATCTCTTCGCGGAATCGGCACTGCGCCCCCTGCAAAATCTGGGCGCAGGCCTCACGCGAATACGGCGCGGCGATTATGCGACGCCGATCCCGGTGGCAGGGCCGCCGGAGATCCGGCAGAGCTGCGAGGAGGCCAATGCGCTGGCGGCGACGCTCGCGCGACTAAGCCAGGACAATCGCGACCTGCTGCACCGCCTGGTGTCGCTCCAGGACGACGAGCGGCGCGATCTCGCCCGCGAGCTGCACGACGAGCTCGGCCCGCTGCTGTTCAGCATCCGCGCCGGCACGATCGCCCTGATCGAGGCTTCGCCGCCGGTGGGACATCTCGGCAATACGGCGCAGGAGGTGCTGCAATCGGTCGAAGCGCTCCAGCAGACCAACCGCCGCATCCTCGACCGGCTGCGGCCGCTCTATATCGAGGAATTGGGGCTGGAAACCAGCGTGCAGACGCTGCTCCGGAACTTTCGCAAGCAGGCCCCGCATATCGGGCTGACCGCCACGGTCGATCCTGGTCTCAACGGGCTCGACGGGCCGCTGGCCCAGACCGTCTATCGCGTGATCCAGGAGGCGCTGACCAATGTGCTGCGCCATGCCGCAGCACGCAATGCCCATGTGCAGGCGGCCATTTCAGGCGACGCGCTCGCCATCGAGATCTCCGACGACGGCGGGGGATTTCTCGAGGGCAACGTGTTCGGCCGGGGTCTGACCGGCATGCACGAGCGCGTGCGCGCGCTCAGCGGATCGCTGTCATTGCTGCGCGCGGATGAACGAACCTATGTGCGCTGCCGTCTGCCCGTGCAAAGGACGCGCGACGAGCCGGCGCAAAGCTAGCACGCGCAGCCGTGATGCGCGTTCTGTCGCGCCGGCGCGCACAGCGTGCTGTCGATTTTGCCTTCCGCACTGAAGCGAAACGAGGCGTAAATGCGCAGCGCGCCTGCGACGGAATATTCGAGATCGACGCCATCAGGCACGGGATGGATCTCCTCGAGACCGAAGCCGGCCGATGAGAATGCGCTGAGCCGCGGCCCCCAGTAGGTTTCGAGCTCGTCTCGGCCGCGATAACGCTGCGTGCCGTTGCACGTGCATTCGACCTGGGCGTCGTCCGCATAGAGGTCGAGCAGCGTCGTGAGGTCGCCCTTCCGGCAGGCATCCACCCAATCGACGACAATTCCCATCTGATCGAAATCGCTCACGCCGCAATCCTGTCTGCCGCGAAATTTTGCATGCGGCTTAGGACCACACTCGTGAATACGCGCTGAATGGTAAACCCCGGGTGATACCGGGTTCCTCGCGGGAACCTACGGAAGATTCAGCCCGGGCGACGTCCCCTCACCCAGACGCCGAACGCGATCAGCACCGCGCCTGCAAGCGCGAACCAGGTGACGGCGTATTGCAGGTGATCGTCCTTCAGATGCACGTCGAGCGGACCCGGACGCGGGATGCCATTTTCGGGCGCGGGCTGCTCCAGATCGATGTAGAACGGCGCAACCGTGCCCCAGCCGAGCGCGCTCGCGATCGCCACATGATCGCGCACGAACCAGAGCCGCTTGTCGCGGCTCTCCGCCGGCGTCAGCCAGCCCGGCGGCTCGGGAAAGCGCAGATAGCCGGTGAGCGTGACCGGCTGCCCGGTCACGAGCTTCTTCACCGCGCGATCCTCGACGCTGCGATCCTGCATCGTGTTCTCGACGAAGCCGGCATCGATCACGACCATCTCGCCGCTCGGAAGCCGCGCCGGCAGGAAGGCCCAGGTGCCGGGACCGGAAGCGTCCTTGCGTACGGCCGAGCCGGATGAATAGACCATCGCATCGGGCGAGGCGGCGTAGGTCGCGGTGAAGCTGACACGGCGGAATTCGTCGCGCGCGGGATTCAGCGCAGCCCATTGTGCGGGCGGCGGCAGCGCGATGGGTGCCGCCGCCAGACGCTCGGTGAGTGCTGCGATCAGCGCGTGCTTGGCGGTCCGGCGCTGCAATTGCCAGACGCCGAGGGCAACGAAGGCGGCCGTCAGGAGAAGCGTGAACAGCGCAAAGCCGGCCACGCGAGGCTTGCGCGCAGTCGCGTTCATTTCGCGCGGTCGACCAGCCGGCCCGGCGCTGCCTTGTGGTGGAATTGCAGCGCGATCAGCAACGACTTCATCGCGCGCAGCGGCAAGAGCGTGGTGGCGAGGATCAGCGGCAGCCACAGCACGGCATGCAGCCAGTACGGCGGCTGGTACTTGACCTCGACGATCAGCGCGCACGCAACGACGATCCCACCGGCGAGCATGATGATGAAGATCGCCGGGCCATCGCCGGTGTCGATGAAGGCATAGTCGAGGCCGCAGCGGTCGCAGGAGGGTGCGAGCGTCAGGAAGCCCGCATAGAGCTTGCCCTGGCCGCAGCGCGGGCATTTGCAGGCCAGCCCGCGCATCGCGCTTTGCAGGACGGTGGTTTCGGACTTGGGTGGACCGGCGGTGTCATTCATGATGGCGGACTCTATCACAGTTTCCGCCGAAACTTCCGGCGGCGCAAAAGCGAAAGGGCGGCCCTGCGGCCGCCCTTTCTGATCGATCCAAAGCTGCTCAGTGCGCGCCGTGGGCCATGGTCTCGGCGCCGTGTCCCCACACATAGATGCAGAGGAACAGGAACAGCCAGACCACGTCGACGAAGTGCCAGTACCAGGCGGCGAACTCGAAGCCGAGATGCTGCTTCGGCGTGAAGTGGCCGGCATAGGCACGGAACAGGCAGACCAGCAGGAAGATGGTGCCGACCAGCACGTGGAAGCCGTGGAAACCGGTCGCCATGAAGAAGGTCGCGCCATAGACGTTGCCGGCGAACGAGAACGCCGCATGGCTGTACTCATAGGCCTGCACGCAGGTGAAGAGCGCGCCGAGCACGACGGTGAGGATCAGGCCGTATTTCAGGCCCTGACGATCGTTCTCGAGCAACGCATGGTGCGCCCAGGTCACCGTGGTGCCCGAGGTGAGCAGGATCAGCGTGTTCAGGAGCGGCAAATGCCAGGGATCGAAGGTCTCGATGCCGTGGGGCGGCCAGGTGCCGGGGACCGCGCAGGCGCCGGCCGCGGTGCCGAGGCCGCAGCCGAACACGGCATCGCGGGTGGCGTGGACAGCGTCGGCCGGAAACAGCGCCGCGTTGAAATAGGCCCAGAACCAGGCGACGAAGAACATCACCTCGGAGGCGATGAACAGAATCATGCCGTAGCGGTGATGGAGCTGCACGACGCGGGTATGGTCGCCCTTGTACTGGGCTTCCTTGATCACGTCGCCCCACCAGCTCGCCATGGTGTAGAGCACGCCGACGGTGCCGACGCCGAACACGATCGGCGCGGCCGAGAACATGTGGTGCATCCAGGCGATCGCGCCGACCGCCATGATGAAGGCCGAGAGCGAACCGACCGCCGGCCAGGGAGAGGGATCGACCAGATGATAGTCGTGATGCTTGCCTTGCGCGGTAGCCATTTGCGGTCTCTCTCCTCAATCCCGTGCCTGTCCGGCACTTATCCCCTTGTGTCCAACCCCCAGAGCGTGAGCCCGGCGGTCAGAGATTTCCCTTGCGTTTGTCGCCTTCCCCGGACGCGAGCGGCTTCACCGCCGGATCTTTCACCGGGTAGAACGTGTAGGACAGCGTGATCGTGCTGAGCCCGTCGTTCTCGCGGTCGTCGGCGATCGACGGATCGACGTAGAACACGACCGGCATCTCGCGCTTCTCACCGGGCGCCATGGTCTGCTCGGTGAAGCAGAAGCAGTTGATCTTCTGGAAGTAGGACCCGACCGTCAGCGGCGCGACGTTGTAGGCGGCCTGGCCGGCAGTGGTGCGCGCGGCCTGGTTGGTCACGGTGTAGAAGACGGTCGTGACCTGGCCGATATTGACCTCGATCTCGCTCTGCTCCGGCTCGAACTTCCAGGGCAGACCGGGCGCGACGTTGGAATCGAAGCGCACCGCGATCTTCCGCGCGATCGGACCGGTGGTCGGCGCGGCGGTCGCGACCTGGGTCGTGCCGTTGAAACCGGTAGCGCGGCAGAACCAGTTGTAGAACGGCACCGCCGCGTAGGAGGCGCCGACCATCAGCGCCACCACGCCGCCGCAGATCGAGGCGACCAGCACGTCACGACCGAGGCCCTTACCGACGCCTTTCCTGGCCGTCCGGCTCTGATCCCGCGATATGGTCGGCTCGTGATCCATTTTCCCTACATCGGCCGGACTAGAACTGCCGGTCCCTTGACCATGGTGACGGCGAAGAACAGCACCACGAGCACGCCGAGCGCGAGCGCGATCGCGATCGAGCGCTGACGGCGGCTCTTCTTCTGCGCCTCGGTGAGGACGATTCCATCTGGCTCGGGTTTGTCCGCCACCGCGATCATGCGCCCCCTGCCATCGGAGCAAGCGCCCGGAACACGACCTCGGCCAGCAGGGTCGCAAACAGCGCGAACAGGTAAAGGATGGAGAAGGCGAACAGTTTTCGCGTGGCGCGCAACGACTGGCTGCGCTCGCGGCGCATATAGACGTTGATCGCGAGCACCAGCATGCCGGCGCCGAGGATCAGCGAGACGACACCGTAGACGGCGTCGAAATAGCCGAGCGCCCAGGGCGCGGCGGCCACCGCGATCAGCACGATCGTGTAGAGCAGGATCTGGAGGCGGGTCGCATCGGGACCGGCGACGTTGGGCAGCATCGGAATGCCGGCGCGCGCGTAATCGTCCGAGCGGAACAGCGCCAGCGCCCAGAAATGCGGCGGGGTCCAGAAGAAGATGATGGCGAAGAGAAGCAGCGGCTCGACGTCGACCGTGCCTGTTACCGCGGCCCAGGCCACCACCGGCGGCAACGCGCCGGCGGCGCCGCCGATCACGATGTTCTGCGCGGTCCAGCGCTTCAGCCACATCGTGTAGATCACGACGTAGAAGAAGATGGTGAAGGCGAGCAGCGCGCCCGCGATCCAGTTGACGAGGATGCCGAGCGTCATCACCGAGAAGAAGGCGAGCGTCATGCCGAACGTCATCGCCTCGGGACGGGTGATGCGGCCACGCGGAATCGGCCGGTTCGCCGTGCGCGACATCTTGGCGTCGATATCGCCTTCGAGCGCCATGTTGAGCGCCCCGGAGGCGCCTGCGCCGACGGCGATGCAGAGCAGCGAGGTGATCGCCAGCACCGGGTGGAAATGCCCGGGCGCCATCGCCATTCCGACCAGCGCGGTGAAGATCACCAGCGACATCACCCGCGGCTTGAGCAGCGCAATGTAGTCGCCCACCTCCGCTTCGGAGATGCGGGGATTGATGTCGACGGCGTTCTGGTCGAGGACGGACACTAAATCAACTCGCTTCGTTATGGAGCCGCGGCGCCCGTCATGGGCGCCGCGGGTGATCGCTTACTGCACGCGGGGCAGCACTTCGAACTGATGGAAGGGCGGCGGCGAGGGCAGCGTCCACTCCAGCGTGGTCGCGCCGGCACCCCACGGATTGTCGCCAGCCGGCACCTTTTTCGCAAAGGCATCGATCACGCAATAGAGGAAGATCAGGACGCCGAAGCCGGAAATGTAGGAGCCGACCGACGAGACCAGATTCCAGCCCGCGAACGCGTCGGGATAGTCGACGTAGCGGCGCGGCATGCCCGACAGGCCGAGGAAGTGCTGCGGGAAGAACACCAGGTTCACGCCGATGAAGGTGACCCAGAAGTGCGCCTTCGCCAGCGTCTCATTGTACATGTAGCCCGTCATCTTCGGGAACCAGTAGTACCAGCCGGCGAAGATCGCGAACACCGCACCGAGCGACAGCACGTAGTGGAAGTGCGCGACGACGTAGTAGGTCTCCTGGAGCACGCGGTCGACGCCGGCATTCGCCAGCACGACGCCGGTGACGCCACCGACCGTGAACAGGAAGATGAAGCCCACGGCCCAGATCATCGGCGCGCGGAATTCGATCGAGCCGCCCCACATCGTGGCGATCCACGAGAAGATCTTCACGCCGGTCGGAACCGCGATCACCATCGTCGCCGCGACGAAATAGGCCTGCGTCGCCGACGACATGCCGACCGTGTACATGTGGTGCGCCCACACCACGAAGCCGATGCCGCCGATCGCGACCATGGCGTAGGCCATGCCGAGATAGCCGAACACGGGCTTGCGCGAGAAGGTGGAGACGATCTGGCTGATCATGCCGAAGCCGGGCAGGATCAGGATGTACACTTCGGGATGGCCGAAGAACCAGAACAGGTGCTGGAACAGCACGGGGTCGCCGCCGCCGTCGGGCGCGAAGAAGGTCGTGCCGAAATTGCGGTCGGTGAGCAGCATGGTGATCGCACCGGCAAGCACCGGCAGCGACAACAGCAGCAGGAACACCGTCACCAGGATCGACCACACGAACAGCGGCATCTTGTGCAGGGTCATGCCCGGCGCGCGCATGTTGAAGATCGTGGTGATGAAGTTGATGGCGCCGAGGATCGACGAGGCGCCCGCCAGATGGAGCGACAGGATCGCGAAGTCGACGGCCGGGCCGGGATGACCCGAGCTCGACAGCGGCACATACATGGTCCAGCCGGCGCCGACGCCGTTGGCGCCCGGCTCACCCTCGACGAAGGTCGACATCAGCAGCAGCCCGAACGAGGCCGGCAGCAGCCAGAACGAGATGTTGTTCATGCGCGGGAACGCCATGTCGGGCGCGCCGATCATCAGTGGCACGAACCAGTTGCCGAAGCCGCCGATCATCGCCGGCATGACCATGAAGAAGATCATGATCAGGCCGTGGGAGGTCACGAAGACGTTGTAAGTGTGCGTCTCGTGGAAGATCTGCACGCCCGGATACATCAGCTCGGCACGGATCGCGATCGACATCGCGGCACCGATGACGCCGGCGATGACCGCGAAGATCAGGTACATCGTGCCGATGTCCTTGTGGTTGGTCGAATAGACGTAGCGTCTCCATCCGGTCGGATGGGCGTGCTCGTCATGTCCGTGGTCTTGCGCGTGATCGCCGTGTGCCGCTGCGCTGGTTGCCATTTTCAAATCCTGCCTTGCGTCCCAATCGGACCTTTGGAGGTCCCGCCCTTTATGTCGCTTTCAGTCCCCTCGAGCCTTTACCCGACGCCTACTGCGTCGGGCCGGCCGCGGAGGCGTAGGTGCCGGTGCCGCCGCTCGCAAACTTCTTCTTCGCCGTTTCGACCCAGGAGGCGAATTCCTTGTCTTCCACGACGCGAATCGCGATCGGCATGAAGGCGTGATCCTTGCCGCAGAGCTCCGAGCATTGGCCGTAGAACATGCCGGTCTTGGCGGCCTTGAACCAGGTTTCGTTCAGTCGCCCCGGAATGGCGTCGATCTTGACGCCGAACGCCGGCAGCGCGAAGGCGTGGATGACGTCCGCACCGGTCACCTGAACACGAATCACCTTGTTGACCGGCACCACCATCTCGTTGTCGACGCCGAGCAGGCGGGGCTGCTTGTCCTGGGCCATCAGCGAGTCGAACTCGAACTTGCCGTTGTCGGGATAGGCGTAGGACCAGTACCACTGCTTGCCGGTCGCCTTGATGGTCAGGTCCGCCTTCGGCACGTCGAGCTCCAGGAACAGCAGGCGGAACGACGGCACCGAGATGCCGACCAGGATCAGCACCGGAACCAGCGTCCAGGCCACCTCGATCAGCGTGTTGTGGGTGGTCCGCGACGGCACCGGATTGGCCCTCGCGTTGAACTTGATGACCACGACCACCAGCAGCGCCAGAACGAACAGCGTAATCAGCGCGATGAGCACGAACAGGAAGTTGTGGAACCAGACGATATTGTCCATCACCGGCGAGCCGGACTGCTGGAGCGTCCACTCCCATGGCGCCGGCTGCCCAAGCTCGGCAAATGCCGCGCTGCCCGTCGCCAGTGTCAGACCAGCTACGGCCAATCCCAGCAAATGCCGGCCTACCCGGCCCTTCGACATCCTCATGCCGTTCGCGCTCCCCTTACGAAATCACCCCAGGTGCGTCCCCCTATTTCCGGGAAACGCTTATTCGATCCGTCCGTCTGACAAACCGCCACTCAAGAATACCTCTAAGAGGAATTGGGGCCAGATCGCTAGAACGCCGAAATCAAGCTTCTCAAACCATAATTCTTGATCTATCGCAATGCAGTCTTGAACCCCATCTGCCAGCGATCACCCGCAAGATATTTCCTAGTAACATCAGACAAAAATACCGTTTCCCGGGATGCTGCGGCTTGACAGCGGAATTGCCCGTTGTAGGCACTGGCGAACGGCCGCACAGGAACCTGATTCGTGCCGGCGGCGGCGACCTCGGCGGCGCGGAATTTGCTTGGGAATTGCCTTCAAGACGCCGTCATTTCCGTATCAGTCCACCCGCGCAAGCGACCCAAGCGAGCAGAGGGACCGACCCCGATGGGGCTTTCGAGATGCATGGCAAGGCCGGATAGCAGCCTCAACGCGCTGATCGGCCTTCTGGCCGCCGCCCTTCTCCTTGCTTTACCCAGCCTCGCCCATGCGCAGGGCGCGGTGCGCTCCGTCCATGGCGACTGGCAGATTCGCTGCGACACCCCGCCGGGCGCCCAGGCCGAGCAATGCGCCCTGATCCAGAGCGTCGTGGCCGAAGACCGCTCCAATGCCGGCCTGACCGTGATCGTGCTCAAGACCGCCGACCAGAAGAGCCGCCTGATGCGCGTGGTCGCCCCCCTGGGCGTCCTGCTACCCTCCGGCCTCGGGCTGAAGCTCGACAATCAGGACGTCGGCCGCGCCGGCTTCGTCCGCTGCCTGCCCAATGGCTGCGTCGCCGAGGTCGTCATGGACGACAAGCTGCTCGGCCAGCTCCGCACCGCCAAGACCGCGACCTTCATCATTTTCGAGACGCCGGAAGAAGGCATCGGCTTCCCGCTCAGCCTGAACGGACTGGGTGAGGGGTACGACAAGCTGCCGTAGGCAGCTGGACCTATTGTTTCCGTAATGTGAGGCTTCGCGCCCTCGCGGAACTGGTCTGAAACCATTATCTTGCCCCACATCTCCAGATAATGGACGGACACATGACCAATCCCGCCACAACCTCCCTGCTCGACCGCGCCAATCTCGACCGCGACCAGGTTCGCCACGAGGTCGCGCGCGGGCTTGCCGGCGCCGACGACGGCGAGCTGTTCCTGGAGTACAGCCAGACCGAAGCGCTGATGTTCGACAATGGGCGGCTGAAGCAGGCGACCTACGACACCTCCCAGGGTTTTGGCCTGCGCGCCGTCAAGGACGACGCGGTCGGCTACGCCCATTCCTCCGACGTGTCGCTGCCGGCGCTGATTCGCGCCGCCGACGCGGTGGCGGCCGTGCGCGGCGGCTACTCCGGCAGCTTTTCGGCCCCTCCCCCGCATACCAATGTGCGGCTCTATGGCGACGACAACCCGCTCGATGCGCCGGGCTTCGAGACCAAGGTCAAGCTGCTCGCCGAGATCGACGCCTATCTGCGCGACAAGGATCCGCGGGTGCGGCAGGTCAGCGTCAGCCTGGGCGCAACCTGGCAGGTGGTCGAGATCCTGCGGCCCGACGGCGAGAGCTATCGCGACATCCGCCCGCTGGTGCGTGTCAACGTCTCCGTCGTCGCCGGCCAGGGCGACCGCCAGGAGAGCGGCAGCAAGGGCTATGGCGGCCGCGCCGGCTATGCCGAATTCATCGAGAGCAAGAACTGGCGCGACGCCGCCGACGGCGCGCTGCGCGAGGCGCTGGTCAACCTGGAATCAATTCCCGCCCCCGCCGGCGAGATGGACGTCGTGCTTGGCGCAGGCTGGCCCGGCGTGATGCTGCATGAAGCGGTCGGCCACGGGCTCGAAGGCGACTTCAACCGCAAGAGGACCTCGGCCTTTGCCGGCCTGATGGGCCGGCAGGTCGCGGCCAAGGGCGTCACCGTGGTCGACGACGGCACTATTGCCTCGCGCCGCGGCTCGCTCTCGATCGACGACGAGGGCACGCCGACCAATCGCACCGTGCTGATCGAGGACGGCATCCTGGTCGGCTACATGCAGGACCGCCAGAACGCGCGGCTGATGAACATGAAGCCGACCGGCAACGGCCGCCGCCAGGGCTATGCCCATGTGCCGATGCCGCGCATGACCAACACCTACATGCTCGCGGGCGATCGCGATCCGGCCGAGATCCTGGCGTCGGTGAAGAACGGCGTCTTCGCCGCGAATTTCGGCGGCGGCCAGGTCGACATCACCTCGGGCAAATACGTGTTTCAGTGCACCGAGGCCTACAAGATCGAGAACGGCAAGATCGGCGCCCCGCTGAAGGGCGCCATGCTGATCGGCAACGGGCCGACCGACCTGCATCGCATCCGCATGATCGGCAACGATCTCGCGCTCGATACCGGCATCGGCACCTGCGGCAAGAACGGCCAGGGCGTGCCGGTTGGCGTCGGCCAGCCGTCGCTTCTGATGGAACGCATTACGGTGGGTGGAACAGGCGCATGAGTGTTGAGAAGATGACTGCGACCACCACCAAGCGGAAGAGCAGCGGCTGGGGCGGGCAACTGGTGCAACTCGCCGGCATCGTCGCCGCGGTGTTCATCGCCAAGGGCGCGCTCGCCGAGCCGTTCTACGTGCCGTCGGGCTCTATGGAGCCGACGCTGCTGATCGGCGACGCCCTGCTCGCCTCGAAATTCCCCTACGGCTACGGCACCTCCTCGCTGCCGATCCAGATCAACCTGCCCGAGAGCGGCCGCGTGTTCGCGGAGACGCCGAAGCAGGGCGACGTCGTGGTGTTCCGCTGGCCCGGCGATCGCTCGCAGGCCTGGGTCAAGCGCGTGGTGGGTCTGCCCGGCGACCGCATCCAGATGCGGCAGGGCCAGCTCTTCATCAACGACCGGCCCGCCGAGCTCAAGCCCGACGGCATCGGCGCCGCCGAGGACGACAATGGCGGCAGCGAGCCTGCCTACCGCTATGTCGAGACGCTGCCGAACGGCGTCTCGCACCTGATCTTCAAGATGCGCGACAACGGCCCGCTCGACAACACGCCGGAGGTGACGGTGCCGGCCGGACATCTCTTCGTGCTCGGCGATAACAGAGACAACTCCGCCGACAGCCGCGTGCCGCTGCGCTCCGGCGGCGTCGGCCTGCTGCCGATCGACAATCTGGTCGGGCGCGCGGATGCCGTGCTCGGCTCCTGGGATCTCGGCATGCGCGGCCAGCCGGTGTGGACCTGGCTGTCCGGTTTCCGCCTCGCGCGGTTCTTCACAGCGGTGCATTGACCGGAAGTCTCCTCACCTCACGATGAACCGCGACGAATTCCTCGCGCTCGCGCTGAGAAATCCCGTCAACGTTACGATCATCGGCGAACTCGCGCGGCTCGCCCTTCCGGATGCGTGGCTGGTCGCAGGTTGCCTGGTGCAGACGGTGTGGAACGTGCTCACGGGCCGCGCCGTCGATCACGGCATCGCCGACTACGACGTGTTCTATTTCGATCCCGATACGTCGTGGGAGGCGGAAGACGCGGTGATCCGCAAGCTGCAGGCACGGCTGGCGCATCTCGGCGTCAAGGTCGAGATCCGCAATCAGGCGCGCGTGCATCTGTGGTACCCCGACAAGCACGGCCTGCCCTATTCGCCGTTGACGCGTTCAACCGACGGCATCGACCGCTTCCTGACGGAGAATACCCAGCTCGGTATCCAACCCGCGGGCGGGAGCTTCGACGTCTATGCGCCGCACGGGTTCGACGACGTCGCGCGATTGATCGTGCGGCCCAATCGGGCACAGAATTTTTCCATTGCCAATTACGCGGCGAAGGCCGCGCGATGGAAGGCGCTGTGGCCGGAGCTCACGGTCATTGCGGCGGAGTGAGATGCCTCGCCACGTCATGGCCGGGCTTGACCCGGCCATCCACGCGCAGCCGCGATGGAGAAACGACGTGGATGCCCGGGACAAGCCCGGGCATGACGACCGTGTATTCGACGTTAGCTAAATCCTACCGCACCACGCCCGACGTGAACCCCGCCTTGCGGCGCGGTGGCTTGATTTCCTTTTTCAGGAAGCAGCGTGCCTCGCGGCCGGTGTAGCCGGGGCGGGCATAGGTGAAGGCGCGGCATTTGTTGTCGGCGGTGCAGGCGGCCTTGCAAGCCTCCTCGCCTTCGCCGTCCTTGAGCTCAAAATTGCGCAGGTCGCCACCGGGGCGGTCGATCGAGGTCTCCACGCCTTCGACGCGCGGCTCGATCACGCCGGCGCCGCGCACACCGGAGATGCAGCAATTGCCCGGCACGCGCGGCGGCACCGTGTTCTTGAGCCAGCACACCGCCGCGGCGCCGTCGATGTCGGGATAGCTGAAGCTCCACGAGCGGCAACGGCGGTCGCGCTCGCACAGCAGCGCGCAATCCTCGGGGTCGCCCGATGTGACCGGCGTGCTGAAATAGTCGCCGCCGGGCCGGTCGAATGCCGTCTGGGCGCGCGCAGGCCAGCTCGCAAGCACGAGCGAGAGCAGCGCGGCGCATGCCACGACGCTTGCCAAGACCCTTGCCATGACGGACAGGCGGCCCTTCCCCATCAGAACAGCTTTCGAGTTATTGACGACGCTCAGGTTTTTTCAGCCGGTCATTTGATCGCCGCAAACCTGTATGGGCGATGAACGGCTTAAGTCCCGGTCGTTGGCCTGTTGGTCTAGAACGCGTACTCCGCGTAGGCCGGTTCCACGGAGCCCTTCCAGGGGCCGTTGAACTTCTCGAGCATTTCCTCGGCCGGCGTGCGGCCGGAATCGATAATGCGGTCGAGCGGCTCCAAATGCCGCGTTTCGTCGCGGCCGAGCTGGTCGATCCGGCCGCGCCGGCGCAGGCCGGCATGTGCCAGAACGAGGCATTCCTTGGCGATCTCGAACAGATAGCGGTCCTTGATCCGCGCCTTGAAGCCGAAGCGCGGCACGTCGTCGCGCAGGGCCTGGCGCTCATGCGCGCTCCAGTGCTTCACCATGTCCCAGGCGGCATCGAGCGACACATCGTCATAGAGCAGCCCGACCCAGAACGCCGGCAGCGCCGGCAGACGGCCCCACGGTCCGCCGTCGGAGCCGCGCATCTCGAGATAGCGCTTCAGCCGCACTTCCGGGAAGATCGTCGAGAGATGGTTGGCCCAGTCCGACAATGTCGGCCGCTCGCCGGGAAGATTGTTGTTGCGGCCGTCGAAGAAGGCGCGGAACGAGGAGCCCGAGACGTCGATGTAGTCTTCGCCGCGCTTGACGAAATACATGGGCACGTCGAGCGCGTAGTCGACATAGCGCTCGAAGCCCATGCCGTCCTCGAACGCCCAGGGCATCATGCCCGCGCGCGCATTGTCCGTGTCGCGCCAGATCTCGGAGCGGAAGGAGAGGAATCCGTTCGGCTTGCCTTCGGTGAACGGCGAATTTGCGAACAGCGCGGTCGCGACCGGCTGGAGCGCGAGCGACACACGCAGCTTCTTGACCATGTCGGCTTCGGAGGAGAAGTCGAGATTGGTCTGCACCGTACAGGTCCGGTACATCATATCGAGGCCGTACTGGCCGACCTTCGGCATGTAGTTGGTCATGATCTTGTAGCGGCCCTTGGGCATCACCGGGATGTCGGCGCGCGACCAGGACGGCGTCATGCCGAGCCCGAGGAAGCCGATGCCGAGCGGCGCTGCGATCTCGCGCACCTGCGCCAGATGCGCCATCAGCTCGCTCTGGGTCTGGTGCACGTTCTCGACCGGCGCACCGGAAAGCTCGAACTGTCCGCCCGGCTCGAGCGAGATCGCGCCGCCGCCGGTGACGTCGTAGAGGCCGATGATGTTGCCCTTCTCCATGATCGGCTCCCAGCCGAGCAGGAGCTTCATGCCCTCGAGCAGCGCGCCGATGCCGCGTGCGCCTTCGTAAGGCACCGGGCGGTGCCCCTCGAGCGTGAAAGGCGTCTTCTCGTGCTCGGTGCCCATGCGGAATTCGGACGGGTCCTTGCAGCCTTCCTCGAACCACGCAACGAGCTCGTCGCGCGATTGCAACGGCGTCATATCGATCTGGTCTCGCGCCATATCAAACTCTAATCAAAAGCGCTTCGACCGAATGCGCGGGTGACAGGGATGGTCCGCGAACCGACGGGCGCGCGGACGTGCTGGTTTGCCGCGCGATCATCGCGGCGGCGTGCTTTCGTTGACGTTGGCGACGGGCGGAAGCTTCATCTCGCCGCACGAGCAGCCCAGCCGGTCGAGCAGGCCGCTGAGCTTGACGGCATCGGCATCGGACAGCTTCGAGCCGACATATTTCTCGATCGCAGCGGAATAGGCACTCCACATCCGCTTCTGCAACTCGCGGCCGGCTTCCGTGATCTCGACGAACTGTCCGCGCTTGTCGATCTTGCATTCGCGCCGCGAGGCAAGGCCCTCATCGACCAGGCGGTCGATCAGGCGCGAGGTGGAGTATTGCGGGATCAGCATCTGCCGTTCGAGTTCCACCGGCCGCAACTCGCCGGAGGGCGCGCGGGACAGTTCGAGCAGCGCATCATACCAAGCCAGCGGCGGGAACCCCGCCTTCTTCAGGTCCTGCTCGACGCAGTCGAGCACGCGGCTCTGCACCCGCATCAGGCGGATCCAGGCGGCGGTTGCCTCGGTCGATGGCTTGCGTTTCATGGTCCCGCTCAAACTCGTCGCCCGTCTCTTACCCTACTCGATGCACCTGCATCAATCTTGACTATTGCATGCAGCTGCATGTAGGCGTTCATTCGCCCAAGCCAAGCAACAAGAGGAGGAAATTCCATGAAACTCTATTACTCGCCCGGCGCCTGCTCCCTGTCCCCCCACATCGCACTCCTCGAAGCCGGCCTGCCCTACGAGCTGGTCAAGGTCGATATCCGGGCCAAGAAGCTCGAAAATGGTGAGGATTATCTGAAGCTGAACCCCAAGGGGCAGGTCCCTGCGCTGGGGCTCGACAGCGGTGAGATCGTGACCGAAGGCCCGGTGATTGTCCAGATGATCGCCGACCAGGCTTCTGCCAAGGCGCTGGCGCCGGCCCACGGCAGCGCCGAGCGCTACAAGCTGCTCGAATGGCTGAACTTCCTCACCTCGGAGGTGCACAAGAGCTTCGGCCCGATGTTCGCGCCGGCGCTGAACGACGAGGCCAAGGCGTTCTTCAAGGACCGCGTCATGGGCAAGCTGAAATACATCGACAGCCAGCTCGCCGGCCGCGACTACCTGATGGGCAAGCAGTTCACGGTTGCCGACGGCTATCTCTTCACGATGCTGACCTGGGCCGACCGGATGAAGTTTGATCTTTCGGCGATGCCCAACCTCACCGCCTACAAGACCCGCGTCGCGGCACGGCCGCAGGTGCAGGAGGCGCTGAGGAAGGAAGGCCTCGCGCAGGCAAAGTAAGCGCTCGCAAGACGCAGGCAGCGAAAGGCCGGACCGACGATTCGGCCTTTCTTTTTATGCTGCCGGGCGGCGCGGGAGCGAACCCATTGCGCCGGATCATCGTACCTTAGTTTGACTTATGAACTCCTGTTCGCCAAACGTAAGTAGTGCTGTCTTGTCAGCACTCGCAAAGCGGGCGAGCTTGGCTGAATTGTTTGAAGATTTTTTGGGCTCTCATCGGAGTTGAACTTGACGATTGCCTTCGTCCTGATCGTCGCAAGTGCGTTGGTGGGAATCGCGACAGGTTGCGTTTTCAAGATCTGGGCGCTGGTTGTGATCTCACCGTTGATCGCAGTGTTCTCGGCGATAATTCTGCGCGCTTACGAATTCGGGATGATGGCGGGCGTGATCGTCATTGCCATCTGTCTTGCCGTCTGCCAGCTCGCCTATTTCGCGGCAGCCTATGTGCTGCACGCGCGCCACGTCTCATCCCATGACGAAATCGACGGCGAGCCAGGCGAGACAGGCGAGCAGAAAATCCACCGCGAGCACAAGTAACGCCAAGGCTGCCCAAAGCACCGGGCCCTTGCGGCGCAGGCGCGCCGGCTTTTGTTGCGGCGACAGGCGACCATTCGCGGGCGCAACGGTGTATTTCGCGGTGAGATCGCGGCCAAGCGCGGTCTTCCGCAGCACCAAGGAGTTCATCAAGGACACTTTCTTATTTTCTCTTCAACTCGCCGATGGATCGGCAAGCGTCCCAACCGGGTTCGTGACCCTGACCCGCAGCAAGACTAGTGCCAGGGCCGAGCAAAAGAACGGCGCCGCTTTGGCGCGCCTATGACAATTGCGCGACACCGCGGCAGCGGGGACTCTGGCACGGTTCCTACGCGAATTCTGTGACCGGTTCCACAGATCGGGAACCTCCTGACGCAACCGTGATGACGTCTCCCCAAACAAAAAGGCCGGATCGACGATCCGGCCTTTGTTCTCAAATGGCCTTGGGTGATCAGGCCGCCGCCTTCTTCGGCGCGAAGCGGCCGTAGAAGGTTTCGCCCTTCGCCGCCATCTCCTCAAGAAGCTTCGGCGGCGTGAAGCGCGAGCCGTATTTCGCTTCCAGCTTGTGGCAGAGCTCGACGAACTTCTTCGTGCCCATGAAGTCGATGTAGGACAGCGTGCCGCCGGTGAACGGCGCGAAGCCGAAGCCGAGGATCGAGCCGACATCCGCTTCGCGCGGATCGGTGATGACGTGGTCCTCCACCGTGCGCGCGGCTTCCACCGCCTGCACCACCAGGAAGCGCTGCTTCAGTTCCTCGACGTCGAGCGTGTCGGGGTCGAGCTGCTTCGGCTGGAGCGCCGAGAGGCCCGGCCACAGGCTCTTCTGACCCTTGCCCTTCTCGGGATAGTCGTAGAAGCCCTTGCTGTTCTTGCGGCCGAGTCGGCCCTGCTTCTCGACCATCTCCACCATCAGCTTCTTCTGATCGGGGTTGATGGCGTTCGGACCGAGATCGGCTTCGGTCGCCTTCATGATCTTGAGGCCGAGGTCGAGCGCCACTTCGTCCGACAGCGAGAGCGGGCCGACCGGCATGCCGGCCATCTTGGCGCAGTTCTCGATCATCGCCGGCGGCACGCCTTCCAGGAACATCTCGTTGCCTTCGGCGACGTAGCGGCCGACGCAACGGTTGGCGAAGAAGCCACGGCTGTCGTTGACCACGATCGGCGTCTTGCCGATCTGCCGGACATAGTCGAGCGCGGTCGCGAGCGCGACATCGCCGGTGTTCTTGCCGAGGATGATCTCGACCAGCATCATCTTCTCGACCGGCGAGAAGAAATGGATGCCGACGAACTTGCCCTGGTCCTTGAAGGCTTCCGCGAGCGAGGTGATCGGCAGCGTCGAGGTGTTCGACGCGAAGATCACGTCCGGCTTCAGATATTCCTGCGCCTTGGCGAACGTCTCCGCCTTGACCTTGCGGTCCTCGAACACGGCCTCGATGACGAGGTCGACGTCCTTCAGAGCTGCATAGTCGGCCGTCGGCGTGATGCGCGCGAGCAGCGCTTCGGCATCCGTGGGCTTGGCGCGGCCCTTCTTGATCTGCTCCTCGATCACCTTCTGCGCATGCGCCTTGCCCTTGTCGGCGCTTTCCTGGTCGCGATCGATCAGGACCACGTCGAGGCCGGCACGCGCGGAGACGTAGCCGACGCTCGCGCCCATGAAGCCGGCGCCGATCACAGCGATCTTCTTCACCTTGGTTGCGGGCACGTCCTTCGGACGGCGCGCGCCCTTGTTGAGCTCCTGCATCGACAGGAACAGGCTGCGGATCATCGCGGCCGCTTCCTTGGAGCGCAGCACCGAGGTGAAGTAGCGCGACTCGACCCGCAGCGCGGCGTCGATCGGCAGCTGCAGGCCTTCATAGACGCAGCTCATGATCGCGCGCGCGGCCGGATAGTTGTCGTAGGTCTCGCGGCGATAGATCGCGTTGCCGGCCGGGAACATCATCATGCCGGCCTTGGAGAACACCGGACCGCCGGGCAGCTTGAAGCCCTTCTCGTCCCAGGGCGCGACGGCCTTACCGCCGCCCTTGATCCAGTCTTTCGCGGCCTTGATAAGATCAGCGGCCGGAACGATGGCGTGGATCAGATTGAGTGCCTTGGCCTTCTCGACCGTGACCGGATCGCCCTTGAGCAGAATGGTCATCGCGTCCTGCGGCGGCACCAAGCGCGGCACGCGCTGCGTGCCTCCGGCGCCGGGGAACAGGCCGACCTTGACCTCGGGCAGGCCGAGGCGCGTCTTGGGATTTTCCGCCGCCACGCGATAGTGGCAGCACAGCGTGATCTCGAAACCGCCGCCGAGCGCGAGGCCGTTGATCGCGGCCGCCCACGGCTTGCCGGAGGTCTCGATCGAGCGCAGCACCTGCGAGAAGCGCCGGCTCTGCTCGAACAGCATCTGGTTCGCGGCGGTCTCGCCCTGCTCCCTGAAGACCTTGGCGTAGGCCTGGTTCATGCCCTCGAGCATCGACAGATCGGCGCCGGCGCAGAACGCCTCCTTGGCCGAGGTGATGACGACGCCCTTCACCGCAGCGTCAGCCGTGGTCGCCTTCACGATCGCGTCGAGCTCGCTGGTCGAGGTCTCGTCGAGCACGTTCATCGAACGGCCCGGGATGTCCCAGGTGACGAGCGCGATGCCGTCGGCGTCGGTTTCAACCTTGAAATTCTTGTAAGCCATGTTGGTTGCTCCCCTTCGCCTTAGACGCGCTCGATGATGGTCGCGGTGCCCATGCCGCCGCCGATGCACAGCGTCACAAGGGCAGTGGACTTGTTGGTGCGCTCGAGCTCGTCGAGCACGGTGCCGAGGATCATCGCACCGGTCGCGCCAAGCGGATGGCCGAGCGCGATCGCGCCGCCGTTGACGTTGATCTTGGCGTTGTCGATATCGAAGGCCTGGATGTAGCGCAGCACGACCGAGGCGAAGGCCTCGTTGAGCTCGAACAGGTCGATGTCCGACTTCTTCATGCCGGAGCGCGCGAACAGCTTCTCGGTGACGTCGACCGGACCGGTCAGCATCATCGCGGGCTCGGAGCCGATGTTCGCAAACGCGCGGATTTTTGCGCGCGGCTTCAGGCCGTATTTGCTGCCCGCGTCCTTGCTGCCGAGCAGCACGGCGCCGGCGCCGTCGACGATGCCCGACGAGTTGCCGGCGTGGTGCACGTAATTGACGCGCTCGATTTCGGGGTGCGACTGCACCGCGACGCCGTCGAAGCCGCCCATCTGCGCCATCATCGTGAACGCCGGCTGAAGCTGCGCCAGCGACTGCATCGTCGTCGAAGGACGCATGTGCTCGTCCTTGGCGAGGATGGTGAGGCCGTTGATGTCCTTCACCGGCACGACCGACTTGTTGAAGCGGCCTTCGTCCCAGGCCTTGCCGGCGCGCTGCTGGCTCTGCACGGCGTAAGCGTCGACGTCGTCACGCGAGAAGCCGTACTTCGTCGCGATCAGATCGGCCGAGACGCCCTGCGGCATGAAATAGGCGGGCACCGCCATCGAGGGATCCATCGGCCAGGCGCCGCCGGAGGCGCCGATGCCGACGCGGCTCATCGATTCGGCACCGCCGCCGATGACGAGCTCATGCTGGCCGCTCATCACCTGCGCGGCCGCAAAGTTCACGGCATCGAGACCGGAGGCGCAGAAGCGGCTGATCTGCACGCCTGGCACGGCTTCGCCGAGGCCCGCCTTCAGCGCGGCGAAACGCGCGATGTCGCTGCCTGCTTCACCGACGGGATCGACCACGCCGAGCACGACGTCGTCGACACAATCTTCCGGCAGATTGTTGCGGTCCTTCAGCGCCTTCAACGGCACCGCGGCGAGCGCCAGCGCGGTAACTTCGTGCAGCGCGCCGTCCGCCTTGCCGCGGCCGCGCGGGGTTCGGACGTGGTCGTAGATGTAGGCATCTGCCATGGGAGCCTCCTGATTGCAGCTATTGGTTACGACCGCGACGCGATCGGCATTATTGGTGAAGCGAAAATGCTCAGAACGCTTCTGCCGGCAGTTCCATGATGGTGGCGCAGCCCGACTGGATGCGCGCGAGATTGGCCGCGGTCTCCGGCAACATCCGCTCCATGAAGAAGCGGCCGGTGACGAGCTTGGTCGAGAGATAGGGCGTCGCCCCGCTCTCGGCAATCTTGGCATTGGTCACCTTGGCCATCTTCGCCCACATGTAGCCGAGCGCGACGAAGCCGAAGAGATGCAGGTAATCGGTTGCGGCAGCACCCGCATTGTCCGGCTTCATCATCGCATTCTGCATCAGCCAGGTGGTGGCCTGCTGGAGATGGCCGAGCGAAGCCGAGAGCGGGGTGATGAAGGGTTTTAGCGCCTCGTCGCCGCCGTTCTCCTTGGCGAAGGTCATGACCTCGCCGAAGAAGGCCATGATGGCGCGGCCGCCGTCGCGCGGCAGCTTGCGGCCGACGAGGTCGAGCGCCTGGATGCCGTTGGCGCCTTCATAGATCATCGCAATACGCGCATCGCGCACGAACTGCTCCATGCCCTGCTCGGCGATGTAGCCGTGGCCGCCATACATCTGCTGCGCCTGGACAGCGTTGGCGAAGCCGTAGTCGGTGAGGAAGCCCTTCAGCACCGGCGTCATCAGGCCCATATGGTCGTCGGCGGCCTGACGGTCCTTGGCATCCTCCGACCGGTGAGCAACGTCGCTCTTCAGCGCGGTCCACATCACGAAGGCGCGCGCGGCCTCGTTGAAGGCGCGGATCGACAGCAGCGTGCGGCGCACGTCGGGATGCACGATGATCGGATCGGCCGGCTTGTCCGGCGCCTTGGTGCCGGTCAGCGAACGGCCCTGGATGCGCTCGCGGGCATAGGCGACGGCGTTCTGATAGGCGACCTCGGATTGCGCGAGACCCTGCACGGCGACGCCGAGACGGGCCTCGTTCATCATCACGAACATGCCCTGCATGCCCTTGTTCTCTTCGCCGATCAGCCAGCCGGTGGCGCTATCGTAGTTCATCACGCAGGTGGAATTGCCGTGGATGCCCATCTTGTGTTCGATCGAGCCGCAGACCACGCCGTTGCGTGCGCCGACCGAACCATCGGCATTCACCAGGAATTTCGGCACCACGAACAGCGACACGCCCTTGATGCCGCTAGGCGCGCCCTCAATGCGGGCGAGCACGAGGTGGATGATGTTGTCGGCAAGGTCGTGCTCACCAGCGGAGATGAAGATCTTGGTGCCCGTGATCTTGAAGCTGCCGTCGGGCTGGCGCACCGCCTTGGTGCGGAGCATGCCGAGATCGGTGCCGCAATGCGGCTCGGTCAGGTTCATGGTGCCGGTCCATTCGCCCGCCACCATCTTCGGCACATAGGTCTTCTTCTGCTCGGGGCTGCCGTGCACGATCAGGGCTGCGGTCGCCCCCATGGTGAGGCCGCCATACATCGAGAACGCCATGTTGGCGGAGATCTGGAATTCGTTGACCGCCTGGGAGAGCGTCACCGGCAGGCCCTGCCCGCCGAACTCGGTCGGAGCCGACAGACCAAGCCAGCCGCCCTCGGCGACCTGCTTGAACGCGTCCTTGAAGCCCTTCGGCGTGGTGACACTGCCGTCATCGGCGCGCTTGCAGCCTTCGAGATCGCCGACGCGGTTGAGCGGCTGGAGCACCTCTTCGGCGAGCTTGGCGGCTTCGCCCAGGATCGCCTCGCGCACGTCGCTGGACGCATCGGAGAAGCCGGGCAGATTGTCGTAACGATCGATCTGGAAGACGTCGTTGAGCAGGAAATTCACGTCTTCGACGGGGGCTTTATAGATCGGCATGATGGTCTCCCGGCAGGTACCTTGAAGTCATTGGGGCTTGAAGTGACGATGTTCGCGTGATTCCTGCGGCGCAGCCTTTGCCAGCAAGCTTAGCTGCTTCTGCAACCTCAGGGCAGGGTCATGATGGGGCGGCAAGCTGCTCCGCCATCAGGCGGTGCAGCATGTTGATCGCCTTGAGCGGACGCACCATCACCTTGAAATGCGTGATGCGTCCCTCGGAATCGAAAGTGATGATGTCGACGCCGTTGATCTCGATGCCGTCGATGACGTTCTTGAATTCGAGCACGGCGCCATTGGCGCTCGTCCACTCGCCGACATAGGCGAAGCCGGGACCGCCGAGGACCTTCTCGGCGCTCGACAGATATTTGAAGGTGACGTCGCGGCCGCGCTGGGGCGAATGCACCACAGGGCTTTCGAACACGGCATCGGGATGGAGCAGGTCCCAGAGCGCCTTGCGGTCATGGGACTTCATGTAGCCGTACCAGGAATCGAGGCCAGTCATTCTCGGGCGCCTCCCTAAAGGCCTGGGAAAAAAAGCGAAAACAACCCCATGCACAGTAGCGAAGAGGTTGATTTTGCTTGATCTTCGGGGCGGGTCTTTGGCCCGCTCCGAAGCTGCCTCATATGCACATTGACGCATATGCGCAGATGCGCATAAAGTCAAGCTGGTTGGTCAAGGTCGAAGAAGGGAGGCCGGTGTCATGGCACTGGGCGACGCAATCCTCGCATGCCTGACGGAACGTCCGATGACGGGCTACGAGCTGGCCAAGACGTTCGATTCCTCGATCGGCTTCTTCTGGAAGGCCGACCATCAGCAGATCTATCGCGAGCTCTCCAAGCTGCGCGACCGCGGCTACATCCAGGGCCGCGAGGTCGTGCAGACAGGCAAGCCCAACAAGCTGGTTTATACGCTCACCCCCGAGGGGAGAACAGCGCTGCGGCACTGGGCCGCGCGGCCAAGCACTCCAGCCTCGACCAAGGACGATCTGCTGGTGCGGCTGCATGCGCTCGACAGCATCGATATCGAACCGCTTCGCACCGACCTGATGGCCCGGCTGGAGCACCACCGCGACCGCCACGCCAACTATGAGCGGATTCTGAAAAAGCGATTTCCGGACGGCACGGCGGAGGGCCGGCTCGATCTCGGCAACCTGCTCCTGCTCCGCCTCGGCGCCCGCCACGAGCAGATGGTGGCCGACTTTTGCGAAGAGACACTCGAGGCGCTGTCGACGATGAGCGGCAAGGGCACGGTGCTGCCGCTGGAGGACGGCAAGCGCGAGGGGAAGGGCTGAGGGCTAGATCGGCCTCGGCGGTCCCCGTCACCTCTCCCGCTTGCGGGGGAGGTCGCGCCGAAGGCGCGGGTGAGGGCCTTCTCCTCTTGGGGATCCTCGATTGCGGAAGCACCCTCTCCCCAGCCCTCCCCCGCAGGCGGGGGAGGGAGCGCTCCGACTATGCGGCGAAAGCTGAGGTTCAGTTCATTGGGTTCCCGCCGCCCAACTTTAAGACACCGGGCCTGCGTTCCTTAACCCGTTATTTACCGTAACAGACAAAAGTCGGTTTTCGAGGCAGACGACCCGCGCCAAATCCGATTGTCTTTGCAACCGGCACGCGTGGGAAGGCTGGAGTCGCCGGGTGGGGCGCCGAAGTCGGAACCGGACAGAGTCATGAATTCGCGCGTATCGTGGAGTGTTGACGGCATCGATCCCTCCGTCCGGGAGCGGGCCGAAGCTGCTGCGCGCAGAGCCGGCATGTCACTCAACGATTGGCTGAACTCCACGCTCGGCGAAACTGCCCCGCCAAACTTTCGCGGACCTTACGAGCAGCGTCCGCAACACATGCCGAACCAGGTACCGAGTCCGGAAAGCCGCGAAGTCGCCGACATCCACCAGCGGCTCGACGCGATCACCCAGCAGATCGAACGGATTTCGAAGCCCACCCCTCGCCAGGACTCTTCACGACAAGAGGTCTCGCGCGAGCAGGGCGTCGCACGCCAGCTCAACGACGCGATCTCGCGGCTCGATGCGCGCCTGTCGCAAATCTCAAAGCCGCAGCAGCTGCAACCGCAGCCGCCTCAGGCTCCGCGGCCCGCACCCGTCGAGACGCGCCAGCGCCAGGCCGATGCGGTCGAGCGCGCGGCCGCGCAGGTCTATCGCAGTTCGCCGCCGCTGAGCCCCGCCTCGTTCGACGTTGCCGTCGCCGAGATCACGGCGCGGCAGAGCGAGCTCGACGGCTTTGCGCCCAGGCAGATGCCGCCGCGCGCCGCGCCGTCGATTGCGCCCGCGGCAGCTCCTTTCGCCGCGCCGATGGCGCCACCCGCGCCTGCCTACGCTCCGCCGCCACCGCAGCCGGGGCCGGATTTCTCGTCGCTCGAGCGCCATCTGCTCAAGATCACGAGCCAGATCGAGTCGCTCCAGCGCCCCGACAATACCGAGCAGGCGATCAACGCTTTCCGCAGCGAGCTCGCGGAGATCCGCCACGCCATCACCGAGGCGATGCCGCGCCGCGCGATCGAATCGATCGAAAACGAAATCCGTTCGTTGCACCGTCGCATCGACGAGACCCGCTCGTCCGGCACCGACGGCCAGGTTCTGTCAGGCATCGAGCACGCGCTGTCCGACATCAAGCAGGTGCTGCGCACGCTGACGCCGGCCGAGCAGCTCACCGGCTATGACGAGGCGATCCGCAATCTCGGCGCCAAGCTCGATCTGATCCTGCGCGCCAATGACGATCCGTCCACGGTACGCCAGCTCGAAGGCGCGATCTCGGCGCTGCGCGGCATCGTCTCCAACGTCGCCTCCAACGAAGCGCTGGCACGGCTGTCCGAGGACGTGCAGCTGTTGTCGTCCAAGGTCGACCAGATCACCCGCTCGTCCGGCCCGGGCGACAGCTTTGCCGTGCTCGAGCAGCGCATCGCGGCACTCACCGCCGCGCTGGAGACGCGCGAGCGACCTCAGCCCGCCGAGAGCACCGAGCACCTCGAGGCCGCAATCCGTGCGCTGTCGGATCGTTTCGACCGTATGCAGGTCGGCAGCGATTCGGCCTCGACCTTTGCGCATCTCGAACAGCGCGTCTCCTATCTGCTGGAGCGGATCGAAGCTGCCTCCGATCCGCGCAACACCAATCTCAGCCGCGTCGAGGACGGGCTGCACGACATCCTGCGCCATCTCGAACGGCAGCAGGCGACCTATTCCGCGCTCGCCGAGAGCCGCAGTTCGGCGCCGTCCCCCGATTCCGGCATGGTCGATCTCGTCAAGCGCGAGCTCTCCGACATTCGCTTCAGCCAGGCCGAAACCAACCGCAGCACCCAGGACTCGCTCGAAGCCGTTCACAGCGCGCTCGGCCACGTCGTCGATCGCCTCTCGATGATCGAGGGCGATCTGCGCGCGGTGCGCACCGCGCCGCCGGCCCCTGCGCCGCAGCCGATGCCGATGCCGATGGCTGCGCCCATGGAGCCCGCGCCGATGGCGCGCGAAGCTCGGCAGCAAGCACAGCAGCCGAAATACGATCCGAAGCCTGAGCTGCCGAATCCGGCCGCCATGCAGCAGCCGGCGCATTCCGCCTTCGTGGCCGCGCCGCGCGAATTCCACGCCGCCGCGGCACCTGCCGCTCCGCCGCCGGTCCCGATGGCGCCGACGGCACCGCAAGCCGCACCACCCTTGCCGCCGCGCGCGATCAGTGAAATCCTGGAGCCGCATACGGCGCCCGCCCGCGCCGCGTTGGCGCCGGAATTGCCGCCGGATCATCCGCTCGAGCCTGGCACGCGGCCGGGCGGACGCGTCGCCACGCCGTCGGAGCGCATTGCCGCGTCCGAGAGCGCGATCAGCGGAATTCCCACGGCTCCGAAAGAGCCGGTGTCGTCGTCGAGCTTTATCGCGGCTGCGCGCCGCGCCGCTCAGGCCGCCGCCGCGCAGCCGCCCGAGAAGCCGGCCCGTGGCGCCAAAGCCGCAATCGCCCGCGCCAAGGACAAGGGCCAGGAAGGCGCCTCGACCATCACCTCGAAGATCCGCTCGCTGCTGGTCGGCGCGAGCGTGGTCGTGATCGTGCTCGGCACCTTCAAGATGGCGATGAACCTGCTCGATGGCGGCAGCACGCCGCCGGCGCCGCAGGCGATGGAGAATTCGGTGAGCGAGCCCGCGCCGCAAGCTTCGCCGCCCCTGGTCGAGACCAAGCCCGCCATACCCGAGCAGGTCACGCCCTCGATGACCTCGCCGACGCCGATCGGACGGCAATCCCAGAACAATGCCGCGCCGGCTTCCACGCCCAGTTCCGGCAGCTCGGCCTCGGTTGAAATTCCGCCCGCTCCGGCGGCCGTGCCGCCTGCCGCCAGCGACGTCACCGGCGCGCTGTCGGGGGCCAGCCGCGCGCGGCTTGGCCTCGTCCAGGTGCCGCCGAGCGAGAAACTGCCCGACGCTATCGGCGGCCCTGGCTTGCGCACCGCCGCGATGAAGGGCGATGCCACTGCCGCCTACGAGATCGCCGTGCGCTTTGCCGAAGGCAAGGGCGTCGCTGCAAACTACGACGAAGCTGCGAAATGGTACGACCGCGCGGCGCAGGCCGGCGTGATGCCCGCAACCTTCCGCCTCGGCACGCTCTACGAAAAGGGCCTCGGGGTGAAGAAGGACGCCGACATCGCCCGCCGCTACTACACGCAGGCCGCCGAGCGCGGCAACGCCAAGGCGATGCACAATCTCGCTGTGCTCGATGCCGACGGCGGCGGACGCGGCGCCAATTACAAAAGCGCGGCGCAGTGGTTCAGGAAAGCGGCCGACCGCGGCGTCGCCGACAGCCAGTTCAATCTCGGCATCCTCTATGCCCGCGGCATCGGCGTCGAGCAGAACCTCGCCGAGTCCTACAAATGGTTCAGCCTGGCAGCCGCCCAGGGCGATGCGGACGCCGCCGGCAAGCGCGACGACGTCGCCAAGCGCCTCGATCCGCAATCGCTCGCCGCCGCCAAGCTCGCGATCCAGACTTTCAGCGCCGAACCGCAGCCCGACGATGCCGTCAACGTCCCAGCCCCGAACGGCGGCTGGGACAGCGCGCCGCAGGCGAACGCCAAGCCCGCGCCGAAGCCGGTCGCGACGAAGCGGTCGGCGTCAGCGGCGCACTGAGCCGCATAGCATTAGATTGAACCAAGCGGGCCACGGGCTCGGTGCACCTCTCCCGCTTGCGGGAGAGGTCGGCGCTCGCAAGAGCGCCGGGTGAGGGCTTTATCCTCTTGGGGAGTCTCACTGCGGAGACACCCTCTCCCCAACCCTCCCCCGCAAGCGGGGGAGGGAGCGCACCTTTGTTGTCGCAACGATCGAGCCTAGTTCACACTCTCCTCGCCATCATTCACCACGCCAAAAATTCCTGATCCGCTCGACAGCGAATTCCGCTATTGAGGGACGCGGCAATCGATCCGTCTGGCCGGTGCGTGGTTCAATGCAGCTCTACCTTCCGATCGCCGATCTTCCGGTCAACGTCTTCCTGGTGCTGGCGATGGGCGCTGCGGTCGGCTTCGTCTCCGGCATGTTCGGGATCGGCGGCGGCTTCCTGATGACGCCGCTGCTGATCTTCATCGGCATCACGCCGGCGGTCGCGGTCGCCTCGGTCGCGAGCCACATCGCGGCGTCCTCCTTTTCCGGCGCGATCTCTTACTGGCGGCGGCGCGCGATCGATCCGGCGCTGGCGAGCGTGTTGCTCTGCGGCGGCGTGACCGGCACCGCTTTGGGGGTATGGACCTTCACGCAGCTCCGCGCGCTCGGCCAGCTCGATCTGATGATCGCGCTGTCCTACGTCGTGCTGCTCACCACCGTCGGCAGCCTGATGTTCTCCGAAGGCCTGCGCGCCCTGATGCGGACGCGGCGCGGCACGGTGCCGCCGCGGCGCACGCACAACTGGATCCATGGCCTGCCGCTGAAGATGCGGTTCAAGCGCTCGAAGATCTATCTCTCGGTGATCCCCGTCTTGATCGTCGGCACCATGATCGGCTTTATCGGCGCCATCATGGGCATCGGCGGCGGCTTCATCCTGGTGCCGATCATGATCTACCTGCTGCGAGTGCCGACCTCGACGGTGATCGGGACGTCGATGGTCCTGACCCTGGTCACCATGCTGTTCGCAACCATGCTGCATGCGGTGACCAACCACCTCGTCGATGCCGTCCTGGCGCTGATCCTGATGGTCGGCGGCGTCACCGGCGCGCAGTTCGGCGCACGTGCCGGCCAGAAGATCCGCGGCGAGCAGCTTCGTTTGCTGCTGGGCCTCTTGATCCTCTCGGTCGGCGTCCGCTTTGCGATCGAGCTGGTGATCCGGCCGGAGGATCTCTTCACCATCCGTGAGCTCGGAGTGAGCGGATGATTCGCGCGCTGCTCGCAATCGTTCTCGTCCTGCTGCTCGGTAGCGCCGCGCGGGCCGAGCGGCTGATCGTGTCGGTCTCCAACCACCGCGTCACGGTGACGCCGAATTATTCCGGCGAGGAGCTGGTGCTGTTCGGCTCGGTCGAGAAGGACGCCACGACGCCCGCGGACCGCACGGCTTACGACCTCGTGGTCACCGTGATGGGCCCGCACGCCGACATGGTGACACGGCGGAAAGAACGCACCTTCGGCATCTGGATCAACACCGACTACCGGCAATTCCTGCAGGTGCCGAGCTATCTGGCGCTGTTCGCCAACCGTCCGTTCGACGTCATCACCTCGCCCGACATCGCACGGCGGCAGCAGATCGGGCTGAACAACGTGCGGCTGACCCAGCGCGTCAGCGGCGATTATGCCGACGTGGTGCCGAACGACGCATTCCGCTCCGCCTTCATCCGCCTGCGCACCCAGCGCGGCCTCTATCGCGAGGATGCGAGCGCCGTGACGTTCCTGACGCCGACGCTGTTCCGCACCGGGATTCCGCTGCCGGCGGAGGTGCCGATCGGCACCTATGAGGTCGAGATCAAGCTGTTCGCGGGCGGCGCATTCATCGGCAGGACCGAAACCGCCTTCGAGATCGTCAAGGTCGGTTTCGAGCAGTTCGTCGCGACGACCGCGCGACAGAACGGCCTGATCTATGGCCTCGCCACCGCGGCAATGGCGCTGATGACGGGGTGGATGGCATCGATCGTGTTCCGGAAGGATTGAGACTGACATTCCGGGGCGCGCGTAGCGCGAGCCCGGAATCCATCGATCGGCGGAGTAGGTGGCGCAATGGATTCCGGGCTCGACGCTTCGCGTCGCCCCGGAATGACGACCCCCATCACGGCGCTTCCACCACCGTCGGCACGCCCGGCTCCAGCAATCGCAATCGCGTCCCGAAACCGAGCACGTCGAACGTCTTGCGCAGGTCCTCGCTGTTCTGGCGGAAATGCGCCCAGCCTTCGGTATGCAGCGGCACGATCATCGCATCGGGAAAGGCCCGTGCGGTCTCGATGGTGTCGTTGGTGTCCATGGTGAGATGGAACGGCCCGCGCGTCTGCGCAGCGCCGGCAAAGGGCAGCACCACGCGGCATTTGAAGCGGCGGGCGACCTCGGCAACGCCGTCGAACCAGGTGGTGTCGCCACTGATATAGACCGCGCTTGTGTCCTTGCGGTTTGAGGACACCACGAAGCCGATGACATCGCCCGACAGCGGCTCGATGCCGGCAGGACCGTGACGCGCCGGCGTCGCGGTGATGGTCAGTGAATTGCCGTCACGATCCTTCACATGCGAGGTCGCCCAGGGCGCAAGGCCTTCGGCATGGCCGCCGAGGCGCCTGGCGCCGGCCTCTGTCGTCAGCACGCGCTTCGCATGTTTGAGAAACTCGCGACCGGAATTGTCGAGATTGTCCGAATGCTGGTCGTGGCTGAGCAGGACCGCATCGACCGGACCGATCATATCGGCTGTCAACGCGGGCCCGATCGTCTTCTCCAGCTTCACATGCGGCAGCTGGTACGCGCCTGGCGCATCGAAGGTCGGGTCGGTGAGGAGACGGAAGCCGTCGATCTCGATCAGCGCGGTCGGGCCGCCGATCAGGGTGATGGAGATGGGCATGATGAACCTTCCTTACGATGCGGCCTTTGACGGAAGCGGCTTTGACGAAGGCGACTTGGCCGGCCGGGTCACCAGATAGATGCCGAGTGCGACCGGGATGATGCCGAGCAGGTCGCGGGCCTCGACATGCTCGCCGAGCACGAGGAAGGCGAACAGCATGCCGAGCGGCGGCATCAGGAAATGATAGGCGCTGGCAGCGGTGGCGCCACACACTTTCAGGAGATGAAACCAGAGCCGGTAGGCCAGGATCGAGCCGCCGAGCACGAGGAAGGCGAAGGCGCCGATCAGGCTTGGGGTGACATCGATCGCGTGGACGTCGGCGAAGGTGAGCGCGACCGGCGTCAGCACGATGCCCGCTGCGAGATTCTGCACGCCGTTGCCGATCCACAGGCTCCCCTTCGGCGCGAGCAGCTTGAACAGGATCGTGCCGAGGACGATGGAGGCAAGCGAGGCAAGCGTGAAGACGATGCCGTGCCATGAATCGGTGCCGACCGACAGGCGGTGCCAGACGATTGCCGTCACGCCGATGACGCCGAGCAGGAGACCGCCCGCCTTGCGCCAGGTCATGCCTTCGCCGAGCAACAATGCAGCGAGCGCCGCGGTGAACACCGGATTGGCCGACACGATCAGGCCGCCGAGCCCCGCGGAGACCGATTGCAGGCCGGTGTAGCCGAGGCCGAGATAGAGCGCGTTGTTGGCGATGCCGAGCACGGCGAAGATCGCGGCATCGCGCCAGGACAAGGACCAGCTGTCGCCGCGGATCAGCGTCGCACCGAGGATCAAAATGCCGGCGAGCGAGAAGCGCGCGGCGAGCAGGATCAGCGGCGGGCAATGGGTGACGCCGATCTTGCCGGCGACGAAGGCATAGCTCCAGAGCAGGCAGAACAGGCCGATGGCGAGCGGCAGCGTGTTGAAGCGGCTGCGGGGAACGGGAATCGAGGGGGCGAGCGACATGAGGGCATTCTCGGATGTTTTCTTCTGGCCCTCGATCTAGGGAGGCCGCTTGCCATTTGGAAATTAAATGATTAACTTCCAATCAGTGGATTTTCGAATGGAGGGGCCCATGCTCGATCTCGAGCTTCTGCGCAGCTTCGTCTCGGTCGTCGAGGCCGGTGGCTTCACCCGCGCCGGCGAGCGCGTCCACCGCACGCAATCGACCGTCAGCCAGCAGATCAAGCGGCTGGAGGAGGATGTCGGCCAGGTGCTCCTGCACCGCGACGGCAAGGACGTGCGTCCCACCGAAGCCGGCGAGCGGTTGCTGTCCTACGCCCGGCGGCTGCTCTCGCTTGCGGAAGAGGCGCGCGACGTGCTGAGCCAGCCCGACAGCGAAGGCGCGATCCGGCTCGGCATTCCCGAGGATTTTGCGGCCTATCGCCTGGCGAAATTGCTGGCGACGTTCTCGCGCTCGCATCCCGGCCTGCGGCTCGACGTCCGCGCCGACCAGAGCAAGAACCTCGCCCGCGATCTCGAACGCGGCGAGCTTGATCTGGCGCTTTACAAGCGCGAGGCCGGCGAGAAGGGCGCGATCGCGGTGTGGCCGGAGCGGGTGCACTGGGTCACCAGCAAGAGCCATCCGATCGACGCGGGCGCGCCGTCGGTGCCGCTGATCGGCTTTCCGCTGGGCTGCCTCTATCGCGCCGGCGCCATCCACGCGCTGGAGAGCGCGGGCCGCACCTGGCACATGGCCTACACGTCATCGAGCCTCGCCGGCATCCAGGCCGCGGTCGCCGCCGGCATGGGGCTGAGCATCCTGTCCGAAATGTCGATCCAGGCCGATCATCGCGTGCTGACCGCGAAGGACGGCTTTGCGCCAATCAACAAGACCGAGGTGGCGCTGATGGCTGCGCCGGATGCGAGCCCGGCAACGCTGCGGCTCGCGGATCGACTCGCGGAGTTCTGCGATAACGTGCAGGCGAAGGCGGCCTAGTCGCCACGAGGTCGGTCTGTTCCCTCCCCCCTTGTGGGGGAGGGAGTGCAGTTGTGCACGTGGCGCGCAGCGTGTGTTCAGTACGCTACGCTCAATAACACCGCGACGCGGCAATCGCATGCACGCGGCGGTCGCCGAGCAGATGGGCGACAAAACCGTTCTTCGGGAAGATCTTTGCAAACGCCGCGTCGCGGACGCTGAGGCCGCCGGCATAGGCGCCGAAGGCAGGCATCACGGCGCGCATCCCGTCGCTGGCGAAGCAGCGGCGCTCCATCGAACGGCCGCGCGCGGAGACGCGGGCCTTGGGATGGAGATGGCCGGCGATCTCGCCATGCGCGCCGGTCGGCTCGTGGCGGAACGTGATCGGGCCGATCGCGACCTCGTCGGCGACGGTGCCGCCAAGATCGCGCGGCAGCATCGGATCGTGGTTGCCGGAGATCCAGATCCAGTCGCGACCGGATTGGAGTGCGGCAACGGCGTCGCGATCCTCCGCGGAGAGGCGCTCATGCGCGGTGCGATCGTGAAAACTGTCGCCAAGCGCGATGACGGTGCGCGGATCATGGCGGGAGATGACAGCAGCGAGCCGGCCGAGTGTCGCGATCGTATCGTAAGGCGGCAGCAGCACGCCGCGGCTGGCGAAGCTCGAGCCTTTTTCGAGATGCAGGTCGGAGACGACGAGCAGGCGCTGCTCTTCCCAGAACAGGGCGCCGGAGAGATCGGCGGCGAACGTCACATCGCTGATGGTGACTCTGGAAACGCGCATGTCCTCGACATCTCCTGAAACCAGCGCGCCTGCCGTCACGTCAAAACCTGCTCTTATCCCATCGCCTCTTTGACCAGCTCGTCGGCGGCCTCGGCCAGGAGCTCGTCTGCAGCCTCGCCATAGACTGACTCGCGGCCGATTTCCAGCATCACGGGGACGGCGAGCGGGGAGACGTGGTCGAGTTCCCGGTGGGTGATGCGGCCCTGGATGCGGGCCAGCATGCCGCCGAGACGGCGCAGGTCGAGCAGCCCGGTGGCGGCATCGGCGCGGGCGGCGCGCAAGAGGACGTGATCGGCCTGATGCTTGCGCAGGACGTCGTAGACGAGATCGGTCGAGAACAGCACCTGGCGGCGGCTCTTGTCCTCATTGGTGAAGCGGCGCTCGATCAGGCCGGAGATCAGCGCGCAGTTGCGGAAGGTGCGCTTCATCAGCGCGGATTCGGCCAGCCATGCTTCGAGATCGTCCCCCAGCATGTCGGGGTTGAACAGCGCGTCGAGATTGAGCTCGCCGTTGCGGACCATGAAGGAGGCGTCGCCCAGCCCCCAGATCGCCACCGCATATTCGTTGGCGACAAAGCCGAGCGGCCGGGCGCGGGCACGCTCCAGACGACGCGTCAAGAGCATGCCGAGCGTCTGGTGCGCGAGGCGCCCTTCGAAGGGATAGCAGATCAGATAATGCTTGTTGCCGCGTGGAAAGGTCTCGACCAGAAGCTCGCGGACACCCGGCACGCGCGAGACGTCCTTCTGCAACGACAGCCAGTCGCGCACCTGCTCCGGCAGACCGTTCCATGCGCGCCTGTCGTCGAGCAGGCGGCGCACACGCTCCGCCAGATAGGTCGAGAGCGGGAACTTGCCGCCCATATAGGACGGCACCTTCGGATCCTTGTCGTTGGCGCGGGAAACATAGACCTGATCCTCGGCGAGCGCCTCGTAGCGCACGACCTCGCCGCCGAACACAAAGGTGTCGCCGGCGGTCAGCCCCTCGATAAAATATTCCTCGATCTCGCCGAGCACGCGGCCGCCGCGCGCGATCGCGCCGGTCGAACCGCTGCTGGTGGAGCGGGAACGCACCAACCGCACCTTCAGCATCGGCTCCTCGACGATGGTGCCGACATTGAGACGATAGCTCTGCCGCACCTTTGGATTGGCGACGCGCCAGCGTCCCTGCTTATCCTGCCTGATGCGGGCGAAGCGCTCGTAGGTCTTCAGCGCATAGCCGCCGGAGGCGACGAAATCGACGACGTCGTCGAAATCCCGCCGCGCGAGATCGGCGTAAGGCGCGGCGGTGCGCACCTCGTCATAGAGCTCGTCGGAGAGAAACGGCTCGCCGCAGGCGCAGCCGAGCACATGCTGGGCCAGCACGTCGAGCGCGCCTGTTCGCAGCGGCGGCGTGTCCTGCGCATTCTCGGCGATGGCATCGATCGCGACGCGACACTCCAGCACCTCGAAACGGTTGGCCGGCACCAGCACCGCGCGCGAGGCCTCGTCGAGGCGGTGGTTGGCGCGGCCGATGCGCTGCATCAGGCGTGACGAGCCCTTGGGCGCGCCGATATTGACGACGAGATCGACGTCGCCCCAGTCGACGCCGAGGTCGAGCGAGGAGGTGCAGACCACGGCGCGCAGCTTACCTGCCGACATCGCGTCCTCGACCTTGCGGCGCTGGGCGACGTCGAGCGAGCCGTGATGCAGCGCGATCGCGAGCCCGTCGTCGTTCATGCGCCAGAGATCCTGGAACAACATCTCCGCCTGGCTGCGGGTGTTGACGAAGACCAGCGTGGTCTTGTTCGCCTTGATCAGCTCATAGACCTCGCTGAGCGCGTGACGCGCGCCGTGGCCGGCCCAGGGCAGCCGCTCGCGCGTATCGAGCATCTCGACCAGCGGCGGCGCGGCACCGCCGGCGATCACGATGTCGGCGGCCACTTCCTTGCCGCCGGGCTGCGGCACCAGGAAGCGCGCGAGCTGGTCCGGCTCGGCCACGGTCGCCGACAATCCGATCGCGCGGATCTGCGGCGCCAGCCGCCACAACCGCGCCAGCCCGAGCGAGAGCAGATCGCCGCGCTTGGACGTCACCAGCGCGTGCAGCTCGTCCAGCACGATGCGCTTCAAGGAGGAGAACAGGAACGGGGCGTCGTCGGAGGAGAGCAGAAGGGCGAGCTGCTCCGGCGTCGTCAGCAGGATATCAGGCGGATAGCGCCGCTGCCGCTGCCGCCGCGACACCGGCGTGTCGCCGGTGCGGGTCTCGACCTTGATCGGCAGCGCCATCTCGGCGATCGGTCGCTCCAGGTTGCGCGCGATGTCGACGGCGAGCGCCTTGAGCGGCGAGATGTAGAGCGTGTGGAGGCCAGCGCTACGCTGCACGCTGCGGCCGGTGGAGACGAGGCTGTTGTTGTCACCTCCCCCCTTGTGGGGGAGGTCGGCAGCCGCAGGCTGCCGGGAGGGGGGTGGAGCCACGAACGGTGCTTGTGGCCACCCCCTCCCCGCCCCTCCCCCACAAGGGGGGAGGGAGAAGAGAAAGAAGACAACTCCACCAGCGTCGGCAGAAATCCCGCCAGCGTCTTGCCGGCGCCGGTCGGCGCGATCAGCAGCGCGGAGCGGTCCTCGCGCGCCTTCTCCAGCAGCGCCAGTTGATGCGCGCGCGGCGACCAGCCGCGCGCCGCGAACCACGCCTCGAAACGGTCGGGCAGCGGCGCGGCCGGCTCGGCCGGGATTTTGTGGATGCGGGGCGGCACGGCATCACAGGTAAGCCGTGGGGGCGGGTTCGTCGAGGGGTGGAGGGAGGTCTCGTAGGGTGGGCAAAGCGTAGCGTGCCCACCCTTCGCGTATGGGTACCTGGAGAGATGGTGGGCCCGGCGCAAGGGCGCCTTTGCCCACCCTACGACGTCCTGCCCGTTTCCTACTCCGACATCGGCTTGTCGGAGATATCCCAATCCTTGCCGGTGAAGGTGGAGATGAAGAGCGTCTTCATCGGCGTGTAGTCCTCGGGCGTGTAGCTGTAGGTGACGCCCTCGAGGAAGTAGGGCGAGTGGAAGCCGGCAAGAGTCGAGGCCTGCTTCAGCACGTTGGCACGCGTGAGATCATCGCCGCAGCGGCGCAGGATCTCGCCCATAGTGACGGCCTGGCCGTAGCCGGCGAAGGCGATGGTGTTGTCGGGGTCGATGGCCGGCGTGTACTTCTTGCGCAGCTCCTCGAACGCCATCACGTCGGGGTCCTTCTCCCATTTGGGCAGGCCGACCTCCTTGTTGTAGCGGATGGCGACGATGCCGGCGGCGTTCTCGAGGCCCGCGGCGTTCAGAATCGAGCGGCCGGTCGAGCCCGCGGACAACAGTTGCAGCGGCTTCCAGCCGAGCTCGGCCACTTTCCGGATCGACTGCGACGACGCCTTGCCGGTGGAGATGTTGTAGAACACGTCGGCGCCCGACTTCGAGAGATTGATGAGCTGGGAATCGACGGTCGGCTCGGTGAGATCGTAGGTCTGCTCCATGATCACCTGCGCGGTGCCGCCGGCGTCAGTCAGCACCTTCTTGAAGGGACCGAGGAAGTCGCGGCCAAAATCGTCGTTCTGGTAGAGGATGCCGATCTTGGCGTTCGGCTTCACGCTGACGACATGCCGCGCCAGGATGCGCGCCTCGGTCGGATAGAGCGGCAGGCCCGCCATCGTCCATTTGAACTCTTTCGGATTGTTCCACTTCGACGCGCCGGTGTTGAGCAGCAGCTGCGGCACGCCCTTGGAGTTCAGGTATTTGTGCACGGCGGTCTGCGGCGCGGTGCCGAGCGAGCCGTAGAGCGCCAGCACCTCCTCCTGCTCGACCAGGCGCCGCGTCGCCTCGACGCATTTCGGCGCGCTGTAGGCGTCGTCCATGGTGAGAAACTTGATCTTGCGCCCGTTGATGCCGCCCTTCTCGTTCAGCATCTGGAAATAGGCCTCGCCGACGCGCCCGAGCACGCCGTAGAGCGAGCCGGGGCCGGAATGCGGCACGGTCTGCCCGATCTTGATCTCGGTGTCGCTGGCGCCCGCATCGTATTTCTTCTCCGCGGCCCAGACATATGGCGCGGGCAAGGTGGATGCGGCGATGGTGGCGAGCGCGGCGGCGCTGAAATCGCGCCGCGATGGATTCTTGGTCATTATTTGTTTCTCCCTGGCGCGCGCATTGTGCTGGCATCGCAGCACGGCTCGCAAGTCCGAAGTCGTCGCTTTGCGACGCAATGACGCTCAAATCGCGGGGCGTTTAGCGCCTAGACTCAAGTTTTCTCGGCGACGACGACGAGGCCGCGCACCGGCTCGTTGTTCTCGTTGCGCGGAGAGCCCGGCTCCAGGGTGAGGAGCTTCAGTCCGGCTTGCGCAATCGCGCGCCGCACATATTCCGCCGAATGGGCATAGCGCAGGCCTTCGCCGAGAACGATGCCGCTGCCGTCATGCGTCTCCAGCGTGAAGGCAAGCACGCCGCCCGCTGCAAGCACGCGCCCGGCTTCGGCCAACACCGGCGCGAGATCGGAGAGATAGACGAACGCGTCCGCGGCCACGACGAGGTTCGCGCATCCATCGCCCTTGCTGCGCAGGCCCTCGATCATGTCGGCGACCTCGAGCTCGGCATAGAGCTCGGTCGCGCGCGCCACCCTGATCATGCCGGGCGACAGGTCGATACCGATGAAATGATCGACCTGCTTGGCGAAGGCGGCGGCCGCAAGCCCAGTGCCGCAACCGAGATCGATGGTGCGCTTGAAGAAAGCCGGCTTCTTCGCGGCAACGCGCGCGGCCAGCACCGCCTTGAAGATCAGCGCCGGGGCGCGATAGCCGAGATCGTTGATCAGCACGTCTTCGAAACGCGGCGCGTACTGATCGAACAGGGCCTGCACATAAGCCTTGGGCATCTCCGTCATCTGCGCGTCGCCGAGCCGTATCAGATGCAGGCCGGCACCATGCTGATCCCCCGGATCGGACTCCCGCGATTTGCGAAAGGCCGCGATGGCCTTGTCGCGCTCGCCGAGTTGCTGCCGGATCTCGCCGAGCGTGAACCAGGCCGAGGCGAAATTCGGTGCGAGCTCGATCGCCTGCTCCAGGAGATCGGCGGCGGCAGGCAGATCGCCCTTGAGCTGGAGGTCGCGCGCGAATTCGAAACGGCGGTCGGCCATGAGATCGCCGGAGGTCAGAAACAGGCGGAGCGGCATTGGGAACCAGGAAGCGAAGCGGGTGGTGACTCGAAGATGCGGTGAGGCAGCCTATATACCAGTCATGCGCCCGCAAGACATCCTGTTGCCAGCTGCTGCCGGCCTGTGCTGCAAGCCCGGCGGCTTCCACATCGATCCCGTGCGCCCGGTCGAGCGGGCTTTGATCACCCACGGCCATTCCGACCATGCCCGCGCCGGCCATGGCGCGGTGCTGGCGACGCAGGAAACGCTCGACATGATGCGGCTGCGCTATGGCGAGAATTTCGCCGGCTCGACGCAAGCCATCCGTTACGGCGAGGAGATCCGGCTCGGCGATGTCAGCGTGAAATTCCACCCGGCCGGGCATGTGCTGGGCTCGGCGCAGATCGCGGTGACATGCAAAGACACCTGCATCGTCGCCTCCGGCGACTACAAGGACGCGCGAGATCCGACCTGCGCGCCGTTCGAGCTGGTGCCCTGCGACGTCTTCATCACCGAGGCGACGTTCGGCCTGCCGGTGTTCCGGCATGGCGATGCGGCCGATGAAGTGAAGAAGCTGCTCGCCTCGGTCGCGCTGTTTCCCGAACGCGCGCATCTCGTCGGCGCCTATTCGCTTGGCAAGGCGCAACGCGTGATCGCGCTGCTGCGGCAGGCCGGCTATGACGCACCGATCTATCTGCATGGCGCCATGGAGACGATCACGCATTACTACCAGAGCCGCGGGATCGCACTTGGCGATCTCAGGCCGGTGATGGGCGTGAAGAAGGCGGCGCTCGCCGGCACCATCACGCTGGCACCGCCGTCAGCGACATCAGATATCTGGACGCGCCGTTTTCCCGATCCCGTCACCGCCTTCGCCTCAGGGTGGATGCGCGTGCGCGCCCGCGCGCGGCAGCGCGGCGTCGAATTGCCGCTCGTGATTTCCGACCACGCCGACTGGGACGGCCTCACCGCCACGATCGCGGCGACCGGCGCCGGCGAGATCTGGGTCACCCACGGCCAGGAAGACGCGCTGGTGCATTGGTGCCAATCGCGCGGCCTGAGGGCGCAGCCGCTCGATCTGGTCGGCTATGGCGATGAGGAGGAGAGCGAGACGCCGATTGCCGACGAGGCCGAAGCATGAACCGCTTCGCCGAACTCCTCGACCGTCTCGCCTACGAGCCCGGGCGCAACAACAAGCTGCGGCTGATCACCGGCTATTTCCGCGAGGTCGGCGATCCCGATCGCGGCTACGCGCTGGCGGCACTGACCGGCGCGCTCAGCTTCAAGCACGCCAAGCCGGCGCTGATCCGCGACCTGATCGCGTCGCGCACGGACGAGGTGCTGTTCGGGTTGAGTTACGATTATGTCGGCGATCTCTCGGAGACGGTGGCGCTGATGTGGCCGAAGCGCAGCGCAAGCAGCGACGAATCTTTTCCGGGCCACCCCTCTCCCCCGCCCTCCCCCACAAGGGGGGAGGGAGCGCAGCAGTACGCGGCGCTGTCAGCGAGCACAACAACTAATAGCGATTCCCAAAGTGATGGAGGCACGAGCCTCACCGTTCCCTCCCCCCTTGCGGGGGAGGGTCAGGGAGGGGGGTACCGCGGGCGAGATGCCAGCGATGCGCTCCACCCAAGCAACCACAACAACCCACCTCCCCCAACCCTCACCGAAGTCGTCACCACGCTCCGCACCCTCGGCAAGACCGAGCTGCCAAAACAGCTCGAACGCTGGCTCGACGAGCTCGATGAGACCGGCCGCTGGGCGCTACTGAAGCTCGTCACCGGCGCGCTTCGCATCGGCATTTCCGCGCGGCTGGCGAAGACCGCCGCGGCGGCGCTCGGCGACAAGGACCCGCATGAGGTCGAGCTGATCTGGCCGGGGCTCGCGCCACCCTATCTCGACCTGTTCGCCTGGCTGGAAGGCCGCGGCGAAAAGCCGGTCAATCGCGATCCCGCGCCGTTCCGCCCGGTGATGCTCGCGCATGCGATCGACGATACCGATTTCGTCGCGCTCGATCCCGCCGACTACATCGCCGAATGGAAATGGGACGGCATCCGCGTGCAGGCGGTTGCGGGCCGCGACGACCGCGGCCACGTCACTGCCCGGCTCTATTCGCGCACCGGCGAGGACATCACGGGGAGCTTTCCGGATCTCGTGCCGTCGCTGCGCCTGCCGGGCGCGATCGACGGCGAGCTTCTGATCCTGCGCGAGGGCCGCGTGCAGAGCTTCAACGTTCTCCAGCAGCGGCTCAATCGCAAGGCGGTCTCGCCAAAGCTGATCAAGGAATTCCCGATCCATCTGCGCGCCTACGATCTGCTCGGCGACGATGAGAACGATTTGCGTGAATTGCCGTTCACGGAGCGGCGGGAACGGCTGGAAACATTCATCACTAAGCTCGGCGATCCCCGCATCGATCTGTCGCCCATCGTGCCCTTCGCGAGCTGGGAGGCGCTGACCGCCGCGCGCGCCGACCCCGCAAGTGCCGGCGCCGGCGAGGATGCCGACGCCGTCGAGGGCGTGATGCTGAAGCGGCGCGATGCGCCTTATCTGCCCGGCCGGCCGAAGGGCCAATGGTGGAAGTGGAAGCGCGACCCACACATCATCGATGCCGTGCTGATGTACGCGCAGCGCGGCCACGGCAAGCGCTCGTCCTATTATTCCGATTACACGTTTGGCGTCTGGACCGAAGGTGAGACCGGCGACGAGCTGGTACCGGTGGGAAAGGCCTATTTCGGCTTCACCGACGAGGAACTACTCCAGATCGACCGCTTCGTCCGCCGCAACACCACGGAAAAGTTCGGCCCGGTGCGCCATGTCGTGCACGAGGGCGACAAGGGGCTGGTGCTGGAGGTCGCGTTCGAAGGGCTGCAGCGCTCGCCGCGGCACAAATCAGGCGTCGCGATGCGCTTTCCCCGCATCAGCCGACTGCGGTGGGACAAGCCGCCGCGGGAGGCCGACCGGCTGGAAACCCTGGAAAAGATGCTGAAGGCGGAAGCGGCGGAGGTTGAGGCTTGAAGCGTGCTGAGACGAGGCTCGATTGTCGCCAAGGCGAAGGTGCGCCCCCTCTCCCGCTTGCGGGAGAGGTTGGGGTGAGGGTGTCCCCTCATCGGGATTCCCCAAGAGGACAGAGCCCTCACCGGCGCTCGGGACGATGCTTCGCATCGCCGGACGCGCCGACCTCTCCCGCAAGCGGGAGAGGTGAGCCCAGCCGCCGGCGTGCACCCAAATCGCTGGCGCGCTGCCGAAATTAAAATGCGGTAAGCTGATTGACGGCCGGTTACGGGTTCCCCATGTGCCCCGCCGTGACTTATAATCGGGTCGAATCCCGCGAGGAGTTTTTTGCGATGGTCCAAGACGTCAGAGATTTGCCGGCCGGCCGCAGTGATGGCCTGAACCGCTTTCTCGGCGGCTCGCCGCTGGCGGTCGCGTTTCGCCTCGTCCTGCTCTCGATCCTGGTGGGCGTCGTGCTGGCGGCGATCGGCTTCGATCCCTGGAATATCATCTACAGCATTCGCCTCTTGTTCCAGCGGCTGTGGGATCTCGGCTTCGATGCCGTGAACTGGCTGTGGCGCTACTTCCTGCTCGGCGCGGTCATCGTGATTCCGATCTGGCTGCTGTCGCGCGTCTTCGGCGCGCCGCGCCGCTAAATCCGGGTCAAGCTCGGGGAGCCCTCAGCCGATGCAATTACGCTTTGTCGGCTGCGGCGACGCCTTCGGCTCGGGCGGCAGGCTCAACACCTGCTTCCACGTTGCGGGGCGCGAGGCCAACTTCCTGATCGACTGCGGCGCGTCGGCCCTGCCGGCGCTGAAGCGACTCGAGATCGACCGCAACGACATCGATCTGATCCTGATCACGCATTTCCACGGCGACCATTTTGCAGGCCTGCCGTTTGTCCTGCTCGACGCGCAGTTCTCGCGGCGAACGCGACCGCTGACGATCGCGGGCCCGCAAGGCATCGAGACACGGCTGCGCGAGGTGATGGAGGTTTTGTTCGAGCATTCCTCGAAGACCAAGCAGCGCTTCGAGCTCTCCGTCGTCGAGCTCGCGCCCGGGCAAAGGCGCAATTTCGGCGCGGTGACGGTGACGCCCTACCCGGTCGTGCACGGCGAATCCGGCGGCCCGTTCCTCGCCTACCGCGTCGAGACCGAGGGCCGCACGCTCGCCTACAGCGCCGACACCGAGTGGACGGAAACGCTCATTCCGCTGGCGCATGGCGCGGACCTTTTCATCGCGGAAGCCTATATGTACGAGAAGGTGGTCAAGAACCATCTCAGCCTGAAGACCTTGGAACAGCATCTGCCCGCGATCGGCGCCAAACGCCTCGTCCTCACCCACATGAGCGACGACATGCTGTCGCGCCTCGTCGATATCGAGCATCTCGCCGCCGAAGACGGCATGGTGCTCGTGTTCTGACATGCACGCGCCCGTTCCCCTCAAGATCGGCTCCCGCCAGGTCTTCGCCATCGCGGGTCCGGCGATGGTTGCGAACCTCACCACGCCGCTGATCGGGGTGGTCTCGACCACGGCGATCGGGCGGCTCGACGATGCCGCGCTGCTCGGCGGCGTGGCGATGGCCTCCGTCATCTTCGACTGCCTGTTCTGGCTGTTCGGCTTCCTGCGCATGAGCACGCTCGCCTTCACCGCGCAGGCGCTCGGCGCCGGCGAGACGCGCGAGCTGACCGCGATCCTGATGCGCGGCTTCATCGTCGCGGGCCTGATCGGGGCTGCTCTGATCGCGCTGCAACTGCCGCTGGCGGCCGTGCTGTTCGACCTGATGGGCGGCAGCGAAGGCGTCACGCGCGCCGCCAAGACCTATTTCATGATCCGGATCTGGTCGTCGCCGCTGGCCTTCGCCAACTATGTCATCCTCGGCTGGCTGGTGGGGCAGGCCCGCGCCAATCCGGCGCTGCTGCTTCAGATCGTCATCAATCTCGTCAACATGGCGGCGACGATCCTGCTGGTGCTGGTCTACGACACCGGCATCGCGGGCGCTGCGATCGCCGCGCTGCTCTCGGAGACCATCGGCTTCGCGCTCGGCGTGATCGTCTGCCGCCGCCATGTGGACGGCGGCTTTGGCGTGCCTCGCGCCACCTTGTTCGACCGGGCCAAGCTGATGCGGATGCTGGCGGTGAACTCCGACATCATGATCCGCACCGCGGCGCTGATCGCCGTGTTCCTGTTCTTTACCGCGAAGGGCGCGCGCGCCGGCGATGTCACGCTGGCCGCGAATTCCGTGCTCAACAATTTCCTGCTGGTCAGCGCCTTCTTCCTCGACGGTCTTGCGAACGCGGCCCAGCAGCTCTGCGGCCGCACCTTTGGCGCACGCGATGCAAGGGGTTTTGCGGATTCGACCCGGCTGGTGCTCGCGTGGGGGCTCGGCTTCGCGCTGGTGGTCGCGGTGCTGTTCGCGCTGTTCGGGACGGCGCTGATCAATGTCATGACCGCGAGCGAAGACGTTCGCCGGGCCGCGCGCGACTTCCTGCCCTTCATCGTGCTCGCGCCGGTGCCCGGCGTGTTCGCCTTCGGCTTCGACGGGATCTATATCGGCGCCACCTGGGCCCGCGAGATGCGCAATCTCATGCTGGCCTCGCTGGCGATCTTCCTCTTCACCTGGTGGGCGCTGCAATCCCTCGGCAATGCCGGGCTATGGTGCGCGCTGATCGCCTTCTATGTCGCGCGCGGCGGCCTGCAGGGCGCGCGCTATCCGGCGCTGTATGGGGCGACGTTTCCGAAATCGTAGAACAATCGTGGCCCGGATGGAGCGGCTTTCTCTTCGCCTCTCCCCGCAAGCGGGGAGAGGCGAAGAACGGCGCCTCACATCCCCGGCCAGTCTTCCGCCGTCAGCGTCGCAGCATCCGCGCCGACGATGTCGGAGAGCGAATCCCGGCCCGTGCGCAGCAATGTCGAGGTGAGGTCGCGCTTGATCTCCTCGACGAGGCCGAGGCCCTTGTAGACCAGCGACGAATAGAGCTGGATCAGGCTCGCGCCGGCGCGGATTTTCGTCAGCGCGGCGCCGCCGGAATCGACACCGCCGACGCCGACCAGCGGGAACGCGCCCTCGACGCGCACATAGGTCTCCGCGACCATGCGCGTCGACAGGCGGAACAGCGGCCGGCCGGACAGGCCGCCCTGCTCCTTCGCCCGCATTTCCTCGCGCAGCGTGCTCGGCCGTGCGATCGTCGTATTCGACACGATCATGCCGTCGACCCGGCGCGAGCGCGCGACCTGCACGACGTCGTCGAGCTGGGCAAGGCTCAAATCCGGCGCGATCTTCAGCAGCACCGGCGTGTCGCCGGCCTTCTGGCGCACCCGCTCGCGCGCGTCGATCACCCTTGCGAGGAGGTCGTCGAGCAGCGCGCCTTCCTGCAAGTTGCGCAGGCCCGGCGTGTTCGGCGAGGAGACGTTGATCGTGAAATAGCTCGCGACCGGCGCAAAGGCCTCGATCAGCTTGACGTAGTCCCCAACGCGGTCCGGCGAATCCTTGTTGGCGCCGACATTGACGCCGACGATGCCGCCGTGCTGCGCGCGCGCGGCGAGCCTGCGCAGCGCGACATCCGCGCCGTCATTGTTGAAGCCCATGCGGTTGATGACGGCCTCGTCGCGCTCGAGCCGGAACAGCCGCGGCCGCGGATTGCCGCTTTGCGGCTTGGGCGTCACCGAGCCGATCTCGACGAAGCCGAAGCCGAGGCGCAGCAGCGCATCCGGCACCTCCGCGCTCTTGTCGAAGCCCGCGGCCATGCCGATCGGGTTGGGAAAGTTGAGCCCGAAGGCGCGCACCGCGAGCTTGGGATCGTCAGCGCGCGGCTTGACCGGCGGCAGGAAGCGCAGGCCCTGGATCGCCAGGCGATGCGCATCCTCCGGATCGAGCCAGCGCAGCACCGGCAGCGAAAGAGCATCGAAGGCGCGAATCACGGGGCAAGCTCCGGCATGTCGTGGCCGCCGTCCGAGCGCATGTTGAGGTTCACCACCGAGATGACCGCGCCGAAATCGAGCTCGCCATAGAGATGCGGAAACAGCTCGTCATTGCGCGAGCGCTCCCAGCGCAATTCGCTGCCGAGCGCATCGCCGTCGACCTCGACCAGGAACAGCGCGCGCTGCCCGAAATAATGCTTGCGCAAGGTCTCGGGAACCTGGGCGGCCGTCGAGAAATGGATGAAGCCGTCGCGCGCGTCGTCCGCGCTGCCGCGGTACACGCCCTGCCGTTCCGCCTCGCGCCAGGCCGAGGCCGGACAGATTTTGTAGATCTTGTTGACCACCTGATGTGGAGCCCTGTTTGCTCTTTGAGTCAGCTCGTTGAGTCTCTTGGGGTTTTTCGTCTCTTGCGGGTCTCAAAACCCGGCGCGACCGTAAAGGCGGCCCCTTCCGAACTCAAGACTTAGAGCCTATTCCATTCCGATGAAATCGGAACGGGCTCTAAATTCTTGTTTTGACGCGTATTCTTGACGCGAACCGGTATCCGCTTCGCTTGAAAGCGCGTCCGCCGTCGCCTCTTGCGCGAAAATCGGAAAACCGGTTGATTTGAGGACAGTTTTCCTGAGTTGCGACGGGCTGGACCTTCCATGGTCAGACAGGCCAAAGCGCAGAGGATACTGACTCACGACCAGATCTGGGTCGCGCTGGATCGGCTGGCGGCGCGCGCCGGGCTGTCTCCGTCCGGCCTCGCCAAGCGGGCAGGGCTCGACCCCACCACTTTCAACCGGTCCAAGCGCGTCACCTCGGACGGCCGCGAGCGCTGGCCCTCGACCGAATCGATCGCAAAGGCACTGGCGGCGGCCGGCGCCTCAATCGATGTCTTTGCCGGGTTGATCAGCGACGAAACCGGCAACAGCCGCTCGGTGCCGCTGCTCGGGCTCGCACAGGCGGGCGCGAGCGGCGCTTTCGACGAGTCCGGCCTTCCGTCCGGCAAGGGCTGGACCGAGCTCGCGCTTCCCACCGCCGAGGACAGCCAGACGTTTGCGCTGGAGATTGCCGGCGATGCGCTTGCCCCGACCTATCGCAACGGCGACGTCATCCTGGTCTCACCCGGCACGCCGATCCGCAAGGGGGATCGTGTCGTGGTGACGACCAAGGCGGGCGAGGTGACGGTCGCAACGTTGAAGCGCCGCACGGCCAAGGCGCTGGACTTGCTGCCGCTCGATGCCTCGCAGGCCGAGCGCACGATCGCGGCGGGTGAGCTCGCGTGGGTCGCAAGGATCGTGTGGGCGAGCCAATAAATTCAACGCGCGACGGCCATTGCGACTCACCGCGCCTCTCGCCTAGGTTGCGCGCGCATCGCCGATCTAATTCATCTTGGGGGAATATGATGAATCGCCGTCACGCATTGAAGGCCCTCGCGGGTCTTGCGCTTTGTCCGGTCTGCAAGCCGGCCTTCGCCGCCGAAGGCGTGCATTGGAGCTATGAAGGCGCCGGAGCCCCTGCCAAATGGGGCGATCTCGACGCGGCCAACAAGGCCTGCGCGGTCGGCCTGCAACAATCGCCGATCGACATCGAGGCGACGATCAAGTCGCAATTGCCGACGTTGAAGCTGAATTGGGGCAAGAGCGCCGACACCATCGTCAACAACGGGCACACGATCCAGCTCAACTTCGCCGAAGGCAGCACGCTCACGCTCGGCGACGTCAAATACAAGCTGCTCCAGGTGCACTTCCACCGGCCGAGCGAGCACATGATCGGCGGCAAGAATTTTCCGATGGAGGCGCATTTCGTCCATCGCAACGATGCCGGCGGGCTCGCCGTGGTCGGCGTGCTGATGGCCGAGGGCAAGCCGAACGCGGCCTTCGGCAAGATCGTCAAGACCATGCCGGCGGCGGAAGGCCCCGCGGTGAAAGCCGACGCGAGCATCGATCCCCTCGCCATGCTGCCAACGAGGCTCAGCTACTTCCGCTATCCCGGCTCGCTGACGACGCCGCCCTGCTCGGAAGTGGTCGAATGGCTGCTGCTGACCACCCCGATCCAGGTCTCGGCCGCCGACGTCGCGGCCTTCGCAAAGCTCTATCCGATGAACGCGCGGCCGGTGCAGAAGGACAACCGGCGTTACGTGCTACGCTCGACCTGAGGCGCAGCCTCGGCACCTCGGACGTTCTGTCTGATGTCCACGACGACCTCGTAGTTGGCGGCCGTTGCATCGAAGGCCGTCAGCATGGCCTGCGCCTCAGGATCGACGACGGCCTTGTCGGGATCGGATCCCGTGAAGGCGCGGATGCTGTCGAGGCCCTGCCACAGCGTCAGCGCCAGCACTTCGGTGCCCCCCTCCACCTCGCGGCGCAACAGCGAGGCGCCGGAAAAGCCGTCGATGGCCTCAAGGTGCGGCACCACCCGGGTTGCAAAGTGATGCTGATAGAGGGCGGCCTTGTCGCGCGCGGCCGCCGCACGCCAGATGCGAGCGATCATCCTTCTCTCCGAAGCCTGCAAGGCCGAGTCTTGCGGGAACACACCCGGCGCCGTATTGGCTGAAATTGCGGCAACGCTCCCATCCCGATTTTGCCTCTCGTCCAGGACCGCCCGTCGCGTCATGATGTGCGAGAGACGGAGCACACGGACCGACGATGGCGCGCCGGCACACTGGCAACCACACGAGCTATTGGCACAGCCGGCGGATTCCCGGCATGAGCCTGCTGCGCGCCGATTTCCGCCACCACGACTACGGTTCGCACACCCATGATGCCTATGTGATCGCGGTAACGGAGTCCGGCGGCGCCGAAATCCGCAACCGCAATGTCGTGCGAAAGGTCGGCGCCGCCACGCTGTTCGTCTCCAATCCGGACGAGCGGCAGTCGGCCCGGATGGGCGATAGCGGACGATGGCGCTATCGCGCCTTCTATCTCGCCCAGCCTGCAATCGGCGACCTCGCGCGGCGCTTCGGCACGGACCCCCTGCCCCACCTCCAGGAGAGCATGCTCGACGACGGCGATCTGATCGGGCGCTTCGACCGGTTGCACCGGGTGCTGGAAACCGAACAGGACGACCTTTTGGCCGACGAGCTGGTCGCCGATGCCTTCGGCCGTCTGTTCGAGCGCTATGGTGACGGACGCCGCAGCAAGATCCCTGCCGGCCGCGACGCCGTCGTGTCGCGGTTGATCGCCCTGATGCGGGAGCGCCATGCCGAAAATCTGAGCCTGGACCAGCTTGCCGGCCTCGCAGGCCTCACCAGTTTCCAGCTGATCGGGCTGTTCAAGCGCACGGTTGGCCTCACCCCGCACTCCTATCTCGTCCACATCAGGCTCAACGCGGCCTGCCATTTCTTGAGGCGTGGCCATTCGCTGGCCGACAGCGCGCTGGCGGCGGGATTCTGCGACCAGGCCGCGCTCAACAAGCATTTCAGGCGCTGCTACGGCATCACGCCCTTGCAGTTTGCGCAGGCCGCGCGAGCGGGCTGACGCCGCAATTTCAGCCAATACTGCCGGGGAACACGCGCCCTACTGCGATGCTGCGGAGGTTCTGCGCGGCGGGCGCCGTGCCGATTCCCGGCCTGACCGAGAAAGCGAAATGACCACACCATCGGAACCGAGACTCCCCGCATTCGATCCGGAGGACGTCAGCGAGAGCAATTTCACCGGCTATCCGCAGCTGCACCGCGCCGCGAACCAGATGCGCTACAACCGCCGGCTCGGCGAGCATGCGGGGCTGAAGAATTTCGGCGTCAACCTGACCCGGATCATTCCGGGCGGGCAATCCTCGTTCCGTCACGCGCATTCGCGCCAGGACGAGTTCGTCTTCGTGATCGAGGGCGAAGTGGTGCTCGAGACCGATTCCGGCGCGCAGGTGCTGACGACGGGTATGTGCGCCGGCTTCCCCGCCGGCAGCGGCGATGCGCACCGCTTCGTCAATCGCACCACGCGCGACGTCAGGCTGCTCGTGATCGGCGATCGCACGCCGGACGACGTGATCAGCTATCCCGACGTCGACATGCACGCCGTGCTCGGGCCGGATGGCGTCTACAAATTCACGACCAAGGCGGGCGAGCCGCTTTAGGGCCGCGCCTCGCTACCTGCCTCACGCGCTCCGCGCCAGCGCGCCGTCGATCATGTTGACCGCGTTCTGCACACCGTACACCGCAACGAAGGAGCCGAAGCGCGGGCCCTTCTCCTGGCCGAGCAGCACCTGGTAGAGCATGTTGAACCAGTCGAGCGTCACGCCCGGACGGCCGTCCTTGCCCTTCTTGACCTGGTCGAGGAACGGCTCGCGGCGACCGATCTCGTAGACGACGTTCTGGATGTCCTCGGCCGAGGATTCCTGCGGAAGCTGCGACAGCGCATCGCGCAGATCCTGCAGCGCGGCGCGCTCGGTCTCGGTCGGCACGCGGAACTGCTTCGTCGGCGCCACGAAATCGCGGTAGTAGTTGATGGCGTAGCCGACCATCGCATCGAGCTTGGGATGCGTCTTGGGGCTCACGCCGGGGCGATAGCGGCCGATGAAGCCCCACAGCGTCTCGGCATTCTCCGCATTCGACGACGACACCAGCGTCAAGAGAAGCTGGAAGGTGACGGGCATGTCGCCCTTCGGCGGATGGCCGTTGTGGATGTGCCAGACCGGATTGCCGAGCTGCTGCTTGCCATCCTGCTTCGCAAAGCCGTCGATGAACTGCTGGTAGTCGTCCACGTTGCGCGGGATGACGTCGAAATACAGCCGCTTGGCCGCCTTCGGCTCGCGATACATGAACAGCGACAGCGATTCCGGCGAGGCGTAGCGCAGCCATTCGTCGATGGTGAGGCCGTTGCCCTTCGACTTCGAGATCTTCTGGCCTTGCTCGTCGAGGAAGAGCTCGTAGTTGAAGCCTTCGGGCGGCGTGGCGCCGAGCGCCCGGGCGATCGCGCCCGAGAGCTTCACGGAATCGATCAGGTCCTTGCCGGCCATCTCGTAGTCGACACCGAGCGCAACCCAGCGCATCGCCCAGTCGGCCTTCCACTGGCACTTGACGTTGCCGCCGGTGACAGGCGTCTCGACTTCCTGGTTGGTATCCGGATCGACATAGGTCACCGTGCCGGCCGCGACATCGCGGCGGATCATCGGCACCTGGAGCACGATTCCGGTGGTCTTGCTGATGGGCAGGAACGGCGAATAAGTCGCGCGGCGGTCCGGCCCCAGCGTCGGCAGGATGATCGCCATGACCTTGTCGTAGGCGGCGAGCATCTTCAGCAGCGTCGCGTCGAAACGGCCGGACGTATAATAGTCGGTCGAGCTCGCGAACTCGTAGTCGAAGCCGAAATGATCGAGGAAGGCGCGCAGGCGGGCGTTGTTGTGGTGCCCGAACGACGGATATTCGTTGGAGAACGGATCCGGCACGCGCGTCAGCGGCTTGCCGAGATGCGCAGCCAGCATCTCCTTGTTGGGGACGTTGTCCGGCACCTTCCGAAACCCGTCCATGTCGTCGGAGAAGGCGAGCAGACGCGTCTTGATCTTGTCCTCGGTCAGCACGCGGAAGGCATGGCGCACCATCGAGGTGCGCGCGACCTCGCCGAACGTGCCGATATGCGGCAGGCCCGAGGGGCCGTAGCCGGTCTCGAACAGCACCTCGTCCTTCGGGCTTTTGTTCAGCCGCGCGACAATGGCCTTCGCCTGCTCGAACGGCCAGGCGTTGGATTGTTCGGCGAGCGCACGCAGGTCGCTCGGATTCGCGGCAAGATCGATAACGGACATCAGGGGCCTCCGGGCCGCGGAAAATAGCGATTTCCCGGCAGAATGCAAAAATGGTCTTGATCGTCATTCCGGGGCGATGCGCAGCATCGAACCCGGAATCTCGAGATTCCGGGTTCGCGCTTCGCGCGCCCCGGAATGACGATCGATGGTTAGAACGGGCTCACCGAAAAATACCGCAGCCACAGGTCGGTGTAGCGGCCTTTTTCCCAGACGCGGAACAGGGCCCAGTTCAGGGCCTGGCGCAGCACGTCGTTGCCCTTGCGCACGGCGATGCCGATGCCTTCACCGAAAAAGCGGCTCTCAACGAAGGGACCGCCGGAGAAGGCGCAGCAATCGCCCGAATCCGTGCCGTTGATCCAGAAGGCGAGCGAGATGGCGTCGCCGAAAATGAAGTCGACCTCGCCCTTGCGAAGCGCGGCGCGCATCGCGTCGTCGTTGGGATAGGGGTGCAGCTCGGCGTCGGTGAACATCGCCTTGAGATAGGCTTCATGCGCGGAGCCGCCGATCACGCCCACCTTCTTGCCCTCGAGATATTCCGGGCGGATTTCCGGCATCACCGCATCCTTGCGCGAGGCAAAGCGCGCCGGCACGCGGTAATAGGGATCGGAGAAGTCGACGCGGGCCCGGAGCTGCGGGCTCACCGCCATCGAGGCGATGATGGCATCGCCCCGGTTCGAGGTGAGCGCGTCGACCAGGGTCTCGAAGCGGCGCATCTGCACCGTGCAGGTGACCTTGATCTCCTCGCAGAGCGCGCGGGCGAGATCGACGTTGAAGCCGGCCGGATTGCCGTCGGCGCCGGTGTAGTTGAACGGCGGATAGTCGGTCTCGGTCAAAAAGCGGATCACGGTCAGGCGCGACAGGTCCGGCCGCTCCGGCCGCCGCCGCGGGTCCCAGAAGCCGGGCACGGCCTGCGGGGCCGCCTGGGGCGCGACCTGCGGGGTGACCTGGGGCGCCGCCGGAGGCTGCTTGGCCGGGGCCTGCGCCGTCGCGCCGGGCAGGCCGGCGAACAGGCAGGCGCCGACGGCCAGCCCTGTCAGCAAGCCACGGGCAGATTTGGACGATTTCGCCTGTTGCGATGGAGCCATCGGCCGGAAATGAACGAATTTCGTTGGGATCGGAGGGCCTTATAGACCATCCGCCCGGGAACGCGAGCGCCGATTGCGGTCAGGGTGAAGGTGCGCTCCCTCTCCCGCTTGCGGGAGGGGGTCGGGGAGAGGGTGTCTCCGCGGAGGGACAATCCCCGAGAGGACGCGGCCCGACCGATCCACCAAACTACAGATAACGCTTTAGGTCCGCCGCGGCCTCTTCCGGCGTCCGCTTGAGGTTGAACGGCGAGACGAAGCGGCCGTCGCGGTCCATCAGATAGATCAGCGCGGTGTGGTCCATGGTGTAGTCGCCGTCCTTGGTCGGGACCTTCTTGGCGTAGACCCGGTAGGACGTGATCACCTTGGCGATCTCGGCGGGATCGCCGCTGAGGCCCTCGAGATGCGGATCGAAGCTCGACAGATAGTTCTTCATCGTCGCCGGCGTGTCCCGCTCGGGGTCGACCGAGATGAAGATGGCGTTGACCTTGTCGGCGTCCTTGCCCATCGCGCGCAGCACTTCCGAGATCTCGAACAGCGAGGTCGGGCAGACGTCGGGGCAATGGGTGTAGCCGAAGAAGATCAGGGTCGGCTTGCCCTTCAGGCTCTTGTCGGTGACGGCCTTGCCGTTCTGGTCGGTGAGCTGGAACGGGCCGCCGATCGCAGCCGGTTGCGCCACCTTGCCGACCCCGCCCATGGCCCAGAACATGATCAGCAGCCCGACGATCAGGCTTGCGGCGAAGGCGGTCGCGATCACCAGCGGGCGGGTGGCGGAGCTCATGGGCGGAAGACTTCCTGTCGGGGGTCAGAAGCAGGCAATGAAGCCGGTCCTGATCATTTCGAAGAACACCTGGGTGCCATAGTGGAACCACAGCGCCAGCGCGCCGATCACGACCAGGCCGCCGACACCTGTGCCAGCCAACAGCAGCACAGACGGCGTCCGGCCGGCATTGGGCGAATTGTCCTGTAACGGATCGGCCGGGCGCACTGGTTGAGCCATGACAACGATCGGGGCGAAAGCCCCGGTTCCCTAGCTTTGAGATAAGCTTTAGCCCGCCTGCGGGCAAGGCGCCGCTGGCGGGCTAAAGCAAACCCGTCGTGCCGAGGATGTCAGTGCAGGAGCTGGCCCCGGGCGGACTCGAGCTGGTCCGATTGCGGGAGAGACCGGCGGGTCGGTTTGATCGCCGAGGCCTGCGCGTCCATGTAGCAGGGCTTGTACATGGCCTGAAGCTGCTTGCCCCTCAGGAAAAGCATGTGCGGGGTCAGGCCCCCGCGCTGGCTGATCCAGCGCCTCACCTGCGAGGGATACATTGCGTAAAGCATCTGGGTTGCTTCGGAATTGGTGACGGCGCGGCCATTGGCGCCGAAATCCCAGGCGGCATGGAAGCCGAGCGTCGCGCTCGAGGTCACGCAGATGCGGTCGTGCGGGATGGCGCCGAGGACGATGGTGCAGGCGGAGGCGCAGAGGCCGTCGATGATGACGGTTTCGCCGGACTGCCGCAGGTCCTGGTATTTGTCGACGTAGGTTCCGATCCGGCCGCCGCGGTCATCCGCGATGCGAACCACCGCGTGAGAAGCCCCCATGCAAGCGATGAGCACAACCGCCGCCAGCAACCCCGTCAGAAACTTCATTGTCCCCCGCCCCAGTCGAATTCGAATCTGCGTGTCAGGTGGTGATGCACGGCTAGCGTCCGTCGTAACCAAGGTTTTGTCTAGGCAGGCCGGCTGACTCAAAACAAATTCAAATCCAGTGTTGCGTCCGCGCTGCACTTGGCCGGGCTCTATCCCAAAGTGGAACAAGTTAATGATGTCTTACGCGCCACACCCTTGATCTCAGTTAGAACCGCTGGCTTCAATCCGGGCAACTACAGGGGGGAACCTATGGAGGGGGACGCGCATGGCTGAAGAGACAGACGTCATCGTTGTCGGCGCCGGACTATCGGGCCTCGTGGCCGCAACCGAGATCGCGGATGCGGGCAAGCGCGTGATCGTGGTCGACCAGGAAGGCGAGCAGTCGGTCGGTGGCCAGGCGTTCTGGTCGTTCGGCGGACTATTCCTGGTCAATTCGCCCGAGCAGCGCCGGCTCGGTATCAAGGATTCCTTCGATCTCGCAATGCAGGACTGGCTCGGAACCGCCGGCTTCGACCGCGACGAGGATCACTGGCCGCGCAAATGGGCCGAGGCCTATGTGGCCTTCGCGGCCGGCGAGAAGCGCGACTGGCTGCACGCGATGGGACATCGCATCTTCCCCGTGGTCGGCTGGGCCGAGCGCGGCGGCTATGACGCGATGGGCCACGGCAATTCGGTGCCGCGCTTCCACGTCACCTGGGGAACCGGGCCCGGCATCGTCGAGCCGTTCGAGCGCCGCGCGCGCGAGGCGATGAAGAGCGGCCGCTTGATCTTCAAATTCCGCCACCGCGTCGACGCGTTGTCCATCACCAATGGCACGGTGGATGGCGTCAGCGGCGCCGTTCTCGCGCCCGACAATGTCGAGCGCGGCAAGAGCTCCTCGCGCAATGTCGTCGGGGAGTTTGCACTGAAGGCGCAGGCCGTGATCGTCGCCTCCGGCGGCATCGGCGGCAATCACGAGCTGGTGCGGCAGAACTGGCCCAAGCGGCTCGGCGAGCCGCCAAAATTCATGATCTCGGGCGTGCCCGAACACGTCGACGGCCGCATGATCGGCATCACGGAGCAGGCGGGTGCGCGGCTGATCAACCGCGATCGCATGTGGCACTATGTCGAGGGCATCCAGAACTGGTCACCGATCTGGCCGCGCCACGGCATCCGCATCCTGCCGGGGCCCTCGTCCATGTGGTTCGACGCCACCGGCACGCGTTTGCCGGCGCCGCTGTTCCCCGGCTCCGACACGCTCGGCCAGCTCAAATACATCATGTCGACGGGCCATGATTATTCCTGGTTCATCCTGACCCAGAGCATCATCAAGAAGGAGTTCGCGCTGTCGGGCTCGGAGCAGAACCCTGACCTCACCGGCAAGAGCTGGCGCATGACGCTGCGCCGCGCCACCAACAAGGGCGCGCCGGCGCCGGTGGAAGCATTCAAAAGCCATGGTGTCGACTTCATCGTGCGCGACAAGATCGACGATCTCGTTGCGGCGATGAACAAGCTTGCCGGCAGCGACCTCCTCAGGCTCGAGCACATCAAGATGCAGATCGAGGCGCGCGACCGCGAGATCGCCAATCCCTACGTCAAGGACGCGCAGGTGATGAACATCCACAATGCGCGCCGCTATATCGGCGACAAGCTGATCCGCACCGCCTCCCCGCATCGCATCCTCGATCCCGCACACGGACCGCTGATCGCGGTCAAGCTCAACATTCTCACCCGCAAGACGCTCGGCGGCTTCGAGACCGATCTCGACTCGCGCGTGTTCGGCAGCGAGGGCAGTATCATTCCCGGCCTCTATGCGGTCGGCGAAGCCGCGGGCTTCGGCGGCGGCGGCGTGCACGGCTATCGCTCCCTCGAAGGCACTTTCCTCGGTGGCTGCCTGTTCTCGGGCCGCAATGCGGGCCGTGCGGCGGCGAAGGCGGTAGGCTAGATCGTGCGGCGGTGGATGCATATCGGGGCGCTTCTCGCGGGCTTCGCCACCGCCCCGGCTGCGTCCGCCGACACCATCGACGTCAACGGCGTGATGCGTCCTACACGTGCAACTGCCGGCCAAGCGACTTGTCCCGCTGGTGGTCGTGCTGCATGGCAAGACGCAGCGCGGCGCCGACATGGTCGCGCGGACGGCGTGGCCGCAGGTCGCAAAGCGCGAAGGTTTCGCGGTGGTCTTTCCGGATGGGCTCAACCATGCCTGGGCCGATGCGAGGACGAAGGCGGGACCCGCGCTCCGAGGCCCGCCCGAGGGCACCGACGACGTCGCCTTCATCGCCAAGCTCGTCGAGAAACTGGTGACGAACGGCACGGCCGACCCTGGCCGCGTCTACGTCGCCGGCATCTCCAATGGCGGCGCCATGGCGATGACGCTTGCTTGCGCCCGCGCCGATCTGTTTACGGCAGGCGCGAGCGTGATCATGAACCTCACCGACGAAGCCGCGGTCACGTGCCATCCGTCGCGGCCGCTGCCGATGCTGATCATGAACGGCACGGCCGACCCGCTGGTGCCCTACGAGGGCGGACGCGGATCGAGCTATTTTGCCGCGGACGGGTTCTGGTCGACCGAAGAGACGTTTGCCTTCTGGCGCAAGCTCAACGGCTGCGAGACCGATGATGCCAATCTGACTGAAATGCCCGACAGGGCACCCGCGGACCAGTCCACGGTCACGCGGATCTCCTCGCGCTGCCCCAGGGGGCACGACGTCGTGCTCTATCGCGTCAACCATGGCGGCCATCGCATGCCCGGCTTCGCGCCGGATGCCCGCTTCCCCAAGGTCGCAACCAGCCTGCTCGGGCCTCAGAACAGCGACATCGACGGCGCCGAGACGATCTGGACGTTCTTCAGTCAGTTTCCGTAGGGAACGCGTGCAACGCCCACGACGCATGCGCCACGGGCAACGCATGCGTGCCTGGCAACGCATGCGTGCCTGGCAACGCATGCGTGCCTGGGGTGGCTGAGCGCGAGGTGCTGGGCTAGACAGGGCCGCCATTCCACCAGGAGATCCCAAATGAGCATTCAGCGTTTTGAAACCGGCCCGCGCATGAGCCAGGTCGTCGTGCACGGCAACACCGTCTATCTCGCCGGTGTCGTCGCGAGCAAAGCCGCCGGCGAAAGCGTGACGAAGCAGACCCAGGACATCCTGGCGACGATCGACGGCCATCTCGCCAAGGCCGGCACCGACAAGTCGAAGCTGCTCTCGGCCACGATCTACATCACCGACATGAAGACGTTTGGCGAGATGAACGCGGTGTGGGACGCCTGGGTCTCCCCCGGCAATACCCCGGCCCGCGCCACCGTCGAGGCCAAGCTGGCCGCGCCGCAATACACCGTCGAGATCATGGTCACAGCCGCGAAGTAATCTTCGCGAACAATTCGCATGCGACTGAAGCGCGATGAGAACATCATCGCGCTTCATTTTTTTTGCGCACGCCGATGACCTCAGAGGTAATCGATCGGCGTGCGCGAACCTTCGATAGTGACGATCAGCCGAACACGGCGTCATCGAAGGAGAGCACCATGACCGACCACGTCACCATTGCCCGCCACTACATCGAGCTCTGGAACGAGCGCACGACAAGCCGCCGGCGCGAGCTGCTGAGCCAGAACTGGACGGCGGATGCGAGCTATGTCGATCCGCTGATGAAGGGCGACGGCCAGGACGGCATCGACGCGCTGATATCAGGCGTGCAACAGCGCTTTCCCGATTTCAAGTTCAAGCTGCTCGGCGAGCCCAACGGCTACGGCGATCATCTCCGCTTCAGCTGGGGCCTCGGCCCCGATGGCGCCGACAGCCCGATCAAGGGCACCGATTTCGCCGTGCTGAAGGACGGGCGCATCAGAAGCATCACGGGATTCCTGGACCAGGTGCCCGCGGGCGCGTGAGGGGCGAGCGCAGCCTCAAGCTCCGTCGTCGTCCCCGCGCAGGCCGGGACCCATACCGCGTGATCTCTCGGACTGCGCGCGGTGGGAGTACCGAACGACTAGTCTTCGCCAGACTACTCCCTTGGGGTTATGGGTCCCGGCCCCCCGTGCGCAATTGCGCACTAGGCCGGGACGACACCTTGGTTGGGGCGCGAGCTCGGCTTAAGCAATCGCTAGCCGATACGCAGCCTTCGCATTCACCCCGAACGCCTTGTCCCGCACGCCCGGCCCGAGCCTCGCCAAACACGCCTCCAGCGCGCCCTTGATCTCGGCATAGCTTCCCGCAAGCAGGCACACCGGCCAGTCGGAGCCGAAGATCAAACGATCCTCACCGAAACATGTCGCGGCGTGCTGGACGAACGGCAACAGCCGATCCGCGTCCCAGTCGCTCCAGACCGCTTCCGTCGCGAGCCCGGAGATCTTGCACCAGACATTGCCGCAAGCGGCGAGCGCCTTGATGCGATCAGCCCATTCGGCGCTTCCGCCGGAAGCGATCGGCGGCTTGGCGGCATGGTCGAGCACGAAGCGCGCGTTGGGAAAGGCCTGCGCGGTTGCGATCGCCGCCGGCAATTCGCGGGTGCGGACGAGGAAGTCGTAAGTGAGATCGCGGACGAACAATGCGGCAAGCCCGCGCCGGACGTCCTCGCGGAGCAGCCAATCTGGATCGGCCTCGTCGTGGACCTGGTGGCGGATGCCGACCAGCTTGTCGCCGCCCGGCGCGGCGCGCAGCCGGTCGAGCGTGTCCCCAAGCGCGCCATCGGTCAGATCGACCCAGCCGACGACGCCGACGACAGAGGGCGTCGCATGCGCGATGCGCAAGAATTCCTCGGTCTCCTCCAGCGCCGAGCGGCACTGCACCACGATGCTCGCGTCGATGCCATTCGCCTTCAACAGCGGCGCGAGATCGGCGGGGCCGAAGGCACGGCGGATCGGCGCGAGTTCGGGCGCCTCCATCCAGGGATAGTCGGCGCGCGCCGGATCCCAGAAATGCTGATGGGCGTCGATCACCATGCCCTACACTCCACCCGGCAGCGGCGCCCGCGCGTCGACGAGCTTCCGCGCACGCAGCTCCTGCCAGAAGGCCGGCGGCACCGGCGCCTGCCACATCGCGATGTTGTCGGCGACCTCGCCGGCATTGCGCGCGCCCAGCACGGCGACCGTCACGGCCGGATGGGCCATGCAGAATTGAAGCGCGGCGGCCTTCAGCTCGGTGCCGTGCCTGCGGCAGAGCTCGTCGAGCTCGAGCGCCCGCGCGATCAGCGCCGCGTCGGCGTCCTGATAGTTGAACTTCGCGCCGGTGTGCGGGTTGGCCAGAATGCCGCTGTTGTAGATGCCGCCGAGCAGGATGCCGATGTTCTTTGCCTGGCAGACAGGAAACAGCGCATCCAGCGCGCCCTGGTCGAGCAGCGTGTAGCGGCCGGCGAGCAGGAAGCAGTCCACCGGCACGGTTTCGGCAAAACGGACCAGCATTTCCGACTGGTTCATGCCGGCGCCGATCGCCTTGACCGTGCCCTCCGTGCGCAGGCGCTGGAGCGCGCGGAAGGCGCCGGCGACGGCGTCGTCATAATGATCGTCGGGATCATGCACGAGCAGGACATCGACGCGGTCGAGCCCGAGGCGAGCCAGACTCTCCTCCACCGAGCGCATCACGCCGTCGTAACTGAAATCGAACACCGGCCGTTCGCGCGGCGTGCTCTTGTAATGTTCGTCCTCGGCGGCAGCGCCATCGCCCGAGCGCAGCAGGCGGCCGACCTTGGTCGAGATGACGTAGGAGTCACGCGGCTGTTGCCGCAGGAATGCGCCGAGCCGCCGTTCCGCCAGGCCAAAGCCGTAGAGCGGCGCGGTGTCGTAGAAGCGGATGCCGGCCGACCAACCCCGCTCGAGCGTCGCTTGCGCATCGGCATCGCTGACGGGGGTGAACAATCCGCCGAGAGGGGCGGAGCCGAGGCCGATTGAGGTGACGTCGAGAGAGCCGAGCCGCGACCGTTTCATTCCAAATTTCCTTCCGGCAGTCCAAATCATCTCTCCCGCTTGCGGAAACCGCAAGCGGGAGAGGCACGCAGGAGCAGGAGTGCGGGGCTGGCGGCGCTCCTACTTCAGCATCTGCGCAACGTTGTCCTTGGTGACGAGATCGAGGCCGGTATAGACGATCTCCGGCACCTTCTCGCCCTTCTTGATGGCGAGCAGCGTGTCCATCGCCTTCTCGCCCATCTCGAACGGTCGCTGGCCGACCAGCGCATTGGCATAGCCGTCGCGCAGCAATTCGAGCTGCATCTTCAGCGTATCGGCAACGACCAGCGTGAACTTGCCGGAATCGATGTCCTTCTTGTTCCTGCTGGCGAAAGCCTTGAAGCCTTCGGGGGCAAACATCGGCCAGCCGCCGATGGGAACGATGGCGGCAAGATCGGGCGTTGCGGTGCGCATATCCGTCATCTGCTGGACCGCGAGTGCCGGATCGTCGTTGCAGAAGGTCGGCGAGCCCGCGACCTCGGTCCATTTCGAGCCCTTCAGCGCCTCGCGGACGCCATCGACGCGCTCGGCAAGGTTCTTGGCACCGGGGCCGCCCGAGACCATCGCGTACTTTCCGCCGTCAGGCCGCATCTTCACGAGTTGCTTGCCGAGCGCGACGCCGAATTCCTTGTTGTTGGTGCCGATATAGGCGATGCGCTTGGATCCCGGTGCATCGGCATCGAAGGTGATGACGGGGATGCCCGCCGCGGTCGCCGCCTCGATCGACTTGGTCATGGCCGCGACGTCGGCGACCGAGATGGCGAGACCGTCGACCTTCTGGGTGACGAAGTCCTGGATGATCTGCGCCTGCGTCGCCGGCTCGTGCTCGACCGGCCCTTTGTAGACGCACTCGATATTGCCGAGTTCCTTGGCGCGCTTCAGACAGCCGTCGCGCGCAAAATCGAAGAACGGATTGTTCATCGCCTTGGGCACGATCACGAAGCGATAGTTCGCAGCGAACGCCGGCGTCGCCATCAGCGCGACAGCGATGCCCGCAAGAAGAAGTTTCCTCATCGTCTCCTCCACCCTTCTTTGGCGCCTGTCCTCTCAAGTTCGTCCGGGAAGCGGACAGGCGGCATTTTCGTGGTCCTCCCGAACGACGTCACTTTCAGATCATCCGCGAGCGCACACGATCGACCAGCACGGCCAGGATGATGATCACGCCCACCAGCGTCTGCTGCCAGTAGGAGCTGACCTGTGCCAGCACGAGACCGTTGCGGATCACTTCCAGCAGCACGCAGCCGACAATGGCCCCCAGCGGCCCGCCGATGCCGCCGGCAAGGTTGGCGCCGCCGATGACGGCCGCCGCGATCACGTTGAGCTCGTAGGAGGTCGCCATGTTGGCGGGTGCCGATCCGAGCCAGCCGGAGATGATGATGCCCTGGAGGCCAGCGGCGAGCGCGCAGAGCACATAGACCTCGATCTTCACGCGCACGACCGGGATGCCGGTCAGTTCGGCCGCCTTCTCGTTGCCGCCGAGCGCGAAGACGTGGCGGCCGAACGAGGTGTGGTGCAGCACCACCGCCATCGCCAGCGCAAGGATCACGAGATAGATGAACGGTACGGGCACGCCGAGCACGTCGCCCGAGGTGAGCGCGTAGAAGTAATCGGCGTCCGGCCCGCCAGGAAAGCTGCCGCGCCCGTTGGAGACGACATAGCCGAGCCCGCGCACGATCGAGAGCATGCCGAGCGTGGTCACGAACGGCGACAGGCCCAGCACCGCGATGCAGAAGCCGTTGACGAGACCGGCGATCAGCGCGACGCCAAGGCCCGCGACGACGGAGATCAGCAGGATCAGGCCGGGGACATTGGCCAGCACCGTCTTGCCGTCGGCCGCCATGTGCACGAAGAGCGAGGCGCCGAGCCCGCCCGGCGTCGACAGCTCGGTCATGACCATCGAGGTGATCATGGCCGAGAAGCACATCATCGAGCCGACCGAGAGATCGATGCCGCCGGTGATGATCACGAAGGTGACGCCGAGGGTGGCGATGGCGATGAAGGAAAAATTCTTCGCCACGTTCTGCATGTTGCCCTGGGTGAAGAAATACGGGCTGGCGAAATGCATGATCACCAGCAGCACGGCCAGCGCGAGCAGCACGTAGCCGGTCTGGGAGGCGAAGATGCCGCGCTGCCACCACTTGATCTTGCCGACATTGGAGAAGGTGATCGGGGATTCCAGGGGCATGGCCATCACGCCGCCTCCTTCGCGCCGGTGATGAGGGCAGTGACTTCCTCGGGGGACGTCGCCTGAATCGCCTTGTCGGCCCGCTTCTCGCCGCGGCGCATGACGATCACGCGGTCGCACACGGCGAACACGTCGGGCATGCGGTGCGAGATCAGCATCACGGCGACGCCCTGCTCCTTGAGCCGGTGGATCAGGCTCAGCACCTGCTCGACCTGGCGGACCGAGATCGCGGCGGTCGGCTCGTCCATCATCACCAGCCGTGCATTGGAGAGCCGCGTCCGCGCGATCGCGACCGCCTGGCGCTGGCCGCCCGACATCTGCTTGACGAGGTCGTCGGGGCGCGTCTCCGAGCGCAACTCGCCGAACAATTCCAGCGCGCGCGCCGCCATCGCCTTGTGGTCGAGCAAGGCGAACGGGCCGAATTTTCGCTTCAGCTCGCGGCCGAGGAAGACGTTGGCGGCCGCGGTCAGATTGTCGGCCAGCGCAAGATCCTGATAGACGACCTCGATCCCGACCGTGCGGGCATCGACGGGCCGGTTGAAATGAACCGCGCTGCCGGCAAAGCGGATCTCGCCATGGCTGGGGCGGAAATTGCCGGCGATGATCTTGACCAGCGTCGACTTGCCCGCGCCGTTGTCGCCCATCAGGCCGACCACCTCGCCGGGGAAGACCTGCATGTCGACGTCATGCAGCGCGCGGATCGCGCCGAACTCCTTGCCGATGCCGGAGAGTTGGAGCACCGGTGTTGCCTCAGCACTTGTCATCAGCGGCCTTCCTCAGACATAGCGGTTGACGAGGGATTCCAGATATTCCTGCCGTCCCGAGCGTGGCTGCGGGTCGAAACCGGGGCCGAGCGCACGATCGGCGAGATCGGCGAGCGAGCGCTGGCCGCCGAGAATGGCGCGGCCCTCGGGGCCGGCCCATCCTTCGTAGCGCTTGTCGAGCGGCGCGGTGAGGGCGCCGGCATCAAGCATGTCGGCGGCGGCAAGGAAGGCGCGCGCGCAGGCATCCATCGAGCCGACATGGGCGTGGATCAGATCGTCGGGGTCGATCGACTGGCGCCGGATCTTGGCGTCGAAATTGAGCCCGCCAGACGTGAAGCCGCCGCGGTTCAGGATCTCGTGGAACACCAGCGCCAGCTCCGGCACGTTCATCGCGAACTGGTCGGTGTCCCAGCCGAGCAGATCGTCGCCGCGGTTGACGTCGAGCGAGCCGAAGACACCGAGCGCCTCGGCGAGCGCAACCTCGTGATGGAAGGAATGGCCGGCGAGGATGGCGTGGTTCTGCTCGATGTTGAGCTTGACGTCCTTGAGGAGGTCGTAGCGCGCGAGGAAGCCGTAACAGGTGGCGACGTCGAAATCATATTGATGCTTGGTCGGCTCCTTCGGCTTCGGCTCGATCAGGATCGGGCCCTTGAAGCCGATCTTGTGCTTGTGCTCGACGACGAGCGAGACGAAGCGGCCGAGCTGGTCGAGCTCGCGCTTGAGATCGGTGTTGAGCAGCGTCTCGTAGCCCTCGCGGCCGCCCCACAGCACGTAGTTCTGGCCGCCGAGCCGGTGCGTCACCTCCAGCGCGGCGCGGACCTGGCCGGCGGCATAAGTGAAGATGTCAGGGTCCGGATTGGTCGCGGCGCCCGCCATGTAGCGGCGATGCGTGAACAGATTGGCGGTGCCCCAGAGCAGCCGGACTTTGGCCGAGGCCATCTTCGCTTCGAACAGATCGGCGATCGCGTTGAGGTTGGCGACCGACTCCGCGAGCGAAGCCCCCTCCGGCGCCGCATCGACGTCGTGGAAGGTGAAGAAGGGCACGTCCAGCAGCCGGAACAGCTCGAAAGCGACATCCGCCTTGGCCCGCGCCAGCGCCATCGCATCGGTGCCGTGATGCCAGGGTCGCAGGAACGTCTCGCCGCCGAAGGGATCGCCGCCCGGCCAGCAGAAGGAGTGCCAGTAGCAGACCGCAAAGCGCAGGTGATCCTCGAGCCGGCGGCCATGGACGAGGCGGTCCTTGTCGTACCAGCGGAAGGCGGGCGCTGGTCCGGCATCTTGGCCGGCGAAGGCGACAGGCGTGCTTTCCTCGAAGAATTTGGCTGACACGTTCACTTAAGCGGACTCCTTCAACGCGGGATAAAGCGCGCGCCAGCGGCGATAGGCCTCGTCATAGGCGGCGGTCACGGATGCGCGGGGTGCGAAACTCGCGAGCCGACGCGGGCGCGTGCAAACTTCAGCAGGATCGTCACCGGTGGCGGCAAGGCGGCCGAGCCGCGCGGCGCCGAGCGCGGCACCCACCTCGCCTTCCTCGACGCGATGGACGGTAATGCCGAGCACGTCGGCGCATATCTGGGCCCAGAGCGGCGAGCGCGAGCCACCGCCGACGAGATCGACTTCCACGATCGGCCCGCTCGCCGCGCTCAGTGCCGCCAGATTGTCGCGCGCGGCAAAGGCGACGCCTTCGAGCACGGCCTGCACGATCTGGCCGCGCCCGGTCGCGCCGCGCAGACCGACGAAGGCGCCGCTGGCGGCGGCGTCGTTGTGCGGCGTGCGCTCGCCGTCGAGATATGGCAGGAATCTTATCGGGCTCGGCCCATCGACGCGCTCGCCGAGCGGCGCCAGCAACGCGGCGGCCGGCGTCTCCATCACGCTCGCGAGCCAGGCGAGCGAGGCCGCCGCCGACAGCATCACCCCCATCTGGTGCCACAGGCCGGGTAGCGCGTGGCAGAACGCATGCACGGCTGAAGCCGGCGCCGGCGCAAAGCGGTCGGTGACACGGAACATCACACCTGACGTTCCCAGTGACAGAAACGCATCGCCGGGCGCGATCGCGCCAAGCCCGATCGCGCTGGCGGCATTATCGCCGGCGCCGCCCGCGACCACGACATCCTTTGCCATACCCCAGCGCTGCGCGAATTCCGGCGCGAGCAACGCGCTCACCGCGCTGCCCTCGACGAGGCGCGGCATGTGGTGGAGATCGAGGCCGGTCGCATGAAGCAGCACGGCCGACCAGCGGCGCTGGCCGACATCGAGCCACAGCGTGCCGGCCGCGTCCGACATGTCCTCGACCATCTCGCCGGTCAGCCGATAGCGGACATAGGCCTTCGGCAGCAGCACCTTTGCGACACGCGCGAAGATCTTTGGCTCATGCCGCGCGACCCAGAGCAGCTTCGGCGCGGTGAAGCCGGGCATCGCGAGATTGCCGGCGATCGTGTGCAGCGACGGACAGCGCCGCTCCAGTGCGACGCATTCGGCCTGCGAGCGGCCGTCGTTCCAGAGGATGGCGGGGCGCAGCGGCCGCCCATCCTCGCCGAGCAGCGTCGCGCCATGCATCTGGCCGGACAGTCCGATGCCGGCGACCCGCGCGACTTCGCGCGGATGGCGGGATGCGAGATCATCGACCGCACCGGTCGCCGCATCGACCCAGGTGTCGGGATCCTGCTCGGACCACAGCGGCGCCGGATGCGACAGCGCAAGCTCGCGCGCCGCCGTCGCGACAACCGCGCCGGCATCGTTCACGAGCACCGCCTTCACACCGGACGTGCCGATGTCCAATCCGAGATACACGCCGTCCTCCCTTTCGCCTGTCGCCGTGTGCGATCTTGCGTCGCGTTGCCCGCAACGGGCCGTTCGAAATCCGCTGCCGCTAAGGCAGATTGTCCCGCATCACGATGTCGATCCTGATCTTCTCCTGTTCGTGCAGGATGGGCTCGCCGCGGGCGAGCGCGAGCAGCACGCGCACGGCGGCGCGCGCCTCATGTCCCGGATTCTGCGAGATCGCGGCATCCATCACGCCCTGCAACAGCAGCCGGCGCGTCAGCGCCGTGACGTCGTGCCCGACGAACACCACCTGCTTGTCGCGGCCGGCATCGCTCAACGCCTTGGCGACACCTTGTGTGCCCGCGCCGACATTATAAAGGCCGACAATGTCAGCATGCCTGCCGAGCAGCCGGGCCAGAACCTGTTCCGAACGTTCGTCCTCGTCGCGCCCTTCCAGCACCGGCAGCACGCTGAGGCCAGGGAATTCCGCCGCCATCACCTGATTGAAGCCGAAGATGCGCTCGGCATGGTCGCGCAGGCCCTGCGAGCCCGCGACGATCGCGACCTTGCCGGAGCGCTGACCGACCAGCCGCCCGACCAGCGCGCCGGCGGTGCGCCCCGCCGCGATGTTGTCGATGCCGACATAATGGTGGCGCCGCGACGACGGCACGTCCGAGACCAGCGTCACCACCTTGGTGCCGGCATCGACGAGATCGTTGATCGCGGCGCGGACGCCGGGATGATCCAGCGCCACCACGGCGACGCCGTCGTAATCGCCCGACAGCGCCTCGAGCGAGGCTGCGAGCATGGAATGATCGAACACGTCGGTTGCGACCATCTCGACACCGAGGCGGCGGGCCGAGAGCCAGGCCGACATCTCGCCGAGATAGGCCTCGATCTGCTGCATGAACGGGTTCGGCCCGGACGGCATCACGAAGGCAAAGCGGCGGGCGCGGCCGCGGGCGAGCTCTGCGGCGGCCACGTGCGGCTGGAACGCGTTGCGCTCGATCGCCGCCTTGACGCGCCGGACCGTATCGGGCCTCACGCCCGGGCGGTTGTGCAGCACACGATCCACCGTCGCGAGACTGACACCCGCCTCGCGGGCGATGTCCTTCAACGTCAGCGCGGTGGCGGTGAGTGTATCGGCCATGGCTGAAGGCTAGCAGAGGTTTTTTGAGGTGCGCAACTCATTTTGAGGGGCACGAAAGAATTTTCGGCCCCCGGTTGCACTGCGGCAGTCGGCCGGAGAGCTCAGCGGCCGCTCAGATCCAGCGTCAGAAACAGGCTGTTGCGGTCCTCGACATAGCCCTCGAACGGGCCGCAGAGGACGAAGCCATGCGCCTGGTACAGCGCGTGGGCCGGCTTGAAATAGTCCCACGAGCCGGTCTCGAGGCTGAGCCGCGTCAAGCCCCGCGCGCGGGCTTCACTGATGATGTGGCGGAGCATCTCGCGACCAAAGCCGCGCCGCCGCGTGGTCTGCAGCGTGTGCATCGACTTGACCTCGCCATGGGTGGCCGAAAGCGTCTTCAGCGCGCCGGTGACGACCAGCGTCTCGCCGTCCCAGCCGGTCCAGAACGCGACGTCGCTCGCGCGAAGGCCCGCCAGATCGAGCGCATGGGCGCTGCCGGGCGCGGTCTGCGCCCGCGCCGCCGCGACATGATGATCGAGCAGTGCGACGACGCGCGGATCGAAAGTGTCGCCGGCGCGGATCTGCATCGTCACGGCCTCACTCCGCTGGAAAGCCGCATCTGCATGAGGACCATATCGAGCCAGCGGCCGAACTTGCAGCCGACCTCGGGCATGCGGCCGACCTCGGCAAAGCCGAACGAGGCGTGCAGCGCGATCGAGGCGGAATTCGACGCCTCGATCGCGGCGACCATCGTGTGCTTGTTCAGCGCCGTGGCACGCTCGATCAGCGCAACCATCAGGCCGCGGCCGATGCCCGCGCGATGATGCCGCTCGTCGACATAGACGGAATTCTCGACCGTGTGGCGATAGCCGGGCCAGGGACGGAAATCGCCGAAGGACGCGAAGCCAACCACATCCCTGCCCTTCATGGCGACCAGAACGGGATAGCCGGCGTCCCATCGCGCGCGGATCCACGCGCGCCGCGACTCGAGATCAACCGGGCCGTCGGTCCAGACCGCCGTGGTGTTGATCGCGGCATGGTTGTAGATGGCCAAAATATCTTCGGCATCCTCCAGCGTGGCGTCCCGCACGATCAGCGACATCACATTTTCCCGTAAGAAGTGCCGCGCCGCGTGATGATGACGTAGCGCGCGTCCTGTCTGGTTTCGTTCTCGAAGGTCACCGCACGCATCACGTCGAAGTCGAGACAGTCGCCATCGCGCAGGCGAACCGTCTTGGCGTCGATATGCACGCAGACCGCGCCCTCCAGCATCAGGAGCTGCTGGGTGAAGGCGTTGCGGCCCCAAGGGCTGTAGGAGACGCGCGCGCCGGCCGGCAGGTCGACGACGATGATCTCGATGCCGCTTGCCGCATCCGGCGGCGAGGCATGGCGCCTGCGGTAGCCGCTGTCGGGATCACGCCAATGCGGCTGGTCGGCAAGCCGCATCAGCCGCTCCGGCGGCTTCTCCGCGAGCGCGACGACGTCGCTCAGCGTGACGTCGAGCGCCGCACAGAGCTTGTTGAGCAGCGCCGCCGTCGCACTGCTCTGCGCCCGCTCCACCCGCCCGATCATGGCCCGGCTGACGCCGGAGCGGCCTGCAAGTTCGTTCAACGTCATGCCCGCCTGCGTCCTCAGGGTCTTCAAGCGACGACCGATCGCACGGTCGAGTTTCTGCTGGTCCATGGTCTTCATCCGAACATTGCCCGGCCACAGACCGCACCACCCATCAGGGTGAGAGGGAGCTTAGCGCGGACGGAGGCGAACGCCGTGAGCGGCAGTCTAATATATTAGAATCTTCGCAGAGCTCGTAGGGTCGGTTAGGATGCGCCCCAATCACAAATGATCCGGAGGCGACGAGATGGGCGAGCCAACGCAACGGACGATCAAGGCCAACGGTATCAGCCTCAACGTCGCCGAGCAGGGCAAGGGGCCGATGGTGCTGCTCTGCCACGGCTTTCCGGAAGGCTGGTACTCCTGGCGGCATCAGCTCGAGGCGCTGGCGGCGGCCGGCTACCACGCGGTCGCGCCCGACATGCGCGGCTACGGCAAGAGCGACCGGCCCGAGGCGATCGACCAGTACACGATCCTCCACATGGTCGGCGATCTTGTCGGCGTACTCGACGCCCTCGAGGTGAAGGACGCCGTCATCGTCGGGCATGACTGGGGCGCGACGATCGCCTGGCACACGGCGCGCCTGCGGCCCGATCGCTTCCGCGCCGCCGCGATCCTCAGCGTGCCCTATCGGCCGCGAAGCGAGGCGCGGCCGACGAGTGTCATGCCGCAGACGGCAGATGCGCAGTTCTACCAGCTGTATTTCCAGGAGCCGGGGGTCGCCGAAGCGGAGTTCGAACGGGATCCGCGCGCAACGCTCGGCGCCATGCTCTTTGGCGGTTCCGGCGAAGGGGCGGCGGCGATCCGCGCCAACGCCGAGCGCGCCGGCAGAACCGTTGGCGTCGGCATGGTCTCCCGCAAGGACGGCATGTTGCCGAAGGTGCAGGTGCCGCTGCCGTCGTGGCTGAGCGCCACCGACCTCGACTATTACAGCGCCGAATTTGCCCGCAGCGGGTTTCGCGGGCCGCTCAACTACTACCGCAACATCGACCGCAACTGGGAGCTGATGGGGGCCTTCGAGGGCGTGAAGGTGGTGGTGCCCTCGCTCTTCATCGCCGGCGACCACGACATGGTCATCGCCTTCCCCGGCGCCGCCGAGCACCTCGCCAACATGAAGCAATTCGTGCCGCAGCTGCGCGAGATCAAGATCCTGCCGGGCTGTGGACACTGGACGCAGCAGGAACGGCCCGCGGAGGTGAACGCAGCGATCGTCGAATTTTTGCGGAGCTTGCCAGGTTAGCACCCTTCTCCGCTAAAGCTTCGAAGGGCATCCTGCATCGCGTTGCCGAAGAATGGAAATCCTGCGAAGCGCCTTCGCGCGAAGCAGGATGGAGCGGGCGAAGGGAATCGAACCCTCGTATGCAGCTTGGGAAGCTGCCGTTCTACCATTGAACTACGCCCGCAATCTCTTGAGATTGCTTGTCTTTTCGGACCCGATCAAATCGGCGTGGCACGATTTTGGCACGGCGGCGAGGGATCACAGACAAGACAGTTAGAGCAAACAAGGTCGGTTTTTGCAATCTCGGCTTAGGCGCTGCGAGCGTTTTTCGGGAGGGGAAGATCCTGATTTCGCTTGTGGGATAGTGGGATAACTCGATTCGGACTCGCGAATCCGAGACCACCGCATCTACAATCCCGTCCGGCACGCGGAGATTCGCGCGCTCATGAAAAACCGGGCTCACCTACCAAAGCTCACCCGGTTCCTCATGTATCCCAACCCCTGCGGGCTAGGCTCACGATTTCAGTGACGCTGAAGGTCATCACGTGGTGCCTTCGAAGTCAATCGAAGCCCGGCCCCGACGTAAGGAAAATTGCAATGTCGAGGCTCACCTTCGAGGACGCTGTGGATATTTGGCTTCGCCGTTGGCGCGGTCAGTTCCAGCACGCGATAGCGGCTATCTACCGTGTTAACCAAGGCCGCATCAACGAGATCCTCAAGGGCAAGCTCCATCCTGGGAGTGAGCAGGTCGCTGCAAAGAAGCGATCCGAGTGAACTTCAGGGCGGCCTCCGGGCCGCCCTTCGTTTTTCTTGGAGTCGGTTTTCGCCCGTTCGGCCGCCCACTATATTCGTTTGCCGCAATGGCGTTCTTACAGCGCTTTGGCGCAGATCTGAGCGAGAGCATGGCGCACACAAGACCGACATCTTACATAATCGACCGCATCATCGACGATGAACTCGTATATGTGCATTGGCTTATAACTCAACTTGGGAGCAACAATTACAATTTCCGGGTCCCACCCTTGTTGGTCGATCGCGTTAATGGAGGAGAGCGATTTTTTGCCGACGAAGAATTGCGAGAGGCGATCGTACACGACCTCGAGCCGAGCAGTTCGATGGACGAACTACGCGACACATGGGGCTCGCAATCGCAAGAACTGTTTAAGGCCTTCTTCGCGAGGATGAAACGTCATCCGCCTTACTTGCTCAAGGTTCACGTCACAAATTATGGAGCGGGCGGTTCATATCATCCCACCGGTCTGCCCGGACACCCAGGACCGTTCATAGCAAGCAGAAACCCGAAGATCGCTACGTCGCGTTGGACCTTCAATCAGGTGATTGTGCACGAGACGATTGAGTTCCTTATTCACAATGACGTCCGCAGAAGGAAGACGTCCCGTGAGGCAAAAGAGGCGATCGTTGATAAGTTCTGCAGCTGCAACGAACTACAGGCTGTTTATGGAAAATACCCAAAGCAAATTAGCTTTGCCGAAGCGCTGCCTGATGATTGGCGATCGTACATTGAGTGGCAGCCGGGAGAGTCTCCGAATTGGGACTAGGCTTGAGATTGGCGCGTCTCTGATCGCTTACTCGAAGTGACTTAAGCTGCTGACGTTGCTTTGCTTTCCTGGCTTAGATCAAGTGCCACCCAGGTTCCTACCCAGCCAAGCGCGGGTTGCCGTGCTGCGCTATGATGCACCATTTCGGTGAGGTACTGCGTGGGGCTTTTCCTTTCAATTTTTGGTGCGTTCGGCGTTGGCGGCGTAATTGGCGTGTTCGTGACGCAGATTATGACGAACCGGCGGGAAGCCGCGAATCGGCGCGTCGCGTTCAAGAAGCAGCAGCTCGAACAGTTCTACGGGCCGCTCCTTGCTGCGCATAAGGAGCTACGTGCCAGGAGCGAGCTTCGGGTGAAATTGCAAACGGCGCTGGACGACGCACACACCGAGGACATGCTCCGCACAGGTCGGGAACGACTTGAAGCCGCGTCCGACCCTCACATATCGGCTATCACGACGAACGTGCAGGACGAAAACCAGACTTTCCGCGAAGTGTTAATGCCGCGCTACCGGCAGATGATCGACACTTTCCGCGACAAGATGTGGCTCGCAGAACGGGAGACGCGACCATTTTTCCAACAGCTCATCGAGTTTGTCGACGTGTGGGACAAAATCCTCGCTGACAAATTACCGCGTTCAGCCGCGGTGACAATCAATCACACGGAGAAAAATCTAACGCCCTTTTATGAGCATCTCGAGAAGATCCACGACCGGCTTCAGTCGGAAGTCAGTTAAGCAACATTCAGCTTAGTGATTCTCGAAGGTCATAGTCCGACATGGTGTCCCTATTTCCTGTGCGGACGGATTGACTCTATGTTCTCTATTTGTTCTTATCGCAATACGCCACCTATTTGAGCCAAGAATGCCGACCCTCGAATTCATCCGCTCGGAGATCGAGCACATGCGCGTGCAGATAGGCCGCCAGCGCAAAGAAATTCTCCAGCTCCAGCGAGCGGGTATAGCAACCGCCTCGGCCGAGATCCTGCTGCAGCGCATGATGGAGAAGGTGGAGCGACTTTGCCTCCAGCGCGATGAGTTGAAAAAGGCGGAGCCCGGCCCGGTGAAGGGTAAGGTGTTGGGAGGCCGGAAATGGTGAATGAGCGGCCGTTATACTTTTCAGACAGCGAAGATCATTCCGAGTTTGTGAAGGCGTTAGCTCACGTCCGCCGCCTCGCTCCGTTTGAGGGTTGGTGCGCGATGCACGTTCAGGCCATCATGGTTGCAATCGACCAATATGCAGAAGCCGCTCAAGGCAATCGGGAGTTCTTCTGGAACAAGCCGCACAGTATCGGCTAGGGCGTCGCTAATCGCGCATGGCCCTCAGTGCTCCGTCATCGTTATTTCCCCGAGCGCTTCCTGGGCAAGGAGTTGCCAATTTTTCCCGCATCCATACCTAAGCTTGTTAAGTAGAGGTGACTTAGTTGAGTTCGTAGGTGACAAAGCGTACCAAAGCACATTCGGCGATGCCGGGGTTCGTCAAACCTCAGCTTGCCACCCTCAAGAGTAAGGCGCCTTCGGGGGACCGCTGGCTCCATGAAATCAAGTATGACGGCTATCGTATCCAGCTTCACGTCGATCACGGCGAGGCCAAGGCGTTCACCCGTACTGGTCTAAACTGGATCAAGCGCTTCTGCGTCATCGCCGGTGCCTTCGACATCCCAGGTCAGGCGATCATCGACGGGGAAGTTGTGGTCGTCCATGAAGGACGCACCAATTTCTCCGAGCTGCAAGCAGACCTCGCCAGGGGCGACCAGGACCGTTTGTTGTATTATGCGTTCGACCTCCTCTGGCTCGACGGCACAGACCTTCGCAAAATGCCGCAGGTTGAGCGCAAACGAATCTTGAAGGAGCTGTTCGACACCCACGGGCTCGAAGCGCCTGTACTTTATAGTGAGCACCTAGTCGGCGAAGGGCAGCAGTTTTTCGAACATGCTGCCAAACTGAAATACGAAGGGATTATCTCGAAGCGAGCCGATGCGCCGTACCGTTCCGAGCGGACTGAAGCGTGGCTTAAGGTCAAAAGTGTACACAAGGGCAAATTCCCGGTGGTCGGCTTCATCAAGGACCCGACTGGTGTTGCCGCGCTCTACCTCGGCAAACAGGAAGGAAAAGAGCTCGTTTACATGGGAAAAGTCGGCACCGGCTGGTCCCGCACGGTCTCGAGCCAGATCCGCAAGCAACTCGACACGGTCATCACGCCGAAGTCCACACTTACCCAACCGATCAAGAAGCCTAAGGCGACGTGGGTTGAGCCGAAGTTCTTCGCTGATGTTGAATACCGCGACATAACGTCCGAAGGCTTGCTGAGGGCCAGCTCCTTCAAAGGTCTTAGCAGCAAATAAGGAACGGCGTCGCCGGCGCTACGTTTGCAGCTCTCGTCCTGTGTTGTTGAAGACTCCTTCTTCATTGCGTGGAGTTTCCTGGAGCGATCAGGGGAGCTCGGGGACCGAGATGCGTCTGCAAACGTCCTTCTCGATGCGATACAGCAGCAGCTTCGCACGGGTGAACGCAGGAAGTTGATGCTCGCCAACCGAGCGATTGCCGCCTACCAGGAACAGGTCAGACAACGGTGCGTGTGTTTCGTACGGGAGGAGAAACCTCATGGATAACCTGACGAAGAAGGACCAGCCCGACCGCAGCAAGATCAACATGCATGAGGAATACGAGGTCAAGTACTGGACCAAGGAGTTGGGAGTATCGAAGACGAGCTGCAAAGGGCTGTCGACAAGGTTGGCAATTCGGCCGCTGCCGTCCGCAAGGAATTGGCAGTGTAACGGAGGGTCGCGCGGCATGCTCGCGAACGCGGAAACACCGATCAAGCGTCACAGCTATCCACAGTAGCCCGCTTCCAAGCAGCAGCGCCGACCGCGCACATGCTATTGTGCAGGTGTCAGCAATCTTCTTTGTGAACAATTTCCGTTGGAAACTAGGGTCAGTCCAATCGAAAGTAATTTCGATCCTGACGCTTGCAACGATCGTTCTCACTCCGGCGCGTGCTGCGTATGCTACGTTTGGCGACGGATCGCCAACGATACCGAATGCCTCCGTTTTGGGCGAGACAATCCAGCAATCTCGAATAGACGGAGCGAGCGGCGCGTTCACACAAAAACTTCCACTAGACATACCGCCGGGTCGCAACGGCCTACAGCCGGACGTCTCACTTCAGTACAACAGTCAAAATGCTTCTGATGGGATCGTCGGCTACGGCTGGTCGCTTTCCATCCCGTACATTCAACGTCTCAACAAAACCGGTTCGCAAGAACTATACGGCAGCAATGCAGTATATGCGTCATCGATCGATGGAGAATTGGTAGCGAGCACAACGCCAATTACCACAAACGCGAGTACCACTAATCCATCAATTGAAACGGGGACTAACGGCACGACGGGTTATGCGCAATGTACAAGCGCGAGCTCCGTCACTTTCTCAAAGACCGTTAGCTCGACCTCAACTCTCCTCCTGGTCCACGTAGTTGCCTCGTATGATGTTTCGAGTGTGACGTACGCAGGCGTTACGATGGCCCTTGCGACTTCGTCTCCTGGGAATGGGAATGCCACTTGGTATCTCATCAATCCGACGTCCGGAACGAACAATGTCGTAATTAACTTTGCCTCGGCGCACGGAAGCCTTGGGTCGGCCGTATCATACACCGGGACCGATATCTCCAGTCCTTTCGGTACCATTGCCTTTGCGAGTGGTCCGAACGGCAATCCGTCACTATCGATCACGACGATCTACAATAACTCCATCATTGACGACAATCTTTACTACGACTTCGGTCAATCCCTCTCGCCGAATTCTCCCGAAGCGTCACAAATAACGGAGCAGTGCGGCTCCGGTCCCAACGAATCGCACGGGTTCGGTACCGTCACAACGACGACCGGCGGATCAAATACTCTCGGCTGGACCCATGGTGGCACCAGCAGCGATTGGCAAGAGCTAGCGATGGAAATCAAAGGTTCTTCCGGTACTCAGTCGTCGAACATGCCGAACAATTCGTATGCGGCAAGAATTGATGACGGCGGCCAGTTCAATTCGTACTCGTTCACGAACAACTCGTGGGTTATGTACGACAAGAAAGGGAATAAATACACGTTCGGCGCCGATGACTCGGGTCGGATGTATGACACAGGTGCTGGCGCATCCACCAACACTTTCAAGTGGATGTTGCAGGAAATCCGCGACACCAACGGCAACTACATAAAATACACATACAACAGAGACAACAATCAGCTTTATCCTTATCAAATCATCTATACGGGCAACGGATCGACAGACGGCATATTTGCCATCAGCTTTACGACCACCGCCCGTCCCGATACGCGCGCGAGTTATATATCAGGATTCTTATCGACGCTGACAAAACGCATCTCTGAAATCGATGCCTTCGTGAACGGTTCAGTCGTTCGCAAGTATCTGCTTGGATATGGTGCGGGCAGTAACGGCTTTCGATCGCTGCTCACGAGCGTTCAGCAACAAGGCTATGACGAAAGCGGCGTACCGACATCACTCCCGGTGACGACCTTTACATACGCGACTTCATCGGCCAGCTTCATAAGTCAAGGCTCGCTAGTCAATCAAGCGTACATTCCAGCCGATCCCATGGGTCAGGGCCGGAATGAAGCGATAGATATGTACCAGAACGGCTTTGACAATTCGGTTCATGCACAGAGCTCATCATGTGGCATCGTTGCGGCACCGGAATACTGGGCCGCGTATCCACCTAGTACCGTTTCTCCGGTCGAACGCGGAACCCGCTTCGTTGATATCAATGGTGATGGAAAGCCAGACGTTGTGCGTGGGTGGCAGGATGTTCGTACCGGATTTGAACAGACCGTACAGAGTGTAAGTATAAATAGTTCCTCCGTGATGGCTGGCTGCACATGGGGCGGCACGTGGGCTGGCACGACCACGAATTCGACCATTCCGATTTTCGCTACTCAGAATAGCAGCTTCATCCTCTCAGGCGGTCTCTTTGGTGATGTAAACGGCGATGGCCTGCCGGACTACGAGACCAATCTTCCGGCGTGGCAAAGCGCAACCTCCTATTTAGGTGACGGTTCGGCCTGGGTATCTACGACGACGGTTTTTGCTCCTGCACAGTCGTTTCCCACGACGGCGCCCACACCGACAGCATCTCAACTAATTGACATTAACGGTGATGGACTGGACGACTGGCTCTCATCCGATACAAGCAACACATATGTTCAATTGAACACTGGCAATGGATGGGCTGCTGCTGATCCAAATTGGACGATTGCGACGAGTACACTCTTCCAGGCCAGCGGTACCGGGTATTCACCTAGTTATACTCGTTACTATGACCGGGGTATCCGCTTTGTCGACATCAACGGCGATGGTCTTCCGGACATGGTCCGCGGATACAATGGTTATGTTACCGGGACGCCGTCGTTCATGTTTGCTCCGTTTCCTGAGCTGGCGAATGTTCACGTTGTCTATCTCAATACCGGCAACGGATGGGCGACAAGTACCAACTACACTCCGGGAAACATTGCTACCGCAAATGTTGTCACCGGATGGCACGGCGAGCAAGATTTCACCTACAACGAATATGCCAATTGGACCGGCAACGGCCAAATGGCTCAAGACGTTCTCAGTACCGTTACGAATACGAAAGGTGGCTCAACGAACGTCACATACACACCGTCAGGGCAGCTCGGCACGAATCAAAACTTACCCGTTTCGCTTCTGGTCGTTACGCAAAGCGTTACGAACGATGGTCGTGGCAACACTGCCACAACAACATACTCTTATGCGGGCGGGAAGATGTATCTTCCAGCCAATGTTCGAGATCGCAAATTTGCAGGTTTTGCCGTCGCGACCACAACTGCTCCGGATTCGATCACGACGATCTATTACAACCAGGGCGATGGTGTTGCGACGACAACCGGCGAACAGAACGACGGCTATGGCCAGATCAATCACATGTACCGCAGAGATGTTTTCAATCTCTCAAATATTCTTCAACAGCGCTCATACTATCGCTGGAATACGACGAGCCATGCAAGTAGTACATTTGTTGGTCTAGCTTCGCAGCTAACCCAGGATTTTTCGTCAGACGGTTCTCACCGCGATAAGGCATCGACATTCATATATTCGTCCACGACTGATGATCTTTTGTTGCAGTATGACTACGGCGAAGTAATAGGTAACGCTGACGGGACTTTTACAGACATCGGTGCAGATCAGCGCTTCACAAGCTACTCTTACGCATACGCAACCTCGACCAACCTGAGCGCCGTTGTAGAAAGAACGCGCGGATGGGTTAACTCTTTCGCTTCAAACAGCACTCCTCTCTCATCGACAACAGTCAATGTCTTGGTTGTAGCTGGAGGCGGCGGCGGTGGTGGTATCGGAAACGGCGGGTCTTCCGGCGGTGGTGGTGCTGGTGGCGTCATTACAGACTCATCCCATGTCGTAACGGCACAGGCATACACTGTGACGGTAGGTGCAGGCGGATCTGGCGGGGCCTCGGGTGCAAACAATCCGGGATCAGCAGGCGGCAGTTCAGTTTTTGACAACTTAACCGCCATTGGCGGCGGTGGTGGTGGAGGTAATCAACAGGCTGGAGCATCCGGGGGTTCTGGTGGAGGGACGGGTAATCAAAGTGGCGCCTCCGGCGGCTCCGGAACATCAGGCCAGGGGCATAATGGTGGCGCGAGCGTCGCATCCGGTGGTGCAGGTGGCGGCGGGGGCGGCGGAGCAAGTACATCAGGCGCAAATGGAACATCAGGAAGTAACGGCGGCAATGGTGGTGACGGGATCACATCATCCATCTCCGGTGCCTCCACCGGATACGGAGGCGGTGGAGGCGGCGGAGGCACCGCTACATCTGGCACCGGTGGATTGGGCGGCGGGGGCGCCGGTCAGTACGCTGTAAGTGGATCAAATGGCACTGATGGCACCGGAGGAGGTGGCGGAGGAACTGCCACCACAGCTGCCGGGCATGCTGGAGGCAGCGGCGGATCAGGAGTTGTAATCATATCTGCTCCGATTGGAGCTCTATCTGCAAGTGGCGGGACATATTCGACGTCTGGTGGAGCCGATATTTGGACTTTCACATCAGGTGGCACGTGGACAATCAATAGCATTGCTCCACTAGTAGCCACATCTACGGTCTCTGCAACATCGAGCGACACTAAGTATTACTACGACTCTCTTCCGTTCGGGCAAGTCAGTCTCGGCAATAATACAAAGCAAGACGATTGGATTAGCGGTACCACGTACGCGAGTTCGACAAAAACATACAATTCGTATGGTCTTGTCGCTACATCGACCGACCGCAACGGCAACGCGACGTCGTACGTCTATGACAGCTACAATCTTTTCCCTGCAACGACGACCAATGCTCTCATCCAAAAAACAAATGCCTACTACAACTACTCCAACGGCAAGGTGAAACAATCGAGCGATCCCAATAGCTCGCTGACGAGAAATATATTCGACGGCCTCGGTAGATTGACGGCAGTCGCCGTATCGTCGACCAGCACCCCGACCGCCTATGCGACCACAACTGAGCTCACATATGTCGACAGCACGTCAACCCTCTCGTACGTCAAACGCCTCGATTACGTGCAAGTCGCAAGCTCGACCGATTCGTATCAATACTTCGACGGCCTCAATCGGCTGGTCCATGAACGAAAAGCATCACAAACAGCCGGGACATACATCGCATCCGATCGCACGTACAATCCCGCTGGATTGCTCGCATCGGTGAGCCTCCCGTACTTCTCGTCAGGCGCCTCGTCCACGTCAGCCACAACGACATCTGTGCTCTTCACCACCTACACCTATGACGCTCTCCAGCGCATACTGAACGCCGCTAATGCGGTCGGCACGACGACAAATGCATACAGCAAATGGACCACGACGACGACCGATCCCAATGGCAATGTGAAGGATTACTGGTCCGATGCGTTCAGCAACCTCGCAAATGTTGTAGAGCATGGATCGGCTATTGCGACCACGACGTACGAATACGATACGCTCAACAATCTCGCCACGACGACCGACGCCTCCGGCAACGTGCGTCACTTCACTTACGATGGCCTCAGTCGCCGCATCAGCGCGCAAGATCTTCACGCGCCTGCTGATGCAACCTTCGGCACGTGGACGTACACATACGACGACGCGGGGAATAATACTTCACAGACCGATCCGAAGAGCCAGGTCATCAATAGGACTTACGATGCGCTGAGCCGCATGCTCACTGAGGACTACACCGGCCAAGCCGGAACTGAGGTCACGCTTACATACGACAACTGTACTAACGGCATCGGGTATCTCTGCTCCGCTTCCTCGACCTCGGCCACGACGACGAACGCCTACGATATCCTCGGCCGCGTGACTTCCGCCACGACGACTATCCTCGGCGGCAAATACAACATGCAGTACGCGTACGACCGGCAGGGGAATGTGACGGGCCTTACATATCCCAACAGTACGCAAGTCAACGTGACGTACGGTCGCCCCGGCTATCCGACGCGCGTACAGCGCAAGGCTTCCGGCGGGTCATTCAGCGATATCGTGAGCAGTATCGACTATTCGCCAGCCGACCAGATTAAGACCATGATATTTGGAAGCGGAGCTTCGACGACCCGATCGTATGACACCAATGCTGTGTATCGACTGAGCCAGATGAAGACATATGGCAAGGGCGGCTCGAAGATCCAGAATTTCGCATACACGTACGACCCGGTCGGCAACATCACTCAGCTGACCAATTACGCTAATGCAAGCACAAGCGCCGTGCTCTCATATTCATATGACGCACTCAATCGATTGCTCTCCGCTTCTACGACGGCCGCGACTTCGACCCCATATCGTCAGCAGTTCGGGTACGACGCACTCGGCGATATCCTGAGCCTCTTTAGCGGTGGTGCCAGCTCAACATACGCCTATGCAGGCACCGCTGGTTACTCAAATCCGCATGCCGCGACGCAGATAGGGAACACGGCCTACGCATACGACAACAATGGAAATCTCACGTCCTCAGGCAACGGCACTGCTACGACCACTTACACATACGATTACGCCAACCGCCTCATCTCGCTGTTCGCGGGTGGCGCTACTACCACCTACGGCTACGATGCGTTCGGGTCTCGCGTTCTACAAACCGGAACTTCGACCACGACTTTGTATCCTTTCAAGTGGTACAGCGTCGCGTCGTCGACCGTGAGCGGCGCGAAATATGCGACCACTACCGAGTACCTCTTCAACAGTGACACGCTGCTCGCCACCGTAGATCGCCAGCTTGCCAGCGGTACCGCAACGGGTACTGCTCAGACGCGCTATGTGCATCCAGATCACCTAGGCAGCACGAACGTGGTGACGAATGAAAGCGGCACGCTAGTTCAGACCCTGGATTACTACCCCTACGGGGCTACGCGCGTCTCAGTCGCTACCTCGACCAACGAGAAACGAAAGTTCATTGGCCAGTTCACAGATGACAGCGGATTAGATTACTTGCAGGCCCGATACTATTCTCCCGCTCAGGGGCAGTTCATCTCACAAGATCCTGTTTTTTGGGAGATTGGTCTGACCAAAGATGGGAAAAATGCACTTTCAAATCCGCAAGCGTTGAATAGCTATGGATACGCGAATGACAACCCTATTACAGGGAAAGACCCAAATGGTCGGCAATGTGTTAGCTGCGCAGCTGACGAAGTTACTTACACCTTGGCAGCACAGCGAGCATATGACTATGCCTCGGGTCGGAACAGTAGCATGGAAGTGTATGCTGGTGATATTTCAGCTGCAATTGTGTACGGCTTTTTTGCCCCAGCAACATTAGTCGCGCCGGTGCCGATGGCTGCCATTGCTGGTACGTGGGGAAATGTTTCTCAGCAGATGGGAGAGATCGCGAACGGTAAGCGAAGTTCATTTGACTTCAAGGAGGCCAACAGCGCTGGAGCTATCGCGGCAGGCGCTCAACTCACGGTCGGCAACCTTCCCATTCCTTTTGTATCAAACTCGCTCGCTAAACAGATGGCGACCAAATTGCAGCGAGGCAGCATATCGAATGTAACTGAACGAACTCTGTCTAAGATTTCGAGGAATGGCGCTCCAGGCTCCGTAATTACCAACTTTGCGAGCAACTACGCGCAATCGTATGGCGGAAAGCTGTTTCAGTCTTCGGCTACATCGCTCACTTCGCCATCCCAGTCGGGAATTATTCAGCTGGCACAGGCCACCATCCAACTCGCGCGATCAGTTATTGCTAGCTATAAGGCGCGGTAGTTGATTACGTTTATTCGTATAATTTAACGTTATGAAGACGAAAAATACATGGTGGGAGGAAATTACTTCTTTTGTGCATCGCCAACCAAATTGGCTCATTAGAACAATCGCTGTTTGTGCGCTGGTCCTAACCTTTCTAACGAAAGGGTATGTCGAACTCCTTTTTATCGTGATTGCCTTGGTTTCGAGCTTTATCGCAATAACGAGGTCGATGGGGGCGGCAAGAAAGGAGCTCGACTAATTTTATGTTGTCGCGACTAACACTGATGTATGAATTCGATTGATTACTTAATAGCGGCGGTATGGGTATCGGCCCTGTACTTGATGCGGCGTGGGTAGCTCAATTATCAGCTATAACAATGTTGTATGCACACTAGCAAAACATCTCTCTCTATCCTAAGCATTCTCGCTGTCGCGGCGCTCTTGGTTGTTAGCATTCTGAAAATTCAGCAGGTGCACGCGCAAAGTGACGGAACTTCTACCGACCCGGTCGCATCTTCCTCTGACACGGCACTCTCCGGGAATGAGGCGACGACGACTGACACACCCGCTGACACCGAACCAGCAGTTCCTGCAACAGACAGTGAATCAAACAACGCAGAGACCACTGCGCCAACAGATAATCCGTCTCCTGCAAACGCAAGTGTAGCGACTCCCCCTTCGGGACTCGTTGAGGTGCACCTGCATTGCGATCAATCTTACGTCGGTCCGATGTACGACACTGCATCAGCTCATATCGAAGACACGAGCTCTTCGAGCACAGTGGCGAATATCGTAGGGGAGCAAGCATGGACGGTTTGCCACGATGCTCGGGGAAATGTCCACGAATTCAAGATCACTTCCGACGAATACGAAGCGCTTCGCGTGCGCGGCACGCCGAAAGAGTCAGTTATGGAGCCGCAGGAACAGGCAACGCTGGATATGTTTGCAACGACCACCGTTGCGGAAAGTACAGTTAGTACCGCTACGACTACAGCAGACGCATCAACGGATTCAGTCTTCACATCGACATCAACAGGGTCAACGGAAGACACTGCTTCGTCACCCGTGTCATCAGACCTTGCGGCTACTTCGTCCAACCAATAGCTAGAGCCACTAGGCACATCCCTCGATACATCCCCTCATGCCGTCTCAGTACCTCTGTTCGTGGGGATGAAGCTCGGAATTTCAAGCAAGGCCAATGACTTCGTCACTTCGCCGTCGGCACCATTCCCGGCCTGACTTTCTGGGTTCTAACGAACCCAAGAAATCCTTTCGTCCGGCGAGCCGTCCGACGATCAGGCGTAGCGCGGCCCGAACGCATCTTATTTCCCGCTTCATAGGACTTCTGCAATGGGGGGCGACCTCGTAGCGGCGGTTTGCCCTCAGCAGACCGAACGCGTTGAAACTAGGGCAACTCAGCTGCTGGCTAAGCAGTTCACGAAACCTCGAAGCGCTGCAACAGATGCTGCTTTGCAATAAGACACCCACTGGTTGTCGCAGTGTCGCGGTTATGAGATGCTCGCGGTTTATTGGCCGTGGATTTCCTCTGGTTCAAGTTGTTGCCTGCCGATCCCAATTACTGAGAAGGATTAGAAGAATGTTTCGAGGGCATGTGGTCGTTAAGCCGTTCGCCATAGCAATATTATCGTTGCTAGTAACACTTGGCTGCTGGTCGGCTCTCGCCAAGAAACCTCAACGGCTGATTGACACACGCAAGTTGGTCGAACAGCAGCACAACTTTTTCGGGATCACGCTTTTGAGACACGAACCTAAAAATGTGTCCGTGGAGCAGCTGAGTCACGAGGGGACCCCGATTCCCTGGGCGGGCACCGCAAAGACCAATCGAGTTGTTTTACGAGTAGGCGGGGACCCAGACCCTTCACCCAATATTTGCCCGCCAAGGGGAATCGTCGAATTCGAGATCAGGGAAGCCCATGAACAGTTTACGTATCAACCCAATCTACCGTCGCCCGTAGCAGCATGCCTCCCAAACGATTGCACGCGGCTGGTAGGGGCGACGGCCGTGACACTAAATCCAAAAACGGCATACAAATGGCAAGCTCGGCTCGTCGCAATCTATGACTGGATGGAGTGCACAAACTCCGGCTGCCGTTGCACCGGTGAGGCGAATAGGTGGCCAGGATTTTGGGAACAGATTGGCCTCCCCGTGCCCGGCTATTTCTCGTTCTTCACGCCGTAGCCTACGCGTTCCATCGCTCTATATGTCTCCGCCCTTCGTCATCCCGTGTCGATTGACGTATCGCACCTGAAATCAGCTTCCGGTGCGACCGTGGTCGCGCTGAATGGCCTCGACGGCACTCCGTCGATCATCAGCTTCAGATAGATGCGATAGTTCGGCAGCTGCAACAGATCGACTTCGTCAAATCGATCCTGAAATTCCCGTACCAAGTACGTCGCGTCCTCCGAACCAACTCTGAAAGAGATAATCGTCCCAGCATTTCCGAGCACCGCATGGCGGACTTCCGGTTCAAGCTGGTGAAGATATTGATGGGCGACCGTGAAGCCGACCCGATACTTGCGGAGCTCTGCGAACATGTTCGCCACAGCGAGCGTCGTAAAGTTCTGAAACTCATCAACGTAGACGAAAAAGTCCCGCCGATCGCGCGCCAGCAACTCCGCTCGGCTGAAGGAGGCGAGTCCGAGCGTGGTGACCAGCAACCCACCCAACAACGAGGAGCTGTCCTCGCCAATCCGTCCCTTGGCCAGGTTGACCAGCAGCACCCTGCCCTCATCCATGATCCGCCGGACATGCAGATCGCGCTCCGGAGCGGTTAGGAGCCGATTGAGCACCGGATCTGAAAGAAAGGCGCCGACTTTGTTCTGGATCGGCGCCGTGCCGTCGGCGCGATAGCCGAAAGAAAAGCGCTCGAATTCGTTCAGGAAAAAGTTGCGAACGGTCTCATTCTTTACCTGTCGCGCAATCCCCGCACGGAACTTTCGATCCGACAAGATGCGCAGCACATCGTGCATCGTCGCATGCGGCTGCTCCAAAAGCGCCATGAGGACATTGCGCAAGATGTGCTCCATGCGCACGCCCCATGCTTCCGGCCACATCTTCTTAAAGACCTCGATGAAGCCGGAAGCGGCAAGAGCAATCCGATCCTCTCGAACGCGACGTAACGGATTGTATCCATAGGGCTGCGAAGGATCACCGGCGTTCAGATAAATCACCTCCGACGCGCGTCTCGCCGGCACTTGAGCCGCGACACGCTCCACTAAATCGCCGTGAGGATCGATGAGGGCAAGTCCGTGTCCACGCGCTATATCCTGGAGCACCATCGTTTCGAGCAACGTCGACTTGCCGGTCCCCGTCTTGCCGATGATGTAGACATGTGAAAAGCGGTCCTCGTCCTTGACCCCAAAGGTCCGGTCGCCGTTGCGATGGTCCGTGCGAGCAAAGCGCGTAATTCCTGAAGGCATGAGGCACATCTTCACGCCCGGTCATACATTTCCCGAGACGGTGTCCCGTATTTCGATGTCACGTTCGCCCCGTGACCCGGGGTCACGACCTCCCGTCTCCGCTCAATTCGGGCTAGCCGCGACAATGGCCGCAGAACTCGCCGCTGCGGGTGCAGTCGATTCAGTCGTTACGAACTTGATGCGAGACCACCTCCAGTCAGGATGGTAGCGCGCACTTCCCAGGCAGAAACACGGCGATCATTGATGGAAACGGTGCTGATTGGCGGCCATCACCAAATTTCAAACGACCACGCACAAAACGTATTTCATGCGCTTTGTCGTAGACCCATTCATGAAACCATCTCGTGTCCGTACGCGCATGCGCAAGCAGGACAACGAGCGCTCCCTCCCGCGACGCCTGATAGCACTTCCTGGCCCACTCGCGCATTGTCTTGCCGTACGGCGGATTGCAAAAGACGCGATGATTTTTCCAATCCTGCATGAGGCCATTTTCTTCCTTGGTGAAGAAGATGGGACAGGTCGTATTAGCTTCGGACGCGCACGGATCAAGCGTGAACCTGAACTCCGCGTTCAGTTCGTTAAAGAAGGATCGTGGCGTGGGCCACTCGTCTGTCCGGCTGCTGTAGAGTGTTGAGCTGATCGTCATTTGTGTCCTCGTTGAAGAGGACACCCACTTATACGCAAACCGAATTTCAGAACACGACTGCTATGTGCTGCTACGTGCACGGGTGATGCGTGATGTTGCGCCGGGCGCAGGCTTCACATTGTTGTTAGGTCGACCTAATATTATTCGCAATCAAGATGCCGCGCCGCGTCTTCAATGACGAGCTACGCACGGTCCAACCAAAGTCAAAAAAACTGAGTAGAGGGATTCGGATAACAGAGCCTCGGCTGGCACCGAGGCTCTCGCGCTTCCAGCTTCTCGTGCCGATCTGACACGAGTTCGCCTCTCCACCGATCCGGCTTTACCGGCCAGTATGACCTCAGAGTTTGATCTTTCGACGTTCCGCCCCGCGATCCGGGACCTGCATGCATGTCCGGGTCTCGGTGGCGAGGCGGAGGCATCGCGACGAGCGTCCATACGGTCGATTGGGCATGTACTCTAAATCCCGCCCGGTGATGGACGCTCGGCGTCCGCCTCGCGATCGAGCACCCGAATGGTTCGGGTGCCCGTAGCGAGGAGGACACGATGTCCAACATTGCTCTTTCCCAGAAAGCTCAGAAGCTGATGACCCTCTGCGACCAGAGAGGCTTCCAAAACCTCGACGATCTTCTGCTGGCGGCTCTCCTCAACAGCGGGTGTCCCGCCATCTGCATGACGGAAGGGTGCGACCACACCGCCGATATGGAACCCGATCAAGACCAGGGCTTCTGCGAGGCGTGTGGCGGTCAGACGCTCGTTTCCGCGCTTGTGCTCGCCGACTTGATCTAGGAGGTCGGCGCATGCAAGTCCGCAACTATTACCACTGCGCAGAATGCGACCGCGAGTGGACCGATGTGTGGTCCGCACAATGTGACGACGATTGTCCGCACTGTGGCGCTCGTCACATGGCACCCTACAGAAGCGAGGACGCGGAGGAGCGCGATGATGAATAGTATCGCCCTTCTCAACGACACCTTTCGACGCACCTTCTGCGGCGGCAAGGTGATGATGACAATCGGGATCGCAGAGCTACCCGAGTGCGTCAAGGCCGAGGCGCTTCGCCAGGTGGCGGATTTCTCCGGATTTACCCAGGAGAACGACCCGCACGGCGAGCACGACTTCGGAAGCTTCGACCTGGTAGGTCGGAAGTTCTTTTGGAAGATCGACTACTACGACGTGGATATGCAGCACGGTTCAGAAGATCCGAGCGACCCAAAGCGAACCACGCGTGTGCTGACTCTGATGCTTTCCAGCGAGTACTGAATAAAGCAAGAAGTGACCGCCTCCCATCTAGACGCAGCGGGTTGATGCTCCAGCAGGAGGGGTGCCGTTGCGGGGACCATCGGAAGGCCTGCTGGACCGCTCACGCGGTTGGGCACCCGATCAGTGCGGGTTTTTCTCGGACATCTTTGTCCATCACCCTCGCCTCAAGGCGAGGGTTTTTCTTGCTCTCTTCTCGGGTTAGAACATACGATGGATCGTTGCGTAAGATCATGAATCAATTTAGGAACTCAGAAATGGTGGCCACCGTGTGATAGGATGATCAAGCACGGGGAACGGCAACGACAATCAATACTCCCGCAAATCCGACCTAGCGTCCGTTAAAGCATGGCACTCAAAAAATCCGAACTCTACTCTTCGCTCTGGGCTTCCTGCGACGAGCTGCGCGGCGGCATGGATGCTAGCCAGTACAAAGATTACGTGCTCGTCTTATTATTCGTGAAATACATCAGTGACCGCTACGCTGGCCAGCCTTACGCACCCATTACAATTCCCAAGGGGGCAAGCTTTGCCGATATGGTGGCGCTCAAGGGCAAAAGCGACATCGGCGACCAGATCAACAAGAAGATCCTCGGTCCGCTTGCCCAGGCGAACAAGCTGTCCGACATGCCGGACTTCGCTGATCCCAACAAGCTCGGCAGCGGCAAGGAGATGGTCGAGCGCCTCACCAATCTCATCGCCATCTTTGAGAACCCCGCTCTCGACTTTTCCAAAAATCGCGCCGACGGCGACGACCTCCTCGGCGATGCATACGAATACCTAATGCGCCACTTCGCCACCGAGAGTGGCAAGAGTAAGGGGCAGTTCTATACCCCCGCCGAAGTGAGCCGGACCATCGCGCAAATTCTCGGTATCCGTCACGCCAAGACTACCAACGACACCACCGTCTACGACCCCACCTGCGGTTCGGGCTCGCTGCTTTTGAAGATCGGCGACGAAGCCCGTCACGGCGGCAAAGACGTGAAGGTCACTCTGTATGGCCAGGAGAAGGACAACGCTACCGCTGGCCTTGCGCGCATGAACATGATCCTGCACGATTACGCCACGGCGGACATCAAGCAAGGGAACACCATAGCCAGTCCGCTCTTTCTCGATGGCGACGCGCTCAAGACCTTCGACTACGTCGTCGCCAATCCGCCCTTTAGCGACAAGCGCTGGAGCACGGGCCTCGATGCCGAGCACGACCCTTGGCAGCGCTTTCAGCATTACGGCGTCCCGCCGGGCAAACAGGGTGATTACGCCTACCTTCTACACATCGTGCGGTCGCTCAAAAGCACCGGCAAAGGCGCGTGCATCCTTCCGCACGGTGTTCTCTTCCGAGGCAATGCCGAGGCCGACATTCGCCGCAATCTTATCCAGCGCGGCGTTATCAGGGGCATCATTGGCCTACCAGCGAACCTATTCTATGGCACTGGCATTCCCGCATGTATCGTCGTGCTCGACAAGGAAGGCGCGAGCGCTCGCAAAAGCATCTTTATGATCGACGCATCCAAGGGTTTCATTAAAGATGGCAACAAGAACCGCCTCCGCGAGCAGGACATCCACAAGATCGTCGACATTTTTACCAGACAAGTCGAGCTGCCGCGCTACTCTCGTCTCGTGCCCGTTGCTGAAATTAGCGATCCAAAGAACGGCTACAATCTCAACCTGCCGCGCTACATCGACAGCACCGAGCCGGAGGACCTGCAGGACATCGACGGCCATCTGCGCGGCGGCATTCCGAACCGCGACATTGATGGACTGGAGAAATATTGGAAAGTCTTTCCTGCCGTTCGTGCCACGTTGTTCAAAAAAGCCAATCGGTCAGGCTACACCCAACTCAAGGTTCCCATTGCCGAAGTCAAAGCCGCCATTTTCGACCATGCCGAGTTCACCGCATTCAACGACTCGGTGACGAAGTTCTTCGCCAAGTGGAAGAAGAACAATGTCCCGTTACTCAGAGGGTTTAACCAGGGAGGGCACCCGAAGGCGCTCATCGAAACCGTCGCCGAAGACTTGCTCGCCACGTTCCGAGCTGCGCCGTTGCTCGATGCCTACGATGTTTATCAGCACATGATGAACTACTGGGCCGAGACCATGCAGGACGATTGCTACCTCATTGCCGACGATGGCTGGAAGGCAGGCGCTCAACCTCGTGAAATTCTTAAGGTCAAAAATAAGGACGGCAAACTAGTCTGGCCTGAGACGCATGACTACAACAAGGGCAAACGTCGGTTCAAATCCGACCTCGTTCCAGCGGCGGTTCTCATCGCTCGTTATTTTGCAGCCGAGCAGAAAGCTATCGAGGCGACCGATACTGAACTCGCTGCGCTTGAGCAGCAGTTAGATGAGCAGAAAGAGGAGCAAGGCGGCGAGGATGGGCTGCTGGCGGAAGTCATCGAAGGCGAGGGCGACAAGCAGAAGATCACTGCCAAGGCGCTTAAAGCGCGGCTAAAAGAGATCGGCAAAGACCTAGAGTTCGCCGATGAATGCAAGGCCCTCGAAAACTACGCAGCGCTGATCGACAAACAAGCCGATGCAAAAGGTCGATTGAAAGCCGCACGGGAGGCCCTCGATGCCAAGCTGGACGCTAAATACCCGAAGCTGACCGAGGACGAAATTAAAGCGCTCGTGGTCGACGACAAGTGGCTAAGCAGACTGGCCGCCGCGGTGCAAGGGGAGCTGGATCGCGTCTCCCAAGCACTCACCGGTCGCATCCGGGAGCTCGCTGAACGCTATGCCACACCGCTTCCGCAACTTACCGACGAAGTGGCTGCCCTCGCCGCCCGCGTGGACGGGCACCTTAAGAAGATGGGTGCGGTATGGAAGTGAAGCTCAGCTACAAGCAGACAGACGTGGGAGCGATTCCGAACGATTGGGACGTTAAGCGGCTCGGCGATTTGGGCACGGTAGTCCGGGGGGGTTCACCAAGACCGGCGGGCGACCCACGATACTTTAACGGAGGTTTCATTCCGTGGCTAACCGTTGGATCGCTCACAAATATCCCGACCAGCCAGGTATTCATCACTGATACGGCCACGAAGCTCACGGAGGAAGGAGCAAAGCACAGCCGAACGCTGCAACAGGGAACACTCGTGATAGTGAACAGCGGCGCAAAAACGCTCGGTGTTTCGAAAGTGCTCTCCATTACATGCTGCGCGAACGATGGAATCGCGGCCTTGGTAAATCAGAGCGGTGGAGAAAAGACGTTTCTTTGCTATTTTCTCAATTCTCAGATCAAGCGCCTTCGTGAAGTTATTGCCGCCGGGAATGACCAGTTAAACCTTAACACTGGTCGAATCGCTCTAATCGCCGTTCCGTTCCCCGAAGAAAACGAACAACGCGCAATTGCGGAGGCATTGACGGATGTGGACGCGCTGTTGGGCGGGCTGGACCAGCTCATCATCAAGAAGCGCCACGTCAAACAAGCCGCCATGCAGCAACTCCTCACGGGCCAAACCCGCCTCCCCGGCTTCCACGGCGAGTGGGAGGTGACGACGCTTGGCGATGTTGGTGAGTTTCTTAAAGGCAGTGGCATTAAGAAGGATGAGGTCACCGCTGACGGACTGCCCTGCGTTCGTTACGGTGAAATCTACACGTATCACGACGACCATATCAAAACCTTTGCCTCCTTCATCACTCCGGAGACGGCCAAAAAAAGCCAACGCCTTGAGAAAGGCGATCTGCTGTTTGCCGGCTCAGGCGAGACAGCGGAGGAAATCGGCAAATGCGTCGCATTTCTCTGGGACGAGGAAGCGTACGCCGGGGGCGACATAGTCATTTTTAGGCCAAGCGATCAAAGTTCCGAATATCTCGGCTATCTGATGAACCATTCAACCATTGCGACTCAGAAAGCGCGGCTGGGTCAGGGGGATGCGATCGTGCACATTAGCGCGCGCAATTTGGCGCGACTTGAAGTGCACCTTCCGACCCTTACCGAACAGACCGCGATCGCCGAGGTGCTGATGGAGATGGACAACGAACTAGCGGCGTTGGAGCAGCGCCGGGAGAAGACGATTGCGCTCAAGCAGGCTATGACGCGGGAATTATTAACCGGAAGAACCAGACTCGTATGAGCGTCATCGGAAAATCAGAGCGAACGACGCAGAATCGGGTCATAGCCCTGTTCCGCAACGAACTTGATTATCGCTACGAGGGTGATTGGTCCGACCGCCCGGGCAACAGCAACATCGAGGAAGGAGCGCTCAAGGATTACCTCGCGAAGTGTGATTATTCGCCAGAGCAAATCACTCGAGCGATTTACCTACTCAAGACCGAAGCCGAGAACCCGAACCGGAGCCTCTACGAAAACAACAAAGCTGTTTACAGCCTCCTGCGCTACGGGGTGGACGTCCAAACGCAGGCGGGCCAGCCTTATGCGAAGGTCAAACTCATCAATTGGGCAGAACCGGGAAAGAACGATTTTGCCATTGCCGAGGAAGTGACCTTGGGCGGCAACTACGAGCGGCGACCCGATCTCGTGCTCTATATCAACGGCATCGCGGTGGCCGTCATTGAGCTCAAGAACAGCTACGTTTCCGTTGGCGACGGCATTCGACAACTGCTCTCAAATCAGCAGCCGGAGTTCCACGAGTGGTTCTTTAGCACGGTGCAGATCGTCTTCGCGGGCAACGATTCCGAAGGTTTGCGCTACGGAACAATCGGTACAGAAGAAAAGTATTTCCTCAAATGGAAAGAGGATGAGGCGGACAACACCCGCTTCAAGCTAGATAAATACCTCCTCAAGATGTGTCGCAAGGAGCGGCTGATCGAGCTGTTGCACGACTTTGTGCTCTTCGATGGCGGCCAGAAGAAACTGCCGAGGGTACATCAATACATCGGCATTAAGGAGGCGCAGAAACGCCTCAACGCCTACGAGGGCGGCATCATCTGGCACACGCAAGGTAGCGGCAAAAGCATCGTCATGGTGCTCCTTGCCAAATGGATTTTGGAGAACAAACCAAACGCCCGTGTGCTCATCCTCACCGACCGGGACGAACTCGACAAACAGATCGAGCGCGTGTTTACCGCCACGGGAGAGGAAATTTACCGTACCAGCAGCGGACACGATTTGATGGTCCAGCTGGGGCAGGCAAAGCCGCGCTTGCTGTGCTCCTTGATCCACAAGTTCGGAAAGAAGGACGTGGGAGATTTTGATGCTTTCATTGAGGAACTAAAAAAGCAGGCAAGCCCTGCTGTCGGCGAGTTGTTTATCTTCGTCGACGAGTGCCATCGAACCCAGAGTGGGAAACTGCATAAGACGATGAAGGCACTCTTGCCTGGAGCCGTCTTCATCGGCTTCACCGGCACGCCTCTTCTCAAGCAGGACAAGCAGACCAGTCTCGAGGTCTTCGGGACGTACATTCACACCTATAAGTTTGGCGAGGCGGTCGAGGATGAGGTCGTTCTCGATCTCGTGTATGAAGCGCGCGACATTCCTCAGGAGCTTGGCTCCCAAAAGAAGGTAGACGCCTGGTTTGAGGCAAAAACAAAAGGCTTAAACGACTGGCAGAAAGCCGCATTGCGCGAACAGTGGGGCACGATGCAAAAAGTGCTGAGTTCGCGCTCACGCATGGAGCGTGTAGTCGAGGATGTCGTCTTCGATTTCGGCGTGAAGCCGCGACTCGCCAGCTCGCGCGGGAATGCGATCCTCGTAGCATCGAGCATTTATGAGGCAGCGAAATATTTCGAGCTGTTCCAAAAGACCGTCTTCAAAGGCCGGTGCGCGATTGTAACGTCGTATAATCCCCAGGCGGGGAATGTGACGCTGGAAGAGACCGGCGCGAATACGGAAACCGAGAAGCAGTTTCTTTTCAATACGTACACTGCGCTCCTCAAAGAGGTAGTCGCCAAGCCAGGAAAGACCAAGACCGAAACCTACGAAGACCAGGTCAAAAAGAAATTCATTGAGGAACCAGCGAACATGCGGTTGCTCATTGTCGTGGACAAGCTTCTCACCGGCTTCGATGCGCCGAGCTGCACTTATCTCTACATCGACAAATCGATGCAGGATCACGGGCTATTCCAGGCCATATGCCGTACGAACCGCCTCGACGGCGAGGACAAGACCTTCGGCTACATCGTGGACTACAAAGACTTGTTCAAGAAGGTCCAGGGCGCGATGGCGGTCTATACCTCTGAGCTCGACCACAGTGACGGCGGCACTAGCCCAGAGGTGCTATTGCAAGATCGCCTCAAGAAAGGGCGGGAGCGCCTCGATCAAGCCTTGGAAGCCCTTTCGCTCCTGTGCGAGCCGGTGCAACCGCCCAGGGGCGAGCTGGAGCACATCCACTATTTTTGCGGCAACACGGAAATCGTCGACGACCTAAAGGAGCACGAACCCCAACGCGTCGCTTTGTACAAATCGACCGCCGCTCTGGTGCGTGCCTTCGCAAATATTGCCGACGACTTACCGCACGCCGGATACAGCGACAGCCAGATCACGGGCATCAAGAAGGACGTCATTCGCTATCTAAAGCTGCGCGAAATAGTTCGTCAGGCGAGCGGAGAGACAATTGATCTTAAGGCGTACGAGGCGGATATGCGCCACCTCATCGATACCTATATTGAGGCCGATGAGGCGCGAACAATTTCTAACTTCGGCGAGATCGGACTTCTCGATTTGATCGTGAAAAGCGGCATTGCCGATGCCATCAACAATCTCCCCACCGGGATTAAAGGCAACAAAGACGCCGTGGCGGAGACCATCGCTAACAACGTGCGCAGCAAGATCATAAAGGAGCACCTCAACGACCCCGCGTTTTATGACAGGATGTCCGCTCTGCTGACGGAAATTCTCGCCGACCTGAAGTCATTGCGGATCGGCTACGAGGAGTTCTTGAAGCGGATCGCGGAGCTTGCCAAACAGGTACAGGCTGGAAAAGGAGATGATACGCCTGAGAAGCTGAATACGCCGGGTAAGCGCGCGTTGTACAATAATCTCAAAAAGGACGAGGCACTGGCGCTCAAGATCGACGAGACGGTTCGACGCGTGAGGCCAAACGCCTTTCGAGGCAATCAGGCCAAGGAGAACGTCATTAAGGCCGCGCTTTTTCCGCTGCTAGGCAACGACCACGCAGAAGTCGAGCGGATTTTTCTCATTATTAAAGTTCAACCAGAATACTGATGCGGTCACGAATTCAACTCGGTGACATTGGCGTGGACGTTGTCCGGAAGGACATCAGAAACGTTCACTTGAGTGTACTTCCGCCGACGGGACGGGTGCGCATTGCGGCCCCTGAGCGCATGAGCCTCGATACAGTGCGCGTCTTTGCAATTGCAAAATTGCCTTGGATTAAGAAGCAACAGCGCAAGCTGCAGGAGCAAGAACGGGAGACTCCCCGCGAATACATTGATCGGGAAAGTCATTACCTTTGGGGGAAACGCTATCTCCTGAAAGTAGTTGAAGCCGACGAGCCACCTTCTGTAGAGCTCTTCCACGGCCGCATAGTTCTCCGCGTGCGCCGGGGTACGGACACGGCTCGGCGGCAGGCCATCCTGGAAGACTGGTATCGCGAGCAGCTCCGTGCTGCCGTGTCACCATTGATCGAAAAATGGCAACGACTGCTGCGGGCAAAGGTGCAGCGTTTCTTTCTCCAGCGAATGAAGACGAAATGGGGAAGCTGCAATCATCGCGCCCGGTCAATCCGACTAAACACTGATCTGGCCAAAAAACCGAGGGAATGCCTCGAATACATTATCGTTCATGAGATGATTCATCTGCTCGAACCTACGCACAATGCGCGTTTTGTAGCGTTGATGGACCAGTTCATGCCGAAGTGGCAATCTCGCCGTGATGTGCTCAACAGATTGCCGGTGCGTCACGAGACTTGGGACTACTAGAAATGGGGTATTGGCAAACGCCCCTCTTGACCAAGTCACCACCTTGAGCGAACAATGAGCCATACACAATCACCACGTGTTGGCTATGACCTTCGAATTTGATCCCGTAAAGTCGTTTGATGAGAACGTGGCCGCTTTCAAGGCCCATGTGGAGCAACTCGATCCCGAGTGCGCCGCGATCTTTTTTAGCACGTTAGAGACCCTCACGGGAGACGGTAATCCCGACCGGGCACGAGCTCGACGAACCAGTTTCAACACCGCCGTCGCTGCTGCTCTTGATGCGCTGCCCGATGAAGATGCCGGTATATCATGACGAGATACTATCTCTGCGAGATTTCAATAGAGGGCTTCCGGGGGATCAACAATGACGGTGATCCACTCGTCATTAAGTTGAAGCCTGACGCAGTCAACTCAATCTCTGCGCCGAACGGCGTCGGCAAAACATCGATATTTGAAGCTATTCATTTCGCTATATTCGGGACCGTGCCGAGACTTGAAGGACTCCAAGCCGCGGAGCGGCCTGACTCGTACGTAGTGAACCGCTTTCATCCCGCAGGTCATGCGGCCATCGTGCTCTCGTTCGAGCCCGATGACGCTTCAGCCAAGATCCAAATCAAAGTTGAGCGCACTAGGACCGGCGCCCGCACTGTCAGCTCACCCACCGGATACGCCGATCCAGACTCCTTTCTCAAAGGCCTACGTGAGGATTTTGTACTCGTCGACTACTCGAAATTTTCGGAGTTCATCGATGCGTCGGCCCTGCAACGAGGACGCTCATTCGCATCGCTAGTCGGTCTGAGCAATTACTCGAATCTTCGCCAATCCCTTGAAGGCGCTGCCGATACGCGCTCCCTCAATACGGACCTCGAAATCAGGACGATTGAAGCGCAGATCGCTTCACATAGCCGGGAAGCCGGGCAGGCTTCCACGCGTGCGCTTGCCGCGTACAACGAGGTCACCGGGCAGACCGCTGCCGATCTTTCCGATGTTGAAACGCTCTGCAAATCGGTCTCGTCGGCTTTACAGGGTATCGAAATCCTAAAACCGGTTGTGGGTGCTCTCGATGTGCGGGAAGTCGACTTGGCCGCATGCGAAAAGCTGATTGAGCAGGAAGAGGGGGGCGCCGCCCGCACACGCCAAACTGAGCTCCAGCGAACTATCGCCGATCTAGAAGGCCTTGCACCCGCTGCTTCTGAGGCAGGGGAGCCCGCTACGCTTCAAACGGCAGCATCCGATCGAGACACGGCTCTCACGAAGGCGGGTAGTCCCCTGCTGCGCGAACTATACGAAAAGGCTCGATCTGTCGTGAGTGACGCGAGCTGGACCGACCCGAAGCGATGCCCGGTATGCGATACGACAGACCTACCGAGAACCCTTCAAGCGCATTTGCAGGATCGCATCGCGCAGTACGCGGCCGCGGACGCAGCGAACGACACACTAGAAAAGGCTATTCTAACGTCTGCCAATCTGGATCGGCTCGGAAAGCTGGAATCCGCCGGAGCGCTTGCGGTGGCCGCTCCGGATCGCATCCAGGCCGGAATCGTTCAAGCAGCTCGCAATCATTCACTTGCGACTACAGAGCTAACGGCCGCTCTCAACCGGCTCGATGAACTGGAGGCCCGGCGCGCGACGGCTCTAACCAGTGCACAAACCGAGCTCACCCAAATCCAGAGAACTCTTCCTCCGTCACTCGTGGCGGTGGGACGAACGATCGCAAACGTCAGACAGTTTTGCGACGCGATCTCGGCATACGACAAATCGACTGATGCATTGAGTATCTGGAAGAAATCGCTTGCGCGGCGCGAACGATGGCGCACATTCATTACGTCCGCTGTCGCCGCTTTCGGTACGGCTGAGACAGGCCTCGCGAATGCGCGGATCGCTGCGTGCGAGACGGAATACCAAAGTCTCTTCGGTTCACTCGTCCGTGGCGGCCCCGATGTGAGGCCGACACTCCAACGAGCCACCGGAAGCGAAAACGTCGATCTTACACTGGCGAATTTCCACGGTCAGAGCAATATCAATGCGAAGGCCGTGCTTTCAGAGAGCTACCGGAACGCCGTAGCCGCATCGATCTTTCTCGCAGCAGCAACCCGGTACAACGGGGCACCGCGTTTTGTAATCCTGGACGACGTGACGTCAAGCTTCGATGCCGGTCACCAATTCAGCCTCATGGAGGCAATCCGAACGAAGCTACAGCAGCCAGCGAATCCGAACGGCTTACAGTTCATCATACTTAGCCACGACTCCGCATTAGAAAAATACTTCGACAGGCAGAACGGAACGAAGGACTGGCAACACCAAAAGCTCCAGGGGATGCCGCCGGTTGGCCGCGTTATGATCTCGGCCCAAGAGGCAGACCGTTTGAAGGTGCTCGCGCACAGCCAGCTGAGCGCGGGGCAAATCGATCTTGGGTCGCCCTTCCTCCGCCAGTATCTCGAATACAAGCTCGGACAGATTATCTCGAAGCTTGAAATCCCGTGCCCCCCGGATTACGCGACACGCGGCGATAAACGAACCCTGTCTACCTACATAGATGCAATCACAGACGCCATCGATCTCTATCAGGCGGCCAACCGATGCGTTCTGACGCCCGCGCAAATCAACGACATTAGGAGTACGCACGTCCCATCGATCGTCACCAATTTCGTCAGTCACTACGAGACCGGGGCTGGAACTCCGTTCAACGCGCACGCACTGCTCGGTGTTCTTCAGTCCATCGATGATCTGGCAGATTGCTTCACGTGGACCGACACCACAGGTCGGGCTCCTATCAAGCGTTACTATCGTAGGCTGGATCGGCGGACATAGGTGAGGACGCTCGGATCAATTCGTTTGGTAGGCTCATGTTATGGATGAATCGCTGCAAGACGTCATTACGCGAGCAGAACAGGCGGTAAAGGCGCTCAGCTCCTGCGTGTTCGACGGTCTAAAGCCTCCCTCTGGGGCCTATGCTTTTTTCAATCACAATGCGCATGTCCTGTCAGCGTTGCAGGATTGTCGGCGCATTTATGAACGGCTTTGTTCGGGCCGAGAGCAACTAACAGATTTGGCGCATCAAGAGAATCACTTGATGCCGAAAGATTTGCCAGCGGGCACGTCCTACCCAGAGGAAGTGCAAGCGGTCATGAGACAGTCCGGCGATATCACTGAGCACATGAAGCTCGACATGGAAAGCCTCTACATTTTTGGGGGCATACTGCTGGATCAGTGGGCGATGCAAGCTATTGCAGTTGGTAATATTCCATGTCCAAAGCAACACCCATTCCGCGAACTGGTCGACTACCTCGATCAGAATCCCAACGGGACGCTCGAACCAGTTTGGACCGCTGCAAGGGACGCAATGCTATGGCTCTACTACCAGCTACGGTTCTATCGCAATCGCTTTATCGTCCATGCAAATCGCCCATGGCAGCGAGGAACGACTCGATCCGTGTATGGCGACGATTTCAATCTTTTTACACCGACGCCTCCCGGCTGGCTGGACGACAAATCAATCGACGCGGAAATCATGAGCCTTCTCCCCTTGGCTCCCGAGCGGCTACGAACCGCCCCTGACGATTATTGGGAGAAGGCCCGACCCGGGCGTCTACTTGAATTGCTATTCGACAACATCACCCAGTATCCGAAAGAGGATCGAGAGAAGATATCCAAACTGTTCGGAAAAAAGGGTGGCAGCACACCAAGCTTTCAGGTGTTGGCCAGTCGGATCTTTAGTTTTGTCGCTGAAGCGACACCGTTGCTGATGGAGATCGCCCAAGCAAATCTACGATCCATCGATATCGGCAGACCTCATCGTACTTCTGAGGAAATGTGGCGCGATCGAGAGACTGGGGACAGGGCGTAGGCGAAGCTGCGCCTTACGTTCTAGTGTGGAGGGGAGATTGTGCATGCTCGGCTTTTTCCGCCTCCTAGCCTCCTAACTGTCGGGAGTACATGATCCCGGGATGAGCGAACCGACCGAACCTCAAGTTCAATATCAATTAGATGAGTACCTATGCGAGCAAAAAAAGCGCCTCGATAAGGCTTTTGATCTCCTCTTTGACGAAGTCCTGAGGACGCGCTCTACAGTTCGTCACCGCCTTGCACCAACCGATTCGACTCCTACCGAGGGTCGGTAGTAAACTTATATCTATATGAACCACGAAGAATTGGCACCAAGCACAAAGCTGATTGCAACATATGCGAGGGTTTCGACAGCGCGACAGGAAGAGGACGGTACTGTCGAGACGCAACTGCGAGTGCTTCGCGAATTCGCCGCGCTAAACAATCTCACCATTGTCCGGGAATATATCGACGACGGTTGGAGCGGGGACATCCTTGCAAGACCGTCACTTGACCAGTTGCGGGCTGACGTCACTAAGAAACTCTGGCAAGCGGTTCTAATTTACGACCCAGACAGATTGGCAAGGAGGTACTCGTATCAAGAACTCGTAATGGATGAATTGAGGGATCGGCACATCGAGGTGCTATTTGTCACCGTCTCGGCGCCCAAAAATAGCGAAGAAAAAATCCTGCACGGCGTTCGGGGCCTATTCGCAGAATACGAAAGAGCAAAGATCGCGGAACGATTTCGGCTCGGCAAGCTTCGCAAGGTTAAGGACGGGCACATTCTCCTTAGTGAGGCGCCGTACGGCTATATCTATATCCCCAATCAGGGCGACCGACACGGCTATCTTGAATTGCTCCACGCGGAGGCACGCGTCGTAAGGATGGTGTTTGAGTGGGTCGCTAACGAACGTCTGACGCTCCGGCAAGTCGTGCGTCGCCTCCAGGAGATAAAAATTCGACCCCGAAAGAGTGCACGCGGCGTTTGGAACACGAGCACACTCAGCACGCTTCTCCGAAACGAGGCCTACATCGGCGAAGCACACTGGGGGAGCACTTATGCTGTTGCGCCCGAGCACCCGCTAAAGAAAGACACGTACCGAAAAATAAAGAAAAGCAGCCGGAGAACGCGGCCCAGGACAGAATGGGTCATCGTCACTGTGCCGTCGATCATTGATAGAGCACTGTTTGAACGCGCCCGGGCACAACTCGATGCGAACTACGCGCTCTCAAAGAGGAATAAGAAGAATGAATACCTGCTCGCTGGGAGGATTCGGTGCGTCTGCGGACGCTCAAGAACCGGGGAAGGTGTACTGCTCGGAAAGCACCTTTACTACCGATGCAGCGACAGAGTTCTTAGTTTTCCATTGCGCGGTGTCTGCAAAGAGCGAGGCATAAACGCGCGGATCGGCGACCAACTTGTGTGGGACAAAATTGTCGATCTGATGAGCTCTCCGGAATTGATGCTGTCGCAAGTAGAGCGATGGATTGATTCAAAGCAAGATAAGGCAGCCAATTCAACCAGCGATGTGAGACCCTTGGAAAACGAGCTCGCCTCGCTGGGCGAGCAGCTCGGGCGACACAACAGAGCGTATGGCGCCGGACTTTTTACAATAGAGCAGCTGCGAGAATATACACAGCCCATCAAAGACAGGATCGCCGCCGTGGAGCTACAGATATCAAATTCAAAGGGGGACACTTTAGTCGAAAAGAAGCCAGTACTGCCTCAAAAGGAAGAACTTGAACTCTTTGCCGACGAAGCACGCAATACGTTGCATAATTTGAGTTTCTCGCAAAAACGAGCCATACTATTGAACACCGTAGACAAAATCGTTGGTACACCAAGCGAATTGCAAATATACGGCGCTATTCCAATAGAAAATCATGTCGAGTTCAAAACTAGCCATAGGCATGGTCAGGACACAACCCGACATCGTATTCCGTTTGAGTTTCGCATAGAGCTACCTCCTCCTCGCACCCAGAGGGTAATCTTAGCCCGCACCGAGAAAGGGAGGATCATCTCCTCTGCGCCTACGGCTAACGGATTACACTCGTGAAGCGACGCAAGAGAACGTCTCCATCTTTAGCGCATTTCACCACAGCGTTTGTTGCTTGAGCGGCTTACGTGCCTCAGCTCTGTCTTTTGATGAATCGCTACGCGCCTTAGCGTTTGCGTCATCAATCGCCTTCTTCAAGTCGATCAGCATATTCTTGACCCAGTCCATCGACGTCTCGAGCGCCGTAAATCGGCCGTTGGAATACCAAGCCATCGCGATTAGAGCGCTCAAGAGCCCGACGAAATATTCCCAGCCGATGTGAATTGTTATGCCTTCCATAAGCACCCAGCCTAAACAGGGGAGGTGTTGTGACCAAGGCTCGTCAATGTGCCCGCCAGAGACAGCACCGGGCCTCGCCGAGTTCGATATAATCGGCGATCGTTCGATGCATGAATGATGCTGGCGCCAACCGCAGAGGGTCGATCGAGCAGCGACATGTCAGACCGACAGTCTCCGATGTGCTCGAAGACGGCACCATCGTTGAATTAATATATAGGCCTGAGCATCGCACCACGTTGCTTGCGACGTCGGCAGCGGGTCGCTGGACCCTCGCTAAGCACGTAGACGTGCCGGGCGGGCACCAATTGGTCCCGTTCTCGCCCAACAACAATCTGATCAAGAACGAGGTTGTCCTACTGCCGTCGGAGCCGCGCTCCTATGGAGGCGAGCAGGAACTCGTCTCTGAGGTGATCGCGTTCATCCACCGCTATGCCGATCTCAGCCAGACGTTCGAGCAGGTCGCTGGTCACTATGTGATCCTGAGCTGGGTGTACGACGCATTCAATGACCTGCCGTACCTTCGCCTTCGGGGCGATTTCGGGACGGGCAAGACGCGGTCGCTCCTTACGATCGGGTCGCTTTGCTATAAGCCGTTCTTCGCAAGCGGCGCCTCGACGGTCTCGCCTATCTTCCACACGCTCGACGCTTTCCGTGGAACGCTCATCTTCGACGAGGCCGATTTCCGCTTCAGCGACGAGCGCTCGGAGATCGTCAAGATCCTCAATAACGGCAACGTGCGCGGCATGCCCGTCCTGCGCACCGTCATGAACCGCCAACGCGAGTTCAACCCGCAAGCATTCCATGTCTTTGGACCCAAGATCGTTGCGACGCGAGGACGCTACGAGGACCGCGCATTGGAGAGCCGCTTCATCACCGAAGAAACCGGCGCGCGGCCGCTCCGCGATGATATCCCCATCAATCTCCCGCCGACCTTCAAAGACGAAGCGCGCGAGCTGCGGAACAAGCTGCTCCTATACCGTTTTCGCAGACGGCACGAGATCAAGCTCGACCCGTCTCTCGTAGATCCGACGCTGGAGCCGCGCATCAATCAAATCATGCTACCGCTACTGAGCGTCGTCAGCGATCCACGGCTCCAGGGCGCGCTTCGAAGCGCAGCGAAGCGTGCCCAAGATCTGATCGTCGCCGAGCGTGGCCTGCTCATGGAGGCTCAAGTCCTGGAGGTCCTTATGGAACAGATGTTGTCTTCCAACAGACTGGTCGTACCGGTTGCTGACGTCACCACGGGTATGATCCAACGCTACGGTGCCGAATATGAAAGGCCACTCAGCAATCGCTGGATCGGAAGCATCCTCCGCAAGAAGCTGAACCTTCAGACTTATAAATCCCACGGAGTGTACGTTGTGCCCATGGCCGAGAAACAAAAGGTGGAAATATTAGGTCGGCGATACGGAGTGAATCCCGTTATCGGTCCGTCGTCGATCGAGCCCGAGGGGGATGTGGGGACTTCGGGGACATCCTAGCCACCTCAACGACACATCTCTTGAGCGGCGCAAGCGAACTGAAGTATTAGAATATTTGGCTTGCGGCGCCGCTCCGCCACATCCCCAAGTCCCCATCTCCACCCGATCTTCATGCCGGATAAGGCATACTTTCTGATAGCCACGATAGATATAATGAGGGGCGCAGTTTTGTATTAGGTGCCGAGTCGGCACTTTTCCGTGTCTCGAGCGAGACCACGATCAAGGGAATCATAGTACGCGTGCCTGTCATCTTGCTGACCGGCTGCGTAATCTATGCATCACCGACACCAATCATACCTTCGTCCGCACCGTCGTCGCTGGGGGCTAACCCAGCAGGAGCTCGCATTTCTAATCGGCATAAAGAGTCGAACTGCCATATCTCGAATTGAAGGGTCGAAGCGGAGGCCGAGCCTCGATGCGGTGCTTATATGCATGATGATCTTCAATATCCCTGCACTGGAGCTGTTCCCGGGCCTCCTGTCGGAGCTACGTCGAGCCATCCTTGCACGAGCTGGCGAGCTCTATGATGAGCTTCAGGGTAACGCGTCCAACGCGGCGCGCCTGAAGCTTGATTTTCTCGAACAGCTACTGAAACGAATAGAAGCTAAGCGCGTTGAAACAGCCGTATGAGGGCGCTTCGTCGACATGCGCTCGTCCTCTCTGTCTATCTAAACACACGTGGCCTCGCTTTCATCGTGTTCGAAGGGCACTTATTGCCATTTGATTGGGGGATACGCGAAACACGCGGGCCTCAAAAGAACAACACCTGTCTCCTTCGCATCACAACAGTTTTCGATCGACACGCGCCCGATGCTCTCGTCATTCAGGACACATCCGAACAAGGAACGCAGCGGGCGCGACGTATCCGCAATCTCAATACCTCGATTGTTAAACTCGCGAATGATCGCGGCATTCGAGTGTTCGCGTATTCGCGCGAGCAGGTCCGACGTGCGTTCGAGGGCTACGGATGCCCGAATAAGCACAGTCTCGCCGAGCTGATCGCAAAGCACATTCCGGCCTTTCAGCAATATGTTCCGCCGCCCCGCAAACCTTGGATGAGTGAGGACCGCCGAATGGGGCTTTTTGATGCGGCGGCGCTAGGACTCATGTTTTTTCAGGAGTGACAAGGTTTAGGGTAATTGCCCTAGCTTCCTCATTCGCTCTCAGCAAAATTGACGAGGTCGCTTCGATGCCGTTGTGGCCATCGAGGCGCAGCGAGCCAACTCTAGTCGACCAAAGCCAAGGAAGACATAGGCCAGTTGGTGCCTAGATGCCTGCGCGTGCAGGTGCAAGAGATCGCAAAACGTATTGAGGGTCTCGGCGTCAGTCTCAGCACACAGCAGCCTCGTTCACGTCAACATCGGTGCCTCCGCTGTTCGCGGAACGAGATACTCCTGTTGGGGTACCTCCTAATAAATCTCCGCCGTTGTTGCGGAAGTGCGTGACGAGGTCGACGAGCACTTCGGCGTCCCGTTTGACCGGTAAGAACGCTGACGCCGGCATCTTGATTAGTCGAAACGAAAGAAGGCCGCTGCTTCGCAAGCCGTGGATGAGCCAAGACATTTCGTATTCAACGACGCCGAGGTGGCCTTTGGTCCGAGCATTATGAGTTCGGTCGAAGCGTTGCAGCGGCTGTCATCGAGTGCCTAAGGTCAATTCCCCGTCTCCGAGCATTCTAAACGGCCCCGCACTCTTGCGGGTGCATTCAATCCATGCTGGTATCGCAATTTCTGGTAGTGGTGGCTCAATGATCAAAAGTCGCCACCCGTTGCTTGGAGCGACGCACGTGGCGAGTTATCCCGCGAGCCTTGTTTGCGGTTAGTAGCGTTGGCACTAGCCCTCGCTACTCAGACGGGTCCGACATTTGCTGCACAAGAGCAAGGTGAGAAGCGAGGATCGCTTTTTGCCTAGGCACATTCTTGTTCGCAGGTGTGACTTATGTTTGCTCCGTACGTCGTCGACAAATTTTCTTCGACATTCGAATGGCTGACGCCAAAACGACTTAACCGCTACTTCTCGCGCACTAAGACAGAGTTTTCGGACGCAGCGATTCAAGGGAGAACTCACATGGCTGACGATCCATCAAAAGCGCTTAATGACCAGATTGAAGCAATCAAAGCCAAGTATGCGCCCCAGATCAAAGCTCTTCAAGACGAAGGACAGTCGATCAAAGACGACACGGACGATCCAGACGCCTTCGGAGCTACGATTGGCATTGACTTCAAGGTTGACTGGAAAGATGAAGAGATAATCTTTGACGTGCCGAGCGTTACGATCGAAAACAAAGACATCTCCTTCGACCTTCCTGAAATTACATCGGTGCGCCAGCACATCGCATTTGATATTCCAGCCGTCAGAATGGTTGATAAGAAAGTCGGACAGTATCCCGAAGTGATCAACTTTACGGTGAGATGGCACGATATCATCATTAGTGTGCCCGAAACCTACATGCAGCGCCAAGATATATACTACGACATTCCATCGGTTACGATGAAGACGCAGCATTTTGTAGTAGGGATACCCACATTTACGATGCAGCGAGTGCGCTGGGTTATTGGGCTTCCACAATTTACCGTTATCAACGTTAAAGGAAACATACAGAGCGCGAAGGATCGAGGAAGTGCTTTGCAGTCTAAGGGGCAAGCTCTCGCCGCGTCGATGAAAGCCGAAATTCAGCACGCCGTGGACTTGTTCAAACAGCAGCTAGCGAATAGCGCCGGCAGCACCGGTAATGCGATTTCCAAGCCGTTCGATGCCGCTCTCACCACGATAACTAGTGCTATAAACGATCTGCAGGCGAAGGGATGCGATCCGATTAAGGTGCCGACTGATTCTGGGACCGTGAATTTGAGAAAAATGTATGCGGACACGGCCACTGCAAAGGCTGCTGCCATGGCTACGTTCGGAGAAACGGCCGCATCTGCGGCTCTTCCAACAATTTAGACTTCATCTAGGACTCCAAAAGAACTGAGGCCCGCATCCCGCGGGCCTTTTTGTCCAGTGCAGCGCATGAACTCGGACGTCTGCGCGAGCAGGCGCAAGCGATCGGAAAGAGCTTCGTTGAAAGTTGTTGAGGGCAGACGCATCCAATGCGATTTCGAGCACCACTCGGTCGGCGGCAACTCTACTAAGAGAAACTCCGCTTGAACACGAACTCGAACAGCTGCATGTCCGGACCAAAGGTCAGTGAAGGTAACTGTAAAAGAAGGGACTTGAGCTGACAGTGAGTGCTTTGTCGCGGCAGGTGTCCGACAAAGGTTTCATGTCCGACCTCACGCAGCCGGCAACAATTTCTCTCTCGACAGAGCACTTGCGTCAAGCAAGGTTTGCATCGGCGTCTTGCCGTAGCACCAGCGCCCCTGATGCGGGCGCACCTCATTGTAGGCAGCGATCCACTCATCGAGATCGCTCTGCAAGGCAGTGATGCTCGGATAGATCTTCTTGCGGAACACGACGCGATAGAGCTCCTCGAGCACGGTGCGGTGGAAGCGCTCGACAATGCCGTTGGTCTGTGGGCTCCTCGTCTTGGTGCGGGTGTGATCGATGTCTTCGACGGCGAGGTAGAGCTCGTATTCGTGATGCTCCGGATTGCCGCAATACTCGGTGCCGCGGTCGGTCAGGATCCGGTTCAGTGGGATGCCCCGCACATCGAAGAACGGCACCACGCGATCATTCAACAGTTCGGCCGCCGTGATCGGCGTCTTGCGATCATACAGCTTGGCGAACGCCACCTTGCTGTAGGTGTCAATGAAGGTCTGCTGATAGATCCGCCCGACCCCCTTCATGTTGCCGACATAGAAGGTGTCCTGCGCACCGCAATAGCCGGGCACTCGCTCTCGAACTCGCCGTGCGCCTCCTTCTCGGACTTGGCCTTTTCCAACGCAACGAGCTGGGCCTCGGTCAGCACCAGGCCGTCCTGGGCCATCTTGGCCTCCAGCGCCGTCAGCCGCTTCTTGACGTTGGCGAGGTCGTGACGCAGCCACACCGCCCGCACGCCGAACGGGGAGATCGACAGGCCGCGGCTCCTGAGCTCATTGCTGACCCGCACCTGCCCCCAGGCCGGCTGGTCGATCGCCAGCTCAACGACGGCTGCCTCGACCTCCGGCGCGACTCGGTTCTTCAGGACCGGTTTCTTGCGGCTAATCTCAATCAGCGCCAGCTCGCCGCCCTTCTCGTACAGTTCCTTGAACCGGTAGAAGCTGTCGCGGCTATAGCCCATCATCCGGCAAGCCTGGCTGACGTTGCCGAGCTGCTTGGCCAATTCCAGCATGCCGACTTTCGCGCGAATGACCTTCTGTTCCTGGGTCATGGTAATGTCTCCTGTGAGACGCTGCGGGCTGCGCGGGAGCGCCCTTTGGGTGAGCGCTCCTGCTCGCCCGCAGCTCCATTCCCCTGCCAGTTCAAACCTTGCCGTCAGATTAAGTCGAAACTTCTACAAGGTAACCGATGTGCCTGCACTCAACCGACGGCTGCCTCGACACCGCATGAGGACGGATCACACCGCGCGGGCAGACTATAAGATTGGGTCACTCGCGCAATTCGCGAAGGTGGCCTCGTCCATTATGGGGTTTTATTGGGACTGTCGATTAGAACCGCACCACCATGCTGGCTCAGTTCAAGTCTATGCAGCAGCTCGCGGATTTCATCCTTGACCTTCGATAGTGCTGCGGGGTCGCCTTCAAGTTCCGCCACCCGCTGCCGGGCATATATTCCAATTCTCGCCGCTTCGATGCGGCCTCTCTCGCGTAGATCTTCCATCTCGCGGACCTTGAGTTGCCCCAGTACTTCGTTCGCTGCAGCAGTTACGATAGCAATGCCCACGAGAATCCACCGCCCATATCCGCCAAAAAATTCCTTGTCCATCACGGCTGAGACCACGACGGACGCCAGTGCAGCTGCGAGCGTTAAGAACTTGCAGAAGTTGAGCAAGCCGTACCAACGTCCAGAAGCAGCGTCGTACCAGCCCTCATAGCCCTCTACCTCACCTAGGAACTCCTCGTTTGCTTCGGTCATGCGGAAACCTCCAGCGTGGCCAGATTACTTTAACGGGTGCCCTGTTAGACTTGCAATGTATCCTGAATTCCTGCGCCGGGCCAGAATGCGATTGAGCCTCAGTTGAGCGCCTGGGAACTGCCTAATTGCTCGAATTATCCGCATCGCGGACCGGGTACCGGACGAAGGTCGTAGCGTTGGCAATCGCCATAGGTGCCGTCCGGCATTAACTTGCATACTTGGGCCGAACCGTCCGGGTACTCTTTGTAACAGACCGGAGATTTCTCGAACTTGTGCGCATGCGCAACGAGGCGCTCGAACGCTGCCGAATGCATTTTCGCAGTTATTTTGGGCGCCGCACTTGCTCCCGTTGCCCGCTTCTTCGTTACGGCCCTCTTTTTTGTTGCCGCTTTCTTCCTCTTTGCCATAACCCAGTCTCCTCCTCGGTTCGCGACGTCCGCTGAGGACGTCTATTTAGGGTGCGAGCGTCGAACGGAATCCAGTGGTCACGCCGCTCGTGATCTGCGAGCTGAAATGGGACTGCTCCGCGATCGCGATCAGCGACTTGCCGCCGCCTGCGATCGGTCCGAAGGTGATCAAGAGATCATGTGTGCGATCGCGGCTCACACTAAAGAGCGGACCCGACGGGTTTATCGTCGCCCGCACCAGCTTCAGCATCGGCGTAGCGTTACCGCTGGTAATGATCTGAAAGCTGATCTCGTGCGATAGTACGTTCTTTTGGCCGGCACCTGGAGTGTGCACTGTGCCAAGCGAGGCTGGTCCGATGCGACCAAGCAGAAGATCGGCGATCTTGAGATCGTTCTGAATGAGGAACGAATCGTACCGGATGTCGCTGCCCTTGCACGGGAGGCCATAGAGTTCGGCGACGGTGTAGAAGAAGTTCATCTTCTCGATGCGCGTTGCCTGCGCCGAACCCGACACTCCGGTGCTGAGCGTGAACACGGATGCTGCTGGCGACGGGGGCGTCCAAAGAACCGAAGGCGCTCCTGAGGTTTTCTCGACGACAGTAAAGGTGAGCGCGACCTCGGCACCCCAACCGCCGAGGAAGTCCGAGTAGGTGCGCCTACTCTGTCGCAGTCGCGCCTCGGATATGTCGTTGCCGACTACAGCAGTGATCGCATGGCTAAGTTCGCATCGCACGCTTTGCACAATCGCATCGATCATGTTCTGCGTGTCAGCCTGCGTATAGTTTGGAAACTCGCGCAATTCCGGCACATAAGTGCCGCAGCCGCCGACGCTCAGTACGAGGCCTAGGACAAAGGCCTGTCTTGTCGATGCGCGAGGAAACTTCATGTTTTGCCCCGTTCGCTGCGATTCTGAGGCCCACGTTATGCGAATTGGACTCGCTCTACAGTCGCATTAGAGCAACACTCAACCTAATTTTGCGATTGCGACTGAGAGTATTCGAGGCGAGCAGCTATTTGATCCGGTCCGGGCCAAGAGCCGGAAATGGTCGTCGCTCATTCGATGCGGCGGCTTTGGCACTCACGTTCTTTCGGTCACTCAACCTGAACGTCAGCTAATGCGGAAGGAGTACCTCTCGGACATGCGCTTGCGTCTTGTCTCTCGACATCAACGAGCGTTAAACTGGAATAGCGCAATTAAGCGCTGACAGCTGCCCACAAAGCGGCCGGTGTTCCGTGTCCGCCGCTATTTGAACTAGCAGCGTCGATGCCATCGGCTGGCACCGCAGAGACGGCGCCAAGTTTTGCTTTCCTGCGGCTTAAGTCAAGTTAATGCAATTGATGCAGCGATCGGGTGACAACTGGCCCTATCTCGTATTGCTCGGCTACTAGCCAACTACTGCAGACATTGCGAATTGGACTCATCGAAGTTCTTGCAGAATTGAACGCACACCTAAAGCGATTGGAGCAGTTATAGCGCGTTGTATTGATCGCCCCTGCTGCTGAGCCATACATCTAGACGGACGGACATTGGAAGCGGCAGCTCTTGCTGAGCGACCGCAGCGATCTGCTACGTCCTCATAGCTCGGTCTGAGAGTCGTCGCCATCCTTGATGAATGCACACCACACCCTTCTCGGGAGGATTTCATGAAGGCGCTCAAGCGATGCATCATCGCCATCGTTCTTGCCGCACCTCGCACAGTCCTTGCTCACGACGGCTGCGGTCCAAACAATTGCTGCTGTGAGTATAAGACAAGCGAGGTGGGTTACGAATACGCTTGCACAAGCGAGTCTAACAATGATTGCACCAATATATATAAAGGCACATGTGGCCATGTGGGCAAATGCACTCGACCGAAACGATCAAAACTACAACACCATAGTTGGACTTGTGACCCGACTATTGCCTCTTGCATTGCTGCTCGCATCTCTCTCGAGGTGGCATACTAGAGCCATCGCGTCTCGCGCAACTCACCGGGCCGCCAGGCTACCGCCTCATCGCACGTCACATCGAATTGAGAAATGATGGAAATGTAGTACCTGAAAATTCATACTAGAGGAGCCGGAACATGCATTGGAGTACGGTTCTGCGGGCAGCGCTACTTGCCACTTCCGCCAGTCACCTTTGGTCTGACGCTCGGGCGTGGGAAGCCAATTACTCTCAAAAGGTTGCTCAACCACTTCGGCAACTCCGATCTGCCCCTCCTCCTCTCACACCTCTTGGACAGATTTACATCGCATACCCTGGAAGCGAGGGAGCTCAGCTTGGTCAGAGCTGGGATGTGTTCCTGAACAAAAAGGTTCATTCCACGTGTGTCGACTTCAAGACCCAGAGAGATCGTTATGAAACGGTCGCGTTCAATCTGCAGGAAGCTACCGACGAAGAAACGCGAGACGTTACCCTGAATACGACGTTCACAATTGCGGGTGGCGGCTACTTTTTCGATATCGGGGGGACTGGAAATTCTAGCCTTACCGGGAATACTTTCTCACACTATTACAGCAAGAACTTTCTACTTATTAGCCACGCTTCAGTTGGGAATGGCGCATTGTACGTAGTGCCAAGCACTACGCCCGCGCCTTCTGAAAATGGCGCTGTCGCGAGCAAAGAGGACCCCAACGCAGGCTCCGGCCATTCGAACGAGCACCAACCACCGAGCTTTAGCTTGATTACGCTTACGCCTGAAGCTGCGAAGATAAAGAACGACAAGAAAGCGTTCCGCGAGAGGTGTGGCGACGGATTTATCGCAACGATCAATTTTGGTGCCGATTTTTACGCCTTACTGACAATCCATGAGACAGACGCCACGAAAAGGCAGCAACTCGAGACCTCAGTACACACGACTGGCGGAGCCTTTGGCTTTACCGCATCGTTTGATGGCTCAATTTATCAACTGATTGCTGACGAACAAAAAAGCAAGAACCTGGCTATTAACCTAGTTCAACATGGTGGTCGCATCAAATCGCTTCCGACAAACCTGGATGAACTGAACACTAAAATTAAGGAGCTGCCACAGGAAGCTTGGGAGGGCCCTGAACCAATTTACATGGTCGTCTATCCGTACTCCGCGCTCGTAGAGTTTCAGGGCGCACCTCCTGACGAAATCTCAACTGCGCTCCAGGCCGCACTTCGATACTACGCGCGCTTGCAGAGCATGCGATCCGAGATCCTGGATATGACGACCGATCTTACAAAGGATGGCGGCAGCCCCCAGTATTTCTTCGAATCTGTTCACAGGATGAGGTCGGAGGATCTGGACTTGCTGCGTGAGAATGTCGAGCACGAGATGGATCGGACCTACAAACTCATTAACGGTTTGAACCAATGTCCACAAGGATGCAAGGACGATGAAAATCGAGCCAAGGCAGTCATGGATGCGCTCGGCCCACGAATTCCCCCGCTTCAAGGTCTGATACGGAAGAACCGGGTGGGAAGAGAACAGCCGCCACGTCCACCAACAAAGGATGAAATCATCGCCCAGGATGCGCGAGAATTCGATGACTATCTGTACTGGATAAATCTCCCGCTGCCGCTCAATGCCATTCCGCCGGCAATGCGAGACAAGATTACAAACCCGAAAGGGGACATCGAGGAAAAGCGGCAGACCTACGCTCGCTTTCTATATCGACATTGGATACACCGACAGGACATCGCGAGATGTTCATTGTACAACGAATGCTTAGACCCGAGCCAGAAGAGCTATTATTTCAACCAAATCTTGAGCACCATCAATCGAAATCAATCACCACTTCCGATCGAGGGAATGCAGGTTGCGGCTAACGCCTGGAACCTAACGGTTCAACCGTGCATGCAGATCCTGATTACAAACAGCAAAAGCGCAAGTCTCAGTAACAGCTTCTCTCTCTCGAAGTTGCAGGGCGGCTCGCCAATACAGGTCATTCCCGATCAGCCGGGCGACAGCAACGTCAACAGGACAATAGAGTCTGTCCCAACTAGACAGGTTTTTAAGCTGGAAGGGTGGTTCGAAAGCCTTGGCGAAGATTACAATATGTGGTCGAGCTCTGCTCACTACTCGAATACGTTGTCGACGGTCATTTGGTTCCAGGATCCAGGGTCGAGCGCCAGTATCGGGCCCAATCTTGTTGTCGCTTTTCAGGCAATCCCGATACTAAAACCTGAATGCACCCCGGCACCCGGCCAATAGTAATGACCTTTTGTTTTCGTCCGACTGCGTTACGCGAACGTCACAACTTATGAGTGATGACCTAGCGGCGTGAATAGGAACGGGTCGTTTGATCTCTATCTGAGATGCTCACGCGGCTGGTGAGCACGGCATCGAGCCATGCTGCAATCTTCGACAAGTCGCGCGCACGGAAGGGATCTTTTATCGGGCATGCATACGGAGCAGAAAATTTGGCAGGTCAGGACAACCATAAACTGCAGCGCGATGCCGCGGTGAAAGTACGGTTGCCTTAGCCAACAGCCCAAATGGCGGGAGTGCCACATGACAGCGATTCATTGGAAGTCTGGTGTCGGGGGCAATTTTGACGATGCATCGAATTGGAGCACGGCAACGGTGCCGAGTTCATCGGACGACGCACTAATTGATGCTAGTGGGACATACACGGTAGAAAGTTCACTCTCTCGGACAGTACACAGTTTGACGATGGCTGCTGGAGCCACGTTAGAGATCGTCATTGGTGACTTTGATCTGGACTTTTTTGGAACCGATACGAACAACGGGACCATTCACGTCTATTCTGATCTGGCCGTATTCGGCGCTCTGAACAACACAGGTGTTATTGACTTTTTCGGAGGGCCAACACCGACCTTTTCTCCTCACGTAGTGGGTTATTTTCAGCCGACTGGCACGAGCACCAATTCGGGGACAATCGACGCAATCAATGACGCCGAGATCTCTTTCAATATCGCCCCTGTCAACGGTCCTGCGTCATTCACCAACTACGGGATCATCGAAGCGCTTGGCGGAAGCATCATCACAATCGGAGGCAATTTTGGCGCGACATCGTCATTCACAAATGTGGGGACGATTGAAGCGCTCGGCCAAGGTTCTAGCGTCGACCTCTTCTCCACAAGCGGCACCATCACAAATTCGGGTCATCTCGTAGCCGATGGAGGAACTATTCAAATTAGTAACCTGGATTCCATCAGCGGTTCGGGTACCGCGGAGATTAGAAATGGGGGCACCCTATTCATAGGAACTTCATTCTCGGAAAACACGACTTTTGGCGCCGGAGCAAACGGGATTCTGCAACTTGGAATTGGCGCCTCGTTCACGGGCACCCTGTCGGGATTTACGACCGGAGACAAGATTGACTTCTCCGGTCTGCAATACAGTGGCAGCACGCTCGCGTTTGATCCGACAAACAACGCATTGACCGTTTCGAACGGGGTCAACGCTCCCACAATCCATTTATCTGGTTCATACGTTGGCGGCGGGTTTCAACTCTCCGCGGACGCGTCTGGATCTGCGCAGGTGACCTATACACCGCCCAGCCAGTCGCCCGTAAACCTGACTGACGGCAATCTCGTCGTAGAGATGGCAGAACTGGCCAACGAGGCGTACGGTAAATCAGCGGCGGCAGCAATCGGTCGCAATTGGCATGCGGTGTCGGCCACCGATCTCCATCTTCAGCCGGCCGGGGGTGTGACGTTTGCGTTTTCTGATGGGGTGTATGACGTGACGATCCCGCACGGGCACGCAGATGCTCTCGTGCTCGAAGGACTGGTTGATGGGGTGGACACTCTGGCCGTCGCTTTCAAGGGTACAGACGATTTTGGCGCTCGTATTAACTGGCCCACGCCCGCAAATTATTTTTCCTATTTCCTGCCGCTCATCTCATCACTGAGCGACTACATCAGCAGCCACGGCATTCAACACCTGTTGTTTGCCGGCCATAGTCTCGGCGGATCGATGGTCCAGGACGCGTTGTCTCTAAAGTATACGGGGATTACTGCAGCAAAGATCGACGGGTACACGTGGGCTAACCCGGGGTCGGACTCAAAGCCAATTGACCCTCATCATCTTGTGAACTTCGAACACACCAATGATCCAGCTCTAGACCTCGGTCGGTTCGTCCTTGGGCCGCGATACGGAACAGACATTTTGATTGATAGTGCGACTGAATCGACCTCGCCTTTCCAAACTAATTCTAGATCGCCGGTCTTGTTGCCTTCCGACAATCCAGCCCACAAGATGGATAGTTACTTTTTGGACACGCGTCTCTTAGCGGAGCACGCAAATGATGAGAGCGGCGCATTCTACGGCACGCCTGACGCAGCTGCTCTTAGAACTGGAGCCTTTTGGACAGCAGGAGTTAGCCGAAACCAAACAATACCTGGCACGAATCAGGAGGACAACGTGACAATCTCGTCACAAGACGATTTTGTGCTCGGTGGAGCCGGCAATGACAATTTTCATTGGACTATGCAGACTTCTGCTGGGAGTCACCCCGTAGTCATCGATGGCGGACTGGGTACTGACACCTTGTATCTCCCGGGCCCGCAATCGCTGTGGTACTGGAGAACGATCGGCACTGAAACAGACTTATACCTAAAAGGCAGCCATGATCCGATCGCAATAATTTACGGAGTAGAGCACTTTCATTTCGCTGCCGGCCCTCCGGGCGATTCGACGGCGAAGATCGATCAACCGCTGCAAATCGCTGCGGCAACGACCTTAGCCGAGCTGAGCAACTTGCATCAAACTTCGACAGCCGGGCAAAGCGCTCTTGGCCTCGGCGAAAATGCCCTTGAGGTTTATGCTTCACCGCCAATGACGCACGGTTTTCAATTTGCTGACTTTCACCTATTAGCGTGAATGGTGCTCGTCGGGCAATCTTCAGGTGAAGAGAGAAAATACGATGGGTGCAAACAAGTATATTATGCTAGGCACCGGTAGAAGGACGAGCCATGAGGACCGTGGTTTTCTGATCCCTGATACTGCTCCGACCAGCAACAAAAACGGAAGGCTGTCGACAAAGAGATCGATCGCCGCATAGTGGTAATTATTCGTCATACTCATTGAGAGCAGCACAAGAAGCGCCGTAGCAGGAAATAACAGAGCCCAGGCTAAACCCAATGCTCTGCGCCAGCTCGTTCGAGCCATCACTCCGATTTCTTCTGACATGCTGTTATTCTAACTCAATCCTTACAACGCGAAACAGAGCTTTGGGTAATTCTCAGACGCGTCGCCCGAGGATCATTCGTTAGAATGCACGCGCTTTACAGAAGAACAGTAGAGCCGCATTAGCGCGGCTCACCACACTATTCAGCTTCGCCTTCAGTTTCTGCTTCATCTGAGTCTTCTTGGTCTTCCGCTTCTTCGTCGGCCTCTTCGTCCTCGTACACCTCCTCCTCTTCCGGCACATAGCCGATGTCGATCTCCTTGAAATCGACTTCAGCACGCTCTTGTTCTGCTTCCAAGAGACCACCGCAATCCTCACATCGCTGGGCAAAAAAGATACGGGGTTCTTCGAGAACGGCTTTGCGGCAAACGGGGCACCAGAGAATGTCAGACATTCTGTTGCTCCTTCTTTTGACGCGGCTTCCTCACTTTCTTGAGGGCCGCGGCCTCTTGGGCGATCTGCTCCTTGAGAGTTTTGAGTTCGGTGTCGATTGCGGTCTTCTGCGCAACCAACTCCGTTATGCGCTTCAGTCTATCCACTATGGTTCTCCTATGTTCAGGGTTTTGCCGCCGTGTTGGAGCCAAGGCAGGAGGACGGCATATCCTGGCTTGGGAGGTTTGACGCCCGAAGTGATGGTGGGCACCACTTGCACGCCAAATCGGTTTGAGAACTTGCCCGCCATCTGACCGCAGAGATCGATGATGCTGTTGACGCGAGTCTGCGTTGTTGAGGTGAAAAGGACGGTGAGGTTCGGTAGGCCAAACTGCGCATGGTAGGTGCGCTGCTCGAGGACGTTGGCGTACGCACTAATCTTGGTCTCGATGGCCTGTCGGTCGCGGTTCGCGGTGATCAGCGGCTCGGAAGCGAGATCGACCTCTACGACCAGGAAGCGATAGGTACGGTCCGGATATTTGATCCCGATCGGCCCGATGTCGGGCTTGAGCTTGTAGTTGTACTCCTTGCCCTTGAAGTGAAAGGCGACCCGGAAATGGTCGCTGGCCGTTTTCGGCGTGCTCGGGTTACTCAGAATTTGCTCGCGCGTGACGAGGCGCTCACGCGCTCCGATTTCAAAGGAGGCGGCGACCTGGCTTTCGGTGAGCTGATGAAGAAACTGCTTTGACGGTTCGGGGACGCGGTAGTCGCAGCCCATTTCCATGAGCTTGCCGACACCTCTATTTGTGAGTTGGAACGCTTTGGGAAAGCTGAGCCACGCGGCGTGGTGCTTGTCCTGCGTGTCAGTCCAGCGGATGTAGCCGTGATCTTTGAGCTTCTTGGTGCGGAAGATGATCGAAGAGTACGAGCGATTGGTGATCGCGCAAAGGTCGTCCGGCAGCAAAAGACTGTGCCGCCCGATAGCTTTTAAAATTTCGAGATCGCCGGGTACGTCTGGCTTAATAGATTTCATAGTGCCGAAGATAAATCCGCCTTCGGCGGCTAGTAAGTCGGCGACTACGGAGGTCCTAGAAGCACGATGGCGCGCGGTGGGGCGCTATGTGGGGCTCACACCCACTGATGAAATTTTCGTTATCAACGTCCCCACGGAGACGGCTTGTTGTCTTCGTCGGTAGGCGGTTCGCTGGGAATAGGCTTTGAGACTGAACGAGGTTTGTCCGTTGTGGTGGATTGTACAATTTCCGTTGGTTCGGTGGCAGGGCGCGACGGCGCCTCTGAAGGCAATTCTTGCGGTTCAACACCATATAGGAGTTGCATGCGTTCTCGATGTTCGTGCCGCTCACCTGGTGACATGGCTCTAAGAGGACTCTCGGCGTGCGGGATCTCGACGATCTCAGGCTGCTCGCCGCGTACATGCATAGCAAACTGACCTCGTGGGAGCATATTCATACGCTCCTCCGGGATGTGGAGCAGTTTGCTGAAGTATTTTGCCTCCGCATCGACGTTGACCATTTTGATTGCGCAGCTCTCCAACGCACTCAGGACGGCCGGATCTTTGATTTGCGAGGACGATTGGTGGGCGAGGATAAGACCGATGTTCTGCGATCTGCAACGAAAGATAATCTCCGCTACGGTGCTGTCGATGATAGTGTCCGCCTCATCGACATAGACGTAGACCGGTCTTTTCTCATGGCGGGGTCTCGATGAGCGTGCGGTGGCCGCCGCCCATATCTGAGCCATGATGTAGCGACCGAGAAATTTTGATCCCTCGATGTGGAGTTTGTCCCACGAGTTGTCGATCAAAACGATATCGCCGTCGTCCATAGATTCCGCGATGTTGAACCGCGTCTTGGGAGCCGAAAACATCGTCCTGATAATGTCGATCTCAAGAAGAAGCTGGACCCGCCAATTCAGCTCATTCCGGGTCGAGTCGTATGTGCTCCAACCCCCGTTCTTACTCGTATCGAAGAGGTACTGAAGATCAGGTGGAAGAGACTGGAAGTGAGAGCGTTGGGATTCTGGGCCTCTAATCAGAAGATCCTGGACGGTGAGAAGTGTCGCGTTCGGGATACACAGGATACAGGCGCGCAGGAGTGATCGCAGGAGCGCTTGTTGTTTGGGTGTGATGCCGGTACCGAGGATTGCACCGAATATGTACTCGATTTGATCTACGGCACGTTTCGTATCCGTCTTAGGCACGTCAAGCGGATTGATGGCGAATGGAACGAACGTCGGATCAAGGGTGACGAGGAGATTGCCGAGAGCGAGATTTCTGATGGAGTTAGTAAGATCGCCTTTGGGATCGACGACGATAACCGAGGCATCCGTTGGAATATCTTCCGAAATCATGTGAAGCAGGAGATTTGATTTGCCGAGGCCCTGGCCGGCGACAATCCAGTGACCTGAGAACCTCGCTTCACTCATAGCTTAAATGGTTTCGGCTGCCAGCGTTCTTCTTCTTGTCGCTTGGCTTCTTGCTCAGCCTCCTCCTTCGCTTTTTTCTGCTTTAGCTTCTGCCAGTCTTTGTCGAACTGCTCATGGAGTTTGGCTCGCTCATTTTCACGCTGGGCTATGTCTTGATCGATCTGGTGCATCCATTCGGCATTCAGATGCTGCTGTAGCTCTATTTCAGCGTTGAATATCTGATCGCTTTGAAGTGAGTAGAAAGTGTCGACCGTTGGCTTTATGTGAGCCTGGATAAATTCTGATTCAGACATACGCAGTTTTCGGTTGAACAAGTTGGCAATTAAGCCGCCACTCATTTCCACCATGAGCTCCGCGTATGCATCTTTGATGGCAGCCTGGCAGGCTTCATCATCGCCGGGAGTTTTGTCGAAACCGTACCGCTTGTCTTTGATGTATTTGCTCACAGCCTTCTTGTAGCAATCAACAGAGCAGAACCAATACGGCATGCCAAAGAACGTACCGTCTGGGTCAATCGCCTCGCAGGAAGAAACACTCGTGTCGAGATTACCGGGTCGATAACGAGTGCCACAAGTCAAACACCTATCTTCCGCAATAGGCATGGCTATTTCCTTCGATTCAATTCATCAAGGAATCGCTGTTTCATTTCAGCTCGTTCTGACGCTCTCAAAACGGGCACCGCCTGAAGCCACATCAGCGCGCCGACGATTGCGAGGGCGAGTGGCCCTGCCTGACTTTTGCTATCTATCCAACTTGCCCAAACGCCGACGAGCCCTACAAAACAGATTGGTACACCGGCCATACCGATCAAACATCGAAGAAGGCCCATATTAGTCATGCGGACTATTTCCTTCGATTGAGCTCCTCGAGGAATTTCTGCTTCAATTCGGTTCTTTCAGAAGCCTTGAGTACGGGTATGGCCTGAAGCCACATAAGTACGCCAACACCGGTTATGACGTAGCCTGTCGTTCGAGTGCTTTCGAACCACCAAGGCATCACGATGTACATCGTACCGACGAAGGCGACGAAGAGGCCCGCCATACCTATGAGTGTTCGGAGTAGCTGCGAATTCGCGAGCATCTGATGTCCTCCCGAGAGGAGGCGATCAGCATTGGGTCAGCGTTGGAAACTGGCCTTATCTGACCGCCCGCTCCTCTTACTTCGGAGCGTCGGACCTGGCCTTCGCGCATCTCTCCAGATATTCAGAAACCTCATGCGACCACCAGACACGTGGCGAACCGCGATAGTTCGAGAGCTTAAAGCTCTGCGGAAATCTTTTCGCCTTCTCCAAGCGGTCAAGGTGAGTACGACTATAAGGAATTCCAAAATCTGAACGCAGACGTTTGAATGTGACCACTGATTTAGCAGACATCGCTAGACTCCGTAGGGTTGGAGCCGTCGCGACGGCTGTTAGTCAGCCGACGAGCGATGCTATCTTAAATTGACGTAGATTTGAGCAACTTTTTCAGGTGAGCTTCGTGTTTTTGCAGCGCAGCGCGCTTCTCAGCTAGGTAATCGTATCTGTCATATATTTCATCGAGATCGGTTTTGCCACCTCCGGTTACGTGGTTGAGCATGATCTCGGCAACCTCACGCGAGACACCTACGCGCGCGAGCGTCGAGCGAAATGTCCGACGCAGGTCCCGCACTTGCCATCCGGTTACGCCCGATTTCTTGTCGAGCTCCTTTTTCAACTTTCCCCACGAACCGTCGTTGAAGTGCGTACCCTTAATGTGACCGGGGAAGAAGTAATCAGTGTTCTTGTCTCGCCAATTGTCACCCAGCTTTTCCTGCCGATCGAGAATCGCGCGCGCCATCGGAAGGATCGGAATAGCGTGCGCCCGTCCGTTCTTCGTGAATTCACCCGGGATCGTGAGCACACGCCCGTTTCGCCAGGCGCGCTGCAGTCGTCCTACTTCGCCGTTCCGACATCCCCACAAGACGATGAGGCGGACCATGTCGCCGAAGAAGCCCTCACATGCTTGCCAGATTTTTCTGAGTTCGTCGTCGTTCAGGATGCGGCTGCGTTTCTTGTCATTGCCAGGAGCCGGATAGCCTTCGAGCGGACTGCGCTTGATGTAGCGGTGAGGAGGTTTTGTGCACCACCGGAGCATCGTCCGGAGCGCGCGGAATGCGTGAAGCTGCTCACTTGGTACGTCGGCGAGTTTTCCGAGCTCGCGCTCAATCGCCGCATCGTCGAGGTCAGCGAGAGTGCATCTAAATTTCAAGCGATTGAGAAGCCGGAGCGTCTCAGATTTCGTACGCTCGGCTTTGCCTTTGTAATTCTCCTCGATGAATACGAGCTTTGCTTGCTCGAACTCGATGCTGATTTCCTTCTCCCCGACGGGAGTGCCGAGCGCGACAAAGGCGCGGCGGCGCGCTTCTGCAAGCTTCAGATCAGGATAGTGACCGAGCCGGATTTTGGTGCGGTTGGGCTCTTTGAGGACGATCCAGGTCTTGCGACGCTTGCCGACGCGCAAGCCAAAAGCTGGCGTCTTCCGGTCCATGTAAAGACCCGGCTTCAGTGACTGAACGGTGAGATCTGTGAGTCCAAGAATTGGCACGATTTGGCACGCCTTTCACGTGGATTGAGGCGGATAACCATGCCGAAGTATATGAGGGTCGAGTCGCGGAAACCACTGTAAAACAAGGGGTTTACGGGCACTATGTGGAACGGTGGAGAGGCTTCACAAAAGATTGGGAAGCTGCCGTTCTACCATTGAACTACGCCCGCGGATGCGCTGCTCACGCCCGTCCTGATTAGCCGAGACGGCGCGTCTCGCCAAGCGGTTTGGCGCACCTAGCCGGACGGTTGTTAACGTCCTCGCAAGATTTTGGGTGCGCCGGATTGTGGCGGTGTTATGATCAAGCTGTCGGGGGAGTGACGTGCACTGAGTGGGGCGTGTGCATGGTGGGGCGTGGCTATACGATATTCGACACGGCGATCGGGCGCTGCGGCATCATCTGGAGCAGCACCGGCGTGGTGGCCGTGCAATTGCCGGAGGCGCGGGAGATCGACACCCGCCGCCGGATTTTCGCAGTCCATCCCGGTGCGCGCGAGCAGCAGCCTCCGCTGAATGCCGAGCTTGCGATCGAGGGCATCGTGGGCCTGCTGCAGGGCAGCAATCCCGATTTTTCCGACGTCAGCCTGGATGCCGGCGGCGTGCCCGGCTTCAACCGGCGGGTCTACGAGTACACCTGCACGATCCCGCGCGGGGAGACGCGCACCTATCACGAGATCGCCAAGGCGCTGGGGGCCTCCGGCGCGGCGCATTCGGTGGCGCAGGCGGTCGCGAAGAATCCCTACACGCTGATCGTGCCCTGCCACCGGGTGCTGGAGGCCGGCAACTACACAGACCGTCTCTCGCCCTATGGCGGGGTGATCTCCAAGCGGCGGCTGCTGGCGCTCGAGGGTGCCCATCCCGTCGCCAGCAAGACGCTGTTCGAGGTGTTGCTGCCCGTTGCCCCGCCGAGGCCCAGCTAAGGCGCGATCGCAATCGCATCTTGGCTTTGTTTTTTTGGGCACGATCTTGTCGGACAACCGCTACACACTTGTCCGGATCGTGCCTAGATAGGCGGGATGGATGCGACCACGCTGCTGACGACACGCTCGATCACGGTCTCCGAGTTCCGCTGCGATGCGGGGCCGGACGACACGCCGTTCGCGGAGTGCCGCACCGGGCATTCCATCGCCTATGTCCGCTCCGGCAGTTTCGGCTGCCATTGCCGCGCCGGCTTCTTCGAACTGGTGGCAGGCTCGATCCTGGTCGGCGCCCCCGGCGAGGAATACACCTGCACGCATGAGCATGTCAGCGGCGACATCTGCCTGGGCTTCTTCTTCAGCGAGGACCTGGTCGATGCCCTCGGGGGACGGCACGAGATCTGGAAGGTCGGCGCGACACCGCCGTTGCCCGAGCTGATGGTGCTGGGCGAGCTCGCCCAGACGGCGGCAGATGGCAACAGCGACCTGGGCCTCGACGAGATCGGCCAGATCCTCGCCGGCCGTTTCGTCGACGTCGTCTCGGGCAAGGCGCGCAAGCCGGCCACGCCCACCGCACGCGACCGCCGCCGCGCAGTCGAAGCCGCGCTGTGGATCGACGCCAACTCGCATGCCGAGGTCGACCTTGAACAGGCCGCGCGGCACGCGGGACTGAGCCCATTCCATTTCCTGCGGCTGTTCTCGGCCGTGCTCGGCGTCACCCCGCATCAATATCTGGTGCGCTCGCGGCTGCGGCACGCCGCGCGCCTGCTCACCGAGGACGACATCGCGGTCACCGACATCGCCTATGACGTCGGCTTCGGCGATCTCTCCAATTTCGTCCGCACCTTCCATCGCGCCGCCGGCGTGTCGCCGACGAAGTTCCGGCAGGCGTCGAAGGGCGAGCGCAGGATCTTCGGGGAACGCCTCGTCCTCAACTGAGACACACCGGCCGCATCGCAGGGTAACAGTCTGTTGACCAGACGGGTGCGATGCACTGGCGCTTGCGGCACATCGCGCGTTATTACAACCGAAGGGCGATTTTGCGCCTTCAAGGCGGCGAGCCGGCAGATGGACAGTACCTCGAGTGACGTGATTGCGGCCACGCTGATCGCGCTTGTCGTCGGCCTCGCCTTCATCGCGGGCTGTGCCGTCTATTACGGCCGCCAGATCAGCTTGCGCAGGATTCCGATGCAGTGGGACACTGACGGTCAGCCGGCCTGGTTTGCACCACGCCTCGTTGGGCTCTGGTTCAGCTTCGGCGTCACGGCGGCCCTTTCCATGTTCCTGCTCGTCCTCGCCCTTCATGCACCGCAGAAGCTCACAGCCCTGATCGTCGCGACGATCAGCGTGATTGGAACGAACATGTGGGTGCAGGTCTATCACCTGAGACGGGTGGTCCGCTGGCAGGCGGAGGCACCGGCGAACTAGCCGGGCGCCGCCATGGGATTGGTTTTGACCATCGGCGTTTTCGCGCTCTTCGTCTGGGTTACGAGGCGAGTTCACGAACAAGCCAGCGAGCATGCCGCAACCGGAATGCTGCGCTCGCCGCTGTACTGGTCGGCCGCGACGCTCACAATGACATTGCTCGGCTTGGTCCTGTACATGGTCCATCTCGGGCATCAGGGACCGATTCCATGGCTCTTCTGGCCGCTCGTAGGCATCCTGACCGTCATTATCCTGCTGCTGCGCCGCGCCTTGAAATGGCGCTACCCGGTCTAGCATCGCGATCCAACCGTTCCGCGAGATGCGCAAGATTCTCCAAGAGCGGCTTGCCTTCAATTGACTAGGTTCGTCTCCGGCGTGCGCCACGCGCGGCGCGCTTTGCAATGGAGACGAACATGTACGACCACATCGGACTTCGCGTAGCCGATCTCGATGCCGCCACGCGCTTCTACACCGCGGTGCTGGCGCCGCTCGGCTACGTCCTGTGCTCGAGCGGCGACGGCTATGCCGGCTTCGGGCCGAAGGGCGCGCCGGCGCTGTGGCTGCACCTGAACAAGGGGCGGAAGGCCGACGGCGCGCATATCGCGTTCCGCGCCGGGAATCATGATGCGGTCAAGGCGTTCCACAGCGAGGGGCTCAAGAGCGGCGGACGCGACAATGGCGGCGCGGGCCCGCGCAAGGACTACAGCCCGACCTATTATGCGGCGTTTCTGATCGATCCGGACGGCAACAATGTCGAGGCGGTTTGCGTGTGAGCAGGCGCCCCACGCACGAGCATTCGTAGGGTGCCACGTGCGACGGTGCCGATGAATGGTGGGCACGGCGCGCGAAGAGCGCGCCTTTGCCCACCCTACGCCCCCTTCAACCAAGGACTCCTTATGGCCTCCATCCACAACGACATTCCCCTCAACGCCCCTGCGCGCGAGGTCTGGGACGCGGTGCGCGATTTCGGCGCGCTGCATCAGCGGCTGGTGCCGGGCTTCGTCACGGCCTGCACGCTCGATGGCGATGCACGCATCGTCACCTTCGCCAACGGCTCCGTCGCGCGCGAGGTGCTGGTCGATTGCAATGATGCGCGGCAGCGCCTCGTCTATGCCATCAACAACGAGCGGCTGAAGCACTACAGCGCCTCGGTGCAGGTGATCGCCGAGGGCGATGCGCGGTGCCGCCTGGTCTGGATCATCGACATGCTGCCGAACGAGCTTGCGCCGTATGTCCAGGGGCAGACGAAGGAAGCCGTGGCCGCCATGCACAAGGCGTTTCCATCGGCGGTCTAACTGACCTCTGTGACTTTTCTCACAGAGCCCTCGCCTCCTCGGCCGTAACCATGGCCGCGTGCGTCCGGTTGGCTCCGCTCTTCCGGCGAAGCCACGCACGCGAGGAGCATGCCATGAGAGGTGCGGACAACGTGATCTGCCAGGCAGCCGCCGTGCTGCTGCTGTTCTCGGTCGCGAGCACGCCGGCGGAGGCGCAGCTCGCGGGCTTCGGTGGCGGCGGAGGCGCCGGCGGCGAGGACATGATGACCCAGATGGCGCCGATGCTGGAGATGATGAAGGCGAAGATGGGCAAGCGCCGCTTCGCCATGCTGATGCAGACCATGGGCCCGATGATGAGCCGCATGATGGAGAATGGTGGTGGCGGCTTCGGCGGCATGATGGGCGGCGGTGGCCTCGGCGGCAGCAATCTCGGCGGCGGCTTTGGTGCGCCCAATTATGGCGGCTACACCCCGATGGGCGGAGGCGGCTATATGCCAACGGGGCTCGGCGGCATGGGCAGCGGCGACATCATGGGCATGCTCGGCGGCACCAGTGGCGGCGACATGATGGCGATGATCCCGCAGCTGATGCGGCTCGCCAATGTCGGCGGCGGTGGCGGCCATCGCCGCCACAAGCATCGCTAATCCGCGACGCCTGAGAGAGCCGGCCTGATCGCGGGCTTGTTCTTGCGCGGTCCCCAGCGCGTCAGCACCACGCTGGAGCACGACAGCAGGCCGAGCACGACCATCGAGCTCGCGGCCAGCCAGAAGAAGCTCTGCGCGGTCGCCTCATGTGTCGACAGCCACCAGCCGGTCGCCGAGATGTAGATCAGCCGCGCGGTCTGCGCCAGCACCGGGCCGATCACCTTGGCCGCGCCTTGCGAGGAGAAGTACATCGTCGAGGCAAGGCCGATGAAGGCGTAGAACGGCGCCACCGTCGACAGATATTGGTGACTGGCCGCGCGGACGGTCGCGCTGTCGGTGAAGATGTTGACCCAGAGATCGGGGAACAGCGCGACGAGGCACGCCGGCGCACCGACGGCGACGAATGCGCTCGCACCCGCGATCCAGGCAATGCGCCGGGCGCGCGCGATGCGGCCGGCGCCGACGGCCATGCCGACCATCGGCACCGAGGCGATGCCGAACGAGAACGCGATCGAGGTCAGCAGGAATTCGAGCCGCGCACCGATGCCGTAGCCGGCGAGGATCGCGGTACCGAACTTCGCCAGCATGTGGGTGAAGATCGAGATCGTCAGCACCGATTGCAGCGGCGAGAAGCAGGCGATGGCGCCGACCTTCAGGATGTCGAAGAACATGGCCCACTGGATGCGCAGGCCGCGCAGCTTCGGGACGACGCGCGCGCGGCCTGAGAACAGGTACCAGCCCATGACGCCGATGTTCATGCAATAGGCGATCAGCGCGCCGGCCGCGACGCCGCGCATGCCGAACTGCGGCACCGGTCCAAGTCCGAGACCCAGCGTGCCGCCGAGCACGATCTGCCAGGCCGCGGAGTTGAGGATCAGGAACGAGGGCAGCCTCATATTGCCTGTGCCGCGCAGCACGCCCGCCATGGTGTTGAGCAGCCAGGGCAGCACGGCGCCGCCGAAAAACACCTGCGTGTAGGCGATCGCGTGCGTCAGCACATCGCCGCGGCCGCCGAGCATCTCGAGCACCTTGGGCCCGAAGATCAGCATGCCCAGCATGAAGACGAGACCGAACGTGACGCCGATCAGCAGCGCATGCGCGGCGAGCGTGCCGGCGCGCTCGCGGTCGCCGGCGCCGAGCGCGCGTGCGATGGCGGAGGCCACCGCACCACCCATCGCTCCGCCCGACATCGTCATGGTCAGGATCACGGTCGGAAACACCAGCGCCATCGCGGCCAGCGCCTCGACGCCGAGCCGGCCGATATAGGAGGTCTCCGCGATCACCGTGCAGGTGCCGGCCGAGAGCGCGATCACGTTCGGCCAGGCAAGCCCGAGCAGCGTGCGCAGGATCGGCCCGTCAGTCAGCGAGCTCCTCACCGGCCGCGGAGGCGGCGGCAGCGGGCGCTCTTGTTCATCGACCGGGATTTCGGCGATGTCGGACATGTCCTCTCCCGGGCACGAGCGCCATTTGCGGCGCGGCAATGACTAGGTGTGCCAATGAATTTCTTCGCGCAGAAAGCGCGGCGAGAGGCTTGTTAGCACGGCAATTGCCGATTCCTCCTGCGCCTGATGCAGGCGTGCCCTGCGGCAGCGCATTTCAGTGGGTGGAATTACGCGATCGTCCAGACCAGCGGCGGACGGCCGCCTGCGGCCGGGAGCATGTGGACGCCGATATGCCGGCCGCAGCCGGCAGCCAATCCCTCGAACAATCCCTCCAGCACCTTGGCGCAGGCACGATGATAGTCAGCGACGTCGTCCATCAGCTTCCAGCTCTGCTGTCGGATTTCGAAGGCGCCTTCGGACTGCGCCGTCTCGGCGGCATCATCCTGCGCAGCGAACAGCGCGTTCAGGAACGATGCGAATTCCCTCGCGCCGCCGCGGCTCGTCGCGAGTGCGGCCGCGGCCTCGTCGAAATACTGCATCCCGATCAGCTTGCCGGTGAGATGCAGCAGATAACCGGCGTCCTCCGGGCCGAACAGCTGCACCATCACGGGCGCGGCGGTGCGGACATATTCCATCGCATAGTTGCGATAGGCTTTTTCAAGCCGCGGCTTCGGCCAGCTCGCGACCGGCAGCGCCGGCGCGGCCTTCGCATCGAACAGCGGCGCTTCCAGATGCCGCGCGAACACCAGGCGCTGGTCGAGTTCGAGCGGATGGTCGTATTGATGATAATAGCCTTCGAGCCCGTCCTGGCCGTCGACGCTCTGCTTGGTGCAGACGAAGCCGAGGCGAAGATCTCCGAGCGCAACCCCGTTGTTGGCGTGCCAGCCGCGCAGCATCGCGCGCGAGACCTCGCCCGGCACGCCGCAGATCGCGGTGCCCTTCCAGATCCAGCGCGGCGGCGGATAGCGGATCCAGGCCTTGGTGTCGCTCTCGTACATGTATTCGACATGCACGCCGCCGATCCAGTTGGAGAGGTAGTGATATTGCGCAGCAGCGACCGCCGGCGGCAGATGGCTGAGGCCGAGCTTCTCAAGCCCCGGCAGGAAACGCTCCTGCTGCTGGCGGCGGAACACGCGGAAGACGAACTCCGCGGCATCCGCGGTGCCGCGCCGCGTGACAACGGTGAGGATAAGGCCGGTGAAATAGGCGTGATAGAGATCGGCGACCGCGCGCCAGCGCTTCCATTGGGCTTCCTGCGCGGAGTCAGCTGCGGCGGTCATGTTCGCTCCCGGCTTGTTGTTTTACGGGAGTGTGTCATCGCGGCTGGGGCGGCGCAACCAGCCACAGACTCGGTGTCATCGCCCGGCGAAGACCGGGCGATCCAGTATTCCAGAGGCAGTTATGATTGAATCGAGACGCCGCGGCGTACTGGATGCCCCGGTCGAGCCGGGGCATGACAGTTGGAGATGTCGCTACACCCGAAAATGTTTCGAGAGCTTCAATCCCTGCGCCTGGTAGTTCGAGCCGATGCGCTGCCCGTACATCGCGTCGGGGCGGGCGAGCATCTTCTCGTAGACGAGGCGGCCGACGATCTGGCCGTGCTCGAGGATGAACGGCACCTCGCGCGAGCGCACCTCCAGCACGGCGCGCGATCCCAACCCGCCGGCACCGGCATAGCCGAAGCCGGGATCGAAGAAGCCGGCATAGTGCACGCGGAATTCGCCGACCAGCGGATCGAACGGCACCATCTCGGCTGCAAAGTCGGGTGGCACCTGCACGGCCTCTTTCGAGGCGAGGATGTAGAACTCGCCGGGATCGAGGATCAGGCTGCCGTCGGGCCGGGCCGAGATCGGCTCCCAGAAGTCCTCGACGGAATAGCCGGAGCGGCGATCGACGTCGACGACGCCGGTGTGGCGCTTGGCGCGGTAGCCGACGAAGCCGCTCGCCTTCTCGCCGGAGAGATCGACGGAGACGGCGACGCCGCCGGACAGATCGGCATCGTCGATGTCGACGAGGCGCTCGGACGCATGCAGCGCATCGAGCTCGTCGGCATTGAGGATGGCGTCACCGGTGCGGAAGCGCACCTGCGACAGGCGCGAGCCCTCGCGCACCAGGACCGGAAATGTCTTCGGGCTGATCTCGGCATAGAGCGGGCCGTGATAGCCGGCACCGATCATGTCGAAGCGGCGGGTACCGTCGGCGATCACGCGGGTGAAGACATCGAGGCGGCCGGTGGAGCTCTTGGGGTTCGCAGCCGCGACGATCTCCGGCGGCAGCGCCAGGCTCTCGAGCAGCGGCACGATGTAGACGCAGTTGGTTTCCAGCACCGCGCCGTCGGCAAGGCTGAACTCGTGCAGCTTCAATTCGTCGATGCGCTCGGCCACCGTGGCGCCGGGACCAGGCAGGAAGCTGGCGCGGACGCGATAGGCGATGTCACCGAGGCGGAGGTCGAGGCTCGCCGGCTGGATCTGGCTTTCGACGAAATCGTATGCGGGCAGGATGAGGCCCGCCTCCGCCATCGCCGCGATCATGCGGTCGGGCAGGATACCATTGGCGTCGGCGGCGATCGTGAAGCTCAACCGGGGGTCCTCGTCAGGGGTCAAACGCATCCGGACGTGCGGGAAATACTAGCCTTTTACGGCTATCCGATGGACGCCTTGACGGAAAGGCCATTGCGGAATATGAGCATCACTTATCCCGTGGTGATTTGAGCCGGCCGGCTTGCAGCCACGTTAAATAAGTCGCTAAACAGGCCGGGGACCTCTGTGATCCCGGCCCGTGGATATATCCAGGCCGGTTTTTTTGTGACCGTTTTCGACGAGACGGTCATGTCGGAGGTACCTATGTCGAAGTCGCCTGCCACTTACCGTCCCGAAACCCGCCTGGTCCATTCCGGCACCCTGCGCTCGCAATTCGGCGAGACGTCGGAGGCGCTGTTCCTGACCCAGGGCTACGTCTACAACAGCGCCGAGGAGTGCGAGGCGCGGTTCAAGGGCGAGGATCCCGGCTTCATCTATTCGCGTTATTCGAACCCGACCATCTCGATGTTCGAGCGCCGCATGATCGAGCTAGAAGGCGCCGAAGCGGCGCGTTCGGCGGCGACCGGCATGGCCGCGGTGACGACCGCGATCCTGGCGCCGCTGAAGACCGGCGACCACGTGGTCGCCTCCCGCGCGCTGTTCGGCTCGTGCCTCTACGTCATTCAGGATCTGTTGCCGCGCTACGGCATCGAGACCACGCTGGTCGACGGCCTCGATCTCGACCAGTGGCAGCGGGCCTTGCGGCCGAACACCAAGACGTTCTTCCTGGAGAGCCCGACCAATCCGACGCTCGACGTGCTCGACATCCCCGGCATCGCCGAGATCGCGCACAAGGGCGGCGCGCGGCTCGTCGTCGACAACGTGTTTGCGACGCCGATCTGGCAGAGCCCGCTCGCGCTCGGCGCCGACGTCGTGGTCTATTCCGCGACCAAGCACATCGACGGCCAGGGCCGCTGCCTCGGCGGCATCATCCTGTCGTCGGAAGCCTTCGTCGCCGAGCACCTCCACAATTTCATGCGCCAGACCGGGCCGTCGATCTCGCCGTTCAACGCCTGGGTCTTGCTCAAGGGCCTGGAGACGCTGGCCGTGCGCGTGCGCGCGCAGACCGACACCGCGGCACGCGTTGCGGAAGTGCTGGCCGGCCATCCGAAGATCTCGCGATTGATCTATCCCGGCCGCGCCGATCATCCGCAGGCAGCGCTGGTGAAGAAGCAGATGCGCGGCGGCTCGACGCTGGTCGGCTTCGAGGTCAAGGGCGGCAAGGCGGCCGCGTTCCGCGTGCTCAACGAGCTCAAGCTTGCGAAGATCTCGAACAATCTCGGCGACGCCAAGAGCCTCGTCACCCATCCGGCAACCACGACGCATCAGCGCCTGAAGCCGGAAGACCGCGCCGCGCTCGGCATCAGCGAGGGCTTCATCCGCTTCTCCGCGGGGCTGGAGCATGCGGACGATCTGATCGAGGACCTGACGGCGGCGCTGGAGAAGGCGTGAGGCGATCGAGCTCTCGTACGGTGGGCAAAGCGAAGCGTGCCCACCATTCACCACCGAGCTGGCGATAGATGGTGGGCACGGCGCGCGAAGAGCGCGCCTTTGCCCACCCTACGGCTACGCAGCCGAACTACATCGGCCGGTACGCCCGCACGTCCCCGGGCACGTTGACCCCGAGCTTGATCTGGCCGACGGAGCGGATGATGTCGTCGCCGAGGAGCTGGGCGAAGCAGGCATAGCCCCAATCGTTCATATGCAGGCCGTCGGCGATCACGAAGCTCTCGACCGGGATCGATTGATTCTCGTGCCAGTCGCGCATCACCTCGAAGCGCGGGAAGATGCCGACGTGACGGAGCTCAGCGACCTTGCCGAGCAGCTTCACCATCTTGCCGGCACTCTCCTTGCGCTGGTTGACGGCCGGCGAATATTGCGGATCGACCAGCACGATATCGGCACCGCCGGCGGCCTGGATGCGGGCGATGCCGTCCTCGACCATCTTGGCGGTGTCGCCGGGATCGAGATTGCGCAGCACGGCGTTGGTGCCGACCTGCCAGATCACCATGTCCGGATGCACGTCGATCACCTCCTTCTGGAGGCGCTTCATCATCTCGGGCGCGTCCTCGCCGCCGACGCCGGCATTGATGACGGTGATGTCCGCGGTCGGATATTGCCGGCGCAACTGCGCCGCAAGACGGTTCGGATAATTGAAATCGGGCGAGCTTGCGCCGTAGCCGGCGGTCGACGACGAGCCGAACGCGACGATCACGACAGGCTTGCCGGCGACGAGCTTGCTTGCGACATGCGGCAGCGACCCCATCGCCTTCGCGCCGCCCTTCGGCGGCAGGCAGGGGACGCGGTTGAAGACGTCACCGGCGGATTTCGCGACCTGCTTCACCTTGTCGATGGCGCGCGCGGTGATGCCGCGCTGTTCGGGAGACGTCGCGGCGACGGTGGTCTGGGAGGGCGATGCCGGAGCGGGATTAGCGGCCTGCGCGGGCGCGGGCGTTGCCTGCGCGGCCTGCGCCTGCGCGCGCGACTGCGAAACAGGAGTCAGCAACAGCAGCGCCGCCGCCACGGGTGCAGCCAGCCATGACGTCAGGCAAAAAGGGCGGATAGAACTCATTAACACTAGACCTCAATTTTGCTGCTGGGCCGGCCCCAGATGGGCTGCGTCGATCACGAACTGTGCCAACGCCCGGCCAAGGCAATCGTGGACCTGTTTCGCGAGCTCAGGCCCGCGGGACGGGCTGAACAGGTCGAACTGACCCTGATCATTCCACTGCCGCATGATCGCGAAACGGTCGAACAGCGGGATATCGTGCTCCTGTGCCACCACCCGCATATTGTCGAGATAGGGCGGCACCGAGATCATGGTTTCGGTACGCGGGCTGTACTGCAAGTTCATCAACACGACGTCAGCCCCTGCATTTTGCAATGCGGAAACCCCTCCGGTCACCGCACCGCGAAAATCGTCGGGATCGATTGCTCGGATAGCATCCACGGTCCCGGTCTGCCAGATCACCAAAGTAGGCCTTTTTGCTTCCATCAGCTTAACGAAGCTGGCGGCCGCCTCCTCTGCCGTCTTCTTGCTCTGTATTTCTACGGAGACGTGCACAACTTCCGATGGCGACAGCTTGTCCTTCAAAATGGCCTGCATGCGTGCCGGATAGGAAGCGTCCTCGGAGGCCGGAATCGTGGTCGAACGGCTGCCGATGACCAGGATTTCGAGCGGTTTGCCGGCCTTGATGGCGTCGGCGACCTTGGGAAGCTGGCTTTCGCTGGTGAGCAGATAGGACGGCAATTCGCAGGCTGCGGGCGCGGCCGGAGCGGGCGGCGCAGCATCCTCCGCGCGCGCCGACGGCGCGGCGAGGCCACCGCATAGCAGGATCAGGCTCAGGAGAACCTTCGCCTTCATCAGCCCCCTCCCGCCAGATCGGCGTTGCCGACGGCGTTCTTGGTTTTCGCACCGCTCTTGTCAGCTACGCGCTTGTACCACGAAATCACCCAGGCCACGCCCCACATGATCAGGATTCCGGAGAGACTAATCACCGCATGCATGACGGCGCCGCCGGAGACCTCGGCCAGGATGAAATGACCGGCGAAGGCCAGGAAGACGCCGAGGCAGAAGATCTCCAGGGAATGCGAGCCGCACAGGATCAGCGGCCGCAGCCAGGGCGATTTCAGGCCCGGCCAGTCGCGCGGCAGGAAGCGCACGGTGAGCGCTGCCAGCGCCAGGAAATGCGTGAAGCGCAGCACGTCGAGGTCGGTCTTGTCGATCGGATACATCCACTGCTCGAGCCGCTTCGGCATCAGATGCGAGAGCTGCGGCACATACCAGGTCAGGGTCACGTAGAACGCCGCGACGATATAGGCGATCGCGATCCACATCGTCACCGGTGAAGCCAGAATACGCGACATGCGCCGCGCACCTCCGAGCGCACACCATGCACCGAAGACGAACAGCAATTGCCAGGCCAGCGGATTGAACGCCCAGAAGCCGTTCGGATAGGCGGAGAAGTAGAGGTCGTATTCCCAGGTGACCGCGTAGAGCACGACCGAGAGGCCGAGCGTGACATCGGGCTTCCACTTCATCGACCACAGGATCAAAGGCAGCGCCAACATCAGCACGATGTAGAGCGGCAGCACGTCCATGTTGACGGGACGGAAGCGCAACAGCAGCGCCTGCACGATGGTGACGTCGGGCTGCTTGAGAAAGTCCATGATGCCCATCTCTTCAGTGTAGAGCGGGTTCTCGAAGCTGGTCGCGACGTAGGAGATCTCGGCGAGGAAGATCGTGAACAGGAAGACGTGGGCAACATAGATCTGCCAGACCCGGCGCATGATGCGCGCGGTGGCGATGACGACGCCGCTCTCCAGCATCGCGCGGCCGTAGACGAAGGCGGCGGTGTAGCCGGAGATGAAGATGAAGATCTCGGTGGCGTCGCTGAAGCCGTAATTGCGGATCGTGAACCAGGTCAAAAGACTCGACGGCAGATGGTCGATGAAGATCAGCCACAGCGCGAGGCCGCGGAACAGGTCGAGCCGGAGCTCGCGCTCGCCGATGGCGGGCAGCGAGATGGCCGGCGCGGCCGCACGCGGCTTTGCATCCGCAGGCTTGGCCCCCGCGATCGTCGATCCCGTCACTTGGTCCGCAATGGTCATCGGGGCCTGGAAACCCTCACACAAATCGCGACGTTATAAGGATTGTACCGGTCCGGCCGTCGTCTCGCAAAGCGGCCGGATCACATAAGGGTGTCTTTCTTTGGGGTGTCTTTCTCCGCGAATTCTGGCGGGACGATGTCGCGAAAGCCGCTTGCGGCGTTTGGTTCCCGGCCGGGTTTTCGTTATGATGGCAGCCATGTACCGCGCCGTGACCCGCCAGATCGAAGTGACCGTCGAGCCGAACTTTGTTCCGGAACAGTCGTCGGCCGACCGCTCCCGCTACTTCTGGTCCTACACCATCGTCATCACCAATTCGGGCGAGGAGACCGTGCAGCTCAAGACGCGGCACTGGATCATCACCGACGCCACCGGCCGCCAGCAGGAGGTGAAGGGCGAGGGCGTGGTCGGCGAGCAGCCGACCCTGGCCCCCGGCGAGCGCTTCGAATACACCTCCGGCGTGCCGCTCTCGACCGCCTCCGGCTTCATGACCGGCCGCTACCAGATGGTCAGCGAAAGCGGCGAACGCTTCGAGATCGACGTGCCGACGTTTTCGCTGGATAGCCCGGACAACAAGCGGGTGTTGAACTAGGGGCGGGGCCGTGGGGTGGGCAAAGCGAAGCGGGCCCACCATTTCGGTGGTGACGCAGAAAGATGGTGGGCACGCTTACGCTTTGCCCACCCTACGATGTCCGAGCACTTGGCAGGCTGCTTCCCCGTCGTCATTGTGAGCGCAGCGAAGCAATCCAGACGGCCACTGCGGAAAGACTCTGGATTGCTTCGCTGCGCTGGCAATGACGGAGGATAGAGTTACGCGCCCTCCACGCCCGCCTCATCGGGCGTGAAATCGTACACCGACGAGCAGAACTCGCAGGTGACAACGACCTTGTCGTCCTTGACCATCGCGGCGCGATCGTCCGGCGAGAAGCTCTTCAGCATCGCGGCGACCGCATCGCGCGAGCAGGAGCATTGCGCCTTCAGGACCAGCGGCTTGAATACGCGCACGCCACGCTCGTGGAAGAGGCGGTAGAGCAGCCGCTCGCCGGACAGTTCCGGATCGATCAGCTCGACGTCCTCGACGGTCTCGACCAGCGAGCGCGCCTCGACCCAGGCGTCATCTTCGGCGACGGCGTGCACTTCGGCGCCCTCGGGCGCATCGCCGGGATGCAAGTCCGCCTGCCGCGCGCGCTCCGGCGCCTTCGGCAGAAACTGCATCAACATGCCGCCGGCGCGCCAGCGATGCCTGCCGCCGTCGTTCGAGCGCCACTCCTCGCCGACCGCAAGACGCACGCGCGTCGGGATCTGCTCGGAGCGCAGGAAATATTCGTGGGCGGCGTCTTCGAGGCTGCCGCCGTCGAGCGCGACCAGACCCTGGTAGCGGCTCATGTCGGGGCCCTGGTCGATGGTCATGGCGAGATGGCCGCGGCCGAGCAGCGCGCCGGAATCCTTCGCCGTGCCCAGGCGCGAGGCGTCAAATCGGGCATAGGCGCGAAGCTGGTCCGGCGCCTTGTAGTCCACCACCAGGAACGACACCGGGCCGTCGGTCTGGGCCTGGAGGATGAAGCGACCCTCGAATTTCAGCGCCGAGCCGAGCAGCGTCGTCAGCACGATGGCCTCGCCGAGCAGCTTGCCGACGGGCGCGGGATAATCGTGCTTGGTCAGGATGTCGTCGAGCGCCGGACCGAGCCGCACCAGCCGGCCGCGCACGTCGAGCGCGTCGACCTCGTAGGGCAGCACGGCGTCGTCGATCGGAACCGCTGATGGTGCGCGAACCGGGCCTTCTGGCCTGGTTTTCATGTCAGGGGATTGGGAATCCATGGCCGTCTATCTGGGGTCGGTGGGTGGGAAATGGAAGGGGTTCCGGCTGCATCCGGCAATGCAGAATGGACGTATGCAAGGACGGCAACCTCCGCGTCGTCCTGGCGTTCGCCAGGACGACAGTTGCATGCGAGGCGGCCGCCAAGCCTACCCCAAACTTACTTCACCGCGTCAAAACACCAGGCCAGAATGCCCTTCTGCGCGTGCAGGCGGTTTTCGGCCTCGTCGAACACGACCGATTGCGGGCCGTCGATCACCTCGTCGGTGACCTCCTCGCCGCGATGGGCGGGCAGGCAGTGCATGAACAGCGCGTCGGGCTTGGCCAGCGACATCAGCTTGGCATTGACCTGGTAGGGCTTGAGCACGTTGTGGCGGTGCTCGCCTTCCTTGTCGCCCATCGACACCCAGGTGTCGGTGACGACACAATCGGCGCCGCGCACGGCGGCTTCCGGATCGGTGCCGAGCATGATCGGCGCGCCTGAAGCCTTGATCCAGTCGCGCATCGCCTTCTTCGGCGCAAGCTCCGGAGGCGTTGCGACGTTGAGCTGAAACTTGAAGCGCTCCGCGGCATGCGCCCAGGACGCCAGCACGTTGTTGTCATCGCCGGTCCAGGCCACCGTCCGGCCCTCGATCGGGCCGCGGTGCTCCTGATAGGTCAGAAGGTCGGCCATCACCTGGCAGGGATGCGAGCGCCGGGTCAGGCCGTTGATGACGGGCACGGTCGCGTTGGCCGCAAGCTCGAGCAGGGCGTCGTGGTTGAGGATGCGGATCATGATGGCATCGACATAGCGCGACAGCACGCGCGCGGTGTCGGCGATGGTCTCGCCGCGGCCGAGTTGCATCTCGGCGCCGGTGAGCATGATGGGCTCGCCGCCGAGCTGGCGCATGGCGACGTCGAACGACACCCGCGTGCGGGTCGACGGGCGCTCGAAGATCATCGCCAGCGTCTTGCCTTCGAGCGGCCTCACCGGCTGATGCGCCTTCTGCTTCGCCTTCATGGCGGAGGAGGCATCGAGCATGCTCTTGAGCTCCGACAGCGGGAGCTCGTTGATATCGAGGAAGTGCTTCGGCGACTTGCTCATCAGCTTGCCGCCCGCTTGGTCTGACTGGACGAGATCGCGGCGCAGGCGCGTTCGAGCCGCCCGACGCTGTCCTCGATCTCGGCTTCGGTGACGATCAAGGGCGGCAGGAAACGCACGACATTGTCGCCGGCGCCGACCGTGAGCAGCTTCTCGTTGCGCAGCGCCGCGACGAGATCGCCTGATGGCACCACGGCCTTGATGCCGATCAGGAGGCCCTCGCCGCGCACCTCGCTGACGACATCGCCATGACGGTCGATCACGGAGGCGAGCTTCTGCTTGAGCAGCAGCGACATCTTCTGCACGTGATCGAAGAAGCCGGGCTTCAGCATGACGTCGAGCACGGCATTCGCAGCCGAGATCGCGAGCGGATTGCCGCCGAAGGTCGATCCGTGCGAGCCGGGACCCATGCCGGCCGCCGCGTCCGCGGTGGCCAGGATCGCACCGATCGGGAAGCCGCCGCCGAGCGCCTTGGCCAGCGACATCACGTCAGGTGTGACGCCGGTACGCCGATGCGCGAACAGATCGCCGGTGCGGCCCATGCCGGTCTGCACCTCGTCGAAGGCGAGCAGCAGGCCCTTCTCGTCGCAAAGCTGGCGCAATGCCTTGAGGAACGCAGGCGTTGCGGAACGCACGCCGCCCTCGCCCTGAATCGGCTCGATCAGGATGCCGGCGGTCTGCGGACCGATTGCCTTCTTCGCGGCCTCGATGTCGCCATGCGGGACCTGGTCGAAGCCATCCATCGGCGGACCAAAACCTTCGAGATATTTTGCAGATCCCGTCGCAGCCAGCGTCGCCAGCGTGCGGCCATGGAAGGCGCCTTCGAAGGTGATGATGCGGTAACGTTCCGGATGCCCCTTGGAGAAGTGATGATGGCGGACCAGCTTGATCACACCTTCCAGCGCCTCGGCGCCGGAATTGCAGAAGAACACGAAGTCCGCGAAGCTTTCATTGCACAGGCGCGCAGCGAGCTTCTCGCCGTCCGGACTCTGGAACAGGTTCGACATGTGCCAGAGTTTTGTGGCCTGCTCCTGCAGCGCCTTGACCAGCGCGGGATGGGCATGGCCGAGCGCGTTCACGGCGACGCCCGAGGTAAAATCGAGATAGCGATCGCCATTGGTCGCAATCAGCCAGCAGCCTTCGCCGCGCTCGAAACCGAGGTCGGATCTGGCGAAAACGGGAAGCAAATGCGGCGCTGCGCTGTTAGTCATGACGATCACTTGATGTTGCGGACGGCCTGAACACGCTCACGCAGCGCACCATTGACCGGCCCGGAAAACGAAACGTGCCGCCTTTTAAGGGCGGCACGTGACACTATCTTATGCCTGGTGAAACCGGTGTCAATGCCGCCCGAAAGCCTCGCGAAACGCTGAATCCGTAGTCTTGCGGAGCCGAAATTGCGGGGTTTTCGCCACGGAACATGTGGAAGCGAGTCGGCGGACTCTTGCGCGTGAGTCACGCCATATTGTAGCGTTTGGCTTGTCAGATACGACATCTCGTGCAGTGTTTCTGATCCTCTAAGTCCTCATGTACCGGCGTAGACGTTCGGGCGTTATCGGCGCGCCCGGCGAGCCTTAAGGGATTCTGACGGCACGGGTTTTTCGAGGCTTAGGCATTCGCCGCGAGGCGCCAGGATGGCAGCCGCACGGCGAGGGAAAGGGTGCAATGACGGTTTTGACCTGGTCCGACGATCGCGTCGAGCAGTTGAAAAAGCTCTGGGAGGCCGGATTATCGGCCAGCCAGATCGCAGCCGAGCTCGGGAACGTGACCCGCAATGCCGTGATCGGCAAGGTACACAGGCTCGGCCTATCCGGCCGCGCCAAGAGCCCCTCATCGGCGGCTCCGCGGCCGCGCAAGGCGCGCCCCGCGCAGCACATGATGCGGGTGAGCCGCCCCATTGCGCGCGGCAACACCGCGCTGGCGCAGGCCTTCGAGGTCGAGGTGGAGGCCGAACCGGTCACCTACGACAACGTGGTGCCGATGAGCCAGCGGCTGTCGCTGCTGGAGCTGAACGAGGCGACCTGCCACTGGCCGGTCGGCGATCCCTCGAGCCCGGATTTCTTCTTCTGCGGCGGCAGGGCGCTGTCGGGCCTGCCCTACTGCGCGCAGCACTCGCGCGTGGCATATCAGCCCGCCGCGGATCGCCGGCGCGCACCGGCGAAGCCCTCGCGGTGAGTTTGTCGCTCTAGCTGATTGCAAAGACGGCGCCGTCACGCGATGACGGATCGACACACTCCGATGTCGTCCCGGCGAAGGCCGGGACCCATAACCACCAGCAGATGTGGTTACGGGGACACGGAGTTACCCTTGTCGCGCAAACAATTGCGCCCTGGGGTTATGGGTCCCGGCCTTCGCCGGGACGACACCGATATCGTGGCGACAGCTCGCCAAACCAACTCGCCCCTAGCTTACGTCTGCTCCGCCTTCGCAAAGCGATCATCCAGCGCGTAGCCGGCTCCGCGGACGGTGCGGATGGGATCCTGCTCGCGGCCGAGATTGAGCAGCTTGCGCAGGCGGCCGATGTGGACGTCGACGGTGCGCTCGTCGATGTAGATGTCGCGGCCCCAGACGCTGTCGAGCAGCTGCTCGCGCGAGAACACGCGGCCGGGATGCTCCAGGAAGAACTCCAAGAGGCGATATTCGGTCGGGCCGAGGTCGATCGGCCGGCCCGAGCGCGCGACGCGGCGCTTGTCGCGATCGAGCTCGATGTCGCCATAGGCCAGCACCGTTGCGAGCCGCTCCGGGCTTGCGCGCCGCAGCAGGCCCTTCACGCGCGCCAGGAGCTCCGGCACCGAGAACGGCTTGACGATGTAGTCGTCGGCGCCGGTCGCAAGACCCCGCACCCGCTCGCTCTCCTCGCCGCGCGCGGTGAGCATGATGATCGGGAGCTGCTTGGTCTCGGGCCGGGTCCGCAGCCGGCGGCACAGCTCGATGCCTGACAGTCCCGGCAGCATCCAGTCGAGTACGATCAGATCGGGGATGTGTTCCTTGAGGCGGGTGTCGGCGTCGTCGCCGCGCATCACCGTCTCCACATCATAGCCGTCGCCTTCGAGGTTGTAGCGGAGAAGCTCGGTGAGAGCTTCCTCGTCCTCAACCACCATAATGCGTGCGCCCATGGTGTCGTCGCTCCTTAAGTCTTCAGGTATTCGGGACCGTCGTGGCGAAGGTCGTCATGTCGCCCTTCGGCCGCTTGTCGGTGATCGCCTGGCCCTCGATCATGTAGAACACGGTCTCGGCGATGTTGGTGGCGTGGTCGCCGATCCGCTCGATGTTCTTGGCGCAGAACATCAGATGGATGCAGAACGAGATGTTGCGCGGATCCTCCATCATGTAGGTGAGGAGCTCGCGGAACAGCGAGGTGCAGATGGCGTCGACTTCCTCGTCGCCCTTCCACACCGCCATCGCCGCCGGCAGATCATGCGCGGCATAGGCGTCCAGCACCGACTTGACCTGCTGCTGCACGAGGTCGGTCATGTGCTCGAGGCCGCGGAACAGCTTGAGCGGATGAAAATCCGTCTCCAGCGCCGCGACGCGCTTGCCCATGTTCTTGGCGAGGTCGCCGATGCGCTCGAGATCGGTCGCAACGCGCATGGCGCCGACGATCTCGCGCAGATCGACCGCCATCGGCTGGCGGCGGGCGATGGTGAGCACGGCGCGCTCCTCGATGCGCTTCTGCAGCGCGTCGAGCTCGGTGTCGGTGGCGACGACGCGCTGGCCGAGCGCGACGTCTCGGCGGATCAGCGCGTCGACGGAATCGACGATCATGCGCTCGGCGATCCCGCCCATCTCGGCGACGAGCCGGGTGAGCTCCTGGAGGTCGGTGTCGAAGGCCTTTGCGGTATGTTCAGAACCCATGTCCCGTCTCCTCAGCCGAACCGGCCGGTGATGTAATCCTGCGTGCGCCGGTCGCTCGGCGACGTGAAGATCTTGCTGGTGTCGTCGAACTCGATCAGCTCGCCGAGATACATGAACGCGGTCTTGTCGGAGACGCGCGCCGCCTGCTGCATGTTGTGGGTGACGATCGCGATCGTGTAGTTCTCGGACAATTCCTGGATCAGCTCCTCGACCTTGGCGGTCGAGATCGGGTCGAGCGCCGAGCAGGGCTCGTCGAACAGGATCACCTCGGGCCGCACCGCGACGGTGCGGGCGATGCAGAGGCGCTGCTGCTGGCCGCCGGAGAGCGACAGGCCGGAGGCGTTGAGCTTATCCTTGACCTCGTTCCACAGCGCGCCGCCGCGCAGCGCCTTCTCGACGCGGTCGTCCATCTCGGACTTCGAGATCTTCTCGTAGAGGCGGATGCCGAAGGCGATGTTTTCGTAGATCGTCATCGGGAACGGCGTCGGCTTCTGGAACACCATGCCGACGCGGGCGCGCAGCAGGTTGAGGTCGAGCTTGCCGTCGAGGATGTTGGTCTGGTCGAGCATGAGCTGGCCGGTGGCGCGCTGCCCCGGATAGAGGTCGTACATCCGGTTGAAGATGCGCAGCAGGGTTGACTTGCCGCAGCCGGACGGGCCGATGAACGCGGTGACGCGGTTGGTGCCGAGCGTCAGGTTGATGTTCTTCAGCGCGTGGTGCTCGCCGTAATAGAAGTTGAGGTTGCGCACCGTCACCTTGGCCGGCGCTTCCGGCAGCAGCGGCGCCTGGGGCAGCCCACCGGCCGCGCTCATCGATACGGAAAGCTCACTCATTTTGCGGTCCTCTCGGCGCCAAGGATGCGCGCGCCAATATTCAGGGCAAGCACGGTAATCGTGATCAGCAGCGCGCCGCTCCAGGCGAGCTGCTTCCAATAGGCGTAGGGGCTCTGGACGAAGTTGTTGATGGTGACCGGCAGGTTCGCCATCGTCTTGTTCAGGCCAAGACTGAAGAACTGGTTCGACAGCGCGGTGAAGAGCAGCGGCGCGGTCTCGCCGGCGACGCGGGCGGTGGCTAGCAACACGCCGGTGATGAGGCCGGAGCGGGCGGCACGATAGGCGATCCGCTTGATCACCAGCGAGCGCGGCAGGCCGAGCGCGGACGCCGCCTCGCGCAGCGCGTTCGGCACCAGCAGCAGCATGTCCTCGGTCGTGCGCAGCACCACCGGGATGACGATGACGGCGAGCGCGAGGCTGCCTGCGATCGCCGAGAAGCCGCGCATCGGCACCACCACCGCGCCGTAGATGAACAGGCCGATGATGATCGAGGGCGCCGAGAGCAGGATGTCGTTGATGAAGCGGATCACCGAGGTCAGGCGGTCGTTGCGGCCGTATTCGGCGAGATAGGTGCCGGCGAACAGGCCGAGCGGCGCGCCAATGCCGACGCCGAGCACGGTCATGATGATCGAACCGACGATGGCGTTGCGCAGGCCGCCTTCGGTCGAGCCCGGCGGCGGCGTGTCTGCCACGAAAATCTCGAGGTTCAGACCGGCGATGCCGTTGTAAAGCAGCGTGATCAGGATCAGCGCAAGCCAGGTGACGCCGAAGGCGGCGGCGGCGATGCAGAGTCCGCGAACGACGATGTCCTTGCGGCGGCGGCGTGAATAGATCGGGTTCATGGCGTTAGTTCCCCGCCTTCTTTTCCAGCCGCATCAGCATCAGCCGTGCCGCTGCGAGCACGAAGAACGTCAGCACGAACAGCAGAAGGCCGAGCAGGATCAGGCCGGACTGGTGCAGGCCGTCGCTCTCGGCAAACTCGGATGCGATCGCCGCCGAGATCGTGGTGCCCGGCGCGAAGATCGAGGAGGAGATGCGGAACGAGTTGCCGATGATGAACGTCACCGCCATGGTCTCGCCGAGCGCGCGGCCCAGCGCCAGCATGACGCCGCCGATGACGCCGACGCGGGTGTAGGGGATCACCACGCTGCGCACGACTTCCCAGGTGGTGCAGCCGACGCCGTAGGCGGCCTCCTTCAGCACCGGCGGCACCGTCTTGAACACGTCGACCGAGATCGAGGTGATGAAGGGCAGCACCATGATGGCGAGGATCAGCGCGGCGTTGAACAGGCTGAGATAGGACGGGGGACCCGCGAAGATCGCGCCCAAGACAGGAACGCCGTCGAAGATCTTGATCATGAAGGGCTGGAAGGTGTTGGCCAGGAACGGGCCCAGCACGAAGAAGCCCCACATGCCGTAGATGATCGAGGGAATGCCGGCGAGCAGCTCGATCGCCATGCCGATCGGGCGGCGCAGCCATTGCGGACAGAGCTCGGTGAGGAAGATCGCAATGCCGAGGCCGACGGGAATGGCAATCAGCATCGCGATGAACGAGGTGACGAGCGTGCCGTACATCGGCCCGAGCGCGCCGAGCACGGGCGGATCCGCCGACGGCGCCCAGCGCTGCGTCCACAGGAAGGAGAAGCCGTATTCCTTGATCGCCGGGAAAGCGCCGACGATCAGCGAAACGATGATGCCGCCGAGGATCAGCAGCACCGAGATCGCGGAGAGCCGCGTGATCCAGTAGAAGGTAACGTCGCCGAGCTTGAACGCGCTCAAGGCCTTGGCGCGATCGTACGGTCCAGCGTCGTCGATTACATCGCTCTGAACGGCCATCTCTGCCACGCCGATCCCCTGTACCCGTTATATACGCTTGTTGTTGGTCTTGCGCTCCGGATGCGGCACGGGGCCGATCCGGAGCGGAGGTCTTTTGAGATCCCGGCACCCAGGCCGGGACAGCAGCGCTTAGCTCTTGATCTCGGCAGCCCAGGTCTTCTCGATCAGGGTCACGACGCCCTCGGGCATCGGGATGTAGTCGAGCTCCTCAGCCGCCTTGCCGCCGTTCTTGAAGGCCCAGCGGAAGAACTTGATGGCTTCCTGCGAGGCCGCCTTGTCGGTGGCATCCTTGTGCATGAGGATGAAGGTCGCCGCCGTGATCGGCCAGGACTTCTCGCCGGGCTGGTCGGTCAGGATGACGTAGTAGCCGGGCGCCTTGGCCCAGTCGGCGTTCGAGGCGGCTGCCTGGAAGGCCTCGACGGTCGGCTGCACCGGCTTGCCGGCCTTGTTGACGAGACCGGTGTAGGTCAGCTTGTTCTGCTTGGCATAGGCGTACTCGACGTAACCGATCGAGTTCTTGGTCTGGCCGATGTTGCCGGACACGCCCTCGTTGCCCTTGGCGCCGACGCCGACCGGCCACTCGACGGCCGTGCCCTCGCCGACCTTGCTCTTCCAGTCCGCGCTGGCCTTGGAGAGGTAGTTGGTGAAGTTGAAGGTGGTGCCCGAACCGTCGGAGCGGCGGACGACGGTGATCGCCTCCGAGGGCAGCTTCAGGCTCGGATTGAGCTTCTTGATCGCGGCATCGTCCCACTTGGTGATCTTGCCGAGATAGATGCTGGCGAGCGTCTCGCCGTCGAACACCATCTCGCCCGGCTTCACGCCCTCGATGTTGACGACCGGAACGATGGCGCCCATCACCATCGGCCACTGGACGAGGCCGTCCTTCTCGAGCTGCTCGGCCTTGAGCGGCGCGTCGCTGGCGCCGAAGGTCACGGTCTTGGCCTGGATCTGCTTGATGCCGCCGCCCGAGCCGATCGACTGGTAGTTCAGACCGTTGCCGGTCTCTTTCTTGTAGGCGTCAGCCCACTTGGAATAGATCGGGAACGGGAACGTCGCGCCGGCGCCGGTGATATCGGCAGCAAAGGCTGCCGTCGTCGATGCGGCGACCAAGCCGGCAGCGACGATCGTTTTGAGGAAATTCATGCTGGTCTCCATACAGGGGAGCGAAGCGCCATCCGCGCCCGATCGCGCTCCCCGTGCCGCCCCTTTAGGAGCGGTCGGCTGTGCTTTTACGAAGGTTTCGTGACAGTCGGATGACAGCCCCAAGCGATTGAAATCGCTTGAATTTCAGACTGTCACCGGGGGCCTGATCTGGGGAAAACAGGCGGTGAAAGTGGCGCCCTGTTTGGGCACGCTTTCGATCAAAAGCCGGCCGCGATGCCGGTTAAGAATATGTTTCACCAGCGATAATCCGAGCCCGGTCCCGCCCTGCAAGCGGCTGTCGCCGACATCGACCCTGTAGAACCGCTCGGTCAGCCGCGGCAGGTGCTCAGGCGCGATGCCGGGGCCGAAATCCCGGACCATGACCCGGATTTCCTGAGTTCCATCAGTGGCGGCGCCTGAGGTCAGTGACACGATGACGCGTCCGCCCGAGGCGCCGTATTTGAGCGCGTTCTCGATCAGGTTCTCGAACAGGCGGAGCAGCTCCTCGCGGTCGCCCGCGATCATCACCGGCGGCTCCGGCAGATGGATCTCGACCTCGACCTGGCGCTCGCGCGCCAGCGGCTCGAGCCCGTCGGCGACCTGGCGGATGATCGGCAGCAGGTCGACCAGGGTGTCGGGGCGCACATGGGCCGACAGCTCGACCCGCGACAGCGAAAGCAAATCGTCGATCAGGCGCGCCATGCGGGTGGCCTGGTTGTGCATGATGCCGAGGAAGCGCTCGCGCGCCTTGGGGTCGTCCTTGGCCTGGCCCTGGAGCGTGTCGATGAAGCCCGACAGCGCGGCGAGCGGCGTGCGCAGCTCGTGGCTGGCATTGGCGACGAAGTCGGCGCGCATCTCCTCGACCCGGCGCAGCGGCGTCTGGTCGTGGAAGGTCATCAGCATGCATTTGTCGGCGCCGCCGAAGGTGGTCGGCACCGGCACCGGCGTGATGATCAGCTCCATCCAGCGATCGACCGGGACATGGTCGAGATAGGTCGCGCGCCGCGGCTCGGTGGTCGCGATCGACTCGCGCAGCGCGGTGATGATCTCCGGCGAGCGCAGCGCGAACTGGGCGAGCTCGTTCCTGCGCAGCGCCGGCGCAAGCTGGGCGGCGGCCGCGTTGAGATGGATGACACGGCCGGCACGGTCGAGCAGCACCGCCGGATCCGGCATGCCGGCGACGACCGCGGCCACCGCGGCGCTCTCGACCGGGTTGATGCGCCTGACATCGTCGCGCGAGGCGGCGGTGTCGTGCAGCCGCCAGGGGATCAGCGCCGCAGCGGCGATGCAGAGGAACACGGCAACGGCGTGCAACACCGACAATTCGCCGAGCGAGACCACGACCGACAGCGCCAGCGCCGCGGCGATCAGGATGATCGTCGAGTGCCGCAGCCGGTCGGACCAGGGCTGCGCGGTGGGAGAAGATGGGGCGTCGATCGCCATCGGGGCGGGCTTCTCCTAGGGGCTTGTCCTAACGGCTTTGTCCTAAAGGCTTTGTCCTAAAGGCTTGGTCCTAGAGGCTTGACGCCGTCAGGCGGTGCCGTCGCTGCGCTCTCTCACATAGGCGGCTTCACGCGCCGGGCCGGGGTCGAGCTTGAGCGCCGCCTGCTGCAAACGCTTCGATCGGGCGCCGATTATAACTTCGCGAAACGTCAGCAAGATTACAGATATGACGAAGGGGGACAGATAATAGAGGACACGGAACAGGAGCATGCCGCCCAGGAGTTCCTCCCGGTCCATCTGCCAGAGGCCGACCAGCATGGCGGCGTCGAACACGCCGAGGCCGCCGGGCGAGTGGCTGGCAAAGCCGAGCAGGGTGGCCGAGACGAAGATCACGGCAACCACGACGAAGCCGAGATTGGGCTCGTCCGGGACCAGCACGTACATCGCGAGCGCGCAGAATCCGAGATCGATGATGCCGATCGCGATCTGGAGCAGCGTCAGCGGTCCGCCCGGCAGCACCACGGTCCAGGGCCCGCGGCCGACCACCCGCGGCTGGGTCCAAACCCAGACCACATAGCCGACCAGTCCCACGATGATCATCAGCGCCAGCGTCCGGTTCAGCCAGGGCGGAAGCTGGTCGATCGAGGCCGCCGCCTCCGGATGGTAGGAGATGCCGAGGCCCAGCACGGCGGCATTGCCGAGCCAGAAGGTCAGGCCGGCGAGGAAGCAGATCTTTGCGACATCGATCGCGTTCAGCCCATAGGCCGAATAGATGCGGTAGCGTACCGCGCCGCCGGTGAAGACGCTGGCGCCGACATTGTGGCCGATCGAATAGCTGGTGAAGGCGGCGAGCGCATTGATGCGGTAAGGCACATGGGCGTGGCCGATCGCACGCACGGCGAACAGGTCGTAGAAGGTCAGGGTGAAATAGCCCGCGGCCACGAACAGCGCCGCCATCGCAATCTGGCTCGGCTCGGTGCTCTTGATCGCCTCGATCACCTCGTTGAAGTCGATGCCGCGCAGCATGTGGTAGAGCACATAGCAAGCGATGCCGATGACCGCGACGCTGATCACAACTCCAAGCTTATGCAGGACTTGCTTCTGGCGCAGAAACGTCATCGCCCTGCGTATGGCTTCCAGCATCTAGACCTCGAACAACGCTTCAGCGGCCAGGACGGCCGGCGAACAGGCAAACGACGCACAGGCACTCAACGAACCCTCGCCGCCGGCTCCGGCATCGCGCATGCCCCCTAACCCTCCACTAGCGCGTTTTGGGGCGGAGTGGAATTCGCCAATTCGAACAAAATCACGTGCCTTCAATATTTTAGGCAGGGTTGCGGGCTCTGGATGCACGGTTTGGCGCTTTCGGCGGCAAGGCTGACGCGAATCTCCATGGCAATCCTGCGCAGACGCCATGAAGTTTTGATGATTTCGGCCGCGCAATGTTCCGTCACGTTTTAAGCCGACGTCAATCTATGGGCCGCGCCCGGCTGTTGAAAGAGGGGCGACGGGGTCGTTCTGGACGGATTTTCCGATGCACCAAACAGGTGCGGCGCAACAGTAGCTTAAGGGGCGGTCAGATAGCCGCGCTGATAGGCACTGGCCTGGTCGTCGAAAATCGCCATGGCCGTCGTCATCCGGCGGAAGCCGAGACGCTCATAAAAGCCCTCTTTGCCAGGCACCGCATAGAGGATGATTTTGCGATGTCCGCGGCATCGCGCCAGCAGCCGCTCGATGATCTCGCGGCCGAGGCCTTGCCCCTGACAGTCCGGGCGCACCGCGACATCACAGAGGTAGGCGCAGTCGCGGCCGTCCGCCAGCGCTCGGCCGGCACCAACCAGCCGGCCTTGGTCGTAAGCGAAGGCACAGAACATGCTGTTGCCGAACACGAGCGCGAGATCGGCTGGTGTCTTGTTGCCGAGCGGTGCGGTGCGGTAGAGCGCGGAAAGCTCGTTCCAGTCGATTGCCGCCGGATCTTCGTTCCAGACGACCGGCATCTGCGTGCCTCCCCGGATCAATGCCGCGCCGCGGTGACGGCTGCGACGATTTCGTCGGTGCCGGGAAAATGGCCCTTGCTGCGGCTGGCGACAATCCTGTCGCCGAGCTTGACCTGAAAGACGCCGCCCTTGCCAGCCACGAGATCCGCCTCCAGCGCCAGTTGCCGGCGCAGCGCTGCGGCGGCTTCCTTCGCACGCTTCTCGTAGCCGCAGAGACGGCAATAGACGATCGTCACATCCGACATCTCATCCTCCTCACGCGGCGAGCTGCGGACGCACCGCTTCGATGCCGGCGATCCAGCCGGCCACCGATCGGCCGATTGCGTCAGCGTGGTCCTCCTGCAGATAGTGCAATCCCGCGCCGAGCCGGATCAACGCGCAACGCGTCAGCGAGGCCGCAAACCGCTCGGCAAATTCCGGCGAGACGAGCGCGCCCGGTTCGCCCGTGAACAGCAGTTTCGGATAGGAAGATGCGGCCAGCGTCGCATGGGCGGATTGGAGCGCCTCATAGACATCGGCAGGCTCGCCTGCGATCGGCAGTTCGCGGGGAAACGCAAGAACGGGGCGACGGCTCTCAGGCGTCGGGAACGGCGTGCGATAGGGCGCCATCTCTTCGTCGCTGAGCTTGCGGACGATTCCGCCGGGCAGAACGCGCTCGACGAACGCATTCGCCTCGAGGATCATAGCCTCACCCTCGCCCGGCGTCCTGAACTTGCGAAAGACCGCCCTCGCCGCCTCGGCATGATCTTGCTCCTCCGCGACCTCGGTATGGTGGAAATCCTGCCAGGTCGGCATCGGGCGGATGAATTCCATGAAGGCTAATCCGCGTACGAAATCCGGCCGGCGCGCGGCGAGATGAAATGCGAGCGCCGTGCCCCAGTCCTGCGCGACGAGATAGGCCGATGTGACGCCGCGCTGTTCGATGAACGCATCGAGATAGCGGACATGGTCGAAGAAGCGGTAGGCGATGTCAGGCTTACCGGATTGGCCGAAGCCGATGAGATCGGGCGCAATGCAATGCGCGACCGGTGACACCAACGGCAGGATGTTGCGCCAGATGTGCGACGAGGTCGGGTTGCCGTGCAGGAACAGCACGACCGGCGCATCCTGCGCACCCGTCTCGCGGTAAGCCATGCTGCTTCCCAGCACGGGCGCTCTGCGAATCTCGATCTCGATTGGCTTGCTCATGTCAGCTCCTTGAACACGGTCTGAAATGCGATGGTCTTGAAACGTTCGAGCGCTTTCGGATTGCGATCGACCTTCATGCGCAGGATCGCGCCCTGCCAGGACGCGAGCAGGAAGTCGGCAAGCTCCCCGTGCTCGAAATCGGATGCGATCTCGCCGCGCGCCTGAGCCTCGGCGATGCAGGCCGCGAACGGCACGCGCCATTCGGCAAAAATCTCGGTCAGGCGCGTACGCAGCATTTCGCTGCTGCCGGTCGCCTCCAGGCTGAGATCGCCGATCAGACACCCACGACCATAACCGTCGGCCTCGAGCCGGCCGGTGATGATGTCGAGATAGCGCTTGAGGCGCGCGCGCGGCGTCAGCGTCGTGTCCTCAAGCGCTTCTGCGACCAGCCCCCTGGTGACGTCGAAGTAGCGGTCGAGCACCTCCGAAGCGAACGCTTCCTTGGAGCGGAAATGGTTGGTGAAGGACCCCTGCGGCGCGCCCGCCGCAGCGGTGACGTCGCGCACGCTGGTGCCGTGATAGCCGGTTCGGAACATGACCTTGAGGCCGGCGTCGAGGATGGCGTCTTTGAGCGAAGGCTTTGGCATGAGCAAAATAATACGTACGTACGTATTAATGTCAAGCGTAGTTTCATCGCTCGGCGATTACGCACTCCGATCAGGCTGTTATCGCAATGTTGGATCTGGAACTGATGGGATGAGCCTCGCCTAGCGCGCCGATGGCGGTACGCTCCCTCCCCCGCAAGGGGGGAGGGAGCGAGAGAGCGATGGCCTCACGCGAACCAAGGACTCAAGCCGCCGGCTGGCTCCGCGAGACCACCCGGTCGCGCAACCAGGCGCCGATGGTGCAGCCGACCAGGTAGCAGGCGAACATGATGAGGCCGAGGTCGAGCCAGTAGCCGAAGCGGCCGGGGACCACATGCGCGAGCGAGGCCGCGACCAGCGCTACGGCGAGCGCGGCGAGCCAGCGCGCGGTGACCTTCGAGGTGCCGTTGCCGCGCTGGACCACCGAGATCCAGCCCATGCAAAAGCCCAGCACCAGCGATCCGATCAGCCAGCCCAGATGGAACGAAACGAGATAGGGCATCGTCACCTCACCAGAAATTCGATGCGGCGGTTCTGCGCCTTGCCGTCGTCGGTGTCGTTGCCGGCGACGGGCTGCGTGCTGCCGTAGCCGATCGCGGTGAAGCGGCTGGCGGGCAGGCCGGCCTTGACCAGATAGTCGATCACCGCCTGCGCGCGCTTCTCCGAGAGTGCCTGGTTGAACGCGTCCTCACCGTCGGCATCGGTGTGCCCAGCGACGTCGATATTGGTGGTGGGGCAGCGCAGCGCCGTCTCGATCAGATGGTCGAGAATTCCCGCAGAGTCCGGATCAATGTCGGCGCGCTTGGTGGCGAAGCGGATCTTGCCCTTATTCAGGAGCTCGGAGAACAATTGCTGGCAGACGGTGCCGTCGACCGGGCCTGCCGCGGGCTTCACCGTGATTTCCGGCTTGTACTGCCAGTTTTTCGGGAAGTCCTTGCCAAGGCCCGCGCGGATGTCGTTGCCGGCGCCTTCATAGAGCGCATCGCCCGACAGCTTCACCTCGCGATCGGACACCACGAGCGTGCCGGTCGACAGCCGCGACAGCGCCCCGAGCGCTGCGACCACGGCGGGGTTGAAGGCGCCGGGGGCGCCGAGGCTGGGCTTGAGATTGTCGACGACCTTCTCGTTGAAGAATTTTCGCGACGCGCTGGTTGCGATCGCCGCGTGGACGTTGTTGTCGGGAACATAGCCGGTCAGCGTCACGGTCGCGGCAACCGGATCCTTGTAGGCCTGGAAGATATAGGGCGGCGCCTTGATGTCGTTGGCGGCGATCAAGAACCCTTCCGGCAAGTTCTTCAGCGCAGCCGCGATCGCCTCGCGTCCGCCGAGATCGCGCGCCATGCCCGACAGGTTGATCTTGGTGTCGGAGATCGTGATCTTGCCGTCCTTGAGCTTGCCGATCTGGTCGAGCAGCAGCATCGCGGCGGCCTCGAAGCGCGGCGGCGCGCCACGTGCCAGCCCCATCTGATCGGCGACCTCGACGCCGCCGACCTCCTTGCGTGCCGCCTCCGTCAGGCGGGCCTTGATCGACGGCAAGGGCGCGGAGCCCGACAGCGTCACCCGCACCACGTCACGCTCGGCGTTCCAGACGAAGGGTTTTGCCTCGGCAACGAGGCGGGTCCGGTCATCGACCAGGCGCACGCCCGGGACGATCTCGACCGCCATTACCGCGTCCCGGCGCCCTTCCTCGGAAAAGGCGTCCGCGGCCAGGCTGACATCGCGGCCGTCCACCGCGATCCGGGTCTTGTCCAGAACGGTCTCCTTGAGCGCCGCCGAGCTGCGGGCGGACAGGTCCGCCTCGACCGGTAAGGTGTTATTCCAGGCCGCAAATCCCCACATGACGGCCAGGGGGATCAGCCCTGGCCACCATTTGCTGGCCCACCTGAAAAGCTTCTGCATTCGACGACCCGAACTCTGGAACCGGAGACAAAACAAACCCTTGGCAGGCTGTCAAACCGGAAATGGCGGCCCTCGCAAGGCCTTTGCGTGGACAATTGGAATAACTTTTTCTTCAAGGGTTCTTCCGTAAGTTGAGGACGGAATGCCAGAGTCCGCCAGCGGGTCATGAAACAACTTCGTAACAACGTCATCCGCGCCGGGCTGGGAGCACTCTATTTCAGCGGGGCGCACCACCTGTTGCGCCCGCTTTTGTCGGGCGTCGGCGCCATTTTCATGCTGCACCACGTGCGGCCGGCTCGCGAGGCCACGTTCCAGCCGAACCGACATCTCGAAGTCACTCCGGATTTCCTGCGCGCGACGCTGAGCCATCTGCGCTCGCGCGACATCGACATCGTCAGCATGGACGATCTGCATGAGCGGCTGGTGCAGGGCAGGTTCACCCGCCGCTTCGCCGCCTTCACCCTCGACGACGGCTATCGCGATAATCTGGACTATGCGCTGCCGGTGCTGCGCGAATTTGACGCGCCTTTGGCGGTCTACGTCGCCAGCGATTTCGCCGAGGGCACGGGGCGGCTGTGGTGGACCGCGCTGGAAGCCGTGATCGCCAGGGCCGAGCAGATCGAGGTGCAGATCGGCAATTCCGCGCTCCGGCTCGACGCGACGACGCCTGCCGCGAAACAGGCGGCGTTCGACCGCCTGCATGACTGGCTGCGCGCGCTGCCGGGCGAGCACGATCTCGCGCGCGAGATCGCAGCGCTCTGCGCCAGGCACGGCGTCGACATGGAAGCGCTGTGCCACACCCTCTGCCTGTCCTGGGACGGGGTGAAGCAGCTGGCCGCAGACCCGCTGGTCACGATCGGCGCGCACTCCATCAGCCATTGCAATCTCGCCAGGCAGAGCGAGGAGATCGCCGCGCAGGAGATGGCGGTGAGCCGCACGCGGATCGAGCGGGTGCTGGAGCGTCCCGTGCTGCACTTCGCCTATCCCTATGGCGACCGCGAGGCGGCCGGGATGCGCGAATTTGCGCTGGCCGCATCGGCCGGCTTCAAGACCGCGGTGACGACGCGGCCCGGCATGCTGTTCGCCGAGAACGCCGGCCACATGACCGCGCTGCCGCGCATCTCGCTCAACGGCAACTACCAGGACACGCGGATCCTGCCGGTGCTGACCTCGGGCGCCGCGACCGCGATGTGGAACGGCTTTCGCCGGATTGCGGCGGCTTAAGTTTCTGTCGTCCACCGCTGTCACCGCAATCTCTGCCGTCGTCCTGGCGAAGGCCAGGTCGACGACAAGATTGACTCCCTCCCCCTCCCCGCCCAAAACGAGCACCACCAAAGGGAGGTACCATGTTCAACGATCTGTTCTCGCTCAAAGGCCGCATCGCACTCGTGACCGGCGGCTCGCGCGGCATCGGCAAGATGATCGCGGCGGGCTTCCTCGCGCAAGGCGCGGCGAAGGTCTACATCACCGCGCGCAAGGCCGGCCCGTGCGAGGCGACGGCGAAAGAGCTCTCGGCTCTCTATGACGGCGAGTGCATCGCGCTGCCGATCGACATCTCGACCGTCGAAGGCTGCGACAAGCTCGCCGGCGAAATCATCAAGCTGGAGCCGAAGCTCGACATCCTCGTCAACAATGCCGGCGCCGCCTGGGGCGCTGAGTTCGACGAATTCCCGGAAAGCGGCTGGGACAAGGTGATGGACCTGAACGTCAAGTCGCTGTTCTTCCTGACCAAGGCGCTGGCGAAGCCGCTGCGCGCGGCGGCAAGCGCGGAACATCCGGCCAAGGTCATCAACATCGCCTCGGTCGACGGCATCTTCGTCAATCCGAGCGAGACCTATTCCTACGCCGCCAGCAAGGCCGCCGTGATCCATCTGACCCGGCGCATGGCGACGAAACTGATCAAGGACAACATCAACGTCACCGCGATCGCGCCGGGCGCGTTCAAGTCCGACATGAACCGGGCCGCGCGCGACCATGCGGACGACGTCGCCAAGCGCATTCCGGCGCGGCGCATCGGAACCGACGAGGACATGGCAGGGGTCGCGATCTATCTCGCCTCGCGTGCGGGCGATTACGTGGTCGGCAACACCATCGCCGTCGACGGCGGCGTGGTCTACGCCAATGCCGGGCTGGAGATCGCGGGGTAGCTGAACCCGGGGGACTAAGAGAGCGAGTGCGCTGGTTGATAGACGCGACGCCCTCACCTCATATTTAGTGTCGTCCCGGACAAGCGAGCAAAGCGAGCGCAGATCCGGGATCCATAACCACAGGGAGTGGTTTGGCGAAGGCTCGTGGTTGGCTGCTCGCGCTACGACCTCTCCCTGGGGTTATGGGTCCCGGATCTACACAAACGCCTGGCAACGCTATGCGTTGCCAGGCGTTTGCTTGTCCGGGACGACAGCTGAGTATGAGGCCGCGCCTACGACTCGATCTTCACGTACTCGAAATCGCCGGGCTTGTTGTCGATGCCGACTTTCGGCGGCGAGATCCAGGAGGCGAACTTGCCGGTTTCGGTGACGGGCTGCATCAGCGAGGTGATGAAGTCGCCGTCGGCTGTCGAAGGCAGCCACTCGTCCTTGCGCTTCGCCCAGGTCGCATCGTCGATCAAAATGCCATCGGGCGTCGCATGGACGTCCTTGAACTCGCCGATGTGGCGGTGGAAGGCGACGTTGGGCAAGGTCAGCTTGAAGTCGTAGCCCGCGGTCGAGATCACCTTGTTCCAGCGCAGCATGCCCTTGACGCAATCCTGGCTATAATCGTCGCGCAGGCGCATGTTGAGCGCAGTCAGCGCCGGCTCGTCGACCAGCTTGATCTCGCCGTTGATGAACTTCAGCACCGGATAGGTGGCGTTCTTGAGCTGGTGATCGTCCTCGATCTGGGTCTCGTGATAGCGGCCCTTGATGCCGGCATTGAAGGCGTTGGCCGCGTTGGTCGAGACCTCCGAGCCGAACAGGTCGAGCGACAGCGTGTAGTGCAGGTTCAGCTTCTTCTGGATGGTCGGAAGATCAATGACGCCGAGCGCGCGGACTTTTGCGATGTCGGTGGGATCGGTGATGCCGGCTCCGCGCATCGCATCGCAGGTGCGCTGCACGACGCGGGTGATGCCGGTCTCGCCGACGAACATGTGGTGCGCTTCTTCGGTCAGCATGAAGCGGCAGGTGCGCGACAAGGGATCGAAGCCCGACTGCGCGAGGCTGTGCAGCTGCATCTTGCCGTCGCGGTCGGTGAAGTAGGTGAACATGAAGAACGACAGCCAGTCCGGCGTCGCCTCGTTGAAGGCACCCAGCATACGCGGCGCGTCCGCATCGCCGGAGCGGCGGCGGAGCAGATCGTCGGCCTCCTCGCGGCCGTCGCGGCCGAAATATTTCTGGAGCAGATACACCATCGCCCAGAGGTGACGGCCCTCTTCCACGTTGACCTGGAACAGGTTGCGCATGTCGTAGAGCGAGGGCGCCGTCTTGCCGAGATGGCGCTGCTGCTCGACCGAGGCGGGCTCGGTGTCGCCCTGGATCACGATCAGGCGGCGCAGCATGGCGCGATGCTCGCCCGGCACTTCCTGCCAGGCCGGCTCGCCATAATGCTCGCCGAACGGAACGACGCGGTTTTCCTCCTGCGGCGCAAGCAGGATGCCCCAGCGATATTCGGGCATGCGGACATAGTCGAACTTGGCCCAGCCGCGCGGATCGACGGAATAAGCGGTGCGCAAATAGACCAGCGACTCCTGGAAGCCTTCCGGCCCCATGTCGCTCCACCAGTCCATGTAGCCGGGATGCCAGCCTTCGAGTGCCTTCAGCACCTGGCGGTCTTCGGCGAGGTTGACGTTGTTCGGAATCTTGGTCGAGTAGTCGACGTTCATGATGTTCATGTTCATGGCCGTGCTTCTCCCTAAACTCTTGTCATATCGAATTTCGGCTTCTGGCCGCTGCCGTAACGGCGGAGCGCGCCCTCCTCGCCGACCGCGTTCGGGCGCTGGAAGATCCAGTTCTGCCAGGCAGTGAGGCGCGCGAAGATCTTTGATTCCATCGTCTCCGGGCCGACGAAGCGCAGGCTCGCTTCCATGCCGGTGAGGCTGTCGGGCGAGAAGCTGGCGCGCTCCTCCAGAAACACGCGGACCTCGTCGTCCCAGTCGATGTCGTCGAGCGCGAAGGTGACGAGGCCGAGCTCCTCGGCCTCTTCGGCGTCCAGGCTCGTGCCGATGGTGGCTTCGGCGCGTTCCAGATCGGCCGGGTCGGCCTGGAAGCGAGACTGAAGCCGCGTCAAACCATGGCTCATCGGATACGGGCCGAAATTCATCGGGGAGAGCTCGATCGAGGGCGGCGGGCGGTTGTCGCCCTGGCGGGTGCCGATCAGCATGTAGGAACGGTCGGCGGCGAAGACGAGCTCGGCGAGCGTGCCGGCAAAGCAGGAGCCGGGCTCGACCAGCGTCACCAGCGTGCGCGAGGTGACGTCGATACGCTTGAGCACGCGCTTCCAGTAATGCCTGATCTCGTTGACCAGCCAGTGCGCCTTGTTGGCTTCAAGGAAGGCATCGGATGCGAGCACATGGGCGCGGTCGCCATGGCTCTTGAACACCAGCATGGCGATCTCGAGCTCGTTGATGCGCAGATGCAGGATCGCATCGTCGAGCTCGCGCGCAACCTGGAGCGGCCAGAACGAGGCGCCCTGCGCCATCATGCCGTCGATGTCGGCCGGCGGCGCCGCCTCCGGCGCCTTGATCGAGATGGTGGCGATGCGGGCGGCACGATCGACGTCGACGGTGACGAAGCCGTAGCGTAGGCTGGTCTCGTCGATGATGCGCCTGAGCGGCGTCAGCGCAATGCCCTTGCCGCTGCCGCTGCGCCTGGAGGCCGCGGAAAATTCCTTGACGCGCTCGGTGATCTTGCCTTCCAGCTTGGAGTTCGGCGCGATCTCGTCGACGAGACGCCACTGCACGGCACGCTTGCCTTTCACGCCTTCCTCGATGGTGCAGAAGAAGTCGGCATGGTCGCGGCGCACCTTGCGCTTGTCGACGACGCGGGTGAGGCCGCCGGTGCCCGGCAGCACCGCGAGCAGCGGCACTTCGGGCAGCGCCACCGAAGAGGCACCGTCGTCGGCGAGGATGATGTGGTCGGTCGCGAGCGCAAGCTCATAGCCGCCGCCCGCGGCCGAGCCGTTCACCACGGTGATGAAGCGCTGGCCGGAATTCTCGGACGAATCCTCCATGCCGTTGCGGGTCTCGTTGGTGAACTTGCAGAAATTGACCTTGTGGGCGTGGGTCGAGCCCGCGAGCATGCGGATGTTGGCGCCGGCGCAGAACACCCGGTTCTTGGCCGAGCGCATCACCACGACCTTCACCTCCGGATGCTCGAAGCGCAGCCGCTGGATCGCATCGGCAAGCTCGATGTCGACGCCGAGGTCGTAGGAATTGAGCTTGAGCAGATAGCCCTCGAACAGGCCGCCGTTCTCGTCGACGTCCATGGTCAGGGTCGCGACGTCGCCGTCGACCGCGAGCTTCCAGTGCTTGTAGCGGGACGGTTCGGTCTGGAAATCGATGAATGTCGCGCCGCCTGCGAGGCGCCGATCTTCCCCGGCCATGGGCCACCCTTGAGTTCGTCTTGGTTTTACCGTTAGATGCACAATAGTGCATATTTCAGAGCGCGTCTAGTCCTTAACAGCCAATACATGCACTTTGTTTCATGCCAGTGTCTAGGACGCACGATGGCGCCGAGTGCGATCCAGTCGGCCTTGGAGAGCTGGGGACGACCGAGCTTGGCCTGGAGCAAGGCCGTCAGCGCAGCAATGGGAAAGCTCTCGACAAAGCCGTCGCCGGCCGCCGCCTTGCGCGAGCTCAGCGCGCGCAGCTCCGCCAGCGCATCGCCAAACAGCCGTGCCGCCGAATGCGACCTTTGCATGCGCAGCCGCAAATTCGCATTGGCGATGCGGATGCAGGCCCGCAGCAGAATGCGCTCGCGGCCGCCTTGGGGCGCTGCGGCCCACACCGCCTCCAGCACCTCCTGCGCTTCCCAGAAATAGCCGCGGTCGTTGAGCGCGAGCCCGTAGCGCAGCGCCGGATGGCGCGCCGGCACATGGCCGCGAAACGCCGAAGGCACCAGCGCCTTGGCCATGGCGAGCGTCTCGTAGTCGGCATCGAGCCCGGCCTCGCCCGGCACATAGGCCCATTGCGGCCACGGCAGCGGGCCGCTCGCATTCGGCGGCGCACTCATGCGAGGTGCGCCTCCGCAACATCATGCGGCGCGTCCCTGAAGTCCCTGATCGTCGCGCAGGGCCGCCTTTGCAAATTGCTCAATTGCGTCAAGCGTCGCCCCCGGCGCTTCACGATGCGGGGAATGGCCCGCGCCTGAAATAATTTTCAAATCTACCGGACAATAACACTCTTCCTGCGCGATTTCGACCTGGTGCAGTGTGCCATATTGGTCGTCCACGCCTTGCAGGACCATGACAGGGACGCGGATATAGGCGAGGTATTCGGAGATGTCCCAGTCGCGAAATTTCCGATCGAGCCAGGCGCCGTTCCAACCGTAGAAGGCGTTGTCGACGTCCTTGTGCCAGCGCGCGAGCTTCGGCTTGAGATCGGTGGTCTCATAGGCGGTCTTGATCGCGGCGATGGATTTCACCGAGATGTCCTCGACGATGAAATGCGGCGCGATCAGCACGAGGCCGTTCAGGCGATGATCCTGGTGCGCGCCGGCGTAGATCGTCGCGATCGAGGCACCGTCGGAATGGCCGAGCAGGAGGCCGCGCCTGAAGCCGATCGCATCGAGCAGTTTCGGAAGCACCTCCAGCGCCTCGCGGTGCATGTAATCCAGCGGCCGCGGCAGCGCGACCGGGCTCGACTGCCCGTAGCCCGCACGCGAATAGACGAAGATGCCGGCACCGGTCGCCTCTCGAAGCTGTTCCGGGAAGTCGCCCCAGAGCCCGACCGAGCCGAGACCTTCGTGCAGCATGACGATGGTCGGCGCCTCCGCTGATTGCGGCGCGAGCCATTTATATTCGAGGCTGGCGCCACTGACGCTGAGGAAGCCCGTGGGGGTGAGGTTGGTCATGCTGTCGGTTCCATTCATTCCGTCATTTCCGGACAACTCGCAAAGCGAGTTGATCCGGAATCCCGAGATTGCAGTCTGCGGATCGAGATTCCGGGTTCGCGCTTCGCGCGCCCCGGAATGACGAAGCCAATCAATTCGCCCCTTCCCGCAGCTTGAACCGCTGGATCTTCCCCGTCGCCGTTTTCGGCAGCGAGTCCACCACGTCGATCCAGCGCGGATATTTCCACGGGCCGATCTTCTGCTTGACGTGCTCCTTCAGCATCTCCTGCAAGTTCGCGGTCTTCGCGCCCTGACGCAGCACGACGAAGGCTTTCGGCTTCAAGAGGCCTTCCGGATCGGCCTCGGGCACGACGGCGGCTTCCAGCACCGCCGGGTGCGTGATCAACGCGCTCTCGACCTCGAACGGCGAGACCCAGATGCCGGAGACCTTGAACATGTCGTCGGCACGGCCGCAAAAGGTGTAGCGGCCCTCGGCGTCGCGGACATATTTGTCGCCGGTCCGGGTCCACGGGCCCTCGAAGGTGCGGCGACTCTTGTGGCGCTGGTTCCAATAGCCTTCGCCGGCGGAGGGCGCATCGACCAGCAGCTCGCCGACCTCGCCGTCGGCGACGTCCTGGCCGGCCTCGTTGACGAGCCGCACCGCATAGCCCGGCACCGGCTTGCCGGAGGAGCCGTATTTGATGTCGCCGGGCGCATTCGACAGGAAGATGTGCAAGAGCTCGGTCGAGCCGACGCCGTCGAGAATGTCGACGCCGAAGCGCGCCTTCCAGCTGTTGCCCACAGACTCGGGCAATGCCTCACCGGCCGAGGTGCAGATGCGCAAGCTCTTTCCGCCACGCTCGCTCTTCATCGTCTCGTCGTTGAGCATCGCCGCGAACAAGGTCGGCACGCCGTAGAAGATCGACGGGTTATAGCGGTTCATCAGGTCGAACATGCGCGCCGGAGTCGGGCGCTCGCTGTTCAGCACGACGGTTGCGCCGACCGACATCGGGAAGGTCAGCGCATTGCCGAGACCATAGGCGAAAAACAGCTTTGCGGCGGAGAGGCAGACGTCGCTCTCGCGAATGCCGAGCACCTGCCTGGCGTAGGTGTCCGCAGTCGCCTGCAAGTTCGAATGCAGATGGCGCACGCCCTTGGGCATGCCGGTCGAGCCGGACGAATACAGCCAGAATGCCGGCTCGTCCGGATGAGTCGCGGCGGTGGTGAACTGGTCGCTCTCATCAGCGAGCTCCTCGGCGAGCTGCTTGTGGCCATTCTGCTTGGCGCCGGAGACGACGACATGCTCGAGATCCGGCATGCGGCCGACGACGTCCCTGATGACGGGATAGAGCGCTTCGGAAACGAACAGCACGCGGGCACGGCAGTCGGCGAGGATGTAGGCGTACTGGTCCGCGGTCAGCAGCGTGTTGAGCGGCACCGGCACGATGCCGGCGCGGATCGCGCCCAGGAACACGATCGGGAAATCGACCGTATCGAGCATGATCATCGCCACGCGCTCCTCGCGGCGGACGCCGAGACGGCGCAGCATGTTGGCGGCGCGGCGGCTCTCGCGCTGGAGCTCGCCATAGGTCAGCCGCGAGACGGTGTCGTCGAAGGCGAGCTTGTTGCCGCGCCCCTCCTCGACGTTACGGTCGAGCAGCCAGGTCACCGCGTTATAGGATCCCTCGCTCACGGACTTCTCCCCTGAATTTAGAATTATAATTCATAGAAAGACACCGCGGCGGCTTGCTGTCAATGCCAGCAGGCATTATGTTTCATTAAAACGCGCCGCAGGACATCTGTAAAGAAGGCTCATGACCGACAGTCCCGACGCTGAATCCCGCTTCCTCGAACAGCTCGGCCAGCGTGTGCGCACCACGCGCGCACTGCGCGGCATGTCGCGCAAAGTGCTCGCCAAGGTATCAGGAATCTCGGAGCGCTACATCGCGCAGCTCGAAAGCGGCAAGGGCAATGTCTCGATCGTGCTGCTCCGCCGCGTCTCCGACGCGATGGGCGCGCATCTCGAAGATCTGCTGCCCAGCGCCGATCCGACGCCGGACTGGCAGATGTTTCGCGATCTCCTGCGCAAGGCGACGCCCGCGCAGATCGCGCAGGCCAAGGACGTGCTCGCCGGCGGCAGCGCATCCGCGCCGCGGCGCGCGCCGTTCTGCGGCATCGCGCTGATCGGCCTGCGCGGCGCCGGCAAGTCCACGCTCGGCAAGATCCTGGCGAAGAAGGTCGGCTGGAGCTTCGTCGAGCTAAACAAGGAGGTCGAGCAGCAGAACGGCCTCTCGGTCGCCGAGATCATCGCGCTGTACGGCCAGGAAGGCTTTCGCCGCATGGAGCAGGCGGCGCTGCAACAGCTGCTCGCGCGCAACGAGCTGATGGTGCTGGCGACCGGCGGCGGCATCGTCTCCGAGCCTTTGACCTTCGACCAGATCCTGTCGTCGTTCTACACGATCTGGCTGAAGGCCGAGCCCGAGGAGCACATGGCTCGCGTCCGCCGCCAGGGCGACCTGCGCCCGATGGCGGACGACCGCTCCGCGATGGCCGAGCTGCGCAACATCCTCTTGAGCCGCGAGCCGCTGTACTCGCGTGCGACGGCGGTGGTGGACACGGCGGGCCTCTCCGTCGATGCCGCCGCCGCGCGCCTGATCGACGCGGTGCGCCCGGTGCTCCAGAACGAAGCGCGCAGCTTTGGTCTGCGCAGCGTGGCGCTGTAGGTCGTTTCGAGCTCGCTACAGCTACACACTCCACTGTCGTCCCGGACAAGCGCGCCACAAGCGCGCGCCGATCCGGGACCCATACCCCCAGGGAGAAGTTGTTGCGCGAGCTGGTAACCACGAGTCATCGCAAAACTACCCCCTGTGGTTATGGGTCCCGGATCAGCGCTCCGCTTCGCTGCGCTTGTCCGGGACGACAGCAAGGATTTTGCGCGACCTCCGGCAACACTGTATCAACGACCAGCAAGCAAGCCTCGAGACAAATGATGACCGATAGCGACGTCGCAATCTCCATGTTCGAGCGGATCGGCGGCAGTGCCACGATCGACCTTCTGGTCGATCGCTTCTACGAACGGATGGATACGCTGCCGGAGGCGCAAGTCATCCGCGCCATGCATGCAGCCGATCTCGGCCTGATCAGGGACGTGCTGAAGCGCTATCTCACCGAATGGACCGGCGGCCCAAGACTCTATTCCGTCGACAAGGGACACCCACGGCTGCGCCAGCGTCACATCGGCTTTGCCATCGGCGATGCCGAACGCGATGCGTGGCTCACCTGCATGCGCGGCGCGCTGGAGGAGACGGTCACGGACGCTGCCGCGCGGCAGGACCTCGACAAGGCGCTGTCCGGCCTCGCCGACTGGATGCGCAACCGCTAGCCACCACACGGGCAAGGCGGGGCGCGCCGTCCACTTGGAGGGGCACCGCTGCGGCGCTATGCTGCGCGCGATGGACGCTGCCGCAAACCCCGATGTCATCCGTCGGCCCGCCTCGCCACGCCTTGCGCGGCTGGTCTCCAGCATCTCGTTCTATCGCGAGCGCGGCGTCGGGTTGGCCGGCTTCCGGCACGCAGCGCCGCTTGCGCTGCCTCTTCTCGTGAATTTGGGGACACCCTTCCGCATTGCGCTTGGGCGCGAGCCGGATGTTGCCGACGCTCAGCCGAGTTTCGCGGCGGGCCTCTTTCCCGGACCGGTCCTGATCGAATCCGATGGCCGCGCCGAATGCGTTCAGGTCGATTTCACCCCGCTTGGAGCGTATCGCTTCTTCGGAGGAGAAGTGCCGGATCTGACCGCGCGCATGGTCGGTCTGGACGACATTCTGGGACGGGATGGCGAGAACCTCCGCGCCAGGGTTGCCGAGGCGGTCGGATGGCAGCGACGATTTGAGATCGTGGAAGACTTCGTGCATCGTCGCGCCGTGCATGAGCCCTCGCCGGCGATCGCCTTCGCCCTCGATACGCTCTGGCGACGGGCAGGCGCGGTCCGGATCACCGAGCTTGCCACCGACATAGGCTGGAGCCGCAAGCATCTCACGCGCCGCTTCCACAACGAGATCGGCGTTCCGCCGAAGACAATGGCCCAGATGCTGCGCTTTCATCGGGCCTGCTCACTGGCCCGCACGGACGGGACAGGCGGCTGGGCAGCCGTCGCGGCAGACGCCGGCTATGCCGACCAGGCGCATCTTGCCCGCGACTTCCGGTTACTCAGCGGCGAGACGCCGACCGGATGGGCCGCGCGGCTCGATCTTGCGGATCCACGCCTGATGCGGGACGGCGGGGGGTAGCGTCCGGTCCCATTTGTTCAAGCCCGGCTGGCGCGATCCGAACTAGGGTCGGTGTTGCAAAAGACCTGGATAATTTCCTGGAGAATTTCATGAACCAGCAGAATGGCTATGAAGCGCCGCGCCTGTACCACACCATGCGCTGCAAGGATCCGGAGGCGATGATCGCCTGGCTGAAAAACGTTGTCGGCTTCGCCGAGCGCGTGGTCTATCGCAAGGAGGGCACGGTCGTTCACGCCGAATTGGCATTTGGATCGTCGATCCTCATGCTCGGTGCGCATCGCGATGATGCGTACGCAAAGCGGGTCGGCGACATCGGCGGCCACCGTACGGATGCCATTTATCTGGCTGTCGATGATCCCGACGCACTCTATGAGAAGGTGAAGGCGTCCGGTGCGACGATCGAAATGGAGCCCTACAACACCGATTATGGCAGCCGCGATTTCGCGGCGCGCGATCCCGAGGGCGGCCTCTGGAGCTTTGGAACCTATTGGCCCAAGGTCGGCGAAGAGTCGCTGCCGGGATAGGCCAGACGGTTGCTTCGGATGCCGCTCGGCGGGCGCGGCAAGCTCAATTGAGCCCGCAAGAGCGATGCGGCTGCGAACCCGTCCTGCTCTCTAGACCGACCAGTAATTCGGATGCGGGTAGGACCGCGAGCGGTCGCCCCAATCGAACTCGTCGCCATCGAACTCGCATGGACCGCTGCTGAACTCGTCCATTGTCAGCTCGACCTGGAACGCCTGACGGCCGCGATCGTATTTCAGCGCGCTCCACTGCACCGGATAATGGTGATGAGCACCGAGCAGCCCGCCGGTCTTGATCACGGCATAGGCGACCATTCCGCTGACCTTGTCGAGCATCAGCCGCTCGATCGTGCCGAGCTTCGTGCCGTCGCGCCCGTAGACGGCGACGTGCTCCACGCGATCACTGGGAACCATGGTATGTTGCATGGCATCCTCCCTGTTCTCTTGTGCCGCGCGCATTATAGCCTGCCAGGCAGGAAGAGCGAAGTGCGCTGTAGTTACAGCAACTGCGAACGCACTGCTTCGGCGCCCTCGCGCAGCAGCGGCAGGAAGCGGTCGATCAGCTCCTGCGCCGGCACGCGGTCGACATGGGCGCCCATGTTGATGGCGGCGACGATCACGCCATCATAGCGCCGCACGGGAACCGAGATCGAGCGGAAATGCGGCTCCGCCTCGCGGTCGACCAGCGAATAGCCCTGCGCGCGGTCGGCCGTGATGCGCGCGAGCAGCGCCTTGGGATCGGCCACCGTCTGCGGCGTCAGGACTTCGCGCGTCATCGCCTTCAGCCGCACAGCAAGTTCGGCATCGTCGAGCTGGCCGAGCATGGCGCGGCCGACCGACGTGCAGAAGGCCGGCAGGCGATAGCCGATCTCGAGTCCGCCTGAAAACATCCGCCCCGGACTGCTGCGCGCGACGAACACGACGTCGTCGCCATCGAGCACTGCGAGGGACGAGATTTCGTTCGCCGCGGTCGCGGCGCGATCGAGCACCGGTTGCAGGACCGTGACGAGCTGATTGGACCGCAGATACGATGCGGCAAGGGTCAGCACGTGCGGCGTCAACGTGAACAGCTTGCCGTCACCACCGACGAAGCCGCCGCGCTGGAGCGTGAACAGCATCCGCCTGGCGGTGGCGCGCGGAAGATCGGCGGCGCGGGCGAGATCGCTCAAGGTCATCGGGCCGACCGTCGAGCCGAAGCACTGAAGCAGGCGCAGGCCGCGATCGAGGCTTTCGACGAAATCCGTCGCACGCTCATCGGTCTCGCTTCGCTTCAGCTTGGGCATGGCGCCGGGACTTTCCTGCAAAATAGTGCTTGCTGCCGATCCTAGGCATGTCATAATTCGCCCATTCGTTCAATAGGCGAACAAACGCCACTCCGAGATATGGGATGCACTCGCCATGATGAGCCAGGAGCAGAACGACCTGATCACCCGCACCGGGCCCAAGGACCTCTGCGGAAAGCTGATGCGGAGCTACTGGCAGCCGGCGGCGCTGGTCGACGAGCTGGAAGGCGCGCGACCGATCCGCCCCGTACGACTGCTCGGCGAAAACCTCGTGCTGTTCCGCGACGAGCGAGGGCGCTACGGCCTGATCGATCGCCACTGCGCGCATCGCGGCGCCGACCTCGCCTTCGGGCGGCTCGAGCATGGCGGCCTGCGCTGCGCCTTCCACGGCTGGCTGTTCGACGCCACCGGCCAGTGCATCGAGACGCCGGCAGAGCCGAAGGATTCAAAGCTCTGCCAGAACATCCGCCAGCGCTCGTATCCGGTCGTGGAGAAGAGCGGCATCCTCTGGGCTTATCTCGGCGAGGGTGAGCCGCCTGCATTCCCCGAGATCGACTGCTTCGTCGCGCCTGATACTCACACGTTCGCGTTCAAGGGCCACATGGCCTGCAACTGGCTCCAGGCGCTCGAGGTCGGGATCGATCCCGCGCACGCATCCTACCTGCATCGCTTCTTCGAGGACGAGGACACCTCCACCGCCTACGGCAAGCAGTTCCGCGGCGCCTCCGCGGGCAGCGACCTGCCGATGACGAAGATCCTGCGCGAATACGACCGTCCGATCATCAATGTCGAGCACACCGAATACGGCCTCCGGCTGATAGCGCTGCGCGAGATCGACGAGGAGCGCACCCATGTGCGCGTCACCAACCAGCTGTTCCCGCACGGCTTCGTCATCCCCATGAGCACGGAGATGACGATCACGCAGTGGCACGTGCCTATCGATGACGAGAACTGCTACTGGTACGCGATCTTCACCAGCTATTCGAATCCGGTCGACAAGCAGAAGATGCGCGACCAGCGGCTCGAGCTCTATGAGCTGCCCGACTACAAATCGCGCAAAAACAGCGGCAACGACTACGGTTTCGATCCGCACGAGCAGCAGACCGCGACCTATACCGGCATGGGCAACGACATCAACGTCCACGACCAGTGGGCGGTGGAGTCGATGGGCGCGATCCAGGACCGCACCAAGGAGCACCTCGGCCAGAGCGACAAGGCAATCGTGCAATACCGCCGCCTGCTGCGGCAGGAGATCGAGAAGGTCGGCGGCGGCGAGAAGCCGATGCTGTTCCTCGACGAGGCCAACGCGCGCAGCATCCAGGGACCGGCGACCATGGACGGCATCGGGCCGACGCGGGGCTGGGAGACCTACTGGATGGAAGTCGACGTCAAGCGCCGCCGCGGCGCGCCGTGGACCGCGCCGGTGCCGAAGGAGATCGACGGCAAGGTGCATCGGCTGACGGCGGCGGAGTGATTTTTGGGGCATCGTCATTCCGGGGCGATGCGATAGCATCGTACTATGGTGCGCACTTGCGCACCTGAGAATCTCGAGGTTCCGGGTCTGGTCCTTCGGACCATCCCGGAACGACAGCTATCGGGGAGCAATAGCAGTGACTTTCGTCGCGCGTCATGCGCTGTGGTCGGATGAACAGAAGGACGCGGCGCAACGCATGCGCCGCATCGTCGAGGAGAAGAACCTCGAGGTCATCCGCCTCGCCTTCCCCGACCAGCACGGCATCCTGCGCGGCAAGACCATCATCGCCGCGGAGGCGATCGCCTCGCTGGAGAGCGGCTGCTCCATCACCACCACCATGCTCGCCAAGGACACCTCGCACCGCACGGTGTTCCCGGTGTTCACATCGGGCGGCGGGTTCGGCATGAAGGAGATGGAGGGCGCAGCCGACGTGCTGATGGTTGCCGATCCCACCACCTTCCGCGTGCTGCCATGGGCGCCGACCACGGGCTGGGTGCTGTGCGATCTCCATTTCAATGACGGCCGCCCCGTGCCGTTCGCAACGCGCGGGCTTTATCGCAAGGTGCTCGATGAGCTTGCTGGCCGCGGCCACGATTTCGTCGCCGGGCTCGAGGTCGAGTTCCACATCTTCAAGCTCGACGATCCGCATATGCGTGCGGAGGACGCCGGCCAGCCCGGGACGCCGCCCTCGGTGAGCCTGCTCAGCCACGGCTACCAGTACCTCACCGAGCAGCGCTTCGATCAGATGGAGCCGGTGCTGGAGATCCTGCGCCGCGACGTCGTCGCACTCGGCCTGCCCTTGCGCTCGGTCGAGGTCGAGTTCGGGCCAAGCCAGTGCGAGTTCACCTTCGCGCCGAGGAAGGGCCTCGAGCCCGCCGACAACATGGTGCTGTTCCGCTCGGCCGTGAAGCAGATCGCGCGGCGCCACGGCTATCACGCCACTTTCATGTGCCGCCCCAAACTGCCGAACCTGTTCGCGAGCGGCTGGCATCTGCACCAGTCGATCGTCTCGCGCACCAGCGGCGAAAACCAGTTCATGGCGCAGGCAGGCGGCGAGCCGCTCAGCGCGTTCGGCCGCGCCTACCTTGCCGGCCTGCTCGACCACGCCCGCGCGTCCGCCGTGTTCACCACCCCGACCATCAACGGCTACAAGCGCTACCGCTCCTATTCGCTGGCGCCCGACCGCGCGATCTGGGGCCGCGACAATCGCGGCGTGATGATCCGCGTGCTCGGGGCTGCCGGCGATGCCGCCACGCGCCTTGAGAACCGCATCGGCGAGCCGGCTGCCAATCCCTATCTCTACATGGCCTCGCAAATCCTCTCCGGCCTCGACGGCGTCGATCGCAAGCTCGATCCCGGCCCGTCGGCCGACACGCCCTACGAAACCAAGGCGCCGCTGCTGCCGAAGTCACTGCGCGATGCGGTTGCGGCGCTGAAGGAGGATCCGTTCTTCCGCGAGAAGTTCGGTGCGGAGTTCGTCGACTACTACACCCACATCAAGAACGCCGAGATCGACCGCTTCCTCGCCGAGGTCACCGACTGGGAGCACCGCGAATATTTCGAGATGTTCTGACACCCCTCTCGACGGGCGGCCTTGGGGAGCACCATAGCGCACGGCTCACGCCGCTGTGAGGCGACTTCGTCCCGCCTGTTCCGACGACATCTCCCCACCATCCGACGAAGCCATTTTCCTCCCCCCTCGAAAACAGCCGGAAAGACACGGGGTCTAGAGTCCCTGCCGATGATCAACAACGGAGTTCGGTCATGTTGGGTCGATTGTTCAGTCTGATCTATCGCTTGTCCTGCCGGGCCACCCTGATCGAAATCGGCACGCACCACCTGTCGCGTTAGGCGCCGGCGCGTGCGAATTGGGTAAGACATATTGGCCAGATAACGGGGGTTCTCATGCGCAAGCTGATCCTGATCGCCGTGATGTCGCTGGTCGCAACCGAGGCCTATGCCGGTGGTCCGCGGAGCCTGAGCCTTGCGGCAACCAATTCGAACCAGCAGGCCACCGAGCCGCCGGCCGCGACGGCAACCGTGCCGGCGCAGACGACGCAGGCTCCGGCGGCAACGCAGGCGCCAAATCTGCAGACGGCGACGACCGCGCCGACCTCAACACCGCCAGCCGCAATCACTGCTACGACGCCGCCGACAGCAGCCGCACCGGTCGCGACCGCCCCGGTTGCCACGCCCCCCACTCAGTTCACTGCCGCACCGGTGGCCAGCACGACCGAAACGGCGAAGCCAAAGCGCCGCCAGCCGTCCACCGAGGCCCGCGTGATCCGCGAGCTGCACCGGCATGGGATTTATTGGTGATCGAGGTGCGATGCTTTCTCCCCGGCATCGTCCTGGCGAAAGCCAGGACCCATTACCCCAGGGAGGGGTTTGGCGAAGACTGCCGGTTCGGAACTGATACCGCATGAAATAGATAGACCTCGCGGTATGGGTCCTGGCCTTCGCCAGGACGACACCGAGAGATGGGCGGGAGCGCTCTGCCCCTCACCTCGCCGAGCTCGCTAGATCCCCAGATATTTGTGCTGCAGATCCGGCTCGGCCATCAGCTGATCCGACGTGCCGCTCCACACCGTCTTGCCGCGCTCGATGATGAAGTGGCGATCGCAGATGCGGGCGAGGTGATCGACGTTCTTGTCGACGACCAGGATCGACTGGCCCCGGCTCTTGAGCAGCGACAGGCAGTTCCAGATTTCTTCGCGGATCAATGGCGCAAGGCCCTCGGTCGCTTCGTCCAGAATGAGGAGCTTCGGATTGGTCATCAGCGCGCGGCCGATCGCCAGCATCTGCTGCTCGCCGCCGGAGAGCTGGTTGCCCATGTTCGACGCGCGTTCGGCGAGGCGCGGGAACATCACGTAGATGGCCGCGAGCGTCCAGGGATTGCTGCTGCCGAAGCGGTCGGCCGCCGCCGCGACCAGGTTTTCGCGCACGGTGAGGTTCGGGAAGATCTGGCGTCCCTCGGGCACCAGGCCGACGCCGAGTTTTGCGATCCTGTAGGACGGCTGCGTTCGCACCTCGGAGCCCGCAAAACGGATGCTCCCGGCGCGCGCCGGTGTCAGGCCCATGATGGAGCGGATGGTCGTAGTCTTGCCCATACCGTTGCGGCCCATCAGCGAGACCATCTCGCCCGGCTTGATCGACAGCGACAGGCCGAACAACACCTGGGAGAGGCCGTAGCAGGTCTCGATGCCGTCAACGTCGAGCAGCAGGTCAGCCATGGTGCGTCACCACATGCTGGTCGCCGAGATAGGCGCGCCTGACGTCCTCGTTGGCGCGGATCGCCGCCGGATCGCCCGAGGCGATGACGCGGCCATAGACCAGCACCGAGATGCGGTCGGCCAGCGCGAACACCGCCGGCATGTCGTGCTCGACCAGCACGATCGAGACCTCCCTGCGCAGCTCCTGGAGCAACTTGACCATGCGCTGGGATTCGGTGACGCCGAGGCCGGCCATGGGCTCGTCGAGCAGGAGTAATTTCGGCTTGCTGGCCAGCGCGACCGCAAGCTCCAGCTCGCGGCGCTCGCCATGGCTGAGCCTCGACACCACGACGTCGGCGCGATGCAACAGGCCGACGCGATCGAGCGCGGAATGGGCGGCGTCGCGCAGGCCCTTTTCCTTGCGCGCGCTGGCGAAGAAGCGGAACGAGGTGCCGGCATGGGCCTGCGCCGCCAGCGCGACGTTGTCGGCGGCGGTGAAGTCGAGCAGCAGCGAGGTGATCTGGAACGACCGCGCCAGCCCCAGCGCGCAGCGGCGATAGGCCGGCAGGTAGGTGATGTCGCGCCCGCCGAGCGAGACGCTGCCGGAATGCGGTTCGAGATGCCCGGTGAGCTGGCTGATCAGCGTGGTCTTGCCGGCGCCGTTCGGGCCGATGATGGCGTGCAGCTCGCCGGCCGCGACGTCGAGCGAGACGTTGTCCGTTGCAACGATGCCGCCGAAGCGGCGCACCAGCTTCTCGACGCGGAGCAAGGGTTCAGCCACGGCCAGCCCTCCCGAGCATGCCCATGATGCCGCCGCGCCCGAACAGCACGATCAGCAGCAGTAGCGGCCCCATGATCAGCGCCCAATATTCGGTGATCTGCGACAGGAACTCCTCCAGCAGCAGGAACACCACCGCGCCCATCACCGGGCCGAACAGCGTACCCATGCCGCCGAGGATCACCATCACCATGAGGTCGCCGGAACGCGTCCAGTACATCACGGCCGGGCTGATGAAGTCGGTGTTGTTGGCGAGCAGCGCGCCGGCAAGTCCGCACATCATGCCGGAGATGACGAAGCAGACCAACTGATAGCGCTTGGCGGGAAAGCCGATCGCCTGCATGCGCTGCTCGTTGGAGCGCAGGCCCTGCACGACGAGACCGAAGCGCGAATTGACGATGCGCCAGATCAGGAACAGGACGCCGAGAAGACAGGCGAGGCAGAGATAATAGAACTGCACGCGATTGCCGAGATTGATCAGCCCGGAGAAGTCGCTGCGCTTGTAGACGGTGAGGCCGTCGTCGCCGCCGTAACGCGCCAGCCCCGAGGCGACGTAATAGGCCATCTGCGCAAAGGCCAGCGTGATCATGATGAAATAGACGCCGCGGGTGCGCAAAGAGAGCGCGCCGATCACCAGCGCGTAGATCGCGGAGGCCGCCAGCGCGACTGGAAACTGGATGAAGCCGGAACCTACGCCTTCCTGCGCGAGCATGCCGACGGCGTAGCCGCCGATGCCGAGATAGGCGGCGTGGCCAAAGCTCATCATGCCGCCAAAACCCATGATGAGGTTGAGGCTCGCGGCGGCCAGCGCCAGGATGACGATGCGGGTGAACAGCGTCAGGATGAAGACGTTGCCGGATGCTTGCGAATAGAGCGGCAGCAGCACGAGGCCCGCCAGCATCAGGGCCGTGACGGCCTTGCTCACCGTGAAAGCCTTCATCGACGGTTGGCCGGAAACAGCCCCTCCGGCCGCACCACCAGCACGATCGCCATCACAAGATAGATCAGCATGGACGACAGCGCGGGCGCGGCGGTGGAGGCAGCGGCGCCGCTGAGCACCTGCCGCAGCAGGTTCGGCAGGAAGGCGCGGCCGAGCGTGTCGATCATGCCGACGAAGATCGCGGCCAGGAACGCGCCGCGGATCGAGCCGATGCCGCCGATCACGATGATGACGAAGGCCAGGATCAGGATGTTCTCGCCCATGCCGATCTGCACGGTGAGGATCGGCGCCTGCATCAGGCCGGCAAGGCCGGCGAGCGCGGCACCGAGACCGAACACCAGCGTGTAGAGCAGCTTGATGTTGATGCCGAGCGCGCCGATCATCTCGCGGTTGGAGGCGCCGGCCCGGATCAGCATGCCGATGCGGGTGCGCATCACGCCGAGATAGAGCAGCAGCGCGACCATCAGCGCCACCACGATGATGGCGAGGCGATAGGCGGGATAGTGAATGCCGGGCAGGATCGGCACCGGCACGGTGAGCCAGGCCGGCAGCGGCAGCGCCAGGCCTGCCGGGCCCCAGATCAGCCGCACGGCTTCATTGAAGAACAGGATCAGGCCGAAGGTCGCGAGCACGTGGTCGAGATGGTCGCGGCCGTAGAGATGCCGCAGCGCCGTCATCTCGAGCACGATGCCGAGCACGAGCGTTGCGCCGAGCGCCATCAGCGCACCGAGCAGGAAGCTGCCGGTCCAGGCCGCGAAGGTCGCGGCGAAATAGGCGCCCATCATGTAGAGCGAGCCGTGCGCGAGGTTGACGAGATCCATGATCCCGAACACCAGCGTCAGGCCGGCGGCGAGCAGGAACAGCAGCAGGCCGAACTGCAATCCGTTCAAAAACTGTTCGACGACGAGCAGCATCAAGACTCTTTCAGGCGCACGCAGCGTCGCGCCGATGTTCGAACACGGTCGCCATCAGTGAAAGAGCTCCCCCTGCCTCTTCAAGGCCGAAAAATGGGTAATGGCAGTATCGTTCAGAGGCAAGAGCGATTTGACACCAAACATGCACTTTGTTGCATCCCGGCGCACACGGCCGAAACCTGTCCTGCGATGCAAGAAGGCTGCCGCGCAGCATGGGGCAACCTGCCGCACCCAAACGATCACCCTCCCCCCGGGTAGGCCGGGGAGAGGGTGAGGACGTCGTCAGAATGAAGGAAGTGAAGAAGGTTGCGTCTAGTGCGACGTCATCTGCCGGGGAAGATCGTCCGGCTCGGCGAGCACGCTGTTTGCCGTCGAGGCCTCCAGTGCGGCCATCCGGAACAGATAGGCAAGCGTCGTCAGTCCGGAGTCGTCCGCCATCTGCGCCAGCTCGAGCGCCATGTCGGACATGTAGCCGAGATTCTCGTCCTTGATTTGCGCCATGATCTGGCTGTCCCGCATCATATTCGACATTTCAGGCGCTCTTTCGTTGCGCGGCAGCGAGGCCGCAAAGGTTGGCACGGGCGACGGCGTCCAGACGCGGGCCGTCCTGTTGCACGATGGAAGGCATGCCGATGCGATCCTGCAGGACATCGAGCGTCTGGCGACGAATGTCGACGGTGGCCGCCATGGTCCAGGCGTTCTCGACCAGAGCCGGCAGGCCGAGCGGCGTCACGACGAAGCCGGCCTCGTGGAAGCGCGGCAACCACCAGGTTTCCATGATCGCGCTGACCTGCGCGATTCCCTGGTCGAGGCAGAACTCCTGCACCGCCGCCATCAGTTGCAGGTTGAGCGCGCCGTCGCGGCGATCGCGGACGACGAAGTAGCGCGACCATTCCCATATCAGCGGATCCGAGGGGCAGCCGCGAACCGCCGCCAGATGCGGGAAGACCTCGCTCATCATCGAGGGCTTGGTCGTGGGGTAGAGCCGATGGCCGCCGACGACGCGTCGTCCCTCCAGCGCAAGCAGATAGACGGTATCCTCGTCGTCATAGGAATCGACCTCGCGGCCATCCGGCCTGCGCAGCGTCTCCCAGTGCCGCTCCTCGACAAAGATGTCATGACGCAGCCGGAAATGCTGCTCGATTACGTCCTCGTATAAGTGGCGATTGACCGCGGAAATTGCGTGAATCATGGAAACCCCCATTCAGCCTCAATGGGGGGCAGCCTCTGCGAAAAGAGGCAGGTTCGATATTGGGAAATTTCCCAGTACGTCGCTTAGGGATTGATGATCTTGTGGCGAATCGCCAGCGCAACCGCATGCGTACGGTTGACCGCGCCGAGCTTGCGCGCAGCAGTTGCAAGATGCTCTTCGGCGGTGCGCTGCGTGATGTGCAGGATCTCGCCGATCTCCCAGGCCGACTTGCCCTGCGAGGCCCAGGAGATCACCTCGCGCTCGCGCGGGGTGAGACGCGTCGACGGATACGGCGTCGGCTCGAGCAGACGGCGAATGTGGTCGAAGCCATACATCGCCATCAGGTGCAGCGCCGGCTTGCTGCGGGGATTGAGGTCGAGATGGACGCCGCCGAGCGACACCGCGGCTTCATAGCCGGTGAGCCCGTGGATCGGCACGATGAAGCCGCGCGACATGCGAAAATCGCCGGCGCGGTTCATCACCTCGGCCGCGCTCGGCTCGAGCTCGGCATCATAGGGCGCCTCCGACCACTCGAACGGATTGACCGATTGCCGGCACAGCCGCACCACGGGATCGAAGCGGTCATAGTTGTTCTGAGTGTAGAGATTGAACCATCCCGCCGGCCAGCGCTTGGCGAGCACCATCTGCGCAAACCGCTGATCGGGATTCGGCAATCCCGTCACAATGATAGTTTCGAAGCCGAAACGGCCGAAGGCCGCTTCAAGCGCGCTCATGGCGTCCGGTACCTTGCGATAGACACCCAGGCCTTCGATGAAGTCGAGCGCTTCCCGGCCATAATCGACGGCGGACATCGGTGCGTTTCCTGACCCTCGTCGTCCGCTATAGCACGTATTTGGGGGCTGCCTCAATTCGCTGCTTCCGTAGTTCTCCGGTATCCGCCTGCTCCGAAGCTTTAATCTACTTGTGGAAGAAGGGACGTCAAGTTACACCTGTGACGTACAAAGCGGGAAAACCACGATGGACGACGAGAACATCGCCCTCAACAGCGTGCTCGGCCTGGAATTGAACCGCGTGTTTTTCGCCGTCCGTGAAACGGCAAACAAGCAGAGGATCATCGAGTTCGCGCGCGAGGTGCTACAGAGCGAGCGCGCCGAGTTCGCGAACAGCGTATCGCCCGAAGGGCCGGCGAGCTAGCGACGCCGATGCAACAGATCGCGCGACGCCGCCGCCCTTCCATTTGAACGCGCAGATTTTAGTCGAAACACGCCAACCGCGAAATTACTCCGCCATCATCGTCAGCGAATGAGCGGCGCCCTTACCCTCCCTGGAGGGCATGGGAATCGCTCGCTGCGCTGCCATGGCTCGCCATTTGCCGCTGGCTGACCTCGCTTCTCTCGTGAGATGATCGCCGCACGATCCTCTTTCGGAAGCCCGGGACATGATGACGCTGCGCCAGGTTGAAGTGATCCGTGCCGTGATGGTGACGGGCACCATTGGCGGTGCGGCGAAGCTGCTCAACGTCTCGGCGCCGGGGATCAGCCGCCTCGTCAAATACACCGAGCGCTCGCTCGGCATCCGCTTCTTCCAGCGCCAGAACGGCCGCTACTTCCCGACGCCGGAAGCCGAGAACATCTTCGAGCAGATCAACGGCGTCTACAAGAAGGTCGACGACCTCTCCGAGATCATCTCCAAGATCGGCCGCGGCGGCCTGTCGGAATTGCGCATCGGCTCGGTGCCGAGCATCTCGCAGGTGATGGTGCCGCGCGCGATCGAGCGCGTCCGGCGCCGCTATCCCGATCTCGGCATCGACATCAACATCCTCAAGCTCGAGGAGGCCATCGACTATCTCCTGCTCGGCCGCGGCGAGTGCGTGGCGATGAGCTACCGGCTCGAGCATTCCGGGCTCGACTTCCTGCCGCTCGCCTCGGGCGAGCTCTATTGCATCGTGCCGCCCGGCCACGAGCTCGCCGGCCGCAAGCAGGTGTCGGCGGCCGAGATCACCCGCTACCCGCTGATCGGCATCGATCCGAACGATCCCTACGGCCGGATCATGGCCGGGATCTTTGCGCGCAACCGGCTCGAGTACAACATCACCATCCGCGCGCGCTTCGGCACCACGGTCTGCGCGCTGGTGAAAGCGGGGCTCGGCATCGCCGTCATCGACCAGTTCACGGTGGCCCATGGCGGCTATCCCGGCATCGAGCTGCTCAAGATCACCGAGCCGACGCGGTTCGACACCTATATCGCGGTGAAGCGCGGCGCACCGCTGTCGCTTCACGTCGAGTATTTCATCGAATCCCTGCGCGCCGAGATGCGCGCGGTCGAGCCGTCCCGCGGCAACGGCAGGGCTGCGCCTGCACGCGGACGGAAGAAATAACATGATGTTAGGTTTGCGGGGCATAAGGGTAATTGTGTTAGGCGACGGAAAGGCTATCGTCGTACGCGGAAGCCCCCTTGGAATTGCGCAGGTTTCCCCGCTAATGGCCGGGACCGAACGCTCCCAACGAGACGATAGCGAACCATGTCGAAGCGCGGATACGCCGCCAGCAAGAAACTCCTCACCGGCCTGATCGGCGCGCCGATCGCGCATTCCGCTTCCCCCGCCATGCATGAGCGCGCCGCCGAGGCGCTCGGCCTGCGCGGTCACTACCAGCTGATCGAGGTCGCAGGCGCCGACGCGGCCGGACTGAGGCTGATGCTCGAAGGCGTGCGGCGGCTCGGCTTTGCCGGCGTCAACGTGACCTATCCTTACAAGGAAGCGGTGGTCCCACTGCTCGACGCACTGGCGCCGGGCGCCGCCGCGATGGGCGCGGTCAACACCGTCGTTGTCAGGGACGGCCGCCTGACCGGCCACAACACCGACACCACCGGCTTTGCGCGCGCGGTGGCGCCGCTGCTGGCGCCGTCTGGAAATGCGGTTGCCGTGATCGGCACGGGCGGCGTCGGCAAGGCGATCGCCTTCGCACTGGCGAGCCTTGAGGTCGCCGACCTCCGCATCTTCGACTCCGAACCGGCGCGGGCCGAAAAACTTGCCGCACTGCTTGCCAAGCATGGCGGCGCCAGGGTCGCGAAAAGCGTCGAGGACGCGCTCGACGGCGCGACCGGCCTCGTCAACGGCACGCCGGTCGGCATGCTGCCGAACCGCGGCATGCCTGTTCCGGCTGCGCTGCTGCACGAGAAGCTCTGGGTGGCCGACGCCGTCTATTCGCCGCTGATCACGCCGCTGCTGGCCGCGGCGCAGGAGCGCGGCGCGAAGATCATGACCGGGCGGGAGCTTGCGATCTACCAGGCCGCCGACGCTTTCGAACTGTTCACCGGCCTTGCCCCATCGACCGAAGTCATGGGAGAGGCTTTTGACGAGGTGATGGCGGCACGAAGCTCAGCCTATCACGCAGCGTAACCGAAGCGGCCGGACACAAGGCCGCGGACAACAACATCAGAGGGAACGGGAGGAGAGACGATGAAATCGACTATTCTGGCAGGCGCCCTGCTTGCCTTCGCGACTGCAACCAGCGTCCACGCACAGGCGATCAAGCTCGCCGACGTCGCCGAGCTGTCGGGCGGCGGCGCCACCGTCGGCACCAACTGGAAGAACGGCATCGACCTCGCGATCGAGGAGATCAACGCCAAGGGCGGCGTGCTCGGCCGCAAGCTCGAGGTCACCCATGCCGACTCGCAATCCAATCCGGGCGTTGCCCGCGCGCAAGTGCAGAAGGCACTCGATGCCGAGCCCTATGTGCTGCTCGGACCCGGCTATTCCGGCTCGGTGAAGGTCACCGCACCGCTCGCGGCCGAAGCCGGCATCGCGCAGATCATGGGCGGCGAAGCCGCCGAGCTGACGCAAGCCGGCAACAAGTTCCTGTTCCGCACCTCGTTCGGCCAGCAATCCTCGATGCCGAAGGTCGCGAAATACATCCACGACGAGATGAAGGCGAAGTCGGTCGCGGTGGTCTGGGTCAACAACGACTTCGGCCGCGGCGGACGCGACGTCGTCGTGAAGGAGCTCGACCGGCTCGGCTCCAAGGTCGTCGCCGATCTCTCCACCGAAGCAGGCCAGGCCGACTTCGCCGCCGACGTCGGCAAGATCAAGTCTGCCAATCCCGACGCCGTATTCGTCTATCTCAACGAGGAAGAGAGCGCGCGCATCCTGAAAGAGCTGAAGCGCCAGGGCGTCACCGCGCCGCTGATGGGCGAGACCACGCTGATCGGCCAGAAGGTGATCGAGCTTGCCGGCGACGCCGCCAACGGCGCGCGCGGCCATGTCGGCCTCACCACGGACGCACCGGTCGACCTGATCAAGGCGTTCCGCGAGAAGTTTTCCAAGAAGTACAATTACGTGCCGGACCACAACGGCCTGAAGGGCTACCTCGCCGTCTACATGGTGAAGGCCACCACCGAAAAGATGGGCAAGGTCGATTCCAAGGCGTTCGCCGACACGCTGCACGGCCTGACCATCAAGGCCGCCGACGAGCCGGGCATCCTGATGGACGTCACCTTCAGCGAGACCGGCGACATCGACCGCCAGAGTTTTCTGGTCGAAGTGGTCGAAGGCAAGCAGGTGGTGAAGCAGGTGCTGCCGAAGGTGAAGTGAGGCTTCTTTGCCTCTCCCCGCACGCGGGGAGAGGCCGACGCGCGAAGCGCGGCGGGTAGCTTCCGCGAGTCCAACTGTCACTGACTTCGCGGAGACTCCCCCTCACCCCGACCCTCTCCCCGCAAGCGGGGAGAGGGAGAGGAGAGAGGGGAAAATGTCCAATCTGTTCGATCTTCTGGTCGCAGGACTTGCCACCGGCGCCATCTATGCGCTGGTCGCGGTCGGCTTCACGCTGCTGTGGCAAACCTCGCAGACCATCAATTTCGCGCAGGGCGAGTTCGTGATGCTGCCGGCGTTCCTGATGCTCGCGACGATGCATGCCGGCGCGCCGTTCTGGCTCGCGATCATCCTCGGCATCTTGCTCTCGATGATCCTGCTCGGCCTCGCCTTCAAGATGCTGCTGGTCGATCCGATGATGCGCCATGGCGTGCTGCCGCTGGCGATCGCGACCATGGCGCTGGCGATCGGCATCAAGGAATCGGTGAAGCAGTTCTTCAGCGCGGAGGCCTCGCCCTTCCCCTCGATCGTGCCGACCGGCGATATCTCCATCCTCGGCCACGCCGTCTCGCTGCAAAGCATCGGCGTCCTCGTCGTCGCCATTCTTGCAGTCTTCGGCCTGACCTCGCTCCTCAACCGCACCTCGCTCGGCCACCAGATGCAGGCGGCGGCGCAGAACCCGACGGTGGCGCGCATCATCGGCGTGCCCGTGGAGCGCATGATCCTCCTGACCTTCCTGATCAACGCCTTCCTGGTCGCGCTGGCCTCGCTGCTGATCACGCCAATCTACCTCGCGAAATTCTCGTCCGGCGAGGTGCTGGGCCAGGCCGCCTTCATCGCGGCGATCGTCGGCGGCTTCAACCAGGTGCGCGGCGCGATCGCGGGCGGCCTGTTGATCGGCGTGCTCGACAATCTCGCGGCAAGCTACGTCTCGACGCAATACCGCGCTGCCGTGCCGCTGATCTTCCTGATCGTCGTCATCCTGTTCCGGCCGCAAGGACTGCTCGGCCGCGCCGAGGAGCGCACGGTATGAAGGGATTTGGCAAACCCCTGAAAATCGCGCTCGGCCTCATCGTCATCGCCGGCCTGATCATCGTCCCCATGAACTTCAACCGCTACGGCCTGTTCATCCTGAGCCAGTGGGCGGTGATGACCATCGCCGCGATGGGCCTCAACCTCACGCTCGGCTATGCCGGCCAGGTCTCGCTTGCCCAGGGCGCCTTCGTCGGCATCGGCGCCTATGCGGCGGCGATCATGACCACCCATGGCTGGCCGCTGCCGGTCGCGATCCTGGTTGCGATCGTCTTGAGCTTCGGCGTCGGCTGGGTGCTCGGCTATCCCGCGCTGCGCGTGCAGCACCACTACCTCGCTTTCGTCACGCTCGCCTTCTCGACATTGGCCTTCCTCGTGTTCCGCAACGAGAGCTGGCTGACGGGCGGCATCTACGGCATCTCCAACATTCCGCGCCCGCATTTCTTCGGAATCGCGACCAACAAGCCGCTGCCCTTCTACTATGTCTGCCTCGGCTCGCTCGCGATCGTCTCGCTCGCGGTGTGGTGGCTGATCCGCTCGCCCTGGGGCCGCGCCTTCATGGCGCTGCGCGAAAACCCGCTGCGCGCGCAATCGCTCGGCATCGACACAAGGCGCTACACGCTGATGGCGTTTGCGATCGGCTCGGCGCTTGGCGGCGTTGCCGGCGCGCTCTACGCGCCGCTGACGCAATATATCGATCCGGTGCCGTTCAACCTGTCGCTCTCGCTCGATCTCCTGATGATGGTGATCGTCGGCGGCGCCGGCTTCTATTTCGGCCCCTTCCTGGGCGCGATGATCGCGGTGCTGCTGCCGGAATGGCTGCGCTTCACGGAAGGGTATTACCTGATGCTCTATGCGATCGCGGTGATGCTGCTGCTGATCTGGTCGCCGACCGGCATTTTGGGAATCCTCGACCGCCATCTCGCCGAGCGCCGCACCAAGGCGGCCTCCGCGCTGCGCGCCGTGGCAAAATCCCGGCTGGAGACGGTGCAATGACTGCGGTCCTCGAAGTCACCAACATCAAGAAGAATTTTGGCGGCATCAGCGCCGTCGCCGACGTCAGCTTCGACGTGCGCGAGGGCGAGATCCTCGGTCTGATCGGACCGAACGGCTGCGGCAAGTCCACGCTATTCAACTGCATTCTCGGCCAGCTCACGCCGACCGGCGGCGAAGTGAAGCTCGACGGCAAGGTGGTCACGGGGATGCGCCCCTCCGAGCTCAACAAGCTCGGTGTCAGCCGCACCTTCCAGCTCTTGCAGGTGTTTCCAAAACTGTCGGTGCGCGAGAATTTGATCCTCGCGGGACAGGAGCACCAGGGCAACATGGCCTCGCGCCTGGTCGGCCGCTCCGATGCCGGGCTGACGGAGGCCGCCAACCAGATGATCGGCTTCTTCAAGCTCGATCACCTCGCGGCTGAACCTGCCGGCGGCCTCTCCTACGGCCAGCAGAAGCTGCTCGATGCCGCCATGGCTTTCATGGGCGGACCGCGCCTCGTGCTGCTCGACGAGCCCGCCGGCGGCGTCAACCCGTCGATGCTGGCGGACCTGAAGGACCGGCTGGTCGCGATCAACCGCGAGAAGAACGCGACCTTCGTCGTGATCGAGCACAACATGGAGTTCGTGATGTCGCTGTGCTCACGCGTGATGGTGATGGCGGAAGGCAAGGTGCTGGCGATGGGACGGCCGGACGAGGTCCGCAAGAACCCGGCCGTGATCGAAGCTTATCTGGGACATTGAGGGCACGAGCCATGAGCGACCCGATCCTCTCGGTTCACAATCTCGTCGGCGGCTACGGCAAGATGACGATCCTGAACGGCACGACGTTTTCCGTTCCGCAGGCCACCATCACCACCATCATCGGCCCCAACGGCGCCGGTAAGTCGACCGTGTTCAAGGCGATCTTCGGCCTGCTCAAGCTGCGCGAGGGCAAGGTCAGTTTTGCCGGTCGCGACGTCACGAACTTAAGCCAGCGCGCGCTGCTCAATGCCGGTATCTGCTACGTTCCGCAGGGCCGCAACATCTTCCCCGAGCGGTCGGTGCGCCACAATGTCGAGCTCGGCGGCGTCGCCGCCGGAAAGGGTCTCGACCTGCCCAAGCGGATCGAGGCGGCACTCGACCTGTTTCCGGCGCTCCGTCGCAAGTCGGCACAGCAGGCATCGACGCTCTCGGGCGGCGAGCAGAAGCAGCTCGAGATCGCCCGCTCGCTGCTGCTCGAGCCGAAGCTCGTGCTGATCGACGAGCCCTCGATCGGCCTGTCGCCGCTGATGGTGCAGCAGACCTTCGACATCCTCAAGAACCTGCGCGACCGCGGCGTCACTATCCTGATGATCGAACAGAACGCGCGCTCGGCGCTGGAGATCTCCGATATCGGCATCGTGCTCGAGCTCGGCCAGACCCGCATGGTCGACGGCGCGAAGCGCATCCTGAACGATCCCCGCATCGGCCAGCTCTTCCTCGGGGGAGCCATGGAGGAGACAGCAGCATGAACAAGCGCTCGATCGCGACCGTCTCTCTCTCAGGGGCGCTGGACGAAAAGCTGCGCGCCATCGCAGCCGCCGGCTTCGACGAGGTCGAGATCTTCGAGAACGACCTGCTGTCGTTCGGCGCGGGCCCGCGCGACATCGCAAAGCTCTGCCGCGATCTCAACCTCAAGATCTGCGCGTTCCAGCCGTTCCGCGATTTCGAGGGCATGCCGGAGCCGCAGCGCGCGCGCAACTTTGCCCGCGCCGAGCGCAAGTTCGACTTGATGCAGGAGCTCGGCACCGACCTGCTGCTGATCTGCTCCAACGTCTCCCCCAACTCGCTCGGCGGCATCGACCGCGCCGCGGACGATTTTCGCGAGCTCGGCGATCGCGCGGCCAAGCGGGGCTTGCGCGTCGGCTACGAGGCGTTGGCCTGGGGACGGCACGTCAACGACTACCGCGATGCCTGGGAGATCGTGCGGCGCGCCGATCATCCCGCGATCGGCGTCATCCTCGACAGTTTTCATGCACTCGCCCCGGGCTTTCCGGTCCGCGCAATGGCCTCGATCCCCGGCGACAAGATCTTTCTGGTGCAGCTCGCCGACGCACCAAAGCTCGAGCTCGACATCTTGTCCTGGAGCCGGCACTTCCGCTCGTTCCCCGGCCAGGGCGATCTGCCGGTCGGCGAATTCATGGCGGCGGTCGCGGCGACCGGCTATGCCGGACCGCTGTCGCTGGAGATTTTCAACGACCAGTTCCGCGCCGGCTCGGCCGCCCAGACCGCCATCGACGGCCTGCGGTCGCTGATCCTGCTGGAGGACCAGCTTGCACCGGATTGGCCGAAGCTCGTCAGCGAACCACTGGCGCCGAAGGCCAAAAGTCACGGCACCGGCTTCATCGAGTTTGCCGTCAACGAGACCAAGGCCGGCGAACTCGCCCGCCTGTTGTCGCAGCTCGGATTCCGCAAGACCGGCGAGCATCGCAGCAAGGCGGTGGAGCGCTGGTCGCAGGGCAAGGTCGAGCTCGTCATCAATTGCGAGACCGACGGCTTTGCGCATTCGCACTACGTCACGCACGGCCCCGGCGTCTGCGCCATCGCGCTCGACGTCGACAATGCGGGCCTTGCCATGCAGCGCGCCGAAGCATTGAAGGCGCGCACCTTCTATCAGCCGGTCGGGCCGGGCGAGCTGGAGATTCCCGCGATCCACGGCGTCGGCGGCAGCCTGCTTTATTTCCTCGACCAGGCCGGCAAGAACTGGGACACCGATTTCGAACCGGTTGCGAGCGAGGCGAGCGCGGACGCGCTGCTCGCCGTCGACCATATCGCGCAGTCGATGCCCTATGACGAGATGCTGTCCTGGCTGCTGTTCTACACCGGCATCCTCGACCTCAAGCGCCTGCCGCAGATGGAGATCGCCGATCCCAGGGGCCTCGTGCAGAGCCAGGCCGTCATCAACGGCGACCAGAGCCTGCGTTTCGTGCTCAACGGCTCCTCCGCCAACCGCACCCTGCCGGCCCGCTTCATCTCGGAGTTCTTCGGCTCAGGCGTGCAGCACGTCGCGTTTGCGTGCCGAGACATCTTTGCAGCGGTCGCAGCGATGCGCGCCCGCGGCGCGGGCTTTCTGGATATTCCCGACAATTACTACGACGACATCGAAGCCAAATACGACCTCGCGCCCGACCTGATGGCGCAGCTGCGCGCCAACCACATCCTCTACGACCGCGAGGGCGACGGCGAGTTCTTCCAGGTCTACACCCACATCTTCGACGAGCGCTTCTTCTTCGAGATCGTCGAACGAAGGGATTATCAGGGCTTCGGCGCGGCCAATGCCGGGATCAGGCTCGCGGCGCAATCGCGCGAAGTGCGGCCCGCGAGCATGCCGCGGGTGTAGCTCTTCACCTCTCCCCGCTCGCGGGGAGAGGCCGGAATTCGCGCGTAGCGCGGATTCCGGGTGAGGGGGAGTCTCCGCGAGAGACATGACAATCGGGAGCACCACTCTCTCAATACGTCGTTGCCAGCGCAGCGAAGCAATCCAGAATCCCTCCGCGGAAAGGCTCTGGCTGCGCTCGCAATACGATGTGGGGAATTTCGAGGAATTCGACTCGCTCCGTCCTCGCGGAGACAGCCCCTCACCCCGCCCCTCTCCCCGTAAGAACGGGGAGAGGGAGAGGAGAGAGCTCGCCCAACCAGCTCACTTCATCGCGCACTTCTGATGGAAGCGATCCTGGTCGTTCTCGACGATGGTGGCGACCGTCTTCAGCGCGAGCTGGCCATCGGCGTCCTTGACCACGTCCTGGAGATAGAAGCTCTGCACCGGGATGTGGTTGTTGCCGTACTTGAACGCACCGCGCAGCGACTTGAAGTTGGCCTTCTCCATCTCGGCCTTCATCGCGTCCTTCTTGCTGGTGTCGCCCTTCACCGCGACGACGGCGCTGTTGATGAGCTGGGCGGCGTCGTAGGTCTGGGCGCCGTAATAGGTCGGACGCAGATTGGGGTACTTCTTGCGGTAGTCGGCGACGAAGCGCTTGTTCTGCTCGTTGGGCAGGTCGTTCACCCACTGCTGCGCGCCGGGAACCCCTAACGCGTTCTCCTTCTGGAGCGGCAACGACAGCTCGTCGACGGTAAAGGCGGTGTAGAGCGGCATCGTGCTCTTCAGGCCGGCCTGGGTATATTGATTGAGGAACTGCACGCCGGCGGCACCGGGGTAGAACACGAAGATCGACTCGGCGCCGGAAGCGCGGGCCTTGGAGAGCTCGGCGGAGAAGTCGAGCTGGCTCGGCCAGACCGTGTATTCCTCGCCCTTGATCTCACCCTTGAAGGTGTTCTTGAGGCCCGCGAGCATGTCCTTGCCGGCCGCGTAGTTCGGCCCGATCAGGAAGACGCTCTTGACGCCCTTCTGGTTCATGTAGAGGCCCATGGCCTGCGGCGTCTGGTCGTTCTGCCAGGAGGTGGAGAACACGTAAGGTGAGCAGAGCTCGCCGGCGAGCTGCGACGGGCCGGCATTGGCCGAGATCAGGAAGGTCTGCGAGTCCACCGCGGTCTTCAAGGAAGCCAGCAGCACGTTCGACCAGATATAGCCGACGATGAAATCGACCTTGTCGGACTGCACCAGCTTCTCGGTCTTCTGCTTGCCGACATCGGGCTTCTGGCCGTCGTCCTCGTAGATCACCTCGACCGGCTTGCCGTCCATCTTGCGGCCGAGATGATCCAGCGCCAGCTCGAACGAGTTGCGCATGTCATTGCCGATCACGGCGGTCGGGCCGCTGAAGGTCGAGACGAAACCGATCTTGATGGTGTCGCCGGCGAATGCCGGATTTGCCAGCACCAGCGCCGCTGCGCCCGCCAGCCAGAATGCCGTCCTCATAACCACTCCCCTCCTTATTATTGATCCCGGAAACGGGGTGATCGCCGCCCCGGGCCTGTCTCTATTGAACGCAAAATCTGTCGAGCCGCCAATGGCTCAGCGCCCGTCCCTGCACCATATTTCGCCCCCATCGGCGATGGCAAGAAATATAATTCTACTCACTTCGGTGGAGGCTGCGGCGCTTTTTCGCGGCATGACGATGCGCCAGCCTATTCCGCGATTGATGACGGCTATTGGACCGCGGGTCACTTTCCGCACTTAAATGAAGCGGAGAAGCAGCAAGAGTCGAGGGCGCATCATGACCACCACACCCCATCGTGTCGTCATCGTCGGCGCCGGCTTCGGCGGGCTGGAGGCGACCTACCGGCTGGCGGGCGCCCGGTCGACATCACGCTGATCGACCGCCGCAACCATCATCTGTTCCAGCCGCTGCTCTACCAGGTCGCGACCGCATCGCTTGCGACCAGCGAGATCGCCTGGCCGGTCCGCCATCTCATGCGCGACCGGCGCGAGGTAACGACGCTGTTTGCGACGGTCAGCGGCGTCGATGCTAACAGGCGCTGCGTGCTGATCGACGACGGCAGCGAGGTGCCGTTCGACACGCTGGTGCTCGCCACCGGCGCGCGTCACGCCTATTTCGGCCATGACGAGTGGGAGCAGTTCGCGCCCGGCCTGAAGACGCTGGAAGACGCGACCACCTTGCGCCGTCACATCCTGGTGGCGTTCGAGCGCGCCGAGCGCGAGACCGATCCTGCCCGGCGCGCGGCGCGGCTGACCTTCGTCATCGTCGGCGCCGGCCCCACCGGCGTCGAGCTCGCCGGCACCATCGCCGAAATGGCGCATCACACCCTGCCGGAAGATTTCCGCAACATCGATACGACCAAGGCGCGCGTGGTGCTGATCGAGGCGGGGCCGCGCGTGCTCGCAGGCTTCGCCGACGAGCTCTCGGCCTATGCACAGGCGTCGCTGGAGAAGATCGGCGTCGAGGTCGTGCTCGGCCAGCCCGTCACCGAGATCGACCGCGACGGCGTGGTCTATGGCGGCACGCGCCTGGACGCGAAGACCAAGATCTGGGCCGCGGGCGTGCGCGCCTCGCCCGCCGCCGAATGGCTAGGCGTGCCGGCCGATCGCGCCGGCCGTGTGCAGGTCGAGGCCGACCTGACGATCCCCGGCCATCCCGAGATCTTTGCCATCGGCGACACCGTGACGATCAGTGCCTGGGAGGGCAAGCCGGTGCCCGGAATCGCGCCCGCCGCCAAACAGCAGGGGCGGCACGTCGCCGAGACCGTCAAGGCGCGCCTGCGCGGAGAGACGAAGGGAGCGTTCCGCTACAAGCACTCTGGCAGCCTTGCGCAGATCGGCAAGCGCCTCGCGGTGATCGATTTCGGCCGCATCAAGCTGCGCGGCACCATCGCGTGGTGGATCTGGGGCATCGCCCACATCTACTTCCTGATCGGCCTCCGCCACCGCCTCAGCGTCGCCCTGAGTTGGCTCTGGATCTACGCGCGAGATCAGCGCGCGGCGAGGCTGATTACGCAGGGGAGTAGTAAGGTGGTGTAGGGACGCCTCTTCTCCCTCTCCCCGTTCTTACGGGGAGAGGGTCGGGGTGAGGGGCCCCTCTCCACGCATGAGATCTCCGAGAGACTTGTACCCCCTCACCCGGATCGCAAGAGCGATCCGACCTCTCCCCGCAAGCGGGGAGAGGTGAAGGGAGAGCGTACTCACGTCAGCTACTTCACCAACTCGCAACCGCCCTCCGCAAGCGGGCGAAACGCCTGCTCCGCCGGAATCGTCGAGACCAGCTTGTAATAGTCGTAAGGGTATTTTGACTCCTCCGGCCTCTTCACCTCGAACAGATACATGGGATGCACGACGCGGCCGTCCTGACGGATGGCGGTGTCGCCGAATAGTTTGTCCTTGCCCCTGAACTTCTTCATCTCGGGCACGGCGTCCTTCGCATTGTCGCTGCCGGTGGCGGCAACCGCGTTGAGATAAGCGAGCGTGGAGGCATAGACGCCGGCCTGGTTGCCGCTCGGCATCTTGCCGTTCATCCCCGGCCGCGCACCGAAGCGCTTGGCAAACGCGCGGGTGTCGTCGTTCATGTCCCAGTAGAAGGCTTCCATGAGCTGGAGCCCCTGCGCGACCTTGATGCCCATGCCGTGGACGTCGTTGATGAAGAGCAGGAAGGCGACGAGCTTCTGCCCGCTTTGCTGAATGCCGAACTCGGCGGCCTGCTTCACCACATTGATGGTGTCGCCGCCGGCATTGGCAAGGCCAATCACCTGCGCCTTCGAGCTCTGCGCCTGCAACAGGAAGGAGGCAAAGTCAGACGTGCCGAGCGGGTGCTTGGAGGAGCCGATCACTTTGCCGCCATGCGCCTCGATATATTTCTGCGCTTCGGCCTCGATACCCTTGCCGAGCGCGAAATCGACCGTGAGGAAGTACCAGTCCTTGCCGCCGCGCGACACCATCGCGGCCGCCGTGGTGTTGCCGGTCGCCCAGGTGTCGTTGACCCACTGGATGGTGTTGGGCGAGCAGGCCTTGCCGGTGAGATCCGAGCTCGCCGTGGACGACGCCAGGAAAGTCATGCGGCTGTCGCGCAGCAGCGTGTTGATGGAGAGGCCGACCGCAGAATTCGGCACGTCGACGATGGCATCGACGCCCTCGACATCGAGCCATTTGCGCGCAATCGCATTGCCGACATCGGCCTTGTTCTGGTGGTCGGCATAGACGATCTCGACCTTGATGTTCTTACCCCCGCCGTTGAAATCCTCGGCCGCCATGCGCGCGGCTTCGACCGAGCCCATGCCGTTGGTGTCCTGGAAGATGCCGGAGATGTCGTTGAGCACGCCGATGCGCACGACGTTGTCGGAGATTTCGCCGCTTGCTGCGCCGCTCACGAGGCTTGCGGCCAGCGCGAGCGTCCATTTCAGGTGTTTCATCGTTCCCTCCCCTTATGTGTGTCGCGCCGGTCGTCGCCGGCACGTTTGGAATTCAGACCTGTCGTTCCGGCAGTCTCAGCACGAGCCCGTCGAGCGCGGGCGTGATCATGATCTGGCAGGACAGCCGGCTGTTCGGCAGTCGCTCGGTGGCGGTGCCGTCGAGCAGCGCGTCTTCGTCATCTGCCATCGCGGTCAGGCGCGCGAGCCAGGCTTCATCGACATAGACGTGGCAGGTCGCGCACATGGCATTGCCGCCGCACTCGGCCAGGATACCGTCGAGGCCATGGCGGGTCGCGGCCTGCATGGCGCTCTCGCCGCCCGAGGTCTCGACACGGTCGGACTTGCCGTCGGCATGGATGAAAGTAATGGCAGGCATCGAGGCTCCTCGTCAGGCCGGGGTGATGGTCACAGGCAGGCTGTCGAGCCCGCGTAGCGTGTTGTTGAAGCGGCGTTTCGGCTCGCCCGTGATCTCGATCTTCGCGATGCGCCGCGCCAGCGCCGTCAGCATCACTTCGCCTTCGAGGCGCGCGACGAGCTGGCCGACGCACATGTGGATGCCGGAGCCGAATCCGACATGGCCGGACGAGCGGCGGGTGACGTCATAGCTGTCGGGCTTGTCCCAGCGGCGCGGATCGCGATTGGCGGCGGCAAGGAACATCAGCACCTTCTCACCTTCGCCGATCGTCGCGCCCGACAGTTCGACCTCACGTGTGGTGGTGCGGAAGAAGGTCTGCACCGGGCTTTCGAAACGAACCGCTTCCTCGAAGGCGCTGCGCGCGAGCGAGAGATCGCCGCGCAGGCGCTGCCATTGCTCCGGAAAGCGAGCGAGGCAATAGACGGCCGCGCCGATGCCGTTGACGGTGGTGTCGAGGCCGGCCGAGAGCAGCGAGCGCACCAGCAGCGGCGCTTCAGTTGCGGTGATCGCGCCCTCGTCGACCTGGGCATGAATGCAGGCGCCGAAGCCGCCGGGCGCGAGGTTCTCGCGCTGGCATTGCTCGGCGACATAGGCCTGATGAGGCGTCGAGCGCGCGATCGCCTCCTGGCGCAACTGGTTGGGCGGCCCGAACGCGTTGAACACGACGCTCGCGTAGGGAATCAGATGCTCGCGCCCCTCGGATTTCAGCCCGAGCGCATCCGGGAAGATCGAGAGCGGATAGGCCTCGGCGAGGTCGGCGATCGCATCGAAGCTGCGCTTTTCGATCAACGCGTCCACCCGCCCCTCGGCCGCCGCGGCAAAGCGGTCGCGCACCTGCTTCATCACCGTCGGCGACAGCACCTTTGACAGCACGGCGCGGGTCAGGGTGTGCGCGGGCGGATCGGCCTCGAGGATCAGGCTCGGCGGCCGCCACGGCGTCTCCTTCTTGAAATCGGAGAGGCCGACGCCGCGGCTGGAGCAGAACGTCGCGGGATCGTTCAGCACGGCGTGGACCTCGGCATAGCGCGCCACGCCATAGACGTTCCACTTGTCGAGATAGACCACCGGCCCCGCCTCCCGCAGCAGCTCGTGCGTGGGATAGGGGTCGGCAAAAAAATTCATGTCGAAGGGATCGACGTCGAGATGCGGGACGCCTGATGCGGCGGAGCCGGGTACGCTCATGGAAGTCCTCCCTCATTTTGATCTTGTGAAAGGGCCGCGCTTGCCCTTAGGTCTTCGGGCACCACGCGAGTCAGAAGCCCGATATGCCGCCGTCCTCGACCAGAGCCCGCCAAAAGCCCGCGCCCGCCGAGACCGGCCCGACGCTTGATCTCGATCGTTACGTCCCGGCCTTCATCACCTTCATCGCCAACAAGCTCTCGAACAGCGCGACCGCGTTCTACCAGCGCGAGTTCGGCGTCAACGTCACGGAATGGCGGATCATGTCGCTGCTGGCGATCGAGCCCGGCATTCCCGCCTCGCGCATCTGCCACGTCATCGGCTTCGACAAGGGGCCGGTGAGCCGGACGCTTGCCGGCCTCGAGAAGCGCGGGCTGGTGTCGATCCGCACCGACCCGAATGACGGTCGCACCCATTCGATCGCGCTGACGGCGAGAGGACGCGCCACCCATGACAAGGTGATCGTCGCAGCGTTCGAGCGCGAACGGCGCCTGCTGTCCTGCCTGAGCAAGGACGAGCGCGAGGTGCTGATCGATCTGCTCCGCCGGCTGCACGAAAATCTCGGCGCGGTGACGGGCGGCAGCACCGCCTGACGCACCGCGCGTGAAGCGCGCCGCATCGCCGCTTTCAGGCATGCGCCGGCATTTGCCCGCGGCACCATTCCTGCCGAGCATCGTTTCCTCCGAGATCAGACGCGGCGGTTCGTCCACCGTCATCCTTGTCCGGAACGGTTCGCACAAATTAGTTGCTTAGGCAACAAAAGAATCGAGCAGGATATTGCGGCAGGTTGGCTGGCCTATTGGCACTCTGTCTCGCGCCAAGCTCGTCATTCCGGGGCGCGCGTAGCGCGAACCCGAAATCCATCGTGCAACAGCCCCTGCGGTGAAATGGATTCCGGGTTCGCGCCAAGAGGCGCGCCCCGGAATGATAGCGAGACGACCTGGACTGCGCTATTACGCGGTTGCGTCATCGTCTCGATGAGGCGCCGCCTCCGGGGTCAATTCACCCGACGCAGCCAATCCATTCCCCCGCCGCATCGTCATTCAGCCGCGCCACCGCCTCCGCGCGTCGCGTCAGCACCGCGCGCTGGTTGATGTAGCCCTTGTCGGTGATCTCGCCGCCGTCGACCGATGGCGGTTCGGCGAGCAGCAGCGCGCGCGTGGCGTGGCCGGAGGAATTGGCGCCCTGCTGCTTCAGCTTCGCAAGCCCCTGAGCGATCGCACCCCTGATCTTGTCATGTGCCAGCACATCATTCACATCGGCCGTCTCCGGCAAACCGGCATGCCCACGGCACGCCGGGATGTTCGGGAACACCAGGAAGCGCACCTCGTCGCCGCCATGACCGGCGACGACGATGTCCTGCGCGAGCGGCGCCAGCGCGGCGATGCCGGCGAGCCGCAGCGTGCCGACGCTGACCCAGGTGCCGGAATTGAGCTTGAAGTCCTCCGCGACACGCCCGTCGAAGAACAGGCCGCGCTCCGGCCGCGCGCTATCAGCAAGCTTCACCGCATCCCCGATGAGATAGAAGCCCTCGTCGTCAAACGCCTGCCTGGTCAGCTCGGGCGCCTTCCAGTAACCCGGCGTGACGTTGGGGCCGCGCACGCGCACTTCCAGCTTGTCGCCGGAGGTGACGAGCTTCAGCTCGGTACCGGGTATCGGCACGCCGATATTGCCGGAGCGCTCGGCGAGGAAATGGCAGTCGGTCGCCAGCGGCGAGGTTTCCGTCGAGCCCCAGGCCGACACCATCGGCAGCGGGCGGCCGACGGTTTCGACGGACAATTGTTCGAGCGCGTCCCACAGGTTCTGCGGCAGCGCTGCGCCCGCGTAGAAGGCGAACTTCACCTCGCTGAAGAAGCGGCGGCGCAACGCTTCGTCACCGCGCAATGCCGCGATCAGCATGTCGAAGCCGCGCGGCACGTTGAAATAGACCGTCGGCATCACGCTTTTCAGGTTCGCGAGCGACGTCGCAAAGAGACCGGGCGCAGGCTTGCCGCCGTCGATATAGAGTGAGCCGCCGTTGCGCAGCACCAGGTTGAAATTGTGGTTGGCGCCGAAGGTGTGGCTCCAGGGCAGCCAGTCGAGAATGACGAGATCGCTGCCAGCCTGTTCGAGGAAGGTCCAGGTCTGCGCCTTGGCCTGCTGGCTCGAGGTCAGCATGCGCTGGGTGTTGATGACGGCTTTCGGCGTGCCGGTCGAGCCTGACGTGAACAGGAATTTTGCGATCGTGTCCGGCGTCACCGCGGCAAAGGCTTTTGCGACGTCGGCAATTTCGGGCGTTGCCGCAACGGCGCTGAAGGCGAGTGCGTCGGCGTCAGCGCCGTTGCCGCTGATGATCTGCGCCTTGTGCAGCGGCCCGATCGCGGCCAGCGCCGCCGCGAACGGCTTCGTCGCGGAGACGTAGATCGCGCCCGGCTCGAGCAGCGCGATCATGCTCTTGAGCTTGTCGAAATCCCTGGACATCAGCGAATAGGCCGGCGAGATCGCGGCGGAGGGCACACCGACATGCTGCGCCGCAAGCGCGAGCAGCGCATGGTCGATACTGTTGTCGGAGAGGATCACGAGCGGGCGTTCGGCGCTGAGGCCTTGCGACAGGATCCATGACGCCGCGCCACGCACCTGCCGCAATGCCTGCGCGTAGGTGACCGTGGTCCATGGCGCTTCGGCATTGCCGCGCTCGGCGAGGAAGATCGCATCGGGCGTCTGCCGCGCCCATTGCTCCAGCCAGTCGCCGATGCAGCGCGCGCTGTCGTGCAACGGCTCCGGCGAGCGCAGCACGATGCTGCCGTCGGCGCGATGCTCGGCGATCGTCTTGGGCGCTGCGAACAGACTTGACGCGTCACCGCGTAAGGCGGCTGTCATGTGTTTCCTCCTCCGCCCGGATGTCCGGATCGGCCGCAGCCTCGTTCCGGACTGCCTTGGCCATTCTGCCTTGGCCATAATGTTGGGCACGACAATTGTTGTCGTCAACAACAATCTTCCGCACGGCCGTCCGAGGCGCTACAAGGGATGCATGGCAGGAGACGCGACGTGACAGCCACGGTAGCCCAAACTTCCCCACGCAAACGCGCCGGCAACGGCGCGGCGCGGCGGAACGACGCGGACGAGATAGGGCTCGACGCGCTGGTCGGACACGCCGGCTACGCGGTGCGGCGTTTCCAGATCTGGATCTTTCAGGACTTCATCAAGACGCTGGGCGGGGTCGACATCCGGCCGACGCAATATTCGGTGCTGACGGTAATCGGCGCCAATCCGGGCCTGTCGCAGATGGCGGTGGCCAAGCGCCTCGGCATCGAGCGCGCCCGGCTTGTGCATCTGCTCGACAGCCTCGAACACCGCAAGCTGGTGAAACGGGTCAAGTCGAAGGCGGACCGGCGCTCCCACGCCCTGCACCTCACCGCCCAGGGCGAGACGGCGCTGGCGAAGTTCAAGCGGCTCGCCGACGAGCACGAGCGCCATGTCGAGGCGAAGATCGGCAAGGAGAACCGGGAGCGGCTGCTCCAGATCCTCGCTGGCTTCACCTGATCCAGACTGCCCAAAATTTGCGCAAATGCCCGGAACAAGGCGTTGGCGCGATGCCCCGCCCGGCCGCCGAAATATCCCCCAACCTACTGATCTCCCGATAATATCCGGAGCAGCCGCGCTGCCCGGATTCTGTACACAATGGCACATCGCTTGCTTCAATCCGGGTGAGGACATGTTGCCGGAGTTTTGTCGCCATGAGGGCTGAAAATGGGGGCTGAACAGCCTGAAACGATCGCCGCGATTGTGGCCGCGCATCGCGCGGGCACGCTCACGCCGGCACAGACGATCGCGCGCAGCTACCAGCGCATCCGCGACCACAACGATCCCGCCGTCTTCATCAGCCTGCGCGACGAGAAGGACGCGATCGCGGAAGCTGAAAAGCTTGCCGCGCGCCCGGATGCCGCCAGCATGCCGCTCTATGGCGTCCCGGTCGCGGTGAAGGACAACATCGACGCGCTGGGCTTTCCGACCACGGCGGCCTGCCCCGCCTTCTCCTACACACCGACCCATGACTCGACCGCGGTGGAGCGCCTGCGCGCGGCCGGCGCCATCATCATCGGCAAGACCAATCTCGACCAGTTCGCAACCGGCCTCGTCGGCGTACGCTCGCCCTACGGCATTCCCAAAAATTCGATTCGCGAGGATCTGATTCCCGGTGGCTCCAGCTCGGGCTCGGCGACCGCCCTCGGCGCCGGGCTGGTGCCGCTGACGCTCGGCACCGACACCGCCGGCAGCGGCCGCGTGCCGGCCATGCTCAACAACATCGTCGGGCTGAAGCCAAGCCTCGGCATGATCTCGACCGCGGGACTCGTGCCTGCCTGCCGCACGCTCGACTGCATCTCGGTATTCGCCTTGACGGTGGACGATGCTGCACTCGCACTCTCCGTGATGGCGGGACCTGACCAGGCCGATCCATTCTCGCGCGACCGGCCGCTCGGCGCGCTGACGCCGTTCCCCGCAAACCTGCGCCTCGGCGTGCCGCGCAACGGGCAGCTGATCTTCTTCGGCGACAAGAAGGCGGAAGCCGCTTATGGCGAGGCGCTGAAGCGCTGGACTGCGCTCGGCGCGACGCTGGTCGAATTCGACCTCGAGCCGTTCTACGAGACGGCGCGACTGCTCTACGAAGGGCCCTGGGTTGCCGAGCGCTATCTCGTGATCAAGAACCTGCTGGCGTCCGCGCCCGATATGATCCATCCGGTGACGCGCGAGATCACCGCGGCCGGTGCGCGGCTGACGGCGGCGGACACCTTCTCCGCGCTCTATCGCCTGCAGGGCCTGCGCAAGATCGCCGAGCGCACCTTTGCCAATATCGATGCGCTGGTGCTGCCGACGGCGCCGACCGCGTATACGACCGCGCAGGTGCTGGCCAACCCGATCGAGCTCAACAGCCGGCTCGGCACCTACACCAATTTCGTCAACCTGCTCGACCTCTGCGGCCTCGCCGTGCCGGCATCGATGCGCGCCGACGGCATCCCGTTCGGGATCACGCTGCTGGCGCCGGCCGGCCGCGATGCGCTGCTTGCGAGCATCGGCCGCGTGTTCCATGCGGATACCAGGCTGAGCGTCGGCGCGAAGGGCGTCGCGCAACCCGCGCTCGCGCCGCTTGCCGCAGGCGGCATCGACGAGATTCCGATCGCCGTCGTCGGCGCGCATCTGTCCGGCATGGCGCTGAACGGCGAGCTGAAGGCGCTGAACGGAAAGCTGATCGAGGCGACCAGGACGGCGGCGGACTACAAACTCTATGCGCTTCCGACCACACCACCGAAGCCGGGCATGCTGCGCGTCGCAGCCGGCAAAGGCGCGGCCATCGAGCTGGAGATCTGGTCGCTTTCTGCGGCTGCGTTCGGCAAGTTCGTCAACGCGATTCCGGCGCCGATGGCGATCGGCACCATCAGGCTCGCCGACGGCCGCAGCGTGAAGGGCTTTCTCGTCGAGCCGGAAGTGCTCGGCGAAGCGCGAGACATCACAAGCTACGGCGGTTGGCGCGCGTATATGGCGGAGGCGGCCACGGCGTAGCTCTCGTAGGGTGGGCAAAGCGTAGCGTGCCCACCATTACCACCAGCCAGGTGGTGGGCACGGCGCTTTGCGCCTTTGCCCACCCTACGGCACGGAGTGCGCGTCGCCTACACCGACACCGCGTAGATTTCATACTCCCCGCGCACCAGCTCGATATGCGCGCGCATGGCGGCGGCGGCGCCCTGCTTGTCGCCGCGCATGATGGCGACGACGACGCTGTCGTGCTCCGCTTGCGATTTGGCGAGACGGCCGAGGTTGCGGAACTGGGCACGGCGGAACGGCTGCACGCGGACGCGGGTCCCCAGCGTGATCTCGGCGATGTAGCCGTTCTGCGAGCCGGCATAGATCGCGTTGTGGAAGCGCTCGTTGACCTCGTGGAAGCGATCGGGATTGCCGGTGTAGCTGAGGACACGCAGCTCTTCGTGGATGGCCTCCAGGCCGTGGCGTTCGGCGGCGGACATGCGCTCGGCCGCAAGGCCGGCGCACAGCGCCTCCAGCTCCGCCATCGCCTCGAACATGCTCTTCAGCCGTTCGATCGACGGCTGCGCCACCACCGCGCCGCGATGCGGCCGGGCCTCGACGAGGCCGCTCGCCACCAGCTGGCGCAGGGCCTCGCGCACCGGCGTGCGCGAGACGTTGAAACGCCGCGCGATGTCGGTCTCGTCCAGCGGCGAGCCGGGAGCCAGGGCTCCGCGCACGATCTCGTCGGCGAGCTGAAGGCGCAGCTCCTCGGCGCGCGTGACCTTCTGCACCGACGGCAGAGCCCGGTCGACGCGGGGCACCACCGGCTCGGCCGGCAGAGTTCCCTGCGGAAGGTCGTCAAGCGTCATTCGATCAGGTCTCTTTCGACTCGTCGATGATGCTGACATGGGCGGCGACGACGCGCCAGCCCTCCGGGAAGCGAATCCAGGTCTGCATCTGCCGGCCGACCTTGCCGGGCGCCGTGTCGCGATAGAACAGGGTGGAGGCGACGGCCGTGTCGCGGCCATAGCTGCTGATGACGGTTTTCGCGGTGCGACGGTTGAGGCCGACCGGCGAGCGGCCGGCGCGGAAGCCGGAGATCGCCTCATAGCCATAGAGGTTCTCGCCGATGCCGTAGCGCAGCGTGCGGGGATCGTTGCGGAACAGCTCGCTGAGCACGGTTACGTCGTTGGTGACTAGGGCCTGCTCATAACGATCGAATGCGGCTTTGACTTCCGCGATCACCTCTGGGAGATCGATCTCCATCTCAGAATCCTCTCGGGGCTGGCGCTGCGACAACGCCCATCCGTTCCAACGTATGCGCGACGCGCAACGCGATGTCCTCGCGCCAGGGCGCGGCGATGATCTGCACGCCGATCGGCAGCGGCTCGAGCGGCACCGGCACCGCGACCACGGGCAGGCCGATGAAGGAGATCGGCTGGGTGTGGATGCCGATATTGGCGCGCACCGGCAGTTCGACGCCGTCGAGATTGAAATTCACCTGCCCGAGCTTTGGCGCAGTGCACGGCGTCGCCGGCGCCAGCAGCACGTCGACCGATTTGAAGATTTCGGAAAACTGCGCGCGATACCAGCGGCGGAATTTTTGCGCGCGATCCACCAGCGGCGCGGGCACCATGGCGCCCGCGATCAGGCGGTCGCGCACGGCGGGGTCGAAATCGTTCGGGCGCTTGCGCAGGCGGTCGAGATGCAGCGAGGCACCTTCGGTGGTGGAGATGACGTAAGCCGCCGCGCGGGCACGCGCGGCTTCGGGCACATCCACGATTTGCGTCGCGCCGAGCGCCTTGGCGACGCGGCTGACGGCTTCGACCGCCTCGGCAAACACGTTCTTCTGGAAGTAACCGCCGGCGATCGCGATACGCAGGTCCGAGACCGGATTGGCGAGCAGCGGCACCGTCGGCTCCAGACCGCGTGTGGTGCAGGCGGCATCGCCCGCATCCGGCCCCTGCATCGCATCGTAGGCGAGCGCGAGATCGGTGACGGAGCGCGCGAACGGGCCGAGATGATCGAAGCTCGCGACGAACGGAAACGACCGCGCCCGCGACAGCCGGCCATAGGTCGGCTTCAGGCCAAAGATGCCGCAGAACGAGGACGGTACGCGAATCGAGCCGTTGGTGTCCGAGCCCAGCGCGATCGGCACTAGCGCGCCGCCGACGGCGCTGCCGGAGCCGCCGGAGGAGCCGCCGCTCATGCGCGTCGTGTCGTGCGGATTGCGCGATGGACCGTCGTGAATGTTCTCGCCGGTGAAGTCGTAGGCGTACTCGCCCATGTTGAGCGCGCCGACCAGAACCGCGCCGGCCGCTTCCAGCCGCTCGATCAAGGTGGCGTCGCGCTTGGCGGGCGCGAGGTCGCGGTTGATCTTCGAGCCGGCACGGGTCGAGAGGCCCGCGACATCGAACAGATTCTTCACCGCGAAGGGCACGCCGGCGAGCGGGCCGACCTCCTTGCCGGCGGCAATGTCGGCGTCGATCGCATGCGCTTTCGCAAGGGCGCGCTCGGCGGTGACGTCGGTGAAGGAATTGAGGATGGTGTCGTGCTGCTTGATGCGCGCAAGCGCGGCTTCGGTGGCAGCGAGGGCGGACATCTTGCCGCCAGCCACCGCTTTGGCGATATCGACAGCACTCATCTCTGGCTTGGTGGTCATGGCGACGTCAGACGGAGAAGATGGGCGCCGGCTCGGTCTCGTCCGGCAGCGCGAATTCGTCGACGAGGCGGGCGAGCCGCAGCGACACTTCGAGATTGGCGCGAACCGCCGGCCTCCAGGCTTCCTCGACCGGCAGTGCCAGCGCTTTGGAAACAGCGTCGATATAGTCGTCCAGCGGCTCGGCCATCACGCTCCCAAACAATCAGTGTACCGGCAACGGCGGATGCGGGATCGCCGTCAGCAGCTCCTTGGTGTAGTCGTCCTGCGGATCGCTCAAAACCCTCTCGGAAGAGCCTTCCTCGACGATTCGACCCGTCCGCATCACAATGACACGATCGCACAGCAAGCGCACTACGTTCAAATCATGCGAGACGAACAGATAGCTCATACCTAGCCGCGCCTTGAGGTCCTGGAGCAGATTGAGGACCACGGCCTGGACCGAGACGTCGAGCGCCGCGGTCGGCTCGTCCAGGATGACGAGTTTCGGGTGCAGGGCAATCGCCCGGGCGATGCCGACACGGGCCTTCTGGCCCCCGGACAATTGGTGCGGGAACCGATCCAGCAGATTGTGCGGCAGGCCGACCATGGTGGCCAGCTCCTCGCAACGGGCGCGCAGCGCGTCGCGGCCCCTGACGTCGCCGAGCTGCATGATCGGGTCGGCGATGGCGCGCGCGGCGGTGAAGCGCGGATTGAGGCTGTCGGTCGGGTCCTGGAACACCATCTGGATGCGGCTGCGCTGAGGCAGCCGGGCAAACGAGGCCGGCGCGATGCCGCCGATGTCCTCGCCGTCGAACTGGATCAGGCCGGAGGTCTGCTCCAGGAGCCGCATCACCATCATCGAGGTGGTCGATTTGCCGCAGCCGGATTCGCCGACGAGCCCGACGCTCTCGCCATGGCCGATCGAGAAGCTGATGCCGTCGACGGCGCGGAATACATCCGGCTCCACCGGCGGCTTGCGGCCGAACAATTTGCCGAGCGTGGCCGTGGCGCCCTGGCGGGGATACTCTTTCACGAGCTTTTCGATGAGAAGGAGAGGCTGTTCGCTCTTCCCCCTCTCCCCGCTTGCGGGGTCGCGACGAGCTTCGCTCGCGCTGAGAGGGTTGGGGTGAGGGGGAGTCTCCGCGAGCACGGTGCTTGGAGAGTCCCCCTCACCGCCGCGCTTTGCGCGTCGGCCTCTCCCCGCACGCGGGGAGAGGCGAAGGAAGCCCCCTCCTCCTCCGGCAACAGATCCCGCAAGCTCACGCCGAGCCGCGGCGTCGCGCGCATCAGCTTCTTCGTATAGGGGTGCTGCGGATTGGCGAAGATATCGGCGGCCGCGGCGGTCTCGACCACGCGGCCCTTCTCCATCACCACGACGCGGTCGCAATAGGCGGCGGCCAAACCCAGATCATGCGTGATCAGGATGGTCGACATCGCGCGGCGCCTGGTCAGCTCGACGATCAAATCCATCACCGCCTTCTGGGTGGTGACGTCGAGGCCCGTGGTCGGCTCGTCCGCGATGAGGAGCTGCGGGTTGCAGGCCAGCGCCAGCGCGATGACGACGCGCTGGCACATGCCGCCGGACAGTTCGAACGGATAGGCGTGGTAGCGCTCGCGCGGGCGGGCGATCTTGACCTGCTCCAGCGCCTCGATCGCCTTCTCACCGTGATCGGCGACCTGGGCCTGCTGCACATGGGTGCGCAGCACGTCCTCGATCTGGTCGCCGACCTTGCGGATCGGGTTCAGTGCAGCGCGCGGGTTCTGGAAGATCATCGAGACTTCGCGGCCGCGCAGGTCGCGCATCTGGTCTTCGGTCGCAGCCTTCACGTCGATGCCGGAGAACATCACCGAGCCGTCGGCGATCCGCCCCGCCCGGTCGAGGATGCGCATCACCGCATAGGACGTCACCGACTTGCCGGAGCCGGACTCGCCGACGATGGCCAGCGTCTCGCCCTTGGCGACGGAGATGTTGACGTGCTGCACCGCCTTCACGATGCCGCGGCGGGTGGTGAATTCGACCGTGAGGTCCTGGACGTCGAGGAGCGGCTGGGCGGTCATGGATGGCTCCCGTCACTCAAAAAGGTCGAAAACAACCCCATGCACAGTAGAAGGGCGTTGGATTCATTGGACAATTTCGACGGGGAATTTGGAGGTGAAGGAACCATCACCTACGTCCTCCGCTGCGGATCGACGATGTCGCGGAGGCCGTCGCCGAGGAGGTTGAAGCAGAACACGGCGATCATCAAAGCAAGGCCGGGGAACAGTGCGATCCACCATTCGCCAGAGACCATGAAGCCCGCGCCTTCCGCGACCATGATGCCCCATTCGGCAGTCGGCGGGCGGACACCGAGGCCGATGAAGGACAGGCCGGCGGCATTGAGGATGGCGTAGCCCATGGTCAGCGACATCTGCACGATCATGATCGGCATGATGTTGGGCAGGATGTGCACCAGCAGGATGCGGAATTCACCGTTGCCGGACAGGCGCGCGGCCTGCACGAAGCCGGCATTGCGGCGGACATTGGCCTCGGCACGCGCGACGCGGGCATAGAGCGGGAAGTTCACGATCGCGGTCGCAAGAATGATGTTCTGCACCGTGTTGCCGAGCGCCGCGACGATGCCCATCGCCAGCACGAATAGCGGAAACGCCATGATGGTGTCGGCGATGCGGCCGACGATGCGGTCGGTCCAGCCGCCAAAGTAGCCCGCTGCGATACCGGCGAGGCCGCCCATCAGGAACACCAGCACGACGGAGGCGACCGCGATGAACGTATCGAGCCGCGTCGCCACGACGACGCGGCTGAAGATGTCGCGGCCGAGCTGATCGGTCCCGAACCAGTGCGCGGCCGATGGCGCTTTCAACGCCGCGGCGGTGTCGGAGGCGAGCGGATCATACGGCACCACATAGGGACCGAAGATCGCCGCGATCAGGATCACGATCAGCAGCGCGAAAGCAAAACCCGTGACCTTGTTTTCGCCGAGAACGTAGCGGGTCTGTTCGAGGATCGCGACCAGTCCCGAGGTACGGGCGGGACCGACCGGTTCAACCGCAGGCGCAACGGAGCTCATGATTTAGCCCTCCAACCTGACGCGCGGATCGATCACGCCGTACAAAATGTCGATCACCAGATTGAGCAGCACGTACATGACCGCCATGGTCAGCACGAAACCCTGCACCGGCGCGAAGTCCGACGAGATCAGCGCTTCCACCGCGTAGGAGCCGATGCCGGGCCAGGCGAACACTTTTTCCACCAACACGTTCGCACCGAGCAGGAACGAGAACACCATGCTGAGCGTGGTGATCACGGGCAGCATCGCGTTGCGGAAGGCATAGGTGACGATGACGGTCGCCGGCGACAGGCCGCTGGCGCGCGCGGTGCGGACGAATTCGGAGGCGAGCACCGCCAGCATCGAGGCGCGGGTCATGCGCGCGATCGGTGCCAGCGAGAAGATCGCAAGCGTCGTCGCCGGAAGAATGAGCTGGCTCAGCGCCGAGCGGAACGCCTCGAGGTCACGCGCGATCAGGGTGTCGATCAGATAGAAGCCGGTCACCGTCGGCGGCGCGCTGTAGAACACGTCGAGACGGCCGAGCGGCGCGGGCGACCAGCCGAGCCGGAAATAGAAAACGTAAACGAGAACGAGGCCGGTGAAGAACACCGGCAGCGAGACGCCCGCCGTCGTCGTGACCCGACAGAGGTGATCGACCCATGACCCCGGCCGCGTCGCCGCCAGCACGCCCAGCGGAATGGCGATCACGATCGAGACGATGAGGCCGAGCAGCGTCAGCTCGGCCGAGGCCGGCAGGCGGTTGCGGATCTCGGCCGCGACCGGCTGGCCTGTGGTGAGCGAGTTGCCGAAATCGCCATGGGCGAGATCGGTGGTGTAGCGGAAGAACTGCTCGATCAGCGGCCGGTCGAGACCGAGCTTCTTCCGGATCTGCTCGACGGCCTCCTTCGTCGCGGCGGGACCGGCGAAATACGCGGCGGGATCACCAGGCAGCGCGCGCGTCAGCAGGAAGGTGACGATGACGACGCCGATCAGCGAGGGTATCGCGAACATCAGGCGCTTGCCGATCATGGTCAGCATGGGAGTGCTCTCCTTCTGCCTAGCCATTGGAAGCAAATTCGAACGACCTGCTCAGCTGCGTTCCCTCCCCCCTTGTGGGGGAGGGCTAGGGAGGGGGGTGGCTCCGGGAGGGGTCGGAGTTCGTGGCTACCCCCCTCCCTGCCCTCGAGAGCGAGCTTCGCTCGCCTCGGACCCCACAAGGGGGGAGGGAATGAGATGACAGTGCCCACCTCACTCCAGTGGAAGAGACCAACACATGCCGATGCGTCGCCGACCATCAGCATGACACCTCACCCCTTTGCCATCGCGCGGTAGTCCAGGCGGCGGTGGAACCAGTATTGGTAGCCGCTGATGTTCTTCTGCATCGCGACGTTGACGAAGGGCTGGTACAGCGGGATGCGCGGGATGTCGCTGTAGGCGAGATCGACGAAACCCTTCACGTCGGTATCGTAGGTCGCGGTGTCGCCGCTCGCGGCCGCGACGCGCGCGCCGTCGATCAGCTTGTCCATCTCCGCCGACTTGTAGCTCATGGTGTTGAAGACGGAATTGTTGCCGTGATAGCACCAGTAGAAGAAGTACTCGGGGTAATCGAGCCAACCCGAGAACACGTTGGTGAAGAGCGGCATCTCCTTCTTGTTCAATTCGGTGCGCCAGTTGGCGCCGGGCACCTTGTTGATGGTGGTCTTGATGCCGAGCTGGGCGAGCGATTCCTGCACCAGCACGCAGAGCGGCTCGTTGACGCCGGCGAAATTGAGGTCGAACGAGATCGTGGTCTCGAAACCGTTGGCGTAGCCGGCCTCCGTCAGCAGCGCCTTCGCCTTCTCCATGTCGGTGTTGTATTTGTGCTGCTGCGGCCAGGCGACCTCGGTCGGCTTGTCCTTGGCGGCGCCGAACATCGGATTGCCGAGCCCGAACAGCACCGCGTCCATGATCTTCTGGTAGGGCAGCGCATAGGCGATCGCCTGCCGCACCTTGACGTTGTCGAACGGCGGCTTGGTGACGTTCATGCCGATATACTGGATGCCGTTGGAGAACGGCAGCGACACCACGTTGAGCTTGCCGCTCGCCTTCATCTCCTGGAAATCCTTGAACGGCAGCTCGTAGGAGATGTCGGCGTCGCCGCGCTCCAGCAGCGCACGGCGATTGCCCGCCTGCGGCACCATGCGCCAGATCACGCGCTTGATCTTCGGCAAGGGCCCGCCGACCCAATCCTCGTTGCGCTCCATGATCACTTCGGTGCCGGCGGTCCACTTCGTCACCTTGTAGGCGCCGGAGCCCGCGGTCTGCTGCTTGGTGAATTCGAGACCCCAGGGATCCTTCTCGCTGGCGTTCTTCTTCACCAGCTCGGAGTTGACGATGCAGGGCACGATCACCGCGAGATCGGGAATCGTCAGCTTGTCCTTTTTCAGGAAATCGACGCGCACGGTGTAGTCGTCGATCACGACGAACTGCTCGGGCTTGGTCAGCGAGCCCGCGCTCATCTGGAAGGTCGGGAAGCCGCCGACGCTGACGGCACGGTCCAACGACCACTTCACGTCCTTGGCGGTGACCGGCGCGCCATCGTGGAATTTGGCGTTCTTCTTCAGCTTGAAGGTGACCGACATGTCGTCGATCTTCATGTCCTCGGCGAGCTCGCCCTTGAACTTGTCGCGGTCGTAATAGGGCACGCCGCCGGGACCGCTCTTCATCTCGTGGCTGATCAGCCGGTCGTAGCAATTCCAGGACACCTCATAGCCGGGCACGTTGGTGCCGACGCCGTGGATATCGAGATTGTTGGGGCCGCCCTCCGAGACGATCAGCAGCGTCTCCGAGCGAGCGTCGGCCTTGGCCGAGGAGATCACGGACGGCATGGCCGGAAGCGCCGCGCCTGCGGCCAATCCGGAAACGGACTTGAGGAAATCGCGGCGCTTCATGAAATCGCTCCAACACAAAAGTTTCTGGTTGGAACTGGATTCGCAAGGTTCGTGCCAGAGCTTAACGAGGCGTTAGTCTCGCGCTAATCAACTGATCTCACTTGATCTTTTTGATTTTTGCCTGATTTTCCGGAGAGCGGCGCAGTTCCTGCTTGCATACAAAGACGGAGAATTGCTCAAAATTTCATCGATAAAGCGTGAGAGCCCATTCGGGAGGCGACGGCAGGACTCATCGCGCAGGTAGCGCGGCGCCCGTGCTGAAGCCACCAGGCCCGGCCGTCATTCCGGGGCGATGCGCAGCATCGAGCCCGGAATCCATCGGGCCACAGAATGCGTGGGAAAATGGATTCCGGGCTCGCCGCTTCGCGGCGCCCCGGAATGACGGAGAGGGGTGGGGCCGGAGCACTCACTCCGCCCAGATCAGGTCCTGCAGCTCGACGAGATCCTTCGCCTTGTCCTGCCAGCCCTCGATGCAGATGTGGCTGTTGAGATCGCTGGCGTGGTGCAGCAGCATCAGGGCCATCAGGCGCCGCTTGAGCGCATAGTCCAGCTTCGCATAGCCAAACCCTTCGAGCAGGCTGCGCACCCTCCCCGGCCGGCCCGCCGCCATGAAGGCGCCGGGGCCGAGCAGGTCGTAGTCGCGCCATCCCGCCCGCACGTCGCCGAAGTCGAACAGGCCGGCGAGCGACCATTGCCCGTCATGGCAGGCGAGCAGAAAGTTCTCCGGAATGTATTCGCCGGTCAGGAGCACCGGCGGCGCGTCCATCGGAACGAGGCGGGCCGCATCGCGCAGGAGATCGTCGAGGCCTCCAAGGAATTTGGGCGCAAGGCCGAGACGCTGGTGCCTGGCGCGGCACCCCTGCATCTGGGCGCGCATGAACTCGTCCCAGCGCGGCTCTATTGCTGCGAGAGGGCCAAGCGGCGCGCGCTGCACGGCCGCGATGGTCTCGCCGATCTGGCGCAGCAGGCGCTCCTTCTGCTGTTCCGGCAGAGACGGCCAGACCTCCGAGCCGAGCGTGCCGGCAAGACGCGTGATGACGAGATAGGGCCAGCCGTCGCGCATCCCTTCCGCGACGACCTGCGGAATTGGCAAGGAAAGACGTCCCGCAAGCTGCGTCAGCGAACCGCGCTCGGAGACGAATTGCGCGTGGAGCAGCGGCGGGAAGATCTTCAGGATCAGGCGCTCACCGAGCCCGACCACGAGATTGGTACCTGTTACAAACACCTGCGGCGCGCCGACGTCGAGGCCGTGGCTGCGCGCGATGTCGAGCGCGATCGGCAGCCATCGGGACTGGTCGGCGCGCAAGGCACGGTAGGCCTCGAGGCTCGTCGACGCGGACACGCCCCAGGCACCCGCCGAACAAGCACCTGCCGAACAAGCAGCGGCGGAATCCGGCGGCAGCATCTCCTCCATCACAGCGCCCGGCTCCGCCCGGTGTTATTCCAGGACATCCTTGACGCTGTTCTTGATGGCCGAGGGGACCGCATGCTCGGGGACTTCGATGGTCTGCGCACCGCGCGTGATCCGGTAACTGAACGCGTCGGCCTGACCCGGATGTGCGGGCGCGACTTTCTTCGGATCGGCAAACAGCTGCTCCACCGTCTTCTGATCGGCGGCGGACAGATCCGACAGCGCCACTTCACCACGACTTTTCAGGTGAGGGCCGCCGAAGCCGGCGAACCCTCCGACGCGCTCGATCTTCAAGCGATCCACGCTTCCTTCCTTTCGTATCGCACGCTTTAGAGCCCGACCTTCTTCCATCCGGTATCGACGGCGGCGAGGACTGCGGCATCGCCAGGGTACAATGTGTGGGCACCCTGCCGGGTCCGCGCCGCGAATGCCTTCATCGTCATGTTCGGCGTCGGCCCGAAACCAGTGAGCGAATGGTACCACACCTGCCCGATCCTGGCCCAACTGTATCCGCCAAGCGTCGTGCAGGCGGTGTAGAAGGCGAGGTTCGGCGGCCCGCTCGCGTAATGCGGGTCCATGCCGGGCGTCACTTGCGAATACTTGGTCGGCTGCGGCGCCAGGCAGTGCTTGGCGGCGGGATCGGCCATGTCGCGCAGGCAGGCGAACCCCTTCTTCTTGGCCGCCGGCCCCATGATGTCGCGCCCGATCAGCCAGTCGGCCTTCTTGACGTCCTGCTTGGCCTCCCACTGCCGGAACATCGAGCCGAAGCAGTCGGAGATGCTCTCGTTCAGGCCGCCGGCATCGCCGCTATAGGCGAGCTGGAGGCTGTGCTGGGTCACGCCATGGGTCAGCTCGTGGCCGATGACGTCGTTGCCGCGGGTGAAGTCGAGGAAGATGCTGCCGTCGCCGTCGCCATAGACCATCTGCGAGCCGTTCCACATCGCGTTGTTGTACTTCTCGCCGAAATGAACCGACGACATCATGGTCATGCCGTGATCGTCGATCGAATTCCGGTTGAAGACCTGCTGGTAGAACCTGGCCACCTTGGTGGTCTGGTTGAAGGTGCGCTTGACGGAGCCGTCCGAGGACGTCTTCGGCTTCGGCACGGGCGTGCCGGGCAGCGTCTGCGTGTGCTTGCAGTCGTAGACCGTGACCGACGGCGCCGCGGCCAGCGTGACCAGACCTGCGGCGCGCGCCGCCACGACGCTGGTCAGTTTCGCCGTCTGCGTCCGCAATTCGCGCAGTTCATGACTGACCTGGACGGTGTCGACCATCTGCTTGCGAAGCACGGCGGACAGCTTCTTGTCCTGGGAAAGTCTGGTCAGAACGTCGTTCGGGATGATGCAACATGAGCAAAACATAAGCGATCTCCATCACAACTTTTCCGGAAAAATGATAGGTGAAACAACCTCAAGATTATCGCTGCGCGCCCGCGGCACAAGTGATGTGGCTCACACGGGCGTCATTGTTTCGAGAGCGTGGATTTGCGGCCCGCCCGCGGATCCGTGCATCGCTTCAAATTTCGTGATGTGGAGTCGCGTGCGCGCGCAGCGGGCCGAGCAGCGCCTATCGCTCCGGGCTGGCGCGCTCGAACTGGCGCAGCAGCTTGTTGCCGCGCTCGACGGCGGAATCCAGAGCTCCCTGCGCGCTCTTCTGGCCGGCAAAGGCCTGCTCCAGCTCGTCCTCGATCGCGCCGCGGATCAGCACGAAGGAGCCGAGCCGGATGCCCTTCGAGTTCGACGTCGGCGGATGCAGCGTGATCTCCTCGAACGAGATCGCCGAGCCCGGATTGCGCTCGTAGAAGCCTTGCGCGCGCGTCAGCTCGTAGGCGGCGCGGGTGATCGGCAGATATCCGGTGTTCTGGTGCCAGGCCGCCTGCACGCCGGGCTGCGACAGATAGGCGAAGAACCGCGCAACGCCCTTGTATTCCGCGCGCGGCCGATCACGCAGCACCCACAGCGTGGCGCCGCCGATGATCGAGTTCTGCGGCGCGTCCTTCACCTCGGGCCAGTACGGCATCATGCCGTAGCCGATCTCGAATTTCGAGTTCGCGTTGATGTCGGCGCGCGTCGCCGAGGAGCCGATGAAGATGCCGCATTCGCCGTTCTGGAAGCGCGGCTCGGCCGACTGGCCGCGGCCGCCATAGTCGAACAGCCTGGTCTTCTGCCACTCAGCCAGCTGGGCGACGTGCTTGACGACGACCGAATTGTTGATGGTCAGCTCGGCATCGAGCCCGGCAAAACCGTTGGTGCGGGTCGCGAGCGGCAGGTTGTGGAAGGCGGAGAGATTCTCGATGTGGATCCAGGACGGCCAGGACGTGGTGAAGCCGCAAGGAGCGCCGCGGTCGCGCAGACGCTTTGCGATCGCGCCAAGCTCCGGCCATGTCTTCGGCGGCGCCTCCGGATCGAGGCCGGCGTCACGGAACATGGTCTTGTTGTAGTAGAGGATCGGCGTCGACGAATTGAACGGGAACGACAACAGATTGCCGGCCGCATCGGTGTAGTAGCCGGAGACGGCAGGAAGGTAGTCGTTGAGCGAGAACGGCTCGCCCTGGTCCCGCATCAGGCTGAACACCGGATAGATCGCGCCCTTGGCCGCGGTCATGGTGGCGGTGGCGACCTCGTTGACCTGGACGATCGCGGGCTGGCTGCGCGAGCGGAAGGCGAAGATCGCCGCCGTCACCGTCTCGGTGTAGTTGCCCTTGTAGGCAGGCACGATCCGGTAATCGGACTGCGAGGCGTTGAAGTCGGCGGCGAGCTTTTCCAGTTGCCGGCCGAGCTCGCCCGACATGGCGTGCCACCACGCGATGTCGGTGGCGGCGTTGGCCTGCGCGGTGAACGTGAAGGCCGCGGCGGTGGCAACGACCTGCAAACAGCGCAATGCTGAAATCACGATGGCTCTTTCCATGTCGCGCGGCAAAAGGCGACCCTGTCCTGCTTACGGCGCGGCATTTCCAGTTTCAACCGGGAATGAGGGCCGGCCGCGCCGCACAATCACCCCGCGGGCCGCGGCGGGATGGCCTTCCCTTAACCATCTGCTAGATTGCATTGAACCTTTTGGTCTCGCCATAGACTCCACCACTGAGGGGTTGAGTGTGCCAGTGTTGAACCGTGCCGAACTCTCACGGACCGGGGTGGTTTTCGTCGCGCTTTTGTTCGCCATTTGCGCGACGAGCGCCGTTGCGCGTGAATTTCGCGCCGCCGACACCCAGACCGAGGATTACCCGACCGTCCAGGCGCTGCGCTACATGGGCGCGCTGATCGCCGAGCGCACCGGCGGCCGCCACGAGATCAAGGTTTTTCATTCCCGCCAGCTCGGCGAGGAGAAGGAGACCATCGAGCAGACCCGGGCCGGCGCGATCGACCTCAACCGGACCAATGTGGCGCTGATCGGCAATTTCGTCCCGGCGATGAACGTGCTCGCCATGCCGTTCCTGTTCCGGTCCATCGAGCACATGCAGAAGGTGCTGGACGGGCCGATCGGCAGCGAGATCCTTGGCAGCTTCGAGCCCTACGGTTTCGTCGGGCTCGCCTTCTACGATTCCGGGGCGCGCTCGATCTACAACGGCGCCCGCCCCGTCAGAAGCATCGCAGACCTCCGGGGCCTGCGGATCCGGGTGCAGCAATCGGAGTTGATGAGCGAGATGATGCGCTCGCTCGGCGCCGAGCCGGTCGAGATGCCCTATGGGCAGGTGCTCGCCGGGCTTGCCAATCATCTGATCGACGGCGCCGAGAACAACTGGCCATCTTTCGTGACGACGGACCATTACAAACATGCCGGCTACCTCGCGCTCACCGAGCACACGATGAGCCCCGAAGTGCTGGTGATCTCGCTCAAGGCCTGGAGCAGCCTGTCGGCGGACGACCAGACCATCTTCCGGGAGGCCGCGCAGCGCTCCAGCCGCTTCATGCGCGAGAAGTGGCGCGACCTCGAGGAGCAGTCGCAGCGCAAGGCGGAGGAAGCCGGCGTCACCATCGTCAGGGATATCGATCGCAAGCCGTTCGAGGACGCGATGGCGGCGATCTACGCCAAGGCCGGGCGCGATCCCGCCGCGGCCGCACTGATCGAACGCATTCGCAAGGTGGAGTGAGCCTCGTTGCCCGCAGCTGGACACAGCGAGCACGCAGACAGGCAGCCCGGGCCGCTCGGGCGGCTGCGCGCGCGCCTCGTCGGCGCGCTTCGGGCGGTGCCGATCCGCTGGCGCATCCTGTCGATCGCGGCGCTGAACTCCGCCGTGGTGGTGGTGCTGGTGGCGCTGATCTGGAACGGCTCGCAAGTGCTGGGCTCGGCCTGGGACGACGTGCGCCAGGTGCGCGAGTCCGACCGGATCCTGGCGCTGCTCGAAAGCGAGACCGGGCGGCTGCACAATCTGATCCACCGCTACATCAACCAGCCGAGCCCGGACCTGTTCGCCGAGATCCTGCTGCTGCGCGAGGCGGTGCTGGGGACCCTCGCCAACCGCGCCGCCAAGGACCCGATGCTGTCGGGCTCGGTCGAGGAGCTGGAGCGCACCACCGACCGCTTCCTCAACGGCTTCGGCGAGCTGCGCAGCGTCCAGGCCACCATCGCCAAGACCTATGAGGACCAGGTGCAGGGCCCGGCCAGGGACATGGCGGGCCTGTATTCCATCATCGAAGGCGCCACCGGCCATCGCGACGCGCTGATCTGGCCCTCGCTCGGCAAGTCGCGCGAGGCCTTCACCGCGATGCTGGTCGCGGCCAACTCCTACTATCTGTCGCAGTCGTCAGGCGCGGCCGACGACGCGCGCCACAACACCGAGACGATCGAGAAGACCATCCCCGTGATGATCGACCTCGCCGACAACGACCTCCAGCGCATGGCGCTGCAACGGCTCGCGACCCGCACCGTGGCGCTGCGCGAGGGCTTTGCAAAACTCTCCGAGCAGCTGATGAGCCGCACCGAGCTGCTGCGCAACACCATCGACGCCAGCCAGGCCGAGGCGATCGGCGCCATCGACGACCTCTCGACCAAGATGCGCCAGCGCGAGCAGAAGGCGCAGGAGACGTTCGACCGCACGCTGGCGGATATTTCGCGGCGCGTGCTGTCGATCGCGGTGATCTTCCTCGGCATCATCCTCACCGCCGGCGTGCTGATCGCGCTGTCGATCCGCCTGCCGCTGCAGCAGATCATGGCGGCGATGCGCGCGATCACGCTCGGCGACCTCGACCGCGAGGTGCAGGGCACCAAGGCACGCGACGAGGTCGGGGCCATGGCCCGCGCGGTGGAGGTGTTCCGCGAGAACGCGATCGCCAAGCGTGAGACCGAGGACGAGCTGCGCGCGTCCAAGGAGAAGGCCGAGAGCGCGCTGATCGAGCTCAACACCGCGCAGCAGAACCTGATCGACGCCGAGCGGCTCGCGGCGCTCGGCGGCCTCGTTGCCGGCGTCGCGCACGAGGTCAACAACCCGATCGGCATCAGCCTCACCGTTGCGTCGAGCTTTGCCCGGCGCAGCGATATCTTCGAGGCCCAGCTCAAGGGCGAGGGCGGCCTGCGCCGCTCGCAGCTCGAAGAGTTCGTGCAGGCCTCGCGCGATGCCTCGCAGCAGCTGGTCGCCAACCTCCAGCGCGCCGGCGAATTGATCCAGTCGTTCAAGCAGGTCGCGGTCGACCGCTCCCATGCCGAGCGGCGGCAGTTCAGCTTGAGCGAAGCCACCGACCAGATCATCGCCAGCCTGCGCCCGGTGCTGAAGCGCTCGCCGATCACGCTCCAGGTCGACGTACCCGAGGGCCTGCTGCTCGACGGCTACCCCGGCTCCTACGGCCAGATCCTGACCAACCTCTTCCTCAACGCCGCCAACCACGCCTTCGCCGACGGGCGCGCCGGCACGATCACGATCTCGGCGCGGCCGCGCGGGGCCGACGACATCGAGATCATCTTCACCGATGACGGGGCCGGCATGACCCCGGACGTGCAGCGCCAGGCCTTTGACCCATTCTTTACCACCCGGCGCAATGAAGGTGGTACGGGACTTGGCCTCCATATCGTCTATAACCTCGTCACCCAGCAGCTCGGCGGGCGGATGATGCTGGAATCCAAGCTGGGACAAGGCACTACTTTTCGCATTATCATGCCCCGGGTCGCCAAGGGCGGCGCGCAAAGCACAGAGACTGACGGGACTTCTCAATGGCCGAACAGGACGATGTCCTCCACCTGATCGACGACACCGGCACCGCGTCGGAGGATACGGACGCCCGGAAGTGGAAGATCGCCGTCATCGACGACGATCCGGCCGTGCATGACGGCACCCGTTTCGCGCTGTCCGATTACAGCCTCAACGGCCAGGGCCTGGAGATCCTCTCCGCCTATTCCGCGGCCGAAGGCCGCAAGCTGATGGCCGCGCACAACGACATCGCCGCGGTGCTGCTCGACGTCATCATGGAGACCGACGTCGCCGGCCTCGAGCTGGTCGAGTTCATCCGCAACGAGATCCGCAACGAGACCGTGCGCATCATCCTGCGCACCGGCCAACCCGGCCAGGCGCCGGAGCGGCGCGTGATCGTGCAGTACGACATCAACGACTACAAGGCCAAGACCGAGCTCACCGCCGACAAGCTGTTCACCTCGCTGACCGCGGCGCTGCGCTCCTATCAGCAGCTCGAGCGCATGGTGCAGACGCGGCGCGGGCTCGAGATCATCATCGACGCGGCCTCGACGCTGTACGACTTCAAGTCGATGCAGCGGCTCGCCGAGGGCGTGCTGACCCAGCTCGCCTCGCTGCTCAATGTCGATTGCGCCGGAATACTGGTCCTGCGCGACAATGGCGGCGTCGACCCCGAGCTCTCGGTGCTCGCCGGCAGCGGCTGCTACAGCCGCTTCATCGGCACCACGACGTCGAAGGCGCTCGACCCCGACCTGCGCGAGATGGTCGAGGCCGCCTTCCAGCGCCGCAAGAACGAATTCGCCGACCACCGCAGCGTGATTTACTTGCGCACCGGAAGCGGCCGCGAGGTGGTCGTGCTGCTGCAGGCCGAGCGCGAGCTGTCCGAGACCGACCGCTCGCTGGTCGAGATCTTCTCCAGCCGGCTCTCGATCGCCTTCGACAACGTCATCCTCTATCAGCAGCTCCAGGACGCCAACACGCAGCTGGAAGACCGCGTCGCCCAGCGCACCCGCGCCCTGATGCAGGCCAACCGCCGCCTCTCGGCGCAGTGGCTGCGGCTGCAGCGCGCCAACGGCTTCAAGAACGAGATCCTGGGTACCGTCGCGCACGATCTGAAGAATCCGCTCGGCGTCATCCTCGGCCGCACCGAGATGCTGAAGGAGCTGATCTCGACCGGCGCCTCGTCCAGCGGCGTGGTCGCCCAGGTCGATCACATCCGCGACGCCACGAAGCGCCTGACCACGATGGTCGATCACCTGATCTCGGACGCGATGGCCGATGCCTTCGACATCACCATCCGCCGCGAGCCGGTCGACGTCGCCGCCCTGGTCAAGGAGGTCGCCGACGCCAACCAGCCGCTCGCCGTCAACAAGCAGCAGGCGATCAGCGTCGCCGCGCCGTCCAACATCGTCACCATGTGCGACACCGACCGCATCCGGGAGGCGATCGACAACCTCATCAGCAACGCCATCAAGTACTCACCGATCGGCGGCAAGATCAGCGTGGCCGTCGCCCATGAGGGCAGCGAGACCATCGTCCGCGTCAGCGACGAGGGCGCCGGCCTGTCGCCGGAGGATCTCGGCCGCCTGTTCGGCCGGTTCCAGCGGCTGTCGGCAAAACCGACCGCCGGCGAGAGCTCGACGGGGCTTGGGCTTTCCATCGTCAAGCGTATTATCGACATGCATGGCGGCGAGGTGACCGCCGACAGCGACGGCCCCGGCAGGGGCTCGACCTTCACCATTACCCTCCCCGCGACCGAACTGCCGTGATCTCAAGACCATGACCCAAAGCCAGCACATCATGATCGTCGACGACGAGGCCCCGGCCCGGGAGATGGTCGGCGATTACCTCAAGATGCACGGCTTCACCGTGACGCTGTGCGACGGCGGCAAGTCGTTGCGCGCCGCGATCGACGGCGGCATGCCCGATCTCGTCGTGCTCGACCTCAACATGCCCGAGGAAGACGGGCTGTCGATCATCCGCGACCTCAAGAGCCGCATCAACGTGCCTGTCATCATGCTCACGGCGACCGCGAGCCCGATCGACCGCGTCGTCGGGCTCGAGCTTGGCGCCGACGACTACGTGGCAAAGCCCTGCGAGCTGCGCGAGCTGATGGCGCGCATCCGCTCGGTACTGCGCAGAAGCGGGCCGGCCAAGGCCGCGGCGCCGGAGGCTGCGGCGGCGAAATCGGGCAAGGATCAGCTGGTCCGCTTCGGCACCAAATGGCTCGATCTCGAAGCCCAGGCGCTGCGCGACGACGAGGGCAACGAGCATCCGCTGACCGCATCGGAGTTCGGGCTGCTCAAGGTGTTCGCGGCCAATCCGAAGCGCGTGCTGTCGCGCGAGCGCCTGCTCGAACTGGCCAATGCGCGCGACGCCGAGGCGTTCGACCGCGCCGTGGACCTGCGCATCATGCGCATCCGCCGCAAGATCGAGCCCGACCCGGCAAAACCCGCCGTGATCCGCACCATCCGCGGCGGCGGCTATCTGTTCTCGCCGGCTGGCGAGAAGACGTAGGGGCGCGCGGCAAATACAGCTGTCGTCCCGGACAAGCGCCAGCGCAGATCCGGGACCCATAGCCACGAAATTGGGTTTGGCGAAGACTCGGAGTTACCAGCTTCGCGCCACAACGCCTCCCTGTGATTATGGGTCCCGGATCGGCGCGCGCTTTTGGCGCGCTTGTCCGGGACGACGGCGGAGTGCGGGGCGCGACTGAACGCAAACCCCGAAAATTCGTTCCCGGCGCCTCCGCTCGCTGCCAAATCCCCACCCCCGTATTTTCCGTACATTGAAATTCCACGCTTTTTTGCCCCGAATGTTTCGTCGCGCCCTGTCCGACGAAACAATTTGGCGGCGCACGAAACCATTTTCCGCTTTTCGCGCAGACGTCCCGAAACGGTGGCTGATTAACACTTTGGTCCAAGGAAACGCCGCTCGGTTGCGGCGCTACGGGGAGCCAAGTCTATGCCGAACGTCATCGCCATCAACGCCCAGGCCAGCCAGAGCATCATCGCCGCTCAGGCGACTTCGGACGATATGCTTCTGGAGAGCATTGCCGACGGCAACCGGACGTCGATGCACATCCTGTATTGCCGGCACAATGTGCGGGTTTACCGTTTCATCCTGCGTATCGTGCGTGATTCCACCACCGCGGAAGACCTTGTCAGCCAGGTGTTCCTCGACGTGTGGCGGACCGCCGGCCAGTTCCAGGGCCGCTCGCAGGTCTCGACCTGGCTGCTGTCGATCGCCCGCTTCAAGGCGCTGACCGCGATGCGCCAGCGCCGCTTCGAGGACATCGACCAGGAAGACGTGCGCCAGATCCCTGACGACACCGACACGCCCGAGACCTCGCTCGACCGCAGCGACACCAGCGCCATCCTGCGCGCCTGCGTGCAGAAACTGTCGCCCGCGCATCGCGAGATCATCACCCTCGTCTACTACCACGAGAAGTCCGTGGAGGAGGTCGGTCGGATCATCGGCATCCCCCAGAGCACGGTGAAGACGCGGATGTTCTATGCCCGCAAGCAATTGGCGGATTTGCTTAAGGGCTGCGGCGTCGACCGCTTCGCTGCCTGAAAGCTCATGATTTCAAAGGGATAGGACCTGACCAGCGGCCCTATTCCCGGACACGGAAGTGTTACCGCGGACGAAACAATTGAAACAAACCACAACATCAGGCGGAAAAACTTCCCTCCTATAAAGCTCACATACGGTTTTGCTTAAACCTCCCAAGACTTCCAACGACCCGGACGGGATGCCCCCCTCCGGGTCGTTTTGTGTTTGGGCCTGAGGTGGCCACCGCGAGCCCCGCCTCTCCCGCTTGCGGGAGAGGCCGACGTGCCCGGGCGATGCGAAGCATCGTCCCGCGCGCGGCGGGTGAGGGCTCTCTCCTCTCGGGGAGTATCCCGTTGCGGAGACACTCTCTCCCCAACCCTCCCCCGCGAGCGGGGGAGGGAGCGCACCGTCACCCCGATGGGCACCCCGTCACGAAGCCGTGACGCCACGTAACGACTGCCCCTCCCATCCCGAACTGCCCTCGTGACCTCCCTCGCGAGTGGCCCATGCTCGACCTGATCTTCGCCGTCCTTGCCGGCGTCCTCACCATCGCTGCGCCGTGCACGCTGCCGATGCTGCCGATCCTGCTTGGCGCTTCGATCGGACGCGCGGGGCATCTGCGGCCGGCGATGATCGCGCTCGGATTCGTCATCTCGTTCTCGGCGACTGCGCTGCTGCTCGGCGCGATCACCCGGCTGTTCGACTTCGATCCGAACGTGCTGCGCGAAGCGGCGTCCATCCTGCTGCTCGGCTTCGGCCTGTTGATGCTGTGGCCGGCGCCGTTCGAATGGCTGTCGATCCGACTCAATGGCTGGCTCGATCTTGGTGCTGCGAGCGCCGCGCAGCGCGAGGGCGCGCTTGGCGGGCTCATCCTCGGCACCACGCTGGGCCTGGTCTGGACGCCCTGCGCAGGGCCCGTGCTCGGCTCGATCCTGACGCTGGTGGCGACGACGAAGAATGCGACCTGGGCCGGCACGCTGCTGGTCGCCTACGCCATCGGCGCGGCGATCCCGATGCTCGCGATCGCCTATGGCGGACAGGCCGCGACGACGCGCGTGCGCAGCCTCGCGCGCATTTCGCCACGCCTGCAGCAGGGCTTTGGCGTCGTCGTGATCGGCTTCGCGGTCGCCGCCTACTTCCAATACGACACGCTGATCGTGGCGTGGCTCACCGGCTTCTATCCCACCGGCCAGATCGGCCTGTAATTGCTTCGCATCTCAACGGAGGACGCTTCCATGACCTTGAAACTGCTCGCCGTATCCGCAGCCCTGATCGGCATGGCCGTGACCGGCGCCGTGATCCCCGGCATCTGCGACGAGGCCGCACGCGCTGCGCCTGTCGTCAGCGCGGCCGCAAGCCAGCAGACCGCGCCCGACTTCACCGGCATCAACACCTGGTTCAACTCGAAGCCGCTGAGCATCGCCGATCTCCGCGGCAAGGTCGTGCTGGTCGATTTCTGGACCTATGGCTGCGTCAACTGCGTCAACACGCTGCCGCACGTCACCGACCTCTATGCAAAATACAAGGACAAGGGCCTGGTCGTGGTCGGCGTGCACACGCCGGAATTCCCGTTCGAGCGCTCGGCCTCCAATGTGCAGGCCGCCCTGAAGCGTCACGGCATCACCTATCCGGTGGCGCAGGATAACGATTCGAAGACCTGGAACGCCTACAGCAACCAGTATTGGCCGGCGCAGTACGTCATCGACCAGACCGGCAAGATCGTGTTCCAGCACGCCGGCGAAGGCCGCTACGACGAGATCGACCGCACGGTGGCAAGGCTGCTGAACGCCAGCAGCTGATGCGGCCCGGACATCGCGCGGCTGGTTTCGCCTGACGGCCTTGTTGCTTGACTCCACGGACCGGTCCGTGGAGTTTCGCGAGCCTCGAAATCAGCCGCCCGCAATGGACGACGCGACCACCAGCAACGACATCCGCCTTCGTGAAGGCTCATCGATCGCGCAGCGGCTGGTCGTGGCCGGCTCTGCGGCGGCCGTTGCGCTCTGCTTCACGCCCGGCCTGTTCACGCACGACACGCTGGAAATCATCATCTCGGTGGTCGCGCTGCTGGTGGAGCGGGATTTGTCGTCGGCATCATGATGGCGCCGGCGGTGGTGTGGATCATCACACCCGACGAGATCCTGATCGGGCATCAGCGTCCCTTCGGAAAACTCCAGACGCGGATCGTTCCGAAGGACGACATCACGGGGTTGCAAGTTCCCGGCAGCAAGCGGGTGAAGGCCCGCTTTCAGCTGGTCTTCACGCTTGTCTCGGGCGAGCGCCTGACGTCGCCGCCGATCTCGGATGTCACGCATGTGCGCGACACCGTGGCACGGATCGCCACGCAATTCGACGTTCCCCACGTCGAGGAGCCGGTCAATCCGCTCGATGCCAGCAATTCCGAGATGCATCTCGGCGAGCCGCTCGAGGCGTTTTCCGCACGGGACATAAGGATCGTCGCACTGATCGCCGTCGCCTTGTCCGCCGTGCCCTACGCCTACAAGCTCTGGCGCGGATGGCCGCCGAGCCATGTCGATATCCTGCTGCTGCCGCTCGGCGCGATCGCGGCGTTCGCCGTGTATCGCTACGCCAACCTCGTGACCGGCGCGTTCTGGATCATCCGCGAGGGCGACATCCGCGTCGAACGCCTGTGGGGCGACGGCCAGCCGCGCACCGACCATATCGAGGGGCACGAGGTGAAGACGATCACCGTCGACCGCCGCGGCCGGTCCGAGGACGAGCACTGCATCGTCACGATCCGGTTGCGCTCGGGCCGACGCTTTCGCAGCCCCCGCATCGGCTCGCGGCTCGAGGCCCGCGCCGTGGGAGCCGAAATCGTGCGGCGGCTCGGGATCGCGGCGGAGAATAACAAGATCTGACGGGTCGCCGCCTGGCGAGGTCCCTTTGCCTCTCCCGCTTGCGGGAGAGGCCGACGCGCCCCGGGCGATGCGAAGCATCGTCCCGAGCGCGGCGGGTGAGGGCTCTCGCCTCTTGGGGGTCCTTGATTGTAGAAGCACCCTCTCCCCGACCCTCCCCCGCAAGCGGGGGAGGGAGCGCACCGGCCTGGCGGCCGCCATCTAGGCTTTTCGCGCCATCCCCTGTTTGTGGCATTGCCGTGGGCCCGTCAAAAAAGCAAAGCATTCTCGTGACATACCAGCCGGGCGCGCCATCAACTTGCCATGAACATGCCCCTGAGATTTGATGGCTTTGAATGATTTGCGCTGTGGCAGCGGGGAGAGCTTGAAATGACGGATTTTCGTCGCCTGACCGGGATGTTCGTGGCCACGATCGGCCTGATCCTGTCCGCACCACAGGCCATCGCGCAGCAGCCCGACCGCGGCGACGAGCCGGGTCTGGTCGCTGACGACGCCTACCAGCTCGAGCCGGAATGGCAGAAGCAGGTGGTCTACTTCCGCACCACCGAGACGCCGGGCACCATCATCATCTCCACCGCAGAGCGCCACCTCTATCTGGTGCAGCCGGGCGGGCGCGCGATCCGCTACGGCATCGGCGTCGGCCGCGACGGCTTCCAGTGGCAGGGGCTGGTGAACATCACCAACAAGAAGGAATGGCCGGACTGGACGCCGCCGCCCGAGATGATCCAGCGCCAGCCCTATCTGCCGCGCTTCATGGCCGGCGGCCCCGGCAATCCGCTCGGCGCCCGCGCCATGTATCTCGGCACCACCGTGTACCGCATTCACGGCACCAACCGTCCCGATACGATCGGCACCAAGGTGTCCTCGGGCTGCTTCCGTCTCGTCAACAACGACGTCGCCGATCTCTACGATCGCGTCCCTGTCGGCACCAAGGTGGTCATCCGGCAGAAGCCCGAACTCTAAGTTCCCCGCCTTCGCAACACTTCCTTTTCTTCCCGATTATTTCGAGAGAGAGACATCATGCGCACTTTTCGAGGCGGCCTGCTCATCGGGCTCGCGGTCGCCGTGCTGGTCGGCGTGCTCGCCGTCATCTACGAGTTCTACGACACCCGCACCCTGAAGCGTACGGTTCGCCGCGGCGAAGTGCTGTGCGGCGTCAACAAGGGCCTGCCGGGCTTCTCGATCCCCGACGACAAGGGCAACTGGACCGGCTTCGACGTCGATTTCTGCCGCGCGGTGGCGGCGGCGATCTTCAACGATCCGGCCAAGGCGAAGTTCGTCGCGCTCGACGCCAGCGAGCGCTTCAAGGAATTGCAGAGCCGGAAGGTGGACATCCTCTCGCGCAACTCGACCTGGAGCATGGCGCGTGAGCTCGACTACGACCTCTATTTCCCCGCCGTCGCCTATTACGACGGCGCAGGCTTCATGCTGCCGCGTTCGCGCAACAAGGAAACGTCGCTGGACCTGACCGGCAGCAAGGTCTGCGTGCAGACCGGGACCACGACGGCGCTCAACGTCTCCGACTACTTCCGTGCCAACAACATGAAGTACGAAGAGGTGAAGTTCGACAAGCTGGACGACGTGGTGAAGGCCTACGACACCGGCAAGTGCGATACGCTCTCCGCCGACGTCTCGCAGCTCTACGCGCTGCGGCTGAACCTGTCGAAGCCCGGCGATCACATGATCCTGCCGGACATGATCTCCAAGGAGCCGCTCGCCCCCGTGGTGCGCCAGCGCGACGACGACTGGATGATGATCGTGAAGTGGACGCTCTACGCGATGATCAACGCCGAAGAGCTCGGCGTCTCCTCCGAGAACATCGACGAGGCGCTGAAGTCGAAAAAGCCGGAAGTGATGCGCCTCGTCGGCACGGAAGGCAATTACGGCGAGCAGCTCGGCCTCACCAAGGACTGGGTCGTCCGCATCATCCGCAATGTCGGCAATTACGGCGAGATGTACGAGCGCAATATCGGCGAGAAGTCGAAGCTGAAGATCCCGCGCGGCATGAACCAGCTGTGGAACGCCGGTGGCGTGCAGTACGCGCCGCCGATGCGGTAACGGCGGTTCCTCCGCCGTCATTGCGAGGAGCGCAGCGACGAAGCAATCCAGAATCCCTCTGCGGTGACAGTCTGGATTGCTTCGCTGCGCTCGCAATGACGAGATGAGGCACGAGCTTTCCACACTCTCAACCGTCATCGCCCGCGAAGGCGGGCGATCCAGTATTCCAGAGCCAGTTGTTGTTGATCGAGACGCCGCGGCGTACTGGGTCGCCCGGTCAAGCCGGGCGACGACACTGATTGTGAGGCGGCGTCCTGCGCCTCACGTCCACCCGCCTCAATACCCCCGCGCCCTTGCCAACTGCTCGGTGTGGTAGTTCGCATCCCCGAACAGCTCCTCGCAGACCCGCGCGCGCTTCATGAAGAAGCCGATGTCGAACTGGTCGGTCATGCCCATGCCGCCATGCATCTGCACGCCTTCCTGCACCGCGCGCGTGGCGGTGGTGCCGGCGCGGGCTTTTGCGACCGCGACGGCTGACGTGGCTTTGGTGACGTCAGCATCCAGCGCCTGGAGCGCCTTCATCACCGCGGCGCGGGTGATCTCGATGTCGACATAGAGCTCGGCGGCGCGATGCTGCAGCGCCTGGAATTCGCCGATCAGCTTGCCGAACTGCTTGCGACTCTTCAGGTACTCGACGGTGCGATTGAACACTTCGTCGCTGAGGCCCACCATTTCGGAGGCCACCGCGCCGCAGCCGATATCGAGCACGCCGTCGAGCAGACCGGCGGCCTGATCGACCTCGCCAAGCACGCTGTCGGCATTGACCTCGACATTGGCAAGCTCGATCCGCGCAGCGTTGTGCGCATCGACCATGATGGTGCGCTCGATCGCGACGCCCTTGGCCTTGGGGTTGACCAGGAACAGCGTCAGGCCGTCGCGCTCACCGGCGGAGCCCGCGGTGCGCGCCGCGACGATCAGGAGATCCGCGACGTGGCCGTCAACCACCAGGGCCTTGGCACCGGAGAGCTTGAAGCCGTTGCCGGCACGCACGGCCTGGAGGCTGGTCCGGAGCGGGCGATGCTTGGCGCCCTCGTCGATCGCGAGCGTCGCCAGCAGCGAGCCGTTGGAAATCTTCGGCAAATATTCCGACTTCTGCGCGGCATTGCCGCCGCGGTTCAACGCCGAGGCTGCGACCACGCTGGTGGCGAGGAAGGGCGACGGCATCAAGGTGCGGCCGATCTCCTCCATCACGACGCCGGCCTCGACGAAGCCGAGACCGGAGCCGCCGAACTCTTCCGGCACCAGCAAGCCGGCAAAGCCCATCTCGGCGAAGGAATGCCAGAACTCCTTGGAGAAGCCGGTCGGATCCCTGGAGTCGCGCAAGTGGCGCAGGTGCGACACCGGCGCCTTGTCGCTGATCAGCCCGCGCGCAGAGTCGCGGAGCATCGATTGTTCTTCGGTGAGGACGAGGGCCATGGTTTTCAGTCTCTAGCGTCTTTGTAAATCTGTTGGTGTCATTCCGGGGCGCGTCGAAGACGCGAACCCGGAATCTCGAGGTTCCGGGTTCGGTCCTGCGGACCGCCCCGGAACGACGGTTAGGCCCCCGGCAGATCGAGGATGCGCTTGGCGACGATGCCGAGCATCACTTCGGACGTGCCGCCTTCGATCGAGTTGGCCTTGGTGCGCAGCCAGGCGCGCGGACGGGCGCCTTGCTTCGAGCGCTCGCTCTCCCATTCCAGCGCATCGACGCCGCCGGCCGACATCAGGATCTCGTAGCGGCGCTTGTTGAGCTCGGTGCCGTAATATTTCATCGCGGAGGAGAACGCCGGATGCGCCTGCCCCGCCTTGGCGAGATCGACGGCACGCTCGGCGCAGGCGGCTAGCGCGGCTTCATCGACATCGAAGCTCGCGATCTTGCCGCGCAGCATCGCATCGTCGAGGCGACCTTGCGCATCGCTGCCGACGGAATCGGCTGCGATCTGGCCGAGCGGACGACCGACGCCGCGCTCGCCCATGCCCGAGATCATCGCGCGCTCGTGCTGGAGCAGATATTTCGCGACGTCCCAGCCGCGGTTGACGGTGCCGACCACATGCGATTTCGGCACGCGGACGCCGTCGAAGAAGGTCTCGCAGAACGGCGAGTAGCCGGAGATCAGGAGGATCGGCTTGGTCGTCACGCCCTTCGAGGTCATGTCGAACAGGATGAAGCTGATGCCGTCGTGCTTCTTAGCGGCCGGATCGGTGCGGATGAGGCAGAAGATCCAGTCGGCATAGTTGGCGTAGGAGGTCCAGATCTTCGAGCCGGTGATGACGAAATCATCGCCGTCGCTCTCGGCGCGGGTCTGGAGCGAAGCGAGATCGGAGCCGGCGTTCGGCTCGGAATACCCCTGGCACCAGCGGATCAGGCCCGCCGCGATCTTTGGCAGGTGCTCCTTCTTCTGCGCCTCGTTGCCGTATTTCAGCAGCGCCGGCCCGAGCATCCAGATGCCGAAGCTCGACAGCGGTGGACGCGCGCCCATCTTGGCCATCTCCGCGCGCAGCACCTTGTGCTCGGCAGCGCTCAATCCGCCGCCGCCATATTCCTTCGGCCAGTCGGGCACGGTCCAGCCCTTGTCGCGCATGCGCTCGAACCAGATGCGCTGCGGCTCGGACGAGAACTTTGCGTTGCGCCCGCCCCAGAACACGTCGGCGTCCGACGTTGCGGGCCTGCGCATTTCCGGCGGGCAGTTGGCTTCAAGCCAGGCGCGCGTCTCGTTGCGGAATGTTTCGAGATCGGCCGTTTCAGAATCGCTGGTTTTAGAGTCAGTCATTGGTCGTTTCCATCAATCAAAATCGACTTGTTGGGCGCGACTCTGGGCCATCGCACCGTGGAATTCAACCACTTCCGCAGGCGCATTCGGCTATAGTCGCGACCACGACGGTGCTTGAAAACAAAGAGGAAACGAGAATGCGCCTGACACTTCTTTCGCCTGGCGAAATGAACGAGAGCCAGCGGCAGACCTATGACGAGTCGATTGCCGGCAAGCGCGGCAAGCCGCCGGCACCGATGATGGCCTGACTCAACAGCCCGGAGATGGCCCGTCACGCCACGCGGCTCGGCGAAGTGCTGCGCTTCGACACGATATTCCCCGCCAAGCTCTCGGAGATCGCGATCCTGGTGACGGCGCGGCACTGGACCGCGCATTACGAATGGTACGCGCACAAGCGCCTCGCGCTTGCAGGCGGCATGGATCCAAAAATCATAGACGCGATCCGCGACCGCCGCACGCCTGAGTTCGACGACCCCAAGGCCAGGATGATCTACGACGTCGCGAAGTCGCTGCATGAGGGCCGCGGCGTCGAGAAGGGCCTCTATGATGAGGCGGTGAAGTTGCTCGGCGAACGCGGCGTGGTCGAGGTGATCGGGCTGTGCGGCTACTACACAATGGTGTCGATGACGCTGAACACGTTCGAGTTCGGGCTGCCCGAGGGCGAGGAGCCGGAGCTCTCTTAGTTTCGCATCCGGAAACGCTGGGTTTCGGGATAGGCCAGTGGCACTGTCCCGGGGCGCGGCCTATGTGGGGTTGATCAACGGAGCATTGTCATGTCGCAGAACCCAGCCGTCCATGCCGGCACCCGGATCGGCCACGTTCATCTCAAGGTCGCCGATCTCGATCGCGCGCTCGGCTTCTATTGCGGCGTGCTCGGCTTCGAGCTGATGCAGCGCATGGGCTCTGGCGCGGCCTTCATCTCGGCCGGCGGCTATCATCACCACATCGGGCTCAACACCTGGGAGAGCAAGGGCGGCTCGCCGCCGCCGCCGGGCACGACCGGGCTCTTTCACACCGCGATCCTCTACCCGACGCGCCCCGCGCTGGCGGATGCGCTGCACCGGGTGCTTTCGGTCGGCATTGCGCTCGACGGCGCGAGCGACCACGGCGTCAGCGAGGCGCTTTACCTGCGCGATCCCGACCAGAACGGCGTCGAGCTGTACTGGGATCGGCCGAGGGAGCAATGGCCGTTCGGGCCGGATGGCAAGCTTGCGATGATTACGAAGCGGCTGGATGTCGAGGCGTTGTTGCGGCAGCGGGAGGCGTGATGTCGTAGGGTGGGCAAAGCGAAGCGTGCCCACCAATTCTCGCGGCACTCGTTGAGAAGATGGTGGGCACGGCGCTATGCGCCTTTGCCCACCCTATGAGGCTTCCCCCGCACCATGATCAGCGCCGCCGCCGCCACCTCCAGCGCGATGCACAGATAGAACGGCAGCGCATAGCCGCCGGAGAAATCGCGCAGGAAGCCGACCACGCCGGGGCCGAACGCGTAGGTCACCTGGTTGATCGCGGTGTTCAGGCTGATCAGCACGCCGAACGAGGCGGAATCGAACTCCTGCTGCACGATCAGCGAGGGCAGCGTGATGAGGTTGCCGACCGAGAAGCCGAACACGGCACAGGCCGCGATCAGCACGTAGTCGTTGTGCAGGTTGATGACGACGAGGAGCGCCGCGGCCTGGCTGAGGAACGACAGCGCCGAGGCGAGGCGCTGATTGAGCCGGTCGATCACCATCGAGAACAGCACGCGGCCGACCACCGCCATCGCCGTCAGCACCGCAACCGCCACGGCGGCGCGCTCGCGGCCGATCACCGGGTCGAGGAACGAGATCAGGTGCACGATGAAGCCGACTTGCGCGAAAAGCACCAGCGCGAAGGCAATCGTCACCGTGAGGAAGCCGACGTCGCGCAGCGCGTGCGCGCGGATTTGCGCCGACGATTGCGGCTTTGCCTTCGCTGCCGCATGCCAGCCATGGTGCCCGGGCGGCCGGCCGACGGCGAGCAGGATCACCGGCACGAGCAGCACCAGCATGGCGCCTGATGTGGCGTACATCGCGGTCGCGAATCCAACATGGCTGATCATGGTCACCAGCAGCGGCACGCCGACGATGCCGCCGAAGCTCGCGCCGTTCAGCGCGAGGCTGATCGCCATGCCGCGCTTGTGGTCGAACCATAGGCTGATCGTGTTGGTGATCATGGCGAGACTGGTGCCGGCCCAGCCGAAGGCGAGCACGGCGTCGGCGAGATAAAGCTGCCAGGGCTCGCGCACCGCGCCGATCGCGACCGCCGCGGCGGCCATCGCCAGCGTGCCCGCGATCAGGCAGAGGCGCGGGCCGTATTTTCGGACGGCCTCGCCGACGAAGACGACCAGCAGCGCGCCGAACAGATAGAAGAACGTCGTCCCTGCGGAGATCAGCGAGGCGGGCCAGCCCCGCGCGCGCTGGAGCTCGGCGACATAGACGCTCTGGCCATAAAAGCCGAGCCCCCAGCCGAAGGTCGCGAGCAGGAAGCAGACCGCGACGATGCGCCAGCCTTCATAGCGGAGGGAGGATTCGTCGATCGGAGCTGCGTGGCGGGGATTGTCGAGCATTTCTTTGCTCCTCGCCGTCATTCCGGGGCGATGCAAAGCATCGAGCCCGGAATCTCGAGATTCCGGGTTCACCCTTCGGGTGCCCCGGAATGACGGCAGAAAATGAAGGACGTTGCTGGCCTGACGAGCCTGTTCATGACGAGCATCATGTAACAACGCGGCTCCCGAAAATCACTTCGACCTGGATCGAAGTATCAACGTTGCTGACAGCCTCCCGCCATCAGACCGCGTCCGGGAACTCGCCCATGGCGGCATCCAGCCGCGCCTTGCGGCGGCGCGCCCAGGAGACGAGCGAGAGCACGGCAAGCCCCAGCACGACCGGCGGGAACACCACCATGTTCACCGCGGACCAGCCGTAATTGGCGAGCAATTGCCCTGACGAGAACGAGCCGATCGCCATCATGCCGAACACCAGGAAATCGTTGAAGGCCTGCACCTTGTTGCGCTCCTGCGGCCGGTGCGTCTCCAAGACCAGGGCGGAGGCGCCGATGAAGGAGAAATTCCACCCCACGCCGAGCACGATCAGGGTGGCCCAGAAGTGCATCGCGGTGAGGCCGGAGAGGCCGATGGTGGCGGCGCCTGCTTCCAGCAGCAACCCGGCGGCGACGATCTTGGGAGCGCCGAAGCGCGCGATCAGCGCGCCGGTGAAGAAGCTCGGCCCGTACATGGCGACGATGTGCCATTGAATGCCGAAATTGGAATCGCTGACGCTGAGGCCGCAGAGCTTCATGGCGAGCGGCGCCGAGGTCATCACCAGATTCATCATGGGATAGGAGATGACGCCGCACAGCGCCGCCGCGATGAAGCGTGGCTGGGTCACGATCGTGAGCAGCGGCCGGCCGCCATGCAGATCGGCCGGCGCCGGCTTCGGCATGTCGACGCCGGCGACGATGCCCATGGCGACCAGCGCCACCGCAGCCTGCACCAGGAAGCTGAAGGCGAACAGATAGGGCTGCCAGACATCCATGGTCCACTGCACGAGCTGCGGACCGAGCACGCCGGCGAACACGCCGCCCGCCATCACCCAGGACACCGCCTTGGGCCGGTAGGCCACGCTGGCGCCATCGGCGGCGGCGAAGCGATAGGACTGCGCCACCGAGCCATAGAGGCCACCGAGAAAGGTCGCGATGCAGAACAGCGCGAACGAGCCGTGCAGGATGGCGAACGAGCCGAGCAGGCCGGTGAGCGCGCCCAGACCGGTACCGATGACGAAGGCGGCGCGGCGGCCGAAGCGGCGCGAGATCGCGCCGGTCGGCAGCGTGCCGGCGGCAAGGCCCACCACATACATCGAGATCGGCACGGTCGCGAACGACATGTCGGGCGTGAGCGTGGCGCCGACGATCGCGCCGGTGGCGAAGATCACAGCCGAGTTGGCGCCGGTCAGCGCCTGCGCGGCAGCAAGGCGCACCACGTTGGCACGCACGCGGGCGTCGGCGGCGATCTGATTGGCTGAAGTCACATCAAGCATCGGCATTTCCGCCCCAACGGGCTCACAAGGGCTTTGTTGATTCCCGGCACTATGGAGCGGCGCGGGAGGGCGGGCAACCGGCGCAAACGGGCGCAGGCCATGCCTCTGACGCAATCGGGCAGATGATAGCGGGCTGCGCTCTTGACGGCTTGCGCTCGATCAAATCCTATCCGCCGCGACTTTTGGGAGTTTCGTTCATGACGGTCGACGACAGGCCTACGCTCAGCGCTCCCGACGACGATCCCTGGCTCTGGCTGGAGGAGATCGAAGGCAAGCACGCGCTCGATTTCGTGGAGCGGCAGAACAGCCTGACGCTCGACGCATTCGGCGGAGCGGCCTTCGCGCGCGACCGCGATATCCTAGCGGCGATCTACGATCGTCCCGACAACATCCCCTATGTCAGCCGGCGCGGCAGCGATCTGCACAACCTCTGGAAGGACGCCACCAACCCGCGCGGCCTGTGGCGGCGAACCAATCTGGCGGAGTTTCGCAAAGCAAGCCCGGCGTGGGAGATCATGCTGGACATCGACCAGCTCGCGGCAAAGGAGGGCGAGGATTGGCTGCTGAGCTCGATCGTCACGATGCCGGCAAGCTCGCGGGCGATTCTGAGCCTGTCGCGCGGCGGCAGCGACGCCGTCACCTTGCGGGAATTCGACCTCGACACGAAGAGCTTCGTGGCGGACGGCTTTACGCTGCCGGAAGCCAAGGGCGGCGTTGACTGGCTCGATCAGGACACGCTTCTGCTGTCGAGCGCGCATGGCGAGGGCATGGCGACGAGCTCCGGATATGCGCGGACCGTTCGCCTGTGGCGGCGTGGCCAGCCTGCCGATCAGGCGCAGGTGATCATCGAGACCACCGCCGATCACATGGCGGTCTCCGGCATGGCCGACGACACCGGATCGGCGCCGCGGGTCTGGATCGTAGATCAGATCGACTTCTTCAATCACGCGATCTGGCTGCGCGATGCGACCGGTGCGACGACGAAGCTCGACCTGCCGACCGGCGTCTGGATGCAGGCGCATGGCGACTGGTTCGCGATGAAGCTGCGCAAGGACTGGTCGGCCGGAGGCCGAACCTTTGCCACCGACACCGTGCTCGGCATCTCGCTCTCGGCGTTCCTCGCCGGCAGCCGCGATTTCGTGGTCCTGTTCGAGCCCGGCCCGCGGCGCGCATTGCAGGGCCTGTTCTGGGCGGGCAGCAAGCTGGTGCTGTCGATCCTCGACGAGCTCAAGCCGCAATTCGAGATCTGCACGCCGTCCGCCGCGGGCTGGAGCCGCGCCACGCTTCCCGGCCTCCCGCAGATCGGCGTCGTCGACATCTGGCCGCTCGACCGTCATCCCTCCGAGAGCAATGGCGACCTGCTCGCCAATGTGCAGGATCCGCTCACGCCGCCCTCGCTGCTGCTGTTGGAGCGCGGCGTCGCAAGCCCGACCGTGCTGAAGCAGGCGCCGAAGACGTTCACCGCCGACGGCCTCGTGGTGACGCAACACGAGGCGATCTCGATCGACGGCGAGCGCATTCCCTATGTGCAGACCGGTCCTGCCAAGGAGACTGGCGATGCGCCGGTCTATATGAGCGCCTATGGCGGCTTCGCCGTCGCGGTGAAGCCGTATTACAACGCCTCGCTCGGCAAGCTGTGGCTGGAGCGCGGCGGCACCACGGTGCAGGCGAATCTGCGCGGCGGCGGCGAATTCGGCACGCGCTGGCACGATGCCGGCCGGCTCGCCGGCAAGAAGCTGTCGCATGACGATTTCGCCGCCGTTGCCGCCGATCTCGTCCGCCGCGGCGTGACGAGCGCGAAGCGCATCGCAGCGCAGGGCGGATCGAACGGCGGCATCCTCATCACCAACATGCTGGTGCGCTACCCCGAACGCTTCGGCGCGCTGTTCTGCACCATCCCGCTGATCGACATGCGCCGCTACACCAAGCTGCTCGCAGGCGCGAGTTGGATCGCGGAATATGGCGACCCCGACAAGCCCGACGAATGGGAGTGGCTGAAGACCTACTCCGCCTATCACAACGCAAAGCCCGGCCAGGCCTATCCGCCGATCCTGATCGCCACCACGCGGCGCGACGACCGCGTCCATCCCGGCCATGCCCGCAAGATGGCGGCAAAACTCCAGGCGATGGGCTATGAGGCCTGGCTCTACGAGCCGGCAGCCGGCGGTCACGGCTACGGCAAGGACAACAAGGAGCGCGCCGGTTTTGAGGTGCTGGGCTTTCGATTCCTCAGGGACAAGATCGGATGGAAGGATGGGGAGGCGTAGTCAATACGTCCTCTGCGCGTGTGTAGCTTCACGACGTGAGGCGGGCACCGCTCTCTCATTCCCTCCCCCTTGCGGGGAGGGGCAGGGAGAGGGGTATCACACGGGGACTCTCTCGATTTGCGCGCGCCGTACAGTCGCAGACGGATAGGCCTTTTCCCGGGCCACCCCTCTCCCCCGCCCTCCCCCACAAGGGGGGAGGGAGCGCACCGCCGCTGTGGCGTGCACCCGGACCCAAGTCAGAAGCGCCAACCTAGCGCGCAAACACCAGCGTCAGATTGTTCGCCGGCATCTCGATCGTATCGACGAGACCAAGGCCGGCGCCTCGCGCGAGCGTCTCGACATCGCCGATGTCGCGCACGCCCCAGTCGGGATTGCCTTCGCGCAATGAGGTGTCGAACACGGCGTTGCTGAGCGCGGTATGCTTGCCGTCGCGCTTGAACGGGCCGTAGAGGAACAGCTTGCCGTCGGCCCTCAAATAGCGACCGGCGCCGGCGAACAGGCCTTCGGCCACGGTCCATGGCGCGATATGGATGACGTTGGCGCAGAACACGGCGGCGAGGTTCGTCGGCCCCTGCCCGCTTCGCATTTCCGGACACCAGCCGGGATCGGAGAGATCGATCCGCAACGGCGAGCGGATGTTTGGCAGGCCCGAATGGACGCGCCAGGCCTCGATGCTCTTCACGTGCCGCTGATTGAGGTCGCTCGGCCACCAGACCAGGTCGGGCGTATGGCGGGCGAAATGGACCACGTGCTGGCCGGTTCCGCTGCCGACCTCGACAACGTTTCCGGAACAGCCGGCAAGGTGCTTTTCCAGAGCCGCCCGGAGCGGCTCGTGATTGCGATGGAATGCCGGTGCATCGAGCCGCCCATCGGGCTCGACCCGTCCGCCGTCCCTGCCAAATTCGACGACATATTCAGCCAAGTGACGTCCCCTTGAAAAAACGAGAACACGATGAAAACAGCAGGAGCGCCCAAACGCCCTCGAAACAGCCGGCCGCGCTCACGGACCTTACTCTCGCGGCCAAATCGGCCGAACAAATAATCTCTTTAGTTGCAATGCGGAAGATATTAACTCCATTTTGCCGCGTGCATAGTCCTGATTGTCAGGTGATGCCCTTTGTGCTTTGGAACGCTGCTATTTCCGCGATCGAGTGCATCGCCATAACGCCTCGGAATGACGCCTTGACCGCCTTTTCCCGGATGCCTGCCCTGCTCCTTTTGCTGGCCTTCGCCGCCGGCCTCGCCAGCCCGGCGCGGGCGCAATCCGCCGTGGCCGAGGGCCAGAAGCTCGCCTTCGACCGTGGCAAGGGCAATTGCCTGACCTGTCACGTCATCAAGGGCGGCGACCTGCCGGGAACGATCGGCCCGGAGCTGAAGGACCTCAAGGCGAAATACCCTGATCGCAACGAGCTGGCCGCGATCATCTTCGACGAGACCAAACGCAATCCGCAGACCATGATGCCGCCGTTCGGCCGGAACCGGATTTTGACCGACCAGGAGATCAGCGCAATCGTTGATTTCCTGCAAACCCTGTGACTTCAGGCACGCCAGGAGAGCTCAGATGACCACGACCACCGGCCCCCTTGCGACGCGGCGCCTGATCCTTCAGGGCGCAGCCTCCGTCGCGCTGCTCGGCCTCGGCAATCTGCCGTTCGGCGTGGCGCCCGCGTACGCCGCGGCCAACGACAAATATCCGGAAGAAGCGTTCAAGCTGAAGAACGAAGCGGACGCGATCAAGGCGCTCTACGGCAAGACTGCCGAGCCCTCCGACAAGGTCAAGCTGGATGCGCCGGAGATCGCCGAGAATGGCGGCGTGGTTCCGATCTCGGTGACGACGACGCTGGAGAAGGTGACCTCGATCTCGTTCTTCGTGGCCGAGAACCCGAACGCGCTCGCCGCGTCCTACAAGATTCCCGACGGCACGATCCCTGCTGTCGCCAACCGGCTGAAGATGGCGAAGACCACCAACGTGACCGCGATCGTGGAAGCCGACGGCAAGCTCTACAGCGCGACCAAGGAAGTCAAAGTCACCGTCGGCGGCTGCGGCGGCTAAGGAGATCGACATGGCATCCAGCATTCGCGTGCGCGCGACCGCAAACGGCGACATCACCGAGGTGCAGGCGCTGATCCAGCACCCCATGGACACCGGCCTGGTCAAGGACGCCAAGGGCGAGGTGATCCCCGCGCATTTCATCCAGCAGCTGAAGTTCGAATGTAACGGCAAGGACGTCTTCGTCGCCGATTGGGGCACCGCCATCTCCAAGGACCCCTATGTGAAGTTCAGCTTCAAGGGCGCCAAGAAGGGCGACGACATCAAGATCTCCTGGACCGACAACAAGGGCGGGTCGGATACGACCACCGCGAAGATCGCGTGATGAAGGCCCGCTCCGCCCTCCTGCTTGGTTCGCTCAGCGCCGCGCTCGTCGCGGTCGCCCTCACCTCGCCGCGCGTGATCGCGGCCGACAAGGTCGATCCAGTTGCCGACGCAAAAGCGTTCCAGAACTTCTTCTTCCAGAAGTTTCCGACCGTGAAGCACGAGGATTTCGTCAACGGCCCTTATTCCATGAACGAGGACATGAAGCGGCAGTGGCAGGAGAAGGAGGAATTCCCGCCCTACGAGTTCGCGCTCGACGCCGGCAAGGAAATGTTCGCCACCCCGTTCAAGAACGGCAAGACCTATGCCGACTGCTTCCCGAATGGCGGCATCGGCATCCGCCAGAACTATCCCTACTTCGATGAGAAGGAGGGCAAGGTCGTCACGCTGGAGCTCGCGCTCAACCGCTGCCGCGAGGCCAACGGCGAGGCGCCCTATTCCTACGTCAAGGACGAGATGGCCTCGCTGACCGCCTATATGGCCTTCACCTCGCGCGGCAAGCTGATGGACATCAAGATTCCCGATGATCCCCGCGCGCTCGCCGCGTTCGAGAACGGCAAGCGCTATTTCTACACGCGGCGCGGCCAGATGAATTTCTCCTGCGCCAGCTGCCATGTGCAGGGCCCGGGCGAGCGCATCCGCGCCGAGATCCTGGCGCCTGCGCTCGGCATTTTGAACGCGATGCCGATCTACCGCTCCGAATGGAGCGGCATGGGCACGACCAGCCGCCGCTTCGTCACCTGCAACAGCCAGACCCGGGCGGTTCCGCTGGAGCCGCAGGCAGATGAATATCGCGACGTCGAATATTTCCTGTCCTACGTCGCCAACGGACTGCCGATATCAGGACCGGGAGCGCGGCCATGAAGCGGTCACTTCCTCTCGCCATGCTGCTCGCCCTTAGCCTCGCGCCAACGGCGCGCGCGGCGAATGAGGCGGATTACAAGGCGGCCTATGCCGCCGCCGAAGCCGCCTCCAAGGAGGCAGCCGGCATGCGCAATCAGTGGACCGTGACCGTCTCGACGCTGGCGGCGGCGAAGAAGGCAGCCGATGGCGGCGATTTCGACCGCGCCCTGGCCGCAGCCAAGGAGGCCGAGGCGCTGGCGAAGGCGTCGATCTTCCAGGCCACGTCCGAAAAAGAGGCCTGGAAGGCGATGGAAATCCGCTAGACTGGACCTCAGTTGAACTGCCGATGAGGCGCGGAGGATTCTGGATGGCGATCCGCCGCCGTGATTTCCTGAAGAGTGCAGGCGTTGCCGCAGCATCGCTCGGCCTGCCGCGGCTTGCGCGCGGCACTGAAGCGGCGAGCATTTACGACCTCGAACGTTTCGGCCATGCCCGGATCCTGCACATCACCGACACGCATGCGCAGCTCAACCCGATCTATTTCCGCGAGCCCAGCGTCAATATCGGAATCGGGGAGATGGCGGGACGGCCGCCGCATCTGGTCGGCCGCGCCTTTCTCGAGCGGTTCGGAATCCGGCCCGACAGCGCCGATGCCTATGCCTTCACCTGCTTCGAGTTCGAGAAGTCTGCGGCGCGCTTCGGCAAGCTCGGTGGCTTTGCCCATCTGAAGACGCTGGTCGATCGCTTGCGCGGCGATGTCGGCGAAAGAGATTCGCTGCTCGTCGACGGCGGCGATCTCTGGCAGGGCACGGGGCTCGCCAACGTCATGCAGGGCCGCGACATGGTCGAGGTCGCCAATCTGCTCGGCATCGAGGCGATGACCGGGCATTGGGAATTCACCTATGGCGAGCAGGCGCTGCGCGACAATCTCGAGCGCTTCAAGGGCGAGTTCCTGGCGCAAAACGTGTTCCTGACCGAGGAAGCCGCGTTCAACGACGCCCGCGCCTTCGACAAGGCGACGGGGCGCGTCTTCAAGCCCTCCGTGATCAAGGAGCTCGGCGGTCATCGCATCGCGATCGTCGGCCAGGCCTTCCCTTACGTGCCGATCGCGCATCCAAAGCGGTTCACGCCGGACTGGACCTTCGGCATCCGCGAGGAAGAGCTCCAGAAGCATGTCGATGCCTTGCGCACCGCCGAGAAGGTCGATGCCGTCATCCTGCTGTCGCACAACGGCATGGACGTCGACCTCAAGCTCGCGAGCCGCGTCACCGGCATCGACGTCATCCTCGGCGGCCACACCCACGACGCCGTGCCGCAGCCGATTCCCGTGACGAACGCCGGCGGCACGACACTCGTCACCAATGCCGGCTCCAACGGGAAATTTCTGGGCGTGCTCGATCTCGCGCTCGACAAGGGCAAGGTCAGTGGCGTCAAATATCACCTGCTGCCGGTCTATTCCGAGCTGCTGAAGCCTGATCCGGCGATGGCCGAGCTGATCGGCCGGGTTCGCGCGCCGCACGTGGCCGACTGGTCGGAGAAGATCGCAACGCTCGACCGCCTGCTCTATCGCCGCGGCAATTTCTCCGGCCCGGTCGACGAGCTGATCTGCACCGCGTTGCGCAGCGAGCTCGACGCCGAGATCGCGCTGTCGCCGGGCTTCCGCTGGGGCGTCACCGCGCTGTCCGGCCAGGCGCTGACCATGGAGGACGTGCTCGCGGAAACCGCGATCAGCTATCCCGAGACCTATGTGCAGGAAATGACCGGCGCCCAGATCAAGGACGTGCTGGAGGACATCTGCGACAATCTCTTCAACGCCGATCCCTATTACCAGCAGGGCGGCGACATGGTGCGCGCCGGCGGCCTCAGCTACACCTGCACGCCGGCGGGTGCGATCGGCGGCCGCATCTCTGAGCTGAAGCTCAACAACGGCAAGGCGATCAGCGCCAACCACCGCTACAAGGTCGCGGGCTGGGCCTCGGTCAACGGCCAGCAGGGCGCACCGGTGTGGGACGTGGTGGCCAAATATCTGCGCTCGGGCCGGATGCTTTCGGAGCGGCTCGGCTCCGGCGTCACGCTGAAGGGCGTCGAGAACAATCCGGGCATTGCGGGACAGGGATGACGCGCTCGCAAATGTTTCGCGCGATGATGCTGGCGCTGCTCGCCTTGGCCGCGATGCCGCCGGCTTTTGCGCAGCAGGTGCCGCTTCAGGACAAGCCGTTCGCCGAGCACAAGATCGTGCTGCAGCTCTCCGACGGCGACGCCAGGAAGCAGGCGCTGGTGCTCAGCGTCGCCAACAATCTCCTGAAGGCCTACGCCCCCGACAAGGTCGCGATCGAGGTGGTGGCATTCGGACCCGGCATCGACCTGCTGCTGTCGAACAGCGAGCGCCGCAAGCAGGTCGAGAGCCTGATCGCGCAAGGCGTGCGCTTCGACATCTGCCTCAACACCGTCGACACGGTCGAGCGGGAGACAGGCAAGCGGCCGGAGTTCATCCCCGCCGCGACGCCGGTGCAGGTCGGGGTCGGACAGATCCTGTTCCTGGCGGAGAATGGGTACACGGTGGTGCGGCCGTAGGGGGCGCCAGGGCGTCACACTCCCCTGTCGTCCCGGCGCAGGCCGGGACCCATACTCCCAGGCAGGTGTTTGGCGAAGATCAGTCGTTCGGTACTCCCACCGCCCCTCCCGAAGGATCACGCGGTATGGGTCCCGGCCTTCGCCGGGACGACACTGAGTGTGTGGCGCTTATCCCCGCCTCGCCAGCAATAAAAATCTTCCAAATTTACCTGTTCACACAGTGAATTGCTTCTCTTTCTAACCCGGAACATAGTAGAATCTTGGAAGCCAGTTCCACGCCGGGTCTTGCCATGATCTTCCGCCAGCTCTTCGACAGTGTTTCGGGCACCTACAGCTACGTCCTTGCCAGCCGCCACGGCGGCGAGGCGCTGATCCTCGATCCCGTGCTGGAGAAGGTCGATCGCTATTGCCAATTGCTGCGCGAGCTCGACCTCAAGCTGGTCAAGGCGGTCGATACCCACCTTCATGCCGACCACGTCACCGGCCTCGGCGAGCTGCGCGACCGCACCCATTGCATGACCGTGATGGGCGACCAGACCAAGGCCGACGTGGTGGCGATGCGCGTCGCCGACGGCGACAAGGTGACGATCGAGGGGCTGTCGCTCGACGTGATGTACACGCCCGGCCACACCGACGATTCCTATTCCTACCTGATGGGCGACCGCGTCTTCACCGGCGACACGCTGCTGATCCGCGGCACCGGCCGCACCGATTTCCAGAACGGCTCCTCGCGCGCGCAGTACGATTCGATCTTCAATCGCCTGCTCAAGCTGCCGGACGAGACGATGGTGTTCCCGGCGCATGACTACAAGGGCGACACCGTCTCCACCATCGGCGAGGAGAAGCGCTACAATCCGCGGCTCCAAGTGCGCTCGGTCGACGAATATATCGAGCTGATGGCGAACCTGAAGCTGCCCAATCCGAAGATGATGGACGTGGCGGTGCCCGCCAACATGCGCGTCGGCCTGCATCAGGAGGAGCTGGAGAAGGAGGGCCGCGCGCTGACCGCCAGCGAGGCGATCCGCGTCCTGGGCCGGCCTGATATCCTGCTGGTCGATCTGCGCGAGACCAACGAGCGGATGAAACACGGCATGCTCGAGGGCGCCCTGCACACGCCCTATCCGTCCGTCGAGGAGAGCCTGAAGCCCGGCGGCATGCTGCGCGAGGTCGCGGCCGCCACCGGCCGCCGCATCGTGTTCTTCTGCGCCTTCGGCGAACGCTCGGCGATGGCCGTCGCGGCGGCGAAGGAGGCGGGCCTCGCCAATACCGCCCATATCGCCGGCGGTATCGATGCCTGGAAGAAGGCGGGCGGACCGGTGGTGCACTGACGCCCCGACGCGCCGTTCTTGAGATAAGTCAGGAACCGCCCACATATTGGGACTAGGATCGGATGCAGCATCACCATCCGGGAACAGCCATGGCCAAGACCGTCAACAAGACCGCCAAGCCGAGCGCGCCGCCCAAAACCGCCAGCGAGAAGCCGGCGGACGACAAGGCGAAGAAGCCGCTGCCGCGCGACACCGACGACGACGATTACGAAGACGGCGACATCGCAACACCGAAGCGTGACCGGTACGGTCCCGATGACGAGCCGTTGTGAGTTGAAGCCTGCCCCACGAATGGTGCGTTCCCTCCCCCCTTGCGGGAAGAGGGGTGCCACACGGCACACTCTTTCGAGAGCGCGACGATCTTTGCATCGACCACGGATAGACCTTTTGCTGGGCTACCCCTCTCTCCCGCCCTCCCCCGCAAGGGCGGAGGGCGCGCAGTGTGCCCGATCGCATCGTCGGGTAATGATTGAGACAGCGGCGCCACCCGCACTACCTGCCATGCGCCTGCGTTCATGGACAAATAACCGCTGTCCCCGATAGTTTGCGCTCCCTTCAGGGAGTGAAACGGAACTGCAATGGTCGATGTTCTCGCCGCACCGCAGCAAGGCAAGGCGGACAGCGCGCTGCGCACGCTGACGGGAATCTCGATCGCGCATTGGGTCAGCCATTTCCATCTGCTGGTCCTGCCGATGCTGTTTCCGTTCCTGAAGGACAGGCTCGGCGTCGGCTATGTCGAGCTCGGCTTCGCGCTCACGACCCTTGCCGTCGTATCGGGCCTGACGCAGGCGCCGACCGGCTATCTCGTCGACCATTTTGGCGCGCGCAGGATCCTGTTGATCGGGCTGACGCTCGGCGGCTTCGCGCTGATCCTGCTCGGCCTGCATTTGAGCTACGCCTCGCTGATTGCCTGCGCCGTGCTGCTCGGGCTCGCCAACAGCGTCTATCATCCCGCCGACTACGCCATCCTGGCCGAGCACATGGACGAGGCGCGGATGGGCCGCGCCTTTTCGATCCACACCTTTGCCGGCTATCTCGGCGGCGCCGTGACGCCGGCGATCGTCGCCGCGCTGGTCACCGTATCGGGTGGCGTCGGCGCATTGATCGCGTCGGGCGCGATCGGCGTGCTGGTGGCGTTGCTGCTGGTCGCCATGAGCATTCCCGAGGCCGGCGCGCACAAGAAAAAGCCCGGTCACGAGAGCGCGCCGAAGCAGGCCGTCATCACGCCGGCGCTGATCACGCTGACCGCGCTGTTCATGCTGCTCAGCCTGTCGGTGGCCGGTATCAACAATTTCGGCGTGGTGGCGCTGATGAGCGGCTACGGCGCCTCTTATTCGATCGCCAACATCGCCCTGACCGCATTCCTCGGCGCCAGCGCCGCGGGCGTGCTCGCAGGCGGCTTCCTCGCCGATCACACCGAGCGTCACGGCTATGTCGCCGCCGCCTGCTTTGCCGCGAATGCGGCGATCGTGCTCTTGATCGCACTGGTGACATTGCCCGGCTGGGCTTTGACCGCGACGATGACGGCGGCGGGCTTCCTCTCCGGCGTGATCGCGCCCTCGCGCGACATGCTGGTGCGCAATGCCGCTCCCGCCGGCGCTGCGGGGCGCGCCTTCGGCATCGTCTCCACCGGCTTCAATCTCGGCGGCATCGTCAGCCCGCTTTTGTTTGGCTGGATCATGGACCAGAGCGCGCCGCACTGGGTGTTCGGCGCCTCCGTGATCTTCATGCTGGCGACCGTGGTGCTGTCGCCGTTCACCGAGCGGAAGCGGCAGGCTGCGGCGTAGCGACAAGTTCAACTGTCGTCCTGGCGAAAGCCAGGACCCATTACCCCAGGGAGAATCTGTCGCGCGAGACTGGTCACTCCGAGTCTTCGCCAAACTACTCCCTGTGGTTATGGGTCCCGTATCTGCGCTGACGCTTGTCCGGGACGAGTAGAGAGAACTGCGCGTAACAAAAACAAAACGGGAAGAAACACCATGACCAATCCTGATCTCGTGATCCGCGGCGGCACGGTCGCGGATGGAAACGGCGGCGAGCTGTTCGAGGCCGACGTCGCCATCACCGGCGGCAGAATCAGCGAGGTCGGGAAGATCTCCGGCAAGGGCAAAGAAGAAATCGACGCGCGCGGAAAACTGGTGACGCCGGGCTTCGTCGACATCCACACCCACTATGACGGGCAGGTCACCTGGAGCCAGGACATCACGCCGTCCTCGCAGAACGGCGTCACCACCGCGATCATGGGCAATTGCGGCGTCGGCTTTGCGCCGTGCAAGCCCGCCGACCACACCCGCCTGATCCAGCTGATGGAAGGCGTCGAGGACATTCCCGAGCCGGTGCTGAGCGCCGGCATTCCCTGGGCCTGGGAGAGCTTTCCGGACTACATGGGCTGGCTGTCGAAGCGCGATTTCGACATCGACGTCGGCGCGCAACTGCCGCATGCGGCGTTGCGGGTCTATGTCATGGGCGAGCGCGGCGCGCGCCGCGATCCGTCCACGGCGGAAGACAATGCGGCGATGGCAAAGCTCGCGGGCGAAGCGGTCCGCTCCGGCGCGCTCGGCTTCTCGACCTCGCGCACGCTCAACCACCGCACCTCGACCGGCGACTTCACGCCGACCTTGAAGGCCGGCGAGGACGAGCTCACCGCGATCGCGGGTGCGATGCATCGCGAGGGCCGCAGCGTGCTGCAATTCGTGCTCGATCTCTCCACCATCGACGAAGACCTGCCGATGATGCTGCGGGTCGCCGACACGACGAAATGCCCGATCTCGTTCTCGATCACGCAGAACGACAAGGCGCCGCAGCGCTGGCGCCAGACGCTGGACGAGATCAATGCCGCCGCACAGCGCGGCCTCTCCATCACCGCGCAGATCGCGGCGCGCCCGGTCGGCCTGCTGCTAGGGCTCGAGCTGTCGCGCAACCCGTTCCAGACCCATCCGAGCTACAAGGCGATCGCACATCTGCCGCTGAAGGAGCGGCTGGCGCGGCTGCATCAGAGCGAGATCCGCCAGGCGATCCTGAGCGAGACGGCGACCGCGACCGACGATCCGCTGTTCTTCCGGCCCAACTACGACAAGATGTTCCTGCTCGGCGATCCTCCCGATTACGAGCAGCCGCCGGAGAACGCGCTGGGGCCGCGGGCGCGCAAGCAGGGCCGGAAGCCCGAGGAACTCGCCTATGACGCGATGCTGTCGGACGAAGGCCGCGGCATGCTCTACGTGCCGTTCCTCAACTATGCCGACGGCAATCTCGATGCGACGCGCGAGATGCTGATCGATCCGCAATCGGTGCCGGGCCTGTCCGACGGCGGCGCGCATTGCGGCATCATCTGCGATGCGAGCTTCCCGACCTATCTGCTGACGCACTGGACGCGCGACCGCAAGCGCGGCGAGAAGCTCACGATCCCGTTCGTGGTCGCGGCACAGTCACGCAAGACCGCGCTCTCGGTCGGCCTCACCGATCGCGGGCTGATCGCGCCCGGCTACAAGGCCGACGTCAACGTGATCGACTATGACCGCCTGCATCTGCATCCGCCGAAGGTGCATTACGATCTGCCGGTCGGCGGGCGGCGGCTGTTGCAGGACGTCGACGGCTATGAAGCGACCATCGTGTCGGGCGTGGTGACGCGGCGGCATGGCGCGGCCACGGGGCGCCGGCCGGGGAAGCTGATTCGGGGCGCGCAGGGGGTGGTGAACTAGCGCGGTAGGATGCATGTGAGACGCGAAGGCCGCGCCTCACATTCGGTGTCGTCCCGGCGAAGGCCGGGACCCATACGCCCCGGCAATTGTTTTGCGAAGACTTGGAGTTATCAGCTTCGCCTCAATCCACTCCCTGTGGTTATGGGTCCCGGCCTTCGCCGGGACGACAGCGGTGTTTGTGGCGGGCCTTGAACGCCTGCCACCCCTTACGTCGGCGACACCGCGCCTTTCAGCGCCGCTGCCTGCGGGGCGGCAGCGCGCGTCAGCCGAGCCTTTTCGCTGTTCGGCCAGAGCAGGGCCAGGCCGAGCAGGCCGGAGCCGACCATGATCACGGCGTTGATGGTGAAGCCGGTCATGTAGCCGTCGAGCATGCTGCCGGCGCGCTGGATCACGGTGCCCATCACGGCGGGCGCGATGATGCCCGAGAGCGTGTAGAGCGCGCCGTAGATCGCCAGGATCGCGCCGCGCTGCGACGACGGCGTGAATTCGCCGAGCATGGGCGGACAGACGACGTAGATCGCGCCGCACAGGCCCGTTCCGACCACGAGCAAGGCGAGCTGAAGGCCGGCGCCCTGAACATACGGCATCGCAGCCAGGATCAGGCCGCCGACCATCAACGGGACCGAGCCGAGCACGCCGCGGGCGACGCGCGTGGTCGAGCCGCGGGCCATCATCAGTTGCGAGATCCAACCCGTCAGGATCACGATGGTCGCGCCGAACACCCAGGGCAGGGTCGAAATCCAGCCGGCCTGGCTCTGCGAGAAACCGAGGCCCTTGATGATGAACGGCGTGAACCAGGTCAGGCCCAGCGACAGCGCCCAATAAGCCCCGAAGGTTGCCGCGACGCAGCCGACGAAGGTGCGCGAGGTGAGAAGCTGGAGATAGGGAATTTTCGTCTCGGTGGCGGCAAGGGTGTGCGTGTCCTCCAGCGGGCCTTCCTTGCCGAGCGCGAGCCAGGCACAGACCCAGATCAGGCCGACGACGCCGAGCGCGCCGAAGGCGTAGTGCCAGGAGTGATTGACGATGACCCAGTTCAGCGCCGGCACGGCCAGGATGACGCCGAAAGCCGAGCCTTGCGACAGGATCGCAGTCGGCAGCGTGCGCTTCTCGTCGGGGAACCATTTGTAGATGGCGTGCGCGGCGACCGAGAAGGCCGGGCCTTCGCCGGCGCCCAGCACGATGCGGCAGATCAGCAGCGTGGTGAAGGAGACGGTGCCGACCATCGGAAACTGCGCCAGCGCCCAGACCACCGCCAGCGTCAGGAGCACCCAGCGCGTCGGCACCTTGTTGACGATGAAGCCGACCACGATGGCCGAGATCGAGAACAGGAAGAAGAACGAAGACCCGAGCAGGCCGAACTGCTCCGGGGAGAGCTTCAGGTCCGCCATGATCGGCACGCCGGCGAGGCCGACGACGATCTTGTCGGCGAAGTTAACCAGCATAAATAGAAACAGCAGAAAGGTGACCGTCCAGGCGCCCTTTGGTGTTTCCCTGGATGTCGTCGTCTTGCCCGCCACCATGGGCGTTCCCTGAGCGCTCATCGTTCTCCCCGTCTGTCTTTTTGGCAGTTTTTTGATTTGGCCGTTGTCGGAGCTAACAACGGCTTCGACGGCAACGCAACCCCGGCATTTCCGCGGCAGGTGTGCTACGCAGCATTTCCGTTAATTCCGTCCGGCGCCATTCATCGTGCTGAGCATCCGAAATCTCTCCAAGACGTTCTCCTCGGCCGCCGAACCGGTCCACGTGCTGCGCGGCGTCGACCTTGACCTCAGGGCCGGCGAACGCGTCGCGCTGACCGGCGAATCCGGCAGCGGCAAGAGCACGCTGCTGCACCTGATCGCGGGGCTCGATGCCGCCGATGGCGGCTCGATCCGGTTGGAAGACACCGAGGTCACCAAGCTGTCCGACGCGGGGCGCGCCAGCCTGCGGCGCGACCGGATCGGCCTCGTGTTCCAGCAGTACAACCTGATCCCGAGCCTGTCGGTTGCCGACAATCTGGCCTTCCAGGCGCGGATCGCCGGCCGGCACGACGCGGCCTGGTCCAGTGAACTGGTCGAACGGCTCGGGCTCGGCGCCCTCCTGAAGCGCTATCCCGAGCAATTGTCCGGCGGCCAGCAGCAGCGGGTCGCGATCGGCCGGGCGCTGGCGACAAGACCCTCGCTGCTGCTCGCGGACGAGCCGACCGGAAATCTGGATGAAGCGACCGCCGAGGACGTGCTGGCGCTGACGCGCGACCTCGTCACGCGCACCGGCTGCGGATTCCTGATGGTGACGCACAGCCTGCATCTGGCCGGCACGCTCGACCGCCACCTCACTTTGCATGCGGGGCGAATCGCATGAGGCGCGCGCTGTGGGTCCTCGCGGTGCTCCTGAGCCATTGGCGGCGGCACAGGATGCAGTTCGCGACACTTCTGATCGGGCTGATCGCCGCGACTGCGCTGTGGAGCGGCGTGCAGGCGATCAACCAGCAGGCCCGCAATGCCTATGACCGCGCCGCGGCGACGTTCGGCGGCGTGCGGACGCCGATGCTGGTCGCACCCAATGCGGCGACCTTTCCGCAAGATCTGTTCGTCAGGCTCCGCCGCGCAGGCTGGCCGGTCTCGCCGGTGCTGGAGGGCCGCGTCCAGATCAACGGGCGCTCGGTGCGGCTGCTCGGCATCGAGCCGGTGACGCTGCCGGTGGATGTCGGCAACGCGCCGCGCCTTGGTGCCGCGGACCTGACGAGCTTCGTCGCGCCGCCCGGCCGGACGCTGGTGGCGAAGGAGACGCTGGCCGACTTGCAGGAGCAGGAAGGCGCGGCGCCGCCGATCAGCAGCGGCGCAACACTGCCGCCGCTGCACGTGCAGCCGCAGCTCGTGCCCGACGTGCTGGTGGTCGATATCGGCGTGGCACAGACGCTCCTGAACAAGCCGGACCAAATCTCGCGGTTGCTGATCGGCAAGCCGAAGGGCAAGCCTGCGCCGCTGGCGAGCGTCGTCGGCGACCGGCTGCAACGGGTCGAGCCGAATGCGGAGACGGAGCTGGAGCGTCTCACCGACAGTTTCCATCTCAACCTCACCGCCTTCGGCCTGTTGTCGTTCTTCGTCGGCCTGTTCATCGTCAATTCGGCCGTGGGTCTTGCCTTCGAGCAGCGACTGCCGATGCTGCGCACGTTGCGGGCCTGCGGCGCCTCGGCTCGCCTCGTCAACACGGTGCTGGTGATCGAGCTGGTGGCGCTGGCGCTGGTCGCCGGACTGATCGGGCTCGTCTGCGGCTATTTCATCGCGGCTGCACTCCTGCCCGATGTCGCGGCGTCGTTGCGCGGGCTCTATGGCGCGCAGATCCCGGGGCAACTGACGTTGCGGCCTGAATGGTGGCTCGCCGGCATCGGCATCAGCGTTGCCGGCACGCTCGTTGCGGCGGCGACCAGCCTGATCAAGGCGATCAGGATGCCGGTGCTGGCGACCGCGCAGCCTTACGCCTGGCAGCAGAGGCAGCGCCGCTGGCTGATCCTGCAAAGCATTGCGGCGTGCATGGTGTTCGCGGTTGCGCTGCTGCTGCTTCACTATGGCGAATCGCTGATCGCAGGCTTCGGCGTGCTGGCGGCGCTGATGCTGGGCGCGGCACTGATCCTGCCGGCCTTCCTCGACATCATCCTGCTCATAGGCCAGCGCGCAGCGCGAGGACCGCTCGCGCTGTGGTTCTGGGCGGACAGCCGGCAGCAGCTCTCCGGGCTGTCGCTGGCACTGATGGCGCTGCTGCTCGCGCTCGCCGTCAATGTCGGCGTCTCCACCATGGTGGAAACCTTCAGCCGCACTTTCGTCGGCTGGCTCAACGGGCGGCTCGCGGCCGACGTCTACATCAGCGCTTCCGACAATGCGCACGGCGTCGCGATCCGGAACTGGCTGAAGGAGCGCAGCGAAGTCCAGGCGATCCTGTCGGGCGGCCGCGCCGAGACGCAAGTCCAGGGCCAGCCGGTGGAGCTGTTCGGCCTGCCCGATCACGCACTCTATCGCGAGCGCTGGCCGCTGCTGGAGACTGCGCCACGCGCCTGGACCCAGCTGGTGCCGGGCAATGCCGCCTTCATCAGCGAGCAATTGAGCCGCCGCCTCAACGTCCGCGTCGGCGACGTCGTCGAGGTGCCGGCGCCGGGCGGGACCTGGGAGCTCGACATCGTCGGCATCTATGCCGATTACGGCAATCCCAAGGGACAGCTGGCCGTGAATGTCGCGGCGCTGATCCGTCAGTTTCCGCAGACGCCACAGACGCGGATCGGCCTCATCGTCGCGCGGGACAAGATTCCGGACTTGATCGCGGCCTTGCAGAAGCGGTTTGCACTCGACGACCGCAGCGTCGCCGACCAGGCGACGGTGAAGGCGGAATCGATCCGCATCTTCAACCGCACCTTTGCGGTGACATCGGCGCTGAACGCTTTCACGCTCGGTGTCGCCGGCATCGCGCTGCTGACCAGTCTTTTGACGCTGGCCAACTCCCGCCTGCCGCAGCTCGCACCGCTGTGGGCGATCGGCATCACGCGGCCGCGCCTCGCCGCGATCGAATTGACCAAGACGCTGTCGGTGGCGCTGTTCACCTCGCTGCTGGCCGTGCCGCTCGGGCTGCTGGTGGCGTGGTGCCTGATTGCGATCGTGAATGTGAAGGCGTTCGGCTGGCGGCTGCCGTTCCATGTGTTCCCGCTGCAACTCGTCGAGCTGGTCGCGGTCGCGCTGGTCGCCTCGCTGCTCGCCGCGCTGCTGCCGGTCGCACGGCTGGCGCGGATGCAGCCGGCGAACCTCGTCAAGGTGTTTGCCAATGAGCGCTGACAAGATCTCGCGGCGCGCATTTGCCGGCGGCATAGCCGCGCTCGCTCTTGCGCGCCGCGCCGGCGCGCAAGGCTATGCCGGGCTCGGCGAGACGGCCGACGGCTTTGCGAAGGTCACGCCGGGAAAGACGTTCGCCTTCCCCGCCGATCACGGGCCGCATCCGGAATTTCGCATCGAGTGGTGGTATCTCACGGCGAACCTCGTCGACAGCAGCGGCGCGGCTTGCGGCCTGCAATGGACGCTGTTCCGTCAGGCGGCGCAGCCGGGACCGCAAGGCGAAGGCTGGGCCAATCAGCAAATCTGGATGGCGCATGCCGCGGTGACGCGTGCCGACACCCATCGCTTCAGCGAGCTGTTTTCGCGCGGCGGGATCGGACAGGCCGGCGTCGAAGTGAAGCCCTTCGCGGCGTGGATCGACGATTGGGAGATGAAGGGTCTTGAGCGCACCGACGATCGCACTTTGGCGCCCCTGACGCTGAAGGCCTCCGGCACGAACTTCAGCTATGCGCTCACGTTGGAGGCCGATCGTGCGGTGGTGTTGCAGGGTGACGGCGGCTTCAGCCGCAAGTCGGAGCGCGGCCAGGCCTCCTACTATTACAGCCAGCCGTTCTACCGCGCGCGCGGCACGCTCACCGTCGACGACAAGCCGGTCGATGTGTCGGGGCAGGCCTGGATGGACCGCGAGTGGAGCAGCCAGCCGCTCGACGCCGACCAGACCGGCTGGGACTGGCTGTCGCTGCATCTTGCATCCGGCGACAAGCTGATGCTGTACCGGCTGCGGCAGAAGGATGGCAAGGACTATCCGTTCGGCAACTGGATCACCGCCACCGGCAGCACGCAGATGATCTCGGGCAGCGACATTCAGATGACGCCGGGAGCGACCGCCGAGGTCGCGGGGCGCAAGCTGCCGGTGGAGTGGCAAATCGCCATTCCCTCGCGCTCGTTCTCGATTTCCTGCAAGCCGCTCAATCCAAGGGCCTGGATGGGGACCGGCTTCTCCTATTGGGAAGGGCCGATCAGCTTTGCCGGCACGCATGACGGTGTTGGCTATCTCGAGCTGACCGGGTATTGAAGCGCGACCTCTTCAAGGAAGCGAGCGATGTATCACCTCACCGCCCTCGTCACGCTGCTGGCGATTGCGTTTTATTTCTTCGCCACCATCAACGTCTCGCGCGCGCGAGCGAGGACGGGCATCAAGGTGCCGGCGACCTCAGGACACCCGGACTTCGAGCGCGCCTTCCGCATCCAGGTCAACACGCTGGAATGGATGCCTATCTTCCTGCCGTCGCTCTGGCTGTTCGCGATCTACATCAGCGACGCCCTCGCAGCCGGGATCGGCGCGCTCTGGATCGTCGGCCGCATCGTCTATTTCATCGGTTATTCGCAGGCCGCCGCAAAGCGCGGCCCGGGCTTCTTGATCCAGGCCATCGCAGCCATTGCGCTATGGGTAGGGGCGATCGGGGCGGCGGTGTCGCGGCTGGTGTGAGGCGGGGGCTGCGGCCATTCCGCCGTCGTCCCGGACAAGCGCAGCGAAGCGGAGCGCAGATCCGGGACCCATACCCACAGGGAGTGGTTTTGCGAAGACTCGTAGTGGGAATCTCGCGCCACACTTCTCCCTGGGGTTATGGGTCCCGGCCTGCGCCGGGACGACTCGGAGATTGTAGCGCGGTCCTCGCCCCTACTTCGTCAGCGGGCAGCCGCTGTCCTTGGCGGTGAAGAACGCCTTGTCGCCGGGGACGGTGGCGAGCAGCTTGTAGTAGTCCCAGGGCTTCTTCGACTCCGAGGGCTTCTTGACCTCGAACAGATACATGTCGTGGACCATGCGGCCGTTCTCGAGAACCTTGCCGCCCTGCGCGAAGTCGTCGTCGACCGGCAGCTCCTTCAGCTTCTTGGCGACGGCTTCCGGATCCTTGGTGCCGGCGGCCTTGACCGCTTTCAGATAGCTCAGCGTCGCCGAATAGGTGCCGGCATGGATCATGCTCGGCATCCGCCCGGTGCGCTTGAGGAAACGTTCGCCGAGATTGCGGGTCTTGTCGTTGAGATCCCAGTAATAGCCCTCGGTCAGCACCAGGCCTTGCGCGGCCTGCAGGCCGAGGCCGTTCACTTCGGCGAGCGTCATCAGGAGGCCGGCGAGCTTCTGGCCGCCGGAGACGATGCCGAACTCGGACGCCTGCTTGATCGAGTTGGTGGTGTCGAGGCCGGCATTGGCGAGGCCCACGATCTTGGCCTTGGAGCTCTGCGCCTGCAGCAGGAAGGAAGAGAAGTCCGAGGAATTGAGCGGCACGCGCACCGAGCCGACCACCTTGCCGCCATTGGCGGTGACGATCTCGCTGGTGTCCTTCTCCAGCGCGTAGCCGAAGGCGTAGTCCGCGGTGAGGAAGAACCAGGTGTCGCCGCCGGCCTTGGTCAGCGCGCCGCCGGTGCCGACGCCGAGCGCGCGGGTGTCATAGGCCCAGTGGAAGCCGTAGGGCTGGCAGGCATCGCCGGTGAGGCGCGAGGTCGCGGCGCCCACGACGATGTCGATCTTTTTCTTTTCCTTGGAGAGCTCGTGGATCGCGAGCGCGACCGAGGAGGTCGTCAGCTCCGTGATCATGTCGACGTTCTCGACATCGTACCAGCGCCGCGCGATCGAGCTCGCCAGATCCGGCTTGTTCTGGTGGTCGGCGGTGACGAGCTCGATCTTCTGACCGAGCACCTCGCCGCCAAAATCTTCGATCGCCATCCTGGCCGCTTCGACCGACCATTTGCCGCCGTAGTCTGCATAGACGCCGGACTGGTCGTTGAGGATGCCGATCTTGACGCCTTGCGCGGAGGCCGGTGCTGCCAGCAGCAGGGCCGAGGTTGCGACGGCGGCCAAAAGGGCTGATTTCATGTGTTGGCTCCCAGCAGTGTTCTGTTTTGAAATCGCGCGGATACTAGTGAAGAACCCCGGGAATGCCCATCCATTGCGTGTTGGTCGTTAGTATGAAGGGCGGCACCACAAAAGACCGTCGTCCTGGACAAGCGCAGCGAAGCGGAGCGTAGATCCAGGACCCAATACCCCAGGGAGCAATTTGGCGAAGACCGGTGGTCGCAACCTGCTCGCGCCGCAACTTCTCCCTGGGGTAATGGGTCCTGGCTTTCGCCAGGACGACGCTGGAGAAACATCACATTGCGACCTTCGGCTTCCCGTCGTTCTTCCCCTCAGCCAGATTGCGCACCACCACATAGAAGATCGGCGTGAACAGAAGCCCGAACAGGGTGACGCCGAGCATGCCGAAGAAGACGGCGACGCCGACGGCCTGGCGCATTTCCGAACCGGAGCCCGTCGAGACCACCAGCGGCAGCACGCCGAGAATGAAGGCGAAGGAGGTCATCAGGATCGGCCGCAGACGCAGGCGGCAGGCGTCGATCACGGCCTCCAACCGCGGCTTGCCTTCGTTCTCGATGTCGCGCGCGAACTCGACGATGAGGATCGCGTTCTTCGCCGCCAGTCCCACCAGCACGACGAAGCCGATCTGGGTGAGGATGTTGACGTCCTGCCCCATGATGCGGACGCCGATGGTGGCCGCTAGCAGGCACATCGGCACGATCAGGATCACCGCGAACGGCAGGGTCCAGCTGCCATATTGCGCGGCGAGCACGAGATAGACGAACAGCACGCAGATCGGGAATACCAGCAGGCCCGCGTTGCCGCCGGTGACCTGCTGGTAAGAGAGATCCGTCCACTCGAAGGTGAAGCCGCTCGGCAGGGTGTCGTCGGCGAGCTTCTTGATGGCGTTGAGCGCGGTGGTCGAGCTCGTCCCAGGCGCCGGCTCGCCCTGGAGCTCGGACGCCGCGTAAAGATTGTAGCGCGCGACGCGGTCGGGCCCCGAGACATCCTTGAAGTCGACCACGCTGCCGAGCATCACCATGTCGCCGGAGGCGTTGCGCGTGCGCAGCCGCGCGAGATCGCTCGGCTCTTTGCGGAACGGGAAATCGGCCTGCGCGGTGACGTGGTAGGTGCGGCCGAACAGGTTGAAGTCGTTGACATAGGTCGATCCGAAATAGGTCTGGATCGTGTCGTTGATGTTGGCGATGGGTACACCGAGCTTCTGCGCCTTGGTGCGGTCGATGTCGACGAAGAGCTGCGGCGTGTTGGCTGAGAACGGCGAGAACACCGTCGGAGCGAGCAGCGAGGGCGATTTGCGGGCGGCGGCGACGAGCTCGTCGGTCGCGGATGCCAGCAGCTCGGGCCCTCGGCCCTGGCGGTCCTGGATGCGGATGGTGAAGCCGCCGCCCGTGCCGATGCCGGGCACGGCGGGTGGCGGAATCACGATGATGAAGGCGCCCTGGATCGCGGCGAGGCGCTTGCGCAGCTCGGCCGTGATGGCATTCGCGGTCAGACCCTTCTTCAGCCGCACCTCGGGCTCATCGAACACAGGGAAGAGCGCCGCCGCATTGCCGGCCTGCGTTCGTGTCGCGCCCGAGAAGCCGGCGAAGGCCGCCACGCGGATAATGCCTGGCGTGTCCAGCGAGATCCGCTCGATCTCTCGGACAATCTCGGTGGTCCGCGCCAGCGATGCCGCACCCGGCAACTGCACTGAGATAATGACGTAGCCGCGGTCCTGCGCCGGGATGAAGCCCTGCGACGTCGTCCCGATCAGCCAGCCTGCGCTGCCGATTAGCACGACATAGATTAGCAGCATCACCACCGAGTGCCGGATCACGAAATTGGCAAGGCCGGCATAGCCATGCGCGAGACGGTCGAACGTGCGGTTGAAGACGCCGGTGAAGGCATTCCAGCCGCGCGCGACGACGTTCCAGCTCGCCGGCGGCCGCTTCTCCTCGTGCGGCGTCAGGATCTGCGAGGCCAGCGCCGGTGACAGCGTCAGCGAGCAGAAGCAGGAGATCGCGGTCGCAACCGCAATGGTGACGGCGAATTGCTGGAAGAACTGCCCGGAAATGCCGCCCAGAAATGCGGTCGGCACGAACACCGCGCACAGTACCAGCGCGATCGAGACCAGCGCGCCGCCGACCTCTTCCATGGTCTTGAGCGCGGCATCGCGCCGGCTCAGGCCGTGCTCAAGATGGCGCTCCACATTCTCCACCACCACGATGGCGTCATCGACCACGATGCCGACCGCGAGCACGAGACCGAATAGCGTGAGATTGTTGATGGAGAAGCCGAGCGCCGCCATCACCGCAAAGGTACCGACCAGCGAAACCGGGATCGCGATGATCGGAATGATCGCGGGCCGCCAGCCCTGCAAGAACACCAGCACCACGATTACCACGAGCAGCATGGCCTCGTAGATGGTCTTGATCAGCTCATGGACGGACTGCGCGATGAATTCGGTCGGGTTGTAGCCGATATTGTAGTCGAGGCCTTTCGGAAAACTCTCCTTGAGCTTCGTCATCGTGTCGGAGATGTGTTTGGCCGTCGCGAGCGCGTTCGATCCCGGCCGCTGCGTCACCAGCATCGCGACCGCCGACTTGCGCAACAGGAAGCTGTTGGTGGAATACGCCAGCGCCCCGAGCTCGATCCGGGCGACGTCGCGCAGCCGCACCGTGCGGCCGTCGGAGCCGGCCTTGATCAGGATGTCCTCGAACTGCTTCTGGTCCTTCAGGCGTCCGGTGAAGGTGAGGTTCGGCTGGAAGGCGCGATCGGCGATCGGCGGCTCGGCAATCTGTCCGCCCGCGATCTGCACGTTCTGGGCACGGATCGCCGCCAGCACCTCGGTCGAGGTCAGGCCGAGATTGGCGATCCGGTCGGGATCGAGCCACAGCCGCATCGAATAATCGCGCGCGCCGAAGATCTGGATGTCGCCGACGCCGTCGATGCGAAGCAGCTGGTCGCGGACCTGGAGCAGCGCGTAGTTGGAGATGTAGAGCTGGTCGAAGCTGTCGTCGGGCGACAGCATGAACACGACCATCAGGATGTCGGGCGAGTTCTTGCGGGTGACGACGCCGTTGCGCTGCACCTCGTCCGGCAGTTGCGGCTGCGCGATCGCGACGCGGTTCTGCACCAGCACCTGTGCCTTGTCGAGGTCGGTGCCGAGCTTGAAGGTGACGGTGATCGTCAATTGCCCGTTCGAGGTCGCCTGGCTGTAGAGATACAGCATGTCCTCGACGCCGTTGATCTGCTGCTCGATCGGAGCGGCGACCGTGTCGGACACGGTCTGCGCGGAGGCGCCGGGATATTGCGTGGTGACGACGACGGTCGGCGGCACGACTTGCGGATATTCGGAGACCGGCAGCGTCGTATAGGCGAGCGCGCCGACGATCAGCAGCACGATCGACAGCACCATCGCCAGGATGGGCTGGTTGATGGAGAGGCGGCCAAGGTTCATGACTTGTCACCGGGCTTGCCGCCGGCCGGCGCGGGCGCGGGAGACGGAGCGACCTTGGCGCCGACGCGGGCGCGCTGGATGCCGTTGACGATGACGCGGTCGTCAGCCTTCAACCCTTCGCGGATCACGCGCAGGCCTTCGTCGATCGGCCCAAGCACCACGGGACGCGCTTCGACGGTGTCATCAGGCTTGACCACGAACACGATCTTGCGGGACTGGTCGGTCGCAACGGCGACATCCGGGATCAGCAGCGCCTCGTAGGGCGCGCTGCCGATCAGGCGGACGCGGCCGAACTGGCCGGGCAGGATCGACAGATTGGTGTTCTTGATCACGGCGCGGCTGCGCAGGGTCCCGGTGGAGACATCGAGGCGGTTGTCGAGGAAGTTGATGGTGCCCTCATGCGAGGGCTTGGTCTCGCCGGCCAGCGTCACCTGCACCGGGTTCGCCGTATCGCGCGAGCTCGGGCGCTTACCTTCGAACCAGAGCTTGCTGTATTTGATGAACGTCGTCTCATCCATGTCGAAATAGACGTAGATCGGATCCAGCGCGACGATCGAGGTGAGCAGCGTCGAAGTGCCGGTATCGCTGCCCTGCACGAGATTGCCGGGGCTGACGAGATGGCGGCTGACGCGGCCCGTGAGGGGCGCGGTCACATGGGTGAATTCGATGTTGAGCTTGGCGGCCTTGAGCGCGCCTTCGGCCTGCACTTCCGCCGCGTGCGCGGCCTGCAAGGCCTGGCGGCGCTGATCGACGACCTGCTCGGAGACGGCGCTGGTCTGCACCAGGTTGAGGCCGCGATCGAGCTCGCGCTTGGCAAGCTCCACCTTGGCGCGCGCATCGGAGAGCTGACCGTCCGCCTGCTCCGCCACCGCCTCGAACGGACGCGGGTCGATGACGTAGAGCAGATCGCCCTGGTGCACGATGGCGCCGTCCTGGAATTCGACGGAGTTGACGAAGCCGCCGACACGGGGGCGCACCTGCACCTCCTCCACGGCCTCGAAGCGGCCGGTGAATTCGTCCCAATCGGTGACGGTGCGCTTGACCGGCTGGGCGACCGTCACCGGCGGAGGTGGCGGGGCCGCGGCCTGCGAGGTCGGCTGTCCGCAACCGGTGAGTGCAAACGCCGCGGCGAGAAGGCCGGCGATGGCGTAAGGCCGCGGCCGAACGAAATCGTGCGTTTTGACAAGTTGCTCGCTTCCATCCGGTCCGCTCATCCCAGGTCCTCGCATAAAAGCCGCAGAAAACGCAGGGTACTCGCCTACCCGCGGGGGACACAAGATGGGCTGCCATAATGAAATCTTCAAGACGATGGCTCGCGCAACGCTCGGCGAGAGGACCTAGCCTGATGACGGGTTGACAGGGAGGGAGATGGCGCTCCTTCGCCTCTCCCAGCTTGCGGGGAGAGGCCGAATCGCATCGCAAGTTGCGATCCGGGTGAGGGGGAGTCTCCGCGAGTCCAACTGTCACCTCCCTTGCGGAGAGCCCCCCTCACCCCAACCCTCTCCCCGCAGGCGGGGAGAGGGAGAAGAGTAGCCAGCGTCTTCGCGCATGACGGGCGGGGCAGGCTCGGCTAGATTACCTCTACAAGAACAAGACGAATTGTCCGGGAGGACAGACGTGCACCAGGGACGTGTCGTTTACGGCGCGATCGAGGAGGTCGTCTTCGGCCATCCTGCGGCAGGCGCCATCGTCGCGCAGATGGACCGGCTGGGGACGCGCCGTGCCTTCCTGATGGTCTCCGGCACGCTGAACCGGCAGACCGACGAAATCGAGAAGATCAGACAGGCGCTCGGCGCACGCTGTGCGGGCATGTTCGACGCCATGCCGGCGCACACGCCGCGCGAGGCGGTGATCGCCGCCGCCAATGCGGCCCGCGAGGTGGGCGCCGACCTGATCGTCACGGTTGGCGGCGGCTCGATCACCGACGGCGCCAAGGCGGTGCAGCTCTGCCTTGCCAACGGCATCGACGATGTCGACGGCATCGAGCGCATCCGCGTGCACAAGGGCGTCGCGCCGGAGATGAACGCGCCGACCGTACGGCAGATCAGCGTGCCGACGACCATTGCCGGCGGCGAGTTCAGCGCGATCGCGGGCGTGACCGACCGCAGCACGCATGTGAAGCAGATGCTGCGGCATCCGCTCACGGTGCCGCGCGCGACCATCCTCGATCCCGCCATCACCGTGCACACGCCGGAATGGCTGTTCCTGTCCACCGGCATCCGCGCGGTGGACCATTGCGTCGAGGCGATCTGCTCACGCGAGACGCACCCTTATGCCGACGCGCAATCGGTCAAGGGCCTCGCCATGCTCGCCGACGCGCTGCCGCGGGTGAAGGCCGATCCCGCCGACCTCGACGCACGGATGGATGCGCAGATCGGCACCTGGCTGTCGATGGGCGCGCTTGCGGCCGGCGTGCCGATGGGGGCGAGCCATGGCATCGGCTACGTGCTGGGTGCGGCCTTCGACGTGCCGCACGGCTACACCTCCTGCATCATGCTGCCGGCGGTGATGCGCTGGAATGCGCGCGACAATGCCGAGCGCCAGATGATCGTGGCCGCCGCCATGGGCTTTCCCGGCCACAACGCCGCCGACGTGCTGGACGCCTTCATCCGCTCACTCGGCATGCCGCGGAGCCTCGCGGAGGTGCACGTGTCGCCCGAGCATTTCGACGCCATCGCCGAGCAGGCGATGCGCACGCCCTGGGTGCCGCGCAACCCGCGCAAGATCGACGGCCCCGCGCAGTTGCGCGAAATCCTGCTTCTCGCCGCATAACCTCAAGCCGGAGGATCGATGTACACTGGTCTCCATGCCCGCCTGCGCCCGCTCCAGCCCGCTTTCATCATGGCGGCGACCGGCGAGACCGTCACCTATCGTGAGCTCGAGGCGCGCAGCAACCGCCTGGCGCACCTGTTCCGCAAGCACGGTTTGAAGCGGCTCGATCACTATTCGATCTTCATGGAGAACAATTCGCGCTATCTCGAGGCCTGCGGCGCCGGTGAGCGGTCCGGGCTGTACTACACCTGCATCAACTCCTTCCTCACGCCCGGCGAGCTCGCCTATCTCCTGGTCAACAGCCAGTCCAAAATCCTGATCACCTCCGTGGCGAAGCTCGACATCGCGCGTGAGGCGATCCAGGCCTGCCCCGACATCAGGCTCTGTATCGTCGCCGACGGTCCCGGCGAGAGTGACCGCATCGTCGGCCTTGCCGAAGTGACCGCCGGTCTGCCGAAGACCCCGATTGCGGATGAGTGGCTCGGCACCGCGATGCTCTATTCATCCGGCACGACAGGGCGGCCGAAGGGCATCCTGCGGCCGCTGCCGGAGGAGCCGCCGAAACACAATCTGCCGCTGTTCGATTTCCTGACGAAGCTCTGGCACTACCGCGAGGGCATGGTCTATCTGTCGCCGGCGCCGCTCTATCACTCCGCGCCGCAAGCCGCCGTGAACCTCACGATCCGCATGGGCGGCACCGTCATCATCATGGAGACGTTCGATCCCGAGCGTTACCTCCAGCTCGTCGAGCAATGGGGCATCACGCACACCCAGCTGGTGCCGACGATGTTCTCGCGCATGCTGAAGCTGCCGGAAGAGGTGCGAAAGCGCTACGACCTGTCTTCGCTCGAGATCGCGATCCATGCTGCGGCGCCCTGCCCGGCCCTCGTCAAGGACGACATCATCAAATGGTGGGGGCCGATCATCCACGAATATTACGGCGCGACCGAAGGCCTCGGCTTCACCGCCTGCAACAGTGAAGAGTGGCTTAGCCATCGCGGCACCGTCGGCAAGGTGCTGCTGGGCGACCTCCACATTCTCGATGAGAACATGCGGGAATGCCCGACCGGCACGCCGGGCCAGGTGTGGTTCAAGACCGCATCGCCGTTCGAATATTTCAACGATCCGGAGAAGACGAAAGAGGCGCGCTCGGCCGACGGCAGCATGAGCACGGTCGGCGACGTCGGCTATGTCGATGCCGATCGCTTCCTCTACCTCACCGACCGCGCGACCTTCATGATCATCTCGGGCGGCGTGAACATCTATCCGCAGGAATGCGAAAATCTGCTGATCACGCACCCGAAGGTTGCGGACGCCGCCGTGTTCGGCGTGCCCAATCCCGATCTCGGCGAAGAGGTGAAGGCGGTGGTGCAGCCGATGCCGGGCGTGGTGCCGGGCGAGGCGCTTGCCGAGGAGCTGATCGCCTTCTGCGGCCAATCGCTGTCGCGGCAGAAGGTGCCGCGCTCGGTCGATTTCGAGAAGGAATTGCCGCGGCTGCCGACGGGGAAGCTGTACAAGCGGCTGCTGCGCGACCGGTACTGGGGGAACAAGTCGTCGCGGATTGTGTGAGCGGTTTTGGGCAATCCTGCGCCACACATTCAGTGTCGTCCTGGCGAAGGCCAGGACCCATACCGCGTGATCTCGCGATTGTTGTAGGTCGCAATACCGGACGACGATCTTCGCCAAACACCTCCCTGGGGTAATGGGTCCTGGCTTTCGCCAGGACGACGCCGGGGGAACTCTTTCATTGTGAAAGAGTGAGACCTGCGGCCTTCCGTCATCCGAATTGTCGAGAGCGCCGCCACCCTTGCCGGTTGCCTCGCTACGCGCGCGTCGCTATCGTCGCTTCAACAGGCCGCAAAAGGCTGTTGTCCAAGGAGGACGAGGATGCGGAGCGTGCGGGCGCTTGCCGCGACGGCGGCGCTATCTTTGCTGGCGTTTTCGACCATCGCATTGGCCGGCGGGCCCAAGCAGGGCGGAATCCTGCGGATGTATCACCGCGACAGCCCCGGCAATGCCTCGATCCATGAAGGCGCGACCTACTCGCTCAACGTTCCCTTCATGCCTGTGTTCAACAACCTCGTCATCTACAAGCAGGACGTGGCGCAGAACAGCATGGACACCATCGTCCCCGAGCTCGCGGAGAGCTGGGCCTGGGTGAACGACAACAAGACACTGACCTTCAAGCTGCGCCCGGGCGTCAAATGGCACGACGGCAAGCCGTTCACCTCTGCGGACGTCAAATGCACCTTCGACATGCTGATGGGCAAATCGCAGCAGAAGTTCCGGCAGAACCCGCGCAAGACCTGGTACGACCAGGTCAACGACATCTCGACCAACGGCGATCTCGAGGTCTCCTTCAACCTGAAGCGGCCGCAGCCTTCGCTGCTGGCGCTGCTCGCCTCGGGCTATACGCCGGTCTATCCCTGCCATGTCTCGCCCGGCGACATGCGTACGCACCCGATCGGCACCGGCCCGTTCAAGTTCGTCGAGTTCAAGGCCAATGAATCGATCAAGCTGACCCGCAATCCCGACTATTGGCGCGAGGGCCGGCCCTATCTCGACGGCATCGAGCTCACCATCATTCCGAACCGCTCGACCGCCATCCTCGCCTTCGTCGCCGGCAAGTTCGACATGACCTTCCCGACGGAGGTGAGCATTCCGCTGCTCAAGGACGTGAAATCCCAGGCGCCGAACGCGGTCTGCGTGGTCGAGCCCAACAATGTCGCGACAAACATCATCGTCAACTCCTCCTCGCCGCCGTTCGACAACATCGACATCCGCCGCGCCATGGCGCTGGCGCTCGACCGCAAGGCCTTCATCTCGATCATGTTCGAGGGCCAGGGCGATGTCGGCGGCACCATGCTGCCGCAGCCGAACGGCCTGTGGGGCATGCCGAAGGAGATGCTCGAGACCATTCCGGGCTATGGCCCCGATGTGAACGCCAACCGCGAGGAAGCCAAGAAGCTGATGCAGAAGGCCGGCTACGGCCCGGACAAGCACCTCGCCGTCAAGATCTCCACCCGCAACATTCCGGTCTACCGCGATCCCGCGGTGATCCTGATCGACCAGCTCAAGAGCATCTATATCGACGGCGAGCTCGACGTGGTCGAGACCGCGAACTGGTTTCCGAAAATCGCGCGCAAGGACTACATGCTCGGGCTCAACCTGACCGGCAACGCGGTCGACGATCCCGACCAGTCGTTCTACGAGAATTATTCCTGCGGTTCCGAACGCAATTACACCAACTACTGCAACAAGGAGATCGAGAAGCTGTTCGACGTGCAGTCGCAGGAGACCGATATCGCCAAACGCAAGAAGCTGGTGTGGGACATCGACAAGAAGTTGCAGGAGGACGTCGCGCGCCCGATCATCTTCCACGCGCGCACCGGCAGTTGCTGGCAGCCCTATGTCAAGGGCGTGACCGTCATGTCGAACAGCTCCTATAATGGATACCGGTACGAAGACGTTTGGATGGACAAGTAGCGCGCTAACGGTTCGACGGGAGGGCGCGGGATGTTTGCCTATCTGGTGCGGCGCCTGTTCCTGATGCTCGTGACCCTGTTCGGGATCTCGGTCGTCATCTTCTTCCTGCTGCGCATCGTGCCCGGCAACATCGTCGACATCCTGTTCGCCGCGGCCGGCTATGTCGATCCCGCCGACAAGGCCAATCTGGAGAAGGAGCTCGGCATCGACCAGCCGCTGGTGGTGCAATATTGGCACTGGATCAGCGGCTTCCTGCGCGGCGATTTCGGCTACTCCTATGTCTCCGAGAAGCCGGCGCTTCAGGAGATCCTGCCGCGGATCCCGATCACGGCGCGGCTTGCCGGCCTGGCACTGCTGTTTTCGGCGTCGATCGGGATTCCCTTGGGCGTCATCAGCGCGGTGAAGCAGGGAACGCGGCTCGACTACGCGCTGCGTGTCGTCAGTCTTTCCGGCCTGTCGCTGCCGTCATTCTGGCTGGGGCTGCTGGTCCTCACGGCGTCGGTGGCGATGTTCGGCCAGATGCCGCTGTTCAATCCGAACCCCCAGAGTTTTGGGGAGGCGGTCGCAACCTATTGCATCCCGGCGATGGTGGTCGGATTCCGCAGTTCGGCGCTGACCATGCGCATCACCCGCTCCTCGATGCTGGAGGTGCTGCGGCAGGATTACATCCGCACCGCGCGCGCCAAGGGCGCGTCCGACGCCGCGGTGAACTACCAGCATGCGCTGAAGAACGCGATCCTGCCCGTTATCACCGTGATCGGGATCGAGGCCGCGTTCCTGATCGGCGGCCTGATCGTCACCGAGACCGTGTTCAACATCCCCGGTGTCGCACGCTTCCTGGTCGAGGCGATCCGCTGGCGCGATTATCCGATCGTGCAGAACCTCGTGATGTTGATCGCCGTGGTGGTGGTCAGCGCGAATTTCATCGTCGACATGCTGTATGCGGTGTTCGACCCGCGTATCCGGTACACGGACTAGGAGAGCCGATTGGCCACGATCGACTATGATCTCGAACTCAGACGCGCCGGCATGCATGCGACCGGGGGCTGGCGGCGCGTGCTGTTTCTGGCGCAGCGGCATGTGCTCGGCGCTGCGGGGCTCGTCATCATGACGGCGTTCGTGCTGACCGCAATCTTTGCCGATTTCATTGCACGCTATGACCCCCTGACGATCGATGCCGCCCGTGCGCTGGCTCGCCCGAGCCTGGCGCACTGGATGGGAACGGACTCCTTCGGCCGCGACGTCTTCAGCCGCATCATTCATGGCTCGCGCATCTCGCTTGCCGTCGGCATCGGCTCGACCGCGCTCGGCGGCACGATCGGCGTGATCGTCGGGCTGACGTCCGGTTATCTCTCCGGCTGGGTCGATCTGGTGTTCCAGCGTGTCTCCGACGTCCTCCAGGCGCTTCCATTGCTGGTCCTGGCGTTGATCATGACCGCCGCACTCGGTCCGTCCTTGCCGAACGTCATCATCGCCATTGCCATTCCGCTGATCCCGACCGTGTCGCGTGTCGTCCGCGCCAACACGCTGGCGCTGCGCGAGCTGCCCTTTATCGAAGCTGCCAAGTCGATCGGCATGAGCGAGGTGCGCATCGCGCTCCGCCACGTGCTGCCGAACACGCTGGCGCCGCTGATCGTGCTGGCGACCGCCCAGCTCGGCTCGACGATCCTGACCGAAGCCTCGCTCTCCTTCCTCGGCCTCGGCATTCCCGAGCCTTATCCGTCCTGGGGCCGCATGCTGTCGGAATCCGCTGCCGAATATGCCCGCACCGCGCCGTGGCTGGTGATCTTCCCGGGGATCGCGATCAGCCTCGCCGTGTTCGGCGCCAATCTGTTCGGCGACGCCCTGCGCGACATCCTCGATCCCCGGCAGCGCGGCTGATGGCTGATAAATCCGATCTCGTGCTCGAAGTGAAGAACCTGAAGACGGTGTTCTTCACGAACTCCGGTCTCTTCAAGGCCGTCGATGATGTTTCCTTCACCGTCAGGCGCGGCGAGACGCTGGCGATCGTCGGCGAGTCCGGCTGCGGCAAGAGCGTCACCGCGCTGTCGCTGATGCGGCTGGTGCCCGATCCGCCCGGCCGCATCGTCGGCGGGTCGGTCTCGCTCGAAGGCACCGATTTGTTGACGCTGGACGAAGCGGAGATGCGCGCCGTCAGGGGCAACCGCATCTCCATGATCTTCCAGGAGCCGATGACGTCGCTCAATCCCGTCATGCGGATCGGCGACCAGATCGTCGAGGCCGTGCGGCTGCACCGGGTGACGTCGGCCAAAGAAGCCCGGAACATCGCAGTCGAGATGCTGCGGCTGGTACGGATTCCAGAGCCGGCACGGCGCGCGCGGGAATATCCGCACCAGTTGTCGGGCGGCATGCGTCAGCGCGCGATGATCGCGATGGCGCTGGCCTGCCGGCCGGCGCTGCTGATCGCGGACGAGCCGACCACTGCGCTGGATGTCACCATCCAGGCGCAGATCCTGGCGCTGATCCTCGACCTCCAGAAGGAGCTCGGCACCGGGCTCGTGCTCATCACGCATGATCTCGGCGTCGTCGCGCAGACCGCGCAGCGCGTGATCGTGATGTATGCAGGCAGGAAGGTCGAGGAAGCCAGCGTCGAGGCGCTGTTCGCCGATCCCAGACACCCTTATACGCGCGGGCTGATGGCCTCGATTCCGTCGGTGCCGGCGTCCGGCGCCGCGACGCAGGCGCGGCTCAACGAAATTCCCGGCACCGTGCCGTCGCTGGTGCGGCTGCCACAGGGCTGCGCCTTCGCGCCGCGCTGCAAGCTCGCGATCAAGCGCTGCGAGGAGTACCCGCCATTGCAGGATTGGGGCGGCGGCCATCTCGCCGCCTGCTGGCGCGCGGCTGACGTCGCGGAGGTCGCATGACCGAAGCGCTGCTCGAGGTCACCGACCTTAGGAAGCACTACCCGGTGCGCGCCGGCGTGTTGCGCCGGCAGGTCGGCACCGTGCACGCGGTGGACGGCGTCTCGTTCACGGTTGGTGTCGGCGAAACATTGGGGCTGGTCGGCGAGTCCGGCTGCGGCAAGTCGACGGTGGCGCGCAGCGTGCTGCGGCTGGTCGAACCGACCTCGGGCCAGATCCGTCTCGAGGGCGAGGACATCACGCATCTTTCCAAGGCGGCGCTGCGCCCGCACCGTCGCTCGATGCAGATCGTGTTCCAGGACCCCTTTGCTTCGCTCAATCCGCGCATGACCGCGGGCGACATTGTCGGAGAGCCGCTGGCCGTGCACGGGCTCGCGAGCGGCAAGGAGCTGGAAGCGCGGACTGCAAGGCTGTTCGAGCAGGTCGGCCTGCGGCCCGACCAGATGCGCAACTTTCCGCATCAATTCTCCGGCGGCCAGCGCCAGCGCATCTGCATCGCACGGGCGCTCGCGCTGGGGCCGCGCCTGATCGTCTGCGACGAGCCGGTCTCCGCGCTCGACGTCTCGATCCAGGCGCAGGTGATCAATCTGCTGATCGACCTGCAACGCCAGCACGGCTTCTCCTATCTCTTCATCGCGCACGACCTCGCCGTGGTCGCCCATATCAGCCACCGCGTCGCGGTGATGTATCTCGGCCGCATCGTCGAGATCGCCGCCAAGGACGAGCTGTTCAGGAACCCCCGCCATCCCTACACGCAGGCCCTGCTCGCCTCGGTGCCGATCGCCAACCCGCTCGCGAAGAAGCTCGCGCCGCTGGTCGACGGCGACGTGCCGAGCCCGGTCAATCCGCCATCCGGCTGCGCGTTTCACACGCGCTGCCGGTTCGCGATGGACCGGTGCAGGACGGAGCGGCCGGCGCTATTAGATGCGGGCGACGGGCACCAGGTGGCGTGTTTGCTCAATGACGGGACTGGGCGGAGCCAATAGCAACAGGCGCCAACGCCCGGATCACCGGCCACGCCGCCAGCGCAGCAGCCAGATGCTTGAGTGTGTGGCCCGAGACGATATGCCCTGTCGCTTCGAAAACGGCCTCGTCGCCGAGCTCGAAAAGCTTGGCCAGCACATAAAAGAAAATCACGCCGCCGAGCGGCACGCCAAGCGCACCAGGCCGGGGCCGTGTCAGGGCCAGTCCCACGGCCAACGCCATGCCGCCGAACTGCACGACCACCCATGGCGTGAGGTTCTCGCGTGCCACCCAGGCCGCGAGCAGGCCCGCAACCATCATCAGCACCAGCACCGCCTCGCCCGCGCGCACGCTGATGCGCTCGCTGGCCGCGATGCCCAGGAATCCTGCGAACGCCACCGCCATGCCGAGACGATCAGCCACGAGCCGTTGCGGCATGTCGGGGTCCAGATGATAGAAGCCCGAGCCTAAGCAAGTGAGGATCAGTCCCACAAAAAACCAGCTTGCTCCCACGGGTGCATCATGGCGGGCGCGCAGCCGCTCCGAGCCCCAGACGCCCATCGCGAGGAAGGCGAGATTGCTCAGTACGTCGCCGGCGTTGGGCACGCCGAGCCAGGAGCGGGCGTCGACGAAATGCGGGATGTGCCACGCGCCGGGGGGCAGAGTCGGCGCCAGCAGCGCCGCCAGGGCCAGAACGAAGAGCGCGCCGATCAGGTATTTTTCGCGAACTGTAGGTGCGGCGAACCGACGGGGCGTTGAGGGGAACGTGACATTGGGCTTTTGAGCGTGGTCATGTGCGCACAGCATGGGAGCTCCGTATTTGAACAATGTTCAGTATTGGTAACCCACTAATGAACATTGTTCAATCTGAATCGCGCGATCGATGCAAATTTCTAACATCTCTTTGAAATTATTTATGATTCCATACGAGGCGGAGGCCAGCAACCCACAGCGAGTTGAGTTCGGGGCAGCATCTCCGTCGTCATTGCGAGCGCAGCGAAGCAATCCAGACTGCCGCCGCGGAAAGATTCTGGATTGCTTCGCTGCGCTCGCAATCGAATTTGCCGCGCTACCCCGCTCCGATCTCCGCGACGATCCTGCCGGTGGTCACCTGCTCACCCTCGGTGACGTCGATCGCGGCGACCACGCCGTCGATGCCGGCCTTGTGGACGTGCTCCATTTTCATCGCTTCCAGCGTCAGCACCGGCTGGCCGGCGGCGACGCGGTCGCCCGGCTTGACCAGGACGGCGACGACGCGGCCGTTCATGGCGGCGCGGACTTTTCCGTCGCCGCCGTTGGTTGCCGCCGCCTTTGGCGCAGCGAGAGTGAAGTCGGTCACCGCGAGCGGAAAGCCGCGATGCTGGAGATAGAGCCGATCGCCATCGCGCAGGAATTTGGCGCTGTCCATCATACCGTCGTGACGGAAGCGGATCGCGTCAGGATCGAGCTGATCAATTTCGAATTTGTCCTGCCGGCCGTCGGTGGCGACGGTGTACCCACCATCCCGCTCTCGCGTAACTTCGAGTTCGCGCGCCTGGCCGGCGATCTCGATTTTCGCAGGAAGCGGAAACGTTGCCGACAGGCTCCGGCCGCCCCGCCATGACGGCGCGCGCGGATTTGTGACGTAGAGCAGCAGGCCTGCCAGCGCCGTGCCGAACGCCGCGTCCGCCGGGGGAGCCAGCAGCTCGTCGCGATGAGCGCCGATGAACGCCGTCGTCGCCTCGCCCCTGGCAAAGCCGGGATGACGCAGGCAGGACATCAGGAAGGCCTGGTTGGTGGTCACGCCGAAGGCGGTGAGCTGCTCCAGGCCGACGATCAGCCGTCCCCTCGCCTCCTCGCGTGTCGCGCCGTGGCTAATCACCTTGGCGATCATGGAATCGTAGAACGGCGGGATCTCCGAGCCTGATTGCAGCGCGTGCTCGACGCGGATGCCATCCGGCACCTGCCAGCGCGCCATGCTGCCGGACTGCGGCATGAAATCCTGCGCGGCATCTTCCGAGCAGAGCCGCACCTCGATGGCGTGACCTGCGAAGCGGATGTCCTGCTGCCTCACCGGTAATTGCTCGCCGCGCGCGACGCGCAGCTGCAGCTCGACGAGATCTAGCCCCGTGATCGCCTCGGTCACGGGATGCTCGACCTGGAGACGGGTGTTCATCTCCATGAAGTAGAACTCCCCGCTCGCATCGAGCAGGAATTCCAGCGTGCCGGCGCCCTCGTAACGCAGCGCCTTCACCGCGGCGACGGCGACCTCGCCCATTCTCGCACGCAGCTCCGGCGTGACGGCCGGCGACGGCGCTTCCTCGATCAGCTTCTGGTGCCGCCGCTGCACGGAGCAGTCACGCTCGCCGAGATGAATGGCGTTGCCGTGGTTGTCGCCGAACACCTGGATTTCGATATGGCGTGGATTCTGGATCGCGCGTTCGAGGATGACCGTGGCATCACCGAACGCAGCCTTCGCCTCCGACCGCGCGCTGCGCAGCGCGTCGGGGAAGGATGCAGCATCGGTCACGAGCCGCATGCCGCGGCCACCACCGCCGGCCACCGCCTTGATCATCACGGGAAAGCCGATCTTCTTGGCCTCCGCGAGCATGACCTCGTCGCCTTGCTCAAGGCCCTGATAGCCGGGCACGCAGGGCACACCGGCGTTCCGCATGATCTCCTTGGCACCGGCCTTGTTGCCCATCGCCTCGATCGCCTGGGGCGACGGGCCGATGAAGACGAGACCGGCGTCCTTGCAGGCCTGCGCAAAGTCCTCGTTCTCGGCGAGGAAACCGTAGCCGGGATGGACGGCATCCGCGCCGCTGGCTTTCGCCGCGGCAATGATCGCGGGGATGTTGAGATAGGATTGCGCCGGCAGCGCCTCGCCGATGCGCACGGCCTGATCGGCCTGCCGCACATGGAGCGCATCGCGATCCGCGTCGGAATAGACCGCGACGACGCCGAGGCCAAGCTTGCGCGCGCTGCGCATCACCCGCAACGCGATCTCGCCGCGGTTGGCGATCAGGACCTTGAAGAACGGCCGGTGCTGCACTGATCCGTTCCTCATGGCCGGGCCACCGAGAACTGCATGCGCTGGGGCGTGCGTGCGTCGCCTTCGCGGCAGATCGCGAGCACTTCGGAGAGGACCGCCCGGGTGTCGCGCGGATCGATCACGCCGTCGTCGAGCACGCGCGCGCTGGTCGAGAACACGTCCATCTGACCATCGAACACGCCGACGATCTGCGCCTTCATCGCATCGAGCTTGTCCTTCTCGATCGGCTTGCCGCGCCGCGCGGCGGCGGCTTCCGTCACGATGGCCATGGTCTCGGCGGCCTGCTCGCCGCCCATCACCGCCGTCTTGGCGTTCGGCCAGGAGAAGCAGAAGCGCGGATGGAAGCCGCGCCCGCACATGCCGTAATTGCCGGCGCCGAACGAGGCGCCGCAATAGATGGTGATCTGCGGCACCGTCGCCGACGTCACCGCCTGGATCATCTTGGAGCCGTGCTTGATCATGCCGGCTTCCTCATAGGCCTTGCCGACCATGTAGCCGGTGGTGTTGTTGAGATAGAGCAGCGGCGTGCGGGTCTGACAGCAAGCCTGGATGAAATGCGTTGCCTTGTTGGCGCCGGCAGGATCGAGCGGGCCGTTGTTGGTGATGATGCCGATGGCCTGGCCCTCGATGCGGGCATGACCGCAGACAGTGGCCGGGCCGTAATTCGGCGCCATCTCGGTGAAGTCGGAATCATCGATGATGCGGGCAATCACCTGCTTCATGTCCACGGGGCGCTTGTGGTCCATCGGCATGATACCGAGCAGCTCGTCCTGGTCGTAGCGCGGCGGCTTGAATTGCGGAGCAGCTCCGTCCGGCCGCTCCCACTCCAGGGCCGCCATGATCTCGCGCGCGATGCGCAGCGCGTCGCGATCGTCCTCGGCGAGATAGTCGCCGAGGCCGGAGACCTGGGTGTGCATCTCGGCGCCGCCAAGCTCTTCCTCGGTCGCGATCTCGCCGGTTGCGGCTTTCAGCAGTGGCGGACCTGCGAGGAAGGCGCGGGTGCGGCCGCGCACCATGACGATGTAGTCGGACAGGCCCGTTTGATAAGCGCCGCCCGCGGTCGATGAGCCGTGCGTTACGGTCACGACCGGCAGGCCCGCCGCCGAGAGCCGCGCCAGGTTGCGAAAGATGTTGCCGCCGCGAACAAAATCCTCGACGCGGTAGCGCAAGAGATTGGCGCCGGCGCTTTCGACCAGCTGCACGTAGGGCAGCTTGTTCTCCAGCGCGAGCTCCTGCACCCGCAGCGTCTTGTCGAGGCCGAACGGCTGCAGCGCGCCGGCGTCGATGCCGGAATCGCTGGCGCTGACCATGCAGCGGATGCCCGAGACGAAGCCGATGCCGGCGATGACGCCGCCGCCCGGCACGCTCTTGTTCGGATCGGGCACGTCGAACATGTAGCCGGCGAGCGTCGACAGCTCGATGAAGGGCGCGCCGGGATCGAGCACCAGCGCGACGCGCTCGCGCGGCAGCAGCTGGCCGCGCTTGTGAAAGCGGTCCTTTGCCGCGGCCGATGCGGCACGCGTGCGCTCTTCCAGCGCGCGCATGCGGTCGATCAAACCCAGCATGCCGTCGCGGTTGGCGTGGTAGGCCGCGCTGCCGGGGGAAATGGTGTTTTCGAGAATGGACATTAATGCTCCTTCCCGTCATCCCGGGGCGCGCGTAGCGCGAGCCCGGAATCCATATTCCCGATCGTGGTTATGGATTCCGGGCCTGGCCCTTCGGGCCATCCCGGAACGACGGAGTGTGGCTTACCGATTCGTCCCAAAGATCTTCCGCGCCTCGGCGGGGCTTGCGATCTCGCGGCCGGCGCGGCGGGCACAGGCGGCGACGGCTTCGATCAGCTGGCCGTTCGACGTCACCTTCGTGCCGTCGGCGAGATAGAAGGTGTCCTCGAGGCCGGTGCGCAGGTGACCGCCGAGCTCGGCGCAGCGCTGGTGCAGCGGCCAGATCTCCTCGCGGCCGATCGCCGTGACCTGCCAATGCGCCTCCGGACGCTTCAGCTTGATCAGGATCGGCAACAGGTCGGGATCCGACGGCATGCCGGAGGCGACGCCCATCACGAAGTTATATTCGAGCGGGCCCTTGTACATGCCAACCTGGGTGTACATGCCGACGCAGCGGACGATGCCGACATCGAAGCATTCGAACTCGGGGATGGTGCCGACCGCGTTCATGACGTCGAGATAGTCCTTCACCTTCTCGACGGCGTTGTCGAACATCATCGGCGGCCAGGCCCAGGTGTTGTCGGCTTTCACCTTCAAATAATTCAGCGAGCCGGCGTTGCAGGCGGCGATCTCCGGCCTGGTCTCGCGGATGCAGTCGAGCGCGCCTGAGTAGTTCGGCCCCGACACGCCCGAGGTGTGGTTGATGATCACGCCCGGGCAGGCTTCGCGGATCGCTTGCTGGATCTCCTTGCTGACACTGACCTCCCAGGACGGCAGGTGCCCCTTGTTCGGCGCCTGCTGACGCAGATGGATGTGCATGATGCTGGCGCCGGCATCGAACGCAGCCTTGGCCTCGCGCGCCATCTGCTCCGGCGTCACCGGCACGTTGTGCTGCTTGGGGTCGGTGAGCACGCCGTTCAGCGCGCAGGTGATGACGGCCTTGTCGCTCATGCCTTGACGCTCATGACTTGGATGTCTCGCACGTTGAGAATTCAACGCTTGCGATCATGTGACGCGCGGCATGCGGCTTCTTGCGCGGAGAAGCTGGAAAATAGCGAGTTGTAGGTGCGTAGGGTGGGCAAAGGCGCTCTTGCGCCGTGCCCACCACGTCTTGGTATTCGGTGAAAATGGTGGGCACGCTTTCGCTTTGCCCACCCTACGAGAGCGAGCCTAGCTCGCTTCCGCGAGCCTCACCGTCTCGGTGCTGCGATAGATCGCAAGATCGCGCGAGCCGACGAAGATCGCGCGCGGCTTCAAGCCGTAGAAGCGGCGGATCGAGTGGCTGAAATGCGTGCTATCGGGATAGCCGATGTCCTGCGCGAGATGAGCGAGGTTGAGGTCCTGGTTGGCGAAATGCAGCAAGTGCCGCGCGCGCTTCCAGGCGCGGAAGGAGCGGAACGAGATGCCGGTCTCCTCCTTGAACAGATGCAGGAAGCGCGAGGCGGAAAGACCTGCTTCGGCCGCGCAGGTATCCGCCGTCACCGGCTCGCCGGAGAAGCGCCCGATGCGCGCGACCGCGCGCATCACCCGCGGATCGAGCACGCGGCGCGGCAGCGCCTCGCCAAAGCACATCTCGTCGAATTCGGCGGTGGTGATGTCGCCGTAGCGGCGCTGGCGCAGCAGCGCGTAGGCGGCGAGGATCTTGCGGGCATAGACGGCCCGGTCCGGTCCGGTCAGCCGCTCGGCCAAAGCCTCGATCACGCCATCCGGCATGCTTTCGGGCTCGAGCGTCACGCTGATTGCAGTGCGGTAGTCGCCGGCAATGGAATGCCGCTGGTTCGGCAGGGTGACGAACAGCTCGCCGGTGGCGAGGACATCGTCGATCGTCAGGTGCAGGTTGCCCTTGACCGCCACATAGACATGGCAGCAGCCGGGGGTCCGCTTGCGTGGGCGGCCGAGCAGGCCGGCATAAAACACCCGTTCCGGCGTGATCAGCATCAGATGGTCGGATTCGCGACCGTTATCTTCCATTGGGGTCCTCCTCGCGCGGCTCTCTGGCCGCTGCGGACGAAGATCACCTTAGCGCAAATTTGAGCGCTGTCACGAAGGGATAGCGCTGTCAGGGCGCGCAAAAGGGCAGCGGTTCCGGTAGGCCGTTGGGCGAACCCGGAACTCTCTCCAGCATCGTCGTCCTGGACAAGCGCAGCGAAGCGGAGCGCGGATCCAGGACCCATTCCCACAGTAAGGAATTTGGCGAAGGTCGACGGTTACACCTCCCACTCCAAACGATTACCGGGGTAATGGGTCCTGGCTTTCGCCAGGACGACAACTACGCCCTTACCCGCGGCGCGACATTCTGCTCGACTCCAGCCTTCTGCTCCGCAGCAACGGCGCGCTTGAAGCCCTCGCGCTGCTGCAATCGCGCCCAATAGGCTGCGACGTTTGGCCCGAAATCCTTGGCGAGCCCGATGTTGTCGGCGAGGCGGAGCGCGTAGCCGATCACGATGTCGGCGGCGGTGAAGCGGCCGGCGCACAAGGTTTCGGCATTCGCGGTCGCTGCCTCAACGGCGCGCAGCCGGCCCAGGAACCATTTGGCATAGTCGCCGGCGACCTGCGGATTGCGGCGCTCCTCCGGCTCGAGCTGGGTGTAGCGGAGCACCAGCGTCTGCGGGAAGGTTAACGTGGCATCGCTGAAATACATCCAGTTCAGGAACGCGCCATAGGCGGGATCCTCGACGTCCACCATCAGCGGCGTCGGGGCGTATCTGGTGCCGAGGTAGTGGCAGATGCCCGAGGACTCCGTCATCTTCGTCTCACCGTCGATCATGAAGGGAATCGTGCCGAGCGGGTTGAGCGCGAGATACTCCTTGGCGAACACTCGCGGCGGGAACGGCAGCATCTTCAACTCGTACGGCAGCCCCATCTCCTCCAGCATCCAGAGCGGACGGAACGAGCGTGCGGCGTCGCAGTGATAGAGCGTGATCATGATGCATTCCCTTTGCTGCCGGGCAGCGTGCCCATCATCTTGCACAGGACCATCAGCATGACCTCGTCGGCGCCGCCGCCGATCGAGGTCAGACGGCTGTCGCGATAGGCACGGCTGACCGGCGTCTCGTTGGTAAAGCCCATTCCGCCCCAATATTGCAAGCAGGCGTCGGTGAGCTCCCGGCCGAGCCGGCCGGCCTTCAACTTGGCCATGGTCGCGAGCCTGGTCACGTCCTCACCCGCCACCAGCGCCTCACCGGCGCGATAGATCAGTGCGCGCAGCAGCTCGACCTCGGTCTGCATCTCCGCGAGCTTGAAGTGCACGACCTGGTTGTCGAGGATGCTCTGGCCAAAAGCCTTGCGGTTGCGGGTGTATTCGATGGTCTCGTTGATGATGTATTCGTGCGCCTTGAGGCAGGCGGCCGCGCCCCACAGCCGCTCCTCCTGGAACTGGATCATCTGGTAGGTAAAACCCTTGCCCTCCTCGCCGATCCGGTTGCGCTTGGGCACGCGGACATTGTCGAAGAAGATCTGCGCGGTGTCGGACGAGCGCATGCCCATCTTGTCGAGCTTGCGGGCGACCGTGACGCCCTTGGCCTTCATGGGCACGCAGATCAGCGACTTGTTGCGGTGAACGGGCCCATCGCCGGTGTTGGCGAGCAGGCAGATCCAGTCGGCCTGGGTGCCGTTGGTGATCCACATCTTGCCGCCATTGATGACATAGTCGTCGCCGTCGGAGCGCGCAGCGGTCTTGATCGAGGCGACGTCGGAGCCGGCGCCGGGCTCGGAGACGCCGATGCAGGCGACGAAATCACCCGCAATCGAGGGCGCCAGGAATTCGCGCCGCACCTCGTCGGAGCCGAACCGCGCCAGCGCCGGCGTCGCCATGTCGGTCTGCACCCCGATCGCCATCGGCACGCCGCCGCAGGTGATGGCCCCGAGCTCCTCCGCCATCATCAGCGCATAGGAATAGTCGAGCCCCGAGCCGCCGAATTCGACCGGCTTGTTCAATCCGAGGAAGCCGAGGCTGCCCATCTTCTTGAACAGCGCGTGCGCGGGGAAGATATCGGCCTTCTCCCATTCGTCGACGTGCGGATTGATCTCGTTCGCGACGAATTTTTGCAAGGAGCGGCGGATGTCGTCGTGGTCGGCGGTGAATAGCATTTCTTTCCCTTCGTCATTCCGGGGCGCGCGAAGCGCGAACCCGGAATCCAGAGATGAGTCCTACAATATCGAGATTCCGGGTTCGACGCTTCGCGCCGCCCCGGAATGACAGCGTGCATCACAGCCCCATCTGCCGCGACGCAAGATCCTTCATGATCTCCTCGGTACCGCCGCCGATGGCGTTGACCTTGACCTCGCGGTAGATGCGCTCGGCCTTGATGCCGCGCATGAAGCCGGCGCCGCCGAAGATCTGCACCGCTTCCGAGGCGCAGAACGCCATGGTCTGCGTTGCCTGGTTCTTCATCATGCAGATTTCGGCGACCGGACTTTCGCCCTGCTCCAGGCGCCAGGCCAGCATCTCCAGCATCGCCTGCGAGGCCGCGACCTTCTGCGCCATGTCGACGATCTTGTGCCTGATGACCTGATGCTGGGCGAGCGGCTTGCCGAAGGTCTTGCGTTCCTTGGCGTAGGCAATCGCCTCGTCGAGGCAGACGCGTGCGAAGGCGGTGCAGCCCGCCGCCATACCCATGCGCTCGCTGTTGAAATTCTGCATGATGATCTTGAAGCCCTGGCCCTCCTCGCCGATCAGATTTTCGGCCGGCACGCGGCAGTCGTCGAAATGCAGCGTCGCGGTGTCGGAGGCCCACCAGCCCATCTTCTTCAGTTTTGTCCTGGACAGGCCGGGCGTGTCGCCCGCGATCAGGAGCAGGCTGACGCCGCCGGCGCCCTCGCCGCCCGTACGCACGGCGACGGTCAGATAATCGGCGCGCATGCCCGAGGTGATGAAGGTCTTCTCGCCGCTCACGACGTAGTGATCGCCGTCCCGCCGCGCCCGCGTGCGAAGGTTTGCAACGTCCGAGCCGCCGCCCGGCTCGGTGATCGCGAGCGCGGAGATCTTCTCGCCTGCCAGCACCTGCGGCAGCACGCGCGCCTTCACCTCCGGCCGCGCCGCACGCGCGATCGGCGGCGAGCCGATGGTGTGGCTCATCAGGCTGGCGCTGACGCCGCCGGCGCCGGCCTGCGCCAGCTCCTGGCTCGCCACGATCTTCATGAACTGGTCGGCGGCAATCCCGCCGTATTCCTCGGGGAATCCGAGCCCCAACAGGCCGATCTCCGCCGCCTTGCGATAGAGCGCGCGGGGAAATTCGCCGGCCTCGTCCCATTCATGGGCGAAGGGCGAGATCTCCTTCTCGACAAAGCGGCGCATCACGTCGCGGAAGGCATCGTGCTCGGCGGTATAGAACGGGCTCTTCATCGCACTCTCGCCTCGCGGACGGATTCGTCTCATCCACCATGGCTGGAACCTGGGCAGCTCACTTGCGCGGAGTGGCTGACCCGGGAAGGCCATTCAGCAGGCCATCACCTAGCAACTCAACGCAAGACGATTTTCGCCCCTCGCGCGCCAACTCCAAATCAAAAAAGACGTGTTGCACAAACTCCGGCTGGCCCCAGGGCCACGCCGGGCATTGCACGGCAATAGGGATACAGGCGGCACAAGACCGCCGAGGGAGGGTTTTTTGGCCGTTCGTTACTACGACTGGATCGCCCATCATGGCCGCCGCACGCCTGGCAAGGTCGCGGTCATCGACCTCGCGAGCGAGCGCCGCTTCACCTATTCGCAGCTGGATGCGAGGGTCTCGCGTCTCGCCTCGTTCATGTGTCACACGCTGAAGGTCTCGCGCGGCGACCGCGTCGCGGTGCTGGCGCTGAACACGACCGATACGCTGGAGGTGCAGTTTGCCTGCGGGCGGTTAGGTGCGATCTTCGTGCCGCTGAACACCCGCCTCACCGTTCCCGAACTCCAGTTCATCACCGCTGATTGCGCGCCGAAGGTGATGATCCATGATGCCGACCTCGCCGAGACGGCGCTGAGCGTCGCCAAGCTCTGCGGTGTAGCGACCAGCCTGCTGCTCGGCCCCGGCGGGGCCTACGAGGCCGGCATCGCCGCCGCAAAGCCGCTCGACCGGATCGAGGAGGTCACACTCGATGACGTCTCGACCATCATGTACACGTCCGGCACCACGGGTCATCCGAAAGGCGCGACCATCACCCACGGCATGACGTTCTGGAATTGCGTCAATCTCGGCGGTCCCGCCTGCATCGGACCGTCCTCGGTGCTGCTTACCGTGCTGCCGCTGTTCCATACCGGCGGGCTGAATTGCTACACCAATCCGGTGCTGCATGCCGGCGGCACCGTGATGATCATGCGGGCCTTCGATCCCGGCACGGCGCTCGGCCTGATCAACGATCCCGCGCAGGGCATCAACGTGTTCTTCGGCGTCCCCGCGATCTACCAGTTCATGGCGCAGCATCCCGCCTTCGCAACGACCGACCTTACCCGGCTGATCGTCGGCGGTGTCGGCGGCGCGCCAATGCCGGTGCCGCTGCTGAAGGTCTGGGAGGCGCGCGGCGTCGCACTCCAGCAGGGCTATGGCATGACCGAGACCTCGCCGGCCGTGCTGGTGCTCGACCGCGAGGATGCGGCGCGCAAGGCCGGCTCCGCCGGCAAGCCGGTGCTGCACACGGAGGTGCGGATCGTGCGGCCCGACGGCAGCGACGCCGATGTCGGCGAGCTTGGCGAGCTCTGGGTGAAGGGACCAAACATCACGCCCGGCTACTGGAACAGGCCGGAGGCGAACAAATCTTCCTTCACCGACGGCTGGCTCCACACCGGCGATGCGACGCGAATCGACGAGGAAGGCTTCTACTACATCGTCGACCGCTGGAAGGACATGTACATCTCCGGCGGCGAGAACGTCTATCCGGCCGAGGTCGAGAACGTCCTGCACCAGCTTGGCGCCATCGCCGAAGCCGCCGTCATCGGCATTCCCGATCCGCAATGGGGCGAGGTGGGCCTTGCCATCGTCGCGGTCAAGCCAGGACAAAGGCTGACGGAAACCGACGTCTTCGCACATTGCGCGGCCAATCTCGCGCGCTTCAAATGCCCACGCCAAATTCGCTTCGTCGATGCGCTGCCGCGCAACGCCACCGGCAAGATCCACAAGCCGACCTTGCGCAAGGAATTCTCGGCGGCCTCCGAAGTCGACAAGAAAGTCGCCAACGCCTGACCAAAGCGCCCCTCTCGCGGGCGCTTTTTCCTTTTGTAGTGCCTGCTCCGACCCACAAGAAACCCAAGGAATTTCCATGAAAAACAAGAAACGCGTCCTGCTCGCGGCGGCGACGGCCCTGACATTGCTCTCGGTTCAAGGGGCTTACGCACAGAAGAGGTACGATACCGGCGCCTCCGACACCGAGATCAAGATCGGCAATGTCGAGGCCTATTCCGGCCCCGCCTCCGCTTACGGCGTCATCGGCAAGACCGAGGAAGCCTATTTCAAGATGATCAACGACCAGGGCGGCATCAACGGCCGCAAGATCAACTGGATCTCCTATGATGACGGCTACTCGCCGCCCAAGACCGTGGAGCAGGTCCGCAAGCTGATCGAGAGCGACGAAGTGTTCCTGGTGTTCAACGCGCTGGGCACGCCGACCCAGACCGCCGTGCAGAAATATCACAACGCCAAGAAGATCCCGCAGCTCTTCCTCGCCACCGGTGCCAGCAAGTGGAACGACCCGCAAAATTTCCCGTGGACGATGGGCTTCCAGCCGAGCTACCGGGTCGAGGCGCGGATCTTCGCAAAATATATCCTGAAGGAGAAGCCGGACGCGAAGGTCGCGATCTTCTATGCCAACGACGATTTCGGCAAGGACTACGTCGCCGGCATCAAGGACGTGTTCGGCGACAAGGCATCGAAGCTGATCGTGGCCGAGGAGAGCTACGAGACCTCGGAGCCATCGATCGACTCGCACATCGTCAAGCTCAAGGGCACCGGCGCGGACGTCTTCGTGAACATCTCGACCCCGAAATTCGCGGCGCAAGCCATCAAGAAGATCGCGGAGCTGGAATGGAAGCCGATGCACCTGATGACGGATGTCTCGGTGTCCATCGGCGCGGTGATGAAGCCCGCCGGCCTCGAAGCCTCCGAGGGCGTGCTATCGGCCGGTTATCTGAAGGACGCGTCGGATCCGCAATGGAAGGACGACGAGGGCATGAAGAAGTTCATGGCCTTCATCGACAAATACATGCCCGGCGCAAACATCTCGGACGCTAATCTGGTCTACGGCTATGCCGCGGCCCAGACGATGGTGCAGGTGCTGAAGCAGGCGGGCGACAATCTCACCCGCGAGAACGTGATGAAGCAGGCCGCCAGCCTGAAGGACTTCGCCCCCGATACGCTGATCCCGGGGATCAAGATCAACACCTCGCCCACCGACTTCGCGCCGATCGAACAGCTCAAGATGTGGCGGTTCAAGAACGGCCAGTGGGAACTGTTCGGCCCCATCATCAGCGCGGAGCCGAGCGGCTAGTTCTCGGCGAACTGTCCGTGCATGGGGGATGGCAGCCGCGAGGCCGCCATCCCCTTGTCCGCGGATTTCCAGGGGTGAACCGAGGGTGAACCTATGCCGGCAAGAACAGCGCGAACGGCTCTTCCACCGTGCGGCGCAGGTGTTTTCGGTACAGCTCATAGTTGGCGTCGCCGGGCGCGACCCGTCCCAAGGACGGCTTCGGAACATTCCTGAGCGGCACGTAGGCGATCGGTGCTGCAATCGGCGTCAGCTGCGAGCCGGGACCGGCGCGGAGCGTTGAGATGATGCCGTACATCTCGCCGGCGACCGTCGGCCGCGACACCGTGATCACGCGATGCTGGCCGTGCTTGATGATGACGAGATAGATGAAGCCGGACTGATGCGGCACGGCGACCTCGCCGGTATGCTCATAGGCGGCATCGGTCCGATCGCCCTCGCGGAAGACCAGCGACGAGACCTTCGGCTCCCACAAGATTTCGGTGCGGTAGGCGAAGATCGCGTCCTTGTCGCCAAACGACGGCCGCAGCGTGATGTAGACATCCTCGAGCCAGGTCACCGCGCGATGCGCATAGGAGCCGAGGCTGTCGGGCGCGACATCGTTCGCGGCCGCAGGCGTCACGACGACGACGCTCTTGCGCAAGGACACGCCCAGCGCCTGCTCCAGCCGGACCGTCGTCGCCAGCGTGAACGGCCGGCGGCCGCCGAGCACCTTCTCCAGCGTCGACAGGCTGAGCTTGGCCTGCTCGGCCAGCGCCTGCCGGGAGATCCGGCGCCTGGCGAGCTCCTCGCGAATGGTCTCCGCGATCTCGCGGCTCTGCTCGTCCGAAAGCTGCTTGTCGTCCTGCGTCTGCATCGTCACCCCTGCCTTGGGAGCACCATTCTAGCAGGGCGGACAAACCAGCACAAAACCGCACATGGCCACCCGTCCGCCGCCCGCCCGGGCCGGCCGCGGCGGAACATTGCCGATCATTCTGCTCGCGAAATCAGGCCCTCCCGGCGGATGCTGAGCCTGCAAACATCCTTCGGGAGCAGGCCAAATGAATACTTACGACACAGCCGACAGCGACGAACATCCCATGCTGAGCCGGCTGATCAAGCTCGGATTGTTTCTTCTCGCGCAGGGCATCGCGGTGATGCTGGTCGCCTTCGTGGCCCTGCTGGTGAGCTTCGGGACGAGTTGGTCGGCAACGACCGAACAGGCCAGCCTGCTCCAGCCCGGCGAGGCGCGATCGGGCAGCCTGCTGCTGAAGGAGGACGGCGCCACCACCGAAGCGATCCGCCTCGGCACCGACATCGACATCACGGTATCGGGCCCGACGCTGCGCGCCCGCGTCACCCAGGTGTTCCGCAATCCGACCAAGGACTGGGTCGAGGCCACCTATGTCTATCCGCTCGCGACCAATGGCGCCGTCGACACGCTGAAGATGGTGGTCGGCGACCGCGTCATCGTCGGCTACATCAAGGAGCGGCAGCAGGCGCGCGTGATCTACGAACAGGCGCGCAGCGCCGGCCAGAAGGCCGCGCTCACCGAGCAGGAGCGGCCCAACATCTTCACCAACTCGGTGGCGAATATCGGTCCCGGCGAAACCGTGCTGGTGCAGATCGAATATCAGGAGCCGGTGCATCAATCCGGCAATGAATATTCGCTGCGCGTGCCGCTGGTGGTCGCCCCGCGCTACAATCCGGCGCCGATTGTACAGAGTGTCGACTTCCGCAACGACGGCTCCGGCTGGGGCGCCGCCACGTCCGATCCCGTGCCCGACCGCGAGCGTATTTCCCCGACAGTGCTGGATCCCGCCAGGAATGCGCCCGCTAACCCGACCAGCATCACAGTGCGTCTGAAGGCCGGCTTTGCGCTCGGCGAGGTCAAGAGCCACCATCATAACGTCAAGATCGAGAGCCCGGACAACGCGACGCGCATCGTCACGCTCGCCGACGGCGCGGTGCCCGCCGACCGCGATTTCGAACTGACGTGGAAGCCGGCGGCTCAGAAAGCACCGTCGGTCGGCCTGTTCCGCGAGCATGTCGGCGATGCCGATTACCTGCTCGCCTTCGTCACGCCGCCGAGCGCCGAGCAGGCGACGCAGAAGCCGCTGCCGCGCGAGGTCGTGTTCGTGATCGACAATTCGGGCTCGATGGGTGGCACCTCGATCGTCCAGGCCAAGGCGAGCCTGCTCTACGCCCTCGGCCGCCTCCAGCCGGCCGACCGCTTCAACGTCATCCGTTTCGACGATACCATGGACGTGCTGTTTCCGGCCTCCGTGCCGGCGGATGCCGCCCATGTCGGCGAAGCGACCTCGTTCGTCAGCGCCTTGCAGGCGCGCGGCGGCACCGAGATGGTGCCGGCGATGCGCGCCGCGCTGACCGACAAGATCGGTGACACCGGCATGGTTCGCCAGGTCGTGTTCCTGACCGACGGCGCGATCGGCAACGAGCAGCAATTGTTCGAGACGATCACGGCGATGCGCGGCCGCTCGCGCGTGTTCATGGTCGGCATCGGGTCCGCGCCCAACACCTATCTGATGACGCGCGCTTCCGAGCTCGGCCGCGGCGCCTTCACCCATATCGGCTCTGTCGAGCAGGTCGAGGAGCGCATGCGCGGCCTGTTCGCGAAGCTGGAAAATCCGGCGGTGACCGGCCTCAGCGCAAAGTTCTCCGAAGCCACGGCCGACGTCACCCCGGCGATCATTCCGGACGTCTATCGCGACGAGCCCCTGGTGCTGGCGGCCAGGCTCGACAAGCTCGCAGGCTCGCTCGAGATCAAGGGTCGCGTCGGCGACCGTCCGTGGTCGGTGACGCTGCCGTTGCAGAATGCCGCCGAAGGCAAGGGCCTGTCAAAACTCTGGGCCAGGCGCAAGATCGGCGACGCCGAAGTGGCGCGCACGATGCGCGAGATGACGCCGGAAGAGGCCGACAAGGCGATCCTGGCGCTGGCGCTCGACCATCAGATCGTCACGCGGCTGACCAGCCTCGTCGCAGTCGATAAGACCCCGAGCCGCCCCGAGGGAGAACCGCTCAAGCTAAGCGAGCTGCCGATCAACCTGCCGGCCGGCTGGGATTTCGAGAAGATCTTCGGCGAACGGCCGCAGCAGGTGCCGACGCAGCTGCGCGAACGTCATGCCGATGCGCGCAACCAGCCGGCGGCAAGGCGGCCGACCCCCGCCGCACCCGACGCGATCCGCCTGCCCAAGACCGCCACCTCGGCCGAGCTGAAGATGATCGGAGGTCTGGTCCTGATCGTGCTCGCCCTGATCCTGTTCGTGTTCAACCGGCGTCAGCCCTTGCTCACTGTCGCCGCTTGAGAGAGGAGCCCCCCGAACTCCTCTGTTAGCGCGCGCGGCTGCCCGTCCCCTACCCAACGGCCGCGCGCGCCTTTTTTGGGGAATGTCATTCCGGGGCGGCTCGTAGAGCCGAACCCGGAATCTCGAGGTTCCGGGTTCTCGCTACGCGAGCCCCGGAACGACGAACAAGAGATACTCAATGCCGCGCCTCATCTCTCCCCTGGTTCTCGCGCTGATCGGCGCCGTCCTGTTCGGCGACGGCGCCTATATCCATGCCAAGGCGTGGCTCGCGCAGGTGCTGCTGGAGCGCGCGTTCGACCGAAGCGTTGCGACGGGAGAGGTGGTCAAGCCGTGGTCATGGGCCGACACCTGGCCGGTCGCACGGATCGAGGTGAAGCGGATCGGCGCCAGCGCGATCGTGCTGGACGGCGCGAGCGGCCAGGCACTTGCTTTCGGACCCGGCCATATCGAGCGGACAGTCGATGCCGGCGAGCGCGGCGTTGCCGTCTATGCCGCCCATCGCGATACGCATTTCCGCTTCTTGCGGAATGTCGCGATCGGAGACGTGATCGAGATCACCCGCCGCGACGGCAGGCATTTCCGCTATCGCGTGGATTCTGCGACCGTTGTCCGTTTCGACGCATCGGGCATCGATCCCGCGACACAGGATGTCGAGCTCGTGCTCGCCACCTGCTGGCCGTTCGACGCCGTTACGTCCGGTCCCGAACGTTATGTCCTGCATGGCGTCCTGATGGGAGCGAATGAATAGCAGCGATGCATCGCTCATTCCATCACACGGCATACCATGTGGTTGCTACTGCGAAGAACTCGCCATAGAACAGAGTGACGCGCCACCAAGAAGAACAACAGGTGAGGTCACACCATGGAAGCTCGCGTATCTGCTGCATTCTCCTCTCCGCGCCCATGGTCTCCATCGCCCGACGCCAGCGACATCGTAAAGGGCATCCATGCCATGCTGCACCCGCACAACATCGTGCTGGTGGGCGCAACCGACAAGCCCGGCAATTATGCCGAGCGCATCTGGAACAATCTGGTCAAATACGGCTTCGAGGGCGGGCTCTATCCGGTCAACGCCAAGCGCGAGACGATCTGGGGTGTGCCCTGCTACAAGGATTTTGCAGCCCTCCCGGAAAAGCCCGATCATGTCCTGGTGCTGGTGCCGGCGCGTTTCGCCGTGCAGGTGATCCGCGATGCCGCCGCGGCCGGCGCGCGCTCGGCCACCATCGTCACCTCCGGCTTCAGCGAGTTGCAGGATGACGAGAGCCAGAAGCTCGCCGCCGAACTGCAAGCGGCCATCCGCGAAACCGGCCTCGCCGTCACCGGCCCGAATTGCCTCGGCAACTTAAGCGCCGGCGAAAAGCTCTTCACCAATATCGACGACCGCATCGTCACCATGGAACAGGGCGCGGTGGCGATCGCCGGGCAATCCGGCGCCATCGTCATGGCGATCCGCCAGGCGCTGGAGGATCGCGGCGTCGGCGTCGGCTACATGGTCACGACCGGCAACGAGGCCGGGCTCGAGACGCCGGACCTGATGCGCTATTTCGCGGAGGATCCGAGCGTCAAGGTGATCGTCGTCTACCTCGAGGGCGTGCGCAACACAAAGGCCTTTCGCGACGCCTGCAAGGCGGCGCGCGCGGCGAGCAAGCCCGTGATCGCGCTCAAGCTCGGCGCATCCGAGGGCGGCCGCGCCGCGGCGATGGCGCACACCGGAGCGCTGGCGGGCTCGATCGAGACGTTCGACGCAATCGCAACGCGTGAAGGTGTCATCCGGGTCGGCGGGCTCGACGAATTGATCGAGACCACCGAATGCTTCGTCCACGCCGCCGTACCCAACGGGGACCGGCTCGCCGCGGTCACGCTGTCCGGCGGCAAGCGCGGCATGCTGATCGACGCCTTCTATGCGGAAGGCTTGAACTTCGCGCCGCTCAGCCCGCATGTCAGCTCGGAGCTGGCGAGGATGCTCGGGCCCGGATCGATCGTCGGCAATCCGCTTGACGCCGGCTTTGCCGCGGTCGTCGATCCCTCCGTCTACATGAAGTCGATCAAGCTGATGATCGACGACCCCGAAATCGACATCGTCATCATCGATGCCGAGCTGCCGAAGGCGCCGCACGAGCTGCGCGAGCGTAACCTGCGCATCGTCGACGAGATGGCGAGCCGGGCCTCGAAGCCCGTGATCTACATCAGCGCGATGTCGATCGGCTTCACCGAGTTCACCAAGTCCTTGCGCAAATCGCTGCCGCATCTCGCGGTCATGCAGGGCATGGACCGCGCGGTGACCGCGATCAAGTCACTGCTCGCCTATGCGAAGCTACGCAAGGAAGTACCCGACATCGTCTCGAGCTCGAAACCCGCCGCGCGTGCCGTGCTGGAAAAGGCGCTGACATCGGCGAACGGCGCCGCGCTCGACGAAGTCGCCTCGAAGAAGCTCCTGAAGGCCTATGGCATCCCGACCTCGAAGGAAGCGATCGCACAGACGGCGGCGGAAGCCGTGAAGATCGCGAAGCAGATCGGCTTCCCGGTCGTGGCAAAGGTCGTCAGCGCCGAGATCCTGCACAAGTCCGACATCGGCGGCGTGGTGCTGAACCTGAGCAATGCGGCCGAGGTGAGGAAGGCGTTCGCCGATATCACCGCGCGGGTGAAGCGGCTGAAGGGCAAGCCGAGGCTCGACGGCATCCTGATCGCGCAGCAGGTCAAGGCCGACCTCGAACTCGTGGTCGGCGCCTCGCTCGACGCCGAGATGGGTCCGGTCGTGCTGTTCGGCACCGGCGGCATCGACATCGAGCTGATGAAGGACGTCGCGCTCGCGGGCGCGCCGCTGGACGAGGCCGAGGCGCGGCTCCTGATCGGCCGCACCAAGGCCGGCATCAAGATGCGCGGCTATCGCGGCAAGCCGGCCTTGCACGAGGCCTCCGCGGTGAAGGCGCTGGTCGGCCTGTCCAACCTGATCGCGGATGCCGGCGACCGGATCGCCTCGATCGACATCAATCCGTTCCTGATCAACACCAGGACGGGCGTGGCGGTCGATGCCCTGATCGTGCTGAACAATGCCGCGGCAAAGCGCGCGGCCGGGCATTGATGTCGCATAGAGCGGATTAGCGCGCCATTTTGCACGGCGGGGAGCCGTGGCGGGTTACGCTTCCGCCTTCGCTCTTCGAGCTACGGCGGACAAGTCGTTAACCCGCCCGCGTTAGCATTGCGGTCGTTCGGTCTCCTTCCAACTTCCCCGCTTTGGTCGTAAAATCGCACCCGCATGGCACGCGCGAGCAATCTGGTGATCGGGACGGCGACGCTGGCGGTGATCGCCGTGGCGTTCGGCGGCCTGCTCGGCGTACAGAAATGGCGCACCATCCAGAGTCGCAGCCAGTTGCGCGTGGTGTTCGAAGGCGGTTCCGCCAGCGGCCTGCGCCGGGGCGGCCCGGTCAATTTCGACGGTGTGCTCGCGGGCCAGATCCTGTCGATCAAGCTGGACAATCCCCGCAAGGTCGTGGCGCTGGTGATGCTCGACAACTCCGCGCCGATCCGCAAGGACACCGTGGCGGGAATCGAGTTCCAGGGTCTCACCGGCGTCGCCGCGGTCTCCCTGATCGGCGGCGCGCCTTCCGCACCGCCGGTGCCGCTTGATTCGGACGGCATTCCCGTGCTCACCGCCGATCTCAGCGACGTCGAATCCATCGTCGACACCTTGCACAGTGTCGACCGCACGATCGTGAGCAACGCCCCTGCGATCAAGGAGGGGCTCCGCACATTCGAGAACTCCAGCGCCGACCTCAGGAGCAAGGGCGGCGAAATCGATTCCGTCATGGCCAAGGTCGACAGTGCCTTCGCAGGCTTCGACAAGGCGGTCACCAAGATCGAGGGCGTGGTGCCGGGCTTCGTCGATGGCAAGGCCGACGAGCTGTTCGAGACGGTGCAGGGGCTGCGCGAGCTGACCGACACCATGAGGAAGAAGTCGGCGAGCTACATCGAGGACATTCGTCGCTCGCTGCTCGACGTCAGCGAGACCGCCAACAAGATGGCCGGCACGCCCGTGCCGCCGCGGCCACCGCGCAAGCCCGAGCAGAAGAAGCGGTAGGCGTGGCGAGCTGATCCGCCGCTCTGCCAAAAAATCTCGAAAACAACCCCATGCACAGTAGAACTGCCCCGCCAGTCGGGGCTTGGCGCTGCGCCACGAACACACTTGGCGCCCTGCCCGTGAGCCCGCGATGAGGGGCGGGCCCGCGAACGCTTTGCCTACCCCGCGACATCCGCGACGGCTCAGTAGTTGCTGGCCGCCGCCTCGTTCGGGATGCCGTCGATCGGGCACTCGTCGGTCCCCGGCGTCGAGCGGGTCATCGCCTCGACCATGTCGCGCGTGCCTTCGGGATCCTTGATCCAGTTCTTGTAGAAATCATACGGGCACGCCGCAACGCCGCGCGGGCTTTCGCCGGAATTGATCATGCCGGTGTAACCGCGGTGGACCAGCTTGTAGAGGTGGTTCTGCGACTGGCCATTGCGGCGCGCGTCGCGGATCAGATGCTTCGACAGCTGGGCGTACTGGATGCCGTAATCCTCTTCGCCGCACTCACCGAGGGTGCGGCCGTCGAAGCCGATGATCGCGGAGTGGCCGAAGTAGGAATAGACGCCGTCGAAGCCGGCGGCATTAGCGACCGCGACATAGACATTGTTGGCCCATGCCATGGCCTTGGAAATCAGGACCTGCTGCTCCTTGGCCGGATACATGTAGCCCTGGCAACGCACGATCAGCTCGGCGCCCTTCATGGCGCAGTCACGCCAGATCTCCGGATAGTTGCCGTCGTCGCAGATGATCAGGCTGACCTTGAGGCCCTTCGGGCCGTCGGAGACATAGGTGCAATTGCCGGGATACCAGCCCTCGATCGGCACCCAGGGCATGATCTTGCGGTACTTCTGGACGATCTCGCCCTTGTCGTTCATCAGGATCAAGGTGTTGTAGGGCGCCTTGTGCGGGTGCTCCTCGTGGCGCTCGCCGGTCAGCGAGAACACGCCCCACACTTTCGCCTTGCGGCAGGCCTCGGCGAAGATCGCGGTCTCTTCACCGGGCACCGCCGAGGCGGTCTCATACATCTCCTTGGAATCGTACATGATCCCTTGAGTGGAGTATTCGGGGAAGATCACGAGGTCCATGCCGGGCAGGCCGACCTTCATGCCCACCACCATGTCGGCGATCTTGCGGGCGTTGTCGAGCACCTCGGCCTTGGTGTGAAGGCGGGGCATCTTGTAGTTCACCACTGCGACGCCGACGGTGTCGTTGCTGCTGGAAATGTCGCCGTGAAGCATTTTGACCGCTCCTGTTCTTGACTTGTTGTTCTGGGTTGGCCGCCGATCGAGCGGTCGCGTGGGTTAGTGACTGATCATCCAGGGGCGGGCCGTTGGAAAACCCTTGGCGCCGCTCCTGCTCTTGGTCATCAACCGCGCCGGCTTCCTCTTGTCCGTCGAGCTCTTGTCCTTGACCGTCTTGCCCGTGGAGCAGCAGCCGCAGCCGGGGCCGTGCGAGGCCTTGTATTGCGCGAGCGTCTGCGGCGCGTGCGTGCTACGCTCGTTGACGGCGTGCGCCTTGCGCTTCTCCGCCGGCATGCAGAAGAAATTCGGCGCGGTCAGGATCACCCGCGGCGCCATGGTCTCGCAATGCGGACAGCTTTGCGGATCGTCGCATTCCGCCATCGGGCGCAGGTCCTTGAAGGGACCGCAGTCGTCACAGAGATATTCATAGACCGGCATCGCATCATCCCCACGCTCTTGCCTGTTCAACACACCTGGCGGCGGATGCGGGGCGGCAGATACGCGCCGTCCCGCATCCCGTCGCGCAGGGATTACTTGTCCGGCGAGATCGGCATCTGGATATCGCCCGTGATGTGCTTGATGGGACCTGCCGCCGACGGCATCACGTCGAAGTCGAAGATCTCCGTCGGCAACCATAGCGTGGCGCAGGCGTTGGGCACGTCGACCACGCCGGAAATGTGCCCCTGGCACGGCGCGGTGCCGAGGATCGAATAGGCCTGCGCGCCGGAGTAGCCGAACTTCTTCAGATACTCGATGGCGTTGAGGCAGGCCTGGCGGTAGGCGATGTGGACGTCGAGATAGTGCTGCTTGCCGGCCTCGTCGACCGAGATGCCTTCGAAGATCAGATAGTCCTTGTAGTTCGGCGTGATCGGCGACGGCTTGAAGATCGGGTTCTTGATGCCGTACTTCGCCATGCCGTCCTTGATCACCTCGACCTTCAGATGCAGCCAGCCGGCCATCTCGATCGCGCCGCAGAAGGTGATCTCGCCGTCGCCCTGGCTGAAGTGCAGGTCGCCCATCGAGAGACCGGCGCCGGGCACATAGACCGGGAAGTAGATCTTCGATCCGCGCGACAGGTCCTTGATGTCGCAATTGCCGCCATGCTCGCGCGGCGGCACCGTGCGCGCGCCTTCGGCGCCGATCTTCGCCTTGACGTCGCCCTTGGCACGGCCGCCATGGGCGGTCGGCGCGAATGGCGGATTGGCAAGGCCGGGCACGCGGGTCGGGTTGGTCGAGATCAGCTCGGCCTCGCGCTTGTTCCACATATCCAGCATCTTCGGATCGGGCAGACAGCCGATCAGGCCGGGATGAATGAGGCCCGCGAAGTTGACGCCCGGAACGTGACGGGACGAGGTATAGAGGCCCTTGATGTCCCAGATCGATTTCTGCGCCAGCGGGAAGTGGTCGGTCAGGAAGCCGCCGCCGTTCTGCTTGGAGAAGAAGCCGTTGAAGCCCCACAGGCTCTCCTTGAGCGGGCCGACGTCGAGCAGGTCAACGACCAGGAGATCGCCGGGCTCGGCGCCCTTGACGCCGATCGGGCCGGAGAGGAAGTGCACGATCGACAGATCGATGTCGCGCACGTCGTCGGCGGAATCGTTATTCTTGATGAAGCCGCCGGTCCAGTCATAGGTCTCGATGATGAAATCGTCGCCGGGATTGACCCAGGCCACGATCGGAATGTCGGGGTGCCAGCGATTATGCACCATGTCATTTTCGTAGGCCGACTTGGTGAGATCGACCTTGATCAGTGTCTCTGGCATCGAGATGCTCCCCTTTTACTACGGTTGGTTAGACGGACAGATATTTGGAGACCTGCGCGGCATCGACGGCGTCGCGCGGATCGTCGCGGACGATCTCGCCGTTCTCGATGACCAGCACGCGGTCGGCGATCTCGAGCGCGAAGCTCAGGACCTGCTCGGACACGACGATCGAGAGCCCCTTTTCGTCACGGATGCGCTTCAGGGTGCGCGCCATGTCCTTGATGATCGACGGCTGGATGCCTTCGGTCGGCTCATCCAGCAGCAGCACCTTCGGCTTGGTCGCGAGCGCCCGCGCAATCGCGAGCTGCTGCTGCTGGCCGCCGGACAGATTGCCGCCGCGGCGGCCCTTCATCTCCAGCAGCACCGGGAATAATTCGTAGATGTCTTCAGGTACCTCGGTGCCGCCGGAGACGACGAGTCCGGTCTCGATGTTCTCCTTCACCGTCATGGTCGAGAAGATCATGCGGCCCTGCGGCACATAGGCGAGGCCCTTGGCCACCCTCTCGTAGCTCGGCAGACCACCGAGCTCGGCGCCGTCCATGGTCACCGAGCCGCTTTTCGCCGGCAGAATGCCCATCAGCGACTTCATCAGCGTGGTCTTGCCCATGCCGTTGCGGCCCATGATCGCAACGATCTCGTTCGGCGCGACCTTGACGTTGAGCCCATGCAGCACCTCGCTCTGGCCGTAGGCGACGTGGAGGTCGGAAATTGCCAGCATCATCGCGCTCCTAATGACCCAGATAGACTTCAACGACCTTGGGATCGTTCTTCACCTTCTCCATGGTCCCCTCGGAGAGGATCTGGCCCTGGTGAAGCACGGTGACCTTGTGCGCGATGTCCTCGACGAACTTCATGTCGTGCTCGATCACCAGCACCGAGCGGTTCTTGATGATGCGGTTGAGCAGCTCGGCGGTCTTGGCACGCTCGGACACGCTCATGCCGGCGACGGGCTCGTCCAGCATCAAGAGGTCCGGGTCCTGGATCAGCAGCATGCCGATCTCGAGCCATTGCTTCTGGCCGTGGCTGAGCAGATCGGCGTTCACGTTGAGCCGATCCTTCAGGAAGATCATCTCGGCGACCTCGTGCACCCGGTCGCGCACGGCGGCGTCGCGGGTGAAGGTCAGCGCGCCGAACACGGAGCGGCCGCGGGGATATGAGATCTCCAGATTCTCGAACACCGTGAGATCGTCGTAGATCGAGGGGTTCTGGAACTTGCGGCCGACCCCGGTCTTGACGATCTCGTTCTCCTTCATCCGCGTCAGCTCCTTGCCGCGGAACTGGATCGAGCCCGACGTGGCCTTGGTCTTGCCGCAGATCAGATCGAGCACCGTGGTCTTGCCGGCGCCGTTGGGGCCGATGATGACGCGGATCTCGTTCTCGTCCACGTAGAAGGAGAGATCATTGACCGCCTTGAACCCGTCGAACGACACGGTGAGCGCTTCGACGGCGAGCAGGAATTCCTTGGGCTGGTGACCGACGAGCATGATCTATCTCCTCACTGCCAGCGTGGCATCGGCATCGCGATGACCGACGAGCATGACCTATCTCCTCACTGCCAGCATGGCATCGGCATCGTGGTGACCTACGAGCATGATGATCTCCTCACTCTGCCGGAGCGCCGTCGGCGACCGAGCTTTCGGTCCAGCCCTCGGGTTTCGGTTTGCGTGACGAGATCAGGCGATCGATGCGCGGCTGCACATAGTCGCCCCAGATCCCGGCAAGGCCGTTCGGGAAGGCCAGGACCACGGCGATGAACAATCCGCCGAGGCCAAACAGCCACAATTCGGGAAAGGTTTCCGACAGGCTGGTCTTGGCGAAGTTGACCAGCAGCGTGCCGTAGATCGCGCCCAGGATCGACAGCCGGCCGCCGACCGCGGTGTAGATCACCATTTCGATCGAGGGCACGATGCCGACGAAAGAGGGCGACATGAAACCGACGTTCAGCGCGAACATGGCGCCGCCGATCGCGGCGAAGACCGCGGCGATGCAGAAGGCGAAGATCTTGAAGTTCGCGACGCTGTAGCCGGAGAAGCGAACCCGGTCCTCCTTCTCGCGCATCGCGACCAGGATGCGCCCCAGCTTGGAGTGCCGGACGAACTGCGCGATCATGATGCAGGCGAACAGCAGTCCAACCTCGAAGAAGTACAGCACGATCTTGGCGTGGTCGGGCCGGATGTCCCAGCCCTTCAGCGTGCGCAGATCGGTCATGCCGTTGATGCCGCCGGTGTAACCCTGCTGTCCGACGATCAGGATGGTGAGGATGGCAGCGACGGCCTGGGTGATGATGGCGAAGTAGGTGCCGCCGACCCGGCGCTTGAACATCGCGGTGCCGATGATGAGAGCGAAGATGCCGGGCACGAGAATGATGGCGGCGATGGTAAAGGTGAGGCTGTTGAAGGGCTTCCAGAAGAACGGCAGCGCGGTGATCTGATTCCAGTCCATGAAATCGGGGATGCCGGGGGTCGACTGGATCTTGGTGTTCTCCACGCTCGATGCCTCGAGCTTGAGGAACATCGCCATGCAGTAGCCGCCGAGCCCAAAGAACACGCCCTGACCGAGGCTTAAGATGCCGCCATAGCCCCAGCAGATCACCAGCCCCAGCGCGACGAATGCATAGGTCAGGTATTTCGCGACCAGATTGAGCCTGAAGACATCGAGCGAGAGCGGCAGCACCACCACCAGGAACACCGCGAGCACCAGAATTCCGATGAGCTCCGATCGATTGAAGAACCGATTGTCGGTCATTGCATCAGCCCCATTTTCTTACTTCCGGACCTTGAGGGCGAACAGCCCCTGCGGCCGCAGCATCAGGATTCCGACAACGGCGAGCAGCGTCAGCACCTTGGCCATCGAGCCCGACATGAAGAACTCGAGGGTGGATTGCGTCTGCGAGATCGAGAAGGCGGAGGCGATGGTGCCGAGCAGGCTCGCGGCGCCGCCGAACACGACCACCAGGAACGTGTCGACGATGTAGAGCTGACCGGAGGTCGGCCCGGTCGAGCCGATCATGGTGAAGGCGCTGCCCGCGATGCCGGCGATGCCGCAGCCGAGGCCGTAGGTGTAGCGATCGACCTTTTCGGTGTTGATGCCGACGGCGCCGGCCATGATGCGGTTCTGCACGACGGCGCGCACCTGCCGGCCCCAGCGCGATTTGTACATCACATAGGCGACGCCCAGCGTGATCAGCACGGTGAGGCACATCACGAAGACGCCGTTGATCGGCACTTCGATGCTGTCGGTCACGTGCAGCGAGCCGAGCATCCACTGCGGCAGCTCGACGCCGACCTCGCGCGCGCCGAACACGGAACGATAGGCCTGCTGCAACATCAGGCTGAGGCCCCAGGTGGCGAGCAGCGTATCGAGCGGGCGCTTGTAGAGGTGCCGTATCAGCACCCATTCCACCAGCATTCCCAGCGCGCCGGACGCGACGAAGGCCAGGATCATCGCGAGGAAGAAGTAGCCGCTGAACAGGCTCGGCAAATAGGACTGGAAGAAATTCGAGGTCATCCAGGTGACGTACGCCCCGAGGATCATGAACTCGCCATGGGCCATGTTGATGACGCCCATCTGGCCGAAGATGATCGCAAGACCGAGCGCCATCAGCACGTAGACCGAGAACAGGATCAGTCCCGCAAAACCCTGCATGACGAAGATGGAGCCAAGGTCGCCAATCGAGTAGTCGCCGAACATCGATGTCCTCCGTCAGGGAAAGGGTCCCGCGTCGCGAGCAGGTTCGCGACGCGGGGGTCTTGGGCATGGACTTGCGATCCACGCCAGGGAGCGGTTTTGCCTCGAGGGAGACGCGACAGAGGCCGCGCCCTTACTGGTAGCGCTTCTTACTGGTAGCCCTTGGGGAACGGATCCGGCTCGACGAGATCGGCGGTCTCGTAGATCAGCTCGAACTGGCCATCGAGCTTGGCGCGGCCCACCCGGGTCTTCGACCAGAGGTGATGGTTCTCGTGGATGCGCACATAGCCTTCCGGAGCACCCTTGAACTCGACGCCCGGCGACGCCGCCGCGATCTTGTCGACGTCGAACGAGCCGGCCTTCTCGACCGTCAACTTCCACAGCCACGGGCCGAGATAGGCAGCCTGGGTGACGTCTCCGATCACGGTCTTCTCGCCCCACATCTTCTTGAACGCGGGCACGAAAGTCTTGTTGTTCGGATTGTCGAGCGACTGGAAGTACTTCATGCAGGCATAGGCGCCTGCGATGTTCTCGCCGCCGATGCCGTCGATTTCGTCTTCGGTCACCGAGATCGTCAGCAGCGGCTGCTTGGCGAGGTCGATGCCGGCAGCCTTGAGCTGCTTGTAGAACGCGACGTTGGAACCGCCGACGACGTCAGTGAAGATCACGTCGGGCTTGGTCAGCTTGATCTTGTTGATGACCGAATTGAACTGGGTGTTGCCGAGCGGATAATACTCCTCGCCGACGACCTTGCCCTTCAGCACGTTCTCGACGTGCTTGCGCGCGATCTTGTTCGAGGTGCGCGGCCAGATGTAGTCGGAGCCGATGAAGAAGAACGACTTCGCGCCCTTCTCCTTGGCGATCCAGTTCAGGCCCGCGAGAATCTGCTGGGTCGCCTCCTGGCCGGTGTAGATCACGTTCTTGGACTGCTCGAGGCCTTCGTAGAAGGTCGGGTAATAGAGCATACCGTTGTACTGCTCGACGACCGGCAGCACCGCCTTGCGCGAGGCCGAGGTCCAGCAGCCCATGATCGCCGCGACCTTGTCGTTGACCAGCAGCTTCTTGGCCTTCTCGGCGAAGGTCGGCCAGTCGCTGGCGCCGTCCTCCTGGATGAACTTGATCTTGCGGCCGAGCACGCCGCCCATGGCGTTGATCTGCTCGATGGCGAGCTTTTCCGCTTCGATCGAGCCGGTCTCGGAGATCGCCATGGTGCCGGTCGCCGAATGCAGGATGCCGACCGTCACCTCGGTGTCGGTGACCGCGAGACCCGTGGTATTGACCGCCGAGGTCGCCGGGGCCTGTGCAAAAGACGCCCGCGGCAGCATCGTGATGGCCGGCACCGCCGCCATTCCCATCAATAATTTGCGCCGGAGCGGCGACAACAGGCCCTTGTTTGCTTTGTCTGACATGAGCACCCCACTTTTGTTCGAGGACACGCGATTGGTGCCGTGAGGATGGCTCGAATTTGTGCAGCGCAAGCATACGCAAGATCGCGTATACTGCACCGCAAAATGCCGACGTAGGCTTTTGGTACGGGATTTGCGAGGGATCCGGGTCGTATCGGGAGTGGGATTAAGTGGCAGGGCGGCAGCGAATAGACCGCGTCAGGCGCCAGTACAACCAATGGGTCGCCAACCAGACGCTGGAAGACTACGCGCTGCGCTTCACGGCCAAGAGCGCGCGTCGCTGGTCCACCGCCCGCGTTGCCAACACCGCGCTGGGCGCGATCTCGTTCCTGGCGATGGAGGCGATCGGCGGCACCATCACCCTGAACTATGGCGTCACCAACGCCACCGCCGCGATCCTCGTGGTCTCGACCATCATCTTCTGCTGCGGCGTGCCGATTGCCTATTATGCCGCCAAATGCGGCATCGACATTGACCTGCTGACGCGCGGCGCTGGTTTCGGCTACATCGGCTCGACCGTCACCTCACTGATCTACGCGTCCTTCACCTTCATCTTCTTCGCGATCGAAGCGGTGATCCTGGCGTCCGCGCTCGAGATGTGCTTCGGGATTCCGAGGCCGGTCGGCTATCTCATCAGTGCGGTCGTCATCATCCCGCTGGTGGCCTACGGCATCACGCTGATCAGCCGCTTCCAGCTCTGGACCCAGCCACTCTGGATCATTCTGCACATCCTGCCCTTTGCGGCGATCGCCTGGGCCAACCCCTACTCGTTCACGGAGTGGCGCAAGTTCTCGGGCGAGCACGGCGACCTCAACGGACATTTCGATCTGCTGCTGTTCGGTGTTGCGGCCTCGGTCGTGTTTTCGCTGGTGGCGCAGATCGGCGAGCAGGTCGACTTCTTGCGATTCCTGCCGCGCGACCGTCGGGCCTCCAGGACCTCCTGGTGGATCGCACTGATGAGCGCGGGCCCCGGCTGGATCGTGCTCGGCGCGCTGAAATTGCTGGCCGGCTCGTTCCTCGCCTTCTTCGCGCTCAGCCACGGCGTGCCGCCCGAAGAGGCCGCCGAGCCGGCGCATATGTATCTCGAAGCATTTCGATACGTGCTGTCACAGCCCGACCTCGCGCTGGCGCTGACCGGCACCTTCGTGATCCTGTCGCAGGTCAAGATCAACGTCACCAACGCCTATGCCGGCTCGATCGCCTGGTCGAACTTCTTTTCGCGCTTGACCCACAGCCATCCCGGCCGCGTGGTCTGGCTGGTCTTCAACGTCATTGTGGCGCTGCTGTTGATGGAGATCGGCGTCTACAAGGCGCTGGAGCAGACGCTGGCGCTCTATTCCAACGTCGCGATCGCCTGGGTCGGCGCACTGGTCGCCGACCTCGTCATCAACAAGCCACTTGGATTGCGGCCACAGCAGATCGAGTTCAAGCGCGCGCATCTCTACGACATCAATCCGGTCGGCGTCGGTGCGATGACGATCGCGACCATCATCTCCATCAGTGCCTTCTACGGCCTATTCGGGCCGACCGCGAAGGCGCTGTCGGCCTTCATCGCGCTGGCGGTTGCCTTCCTCGCCGCCCCCCTGATCGCATGGGCGACCGGTGGCAAATACTACATCGCGCGCAAGCCGAAGCGGAGCTGGCAGAACATCGAGGCGATCCAGTGCTGCATCTGCGAGCACTCGTTCGAACCGGAGGACATGGCCTCCTGCCCCGCTTACGCCGGGCCGATCTGCTCCTTGTGCTGCTCGCTCGACGCCCGCTGCCACGACCTCTGCAAGCCGCATGCGCGCGTACAGACGCAATTCTCCGAGACGCTCGGCAAGATCCTGCCGCAGCCGATCTACCAGCGGATCAATTCGCAGCTCGGCCATTACATCGGCGTGTTCGTGATCTCGGCCGGCCTCGTCGCGCTCGTGCTGGGGCTGATCTATCTCCAGACCTCCGCGAGCGCGCATGGCGAGAACATGCTCGTCTCCGACGTGCTGTGGAAGGTGTTCTTCTCGCTCAGCATCATCATCGGCGTGGTGGCCTGGCTGTTCGTGCTGGCGCAGCAGAGCCGGCGGGCCGCGGAGGCCGAGACGCGGCGGCAGACCACGCTGCTGATCCAGGAGATCGACGCGCACAAGCGCACCGACGCCGAACTCCAGCGCGCCAAGGAGGTCGCCGAATCCGCCAACCTCGCCAAGAGCCGCTATGTCGTCGGCCTCAGCCACGAGCTGCGCTCGCCGCTGAATGCGATCAGCGGCTATGCGCAGCTCCTCGAGCAGGATACGACGCTCAACACCAAGCCGCGCGACCAGGTCCGCGTGGTTCGCCGCAGCGCCGATCATCTCTCCGGCCTGATCGACGGCATCCTGGACATCTCCAAGATCGAGGCGGGGCGGCTGTATCTCTCGCGCGACGAGGTGCGGCTCAGCGAATTCCTCGACCAGCTCGTCGGCATGTTCCGCCTTCAGGCCGCCGCCAAGGGCATCGACTTCGTGTTCAGGCGTCCCGCCCACTTGCCGGTCGTGGTCTATGCCGACGAGAAGCGGCTGCGCCAGGTGCTGATCAATTTGCTCTCCAACGCGATCAAATTCACCCAGACCGGCAGCGTGCAGTTCGTCGTGCACTATCGCAGCCCCGTTGCCGAATTCGAAGTGATCGACACCGGTCCCGGCATCCAGGGCGACGATCTCGAACGCATCTTCGCGCCGTTCGAACGCGGCGCCCTCGGTGTCTCGCAGCCGCAGACCGGAACGGGCCTCGGGCTGACCATCAGCCGGCTGCTCGCCGGCGTCATGGGCGGCGACATCAAGGTCATGAGCACGGTCGGCACCGGCAGCACGTTCAAGGTCAAGATCCTGCTGTCGGAGGTCGCCAATCCCCAGCGCATCGCGCCGGTGGAGGCGCCGGTCTCCGGCTATCACGGCGCGCGCAAGACGATCCTGATCACCGACGACGACCCCGTTCATCGCGACCTCCTGCGCGAAGTGCTGACGCCGCTCGGCTTCATCCTGCTCAGCGCCGCAGACGGCCCGGGCTGCCTCGCGCTGGCGCAGCATTGCCGGCCCGATCTGTTCCTGCTCGATATCTCCATGCCCGGCATGGACGGCTGGACGGTCGCGGAGACGCTGCGCGCGAGCGGCCATCACCAGGCCCGAATCCTGATGGTCTCGGCGAGCGCGCTGGAGGCTCACGGCACGCCGCTGGCGCAACCGTTCCACGACGGCTATCTGATGAAGCCGATCGACATTCCGCGGCTGCTGGAGACGATCCGCCAACTGCTCAAGATCGAATGGCAATACGGCTCGGACGAGATCGCGGTGCCGTTCTGGCAGCCCGAGAGCGGCTCACGGCCGCCGGTGCGACACATCGAGGAGCTGATCGGGCTCGGCCAGATCGGCTACGTCAAGGGCATCCAGCTGAAGCTCGACGAGATCGGCAGCGAGCATCCGGAGCATGCCGACTTCGTCGCCCAGATGCGATCGCTGGTCGACCGCTTCGATCTCGACCAGTACATGACCACATTGAAGACGTTGCATGCGCATGAGCATTGAGTCGAAGAAGCGCGACGTCGCGCTCGTTGTCGATGACTCTCCCGAGACGCTGCGGCTGCTCACCGATGCGCTCGACGGCGCCGGGATGACGGTGATGGTGGCGCTCGACGGCGCGGCGGCGATGCGCATCGTCGAGCAGATCACGCCCGACATCGTGCTGCTCGATGCGGTGATGCCCGGCATCGACGGCTTCGAGACCTGCCGCCGCCTCAAGCGCGATGCGGGCCTTGCCAACGTCCCCGTGATCTTCATGACGGGCCTCGCCGAGACCGAGCATATCGTGCGCGGGCTGGACGCCGGCGGCGTCGACTACGTGACCAAGCCGATCGTGATCGAGGAGATGCTGGCGCGCATCCGTGTCCATCTCGGCAACGCCCGCCTGACCCAGAGCGCGCGCGCCGCGCTCGACGTCTCCGGCCGCTTCCTGTTCGCGGTCAACCGGCAGGGCAGCATCCTCTGGGCGACCCCGCAGGCGCAGAAGCTGCTGTCCGATCACCACGGGGCCCAGGCCGACGACTTTGCCCTTCCGCCATCACTGCTGCACTGGCTGGAGCAGGCCAAGGGCAAGGGCAGCTCGAAGTCGCAAGGCGCTTCCTTGCCCGACAATCCGCAACTCCGGTTCTATTACATGGGCGAAACCGCGCCGAACGAGTTCCTGCTGCGGCTGTCCAAGGAATCCGGCACCGCGTTGCCGCCGGAATTCACCAGCGAGCTCGGCCTCACCACCCGCGAAGGCGAGGTGCTGGCCTGGCTCAGCAAGGGCAAGACCAACCGCGACATCGCGCAGATCCTGGGACTGAGCCCGCGCACGGTCGACAAGCATCTCGAGCAGATCTATGCGAAGCTGGGCGTGGAAAACCGGACCGCGGCTGCGGCGATTGCGACGAGCGCGACAAGGCGGAATTCGTAGCCGCTGCGCGAATGAGTTGGGACACCACTAACCCAACAGACGGTGTCGTCCCGGACAAGCGCAGCTCCCGACAACGCGTAGCGTTGTCTAGAGCGGAGCGCCGATCCGGGACCCATACCCACAGGGAGACGTTTGGCGAAGACTCGGAGTTACCTGCTCGCCCTACGACCACTGCCTGGGAGTATGGGTCCCGGGCTCGCTTCGCGCCCCGGGACGACAGTGGCATGCGTGACGACGGCCATCGCCCCTACAGGAACAACCCCCTCACCCGTACACGAACGCCTTGTCATCCAGATCCGTCTTCGGGATCTCGTCCTTTTCGGTCCAGTAATCCTGGCTGTGCTGCCATTCCGGCTTGTCGCCGCGCTTGGGCAGCAGGTTCATGTTGCGCATCATGTAGCCGGGGTTGAAGTTCTCCGGATCGATCCAGGGCAGGATCGGCATGTTGTGGTCTTCGGGGCGCAAGCTCACCTCGACCTTCTTTTTGCCCTTCGCCTTCATATGTCCGAGCAGGCGGCAGACGAAATCGGCGACGAGGTCGACGCGCAGCGTCCAGCTGGCACGGAAATAGCCGAACACCCAGACCATGTTCGGCACGCCCGTGAACATCATGCCGCGATAGGTGACGGTGTCGCCGAAGGCGAGCGGCTTGCCGTCGATCTCGAAGGCGATGTCGCCGAGCGCCGCGAGATTGAAGCCGGTCGCGGTGACGATGATATCGGCCTCCAGCAGCTTGCCCGACTTGAGCTGGATGCCGTTCTCGACGAAGCATTCGATCTCGTCGGTGACGACGGAGGCCTTGCCGCTGGCAATCCCCTTGAACAGATCGGCATCGGGCACGAAGGCGATGCGCTGCCGCCACGGCCGGTAGCTCGGCGTGAAGTGCGTCTCGACATCGTAATCCGGCCCAAGCACCGCGCTGATCTGGCCGATCAGTTCCTTCTTCACCTGCTCGGGCCTGGACACGCAGAGCTTCGTGAACGCATCCTGCTCGAACAGGATCTTGCGGCGGACGATCTCGTGGATCCATGCTTCATCCACCTGGAGCCGACGCAGCTCCTCGGCGATCTCGATGGCGTTGCGGCCGAGGCGGAAATAGGTCGGCGAGCGCTGCAGCATGGTGACATGCGCGCAATCGTCCGCGATGTTCGGCACCAGCGTCGCTGCGGTCGCGCCCGAGCCGATCACGACGACCCTCTTGCCGGTGAGGTCGATGTCATCAGGCCAGGTCTGCGGATGGACGATGCGGCCCTTGAAGCGATCCATGCCCTTCCACTCGGGCGTGTAACCCTCGGAATGGCGATAATAGCCCTGGCACATCCAGAGGAAGTTCGCGGTGAAGGTCTTTGCTTCACCGGTATCGGTCGTGACCGCTTCGATGGTCCAGAGGTTCTGGTCGCTCGACCAGCTCGCGGAATTGATCTTGTGCTTGTAGCGGATGTGGCGGGCGATATCGTTGTCCTCGATCACCTCGTTCATATAAGCGAGGATCTCCTCGGCGGTCGCGATGGGCGGCCCGACCCAGGGCTTGAAGCTATAACCGAAAGTGTGGAGGTCGCTGTCCGAGCGGATGCCGGGATAGCGATGCGTGCTCCAGGTGCCGCCGAACGTCGCTTGCGTTTCCAGGATGACGTAGCTCGTGCCCGGCAGGTGCTTTGTGACGTGATAGGCGCTGCCGATGCCGGAGATGCCGGCGCCGACGATCAGCACGTCGAAATGCTCTGAAACCTGTTTGGCCGTGGCGTGACTGCGAACAGCGACATTCATTGTTGCTTCTATGCCTTGCTTGCTTTTGTGGCCGCCCTTGATTGAGCGACGCGTTTCCTCCGCGACAGGCATGGTCGCCCATCGCGCTTCCGCTACAAAATGACATAGATCAAGTTGCGGTCAAATCACAGCGCCGCACCCCAGCTCCGCGCGGTCTGCAAGATCCAGTCGCGGTAGAGCGTGAGCGGCGTGACGCCGGTCAACCCGCCGCAGCCAGCCGCGCCATTCGCCCCCGTGGACCAGCTGATGAGGCCGACGAGCACGGCGCCGTTCGGCTTGTCCTCGAACACAGGACCGCCGGAATCACCGGTGCAGGCGCCGATTCCGTCGCGAACACCGTTGGTTACGGGATCGACCAGCCGGATCTGAAGCGTGCCGGGCTGGCCGGTGGCGACGAGGCCCGCGACGCGCGTCGCGCCGCCGCTCTTGCCATCACCGCGCACGGTGACGCCTATACCGGCGATGACGAAACGGCTGCCGACCTGGATTGGAATATTCGGCATGCCGACTGGCACCGCCGATTTTCCCTTGAGTGGAATTTCCAGTTGCAGCAGCGCCACGTCGGCGGTGGCGCGATGCGCCTGCATCGCCTGCATGTTGAAGTTCGGATGGATCGCGACGGTACGGACATTCAGCAATTGCGGCTGGCCGTCGGTGCCGCGATCCACGATCTTGTAGTCCGCGCCGGGCTGCACGCAGTGGGCGACCGTGAGCACGAGTTTTGGTGCGATCAGGCTGCCGGTGCAGAAATTGCCGCGCGAGCCGACGATGGTGACGACGGCGCGCGCAACGCCATCAACCTGCGGCGTGCCGCCGCCGACGATGGCATGGGCGGGCGTGGCGAGCAGCAGCGCCGCGATGATGGGAGTTGCAAGCTTCTTCATGGGAACACGCTTTGGCGGCAGCCTCGGTGAGGGCGGATTGCTTCGGACTGGCCCTTGCCGATAGCGCATGCTAGCCCTCTTGGAAAGGAATTGACGAGGGCAGGACATTGGCGATCGAGGCGGTGATCTTTGATTTTGGCGGCGTGCTGACGAGCTCGCCGTTCGAGGCGTTCACGCGGTTCGAGACCGAGCGTGGGCTGCCCATCGACATCATCCGGCGCACCAACGCGGCCAACCATCTGGAGAACGCCTGGGCCAGGTTCGAGCGCGCCGAGGTCGACATCGACACCTTCGACACGTTGTTCGCGGAGGAGTCGCGCGCGCTCGGCGCGGAGGTGCGCGGCCGCGACGTGCTGCCGCTGCTTCAGGGCGATCTGCGTCCCGAGATGGTCGAAGCGTTGAAGCGCATCAAGGCCGGGCTCAAGACCGGCTGCATCACCAACAACCTGCCTGCCAACGCCATCGGCAGCATGACCGGGCGCTCGCTCTACATCGCCGAGGTGATGGTGCTGTTCGACCACGTCATCGAGTCCGCCAAGATCGGCCTGCGCAAACCCGACCCACGCATTTACAAGATGATGGTCGAGACGCTGAAGGTCGATCCGGGAAATTGCGTCTATCTCGACGATCTCGGCGTCAATCTCAAACCCGCGCGCGAGATGGGAATGACCACCATCAAGGTCACCAGCGGCGCCCAGGCGATTGCCGAGCTTGAGAAGGCGACAGGGTTGAAGCTGACATAGTTCGCGAAGGCTGTACGGTGGGCAAAGCGAAGCGTGCCCACCAATTCCATTGGGACAAGCAGATGGTGGGCACGGCGCTTTCGCGCCTTTGCCCACCCTACGAGAGCCTACTCCGCCGCGGCGGAGATTCGCTCCGGAAACGCTGCGGCGAGCGAGGCGCGGTCGGGCTTCAGCACACCGCGCTCGGTGATGAGACCGGTGACGAGGCGAGCAGGCGTCACGTCGAAGGCGTAGTTCGCGACCGGCGAGTTCTCGGGCACGATGCGCACCGTCTCCAGCCTTCCGTCGGCGGTGCGGCCGGTCATATCGGTGACCTCCACGCCGCTGCGCTGCTCGATCGGGATGTCGCGGATGCCGTCATGGACGGCGAAATCGATCGTCGGCGACGGCAGCGCGACGTAGAACGGCACGCCGTTGTCATGCGCGGCGAGCGCCTTGAGGTAGGTGCCGATCTTGTTGCAGACGTCGCCATTGGCGGCGACGCGGTCGGTACCGACGATGGCGAGATCGACCATGTCGTGCTGCATCAGATGGCCGCCGGTGTTGTCGGGGATCACCGTGTGCGGCACACCGTGATGGCCGAGCTCCCAGGCGGTGAGCGAGGCACCCTGGTTGCGCGGGCGCGTCTCGTCGACCCAGACATGGACCTTGATGCCGCGCTCATGCGCGAGGTAGATCGGCGCCGTGGCGGTGCCCCAGTCGACGGTGGCGAGCCAGCCGGCGTTGCAATGGGTCAGCACGTTGACGACCTCGCCCGGCTTCTTCGCCGCGATCGCCTCGATCAGCGCCAAACCGTTGGCGGCGATGCCGCGGTTGATCTCGACGTCCTGCTCGACGATCTCGTCCGCGCGCGCATAGGCCGCCTCGGCCCGTTCAACCGGATCGATCGGCGCGAGGGTCGCACGCATCTCATCCAGTGCCCATTTCAGATTGATTGCGGTCGGGCGTGCCACAACCAGCGTCTCGTAGGCACGCTTCAGGCCCGCATCGGAAGCATCCTCGCGCATCGCGAGCGCCATGCCATAGGCTGCCGTCGCGCCGATCAGCGGCGCGCCGCGCACCAGCATGTCGCGAATCGCAACGGCCGCGTCTTCGCACGAGGTCAACCTTGCAACGACGAACTCATGCGGCAGCCGGCGCTGGTCGATCGCGCCGACCGACCAGCCGTCGCGCTCGCGCCAGATGCTGCGGAAATGCTTGCCGTCAACCTTCATGGCTTTCTGCCTTTCGTCTCAGCCGCGTAGCACGCGCCCTGCTACGGCATCGAGCTTCTTCAGAAGCTCGGGATCACGCGCCTCGGGCGCAGTGATCAGCGCGGTGTCGAGCGCGCGGTCCGAACCGATCGGGCACGGCTCATGCTCGCGCGGGAAATCCTTTGCCAGCCGCGCCACCAGCGCCTTCGCCTTGTCGGCGTTCGAGGTCAGCACGCGGATGATGTCCTGCACGGTAACGGCGTCATGGTCGGGATGCCAACAGTCGAAATCCGTCACCATCGCGACCGTGGCGTAGCAGATCTCCGCTTCGCGCGCGAGCTTCGCCTCGGGCATGTTGGTCATGCCGATCACGGAATAGCCAAGCGTCTTGTAGGTCATGCTCTCCGCATAGGTCGAGAACTGCGGCCCCTCCATGCAGACATAGGTGCCGCCGCGCGCGATTGCGATACCCTCGGCCTCGGCCGCCGCGGCAAGATGGATGCGCAGCCGCGGCGAGACCGGATGGGCCATCGACACATGCGCGACGCAGCCGCGGCCGAAGAACGAGCTCTCGCGCTTGTGGGTGCGGTCGACGAATTGATCGACGAGCACGAAGGTGCCGGGCGGCATCTCTTCCTTGAACGAGCCGCAGGCCGACAGCGAGATCAGGTCGGTGACGCCGGCGCGCTTCAGCACGTCGATATTGGCGCGGTAGTTGATGTCGGAGGGCGACAGCCTGTGGCCCTTGTCGTGCCGCGGAAGGAACACGATCGGCAGGCCTGCGATGGTCCCGCGCCGCAGGGGCGCCGACGGCTCGCCCCACGGGCTCTTGATCACCTCTTCGTGCGCGCCCTCGACGCCCGGCAGGTCATAGATGCCGGAGCCACCGATGATGCCCAATACCGCCTGCGTCATGCCTGCTCCACCCTGTCCGCTACGTGCGACATGGTTAAGCTATGCCAGTTTTGCGGCGGTTTTGGAACGGGGGTGGGGGAACGATGCGCGTGAGGGGCGTGAGGCGCTCGTAACACGTTCGGTGTCGTCCTGGCGAAAGCCAGGACCCATACCGCGAGGTCCATCGATGGGGCGCGATATCAATCCCGAACGACCAAACTTCGCCAAACTCCTGCCTGGGGTAATGGGTCCTGGCTTTCGCCAGGACGATCCCGGGGAGACAGCCGTGCGCTTAGCTAAGCCGCGGTCGCCGGCTGCAGCTGGGTCATCACCATCCGCTCCAGCGTCTCGACGGACTGGAAATTCTCCGGCGTGATCTCCGACTGCGGAATGGTGAAATCGAATTCGGCTTCGACGCCGAGCATCAGATTGACCATGTCCATTGAGGTCAGGCCGACATCGACGAGCTTGGCCTGCGGCGTGACGTCCGCGGCGAGCGCGTTCTGTTCAAGGATGCCCTTCACCAGCTTGATGATGCGATTGCGCACGTCGGTATTGAAGGCCTGCATCGGCAAATTCCCGTTTGTCTAGTCGGTCCGGACTGCCGCCTACGATGGTCAGGGACGGCCGATCCCGCAATGGCCGGCACCATTACTTCGCGTTTCTTAGTAAACGATGACTCAGATTGTCGGGAATCCGGACATCTTCCAGATCCCTAACGCGATCGCGGAAATTCCGGCCATGCCAACAACCCGACCTTAACTGTTCGTTCGGAATTTGGCTTTGTTTACCCTGTATTTCATCGACGAATTTGAATTAAATCCGTAGCCTCGTCTCACAAGCAAAGATGGCCGGAGGATCGCTTACGCGGCATCGCGAATGATGCCGGCGATCTCGAACGGCAAACCGGAGGCGGACGAGCATGAACGTGCGTGAAGCAGTTCTCACTGTCGACGAAACGCAGACGAACCTCCTCGAGCAGGGTCCCTCCCTGATCGAGCGCGTCGCCCGAACCGCGGTAGCGGCAGCGGCCGACGCAGACGGGGTCGATCGCGACGCCCGCTTCCCGCACAAGGCTTTCGACGTCGCGCGTGAGCAGAAATTGCTCGGCGTCATGATCCCGGTCGAGTTCGGCGGCTTCGGCGCCTCGATCTACGACGTCACCGACATCTGCTACACGCTCGGGCGCGCCTGCGCCTCGACCGCGATGATCTACGCGATGCACCAGACCAAAGTCGCCTGCGTCGTCAGGCACGGCCACGGCATTCCCTGGATGGAAACCATGATGCGCCGGGTCGCCCGCGACCAGTGGCTGCTCGCTTCCTCCACCACAGAAGGCCAGAACGGCGGCAACATCCGCGCCAGCGCCGCCGCCGTCGACGTCGCCGGCGACACCGTCTCGCTGGTGCGCGACGCCACCGTGATCTCCTACGGCGCCGAGGCCGACGGCCTCGTCACCATCGCCCGCCGCGCCACCGACGCCGCCGCCTCGGACCAGGTGCTGCTGGCGCTCGCCAAGGACGATTATTCGCTGAAGCGTACGCTGGGCTGGGAAACGCTCGGCATGCGCGGCACCTGCTCCACCGGATTCGAGTTGAAGGTCGACTGCCCGACCGACCGCGTCTTCCCGGAAGCCTACGACAAGATCCATGCCCAGACGATGACGCCGTTCGCGCATCTGTGCTGGTCCTCGGCCTGGGCCGGCATTGCCGCCGCAGCCGTGACGCGCGCGCAGGCCTTCATCCGCAAGGCGGCCCGCAGCTCCGGGGGCCAGATGCCGCCGGCAGCAGCGCACTTCACCGCGGCAAAAATGTCGCTGGCAAAGCTCCGCGCGCTGATCGCCGCCAATATCGAGGCCTTCGCCCGCGCCGAGCATGACGAGCGCGCACTCGGCTCGCTCGACTTCCAGTCGTCGATCACGCTTCTGAAGGTGCAGGCTTCCGAGCTCGCGGTCGAGACCGTGATGCATGCGATGCGCACCGCGGGCCTCTCCGGCTACCGCAACGACGGCGAGTTCACCATGGGCCGCCACCTGCGCGACGTGCTGTCGTCGCCGATCATGATCAACAACGACCGTATCCTGGCCAACGCTGCGACCTCGACGCTGATGAGCGGCATTCCGGCGAGCCTGCGGGACTGACAAGTTTTCGAGACTGACGTGCCTTCGTCCAACAAGAATAATTTCAGATAGCAGGAAGTCGAACATGAACATTGCTGTTCTCCCCAACTCGCCTGACACCGCGCCGCAAATCGCCGATCCGCTCGATCATCTCGCCGACAAGCTGTTCCACAGCATGGGCTCGGACGGTGTCTACGCCCGCACCGCGCTCTATGAAGGCGTCGTCGAGCGGCTCGTCGCGCTGATCACCAGCCATCGCGAAGCCGGCACCGAAGCGCTGCGCTTCCCACCGGTGATGAGTCGCACCCAGCTCGAGAAGTCCGGCTATCTCAAGAGCTTTCCGAACCTGCTCGGATGCGTCTGCGGCCTGCACGGCACCGAGCGTGAGATCAACGCCGCGGTGAGCCGGTTCGATGCCGGCGGCGACTGGACCACGTCGCTGTCGCCGGCCGACCTCGTGCTGTCGCCGGCCGCCTGCTACCCTGTCTATCCGATCGCGGCGAGCCGCGGACCTTTGCCGAAGGGCGGTCTCCGCTTCGACGTCGCCGCCGATTGCTTCCGCCGTGAGCCGTCGAAGCATCTCGACCGGCTGCAATCGTTCCGGATGCGCGAATATGTCTGCATCGGCACGCCCGACGACGTTTCCGATTTCCGCGAGCGCTGGATGGTGCGCGCGCAGGCGATCGCCCGCGATCTCGGCCTGACCTTCCGCGTCGACTACGCCAGCGATCCCTTCTTCGGCCGCGTCGGCCAGATGAAGGCGGTGAGCCAGAAGCAGCAGCAGCTCAAGTTCGAGCTCCTGATCCCGCTGCGCTCGGAAGAGCAGCCGACCGCCTGCATGAGCTTCAACTATCACCGCGAGCATTTCGGTACCACCTGGGGCATCCAGGACGCCAATGGCGAGCCGGCCCACACCGGCTGCGTCGCCTTCGGCATGGACCGGCTCGCGGTCGCCATGTTCCACACCCACGGCACCGATCTTTCCGCCTGGCCCGCCAAGGTGCGGGACATCCTGGGCCTGCAGCCGCATGTTGCGGCTGGCGCCCATGGCGAAGGCTGGCGCTAGAGCATGATCCGGAAAAGTGCGAAGCGGTTTTCCGAAAAGATCATGCTGAAACGATAGACCAAACGAGGCCGACCATTTCCACGGGTAAGACGAGCGTGATCCACACCAAGGTTCGATGCCGCGAGATTACCGAGTCCGATGTCGATGCCATCGCGGACTTGCTGACGCGCGGCTTCGTGGGCCGCTCGCGCAACTATTGGATCCAGGGCCTGCGCCGGCAGGCCTTCCGGCCGGTGCCGGAGGGCTATCCGCGCTTCGGCTACATGATCGACAATGACGGCACGCCGGTCGGCGTGCTGCTGCTGATCTACACGGCACGGAAGAACGGTGAAGAGACCGCGATCCAGTGCAACCTGTCGAGCTGGTATGTCGATCCGGCGTATCGCAACTACGCCCCGCTGCTGACCAAGATCGCGCAGCGGCACAAGGACGTGACCTATCTCAACATCAGCCCGGCGCCGTGGACCTGGCCGATCATCGAGACGCAGGGCTTCCGTGCCTATTGCCGCGGCATATTCTTTTCGGTGCCAGCGCTGGCGCGGCCCCCGCGCTGGAGCAAGATCGAAGTCATCTCGCAGCACGCCAAGACGATCGAGGGACTTTCCGAGGCCGAGACCGAACTGCTGACGCGGCATGCGCGCTACAATTGCCTTAGCCTCGTCTGCCGCACGCCGCAGGGAACCTTCCCCTTCATCCTGCAACCGGTGCGCATCCGCCGCGGCTTCATCGCGCCGCCCGCGATGAAGCTGATCTACTGCCGCAGCGCCGCCGAATACGCCGCCTGCGCAGGCCGCATCGGCCGGCTGCTGCTGCGGCTCGGCAAGATCTCGGTGGCGGTCGATGCCAACGGCCCGGTTCCCGGCCTCGTCGGTATTTATACTGAGCGGCGTGGCCGCAAATATTTCAAGGGCCCGCACCAGCCGCAGCTCGCCGATCTCACCGACACGGAACTCGTGCTCTACGGGCCGTGAGGGCAGATGCCGCCACACTCAGTGTCGTCCCGGCGAAGGCCGGGACCCATACCGCGTGATCTGTCTGTAAACGCAGGGTGCTAGTACCGCGGGAAAACCTGTTCACTACTAGTCTTCGCCAAACCTCTCCCTATGGTTGTGGGTCCCGGCCTTCGCCGGGACGACACCAGAATATGTTGCGCCCTCTCGGCCAACTCTTGCAGGCACCTTTGCAATCCGGAGACGCTCTCCATCGCCGGTCACCCTCCGTAAACTACTGCGCTTAAGGGAATTTTCCGGGGTCTCCGTTACCCTCGGCGCTCGAATTACGCTGCGTTAAGTCTATTGCCCGCCGAGATCACGCCGACCCCATGACGTCGACCCGCGACAACGAGCTTGGTGCACGCCGCGAGCAGGGCCCGGAGGCCCTGGTCGCGTTGAGCCAGCTTGCGCTCGACCACATGGAGCAGGGTGTCTGCGTCTACGATGCCGACAACAGGATCGTGCTGGTCAACCAGCGCTACCTGTCGCTGTTCGACATGTCGGCCGATGTCGTGCGGGTGGGCACGAGATATCGCGAGGTGCTCGCGCACAGCGCGACGCGTGGGAATTTTCCGGAAAGCGAGCTCGACTCGCTGTATTCGACGCGGATCGTGCAGATCGCGGCAGGCAAGCCGTTCCGTACCGAGCAACGGCTGGCGACTGGCCTCGTCATGGCACTCGAGCTGAAGCCGCTTCCCGGCGGCGGCTGGATGACGATCTGTGACGACGTCAGCCGCCTCGCCCGGCTCGAGGCGGAATTGCGCGTGCAGACAGAACGCAGCCAGCATGCGCTCGCCAACATGTCGCACGGCCTCATCATGTATGACGCCGACAGCCGCGTCGTCGTCTGCAACGAACGCTTCCTGAAACTCTACAACCTCGACCCAGAAGTCGTGAAGCCGGGCGTCACGCACAGCGCGGCCATCGAACACTGGCTCTCGCGCGGCAACACGCCGGGCATGTCGGCCGACGAATTCCACGACACCAGGCTCGAGGACGTGCGCAGCCGGAAGGCGAAGACGCTGCTGGTGATGCGCTACGACGGGCGGATGGTGCAGGCGGTCTCCCGCTTCCTGCCCGACGGCGGCTGGGTGACGGTACACGAAGACGTCACCGAGCGGCTGAAATACGAGGAGACGCTGAGGCAGCAGAACTTCATCCTCGACGCGGCGATGGAGAACATGGCGCACGGGCTCGCCTTCTACGACAGCGACATGCGCCTGCGCGTCTGCAACACCACCTACCGCAAGATCTACTGGCTGTCGCCGGAGGAAACCAGGCCCGGCACGCATCTCGGCGAGCTGATCGAACGATCGATGGCGAACGGCGCGTTCGTTTCGGAATACAGTCCGCGACAGCTCCTGGAAGCCGCCAGCGCGAAGATCGCGAACCGCGATTCCTCGCCGATGCGCCGGCGCATGACGAACGACACCGTGATCTCGGTGCGCTACTGCGCCCTGGCCGAGGGCGGCTTCGTCGCCACCTATGAAGACATCACCGAGCGCGAGCGCGCGATCGAGGAACTGAGCGAACAGTATCGCCGCTTCGACGCGGCGCTGAACAACATGAGCCAGGGCCTGTGCATGCTCGATTCGAGCCTGCGCGTGATCGTCTGCAATCGCCGCTATATCGAGATGTACGGGCTGTCGCCCGACGTGGTGAAGCCGGGCATTTCGATGCGCGAGATCATGGATCACAGCTGCGAGCTCGGCATCCATCCGGACACGACCGGCGCCAAGCTCTATACCGATTATGTCGAAAGGCTGCGCGAGGGCGAACACACGCTGCACCGCCATTTGAGCGACGGCCGTATCATCAAGCTCAACCACAAGCGGATGGAGCTTGGCGGCTGGGTCGTCACCTATGAGGACGTCACCGAGCGCCACAAAGCCCAGGCCCGCGTCGCGCACATGGCCCGGCACGATTCACTCACCGACCTGCCCAACCGCACGCTGTTCCGCGACAAGATGGGCGAGGGACTGAACCAGGTCGCGATCGCCGGCGGCGCAATGGCCGTGCTGTGCTTCGACCTCGACAATTTCAAGACCGTCAACGACAGGCTCGGCCATGCCGCCGGCGACCGCTTGCTGCGCTGGGTCGCCGCGCGCCTGAAGGAGAATGTCGGCGAGCACGACACCGTCGCCCGCCTCGGCGGCGACGAGTTCGCCGTTCTCCAGCGCGGCCCGCAGCCACAGTCGGCCGAAAAGCTCGCCCGCCGCCTGGTCGAGATCATCGGCCACCCGCCGCCGCTGGAAAGCCAGTCGATCCATGTCGGCGTCTCCGTCGGCATCGCGATCGCGCCCGATCACGGGCTCGATGCCGACGAGCTGATGAAATGCGCCGATCTCGCGCTGTACCAGGCCAAGGCCAGGGGGCGCGGCGCCTATCAGCTGTTCGAACCCGAGATGGAGGAAGAGGCCCGCAGCCGGCACGCGCTCGAGCACGACCTGCGCGGCGCGCTGGAGGCGCGTGAATTCCACCTGGTGTTCCAGCCACAGGTGCGGCTCGAGTCCTCGGAGCTCACCGGCTTCGAGGCGCTGCTGCGCTGGAAGCATCCCTCGCGCGGCTTCGTCTCGCCGGCCGAATTCATTCCGATCGCCGAAGAGAACGGGCTGATCGTTCCGATCGGCGAATGGGTGCTGCGCACGGCCTGTGCGACCGCGGCGTCATGGCCCGATGTCACGGTCGCGGTGAACCTGTCGCCGGTGCAGTTCCGCTCGCGCGGGCTGGCGGCGATGAACACGAGCGCGCTCGCGGAAGCCGGCCTGCCGCCGCAGCGGCTCGAGCTCGAGGTCACCGAGACCGCGCTGCTCGACGACAGCGAGGCGACGATCGAGATCTTGCACCAGCTTCGCGCGCTCGGCGTGCGCGTCAGCCTCGATGATTTCGGCGTCGGCTATTCCTCGCTGAGCTATTTGCGCAAGTTTCCATTCGACCGCATCAAGATCGACCGCTCCTTCGTCGGCACGCTCGGCGAAAGCCCGGAGAGCGTCGCCATCGTTCGCACCATCGCAAGCCTTGGCTCCGTGCTCGGCGTCGAGACCACGGCTGAGGGTGTGGAGACCGAGGAGCAGCTCGACTTCGTGCGCGAATGCGGCTGCACCGCGGTGCAGGGCTATTACTTCGGCAGACCGTGCCCGGCGGCCGAGGTTGCACGTACCATCGAGACGCTGAACGCGGTTCGCCGCGTGGCGTAAGGACGCCCACGTCAAATTCCGTGCCTCGGCACGCCTCCAAACGACCAATTGTCGCACATAACGTTTCCGGCTGGATAGCCGCGTCGACCGCTGCGCACGGTCCGCGCAATGCGCTTTTCTTCTCTGGTGATTTCAGGGACAATCCCGTCATGACAAAGAGAGACGGCGGCCCGAACGAGGCCGCTGCGAGGGAGGTAACCCGATGTCGCGGTATGGGCTGAGGACGGCTGTATTCGCCGCCATACATATTGCCGTGGGAGCGCTGCTCGCGACCGCGGCCGGCGCGCAGGACTATCCGAGCAAGCCGGTCACGCTGATCGTGCCATGGCCGGCCGGCGGCTCGACCGACATCTCGATGCGCGCGATCGCGGACAGCGCCTCGAAAGTGCTGGGACAGCCGATCGTGATCGACAACAAGGCCGGCGGCGGCGGCACGGTGGGCCCCGCGACCATGGCAGCGGCCGCCAAGCCCGACGGCTACACCATCTCGCAGATCCCGATCACCGTCTTCCGCCTGCCCTTGATGCAGGACGTGTCATGGGACCCGGCGAAGGACTTTACCTATATCATTCACCTCACCGGCTACACGTTCGGCGTGACCACCAGCGCGGAGTCGCCGTTCAAGTCCTGGAAGGACGTGGTCGAGTTCGCGAAGGCGAATCCGGGCAAGGTGACCTATGCGTCTCCGGGCACCGGAACCTCGCTCCATATCGGCATGGAGCAGATCGCGGCGATGTCCGGCATCAAGCTCACGCAGGTGCCGTTCAAGGGGGGCGCCGAGACCAACGCCGCAGTGCTGGGACAGCACACGATGCTCCAGGCCGATTCCACGGGATGGCGGCCCTTGGTCGACGCCGGCAAGCTGAAGCTTCTGATGGTTTGGACCGGCGCGCGATCGCCTAACTATCCCGACGTGCCGACGCTGAAGGAGCTCGGCTACCCCATGGTCTACGATTCCCCGTTCGGCATCGCCGGCCCGAAGGGCATGGACCCCAAGATCGTCGCCAAGCTGCACGACGCCTTCAAGAAGGCCGTCGAAGATCCCGCGGTGATCGCCACGCTCGCCAAGTACGACATGGTGCCGAACTACAAGAACACCGAGGACTACAGGAAGTTCGTCGTCGAGGTCACGGAGTCCGAACGCAAGGTCATCGACACGCTCGGGCTCGCGAAGAAGTAGAATCGCGAGAACAACTTGGGCTACTGCAAATTCTGAAGTCATGCTGAGGTGCGAGCCGCCCTTGCGGCTCGCCTCGAAGGATGGACACGGGCACTGTCGCCCTTCGCTGAAGAAGCGGCCGCCTCAGCGACAACGGCTTCGCCGTTGCGCGGGGGTGACGGTGGTCTAGGAGTGTTTCACATGGGCGACCAAACCAACGTCAAACTCCGCCTCTCCAACTCCGAACTCTGGGGCGGGCTGATCGGGCTCGGGCTCGGCGGCTGCGTGATCTGGCAGGGCTTGCGGCTGAAGCTCGGCACGATCAACGATCCCGGTTCCGGCTACGTGCTGTTCTACACCGGCATCCTGATGTGCGTGTTCGCGGCCTCCATCATCGTCTCGGCCGTCACCGAGGGCGGGCCGACGCTGGCCTCGCGCTGGGAAAATGTGCGCTGGGGCAAGCCGCTGCTCGTCATCGCCTGCCTCGTCGCGTTCTCCTTCGCGCTGGAGCCGCTGGGATTTCTGCTGTCGTCGATCCCCTTGCTGCTGCTGATGTTGCGGCTGATCGATCCGGTGCGCTGGACGCTGGCGATCCCGATCGCCGTGCTGGTGCCATCAGGCATGTGGTGGGTGCTCAAGCGCCTGCTCCTGATCCAGCTGCCCTCCGGCCTGTTCGGGATCGGCTGATCGCATGGATACGCTCGTCAACGTCGCGCATGGGTTCGGCGTCGCGCTGCTGCCGATCAACCTGCTCTATTGCTTCATCGGCGTCTTCATCGGCACGCTGGTCGGCGTGCTGCCGGGCATCGGGCCGATCTCGGCGATGTCGCTGCTGCTGCCCGTGACGCTGTCGGGTGCGCCGGAATCCGGCATCATCATGATGGCCGGCATCTATTACGGCTCGATGTATGGCGGCTCGACCACCTCGATCCTGGTCAACATCCCCGGGCGAGGCGGCCTCCGTCGTGACCTGCATCGACGGCCACCAGATGGCCAAGCAGGGCCGCGCCGGCCCCGCGCTCGGCATCTCCGCCTTCGGCTCCTTCATCGCCGGCACGTTCGCGCTGGTGGCGCTGATGCTGGTGGCGCCAAGACTTGCCAGCATTGCGATCGCATTTGGCCCGGCCGAGTACTTCAGCCTGATGGTGCTCGGTCTCGTCGTGCTCACCTTCCTCACCCAGGGCTCGATGCCGAAGGCGCTATTGATGGCGTGCATCGGCGTCGTGCTCGGGCTGATCGGGCTCGACAGCATCACGGCGCAGCCGCGCCTGACCTTCGGCCGCATGGAGCTGATCGACGGCATCGGCCTCGTGCCCGTGGTGATGGGCCTGTTCGGCGTCGCCGAGGTGCTGCTCAACACCGAGCAGGCGATCAAGCGCGACATCATCAACGCCAAGATCACGCAGCTCTTGCCGAACAAGGCCGATTGGCAGGCCAGCGCCGGCCCCGTCGCGCGCGGCACGCTGCTCGGCTTCCTGCTCGGCATCCTGCCCGGCGGCGGCGCGGTGGTGGCCTCGTTTGCGTCCTATGCGCTGGAGAAGCGGCTGTCGAAAACGCCGGAACGGTTTGGCCATGGCGCGATCGAGGGCGTCGCGGGCCCCGAATCCGCCAACAACGCGGCGGCCGGCGGCGCGTTCATTCCGCTGATGACGCTGGGCATCCCGCCGAACGTGGTGATGGCGCTGCTGCTCGGCGCCTTCGTCATCCACGGCCTGCAACCGGGGCCGCTGCTGATCACGCAAAACCCCGGCCTGTTCTGGGGCATCGTCGCCAGCATGTATATCGGCAACGTCATGCTGCTGATCCTCAATCTGCCGATGATCGGCATGTGGGTGCAGCTCCTGAAGCTGCCCTACAACATCCTCTTTCCCCTGATCATCCTGTTCACGATCCTGGGCGTGTACTGCTCCAGCAACAACGTGTTCGACGTCTATGTGATGATCGCGTTCGGGATCATCGGCTATTTCATGCGCAAGCTCGGCTACGAGCCGGCACCGCTGGTGCTCGCCTTCGTGCTCGGACCGATGCTGGAGAACAATCTGCGCAAGTCGCTGATCCTGTCGCAGGGCGATCTCTGGACCTTCGTGCAGCGGCCGATCTCGGCGGCGTGCCTTGCGCTGGCGCTGGCGCTGCTGGTCGCCCCGCTGCTGCCGTCGCTGCGCAGGAAGCGCGAGCTGGTGGCGCTGGATGAGGGAGCGTGAGGGAGGGGAAGCGAGATCGCAGCGCGATTAAACGATGAACTCCTACCCCGCCGCAGGCAGCGCGCTGTCCGGCGGCGCACTCCACGGGCGTTCGGCTGACGCCAGCCCGATCAGACGGCCCTGGATGTAGTCGCAACCCCAGTCGCGCAGCATGTTTGCGGCCTCGTCGTCCTGCACCCATTCGGCCACCGTCTTGATGTCGAGGCGGCGGGCGAGGTCGATCAGGGTCTGCACGAAGGCGCGATCGTCGGCGGAACGGGTGATGTTCTGCACGAAGGCGCCGTCGATCTTGACGATGTCCACGCCGAGCTTGCGCAAATTGCGGAACGAGGTGTAGCCGGCGCCGAAATCGTCGATGGCGATGCGGCTGCCGAAATTCTTCAGCCGCGTGACGAAGCCGCGGACATCGTCGATGTCCTGGATCGCGACCGTCTCGGTGATCTCGACGATCAGCCGCTCGGCGACCCCGGGATGCGCCAGCATCAGCGACTCGATTCCCGCCCACCAGTCCGGATCCATGGTGGTGTCCGGCGAGATGTTGAGGCTGAGACTGACATCGGGCGCGGCCGCGAGCTCGGCGACCACGAGCTCGAGCACGCGGTGATCGACCAGGCGGATCAGTCCGAGGCGCTCGGCAACCGGCACGATGTCGGGCGCGAGCAGCACCTGGCCGTCGCCCTGGTCCATCCGCACCAGGCATTCATGGAATGCGCGCTCGCGCGAGACGGCCGAGACCACCGGCTCATAGGCGAGCTTGATGCGGCGCTCGTTCAGTGCGGTGACGATCTCGTCGGTGACGCGGATGTTGACGCGGCGCTGCGCGTCGCGCGTGGCATCCGGACGCCACGCTGCAAACGAGCCGGCGCGGCGGCGCTTTGCGGCGTCCAGCGTCTCATGGGCGCGGTTGACCGCCTCGTCGGTGTTGCGGGCATAGCGCGGCACGCTGACCGCGCCGATCGACGCGGTGACCGAGACCGGGCCGGATTTGGTCGGCACCACCTCGTCCCGGATGCCGGCGAGGAAACGCTCGGCGGCGACGTTCATGTCGTCGATGGTGCAGTTCTTCAGGATCAGGCCGAACTTGTTGCCGGAGAAGCGCCCGAGCACGTCGCCGCCGCGCAGCCGCGCGCGAATGCGTTTGCCGACATCGAGAATCACGGCATCAGCAACGTCGAAGCCGAAGGCGTCGTTGACGCGGGCGAGATGATCGATGCCGACCAGCATGAAGGCCGCGGTCGAGCGGAAGCGGGTCGTCTCCTCGATCGCCTCGGCCAGCGCCGCGATCAGATGCGAGCGGTTGAGCTCGCCGGTCAGCGGATCGAGCCGGGCCAGCCTGGTCAATTCCTCGTCGCGGGCGTGGCGCTCATTGTTGATGCGGACGGAGCCGATCGCGCGGACCGGACGGCCGTCGGGGCCGGCGAACCAGCGGCCGGTCTCCTCGACCCAGACCACGGGATCGGAGGCGCTCATGCGCACGCCGTATTCGACCCGGTAGGGCGTGCCGTCGGCGCCGTGCACGGCGGAGGTCTGCGCCAGCGCGGCGGTCCGCAGCGACGGCGCGGGCTCGATCAGCTTGGCGAATTCGGCGCCGGTCGCGAGCCGCTCGGCGGGGATGCCGGGGAAGACGGCGCCGGCGTGCTCCCCCCAGACGATGACGTCGCTGGCGATGTCCCAGGCGAACACGGCCTGGCCGAGCGCGGCCAGGATGTCGGAGGCTTGTGGCAATGCGGGGGTCAAAATCGCCTCATTTCGGGACAGCGGGGAGTCCTGAGCCGGCACAGGATAGAGCCAGATTCGCCCCCAACCCTAGGCAAAGTTGATAAACAATTTGGAAACCATGTTTCGGGGCAGCGCGGAACCAAACCGGCCCGGCCGGCATAGGCCTTGCGAGTACGTGACTCGCACCGGCGCCCGCGTCCCGAAACGCGACGATCTTCGCCGGATCAACGGTGATTGCGATGTTGAGTACTGATCGATCGGACTTGGCGGACTACGGCACAGGCTCGGCCCTCGTGCCGCTGCTGCCGACGTTGCAGTGGATTATCAAGGCGCCGCTGCCTCGCCCCGATCCGAGCTTCGTCACCCAACTCATCGCCAATGCCGAGCATTTGCCCCAGGCCAGCCGGCTCCGCCGCGCCTCCCCTGAAGATGCGCGGATGGCCTATGGCAGCAAGCGCCCGCTCGGAAGCGTCAGCGCGCGCACGCGGCAGGTGGCTTGAAATCGATCAGCGCGGCGTATCCGGCGACGACGGCGTGCCATTGCCCGGCTGCAGATGCGGCGAGGGAATTTCCGGCGAGGGCGGGCTCACCGGCTTCGGCGCCGGATGGTCCATCAGCACGGATTCGGCGACCGATTGAGCGGTGGGCGCGGGCGGCACCGGGGCTGCTTGCGGTGCCGACACCGGCTCGAATTTGGGCTCGGACGCGACGTCATCCGCCGGCGCCTCGGCCTGGCGCTTGGCCTTGCGCGGCGCGGGCACCGTCGTCTCGGCGACATAGGTGACGCGGCGGCGCGTGCGCTGGGCGATGCCGCCGAGGAAATCGGCCATCGCGAGCAGCACCAGCAGGAAATAGGTGGAGTTGCCGAATTTGGGCCACATCACGAATTCGGCGGCGGCCGCGCCGAACACGATCAGCGACAGCAGATGATCCATCAGGAATTTCGAGCCGGGCCGCGCGCCTTTGACCACCTCGAGCAGCAGCAGCACGATACCGAGCGCAAGCATCAGATCGGCGAGCGTGACCGGCCAGGTCTCGCCCGTGATCATCGGCACCTTGAACAGCACGTCCGAGAAGGACACGCTGGGCATCAGGAAGGCGATGATGTTGTAGACCGCGAGCGGAATCAGGAGCAGCGGGAAACCGACCATCGGCGAAATGCCTTCTCGATCAAGATATCCGGACAGAACAATGCAGCGGCGAAGCATTCGCTCCGCCGCCGTCACCGTCATATCTCATGGGTTGGCCGAAATCAGGCAGGTCACGTCATCCTGATTGAGGATAACCCTGCCCGAAGAAGAGTCCGACCTCAGGACTCTTTCTTCTTCAGGACCTGACGGCCCTTGTACATGCCGGTCTTGAGGTCGAGATGGTGCGGACGACGGAGCTCGCCGGAGTCCTTGTCTTCCACATAGGTCGGCTTCTTGATGGCGTCTGCCGAGCGGCGCATGCCACGGCGCGACGGCGAGGTTTTTCTTCTCGGAACGGCCATTTCAATATCCTCTAGGGATTGGTGTCATCAGGGCATCGTCCGCGAGGGACGGCTCAGCACCCGCAATACGAGGCGAGCTGAATGCCGATCAAGGCCGCGCTTATAGAGGAAGGCTGGCCGCAAAGCTAGGCTCTTGGGCCGGAAAATGCGCCCGAAAAGGGCCCGAAATCAGCGATTTTCCCGCCAGCAGGTCGCAAGCGTCGAGGCCTGCGCCCTTGCCACATAGGTCCCGGCGAGCCGCCGGACGCCCGGTCCGGGGGTCCTGGCGCTGCGTTTGACCGGATTCGGCAGGATCGAGGCCAGAAGTGCCGCCTCCCGGGGGGAGAGGCTGGCGGCCGATTTACCGAACGCATAGGCACTGGCCGCCTCCACCCCAAACTGGCTCTGCGGACCGAGCTCGGCGATGTTGAGGTAAATTTCCAGGATCCGCGGCTTGGGCAGGACGAAATCGATCCACAACGCCAGCGGGAATTCCAGCGCCTTGCGGATGAAGTCCCGCCCCTGCCAGAGGAACAGGTTTTTCGCCACCTGCTGGGTGATGGTGGAGGCGCCCCGGAAGGCGGTGCCGTCCTCCTTCGCGTCGTCGATCGCCTCGCGCAACGCGCCCCAGTCGATGCCGTGATGCTTGCAGAAATGAGCGTCCTCGGCCGCCACCACCGACCGCGGCAGGTAGGGCGACATCGCCGCGAGATCGATCCATTCCCGCTGCATCGGCGCGCCCCGCAAGCTGCGCCAGGCCATCAGCGTCGAAACGGGATGACCGGAGCGGTAGAACGGCGCGATCACATAGGGCGCGAGAACCACGACCGCGAGCGCTACCAGCAGGATTTTAACGATGCGCAAATCGACCTTTCCGGCGCAAAATGAAACGCAGCCACGGGCCCAGCCATTAAGTCTGTGATAATTCGGGTCTTTTCCAGCACTTTTTAGGCCTTCCAAACGATTGACTGAGGCGGGCTCATAAAGGATTGTCCCGCCGAATTTTAGTTCTGGAGCCCTTCTTGATGACCGGCACGTCCCCGTCCGATTTCGCCAAACGTCTGGACAAGACCGCTGATGACACCGAGGCCCTGCTCGGGCGCCTCCTCGCGGACGACATCCTGCCCGATGAAATCGCCCGTCCCAAGCGACTGATGGACGCAATGCGCTATTCGAGCCTGAACGGCGGCAAGCGCCTGCGGCCGTTCCTGGTGGTTGAAAGCGCAGCCGTGTTCGGCGTGCCGCGCGAGGCGGCGCTGCTCGCCGGTGCGGCGCTCGAATGCATCCACTGCTACTCGCTGATCCATGACGACCTGCCGGCGATGGACAATTCGGACCTGCGCCGGGGCCGGCCCACCCTGCACAAGAAGACCGACGACGCGACCGCGATCCTCGCCGGCGACGGCCTGCTGACGCTCGCCTTCGATATCGTCACCCGCGACGAGATCCATCGCGACGCCAATGTACGGCTGCTGCTGACGCGCGCGCTGGCGCGCTGCGCCGGCATCGGCGGCATGGTCGGTGGCCAGATTCTCGACCTCGCAGGCGAAGGCCGCTTCGGCGGCAACGAGCCGATCGATGTCGCCCGCATTCAGCAGATGAAGACCGGCGCGCTGCTGCGCTACGGCTGCATCGCCGGCGCGATTCTCGGCCAGGCCACGGCCAAGGAATATCAGGCGCTCGACGATTACGGCCGCGCGCTCGGCGAAGCCTTCCAGATCGCCGACGATCTGCTCGACGTCGAAGGCGATGCCGCGGCGCTCGGCAAACCCTCGGGCCAGGATGCTGCGCTCGGCAAGACCACCTTCGTCACCCAGCTCGGCATCGAAGGCGCCAAGCAGCGCGTGCGCGACCTGCTCGCGCGCGCCGACAGCGCGGTCTCGATCTTCGGCGATCGCGCGGCCGTGCTGCAAGCCGCCGCGCGGTTTGTCGCCGAGCGCAAGAACTGACCGTGCGATGACGGGCATCGACAAGGAAGATCCCGTCCTCGCGCGCTTCCAGAAAATGTCGCGGCCGATGCGCGTGATCTACGCGCGGCCGCGGACATTCATTTCACTCGGGTTCGGCATCCTGGTCTGCCTGCTGCTGCCCGGCTCCCTGCGGCTGGCGACGCGGCTCGTGCTCGGCTGGGATGCGCTGATCGCGGCCTATCTGGTGCTGGTCTACGTGATGATGCTGAACAACGACCACCAGCACATCCGCCGCAACGCTGCGATGCAGGACGACGGCCGCTTCGTGATCCTGCTGGTGACGGCGATCGGCGCATTCGCGAGCATCGCGGCGATCGTCGCCGAGCTCGGCGCCCATCGCGGCGCCACGGAGCTGACGATCGCGATCACCACCATCGCGCTGTCATGGGCCGCCGTGCACACCACCTTCGCGCTGCACTACGCCCATGACTACTATCGGCACCCGCCGGGCGGGTTGCAATTCCCGAGCGGCGACAAGGAAGACCACGCCGACTATTGGGACTTCGTCTATTTCTCGTTCGTGATCGGCATGACCGCGCAGGTCTCCGACGTCGGCATCACCGACAAGACCATCCGCCGCACCGCGACCGCGCACGGCATTATCTCGTTCATCTACAACACGGCCTTGCTGGCGCTGACGGTGAACATCGCGGCGAGCGCGATTGCGACGTAACGTCGTCCCGGCGAAGGCCGGGACCCATACCGCGTGATCTATCGTATGAGAACGGTGCGAGTACCGAAGACTCTATAGATCATAGCTAATCTTCGCCAAACCACTTCCTGTGGTTATGGGTCCCGGCCTTCGCCGGGACGACACCGTGCCCTTCAATTACACACCTCGGCGTTGGCATCGTTGCCGGGGCCGCCGCCACCGCGATACTCGAGATGGCAACCGCGGTTGACCGGACGGCAGCCGCCATTAGTGCAGAAGACCTGCCCGCCGCCTGAGGCGCGCCGCGCACCGGTCGCGATGCCGGCAGCGTCGCCGCCCAAGCCACCGAGGCCGCCCGCGGCGCCGATCTGCGGACGCTGCCGTGCCGGGCGATCCCCGCTGTCGTCGCGCCGCGAGGTCGCGGGCTTCGACGGCGCGGGCTTGGCCGCACGCTGCTTCTCGCACTCATTGTCGTCGTTGATCGCGTAGCCATCACGGCAGACGATCTTTGTGCACTTGTCGCCGTCGGCCTTGAAGCCGTGCTCGCAGACCAGCGGGCAGACGCGCGACGGCTTCGACTTGACCGTATCGAGCGCATCGGTGCTCGCCACCTTCACGTCGAGCTTGGTGCCGGCATAGCGGTTGAACTGCGACAGCGACCGCTGCGAGGACGTGTTCCAGTTGCCGTCGGCCTGGCCGGAGAAACAGCCGACGCGGCCGAGCTCGGTCTGGACCGAGCGGCTGAGATCGGCCGGCGTGGTCGCCGGCGTCAGGGACGCAACGTTGGTGCCGGCCGGGCTCGCCGTGCTGGCCGGCGCAGCGCTCGGGGCCGCGGCGGCAAGGTTGACGCGCTGCTGCTCGGCGGCGGCCGCTTGCTGTTGCGCCTGCTCCTTCGCCTTCTGGGCGGCAAGCTGCGCCTGCTCGGCGGCCTTCGCATCGGCCGCGGCCTTGGCCTGCGCATCCTTCTGCGCACCGACGGCGGCAAGACGATCGCGCTCGGCTGCGGCCTGCTTGGCCTTCTCGATCGCCGCCGCATGGGCCTGCTCGGCGCCGATCTTCTCGAGCTGAAGCTTGGCGAGGCTGGAATAGAAACCGTCGGGATGCTGGGCGAGGAAGGCGTCCCATGCCGCCCTGTTGCCGACCTGGAGCGCGAGCTCGTAGTCGCGGCGGATGTCGGCCTGCGGGTTCGCCACGGGCGACGCTGCAGCCGCCACCTTGACCGGCACCAGCGGGACGTCGGCGCCGCCGAGCGAGCCATAGACGAACGGCTCCTGCTTGTTGCCGGTCGACTTGAGCACGTCGTCGCGCACGAAGCCGAAGGCGCGGCGGACATCGAGGCCCGGCGTCGTCAGGTGCTTCGACAACGCAACCGTAAACGGGCTGTTGGCACCGTCGCCGTCCTGCGCCGTGAAGCCGGCCTTGGCCGAATAGGCAATCAGCGTGTTGGGGCTGCTCGGCTCGACCTGGGCGAGGCCCCGGCCGATGCCGCGCGAAGCCACCGAGCGCTTCATGGTCTTGCCGAACGGATTGTCGCGGCAGGCATCCAGGATCACCAGGCGAAGCTGCTTGGCGGGTTCGACGGCGACCAGGACGCGGTCGAGCGAGAGTGCTTCGTCATAGACGTCGGTATCGCGCTCGAGCCTGGCGTCAACGGGAATCAGATAATTGGAGCCTTCGACCTCGATGCCGTGACCGGCATAGTAGACCACGGCGATGTCGGCATCGCGGGTCGCGTCCGCGAAGTCGCGCAGCACGCGCCGCGTCTCGAGGGCCGACAGATCGTGCAGAGAATCGACAATGTCGAAACCGGCATCCTTCAGCGTCTTCGCCATCACCGAACCGTCATTGACAGGGTTGGTGAGTGACGGCGCGTGCTGATAGGCCGAATTGGCCAGTACCAGCGCCACGCGCTTTCCGGCAAAAGCAGGTTCTGCGCCGAACAGCAGCGCGAGGGCGAGGAGAAGCGGGCAAAGTCTGAGCAAATTGCGCATGACACGAATTCCGAAGTTCAGGGCCGTTCGAGCCCCCCTTTGGGATCGTTCTAGCAGGCTCCAGCGCCGGTGCTTGTCAGATCGAATGCCCCCTTTGGTTCGTCGCGCCAGCGCCGTCGCGGTTCGCTGGGGTCCCGGCCGGGTTCCCTCATCCGTCCCCGACGTGCCCCCGATATTGCGGCAGATTGTCCGTAATCTCATGCCAGGGCGCCTTCGAACCGACGAAAATGTGGGCGCTCGGCCGGATCGAGGGGGCATCGACCAGGGTTCCCATCGCGACATGGACCCATTTTCCGTCGCGCACCCGGGAATAAAGCAGCGAGCCGCAACGAGCGCAGTGGGCGTCATGGGTGGTGTCGTCCCCGAAAATGATCCGCTGGTCGTCACCCCGGACGATGCGGAGCTTCTCTTGCGCGATGCCGGCGAACGGCTTGAAGGCGGAGCCGGTGGTGCGACGGCAATTCGAACAGTGGCAGTTCATTGCGTAAGAGAATTGGTCCGCGACCTCGTAGCGCACGGCGCGGCAGTAGCATTCGCCGGTGAGGATACGAGCATTCGAATTTTCTGATCCGGTCATGGCAACGCCTGCGTGCAAATGGTTGACACACCCATAGCGCATTTTTATGCGTACGACTAAATTCCCGCCGAGCCATCATTCAAAGGGATGACCCATGAGCCAGAATCGTTCGAGCGTCGAGGCCGTCGTGCAAAGCTATTTTGACGGGCTCTACGAGGGCGACGCCGACAAGCTCGGCGACGTATTCCATCCGTCCGCCGATCTGCGTTGGGTGGAAAAGGGCGAGCTGAAGATCCTGACCGTGCCGGACTGGCTCGCCTGGGTGCGCAAGCGCCCCTCGGCCAAGGCGGAAGGCAAGCCGCGCGAGGATTTCATCGTCACCATCGACCGTTCGGACGACAAGACCGCCTTCATCAAGGTCCGGTGCCAACTGCCGCCACGTTTTTTCACCGATTATCTGGTGGCGATGAAGCTCGCCGACGGCTGGCAGATCGTGTCGAAATCGTACCGGTATGACCTGAGGGAGTGAGGGAGCCTCAATCTCCCGCTGCCCAATATCTGCCGCGCTCGATGCCCATCCTCCGTCATTGCGAGCGTAGCGAAGCAATCCAGAATCTCTCCGCGGAAACACACTGGATTGCTTCGCTACGCTCTCAATGACGATGTGGGACAATCGTGCGCGACCTTCCCTCCCCCTGTTCCATCTGTCCCAAAGGTCCCCCATGCTGCTCGACCGCCGCTCCCTCCTCGCCTCGCTGTGCTGGATGGCCGCCACTCCCGTGCTCGCCGCCGACGCGCCGCCTGAGCTCGAAGCCTATGAGCGCGAAAGCGGCGGACGGATCGGGCTCTATGCGGAGAACCTTGCAACCGGCGCGAAGATCGCCTGGCGCGCCGACGAGCGGTTCGTCATGTGCTCGACGTTCAAGGCCTCGCTCGCGGCCTGCGTGCTGGCGCGGGTCGATCGCGGCGAGGAGCAGCTCGCGGCCGTGATCCCTTACGGCCAGGCCGACCTGCTGAGCTATGCGCCTGTTGCCAAGCAAAATCTCGCGGCCGGCAAGATGTCGGTCGCCGAGATGTGCAAGGCGATCGTCGAGCTCAGCGACAACACCTGCGCCAATCTGCTGCTGGCACGGATCGGAGGGCCGGCCGCCCTCACGGCGTTCTGGCGATCGCTTGGCGACACCACCTCACGGATCGATCACAACGAGCCTGAGGTCAATAAGTCAGCGCCCGGCGATCCCCATGACACCACGACGCCGGCCGCGATGGCCGGCAATCTGCGGCGGCTGGTGACGGGCGAGGCATTGTCGCCGGCGTCGCGCGCCCAGCTCACCGAATGGATGGTGGGCTGCAAGACCGGTGCGAACCGGCTGCGCGGGGGCCTGCCCGCGAGCTGGACCATCGGCGACAAGACCGGCAACAACGGCAAGGACGCATCGGGCGATATCGCGGTCGCCTGGCCCAAGCCCGATGCGCCGATCCTGATCGCGGCCTACACCCAGGGCGGCTCGCCGACTGCCCCGCAGATCGAGGCCGTGTTCGCGCGCATCGGACGCATGGTGGCAGGGCGCCTGGCGTAAGGCCCCCGCATTGACCTCTTGGCCGCTTCCGGGCGAAGACAGGCCATGATCGCAGCGAAATTCCAGACCTTCCTCATCCTGCTCGCGGTGCTGGCGGGCACCGCGCTCGTCGCCCGCCGTTTCAACATCGCGCCTGCGATCTTGCTGATGCTGTCCGGCGTCGGCCTCGCCTTCGTGCCCGGCATGCCGCCGGTGGAACTGCCGCCGGAGCTGGTGCTGCTGATGGTGCTGCCGCCGCTGATCTACTCGGCGAGCGTCGCCATGAGCTGGCGCGAGTTCCGGAACAATCTGCGCCCGATCGTGCTGCTGGCGGTCGGCGCGGTGATCTTCACCGCGGCGATGGTGGCGGCCGCCACGCACTATTTGATCGGCCTGCCATGGGCCATCGGTTTCCTGCTCGGGGCCATCGTCGCGCCGCCCGACGTGGTGGCGCCGCTCGCGATCGCGCGGCGGCTCAACATACCGCGCCGCCTCCTGGTCATACTCGAAGGCGAAGGGCTCGCGAATGACGCCACCGCGCTGATCCTCTACCGCTTCGCGCTCGCCGCCATCATGGTCGGCCATCTATCGCTTCCGATGGCGGCCGGCGAGTTTGTCCTCATTATCGCCGGAGAGATCGCCTTCGGCATCGGCGTCGGCTGGCTTTCCCTGCGCTTCCGCAGATGGGCGAAAGATCAGCAGGTCGAGCTGACGCTGTCGCTGATCACGCCTTACGTCTCCTACTGGCTGCCCGAGCATGTCGGCGGCTCCGGCGTGATCGCCACCGTCGCCTGCGGCCTTTATGTGAGCTGGAACGGCCCGCTGCTGATCTCCTCGGCGACACGCCTGCAAGGCATCTTCTTCTGGGACCTCATCATTTACCTGATCGAGGGCCTGCTGTTCCTGCTCACCGGCTTCCAAATGCGCGCGCTCTACGAGAAATCGAAGGCGTTCCCGCTCGACGACATTCTCATCGCGACCGCCGTCGTGCTGACGATCATTGTGACCGCGCGTTTCGCCTGGCTCTATCCCGCGACCTATCTGCCGCGGATCCTCTCCAAATCGCTGCGCAAGCGCGACCCGTCGCCGCCATGGCAATGGCCGTTCGTGCTCGCCTTCACCGGCGTGCGCGGCGCGGTGTCGCTGGCGGCGGCGCTGGCGCTGCCGTTCACGCTGCCTGATGGCAATGCCTTTCCGTATCGCGACCTGATCCTGTTCGTCGCCTTCGGCGTCATCTTCGTCACGCTGATCGGCGTCGGACTGACGCTGCCGCCGGTGGTGCGCTGGCTCGGCGTCGCCGAAGCCGGCCGCAACGAGCATGTCGCCGAGCATGAGGCCGAGATCGCGGCACGCCGCCAGGCGCTCGACGCTGCGCTGAAGTCGCTCGATGCGCTGACCGAGGCGAAGGAGGTGTCGGACGAGGTGATGCGGCTGCTGCGCGCCCGCCACGAGATCCGCGTCAACCAGCTCCCTGATTCACTCGATCCCACCCATCACGACGTCTCCGCCGCCGGCACCGCGCTGACCCGCGAGCTGATCGCCGCCGAACGAAAATTCATCCACGACCTCCTGCGCGACGGCCAGATCACCGACGAGACGCGGCGCCGGATCGAGCGGGATCTGGATCTGGAGGAGGCGAGTCTGGCGAACCGGGAGTATCGGGGCGTGCCGCTGTAGCTTCTCGTCATTGCTGAACCGGCTGCGCAAGCTACCGCCTCTCGCAAAACTCCCCCATCGCCGCCGCGACGGCTCCCGCGATCATCTCCTGCCGCTCCGGCGAGTTCATCGCCATCTCCTCGTCGCGGTTGATGATCGAGCCGGCTTCGAGCAGCACCGCGGCACTGTTCGTTCGCGACAGCACGACGAGCCCGTCGTAGCGGTAGACACCGAAATCCCTGTCCAGCAATTGGCGCCGGTAGCGCCCCATCACCGGCAATGTGTATTGGCTGGCATAATGCAGGCCCTGCTCTTTCAACTGCCGGCCGATCATCCGGGCCAGCAACAGGCTGGTGGCGAAGTGCGAATTGCGTTCGGATACGAACAGCGAATGGCCTGAAAACCGATCGCTGAAATAACTCATCGCGCCGTCGAATTCCCAGGTCTCGAGCAGCTTGTCCGGTACCGAGTCGTGATGGATCGACAGCAGGAGATCGGCCCGGCCGTCATTCGCGGCACTGACGCGCTTGAACAGGCTCGGCCGCGCCTTGCCGTCCGTCACGAGCAGGCGGGTTGCGGCAAAGCCTTGGTCCCTGAGTTTCGCCGTGATCAGCTTTCCGAGCCGGAAGTTGAAGCCGAATTCCGTATCATTGCGCGCGCTCAGCGCGCCATAGGCGTCCGGGGTGTGCCCGACATCCACGACGATCCGGAATTTCGGCATCTGGCATTTGGCCGGTGACGCCGGCGGCTTCGTCATTGTTCGCGCGGCAGCGGCATGTCCGCGCTCGACAGGGGCAAGCGACGACAGCAGGGTCGACGCGACCAATCCGGCAATGATGCTGCGCAATTGGCCCAAGCGCTACTCCGCTGCTGCGACCTTGGGACGGCCGACGAAGCCCGCGACATCGCCAAAACGTTCCAGCATCACCGCGGGCAGGTCCTTGGCCTTGCTGGTGACGCAGGCGCCGGAGCGCACCGCGTAGCGATCCTGGTGTGCGGCCTGCGGCGGCGGCACGCCCTGCTGAAGCGCGCGCGCCAGATCCATCACGAGCTTGCGGAAATGCATGATGCCGAGATCGGTCGGGCCGAGATGCTCGCGGGTGCGGTCGGCGATCGGGCCCTGGCTGTCCTGCACGGCGGCGTCCTGCTCGGAGACGCCCTTGATGCCGGTGTAGCTCCTCGTCCTCTGGAGCTTGCGGTCGATCATGTAATCGTTGCCCTTGTGGCGCAGTGGCACGTAATTGTCGTCGACCTCCGCGATCACGCCATTGCCGCGGTCATAGGCGTCGCGTTCGGCTTGCGTCAGCGGACGCTCAGGATTCCAGGCATAGGTGTAGATCCAGCAATTGGTGTCGGTTACAGGCACGAAGGTCTGGCCAAAGATGTTCTCGCCCGGCATCGCGCTCGGTGCGTAGGCGTGGAACGGCATCAGGAACTGCGCGATCCGCCAATAGATGTTGTCGCTGCCGGTGAGCCGGCCACCGGCAATGCAGAGGCCGGCGTCGTGCGGGGCGATCTTGATCACCGGCCGCGGGTCCTCGGCGATCCAGCGCATGTGGTCGCTCGACATCCGCGCGATCGGATTCACAAAATGCTTCTTGATGTCGAGGATCTCGTTCTCCTCCTTGTCGAAGGAGAGATGCGCAAAGGTGAAATGCGCGGTGTCGATCGAGCCCTCCAGCGCCTGCACCCAGTTGCAGTCCTGCCATTTCTTGCTGACGTAGCGGTGTGAGCCCGGCAGCATCGCCATTTCGAGATCGGGCAGCTCGGGCATGACGTCCGCCGGGCCCATATAGGCCCAGATCATCTCGCCCCATTCGCGCACCGGATAAGACTTGATGCGGATCAGGTCCTTGGCGTTGAGATCGGGATAGGAGGTCGGCATGTCCACGCAGCGACCGTCCGTGTCGAACTTCCAGCCGTGATAGACGCAGCGGATGCCGCATTCCTCATTGCGCCCGAGCCAGAGATTGGCGCCGCGATGCGGGCAGTATTGATCGATGACACCGACGACGCCGCGCGAATCGCGGAAGGCGAGCAGCTCCTCGCCGAGCACGACGATCTTCTTCGGCTCGCCATCGGCTTCAGGAAGCTCCTTCGACAGGAGCACAGGAATCCAGAAGCGGCGCAGCAGCTCGCCCATGCCCGTCCCGGGGCCGGACTCGGTCAGGAATTTATTGTCCTCTGCGCGGAGCATGGAAAATCCTCCCGATTTGTTTTTGGGAAGATTGGCGCGGACGTGAGACGACGTCAACGCAAGAACGGTTTCGTAGGGTGGGCAAAGGCGCGCTCTTCGCGCGTCGTGCCCACCGTCCTGTTGCATGCACAGCGAGATGGCGGGCACGGCGCTGACGCGCCATTTTCACCCTACGGCAGCCATGCCTAAACCGGCCGCTCCCCCTTCACCGTCACCCGTGTCCCCGAGCGCGTGTGCGGCCAGTAGTCCCACATCGCACGTGCTGGGTGCAGCGGTTGTCCCAGAAGGCGATGGCGTTCTCGGTCCAGCGGAAGCGGCACTGGAACAGCGGGTTCTCGGCGTGCTGGTAGAGATAGGCGAGCATCGCGTCGCTCTCGTCGCGCGGGATGCCGTTGATGTGGCGAGTGAAGCCGCGGTTGACGTAGAGCGCCTTCTTAGCCGTGACCGGGTGCGTGCGCAGCACCGGATGCTCCGCGTTCGGATAGGATGGACGATCGGCGACGCCATAGTTGGCATAGAGGCCGCGATAGATCGGCTCGCCGTCATGCAGTGCGGTCAGGCCGTCGAGATAGGCCTTCATGCGATCCGACAGCGCCTCATAGGCCGCATACATGTTGGCGAACAGCGTGTCGCCGCCGCGGGGCGGGCACTGCTTGATGTAGAGGATCGAGCCCATCGGCGGCTCGAGGTCGCAGGACACGTCGGAGTGCCAGCCCTCGCCGTTGGCGCGCGGCGAGTTCTTGTCGGCATAGATCTTCATCAGTGCCGGGTCTTCGTCCTCGTGCGGCGCTGCGGGATGGAAATGCAGCTCGCCGAACTTGCGGCCGAAGGCGAGATGCTGTTGTGGCGAGATGTGCTGGTCGCGGAAGAAGATGACGAGATTTTCCGCGAGCGCGCGATGGATCTCGTCCATCTGTTGATTGGAACGAACGTCATCGGAGACGAGCCTGCCGATGTCGACGCCGGAGATTTCCGCGCCGATGATCGGTGTGAGCTTTTCGACCGCGATGGTTTCGTAAGGCGCGCCGTCCTCGGCCATGTGGCGATAGCGCGGACCCTGCTTGCCGGCGAGTGAGCTCATGGCGTGTCTCCCGATCATTTTGATTGGAGACATCGTAGCGCGGATGGAGCGAAGCGCAATCTGGGCTACGACCCGCGCAAAAAATAAGGCGGGTTACGCTTCGCGAACCCGCCTCACGATTCCAATGTTTGGGAACGACTACTCCGCCGCGGTCACCGGTACCTTGGCGCCCTGGCCGTAGCGCTGGTCGATGTAGTCGATCACCAGCGCCTTGAAGTCGGCGGAAATGGTCGGGCCGCGCAGCGTGCGGAACTTCTTGCCGTCGACGAAGACGGGCGCGGCCGGCGCTTCGCCGGTGCCCGGCAAGGAGATGCCGATATTGGCGTGCTTGGATTCGCCGGGGCCGTTGACGATGCAGCCCATCACCGCGACGTTGAGCTCTTCCACACCCGGATATTTCGTCTTCCAGGCCGGCATCTCGTCGCGGATGAAATCCTGGATCGAGCGCGCCAGCTCCTGGAACGTGGTCGAGGTGGTGCGGCCGCAGCCGGGGCAGGCCGCGACCAGCGGCACGAAGGTGCGGAAGCCCATGGTCTGCAGGAGCTCCTGGCCGACCTGCACCTCACGGGTGCGGTCGCCGCCGGGCTCCGGCGTCAGCGAGATGCGGATGGTGTCGCCGATGCCCTGCTGCAGCAGGATGCCGAGCGCGGCCGAGGAGGCGACGATGCCCTTCGAGCCCATGCCGGCTTCGGTGAGACCGAGATGGATGGCGTAGTCGGAGCGCGATGCGAGATCCTGGTAGACCGCGATGAGATCCTGCACCGCCGAGACCTTTGCGGAGAGGATGATGCGGTCCTTGGGCATGCCGAGCTCTTCGGCGCGCGCGGCCGAGAGCAGTGCCGACTGCACCATGGCCTCGCGCGTCACCGCGCGCACGTCGCGCGGATTGGCGGACGCGGCGTTCTCGTCCATCAGCTTGGTCAGCAGCTCCTGGTCGAGCGAACCCCAATTGGCGCCGATGCGGACCGGCTTGCTGTTCTTGTTCGCGATCTCGATGATGTCGGCGAACTGGGTGTCGCGCTTGTCCTTGAAGCCGACATTGCCGGGATTGATGCGGTACTTGGCGAGCGCCTCGGCGCAGGCGGGATAGGCCGCGAGCAGCTTGTGGCCGATATAATGGAAGTCGCCGATCAAGGGCGTGGTGATGCCGCGCTTGGCGAGGCCGTCGCGGATGTGCGGGACGGCGGCCGCGGCCTCCTCGCGATCCACGGTGATGCGGACCATTTCGGAGCCGGCGCGCGCGAGCGCTGCAACCTGGGCGATGGTGCCGTCGATATCGGCGGTGTCGGTGTTGGTCATCGACTGCACGACGATCGGCGCACCGCCGCCCACGGCGACGTCTCCGACCTTGACCTGGGTGGTCCGGTGCCGGGGCGCGGGGCCCGCGATGTCTGAATCGATGGTGTTTTCGAGCTTGTTCATGGGGTCCAAATATCAGGTTTTGGTGACGTTCAGCAATGCATCGCGCGGCGCCGCAGCCGTTTGGCTGGGACGGTTAACCAGAAAAAGCCCAGCAATTACAAGGACCGCGGCGGCCCCGAATGTCAGGCTCAAGGTGTCGTGCATGATGAAATAGCTACCCACCACGCCAAACAAAGGGGTGATGAAGGTAAAAGCGGACAATTTGCTGGCCGAATAGGCCTTCACCAGCGCGAACCAAAGCGTGAACGTGGTTCCCACCACCCAGATCGCCTGGAAGGCCATCAGGGCGAGGGACAGCGGCGCCGGGGTGTGGGTGATGGATTCGCCGAACAACCAGGCCGCCAGGCCCAGGATCGGGATCGAGGTCGCAACCTGGTAGCCCAGCGCCTTCTCCGGCGCGGCGAAGCGCAGCCGCGTGCCCTTGGCAACCAGCGTGGTGGCCGCCCACAGCGCGGCACCGCCGACGATCATGAGGTCGCCGAGCAGCACCTTGGCGTCGACATCCGGCTGCGGCACGCCGATCGCGAGCGCGACGCCGGCAAAGCTCACCGCGAGCCCCAGCCATTGCGTGCCGCCGAGCCGTTCGCCGAGCACCTGGTAAGAGCCGAGCGCGACGAAGAACGGTGCGGTGTAAAGAAACACCACGGCCCGGGACGCCGGCGTGAGGCGCAGGCCCTGGAAGATCAGCACGAACTCGATGCCGAACATCAGCCCGGCGATCAGGCCGGGCTTCCACGTGCCGTCCTTCTCGAAGAATTTGACGCCGCGCAGCGTGCCGATGATGAAGAGTACCGGCAGCGCGCCCATCGAGCGGATCATCGCCTGGAGCATCGGCGGGATGTCCGGCAGCACCAGCTTCACCGCGATCTGGTTGAACCCCCAGGTCAGGCACAGCATCAGCATCAGGGCGATGGCGCCGGCACTGAGGGGGCGACCGGCGGACGGTATGGCTTGAGGTGAGGACATTTCTTCCCGATATCGGCTTTGCGCCGTTGTTGCTTTATGCAGTTTTCTGACAATGGGTGCAGATGCCCGTGATCTCCACCACAGACAATTTGGGGGCAAAACCTGAGCTGCGCGCAGCGGCGTTGATATCCTTGGCGAAGGACGCCGACGGGATCTCGCCGACCAGACCGCAGCGCTCGCAGATCAGGAACGCCACCGCGGAGGTCGCATCGTGGTCGTGGGCGGCGCAGGCGAGATAGGCGTTGCGACTTTCGATGCGGTGCACGAGGCCGTTGGCCATCAAGAAATCGAGAGCACGGTAGATCGTGATCGGCGCCGGCCGCGGCATCGACTTGGCGAGTTCGTCGATCACCTCGTAGGCCCCGAGCGGGCGGTGGCTGGAGAGCAGCGCCCCGAGCACCTGGCGGCGAATCGGCGTGAATTTCTGCGCGCGCTGCTCGCAAACCTCCTCGGCATGCGCCAGCGCGTCCGCAGTGCAGCGGCCGTGATCGTGGTCGGGCGCGGGGAATGCCGGCTTTGCGAGGGTCATTTGGCCTGCCTTCTAGCATTTCGGCGAGGGAACCCAAAGCACGACCGGCGAACGGCGGTCAGCCATGCTCTTGCAGCGGGACAGCGTCCCGTAACCCGCCATGAAAAAATCATAAGCTTGCTTATAGTATCTCAAGCTTATAGGAGACCAAGCTCATGAGCCGCGGGCCCGTGGACCAGAACTTCCTGTTTACGCTCGCCGAGCTCTATCGCCTGCTGCGCGTCTATGCCGACAAGGAGGCGTCGCGCTTCGGCATCACCCGCGCGCAATGGGCGGTGCTGGCCAAGGTCGAGCGTAGCGAGGGCATGAAGCAGTCGGAGCTCGCCGAGCTCCTCGAGGTGCAGCCGATCACGCTGACGCGCCTGATCGACAAGCTCTGCGACAATGACTGGATCGAGCGCCGCAGCGACGCCTCGGACCGGCGCGTCAAGCGCCTCTACCTGAGGAAGGCCGGCCGGCAATTGCTCGGCAAGATGAGCGGGCTCAGGTCCGAAATCACGGCCAACGCGCTCGACGGTATCAATCCGGCGGATGCCCATCGCCTCCTCACCCAACTCGAAGCAATCAAGGAAAACGTGCGTACCGCGATCCAGACATCCGGAGCGGAACAAGCACGTAAGGAGCAGCGCTATGGCTGATCAAGTCATCAAGTTCCAGCCCGAGCAGAAGATCGACAGCGGCAAGCCCACCAAGAAAGCCGGCACCGATCCCCGCCGCCGCATCGTCGCAGGCCTGCGGCGCTATCGCCGCTTCCTGCTGATGGTCGTGCTGCCGATCGTCGCCGCCATTGGCGGCTTGACCTTCTATCTGAATGGCGGCCGCTATGTCGGTACCGATGACGCCTATGTCGGTGCGCAGAAGGTGCTGGTGACGCCCGACATCTCCGGCAAGATCGAGAAGGTCGTCGTGAGGGAAGGTCAGCTCGTCAAGCAGGGCGATGAGCTGTTCGAGATCGATCCCGTGCCGTTCCGCCTCGCGGTGGACGAGGCCAGGGCGCAGCTCGCGCAGGCGCAGTCGACCTACGACAATCTCCGCGCCAACATCAAGATCTACGGCGACATGCTGAGCCTCGCCCAGCAGGGCGTCGACCTCAAGCAGCGCGACGTCGAGCGCAAGCAGGCGCTGGTCAAGAACAGCTACGGCTCGCAGCTCGACCTCGACAACGCGGCGAACGCGCTGGTCACATCAGGCTCGATCGCGCAATACGTCAAGCAGCAGATCTCGGCGGCCAAGACGCAACTGCTCGGCGATACCGACCTGCCGCTGGAGAAATTCCCACCCTACGCGCAGGCCAAGTCCAAGCTCGACAACGCCGAGCGCAATCTCGATCACGCCGTGGTGCGCGCGCCGATGGGCGGCGTCGCGACGCAGGTCGAGCAGATTCAGCTCGGCCGTTACGTCACTGCCGGCACGCCGGTGTTCTCCATCATCGACGTCGCCCATCCCTGGGTCGACGCCAATCCGAAGGAAAGCGACCTCACCTACGTCACCGAAGGCCAGCCTGTTACCCTCGAGGTCGACGCGTTCCCGAACCACGTGTTCAAGGGCAAGATCGGCTCGCTCTCGCCCGGTACCGGCGCGCAGTTCGCGATCCTGCCGCCGCAGAACGCCACCGGCAATTTCGTCAAGGTGGTGCAGCGCGTGCCGATCCGCATCTATTTCGACGAGACCGACAAATACGTGCGGAAGCTGAAGGCCGGCATGAGCGTCTACGCCACCATCGACACCGGCCATCGGCGCTCGCTCGCCGGCCTGTTCGGCCTGTCGGCGACCGCGGGCCAGGACAAGGACTGATCCGATGTCCGGCCCCAATGCCAGCCTGATGGTCCCCGGTCTGCGCCGGAACATGGTGACGATCTGCGCCATGACCGCGACCATCATGCAGGCGCTGGACACCACCATCGCCAATGTCGCCCTGCCCTACATGCAGGGCACGCTGTCGGCCTCGCAGGACCAGATCAACTGGGTCTTGACCTCCTACATCGTCGCCGCCGCGATCATGACGGCGCCGGTGGGCTGGATCGCCAACCGCTTCGGCCGCAAGCGCATCTTCATCATCTGCTCCGCCGGCTTCACCATGGCGTCGGTGCTGTGCGGCCTCGCGCAGGACATCAACCAGATGGTGCTGTTCCGCCTGCTGCAAGGCGTGTTCGGCGCGGCGCTAGTGCCGCTGTCGCAGTCGGTGATGCTCGACTATTACACGCTCCAGGAACGCGCCAAGGCGATGTCGATCTGGGGCATGGGCGTGATGATGGGCCCGATCATGGGTCCCTCGCTAGGGGCATGGCTCACCGAGACCTATTCCTGGCACTGGGTGTTCTTCGTCAATCTGCCGTTCGGCGCCATCACCGTGCTCGGGCTGATCATCTTCATGGACGAGACCAGGAAGGACATCAGCCTCAAATTCGACTGGTTCGGCTTCGCTGCGCTGGCGGTCGCGATCGGCTCGCTTCAGCTCGCGCTCGACCGCGGCGAGCAATTGGGCTGGCTCGAATCCAATGAGATCGTCGCGGAGTTCATCGTCTCCGCCGTCGCGTTCTACTTCTTCGTCGCGCACTCCTTCACGACCTCGACGCCGTTCATCCGCTTCGCGCTGTTCCAGGATCGCAATTTCGTCACCGGCTGCATGTTCATGGTCGTGATGGGGCTCGTGCTGTTCTCGACCATGGCGCTGGCCTCGCCCTACATGCAGAACGTGATCGGCTACCCCATCATCACCGCCGGCCTGCTGCTGGCGAGCCGCGGCTTCGGCACCTTCTTCGCCATGATGCTGGTCGGCCGCATGATGCGTTATTTCGAGGCACGCACGCTGATCATCTCCGGCCTGACGCTGACCGCGGGCTCGCTGTATCAAATGACCGGCTGGACCGACCTGACCCAGGTGCCGGAGATCGTGACCGTCAGCGTCATCCAGGGCTTTGGCTTCGGCCTGGTCTTCGTGCCGCTCTCGACCGTTGCGTTCCTGACGCTGTCGAACGAGCTGCGCACCGACGGCACCGCGATGCTGACCCTGATGCGCAACGTCGCGAGCTCGGTCGGCATTTCCGTCGTCATCGCCCAGCTGACGCAGGGCACGCGGCGGACCTATGCGATCCTGTCCGAGCACGTCAACCCGTTCAACCACGCGCTCCAGATGCCCAGCGTCAGCGGCATGATCAACCTATCCACCGACGCGGGCCGCGCCATGGCCGACAGGATGGTCAGCGTGCAGGCGCAGATCATCGCCTTCGCGCACGACTATATGCTGGTGATGGTCTTCATCCTCTGCACCATCCCGCTCGCCCTGTTGATCGGCTCGACCAAGGCCACGCTGCGCAGGCAGGCCGCGGGGCCGGAACATGCGGTGATGGAGTAAGGGGAGGGGCGTCACAAGCTCCGCCGTCGTCCTGGACAAGCGAAGCGCAGATCCAGGACCCATTACCCCAGGGAGGAGTTTGGCGAAGACTCGTGATTACCAGCTTCGCGCCACAACCTCGCCCTGGGGTAATGAGTCCTGGCTTTCGCCAGGACGACAGCAAGTATGTAGCGTCGCCTACCCCAACAACTCCTCACACCCCAGATCCTCGACCGCCATCATCACCCGCTCCAGATTGTTCCACCAGATCAGCGGCGGGATGTTGATGCTCCACTGCCAGACCGGCCCCGTGATGTGCCAGAGCACCGACAGACGATAGTCCTGATCGAGCGCGCCGCGCGTGTAGCCGCTGACGCCGTTGGCGACCAGCGTCTCGTGATAACGATTGAGCAGCGGCCGTTCGAGCGCCTGCCTGCGGTCCGGGTACCATTGCATCGCCATCATGTAGGCAAGGTCACTCGTCGGCACGTTGATGCGCCACTGGTCGAAATCGAAGATGCGCACGGTATCCGCGACGCCGGGGCGCGGCAGCATGAAATTCCAGATATGGGCATCGCCATGGGCAATGCTGATGTGACGCCGCGAATGATAGCGCTGGGATAGCCGAGCCGAGTGCTCGATCAGGCGGCGATAGAGGGTGCGGCGCTCTTCGCCGAGGCGATCACCGAGCAGATCGGCGAAGCGGTCGTAATGGCCGGCGAAGGTTTCCATGTGCTGCGCGCGGTCCTCGGCGCTCGCCCAGGTGCCGACGGTGTCGCCAAGACCGGGATGGTCCCACCATGCCGCATGCCAGCGCGCCAGTGTCGTGACGATCGCCATCGCCTGCTCACGCGACGGCGGCAGCGGCCACTTCGTTGCGATCTCATGGCTGTCGGTAAGGTCCTCGAGCAGCAGGTGCCAGGTGGGGCCGTCCTCGTCGAAATGCCCGTCAAAGCAGCGCGGCACCAGTCCCGGCGGCATCTTCGGCGCAAGCTGCGTGTAGAAGTCCACCTCGCGCCGGCCGCCATTGGCGAGGCTCTCGGCGAAAGCGGAATTGGGAGTCTTGAGGATCAGCGACTGCGGGGCGCCAGCGGACTCGCCGACATAGCGCAGCCCGAGCCTGACGATCTGTGACACGAGGGTGTCACGCTGATGCAGCACCTTCACCTCGCGCACCGCGCCCGCGTCAAGCACGCCGCCCCTGCGCAGCGCCGCCGTCAGTTGGGCGGACTCAACGACCGCCGGCAATTGTGGAGATGTCATAGCCACGATGCCCCTGTCCCGCGCCATACTGCACGATCACGCCCCCGGGCACCAGCGGCCGACGCGATGCCGGGCTCAAGCCGCGGCGGTCGAGTCGCGCACAGTCCGGACCACGACCGACCGCAGCTGTTCGAGATTGGACGCCATGCCGGCGATCGCCTGCCTGACCTCCGCGGCGCGCTCGTTCACGGAGGCGGCGTCGCGGCTGACATTGCCGATCTTGGCCGAGACCTCCTTCGCGGCGGACGCCGATTCGGAAATCGACCGCGCGATCTCCCGCGTCGCGGCGTCCTGCTGTTCCATCGCGGCAGCAACCGAGGACGCCACGCCGTCGATCTCGACGATGTGGCCCCCCATGGTCTCGACGGCATCGACCGCGGCCTGCGTCGAGGCCTGGATCTCGGCAATCAGCCGCCCGATCTCCTCCGTGGACTTGGCGGTCTGGTCGGACAGGGATTTCACTTCGGCGGCCACCACCGCAAAGCCGCGGCCGGCCTCGCCGGCGCGCGCCGCCTCGATCGTGGCGTTGAGCGCCAGCAGGTTGGTCTGGCCGGCGATGCCGCCGATGAGATCGGAGACCTCGGCAATCTTCTTCACCGATCCCGCCAGCGCTTGAATGGTCGAACGCGCCTGCTCACGGCCGGCAACGGCCGATCTGGTGACCGTGCTGGTCCGCGCGACCTGGCCCGCGATCTCGCGGATCGAAACACTCAGTTCTTCGGCCGCGGCCGAAACGGTCTGGGAACTGCCGAGGGCCTGGGTGGAGGCCGCGGCCACCGCCTGCGACTCCGAGGACAGCGATCGCGCGATCTCGGACAGGCTGGAGACGGCCCGCTCGACGCCCTGGCTCGCCGCGCTCGCGGTGTCGACCGAGCGCCCGGTCTCGCGCTCGACGGTCTCGGCCATCTGGTGCAGGGCGCCGCGCTTGGCGAGCGCGGCCTCCTGCTCCTTCTGCAACTGCTCCTCGCGCAGCCGCGAATTCTCGGCCGCCGCCTGCTTGAACACCACAAGCGCGCCCGCCATCGAGCCGACCTCGTCCTGGCGGTGTGCAAATGGAATGTCGGCGGCGAGATCGCCGGTCGCGAGCCTTTGCATCGTATCCGTCATGCGCACGATCGGGCGCACCACGCCGAGGGCAACGCCAAGCAGGCCTGCGGCAACGAAGGCCAGGACGGCGGCGGAGACGCCGAGGAGGATATAGAGCATGGTGCTGTCGCGCTCCGCGGCCAGCTTCTCCATATCGGCGTTCTGCTTGTTGGCGCTCTCGACGATGCTGTCGATGACGGCGCGGTGGGCCGTGTAGGCGTCCTTGAGCTGCGCGTAGGCGCCTTCGGCAGCGGCGCTGTTCTTGGCCTTGAGGGCCGGCAGGAGCTGATCGGACAGGACTTTCCAGAACTTCTGCACCTCGGCATCGGACTTCGACACTAGCGCGTTCTTCAGATCGGCCGAGAGGCTGGAGGCGATCCAGAATGCCTTGCGCTCGTCGTAATCCTTGCGGAGCTGGACCAGGCGCTCGCCATGGGCCGCCAGCTGATCCGGCTCGCGCATGGCGAGGGTCGCTTCGAGATAGGCCTCGATGACATATTCCGGCGGCGGCAGGATGTCCGCGATGAGGTCGTTGCCCAGCTTGATGTCGGAATAGAGCGGACCGCCGACCTTGAGCTCGCGCAGGGCGTAGAGGCTGGTGGAAACGACCGCCGTGAAGCCGATGGCGAGAACGATCCCGAATGCAATGACCGCAGAAGAAAGCGAGAGACGAAATTTCATGGAACAATCCAATGCCGCTGGTCGAAATCCGAACGGACCCTAAACGATTGCGGTAAACACGGGATTGCTTCGCGCGGAAATTGTATTCCGTGGAGACCGGAAAATTACGGGAATTGGATGTCGAACGGTCGGTTTTCAGGCAGCGAGACCGACTCACGGCGCGAAGAGAAACGACTCGGGCCCGATGCGGAGCAGCAGCCGACTCGGTTGCGCTGGATGAGAAACGCGTGCTGGCTGTCGATATCGCCGGCACGCTTTGGCTTCAGACGTCGAAGAACACCGTCTCGTCGTCGCCCTGCAAACGCAGGTCGAGGCGATAGACCGCCTTCCCCGCCTCGCGCGTCGCGATCAGCGTGGCGCGGCGCTCAGTGGGCACCAGCGCCAGCACGGGGTCGGCGGCATTGCCGGCCTCGTCGCTGAAATAGATCCGGGTGTAGAGATGCCGCAGCATGCCGCGGCCGAACACCGCAAGGAGGATATGCGGCGCCTGCGGCTTGCCGTCGGGATCGGGCACCGCGCCCGGCTTGACGGTGTCGAAGGCGTAATTGCCGTCCTTGTCGGTGCCGCAGCGGGCGAAACCGCGGAAGCTGGCGTTCGGCAGCGCGCGCTTGTCCTGCGGATCGGAGAAGCGGCCTTGAGCATCCGCCTGCCAGATCTCCAGCATGGCATCGGGCACGGCGACGCCGTCACCGTCGAGCACGCGACCCTCGATGCGGACACGATCGCCCGTGACGTCGGGCGTCAGCGTCGAGTTGGTGAACGCGTCATTCCAGGCGTAGTCGCCGGTCGGCGTCAGGCCGTATTTGAAGAACGGACCGACGGTCTGCGATGGGGTGATCCCCTCGGGCTTCACAGAATCCTGCACGTTAGTGGTTCTCCATGGGCGTGGCGTTCTTGCCGCGCAGCACGATGTTGAAGCGGTAGCACAGCGCCCATTCGGGCTGGGTGTTCTCGAGATCGAACGACGAGACCATCCGCGCGCGCGCCTTCTCGTCCGGCACCGAATTGAAGATCGGATCGAACGGGAACAGCGGATCGGCCGGGAAGTACATCTGCGTCACCAGGCGCGTGACGAAGGAATGGCCGAACACCGAGAGATGGATGTGCGCGGGACGCCAGGCGTTGTGGTGATTGCCCCACGGATAGGCGCCGGGCTTGATGGTGACGAAGCGGTAGTAGCCGGAGGCATCGCTCTGGGTGCGGCCTGCGCCGGTGAAGTTCGGATCCAGCGGCGCCGGATGCTGGTCGCGGACATGGACGTAGCGGCCGCAGGAATTGGCCTGCCAGATCTCGACCAGCGAATTCGGCACGCCGCGGCCGTCCTCGTCGAGCACATGGCCGTGCACGATGATGCGCTCACCGATCGGCTCGCCGGTATGCTGTGTGGTGAGATCGTTGTCGCCCTCGCGCACGGTCTCGTGGCCGTAGACCGGGCCGGTCAATTCCGACAGCGTGTGGCGCATCGGGATCAAGGGCTTGTTCGGTGCGCGCTTGATCGAGCTCTTGTACTCGGGCGACAGCGGCAGCGGATGCGCCTTGTTGCTATCGACGGGATAGATGAATGTCATTGGCGAACTCCTCCCCCGGCCATTTTCGGTCCGGCCGGTCAACACTTCCGCCAATCATTATAGGATATAACTAATTGGGGGAAGCGGGTTTGGCGGCCTCTTTGCGCCGGCACATGGCACAGGCGCGCCCTATTTGATCGGCGGACGTGGCAGCACGGCCTCGCCGGTCTCGAGCCGGTAGGTGTGGTCGAGCGAGTACCAGGGCGTCGCGACGTCGCGCGCGGTCGGATGCGGCGTATCGTGGCGCAGGAACTTGCCGATCAGCGCCTGCGTCACCCCGAACTGCACGTCGCTGTCGATATGCGGATCGGCGGGGTCGTAGACCTGCGAGATCAGCACCTTGAATCCGGGCTTGAAGATCAGCGCGTGCAGATGCGCGGGACGATAGGGATGCCGGCTCTGCGCCTTCAGCAGGCGGCCGACCACACCACTGGTCGGAATGGGATAGCCAACCATCATCACCGAACGGAAGGCGAAGCGCCCGTCCTGGTCGGTCGTGAACTTGCCGCGCAGGTTCATGTCCGCTTGCTCGGGGTCCTGGTTCTCGTAGAGACCGACCGGCGAGGCATGCCAGACATCGACCTCCGCCCCAGTGACGGGACGGCCATCCTTGTCCACGACGCGGCCGCTGACGAACAGCGGCGCACCCGGGGTCTCGGAGCGAACGATCGATCCGCCGTTCTCGACCCGCGGCGAGTTCAACCGCCAGAACGGTCCGAGCAGCGATTGGTCGGTTTCCGTATTGCCCTGATCGCCATTGTTGAGCAGGCACACCAGCGGCGAGACGCCGAGCGAGCCGGCCATCAGCACGACTTCGTTATGCGTATCGGTGGTCAGCTTGCCGAGCTCGGCCACGATCGCCGTGGCGTCGCGGAATTCCGCCTCGGTCAGGCGAACATCGCGGACGAAGGCGTGCAGGTGCTTGACCAGTGAGACCATGATCTGGCGAAGCCGCGGATCGGACGTCCGCTCCATCACCGCCAGTGCCGCGGCCGTGACGTCCTGCTCACGTTCGATGATCATGGCGCGGTCCCTTCCCTCGTCATTCCGGGGCGATGCGAAGCATCGAACCCGGAATCTCGAGATCCTCAGGTGCGCAACTGCGCACCATAGTTCGGTGCAAGCGCACCGCCCCGGGATGACGGTCCACTGCGTGGACCGTCAGTTCAGCTTCTCGATCGCCACGGCAACGCCCTGGCCGACGCCGACGCACATGGTGGCGAGCGCGAGCTTGCCGCCGCGCTTCTCCATGCCGTGCACGGCGGTGAGCGCCAGGCGCGCGCCGCTCATGCCGAGGGGATGTCCGAGCGCGATGGCGCCGCCATGCGGATTGACGAAGTCGGCATCGTCGGCAACACCGAGTTGGCGCATGCAGGCGATGCCCTGCGAGGCGAAGGCCTCGTTGAGCTCGATCAGGTCGAAATCGCTGATCTTCTTGCCGAGCCGCTCCATCAGCTTGCGGGTCGCAGGCACGGGTCCAATGCCCATGATGCGCGGCGGCACGCCGGCCGAGGCGAGGCCGAGGATGCGGGCGCGCGGCGTCAGGCCATGCTTCTTCACGGCAGCTTCGGACGCCAGGATCATCGCAGCCGCGCCGTCGTTGACGCCGGATGCGTTGCCGGCGGTGACCGTGCCGGGATTGCGCACAATCGGCTTCAGCTTGGCGAGACCTTCCAGCGTGGTCTCGGGACGCGGATGCTCGTCCTTGTCCACCGTGATCGGACCGGTCTTGCCGCCGGGAATGCTGATCGGCGTGATTTCTTCGGCGAAATAGCCGGCCGCGATCGCGGCGCCTGCGCGCTGCTGCGAGCGGATGGCGAAGGCGTCCTGGTCGGCGCGCGAGACCTGGAATTCCTCGGCGACGTTCTCGCCGGTCTCCGGCATCGCATCGACGCCGTACTGCGCCTTCAGCAGCGGATTGATGAAGCGCCAGCCGATGGTGGTGTCGAAAATCTCGGCCGAGCGGGAGAAGGCCTCCTGCGCCTTGCCCATCACGAAGGGCGCGCGGGTCATGGATTCGACGCCGCCGGCAATGGCGAGCTCGATCTCGCCGGAGCGGATGGCGCGGCCGGCGGCACCGACTGCATCGAGGCCGGAGGCGCACAGGCGGTTCAGGGTCTGGCCGGGAACCGAGTCGGGGAGGCCTGCGAGCAGCAACGCCATGCGTGCGACGTTGCGGTTGTCCTCGCCGGCCTGGTTGGCGCAGCCGAAGAACACCTCGTCCACCTGCGCCCAATCGAGATTGGGGTGCTTGGCCATCAGCGCCTTGATCGGCGCGGCGGCGAGGTCGTCGGCACGCACCTTGGCGAGCGAGCCGCCGAAACGGCCGATCGGGGTCCGCACGGCATCGCAGATAAAGACGTCACGCATCGTTGTTCTCCCTGAATGCCGCGGTCCGGCCAAATTCTTCAATTCCGGCGGAGTTTTAGGAGGGCGCCCGCGGCAGGTCAATTGACTGATACGCGCGTGTTCCGAGGGGCGTGCACGCCTGCCACGCATGCCGCAGTGCGGACAGCGTGGAAAACCTCCCTTCCCCGGCCAAACCGATAGGAGCGCGGGACGAAATTTTGTAGGTTGCGCCGCCCATGACGATGCAACAGCCGATACCCGTACCGCCGCCCGACGAAACGCCCGCGCCGCAGGCGGAAGCCGCCGCGCGCGTCACGCCGATGATGGAACAGTACCTGGAGATCAAGGCGGCGCATCAGGGCCTGCTGCTGTTCTACCGGATGGGCGACTTCTACGAATTGTTCTTCGAGGACGCCGAGATCGCCTCCAAGACGCTCGGCATCGTGCTGACCAAGCGCGGCAAGCACCAGGGCGCGGATATCCCGATGTGCGGCGTTCCGGTCGAGCGCGCTGAGGATTATCTGCACCGCCTGATCTCGGCCGGCCACCGGGTCGCGGTCTGCGAGCAGACCGAGGATCCCGCCGCCGCGAAAGCGCGCGGCAACAAGAGCGTGGTGCGCCGCGGCGTGGTGCGGCTGGTCACGCCCGGCACGCTGACCGAGGACACGCTGCTCGATGCGCGCGCCAACAATTACCTGCTGGCGATCGCGCGCGCCCGCTCGTCCACCGGCGGCGACCGCTTCGGGCTCGCATGGATCGACATCTCAACCGCCGAATTCATGGTGACGGAATGCTCGGGCGGTGAGCTCGCCGCAACGCTGGCGCGGATCAATCCGAACGAGGCGATCGTCACCGACGCGCTCTACAATGACAACGAGCTCGGACAGACCTTGCGCGAATTGCCGGCGGTGACGCCGCTGACCCGCGACGTCTTCGACGGCGCAACCGCCGAGAAGCGGCTGTGCGACTACTTTGCCGTCGCGACCATGGACGGGCTGGCACAGCTGACCAGGCTCGAAGCGACGGCCGCGGCCGCCGCCGTCACCTATGTCGACCGCACCCAGGTCGGCAGGCACCCGCCACTGTCACCGCCCGCGCGCGAAGCCTCGGGTGCGACCATGGCGATCGATCCGGCCACGCGCGCCAATCTCGAGCTGACGCGGACGCTCGCCGGCGAGCGCCGCGGCTCCCTGCTCGATGCGATCGACTGCACCGTGACCTCGGCGGGCTCGCGCCTGCTGGCGCAGCGGCTGGCGGCGCCGCTGACGGATGCGCCGGCGATCGCACGGCGGCTCGACGCGGTCGGCGCCTTCGTTGCCGATTCCGCCGCGCGCGAAGACATCCGCAGCATCCTGCGCGGCGCGCCCGACATGTCGCGGGCGCTGGCCCGTCTCTCGGTCGGCCGCGGCGGACCGCGCGACCTCGCGGGCTTGCGCGACGGCATCATCGCCGCCGACCAGGTGCTGGCGCGGCTCGGCGAACTCGACCAGCCGCCGCAGGAGATCGCGGCGGTGATGGCGGCCTTGACGCGACCATCGCGCGAGCTCGCGGCCGAGTTTGCGACAGCGCTCGACGAGCAACTGCCGCTGATCAAGCGCGACGGCGGCTTCGTGCGCCAGGGCTATGAGCCCGCGCTCGACGAAGCCCGGAACCTGCGCGACGCCTCGCGCCTCGTGGTGGCCTCGATGCAGGCCCGCTACGCCGACGACACCGGCGTCAAAGGCCTCAAGATCCGGCACAACAACGTGCTCGGCTATTTCGTCGAGGTCACCGCGCAGCATGGCGACAAGCTGATGTCGGCACCGCTCAACGCGACCTTCATCCATCGCCAGACGCTTGCGGGCCAGGTCCGCTTCACGACCTCCGAGCTCGGCGAGATCGAAGCCAAGATCGCCAATGCCGGCGACCGCGCGCTCGGCCTCGAGCTCGAGATCTTTGAGCGGCTCTGCGCCAAGGCGCTGGAGATCAGCAACGACCTGCGCGCCGCCGCGCAAGGCTTTGCGCTGCTCGATGTTGCGACTTCGCTGGCCAAGCTTGCAGTCGACGAGAACTATGTGCGGCCGGAAGTGGACTCCTCGCTCGGCTTCGCGATCGAAGCCGGCCGCCATCCCGTCGTCGAGCAGGCCCTGAAGCGCAACGGCGAGCCGTTCATTGCCAATGCCTGCGACCTGTCGCCAAGCCCTGCGCAAAAATCCGGCCAGCTCTGGCTGCTGACCGGTCCCAACATGGCTGGTAAATCGACCTTCCTGCGCCAGAATGCGCTCATTGCCTTGCTGGCTCAAATTGGCAGCTTCGTGCCGGCGACGCGCGCCCGCATCGGCATCATCGATCGCCTGTTCTCGCGCGTCGGCGCCGCCGACGATCTCGCGCGGGGCCGCTCGACCTTCATGGTGGAGATGGTCGAGACCGCGGCGATCCTGAACCAGGCCGGCGAGCGCGCGCTCGTGATCCTCGACGAGATCGGCCGCGGCACCGCGACCTTCGACGGCCTCTCGATCGCCTGGGCCGCGATCGAGCATCTGCACGAGAGCAACCGCTGCCGCACGCTGTTCGCGACGCATTATCACGAGCTGACCGCGCTTTCCGCAAAACTGCCGCGGATGTTCAACGCCACCGTGCGCGTCAAGGAGTGGCAGGGCAATGTCGTGTTCCTGCACGAGGTGCTGCCGGGCTCGGCCGACCGCTCCTACGGCATCCAGGTGGCAAAACTCGCAGGCCTGCCGCCGGCCGTGATCACGCGCGCCAAATCCGTGCTGGCGAAACTCGAGGCGCAGGATCGCGGCCAGACCGCGCGGGCCCTCGCCGATGATCTGCCGTTGTTCGCCGTGCCCTCACGCGCCGCCGCGGAAGCCGCGCCGCCGAGCGAGGCGGAGCTGCTGATGGACGCGGTGAAGGCGCTGCACCCCGACGAGATGTCTCCGCGCGAAGCGCTCGATGCACTGTATGCGTTGAAGGCCAAGCTGCCGAAGCAGTAACGGCGCCGTAGGGTGGGCAAAGCGTAGCGTGCCCACCATGCAACGACGAATTCGCGGATGGATGGTGGGCACGGCGCGCGAAGTGCGCGCGCCTTTGCCCACCCTACGATACTGCCCTACGCCCGCGCCGCGATCGCCGCCGCTTCCGCCGCGGCGCGCTGCATGCTGGTCGACATCTCGTTCGTGACCGTGCTCTGCTCCTCGACGGCGGCGGCGGTCGATGTCACGTATTCGCTGACATTGTTGATCGCCTGCTTGATGGAGCCGAGCGCGCTGACGACGTCGCCGGAGATGCCGTTGAGGCTGCCGATCTCCTGGCCGATCTTGTCGGTCGCCTGCTTGGCCTGGTTGGCGAGGCTCTTCACCTCGGAGGCGACCACGGCAAAGCCGCGGCCGGCTTCGCCGGCGCGCGCGGATTCGATCGTGGCGTTGAGCGCGAGCAGGTTGATCTGCCCGGTGATGCTGTTGATCATCTCGACGATGCCGCTCATCGCCTGCGCGGCCTCGGTGAGGCGCTGCGCCTGGGCGTCGGCGGCGGCGACCTGATCCACCGCGCTCATCGCGGTTTCGCGCGATTTGGTCATCGCCTCGGAAATCTCCCGCACCGAGGCGTTGAGCTCCTCCGAACCCGCGGCGACAGATTCCATCATGCCGCGGACGCGCTCGTTGCCCATGCGGACGAGCACCTGCTTCGTGGTGTCGGTGGCATATTTCACGACCTTGAACGGCTTGCCGTTGAGATCGAGGATCGGGTTGTAGGAGGCCTGAATATAGACCTCCTTGCCGCCCTTGCCGATGCGCTTGTATTCCGCCGCCTGGTACTGGCCGCGGTTGAGCGCGGCCCAGAACTCGCGATAGGCCGCGCCGTCACGCTCGGCAGGCTCGACGAACATGCTGTGATGATGGCCCTTGATCTCGGCGAGTGAATAGCCGAGCGTTCCGAGGAAGTTGGCATTGGCGGTGATGATGGTGCCGTCCATGTTGAACTCGATCACCGCCTGCGCCTTGTCGATCGCCGCAATCTGACCGGCGAGATCGACGTTCTTCAGCTTCTCCGCGGTGATGTCGGTCGCGAACTTGGCGACGCCGAACGGCTTGCCGTTCTCGTCGAGCAGGGGATTGTAGGAGGCGAGGATCCAGACCTCGCGACCGCCCTTGCCGATGCGCTTGAACTCGCCGGCCTGGTATTCGCCGCGGTTGAGCGCGGCCCAGAATTCGCGATAAGCGCCGCCGTCACGCTCGGACTGAGCCACGAACAGGCTGTGGTGCTTGCCCTCGATCTCGGCCAGCGAATAGCCGAGCGCCTTGCAGAAATTCTCGTTGGCCGTGACGACGGTACCGTCGAGCTTGAACTCGATCACGGCCTGGGCGCGGCTGATGGCGGACACCTTGGAGGCTTCCGTCATGGCGCGGACCTTCTTGGCGGTGATGTCGGTCGCGATCTTCACGACCTTGACCGGCTTGCCGGCATTGTCGAGCACCGGATTGTAGGACGCCTCGATCCAGACCTCGCGGCCGCCCTTGGCAATTCGCTTGAATTCGGCGGCCTGCGGCTCGCCGCGGTTGAGCTGCGCCCAAAACGCCTTGTATTCGGCGCTGTCGCGCTGATCGGCCGGCACGAACATGGCGTGCTTCTTTCCCTTGATCTCGTCGAAGGAGTAGCCGAGCGCCTTCAGGAAGTTCTGGTTGGCCGTAAGAATCGTGCCATCCATCGCAAACTCGATCACGGCCTGCGACCGGCCGATGGCGGCGAGCTGTGCGTCTGCATCACTGCGGGAGTTGCGACCAAACATCAAAGAATCTCCATCTCGAAACAACACCGATCGGGACGTGCCCGTCGGAACCAGGGGATGTGACCGCGCGGCAACGATGCCGTATTCCAATCAGCGGTTCCCGCAGGTCCGATCGCTTGAATAGAGATCCGCCAAAATATACGCGGGCGGTGTCGGACGCGGGTATGCAAATTGATTCGTACGGGAAAAGCTCGAACAAAGTTCTAATAGAAATGTCGGAAAGCAGCAGCCGGGGAAAATCGCCGGTGCACACGGCGCCCCGCGGCGGTCTCGGCCCGAATTTGAAATGACATTTGTCATTCAACGGCTTGCGGGACGCCGCGCTGATTGCTCGAATGAACTAGCCGCAGTTATGTCTTCGACGTCATCTCGCGTTCATCCGTAGTCTCACGGCTTCTGCCGAGCCTTGCACATCGCGCGCCGGCCGATCCCCCACAGCGTCAGGTTCCAGGTGACGCAGGTGCCGAGCGCAAGACTCAAGCCGACGGCCAGGCCGAACTGCACCACCGCGACGTGCATGACGGCGACCGCCATGCCGAATCCGAGCAGACCCCAGGCGGAGTTGGCGAGCACGGCGGCGGTCGGCGGACCGCCGATGCGCGGATGCAGGATCACCATCATGCTGGAGAACACCACGGGATACAGCGCGATGATGCCGCTGATACGGGGACCGACCCAGCTGGAAGTCGAGACCACGATGGCGACGAGGGTCGCGACCAGCGCGGCCCGCATCGGGACGTCGTACCAGCGCCGCGTCACCAGCGGCATCTTCACGTGGCGATAGCCTGCGAGCAGCGGAATGCAGATGCCGAACGCGATCAGATTGGCGGCAAGCCCGGCGGTGAGCGACCAGTCGAACTGGCGGATGACCGAGGCCAGCCCGATCCACACCGCGACGGCGCTGCCGCAACTCACCGCGAGATTGTGCCGCTGCGACAGCACGACATAGGTGAGGCACATGAAGATGGTCGCCGCGTTCACCGGCAGGCTCGCCAGCGCGCCCTGCGCGATGAAGGCGGCGTCATGGTCGATCGCGAGGAAGACGTAGGACGGACCGGCCGAGACCGGCAGGGTCGCGATCAGCGCACCGATCACCGGACCCGAGCGTTCGGTGATGATCGAGGCCGTCACGACGAACGCCGCCGCGATCGCCATGCGCAGGAGCAGGAACAGGATGAAGTGGAGCTCGGGGGACATTTTTTTGTTTGTCGTGCCGGACAAGCGAAGCGCAGATCCGGAAGGAAGGCATTCTGTCCGTCATTCCGGGGCGCGCGAAGCGCGAACCCGGAATCCATAGCCACAGGGCGTAGTGATTCGAGAGCCGGACCTACGACCGTCCGAAATCACGACGGCCTGGGGTTATGGGTTCCCGCCTCCGCGGGAACGACACCAATTGTGGAGCAGCGACTCTCGCGTCTCACATCCGCTGCATCGACACCGAAACCTTCGGGCCGTTCTTGATGGTCTGGTAGACCACGCAATAGCGCTCGGTGAGCTTGAGCAGCAGATCGAGCTTGTCTTGCGGCGCCGGCGTGTCGACCTCGAAGCGGAGGCGGATCTCGGCGAAGCCGACCGGCGTCTCCTTGTCGACGCCGAGCGTGCCGCGGAAATCGAGATCGCCCTCGGCATAGACGTTGCCGGTCTTGAGCGGCACCTCGATCGCGGTCGCAACCGATTTCAGCGTGACGCCGGCGCAAGCAACCAGCGCCTCGAGCAGCATGTCGCCGGAGCAGAGTTCGAGGCCGGAGCCGCCGGTGGCCGGATGCAGGCCGGCAAGCGCGATGGCCCGGCCGGTCTCGACCTTGCAGGCGATACCGTCGCTGTCGGTCGAGCCCTTGGCCTTCAACGTGATCAGCGCGGTCTTGGGATCGGTCTTGTAGCGTTCCTTGATCGGGGCCTGCATCTGGCGCAGTTGGGCAGCGTCCATTTTCGTTCTCTCCCGGAAAAATCGCCCCTCGATGTACCGGCTTGAGGAGAAATTGTCACCACCACATGGCCTGACCGGGACCCTGGGTTGCGTCACGGTCGGGCACGCTGCGGTCGAGCGAACGGTCGAGTGACGTCAGCACACTTCGCTTGAAGTTCTCGAACAGCGGCGAATTGCGGTCGCGCGGCCGGCCCAGATTGATCTCGATCTGGTCGAACAGGCGGCCCGGCCGCGGCCGCATCACCAGCACGCGATCTGCCAGCACCACGGCCTCGTCGACGTCATGTGTGACGAGGATCAAGGTCGGGCGCGTGTCGGCCCAGAGATCGAGCAGATGATCCTGGAGATCCCTGCGGGTGAATGCGTCGAGCGCGGAGAACGGCTCGTCGAGCAAGAGCACCTCGGGCTGCGGCACCAGCGCGCGGGCGATCGCGACGCGCTGCGCCTGACCGCCGGAGAGCTCGCGCGGCCAGGCCTGCGCCTTGTCGGCGAGCCCGACGCGCGCGAGCGCGCGCGCCACCTTCTCGCGCCGCTCGGCCGCGGGCAAATCGGCAAGGCCAAAGCCGATATTGTCGGCGACGCTGAGCCAGGGCAAAAGCCGCGGCTCCTGGAAGATGATGCCGATCTTGGCGTGGGGCGAGGCGATCGCCTCGTCGTCGAGCGTCACCGTGCCTGAGCTGGCGCGATCGAGGCCGGCGATGGCGCGCAGCAATGTTGATTTGCCGCAGCCGGAGCCGCCAATAATGGCGACGATCTCGCCTTGGCGGATCGCGGCCGAGAAACGCGCCAGCGCCTCGACGCCGTTGGGATAGGTCTTGCTGACCCTGTCGAGCACGAGCATCGCGCTACGCTCCCCTGGGACGCCCGAAGCCGTCCTGCCAGCGCAGGAAGGGCGCGGACCCGACCTCGATCAGCCAGTCCGTGAGCTTGCCGAGCATGGCGAAGATCACGATCGCGGCGAGGATCTGCGCGGGCTTGCCGAGCTGCTGGCCGTCGAGCAGGAGATAGCCGAGACCTTCGGACGCCCCGATCAATTCGGCCGCCACCACGAACATCCAGCCGAGACCGAGGCCGACGCGCAACGACACCACATAGGCCGGCAGCACCGCGGGCAAGAGGATGCGGCGGATCATCGCCGGGCCGGAGAGGCGGAAGGTGCGCCCGACCTCGACGATCTTGCGATCGACCGAGAGGATGGCACCCATCACGCCGAGATAGACCGGGAAGAACACGCCGACCGCGATCAGCGCGATCTTCGATGTCTCGAAGATACCGAGCCAGAGGATGAACAGCGGCACCCAGGCCAGCGAGGGTATCGCGCGCAGCGCCTGCACGGTCGGATCGAGCAGCCGGCGCGCCAGCGACCAATAGCCGGAAATCGCGCCGAGCAGCGTGCCGGCGACCACTCCGAACGCGAAGCCAAGGCCGACACGCCACAGCGTCGCGGCGATGTGACGGACCAGCTCGCCGGAGCGGGCGAGGTCAGTGATGGTGACAAAGACGCGCGAGGGCGGCGGCACCAGCCGGCCGTTGGACCAGCCGGACCACACCACGAGCTCCCAGCCGAGCGCGAGCGCGAGCGGCAACAGCACACCCAGCACCGGCCGCGCGTAACGCGCGATGCGCGAGGGCGCGGCGGCGCCCTCGGCCGGTTCAGAGGATCGTTGCAAGGCAGGCGCGTCGGAGATCATGGCCATAGCAAGCGCGTCTTGTGAGGGAATGCAACAGTGTCGCCACACCCACGACCGTCGTCCCGGACAAGCGCGCCTCAAGCGCGCGCCGATCCGGGATCCATAACCACGGGGAGGAGTGGTTACGGGGATTCGGAGTGACCGCCTTCGCGCAACAACCACTCCCTGTGGTGATGGGTCCCGGCCCCCCGTGCGCAATTGCGCAACTAGGCCGGGACGACGGCGGAGCTTGATGCACGCGCGGCTGCCTCTTCCTGCCGACTAATTCGTCGGCAGCGGAATCTGGTCGTCGATCAGCGCATCCAGCGTCGCCTTCACGTCAACCTTGGCGTCGACGACGCCCGCCTGCTGCAACGCCAGGCCGGCGGCGAGGATCGACTCGCGCTGGGGCGAGCCGATGCGGCTGTGGGTCAGCTCGGTGCGCTCCTTGAGCTGCTTGTCGACGACGGCCTCGGGAAGCTTCATCACGGCGATGAAGGTCTTCTTCAGTTCGTCATAGTTCGCCAGCGAATATTTGCGCGCCTCTTCGTAAGTGGCGAGCACGCGGCGGGCCACGTCCGGATAGTCCTTCAGGAACTGCTCGCGCACATTGAGGATGCCCCAGGTGTTAGCGTCCGCCTTGCGATAGAACAGCTTGGCGCCCTCCTCCACTTCGGCCTGCGCCATCATCGGATCGAGCCCGGCCCAGGCATCGACATCGCCGCGGATCAGCGCGGTCTTGCCGTCGGCGTGCTGGAGCAGCACCGGCGTGATGTCCTTCTCGGTGAGGCCGGCGCCAAGCAGCGCGCGCACCAGGAAGATGTGCGGATCGGTGCCGCGCGTCACCGCGACGCGCTTGCCCTTGAGATCCGCAACGCTTGCGATCCTGGACTCCTTGCCCGTCACCAGCGCGGTCCATTCGGGACGCGAATAGACATAGATCGACTTGATCGGGTTGCCGTTGATCTTCGCCACCAGCGCCGCCGAGCCCGCGGTCGAGCCGAAATCGATCGAGCCGGCATTGAGGAATTCGAGCGCCTTGTTGGAGCCGGCCGATTGCACCCAGGTGATGGTGATGCCGTCCTTGGCGAACTCCTTCTCCAGCAGCCCCTTCTGCTTCAGCACCAGCGACACCGGATTGTAGGTCGCCCAGTCGATGCGGATTTCCTTGAGCGGATCGGCCGCCCGCGCCGCGGGGGTCATGGCGAGCGCCATCGCGCCCACCAGCAGAATGCGTCGTGTCACCTTGGTCATGCCCGCCCTCCTCAAAAACTTCATTGTTTTTCAATGAGTTATACCTAGAGGTCAACGAGAAAATCCCTCCCTTGAAAGCGGGTCGCCCGAGAACAACTTTGCCCGATGCCGGGCTTTTCAAGCATGGAACGACTATTGCCAGCGAATGGCGGGTGACAGCGCCTGTCACCTCTTATATCCGGTGTGACATGGACAGCGTCACGACAGAGCACAAGCAAGAGGTGGACGACCGCTTCGACACCGCGCGGATCACCGCCGCGGTCGATGCGCTTGCCGAAAAGCACCAGGGACGCGAGGACGCGTTCCGCACGGCCATGGCGCAATTGCTCAAGGCCGAACTGATCGCGGCGCGCGCCGCCGCACAGGCGATCCTGCTGAAGGACCGCCATGGCCGTCGCTGCGCCGAGCGGCTGTGCCATGTGCAGGACGAGATCATCCGCATCCTCTATTCGGCGGCAACCCGCCATCTCTACCGCTCGCCGATCCCGAGCGGCGCCGAGCGCATGGCGGTGGTCGCGACCGGCGGCTATGGCCGCGGCCTGATGGCGCCGGAATCGGACATCGATCTGCTCTTCATCCTGCCCTACAAGCAGACCGCCTGGGGCGAGCAGGTCGCCGAGGCGATCCTCTATTGCCTCTGGGACATGGGGCTGAAGGTCGGGCACGCCACGCGCTCGGTCGACGAGTCGATCCGGCAGGCGCGCGGCGACATGACGATCCGCACCGCAATCCTGGAGACGCGCTTCCTGACCGGCGACCAGCCTCTCTATGACGAGCTGGTCGAACGCTTCGACAAGGAAGTGGTGCAGGGCACCGCGTCCGAATTCGTCACCGCAAAGCTCGCCGAGCGCGAGGAGCGGCACCGCCGCGGCGGCCAGTCGCGCTATCTGGTCGAACCCAACGTCAAGGACGGCAAGGGCGCCTTGCGCGACCTGCACACGCTGTTCTGGATCGCCAAATACGTCTACCGCGTCCGCGACACCGACGAGCTGGTCGAGCGCGGCGTGTTCGACGCGCAGGAATACCGCACGTTCCGCCGCTGCGCCGATTTCCTGTGGTCGGTGCGCTGCAACCTGCACTTCTACTCCGGCCGCGCCGAAGAGCGCCTGTCCTTCGATCTCCAGCGCGAGATCGCAGTCCGGCTCGGCTACACCTCGCATCCCGGCATGCAGGACGTCGAGCGGTTCATGAAGCACTACTTCCTGGTCGCCAAGGAAGTCGGCAACCTCACCGCCATCCTCTGCGCCAAGCTCGAGGACCAGCAGGCCAAGCCCGCGCCGGTCTTGAGCCGGATGATGGCGCGGCTGCGCCCGACCCCCGCGAAGCGGCGCGTGCCTGACAGCGACGATTTCATCGTCGACAACAACCGCATCAACGTCGCCGCGCCCGACGTCTTCAAGCACGACCCGGTCAACCTGATCCGCATCTTCCGCCTGGCGCAGAAGAACAACCTCGCCTTTCATCCGGACGCGATGCGCGACGTGACGCGCTCGCTCGGCCTGATCAACGCCCAGCTCCGCGAGAACCCCGAAGCCAATCGGCTGTTCATGGAGATCCTGACCTCCGACAACGCGGAGATCGTGCTGCGTCGGATGAACGAGACCGGCGTGCTCGGCCACTTCATCCGGGCCTTCGGCAAGATCGTCTCGATGATGCAGTTCAACATGTATCATCACTACACAGTGGACGAGCACCTGATCCGCTGCGTCGGCTTCCTCCAGGACATCGAGCGCGGCGGCATTGAGGAATTCGCCGTAGCCAGCGACCTGATGCGCAAGATCCGGCCCGAGCATCGCTCGGTGATCTACATCGCCACGCTCCTGCACGACGTCGCCAAGGGCCGGCCGGAGGATCACTCCATCGCCGGCGCCAAGGTGGCGCGGCGGCTCTGCCCGCGGCTCGGCTTCAGCCCGGCCGACACCGAGCTCGTGGCCTGGCTGATCGAGGAGCATCTGACCATGTCCACGGTCGCGCAGTCGCGCGACCTGTCGGACCGCAAGACGATCGAGAATTTCGCTGCCGTGGTGCAGTCGGTCGAGCAGATGAAGCTGCTGACGATCCTCACCACCGCTGACATCCGCGGCGTCGGCCCCGGCGTGTGGAACGGCTGGAAGGCACAGCTCTTGCGTTCGCTGTATTACGAGACCGAGCCGGTGCTGACCGGCGGCTTCTCGGAGGTCGATCGCGGCAAGCGCCTCACGGCCGCCTACGCCGAATTCCGTAACGCCTTCGCCGAGTGGCCGGCGGACGAGCTCGATGCCTATATCGCCCGGCACTATCCGGCCTACTGGCTCAAGGTCGAGCTGCCGCGCAAGATCCGCCACGCCCGCTTCGTCCGCTCCAGCGAGCAGGCCGGCCACAAGCTCGCGATCAATGTCGGCTTCGACGAGGTGCGCGGCGTCACCGAGCTGACCATCTTCGCGGCCGACCATCCCTGGCTGCTGTCGATCATCGCGGGCGCCTGTGCCTCCGCCGGCGCCAACATCGTCGACGCCCAGATCTACACCACGACCGACGGCCGCGCGCTCGACACGATCTCGATCTCCCGGGAATACGACCGCGACGAGGACGAGGGAAGGCGCGCCACCCGCATCGGCGAGATGATCGAGGACGTGCTGGAAGGCAAGCTGCGCCTGCCCGAGGTGGTGGCGCGGCGCACCGTGCGCAGCAAGGCACGGCCCTTCGTGATCGAGCCGGAAGTGACCATCAACAACCAGTGGTCGGACCGCTACACCGTGATCGAGGTATCCGGCCTCGACCGGCCCGGCCTGCTCTACGAGCTCACCACCGCGATCTCGAAGCTCAATCTCAACATCGCCTCCGCCCACGTCGCGACCTTCGGCGAGCGCGCGCGCGACGTGTTCTACGTCACCGACCTGCTCGGCGCGCAGATCAACGCGCCGACCCGCCAGTCCGCGATCAAGAGCGCGCTGACCCACGTGATGGCCGGCGACAAGGCGGTTCAGCCGGCGGCGTGACGGCGGTCGCGCGCACCTCTCTCCCCTCGTCATTCCGGGGCGCCGCGCAGCGGCGAGCCCGGAATCCATCGAGCCACTGGTGACGCGGATAAATGGATTCCGGGTTCGCGCTACGCGCGCCCCGGAATGACCACGGGAGTGAGAACCTAGACCTCCACCCCCTCGTGCCTGAGCAGCCAGCGCTTACGCTCGAGCCCGCCGCCGTATTTCACCAGCGAGCCGTCGGCGCCGATCAGGCGGTGACAGGGCAGCACCACGCTGATCGGGTTGGAGCCGTTGGCATGGCCGACGGCGCGAATGGCCCTGGGCATGTCGATCCTTGCGGCGAGCGCGCCGTAGCTCATCGTGGTGCCGGCGGGGATTTGCGCAAGCGCGGTCCAGACCTTTTGCTGGAACGGTGTGCCGGCGATGCGCCATGCGATCGCTGAAAGCCTTCCGAGGTTACCTGCGAAGTAATCCGACAGCGCAGCCTTCATCGCTGCCGGCGCGGAGCCGTTGCTCAGATCCACCGCGCCATAGTGCAGGCGCAGCAGCTCGCGCATGCGGTGCTCGTAGTCGTCCCAGTCGAGCGCGCGCAGGGCGCCCTCGGCATCGGTGACGAGCAGAGCGGTTCCGATCGGCGTCGCCAGACGATCGAGGCCGAAGCGTTCCGGCAGGCTGGTTGATCGAGCGGCCATTGCGACTCCATCACTTCAAATCATGGGATCGCACTTGCCATGCCGGACGTGCTACCGTCCACCCGAAAGCTGACGCTTTGGGGGAGCTCAACTTGAGTCTGATCGCGAATATCCTGGTGGCGCTGGTCGCCGCACTGCACGCCTACTTCCTGATCCTGGAGATGTTTCTCTGGGACAAGCCGCAGGGCTTGAAGGTCTTTCGCAATACGCCGGAAAAGGCCGCGATCACGAAGGTGATGGCTGCCAATCAGGGCCTCTATAACGGCTTCCTTGCCGCCGGCCTGATCTGGGGCCTGCTTCACGGCAACCCGGCCTTTGCATTCCAGATCAAGGCGTTCTTCCTGCTTTGCGTGATCGTGGCCGGCGCCTATGGCGCGGCAACCGTCAGCACGCGCATCCTGCTCGTGCAGGCGCTGCCGGCGGCGATCGCGCTGGCGGCATTGTTCCTGGCCTAGGACCGCTGGCCTAAGATCCTTGGGCCTAAGATCCTTGGCCTGAGACGCTACGGCGCAGTGCCGCGATCCTTGCGCGGCGGCGAACGTTCCTCCACACTCTTCGGCAGCGATGGCGACCGTTGCAACCAACGGAAAAAGACCATCGGCCGAAAATTCCGTCAGGAGGAACAACCCAACATGAGCAATCGCAGAGTCTTCATGGCTGCCACGGCGGCGCTCGCCTTCGCGGTCTCCGCCAGCCAAGCCCTCGCACAGAAGAAATATGACACCGGTGCGAGCGACACCGAGATCAAGATCGGCCAGACCGTGCCGTTCTCCGGCGCCTACTCGGTCTATGCCAATATCGGCAAGACCCAGGCCGCCTACTTCAAGATGATCAACGATCAGGGCGGCATCAACGGCCGCAAGATCAACCTGATCCAGTATGACGACGCCTATTCGCCGCCGAAGACCGTCGAGCAGGTCCGCAAGCTGGTCGAAGGCGACGAGGCGCTCTTCACCTTCCAGCTCATCGGCACCGCGGCCAACGCCGCCGTGCAGAAATATCTCAACGGAAAGAAGGTGCCACAGCTGCTGGCCTCGACCGGCGCGGCGCGTTTCAACGATCCGCAGAACTATCCCTGGACCATTGCCTACAATCCGAACTACGTGTCCGAGGGGCGCATCTACGCCAAGTACATCCTCAAGGAGCATCCGAACGCCAAGATCGGCGTGCTCTACCAGAACGACGACATGGGCCGCGACTACCTCGCGGGGCTCAAGAGCGGCCTCGGCGACAAGGCCGCCGGCATGATCGTCGGCGAGGTGTCCTACGAGGTCACCGATCCGACCGTGGATTCGCAGGTGGTCAAGCTGAAGTCGATGGGCGTCGACCTGTTCTATGATGCCTCGACGCCGAAATTCGCCGCGCAGGCCATCAAGAAGCTCGCCGACCTCGGCTGGACGCCGGTGCACATCCTCGACATCAATGCGAGCCCGATCTCGGCGACGCTGAAGCCGGCCGGCCTCGAGATCTCCAAGGGCATCATCTCGACCCAGTATGGCAAGGAACCCAGCGATCCGCAGTGGAAGGACGATCCGGGCGTGAAGGCCTTCTTCGCCTTCATGGACAAGTACTTCCCGGAAGGCGACAAGCTCAACACCGTCAACACCTATGCCTATTCGGTGGCAGAGCTGCTGGTGCAGGTCTTGAAGCAATGCGGCGACGACCTCACGCGTGAGAACGTCATGAAGCAGGTCGCCAACATCAAGGACTTCACCCCGAGCTTCGCGCTGCCCGGCATCAAGATCAACACCGGGCCGAACGACTACCGCGTCAACAAGCAGATGCAGATGATGAAGTTCAACGGCGAGCGCTGGGAGCTGTTCGGACCGATCATCGAGGACAACGGTCCGTCGGGCTAGCGACTCGGAGACGTCACAGGGTGGGTTGGCGAACCGCAGCCCACCCTACGAACTGCGGGCACATCCCCGCCTTGCGTTGCAGCAACGCCTCCTCCACACTCCCCGGCAGCGATGGCGCCGGGCGCGCAACAGTGCGTCCGGCAGATCATCGGCAATAACAAGCTGAGGAAATTGCGAATGAGGAATGGAATGCTGCATCTGGCCACGGCAACGGCGCTGACCCTGGCGCTGTCGGTCTCTGCGGCCAATGCCCAGAAAAAATATGATCCGGGCGCCAGCGACACCGAGATCAAGGTCGGCCAGACCGTGCCGTTCTCGGGGCCAGCGTCGGCCTATGCGTCGATCGGCAAGACCCAGGCCGCTTACTTCAAGATGATCAACGACCAGGGCGGCATCAACGGCCGCAAGATCAATCTGATTCAATACGACGATGCCTATTCGCCGCCGAAAGCGGTGGAGCAGGTCCGCAAGCTCGTCGAGAGCGACGAGGTGCTGCTCACCTTCCAGATCATCGGCACGCCGTCGAACGCGGCCGTGCAGAAATATCTCAACTCCAAGAAAGTGCCGCAGCTGTTCGCGGCCACCGGCGCCTCGAAGTTCACGGACCCCAAGAACTTCCCGTGGACCATGGGCTACAATCCGAACTATTTCGTCGAAGGCCGCATCTATGGCCAATACATCCTGAAGGAGCATCCGAACGCCAAGATCGGCGTGCTCTATCAGAACGACGACCTCGGCAAGGACTATCTGAACGGCATCAAGGCCGGCCTCGGCGACAAGGCTGCCAAGATGATCGTGACGGAGGCGTCCTACGAGGTGTCCGACCCGACCGTCGATTCGCAGATCCTCAAGATCAAGGATGCCGGCGCCGATTTGTTCTTCAGCGCGACCACGCCGAAGCAGGCGGCGCAGGCGATCAAGAAGATCGCCGAGCTCGGCTGGCATCCGGTGCAGATCGTCGACATCAACGCGACCTCGGGCGGCGCGGTGATGAAGCCGGCAGGGCTCGATGCCGCCAAGGGCGTCATCAGCGTCAACTACGGCAAGGACCCGCTCGATCCGACCTGGAAGGACGATGCCGGCATGAAGCGGTATCTCGACTTCATGGCGAAATACTACCCGGACGGCGACAAGGACTCGAACTTCAACACCTACGGCTACGGCACCGCGCAGCTTCTGGCCCATGTGCTCCAGCAGTGCGGCGACAACCTGACGCGCGAGAACGTCATGAAGCAGGCGGCGTCGCTGAAGGACGTGACCGGCGACATCGCGCTGCCGGGCATCAAGGCCAACACCTCGCCGACCGACTACCGCGTCAACAAGCAGCTTCAGATGATGAAGTTCAACGGCGAGCGCTGGGAGTTGTTCGGCCCGATCCTGGAGGATGCGGGGCCGGCGGGTTAGTTTCCTCCGCTGTCATTCCGGGGCGATGCGACAGCATCGAACCCGGAATCTCGAGATTCCGGGTTCGGCTCTTCGAGCCGCCCCGGAATGACTGAACAAGAAGGCGTGGATGGCTGGGTCAAGCCCGGCCGTGACGGCAGAGAGAGTGTCGCTCCGCGGCTCTCAAGTCGGCACCTCGCCAAAATTCTTCCCCACCGGCAGCACCGCGTGCCGGATCAGCCGCGAATCCTCCACGGCGGCCTGGCGGTGCTTCACCGCCTCGCGATAGACGGGATCGCGGATCATCTCGACGAAGGCGGCGACGCTAGGGTATTCGGCGATGAAGCAATGGTCCCAGCGTTCCTCCTGCGGGCCGATCAGCATCAGCTCGAACCTGCCCTGCCAGACGATGCGCCCGCCGAGGCGTTCGAACACCGGGCCGCTCTCGCGGCCATAGGCCGCGTAGGCCTCCGCGCCGCTCGCCTTGCGGCCGTCCGGGTAGACGGCGTCTTTGCGCAGCCGCACCAGATTGAGCATGTGGATCGGGCCCGGGCGATCGTTGTCCCGGAACTGCGCGAAAATCTCCTTGGTCGGATCGATGTGGCCCATAGGTACTCCCTCGTGTGTTCCCTCTTGTTTTGTGGCGGCGATCCTAGCTTCGCCGTCCGATCAGCGGAACTGCGGCGGGCGAATGCCGCACCTCCTAATCGCGCGTTAAGCTCTGGGTAACCGGGCCTTAAACAGCGACCGCTAGCGTGCGGCGGGGCGGGCTGACCGGGCGTTTTGCGTATGGCGTGGGGAAAGAAAAAGGGTGGCCGGAAGGAGCCGCTGTTCGGCTTGCCCGCGGCGCTCGCCGACCTGCGCCTGACCGCGGCCGACCGCGTCCCGGGCGGCGAGGACAAGCCGAAGAAGTCAGCGAAATCGTCCGCCAAGCGCAAAGCTGAGGATTCCGGCGACGAGCCGCCGCGCGAGCGGAAGCCACCGGCCGGCCGCAGCGGCGCCAAGCGCCGGTCGAAGTCGCGTATCGGCGCCAGCCTTGGCCGCCTGGTCTATTGGGGCGCGGTGGTGGGCCTGTGGGGCGCCATCGCCGTGGTCGGCGTCGTGATCTATGTCGGCGCCCATCTGCCGCCGATCCAGTCGCTGGAGATTCCCAAGCGTCCGCCGACGATCCAGATCGTCGGCATGGACGGCAGCATGCTGGCGCAACGCGGCGAGATGGCCGGCGCCAACGTCGCGCTGAAGGATCTGCCGCCATACCTGCCCAAGGCCTTCATCGCCATCGAGGACCGCCGCTTCTATTCGCATTTCGGCATCGATCCCGTCGGCATCCTGCGCGCCCTCGTCACCAACGTGCTTCATCGCGGCGTGTCGCAGGGCGGATCGACGCTGACGCAGCAGCTCGCGAAGAACCTGTTCCTGACCCAGGAGCGCACCATGCAGCGCAAGCTGCAGGAGGCGGAGCTCGCGATCTGGCTGGAGCGCAAGCATTCCAAGGACGAGATCCTGGAGCTCTATCTCAACCGCGTCTATTTCGGCTCCGGCGCCTATGGCGTCGAGGCCGCCGCGCAGCGCTATTTCGGCAAGTCGGCGAAGAATGTGACCATCGCGGAAGCCGCGATGCTGGCCGGCCTCGTCAAATCGCCCTCGCGGCTTGCGCCGAACCGCAACCCGGAAGGCGCGGAAGCGCGCGCGCAAATCGTGCTCACGGCGATGGCGGATGCAAAGTTCATCACCGAAGCGCAGGCGCAGGCCTCGATCGGCCATCCCTCCTACAACGTGAAGCCGGTCGGCGCCGGCACGGTCAATTACGTCGCCGACTGGATCGGCGAGGTGCTGGACGACCTCGTCGGCCAGATCGACGAGAGCATCAAGGTCGAGACCACGATCGATCCGAAGCTGCAGGGCGTGGCGGAAGCCGCCATCATCGACGAGCTCGCGGCCAAGAGCGTGAAGTTCAATGTCAGCCAGGGCGCGCTGGTGGCGATGACGCCCGACGGCGCCGTGCGCGCCATGGTCGGCGGGCGGAACTATTCCGAGAGCCAGTACAACCGCGCGGTGACTGCGAAGCGCCAGCCGGGCTCTTCTTTCAAGCCTTTCGTGTACCTCACCGCGCTCGAGCAGGGCCTGACGCCCGACACCGTGCGCCAGGACGCGCCGATCGAGGTCAAGGGCTGGAGACCTGAGAACTACACCCATGAATATTTCGGCGCGGTGACGCTGACCCAGGCGCTGGCGATGTCGCTCAACACGGTCGCGATCCGCCTCGGCCTTGAGGTCGGGCCCAAGAACGTGGTGCGCACCGCGCACCGGCTCGGCATCTCCTCGAAGCTCGAGCCCAATGCCTCGATCGCGCTCGGCACCTCCGAAGTCTCGGTCGTCGAGCTGGTCGGCGCCTATGCGCCCTTCGCCAATGGCGGCTTCGCGGTGACGCCGCATGTCGTCACGCGGATCAGGACGCTCAGTGGCAAGCTGCTCTACATGCGCCAGCCCGACGAGCGCAACCAGGTGATCGACCCGCGCTATGTCGGAATGATGAACTCAATGATGCGGGAAACGCTGATATCAGGCACCGCCAAGAAGGCTGAGATCCCCGGCTGGCCCGCGGCCGGCAAGACCGGCACCAGCCAGGATTACCGTGACGCCTGGTTCATCGGCTACACCGCCAACCTCGTCACCGGCGTCTGGCTCGGCAATGACGACAACGCGCCGACCAAGAAGGCGACCGGCGGCGGCCTGCCGGTCGAAGTCTGGTCGCGCTTCATGCGCACCGCGCACGAGGGCGTGCCGGTGGCGAACTTGCCGAACTCGCAAGCGAGCTGGGGCCTGTCGAACCTCGCGCAGGCGGCATCGCAGGTGTCGCCGCCGACGGCGGCCGCGCCCGGACCGGCGCCTGTGAACAATAGCGGCTATCGCCCGCCACCGACGCGCGCCAATGCGCGGCCGGAAGCGGCGGCGGGGCTGGATGGCTGGTTGATGGACCGGCTGTTTGGCGGGAATCGATAGGTTCGGCTTGAGGCCTTTGGGGCCTCAAAACAAAAACTGCGAAAACAACCCCATGCACAGTAGCCGGTGATCGCTGGCGCGATGCGCGGTGGATTGTGCGAGGTCATTGATACGTCGGGCAAATCAAAAGCCGTGGCGCAAGGCGCTGACGTCGCCCCACTCTCCGCCGTCATTGCCCGCGAAAGCGGGCAATCCAGTACGCTGCGGCCTCTCGATTCAATAACAACCGCCTCGGAATACTAGATCGCCCGCTTTCGCGGGCGATGACAGCTCCAATTTGGTTAGCAGCGGACGCTAATCCTCGACCCCGTACCGGTGCAGGTCGTTCCCGCACGTGTCGAGCCACTTCTTGGCGCGCTCCATCGAGGGGCAGACCTTGCCGCACACGCGCCAGAACCGCGCCGAGTGGTTCATCTCGACGAGATGGGCGACCTCGTGGGCGGCGAGATAGTCGAGCACGAAGGGCGGCGCGAGGATCAGGCGCCAGGAGAACGACAGCGAGCCGGCCGAGGTGCAGGAGCCCCAGCGGCTGGACTGGTCGCGGATCGACAGCCGCTTGACCCTGACACCGAGCTCGACGGCATAGGCTTCGGCCGAACGCTGAAGATCGTGGCGCGCCTCGCGCTTGAGGAAGTCATGGACGCGGCGGTCAGCATGCTCGACGCCGCCGGCGACGCAGAGAATGCGTTCACCGCTGTCGCGCACTTCGGTCCACACCGTGCCGCGCGCACCGGCGCGATGAACGATGCGATGGGGAACACCGCGAAGCGGTATCACTGTGCCAGGCTGGAACGGCGCGGCCTTCGGCAAACGCCCGAGACGTGCCGCAATCCATGCACCGTGACGCTGCGCGAAGTCTTTTGCTTCGGCGAGCGTGCCGCGCGGCGGCATGGTGAGGATGGCTTCGCGATCGCTCGGATGAATTCTGAGCGTGTAGCGGCGCGCACGCCTGTGCCGACGCAGCCGAATCGCAAAAAACTGCGATCCATGGGTGATGACGAGGGTCTTTGGCTCGTGGGGCCGCCGATAGAGGAGTGCGCGAGTGGCCATGTCTGTCAGTCCGGGGAGCAGGAGTTCGCCCGGATTCTGCCATAACCGCCGCCAGGGAAAGCGCTCGGCGCAAAAACAAATCATTTGCCCAATATACAGGGGTCAGGCGTCCGGGAGACCCTACAGACTGGGGTTGGAACCCGCTTTTTTCGCCCCCTCCGGACGCATGCGACACCCCCAAGGGGTGAGGGCTGACTCACTCCTATAAAGCTACCTAAATACCGCGAATCTGGAGGGAACCAAGCCCTGCCGGAACCTCCGGCAGCACCCGAATTTTCGACGGGAAAGCCGAAAAACGCGTCGAGAGCGATGCCCGCTCCGATGTGATCGAACGGAGATGGCTCTCGATTCCACTTCTGACGCGTTTTCTTTGCGCGGACCGGTCCCGCTTCGCTCGAAAACGCTCTATTCGGCCGCGAGAGCCTGCAACGAGCTCGGATTCGCAGCGGAGACCATGAAGTCGTGAATCCTCGGCACGATTTCCGACTTGAAACGCGAGCCGTTGAACACGCCGTAATGGCCGACGCCCTTCTGGACGTAATGAACGCGGCGATGATCGGGGATCGAGCGGCACAATGTGTGCGTTGCTTCGGTCTGACCGAGACCGGAGATGTCGTCGTTCTCGCCTTCGACCGTCATCAACGCCACACGCTTGACCTTGGAGGGATCGACGCGGGTTCCACGATGGGTCATCTCGCCCTTCGGCAGCGCGTGCTTCACGAACACGGTGTCGACGGTCTGCAGGTAATACTCGGCGGAGAGGTCCATCACCGCGAGATATTCGTCATAGAACTCACGATGCTTGTCGACGAGATCGCCGTCGCCCTTCACCAGATGGGCGAAAAGCTGCTTGTGGGCATCCATGTGCCGGTCGAGATTCATGCTGATGAAGCCGTTGAGCTGCAAAAATCCCGGATAGACGTCGCGCATCATGCCCGGATGCGGGAACGGCACCTTGGTGATGACGTGGTTGCGGAACCAGTCGATGCCGCGCTCCTGGGCGAGGTTGTTCACCGCGGTCGGATTGCGGCGGGTGTCGATCGGGCCGCCCATCAGGGTCATCGAGGTCGGCACGAACGGATCGCGCTGCGCTTCCATGATCGAAACGGCGGCGACGACGGGCACCGAGGGCTGGCACACCGCCATGACATGGGTGTTGCCGCCGAGGACGTGCAACATCTCGATGATGTAGTCGATGTAGTCGTCGAGATCGAAGCGGCCGTCGCTGAGGGGCACCATGCGGGCATCGGCCCAGTCGGTGATGTAGACATCATGCGCGGGCAGCAACGCCTCGACCGTGCCGCGCAGCAGCGTCGCATAGTGGCCGGACATCGGGGCCACGATCAGCACGCGCGGCTGCGGGCTGCGCAGCGGACGGGTGAACTTGCGATCGAAGTAGAGCAGCCGGCAGAACGGCTTTTCCCAGACCGAACGGATCTCGACGGGGACGCGGATGCCGTTGACCTCGGTGTCGTTGAGGCCCCATTCCGGCTTGCCGTAGCGGCGCGTGGTGCGCTCGAACAATTCGCAGGCCGCGGCGACCGACTTGCCGACCTCGGTGCGCGCCCAGGGATTGAGGGGATTCTGAAACAGGAACTTGGTCGCGTCGGTGACCGCACGTGCCGGATTGAGAGAGGCGTGGGCCATCTCGTACATCCAGTACATCGGCGTCGTCAGGACCGGACTGCCTTCTGCAGCCAGGGGCGGCGCGCCGCCAAACTCACCAATAGGCATCGCTATATCCCTCTTCGCATCGCAGCATACTGCCGAATGCGTAATATTGCGTCAATGCACCGTCCCCGTACATCTACGTGGCGGAGACGGTTAAATCAGCCTGAATCCACGGGAAAGTGAAACTATTCGCCGCTGGACAGCAGCGAGCCGTTCTTCCTGGCGCTGCGCAAAAGGGCAAGGAATGCCCAAAAAGATGCAATCAGCAGCCCTAAATTGATGGCCAGCGCCTCCAGCATCAGGTCGGTGCGGAAGGTGTTCTCGATCAAGAGCGCCCGCATCCCCTCGAAAACGTAGGTCGGCGGCAGCGTCCAGGCGACAACTTGCAGCCAGCCCGGCAGCACGCTGACCGGATAGTAGATGCAGGCGAGCGGCATGATCGCGAACATCAGGGTCCAGACGATGCTCTCGGCGCCGAGACCGTTTCGCAGCACGAGTCCCGAGACGAAGATGCCGACCGACCAGCTGGTGAAGATCAGATTGCAGAAGAACGCGATCAGCGGCAGGCCGAGGGCGTAAACGTTGAAGTGAAACAAAAACAGCGCGAGCAGCGTCATCGGGATCACGCCGATCGCGAGCCGGATCAGGCTCATGATCATCAGCGACAGCAGAAACTCGATCGGCTTCAGGGGGCTCATCATGAGGTTGCCGAGGTTGCGCGCCCACATCTCCTCCAGGAAGGAGATGGAGAAGCCGAGCTGGCCGCGGAACAGGATGTCCCAGAGGATGACGGCGCCGATCAGCGTGCCGCCGGCGCGCGCGAAGAAATTGGCGTTTTGCGCGATGTAGAGCTGCAGGAAGCCCCAGGTGATGACCTGGAGCGCCGGCCAGTAGAGCAGCTCGAGCAGCCGCGGCCAGGACGACATCAACAGGTACCAGTAGCGCAGGATCATCGCGCCGATGCGCTGCATGGAGATGCCGCGATGGAGGGTGAGCTCGGTCATGGCTGCACCGCGTAGCCCGGATGAAGCTTCGTCATTCCGGGGCGCGCGGAGCGCGAGCTATGATGCGCAATTGCGCATCTGAGAATCCATAACCACAGGCGGCGATTGTGGGGCGAGGCCGGTAACCCCGAGTCTTCGCCAAATTCAATCCTGTGGTTATGGATCCCGGGCTCGCGACTATGTCGCGCCCCGGGATGACGGGATCCATCCGGGCTAGGACCGAAAGATCGGGACTCCCTCATCGTGCCGCCTCCTGAGCTCCGTTCACCCGGCCGCGCGCAACGTCCAGGAACACCTCCTCCAGCGTGGTGCGGTTGTAGCGGGCCATGATGGCCTCCGGCGTGTCGTCGTCCTCGATGCGGCCGCGCTTCATGATGATGACGCGGTCGCACAGACGCTCGACCTCGAGCATGTTGTGCGAGGCCAAGAGGATGGTGGCGTTGTTCTCCTTGCGATAGCGCTCCAGATGGCCTCGCACCCAATCGGCGGTGTCAGGGTCGAGCGAGGCGGTCGGCTCGTCCAGGAGCAGCAGCTCGGGCTGGTTGATCAGCGCTTTCGCCAGCGCGACGCGGGTCTTCTGGCCGGCGGAGAGCTTGCCGTTGGCACGGTCGATGAATTCGGTGAGGTCGAGATCGTCGGCGAGCCTGGCGATGCGGCTCGCGAGATTCTTCACCGCATAGAGCTTGCCGAAGATGGTGAGGTTCTGCCGCACCGTGAGCCGCATCGGCATGTCGACATAGGGGCTTTCGAAATTCATCCGCCCCAGCACGGAAGCGCTCTCCTCGGGCATCTTATGCCCGAGCACCTGCACGCGGCCGGAGGTCGGCAGCACCAGGCCCATGATCATCGCGATGGTCGTGGTCTTGCCGGCGCCGTTGCCGCCCAGGAGCCCGGTGATGCTGCCGCGCGGCAGCGAAAAGGAGATATCGTCGACGGCGCGGGTCTGCTTGTAGACCTTAACGAGGTGATCGACCGCAATTGCCGCAGAGGAGCTGCGCTCCGCGACAGTCGGCGGACTTGAAGCTTTGTCGTTCCCGGTCATGCTGAGCCGTTCTTCTGCTATTGCAGCTGACAGCGCAAGGCTTGTAATCCGGGTGGTTCCACCAGCCGCGCGTTCGTGACCAGAAGGCACCGCCACATTGGCCGACATGACCGAAATTGCCGCTTCCGACTTTCGCCCCGCGCAGCGGCATATCCGCCTGGACACCATCCTGCGGCTGCGCTGGCTCGCGGTGCTCGGCCAGCTCGCCGCGATCTTCATCGTGGCGCAGGGGCTGGAGTTCAACGTCGAGATCGTCCCCTGCGTCAGCATCATCGCCCTGTCGGCCTCGCTCAATCTGGCGCTCCAGACCGTGTCCAATCCGCTGCAGCGGCTGGAGCCGATGCAGGCGGCCGGACTGCTTGCGCTGAACATCGTGGAGCTGGCCGGCCTGTTGTTCTTCACCGGCGGGCTCCAGAACCCGTTCTCGTTCCTGTTCCTCGCACCGGTGCTGATCTCGGCAACCGCGCTGCCGGCCCGCTTCACCTTCGGGCTTGGCGTGCTGGCGGTCGCCTGCGCCTCGGTCCTGTTCTTCTTCCACCTGCCGCTGCCCTGGGATTCCGACGATCCGCTGGTGCTGCCGCCGATCTATCTCGTCGGCGTCTGGCTCTCGATCGTGCTCGCGATCGGCGTCACCAGCCTTTACTCGTTCCAGGTCACCGAGGAGGCGCGCAAGCTTGCGGATGCGCTCGCCGCGACCGAGCTGGTGCTGACGCGCGAGCAGCATCTGACCCAGCTCGACGGCCTCGCCGCCGCGGCCGCGCACGAGCTCGGCACGCCGCTCGCGACGATCTTCCTGATCTCGCGCGAGCTGGAAAAGACGGTGAAGGACCCGATCTTTGCCGCCGATTTGAAAACCCTGCGCGAGCAGACGCAGCGTTGCCGCGACATCCTCAGCAAGATCACCCAGCTCTCCTCCACCGGCGCGCCGTTCGACCGCATGAAGCTGTCGGAGCTGATCGAGGAGGTGGTGGCCCCGCACCGCGATTTCGGCGTCGACATCAAGGTGCGGATCGCGGTGGCCGCCTTCGCCGAGCCGGTCGGCTCGCGCAACCCGGCGATCCTCTACGGCGTCGGCAACATCGTCGAGAACGCAGTCGATTTCGCCCACACCACCGTCGAGGTGAACGCCTGGTGGAACAAGGACACGATCGAGCTCCTGATCTCCGACGACGGCCCCGGCATTCCGCCCGATATCCTTAACCGGATCGGCGAGCCCTATCTGTCGCGGCGGCGCACCCCGGATGACGCCGGCGGCGAACGGCGCGGCCTCGGGCTTGGCGTGTTCATCGCGCGCACCCTGCTCGAACGCACCGGCGCCAAGGTCTCGTTTACCAACCGGATCTTTCCGGAACACGGCGCGGTGGTCCAGATAACGTGGCCGCGACAGCGTTTTGAGGCTATCGAGACGCTTGAAGAAACAATAGGATAGGCCGCGACCTTGCGTCGCACAGGCCGACTGATCGACTATTGGCGGCCTTGGCGCCGCCCGTTTGCGACGCCATATGTGGATGTGCAGAGAGAGGACAAAACCTTGAACGCCATCGCCGAACTGAACGAACAGACCGACCGCTCGCTTCTCATCGTGGAGGACGACAAGCCGTTTCTGGAGCGCTTGTCGCGCGCGATGGAGACGCGCGGCTTTGCGGTGACATCGTGCGACACCGTCTCGGACGGTCTCGCGCAGATCGGCAAGGCGGCGCCGGCATTCGCCGTGGTTGATTTGCGCCTCGGGGACGGCAACGGCCTCGACGTGGTCTCGGCGCTGAAGAAGAAGCGCCCGGATGCACGCGCGATCGTGCTGACCGGCTATGGCAACATCGCCACCGCGGTGACCGCGGTGAAGATGGGCGCGATCGATTATCTCTCCAAGCCGGCCGATGCCGACGACGTCGTCGCCGCGCTGCTGTCGACCAGCGCAGAGAAATCCGAGCTGCCGACCAACCCGATGTCCGCCGATCGCGTCCGCTGGGAACACATCCAGCGCATCTACGAGATGTGCAACCGCAACGTCTCGGAAACGGCGCGGCGGCTCAACATGCACCGCCGGACGTTGCAGCGCATTTTGGCCAAGCGCGCGCCGCGGTAACGGTTTCGTAGGGTGGGTAGAGCGAAGCGAAACCCACCTTCCTTGCTTACCTGACCGCCTTGCTTACCTGACCGAAAGTGATGGGTTTCGCTTCGCTCTACCCATCCTACGGACTCATTCCCAGAAATCCGCGTGCCCCTGCGGATCGACCAGCCGGTTGATCCGCAAAGCCGCCGCCATCGCAAAACGCACCGTCATCTGCTTGCGCGTGGCGGCCGCGATCTTGTGCTCGGGCGCCTCGCAATGCAGATGCGCGCCATAGGCGTCGGCGATGATGAGGCCGGTGTCTTGCGGAAAGATCTCGCACGGCAGGTCCTGCGTGAAGGCGAAGAACAGCCGGTCGCAATGGGCGCGGTATTCGTGCCATTTCTGATCGGCGCGCAGATCCTCCACCGACGACTTGATCTCGACGATCCAGATCTCGCCGCGCTCGTTCAGCGCCACCAGATCGGCGCGACGGCCCGACGGCAGCGGCAGTTCGCTGATGCAGGAAAATCCGAGCGAGCGCAGCAGCCGCGCCGTGCCGCGCGCGATCGCCAGCGCCGTCTCGGATTGACGGCGGTCCGGCGGCGGCACGAGGGCGATGTTGCGGGCGCTGCTGTCCATGGGATGAGGATAGCCGATTCCATTCCACCCGTCATTCCGGGGGCGCGCCACTTGGCGCGAGCCCGGAATCCATAACCACAGGGAGCGGTTGTGGCGCAGGACAGGTAACTCCGAGTCTTCGCAAAACTACTCCCTGTGGCTATGGGTCCCGGGCTCGCGCTTCGCGCCCCGGGACGACGGTGGCGCAGGAACCTCCCCCTGCCCTCGCACTTATCACGCAGCCGCCGCACCCCGGCGGGACCTGTGAGGCCGCTCGCGCATGATCGACGATCTCTGGTACAAGAACGGCGTGATCTACTGCCTGTCCGTCGGCACCTATATGGATGCCGACGGCGACGGCGTCGGCGACTTCAAGGGCCTGTTGCGGCGGCTCGACTATCTGCACGGCCTCGGCATAACCACAATCTGGCTGATGCCGTTCCAGACCTCGCCCGGCCGCGACGACGGCTACGACATCGCCGACTATTACAGCGTCGATTCCCGCTACGGCACGCTCGGCGACTTCGTCGAGTTCGCCCATGGCTGCAAGCAGCGCGGCATCCGCATCATCATCGACCTCGTCGTCAACCACACCTCGGACCAGCATCGCTGGTTCAAGGAAGCGCGGCGCGACAAGAACTCGCCCTATCGCGACTGGTACGTCTGGTCCGACACGAAGCCCGCCAATGCCAACAAGGGCATGGTGTTTCCCGGCGTGCAGAAATCGACCTGGACGCGCGACAAGGACGCCGGCGCCTGGTATTTTCATCGCTTCTACGATTTTCAACCCGACCTCAACACCGCGAACCCGCACGTGCAGGCCGAGATTTTGAAGATCATGGGCTTCTGGATCCAGCTCGGCGTCTCCGGATTCCGCATGGACGCCGTGCCCTTCGTGATTGCGACCAAGGGCGCCAAGGTGAAGAAGCCGGTCGAGCAATACGACATGCTGCGCGCGTTCCGCGAATTCCTGCAATGGCGCCAGGGTGACGCCATAATCCTCGCCGAAGCCAATGTGCTGCCGGAAACCGACATGGAATATTTCGGCCGCGATGCCGACCGCATGCACATGATGTTCAACTTCCACGTCAACCAGCATCTGTTCTATGCGCTGGCGTCGGCCGACTCGCGACCGCTGGCAAAGGCGCTGAAGGCGACCAAGCCGCGGCCGGCCTCGGCGCAATGGGGCCTGTTCCTGCGCAATCACGACGAGCTCGATCTCGGGCGCTTGACCCCGGCACAGCGCGACACCGTGTTCAAGAGCTTCGGCCCCGACAAGGACATGCAGCTCTACGACCGCGGCATCCGCCGCCGCCTCGCGCCAATGCTCGGCGGCGACCGCAGGCGGCTCGAGCTTGCCTACAGCCTGATGTGCACGCTGCCGGGAACGCCCGTGATCCGCTATGGCGACGAGATCGGGATGGGCGACGATCTCTCATTGCCGGAGCGCAATTGCGCGCGCACGCCGATGCAATGGTCGACCGAGCCGCATGGCGGCTTCACCAAGAACGACAAGCCGGCCTGTCCCGTCATCGACAAGGGCCCTTACGGCTTTCCGCACGTCAACGTCGCCAAGCAGCGGCGCGATGCCAATTCCATGCTGAACTGGACCGAACGCATCGTCCGCATGCGCAAGGAGGTGCCGGAGATCGGCTGGGGCAATTTCGCGATCATTGCGACGCGTGATCCGGCTGTCTTCATCATGCGCTATGACTGGCGCAACAATTCGGTGCTGTTCGTGCACAATCTCGATGAGAAGCCACGCGAGATCGCGTTCTCGACGGGGCTGCCTGATGATGCCGGCGCGCACCTGATCAATCTGCTCGCGGAAGACCACAGCCACGCCGACAAGCGCGGCCAGCACCGCGTCGTCCTGGAGCCGTATGGCTATCGCTGGTATCGGGTCGGCGGGTTGGATTATTTACTGAAGCGGAGTGATATCGACGGGGATACTGCGGGTAACAAGCATCCGGGGTAGGTGCATCCACACACTCCGCCGTCGTCCTGGCGAAAGCCAGGACCCATTACCCCAAGAGGTCGTTGGCGCGTGAGCTGATAACCACCAGCCTCCGCCACACTGCGTCCTGTGGTAATGGGTCCTGGATCTGCGCTTCGCTTGTCCAGGACGACGTTGGAGAATGACGCTGTCGCCTCGCCCTACTTTCTAGGGCGGCTGCACGATCACCCCTTCATTCCCGCGCAAATCCAACACGCCTTCCAGCCTCTCACCCTCACGATCCAGGAACGTCGACAGCAGGATCTCGCTGCCGAAGCGGATCGCGCTGGTGGTGACGGCGATCGGGTCGGGGCCGAGATTGAGGGCCACGATCACCGCCCTGCCCTCGGCCTCGCGGCGGTAGATCAGGAGATCGCCCTGCGCCGCGATCGGATGATAGTTGCCGGCCACCAGGGGCGGGCTGCTCTTTCGCAGCACGATGAGCCGCCTGTACAGGCTGAGGATCGAGCGCGTGTCGGCTTCGAGATTGACGACATTCTCGTGGATATGATCCTCAGGCAGCGGCAGCCACGGCCTGACGTCCGAGAAGCCGGCGAAGTTCGAGGAATCCCACTGCATCGGCGTGCGGCAACCGTCACGGCCGACGCCGATGCCGGGCACGTTCTTCTCGAAGGGATCGCGCACGTCCTCGGGCGCGATCGCGAGCTGATGCATGCCGATCTCGTCGCCGTAATAGAGCGTCGGCGTGCCGCGCAGCGTCAGCAGCAGCATGGCGGCGACGCGGGCCTGCTCGGGCCCGACACGGCTGGCGACCCGCGGGCGGTCGTGATTGCCGAGCACCCAGTTCGGCCAGGCGCCTTTCGGCAGCGCCTTCTCGTAGTCGTCGATGATCGTCTCGATCGAGCGCGCGCTCCAGAACGTCGAGAGCAGCGCGAAGTTGAACGGCATCTGCGCGCCGGTGAGGTCGTTGCCGTAATAGGCCATCAGCCGGTGCAGCGGCAGATAGATCTCGCCGATCAGCACGCGGGCGCGATAGGCATCGGTGACGCGCCGCATCTCGGCGATGACGTCGTGCACCTCCGGCTGGTCGGTGGAATATTGCGTCAGGATCTTCTCGTTCGGCGGACGGCCCTCGACGTAGTGAGGATTGGGCGGATTGTCGCGGAATTCGGCGTCCTTGATCAGGTGCCAGATCACGTCGACGCGAAAGCCGTCGACGCCCTTGTCCAGCCAGAACCGCATCACGTCGTAGATCGCCGCGCGGACGTCCGGGTTGCGCCAGTTGAGGTCCGGCTGCTGGGCGAGGAAGGCGTGATAGTAATATTGACCCGTCGTCTCGTCGAACTGCCACGCGCTGCCGCCGAACTCGGACAGCCAGTTGTTCGGCACGCCGCCATCGGGTGCCGGATCGCGCCAGACGTACCAGTCGCGCTTGGGATTGTCGCGCGAGGACCGGCTCTCGACAAACCAGGGATGCTGGTCCGAGGTGTGGTTGGGCACGAGGTCGAGGATCAGCCTGAGACCATGCTCATGCGCGGCCGTGAGCAGCGCGTCGAAATCCGCCATCGTGCCGAACAGCGGATCGATGCCGGTATGGTCGGAAATGTCGTAGCCGAAATCGGCCATCGGCGAAGGGAAGATCGGCGACAGCCAGATCGCGTCGACGCCGAGCGACTTCACATAAGGCAGCCGCCGCAAGATGCCGGCGAGATCGCCGACGCCGTCACCGTCGCTGTCCTGAAACGAGCGCGGATAGACCTGGTAGAAGATGCCGTCGCGCCACCAATTCACCTCGCCCTGTGCCATGTCGGAGAACCCACCCGAAAATCCGCCTCGCGCGAGAGAACGCGGAAGCAACGCCCCGGTTCAAACCAGCAGGCCAATTGGGACGGCCGTGTGACGGCCGAGGCGGCTGTTCCGGGGCCGGGCCAAGAATCTCAAGAATCTTTTGCTTGGCGGCATGGCAAAAATCGGCATTGTGGCGCCATGACCGAGCAAAATGATACCCAAGGATCCTCGCAAGAGTCCTCGCAAGCCAAGGCCGGCGCGATCATCGTCCCCGTGACGCTGTTCGAGCAGAACTGCACCATCATCTGGGACGAACCCGGCAAGAAGGCCGTGGTGATCGACCCTGGCGGGGACGTGCCGAAGATTTTGGACGCGATCAAGCAGACCGGCGTCACCGTGGAGAAGATCTGGCTGACGCACGGCCATATCGACCATGTCGGCGGCGCGGCGGAATTGCGCGATGCGCTGAAGGTGCCGATCGAGGGACCGCATCAAGCCGACAAGTTCCTGCTCGACAATGTGGTGGAGAGCGGCGCGCGCTTCGGCATGACCGGGGTGCGCAACTTCGCGCCGGACCGCTGGTTGGAGGAGGGCGACGCGGTGTCGATCGGCGGCTTGCAGTTCGACATTCTGCACTGCCCCGGCCATTCGCCCGGCAGCGTGGCGTTCTTCAACAAGGAATTACGTTTTGCCCATGTCGGCGACGTCCTGTTCGCAGGCTCCGTCGGCCGCACCGACCTGCCCGGCGGCAGTCACGCCACGCTGATCAGCTCGATCAAGACCAAGCTGTTGCCGCTCGGCGACGATGTCGGCTTCATTTGCGGCCATGGCGCCGGCTCGAGCATCGGCCAGGAGCGGATGACCAATCCGTTCATCACCGGCGAGATGTAAGCTCTATTCGGCGATGCACCGACGTCGCCACAAACAGAGCTGTCATCCCGGACAAGCGTAAGCGCAGATCCGGGACGACGCGTGAGGGCTGAGCTACTTCATCAACCCCGCGGCGGTGAGCGCGCGCGTGATGATCTGGCCGAGGTCGAAGCCGCGGGCGTCCTCGCGCTTCGGCTCGGCCGGCGGTTCGGCGACCGCGTCGCGGATCGAGCGGGCCAGATGCGGCGCTGGCGTCAGCGCCGGCTTCGGCGCTCCAGGCTTTGCCTCCGCCTTCTTCTTCGCCGCGTCCGGAATCCAGCCGGTCAGGCCGAAGAACTTTGCGATGTGGTAGGATGAGGAGATGCCGGCCTCGATCAGGAACGCGCCTTCGACGCCATAGCGCTGGTCGTTGTCGGCTAGCCCGAGCGGCGTGCCGTGCGCCATGTCGGTGATGGCGTAGGACTCGACCAGCGTCTCACCGTCCTTGTTCCACCAGGCCTGGCGCGGATAGCCGTCGACATTGGTCTCGGCCATCGGCACGTCAGGCAGGTCGTGCAGGTCGAGCCACTGCTTGACGATCTCGTTGGCATTGCCGGGATTGACGGTGCGGTCGGCACTGCCGTGCCACACCGACATCTTCGGCCAGGGGCCGCGATAATCGGAAGCGTTGCGCACGAGATCGCCGAGCTCGCGCGCGGGACGCGCCGGCGAATGGAACATGCCGTCCAGCGCCTCGCGCAAATTCGAGGCGATGCCATAGGGCAGGCCTGCGATCACCGCGCCGGCCGCGAAGACTTCCGGATAGGTCGCGAGCATCACGGACGTCATGCCGCCGCCGGCGGAGAGGCCGGTGATGAAGACGCGCCTGGGATCGATGCGGTGCGTCTTGACCATATGCGCAATCATCTCGCGGATCGAGCGCGCCTCGCCGCTGTCGCGCGCAGTGTCTTCCGGATTGAACCAGTTGAAGCAGGTGTTACCGTTGTTGGCGCGCTGCTGCTCGGGCATCAGCAGCGCGAAGCCGTAGTGCCGTGCGAGCGTCGACCAGCCCGCGCCGAGATCGTAAGCCGCTGCGGTCTGTCCGCAGCCATGCAGCACGACGACGAGCGCGCGCGGCATCTGCAACTGCGCCGGCGCGAACGCGAACATGCGAAGATTGCCGGGATTGTCACCGAAGTCCGCAACCTCTTGCAATGGACCGGGCGCATCCGCGCTGCGGCCGAAGTCGGCAAAGCGCAGACCATCCACCTTCGGCAGGCGTCTCAAGAGATCGATATTTCTGGCAAGCGACACGGCAACTCCTGGCAGGCGACGTTCAACGTCCACCCAAACCAGATAGTTGCTGCACTGCAAAATGAAAAGTGTGTGTGCTCTCAATTACCAGAAATTCACGGAGAAACCGCACGCATTAACCGCAATGCCTCAAGTTCGTGCAGATGCGCGGCGCATCCACGCCAGAAATGCGGCGCAGATCATTATTAATGTCACAAACAGCGCGAGCGAGACGAGAAATCCTGCGCGCGGTAATTGCAGAGCTTCGAGCGCGAAGAACAATGCGCCGATTGCGGCCACTCCGGCCGCATTTCCGATCTGCGCAATGGTGCCGTACATGCCGGACGCCGAGCCTGCGGCGACGGGCTTCACGGTGGAAAGCACCGCGCCGGACAGCGGCGCCATCACCAGGCCCTGACCGTAGCCGAAGATGATCATGGTGAGCGCAAGCCCGATCGGCGTCGGCGCATCGAGATCGACTACAACAAGCGCGAGCGCGGCGAGGCCCGCGATCTGAAGCGCGCAGCCCTCGATCAACACCTTGGTGCCGCGATGGCGCGCCCGCACACCGCTGTGACGCGAGGCCACGATGAAGGCGAACGCGAGCGGAATGAAGGCCATGCCGGCTTCGAGCGGCGGGATCTTCAGGCCGCGCTGCATGAACAGCGTCATGACGAGATAGAACGAGAGATTGGCGACGAAGAAAAAGAAGGCCGCGCCGAGGCCGCGCAGGAACGCCGCATCCGCCAGCAGCGTGAGATCGATCAGCGGCATGCCGCCGGCGCGCCCGACTGCGTGCTCGAGCTTCAGGAATAGCGCGAGGATCACCCCGCCGATCGCCATCGCCGCCCACAGCCACGGCGCCCAGCCGACATCGTGCCCGAACAGCAGCGGACCGATCAGGCACAACAACCCTGCGAACAGCACAACACTGCCCTTGATGTCGAGCTTCGTACCGGCCCGGCGAGGCACCGACGGCATGATGCGCCAGGCGGCACCGGCGATGACGAGGCCGCTGGGAACGTTGACGAAGAACACCGAGCGCCAGCCGGTGCCGGCGAGATCGAGCGTGACGAGAAGCCCGCCGAGCAGGAAGCCCGCGGCGCCCGCAAGCCCGAGCACAATGCCGTAGACGGCAAAGGCGCGGTTGCGCAGGCCGTCGGTGAACAACAGATGCAGCGTCGCCAGCACCTGCGGCACCATCAGCGCGGCGGTGGCGCCCTGCGCCAGCCGCGCGATGATCAGCTCCGCGCCTGATTGCGCCAGCCCGCACCACAGCGAGGTCAGGGTGAAGCCGAGCACGCCGGCCAGGAATACGTTCTTGGTCCCGTGGATGTCGCCGAGCCTGCCGCCGGTGACGACCAGCGTGGCATAGGCGATCAGATAGATCGCGATGACGGATTCGATCTGCGCCGGCGTCGCGTGCAGATCGACGGCGATGGTCGGAATGGCGACGTTCACGATGAAGGCGTCGACGCCGAACATGAACTGGGCGGCGACGACGATGCCGAGCACCCACCAGCGGCGCGACGAATCGATCTGCTTTGTGACGGTTTGATGCATCGGCGCGCGGCCCTTCCGGAATTTATTTGCGCGCGATGCTCGCAGATCGGCGTCATCGATGCGATTACCTCCGAGGTAGGACTTGCCGCCTTCTTGCCGCTTTGGCCCGATTGCCGCATGTCGGTTCCCGCTGGTCTCGCGGGGCTCGGAAGTCTTCCGATGTACGACTACGACATGGTGGTGATCGGCTCGGGCCCGTCGGGGCGCCGGGCCGCAGTGCAATGCGCCAAGCTCGGCAAGGCGGTGCTGGTGGTGGAGAAGGGCCGGCGGGTCGGCGGCGTCTCCGTCCACACCGGCACCATTCCCTCCAAAACCCTGCGCGAGACCGTGCTCAATCTGTCCGGCTGGCGCGAGCGTGGCTTCTACGGCCGCTCCTACCGGGTGAAGCAGGATATCGCGGCAAGCGACCTGATGACCCGGCTGCAGAAAACCCTCGATCACGAGGTCGAGGTTCTCGAGCATCAACCTCGAGGCCGCCGGCATCGCCGTCGATCATCGCGGGCGCATCACGGTCGATCCCGTGACATTGCAGACCAGCGTGCCCCACATCTACGCGGCCGGTGACGTGATCGGCTTTCCGAGCCTCGCCTCGACCTCGATGGAGCAGGGCCGCGTCGCCGCCTGTCACGCGCTCGGCATGGAGCCCCTGGCGCCGCCGGAGTTCTTTCCCTACGGCATCTATTCGGTGCCGGAGATCTCGACCGCCGGCCTCACCGAAGAAGAGGTGCGCACGCGCGGCATTCCCTACGAGGTCGGCATCGCCCGCTTCCGCGAGACCTCGCGCGGCCACATCATGGGGCTGAACAGCGGCATGATGAAGATGATCTTCTCGACCAAGACGCGCCGCCTGCTCGGCGTGCACATCCTCGGCGAAGGCGCTACCGAGCTGATCCATATCGGCCAGGCCGTGCTCAACCTCAAAGGCGGCATCGACTATTTCATCCAGAACACGTTCAACTACCCGACACTGGCGGAGGCGTACAAGATCGCCGGCCTGGATGCGTGGAACAGGATGACGCGGTGATCTTCCTTCGCCTCTCCCCGCGGGGAGAGGGAGAAGATGAGCGCATGCCTGCATTCCGCCGCGCGGGACATCGCGCGATTGCGTTCGCGCCATCGGGCACGTAGCCTCACCGTCTCAACAAACAAAAAATCCAGCCGGAGAGAACGCCATGGCGCGCCTGAAGTTCGGAGCCTTCCTTGCCCCGCATCACCCGATCGGGGAGCATCCGATGCTCCAGTTCCGGCGCGATCTCGACCTGGTCGAGCAGCTCGACGCGCTCGGTTATGACGAGTTCTGGTGCGGCGAGCACCATTCCTCCGGCTGGGAGATGATCGCCTCGCCCGAGATGTTTTTGGCCGCAGCCGGCGAGCGCACCAAGCGGATCAGGCTCGGTACCGGCGTGGTGTCGCTGCCCTATCACCATCCCTTCAACGTCGCCCAGCGCATGGTGCAGCTCGATCACATGACCGGCGGCCGCGCCATCTTCGGCTCCGGTCCCGGTGCGCTCGCCTCCGACGCGCACACGCTCGGCATCGACCCGATGACGCAGCGCGACCGCCAGGACGAGGCGATCGGCGTGATCCGCCGCCTGTTCAACGGCGAGCGCGTCACCGCCAAGAGCAACTGGTTCACCATGAACGATGCCGCGCTCCAGCTCCTGCCCTTGCAGGAGGAAATGCCGTTCGTGGTGGCCTCGCAGATCTCGCCCTCCGGCATGACGCTCGCCGGCAAATACGGCATCGGCATCATCTCGCTGGGCTCGATGACGACACAGGGCCTGATGTCGCTCCAGCAGCAATGGCAGTTCGCCGAGGATGCCGCCAGGAAGCACGGCACGACGGTGAACCGCGCCGACTGGCGCGTGCTCCTGACCTGGCACGTCGCCGAGACCCGCGAGCAGGCCCGCCGCGAGGCCGGCGCCGGCCTGATGCGCTGGCACAACGAATATAATGTCGGCACGCTGCAGCGGCCGGGCCTCACCGCGTTCACCTCGCCCGACGAAGCCGTGGACAAGACCGCCTTCGTCGAGGGCGCCGCCTCCGTCATCGGCACGCCCGACGACCTCGTGAAAATGATCAAGAACGTGATGCAGGTCTCCGGCGGCGTCGGCGCCGTGATCGGCTTCGTGCACGACTGGGCCAACCCGGAGAACACGCGCCGGAGCTGGGACCTGGTCGCGCGCTATGTCGTGCCGGAGATCAACGGCTATATCGATGGCCTCCGCAAGTCGCAAAAATTCGTGATCGAGAACCGCGCGATCTTCGAACGCGCCGGCCAGGCCGTGATGGCCAAGATCATGGAGAACGAGAAGGCTGCCGAAGCGCTGAAGGTCACCGGACCCGGCCGCGTCGCCATTCCCGCCGTCAACGCCCCGGATCTGCAGAAGGAAGCGGCGAAGCGGTAGGGCTCGTTGGCGTTACACGTGTAACCACGATCTCAAGCAAGCGATATCGGCCTGTGCTATGCTGCCCCGGTCAGCTGGCGCAGGCCGCAATAAAGTCGCGGTCGCGCGATGTCCGTTCGGTCAGCCAACCGGAGCACTCGTCATGTCGATGCAGAATGTGGCCGCCCCTGCGCTTCAGTTCACCGCCCCCAGGCGTAACGAGCTGACGCACATCCCGGGCGACGAGGGCTGGCCGGTCATCGGCAAGACCTTCCAGGTGCTGGCCGACCCCAAGGGGCATATCGAGGCGAACGGCGCCAAATACGGCCCGGTCTACCGCACCCATGTCTTCGGCGAGACCAATGTCGTGCTGCTCGGACCCGAAGCCAACGAGCTCGTGATGTTCGACCAGCAAAAACTGTTCTCGTCGACGCACGGCTGGAACAAGGTGCTCGGCCTGCTGTTTCCGCGCGGATTGATGCTGCTCGATTTCGACGAGCACCGGCTGCACCGCAAGGCGCTGTCGGTCGCGTTCAAGTCCGGACCGATGAAATCCTATCTCAGCGATCTCGACCGCGGCATTTCCGCGCGCGTCGCGCAGTGGAAGGCCAAGCCCGGCGAGATGCAGCTCTATCCGGCGATGAAGCAGCTCACGCTCGATCTCGCCGCCGCGTCCTTTCTCGGCGCCGATATCGGGCCGGAGGTCGACGAGATCAACCGCGCCTTCGTCGACATGGTCGCGGCCGCCGTCGCGCCGATCCGCCGTCCCCTGCCCGGCACGCAGATGGCGCGCGGTGTCGCGGGCCGCAAGCGCATCGTCGCCTATTTCCGCCAGCAGATTCCGCTCCGCCGCGGCAATCACGGCGGCGATGATCTGTTCTCGCAGCTCTGCCGCGCCACCCATGAGGACGGTGCGCTGCTGTCGGAGCAGGACATCATCGACCACATGAGCTTTTTGATGATGGCGGCGCACGACACGCTGACCTCGTCGCTCACCTCCTTCATCGGCGAGCTCGCCGCAAACCCGGACTGGCAGGACAGGCTGCGCGCCGAGGTTCTGGCGCTCGGGCTCGCCCCGGGCGCGCCAAGCAGCTTCGACGATCTCGAGAAGATGCCGCTGTCCGAAATGGCGTTCAAGGAAGCGCTGCGGATCAAGCCGCCGGTGCCGTCGATGCCGCGCCGCGCGATGCGCGACTTCACCTTCAAGGGCTTCAGGATTCCCGCCGGCACCGCGGTCGGCGTCAATCCGCTCTATACGCATCACATGAAGGACATCTGGCCGGAGCCGGGCCGCTTCGATCCGCTGCGCTTCACCGAGGAGGCCCAGCGCAACCGCCACCGCTTCGCCTGGGTGCCGTTCGGCGGCGGCGCGCATATGTGCCTCGGCCTGCACTTCGCCTACATGCAGGCCAAATGCTTTGCCCGGCACTTCCTGCAGAACATCGAGGTGTCGCTGGAGCCGGGCTACAAGCCGGACTGGCAGATGTGGCCGATCCCGAAGCCGCGGGACGGGTTGAAGGTGCGGGTGAAGGCGGTGTGAATTGGTACGCCGTCATTCCGGGGCGCACGAAGTGCGAGCTATGGTGCGCAATTGCGCACCTGAGAATCTCGAGATTCCGGGTTCGATGCTTCGCATCGCCCCGGAATGACGACAGAAAGTCCCTCGCTACGCCCCCTGATCGAACGCCTTGCGCAGCGCCACGTAGCCCTGCTGCTGCTGGCTCCAGTTGCGGCCGCCGGTGATGGCGCCGTCGATGACGAGGTCGTGGCCGTTGATGAAGCTGGATTCGTCGCTCGCCAGGAACACCGCGGCATGGGCGATGTCGTCGGGAATGCCGGCGCGCGGGATCGGCTGGGCGGTCTTGTAGACTTCGCGCATCACCGCCGGCGTCTTCTCCGCGGCGTCGGTCGCCAGCCCAAGCGCCTTGCCGAAAATGCCGGTCGCGATCGCGCCGGGCGAGATCGAGTTGACGCGGACGTTGGATTCGCCGAGCTCCATCGCCACGCATTTGGTGAGATGGATCACCGCCGCCTTGGCCGCGCCGTAAACCACCGACGAGGAGAAGCCGGCGAGCCGGCCAGCGATGCTGCCATTGTTGATGATGCTGCCGGACCCCTGCTTCTTCATGTAGGGCGCGGCGTGCTTCATGCCGAGCATGACGCTGCGCACCAGCGTCGCCATCGCCGCGTCGAAGCGCTCGACCTCGAGGCCCTCGATGCCGCCGGTCTGCGCCGGCCCGCCGGCATTGTTGAACAGGCAGTCGATGCGGCCGAATTGGTCCACCGCGAGCGCGATCAGCGCCTGCATCTGCGCTTCGACCGTCACATCGGTCTGGCAGAAGATGCAATTAGCCCCGAGCTGCTTCGCCAGCGCCTCGCCTTCCGGTATGCGCCGCCCCGCGATCACAATTTTGGCACCTTCGGCAACGAAGACTTCAGCGGTCCGTAATCCGATCCCGCTCGTCGCACCCGTAATCACCGCGACCTTTCCGTCCAGCCTGCCCATGGAATGTCCCTGTTTTCGAACCTCTTGACGCCAAATGGCGGATACCGATCGACGACGGCGCCGCGACAGTCGGCGCCGCGACGGTCACTATTCCTGCCGGCTCCCGACAAGGCAAGCTTTGCTTGCGCTGGCGAGATGCGTAACATTCGCAACGAACGCACCTCGCAACCGGGCGGCGCATGGAGAAGCTGATCGACGAATTCCGCAAGGGCTGGCAGGGCGCGGCACCTCCGTCGCTCGGCTTGAGCATTGCCTTTGCGGTGGCCTGCCTGCTCGTTGCGACGCTGGCGCGCTGGGGCCTCGCGCAAGTGCGGCCCGACGTCTACTTCACCCCGTACTTTCCGGCCGTGTTCTTTGCCGCCGCGTTCGGAGGCTTCCGGATCGGCATCGTGACGGCGATCGTCGGCGGCGTGCTCGGCGTCGTCGTGAATTTCAGCGATGCGCTTGCCGATCGCGCGCGTTTTGCCCTGCTGGCGCTCTACTGGGCCGTGAGCGCGCTGACCATCTGGGGCGTCGAGCACTATCGCACCATGCTGGCGGAGCAGCGCCGGATCTCCAAGCGCCTGATCGAGGAAGAAGACTATCGCAAGCTGCTGGTCGACGAGCTCCAGCACCGGCTGAAGAACAAGCTCTCGACAGTGCACGCCGTGATTCACCAGGTGCTGCATGACCAGCCGCAGGTCTGGGCCCGGGTCGATCCGCGGCTGCGATCGCTGGCCGCAACCGACGATCTGATCTCGCGGATCGACAAGGCCGGCTGCGACATCCGCGATCTCCTGATCTCGGAGCTCGGCCCCTACGGCCACGTCCGCTTCACCCTCAACGGCGACCGGCTGTTCCTGCCGGCGAAGCTCGCGGTCACGCTGTCATTGATGTTTCACGAGCTCGCCACCAATGCAGGCAAATACGGCGCATTCTCTGCGCCGCGCGGTCTGCTGCAGGTGTCGTGGACCGTCAGCGACGATCGCCTGACCATCACCTGGGACGAGACCGAGGGGCCAACCGTGGACAAGGTGTCCGAGCCTGGCTTCGGCACCAAGCTGCTGAAATCGGCGCTTTCCGCCTTCGATGGCAGGACCGAGATCTCGTATCTGAAGACCGGGCTGCATTGCATCATGCAATGCCGCATCCCCCAAGGCGAAAGCCGCTAAAGCGAAAGCAGACCCGCGCGCTCCGCTCGCGATTTCGCTGGGCGCATTGACCCTCTGTTAATGACGATCGGCGCGCGTGCCGCATCGCCGCAAGACACCACCGTATTTCTCCGGACCCCTTAACCAAACTTAAGAGGGAACCACGCAAGATCGCGCCCATTGCAAAGGCGCGCTGAAACAACAAGATTCATGACTTCTATGAACGACAACAGATATTCCGGCGCGAGCGAAGCCGAACTCGGATTCCTCAAGGAAATCGTTAGAATGCTGCCGGCCGGCCTGACCGTTCAGGACGCCCATGGCGAGCTTCTGCTGGTTAACGATGCCGCAGCGGCGCAGCTCGGCATGGACGGCAGCCGTCCCTCGCCCGATCTGACGCCGCGCCAGGAAGCCTGCCGCCGGGCGCTGAGCGCCGGCCAGGCGGTCGTCACCGAGGAAGCCCTGCACGACGGCGCGGCGCGCCAGGTGCTGCTCACGACCCATCGCCCCGTTCGCCTCGCCGGACGCGAGCTCCTGATCTCCGCCTCCTCCGACATCACCGAGCAGAAGAATTTCGAGGACCAGCTGTTCCGCTCGGCCTATTTCGACGAGCTGACCGGCCTGCCCTCGCGGCGCGTGATCGAGCACCGCGCCAACAACCTGCTCGCGCGCGATGGCGGCGGCGAGCGCTTCGCGCTCGCCTTTCTCGACGTCGACAATTTCAAGCACATCAACGACTATTACGGCCACGCCGTCGGCGATGCGCTGCTCATCGAGCTGGCGAAGCGGCTCGGGCGCGACCTGCGCGATTCCGACATGCTGTCGCGCATCTCGGGCGACGAATTCCTGCTGCTGCTCTCCCCGATCCAGGGCCAGGAGGAAGTCGCCGAATTCATGCAAGCGACGCTGGAGCGGCTGACCGCGCCGTTCTTCATCGACCATTCGGAGGTCTTCGCCTCGACCTCGGTCGGCATCAGCCTCTATCCCGACCACGGAAGCAGCTTCGAGATGCTGCGTCAGAACGCCGACATCGCGATGTACCGCATCAAGAACGACGGCAAGGGATCGGCCGCCTTCTTCGACGCCAGCATGGAGCGCGAGGCGTTGGCGCGCACCAAGATCGAGCAGTCGCTGCGGCTCGCCATCCTGGAGAAGCGCTTCTGCTGCGCGTTCCAGTCCAAGGTCGACATCCGCACGCAGGCCGTGAAGGGCATCGAGGCCCTGGTGCGGCTGCGCGACGACGAAGGCGTGATCCAGGCGCCGGGCTCGTTCATCAACCTTGCCGGCGAGCTCGGACTGATCGACGAGCTGACCCATCTCGTGCTCGCCGAGATCGTCAAGTCGATCGACCTGATCAACGACACGTTCGGCGCGGACGCCTCCATCAGCATCAACGTCGCCGCCAGGCAGGCCGGCAATCCCGAGTTCATGCGCAGCTTCGCGCAGGCGCTGGACAACACCGGCTTTCCCCAACGCTTCATGATCGAGCTGACGGAAGAGGCCTTCGTCGCCAAAAGCCATTTCCAGTCGGAAATCCTGCCGATGTTCCGCAAGCTCGGCGTCGGCATCTCGATCGACGATTTCGGCACCGGTTATTCCTCGCTCTCGGCGCTCGCCGACATCACGGCCGACGAGATCAAGATCGACCGCTCCTTCATCACCGACATCCATAAGCGGCCGCGCAGCCAGGGCATCCTGCGCGCGATCGAATCCTTGAGCGAAGCGCTCGGCATGACCGTGATCGCCGAGGGCCTCGAATCCTACGAGGAGCTCGCCTACCTCCAGGCCGCGACCAAGATCCGCTACGCGCAGGGCTATTATTTCTCGCGGCCGATCTTCCTGGAGGAGCTGAAGCTCGCAACACCCGTCTCCAGCGAGTCCCGCGCCAACGTGGCCAGCCGCCCGATGCAGCAGAACCGACACGGCTATTCGCGGGCGGGCGGGTATCGGCGGTAGGGCGACAGCGGCGCAACAAACACCGCCGTCGTCCTGGCGAAAGCCAGGACCCATTACCCCAGACAGGTGCCGTGGCGCAGGATGGTGACCACGAGTCTTCGCCAAACAGCTTCCTGGGGTAATGGGTCCTGGATCGGCGCTCGCTTTGCTCGCTTGTCCAGGACGACGACCGAGAATGGGTCGCGAAGCCAGCGCCAATTCTCCCCTTTGAAATTGCTGCCCTTTTGGTAATAAACAGGCGGGCTTCCCGCGAGGCACGCCATGTCCGGTCCCTCTTCCGTCGTCAGCGATCCCGCCTATATCCGCGCACGCGCCATGGAGACGCTGTTCGAGCGGCTGGAGCATCTGTGCGAGGGCGCCATCGCGATCGATCGCAGCGGACGCGTGGTGTATGTCAACGAAAAATACGTCACCGCGATGGGCCTCTCGCACGAATCCGAGGCGCTCGGCCGCCCGATCGAGGAGGTCATCCCCAACAGTCTGATGCGCAGGGTCGTGGAAACGGGTGAACCGATCATCCTCGACATCATGGAGCTCGGCGGCGAGCAACTCGTCGTAACCCGCATGCCGATCGAGGACGAGAAGGGGAATATCATCGGCGCGATCGGCTTCGTGCTTTACGACCGCCTCGAGGGCCTGAAGCCGCTGCTCGGTCGCGTCGCCCAGCTCGAGAACGATTTGCGGCTGGCGCGGCGGCAATTGTCGCATGCGCGCGCCGCCCGGTTCACTTTCGACGACTATGTCGGTGCAACCGCCGGCATCGCACAGGCCAAGGAGCTTGCAGCGCGCGCCGCGCGCCAGAGCGTCACCGTTCTGCTCACCGGAGAGACCGGCACCGGCAAGGAGATGCTGGCGCAGGCCATCCACAACGCGTCCGCCCGCGCCGAAAGGCCGTTCGTCAGCGTCAACGTCGCGGCGATCCCGGATACGCTGATCGAATCGGAGTTCTTCGGCGCCGCACCGGGCGCCTATACCGGCGCGGACCGCAAGGGTCGCGACGGAAAATTCCGGATCGCCGACGGGGGCACGCTGTTTCTCGACGAGATCGGCGAAATGCCGCTGCAATTGCAGGCCAAGCTGCTGCGCGTGCTGCAGGAGCGCGAGATCGAGCCACTCGGCTCCGACAAGGTCACCAGGATCGACGTGCGCGTGATTGCGGCCACCAATGTCGACCTGCACAAGCGGGTCAGCGAGGGGACATTCCGGGCGGATCTCTACTACCGGCTGAACGTGCTCTCGATCGAGCTGCCGCCCCTGCGCCACTGCCTGGACGACCTGCCCGAGATCTGCGGACGGCTGCTCGAAGACATCAGCGCATCCGGCGACTACCTCAATGCCAGGATCACGCCGAGCGGTCTGGCTGCGCTTGCGCGCTATGGCTGGCCCGGCAATGTCCGCGAACTGCGCAACATCCTGGAACGCGCGCTGATCCTGAGCGATTCGGGACGCCTCACCAGCGACGACTTCGATCGCATTCTCCCCGTTGGCGCGGAGACGGTGCCCACGGCACCATCGCGGCCGGCCGGCCTCGTCCTGCCCTATGCGGAAGCCGAGGCCGAGTTCGAGAAGCACACGCTGGAACAGGCGCTCGCCGCCAGCAACGGCCAGATCTCGGAGGCCGCCAAGATGCTCCAGATCTCGCGAGCGACCTTCTACAAGAAGCTCGCCAAGTTCGGCCTCGCCTCGGGAGCCGCATCCGTCTGAGTTGCGAGACATCGCGTGTCCGGAGTCTCGGACTCCTGACACGGCGTGCTGCCGCTCTATCCCGGATCAGGCACTGAAACTGCTGGGTTTTCAGCCATTTTGCGCAAACCTGCGGCATCTGGCGCGGAGCTTGCTCTTCGCTCTGCACAATGACGCGTGCTGCACATGCGCATTCGCAACCAGGGAGGACGCAAGATGAGTGAAGCGATCTCAGTCCATCAGCTTGAGGCGAGACAGCCCTCGCACGTGATCGTCGCCACCGCGAGCCTGATCGGCACGGCCATCGAGTGGTACGACTTCTTCCTTTACGGCACCGCCGCGGCGCTGATCTTCAACAAGCTGTTCTTCCCGACCTTCGACCCCATGATGGGAACGCTGCTGGCGTTCGCGACCTACGCGCTCGGCTTCATCGCGCGTCCGCTCGGCGGCGTCGTGTTCGGTCACTACGGCGACAAGATCGGCCGCAAGACCATGCTCTATCTGACCCTGCTGATCATGGGCGCGGCGACCGCGGCGATCGGCTTCCTGCCGACCTACGAGACCGCCGGCATCTGGGCCGCGGTCCTGCTGGTGACCTGCCGGCTGATCCAGGGCTTTGGCCTCGGCGGCGAATGGGGCGGCGCGGTGCTGATGGCGGTCGAGCATGCGCCCGCGGACAAGAAGGGATTCTACGGCAGCTGGCCGCAACTCGGGGCGCCGCTCGGTCTCGTGCTCGGCACGCTGGTGTTCTCGGTGGTGTCCGCGATGCTGACCGACGCACAGCTTCTTTCCTGGGGCTGGCGCATCCCGTTCCTGTTCTCGATCGCGCTGGTACTCGTGGGCCTGTGGATTCGCTTCACCATCGCGGAATCGCCGGAGTTCCAGAAGGTCAAGGACACCAAGCAAGAGGTCAAGATGCCGATCCTCGAGGCGATCCGGATGTATCCCAAGAACATCCTGCTCGCGATGGGCGCGCGCTTTGCCGAAAACGGCTTCTTCTACATCTACGCGACCTTCGTGCTCGCCTATGCGACGCAATCGCTCGGCATGAACAAGCAGGACATGCTCAACGGCGTGCTGATCGGCGCGGCGATCGAGACCTTCACCATTCCCGCCTTCGGCGCGCTCTCCGACCGGCTCGGGCGGCGGCCGATCTACATCTTCGGCGCGGTGTTCTCGGCGCTGATGTCGTTCCCGCTGTTCATGCTGCTTTCGACCAAGAACCCGCAATATGCCTGGATCGCGATCGTGCTCGGCCTCGCCGTCGGTCACGCCGCGATGTACGGCCCGCAGGCGAGCTTCCTGTCGGAGCTGTTCGGCACCAAGGTGCGCTATAGCGGCGTCTCGCTCGGCTACAACCTCGCCTCGATCTTCGCCGGCGCGCTGTCGCCGCTGATCGCGACGGGATTGATGACGGCGTACGCGCCGGCGACCTGGCCGATCTCGCTCTACATGATCGCGCTGGCGATCATCACCGTCGTGTCGGTCTATTTCGCCACCGAAACACGCAAGATAGTGCAGTCCTGAACGTCCTGACGATACCTCTTGTCGCGAGGAGCAGCCTGTTCCGGGCCTGCTCCCCGCGCTAGGATCGATGCACAGCAACGACGGCATACCGTCCAGGGATCGGGAGGAACGCCGTGAGCCATCATCCAGCTCTGCCCTATCTGCGCAATTCCGAGAAAGGCAAGGTCGTCACGGCGGCCGAAGCGGTCATGCTGATCCGCGACGGCGACACCGTCGCGACCGGCGGCTTCGTCGGCATCGGCTTTGCCGAGGAGATCGCGATCGCACTGGAGGAGCTCTATCTCTCACACGAGGGCGATGCGCCCTATACGCAGGGCAAGCCGCGCAATCTGACGCTCGTCTACGCGGCCGGCCAAGGCGACGGCAAGCATCGCGGCCTCAATCATTTCGCGCATGAAGGCCTGGTCCGGCGCGTGATCGGCGGGCATTGGGGCCTTGCCCCGAAGCTCCAGCAGCTTGCGATCGCCAATCAGATCGAGGCCTATAACCTGCCGCAGGGTGTCATCACGCATCTGTTCCGCGACATCGCTGCGCGCCGGCCCGGCCACATCACCCGCGTCGGCATGGGCACGTTCGTCGACCCCCGCAATGGCGGCGGCAAGCTGAATGCGCGCACCACCGAGGACATGGTGGAGCTGATCAAGATCGGCGGCGAAGAATGCCTGCTCTACAGGACGTTCCCGATCGATGTCGGGATCATCCGCGCCACGACGGGCGATCCCGACGGCAATCTCACCATGGAGAAGGAGGCGCTGACGCTGGAGGCGCTCGCGATCGCCATGGCGGCGCATAATTCCGGCGGCATCGTCATCGCCCAGGTCGAGCGCGTTGCCGAGAGCGGCAGCCTCAATCCGCGCCAGGTCAAGATTCCCGGCATCCTCGTCGATTGCGTCGTCGTGGCGAGACCTGAGAACCACTGGCAGACCTTCGGCACGCAATACAATGCGGCCTTCTCCAGCGAGATCCGCGTCCGCGCCGCCTCCCTGCCCGTGATGCCGGTCAGCGAGCGCAAGATCATCGCCCGGCGCGCCGCGCTCGAGCTCAAGGCCAACAGCGTGGTCAATCTCGGCATCGGCATGCCCGAAGGGATCGCTTCGGTCGCAAATGAAGAGCGGATCATCGATCTCATCACGCTGACGGCGGAGCCCGGCGTGATCGGCGGCATTCCGGCGAGCGGGATCGATTTCGGCGCGGCGATCAACACCCAGGCGGTGATCGACCAGCCTTATCAATTCGACTTCTACGACGGCGGCGGCCTGGATGCCGCCTTCCTCGGGCTCGCCCAGGTCGATCGCGCCGGCAACCTCAATGTCAGCAAGTTCGGGCCGAAGCTCGCGGGCGCCGGCGGCTTCATCAACATCAGCCAGAACGCCAAGGAGGTCGTCTTCGTCGGCACGTTCGGCGCCGGCAAGCAGCGCATTGCGGTGAACGACGGAAAGCTCGCCATCCTCGACGAGGCGAGGTCGCGCAAATTCGTCGACAGCGTCGAGCACGTCACCTTCAGCGGCCCCTTCGCGGCGGCGCGGGGGCAGCGCGTGCTCTATGTCACCGAGCGCTGCGTCTTCGCGTTGCGGCCCGACGGGCTCGAACTCATGGAAATAGCGCCCGGCATCGACATCGAGCGCGACATTCTGCGCCTGATGGATTTCAAGCCATTGATCCCGCGCGACCCTATCCTGATGGACACCCGCATCTTCCGCGACGGCCCCATGGACCTGCGCGAGCGACTGCTGACCATTCCGCTCGACCAGCGCTTCACGCTCGACGAGCAGCAGAACCTGTTCTTCGTCAACCTGGAACGATATCCGCTGCGCAGCAAGGCCGAGATCGATGCGATCGCGGCGCTCGTCGAGGCGAAGCTCGCCCCGCTCGGCCGCCGGGTCTACGCCATCGTCAACTACGACAACTTCTCGATCCTGCCGGAGTTGATGGACGACTATTCGGCCATGGTGCGCAGCCTCGTCGACCGCTTCTATTCCGGCGTGTCGCGCTACACCACGTCCGGCTTCCTGCGCATCAAGCTCGGCGAAGCCCTGGAGAAGCGCGGCGTCGCGCCGCACATCTTCGAGAGCGCGGAAGAGGCACAGTCGGACTGGCGGCAGATCGAGTCTGCCGGCAGCCCCGCCGCATCAGGCGACACGCGCGTGACACGGCAGGCCTAAAAATGATGCATGCTCATGTGCCGGCGCAGTCCGCCGGAAGGATGAATTGCAATGTTCGTAACGTTGTGCAACTCGCTGTTACCGAGAAACTTTGAATCAGGAGGGACCATCGTGCGTCGATCACTCATCATAACAACAACCATCCTCGCCCTCGCCGCGGGCACCTCCGCACGGGCCGACGACCTCAAGGTCGCGCTGATCTACGGCAAGACCGGTCCGCTGGAAGCCTATGCCAAGCAGACCGAGACCGGCCTGCAGATGGGTTTTGAATACGCCACCAAAGGCACCATGACGCTCGACGGCCGCAAGATCGTCGTCATCACCAAGGACGACCAGGGCAAGCCCGATCTCTCCAAGGCCGCGCTCGCGGAAGCCTATCAGGACGACAAGGCCGATATCGCGATCGGCACGACATCGTCGGCCGCAGCGCTTGCCATTCTCCCAGTCGCCGAGGAGAACAAGAAGATCTTGATCGTCGAGCCGGCGGTCGCGGACCAGATTACCGGCGAGAAGTGGAATCGCTACATCTTCCGCACCGCGCGCAATTCGTCGCAGGACGCGATCTCGAACGCGGTCGCGATCGGCAAGCAGGGCGTCACCGTCGCAACGCTGGCGCAGGACTATGCCTTCGGCCGCGACGGCGTCGCCGCCTTCAAGGAGGCGCTTGCCAAGACCGGCGCGACGCTCGCCGCCGAAGAATATGCGCCGACCTCGACCACCGACTTCACCGCGGTCGGCCAGCGCCTGTTCGACGCGCTGAAGGACAAGCCGGGCCGCAAGGTGATCTGGGTGATCTGGGCCGGCGCCGGCAATCCGCTGGCCAAGCTCCAGGACATGGATCCGAAGCGCTACGGCATCGAGCTCTCCACCGGCGGCAACATCCTGCCGGCACTCGCCGCCTACAAGGGCCTGCCCGGCATGGAAGGCGCCACCTACTACTTCTACGAGATCCCGAAGAACCCGGTGAACGACTGGCTGGTCGCCGAGCACCAGAAGCGCTTCAACGCGCCGCCGGACTTCTTCACCGCGGGCGGCTTCGCCGCCGCGATGTCCGTCGTCGCCGCCGTCACCAAGGCGAAGTCGACCGACACCGAGAAGCTGATCACCGCGATGGAAGGCCTGGAGTTCGACACGCCGAAGGGCAAGATGGTGTTCCGGAAAGACGACCATCAGGCGCTCCAGAGCATGTATCACTTCAAGGTCAAGGTCGATCCGAACGTCGCCTGGGCCGTGCTCGAGCCGGTGCGCGAGCTGAAGATCGAAGACATGGACGTTCCCGTCCGCAACAAGCGCTGAGCTCTCTTGCTTCACCTCTCCCGCCTGCGGGAGAGGTCGGATCGCATCGTGAGATGCGATCCGGGTGAGGGCTCTGTCCTCTTGGGCGTTCTCGCCTGCGGCGATACCCTCTCCCCAACCCTCCCCCGCAAGCGGGGGAGGAAGCGCAGCGTGATCGCGGATACATCTCCATTTTATTCGCCAAACTCGGTCGAAACATCGAATGACGCTCTCTCTCGAAACCCGCGACCTCACCATCCGCTTCGGCGGCCACGTCGCGGTCAACAACGTCTCCTGTACGTTCCGCCCCGGCGAGCTCACCGCCATCGTCGGGCCGAACGGCGCCGGAAAGACCACCTATTTCAACCTGATCTCGGGCCAGCTACGCGCATCGAGTGGCAGCATCCTGTTCGACGGCACCGACATCACCCAGCATTCCGCGCCGCTGCGCACCCGCGCGGGCCTCGGACGCGCCTTCCAGCTCACCAACCTGTTTCCGAACCTCACCGTGGAAGAGAACGTCCGCCTCGCGGTACAGGCGGCGAACGGCACCCATTACGACATGCTGCGGCCGTGGATGGTCCGCCGCGACCTGATCGCGCGCGCCGACGCCATCCTCGACCAGGTCGCGCTCGGTGGCCGCCGCGGCGTCGCCGCGACCGCGCTGTCGCATGGCGACCAGCGCAAGCTGGAGGTGGCGCTGATGATCGCGCTGGAGCCGAAGGTGTTCATGTTCGACGAGCCGACCGCCGGCATGAGCATCGACGAGGTGCCTGTCGTGCTCAACCTGATCGCTCAGCTCAAGCAGGACAGGAGCAAGATCATTCTGCTGGTCGAGCACAAGATGGACGTGGTGCGCTCGCTGGCCGACCGCATCATCGTACTGCATAACGGCCAGCTCGTCGCCGACGGCGTACCTGCCGAAGTGATCGCCTCGCCGATCGTGCAGGAGGCCTATCTCGGCATCGCACCGAAGAGCGCCGCATGACCGAGCTGTTGAAACTCTCCGGCGTGCACACCCATATCGGCCGCTATCACATCCTCCAGGGCATCGATCTCGTCGTCCCGCAAGGACAGACCACGATGCTGCTCGGCCGCAACGGCGCCGGCAAGACCACGACGCTGCGCACCATCATGGGCCTGTGGCAGGCCTCGAAGGGCGAGATCAGCCTCGCCGGGATGCGCATCGAGAGCCGCGCCACGCCCGACATCGCCCGGCTCGGCGTCGGCTACGTGCCCGAAAGCATGGCGGTGTTCTCCGATCTCACGGTGAAGGAGAACCTCGTGCTGGCGGCCCGCGACGGGCCGCTCGACGACGCCCAGCTCGACTGGATCTTCGGCTTCTTCCCGGCGTTGCGCCGGTTCTGGCTGTCGCGCGCGGGAAGTCTCTCGGGCGGACAGAAGCAGATGTTGTCGATCGCGCGCGCCATTATCGAGCCACGAAAGCTGCTGCTGATCGACGAGCCGACCAAGGGGCTGGCGCCCGCCATCGTCATGGCGCTGATCGAGTGCCTGAAGGAGATCAAGCGCAAGGGCGCCACCATTCTCCTGGTCGAGCAGAACTTCTTTGCCGCGCGCGAGCTCGGCGACAACGTGCTGGTCATGGACAACGGCACCATCGTTCATCGCGGCGAGATGGCGGCGCTCGCCGCCGACGTGCCGCTGCAGGAGCGGCTGCTCGGCCTGAGCCTGGAGGCGCATCAGTGACAGAACTTGCCGCAAACGATCCGCTGCCGAAGCCGAAGCGCGACATCGCGCCGATCCTGCTGCCGATCGCGCTCGCCCTCCTGGTGATCCCGCTGGTCGGCTCGCCCAGCACGTGGCTGACGCTGACCGCCGCGAGCCTCGCCATGGGCATGATGATCTTCATCATGGCCTCCGGGCTGACGCTGGTGTTCGGCCTGATGGACGTGCTCAATTTCGGTCATGGCGCCTTCATCGCCGTCGGCGCCTATGTCGCGACCCTGGTGCTGGCACCGTTTGCGGCCTCCATTCAGGCCGATTCGCTCTGGATGAACCTCGCGGTGCTGGCGCCGGCTGCGCTGCTGTCGATGGCGGTGTCCGGCGCGCTCGGCCTGATCGTCGAGCGCGTGCTGATCCTGCCGGTCTACGGCCAGCATCTGAAGCAGATCCTGATGACGACCGGCGGCCTGATCGTCGCCGAGCAGACGCTCTATGCGCTGTGGGGGCCGCAGATCATCCCGATGCCGCTGCCCACTTCGCTGCGCGGCTCCTTCATCCTCGGCGACGTCGCGATCGCCAAGTACCGCGTGCTGGCGACGCTGATCGGCCTTGCCGTCTTCATCGCGATCCAGCTCGTGCTCAACCGTACCAAGCTCGGCCTGCTGATCCGCGCCGGGGTCGAGAACCGCGAGATGGTCGAGGCGCTCGGCTATCGCATCCGCCGCCTGTTCCTCGGCGTGTTCATGACGGGCTCCGCGCTCGCAGGCCTCGGCGGGGTGATGTGGGCGCTCTATCGCGAGCAGGTCCACGCCTCCATGAGCGACGACCTCACCGTGCTGATCTTCATCGTCGTCATCATCGGCGGGCTCGGGTCGATAGGCGGCTGCTTCATCGGCGCGATCCTGGTGGCGATGGTCGCCAATTACGGCGGCTTCCTGGTGCCGAAACTCGCCCTCGTCTCCAACATCCTGCTGATGGTCGCCATTCTGATGTGGCGGCCGCGCGGCCTCTATGCGGTGACCAGCCGATGATGATCCTCTCAGGCGATCCGCCGCGCAGCCGCGTTCTCACGCTCGTCCTTGTCCTCATCATCCTGGCGCTGGCGGCGACGCCGTTCCTGTTTCCCGGTGCCAAGGCGCTGAACGTCGCGGCCAAGATCTGCGTCTTCGCCGCGCTGGTCGCCTCCTACGACCTGCTGCTCGGCTATACCGGCTCGGTATCGTTCGCCCACACCATGTTCTACGGCATCGGCAGCTACGCGATCGCGATCGCGCTGTACGGGATGGGTCCGAACTGGGCCGCGGTCGCAACCGGCATCGTCGTCGGCCTGCCGCTGGCAGCCCTGCTCGCGCTCGCGATCGGACTGTTTTCGCTGCGGGTCGCAGCGATCTTCTTTGCCATGATCACGCTGGCGGTCGCCTCCGCCTTCCAGGTGCTGGCCTCGCAGCTGTCCTGGCTGACCGGCGGCGAGGATGGCCGCAGCTTCCAGCTGCCCGAACTGCTGCGCCCCGGCACGGTGCTGATCTCCAGAAACCTGTTCGGCTTCGAGGTCAACGGCCGCATTCTCACCTACTACCTCGTGCTCGCCATCTCGGCCCTGATGATCCTCGCATTGCTGCGCGTGGTGAACTCGCCGTTCGGCCGCGTGCTGCAGGCGATCCGCGAGAACCGTTTTCGCGCCGAGGCGCTCGGCTTCCGCACCGTGTTCCACCTGACCTACGCCAACTGCCTCGCGGCCCTCGTCGCCGCCAGCGCCGGCATCCTGAACGCATTGTGGCTGCGCTACGCCGGCCCCGACACCTCGCTCAGCTTCTCGATCATGCTCGACATCCTGCTGATGGTGGTGATCGGCGGCATGGGCACGATCTACGGCGCGATCATCGGCGCCACCATCTTCATCCTCGCGCAGAACTATCTCCAGTCGCTGATGGGCGTCGCCTCCAAGGCGGCGTCGGAAGCCGGCCTGCCGCTGCTGCCGGGACTTCTGCATCCCGACCGCTGGCTGCTGTGGCTCGGGCTGCTGTTCATTGCCAGCGTCTATTTCTTCCCGACCGGCGTGGTCGGACGGCTGCGCAGTGGCGGCGGTGACAAGAGCGCGGGCGCCTCGCATTAAGTTGCCGTTAGTGATGCAGCGCAGCGATTGTTACGCGCATCGCGCAACCGCGGAGCGATTCCCGCCCCGCTGCATGCGGCCGGACCGCGCAACCGCATTAATGCTCAGGTAACCGGCTTTCCTAAGGTTTGGGCCATTTGTGCGGTGTATTCGTGTTCCTCCAGGGAGGGGGAATGCGCCAGGTCTTTTCCACGGTGGCAGCCGGAATGTCCTTAGCCGCGAAGAACGGCTGGGCGGCCTTGGCGCGGCGTGGTCCTGTCCTGTGGCTGACCCTGTGCGGCGTGTTGCTGGTCGCGGGGATCTTCGCCGTGACCGCCATGGCCGTCGGCGAATTCCGCGAGCGAACCCTCGCCAACCGCGAGCGCGAGCTGGAAAACACGGTGCAGCTGATCGCGCGGCATTTCGATCAGCAATTCGAGGATTCCGACGTCGTCGCCGCCGATCTGATCGGGCAGATGAACCTGCCGGGCATCGCCTCGCCCGGGATGTTCCGCGAGCGCATGTACGGACCTGCCACAAACCAGATGCTGCGCAGCAAGGTCAGCTCGGTCTCCTATCTCGGAGACATCGCGATCTACGATGCCGACGGCGAACTGATCAACTGGTCGCGGGCCCAGCCGTTGCCGAAGATCAACATCTCCTCGCGCGCCTACTTCCAGACCTTCAAATCGGACCCGATGGCCGAACCGGTGCTGCTGGAGTCCGTCCGCAGCTTCATCATCGGCAAATGGACCACGGTCGTCGCACGCCGGCTGAGCCTGCCGGACGGCACCTTCGTCGGTGCGATGGTCCGGCGGATCGATCCGGACAGCTACCAGAACTATTTCGCATCCGTGGCGCTCGCCGAAGGCACGGCGATCTCGCTGTTCGATCGCGAAGGCAAGATGCTGGCGCGCTATCCGCATGTCGAGGAGCTGATCGGCAGGAGCTTCAAGACCGCGCCGCTGATGCACAAGGTGCTGACCGAGGGCGGCCACCAAACGCTTCGCGTCAGGAGCCCGGTCGACGGCGAGGAGCGGCTTGGCTCAGCCGCGTCGCTGAACCATTTCCCGCTGGTCATCGTTGCCACCAACACCACGGCGGCGGCGCTTGCCGACTGGCGGCAGCAGACCGGCTTCATGGTCACGACGGCCGCGCTTTCGGCCGTCGTGATCGCGCTGATCCTCTTTCTGATCATCCGCCAGATCAACCGGCAGAACCGCGAAGCCCAGGAGGGAATCGAAGCGGAGCGGCTGCGGCTCGACACGGCCTTGAACAACATGTCGCAAGGGCTGATCCTGTACGACGCCGCCGGATACATCGTCACCTGCAACCGCCGGTACGCCGACATGTTCGGCCTCTCCCACGACGTCATCAAGCCCGGCTGTCACATCCGCGAGGCGATGTACCATCGCAAGGAACGTGACGCGTTCGACGGCGACGTCGAGGAATTTTGCGCCGACGTCATGAGGACCGTCGCCGAAGGCACGGTCTCCACAAGAACCCATCAGATCGCCAACGGCCGCGCCTTCCAGGTCATCAACACCCCGCTCGCGCAGGGCGGATGGGTCGCCACGATCGAAGACATCACCGAGCGCCGCAACCTGGAACAGGAGCGCGATCGCAACCACACCTTCCTGCGCGAGATCATCGACCATATTCCCTCGCGCATCACCGTGAAGGACGCCCACACGCGGCGCTACCTCCTGGCCAACCAGGTGGCCGAGGAACAACTCGTCACCGCCCCCGAGACGATCGTCGGCAAGACCGCGTTCGACCTTTATCCGACGGCCGCCGCCGAGATCATCACCCGGGACGACGACAAGCTGCTGCAATCGCCGGACGGACTATTTCTGGATGAGCACATCTGGAGCACCCCGACCATCGGACGGCGCTACATCACCTCGACCCGGATCGGCATTCGCGACAAGTCCGGCGAGCCGCGCTACATCATCAACGTCGTCGAGGACGTCACCGAGCGGCGGCGCGCCCACGAGAAGATCGCGCATATGGCGCACTACGATGCGTTGACCGACCTGCCGAATCGTACGTTGTTCCGCGAGCAGATCGAACGCGAGCTGGCGAAGGTCGCCGACGGCGGGCAGTTCGCGCTGCTCTACATCGACGTCGACGAATTCAAGGGCATCAACGATTCGCTCGGCCATCACGTCGGCGACGAGCTGTTGAAGGCGATCGCCACCCGCCTCCGTGGCTGCCTCAAGAAGAGCGACCTGATCGCGCGGCTCGGCGGCGACGAGTTCGCGGTGATCCAGACCGGAATCCAGTCCCGTGCCGACGTGCTGTCCTTCGTGACGCGGATCTACGAGGCGATCCGGCAGCCCTATCACTGTCTCGGCCACCAGCTCTCCACCGACGCCAGCATCGGCATCGCGCTGGCGCCGCAGGACGGCAACGATCTCGACCAGCTGATCAAGAACGCCGACCTCGCGATGTACGGCGCCAAGGCCGAGGGACGCCGCACCCACCGCTTCTTCGAGCCGGAAATGGACGCGTGCGCCAAGGCGCGCCTGACCATGGAGCAGGATCTGCGTCAGGCCCTGGTGAACGGCGGCTTCGAGATCCACTATCAGCCGCTGGTCGATCTGCGCTCGGGCGAGGTCTCCGGCTGCGAGGCGCTGCTGCGCTGGCGCCATCCCGAACGCGGCGCGATCTCGCCGGCGGAGTTCATTCCGATCGCCGAGGATACCGGCCTGATCAACGAGCTCGGCGACTGGGTGCTGCGCATGGCCTGCAACGAAGCCGCGACCTGGCCGGCGCATGTGCGGGTTGCGGTCAACGTCTCGCCGGTGCAGCTCAAATGCGACACGCTGGCGCTCAGGATCGCCGGCGCGCTCGCCGCCTCCGGGCTCGACCCGCGCCGGCTCGAGCTCGAGATCACCGAGGCCGTGCTGATCCGCGATGACGAGGCGGCGCTCGCGATCCTGCACCAGCTTCGCGCGATCGGCGTGCGGATCGCGCTCGACGATTTCGGCACGGGCTACTCCTCGTTGAGCTATCTGAAGCGCTTCCCGTTCGACAAGATCAAGATCGACCGCTGCTTCGTCGCCGACATCGCGGAGACGAGCGGCGCGCCCGTGATCGTGCAGGCGGTGGTGAACATCGCCGCCGCGAGCCACATGACTACGGTCGCCGAGGGCGTCGAGACCGAGGCCCAGCGCGAGCTGCTGCGCGCGCTCGGCTGCACCGAGATGCAGGGCTATCTGTTCAGCGCGCCGAAGCCCGCCAGCGAGGTGCGAAAGCTGTTCGGCCCGAGCCACGCCGTTGCGGTGGCGGCGGTGGCCTGAGATGGTGAGATCCGCATCGCCGTCATGGCCTTGCGGATCGCCCGTGGCGCCAGGGAGCCGGCGACCACGTCACCCTCAGCGTCGGCGTCGCCAGCCACATTCCCGGCGAGGCCGACGGCACCCCCGACCGGCTGCTGGGCCTGGCCGACCAGGCGCTTTATGCGGCAATACGGCTTGGCTGCGACAGCCTGCCGGTTCCTGGCCGCATTGCCCGCAAATCAACGTGGCCGAACACGGCGGAAGCGGTTGCCCACCCCTCGCCAATCGGCTAAATGAGGCCCCACTGCACCCGTAGCTCAGCTGGATAGAGCGTTGCCCTCCGAAGGCAAAGGTCACACGTTCGAATCGTGTCGGGTGCGCCAGCCTTGTCGCCGTCTTCACGCCAGCGCCTAGCTGAGCATCGAGATCATCGCCTGGATCTGGTCCGAGGCGGACGCGACCAGGCCGTCGTAGGACGTCTGGCCGTGTGCGGCGGCCTTCAGGATGCATTCGGCCACAGCCGCTTTCAGACCGAAGACCGATTGATGGGCCGGTACGCTCGCCATCACGGTCTCCAGCGCTTGACGCATCGTGCGAATGAGCTCGGAGCTGTATTGCATGGATTGTCCTCCGCGCCCTCATATTAGATCGCGTGCCCATGCTTGCCACTCACAAGCCTGAGACTGTTCTTTGAACCTGGTCGAGACTGAACGCCTCAATTCAAACGCCAGATGGCCGCATTGAGCAGGCCGGCCAACGCGACCCAGGCTGCGTAAGGCGCGAAAAGCATCGATCACCTCGCGCTTCTCTTTGCCCGATTGTATCATCTCTCCATGAGCGATTCCGGCACGGTGACGGGCGAAACCTCGCCCGTCCGCAAGATCATCCATATCGACATGGATGCGTTCTATGCGTCCGTGGAGCAGCGCGACAATCCGGACCTGCGCGGCAAGCCGGTCGCGGTCGGAGGCTCCGCCGAACGCGGCGTCGTCGCGGCCGCCAGCTACGAGGCCCGCAAGTTCGGCGTTCGCTCTGCCATGCCGTCGGTGACTGCGAAGCGGCAATGTCCCGACCTGATCTTCGTCAGGCCGCGCTTCGAGGTCTACAAGGCGATCTCCAGGCAGATCCGCGAGATCTTTGCCGAACACACCCCGATCATCGAGCCGTTGTCGCTCGACGAGGCCTATCTCGACGTGACGGAAAACCTGCAAGGCATTCCGCTGGCACGGGACGTCGCGCTGCGGATCCGCGAGAAGATCAAGGCCGAGACGGGACTCAACGCTTCGGCGGGCATTTCCTACAACAAGTTTCTCGCAAAACTCGCCTCCGATCATCGCAAGCCCAACGGCCAGTTCGTGATCTCTCCGGAGATGGGACCCGCCTTCGTCGAGGCGCTGCCCGTCGGCAAGTTCCACGGGATAGGCCCAGCGACCAGTGCGAAGATGAACGCGCTCGGCATATTTACCGGTCGCGACATGCGTAACCAGACGCTGGAGTTCATGAACGCGAATTTCGGCAAGGCGGGTGCCTATTACTATTGGATCTCACGCGGTGTCGACGAACGTCCGGTGCGGGCCAACCGGATCCGCAAGTCGATCGGCGCGGAGACCACGTTCCAGGCCGACCTCGACGAATTCGACGCGCTGGTCGCCGCGCTCAGGCCTCTCGTCGACAAGGTCTGGCGCCATTGCGAGGCGACCGGCAATCGCGGCCGCACCGTGACCTTGAAGATCAAATTTGCTGACTTCGAGATCATCACACGCAGCAGGTCCGCACCAACACCGGTTGCAGGCCGGGACGATCTGGAGCGGCTGACCTGCGGCCTGCTCGAAGTCGAGATGCCGCTGCCCAAGCGCGTCAGGCTGTTGGGCGTATCGCTGTCTGCCCTCCAGGACGGGGATGATCCGGAGCCGCAGCTGACTTTCGGTATTTGAACCGGATGGACGGTGACGGGATTTTTCAAACATCGCTTCCGAATGTGCCGCGCGCAACGACGGCTAGGAAACCAGCCTGGTGCGAAGCCGCCTGTACTCGTCATCCGTTACGGATCCCGCCTTTCTTAGCTGATCAAGCTTGGTAAGCTCGTCTGCAACGCTGAAGCCGACGATGTGCCGCAACTCCTCGCGCGCCCGCTGAGCTTGCTCGGCGTTACGTTCGGCCATGCTTCGCCCTTGCGTAATGAGGTATGCAAAGATGCCGAGGTAGGAGGTCAGAACCAGCGCGAGCACCCATAGTGCCTTGCCCCACCCGGAGATGTCGTGGCGCCTGAACAGGTCGCCATAGATGACGATGAGCAGCCAGAACCAGACGACGAATGCGAATATCGCAATCATGTCCATCAGGAAATTTCGGTACGTGAATCCCTCTTGAACGAAGAACATTGCAATCCCCTCGTTGAATTACCGTTCTCGATCCGTCGCTCCACTTAACGGCAGTACCGATGCGACACGCGGTGCGATCTTCCGCTGCTCGAGCGATACCAGCAGTTGCCGTTCCGCCAATAATATCTATGCCAATGCCGATGCCGCCGGTGGGCGCCTGCGATCGCTCCGGCCGTAGCTCCTATCGCAGCGCCGCGACGACCGCCGACGGCACCGCCGATGACCGCACCCCGAAGCGCGCTCTGAGGATACGATTCGCTGGAAGGGAACATTCCCGCGAACGCGAGCAGGATGACGAACAGTGCAAGCTTTCGCATCTGAGCGTGCCTTTCCTGATTGGACGCGTCTGCCGCGCAGATAACCGCAGAACGGTTTATCTCTGAGGGTGATCAGCGCCGCCGCGGAGCGGCATAGCGTGGATTGATGCCGCAATATGCGTTCGTGCCGGAAGCGGCAGCCAGACATTGCGGGCGTGTGGCGAACTGGCAATTGCCCGGAAAGCCCCAATTGCGACCACGCAGGCAGTAACGATCCGCCTCGGCGGCCTGCGCCGGCCCCGAGAATACAACGGATAAAGATGTGGCAAGCAATGCCAGCATCGGAACGGCACGATGCATCTCGACCTCCATGGATGGATGGAGGCGAATTATATCGCCGACGCGTCGGCCATACCGCCAGTAAAAGCCCTTGCCAGACGCTGCGGCGTTTATTGATGCGACCTGGGGCGAAAAGCGCCCACGCTATCGCGAAAATCTCAAGCTCGGGGCTGCCTGAAGGCGGCCGTATCAATTGACGGCGTCACACCTTCACGGCGGGGTCTCCCCGCCGATCTGATCTTCCTTCACGACCAGCAATGGTCAATGCCTCACATGCTCGAACACGACGATCACACCCGTCGGCTCCGGCTCGTGGGCCATCAGGCGCGTGAGGTCGGCATCGCTCCAGTCGGCGAGGCTGACGACTTCGCCGGTCTGGCGCTCGGCGCCGAGCGACGGGGTCGGCTCGAGGACCTTCAGGCCCGTCTCGTCGACGAAGAAGGTGTGCTCGCCGAACATGCTGTTGAGCTGCGGCATGGCGGGATGCTCGTCGGGCAGCACCTGGGCGCCGAGTTGGTTGACGGTCTGCTTCACTTGTTCGGATGTGAGCTTCATGAGCTGCTCCGTTTCTGTCGTGCCGGGTTTCATTGAGTTGAGCTAGGGCGGGCGTTCCCTGCGCCTGTGTCGCCTGGCTCAAATTCCCGAACGGGTGCTACGCACAAATGTTCCGGTGAAATGTATTTCGTGATCGCGAGTTTCATCCGCCGCGCTCACGGCACGGGTTCGCCACACGATGTCCACGATCTGCCTGTGAGCGGCTCTAATCGGCAGCTTCGACGATCCGGATGTCGCGGTCCGCGCCATCGCCGAGCAAATCATGGGCAGCCTGATAGGCTTCTCCTGATGCCTTTTGATCCGTTACTCGCTCCTGACCTCGCCGACCGAGAGCGCGCAGATGCGTGACAGATATGTGTAGGGCAGACCGGTCTCCTCGGCCCAGGCGTTGAACTGCGCCTGCACTTTTGCGAGATCGCCCTTCGACTTCACCTCTTCGCCGATATCGAGGCCGGCACCGCGCAGGCAGGCCACGACGTCTCTGGAGGTGACGAAACCGTCCCAGCCGACGAAGCGCAGCAGCATCTGGCCGGTGTTGCCGCCGAGCCGACTGCCGCGCTTGATGAGGAGATCGAGCAGGCCGATTTCGTCGGACGACGGCCACTTCGCCAGAAACTTGCCGAAGCTGCCGTGCTCCTTTGCGATCGCCTGGACGAAGGCGGCGTTGTCGCGCACCGACATGATCTTGGCGCCGTTGCGCACGATCCGCGCATCGCGCAGCAGGCCTTCCCAATAGTCTTCCGGCTGGAAGGTGAGCTTGGCCGGCTGGAAATGCAGGAAGGCCGCTTCAAAGCCGTCCCATTTCGAATCGATCACGCTCCAGGCAAACCCTGCGCAAAACACCCGCCGGGTCATCTCGGCGAGGATGCGGTCGTCGCCGAGCTTGGCCAGACGCTTGAGGTCGGGCTTGTCGGGCATCAGCCTGTCCAGCGCCTTGGGGCCGCCCTTGCGCTTCTCGGCGCGGGCACGAATGGTCTTGAAGGGGGTCATGCGGACACGAGCGATTGAGGATATGCCACGACAGCAGAATTCGATGGTCCGGTCCAGACCTGCGACGCCCGATGCCCTGCATGCCGCGATACGCCGCGGCATGCTCCGGCTCATTGGATTGACGCGAGGGGGCGGCCGTGCTGGTCTGCTTCTTGCTTTTTGCCGTTTTGGAATTCCCAGACAATTTCAATCGCGAACGGATTTCAAATGCGCTGCCTGGTCGTGGCTGACCTGCACTACGCGCTGCCGCAGTTCGACTGGCTGGTCAGCGCGGCGCCGCAATTCGACCTGGTGATCTTCGCCGGCGATGCGCTCGATATCGGCTCGATGGTGGATTTTCGCGCGCAGATCGTGGTGGTGAAGAAATACCTCGCGCTGCTTGCCGGGAAGACCCGCGTGATCATCTGCTCCGGCAATCACGACCTCGACGAGCGCAACGCGGAAGGCGAGAAGATCTCGCGCTGGATCTCGGAGGTGCGCGAGCTGGGGATCGCCTGCGACGGCGACGGCCTCACCATCGGCGACACCCTGTTCACGGTGTGCCCGTGGTGGGATGGACCGCTGGTCAAGCAGCGCATCGCCGACCAGCTCCGCGATGCCGCGGCGAGCCGGCCGCAGCGCTGGATCTGGGCGCATCATGCGCCGCCGGCGAATTCGCCGACGAGCTGGGGCGGCAAGCGCTTCTTCGGCGATGTCGAGGTGGTGCAGTGGATCATGCAGTATCAGCCGTCGATGGTGATCTCGGGACATGTGCATCAGTCGCCCTTCATCACCGACGGCTCGTGGTTCGACCGGCTGGGCCAGACCTGGGTCTTCAACGCGGGCCTGCAACCGGGCCGGCCGCCGACGCATATCGTGCTGGATCTCGATGCCAACAAGGCGTTCTGGCTGGCGGCGGGCGAGGCGCAATGGATCGATCTCGACGCGCCGCTGAAGCGGCCGGCGGCCTTGGTCGAGGCACCGCCGGACTGGCTTACATTCTTGGATCGGATTGCCGATCCGAGCCTGGCGAGACCTCAAGCGGCGGCAGGTTGATCATGCTCTGAAGCACTTCGCCGACCATGGCCAGATGCGTGCCGTGGCCGGCATATTGCCGCTTGAGATCGGCAAGATAGGTGTTGGCGACGTTGAGCCGCTGCGCCAGCATCTTCGCGATCAGCAGCGCCACCCCCGGCTCCTGCTTCAGGAACGAGGCGGCATCCTCGAACTCGTAGACGATTGCATCGGAGCAGGCCCTGACCGTCGCGGTGTGCGGCTGGCCCAGCAGCACCGACATTTCGCCCAGCACCGCGCCCGGCTCGGTGACGGTGGCGACCACCATCTCACCCTTGAGCACCTCGAGCTTGCCCTGCATCAGCACATAGAGATGGCCGCTGGTGCCGCCCTCGGTGACGACGACCGTACCGGCCGCAACCTGCCGCTCCGTTCCGCCGGTGCAATAATCCAGGACTGCGCGCATCGCCGAAAGCTCCCATCGCTGGGGATACCCATTGCCGGGATTACTAGAGCACGATCCGTGCCACGCGGCAATTCGACCTGCGTAGAGCTATCGCGACAGGTGCTTTGCGAGGTGAACCGACTGCCAGTCGCCGAGCCCGGTATCCCTGAACCCGGCCTTCTTCGCCAGGCCGCGCATTTCAGCATTCGTTCGCGCGGTCTCGCCGGCGATCATCTCGTGGCGGAGATCGATCGCGCGCGTCTCCATCGCCGTCATCATCTGGAGGCCAAGGCCCAGGCGCTGGAAGGCGTCGGCGACCGAGATGGCAAACTCGCCGTGCCGTGCGGCCGCATCGTAGGCGTAGTGCGTTTCGCCGATGATGTTGCGCTGCCCCTCCTGCCTGAACTCGGCCAGCAAGGTGAAGTGACCGGGACGGTCGGCCTTCGCCACGCATTCGGCCGCGACCACGGCGAGGTCGGCGCGCGCACCCATGAAACGCTTGTTGCGCGATGACGTGGACAGGCCGGCGAAATAGACCGACAGGTTCTCGACATCGGACGCGCTGGCGGCCCTGATGCAGACCATCCCCTTCGCTTCGGCCAGTTCAACCGGCGCGACGGCGGCCTCCGGAAACAGCTGTAACATGCGTGATGCTCTCGGCAGGTTGCGTGGACCGCACACCTAGCCGAGGCCGTGCACGTAGCGCTTGGACATCGCTGCCAATCATGCGGCTAAAAACGAACAGCCCGTTTCCCTGTGCCCCGCGTCACACACGGGAGGGTGAAAGCGTCGAAGCGGGCGCGATCGTCTTCAGGCCGCGGTCACGCGGCCTCTCGCCTCCCGACGCGGCGCTCCGGCCGCGTGGCTGTCATCGACTGCTCCTCGCCGTCCTGCGGAGCACCCCAGAACTCCCTGACCGAAGGCCCCCATTTCAATCGACGTGCACGCAAGAATTCCAGAATCTCGTGCGGCCAGACCCTGCGGCCCATCTGCGTGTACCAGCGCATGGCGTGGCGCAGGCCTGCGTCGCGCTGGAACAGCACCCGCCAGATCGCCTTTGGGCGACACTGCAACACCATTTCCGTGAACTTGAACCAGGCCAGCACGCGCCACGGCGCCATATGGCGCGTGGCGAGCACCTGATGCTTGTAGTCCCATCGCCGGCGATCGGGCTGGATCACGCGGCGCTCGGCCGCGAGACGGAAGTAAGGCGTCCAGCGATGCGGCGTGACGTAGAGCAGCTGAACCTGATCGGGATCGTAGGCAAGCAGCTGCTTCAAGCCGCGCCAGTGATCGCGATCGGTCTCCTCCTCGAACCCGACCACCCAGGTCGCCATCGACAGAATGCCGTGCTGCCGCAGCAGGCGGATGGCCTCACGGTCGACGGCCGTCGTCGCGCCCTTGCGGATCAACTCCAGGGTCCTTTCGTCGGTATTTTCAAGCCCGAGCAGGAAGCGCTGCCAGCCGGCCTTCTTGTAGAGATGCAGGATGTCGGCGTCGCGCACGATGTCGTCGGCGCGGGTCGAGCCAACCAGGATGAGGTCGACGTTCTCAGCGATCAGCGCTTCGAGGAAGGCGCGCCAAACTTTCTTCGAGACGGTCGGGTTTTCGTCGGCGAAGTTGATGACCTTGACCCCGTGCTCGCGATGCAGGCGCGCAAGCTCCTTGGCGAAGCGGACCGGATCGCGGTGACGCCAGCGCGTCCAGAACCCGCGCTGGCCGCAATAGTTGCACAGATGCGGACAGCCGCGCGAGAACTGGACGACCACGGCGCGCAGGCCGCCCCAATAGCTGTAGCGCGCATGATCGATCAATTCCCAGCCGATGCGACAGGCGTCGAGGTTTGCGATCACCGGCGCCGGCGGCGTCGCGCGGGGACCTGAGACATCGCGGAACGCGATGCCGGCTATGTCGGCGAGATCGTGACCGTATTCCAGCGCGCGCATCAGGCGCCGCGCGGTCTCTTCACCTTCGCCGCGCACGATCGCGCTGACATAGGGTTCATCGTGCAGGATTTCGCGCCAATGGTAGGTCGGGAAGACGCCGCCATAGACGATCAGCACGCGCGGCATGACCTTCACCAGGGCACAGGCAACCGCCGCGATCACGGGATGTCCGGAAGTCGAGCCGGAATGGCCGAACAGCACGGCATCCGGGGCGAAGCCCGTCGCTTCGCTGACGACCTCGGCGATCGACATGGGGCCGAATTCGGCGTCGATCAGCCGCACCGCATGGCCGTCGTCGATCAGCGGTCCGCCGATCGCGAGCAAACCCAGCGGCGGAAGATGATCATCGGGAATTCGGCTTCCGATCGAGGGATGAGGCACGTTGACAAGAAGAACACGCATGGACTTTCGCTCCCGCTTTGGTTGGCGTGATCGTCCGTCCCACTTCTATGAAGAAGCCCAATCCCCCGACTGAACCCGAAGACATTCGTGCGTGACTGCTGCGGAAACCCTTGCTCTGCCCCGCCTTGGCGTCACACCCGCGAGAGTGACGGCACCTCCTCGGGCATGATCGCCTGGAGGCCGCCGAAGCGCCGCTCACGGCCGTGGAACGCGGCGAGCGCCTCGGCGAGATCGCCCGCATCGAATTCCGGCCACATCCGCTCGGTGAAGTGCAGCTCGGCATAGGCGCCTTCCCACAGCAGGAAGTCCGACAGCCGCTTCTCGCCCGAGGTGCGGATGATGAGATCGACGTCGCGCAAACCGGCCTCGCCGGTGACGAGCTGCGAGAACGCTTCGCGGGTGAGGCTGGTCAGCGCCGCCGCCTTCGCCGCAGCGTTGAGGATGGCATCGCGCGCGGAATAATCGACGGCGATGCGCAGGTGAAGCGTGCTGCCGTGGGCGGTGGCCGCTTCGGCCCGCGCGATCGCATTCGCGATGCCGTCAGGCAGCCGGTCGCGGCGGCCGATCACGGTGAGACGCACCCCGTTCTTCACCAGGCTCTGCACCTCGTTGGCGAGATAGAAGCGCAGCAGGGTCATCAGCGCTGCGACCTCGGCCTTCGGCCTTCGCCAATTGTCGGTCGAGAACGCATAGAGCGTCAGCGTGCCGATGCCCTGCTTGGGCGCCGCCTCGACGATGCGGCGGATCGTCTCGACGCCGGCCTCGTGGCCGCGCAGCCGCGACAGGCCGCGCCGCGTGGCCCATCTGCCGTTGCCGTCCATGATGATGCCGACGTGAAGCTTCTCGCTGCGAGAGGTCATGTCACTTTGCATTGCAAAGTCTCCGGTCAAAAAAGGGGGAGGATCAGGTCGAGATGATACCGAGACGGCCGAGCGGCGGCGCTTCGCGACCGGCGGCCTTGGCGGCGTCGCGCACCAGGCGCTCGAGCACGGCCAGATAGTCGAGGAAGCGGCGGCGGCCTGCCCTGGTCAGCCGGCATGTGGTGTGCGGGCGATTGCCCTCATAGCCCTTGGTTACCTCGACGAGGCCGGCCTCCTGCAGCACGGCGAGATGCCGGCTGAGATTGCCGTCGGTAAGGCCGCAGAGCTGCTTGAGGTCGGCGAACGCCAGCCCCTTCGGATGCGCCATCAGCGAGGTCAGAAGCCCGAGCCTCGCCTTCTCGTGGATGACGCGGTCGAGCCCTTCATAGGAAAAAGGCGCGCTGTCAGTCTTCGACATCATGATCTCCGGACGCAAAATACAGAATGCCCGCCATCACCGACTGGCCGATCACGAAAGGCAGGCCCATGGTCCACGGCGACAGCGTGTGGGTTTGGCTCGCGAGCACCACGACCGCGAAACCCGAAACGAAATACCAGGCGCCGGCGAGCGCGACGGTGCGCGGCAGCGAGCGAATGGAGGCGAAGATGCCAAGCGACACCAGGATCTGCCACAGACCCGGCAACAGCCACAGCGTCTCACTCGCGAACTTCCACATCACCACCGCAAGCAGCACGCCGGCAACGCCTGCCGGAAGGAACTGCTCGACCGCCTGGTGGATCATGGCGTCGGCAAGGCCGGAATGATGGCGGCGTGAACGCGCGCGCATCTCGATCCCGATCATCAGGCCGGAGACCACGGCGGCGATGAACCAGCCGAAGAAAAAGCCAAGCGGCTCTCCGGTGGGGTCGCCGAGCAGCCAGAATTGCAGGATTGCCGTAATCAGCGCGACACCGCCGGTCGCGACCATGGTTGCCGGGCCGTAGCCGCGGAACGCCGTGCCGGCCGCAATCTGGCTGCGGATCGCCACGATGTCGGCCAGTGCCTTGTCGAGATCGCGCATCGGCAACGCCAGAACCTCGCTCGACCCGCTTGTCGGGATCCGTTACTTTGTACTGCAAAGTATATAGCATTGCAAAGTGGGCGCAAGCCCGAAGGCTGCCCGAGGAAACACGCCCCAACCGAACAACTGCCGGTTGCACCAATGGGGACCGGCCGGATAAGATGAGCCAATAGCGTTCCGGGGGCGTGGAGATGTTCAAGACGACTGTTGTTGCGTGCGTGCTACAGATGATCCTGGCCGGGGTGGCCCATGCGGCGGGGCCTTTCGGCACGATCCGCGTCGGCAACTGGAACGGTGGCGCCTATTCCAATGATTCGACCGGCGCGTTCTCTCACTGCGCCGCAAGCACACCTTACGCCAACGGAGTCACCTTGCTTGTTGGCCAGGATGCAAACAGCTCTTGGCTGCTCGGCTTTGCCAATCCGGCATTTCGCTTCAAGAAGGGTGAGAACCTCACGATCGACGTAACCTTCGACGGTCAGGCCGAGGTAAGACTCTTCGCGACCGCGTTTTCGGAGGTGATGGTCTCGGCAGTTCTGCCCACCAACGTCGCCCGCGCGCTCCAGAAGGCGAGTCTGATGGTGGCGGTGGCGAGAGGTACGCCCTTTCAGTTCAGCCTGACGTCGACTGCGCCTTTGGTGGCTGCGATTACCAATTGTGTGACCAGAGTCAAAGCCGACGGCCTGGATAAGGCCGGCGATTTTACAAAGATTGCCGCCAAGCCGCAGACCGCGCCGGACAAGCAGGCATCACCGGCAACCGGCGGCAAATCTGCTCGAACCAAGAGCGGCACCGGCTTCGTGGTCAGCGCCAACGGCCACGTCGTCACCAACAACCATGTGATCGACGGCTGCGTCGGCGACATCAAGGGCAACCTCACCGGCGAGGCCTCGATGGCGCTGCGCGTCGTGTCCAGCGATGCGAACAACGATCTCGCTTTGTTGCAGGCGCCGTCGACGGCGGCTTTCAAGGACTTTGCCCGTATCCGCGACCGCTCGATCCGCTCCGGCGATTCCGTCATCGCGATCGGCTTTCCTTACCATGGAATGCTGACCTCGGACTTCACCGTGACGACCGGTATCGTGAGCTCACTCAGCGGCATGCGCAACGACACGCGCTTCCTGCAGATCAGTGCGCCAGTGCAGCCCGGCAACAGCGGGGGCCCGCTGTTCGACGCCACCGGGCAGATCGTGGGCGTCGTTACCGGAAAGGTCGACGCGCTCCGCATCGCCGTAGCGACCGGCAACATTCCCGAGAACATCAACTTCGCCATCAAGACCGGCGTGCTGCGCGACTTCCTCGACAATTCCGTGGTGCCCTATCAGACCGCCGAGCCTAAGGCCGAGCTCAAGACCACCGACATCGCCGGCAACGCGCGGCCCTATACGATGCTGATCTCGTGCAACGCGACGGAGCAGGCCGACGCGAAGCGGTAGCCCTCACGAGCAAGGCAAGCTGCCGCGCCGGCCACTGCTGTCATTCCCCGCGAAGGCGGGGAATCCAGTACGCTGCGGCCTCTCGTCTGTATCACTCCCCTCTCGGAGTACTGGATCGCCCGGTCAAGCCGGGCGATGACACCTTTGATGTGGGCAGGGCGTACCCGCCCCCCTCACCCGTGGCAGCACGCACCCTTCGTCGCCTGCGGCTCGTACTGGTCGCGCAGGCGCACCCAGTCCATCGGATAGGGCAGCCCCTCCTCGTGACGGCCGAGCGGGGTGAGGTCGAGGTACTGATAAGCGGCGTTCATCATGTCGAGGCCGCGGGCGAAGCAGGAATAGGTGTGGAAGATCTCACCGGCCTCGTTGCGGTAGAACACGCTGATGCCCGGCAGCTCCGGCCCGTAGATCTTCGTGGTGCCGAAATTGTACATCGGCTTGCCCGTGGCGATCTGCTCCGGCGAGAACGTCACGCCGTAATCCCGGTTGAAGTCGTTGCTTCCCGACGAGACCCAGTCGAAGGTCCACCCCATCCGCGCCTTGAAGTCCTCGAGCTTTGCGATCGGCGCCAGCGAGATCGCGACCGTCGCGGTGTGGCGCGCGGCCAGGTGCGGCACCATGCGATCAAGACCGTCGGCCCAGAACGAGCAGCTCTTGCAGGCCGCTTCCCAGTCGGGCGCGAACATCACGTGCTGGACGACGAGCTGCGGACGCCCCTTGAAGAGATCGCCGAGCGTCACCTTGCCGTTCGGTCCGTCGAACACGTAATCCTTGTCGACCTTGACCCAGGGCAGCGCGCGGCGCTCCTCGGCGAGGCGCTCGCGCGCCGCTGTGAGCTCCTTCTCATGCGCCATAAGGGTTTTGCGAGCCGCGATCCATTGCTCGCGCGAAACGATCTGATGGGGTTGCATGACGGTCTCCTCTGACAGAAATCAGGCGACGAAGGCATCGAGCTTGTCGAGGAACGAGCTCCAGCCCCGCTGATGATTGTCGCGTGCGGCCTCGTCGAAGAACTGGGCGTGATGAAAGATCATCAGCGTGCCGGCGCTATCCGGCTTGAACGAGATCGTGACCAGCGATTCGCGCTCGGGCGTCGAGTGCCAGGCCCAGGTGAAGACCAAAAGCTCGTTCGGCACGACCTCGCGATAGGTGCCGCCGGCCTCGAAATATTCGCCGTCGTCGCTGACGAAGCTGATGCGGTAGCGACCGCCGGTGCGAACGTCGAGCTCGGCGGCCAGCGTCGCCGGTTTCATGTTCGGCGGCCCGAACCATTGCGCTAGCTGCGCGGCCTGCGTCCAGGCGGCGTAGACTTTTTCCGGCCGCGCGCGGAGCCGGCGCGTGAGCGTGAGGCTTGGACGTTCGCTTGGACGTTCTGCCGGGCGCTCGGCGCTGCGGGAATCGGCGTTGACGGCTGTGTTGGCCATGTCTCTTCCTCCACGAAGGCGGCAAGACGATCTAGATTGTCGGACCAGAACTGCGCGTAACGATTGAGCCAGTTCATCGCCTGCTCCATCGGCTGCGCGGTGAGCCGGCACGAGACCGTGCGACCGGTTTTCTCGCGCACGATCAGGCCTGCGTCCGTGAGCACATCGAGATGCTTCATGATCGCCGGCAGCGAGACCGGAAACGGCGCGGCCAGCTCGCTCACCGACAGGCTGTCCTGCTCGCCGAGGCGGGCGAGAAGCGCACGCCGCGTCGGGTCGGATAGCGCCGCAAAGGTCCGGTCCAGCGTCTCGTCCTGATACTTAACCATGTGGTTTAGTATAGACGTGAACGAGAAGGCGTCAAGCAGGAACCCGCGCGCCCGGATCTGCACGATCAGGTGATCAGGCAGACGTCAATGAGAGGCGCCGCTAGTATGGCGGAGCGTGCCGGGCTCGCGGAGCCGGCTGAGGTGGCGCTCGCGTGACCAAGGCGGGATTCTGACCGCAAAAGCCCTTGCGGCCTGAGGCGCTCAGCAGACACTGCTCGCGGGTTTGATAGGAGCAGTCGCCGGGATAGCCATATTCCGAATCCTGAATGCACCACGCATAGTCCGCCCGCGCCGGGCTGCCGCCGGCGAGCCACACAAGGACCATGGTGCCCAGCACGAATTGCGCCTTGCGCATGACCGATCTCCCATGTTCGCCGCGCGACATGCGACCTCACAGAGAGAAAGGCTCGCAGAGCCAGTTTATTCCGGAGCGATCACGCGAAAATGCGCCGCTGCGGGCTTCGCGATGACTTCGTGCGGCTAGTACGGCGCGACGGGCCGCGTGCGCCGGCGCGGCTGCGGTTGGCGCTGCGGCACCTGGCCATAGGCCATGAGCGGATTGGGGCCGCAGTACAATAGCCGGCCGGACACACTGGCCAGACACTGCTCGTAGGTGCTGTAGGCGCATTCGCCGGGATAATCATATTCGCCGCCCTGGGCGCACCAGGGATAGTCGCGCGCCGCGGCGGGCGTGACGGTGACGACACCGGCAAGGGCCGTCGCACCCAATGTCAGCAGGACCAGTTGCGTCTTGCGCATGTCCCAACTCCTCTCTTCACGGCGCCAGATACGGCGCCATACATCATCAGGTTTCGCCGGGCCGCTTTATTCCAGATCAACGAGACAACGCGCGCAAGAAAAAAAGCCCTGCCGAACGGCAGGGCTCCAATTCCGATCATCACAAGATCGCTACTCGACCTTCAGGCCGGCGAACTCGACGACCTTCTTCCACTTCTCGGTCTCGGCCTTGATCTCCTCGCCGAACGCCTCGGGGGTCTGCACCCGCGGCTCGCCGCCGAGCTCGACCAGACGCTTGGTCATGTCGGGCTCCTTCATCAGCGTGTTGATCTCATCGTTGAGCTTGGCGATGATTTCCTTCGGCGTGTTCTTCGGCGCCCCCATGCCGAACAGCGCGCTCGCCTCGTAGTCCTTCACGGTCTCGCCGATCGCCGGCACGTCGGGCAGTTGCGGCGAGCGCTGCGCGGTGGTGACGCCGATCGCACGCAGGCTGCCCGAACGGATGTGCTGGATGATCGAGGGCATGTTGTCGAAGATCACCTGCACCTGACCGCCGAGCATGTCGGTGATCGCGGGCGCCGCGCCGCGATAGGGCACGTGCTGCATCTTGCAGCCGGTCATCGCCATGAACATCTCGCCGGACAGGTGCACCGAGGTGCCGTTGCCTGACGAGGCCATGTTGACCTTGCCGGGATTGGCCTTCACGTATTCGATGAACTCGGCGACGGTCTTGGCCGGCACGTCCTTGTTCACGGTCATCACGTTCGGCACGCGCTGGAACGAGGCGACCGGCGCGATGTCGCGCACGAAGTTGAACTTCAGGTTGGTGTAGAGCGAGGCGTTGATGTAGTTGGCCGGATTGACCAGCTGCAGCGTGTAGCCGTCGGGCTCGGCATTGATCACGGATTCGGTGGCGATATTGTTGCCGGCGCCCGGCTTGTTCTCGATCACGAATTGCTGGCCGAGCTTTTCCGACAGCCGCTGGCCGATCAGCCGTGCCAGGATGTCGGTGGCGCCGCCCGGCGGATAGCCGACCACCCATTTCACCGGGCGAGCCGGATAATCGGCGGCAAGCGCCTTCGACAGCGGGCTGGCTGCAAGAGGAGTGGCGGCAAGCAGGCCCAGCGCGGTACGGCGAGTGATCATTTCAAGGGTTCTCCCAACGTGTTGTTCTTGAAAGCCAGATATCTTGAAAGCGTCGTCGGCGGCGTTGTAACAAAGCCGGAAGCACGCGGAAAGTGCGCAACGCACATGGCGACGAAAGGATAAGGCATGCCGGTCAAGGTCGAGGCCCTCGATCACCTCGTGATCAACGTCGCCGACGTCGCGGTGACCGCTGAGTGGTACCGCAAGATTCTCGGCATGGAAGTCAAGGTGTTCGACCCCGGCGGCGGCAAAGCGCCGCGGACGTCGTTGCAATTCGGTAACCAGAAGATCAACGTCCGGCCGCGCGATGCCGACAAGGTCGAGTGGTTCACCGCCGACCACCAGACCGCCGGCAGCGAGGATCTGTGCTTCCTCACCTCCGCCGCGCCCGACGAGGTGGTGGCGCATTTGCAGGCACATGGCGTCGCGATCGAGGAAGGCCCGGTTCCCAAGCAGGGCGCCCGCGGCACGCTGCGCTCGGTCTATTGCAGGGATCCGGACGGCAGCCTGATCGAGATCTCGTCGTACGAAAACTAGACTCGTCATTCCGGGGCGATGCGAAGCATCGAACCCGGAATCTCGAGATTCCGGGTCTGGTCCTTTGGACCATCCCGGAATGACGAATGAGAGAACGAGCGCGCGGCCACTGCACAGCGCACACCGCCCCCGATTTGCTCCCCGCGCCGTCCGGTGGCAGGAAGACGCAATAATCAAAAGGCAGCCGCCATCAAGATGTAGGCTGCACGGGAGGACGCATGCCCAATCAACAGACCGCAGCCGGAATCGTGGGCCCGTTTGACGGGCTGGATGTGCCGTGGCTCCTGAAGATGCGCGCCGAGGTGCGCAGCGCTCATCCCTTCCTGATCTGGGCGCCGTTCGACGCGCCGGCGCGGCACTGGAGCTATGGCGAGTTTCACGAGCGGGTCGGCGCGCTCGCGGCGGGGCTGGCGAAGCGCGGCGTCAGGCCGGGCGAATATGTGCTCATTCACCTGGACAATTGCATCGAGGCGCTGCTGGCCTGGTTTGCCTGCGTCGAGCTGGGCGCCATCGCAGTGACCACAAACACGCGTTCGGCGCCGGCCGAGATGGAATATTTTGCGGATCATTGCGGCGCGGTTGCCGCCATCACGCAACCGTCCTACGCCGAGATCATTGCAAAGCACTGCCGCAATCTGCGCTGGATCGCGGTGACCTCGCACGATGCGGGCGCGGCGCCGGCACAGCCCGTCGCGCACGGCGACAGCTTCGAGGCGCTGTTCGCCGACAGCGCCGACCGTCCCGGGCGCATGGCCGATCCGCTCGCGCCGTGCAGCGTGCAATACACCTCCGGCACGACGTCGCGGCCGAAGGCGGTGCTGTGGACCCACGCCAACGCGCTGTGGGGCGCCAAGGTCAACGCCGCGCATGAGGATCTGCACGCCGGCGACGTGCACCAGGCCTATCTGCCGCTGTTCCACACCAACGCGCTGGCCTACTCCATGCTGGCGACGCTGTGGGTCGGCGCCACCTGCGTGATCCAGCCGCGCTTCTCCGCGAGCCGGTTCTGGGGTGTCGCGCGCGAGCACGGCTCGACCTGGACCTCGACCATTCCCTTCTGCATGAAGGCGCTGCTCGAGCAGGAGATCCCGAAGGACCACAAATTCCGCCTGTGGGGCAGCGCCGTCAACGAGCCGCCGGCCTTTGCCGCGTTCGGCGTCAAGATCATCGGCTGGTGGGGCATGACCGAGACCATCACCCACGGCATCGTCGGCGAGGTCGATCAGCCCAACATCCCGATGTCGATCGGCCGCGCCGCGCCTGAGTACCAGATCCGGATCACCGACGATGACGGACGGCCGACCGAGGTCGGCGACACCGGCAATCTCTCGATCAAGGGCATCCGCGGCCTGTCGCTGTTCGCCGAATATCTCCACAACGAGAAAGCCACGCGCGAGAGCTTCGACGCGCACGGCTTCTTCCTCACCGGCGACCGCGTCGAGCGGCTGGCGAACGGCTTCATCAGGTTCGGCGACCGCGCCAAGGACATGCTGAAGGTCGGCGGCGAGAACGTCGCGGCCTCCGAGATCGAGCAGGTGATCGCGCTCGTCCCCGGCGTGCGCGAGGCGGCGGTGGTGGCGAAGAAGCACCCGATGCTGGACGAGGTGCCGGTCGTCTTCATCATCCCGCACGGCGGCGTCGCGGGCGCAGCGCCGGACCTGCATGACAGCGTGATGACCGCCTGCCGCAAAGGCCTCGCCGACTTCAAGGTGCCGCGCGAGATCAGGCTGGTCGACGACATGCCGCGCTCGACGCTGGAGAAGGTGGCGAAGGCGGAGCTGAGGAAGATGGTGGGGTGATCACAGTCGTTCCGGGGCGGTGCAGAGCACCGAACCCGGAACCTCGAGATTCTCAGGTGCGCAACTGCGCACCCTAGTTCGCGCTGCGCGCGCCCCGGAATGACTCGTCAAGAAGTCAAAACGACCCCAGCGCCACGGGCCTGAACGCCTGCAGCAGCTGCTGGTCGAGCTTGCCGCCCATGCCTTCCATCATCGTGAAGGCGCGGGAGTGGGTGAAGGGCATGCGGTAGGCGCGCTTCTCCACCAGGGCGGCGTAGATGTCGACGATCGTCGTCAGCCGCACGATGTCGCTGATCTGGTTCGACGACAGGCCGTTGGGATAACCGCTGCCGTCGAGGAATTCGTGGTGATGCAGCACGACGTCGAGCATCTCCGGCGGGAAGCCGCCCTGGGCTGCGAGCGCGTCATAGCCGCGGCGCGGATGCTGGCGGACCTCGTCCATCTCCTCGTCGGTCAGCTTGCCGGGCTTGTCGAGCAGCGCGGAAGGAACGAAGGCCTTGCCGACGTCGTGCAGCAGCGCGGCGCGGGTCAGGCGGCGCTGGTCGTCCTCGCGCATGCCGAGATGCTGCGCGAAGGCGACGGCAAATCCGGTGACGAACAGGCAGTGGCGATAGCTGCCGACATGGTGGCAGCCGACCGTGGTGAGCCACTCGCGCAGCGAGGAGTGCTTCATCGCCTTCAGGATCTTGCTCTCGGCGGCGATGACGTCGTCGAAGGTCAGGGGCACGCCGAGCGGCAGCTTCTCGAACATCTTGGCGAGCACCGCGTGCGCCGCCTCGACGCCGCGGTTCAGCGTCTTGCCGCGATCGGTCGCGTCATAGGTGGCGGTGTCGGGAAACGCGGCGCGGATGCGCTGCAGGATCGCGTCGGCCTGAAGCGGCCGCGAGATCGTGTCGGTGGCGCCCAGCGCCCAGGCCTGCATGGTGCCGTGGTGCAGGGCATCGGCGAGCACGAACAGCCGCGGCATCGAACGATAGGCATCGCCGCGCAGCTTGTTGCGCACCCGCTGCACGCTCTCGGGCGAGCGCAGATTGATGTCGACCACGAGGCCGGAGAGATCGCGCGAGGGCTTCTCGGGGATGTCCTGGGTCGTCACCGTCGAGACGTCGCCGACCGCCTTCAGAATGCTGGCAAGCTCGGTGCTCTCGTCGCTCCGGTCGGAGGCGAGCAGAAGCCGGCGTTTGGCGGCGGGTTTCACTGAGGCGTTCATGGCTTCCCCAAGAGAACGGGAGTGTTTCGGGCGAAAGCCTAAGCCGGATCAGGTTCTCCGGCCCTTAAGAGGCGTGCTCAATGGAACCTTCCGGAATTGCGCGCAATTTTAGGGATTTCGGTTACCGGCAAGGGAACTGCAAAACGGTGAAAACAACCCCATGCACAGTAGAACGGCCATTGAAGATAAAGGGGATTTTCGGGCGCTGTCCCTCCCGCCCGCCGCCGTCATCGAACGGCTTGACCGGGCGATCCAATACTCCGAGACGGCGCGGCTAGAATCGAGAAGCCGCGGCTTACTGGATGCCCGCCTTCGCGGGCATGACAGTGAGATTGTGGAGGCGGCCTCCAAAACAAATCCGCCGGAGGTTGCCCTCCGGCGGATGATCTCTGGCAGCCCTCGACCGGCTTACGCCTTCATTGCGCCCTTCACGGCCTCGGCCGTGATCGGCAGCGCCCGCACGCGGGCGCCGCTGGCGTTGAAGATGGCGTTGCCGATGGCGGGGGCGATCACCGTCACCGCCGGCTCGCCGACGCCGGTGGCCTTCTCGCCATTGGCGATCACGGTGACCGCGACCTCGGGCATCTGGCTCATGCGCAAGGGCGTGTAGCTGTCGAAATTGGTCTGCTCGATGCCACCGCCCTTGAGCGTCGCCTTCTCGTACATCGCCAGCGACAGGCCCCACAGCGCCGCACCCTCGACCTGGGCGCGGATGTTGTCGGGATGCACCTGGGTGCCGACATCGGTTGCGACCGTGAGCTTCTTCACGGTCACCTCACCCGACGGCGCCACCGCGACATGGGCGACGCACGCCGTCCAGCTTGCGGTCGCGCGCTCCTGCGACGAGACGCAGGCGACGCCCATGCCCTCGCCTTTCGGCAGTTGCCTGGTGCCGTAGCCGGACAGTCCCATTGCGGCGAGCAGCGTGTTGCGCAGCCGCTGCGCCCCGCCGTCGTTCTTGCCGGCACCGTCGAGCAGCGAGATGCGGAACTGCGCGGGATCCTTGCCGGTCGCAGCCGCGATCTCGTCGATCATGCTTTCGACCGCCCAGAACGTCCAGCCGGGCGCCACCGAGCGAAGCTGCCCGGACGGCGTCGCGTTGTGCGCGAGCTCGTTCTTGATCGCGCGCACATAATGGTTGGGCACGGTGTAGAAGAAGTCGGCACCGTTCACCGTGAAGCTGTCGAGCGGCCCCTTCTTGTCGACCGATGGCGTCAGGAAATCGGGGATTCCCCAGCGCGCGGTCGGCCAGGCGGAGACGACGTCGTGGCTGAGCGCGATGAGCTTGCCGTCGCCGTCCACGCCGGCCTTCACCTTTTGGTAGGTGAGCGGACGCGAGAAATCCATCGTCATGTCGTTCTCGCGCGAATAGATCACCTTCACCGGCTTGCCGACCGCCTTTGCCGCCTGCACGGCCGGAATCATCATGTCGGCATCGAGACGCCGGCCGAAGCCGCCGCCCAGCCAATGCTGGTGCATCACCACGAACTTCGGATCGATCCCGGCCGCGCCCGCGGCGATCGCGCCGGAGCGCGTCGCGAACTGGTTGCCGGAATAGATGTGCAGGATGTCGCCCTTGAACTCCGCGGTGGCGTTCATCGGCTCCAGCGGCGTGTGGATGTTGATGCTGGTGGTGTACTCGGCCTCCACCACCTTGGCCGCCGAACCGAAGGCCGCATTGGGATCGCCGTCCTTGACGAAGAACTGGCCGGAATCCTCGAGGCCCTGGAGCCGCTTGGCCTCGTCGAGCAGCGACTGGCTCGACAGCTTGGCGTTCGGACCGCCGTCATAGGCGATCTTCAGCGCATCCGCCGCCTTGCGCGCGTTGGCATAGGTGCCGGCCACCGCGACCACCCAGCCGGAGGTGGTTCCGGTCTTGTCGTCGAGGATGATGGCCTTGATGAAGCCGGGCACCTTCTTTGCTTCGCTGTCGTCGACCGATTTCACCGTGGCGCCGAAGCGCACCGGCGGGGTCACCACCTTGCCGTAGACCATGCCCGGCAGCATCACGTCGATGCCGTACTTGGCGGTGCCGTTGGTCTTGGAGGGGATGTCGAGCTGCGGCACCGACACGCCGATCATGGTGTATTGATCCGGCGTCTTCAGCTTGATCGCCTTGAGCTCGTCCGGCGTGAAGGTCTTGGTCGCCTTGCCGCTCTTGACGATCTCGGCAAACGACATCTGCTTCTTCGACTTCGGATGCGAGACCATGGAGTCGCGCACCACCAGCTGGTCCTTGAAGTAGGGCGGCAGGCCCATGGCTGCGGCCGCCGCTTCCGTCAGCGCAATGCGGCCGGCAGCGCCCGCCCGGCTCATCGCCTCGAAATTCATCATGGTTGACCAGCTGCCGCCGGTGATCTGCGCCCCCAGTACGGGATCGTTGAACTTCGGATCGTTGGAGGCGAGCTGCACGCGCATGTCGCTCCATTTCGCGCCCAGCTCCTCGCAGACGATCTGCGCCATGGTGGAGGCGATGTGCTGGCCCATGTCGGCCTTGCCGCAGGTCACGGTGACGAGACCGTCAGGCGAGATCGCATACCAGACGCTCGGCTCGAAATTGGCGGGCGCGGCGGCCGACGCCGGATCGATGCCGGGCATGCCGGCATAGCCGAGCACGAGGCCGGACGCGGCGGTGCCGACGAGGAAGGAGCGGCGGCTGAGATCGGTCGTCCCGGGGGCGACGTTGTTCACGTGCTTATTCATGTGGACCTCCGCTCATTGCCGGAGGCGGATGCAGTGCGCATCTCGGTTGCGGCACGCATGATTGCCTTCTGTATCCGCGAATAGGTCATGCAGCGGCAGAGATTGCCGTCCATGTGTGCGACGACCTCTTCCTTGGTCGGATTGGCATTCTTCGCGAGCAGCGAGGCTGCCTGCATGATCTGCCCGGACTGGCAGTAGCCACATTGCGGAACCTGCTCGGCGATCCATGCCTTCTGGAGCGGATGATCGCCCTTGGCGGAGAGGCCTTCGATGGTGGTGATCTTCTTGCCGGCGACGTCGCCGACCATGGTCTGGCACGAGCGCACGGCTTCGCCGTTGACGTGCACGTGCAGGCACCGCACAGGCCGGCACCGCAGCCGAACTTGGTGCCGGTCATCTGCAATTGCTCGCGGATAGCCCAGAGGAGCGGCGTGTCGTTCGCCGCATCCACGGACAGACTCCGCCCGTTGATGGTGAGAGTTGGCATAGGCGTCTTCCCCTGCCGGTGCATGAAGCCGCTTACGGCGGCAACTTGTATTGGCGGACGCCCACCGGGCTGGCGTCAACCTTGATCGCAAGAATGATCGCGTTCCGCCGCAGAGGCAAATGCAATCTGGAATTGATCGAAGCCATCTCGGCCTTTGCATGTTGTGCGTTGCGAGAACGGAACTGACGCAGCGCGCATGATGCAAAGGAAAGCGGCAGACCTCGCGTCAAGCATGCATGCCATCGCCTTCAGGCGGTTTCTTCGAGGTAACCCGGCGGCTAGGATGGCCGCGACGAAACAAACAATAAAGGCGGGAGAAATGCCGAAGATCGATCGGGACGGCGTCGGAATCTATTACGAGGTCCATGGCGACGGGCCGCCGCTGCTGCTCACGCACGGCTACTCATCGACCTCAGCGATGTGGCGTGAGCAGGTCGATGCACTGGCGAAGGACCACAAGCTTGTCTTGTGGGACATGCGCGGCCACGGCCAGTCCGACTATCCCGACGATCCCAAGGCCTATAGCGAAGCGCTCACCGTCGGCGACATGGCTGCGATCCTCGATGCCGTCGGCTCGAAGCGCGCCGTCATCGGCGGGCTGTCGCTCGGCGGCTACATGTCGCTCGCCTTCACGCGCGCTTATCCGCAACGCGTCCGCGCTCTGCTGATCATCGACACCGGCCCGGGCTTCAAGAAGGACGATGCACGCGAGGCCTGGAACGCACGGGCGCTTGCCACCGCCGACAGGCTCGAGCGCGAAGGTCTCGACGTGCTGAAGGCGGCGACGCACGAGCGCGCCTCCGCTAGTCATCGCAACGCCAGCGGGCTGGCGCTCGCCGCACGCGGCATGCTGACCCAGCGCGATGCGAAGGTGATCGAGCTGCTTCCCGATATCACGGTGCCGTCGTTGATCGTGGTCGGCGCCGACGACACGTCGTTCCTGGCCGCATCCGACTACATGGCGGCCAAGATCCCCGGCGCACAAAAGGTCGTGATCCCCGCCGCCGGACACGCCGTCAACATCGATCAGCCCAAGGCTTTTGTTGACGCGGTCGTGCCTTTCCTGAAGAACTTGCCGCAATAGGCCGGCCGGACGGGGACCTGAGGCGATGAAGCGAGCGATGTTGGTTGCGGGCGTCGTGGCGACACTTTTCTCGGCGCCTGTGCAGGCCGAGCCGTTTGGCACCATGCCGCCGCGCCGGCCCTTCGTCGCGACCTTGTCGAACAACACACCGCTCGCCTTCGGCATGGACGCCGAGCAGAGCGCGCGAGCCCTGGGGCAGCCGCTGCAATATGTACGGGGACGTCCCGGCAACGAGATCTACCTCGCGCTTCGCAACATCGGCGGCAGCGGCTTGATCCCTTACCGCCACCGCCTGTTCCTGCAATTCCGCCACGGACGGCTGGCGGGATGGAAGGAGGACTACGGCGAGAACTGGATGTGGGAATAACTGTCACCCCTCATGGTGAGGAGCGCGGAACGCGCGTCTCGAACCATGCAGGCCCGCCTCTCGCAGCTCGGCCTCTATCCTTCGAGACGCGCGCGAAGGGCGCGCTCCTCAGGATGAGGGGAGAGAGCTGAGTTCGCAATAACAAAGAAGGACAACCCGCGTGGGACAAGACATCAGACTGACGGCCTCCGACAATTTCCAGCTGGGCGGCTATCGCGCCGATCCCGCAGGCAACCCGAAGGGCGCGGTGGTGGTGATCCAGGAGATATTCGGGGTCAATCATCACATCCGCTCGGTCTGCGATCGGCTGGCGAGCGAAGGCTATGTCGCGATCGCGCCGTCGATCTTCGACCGCACCTCGCCCAATTTCCAGTCGGGCTATACGCCCGATGAGATCGCCGAAGCGCGCAAGTTCGTCGCCAGCCCCGACTGGGCCGCGATGCTGCGCGACACCCAAGCCGCGATCGATGCGGTGAAGGGCGTCGGCCCGGTCGGCATCATCGGCTTTTGCCTCGGCGGCAGCGTCGCCTTCGTCGCAGCGACGCGGCTGTCGGGCCTGAAGGCCGCGATCGGCTATTACGGCGGCGCGGTCGTGCGCTTTGCCGACGAGACGCCGAAGGTGCCGACGCAACTGCATTTCGGCGAGAAGGATGCCGGCATTCCCCTGACCGACGTCGAGACCGTCAAGGCGAAACGGCCGGACGTGGAGGTCTTCATCTATCCCGGCGCCCAGCACGGCTTTCATTGCGACGAGCGCGCGAGCTACGACAAGGCGAGTGCCGACATCGCCTGGCCACGCAGCATGGAATTCTTCGCGAAGCATTTGACGACGTAGCGCGGGCGACTCTCTCCTCCGTCATTCCGGGATGCGCCGCGAAGCGGTGCAGGCCCGGAATCCATCATGCGTCAAAGTCGGAGGCGCGATGGATTCCGGGTTCGCGCTACGCGCGCCCCGGAATGACCAGAGGAGAGAGCGGGAATCGGGTGGCCGCACCTTGCCCCCGGCGCTAGAGCTGGCCGATCAAGCCAACATACGCCGGGAGATCGTCATGCAGCAGATCAACACGAACCTCGTCATCCGCAACCCCTTCGGCACGATGGACGTCCCCGGCCCGGACGATTCTGACGTCATGAGCTACGCCGCGGCCGCCACGCTTTCCGGCGATGCAGCCGACGTCAATGCGGCGCATTGGGCAGACATTTCTTCGCGCGCCGATCCGCTTGAAGGCATCTGGGCAAGCCGCTGGAACGGCGGCGCTGATCCAACCATCGCGGGCGATACGCCGGAGATGTGGAAGCATGGCCGCGCGGAAATTCGCGTCGCGGGGAACCGGATCTATCTGCGTTTCGACTGGGACAACGGCCGCCGGCACGGGCTGATCGACGCTGTGCGCGAGGGCGCGGATCGCTTGGTCGGCAAGTACATCAACCTGACCAACCCTGCGATCACGCGGCCGTGGGTCGGGCGCGTGGTCGATGCCGCGCGCATCGACGGATGTTTTCCGGAAGGGCGGCTGGATTTCAGGAGATAGGTCGCGAGGCCGCCGACATCATCCCTGCCGTCATTCCGGGATGCGCCGCGCAGCGGTGCAGGCCCGGAATCCACCGTGCGTCAGAGATGGTGGGGAAATAGATTCCGGGCTCGCGCTACGCGCGCCCCGGAATGACGAGAGAGCTAGAACCAGCGCTCGCCGACGAACACGGTGTCGCCCGGTGCCAACGGCGTGCCGAGCGGAACCACGGCGCGCATCGAGCCGCCGGCTTCGGTATGCGTGACGGTGACCACGTCGCGCTTGGCGCGGGGCGAGAAGCCGCCGGCGATGGCGACGGCGCTTTCGACCGTCATGTTCGGCACGTAGGGATATTGGCCGGGCGCCGAGACTTCGCCGAGAATGAAGAACGGGCGATAGGCCTCGATCTCGACGGCGACCGAGGGCTCACGGATGTAACCGTTGCGCAGGCGCGCGGCGATTTCACCGGCGAGGCCCGCCGTGGTGCGGCCACGGGCCGGCACCGCGCCGATCAGCGGCATGGTGATGGAGCCGCCGGCATCGATCGCGTAGCTGTTGGTGAGACCTTCCTGGCCATAGACCACGACGCGCAGCTTGTCGCCGGCATCGAGATGGTAGGAGGCATCATAACGGACCGGCGCTCCCATCGGCGCGGCGTAGCCGACCGGCATCGGCGCAGGCGCGGAGGCAAAGGAATTGCGCAGCGCGCCGATGGCGCCGCCACCGTCGGCGACGACAACCGGCTGCGGCGCGTTGTAGGGCTGGCCGTAGGCCATCGAATCGAGATCGGCGCGCGGCTGCATCACCGCGACGGGACCGGCGGTCTGCATGCAGCCGCCAAGGGCAAGCGCGGCGGACGCTGCCAACATCGACCATCGAAACGCGCGTGCAACCGGCACCGGACCTATCCCTCGAAACGAGACGGCTCCAGTGATGCACCGGTTATGGTTAATAAAGCGTTGAGGGGGCTGGGGCGCTGCGAGCAACGGGCACACTGCGCTCCCTCTCCCGCTCTTGTCCGCCGAAGCCTTGGCGAAGGCGGATGCGGGGCGCGACGAGCTTCGCTCGCGCTGAGAGGGCTGGGGAGAGGGTGTCGCCACAACGGGACAGTCCCCCGGGGGATAGAGCCCTCACCCGGCGCGCGGGACGATGCTTCGCATCGCCCGGGCACGCCGACCTCTCCCGCAAGCGGGAGAGGTGCAGCGAGTCCGGAGCTGACTTACGCGCTCACGCCGACGCCGATCGGGCAGGACACGCCGGTGCCGCCGAGGCCGCAATAGCCGGCGGGGTTCTTCGCCAGATATTGCTGATGGTAGTCCTCGGCGAAATAGAATGCGCCGGCGGGCGCGATCTCGGTGGTGATGGCACCGAGGCCCTTGGCCGCGAGCGCCTTCTGGTAGAGCGCCTTCGACTCGTCGGCCGCTTTCTTCTGCGCATCCGAGTAAGTGTAGATCGCGCTTCGGTACTGCGTGCCGACGTCGTTGCCCTGGCGCATGCCCTGCGTCGGGTTGTGGCTCTCCCAGAACGTCTTCAAGAGCTTCTCGTAGGAGACCTTCTTCGGATCGAACACGACCAGCACCACTTCGGTGTGGCCGGTGCGTCCCGAACAGGTCTCCTCATAGGTCGGATTCGGCGTGTGGCCGCCGGCATAGCCGACGGCGGTGGTGTAAACGCCATCGCCAAGCTCCCAGAACTTGCGCTCGGCGCCCCAGAAGCAGCCGAGCCCGAACACGGCCTGCTCGAGGCCGGCGGGATAAGGCGGCTGCAACTTGCTGCCGTTGACGAAATGGGTGCTCGCGGTCGGGATGGCTTGCGCACGGCCCGGCAGCGCCTCAGTTGCGCTCGGCAATGCGGTGGTCTTGCGCATGAACAGCATGGTCGGATCTCCGAAGAACGAGCTGTCCGTCGCTTGTGCCGACTCGAAAAGCCAGGCGCTCAGGCGGCGTGCTCGCGATCAGGTGGGAATATAGGCGTTTACGCGCGAAGGGGCAGCCTTGTTACGCGGCGCCGCGCGCGGGACTCAGTCCCGGGAATAGCCGATCAGCGGCTTGCGCGGGCGGAACAGGATCATCAGGAGGATGCCCAGGATGCCGAGGACGGCGAACACCGGCTGATCCAGCACAAGGCGGATCACCGAGGTCCAGAGCCAGGGCGCCTTGGCCTCGACCCAGGTCCGGAACGCCGACTGGCTGGCCTGATTGATGTCGTTCCAGAACTGGCCGAACCGGGTGAACTTGAGGGTCTGGTCGGCCACCCAGCGGGCGCCGTCATAGACCATGAAGATGAACCCGCCGGCGAGCAGCAACAGCCCAATCAGTCGGAAAAAGCCGCGGATCATGCCTCACCTTATATGGTCGTCCGGTCGGAGGACCCAAAGAAACGCCGCCAGCCAATAGCCGGGCGACGGCAGAAATTCAACCTCTTCAGGGCGTTACGGCACCCATTCAGGCCGCCAGAGCCGGTTTTCCGGGTCTTGAAAGCGTTGACGGTGCCAAAGACCCTCTCTATAAGGGCGCCAACTGGCGGCGGGCGCAATCCTGCCGCCGCTGTTCTTTGAGCAGTTGCAGGCTCTTTGAGGCCTCATGTTCCGGGAACAGCCTTGAACCGAACACCCTAAATCCGAGCGTCGATTACGCGGTCAAGCAAGCCGGCGCTACCCGACCAAGACGCGACCGGTACCCGCAAAGGACATTGAGACCATGGCCAATACCACCTCCGCCAAGAAAGCGACGCGCAAGATCGCCCGCCGCACCGCCGTCAACAAGTCGCGCCGCACCCAGATGCGTGGCGCCGTGCGCAACGTCGAGGAAGCCATCAAGACCGGCGACCGCGCCGCCGCCGTGAAGGCGCTGGCGAATGCCGAGCCCGCCTTGATGCGCGCCGCGCAGCGCAACATCATTCACAAGAACAATGCCAGCCGCAAAGTCTCGCGGCTCACCGCGCAGATCGCCAAGCTCGCCAAGTAAGTTCGCGAAGCAAGTTCGCGGACCAGGCTCGCCAAGCGACTGGTTGCAATCATCCGATCGGTTGATCCGCTCGACATCGCGTTCGTCAATCAGCCCGGCCTCGCGCCGGGCTTTTTGCTGCCTGTCATATTCACGCAAGCAGTCACGCGCCAATCCTCGATTGGAGGATTTGCATCTCCGCACTATGATGCGTTCCGCAATTTTACCTCCAGCCTCGTTGCGGGTGATATTGCAACAGCGGAAACTTTCGCTGCGCTGCGCTGCGAAAAACCCTTGCGAGGCGGGCCCAACTCGCACCTGCACGCGCGCCAGGTTCTGCACACCGTAGTTTCACCGGGACACATCGTGCGATGGAGTTACCCTGTGAAACGAGACTCAAAAAACGGTGTCTCGCTAATCACTTATCGACATAGCGATCACAAGCATTTGGAAAATTCGTCTGCACGTCGCGCGCGTGACGATTTTGTAAAAAATTTTTGGCTGTGACGAGGATTTGTCACATGACGCGGCGCATTTTCGATTCTGTGCACGAATCCAAAAACTTGGTCACGAGCCTGTGCACAAGTCGCGCGCGGCGTTAACGCTGGTCAAGTTTTTTGATGCATCGAGTGTGAATCAATTTCGTTGCGAGTCTTTCCGCTTAGTGTATTCCTTAAGTCGTTCGCGGCGCCCACGATCTTGAGACCAGCGCGGTTTTGGAAACGGGGCGAGCGTGCAAATCGGCGGCGGTGTGCACGTTGGCGACGCTTCAACAAGCGATTGTCGGTTCAAAACCCATAGCAACATGGGAATGGTAGCTCTTTGTCTGAATGTCTCCAAGCGAGATCCAAGCGCAAACGAGAGACATCTTGAGACTACCCCGACACGCGTGATTGGCGAAGCCGGGCGAACGAACAGTGCAGACGGGCAGGACATCGGCGACTTTAGCCGCGGATGTCTTCAGGACACGCAGGACCTTGCCGTGAGCAATCACGGCAGGACGGGGAGGTATCATGTCTTACGGACAGAACGCGGTATTGAAACAGGTTTTCCATTCCAACGATGCCGTTTTAAATCCGTCGGACACCCAGCCTCCCGCGTGTGACGGAGCGCCGAGTACGCGCTGACCTCGCGACCCCTCCATCTCTGACATCGCTGATCGGACGCGGCGTTCTCGCCGAACGGTCGAGCCATGTCTGACGATGGACTCGCTTTGAGGTCGCGCCATGCCAGGAACCCTATGGCAGGAACCCTGCATGGCGCTCACAACGCAACTATATCTCTCAAGAGAAGTTTTGACGATGAACACATCGGAACAGGATCGCTGGTCACGCGTGAAGGGTCGGCTGCGCTCGAGCGTCGGCGAAGACATCTATACGAGCTGGTTTGCGCGCATGGATCTCGAAGACGTGCAGGATGAGAGCGTGCGGCTCTCGGTTCCCACGCGCTTCCTGAAGAGCTGGATCCAGGCCCATTATGCCGAGCGCGTGCTGTCGTGCTGGCAGGCCGAGATGCCGGAAGTGCATCGCATCGATCTCACCGTGCGCTCCGCGGTGCGCCCGGTCGCGCCGCCGAAGGAAGCCCCGGTGCCGGTCGAAACACGCCGCGCGCCTGCGCCGGAGCTGCGCTCGACTGCGACCGCGCCGGTCTCGGCCAATCATGACGCGCTCGGCGGCTCGCCGCTCGATCCGCGCCTGACCTTTGCGAGCTTCGTCATCGGCCGCTCCAACACACTGGCCCATGCAGCCGCGCGCCAGGTTGCCGAAGGACGTCGCGGCGATCCCGTCATGTTCAACCCGCTCTACATCCATGCCGGCGTCGGCCTCGGCAAGACGCACCTGCTCCAGGCGGTGACCTGGGCCGGCAATTCCGGCAACGAGCGCAAGGTGCTGTATCTCACGGCCGAGAAGTTCATGTACGGCTTCGTCGCCGCGCTGAAGACGCAGACGGCACTCGCCTTCAAGGAAGCGCTGCGCGGTATCGACGTGCTGGTGATCGACGATCTCCAGTTCCTGCAGGGCAAGTCGACGCAGGCCGAGTTCTGTCACACGCTGAACGCGCTGATCGACGCCGGCCGCCAGGTCGTGATCGCGGCCGACCGTCCGCCGTCCGATCTCGAAAGCCTGGATGACCGCGTGCGCTCGCGGCTGGCCGGCGGCCTCGTGGTCGAGATGGGCTCGCTCGGCGAGGAGCTGCGCCACGGCATCCTCAAGTCGCGCGTCGCCGCCGCCCGCGCCCATCATGCGACGTTCGACGTGCCGGAGGAGGTGCTGCATTATCTCGCCCGCACCATCACCCATAACGGCCGCGACCTCGAAGGCGCGATCAACCGGCTCTTGGCGCATTCCAAGCTCAACAACCAGCCGGTGACACTGGAGATGGCCGAGCGCGAGGTGCGCGACCTGGTCCGGCCGCAGGAGCCGAAGCGGATCAAGATCGAGGACATCCAGCGCGTGGTGGCGCGGCAGTATAATGTCAGCCGCTCCGACTTGCTGTCCTCGCGCCGCACCGCCAACGTGGTCCGTCCGCGCCAGGTGGCGATGTACCTCGCCAAGACGCTGACCCTGCGCTCGCTGCCCGAAATCGGCCGCCGCTTCGGCGGACGCGACCACACCACGGTGCTGCACGCCGTGCGCAAGATCGAGGCGCTGGTCTCCAAGGACACCGCGCTGTCCGAGGAAGTCGAGTCGCTGAAGCGCCAGCTTCAGGAATAAACGCCTATTTCTTTCACCTCTCCCCGCTTGCGGGGAGAGGTCGGAATACGCGCGCAGCGCGGATTCCGGGTGAGGGGGACTCTCGGCGCGTCCAACTCTCACCTCCCTTGCGGTAACTCCCCTCACCCCAACCCTCTCCCCGCAAGCGGGGCGAGGGAGCAGACCTATGCCTGAGCGGCGGCGGGTGTTTTTGCCTGTAAATCGTGGGGAACTGCCCCCCGATCCCTTGAAACCGGGGGCCATCCGCGCCACCTTGCGCGACCCTGACGGCTTTGGTCATATCGGCTGGAGACCCCGGCCTGTCGGGGTCTTCGGTGCCGCGGCGCGCTTTTCGGCCGCCCGGCTTTTTTCATCTTGGGGATCGGGCGAGTAGTGCAATGAAGGTTACGGTCGAACGCGCGCAACTCCTGAAATCGCTGGGCCATGTCCACCGCGTGGTCGAGCGCCGCAATACGATTCCGATCCTCGGCAACGTGCTGGTCCGGGCCGAGAACGCGAAATTGTCGCTGAAGGCGACCGACCTCGACCTCGAGGTGACGGAAACGCTGCCCGCGGAAACCGCGACCGCCGGCTCCGCCACGGTGCCGGCGCACATGTTCTACGACATCGTGCGCAAGCTGCCGGACGGCTCCCAGATCGTACTCGAGGCCGACGGCGACCGCGCCGTGCTGGCGATCCGCGCCGGCCGCTCGCGCTTCACGCTCCAGACCCTGCCGGAGAATGATTTCCCGGATCTGGCCGCCGGCGACATGTCGCATTCGTTCTCGCTCGCCGCCAAGGACGTCAAGCGGCTGATCGACCGCACCCAGTTCGCGATCTCGACCGAGGAGACGCGCTATTATCTCAACGGCATCTATCTGCACGCCGCCGGCACCGCCAAGGCCGCGACCCTGCGCGGCGTCGCCACCGACGGCCACCGCCTCGCCCAGCTCGACCTGGTCCAGCCCAAGGGCGCCGACGGCATGCCCGGCGTGATCGTGCCGCGCAAGACGGTCGGCGAGGTGCAGCGCCTGATCGAGGACACCGAAGCCGAGATGACGATCGAGCTGTCGCAGGCCAAGATCCGCTTTACGATCGGCAACGTCGTGCTGACCTCGAAGCTGATCGACGGCACCTTCCCCGACTACGGCCGCGTGATCCCGCAAGGCAACGACAAGGAGCTCGTCGTCGACAAGAAGGATTTCGAGAACGCGGTCGACCGCGTCTCCACCATCTCCAGCGAGCGCGGCCGGGCGGTGAAACTGTCGCTGTCGCCGGGCAAGCTGGTGCTGTCGGTGACCAATCCGGATTCCGGCAGCGCGACCGAAGAGCTCGAGGTCGAATACGCCTCCGACGCCCTCGATATCGGCTTCAACTCCCGCTATCTGCTCGACATCGCCGCCCAGATCGAAGGCGAGGTCGCGACCCTCAGGCTCGCCGACCCCGGCTCGCCCACCCTGGTCCAGGACCGCGACGACAAGAGCGCGCTCTACGTGCTGATGCCGATGCGGGTGTGAGGGACGTGCTCCCTCGCCAGCACACACTGCCCTTAGAACCGCGCGCGATGCACGTTACTGCGCCCTCTCCCCCTGTGGGAGAGGGCTGCACCAATGTTTGACGCAAGCTCACTTGGGTGAGGGGTTGGTGCCACGAGACCCGTCCCATCGACCGATCGCCCCGCCTCTCCGCCAATTTGCAAGGAAGATGCGGCACGAGCCGACTGACGCCGAGAGGGCAATGTGGCGCTTGTTGAGGGATCGTCGGCTCTCCACTTTCAAGTTTCGCCGACAGGAGCCGTTCAAGAACTACATTCTCGACTTTGTCTGTTTCGAGAAGAGGCTCGTGATCGAGATTGACGGAAGCCAACATGCGGAATCACAAGGCGACGCAACTCGTGACGCAGCCTTGTCCGCGGCAGGTTTCGCCATAGCGCGTTACTGGAACAACGAGGTGTTGCAACAGCCCGCGGCTGTGCTGGAAGACATTCTTGCAAAGCTCGCCACGCGGTAACATACCCCTCACCCGTCGCCTCACTTCGTGAGGCGCCACCCTCCCCCACAAGGGGGGAGGGAAAGGCACTGCCCGGCAATGACGAGTTAAAATGACCCCCTCCCGCATTCATCGCCTGACGCTGACGCATTTTCGCAATTATCGGGCGGCGGGGCTCGAGACGGCGGCTGACATGGTGGCGCTGGTCGGGCCGAACGGGGCGGGCAAGACCAATTGCATCGAGGCGATCTCGTTCCTGTCGCCGGGGCGCGGCCTGCGCCGTGCGACGCTGGAGGACGTTGCCGACAATCAGGGCGACGGCTCCTGGGCCGTGTCTGCGCAGGTCGAGGGCGCATTGGGCCTCGCCACGCTCGGCACCGGCATCGAGCCGCCGCGCGCCGACGCTGCCGTGACCCGGCGTTGCCGCATCGACCGCGAGCCGGTGAATTCGGCGGCCGCCTTCGGCGACCACATCCGCATGGTGTGGCTGACGCCGGCGATGGACGGGCTGTTCATGGGCGCGGCCTCCGAGCGACGGCGCTTCTTCGACCGCCTGGTGCTCGCCATCGACAGCGAGCATTCCAGCCGCATCAACGCGCTCGAGCGCTCCCTCCGCTCGCGCAACCGCCTGCTCGAGACGCGCAATTACGACGACCATTGGTGTGACGCGATCGAGCGCGAGACCGCCGAGCTTGCGGTCGCGGTCGCAGCAACCCGCGGCCAGACCGCAGCAAGGCTGACCGGCATGCTGAACGCGCGCGCGCAGGCTTCCGCCTTTCCTTCGGCGCAGATCGCGCTCGACGGCTGGATGGAGAACGCGCTGCTCCGGGAGACCGCGACGTCGGTCGAGGACCGCTACCGCCAGATCCTGCGCGACAACCGTCCGCGCGACGCCATCGCCGGCCGCACCACCGACGGCCCGCATTTGACCGATCTCCAGGTCATCTACGCGCCGAAAGGAATGCCGGCGCGCGATGCCTCGACCGGCGAGCAGAAGGCGCTTCTGATCGGCCTCGTGCTGGCGCACGCGACGCTGGTCGCCGAGATGACCGGCATCGTGCCGCTGCTGCTGCTCGACGAGGTCGTCGCCCATCTCGATCCGAACCGCCGCGCCGCGCTGTTCGAGGAGCTGAAGAAGCTCGGCGCGCAGGTCTGGCTGACCGGCGCGGACCCGGCCGCTTTCGCCGAGATCGGCGCCGGGGGCGAAGTCTTTGACGTCGAGAGCGGACGCGTCTCCGCCCGGCGCTAGAACGCCATTGAACCCGACGATTTCCCGCCGCGACTAGCTGTCGGAGGCCGCGCCGACGACGTCGCAGCCGTGACTGCGCGATGACATGAATCGCAATCTCTTGGAGAGTGAGATGCGGACGGTAAGGCCCGGGGCGCAAGCCCCGGCACGATGGCGGGCGTTTGCGTGCGGGCTCGCCCTGCTCGCAAGCTGCATGCTCGCGGCAACCGCCGGCGCCTTTGTGCCGGATCTGCCGCGGCTGTTTTCCGCAGAGCTCACGCCGGACCCCGAGGCCAAGCTGCCCGCGCCGACCCGTTACAGCTACAGGGGGACCCACACCACCGTGGTGCAGGGCGTTAAAGCGCCGCTTCGTATCAGACTGGAGGCCACCGTACCCGCCGAGCTCGGCAACGTGCTCGCCTTCTATCGCACCGAGCTCAGCAAGCTCGGCTGGCAGGAGCAGCGCGACGGCGCGGTGATCGCCGCCGATCACGTCCAGCTCGCCTTCGCCTCCCCGCTGGGACCAGCGCTGCTGGAGCTCCACCGCAAGGACAGCAGCACCACGGTCAAGCTCGTGCAGAAGAACGCATTGGTCGCAACCGACGCGAACGTCATGCCCGAACCCGGCCAGGCCAAGCTGGTGTTCGCCAATATCAGCAAGACGGACGCCACGCTCACGATCAATGAGCAGACCATCAAGCGCGCCGCCGGCGCCCATGCGGTGTCGCTGGATCTGCAGCCCGGCAAATATTCCTACGAGATGAGCGTGCCGGGCCATCCAGCCACCACGAATGTCCTCGACGTCGCTGCCGGCGATACCTGGGAGCTCACCGTCGGGCCCGACGGTGACGCATGGTCGCCGCTCCTGCTGTATTGAGCCCTTTTGAACCTCACGGGTTCCCGCCGCGACTTCTCGTCTGAGGCCGCGCCGACGGTGTCGCAGCCTGCAATTGCGCGAGGGATCGACCCGCGCGAAATCCAGGAGTTTTTAGCGATGTCGATCATCAAGCGCGGGACGCAGGTCCCGGCACGCTGGCGGCTGCTTGCCTGCGGCCTTCTGCTCATGGCGAGCGCGTCTCTGCCCGCACGCGCCGACGATGGCATTGTCGACGTTCACGCGCTGCCGCAGCTCGATGGTGCGGTGGAGGATAATTCGCGCCCCGATCCCTACCGCGTCGAATATCGCATGCCGGCGCCGGAATCCGTGACGTCGCCGGCGGTGAAGAAGCTCCTCAGCGCCGCCGGCTGGGTGCCCTATGTACGGCCAATGGAGGAGAAGAGCACCACGCTGAATTTCAAGAAGGGACGGCAGGGCCTGTCCGTTCATTTCACGCAGGCTCTCGGCCGGCCCGACCAGTCCGTGGTCTACTATTCGACCGACCGGATCTACGGCAACGTGCCGTTCCCCGACGGCGCGAGCGACATCGTGTTCGATGGCACAAGGCCCTATCTCGGCTGCATCGCGCCCAGCGCGCTCGATACGACATCGGACTTTTACGCCAGCCAGATGGAAGCGATCGGCTGGCGCAAGCTCACGCCGGAAACGGCCGCGCGCTGGACGACCAGCCTGGATGAGACCGTTCCCAACGGCTTACGCGTGTTCTACGAGCATCCCGACAGTGAGGTCACCGGCTTCTACAAGCAGAAGCCCGTCATGCTGACGCTGACGCGCCGCGACGACGGCCGCACCAATGTCGACATCCGCGTCGCGCCCTTCGCGCTTCCCTTCGATCTCAAGGCCGACAGCGACGCCGCCGGGCTGCCGCGGCCAACTTTCACCAAGTCGTCGAGGGGGCTCGGCAGCGCAAGCTCCAACAAGCGCGAGATGTCGGCGGCCGCGATGGCCGAGCTGCCCGCGGTGCTGGCCTTCTATCATCGCGAGCTCGCCGCGCGCGGCTGGCAGGAGGACGGCAGCGCGCCGCTCGCGCCCGGCGACGAGGTGGCGATCAAGATCTCCAACGCCGAGGAAGCCGGCGTGCTGCGGCTTGGCCGCAAATACGATTTCACCATGGTCAGCCTGACCGCGCAGGTGAAGGAATCAGCCCTTGCCGCCCGCGCCAAGGCAAAGAAGGAGGCTGACGACAGATTCTTCAGCGATGCCGCGGCAGCCGCAAAGCAGGTCATCGCCGCCGACGAGGCGCGGCGCAAGGTGCAGGCGGCCGCGCTGTCCGATGTCCCGCTCAACGCGCTCGCCGACAGCAAGACGCCGGTGCCGCTGCCGGAGAACGCCGAGGGCGTGAAGTTCGAAGGCAGCGACGGCAGCCTCGAATTCTCGTCCACATCGAGCGTGAAGGCGCTGACCGCGTTCTACCGGGCCTCGCTGAAGCCATTGGGCTGGAACGAGCGGCCTTCGGTCATCAACCAGCCCAACATGGCGATGCTGGAGTTTGCCAGAAGCGGCAAGTCGATCTCCTTCACCGTGATGCAGATGGGCCCCAAGGTGCGGGTCAGTGCCGAGGGTTCGGGCCTAAGGGTGACTGCGGCCAAGCCTGCGGAGGTGCAGGCCAAGTCATCCGAACCGCTCAAGCCGGACACCGAATCCCAGCTGCCCGTGCCGACGCAGCGTTCGTCGACCTCGCTCGCCACCACGAAACTGCCGGGCAGCGAGACGCCGTTCCGCCGCGAGCTGGAGGCCAGCATCCCCGCCCCGCTCGGCGACGTGCTGGCGTTCTACCGCACCGAGCTTGGAAAGCTCGGCTGGCAGGAAAAGGCCGACGGTGCCACCGTGTCCGCAGATAGCGCGCAGATCGACTTCACCTCGCCGCAGGGCCCGGCCGTGCTCAAGCTTGGTCGCGCCAAAGGCGAGACCACAGTCAATCTGGCGCAGAAGAATCCGGATGCCGCGACCAAGGCGGACATCATGCCCAAGCCGGGCCAGGCCAGGGTGATGCTCGGCAATATCGGGCCGAAGGAAGCATCGCTCACGATCAACAAGCAGACCATCAAGATCGCGGCCGGCGCCGGCGGCCCGCAATCGCCGAAAGGTCCGATGCTCGATCTGGCGCCCGGCAAGTATCAGTATGCGCTGCGCGTACCGGGGCGTCCCGCCCGCACCGAGACCCTCACGGTCGCCGCCGGCGATGCCTGGGGCCTGATGGTGGGTCCGACCGGCGAGGTGCTTCCGCTGCAGATGTATTGATCCCGCCGCCTGTGCCTGCAACGGCCCGGTTGAACCTGTCCGGTTCCTGGGGCGACTAGTCGTCTGGAAGCGGCGGCGACCGTGTCGCAGCCGCCGCATCGCGCGAAGATCACAACGCGCGACATTCTCGGAGATGGAGCATGACAACGGTCAAGCGCGGGACGAGAGTTCCGGCACGATGGCGGCTGCTGGTGTGCGCCCTCACTCTTCTCGCAGGCTGTTCGAAGGAGCCGCTGACGGCAGATCCCGACGTCGACATGCCGGCACCGAAGCAAAGCAGCTTCAGCCAATTCCGCACCACGCACGCGCATGACGCCAAGGTCCCGCTCCGGCTCGAGATCGAAGCGCGCGTGCCCGCGGAGCTCAGCGAGGTGCTCGCCTTCTACCGCAGAGAGCTCGGACAGCGCGGCTGGCAGGAGAAGCCGGATGACGCAATGATCGCCGCCGATCGCGTGCAACTCGCCTTCGTCTCCCCGAAGGGCCCGGCCGTGCTGAAGCTTGGCCGCGCCAAGGGCGAGACCACGGTCAGCCTAGCGCAACGGAATCCGGAGGCTGCAGCCAAGGCCGATGTCCTGCCGATATCAGGACAAGCGCGGCTGATATTCGGCTATCTAAAGCCGGATGTGGCTTCGCTTGTGATCAACGATCAAACCATCAAGATCGCGGGCGGCGAAAATCATCCACAAGTGCTGGATCTGCCACCCGGCACGTATTCCTACGAGCTACGCGTGTCGGGCCTTCTGGTGCGCACCGATACCGTCACCCTGGCCTCAGGCGAGGCCTGGGGCCTCAGCGACGATAAGAAACCGTCCCAGATATACTGAACCCGTGGCCCGTTCCGGGGCGCCGCGGCATCTCGGAACGCCGTTTCCCACCCCGCAAAATCCACGCCTTCGGGGGGTGAAAAAGAGGGTCCGAATCGCGCTTTTTGCGGCGCCCAGAATCGGCCTTTGCGAGGCTTGAAAACCGGCCAAAAATCCCTATTTAGTCAAAGGGTTGCCGGAGGATACTTTGCGCTAGGCGCGAGCGGTCTTTCATGGCACAAATAGCCTCACATCAGCGCCTTTTGCGCGGCTGATTCGGGCGACATCTCGAAGGCCTCTTATGACAGAACCTGCTCGGCAGACGCCTGCCGAAAACGAGCCCTCAAATCCGAGCGATTACGGGGCGGAATCGATCCGCGTGCTCAAGGGTCTCGATGCCGTCCGCAAGCGCCCGGGCATGTATATCGGCGACACCGACGACGGCTCGGGCCTGCACCACATGGTGTACGAGGTCGTCGACAACGCGATCGACGAGGCGCTCGCGGGCCACGCCACGCGCGTCGATGTCGTGCTCAATGCCGACAATTCCGTCACCGTGCGCGACGACGGCCGCGGCATTCCCGTCGACATCCACAAGGGTGAAGGCATCTCGGCGGCCGAGGTCATCATGACCCAGCTCCATGCCGGCGGAAAGTTCGACCAGAACTCCTACAAGGTCTCCGGCGGCCTGCACGGCGTCGGCGTCTCCGTCGTGAACGCGCTGTCGAGCAAGCTCGGCTTGCGCATCTGGCGCGACAACAAGGAGCACTACATCGAGTTCGCCCATGGCGATGCCGTCGCACCGCTGGTGGTGGTCGGCGACGCGCCGGGCAAGCGCGGCACCGAGGTGACGTTCCTGGCCTCGCCCGACACCTTCAAGAACATCGAATATGATTTCGCGACGCTCGAGCACCGCCTGCGCGAGCTCGCCTTCCTCAACTCCGGCGTCAACATCGCCCTCTCCGACATGCGCCACGCGGTCGAGAAGCGCGAGGAGATGCACTATTCCGGCGGCGTCGAGGAATTCGTCAAATATCTCGACCGCAACAAGAAGGCGATCGTGCCGGCGCCGATCATGGTGCGCGCGGAAGCCAACGGCATCGGCGTCGAGGCGGCGCTGTGGTGGAACGACAGCTACCACGAGAACGTGCTGTGCTTCACCAACAACATCCCGCAGCGCGACGGCGGCACCCATCTCGCCGGCTTCCGCGGCGCGCTGACGCGCCAGGTCAACGGCTATGCCGAGGCCAATGCGAAGAAGGAAAAGATCGCGCTGACCGGCGACGATTGCCGCGAAGGCCTCACCGCCGTTCTGTCGGTCAAGGTGCCCGATCCGAAGTTTTCGTCGCAGACCAAGGACAAGCTGGTGTCCTCGGAAGTGCGTCCCGTGGTCGAGAACGTGCTCAACGAGGCGCTCCAGGCCTGGTTCGAGGAGCACCCTAGCGAAGCCAAGATGATCGTCGGCAAGGTGATCCAGGCCGCAGCCGCCCGCGAAGCCGCGCGAAAGGCGCGCGAGCTGACGCGCAAGAGCCCGCTCTCGGTCTCCTCGCTGCCCGGCAAGCTCGCCGACTGCCAGGAAAAGGATCCGGCCAAGTCCGAACTCTTCATCGTCGAGGGCGACTCGGCAGGCGGCAGCGCCAAGCAGGGCCGCAACCGCGAATTCCAGGCGGTGCTGCCGCTGCGCGGCAAGATCCTCAACGTGGAACGCGTGCGTCCCGACAAGATGCTGGGAAGCGAGCAGATCGGCACGCTGATCACCGCGCTCGGCACCGGAATCAGCGACGAGTTCTCGATCGAGAAGCTGCGCTATCACAAGATCATCGTGATGACGGACGCCGACGTCGACGGCGCCCACATCCGCACGCTGCTGCTCACCTTCTTCTACCGGCAGATGCGCGACATCATCGACGGCGGCTATCTCTACATCGCCCAGCCGCCGCTCTATAAGGTCTCCAGAGGCAAGTCCGAGCAGTACCTGAAGGACGAGCGGGCGCTGGAGGACTATTTGATCGAGACCGGTCTCGATGATTGCATATTCACGCCCGGCACTGGCGGCGACCGCAGCGGCCGTGACCTGCGCGGACTGATCGACGACGCCCGCGTCGTTCGCAGCATCCTGCGCAATCTGCACACCCGCTACAACCGCAAGGTCGTCGAGCAGGCCGCCATCACGGGCGTGCTGAACAAAGACATCTACGGCGATCCCGACAAGGCCGCCGCGGCCGCCCAATACGTCGCCGGACGGCTGGACAAGCAGGCCGAGGATGTCGAACGCGGATGGGTCGGCCACTACGTGGAAGGCCAGGGCTTCCAGTTCGAGCGCACTGTGCGCGGGGTCAAGGACGTCGCGATCATTGACTCCGCGTTCCTGGGCTCGGCCGAGGCCCGCAAGCTCGACGAATTTACGCCCAAGCTGCAGGATGTTTATGCCCGCCCCGGCAACCTTCGGCGCAAGGACGTCGAGCACACGGTCCACGGTCCGGTCGATCTGTTCGAAGCGGTCACCGACGCCGGCCGCAAGGGCGTCACCCTGCAGCGCTACAAAGGACTGGGTGAGATGAACCCGGAGCAGCTCTGGGAAACAACGCTGGATACCAATGCGCGCTCGCTGCTCCAGGTGAAGGTCAAGGAGGTCGACGAGGCCGACGACATCTTCACCAAGCTGATGGGCGACGTGGTCGAGCCGCGCCGCGACTTCATCCAGGAACATTCGCTCAGCGCGACGATCGATATCTAGCCCCGACCTCGTTGCACCTCTCCCGCTTGCGGGAGAGGTCGACGCGCCCCGGGCGATGCGAAGCATCGTCCCGCGCGCGGCGGGTGAGGGCTTTCTCCTCGCGGGGATATTCTCCGTAGATTTCGACAACCCCACCGCTGAAGCACTCCCACCCCAGCCCTCCCCCGCAAGCGGGAGAGGGAGCGCACCTCCTTCGTGGCGACCATCAAGCCCGAATTGCTACCGTGCCCAAATCTCGGTAGTTTGCGCCTCCGAAGTAGCCCGCCCCACCCAACAGGACAGCGAGAACCACCGTGGCGCCCATCCAGTACATCGTCGAGGGCGGTCACCGGCTCTCGGGCTCGATCGAGCCGTCCGGCAACAAGAATTCGGCGCTGCCGATCATCGCCGCCGCGCTGCTCACCGAGCATCCGGTGACGCTGGAGAACGTGCCGCGGATCCGCGACACGGAGACGCTGGTCGAGCTGATCCGCTCGGTCGGCGCGGCGGCGGAGTGGACCGCCCGCAACACGCTTCATATCCATGCCAAGAGCATCCGCGCTGCGGATCTCGACCCCGAGCTCTGCGTCCGCATCCGCGCCTCGATCCTGCTCGCGGGCCCCCTGCTCGCCCGCTGCGGCGAGGTGATGCTGCCGCCGCCCGGCGGCGACGTCATCGGCCGCCGCCGGCTCGACACCCATGTGCTGGCGCTGGAACAGCTCGGGGCCAAAGTCACCGCAACCGACCGGCTCGAATTCCGCGCGCCAAAGCTCGCCGGCGCTGACGTGTTCCTGGACGAGCCGAGCGTCACCGCGACCGAGAACGCGCTGGTGGCGGCGGTCGCCGCCGACGGCGTCACCTATTTGCGCAACGCAGCCTCCGAGCCGCATGTGCAGGACCTCGCCAACTTCCTGGTCGCGCTCGGCGCCAAAATCGAGGGCATCGGCACCAACACCATGATCGTGCACGGGCCGGCGACGCTGGGGGAAGCGACCTACCGGATCCAGCCCGACCATATCGAGGTCGGCTCGCTGATCGGGCTTGCCGCCGTGACGCGCTCGCCGCTTCGCATCGTGCGCGCCGGTGTCGAGCATCTGCGCTCGATCCGCATGGGTTTCGAACGGCTCGGCATCGTCTGCCGCGTCGAGGGCGACGACCTCATCGTGCCCTCGAACCAGACGCTGAAGATACAGGACGATTTCGGCGGCCACGTGCCGAAGCTGGAGGACCAGCCCTGGCCGGCCTTCCCCGCCGATCTGATGTCGATCGCGATCGTCACCGCCACGCAATGCGAGGGCGTGATCCTGATGTTCGAGAAGATGTTCGAATCGCGGATGTTCTTCGTCGACAAGCTGATCGCGATGGGCGCGCGTATCGTGCTCTGCGATCCGCATCGCGCCATCATCGCCGGTCCCAGCCGCCTGCGCGGCGCGCCGATGACCTCGCCCGACATCCGCGCCGGCATGGCGATGCTGCTGGCCGCGGTCTGCGCCGAGGGCACCTCGACCATCAACAACGCCGACCAGATCGAGCGCGGCTACGAGCGCATCGAGGAGCGGCTGAACGCGCTGGGCGCGAAGATCAAGCGCGTGCCCGAGCGGAAGAGCTGAGGCATCTTTCTTCCCTTCTCCCCTTGTGGGAGAGGGAAAAAACACGGGCCATGTTTTCGTCGCTCAGTGATGCTATTGAGTGACCATGCTCGACACCGTGCAACATCATTCGCAGCCGCAATCCGGCGTGCCGCAAAACCATCTCGCCGATGAGTTCGTCGAGACGCTGCGGCTGGCCGTGCCGATGATGCTGACGCAGCTCGGACAGATCGCGATGATCACGACCGATCTCGCGCTGATCGGGAGGCTCGGCGAGGATGCGGTCGCCGCCGCCGCGCTGGCGCATACGGTTTATTTCGTCAGCTTTACCTTCGGGCTCGGATTGATGGCTGCGGTGTCGCCGCTGGTGGCGCAGGCGTTCGGCGCCGGCGACGTCAGGCGCATCCGCCGCGCCTTGCGCGTCGGCCTGTGGGTCGCGCTGCTGATCTCGCTGCCGATGATGGCCTCGCCGCTTTATGGCGAACACATCCTGATCGCTCTCGGACAGGTGCCGCAATCGGCCGCGCTCGCCCAGCGCTATCTGAACGGCCTCGCCTGGGGCATCGCACCGGCGCTCGGCTTCATCGCGCTGCGCAGCATGATGAGCGCGGTGAACCGGCCGCAGCCGCCGCTGTGGATCACGGTCGCGGCGATCCCCGTCAATGCTGCGCTGGTCTATGTCCTGATCCACGGGTTGTTCGGCCTGCCGGAGCTCGGCCTGTTCGGCGCCGGGCTTGCGACCACGCTCGTCAATCTCGGCACCTTCCTCGCCGTGCTCGCCATCGCCGCATGGCGAAAGCCATTCGCGGACTACCGCCCGCTCGCCCATCTCTGGCGGATCGACTGGCCCCTGATGCACCAGCTCATCGCGCTCGGCGCGCCGATCTCGTTTTCCCTGCTGCTGGAATATGGCCTGTTCTCGTCCGCCGCGCTGCTGATGGGGTTGATCTCGACCACGGCGCTTGCCGCGCACCAGATTGCGCTCCAGGTCACGGCCGTGCTGTTCATGGTCCCGCTCGGCATCGGCATGGCGGCGACGGTCCGCGTCGGCCACGCCTTCGGCCGCAACGACCCGGCCGCGGTGAGACGTGCGGGCCTCGTCGCTGCGGTGCTTGGCGTGGCGCTGGTCTCGGCCCTGACGGTTGCCATCATCCTCGGCCGCTACGAGCTCGGACGGCTGTTCTTCGGCGGCAGCGAGGCCAGCGCGGCAACGGTCGAGCTGACGGCGACACTGCTGCTGGTCGGCGCGACCTTCTTCATCGCCGACGGTCTCCAGACCATCATGGGCGGCGCACTGCGCGGCATCAATGACACCAGGATGACGCTGGTGTTCGCGGCGATCGGCTATTGGTGCGTCGCCTTTCCCGTCGCCTGGGTCCTGGCTTTCCACGCCGGGCTGGGCGCAGTCGGCGTCTGGATCGGATTCTCGATCGGCACGTTCGTCTATGCCGGCCTCCTGGTCTTGCGCTTCCGGATGCTGGCGCGCAGACTGGTGGGATGATCGGCACAGTCCGCGAAGTTCCTCCCAATGTCGACGCCGGCACGCTGCTGGCGGGCGCGCAGTTCGTGGACGCATTTCGCGTGGAGATCGGCGCGACGGCGGTGAATGCCCGCGAGGCCTGCGTGCGGATGGTGCTGCACGGGCCACGCTGGGTCGATGCGCTCATACGCCTGCGCAACATCCTGGTGAGACCGTTCGGACTGAAGACCTCGGGCGAAGGTGCGCCGGCGCCGTATGGCCTGATCGGATTGTTTCCGGTGGTCAGCGAAACACCCGAGCGGCTGGTCGCGGGCTTCAACGATTCCCATCTCGATTTCCGCCTCGTCGTCGATGTCGCCGGAACGGAGGCGGACCGCCAGGTGACATCGACCACGCTGGTGCGCACCCACAATCTGCTCGGCCGGACCTATCTCGCCCTCATCATGCCCTTCCACAAGTTCGTGGTCCGCGGCATGATGAAGCGCATCGCGGAACCGGCGAGATGACCCTGTCCGTCGACCTCTTCTACTCCTACCGCAGTCCCTTCAGCTATCTGGCGCTGCCGAAGACGCTGAAGCTCGTCGCGGAGTATGACCTCGCGGTGAACCTGCGACCGGTCTATCCGCTGGCAGTCCGCGTCCCCGGCTTCTTCAAGAAGGCCAGCCCGAACTTCATTCGCTATGTGGTGCTCGACAGCACGCGCGTCGCGCAGCACGAGGGCATTCCGTTCCGCTTTCCGAGGCCGGATCCGATCGTGCAGGACAAGACGACGTTCGATGTCGCGGCCGAGCAACCTTACATCCACCGGCTGACCCGGCTGGGCGCGATGGCGCAGCTTGAGGGCCGTTCGCTCGCATTCACCGATGCAATCGCGCGCGTGCTGTGGGACGGCTCGGTGGCGGGCTGGAACCAAGGCGATCATCTCGCCCGCGCGGCCGAGAAGGCCGGCTTCGATCTCGCCGCGATGGATGCTGCAATCAGCGCAGATCCGGATCGTTACGAGCAGGTGATCGCGGAGAACGAGAAGGACCACGCCGCCTCCGGCCATTGGGGCGTGCCGACCTTCGTGTTCGAGAACGAGCCGTTCTTCGGCCAGGACCGCATCGATCTCTTGGTCTGGCGCATGCAGGACAAGGGCCTGACGAAGCGGTAGGGCAAGTCCTGATGCGTACCGGCCTCGGCCCATGACCGACATAGGTCAACATGCCGCGGCCGGGCATGCATCCGCGTTGATCCCGGTCAAATGACGCATCTCGCCGGCTGCATAGCGTCTCCTCGCGGAAGGAGCCGCGATCATGCTGCCGTTCACGATCGAGCAATTCCTAGGTGTTTTTGCGAGCTACAACCGGGCAATCTGGCCGATGCAGGTTCTCGCATATCTGCTGGGCGGGCTGGCCTTCGTGCTGGTGTTTCGCAAGGACAGATGGGCCGATCAGATCGTCGCCGGCATTCTTGCGGCGATGTGGGCATGGACCGGGATCGTCTATCACCTGACCTTCTTCGCAACGATCAACAAGCTGGCCTACATTTTCGGCACATTGTTTGTCGTCCAGGCTGCAGCCTTCGTCTATTTCGGCGTGTGCCAAAACCGGATCGATTTCGACTACAATGAGGAATCAGCGGGGGTTATCGGAGTCGCGTTCGTATTCTACGCGGCGGCGATCTACCCCCTGTTCGGCCTCGAGATGGGTCAGCACCCCAACGAACTGCCGATGTTCGGAGTCACGCCGTGTCCCGTCACCATCTTCAGCTTCGGCATGTTGCTGCTGACAAGGCAGCCGGTCCCGCGCTGGCTCCTTGTGATCCCGTTTCTATGGTCGCTTGTCGGCGGCAGCGCCGCGATACTGCTCCGCGTGCCGCAAGACTGGGCACTGTTGGTGGCTGGAGCTGTCTCTCTGGCACTGCTGGTCCAGCGTGACCGGCGGGTCGCATCAGCCTGCTAGTTCCAGCACCGGCTCACTCCGCCACGCGCGCGGGCTTGTCGCTTGCTGCCTCCGACCACTCGCCGACGACGCGGTCGAGATCGCAGAGATTCTGGTGCATCTGCTCCAGCGAGAATCCGATGGCGAAGAAGCGCTCGGCGGTGTCGCCGGAATGGCCGCGGATCAGGCCGTCCTGGCGCACCGCGGCAACCGCCTCGGCGTAGTGCTGAAGCGCGACGTGCACGGGATGGATCGGCGGCGCGCCGGCGCCAGCCCGCAGTGCTTCGGCCGCCGACCGCAGGAAGCGCACGATCGCCGCACTGACCTCCGCCAGCGGCGCGGCGAGCCGCATCTGCACCTCGACCGGCAGCGGGACGACGGTGGCGCGGCCGATCATCACGACGTCATGGCGCAGCCGCAGCACCGTTCGCAGCAAGGGACCGGTATCGGGCCCGCTCGACAGGCGCGCGGCACGCTCGCGTTCGGCTTCTGCACCGATGGCATTCATGCCCACCATCGCGGTGCCGATGCCGTCCTGGATCCGGTGCAGCGCATCGTTGTCGCGGCCGCGCGTCAGGCCCGCGAGCAGCTCGGTGAAGGCATCCGCGATCAGTTCGAGCAGTCTTGCCGCGCTGGCGCGGATCTGTCGCACCGCGCGTGAGGGCAGCACCAGGAACGAAACGAGCAATCCCGTGATGGCGCCGACCCCGACCTCGCTGACGCGATCGATCGCCGAGGTCATGGGATCGGAGTGATGCATGGTCGGGACCAGCAGCACGATGATCGCAGTCACCGTTGCCGCGTTGAGACTTGGGTTGATCGCGGCCACGAAGGCGAGCGGCGCGACCGCCAGCACCAGCAGCCCCAACAGGCCCGCCTCGGTAGAGTAAGGGATCAGGATCGCGATGGCGCCGCCATAGATGGCGCCGCCGATCGTGCCGAGCACGTAGTCGCGTGTCGCCTTCAGCGAGCGGCCGACGCTCATCTGGGTCACGATCAGCGAGGTCAGCACCGCCCAGAGCGGCAAGAGCAGATGCAGCGCGGTGGCAATGGCATAGGCCGCCACCGCGGCGACCGTGACCCGGATGGCCAACCCCAACTGCGTCCGCCGTGATCGGATCCGGTCGAACATTTGTCTTGCGAGTGCCATCGTCGAATGTCCCGGTCCGATCCTCTTGCGCCTGCCAAAAGCATAGCTGATGCCCGCGGCCCCAAGGCCGCTTGAAAGGCCAAATCAGCCCGCCTAACTTGCGCGCCAAAACGAGGAAACACGATGGCCCACGAAACCGCAACGCTCGCCGCCTATGTCTTCAATCTGAAATACCAGGATATTCCGGCGGAAGTGCTGGATCGCGCCAAGGTGTTGACGCTGGATTTCCTCGGCAGCGCGATCCGGGCCAGAAGCGAAGCGGAATCCACCCCCTCGATCCTGAAGATGCTGGAGGCGCTCGCGCTCGACACCAGGGGCGAGTCCACCGTGTTCGGCGACAGCAAGACCTGGACCCCGGCGGTGGCGGCGCTGCTGAACGGCGCACTCGGCCATTCCCTCGATTTCGACGACACGCATGCGGATTCCTCGCTTCATCCGAGCGCGCCGGTCGTTCCGGCCGCGTTCGCCGTCGGCGAGATGGTCGGCGCTTCCGGGCGCGACGTGCTGACCGCGATCGTGGCGGGCTATGAAGTCTGCTGCCGGCTCGGCAACGCGCTCGACCCGACCTCGCATTATGCGCGCGGCTTCCATCCGACCGCGACCGCCGGCACCTATGGCGCGGCCGCCGCGGCCGGAAAACTGTTCGGCCTCAGCGAAAAGCAGATCATCGCCGCCTTCGGCGTCTCCGGCAGCCAGGCCGCCGGCTCGCTGCAATTTTTGGTCAACGGCGCCTGGAACAAGCGCTACCAGGTCGGCGCCGCCGCGATGAACGGCGTGATCGCCGCGACGCTGGCGCGCAACGATTTCGTCGGCGCGACCGAATCGGTCGAGGGCAAGCACGGCCTGCTCGCCGGCTACACCGACGACGCGCATCCCGGCAAGGCCGTCGCCGAGCTCGGCAAGACCTATGAGACGATGAAGATCGGCGTGAAGCCGTATCCGAGCTGCCGCTACACCCATGCCGCAATCGACGCGCTGATCGCGATGCGGCGCGAGCACAATCTGACGCCAGACCAGGTCAAGCGCGTCGAGATCGGCCTGCATCGCAACGGCATCACGCTGACCGGCGATGCCGCGACCAAGCGGCATCCGACCTCGATCGTCGGCGGCCAGTTCTCGATGTTCTTCACCGGCGCGCTCGCGCTCGATCAGGGCAGCTTTGGTTGGGATGACTACAACCGCCTCGGCGATACCGCCATCGACACGCTCGCCGACAAGTTCGACGTGGTGCAGGACGACCGGCTCGAGATCGGCCGCACCCATCCGTTCGGCGCGCGCGTCAGCATCACGACGGACGACGGCGTGCACGAGCGGCTGTATGCCGATCCCTCCGGCGAGCCGAATTCGTTTCCCGATGCGCAGGCGATGCAGCAGAAATTCTTGACGCTGGCGCGTCCGGTGCTGAATGCGCGCGCGGAGAAATTTGCCGATGCGATCCTGACGCTGGAGCGGTTCGACCGCGTGGCGAAGGCGACGGAGCTGGGACGGCAGTAGAGAGATATCGCCTCTCCCCGCTTGCAGGGAGAGGCAGGAATCCAAGCGCAGCTTGGATTCCTGGTGAGGGGGACTCTCCGCGCATCCAACTCTCACCGTCCTCGCGGAGACTCCCCCTCACCCCAACCCTCTCCCCGCAAGCGGGGCGAGGGAGAAGAGGCGGCGCTCGACACCTCAATTCACCCCCGCCAGCTTCCCCTTCTCGCGCGTTGCGGCCACCACGTCGCGCACGAGATCGAACACGCCGTCCGCCTCCGGCGGCCAGTTCGGCGAGCGGCCGAGCCGCACGATCACGAGTCGCTCCGAGGGAATGACGATCGTGTACTGCCCGATCGTGCCCTTGGCGAAGAAGGCATCGCGCGGCCAGCCGTGTGTGATGCGAAGGTTCGCGCCAAAGCTGGCGCCGTGGTTGGTCCAGAAGCCGGCGCCGATGCCGACCCACGCGTTTGGCGTCGCCGTCGCCGAATAGTTCACCCATCCCTCGGGGAGGATGCGCTCGCCGCCGGCGAGGCCGTCATTGAGATAGAGCTGGCCGAACCGCGCCCAGTCACGCGCGGTCGCCAGCATCTCGCTGGAGCCCTCGACCGTGCCGGCGCCGTCGAGCTGGAGCGTGACATGGCGCATGCCGAGCGGGGCGAACAATTCGCGGCGCGCGAAGCGCAGCGCGTCTTCGGGGGTACCGCCGGCAGCAACGCGGATCAGATGCGCGAGAATGATGGTGTTGCCGTCGTGATAGTTCCACGCGGTGCCCGGTGCGGTCTCGAGCGGGATGCTCTCCGCATAGGTGGCCATGTCGGATTCCATGAACTTCATCCGGTTGACGGGCTCGAAGGCGGAGCCGAGCGAAGCCTCCAATGAGCTGCCGAGCGCAAGGCCCGCGGTGTGGCGCAGCAGCTGATCGACGGTGATGGCGTGGCGCGGATCGTCAGGATCTTTCCAGGCCGCGACCGGCGCAGGCCCATCGAGCTTCAGCTTGCCCTGGCGCACCAGCACGCCTGTTAGCGCCGAGATCACCGATTTTGTCATGGAGAAGCCGAGCAGCGGAGTCTCCGGTCCGATTCCGTCCGCATAGCGCTCGGCGATGATGCGGCCCGCCTTCAGCACGACGACCGCGCGGGTGCGGCGATAAGGCGGCTGCGCGGGCTCCGCGAAGGCGCGGTCGAGCGCGGCGGCAAGCTCGGGGCTTTGCGGCGGCACGATCGCGGGGCCGGCGATCTCGGGCAGCAGCGCCGGCTGCCTGTCGTCCGCGGGCACCGCGACGTCGGCGATCGCCGCGCCGTGCTCGAGCGTGCAGCCGAGCCCCTCGCGATAGACGGCACGGCTGCGGCCGATGCCGAACAATGTCACCGTGACGTCCTTGCGCGCGCGATCGACCTGGTAGTCCATCGCCCAGGTGATCAGACTGGTGCCCGGCATGGCGTCCATGGTTTCGGCGAAGGTCCGCCTGATATCCAGGCCCGAGACGAACGTCTCGGAGCACAGGATGTCGGCGACGAAGCCGGTGGCGATCCTGGGCACGTCATGCGCCCGCGCCGCGCCGAGCGCGACGCCGGCAGCGGCGATGGCGGTGGTGAGGAGGACGATCTTGCGGCGGCGGGTCACGGGCTTTCTCCGGCTTCGGGGCAGGTGCGGGAGAGCAGGCCGGATGCGGGCGACACGCGCTCGCCGGATTTGGAAAATAGCGTGGCTGAAACTGAGCGGGGCTGGCCGATTCCGAAATAACTCAAATATTTCAAAGCAATGCGAGGATGCAGTCACGACGGTGGTCCGCTCCCTCGCCCCGCTTGCGGGGAGAGGGTTGGGGTGAGGGGGAGCCTCCGCGGGGGCGGCGAGAGTTGGACTCGCGGAGGCTCCCCCTCACCGGCCGCGCTTCGCGCGTCGGCCTCTCCCCGCACGCGGGGAGAGGCGAAGAGCCGGTTACGCCGCATTCACCTTCAGCCGCCGGTATTCCGTCGGCGTCACGCCGGTGACCGCCTTGAAGGCGCGGTTGAACGGGCCGAGCGACTGGAAGCCGGCGTCCATGGCGATGGTGATGACCGGGACCTCGGCCTGGGCGGGATCGGCGAGCGCGGCCTTGGCTTCCTCGATGCGGTGGTTGTTCAGGAAGACATTGAAGTTGCGGTAACCGAGCCGCTGGTTGATCAGCCGGCGCAGCCTGTATTCGGGAATCTTCAGCCGACCTGCCAGGACGCCGATGGTGATGTTCTCCTGGCGATAGATCCGCTCGTCGGCCATCAGCCGCATCAGGGCGTCGATGAGCTTTTGATCGGCCGCGTCATCGGCCGCAGGCTGACCGGAAACAATCGGCGGTGCGGGCTCCGCCGCGGCCGGAAAAAGATCCGCCCCGTCGACGCGCATCATGGCATAGACGATCGCCGCAACGGTGCAGGCGAGCACGCCGGCATTGATGGTTTCGGCGACATCGCCGACGTGCTGGCCGGCGACGGCGATCTGGAGCACCGCGTTCAGCCCGCCATAGAGCGCGGTTACGCAGACGATGAAGACACGAACGTGGCGGCGGCGCTCGACCAGGTCGGCCGGCCAGGAGGCGATCATCTGCCCGACCGCGAGCGCGATGAAGCCGAGCGCGATCAGATTGACCACCGTCACCGAGAACCGCACATGGCCGCTGGGTGCAATCCAGACGCAGCCTGCGAAGCTGAAGGCGGTCACCAGCGCCCAGACCCATCCGTGCCACCAGCGGAGGCGAAACTCGTCGTCGAACAGGGAGCGCGTGAACAGCCAGAACACCACGATCGTGCCGGTCGAGAGCGCTATCAGCGGCGCATGCAGGAGCGGGATCGGTGACGTGACATCCACCGAATAGCTCACCGCATGTGCGGCAGAGCCGAGCGCGAAGGCCGCACCGAGCCGGGCTGCCAGCACATTGCGGAAATCCTGCAGCAACGACGCCGCAAGCACCAGCAGCAGCGCCACGGACGCCGCGCGAAATGCGAGTTCTGTTGCGGCAAGTGTCATCGGGTGATGCGATCGGTCGCGGTTGAAATCAGCCGAACATCGTTCGTTACGTCCTCTTTTTCAAGGACCATCCACACCCCAACTGTCATCGCCCGGCTTGACCGGGCGATCCAGTACACCGAGACGGTTGTGATTGAGCCGAGAGGCCGCGACGTACTGGATGCCCCGCCCCCGTGCGTAATTGCGCACTAGGCGGGGCATGACAGTTGAGAATGTGGCACCGCCGCCCCCACAACATCTTGTCCGGCTTTGTCGCGACGGCGACGCCAAATCCTGCTACGATCGTGCCCAAGAAAGTTAAAAGGAGTCCATCATGAGCTGGCAACCCTCCAACGATCCCGTGCTCGGCGATCCCATGTCCTGCGATGCGCTCGATCTTGTGATCGTGCCGCGCACGCGCGACCTCGGCGACGGCTTCGTCGTGCGACGCGCGCTGCCCCATGGCAGGCGGCAGATGGTCGGGCCGTTCATCTTTTTCGATCATTTCGGCCCGGTGCAGTTCGTCTCCGGCAAGGGCATGGACGTGCGGCCGCATCCGCATATCGGGCTCGCCACCGTCACCTATCTGTTCGACGGCTCGATCATGCACCGCGACAGCGAGGGCAACGTCCAGGAGATCGCGCCCGGTGCGATGAATTTGATGACGGCGGGCCGCGGCATCGCGCATTCCGAGCGCACGCCGGATGCGCAGCGCGCCTCGGGCCAGCAGATGCTGGGCCTGCAAAGCTGGATCGCGCTGCCGGCCGGATCGGAAGAGATCGCGCCATCGTTCCAGCATTACGGCGCCGGCGACCTGCCGATGATCTCCGAGCGGGATTTCACCGCGCGGGTGATCGCGGGCTCCGCCTTCGGCATCACGTCGCCGGTGTCCATGGTCTCGCCCTGGTTCTACACCGAGGTCACGGCGGTCGCGGGCGCGAGCGTGCCGCTTGACCCCGATCACGAGGAGCGCGCGATCTACGTGGTGGACGGCGAGGTCGAGATCGCGAACGAGCGCTATGAGGGGCCGCGGCTGCTGATCTTCCGCCCCGGTGACCGCATCACCGTGAAGGCACTCAAGGCCACGCGAATGATGTTTCTCGGCGGCGATGCACTGGAAGGCCCGCGCCACATCTGGTGGAATTTCGTCTCCTCCAGCAAGGAGCGGATCGAGCAGGCCAAGCAGGACTGGAAAACCGGCCGCTTCGCGGCGGTTCCTCAGGAACATGAGTTCATTCCGTTGCCGGAATAGGCTAATCCGGTTTCCGGCCGTGCCGTCAGGCGCGGCCGGATTTCCCGCCTGAAGGCCATGCCTTCGAAAGATCTGTCTGCGAAAGCTTTGCCGATGACCACCATGCTCTCCAGCGACCTGCCGCTCCCTAAGATCGGGCGCGGCAAGGTGCGCGACATCTATGCCGTCGACGACGACCGCCTGCTGCTCCTTACCACCGATCGCATCAGCGCCTTCGACGTCGTCATGGGCGAGACCATCCCGATGAAGGGCGCGGTGCTGACCCAGATCAGCGCGTTCTGGTTTGGCGAGCTTGAAGGCGTGGTGCCGCATCACATGATCAGCGCCGACACCGACGAGATCATCGCGGCCGTGCCCGCCTTGAAGCCGCATCGCGCCGAGATCCTCGGCCGCGCCATGCTCTCCCGCCGCACCACGGTGTTTCCGATCGAATGCGTGATCCGCGGCTATCTCTCGGGATCGGCCTGGAAGGAATACGCCGCCAGCGGCACGCTCGCGGGCGAGAAGCTGAAGGCCGGCCTCGTCGAGAGCGAGAAGCTGGAGCCAGCGATCTTCAGCCCGGCGACCAAGGCCGAGACCGGCCATGACGAGAACATCACGATTGCGCGGATGCGCGAGGTGGTCGGCGACGAGACAGCCTACACGCTCGAGAGCATGACGCGCGCGATCTACACGCTCGGCGAGGAGCTGGCGCGCGAGCAGGGCATCATCATCGCGGACACCAAGTTCGAGTTCGGCCGCGACAAGGACGGCCGCATCATCCTGATCGACGAGGTGATGACGCCGGATTCGTCGCGGTTCTGGGCCGTCGATGCCTACAAGCCCGGCCAGCCACAGGCGAGCTTCGACAAGCAGCCGCTGCGCGACTATCTCGACGTCGAGCGCCGCGCCGGCCGCTGGAACGGCGACGCCCCGCCGCCGCCGCTGCCGGCGAGCGTGGTGGAGGCGACCAGCAAACGGTATCTGGAGGCGTATCGGCGCGTGACGGGGAAAGAGCTGAAGATTTAGGCGCAGTTGCTGCCACAAACTCGTCATTGCGAGCGCAACGAAGCAATCCAGAGTCTTTCCGCGGAGGGATTCTGGATTGCTTCGCTACGCTCGCAATGACGTGGAGGGGGTCGGTGCGCCGCTCCGGCATTGTCCATCCGGCTCTATTCCCTCACGCATGATTGGCCGTTCACATGCCATCGCCGAAACTGTCGGATATTTCATAGTTACAAGAATCCTGTTGCGCTAAGTCCGCAGTCGTCTACGTCTCGGACGGGACTTTTTCAGGGGCGAGCGCAACCGCGTGACCGATCCAGCAATTATTTTCAGTCCGGCTGCCCGTTTCAACCCGGCCCTCAGGCGTGCGCTGAATGATATATTGGGCGGGAGCGCCGCCAGCGTCCTGGCCGTCACTTTCGGGCTATCCTACGCGCTGCTGATCTTCACCGGGCCGCTGTCGCCTTATCTGTCCTACGGCATCGCCGCGACTTTCATCAGCTCCGCGGTCCTTGCGGCTGTCATCGGGCTGGGAAGCTCCCTGCCCTTCGCGATCGCCGGCCCCGACAGCTCGACCGCCGCAGTGACAGGCATCTTGGCCGCCTCACTGGTCGAACGCATTGAAGCGGCCAATCTGTCGGCGCCGCTGCTCTCGCCCGTCCTGATCACGCTCGGCCTGTCGACCATGCTGACCGGGATCGTGCTGTGCGGACTGGGACTGACGCGGATGGGCCGCGCCATCCGCTACGTGCCTTATCCGGTGATCGGCGGCTTTCTCGGCGCCACCGGGCTCTTGATCGTGATGGGCGCGATCCGGGTGATCACCGATCGTCCCGTGCAGTTTGCCACCCTGCCGCGCTTCACCAACGGCGTCACGATGTCGGAGCTGGGCGCCGCCTGCGCGATGGCGCAGGTGCTCTATCTGACGTGGCACCGCTCGCGCAACGCGTTCGGGTTGCCGATCATCCTGGTCGGCGGCATGCTCGCCGCGCATCTGGCGTTCTGGATCGCCGGGATTTCGCCGGAGGAGGCGCGCGCTTTGGGCTGGATGTTCCAGCCGCCGCCGCCGGCGACCTTCATGTTGCCCTGGCACATCGACGACCTCGCGCACTATCCGTGGTTCGCCGTGCCGGACCTGCTCGGCAACGTCGTCGCCGTCATCTTCGTTAGCGCCTCCAGCACCCTGTTCAACACCACCGGCATCGAGGTCGCCGTTCACCGCGAGGCCAATCTTGAGCGGGAGCTGAACACTACCGGCGCCGCCAATATCCTGTCCGGCGCGCTCGCCGGCTATGCCGGCTGCATCTCGGTCAGCCGCTCGATCCTCAATTTCAGCAGCGGCGGCCGCGGACGCCTGTCCGGCTTCACGGTTGCGGCCATATCACTGCTGATGCTCGCGATCGCACCGGAGCTGCTCGGCTTCATGCCGAAATTCGTGCTCGGCGGCCTGCTGCTCTATCTCGGCGCCGATCAGCTCCACAAATGGCTCATCGAGTCGCGCAAGCGGCTCTCGAAGCTCGAATATCTGTCGCTGGTCGCCATCATCGCGATCATCGTCATCTGGGGTTTCGTGCCGGGCATCCTGATCGGCGTGATCATCGGCTGCGCGACCTTCGCATTCAGCGCGGCGCGGGTCGAATCGATCAAATACAGTTTTGACGGCGCCGAATATCGCTCCTCGCTCGATCGCTCGCGCGACGACCAGGAGGTGCTGCTCGCTCATGGCGGCAAGATTCAGGGCCTGAATCTCCAGAGCTATCTGTTCTTCGGGTCCGCCAACCGGCTCTATCAGCACGTCAAGAAACTGCTGCACGAACGCCCGGAGTGCCGCTATCTGCTGTTCGACTTCAAGCTCGTCACCGGCGTCGATTCGTCGGCCGCCTACAGTTTTGCCCAGATCAAGCGCAGCGCCGGCGACCTCGGCGTCGAGCTGATCCTGGTGCACCTGCCAGCCGCGGCCGAGAAGGTGCTGCGCTCCAGCGATTTCCTCGGCGACGGCGTCACCGTCATTCCCGAGCTCGATCATGCGCTGGAGTGGTGCGAGAACGAGCTCATCGCGCAGCATCAGGGCCTGGCGCAGGAAGAGGCGAATTTGCGCGACTGGTTCGCAGGGATTCTCGACAGCGAGGACGATGCCGACGAACTGATCCGCCGCTGCCAGCGCCTCGAGGTCGAGGCCGGCGAAATCATCGTGCAGGCCGGCGATGCCGCCGATTCCATGCACTTCATCCTCGACGGCCGCGTTGGGATCATGATCCCCGCGGAGCAGAATGGCATGACGCGGGTCCGAAGCCTCGGGCGCTACACCACGATCGGCGAGATGGGCCTGGTGTCGCAGACGCCGCGCAGCGCGACGATCCAGGCCGAGGTCGACAGCGTGCTCTACGTGCTGAACACGCACCAGTTCGACGCGATCAGGGACGAGGCCCCCGCGCTCAGCCGCAAGCTGCTGACCTATTTCGTGTCGGTCATGGCCGAGCGACTGACATTTGCGAACAGGACGATCGCGGTGCTGCGGCGGTAACGACCGCGTAGTCCGGACGGAGCGAAGCGCAGTCCGGGCTACGGCACTTCCGTCTCATGAGATTGCGCCACCAAGCATTGCAATGAGGCAGTTGGCGTGACCCATTGCGGTGCATTGGGACAATAGCGGGCGTCGCCGATCTGCAATATGATCCTGCCTGCCATTGCTCTCCGAGTACGATACGGCGTGCCTCCGATGAAGCTTCTCTTATCGCAAGGGCCGCCGCTTGCGCCGAGCGCAAACGGCGTCGGTTGCACACCGCCCCAGACCAGCGCGAGAAGACCGCCAGGGACCGCGCAACGGACCCCGGACAGCGAAAGCGCATTTGGAAGACAGCAATGGAGGAAAAAACATGACACGTACATGCGCGACAAGAATTGCAATAGCAGTCTCGACCTTCGCCTGCGCGACGTTGTTCTCCTTCGCCTGGTCTGGGGAGCACGGCGTCTCGATGTCGGTCGACAGTGCACAGGCGCGGGTCGGTCGCCCGCTGACTCCCGTGAGCGTTGCCGGCGTGGCGCGTCGACAGACACGGCGCGCCGTATACGGTGCCGGCGCCTACGGTGTCGGAGCAGGTGTCGCAGCGGTTGGCACAGCCGCCGCGATTGCCGCAACGTCACCTGGATGGGGGGCCGGTCCGGGCTATTATGCGGGCGGCGGTCCTTACGCGTCTTACGCCTACTCGCCGGAGGACTGGCGCAGGCGAAACGGCATGGTCTGCACACCCGGTACGCTGACCAAGATGGAGGACGGCCGCATGTATCGCTGTCAGTAATGGCACAGTCGCATCAGCGGGAGGCGGCTTTCGAGCCGCCTCCCGCATCTTGCACCTTTGCCAGACGGCGCACGCCTCGCAACAGCGAGCAAGCCGCTTTGCAATTCCTGTGCTCCATTGATCCAGATCAAGCCGGGAGCAAATGACCAGAGAATGCTGATCGCTCGGCTTTGATACCCGAGGGAGATTGCCATGAAGCTGGCCGGCACCAAGCGAATGCTACTTGTTGCAGCCGTTCTAGGCTGTGGAATTTTCGGCTCGATCAATTGGTCACACGAGGACGGCATCACGCTCGTCGTTCAAGCCGCTGAAGCCAGGGTCGGACGACCGGCAACCCCGGCGAGCGTCGCCGGCGTCGCACGTCGAACCACGCGGCGCGCGGTCGTAGGGAGCGGCGGTAGGCGCGGCAGCGGTCGGCACAGCATGCGTCCGCGTATATGTGAACGGCGCCTACGTGTGCCGCTGATGCATTCGCGCCGGCGAGTTCAAATCGCCGGCGCGCAGCATCGATTGCCGGTTAGACCCCCGCCATCATCACGTATTTGATCTCGACATACTCTTCCATGCCGTGGCGCGAGCCTTCGCGCCCCAAGCCGCTTTCCTTGACGCCGCCGAACGGCGCGACTTCCGTGGTGATCAGGCCGGTGTTGACGCCGACCATGCCGGACTCCAGCGCTTCGGCGACACGCCAGACGCGGCCGAGATCGCGGGAATAGAAGTAGGAGGCGAGCCCAAACGGCGAGGCGTTGCACATCGCGATGACGTCGGCCTCGTCCTTGAAGCGGATCACCGGCGCGAGCGGGCCGAAGGTTTCCTCCTGCGCCACCAGCGAGTCCGGCTTGACGTCGGCGAGCACCGTGGGCTCGAAGAAGGAGCGTCCGAGCTCGCTGCGCTTGCCGCCGGTGACGACTTTGGCGCCGCGCTTCACGGCGTCGGCAATGTGGCGCTCGACCTTGTCGACCGCCTTCAGGTTGATCAGCGGGCCCTGCGTGACGCCGCTCTCGGTGCCGTCGCCGATCTTCATCGCCGCGACCTTCTTCGACAGCTTCTGGACGAACTCGTCGTAGATCTTGTCCTGCGCGTAGAGGCGGTTGGCGCAGACGCAGGTCTGGCCCATGTTGCGGTATTTCGAGACGATTGCGCCTTCGACCGCCGCATCGATATCGGCGTCGTCGAACACCACGAAGGGCGCGTTGCCGCCGAGCTCGAGGCCGAGCCGCTTCACGCCGACGGAGGCCTGCTGGTAGAGAATCTTGCCGACGGCGGTCGAGCCGGTGAAGCCGACGAAGCGCACCGCCGGATGCTCGCACAGCACCTTTCCGATCGGCGGCGCATCGCCGGTGATGATGTTGAGCACGCCCTTGGGCACGCCGGCCTTCTCGGCGAGCACGGCCAGCGCCAGCGCCGACAGCGGCGTCTCGTTGGCGGGCTTCAGCACCACGGTGCAGCCGGCCGCCAGCGCCGGCGAGACTTTTCGCGTGATCATCGAGTTCGGGAAATTCCACGGCGTGATCGCACCGCAGACGCCGATCGGCTGCTTGATCGCGAGCAGGCGCGCATCAGGACGTTGCGTCGGAATGGTTTCGCCATAGACGCGGCGGGCTTCCTCGGCGAAGAACTCGATATAGGCGGCGCCGATGTCGACCTCGCCCAATGCCTCGGAGAGCGGCTTGCCCTGCTCGGAGGTGAGGATCAGCGCAAGGTCCTCGCGATTGGCGATGATCAGCTCGAACCATTTGCGCAAAATGTTGGAGCGCTGCTTGGCGGTGTGCTTGGCCCAGGCGGGAAAGGCCCGCTCGGCGGCTTCGACCGCCTTGGTCGTATCGTCCGCACCAAGCTGCGGAACCTTCGCAAGCTCGACGCCGGTGGCGGGATTGTTGACGGCAAAGACCGGCGTGCCGACCCAGGCGCCGTCGATGTAGCAGGCCTCCTTCAGCAGCGACGGGTCCTTCAACCGGTCGCGCAGGGTGGCGGTGGCGTGCTGAGCGCGTGCGGCGGCAGTCGGGGTCATGGCGTTACTCCTCGGAGCGCGATCGGATCGGCCCGGAATATAGGGACAGACGGCGCGTAATGCACCGCCCGCAACGCACATCAGATGGGAGCTAAGCTCGTAGCGGCGAACTTATTGTTTGAGCATGATCTTTCCGGAAAACCGCTGCACACTTTGCGCTAACGCGGCCCTTCGGGTCCGGATCATGCTCAGGCCGCGCCGCTCATATAGGTCTCGCGCCGGCCGATCATGCGCTCGGCGGCGGCTTTGGCGTCGGACTTCGAGGAGGTCGCACAGGTGCGATATTCGAGATCGGGAACGCCCGTGGTGTCGCGGCGGCCAAACCACGATTTCGAGCCGACCGGAAGCAGCGCCAGCGCCTGCGCCAGATTGTCGACCGCGCCGAAGGAATAGAGCGCGCCGCTGCCGGCGATGCGGACCTCGTAAATGCCGGGCGAGATCGGCGCCTCGAGATTGTCGCCCCGTCCGGGACGGGGATAGCGCTTCCATTCGCTCCAGGTTGAAATCATCAGAGGTCCCCCTCGCGGCCGGTGCCGGCCGCCAAATTTGTATCAAGTCCTAACGTCCGCGGCTGATTGGGCCCGTTGCCAAACGCCGCAACGCACAAAATGTTTCAAGTGCTTCAAACACGCGAAACATATCGCCGGAGCCCGTCCACGGTCACGGTTCGTTGCGGCCATCCACCGCAGATTGTGACGGAGTGTTTCAGTTTAGACGACCTGTCGTCCTGCGCGCGGCGCGGGTCGTCAAGTCACGACATCGCGACCGGCGGAGACATCGCGACGCGCTTGCCGCGCGGGGCATGCAGGAGGACAATCGATCACTTCCAACAATAATCAAACCGGAGGAAACGCGTATGCAAAGCCAAGCCCAGATCGACGAGGTTCTGCGTAAGACAAGCGACGCCAAGGAGATTCCCGGCGTCGTGGCCATCGCCGCCAGCGGTAACGACGTGCTGTATCAGGGCGCGTTCGGCAAGCGCGATCTGTCCAAGCCCGACGCGATGACAGCGGACAGCGTGTTCTGGATCGCATCGATGACGAAGGCGGTGACGACAGCGGGCGCGATGCAGCTGGTCGAGCAAGGCAAGCTGTCGCTGGACGCGCAGATCGGTGAGGTGCTGCCCGATCTCGCCAAGCCGCAAGTGCTCGAAGGCTTTGACGCCAAGGGCGAGCCGAAGCTGCGGCCGGCCAAAGGACCGATCACGCTGCGCCAGCTCATGACCCACACCGCCGGCTTCTGCTACGACATGTGGAACGGCAATATGGGCATCTATCTCGAGAAGACCGGAACGCCGGGTATCATCACCTGCCAGAACGCCGCGCTGAAGACGCCGATCGCCTCCGATCCCGGCACGCGCTGGGAATACGGCACCAATATCGATTTCGTCGGCAAGGCGGTGGAAGCCGTCAGCGGCAAGCGGCTGGACGCGTATTTGCGTGACAATCTGTTTACCCCGCTCGGCATGAGCGACACCGGCTTCAAGATCACCGACGACATGCGCAAACGGCTGGTCGGCATGCATGCGCGCGGCGAGGACGGCCAGCTCGGCGCGATCCCGTTCGAGCTCGAGCAGGCGCCGGAATTTTGCATGGGCGGCGGCGGCCTCTATTCGACCGCGGCCGACTACATCAGGTTCACGCAGATGATCCTGAACAAGGGCCGCGGCAACGGCAACCAGGTGCTGAAGGCCGAAACGGTCGCGACGATGGGGCAGAACCACATCGGCGATCTCAACGTCACCAAGATGACCTCGGTGGCGCCGATGTACACCAACGACGTCGACCTCTATCCGGACCAGGTGAAGAAGTGGGGCCTCAGCTTCCTCATCAACACCGCCAAGACGCCGGAAGGCCGCAGCCCGAACAGCCTCGCCTGGGCGGGCCTCGCCAACACCTATTACTGGATCGACCCGGCGCGCGACGTCACCGGCGTGATCCTGATGCAGGTGTTGCCGTTCGCGGACGGAAAGTGCCTGGAGGCGTTCGCGGGATTTGAGCGCGGCGTCTATGCCGGGCTCGATGCGGGGAGCGGGCAGAAGGCGGCGTGAGGGGGCGACTTCGCGCACGGCTCTCACCACACGACGACTGTCATCCCCCGCGAAGGCGGGGGATCCAGTACGCCGCGGCTTCTCAATAAATCACAGGCGTCTCGGAGTACTGGATCGCCCGGTCAAGCCGGGCGATGACAGCGGAGAGCGAGGCGCGGGCTTGCGTTACGCCGTCAGCCCGCGCTGCTCCGCCAATTCCTTCAGCGACACTTGCGGACGCGCGCCGATGTGCTGGATCACTTCGGCGGCCGCAAGCGCGCCGAGCTCGCCGCACTGCTTGTACGGCAGGTTGCGCGCCAGGCCATAGAGGAAGCCGGCGGCGAAGAGATCGCCGGCGCCTGTGGTGTCGACGAGCTTGGCGATGGGAGCCGCCGGCGCGGCGACGGCGTCTTCCGCCGAGACGACCATGCAGCCCTTCTCGCTGCGGGTGACCACGCCGAGATTGACGTCGTTGCGCAGCTGCTTCAGCGCCGTGTCGAAGTCCGAGGTCATGTAGAGCGAATGCAGCTCGGACTCATTGGCAAAGACGATGTCGACGGTGCCGTTGCGCATCAAGGACAGGAACTCGTCGCGATAGCGATCGACGCAGAAGGAATCCGACAATGTCAGCGCCACCTTGCGCCTCGCGTCATGAGCGATCTTGGCCGCCTTGACGAAGGCCTCCTTGGCGTTCTTGGGGTCCCAGAGATAGCCCTCGAGATAGACGATCCCGGCGCTCGCGATCTCGGCCGGATCGATATCGGCCGGCGACAGATCCTGCGCCGCGCCGAGATAGGTGTTCATGGTGCGCTCGCCATCGCCCGTGACCAGGATGTAGGAGCAGCCGGTGGCAGGGCCGTCCTTCGCGGCGGGCGTGTTGAAGGCGACGCCGGCGGCACGGATGTCGTGGACGTAGAGCTTGCCGATCTGGTCGTCCTTGACCTTGCCGACATAGGCCGCGCGGGCGCCTAGGCTGCCGATGCCGACGATGGTGTTGGCGGCAGATCCCCCCGAGACTTCCGTCGCCGGGCCCATGTCCTGGTAGATGGCGGCGGCCCGCGCCTCGTCGATCAGCGACATGCTGCCCTTGGTCATGCCGTGCTTGGCGAGAAAAGCCTCGTCGGTCCTGACCAGCACGTCGAACAGCGCGTTGCCGATCCCGAGAACGTCATATTTCACGTCAGCCATTCACCTTGATCCTGTTTGGCGGATTGCGATTGCCGGGAAAATCCGCTTCCTGTCTGCCTGAAATCTGGCTCGCGGCCTATCACGACCCGGCCTTCGCGGGCAAGCCACGGTATTATGCACGCGCAATGATCCGCTCCTTCCTGACCGTCTCGACGGGAACACTGGCCTCGCGACTGCTGGGCTTTGCGCGCGATTCCATGATTGCCGCCCTGCTCGGCACCGGCGCCGTGGCGGACGCATTTTTGGCGGCGTTCCAGCTCGTCAACGTGGTGCGGCGGCTGCTCAGCGAAGGGGCCCTGAACGCGGCGCTGATCCCGGCCTGGCTGCGCGTCCGGGATCGCGACGGCGAGGCGGCCGCCTCCGCGTTCGCGGGACGCGTGCTCGGCACGGTCAGCGCGGCCCTGATCGCAATCTCGCTCGTCATTGCGCTGCTGATGCCACTGATCATCACGGTGATCGCGCCGGGATTTCTCGGCAGCAGCACCCTCGATCTCGCCGTCCAGAACGCGCGGCTGATGCTGCCCTATCTCGCTTTCGCCGGCCCCGTCACCGTGCTGATGGGGCTGCTCAACGCGCAGGGGCGTTTTGCGCTCACGGCGTTCTCGCCGCTGCTGTTCAACATCGCCCTGATCGCCGCAATCGCGACGCTGCTGGCCTGGCATGCCGATGCGACCTTCGCGGCGTGGATGCTGGCGGCGACCGTCGGCATCGCCGGGCTACTGCAACTCGCCATGTTGCTGTCGCAGCGAAGCGGACGGCTTGCCGCACCGTTGCGCGCAAGCTTCGACAAGGAGATGCGCGGCTTCTTCGCCAAGGCCATTCCCGGCATGATCGCAAGCTCGGGCCCACAATGGCTGATGGTGGCCGGTGCGATCATCGCTTCGGCGACGCCCTCTGCCGTCTCCTGGCTCTATTTCGCCAACCGCCTGATCGAGCTGCCGCTCGGCATCGTCGGCGTCGCCATGGGCACGGTGCTGGTGCCGGAGCTCACGCGCGCCGTCACCGGCGGCGACCGCGACGCGGTGGCGCATGCGGAATCGCGCGCGCTGGAACTTGCGACCGGGCTCGCGCTGCCGGCAACCCTCGGCCTGATCGTGCTGGCCGAGCCGATCGTGCGGCTACTGTTCGAGCATGGCGCCTTCGGCGCCGATGACAGCACGGCCACCGCGCGCGCGCTGATGTGGCTGGCGCTGGGCCTGCCGGCCCACGTGCTGATCAAGGCGCTGTCACCGGCCTTCTATGCCCGCAGCGACACGATGACGCCGCTGCTCGCAACGGCCAAGGGTTTTGTGGTCGCGGTCGCGCTTGCGGTTCTGCTCGGCCATTTCTTCGGCGCAAGCGGGATCGCCGCGAGTATCGCGGCCGGCGCCTGGAGCAGCGCGCTCTCGCTGCTGCGGAAGGGCACGGGCGAATTCGGCTTCTCGGTCGACACCGCCGCCCGCAGGCGACTGCCGCGGATCGTGCTCGCCGCTTCCGCCATGGGTGCCCTGCTCTGGCTGACCGCTGGCCTGGTGCCGCCCGAAGCGCATGGCGTCATCAAATTCATCGTGCTGGGCGTGCAGATCGCGGCCGGAATCGCCGTCTACGGCCTGCTCCTGCAAATCCTCGGCGCGGCCTCATGGCGCGAGGCGGCTGCCGCCTTGCGGCGGCCCGCCTAGCCCGACCTCGGCGCGCAGGATGATCGAATTGCCCTTGACGAGGCAGCGCCGCTGTTGGAAACGACGGCCGGTACCTTCTAGGAAAAGCTTGCCATGCCATTCGTTGAACGGGTCTTCTCGGGCGTCCAGCCGACGGGCAATTTGCATCTCGGCAATTACCTCGGCGCGATCGTCAACTTCGTGAAGATGCAGGAAACCCATAACTGCATCTATTGCGTCGTCGACATGCACGCGATCACGCAGGGCGTGGACGTCTGGGGCGGACCGGTCGAGCTCGCGCGCAACACCCGCGAGGTGACCGCCGCGTTCATCGCCAGCGGCATCGATCCAAAGAAGCACATCGTGTTCAACCAGAGCCAGGTCTCGGGTCATGCCGAGCTCGCCTGGATATTCAACTGCGTCGCGCGCATGGGCTGGCTCGGCCGCATGACCCAGTTCAAGGAGAAGGCAGGCAAGGACCGCGAGAACGCCTCCGTCGGGCTGTTCGACTATCCCGTGCTGATGGCGGCCGACATCCTGCTGTACCGCGCCACCCATGTGCCGGTCGGCGAGGACCAGAAGCAGCATCTCGAGCTCTCGCGCGACATCGCGCAGAAGTTCAACAACGACTTCGGTGACTCGATCCGCGCCCAGGGCACCAATGACGGCCTGTTCTTCCCGCTGCCGGAACCCTTCATCACGGGCCCGGCGACGCGCGTGATGAGCTTGCGCGACGGCACCAAGAAGATGTCGAAGTCGGATGCCTCGGACAATTCGCGCATCAACCTCACCGACGACGCCGACACCATCGCGCAGAAGATCCGCAAGGCGAAGACCGATCCGGAGCCGCTTCCGACCGAGGAGAAAGGCCTGGAAGCCCGCCCTGAAGCCGACAATCTCGTCGGCATCTTCGCGGCGCTCGCTGACCGCTCCAAGGCCGACGTGCTCAGGGACTTCGGCGGCGGACAGTTCTCCAGCTTCAAGAACGCGCTGGCGGAGCTGTGCGTCACCAAGCTCGCGCCGATTGCCGGCGAGATGAAGCGCCTCGTCGCCGACCCCGGCCATATCGACGCGATCCTGAACGAGGGCTCCGACCGGGCCCGCGCGATTGCCGACGAGACCATGAAGCTCTCGAAGGACATCGTCGGCTTCATCCGCCGGCGCTGATTATCGCATTCGCAAAACGCGGCCGGCGCGCCGGCGTCGGCCGCTTCCCCTCTCCCAAACGTTGCGGGAGTGTGGCAGCATGCCGGCCGCGCACACGCCGGAACATGCATGACCAGCAAGCGACTTTGCTTCGAGCCGGGTCACAAGCCCAAATGCCTCGTCATCGTCGACGACACCGCCGAATGGGACCGCGCGGTCTACTACGCCAGCCGCTGGGCGATCCGCGCCGGCGGCGGGGTGGTCATGCTGCGCATCATCGAGCCCGAGCAGCAGACCCAGGAATGGCTTGGTGTCGCCGACATCATGCGCGCCGAGGCGCATGAGGCGGCGGAAGCCGCGCTCGACCGCGCCGCCGGCCGCGCCAACGGCATTGCCGCGATCACGCCGGAGCGGGTGATCCGCGAAGGGGCCGCGATGGAACAGCTGCTCGCGGTGATCGACGAGGACCCCGACATCGCCATGCTGGTGCTCGCCGCCAATCCCGGCGCGGAAGGTCCGGGACCCCTGGTCGCGCTGCTCGCGCATGAGCTGGGCACGTTCCCGGTGCCGGTGACGATCATCTCCGGCGCGCTGAGCGACCAAAGCGTGGATTCGCTGTCGTAGGCCGGGCGCTCGTCATGGCCGGGCTTGTCCCGGGCATCCACGTTTTTGGTTCCGCGAAGTAAGGCGTGGATGGCCGGGACAAGCCCGGCCATGACGAGGTTGGAATATCTTGGCACCTTAACCCACTGATATAACAACGGAACGGCCATCTCGCCCCTTGATCGTGCGTTCCCCGTCGCCATCTGCTAGTGGATAGCTTGCGCGCCGGCCTTGAACCGGCGACGTCTGGAGAAAACCATGTTCATTCAAACCGAAGCTACCCCCAATCCCGCCACGCTGAAATTCATTCCCGGCCGCGTCGTGGTCGACGGCAGCCCGATGGAATTTTCGAGCCGCGAATCGGCCGCGCGTTCGCCGCTCGCCGAAAAGCTGTTCGAGGTGCCCGGCGTCACCGGCGTGTTCTACGGATCGGACTTCATCACCGTGACCAAGGCGAACGGTGAATGGCAGCAGCTCAAGCCCGCGATCCTCGGTGCCATCATGGAGCACTACATGTCGGGCGCGCCGCTGCTCGCCGACGGCGCCACGCAAAGCGATGCCGATCTCGACGACGAGGACGAGTTCTTCGACGAGGCCGATGCCGAGACGGTCGACATGATCAAGGACCTGATCGAGACCCGGGTGCGGCCGGCGGTCGCCAATGACGGCGGCGACATCACCTTCCGCGGCTTCAAGGACGGCATCGTCTATCTCAACATGAAGGGCGCCTGCTCCGGCTGCCCGTCATCGACCGCGACGCTCCAGCACGGCATCCAGAACCTGCTCAAGCACTTCGTACCCGACGTGGTCGAAGTCCGGCCGATGTGACGACGAAGTCGTCATTCCGGGGCGGTCCGAAGGACCGAGCCCGGAATCTCGAGATTCCGGGTCTGGTGCTGACGCACCATCCCGGAATGACAGCTTGCGTGGGGCATTTTGGAGGCCTGCAAATCGTGCGTGATGAATGGCGGATTGGCGCGTGGTTCGCTACACTACTCGTTATTCGCCACTCGCCATCCGCGTTCTCATGCTGATCCTTGCCATCGATACCGCGCTCGAGGCGTGCGCGGCCGCCGTGCTCGATACCGACGCCGGCGAGCTGCTTGCGCAGGAGCAGCTTCTCATGAAGCGCGGCCACGCCGAGGCGCTGATGCCGATGATCGCGCGCGTCATGCAATCGGCCAATCTTTCCTTCACCGCGCTCGACCGCATCGCCGTCACCGTCGGCCCGGGAAGTTTCACGGGCCTGCGCGTCGGCATTTCGGCGGCGCGCGGCCTTGCACTCGCGGCCAAGCGGCCGGCCGTCGGGCTGACGACGTTGTCGGCCTATGCCGCCACCGTCGTCGGCCAGAGCAAATCGGCCCCGGTCATCTCCGCTATCGATGCGCGGCACGATCACGTCTACTTCCAGATCGTCGCCGGCGACGGCAGCCAGCTGGTGCGGCCGGGCGTCGTCTCCGTCGACGAGGCGATCGCGGCCTCGCAATTCGGCGCACCGCATCTGGTCGGCAATGCCGCAAACATCCTTGCCGATCGCTGGCCGAAGGATGCACCGCAGCCGGTCGCGGTCGACGCGCAGCCCGCGCCCGATATCGGCTGGGTCGCATGGCTTGGCGCTGCCGCCGATCCCGAGACAAATCCGGCGCGGCCATTCTATTTGAAGGCGCCCGACGCAAAGCCGGCCGCAACTCCGCCGCTCGCACAAGCCGCAACTTCATGATGAGCTGGTTGTCGGAATGGTGGCGCGGCGGCACGGCCGCCGTCGAGCCGGCTTCCGCGCGCGATGCCGCGCGGCTCGCGCAGCTTCATGGCGCCTCCTTCGCGCACGGCTGGGGCGAAGGCGAATTCGAGAGCATGATGAGCGAGCGCAATACGCTGGTGCATCGGCTGCGCGTCGGCCGCAAGACCATCGGCTTTGCGGTGTCGCGGATCGGCGCGGACGAAGCGGAGATCCTCTCGATCGCGGTCGACCAGGCCCATCGCGGCCGCGGCCTCTCCTACACGCTTCTGATGAGCCATCTCGGCCACCTCGCCGGGCGCGGCGTGCGCACGATATTTCTCGAGGTCGAGGAAAATAACCAGCCGGCACGGCGGCTCTACGCGAGGTGCGGATTCATGGTGGTCGGACGCCGCGAACGCTACTATAAACAGCCGAACGGGGAACAATTGAACGCCCTTCTGATGCGGCGTGACTTGTCGTAACATTGATGGCAGAAAGCGCCCCGTCAGGCAGACAGATCATGACCGCACTGAAACCTTCTTCTGCATCCAAGGCGTCCGGCATCGAGGCGCGCTGTGCCGCCACCGGCATGCGCATGACCGAGCAGCGCCGCGTCATCGCCCGCGTGCTCGCGGAGGCGGTCGATCATCCCGACGTCGAGGAATTATACCGCCGCTGCGTCGCCGTCGACGACAAGATCTCGATCTCGACCGTGTATCGCACCGTCAAGCTGTTCGAGGATGCCGGCATCATCGAACGCCATGACTTTCGCGAGGGACGCGCGCGCTACGAGACGATGCGCGACAGCCATCACGACCACCTCATCAATCTGCGCGACGGCAAGGTGATCGAGTTCACCTCCGAAGAGATCGAGAAGCTCCAGGCGGAGATCGCCCGCAAGCTCGGCTACAAGCTGGTCGACCATCGGCTCGAGCTCTATTGCGTCCCGCTCGACGACGACAAGCCCACAAGCTAAGTGCCCGTCGATCTCATCATCTTCGACTGCGATGGCGTGCTCGTGGACAGCGAGGTGATCTCCTGTCGCGCGCATGCGGATGTGCTGACCCGCCACGGCTATCCGATCACCTCGGAGCAGGTGCTAATCCGCTTTCTCGGCGTATCCGAGAAGGACGCGCGGCGGATGGTCGAGCAGGAAATCGGCCGCAGCCTCCCCGACGATCTGGAGAGCCAAGTGAATGCGGCCACGCTGCAATTCTACGCCAGCGACTTGCAGCCGATCACCCATGTGGCCGCGGCGATCTCCGCAATCGATCTGCCGAAATGCGTCGCATCGAGCGGCACGCCGGAGAAGATCCATCACGGCCTGACATGCGCCGGGCTTTACGACCTGCTCGCGCCGAACATCTTTTCCGCGAGCCAGGTCGCCCGCGGCAAGCCCGCGCCCGACCTGTTCCTGTTTGCCGCCGCGCAGATGAAGGTCGCCCCGGAGCGCTGCCTCGTGATCGAGGACAGCCTTCCCGGAGTGACCGGCGCGCACGCCGCCGGGATGACCGTGCTGGGCTTTCACGGCGGCAGCCATTGCCCGCCGGGGCACGCCGAAAGGCTGCGGGCCGCCGGCGCCGGACTGACGTTCGACGATATGCGGCAATTGCCGGAGCTGGTCCGGCGGGTCGAGGCGGACGCTTTGGCGGGCTGATTTCGCCCCCTTGCCCGTCATTCCGGGGCACGCGCAAGGCGCGTGAACCGGGAATCCCGTGCTTTTGGAGCGAGATTCCGGGTTCGCCCGCCTTGCGGGCGCCCCGGAATGACCGCCTCGGGCTCCATTCGCTGGATTTTCCCGCCTCCAGCCTATATCTGAAGGCCGTCCTCCACCTCCATTTTCGGGTTCCATGACGCCGCCGCGCAAGCTGCACATCAAATCATATGGCTGCCAGATGAACGTCTACGATGCCCAGCGCATGGTGGACACGCTGGCTCCGGAAGGATTCGTGGAGACGGCCAGCGCCGAGGACGCCGACCTCGTCATCCTCAACACCTGCCATATCCGCGAGAAGGCCTCCGAGAAGGTCTATTCCGAGCTCGGCCGGCTGCGCGTCGCCAAGGACGAGGCCGCCCGCGGGGGCCGCGCGATGCAGATCGCCGTCGCAGGCTGCGTGGCGCAGGCCGAGGGTGAGGAGATCGTGCGCCGGGCGCCGGTGGTTGACGTCGTGGTCGGCCCGCAGAGCTATCATCACCTGCCGGAGCTGCTGAAGCGGGCCGGCAACGAAGGCCGCGCGATCGAGACCGAATTTCCCGCGGCCGACAAGTTCGGCTTCCTGGCCCAGCCGAAACCCGATGCGATCCGCGCGCGCGGCATTTCCGCCTTCGTCACGGTGCAGGAAGGCTGCGACAAGTTCTGCACCTTCTGCGTCGTGCCCTACACGCGAGGTTCGGAAGTCTCCCGCCCTGTCGCGAAGATCGTCGACGACGTGAAGCGGCTCGCCGACAACGGCGTGCGCGAGCTCACGCTGATCGGGCAGAACGTCAACGCCTATCACGGCGACGGACCCGACGGAAAAAGCTGGCCACTCGGCCGGCTGCTCGAACATCTGGCAGGGATTCCCGGCATCGCGCGGCTGCGCTATTCGACCAGCCATCCCCGCGACGTCGATGACAGCCTGATTGCGGCCCATCGCGATCTCGCGGCCCTGATGCCGTTCGTGCACCTGCCGGTGCAGTCGGGCTCGGACCGGATTCTGGCCGCCATGAACCGCAAACATACCGCCGATGATTATCGGCGTGTCATCGACCGTTTCCGGGCCGCGCGCCAAGACATTGCTTTTTCATCAGATTTTATCGTCGGATTCCCGGGTGAAAGTGAGCAAGATTTTCTCGCCACCCTCGCGCTCGTCACGCAAATCGGCTACGCTGCCGCTTATTCGTTCAAATACTCCGCCCGGCCGGGAACGCCGGCCGCGGATATGCAGGAGACGGTGTCCCCCGCCGAGATGGACCAGCGATTGGAGCGGCTCCAGGAACTGATCGACAGCCAGCAATCGGCCTTCAACAAGGCCGCGATTGGCTCAGCCGTCGATGTGCTGTTCGAGCGTCCGGCGCGCAAGGACGGCCAGATCGTCGGCCGCACCGCCTTCCTCCAGCCCGCGCATGTGATGGCCTCGCCCGACATCATCGGACAAATCCTTCCGGTGCGGATCGACAGCCTCGAACGCTACAGCTTCCTCGGGGAGCTCGTCACACCGCGCGTTGCGCGCGAGCCCGCTTTATCACCCATCGCCACTGGAGCCTGAACCCTTGCCAAAAAGCGCATCGGATTCGTCTTCTATCGCTCCCAGCCGCAAATTTGACCGCGACATGCAAGTTCCGCCCGAAACCCAGGTCGTCATCGACTTCGACGACAACCGCGCCGCATCCGCACTGGTCGGCCCCTACGGCCAGCACCTCGCGCAGATCGAGCGCCGGCTCGGCGTCGTCGTCGATTCCAAGGGCAACCACATCACCATCGGCGGCACGCGCGACGGTTGCGATGCCGCGCGCCGCGTGCTGGAGGTGCTCTACGCCCAGGCGGTGAAGGGGCAGGATCTCGACCAGGGCGAGGTCGAGGGCGCGATCCGCGCCGTGATCGCACAGGGCTCCCTGTTCGAGTTCGACGCCAAATCGGCCAAAACGACCTTCGACAGCATCAACTTGCGTAAACGCCCGGTGCGCGCGCGCACCGCCGCGCAGGACTCCTACATCCGCGCGCTGAAGCGCCACGAGCTGGTGTTCGGCATTGGACCTGCCGGTACAGGCAAGACCTGGCTCGCGGTCGCGCATGCCGCGCAACTGTTCGAGCGCAAGGAAGTCGACAAGATCATCCTGTCGCGCCCGGCGGTGGAAGCCGGCGAGCGGCTCGGCTTCCTGCCCGGCGATCTCCGCGAGAAGGTCGATCCCTATCTGCGCCCGATCTACGACGCGCTCTACGACCTCATGGACGCACGCATCGTCGAGCGGGCGCTGCAAACCGGCGAGATCGAGATCGCGCCGCTCGCCTTCATGCGCGGCCGCACGCTGACCAACGCCGCCATCATCCTGGACGAGGCGCAGAACACAACATCGATGCAGATGAAGATGTTCCTGACCCGCCTCGGCGAGAACAGCCGCATGATCGTCACCGGCGACCCCTCGCAGATCGACTTGCCGAACGGCCAGACCTCGGGCCTCGCCGAGGCAACCCGCCTGCTGAACGGCGTCGAAGGCATTGCACAAGTTCATTTCAAAGCCGAGGACGTGATCCGCCACGAACTCGTGGCGCGGATCGTCTCCGCCTATGAAGGGCAGCCGCAGCGGCCGGCCGCCGGTAAATCCTGACGGGACAACAACCGGACCATATGGGCGCGGACGCGAGCGCCTTTTCGTTCCGAACAAAGACAATGTCACACCCCAACCTTCCCATGACCGAGGTCCTCGTCGTCGCCGATTGCTGGCAGCGCGAACCCGATTCCGAAGCCGTGATCCAGCGCGCGGTCGCGGCCGCCGCCGAGAGTGTCGACGAAGACGTCGCGGAGGCGGAAGTGGCGGTGATGCTGACCGACGATGCCGGCATCCGCACGCTCAACAGCAACTGGCGCGGCATCGACAAGCCGACCAACGTGCTGTCGTTTCCCGCGCTCCAGCCGGAGGGCGAATGGAAGGAAGGCGATGCGCCGCGCATGCTCGGCGACATCGCGATCGCCTACGAGACCATGCGGCGCGAGGCGGACGAGGAAAAGAAGCCGTTCGACCACCATCTGAGCCATCTGGCCGTGCACGGTTTCCTGCACCTGATCGGCTACGACCACGAGAACGACGACGACGCGGAGGAGATGGAAGCGCTGGAGACGCAGATCCTGGCCCATCTCGGCATTCCCGATCCCTATGCCGACCGCCCGGGGACGCACTGAGATGCCGGATTCCGACCCGATCCACGACAATCCCCGCAACACTCCCAATTTGCCGGTCGTGGTGGCACCCGGCGAGGTGCTGCGTCCGACCGCCGAAGGCTGGCTGCTGCGCGCGATCCGCACGCTGTTCGGCTGGAAGGCGGGGTCGGTGCGCGACGATCTCCAGGTCGTGCTCGACGCCTCGACGCCCGACGACACCGGCTTCTCCGCCGTCGAGCGCACCATGCTGCGCAACATCCTCGGTCTGCACGAGCGCCGCATCGCCGACGTCATGGTGCATCGCGCCGACATCATCGCGGTGAAGCGCGACATTCCGCTCGGCGAGCTGATGGACCGCTTCGAAAGCGCCGGCCATTCGCGCCTCGTCGTCTACAACGAGACGCTCGACGATCCCGTCGGCATCGTCCACATCCGCGACCTGCTCGCGTTCATGACCGCGCGGGCACGCGTGTCGGACGCCACCAAGACCAAGCGCAAGAAGCCGCTGCCGGCCGGCCTCGACCTTCGTACCGTCGATCTCGCGATGCCGCTCGAGGACGCGCGCATCATTCGCAAGCTGCTCTACGTGCCGCCGTCGATGCGGGCGATCGACCTGCTCGCGCAGATGCAGGCCACGCGCATCCACCTGGCGCTGGTGGTCGACGAATATGGCGGCAGCGACGGGCTGGTCTCGCTCGAGGACATCGTCGAGCAGATCGTCGGCGAGATCGACGACGAGCACGACAGCGACGAGCCGCCCTCGATCGTGCGCCTGCCCGACAACGCCTTCATCGCCGACGCCCGCGCCAGCCTCGATGACGTCCGCACCGTGATCGGCGCGGACTTCGTCACCGGCGAAGCCGGCGAGGAAGTCGAGACGCTGGGCGGCTATCTCGTCAGCTTCGTCGGGCGCCTGCCGGTGCGCGGCGAGGTGATCTCGGGCCCCGGCAACTATGAGGTCGAGGTACTCGATGCCGATCCGCGCCGCGTCAAGCGGCTGCGCATCTCGACGCGGAAGGAACGCCCCGCGCCGCGCACCCAGCGCGAGAGCCGACGCCGCGAGAGCGCGCCGGAGAGCGGTCAACCGCCGGCCAGTGACACGCCGACCCCGCCGCCAAGCGACGGGACCGGCCCGCAGTGAGCGCGTTCCAGCGACTCCGGCAGATTGCGCTTGCCATCATCCTCACCTGGGGATGGAAGCGCGCCCTCGTCGCCATGGCCGCCGGCGCGCTGTCGGTGCTGGCGCTGGCGCCGTTCAATCTCTTCCCCGTGCTGTTCATCACTTTCCCGGTGCTGGTCTGGCTGATCGACGGCGCCGGCGCGGGGCGATACCGCGGCATCCCCGCCGCGGCGCTGACCGGCTACTGGTTCGGGCTCGGCTATTTCGTCCCCGGCCTCTACTGGATCGGCTATGCCTTCTTCGTCGACGCCGATGTGTTCGCTTGGCTGACGCCGTTCGCCGTGCTGGGCCTGCCGGCCTATCTTTCCATCTTCACGGCGATCGGATTTGCGCTCGCCCGCCTGCTCTGGACCAAGAACGCCACGCGCGTGCTTGCGCTCGCGGCAAGCCTCACCATCGCCGAATGGCTGCGCGGTCACGCGCTGACCGGCTTTCCCTGGAACGCGTTCGGCTATGCGCTGTCCGAGCCGTTGCCGCTGGCGCAGACGGCGTCGCTGATCGGACTGTGGGGCATGACGTTCCTGACTGTTGCGATCTTTGCAAGCCCCGCGACGCTGATCGACCGCACGCCCGATCGCCGCGTGGCGTGGCGCGCGCCGGCCGCGGCGGTCGCGCTTCTGATTGCCATGAGCATCTTCGGCGCGATCCGCCTGTCGCTGCATCCGACCACGATGGTCGCGGGCGCCAAGCTGCGCCTGATGCAGCCGAACCTCCAGCAGGACGCGAAGTTCAACTACGCCGCCAAGACGGAGGTGATGAAGAAATACCTGGCGCTGTCGGACCGCGCCTCCGGACCGCAATCGACCGGCGTGCGCGATGCCACCATCCTGATCTGGCCGGAATCCGCCTTTCCGTTCTTCCTGACCCGCGAAGCCGACGCGATGGCCGAGATCGCCGAGCTGCTGCCGAAGGGCACGGTGCTGATCACGGGTTCGGTTCGCGCGCCCGATCTGCCGCGGGGAACGCCGATCACGCGTGCCTATAATTCGATCTACGTGATCGATCACGACGGCAGCGTGCTCGCGGTCTACGACAAGCTGCACCTGGTGCCGTTCGGAGAATTTCTTCCCTACCAGGATCTGATGGAGAAGCTCGGCTTCGAGCAGCTCACGCGTGTGCGCGGCGGCTTCATCGCCGGCACCGTGCGGCATGCGCTGCCGATACCCGGCGCGCCGTCAGCGCTGCCGCTGATCTGCTACGAAGCGATCTTTCCCGGCGAGGTTGCCGGTCGCAACGAACGTCCGGGCTGGATCGTGAACCTCACCAATGACGGCTGGTTCGGCATCTCGACCGGACCCTATCAGCATCTGGAGCAGGCGCGGATGCGCGCGATCGAACTCGGCTTGCCGCTGGTCCGCTCCGCCAATACCGGCATCTCCGCGGTGATCGATCCGGTGGGGCGAACCGTCGCCAGCCTCGGTCTCGGCGTCGAAGGCATTTTGGATGCAAGCCTGCCCGCCGCGATCCCGCCGACGATCTATGCACGGGTGGGCGACGTGCCCGCGGCCGTGCTCGTCGCGCTGGCCGTGCTTCTCGCGGTCCGCCGACGTGTGGCCAAACGGTACCCCTGATCCCGCCGTCACCGCCGAAGCGGCCGGAATCCTTTGACAACCGTGGTCCCACGGTTGACAGACTGCACGCGGGTTCCTCATTCTGCACCAGCTGCAAAAGACAGTGGGCATTGCTAAATTTCTCCGCAATGTTTCCCAATAACAGGGTCTGATTTTTATGATGCTGGCACCTGAGGCATTCCGTCGATTGCGCTGAGGGTGGTGTTTGGAGGCTGAGGAAATGTCGAAAGCGCCCAACCCTGTTGACAAATATGTCGGCAGCCGCGTGCGCATGCGCCGCATCATGTTGGGCATGAGCCAGGAAAAGCTCGGTGAAGCTTTGGGCCTGACTTTCCAGCAGATCCAGAAATACGAGAAGGGCACGAACCGGGTCGGCGCGAGCCGCATCCAGCAGATTGCCGAAATTCTCCAGGTGCCGGTGTCGTTCCTGTTCGAAGGCGGACCGAGCGGTGTGGCCGGCCCGAACGGCTTCGCGGAAGGCGCCTCGCCCTCTTACGTCTCGGACTTCCTCGCGACCTCCGAGGGACTCGCTTTGACCAAGGCGTTCACGCGAATCACTGATTCGAAGATGCGCCGCTCGATCGTCGATCTCGTCGAGCAGATCGCGGCACGCGAAGGTCCCGACAAGCGCTGAGGCGCGCCAGCTCAATCGATTTGAGGCTGCGCCAAATCTGGCCTATGTCGTCATTTGCGGCCGCGCCTTGACGCGCGTCCTCCCGGATGATGCGATTCAAAGGCATAGATGCGCCCATGGTGAACTCCAACTGGTTCGATAACCAAACTATTCTCGACGGCATCCGGCGCTGGGTGGAGATCGAGACGCCGACAGAGGCGCCTGAACAGGTCAACAGGCTGGTGTCGCTGGTCGCGGATCATTATCGCGATCTGCCTGTCACGCTCGAGCGCATCGCCGGCGTCGACGGCTGCGGCGATCATCTGCTGGCACGCTCGGCCTGGGGCCAGGACCGGCCCGGCATCCTGGTGCTGAGCCACCTCGATACCGTTCATCCCCTGGGATTCATCGAGCGCCTGCCGTTCAAGGTCGAAGGCGACAGCGCGTTCGGTCCCGGCATCTACGACATGAAGGGCGGCGCCTACCTCGCCCATCACGCGTTTCGCGCGCTTTGCGCCACGGCCGAGCGCTCGCCACTCGGCATCACCCACTTGTTCACCTCCGACGAGGAGATCGGCAGCCCCACCTCGCGTGCGCTGATCGAGAAGGAAGGGCGCAAGGCCAAATACGTGCTGGTGACGGAGCCGGCACGCGACGGCGGCAAGATCGTCACCGGACGCAAGGGCGTCGGACGCTTCCAGGTGTTCATCAAGGGCGTGCCTGCACATGCCGGCTCGCGACCCGAAGATGGTCGCAGCGCCGTCCGCGAGCTCGCCAATATCATCCTGACGCTGGAAGGGATGAACGACCCGGCGCGCGGCGTCTCCGTGAATGTCGGTGTGGTGCGCGGCGGCACGCGCCCCAACGTGACGCCGGAAGAGGCCTATGCCGAAATCGATCTGCGCGTGCCGAGCTTCACCGATGCGGACGAATTCGTCGGCAAGATCCTCGCCCTGAGGTCGAAGACGGACGGCGTCACCGTCAGGGTCACCGGCGAGCTCAATCGTCCGCCCTACGAGAAGGGCAATGCAGGTGCCTCGCTGTACGAGCATGCCAGGACGCTCGCCACGGAGATCGGCTTCGAACTGATCGACACCTACACGGGCGGCGGCTCGGACGGCAATTTCACCGCTCCCCACACCGGCACGCTCGACGGGCTCGGCGTCGACGGCAAGGGCGCACACACCCATTATGAGCAGCTTTATGTCTCGTCGCTCGAACCGCGCGCGCGGCTGCTCTATCGCCTGTATCAGACGCTGCGATGAGCGAACGCAAGTCAGATCCCGATCGCGATGACAACAGCGAGCGCGCCTTCTTCGGGCGCCGCAAGGGCCACAAGCTCAGGCAGCACCAGGCCGAGCTGATCGATCATCTGCTGCCGCATCTTGCGCTCGACATCGCGGGCGAGGCGCCGGCGAATGCGTGCGAGATCTTCGATCCCGCGGCGAGCGACGTGCGGCTCGAGATCGGCTTCGGCGGCGGCGAGCATCTTGCGGCCGAGGCGCAGAACTTCGCCACGACCGGCTTCATCGGCTGCGAGCCCTATGTCAACGGCATGGCGAAGATCCTCGCGCAGATCGAGGCCGGCAACATCGCCAACATCCGCCTGTTCGCGGGCGATGCCGCCGAGCTCCTGGCCTGGCTGCCGAAGGCCTCGCTGTCGCGGATCGACCTGATCCACCCGGATCCCTGGCCGAAGCGGCGGCACTGGAAGCGGCGCTTTGTCCAGGACAGGACCATCGCCGCAATGGCGCGCGTGCTGAAGGTCGGCGGCGAATTCCGCTTCGTCTGCGACATCGACGATTACTGCGCCTGGACGCTGTCGCATCTTGCGCGCTCGGCGGACTTCAAATGGCTTGCGGAGCGCGCCGACGATTTCCGGCAGCCATGGGACGGCTACACGATGACGCGCTACGGCCGGAAGGCCGCGCGCGAAGGACGCAAGGCCGCGTATTTGCGGTTCAAGCGAGTGTAATCGTCATTCCGGGGCAATGCGCAGCATCGAACTATGGTGCGCAATTGCGCACCTGAGAATCTCGGGATTCCGGGTTCGCGCTTTGCGCGCGCCCCGGAATGACAGGAGAGATAATCTCAGATCGTCTGCCGGTTGCGCCAGAAATTCACGACGCGTTCCGCCGTCGTCGGCATCAGGCGCGTGAAGTTCATGCGGGCGGCCTCGATGTCGGCATCGGCCGGCGTGCGATGCGGACCGTACCAGAGCAGGATGAGCGCGCGCACCGTGGGCCAGCCGAGATTGAGCACGCGCCCCAGGATCAGAATCGGATCGTAGCGGTCGCCCGCGATCAGGCGGTCGAGGATCGAGAGGCGGACGCCGGACATCGCCGAGAGCGAGGCGATCGCTTCCTCGTATTTGTTTGCCTTGGCAAAGCCGAGCAGCGCGCTCTCGCCGAGATGGCCCTCGCGATGCAGACCGAGCACCGTGCGCTGTGCCGCCGTGAAATCGCGCCGCGGCCCGGGCGGCAGCGCGGCCTCCTCGATGGCCGCCATGGCGCGCTTGATCTCGACCTGGCGCACGGGATTGACCACGCTGGAGAGACGGCGGCGAATGACGTCGAGCGTGCCGTTGAGCAGCTCTTTCAGGTGCTCGCCCGAAAGATCGTTGCGCTGGCCGATCTTGAGCGTCAGCACGCCGTCCTGCGCGGCACGCTTGATCAGCTCGGAATAGCCGCCGGGTGAGAACATCGCACCGGCATTGCCTGCGGCGCGACGCACCACGTCGCGATCGCCGCGCTCGACCAGTACGTCGGTGACGACAGACGACAGGGCGGGACGCTCCGTCATCGCCAGCAGATGACCCTGGCCCTTCAGCCGCGCGATCTCGACCAGCGCCGCTTCGTCGAGCACGGGCGAGCGGCGCAACACAGGGGCCGCCACCATGATCTCGTTTTCGCGCGCGAACTGGTTCACCAGGTGCCGCGGCGCGTTGTCCAGGCGCGAAAAGCGCTCGGCGAGATCGACGCGCGAGGCGAGCTCGGCATGCGGGACGAGATCGATCAGGAGATCGTCGAAGAGATCTATGAGCTCGGGACGGAGCTTGGCGGGATCCTGGAAGAACAGCTCGGCGATGGCACGCGCGATCTCGCCACGGCGCCGGGGGTCGCCGCGTTTGACGATATCGTCCAGTCCGGGAATGAGCGACGTGGCAACGGTCATGAAAACGCAAACTCGTACAGGGCACGCCGCGGGTGCGCCCTTGGTCCAAGTCGCCCCACAATCAGGGAATTTAGGCCCCGTTGATGAAGGAAGCGTTGCGCGGGGGGCCGTTGGAAAGGCGCAAAAAGCCTCGCCTGCCCTGCGATGGGCCTTGTCCGCGAGGGTGGAAAGGGCTATATCAGCGCCAATTCATCTTCTCATACGATCCGCGTAGTGAGAGTGGGCCCGAAAGGACCCGCTCTTTTTTATTACCTGAGCGCGGCTTGGCGGAAGATGCGGCCCGGCGATCTGCCGGGAGAGTTCCGAAGCGGGCTTTGAAATCGTAACCAAGCCTTAACCATCGAGCGCCTTGACCCTGGATATGACCGAACCGACCGCTGGTTCCACGGATGCCGAGTTGCTGGCCGAGCCGAGGCTCGTGGTCGAGCCGGGCGTCGCGGCACGGGTGTCCGCGGTGGCAGGTCCCGTGCTCCAGGGCATGGGCTACCGCCTGGTGCGGATCCGCATTTCCGGCGAGGCCGGCTGCACCGTGCAGATCATGGCCGAGCGCCCGGACGGCTCGATGCAGATCGAGGATTGCGAGGCAATCTCGCGGGCGCTGTCGCCCGTGCTCGACGTCGCCGACCCCATCGATCGCGCCTATCGGCTGGAAATCTCCTCGCCGGGGATCGATCGCCCCCTGGTGCGGCGTTCCGATTTCGAGCGCTATGCCGGACATCTGGTGAAGGTCGAGATGGCGGTCGCCCATGAGGGGCGGAAGCGGTTCCGCGGCATGATCGGCGCTGTCGAAGGCGACCGCGTGCATCTGCAGCGCGACGACGTCAAGGTGGGCGAGGAACGCGACGTTCTCCTGACGATGGAGGACATCAGCGAGGCCCGGCTGGTACTGACCGACGAGCTGATCGCGGAATCGATGCGCCGTGGCAAGGCCGCGGCGCGCGAGATGCGCCGCAATCTCGGCCTGGAGCCGCCGGCTGCGCCTCACGCGAAAATCAGCGAAAAAACGACCAAGAACACCAAGCCGAAGAAGAAGCCGGCACCGACCAATACGAAGAAACATCGCCTGGCCGCCGAACGCGCGCGGCGCGGCGAGATCGAGCCTGACGAAGGAGACTAGCCATGGCAGTCAGCGCCAATCGACTTGAACTGCTCCAGATCGCCGATGCCGTCGCGCGCGAGAAATCGATCGACCGCGGCATCGTCATCGCGGCGATGGAGGACGCCATCGCCAAGGCGGCGCGGGCCCGCTACGGCAGCGAGACTGACGTTCACGCCGAGATCGACCCGAAGAAGGGCGAGCTGCGGCTGTCGCGCCACATGCTGGTGGTCGAGAAGGTCGAAAACCACTCCAACCAGATTTCGCTGGTGGATGCGCAGCGCGCCAATCCCGGCGCCCAGGTCGGTGACACCATCGCCGACACCCTGCCGCCGCTCGAATATGGCCGCATCGCTGCGCAGTCGGCCAAGCAGGTGATCGTGCAGAAGGTGCGCGAGGCCGAGCGCGACCGGCAATATCAGGAATTCAAGGACCGCATCGGCGACATCGTCAACGGCGTCGTCAAGCGCGTCGAATATGGCAGCGTGATCGTCGATCTCGGCCGCGGTGAAGCCATCATCCGCCGCGACGAGATGCTGCCGCGCGAAGTGTTCCGCAACGGCGACCGCGTCCGCGCCTATATCTTCGACGTCCGCCGCGAGACCCGCGGCCCGCAGATCTTCCTCTCCCGCACCCATCCGCAGTTCATGGCGAAGCTGTTCGCGCAGGAAGTGCCGGAAATCTATGACGGCATCGTCGAGATCAAGGCGGTTGCCCGCGATCCCGGCTCGCGCGCGAAAATCGGCGTGATTTCCCGCGATTCCTCGGTCGATCCGGTCGGCGCCTGCGTCGGCATGCGCGGCTCGCGCGTGCAGGCCGTGGTGAACGAATTGCAGGGCGAGAAGATCGACATCATTCCCTGGTCGCCCGACATCGCGACCTTCGTGGTCAACGCGCTGGCGCCGGCCGAAGTCTCCAAGGTCGTCATCGACGAAGACCGCGAGCGCATCGAGGTCGTGGTGCCCGATACCAACAACCAGCTCTCGCTGGCGATCGGCCGCCGCGGCCAGAACGTGCGCCTGGCCTCGCAGCTCACCGGCTGGGATATCGACATCCTGACCGAGCAGGAGGAATCGGAGCGCCGCCAGGCCGACTTCGAGAACTCCACCCGCGTCTTCATGGAATCGCTCAACGTCGACGAAGTGGTCGGCCAGCTGCTGGCGTCCGAAGGCTTCACCTCGGTCGAGGAACTCGCCATGGTGGACATCAAGGAGCTCGCCGGCATCGAGGGTTTTGACGAGGAGACCGCGCAGGAGCTCCAGAACCGCGCCCGCGAATATCTCGAGCAACAGGAAGCCGAGCTTGAGGCCAAGCGGGTGGAACTCGGCGTCGAGGACGCTCTCAAGGACGTGCCCGGCGTCACCTCGAAGATGCTGGTCAAGTTCGGCGAGAACGACATCAAGACCGTCGACGACCTCGCCGGCTGCGCCACCGACGACCTGGTCGGCTGGACCGAGCGCAAGGAAGGTGGCGAAACCACCAAATATCCGGGTGCGCTCGACGGTATCGACATTTCCCGTGACGATGCCGAAGCGATGATCATGCAGGCCCGCGTCAAGGCCGGCTGGATCACCGAGGCCGATCTCGCCAAGCCCGCCGAAGAGGCTGAGGCGAGCGAAGATCAGCCGGCTTAAGGACGAAGGAGAATGTCGCCCGGATGCTCGCAGATACTGACCACGATCTCGACCATGGGCCGCGGACCGAAAGGTCCGCGACCATGCGGATGTGCGCGGTCAGCCGCGAGGTCCGGCCGATCGACGAGCTGATCCGTTTCGTCGTCTCGCCGGAAGGGCACATAGTTCCCGATCTCAAGCGCAAGCTGCCCGGACGCGGCATGTGGATCACCGCCTCGCGCGAGGTGGTTGCGGAAGCGGTGCGGCGTCACCAATTTAGCAAGGCCTTCAAGCGCGAGCTGCGCACCCCTCAGACGCTTCCCGCCGACATCGAGGCGCTCCTGGTCCGGAGCGTGACGGAAGCCCTTGGGATTGCCGCCAAGGCGGGCCAGGTCGTGGCCGGCTTCGGCAAGGTCGAGAGCGCGCTTCGGGAAGGCACGGTCGAGGTCCTGATCCACGCCAGCGACGGGGCCGCGGACGGAATCCGCAAATTGGACATGCTGGCGCGTCAAAATGCCGGAAATCGCGGCGCCAAGCCGCAGATTCCCGTCGTGACCGGACTGAAATCGATAGAATTGGATTTGGCACTGACCCGGTCAAATGTGATACATGCTGCGCTGCTCGCGGGCCCGGCGAGCAGGTCATTCCTGTCACGTAGCCAGATGCTGGTCCGATACCGGATGGCGGACGATGACAAGACTGCCGAAAAGCGCGGCCAGGATTTCTGAGAGACAACGACCAACCGACATGACTGTGCGGCAACGCACAACGACAACAAGATCAGGATTAGGACTGCTGAATGGTTGATACCAAGACCCCTGGCGACAAGAAGCTGAGCGTTCCGAGCAAGACGCTATCGCTCAAGCCGCGCGTCGAAACGGGCACCGTGCGCCAGAGCTTCAGCCACGGCCGGAGCAAGCAGGTCGTGGTCGAGAAGCGCGGCAAGCGCCGTATTGGCGACGGTCCCGAGCCGCACGCGCCCGAGGTGACCGCAAAGCCGGCGCCCGCCGCGCCTACCCCGTCGCGCCCGGCTCCGCCGCCCGCCCCGCCGCGCAATGCCGGTTCCGGCGTGGTGCTGCGCACCCTGACCGAGGACGAGCGTTCGGCCCGTGCCAGCGCGCTGGCCGATGCCAAGCTGCGCGAAGTCGAGGAACGCCGCCAGGCCGAGGAAGAGGCCCAGCGCCGCGCCGTCCGCGAGGCCGCCGAACGCGCCGAGCGCGAAGCCGCCGAAGCCCGCCGCAAGGCCGAGGACGAGCGCCATCGCCACGAGGACGAAGCCAAGCGGAAGGCCGAGACCGAGGCCAAGAAGCGTTTTGGCGAGGGCGAGCAGCCGGCATCGGCCGCGCGTCCCGCGACCGCAGCGCCGGCCGCGCCCGCACCGCGCCCCGGCGCCCCCGCGGTACGGCCCGGAACCACGACGACCCGCCCGGGAACAACGACCGCGCGTCCTGCAACGACGACCGCGCAGCGTCCGGGTGCACCGGCAGGCCGTGGCCCCGCAGTTGCGGCCGAGCCGGACGAGGACGAGGCGCCGCGCCAGATCCGTCGCGGTCCCGGCGGCGCCGCGCGTCCCGCGCCGCCTCCCAAGACCACTCACAAGCCCGGCCCGCAGAAAGAGCGCGGCCGTCTCACGGTGGTCACCGCGCTCAACGCCGACGAGGTGCGCGAGCGCTCGATCGCCTCGTTCCGCCGCCGCACCCAGCGTCTGAAGGGCCATGCCTCGAACGAGCCGAAGGAAAAGCTCATCCGCGAGGTGATCATTCCGGAAGCGATCACGATCCAGGAGCTCGCCAACCGCATGGCCGAGCGCGCGGTCGACGTCATCCGCATGCTGATGAAGCAGGGCGCGATGCACAAGATCACCGACGTGATCGACGCCGACACCGCGCAGCTGATCGCCGAAGAGCTCGGTCACACCGTCAAGCGCGTCGCCGCGTCCGACGTTGAAGAAGGCCTGTTCGACCAGGTCGACGATTCCACCGACACCGAGACGCGTTCGCCCGTGGTGACCGTGATGGGTCACGTCGACCACGGCAAGACCTCGCTGCTCGACGCGCTCCGACATGCCAACGTGGTCTCCGGCGAAGCCGGCGGCATCACCCAGCATATCGGCGCCTATCAGGTGGTGTCGCCCGAAAGCGGCAAGAAGATCACCTTCATCGACACGCCCGGCCACGCCGCGTTCACCGCGATGCGCGCCCGCGGCGCCAAGGTCACCGACATCGTCGTGCTGGTGGTCGCGGCCGATGACGGCGTGATGCCGCAGACCGTCGAAGCCATCAACCACGCCAAGGCGGCGCGGGTGCCGATCATCGTTGCCATCAACAAGATCGACAAGCCCGATGCCAAGCCCGAGCGCGTGCGCACCGAGCTGCTCCAGCACGAAGTGCAGGTGGAATCCTTCGGCGGCGACGTCGTCGACGTCGAGGTGTCCGCCAAGAACAAGACCAATCTCGACAAGCTGCTCGAGATGATCGCGCTCCAGGCCGATATCCTCGACCTGAAGACCAATTCGGAGCGTCCGGCCGAAGGCACCGTGATCGAGGCCAAGCTCGACCGCGGCCGTGGCCCGGTCGCGACCGTGCTGGTCCAGCGCGGCACGCTCCGTGTCGGCGACATCATCGTTGCCGGCGCCGAGATGGGCCGCGTCCGCGCGCTGATCTCGGACCAGGGCGAGACGGTGCAGGAAGCAGGTCCGTCGGTGCCGGTCGAGGTGCTCGGCTTCAACGGTCCGCCGGAAGCCGGCGATCGCCTCGCCGTCGTCGAGAACGAAGCCCGCGCCCGCCAGGTCACGAGCTACCGCGCGCACCAGAAGCGCGAGAACGCGGCAGCCTCGATCTCCGGCATGCGCGGCTCGCTCGAGCAGATGATGTCGCAGCTGAAGACGGCGGGCCGCAAGGAATTCCCGCTGATCATCAAGGCCGACGTGCAGGGCTCGCTGGAAGCGATCCTCGGCTCGCTGGAGAAGCTCGGCACCGACGAAGTCGCCGCCCGCATCCTGCATGCCGGCGTCGGCGGTATCTCGGAGTCGGACGTGACGCTCGCGGAAGGCTTCAACGCCGCGATCATCGGCTTCTCGGTTCGTGCCAACAAGGAAGCCGCTGCGGCCGCCAAGCGCAACGGCATCGAGATCCGCTACTACAACATCATCTACGACCTCGTGGACGACGTGAAGAAGGCGATGAGCGGCCTGCTCGCGCCGACCTTGCGCGAGACCATGCTGGGCAATGCCGCGATCCTGGAGATCTTCAACATCTCCAAGGTCGGCAAGGTCGCCGGCTGCCGCGTCACCGACGGCACCGTGGAACGCGGCGCCAATGTGCGCCTGATCCGCGACAACGTCGTCGTGCACGAAGGCAAGCTGTCGACGCTGAAGCGCTTCAAGGACGAAGTGAAGGAAGTCCAGTCCGGTCAGGAATGCGGCATGGCCTTCGAGAACTATCACGACATGCGTGCCGGTGACGTGATCGAGTGTTATCGCGTGGAGACGATCCAGCGCTCCCTGTAAGTCCAAATCTTACCGAAGCGCCCGGATCTTTTTGAGCTGAAATAGCGGGAGTGAGATGGCCGGATTTTTTCCGGCCATCCGCGCCTCTTCGTTTCAACGGACAAATGACAATGCTCGTGTCCCAAACGCGGGCACGACGAGGTGATTTCCAGAATGCCGCGCCACCACCAGAAAAAAAGTTCCGCGTCCGGCGGAGGCTCGCAGCGCCAGTTGCGCGTCGGCGAGCAGGTTCGCCATGCGATGGCCGAGATTCTGGCGCAAGGCAACGTGCATGATGCGGACCTCGAAGGTCACATCGTCACCGTGCCGGAGGTGCGGATGTCCCCCGACCTGAAGCTCGCGACAATCTACGTGATGCCGCTCGGTGGCCGCGACACCGAGATCGTCATCGCTGCGCTCGAGCGCAACAAGAAATTCCTGCGCGGCGAAGTCGCGCGGCGCGTTAACCTGAAATTTGCACCTGACGTTCGCTTCCGCGTCGACGAGCGATTCGACGAAGCGGAACGGATCGAGAAGCTTTTGCGAACACCTGCGGTGCAGAAGGACCTGGAACAGGATCCGGATTCGGATCGGGAAGAAGAGCAATGACGATGGACCCGGCTCACGGCACGATCGGCGGCGAACAGGCCGATCAGCGCGACGTGCAGAAAAATAATTTTGCGGACATGGGCGGCAATTCCCAGCCGCACCAGGAGCCGCGCCGCGTCAACAACGATCCCCGCGCCAAGCAGCAGAAGGGCAACCAGGTTCGCCGCGACCGCCGCGACGTCCATGGCTGGGTCGTGCTCGACAAGCCGATCGGCATGACCTCGACGCAGGCCGTCGCCGTGCTCAAGCGCCTGTTCAACGCCAAGCGCGCCGGCCACGCCGGCACGCTCGATCCGCTCGCTTCCGGCGGCCTGCCGATTGCGCTCGGCGAAGCCACCAAGACGGTTCCCTTCGTCATGGACGGCCGCAAGCGCTACCAGTTCACCGTGTGCTGGGGCGAGGAGCGCGACACCGACGACATCGAGGGCCGGGTGACCGCGACCTCCGAGCTGCGCCCGACCCGGGAGGCCATCCTGGCGCTGTTGCCCCGCTTCACCGGGGTGATCGAGCAGATCCCGCCGCGCTATTCCGCGATCAAGATCCAGGGCGAGCGCGCCTATGACCTCGCCCGCGACGGCGAGGTCGTGGAGCTGGCTCCCCGCCCGGTCGAGATTCACCGATTAACCCTTGTGGATCAACCGGATAACGACCGGGCCGTGTTCGAGGCCGAATGCGGCAAGGGCACCTATGTCCGCGCGCTGGCCCGCGATATGGGCCGGATTCTCGGCACTTATGGCCATATCTGCGCGCTGCGGCGGACCCTGGTCGGCCCATTTGGCGAAAACGACATGATTCCGCTGGATCAGTTGGAGGCTTTGTGCGATAGAGCCGCGTCCGGCGAGGGCAGCCTCGCCGACGCGCTTTTGCCCGTTGAGACCGCGCTGGACGACATCCCGGCACTGGCCGTCACTCGGGCTGATGCGGCAAGGCTCCATCGGGGCCAGGCCGTTTTGTTGCGCGGACGGGATGCGCCCACTTGTAGCGGCACAGTCTATGTCACGGTGGCAGGCCGCCTTTTGGCGCTTGCCGAAGTCGGCAATGGCGAAATCATCCCCAAGCGTGTGTTCAACCTGACCGGCCTGACTGCCAGCCCCGGTCGCAACGAGAGAAATTGACGATGTCGATTGCCGCAGAACGCAAAGCGGAAGTCATCAAGACGAATGCCACCAAGGCCGGCGATACCGGCTCGCCCGAGGTTCAGGTCGCGATCCTGTCGGAACGCATCAACAACCTCACCAGCCATTTCAAGACCCACGTGAAGGACAACCATTCGCGTCGCGGCCTCTTGAAGCTGGTCTCGACCCGCCGCTCGCTCCTCGACTACCTCAAGAAGAGGGACGAGGCGCGCTACAAGGCACTGCTCGAGAAGCACAACATTCGTCGTTAAGTGTTCCTGCGCGCGCCACTGGCGCGCGTTTTCGCGCGTGGTTTCGAACGAAAGCGTTTGTTTGAAGGTTTTTGATCGAGGCTGCGTGCGCGTCGGATGCAAGCCCAAAGCGCGAAGAATCGCACTTTGGATTGTTGTTTGAGCATGATCTTTTCGGAAAACCGATTCGCACTTTTCCGGATCATACTCGAGTGACGGCCAGCATCCGGGGCACGATCGGCGAAGACCACAGTTCGGTGTTCGCGTTCGTGCCGACTGACAGTCCAGCAGCAATCCGGCGGCTGGGCACAACGGGCAAGGCGCCCGTATGACCCGAAAGGATGGACGCCATCCGAAATCCAAAAACCATGGCAGGATCGCAGGACGCTGATCATCCGCTCCGATCAGCGTCCCGCAATCTTGCGCATGGTTTTTGTTTTTCGAAGCGTCCCTTGTTTCGAGAACCCATGAAAGAAGACCTCTATGTTCAATAAGCATTCAGTCGAGATCGACTGGGGCGGACGCCCTCTCAAGCTCGAAACCGGCAAGATCGCCCGCCAGGCCGACGGCGCCGTCGTCGCCACCTATGGCGAGACCGTGGTGCTCGCCACCGTCGTCGCGGCGAAGGCGCCGCGCGAAGGCGTCGACTTCCTGCCGCTGACCGTCGACTACCAGGAGAAGACCTACGCCGCCGGCCGCATTCCCGGCGGCTATTTCAAGCGTGAGGGCCGTCCGACCGAGAAGGAGACGCTGGTCTCCCGCCTGATCGACCGCCCGATCCGTCCGCTGTTCGTCGACGGCTGGCGCAACGAGACCCAGGTGATCGCCACCGTGCTGTCGCACGACATGGAGAACGATCCCGATATCGTCGCGCTGGTGGCCTCGTCGGCTGCGCTGACCCTGTCGGGCGCTCCCTTCAAGGGTCCGATCGGCGCCGCGCGCGTCGGCTTCGTCAATGACGAATACGTGCTCAACCCGACGCTCGACGAGATGGTCGACACCCAGCTCGACCTCGTCGTCGCCGGCACGGCCGACGCCGTGCTGATGGTGGAATCGGAAGCCAAGGAACTGAACGAAGACATCATGCTCGGCGCGGTGATGTTCGGTCACCGCCACTTCCAGCCGGTGATCAACGCGATCATCGAGCTCGCCGAGAAGGCCGCCAAGGAGCCGCGCGAAGTCACCGTCATCGACAATGCCGCGCTCGAGAAGGAAATGCTCGGCCTCGTCGAGCAGGAACTGCGCGCCGCCTACGCCATTCCGGTCAAGCAGGATCGCTACGCCGCGGTCGGCAAGGTCAAGGAAAAGGTGATCGCCCATTATTTCCCCGAAGGGCAGGAACCGAAATACGACAAGCTGCGCATCGCCGGCGTGTTCAAGGAGCTCGAGGCCAAGATCGTTCGCTGGAACATCCTCGACACCGGCAAGCGCATCGACGGCCGCGACTCCAAGACCGTGCGCAACATCATCGCCGAAGTCGGCGTGCTGCCGCGCGCCCACGGCTCGGCGCTGTTCACCCGCGGCGAGACCCAGGCGATGGTCGTGACCACGCTCGGCACCGGCGAGGACGAGCAGTACATCGACGCGCTGTCGGGAACGTACAAAGAGACGTTCCTGCTGCACTACAACTTCCCTCCCTATTCGGTCGGTGAGACCGGCCGCCTCGGCGGCACCAAGCGCCGCGAGATCGGCCATGGCAAGCTCGCCTGGCGCGCGATCCACCCGGTGCTGCCGCCGCATCACGAGTTTCCGTACACGATCCGCGTGGTCTCCGAGATCACCGAATCCAACGGCTCCTCGTCGATGGCTTCGGTCTGCGGCGCCTCGCTCGCGCTGATGGACGCCGGCGTGCCGTTGAAGCGGCCGACCGCGGGCATCGCGATGGGCCTGATCCTCGAAGACAAGCGCTTTGCGGTTCTCTCCGACATCCTCGGTGACGAGGACCATCTCGGCGACATGGACTTCAAGGTCGCCGGCACGGAATCGGGCATCACCTCGCTCCAGATGGACATCAAGATCGAGGGCATCACCGAGGAGATCATGAAGGTGGCTCTCGGCCAGGCCAAGGATGGGCGTATCCACATCCTCGGCGAGATGGCCAAGGCGCTGACCAACGCCCGCGCCGAGCTCGGCGAATACGCGCCGCGCATCGAGACCTTCAAGATCCCGACCGACAAGATCCGCGAAGTGATCGGCACCGGCGGCAAGGTGATCCGCGAGATCGTCGAGAAGACCGGCGCCAAGGTCAACATCGAGGACGACGGCACCGTGAAGGTCGCCTCCAGCGACGGCGAGGCGATGAAGGCCGCGATCAAGTGGATCAAGTCGATCGCGTCCGAGCCGGAAGTCGGCCAGATCTATGACGGCACCGTCGTCAAGGTGATGGAGTTCGGCGCCTTCGTGAACTTCTTCGGCTCCAAGGACGGCCTCGTCCACATCAGCCAGCTCGCTTCGGCGCGCGTGCAGAAGACCTCCGACGTCGTCAAGGAAGGCGACAAGGTCAAGGTCAAGCTGCTCGGCTTCGACGACCGCGGCAAGACCCGCCTGTCGATGAAGGTGGTGGACCAGACCACCGGCGAGGACCTCGAGGCCAAGGACAAGGCCGCCGAGGGCGAGAAGGCCCCGCGCGAAGCGGCCGGCGAGTAAGTCTCGCACCAGTCCAGAAAAACGAAGGGCGGCCGAGAGGCCGCCCTTTTTGTTTGTGTTCGTGCTCGCCCCGGGAGAGCTGCGCTCGCTCTCCCGCTTGCGGGAGAGGGCTGGGGTGAGCCCGCGCCTTCGGCGCGACCTCTCCCGCAAGCGGGAGAGGTGTAACACCGCCTTACGCCGCGAGATCGAACCGGTCGAGGTTCATCACCTTGGTCCAGGCCTTGGCGAAGTCCTTCACGAACTGCTCCTTGGAGTCCGACGTGGCATAGACCTCGGCGTAGGCGCGGAGCTGCGAGTGCGCGCCGAAGATGAGATCGGCGCGCGTGCCGGTCCACTTCACCGCGTTGGTCTTGCGGTCGCGAGCCTCGTAGGTGCCGTCGGCCGCCGGCGCCCACTGCGTGCTCATGTCGAGCAGGTTGACGAAGAAGTCGTTGCTCAGCGCGCCCACCTTCGTAGTGAGGACACCGTGCTTCGAACCGTTCGCATTGGCACCGAGCACGCGCAGACCGCCGACTAGCACCGTCAACTCCGGTCCGGTGAGCTTCAGAAGCTGCGCGCGATCGACGAGCGCTTCTTCCTGCTGCAGGAACTGCTGCCGCTTGCCGACGTAGTTGCGGAAGCCATCGGCGCGCGGCTCCAGCGGCGCGAAGGAAGCCGCGTCGGTCTGCTCCTGCGAAGCATCCATGCGGCCCGGCGTGAACGCGACCTTGACGTCGACGCCGGCGTCCTTCGCGGCCTTCTCGACCGCGGCGGTGCCGCCGAGGACGATCAGGTCGGCGAGCGAGACCTTCTTCGCGCCGGCCGAGGCGTTGAACTCCTTCTGGATCGCCTCGAGCTTGCCGAGGACCTTCGAGAGCTGAGCCGGCTGGTTCACCTCCCAGTCCTTCTGCGGGCTGAGACGGATGCGCGCGCCGTTGGCGCCGCCGCGCTTGTCCGAACCGCGGAACGTCGAGGCCGACGCCCATGCGGTCGAGACCAGCTCCGGCACCGAGAGGCCCGAGGCCAGGATCTTCGTCTTCAGCGCAGCGATGTCCTGATCGCTGACCAGCTCGTGATTCACGGCCGGGATCGGATCCTGCCAGATCAGCGTCTCCTTCGGCACCAGCGGGCCGAGATAGCGCTGGATCGGACCCATGTCGCGATGGGTGAGCTTGAACCAGGCACGGGCGAATGCGTCCGCGAACTGATCCGGGTTCTCCAGGAAGCGCCGCGAGATCTTCTCATAGGCCGGATCGAGGCGCAGCGAGAGGTCGGTGGTCAGCATCGTCGGCCGGTGCTTCTTCGACTTGTCGAAGGCGTCGGGAATGATCGCCTCGGCACCCTTGGCCGTCCACTGGTTCGCGCCGCCCGGGCTCTTCGTCAGCTCCCATTCGTACTTGAACAGGTTCTCGAAGAAGTTGTTGCTCCACTTCGTCGGCGTCGTCGTCCATGTCACCTCGAGTCCGCTGGTGATGGAATCGCCCGCCAGGCCCGAAGCGTGCTTGCTCTTCCAGCCGAGCCCCTGATCCTCGAGTGCGCCCGCTTCCGGCTCCGGTCCGACCAGCGACGGATCGCCCGCACCATGGGTCTTGCCGAAGGTATGACCGCCGGCGATCAGCGCGACGGTTTCCTCGTCGTTCATCGCCATGCGGAAGAAGGTCTCGCGGATGTCCTTTGCCGCGGCGATCGGGTCCGGCTTGCCGTTCGGGCCTTCCGGATTGACGTAGATGAGGCCCATCTGCACCGCGCCGAGCGGCTCGGCGAGCTGGCGCTCGCCGCTGTAGCGCTCATCGCCCAGCCAGGTGCCTTCGGGACCCCAATAGAGCTCTTCCGGCTCCCAGACGTCGGCGCGGCCACCGGCGAAACCGAACGTCTTGAAGCCCATCGATTCCAGCGCGACATTGCCGGCGAGCACCATCAAATCGGCCCAGGAGATCTTGCGGCCGTATTTCTGCTTGATCGGCCAGAGCAGCCGGCGCGCCTTGTCGAGGTTGGCGTTGTCGGGCCAGCTGTTGAGCGGCGCGAAGCGCTGCTGACCGGCACCGGCGCCGCCACGGCCATCGGTGATGCGGTAGGTGCCGGCGCTGTGCCAGGCCATGCGGATCATCAGGCCGCCATAATGACCGAAGTCGGCGGGCCACCACTCCTGCGAGTCCGTCATCAGGGCGGTCAGGTCCTTGATGACCGCGTTCAGGTCGAGCGTCTTGAATTCCTTGGCGTAGTCGAATTCCTCGCCCATCGGATCGGACAGGCCGGAATTCTTGTGCAGCATCTCGATGCTGAGCTGGGTTGGCCACCAATCGCGGTTCGCCGGCACGCGTTTTCCACCCGAAAACGGGCACTTTGAAGTGTCGTCCATGAATACCTCCTCTGGTGGCGTCGAACTCGCGCCTTTGACCAGGTAGAAACACTCTAAGCCTCGCATTCCATCAGGGGAAGTTGACTTTAATGATCGCTGCGATAGGATTTTCTGATGGTCAACGTGACGATGCGCCAGCTCCGGTATTTCGACGCGCTGGCGCGTCACGGCCATTTCGGGCGCGCGGCGGAGGCGAGCTCGATCTCGCAGCCGGCCCTGTCGATGCAGATCAAGGAACTGGAGGAGGCGCTCGGCGGCCTGCTGCTGGAGCGCACCGCCCGGCAGGTCGCGCTGACGCGGTTCGGCGAAGAGCTCGCCCCCCGCGTCCGCGACATCCTGCGCTCGGTCGATGAGCTCGGCGATTTCGCGCGGGCGTCGCAGGACCGCTTCGCCGGCCGACTGCGCATCGGCATGATTCCGACGATCGCGCCGTATTTGCTGCCCAAGATCACCAAGAATCTCACGCGCATGCATCCGGAACTCGACATCCGCGTGCGCGAGACGATGACACCGCGGCTGATCCAGGAACTGGTCGAAGGCCGGCTCGACACCGCCATCGTCGCGCTGCCGGTGTCCGAGCCCTCGCTCACCGAGGTCGCCCTGTTCGAGGAGAAATTCCTGCTGGTGCGGCCCGGCGCGGATGAGGGAACGCCCGCACCCTCGCGGGAGATGATGCGGGAGATGCGGCTCCTGCTGCTCGAGGAGGGACACTGCTTCCGCGATCAGGCGCTGTCGTTCTGCAACATGCAATCGGCGCCGCCGCGCGAGATGCTGGATGCGAATTCGCTGTCGACGCTGGTCCAGATGGTCAGCGCCGGCATCGGTGTCACCTTGATCCCGGAGATGGCGGTGCCGGTGGAGACGCGATCGGCCGCGGTCTCGCTCACGCGCTTTCGCGACCCGCAGCCCTCGCGCACCATCGGCATGGTCTGGCGCAAGACCAGTCCGCTGGCGCGGCAGCTGCTGCAGATTTCCGAGGTGGTGTGCCTGTCGGCCGGCAAGGTGCGCGCACGGCAATCCGTGCGCAGCCAACGGGCCTGACTTCCGATGCCGGCACCCGTCATCCGCCCCGCCCGCGCGGACGAATATGACGAGATCGCCCGCGTCTGGATGGAGAGCTGGGTCTCGACCGGGCTTGCCGAGGCGAGTGAATTCCTGCTGGCAAACCTGCGCGCACGCATCAGGCGCGAGATCGAGAACGGCTGGAGCCTGTTCGTCGCCGACGACAACGGCGCCATCGCCGCGATGCTCGCACTGCATCTGCCCAAACTCTATCTCGATATGCTCTTTGTCGGGCCCGCCTATCAGGGGCAATCCCTCGGACGAAAACTGCTCGCCTTCACGCGCACGCAAATGCCTGACGAGATGTACCTGCGCTGTGTGCGCGAAAACGAAAAGGCCTGGCGCTGGTACGAGCGCGAAGGCTTTGTGTTTGAGAAGGAAGAGGTCGAACCGTCGAACGGGTTCGTGATGAAGTATTACCGTTGGAAGCGGCCGGCTGCGGGATAGACCACGATCTCTGGATGCAGCTTGCGGTTGTCACGATCCCCACCTAGTGTGGCGGGACCGATGACCCCTGCTCCCGGAATCCATGCTTCGCATTGCTGTCTCGCTGATCGCGCTCCTGTCCCTTCTGACCCCGGCAGTCGCACAAACTCCTCCCGCAACAACAGCGCCCGTCGCTCAGTCCGCACCACAGGCAAAGCCGGTTGCCAAGAAAGCGGCGCCGAAGGCCAAGCCGACTGCGAAGCCGCCGGTCGCGGCAGAGAGCGGCCCGTGTCGGCTCGGTGTGATCTCGGTGATCGGAGATCGCTACTCCGTACAGAAATTTGGCATTACGATCTTCGAGGCTGAGGCAAGCGAGGTCCCGATCGACTGGGGCCTCGACGATCTCGTCTTCGCACGGGTGCGCGCGGCAACGAATAACGATCCCGGGGTACGTAGGATCGCCTATCCCAAGGGCGTCTTCGAGCCCTTCTATAATCCGAAAACGATCCTGATCCGCGATCCCGGAGAGCGTCTGCCGGACATCGTACGAAGCTTCACCGCGAATGCGAATTGCGAGCGCTATCTTGTCGCAACCACGTTCAAGGCGGAGCTGCCAAATTCGCATATGACGCTAAACGGCATCGGCACTTACAATCAGGGGGTCGGCGGCATCCTCCGTCACTCGCATCTTTTCGCCAATGTTGCGATCACACTGATCGACGGAAGGAGCTACGAGGAGATCAAGCGCCCCTTTGTGAATTTCGGCGCCAACTTCGCTGCGAGTCTGCGACTGACCGAAGACCCACTCAACAAGCTCGACAACTCGCTATTTCCCGACCCACCCGCGGCAGCTTCCGCCAGCGCGGCGCTGCGCGAGAGGACGCGCGCGCTCATCACCGACAGGCTCGACCGGGGCCTGCCGGGCTATCTAAAGGAAGAGTAAGCGCCTTTGCCGACGCGACACGCCAGAGAATCAAATTTCGCTGCGCTTGCGAACACAGCCGTGTTCAGCATCATGACCCTGCTGTTCGTCGTCGCGATCATCCTGTGGTGTTTTTCAACTCAGGCGCGGGCACAAGCCCAATTGGAGACGGCACGACCAACCGTCAAACAAGCCATCGGCAAGATAACCACGCGGCGTGAAGCGACGGGCAAGCCCGCTCCCGTGGCCGGCGGCTCGTGCGACTTCGGTGTCGTGGTCACCACCGGCGATGAGTTCACCGTGCTGACGACCGGCCTCACCGTATTCCAGAACAAGACGATGGTGGTCCCGATCCCAGGCTGGGGGCTCAACGATCTGATCTTCGCGCGGACTCGCGCCGCGATCCCTGCCAGCGTGTCCGTTCTGAGAATCTCCTACAACCCAGCGAAATTTCCTCCCCGCGATGAGTCCAAGGACACATTGAAGGACAGGCTGTTCCGCGATCTCAACGCGGAGCTGGCCGGATACATGCGCGAGGTCGCGAAAGGAACGAATTGCCGGCACTACATTCAGATCCTCAATTCAATCAGCCCTATCGGGACATCGAACTATACGGTCCGCGGGTTCGGCATCCTCAACCAGGATGTAGTGCTAGGGCGTCGCATCTATCTTTATGCCCTGGCGTTTATCCGCATCTTTGACGGGCGCGACTTCTCCGTTGTCAGACAGAGCTCTGCGCTGATCAACGTGCATCATTCCCTGGTGGTGCAGCGGCTTCTGGGGAGGCAAATCGGCGGCCCCTATCGCGAATTACCCGCAGAATCGTTTCCAACGCGCCCTGAAGATGCCGCCGACAATCCCGCACTGCGCGACGGCGTGCGCGCCATGCTGGCGGAAAGCCTCGACAAGACGCTGCCGCTTTTGCTCGGTGTTCGATCAGCAGCGAGTCAAAGCGACGCCAAAGAACGTTGACCCACATGTCGTTCACGCCGCTTGCCTTCTGCCTAGGCGTAGTGCGTTGCGGATGCGCGGCAAACGCGGCATGAATTGCGCGCTGTTGGCCTTCCGTCGATGAAAGGTTCCCGCCATGATCAAGCTCTATTGGTCGCCCCGTTCTCGCTCGTTCACGACGCTCTGGCTGATGGAGGAGAGCGGCCTGCCCTATGAGCGCGTGCTGACCGACATCTCGACCGGTGCGCAGAAGGCGCCGGACTATTTGAAGGTCAACCCGATGGGCAAGGTGCCGGCGCTCAGCGACGGCGACGCTGCGCTCGGCGAGGCCGCGGCGATCTGCGCCTATATCGCCGACCGCTATCCCGAGACCAAGCTTGCGCCCGCTGTGACCGATCCGCGCCGCGCGCGCTATCTGCAATGGCTGTTCTTCTCGCCGGGCTGCATCGAGCCGGCCATCATCCAGATCTTCACCAAGATCGAGATCCCGACCTCGACCGCGGCGTGGGGCAGCGCGACGCAGGTGTTCGACGTGCTGGAAGCTGCGCTCGCCAAGGGCCCATGGATTCTCGGCGAGGAGTTTTCCGCCGCCGACATCACGGTCGGCTCGGGCCTGAACTTCGCGGTGCGCCTGTTCAAGATGGTGCCGTCGCGCCCGGCCTTCGATGCCTATCTGGCGCGCTGCATGGCGCGGCCGGCGTTCCAGCGCGCGGAGAAGATCGCGGCGGGTTAGAGCGTCTTCAAGCGAAGTGGATGCCGGTTCGCGTAAAGAAAACGCGACAAAACAAGAATCCGGCTCAAAGCCTGATCTTGAGGACGGCGAGCCCGGACTGCTGGAGCAATCCGGAGGATGTCGCCGCGAGGCCGTAGCGGAGGCCGAGATCGAAACGGTTGTTGTCGGCCGCGACGATGCCCAGCGCGGTCGAGTAGATCCACGGCGACAGGGCAAGGCCGCCGGTCGTGAAGGTCTCGCCGCCGCCGGCAAACGCTGACTTGATCTGAAGTCCCTGATTCAGCGCGTTGTAGCCGACGCCGACATCGCCGGTAAGATAGACGTGCTGCGCGATCCTGTAGGCGCCCTTCAGCCCTGCTGTCAGCGTCAATTCGCGATAGGTTTGCGAATCCACATTGAGGCTGAAGCCGCCTGCGCCGCCTTCCTGATAGGCTGGCGAACGAACCTGTCCATAGTCCAGCCGCAGCGACGGCGCGATCGCAAATCCAGGCTCGAGCGGGATCAGCTTGCGAACACCCGCACCGGCGTGCCCGCTATAGGACCGATAGCCGGCCGCAGCCGTATTGTTGATGAACGTGAGCGAGCGGCTCTCGCCATTGTCATTCAACGCACCGTCGAGCTGGCCATCGACCTGAACGCCATGGCCGAGCGCATAGGCGCCGTAGAGTCCGGCCTGATAGGAATCGATGGCGAGCCGGTTCGGGACGGCATCCTCGCTGCCGGTGATCGTTTGATGCGAATAGGCGAACACGCCGCCGATCATCGCGCGCGTGGAGATTGTCGTGTCCGCGCCCACGGCAATGCCGCCGCCGGACGCGTTATAGCCGGGGACGCCATCCACACTGCCCTGCCGGACACCGCCGCCGAGCGGCTTCATCCAAAGATTCCGCTCAGGCGTTGCGCCCGCGTTCAGCCCGAGCACGTCGTCCAATCGTCCTGTCATCGCCTGCTGAAATGTGCGTTGCGTGGAATAGGTCGCCTGCGACGCCGCGCCGGTGAGGACAGGCAAGGTCTGGTTGACGGCGTTGACGAGACCGGAGCCGCTGAGATTGTCGAGCGCGGTGAAGCCGGTCGCCATGCTGCCGGTCCAGCCAAGCGAGGTCGCCGACAAGCGATAGAGCATGTCCGCCGCGCCTAATCCCGCACGGCTGTTCCGGGCCTGGAGCGTTTCGGCATAGGGCCGCACCAGCGAGAGATAGGCGATGCCGCCGGTCGGGTTGCCCGAGAGATCATAGCTGCTGACCAGCATCTGTGCGCCCGATGCGTCGCCGCTCGCAGCGCCATAGAGGCTTGCGAGCGTGCCCTTCGAGAGCGTGTTGAAGAGCACGTTGCCTTCCGGCGTCACCGACCCCAGCAGCGTGAAGTTCGCAGCACCGCTCCCCGCGGGCGCAATGCCGGCGCCCCAGAAATATCCGTTCTGGTAATTCGTGATGACGAAGCGACCAGGCGCGGACGTGCCGAACAGCGTCGAGCTGACGATCCGCCACGGCGTACCCGATGTCCAAGCCCATTGTGGAACGGAGTTGGCCGGAACGGCCTGCGAGGCCGGCGGCGTGAAGGTCGCGGGATCGTAAGGAAGCATGTAGGCCCAGTGCGTCACGAGCAGGCTGTCGCCCGTGATCATCTGCATTTCCATGCCGGTCACGCCGTTGACGGTTCGCATATGGCCGAGGCCGACGGTCACCGCACCGCCCGCGGTCGGCGTGAACAGCATCGTGATCTGGCCCGCGGTCGTGACGAACCCCTGGATGGTCGAGGTATCGGTCAGCAGCGCCGGACCAAGCTTGAGCTGCGCCACGCTCGTTCCGGTGAAGGCGCCGTTGGTCGCGGTCGCCAGCGACCACAGCGTCTGGTCGCCGATCGGGATCGGATTGGAGAAGCCGGTCTTGGGCGTGGCGTAGGCCAGCAGCTGCGCTGTCGGCACGTACCAGTTCGTGTTGGAGAGGGTCGCATCCCAGATCGCCGACTGCGCTACGGCGCGGGAGCTGCCGCAAACCAGCATCGCACCGGCAACAGACGCCAGCACGCCTACGCGACTGATCGCACGTATCCTCGGCAAGGCCACTCTCCCGAACCGCGGGATACGACCCCGCGGCGCCACCGGGCGCAGCAAACATTATTTCTATCGTCGAGTCTGCCCCATGATCGTGGGGGTGCGAGGAACGATCGCGGCCTCAAGCGGCCTGCGGACGTTTTATTCCGACTTCAGATCGTCAGGCCTCGGCATCAGGACGATGTTGTAGCCGGAATCGACGTAGTGGATCTCGCCGGTCACGCCGCCGGAAAGATCCGACAGCAGGTACAGCGCCGAACCGCCGAGCTCGTCGAGCGTGACGCCGCGGCGAAGCGGCGAGTGTTTTTGCATGAAGGCAAACATCGCGCGCGCCTCACCGATGCCCGAGCCAGCAAGCGTGCGGATGGGGCCGGCGGAGACCGCGTTGACGCGGATGCCGCGCGGTCCGAAATCGGAGGCGAGGTAGCGCACGGAGGCTTCCAGCGCCGCCTTGGCCACGCCCATCACGTTGTAGTTCGGCATCGCGCGCTCCGAGGCGCCGAATGTCAGCGTGATCATGCTGCCGCCCTCCGTCATCAGTTCGGCGGCACGTTTTGCGACCTCCGTGAACGAGAAGCAGGAGATCACCATGGTGCGCGAAAAATTATCGCGGCTGGTGTCGGCGTAGCGGCCCTTCAGCTCGTTCTTGTCGGCGAAGCCGATGGCGTGGATGACGAAATCGAGCTTGCCCCATTTTTCGCGCAGCACATCGAAGGTCGCGTCGACACTGGCGATGTCCTCGACGTCGCAAGGCAGCACCAGTTCGACGCCGAGCTGCTCCGCCAGTGGCTTGACTCGCTTGCCGAGGGCTTCGCCCTGGAAGGTGAAGGCAAGCTCGGCGCCATGGGCATGCAGCGTCTTCGCCATGCCCCAGGCAATCGAATGATCATTGGCGATGCCCATGATCAGACCGCGCTTGCCCTTCATCAAACCTTCCATGTCAGCCGTCGCTCCTATTTTCGACGTCATCGCCCGCGCAGGCGGGCGATCCAGTATCCAGAGACCGTCGTGATAAATGGAGAAGCCGCGGCATACTGGATGCCCCGCCTTCGCGGGGCATGACAAAATCAGAGATCACACGTCCAGCCGGCTGAACACCAGCGTGGCGTTGGTGCCGCCGAAACCGAAGGAGTTCGACAGCACGGTGCCGATTTTGACGTTGTCGATTCGCTTGCGCACGATCGGCATGTCGGCGAACACGGGATCGAGCTCCTGGATGTGCGCGCTCTCGCAGATGAAGCCGTTGTTCATCATCAGCAGCGAGTAGATCGCCTCCTGGACGCCGGTGGCGCCCAGCGAATGGCCGGTCAGCGCCTTGGTCGCCGAGATCGGCGGGCACTTCTCGCCGACGCCGAACACCTTGCGGAGCGCCTCGATTTCCGGCGGATCGCCTGCCGGCGTCGAGGTCGCGTGCGGATTGATGTAGTCGACCTTGGTCTTCACCGTCGACATCGCCATGCGCATGCAGCGCTCGGCGCCCTCGCCCGACGGCGCGACCATGTCGTAGCCGTCCGAGGTCGCACCGTAGCCGACGATCTCGCCGTAGATGCGCGCGCCGCGCGCCTTGGCATGTTCGAGCTCTTCCAACACCAGCACGCCGGCGCCACCGGCGATCACGAAGCCGTCGCGGTTGACGTCGTAGGGACGCGAGGCGGTCGCGGGCGTGTCGTTGTACTTCGACGACATCGCGCCCATCGCGTCGAACAGCACCGACAGCGACCAGTCCAGCTCCTCGCAGCCGCCGGCGAAGATGATGTCCTGCTTGCCGATCTGGATCGTCTCATAGGCATTGCCTACGCAATGGTTCGAGGTCGCACAGGCCGAGGAGATCGAATAATTCACGCCCTTGATCTTGAACCAGGTCGCGAGCGTCGCGGACGCCGTGGACGACATCGCCTTCGGCACTGCAAACGGTCCGACGCGCTTCGGGCCCTTGGTGCGGGTGATGTCGGCGGATTCGACGATGGTGCGGGCGGAGGGGCCGCCGGAGCCCATGATGATGCCGGTGCGGATGTTGGAGACGTCTTCGGGCGACAGACCGGAGTCCTGGATCGCCTGTTCCATCGCGATGTGATTCCAGGCCGCGCCCTGGCCGAGGAAGCGCATCGCGCGGCGGTCGACGACCGTCGCAGGGTCGAGCGTCGGCGCACCTTGCACCTGCGAACGGAAGCCGAGCTCGGCATATTTCTCAGCCCGCGAAATGCCCGACTTCGCCTCGTGAAGGCTCGCAAGCACTTCCTGGGTGTTGTTTCCGATGGACGAGACGATGCCCATCCCGGTGACCACAACCCGCCTCATGACAGCCTCGCCTAAATCGTTGTCTTTCTTTGTGATGCGTTCAGCCCAGGCTCGTGCCCTGCTTGAACAGGCCGACCTTCAGATCCTTCGCGCGATAGATAATCTGGTCATCGACCGAAAGCCACCCGTCGGCGATACCGAGCACGAGCTTTGCCCGCATCACGCGCTTGATATCGACGTTGTACACAACCTTGCGGGCCTCGGGCAGCACCTGGCCGCTGAACTTCAGCTCGTTCAGGCCAAGCGCGCGACCGCGACCTTCACCGCCGCTCCAGCCCAGGTAAAAACCGACCATTTGCCACAGCGCATCGAGGCCGAGGCAGCCGGGCATCACCGGATCGTTCTTGAAATGGCAGCCGAAGAACCAGAGGTCGGGCTTCACGTCGAGCTCGGCGCGCACCAGGCCCTTGCCGAATTCGCCGCCATTGTCGTTGATGTCCGTGATGCGGTCGAACATCAGCATCGGCGGCAGCGGCAGCTGGGCATTGCCCGGGCCGAACATCTCGCCGCGGGCACATGCCAGCAGATCTTCGTATTCGTAACCGTTGCGCCTGTTCAGCATGCATGTGCCTCTGTTCAAAGTCCGATTGAGCGACGTTTTTTGGCGAAAATGGGCCCCGTCCCGGTCGGAGAGTAACGCCAATTGCCATCGTCAGGCGCAACTCCCACAAGCCCCGATGGACTGCGGACCGGGCCTCGATGCCCGGGTGCACCAAAATCGGCTAAGCGGAACCGCGCGCTCTCTAACACAGGCCATTTCGGTGGCAAAGCGCTCTCATGAAGGTAAAATGACGGGCTCCTCGCTCGGTTCCACTCCGATTAGAACCTCTCTAGTTGCGAGAAACTTGCATCTGCATCTATCTGTTCTTATATTGCAGGGAGTTATTGTTCACGCGTGCCCGAAATCTGGAAATGAGCGAGAATACCGCGCCCCATCACGACGACGACGTCCATGCCGCGGCCCTCCTGTCCGGCCGCCAGCCGGCTTTGACCGGCTGCCCGTGGCACGACGTTAACGAAATGCTCCAGTCCGCCGGGCTCCGCCCGACGCGGCAGCGCATGGCGCTGGGCTGGCTCCTGTTCGGCAAGGGTGCTCGCCACCTTACGGCTGAAATGCTGTACGAGGAAGCCACGCTGGCCAAGGTTCCGGTGTCGCTGGCGACCGTCTACAACACGCTGAACCAGCTCACCGATGCCGGCCTGCTGCGCCAGGTCAGTGTCGACGGCACCAAGACCTATTTCGACACCAACGTCACCACGCACCACCACTATTACCTCGAGAACAGCCACGAGCTGGTCGACATCGAGGATCCGCATCTGGCGCTGTCCAAGATGCCGGAGGTGCCCGAGGGTTACGAGATCGCGCGCATCGACATGGTCGTGCGCCTGCGCAAGAAGCGCTGAGATCTATCCTAAACTGTTGATTTGGTCGTCATGGCCGGGCTTGTCCCGGCCATAATTGTTTACGCCGTCGTTCCGGGCGGTGCGTAGCACCGAACCCCGTATCTCGAGATCCCGGGTCTGGCGCTTCGCGCCATCCCGGGATGACGCCTGCAGCGTCAATTCACCTGCTCGTCCGAATACACGCCCCAGAGGCGTTCCTGCTGGATCCAGCCGTCAAAACCGTTGCCGGTGACGCGGCACCAGTTTGCGCTGCACTTCTTCACCTGGGTGACGACGCCGGCCTGGAGCTTGGCCGCAACCGCGCTGTCAGGATCGGCGCGGTCATAGATCGGCGCGAGCTCGTCCTTGTGCTTCATGGTGACGACCGCGGTGCGGCGGCCCGACAGCAGCGAGTGATAGACCCAGCCCTCGGCGCCTTCGGAATCGCGCACCCGGCGCCAGTTCTCGAACTCGGCGGTGATTTCGACCGGCAGGCCGGCGCGGGTATAGACCCAGGCCACGTCATTGTCCTTGGTCGGACCGGCACGGACGTTCACGTGATCCGACTTCAGGCTGACATAGCGCGGCACCGGGAGGCCGCTGGCGCTCTGGGGGGTGTTGTCCTTCGCCGAATGCGAGGGGCTGACCGAGGCGCTCAACCAGGTGCAAACGAGCGCCATCACCGAACAAAAACGCCCCAACGCCATCAACCCGTCTCCTGTCGAGGACCCGGCCGAGCCGGACCCTCACCCCAAAATTCCAAAATACCCTGCCGCGGTCGTCCCTGACCCGCCCCACGCGGGTGTTCCGCCAAGCCTTACCCCGTGGTTCTTGTCTTGGCCCGGCCTTCTGCTAGAGAGGACGGACGCTTGAACAACCAGTTTGGCCCGATTTTCCGGTCGGAAATATCGGGAGAGCTTGAAGGAAACGCCGGGGACGACACGGCAAGGGCAGTGTCGAACAACCGGGTTAATGAGGCCTGAACGGCCGGCCTTTGGCGACAGAGGCGGGCTTGCCACGCCTCATGAGAGCAGGACATGTCGGTGAAGAAAAAGCCCCTCGTCGTGGTAACGCGCAAGCTGCCGGATTCGATCGAGACGCGGATGCGCGAGCTGTTCGACGCGCGGATCAATCTCGACGACACGCCGATGTCGGCCGACCAGATCGCGGAAGCCGCGCGCACCGCCGACGTGCTGGTTCCGACCGTCACCGACCACATCACCGCCGACATCGTCAACCAGCCCGACTGCAAGCTGCGCCTGATCGCCAATTTCGGCAACGGCGTCGACAATATCGACGTCGAGGCCGCGCATGCCCGCGGCATCACCGTCACAAACACGCCAAAGGTTTTGACCGAAGACACCGCCGACATGACCATGGCGCTGATCCTGGCCGTGCCTCGGCGGATGATCGAAGGCGCCTCGATCCTGACGGAAGGCAAGCCCTGGCCCGGCTGGTCGCCAACCTGGATGCTCGGCCACCGCATCGGCGGCAAGCGCCTCGGCATCATCGGCATGGGCCGCATCGGCCAGGCAGTGGCGCGCCGCGCCCGCGCCTTCGGCCTGCAGATTCACTATCACAACCGCCGCCCCGTGGCGCCGAAGATCGCCGAAGAGCTTGGCGCGACCTATTGGGAAAGCCTCGACCAGATGCTGGCGCGGATGGACATCCTCTCGGTGAACTGTCCGCACACGCCGGCGACCTATCACCTGCTCTCGGCGCGACGGCTGAAGCTGATCCGCAAGGACGCCTACATCGTCAACACTGCGCGCGGCGAGGTGACCGACGAGGACACGCTGATCAAGCTGATCGAAGGCGGCGAGATCGGCGGCGCCGGGCTCGACGTCTACGAGCACGAGCCCGCGGTGAATCCCAAGCTGGTGCGGCTGGCCAAGGCCGGCAAGGTGACGCTGCTGCCGCACATGGGCTCGGCCACGATCGAAGGCCGCGTCGAGATGGGCGAGAAGGTGATCATCAACATCCGCACCTTCCTCGACGCGCACAAGCCGCCGGATCGCGTGCTGCCGAGCATGCTCTGAGGCGCTGTGCGCCAGGGCTCGCAGACTTGAACGGAGCGGCCGGCAAACCGCGGCCGCCCCGAGCCAGTCACTGCCCCGGCAATCTGAGCAGCGGCTTGGCTCCGCGCCTACTCGCGATGGATGCTTAGATCGTCGAACACGGGACCATCGCCGTTGAGCGGATTGGCCGGATCGCGCGAATAGCGCAGCGTCTCGAAGCGCATCGCGCGCGCATCGATCATCAGGAGGCGGCCGACGAGGCCGTCGCCGAAGCCGACGATCTCGCGGATCGCCTCCAGCGCCATCATCGAGCCGAGCACGCCCGCGAGCGCGCCCATGACGCCGGCTTCGGCACAGGCCGGCACCGTGCCGGGCGGCGGCGCTTCCGGAAACAGGCAGCGATAAGTCGGATTGAATTCACCAGCCTCGTTCTTTTCATGCGCGCGGATGGTGGTGAGCGAGCCGTCGAAGGTGCCGAGCGCCGCGGTGATCAGCGGTCTCTTCGCGAAGAAGCATGCGTCCGAGACCAGATAGCGCGTCGAGAAATTGTCGGAGCCATCGAGCACGAGGTCGTAGTCGCCGATCAGGCTGAGCGCGTTGTCGGCGTTGAGCCAGGTGGCGTGACCGACAAAGCGGACATGCGGATTGAGAGCGGAAATGCGCTCGGCCGCGCTCTCGACCTTGTGGCGGCCGATATCGGGCGTCGTATGGATCACCTGGCGCTGGAGGTTGGACAGCGACACCACGTCGTCATCGACCACGCCGAGCGTGCCGATCCCGGCGGCAGCCAGATACATCAAGGCGGGCGCGCCGAGCCCGCCGGCGCCGATCACCAGCACGGAGGCCCGCTTCAGCGCGGCCTGGCCCGGGCCGCCGACGTCGCGCAGCACGATATGGCGGGCATAACGTTCGAGTTCGTCCGGGCTCAGCATTCTCAGCTCTTCCTAGATTGCTGCCGCTCCCCGCGAGGAGCGCGGAAGTCGCACATACTGTCATTCCGGGGCGATGCGAAGCATCGAACCCGGAATCTCGAGATTCCGGGTTCGGCTCTTCGAGCCGCCCCGGAATGACCTCGTAACACTCACGTCCTCTCAGATGAGGGTCCGGCCTGCCCGCAGGCCTGAACCACCCCGAGATTGTTCGCGACCAACGAGATGTGCTTCAATGGCATTGCGTTCAATGGGCTGGCTGGATTTGTCATGAGATCGATGCTTGCGGCAACACTGATGTTTGCGGCCGCCACAGGCGCGAACGCCCAGATGACGACGCCGCAGGTCCCCGGCACCAAGCCGAAAACGGTCCAGACCGTTCCGATCCGCCCGCCCGCACTTCAGACACCGTCGGAAACGGCCGATGCCATGGCGCAGGCCGAACGCCTCTCGCTCCAGTCCGACCTCGCCTGGGTCGGCCAATACAACGGCGCCATCACCGGCGAGGTCAGCGAGCGCATGGTCAATGCCATCAAGGAGTACCAGAAGAACAAGGGCGGCAAGCCGACCGGCGTGCTCAATCCGCAGGAGCGCGCTGCGCTTGCCGAGACCGCGCGGCGGAAGCAGGACAGCGTCGGCTGGAAGATCGTGACGGAGATGACCAGCGGCGCGCGGCTCGGCATTCCCTCAAAACTGGTGCCGCAGCAGGCGACCGACGCCAACGGCTCGAAATGGACCTCGCCGACCGGAACTGTGCAGGTGCTGCTCAGCCGGCGCAAGGAGGCGAACCCCACGACCGCGAAGCTCGCGGACGCCGAGAAGAAGGAGCCGGCCGGACGCAAGGTCGACTACACCGTGGTGAAGCCCGACTTCTTCGTGCTGTCGGGGCTCCAGGGCCTGAAGAAATTCTACGTGCGCGGCACCTTCAAGGGCGACGAAGTCCGCATCATGACGATCCTCTACGACCAGGCCACCGAGAACACGGTCGAGCCGGTCGTGATCGCGATGTCGAGCGCGTTCAATGCATTTCCGGCAGGACCGCAAGCCGGATCGCCGCCGCGCAAGACCGTCGAATACGGCACCGGCATCGTCGTCAGCGACGACGGCGCGATCCTCACCGACCGCCTCGTCACCGACAGCTGCCTTGCGATCACCATCGCCGGCTACGGCAGCGCCGATCGTCTTGCCGAGGACAAGGAGCACGATCTTGCGCTCCTGCACATCTACGGCGCGCGTGGCCTGAAGCCACTCGGCCTCGCTGGCGGCGGGGCGAAGACCAATGTCGATGTCGTCGGCATCGCCGATCCGCAAAGCCAGGGTGGCGCGGCCGGGGTCTCGAGCGTCAAGGGCGCGCTCACACCCGTCACGAGCAGCGATTCCGCGCTGTCGCCACCACCGGCGGTCGGATTTTCCGGCAGCCCCGCGATCGACGCGGACGGCAAATTCGCCGGCATTGCGCTGTTGAAGCCGGCGATGGTGGCGGGACCCGCGACGTCGGTGCCGGCATCGCAGGCCGTGATGGTCTCAGCGGAGACGGTGCGCGATTTCCTGAAGGCCAACGGCGTCACAGCAAACGGCAGTTCAGCGGATGCGAAGGCCGCAGTCGTCCGCGTGATCTGCGTGCGGAAGTAAGCCAGGCGACAATCACAATCTCTCGTGTCTATCGGCGCACATCGCACGTACGACTACGGGTCCAGTAATGGTACGGATTAGCTGGCATTCCCGATTCCGACATCATTGTTACCGTTGATTCGGACCTCCGCGATCCCCTTTGGATCGGGCCGGCACGTCCTGAGCGAGAAGAGCTCAGCATCCAGAAGCGATGCACGTTCGCGTGGCGTATTCCTGACCCAGGCATTCCAAAGGATTCATCTTCCATGCACACGATCGTACTGGCCACCCAAAAGGGTGGCAGTGGCAAGAGCACGCTCGCCGTCGGCCTCGCGCTGGCGGCCAAGCAGGCCGGCTTCACCGTCCGCCTGATCGAGACCGACCCGCAGGGCACCCTGTCCAACTGGCAGCGCCGTCGCACCGCCGAGGATCTCGTGGTCGAGCCGATCTATCACGCCGCCGACATCGCGCCGCGCCTGAACATGCTGGCCGACAGCGGCCTCCAGCTCGCGATCATCGACACCGCGGCCGGCCTCAGCGCCGCGACCACCGCCGCGATCCGTCATTCCGATCTCTGCCTGATCCCGGCCCGCCCGAGCGTCGCGGACATCGAGGCGACCGCCTCGACGCTGAGCGTCGCACGCGCCTGGAAGCGGCCCTACAGCTTCGTGCTGAACCAGACGCCGATCCGCGGCCAGCGCATCGACAATGCCGCCAACACGCTCGCCGAGGAAGCCGCGCTCGATCTCGCCGAGGTGCTCGCGCGTCCCCTGATCGTGATGCGCAACGACCACCAGGATTCACTCGCCGGCGGCCTCGCCGTCAGCGAATTCGCGCCGAACGGCAAGTCGGCGGACGAGATCCGCGGCCTCTGGCAGTGGATCGAGACCCGGCTCGAGCTCAGCGCCACGACCAATGCCCTGATCGACCAGGTCATGTCGGCTCCGGACGGCCTGCTGCATGCCGCCACTGGGCTTTCCACGGACGAGACCACGACACTGGCGTCCTGAGCGGGGCGATTGATCGGGCGTCAGCCGGCCCTTCACCATCCGGAAGGGCACCAGCGTCGAAGCAATCCGGCCACCAGCCCGGCCGGATTGCTTCGCTGCACTCGCAATGACGTCGTGGTGAGCTCGTCACGCTCGCAGAGACTCACAGCCTCGCGGTCGCGAGCCTGATCCTCACTTCTGACATTTCGGACACCAGAAGGTCGAACGGCCGTTCTGGGTGAAGCGCTTGATCGTGCCGCCGCAAGCAGGCGTCTTGCAGGTCTCGCCTTCGCGGTCATAGACCTTGAACGAATGCTGGAAGTAGCCGAGCTCACCTGTGGTCTGGCGATGGTCGCGCAGTGACGAGCCGCCGGCCTTGATGGCGTCGTTCAGCACGGTGTGGATCGCACCGACCAATCTCTTCGCGTGATCCGTTGGCTCGCCCTTCCTGGTCGCCAACGTCGCAGCGATCCGGCGCGGCGACAGGTGCGAGCGATGCAGCGCTTCGCAGACATAGATGTTGCCGAGCCCTGCCACCACGCGCTGGTCGAGCAGCGCGGCCTTCAGGCTGGTGGCCTTGCCTTCGCAGGATCGCGCCAGCATCGCGGCATCGAATTCGTTGCCGAGCGGCTCGGGGCCGAGGCCGCGGAGCAGCGGCTCGTCCTCGAGCGCGTTGCGCGCGATCACTTTCATGTAACCGAAGCGGCGCGGATCGTTGAAGACGATGTCGGCACCGGAGGACATCCGAAACAGCACGTGGTCATGGGTGGTGTCCTTACCCCGTGGATAGTGAAACTCCCCAGGTGCGACATCATTGTCCGGCTTGATGACACGAAACGAGCCCGACATGCCCAGATGCATCAAGAGCACGTCGCCGGAGGCCAGATCGGCCATGAGATATTTTGCGCGGCGGCCGAGCCCCGTGACGACCTGCCCCTGGAGCCGGGCCACGAAATCCGGCTGGAACGGAAAGCGCAGATCCGGCCGGCGGGCCTCCGCGACGACGATTTTCGCTCCCTCCATGACAGGCTGAAGGCCGCGGCGGACGGTCTCGACTTCGGGCAATTCAGGCATGGTCAGGCATTCACCTTATGAGGGCGGTGTGATAGCGCCATTGCGGCGGGCGCGCTATGGTCCGCCTCGTGGAGTAGAGTAATGGATCGGCCGGGCGAAACCACGCATTTTGGCTTCAGGGACGTTCCCCTGGGGGACAAGCAGACGCTGGTGAACGATGTGTTTCACAGCGTTGCGTCGCGCTATGACCTGATGAACGACTTGATGTCCGGCGGCCTGCACCGGGTCTGGAAGGACATCATGATCAACGCGCTGGATCCGCCGAGGGGCGACCGGCCGTTCGCGTTGCTCGACGTCGCCGGCGGCACCGGCGACATCTCGTTCCGCGCCGCCAAGGCCGCCGGCCCCGGCTTCCACGCCACGGTCTGCGACATCAATTCCGACATGCTCGCCGTGGGCCGCGAGCGCGCCGCCAAGCGCCATCTCGAGACCCAGGTCGATTTCGTCGAAGGCAATGCCGAAGCGCTCGCCTTTGCCGACCGCAGCTTTGACGCATATACGATCGCTTTCGGCATCCGCAACGTGCCGCAGATCGACCTGGCGCTGCGCGAGGCCTATCGCGTGCTGAGGCCCGGCAGCCGCTTCCTGTGCCTGGAATTCTCTACCGTCGAGATGCCCGGCCTCGACAAGCTCTATGACCTGTTCTCGTTCAAGGTGATCCCGCCGCTCGGCCGCATGATCACGGGCGATGCCGAGTCCTACCAATACCTCGTCGAATCGATCCGCAAGTTTCCCAAGCCCAACGCCTTCGCCGACATGATCCGCAACGCCGGCTTCGCCCGCGTGAACTGGCAGACATTGTCCGGCGGCATCGTCGCACTGCATTCGGGCTGGCGTTTGTGATTTCTGCAATTACCCACACCGCGCGCCTGATGCGCGCTGCGTTCGTGTTCGCGCGCGAAGGCGTGTTCGGCTCCGTCGATCCGAGCCTGGTGCCGCCGCCCGGACAGCTCGCGCTGAAGCTTGCGCGCATCGTCGAACGGCGCGGTCCAAAGCACGGACCGCGACTGTCGCGCGCGCTGACCCGGATGGGCCCGGCCTATCTCAAGCTCGGGCAGTTTCTGGCCACGCGCCCCGACGTCGTCGGCGTCATCATGGCGCGTGACCTGGAAAGTCTCCAGGATCGCCTGCCGCCGTTTTCGCAAGCAGAAGCGGAAGCTGCGATCGCAGCCTCCCTGGAGCGTCCGCTCAAGGACGTGTTTGCGAGCCTCGGCCCGCCGGTCGCCGCCGCCTCGATCGCTCAGGTGCACCGCGGCGAAGTGGTACGTGACGGCATCCGCAAGGCAGTCGCCGTGAAAGTGCTGCGCCCGAATGTGGCCTCGCGCTTCCGGCGCGATCTCTCCGATTTCTTCTACGTTGCGCACAAGGCCGAGACCTATTCGGCCGAGGCGCGGCGGCTGCGCCTGATCGAGGTCATCAACACCATGTCGCGCTCGGTCGCGATGGAGATGGACCTGCGGCTGGAAGCGGCTGCAATGTCGGAAATGGCGGAGAACACGGGCGACGATCTCGACTTCCGTGTGCCCACGGTCGACTGGGACCGTACCACGCACAACGTGCTGACGATGGAGTGGATCGACGGCATCGCGCTGAACGATCACAAGCGCCTGGCAGAGGCGCAGGTCGACCTGCCCGATCTCGGCCGCAAGGTGATCCAGAGCTTTCTGCGCCACGCGCTGCGCGACGGCTTTTTCCACGCCGACATGCATCCGGGCAATCTTTTCCTGGACGACACCGGCCGCCTCGTCGCGGTCGATTTCGGCATCATGGGCCGGCTCGGGATGAAGGAGCGGCGCTTCCTCGCCGAAATCCTGCTCGGCTTCATCACCCGCGATTATCGCCGTGTGGCGGAGGTGCATTTCGAGGCGGGCTACGTGCCCGCGCACCACTCCGTCGAGAATTTCGCGCAAGCCATCCGCGCCATCGGCGAGCCGATCCACAACCGCACGGCCGAAGAGATCTCGATGGCGCGGCTGCTGACGCTGCTGCTCGAGGTCACCGGCCTGTTCGACATGACGACACGGCCCGAGCTGATCCTGCTCCAGAAGACCATGGTCGTGGTCGAAGGCGTGGCGCGCGGCTTCGATCCCAGGCTCGATATCTGGAAGACCGCCGCCCCCGTGGTGCGTGAGTGGATCGAGCGCAATCTCGGGCCGATCGGCCGGGTGCAGGGCGCGCTCACCGGCGGCGGCGACCTCGCCCGCGTGCTGATGCGCCTGCCCGATATCGCGCAGCGTTCAGTCGCGGTGCTCGAGCAGCTCGAGACCATGACGCGGGAGGGCCTGCGGCTGTCGCCGGAGAGCATCGCGGCGATGGGCCGCAGCGAGGGCCGCAAGAACCGCTGGCGCACGGTGGCGCTCTGGATCATCGCAGCGACCTTCATCGGGATCCTGATCGCCGTCCGGAATTTGTGATTGCATTGCAATCATTCGATTGATAGCATCGCTATCATTCCGTGCCGGAGGGCGTCATGGCGAGCCTAACCATCCGCAAGCTCGACGAACACGTCAAAACCTATCTGCGGCTGCGTTCGGCCAAGAATCACAGGTCCCTCGAGGAAGAGGTCCGGGTCATCCTGCGGGAGCTGATCGACGGTCGTGAGGAGCCGCTGACGCCCTTTGCGGTGCCGCCTGCGGCATCCACCGCTCCGACGCCTCAGCGCACCGGCGCCCTTGCCGAGGCCAGCATCACCCTGATCATCGGCGGCGGGATCGCGGCCTTTAAATCGCTCGACCTGATCCGAAGGCTGAAGGAGCGGCGCATCGAGGTCCGCTGCGTGCTGACCAACGCGGCCCAGCAGTTCGTCACGCCGCTCTCGGTCAGCGCCCTTTCGCATGAGCGCGTCTATACCGACCTGTTCGATCCCCAGAGCGAGTTCGACGCCGGCCATATCCGCCTGGCCCGTGACTGCGACTTGATCGTGGTGGCCCCCGCCACGGCCGACCTGATGGCCAAGATGGCGAACGGCCATGCCGACGACCTCGCCAGCGCCATCCTGCTCGCGACCAACCGCAAGGTGCTGCTGGCGCCGGCGATGAATCCGCTGATGTGGAACAACGCGGCGACCCGACGCAACGTCGCGCAGCTTCAGCGCGACGGCGTCGTGCTGATCGGGCCGAATTCCGGAGAGATGGCCGAGGCGGGTGAAGCCGGTATCGGCCGCATGTCCGAGGCGTTGGAGATCGCCGCCGCCGCCGAGCGCCTGCTGCGGCCGCCGGTGCCGCGCCCGCTCGCCGGCAAGCGCGTGCTGATCACCGCGGGCCCGACCCACGAGCCGATCGACCCGGTGCGCTACATCGCCAACCGCTCTTCCGGCAAGCAGGGCTTTGCCATCGCCGCCGCCGCGCAGGCCGCCGGTGCCGAGGTGATCTTGGTGAGCGGCCCGGTCGATCTCGGCGATCCCCAGGGCGTGACGGTGAAGCATGTGGAATCGGCGCGGCAGATGCTGGAGCAGGTGCAGGCGGCGCTTCCTGCCGACATCGCGATCTTCGCCGCCGCGGTCGCCGACTGGCGCGTCGCCAATGAGGGCGAGCAGAAGCTGAAGAAGACCTCGGCCGGCATGCCGCCGCTCCAGCTGGTCGAGAACCCCGACATCCTCGCCACGATCGCGAAGCTGACCGACAAGCGCCCGCCGCTGGTGATCGGCTTCGCCGCCGAGACCGAGCACCTCATCGACAACGCCAAGACAAAGCTTGCCCGCAAGGGCTGCGACTGGATCGTCGCCAACGACGTCTCGCCGGCGACCGGCGTGATGGGCGGCGACCGCAACACTGTCCACCTCATCAGCCGCAAGAATGGTGAGAAGAACGGCGAGATCGCGGTTGATTCCTGGCCCGCGATGACCAAGGAACAGGTCGCCACCGAGCTGATCGCGCATATCGTCAAGAGTGTGATCGGCAAATCCCTGGAGCCCGCATCTTGAGCACGAAAGTCACGGTCGAACTGCAACGCCTGCCGCATGCCGAGGGCCTGCCGCTGCCGGCCTATCAGACGGCGGAGGCCGCCGGTCTCGACCTGATGGCCGCGGTTCCGGAGGACGCGCCGCTGACGCTTGCGTCCGGCCGATATGCGCTGGTGCCGACCGGCCTTGCGATCGCCTTGCCGCCCGGGCACGAGGCGCAGGTGCGGCCGCGCTCGGGGCTTGCCGCCAAGCACGGCGTCACCGTGCTGAACTCGCCCGGAACCATCGACGCGGACTATCGCGGCGAGATCAAGGTGATCCTGATCAACCACGGCGCAGCGGCCTTCGTGATCAAGCGCGGCGAGCGGATCGCGCAGATGGTCATCGCGCCCGTGGTTCAGGCCGCGCTGGTTCCGGTGGCGACCTTGTCGGCGACCGATCGCGGCGCCGGCGGCTTCGGCTCGACCGGCCGCTAACGCACGGCAGCGAGTTGGGCTTCACCTCTCCCGCTTGCGAGAGAGGTCGCGGAGCGAAGCGACGCGGGTGAGGGTTCTCTCCTCTCGGGGATTCCCACCGCGGAGACACCCCCTCCCCAACCCTCCCCCGCGAGCGGGCGAGGGAGCGCACCTTCATCGGGGCAACAGTTCGCATGGGCCGCTAACGCACGGCAACTCCAGCCGAATTCTCCGAAGAACTACGTGAACCCGGAACGCCACGTCCCGCATTTTTTTGGGGCCGCCTTTGCGTTCACGATCTGGACTCTTACCGGTGGAGTCACGGTGGGGGTATTGTCGTTTGATTCGCGCGCGACGGGGGTCGCCGCGCGTAAATTCGTGCGGTCTTGGGGCAACTATGTCAGGCGTGATCGTGTCGATGCGTCGGACGCTGCTATCGTGCACATCGCTCGTGCGCGACGGCCTGATCGGGAGCGCTCTCGCGGCGCTGCTGCCGGCTGCGCCGGCTGAGGCCGCCGACTTCGTTGGCACACTTTCGGAATTGCTGGACTTCAACCGGCAGGAACTTGCGGTGCTCGCCACCGCGCTGGCGCTGCTCGGCTTCTCGGTGATGGCCGCGATCCTGCTGATGCGCACGCGCGTGCGCACGGCGAAGAACGAGGCGCGGCTGCGCGCGCGGATCGGGGAACTGCAACTCCAGGCCGACCGCTTCGGCGCGCTGCTGTTCGCCGAACCGCAGATCCTGATCTCCTGGCCGGCGGGCGACAACCGCGCGCAGATTTCGGGCGACGTCTCGATGGTGCTGCCGCGCGACTCCTCCCCGCAGCGCGTGCTCGCCTTCGGAACCTGGCTGCCGCCGGAACCCGCGCTCCAGATGGATCACGCTGTGGATGCGCTGCGCGACCGCGGCGACGGGTTCCAGCTGACGCTGACCACCGCGCATGGCCATACGCTGGAAGCCATCGGCCGCGCCATCGGTGGCCAGGCCATTGTCAGGATTCGCGAACTCTCGGGCCTGCGCCGGGATCTGGCCGAAACCAATCTGCGCTACAAGGCGCTCTCCGACGAGACCGAGATGCTGCGCGGCTTCGCTGCGGCGGCACCCTGGCCGATCTGGGCCAAGGGCGAGAACGGTGCGCTCACTTTCGCCAACCCGGCCTATGTCCGCGCGACCGAGGCTGCGAGCTTCAGCGACGCCCACGAGCGCAAGCTCGAGCTGCTCGACAGCGCCGACCGCGGCGCCATGGAACGGGGACTGAAGGACGCGGCCAATTTCACCTCCCGGCTGCCGATCGTGATCGGCGGCGAGCGGCGCATCTACGACGTGCGCGCCGTCAATGTCGGCAGCGGCAGCGTCGGCGTCGCGATCGATGCCAGCGAGGCGGATGCGCTGAGCTCGGCGCTGGTGCGGATGGCGGAGGCGCATCGCCGCACGCTCGACCAGCTCTCCTCCGGCGTCGCCGTGTTCGACGGCCACCGGCGCCTTGCCTTCTACAACGATTCCTACCGCCGGCTATGGGACCTCGACCGTACCTTCCTCGACGCCAATCCCGATGATTCCAGCGTGCTGGACCAGCTCCGTGCCGCGCGAAAACTGCCGGAGCAGCCCGACTTCCGCGCCTGGAAGGCCAAGCTGCACGAGGCGTATCGCGCGGTCGAGGCCGCCAAGGATACCTGGTATCTGCCCGACGGCCGCGCCCTCTCCGTCGTCACCACGCCGAACCCGGAAGGCGGCGTCACCTATCTGTTCGACGACGTCACCGAGAGCCTCGAGCTCGCCCGCCGCTTCGACGGCATGATCCGGGTCCAGCGCGAGACGCTGGACAGCCTCGCCGAGGGCGTCGCGGTGTTCGGCAGCAACGGCAAGGCGCAGCTCTTCAACCCGGCCTTCGTCCGGATGTGGAAGCTGTCGAGCGACGCGATGCGCGACGAGCCGCACATCCAGACCGTCGAAGGCTGGTGCCATCAACTGTTCGACGATCCCGTGGTCTGGCGGCAGATCCGCGAGGCCGTCACCTCGATCGAGAGCCGCGCCGACGTGCCGCTGAAGCTGGACCGCAAGGACGGCAGCGTGCTCGACGGCATGATCCGGCCGCTGCACGACGGCGCCACCATGCTGACGTTCCAGGACATCACCGACACCGAGAACGTCGAGCGCGCGCTGCGCGAGCGCAACGAGGCGCTGGAGGCCGCCGACCAGATGAAGGTGGATTTCGTCCACCACGTCTCCTACGAGCTGCGCTCGCCGCTCACCACCATTATCGGCTTCGCGCATTTCCTCAGCGATCCCTCGACCGGACCGCTGACGCCGAAACAGGCCGAATATCTCGACTACGTCACCAAATCGACCAACGCGCTGCTGGCGCTGACCAACAACATCCTAGATCTCGCCACCATCGACGCCGGCGCGATGAAGCTGGAACTCGGCCCGGTCGACGTCAGCAAGACCATCGAGCTCGCCGCCGAGGGCATCCAGGACCGGCTCGCCACCGACCGCATCCGCCTGAAGGTCGAGATCGCGCCCGATATCGGCAGCTTCATCGGCGACGAAAAGCGCGTGGTGCAGGTGCTCTATAACCTCCTCGCCAACGCCGTCGGGTTTTCTCCACAGGATTCCACCGTCGGCATCAGCGCGCGCCGCACCGAGCACAGTGTGGTCTTCACTGTGACAGATTCCGGGCCTGGAATACCTGCCGACATGAAGGACAAGGTGTTCAACTGGTTCGAAAGCCGCTCGCAGGGGTCGCGTCACCGCGGCGCCGGGCTCGGCCTGTCGCTGGTGCGCTCCTTCGTCGAGCTGCATGGCGGCAAGGTGCGGGTGGATTCGATCGTGGGCCGGGGCACGGTCGTGATCTGCGACTTCCCGACCGACCAGGCGGCGCATCGCGACGCCGCCGAATGAGCGCGCCAACCACATTCTCCGTCGCGCTTCACAACGAGACGGCCACCGCGCAACTGATGGCTGATCTCGCGCTGCTGGTCGGGCCGGGCGATGTCATCACGCTCACCGGCGACCTCGGCGCCGGCAAGACCGCGGCCGCCCGCGCCATGATCCGCTACCTCGCCGACGACGAGGCGCTGGAAGTGCCGAGCCCGACCTTCACTCTGGTGCAGGGTTATGAGCTGCCGCCGTTTCCGGTCATGCATGCCGACCTCTACCGCGTCGAGGACGAGAGCGAGCTCGAGGAGATCGGGCTGTCGCCGCTGCCGGACGCCACGCTTGTCCTGATCGAATGGCCGGAGCGTGCGCCGTCGGCGCTGCCCGAGGATCGCATCGACATCGCACTCACCCATCGTCCGGCTCTGGGCTCGAACGCACGTGCCGCCGACATCACCGGTTACGGCAAGAGCGCAGCCCAGGTCGCGCGTCTGAAAGCGCTGCGCGAATTCCTCGACGCATCCGGCTATCTCGACGCAATGCGGCGGCGCATGGCCGGCGACGCCTCGACACGGTCCTACGCGCGGCTGCTGCGCGACGACGAGATCGTCATCCTCATGAACTTTCCGCAGCGCCCCGACGGCGCGGCGCTCTACAACGGAAAGTCCTACAGCGCCGCGGTGCATCTCGCCGAAAACGTCAAACCCTTCGTCGCCATCGACGAAGGCCTGCGCGCGCAAGGCATCTCGGCGCCCGCGATCCATCATGCCGATCTCGACCACGGCTTCCTGATATCGGAGGATTTCGGCAGCGAAGGCGTAATCGAAGGCAACCCGCCGCGCCCGATTCCCGAGCGCTACGAAGCCGCGACCGACGTGCTGGCGGTGCTGCACGGCAAGACGCTGCCGGAGACGCTGCCGCTGGACGGGCAGAGCTACGCCATTCCGGTCTTCGACATCGAGGCGATGCTGATCGAAATCGGATTGATGCCGGAATGGTATCTGCCCGATCGCAACGCGCCGCTGAGCGAGCCGAAGCGCGCGGAATTCTTTGCGATGTGGCGCGAGCTGCTGAAGAAGCCGCTGGCCGCGCCGAGGACGTGGATCATCCGCGACTATCACTCGCCCAATTTGATCTGGCTCGGGATGCGCACCGGCATCGAACGCGTCGGCGTGATCGATTTCCAGGACACCGTGCTAGGGCCGCAATCCTACGACGTGGTGTCGCTGCTCCAGGACGCCCGCATCGACGTGCCCGAGAATCTCGAGCTGACGCTGTTGTCGCGCTACATCAAGGCGCGCCGCGCTGGTGATGCGAGCTTCGATCCGGCCGGTTTCGCCGAGCTCTACGCCATCATGTCGGCGCAGCGGAACACCCGCCTGCTCGGCACCTTCGCCCGGCTCAACCGCCGCGACGGCAAGCCGCATTACCTGCGCCACCAGCCGCGGATCTGGACCTACCTCCAGCGCTCGCTGGCGCATCCCGCGCTCAGCCATTTGCGCGACTGGTATCTCGCCAACGTCCCGCCACCCCAAAGGCCGTCACAAGAACCGGCACCAGAACCGCCCCAAGGCTGATTCGGGCCCGATTTACCGGCTGTTAGCCAAGACGTCGGTATTCTGGCGGCAAGGAGCCAAATAATTACCGGGCTGGAGCAAGGGCAGATGGCGGTGAAGACAGACCAGCGCAGCAACAGCCGGGTTGTTTTCGAGCGTGGGATTCCGGCCCAGATGATGGGAATCGACGGCACGTGGCGGCGCGACTGCACCATGGAGGACGTCTCCCAGAGCGGCGCCAAGCTGACCATCGACGGTTCGGTCGAAGGGCTCCATCTGAAGGAATTTTTTCTCCTGCTGTCGTCCACCGGACTCGCGTACCGGCGCTGTGAGCTTGCCTGGGTCAATGGCGACCAGATCGGCGTCAACTTCCTCAAGCTCGGCGACAAGAAGAAAAAGGCGCGTTCCGCATCCGTCGGGGCGTAACGGCCACACCCGTCGTACAACCGTCACGGCAGGTGGCTAAGGCGGTTGAGATGCGGTGCGGCTGAATGAGTCCCGTGCTAGGATTGCCGCGAACGCGAATTCCAAGGGCAATTTCGAGAGTAATTCCAAGAGTTCTAATCCCAAGAGTTCTGAGTCCACGAGGCTGAGAAAGACGAATCTGAGAAAGCAAACGATGTCCGTCAAACCGACCAAAGCCATGGTGCTCGCCGCAGGGTTCGGCCTGCGCATGCGTCCACTGACGGACAAGATGCCGAAGCCGATGGTGCCGGTGGCGGGCCAGCCGCTGCTCGACCACGTGCTCGACAAGCTCGGCCAGGCCGGCGTGAGCGAGGCGGTGGTCAACGTGCATTACCTGCCGGACCAGATCATCGATCACGTCGCATCGCGCCAGCATCCGCGCGTGACCATCTCGGACGAGCGCAACCAGGTGCTCGGCACCGGCGGCGGCGTGGTCAAGGCGCTGCCGCTGCTCGGCAACGCGCCATTCTTCCATGTCAATTCCGACACGCTGTGGATCGACGGCGTGCGCTCGAACCTGGCGCGGCTTGCCGAAAACTTCGATCCCGCGCGCATGGACATCCTGCTCTTGATGGCGCCGACGGCGACCAGCATCGGCTATAGCGGCCGCGGCGATTACGGCATGCTGCCCGACGGAGCCCTGCGCAAGCGCAAGGAGAAAGAGGTCGTTCCGTTCGTCTACGCCGGCGCGGCGATCCTGTCGCCGTCGATCTTCGCCGATGCGCCGCAGGGCGAGTTCTCGCTGACCAAGATGTTCGACCGCGCCAACGAGCAGGAGCGCCTGTTCGGCCTGCGCCTCGACGGCGTCTGGATGCATGTCGGCACGCCTGATGCGGTGCATGCCGCGGAAGAGGCGTTTCTGGAGAGCGTGGCGTAGGCCGCGAACACGGTGCCGTAGGGTGGGCAAAGCGAAGCGTGCCCACCGCACAAGCCAACTCCAATGACGAATACGGTGGGCACGGCGCAAGCGCGCCTTTGCCCACCCTACGAGGCTGGAGAGCGTGGCGTAGGGGCTTCCCGTCATTCCGGGGCGCGCGCAAGCGCGAACCCGGAATCTCGAGATTCCGGGTTCGATGCTTCGCATCGCCCCGGAATGACAGTGGGAGAGCGGGGAAGACCCCGCCACAGCCAATGACCATTTGTGTCCGCCTCCCTATATTGGCGCCTGATCCCGAATCAGGCAGCCGATGCGCGTTTTCAGTGTTCCCATCTCAGTTCCGTTCCTGCGCACGGTCGTCACGGCCCTGATCGACGGCCGGCTGGTCGCGGGATTCGAGGCGCGCAGGGAGCCGGCACGGCTTGCGGACGCCACGCTGTACCTGCCGACCCGGCGCGCCATGCGTGTCGTGCGGGAGATATTCCTCGACGAGATGAAGGCTGACGCGGTCGTGCTGCCGCGCATCGTCGCGCTCGGCGACATCGACGAGGACGAGCTCGCCTTCGCCGATGAAGGCGAGCAGTTTTCCGGCGCAACGCCGCTCGACATCCCGCCGCGCCTTGGCGAGCTCGAGCGACGGCTGACGCTGGCGCAGCTCGTCGCGGCCTGGGCCAAGGGGCCGGTGCTGTCGCCGCTGGTGGTCGGCGGCCCCGCCTCGACGCTGGCTCTCGCCGGCGATCTCGCGCGCCTGATCGACGACATGGTGACGCGCGGGGTCGACTGGAGCGCGCTCGATGGTCTGGTGCCGGACCAGCTCGATCGCTACTGGCAGCACTCGCTCGAATTCCTGCGCATCGCCCGCATCGCCTGGCCCGGCCATCTCGCCGAGATCAACCGGATCGAGCCCGCGGCGCGGCGCGACCTCCTGATCGCGGCGGAAGCGAAGCGCCTGACCGCGCATCCGCATGGGCCCGTGATCGCGGCCGGCTCGACCGGCTCGATGCCGGCCACCGCAAAATTCCTGCATGCGGTCGCCTCGCTGCCGCATGGCGCAGTGGTGCTGCCGGGCCTCGACACTGATCTCGACGAGGATGCCTGGCGGGCCATCGGCGGCGTGCGCGATGCGCTCGGCAAGTTCGCGGAGCATCCGGCGTCGAACCATCCGCAATATGCCATGCACGCGCTGCTGGAGCGCTTCGGCATCAAGCGCGGCGACGTCGAGCTGCTTCAAGCGCCGGCGGAAGGCGGCCGCGACCTGCTCGCATCCGAATCGATGCGGCCCTCCGCCAAGACGGAAGTCTGGCACGACCGGCTGAAGCAGCCGGATGTTGCGGCAAAGATCGCCGGCGGCATGACAAACCTCGCAGTCGTCGAAGCCCCCAATCCTGAAATGGAAGCGCTGGCGATTGCGATCGCGATGCGCGAGGCGCGGCACCTCGACAAGTCAGCAGCGCTGGTCACCCCGGACCGCGCGCTGGCGCGCCGTGTGATGGCTGCGCTCACCCGATGGGACCTCGCCTTCGACGATTCCGGCGGCGACGTGCTGATGGAGACATCCGCCGGCGTTTTTGCGCGCCTTGCGGCCGAAGCGGCGACCAAGGGATTGGAGCCGCCGACGCTGCTGGCGATGCTGAAACATCCACTGTGCCGGCTGGGCCGCGCGCCGGGCGCTTGGAAGGCGCCGATCGAAGGCCTGGAGCTCGCCGTCTTGCGCGGCACGCGCCCGCCTGCGGGCTCGGCAGGCCTGCTGCGTGAATTCAACCGCTTTCGCGAGGAACTGGCCAAGCTGTGGCGCAGCGAGGTCTCCGCGCTCCACAAGGCCGAGCCACGCGCACGCCTCAAGGCGGAGGATCTCGATCGCGTCCAGGCCCTGATCGATGCCTTGCAGAAGGCCTTGGCGCCGATCGAGAGTTTGGCGTCGTCAAAGCCATATGACTTCGCCGAGCTCGCGCACCGGCATCGCGAGATCATGATCGAGCTGTCGCGCGACGAGCAGGGCATCCCGCTGGCCTTCGAGGAGCGCGAGGGCCTCGCACTCGCCGGCGCCTTCGACGATCTCCTGCGCGGCGGCACGACCAGCGGACTGATGGTGCCGCTGCCTGATTACCCTGATGTCTTCCAGACCGCGTTTGGCGATCGCGCGGTACGGCGGCGTGACAAGCCGGGCGCGCGGCTCCAGATCTACGGCCCGCTGGAATCGCGCCTGATGCAGGCGGACCGCATCATCGTCGGTGGCCTGATCGAGGGCGTCTGGCCGCCGGCGCCGCGCATCGATCCCTGGCTCAGCCGTCCGATGCGGCACGAGCTCGGCCTCGATCTGCCGGAGCGGCGCATCGGCCTGTCCGCCCACGATTTCGCGCAGCTGCTCGGCGGAGATGAGGTGATCCTCACCCATTCCGCCAAGGCCGGCGGCGCGCCGGCGGTGGCTTCGCGCTTCCTGCATCGGTTGGAGGCGGTTGCGGGCGACGATCGCTGGAAGGCGGCCATCCGCGCCGGCGAGAAATACGTGCGGTTCGCAGATCGGCTGGACCAGCCCGACGAGGTCAGGCCGATCAAGCAACCCGAACCGCGACCGCCGCGCGCGACACGGCCGCTGAAGATGTCGGTCACCGCGATCGAGGACTGGCTGCGCGATCCCTACACGATCTACGCCAAGCACATCTTGCGGCTGGATGCGCTCGATCCCGTCGACATGCCGCTGTCGGCCGCCGACCGCGGCTCGGCGATCCACGATGCGATCGGCGAATTCACGGAACGCTATGCGACGCGTCTGCCCGACGATCCCGCCCGCGTGCTGCGCGCGATCGGCGAAAAGCATTTCGCGCCGCTGATGGAGCGCCCCGAGGCGCGCGCGCTGTGGTGGCCGCGCTTCCAGCGCATCGCGCGCTGGTTCGGCGAGTGGGAAACGGCACGGCGCGACGTGGTCGAGGCGATCACCGCGGAGACCCGCGGCGAGATCTCGATCACGCTCGACAATGAACGCAGCTTCCGCCTCTCCGCGCGCGCCGACCGCATCGAGCGCCGCCAGGGCGGCGGCTACGCCATCCTCGACTACAAGACCGGCCAGCCGCCGACCGGCAAGCAGGTCCGCATGGGCCTGTCGCCACAGCTCACGCTGGAGGCGGCGATCCTGCGCGAAGGCGGCTTTCCCGACATCGACGCCGGCTCATCCGTGAGCCAGCTCGTCTATGTCCGCCTCAGCGGCAACAATCCGCCGGGCGAGGAGCGCATCCTCGAGCTCAAGTACAAGCAAGGCGACGAACCGCAGCCGCCGGATATTGCTGCCGCTGAGGCCCGGGCCAAGCTGGAAGCGCTGATCCGCGCCTTCGAGGACGAGAACCAAGCCTACACCTCGCTGAACCTGCCGATGTGGTCCAACCGCTACGGCACCTATGACGACCTCGCCCGCATCAAGGAGTGGTCGGCAGCCGGCGGATTGGGGATCGAGGAATGGTGAAGGCGCCACGCCCAATCCCCGATGAGGTGCGCGCCAGGCAGGCGCGTGCATCCGATCCGACCGCATCGGCCTTCGTGTCGGCCAATGCGGGCTCGGGCAAGACGCACGTGCTGGTGCAGCGCGTGATCCGTCTGCTGCTGTCGGGCGTGCCGCCGGAAAAGATCCTCTGCATCACCTTCACCAAGGCCGCCGCCGCCAACATGGCCGAGCGCGTGTTCACCACGCTCGGCCATTGGGTGACGCTGGACGACACCGCGCTCGATGCCGCGATCCGTGCCGTCGGCATCCCGCATCCCAGCGCAAAGCTGCGACGCGAAGCGCGAAAGCTATTCGCCTGTGCGCTGGAGACCCCCGGTGGATTGAAGGTGCAGACCATCCACGCGCTGTGTACCCGCCTGCTCCAGCAGTTTCCGTTCGAAGCCAACGTGCCGGCGCGCTTCTCCGTCATCGACGAGCGCGACCAGACCGACATGATGGAGCGCGCCAATCTGAAGGTGCTGCTGGAGGCCGCGCGCGACCCGGAAACGGTCACAGGCCGCGCGCTGCTGACCGCGATGGCCAGCGCCGCCGACGTCACCTTCAAGGAGGTCGTGCGCGAGGCCTGTCTGAGCCGCGATCATTTCATGGCCTGGACCGACGAGGCCGGCAACGCAGAAGCTGCCGCCGCGCAGATGGCGTCGGTGCTGGGCGTTGACGCCGCCGACGGCATCGAGGACGTCGAGACGGAGATCCTCGACGGTCCGTTCCTGCCGCGATCGCGCTGGGACGACATCGCGTTTGCGCTGGAAGACGGCAGCAAATCCGACAACGACCAGGCCAGCCGGCTTCGCGAGGCAAAAGCGTTTTCGGGCGGCGCGCAGGTCGACGCCTATCTCGGCGTCTTCCTCACCGACGAGAAGCTGCCGCGCAAGGCGGTGCTGACCAGGAAATTTTGCGATCACAATCCCTCCGTCGCCCGCCTGTTCGAGAACGAGGCCAAGCGCCTCGCTGGATTGATCGAGAAGCGCCGCGCGGTAACCATGCGTGACCGCACGGCGGCTCTCTTGCATATCGCGACCGCTGCTGCCGCGAACTACCGGCGCGAGAAGCAGGAGCGCGGCCTGCTCGACTATGACGATTTGATCGACAAAACGCTGGCGATGCTCAACCGCGTCTCCTCGGGCTGGGTGCATTACAAGCTCGACCGCGGCGTCGACCACGTCCTGATCGACGAGGCGCAGGACACCAGTCCGCGCCAATGGGACATCGTCGCGCACATCATCTCCGAGTTCACCGCGGGCGAAGGCGCGCGCGAGGGGCTGAACCGCACGATCTTCGCCGTCGGGGACGAGAAGCAGTCGATCTTCTCGTTCCAGGGCGCGCAGCCCCGGGAATTCGACGCGCGCCGGCGCGAGCTGCACCGCAAGTTCACCGCCGCCGGGCTGAAATTCGATCCGGTCGCCTTCACCTATTCGTTCCGCTCGGGCGCCGCGATCCTGCACTCGGTCGACCACGTCTTCCGCGACCCCGCGATCTACAAGAGCATCCATTCGGTCGAGATCGGCCATCCCCTGCACAATGCGCTCGCCGATGCAGGGCCAAGCGTGATCGAGCTGTGGGACCTGGCTGAAGCCGACGACAGGCAGGACATCGAGGGCTGGCGCGCGCCGTTCGACGGCGTTGCCGTCACCAGCCCCGAGGTCAAGCTCGCCCGCCGCATCCAGGCCGAGATCAAGCGGCTGGTCGAAAGCGGCACGCTCACCGGACATGAAGGCGAGCGGCGGCCGCTGCGCTACGGCGACATGCTGATCCTGGTCCGCCGGCGCGGCAACGCGTTCGATGCCGTGATCCAGGCGCTGAAGCACGCTGGCGTGCCGGTCGCCGGCGCCGACCGGCTGAAGCTCACCGAGCACATCGGCATCATCGATCTGATGAACCTTGCGGACGCGCTGCTGCTGCCGCAGGACGATCTCGCGCTTGCGGTCGCGCTGAAGAGCCCGCTGTTCGGGCTCGACGATGACGATTTGTTTGCGCTTGCCTGGGGCCGCAAGGGCTCGCTACGCCGGGCGCTCGGCGAGCAGGCGGCCGGAAGCGAAAAATTCGCCGCGGTGCTGCGGCGGCTCGAGGCCTGCGAAACTCGCGCGCGCGAGGAGACACCGTTCGCCTTCTACGCCTGGCTGCTTGGCGGTGATGGCGGACGCGCGCGCATCCTGCGCCGGCTCGGCCACGAGGCAAATGACGCGCTCGACGAATTCCTGGAGCTGGCGCTGAACTACGAGCGCAAGGCGCCGGCGTCGCTGCAAGGCTTCATGGCCTGGCTGCGCTCGGCCGACACCGAGGTGAAGCGCGACATGGAAATCTCCCGCGACGAGGTGCGGGTGATGACCGTGCACGGCGCCAAGGGCCTTGAAGCGTCCGTCGTGTTCATGGTCGACACCACATCGTCGCCCGCGGATTCGCAGCGGGTCCGGCTGATCCAGGTGCCGCGCGGCAATGGCGGCGAGGTGGTGGTGTGGGCCGGCCGCAAGGCCGATGATCCCAAGCCCGTCGCCGAGGCCCGCAAGGCCATGCTCGAGGAGACCGAGGACGAATATCGCCGCCTGCTCTATGTCGCGATGACGCGCGCGGCCGACCGGCTGATCGTCGGCGGCTGCATGCCCGGCAATATGAGGACGGTCCGCAAGCTGAGCTGGTACGACCTGGTCGACACCGGGCTCGCCGGCTCCGGCCTGGAGAAGCAGACGCTGGAAACGCCGCTTGGCAAGGTGACGCGATTCGCCCGGCCGGAGGACGTCGTTGCCCTCGGCACGCCCGCGACATTCGTGGATCAGACGATCGCGTTGCCGGACTGGCTGCGGGCGCCGGCACCGCGCGAGATGCAGGACGACGATTCCGTGCGCCCCTCGGGCCAGTCTGCGGAGGGAGGCCGCGCGGTCCGGTCAGGCGAATCGGTGCAGTCGCGCGCTCTGGCGCTGCAACGCGGCACGCTGGTGCACCGGCTGCTCCAGTCGCTGCCCGACATCGCCGCCGAGCGGCGGCGCGAGGCCGCGCGCGGCTTCATGGCGCGCAATGCCTCCGACTGGGCGGAGGCCGACCGCACCGCGCTGGCCGACAAGGTGCTCGCGCTGATCGCCGAGCCGCGCTTTGCACCGGTGTTTGCCGCCGGCAGCCGGGCGGAGGTCGCCATCGTCGGCCGGCTGGAGCGGCCAGGCCTCCAGCCTGCGCTGGTGTCGGGGCAGATCGACCGGCTGGTCGTTCGTCCGGATGAGGTCCTGATCGTCGATTTCAAGACCAACCAGGCGGCGCCCAAAAGCGCGACTGAGGCGCCCGCCGTCTATGTCCGGCAGCTTGCGCTGTACCGGGCGGTGCTGGCGCGGCTTTATCCCCAAAAGCCGGTCAGGGCCGTCCTGCTCTGGACCGAGGCCCTTGAATATATGGAGATTTCGGCCCCCGCGCTGGACGCGGCGCTGGCATCCCTTCATCTCGGTGTGAGCGTCCTTGACCCGGCAAGGGGCCGTTCATAGGTTGACGCCATGATCCCGGGCGCGATTCCCATCCGCGCCGATTCTTTCAACCGAGTGAGGTACTCCCATGGCCGTTGGCAAGGTTTCTGACACTGATTTCGAAGCCGAAGTGCTCAAGGCGAACGGCCCTGTGGTCGTCGATTTCTGGGCCGAATGGTGCGGTCCCTGCCGCATGATCGCGCCCGCCCTCGACGAGATCGCCGGCGCGATGGGCGACAAGGTCAAGATCGTGAAGCTCAATGTCGACGAGAGCCCGAAGACCGCGTCGAAGTACGGCGTGATGTCGATCCCGACCCTGATGATCTTCAAGGGCGGCGAGATGGCCTCCCGCCAGGTCGGCGCGGCGCCGAAGGCAAAGCTGCAGCAGTGGATCACGTCGGCGGTGTGATCCGCCTCGCGAGTAACTGAGAATTCTGCAACGGCCGGCAACACGCCGGCCGTTTTGTTTTTTGTCGGCGGCAATCATGCCGATCTCGTTTCGGCAAGTTTGGCGAGACTGGCGAGAACATCGGGAAAGTCCGACGCGACAGCCGGACCGATCTCGGACGCTTGCGGCCCTCGCGCGTCCGCGGCGTAAACGATGCGCGTGCGCGCCGGTCCAGGAGAATCGCCAAGCGGTTCGATGCGATGGGCGACTGTGATGACGAGATCGCCGACTCGCGTTTCATCGATGAAGCACACGTTCTCGCGAACCTCGATCAGTTGCGAGCGTAGCGTCTCCTCGCCGGGGGGCTTCATCGTGAACCAAGTGCCGGCCGCGAATGGCCCGTCGATGTCGATCTGCTCGATACCCGCATTCCAGTTTTTCCAGCCGGGGACATCGCGAAAGATGCCCCAGATCGTCTCTGCGGTTGCAGACGTCTCGATGGTATATTCGTTTCGCCAGACATGGCCGTCGTCCATGGCGCGCTCCCACTTTGATATGTACGCTTATAACAAGCGCCCTTATCAAGGAGTCAAACCCGCCGCCCGGATGGAGCGAAGCGGCGCTACTTGATCCATCCCGTCGCGAGCGCGTTCGCGAGCTCCGGCTGATTGTTGCGGCGTGCGAGCGCGGCCATCGCCTCGTGATCATAGACGACATGGCGGAAGGTCACTTGCCAAGCAGCATCGACGAGTTCGAGGATCGCGTAGCGCGCGTGCGGCGTGCCGGCCTCGACGACATGCGGGAACGGATGCTTGTCGCGATAGCCCGGGCTACCGACGCTGCCGGGATTGACGATCAGCCGGCCGTCACGAAGCCGCACCGTGCGGGCGAGATGGGTGTGGGCGCAGAGGATCAGGGACTGCGTGATGCCTTGCGCGAACTGCTCGATGCGGTCGAGCGGCGATAGCGCCACCGTGCCGTCGGGATGCACGGTATCGAGCCAATAGACCTCGTCGTTCTCGGGCGTCGCATGGCAGAGGAAGACCCGGTCGCGAAACACGCGCGTCATCGGCTGCGCCCGCAGCCAATCGAGTTGCACGGCATTCAGCGCCGCATGGGCGGGACGATCCCACGAGCCCATCTTCTCCGGCGGACGGTCGAGCAGGTAGCGGTCGTGATTGCCGAGCACATGCACGGCGTCGAGATTCATCAGGATCTCGATGGTCCGGCGCGCGTCGAGCGGACCGCTCAGCATGTCGCCGAGATTGACGAGGTCGGCGATGCCCTGGGCGCGGATGTCGGCAAGCACCGCCTCCAGCGCGAGATGGTTTCCGTGAATGTCGGCAATCGCGGCAAAACGCATTGGCATTCTCTCTTGCCCCGGACGCAGCGCAGCGCTTCTTCAGCGGTGCGCTGCAGAGCCGGGGCCCATGTTGCGGCATTCTGGGTCCCGGCTCTGCGGCGCATCGCTTGCGCGATGCGCCTTGTCCGGGACAAGACAGCTCATGCAGGAGGCGTGCCGTTGATGCCGAGCACGTGGCCGGCGAGATAGAGCGAGCCGGTGATCAGGATGCGCGGCGGCACCTCGTAGGCGAGCTTCGACAGCGCGCGCAGCGCGGCCTCGATGCCCGGCGCGGGCTCGACGCGCATGCCGAGGCTGCGCGCGGCGTCCGCGAGGCGGTCGGCCGGCATCGCATTCTCGGTGTCGGGAATCGGCACCGCGATGATGTGACGGGTGAGGCCGGCGAAATTGGCGAGGAAGGCCCGCGCATCCTTGTTGGCCATCATGCCCGCGATCACGACCAGCGGCCGCGACACCCGTTCCTCGAGATCGCCGAGTGCGGCCGCCGCAACGCGCCCGCCTTCCGCATTGTGCCCGCCGTCGAGCCAGATCTCCGAGCCCTGCGGCCCCCAGGAGAGCAGCTCGCCCGAGGTGATGCGCTGCATCCGCGCCGGCCATTCGGCGCCGACGATGCCGGCCTCGAACGCCGCCTGGTTGACCTTGAATGTCGAAATCGCGCGCAGTGTCGCGATCGCAAGCCCGGCATTGTCGAACTGGTGGCGGCCGAACAGGCGCGGCGCGGCGAGATCCATCAGGCCGCGATCGTCGGAATAAACCAGGCGCCCATGCTCGACATTGACGTGCCAGCTCTCGTTCGCGGCAAACAGCGGCGCGCGCATGCGCTTGGCCTGCGCCTCGATCACCGCCATCGCCTCGCCCGACTGCTCGGCGCAAACCACGGGCACGCCGCGCTTGATGATCGCGGCCTTCTCGCCGGCGATGGAGGTCAGCGTATCGCCGAGGAAGTCCGTGTGGTCCATGCTCACAGGCGTGATCACGGTGGCCGCCGGCGTATCGACCACATTGGTCGAATCGAGCCGGCCGCCAAGGCCGACCTCGAGCAGCACCGCATCGGCCGGATTCTGCGCGAACAGATGAAACGCGGCAGCCGTCTTCAGCTCGAACACGGTGGCAGGCTCGCCGGCATTGACGCGCTCGACTTCTTCCAGCGCGGCGCGCAGTTCGACGTCGCCGACCAGCACGCCGCCACCGAGGCGACCAAGCCGGAAACATTCGTTGATGCGGACCAGATACGGCGAGGTGTAGGCGTGGACGCGCAGGTCTGCCGCTTCCAGCGTCGCGCGCAGATAAGCGAGCGTCGAGCCCTTGCCATTGGTGCCGGCGATGTGGATCACCGGGGGCAGCTTGCGTTCGGGGTGGCCGAGCCGATCGAGCAGACGATGCATCCGCTCCAGCCCAAGATCGATGCGCTTCTGATGCAGGGCCGACAGCCGCCCGATCAATTCGTCGAGCGGCGGCTTTGCGCTGTCAGGAGACGCGTTCACGCGTGCGGCGCGGCCGGCGCCGTCTCGGAAGCCGATACGATCTGCGCCGGGCTGACGACAGGTTGCACCGATTTCGACGCGGTCTCCAGCGCCGGTGCCTTGGTCAACAGGCGACAGAGCCGTGCCAGGGTCGGACGCAAATCGTGACGATGCACGACCATGTCGACCATGCCGTGCTCTTTCAGGTACTCGGCGCGCTGGAAGCCTTCCGGGAGCTTCTCGCGGATGGTCTGCTCGATCACGCGCGCGCCGGCAAAGCCGATCAGCGCGCCGGGCTCGGCGATCTGCACGTCGCCCAGCATCGCGTAGGAGGCGGTGACGCCGCCGGTGGTCGGATTGGTCAGCACGACGATATAGGGCTGTTTTGCCTCGCGCAGCATCTGAACCGCGACGGTCGTGCGCGGCATCTGCATCAGCGACAGGATGCCTTCCTGCATGCGCGCGCCGCCTGATGCGGCGAACACGATGAACGGCGACTTCTTCTCGACCGCGAGTTCGAGCCCACGCACGATGGCCTCGCCCGCGGCCATGCCGAGCGAGCCGCCCATGAAGTCGAAATCCTGCACGGCGATGACGACGGCGGCGCCTTCGAGCTTGCCGTAGCCGACCTTGATCGCGTCGTTGAGGTTAGTTCGCGCGCGGGCATCCTTGATGCGGTCGACGTATTTCTTCTCGTCGCGGAACTTGAGCGGATCCGGCGTGACATCCGGCAGCGCGACGTCGTACCAGGTCTCGTTGTCGAAGATCGACTTCAGACGCGCCACCGCGCCCATGCGCATGTGGTAGTTCGAGCCGGGAATGACGAACTGGTTGGCCTCGACGTCCTTGTAGAACACGAGCTGCCCGGAATCCGGACACTTGATCCACAAATTCTCCGGCGTCTCCCGCCGCAGCATGTTGCGGATCTTCGGCCGGACCACATTGGTAAGCCAGTTCATGGTTTGCTCCGATGTGCGATCCCGCTCCGGAGATCGCCTGAAGGGATATATGGCTGCCGGACCCTGCCCCGGCAAGCCGCCGTGTCGTCCGCCCCAAAAGCGGAATTATGGCCTATTCCGCCGCCTGTTGTGCGCCTTTGACGCCTTGGGCCAGGGATGCCGTCAGTTCGGCGACGGCGTTAACGGTTTTGGCGGTGGCCCGGCCGTCTGCATCGAGGCTGTTCTTGAGCGCATCGACCAGCGCCGTGCCGACCACCGCGCCATTCGCATGCGAGGCGATGGCGCGCGCGGTCTCCGGCGTGCGGATGCCGAAGCCGACGCAGACCGGCAGCTTGGTGTGACGCTTGATGCGGGCAACCGCTTCGCTCACCGCCGAGGAATCCGCCGCCGCAGCACCGGTGATGCCGGTGATCGAGACGTAGTAGACGAAGCCCGAGGTGTTGGCGAGCACGGCCGGCAGGCGCTTGTCGTCGGTCGTCGGCGTCGCCAGGCGAATGAAGTTCAGGCCGGCCTTCATCGCGGGCAGGCAGAGCTCGTCGTCCTCCTCCGGCGGCAGATCGACGATGATGAGGCCGTCGACGCCGGCGCTCTTGGCATCGACAAGGAACTTGTCGACGCCGTAGATGTAGATTGGATTGTAATAGCCCATCAGCACGATCGGCGTCGCATTGTCGTCCTTGCGGAAGCCGCGCACGAGCTCGAGCGTCTTCTTCAGCGTCATGCCGGCCTTGAGCGCGCGCAGGCCCGCCGCCTGGATCGACGGACCGTCGGCCATCGGATCGGTGAAGGGCATGCCGATCTCGATCACGTCGGCGCCGGACTTCGGCAGCGCCTTGATGATCTCGAGCGAGGTGGCGGGATCCGGATCGCCGGCCATCAGGAAGGTCACGAAGGCCGAGCGGCCCTGCTTCGCAAGCTCGGCAAAACGGATGTCGATACGCGTGGTCACTTGCTCTTGCCCCTCAGGATGTCGCCGACCTGCGGGACGTCCTTGTCGCCGCGGCCGGAGAGATTGACGACCATCAGGTGATCTTTTGCGCGCTTCGGCGCGAGCTCCATCACCTTGGCGATGGCATGCGCAGGCTCGAGCGCCGGGATGATGCCTTCCAGCTTTGAAAGCAGCTGGAACGCGGCGAGCGCCTCGTCGTCGGTCGCGGAGAGATAGTTCACGCGGCCGATCTCGTGCAGCCAGGAATGCTCGGGGCCGATGCCGGGATAGTCGAGGCCGGCCGAGATCGAATGAGCGTCCTGGATCTGGCCGTCCGCGTCCATCAGCAGATAGGTGCGGTTGCCGTGCAGCACGCCGGGACGGCCGCCCGCGATCGAGGCCGCATGAAGCTGCGTGAGCCCGTGGCCTGCAGCTTCGACGCCGAAAATTTCGACGGAGGGATCGTCGAGGAATGGGTGGAACAGGCCCATCGCATTCGAGCCGCCGCCGATGCAGGCGACCAGCGAATCCGGCAGGCGGCCCTCGACCTCCTGCATCTGCGCCTTGGTCTCGTTGCCGATGATCGACTGGAAGTCGCGCACCAGCGTCGGATAGGGATGCGGGCCCGCGACCGTGCCGATGCAATAGAACGTGTTGTGCACGTTGGTGACCCAGTCGCGCAGCGCCTCGTTCATGGCGTCCTTCAGCGTGCGCGTGCCCGACTGCACCGGGACCACCTTTGCGCCCAGCATCTCCATGCGGATCACGTTGGGCTGCTGCCGCTCGACGTCGACGGCGCCCATATAGACCACGCATTCGAGGCCGAAGCGCGCGCACAGCGTCGCGGTGGCGACGCCGTGCTGGCCGGCGCCGGTCTCGGCGATGATGCGCTTCTTGCCCATGCGCCGCGCCAGCATGATCTGGCCGAGCACGTTGTTCACCTTGTGCGAGCCGGTGTGGTTGAGCTCTTCGCGCTTGAGGTAGATCTTGGCGCCGCCGAGATGCTCGGTGAGACGCTCGGCGAAATAGAGCGGCGAGGGCCGGCCGACATAGTTCTTGAGATAGCCGTTCATCTCGGCCTGGAAGGCCGGATCGGCCTTGGCCGCGGTGTAGGCCTTCTCCAGATCGAGGATCAGCGGCATCAGCGTTTCGGCGACGAAGCGTCCGCCGAAGATGCCGAAATGACCGCGCTCGTCGGGCCCGCTGCGGTAGGAGTTTGGTTTGGCGATGTTCATCGGACGCTCAACTCTTGACTTGCATCTTGGGTGGCGCGCGCGGCGCGGATGAAGGCCTTGATCAGCTCGGGATCCTTGACGCCGGGAGCGCTCTCGACACCGGAGGACACGTCGACGCCGCCGGCGCGGGTGATGCGAAGGGCCTCCGCAACGTTGTCGGCGTGAAGCCCGCCCGAGACCATGTAGGGCAGGTTCAGATCGAGGTTTTCGAGCAGGTGCCAGTCGAACGGCGCGCCCAGGCCGCCGGGCCGCGTCGCGTCTTTCGGCGCGCGCGCATCGAACAGGATGCGGTCGGCGACCGCGGCGTAGCCGGGCAGCACGGCAAGATCGGCTGAGGTTGCGACCGGCACCGCCTTCATCACGGGGCGGCCGAACCGCTGCTTGATGTCGCGCAGCCGCGCGACGGTCTCCTTGCCATGGAGCTGGAAAATGTCCGGCGACAGCGCGTCCATGATGTTGTCGAGCGTGGCGTCATCGGCATCGACCGTGAGCGCAACCTTGAGCGCGCGCCGATTCACCTGGCGGCCGAGATCGCGGCCAAGCTCCAGCGACAGATGCCGGGGCGACGGCGGAAAGAACACGAACCCCACCATGTCGGCGCCCGCGTCGAGCGCTGTTTCGAGCGTCTCGCGCGTGGACAGGCCGCAGATTTTGACGAGCAGGGACATGGTCTCAAAGCAGGTAAAGGCCGCAACTCCGCGGCCGGAAAGCAGGGTTTTCGGTTGCGGCCGCTTCTACAACGTCGCGCGCTGCTTGTCTCGCCCGACGGGCCCGTAAAGGCCCACCCCGACGGGGGCGGGGAGGCGCTGGGAATCGGGCTTCGCCGCGGCCGTCTGGGCCCGCAAGCCGGCCAGTTCGGTCCGGGCGCTGCGCGCATCCGCCTCATGCCGACGGGCCGCGCGGCGCCAGTGCCGCTGGCCGAGCCAGACGGCACAGCCGCCGGCCAGGACGCCCAGCGCCGCCACCAGGATCAGCAGCAGGAACAGCGGCAGCGTGACCGACAATGACGGGTCGTCGGAGACAAAGGGATCGAAGGAGACCGTGACGAAATGCCGGTTGGAGACGGCGAACACCACCAGGATCAGACCCAGCGGAATCACGATCAGCGCGGTCAGGAACTTTCGCATCTCGCTTCGCTCGCCTTGAATCAAGCTTCCGGCCGCATCTTGAGCGACCGCGGGAAACCCTGACGCCGGCCTCAGTCTGCCGCGCCGGGATCCGGATGGTCGCGGTTCAGCCGCTCGCGCATTTCCTTGCCGGTCTTGAAGAACGGAACGCTCTTCTGATCGACGGGTACATGGGCGCCGGTGCGCGGATTACGCCCGGCGCGTGCAGGGCGATGCTTGACCGAGAAGGCACCGAAGCCGCGCAACTCGACGCGATCACCGCGTGCGAGAGCCGCTACGATCTCTTCGAGAATCGCATTCACAATGTTCTCGACATCCCGCTGGTACAGATGCGGGTTGTGCTCGGCGATACGCTGAACAAGTTCGGATTTGATCATCGAGAGATAGGACCCGGAAGCGTGCGGATGACCATTTCCGTGAAAATACCGTGATCTGTCAAGACGCTAAATCAAGGTTGAGCGTCGTGAAAATGCGTGACAAATGCCAAAAAAGCAGGCTGCCCCGACACTCGCCAGACGAGAAAACCCTTAGGCGCTCGCCTGTCCCAGTCAGTTTGACGCAGCCGGCTGCCACAAAGCCAGCATTCCATCCATTCCGAACCGGTCGACGGCCTGCGCGACGCCGGTTTGCCCGATTTGATGCGCAATCGAGCCTAAACCCAGCGCTTCCAGCGTCACGGCAGCGGCCGTCTTGAGGAACGGCAGATCGCCGAAGCGCGACTGAAGCTTGTAGTCGCGCACCGAAAGCCCCTTCTTGACGCCCTTCTGCTCGACCAGCCAGGTCACCGCCGTCTTCTCGTCGCCGATCTGGTCGATCAGCTTGAGATCGATCGCCTGGCGTCCGGTGAAGACGCGGCCGTCGGCCACTTTCTCGAGCTGCGTGTCGTCCATGCCACGCCGTTCCTTCACCAGTCCCTTGAACCAGGCGTAGGAGTCCTTCACCAGCGCGTCGAGCGCGGCCCGCGCCTCGGGACTGGTCGGCTCAAAACCGTTGGGCGCGGCCTTCAGCGGCGAGGATTTTACCTCCTCGACCTTGACGCCGATGGTCTTCAGGAGCTCGGTGACATTGGGGTACTGGAACAGCACACCGATCGAGCCGACCAGCGAGCTCTGCTGCGCGATGATGTGGTCGCTCGCGATCGCCGTGATGTAGCCGCCGGAGGCGGCAAGACCCTCGACCACGACGACGAGCGGCTTCTTCGCCTTGAGCCGGACCAGCGAGTCGTAGAGCTGCTCGGAGCCTGCGGTGGTGCCGCCCGGCGAGTTGATGTGAACGATGACGGCGGCAGCCTGCGAATTCTCCAACCGCTCCAGCGCCTGCGTGCGATCGGAATCGCTGCGGATCAGGCCGTCGATCTGGACCCGCGCAATCGAGCCGGCGGCTGCGAACGTGCCGCGTGCGCCGGGCGTCGCAATCAGCGCGAAGCCCGCAATCGCCGCGATCGCGATCAGCGCGGCCATGACGCGCCAGAACGTCAGCTTGCGGCGGATCCTGCGACGATCGACGATGATGTCCGAATCGAGCGACATCGGAATATCTCCAAATGAAAGACCAGGCGCGTTGTGCCGTCACGGCGTGACCAACGGCTTATCTGGATACATCAATTGCGGCGCAATTTGAAGAAAACAAGGCTGGTGCTGGTCGGGCCGAGCCCCCGTCACAGGCTTCTCTTCATCCCGGACAAGCGCCGCGACGCGGACCGCTGACCCGGGATCCATACCCACAGAATTGAGTTTGGCGAAGACTTGGAGTTACCAGCTCGCGCCAGACCGCTCCCTGTGGTGATGGGTCCCGGATCTACGCGCGCTTTGAGCGCGCTTGTCCGGGACGACAGTTGAGTATGGAGCAACAAAAAAGCCCCGGCTCGCGCCGGGGCTTTGATGTCAGCGAAACGAACGTTTCGCTTACTTGCTGTCGCGGTTCTTGAGCGCGGTGCCGAGGATGTCGCCGAGCGTCGCACCCGAATCGGAGGAGCCGTACTGCGCGATGGCTTCCTTCTCTTCGGCGACTTCGAGCGCCTTGATCGACACCTGGACCTTGCGGGCCTTCTTGTCGAACTGGATCACGCGGGCATCGACCTTCTCGCCGACGGCAAAGCGTTCGGCGCGCTGGTCGTTGCGGTCACGCGCGAGCTCCGAGCGCTTGATGAAGGTGGTGAAGTCGGTACCGGCGATCTTCACCTCGATACCGCTCTCCTTCACTTCGAGCACTTCGCAGGTCACGACCGCGCCCTTCTTGACATCGCCCGGCTCGGCGAAGGGGTCGCCTTCGAGCTGCTTGATGCCGAGCGAGATACGCTCCTTCTCGACGTCCACATCGAGCACCACGGCCTTCACCATGTCGCCCTTCTTGTAGTTGTCGATCACCTGCTCGCCCGGAAGCTTCCAGTCGAGGTCGGAGAGGTGGACCATGCCGTCGACGTCGCCCTCGAGACCCAGGAACAGACCGAACTCGGTCTTGTTCTTGACCTCGCCCTCGACCACCGAACCGGTCGGGTGACCTTCGACGAAGACCTCCCAGGGGTTGCGCATGGTCTGCTTGAGGCCGAGCGAGATGCGGCGCTTGACGGAATCGACTTCGAGCACCTGCACTTCGACTTCCTGCGAGGTCGAGACGATCTTGCCGGGGTGCATATTCTTCTTGGTCCACGACATCTCGGAGACGTGGATCAGGCCTTCGATGCCCGGCTCGAGCTCGACGAACGCACCGTAGTCGGTGATGTTGGTGACGCGGCCGGTGAAGCGGGCACCCAGCGGGTACTTGGCTTCGATGCCCTGCCACGGATCGTCCAGCAGCTGCTTCATGCCCAGCGAGATGCGGTGCGTCTCGTGGTTGATCTTGATGATCTTGACCTTCACGGTCTGGCCGATCGAGAGCACCTCGGTCGGGTGGTTGACGCGGCGCCACGCGATGTCGGTGACGTGCAGCAGGCCGTCGATGCCGCCGAGATCAACGAACGCACCGTAGTCGGTGATGTTCTTGACCACGCCGTCGATGACCTGACCCTCTTCGAGGTTCTGCACCAGCTCCTGGCGCTGCTCGGCGCGGGTCTCTTCCAGCACCGTGCGGCGGGAGACGACGATGTTGCCGCGGCGGCGGTCCATCTTGAGGATCTGGAACGGCTGCGAGTTGTTCATCAGCGGCGCAACGTCGCGGATCGGACGGATGTCGACCTGCGAGCGCGGCAGGAAGGCCACGGCACCGTCGAGGTCGACGGTAAAGCCGCCCTTGACCTGGTTGAAGATGACGCCGTTGACCTTCTCGTTGTTCTGGAACGCCTTCTCGAGCTTGCCCCAGCTCTCTTCGCGGCGCGCCTTGTCGCGCGACAGCACGGCTTCGCCGAGGGCGTTCTCGATGCGATCGAGGAACACTTCCACCTCGTCGCCGACCTTGATCTCGCTGTCACGGCCGGGGCCGGAAAATTCGCGCAGGGCGACGCGGCCCTCGGTCTTCAGGCCGACGTCGATGACGGCCATGTCCTTTTCAATTGCAACCACCTTGCCCTTGACGACGGAGCTTTCCTGCAGGTTGCCACCTGCGAAGGACTCGTCGAGCATCGCGGCGAAATCGTCACGCGAGGGGCTATAGGTATCAGCAGAAGTCGAAGCCATTTGTTCTCCAGTTGCGGATGTCTTGCCGGCCGTTGGGTTCATGGGCGCATCGCACGCGCAGTGTCGGAAGGTCCGCAAGACCTTCGAGCGACCGCTTGCTGCCCCGGCTGGCACCGGAACGGCGGAAGCGGGCCGGCTGAGGCCCGCGCGTTCGATACGTGGAAATCTTTGTCCGGAGCCTCGATCGCACCGGTCCCGAAACAGGCGGACCGGGGTATCGACCTCAAAGAGCGGGAGCGGGCGCTTCCTCCAATGACGGCTGCGGCTTAACCCCGCGACCGGCCCGCTCGGACGGCCTCGATAATGTCGATGGCGGCCCGGACGCCGCCTTCTATATCCAGTTGGGAGTTATCTAGCAAGTAAGCATCGGGTGCGGGTTTCAGCGGCGCAATCGGCCGGTTCTTGTCGCGTTCGTCGCGCTGGATGATGTCGGCGAGCACGGCCGCCTCGTCCGCCGCCTCGCCCCGCGCCTTGGCCTCCATGGTGCGGCGGCGGGCGCGGACCTTGGGGTCCGCCACGACAAAGATCTTCACGTCGGCATGGGGGCAGATCACGGTTCCAATGTCCCGGCCGTCCAGCACCGCTCCCGGCGGATCGGCGGCGAATTGCCGCTGGAAATTGACCAGGACCTCGCGAACCCTTGGGATCGCCGAGACGATCGAGGCGCCCTCTCCGACCTTCTGGGTCTTCAGGGCGGGATCGCCGAACTTTTCCGGATCCAATTCCAGCGCCGCCGCAACCGCGGCCGCCTCGTCGCGGAGATCATGGCCCGATTGCATCAGGGCATAGGCGACCGCGCGATAGATCACGCCGGTATCAAGATGACGATAACCGTAATGATGAGCGAGACGCTTGCCGAGCGTCCCCTTGCCCGAGGCCGCGGGCCCGTCGATGGCGATAATCATGAAAACTCGGCCCCAAGCGAACGCATCATCGGAATGAAATCCGGGAAACTGGTGGCGATGAAGGCGGTGTCGTCGACGGTCACGGGCTGGTCGGAGGCGCAGCCCATCACCAGCGCGGACATCGCGATGCGATGGTCCATGTGGGTGGCGACGGTGCCACCACCGGGAACGTGACCGCGGCCCTGGACGACCAGATCGTCGCCGGAGACCTCGACCTTGACGCCGTTGACGCGCAGCATCTCGGCGGTGGCCTCCAGGCGATCGGATTCCTTGACGCGCAGCTCCTGCAGGCCGCGCATGATGGTCGTGCCTAAGGCGAAGGAGGCCGCCACCGCCAGCACGAGATATTCGTCGATCATCGACGGCGCGCGCTCCGGCGGCACCTCGACGCCGCGCAGCTTCGACGCGCGCACGCGCAGCTGCGCCATCGGCTCACCGGCATCGCCGCGCACTTCGCTCTCCTCGATCGAAGCGCCCATTTCGCGCAGCGTGGTGAACAGGCCGGTGCGCAGCGGATTGGTCATGACATCCGACAGCACGACATCGGAGCCCTCGGCGATCAGCGCCGCAACGACCGGGAAGGCCGCCGAGGAGGGATCGGCGGGCACCACGACGTTGGCGCCATGCAGCTCGGGCTGGCCTTTGAGCGTGATGCGGCGGCCGTGCTGGCCCTCCTTGGTGGAGGTGATGTCGGCGCCGAAGTGCTTCAGCATCAGCTCGGTGTGGTCGCGACTGGCCTCGCTCTCGATGACCGTGGTGGTGCCCGGGGCGGCGAGGCCCGCGAGCAGCACGGCGGATTTGATCTGAGCCGAGGCGACCGGAGTCTTGTAGGTGATCGGCAGCGGATCGCGCGCGCCCTGGAGGGTCAGCGGCAGGCGGCCGCCCTCGCCGCCGGAGACGACCCTGGCGCCCATCTTCTCGAGCGGGTCCAGGATTCGGCGCATGGGACGGCTGCGCAGCGAGGCGTCGCCGTCGAAGACCGCCGAGATCGGGCAGCCGGCGACGGCGCCCATGACCAGCCGGCAGCCGGTGCCGGAATTGCCGAAATCCAGCGCCGCCTTGGGCTGGGCGAAGCCTGCGACGCCTACGCCCTGTACCTTCCAGGCGAAATCGCCGGTGCGCTCGACGCTGGCACCCAGTGCCTGCATGGATTTGGCGGTGTTGAGGACGTCCTCGCCCTCCAGCAGGCCCGAAATCCGGGTCTCGCCGACCGCGAGCGCGCCCAGGATGAGGGCGCGGTGGGAGATCGACTTGTCCCCGGGCACCCGTACTTTCCCGGTCAGGGGACCGTTTGCGCGCGACTGAAGCGGCCTCGGTTGGTCGGAATGGGTCAAGATTGTGTCCTTGGATGTGCTCCGGAGAGCTGGGGCGCAGGTACCACATGGTCCGCGCCCCGTCACCGGCATGTCTTTCTCCCGTAATGCGCTATTGACAGCGGGCTGCCAACTAGCCAAGTGAAACACCGCTTTTCAGACATTCCCAGGATTCCTCTGCCGTGGCCAAGTCCGAACTCGGAACCAAACGTATTTGCCCGACCACGGGCAAGAAGTTCTATGACCTCAACAAGAATCCGGTGATCTCGCCCTATACCGGCGAAGTGGTCCCGATCGCGCCCGTGGCGCCTGCGCGCACGACTCGCGGCGCCGAAGCTCGCCACGCAGCGGCCGCGGACACCACGCCGGAGCCGGCGGAGGCCGAGGAATTGGTCTCCCTCGAGGAGGCCGATGCCGAGGAGAACACCGGCAAGGTCAAGGCCGTCGTGCCCGAATCGGAGGACGATATCGAGGTCGACGAGACCCTCGACGACGACGATGACGATGATTCGACCTTCATCGCCGACGAAGAAGAGGGCGATGAGGACGTTACCGACATCATTGGTGATGTCGGGGGCGATGAAGAGACTTGAGATCAGCCCTGATCTGTGAAAAAGGGTGCACCGCGCGAGTCGCCTAGGGCTCGCCGGCCGGGACGGATCCCCCAGGATCCTCCCCACTGGAAGACTTAAGGGGCCATAGCTCAGCTGGGAGAGCGCTTGCATGGCATGCAAGAGGTCGGCGGTTCGATCCCGCCTGGCTCCACCAGCCTTCGCGAAGCGAAGGCTGCCGCGCCGAAGCCCGCAGGGCGAAGGCGGGCTTTGAATTAAATCTCAACTACTCCCCGATCACCGCATTGAGCCGGTCGCGCAGCGCGACGATCTCGTCTTTCATCGCCACCAGCTCCGACACCGAGCAGTCCGACGCCGCCAGGATCGACTGCGGCACGGCGCGCGCCTTGTCTTTCAGCGCGTGGCCCTGCGGCGTCAGCGCGATCAGCACCTGGCGCTCGTCCTCGCTCGAGCGGGTGCGCTTGACGAGGTGGGCGGCCTCGAGGCGCTTCAGCAGCGGCGTCAGCGTGCCCGAATCCAGAAACAGCCTCTCCCCGATGTCCTTGACCGGCACGTCGTCGCGCTCCCACAGCACCAGCATCACCAGATATTGCGGATAGGTCAGGCCGAGGCGGTCGAGCAGCGGCTTGTAGACGCGGTTGAAGGCGTGCGCGGCCGAATAGACCGCGAAGCAGATCTGGTTGTCGAGCCGCAGCGGCGCGTCCGCTGCCGATAGTTTCCGAGCCATGGAGAATCTCACGAGGTTTGTCCGCATTGTGGGGCCGCGCCGCCGTACATTCAATTGCGAACAATTAAATGTGAGACGTCGCAATTTCAATTGCGCACAATCTAATTGTCTGCGATAGACATCGCACCCCACCGAAACCCAGGGAGACGAAAATGTCCGTGAACGTCCTTTACAAGACCAGTGCAAAAGCCACCGGCGGCCGCGACGGCCATGCTGCGACCCTCGACGGCGCGCTCGACGTCAAGCTCACCACGCCGAAGGAGCTCGGCGGCGGCGGCGGCGCCGGCAACAATCCCGAGCAGCTGTTTGCGGCCGGCTACGCCGCCTGCTTCATCGGCGCGATGAAGTTCGTGGCCTCGCAGGGCGGCCCCAAGGTTCCCGCCGACGCCGCCGTCACCTCGACCGTCGGGATCGGCCCGCGCTCCGAAGGCGGCTTCGGCCTCGACATCGACCTCGCCGTCTCGCTGCCGGGCCTCGCCCGTGCCGAAGCCGAGGCGCTGGTCGCGAAGGCGCACCAGGTGTGCCCCTATTCCAATGCCACGCGCGGCAATGTCGACGTTCGCCTGACGGTCGTCTGATCAAACGGCGGATTGGCTGGCCCGGGATCCCCCTCGGGCCGGCCGCTTCCGTTTGAATTTGCCACCTCGCGGGATGGCCGCGCCGCGGCGCATACGGCTCCACGCCCGGCGCCATTGCTGGCGCAAAAAAACCTCGCTAGGCCTGTGATCCAACGATCGACACAGGGGAAGCGAAGGCATGACTGAAGCCGTTATGGGTGCAATGAGCGGACTGCGCGTCATCGATCTCACGCGCGTGCTCGGCGGCCCCTACTGCACCCAGATCCTCGCCGACCATGGCGCCGACGTGATCAAGGTCGAGCCGCCCGCCGGCGACGAGGTGCGCGACTGGGGCCCTCCCTTCCACGACGAGGACGCGGCCTATTTCATCGGCATCAACCGCAACAAGCGCTCGATCGGCCTCGACCTCGCCTCCGAGGGCGGCCGCGTCGTGCTGCTCAAGATGCTGGAGACGGCCGACGTCCTGATCGAGAATTTCAAGCCGGGCACGCTGGAGAAATGGGGCATCGGCAACGAGGTGCTGCGCGAGAAATTCCCGCGCCTCGTGCATTGCCGGATCTGCGGCTTCGGCGCCGACGGCCCGCGCGGCGGCAATCCCGGCTATGACGCCATCATCCAGGCCATGACCGGCATGATCGCGGCGACCGGCTCGCCCGAGAGCGGGCCGATGCGGATCGGCGTGCCGCTGGTCGACATCACGACCGGCCTCTATGCGGCGATCGGCATCCTGATGGCGCTGTCGGAGCGGCAGCGCTCGGGCAAGGGCCAGTTCCTGGAGACCACGCTGTACGAGACCGGCCTTGCCATCATGCATCCGCACACCGCGAACTATTTCATGCATGGCAAGCCGCCGGGCCTCACCGGCAACGAGCATCCCAACCTCGTGCCTTACGCGATCTTCCCGACGAAAACCGACAACATCTTCATCGGCGTCGGCAATGACGGCACCTTCCGCAAGCTCGCCAAGGAGATCGGCAAGCCCGAGCTCGGCACCGATCCGCGCTTTGCCCGCAACAAGGACCGCATCGCCAATCGCGAGGCGCTGCGCGCCGAGCTTGCCGCGGTGTTCAGCCAGCACGAGGCCGAGCCGCTCTGCAATCGCCTGCTCGCGGCGGGCCTGCCCGCAGGCCCGGTGCAGAAGATCGACCAGGCGTTGACGAACCCGCACACGATCTACCGCGGCGATATTATCGAGAAGGACTGGTACAAGGGCGTCGCCTCGCCGATCCGGCTCGATCGCAGCAAGCCGAGCCTGCGCCGGCTGCCGCCGAAATTCAGCCAGCACTCGGCGGAGGTGCTGGGCGAGTTCGGATATTCCAAGGCCGAGATCGACGCGATGGTCGAGAAGGGCACGGTCTGCGGCCTCGAGCGCAAGCGCTAGGGCAACGATGCTGCGCTCCCTCTCCCCCCTGCGGGAGAGGGTTGGGGAGAGGGTGTCTCCGCAATGGGACAATCCCCCAGAGGAGAGAGCCCTCACCCCCGCGCCTTCGGCGCGACCTCTCCCGCAAGCGGGAGAGGTTTTGGAGCCCGCGGCCTGATCGTCGACCTCACACGAGCAATGCCGCACTGCGGCGCGACCCACGCGTGTGCAGCGCGAACGGACGAGGCTGTCCGCGTCGCATTCGCCTATTTGACGGCTTCCCTTTTCCAGCGCTTGCCGCTTTCGTTTCGGCCGCTTACACAGTCATGTGAACGTCATATGGCGCTGCTAGCGCAAGCGCTTCTTTATTGACGGCCAAGGGAGGTTTTCTTGATGGCACTTCGACACTTTGGGGCGGCTGCCGCATTTGCAATCACGGTCGGCATGTCGGCCTCGCCGGCCCTGGCCGTGACCGAAATCCAGTGGTGGCACGCGATGACCGGCGCCAACAACGACGTCATCGTCAAGCTTGCCACCGACTTCAACGCGTCGCAGAGCGACTACAAGGTCATCCCGACCTACAAGGGCAACTATCCCGACACGATGAACGCGGGCATCGCCGCGTTCCGTGCCGGCAACGCGCCTCACATCATGCAGGTGTTCGAAGTCGGCACCGCGACCATGATGGCCGCGACCGGCGCCGTGAAGCCCGTCTACAAGCTGATGGCCGACGCCGGCGAGAAGTTCGATCCCAAGATCTATCTGCCCGCCATCACCGGCTACTACTCCACGTCGAAGGGCGAGATGCTGTCGTTCCCCTTCAACTCGTCCTCGACCGTGATGTGGGTCAACCTCGACGAGTTCAAGAAGGTCAACGCCGAGATCCCGAAGACCTGGCCCGAAGTGTTCGAGGTCGCCAAGAAGCTGCACGACAACGGTCATCCGACCTGCGGCTTCTCCGGCTCATGGATCACCTGGGTCAACCTCGAGCAGCTCTCCGCCTGGCACAACGTGCCGCTCTCGACCAAGGCGAACGGCCTCGACGGCTTCGACACCAAGCTCGAGTTCAACGGCCCGCTCCAGGTCAAGCATCTCGAGAAGCTGGTCGAACTTCAGAAGGACAAGACCTACGACTACGCCGGCCGCACCAACACCGGCGAAGGCCGCTTCACCTCGGGTGAGTGCGCGATCTACCTGACGTCGTCGGCCTTCTTCGGCAACGTCAAGGCACAGGCCAAGTTCAACTTCAACGCCGTGCCGATGCCCTATTATCCCGACGTCAAGGGCGCGCCGCAGAACTCGATCATCGGCGGCGCCTCGCTCTGGGTCATGGGCGGCAAGTCGGCCGAGGAATACAAGGGCGTCGCAAAATTCCTGACGTTCCTCTCCGACACCGATCGCCAGGTCTACATCCACAAGGCCTCCGGCTATCTGCCGATCACCAAGGCGGCCTATGAGAAGGCCAAGGCCGAGGGCTTCTACAAGGACCAGCCCTATCTCGAGACCCCGCTGCTCGAGCTGATCAACAAGGAGCCGACCGAGAACTCGCGCGGTCTGCGCCTCGGCAACATGGTGCAGCTGCGTGACGTCTGGTCGGAAGAGATCGAGCAGGCGCTGGCCGGCAAGAAGACCGCCAAGCAGGCGCTCGACGCCGCTGTCGAACGCGGCAACACGATGCTGCGGCAGTTCGAAAAGACCGCTGTGAAGTGAGGCATTGAAGCGGCAGGCCGCGACCCGGCCTGCCGCTTCTGCTGACATCATGCAAAAGCAAGCCATTTTCCAATCAAAGCTATTGCCTTACGCGCTGGTTGCGCCGCAGCTCGCGATCGTCCTGATTTTCTTCTACTGGCCGGCCCTGCAGGCGGTGATCCAGTCCTTCCTGCTCCAGGATGCCTTTGGCCTGTCGAGCACCTTTGTCTGGTTCGACAATTACATCGAGCTGTTCAGGGATCCCGCCTATTTCGAGGCGATCGTCCGGACGTTCTTCTTCTCGTTCGCGATCGCCGTCTCGTCGCTGTCCTTTGCGCTGCTGCTCGCCGTCATGGCCGACAAGCCGCTGCGCGGCTCGATGCTCTACCGCACGCTCCTGATCTGGCCCTATGCGGTCGCGCCGCCCGTGGTCGGCGTGCTCTGGATCTTCATGCTGCATCCCTCGCTCGGCGTGCTGTCGCGCTATCTGCGCGGCCTGGGCGTCGACTGGAATCCGCTGCTCGACGGCAACCAGGCCGCAGCGCTGATCATCCTCGCCGCCGCGTGGAAGCAGATCTCCTATAATTTCCTGTTCTTCCTCGCCGGCCTGCAAGCCATCCCGAAAAGCGTGTTCGAGGCCGCCGCGATCGACGGCGCGCGGCCGATGCGGCGGTTCTGGACCGTGACCTTCCCGCTGCTGTCGCCCACGATCTTCTTCCTGCTGGTCGTCAACATCGTCTACGCCTTCTTCGACACCTTCGGCATCATCGACACCATGACCCGCGGCGGGCCCGGAACATCGACGGTCACGCTGGTCTACAAGGTCTATTCCGACGGCCTGCTCGGCGGCAATCTCGGCAGCTCGGCGGCGCAATCGGTGATCCTGATGGTCATGGTCATCGTGCTGACGGGAATCCAGTTCCGCTTCGTCGAACGCAAGGTGACCTACTGATGGTCGAGGACGAGGGCATCAGGCGCTACGTCGCCCATTTCATTCTCTGGATCGGGATCGCGATCGTCGCATTCCCGGTCTACATCGCGATCGTCGCCTCGACCCAGGACAACGCACTGATCGCGAACGGGCAGATGTCGCTGCTGCCGGGCGGGCACTTCTTCGAGGTCTACTACCAGACCATCTTCGTCGGCACGAGCGGCTCGACCCGCGAGCCCGTCGGCAACATGATGCTGAACTCGCTGGTGATGGCGCTGGCGATCGCGATCGGCAAGATCGCGATCTCGATCATCTCGGCCTATGCGATCGTGTATTTCCGCTTTCCGTTCCGGATGCCGATCTTCTGGATCATCTTCATCACCTTGATGCTGCCGGTCGAGGTCCGCATCTATCCGACCTACAAGATCGTCGCCGACCTGCACATGCTCGACAGCTATGCGGGCCTGTCGCTGCCGCTGATCGCGTCGGCCACCGCGACGCTGCTGTTCCGGCAGTTCTTCATGACCGTGCCGGACGAATTGCTGGAGGCCTCGCGCATCGACGGCGCCGGTCCCTTGCGCTTCTTCTGGGACACGCTGTTGCCGCTGTCGCGCACCAACATGGCGGCGCTGTTCGTGATCCTGTTCATCCTCGGCTGGAATCAATATCTCTGGCCGCTGCTCATCACCACCCGCGACGACATGCAGACCATCCAGGTCGGCATCCGCAAGATGATCACCACCACCGACGCGCTGACCGAATGGCCGATCGTGATGGCGACCGCCGTGCTGGCCATGCTGCCGCCGGTGTTCGTCGTCGTCGCCATGCAGAGACTGTTCGTGCGCGGCCTGGTCGAGACGGAAAAGTAGGTTCTTGGAAGTGAGTTTTCATGGCTAACGTCACCCTGCGCAATGTCCGCAAGACCTACACCGGCGGCTTCGAGGCCATCAAAGGCGTCAACGTCGATGTCGCCGACGGGCAGTTCTGCGTGCTGGTCGGCCCCTCCGGCTGCGGCAAGTCCACGCTGCTGCGCATGGTTGCGGGGCTCGAGACCGTCACCGGCGGCGAGATCGACATCGGCGGCCGCGTCGTCAACCAGATCGAGCCCGCCGATCGCGACATCGCGATGGTGTTCCAGAACTACGCGCTCTATCCGCATATGAGCGTCTACAACAACATGGCTTACGGCCTGCGCAACCGCGGCATGGCGGAAGCCGAGATCAAGACCCGCGTCGGGGAAGCCGCGCGCGTGCTCGAGCTCACCTCGATGCTGGAGCGCAAGCCGCGCCAGCTCTCCGGCGGCCAGCGCCAGCGCGTCGCGATGGGTCGCGCCATCGTGCGCCAGCCAAAAGTGTTCCTGTTCGACGAGCCGCTCTCGAACCTCGATGCAAAGCTGCGCATCGCGATGCGCGTCGAGATCCGCAAATTGCAGCGCCGGCTCAACACGACCTCGATCTACGTCACCCACGACCAGCTCGAGGCGATGACGCTCGCCGACGTTCTCGTCGTGATGAACGGCGGACAGGTCGAGCAGGTCGGCAATCCCTTGGCGATCTACGAGAAGCCGGCCACGACCTTCGTCGCCTCGTTCATCGGGGCACCGCCGATGAATCTGATGTCGACGCGCTCCGACGAGATCAAATCGCAGCTCGGTGGCAGTGCGGCTGAGGCCGGCGTTCTCGGCATCCGCCCGGAAGATTTCGTCATCACCGACCAGACCCCGGCCGGCGGCGTCGCCCTGCCGCTCACCGTGGAAGCGATCGAGCGCGTCGGCGCCGAAACCTTCGTCTACGGTTCCCGCGAGCAGGAAGACCAGCGGGTCGCCGCCACGCCCGGCGAGCTGCCGCCCGGCGAGGTCATCGTCCGCATCCCCGGCACCGAGGCACCAGCGATCGGGGCAAGAATCCGGGTCGCCGCGATACGGCCGAAGCTGCACCTTTTCAGCGACGACGGGCGGACGCGGCTGGAGGCCTGAGCGGTTCCGCGGGGCCGCTCGATCAAAAACCGCGAAAACAACCCCATGCACAGTAGAAGGGGCCTGTTTTCATTGGGATAAATCGTCGGTCAGATTCGTCATGACCCGGGGCTGCTCCCGGCTACGATGATCCTGGAGCATCTATGCGATGTTGGGCCAGGCGCCGCTGGAAGCAATGAATCCACAGCCCAGCGCTACGTCCTTGAACCACCACGGGGATATGCCCATATTGCTGACCAAGGGGCGCCGCTTCCGGGCCCTGAAATGCCAAAGTCGCTTCGAGAGGACTTTGTAAACTATGTCTCGTGTTCCCACGTTATCCAGTCCGTTCCTTCTGGGCTTCGACGAGATCGAGCGCGTGCTCGATCGGGTCGTCAAAGGCGCCGACGGTTACCCTCCCTACAATATCGAGAGGTGCGACCGGTCGGACGGCCAGCCCGAGCGTTTGCGCATCACGCTGGCGGTCGCCGGATTCACGCGCGACCAACTCGATGTAACCATTGAGGAAAACCAGCTCGTGATCCGCGGGCGGCAGCAGGACGACAAGACCCGGCAATACATCCATCGCGGCATCGCCGCGCGCCACTTCCAGCGCACCTTCGTGCTGGCGGAGGGGATGCTGGTGCTGGGTGCGGATCTGAAGAACGGGTTGTTGTCGATCGACCTTGCCCGGCCTGAACCGGAGAGGATCGTTAAGACAATCGCTATCAATGAGCACGAATAATGGAACGAGTAGCGGACTCGACCGCTTAGTTTCTGTGAAGGAGTCGAGACCATGAGTGAAGGTCACGTTGCGTTCGAATACGAAGCCAAGAACGTCTCTCCGGAGACGCTGGCAACCCTCGGCGAAGGCCATATCGCCTATGTGAAGCAGATCCGCTCCGAGGACGTGCCTGGGCTGTTCCCCGAGGCTCCGAAGATTGCGCCCGGCCTGAAGCTCTTCGCGCTCCACGCCGCCGATGGCACGCCGATCATGCTGACCGACAGCCGCGAAGCCGCGGTCGCCAACGCCTGGAGCAACGAGCTGCAAGCCGTCAGCGTGCACTGAGCGCACGCGCGTCGCACGAATAGGATTTCAGCGGGCATGCCTTCGCACGAAGGCGTGCCCGTTTCTATTTGGGCGACAGATCGCCTGCACTCTCGCAATGACGGAGTGTGAGGCTACTGCCCTACCCACGCGTCATTTCAGAAAGCCAAGCCCTTCGCGCGCGGTGTCGGTGGCCCATTTGTCGGTCGGCGGCAGCGCGAGCACGCTGTTGAAATCCGCGCGCGCATGTTTGGCGTCGGACATCATCATGTAGAGCAGGCCGCGATTAGCCAGCACATCCTGGTTTTTGGGATCGAGTCGAAGCGCCTCGTTGTAGTCGGCGAGCGCGCGATCGTGCTGTCCCATGTCTCGAAACACACCAGCGCGATCTTTGTAGGCGACCGAATTCCCCGGCTGTAACCGAATCGCTTCGTCGAAATCGGCAAGGGCACGTTTATCGTCGCCCTTCCTGTGCAGGACGACGGCGCGAACCAGATGGGCTCTCTCGAAAGACGGCATGATCCTGATGACGTCATCCAGCTCCCGGATGGTGCTGTCGGCATCGTCCTTTTTCAGGAACACCATGGCCCGGCAATAGTGGCCACCGGCACTTCCGGGCTCCAGACGGACGGCGCTGTCGCAGTCAGCGAGAGCTGCATCGATCTCGTCCTTGTTGAGATGGATGGTGCTGCGCAGCTCGTAGGGCCACGCGGCCGCCGGATTCCGCTGCATGGCCTCGGTGTAATCGGCGACGGCGTGATCGGTGTCGCCCTTCGCCGCATACGCCTCCCCTCTCATGACAGTCGCAAAATAGGCTTGTTTGGGATTGCGTTCGATCGCCTCGGTGAACCCGGCGATCGCGAGATCGAAGTCGCGCCTGTTGAAATATTCCTGCGCCCGCGATGTGTAAGACGGTCCGTAGCCGGGATCGAGGCGAATGGCCTCGTTGTAATCGGCCATGGCGTGATCGCGATCGCCTTTGGCAGAATAGGCGCGACCGCGGCAGTTATAGGCCCGCCCGAAATTCGGATCGATCCGTATCGCAGCACTGCAATCCTCGAAGGCGCGGTCCTTGTCCCGCTTCATGTACCAGGCTTCGCCACGCAGCTCGTAAGCGACCGCATTGGTCGGGTCGGCTACAATGATCTCGGTCTTTTCCGCGATGACGCGGTCGTTGGATGCCTCGTCGGCATGGGCCACGGCCGTGGCGGCGATGGTGACCGAGCAAAGCAGACCGAAGACCCGGCCGATCGAACCGCAAACCATATCTCAAAACTCCTGCGCCGAAGCCGTGCCGGTCGCCGGTGGATATGGTGACGAGATATCACAGCGCCCGGCTGCGAAATAAGTCGCAGACGGCGCGGCTTCGGTTCGAACGGGTGAGGGTTACGCCGCAGGCGCCGCCACAAGTTCGGGCAAGCAAACCTGTGCCGGTTTTGCTTTGCATCTCGCGGCTGGTAGATCGTCGCCATGAACATGATCGCACCCGTCCCAGTCACCAAATTCGAGATTTCGTCCGGCACACCGCTTTGTGACGCCCTGCTTGCGCTCAACAACAGCCACGCAGAGGAGTTGTCATGGCTTGAGCGCGAGCGGCTGCAAGACCTCGTCGCGCAAGCCTTCTACGCCCGCAGGATCGGCAATCTCGATGCTTTCATGATCGCATTGGATCAGGACGGACAATACGACAGCCCGAACTTCCTGTGGTTTCGATCCCGCTACGCGCGCTTTGTCTATGTCGACCGGATCGTGGTCGCAGCTTCCGCTCGAGGCATGGGATGCGCGCGCCGGCTTTATGCCGACCTGTTCGATCGCGCGGCCGAGGCCGGGTACGATCGCATTGTCTGCGAAGTTAACCAGCAGCCTCCGAATCCGGCGTCGGATGCCTTTCACGCTGCATTGGGATTTGCCGAGGTCGGCCGCGCAAGCATCCACAAGGGCAGCAAAACGGTACGCTATCTGTCGCGCACCCTCTAAACGCACTCAAGAAAGCAGATCGGGCGGCCTTAGGCCGCCGTCGCCGGCGGCAGCGCGAGCACGGAGTAGATCGCCTGGGCATCGCGCGAGGCGCGCAGCTTCTTGGCGATGTCCTGGTCGCGCAACAGGCGGGCGATACGCGCAAGCGCCTTGAGATGATCGGCGCCGGCGCCTTCGGGGGCGAGCAGCAGGAAGACGAGATCGACCGGCTGGCCGTCCATCGACTCGAAATCGATCGGGCGATCGAGGCGCGCGAACAGGCCGAAGATCTTTTCCAGCTTGGGCAGCTTGCCGTGGGGAATCGCGACGCCATAGCCGACCGCGGTGGTGCCGAGCTTTTCCCGCTGCAGCAGCACCTCGAACACGGCGCGCTCGTTCTGTCCGGTCAGCTCGGCAGCCTTGGCAGCGAGCTCCTGCAAGGCCTGCTTCTTGCTGTTGACCTTCAATGCCGGGAGAATCGCCTCGGGTGCGACCAGATCGGTAATCGGCATGGAGGGTTTCCGAGGTGAATTAAACCGTCAGGTTCCGAATTGGCCAGCTTGGAGAGAAACCACGCCGGGCCGGCGTCAAGAAGGTGAAGCAGGAGGGGGACTTAGCCCCGGTCCTGATGTGGGGCGCTTCTACTCCAACGCAATCCCGGTGCCAACTCCTGCGTGCGGCTTTGCCCCGGTCATTGTTAAGGCCTGCGGATCGTACGGGGCCCGAATCCGGCCCTAACCGCCCGCTTTGCCATCTGCCTTGCCTCCGGGCGGGTCGACCCAGCCCACATTGCCGTCGGCCCGGCGGTAAATGATGTTCACCCGGCCGCTGGAGCCATGCTGGAACACCAGGCAGGGTGCCCCGCTGAGGTCGAGTTCCATGACGGCTTCGCTGACCGACAGCTGCTTCAGCGAGGTGGTTGCCTCGGCGATGATCACCGGGCTGTAGCCGGTGACCTCGTCCTCGTCCTCACCCTCGCCCGGCGCCTCCAGCACGTAGCTGGTGGCGTCCATGGCCGCGAGAGCGGCGGAGGCGACATGGGCCTTGCGGGCCGAGCGGTCCTTGAGCCGGCTCTTGTAGCGCTTGAGCCGCTTCTCGATCATCACGAGCGCCTGGTCGGCGCTGGCATAGGCGTCCGGCGCGTTCGAATCGGCCTCCAGCGTAATTCCCGAATCGAGATGCAGCGCGCAATCGGTCCGGAAGCCGAAGCCATCCTTGCTCAGCGTGATGTGGCCGGAATAATTGCCGTCGAAATATTTGCGCAGGACCTCTTCGGTCCGGTCGGAAACGCGGCCGCGCAGGGCCTCGCCGACACTGACGCTCTTTCCCGAAATGCGGAGAGTCATGTGAACCTCACCTGGTTAGGTTCTTGTCTGCGCGTGATCCATGCGGACAACCGCTGCACACCTGGCGCTGGCGCGGCCCTCCGGGTCCGGATCATGCGCGCGCATGGATCGGTCTCGATGGGAGATTGAGAGTAGCGCGATTTGGCGCCAGCGCAATCAGGCCGGCTCGGGGTTGCGGGAGCGATCGGACATTGCGGTAGAGAGGACGTTACCAAGAGCGCTCTGCTTGTCGCGGCGACGTTGCACCGAGGAAGGAATGCGCATGGCTTCGCGGTACTTCGCGACCGTGCGGCGGGCAATATCAATGCCCGAAGCGCGTAACCGTTCCACGATGGTATCATCCGACAGGATCGCGGCCGGCGCTTCCGAATCGATCAGCTGCTTGATGTGGTGGCGCACGGCTTCGGCCGAATGCGCCTCGCCGCCGTCGGCCGAGGCGATCGAGGCGGTGAAGAAATATTTCAGCTCGAACGTGCCGCGATTGGTCGCCATGTATTTGTTGGCGGTGACGCGCGACACCGTGGATTCATGCATCTGGATGGCGTCGGCGACGGCCTTCAGGTTCAGCGGCCGCAAATGCGCGACGCCATGGGTGAAGAAGCCGTCCTGCTGGCGCACGATCTCGGTTGCAACTTTCAGGATGGTGCGGGCGCGCTGGTCGAGCGCACGCACGAGCCAGGTCGCGTTCTGGAGCGCGTCGGTGAAATAGGACTTGTCGCCGTCCTTGCCGATCTTCTTCGAAAGCTCGGAATAGTAGGTCTGGTTGACCAGCACGCGCGGCAAGGTGTCGCTGTTGAGCTCGACATGCCAGCCGCCGTCCGGACCCGGACGGACATAGACATCGGGCACCATGGTCTGGAGCCGCGCCGCGCCGAATTTCATGCCGGGCTTGGGGTTGAGACGGCGGATCTCGCCGATCATGTCGGCGATGTCCTCGTCGTCGACGCCGCAAACCTTGCGCAAGCCCGCGATGTCGCGCTTGGCGAGGAGATCGAGATGCTCGACCAGCGCCTGCATCGCCGGGTCGTAGCGGTCGAGCTCGCGGAGCTGGATCGCCAGGCATTCGCTCAAATTGCGCGCGCAGACGCCGGGCGGATCGAATTTTTGCAGCACGGCCAGGACATCCTCGACCTCCTGCTGCGAGGCGCCAAGTCGCTCGGCGGCCTGGCCGAGATCCGGCGGCAGATAGCCGGCCTCGTCGACGAGATCGATCAGGTACTGACCGATCATGCGCTGTGCGGGTGCGGTGAATGCGACCGAGAGCTGCTCGGCGAGATGATCGCCGAGCGTGACCTCGGCGGCGACGAACGCCTCGAGATTGTAGTCCTCGTCGCCGGAGGCGCCGCCGCCCCATTCCGTGTAGGTGGTCGGCGCGGCGTCCTGGGCGTTGCGCGCCGCGGCCTCGGCCGGCTCCTCGGAGAAGACGTTGTCCAGGCCCGTGTCCAGGGTCTGCTCGATCTCGGCGCGGGTGCCGAGATCCTTGCTCATCCATTCTTCCTGGCCCGGCTCGAACGCCTCGCCCGGACCGCCGCCCGGCTCGTCGTTGTGGCCGCCGTCGGAATCGCTGAACTGGCCGGCCTCGGCCGGGGCTTCGCCGCCGGAGGCCTCGTCATTGGCCCGCTCCAGCAGCGGATTACGCTCGAGTTCCTCTTCCACGAAGGTCGTGAGATCGAGATTGGACAATTGCAGCAGCTTGATCGCCTGCATCAGCTGCGGCGTCATGACCAGCGACTGCGATTGCCGGAACTCTAATCTCTGCGTGAGCGCCATGAAGCAAGAACCGATCCCAAAAAGTTGGTCCGATTTTTGCTTATCCTAGTCTGAGCCTGATGTACACGTCTTGACGTAGCGCAAAAACAGGCTAGAGGCGGAATTCCTCGCCAAGGTAAAGGCGGCGAACATCCGGATCGGCGACGATCTCATCCGGGCTGCCCTCGGTCAAGATTTCCCCGGCATAGACGATATAGGCACGGTCGGTGAGGCCGAGCGTCTCGCGCACATTGTGGTCGGTGATGAGCACGCCGATGCCGCGATTGGTGAGATGGCGGACGAGATCCTGAATGTCGCCGACCGCGATCGGATCGATGCCGGCGAAGGGCTCGTCGAGCAGCATGTAGTTCGGACGCGTCGCCAGCGCGCGCGCGATCTCGACGCGGCGCCGCTCGCCGCCGGACAACGCGATCGACGGTGATTTGCGCAGGCGCGTGATGTTGAATTCGTCGAGCAGCGAGTCGAGCTGCTGCTCGCGCTTCTTGCGCGAAGGCTCGACCACTTCGAGCACGGCGCGGATATTCTGCTCGACGGTGAGGCCGCGGAAGATCGAGGCTTCCTGCGGCAGATAGCCGATGCCGAGCCGCGCGCGCTGATACATCGGCAGCTTGGTGACGTCGTGGCCGTCGAGCTCGATCGCGCCGCGATCGGCCTTGATCAGGCCGGTGATCATGTAGAACACGGTGGTCTTGCCGGCGCCGTTCGGACCGAGCAGGCCGACCGCCTCGCCGCGGCGCACATAGATGCTGACGCCGCGCACCACCTGGCGGCTGCCGAAGGCCTTTTCCACGCTATGCACAGCCAGGAAGCCCGGCCGCTTCAGAAGCTGCGGCCCGCCGGCGCCGTTCGGCCTGGCGGCGGCCCTGACCGGGTGGACCGCCTGCGCCCGCGGCGGCTCGGTTTGATAATCGGCCTGAAAGTGGTCGGGCGCGTGCATCGGCTGGTCCCGGGCGATCGGCGGCGCGTCGCGCACGGGGCTCGCCACCAGCCCGCCGACGCTGTCACCGAGCGCGGTGATGTCCTGACGCGCAAATCCTGGCCGGCCGCGCTTGGCGGGGCGCCGACGGAACATGCTGAAAAGATCGACCATCCCCGCCTTCTAGCCTCGCGCAGTTTTTGCGCGGTCTTCGCGCGATCTGCCGCGGCGGCGTTACGATTCGCCGACGCAGCATGGGTGAAGGGATGTCTCATGCCCAGTGAAACACGCCCGATAAGCGGAGGACCCCGCTTCGAAAGCCCTGCGCGCTAGATACAGTCTCGCCGGGCAAGCTTCAACCTCGGATCGGGAGCGCCCGACACAAGCTGTTGAATTTACTTCGGTTTAGTTGCGCCGGGCAATTGCAGGGGCGACGCCGCGCCGGGCTTGGCGCCCTGCCCCCCCTGGCCACAATCACTACCGCCGCCCTGCGGCAGCAGGGCTTGCACCCTGCCATTGTCAGATTCCACACGCGACACGCCGGTCGTCATGTCGACCATCAGACGGTCGCCGCGCAGCACGTTCTTGCACTGCGTCAGGACCACCTGGCCGCCCGTGCCGCCGAGCATGGTGATGAGGTTGGTCTTGGTGTCGAACACGGCGGTGTCGCCTGTGACCACCTGGTCCTTCTGGGTGACCACGACATTGCCGCGCGCCTCCAGCCGCTTGATCGAGGAACTGCCGCCCGGACCCGGCGTCGCCGACTGCATCGGGGCCGCCTTGGCCCCCTTCGCCGCGGGCTGCGGCGTCGCCGGCTTGTCGCCGCCGGATTCGTAGAACACCACCAGCGTCTTCGAGGTCATGGTGGTGTCGCCCTGGATGACCTTCACGTTGCCGGCGAAGGTCGCCTCCTTCTTCTTGTCGCGCATCTCGAGCGAAGCGGCCTCGATCTGGATCGGCTGATCGCGGTTCTGCGAGAAGCCCTGCATCGCATTCGGCACGCCTTGCATCGTGCTCTGTGCGATCGCCGCGCCCGTTGCCATCAGCGCGACAGTGGCGGCAAGCGCGGCCGCACCGATGGCGGCGCACCGTTTGCTGTCGTTGCGCGGGAAAAACCTGATCATGAAAATCACTTTGAATTGGCGGACTTGTTCTGCGGCGTACGTGTCTTCACCGGCGGCGTCGGCTCGGCCGGCGCGGGCTGAGCAGCGGCGGGGTCATCCAGCTTGTCCAGATGCATCACCACATTGCCCTCGAAGCGGATGAGATCGCCGCCTTCCGTGATGCGCAGCCGATCCGCGGTCAGCGTGCCGTTGGTCAGCTTGACGTCGACTCGTTCGTCCGACGAGACCGTGCCCTTGCCCATGTCGACGAAGGCCGACTTCAGCCGCGCCTCATAGCCGGTCGAGGTGCGCAGGAAGATGTCCTTGTGCAGGTCGAGCTGCTGCTGCTTGTTGTCGAAGCGGCCGGTGCGGGCATCGAGGAACAGGGTCGATTGATCTTCCATCAGGACCTTTGCGCGAAGGTCCGAGAGATCGACATGGTCGGGGTCGGTGATGTCCTGCGTCGCGGTCTTGGCCCAGAGCTCGTACGGCCGCCGGTCCGGCGTGTAGCCGGCGAGGTGCGGCGATTCCATCGTGATCTTGGTGCCCGATACCACCAGGTTTCCGGAATCGAGCGGCAGCTTCGGCAACAGCATGCGAAATGGATTGAAGATCGAGACGCCGACGATGGCGGCCAGGGACAACAGCACCGCGCCCGGGACCGCGACGCGCAGAATCCGCACCAGGCGGCTGTGGCGCGCCGCGCTGGCAAACTTCGCCGCAAGCGCGGCGTCGTAGGTGGGATTCTGGGCCGAATTCACCTGGGCTCCTGAGGTGTCGCTCGCCTGGTCCGGTCAAGTGCGCGCCATTGTACCCGGCGCCGCCTGAATATGCAGCCTCGGACAGGCCGATACGAAAGTGTCCGAAACGGGGCGATTGGCCCAACCTAGCCGCCCGTCGAGGTGTCAGGAATGCGCGAAAATGTCCTCTTCCGCCCAGCCCTGGAGGTCGAGCAAGGCGCGGGTCGGCAGGAAGTCGAAGCAGGCCTTGGCCAGCCCCGTACGGCCTTCCCGCACCAGCATGGCGTCGAGCCGCTCGCGCAGGGCGTGCAGGTGCAGCACGTCGGAGGCGGCATAGGCGAGCTGCGGCTCGGTCAGGCTGTCGGAGCCCCAGTCGCTGGATTGCTGCTGCTTGGAAAGGTCGACATTGAGGACCTCGCGCACGAGGTCCTTGAGGCCGTGGCGGTCGGTATAGGTGCGGGTCAGGCGGGAGGCGATCTTGGTGCAATAGATCGGCCCGGTCATGACGCCGAAGCTCTGGTACAGCACCGCGACGTCGAACCGCGCGAAGTGGAAGATCTTGGTGATGGCGGGATTGGCCAAGAGCGCCTTCAGGTTCGGCGCGTCGGTGTGGCCCTTGGGGATCTGCACGACGTCGGCACTGCCGTCGCCGGGCGAGAGCTGCACCACGCAGAGCCGGTCGCGGTGCGGGTTCAGCCCCATGGTCTCGGTGTCGATCGCCACCGCTCCGGTGTAGCGGGACAGGTCGGGCAGGTCGCCGCGGTGCAGGCGTACGGTCATGGCGTTTCAAAACCTCGGGTCGAATCGGTCTGTCGGCACAATAGGCTAATTCGGATTGCCCGCGATGTAGCCATTGCGGGCCGTCCGCGCAACCGCGGTCATGCCCTCACGGGGCCGGGCAGATCACCGCCGTGCAGCTGGCGGCAGGTGCGTGGCACGCGATCAAGGTTGCGAGCGGAGATGGAGGGCTTCCGGCCCCCGGGCTGTTGCATGGATCCCACAACCCGGCGCGAGCTTCATGGTCCGGCACAACTTGCGTCATGCGCCCCGTGAAAATCGTCCCCACCCACCCCATCTGTTGCCGACCCCCCGCGCCCTTGCTCCGCTCACCACGAATGAGATGTCATGACCGAACAGACGCTCGCAGCGCCTATCGACGATCAACAGGACCGCCAGCGCGGCTTTTCGCGCTACCAGGCGCTCCTCATCGCGCTGCTCGCGTTCACGCAGTTCACGATCATCCTCGATTTCATCATCATGTCGCCGCTCGGCGCCATCCTGATGCCCGCGCTCGACATCACGGCCACCCAATTCGGCGTCGCGGTGTCGGCCTACGCATTCAGCGCGGGACTGTCGGGTATCTTGGCCGCCGGCTTTGCCGACCGCTTTGATCGCAAGCGCCTGCTGCTGTTCTTCTATGTCGGCTTCACGCTCGGCACCCTGCTCTGCGCAATGGCGCAGACCTACCATGTGCTGCTGCTCGGCAGGATCGTGACCGGATTGTTCGGCGGCGTGATCGGCTCGGTCGTGCTGGCCATCATCACCGACCTGTTCCCGCTGCATTTGCGCGGCCGCGTGATGGGCTTCGTTCAGACCGCGTTCGCCGCGAGCCAGGTGCTCGGCATTCCGGCCGGGCTGTTTCTCGCCAATCACTGGAGCTGGCATGTCTGCTTCGCCGCGATCGTCGGCCTGTCGATCGCGGCGATCGCCATCATCGCCTTCGCCATGGAGCCGGTCGACGCGCATCTGCGGCTGAAGCAGGACAGGAACCCATTCCACCATCTGATCGCGACCGTCGCACAGAAGCGCTACACGCTGGCCTTCGCGGTCACGACATTGCTGGCGACGGGCGGGTACATGCTGATGCCGTTCTCCAGCGCCTACACCGTGAACAATCTCGGCATCGACATGCTGCATTTGCCGACGATCTATCTGGTCTCCGGCCTGTTCAGCATCGTCACGGGCCCGCTGGTCGGCAGGGCGAGCGACGCGTTCGGCAAATATCCCACATTTGTCTTCGGCAGCGTGGTGTCTGTCATCATGGTGCTGATCTACACCCATCTCGGCCACGTCTCGCTCGCGACCGCGATCCTCGTCAACGTCCTGATGTTCGTCGGCATCTTCTCGCGCATGATCCCGTCGCAGGCGCTGATGTCGGCGATCCCCGACCCCAGCCAGCGCGGCTCGTTCAGCGCGATCAGCGCCTCACTCCAGCAGCTCTCCGGCGGGCTCGGTTCGATGCTCGCCGGCGCGATCATCGCGCAAGCGCCGGACGGCTCGCTGATCCATTTCGACCGGATCGGCTACGTCGTCGTCGCATCGGCGATGGTGTCGCTGGTCGCGATGTATTTTGTGCAGAAGGCGGTGGCGGAGCGGGCGGGGAAAAGGGTGGTCTGAGGGCGGGCGGATTTGTCCCGCTAGGGATCTTCGCGACGGCGACGCAGACCGGGAGCGGCCCCATTTTGGGTCCAGATCCCGCAAAATGGTGCCCAGGAAAGGACTCGAACCTTCACGGCCGTTAAGCCACTGGCACCTGAAGCCAGCGCGTCTACCAATTCCACCACCTGGGCATGCCGTTTGGGGCACGGAGGCGGTTACTACGGTTCGGTGACGCCGTTGTCAATTCATGCTTGAGCCATGTTTCGGCTTGCGGATTGCGCATCGCAAACCGGCTCGATACAAGCCTCGTCAGGCGCACTCTCCCTCAGGAAAAGATCCCCATGGCATCGAATCTGGAAACTCTCGTCACGGTTTTCGGCGGATCGGGGTTTTTGGGCCGAAATGTCGTCCGGGCGCTGTGCAAGCGGGATTACCGGGTCCGGGTCGCGGTGCGGCGGCCGGAACTGGCTGGATACCTCCAACCCTCCGGCAAGGTCGGCCAGGTCCATGTGGTGCAGGCCAACCTGCGCTACCCCGCCTCGGTCGAGGCGGCGCTGCGTGATTCGGATGTCGTGATCAACCTGGTCGGCATCCTCACCGAGAGTGGCAAACAGAGCTTCGACGCGGTCCAGGCCAAGGGCGCCGAGACCGTCGCCAAGGCGGCGGCCGCAGCCGGGGCCCGCCTGGTGCATGTCTCGGCGATCGGCGCCGACGCGGAATCGCCCTCGCGCTACGCCAAGGCCAAGGCGGCCGGCGAGGCGGCGGTCCTGGCCGCGGTGCCGTCGGCCACGATCTTCCGTCCCTCCGTGATGTTCGGCCCCGAGGACCAGTTCACCAACCGCTTTGCGGCGCTGGCCCGGATGTCGCCGGTGCTGCCGCTGATCGGCGGCGAGACGAAGATGCAGCCGGTCTATGTCGGCGATGTCGCCACCGCGATCGCCGATGCGGTCGACGGCAAGGCCAAGGCGGGCGCGACCTACGAGCTCGGCGGGCCGGAGGTGCTCACCATGCGCGAGATCATCGAGGCCATCCTCGAGATCACCGCTCGCAAGCCGACGCTGGTGCCGCTGCCGTTTGGGCTTGCCCGCTTCCAGGCCAACTTCCTGCAATTCGCGCCGGGCGCGTTCAAGCTGACGCCCGACCAGGTCACGCTGCTCCAGCGCGACAATGTCGTGTCGGATGCGGCGAAGGCGGCTGGGCTGACGCTGGAAGGCCTCGGCATCGCCGCGGATTCGCTGGAAGCGATCGCTCCGCAATATCTCTGGCGCTTCCGCGCCGCCGGGCAGTTCCAGCGCATGAGCATTTGAGCCCCGCTTAGGCCGCGGGCTCGGTTAACCTCTCCCGCTTGCGGGAGAGGTCGGCGCGTTCCGGGCGATGCGAAGCATCGTCCCGCGCGCCGGTGAGGGCTTTCTCGTCATCGGGAGTCTCTCTGCGGAGAGACCCTCTCCCCAGCCCTCTCCCGCAAGCGGGAGAGGGAGCGCACCGTCCTTGCGGCGAGGACCGGCGCGTCAGCAAGCTTTCGAGAGTTATCGCCCCAACGCCAGCGCGATCAGGCCGAGTGTGCCGACGATGACGCGCCACCAGGCGAACACCACGAAGCCGTGGCGGGTGACGTATGTCAAAAACGTCTTCACCACGATGACCGCGGTGATGAACGACACCACGAAGCCGATCGCGACGATGCCCATGTGGTCCATCGTCATCTCGGAGCGGTTCTTGTAGAAGTCGTAGGCGAAAGCGCCGATCATGGTGGGGATCGCGAGGAAGAACGAGAACTCCGCCGCCGCGCGCTTGTCCGCGCCCAGCAGCATGGCGGCGACGATGCTGGCGCCGGAGCGCGATACGCCCGGGATCATCGCCACGCACTGCGCGATGCCGATATAGAGATACATCAGCAGCGGAAACCGGGTGGCGTCATGCTCGCGCGGCTTGAGGTCGAGCTTGTCGACCCAGAGCAGGATGGCGCCGCCGACGATCAGCGTGAAGCACACGACCCACGGGTTGAACAGCACACTCTTGATGTACTTGCCGGCGACGAGGCCGACCACGACAGCCGGCAGGAACGCCACCAGCACGCCGATCACGAAACGGCGCGAATAGGTGTCGCCCGTGAAGAAGCCGATCACGACATCCCACAGCTTCTTGAAGTACAGCCCGACGATCGCGAGGATCGCACCGAGCTGGATCAGAACCGTAAACGAATCCCAGAAGGCGCCTTCGCCGAGATGGAAGAAGCGCTCCGCAAGCAGGAGGTGGCCGGTCGAGGAAACGGGAAGGAACTCGGTCACACCCTCGATAATGCCGAGGATCACTGCCCGTATTGCATCTGACATATTTACGGTCCATTTCCGCTGGAAAAGCGGGGTTCTTCTCGCCTATTCGCCTTCATGCTGCAATCGCAAAATACGGCATCACGCTCTTGCTTCGCGGTTTTGAAGGACTAGTGTGGCGCCGCACAAACATTGATGGATTCTTAAGCACCATCAAATAGTCAAAGGCTTCATGTTTACGCTGTTTCATCATCCGTTCTGTCCGCATTCGCGCTTCATCCGCTTGATCGCGGGCGAATACGGGCTCGACCTCAAGCTGGTCGAAGAGCGCAGCTGGGAACGGCGCGAGGCATTCCTGCTGCTCAATGCCGCCGGCACCACGCCGGTCCTGGTGGACGAGGAACAGCCGCCGATACCGGGCGCGGCGATCATCGCCGAATATGTCGACGAGGCCTATGGCGCGGGGATGGGACCCAAGCGCCTGATGCCGGAGACGCTTCCCGAACGCGTCGAGGTGCGCCGGCTGATGGCCTGGTTCAACGAGAAGTTCTTCGAGGAGGTCTCCCACCCGCTCGTCACCGAGCGCATCTACAAGCGCTTCATGAGCGAGGAGAACGGCGGCGGTGCGCCCTCGGCCGACGTGATGCGCGCCGCCAAGGCGAATGTGCGCTATCATCTGGCCTATATCGGCTGGCTGGCGCAGACGCGTAACTTCCTCGCCGGAGACCGGCTCACCTACGCGGATCTCGCCGCCGCGGCGCATCTTTCGGCGATCGACTATCTGGGCGACGTGCCATGGAGCGAGGACGACGCGGCAAAGGCGTGGTACGCGCGGGTGAAATCCCGCCCGTCGTTCCGCCCGCTGCTGAGCGAATGGCTCGCCGGCGTGCCGGCGTCGCGGACCTATGTGGACCTGGATTTCTGAGCTCTGCCGATCTGTCTGAACTGAAGGCGAAGTTGACGACCGAGGCAAAGGCGCTCGGCTTCGACTGCATCGGCGTGACCGAGCCCGGCACGATCGAGACGGCCGGAAAGCATTTCCTCGAGTTCATCGCCTCGGGCGGCCATGGCGACATGGACTGGCTCGCGGCACAGCCGGAGCGCCGCGTCGATCCGCGCGGGCTATGGCAGGACGTGCGCAGCGTCATCATGCTCGGCGTCAATTACGGGCCCGACGCCGATCCCCTCGCGATCCTCGAGCAGCGCACGCGCGCGGCGATCTCGGTCTATGCGCAAGGAGACGACTATCACGATCTGGTCAAGAAGCGCCTGAAGGCGCTGGCGCGCTGGCTGGTCGCGACCGCGCCGTCGGAAGTGAAGGTGTTCGTCGACACCGCCGCCGTCATGGAAAAGCCGCTGGCGCAGGCCGCGCATCTGGGCTGGCAGGGCAAGCACACCAATCTTGTCTCGCGCGAGTTCGGCTCCTGGCTGTTCCTCGGCGCGATCTACACCACGCTCGACTTGCCGCGCGACACAGCCGAGATCGATCATTGCGGCTCGTGCCAGGCCTGTCTCGACATCTGCCCGACCGCGGCGTTTCCCGCGCCCTACAAGCTCGATGCGCGCCGCTGCATCTCGTATCTCACCATCGAGAACAAGGGACCGATCCCGCGCGAATTTCGCAAAGCCATCGGCAACCGCATCTATGGCTGCGACGATTGCCTTGCCGCCTGCCCCTGGAACAAGTTTGCGCAGGCGGGACGCGAGGCCAAGCTCGCCGCGCGCGACGAATTGCGTGCGCCTGGCCTCGCCGAATTGGCGCGGCTCGATGATGCGGCGTTTCGTGCGCTGTTCACGAAGTCGCCGGTCAAGCGCATCGGCCGCGATCGCTTCTTGCGCAACGTGCTGATCGCGATCGGCAACTCGGGAGAAGCGGCACTCGCGGAGGAGGCGCAGCGATTGCTGGGGGATGAGAGCGCATTGGTGCGCGGAGCCGCGGTATGGGCGCTGGCGCAGTTGGTGGCGCGGGATGCGTTTGAGGCGATGAGATCCGTCGCGATGGGCAACGAGCACGACGAAGGCGTGCGTGAGGAGTGGGACCTCGCCACCTAATTCTCGGTGTCATGCCCCGCGAAGGCGGGGGCATCCAGTACGCCGAGGCCTATCGATTGAACCACAACCGTCTCGGAGTACTGGATCGCCCGCCTTCGCGGGCGATGACAGCGGAGAACGAGGAGAACGGGCGCCCTTGATTTCCCCGCGAGTTCCTTCAAGGTCGCGCGTCATGACAGACATTCCTTTCTTCACCCGCGACGGCGATACATTCCATCCGACGGAAGTCGCCAATGGCCCGTGGGATCCGAAATCGCTGCACGGACGCGTCATCGTCGGCCTGCTCGGCTTCGCCATCGAGGAACGCCATTCCGGCCCTGAATTCGTGCCGGCGCGGCTCACCGTCGACATGTTTCGGCTGCCGACGATCGACAAGCCGATCGAAGTGACGACGCGGCTCGTGCGCGACGGCCTGCGCATCCGCGTGGTCGAGGCGGAATTTGTCTCCGGCGGCGTCGGCATGGCGCGCGCCTCCTGCCAGCTGCTGCGCAAGACGCAGAACCCTGATGGCAATGTCTGGTCGCCGCCGAACTGGGACGTGCCGAAACCGGCCGACATTCCAAAGCCGACCGATCCCAGGCTTGGCATGCACGGCAAATGGACGACGCGGCCGATCGTCGGCCATATGGGCTCGCTCGGTCCGCGCCGGCTCTGGATGAGCGAGGTGCGCGAGCTCGTTGCCGGCGTGCCGATGACGCCGTTCGTGCATGTCGCTGTTGGCGCCGATTTCGCCAGCCCCTTTGCGAACGCCGGCGACAAGGGGCTCGGCTACATCAACAGCGACGTGACGATCTATCTGCACCGCCTACCGGTGACGAACTGGATCGGCTTCGACGTGGTGAACCACCAGGCCACCGACGGCGTCGCGATCGGCGAATGCTGGCTCTACGACGAACAGGGCCCGATCGGCACGGCCACCGTCGCCGCGCTGGCACAGCGCAAGCCGATGGCGAATCCGTCGAAGCGGTAGAGATACGAGGTCTCTCGACTTTGTCATTCCGGGATGCGCCGTCAGGCGCAGACCCGGAATCCATCGAGCCGCGGGCCGAGAGGCGAAATGGATTCCGGGCTCGCGCCAAGTGGCGCGCCCCGGAATGACGAGAGGAGAGAGTCGCGCCTACGCCAGATGCCGCTTCATCTCCGGCCGCGCCTTCAGCTCCGCGCCCTGCCTGGCGACGATCTTCGCAATTCTTTCAGGCGCGAACTTCAAATCGACGAACGCCGGCGCGGTGTTAGCGACCTCGTGATAGCTCGCGATCCTGCCGCCCTTCAGCGTCATGATCGCGACACCTTCGAACATCGCACGCGCGCCGTTCGCTTCCGGCAAGGTCGAACGATAGCTGAAAGTGTAGCGCGCATAGAGCGTGGTGCCGTCGGTTACGGGATCATGCATGTCCCAGCGAAAGTCGGTCGCCGTGCGATAGAACCAGTCATCGATCATGGCGGCGATCTTCTCGCGGCCTTCGAACGCGCCGTAGAAGACATCGTGATAGACGCCGTCCTCGGTGAAGAGATCGGCAAACGCGCGGCCGTTGCGCTGTTCCACGGCATCGCAGAAAGCGCGCAGCATGGCGGTGATGGTCATCGGCGCTTCTCCCATTCTCCGTCATGCCCCGCGCAGGCGGGGCATCCAGTACGCCGCGGCTTCTCGGTTCAAGCACATCGGCTGCTGGAATACTGGATTGCCCGCCCCAGTGCGCAATTGCGCACAAGGCGCGCAATGACAGCGACGACGACACATCACCCGATCTCGGCCACCGCGGCAAGAATGCGCGCGATGTCCTGCGGGCGCGAGAGGCGGTGGTCCCCATCCTGGATCAGGGTCAGCACGACGTCGTCGGCCGGCAGACGGTGCGTCAGCGCGAACGCGTGCTGCCAGGGCACATCGGGGTCCTGTGCACCTTGCAGGATGCGGACGGGACAGCCGAGATCGATGGCGCCGCCGAGCACGAGATGGTTGCGGCCCTCCTCGATCAGATTCCGCGTGATCGGATAGGGCGAGCCGTCGCCATACTCGGACGGCCGCAGCCAGACGCCCTTGGTCTCGATCTCCTTCTTCACCGCAGCCGGAAAATTCTTCCACATCAGCTCCTCGGTGAAGTCGGGCGCCGGCGCGATCAGCACGAGGCCGGCGAGCGACGCGCTCTCTTGCTGGTTCTCTTGCCGGTTCTCCTGGCGCTTCCTGATCTCGCGCGCGAGCAGCAGCGCCATCCAGCCGCCCATGGAGGAGCCGATCAGGATCTGCGGGCCGTCGCAGAACCGCTCGAACACCGCGACGCTCTCCTCCAGCCAGCGCCCGATGGTTCCGTCGGCGAAATCGCCGCCCGATTCGCCGTGGCCGGAATAGTCGAACCGGACCGCGGCGCGGCCGTGATCCCCAGCCCAGGCGTCCAGCGCCAGCGCCTTGCTGCCCTGCATGTCCGACTTGAACCCGCCGAGCCAGACGAGGCCGGGGCCCTTTCCGGCGCGGCGGCGCACCGCGATCCTGCGCGCGGACGCGCCCTCGCCCACATCGATGAAATCGAGCACGGTATCGGGAATTGCATCGGTCATGGAACGTTTACTCTGGCTGTGTGGTTTGAGCTGCCTGGGCGTGTTCCGTGGTGCCGCCGGACACCGGCATTGGCCCTTTGGGACGCTTGCGGAACAGAGGCAAGGTGTCTATGTCGGTCAGCGTGCCCGGGGGCGTGTCCAAAATGCCTCGCATTTGAGGGTTTTTCGCTTCGCGTACGCGACTTGCTTGCCGGCAAACGCATCTTCCTTCAAAATAGCCGCTTCTTTCACAACTTTGGAGAACCACCCATTCGCCGTCCTAATAAAGCTCCGCCCGCTGCCAGCAAAGACGGGCCGCGCATCAATGATGATATCCGCAATGCGCAGATCCAGCTGATCGATCAGACCGGTGACAACAAAGGCACGGTCGAGACCGTCGTCGCCATCAAGATGGCCCAGGAAGCTGGCATGGATCTGGTCGAGATTTCGCCGAATACCAGCCCTCCCGTCTGCAAGATCATGGACTACGGGAAGTACAAGTATTCCGCTCAGAAGAAAGCCGCCGAAGCCCGCAAGCGGCAGAAGACCGTCGAGATCAAGGAGATCAAGCTCCGCCCGATGATCGACGATCACGATTACGACGTGAAGATGCGCGCGATGCAGCGGTTCTTCGAAGAGGGCGACAAGGTCAAGATCACGCTGCGCTATCGCGGCCGTGAAATGGCGCACCAGGAGATCGGCACCAAGCTTCTGGACAAGATCAAGACCGACGTCGCCGAGCTCGCCAAGGTCGAGCAGGACGCGCGGTTCGAAGGCCGTCAGGTCGTCATGGTGCTGGCGCCGCGCTGACGCCAGTTATTTGGGATTGAGAGTTAACGGCCCGTCCGGATCTCCGGCGGGCCGTTGGTGTGTCAGCTTCGCGTCGCGTGCCAGGTGCCGCTGCACTGGTCGCCGGAAATGATGCCGCGCCACGAGCCGGCGCCGTTTACGCCGGCAAGCCGGCCGCCGCCGCTGGCATGGGACGCGCCGACGGAGACATAGACCGCCACCATGCCGGAGCGCTTGACCCTGCCCGAGACGCGGCCGCCGCCGGCTGACGAGACGCGGCCGCCGGTCACGGTGAAGGGGACGCTGTAGCCCGAGCTGCAATTGCCACGGGTGGTGGCGAAGGTGACGTTCCAGATGCCGTCATAGCCGCCGGCGCGGGCATCGGCGGTGGACGGCAGCGCAGCGGCGGCGAGCACGGCAAGCAGCGCCAGGCGGCGCGGGCGGGTAAATTGCGGGACAAATTGCGGGATTAATTGCGAGAAATGGGCCATTTTGGTCCTGCTCCAGGCGACACGGCTTGGACATGAGGATAGCAACTCCGGATAGTCGGCGGGCGGGTTTCGGCGGTTCATCGTTGCCAATCGGCTCCCGCTCTGGCATAAGCCCAGCCTTCATCGCCCGGCTGATTAAGGGCTGCCGTGGCGGTGTTTCGTGCGGGTTTCGCGCTTGTTCGTAGAAACCTGAGCACAATCAACGCTCTAACGAGCATTTTTGACGGCCAGCCGCCTTCGCGGGCGGATTTCTGTGGCCATTAGGAGAGCCAAATGCCCAAGCTGAAGACCAAATCGGGCGCTAAAAAGCGCTTCAAGGTGACTGCCACCGGCAAAGTGATGCACGCCCAGCGCGGCAAGCGTCACGGCATGATCAAGCGGACGAAGAAGCAGATCCGTCAGCTTCGCGGCACCCGCGTGCTGTTCAAGACCGACGGCGACAACGTCAAGAAGTACTTCTTGCCGAACGCCTGATCGCGTCCACGATCACTGCCACCTCAGCCGCGCCTTCCGCGGCGATCCGAAAACCAAGTCATCTCTGAAGGATTTTTGTCATGTCTCGCGTCAAACGCGGTGTGACCGCCCACGCCAAGCACAAGAAAGTCTACAAGGCCGCCAAGGGCTTCTACGGCCGCCGCAAGAACACCATCCGCGCCGCCAAGCCGGCCGTGGAGAAGGCCCAGCAGTACGCCTTCCGCGACCGCAAGCGCAAGAAGCGGACGTTCCGCGCGCTCTGGATCCAGCGTCTCAACGCCGCTGTGCGTCCGTTCGGCCTGACCTACAGCCGATTTATCGACGGTCTCGCCAAGTCGGGCATCACCGTGGACCGCAAGGTGCTGTCGGATCTCGCGATCAACGAGCCCGCGTCGTTCCAGGCGATCGCCGAGAAGGCCAAGGCCGCGCTCGCGGCCTGAGGTCTCTCGCGCGCGGGCCTAACGATTCCTGACTAGCGGTTCTTGGGGCCCGCAGCCTGCAGCGCGCGTTGCGAGTAACGCTGGGCGACCTCCGCCCGGCAGAATGCTGCGAACGACAGATACATGGTGCCGGATTTATTCCGGTACTTTCGGTCGCAGACGCGCATCTCGCGTTGATAGGCCTGTTTCTGCGCAGCGTTGAGGCCGGGTATGAAGTCCGCCTCGCATTTCTTCTCGACGGCGGCGCCGAGCTGGACATCGCCGCTCGCGGTCAACTGGCAATCCTGAAACACCTTCATCGCGCTTTCGCAGCCCTTCTGGGCGTTGATGGTGTCGACGACCTCGTCCAGCGTCATGGACTTCTCCATGCAGACCATGGCGCGTGCCGGGGTGCCGGCGACCGATAGAACGACGGCCAGAATGGCCAGGCAGGACCTTGAGAGCATCACGAAGTCTCCTCGTATCCCCCTTGGTGCCAGCGCCCCGCGCGAGGTTCAACCCAGCCGTTCTTCAGCCCGAAATAACCGGCTTTTCGCTTGACGTTACGGCCTTCCGGCGGCGACAACCCAGCCGAATTTAGCAGCAAGGATTTGACTGTGTCCGACCTCGCAACGCTCGAAACATCCATCCTCGATCAGGTCGCCGCCGCCGGCGACGAAGCCGCCCTCGAAGCGGTACGCGTCGCAGCCCTCGGCAAGAAGGGTTCGATTTCCGCGCTGCTTGCCACGCTCGGCAAGATGTCGCCGGACGACCGCAAGACGCAGGGCGCCGCGATCAACCAGGCCAAGGACAAGGTCACCGAGGCGCTCGCAGCAAGGCGCGACGTCTTGAAGTCGGCGGCGCTCGATGCGCGGCTCGCGTCCGAAACCATCGACGTGACGCTGCCGCTGCGCGAGGCGCCGACTGATGCCGGCCGCATCCATCCGCTGAGCCAGGTCTGGGACGAGCTGACGACGATCTTCGCCGACATGGGATTCTCAGTCGCCGAAGGTCCTGACATCGAGACCGATGACTACAACTTCACCAAGCTGAACTTCCCGGAAGGCCATCCCGCGCGCGAGATGCACGACACCTTTTTCTTCCATCCGAAGGAGGACGGCTCGCGCATGCTGCTGCGGACCCACACCTCGCCGGTGCAGGTGCGCACGATGCTGAGCCAGAAGCCGCCGATCCGCGTGATCTGCCCGGGCCGCACCTACCGCATCGATTCGGATGCGACCCACACGCCGCAATTCCACCAGGTCGAGGGGCTCGTCATCGACAAGCACTCGCATCTCGGCCACCTCAAATGGATCCTGCACGAGTTCTGCAAGGCGTTCTTCGAGGTCGACCACATCAACATGCGCTTTCGGCCGTCGTTCTTCCCGTTCACCGAGCCGTCGCTGGAAGTCGACATCCAGTGCCGCCGCGACAAGGGCGAGATCCGCTTCGGCGAGGGCGAGGACTGGCTGGAGATTCTCGGCTGCGGCATGGTGCACCCGAACGTGCTGCGCGCCTGCGGCATCGATCCCGACGAATACCAGGGCTTCGCCTGGGGCATGGGCATCGACCGCATCGCCATGCTGAAATACGGCATCGCCGATTTGCGCCAGCTGTTCGACAGCGACGTCCGCTGGCTGTCCCATTACGGCTTCAAGCCGCTCGAAGTGCCGACTCTCGCGGGAGGGCTGAGCTCGTGAAATTCACCCTCTCCTGGCTGAAGGATCATCTCGAGACCGACGAGCCGCTGGACAGGCTCGCCGAGAAGCTCACCATGATCGGGCTCGAGGTCGAGAACATCGAGGACAAGGCGAAGGCGCTGAAGCCTTTCACCATCGCGAGGGTGATCTCGGCCGAGCAGCATCCGAATGCGGATCGCCTGCGCGTCTGCATGGTGGACACCGGCGACGGTGGCGCGCCGGTGCAGGTCGTGTGCGGCGCGCCGAATGCGCGCGCGGGTCTCGTCAGCGTGTTCTCGGCCCCTGGCACCTACATTCCGGGCAAGGACATCACGCTCGGCGTCGGCACCATCCGCGGCGTCGAGAGCCGCGGCATGCTGTGCTCGGCGGCCGAGCTCCAGATCTCGAATGACCATGACGGCATCATGGAATTGCCGGCGGACGCGCCGATCGGCGCTGCTTACGCCGAATGGGCCGCGCTCGGCGATCCCGTCGTCGAGATCAATTTGACGCCGAACCGGCAGGACTGCACCGGCGTGCACGGCATCGCGCGCGACCTCGCCGCCGCCGACATGGGCAAGTTCAAGGACCCGACCATCAAGCCGGTCAAGGGCGAATTCCCTTGTCCCGTGAAGGTCACGGTCGAGGACGCCACGCTCTGTCCGGGCTTCGCGCTTCGCCTCGTGCGCGGCGTCAAGAATGGCCCGTCGCCGGAATGGCTGCAGAAGCGGCTGACCGCGATCGGACTGCGTCCGATCAACGCGCTGGTCGACATCACCAACTTCATGACCTACGACCGCGCGCGCCCGCTGCACGTGTTCGACGCCAGGAAGGTGAAGGGCAATCTCGTGGTGCGACGCGCCCGCGACGGCGAGACGCTGCTCGCGCTCGACGGCCGCACCTACAATCTCGATCCCGCGACCTGCGTGATCGCCGATGAGCATGGCGTCGAATCGCTCGCCGGCATCATGGGCGGCGAGGCTTCCGGCTGCGACGAGAACACCACCGACGTGCTGATCGAATCGGCGCTGTGGAACGAGATCAATATCGCGCAGACCGGCCGCAAGCTCGGCATCAACTCGGATGCGCGCTACCGCTTCGAGCGCGGCGTCGATCCGGCGTTCATGGTGCCAGGGCTGGAGCTCGCCACGAAACTCGTGATGGAGATGTGCGGCGGCGCGCCGTCCGAGAACGTCGTCGTCGGCAAGGCCTTCGGCGATGACCGCGTGATCGATTTCCCGGTGACCGAGGTCAAGCGCCTGTCCGGCATCGAGGTGCCGCAGCCGGAGATGAAGCGCATCCTGACCCATCTCGGCTTCATGATGGCGGGCCCGGGTCCCGTGGTGAAGGTCGCGGTGCCCTCGTGGCGCACCGATGTGCACGGCAAGGCCGACATCGTCGAGGAGATTGTCCGCATCTACGGCGTCGACAAGGTGCCGATGACGCCGTTCGAGCGCGGCGAGGATGCGCGCAAATCCGTGCTGACCCCGCTCCAGCTCCGCACCCGCCGCGCGCGGCGCGCGCTCGCGAGCCGTGGCATCATCGAGGCGGTGACGTGGTCGTTCATCACGAAGTCTGCGGCAAAACTGTTCGGCGGCGGCCAGCGCGAACTCGAAGTCGCCAACCCGATCGCATCTGATCTCTCCGACATGCGCCCGACTCTGCTGGCGGGCCTGATCGCGGCGGCGCAGGCCAATGTCGATCGCGGCTTCGGCGATGTCGCGCTGTTCGAGGTCGGCCAGGTGTTCAAGGGCGATCGCCCGCAGGATCAGTTCATGGCGGCGAGCGGCGTGCGCCGCGGCTTTGCCTCGTCCGAGGGTCTCGGACGGCACTGGTCGGGCTCGGTGCAGGCTGACCTGTTCGACGCCAAGGCCGATGCGCTGGCGGTGCTGGCCGCTGCCGGCGCGCCGATGCAGGCGCTCCAGATCGTCGCCGGCGGTCCCGGCTGGCTGCATCCGGGGCGTTCCGGCACGATCCAGATCGGCCCGCAGAACGTCCTCGGTTATTTCGGCGAGATGCATCCGCGCGCGCTGGAAGCGCTCGGCGCCGACGGTCCGCTGATGGTGTTCGAGGTCATCCTCGACCGCGTCCCCGAGGCCAAGAAGAGGCCGACCCGCGCCAAGCCCTTGATCGAGCTGTCGGCCTTCCAGCCGGTGTCGCGCGACTTCGCCTTCATCGTCGACCGCACCGTGAAGGCCGGCGACATCGTGCGCGCCGCGCAAGGCGTCGACAAGAAGCTGATCACCGGCGTCAACGTGTTCGACGTCTACGAGGGCAAGGGCATCGATGACGGCAAGAAGTCGATCGCGATCGCGGTGACGATCCAGCCGCGCGAGAAGACCCTGACCGACCAGGAGATCGAGGCCGTCGCCGCGAAGGTCGTGGCGGAGGTGACGAAGAAGACCGGCGGCACGCTGAGAGCATGATGCCGAAAAGTGTGAAGCGGTTTTCGGACAACATCATGCTCCAGAAATAAAGCATGAGTCTCACGGACTTCCTCCCGAAGGACGTCAGCCTCACCATTGCGATGGCGCTCTGCGCCGTCGCTTTCGTCTCGGGTACCGCGCGCGGCTTCTCCGGCTTCGGCTCGGCGCTGATCTTCATGCCGCTGGCGAGCAGCTTCGCGGCGCCGCGGCTCGTTGCCGCCCTGCTGCTCGTGATCGATTTCGTCGCAGCGCTGCCGCTGCTGCCCGACGCGTGGCGCAAGGCCGACCGCAAGGCCACGGCCGTGATCGTGCTCGGCGCGCTGATCGGCGTGCCCATAGGCACCTATTTTCTCAGCGTGCTCGAGCCCGTCACCACGCGCTGGATCATCTCCAGCTTCGTCGCCGCGCTATTGCTGCTGCTGCTGTCGGGCTGGCGTTATCGCGGCGAGGACCACGCCTGGCTCTCGGTCGGCATCGGCGGCCTCTCAGGCTTCTGCAGCGGGCTGGCGCAGACCGGCGGGCCGCCGATCGTCGGCTACTGGCTCGGCCGCCCGATCCCGTCGATCGTCGCGCGCGCCAACATCCTGTTGTTCTTCGGCGCGTCGGACTTCTTCTCGATGGTCAGTTACGCGACGACAGGCCTGATCAGCCGCGAATCGCTAATGCTCTCGCTCATCGTCGGTCCGGTCTACGCCATCGGCGTCGCATTCGGCGCCTCGCTGTTCGGCCGCGCCAGCGAAAAAGTATTTCGCGGCATCTGCTATGCGCTGATCGCGATGGCGGTGATTTTTGGGCTGCCGGCGCTGGATGGGGTTTTGCGCTAACTCCCCAATGTCGTCCTGGCGAAAGCCAGGACCCATTGCCCCGGTCAACGCTTGTAGTGCGAGCGGGTCACTCCGAGTCTTCGCCAAACTACTTCTTGGGGTAATGGGTCCTGGATCTGCGCTCCGCTTCGCTGCGCTTGTCCAGGACGACAGCTGGATCAATTCCCCTACTGGCGCGGCGCCCGCCGCTTCTTCGTCGATTGCGTCGGCACATCGGCCGGCTCGTCCTTGAGCGCGCCGATTTTGCGCAGCGCTGCGTCCGCGGCGCGCTCGCCGCTTTCCCAGGCGCCGTCGACGGTGCCCCACAGCGTCTCGTGGGTGGCTTCGCCGGCGAGGAACAGGTTGCCGATCGGCTCGGTCAGGATCTTTCGCGAGAGCTGACCGCCGGGCGAGGACGCCGACATCGCGCCCATTACGAAGGGCGAGGCATTCCAGCGCGTCGCGCTGGTCTTCTGCACGATGGCCGCGGCCTCGCTGCCGAACAGCTTTGCGATCCATTCCTTCGCGAAGGCCGCCATCGCCTTCTCGCCCTGCTCCGACAGATCGCGGCCGAACGAGCCGCCGACGTCGATCGAGCACAGCGAGGAGCCGCCGATATTGGCGAACATCAGCGCGGTGCGCGTCGAATTGCTCTGCTCGATGAGGATGTCGTCGCGCGCAAGACCAAGCGGATTGCCCGGCAGCTGCAACACGATGTGGTCGTAGCTGCCGAGGCTGAGCTTTGACGCCGCGTCCAACGTGCGCTTGGGAATATCGGGGGCGAACTTGATCGCGCCCGCGGTCAGCACGTTGGTCGAGACCGTGACGATGGCGGCACGCGCGGCGATCTTGCCTCCCTGCGTCTCCACACTGACGTCGCGATTGCTCCAGCTGATGCGGCTCGCCGGCGTCGACAGCGCGACCGGCGCCTGCTCGCCCAGCTTCGTGATGAGCGTACCCAGGCCCTGACGGCAGGCGATCGCGGCATTGCGATCCTGCGCGCGCGCCTTGTCAATCGCAGAAAGCTCCTTAAGGTCCTTGCCGGCAAAGCTCGCGCCCAGCATGAACTCGGCCGCGCCCGCCCAGTCGCCGAGATCCTTCGGCAGCACGGAGGCGCAGGAGGTATCGAGCTTGCCACGCGCGGCCTCGTCGATGGCGCGGTTGGCGCGCACCAGCGCCGCCAGGAATTCCTCGGTCTCGCCGGCGCGCGCGTTGCGGCGGCCGATGCGCATCTTCTGACCCGATGGCGCCGGCAGCACGTCGAGGCCCGCGCTGCGCGCCAGCCGGATCATCGGGTTGGTCTCGGGATTGTGCATCCAGCGCGCACCGCGATCGAACGGCACGTCGAAGGTCGTCGTATCGGTGATGCAGCGGCCGCCGACCTGCGATGCCGCCTCGACCACCACGACCTTGCGATTGGCCGCCATGATGCGCCGCGCTGCGGCAATTCCGGCGGCCCCCGCGCCGATTACGACGATGTCGGCCTCGCGCGGCAGGGGTGCGGCGGTTGCGCGCAGGACCGGCATCGCGGCAAAGGCCGCCGACGCCGAAAGGAAACCGCGGCGCGTGATTGTCATGTCATGGTTTCCGGAGACTTGCGGCAAACGGGAACAGCCAGCGAACCTTGCCGTATCTCATGTTGCACGGCAACCATCATGGTGAATCAATCGTGCTTGATCTCACAGAGTGATGAACCGAATTGCAACACGTTTCGACCATGATAGAGAAGGGAAAAAAGGCGGCCGGAAAAGGCCGCGGAGGAGCTCGACATGGGGACGGTCCTAGATTCAGTCGGCAAGCTGATTGCCGCGTACCTCTCGAAGGAGGTGCCGGGCTATGAGCCGTTCACGCCGAGCGACCCCGAGCACCTGCGCGGCGTCATCGAGCCCGGCGACGTGCTGCTGGTCGAGGGCAACAACCGCATCTCCGGCATCATCAAATACCTGACGCAGTCGACCTGGTCGCATGCCGCGCTCTATGTCGGCCCGATCGAGGGTGCGGAAGAGCCCAACGGCGAGCCGCATGTGCTGATCGAGGCCAATATCGGCGAAGGCGTCACCTCGGCGCCGCTGTCGAAATACTTCCCCTATCACACCCGGGTCTGCCGCCCGGTCGGGCTGTCCCATGAGGACCGCACCACAGTCTGTCGCTATGCGATCAACCGCATCGGCTTCGGCTACGACACCAAGAACATCGTCGACCTGATGCGCTTCCTGTTTCCGCTGCCGATACCGCAGCGCTGGCGGCGCCGCATGATCGCGATCGGCTCGGGCGATCCGACCAAGATCATCTGCTCGGCGCTGATCGCGCAGGCGTTCGACGCCGTGCGCTATCCGATCCTGCCCAAGATCACCAAGGCCGGCAGCCGCGCCGCCCGCCGCGAGATCCTGCACATCCGCGATTCCTCGCTCTACATGCCCCGCGACTTCGACATCTCGCCCTATTTCGAAGTCGTCAAACCCACCATCGTGCACGGGTTCGACTACACCACCCTGCACTGGGCCGACAAGCAGAAGCCGCTCGAGGAGGTAGCGGGCACATTCAGTGTGTTTCCAGAAACGATCAGTGCGCCGCCGCTCGTTCCTGAAGCGGCTGACGAAGAGGCGCCGGATGAGATTCCGGCTGAGCAAGTAAGCGCGCAGCCCGCGGAGATGGTCGAATGTGCCGCCGCCGCGGCGCATGTCTCGCTGCTGAAGAAGCTGGCGATGTACCGCCCGCGGCGCCGCAGACGGGCGCGCGAGATCGCGGCTTAACTCCGCCGTCGTCCCGGCGAAGCCCGGGACCCATTACCCCAGGGAGAAGTTTGGCGACGACTCGTCGTTCGGTACCGCTGCCGACCGCGATCGATAGATTCCGCGGTGTGGGTCCTGGCTTTCGCCAGGACGACGTTGGGGAGATACCGTGCCCCTCACAATGACGGGCGAATACGAAACTACCTTTCCGCCCGTCCGATCACCGCCATCAGCTCCGCGATCTTGGCGCGCTGGTCGGCCTTGTCGCCGCTCGTGATGGCGTGCTCGACGCAATGGGCGACGTGGTCCTTCAGGACCTCCTCCTCGACCCGGCGCAGCGCGGCGCGCACCGCCGAGATCTGCGTCACGATGTCGATGCAGTAGCGGTCTTCCTCTACCATTTTCGACAGGCCGCGAACCTGGCCCTCGATCCGGCCGAGACGTTTTCCGACAGATGTCTTGATGTCCTTGCGCATGCCGTCTATATACCCCTACCGGGTATGGGTTGCAAGACCTACATCAAGACCTGACACTAAGACCTGGCACAAAGCCGGAGCATGGAAATGAGCGACGCCGAGCACAAGCATCATCACGACGCGGACGGTCACACCGGATGCGGCTGTTCGAGCAAGGCGGCGACGCCGCCGAACGACAAGCCTGCGGCAGCCTCATGCTGCGGCGGACACGGCGATCATGCCGGCCACGCCCATCATCACGCCCATGACCATGGCGACGCAGCGACGAAAGTCCTCGACCCCGTCTGCGGCATGACGGTCGACCCCGCGACCTCGAAGCACCGGTTCGACCATCACGGCGAGACCTTCCATTTCTGCTCGGCCGGATGCCGCACCAAGTTCGCCGCCGATCCCGCAAAATACCTCGCCAAGGAGAAGGCGAGCGAGCCGGAGATGCCGGCGGGCACGATCTACACGTGCCCGATGCACCCGCAGATCCGCCAGGTCGGACCCGGCAGCTGCCCGATCTGCGGCATGGCGCTGGAGCCGGAGGTTGCAAGCCTGGAGACCGGCCCCAATCCCGAGCTTGCCGACATGACGCGGCGGTTCTGGATCGGCGGCGTGCTGGCGCTGCCGGCCGTGGTGCTGGAGATGGGCGGCCATCTCGCAGGCCCGCACAACTGGATCGACCAGACACTCTCGAACTGGATCCAGCTCGTCTTCGCCACGCCCGTGGTACTGTGGGCCGGCTGGCCGTTCTTCGTCCGCGGCTGGCAGTCGCTGGTCACCCGCAACCTCAACATGTTCACGCTGATCGCGATGGGCACGGGCGTCGCTTACATCTACAGCGTCCTCGGCACTGTCGTGCCGCAGATCTTCCCGGACACCTTCCGCAGCCATGGCGGCGCGGTGGCCATCTATTTCGAGGCGGCTGCCGTCATCACCGTGCTGGTGCTGCTCGGCCAGGTGCTGGAGCTGCGCGCCCGCGATGCGACGTCGGGCGCGATCAAGGCGCTGTTGCAGCTCGCCCCGAAGACCGCGCGCCGCGTCGAGGCTGACGGCAGCGAGCACGAGGTCGAGATCGATACGCTCCATGCCGGCGAGCATTTGCGCGTTCGCCCTGGCGAGAAGGTGCCGGTCGACGGCGTCATCCTGGAGGGGCGTTCCTCGCTCGACGAGTCGCTCGTGACGGGCGAATCCATGCCGGTCACCAAGGAAACCGGTGCAAAAGTCATCGCCGGCACGCTCAACCAGTCCGGCAGCTTCATCATGCGCGCCGACAAGGTCGGGCGGGAGACGCTGCTGTCGCAGATCGTGCAGATGGTCGCCGATGCGCAGCGCTCGCGCGCGCCGATCCAGCGGCTGGCCGATCAGGTCGCCGGCTGGTTCGTGCCCGCCGTCATCGTCGTCGCCCTCGCCGCCTTCGCGGCCTGGGCCTGGTTCGGGCCGGAGCCGCGGCTGGCCTTCGGGCTGGTCGCCGCCGTCAGCGTGCTGATCATCGCCTGCCCCTGTGCGCTGGGGCTAGCGACCCCGATGTCGATCATGGTCGGCGTCGGCCGCGGCGCGCAGGCGGGCGTCCTGATCAAGAACGCGGAATCGCTGGAGCGGATGGAGAGGATCGACACGCTGGTGGTCGACAAGACCGGCACGCTGACCGAGGGCAAGCCCAAGGTCGTCGCGATCGTGCCGGCTTCCGGCTTTGCCGACGACGAGATTCTCCGCTGGGCGGCCAGCGTCGAGCGCGCCAGCGAACATCCGCTGGCCGACGCCATCGTGCGCGCGGCCAAGGAGAAGCAGCTCACACTCGGCCAGGTCGAGGCGTTCGATTCGCCGACAGGCAAGGGCGCGACCGGCAAGGTCGACGGCAAGACCATCGTGCTCGGCAACGCACGATACCTGTCGTCGATCGGGATCGACACCAAGGCCCTCGACACCGAGGCCGAACGGCTGCGCGGCGATGGCGCGACGGTCATCAACATGGCCGTCGACGGCCGGCTCGCCGGCCTGTTTGCGATCGCCGATCCGGTCAAGGCCTCGACGCCGGAGGCGCTGAAGGCCCTCGCCGCCGAGGGCATCAAGGTGATCATGCTGACCGGTGACAACCGCACCACGGCGCAAGCGGTGGCGCGCCGACTCGGCATCGCCGAGGTCGAGGCCGAGGTGCTGCCGGACCAGAAGAGCGCGGTGGTGACAAAGCTGCAAAAGGCCGGCCGCAGCGTCGCGATGGCCGGCGACGGCGTCAACGACGCCCCGGCATTGGCGGCCGCCGAAGTCGGCATCGCCATGGGCACCGGCACCGATGTGGCAATGGAGAGCGCCGGCGTGACCCTGCTCAAAGGCGATCTCACCGGCATCGTGCGAGCGCGAAAACTGTCTCAGGCGACGATGAGCAACATCCGCCAGAACCTGTTCTTCGCCTTCATCTACAACGCCGCCGGCATTCCGATCGCGGCCGGCATCCTCTATCCGAACTTCGGCGTCCTGCTGTCGCCGATCATCGCCGCGGCGGCGATGGCGCTGTCCTCGGTGAGCGTGGTCGGGAATGCGCTGCGGCTTCGTGCGACCCGGCTGTGAGGGCGTACTCCCTCTCCCGTTCTTACGGGGCCGCGACGAGCTTCGCTCGCGCTGAGAGGGTTGGGGTGAGGGGCTGCCACCACGTAGCCGGTAAGAGACGGACTCGCGAAGAGTCCCCCTCACCCGGAATTCAAGCTAGGCTTGAATTCCGACCTCTCCCCGCAAGCGGGGCGAGGTAAGAGGAGCGATACGCGCGGAGAGGGCCTGATGCAGCGAATTACGATCACGATCGAGGACGATCTACTGGCGGAGATCGATGCCGCGGCGGCGGCGCGCGGCTACCAGAACCGCTCCGAGATCATCCGCGACCTCGCGCGGGCCGGCCTGCAACAGACCTCAGAGGACACGGCGCAGACCGGCCCCTGCGTCGCCGGTCTCGTCTATGTCTACGACCACGCCGCCCGCGATCTCTCGAAGCGCCTGGTGCAGGAATTCCACGGCCACCACGACCTCGCGCTGGCGACGCTGCACGTCCATCTCGACGACAACAATTGCATGGAGATGACGGCACTGCGCGGCGCGGCCGACGAGGTCAGGCATTTCGCCGATCACATCATCGCCGAACGCGGCGTGCGCTATGGGCGCGTGGTGATGATCCCGACGGGCGAAGGCAAGCCGGCGAAGGCGCGGAAGCACGGGCATCGGCATGAGTAAGTCCGTCGCATAGACGGTGCGTCTCCCTCTCCCCTTGTGGGAGAGGGTGGCTCGCCGCGAAGCGGCGAGACGGGTGAGGGGTATGTCTCAGCGACTACTCCTCTTCGAGCTCGCGGAGACAAACCCCTCATCCGGCGCTTCGCGCCACCTTCTCCCACAAGGGGAGAAGGAAAAAAAGCTCACGCCGCTTTCGCCGCCGTCCCGCACGGCAGGCCCGCCCGCGCGACGCCGCCATACAGCGTTTCGTTCGGCATCTCGTCGCGCAAGATCCTGCGCACACCGACCAGCTTCTCCAGGTCGATCCCCGTCGCAAATCCCTTGCTCTCGCACAGGAACACGAGATCCTCGAACACGACATTGCCGGTCGCGCCGGGCGCGAAGGGGCAGCCGCCGAGGCCGCCGAGCGATCCGTCGAGAATGCGCACGCCCTCGTCCAGTGCAGCCGCGGCGTTGGCGATGCCCATGCCGCGGGTGTCGTGGAGGTGGATGCAGATCGGCTTTTGTCCTGCGAGCTTGACCGCGGCGCGCGACAGTTCGGCGACCTGCTTCGGGCCCGCGTAGCCGACGGTGTCGGCGATCGCGACGAAATCGACGCCGGCCTCGAGGCATTTGTCGACCAGCCGCAAGACCTCGGCCGGATCGACCGCGCCGGTGATCGAGCAGCCCAGCGCCATCGAGATCGCGGCATTCACGAGCGGCTTGTGGGAGCTGGCATCGCGCATCTCGCAGAGCCGCCTGACATTGGCGATCGCGGAGTCGCGCGAGCGATGGGCGTTGGCCTGGCTGTGCTCTTCCGTGGCCGAGACCACCGACGCGATTTCGCCAACGCCGGATTCGAGGGCTTCATTGACGCCGCGCTCGTTGAGCGCAAGCGCGATTCCATGAGCGCCCGGCAGGTTCGCGACCGCCCCGATGACATCGCGCACGTCGACGAATTGCGGGAAGGTCTTGGCCGGCAGGAACGAGCCGACCTCGAAGTGCCGCACGCCGGCGGCATATTCCTCGCGTACCCAGCGCTGCTTGGCCTCGGTTGACGGAAATTTCTTCACGAGCTGGAGCCCGTCGCGCAGGCCCACCTCGCGCAGGCTGACGCGATCTGAGGGGTAAATCGTCTCGATCCGGCTCATGCACGCCTCCCAGCGGCTTTTGACGCGATGTCATCCTTGTCGATCTCGGCACGAACCGCCGATGTGTCGGCGCCGAGCGGTGCGACCTTCAGGCCTTCACCGAGATGGCTGCCGTTCCACTCGACCGGCAGAGCCGGCACATGGAACGGCTTGCCGTCGGCCGTGAAATTGCTGACGAGCCCGCCCGGGCGCAGCACATGGGGATCGGTGAGGAGATCCTCGGGCCGGTTGATCGGCGAAAAGCAGATGTTGAGCGCGTCGAGCTTTTGCGACAGCTCTGCCACCTTCCGCTGCCGGATGATTTCGGCGACGCGCGGAAGGATCCGCGGCCGCGCCAGGATACGGTCGGTCGTGGTGCGCAAGGCGGGATCGTCGAGAAACTCGGTCAGTCCGAATTCGCGACAAAAACTCTGCCAGTGCCCCTCGGTCACGACGCCGATGAAAATGCGCTCGCCGTCCGCGGCATCGAAAATGTCGTAGATCGGCCAGGCGTGCTCGCGCTCGGGCATCGAGCGCGGCTTGTTGCCGGTCATCTCGTATTCGACCATGTGCTGGGCGACCAGAAACAGGCAATTCTCGAACAGGCCGATGCGAATGTCGGCGCCGTCGCGCTTGCCTCCGCGCTTCTGATAGAGCGCGGCGAGAATCGCGATCACGCCGAACATGCCGCCCATGATGTCGTTGGCGGAGGAGCCGACGCGCTGCGGCTTCTCCTTGGTGCCGGTCATGGCCGCGAGCCCCGACATCATCTGCACGACCTCGTCGAGCGCGGGGCGGTGCTCGTAGGGGCCGGACAGAAAGCCCTTGTGGCCGGCGATGATCAGATGCGGATGCCGGCGGCGCAATTCCTCGGCACCTAACCCCTGCTTCTCCAGCTGGCCATCGCGAAAGTTTTCCAGGAACACATCGGCCGTCGCGAGCAGACGGTGCATGCTGTCGCGATCCCCAGGCTTCTCGAAATCCAGCACGACGCTGCGCTTGCCGCGATTGAACAGCGGGAAGAACGCCGTTCCCATGCCGCCAAGGCTCCGCGTCTTGTCGCCGGACGGCGGCTCGACCTTGATCACCTCGGCACCGAGCTGCGCGAGGATCATGCCGCAGGTCGGGCCCATGACCATGTGGGTCATCTCGACGACCCGCACGCCTTCGAGCGGCAATCCGGCCTCAGTCATGCGTCACTCCCTGTTCGTCCAACCGGGAGACTAGGCCTTCACAAGCCTTCTGAAAAATATAATCTGTCGAAGATTGCCTTCGCAGTTCTAGAACGCTTGATCGCCCATGGATTCACGCCAGCTCCGCTATTTCATCGCCGTCTACGAGCAGCGGAACCTGTCGCGCGCGGCCGACCAGGTGAACGTCGCGCAGTCCGCGCTAAGCCATCATATCTCGAACCTGGAGGCCGAGTTCGCAACGCCGCTGTTCGAGCGCAAGTCGCGCGGCATGGAGCCGACGGCGGCCGGCGAGCGGCTCTATGAGCACGCGCGCATCATCCTGCGCGCGATGGCGGAAGCCGAGACCGAGGTGCGCGAGGGCGCCCGCGTCATCGCCGGCGAGATCTCGATCGGCATGGCCAATTCCGGCGTCAAGGCGATCGGTGTCGAACTGATGCGCACGGTGCTGACCAATTATCCGAAGCTCAAATTGTCGCTCACCGAGAGCCTGTCTGGCGCGACGCTGATGCACCTGATGGTCTCCAATGTCGATCTGGCGCTGGTCTACAATCCGCCCTCGGAGAAGGAGCTGATCACGGAAGCCGTGCTCGAAGAGGAGATGTTCCTGGTCGGCATTCCAAAACTGGTCGGCAAGGGCAAGGCCCCGATCCGGTTCGAGGAGCTGAGCCGGATGCCGCTGATCCTGCTTCGCTACGGTCTTGGGCTGTCCTCGCGCGCGCTGCTGGACGATCCGGTCCTGCTCAAGCGGCTGGAGGGCGGCGCCATCCTGCACGCCAACTCGATCACCGGCATGACCGGCGCACTGGTGGAAGGGCTCGGCTGCACCATCGCGACAAAGCTGTTCGCGCGGGAGGAGCTCGCGGCCGGCCGGCTGATCGCACGCAAGGTGATCGAGCCGAAGCTGACCCGCACGCTCTATCTCTGCCGGCTGCGCAACCGCCCGATGACCTACGCCATGGAAGAGATGCGCCGCCTGATGCTCGCATTGATCGCCGAGCAGGTGCGCAGCGGCGGATGGCAGGCGGAGCTGGTAGGGTGAGCAACGGTGCGCTCCCTCTCCCGCTTGCGGGAGAGGGTTGGGGTGAGGGTATCTCCGCATCGGGATTGTCCCGTTGCGGAGAGAACCCTCACCCCGCGCTGCGCGCCGACCTCTCCCGCACGCGGGAGAGGTGACCGAGTTCGCCGAGCGGCTGTCCTGCCTCTCATTAGCCGAGTTCGAAAATCTCGAACGCTCCCATCGATATGTTCTTCTGGATTTCCGCCCTTGACCGGCCAACATGGCGCGATCCGGCAGAGTTCACGACACGCAACACAGATGAGCCGCCGGGAACCGCGTGCGATCCGCGCGCCTCGGGGAGGACATCATGAGCGTTGTCGGCATCGACACAGGCTTCGAGCTCGGCGCTGCGCCGTCCGTGCCGGACGAGATCTCGCGGCGGCTCGAGGCGATGCCGGGGTCGCCCTATGTCTGGCGCCTCGTCATCCTGCTCTCGCTCGGCGGCTGCTTCGAGATCTACGATCTGTTCCTCACCGGCTATATCGCGCCGGGCCTGAGCCGCAGCGGACTTTTGAGCACGACGACGCAGGCGTTCTTCGGCTTCGCCGGCATCGGCGCCTTCGTCGCCGCGACCTTTGCCGGCCTGTTCGTCGGCACCTTCTTCCTCGGCTTCCTCGCCGACCGCTTCGGCCGGCGCGCGATCTTCACCTATGCGCTGCTCGGCTACACCGCGGCCTCCGTGATCATGGCCTGCCAGACCTCTCCGGAAGGTCTGCTGTTCTGGCGTTTCCTCGCCGGCATCGGCATCGGCGTCGAGGTCATCACCATCGACGCCTACATCACTGAGCTCGTGCCAAGCCGGATGCGCGGGCGCGCCTTTGCGGTGAACCAGTCGATCATGTTCGTCGCCGTCCCCGTCGTCGCATTCCTCGCCTGGTGGCTGGTGCCGCTCGCGCCTTACGGTGTCGAGGGCTGGCGCTGGGTGGTGCTGATCGGCGCCGCCGCCAGCATGATCATCTGGGTGCTCCGGCTGTTCCTGCCCGAAAGCCCGCTCTGGCTGGCGCGGCACGGCCGCAACGAAGAGGCACTTCGCATCCTGACGACGCTGGAGGCCGCCAGCGGCGGCGCCGGCTCGCGGCCCGCGACGTCGCCTGCGCGCCAGGCGGTGCGATCGACCACGAATGTCGGCTTCGCCGACCTGTTCCGGCCGCCCTATCTCTCGCTCGTGGTCCTGTTCATGGTGTTCAACCTCTGCCAGGCCTTCGGCTTCTACGGCTTCGCCAATTGGGTGCCGACGCTGCTGGTCGAGAAGGGCATCAACGTCACCAAGAGCCTGCAATATTCCTTCATCGTCGCCTTCGCCTATCCGATCGCGCCGCTGCTCGCTTCGAGCTTCGCCGACAAATTCGAGCGACGCTGGATCATCGCCGGCGCCTGCGTCGCCATCATCGTCTTCGGCATGGCGTTCGCGCAACTGACCGAGCCGGCGCTGCTGATCGTCTGCGGCGTGCTGCTGACGGCCTGCAACACCACGATGTCCTACGCCTATCACGCCTATCAGACCGAGGTGTTTCCGACCCAGATCCGGGCACGTGCATCCGGCCTCGTCTATTCGATGAGCCGGCTAAGCGCGACGTTCTCGGGCTTCATCGTCGCCTACATGCTGAAGGAGGGCGGCGTCACCGGCGTGTTCGGCCTGATCACCGCGGCCATGCTGGTCGTGGTGATCGCGATGGCGCTGTTCGGTCCGAACGTGCGCGGCAAGCCGCTGGACGCGGTGTAGCCCGTGTCTCGCTCCGCGTTCGTCATTGCTTCGCTGCGCTCGCAATGACGGGGAGAGAGCGGACGAACAGCTTTCACCATTTCCGCGGAAATAGCCCCTCACCCCAGCCCTCTCCCCGTCAGGACGGGGAGAGGAAGAGGATCAATCACGCCGCGAGCAAATTCTGCAACGCGGCGCCGTTGGGGACGCCGAGGCCGGAGCAGGCATCCCAGCCGGGGCCGGCCTTGTACATGCCGTGCAGATCGCCGGTGATGTCGTTGTTGCCGACCGTGATGTCACGGAACACGCCTTGCGCGTGCGAGGCGTAGATCAGCGGGTTGATGAAGCCGACCGTCTTGCCGAATTTCTTGGTCGTGGCCTCGTTGATGCGGGCGATCAATCCGGCCATCAGCGGTGCCACCGCGCTGGTGCCGCCGATCGTGGTGCCGACGCCGTTGAGGAAGATCTGGTAGCCGGTCGCTGGATCGGCGTCGCCGGCGACGTCAGGAACACCGCGCCCGACCGAGTGCGACGGCGACTTCGGGACGTGGGCATGGGCCTGGTAGGCCGGTCGCGGAAACACCACGCTGACGCCGCCGCCGCCCGCGCCACCCTGCGTCCCGCCATTCCAGACCACCTCCTGGATGTGACCGTTCGGCGCCTTCAGGTTGGTGCCGCCGCAGGCCAGCGCAAAGGGGCTCGAGGCCGGGAAGTCGGCGTGCGGCTTGCCGTCCCAATCCTCGCCCATATCGGCCGAGCCATTGTCGCCGGAGGCGACGCAGACGGTGACGCCCATCGCGGCGGCATCGCGGATCGCCTCGTTCAGGCCGTCGACGAATTGCTGCGAGCCGTCCTCGTCTTCCGGTCCGCCCCAGCTGATCGAGATCACCGAGGGTTTTCGCGCGGCGTCGTGGACGGCGGCTTTCACCGCGTCGATGAAGCCGTTGGTGGTGTTGGGCGCGAAATAGACCACGATCCTGGCGCCCGGCGCGATGGCGCCGGCCACCTCGATGTCGAGCACGACTTCGCCGTCGGCCTCGGAATGACCCGGCTTGTTGGCGCCGCCGTCGACGCTCGCGGGCGCGATCTGCGGCATCGGGATGCCCGCCTTCTTGAAGAAGGTACGTAGGTCGGAGGTCTTGTAGCCGGCGCCCGTGGGATGGCCCTTCTGGTCGATGTCGTTGAGCTCGATGATGGCGATGCACTGGCCGGCGCCGGTCTCGCCGCCCGGGAAGTTGTAGAGCTCTGCGATCTGTTCGACCGAGAAGCTGCCGCCCTGTGCGGTACGCGCCGTCGCCCCCGTCTTCGCCATCTTGCGCCGGAAGTGCGGCTGCGCCACCGGGCGGTTGTCGAGGCCATGCACACCGACCACGATACCTTCGAGCTCGGCCGGGATCTGCACGCTGCCCTTGCGCATGCGATAGGTCGCGCCCTCGTGCCTGACCTTGTTGAGCTTGACGCCGAAGGCCGCGCTCATCGCCTTCACCGTACCGGTCAGCTTCACGGTGCGGGACGCCAGATGCACGCTCTTGACGTTGAGCTCGTGATGGTGGGCGAAGTCATCGATCCTGGCGACGTCGGCAGGGTCGGCGCCCATATGCTCGCCGAATTCGGCACGCGAGAGATATTGCCGCTCGCGCGGCGGTTGTGCGCCGAGCGCCATCACGGATTCGTCCTCCGCCGGCTGCGCGCGCTTGGCACGGAGGCGAACGCTGATCTCGATTTCCTGCTTGGGATCGGCCGCGCCGACGAGCTTGGCCCCCTTCGGCAATTTCCTCGCGCTGTTCACCAGCGCAACTCGCTTAGTCGAGCTTGCCATGACTTCCTCCGTTTGTGATTGGAAGGCAGATTGTCGCACCTCAACTATAGGTGTAATCTCAGTCGCCACTTGGTTCAGACATTGCGCAAATTTTTTTCAGAATAACTGTTGTTTGACAGGAGAAATTGTCTGCGACCCGAACCGGCCTCGATTCGGTCAATAGCTCCGACCCATTCGACGCCAATGAATTCGATCTAGGATTGCACCCGTCGGCCCGACTGGCCGACCGAAAGACATTTGTCAAAATCAAATTGACGGAGACGATGCGATGTTAGCCGACCGCAAATGGGTTGAGAGAAATCTTGGTTTCGATCCGATCACGACACCGCCCCCGCCCGAGACCTTCGTGGTGAAACGCATGAAGGATGCCGCGGCGAAGAAGACCGCAAAGGTCACCGCGGAAGACTTTCGGCGCGAGATCATCGATTTCGATTCCGAATCGGCCGAGGGCCGCGCGTTCATGGCCTTCTCGACCTCGACCGGGCTGTCGCGCTTCACCGACATTCCCTGGCCAAAGGGACTCGCGCCGCAGACCGGGCCGAAGCCGAAAGGCAATGGCAAGGGGCCGCTGCCGCGCGCCGACGTGCTGGTCGTGACCTGGACCGTCGAGGAGGGCCACGCGCTCAGCCGCGTGCTGACGCCGGGCAAGGATTCACGCAACGATTACGTGCCCTATACGCATAACTACGCCGCCATCTCCAAGAAGATGCGCAACGGCTGCCCGGCCAAGGAACTGAAGCGTCTCGGTACCTACTGGACCACGACGATCGGCAAGAAGAAATGCGTGATCTTCAAATCCGACTCGCACATGTCGCAGGACGGTCCGCGATTGCCGAACATCGACGTCTGGCGCCAGATCATCACCGAGGTGCAGCCGACACTGGTCATCACCACGGGCACCGCCGGCGGCATCGGCAAGGCATTCGAGGTCGGCGACGTCGTGGTCAGCCCGATCGTGCGCTTCGACTGCCTGTCGAAATTCAAGAAGCAGCCCTTCGCGCAGGAGCACTTTTCGAGCAGGCCCGCCGTGTCGAAAAAATTCGCGCAGGCCAAGACGCTGTTCAAGGCCAATGCCGGGCAATTGCCGAGGGACAATACCAGGGCGCCGAAGATCTTCGTCGTGAAGCCGAGCGGGCTGTCCTCCTCCGTGGTCACCACCGACTTCTTCGGCTTCGACACCTCGGACAATCATTTCCATCTCCAGGGACTCGGCGACGTCTCCGAGATGGGCGACGCCATCCTTGGCCTCGTGGCCCAGGAGATGGGCGAGAAGGCGCCGCGCTGGCTCGCGATCCGCAACGTCTCCGACCCGCAGATCAAGGCCGAGGGCACGCTGAAGCAGCAGGAGCAGGTCGCAGCCCAGATCTACAAGGGGTTCGGCCGCTGGAGCACGGTCTGCAGCGCCATCACCTGCTGGGCCAGTATCGCCGCCGAGCGGTAAGCCGCAGGGGCCGGCGGGTCAGCGTCCCTTGCCGAAGCGGCCCGGGGTGTCTACCTCTCGCGGGTGGTTTTCGTGAGAGGAACTCCCATGCTGGATGCCGCCGTGAAGGCGCTGTCGCAAATGATCTCGCCGCCGATGCGATCGATCCTGTGGCGATCGATCGGGCTTGCGCTCGTGCTGATCACCGTGCTGGCGATCGGATTGCAGCGGCTGCTCAGCTGGTTTGCGACCTATGGCGAGGTGTGGCTCGAGGGCCTGCTCGGTCCCGGCTGGCACACCTCGCTCGAGGTCCTGGCCTGGATCGTCTCGATCGCGGCGGGACTTGGCGTCGTGTTCGGGGCCGTGTTTCTGATGCCGGCGATCACCTCGCTGGTGGCGAGCCTGTTCGTCGACGATGTCGCCGACCATGTCGAGCGCGAACACTATCCCGCCGAACGGCCGGGCGTGGCGCTGCCCTTCAGCCAGGCGATCTACGAGGGCGTCAAGACCGCCTTGCTGACCATCCTGGTCTATCTGATCGCGCTGCCCTTCGTGCTGCTGGCCGGCGCCGGTTTCCTGATCTTCTTCCTCGCCACCGCCTGGCTGCTGGGACGCGAATATTTCGAGCTCGCTGCGATGCGCTTCCGCTCGCCGAAGGAAGCCAAGGCGATGCGGCGCGACAATGCCGCGACCGTCTTCGCCGCCGGCCTGATCATCGCGGCCTTCGTCTCGATTCCGATCGTCAACCTGGCGACGCCGATCTTCGGCATGGCCTTCATGGTCCACATGCACAAGCGGCTGTCGGGCCCGAGGCCCGAGCTGATCGAGCCGGCGCGGCAGATGCGGTGACGGTGGACTTAAGTCACCTGCGCCCCGCATTTGCGCAGCAGCATCTTGGCGAAGCCGAACGGCGCCGGCGTGAACGGGCCCGGCGGGGCGCGGGTGATCAGCGCGACGACGCCGAGCGCGGCCATCGCCAGCCAGAAGCAGAGCCAGAAGCCGTCGATATAGGCGAGCACATTGGCCTCGCGCTGGACGAAGCTTGCGAGCGTCCCCACCGCGCGCGCCTGGGCCAGGCCGGCGCCATGGGCGGCGAAATGGTCGGCGAGCTGTTTCAGCGTCCGCACCACATCGACGTCGCCGACGCCGAGGTTCTGACCGAGATAGAAGGAATGGACCTGCTCGCGGACGCGCAGCCAGGTCCCCATCAGCGCCACGCCGATCTCGGCGCCGCCGAGCCGCATGATCTGGATATAGGCGGCGAACGACGTGGCCCGGCTCGGATCGGAGTTCGACAGCGCCATGATGATGATCGGCAGCAGCGTCGTCGATTGACCGACCGATTGCAGCAGCACGATGCCTATGAAATCTTCGCGCGCCCAGTCATGGGTGAGCTGGGTGCCCCAGAGGTTGGCGGCGGCAAAGCAGGCAAAGCCCAGCACCGTCACCACGCGCGCATCGAAATGACGCAGCAGCCAGATCGAAATCGGCACCAGCACGAACGTCGGCAGCGCGCCGTAGGTCAACAGCAGCAGACCGCTCTGCTCCGGCCGGAGCAGGCCGACATTGCCGAGGAAGTTCGGCACCAGCGATGAATTGGAAAGGGAAGTCAGCGTGTAGAGCAGGATCACCACCAGCGACAGGCCGATATTGCGCGAGAACAGCACGTTCACATGCGCCCAGGGTTGGCGCACCAGCGACTCGTTGACGAGGAAGCCTGCGAACAGCACCGCGCCGGCGGCGAGCAGCGCCATCACCGTGCCGGAGCCCAGCCAGTCCAGCCGGTTGCCCTGGTCGAGCCCGGCATAGATCATCGAGACCGAGGCGCCGAGCAGCAGCATGCCGCCCCAATCGGCCTCGCGCAGCAGCGCGCGGTTCACCGGCTCGCTCGGTGTGCCCAGATAGACCATCAGGCCCATCAGCGGCGCGATCACGACACCCTGCCAGTACAACCATTGCCAGCCGAGATGGTCGACGTAGAAGCCGACCAGCGAGCTCGATGTGTCCAACGCAAAGCCGACGCGGATCGAGTAGATCGAGATCGCCGGCAGCCACCAGCGGATCGGCAGGTTGCGGAACACGATCATCAGCGTCGCCGGTACGAAGGTGCCGAGCAGCAGACCATGCACGACGCTGAGCGCAATCAGCGTCGGATAATCGTGCACGAAGGGAATGATCAGCGAGACCGCGGCGTAGACCAGGCTGGGGATCCCGAGCACGCGCCTGAGCCCGAACGCCGTCGCGAGCCACGCCACCGCGGGCGCGATGAAGATCTGCGAGCCGATGCCGGCGGTGGAGAGCCAGGCGCCTTCGTCGAAGCTGAGCGAAAACGCACCGCGCAGGTCGGGCAGTCCGACCGTGGTGAGACGGCTGTCGAAATTGGCGAGGAACGAGCCGAGCAGCACCGCCGCCACGGCGAACATGGGCTGTGGCGCGACGCCGCCGCGCGAGAGCGGTCCGCGATCGGAATCGTCATTTCCCGCCATTCGCGCCCGCGGTGTTGATGCTGGTGACGACCGACATGCCGGGCACGAGCCGTGCCGTTAGCTGCTGGTTGTCGTCGAGTTGAATCCGCACGGGAATGCGCTGCACCACCTTGGTGAAATTGCCGGTCGCGTTGTCCGGCGGCAGCAGCGCGACCTGCGCGCCGGTCGCCGGCGCGATACGCTCGACCCGGCCGCGCAGCTTCTCGCGCGGAAAACTGTCGACGGTGATCTCTACCGGCTGGCCCGGTGCGACGTGCGTGAGCTGGGTCTCCTTGTAGTTCGCGATCACATAGACCTTCGGCAGCGGCACCACGTTGATGAGGTTGGTGCCGATATTGACGTAGTCGCCGGGCTGCACCTGGCGCTCGCCGACGACGCCGTCGAACGGCGCCGATATCTTCGTGTAGCCGAGCTTCAGCCTCGCACTCGCCAGCGACGCCTTGGTGGCTTCGAGATCGGCGGCGCGCTGTTTCCTGGTGCCTTGCAGGACTTCGAGCTGATGCTGCTGGGCGGCGATCACGGCGCGGCTGGCGCGCACGTCGGCCTGCGCCTTGGCGTAGGCGGCGACCGCCTGCTCGAACCGCTGCCGCGTGCCGGACTCGGTCTGCGACAGTGATTGCTGACGCTCCTGCTCCTGCCGCGCCTCGACCTCAATGGCTTCGGCCGACAGCCGCGCGGCTTGCGCCTGCGCGATCGTCGCATATTGCAGCTCGACCTGGTTGGCCAGATTGTCGAGCGTGGCTTGCGCGGCGGCGACCGCGGCTTCGGACTGCGCGACCTGCGCCTCATAGTCCGCCGGATCGATCTGAATCAGGAGGTCGCCGGCCTTGACGCGCTGGAAGTCGGTCACCCCTACGGTCAGGACCTCGCCGGAGACACGGCTCGCCAGCCGCGTCAGCTCGGAGCGCACATAGGCGTCATTGGTGGTCTGGATCACCGCGTTGCCGACCCATTCGTCGAAGCGCAGCGTCGCCAGCGCGACGAAAGCGAGCGCGACGATGACCGCGAACAGCGGGATTACGAGGCGGCTCCACAGCGAGCTGGCGGGAGGCTGTATCGGCTTGGGCGGTGGGGCTGGAGCGGCAGGCGGCGGCGATGACGTAACTTGATCCTGCTGACTCACGACATGTCCCCAAAGCCACTTTGCCCGAACGCGAATCTCACCACTGTCATTCCGGGATGGTCCGAAGGACCAGACCCGGAATCTCGAGATTCCGGGTTCGATGCTGCGCATCGCCCCGGAATGACGGCGAATACTGCCTCAGACCGTCTTCTCCGGCCATCGGCAGAGATCGTTGATCAGGCATACCTCGCAGCGCGGCTTGCGCGCGAGGCAAGTATAGCGGCCGTGCAGGATCAGCCAATGATGGGCATGCAGCATGAATTCGGCCGGGATCACCTTTTCGAGACCGAGCTCGACTTCCAGCGGCGTCTTGCCGGGCGCGAGCCCGGTGCGGTTGCCGACGCGGAAGACATGCGTATCCACCGCCATGGTGTGTTCGCCAAAGGCCATGTTGAGCACGACGTTGGCGGTCTTGCGCCCGGCGCCCGGCAACGACTCGATCTCGGCGCGCGTGCGCGGCACCTCGCCGCCGAACTCGCTGAGCACCTTGGCCGACAGCGCAATGACGTTCCTCGCCTTGGTGCGATAGAGGCCGATGGTCTTGATGTATTCGCGCAAGGACTCCTCGCCGAGGTCGAGCATCTTCTGCGGCGTATCGGCGACCTCGAACAATGCGCGCGTCGCCTTGTTGACGCCGGCGTCGGTGGCCTGCGCCGACAGCACCACGGCGACCAGCAGCGTGAACGGATTGACGTGCTCGAGCTCGCCCTTCGGCTCCGGGTTGGCCTTGCGGAAACGGCTGAAGACCTCGCGGATCTCGGCGGGCGTCCAAGGTTTCATCGCTTTGAGCGATTTCTTCGCGGGGGCCCTCGGCTTCGCCACAGCCGCCTTTGCTTTTTTCTTAGGCACAGCTGCTTTGCGCGGGACCGGCTTGCGGGTGATTTTCGCCATGATCGGGATATACTGAGGGACGATGAGCACAGGCAACGAAATTGAGCGCAGGGACTCTGAAGATCAGAGCGAAGCTCAAATCTTCTCGGCGCTGCTGACGCCGCACCGCTCGCTGAACCGCACCGGCTTCCTCGCCGTGATGCTGTTCCTGAGCGCCGTCAGCTTCGTTACCGGCCTCGTCTTCCTGATGATGGGCGCGTGGCCGGTGCTCGGCTTCTTCGGCCTCGACATGCTGGTGATCTGGTGGGCCTTCAAGGTCAATTTCCGCGCCGCGCGGGCCAGCGAGGAGATCGTGGTCACGCCCTCGGAACTGCGGGTGCGGCGCGTCAGCCATCGCGGCCAGGTCGCCGAATGGACGTTCAATCCGCTCTGGGTCCGGCTCGACCTGGAGATCGACGAGGATTTTGGCCTCGAACACCTCTACCTGATCTCGCGCGGCCGCCGGCTCCAGCTCGCCGGGTTTTTGGGACCTGAAGAAAAAACAAGCTTTTACAATGGCTTGGTTGAGGCGCTGAACGCCGCCAAGCGCGGGCCGACCTTCAACCCCATTCGCTGAGTTCACGTCGGAAATCGGGTGGTTTCGAACCCTCCCCTCTCCTACATTTCCGGTCATGATGACACTCGCCATACATGACCAGCGCCTGACCAAGCCGGGCCACCAGAACGCCGCGCTGCGCGACTATGACTCGGTGCGCCGGGCGATCGCCTTCATCTCGGAGAACTGGCGCGCGCAGCCGACCATCGAGGCGATGGCGGATGCGGCCGGCGTCACGCCCGATGAGCTGCACCATCTGTTCCGCCGCTGGGCCTCGATCACGCCGAAGGCTTTCATGCAGGCGCTGACGCTCGACCACGCCAAGGGCCTGCTGCGGGATTCCGCGAGCGTGCTCGACGCCGCGCTCGACTCCGGCCTGTCGGGGCCGGGCCGGCTGCACGATCTCTTCGTCACCCACGAGGCGATGTCGCCGGGTGAATGGAAGAATGGCGGCGCGGGCCTCACCCTGCGCTACGGCTTCCACGCCTCGCCCTTCGGCACGGCCATCGTGATCGCGACCGATCGCGGATTGTCGGGGCTCGCCTTCGCCGATCCCGGTGAAGAGAAGGTCGCGCTCGCCGACATGACGCGGCGCTGGCGGAACGCAACTTACGTCGAGGATCACGAAGGCACCGCCCCGCTCGCCCAGCGCATCTTCGACACGAAGCTGTGGCGGCCGGACCAGCCATTGCGCGTGGTGATGATCGGCACCGATTTCGAGGTGCGGGTCTGGGAAACGCTCTTGAAGATCCCGATGGGCCGCGCGGTGTCCTATTCCGACATCGCCTGCAACATCAACAGCCCGAAGGCCTCGCGCGCCGTCGGCGCTGCGGTCGGCAAGAACCCGGTGTCGTTCGTCGTGCCCTGCCACCGCGCACTCGGCAAGAGCGGCACGCTCACCGGCTATCACTGGGGCATCACCCGCAAGCAGGCGATGCTCGGGTGGGAAGCGGGGAAGCTGGGGATGCAGTGATTGTCTGATGTCGTTCCGGGGCGATGCAAGGCATCGAACTATGGTGCGCAACTGCGCACCTGAGAACCTCGAGATTCCGGGTTCACCCTTCGGGCGCCCCGGAATGACGGCGTCTGTTACCCCGCCAGATCCAGCTTCGAGGCCACGGTCGAATCCGCATTCAGGCGGTAGATGATCGGCACACCCGTCGCGAGCTCGCGCTTCAGGATGCCTTCCGGCGACAGCTTTTCCAGCACCATGATCAGGGCGCGCAGCGAGTTGCCGTGGGCGGCGACCAGCGTGCGCTTGCCGTTGAGCACGCTGGGCAAAATCTCCTGCACGTAATAGGGCAGCGCACGCGCCAGCGTGTCCTTCAGGCTTTCGCCGCCGGGCGGCGGCACGTCGTAGGAGCGGCGCCAGATCAGGACCTGGTCCTCGCCCCATTTCTTGCGGGCGTCGTCCTTGTTGAGGCCGGAGAGGTCGCCATAGTCGCGCTCGTTCAGCGCGAGGTTCTTCTCCGTGGGCAGACCCTTCTGGCCGAGCTCGCCGAGGATGAGGTCGAGCGTGTGCTGCGCACGCGTCAGCACCGACGTGTAGGCGACGTCGAACACGAGTCCCTGCGCCTTCAGCTTGCGGCCGGCTTCCCTGGCCTCGGCGACGCCCTGCTCGGTGAGATCAGGATCCTTCCACCCCGTGAACAGGTTCTTCAGATTCCATTCGCTCTGGCCGTGGCGGACGAGCACGAGAAGACGTTCGCTCATTGACTGCTTTCCGTTGCTTTCTTTCGTTCAGATATCGGCGAGGCCGAGCACGTCGGCCATGGAGTAGTGCCCCGGCTTCTTGCCATGCGCCCACAGTGCCGCCTTCAGCGCGCCATGCGCGAACAGCATGCGGTCCTCGGCCTGATGCGACAGCGTCAGGCGCTCGAACGGGCCGAGGAAGCTGACGCTGTGGTCGCCGGCCGCGGTGCCGCCGCGCAAGGAGGCGAAGCCGATGTTGCCGGGCTTACGTGCCCCGGTGATGCCGTCACGGCCACGGTCCGCATGCTCGTCGAGCGAGATGCCGCGGCCGGCCGCCGCGGCCTGGCCCAGCATCAACGCAGTGCCGGAGGGCGCATCGATCTTCATGCGGTGATGGGTTTCGACGATCTCGATGTCGAAGCTCTGGTCGAGCGCCTTGGCGACGCGCTTGACCACTGCGGCAAGCAGATTGACGCCCAGGCTCATATTGCCGGACTGCACCACGACCGCGCGATTGGTGACGCTCTTGATCACGGCGTTGTCGGAACCCGAAAGCCCGGTCGTCCCGATGACATGCACGATGCCGCGCTCGGCGGCGATCGCGACGTTGGCGATGGTCGCGGCCGGCACGGTGAAATCGAGGATGCCGTCGGCCTCCTTGGACATTGCCCAGAGATCCGCCGAGACCTTGATGCCATTGGCGGGCAGGCCCGCGAGCACGCCGGCGTCCTTGCCGAGCAGCTCGGAGCCCGGCGCCTCCAGCGCGCCGCCAGCACCGCGCCTTTGCTCTCGGCAATCGCGCGCGTCAGCGCCCGGCCCATCCGGCCGCCGGCTCCAGCAACAATCAAGCGCATGTCGGACATGGTGTGATCCTCTTCGGGGCCGTTGTAGCGGGGGGACGCAGTTCCGGCAACCGAGGGGGACACCACCGTCATTCCGGTTCGATGCGCAGCATCGAACCCGGAATGACGGCCTACCTCAGCCGTCCGACGGCTGTGCGCCGTCATAGCCCTCGATGATGATGAGGTCGGCGACCGAGTGCGGCTGGCGCACCTTGATGTTGGCCTGGTATTCCGGTGAGTTGTAGCAGGCGATCGCGGTCTCGTAGTCCGGGAATTCGATCACGACGTTGCGGGTGCGGCTGGCACCTTCGACGGTGGTGAACTTGCCGCCGCGGACGACGAAGCGGCCGCCCCATTTCTTGAAGATCGCGCCGTTGGCGACGGCATAAGGCTTGTAGCCCTCGTCACTGTTCACATCGACGCGCCCGATCCAGTAGCCTTTTGCCATTATTCTTCTCCCTTGTTGTTGTCTCTATTTGAGCATGATCTCCGCGCAAACGCGTTCCGCGTTTGTCGCGATGGAAAACCGCTGCACACTTTGCGCTAACGCGGCCCTTCGGGTCCGGATCACGCTCCCAGCGCCTGCCCGATCTCGGCCTGGATGGCGTCTGCGATCGCCTTGGGCTCGGCGGCTTCCACCACCGGGCGCCCGACGACGAGATAATCGGCGCCCGCGGTGATCGCGCGGCCCGGCGTCATGATGCGTTTCTGATCGCCACTTGCCGAGCCCGCCGGCCGGATGCCGGGCGTGACGAGGCTCATCTGGTGGCCGACGATCTTGCGCAAGGTGCCCACCTCCTCGGGCGACGACACCAGCCCGTCGATGCCAAGCACCTGCGCCTGCTGCGCGCGCGCTTCGACGAGCTCGGCGACGCCGAGCCGGAAACCTGCCGCGTGCAGATCGTCCTCGTTGTAGGAAGTCAGCACAGTGACGGCGAGGATCTTCAGGTTCGAGCCGCCGCGGCCTTCGACGGCGCCCTTCATGGTCTGCGGATAAGCGTGCACGGTGAGGAAGGTCGCGCCCAGCCTGGTGATGCTCTCGACGCCTTGCGCCACGGTGTTGCCGATGTCGTGCAGCTTGAGATCGAGAAAGACCTTCTTGCCCTTGTCCGCGAGCCTCGCAACGAGCGGCAAGCCGCCGGCATAAGCGAGGCGATAGCCGATCTTGTAGAACGTGACGCTGTCGCCGAGCCTTGCGATCATTGCCTCCGCGGCATCAACGCTCGGCAGATCGAGCGCTACGATCAGGCGGTCTTTCGGGGCGATCTCGGCTGGCGTCATGTCACCTCACATCATGCGTTGGGAAATGTCGATCAACTGCGCTACCAGCTCCTTCAACGCGGCGATATCGCCCTCGTTCTTCAGCCTGTCCATATCGTCATAGGCCTCTCCGGCAAAGGCGAGCGTGAGCTGGCTGGCAATCACATTGGCGTGGCAGGAGGTCAGGATCAGCCGCAACGCCTGGAGCGCGCGGGCGGCGCCGAGCCGGCTCTGCGAGGCGCCGGCGAGCGCGAAGGCGCGGTTGCGGAACACCTCGCCGCGCGCCTCGTGCAGCTCATGCACGCGGCTGACCCAGTCGATCGCGTTCTTCAGCAGCGGCGGCACCGAGGCATTGTATTCGGGCGAAACGATCAGCACGCCATGATGCGCGCCGATCATGCGCTTGAGATTGATCGCGTGCTTGGGCACGCCCGACTTGGCCTGGAGGTCGCCGTCGTAGATCGGCAGCGGAAAATCGGCGAGCGAGATGCGGGTGACGTCGACGCCGGCCTGGGCGAATTCATAGGCGGCGAGCGCGGCCAGCTTCGCATTGTGCGAGCCGGTGCGTAGCGAGCCGGGAATGACCAGGATTTTGGGTGCGGACATCCGCTTCCATGCGTTCGGCGAAACGAGCCCGCCGCGCAAAGAGGAATGCCGGCGGAATTAATCCTTGCGATACACCCAGACGCGGGCCGGCGGAAGGTTCATCCAGATCCGTTCCGAAGCCTCTGTGGACACGCCGGGCAGCGATTTCGGGATCGGCGGCACCACCGCATAGGTGAACTGGACGAAGGGCGCGCCGGGCGCGAGCGCCGTGAAAGCGTCGCGAATGAGCCGCAACCGCGTCAGCATCGGTTTGGTGACCAGCGGCAGGCCGGAGACGACGGCGGATGCCGGCGCGCTCAGCACGTTCCAGAGCGTGTCGCGCAGGCGATAGGCATCGCCCTGCACGACCTTGGCCTGCGGATAGCGGTCGCGCAGCAGCGCGCAGAAGCCGGGATTGTACTCGACGAGGACGAGACGCTTCTGGTCGACGCCACGTTCGACCAGGGCCGAGGTGATGGCGCCGGTACCGGGGCCGAGCTCAACCACAGGGGCGTCCGAGTTGACGTCGACGTAATGCGCCATGGTCCGGGCCAGCAGCTTGCCCGACGGCATCACTGCGCCCATGTGGAGCGGCTTTTCGATCCACGATCTGAGAAAGCGCACCTCGTCATCGAGACGAGGCTTCTTCAACGCACGCGCGGACGATGGCAATGGCATGTCTGGACCGGACGGGACCGCAGGACGCGGCGTGTCAGAAAATGGTCATAAAGACGTATAGGCCGAAGGCGATACGGTCAAGACGAGTCAATTCGCCCGACTGCCGAAGAAATCCTTGACCTTGGTGAAGAAACCCTCGGATTCCGGCTGGGTGTTGCCGGAAGAGAGCTTTTCGAACTCGGCCAGCAATTCCTGCTGCTTCTTGGTGAGATTCTGCGGGGTCTCGACCACGACCTGAACGTACATGTCGCCGGTCTGGCGCGAGCGCAGCACCGGCATGCCTTTTGATGCAATGCGGAATCGACGGTTGGACTGGGTCCCGGCCGGCACCTTCACCTTGGCCTTGCCCTTCTCGATGGTCGGCACCTCGAATTCGCCGCCAAGGGCGGCCGTCACCATCGAGATCGGCACCCGGCAATGCAGATCGGCGCCGTCGCGCTGGAAGAACTGGTGCTGGGCCAGCGACAGGAAGATGTAGAGGTCGCCGGGCGGGCCGCCGCGGACACCGGCCTCGCCTTCGCCGGCGAGCCTGATCCGCGTACCGTCCTCGACGCCCTGGGGAATGTTGACCGACAGCGTCCGCTCGCGGGTCACACGGCCCTGGCCCGAGCAGGACGGGCAGGCGTCCTCGATCATCTGGCCGCGGCCCTGGCAACCCGGACAGGTCCGCTCCAGGGTGAAGAAGCCCTGCGACTGCCGCACGCGGCCGGCGCCGCCGCAGGTCGAGCAGGTCTTCGGCTTGGTGCCGGCCTTGGCGCCGATGCCCGAGCAGGCCTCGCAGGTGACCGAGACCGGGATCTCGATCTGCGCGGTCTTGCCGCCAAAGGCTTCCTCGAGCGTGATTTCCATGTTGTAGCGCAGGTCGGCGCCGCGCTCGCGGCCGCCGCGGCCGCGCTGTCCGGCCATGCCGAACAGGTCCTCGAAAATATCGGAGAAGGAGGAGGCGAAGCCCGCGCCGAAACCGGCGCCGCCGCCAGGACCGCCCTGCTCGAAGGCCGCATGGCCGAAACGGTCATAGGCCGCGCGCTTGTCCTTGTCCTTCAGGACCTCGTAGGCCTCGTTGATTTCCTTGAACTTGACCTCGCTGGTGTCGTCCCCCGGATTGCGGTCGGGATGGAACTTCATCGCCAGCTTGCGGAACGACGACTTCAACTTGGATTCGTCGGCGTCACGTTCGACTTCGAGGGTCTCGTAGTAGCAGCGCTTGGTGGACGTGGACATGTTGAACTCGGTCTATCCAATCGCGATTCAAGTCGGGGCAAAACAATGCTGCCACGCGACGATATAGGCGTCCCTCCGCCTCGCGGCAGAGGGCAGCATGGCAGCGTTGAGAATAACGGCTGGAAATTGATCGATCGTAACGGGAGCGTAGCCCGCCGACCTCGACACGGGAGCCTCCCCCGCGAAGGGGGAGGCCGAAGGAGTGTGTGGGGTCCAAGCCGTCCGCATCATCACCCTCTTGGGGTTCAGGCGGACTTCTTGTTGTTCTTGTCGTCGTCGACTTCGGTGAACTCCGCGTCGACGACGTCGTCCTTGGCCGCGTCCTTCTTGGCGTCGGCCTCGGCCTGCTGCTTGTACATGGCCTCGCCGAGCTTCATCGAAGCCTGGGCCAGCGTCTGGGTCTTGGCCTTGATCGCCTCGGCATCGTCGCCCTTCAGCGCTTCCTTGAGGTCGCTGACGGCATCCTCGATGGCGCGGCGCTCGGTCTCGGCGACCTTCGAACCGTGCTCGGCGAGCGCCTTCTCGGTCGAATGCACCAGACCGTCCGCCTCGTTCTTGGCGGTCACCGCCTCGCGGCGCTTCTTGTCCGCTTCGGCATTGGCCTCGGCGTCCTTGACCATCTTCTCGATGTCGGCTTCCGACAGACCGCCGGAGGCCTGGATGCGGATCTGCTGCTCCTTGCCGGTGGCCTTGTCCTTCGCCGAGACGTTGACGATGCCGTTGGCGTCGATGTCGAAGGTCACCTCGATCTGCGGCATGCCGCGCGGGGCCGGCGGAATGCCCATCAGGTCGAACTGGCCGAGCATCTTGTTGTCGGCCGCCATTTCACGCTCGCCCTGGAAGACGCGGATGGTGACCGCGTTCTGGTTGTCCTCGGCGGTCGAGAACACCTGGCTCTTCTTGGTCGGGATCGTGGTGTTGCGGTCGATGATGCGGGTGAACACGCCGCCCAGCGTCTCGATGCCCAGCGACAGCGGGGTCACGTCGAGCAGCAGCACGTCCTTGACGTCGCCCTGGAGCACGCCGGCCTGGATCGCGGCGCCGATCGCCACGACTTCGTCCGGGTTGACGCCCTTGTGCGGCTCCTTGCCGAACAGCTGCTTCACGACTTCCTGAACCTTCGGCATGCGCGACATGCCGCCGACCAGAACCACTTCGCCGATCTCACCGGCGGTGACGCCGGCGTCCTTCAGCGCCTTGCGGCAGGGCTCGACGGTCTTCTGGATGAGGTCGTCGACCAGCGCCTCGAACTTGGCGCGGGTGAGCTTCATCGTCAGATGCTTCGGACCGGTCTGGTCCGCGGTGATGAAGGGCAGGTTGATCTCGGTCTGCGTCGTCGACGACAGTTCGATCTTGGCCTTTTCAGCGGCTTCCTTCAGGCGCTGCAACGCGAGCTTGTCGTTGCGCAGGTTGATGCCCTGCTCCTTCTGGAACTCGTCGGCGAGATAGCCGACCAGGCGCATGTCGAAGTCTTCGCCGCCGAGGAAGGTGTCGCCGTTGGTCGACTTCACCTCGAACACGCCGTCGCCGATTTCGAGAATGGAGATATCGAACGTGCCGCCGCCGAGATCGTACACGGCGATCGTGCCGGTCTTGGTCTTGTCCAGACCATAGGCGAGCGCGGCCGCGGTCGGCTCGTTGATGATGCGCAGCACTTCAAGGCCCGCGATCTTGCCGGCGTCCTTGGTCGCCTGGCGCTGGGCGTCGTTGAAGTAGGCGGGAACGGTGATGACGGCCTGGTCGACCTTCTGGCCGAGATGGGCCTCCGCGGTCTCCTTCATCTTCTGCAGGATGAACGCCGAGACCTGCGAGGGCGAGTAGGTCTGGCCGTCGGCCTCGACCCAGGCGTCGCCGTTGGAAGCCTTCACGATCTTGTACGGAACGAGCTTCTTGTCCTTCTCGACCATCGGGTCGTCGTAGCGGCGGCCGATGAGGCGCTTCACTGCGAAGAAGGTGCGCTCGGGATTGGTGACGGCCTGGCGCTTGGCCGGCTGGCCGACGAGGCGCTCACCGTCGTCGGTGACGGCGACGATCGAAGGCGTCGTGCGCATGCCCTCGGAATTCTCGATGACTTTGGCGTTCTTGCCATCCATCACGGCGACGCACGAGTTCGTGGTGCCGAGGTCGATCCCAATGACCTTTCCCATGGTCCTGATATCCTTCTTTTTGCGGCAGGTTGGTTGGGCCCAGAAGGCACCCGAACCGAAACCCCCTAAGATCAAACATTCGCGATATTGCGATGGTTGAGGCTCATATAGGAGGGGGGGAGGGGCCCGCAAGGACCGAACGCAAGTTTCGGCCGTGAAAACATTGGGTTTTGGAAGATCATATCCGGGCCCAGCCGCCCTTGCGGGTGAGGAATTATTAACAGGTCCGGGCTTCGGCAAGCCCCCGTTACCGCGATCCGGCCTGCCCTGTTGCGGCAGGGCCAAACCGGCTAAAAGGCGGACCGGCCGGAGCGCCGCACCCAGGCTGCTTCGCGCGACAAAGCGGCCCGGTGGCCGACCATCGAACGGCCTCAATGTGAACCAATCAGAGTGCCCATGAAGCTGATCCGTCCCCTCGCCGCGCTCGCCCTCCTCGCCGTCTCCGCGCTTCCGGCCTTTGCTGCCGACGCCGTTTTCCCGCCCGGACTGCGCCTCGGCATGGTGCCGCTGGTCGGCCTCAGCACGGCCAAGACCTTTCCGGGCTTCGAGAGCGAGGACGGCACCGTCAAGGTGCTGATCACCGAGCTGCCGCCGGCGGCCTATGGCGAGGTCGTGAGCGCCTTCAATTCCAATCCGGCCGGCGTCAACGGCGTCAAGCAGGACAAGATCGAGACCCCCGCGGGCCTTGCCTATTTCACCACCGAGAGCGGCAAGGCCGGCGAGACGGCGGTGAAACGCTATTCGATGATCGTGCCGGGCGCCGGCTTCTCCGGCTATGTCGCGGTGCAGATCCCGGAGAACGCGACCAAGATCTACACCGACGAGGCGGTGCGGCAGATGTTTGCGAGCACTGTGACCCGCAAGCAGGTCTCGGCCGAAGAGCAGATCGCGCTGATGCCGTTCAAGATCACCGATCTCGCCGACTTCAAGGACATCCGCACGCTGGCGCCGGGCTCCAGCATCATCCTGGCCGACGGCAACGAGAGCACGGGCTACGAGTCGAAGCCGTTCATGATCCTCGGCCTGATCGGCGCCACCCCGCAAGCCGCCGACGACCGCGCCCGCTTCGCCCAGGAGGCGGCGCTCCAGATCCCCGGCGTGCGCGAATCGCGCGTCACCATGTCCGAGCCGATCCGCATCAACGGCCAGCAGGGCTTCGAGACCCGGATCGACGGCGTCAGCGGCAAGGACAAGACCCCGGTGACCGTGGTGCAGTGGATCCGCTTCTCGAGCGGCGGCGCCTCGCTGCGCATCATCGCCAGCGCCCCGCGCGACCAGTGGCAAGCCGCCTTCACCCGCTTCCGCGCCGTGCGCGACGGCATCCAGCCGAAGGGGTAGCTGCATCCGCAAGCGAGATGCGCTCCCTCCCCCGCGTGCGGGGGAGGGTTGGGGAGAGGGTGTCTCAACAACGAAGACTCCCCCAGAGGAGAGAACCCTCACCCGGCGCTACGCGCCGACCTCTCCCGCAAGCGGGAGAGGTGCACCGAGTACGCGGCTGAGCCCACCCTCTCACCAAAACCGGCTGCATTTTCGGGCTTCTGTTCGTACGCAAGCGGAACTAGGCTCCTGCCCAATCGGGTTCATCCTGGAGGGAGGCGAACGATGCTGGATCGGCGACAAGTCTTGGCGGCGCTTGGGACGAGCGCCCTCGTAGCCCTCGCGCCAACCGCACTTCTTGCGGCCGCATCGATCAAGCCGGACGATGCGTCCGCGCTGCTCGTGATCGACGTGCAGAACTGCTTCCTGCCGGGCGGCAGCCTCGCGGTGAAGGAAGGCGAGCAGGTGGTGCCCGTCATCAACAAGATCTCGAAAGCGTTTTCGAATGTGGTGATGACGCAGGACTGGCACACGCCCGGCCACGTTTCGTTTGCGTCGGTACACTCCGGCAAGAAGCCGTTCGAGACCATCGACCTGCCTTACGGCAAGCAGGTGCTGTGGCCCGACCATTGCGTGCAGGGCACTGACGGCGCTTCGCTGTCGAAGGACCTCGCAATCCCGCACGCCGAGCTCATCATCCGCAAGGGTTTTCACAAGGACGTCGACAGCTACTCGGCCTTCCTCGAAGCCGACGGCAAGACCTCGACCGGCCTCGCCGGCTATTTGAAGGGCCGCAAGATCAAGCGCGTCTTCGTCGCTGGCCTCGCGACAGATTTCTGCGTCGCCTGGACCGCGCTCGACGCGCGCAAGGCGGGCTTCGAAGTCTATGTCGTGGAAGACGCCTGCCGCGGCATCGACACGCAGGGCTCGCTGGCAAAAGCCTGGGCCGACATGGCCAAGGCCGGCGTGAAGCGGATTCAGTCTGCGGATATCGCGGCGAGCGCGTAAGACCAGCCATCAGTCGTTCCGGGGCGGCTCGAAGAGCCGAACCCGGAATCTCGAGATTCCGGGTTCGATGCTTCGCATCGCCCCGGAATGACGTCAGAACTCAGTTCGCCGCGCTGTTCGGCTCGTTGGTGTTGGCGGCGGACGCAGCCTTCGCGCCGCCCTTGGCGACCCCAACGAGGGCCGGACGCAGCACGCGCTCGCCGATGGTGTAGCCGGCCTGCATGACCTGCACGACCGTACCGGCGGGCACCGACGCATCAGGCACTTCGAACATCGCCTGCTGGAAGTTCGGGTCGAACTTCTGACCCTGCGGATCGAACTTCTTCACGCCGTGCTTTTCCAGCGCGTTGAGCAGCGAGCGCTCGGTGAGCTCGACGCCCTCGATCAGCGAGGTCAGGCCGGGATCGGCCGCGGCGCGGGCCTCGGCGGGAACCGCGTCGAGCGCGCGCTGGAGGTTGTCGGCTATGTCGAGCACGTCGCGGGCAAAGCCGGTGATGCCGTAGAGACGGGCGTCGGCGACCTCCTTGGTGGTGCGCTTGCGCAGATTTTCCATCTCCGCCAGCGTCCGCAGCATACGGTCGCGCGCCTCGGCGGCTTCCTTCTGCAACAGCTCGACCGAGCCCGGCTCGGGATCGTCGGGCATGATGTAGGGCTTCGACACCACGGGCTCGCCGGTCGGCGCGGTCGTGTCTTCGGGTTGCCGGTCTCGATCGGTCATCGGCTCTCTTTTCGAATTTGTCTCAGGGATTTTTCTGGCCCGGATATCGTGCTTCGGACGCCGAAAATCAAGCGCCCGTGATCGCCTCAGCCGCCGGTCAGCCCCCCAGAAGGCGGCTGACGATCCGGGCGGCGTAGTCCACGGTCGGGATCACACGGGCATAATTCAGCCGTGTCGGCCCGATAACGCCCAAAACGCCGACGATGTGGCCGGCGGCATCCCGATAGGGCGAGATGATGGTCGAGGAGCCCGACAAGGAGAACAGCTTGTTCTCCGAACCGATGAAAATCCGCACGCCTTCCGCGGTCTCGGCCCGGCCGAGCAGGTCGATGACGCCGCGCTTGGTCTCGAGGTCGTCGAACAAGAGGCGGACCCGCTCCAGATCCTCCAGCGCGTGCAAATCTTCCAGCAGATTGGCGTGGCCGCGGACGATGAGCTGGCGGTCCTCGTTCTCGCCGCCGGACCAGCTGGCGATCCCGGCCGAAATCACCTTCTGCGTCAGCTGATCGAGCTCGGCACGGGCCTCCCCGAGCGCGGTCTCGAGCTCGAGCCGCGCCTCGGCCAGGGTGCGGCCGCGAATCCGCGAATTGAGGAAATTGCCGGCCTCGGTGATCGCCGAGGAGGGAACTCCGGGCGGCAGCGTCAGCACGCGGTTTTCGACCTGGCCGTCCTCGCCGACCAGGATCACCAGCGCTTTTTCCGGTTCCAGCCGGACGAATTCGATGTGTTTCAGCCGCGCGTTGGATTTCGGCGTCAGCACCACCGCGGCGGCGCGGGTCAGGCCCGACAGCCGCGTCAGCGCCTGGTCCAGCGCCGCCTCGACCGACTGCGCCTGACCGACGGAGGTGAGCTGGCTCTGGATCGACTGCCGCTCGGCGTCATTGAGGTCACCCACCTGCATCAAGGCGTCGACGAAGAAGCGCAGGCCGAGTTCCGTCGGCAGCCGGCCGGCGGACGTATGCGGGGCATAGATCAGGCCGAGCTGTTCCAGATCGGCCATGACGTTGCGAACCGAGGCCGGCGACAGCGGCATCGCGATCAGCCGGGAAATATTGCGTGAGCCCACCGGCTCGCCGGTCGCGAGATAGCTTTCGACAATTTGACGAAAGATGTCGCGGGACCGCTCATTCAGCTGGGCGAGCCCTGCGCGCGGCGCGATCAGATGGATCGGATCGTGATGGGCCACAGACAGCAACTCCTCTCAGATGCTTATAATTTGGCCATCCGGGAGGCCCCTGACAAGCGTGGTTTTGCACTTGCTCGACAGTTGCTTGGGGACCGAAAAGGCCTTGCCGCTCACCCTCACCCCACCTACAAGCACCGCGAACAGCCTATTCCCGTGAGTTTTGGAGGATTTCCCATGCGGCCAAGCCGCCGTGCGCCCGACGAATTGCGCCCCGTGACGCTGGAGCGCGGCGTGGTCAAATATGCGGAAGGCTCCTGCCTGGTGAAATTCGGCGACACCCATGTGCTGGTCACCGCCACGCTGGAGGACCGCCTGCCGCCGTGGCTGAAGGGCCAGGGCCGCGGCTGGGTCACCGCCGAATACGGCATGCTGCCGCGCGCGACCTCGGAACGCACCCGCCGCGAGGCCTCCGCCGGCAAGCAGAGCGGCCGCACCGTCGAGATCCAGCGCCTGATCGGCCGCTCCCTTCGCACCATCATCAATCTCGAAGCGCTCGGCGAGCGCCAGATCACGGTCGATTGCGACGTGCTCCAGGCCGACGGCGGCACGCGCACGGCCTCGATCACCGGCGCCTGGGTCGCGCTCGCCGATTGCGTCAACTGGATGAAGGCGCGCAACATGGTCAAGGCCAACGTGCTGCGCGACAACGTCGCCGCGATCTCCTGCGGCATCTACAACGGCACGCCCGTGCTCGACCTCGACTATGCCGAGGATTCGGAAGCCCAGACCGACGCCAATTTCGTCATGACCGGCGATGGCCGCATCATCGAGGTGCAGGGCACCGCGGAACGCGAACCGTTCACACAAGACGAGCTCCTGGCGCTGATGGCGCTGGCCCAGAAGGGTATCGCGCGCCTCGTGGACTTGCAGAAACTGGCCGTCGCGTAGTCAATAGGCCCATGCACCGCCGAATCACCGGAAAGCTCGTCATCGCCACCCACAATCCCGGCAAGCTCGCCGAGATGAAGGAGCTTTTGGCGCCTTACGGCATCGAGGCGGTGTCGGCCGGCGAGCTCGGCCTTTCCGAGCCGGACGAGACCGGCAACGATTTTCGCAGCAACGCCGCGATCAAGGCGATCGCGGCCGCGCACGCGTCCAAGCTTCCGTCCTTCGCCGATGATTCCGGCATCGTGGTCGACGCGCTCGACGGCGCGCCCGGCATCTACAGTGCGCGCTGGGCCGGACCGACCAAGGACTTCACCGCGGCGATGACGCGGATCGAGCGCCTGTTGCAGGAGCGCGGCGCGACCGCGCCCGACAAGCGCAAGGCGCACTTCGTCTCCGCGCTCTGCGTCGCCTGGCCCGACGATCATCTCGAAGAGGTCGAGGCGCGCGTCGACGGCACGCTGGTCTGGCCGCCGCGCGGCACCGCCGGCTTCGGCTATGATCCGATGTTTCGGCCCGACGGGCACACGCGCACCTTCGGCGAGATGACCAGCATCGAGAAGCACGGCCTGCCGCCGCTCGGCCTTGCCCTGTCGCACCGTGCCCGCGCCTTCGTGAAACTGGCGGAGATCTGCCTTGAGCCGCGCTAACGAAGCCTTCGGCGTCTACGTGCACTGGCCGTTCTGCCTGTCGAAGTGCCCCTATTGCGACTTCAACAGCCATGTCCGCCATGCCGCGATCGACGAAGCGCGCTTCGCCTCCGCCTTCGCGCGCGAGATCGAAACGACCGCGCAGCGCGCGCCCGGCCGCGAGGTCACCTCGATCTTCCTCGGCGGCGGCACGCCGTCGCTGATGCAGCCCGCGACCGTCGGCGCCGTGCTCGATTCGATCGGCAAGCACTGGCAGGTCGCTCGTGATGTCGAAGTCACGCTGGAAGCGAACCCGACCAGCGTCGAGGCCACGCGCTTCGCCGGCTATCGCGCCGCCGGCGTCAACCGCGTCTCGCTCGGCGTGCAGGCGCTCGACGATGCTTCGCTGAAGGCGCTCGGCCGCATGCACAGCGCGCGCGAAGCGCTGGACGCGGTCGCCATCGCGCGCCGCTCGTTCGAGCGTTATTCGTTCGACCTGATCTACGCCCGCCCCGACCAGACGCCGGCGATGTGGGCCGATGAACTGCGTCTTGCGATCGCGGAGGCGGCCGAGCATCTGTCGCTCTATCAATTGACGATCGAGGAGGGCACGCCGTTCTTCGGCCTGCACCACGCCGGCAAATTGAAGACGCCGGACGAGGCGGTCGCGCGCGCGCTCTACGACGTCACGCAGGAAACCTGCGACAAGCTCGGCCTGCCCGCTTACGAGATCTCCAATCACGCGCGGCGCGGCGCCGAATGCCGGCACAATCTGGTCTACTGGCGCGGCGACGAATATGCCGGCATCGGCCCCGGCGCGCACGGCCGGCTCGACATCGACGGGATCAGGCACGCCACCGCCACCGAGAAGCGTCCCGAAGCCTGGCTGTTGCGGGTCGAGACCAACGGCCACGGCGTCGTCACCGACGATCTCCTCAACAGCGAGGAGCGCGCCGATGAATTTTTGCTGATGGGACTCCGTCTCGCCGAAGGCATCGATCCCGAACGCTACACCGCCCTCTCCGGCCGCGCGCTCGACCCCAAGCGCATCGCCCTGCTGCGTGAGGAAGGCGCGATCACGGTCGATGCGACGGGACGGCTGCGCGTAACCAGCAGCGGATTCCCGGTGCTGGATGCGGTGGTCGCGGATCTGGCGGCCTGAGCTCTCTCCCCATCGTCGTCCTGGCGAAAGCCAGGACCCATTTACCCCAGGGAGGAGTTTGGCGAAGAGTCCCAATTATTCTTTGCTGGTACTCGCACTGTAGTCACTCGATAGATCACGCGGTATGGGTCCTGGCTTTCGCCATGACGACGGCGAAAGAACAGCTAAGCCCCAAAACTCTTCGGCGAACCCGCGACCGCGACGCCGCCGCCGGTCGTCACCTTCATCACCGCAAGGCCGCGTTCGTTGGTGCCGTCGGCGCGGAAGCGGAACAGGCCGTCGATGCCGGCAAAGCCCGAGGGGTTGGTGAGCACGTCGGACGAGAAACGGGTGGTGCCCTGCGTGCGCGCGAGCGCGGCGACGAGGGCGACCGCGTCATAGGCGAGCGTTGCGGTGCGAATCGGCTCGGCACCGTATTTGGTGCGGTAGCGGCCGGAGAAGGCGCGGAAGCCGGCGGGATCGGGCGCCGCGTAGAGGCCGCCTTGCAGGCTCGCATTCGCGTAGACGCGCGGATTGTCCCACAGGCCGGTGCCGAGCAGCTGGATGTTGCGCAAGTTCGCGCCGGCGGCCGTCATCGCATCGGCGACCGTCACCACCGCATCGCCGTCATCGGCGATGAACAGCGCATCCGCGCTGCCGAGCTGCTGCGCCACGGTGCGCGCCGGCGTGGCGCGGTCGGCACCATATTTCTCGAACGCGACGATGCGGCCGCCGCGCCGCGGCACCGCCGCCTTCACTGCGGCCTCGACCACATTGCCATAGGCATTGTCGGGCACGAGCACGGCGACGGAGCGTTTTCCGATGCTGGCGGAATATTCGACGATGCGATTGACGTCGGACTCCGGCAGGAACGAGAGCAGATAGACGCCGCGGCCGGCGATGCTGGAATCGGTCGAGAACGCGATGACGGAAATGCCGCGCGTGCGCGCGACCTGCGCCACCGCCGGCACCGACTGCGCGAACAGCGGTCCCAAAATGATCTCGGCGCCTTCGTCGATCGCCTGCTGCGCACCGGCCTGCGCGCCTTGCGGGCTGCCGTTGTCGTCCTTGATCAGGAGCTGGATGTTCGGATTCTGGAATTCGGCCAGCGCCATCTCGGCGGCGTTGCGCATGGATTGCGCGGCGAGGCCGGCGTTGCCGGCGGCCGAGAGCGGCAGGATCACGGCAACCTTCACCCCGCCGGTGCCGGCGGTGGTGGCCTGTTGCGGCGGCCCGGCCGGCTGAGCCGGGGGCGTAGAGGAGCTGCTGAAGGGATTAGAGAACTGGCTCAGGCTCTGCTGCACGCCGGCGCAGGCCGACAGCAAGGGCGCACCGAGCAACAGGCCGAGCGCGCTCCGCCGGGTCGCACCCGACGATTGGGGCCCCGGATCGGGAGATTTTGGATGACGCGGGCCCAGCATGGTGGCTTCTCTTCTGACCTGCCGTCGCCGGCCGGTCACAACAAACTTGTCGCGACAGAAGCCGCGGATTCAGGCATATTGTCGGCAAATAGTTAACCAAAACAAAAGGATAATGACCGCTTAACGCGACCGTCCCTCAAGTCCCGGCCAGCTGTCCGCCGTCCGTCACCCAGCATCAAGGCGGCGTTTCCGCCGCGAATATGGCGCTGACGCTGCATTCCCTCTGGAATGTGATGCCGGATGGATCACATTCCACTCCTCTTCAGTCCTTGCCCCGCCCCTTGGCCTAGCCGCGATCTTTTTCGGAGGACCGGTTCCCAGCCCCGGGGATCATGCCTAAGTTCGATTCATTATGCGCGCAAAGCCGGCCCCGATAAATACGCCTGAAGGCACAGACGCCGCCCCGCGCGGCTTCTCCATCGACGCCCATCGTCTTGCGGCGCCGAAAGCGGCCGCGGGCCTCTATCTGGTCGCGACCCCGATCGGCAATCTCGGCGACATCACGCTGCGCGCGCTTCAGACGCTCGCCGGGGTCGACGTCATCGCCTGCGAGGACACCCGCATCACGCGGCGCCTGACCGAGCGCTACGACATTTCGGCGCAGCTCAAGCCCTATCACGAGCACAATGCCGAGGCGGCGCGCCCGAAGATCCTGGAGCGGCTTTCGCAGGGCGGCTCAATCGCGCTGGTGTCGGACGCCGGCACGCCGCTGATCTCCGATCCCGGCTTCAAGCTGGTGCGCGAGGTGTGCGCCGCCGGCCATGCCGTCTATGCGCTGCCCGGCCCCTCCTCGGTGCTGGCGGCGCTGTCGGTCGCCGCGCTGCCGACCGACCGCTTCTTCTTCGAGGGCTTTCTGCCGGCAAAATCCGCCGCGCGCCGCTCGCGCCTTGCCGAGCTTGCCCGCATCGATGCGACGCTGGTGATGTTCGAGTCCGGCAACCGCGTGCAGGACACGCTCGCCGATCTCGCCGAGATCATGGGGACGCGCGAGGCCGCGATCTGCCGCGAGCTGACGAAGCTGCACGAGGAGATTTCGCGCGCGACGTTGACCGAGCTGGCACGCGAGGCAGATGCGCTGGAGACGCGCGGCGAGTTCGTGCTGGTGATCGCACCGCCTGCGGCGGACGCCGAGATGCTGACATCGCATGCGCTCGACGACCTGCTGCGCGCGCAGCTGGCGACGCACAGCGTCAAGGACGCCGTGGCCCATGCCGTCGCGCTGTCCGGCCGGCCGCGGCGCGAGGTCTATGCCCGCGCACTCGAGCTCGCAAAAGATTTGCGGGGCGGCGATGGCGAAGCCTGAGGGCGGAGCGGAACCGAAAGTCGCCTCGCCCGAGCGCGTTGCCGCGTTCCGCACCGGCATCTCTGCGGAGAGCCGCGCCGCCGCCTATCTCATGGCCAAAGGCTATCGCATCCTAGCCAAGCGCTATCGCACCCCGCATGGCGAAATCGACATCGTGGCGCGCCGGCGCAATTTGATCGCCTTCGTCGAGGTCAAGGCACGCGCCAGCCTCGATGATGCGGCCTATGCGGTGACGCCGCGCCAGCAGCAGCGCATCATCGACGCCGCGCAAGGCTGGCTCGCAGCGCATCCCGAGCATGCCGAATTCGAATTGCGATTCGACGCCATGCTGATTGCGCCGCGATCACTTCCACGCCATGTGTTGGCAGCATTCGACGCCTCGACCTGAAAGGCAGACCATGAAACTGAACGTCGCCGTCCAGATGGACCCCATCGCCCGCATCAATATCAAGGGCGATTCCACCTTCGCGCTGCTTCTGGAGGCGCAGAAGCGCGGCCACGGCCTGTCCTATTACACGCCCGACAAGCTCTCGATGATCGGCGAAGAGCTGGTCGCGCCGGTGCAGCTCCTGACCGTGCGCGACGAGCCCGGCGACCATTTCACCCTCGGGGAGCCCAAGCGCGAGGCGCTCAACGGCTTCGACGTGGTGCTGCTGCGCCAGGACCCGCCGTTCGACCTCGCCTACATCACCTCGACGCATTTCCTGGAGCGGATTCATCCGAAGACGCTGGTCGTCAACGATCCGGCCTCGGTGCGCAACGCGCCGGAAAAGCTGTTCGTGATGAACTTTCCGCAGCTGATGCCGCCGACCCTGATCTCGCGCGACCTCGACGAGATCAACGCGTTCCGAGACAAGCACGGCGCCGTCGTGATGAAGCCGCTGCACGGCCATGGCGGCGCGGCGGTGTTCCGCGTGATGCCGCAGGACATGAATTTCGGCTCGCTGTTCGACATGTTCACGGTCACGTTCAAGGAGCCCTGGGTGATCCAGCAGTTCATCCCCGAGGTGAAGCACGGCGACAAGCGCATCATCCTGGTCAACGGCGAGTTCGCCGGCGCGGTGAACCGCGTGCCCGCTGCCGACGACCTCCGCTCCAACATGGTGCGCGGCGGCGCGGCGCAGGAGACCGAGCTCACCCCGCGCGAGCGCGAGATCTGCGCCACCGTCGGCCCGGCGCTGCGCGAACGCGGCCTGCTGTTCGTCGGCATCGACGTCATCAACGGCAACCTCACCGAGATCAACGTGACATCGCCAACGGGCATCCGCGCCATCGCGCGGCTCGGCGGCCCGGACGTGGCGGCGAAGGTCTGGGACACGATCGAGCAGAAGCGGGCGAAGTAGGGCTCGCACGCTGTCTCTCCCAACGTCGTCCTGGCGAACGCCAGGACGACACCGATGATGTGGCGCATTGCTTCCGTCTTGTTGGCATGACGGCGCGACGCCAGCTCCCACGTCACTAACCACCCATTCACCATGACACCGCGCGCATCGTTCGAATGAACGTCCGCACTGCGTGAATCTACGGGGGCCGCTGGCCGACCGAATAACGCCACGTTCACCATCTGCCCAGAACTCGGGCCGTAGCCGGCCGTCGCATTCGTAACCGCAACACCCCTTATACTTTTACTCCCTACTCATCGACACGGGGAACCCGCCACGTGCGGTTCGAGTGCCCCGCGTAAGAGTAGAGGCGTATGAATACCGCACGCATTGTCGTTCTCGTCATCGCACTGGGCGCCGGCGGCGTCGCTGCGTATCTGGCGAGCGGCTACGACAACAAGCCCGCGCCCGCGCTTCCCGTCGCCGAGAAGCTGCCGACGGTTGAGGTTCTCGTCGCGAAAAACGATATCCAGCTTGGCCAAGCCGTGAAGCCAGAGGATCTGCAATGGCAGTCCTGGCCGGCGGCAACCGCCAGCGGCGCCTTCATCCGCCGCGACAGCAGGCCCGAGGCGCAGACCCAGATCGCCGGCTCGATCGCGCGCGTGCCGTTGATGCAGGGCGAGCCGATCCGCGAGCAGAAGCTGGTGCGGGCCGAGGGCTCCGGCTTCATGGCCGCGATTCTGCCGTCGGGCATGCGCGCCGTTTCCACCGACGTTACAGCCGAGACCAGCGCCGGCGGCTTCATCCTGCCGAACGACCGCGTCGACATCGTCCTGACCCGCCGCCTGAAGAATCCCGACGTCAACGGCCCGACCGCCGGCAACGACCTCATCCTGTCCGAGGTCATCCTGACCAACATCCGCGTGCTCGCGATCGACCAGGCACCGAAGGAAAAGGACGGCCAGAACGCCGTTGTCGGCAAGACCGTCACGCTCGAGCTCAAGCCGGACCAGGTCGCAACGCTCACCGCGGCGCGCCAGGGCGGCACGCTCCAGCTTGCGCTGCGGAGCATCGTCGATGCCAACGCAACCGAACTCACGGCCGAGGACCTGGCGATCAAGCGTTCCGGCGGAGTCAACGTGATCCGCTACGGCGTCCAGGTGCGACAACTGACGTCACAGAAGTGATGGGGATAGCATGAACTACGGGGATGATCGGGCGGGCTTGCGCATTCGGGGGAATCGCGCACGCACGTTCTGGACGGGGGCTATGTTGACACTGGGGCTGCTCGCAGCGCCTGGCCTCGTCAGCGCCGCCGAAGCGCCGGTCGGCGACCAGGCGCCGCTGCAGGCGCCGGATCTTGGCGTGGCATCGGTCGGGACGATCGCGCCGGCGAAGACGCGCTTCCTGTCGCTCGGCGTCGGCAAGTCGGTCGTCATCGACCTGCCCCGCGAGGTCAAGGATGTGCTGGTGGCCGATCCCAAGATCGCCAACGCGGTGATCCGCTCGGCCCAGCGCGCCTATATCATCGGCGGCCAGGTCGGCCAGACCAACGTCGTGTTCTTCACCGCCGACGGCCAGCAGGTCGCCGCCTACGACATCGCGGTGAAGCGAGACCTCAACGGCATGCGTGCCGCGCTGCGCCAGTCGTTGCCGGGCGTGCAAATTGAAGGCATCGGCGACAGCGTGATGCTGACCGGCTCGGTGTCGAGCCCGGTCGAGGCGCAGCAGGCCGGTGAAGTCGCCGCAAAGCTGGTCGGCGGCTCCGAGAAGGTGGTCAACAACATCGTGGTGCGCGGCCGCGACCAGGTGATGCTCAAGGTCGTCGTCGGCGAAGTGCGCCGCGACATCGTCAAGCAATTGGGCGTCGATCTCAGCGCCAGCCTGAACGCCGGCACCGCGGTCGTGAACTTCAACAATTCCAACCCGTTCTCGGTCTCCGGCGGCCCGCTCGTCAGCAGCAACGGGCTCGGTGTTACCGGACTCGCAAAAGGCGTGGCCACCGTCAACGCCACGATGCGGGCGATGGAAACCGCCGGCGTGATGCGGACGCTGGCCGAGCCGAGCCTGACGGCGATCTCGGGCGAATCCGCGACCTTCATCGCGGGCGGCGAATTCCCGATCCCGGGAGGATATGCCTGCGATCCGGTCACCCACGTCTGTACCACCCAGATCACCTACAAGAAGTTCGGCATCTCCCTGAACTTCACGCCGGTCGTGCTCAGCGAAGGACGTATCAGCCTGCGCGTGATGACCGAGGTCTCGGAGCTGTCGAACCAGAACGCCATCTCCGTGACACAGGCGGTGTCCGCGAGCCAGACCAGCTCAGTCACCATCCCCTCGATCCAGACCCGCCGCGCCGAGACCACGCTCGAGATTCCCTCGGGCGGCTCGATGGCGATGGCCGGCCTGATCCAGCAGCAGACCAAGCAGGCGATCAACGGCCTGCCCGGCGTCGACCAGGTGCCGATCATCGGCGCGCTGTTCCGCAGCCAGGACTTCGTCAACAACGAGACCGAGCTGATGGTGATCGTGACGCCCTATGTGGTGCGCGCGGTCGCCCAGAAGGAATTGTCGCGGCCCGACGACGGCTTCGCGCCGGCCTCGGATGCACAGACGGCGCTGCTCGGCCGCATGAACCGGCTCTATGGCATCGCGCGCCGCGTCGATCCGATCGACGGCGCCCGCGGCGATTTCGGCTTCATCATCGACTGAGACCGGCGGACGGCTTGGGGAACGGGGCAAGGATCGGGGCAAGAGGGGATCAAGCGATGACGAAGACCATGGCCGATCGACGTCGCGGCTTAAGCGTCGCGCTGGTGCTGACGGGGCTCTCCGTCATGCTGGGTGCGTGCAACACCACGGGCGAGATCGTCACCCAGACCGTGCCGACCGATTATCGCCAGCGCCATCCGATCGCGGTGCAGGAAGCCAAAAAGTCGATCGTGATTTTCGTCGGCAAGGCGAGAGGCGGCCTCTCGGCCGCACAGCAGTCCGACGTCGCGGGCATCGCCGGGGACTGGGTGCGCGAAGGCACCGGGTCCGTCGTCGTCGACGTGCCGATCGGCAGCGCGAATTCGCGTGCCGCCGCGACGACCTATCATGAGATCCGTTCCGTGCTCGCATCCGGCGGCGTGCCGTCGCGCGCGATCGTCCAGCATCCCTATCGGCCCGAGGATCCCGGACTGCTGCCGACCATCCGCCTGAGCTATTCCCGCATCGCCGCGGTCGCCGGTCCCTGCGGGCTGTGGCCCGAAGACGTCGGTCCGTCCATCCTCGACCCCGGCTACAACGAGAACCACCCGTACTTCAATCTGGGCTGCGCCAGCCAGCGCAACCTCGCGGCGATGATCGACAACCCCGCCGACCTCGAGCAGCCGCGTGCCGAAACGCCGGTCTATACCGCACGTCGCGACATCGCCTTCGATCGCTATCGCAAGGGCGCGGCGATCGCGACTCCCAGCCCCGAGGCCGACAAGGCCAAGCTCAGCGACACAGGCAAATGACGAGCGTCAACGACGAAGAAACGGACCATCCGCGGCACCCCGAGGAGCACATTGCGCCGGTTCCTCGCATCTCGGTGCAGGCCTTTTGCGAGACCGACCAGACGCTCGCCGCGGTAACCGCGGCGGGAGAGGATCGCCGGCTGGCCAAGGCGCACCTGACCGCCAAGGAAGGCGGCCTCGCCGCGGCGATCGAAGTCTATGAGACGATGCCGACGCCGAACGTGATCGTGATCGAATCCGACGGCACGCGCGACATCCTCGAGGGCCTGGACGATCTCGCCGGCGTCTGCGATCCCGGGACCCGCGTGGTCGTGATCGGCAATCCCAACGACACCGCGCCCTATCGCGAGCTGGTGCGCCGCGGCGTCAACGACTATGTGGTGGGACCGGTCGAAACGATCGACGTGGTCCGTTCGATCTGCAGCCTGTTCTCGGCGTCCGAAGCCATCATCACCGGCCGCGTCATCGCGGTGGTCGGCGCCAAGGGCGGCGTCGGCGCGTCCACCGTCGCGCACAATGTGGCCTGGACAATCGCCCGCGACCTCGCGCTCGATTCCGTCGTGATCGACCTCGACCTCGCCTTCGGCACCGCGAGCCTCGACTACAACCAGGACCCGGTGCAGGGCATCGCCAACGCAGTGCTGTCGCAGGACCGGCCCGACACGGCGCTGATGGAGCGCCTGCTCGCCAAATGCACCGAGCGCCTCAGCCTTTTGGCCGCGCCCGCCACCCTTGACCGGGTTTACGATTTCGGCGCGGAAGCCTTCGACGCGGTGTTCGACACGCTGCGCATGACCACGCCCTGCATCGTGCTCGACGTTCCCCATCAATGGTCGGGCTGGACGCGGCGCGCGCTGATCAACGCCGACGACATCGTGATCGTGGCCGAGCCCGATCTCGCGAATTTGCGCAACACCAAGAACATGCTGACCGTACTGAAGACGGCGCGGCCGAACGACCGGCCGCCGCTGTACTGCATCAACCAGGTCGGCATGCACAAGCGCGCGGAGATCGACGTCAAGTCCTTCGCCAAGACCATGGAGAGCCAGCCGATCGCGGTGATCCCGTTCGATTCGAAGCTGTTCTCGACCGCCGCCAACAACGGCCAGATGATCGCGGAGGTCTCCAAGAGCCACCGCACCACCGCGCTGTTCCAGAACATGGCGAACCGCCTTGCCGGGCGCGGCGAGGTGAAGAAGCCGAAGCGCTCGCTGCTCGGACCGCTGTTGAAGAAGCTGAAGGGCCGCTCGGGCCGCGCATCCGCGCCGCATCGCAAGGCGTCGTAGGCGCCAGCGTCGAGACAACACGTCAAACAGAAACCAACGAGTTGGCGGACTACTTCTCGGCCCGCTGCTGCTGCTTCTTCGCCAGCAGCTGCCGCAACGCCGTGATCTTCGCCGCCGCCTGGTCCGGCGGCAAATCTGCCTTCACGAGGATTTCAGCCTCGGCCTCGCGGCCCTGCAATCCCAGCACGAGCGCGAGATTGGCACGGATCCGCGCATCGTTCTGATTGCGCTGATGGGCGCGGCCGAGCACCTGTTCGGCCTTGGGCAGATTGTTTTGCAGCACATAGGACAGGCCGAGATTGGACAGAACCTGCGGCTCGTCCGGCACGATCTTCAGCGCGGTCGCGTAATATTGCTGCGCCTCTTCGTTGCGACCGAGCTGGTCGAGCGCCGCGCCCTGCGCCGACAGGATGCGCCAGTCCGGATCCTCCGGCGTATGCGCGCGGCTCAGAACGTCGAAAGCCTGCTGGAAATTGCCGTTGTCGGCGAGCGCGCGGCCGTAGCCGGCGAGCAGCGCCTTGTTGCGGGGATGGCCGAGCACGGCCTGCTCGAGCACCGCGACCGCCTGGGCGCTCTGCCCGCTCTCGCGCAGCGCCTTGCCGTAGTCGAGCGCGACGTTGGGATCGCTGGGCTTGGCGCGATAACGCTCGCGCAGTGCGTCCATGTCCGGCTTGCCGTCTGCCTTGCTCGCGGCTTCCGACTTGCCGCCGAGCGCGCCGGTGATGTCCTCGATGCCAGTGGTCTGACAGCCGCCGAGGGCAAGGAGCACAAGCGCGGACAGCAGATATCTCGCCGGGCGAGAGGCAAGGGACAAACGCTTGGACATACTCTGATCACTCGGCGACTGATCAGGGATGCTTACCGATTAACGCTAAATTCCCGTTAAGGACGTGAGCCCCGCAGTCTAATCGGTGAACTCGGCGCCGAACTCGCACCCGATGCGCCAGCGCAGGCGGCACTGGCGGGAATAGTCCGGCGCGAAGATGATGGTGAATTGCGGCGGCACTTCCAGGAATTCCGCCACCACTTTCACGCCCCCGTCCGAAATATCGGTGATCGTGCAATCTCGCGGCAGCGAGCCCGCGCCAAAGTGAATCTTGGCGAGCCGGCTGCACACCCGACGTTCGCTTCTCCGGCGATTTGCAAGCATTTTGATTGTTCACTTGTTAGATCACGGCCCATCCCGCAGCCCTAGGAGTAGCGGACATTCGTTGGGATGTGCTGAGGACAGAAGCTTGCATTCGACGCGTAGTGTCCGCGTCCTGTTTACGATTGGTTAGGGCTTGCGCGGCGCCGGATATGTTCCCGTATTGTTCTTGCGGAGGGTGGCCGGCTCTGCTACCCTCGATTGTGCGAGAGGGCAGGCTGGTTCGGCATGGTTCAACGGGTTTCTACCGTCGCCTTTGAAGGGATCGAGGCCCGCGCGGTCGACGTGCAGGTGCAGGTCGCGCCGGGCCTGCCGGCCTTTGCCATCGTCGGCCTGCCGGACAAGGCGGTGTCCGAGGCGCGCGAGCGGGTCCGCTCGGCGCTGATCGCCTCGGGCCTGGCGCTGCCGGCGCGGCGGATCATCGTCAATCTGGCCCCCGCCGATCTGCCCAAGGAAGGCAGCCATTACGACCTGCCGATCGCACTCGGGCTGATGGCGGCAATCGGCGCGATTCCGCCGGATGCGCTGACCGGCTTCACCGTGCTCGGCGAGCTCGGCCTCGACGGCTCGATCGCGCCTGTGGCCGGCGTTCTTCCCGCCGCGATCGGCGCCAATGTGCGCGAGGAAGGCTTGATCTGTCCGGCCGCCTGCGGCTCGGAAGCGGCCTGGGCGAGCCCGGACATCCAGATCATCGCCGCACAATCGCTGATCCAGATCGCCAACCACTTCAAGGGCACGCAGGTGCTGTCGCGGCCCTCGCCGAAAGTGCACGAGGCCGCCGCCTCAAAGCTCGACCTGCGCGACATCAAGGGCCAGGAAAGCGCCAAGCGGGCGCTGGAGATCGCGGCCGCCGGCGGACATCACCTGCTGATGATCGGCGCACCCGGCGCCGGCAAGTCGATGCTGGCGGCGCGCCTGCCCTCGATCCTGCCGCCGCTGTCGCCGGGCGAGCTGCTCGAGGTCTCGATGATCGCCTCCGTTGCCGGCGAGATCGAGGGCGGCGCGCTGACCGCGCGGCGCCCGTTCCGCTCGCCGCATCATTCCGCCAGCATGGCCGCGCTCACCGGCGGCGGCATGCGCGCCAAGCCCGGCGAGATCTCGCTCGCGCATCAGGGCGTGCTGTTCCTCGACGAGCTGCCGGAGTTCGATCCGCGCGTGCTGGATTCGCTGCGCCAGCCGCTGGAGAACGGCGAGGTCTCGGTGTCCCGCGCCAATCATCGCGTCACCTACCCTGCCCGCTTCATGCTGGTCGCGGCGATGAATCCCTGCCGCTGCGGCAACGCCTTCGAGCCCGGCTATGCCTGCAAGCGCGGCCGCATCGATCGCTGCACCGGCGACTACCAGGCGCGCATCTCGGGGCCCTTGATGGACCGCATCGATTTGCGCATCGAGGTTCCGGCGGTGACCGCGGCCGACCTGATCCTGCCGCCGCCGGCGGAGGGATCGGCCGAGGTTGCCGCGCGCGTGGCGGCGGCGCGAGACATCCAGCTTGCGCGCTACACAGATATCGGCCTGCCGAATGTCCGCACCAATGCCGAGGCGCCTGCCTCCGTGCTGGAAGACATCGCCAAGCCGGACGCGCAAGGCGCCAAGCTGCTGCGCGACGCCGCCGAGACCATGCGGCTGTCGGCGCGCGGCTATCACCGCGTGCTGCGCGTGGCGCGCACGCTCGCCGACCTCGACAACGCCGACAAGATCGGCCGGCTGCATCTCGCCGAAGCGCTGTCCTACCGCGCACTCGCGGAGGATGTACGCCAGATGGCTTGATCATTCCGCGCATCAACCCGGCGGTAACGAGTTTCCTTTACGCTCTGCAAACCATAAGGCCCACAAGTTCCCGGACGGGCCCGGCGAGTAGAGTGTCATGTTGCGTTTCAAGATCCTGGCCTCGGTTGTTCCCCTGTTGGCGGCTGCGGTGTTTGCCCGCAGCGAGATCGGATCGGTCTCACATCCCTGCATCGCGCTGGGCGACACCTCCGTCGAGCTGACATCGCTGTTCTGGACGGCCGGCATCCATGTCGCCTTCACAGACGATCCGACGCGGGCCACGGTGCGGGTCCAGATCACCGACGATGCGGACGGTGCGGACTTCGCGGTCGTGGACGACGGCCTCGGCGCCGAGCCGGACTCCTGCCAGGCCAATCCGCAGACCCGGCTCATCACGATTGCCGCGCAGCCGGTCGACGGCGGACCGGTGATCTACCTCTCCACGGACGGGCCGGCCGACTATCGCATCTATGTGCGCTCGAAGACGTTTTCGCAGCGCGAGGCAGCGGCGCTGATCGTCGGCGCCCACGACGGTCACCGCCCGTTCCAGGCCGCCTCGCTCTGAAGCGCGATGATTATCCCGCTTCAGAGTTGGTGTCGGAGCATGATCTTTCCGGAAAACCGCTGCACACTTTTCCGGATCATGCTCTGAGGCGTTAACACCTCGTCAACCTTGTTTGGAGGCGACCCGAAAGCCTCAAGCTGTTCGCAAGGTCGGCGGGACATCGTCGCAGCGGCGAGCGCGGGGTTTTAAGAGTCGGGGTCGGTGGCGATGGGTCGGACGTTCCGGATCAAGGTGCGCATGCGCCGCTTCAGGCGGCAGCACCCCCGCATTGCCTTCGCGATCCGCTCCTTCATGATCTTCTCGGCGACGTTCGGCGGCGCTTATGGCTTTGTCTCCGGCAGCCGCTCCGAGAATTCCGGTTACGATCCCCACACCTTTGCGATCGGCGCGAGCTTCCTGTTCGCGCTCGCCTGCCTTGGCCTCGCGACGCTCAGCATGCGGCTGCGTTTCGTCAACAAGCGGCTGCGCAAGCTCGCCGCCCACAACGAGGCACTGATCGATCGCAATTGGGAGCTGAAGGAAGCCGAGGAGCGCGCCCGCAGCCTGTTCGAACAGCAGGGCGACCTGATCGTGCTGCGCGATCACCAGAACCGCATCACCTTTGCCAACGACGCCTATTGCGCGCTCGCGGGACAGGCGCGCGGCGCGCTGGTCGGCACGCGCTTTGATTTCGACGTGCTGGAGCAGGGCGACAGTGCCCGCGAAAGCAGTGGCACACGCGTTCACGACCAGAAGATCGCAACCCCGCTCGGCGCGCGCTGGATCGCCTGGCGCGAGGGCTATGTCCGCCTCGACGCCGGCCAGCCGGCCGAATTGCAGAGTGTAGGGCGCGACGTCACCGACCGCACCGAGACCGAGCGCGCCTTGTCCGACGCCCGCGACCAGGCCGATGCCGCCAACCGCGCCAAATCGCGTTTCCTCGCGATGGCCTCGCACGAGATCCGCACGCCGCTCAACGGCATCATCGGCATGGGCGGCCTCTTGCTCGACACCACGCTGACGCTGGAGCAGGCGACCTACGCGAAGGCCGTGAAGACCTCCGGCGAAGCGCTGATGGCGCTGATCGAGGAGCTGCTCGACTATTCCAAGATCGAAGCCGGCAAGCTCGATCTCGAGCAACGCCCCTTCGCGCTCTCGACCCTGATCGAGGAGATCACCGAGCTGCTCGCGCCCCGCGCGCAGGCGAAGACGCTCGAGATCGCCGCCTATGTCGACGAGCGCCTGCCGCTCGAGGTGGTCGGCGACGCCGCGCGGCTGCGCCAGGTGCTGCTCAACCTCGCCGGCAACGCCATCAAGTTCACCGCAAGCGGCGGTGTCGCGCTGATCGTCGAGCCCGGCATCTGGCCGAACGAGATCAGCTTTCTCGTCCGCGACACCGGCATCGGCATCGCAGCCGAAGCGCAGCAACGCATCTTCCGCGAGTTCGAGCAGGCCGACGAGCGCGTCGCCCGCACCTATGGCGGCACCGGGCTCGGTCTTGCCATCAGCGAGCGCATCGTCAAGCGCATGGGCGGCCGGATCACACTCGCGAGCGAACCGGGCAAGGGCTCGACCTTCGAGGTCGCGGTGCCGCTCGCGCCGTCAGAGGCCCGCGCGGGGCAGACCGCGTTCCCGAGCCCCGACCTCACCGGCAAGTCGATCCTCCTGATTGCCGAGGGCATCGAGGCCTCGCTGATCGCGCGGCGCCTGGAGCGCTGGGGCAGCCAGACCTGCCTGGTGACCGACGCCACGGTCGCGGAAGCGCTGCTGCCGGAACGCTCATGGCACGCGGTGCTGGTCGATCGCGCGATCGGCCCTGCAATTGCCGACCGGCTGGTCGAAGTGGCCCGCGCCCATGCGCCGCAACGGCTGGTGCTGCTGACGTCGAGCTCGCGCCATGAAAAGCAGTCGGCGGCGTTCACCGGTTTTCTGGTGAAGCCGCTGCGCGCGGCCTCGCTCGCCGCACGCCTCGCGCTGACCCCGGAGGTTGCCTCGCCCGAGCTTGCGCCGGAGCCTCCGGTGGAATCCACGAGCGCGGCGCCGGCAAGGGGGCTCTCGGTCCTCGTCGCCGAGGACAACGAGATCAACGCGCTGCTGATGCGCTCGCTGCTGACCAAGCTCGGCCACCGCGTCGTCATCGCCGTCCATGGCGAGGCCGCGCTGGAATCCTGGCTCGCTGCCGGCTCGGCCGGCACGCCCTATGATCTCGTGCTGATGGACATCCAGATGCCGCAGCTCGACGGCATCGAAGCGACCAAGCGCATCCGCGCGCATGAGGCCGCCACCGGCGGCCACCACACGCCGATCCTCGCGCTCACCGCCAATACGCTGGTGGAGGACCGCTACGCCTGCTTCGAGGCCGGCATGAACGGATTCCTGATCAAGCCGCTCGACCGCGACAAGCTGGACGAAGCGCTGGCGGGACTGGCGGCGTCGCGGCAGCTGGCGGGCTGATCCCGGATTTACGGGAACCTCACCTCGGCTGGCAATCGCCAATTGAAGTCGGCTGCACGGCGCGTCACCATCCTCCGGGGCATTTGCAAAGAGGATGTCGCACATGAACGTGCTTTGCCGCCTCGCAGTCATTGTCCTTCTCGCCGGATTCTCCCGACACGCCGCCGCCGATACGCCGGATCTCGTCTCATCGCTCAAGCAAGGCGGCTACGTGCTGATCTTTCGGCACACTGCGACCGACGATAGCCAAAAGGACGTCTACCCCTTCAGGTTCGACGACATGAGCGCCCAGCGTCAGCTCAGTGAAAAGGGCAGGGACATGGCGCGCCAGATCGGGGCGGCGGTCAAGGAGCTCGCGATCCCGATCGGCGATGTCTACACCAGCCGGCTGAACCGCGCGATCGAGACCGGCAAGCTGATCTCCGGCCGCGAGGTCAGGCCGGTCGACGCGTTGACAGACAGCAGCAACGCCAGCGCATCGGGAATGGCAAACCCGGCCGGCGCAAATGCCAAGGCCGGCCAGTCCGTGCGACAGCTCGTCGATGCACCGCCGAAGGCCGGCACCAACACGTTCCTGGTCACCCACAAGACGAATATCGCCGATGCCTTTGGCAAGGATGCCGGCGACGTGCAGGAGGGCGAAGCTTTCGTCTACAAGGCCAGCGGCTCCGGCCCGGCCGCCTTTGCAGGGCGCATCAAGCCTGCGGACTGGAGCGCGAAGGCCGGCAGGTGACAGACCGCATCGAACCCGGCCGCCTGCGCGACGGGACGGGCGTGACTTGCCGCCCCGCCGCAGTCCTGTGATACCAACGTCCCGTGAGGAGCGACTGAAAGGCCGGCGACACGTGAGAACATCGGAAGACCGCTCATTCCTCGTCTTGCTTGCGGCAATCTCCGTCGCGTTCGGCTGGCTGCTATGGCCGTTCTCCGGCGCATTGTTGTGGGCGACGCTGCTGGCGATCATCTTCGCGCCACTCTATCGACTTTGCCTGGAAACGTTCCCGGAATGGCGCAACCTTGCGGCACTTTCCACCGTCCTCGTCGTGGTCGTCATGGTCCTGATCCCTGTGGCCGTCGTGATCGCCTCGCTCGTCGAGCAGGGAGGGGAGCTGTATCAGCGTGTTCAGACCGGGGAGATCAGTTTCGCTCATCCCCTGCAGCAACTGAAATCCGCGCTGCCCGACTGGGCCGCGTCCGTCTCGGACCGTCTGGCCGGGATTGATCTTTCGGCCCTGAAGGAACGCCTCTCGAGCCTTGTCGTCCCGGCCGGCCAGCAGCTGGCCGGCCACGCGATCAACATCGGTCAGTTGACGGTGGAGTTCGTCGCAAGCTTGCTCGTGATGCTATACCTGCTGTTCTTTTTCCTGCGCGACGGTGACGAGCTGAACCTGCGCATCCGCGACGCGCTGCCGCTGCGTAGGAGCCACACCGCCGCGATTCTGGATGCGTTCACCCTTTCGGTTCGCGGGACGATCAAGGGGATCATACTGGTTGCGCTGATCCAGGGAGCGCTTGGCGGGCTGATCTTCTGGCTGCTCGGCCTGACTGCGCCGCTGCTGGCCGGCGCCCTCATGGCGCTACTTTCACTTCTGCCTGTGCTCGGCTCCGCCCTGGTCTGGGTTCCGGTCGGCCTCTACCTGCTCGTGGCAGGCGCAGTCACGAAGGGAATGATCCTGCTCGTTTTCGGCACCTTCGTGATCGGTCTTGCCGACAACTTTCTCCGCCCTGTCCTGGTCGGCCAGTCAATCCGAATGCCAAGCTATGTTGTGCTGCTCGCCACCCTGGGCGGCCTTGCGACTTTCGGCGCGAACGGCTTTGTCATTGGCCCGCTCGTCGCCGCAATGTTTCTGACGGCGTGGCACATCTTCGTCGGCTCGAAAGAGCAACAAGAGGTCCGGAATTGACCCGCTACCCGGCGTGACGGTCAACCATGGAGCCCATCGCGCCTTCGATGCGTCATAGCCAAAAACCTTTTGTCGGCCTGCGACAAAAGACACTCTGCCCGAACAAGCCAGGCCTTGTCAGCCGGCGCGCTTACAGCCGCCGCAGCGCCACGCTCTCGACCACGTGGTCGGGGCCCTTTTTCAGGATGAGCGTCGCGCGGGGACGGGTCGGCAGGATGTTGTCCTCGAGATTGGCGAGGTTGGTGCGTTCCCAGATCGCGATCGCGGTGGCGGTGGCCTCCTCGTCGGACAACAGCGCGTAGCGGTTGAAGTAGGATTTGGGATTGGTGAACGCGGTGTCGCGCAGCGCCAGGAAGCGCTTGATGTACCAGCGCCGCAGCGCCGCTTCGTCGGCATCGATATAGACCGAGAAATCGAAGAAGTCGGAGACCACGGGCACCGCCTTGCCGTCGCGCGGCAACTTGCCGGTTTGCAGCACGTTGACGCCCTCGACGATCAGGATGTCGGGCTGGTCGATCTCCACCCATTGGTTCGGCACGATGTCGTAGGTCAGATGCGAATAGACCGGGGCGCGGACGTGGCGGCGGCCGGCCTTGATGTCGGAGAGGAAGCCAAGCAGCAGCGGCAGGTCGTAGCTCTCCGGAAAACCCTTCTTCTGCATGATGCCCTGCCGGTCGAGCACGGCATTCGGGTACAGAAAACCGTCGGTCGTGATCAGGTCCACCTTCGGGCGCGGCGACCAGCGCGCCAGCAGCGCCTGGAGCACGCGGGCCGTGGTGGATTTTCCGACCGCGACCGAGCCGGCGACGCCGATGATGTAGGGCATCTTGCGGTCGCGGATGTTGAGGAACTGGCGCTCCGCGTAATACAGGCGCTGCATCGCGTCGACATAGATCGACAGCAGCCGCGACAGCGGCAGGTAGATGTCCTCGACCTCCTGCAAGTCGAGGCGATCGTGCAGCGAACGCAGCCGGTCGAACTCGCCCGGCTCCAGCGTCATCGGCGTGTCGTCGCGCAACCGCGCCCATTGCTCGCGGGTATAGACCCGGTACGGATTATACTGCTGCTCGGGTGCGCGGATATCCATGACGCCGCCTTTCCGTTGCGACTTGCTCACTCTTTACGCGAAGCTTTTTCTTCCAACCCTGACATCGAGGTTCGCTTGCCCAGCGCGGCCTCGACCTCTTCCAGCTTTATGCCGCGTGCCTTCAAAAGCACAAGGAAATGATAGAGCAGATCGGCACCTTCGGCGATCAGATGCGCGCGATCGTTTTCGACTGCTGCGATTACGGTTTCGACTGCTTCCTCGCCGAACTTCTTGGCGCAATGCTCGGCGCCCTTGTCCAGGAGCTTGCGGGTATAGGAGCCCTCGCCGCCGGCCGCGGCGCGGGCGTCGATGGTCTCGGCCAGATCGTGGATCGTGAAACGCGGCATCGGAACTACTCGGAAACACACTTGGCAGCACACCTGGCCACGGCAGCCAAGCCCAACGGCCTATGTAGCATTTTCAGGAGCGGGAGTCGTCAGGCATCCAGGCGCATGGGCAGGCCGCGCCGGGCCATGTGCTCCTTGGCCTCGCGGACGGTGAATTCCCCGAAATGGAAGATCGAGGCCGCCAGCACTGCCGTGGCGTGTCCGTCGCGGATACCGTCGACGAGGTGGTCGAGATTGCCGACGCCGCCCGAGGCGATTACGGGAACGGGAATACTGTCGGCGATCGCCCGAGTCAGCGGGATATCGAACCCCTGCCTTGTGCCGTCGCGGTCCATCGAGGTCAGCAGGATTTCACCGGCGCCGAGCGAGACCACTTCCTGGGCATATTCGATGGCGTCGATGCCGGTCGCGTTGCGGCCGCCATGGGTGAAGATCTCCCAGCGGTCACCGCCCGGGCGCTTGACCCGCTTGGCGTCGATCGCGACCACCACGCACTGCTCGCCGAATTTTTCGGCCGCTTCCTTGACGAACTCGCGCCGCGACACCGCGGCGCTGTTGATCGAGACCTTGTCCGCGCCGGCGCGCAGCAACGTCTTGATATCGTCGACCTCGCGCACGCCGCCGCCGACGGTCACAGGCATGAAGCAGGCCTCCGCCGTGCGGCGGACCACGTCGAGCATGATGCCGCGGTTCTCATGGGTCGCGGTGATGTCGAGGAAGGTGAGCTCATCGGCGCCGGCGGCGTCATAGGCGATCGCGGCTTCGACGGGGTCGCCGGCATCGCGCAGGTCGACGAAATTGACGCCCTTGACGACTCTTCCGTCCTTGACGTCGAGGCAGGGGATCACGCGCACCTTGAACATCGGATGTCTCCTAGGCGGCGCGCGCGTTGCGGATCAGGGTGAGGGCGGTGGCGGGATCGAGCCGGCCGTCATAGAGCGCACGGCCAGCGATCGCGCCGGCGAGCTTCGATGCGCGCGGCGTCAGCATCGCCTTGACGTCGTCGATCGAGGCAAGGCCGCCGGAGGCGATCACCGGGATGGAGATGCTGTCGGCCAGCGCGATGGTTGCGTCCAGGTTCAGGCCCTTGAGCAGGCCGTCGCGCGCAATGTCGGTGAAGATGATGGCGGCAACGCCGGCATCCTCGAACCGCTGCGCGATCTCCAAAGCAGTCACCTGCGAGGTCTCCGCCCAGCCCTCGACCGCGACCTTGCCGTCGCGGGCGTCTAACCCGACCGCGACGCGGCCGGGGAATTTCTTGGCCGCAGCCTTCACCAGTTCAGGATCGCGCACCGCGGCGGTGCCGATGATGACGCGGGTGATGCCCTTTTCGAGCCAGGCTTCGACGGTCGCGAGGTCGCGAATGCCGCCGCCGAGCTGCACAGGGATCTTGATCGTCTTCAGCATCGCCTCGACAGCCTGCGCGTTCACCGGCTTGCCGGCAAAGGCACCGTCGAGATCGACGACGTGGAGATACTCAAACCCCTGCTCGGCAAAGCTCTGCGCCTGCGCCGCGGGATTGAGGTTGAACACGGTCGCGCGCGCCATGTCGCCTTGCTCGAGGCGCACGCACTGGCCGTTCTTGAGGTCGATCGCGGGGAAAAGAATCACGGCTTCCATCGCAAAAAGTTCGAGATCAGAGCGAGGCCAAAACGCTGGCTCTTCTCGGGGTGGAATTGCGTGCCGATGGCGGTGTCCTTCGCGACGATCGCGGTGACAGGCCCGCCATAGTCGGCGCGCGCGAGCACGTCCGCCTCATTGGCGGCGTTGAGGTGGTAGGAGTGCACGAAATAGGCGTGCTGGCCCTTGGGGCCGAGCGGCAGCTTGTTCAGCACCGGGTGCTCGCGCAGCACGTCGAGCGTGTTCCAGCCCATGTGCGGGATCTTCAGGCTTTCGTCGCGCGGCGTGATCTTCTCGACGTCGCCGCCGATCCAGTTCAGGCCCTGCGTGATGACATGCTCCTTGCCGCGGGTGGCGAACAGCTGCATGCCGACGCAGATGCCGAACATCGGCCGCGCCTTGACCCGCACCGCTTCGGTGATCGCCTCGACCATGCCGTTGACGGCGTCGAGGCCGCGCCGGCAATCGGCGAAGGCGCCGACGCCCGGCAGCACCAGGCGATCGGCGCCGTAAGCCTGATCCGGATCGCTCGTGACGAAGACCTTTTGCGGGTCCTCCAGGCTGCGCGCGGCGCGCTCGAAGGCTTTCGCGGCGGAATGCAGATTACCGGAACCGTAATCGATGATGGCGATGCTCATCTTGACCCTCCCGGTTCTGGAAACAAACCAATGATGCCGCCGGCCGGAATTGGCGGCGGGTTCGAGAATTGCTGGCCCGGCGTATTGCGGGTCGGCGGCGGGCCGCCACGATCGACGGCCCATTGATCGTTGACGATGCCGTGCTGCTTCTGGCTCCAGCGCTCGAAGAAGCGGCGCTCGGCGGTGTCCTCGTCGTCGGAGATGACGATATCGAGCTGCCGCCACTTGCCGCGCGACAGCGTCCAGCGCCGCAGGCTGGAAGCCTCGAACCCCATCAGCACCGCAACGATCATATTGGCGAAGAAGATCGAGCTGCGGCCGACGCCGAGGCGGTGCAGTCCGGCATCGAACGCAGCCAGGAAGACGATCCAGCCGATCAGCGCCAGCCATAGCCGATTCCACAGCAGCCAGAACGGGCCGAAGATCATCGCCCAGAAATGGAAGCCGTCGCGCACGAAGACGAACTTGTCGGTCGCGCGCAGATCGGCTCCGGCAGGGGAGGGAGCATGAACTGTGTAGACAGGCATGGTGATGCCCCGTTCTCAAGAATTCAGTGATGCCGCCGGCGTCGTTTCGTCAACCGACGGAGATGTCAGCCGCCGAGCGAGCCCTTGGTGGACGGGATTTCACCCGCCGCCTTCGGATCGATCGCAACCGCCGCCCGCAGCGCCCGCGCCAGACCCTTGAAGCAGGACTCGGCGATATGGTGGCTGTTATCGCCATATAGGGTCTCGACGTGGAGAGTCACGCCGGCGTTCATGGCGAAGGCCTGGAACCACTCGCGCACGAGCTCGGTGTCGAACTCACCGATCTTGTCGCGGGGGAAGTCGACCTTGAACACCAGGACCGGGCGGCCGGAGATGTCGATCACGACGCGCGACAGGGTCTCGTCCATCGGCATGTGCACGCCGGCATAGCGGGTGATGCCCGCCATGGTGCCGAGCGCCTGCTTGACCGCCTGGCCGAGCGCGATGCCGGTGTCTTCGGTGGTATGGTGATGATCAATGTGCAGGTCGCCGACCGCCTTGACCGTGAGGTCGATGCGGGAATGGCGGGCGAGGAGATCGAGCATATGGTCGAAAAAGCCGATGCCGGTCGCGATATTGGACACGCCGGTGCCATCGAGGTTCACGGTGACCTCGATGTCGGTTTCCTTGGTCTTGCGCTTGATCGTCGCGGTGCGCATCAAAACTAGCTTTCGCTTTATTTGAGCATGATCTTTGTCGGAAAACCGGTGCCCACTTTTCCGGATCATGCTCGGGGGCCGAAAACGGGGGTCTTTTAACAGCCCCATGACGCCTTCGCTACTGCGGGAACGGCTGGCCGGGCTCTACTTCTGCCTATGGTGAGCGAAATTGGGGCCGGAGCGGCCCGTTGTGCCCTCGCCCCCGACCGCCTAAATCAGCCCGGACAACGAGGATCATTCATGCAGGATTCCCAGAAAAGCTCGCCGGGCTGGCACGGCACCACGATCTTGACGGTCCGCAAGGGCGGCAAGGTGGTGATCGGCGGCGACGGCCAGGTCTCGATCGGCCAGACCGTGATCAAGTCCAACGCCAAGAAGGTCCGCAAGCTCGGCAGGGGCGACGTCATCGGCGGCTTTGCCGGCGCCACCGCCGACGCCTTCACGCTCTTTGAGCGGTTGGAAGCCAAGCTCGAGCAATATCCGGGGCAATTGACCCGCGCCGCGGTCGAGCTCGCCAAGGACTGGCGCACCGACCGTTACCTGCGGCGGCTGGAGGCCATGATGATCGTGGCCGACAAGGACGTCTCCCTGGTGCTGACAGGCACCGGCGACGTGCTCGAGCCCGAGGCCGGCGTGATGGCGATCGGCTCCGGCGGTAACTATGCACTGGCGGCCGCGCGGGCCCTGCTCGACACCGACAAGGACGCCGAGACCATCGTCCGCCGCTCCCTCGACATCGCCGCCGACATCTGCGTCTACACCAACCGCAATGTGACCATCGAAAGCCTGGCGACCGGCTAGGCCTGTGATTGAACAGCGGAGCCCAGGACTGGCTGTAACCTCTCCCGCTTGCGGGAGAGGTCGCGCCAAAGGCGCGGGTGAGGGCTCCCTCCCCTTGGGGGCTGTCCCGTTGCGGAAGCACCCTCTCCCAAACCCTCTCCCGCAAGCGGGAGAGGGAGTGCAGCTCCGCCATGGTCGCTAGATGACCCAAAGCTACACCTTCCGCCCGATGACTGCGGCCGACCTGCCGCTGATCCGGCGGTGGCTGGGCGAAGCGCATGTGCGGGAATGGTGGGGCGATCCGGGCGAGCAGTTTGCGCTGGTCAACGGCGACCTCGATGAGCCGGCGATGGACCAGTTCATCGTGTTGGCCGGCGACAAGCCGTTCGGCTATCTTCAGTGCTACCGCCTGACCGCCTGGAATACGGGCTTCGGGCCGCAACCGGAGGGCGCGCGTGGGATCGATCAGTTCATCGGCGAAAGCGACATGATCGCGCGCGGCCACGGTTCGGCCTTCATCCGCCAATTCGTCGACGAGCAGCTGCGGCAAGGCCTACCGCGCGTCGTCACCGATCCAGACCCGCTCAACTCGCGTGCCGTACGCGCCTATGAGAAGGCGGGCTTCGTCCGCGACCGCATGGTCGAGACGCCGGACGGGCCGGCGCTGTTGATGGTGCGCGAGCCATGACGCTGGCAACCACGCACGAAAGCAAAGCCGCGGTGCCGGCATTCGCCTGGGTCAGCATCGCGCTGTTGCTGCTGGCGCTGCAGGCCTCGATCCTGTTCGCGATGGGCCGGGTGCCGATCTGCACCTGCGGCTATGTCAAGCTGTGGCACGGCGTGGTGAACAGCTCGGAGAACTCCCAGCACATCGCCGACTGGTACAGCTTCTCGCACGTCCTGCACGGCTTCCTGTTCTACGGATTGACTTTTCTGCTATTCGCGCGCCTGCCGTTGCTGCCTCTGTCGTGGCCGGCACGGCTGATCGTCGCCATGCTGATCGAAGGCGCCTGGGAGATCGTCGAGAACTCGCCATTCATCATCGAGCGCTACCGCGCCGGCACGATCTCGCTGGACTATTTTGGCGACAGCATCGTCAATTCGGTCTCTGACAATCTGGCCATGGTGCTGGGGTTCCTCGCCGCACGCGTTCTGCCGGTCTGGGTCACCGTGATGATCGGGCTCGCCTTCGAGATCATGCTGGCGCTCCACATTCGCGACAATCTGACGCTCAATATCCTGATGCTGATCCATCCGATCGAGGCCGTGAAGCAATGGCAATCGGGGCCGCCGATCATCTGACGGCCGAAAAAGCGACTTGTCCCGGCCCGCATCTGACCCTAGCTAAGGTCCCATGACAGACTTCTCTCCCCGCGAAATCGTTTCCGAACTCGACCGTTTCATCGTCGGCCAGACCGACGCCAAGCGCGCCGTCTCGATCGCGCTGCGCAACCGCTGGCGGCGGCAGCAGCTCGAAGGTTCCTTGCGCGAGGAGGTGCTGCCGAAGAACATCCTGATGATCGGCCCCACCGGCGTCGGCAAGACCGAGATCGCGCGGCGACTGGCCAAGCTTGCCAATGCGCCGTTCCTGAAGGTCGAGGCGACGAAGTTCACCGAGGTCGGCTATGTCGGCCGCGACGTCGAGCAGATCGTGCGCGATCTCGTCGAGGTCGCGATCGCCCAGGTGCGCGAGCGCAAGCGCAAGGACGTGCAGGCGCGCGCCCAGCTCGCCGCCGAGGAGCGCGTGCTCGACGCCCTGGTCGGCGCCAATGCGAGCTCGGCGACGCGGGAATCCTTCCGCAAGAAGCTGCGGGCGGGCGAACTCAACGACAAGGAGATCGAGATCGAGACGCAGTCCTCCGGCGGCGGCATGCCGATGTTCGAGATCCCGGGCATGCCGGGCGCGCAGATGGGCGCGATCTCGATCGGCGACATCTTCGGCAAGCTGGGCGGCCGCAGCAAGACCCGGCGGCTCACGGTGGAAAGCTCGCACGAGATCCTCGTCAACGAGGAATCCGACAAGCTGCTGGACACCGAGCAGCTGACGCTGGAAGCGATCAGCGCGGTCGAGAACAACGGCATCGTGTTCCTGGACGAGATCGACAAGATCTGCGCCCGCGACGGCCGCGTCGGCGGCGACGTCTCGCGCGAGGGCGTGCAGCGCGACCTGCTGCCGCTGATCGAGGGTACCACGGTCTCGACCAAGCACGGCGCGGTGAAGACCGACCACATCCTGTTCATTGCCTCCGGCGCCTTCCATGTCGCCAAGCCGTCGGACCTGTTGCCGGAATTGCAGGGCCGCCTGCCGATCCGCGTCGAGCTCCAGGCGTTGACCCGTGACGACATGCGCCGCATCCTGACCGAGCCCGAGGCCTCGCTGATCAAGCAATATGTTGCCCTGATGCAGACCGAGGGCGTCACGCTCGACATCACCGACAACGCCATCGACGCGCTCGCCGACGTCGCGGTCGCCGTCAACTCGACCGTCGAGAACATCGGCGCGCGGCGGCTCCAGACGGTGATGGAGCGGGTGCTGGACGAGATCTCCTTCACCGCCCCCGACCGCAACGGCGAGACCATCCGGGTCGATGCCGATTTCGTACAGAAGCACGTCGGCGACCTCGCCAAGAACGCCGATCTGAGCCGGTTTATTTTGTAATTCCGGGCTTGTCCGCTATCTATCCGCCGTCGTCCTGGCGAAAGCCAGGACCCATTCCACCAGCGGATATTGTTGAAGCAAGATGGCGGCTCTGATCTCGGCTCAAACAACCTGCGGTGGTTATAGGTCCCGGATCTGCGCACGCTCCGGACAACGCTGCGCGTTGCCACGAGCTCGCTTGTCCGGGACGACGGCGGGGGTTGACGCGCGTCGAGTGCCACATGCTCGCTAACCTCCAGAAAAACCCCTGGCGCCTGCTGCTCGCGATCAACGCCGTGGTCATCGTCGGCGTGTTCGTTCACAAGATCCAGCTGCCGCCCTACGTCCCCTACATCCACCTGCTCGTCGACTACCATTTCGGCTTCATCAAGCGCGCGCTGATCGGGGCGGTCGTCGCGCTGTTCACGGCGAAGGTGCCGGTCTGGCTGGTGTTCGCACTCGGCGGCATGACGTGGCTGGTGACGCTGGCGCTATTCGCAAGGTTGTTTCAAAAGACCTTCGGCTTTGCCGCGAAGACGCTGCCGCTGTTCGTGTTCATCGCGGGCTCGCCGTTCTTCCTGAAGAACTTCATGCACACGCTCGGCCATTTCGACATCTATGGCTGCGCGCTGACGATCATCCTGCTGCTGATGCCGGCGGGCTCATTGCTGTTCGTGGCGACGGCGGCGCTGTTCTCGATCGTGCTCGTGCTGATCCACCACATTCATCTCTTGATGTACGTGCCGACCATCATCGCCATCGTCGTGATCAGGCACTATCTCGCCTGCGGCTGCAATCGCAGCAACGTCGCGTTCGGCGTGGTCGCCCTCGCGGTCGTCTCCGCGCTGTTCTTCGCGGCCCAATTCCTGGGAACGATGCCGATCCCGGAAGCGGATTTCGTCGCGTATCTGAAGACCCGGATGGCCGATCCCTCCCGCACCGACCTCTTGCAATTCAGCTACATCTGGTACCAGCCGCTGGCGAAGGAGATCTTGGACACCTGGGGCCGTCTGCCGCACAACATCCTCGGCCTGCCGGTGTTTGCGCTTCTGATCTGTCTGCACACGCCGCTATGGCGCTATTTTGCGAACCTGATCGGCGCGCTCGCAAGCGAGATGCACCGGCGCCTCGTCATCGCCGCGCTGATTGGCGTCAGCCTCGCCTATCTCGTGATGTTCGCGATGGTGTTCGACTATTCGCGCTGGATCTCGAACTGGGCGGTCTGCATGTTCCTGATCCTGCATGCGGTGAAGATGCTGCCGGCCAAACAGGAGACCCCGCTGATCCCAGCCGGGGATCGCAACACTGACATCTTCGGCCTGGTCATCACGCTGATCCCGCGCGTCGGAATCGTGCGGCCGTTTTAGACGGTGCACTCCCTCTCCCGCTTGCGGGGGAGGGCTGGGGTGGGGGTGTCACCGCAGCGGGATTCCCCAAGACGAAAGAACCCTCACCCGCCGCGCTCTTCGAGCGCGCCGACCTCTCCCGCAGGCGGGAGAGGTGTAGAACCGCTAAAATCTCGCCCGCCTGATCCGCACGTAAAGCGCGCCCTCGCCGCCATGGCCAATATGCGCCGTCTCGAAGCCGACGACGAAGGCGCGGAATTCCGGCAGGCTCAGCCATTCCGGTACCTGCCGGCGGAGCACGCCGCTTTCGCCGCCGCTCCGGCCCTTGCCGGTGATGACGAGCACGAAAGTCAAGCCGTCGTGATGGGCGCGGTGCAGGAAACCGGTCAAGGCGCGATGCGCGCGCGTCTGGGTCATGCCGTGCAGATCGAGCCGCGCCTCGATCTCGCTGCGGCCGCGCGACAGCTTTGTGCGCTCGCGCTTGCCGAGCGGCGCCAAAGGCGGGACGGACGGCTTGGCGGCACGCGGCGCCGGCGCCGCAGCAATCGGACGTGGCGACGGCGCAGGTCGCGTGGCCGGCGCAGCGGGTGATGGTTCTGGTCGCGACGCGGGATGCGCCTTCGGCGCACGATGCTTCCTCAGCGGCTTGACCTGTTTTGCGACCGTATCCCACAGCTCGCGCTCATCCTCGCTCAGCGCGCGGCGGCGCGGCGAGGGGCGAGGCTCCAGCACGGGCGGACGGGACGATCGTTTCATTGCTGCCGATGGGGACGATTTTTCGCCGGCCGCCGCAGCTCTTGAACAGGCTCGATCACGGGACGCGGCACCGGCAACGGGACAGGGCTGGCGACAGCGACCGTCTCACCCTTGCCTGGCGCCACGGCTGCGGCCGGAGCCGCCGGCTTGGCCTGATCCTTAGCAGGTTCGGTTTGCGGAAACAGCTTTGCAATCTTCTCCGAGGGCCGCGGATCCGGCACCGGCAGCCGCGCCGCGCGTGGCGTCGGATCGAGGCTCTTCGGCACCAGCATCACGAAATGCATGGGATGGCGCAGCCGGCCGGAGACGCGGCCGGCATCCGCGCCGGCGCCGAAATAGAGATCGGCGCGCGCGGGACCGATGATGGCCGAGCCGGTGTCCTGCGCGATCATCAGCCGATGGAACGGCGTCTTGGAGCGCTCGGAGTCGATCGGCAGCTCGCCCTCGATGAAGAACGGCGTACCGTAGACATGCAGCGATTTGTCGACCGCGATCGAGCGGCCGGCCGTCAGCGGAATGCCCTGCGCGCCCACCGCCTCGTCCTTGTCCGAGAGATTGACCTCGCGGAAGAAAATGTAGGCGCGGTTCTGGCGCCGCAGCTCCTTGGCGCCATCGGGGTTCTGCGCCATCCATTCCCGGATCTTCTGCATCGACATCTCTTCCTTCGGAATGATGCCGCGCTCGATCAGGATGCGCCCGACGGCCGTGTAGGGGTAGCCGTTATAGGCGTCATAGTTGAGCCGGAGCGTCGTGCCGTCGTCGAACTTGATCCGCGCCGAGCCCTGGATCTGCGCGAACAACAGATCGGTCGGGTCCTTCAGCCAGGCGATCTCGAGCCCGCGGCCCGCGATCTTGCCGTCCTCGATCTCGCCGCGGTCGTAATAGGGCACCAGCTTGCGGCGGCCGATCTTGCGATAGACCGGGCCCTTGTTGGGCAGGCTGACCGAATCCTGCTTGTAGCCGCGCACGAAGAGGTTCGAAGGCCGGCGATAGACCGGGACATTGTAGACGTCGGTCTGCGTCCGCGATCCCTCCAGCACCGGCTCGTAATAGCCGGTGACGAAACCGTCGGGCTCGCCGAGGCGCGAAATGCGCAGCGGCGCAAAATTCTCCTCGAAGAAGGTTTTCGCCTTGGCGTCGTCGCTGAGCTCGAGCGATTTGGCGGCCCGGCACGGTTCGCTCAGCGATGCCCCCAGCGCCTTGTATTCACTCTTGGGCTCGGGAGCGACGGTCTGCGCGTTGATCGACCGGCAGCTCGCGCGGAACGTCTTGTAGGCTGCGAGATGATCGTCATCGCTCCAGCCTTTCACATCGGCCCAGGCCAGCGGCAGGTATTGCGCGCCTGATATCTCGAACGGCAGGGGGAGCTGCGGATAGGGCAAGGCCCGCGGCGGGGTGGCGGGCAATTGCGGGAGATGGTGATGGTGGCTGCGGTAGTGGCGCCGCGCCGCCTCGGCGCCGAGCGAAAACGACGACAGCACGACGACACCCGCGCAAAGCGCCGTCGCGCTGGTCTTCAGGAAGACCTTAATTCGCGCTTCCGGTGCCAACCAGCTTCCAGTTCGGATCGCGAGAGGTGATGTCGCGGGCGAAAGTCCAGATGTCGGTGATGTCGGCGACCGTATCGGCGCTGCCGTCGACGATGTTGCCGGCCTTGTCGCGGGTGGCCGAGATCATCTGCGAGACGAAGCGGATGGTGAGCTGGGCGGTGCGGTCGCGCAGCTCGGCGCCGACGAGTTCGGCCTTGTCGATCGAGACGAAGCGCGTCTCGGTCTTCTGCTCGTTCTTCTCGCGCTCCTTGATCGCGGCGTCGAAGCTTTCATAGACCTCCGACGACAGCAGGTCGCGCAGCGCGCGGCGGTCGCCATTGGCAAAGGCCAGCACGATCATCTCATAGGCGCCGCGGGCGCCCGAGATGAAGTGGCGCGGGTCGAAGGTGGAATCCTTGTCGACGATGGCGTCGAGACCCTGCGCGAGCGCGGTGCCCGGCTCGGTCAGGCCCTTCCACCGGTCGGAGGGCGGGGTCGGCTCGACCGTCGGCGCCAGCGGAGCCTGGTCGATCACCTTGCCCGGCATGGTCACGACGTTCTTGTCCTGGGCGCCCCCCAGCGCGTTGCGGGCGGCAGTATGGTCGAACGGCGGCCGCTCGTTGCCCGTGCGCTGCCCCAGCACGCTGCGCAGCCGCAGAAAAATAAAGACCGCCAGCGCCAGGAAGATGATGGTGTAGATGTCCACGAGGTATTCGCTTTCTGGTCTTCTCTAGAAGGGGCCGCCTAGAAGGGTCGCCGCCGGGAAAATCAATCCGGCCAGTAGACCGTTCCATACGGGAACGGCAAGTCTACATCACCATTTCGGGTCCGCACGTCAGGTCCGTGGGATGTAGGCACGAAATCTTGCCCGGCCAATGGCGCCTTTTGGCACAGCACGAAGTGTAGCGCGTTTTATGCTTAAGGGGAAACCCGATCATGCCCGGAAATCGCGCATCTTCAATCGTTTAACCTGCGATTGGGCCGGGAGGCCGGAGTGAGCGTCACAGATGTGGCCGCGGCCGGGGTATCCCCTCCGGGGCCGTTCGTCCTTGTGGAACGAGGCGGCCCTATGTTAGCCAACCGCCGCGAAATTCAGCCCCAATCGGGTAAGGAGAGACTTTCATGACCAACGGTAACGGCACCCCTCCCGAGGCGGCCCCGGCTCCCCAGCTCAACGTGCTGGCGCAATATACCAAGGACCTTTCGTTCGAAAATCCGAACGCGCCGAGCTCGCTCCAGCAGCAGGGCCAGCCGCCCCAGATCAATATCCAGATCAATGTCGGCGCCAATAACCTCAGCGAACAGGAATTCGAGGTGACTCTGTCGGTCGAGGGCAAGGCCGAGACCGCGGGCAAGGTGATGTTCTCGTTCGAGCTCGCCTATGCCGGCGTGTTCCGGATCGTCAACGTGCCGAAGGAGAACCTGCACCCGCTGGTCATGATCGAATGCCCGCGTCTGCTGTTCCCGTTCGCCCGCGAGATCATCGCCACGGCCGTGCGCGACGGCGGGTTCCCGCCGCTGATGCTGGATCCGGTCGATTTCGTCGGTCTGTATCGCCAGAACATGGAGCGGCAAATGGCCGCCGGTGGTCAGACCGGCCAAGCCTAAAATCAGGCCTAACCAGCCGGATTGACGGTAACTGGAGCGGGCAAAAACTCGTTCCAGATCGCCTTGTCGCCGAGCGTTGCGATGAAGGCCCTGTGGGCCTCGCGCTCGGCGTCGGAAATCCGCGGCGCAAGCGGCGTCGGCCGCTGCCGCCGCGGCGTATCGCCAGCCGCATTGATGCGAATTTCCTCGGCTTCCGAAGCCAGCAGCAGCTGCGACTGCCTCGCCCCGACCAGATCGACGTAGACCTCGGCCAGAAGCTCGGCGTCGAGCAGCGCGCCGTGCTTGGTGCGGCGGGAATTGTCGATCGCATAGCGCGAGCAGAGATCGTCGAGCCGGTTGGACACGCCCGGATGCTTGCGCCGGGCCAGCAGCAGCGTGTCCACCAGCTGCTCGCGCGGGATCGCGGCGCGCTTGATCCGGTCGAGCTCGGCATTGATGAAGCTGATGTCGAACGAGGCGTTGTGGATCACCAGCGGCGCATCGCCGATGAACTCCAGGAACGCGTCGGCGACCTCGTGGAACAGCGGCTTGGTCGACAAAAATTCGGCCGACAGCCCGTGCACCGCAAAGGCTTCCGCCGGCATGTCCCGTTCGGGATTGATGTAGACGTGATACGTCTGCCCCGTCGGCATGCGGTTGAACATCTCGACACAGCCGATTTCGACCAGGCGATCGCCGCGGAGTGGATCGAGGCCTGTGGTTTCAGTGTCGAGGACGATTTCACGCATGATCAGGAGCCGTGTGGGACGGCGAATCAGGCTCGCCGCTGCGGCATCTTAACGACCTCGGCCAGGATGTGCGCAATTTGCGCCCGCACCGGTTCAAGTCCGTGTGACGTATCCACTACGAAATCGGCCCGCTTGCGCTTTTCCGCGTCGGGCGTCTGCTTGGCGATGATGGCGTTGAGCTTGGCCTCGTCCATCGTGCCCCGCGCCAGCACCCGCTCGCGCTGCAGTTCTGGCGAGGTCGAGACCACAACGACGGCGTCAACGCGCTTCTCGCCACCGGTCTCGAACAGCAGCGGGATATCCAGCACCACGACCGGCGCATTAGCGGCTTCGGCGTCGGCAAAGAATTTTTGCCGGGAGGCGCCGAGCATCGGATGGACGATCTGCTCGAGCTGCTTGATCGCGGCGGGATCGTGCACGACGCGCGCCGACAGTTTTGGCCGATCGACCTTGCCGTTCGCGGTGGTGCCGGGGAAGGCGGCTTCGATCGCAGGCGCCGCCTCGCCCTCGTAAAGCTGATGGACGGCGGCATCGGCGTCGTAGACGGGGACGCCGGCCTCCGCGAACAATTTCGCGGTGGTCGATTTGCCCATCCCGATCGAGCCGGTCAGTCCCAGGATCCGCATCAGCGCACAACCACGTCCGTCATTCAAACTGCAATTAGCTGTTCGCTCCGCAGGAACGCAAGCAGCGGCAGCAGCGGCAAACCCAAAATGGTGAAATGGTCGCCCTCGATGCGCTCGAACAGGTGAATGCCGAGGCCCTCGAGCTGATAAGCGCCTACGCTGGTCGTCACGGCGTCGCCGGCCGCGTCGAGATAGGCCGAAAGCTCCGCCTCGCTCATCTGTCGCATGGTCATGCGGGCCACCGAGACGTCCTCGAAGACAATCTTGCCGTCATGTGCCACGGCCACCGCCGAATTCAGCTCATGGCAGTTGCCGGCGAGATCACGCAATTGCGCCATCGCCTGCGCGCGGCCGGCGGGCTTGTTGAAGAGACGCTCGCCAAGGGCCAGGGTCTGGTCGGCGCCGATGACATGGCTTCCCCGATGATTGGCCGAGACGGCCTTGGCCTTTTCCCGTGCCAGCAAAAGACCGATGTCGCGAGGACTCGAGAGCTTCGACGCAGCCTGGATGCCGCGCTCGTCGATGTCGGCCTTGATCGCTATGAACTCCAGCCCGGCATTCGCCAGCAGCATCTTTCGCGCGCTACTTTGCGAGGCCAGGATCAACGGAGATTTGCCGCGCCACAAACTCATCGCGAAAACTATTCCGAGGGCCGGTTGCGCTGGCGATCGCTGTAGAGCTTCATGATCGCCGCGGCGGTTTCCTCGATCGAGCGCCGCGTGACGTCGAGCAGCGGCCAGTCGTGCTTGGCGCTGAGCTTGCGGGCGAACGCGACCTCCTCGGCGACGGACTGCCTGTCGGTATAAGTGTCGCTGCTGGAGTCGGCGCCCATGGAGAGCAGGCGGTTCTGACGGACCTGGATCAAACGTTCCGGTGTCGCATGCAGGCTCACCACCAGCGGCCGCGTCAATGTCTCCAGTTGCACCGGCACCGGAATGCCCGGCACCAGCGGCACGTTGGCGGTGCGGATGCCGCGATTGGCGAGGTAGATCGACGTCGGCGTCTTCGAGGTGCGGGAGACACCGACGAGCACCACGTCGGCATCGTCGAGACCTTCGACATGCTGACCGTCGTCATGGATCATCGTGTAGTTCAGCGCATCGATGCGCTTGAAATATTCCGCGTTGAGCACGTGCTGCGCGCCGACGCGCCCCGTGGTCGCGGCCCCAAGATACGCCTCGAACAATTGCATCACCGGGCCGATGATCGACAGGCTCGGAACATTGATCCCTTTGCACTTGTCCTCGAGCCGGAAGACCAGATCCTTCTCGAGCAACGTGAACAGCACGATGCCCGGCGCCTCCTCGATCTCGTCGAGCACGCGGTCGAGCTGCTTCTGGCTGCGCACCAGCGGATAGACATGCTCGACCGGCGTGACGTTCGCATACTGCGCGGCGACAGCGCGCGCGACGGTGATCAGCGTCTCGCCGGTGGAGTCGGATACGAGGTGCAGATGGAAATAATTGTTCGAGGTCGGCACAAAAACTCTTTGTATGAGGGCGGTGTGATGTGTGGATTTCTGTGGAGCTTAACCCCTCGGAAAGGGTTGCGCGACACCAGGGGCGGGACAAGTGCCAATTTTCTTCACACCACTGCCCGTGAGAACAAGTCCGGCGGCCCGCCGAGAGGGAAGCGGGATTGCGCGGATAACCCCCTTGATAGGCTGTCGACGGGCGCACGCAAGCCCTTGAGCCCGGACGGCTTATCGGATCCGCCGAGGCCCACGCGGGATATGTTGATGGATGTGAACAAGCACTCGGGAAGTGGCGGACGGAATTGTGTGAGTCCAATCCACGGTCACTAAGACTCAAACCTTAAGATTCTAAAAGTTTAGGTTTAGATAAGCGGAGCGCTCGGATAAGTGTGCGCTCCCATCTATGAATGAATTCTTACCGGGCTCATTCCATCCACTGTTTGGTGAGCAGAAGCGTTATCGAGCGAAGCGGATTCCGGTTCGCCTCGAGAAAGCGCGTCGAAACAAGAAAAGGAGGCCGCCGGCATGTACGAGTGGATCAAGGCGCTGCACGTGATCGCCGTCATTTCCTGGATGGCGGGCATGCTCTATCTGCCGCGGCTGTTCGTCTATCATTGCGAGGCCGAAATCGGCTCCAAGCAGTCGGAAACGTTCAAGGTCATGGAGCGCCGGCTGCTCAAGGCGATCATCAACCCGGCCATGATCATCACCTGGCTCGCCGGGCTCTATCTCGCCTGGTCCGGCCATTGGTTTGCATCCGGTTGGCTGCACGTAAAACTGGCACTGGTCCTGGCGTTGTCCGCGGTCCACGGCTTTTTTTCCCGCTGGTTGAAGGATTTCGCTGCCGACCGGCGTCCCCGAAGTCAGAAATTCTATCGGATTATCAATGAGGTGCCGACCGCCCTGATGATTTTCATCGTCATCATGGTGATCGTGAAACCGTTCTAGGCAGCGATCTCGATTGATCGCCCAGCGCTTCGGCTTGCGCAGTGAGGGGCGATTTTCTATATTGGCGATATCCCACCCAACGCAGGCGGATGTGGTTGTGTCCGAGCTTTCCAGAGGCCGGACACCGCATCAGGTTTGAAGCCTCACCGGCACTCACCTTGCCAGACCTGCGGACCCTATCTTCCTTCTCGTCCGCATTTCAGAGCCTCCTCGCACCCCCTCCCTAAGGTTACCCCACAGGACCACCCCAATGCGGGAAATTAAACTCCAGGACCTCAAGTCGAAAACCCCGGCCGAGCTCGTCTCGTTCGCGGAAGAGAATGGGGTCGAGAATGCCAGCACCATGCGCAAGCAGGAGCTGCTGTTCGCCATCCTCAAGCAGCTTTCGCTCGCTGAGACCGACATCGTCGGCGAAGGCGTCGTCGAGGTGCTCTCCGACGGCTTCGGCTTTCTTCGTTCGCCCGATGCCAATTATCTGCCGGGCCCGGACGATATCTACGTTTCGCCTTCGCAGATCCGCCGTTTTGGCCTGCGTACCGGCGACACCATCGAAGGCCACATCCGCAGCCCGAAAGAGGGCGAGCGCTATTTCGCGCTGCTGAAGGTCAACACGCTCAATTTCGAGGACCCGGAAAAGGCCAAGCACAAGGTCAATTTCGACAACCTCACGCCGCTGTTTCCGAACCAGCGCTTCCGCATGGAAATCGACGACCCGACGCGAAAAGACCTTTCTGCAAGGGTGATCGACATCGTCGCGCCGATCGGCAAGGGCCAGCGCGCCTTGATCGTGGCGCCGCCGCGCACGGGTAAAACCGTGCTGATGCAGAACATCGCGCATTCGATCACGCACAATCATCCCGAATGCTATCTGATCGTGCTTCTGATCGACGAGCGTCCGGAAGAAGTCACGGACATGCAGCGCTCGGTGAAGGGCGAGGTCGTGTCCTCGACCTTCGACGAACCGGCGGTGCGCCACGTCCAGGTCGCCGAGATGGTGATCGAGAAGGCCAAGCGCCTGGTCGAGCATGGCCGCGACGTCGTGATCCTGCTCGATTCGATCACGCGTCTCGGCCGCGCCTACAACACCGTGGTGCCGTCGTCCGGCAAGGTGCTGACCGGCGGTGTCGACGCCAACGCGCTGCAGCGCCCGAAGCGCTTCTTCGGTGCCGCCCGCAACATCGAGGAGGGCGGCTCGCTGACCATCATCGCGACCGCGCTGGTCGATACCGGCAGCCGCATGGACGAAGTGATCTTCGAAGAGTTCAAGGGCACCGGTAACTCCGAGCTGATCCTCGACCGCAAGGTCTCGGACAAGCGGACCTTCCCGGCGATCGACATCTCGCGCTCCGGTACCCGCAAGGAGGAGCTCATCACCGATCCGCAGGTGCTCAAGAAGATGTACGTGCTCCGCCGCATCCTGAACCCGATGGGCACCATGGATGCGATCGACTTCCTGCTCGACAAGCTGCGCTCGACCAAGAGCAATTCGGAGTTCTTCGACTCCATGAACACCTGAGTGCGGTGCAGCAAAGGATTGGAGGGCGCCTTCGGGCGCCCTTTTCTTTTGTGCGGCCTTGTTGCAGCGAGGGTGCAGCATGGCGAGCGGTTCGCCGTCTCACCTGATCTCTATTAATACGTTGACATAGCTAGATAATACTTGATTTTCGCCTAAGTCTGGTAGCCAAGGCGGAGAGACTTTTGCAGCAGAATGCTGTGCCTATGCTGCGATGCAATAAGCGCTTTTGCTGCGAGAATTGGTGCAGCAAAACCGTGCGGGCGTATCGGCCGAAACGGATATTTGCCTTTTCCCCGGCGGCTGGACAAATAGGCCATGCATCCGCGAGACCAGACCATCTTCGCTCTGTCGTCGGGCCGTCCGCCGAGCGCGATCGCCGTGGTGCGGGTCTCGGGCGCCCAGGCCAGCCTGGTGCTGACGACGCTGGCGGGCAAGCTGCCGGCACCGCGGCAGGCCAGCCGCCGGCTGCTCCGTGACGGGACAGGCCAGCCGATCGACGACGCGGTCGTGCTCTGGTTTCCGGGGCCGGCAAGCGCGACCGGTGAGGACGTCGCCGAATTCCACGTCCATGGCGGCCGCGCCGTGCTGGCGGCGCTCCTGGCCGCTATTTCTGTAATTCCGAATATGCGGGCGGCCGAGCCCGGCGAGTTCACGCGACGCGCCTTCGAGAACGGCAAGCTCGATCTGACCGAAGCCGAGGGCCTCGACGACCTCATCCATGCCGACACCGACCGCCAGCGCCGCCAGGCGTTGCGTCAACTGCAGGGGCTGCTCGGCAACCGCGCGCGCGACTGGCGCGAGCGAATCATCGAGGCTTCGGCACTGATCGAAGCCGGCATCGATTTTTCCGACGAGGGCGATGTGCCGGCGGAGCTGAGGGCGCCGGCGGTGAAGGCGATCAAGGCGCTCCACATCGAAATCACAGAAGTGCTTGCGGCACAGGGACATTCTGAACGCCTGCGCGATGGAATGGTGGTTGCCATCGCCGGCGAGCCGAATGTTGGCAAGTCGACGCTGATGAATCAGCTCGCGCGCCGAGATGTCGCGATCGTGTCGCCACATGCCGGCACCACGCGCGACGTGATCGAGGTGCAGCTCGATCTCGATGGCTATCCGGTCACTGTCATCGACACCGCCGGCATTCGCGAGACCGATGATCCCGTGGAGCAGGAGGGTGTGCGCCGCGCCCGTGCGCGAGCCGAGGACGCCGACCTCGTGCTGTGGCTGGTGGAGGGGGAGCAGGCCGCCGATCCGGCGGCGATGCGTTCGCTGTGGACGTCCGGCGATGGCAGCCATCCGTCCGGCGGCGCGGTCTGGATCGTGCGCAACAAGATCGATCTCGGCGGGGTCGGGGACGACGGGCCGCGGGGCGAGTTCGGGATCTCGGCGAGCCGCGGCGACGGGATACGCGAGCTGGTCGACGCCCTCGTGAAGTTCGCCGCCGAGTTCTTTGGAACCAGTGAGGGCGCATTGGTGACCCGGGCCCGCCAACGCGATCTGTTGCGTCAGGCGTCAGACAGCTTGCGCCGGAGTCTGGAGCTTGTAGAAGAGGGCGAAGAGCTGGCGGCCGAGGAGCTTCGTTCCGCCGCCTATGCCCTGGGCCGGCTGTTGGGCCGGGTGGACGTTGAAGACGTCCTTGGGGCCATCTTCCAGAAATTCTGTATCGGAAAGTAGCGCTAGTTCTTCATTGTAGAACTAGTGCTTGTTCCATTCCTTGTTGTTTCACGTGAAACAGGAGCGGTTCCATTCACGGGGAAGGCGAGTGGGCCTATTTCTCGTGAAACCGGCCTTGGTGCACTCGATCTGACCTCGCTGCGAAACGGTGGCGATTTGGAGCAGGGCACGTGCTCAGTCTCGTCATTGCGAGGAGCTCTTGCGACGAAGCAATCCAGACCGCCTCCGCCGGAGACAGTCTGGATTGCTTCGCGTCGACGGATGATTGTCCCGTCGTCGCCCCTTCCTGCATCGTCGGGGTCCATTTCGTTTCACGTGAAACATAGTGATTTCAAACCCCAGCCTACTGTGCATGGGGTTGTTTTCGCGAAACCCACTTCGACCGAGCCCAGTTGCCCTGTTTCACGTGAAACAACCAGCTCACCGAGTTTCCACTTCCGGCTTCTCCGCCGCTGAGCTAGAAGTCCGCCCATGCGACCAGAGCGAGAGAGTTTCGACGTCATCGTGATTGGCGGCGGCCACGCCGGTTGTGAAGCCGCGGCTGCGTCTGCCCGGATGGGCGCCGCGACCGTTCTGGTGACGCATCGTTTTTCCACTGTCGGCGCGATGTCCTGCAATCCGGCCATCGGCGGTCTCGGCAAGGGCCATCTCGTCCGCGAGGTCGATGCGCTGGATGGTCTGATGGGCCGGGTCGGCGATGCCGGCGGCATCCAGTTTCGTGTCCTCAATCGCCGCAAGGGCCCCGCGGTCCGCGGCCCCCGGGCCCAGGCCGACCGGAAGCTTTATGCCGCCGCGATGCAGGCCGCGATCCGGGAGACCGAGGGTCTTTCCGTCATCGAGGGTGAGGCCGACGAGCTGATCGTGGTCGAGGGCCGGGTGACCGGTCTTCGCCTGGCCGACGGCCGGGAGTTCGGGGCCGGGTCCATTGTTGTCACCACCGGCACCTTCCTGCGTGGTCTGATCCATCTCGGTGAGAAGAACTGGCCCGCCGGCCGCGTCGGCGAGGCGCCCGCGATGGGCCTTTCAAGCTCCTTCGAGCGTGCCGGCTTCACCCTGGGACGGCTGAAGACCGGCACTCCGCCGCGTCTGGACGGCACGACGATCGACTGGTCGGCGGTGGAAATGCAGCCCGGAGACGAACCGCCGGAGCCGTTCTCGGTCATGACCGACCGGATCACGACCCCGCAGATCCAGTGCGGGATCACCCGGACCACGGCCGCGACCCATGAGGTGATCCGGGCCAATGTCCATCGCTCCCCGATGTACTCCGGCCAGATCAAGAGCTCCGGACCGCGCTATTGCCCCTCGATCGAGGACAAGATCGTCCGGTTCGGTGACCGCGACGGCCACCAGATCTTCCTGGAGCCGGAAGGGCTCGACGACAGCACCGTCTATCCCAACGGCATCTCGACCTCGCTGCCGGAGGAGGTCCAGCTCGCGATCCTCGCCAGCATTCCCGGCTTGGAGCGGGTCAAGATGGTGCGCCCGGGCTACGCCATCGAATACGACCACGTCGATCCCCGCGAGCTCGATCCGACCCTCCAGACCAAGCGTCTGCGCGGCCTGTTCCTGGCCGGGCAGATCAATGGCACCACCGGATACGAGGAGGCCGCCGGGCAGGGCATCGTGGCCGGGTTGAACGCGGCGTTGGCCGCCAGCGGGGCCGCGTTAACGGTGTTCGACCGCGCCGACGGCTATCTCGGCGTGATGATCGACGACCTCGTCACTCGGGGGATCAGCGAGCCCTATCGGATGTTCACCTCGCGGGCCGAGTACCGGCTGACGCTGCGGGCCGACAATGCCGATCAGCGTCTGACCGAGAAGGGCATCGCTCTGGGGTGCGTTGGGAACGCCCGGACCCTGCATCACCGGACCAAGATGGAGGCCTTGAACGCCGCCCGAGCACTGTCGAGGTCTCTGACCATCACCCCGAATGAGGCGATCAGCACGGACTGTCCCTGAACCGGGATGGTCAACGCCGCTCGGCCTTCGAGCTGATGGCCTATCCGGACATTGGTTGGAGCCAGGTCCGCGCCATCTGGCCCGAGCTGTCGGCGGTCGACCCGGTCATCGCCACCCATCTCGAGATCGACGCCAAGTACGACGTCTATCTGGAGCGCCAGAGCGCCGACGTCGAAGCCTTCCGGCGCGACGAGGGGCTGGCGCTGTCAGAGGTCGATTATCAGCTGGTGCCGGGTCTCTCCAATGAGGTGAGGGCCAAGCTGGAGAAGGCGCGGCCGTTCACGGTCGGCCAGGCCGGCCGGATCGATGGCATGACGCCGGCGGCGCTCGGCATCCTCGCGGCCTATCTCCGGCGCGAGGCAAGGAAGACCTCAAAGGCAATTGCATAGGCGTTTCACGTGAAACAGCGCGGACCGGCCGGCGGTCGATCGTCATCGCCGAGACCTTCATCGCCGAAACCTTCAGCACCAGGATCTGGAGCGGGCGAGGGACCCGACGGTCGATCTGCACCGGCCAGCCAGAAGATCAACAAGGCCAGCGCCAACGATCGATCGTTGGACTCGGTCATAGCGGCGGACAAGATCGCAGCGCTGAAGCTTGCGCCCGTTTCACGTGAAACCGAGGCCCGGCTCGATCGCTACATCGCGCTGCTGCGGGAGTGGCAGGCCAAGACCAATCTCGTCGCGCCCTCGACGCTGCCGCACCTCTGGACCCGGCACATCGCCGACTCGCTTCAGCTCGTCGATCTTGCCCCAACGGCCAGGCGCTGGGCCGACCTCGGTAGCGGCGGCGGATTTCCGGGCGTTGTCCTGGCCTGCACCATGGCGGAGACACCGGGTGCGAGCGTCCACCTCGTCGAGCGAATCGCCAAGAAGGCGGCGTTCCTGCGCGAAGCAATTCGGATCACCACATCTCCGGGAGTCGTACATCTCGCTGAGATCGGGGATAATGTGGATAGAATCACCGGCCCGGTCGATTGCGTCACCGCGCGTGCACTGGCTCCGCTACATCAACTCATCGGCTTTGCGGAGCCGCTAATGCGCCAGGGCGCAAAAGCGTTGTTTCCAAAGGGTCAAGATGTAGAGGCTGAATTGACCGAAGCCGCTAAATATTGGAATATTCAGCCGCAGCTCCACCAAAGCCGCACCGGTGACGGCTGGATCGTGGAGCTCAATGCCGCCGAACGGCGCGGCTGAGGCGTTCAGGGGCGAGTGGGGAATTTGCGATGAGCGTGATTGACGAGCCGCAGCAAGAGCAGACCGATGTGGTCCCACAGGGACACCCGCGCATCCTCGCGCTGGCGAATCAAAAAGGCGGCGTGGGAAAAACAACCACAGCGATCAATCTTGGCACGGCGCTCGCCGCGATTGGCGAGCGCGTTCTGATCGTCGATCTCGATCCGCAGGGCAACGCCTCGACCGGCCTCGGCATCGATCGCCGCAACCGTTCCTGTTCGACCTACGACGTGCTGGTCGGCGAAGCGGCCTTGCGCGAGGCGGTGGTGTCGACGGCGGTGCCGCGGCTGCACATCGCGCCCTCGACCATGGACCTCTCCGGCCTCGAGCTCGAGCTCGGCACCACGCCCGGCCGCGCCTTCAAGCTGCGCGACGCGATCGGCGCGCTCAACAACAACGTCTCTCCGGACGCCGATTACACCTATGTGCTGATCGACTGCCCGCCCTCGCTCAACCTTCTGACGGTGAACGCGATGGCGGCGTCCGATGCGATCCTGGTGCCGCTCCAGTGCGAGTTCTTCGCGCTCGAAGGTCTGTCGCAATTGCTGCAGACGGTGGAGCAGGTCCGCTCGACGCTCAACCCGAACCTGTCGATCCACGGCATCGTGCTGACCATGTTCGACTCGCGCAACAACCTCTCGAACCAGGTCGTCGCCGACGTCCGCCAGTTCATGGGCGAGAAGGTCTACAAGACCATGATCCCGCGCAACGTGCGCATCTCGGAAGCGCCGTCCTACGGCAAGCCGGTGCTGGTCTACGATCTCAAATGCGTCGGCAGCGAAGCCTATCTGCGGCTTGCCACCGAAGTGATCCAGCGCGAGCGCGAGCTGCGCACGACGCATTGACGATGCCGTAGGGTGGGCAAAGGCGTCTTCGCCGTGCCCACCGTCTTCCGCACACAATCGGTGGGCACGCTTCGCTTTGCCCACCCTACGATAATTCAGTTCTGGAGTGCTGCACCGTGAATCCAAGGGAGCTGGCGATGGCCGACGAAGCGCGTTCGCGACTGGGCCGGGGTCTTGCAAGTCTGATCGGTGACGTCGGCGGCGAGGCTCAGCACGTCGATCGTCCGCGCGCGCAGCGCAAGGTGCCGATCGAATTCATCAAGCCCAACCCGCGCAACCCGCGCCGCACCTTTTCGGAAACCGAGCTCAAGGAGCTCAGCGATTCGATCCGGCAGCACGGCGTGATCCAGCCGATCGTGGTGCGTCCGGTGAAGGGCGCGCAGGACCGCTACGAGATCATCGCCGGCGAACGGCGCTGGCGCGCTTCGCAAATGGCAGGCCTGCATGAAGTGCCGATCGTGCCGGTCGACATCAGCGACAGCGATGCGCTGGAGTTCGCGATCATCGAGAACGTGCAGCGTGAAGACCTCAATCCGATGGAGGAGGCGCAGGGTTATCACGCGCTCGCCAATGAGTTCAAACGCAGCCAGGATGACATCGCGAAAGTCGTCGGCAAGAGCCGCAGCCACGTCGCCAACATGATGCGGCTGACGAAGCTGCCGGCCGAGGTGCAGGCCTTCATCGCGACCGGCCAGCTGACGGCCGGTCACGCCCGCGCGCTGATCGGCGTGCCCGATCCGCTTGCCGCCGCCAGGCGCATCGTCGAGGAGGGTCTCAACGTCCGCCAGGCCGAGGCGCTCGCGCATGAAGAGGGCGTGCCGGAGCGCAAGCCGCAGAAGGCGCGCAGCACCGGGGGGAAGGAAAAGGACCCCGACACGATCGATCTCGAAAAGCGTGTCAGCGACGCGCTCGGTCTCAAGGTCACCGTCAATCACCGCGACCCCGGCGGCTCCGTGCAGATCAACTACCGCAACCTCGACCAGCTCGACGAAGTCATGAAGCGGTTGGCGAAGGGCGCGCTGTAGTCTTCGCCGTTATTCCGGGCTCGCGATCACGCGCGGAGAGAGCTGGACTTAGCCCCGCCGCTTGGCGTTCGCGGCGATCGCCATCAGCGTGCGCTGGGCGATGGCGGCAGCGAGGGTGGATTGCTTGCGGGTGTCGAGCGCGGCGGTTGCGAGCTGCTCGATGATGGCGGCGAGCCGCGCCACGCTGAAATTGCGCAGCGCCGTCTCCACCGCCGGCTTTCGCGAAAAGTGCAGCCGCGGAAAGCCGCCGTCGAGCACGGCGGAGGCAGGCTGGCCGTCGGCGATCGCAAGCGCGGATTTGTGCAGCCACGCGGCCTGGCGCTGCGCGGCCGAGATGATCACGCCGGGATAGGTGCCGGCGATCATGGCTTTGGCGAACTCGGTCTCGACAATGTCGGGCCGGCCGGCGAAGGCGCCGTCGACGATCGGATCGAGCTTCAGTTCGGAAGCATCGGCGACCACCGCCATCACGTCTTCCAGCGTGATCTCGCCTTTGCCATGTGCATAGAGCGTCAGCTTGCGCAGCTCGTTGCGCGAGGCCTGGCGGTCGCCGCCGAGGAACGACATCAGTGCCGCGCGGGCATCCTGCGCGATGCGCAAGTTTGCGATGCGAAGCTCGTCGTCCATCAGCTTGGCCAAGTCGCGCTCGGTGTCGGGATAGCAGCCGATCGCCACGGCCGTCTTGGCGCGCTCGCAGGCCTTACGCAGCGGCGATTCCGGGCGCAGCTCGCCGGCCTCGATCACGATGCGGCAATCCTTCACGCCCATCTCGGCCAGCGTGTCGATGCCGCTGGCGAAGCTGCGCGAGCCTGCGCGCACGCGGATGGCGCGTCGGCCGCCGAACAGCGGCACCGTCATGGCTTCGTCGACGAGGCGCGACGGCTCGGCGGACAGCTCGTCGCCATCGAGCCTGACCAGCGAGAACGGATCGTTGGGGTCGTCCACGGCGGAGGCGATCAGCGCGTCGGCGCGTTCACGCACCAGCCCGGCGTCGGGACCATAGAGCAGGACGATCGGCCGGCCCGCGTCGGGGCGGGCGAGGAAGGCGTCGATCTCTTTTCCACGCAGCGCGACCATCGGGCCTAGATCGTCATTCCGGGGCGCGTAGCGCGAACCCGGAATCCAGTGGTTGGGAATCGAGATTCCGGGTTCGCACCACGCGCGCCCCGGAACGACGGGAATGTGAACTAGCTGCCCGCGGTGAAGAACGAGGCGAGCCGGGTGTTGATGTTCTCGGCGATCTCGTTGGCGGCACGATCCTCCGCATCGCGCACCGCGCGGTTGCGGGAGAAGCGCTGGTAGGAGCCGGGATTGTCATAGGACACGCGCGAGAACGTCGTGCCGGTCATCACCGACTTGCCGCTCGCGACCTCGATCAGGTTGTACTGGGCGTCGATGCCGTAATTCTCGCTGGTCGGCAGTCCCGTTGCCTGGCTGATGATCAGGGACGACCGGCTGGAGGTGAAGCGGATCTCCAGGCGGTGAGTCGGCGGCATGCCCGTGGCCGTGCCGTACAGCTTGAAGGCGAGAGCATTGCGGACCTCGACGCCGACGCGGGCCTCGCGGGAGGCGTTGGGCTTGGGGATCGGGGGCAGCTCGACGCCCATCAGCTTCTCACGCAAGCCGGGGGTGCCGTCAGTATGCTCGGCATACATCGGCCGGAAGCAGCCGGCCGTCAGCGCCGCCAGAGCGACGACTGCCAGCAAACGGGCTGCGATGCGGATCCTAGCCGACAACATTCACGATCCTCTTGGGGACGATGATCACCTTGCGGACGGGCTTGCCGTCCAGCGCCAGCTTTACCGCATCGAGGGCCAAAACGGCAGCCTCGATTTCCGGATTCTGGGCCGCTGTTGCAACTGAGACCTCACCCCGCTTCTTGCCGTTGACCTGGACCACCAGGGTCACGCTGTCTTCAACCAGCAAATCGCGTTCGATTTGGGGCCAATTGGCCTCCGAAACCAGCCCCTTCTGGCCCAGCACCTGCCAGCACTCCTCGGCTAGATGCGGCATCATCGGGGAGAACAGCTGGACCAGGATCTGGCTGGCCTCCCGGATCGCCCAAGCCAAGTCCGCGGCCGGCTGGCCGGGGCGCTGGAGGACCTCGGAGAACGCATTGGTGAATTCGCGGATATGGGCGAGGCAGACGTTGAAGTGCAGCCGCTCGATCCCGGTGGTGACCTTGTCCAGCGCGCCATGGGCGGCCTTGCGCAAGGCGGTCGCGTCCGCCCCGAACGAGGCCGGCCGGGCCGCCAGCGCCGCCTTGCCGAGTTCGACGGAATCGTTCACCAGCCGCCACAGCCGCTGCACGAAGCGCGAGGCGCCCTGGACGCGCTCGTCGCTCCAGATCACGTCGCGGTCGGGCGGGGAGTCCGACAGCATGAACCAGCGCGCGACGTCGGCGCCGTAGGTCTCGATGATGTCGTCGGGGTCGACGGTGTTCTTTTTCGACTTCGACATCTTCTCGATCGCGCCGATCTGGATGTCTTCGCCCGTCGCCAGCAGGGTTGCGCGGCGCCCGTTGCCGCCGAGTTCGATCTTGACCTCGGCCGGCTGCACATAGGACCCGTCGGCCTTCTGATAGGTCTCGTGCACCACCATGCCCTGCGTGAACATGCCGGCGAACGGCTCGTCCAGCGCAACGTGCCCGGTCGCCTTCATCGCGCGGGTGAAGAAGCGGCTGTAGAGCAGATGCAGGATCGCGTGCTCGACGCCGCCGATATACTGGTCGATCGGCAGCATCCGGTTGGCGACCGCGGGCGTCGTCGGCGCGTTCTCGTTCCAGGGATCGGTGAAGCGCGCAAAGTACCAGGACGAGTCCACGAAGGTGTCCATGGTGTCGGTTTCGCGCTGCGCCTTGCCGCCGCATTGCGGGCAAGTGACGTGCTTCCAGGTCGGATGATGATCGAGCGCGTTGCCCGGCTTGTCGAAGGTCGCATCGTCAGGCAGCTTCACCGGCAGGTCGGCGTCCGGCACCGGCACCACATCGCATGTCGGGCAATGGATGACGGGGATCGGGCAGCCCCAATAGCGCTGGCGCGAAATGCCCCAGTCGCGCAGGCGGAAATTCACCTGACGCTCGCCGACTGGCGCGTTGCCGCGCAGCTCGCTTTCGAGGCGTTTTGCGACTTCATCCTTGGCCTGCTCGATGGTCATGCCGTCGAGGAAGCGCGAATTGATCATGCGGCCGTCACCGTCATAAGCGGTGTCGGTGATGACGAACGATTTCGGATCCTGGCCCTCGGGGCACACCACCGGCGTGTTGCCGAGGTTGTACTTGTTGACGAAGTCGAGGTCGCGCTGGTCATGCGCGGGGCAGCCGAAGATCGCGCCGGTGCCGTATTCCATCAGCACGAAGTTGGCGACATAGACCGGCAGCTTCCAGCTCGGGTCGAACGGATGGATCGCGCGGATGCCGGTGTCGAAACCCTGCTTCTCCGCGGTGTCGATGATCTCCTGCGCGGTGCCGATCTTCTTGATCTCGGCGATGAACTCCGCAAGCTTCGGGTCCTTCGCGGCGGCGGCCGTCGCCAGCGGATGATCGGCCGAGATCGCCATGAACTTGGCGCCGAACAGCGTGTCGGGGCGCGTCGTGAAAATCTTCAGCTCGCTCTCGCCGGCCGGCGTCGTCGCCGGATCCAGCGCGAAGCGCACCAGGAGGCCTTCGGAGCGGCCGATCCAGTTGCGCTGCATCAGCCGCACCTTGTCGGGCCAGCGGTCGAGCGTATCCAGCGCGGACAAGAGCTCCTGCGAGTACTTCGTGATCTTGAAGACCCACTGATTCATTTCCCGCTGCTCGACAATGGCACCGGAACGCCAGCCTTTGCCGTCGATCACCTGCTCGTTGGCGAGCACGGTCATGTCGACCGGGTCCCAGTTCACCTTGCGCTTCTCGCGCTCGGCAAGGCCCGCACGCAGGAAGTCCAGGAACATCTTCTGCTGGTGCTTGTAATAGGAGGGATCGCAGGTCGCGATCTCGCGGCTCCAGTCCAGCGACAGCCCGATCGAGCGGAGCTGCTTCTTCATCGCGGCGATGTTGTCGTAGGTCCAGGCCTTCGGGGCGACCTTGCGCTCGATCGCGGCGTTCTCGGCCGGCAGGCCGAAAGCGTCCCAGCCCATCGGATGCAGCACGTTGAACCCCTTGGCGCGCATGAAGCGGGCCAGCACGTCGCCGAGCGTGTAGTTCCGGACATGGCCGATATGGATGCGCCCCGACGGGTAGGGGAACATCTCCAGCACATAGTATTTCGGCCGCGAATCGTCGTTCTTGGAGACGAAGATCGCCTTTTCGTCCCAGGCGGCTTGCCAGCGCGGTTCGGAATCGCGGGCGTTATAGCGTTCGGAGGTCATGGAATCGTTGGTTTTTTCGTGGGTTCGGCGGTCTGAAGTGGCCGGACTAGGCCATAAAAGCGACCGTGGGGTCAACGGATGAGTATTGACAACCAACGGCACCGGGAACACAATCCCTAGTCGTATTTCACCATCGTATACGCCATGAAGCGATTTTTGAGAGTGTTACTGGTTTTCGCCCTGACAGCGACGACGTTAGCTGAAGTGGCAACAATAATTTGCCTGACCACAACAGTTTCCGCAGAGGCTCGCCCGCGCGATCCTTAGCTGCAGTCTAGGCGGAGCATGCGTGTGGTACGGGCGTCGACAAGGGGGCCCGGAAGTGCCCATTTGCGCGCTGCGTAAAAATCTCAGGCCATGGGCTTGGCTGGCCGCTCTGCTAGCGAGCGGACTGTGCGCGGCTGCCGCAGACGACGTCGAGACCTGCAAAAAGATCGACCCGCTCATCTCACCAGATGCGTGCACTGCCGCAATCAAATCGGGGAGCCTTCAGGGCCACGATCTGGCTGTCCTCTATCTGAACCGTGGCTTTCTCGCCAGTCGCGCAAACGATTTCGACAAAGCAATCCAGGACTACGGCGAGGCAATCAAGGTTGACCCGCAATATGCGAATGCTTTCAGCAATCGGTGCGCCGTCTACGTCAGAAAGCGCGAATTCAATCGCGCGATCGAAGATTGCGACAACGCCATCAACCTGAACGCAAACTACACAAGTGCTTACGTGAGCAGGGGCAACGCCTACCGCCTGAAGAATCTGCATAGTCAGGCAATCATAGACTACGAGCGCGCCATCGCGCTCGACAAGAATTCAACGGCTGCGCTCTTCGGTGCCGCTCTCTCTTATTCGTCCATAGAAGACTACGGGCGCGCAATTGAAGTCTATGGCCAGGTCCTCAAACTCGACGGCAAGAGCATTCAGGCGCTTAACAATCGGGGCTTGATCTACCTGCGACTGCATGACCTGGATCGTGCGATCAAGGACTTCAGCGCGGCGATCGATCTCGATCCGACGTTCGTCTATGCCCTGAATAATCGGTGTTCGGCCTACAACAGCTTAAAAGACGCGGACAATGCCTTGAAGGATTGCGACCGCGCGATCGAGCTCGTTCCAACCTATGTAAATCCCTACATTGGACGGGGTCGGGCCCATCGTTTGAAGAATCAAACCGACCTGGCGCTCAATGACTACGATCGGGCGATCGCGCTCGACCCGAAATCCGCGAGCGCATTCTTTGGGCGCGCGTACGTTCACGACCAAAGAGAGGAATATAAACAAGCTGCGGACGACTACACCAAAGCCTCACAATTGAACCCGAACGATCCCGAGACATGGAATAATCTGTGCTGGGCTCTTGGCATCATAGATCAGCTGAAAACGGCACTCTATGCCTGCGACCGGTCGCTTTCATTGCGGCCGAACAGCGCCGTCACGTCAAATAGCCGCGGTCTTGTCAACCTCAAGTCGGGAAATCTAGCCCAGGCCATCGAGGACTATGATCGGGCGCTCAATATGAGTCCGAAGGATGAGAACTCCCTCTATGGCCGCGGTATCAGCAAGTTGAAGCTTGGCGATCGTGCCGGCGGCGAAGAAGATATTAATGCGGCCAAGGCGATCAGCAGCACCGTCGCCGACGATTTCAAGAAACTAGGAATTCGGTAAGATTACGAAACAAGTCGCTCCATATATTGGAGGGTTGGCAAATGAACGAATTGCTCAGCCGGGATGTCGTCCTGCTCCTCGCATTGTGCGTCACTTACATCTTCTGGGCGGTCGTACCCCTGCTTCCTGCGGTTATGATCTACCGGCTGTTTCCCAACGCGCCGGTTGATACGCAATGGAAGATACTGGGAGTTGCAGTGAAAGCGGGCGGAGCGGCCGGCTTCTACTTCGCGATCCTGGCGCTCGGCTTCTTCAAGTTTCTCGAGCCGACGATTGAGTATGTGCGAGGTCTTCAGCGTCCCTATTGGACGGTCGAAGCCTTGGTTCAATTCGTCGAATCGGACGACAGCGTAAGCAGGCCTTACACCACCAACTCTGCGGAGCAGATACGGATTCAGCCCTATGCATATGATTTCAAGCAAACGGACGATCAGACCTATCTGATTACGATGAGGTTTGCCGAGCTCAACAGCGACACTGATTCGATCAGACTCATTTTTCCCGAGGGGATCGGCTTTATCCCTCTCAAGCAAATGATGAGCAGCGACAACACGAACAATTTCCTTAAGCGTGTTAGTCTGACAAAGGGTCCTCCGACGAAGATTCATCCACCCGTCAAGTGGGGACAAAATGCGCCGTCGGTCTCCGAGCTGTCGCAAAAGCTGGAGCGCGGTCTCGAAACGATATCTCCGCGGTAGTCTTGCAGCCGGCCGTCAGCCCGCCATCATCATGTCCGCTGCGCCGGTCTCAATCGCCTGCACGCCGTGCTCGACGACGTTGTTGCGGCCGCGGTGTTTTGCGGCGTAGAGGGCGGCGTCGGCGGCTTCGATCAGGTCGCCGGGTCGCAAGGCCTCGTTGGGCTTCGCTGCGGCAACGCCGATCGAGACGGTGACGATCATGTGGGCGGACGTGATGTGCGGCAGGCAGAGCCTCAGCACGGCCGCACGCACCAGTTCGCCGATCTCCACGGCGCGGTCCACGTCGGTGTTCGGGAGCAGCAGGCAGAATTCCTCGCCGCCATAGCGCGCCGCAAAGCCCATCGTGTCGGCGGCGATACCGGACAGCGACTCGCCGAGTCGGGTCAGGCAGGAATCGCCTTCGAGATGGCCGTAGGTGTCGTTGAAGAGCTTGAAGTGGTCGACGTCGATCATCAGCAGCGCGAGGTCGCTGCCATATTGCTGCGCGCGCATCCATTCGAAGTCGAGCCGGCTCTGGAAGCCGCGGCGGTTGGCTAGGCCCGACAGCATGTCGATCGAGGCCATTACCGTCAGCCGGTCGTTGCTCGCGATCAGCTCGCGCTCGCGCTGGCTCAATTGCGCGGCCATCGCGTTGAACGCGCGGGCCAGCGGCACGAATTCGGCCGGCAGGCGATTGCGCGCCGCGCGTGCCGACAGATCGCCCTCGCCGAGGCGCTTGGCCATGTCGGCAAGCATCTCGATCGGCTTGATCACCAGCTTCTCGGCGGCGATCAGCGCGCCGAGCAGGACGAACAGGACCACGAAAGCGAGCTGGAGATAGGCGGTGCGGATATCGCGGCTCACGGCCGCAGACACCTTGTCCTCGTCGATGCTGGCGATCAGGCGGGCATTTGTGCCGGCGATGCGGATGTAGCTGACGGCGCGGCGCGAGCCGTCGGCGGCGAGGAAGGACAGCGAGCCCTCGTCCTGGTCCGACCGCAGCGCCTTGTCGGCGATTGCGGACATCAGCGGCATGTTGTCGAGGGGACGGCCGACCGCGCTGTGCTGGTCGGCGGGGGCGGCCAGCACGGTGCCCGCGCTGTCGACCAGCACGGCGGTGATGCCGGCGCGACCACCGAGATTGCTCATGACCTTCGACATCCAGTCGAGGTTGACGGTGGCGAGCACGACGGCATCGGCGACGCCGCTGAAGGCGGACACCGGATAGACCGCCATGACGGTCGGTGACGGCACCGGCCGCGACAGGATGAAGTCGCTCAGCACGAAACGGCCGGTTTCCTGCGCCTGCTGGAAGTAAGGCCGGTCGCTGAGATCGAGGCCGACATACATGTTGTTGGTGGCGCACTGGATGCGTCCGTCCTGGCCGGCGATCAGAAGCGTGCGGATCCAGGGGAGATTCGACGGCAGGCTCGCGCGCAGCACGTCGCAGCTCTTGCTGATTCCGCCGGCGGAGGCGCGGATGAAGGCTTCCGATTTCAGGATGGTCTCGACCGACGAGATCACCTCGCGCTGCGCATCGGCGCTGTGCCTTGCGACGGTGTTGAACTCGGCCGCGGCCTGCGCGATTTGGCTGGTGCGCGTGTTCTCGAGCGAACGGATGCGCTCGAGCATCAAGGGCGCCACCAGAATCACGGCGAGTAACGCAAGCCGCGCCCGGATTCCAAGGACCTGCTTGAGTTTTGCTCGCTTACGGTTGAAACTGACGTTTGCCATCTTCGCTGCCCACCCCATGGGCCAAGGTAAAGCGAAGGGTTCAAAAACTCTTTCTTGAACTCGGTAAAATTGGACTTACCTCGGTTACGACCACAGCCAATCGACGTCATGACAGAAGCCAACGCCGCGCCGGTAACCGGCCATTCACCAAACGCGCTCGCCGCGGTCGAAGCCGAAATCGCCCGCGCCTGCAAGGACGCGCGGCGCGATCGCGCCTCGGTCACGCTGATCGCGGTGTCGAAGACCTTCGACGCGGATGCAATTACCCCGGTCATCGCCGCCGGACAGCGCGTATTTGGCGAGAATCGGGTGCAGGAGGCCAAAAGCAAGTGGCCGGCGTTAACGTCCGTTTACCCCGATATCGCGCTGCATCTGATCGGGCCGCTGCAATCCAACAAGGCGAAAGAGGCGGTCGCGCTGTTCGACGCCATCCATTCGGTTGACCGCCCGAGCATTTGCCAGGCGTTAGCCAAGGAAATCGAATCCCAGAAAAAGCACCCGCAGCTCTTCGTCCAGATCAACACCGGCGAGGAGCCACAGAAGGCCGGCGTCGCGCCCGGCGAGGCCGATGCCTTCCTCGCAAGCTGCCGCGATACCTATGGACTGACGATCTCCGGACTGATGTGCATCCCGCCGGTCGACGAGCCGCCGGCGGCGCATTTCGCGCTGACCGCCAAGATCGCCGCGCGTAACGGCTTGAAGAATCTCTCGATGGGCATGAGCGCGGATTTCGCCACCGCCATCATGCTCGGCGCCACGCATGTGCGCGTGGGAAGCGCGATCTTCGGGCATAGATAATTGTCTTGGGTCGTACTGGCGAAAGCCAGGACCCATTACCCCAGGGAGTGGTTTGGCGAAGATTGGCCGTCGGTATTGCAACGGAGCGGAATCGAGAGATCACGCGGTATGGGTCCTGGCCTTCGCCAGGACGACAGCAGTGATTATTCGAACCCCACCGACACCTTTCCCAACACGCCAAAATCCACCGCAAAGTGATCGCCGGCCTGGATCGGCAGCGGCGGATGGCAGGTGCCTGTGGTCACCACCTCCCCTGCCCGCAAGGTGATGCCGAGTCCGCGCAGCTCGTTGGCGAGCCAGGCGAGTGCAACACGGGGATCGCCGAGCACGTTCTTGCCATGGCCGATGTAGCGCTCGCCGCGCAGCGTGATCTGCGGCCGTTCTTCGACGAGATCCATCCCGCGCCAGTTCGCAGGCGTCGCCGCGCCCAGCACGAACAGATGCGCGCAGGCATTGTCGGCGATGAGCTGCGCCTCGCCGGCGCCGGCGAAATCGACAAAGCGCGAATCCGGAATCTCGATCGCGGGATGGAAGCTGTCCACGGCGCCCAGCACCTCGTCGACGGCGAACGGCGCCGCGCGCGGCGCCAGATCGCGTCCCATGCGGAAGCAAAATTCCGGCTCGCCGACGCGCATCGCGTTGCCCTTCATCGACGCGGTGCCGCCATCGGCGATCACGGTGTCGCTCATGATGCGCCCGGCCAGCGGTCCCGTGACATTGATGTGCTTCTGTCCGGACAAGCTCGTTGCCGCGATCTTCCAGCCGAACAGCTTTCCGGGCGATTGCGCTTCGAGCGCGGCCTGAATGGCGTAGCCCTCGGCGCGGGTCTGCGGCCGCAGATGTCTCTCCAGTGCGTCGAGCTTGGTGCCGTCACGCCAATGTCGGACGAGGATGCGCGATGCGGCGGCGATCTGATCCTTCTCGAGCATGGGCCCTCACCCGATGATGATTCTTGTTCGTGGGCCGATCCGCCGCAGCAATTGCAGCATCGCGGATTTGGTCATGGAGACGCAGCCCGCGGTCGGCCCGAAATTGTCGCGGGCCAGATGCAGAAACACCGCGCTGCCGCGGCCGGCGATGCGCGGGCGCGTGTTGTGGTCGATTTCGATGATGAAGTCATAGAGATGGTCGGCCCGCTTGAGCCGGTCACCGCCCTGCCCCTCGCCGAGCCGGATTCCCTGATTGTAGTGACGGTCCCGGGGATCCTCGCACCAGGCGTCCTCGCCGGTGATGATCCGCGCCGGCAGGAAGGTTTGCGGCCGGCTGTGCCGGTCGCCCCGCCACCACAGTCGCCGCGGTCGGAAGCTGCCCCTCGGGGTGCCGCCGTCGCCCTCGCGTTTGTTGGCGAGAATACCGCCCCGCCCCAGCGCCACCGGAATCGTCAGCGCTCCGGCCGTCAGCCAGCCGCGGCGCGGATTACCGGCGGCAGGCTTAACGCGGATCGCGGACAGCGGTCCGGCGCCTCGATTTTTGGTGTAAGTAGCTGAAGCAGCGTTGTTTTTCATGTGACCGTGCGATGTCGCATTCATTACAGGACATTCATCAAAACGCCCTGCTATTCTAGGTTAGAGTGCTTCTGGCTTGTGAATCGGTAACAGCCCACTACTTCAACACGAACAACAATAATAACGGCGACCCCTAAACTTCCCCTCGCGGCTGGGCGCGGCATGCATGCGCGCCGAGCCGGACCCCAAAAGGATGATACCCTATGGCCAATGCCCGCAAGATCCTGATCGTGGATGACGATACCGATCTGCGCGATACGTTGGTGGAGCAATTATCGCTGCACGAAGAATTTGAAGCCTCCGCCGTCGATACCGGCGCCAAGGGTGCGAGCGCCGCGAAGGCCAATTCCCCCGATCTCGTCCTGATGGACGTCGGCCTGCCCGACACCGATGGCCGCGAGGTGGTCCGCTCCTTACGCAAGGGCGGCTTCAAAGCCCCCATCATCATGCTGACCGGGCATGACACCGATTCCGACACGATTTTGGGCCTGGAATCCGGCGCCAACGACTACGTCGCAAAACCCTTCCGCTTCGCCGTGCTGCTGGCCCGTATCCGCGCGCAGCTCCGTCAGCACGAAGCCAGCGAGGACGCGGTGTTCTCGGTCGGCCCCTACAGCTTCCGGCCCGGCTCGAAGATGCTGACCGCCGCCAATGCGCGCAAGGTCCGGCTGACGGAGAAGGAAACCGCCATCCTCCGCTTCCTCTACCGCGCCGGCCAGATGCCGGTGTCGCGCGAGACCCTGCTCCAGGAGGTCTGGGGCTATAATTCCGGCGTCACCACCCACACGCTGGAAACCCACATCTACCGCCTCCGCCAGAAGATCGAGAAGGACGCCGCCAACCCGGAGATCCTGGTAACGGAAGCCGGTGGCTACAAGCTGGTGCCGTGATACGCTTTGGGGGCGTGCGAATCGTTTTAGATCGCGTGCCCTTGAGCCTCGGATCTGAATGTCAATTGACGACGACGTAGCGCTTCTCGAGCGGGTCCCGACATTGCGCCTGTTGGGAGACGCCTCGTTGCGCATGCTGGCGATCGGCTCCGAGCAGCGTGACTTCGTCCGCGGCGACATCCTGTTCAATCTCGGCGACGACGCCGATGCCGGCTTCGTGGTCCAGCGCGGCGCCTTCCGGGTCGAAGACGGCGCCGGCGCCGAGATGACCGTGGGTCCCGGCGCGCTGATCGGCGAGCTCGCGCTGGTGGTGCCGATGAAGCGGCCGTCGAGCGCGATCGCGCTGGAGCATTCCTCCGTCATCCGCGTCGCGCGCAGCCTGTTTCAGCGCGTGCTCGAAAGCGACCCCGCCGCCGCCGTTCGCCTGCGCGACGAATTCGCAGTTCGCTCCAGCCAGATCGCGAGCGATATCCTGATGGCCGGTGCGAAGCTGACGACCTGAGGCCCCTGTCATTCCGGGGCGCGACGAAGTCGCGAGCCCGGAATCCATTCATCCACCAACTCTGCCGCCCGATGGATTCCGGGCTCGCGCTACGCGCGCCCCGGAATGACAGGAGGTCACACCTCCAGCGTCACCGTCACCGGCACGTGGTCCGACGGACGCTCCCAGCTCCGCGCGTCGCGGAGAATCTTGAAATCCTGGACCGCGTCCTTCAACGCGCGCGAGACCCAGATGTGGTCGAGCCTGCGGCCGCGGTCGCCGACGGTCCAGTCGGCGGAACGGTAGCTCCACCAGGTGTAGACCTTCTCCGACATCGGAATGCGCTCGCGCGCGACGTCGACCCACTCACCGGCCGCGAGTGCCGCCTTCAGCTTCTCGGTTTCGACAGGCGTGTGCGAGACCACTTTCAGAAGCTGCTTGTGCGACCAGACGTCGTTCTCGTGCGGGGCGACATTGAGATCACCGACCAGGATGTGGCGGTCATCGCCGCGCGGATGCAGCGGCTCGCACGCCGTCATCTCGTCGAGGAAGCGCAGCTTGTGGTCGAACTTCTCGTTCAGCGCCGGATCGGGAATGTCGCCGCCGGCCGGCACGTAGAAATTATGCAGCACCAGCGGCTTTTCGATGTTGGCCTGCGTCCCGAAAGATACAGAAATGTGGCGCGAATCCACCTTGTCGCAGAAGGTGCGGATGTCCTTGGACTCGAATGGGATCTTCGAGACGATGGCGACGCCGTGATAGCCCTTCTGCCCGTTCAGCGCGACGTGCTCATAGCCGAGCCGCTTGAAGCGCTTCAGCGGAAAGGCGTCGTCGATGCACTTGGTCTCCTGGAGGCACAGCACGTCCGGCCGCGCACTCTTGAGGAATTTCGCGACCAGATCGATGCGCAGCCGCACCGAATTGATGTTCCAGGTTGTCAGGGAAAGACGCATGAGGGATGCGTCTTAGCATGGATTGGCGCGGGGAAAATGCTTGTCCACAGCGAGCTCTCGTAGGGTGGGCAAAGCGAAGCGTGCCCACCATTCCTGCCGCGAGGAGGAGAGATGGTGGGCACGGCGCAAGTGCGCCTTTGCCCACCCTACAGCAACTATCCTGGCGATGGGCCGTAATTCGTGAAGTCGATCTTGAACATGCCGGGATCGAGCTTCTTGGTTGCGTCGAGATTGTAGACCGCGATCGTGGTGTCGTAGCCCTGCGGGTCGGTGACGGTCCACTGCTTCAGCTGGCCGTCCTTGGCGCCGAACATCAGCAGGAGGCGGCTGGTGCCGACCAGCGCCTGCTTCTCCTCGATGGTGACGCTGACGAAGACGTCGTCGGCCGAGACGTTGACGACGTTGGTGTCCTTCATCAGGTCGATGCGATCGGACAGCAGGAAGCGCAGCGGCGTCTGCGACAGCGGATAGACGTCCTGGGTCGCGAGCTTGCGGTCGCGCACCACCAGCGACGATCCGTCGGCGACGATGTCGATCGGGCTCGGCGCGTCGTATTCGAAGCGCACCTTGCCCGGCTTCTGGATGTAGAAATCGCCCTGCGTCTTGCTGCCGTCGGGGCCGACTTGAACGAAATTCCCGACCAGCGTCGACAGCGAGGACAGATAGGCGCTGACCTTGGCCGCCTGCGCCTTCTGGTTGGCGTCGAAGGTCTGGAAGATGCTGCTCGGCACGTTGCGGCGCGGATCCGGGATCACCGGATTCGGCGGCGTCTGGGTCGCGCCGGTGACCGCAGGCCCGCCGGCGGCCGCACCATTGTCGCGGCCCTTCGGCGCGGGCTTCGGTACCGGCACGTTCTGCGCGGACGACGCCGCGGTCACCATCGCGGCGGTGACGAGAAGCACGCCGGCCACGCGCGCGCTTCGCGCGGCGATGGTGGCAGCGAATCGAATGTCCGGATGTCTGATCAACGCGTCGTCCTGTATGGCTAGGCGCCTTTTAGCGTGATTTCGGGCAAAAGCAGATATCGATTTTGCGTGAAAGCCTGTTTTGAGGCGGCTCGCCTCACATATGGCTGTCTTCTTCCTCGACCAGGATCTCGCGCTTGCCGGCGTGGTTGGCGGGACCGACAATGCCTTCCAGTTCCATGCGCTCCATCAGCGATGCTGCGCGGTTATAGCCGATTTGCAGGCGGCGCTGGATGTAGCTGGTCGAGGCCTTGCGGTCGCGTTTGACGATGGCAACGGCCTGCTGGAATAGATCGCCGCCGCCATCCGCGCCCATGCCGCTGGCGTCGAACACGGCGCCGCCGTCCTCGTCCTCGGTCGGCTCTTCGGCCGTGACCGCCTCGAGGTATTCGGGCTGGCCCTGCGTCTTGAGGTGGCGCACCACCTTCTCGACTTCGTCGTCCGACGCAAACGGTCCGTGCACGCGGCTGATGCGGCCGCCGCCCGCCATGTAGAGCATGTCGCCCTGGCCGAGCAGCTGCTCGGCGCCCATCTCGCCGAGGATGGTGCGGCTGTCGATCTTGGAGGTGACCTGGAAGGCGATGCGGGTCGGGAAGTTCGCCTTGATGGTGCCGGTGATGACGTCCACCGACGGACGCTGTGTCGCCAGGATCACATGCAGGCCGGCTGCGCGCGCCATCTGCGCGAGACGCTGTACCGCGCCTTCGATGTCCTTGCCGGCGACCATCATCAGGTCGGCCATTTCGTCGACGATGATGACGATGTAGGGCAGCGGGTCGAGCGAGAGCTTCTCTTCCTCGTAGATCGCCTTGCCGGTTTCCTTGTCGAAGCCGGTGTGCACCGTGCGCGTCGGCTCCTCGCCCTTGGCTTTCAACTCGAGCAGGCGCGTGTTGTAGCCGTCGATGTTGCGCACGCCGAGCTTGGCCATGTTCTTGTAGCGCTCTTCCATCTCGCGCACGGCCCATTTCAACGCGACCACCGCCTTTTTCGGGTCGGTCACGACGGGCGTGAGCAGATGGGGAATGCCGTCATAGACGGAGAGTTCGAGCATCTTCGGATCGACCATGATCAGCCGGCACTGGTCCGGGCGCAGCCGGTAGACCAGGCTGAGGATCATGGTGTTGATGGCGACCGACTTGCCCGAGCCGGTGGTACCGGCGATCAGCATGTGCGGCGTGCGCGCGAGGTCGATGATGACGGGGTCGCCGCCGATGGTCTTGCCGAGGCAGAGCGGCAGCTTCGCGACCGTGTCGACGGTCTCCTTGGCGACCAGCAGCTCGCGCAGATAGACCTTTTCGCGATGGGCGTTCGGCAATTCGATGCCGATGGCATTGCGGCCGGGCACGACGGCGACGCGCGCCGACAGCGCGCTCATCGAGCGGGCGATGTCGTCGGCGAGGCCGATCACGCGCGACGACTTGATGCCGGGCGCCGGCTCCAGCTCGTACAGCGTGACGACGGGACCCGGATTGGCCTTCACGATCTCGCCGCGCACGCCGAAGTCCTGCAGCACGCCTTCGAGCGCGCGCGAATTGGCCTCCAGCTCGGCCTTGCTGAGCGGCTGGCGATCGCCGGCCTTGGGCGCGGCCAGCACGGACACGGACGGAAGCTCGAACTTGTCGGAGGATTTCCTGGCCGCGGCCTTCGGAGCCGCCTTCTTGCGCGGTGCGCGCGCGGCAGGCTCCTCCTCTTCCTCCTCGTCTTCCTCTTCCTCGTGCTCCTCCTCGTAGTCCTCGTCTTCGGACCGCGGCGAGATCGGCGGCGCGGCGCGGCCGCCGCCGAGATTCGGCTCCTGGCGGCTGAACCCAACGGCCCTGGTCTTCGGTCCGCTCGAGACCAGCGAGCGGTAAGCGGCACCACACAGCCAGATCAGGCGCGCCTTGGTGCTCATCAGCGCATGGAACAGCCAGCCCAGCGACACCGAGCCGCGATCGCTCTCCTCGTCTTCATCGAGCGGCTTGTCGTCATCCTCGATCTCGGCGAGCTCGTCGTCATGCTCGCGCGCGCCAAGACCGCAGGCGATCAGGAAGGTCGCGGCCATCGCCGCGAACAGGATCACGCCGAGCACCGTGCGATAGATCATGCCGGGCGGCCCGAAAATCACCGCGGGCGCGCGCACCAGGGCATCGCCGACCACGCCGCCGAGTCCGGTCGGCAGCGGCCATGCGCCGCCGTGCGGCCAGCAGCTGACAAAGCCCGCAGCGATCACGGTGCAGAGAATCCAGGAGCCGAGCCGCAGCGCCTCGCGGTCGAACGGGCGATGGGTCATCATGCGCCAGCCCCAGACCGCGACCGTCAGGACCAGCATGATGGCGCCGAGCCCGAGGATCTGCATCGCAAGGTCGGCGCCGATCGCGCCGGCATAGCCGAGGATGTTGCGGATCGGCCGCGAGGTCGCGTGGCTGAGGCTTGCATCCTGCACCGACCAGGTCATGAGCGCGGCCGAGGCGAGCCCCGACAGCGCGATCAGGCCGAGGCCGGCGAGCTCGCGCATACGCCGCGCCAGCCCCTCGCGGATCGACGGCGGCAGATGGCCGACCAGTGGAATGACACGTTCGATTGCCGACATGCTCACGGGCCCCGCCTAACCCAGAGTCTCGACCAGGCGGTGCAGCGCCTGTGCCGTGGTCTCGCCATCCTGCACCAGCGCGAGGCGAATGTAGCCTGCGCCGGGATTGAAGCCGTCGGGCTGGAGCCGCGCCAGATAGCTGCCGGGCACCACGCGCACGCCGGCTTCCTTGAAGAGCCTGAGCGTGATCGAAACGTCGTCGCCGAGCTCGGACGTGTTGAGCCAGACGCAGAAGCCGCCGTCGGGCCGACGATAGCCGTAGCGATTGCCGATGATCTGGTCGGCGAGGTCGAACTTGATCCGGTAGAGCCTGCGGTTCTCCTCGACATGCGCTTCGTCGCCATAGGCGACGGTGGCGACATGCTGGAGCGGCACGGGCACCTGGGGCGCTGCGATGTTGCGCAGCTCGAGGAACATGCCGATGAACTTCTTGTCGCCGGCGGCGAAGCCGACGCGCAGGCCCGGCAAATTGGAGCGCTTCGACAGCGACTGGAACGCAACCACGCGGGTGAAGTCGGGGCCGGCACATTCGAGCGCGCTGCCCGGGGCCTCGCGGGTGTAGATCTCCGAATAGCATTCGTCGCTGAGGATCACGAAGCCGTAGCGGTCGGCGAGCTGCTTCAACCGCTTGAAATAGTCGGGCTTGGCGACCGAGCCCTGCGGATTGGCGGGCGAGGCCAGATAGAACGCCACCGTGCGCGCCAGCGTCGCCTCGTCGATGGCGTCGAGATCGGGCAGGAAGCCGTTCTCGACGGTGGTCGGCAGATAGACCGGCTCGCAAGCCGCTGCGCGGGCGCCGGCGCCGTAGACCGGATAGAACGGGTTCGGCATCAGGATGGCGGGCTTGCCGGGGCGCGGGCTGACATAGCGTGCGGCCGTGATCGCGGCGAGGAACAGCCCCTCGCGGCTGCCATTGAGGACGAGAAGCTCGCTCGCGGGGTCGAGCGGCCGCGGCAGCTTGAAGCGCGACGACAACCAGGCGCTCGCGGCTTTCCGGAACGGCTCGGTGCCCTGGTTCATCGGGTAACGGCCGAAATCGGCGGTGTGCTTGGCCAAGACCGGACCGACGAAATCGGGCACGGGATGCTGAGGCTCGCCGACCGCAAGCGTAATCAAGGGCTTACCCGGCTGATGGGGTCCCAACAGCTCGTTCAGCCGGACGAAGGGCGAGCGTTCGGAATCGGAGCTTCCGCTGGCCTGCGGCGCACGGGATGAAGCGGTCATAGCCATTCTGGACGCCAGCACTCTTGGAACAGCCAGTCGCACCAAGGCGCCGGCGGGAAGCGGTTCAGTTCACCATAGATAGGGCGAGGTTAAGACGCGATTAACCATCGGCCGCCGCCCCCGTCCAGAGCGGGAATATTGAGGCCGGATAACAACGGGATGGGTGGGCTAGGCTACAGGGCCGGCTGGTTCCTCGACCTCTCCCGCTTGCGGGAGAGGTCGCGCCGAAGGCGGGTGAGGGTTCTCTCCGCAGAAGGACTGTCCCGATGTTGAGACACCCTCTCCCCTGCCCTCGCCCTCCCCCGCATGCGGGGGAGGGAGCGCGCCGTCATCGTGGGCTAATGCCCCGGCAGCTTCTCGAACGTCGCCATGCCGGCGGGGATCGCGTGGAATTCCTGCTTGTCGCAGGTGTAGATCGCCATCTGCGGATGGAACTGCTCGGGCTCGTCCAGCGTGCCGACCTTCAGGATCGCTGCGGGGAGGCCCGGAACCTTGGTTACCAGATGCGTGCCGCATTCGGGGCAGAACTCGCGCGTCACGGCGCGCTCGAGGTCCTTGCGGGTGAACTGCTTGGGCTGCCCGATGATGTAGCTGAAGCCGGCCACCGGCATCGCGATGAAGGTGTTGGGTGCGCCGCCCGAGATGTACTGGCACTCGCGGCAATGACACTGCGCCTGCATCATAGGGTCGCCCTCGGCCACGTAGCGCACTTCGCCGCAATAGCATCCGCCTTCCAAACGCATGACGACCTCCCGGTTTGTTGTTCGTTGTGGTCGATATTTCTGCGCCGGCAATCTGGAATGGCAATCCTTTTCTTTGCTTCTTTGCCGCGCGGCGCAAAAAGAAAGGGGCTCCAGCTTGCGCTGGAGCCCCTCAACGGTCGGGGCATTGCCGGGTATGTGCCCAAACCGTAGTTGTGGACGCGGTCTCCGGGGAGACCGTGCCCGGGAGGAGACGTTACATGTTGTAGGCGCGCTCGGTGTGCTCGGTGATGTCGAGGCCTTCACGCTCGCTCTCGACATTGGCGCGGAGGCCAACGATCACATCGACGACCTTGTAGAGGATCGCCGAACCGACGCCCGACCACACCAGCGTGGTGCAGACGCCCCAGAACTGGGACACCATCTGCGCCGCGAAGTCGTAATCGGCAACCTTCGGCGGGATCGCCGTGTAGTCGATGATGCCGGCGCCGCCGAGGGCGGGGTTCACCAGGATGCCGGTACCGAGAGCACCGACGATGCCGCCGATGCAGTGCACGCCGAACACGTCGAGGGAGTCGTCGTAGCCGATCGCGTTCTTCACAACGGTGCAGAAGAACAGGCAGACCACGCCGACCACGAGACCGAGGACGATCGCACCCATGACGCCGGAGAAGCCGGCGGCGGGCGTGACGGCCACGAGACCCGCGACAGCGCCGGAGATGACGCCGAGCACCGACGGGTGACCCTTCACGATCCACTCCGCGAACATCCACGACAGCGCGGCGGCTGCGGTGGCGACGAAGGAGTTGGTCATGGCGAGGGCAGCGCCGCCGTTGGCTTCGAGGTTGGAGCCGGCGTTGAAGCCAAACCAGCCGACCCAGAGCAGCGAGGCGCCGATCATCGACATGGTCAGCGAGTGCGGAGCCATCAGCTCCTTGCCGTAGCCGGTGCGCTTGCCGATCAGGAGAGCGCCGACGAGACCTGCGATGCCGGCGTTGATGTGCACCACGGTGCCGCCCGCGAAGTCGATCGCGCCCTTCTTGAAGATCCAGCCGGCGTCGGCGTTGATCTCGTCGAGCTTGGCCTGCGCCGCGGTCTTCGCCGCCGCATCAGTCGCCGCAGCCAGAGCCTTGGCAGCGTCCTGGATCGCGTCCGGGCCCGGCCAGTACCAGACCATGTGCGCGATCGGGAAGTAGATCAGCGTGACCCAGAGCGGGATGAAGAGAGCGATCGCCGAGAACTTCATGCGCTCGGCGAAGGCGCCGACGATGAGGGCCGGCGTGATCGCCGCGAAGGTCATCTGGAAGCACATATAGATGAGCTCCGAGATGTTGGCGTCGACCGAGAAGGTCGCGGCCTTCGAGTCGGTGGTGACGCCCATCATGAAGGCCTTGGAGAAGCCGCCGATGAAGTCGGAACCGCCGGTGAAGGCGAGGCTGTAGCCGTACACGGCCCAGATCACGGTGACGACGCAGACGTGTAGAAGACCTGCATCAAGACCGAGAGCATGTTCTTGGAACGGACGAGACCGCCGTAGAACAGCGCAAGACCCGGGATCGTCATCAACAGCACGAGGACTGTCGATGTCAGCATCCAGGCGTTGTCTCCCTTATTGACCGTTGGCTCGGCATAGGCTGCGGTCGCAGCGAACAGGCCGACTGCGAGAGCCGCCAATCCCGCGCCATAGGGACGCTTGAACGTCATATTATTTACTCCTGATTGGATAAGGTTGAGCGCGAAATCAAAGGGCCGCGGCATCGGCCTCGCCGGTGCGGATACGAACCGCATGGTCGAGGTTGATGACGAAGATCTTGCCGTCGCCGATCTGTCCGGTTTTCGCGGCGGACGTGATGGCGTCGATGGTCTTGTCGACCTGGTCGGAGGCGACAGCGACCTCGATCTTGATCTTGGGCAGGAAGCTCACGGCATATTCAGCGCCGCGATAGATTTCCGTATGGCCCTTCTGGCGGCCATACCCCTTGACTTCCGTCACCGTGAGACCGTGAACGCCGATGGCGGTCAGGGCGTCACGGACTTCTTCCAGCTTGAATGGCTTAATAATCGCCATAACAATTTTCATGGGTCCTATCCCCGCTTGGGCCCGGTCCGGACGTGGCCGGGCGTTTCTCGACTGGTTCGCCACGAGGGAGAAGTTTCACTACGCGGGCACAGCCACGCCCCCTAGAATCAAATGCCGTGCCAGAACGGGCGTGTTGCCTAACGGATTATGAAAGCGGGGGTTTTCGCGTTTGACGGGTATCGCAGTGCAGTGCGCTATTACGTCGCGCTCAAGAACTGGTCACGACTGCTTAAAATGAGGGCACGACAGGCTGCCGACACAATGTTGCTCACGTGTCGGGCAGCTGGAAGGTATCTAATTATGGGCAAAGCTTACTGAAGTGCTTCGCCGTGCGGCGAAATACCGAACCCCTCGAGCTCGTGCTCACGGGATGCGCGCAACCGGCCGAGCCGCTCGGGCAGAACAAAGCTCGCCGGACGGTATCCGGCCGAAGCCGCCGTCGGACCGTCAGGTAGCGTCGCGTTCCGCAAAGACCCGGTCGATCAATCCCCATTCGACCCCTTGCTGTGCAGTCATGAAGTGGTCGCGGTCCAAGGTTCGTTCCACCTCCGCCTCAGTGCGCCCGCAATGCTGCGCGTAGAGCCGGGTGATGCGCCGCTTGGTCTCCTGCATTTCGTTGGCATGGATCAGGATGTCGGACGCCTGGCCCTGGAAGCCGCCGAGCGGCTGATGCACGTGAAGGCTCGCATTGGGCAGCGCGGCGCGGTGACCTCGCTCGCCGGCCATCAGCAGGAACGAGCCCATCGAGCGCGCGGTGCCCATGCACGGCGTATGAACCGGCGCCTTGATGAACTGCATGGTGTCGTACATCGCCAGTCCACTGGTGACTACGCCGCCATAGGAATTGATGTAGAGATTGATCGGCCTGTTCGGATTCTCCGCCTCCAGGAACAACAATTGCGCGCAGACCAGTCCGGACATCGCATCATTGACCTCGCCGTTGAGGAAGATGATGCGCTCGCGCAGGAGCCGCGAATAGATGTCGAAGGATCGCTCGCCGCGGGCAGATTGTTCGACAACCATAGGGACGAGCTGAAGCATGTCGCGCATTGGCGACCTCCATGTCTGCAGGTGATGAAGTCTTTTGCTGTCAGGCCGCCATCATCAGGCGGCAATTGGTGTTGGCCGGCTGCGGCAGTTTCGCGAGGTCGTCGCAGGCTTGCTGGATGATGCGGAAGCGGGTGCCGCCGTCCTCGTTCGGCTCGATCCGGAAGATGACGTGGCTCTCGCGAAACGGCGGCTCTGAATCGCGAAGCCGGTAGCGCACCTCTTCGCCTGCGATCGTTGATTCCGGCTCGGCGCCCGCAAGGTCGCAATCCGGCAACCAGCGCTCGCGCAAGGCCGGAATGGTCACGGCGCGCCAGACCTTTGCCGGCGGCGCATCGAAATCATATTCAAGCACCAGGGCTTCGTCGGGACGATCAGGCTTCGCGGCGTCGCTCATCGGTCCAGGTCCTTATTAATCCAGGTCCTTATTGATCCATGTCCTTGAGGAGATCGGCGAGTGCTTCCATGCGCTTCGGCCAGTAGGCGCGGTAGCGCGCAAGCCATGCCCCGATGGCGACGATTCCGTCCGGGTCGACTTCGTAGTTCACAAAGCGGCCCTGCCGCTGTTCACGCACCAGACCTGCCGCACGCAGCACCGCGAGGTGCTGCGACATCGCCGGTTGGCTGATCTCCAATCCGTCGCGCAAAGCGCTCGCATTCAGGCTTCCGCCAGCGAGCTTCTCAAAGACCCTTCGACGCGTCGGGTCGGCCAGCGCCTTGAAGATGTCGGCTTCGATCATGGCAACACATAAGCATACACTTATGTGATGTGCAAGTCCTGGGCTTAGGCTGGTCGATGCTTCGAACCGCTCGCCCGCAGCTTACTGCAGCGCCTCACCGTGCTGCGAAATATCCAGTCCCTCGAGCTCGTGCTCACGGGATACGCGCAAGGGCACGAACAGGCCGACCAGCTTGAGCAGGATGAAGCTCACGCCTGCCGCCCAAACGAAGGTGACGGCGACCCCATAAAGCTGGATCAGAAGCTGCCGCGGATGGCCTTCGAGCAGGCCGGCGGTGCCGCCGATGGCGCTGGTTGCGAACACCCCGGCGAGCAGGGTGCCGGTCAGCCCGCCGATGCCGTGGACGCCGAACACGTCGAGCGAATCGTCATAGTCGAAGCGGTGCTTCAGCCAGGTGCAGGCCCAGTAGCAAACCGCCCCGGCGATGATGCCGATGACGATGCCATGCCACGGCGCGACGAAGCCCGAGGCCGGCGTGATGGTGCCGAGGCCAGCGACCGCGCCGGAGATCATGCCGAGCACGGAAGGCTTGCGCCGCGTCGACCATTCGATTGCGCCCCAGGTCAGCGCGCCGGAGCAGGCCGCCAGATGGGTCGCGATGATCGCCAGCACCGCGCGCGAATTGGCCGCGCCGGCCGAACCGCCGTTGAAGCCGAACCAGCCGACCCACAACAGGCCAGTGCCCATCACGGCGAGCGACAGATCGAACGGCGAGAGATTTTCGGTGCCGTAGCCGTGGCGGCGCCCCATCACCTTGGCGGCGACGAGGCCGGCGGTGCCGGCCGACAGATGCACCACGAGGCCGCCGGCGAAATCCAGTACGCCCATGCTGGCGAGGAAGCCGCCGCCCCACACCCAATGCGCCAGCGGAATGTAGACGAAGATGAACCAGGCGACGGAGAACAGCAGATAAGCGGAGAACCGCATGCGGTCGGCAACCGAGCCCGCGACCAGCGCCACCGTGATGATCGCAAACGTCATCTGGTACAGCATGAACAGCGATTCCGGGATGGTCTTCGCCGCCGGGTTGACGCTGTCGAGCGTCATGCCCGCCAGGAACCAGCGGTCGAGCGTGCCGATCCAGGGGCCGTCGCCGACAAAGCAGAGCGAATAGCCGAACGCGACCCAGAGAATCGAGATCATCGTCACGGCGGCAAGGCTCTGCGCCATGGTGGCGAGCACGTTCTTCTTGCGCACCATGCCGGAATAGAACAGCGCGAGGCCGGGGATCGTCATCATCAGCACCAGCGCGGTGGCGACGATCATCCAGGCGGTGTCGGCGGTGTTGATCTCGGAACCCGCGGCCTGCGCGGGCGCGGCAATGATCGACATAAGTCCGGCCGGCGCAGCCATAACGGTCGCGCGGCGCAACAATCCCGCCATGTCATTTCCCCCAGCATAGAAATTGCGTCGCAGCTGTGGCGTCGTTGCCCGGTACGATCGAAGAAGAAGTCGTTTTTAGAGCGCGTCGCTGTCGGTTTCGCCGGTGCGGATGCGCAGCGCGTGGTCGATCGGCGTGACGAAGATCTTGCCGTCGCCGATCTGTCCGGTGCGCGCCGTGGCGGTGATCACGGCGACCGCCTTGTCGGCGACGTCGGAGGCGACCGCGATCTCGATGCGCAGCTTCGGCAGGAAGTTCACGACATATTCCGCGCCGCGATAGATCTCGGTGTGGCCCTTCTGGCGGCCATAACCCTTTACCTCGGTCACGGTCATGCCGTGGACGCCGATCGCCGTCAGGGCCTGGCGGACCTCATCGAGCTTGAAGGGTTTGATGATCGCGACGACGAGTTTCATGGTCAGGCCTATTCCCCGGGATGCGCCGCGCCGTATGTCCCCGGCGCAGCGTCAATCTGGCATCTTTCCGGGCAAATGGCATAAAAAAGTTGCAGATTGAAGCGGAAAAACGTTTGGCGTTGTGAACGGCCGCCTCTGTACAGGGCAGCCGTTCATCCGTCACAATGCATTTTTGGCATGGATGCGGTGAACCGAAGCGTCCCAGCCGGTACATAAGTATGTTTGAGGGGGACGTTTCATGGCGAGTTGGTTCTACGCATCCGAGGGCAAGCAGCAGGGGCCCTTTCCCGAAGGGCAGTTCCGCGACCTCATCGCCCAGGGCGTCGTGCGCCCGGATACGCTGGTGTGGACCGAAGGCATGGCCGGCTGGCAGAAGGCCGCCGAGATCCCCGGCCTGGTCGGCGGCGGCGCGCCGCCGATGATCCCGGCCGGTGGTCCGCCGACGATGGGCGGCCGCGGCAATGGTGGCGCCGCCGGCGGATCACTGTCGGTCGATTTTGGCATCCTCGAATTCACCTGGCGTAGCATCGTGATGCTGATCGGCATGTGCTTTGTCATCCCGGCGCCGTGGGTCTTCGTCTGGTACACAAAATGGATCGTGCCTTGCGTGAAGGTCCCGGGACGCCCGAACCTCAGCTTCACCGGCAATGCGATGGCGCTGGTGCCCTGGTTTTTCGGCTTCATCGTTCTGGCGATCGCGATCGGCTTCATCGGCAGCCAGTTGCTGAGCAACCTGCTGTTCCTCGTGCAGATCGTTCTCTACTGGCTCCTCATCAAATGGATCGTCGCGAACCTCGCCTCCAATGGGCAGCCGCTCGGCCTCAGCTTCACCGGCTCGGTCTGGGCCTATGTCGGCTGGAATCTGCTGTTCGCGATCTCGATCATTACCATCATCGGCTGGGCCTGGGTTGCCGCGGCTCAGATGCGCTGGTTCTGCCGCAGCATTGAAGGCACGCGGCGCGAGATCGTCTTCAAGGGCAGCGGTCTTGAGATTCTCTGGCGCGGAATCGTGGCCGCAATCCTGTTCAGCCTCATCATCCCGATCCCGTGGGTGTATCGCTGGATCATGAACTGGTTTGCGTCGCAGACCGAGCTCGCCCCCCGCGGCTCCCTCTAGGCGTTATGCCCTCCGCTCGCGCACGGAGCCTTCCTGCGCGACGGAGGCGACCAGCGTGCCGTCGGGCTTGAAGATCGAGCCGCGGGTCAGCCCGCGGCCGCTTCGCGCGCTCGGCGAATCCTGGGCGTAGAGCAGCCATTCGTCGGCGCGGAACGGGCGGTGAAACCACATCGCGTGGTCAAGGCTCGCCGGCATCATGCGCTTGTCGAACAGCGTGCGGCCGTAGCGCGCCATGATCGCATCGAGCAGCGAGAAATCCGACGCATAGGCCAGCGCGCACATGTGCAGCGCCGGATCGTCGGGCAGCTTCGCCGCGGTCCTGATCCAGACGTGGATGCGGCCGTCCTCGATCTTCTGGCCGAAGTAGCGGCCGAGCTCGACCGGGCGCAGCTCGATCGGACGGTCGGATTCATAGTAGCGGCGAATGAACTCCGGCATCTCCTTGAACAGCGGCTGCTTCGCCACTTCCTCCGCCGTCAGCTTTTCCGGCGGCGGCACGTCCGGCATCTTGTCCTGGTGATCGAACGCGCTCTCCTCCTCGGCATGGAACGACACCATGATCGAGAAGATCGCGTTGCCGTGCTGGATCGCGGTGACGCGGCGGGTCGAGTAGCTCTTGCCGTCGCGCAGGCGCTCGACCTGGTAGATGATCGGGATCTGCGGATCGCCCGGCAGGATGAAATAGCAATGCAGCGAATGCGGCAGCCGGCCCTCGACGGTGCGGCAGGCCGCGACCATCGCCTGCCCGATCACCTGGCCGCCGAACACCCGCTGCCAGCTCGTCTTCGGACTGTTGCCGCGGAACAGGTTCACCTCGAGCTGTTCGAGGTCGAGGATCGAGATCAGGTCGATCAGGCTTTTGGACATGATTGTGCTTTCGAAAATCTCGTCATTCCGGGGCATCGCGCCAGCGATGAACCCGGAATCCCGAGCGATAACCTCTGGATTCCGGGTTCGCGCTTCCGCGCGCCCCGGAATGACGGAATTGGGCCGTTCCGCCCTTGTTTCACCGCACTGTTTCGCCCACCTCAAGTCTGCTAGCAAGACCAAGAACAGGCGAAGTATTGGCCGGGAAGCTTGGTATGTCGGTACAGGGTAGCATTGTCATTGGCGGCGGCGCGTTTGCGGGCCTGGCGCTGGCCTTGGCGCTCCGCCAGGGGCTCGGGCCCGAGATTCCCGTCATCGTCGCCGATCCCGCGCTCAGCACGCGGCCGAGCCGGGACCCGCGCGCCACCGCGATCGTCGCGGCCTGCCGCCGCCTGTTCGAGGCGATCGGTGCCTGGGACGACGTCAGGGGCGAGGCGCAGCCGATCCTCGACATGGTCGTCACCGATTCCAAGCTGGAGGACGCCACGCGTCCGGTGTTCCTGAACTTCGCCGGCGACGTCGCGCCGGGCGAGCCCTTTGCGCACATGGTCGAGAACCGCCGCCTGATCGACGCGCTGGTCGTGCGTGCCGAGGCCGAGGGCATCGATCTCCGCGCCACCACGGTCGCCTCCTACGACGCGCGTTCCGACGGCATCGACGTGACGCTCGGCGACGGCAGCGTGATCGCGGCCAGCCTGCTGGTCGCCGCCGATGGTGCGAGGTCGAAGCTGCGCGAGCGCGCCGGCATCGCCACCAATGGCTGGGAGTATGACCAGTCCGGCATCGTCGTCACCGTCGGCCATGAGCGCGATCACGAAGGCCGCGCCGAAGAGCACTTCCTGCCCGCAGGTCCCTTCGCGATCCTGCCGCTGTCCGGAAAGCGCTCCTCGCTGGTCTGGACCGAGCGCCGGGCTGAGGCCGCGCGCATCATCGCGCTCAGCGACGAAGAGTTTCACGGCGAGCTCGAGCAGCGCTTCGGCCTGCATCTCGGCGAGGTCAAGGCGCTCGACAAGCCGCGCGCATTTCCGCTGTCCTATTTCGTGGCGCGCTCCTTCATCGCCGAGCGCCTCGCGTTGGTCGGCGATTCCGCCCACGTCATCCACCCGATCGCGGGCCAGGGCCTCAACATGGGGCTGAAGGACGTCGCCGCGCTGGCCGAGGTCGTCGTCGATGCCGCGCGGCTCGGGATGGATCTCGGCGCGGCCGACGTGCTCGAGCGCTACCAGCGCTGGCGCCGCTTCGACACCATGGCGATGGGCGTTGCCACCAACTCGCTGAACTTCCTGTTCTCCAACCAGTCGACGCTGCTGCGCACCGTGCGCGACATCGGCCTCGGTCTCGTCGACCGCGCCCCGCCGCTGAAGAATCTCTTTATCCGCCAGGCCGCAGGCCTGACGGGCGAGGTGCCGCGGCTGCTGAAGGGCGAGGCGCTGTAGTTCTTATCCTCGCTGGCGCTCCACCCTCCGCTCGTCGTCCCGGACAAGCGCGCCCCAAGCGCGCGCAGGTCCGGGACCCATACGCCGCAGCAATAGTTTTGCGAAGACACGGAGTTACCAGCGTCGCGCCAAACCCCTCCCTGGGGTTATGGGTCCTGGCCTTCGCCAGGACGACATCGCGATTGTTGCGCGGCCGCTGCGCAAGACTGCGACCTCAATCGATCTTCCGCGCCTCTTCCGGCAGCATGATCGGGATGCCGTCGCGGATCGGGTAAGCGAGCTTGGCGCTGCGCGAGATCAGCTCCTGCTTTGCGGAATCGAACTCCAGCGGACCCTTGGTCAGCGGGCAGACCAGAATCTCCAGCAATTTCGGATCGACGCTGGTTTCGGGGCGTTCGGTGGGCGCGTTCATTGTGGTCTCCGGCGATCGGCTGCCTCTAGCACAGAAATTCGCGCCCGCCGAGTGACCCGTTCCATTGGAACGGGTCACTCGGCAGAGATCATCCGTAGCAGGTCGTCGAGCAGGCCCTGGAGCCGTGCCACCGGCACCGGCGGGCCCGACAGGGCGAAGCCGAGAAATGTCCAATAGAGAATCTGCGCGCGAGCCTGCGCCGTCGCCGGGTCTAGCCCGCGCTTGTCCAGGAGCTGCTCAATATAGTCGAGCCTGCGGCGGTCGATCGCGCGCACCGCGGCTTGCGCGGCGGCATCGAATGCCGCCCAGTTGCGGACCGCGCGTTCGAGATCGAGCCGCGCGCCGAAGGACCTGCGCAGCAGCGCCTTCAGCGGCTCGTCGCCGGCGGCTTCGACATCGGCAATGATCTGCTCGGCCGCGATCTCGCGCCAGCGTTTCAGCACGGCGGCATGGAACGCGCCGAGATCGGCGAAATGCCAATAGAAGCTGCCGCGCGAAACCCCGATGGCCTTTGCCAGCGGGTCGGCCTTCAGCGCCGTGAAGCCGCTTTTCGCGAGCGCCTTCAGCCCCTGTTTGATCCAATCGTCGGCGGAGAGCTGTTCGGTCATGCCAGGTTCCCGGAACTTGACCATACACTAGTGTATTGACAGGCGGCAGGCCAGCCCCTATGTCTCCATACAGTTATGTACGGAGATATCGATGCGTGATCTGTTGCTCCAGTGCGCCGGCGTCCTGACCATCGTCGTGGCCCTCATCCATGGCATCCTCGGCGAGACCAAGGTCTTTGCTCGCGCGAGCATCGAGCCGGAACGGCTGCGCACCCTGATCCGCCTGGTCTGGCAGGCATCGACCGTCGCCTGGATCGGCGGCGGCGTGCTCCTGGTCGCGGCGCCCTGGATGGACTCGGCGCCGGCGCGCCACTGGATCGTCATCACCATGGCCTGCGTGTTCGGTTTCTCCGCCTTCGCCAACGCATGGGCGACACGCGGCCGGCACTTTGGCTGGATGGCGCTCAGCGCCGTCGTTGCCATGACGGTTGCCGGCTATTGAGCTCGCCGTAAACGCCTTCCCGCTACGGCGAACGGCGAGCCGTTACAGATGGAGCTTCAAGCATGGCTCTGACACTCGTCACCGGGGGCACAGGCCATCTCGGCCGGGATATCGTCGATCGCCTCGTTCGCAGCGGACGTCACGTCCGGGTGCTTGCGCGATCGCCGGGCACGCGACCGGACGTCGAATGGGCGATCGGCGACCTCGCCACAGGCGCCGGGTTGCGGGACGCGCTGCATGACGTCGACACGGTCATCAACGCGGCGACCTATTCGCCGATCGCGCGGCGCGGCGGCATTCGCCCGAAAGACTTCTTCACTTCGCCCTCCGCCGTGGACGTCGAGGGCACCGGGCGCTTGCTGTCCTCCTGCGGGGAGGCCAGGGTGCGGCACTTCCTCCACGTCTCGATCGTCGGCCTCGATGAGGCAACCCTGCCCTACGCGCGGGTCAAGCTTGCCGGCGAACGGCTGGTGCGTGCATCGGCTCTGTCCTGGTCGGTGGTTCGCGCGATGCCGTTCTACTATCTGCTCGACAGCCTGCTCTCGGGCCTCGCCTGGCTTCCGGTGTGGCCGGTGCCGACGACGCTGTTCAATCCCGTCGATACGTCGGATGTCGCCGACCACGTCGTGGCCTGCGCCTTCGACGGGACGCGTGGCGAGCGCGCGGAGATTGGCGGCCCCGAAGATCTCGAGCTTGTCTCGCTAGCCCGCCGGTATCAGGACGCCCGGGGGCTGCATCGGAAAATCCTGCCGATGAATCTTTCGGACGCGAAGGCGCGCGGCATGGGCTTCGTCGTCAGCCAAGGCGTTCGCGGACGGCTCTCCTGGGCGGACTGGCTGCAACGCAACTACCCCGCTGCGCGAAGCGCGATCCAGGGATGACCAGCCCGGCCGGCTGCGTGCCTCCGTCCCGTGAGACGTAAGGCCGCAGCGGCCGTTCAAATGCGTGCTGCATGCGGAGAGCGCTGATCTTTCTCGGATCGTTAGAATATCTCTAAAGCGAACCGGCTCCGAACGGCATTGACTTCATCATGTGCTTTGCTTCCTTCCGTCCCGCTTCGCGGCTTCCCGCGCAGCGCTCACGACAAAGGAGGAGACGTTCGTGAAGGTCATTCGTGTTGTTGCCATGGTACTGACGATCGGGATTGGCACGGGATCCGCCGCCATGGCCGACGGTTTCAAGAACTGCACCAAGCTCGACAAGGCGTCGTGGAAGCCGGCGAGCGAAGCCGAAGCCAAGGCCAAGGCGCTCGGTTACGAAGTGCGGCGCTCCAAGATCGAAGGCTCGTGCTATGAGGTCTATGGCGTCAAGGAAGGCAAGCTCTACGAGCTGTTCTACAGCCCCGAAGATCTCAGCCTGAAGCACACGATCGCGAAATGACTTGCGCGAAATGACCTGCGCGAAGTGATCTGCGCAAAGTAAGGCTTGAGGGTGGTCTTCGCTTGATCGAAGAAGCGGTGCCAGAAGCGCGCGGGGCGTCCGACAGGAGCCCCGCGGATCGAACTGCTCCGCGCACGATCGCGGTCTGGGACCTCCCGTTGCGCCTCTGGCACTGGGCCCTGGCGATCTGTGTTCTGGCCGCGTGGTTCACCCCCACCGTCTTTGACCGCCTGCACCGCATCGTCGGCTATACGGTGCTTGGGCTCCTGGCCTTCCGCCTGGTCTGGGGTTTTTGGGGAAGCCGCTATTCGCGCTTCCGCATGGTCGGCGTCAGGCTTCGCGCGGCGCCAGGCTATCTCTGGAACCTGCGCCGCGGCATGACCGGCCGCTACATCGGTCTCAATCCCGCCGGCACGTTGATGCTGGTGGCGCTGCTGGCATCGCTCGCCGTCTCCACGATCACGGGAGCGATGTCGGTGACCGTCACCTTCTTCGGCGTCTGGTGGGTCGAAGACGCCCACCATTATTCATCGGACGCGGTCATCGTCCTGGTCGTGCTGCACGTCGTGGGCGTGGTGCTGATGGGGATTCTCCAGCGCGAGAACCTGATCCGCGCGATGATCACCGGACGCAAGCGCATCCGCACTCACCTCTAGACGTTCGTTGCCGATCACGGCGCACGTCCGCCGGCCGTCGATGGCGCAAATTTCCGCAGATCGAATTGCACGGGCCGCGTTAACCCGCTGGTAATCATGCAATCAGGCGTTGCACAAAATTAACGCGAAGAACGTCTAGGCGATCCACCATCGACGATATTGACGAGGGGAGCGCTATTGGATGTTCCGTGTTTTTTCCTGCCTTACGGCCGAACACGATTGGCGTCTCGTCCTGCTTGCCGGCTTGGTGTGCTTCGTTGCAAGTATCGTTGCGGTCAGCATCTTTCATCGTGCGGTCGCCTCGCGGGCCTGGGCGCGGTTGATCTGGGTTGCGATTGCCGGCGCCGCCATCGGCTACGGAATCTGGGCAACGCATTTTGTCGCGATGCTCGCCTACGAGCCCGGCGTCCCGACCAATTACGGCCTCGTTCTGACGGTGCTGTCGCTCGCCGCGGCGATGATCCTGACCTCGGGCGGTTTTGGTGTTGCCGTCAACAATTCCGGCCAGTGGCGCGCAGCTGCCGGTGGCGGCATTATCGGCGCGGGCATTGCAAGCATGCACTATATCGGCATGTGGGCCCTCGAGGTCCCGGGTCGCGTGACCTGGTCGCCGGGGCTGGTGTTGATCTCGATCGTCCTCGGCATGGTGCTGGGCTACGCTGCGCTCGCGGTTGCCCTGGGCCACAAGGACAAGTGGGGGACCTTTGCTGCGGCGCTGCTGCTGACGCTCGCCATCGTGTCGCACCATTTCACGGCCATGGGGGCCGTGCAGATCGTTCCAGACCCTACGCTGGCAAGCGATACATTGTCGCTTTCTCCGACCTTCCTCGCCGTGGCAATTGCGGGCGTGGCCCTGTCGGTGCTCGGGATGAGCTTCGTCGGCGTGCTGGCGGATCGCCGCCTTGCGACCAGAACCAGCAGATTCGAGCAAATCATCAGTGAGCTCTCGCTCGCCCGGCAGCAGGTGGAAGATTCACAACAGGAAATCCAGGAGCAGAAACTCAGGCTCGATACGGCCATCAACAACATGGTCGAGGCCCTGTGCATGTTCGATGCGGAGAAGCGACTTGTCGTCTGCAACGAGCGCTATGCTCGACTCTATCAGCTGCCGCCGGAACTGTTGAGGACGGGGACACCGCACGCCGACATCATCAGGCATCGCGTCGTGACCGGCATCCTCAAGAGCGACACCAGCGAAGGCGCTGCCGAGCAATTCCTCTCGAAACTGGCTGCGTTGCCGTTCGATGCAGTCTCGAGCAGAATCGACGAGTTCACGGATGGTCGGTTGATCTGCGTGACGCGGCAGCCAATGGCCGGCGGCGGGTGGGTGGCTACGCATCTTGACGTCACCGAGCAGCGCCGGTCCGAGGCCAAGATCGCTCATATGGCACAACACGATGCGTTGACCGATCTGCCGAATCGCGTGCTGCTCAGGGAGCGGATGGAGCATGCCATCGCGGTTACGCGCAATGGCGGCCTCGATCTGGCCGTGCTCATGCTCGATCTCGACCGCTTCAAGGAAGTCAACGACACGCTGGGACATCCGACGGGCGATTCCCTGTTGCGCGCCGTCGCCGCGCGTTTGCGCGAATGCACCACGGAAACCGCGTTGATCGCCCGGCTGGGCGGCGACGAGTTCGCCGTGATCGATTACGTGACCAACCCGGCCGTGGAGGCCGCCGCCCTTGCCGAGAACATCAGGAAGGCGCTTTGCGAACCGTTCGATCTTGGTGATCACCGGGTCACGGTGGGCACCAGCATCGGCATCGCCATCGCGCCGCGCGATGGCAACGATTCCGACGTGATCATGAAGAGCGCGGATCTCGCCCTCTACTCGGCCAAGAGTGGTGGACGTGGTGCATTCCGTTTCTTCGAGCCGGAACTCGACGAGCTCATGCATGCGCGACGCAACCTGGAGCGCGACATGCGGGATGCGATTGCCGGCCGTCAGTTCGAGCTCCACTACCAGCCGTTCGTCAGCCCCGCGACCGGCAAGGTCAATGGTTTCGAGGCCTTGCTACGCTGGCATCACCCGCAGCAAGGTCTGGTCATGCCGAGCGAATTCATCCCGCTCGCGGAGGAGACCGGCTTGATCGTGCCGCTGGGAGAATGGGTCCTGAGAGCCGCCTGTGCGGAAGCCGCCAAATGGCCCACGCATGTCAGGATCGCGGTCAACCTGTCTCCTGCTCAGTTCCGGAGCAAGGAGCTTGTTCCGGTCGTTATCGGCGCGCTGGCGAGTTCGGGAGTTGCGCCGCACAGGCTCGAGCTCGAGGTCACCGAGACGGTGATCATGCATGACAGCGAAGCCGTTTTCGCCGTCCTCGGCCAATTGCGCGAGCTCGGTGTGCGAATCGCCCTCGACGATTTCGGTACCGGCTATTCATCGCTGAGCTTTCTGCAAAAGTTCCCGTTCGACAAGATCAAGATCGATCGCAGTTTCGTCAACGAACTTTCGAGCGCAAGGGCAGAGGCGCGCCATCTCGCGCGCGCAGTGGTTCGTTTCGCAGTCAGCCTCGGCAAGACGACGACCGCCGAAGGCGTCGAAACCAAGGAGCAGCTGGATATCCTCTGCGAAGAGGGGTGCCTCGAAACGCAAGGCTACTATTTCAGCCGGCCGATGCCTGCATCCGACATCGCCAGGATGCTGCGGCGAGGTGCCGGCGCAGCCGTTCGCGCTGCCTGAGCAATTCAGGCCCTCACTGCAACGGCGGATCGCCGCTGGTGCGCTTCTTGGCGAGGTCCATCTCGGTCACCGCGATCAGGATCTCGGCGCGGGTCTTCAAGTCGGGCGCCTCCAGCATGGCCTGCTTTTCCGCGGGGCCATAGGGCGACATCATCGCCAGCGCGTTGACCAGCGCCTCGTTGGGCGCGCTCTCGACGCCCTCCCAGTCGACCTTGAGATTGTTGGCCTTCAGGAAGTCGGCCAGCACCGCCAGCAGCGCCTCGCGATCGACCTCGTCCTCGCCCATCCGCGCGGTGAAGTCGTCGACATAGGTGAAGAAATCCACCTTGCACTGCCGGTAGGCGGTGAGCACCTCGAGCTCCTCGACCACCTTGAAGCGCGAGACGCCGGTGAGCTCGAGGATGTAGCGGCCGTCGCCGGATTCGGCGAGCTGGGTGATGCGGCCGACGCAGCCGACGCGGAACAGCGCCGGCTTGTCGGAGTTCTTCGGCGAGTGCGCCACGTCAGGCTGGATCATGCCGATCAGGCGATGGCCGTCGCGGAAGGAATCGTCGACCATCGCGAGATAGCGCGGCTCGAAGATGTTGAGCGGCATTTGGCCGCGCGGCAGCAAGAGCGCGCCCGGCAATGGAAATACCGGAATGATCTCCGGAAGGTCGGCGGGCCCGCGATATTCGATGTTGATCGGCATCTGGTCCCCGCTGAAGTCCCGCGCGCTAGAGCATGATCCGGAGCCGGAGGGCCGCGTTGGCGCAAATTGCGAAGCGGTTTTCCGACAAGATCATGCTCCAAAAATAGCCGCGCGCCTACGAAAAGAGGATGGTCGACAGGCGCTTGCGCCCCTCGACGGTTGCATCATCCGTGCCGCCCCAGGCCTCGAAGAACTGCACGAGCTGCCTGCGGGCGCCGTCGTCGTTCCATTTGCGGTCGCGCTTGATGATCGCGAGCAGCTGCTCGGTCGCGGCTGCCCGGTTGCCCTGCGCGTTGAGGGCGGTCGCGAGATCGAAGCGCGCCTGATGATCGAGTGGATTTGCGGCGACTTTCTGTTCCAGCTCCGCCACCGGCCCCAGCTGCTCCGCCTGCTCGGCGAGATCGATCGCGGTCTGCACGGCCTTCACGGCGGGGTCGTTGCGCTTGGATTCCGGCACCATGGCCAGCGTCTGCTTGGCCTGCTCCATCGCGCCCGAGACGTGTAGCACTTGGCGAGGCCCGCGAGCGCCGCGATGTTGGTCGAATCGTGCGAGAGCACCTCGGCATAGATCTGCGCCGCGGCGGCGGCGTCGCCCTCGGCGAGCACCGCCTCGGCCTCTTGCAGGATCTCGGCGATATTGGGCTCGCCCGGCGCCGTCACGCCCTTGGTCAGCTTTTCGATGAAGGCGTTGAGCTGGCTCTCCGGCACCGCGCCCATGAAGCCGTCGGCCGGCTGGCCGTTGACGAAGGCGATCACGGCCGGGATCGACTGGATGCCCATCTGGCCCGGGATCGCCGGGTGCTGGTCGATGTTCATCTTGACCAGCTTGACCTTGCCCTTGGCCGCCTTGACCGCCTTTTCCAGCACGGGGGTGAGCTGCTTGCAGGGGCCGCACCACTCCGCCCAGAAGTCGATCAGCACCGGCTGGCGCTTCGATTCCTCGATGACGTCCTTCACGAAGGTCTGGGTGGTGGTGTCCTTGATCAGATCGGCCGCAGCCGGGCCCGCCGCTCCGTTACCCTGGTCGATGATCGTCACGGGATTCCCTCGTCTCATGTCTGGAATGGCGGGCTTTAGCACGTCGCCAATGCATATGCTTCGTTGTCGGCTCCTAAATTGGGCCGGGGCGGCCGAATTTCAATCCGTCGCGGCCGATTCGCCGGTTCCGGGGCATTTTCGGTCGATTTGGCCAATTTCGGGGTCCATATAGGCCCGAAGATACCAATCTATGCCGCCGGTAGCTGTTGCATTCCCCTCCCGCTTTTGGCATACGACAGCCGTTGCCGGCGCGTCACGCGACCGACACAGGATGCGGGTGTAGCTCAGTGGTAGAGCACGACCTTGCCAAGGTCGGGGTCGAGGGTTCGAGCCCCTTCGCCCGCTCCAATTTTTCCCAGATCGGGAGCTGTGGCTTTTCACCAGACATCCGGCCAAGTCCTTCCCGCCAACTCCTGGTTGCAGACTCAGCGCGTTGAGAATATTGCGGTTTGTAATCGCAATTGCTGGGAGGTGGCATGACGGCGCGCTGGTTGGGGGTGGTGGTTTCGGGCGACCTAGTTACCGCCGTGGATGCCGAGGTGCCCGACACCGGGCCAATCACAATTCAGTCGGATCAATCGTGGCCTCTCCAATCAGGGGACCGCGCTGATGCCTATGTGGTGATGGCTCAGCAAGTCACAGATTACGCCACGGAAAATGGAATTGACCGTGCAGTTGTAAAGGAAAGTGCGGTCAGCTTGGGGGGCACGAAGAAGGCTCACCTCGAATCTGCAGAGCTGCGAGGAGTCGTTTTATGCGCACTTCGGCGCGCCACCGAGGTGAAACTGCAATCAAAGGCGATCATCAGCAAGACTTTCGGGGAACGCAAAGTTGACGAGTATCTGTCAGATAGCGCGTTTTGGAAGAAGGAATGCGCGGGCGTGAATCTTCGAGTCGGGAGCCGCGAAGCCGCTATGATCATTCTCGCGGCGCGAAAAAAGAAATGACGCTGCGATCGAATTTGAAACTTGGCCGCAAGCTGGGCGGCGGTCACTTTGGCGAGGTGTTCGCCGGCACTGACGATGTTCATGATGAGGTCGCCGTCAAACGTCTTGCACGACTGACCGGTGAATCAGACGCGGAATGGCTGGTTCGACGAGAGGGGCATCTTGCTGAGGGACGTAGGCTTAGCGAGGCGGAACATGCCAACGTCGTTAAAGTTCATTCGCTGTTGGAAGATGAGAGCAGTGATGCTGTTTTGATCGTTATGGAGAAATGCCCGGGCGGCTCTCTTCAGGCCCTCTTCGACCAGGGGCCGATGACACTTTCCGATGTTCGTCGATATATCACCCAAGTGACAATGGGATTGGTCGCTCTCCATTCGCGCGGAATGATCCATCGTGACATCAAACCTGGCAACATACTCTTGGGCAAAAGGGACATAGCTCAGTTGGGCGACTTCGGGCTGGTGTCCGACAATATCGTGGGTGGCTACGCATCTGCGGCAGGTTATAGCGACCATTTGGCGCCTGAGGTTCTCAATGGGGGCCCGACAAGCGTCAAGACAGACATTTGGGCACTCGGAATGACCATGTACCGTCTGCTTCATGGGGCCGAGTGGTATTCAAGGTTGCCACCGCCCCGGCACGTTGTTGGCAAGGGAGGCTTCGCGAAGTCTCTTCCTTGGCTCCCGCACATTCCCCAAGCTTGGAGGACTGTGATCCGAACAATGATGAATGACGATACCAAAGCGCGGTATCAAACCGGAGCTGAGCTCTTACGAGCATATTCAAAGCTAAAGACGACGCCTCCTTGGGAGTGTGTTGTAGTTCCCGGCAACATAACTTGGACGCACGACGCGAAGGGCCGACGCTACTTTGTGGAGCTAAATGAGATTGCGCCGAAGAGGTTCGCTTGGAGCGCACGAAGCGAACCTCTCGGGAATGGTAATCGTCGGAACTTTGGATCTGGGACCGGTCTCGATCACGGAACGGCTGAAAAACAATTGTCCGCGTTGTTTGCGACGAAGCTAGGCTGAATTCTCGACCTTACGCAGTTTGCGCGGCAATAGGTAAGGACCGTCAAAGTCGCTCTTACGCAAAGGACGAAGTTCGAAGGCTTGAATTGCAAGTCTTCTTCGTTCGTCGCGGCAACGTGAACAGTAAGAATTTTTTGCGACAACACCCAGCCTTGGTCTCCAGGATCTTCCGCAGCTTCTACAGCGTGGAAGTTGAAACATGGGAGAAATCCCTACCAGAGGATGATTCGATGGAACATATAGGGAACGATGTTCGAATGTCAATCCTCGTCATTCTGAATTAACAACTCGTTAAGCTTTTGTTTCCGTCGAGCGGCGCGCCAGTTCCGGCGGTGGCTGGCTTCGGTCTCGCATGACAATTCTAGTCAACTGCTGCGCTGACCATCTCAAGGACGCGATCGGGCGCGCGCTTCGCGATGTAACTATGGAAACTGGTCACAGTGATCGCAGGAGCGGTTTGGCGAAATGCCGGTTCGCTCGTCCTTTCAGGTAGCGACACTGAAGTCGAAGTGGTTAGGCCTTCTCGTTCATTGGGGGAAACTCTCCAAATGAATCCCGGTAAGTGCTTAGCAGTACGCTTTCCGCACCACGCGCGCCGGAGGTTTCTTCGCCTTTGTAGTTGGTACGCCGCTTAGTGAAAGCCCACTGGATCATCAAGGTTTTCCAAGGGAAGCGGCGCTCAAGCTTCTCGTTAAAGAACCATCGATCGGCCACATGATGATTTCGGCGCTTGGCGAGGCCCATGATCCGGTTGCGCATGATTGACCACTGCCCCGACCCATCGCCTGCCATACCGATGTAAAGCGTGCCTGTGGGGTCTTGTGCCAGCAGCCGATCGATACCCTGGCCCTCGACGAATAGACGTACACGCCGCTCCATTCCCAGTGAGACGTACTCGGAAGGCGACTGTACCGGCTCGCAAGTTCACCCATGTTTTGCGGCGGGCACCAGTCATATTCAATTGTGCTCGTGACGGATCGGGGCTCGTATCGGACGTTGTCTTTCCAAAATCGCTCAGTCCAACCCGTCCACCGTATGAGCGTCGGAACGCCCTCCGACCAGTCAGGCAGGATGTCCGGAGGCAACTGAACGGGATTGCGCTTCTTTTCCTCGGCAAGCGCTTCTGTCACAGTGAATTCCCAAGACCCATGATCGGGCTCGGTGTCGTCCTGCTCCGTCCACATAGAGACCCCCCGAACAGCATCGTCGTTCAACCGTCACGTGGCCTATCAGGTTCCACAAATGAGGCAAAAAACGTCCAACGCAAACATGCAACAAGGCGTCCAACGATTCAGGCGGTTGGATTAGGTTTCGGATGACAATTCTGGTCACCGGCAGCGCCGGCCATCTCGGGGAGGCCATCCTCCGCACGCTCCGCGGGCGCGGGTCCGCTGTGCGCGGGGTCGACCTGAAGCCATCGCCCTTCACCGATGCCGTCGGCTCGATCGTCGATCCGGACTTCGTGCGGCGTCAGATGGACGGCGTCACCGCCGTGATCCACACCGCGACGCTGCACAAGCCGCATGTGGCGACCCACAGCAGGCGGGATTTCGTCGACACCAACGTGACAGGCACGCTTAATCTGCTCGAGGCGGCGGCAAGCGCCGGTGTGCGCAGCTTCGTCTTCACCAGCACCACCAGCGCGTTCGGCTCGCAGCTCCGCCCCGAGGCCGGACAGGCCGCGGTGTGGGTCACCGAGGACCTGTCGCCGGTGCCGAAGAACATCTACGGCACGACCAAGCTGATGGCGGAGAATTTGTGCGAGCTGTTCTTTCGCGAGCGCGGCCTGCCGGTCGTCGTCTTGAGGACCTCGCGTTTCTTTCCAGAGGACGATGACGATCCTTCGATGCGGTTGGCCTATGCGCTAGACAACACGCAGGCCAACGAGCTGCTCTATCGCCGGCTGGATATAGCGGACGCGGTGAGCGCCCATCTGCTCGCCGTCGCCCGCGCGCCCGACCTCGGCTTCGCCCGCTACATCGTGTCGGCCACGAGCCCGTTCGAGCCGCACCATCTCGCGGCGCTGGCGCGCGACGCGGCCGGCGTCGTCCGCGAGCTCTATCCGGATTGCGCGCAGCTCTATGCGGCGAACGGCTGGCGCCTGTTTCCGCAGATCGATCGCGTCTACGTCAACGATCGTGCGCGGCACGAGCTGGGGTGGCGGCCGGAATTCGACTTCGCGCATGTGCTGCACAGCCTCCGCGCGGGACAGGATTTTCGCAGCGCGCTGGCGCGCGAGATCGGGTCGAAAGGCTATCATGACGTGGCGTTCGACGACGGACCTTACCCGGTTGCCTCGTAAGCGCCGAAGTTGCTGTTTTGCTCGACGCGTCAGACGTCTGTCCGGCGCCACCGGGCGCAACATGGTCTTTGCCGGTCTACTGTGCATGGGGTTGTTTTCGCGTTTTTGTGCGGCCGCCTCTCCCGCTGCCTGAAAATCAGCCACGCGCCACGTCGATGCCGCGTTGCAGCGAGATCGTTTTCGCTGCCGCGTTCGCCTTCGGAGAGATTCCGTCTCAATTTTTATTGAGCGCAACCGCAGTGCACGCGGCGCGCTTCTCACCGCTCGCAGATGTGCTAACCTTTTTGCGTCTGTCGCCTCGACAGGCTCCAAACTTCGCCTCTCGACTAGCAAAACAAAATAACGTGCAGCCCTGACGGCTGCCTTAGGGGAGTGACGCGATGAAATTCCATCAATCCGTCTTTCAATCCGTCTTTCAATCCGTCCTGGCGCTTGCAGCGGTTGCGCTTCTCGCGGGGACCAGCGCCGGCAATGCGCAACAGCAGGACAAGAACAAGCCGCTGAAGAAATACGAATCCGGCACCAAGGAGTTCTGGACCCATCCGCCGGATGACTGGTTCCTGGGCGACGAGACCGAGGCGCAGAAGGGCCTCGCGCCGCCGTCGGGTCCACCGACCGGTGCGTCGGAGGCCGAGCTCGCGGCGATGATGAAGAAGATCAAGCTGCCGGCGGGCTTCAAGATCGAGGTCTATGCACCCGGCGTTCTCGCCGCGCGGCAGATGGCCTGGGGTGACAAGGGCACGCTGTTCGTCGGCTCGTTCGGCCTCGGCAACGTCTATGCCATCAAGGACAACAACGGCAAGAAAGAGGTCAAGACCATCCTGAAGGGGCTGAACATGCCCACCGGTCTCGCCTTCAAGGACGGCGCGCTGTACGTCATCGCGGTGGACAAGCTGATCCGCTACGACAACGCGGAAGCCAATCTGGACAAGCTCGGCGACGGCAAGGTCGTCTATGACGACATGCCTTCCTATGCCGCGCATGGCTGGAAGTACATCGCAGTCGACAAGGAAGGCTGGTTCTACCTGCCGTTCGGACCGCCCTTCAACGTCGGCGTTCCCCCGACCAGCGTCTCGCAGATCCGCCGCGTCGATCCCAAGACCGGCAACGCCGAGATCTATGCGCTCGGCGTTCGCAACTCGGTCGGCGGCGACGTCGATCCGCGTACCGGCAAGTACTGGTTCACCGAGAACGCCCGCGACTGGATCAGCGACGATCTGCCCAGCGACAAGCTGAACATGATCTCGAAGATGGGCGAGCATTTCGGCTATCCCTATTGCCACCAGGGTGACCTGCCCGATCCGAAGTTCGCGATGGGTCACAAGTGCTCCGAGTTCACGCCGCCCGTGCTGAATCTCGGTGCGCACGTCGCTCCGCTCGGCATGAAGTTCTACACCGGCGATCAATTCCCCGCCGAGTACAAGAACAACATTTTGATCGCCGAGCATGGCTCCTGGAATCGTCACAAGTACCAGGGCGGCCGCATCATGCGCGTGATCGTCGGACCCGACGGCAAGAACGCCAAGCAGGAGGTGTTCGCCTCCGGCTGGATCGAGGGTGACCAGGGTTATCTCGGCCGTCCCAACGACATCATCCTCGCCAAGGACGGTTCGATCCTCGTCGCCGACGACTGGGCCGGCGCGATCTATCGCATCAGCTACAGCAAGAAGTAGCGCGCGGGCGAATCAAAGGCTGCGGTGGGCATGAGGCGGCCGCAGCCTTTTTCGTGAATGACCGTCGTTCCGGATTGCGCGCCCTTGCGCGCAAGTCCGGAACCCATAACCACGACTGGTGGTTATGGATTCCGGGCTCGTGCTTCGCACGCCCCGGAATGACAATTTCGATAGATCGGAATCCCCATCATGCGCCGGCAGTTCATCTCGCACGCAATCAGCGCGATTGCGCTTGTCACGCTGGGCTTCTGCCCGGCCGATGCCGCCGATACTGCCGCCGGCAAGGCCAAGGCTGAGGTCTGCGCCGGCTGTCACGGCGAGAACGGTATCTCGCAGACCGAGAACATCCCCTCGCTCGCGGGCCAGCCCGATCAATTCCTGCAATGGCAGCTAGTGTTCTTCCGCGCCGGCTCGCGCAAGAACGAGCAGATGCAGCCGATCGTCGAAGAGATCAACAACGAGGACATCCGCAATCTAGGGGCTTACTTCTCGCAGCTCGCGCCGCCGAAGGGGCCGGAAGACCAGGATCCCGATCTGTCGAAGAAAGGCACACAAGTCGCGGCCGGTCGCCGCTGTGCCTCATGCCACACGGACACTTACGCGGGCACCAAGGCCGTCGCGCGCCTCGCCGGCCAGCGCGAGGAATATCTCGTGAAGGCGCTGCACGACTACAAGGCCGGCCAGCGCGTCGGCGGCGGCGTCGCCGCGATGGCCGATGTCGCCTACGCGATGAGCGAAGAAGAGATTACGGCGGTCGCGCATTATCTGGCGCATTTGCAGTAACTCCACACTCCGCCGTCATCCCGGACAAGCGCGCCCCAAGCGCGCGCAGATCCGGGATCCATAACCACAGGAAGATGTGGTCACGGGGACTCGGAGTGACGACGTCGCGTACGATGTATTCTCGTGGTTATGGATCCCGGATCTGCGCTTACGCTTGTCCGGGACGACACCGAGTGTGGCTGGTCGCTACCCCGCCCGCTGCTTCTCATACGCCTTCAAATGCGTATAGGCGATGCGCAGCTTCGGCAGCGGCACCTTGGCGGCATCGCCGCGTGCGATGAGATCGCCGATGACGTGATCGGCCTCGACCGGCAGGCCGGCCTTGATGTCGCGGAACATCGAGGCGGTCATCGGCGAGCCCTCGGTGGTGAGGTTGCCCTTCACCCGCTCGAAGAACGGGCCGCCTGGCGGATAGCCTGACGCGGTGGCAATCTCACTGGTCTCATCGAGTATGCCGAGCAGGAAATCCCTGCCGCCGGGGGCGGCGAGGATGTTGCCGACGGAGGCGCGCATCAGGCTGGTGGAGGCCGCGAGCGAGGAGAGGAACACCCACTTCTCCCACATGTCCTGCATGATGTTCTGGCTGGCGGTGGCCCCAACGATGCCGCTCTTGAAGGCTTCGTCGATCGCCTGGACCCGGTCGGACAGCTTGCCGTCGCGCTCGCCGTAGCTGATCGCCTGCATCGGCTGGAGCTGCACCACCTCGCGCTTCTCGCTCAAGGTCGCTGCGATGGCGCAGAGCCCGCCGAGCACGCGCTCCTTGCCGAACCTGGCATCCAACGTATCGAGATGCTTCATGCCATTCAGCATCGGAATGATCGCCGTATCAGGCCCGACCGCCGCCGCGAACGACTTGATGGCATCGTCGAGATCGAACGCCTTGCAGCTCAGGAGCACGACGTCGAACTTGTCCTTCAGCTTGTCGGCCTCGACCGTCGGTGGAGCCTTCAGCCTCACGTCGCCGTTCGGGCTCTTGATGACGAGGCCGGCGCTCGCAAGCTCGCCGGCGCGCCGCGGCCGGACCAGGAAGGTGACGTCGCGGCCGGCCTGCAACAGCCTGCCACCAAAATAGCCGCCGATGGCGCCGGCGCCGACCACGAGGATGCGCATGGGATTGTCCTTTTTTCTTCTTGCTGTCGTCCTGGCCTAGTGCGCAATTGCGCACGGGAGCCAGGACCCATTACCCCGACTGCATGTTGTCGGACAAGTTGGAGCCCCAGCTCGTCACATCAATAACCTTTGGCGGCTATGGGTCCTGGCTTTCGCCAGGACGACGTCGGGGAGATTGCTAGCTTTCCGCGCGATGAGGGAATCACTTTCCCGATACCATCTCCTCGACCTCGCGCAGCTGCTCCTTGCCAAAAAACATCTCGTTGCCCACGAAAAAGGTCGGCGAGCCGAACGCGCCGCGCGCGACCGCCTCTTCGGTGTTCTTGATCAGCTTGCCCTTGACCTCGGGCTCCTGGGCGCGGGCGAACAGCTTTTGCGCATCGAGGCCGGAGGATGCCAGCGCCTTCGCCGCGATTTCCGGGTCGTCCATCTTCTTCGGCTCGCGCCACATGTGGTGGAAGGCGGCCTCGACGTATTTCTCGAACACACCCTCGAGCTGCGCCGCGATCGCGGCGCGCATCAGGTTCAGCGTGTTGACGGGGAAGTGCGGATTCCAGACATAGGGCTGAACCTTGAAGCGCTTGATGAAGCGCTCGGTCTCGACCGCCTGGAATTCACGCTTGTTCTTGACGCCGGCGAGCGTCTCGGCCGGCGACTTGTTGTTGGTCGACTTGAAGATGCCGCCGAGCAGGATCGGCACATACTCGAATTTGACGCCGATGCGCTGCTCGATCGCCGGGATCGCCAGATGGCTGAGATAGGCGTTCGGGCTGCCGAAATCGAACAGGAATTGCGGGGCTGTGCGGGTCAAAATCGTTCTCCCTGACCTGACTTTTGATCTGGCTTTTCGTCCATTCTGGCGCAGCGCGCGCCACAGGTCCACCGTTTAATGATGGTCATAATACCTTGATGATCCGGGTCAGATCAGACGCCGGATCGTCCGCTTGCGCCACACCAGGAGGTAATAGCCCATCTGCAAAACGAACATGGCGCAGAACACGATCGGATAGGCGGCCCATACGCCCTTCAGGCCAATCGTGCGGCTCAGGATGACCGCGGCCGGCAGCTCGATCGCGAGAATCGCGAAGATCGAAAGCAGCATCGGCGTCAGCGCCACGCCGGCGGCGCGCATGGCGCCGGAAAACACCGTTGCCAGGCCGAACGGCACCGAGCTCCACAAGGCGATGGTGAGCAACTCCTTCGCCAGATCGAGCACGTCGCCATCGGTGATGAAGATGCCGAGCACGGCGCGTGGCGCGAGATAGATCAACGCCACGAGGCCGCCGGTCAGGACGAGGTTGAACGCGAGGCCTGTGCGAACGATGCCGTCGAGCCGGCCCCTGTCGTCGCCGCCGACGGCCTGCGCGCCGAGGATCGAGACCGCGATCGAGATCGACATCGCCGTGAACTGCGTATAGCCCATCACCTGGTTGACGGCTCCATAGGCTGCGGTGGCGTCGGAGCCAAAGCCGTTGACGAGGCCGAGCAGCACCAGCTCGGCGACCGCCATCACCACCATGCCGATCGCGCTCGGCAATCCGATGCCGAGGATCTTGCCGAGCACCGCGCCGTTGAGCCGCAGATGACGCAGCAGCGCGGCATCGGGGGCAAGCGCATGTTTCTTCCGCAGCAAATAGAGGGCCAGCACGATCAGTGTCAGAACGTTGGCGATCGCGGCCGCCCATGCCGGGCTGGTGATGCCGGCCGCCGGCAATCCGAACGCGCCGCGGATCAGCATTGGCGTCAGGATCAGGCCGATCGCGGTCGACAACGCCAGCGCCAGCAGAGGCGTGAGCCCATCGCCGACACCGCGGATCATCGCCGTCATCAGCAGGAAGACGAAGCCGAGCGGCATCGTGAGCAGCATGACGCGCGCATAAGCGGAGGCCTGGTCGAGGATGTCCGCGGGCGTGGCGAGCGCCATCATCAATGGCCGGCTGAACAGCCCGCCGACCAGTGCAATCGAGATCGAGAGCAGCAGGCCGACCGCGAGCGTCGTGCCAACAACGATTTTGATCCGGCCATGTTCACCGGCGCCAAACGCGTGGCCGATCAGCACCGTGGCGCCGGTGCTCAAGCCCATGACGAAGGCGAACAGAAAGAACATCACCGGAAAGAACGCCGAGACCGCCGCGAGCGCGTCGACGCCGATCATCTGGCCGAGATAGACGTTGCTGACCGTGCCGAACAGCGATTGCAGCGCGTTGCTCAGCATCAAGGGCGCGAGGAAGCGGAGGAATGTTGTCCAGAGCGGCGTGACGGCGGACATGGATTTGCCTTTCATCAGGGCGTGCGAAACCGTTGCCGCGCGAGGCGCGGCTTGGGCCGTCGATAGGGTTGAGGGAAAGCGCCGCGCGTCTACGCGCGGTCGCTGTAGGCGAGCTTGACGATGTGGTCGCGGATGTCGGTCGGCCAGTCGGCGATCAGCCCGGTGAAGCGCCGCCGGTCATCCGCGAACAGCGCCCGCGAAGCTTCCTCGAACTGCGGCAGGTTGCCCGCCATGGTCGACATGAAGTGATAGGCCGCATCGCGCGCCTGCCGCTCTCGGTCCTTGTCGCCACTGGCACGCCGTGCCTCGTCGACGAGTTTCCGCAGCGCGACCGAGGCGCCGCCTGCTTGCGCGTTGAGCCATTCCCAGTGCCGCGGCAGCAGCGTTACCTCGCGCGCGACCACGCCGAGTTTCGGCCGGCCGCGCCCGCGCGGCTCGCTCGGTGGTGCGGTCTCCTCAACCGGAGGCGGGACAAGCTTCGCCACCCGCGCCAGCACCTCGCGATCGCCGCCGCGCAGATCGAAGTCGATCGATCGGCCCGTAGCGTCCTCGAAGATGATGACGGGCTCGTCCGGCGGGGGCACGATCCGCTTGACGACAAGTGCGACCTCTCCGGCCGACCCGGACGCCAGGCGACGCTGGCCCTGGAAGGCCGTGAATGTCCTCTGCATTGAAATCATTGCCATATCCCGATGACGTTGATCATTTAATACCCGGGTAAATTATCGGCGTCAATATACCCGGGTTAAAATATCCGTCCGGATGGCTCGACATTGCGTTCCCGGGCTGGCACGTACGCGGCGAACAGACCACGCCTAGCCTGGGGATCCCGCCGATGCTGACCGTCCATCACCTCAACAATTCCCGCTCGCAGCGCGTGCTGTGGCTGCTCGAGGAGTTGGGCGTGCCCTACGAGATCGTGCGCTATCAGCGCCAGCCCGACATGCGCGCGCCGAAGGAGCTGCGCGCGATCCATCCGCTCGGCAAGTCGCCCGTCATCACCGACAACGGCAACACCATCGCCGAGTCAGGCGCGATCATCGAATATCTCATCGCCACCTACGGCAACGGCCGGCTGATCCCGCCGCCGAACACGCCGGAGCGACTGCGCTTCACCTACTGGCTGCACTATGCGGAAGGCTCGGCGATGCAGCCGCTGCTGCTCAAGCTGCTGTTCACGCTGATGCCGAAGCGTGCGCCGGCGCTGCTTCGTCCGCTGGTGCGCAAGGTCTCGAACCAGGCGCTTACCGCGCTGGTCAATCCGCAGCTCAAGCAGCACATGGATTACTGGGAAGGCGAGCTTGCGAAGAGCGAGTGGTTCGCCGGCAACGAGTTCACTGCAGCCGACATCCAGATGAGCTTTCCGCTCGAAGCCGCGCAAGCGCGCGGCGGGCTGGAGCAGGGCCATCCCAGGGCGATGGCGTTCCTGGAGCGCATCCATGCGCGGCCGGCCTACGCCAGAGCGCTGGAAAAAGGCGGGCCGTACCAGGTGGGGCGGTAGTTAGTTCCTGTCATTCCGGGATGGTGCGAAGCACCAGACCCGGAATCTCGAGATTCCGGGTTCACGCTTCGCGTGCCCCGGAATGACAGCCTTCCACTAATCCGCGTGCAGCACGCGACCGCGCGTCTCCGGCAGCGCGAAGGCGGCGATGAAGAACAGCGCGTAGGCTACCACCGCAAACATCGCGATTGCGTTCGCAAGCGACGTCGTCGCCGACAGCGCACCGACGAGGAACGGAAACAGCGCGCCGATGCCGCGGCCGAAATTGTAGCAAAAGCCCTGGCCGGAGCCGCGCAGCCGCGTCGGATAGAGCTCAGTCAGGAACGCGCCGATCCCCGAGAAATAGCCCGAGGCGAAAAAGCCGAGCGGGAAGCCAAGCACCCACAGGATCTCGTTGGTCAGCGGCAGCTGCGTATAGAGCAGCACCACGGCCATGGCCCCGAGCGAGAAGATCAGGAACAGATTGCGCCGTCCGATCCGGTCGGCGAGCCAGGCGCCGGTGAGATAGCCGATGAATGAGCCGATGATCAGCGTCGAGAGATATCCGGTCGAGCCGACGATCGACAGATGCCGCTCCTTGGTCAGGAATTGCGGTACCCAGAAGGTGACGGCGTAGTAGCCGCCCTGGCAACCCGTCGCCATCAGCGACGCCAGGATCGTGGTCTTCACCATCGGGAAGGTGAAGATCTCCCAAAGCTTCGGATGACTGCCCGTTTCCGCATGCCTGGCACGGGCCTCGGCTGCGATCTCCGGCTCGGTGACGGAACGGCGGATGTAGAACACCAAGAGCGCCGGCAGCGCGCCGATCACGAACATCCAGCGCCAGGCCGTCTCGGCCGGCAGAAGCGAGAACAGGATCGCCTGCGACAGCACGGCGAGACCCCAGCCGACCGCCCAGCCCGACTGCACCGAGCCGACCGCGCGCCCGCGATATTGCGGCCGGATCGCCTCGCCCATCAGCACGGCGCCCGCCGCCCACTCGCCGCCGAAGCCGAGGCCGAGCACGGCGCGTGCAATCAGGAGCTGGTCGAAATTCTGCACGACGGCACAGACCAGCGAGAAGAACGAGAACCAGATGATGGTGATCTGGAGCGTCCTGACTCGTCCGATATGGTCGGAGAGGTAGCCGCCGAGCCAGCCGCCGATCGCAGAGGCCAGCAGCGTCACGGTGCCGGCGAGACCCGCCGAGGCCGCATCGACCTTCCACAGCGCGATGATGGTGCCGATCACCAGCGGATAGATCATGAAGTCCATGCCGTCGAGCGCCCAGCCCGCCGCGCAGGCCCAGAACGTCCGCCGCTCCGGCGCGTTCATGTCGCGATAGAAGGCGAGAAGGCTGGTGTCCTCGATCTCGGCGCGTTCGATGCGCTGGTTCGGATCGGCTGTGGTCATGTGTGTTTCCCCGGCAGTTTCTTGAAGTTGCGCGGTGGTAGCACGCGCAGCAGCGGGCGCAAGCCGGCGCCCGCTTCCGTGCCATGCGGCGGACGAGTTACTGCCCTGCCGCCTCTGCGCCGCGTGTGCGCGGATCGGGTGCGCCGAGGGGGCCATTCGGTGTCACCGCGATCGAATTGGCGGAAGTCTGTCCCATCGGCTCGACGATGGGATGGTCCATCGCCTTCAGCTCGAACAGGACATCGTCGGGAAAGCCGCGCTCGACGCGCACCTCGTCCGGCAGCCATTGATGGTGCAGCCGCGGTGTGGCAACGGCGGCGGCCACATCCATTTTGTAATCGAGCACGTTCACGATCACCTGGAGCACGGTGGAGATGATCCGGCTGCCGCCGGGCGAACCCGTCACCAGCACCGGTTTGCCGTCTTTCAGCACGATGGTCGGCGACATCGACGACAACGGTCGCTTGCCGGGCCCTGGCAGGTTGGCCTCGAAGCCGACAAGGCCGTAGGCGTTGGACGCGCCGACCGCCGCGGTGAAATCGTCGAGCTCGTTGTTGAGCAGCACGCCGGTACCCTCGGCGACGAGACCGACGCCATAGCTGAAGTTCAGCGTGTATGTATTGCTGACGGCGTTGCCGCGGCTGTCGACGACGGAGAAATGCGTGGTGTTGCTGCCCTCGCGCGGCGAGGCGGCGGCGGAGACCAGCTGCTTCGACGGCGTGGCGCGGCTGGTGGAGATGCCCGCGCGCAGCTTGGCGGCGTAGTCCTTTGCCGTGAGGGTCTCGATCGGCGCATTGACGAAGGCGGGATCGCCGAGATAGCGCGCGCGGTCTGCATAGGCACGCTTCATGGCCTCGATCAGGAGATGCAGCGATGCCGGCGATCCCTGCTTGAGGTCGGCAAGCTGAAAGCCTTCGAGGATATTGAGGGTCTCCACCAGCACCACGCCGCCGGAGGAAGGCAGCGGCATCGACACGATGTCGTAGCCGCGATAAGTGCCGCGCACCGGCGTGCGGATCACCGCCTGATAGGTTTTCAGATCGGCTGGCGTCATGATGCCGCCCGCCTCGGACACGGCCTTGGCGAGTTTGTCCGCGACCGCGCCCTCATAGAAGCCGCGTGGTCCCTGCGCGGCGACGGCCGCCAGCGTATCGGCAAGGTCGCCCTGCACCAGCCTGTCGCCGTCACTGAGCGGCGCGCCATCGGGGCGCGAGAAGATCCTGGCCGCGGAAGGCCAGCGTGTCAGCCGCCGGTGCCAGCCCGGGAGCGTGTCGGCGATGTCGTCGCTGACGACGAAGCCGTCGCGGGCGAGCGCGATCGCGGGCTCGAGCAATTGCGCCAGCGTGAACTGGCCCGAGCCATATTTTTCCAATGCCAGGGCAAGGCCTGCGACGGTTCCGGGCACGCCGATGCCGAGCGCGGAATCGCGCGACTTCGCAATGTCGGGCTTGCCGTCGGGGCCGAGGAAGATTTGCGGCGTGGTCGCTGCCGGCGCGGTCTCGCGATAGTCGATCGCGATGTCCTCGTTGCGCTCGGCGGAATGGATCATCATGAAGCCGCCGCCGCCGATATTGCCGGCGCGCGGATAGGTCACCGCCATCGCAAAGCCGGTCGCGACCGCGGCATCGACGGCATTGCCGCCGCGTCGCAGGATATCGGCGCCGACCTGCGCCGATATCTTTTCCTGCGCCACCACCATGCCGTGCTCGGCTGCAACGGCATGCACCGTGTCGAGCGCCGGCGGGACATAGCCCCGCCGCGCATCCTGCGCGGTCGCAGATGCCAGACAAAGCGCCAGAGTGGCCAGGAAGGCGAAAAACGTCCGCCGGGTCGAAAATGACGACATCATCAAATTTCCGCCGGGTCCTCGGGACAGTTCACACGCGTCGCTTATGCTATACGGTTTGCCCCAAGACAGGCAAAACTGTTCGTGATGAGGACTGCGTGATGACGACGATCGCCTCGGATGCGCGCATGGCCGGCGTGCTGCGGACCTATCCGCCGCGCGCCGCTGTCATCAGCTGGATCTTTTTCGACTGGGCTGCGCAGCCTTATTTCACGCTGATCACGACCTTCGTGTTCGCGCCCTATTTCGCCACCAGCATCGCGCCAGATGCTGCCACAGGCCAATCGCTGTGGGGCTTTGCGATGGCGGCTGCGGGCCTCGCCATCGCGCTGATGTCGCCGGTGCTGGGGGCCATCGCGGATGCCTCGGGCCGCAGGAAACCATGGATCGCGGGGTTCGGCACGCTGCTGGTGCTGGCGTCCTGCACGCTGTGGATCGGCAAGCCCGGCGATCCCTCAGTCATTCCGCCCCTGCTCACCGCGGTCGCGCTCGCCAGCGTCGGCGCGGAATTCGCCACCCTCTTCAACAACGCGATGATGCCGACCCTGGTGCCGCCGGAGCGAATCGGCCGGCTCTCCGGCACCGGCTGGGCTACGGGTTACATCGGCGGCATCGTCAGCCTGATCATCGTGCTCGGCTTGCTCGCTGCGAATCCCGAGACCGGACGCACGCTGCTCGGCTTTGCGCCGCTGTTCGGGCTCGATCCGGCCAGCCATCAGGGAGATCGCGCCGCCGGACCGCTGACCGGGGTGTGGTTCATCATCTTCGTGACCCCGATGTTCCTGTTCACGCCGGACTATCCGGCGAAGCGGCCGGTGCGCGAGGCGCTACGCAAAGGCCTGTCGGAGCTGAAGCAATCGATCAGGAGTTTGCCGCAGCAGAAATCGCTCGCGGCGTTCCTGCTCGCCAACATGATCTACACCGACGGCCTGGTGTCGCTGTTCGCATTCGGCGGCATCTACGCCGCCGGCACCTTCGGCTGGCACACGATCCAGATCGGCACCTTCGGAATCATGCTCGCCATCGCCGGCGCGTTCGGCGCCTGGCTCGGCGGCAAGCTGGACGATCATCTCGGGCCGAAGCGCGTCATCGCCGGCAGCATGCTGATTCTGCTGCTGTCGGTGGCGGCGATCCTTCTGGTCGACAAGGACAGCGTGCTGTTCGTCAAGGTCGCGGCCCCCCAGCCGGGCGCGCCCCTGTTCTCGAGCGCGGCCGAACGCGCCTATCTCGTGCTGGGCTGCCTGATCGGCGCCGCCGGCGGTCCGCTTCAGGCTGCCTCGCGCACGTTGCTGATCCGCCTCGCGCCAAAGGATCGCATCGCGCAGTATTTCGGCCTGTTCGCGCTGACCGGGAAAGTGACGTCCTTCATCGGCCCACTGCTGATCGGCATGATCACGGCGGTGACGGCCAGCCAGAAGGCCGGCATGGCCGTGCTGGTGGTGTTCTTCGTCGCGGGACTGGGGCTGTTGATGCGGGTGCGGGAGTAGCTTCCCGCCGTCATTCCGGGGCATCGCGGAGCGATGAACCCGGAATCCAGAAGTTGTCGCGCGAGATTCTCAGGTGCGCAATTGCGCACCAGAGTTCGCGCTGCGCGCGCCCCGGAATGACGGCGAAATCAGTGCCTGAAATGCCGCGTTCCCGTGAACACCATGGCGATGCCGTGCTCGTCGGCGGCCTTGATCACCTCGTCGTCGCGCATGGAGCCGCCGGGCTGCACAACGGCGGTAGCGCCGGCCTCGATGCAGGCGAGCATGCCGTCGGCGAACGGGAAGAACGCATCCGAGGCCACCACCGAGCCCTTGGTGAGCGGCTCGGCGAGCTTCAGCTCAGCCGCCGCATCCTGCGCCTTGCGCGCCGCGATGCGGGCTGAATCGACCCGGCTCATCTGGCCCGCGCCGATGCCGACGGTAGCGAGATCCTTGGCGTAGATGATGGTGTTGGACTTGACGTGCTTGGCCACCCGGAACGCGAACTTGAGGTCGCGCATCTCGGCGTCCGTGGGCGCACGCTTGGTCACCACCTTGAACGTCATGTCGTCGACCACGGCGTTGTCGCGGCTCTGCACGAGCAGGCCGCCGGCCACCGTCTTGGCGGTGAGGCCCGGCGCGCGCGGGTCGGGCAGGCTGCCCGCGAGCAGCAGGCGGAGGTTCTTGCGCGCGCCGATGATCGCGATCGCTTCCTCGCTGGCGTCGGGCGCGATGATCACCTCGGTGAAGATCTTCGTGATCTCGCGCGCGGTGTCGGCGTCGAGCGCGCGGTTCATCGCGATGATGCCGCCGAACGCCGAGGTCGAATCGCAGGCGAGCGCTTTGCGATAGGCGCTGACGAGGTCGGAGCCCTCAGCGACGCCGCAGGGATTGGCGTGCTTGACGATGACGCAGGCCGCGGTGCGCTTGGCGTCAAACTCGCCGATGCACTCGTATGCCGCATCGGTGTCGTTGATGTTGTTGTAGGAGAGCTCCTTGCCCTGCAGCTGCCGTGCGGTCGAGACGCCCGGGCGCTTGTCGGGAGTCGCATAGAATGCCGCGGTCTGGTGCGGGTTCTCGCCGTAGCGCAGCGACTGGATCAATTTGCCGCCGAAGGCGCGGAAATCAGGTGCGTCGATCTTGAGCTGCCGGTTGAACCAGTTCGAGATCGCGGCGTCGTAGGCCGCGGTGCGCGCATAGGCCTTCGCGGCAAGCCGCCGGCGCAGCTTCAGCGTGGTTGCGCCCTTGTTGGCGGCGAGCTCGTCGAGCACCGCCTTGTAGTCCTCGGCCTCGACCACCACGGCGACGTCGTCATGGTTCTTGGCGGCGGCGCGGATCATCGCGGGGCCGCCGATGTCGATGTTCTCGATGCAATCCTCGAAGCCCGCGCCTTTGTCCACGGTCGCCTCGAACGGATAGAGATTGACGACGAGCAGATCGATCGGCGCGATGCCGTGCGCCTTCATCGCATCCGCATGGTCCTTGTTGTCGCGGATCGCGAGCAGGCCGCCATGCACCTTCGGATGCAGCGTCTTGACGCGGCCGTCCATCATCTCGGGGAAGCCGGTCAGCTCGGAAACGTCCTTCACCTTGAGGCCGGCCGCGGCGATCGCCTTGGCGGTGCCGCCGGTCGAAACCAGTTCGACGTCATGGGCGGCAAGCGCCTTGGCGAATTCGATCAGGCCGGTCTTGTCGGAGACGGAAAGCAGGGCACGGGTGACGCGGCGGGGATGGTCAGTCATGAGCAAGATCCTCTGTCTTAAGGAGTGTCTATGCCCAGGCGCGCGGCGTCTTAAGTCCCGCGCTTCCCGATGGTGCTCCATCCAAGGTCGCCAGTCGCGCGAGCGAGCGCTCGATAGCAGCTTTCGGCCGTTTTCACAACGATGAGATGGGGCCGAATCGTGCGCATTTACAGCGGAAGTTCCGGCTCGCGGCGGGCGTTGCGGCGGGCATTGGTGACAGCGGGCGAAGCGGTGGAGCGGACAAAGCTCCAGCGGAGCGAGGGCGCCTGGCGGGCATCCTGCCGGACCACGATCTGCGCGGTGCGGCGCGGGCCGTCATTGCCGGCCAGGAACACGCTGTCCTCGAGATCGACCTTGTCGTCGAGCGCCTCGAAGGTCCAGACGTCGCGGTTCGGCAGCACCAGCATGACGCCGCGGGCATCCGACAGCCGGCTCGCCTTCACCGCCGGATGCAGATGGAAGCGGACCGCGAAATCGGCATCCGCACCCTTGAAACGTCCGCCTTGCGGCGGCGACAGCGTGTCCTCGCCGTCGATGCGCGCGCCGTCATTGGCGATCATCAGGACGCGGCGATGGATCGCGCCGAATTTGGCGAGATAGCCGTCATGCGACGTCGTGAGCAGCGTGCCGTTCTGAACGACCTCGCGATAGCTCTCGACCTCGACCGGGCCGCTGGTGACGGGCGAGCCATGCAACAGCCGCTTCATCGCCGACATCTCCACGAACTGGCATGAAGAGGTGTCGTGATAGGTCAGCGTCGAATGCGCCGCCGTGCTGCGCGCGAACGGCCGCCAATTGTCGCGGCCCGTGGTCGGCATCCCGCAATTGGTGACGATGCGGCTGATGCCGGAGGACAATTCGAACGACAGGCAGCCGGCATGGGCGTCGTGGCTGACGCCGGCCGGCGGTGGCGGCCCGGTGTCGATGATCAGCGTGGTCTGGCCGGCATCGAGGCGCTGGAAGCCGGTATGCGGCATGTTCGCCATTGGCGCGCCGTGGGTGTCGTCATAGGCGAGCAGCGTGGCGAGCAGGTCCGAGGGCGTTGCGCTCATGCCGTTGAACAGCGCGAAATTGCCGTCGCCGTGCCGGAAGAAGCGCAGCATCGGCATCATGCGGTCGATCGCGTTGAGCAGCGCCGGCGGCGGCGCGATGTTGCGCGCGGCAAAGGTCTGCCGCAGCGGCAAGAGGTCGATCAGGAGCTCGATCAGCGCGCCCGGATTGCGGGAGATGTGTCCGCCGTCGGGCAGGATCTGCCGCTGCAACTCGTCCGAAAGTTTTTTCGAGGCGCTGCGGATATGGCGCGCCTGGTTGGCGAGGCAGAGTGTCGTGTAGCACAGCGCGATCAGCACCTGGAGCTTCGGCACCCCGTCCGGGATGTTGACCATGGTGTAGCGCAGGAAGCGGATCTCGCGGGCCAGCGCGCGCAGATAGCGGCGGTAGAATTTGTTGTCGGTGTCGTTGAGCACCAGGGGCGCCTGCGACAGCAGCGAGATCACGCGCCGCGCGAGCACGTCGGCGCGCCGCGCGACGGGGCGGCGCTTGTTGGCGGGGTTGGCGATCCAGTCCTCGACCAGCGCGCGCGCATTGGCGCGCGTCAGCGCGGTGTCGGCGGCGCGCAGATGGCGCAGCCAGCCGAAGCCGAGCAGCGCAACCTCCCAATCCTCCGACGGCGGCTCGAGATCGAAGATCGAGCGGCCGTGGCAATTGACGATCTTGCCGGCGAAGACGAAGCGGCCGGCATAGATCTCGGCGGCGCGGGTCGCGTCCGCGGTGCGCAGATCATGCGGCGCGATGATCAGGCGGTCGGTGCGGCCGGGCCAGACCCGAGACAGCGCAACGGAGCCGCCGCTCGCGCGCGCGAGCATGTTCCGCGCGAAGCGGTTCATCACCAGCGTCGAGATACGTCTGCGTTGAGCGACCGACACGCCTTGCCTTGAAGGGGGAGAGGAGGATTCCGACGAATCCTTATTAATCCCAAAATCGACCGTCTGACACCACCTTGAACGGTGGGAATCAACGCCGAGGTTGCAAAAACCAGTGCAAAATCAGGATTTAACGAGCCGGGCTGCAAAGAATCCGTCGAGCCCGCCGAGCTTGGGATCGGCGTTCGGCAGATGGCTGGGCAGGGTGCGCAGGTCGCCCTCGGCAGTGATGATCTCGGAGAGCCCTGAGACCTCCGACGCCTCGATCGGGACGCGGCGAAGCGCAGGCTCTGCGGCCAGCAGCGTGGCGATGGCCTGTTCGCCCTCTTCGGGTTCCAGCGAGCAGGTGCAGTAGACGAGCGTCCCGCCCGGCTTGAGCAGCGAGACCGATTTTCGCAGCAGCCGCTGCTGGAGCGCGGTCAGGGCGGCGATGTCGGACTCCTGTCGCAGCCAGGCCACGTCGGGATGACGGCGGATCGTGCCGGTCGAGGTGCAGGGCGCGTCGATCAGGATACCGTCAAAACCTTCGGCGGGGCCGGCCCATTCCGCGGCGTCAGCGACGACGGTCTCGGCCTGGAGCGACAGCCGCGCCAGATTCTCGCGCAGCCGTGCGACCCGGGCGGGCGAGCGGTCGATCGCCGTGACATGCGCGCCGGCGTGCGCCAGTTGCGCGGTCTTGCCGCCGGGGGCGGCGCAGAGATCGGCAATGGACTTGCCCTTAATGTCGCCGAACAGCCGGGCCGGCAATGCGGCGGCGGCATCCTGCACCCACCATTGTCCCTCGGCGAAGCCGGGCAGCATGGTCACCGAGCCGTGCAGCAGCATCCGCACCGTCCCCGTCGGCAGCGTCTCGCCGTGCAGGCGGCTCGCCCATTGTTCGGCGTCCGACTTCACGGTCAGATCGAGTGACGGCTCATGGCCGAGCGCCAGCGCCATGTCTCTTGCGGCGGCCTCGCCATAATGTGCGCGCCAGCGCGCCAGCAGCCATGGCGGCAGGTCCAGCGATTGCGTAGCGACTTCCTCGACCAGCGCCTGGCCCTCGCGCGCACAGCGGCGCAGCACGGCGTTGACGAGGCCAGCATAGCGCGCGGCGCGCCGGTCGGATTGCACGAGGCGGACGGAGAGATCGACGGCGGCATGATCGGGCACGTCCATCCAGAGGATCTGGGCGGCGCCGATCAGCAGCGCGCTCTGCGCGCGCGGTGCTTCGGAGGGAATGCCCTTGTCGAGCAGGCGGGACAGCACATGGCCGAGCGTGCCGAGCCGGCGCAGCACGGTCGCGACCAGGCGGCGCATCAGCGCGCGGTCGCGGTCGGCCAGCGTCTTCAGTCCGGGATGGGCGCCGCTGCCGTCGAGCTGGTCGTCAAGCGTGCGGTGCTTGTGCAGCACGCCGTCGACGATGTCGGCGGCAATCCGCCGCGCCGCGAGACCAGGCACTTCGGATGGTGGGGCGAAACGTTGAGATGGCATGCGGAAGCAAGGTTCTGAGCGAGCGGCAGTTCCGCCGATATGGGCGCATGCCTTGAGAAAGCGATCTCTGGCACGCGAATATGCCAAATGTAAGAATCGCTTCCGGCTTTTTCAGCCCTTTGGGCCCGATTTCAGGAATGCGTTATTGGACGTCGCATTGCGGCTCGTCCTGCGCTAGAAGTCCTGGCGATGAGTGACCAGCCACCCGTTTCCGATCGCAAGCCGCTGTCGCCGGCAGCCCAGCGCGCGCTGGCCGAGGCCGAGGCGCGCCGACAGGCTGCGGCGGTCCAGGCCGAGGACGACGCCAAGGCGACGCCGAAGGAGTTGCAGGGGCCGAAGGGACCCGAGCCGACCCGCTACGGCGATTGGGAGCGCAAGGGCATCGCGTCCGACTTCTGAGCAGTCAGCCGGATCGGCCGATGATGCGGGCAAGGCTCGTCCCGGCCGCTAGAGATAATGGTGCTCCCGGGCGCGGCGCAGGTTGATGTCGACCGCGGCCACCGACCGCGTACACGTTCGGATGAGCTGTGCCGTGGCGGTCGTGGACACGGCCGTCGTCGTAGCCGCAGCGAATCCCGCCGAGTGCGTCGAACGCGATGAGCCCCTGTCGCTGCATGTCCTGATAGAGCGGGCTCGAGTCCAGCCGGTAGGACGGTCCTGTCGCGTCGATGACGTAATCGACGTCGTGACGATCGCCGTCGCCAAGGATCGCGCGAAATCGGCCGCCGATTCCGGTCACGTTGCGCAGCCGGGCGCGGGCCGAGAGCCTGCCCGAGCGCATCAGGTCGCGGATACGGATTGCGTTCTCCAGCGGCATCGCCGAACGATTGCGGAGCCAGCCGGAATTGTAGACGTCCATGAAGCGCATCTTCTCGACATCGCGCATCCGGCTCCAGGCATCGCACATCACGTCGATGACACTGACGAGATAGGAGTAGACGCCGGGCTCGCCGGACTCGGCTCGCCCGATGTTGTGCTCGAGATCGGCCAGCGCGTCGCCGCCGACGTTGCGGCAAGACAGATCGCAGCGGATTCCGGTGGTCTCCAGCAGCAGTCCGGAAAGGCGGGCGGCAAAGGCGTCCGCTTCGATTCGCTCACGGCTGGCCACATAGCGATGCAAGGCGTCGCGGAAGTCATCTGCGGTGGCGGGAAGCGTCACCGGCTGCACCGTCGGAAACAGGCCGCTTCTGGAGAAGCAGGTCATCCTGACGGACTGGTGGGTTTTGGCCAGCGCCGCCGCGGTGTCGACCGCGCTGAGTCCGCTTCCGAGGATGCCGACCTCGACGCCGTCGCGATCGGCGAAGGCGAATTGGGCGTAGGGGTCGCGGATGTAGTTCGGGATTGCGGCGAGGCCGTAATGGTCGTCGGGCGCGTTGTGACCGGTACAGAGGATCAGCACGGACGAGATATGCGTGATGTTGCGGTCGGTCGTCAGCAGGACATCGCGATCCGGCGAGAGCCGCATGCGGACAATTTCGGCCTGTTCGGCATGAACGGGCACACCGGCGCTGCGGCATTGCGCGATCGCGGCCAGTCGCACGGCGTCGAGGTAGTCCCGATAGACCATCCGCGGCAGGTGCTTGTCGCCGTGGCAGGAGAGGCCGCGGGCTCGAAGCCAGCGCAGAAACTCTTGCGCGTCGCCCGGACGGATCGACATCGTCGACGCTTTCATGTTGAGCAGATGGCGGTCGCTCTGCGTGCGATAGGCAACGCCGCCATCGAAACCGGACTTGTCGAAGAGTTGAATTCCGCTGATCGCGCCGTTGTCTCGCCCTGATGCGGCGAGCTCCGCCAGATGACGCAAGATCGTGATGCCGGTCGCGCCACCGCCGACAATGCTGATGATCATCGCTCAATCCCCCAGTCTATATGTTTGACCCAGGCGCGAGCGGGGGCTCCGCGTGGGGGTCTCCCAAAGCCGTTGATTATTCGTCACGTGAGAATGATCGCTTGCGGTCGGCCTCGGGCCGGCCGCAGGAGGTGCGGGTCTTCAGGCGGCCCGCACCGTATCGAGGAATTTCGCGACCTCGTTCTTGAGGCGGCCACTCTCGGTCGAGAGTGAGCGCGCGGATGCCAGCACCTGTGTCGACGCCGAACCGGTGGCGCCGGCGCCATGACTGACCTGAGCGATCTTGTCGGCGACCTCGACCGTTCCCTTGGCCGCTTCGCTGACATTGCGTGCGATCTCGGCCGTCGCAGCCCCCTGCTCCTCGATGGTGGCGGCAATGGTGGTCGAGATGTCCGAAATCCTGGAGATGGTCGTGCCGATCTCCTTGATGGCACCGACGGAGTCTTCCGTCGCCGTCTGCATGTCGGCGATCTGTGCGCCGATCTCGTCGGTTGCCCGCGCGGTCTGGGCTGCGAGCGCCTTGACCTCACTCGCCACCACGGCAAATCCGCGACCCGACTCGCCGGCGCGCGCCGCTTCGATGGTGGCGTTCAAGGCCAGCAGGTTGGTCTGCTCCGCGATTGCGGTGATCAATTTGACGACGTCGCCGATCCGGCCCGCGGCCTTGAGCAATTCGTTGATCCGGAGGTCGGTACGCTCGGCCTGCCGCACCGCTTCGCCGGCGATGCGGCTGGAATCATGGACCTGCCGGCCGATCTCGACGACCGATGCGCTCATCTCCTCGGCGGCGGACGCCACGGCTCCGACATTGGCAGAGGCTTCTTCGGAGGCCGCGGCCACCATTCCGGAAAGCTGCTCGGTCTCTTCCGCTGTCCCCGACAGCGTGCCGGCGGCGGATTCGAGCTGCTGCGAGGCGACCGAAACCGAGTTGATGATGCCGCCGACCGCATCCTCGAACGCGCCCGCCAGCCGGATCATCTCCTGCTTGCGCTGCGCGGCGGCTGCGGCCTCCTGATCCTTCTGGTCGGCCTCCATCTGCTCGATGCGGATCAGGTTGTCCCTGAACGTGCGGGCTGCGCGAGCGTTGTCGCCGACTTCGTCACTGCGGGCGGTGTAGGGAATCTCGACGGCCTTGTTGCTGCCGGCGAGTTGCAGCAGCACGTCGCCGATGCGACGGATCGGCCGGGCGATGCTCAGCACGGAAAACAGGGCGGAGCCGGCCAGGACCAGTATCACGAGGACGCCGACGGCCAGGCTGACCTGGGTCGCCTGCTCCAGCGCGGTCACGAGCTGGCTCTGCCGCAGAGCCATATATTCGTTGTTGGCGGCGACCAGCTTGTCGACGCGCGTCGTGATTTCCTTGGCGGCCGGAAGCACCCGCTCGTCGAAAATGCGCCTCTTGGCTTCCTCCGCCTTGATGGCTGCGCCGGTTGCCGCCTTGTAGCGTCCGGCGAGCGCGGCGAGCGCGTCGACACCGTCGGCGATCTTCTTGTCGTCGGCGGACTGACGGACCTGTTTCAGAACGCGGATCATGGCGTCGGCGCGTTCGGCGATGCGGTCCTTCTGCACGGCGTCGCCGGTCGCCGTGAAATGCCAGTCGGCCGCGCTAACCGCCTTGAACAAGGCGTCGGCTTCGCGCAACGCGACCTCGATGTTGAGCCGGTTCTGCGATGCGGCGATTGCGGGCGACGCCAACAGGGTCTCGAGGGCCTTGTTCCAGGCCTCCTCGATCTGGCTTGCCGCGGCGAATTCGGCGACGGCGGTGCCACGAGCCTCGCCGAGATCGTTGCCGGCCTTCAAAGAGGCGTCGAGCAGGATCTTCACCTCGCGACAAAGCTCTTTGGCTTCGGCACGCTTGGACCGTTCCAATGCGGCGTCTATTTCGGTCGTGGCACCGGCGATGGAGCCACGCAATGTTTCGAGATGTTTGGCGAGACCGTCGGCGGAGGATGCGGATCCGATTTCCGCTATGGCGAGGCGTGCCCGGGTCACTGCGAGTTCGGCGCCCTGGGCGTTGGCCTTGTTCGCGGTGTTGATGACCACCAGCCGGCTCAGGTCCGCGATCTGCTCGTTGCGAATGAGCTGGTTGGCGAGCATGCCGCCGACGAGAAGGACACCCGCACTCGCGGTCAATCCCAGTTTTGTACCGATGCGAACCTTGAACGATGCCATGCTTACCGCTCCCCACACGCAAACCGAGTACTCCGCCCTATTACTAAACAACGCGTGAATCTTAAACTCCGTACAACTACAGGAGGTATCGAGCGGAGAGCGTTTGGAACAGCGCGCCGCGCATAGGTACGTTTCTTCGTCGGGCAACGATCGGGGCGATCAAGCGATCACCGATCAGCCCGGGTGCCGATCGTGCCTTGCCGGTTTCCCCGACTCAGTCCTAGCGTGAGTTGATGCGCTTCCACGATCGCCCCAATGCCTATCGGCCGCAGTTCGGCGGTTCGCCGTTCGGCCGCCGCTTCGCGGGCCTGTTGCCGTGGATGTTCGTGGTCGGCGTCGCGGCGGCGATCGTGCTCACCTTCCGGCACGGAGCGCCCGTTCCGCATGGAGCCGACGGTCGGTCGCAAGATACCGAGATCATCCTCCAGCAATCCGGCAATTCCGCTAGCCGTCAGCCCGTCGACGTCATCCGCACCATCGACGGCGACACTTTTCTCGCGCGCGTGCATCAGCAGGGCGGCCGCGATCTCGTCGTGCGCGTGCGCCTGCGCGGCATCGATGCGCCGGAGATGAAAGCGTCCTGCCAGGAGGAACTGGAGAAGGCTGAAGCCGCCACCGACGCGCTGCGCAACCTGCTCGGCCAGGGCGGCGTCACGATCACCAATCTCGGCCCCGACAAGTACGGGCGTGTTCTTGCCGACGTCGCGACCAAACGCACGGCCAACGTCTCGGCCGTGCTGCTCGCGGGTGGTTATGCGCGCAGCTACAATGGCGGCCATCGCGACGGCTGGTGCGCGCGGGGGTGGCGCTTCTGGTAACAAAAAAGCCGCGTCGAGGACGCGGCTCTTTCAATTCTCTCCGATCCCGGTGATCAGCGTGTCACGACCACCGTCGTGCCGACAGAGACGCGGCTGTAGAGATCGGTGATGTCGTCGTTGAGCATGCGGATGCAGCCATAAGAGACGAAGCCGCCGACCGAGCCCGGCACGTTGGTGCCGTGGATCGCATATTCGCCGCCGGCGAGCGTCATCGCCGCAACGCCCATCGGGTTGCGCGGCGAGCCGCCGGGAATGACGTCGGGAAGCTGCGGCTTGTCGCGCTTCACCTCGGCGGGCGGCGACCAGGCCGGATTGCGGTATTTGCCGTCGATACGGGTCGTGCCGGCCCACTGCTTGCCGGACTTGCCGACGCCGACCGGATAGCGCACGGCGTGGCCGTTATCGAGAATGAGATAGAGCCGCCGCTCGTTGGTCTTGACCACGATGGTGCCCGGCGAATAGTCGGCCAGGTGCGTCCCCACCATTTCCGGCCGCGCCTCCGCCGCCGTTGACATCAATATCCCTGCCCCGATGGTGGCGGCCAGCGCCACAGCAATCCTCATCGCCATCAATGCTTCCCCTTGCCCCGTACGGGTCGTCCAAATCTACGCAGAACCCGGCAATCGCTGCCTTGCCCAGACATTCTTAACCGCGCCTGTTAACCGGATGGTTTCTACGCGCGGCCGCCGAGGGCCAGCCAGCCGGGGGAACAAAGGAAATGTTCGAAATAAAGTAAATGACCGGAAAACAACACTCGGCGGGAAAGATACGGCCATGCCGGCAAGCGCCCTGACAAGAGCGTGAGGGTGTGAACCGCTGTTGTTTCGGGGGGCGACAGAGTGCGGAGCGAGGTTTGGTCGCGTGTCAAGGACAAGGCGCGGCGCGAAGCGACAAGGCGCAGAGCCGGGACCCAGTTCTTTGCGTGTGGACAGTCGGGCCCCGGCTCTGCAGCGCACCGCTGAAGTGCGCGCTGCGCTGCGTCCGGGGCACGAGACCTTGGCTTACGCCGACTTCTTGTTCTGCCGGTTCTTGACGAGGTCGTCGACCACGGCGGGATCGGCCAGGGTCGAGGTGTCGCCCAGGCTGCCCGGCTCGTCCTCGGCGATCTTGCGCAGGATGCGGCGCATGATCTTGCCGGACCGGGTCTTGGGCAGGCCCGGCGCGAACTGGATCTGGTCGGGCGAGGCGATCGGGCCGATCTCCTTGCGCACCCAGGTCACGAGCTCCTTGCGCAGATCCTCGGTCGGCTGGACGCCGGCCATCAGGGTGACATAGGCGTAGATGCCCTGGCCCTTGATGTCGTGCGGGAAGCCGACGACGGCAGCTTCCGACACCTTCTCATGCGCAACCAGTGCGCTCTCGACCTCCGCGGTGCCCATGCGGTGGCCGGAGACGTTGATGACGTCGTCGACGCGGCCGGTGATCCAGTAATAGCCGTCGGCGTCGCGCCGGCAGCCGTCGCCCGTAAAATACTTGCCCTTGTAGGTCGAGAAATAGGTCTGCTCGAACCGCGCGTGATCGCCATAGACCGTGCGCATCATGCCCGGCCATGCCCGGGTGAGACAGAGATTGCCGGTGGTCTCGCCTTCCAGAACCTTGCCGTCGGCATCGACGATCTCCGGCACCACGCCGAAGAAGGGCTGCGTCGCCGAGCCCGGCTTGAGCTTAGTGGCGCCCGGCAGCGGCGTGATCAGGATGCCGCCGGTCTCGGTCTGCCACCAGGTATCGACGATCGGGCAGCGGTCCTCGCCGACGACGCGGTGATACCACTCCCAGGCTTCCGGATTGATGGGCTCGCCGACCGAGCCGAGCAGGCGCAGCGAGGCGCGCGAGGTCTTCTTCACCGGCTCGTCGCCACCCTGCATCAGCGCGCGGATCGCGGTCGGCGCCGTGTAGAAGGTATTGACCTTGTGCTTGTCGATGACGTTCCAGAAGCGGGAATTGTCCGGATAATTCGGCACGCCCTCGAACATCAGCGTGGTCGCGCCGTTGGCGAGCGGCCCGTAGAGAATGTAGCTGTGGCCCGTGACCCAGCCGACGTCGGCGGTGCACCAGTAGATGTCGCCGTCGTGATAGTCGAAGACGTATTGATGCGTCATCGCGGCATAGACGAGATAGCCGGCGGAGGTGTGCAGCACGCCCTTGGGCTGGCCGGTCGAGCCGGAGGTATAGAGGATGAACAGCGGATCCTCGGCGTGCATGTGCTCGACCGGGCATTCCGTCGTCACCATCGCCGCCGCCTCGTGATACCAGAGGTCGCGGGTCGGGTTCATGTCGATCTTGCCGCCGGTGCGCTTGACCACGACGACCCAGTCGACGGCGTCGGCCTTGGCGAGCGCTGCGTCGACATTGGCCTTCAGCGGCACCTTCTTGCCGCCGCGCAGGCCTTCGTCGGCGGTGATGATCACCTTGGACTGGCAGTCGTTGATGCGCTGGGCGAGGCTGTCGGGCGAGAAGCCCGCGAACACCACGGAGTGGATCGCGCCGATCCGCGCGCACGCCAGCATCGCGTAGGCCGCTTCCGGAATCATCGGCAGGTAGATGGTGACGCGGTCGCCCTTCTTGACGTTGCGGGTACGCAGGATGTTGGCCATCCGGCAGACCTCGTCGTGGAGTTCTTTGTAGGTGATGTGGCGGGACTGCGAGGGATCGTCACCTTCCCAGATGATTGCGGTCTGGTTGGCGCGCTTGTGCAGATGACGGTCGATGCAGTTATGGGCGACGTTGAGGACGCCGTCCTCGAACCATTTGATCGAGACGTTGCCCGGCGCGAAGGAGACGTTCTCGATTTTCGTCGGCGCCTTCATCCAGTCGATGCGCTTGGCCTGTTCGGCCCAGAAACCGTTCGGGTCCGAGATCGAGCGGGCGTACATTTCCTTGTACTTGGCTTGGTCGACCCAGGCGCGCTTTGCCCATTCCGCCGGCACGTCGTAAATCTTCTCGGACATATTTCCCTCCACATGCGGCAAGCTCAGGCAATGCCGACATCAATCATTGGGCTGATTATGCGTCGGGCTAACCGGACCCGACAAGGTGCACAAGCTGGACCTTCGGCGAGCGGCCCGCCATGCGAAGGATCAAGGTGCGCAGGCCGGCTGTCGCAAATCTGAAACAGGCCGGTCGGCGCCTTTCGGCTCTTTACCCAGATCCCCGGAACAGGCCCGCGCAGAGCCCCATGCGCCGTTCGGAGGTATTTGGGAACCGTCTCTCACTGATTCGGGACTCGCAATACGGTTCGGAACACCCTAAATGGCCAACCCGGGTCCAAAGAGACCCCCTAGGAACAAAAATCAGAACAGCGGCATTGACCGGTAACAGGCAGGGCTAAGGCGTAACACTATGATGGATCAGCAGAATCTCGGGACGATGCGGCCCGCTTCAGCCGATCCTGCAGCTGTTGCGCTGGCCAAGGCCCTGGGACAATGGCCGAAACCGGCCGTTTCGGGGCGTCTCAGCCCGAAAAAGGTCTTCGACGCGGCGCCCGCGGCGACGGTCGAGGCGCTGGCCAGGGAGCTGGGCCTGCGGCTCGGCGACCAGAACGAGCTGACCATCCGCCGTATCAAGCGCGGCAAGGGCTATTCCTTCGTCCGTCCCAACGGCGCGCATATCCGCGACGCCCGCACCATCCGCCGGCTGCACGCCATGGCGGTGCCGCCGGCCTATCGCGAGGTGCGCTACTCGGCCGATCCGAGCACGCATCTCCAGGCGGTGGGACGCGATGCCGCGGGCCGGCTGCAATACCGCTATCACGCCGACTGGGAGAAGGTCCGCGAGCACCGCAAGGCGCATCGCCTGGAGAAACTCGTCGGCGCGCTGCCAAAGATCCGGCGCAAGGTGTCGGCGTTCCTGTCGGGTGACGAGCCGACACGCGAATTCGCGCTCTCGGCCGTGATCGAGCTGATCGCGCGCACCGCGATCCGTCCCGGCAACGAATCCTATGCCCGCCTCAACGGAACCCGCGGCGCGACCACACTGCTGAAGTCGAACGTGACGCTGGAAGACGATTGCTTCGTGCTGACCTTCAAGGCGAAGGGCGGCAAGGCGGTGCGGAAGGAGTGCGACGCGGCCAAGCTGGTGCGCGCCATCGGCATCCTGCGCGGCGTTCCCGGCAAGCGCATGTTCCAGTATCGCGATGCCTACGGCATCGTGCGCGCGGTCAACACCACGCAGGTGAACGCGTTTTTGCGCGAGATCGCCGGCATCAAGATTTCGCTGAAGGATTTTCGCACCCTGATGGCCTCCGCCGTCGTGGTGGAATCGCTGTCGCGGATCACGCCGGCGACCAGCCAGCGCGGCCGCAAGAAGCAGGTGCTGGACGCGATCCGTGCCGCGGCCGACAAGCTCTCCAACACGCCGGCGATCTGCCGCAAGAGCTATGTCCACGACACCATCGTCACCGCCTTCGAGGACGGCATTCTCGAGCGCTTCGCCGCGACCATGAAGGGCCAGCGCTCGCAGGCGAGGCGCGAGCAGCTTCTGGCGCAGGTGGTCGCGACCGCGGCGGTGTAACGACCCCACAAGAGCTACGACTTGGTCGAGACGCCGTTATCCGGACCGGGATCGTTGCCCGCGGCCGCTGTGGTGAGTCGTTCCAGATAGTGCGCCCAGCCCTTCGCGTGTGCGGCGGCCTGTTCCTCGGTCGGCAGCCCGCTATGGGTCATGCGCAGCAGCGTGCCGCCGTCGCGCTCGATCAGGTCGATCTCGATCAGGCTCGATCCGGGTGGCACTTCCTGGCCGCCCTCCCAGCCAAACGTGTAGGCCAGACGATGCACCGGCACGACCTCGCGGAAGGCGCCGCGGGCGGCGGCGCCGCGCGGGCCGATACCCTTGAGCAGATAGAGCCCGCCGGGATGCGGTTCCGTCGTCGCGTCGGAACCCATCCAGCTCAAGATCTTCTCGGGATCGGTCAAATAGGCGAAGACGGTGGCACGCGGGGCTGCGATCTGGGTCTCGCGTCGCACTATGAACGGTTCGGTCATCGGCGATCATCCCTCGTCTTGCCTTGAGCTGCCCTTGGGCTGCCCTCGGGACATGGCGGCGGCCCTGCGCTCCGTCAAGGATTGCCCGTGACAAAGACGGCCCTGCTTCGTCATCATCGGGCCATGCACCTCGCCCCGACCCTCGCCTGGCTCGTCGATGCCGCCTCCGATAGTCAGGGGGCCGACCGCCTGCTTGCGGACCTCGGCGCGCATCTGGTCGCCGACGGCGTGCCGCTTGCGGCAGGCGCCCTGACGCTGGAGGTGCCGCACCCGCTGATCGCGAAGCGGACCTGGCTGTGGCGCGCCGGGACCGGCACGGTGATCGAAGCGCTCGGCTTTGCACCAGGCGGATTGGCGCCCGACCCGCCCAACGATGCCGGTCGCCGCTGGCTCCGCGGCATTGCGGACGGCGAGGTGCACGAAGACATCGTCGGTCGGCCCGATGGACCGGTGCTCGGCTGGATCGGGCCGCGTCCGTTCACGGCGGATGAAATCGAACAACTGCGCCAGGCTGCGCGATTTGCCGCGACGCCCCTTGCCGTGCTCGCCGCGCGCGCCACGTTGCGGGCGACGCTGGATGCCTATCTCGGCAAACGCAGCGCGGAACGGGTGCTGGCAGCACCGCTGCGGCGCGATCTCGGCGAAACCATTCAGGCCGCGCTACTCTATGCGGACTTGCGCAATTTCACGATCCTGTCGGAAACCACGCCGCCGGCCCAGGTGATCGCGGCGCTCGACGCCTGGTTCGACCGCATCGCCGGTGCCGTTCACGCCTTTGGCGGCGAGGTGCTGAAATTCATCGGCGACGGCGTGCTCGCGATCTTTCCGGTGGTCGAGGCATCACCGCGCCGCGCCTGCGATGCGGCCTTGCGCGCCGCAGGCGCGGCCCGGGCGGGGATGGCCCACCTCAACGACGAGCGCCGCAACCAGGGCCTGCCGCCGCTCTCGTTTGGCGCGGCGCTCCATCTCGGCGAGATGCTGTGGGGCAATATCGGCGCCGCCAACCGGCTCGATTTCACGGCGATCGGTCCCGCCGTCAATCTCGCCAGCCGGCTCGAGGGATTGTGCAAGCCGCTTCGCGAGACCGTGCTGGTGTCGGGCGCGCTCGCCGCCGAGACGGACATGCCACTGGTCGCGCTCGGATCGCATCCGCTGCGCGGCATTGCCGCGCCATGCGAGGTCTTTGCGCTGCCGGAGACGTAAGTCGGACAGCGTAGATGGGATAACTCCTACATCCCGCCCATCTTGCAGACGAGCTTCCACTCCTCCGCCGTCACCGGCTGCACCGACAGGCGCGAATATTTCACCAGCGCCATGTCGGCGAGCTTCTTCTCGGCCTTGATCGCGGCCATCGTCACCGGGGTTTTCAAGGGCTTGTCGGCCTTGATGTCGACGCAGACGAATTTTTCGGTCTTGTCGGTCGGATCCGGATAGGCCTCCTTGACGATTTCCGCGATGCCGACGATCTCCTTGCCCTCGTTGGAATGATAGAAGAACGCCTTGTCGCCCTTCTTCATGGCGACAAGATTCTGGCGCGCGGTGTAATTGCGCACCCCCGTCCAGGCTTCGCCCTTGGCGCCCTTCGCCACCTGCTGGTCCCAGGACCACACCGACGGTTCGGATTTCACCAGCCAGTAGTTCATCGCGCGCCCTATCCGTTCGTCATAGCCGTCCGAAGGACGGCGTCGCTTTCGCTCGCCTATGCCCGACCATTCACGTCTCTGCTTCCGTGTTCAATACCAAGACGTCGATGCCCGCGACAAGCGCGGGCATGACGGAAGATGTCATTCTTCTGCCTTGAACGGCCGCGTCAGCAGCCCCTCGATCGCTGCGTCGATCGTCAATTTGTTGTCGAGGATGGCAGCGACGGCCTGCGAGACCGGCATGTCGACGTTCCGTGCGGCCGCGAGCTCGACCAGCACCGGCGCGGTGAATGCGCCTTCCGCAAGCTTGCCCGCCGGCGCCGCCTCACCGCGGCCGAGCGCAATGCCGAGCGCGAAATTGCGCGATTGCGCGGTTGAACAACTCAGGAGCAGGTCGCCAAGGCCGGAGAGGCCCGAGAGCGTTTCCGGGCGCGCGCCGCAGGCGCGGCCGAGCCGTGCCAGCTCGCTGAAGCCGCGCGTGGTCAGCGCGGCGAGCGCGGAGGCCCCGAGGTTGCGGCCGACCACGATGCCGGCGGCGATCGCCAGCACGTTCTTGGCGGCGCCACCGATCTCGACGCCGCGGACGTCGGTGGAGTGATAGGGCCGGAACGTCGGCGAGCCCAACGCCTGCACGAGGCTGCTGGCCAGCTCTTCCTCCTTCGCCGCCAGCGTCACCGCCGTCGGCAGGCCGCGCGCGACGTCGTCGGCAAAGCTCGGGCCCGACAGGATCGCCGGCTGCGCGTGCTGCGCGGCTTCGGCGATCACCTCGGTCATGAATTTGTGGGTGCCGTGCTCGATGCCCTTGGCGCAGGCGACGACCGGTGTCGGTCTTGCGATGTGCGAGGCCAGCATGTTGACGGCGCCGCGCAGATGCTGCGCCGGCGTTGCGATCAGCAGCATGTCCGCGCGCGCGGCGAGCGCCAGCTCGCTCGTCAAGACAATTTCCGGCGCAAGCCGCACGCCGGGCAGCCGCGGATTGTCGCGGGTCGACGCGATGCGCGTCGCATGCTCGGCATTGCGCGCCCAGAGCGTGACGCTCCGCCCGGCCCGCGCTGCCACCATCGCCAGCGCCGTGCCCCAGGCGCCCGCTCCGATCACCGCAACGGATTGGAACGCGGTCATCGCTAGAATCCCGCTCGCGTCTTGCCGTAGCCCGCGGGCGCGGTCGCATTCGCGTCGAGCAGCCAGCGTGCGCGGGGCTGGGCTTCCATCGTGTCGGTCATTCCCAGCGCGAGGCGCTCGGCGCCGGCCCAGGCGATCATCGCGCCGTTGTCGGTGCAGAGCGCAGGCGGCGGCATGATCAGTTGCGTCTTGGCCTGCCGAGCGACGTCATGCAGCGCGCCGCGGATCGCCTGATTGGCGGCGACGCCGCCGGCGGCCACGAGCGCGCGCGGCGCGCCGAACTGTTCGCGGAAAAGTCTCAAGCCGACATTCAGCCGGTCGGCCGTCGAATCCAGCACGGCGGCCTGGAAGCTGGCGCAGAGATCGCTGATGTCCTGCGGCGTGATCTCGGCGATCCGGCTCGCTTCGTTGCGCACCGCGGTCTTCAATCCCGACAGGGAGAAGTTGGCGTCCGGCCTGCCCTGCATCGGCCGCGGAAAGGCGAAGCGCGCGGCATCGCCGCCGGCCGCCGCGCGCTCGACCTGCGGGCCGCCGGGATAGGGCAGGCCCAGCATCTTCGCGACCTTGTCGAAGGCTTCGCCGATGGCGTCGTCGACGGTGGTGCCGAGCCGCACATATTGGCCGACGCCGGTGACCGCGACGATCTGGGTGTGGCCGCCGGAGGCGAGGAACAGGCAGTACGGGAATTCGATTCCGTCGGTCAGCCGCGGCGTCAGCGCATGCGCCTCCAGATGGTTGACCGCGACCAGCGGCGTGTCGTGCACCAAAGCGATCGCCTTCGCGGTGGTGAGCCCGACGATGACACCGCCGATCAGGCCGGGTCCCGCGGCCGCCGCGACGCCATTGAGCTGGGCGAAGCCGATGCCGGCCTCGCGCATGGCGCGGTCGATGATGCCGTCGAGCAGGTCGACATGCGCGCGGGCGGCAATCTCCGGCACCACGCCGCCGAATGGGGCATGCTCCTCGACCTGCGACCGCACGATGTTGGACAGGATCTTGCCGCTGCCGTCAGGCGCGCGCTCGATCACGGCCGCGGCGGTCTCGTCGCAGGTGGTCTCGATGCCCAATACCAGCATTGGCGAATTGTTATCCAATTTGCGCCCTTGCGCTCATCCGGAAAGCAGAGTTCTGGTACGTCCGGTAGCATTCCGGGGTCGGCTTGCGCAATCGTCACGCGCGGCCGTCTTTGCGAATGCGTCACCGTCACGCGGTTCGGGAACACGAGCGATGTCCATTCTTGTCACACGGCCGCATCCCGACAATGAGGCGACGGCGGACAATTTGCGCGCGCGGGGACACGTGGTGCTGCTCGCGCCGGTGCTCAAGTTCGAGCCGGTCGCTTTCCACGACGAGAGCGAGGCGAACTATAGCGCCATCATCGTCACATCGGCCAATGCGATCCGTGCCGTCGCGCCGCAATTGCAGGATCTCGGCCTGTTGAAGCTGCCGCTGTTCGCGGTCGGCGAGCACACCGCGACTGCCGCGCGAGACGCCGGCTTTGCCGAGGTGATTATCGCCGGCGGCGATTCCGCGGCCCTGCGCGACACGGTCGTCCGGAGTGCGCGCGACAAGGTGCTGAAAAAGAAAAGCACGCTGCTTTATCTCGCCGGCGCGGATCTGTCGCGCGATCTCGGCGGCGAACTCGGCACCGAAGGCTTCAACGTGGTGACGCAGACCACCTATCGCATGGCGCCGGTCAAGGTTCTCCCGCGCGATGTCTGCGAGGGTTTTGCCGCGCATGGGATCGAGGCGGTGCTTCATTACTCCCGGCGCAGCGCGCGAGCCTTCCTGGATGCAGCGCGGGACGAAGGCGTCGAAATCTCGGCGCTGGCGATCCCGCAATGCTGCCTGTCCGAGACGGTCGCAAGCGTGCTGCGCGATGCCGGTGCGTCGCAGGTTCTGGTGGCCGCGAAACCGGACGAAAATGCCTTATTTGACACCTTGGAGCGTGCTTTGCAGACCCGTTTGGCGTAAGAGGTCGGGCCGAATCCGACGCGATAGGGTCTGCCCAAGATCTACGCCAGGGATCTGTGCAAGGTATGGAAGTGTGAGGAACCGTCACGATGGCCGACGACAAGCCTGAAGACGCAGGATTGGCCCCCGAGTCCGGTCGTGCCAAGCGCCCCCCGCCGACCATCGACCTCGAGGCGACCGATGTCTCGACCCAGCCGCAGGAGGTGGCGGGCGAGCCCGAGGCTCCGCCGGTGAGCGAGCACACCGAGCCCGAGCAGGCAAAATCCGAGCAGGCTGACGCCGAGCCGGAGCGCGCCGAGGCGCAGGCCGCGGTTGCGCCCGCTCCCGCGTCGCCTCCGGTTTCGCCCTGGGTCATTGCACCGTTCTCCGGTGCGGTGGCGGCGGCCGTCGTGATCGCGGTCGGCTGGATGCTGGGCTGGCCCGCCGTGCAGGCGCCGCCTGCTGCGCCACAAGTGACGAGCGCGACGGTCGACGCTCTGAGCGGTCGCGTTGCCGCGGTCGAAGCCAAGGCCGGCAAGCCCGCCGCCGATCCGGCCATGGTGGCGCGGATCGATGCGCTGGAAAAATCCGTGGGCAGCCTGCGCAGCGACATCGCCAATCTGCGCGCACAGTCCGACAAGACCGCGAGCGCACTGAACGACGCGAAATCTGCGCCGGGCGCCGCTTCGCCTGATCTTGCCGCGCTCAACGACCGCATCGCGCAGCTCGAGCGCGCCGGCAAGACGGAGCGGGCCGAGCTCGCGCAGCAGGGCGAGAAGATCGCCGACGCCAGGACGATGGACGACAAGCCGCTGCGCCATGTGGTGGCGGCGGCCCTGCTCGACGTCGCCGTGCGCCATGGCGATCCCTATGAGGCGCAGCTCGCCGCGGCGCGGTCGCTGGCGGCCAAGCCCGAGATGCTGAAGCCACTCGACACCTTTGCATCGTCGGGCATCCCGACCCCCGTCGCGCTGAGCCGCGAGCTCCTCAACATCGTGTCAAAGCTGTCGCCGCCGGCGGATGCCCAGTCCAGCGGCGGCGGCATCGTCGAGCGCCTCCAGGCCGGAGCGTCAAAGCTCGTCCGCATCGAACGGACCGACGGGGTCGGCAATGATCGCGGCGCCATCGTGGCGCGGGTGACGGCTGCTGCGCTCCGCAATGATTTCGTCGAGGCGCGGCGCGAGTTGAAGACGCTGCCCGATGCCGATCGCGCGCCGGCGCAGGCCTGGCTCGACAAGGCCAATGCCCGCGATGCCGCGCTCGCCGCCTCCCGCAAATTCGCCGACGATGCCATGGCGGATCTCGTCAAGCCTGCTCAATAAAGCTTCGCGCAACAATCAGCGCGTATAGGGATCGCCATGCTTCGCATCGTCCTTTTCCTCGTCTTGATTGCGCTGGCGGCGGCCGGCGCGGCCTGGGTTGCCGATCAGCCCGGCGATCTCGTCCTGACGGCGGGCGGCTTCCGCGCCTCAACGACGTTGCCCAGATTCGTGTTCTTGCTTGGCCTCTTTGCCGCGGCAGTCGTGCTGGTCTGGAGCATCCTGACGACGATCTGGCGGACGCCGGGGCGTTTGCGCCGCCGCAGTCACGAAAAGCGCCACGCGCGCGGCCGCCATGCCATCACCCACGGCCTGCTCGCGATCGGCCATGGCGATACCGCGCTCGCCCGCCGTCACGCCGAGACGGCGCGGCGGCATGCGCCGAACGATCCGCTCGCGCTTCTCTTGCATGCGCAGTCGGCGCAGCTCGAAGGCAATCGCGACGAGGCGCAGCGCGCCTTCCGTGCCATGGCCGAGCGCGAGGATACGCGGCTGCTCGGCCTGCGCGGCCTGTTCATCGAGGCGCAGCGCGCCGACGATGCGGTCGGCGCCGTCATGATCGCGGAGGAAGCGATCAAGCTGTCGCCGTCGTCGACCTGGGCCTCGCATGCGGTGCTCGGCTTCCGCTGCGCGCGCGGCGACTGGAGCGGCGCGCTGGCGATCCTCGATTCGAACCTGTCCGCGGGCCTGATCGACAAGCCGGCCTATCGTCGCCAGCGCGGCGTGCTGCTCACCGCACGCGCGCTGGAATTGCAAACGATGGACCGCGATGTCGCGCGCGAGAGCGTGATGGAGGCGATCAAGCTCGCACCGACCCTGGTGCCGGCTGCGGTGCTCGCCGCAAAGTTCGAGAGCGAGGCGCATCAGGTGCGCCGCGCCATGAAGCTGGTCGAGGCCGCCTGGCTCGCCAATCCGCATCCGGATCTCGCCGAGGCCTATGCACATGTGAAGCTCGGCGATTCCGCGCGGCAGCGCTTGCAGCGGGTCGAGACGCTTGCAGCCAAGACGCCTGCCGACAAGGCCGGTCATATTGAAGGCCAGCTCGCGCTCGCGCGCGCCGCGATCGATGCCTCCGAGTTCAGCCGCGCGCGCGCGGTGCTGGCGCCTTATGTCAACGATCCGACCCAGCGGGTCGCACTGCTGATGGCGGAAATCGAGCGCACCGAGCACGGCGACGGCGGCCGCGCCCGCGCCTGGACCTTGCGCGCGGTGCGTGCTCGCCACGATCCGGCCTGGACCGCCGACGGCTATGTCAGCGATCGCTGGCGCCCGGTTTCCCCGGTCACCGGCCGCCTCGACGCCTTCCAGTGGCAGACGCCGGTCGCGAGCCTTCCTTCCGACAAGGGCGACTTGATCGAATCCTCGGCCTTCGAGGAAGCCATGCTGGCGGCCCCGCCGCCGAAACGGGTGACGGCGCCTGCGAACGACACCCTGATGGAACCGGCTCCGGCTGCATCGGTCCCGGCGGAGCAGGACAATTCACCTCCGGCGGCCAAGGAAGAGCCAAAGGCAGAGCCTGCGATGACATCTGCGGAGCCGGTCACGCCGGCCCCTGAGCCGGCCGAATCATCGCCGGCGGCGGCAACGCCGGTGTTCCGGACCCGCGCCGACCTCGGCAAGCCCGCACCTGCCCCGATCCCCGCCGTCATCCCGATCGTCCGCGCCCCGGATGATCCCGGGATCGATGACGAGGGCCCGAGCGATGAATTTACGGAACAAATCGGCACGCCCAAGGCCCAGGCCGGCGGCTGGCGCGGATTCTGGTCCCGCTGGGGCGCCTAAGCACCATTTCGCACCCGGCTTGTTCTTGCCAATTCGGGCCATGCCCGATATCAGGAGCGCGCGTATCGGGGCAGGCATCGTCCGGGCCCCGGCAGGGTTCGCCGCAATAGCTCAGTCGGTAGAGCACGTCATTCGTAATGACGGGGTCGGGGGTTCGAATCCCTCTTGCGGCACCAGCGCCCCGAATTCATCCTGTTATCACAGACAAGCGTCTTAACCGGCGCATCCAGCCGGCATGAGCGTGCGCGGGTTCAAGATCGTTCGGTCGCCTGCGTGATCGCGATCACATAATGTCGCGTGTCTCTCCCGTAGCGTCCCGGTCACGCCAACGCGGGGAGATTTCACATGCGCAAGATCATTCTGCTGGCCGCCATGGTCCTGGCTTCGGCATCTGCTCAGGCGGCCGGTCCACGCAGCCTCTCGCTGGCCACGGCGAGCGAACAGGCCTCGGCGCCGCAAGCGACGGCGACAATCGCCGTGACGACGCAAGTGAGTGAAGCCGCACCCGTCACCGAACCTCCGAAATATGTCGACCGTCCGCCGGCGATCTCGGCGCCTGCGCCTGCCGCGGCACCCGCCGTAACCACGACGACTTCAGCGCCCGCCGCGACCGCAACGAAGACCACGGCGAAAGTCAACAAGCCGAAGCACAAGCGTACCTGGACCGAAGGCCGCATCATCAGCGAGCTGCATCGCCACGGCATCTATTGGTAAGCGGTCTTTGCGCCCCACCCTCGCCGTCACGCCCCGGGCAAACGCGAGGCGCGTGTTCGCGCCAGATGTCCCGGGCATCCACGTCTTCGGAGTGGCCCAAGAACGTTGATGGCCGGCACAAGCCCGGCCATCACGCAAGAGTTTTCGATCTGGTCGAACGCGTTACTGCGAAACCGTCTGCACCACGCTTCCGATCGGACGCGCGCTCGAGGTCGGCACCTTCAGGTCCTTCAGCAGCGCCTCGTCATATTCCGGCAGCGTCTGGAAGGTGGTCTTGGCCTTCATCTGCACGATCTTGTAGCCGCCGGCCTTGAGCCGCGCGAGCAGCGCCGGCATGGCTTCGCCGGTGTGCTTCTGGAAGTCGTGCATCAGGATGATGCCCTTGCCGAGCTTGTCGAGCCTGCCCATCACGGTCTCGACGATCTTCTCCGGCGTCGCGCCCTTCCTGAAGTCGAAGGAATCGATGTCGGTCGAGAACATCGCGACGTTGCGGGTGCCGAAATAGGTCACCATCGCCGGATTGTGCTGAAGCTGCGGGAAGCGGAAGAACGGCGCCGGATTGGTGCCGAGCGCGAACCTCACTGCGCTGAAGCCCTTCTCGACCTCGTCCTTGACCTGTTGCTCCGTCATCTTCTTGCTGTTCAGGTTGACATGCGACCAGGTGTGCGTGCCGACCGTGTGGCCCTGGGCCAGAACCTGGCGCAGGATCTCCGGGTGGTAGGTCGCGTGCTTGCCGACCGAGAAGAACAGGCCCTTGGTGCATTCATCCGCGAGCGCCTTCAGCACCGCGGGCGTGTTGACCGGCCACGGACCGTCGTCGAAGGTCAGCACGACCTCCTTGTCGGTGAGGAAATCGAACTGCTTGAAGTGCTCGAAGCCGAAGCCGGGACCGCCGGTGGTGTCGATCTCGACCACGCGGGCGACGCCGAGGGCGTTTGGATTGGCGCAGGCCTGCTTTGGTTGAACTGGCGCGATCGGGGCGGGCGCAGGCGCGGATGCCTGGGCAACGGCCGTCGGCTTCGTCGCGATCGCCGCGGTGGTCGCGACGTCGTCCTTGGCGGCGATTTTCGCCTGTGCCGGCAACGGGTCGGCGGCACGGGCGGCAACTGTCTTGGGGGCGCCCGGATCGGCGCTCGCGGAATAATAAAACCAACCGCCGGCGGCGATCACGACCGCCGCAACTACACTGGCCAGCATCAGGCCCAACGCATTACGCATCGCTACTCTTTCCAATTACGCAACCAAACCTGCGGAATTTCCCGCGCAACGAGCCATTAATGCGAAGGAACAGTTAACGTGACACCAACGCGACGGCGTTTGCGCCGGATTTTCAGCGAGGTGCGCCAATGTGACCGATGTCACAGTTCGGGTGCGTCCCGTGACCGTCATCACAGTGGAAACTGTTTTGCTGGAGCATCGTAGTTCCCATCAACAACGGGCTCCGCTTGCAGCGGCGCCAATGGGAGCTTCAAATGACCAAGTCGTTTACGGCCAAGCTGCGCGACACCAGCCTGGCTCTGGGCTTCGCCGCCATCGTCTCGATCGTCTCGACGACTTCGAGCTTCGCCTTCTCGGCCGAGGCGCAGCAGCAGTGCACCGGCGATGCCTTCCGCCTGTGCTCGTCGGAGATCCCCAACATCCCGAAGATCACCGCGTGCATGATGAAGCATCGCTCGGACCTGAGCGCCGGCTGCCGCGCGGTGATGGACAAGGACCTCGCCAAGGGCGCGTCACGCAAGGTCGCTGACGCTCAGGGCAACCAGTAAGAGCACACAGCGATCGTTGCGTCGGTTAGCTCCCCTCGCGTTGTGCCCCGGCGTCAAGCCGGGGCCACGCTGTGGCGCGATGCAGCCTGTCAATAAAGCCGTTGCGGCTCCGGGATCGTCGCACTAGCTTCGCCCGCACATCTTCCGGGTATGAGGCATTACGCGATGACCAGATTTCTTTTGATCGTTCCTTTTCTTCTGTGCGCATCTGGCGCCTCCGCGCAACAGCAGCCCGGACACGACGCCTGCGCGCGCGACGTCACGCGCTTCTGCCGCCCCGTGATGAACAATGGCGACCAGGCGGTGCTCGCCTGCCTGAAGCAGAACCGCACGCGGCTGAGCAAGGGCTGCGACAAGGTGCTGACGGAGCACGGGCAGTAAACGTGCTTGTCGTCCCGGCGAAGGCCGGGACCCATACCGCGTGATCTATCGATAGAGCGCGACTAGCTGTACAGGACTCGGTCGCAACTCCGAGTCTTCGCCAAACTTTTGCCTGTGGTTATGGGTCCCGGCCTTCGCCGGGACGACGGCAGAACCTACGTGCTGCTCCCCGCCGCGGTCGCGACCACGGGCAGCACCTCGCTTGCTCCCTGGTCCGGCGTCTCTTCCTTCCAGCGCACCGAGCCGAACGGACGCTCCAGCATGCGGCGGACGCGCACCGGCTCGGGGCCGATGTGGAAATCGATCGCCTGCTGATGCAGCGCGCGTTCGGATAGGGTCGAGCGGTTACGCTGGCGCAGATAGTCGAACCAGGTCGGGCAGTGATAGCGCTCGGTCCACAATTCGGGGTCGGCGATGTCGCGCGCGATCGACCAGCCATAGGCGCCGTTGCGCTGCCTTGAGAGCTGCACGTCCTGCATCACATTGTGGAAGGCGCGCGCGTTCTCCTGAGACACCCGGTATTCGATCTCGACCACCAGCGGTCCGCTGCGGCCGGTGAGCGACAGCCTGACTTCGGGATCGGCCAGCACCTCGGCGTCCTCGTTGCGGGCGCCGACGCGCGGCATCGTGAGCCAGATCCCGAGCAGCGGTGAGATCAGCATCAGGCCTGCCGCGACCAGAAGCGCGACCTCGACGCCGGCATAGTCGGTGAGATGGCCCCAGCCCCAGGCGCCGATCGCGATGCCGCCGGAGATCGAGGCCTGGAACGCTGCCAGCGACCGGCCCGCGACCCAGCGCGGTGCCGAGAGCTGCACGCCGATATTGAACAGCGCGACGGCGGCCATCCAGACCGCGCCGGCCAGCACCAGCGCGGTCGCCGTCAGCACCGGCTCTGTGCTCACGGCAAGGGCGGCCATCGCAAAGGCCATCGAGATGGTGCAGGCGCGGATCGCGGACTCGCCGCTCATGCGCTTGCGCAATTCGTGGATGTTGAGCGCGCCGATGACCGCGCCCATGCCGAAGGCGCCGAGCATGATGCCGTAGGTCTGCGCGCCGCCATGCAAGAGGTCGCGCGCGACCAGCGGCATCAGCGCCATGATGGCGCCGCCGATCAGGCCCATCACCAGCGTGCGCAGCAGCACGATCTTGATCGGCGGCGAATTGGTGATGTAGCGGAAGCCCGAAACCATGGCGCGGTTGAGCTTCTCGCGGGGCAGGCGCGAGGGCTCGGTGCTGCGCCGCCACAGCAGCAGCACGACCAGCAGCGGCAGATAGAGGATCGCGTTGCAGGCAAACGCCGCCACCGCGCCGAGCGCGGCGACGATGACGCCGCCGACCGCGGGACCGAAGCTGCGCGCGATGTTGTAGCTGATGCCGTTCAGCGCGACGGCCGACGGCAGTGCTTCGGGCGGCACCTGCTCGCTGACCGAGGATTGCCAGGCCGGGCCGAACAGCGCGTTGCCGCTGCCCACGACGAAGCAGAAGGCGAGCAGCGCTTCCGGCGTGATCAGCTTGAGCCCGGCCAGGATCGTGAGCGCAGTCGCGCCGGTCAGCGCGATCATGAGCGAGACCAGGGTGACGATGCGGCGGTCATACATGTCGGCGATGGCGCCCGCCGGCATCGAGATCAGCATGATCGGCAGCATCAGCGCGGTCTGCACCAGCGCCACCTTGTCGGCCGAGGCCGCCATCTGCGTCATCGCCCAGGCGGCGCCGACGCCCTGGATCAGCAGGCCGAGATTGGAGAGCAGGCTGGCGAGCCAGATGCGCCGGAACACGGTGTATCGCAGCGGCGCGGCGATGCCGTCGGCTGCGATTCTCTGACGGTTCGGCTGCTCGGTCATATCCCCTTCCATATGGGCTGGCAGAAGTGGTCCTGGCGATTCCGGCGGATTCAGTGATGCCCGCGAAAGTCCTTCGCTGTCCAGTGGTTAGGACGCTATAAGCGGTGCAAAGAGGCGGTTTTGCCGGGGAGGAACAGATGAAGCTGTCGCGACGGACGATCCTGCAAGGTGCCGGCACATTGCCCTTTGCGCTTGCGAGCGTCCGGATGGACGCTTTCGCTCAAACCGCGCCCGCGGCGCAGGGCGCCGAGGTGCCGCCGATCCTGTTCGTCCACGGCAATGGCGACTACGACGCGCTCTGGATGACCACGATGTGGCGGATGGAATCCAATGGCATCGCGCGCGATCGCATGCTGGCGATCAACTTCACCGATCCCAATGCGCGGAGCGACGACACGGTCGAGCAGGCGAACCGCTCCTCGACCGAGGACCAGCGCCGTGAGCTTGCCGCCGCCATCGCCGAGCTGAAGCGCCGTACCGGTGCGGCGCGCGTGGCACTGGTCGGCAGCTCTCGCGGCGGCTATGCGATCCGCAATGTCGTCAGGAACGGCGGTGTGGCTGACGTCAGCCACGCTGTCCTGTGCGGCACGCCCAATCACGGCGTGTTCGCGAGCGACGACCAGCCCAACAACGAGTTCAACGGCCGCGGCGTTTTCCTGCGCGGGTTGAACGGGGGCGAGAGCGAGGTGACGCCGGGCACGGCTTTCCTCACCCTGCGGAGCGATGGCATGGACAAATACGCGCAAGCCGACGGCCGCTTCATCGGCAAGCCCGGCACGCCGACCGGTGTCACCGCCGAGGGGCCTGAACTGCGGGGGGCCACCAATCTCGTGCTCGGTGCGCTCGATCATCGCGAGGTGGCGTTTCACCCGCGCGCGTTCCGCGAGATCTACAAGTTCATCGCCGGCCGCGAGCCCGCGCGCATCGCGATCGTGCCGGGACCGAGCGTCAGGCTGAGTGGCCTCGTCACGGGAACGCCGGGCGGCGTGTCCACCAATCGGCCGGTGGCGGGCGCAACCGTCGATATCTTCCGCGTCGATCCGGATACCGGTGAGCGCAACGGCAATGCCGTGCACAGCGCGAAGACCGGTGCTGACGGCCGCTGGGGGCCGGCGCAGGTCGAACCCTCCTGGCCGCTCGAATTCGTCCTCGCGTCGCCGGATGCGCCGACCACGCATATCTATCGCTCGCCCTTCCCGCGCTCGTCCGACGTCGTCCACCTGCGTGCCGCGCGCCCGCTCGGGCCGGCGGACAAGGATGCCGGCGCGGTCGTGATCATGTCACGTCCGCGCGGCTATTTCGGCCTGCCGCGGGACGTGGTTCTGCTCGACGGCAAGGAGCCGGCCGACGTCAAACCGGGCGTACCCACGGATGCGACAGCAACATTGCGGCTTCCGGCCGGCGAGATCGGGCGTAACATCGTGGCCCAGTTCGGCGAAGAACGGATCGTGGCACGCCTCTGGCCTGCCGCCGAGAACAGGATTGCGGTTGCCGAGCTGACTTACTAGCTATTTGCCTGCGTCACATCTGCGGGAGAGAGCCATGAACATCGCCAGCGTGCGGCGGCCCATCATCCCCCCGACGCCGCCGCGTGCCCCCGACGACATGTCATTCCTCGGACGGGTCGCTGTGATCAGGCAGAACATGATCGCAACCTGGGGACAGCGCGCCTATGAGGAAGACGTTCTCGAGGGCCGCTTCTTCCTCCATAAGAGCTTCATCCTGAACCGCCCGGACGCGATCCGGCATGTCCTGCTCAGCAATTACGAGAACTACACGCGCACGCCGGCCGGCATCCGCATGCTGCGTCCCGTGCTCGGCGAAGGCCTCCTGATTGCGGAAGGTCATGCCTGGACGTTTCAGCGCCGCACGCTCGCGCCGGCCTTCACGCCGCGCGCCACCGCAAATCTCGTTCCGCACATGACTGCGGTGCTCGACGAGACCATTGCGAAGCTGGATGCGCGCAGCGGCGAGACCGTCGATCTGCGCGAGACCATGCAGCGCATGACGCTCGAGATCGCCGGGCGCACGATGTTCTCGTTCGGCATGGACCGGCATGGCCCCACCTTGCGCAACTTCGTCGTGGAATATGGCGAGCGGCTGGGACGGCCCTATTTCCTCGACATGCTGCTGCCGGTGTCCTGGCCGAGCCCGATGGATTTTGCCCGCGCCCGTTTCCGCAAGCGCTGGACCGAATTCGTCGCGATGCTGATCGCAGAGCGGCGGGCAGCAGGGAAAAAGGACGGCGCGCCGCCGCGCGACCTGTTCGATCTCATGGACGAGGCGCGCGATCCTGAAACAGGCAAGGGCTTTTCCGACGAGCAGCTTATCGACGAAGTCGCGACCATGATTCTCGCCGGTCACGAAACCACGGCGACCGCGCTGTTCTGGGCGCTCTATCTGCTCGCGCTCGATCCTGATACGCAGGAGGAGGTGGCGTCCGAGACCCGCGGCGAACATCTCGACAGCATGGCCGACATCGATCGCCAGAAATTCACCCGTGCGGTGATCGAAGAAACCATGCGGCTCTATCCGCCCGCCTTCCTGATCGCGCGTGCCGCGCGCGAGAAGGACAGTGCGGCCGGAATCGAGATCGGCAGGGGCGACATCATCATGATCGCACCCTGGCTGCTGCACCGGCACGAGAAGCTGTGGGATCAGCCGAACGCGTTCGTTCCAAAGCGTTTCATGTCGACCGAAGCACCCGACCGTTTTGCCTATTTGCCGTTCGGCGCGGGTCCGCGCGTGTGCGTCGGCGCGCCGTTTGCGCAAGCCGAATCCGTGCTGGCGCTGGCCCGGCTGATCGGTGCGTTTCGCGTCGAGCTGGTCGATACGGTTCCCGTGATCCCGCATGGCGTCGTCACGACCCAGCCGGACCGCTCACCCATGTTCCGAATCACGCGTCGGTGACAGGCGCTCGCCTGGCCGATGGCGTGGTCCACCCTAGATAGAGTTACGCCATGAGCGACATCCAGGCCCAGTTTTCCGTTCTGAAGCAGACCGCCGATCCGAAGGCGGTCGATGAGATTGCGCGCCTCATCGAGGACGGCGAGGATCACGAGCTCAACCGGGTCAATGTCCTCGATTTCGCCAGGCAGCATGGTGTCGACGAAGAGCGCGCGATCTCCGCCTTCCTGCATTCGGCGCGGCTCGGGCTGTTCGATCTCGGCTGGAACGTGCTGTGTCCGGGCTGCGGCGGTGTGCTTGGCGCTCACGCGACGCTGAAGGCGCTCAAGCCCGACGACTATCACTGTGCGCTCTGTGCCTGCGGTTACAAGGCCTCCGTCGACGACCAGGTCGAGGTCTCCTTCACCGTGAACCCGCGCGTCCGGCGCATCGCGGCGCACGACCCGGATACGCTTCCGGTATGGGAGTATTTCAAGCAGGTGTTCTGGAGCTCCGGCGTCGACTTCAACAAGGAGTCGTTTGCGACGCTGGCCAACGAGGTCACACTGGATACGATGGAGCTGCCTGCCGGCGAGAAGGCGACCATGTCGCTGCAACTGCCGAACGACTTCATCATCATCTTCGAGCCGGTGACGCACGCCGCGCATTTCATCGACGTCCAGGGCGAGCCGACCAAGGACCGCCAGCAGCTCGCCATCATGTACAACAGGGTGCAGGCGCCGACGGGCACCACGACCATGCGGCCGGGTCCGCTGCGGCTGTCGCTGGAGAACCAGGCCGGCGTACGCGTGCTGCCGTCGGTGTTCATCGCGGCCGAGGCGCTTCATCACCTCATCGGCAAGCGCAAGCCGTTCCTCACCGCTAAGCGGATGCTGTCGAACCAGACGTTCCGCGATGTGTTCAAGGCGGACAATCTCAGTGTCGACCAGCGGCTCCAGATCACGTCCCTGACATTTCTGTTCACGGATCTGAAGGGATCGACCGCGCTCTACGAGCGAGTCGGCGATCTCGCCGCCTTCGATCTCGTGCGCGCGCATTTCCATGCGCTGCTCGAGATCATCTCCTCCGAGAAGGGCGCGGTGGTGAAGACCATCGGCGACGCCGTGATGGCGACCTTCGTCCGTCCCGAGCACGCGATCGTCGCGGGCCTGCGGATGCGCGCGGCGATGGACGTGCTCAACAAGCAGCGCGGCACCGCCGATCTCATCGTCAAGATCGGCATCCATGAAGGTCCGTGCCTCGCGGTGATGCTCAACGAGCGGCAGGATTATTTCGGCCAGACCGTCAACATCGCCGCCCGCGTGCAGAGCCTGTCGACCGCGCAGGAGATGCACATCACGGGGTCAGTGCTGGACGCGCCGGCCGTGGCCGAAGTGCTGAAGCAGCGTGAGATCAGGCCGATCCAGAAGCAGGCCGCATTGCGCGGCATCGCCGACAAGATGGTGGTGTACGAGATACCGTGAGCCACCGTCATTCCGGGATGGCCCGAAGGGCCAGACCCGGAATCTCGAGATTGTAGCGCGAGATTCCGGCTTCGCGCTTCGCGCGCCCTGGAATGACAGCGAACAGATTGCCGAAACGTAATGCAGCGCGGGGAACTGACGCACGTTGCGCCGGTTGAGTTTCCCGCACATATAATGCTGGTAACGCCGCGCCCCCGCGGCGTCATCGTTTTCGGTAGGACTCCATGCTCGACGGCCTGCGTCAATTCATCGCCGACATTGTTGCTCCCCATGCCGGGGATCGCGCATTCGGCGACAGCGATTATCGGCTTGCGGCGACCGCGTTGCTGGTTCACGTGGTCTCGCTGGACGGCCAGCCGACGGCGACCGAGCAGCGCAAGCTGCACAGCCTGATCGAAAGCCATTTTGGGCTCGATCGCGGCACTGCCGATCGTTTGATCGCCGATGCGACCCAGGTCGAGGGCGAGGCGGTCGACCTCTATCACTTCACCAGCGTCATCATGCGCTCGCTCGACGAAGCGGGCCGCAAGCGCATCGTCCAGATGATGTGGGAGCTGGTCTATGCCGACGGCCAGGTCTCCGAGTTCGAGGACAACGTGGTCTGGCGCGCCTCCGACCTGCTCGGGATTTCCCAGCGCGACCGGATCGACCTGAAGCATGCCGTGGCGGACCGTGCCGGTAACCAGGTGAAGGACGGCGCCGTAGGCGGCTGATTTCGTCCAACACGGCGGATTGCCGGTTGTACAGGCTACATGACGAAACTTTAATGTAGCCCCCGGCTGCGGTTATCCCGGATTCATCCGTAAATCCCCGGGTTTTCTGCTCTCCCTGATGTCCGCTCAGGCGGCCATGCTGTCAGCGCCGCTTGCCTGTCGCGTACGGCCTATGCTCTCGTTCCGCCATTGCGGGACTAAAAACTTCAATTCAAGAGACTTCGATCGTGACTGAGCGGGTAACGTTGATCACCGGTGCCTCGGCGGGCATCGGCACAGAGCTGGCGCGGGTGTTCGCCGCGAATGGACACCGTCTGGCGCTGACGGCGCGGCGTGCGGACCGGCTCGAGGCGCTCGCGAACGAACTCGCCGCCAAGGGCGGCAAGAAGCCGATCGTAATCGCCTGCGACCTCCAGGAAGCTGATGCCGGCGAGAAGATCGCGGCCGCGCTCGCCGCCGAAGATGTCGAGCTCGACCATCTCGTCAACAATGCCGGCTTCGGCGTGTTCGGCGATGCCATCGAGTGCGATCGCGACGAGCAGGTTGGCATCGTCGACGTCAACGTCCGGGCCCTGACCGATCTGTCGCTGCGATTTGCCGATCAGCTCATCAGGAACAAGGGCGGTCTTCTCAATGTCGGCTCGGTCGCCGGCTTTCTGCCCGGCCCCGGCATGGCGGTCTATTACGCGTCCAAGGCCTATGTGATTTCTCTCACCGAGGCCTTGCGGGCGGAGCTCGCGCCGCGCGGCGTCCGCGTCACCGTACTTTGCCCGGGTCCGGTGCCTACCGAATTCCAGGCGCGCGCCGGCGTCGGCTCCGGACACAATACGGCCCTTCTCAATGTTCCTGCCTCCGATGTTGCACGGGAGGCCTATCGTGGGCTCATGGCAAATAAACGGGCAGTGCTGCCGGGTCTCGGCATCAAGATTGTGCCGTTCGCGCTGCGTTTCTTCCCGCGCGGCTTTATCCTGTCCGCCACCAGTCGATTCCAGCGGCAGAGACACTGAAGAACGCTCGAAGCCTGTCGTGGCCCGGAGCTTGCTTTCCTGATCGGTGTCGTGTGTGCGCAAACTCACACGATGTTAACCATCGCTTAGCTATGCTGGCGGTCTGAACCGATAGCATTTGGAAAGGCAATGTCGTTCCGGACGGACAGGTTTGGTGGCGCGGAATTGGTGGCCTTCCCGAAGAGAAGGGCCCTTGGCGCATCTGCTGCTCGTCCCGAAGCCCGGTTGCCGGTTCTGATTGTCCTGCACCAGGAATCCTCGACGCCCGGCCGGGTCGGCAATGCGCTGCGCGCGCTCGGCCATCGTCTCGACATCCGCCGTCCCCGCTTTGGCGATCCGCTTCCGGAGACGCTCGATCAGCATGCCGGCGCCGTGGTCTTCGGCGGCCCCATGAGCGCCAACGATCCCGACGACTACATCCGCCGCGAGATCGACTGGATCGAAATTCCGCTCCGCGAACAGCGGCCGTTCCTTGGCATCTGTCTCGGTGCACAGATGCTGGCGATGCAGCTCGGGGCCCGCGTCGCGCCGCATGCGGAGGCACTGACCCAGATCGGCTACTACCCGATCCGCCCGACGGCCGCGGGCCACGCGCTCTGTCCGGCCTGGCCGGCGCAGGTCTATCACTGGCACCGCGAGGGTTTCGAGCTGCCGGCCGGCACTGAGCTGCTGGCGGAAGGCGACGATTTTCCGGTGCAGGCGTTCCGTGCGGGCCATGCCTTCGGCGTGCAGTTTCATCCTGACGTGACCTACGCCATGATGCATCGCTGGACCACGCGCGGCTATGACGGGTTCAGCGCGCCCGGTGCGCGCGAGCGGCATCATCATTTCGCGGACCGTGCCGTGTACGATGCCGCGGAACGCGCCTGGCTCGATCACTTCATCAATGGCTGGCTGGCGCGCCGGCCGCTGCTGGCGCAAGCCGCCGAGTGATCGCGCCTTCGCGCAAGCCCTTGCCTCATCCCTGGATATGCTAGGCTCGCTGACAACGAGCGCGCGCGAACGCGTGCCGGCAGACAAAGGGAGAGCGTCATGGCCTATGAACACATTCTCTATGAGGTGCGCGACAAGGTCGCGACCATCACGCTCAATCGCCCGGACCGCATGAACGCGTGGACGCCGACAATGGAGCGCGACGTGCGCCATGCGATGGAAGCATCAAGCGCCGACGACAATGTCCGCGTCATCGTGCTCACCGGCGCGGGCCGCGCCTTCTGCGCCGGCGCCGACATGGATGCGCTGAAAGGGCTCGACCCCGATGACGTCAGGCGCGCATCGAGCCTACCGCCCTTCGACATGAATCGCCGGCCCGACTGGCAGACGCGCTACGGCTTCTATCCGTCGATCGGCAAGCCCGTCATCGCCATGCTCAACGGCGCGACCGCGGGCATCGGCCTCGTCCACGCGCTCTATTGCGACCTGCGCTTTGCCGCCGACAACACCGTGTTCACCACCGCCTTCGCGCGGCGCGGACTCATCGCCGAGCACGGCATCGGCTGGATGCTGCCGCGCATCGTCGGCCATGCCAACGCGATGGATCTGTTGCTCTCGGCGCGCCGTGTTTCGAGCGACGAGGCGCTGCGGATCGGGCTGGTCAACCGCCTGTGCTCGCCGGAGAAGCTCCGCGAGGAAACCTACGCCTATGCGCGCGACCTCGCCGACTTCGTCTCGCCGAGCGCGATGGCCGTGATCAAGCGCCAGCTCTACGAGGTGCCGTTCCAGACGCTGGCCGAGGCAACGATCGAGGCCAACCGGGAGATGATGGTGGCGCTCGGCGGCAGCGATTTCCGGGAGGGCGTGGCAAGCTTCATCGAGAAGCGGCCGCCGAGGTTTACGGGGAGGTAGGGGGGAGAGGTCTTCGGATGGAGCCCGCCGTCGCCCCGTGGGCTATGGCGTGGCAGCCTTCGCTACGAGCGGGCTTGCCGAGCCGAAGCAGGCGCAGCCTGCGAAGGCTGGTGGAGCCAGGCGGGATCGAACCGCCGACCTCGTCATTGCGAACGACGCGCTCTCCCAGCTGAGCTATGGCCCCGTTTGTTGGCCGCCCTGGTAAACGCGGCCGACAACCGGGCGCCATTTAAGTCCCTGCCAAGGTCAAGTCAAGGACGGGCGTAACCCGGTTTTAGCCATTCCTGCGTCCGAACTTCCCTTGTTTGGGCCGGGGGGAACCGATATCTAGCAAAAGGCGTCAATCCCGACCGCAGCCAGAGTTTTCAAAAGCCAGAGTCTTCAAAAGCCATGCGTGCCGTTCTCGACATCGTCATCATCGTGCTCGACCTCTACGTCTGGCTGCTGATCGCCTCCGCGATCCTGTCCTGGCTGATCGCTTTCAACGTGGTGAACACCCGCAACCAGTTCGTTTCGGCGGTTGCGGAGTTCCTCTACCGGATCACCGAGCCGGTCTTAGCGCCGATTCGCAATTTCCTGCCCAGCCTCGGCGGCCTCGACATCTCGCCGATCATCCTGATCCTGCTCATCATGTTCATCGAGCGGGTGATCCTGTATTACATCTACCCGAACGTCATCTAAGCAGGCAGGAGCGCCTTGGTCGCGAAAGAGGCCTTCAAGGAACCCTGGCGTTACTCGGCTGCAGGAATCAGCATCGCGCTGCGGGTGACGCCGCGCGGCGGCCGCGACGACATCGACGGGATCGAGCAGCTGGCCGATGGCCGCAGCGTGCTCAAGGTGCGAGTGCGCGCGATCGCCGATGGCGGCGAGGCCAACAAGGCCGTTTTGGTCCTGCTGGCGAAATCGCTTGGTGTCTCCAAGGCCAGCGTAAGACTCCTGTCCGGAGCAACCTCGCGGCTGAAGCAGATCGCGGTCGACGGCGATCCGGCGCGGCTCGGCGAGGCCTTGCGCCAACTCGCATCCGCCAAATCGAAAGACCAAGGGAACTGACATGACGGCCAAGATCATCGATGGAAAAGTCATTGCCGCGGACCTCCGGGCGCGCGTGGCCGACGAGGTTGCCCGCGTCAAGCGCGAGCACAATCTGGTGCCGGGCCTTGCGGTGGTCCTGGTCGGCAACGACTCGGCGAGTGAGGTCTATGTCCGCTCCAAGCAGACCCAGACCCAGGCCGCCGGCATGGCCTCGTTCGAGCACAAGCTGCCGGCCGACGTGTCGCAAGGCGATCTGCTGGCGCTGGTCGCAAAGCTCAACCGCGATCCGGCCGTGCACGGCATTCTGGTGCAACTGCCGCTGCCGAAGGGTCTGAACACCGAGGCCGTCATCAACGCCATCGATCCCGCCAAGGACGTCGACGGCCTACATCCGAACAATGCCGGCCGGCTCGCCGGCGGCTTCGAGGCGCTGTCGCCCTGCACGCCGCTCGGCTGCATCATCCTGACCAAGAGCGTCCACACCTCGCTCGAAGGCATGAACGCCATCGTCATCGGTCGCTCCAACCTGGTCGGCCGCCCGCTGGTGCAGTTGTTGCTGAACGAGAACGCCACGGTGACCATCGCGCATTCGCGCTCGCGCGACCTGCCCGGCCTCGTAAGGCGCGCCGATCTCGTCTACGCCGCCGTCGGCAGACCTGAGATGGTGCGCGGCGACTGGCTGAAGCCCGGCGCGACCGTGATCGACGTCGGCATCAACCGGATCCCGAAGGATGACGGCAAGACGCGTCTTGTCGGTGACGTCGCCTATCAGGAAGCGCTCGCCGTGGCCGGCGCCATCACGCCGGTGCCGGGCGGCGTCGGCCAGATGACGGTGGCGTGCCTGCTGGTGAATACGCTGCGGGCGGCCTGCGCGATCGCGGGGCTGCCCAAGCCGGCGGTGTAGGTAAACTCTCGTGCCCCGGACGCAGCGCAGCGCTTCTTCAGCGGGGCGCTGCTGAGCCGGGGCCCAGTGGCGGCATGGGTCCCGGCTCAGCGTCGCGTCATTTCATGCCGCGCCGCGTCCGGGACACAGAAGCTCAGCCCTTCTTCTTCTTCTCGCGCTCGATGCCCTCGAGGATCAGCTTGTGCGCGTCCTCCGGGCCGCCCCAGCGCAGGATCTTCACCCACTTGCCCTTCTCGAGATCCTTGTAGTGCTCGAAGAAGTGCTGGATCTGCTGCAGCGTGATGTCGGGCAGGTCGGAGTACGACTTCACCTTGTCGTAGCGCTGCGTCAGCTTCGACGACGGCACCGCCAGGATCTTTTCGTCGCCGCCGGCTTCGTCTTCCATGAACAGCACGCCGACCGGGCGTACGCTCATGACGGCGCCGGGGATGATGGCGCGGGTGTTGATGATCAGCACGTCGCAGGGGTCGCCGTCGTCCGACAACGTGTGCGGGATGAAGCCGTAGTTACCGGGGTAACGCATCGGCGTGTACAGGAAGCGGTCGACCACCAGCGTGCCGGCCTCCTTGTCCATCTCGTATTTGATCGGTTCGCCGCCCACGGGGACTTCGATGATGACATTGACGTCCTGTGGGACGTTTTTCCCGATCGAGATAGCATCGATACGCATTCAAGGCTCCGTTGTTGCCGAGGTTAAATCGCGCCCGGCAGCGATTTTGGCGCTGTCATACGCGGGCTTGGCCCCCCAATCCATCGTGTTTTTTTGAAATAATGAATCCGGCGAACACCGGCTCAAGCGGCAAACGGTATCGACGGATGGGAAACGCTGCCGGCTAGGCTTTCAGCAGCTCAATTGGTCCAAGCGAAGGCAACCTTGTCGAGCGACTTCGGCCCGAATCGTTCCGAAGAACGCGCCACCATGCGGCCGCCCAGGGCCCGGTAGAACTCGGTCGCCGGATCGTTGTCCGAGAGCGCCCACACGACCATGCTCTTCAGCCCGCTCTGCATCAGGTCGCGGCGAGCGGCGGCGAACAGGCGACGGCCAAAGCCGAGGCCCTGGAATTCGGGGCGCAGATAGAGCTCGTAGATCTCGCCGTCGAAGTGCAGGCTGCGGGCACGGTTACGGCCGTAATTGGCATAGCCTGCGATCTTGTCGCCGAACACCAGTACGCTGACGCGGCTGCCCTTGCGGATCGCGCTGTCCCACCACTGCGGACCGCGGCGGTTGATCAGCTTCTCCAGCTCGGCGCCGGGAATGATGCCCTGATAGGCCGAGCGCCAGGCTTCGTCATGGGTTGACGCCACCGCAGTTGCATCTGCAGCTTTGGCCGGCCGGACCTCGATCAGGGTTGTGCTCATGGAGACGATCAAACCAAGTCGCCGCGTCGGCGGCAAGACCTATCGTTAATTATCGGTTAACCTGTGGACTTTCTGCATCAGTATTTCAACTGTGTTGTACCGAAAGAGGACAAGGCGCTGCCCTGAACGGCAACGAACTGCCACGCGTCGGTGCAAAACTCGGTTGCGGCAACCAATGAACGGCGATGGCAACGCAGAAAGTCCGCCCAGGATGATTCGTTCCCGTTAGTCTGGCCTTCGCTGTCCGTGCTCGCCTCCGGCAATTCATGCGGCTCTTCAACATCCTTGCGCTCCTGCCTCTGCTGGCTTTGCTGACCGCGCCGCCTCTGTGCGCCCAGGTCACGTTCGGTGCGTCGGGCGAGGAAGGCGAGCCGTTTCGCCGGCAGGAGTGGCGTGTGCCGTCGCCGGATACGGACATTGCCGCGCATGCGCTGCTGTTTCGCCCGTTCGGTGCCGGTCCATTTCGACTCGCGGTCATCGCGCATGCTTCGACGCAGAATGGCTTGCGTCGTGCACAAATGCCGCAGCCGGAATACCGCGCGCTCGCAGCGTTCCTCGTCGCGCGCGGCTTTGCCGTGCTGGTGCCGGAACGGCTCGGCCACGGTGCAACCGGCGGCCGCTATGTCGAGGACCAGGGCGGCTGTGACGAAGCGGATTACGCGCGCGCGGGTCGTGCGACCGCCGAAGAAATTTCGCTGGCACTGGACCATTTGCGGAAGCAGGATTTCATCCGCAAGGATGCCGCGATCGTGATCGGCCATTCCGCCGGCGGCTGGGGCGCGCTGGCCCTCGCCAATGCCGAGCCCAAGACGATCTCCGCGATCACAGTGATTGCGCCGGGGCGCGGCGGCCATGCCAATGACGAACCGAACCGGATCTGCGCGCCCCATGCGCTTCTCGCGGCTGCTGCTGAATTCGGCAGGGCGGTGCGCATTCCCGTCACATGGCTCGTTGCGAGCAATGACAGCTATTTTCCGCCGGTATTTTCGAAGTCGCTGGCAGATGCATTTCGCGGCGGTGGCGGCAAGGTCGATTTCCGCGCACTGCCCGGGGTAGGCGGCGAGGGGCACTGGATGATCGAGACCGAAGCCGGCGTCAAAGCCGCCGGCAGCGAGCTCGAGCGTGCGCTGAAGAAGAAACCATGACGTTATATTTCCTGGTCAAATACCTGCACGTGCTCGGCGCCATCGTCATCCTCGGCACCGGAACCGGCATCGCCTTCTTCATGCTGATGGCGCATCGCACGCACGATGCAGACTTCATTGCGCGCACCGCCTCGGTGGTGGTGATTGCCGACGCGATCTTCACGCTGTCGGCCGTGATCTTGCAGCCGGTCAGCGGTGGCCTGCTGATGATGCTCTCGGCGACGTCGTTCACGGAGCGCTGGCTGCTCGCGTCGCTCGCGCTCTATGCCATCGCGGGCCTGTTCTGGATCCCTGTCGTCTTCATGCAGATCGAGATGCGCGATCTCGCGCGCAAGGCTTCCGAGCAGCGCGCCGCGCTGCCGGAGCGTTACTTCGTCCTGTTCCGCCGCTGGTTCGCGTTCGGCTTCCCCGGCTTCGGCGCGACGATGCTGATCCTCTGGCTGATGGTCGCCAAGCCGTTTTGAGGGAATGATGAACCAGCGAGCCATCCTGGTGCTCGGCGCCTCCGGCCTGATCGGCCGCTTCGTCACCGACGATCTGCGCGCGCGGGGCTTTCGCGCCGTCGGCGTGGCGCGCAGCCTGTCACCGGCGCAGAAGATGGGCGCGCTCGATATCGAGCTTCCAATCCTATCGCTCGATGCGGCCGCGCTGACGCGCCTGCTGCGCGAGCATGCGGCGGATGTCGTCGTGAATTGCCTCGGCGTGCTCCAGGATGGGCCCGGCAGCGACACAAGCGCCGTGCACCGGGATTTCGTCGCGCGTCTGCTTCAGGCGATCGGCGACAGCGGCCGCGCGATCCGGCTGGTGCACATCTCGATTCCGGGAATGGCCGAAGCCGACCGTACCGCTTTCGCGACGACCAAGCGCGAGGCCGAGCGATTGATCGCGGCCTCCGGCATCGCCCATGCCATCCTGCGGCCCGGCTTCGTGGTCGCGCCGTCAGCCTATGGCGGCAGCGCCATGCTGCGCGCGCTCGCCGCCTTCCCGCTCGACTTGCCGGGTGCGGAGATGGCGACGCCGTTCCAGCCCGTCGCCGTCGAGGATATCGCTGCCACCATCGCCTGGCTCGCCGCGCGTGATATCGACGATGCATCCGTGATATCAGTGTGCTGGGACCTGATGCTATCGGAGCCGGTCACCATGGCCGGAATCATCAAGCAGTTTCGGATCGCGTTCGGCACGGCCGGTTGGCCGCGCATCGCGATGCCGACCTTGATGCTCGATCTCGGCGCGAAAATCGGCGATCTCGCCAATTATCTCGGCTGGATGCCGCCGATGCGCTCCACGGCCATCGCCGAGCTGCGCCGCGGCGTGAGCGGCGATCCCTCGGCGTGGATTGCCGCCACGGGCATCGTGCCGAAAACGCTGGCTGAAGTGATCGGACGTCATCCCGCCACCATCCAGGACAAATGGTTCGCGCGGCTGTTTCTGATCAAGGCGCTGATCTTCGCGAGCCTGGTCGCGTTCTGGGTCGTCTCCGGCTTCATCGCGCTGTTCGTCTCCTACCGCGCCGCCGCCGGCATCCTGAGCGCGCACAATTTTGCGCCTGCGCTGGTCGATCCCATCACCATCGGCACCAGCCTGATGGACATGAGCATCGGCGTGCTGATCGCGTTCCGACGTACGGCTGCGGTCGGGTTGGTCGCGGGCATCGTCGCATCGCTCGGCTACATGCTCGGCGCGGCGATCCTGACGCCCGATCTCTGGATCGAGCCGCTCGGCGCGCTGGTCAAGACGGGGCCTGCGATCGTGCTGATGCTGGTTGCGCTGCTGATGCTGGACAATCGCTGATGCCAAAATGGCCCGACGACGACGTGATCCTGTTCGACGGCGTCTGCATCTTCTGCTCGCGCTGGGTGCGCTTCGTCGCCAAGCGCGACACGGCGAAGCGCTTTCGTTTCACGCCGATCCAGTCGGACTATGGGGCGCGTTTGGCGCGCACGTTCGGCATCGACCCTGGGGATCCCGACACCAACGCCGTGATCTACGGCGGCGAGGTGTTCATGAAGTCGGATGCAGCGCTGATGGTGCTGTCGCAGCTTCCCGATTGGGGCTGGGTACGCGCGTTGTTCGCGGTACCGAAGCCGCTGCGGGATCCCGTCTACAGCCTCATCGCGCGCAACCGCTACCGCATTTTCGGGAAGTATGAGGCGTGCTTTGTGCCGGATGCAGATTTGCGAGCACGGGTGATTGAGTAATTCGTCATTGCTTCGCTGCGCTCGCAATGACGGAGTTTGCTGTTATGGCTTGCGCAGAGCCGCCAGCACTTCCTTCGCCGCCCGCTCCCCGCTGTCCCGCGCTCCATGCGCCGTCGTGAAGAAGGTCGGCGACGTTGCCTCTCCGGCAAAGAACAGCCGCCCATCCACCGGCGCGGCCAGCACCGCGCGGTCACCTGCATGTCCGGGCAGCGCGTGCGAATACGATCCCCGCGCGAATGGATCATGCGCCCAGCGCGACTCGCACAGCGGCTTCAGCTTGCGGCGGATGTCGTTGCCGAGGAAGCCGGCGATCTCGTCGATGCTCTGCGCGGCGATGGCGCCGTCGCCGGCGTCTTCCAGTTCTCTTGCGAAGCTGCCGCCAAAAAAGCCTTCGATGCAGGGCTGGCCGAACGGGCGGATGTGGTAGGTGCCCATCGCGGTGCGCATGGTGGCGCCGCGCAGGTTGCCTTCCCTAGGGAACGCTTCGGCATCGCCAAGCGCCAGCGTCACCTTGTCGTCGACACCGAGCGGCAGGCCGGCTGCGGCATCGACCTTGGCGGGGAGCGGTGGCGAGAAGCGGATCGCCTCATCGGCGATCAGATTGGTCGGCACGGTGACGATCACCTTGCCGGCGGTCAGCGTGCCCTGCGACGTCTCGATACGAATGCGCGGGCCGGAATGATCGATCAGCGTGACCATGCAGTTCAGCGCCACCGGGCAGGGCGCGCCATAGGCCGCAACCAGCGTGCCGTAGCCGCGGCGGATGCGCCAGTTGAAGTTGGTATCCTCATAGGCATCCCAGTCCAGCGTCGACATGTCCTTGAGTTCGCAGCCGTTGATATAGGTCGAGATCGCGTCGATCATGGGATTCCAGCGATTGCCGGGCTCGAGGCTCAGGCTCGCGGGCTCGTCCTTGCCCTTTTGCGCAGCCTGCCAGAGGCGCTGGTAGAACGCGTCCATGGCGTGCATGAACTCGTCGCGCTGGCTTTGCGGAAACGCGTTGCCGAAGGCGCGCTCGCGCCAGGGCGGCAGGTCCTTGTTGACCTCGAAATCGAGCTGCCTTGCGATTGCGACGAAGGAGTTTTGGTCCGCCGAATGCAGCCAGCCGCAGCCGACGTCGAACGTCACCTCGGGCGAGGCCTGCACGGTCCACGCCCGGCCGCCGAGCCGGTCGCGGGCCTCCAGCACGATGGCGGAGAGGCCGGAGCCCGCCAGCGCGTGCGCTGCGCCGAGCCCGGCAGCACCGGCGCCGATGATCGCGACATCAACGGAGGAGGGAAGGGAGCTCATGGGCGGGCTCTAGCACGTTCGCTGGATGTGCTGAAGCCGCCACAAGTCAGCTGTCATCACCCGCCCTGTGCGCGCTTGCGCACTGGAGCGGGTGATCCAGTATTCCAGAGACGGGAGTGACGCTCCGTAGGGTGGACAAAGGCGCTCTTGCGCCGTGCCCACCATTGCCGACCGGGACTTCAAGTGGTGGGCACGCTGCGCTTTGCCCACCCTACGGCACAACGGCGTGCGGTAGCTTACGCCACCGCTTCCTTGGACTTCTCCGCGCGCTTGCGCTCGTTCGGGTCGAGGTGCTTCTTGCGCAGGCGGATCGACTTCGGGGTGACCTCGACGAGCTCGTCGTCCTCGATATAGGCGAGCGCCTTTTCCAGGGTCATGCGGATCGGCGGGGTCAGGCGCACGGCTTCGTCCTTCGACGTCGTGCGGATGTTGGTGAGCTGCTTGCCCTTGAGTACGTTGATCTCGAGATCGTTGTCACGGGTGTGCTCGCCGACGATCATGCCCTTGTAGACCTTCCAGCCCGGCTCGATCATCATCGGGCCGCGGTCTTCCAGCTTGAACATGGCGTAGGCCACGGCCTCGCCCTGGTCGTTGGAGATCAGCACGCCGTTGCGGCGGCCCTGGATCTCGCCCTTGTACGGGGCGTAGCCGTGGAACAGGCGGTTCATGATCGCGGTGCCGCGGGTGTCGGTGAGCAGCTCGCCCTGGTAGCCGATCAGGCCGCGGGTCGGCGCGTAGAACACCAGGCGCAGGCGGTTGCCGCCGGACGGCTTCATCTCGACCAGCTCGGACTTGCGCTCGCTCATCTTCTGCACGACGACGCCGGAATGCTCCTCGTCGACGTCGATCACGACCTCCTCGATCGGCTCCATGGTGGCGCCGGTGGCTTCGTCCTTCTGGTACACGACGCGCGGGCGCGACACCGAGAGCTCGAAGCCCTCACGGCGCATGGTCTCGATCAGGATCGCGAGCTGCAATTCGCCGCGGCCCGAGACTTCCATCGCGTCCTTGTCGGCGGCCTCGACGACGCGCAGCGCGACGTTGCCTTCGGCTTCACGGAGCAGACGGTCGCGGATCATGCGGCTCGTCACCTTGTCGCCTTCGGTGCCGGCGAGCGGGGAATTGTTGACGATGAAGGACATCGACACGGTCGGCGGATCGATCGGCTGTGCCGGCAGCGGCACCTCGACGGTCGGATCGCAGAAGGTGTCGGCGACGGTGCCCTTGGTCAGGCCCGCGATGGCGACGATGTCGCCGGCTTCGGCTTCATCGAGCGGCGTGCGCTCAAGGCCGCGAAACGCCAGGATCTTGGTGATGCGCCCGGTCTCGACCAGCTTGCCGTCGGCATGCAGCACCTTGACCTGCTGGTTCGGTTTGAGCACGCCGGAGGAGATGCGGCCGGTGATGATGCGGCCGAGATAGGGGTTGGCCTCCAGGATGGTGCCGATCATCCTGAACGGACCTTCCTCGACCGTGGGCGGCGCGACGTGGCGCAGGATCAGGTCGAAAAGCGGCTCCATGCCCTTGTCCTGCGGACCCTCGGGGCTCTCGGCCATCCAGCCCTGCTTGGCCGATCCGTAGAGGATCGGGAAGTCGAGCTGCTCCTCGCTGGCGTCGAGCGCCGCGAACAGGTCGAACACCTCGTTGATGACTTCGGTCGGGCGCGCGTCGGGGCGGTCGACCTTGTTGATGACGACGATCGGCTTGAGGCCGACCTTCAGCGCCTTGGAGACTACGAACTTGGTCTGCGGCAGCGGGCCTTCTGCGGCGTCCACCAGCACCAGCGCGCCGTCCACCATGTTGAGGATGCGCTCGACCTCGCCGCCGAAATCGGCGTGGCCGGGGGTGTCGACGATGTTGACCCGGGTGTCCTTCCACTGCACCGAGGCCGCCTTGGCCAGAATGGTGATGCCGCGCTCGCGCTCCAGGTCGTTGGAGTCCATGGCGCGATCCGTCACCTTCTGGTTCTCGCGGAACGTGCCGGACTGCTGGAGGAGTTTGTCGACCAGGGTCGTCTTGCCGTGGTCGACGTGGGCGATGATGGCGACGTTGCGGAGGTTCATGAGTGAGCTTCTTTGCGTTCGAACAATGGGTTAAGCGCGATCTCGCCGGCCAGACCGGGACCTCTTCTCGAAACAACGCTGGAAGACTGGAAACGGGCGCTTTCCGCCCAAAAAGGGAAGCCCGGTCTATCGACCGGGCACCCTGCGCGTTGCGGCGCAATATATGCAAAAACCGCCAAAAAACAATGTGTTCTTTGCCGGTTGGTTGACTGAATTTTGTCCGGGAATTCCCGGGGCTTAGGGCTGGGTTCCGGGATGGGCGGGGGCCTTTCGCCCCTTGATCGCCGCCCAGATCAGAACGACGCCCCCGATGCCGACGACCAGCCCCAGGAAGACCAGCGGGGCGATGTCGGAATCGATCTTGCCCCCCTCGGATATGGAGATTCCGCCGAACAGGAGTGCGCAGAGACCCGGAAGCAGCAGGATGACCCCGGAGATCGCCATGAGCGCGGTCAGGCAGCCGCCGCGCTGCGGCGGGGCGGCCGGAGGAGGCGGGGGCGGGGGGGCGATGTTGCTCATGAGGAGGCGACACTCTTGTCAGGGCTTGGGCGGGCTCGCCGCGCGGATGAACAGGAAGATCGCAAATCCGACCAGGACCAATCCAATCAGGACAAAGGGGGCACCTTGGCCGCCGAATGCCAGGAAGCACAGGCCGGGGAAAAGCAGCACCACGCCGGCGATCACCATGAAAGCGGTCAGGCGCCCGTCGCGCCGTGGCGGCGCCATCGGAGGCGCGTCCCCTTGCGGCGTCGGAGTCGGAGGAGGCGTGCCGGTGTCGCTCATCGCGGCACCTCCTCGCTTTGGCGTGCCTCGCGATACGTCTCGCCAGCCAGTGCAGCGCGGATGCCGTCGATCTTTCCGTTGCGATAGAACAGATTGTAGGTGTCGAACGGAATGATCGCGCCCTGCTCCGTGACGAAATGGATGCAGGACCGCTTGACGTTGCCGACGCAGAAATTGAAGCGGTCGAGAAACTGCACGATGGTGACGCGGAACACGTTCTCGTAAGAAAGTCCTTCCGGCACCTCGAAGCTCGGCAGGCAGCACAAGAGCTCGCAAACGCGCTCGGAGGTGTTGAGCGGGCCCGACGACAGTGAGAACAAATCGACGAATTTCTCCCGCAGCATCGGATATTTCTCCGGGCTGATGGTGTTGGGCATCACCGCAACCAGCTGCTCCTGCGGGATCAGCGAGGTCAGCGGCAGCACCTTCTCGCCGTTGCGCAGACCGTAGCCGATCGAGATGCTCTCGGGGTTACAGGGCAGCGGGATCATGTCCTTGTCGCCGAACACGCCGGTCTCGACCACGCGGTTGCGAATCTCCGACAGCATGATGCGGTCGGTATTCTTGTCGAAGTTCTCGTTGCGGCCGGCATCCTGCACCGGCTGGAGCGTGACGCCGCGCACGCATTTCCAGGTCAGCGCGTGACGCACGATGTCGCCGATCTCGGCATCATTGACGCCGCGCTTGATGGTCGCCACCAGCGTGGTCGACACGCCGTAATGCTCGAGGTTCTCCAGCGCCTGCTGGCGGATCTTGCGCAAATCCGCGCCGCGCAGATTGATCAGTGGATCGCGCTGCAGCGAATCGAACTGGAGATAGACCTCCAGCCCGCGCTTGTTCTCGGCGAGCCGCGCCACGAAATCCTTTTCGCGGGCAATGCGCAGGCCGTTGGTGTTGATCATGACATGGCGGATCGGGCGGGCGCGCACGGCGTCCAGGATCGCGAAGAAGTCCGGGTGCAATGTCGGCTCGCCGCCGGAGATCTGCACGAGGTCGGGTTCGCCCTCGCTGGCAACCAGCGCGTCGAGCATCTTCTCCACCGTCGCGAGCGGGGTGAATTTGGTCCGCGTTGGCGCGGATTCGGCGAAGCAGACCGGGCAGGTGAGATTGCAGTGCTCGGTGATCTCGATCAGCGCGAGGCAGGAATGCTGCTCGTGATCCGGGCAGAGGCCGCAATCATAGGGGCAGCCGAATTCGGTGCGGTGCTGGAATTGCAGCGGGCGGTCGCCCGGCTTGATGAAATCCTTGCACAGACGCCAATAGGCCGCGTCGGTGGACACGAGCGTCGACTGAACACCATGCTCCTTGCACCGCTTTTCGTACCAGACCTCGTTGTCGAGGATCTGGATCTTGGTCGGCACCAGCTTCAGGCAGGTCTCGCAGAGGGACTGGGTCTGGCCCCAGAAGATGTAGGGATGCGACTTACGCAACGGCGCGTTCATGCACAGGTCTCGCTTTGGGCGCCGTCGCCAGCATGATTGCGGCGTAGAGGAGGATGGACAGCGACAGCAGGTGAAACAGCGTGAGGGGGCCGATCAGCGTGCCGTAGGGCTTGAGGAATTCCCACAGGAAGCGCTGCGCTCCATAGTAGAGCAGAACCAGGTAGAAACCATTGGTGATCGCGAATGCGTTCCGGTTCAAGACCGCCAGCACATAGAGCAGCGCGAACACGCCCATCGCGGCGCTCTCGTAGAGCTGCACGGGATGGCGGAGAATGCCGTCGCCGAAATCATGTCCCCAGGGCAATGCCGTCGGCGTGCCGTAGGTGAAATCGTCGAGGCCCGCGAAATAGCAGCCGAGCCGCCCGATCGCGATGCCGAGGGCCAGCGGCAGCGCAAACCGCGCGCCCGTGCGCAGGGCGATGCCTGCGGTCCTTTTGTAGAGCTCGACCGCCACGATGCCGCCGGCAAGCGCGCCCTCGACCGAGCGCGCAATGCCGCTCTCGCCCGACAGCCACAGATTGGCGGACCCGAACAGATAGGCGCCAATGCCGGCGCCGAACACCAGCGCGGCGATGTAGGGCAGCTCGAAGGATTGCGCCGGAAACCGCAAGCCTTGTCGCGACAGCCAGTAAACCGCCGCACCCGCCGCCAGCCACGCCGCAACATCGAAGACAGTGTGAAGGAATGCCCCGCTCATGCGGAGCGGGTATAGCACGGCGGACGTGCGGTGTCGCACGCCGGCATCCTTTCATGGAGCGCAGGGCTATCGCATGTGGTGTGCACGATGCGGCGGCACCGGCGCTCGGCTCCCTCCCCCGCTTGCGGGGGAGGGCTGGGGTGTCTCCGCGTCGGGATTGCCTGGGATTGCGGAGGACGTCCCTGCGTGGTGAGAGCCCTCACCCGCCGCGCTCGGGACGATGCTTCGCATCGTCCCGGGGCGCGTCGGCCTCTCCCGCAAGCGGGAGAGGCGAAGCAAGCCCGCGGACAATCCTCGTGAAATCCACATGCGATTGCTCTGCATGGAGCGGGAGGTCAGGCGCCGGAGAGGGTCAGCCCGTGCTGCTCGCCTCCTCCGTCGGGTAGACGCCGCGCAGCACTTCCTCGAAATGGGTCTTCACCGCCTCGTTGCAGAGGCAGGCGCGCAGGCGCAGGCGGTCGCGGTCGCGGACCAGGATCGAGCCGCGCCGCGTGTCGAGGATGCCGTCGGCCCTGAACGACTGGAGCACGCGGCTCGCATAGCTGCGCCCCACCCCGAGCAGCGTCGCAAGCTGCTCATGCGTCAGCGGCACGCTGCTCTCGTCGCCGGTCCGCTCCATCGCCGCCAGGATCCATTTCGCCGTGCGCTGCTCGATCGAGTGGATGGCGTTGCAGGCGGTGGACTGGAAGATCTGCGCCAGCATGCAGTCGGCATAGCGGGCGAAGATGTTGCGCAGCGTGGGCGAGCGCAGCTTGGCCGCCTCCAATTTGCCGACGTGGATGCGCGCAAACGGCCCGCCGAATTTCACGCAGATGCGGGTGTAGGCCGGCAGAAATCCCTCGCTGACGATGCCGCCGACCGCGCCTTCGCGGCCGACCAGGATGGTCTCGACGTCGCGGCCGTCTTCGTTGGGAACGAGAAAGGTCGCAAGCGACGGCCCGCACGGAAAGTGCACGACCTGGACATCGTCGCCGGGACTGTAGAGCAGCTCGTTGGCCGCGGCATCATCAACGATGACGTGTGGCGCGAGCAGCGCATAGTCGGCCGGACTCAAGCGTCGCAGCAGATTGTTGGCCGGCCGGCTGCCGACCTCCGTCGCCTTCCCGATACGCGCGTCCATCGTAAATCCCTGCTCTCCTTTCAGCACGAGCGAGTCTCGATCGCTGGCCGTGTGCACAAGTGGACAGACGTCAAAACTGTTCTGTGGTGAGTTTCGTTCCGGGAACCCTCCGATGCGCTGGGCGCAGGCGTCGGAATGAGGCTGTCCTTGATCGGTAAGAACATGCAGCCCTCGATAGCCAGGATCATGATACCTGCTTCCCCGGACGGCTCGTCCGACGTCCCCGTCGATGTCCTGATCGTCGAGGACGATCCGATCATCGCGATCGACTTCGAGGACCGCCTGCTGGGATTTGGCGTGAGAAGCGTGCGCACCGTGGGTTCGGTGGCGCAGGCGCTGGCCGCGATCGCGGCGCGCGCGCCCGACTTCGCGCTGCTCGACGTCGAGCTCAGCCGCGAGAACAGCTTTGCCGTCGCCGAGCGGCTGGCGGCCCTGAAGATTCCCTTCGCCTTCGTCACCGGCTATGGCGCCGAGACACGGATCGCTTCGGATTTCGTCAACCGGCCGCGTTTGCAAAAGCCGTGCTCGAGCGATGCGCTTGAGGCCGCGCTACGGTCGCGCGGCTCATGACGCTCCGCTCTGGCTGAAGCGGCTCAAGCGAGCTTCGGATCCAGCGTCGTCGACCACAGCGCGACGTCGGCGCGGTCGCGCAGGGTCACCGTCATCTGGCCGGAGGCGTCGTCGATCTTGACGTGACCGAAGAACTGCATGCCGGCCGACGGCGGCAGGTTCTGGCTGTCCTTGCCCGGCGCCTTGACGAAGCGCACCTCCGGCCCAAACGTGTTGTCGAGCGCGTTCGGACCGAAGGTGCCTGCGTGCAGCGGGCCGGAGACGAATTCCCAGAACGGCTCGAAATCCTGGAATTGCGCCTTGTTCGGGTCGTAGTAATGCGCGGCGGCGTAATGTACGTCCGCGGTCAGCCACACCGTGTTGCTGATCGGCGCCATCTTGATGAAGCGCAGGATGTCGGCGATCTCGAACTCGCGGCCACGCACCGGGCCGTCGCCCTGAGCGATCGCTTCCGATCCGCCCTTCGGCGTGTCCGAGACGACGAGGCTGAGCGGCATGTCGGAGGCGATCACCTTCCAGGTCGCACGCGAGTTGAGGAGACCGCGCTTGAGCCAGGCGATCTGGTCCGGGCCGAGGAAATAGCTGGCGGGGCCGTATGCGGTTTCGAGATTGGCGCCGTTGGGGCCGCGATAGCTGCGCTCGTCGAGCACGAACACGTCGAGATGCGGGCCGTAGGAGATCTGCCGATAGACGCGGCCCGGCTCATTGATGCTCTCGCGCATCGGATACATCTCGTGGAAGGCGCGGCCCGCGCGCGCTGCGAGCAGCGCGATGTCGCGCACCTTGTAGGTCGCCGGGAGCTCCTTTGACAGCGACCAGTTGTTGGTCACCTCGTGGTCATCCCATTGCACGAAGATCGGTACTTCGGCATTGAAGGCGCGGAGGTTCGCGTCGGTGAGATTGTATTTGTGCGCGGCGCGGTACTCGTCCAGCGTCTCGGCCACCTTGGCCTTCTCGGGGATGGTGACGTTCTTCCAGGTCTTGCCGTCGGCGAGCTTCACCTCGGATTCAATCGGGCCGTCGGCATAGATCGTATCGCCCGAGTGCAGGAAGAAATCCGGACGATGCTTGCGCATCGCGGAGAAGGTGAACATGCCGCCGTCATCGGGATTGATGCCCCAGCCCTGTCCGGCGACGTCGCCGCCCCAGACGAAGCTGACGTCGCGGCGGTCGGCCGGCGCGGTGCGGAAGCGGCCCACCACCGGCTCGCCCTCGATCGCGCCGTGCGAGAGATCGCGGAAGCGGACGCGGTAGAAGATGTCCTGCCCGCCCGGCAGATTTTCGATCAGCATCTTCGCGGTGAAGTCGCTCTCGGGCAGCGCCGCGATCGGCGGCAGCGCGCGCGCGTCCTTGAAGGACTCCGTCGTCGCCACCTCGACCAGCATCTGCGATGGACGATCGGCGCGCGCCCAGACCACGCCGCCGTCGACGGTGACGTCGCCCGACTGCACGCCATGGGTGACCGCCGGCCGGTCGGCCGCGCGCGACAGATAGGGCATTGCGATTGCGCCAAGCGCACCGGTGCTGGTGGCGAGGAAACGGCGGCGGGAGAATTTGATGTTCATGGTGGATTCGCTGGTTGTCTTAGGCGCATCTGGCGCTGTCATTCCGGGACGGTCCGAAGGACCGGACCCGGAATCTCGAAATTCCGGATTCGCGCTTCGCGCGCTCCGGAATGACGGTAAAGTCTATATTGAGACAATGTGACGCAGCGATTACGCGCGCAACCGTTTACGCGTTGCCGGCGGCCCGGAATTGCGCGCCGGCGCGCGGCGGGTTTTGCGGCATGCTGAACAGCACGGCCTTGCGGTCGGCAATCGCGGCGTGGAACTGGTCGAGCACGATGTTGAACGCGGTGAGCGCACCTTCCTCGATCGCCCCGTGGTCGTAGCAGTGCAGCGTGTCACGCAGGATCTCGTCGGCCTCGGTCTGCATCTGGTCGAGCTCGTCCATGGTCTCGCTCTTGCGCGCCGCCGCGATCATGTCGAGGAGGCGATCGCGCAGATGGCTGTTGTTGTCGCGCTCGTCCTTCTTCAGATAGCCCGCAAACCACGCGCCGATCGAACCCATGGCGGAGAGCGCCATCAGGGTCCACCAGATGTAATCGCTGTATCTGTCGAGGAAGGTCTTTTCCTCGCCGTCGACGAAGGCCGCGGCACCGGGATGCACGGGGATCACGGCATCCTTGTCGGTGTCGGGCGTTTCGATCTTGGCGGCGAGCGGGAATTCCGTCACCAGTTGCTGGCGCACGGCGAAAAGCTGGCGCGTGAACGCCGCGATGGTGGTTTCGGACACGCCTTTGCGCGCCACGATGTGGTGCGCGAAGCTGATGGTCTTGACCTCGTCCTCCGGTCGGTCAGGCGAGCCGCCATAGGTGCCGGCGGGAATCTCCGCCGCTTCATAGACCGGATGATTCTGCGCGATCGCATCCGCCGAATCGATCGCGAGGAAGGTCGGCGTACCGAAATCCTTGGCTGAGGCGGCGATCGCATCCGACGTGATCTTGCTGTTGACGGGGCCGGCCGCGAGATAGGCATCGGCCTTCTGGGCCTTGATTGCCTCGGCGGCCTCATTGGCCGGGAATTGTATGATCTCGACCTTGGCGGGATCGACGCCGTATTGCTGGAGGATCACCTTGAGCAGGTTGACGTTGGCCTGCGTGCGGCCGACCACGCCGACGCGATGGCCGGCGAGCTGCGCGATCTTGGTGATCTTGGCGCCCTTCTTCTTGCCCTTGCCGGGGACGGACCACAGCACCACGACGTTCTTGCGCAGGGTCGCGACCGCTTGCGCGTTCTTCGGCACGTCGACATCGCCGCGCACGATGGCAAGATCGACCTTGCCCTCCGCAAGCGCTTCGGCGCTGGCCGTGGCGCCGTCGGTCTGGATCGGACGTAGCCGCACATAGCTCTTGTTTTGCGAGAAGGCCTGCGTCAGCGCCTGCACGACCTTGATGTCGTCGCTATTGGGGGGACCGACCGCGATCTTCAGCGCCACCGGCCGCATCGCGAAATAATAGCCGCCGGCAAGCGCGCCGACGATTGCGAGCACCAGCGCCAGAGACACGAGCGCCGTCTTCCGCGCCGCTGATCGCGGCGAAGGCGGAGAGGGCGTTTCGGCCAGGTCCAATCCCCCGGTCATCGATCTCCCGAACAGGCGCTTGAGGCTCAGTTTCATCTTCGCCGGCGATTTACGCCCGCAATTGTAGCAAATTTCTTGTCCGGCGGGGTTACATCTCCGTCATGGTTAGCGGATGGGGCATATCCCGCGTGAACCCGGGCGTAAGCACGGTGTTAGGGTAAAGTTCCCCTGAAGCACGGAGACGATCATGGCAGAACGGCTGACGACGGAGGCGCGCAAGCAGGCGCTGGGCGGAATCCCTGACTGGACCGAGGTTTCGGGCCGCGACGCCATCGGGAAAACCTTTGTCTTCAAGGATTTCAACGAAGCCTTCGGCTTCATGACCCGTGCAGCGCTGGTTGCCGAGAAGATGGATCATCACCCCGAATGGCGCAATGTCTACAAGACCGTGGAGGTGGTGCTGTCGACCCATGACGCCGGCGGCGTCACAGCGCTCGACATCGAGCTCGCCAGGGCGATGAACGCCATCGCCAAGCTTACACCGGGCTGACGTCTTGCAGCGACCGGCTGCATCCCCATCTTGTGATTGTGATCAGCAGGGGATGCGGCGATCCGCCGCTCCGGGCTGAACGGGGAGTTTTGGAGCATGGCTGCCGAACACAGCATCGGCTTCGAGCCGGCCGATCGGCTCGCGGAAGATCGTGAAAGCGTTCGCCGCCGCTTCTGGCGCAAGCTGAAGCGCGTCGCCGCGCATCTGCCGTTCGCCGAAGACCTGCTCGCCGCCTACTACTGCGCGTTCGACCGGCAGACGCCGCGCCATGTCCAGGCGTCGCTGCTGGGGGCGATCGCCTATTTCATCCTGCCGTTCGATTTTGTCCCCGACGTGATGCCGATCCTCGGCTTCACCGACGATGCCGCCGTGCTCGCCACCGCCATCCGCATGGTCGCCAGCCACATCACGACGGAGCACCGCGAAGCCGCCCGCGCCGCGCTGAAGCGGGGCGTGGACGAGGCGGGAGAGTAGTTGCTGGCAACGCCTCGTCGCCACATCCTCCGTGTCGTCCTGGCTTTCGCCAGGACGACGCCGAGGGAGCTACTTCTTCTCCGCCTGCGCCCGCGCCTTCTCCGCATCCCACGCCTGGAATTGCTTGAACAAGGTCTCCTTGTCCGCGTCGGACACCTGTGCGGCCGCGGGGCTCTGCTTCAGGAACGCCTCGAAGCGCTGGCGCGTCACCGGCTCGACGCCGTGCTTGTCGAGCCATTGCTGCGCCACCGGCAGCCTGCTCCAGCCTGACAGGGGTGCGGCGAGCGAGACCTCCTTCCACTTGGGGTGGAAGGGTGGGTTCTGGAGCGAGGGGAATTTCGTGAAGAACGCGTCCACGAACAGTGCGAGCTTGCGATAACGCTCGGTGTTGGGCGCCCAGTTGTAGGCCGCGAGCACCGCAGGCACGGCGATCGTGTCCACGCTCTCGCCCTCCTTGATCAGGTTCGGATAGTCCTTCGCGGTCAGCGTCGCCGGCAGATAGTCGCTCTGGAGCGGCTTCGCATAGTCGACCTTCGCGAGATGGAAGCGGCCGTCATTGCCGAAGGTCGAGACCGATTTGTACGGCTTGCCGCCGACCACGATCACGGCGTCGATCTCGCCGGCCTTCAGCTTTTCCATCGCGATGCGCTGCTCGACATAGACGAAGTTCGCCTTGATCCCGAGCCGTTCGAACACGGTGAGCGCGGTGACGAAGGTGCCGCCATTGGGCAGGTCGACGCTGACCTTCTTGCCCTCGAGGTCCTTCAGCGTTGCGATCGACCGCGGCGCGATCACCTGCATCTCTTCATTGTAGAGCTTGGTGACATACGTGAACTGCTTCTTGATGTCCTTGGCAAAGCCCTTGCGCTCGAGATAGTCGAGCGTGTCGGCCCGCACGACGCCGAGATCGACGCCTTGCAGGAACAGAATGTCGGCGACACTCTGCACCGAGCCGCGGCCGACGATCGGCAGCACGCGGATCTTGTTGCCGTCGTCGAGCACGGAGGCGAGGTCGGCGCCGAACTGCACATAGGTGCCGCCGATCGTGCCTGTTATCAGCGTGACGGTGTTGGCGTTGAGCGCCTGCTTGGTCGAGGTCGAGCCGAACTGGAAGATGGCCTTCAGACTGTCCGAGACCTTGGCCGGATCGTATTCGGTCTGATCGGCGCGCGCTGCGAAGGCACAGATGGTCATGATGGCGGCAAGCGCCATTCCCAAAACGTTACGCATGATGTCCCCTGAAGAGTTCTAGTTCGAGAGCTGGGTGAGGCGCCGTCGCGCCTCCGCCGATCCGAGGCTGGCGGCCCGCTGGTACCAGTCGCGTGCGGCGACGGCGTCGGCGGTGATGCTCCGCGTGTCCTTGGTGCCCAGGACGGCTGGATCGTAGGTCTGCGCCAGCAGGAACGCCGCCGTCGCATCCTGCGCATTCGCCGCGCGCTCGAGCAGCAGACGCGCCGCGGCGATGTCGCCGATGGTCATCAGGCTCTTGGCGCGCGCCATCAAGCCGGCCAACGTGTCGGCGTCGAGGCTCTTGGCTGGCGGCGGTGGCGCGGGCTGTGCGGCGACTTGTGTCGGTACGGGCGCGGGTGCCTGAGCCTGTAGCGCGCTCTGATAGGCGGTTGCGATCGCCTCGCGGCTCGGCGTCGCCGGTGCGGCAATATCCTGTGCGTCTCCGCTCGCCAGCATCGTGTTGGTCACACGCGCGGCATCCTCGACCGGACCCTGCCGTGCGGCGGGCGGATAGGCGGGAGCCGCGGCCTCGTTCGCGGCCGCGCCGATCCACGACGCGCCGTTGACGGTGAGCAGCCGGTTGATGTCGGACCAAAACAGCGCGATCGGGACCGCGATGACCGACGCGGCCAGGACGGCAGCGAGAATGCGCCGGACGATTCTGGTCCTGGTGCGCACGGCCAATGGCGCGAATTCCCGTGGATCCGGCGCGCTGAGCGGATCGGACAAGAACAGTGGCATAGGATCGTGCGATGAAGGATCGGTCCGTTCAGCGCGCGCACGAATGTAGGATGCGGTGGACGTATGTGATGCCGCTTGTTCGGAGTCGAGCGCTCTCGACCCCCAGGACGGACGGAATGCCGTCGTCTCCATGGTGATGCTTCCCCCAATACTGACACAACGCGGGGCAGTGCCGGTTTTAGTTTTCTTGTTTTTGTCCAGGAGCGCCCTGCAGACTGGAACCGGTAAATCGCAATTTGAATCAGCCCAAAAAGCGACAACGGTTGGGGCGAATCGGGAAAAATTTAGGTTTGATTCGGGCGGCGCGGCGGAGTGCACCGCAATTTTGGCGATGGTGGTTGAGAAGGCGCTACCGTGCGGCGGCATCGGCGCTGGGCTCCCTCTCCCGCTTGCGGGGGAGGGCTGGGGTGGGGTGTCTCCGCGTCGGGATTGCCAGGGATTGCGGAGAACGTCCCTGCGTGGGCGAGAGCCCTCACCCGCCGCGCTCGGGACGATGCTTCGCATCGCCCGGGGCGCGTCGGCCTTTCCCGCAAGCGGGAGAGGCGGAGCAGGCCCGCGGACAATCTTCGTGAAATTCACATGCGATGACAGGTGTGTGCGTAGCGACGGCGTCGCGCCGTCGCCTGCACCGTCACGGATGCAAGATCACCTTGCCCATGGCCTGGCGTCCCGCGAGCACCTTCAGCGCGTCCGCGGTCTGTGCCAGCGGGAAGGTGCGATCGACGTGCGATGAGATCTTGCCTTCCGCGGTCCACTTCACGAGCTTCTCGAGATTGGCGCGGTTCTTGGCGGGATTGAGCCGGGTCCAGGCGCCCCAGAACACGCCGCGGATGTCGCAGCCTTTCAGTAGCGCGAGGTTCAGCGGCATCTTCGGAATGTCGCCGGCGGCAAAGCCGATCACGAGGAAGCGGCCTTCCCAGGCGATCGAGCGCAGTGCCTGCTCGGCATAGGCGCCGCCAACCGGATCGAAGATGATGTCGACGCCCTTGCCGCCGGTGAGCTTGCGCAGGCCTTCCTTCAAATCTTCCTTGCCGTAGTTCAGCGTGAGCTCGGCACCATGGGCTTTCGCGAATTCGAGCTTCTCGTCCGACGAGGCGCAGGCGATCACCTTCAGGCCCATCAGCTTGCCGAGCTCGCAGGCGGCGAGGCCCGTGCCGCCGGCCGCGCCGAGCACGGCAAGCGTCTCGCCGGGCTTGGGGCTGGCGCGATCTTCCAGCGCATGCAGCGCGGTGCCGTAGATGATGATGATGCCGGCCGCGCGGTCATAGTCGAGATTGTCAGGGATCTTCACGATCGACGCCGCCGGCAGCGCGATCTTCTCGCGCGCGCCGTTGTGGCCGCAGGAGGCGACCACGCGATCGCCGACCTTCAGGTCGGTCACGCCAGGGCCGATGCTCTCGATCACGCCCGCGACTTCGGCGGCTGGCGAGAACGGGAACGGCGGCTTGATCTGGTACTTGCCCTGGATCATCAGGATGTCGAAGAAGTTCAGCGCCGCCGCCTTGATCGCGATCACGGCCTCGCCGGGACCGGCCACCGGATCCGGCACCTCGGCGAGCACGAGATCGTCGGGCTGGCAATATTGCGTGCAGAGAATGGCTTTCATGGCGACACCTTCTTGAGAAGCGAAGTCTTGGGCGTTTCGAGGTGGAATTATAGTTGGCCCGTTTCTGCCGGATTTAGCGCGGCCCTACAATCCGGATTCTTTGTCTAAGGGAGCGCGCAGGCCTATCCTTGCGTCATTGCGAGCGCAGCGAAGCAATCCAGAATCCGTCCTGCGGAAATTGTCTGGATTGCTTCGCTGCGCTCGCAATGACGGAACAAGAAGGAAATGAAGGATTCAAACGATGTTTGAAACGGGTCTGCTCAGAGGCAAGCGCATTCTCGTCACCGGTGGCGGCTCGGGCCTCGGCGCCGCGATGGGGCGACGTTTCCTCGCGCTCGGCGCCGAGCTCGTGATCTGCGGCCGCAAGTTCGATCGGCTTGAAACGACTGCAGCCGAGATGCGCGCGCAGAGCGGCGGCAAGGTCACCACGATCGCCTGCGATATCCGCGACGGCGCCGCCGTCGAGAGCATGATGGACGCGATCTGGCGCGAGGCGCCGCTCGACATTCTCGTCAACAATGCCGCGGCGACCTTCATTGCCCAGAGCGAGCATCTGTCCTTCCGCGCCGCGGATGCGATCCTGGCGCCGACGCTGCATGGCGCGATGTATTGCACGCTCGCCGCCGGCAAACGCTGGATCGACGGCAGGCATGCCGGCGTCGTGCTCTCGATCCTCTCGACCTCGACCATCACCGGCCGCGCCTTCACCGTGCCGTCGGCGATGGCGAAGTCGGCGCTGCTGGCGATGACCAAAAGCCTTGCAGTGGAGTGGGGTCCGAAGGGCATCCGTACCGTCGCGATCGCGCCAGGTCCGTTCCCGACCGCCGGCGCATCGGGGCAGCTCCGCCCCGAAGGCCGCGACGACGGCTGGACCGCGCGCAACCCGCTTGGCCGGACCGGGGACCACAGCGAGCTTGCCGATCTCGCCAGCTTCCTGGTCTCCGACCGCGCCGGCTACATCAACGGCGAGATGGTGGTGATCGACGGCGGCGCGCATCTGCGCAGTTCCGGCGCCGAAGACCTGCTTGGCTGGACCGACGCGCAATGGGCCGACCAGCGTGCCGCGCGATCCCGGGGCTAGCTGTTGCCAACCCGCTAACTGCCTTCCCAAATTGAACTTTCCCGGTTATCCCTGCCGCGGGGACAAAGCGCGGCCGGGCCATCTTCCAGTCACAATATTGAGGGAACCACTCCAGCATGTGGCGGGTGCTATTTTTGGCTTTGACGGCCGGCGTGACGGCGTGGGGAATCACTGATTCCGCGCGGGCTCAGACGGCGCAACCGGCGCCCAAGTCCGCACCCAAAGAGGCCGCACCGAAAGCGGCTGCGCCGGCGGCCAATACGACAGCAAAGACGGCTGCAAAGCCCGAGAGCAAGCCGGCGGGCCCGGCTGCGGCGGTTGCGGGCGGCGCGGAGCCGACCCTGATCGGCCAGTTCGGCACCTGGGGCGCCTATTCGGCCACGCCCAACGGCAAGAAGGTCTGCTTTGCGCTGGCCAAACCGTCGTCGTCGAAGACCAATCCGCCGAACCGGCCGCGTGATCCCGCCTATGCCTTCGTCTCGACCCGGCCGGCCGAGAAGGTGAACAACGAAGTCTCCGTCATGATCGGCTACGCGCTGAAGCCGGGATCGGAATCCTCGGTCGAGGTCGGCGGCGCCGCCTTCGCCATGTACACGCAGGGCGACGGCCTCTGGATCAAGAACGCGGCCGAGGAGGAGCGGATGGTCGAAGCCATGCGCAAATCCGCCGATCTCGTGGTCAAAGGCATCTCGGCCAAGGGGACGGAGACGACCGACACGTTTTCGCTGAAGGGCCTCGCCCAGGCGCTCGACAAGATCGCCCAGGACTGCCGGCGTTAAGGCTGCGGGCGATAAGGTCGCAATCGGCGGTTCCGGTTGCTATATAGGGGCGGTTCCAAGTTTTTCCGTCATTCCGGGGCGCGCGAAGCGCGAACCCGGAATCTCGAGGTTCCGGGTCTGGTCCTTCGGACCATCCCGGAACGACCAAGCCATTAGGTCCATTCCATGCAACCGACGACCGAGCCGCACAACGCAACATTGGTGGAGAAGACTCCGCTCGAAACCTATGTGCCGCCGGCCAAGCCGTCGCTCATCGGCCTGTCGCGCACCGAGCTTGCCGACCGCCTCGGCGAGATCGGCGTCGCACCCGCGCAGCGCAAGATGCGCGTGCAGCAGCTGTGGCACTGGATGTATTTCCGTGGCGCTCAGAATTTCGACGAGATGACCTCGGTCTCGAAGGGCATTCGCGCCGAGCTCGCGCAGCATTTCACCGTCGACCGGCCCGAAGTCGTGGCCGAGCAGATCTCCAATGACGGCACCCGCAAATGGCTGCTGCGGCTGCCGAGCGGCGACAATGTCGAGAAGGCGCATGAAGTCGAGTGCGTCTACATCCCCGAGACCGATCGCGGCACGCTCTGCGTCTCCTCGCAGGTTGGTTGCACCCTGAATTGCTCGTTCTGCCACACCGGCACGCAGCGCCTGGTGCGCAATCTCACCGCCGGCGAGATCGTGGGACAGGTGATGGTCGCACGCGATCGTCTCAATGATTGGGCCGATCGCGAGGACGGTACGCGCCGCGTCACCAACATCGTGATGATGGGCATGGGCGAGCCGCTCTACAATTTCGATGCGGTGCGCGATGCGCTGCTCATCGTCGGCGACAACGAAGGCATCGGCATCTCCCGCCGCCGCATCACGCTGTCGACTTCGGGCGTGGTGCCGAATATCGTGCGCGCGGGCGAGGAGATCGGCGTGATGCTCGCGATCTCGCTGCACGCGGTGCGCGACGAGCTGCGCAACGAGCTGGTGCCGCTCAACCGCAAATATCCGATCAAGGAGCTGCTGCAGGCCTGCCGCGACTATCCCGGCGCCTCGAACGCGCGCCGCATCACCTTCGAATATGTGATGCTCAAGGGCGTCAACGATTCGCTCGACGATGCGAAGCTGCTGGTGAAGCTGCTCAAGGGCATTCACGCCAAGATCAACCTGATCCCGTTCAATCCCTGGCCCGGCACCGCCTATGAATGCTCGGACTGGGACCAGATCGAGAAATTCTCCGAATACATCTTCAACGCCGGCTATTCCTCGCCGGTGCGCACCCCGCGCGGCCGCGACATCCTCGCCGCCTGCGGCCAGCTCAAGTCGGAAACCGAAAAGCTCTCGGCCCGCGAACGCCAGACGCTGCGCGCCATGGCGATGACGGATTGAGGATGCGTGCCTCGTGCACTCTCGTCATGCCTGGGCTTGATCCGACCATCTGCGTTTATGAGCCGTCATTCCGGGGCGCGCGTAGCGCGAACCCGGAATCTCGAGATTCCGGATTCGGTGCTGCGCACCGCTCCGGAATGACGATGACACTCAACAGGGCCATCAGATGTCCCTGATCGGCCGCCTCGTCGTCATCTTCATCGGCTTTCTCGCCGCCTGCTTCGTCGGCGGCATGATCGTCGTCGTCGCGCTGCTGTTTCCGGAATTCGCCGATCTCGGCGCAGGCCCCGTCGATGAAGGCGCGATCGACATCCTGCTCGGATTCGGTTTCATCTTCGTCTCCGGCTTTGCGCTGGTGCCGGCGGCGGTGATCGTCGCGATCACTGAAGCGCTCTACATCCGCAGCGCACTGGCCTACGCCGTCGGCGGCGGCGTTGTGGGGCTCGCCTGCTACCTCGGCCTCGTTCCCTTTCACTCCGACACGTTGCAGTTCGAAGGCGTCGTGCGGCGTCACCTCGAGATCATGACCGGCGCCGGCATCGTGGCCGGCGTGGTCTACTGGCTGATCGCCGGCCGCAACGCCGGCGCCTGGCGCAATCCGCCACCCCCGCGCAAGCCGCCTCCGCCGCTGCCGTCGCAGTCGAGGCCCGATGCGCGGTGACTGGCGCTGTCATTCCGGGATGGTCCGAAGGACCAGACCTCAGGTGCGCAATTGCGCACCGGGGAATCTCGAGATTCCGGGTTCGGCTCTGCGAGCCGCCCCGGAATGACGGTGAAAGGGTTTTCATCCCCGCCCCACTCCGCTAAACCGCGCGGCATGAACCGGACTGGACTTTTCATCGCCCTGGCGCTGTGGCTCGTGATCGGTGTCGTTTTCGGCCTCTATCCCGAACTCGATCTCAAGCTCGCCGCGCTGTTCTTCGATCCCGAGACGAAGACGTTTCCGCTCAAATCGAGCGGCTGGGCCGGCGTCGCGCGTGATGCGGCGATGTGGATCGCCTGGGCGTTCGTGCTGCCCTCGCTGGTGGCGCTTGTGGTCAAGATGATCCGGCCCGATCGGCCGCTGATGGTGTCGGGGCGCGCGATCGTGTTCCTGCTGGTGACGATCATCCTGTCGGCCGGAATCCTCACCAACCTCACCTTCAAGACCTATTGGGGCCGGCCGCGCCCGGTGGTGGTGACGCAGTTTGCCGGCGACCAGCAGTTCGTGGCATGGTGGGATCCGCGCGGTGGCTGCGTGCGCAACTGCTCGTTCTTCTCGGGCGAGGGCGCGACTGCGTTCTGGACGCTGGCGCCGGCTGCGCTGGCGCCGCCGGCGTGGCGCCCGCTGGCTTATGCCGGCGCAGTCGTCTTCGGCCTTGTGACCAGCGGGCTCCGCATGGCCTTCGGCGGGCACTTCTTCACCGACGTGTCGATCGCCGGCCTCGTCACCTTCGTCGTGATCTGGTTCGCCTACGCGATGATTTACCGCTGGCCGCGGACGCGGTTTTCGGACCAGGCGGTCGACGCCGCCCTGACCCGGCTGAACATGCCCGCCTACCGGCTCCGCCAGCGCCTGTTCGGTCGCAAGACCGGCCCCGAGCCGTCAGTTTGAGCCATTAAATGCGTGCCGAGCCCTGCGAAATTTGATATTCGCCCGGTCAATCCGCAACCGCCATCAGCCCCCTAAGACCCGATTGGAAGCCCCATGACCACGATCCTGAAAAGCCTGCCCAAGGGTGAGAAAGTCGGCATCGCGTTTTCGGGCGGGCTCGACACCAGCGCGGCGCTGCTCTGGATGAAGCAGAAGGGCGCGCGCTGCTACGCCTATACCGCCAATCTCGGCCAGCCCGATGAAGCCGACTACAACGAGATTCCGCGCAAGGCGCAGGAATTCGGTGCCGAGAAGGCCGTGCTGGTCGATTGCCGCACGCAGCTCGTCCACGAAGGCATCGCCGCGATCCAGTCCGGCGCCTTCCACATCTCGACCGGCGGCATCACCTATTTCAACACCACCCCGCTCGGTCGTGCCGTCACCGGCACGATGCTGGTTGCGGCGATGAAGGAGGACGGCGTCAACATCTGGGGCGACGGCTCGACCTTCAAGGGCAACGACATCGAGCGCTTCTATCGCTACGGCCTGCTCACCAATCCGAGCCTGCGCATCTACAAGCCCTGGCTCGACCAGCAGTTCATCGACGAGCTCGGCGGCCGCGCCGAGATGTCGGCGTTCATGACCGCCCAGGGTTTCGCGTACAAGATGAGCGCCGAGAAGGCGTATTCGACCGACAGCAATCTGCTCGGCGCCACGCACGAAGCCAAGGATCTCGAGAGCCTCGACAGCGGCATCAAGATCGTCAACCCGATCATGGGCGTGCCGTTCTGGCGCGAGGACTGCAACGTCAAGGCCGAGAAGGTCGTCGTGCGTTTCGAGGAAGGCCAGCCCACCGCGCTGAACGGGCAGACCTTCACCGATCCCGTCGCGCTGTTCCTCGAAGCCAACGCGATCGGCGGCCGCCACGGCCTCGGCATGAGCGACCAGATCGAGAACCGCATCATCGAGGCCAAGAGCCGCGGCATCTATGAGGCGCCCGGCATGGCGCTGTTGCACATCGCCTATGAGCGCCTCGTCACCGGCATCCACAACGAGGACACCATCGAGCAGTACCGCATCAGCGGCATGCGTCTCGGCCGCCTGCTCTATCAGGGCCGCTGGTTCGATTCGCAGGCCCTGATGCTGCGCGAGACCGCGCAGCGCTGGGTCGCGCGCGCCGTCACCGGCGAGGTGACGCTCGAGCTGCGCCGCGGCAACGATTATTCGATTTTGAACACGGAAAGCCCGAACCTCACCTATGCGCCGGAGCGGCTCAGCATGGAGAAGGTCGAGGACGCGGCGTTCACGCCGGCCGATCGCATCGGTCAGCTCACCATGCGCAACCTCGACATCGCCGACACGCGCACCAAGCTGAAGCTCTATACGGACACCGGCCTGCTTTCGGGCAGCGAAGGCTCGCAGATCTTCCGGCTGGAGAACGACAAGGGCTGAGATTTTCGTAGCCGTAGGGTGAGCAAAGCGAAGCGTGCCCACCATCCTTCCACGTCCGAGATAGTGGTGGGCACGGCGCTCGCGCGCCTTTGCCCACCCTACGATTGCGCGATGTGCCGCAACGTCGCGCGCAACAACGAAAACAAAAATGGCCGGGATTTCTCCCGGCCATTTTGCGTTTGTGTGTGCCGTTACCGCGGCGGCGCGGTGCCGGGCGGGGGCGGCGGCAGCGAGGCCTGACCGCCGTTGAGCAGCGGCGTGATGTTGCGGACGGTGACGCGCCGGTTGATCGCGCTCGGCCCCTGCGTCTGCTCCTTCAGGTACTGCTCGCCATAGCCCTGCGACGTCAGGTTCTCCGCAGGCACACCGAACTGCTGGGTCAGCAATTCGGCCGCGGACTGCGCGCGGCGGTCCGACAGCGACAGATTGTCGACCTCGTTGCCGACCGCGTCGGTATGTCCCTCGATCAGGAACACCACGCGCGGGTTGGCCTGGATCGCACGGTTGAGGCCGTCGGCGATCACTTGCAGCTTCGCCGCCTGATCCGGTGGGATCGTCCACGAACCCGTCTCGAAGGTGATCGTGTTGACGTCGATGCTCGGCATCTGCATGCGAATATTCGGGCTGTAGCGGATCTCGTCGAGCGTGTAGCGCCGATTGATCCGCTGCACCGGCGGTGCCTCCATGGTCTGGTAGATCACGTCCGGCGACGCCTCCTCCGCGTCGACGATGTAGCGATCGTAGGGAATGTTCACGACCGGCGGCGGCGCGTCGACATAGAAGCCGCCGACCGACTGCGGATCGCGGTAGCTGTTGTCGATGATGATGAGCTCGCGCCCGCCGGGGTCCCTGCGAATTCGCCGCAGCAACCGACCGTCGGGAGCGACCACGGTGATGATCTCGCTGCCGTCGGGACGGATCACGACGGTGCGAGTATCGCCGCCGACGGTGTCGGTGCGGATGTCGCGGGCGCCATAGCGGAAGCGATAGAGATCGTTGCCGCGGACGTAGGCCTGCCCGCCGGGATCGCGGATGATGATGCGATCCGGCTCGGTGTAGACGGTGCGGCCGCCTTCGATGGACTCGCGTCGCTGGTTGTGCAGGTCGGCGATGGTCGCACCAATCACGGCGCCGGCCACGACGCCCGCACCGATCGCGAGCGGCGTCAGGTCACGCTGCGGCGGACGCGGCGGAGGTGGCAGCGGTGCGACGACTGTCGGCGCGGCCTGGAAGGCAGGCGTAACCGTCGGCGGAGCGAATTGCGCCCTGTTGGGCGGCGGCGTTGCGGCCGCCGAGCCCGGGACTGTGCTCGGCGCTGCGGCACCGGCAGGAGCCGCGGGCCGGGCCGGGAGGCCGCCGGCCTGGGGCGGCGCAGCCGGAGTTCCGGCAGCAGGCGCGCCGGCGGGCGGCGTTCCACCCTGAGGTCCTGGCGTCGGTCCCGCACCGGGACGTCCGGGCGGCGGCGTCAGAGCGCCGCCGGGGGCCGGCGTTGCCGTCGGAGCCGGGGTCGCCGTGCCGGGCGCGGGCGTCGGTGCAGGACCCGGACGTCCGGATGGCGGCGTCGCGGTGCCGCCGGGTGCCGGCGTGGTCGTTGGAGCGGGCGTAGCGCCTGGAGCTGGCGGTGATCCTGCAGCCGGGGGCGAACCGGGACGTACGCCGGGCGGCGGTGCACCGGGGCGTCCGGCCGGCGGAGCGCCGGGCGTGCTGCCCGGAGCCGGCGTCGCGGTCGGCGCAGGTGTTGCTGTCGGTGCGGGCGTCGGCGTCGGAGTGGCTGCCGGCGCAGGCGAGCCGGGGCGGGCCGTCGGCGCTGCGGGCGGAGGAGCCGCGGGCGTCGGCGTTGCTGTGGGCGCAGGCGTGGGCCGCGCCGCGGGGCCTGCAGGAGGCGGCGGCGGAGGTGTCGGAGTCGGACGTGCCGCGGGAGGAGGCGGAGGCGGCGGCGCGTGCTGTGGAGCTGCGGCGGGCGGCGGCGCGGGTGGCGTGGGCGCCGGACGTGCTGCGGGCGGAGCCGGAGGCGGCGGTGTCGGGGCGTGCTGCTGCGGGGCCGCGGCCGGAGGCGGCGAAGGCTGCTTCGGAGCGGCAGGCGGCGGTGGCGGGGGCGGCGGAGCCGGACGTGCCGCAGGCGGAGGCGGAGGCGGAGGAGGCGCCGCGGGGCGCGGCGGCGCGGCGGCCGGCGGAGGCGCAGCGGGCGGGTGGGGCGGCGCAGCGGCGGGCGGCGGAGCGGCCGGGCGCGCGGGCGCAGCAGGCGGCGCAGCCCCTGGCGGTCCCTTCGGCGGCTGCTTCGGTTTTCCGTCAGGGCCCGTCTCTTGAGGCTGGGCCTGCGCGACCACGAGCGGCGAAGCGCCTTGCGCATGCGATGCGGTGTTTGCCAATTGCATCGCGGTCAGAGCCGTGGTGGCAAGCAGCACGAAACGAAGATTGGTCATAGTGGTGAACTTCCCCGGAAGGTTCTTTGACGAAGTGGTGGGATGAACAGCTACGCGTTAGGCCGCATTGTGGCGAGCGAAGCGGGCGCGGCCCGATTTATTTCTGCACGCAAATCACCTCATTATGCCGACGTTCATTGCGCATTCAGGCGTGGGTTGCAATCGCCTCACATGCGATGGTTCGCCTCATGTGTGATCCCGCCGCGGCGTTGCGTCCGTCGCAGGACCGGGAGTGAGCGGTCCGTTCGGCCCGCGCGATGGAATCTCTTCAGGCATGCGGCCCGGCAATTCGTCGGGCCGCGGTGATTCGCCGGGCTCGTGCACCGGCGGCGTGATTTCGGGCTGAGGATTGCCCGGCGGAATTCCAGGCGGCGGCTCGGTGGGAGTCCCCGGTGTTGCCGGTGGAATCTCGGGCGGTTCGATCGGCATCGGCATCATCGAGTTCGGTTGTCCAGAGGACAACAACGGCGATGCCGCGCTGATGTTCCTTGCCGCGTCGTCGCGGGGCGCGCCTATTCGGGCGCGTGACAGACGGCCTCGATGTTGTGGCCGTCGGGGTCCCGCACGAAGGCGCCGTAATAATTCGGATGATAGTGCGGACGGATGCCGGGTGGTCCGTTGTCGCGACCACCGGCCGCGATTGCCGCCTTGTAGAAGGCGTCGACCGTGGCGCGGTCCTTTGCCGCGATCGCGACATGCACCGGCTTGTTCATGGCGCCTTCGCCGCCAATCCAGAAATCCGGCTTGCCGTCGGCACCGAAGCCGGCGGCCGGATCGTGGCCGGTCTGCTCCGCCGTGACCTCCATGATGAGGCTGTAGCCGAGCGGCGCCAGCGCCTTGGCATAGAACGCTTTCGCGCGCTCATAGTCGGAGACGGAGAAACCCAAATGGTCGATCATCGCAACCTCCGTTGTTCGCCCCTGTCAGCGTGACAGGAACGTATTGCTTCGTGTCTTGCGTGCGAGCGTAAAGCCGCGCGCGACCATGTCGGCAATACAATCCTGCTGCCATTCCTTTTGTGACAGATGCTCGATCACCACCGCGCGTGGCCACAGCGCTTGCGGCGCGTCGCGGAAGAAGCCGGTCAGCACGCGGTCCTCGAAGCCTTCGACGTCGATCTTGAGCGCGTCGACCTGCGTGACGCCGGCCTCGTCGAGAATGCGCATCAAGCGCAGCGACGGGACCTTGATCGCATCGGCGCCGGCCGTGCCGGTGACGACGTGGGTGGCACCGAGATTGCCGCCGCCGCTCTCGATCATCAGCTCGCCGTCGCTGTCGCCTGCTGCGGCCTGCACCAGGCGGACCTGCGTCGCTTTCGAGGCGGCGTGGTTGAAGGAGAGACGTCCGAAGGTCAGCGGATGCGGCTCGATCGCGATCACTTTGCCTGCGGGCCCGACCTGCCGCGCCATCACCAGGGCAAACGTGCCGACATTGGCGCCGACGTCCACGAACACGCCGCCCGCCGGCGTGTGCTGGCGCAGGAAGTCGAGCTCGTCGAGATTGTAGTCGGGGTTGAACAGCGCGCCGCGCTCGGTCGCGCTACCCTGGTGGTAGAAGCGGAACGAGGCGCCCTGATACTGCACGTCGACCGGACCGCCGCGCAGCAGATTGACCAGCCGCGACAGCCAGGGCCGGAACGCGCCGCGCTTCAGCCCCGATTGCGTCGCGAGGCGAATGATCGCGGCCTGCGCCGCATTCGGCGCAAACGTGCCGAACGGCGCGGACGAAGGGGCGTTGTCGGTCGTCAAGCAGGTGGTCCTCGTTGCAAGCGGCGCATGCATAGCCGGTTTTGCCGGGGACTCCAACGCTCGATCACCGGTGTCGTCCCGGGGCGCGAAGCGAGCCCGGGACCCGTAACCCCAGGGAGGAGTCGTGACGCCAAACTCCCACTCCGAGTCTTCGCCAAATCTCTCCCTGTGGGTATGGGTCCCGGATCGGCGCTCCGCTTCGCTGCGCTTGTCCGGGACGACGAGGGAGAGAGAAGTGCTTCACGCCGCCCTTGTCGGCGCTGGCTTGCGCGGGCGCAGGAAGCGGCCGAGCAGCCTGCGCCGGCCCTTGCGCGGGATCAGGTCGATGTCGCTGACGAGCTTGGCGCCGCCCTTGCGCCGCTCCAGCACGATCTTGCGGCTGTGGAAGGCCTCCAGCTCGACGCGGTGCGCGACGCTGACGATGGTCGCCTTCGGCAGCGCGTCGGTGACCATCTTCATCATCTTGTCCTGGCTCTTCTCGTCGAGCGCCGAGGTCGCCTCGTCAAGGACGACGATGTCGGGGTTGTGCAGCAGGAGCCGAGCGAAGGCGAGGCGCTGCTTCTCGCCGCCGGACAGCGTCTGATCCCACGGTCCTTCCTCCTCGATCTTCTCCTTGAGATGGTCGAGGCCGACCTTGTGCAAGGCTTCTCCGATTTCGTCGACGGTCCAGTCGTCTTCGGCCCCTGGATAGGCGACCGCGCGGCGCAGGGATCCGGAGGGCACGTAAGGCCGCTGCGGCAGCATGAACAGCCGCCGGTCGGGATGGAAATTGACGCTGCCGCCGCCCCACGGCCACAGCCCCGCAATGGCGCGCACCAGCGTGCTCTTGCCGGTGCCGGATTCGCCGGCGACCAGCAGGCGCTCGCCGGGCTCGATCACCACCTCGGTCTCGCCGACCACGGCGGTGCCGTCGTCGAGCGTGACCGAGAGGTCGTTCAGCTCCAGCATCGCCTCGTTGCTGGTCTCGCCGCGCTTGATGCGGCCGATGCCGTCGCCCTGCTCGGCGCGCTCGAGGCCGTCCAGCGACATCATTAGCGAGGCGATGCGGCGCGCGCAGGCGTTCCAGTCGGCCAGCCGCGGATAATTGTCGACCAGCCAGCCGAACGCGCCCTGCACGATGGTGAAGGCGGAGGCCGCCTGCATCACCTGTCCGAGCGTCATGCTGCCGTCGAGGAATTTGGGTGCGCAGAGCAGCAGAGGCACCACCGGTGCAACGAGGTTCGATCCCTGTGACACCAGCGTGGTGCGCATGTGCTGGCCGGCGAGCCGCGCCCATTGCCGCAGCACGTTGGTGAAATTGCGGTCGATGCCGCCGCGCTCCTCCTCCTCGCCGCCGAGCAGCGCGATGCTCTCGCCGTTCTCGCGCACGCGCGTCAGGGTGTAGCGGAAATCGGCCTCGGCCTGGTTCTTGTCTTCGGAGATCTGCACGAAGCGGCGGCCGATCACCACGATCGAGCTCGATGCGATCGCGGCGTAGAGGATCGCGGCGATCACGAGGAAGCCGGGAATGGTGATGGTCGATCCACCCAGCGCGATCGTGAGCGCGCCGCCGATGGTCCAGAGCACGACGATGAAGGTCACCGCCGACAGCAGTGCCGAGGTGACGCCGGCGAGGAAATCGACCGGCGAATCGGTCGCGATGCGCAGATCCTCCGCGATCCGGTATTCGGGATTCTTGTGGTCGCCGCCGACGAGGTTGAGCTGGTAGTATCGCCCGTTGGCGAGCCACCGCGTCAGCACGCTTGCCGTGAGCCAGGCCCGCCAGCGCCGCTGGATGCCCATCCGCGCGAACACCTGGGCCACGCCGAGCACGATGCTGCCGATCGCGAGCGGCACGAACACCGCGGTGAGATGAAACACGCTGGTCGCATCGCGCTTCTCGATGGCGTCGAAGATCGCGCGATTCCAGACATTGATGCCGTACTGGAAGGCGACGGTGAGGACGATCAGCATGCCGAGGCCGATCGAGAACGGCCATGCGAGGCGATCGCCGTTGCGGCCCCAGAAGCCGCGCGCGCTGATCCAGAAGCGGGTCAGCAGATAATCCTTGCGCGCCTGCTCGGCCTCCTCAGGTGACAGCTCGGGATCGGGTTCGAGCTCCTCCGGCGGGGGCGGAGCCACGTCCTCGCCAGTCTCGCCCTCGATTTCGATGATGGGCGGCTTCTTGCCCTGTTCGCGCTTCCCGGCCGGTTTTTGCATGGCCGGACAACGCAAGGGAAATCAGTCGGTTCCCAGCGGTTCCGAGGCCGGGCTATTCGGCCGCGCCACCGCGTACCCGCCGCAGCCGCGCGGCTCTGTGGAGGATCTGCGACAGCTCCTCGATCGAATAGGGCTTTTGCACGAGTTCGAAACCGTCGCTGCCGTCCTGCGCCAGCGCCTCGCTGTAGCCGGTGGTCAGCACGACCGGTGCGCCGATGCCGCGATCGCGGATCGCCCGCGCCAGCTCGAGCCCGGTCATGCCGGGCATGACCACATCGGAGAACACGACGTCGAAACGATCCGTGTCCACGACCAGCTCGGCGAGCGCGTCGGCGGCGTTGTCGACCAGGGTGATGCTGTAGCCGAGCTCGGTGAGCCCATCGGCGGCGAAATTGGCGAGCTCGATATTGTCCTCGACCACCAGCACCGACATGCCGCTGCCCGGCAGCGCCGGTGCGGTGTTCGGCGCCTGCTGCTGCGGCAGCAGGTCCGCCGGCACGCGCGGCAAATAGAGCGAGAAGGTGCTGCCCTGGCCGACTTCGCTGGTGACCGTCACCTCGCCGCCGGATTGCCGGGCAAAGCCAAACACCTGGGAAAGGCCAAGACCCGTGCCGTGGCCGACCTGCTTGGTGGTGAAGAACGGCTCGAAGATGCGCCCGAGGCGCGCGGCCGGAATGCCGATTCCGGTATCGCTAACGACGACGCAGACGAAGCCATTGCTGTCAGGGATATGACCGCCCGGAAGATGCGCCAGCGTGTCCGGAACGGTCGTCGCCACCTCGACCTTGAAGCTGATCCGGCCCTTGCCCTGCATGGCATCGCGCGCATTGGTCGCCATGTTGATCAGCGCCGTCTCGAACTGGCTGGCATCGGCATTGACGAGGCACGGCTCGGCCGGCAGCTGTGTCGCGATCTCGATCGCGGGTCCCAGCAAGGTGGCGAGCATGTCGTGCAGCGACTGCATCCGCTCGCCGACGTCGAACACCTCCGGTTTCAGGGTCTGGCGCCGCGCGAAGGCGAGGAGCTGCGACGTCAGCCTGGCGGCGCGCGCGACCGCATCCGCGATCGCGGTCATGTAGCGCTGCCGCCGCTCCTCCGTCAGTTGTGGCCGGTTCAAGAGGTCGACGGAGGCGCGGATCACGGTCAGCAGATTGTTGAAGTCGTGTGCGACGCCGCCGGTGAGCTGGCCGAGCGCCTCCAGGCGCTGGCTGTGCTTGAGCGCCTCCTCGGCCTCGCGCCGCTTTGCGGCTTCGGTCTGGAGATGCTGGGTGCGCCGGAAGGCGAACGCGAGCAGCAGGAACAGCAGTGCGGTCGCGGGAACGCCGAACACGAGATGCTGGCCCATTGTGGCGAGCCAGCGCGCGCGGATGGCCGAGGTCTCGAGCCCCGCGCTGACATAGATCGGATATTCGGCGATGCGCCTGTAGCCGAGCCGGCGCTCGATCCCGTCTGACGGCCACGCGATGGTCATGAGCCCGTGCGCGGGGTGCGCGGCGATCTGGCGGCCGACCGGCCCGCCTGGATCAAGCCGGAGGTCGCGGTCGAGCCGCGGAAAATGCGCCAGCACCACGCCGTCGGCGCGACCCATCGCGAAGAAGCTACCGGGATCGGAGCCGATCCTGGCGTAAAAGCTCTCGAAATATTCCGGCAGGACGGAGGCCTGGATCACGCCGATGAAGCTGCCGTCGTCGGAGTCGCGGCGGCGGCTCATCCCGAAGAAGCGCGCACCCTGATAGGGCGGACGCGGCGTCAGGGGCATGCCGATGAACGTGCCGATGGCCTGGTCGACATGGGCGTAGAAGTAGTCGCGGTCCGCGAAGCTCAGCTCCGGCGGCGGCGAGGCGAGGCTGTTGACCAGCGCCTTGCCGTCCGCATCGAAGATCCAGGCCGATTTGAGCTGCGGCAGCGAATCGGCCAGCCGCTTCAGGCGGCGGTGCAGCGCCGGTTCGCGCGCGCGGATGAGGTCGTCGGGGAGGCCGCGCACGACCTCGTTGAGCTCGGCAAGGCTGCGGTCGATGGTCTCGAACACCTTGAGCGCGTGCTCATGCGCGACGTCGAGGGTGCGCTCGATCTCGCGGTCGGCGATATCTTTGGTCGATGTGTAGGAGATCGTGGCGGCGATCGCGAACAGGGCAATCGGCAATGCCAGGGATGCCGCCATCATCCACTGCAACAGCTTCAGCGAATTGCGTTGCGCACCCTGCACAGTCGCTCCGGTCCCTGGACCCGAGCTTAACTGAATTTCCCGCTGGGAAGGAAGCCGCTTATGACCGGAACCGGTGGTTGCAATTCCAGATAATCGCCCGCGGCGCGGGTTGGCGGAAAAATCTACTCAAATTGACGCCGGCCGTAGCAGGCCCCGGCCATCTCGGCCGGGGATCGAAGCATGGATCAGGTCTAGATCTGCCGCTCGACCATCTTGAGCTTGAGCTCGGCGATGGCTTCCGCCGGGTTGAGGCCTTTCGGGCACGCCTTGGCGCAGTTCATGATGGTGTGGCAGCGGTAGAGCCGGAACGGGTCCTCGAGATTGTCGAGCCGCTCGCCGGTCGCCTCGTCCCGCGAATCGGAGACCCAGCGGTTGGCCTGCAGCAGCGCGGCGGGGCCGAGATAGCGGTCGCTGTTCCACCAATAGCTCGGGCACGAGGTCGAGCAGCAGGCGCAGAGGATGCACTCGTAGAGGCCGTCGAGCTTCTCGCGGTCCTCGTGGCTCTGGCGCCATTCCTTCTGCGGTGTCGGCGAGGTCGTCTTCAGCCACGGCTCGACCGAGGCATACTGCGCGTAGAAATTGGTGAGGTCGGGGACGAGGTCCTTGACGACCGGCTGGTGCGGCAGCGGATTGATCTTCACCGCGCCGTCCTTCACGTCGTGCATCGAGCGGGTGCAGGCCAGCGTGTTCTGGCCGTCGATGTTCATGGCGCAGGAGCCGCAGACGCCTTCGCGGCAGGAGCGGCGGAAGGTCAGCGACGGGTCGATGTTGTTCTTGATCCAGATCAGGCCGTCCAGCACCATCGGACCGCAATCATTGGTGTCGACGTAGTAGGTGTCGACGCTCGGATTCTTGCCGTCGTCCGGATTCCAGCGATAGACGCGGAATTCGCGAACGTCAGTCGCGCCCGCGGGCTTCGGCCAGGTCTTGCCGCCGGTGATCTTGGAGTTCTTCGGAAGTGCGAATTCAACCATTGCTCTAACCTTTCGTCATTCCGGGATGGTCCAAAGGACCAGACCCGGAATCTCGAGATTCCGGGGTCGATGCATCGCCCCGGAATGACGGCTACTGTTCGATCAGTACACGCGCGCCTTGGGCGGGATGTACTGCACGTCGTTGGTCATGGTGTAGTCGTGAACCGGGCGGTACTCGATCTTGACCTTGCCGGCATCGTCCAGCCAGGCCAGCGTGTGCTTCATCCAGTTCTTGTCGTCGCGCTCGGAAAAATCCTCGCGGGCGTGGGCGCCGCGGCTCTCGGTGCGGTTGGCGGCCGAGTTCATCGTCACCACCGCCTGCGCGATCAGATTGTCGAACTCCAGCGTCTCGACGAGGTCCGAATTCCACACCAGCGAGCGGTCGGACACGGCGATGTCGGTGATGCCGCTGTGGACCTTCTCGATCAGGTTCTGGCCTTCGCTCAGGACTTCGCCGGTGCGGAACACGGCGCAGTTGCTCTGCATCACGTGCTGCATGCCTTCGCGCAGCTTTGCGGTCGGCGTGCCGCCGGAGGCGTAGCGGTAATGATCGAGGCGGCCGAGCGCGAGCTCGGCGGAGTTCGCCGGCAGCTCGGGCTGCTTGGCGTTGGGCGTGAGCTTCTCGGCCAGCCGCAGCGCGGCGGCGCGGCCGAACACCACGAGGTCGATCAGCGAGTTGGAGCCGAGACGGTTGGCGCCGTGCACGGAGACGCAGGCCGCTTCGCCGATCGCCATCAGGCCGGGGATGACGGCGTTGTCGTCGCCGTCCTTCTTGGTCAGCACTTCGCCGTGATAGTTCGTCGGGATGCCGCCCATGTTGTAGTGCACGGTCGGCACGATCGGGATCGGCTCGCGCGTCACGTCGACATTGGCGAAGATCTTCGCGGATTCGGAGATGCCCGGCAGGCGCTCGGCCAGCACCGCGGGATCGAGATGGTCGAGATGAAGGAAGATGTGGTCCTTCTTCTTGCCGACGCCGCGCCCTTCACGGATCTCGATGGTCATTGCGCGCGAGACGACGTCGCGCGATGCGAGGTCCTTGGCCGACGGCGCATAGCGCTCCATGAAGCGCTCGCCCTCGGAGTTGACGAGATAGCCGCCTTCGCCGCGCGCGCCTTCGGTGACGAGACAGCCCGAGCCGTAGATGCCGGTCGGATGGAACTGCACAAACTCCATGTCCTGCATCGGCAGGCCGGCGCGCAGCACCATGCCGCCGCCGTCGCCGGTGCAGGTGTGCGCCGAGGTGCAGGAGGCATAGGCGCGGCCGTAGCCGCCGGTCGCGAGAATCACGGTCTGGGCGCGGAAGCGATGCAGCGTGCCGTCATCGAGCTTGAGCGCGATGACGCCGCGGCAGGTGCCCTGGTCGTCCATGATCAGGTCGATGGCGAAGAACTCGATGAAGAATTCGGCCGCGTGACGCAGCGACTGGCCGTACATCGTGTGCAGCATGGCATGGCCGGTGCGGTCCGCGGCGGCGCAGGTGCGCTGCGCCTGACCCTTGCCGAAGTCCAACGTCATGCCGCCAAACGGGCGCTGGTAGATCTTGCCGTCCTCGGTGCGCGAGAACGGCACGCCCCAATGTTCGAGCTCGTAGACCGCGTCGGGCGCGTTGCGCACCATGTATTCGATCGCGTCCTGGTCGCCCAGCCAGTCCGACCCCTTCACGGTGTCGTACATGTGCCAGCGCCAGTCGTCCTTGTGCATGTTGCCGAGCGAGGCGGAGATGCCGCCTTGCGCCGCGACCGTGTGCGAGCGGGTCGGAAACACCTTGGTGATGCAGGCCGTGCGCAGGCCCGCCTCGCTGCAGCCGACCACGGCGCGTAGTCCCGCGCCGCCGGCGCCGACCACGACGACGTCATAGGTGTGGTCTTCGATGGGATAGGCTTTTCCGTTGGTGGCGGGAGCGCCGTTGCCCTTGCCATTCGTCTCGTTGGCCATGGGTTACACTCCGGATGAAAGTTTCAGGATCGCGTAGGTCGAGGCGAGTGCCACGGCGATCGAGAAGAAGTTGTTGAGCATGATCGCCGTGAGCTTCAGCTTCTCGTTATGGACGTAGTCCTCGATCACCACCTGCATGCCGATCTTCATGTGCCAGGCGCTGGCGAAGATGAAGAGCAGCATGATGATGGCGATCGGCAGCGAGCCGATGGTCTGCGCTACGAAGGCCTGGTTGCGGCCGAACAGCATCACGATGATTACGATCACCGGGATCATCATCAGCACCATCGCGACGCCGGTGATGCGCTGGCGCCAGAAGTCCGACGTGCCCGAATGCGCCGCGCCGAGATTGCGGACGCGGCCGAGCGGGGTGCGCATGCTGCGCTTCGGCGTATCGGTTGCGCTCATCGTCCACCTCCGATCGCGTAGGCGACGATCCAGATCAGCACCGTCAGCACGATGCCGCCGATCAGCGCGCCCCAGGTCAGCGCTTCGCGCTCATTGGCCTTGAAGCCGTAGCCGAGGTCCCAGACGAAGTGCCGGATGCCGCTCAGCATATGGTGCATCAGCGCCCAGGTGTAGCCGAACACGATCAGCCGGCCGATGATGCTGCCGGTGAAGGCCTGGACGTGGGAATAGGCGGCGGGGCCGGAGGCCGCCGCGATCAGCCACCAGGCCAGCAGCAGGGTTCCGGCATAGAGGGCGATTCCGGTGGCGCGATGGACGATGGACAGCGCCATCGTCAACGTCCAGCGATAGACTTGCATGTGTGGTGAAAGCGGTCGTTCGATCCGTGCGGTCATGGGCTTTGATGTTGTGTAGCGGCCCAGCAGGGGGCGCGCGGGGATCGCGAAAGGTCGGCTCTATTTACGGAGTCGATTTGGCCTGCGCAATCACCAAATCGCCATAAATCGAACCGTGGTTCAGCGCTACAGCGTTGATGAAACAAGGCCAATCAGGGGCTTGGTATACCAGAGCAATGGTGTGCCGACAAAGAATAGAATATATATTCATCTTTTGTGGCGACGGCCGAGGCACATTGAAATTACTATTGGAACGGCTCTAAGCCGCCGCGGGCCAGCCAGAGTTCGAACCAGTCAGTTCATGACGCCCACGTCGGCACGAATCGCCAGCGAGGCAATTTCGATTTCCGCCGCGCGCACCGATTTTTCGTGTGACGGGTGGATATGCGCGGCCTGCATCCCACCCCGCCGCAGGAATCAGCGTCCGAGGGGATCGCTGCCGCGCCATCGCTCGACCAGGAAATCGATGAATGCACGAATCTTCGCCGACCCCAGGCGCGACGGCTGATAGAGCGCGTGGAGCGGAGCCGGAGCAGGTTCATGCTCGCGCAACAGACGACGCAGGCGCCCCTCGGCAAGTTGCCTTTCCACCTGCCATGACGGCACGCGGACGATGCCGGCGCCGTTCTCCGCGGCGCTGGCGAGCGCGTCGAGACTGTTGACCCAGAGCCGTCCCGCTATCCTGATTCGCGATCCGCCCTTCGCGTCGCGGCCGAATCGCCAGGTCGCTGCACCCGGCGCATCGGAGAACACCAGGCAATCATGCCGCGGCAGATCGGACGGGCTCTGCGGTTCGCCGCGGCGCGCGAGGTAGCCAGGCGAGGCGCAATGGATCATCTGCACCTCCGCGAGTTTCCGCGTCACGAGCTGGGAATCGGGAACGCGCCCGACGCGAAGCGCCAGATGGACGTCCTCCTCGATCAGGTTGACGTTGCGATCGACCAGCAGCAGATCGACTGACAGCGAGGGACAGGCGCGCAGAAAGTCGCCCAGCAGCGGTGCGATCAGCAGGCGCCCCATCAATGTCGGCGCACTCACGCGCAGGCGCCCCGACGGCTCGCGGCGGCTTCCCGCCAGCGCCTCCTCGATCTCCTTGACCTCGCCGAGGATCGACTTGGCGCGCTCGTACAGCATGCGGCCGTCGTCCGTGAGCGCCAGCTGCCGCGTCGTACGCACCAGCAGGCGCGTGCCGAAATGCTGTTCGAGCGCTGAAATCTGCCGGCTCACTGCCGTCAGCGAGCTCGGCAACGACCGCGCCGCCGCGGACAGGCTGCCGCTGTCGACAGCCCGGACAAAGGTCGCCATCGCCGCGAGCTGGTCCATGGCCATCCTTCCGTTTTCATCAAGATAGTCTATCCAGCTTCGCCGATAGTAGCGCAATGCGAAAGGGTCTATCCCTGTCCTTGAGAACAGGCTTTGGACGTGCTGATGGCGGGACTTGATATCAAGGAGATCATGGAGCTCGCGCTGTTGCTGATCGCAACGGGCGCGCTCTCCGGATTTCTGGCCGGTGTGTTCGGGATCGGCGGCGGCGCGATTCTCGTGCCGGTGTTCTACGAATGCTTCCGCATCGCCGGCGTGCCGCTCGAAGTGCGCATGCCGCTCTGCGTCGGCACCTCGCTTGCGGTGATCATCCCGACCTCGATTCGCTCGTTCCAGGCGCATTACAAGCGCGGCGCCGTCGACATGGCGATCCTGCGCGTCTGGTGGCTGCCGATCGTGATCGGCGTCGTCGCCGGCAGCGTGGTCGCGCGCCACGCGCCGGAGCGGCTGTTCAAGATCGTGTTCGTCTGCGTCGCCTGGTCGGCCGCCGTGCGGCTGATCTTCGCGCGCGAAACCTGGAAGCTCGGCGACGACCTGCCGAAAGGCCCGGTGATGCGGATCTACGGCTTCTGCGTCGGTATCCTGTCGACGCTGATGGGCATCGGCGGCGGCTTGTTCTCGAACCTGCTGATGACCTTCTACGGCCGGCCGATCCATCAGGCGGTCGCGACGTCGTCGGCGCTCGCGGTGCTGATCTCGATACCCGGCGCACTCGGCTACATCTATGCCGGCTGGCCGGCGGCGGCGAGCTATCCGGCCGTCGCAGCGCTGCAAGTCCCGTTCGCGCTCGGCTACGTCTCGCTGATCGGTGCCGTGCTGGTAATGCCGATGAGCCTCGTCACCGCGCCGCTCGGCGTGAGAGCCGCGCATGCGATGTCGAAGCGCACGCTGGAGACAGCGTTCGGGTGCTATCTGTTTATTGTCGGCAGCCGGTTTGTGATGAGCCTGGTGGGCGGGCAGTAGACGCCATGAGCTCCGTCATTGAGAGCGCAGCGAAGCAATCCAGAATCTCTCCGCGGCGGCAGTCTGGATTGCTTCGCTGCGCTCGCAATGACGTTGTTGAGAGAGCGCGCTATGCCAACTCCAACGTCGTCCTGGACAAGCTCGCGCAGCGAGCGCCGATCCAGGACCCATTACCCCAAGGAGTGGTTTGGCGAAGACTCGTGGTTGCCAGCTTCGTGCCGCAACTTCTCCCTGGGGTAATGGGTCCTGGCTTTCGCCAGGACGACAGCGAGAGTGTGGCGCGGTTTTGGAGCAACGCGATGTCTATTTCTTCGCGTAGATATCCTTGTAGGTATCCCGCAGCACGTTCTTCTGCACCTTGCCCATGGTGTTGCGCGGCAGCTCGTCGACCACGAAGACGCGCTTCGGCATCTTGAATTTGGCGAGCCGGCCGTCGAGTGCTTTCAGCACGGAGGCCTCGTTGACCTCGGCGCCCTTGTTGCAGACCAGCACGGCGGTGACGCCCTCGCCGAAATCGGCATGCGGTACGCCGATCACGGCGGACTCGACCACGCCGGGCATCGCGTCGATCTCGCTCTCGATTTCCTTCGGGTAGACGTTGAAGCCGCCGGAGATCACGAGATCCTTGCCGCGGCCGAGGATGTGGACGTAGCCCTTGCCGTCGATCTTGCCGAGGTCGCCGGTGATGAAGAAGCCGTCGGGCCGGAATTCCGCCTTGGTCTTCTCCGGCATGCGCCAGTAGCCCTTGAACACGTTCGGGCCCTTGACCTCGATCATGCCGATCTCCTCGCGCGGCAGCTCCTTGCCGGTCTCGGGGTCGGTCACGCGCAGGGAGACGCCGGGCAGCGGGAAGCCGACCGCGCCGGGCACGCGCTCGCCGTCATAGGGGTTCGACGTGTTCATGTTGGTCTCGGTCATGCCGTAGCGCTCGAGCACGGCATGTCCGGTGCGCGCCGACCATTCGCGATGGGTTTCGGCGAGCAGCGGCGCCGAGCCCGAAATGAACAGCCGCATGTGCCTGGTGGTTTCGCGCGACAGCGCGGCATTTTGCAAGAGGCGGGTGTAGAAGGTCGGCACGCCCATCAGCACGGTGGCGCGCGCCATCAGCTTGATGATCAGGTCAGGGTCGAGCTTCGGCAGGAAGATCATCGACGCCCGCGAAAACAGCGTCACGTTGGTCGCCACAAACAGGCCGTGCGTATGGTAGATCGGCAGCGCGTGGATCAGCACGTCCTTGTCGGTGAAGCGCCAGTAGCCGACGAGCGAGAGCGAGTTCGACGCGAGATTGTCGTGGGTGAGCATCGCCCCCTTGGAGCGGCCGGTGGTGCCCGACGTGTAGAGGATCGCGGCCAGATCGTCGTTTTCGCGCGGCACCGTCGTAAACGCGCTGCTCGCCTTGTCTGCGGCCTCCGTCAGCGAGCCCTTGCCGTCGGGGCCGAGCGTCTCGACCCCGGCCTTCACCTTCGCTGCGATCGGGGCGAGCCCTTCCGCCTTGGAGGGATCGCAGACCACCAGCGACGGCTCGGCGTCGCCGATGAAGTAATCGAGCTCGTTCAGCGTATAGGCGGTGTTGAGCGGCAGGTAGACCGCGCCGGCCCGCACGGTGGCGAGATAAAGCACGATGTTCGCGACCGATTTCTCGACCTGCACCGCGACGCGGTCGCCAGGCTTCACGCCGCGCGCGACCAGCACGTTCGCCATTTGCCCGGCCCGCGCGATCAGATCGCCATAGCTGATACGGGCGCCGTCATGCGTCTCGATCGCGAGGCGCTTGGGATTGTCCAGGCCATCGAACAGGCGGGAAAACAGGTTGGCGTTGGCAGCTCGGTTCATGCAAGATTTCCTCGACCGCAAGGCTTGTAAGACAAGGTCGGTCAAAACCGAGGGCTGGATTAGCAAAAACCGCCCCGATGAAGCAACGGAGACAGTTTGCATGACCAAAAATGGGAAACGCGTGGCCTGGGTCACGGGCGGCGGCAGCGGCATCGGGGAGGCCGGCGCCGAGGCGTTAGCTGCCGACGGCTGGACGGTGGTGGTCTCGGGCCGCCGCAAGGATGCCCTGGATACCGTAGTTGCCAAGATCATCGGGGCGGGCGGGGCGGCCGAGGCCATCGCACTGGACGTGTCCAACGCCGCCGAGGCCCAGAAGACGGCCGATCAGATCGTCGCCAAGCACGGCCGTATCGATCTCCTGGTCAACAATGCCGGCATCAATGTCCCGAAGCGAAGCTGGAAGGACATGGAACTGGAGGGCTGGGACAAGCTGGTCCAGGTCAACCTCAACGGCGTGCTCTATTGCATGCGCGCGGTGCTGCCGACGATGCGCAAGCAAAAGGACGGCTCGATCATCAACGTCTCGTCCTGGGCCGGCCGGCACGTTTCGAAGATGCCGGGTCCTGCCTACACCACGACCAAGCACGCGGTGCTGGCGCTGACCCATTCCTTCAACATGGACGAATGCGTCAACGGCCTGCGCGCCTGTTGCCTGATGCCGGGTGAGGTCGCGACGCCGATCCTGAAGCAGCGCCCGGTGGTGCCGAGCGAGGAGGAGCAGGCCAGGATGCTGCAATCCGAAGACCTCGGCCGCACCATCGCCTTCATCGCATCGATGCCGGCGCGAGTCTGCATCAACGAGCTCCTGATCAGCCCGACGCATAATCGCGGGTTCATCCAGACGCCGAACAACAGGGATTGAGTCTTGTAGGGTGGGCAAAGCGAAGCGTGCCCACCATGCCTATCGCAATCGAGCGCGAGAGGGTGGGCGCGGCGCAAGCGCGCCTTTGCCCACCCTACGGCTCCTGAGATGTGTGGCGCGTTCGCGCATCACACGGACACGCCCCCACATAGTTTCACGCATCACAAAGAATTTTTCCTCGAAACCACTTCGCCAACCCTCCCGTAGTTCGGTCCAACGACGCGCTGCTGCTTCACGCCCAACTGTCGCAGCCGCCGTTGTTGCCCCAACTCAAGCACCGGCCATTGCCGGTCTCAATTCAATCGGGAGACCCTCCATGTCGAAGCGTATTGCCTATCTCGCTGCCGCCGCCTTCAGCGCCCTTGCCATCGCCGCGACCGTCGTCGCGCCCGCTCGCGCCGAGGAGAAGACCGTCATGGTCGGCGGCGCCGCAATGTTCCCGTCCAAGAACATCGTCCAGAACGCGGTCAACTCCAAGGACCACACCACGCTGGTGGCGGCGGTGAAGGCGGCCGGTCTCGTGCCGACGCTGGAAAGCAAGGGTCCGTTCACGGTGTTCGCGCCGACCAACGCGGCCTTCGGCAAGCTGCCGGCCGGCACCGTCGACAATCTGGTCAAGCCCGAGAACAAGGCGACGCTGACCAAGATCCTCACCTACCATGTCGTGCCCGGCAAGCTCGAAGCCTCTGACCTCACCGACGGCAAGAAGCTGAAGACCGCCGAAGGCGAGGAGCTGACGGTGAAGAAGATGGACGGCAAGACCTGGATCGTCGACGCCAAGGGCGGCACCTCGATGGTGACGATCTCCAACGTCAACCAGTCGAACGGCGTGATCCATGTGGTCGACACCGTGCTGATGCCGGCGACGTAACACCGCGGCGTCCTGTTTCATCCCCGACAGGGTGCTTTGAGACGGCGAGCCGGGGGCACCCGGCTCGCATTTTTGTGACCAGCATAGCCTGCCGGCATCGACTCGATGTCGTGCGCAGGCGTAACGAAAGCGGACGCATCGGCGTATATTCGGTGTCACACGACGTTCAGGACGGAACCACCATGGCGAGCCTTACAGTCACCGACGAGCAGGTCCGGTCCAGCCCGGCCAAAGTGATCCAGCCGGCCTGGGTCCGCCTCATGCATTGGATCAACGCTCTTGCCATGATCCTGATGATCCTGTCGGGCTGGCAGATCTACAACGCCTCTCCGCTGTTCGGTTTCAGTTTCCCGCGCGAGTACACGCTTGGCGGCTGGCTCGGCGGCGGCCTGCTCTGGCATTTTGCGGCGATGTGGCTGTTGATGATCAACGGCCTTGCCTATCTCGTCACCGGCTTCGCCACCGGCCGCTTTCGGAAAAAGCTGCTGCCGATCACGCCGTCCGGCGTGCTCCACGACGTCAGGGCCGCGCTGACCTTCAAGCTCGGCCATGACGATCTCACCGTCTACAATTACGTGCAGCGACTGCTCTATGCCGGCATCATCGTCGTCGGCGTGCTGATCGTGCTCTCCGGCCTTGGAATGTGGAAGCCGGTGCAGCTCTATTATCTCGTGATGCTGTTCGGCGACTATCCGACCGCGCGCTACGTGCACTTCTTCTGCATGGCCGCGATCTGCGCCTTCCTCGTCATTCACGTCCTGCTCGCGCTGCTGGTGCCGAAGAGCCTGCGCGCGATGATCATCGGGCGATAAGGGAGAATAGCGATGGCCAAGCGTTCATTCCTGATCCCCGGCGTTGACAAGCGGTTGCTCATCAAGGACGCCATCAAGACGATGCCGGATTTTACCCGTCGCCGCTTCATCGCGGGCGGCGCCAGCCTCGGCGCGCTGACGCTGCTGACCGGCTGCGACGTCGTGGACTCGTCCTCGGCCGATACGCTGCTGGCGCAGGTCTCGAAGTTCAACGACGCGGTGCAGGCCTTCATCTTCAATCCCGACGCGCTGGCGCCGACCTTCCCCGAGAGCGCGATCACGAAGCCGTTTCCATTCAACGCCTACTACGATCTCGACGACGCGCCGGAGGTTTCGGCCGCGGACTGGAAGCTCGAAGTGCGCGGCCTCGTCGACAACAAGAAGTCCTGGACGCTGGACGAGCTCTACAAGTTGCCGCAGGTCACGCAGATCACCCGTCACATCTGCGTCGAGGGCTGGAGCGCGATCGGCAGCTGGACCGGCACGCCGCTCCGCGATTTCCTCAAGCTGATCGGCGCCGACACGCGCGCCAAATATGTCTGGTTCCAGTGCGCCGACAAGGACGGCTACAATTCGCCTCTCGACATGCGCAGCGCGCTGCATCCGCAGACCCAGATGACGTTCAAATATGCCAACGAGATTTTGCCGCGCGCCTACGGCTTCCCGATGAAGATCCGCGTGCCGACAAAGCTCGGCTTCAAGAACCCGAAATACGTGGTCTCGATGGAAGTCACCAACGACTACAAGGGCGGTTACTGGGAAGACCAGGGGTATAATTCGTTCAGCGGGAGCTGATTGAGGCAGTCATTCCGGGGCTCGCGAAGCGAGAACCCGGAATCTCGTGCCACAATCTCTGGATTCCGGGTTCGCGCTACGCGCGCCCCGGAATGACGGCTATGAAGACCCCACCTTCCGCTGGCACAGCGCCGCCACCGCGCCCAACGCCAGCAGTGCGGCCGAGACGTTCAGCGCGTAACTCAGGCTGCCCAGCGCATCGGTGATGGCGCCGACCACGATCGGCCCCAGCGTCTGGCCGACGCCGAACGAGATCGTCATCGCCGCGATCGCGGTCGGCCATACCTCGGGCGGATAGTTGAAGCGGACGAAGGCCGTGGTCGAGCCGACCACCGCGAAGAAGGCGACGCCGAACACGACCGCCGAGACCGCGAGCCACGCCGGCGAATGCCCCAGCATCGGCAAGGCTGCGCCGAGCGCGTTGGTGCCGAGGATGATGGCGGTGGCAAGCCCGCCGCGATCGAGCGCGAGGACGCCGCGCCAGACCCACGGCGTGACGAAGGCACTGAGGCCGATCAGGCTCCAGAACGCCGCCTGCGCCGCGGCGCCGCCGCCGCCGTCGCGCACATAGGCGATCATGAAGGTCATGTAGGCGATGTAGCCGGCGCCGAACAGGAAGTAGCCGGCGAGATAGATCAGAACGGGGAGAATCGCGAACGAGGCGTGGCTGCCTTCGGTGAAACGCACGCGGCTCTCGATGCGGACCAGGAACAGCGGGACGGTCATCGCGGCCGAGAGCAGCGTCATTGCCCACCACACCAGCCACCACGAGCCCGGCCCGAAATGCTGGAGCGTGAACGGTGCGATCAGCCCCGAGGCGAGAATGCCGATGCCGGGGCCGGCATAGAACAGGCTGAGCAGGAAATTCGCCCGCGCGGGCTGCGACTGCGCGATCGAAGCGGCCAGCGCGCCGCCGGCGACGAAGCCGGCCGCGGCACCCAGGCCCAGCACCAGGCGTGCAAGGCTCAGCGCGACGAAATTCCCCGTCAGTGCGCAGGTGGCGAGCGCGGCGACGCAGGCGAGGGTTCCGCCGCGGATTGCCGCCGACCAGCCGACGCGCTGGATCAGCCGGGACGCCACCAGCGCGCCCACGAGGTAGCCGACGGCGTTGATGGTGTTCATGAAACCGGCCGCCGAATAGGACCAGCCGAGGGTCTCCCGCATGTCGGGCAGCACCAGCGCATAGGCAAAGCGGCCGATGCCGAGCCCGACCGTCGCTGCCAGCGACAGGATCAGGATCAGCCGCGCGGGGTGCGCGTCGGGCGGGGGGCGGTCAGGCGCGTGCAAGGGGGTACTCCGGCGTCCCGCACTGTGGCAGGCCCTGCCGGTCTTGCACAGCCGTGGCGCGGCAATGGTGTCTTGCCAAGCGCGCAACGCCGCTCTAGCACTCCGGCCGGCCGTCATTCCGGGGCGCACGCGAAGCGGGCGAGCCCGGAATCCATAACCCCGGCTGGTGGTTATGGATTCAGGGCCCGCGCCGAGAGGCGCGTCCCGGAATGACGAGAGAGGATCGAGAAGGAAACGACCATGGCGACCCACAAACTGCTGCTGCTCCCCGGCGACGGTATCGGCCCCGAGGTGATGGGCGAGGTGAAGCGGCTGATCGACTGGCTCAATTCGGCCGGGATCGCCAAATTCGAGACCGACTCCGGCCTCGTCGGCGGCTCCGCCTATGACGCGCACAAGGTGTCGATCTCCGAGGGCGACATGGCCAAGGCGCTGGCCGCCGACGCCATCATCTTCGGCGCGGTCGGTGGTCCCAAGTGGGATGCCGTTCCCTACGAGGTGCGCCCCGAAGCCGGCCTGTTGCGCCTGCGCAAGGATCTCGGCCTGTTCGCCAATCTCCGCCCCGCGGTGTGCTACCCGGCGCTGGCCGATGCCTCGAGCCTGAAGCGTGAGGCGGTCGAGGGCCTCGACATCATGATCGTGCGCGAGCTCACCGGCGGCGTCTATTTCGGCGAGCCCAAGACCATCACCGATCTCGGCAACGGCCAGAAGCGCGCCATCGATACCCAGGTCTACGACACCTATGAGATCGAGCGCATCGCCCGCGTCGCCTTCGACCTTGCCAAGAAGCGCAAGAACAAGGTGACGTCGATGGAGAAGCGCAACGTCATGAAATCGGGCGTGCTCTGGAACGAGGTCGTGACCCAGGTCCACAAGCGCGAATATCCCGACGTCACGCTCGAGCATCAGCTCGCCGATTCCGGCGGCATGATGCTGGTGAAGTGGCCGAAGCAGTTCGACGTCATCGTCACGGACAATCTGTTCGGCGACATGCTGTCCGACATCGCGGCGATGCTGACCGGCTCGCTTGGCATGCTGCCCTCGGCCTCGCTCGGCGAGGTCGACGTCAAGAGCAAGAAGCGCAAGGCGCTGTACGAGCCCGTGCACGGCTCGGCGCCCGACATCGCCGGCAAGGGTCTCGCCAATCCGATCGCGATGATCTCGTCGTTCGGCATGGCGCTGCGCTACTCCTTCGACATGGGCGCGCTCGCCGACAAGGTCGATGCCGCGATCGCCGCCGTGCTGGCCAGCGGCCTGCGCACGGCCGACATCAAGTCGGAAGGCACCACGGCCGCCTCGACCACGCAGATGGGCGAAGCGATCCTGAAGGAATTGCAGAAGCTGCACGCGTAAGCGGCAAGTGCCGTCATTCCGGGTCTGGTGCTTGCGCACCATCCCGGAATGACGGTGCGAGAAAACAAAAATGGCCGGGCGTGAGCCCGGCCATTTTGATTCGGTGCCTGCGTCCGCCTCAGTACAGCGGGAAGTTCTGCGGATAGCCGCCGACATCGGACGGCGGGGACAGCGGCTGGCGATCGATCGGGCGGTTGAGGTTCTCGCGGGCGAAGGACGGATAGCCCACCGCCGGCGGGAAGGCGTAGTCGGAGAACTTGCGATCGCCCGGATTGACCTCGGTGCCGCCGTCGAGCCAGGAGCGCTTGCTCACATAGATGCGGGTGCGTCCCTGCTGATAGACCGTGTTGGGGCCGCTCGGGCCGTAAACGGGCCGGCCGCGATCGTCATAGCGCTGCTTGGTCCTGGTGTCGGCCGAAGCCGGTGCCGCGAAGACCATGGCAATCGCGGCGCCCGCCGCAAGCAACGTCGCCAATTTGTTCGCGGCAGAAAATTTCGAGCTCATCACGTCCCCTTCAGGCGGCAAGCCGCCAGTCGATTTCGACCCATACTAGCCCGGTCGGGGTGGCCGCAACTAGGTCTATTGGGTCACACCAGGGCGGAATAATCGTGCGCGCCGGCAAAAGTTGCATGAATACCAGCCACTTGAGCTTGATGCCGGTCAAAGCGCCCCGCGCAATTGCGCGTTCGCGGCGCCCAGCAGCCAGTCCGGCGAGCCCTGGGGGTCGCAACCCCTGCGCTTGAGCTCGGCACGGGCGAACAATTCCGCCAGCTTCGGCTCGTTGCCCGAGGTGAGCAGCGTCAGCCGGTTCAGCGTGCAGGCGATGGCCGCGCGCCGGGCGGGCAGCGTATCGCCCTGGCAGGAGAAGCCGGAGAGCTGGAGCGCCGGCTCCTCGCTGCGCTTGAGATAGCCAAGGCACGCCTGCGCCGTGCCGGTCGGCCGGTACAGGGCGACCGGGCCGAATTTCGTGTCGATCAGGCCGGCCTGCTCGAGCGGGGCGGCCGCACCAAGTCCCATCTGGACGGCCAGGTCTGCTGTGGCCGGGCGCGCCACGTCGAATTCGCCGCCTTCCCGGTAAATATCGAGCTCGGCGACGGGCCGGTCCGCCTCGCCAGTCCAGCGCATCACGTCCCGGCGGCCACCTTCGGGATGTCGTAGGATGGTATAAGTGGCTGTTTTATCTGATGAATTTAGCCGGCTGATGGCGAAGGCCGGATGCGAGTGGTCGGCCACGCTCCAGCCCGGCTTCAGCGCCGGATCGTCGTCGCGCAGGCTCGGGAGCTGACCCAAGGCCGCAAGGCCCAGGATGGCAAACAGCACCAGCGTCCCCACATAGGCGAACAGGCGCGCCAGCGTGCCGACGACCTCGTCGGCGAAGTTGGCGAGCGCCAGATGGATCTGGGTGGGAGTTGCGGCCGTGCTGGCCTCAGGCGACTGCATCCACGGCCTTCGGGCATGGTCCAACGTTGTCTTGAGGCCGGTTCTCGCATAGAAGCGCTGCTCTTCCTGTTTAAGCGTCAGCTTCGGGAACGGGCTTTTTCATCGGAGAGTGAACGATGGGTTACAAAGTCGCAGTCGTCGGCGCGACCGGCAATGTCGGACGGGAAATGCTCAACATCCTCGATGAGCGCAAATTCCCCGCGGACGAGGTCGTGGCCCTCGCGTCACGCCGCAGCGTCGGCGTCGAGGTCTCCTATGGCGACCGCACCCTGAAGGTCAAAGCACTCGAGCACTACGACTTCTCCGACGTCGACATCTGCCTGATGTCGGCCGGCGGCTCGGTGTCGAAGGAATGGTCGCCGAAGATCGGCGCCGCCGGCGCGGTCGTGATCGACAATTCCTCGGCCTGGCGCATGGACCCGGACGTGCCGCTGATCGTGCCCGAGGTGAACGCGGATGCGGCCGCGGGCTTCAAGACGAAGAACATCATCGCCAACCCGAACTGCTCGACGGCGCAGCTCGTGGTCGCGCTGAAGCCGCTGCACGACAAGGCGACCATCAAGCGCGTCGTGGTCTCGACCTATCAATCGGTGTCGGGCGCCGGCAAGGATGCGATGGACGAATTGTTCTCGCAGACCAAGGCCGTCTACACCAACAGCGAGATCGTCAATAAGAAGTTTCCCGCGCGCATCGCCTTCAACATCATTCCCCAGATCGACGTCTTCATGGAGGACGGCTACACCAAGGAAGAGTGGAAGATGATGATGGAGACCAAGAAGATTCTTGATCCCAAGATCAAGCTCTCCGCGACCTGCGTGCGCGTGCCTGTCTTCGTCGGCCACTCCGAGGCCGTCAACATCGAGTTCGAGAATCCGATCAGCGCCGACGAAGCGCGCAACATCCTGCGCACGGCGCCGGGCTGCCTCGTCATCGACAAGCATGAGCCCGGCGGCTACGCCACGCCGTATGAAGCGCCGGCGAGGACGCGACCTATATCAGCCGCATCCGCGAGGACGCGACAGTGGAGAACGGCCTCGTACTGTGGTGTGTGTCCGACAATTTGCGCAAGGGCGCCGCGCTCAACGCGATCCAGATCGCCGAAGTGCTGATCAACCGAAAGCTGATCAGCGCGAAGAAGAAGGCGGCGTAACGAAGCTCTCGTAGGGTGGGCAAAGCGAAGCGTGCCCACCACCTTCGTCGCAACCGGGAAAGATGGTGGGCACGGCGCGTTGCGCCTTTGCCCACCCTACAAGACTACGCCGCGTCCTTGACGCTGCGGAATTCCTTCGCGACCTTGTCCAGCACGAACAGCGATCCCTCCGCGACGCCGAAATAGGCGCCGTGGGTCTGCATCTGGCCGGCATCGACCGCCTTCTGCACGAACGGGAAGGTCATCAGGTTTTCCAGGCTGCGGAACACCGCGGCCTTTTCGATGCGCTCGACGAATTGCGCCATCGATTCGTGGTCGCGCTGCTCGACCACTTCGCCGGGCTTGATGAACATCTGCATCCATTTGCCGATGAAGTCGCCGGGGGTGAGCGGCTCGATCTTGTCGACGAAGGCGCGGATGCCGCCGCATTGCGCGTGCCCGAGCACCACGATGTGCTTCACCTTCAGCACCGTCACGGCATATTCGAGCGCGGCCGAGACGCCGTGCGCGTTGCCGTCGGGCTGATACACCGGCACCAGGTTGGCGATGTTGCGGACGACGAACAATTCACCCGGGCCGACGTCGAAGATCACCTCGGGCGAGACGCGGCTGTCGCAGCAGCCGATCACCATCACTTCCGGGAACTGCCCCTTCACCGACAGTTCACGGTAGCGGCTCTGCTCGGTCGGCAGCCGCTGGGTGGCGAAGGCTTGGTAGCCTTCCAGCAAATGCTTCGGGAATGTGACCATGGCCTATGCCTAACCATATGCCGCAGGGGCGAACAAGCCTTTCGAATAGGCATGCCAGATGCTATCGGCTCAGGTCAGAAGAGATATGAGGAAACCGGAAGGACCATTCGCATGACCCGCCCGCGCCGCAGCCATCTGTTCATGCCCGGCTCTAACCCTCGTGCGCTGGAGAAGGCGCGGAATCTGGCCGCCGACGGCCTGATCCTCGATCTCGAGGATTCCGTCGCCCCTGACGCCAAGGCGGCGGCACGCGACGGAATCGCCGCCGCGATCGCGGCCAAGGGGTTCGGCAAGCGCGAGATCCTGATCCGGACCAACGGTCTCGATACGCCCTGGTGGGCCGATGACGTCGCGATGGCGGCCAAGGCATCGCCTGACGGCATCCTGGTTCCAAAAGTTTCAAGCGTCGAAGATCTCGACGCGATCGGCCGCCGCCTCGCCGAGCTCGGAGCCGCGCCGACCGTGAAGGTCTGGGCCATGATCGAGACTGCGCGCGCCGTGCTCCATGCCGAGGAGCTGGCCGCCGCCGGGCGCAATCCAACGAGCCGCCTCTCCGGTTTCGTGTTCGGCCCGAACGACATCTCGCGCGAGACGCGCATCAAGATGCTGCCCGGCCGCGCCGCGATGATCCCGATGATCACCCACTGCATCCTGGCGACGCGCGCCCACGGCCTCGAAATCCTCGACGGCCCCTACAGCGACATCAACAATTCCGACGGTTTCGCCACCGAATGTGCGCAGGGCCGCGACCTCGGCTTCGACGGCAAGACGCTGATCCACCCCTCGCAGATCGAAGCCTGCAACGCGATCTTCACGCCGCCGGAAGAGGAAGTCGCGCGCGCGCGAAAAATCATCGCGGCGTTCGAATTGCCCGAGAACGTCTCGCGCGGCGCGATCCGCCTCGACGGTGCGATGGTCGAGCGGCTCCACGCCGACATGGCCAAGCGTACCATCGAGATCGCGGACGCGATCGCCGCGATGAGCAAGGGCTGAGCGACCCGGTCGCATTCAAGTCGTCCCTAAGCGACCGCAGCTTTTCCCGTTGCGGTGGTGACGGACAATGCTACGCTCGCGCCCGATATTTGATCCGGGCAAGTATTTGATGCGCATTTTTTGGGTCGCCGTCCTCCTCGCCTCGTCACTCTCCTTCGTCTCGCCAGCGCTTGCACAGCAGGCCCGGGTTGCGCTCGTCATCGGCAACGGCGCCTATGAGAAAGTGCCTGAGTTGCCGAACCCGACGCGCGATGCGGCCGACATCGGCCGCGCCCTCGAGCGTCTCGATTTCAAGATTACTCAGGTCAAGAACGCCAACGCGCAAGAGATGAGGAAGGCCGTCGTCGAGTTCGGCCGGGCTGCCGAGGGAGCCGATCTCGCCGTGGTGTTCTACGCGGGGCACGGCATGGAGGTCAGCGGCGAGAACTGGCTGATTCCGGTTAGCGCAGAGCTGCGCAGCGACACCGACATCGAGAGCGAGGCCATCAGCCTGCGCTCCGTGAGCCTTCAGGTCTCGAAGGCCCGGAAGCTGGGCCTAGTCATTCTCGACGCGTGCCGCAACAATCCGTTCGCAGCGAAGATGAAGCGGTCGATCGCCACCCGGGCCGTAGCTCGTGGGCTCGCGCCGACTGAGCCCTCCGACAATGTTCTGATTGCCTACGCCGCCCGCGACGGCACCACGGCGAGTGACGGCGATGGCCGGAACAGCCCCTTTACCGCGTCGTTGCTTCGCCACATTGAAACACCGGGCCTCGAGATATCGTTTCTGTTTCGCCGGGTCCGCGACGACGTGATGGCGGCGACCAAACGCGAACAGCAGCCCTTCGTGTACGGCTCCCTGTCGAAGGAGGAGATCTACCTGAAGGCGCCTGCCGCGAGCGCTCAGGCGCCAGCCGCATCACCGCCGGCGGCCGCGGCTCCCGCAGAGGACGAGAAGTTTTGGCTGGCGATCCAGACGTCGACCGTGGCGGGCCTGTTTGAGGAGTTTCTGGCAAGATATCCGCGCAGCGGCCATGCTGCAGAGGCTCGCCAGCGGATCAAGGATCTCAAGGCCAGCGAAGTGGCGGCCGTGCCGTCCCTCACCGCCTCTCCGGCATCGGATGCGAGCCGGCGCCAGGGACCAGATACGAAAGCCGTCGTCCGAAACGTTTTTGCGCCCGAGGATAACCAGAAAGTTGCTGCCATCGCGGCCGCGCAGCAGCTCAAGCTGCCGAGCTTCACGATCTCGTCCGGTCACGACGTCCAGCCCAAATCCGATTCCAAATTTGTTGGCGTGTGGTCCAACAAGCGTGGGTGGACGAATGGCAAGGGACGCTATGCCATGCTGATCGTTACCGAGGTGTCCGCCACGGGATTGGCCAAGGGGTACTATCTCTGGGGGCCGCCGACAAAGGCATCGTGGGTCAAAGACGAGGCCGGGTATCAATCGTTCGCAGAGTACATTACGGACAACAAATTCTCGATCACCGGGACGCCAGTTACGGTCAGGATGGAGAAGAACGTTCTGGCCCTCTCTTCCTTCAGGAAGGAGAAGCCATCCGAGACGGCGAGCATAGAGCTTCGTCCGGTCTGGCAGCTTGTGCCGGTGCCGGAGGATGTCGAGCCTTCAACCAAGCGCGAAAAGACCTCGCAGCCGCATCCCGTCAGAAAGGAGAGCACTGCCGAGCCGCACGCTCCGGCGAGCGTCGGCGGCGCGAGCATGGAAGAGCGTTATCGCGCCTGCAGGAAGCTCGTGAAGGGATTTGCCCGGCGCGAGGCTTGCGCGCGAACCGGTGTGATCTAGCGCCGGCGACGCGTCCGTCGCCAGGGCATCGATCGGTGCGGACGACCGCTCAATGCGTCTCCACGTCTGCGCGCTCGAGCGATTCCAGCGTCGCGGCATTGCCGCAATAACCGTGGTAGTTCTCCGCGGCGGTGCCGTCGGCGAGATCGCGGTCGCACTGTCCCTTGTGACCGCAGAGCGAGCAGACCCGCTCCATGTCGCGCAGCAGCAGCGGCTGCGCGCGTCCGAGCCCTTCCGCACTGATGCCGAGCTGCTCCAGCATCTTGGGCAGCTCATCGGCGGCGTGCTTGCCATGGCGGACCAGCTCTTCGAGATCATCAGGCGCGATCCTGAGATCGCTCGCGATCCGGTCGAAATCGGCGCGGTCGAGCTGCCGCATTTCGTTCATCTCGCGGCGATGCTTCAGCCAGCTCGCAAAGGAGTCGATGAGATCCTGAACGATGGGATAAGGCCTGCTTGCGGTGCTCATGCGAGGCTCCTCTTGGGGTCGTGAAATTGGAACCAGATTAGGCACAATGATGCAGGAGCGCGTTGCGCTGGATCAAACAGGAAGAGCGGGCTGCGAGGTGGTCAACCTCTCCCGCTTGCGGGAGAGGTCGGCGCGAAGCGCCGGGTGAGGGCTTTCTCCTCTTGGGGGGCTCGCCTGCGGAGACACCCTCTCCCCAACCCTCTCCCGCAAGCGGGAGAGGGAGCGCACTTCCTGCGCGACAGCTAGCCGAACCGCTCCGCCGCCCAGGCATACAGGCTGCCCGGGATCGGTTTTTCGCTACCGCGCCCCTTGGGCGAAATGTGCAGGCCGATGATCTCGGGGTTGGTGACGAGGCCGAGATAGCTCGAGGGATCAAAGAACAATTTTGGCTCGGCATGCACGGCGTAGAACGACTGCTTCGGCAGCGCGTTCTGCAATTCACCCGTGCGACGCGCCAGCGCGGTCAGCGCCGCGGGCCCGAAGATCGCAACGCGAATATCGGAGAGGCGGTTCGAGCCGCCGCGCAGGCGGCGCATCATGAAGGTGATGCGATGGCGCACCGACAGCCAGTTCGGCGTCAGCTCCTCCTGCTCCATCAGCTCCTCGAAAGCGGCAACGATGCCGTGCCCGGGCGGCAGGTAGATCACGGAATTGCCGAGCTGGCGCGGCCGCTCCCAGGCGAAGTAGGGCTTTGCCGGATCGATCTCGACAGGCCTTAGGAGCAGCACGTCGGCGTCGAGCCAGAGGCCGAGGCCTTTCGCCATCAGCTTCATGCGGAAGAAGTCGCTGAATTGAAGCGTGGTCCAGTCGCGCCAGCTTCCGTCGGGTTGCGGCGGCCGCAAGCGCTCTGAGAATGCGTGCGGGAGGATCGCTTCGGCCTCGGCATTCTCGATGCCTGCCGGCAGGCCGGGAATGGTGTCGAAACTGTAGACCGTGACCTTGTGGCCGGCCGCAAGTTGCGAGCGCAGACAGGTCTGGCGCAGGGCGTCCATCGGGCCGTGCCAGAAGGTGACGATGTCGGGCAGCATGCGCGGAAGCTATAGGGGATAATCAGGGCAAAGAAAAAGCCCCGGCGCAATCAGCACCGGGGCTTGAACCGGATGTCGAGATCACGCCCAGGCGCGTTCGCGCTTGAGCTTGTCCTCGTAGGTGTCGATCGAGGCCTTCTTCTCCATGGTGAGACCGATGTCGTCGAGGCCGTTGATCAGGCAGTGCTTGCGGAACGGGTCGATCTCGAACTTGACCTTGCCGCCGTCGGGGCCGCGGATCTCCTGGTTCGGCAGGTCGATCGTCAACGTCGCGTTGGCGCCGCGCTCGGCGTCGTCGAACAGCTTGTCGAGGTCTTCCTGGGCAACGCGGATCGGCAGGATGCCGTTCTTGAAGCAGTTGTTGTAGAAGATGTCGCCGAACGAGGTCGAGATCACGCAGCGGATGCCGAAGTCGAGCAGCGCCCAGGGCGCGTGCTCGCGGCTCGAGCCGCAGCCGAAATTGTCGCCGGCCACCAGCACCTTGGTATTGCGATAGGCGGGCTGGTTGAGGACGAAATCAGGGTTCTCGCTGCCGTCGTCCTTGTAGCGCTGCTCGGAGAAGAGCCCCTTGCCAAGGCCGGTGCGCTTGATGGTCTTGAGGTACTGCTTCGGAATGATCATGTCGGTGTCGACATTGATGATCTTCAGCGGCGCCGCGACGCCTTCCAGCGTGGTGAACTTGTCCATGGTTGCGCTTTCCCGGGTGGTTCAGGGGGAACAGGTATTTATCGCGATCGGGGACCGAATCCTAGGCCGAATTCGGCAGATCTAGTCTGCTTTGGCCTCGATCGCCGCCATATCGTCGTCCGAGAGGCCGAAATGGTGGCCGATCTCGTGGATCAGGACGTGGCGGACGATATGGCCGAGGCTCTCGTCGTGCTCGGCCCAGTAGTCCAGGATCGGCCGGCGGTAGAGCCAGACCATGTTGGGCAGCCGCGCCACGTCGCCAAAACTCTGCTGGGGCAGGCCGATGCCCTGGAACAGGCCGAGCAGGTCGAACTCGCTCTCGCATTCCATCTCGTCCAGGACCTCCTCGGTGGGGAAGTCGTCGACGCGGATGATCACGCCCTCGCACAGCCCGCGAAACTCCGCCGGCAGGCGCTCGAACACGTCATGGGCCATCGCTTCCATCTCGGCCAGCGAGGGCGCTTTCAATTCCGTCCACATGGACTTCTCTTAGCGCGGGTTCCGCGGCGTTGCATCCCGCTTTATAGGATCGGGCCAAGAAGGAGCGTTGACGCCGCGCGCGAAAACGAGGAGCGTACGGCGCATCAAGGGGTTGGCTCAGGTCAGTGGTGGTGCGATGCGGGCGGGAACAGCAGTTCTGGTTCTACTGTGCATGGGGTTGTTTTCGACTTTTTTTGTCGGCGGCGGAGCCAATGCCCAGACGCAGACGGCCGCCCCTGAAATCCGACTGGCCCAGGCCGTCTCGCCCGACGCGCCGCCGCCACGCAGGCGCCCTCCGGCGCGCCTGCGTGTCACGCCCTATTACAGCCCGGACGGCGTCTATCCGCGCTACAATCCCGGTCCCGATGCGATCCGCGAGTGCAACGCGACCTATGTGCAGGAATACCGGCCCAGCGGCACGGTGATCGTGCCGCATATGAGCTGCTACTGGCGCCGAGGCTGACGCCCCCTTCAATGCCCGCGGAGCGCGCCGATCAGGCCGGCGCCGACGACAGCTGCGGACGCGCCATAGACCAGGATCGTCATCACGAGCTGAGTCAGCGGGCTTGCCGCGCCGGCCTCGACGCCCGGTCCCTGCGCGGCAACCGCCGAGCTCGCGCCGAGTGCAAGGCTCGCTGCGATCACGAGGCGAGATATCCGCAATCCGCTGGAATTCGGCATGACCATCTCCTGCATTCGCTCGACCAGAAGATACGTTCGTCGCTGACGGCCGGTTTTGGCAGCGCCTGAAATGTTGCGCCGGGACTCAGGAACTTGTCGCGCGCCCTCTGCATTCATGTCCGGGGCGCGTTCATCCATAGCCTATTCAGTCTCAAGGCTCTAGGGTCCGGCCCTAATCCTTGTGTCGTAACGCCTGGTCAGCGCGTGCACCGCAAGAACGAAGCCCGCATGCTGGGCGCGGAGGTCGTCATGACGCGATGGATTGCATTGGCCGTTATCGTTGGGCTCGCCGCCGCCATGCCTCGCGCTTCCGCGGTGCAGAGAATGACGAAGCCGGATGCCTCGGCGGGGATCGCAGTTTTTGATGCGCGACGACACGCGCGACATTACGACATTGCGCGGCACTCTGCGTCCCGTGATCCGCGCTACTACGCGCGGCCTGTCTACTACCGTCCCTATCCCTACGGTGTGCCCGCTCCCTTCGTGCTCGGTTTCGGACCGTGGTGGTGACGCGCTAGCCGGCAGGCGCAAATCCCTTCACCAGCAGCACGGTCGCCTGCGCGCCCGCCTTGCGATCGCGCGAGATGTCCTCGTAGTCGGCTGAGTTGGAGAAGGCAACAAACGCGGCTTCGTCGGGAAACGACATCATGACAAGTTTGTCATAGGGCCAGGCGCCTTCGAGCACGCGGGGCTGTTCGTCGGCCGCGAGAAGCCGCCCGCTGTACTTCCTGAACACATCGAAGAACCGCGCCTGGTAGCGGTCATAGGCCGCGCGGTCCGTCATCTTCAATTGCGCGATCGCGTAGACAGTCATTGCAAGAATTCCTCCCATCGCGGCACTGCGCCGCGGCGCGTTGCCCGCAACATCGTTCATTCATGACGCGTTCACGTCGCTGTCCCTAATTTAATCTTGGGAGCGACCGCGAATGAACAGCCAAATGAGCAGCGGTGGCGCGAGGCGCTGCGCCGCAATGCCGCTGTCCAGGTTCAGGAGAATTCGATGCTGAGGATTCTGGGTGTTGGGACAGGCCCGATACGCTTGCTCGGGCTGGCGGCCGTTGCCACGCTGATGCTGTCGGCCGGGACGGCGCGCCGCGCCGAGGCGATGACTCCAATCAATCCGACGGCGTTGCCGGCAGCGAAGGCCGCAAGCGACGACCTCGTCACGCAGGTTCGCCACGGCGGCGGGGGATATGGTGGTGGCGGACATTTTCACGGCGGCGGCGGCGGCTTCCGCGGTGGCGGAGGACATTTTGGCGGCTTCCATGGCGGCGGCTTCCATGGCGGCGGCTTCCGTGCCGCGCCGGCCTTTCACGGCGGCGGCATTCGCTACGGCGGAATCCACCACTATGGCGGCTATCATCGCTACGGAATCTATCGCCCGCACTACGGCTATCGCCACTTCCACCGGCGCTATTATTACGGCGGCTACTATCCCTACTACCACTATCCGCGCCGCTGCCGGATCATCTGGACCTATTACGGCCCGCGCCGCATCTGCCGCTGGCACCATTGGCATCGCTGGCACTATCCGTACCGCTATTGGTGATGTGAGTTAGCGCCGTCATTCCGGGATGGCGCGTCAGCGCCAGACCCGGAATCTCGAGATTCCGGGTTCGCCCTATGGTCGCCCCGGAATGACTGCGGATAGTGGCGCTCTTTGATTCAGAGCCAATCCTTCAGCTTCCACGACGAAGCTTTCCACCGCATCAGGTTCTCGAGCTTCCACTGCTTGAACATCGCCGGCGGCCAGCGGCTGAGCTTTGAGGTCTCCTCGACCTCCGGCTTGGCGACGATGCGCAAGGGTGTCGCGCGCCGCCGGTGCTGGCGGGTCGCCTCGCTGATCAGATCGACATATTCAGGCTTGTTGGCCATCAGGCGTGTCCTCGCGAAGTCGTCGCGAGGACGCAGTGTCGGCGCTGGCGATTAACGGCGGTTTGCCGCTTTAGCTCAAATTGCGGGGAGCGGCTTAGCGCCACTCCCTGACGTCGACGAAGTGACCCGCGATCGCAGCTGCCGCCGCCATCGCCGGCGACACCAGATGCGTGCGGCCCTTGAAGCCCTGGCGGCCCTCGAAATTGCGGTTCGAGGTCGAGGCGCAGCGCTCTTCCGGCTTCAGCTTGTCCGGGTTCATGGCCAGGCACATCGAGCAACCCGGCTCGCGCCATTCGAAGCCGGCCTTGATGAAGATCTTGTCCAGACCCTCGGCCTCGGCCTGCTCCTTCACGATGCCGGAGCCCGGCACCACCATGGCGTTGACGCTAGCGGAGACCTGCTTGCCTTCCGCGATCTTGGCGGCGGCGCGCAGATCCTCGATGCGGCCGTTGGTGCAGGAGCCGATGAAGACGCGATCGAGCTTGATGTCGGTGATCTTCGTCCCCGCCGTCAGGCCCATGTACTTCAGAGCGCGGTGCTTAGAGAGACGCTTGGCCTCGTCCGCGATCTTGTCGGGGTCGGGCACGATGCCGGTCACCGAGATGACGTCCTCCGGCGAGGTGCCCCAGGTCACGATCGGCGGCAGCTTTGCAGCGTCGAGGCGCAGCTCGTGGTCGAAATGCGCGCCGTCGTCGGAGCGCAGTTTCTCCCAATAGCGCATCGCCGCGTCCCAGGCCGCGCCCTTCGGCGCCTTGGGGCGGTCACGCAGGAAGTCGTAGGCTTTCTGGTCGGGCGCGACGAGGCCGGCGCGGGCGCCGCCTTCGATCGACATGTTGCAGACCGTCATGCGGCCTTCCATGCTGAGCGCGCGGATCGCCTCGCCGGCGTATTCCAGCACGTAGCCGGTGCCGCCCGCGGTGCCGATCTCGCCGATGATGGCGAGGATGATGTCCTTGCCGGTCACACCGTCAGGCAATTTGCCGTCGACGGTGACGCGCATGTTCTTGGCCTTCTTCTGGATCAGCGTCTGTGTCGCCAGCACGTGCTCGACCTCGGAGGTGCCGATGCCGTGCGCGAGCGCGCCGAACGCGCCATGCGTCGAGGTGTGGCTGTCACCGCAGACGATGGTGGTGCCGGGCAGGGTGAAGCCCTGCTCGGGGCCGATGACGTGGACGATGCCCTGGCGCTTGTCGAACTCGTTGTAATATTCGATGCCGAATTCCCTGGCATTGTCGGCCAGCGCCTTGATCTGCTCGATGCTCTCCGGATCCGGATTCGGCTTGGTGCGGTCGGTGGTCGGCACGTTGTGGTCGACGACGGCGAGTGTCTTTTCCGGCGCGTGAACCTTGCGCCCGGTCGCGCGCAGGCCTTCGAACGCCTGCGGCGAGGTCACCTCGTGCACCAGATGGCGGTCGATATAGAGCAGGCAGGTGCCGTCGTCGGCTTCGTGCACCAGATGGTCGTTCCAGATCTTGTCGTACAATGTGGTCGGCTTGGACATGAGCTTGAGCTCCGGGAATGTTGTGTCAGCGGATATGCGCGGATGGCGCGCGGGCAACAAAATCGTCGGCGCAGCTTTTAGGCTGCGCGCGTAAGCTCTGACGTTGCCGAGGTCGCGAAGCGTCCGAAGAACCGGCCAGGCAGCCGCGAGCGATCGTCGATGACGATGCGCTTGACGGGGGCGAGGCTGGTCAGATCTGGAAACATTCCAAGAATATATAGCAGGGAGATTTGGAAGCGCGAGGGCTTTGACGCGCACGGCTGACGCAACAAAAAAGCGCGGGGCGTTCGGCCCCGCGCTCTTCGAAACTTGCCTGGTGGGCGGAGCTTACTCGCCGACGGCAGCCTGGCGGTCCTGCTTCTCGACGATGCGGGCCGACTTGCCGCGAAGGTTGCGGAGGTAATAGAGCTTGGCGCGACGCACCTTGCCGCGGCGCACGACCTTGATCGAGTCGATCATCGGCGACATCACCGGGAACACGCGCTCGACGCCCTCGCCGTACGAAATCTTGCGCACGGTGAAGCTCTCGTTGAGGCCACCGCCGGAACGGCCGATGCAGACGCCTTCATAGGCCTGCACGCGAGTGCGGTCGCCTTCGACGACCTTCACGTTGACGATCACGGTGTCGCCGGGACCGAATTCCGGAATGTCCTTGCCGGCGGACAGCTTGTCGAATTGCTCTTGTTCGAGCTGCTTGATCAGGTTCATGGGTAAATCTCCATCGGCGCGCCCAGCCTTTTCAAACGGGGGCTGCGCAAAATTCGTCTATCCAGCCATTGCGGATTTGGCCGCTGCTATAAGGCAAGCCGGAGCGTTTGTCACCCGTCTGTCTTGTTTTTTGGCGTTTTTTGGCGACCGGCCCGATTCGGAGCCTTGACCGGGATCTGGGCCCATAAATCGGGCCGCCGGGCCGCCGTCAGAGCCTCGGCTTCGGCCCGCCGCCAGGCCGCGACCTTGGCGTGGTCGCCGGAGGTCAGGATCTCGGGGATCGGAACCCCTTCGAACAGCTGCGGGCGGGTATATTGGGGGTATTCGAGCAGGCCGTCGGAGAAGCTTTCCTCGGTTCCCGAGGCTTCCTTGCCCATCACGCCCGGCAGCAGCCGGACGCAGGCGTCAATCAGCGCCAGGGCCGCGATTTCGCCCCCGGAGAGCACGTAATCGCCGATCGAGACCTCCTCCAGGCCCCGCCCGTCGATCACCCGCTGGTCGATCCCCTCGAACCGCCCGCAGACGATCAGGGGGCCGGGGCCCCGGGCGAGCTCCACGACGCGAGCCTGGGTCAATGGCCGACCCCGCGGGCTCATCAGCAGGCGGGGGCGTTCCGAACCGATCTCCGCCGCGTCGATGGCGGCCGCCAGAACATCCGCCCGCAGCACCATGCCCGGGCCGCCGCCGGCCGGGGTATCGTCGACGCTGCGATGGCGGTCGGTCGCCGAGGCCCGGATGTCCCGTGCCTCGAGCTGCCAGAGCCCGGAGGCCAGCGCGCGGCCGGCCAGGCTCACGCCGAGCGGTCCCGGAAACATCTCCGGAAACAGCGTCAGCACCGTCGCGCGCCAGGGTGAGGAAGTCGTCATCGCCGCTGGTTAGGGCATTGCGGCCGACAGGTCGAGGCCTCGGATTCCTCAGGCTCGCCGGTCATTCGGCAGATGCGATGCCAGCACCAGCGCGAGCGGGCAGATCGCAAGCGCCGTGACGGCCGTCGCCGCGGTTGCCAGCGTCGGACCGACGGCGTCGCCGAGCAGGCCGTAGAGCACCGGCGCGATGGCGCCCGATCCGATCGTGCCGGTGTAGAACAGCGCGAAGGCGCGCTCGGTGCGATGGGGCGATGTGAGCTCGGGGACCGTGCCGTAGAGAACCGAGGACGTGCCGTTGAGCATCACGCCGAGCAGCGGCAGCACGATGATCGCCGGGATCAGCGGCAATGCGAGCACCGCGAGGATCAGCGCGGCGGTGCCGCCCTCGGTGAGAAGCACGGTGCGGATCGTGCCGACGCGTTCGCCGAGCCAGCCGCAGGTGAATTTGCCGGCGGCGCCGCCGATGAAGACCATCGCCAGCGCAAAGCCGCTCGTCGGCAGCGAGGCGCCCTTGTCGCGCAGCAGGAACGGCAGGAAGGTGAGGAAGCCCATCCGCACCGCACTGTCGAGAATCCCGATCGCGAGCAGCCAGGAGAAGCCGCCGCGGCCGGCATGCGTGCCTTGCGTCGTGACCGCTGATTTGTGCGCAAACCCCTTGCCGACAGCCGGCATCAGCACCGCGAGGCAGAGCGCAACGACTAGGCCCATCAGTGCGACCAGAAGCAGCGCGTGCCGCCACGACATGATCACCAGCAGCACCGCGGTCAGGGCCGGGAGTGCCGCCTTGCCGAGATCGCCGCTGAAATTATAGATGCCGAGCGGTCCGCGCGCCGCCTTGCCATAGGCGCGCGACACTGCGGCCGAGGCGAGCGGATGCTGCGTGCTCGAACCCGCGCCGGATATGAGGAGCGCAAGGCCCAGTCCCATGACGCCGCCGGACAGTCCGGCCAGGACATAGCCGAGCGCGGCGAGCAGCGTGCCGAGCGCGAGCAGGATCTTGCCGTCGATCCGCTCGGCGAGGCGGCCGACCGGGATTTGCAGCCCGGCCATGGCGCCGGAATAGAGCCCGCGCATCACCGCCAGTAGCCCGTAGCTGAGCGCGAATTCGGCCTGCCAGACCGGCAGCAGCACATAGATCAGGTCGGTGTAGCCATCGTGCAGGGCGTGGTTGATGCCGGTCGCCGCCAGGGTGCGGCGCGGCTTGCTCAGCGTCTCCTCGCCGGGAGGGGCCGTTTGCGATTGCGATAGAAAACCTGAGGGGAGAATTGCCACGATCTCAAACCAAAAGCAGTCGAAAGACGAAGCTATGTGAGTGCTTTGGCCTCCACTATGCGGCCTTCAAGAATCCGTCACAAACCAGTAATAATCGGATCATGCGCTAGAAATTCTATTGTATGGCCATGTTCGTTCCTCGCCGCAGCCTGCCGCCCCTGAACGCTGTCCGTGCCTTCGAGGCGGCGGCCCGGCTTGGCAGCTTCAAGGAGGCGGCCGGCGAGCTTGGCGTGACCCATGGCGCGGTCAGCCAGCAGATCCGCCTGCTCGAGACCTGGCTCGGGCCGCCGGCGCTGTTCCGGCGATCGGTGCGGCGGGTGGTGCTGACGCCGGCTGGCGCCGCGCTGCTCGCGGAGTTCGCGCCCGCGCTCGATCGGGTCTCGGCCGCCGTGCAGCAGCATCGCAAGCGTCGCGGCGAGGCGCCGGCCGCGGTGCTGCGCGTCAACGCGCTAGCGACATTCAGCCTGCGCTGGCTGTTGCCGCGCATGACAAGGTTTCGTGCCGAGCATCCCGATATCGAGGTGCGGCTGTCGACGTCGAACGATCCCGTGGATGCCTTGCCCGAGCTGTTCGACGTGGTGATCCGCGGCGGCCCCGACACCTTTCACGGCTTTGCGTCGCGCTTCCTGTTGTCGGAGCAGCGGCTGCCGGTGTGCAGTCCCGCTCTGCTTGCGAAGCTGCCGCTAACCGAGGTTGCGGATCTCAGCCGGCATACGCTGCTGCACGTCACCTCGATGCCGCGGCTGTGGCGCGACTGGCTGACCGATGCAGGCGAGTCCGCGCTGGAGGGCGCGGCGTCGCTGACCTTCGATCATTTCTATCTGACGCTCCAGGCGGCGCTCGACGGCCTCGGCGTCGCCATGGGACCGACGGCACTGATCGCCGACGATCTCGCCGCCGGGCGCCTGCTGACGCCGTTCCCGGACATCAGCCTGCCGGCCCGCAGCTATTTTGCTTACTTTCCCGAAGGGCGCGACGACGATCCGCATCGCGCGGTGTTCTGCGACTGGCTCGAGCAGCAGGGCCGCCAGACGGGCTGAGCGCGGTTAGCGCTCTTCGGCCTCCTCGCCCGCGATCTCCTGCGGCAGCGCGATCACGACGCGGCCGCCGGCTATATCGACCTCCGGCACCACCGCGTTGGAGAACGGCAGCAGCAGGGACGTGCCCTTCGGCGGCGCGATCTCGATGATGTCGCCGGCGCCGAAATTATGGATCGCGAGCACGCGGCCGAGCGGCTCGCCGTCCGTGGTGACGGCGGCGAGCCCGATCAGATCGGTGTGGTAATATTCGTCCTCGTCGGTCGCGGGCAGCTTTTCGCGCGCGACGTAGAGCTCGATGCCGTTGAGGCGCTCGGCCTCATCGCGGGTCGTGACGCCCTTGAACGTCGCGACCAGATGATCCTTCGCCTCGCGCGCCTGCGTGACCTCGAACTGGCGCTTGCCGTCCTTGGACAGAAGCGGACCGTAGCGCTTGATGGCGAAGGGATCTTCGGTGAAGGTCCACAATTTGACCGCACCGCGCACACCATGCGCGGCGCCGATCCGCGCGACGCAGACCAGCGCCGACATGGTCTGGCCTTAACCCTTCGCGGCAGCTTCGGCCTGCGCCTTGCGCTCCTTGCGCGGCACGGCCTTCTGCGGGTTGTTGCGCGCTTCGCGCTTCTTGACGCCGGCGGCGTCGAGGAAACGCGACACGCGGTCCGACGGCTGCGCGCCCTTGGCGACCCAGGCCTTCACCTTCTCCATGTCGAGCTTGAGGCGCGCCTCGTTGTCCTTCGGCAGCAGCGGGTTGAAGTAGCCGAGACGCTCGATGAAGCGGCCATCGCGCGGAAAGCGCGAGTCGGCGACGACGACGTGATAGACGGGACGCTTTTTGGTGCCTGCGCGGGCGAGGCGGATAACGACGGACATTCAGTTCTCCTTCAAAGTACGTTTTGTTCGGTTGATTGGTATTCCGCGTTGCGCGAGACCGATGCGATCCCGTGCGACGAATTCCTCATTTCTTCTTGCCCGGGAAACCGCCGAGGCCCGGCAGCGTCGGCTTGCCGCTCAGCCCGGTCAGTCCAGGAAGGTTCGGCAGGCCGGTGCGAAGACCGGGCGGCAAATCCTTCGGCAAATTCGGCAGGCCTTGTCCGCCGCCGCTTTGCATCTTCTCCTGCATCGCCTTCATCTCTTCGGGCGAAGGCATCTTCATGCCGCCGCCAAAGCCCATCGCCTGGGCGATGCCGGCGAGCGGGCCGCGCTTGCCCGAGCCCATGGCCTTCATCACGTCGGCCATGTTCCGGTGCATCTTGAGCAGCTTGTTGACGTGCTCGACGCTCTGGCCGCTGCCTGCGGCGATGCGCTTCTTGCGGCTGGCCTTGAGCAGGTCGGGATGACGGCGCTCGTCGCGCGTCATGGAATCGATGATCGCGACCTGGCGCTTCAAGATCTTGTCATCGATCCCCGCGGCAGCGATCTGGTTCTTCATCTTGGAGATGCCGGGCATCATGCCCATCAGGCCGCTGATGCCGCCCATATTGGCCATCTGCGACAGCTGCTCGCGCATGTCGTTGAGGTCGAACTGACCCTTGCGCATGCGCTCGGCGGTGCGCGCGGCCTTTTCGGCGTCGATGTTGGCGGCGGCACGTTCGACCAGCGACACCACGTCGCCCATGCCGAGGATGCGGCCGGCGATACGGTCGGGATGGAAGTCCTCCAGCGCGTCGGTCTTTTCACCGGTGCCGATCAGCTTGATCGGCTTGCCGGTGACGGCACGCATCGACAGCGCGGCGCCGCCGCGGCCGTCGCCGTCCACGCGGGTCAGCACGATGCCGGTGAGGCCGACGCGCTCGTCGAAGGCGCGGGCAAGATTGACGGCGTCCTGGCCGGTGAGCGAGTCCGCGACCAGCAGCACTTCATGCGGATTCGCGGCAGCCTTGATGGCTGCGGCTTCCGCCATCATGTCTTCGTCGAGCGTGGTGCGGCCGGCGGTGTCGAGCAGCACGACGTCGTAGCCGCCGAGCTTGCCGGCTTCCAGCGCGCGCTTTGCGATCTGCGCCGGCTGCTGTCCCGCCACGATCGGCAGGGTCGGAATGTCGAGATCGCGGCCGAGCACGGCCAGCTGCTCCATCGCCGCCGGGCGATAGACGTCGAGCGAGGCCATCAGCACCTTGCGCTTGTCGCGCTGGACCATGCGGCGGGCGAGCTTCGCGGTGGTGGTGGTCTTACCGGAGCCCTGCAGGCCGACCATCATGATCGGCACCGGCGGCACGGAATTGATGTCGATGGTCTGGCCTTCGGCGCCGAGCGTGTTGATCAGCTCGTCATGGACGATCTTGACCACCATCTGGCCGGGGGTCACCGACTTGACGACGGTGGCGCCGATCGCCTGCTCGCGGACGCGTTCGGTGAAGCTGCGCACGACTTCGAGCGCAACGTCGGCCTCCAGCAGCGCGCGGCGCACCTCGCGCATCGCGGCGTCGACGTCCTTTTCGGTCAGCGCCCCGCGCCCCGTCAGACGATCGAGGATGCCGCCAAGCCGTTCCGACAGATTGTCGAACAATGCCGTTGTCCCTTGTCCTGCTCGTCAAAAAGACGATCTTCCAAACACCTTTGCGCCCGAGGGCGCATAGCGCTGTCGGGCGTTGACCTCTGGCCTCCAGGGCCAGTCGGCGGGTCGAAAAGAAAGCCTTTCCGAGAAAGTGGCGGGGTTAAACGCCGCTCCCGCCCAAAAGTCAAGGAAAGTTAGGGCGCCGGAACGCCCCTGGTAGGGCAAGGCTCTGAAATTATGACCCTTTTGGCGATGGGTTCCTTTTCTGGCGGCCCCGCCCATATAGGCGGTGATGTCTTGCCGTCCCGACCATCCCTAGAATCCCGCCGGTGCCGGTCGCCCGCCGCCGCCTTTTCGGACTGCTTGCCGGAGCCGGTGCGCTGGTCGGCGTCCCCTCCTCTGGATGTCCCGCATGAAGACCTATGACGGTCCCACCTCCGACCATTTCAACGGCCTGCACTTCTTCGATCCCGACGGCGCGCCGCCGAAACCGCTTCGCGAGGTGCTGCGCTGGCAGTTCAGCGGCAAGCGGCAGCGGGCGGCCTGGCCGGATTGGGCTCCGAGCCCCCATGCCGACACCCCGCCGGAGCGCGTCGACGGCGGCAAGGCGCGGCTCTCCTTCGTCGGTCACGCCAGCTGGCTGATCCAGGCCGGTGGCCTCAACATCCTCGTTGATCCCGTCTGGTCCTCGCGGGTGTCGCCCGTCGGCTTTGCCGGCCCGAAGCGGCACAACGATCCCGGCATCGCCTTCGAGAAGCTGCCGAAGATCGACGTCGTGCTGGTCTCGCACGGGCACTACGATCATCTCGACATCGCGACGCTGTCGCGCCTCGCCAAGAATTTTGCTCCGCGGGTGGTCACGCCGCTCGGCAATGACGTGACGATGCGCAGCACCGACTCGTCGATCAAGGCCGAGGCGTTCGACTGGCACGACCGCGTCGAGCTCGGCGGCGGCATCGCGGTGCATCTGGTCCCGACGAGGCACTGGACGGCGCGCGGCCTGTTCGATCGCAACAAGGCGCTGTGGGCGAGTTTTGTGTTGGAGACGCCCGCCGGGAAAATCTACGTCGTCTGCGATTCCGGCTATGGCGATGGCAGACATTTTCGCCGCGTCGCGGAGAAGCACGGGCCGTTACGCCTGGCGATCCTCCCGATCGGCGCCTACGAGCCGCGCTGGTTCATGCGCGACCAGCACATGAATCCGGAAGATGCCGTGAAGGCGCTGCTCGATTGCGGCGCGCAGGACGCGCTCGGGCATCATCACGGCACTTTCCAGCTGACGGACGAGGCGATCGACGCACCTGCGAAAGCGCTGGTCGAGGCGCTGGATGCCGCGCAGATTCCGCAGCAGCGGTTCGTCGCGATGAAGCCGGGGCAGGTGGTGGAGATTTAGCTCCGCTGTCGCCACCCATACAGCTCGTCGTCCCGGGGCGCGACGAAGTCGCGAGCCCGGGACCCATACCCACAGCAAGATGTTTGACGAAGACTCGTCGTTTTCAGTCTTCCCGCGGTACGGCGACCTGCGCCTACCGAAAGATCACGCGGTATGGATCCCGGCCTTCGCCGGGACGACAGTTGTATTTGTAGCGAGCAGTGTGCCTCTTACGGCGCTACGTCTACTGCCCCTGCTTGATCGCCCAGCTCACATTCACCGTCACCGACAGCGTCTCCTCGCCCGGTGCGACGGCTGCGGGTGCGGCCATCGGTGCCGTGGCCATTCGCGCCTTGAACAACGGCACCGGCGCGCCGCCTTCGGAGACGCTGAGCGGTGCACCCAGCGTGACGCCGGTGGCCTTGGCGTAGATCTCGGCCTTGCGGCGGGCATCCGCCACCGCCTGCTCGCGGGCGTCGTCGAGCAGTTTTGACGCCTGCGTCACCTCGAACGAGATGTTGCCGATATCGTTGGCGCCGGCGCTGACCAGCGTGTCGATGATGCCGGCGATCTTGGTCACATCGCGAATCTTGACGGTGACGCGATTGGAGGCGCGGAAGCCGACCACGGGCGAGGCGCCGGTGGATTTGTTCTGGCCGTATTGCGGCTGCAGCGACAGCCGTGAGGTCTGGTAATCCTTCTCGGCGATCCCGGCCCCCTTCAACGCCAGAAGCACCTTGCCCATCGCGGCGTTGTTGGCGTCGGAGGCTTCCTTCGCCGTCTTGGCGTCATTGGCGACGCCCGCGTCGATCTGCGCAAGATCGGGCGCCACGGAAACGGTGGCCTCGCCGCTCACCGAGATCGCGGAGGGGAAATCGTCGGCGAGCACGGGCGTTGCCAGCAGCGTGGCAGCGAAAACGGCGGCGAGTACGGCAGGCTTTTTCATCGGTCTCACTTCAGTGGCACGAAAACATTGATCACGAGCTTGTCCTCCGCCGTCTTCAGGGGATCGGTGAGGTACTCCTCGATAAAGGTGTCCTTGGCTTCCAGTCTCTTGTCGTCGAGGTGATTGGTGATCGCCTCGTAGGTGTTGTCCATGTTGTCGTAGGAGCCGCGATGGACGAATTTCAGCGCCTTGCCTTCAGGCGATTTGCCGACGCTCATGTCCTTGGGCAGGTTCTTGGGATCCTGCTCGACCGGAATCTCGGCGAGGAAGGTGAAGCCGGTGTCGTCGGTCGAGGTATAGACGATCATCGAATTGCCGGCGTGCTTGATGCCCTGCTTGTCCAGGAGCGTGTTCAGCGCCTTGAAGGCATCGACCAGCGTGTCGAAGGCCGAGTCCCAATTGGCGGTGCCCTTGACCATCACGACCTTCCTGGACTCGAGCGTGGTCTCGAGGCCAAAGGGATCGGCGGTCTGGACCGGGGCGGGGGTGGCGGCGACAGCCGGGGCCGTCGGGCTGGGCGAGGTGCTGGCTGCGGGCGCGGGCGATGCTGCGGGAGCCGGTGAGGCGCTCGCCGCAGGCGAGGGCGTTGCCACGGGAGCGGGCGAGGCACTTGCAGCCGGGGCGGGCGAGGCCGACGGGGCCGGCGAGGGGCTCGCCGAGGCAGCCGGCGCCGGGCTCTGCGCCAGAGCGGCGGATAGCCCAAGCGACAAGGCCGCTGCCGGGATCAGCGCGGCCAGAGCGAGGCGACGAAAAGTGTTCATTTTATTCTCCCCAAGGCCTTGGTCCAGCAAGGCCCTAATTCATCAAGACCTTACCCACCAAGGCCCTAACCCGGCCGCGCGTCCCGGTTCGCGCGAGCCGCGCCGTTCTAACACGCGAGCGCCGAATTCGTCCCATGACAGATGCGTCATGGCGAACGTCCTGGCGCCCGGCGGCAAATCACTGGCCAAGCGGCCAAGGATCGCCATATAAGGCAGGCGAAATTCAGGAAATTTCATGAGCGCGCTGGCCAACCACGCATTTGCCAAGATGAACGGTATCGGCAACGAGATCGTCGTTGTCGACATGCGCGATTCCACGGCAAAGGTGACGCCGGACGATGCCCGCGCGGTGGCATCCGCGCAGGGCGGCGTGCCCTACGATCAGCTCATGGTGCTTCAGAAGCCGCGGCTCGACGGCACCGAGGCCTTCATCAGCATCTACAACAATGACGGCTCCGAAGCCGGCGCCTGCGGCAACGGCATGCGCTGCGTGGTGCGGCGCATCTTCGAGAAGACCGGGCAGGCAACAGCGACGTTCGAGACGGCCGCCGGCCTGCTCAATGCCTGGCAGGGCCCGGCGCCCGATCTCTATACCGTCGACATGGGCGTGCCCAAGTTCGGCTGGCAGGACATTCCGCTGGCGGAAGAGTTTCGCGACACCCGCTACATCGAATTGCAGATCGGGCCGATCGACAATCCGATCCTGCATTCGCCCTCAGTGGTGAGCATGGGCAACCCGCACGCGATCTTCTGGGTCGACGACGTCAACGCCTATGACCTCGCGCGCTTTGGTCCGCTGCTGGAAAACCATCCGATCTTCCCCGAGCGCGCCAACATCACGCTCGCTCATATCGTCGACCGCGACCACATCACGATCCGCACCTGGGAGCGTGGCGCCGGCCTCACCAGGGCATGCGGGTCGGCGGCCTGCGCGACGGCCGTCGCCGCAGCACGCCTGAAGCGCGCCAATCGCAACGTCGAGATCACGCTGCCCGGCGGCAAGCTCGGCATCGAATGGCGCGAGCGCGACGACCACGTGCTGATGACGGGCACCGCGACCTTCGAATATGAGGGCAATTTCGATCCGGCGCTGTTCGCGCCGGTCGGATAATGTCCGTCGATATCGTCACCTTCGGCTGCCGCCTCAACGCCTTCGAGGCCGAGGTGATCCGCAGCAAAGCCGAAGGCGCAGGTCTCGTAGACACCATCGTCATCAACAGCTGCGCCGTCACCAACGAGGCGGTGGCGCAGGCGCGGCAGTCGATCCGCAAGCTGAAGCGCGAGCGGCCGGGGGCGCGCATCGTCGTCACCGGCTGCGCCGCACAGACGCAAAGCCGGATGTTCGCCGATATGGCCGAGGTCGATCGCGTCGTCGGCAATGACGACAAGATGCGCAGCGATGCCTGGCGCGAGGCGCGCGATGCCTTCGACATCGGCGCCAGGGAGAAGATTGCCGTCAGCGACATCATGGCGGTGAAGGAGATGGCGCCGCATCTCATCGACGGCTTCGCCAGCGGCCTGCCGCGCGTGTTCGTGCAGGTGCAGAACGGCTGCGACCATCGCTGCACCTTCTGCATCATCCCCTATGGCCGCGGCAATTCGCGCTCGGTGCCGATGGGCAGCGTGGTCGAGCAGGTGCGGGCGCTGGCGGAGCGCGGCCATGCCGAGATCGTGCTGACCGGCGTCGACCTCACCAGCTATGGCGCCGACCTGCCGGGCGCGCCGAAGCTCGGCATGCTGACGAAGCAGATCCTGCGGCATGTGCCGGAGCTGAAGCGCCTGCGCATCTCCTCGATCGATTCGATCGAGGCCGACAACGATCTTCTCGATGCCATTGCGGACGATGCGCGGCTGATGCCGCATCTGCATCTGTCGCTGCAGTCGGGCGACGACATGATCTTGAAGCGCATGAAGCGGCGGCATTTGCGGGGCGATGCGATCGCCTTCTGCGACCAGGTGCGGCGCCTGCGCCCGGACGTCGCCTTCGGCGCCGACATCATCGCGGGCTTCCCGACCGAGACCGAGGCGATGTTTTCCCGCTCGCTCGATCTGGTCGAGGAATGCGGCCTGACCTTCCTGCACGTCTTCCCCTATTCCCCGCGCCCCGGCACGCCCGCCGCGCGGATGCCGCAGGTTGCGGGGCCTGAGATCAAGGAACGCGCGCGGCGGCTGCGTGCGGCTGGAGAGGCAGCATTGCGTCAGAGGCTGCAAGCCGAAATTGGCGCAACGCGCGATGTGCTGATCGAGAGCGACAGCCAGGGCCGCACCGAGCACTATCTGCCGGTGGCGATCGCGGGCGAGCGGGTGGGAAGCGTGGTGCCGCGGATGATCGTCGGCAGCGATGGTGAGCGGTTGACCACGTAATTTGCCGTCGTCGTCCTGGCGAAAGCCAGGACCCATTACCCCAGGGAGAAGTTGTTGCGCGCGATTGCCAACCACCAGTCTTCGCCAAATTGAATTCGGTGGTTATCGGTCCTGGCTTTCGCCAGGACGACAGCGGAGGGCGTGGCCCGCAGCGCGCCTCAAACCCGCTCCGCTACGACGCCCGCACCTGCCAGAACCGCAGCGTGCGCCGCGCGTTCTCCGGCGTCATTCGTGCGTAATGCCCCTGCGCTCTCGCAAGATCCGCCGGCTTCATCGCGCCGGTGGCGAAGCGGCTTTCGAGCACGGCGGCGGTGGTTTCCCAGCTGAGCTGCGCCGCCTTGCACGGCACCAGCAGGCCGTCCTCGCGCAGGCTCTGCATCAGCGGGCGAATCACCTCGACGGTGGATTGCGACAACACCGCCAGCGCCGCGACGGTTTCTTCATAGCGCCGCTGCTTGGCAAAGCTGAACAGCGTCGCCTCGTTGAGCTGGCCGGATGCCTTGAGACCTGCGATGGCGCGCTTGGCGCCTTCGAAATCGCGGACACCGGACATCTCGCGCGTGACGCCGGCGGTAACGGCGGCGATCGCGCTCTGGATTTCCTCGAACAGATGCGGCGGCGCGCGCGACAGCAGGCGGGTGCGAACCGTGTCCGTCGCCGAGCGCAGCAACTGGCGGCGCAGCTCCGATGGCAGATCGACGCGGACGCCGACGCTGACGGCGAGCTCCGGATCGCTCTCCGCCTGTCCGACGATGACGGCAAATCCGTTTCCGGAGACGCGTGCGCCCGGATTGGCGGCAAGCCGCCGGCTGACACTGGGATAACGGCGCGCCAGCAGCGCGTCGGTGACGATCTCCTTCAGCCACCAGCGCCCGGCGACCGCGAGCAGATGCGGTTCGCCCTTGGACGATGCGATCTTCACCAGCTCGCCGTCGTCGAGGCGCGCGGATTCCTGGAGCACGGGTCCGGCGATGCGGATCTCGTCATTGTTGGCGAGGCGGCGGATGACGGAGGGCGGCGCCTGTGCGATCGGCGCAAGCTGCGCGCTGATCTCGGCCAGCGCCACGCGTGCGCCCATGTCGGCGATGGCGCGGAGCTCGATGGTGCCGATCAGGCGCTCGAGCACCTCGTCGAACAGCGCGATCTGCTCGTCGTCAAAACTGCCGGCGGAGGACAGGAACAGGTCGGTGACGCGGCGGGCCGTCTCCAGGCCCTTTTCCGCCGAGCCAATCCGAAGTGCGGATTCGACCTCGTCGATGATCGATAGCTCGGCCTTGGACATGACGCGCGGCTCGTCCTGAGCGGATTGACGGAAGCTTGTTCTAAGCGACCGCTATCATTAGAGGCGAGCCCTGAACGTTTCGTAAACCATGGCCGAGGAGAACGAAGTGCTGCCGCGGCGGCGCTGCGCTCCCTCTCCCGCAAGCGGGAGAGGTGAACGGCACCTATTCCCCATTCCACCCGCAGGCGCGCAGTTTTTCGTGCATGTGCGGCGGGGCCGGGGCCACCACGCGGACCGGCTCCTTGTTCCGGGAGATCGGCACTACGATCTCGCGGGAGTGCAGGTGCAGCTTCGGCTCGCCGAAGCGCGGGCCGTTGCCGTAAATGTTATCGCCGAAGATCGGCCAGCCGGTCGCGGCCGAATGCACCCGCAATTGATGGGTCCGCCCCGTCACCGGTTCCATGGCGAGCCAGGTGAAACCGTCACCCCGGCCCATCACCTTCCAGTTGGTGATCGCCTTCTGGCCTTCGGGATCGGGCTTCTGCCACCAGCCGCGCTCGGCATTGAGCCGGCCGAGCGGCATATCGATGGTGCCTTCGTCCTCGGCGGGCCCGCCTTCGACCACGGTCCAGTAGGTCTTGCCGATCTTGCCGTGCTTGAACAGCAGGCCGAGCGAGGCGGTCGCCTTGCGATGGCGGCCGAGGATGAGGCAACCGGAGGTGTCCTTGTCCAGCCGGTGGGCCAGCACCGGCGGCCGCGGCAGGCCGAAACGGAGCGCGTCGAAGGATGCCTCCAGATTGGCGCCGCCCTTGGGGCCGCGATGCACCGGCAGACCGGCCGGCTTGTCGATGACCAGCATCAATCCGTCGCGATGGAGCACGCGGCCCAGGATTTCGTCGGCGGTCAGTTCGGGAACATCGAGCAATGGCAGGACTTTCGGTCAAGACTTTCGTTTGGGAGCCGGAACGGCTAACACACCAGTGCGGTGGATTTGGCATTCGCTCAGCGGCTGCCGCGAAATGTGAAGCGAATGCCAAATCCAGGGCCGCACTGGCAACAATATTTTCTCGTGCCGCTCTTCGATTTGAAGTTCCTAACCGGACTTGCGGCAAGAGAGTAGGAACTTCAAATCGTCGGCACGAGCATCATGAACGATACCACGTCAGATCCCCCCAAGCTGAGCTGGTGGCGCCGCCTGTCCAACGGGCTGAAGCGCACCTCGTCCTCGCTCGGGACCGCGGTCGCCGACCTCGTCACCAAGCGCAAGCTCGACCGCGCCATGCTCGACGACATCGAGGACGTGCTGCTGCGCGCCGATCTCGGCACATCCGTCGCGGTGCGCATCGCCGACGCCGTCGGCACCGGGCGCTACGACAAGGCGATCTCGGCGGACGAGGTCAAGGACGTCGTTGCGACCGAGGTCGAGAAGGTGCTGGCGCCGGTGGCAAAGCCGCTCGAGATCGATGCGGCCAGGAAGCCGTTCGTCATCCTCGTCGTCGGCGTCAATGGCTCCGGCAAGACCACCACCATCGGCAAGCTCTCGCAAAAATTCGCCTCCGAAGGCCGCAAGGTGATGCTGGCCGCCGGCGACACTTTTCGCGCAGCGGCGATTGAGCAGCTCAAGGTCTGGGGTGAGCGTACGAAAACACCGGTCATCGCGGGCACGCAAGGCTCCGACTCGGCGAGCCTCGCCTTCAACGCGCTGACGGCGGCGAAGGAGCAGAAAACCGACGTGCTCCTGATCGACACCGCCGGGCGGCTTCAGAACAAGGCCGAGCTGATGAACGAGCTCGAAAAGGTCGTGCGCGTCATCCGCAAGGTGGACGACACTGCGCCGCATGCGGTGCTGCTTGTGCTCGACGCCACCGTCGGCCAGAACGCGCTGTCGCAGGTCGAGGCCTTCCATCGCACGGCGGGCGTCACCGGCCTCGTGATGACCAAGCTCGACGGCACTGCGCGTGGCGGCATCCTGGTGGCGCTCGCGGAGAAATTCAAACTGCCGGTGCATTTCATCGGCGTCGGCGAGGGCGTCGACGATCTCGCGCCCTTCACCGCGCGCGATTTCGCCCGTGCGATCGCCGGAATCGAAAGCTGAGAATGGACAAGACCCAGCCGCATCCGCTGTTCAAGCTTGCGACCGAACTCGGTCCGCTGCTCGTCTTCTTCTTCGTGAATGCGAAGTTCAATCTGTTCGCCGCGACCGGCGCCTTCATGGTCGCGATCGTGGCGGCGATGATCGCCTCCTATGTGGTGACGCGCCATATCCCGATCATGGCGATCGTGACGGGCGTGATCGTGCTGGTGTTCGGCACGCTGACGCTGGTGCTGCACGACGAGACCTTCATCAAGGTCAAGCCGACCATCATCTACGGCCTGTTCGCCGCCATCCTCGGCGGCGGGCTGCTGTTCGGCCGCTCCTTCATCGCCGTGATGTTCGACCAGATGTTCAACCTCACGCCGCAGGGCTGGCGCATCCTGACGCTGCGCTGGGCGCTGTTCTTCGCCGGCATGGCGGTGCTGAACGAGATCGTCTGGCGCACCCAGAGCACGGATTTCTGGGTGAACTTCAAGGTGTTCGGCGTGACGCCGATCACGATGATCTTCGCCATCGCCCAGATGCCGCTGACCAAGCGCTATCACCTCGAGCCGGTCTCGCTGGAAGCGAGCGAGGCGGATGCGGGGGATGTCAGGAAGGGGTGACTGTTTGATGTCGTTCCGGGGCACGCGAAGCGTGAACCCGGAATCTCGAGATTCTCAGGTGCGCAAGTGCGCACCATAGTTCGGCTCTGCGAGCCGCCCCGGAATGACAGTAACTACTTCAGCGCCTTCTCCATCTGCGGCAGCAGCACGCTCCGCAGATTGTCCGGCGTAATCGGGCCGACCAGCTTGTAGACGATGGTGCCCTCACGTCCGACGACGAAGGTCTCCGGCACGCCATAGACGCCCCATTCGATCGAGGCGCGGCCATTGGCATCCACGCCGACGCGGCCGAACGGGTTGCCGTAGCGGCCGAGGAAGCGGCGGGCGTTGTCGGCCGCGTCCTTGTAATTGATGCCGACGAGTTGGAAGCGCTTGTCTTTCCCCAGCTCGGTCAGAAGCGGCGCCTCGTCGTGGCAGGGGACGCACCAGGAGGCCCAGACGTTGACGAGACTGACCTTGCCCTTGAACGCGGCGGGATCGAGACCCGGCACCTGGACGTTGTCGGCCTGCAATCCCTCGAGCGGCGGCAGGGCGGTCTGCGGCGCCGGCCGTCCGATCAGCGCGGAGGGAATCCGCGAAGGATCGCCGCTGCCGAGCCGGAACCAGAACAGCAGCGCCAGGCCGATGAAGGCGATCAGCGGCAGCACCATCAGGAAGGTGCGGCGCTGCGGGCTCGCGGAAGTCGACTGCTCGCTCATGGCCGATCCATCGCGCTGCGGCCCGAGCGGCGGGTGATGCCGCTGCGGTCGAGGTCGCGCAGGCGGCGGGTCTGGCTGCGATGGTCGAGCACGATCCAACCGATCAGGATTGCGACCACGAGCGCGGCTGCGGCATAGGACGTCACGATGAAGGAGGCATAGGGACCGAGCGACATGATCACGCGGCCCCGACTTCGTTTGACGCGTTGTTTTGACGCGAACCGGCGCCCATTTCGCTCGAAAACGCCATGCGGCTCGCCTGCATCATCTGCAGCGAGCGGACACGGCGGCGCAGGATCTCGTTGCGCATCGCCGCCAGGTGCAACGTGACGAACAGCAGCGTGAACGCGATCGCCATCACCAGCAGCGGAATCAGGAACGATTTGTCGAGCGACGAGCCGCCCATGCGCATCACCGAAGCCGGCTGGTGCAGCGTGTTCCACCAGTCGACGGAGAATTTGATGATGGGCAGGTTGATCGCGCCGACCAGCGTCAGCACCGCGGCGGCGCGCGCCGCGCGCGAGGGATCGTCGACCGCGCGCCACAGCGCCATCAGGCCGAGATACATCAGGAAGAGAATCAGCACCGAGGTCAGGCGGGCGTCCCATTCCCAATAGGTGCCCCACATCGGCCGGCCCCACAGCGAGCCCGTCAGCAGCGCGAGGAAGGTGAAGGCGGCGCCGATCGGAGCTGCCGCCTTCGCGGCGACGTCGGCGAGCGGATGCCGCCACACCAGCGTGCCCAATGAGGAGATGCTCATCACGCCCCACACGAACATCGACAGCCAGGCGTTGGGCACGTGGATGAACATGATCTTCACGGTCGCGCCCTGCTGGTAGTCGTCGGGCGCTAGCGCGGATTGGTAGAGGCCGATCGCGAGCAGGATGACGGTCGCGGCCGCAAGCCACGGCAACACCCGCGCCGTCAGCGCGAGGAACCGTGTCGGGTTGGCGAGGTCGATCAGCGTCATGGTATTCTGATAATCACAGGTCAGCACTCACGCAATCAGCATAAAAGCGGGCAGCGAAAGTTGATCGGGGTCAAGGTCAGTCGAGCTCATCTCAGTCGAGACCATGCCGCAGGCTCGCCGCCGCGGCGAAGGGGCCGATCACGAGGCTGACCAGCGACAGCGCGCACAGGATCGAGAACGGCGCGCCGAACGACATGGGACCGACGATCACGGCCTGGGAGGCCGCGACTCCGAAGATCAGCACCGGGATCGACAGCGGCAGCACCAGAACCGCCATCAAAAGCCCGCCGCGATGCAGCGTCACCGCCAGCGCGGCGCCGATCATGCCGGTAAATGTCAGGGCCGGCGTGCCCGCGAGCAGCGTCAGGGCCACCGCGCCGGTCGCGACCATGTCGAGGTTCAGCAAGAGCCCGAGCACGGGGGTTGCGACAATCAGCGGCAGGCCCGCCGCCAGCCAATGCGCCAGCGCTTTCGCCGCACAGGCGAGTTCCAGCGGCGTCCGGCTCATCGTGATCAGGTCGAGCGAGCCGTCCTCATGGTCGGCCATGAACAGCCGGTCCAGCGTCAGCAGGCTCGCCAGCAGGGCGCCGAGCCAGAGAATGGCCGGCCCCAGCCGCGACAGCAACGCGAGGTCCGGCCCCACCGCGAACGGCATCAGCACCACCACGGTCAGGAAGAACAGCACGCCGATCAGCGCCCCGCCGCCAACGCGGAGCGCGATCCTGATATCCCGGCGGATGAGGGCGGACAGGGCGGTCATGGGGCTGCCTTTTCGGCTTCGAGACGATCGCAAGAGCCCGACTCGCGCCACAGGCAATCTGCGCTCCCTCCCCCCTTGCGGGGGAGGCGTAGGCCGCCTCCGGCGGCCGTCCTCTTAAGAGACGCCGAAGCGAAGCTTCGGCTATGGGAGAGGGGTGGCCCCGGAAAAGGTGTGCTTGGGTTCAGGGAAGGACTTCGGTAGATCGAGAGGGTCCCTGTGTGGCACCCCCCTCCCTGACCCTCCCCCACAGGGGGGGAGGGAACGGGTAGAGCGGAGCTTTGCCGCTCGAAAAGCTGAGGGTCGGTCGGAATCATGCCACACCCCCGATCCGCAGCTCGCGTGATTCGATCCCCAGCGCCATGTGGGTCGCCGCGATGATCAGGCCGCCGCGGGCGAGATGGTCGCGCATCAGGCCGCCGAACATGTCCTGGCCGGCGACGTCCAGCGCCGTGGTCGGCTCGTCCAGGAGCCAGATCGGGCGGCGCACCGTCAGCAGCCGGGCCAGCGAGAGCCGGCGGCGCTGGCCGGCCGACAGGAACGCTGCCGGCAGGTGGGTGGCGTGGTCGAGCCCGACCGTGGCGAGGCTCTCATGGGCATCAAGTCGCTCGCCGCCCAGAAAATCGGCCCAGAATGACAGATTTTCCGCCACGCTCAGTGCCGGCTTCAGGGCGTCGCGATGGCCGAGATAGTGGCATTGCTCAGGCAATGTCAGCTCGGCATCGCCGCCATCGAGCGCGATCGTCCCGCCAGTCGGAATGAGCAGCCCCGCGATCAGCCGCAGCAGCGAGGTCTTGCCCGACCCGTTGCGGCCGACGACCGCCACGGCCTCGCCGGAGACGGCCTCGAAATCGAGTCCGGCAAACACCTCGCGGCCGCCCCGCACACAGATCACCCTACGTCCGGAAAGCTGCATCTTGCCTCGTATCAACCCGTTCAAACCAGGCCTCAGGAAAACTTGGGGTAGCGCATGGGAATTTTTGGCTCGCGGATTGCTGCGGCACGTTTGTGGCTGTGGCGGCGCGGTTAGAAAGCTTCTATAAGCCCGGAACTACTTGATGCAGCAACTCAACCTGCCCCTGCAAGCGACCCAGCCGGATTCGCTGACGGTGTTAAAATACCCCTTGCCGGGTATAACTAACAATTGGGATTTCCTACATGACCTCGCTCGACAGCTTCAAATGCAAAAAGACCCTCAAGGTCGGCGCCAAGACCTATGTCTATTACAGCCTGCCCACGGCCGAGAAGAATGGTCTGAAGGGAATTTCGAAACTCCCCTATTCGATGAAGGTCCTGCTCGAGAACCTCCTGCGCAATGAGGACGGCCGCTCGGTCAAGAAGGCGGACATCGTCGCGGTGTCCAAATGGCTGCGCAAGAAGTCGCTGGAGCACGAGATCGCGTTCCGCCCGGCGCGCGTGCTGATGCAGGACTTCACCGGCGTGCCCGCGGTGGTCGATCTCGCCGCGATGCGCAACGCGATGCAGAAGCTCGGCGGCGATGCCGAGAAGATCAACCCGCTGGTGCCGGTCGATCTCGTCATCGACCATTCCGTGATCGTGAACTTCTTCGGCGACAACAAGGCCTTCGCCAAGAACGTCACCGAGGAATACAAGCAGAACCAGGAGCGCTACGAGTTCCTGAAGTGGGGCCAGGCGGCGTTCTCGAACTTCTCCGTCGTGCCGCCCGGCACCGGCATCTGCCACCAGGTCAATCTCGAATATCTCTCCCAGACGGTCTGGACCAAGAAGGAGAAGATGACGGTCGGCAAGAAGACCGGCACCTTCGAGGTCGCCTATCCCGACTCGCTGGTCGGCACCGATTCCCACACCACGATGGTCAACGGTCTCGCCGTGCTCGGCTGGGGCGTCGGCGGCATTGAGGCGGAAGCCTGCATGCTCGGCCAGCCGCTGTCGATGCTGCTGCCTAACGTCGTCGGCTTCAAGCTGAAGGGCGCGATGAAGGAAGGCGTCACCGCGACCGACCTCGTGCTGACCGTGACGCAGATGCTGCGCAAGCTCGGCGTCGTCGGCAAGTTCGTCGAGTTCTTCGGCCCCGGCCTCGATCATCTCTCCGTCGCCGACAAGGCGACCATCGCCAACATGGCGCCCGAATATGGCGCGACCTGCGGCTTCTTCCCGGTCGACGCTGCCGCGATCGACTACCTCAAGACCTCCGGCCGCGCCGCACCGCGCGTTGCGCTGGTGCAGGCCTATGCCAAGGCGCAGGGGCTGTTCCGCACCGCCAAGTCGGCCGATCCGGTGTTCACGGAAACGCTGACGCTCGACCTCGCCGACGTCGTGCCGTCGATGGCCGGTCCGAAGCGCCCCGAAGGCCGCATCGCGCTGCCGTCGGTCGCGGAAGGCTTCTCGGTCGCGCTCGCCAATGAGTACAAGAAGACCGAAGAGCCGGCGAAGCGCTTTGCCGTCGAAGGCAAGAAGTACGAGATCGGCCATGGCGACGTCGTGATCGCGGCGATCACCTCCTGCACCAACACCTCGAACCCGAGCGTGCTGATCGGCGCCGGGCTCCTGGCCCGCAATGCCGCGGCGAAGGGCCTCAAGGCCAAGCCGTGGGTGAAGACCTCGCTTGCCCCGGGCAGCCAGGTGGTCGCGGCCTATCTCGCCGATTCCGGCCTCCAGGCCCACCTCGACAAGGTCGGCTTCAACCTGGTCGGCTTCGGCTGCACCACCTGCATCGGCAATTCCGGTCCGCTGCCGGAGGAGATCTCGAAGTCGATCAACGACAACGGCATCGTTGCCGCCGCCGTGCTCTCCGGTAACCGCAACTTCGAAGGCCGCGTCTCGCCGGACGTGCAGGCGAACTATCTGGCCTCGCCGCCGCTGGTCGTCGCTCACGCGCTCGCGGGTAGCGTGACCAAGAACCTCGCCGTCGAGCCGCTCGGTGAAGGCAAGGACGGCAAGCCGGTGTACCTCAAGGACATCTGGCCGACGTCGAAGGAGATCAACGCCTTCATGAAGAAGTTCGTGACCGCGTCGATCTTCAAGAAGAAGTATGCCGACGTGTTCAAGGGCGACACCAACTGGCGCAAGATCAAGACCGTCGAGAGCGAGACCTATCGCTGGAACATGAGCTCGACCTACGTGCAGAACCCGCCCTACTTCGAAGGCATGAAGAAGGAGCCGGAGCCGGTCACCGACATCGTCGAGGCGCGCATCCTCGCCATGTTCGGCGACAAGATCACCACCGACCACATCTCGCCGGCCGGTTCGATCAAGCTCACCTCGCCCGCGGGCAAGTATCTCAGCGAGCACCAGGTGCGTCCCGCCGACTTCAACCAGTACGGCACCCGGCGCGGCAACCATGAAGTGATGATGCGCGGCACCTTCGCCAACATCCGCATCAAGAACTTCATGCTCAAGGGCGCCGACGGCAACATCCCGGAAGGCGGCCTCACCAAGCACTGGCCCGACGGCGAGCAGATGTCGATCTACGACGCCGCGATGAAGTACCAGCAGGAGCAGGTGCCGCTGGTGGTGTTCGCCGGCGCCGAATACGGCAACGGCTCCTCGCGCGACTGGGCTGCAAAGGGCACGCGCCTGCTCGGCGTGCGCGCGGTGATCTGCCAGAGCTTCGAGCGCATCCATCGCTCCAATCTTGTCGGTATGGGCGTGCTGCCGCTGACCTTCGAGGAAGGCACCTCCTGGTCGTCGCTCGGCCTGAAGGGCGACGAGAAGGTCACGCTGCGTGGTCTCGTCGGCGATCTGAAGCCGCGCCAGAAGCTGACCGCGGAGATCGTCTCCGGCGACGGTTCGTTGCAGCGCGTTTCGCTGCTTTGCCGCATCGATACGCTGGACGAGCTCGACTACTACCGGAACGGCGGCATCCTGCACTACGTGCTGCGCAAGCTCGCGGCTTAAGCGCGGATTTGTGAACGGTGGCTCACTGCGAAGTGAGTAGAAGGTTAAACGAAGGCGGCCTATCACAAGGCCGCCTTCGCGCGTTTGCGGCATGCTTCGGATGGGCCCGCCCGGCGGAAACTCCGCCCTGGACGGTCGAATGTGCCGTGCCCGTAAGACTACGGTGACCATCAGGCGATAAGATTTCCCTTCCCACGAGCAACGGTGTGCGGCGTTCGACATGACAGCAATGACGGCTTCTCATCTGATTTCACGTTGGTCCGGTGCCTTCTGGTCGGGAGCACTCGGCATCTGTGCGATCGTCGCCGTCATCCGTCCCGCTGAGGCTGATCCCCGCGCCGTGGTTGAGCTCTTCACCTCGCAGGGCTGCTCCTCCTGCCCGCCCGCCGACAAGATCATCGGCGATCTCTCCAGCGATCCCTCGATCATCGCGCTGAGCATGCCGATCGATTATTGGGATTATCTCGGCTGGAAGGACACGCTGGCGGATTCGCGCTTCTCGGCGCGGCAGCGCGCTTATTCGCGCATGCGCGGCGACCGCGAGGTCTACACCCCGCAGGTCGTGGTGAACGGCTCGACGCATGTCGTCGGCAGTGATCGTGCCGGCATCGAGAGTGCGATCGGCAAGACCGACAAAGGCATGGGCGTGATGAGCGTGCCGGTGACGATGTCGCTCTCGGGCAAGCAGATCAACGTGTCGGTGGCCGCGAGCAAGGAGCCGGCGATCTCGCACGGCGAAGTCTGGATCTGCTCGATTGCGAAGTCAGTGCCGATCGCGATCGCCAAAGGCGAAAATCGCGGACAGCAGATCACCTATCACAACGTGGTGCGCAACCTGCTCAAGGTCGGCGACTGGAACGGTCGTCCGGAAAGCTGGACGGTGCCGATCGAGAACCTCACGCGCGACGGCGTCGATGGCGCGGTGGTTTATGTCCAGGACGGCAGCCGCGAGAAACCCGGCCCGATGCTGGGCGCGGCATACACGTCGCTGCACTGACGCGCACGCTTCGCATTCTTCCTGATGCGCGGTCTGGCTCTATCTCCTCATGGTGAGGAGCGCGCCCCTTGCGCGCGCGGCGGACGATGCTGCGCATCGCCGCGAGAACCATGAAAGGCCCCGCTGATGCCGCTCGGGCCTCGATCCTTCGGGACGCCGCGCGAAGGATGAGGGGAGAGAGCGTACGCAAGATCGTGTCGGAAAGATCTTGTCCCTCGTCATTCCGGGGCGCGCCTCTTTGGCGCGAGCCCGGAATCCATTTCTCAACTGGGAACCTTGGATTGATGGATTCCGGGCCCGCGCTTCGCGCGTCCCGGAATGACAGCGGGGGAAGAAACATCCCGACACAAACAAAAAAGGACCAACTCGCGTTGGCCCTCCTTGTCGCGCGTACAGACCCGATCCCGTCGACCCCGGGGGGCTGGGGGCTGAGGAATCCGGAACCGAAAGGACCGGGTCAACGCACACAGCTCTTTTCGCAGTGCAGGGCGGCAGGCGCTGGGCGGAAAAGCGGCGATACTATGATTCCTGCTAACGATCCCGTGACGGTTCGTCGCGACAGAGTTCCACCGTTGCGTGTGTTCCGATTCGCCCCCGGTTCAATGGGTTGCACCGAGAGCCCTTCAAACAGCCCTCGAGAGCCCCTTGCGGTGGGGAACGGTTGGCGCAATCATGCGATTGTCATGATCCGCGGTTCCGGGGACGGTTTTCGCGGACGCGATCATGCCGTGCGATCAGGAGGCGCTCCATGAGTCTGACGTCGGAGGATGCCGATCCGAGCGAGCAGCGCGCGGCGGCGCGTCCCCCCGCTGCGAATGCGCAGCCGAACCAGGTGACCTTCAACCGGCTCGAGCTGCGCCGAATTCTCAATCTCTACGGCCGCATGGTCGCCGACGGCGAGTGGCGCGACTATGCCATCGACTTCCTGAAGGACCGTGCGGTGTTCTCGGTCTATCGCCGTGCCTCGGAAGTGCCGATCTATCGCATCGAGAAGGACCCGCGCCTCGCGCGCAAGCAGGGCATGTACAGCGTGATCTCGGCGACCGGCCTGATCCTGCGCCGCGGCCACGAGCTCGAGCGCGTGCTGCTGGTGATCGATCGCAAGCTGGCCGTGGTGTAGCAAACTCCTCTCGTCATTCCGGGATGCGCCGATAGGCGCAGGCCCGGAATCCATAACCCCGGCCTGTGGTTATGGATTCCGGGCTCGCGACTTCGTCGCGCCCCGGAATGACGATGAAGAAACGCTTACTTCCCCGGCACCGTGCTGGCGCCCTCGCCGAGCTCGCGCTGCATCATCACCGTGTCGAGCCAGCGGCCGAATTTCAGCCCGACATTGGGATGCGTGCCGATCATCCTGAAGCCGCCCTTGGTGTGCACGCCGATCGAGCCGGCATTGGCGGAATCGCCGATCACCGCGATCATCTGGCGGAAGCCGCGCGCCTCGCACTCGGCGATCAGCCGCTCCAGCAGCAACGAGCCGACGCCGCGGCGGTGGAAGGAGGGGTCGAGATAGATCGAATTCTCGACCGTGAAGCGATAGGCCGGCCGCGGCCGGTAGGCGCCGGCATAGGCGTAGCCGGCAACGCTGCCGTCGAGGATGGCGACGAAATAGGGATAGCCGCCGTCGACCAGCGCGCGGTAGCGCCGCGTCATCTCGGCAAGATCCGGCGGCTCCAGCTCGAACGTCGCCGTGCCCTCGCGGACGGCCTGCTGGTAGATGGCGGTGATGGCGGGGAGGTCGGCCTCAAGGGTGGGCCTGATTTCAGGTGCGGACATGGGGAAAGATTAGAGCCTTCCCGCGGCGGCCGGAAGAGGCAACATCGTTTCCATATACTCCGTCATTGCGAGGAGCCCTTGCGACGAAGCAATCCAGAAATGCATCCGCGGAGGCACCCTGGATTGCTTCGCTGCGCTCGCAATGGCGGTGTTCGTGGAGGCACCCGGCCCAAACAAAAAACCCCGGCCTTGCGGCCGGGGCTCATGTCGTTCTCTCTGGTCGATCGCTTAATCGCGCTGGCCGAGGAGCTGCAGGAGCAGCGTGAACAGGTTGATGAAGTTCAGGTACAGCGACAGCGCGCCGGTGATGGCCGCACGCTCTGCGATGTCACCGCCGGCCGCAGCGTAGCCGTAGATGTAGTCGTTCTTCAGCCGCTGGGTATCCCAGGCGGTGAGGCCCGCGAACACCAGCACGCCGACCACCGACACGATGAACTGCAGCATCGAGCTCGCCAGGAACAAATTCACCAGGCTCGCGATGATGATGCCGATCAGGCCCATGAACAGGAACGAGCCCATCCCGGTCAGGTCACGCTTGGTGGTGTAGCCGTAGAGGCTGAGCGCACCGAAGGTCGCCGCGGTGATGAAGAACACCCGCACGATCGAGGTGTGCGTGAACACCAGGAAGATCGACGACAGCGAGATGCCCATCAGCGCCGAGAACACCCAGAACAGGATCTGGGCGGTCGAGGGCGCCAGACGGTTGATGCCAGCGGAGATCACGAACACCATGGCGAGCGGCGCGAGCATGAACAGCCACTTCAGGGGGCTGACGAACATCGCATAGCCGAACGGCGTCAGGAACAGCTTGCCGACGCGGACGGCTTCCGGGGTCGGAACGTCGGTCACGGCGGCCATGTAGACGCCGAGTGCGGCAAGGCCCGTGATGGCGAGGCCAATGCTCATGTAGTTGTAGATGCGCAGCATGTAGGCGCGCAGGCCGGCATCGACCGTCGCGGCGTCAACACGCCCGGCGGCCCTGCCGAAAGGAGAAGCGTAGTTACGGTCTAGGTCCGACATGGTCGAATTCCCGTTGGTTGGCCGGTCCGGCATGAGGGTCGCCATGCCGCCGGTTCGTCAAACTCTATCTCGGATACCGATGTCTGCCGACTAAATTTTGGCTAACAATCGGGGGTCCGAACCCATTGGATATGTGGGAAACTAACACATTCGCTGCAACCGTCCACGCGCGGCCGAATGTCGCCCTCGCCGGCAATCCTGGCGAGCGGACGTGGTTAATCGCAAGAATCGTGCGTTTCCGCACCCGCGCGGCGGCCCGCTACCTTTTGTCACAAATTCCGCAACACCGTGGCGGGCTTTTTGTTCAACGCCAGGAGCGTGCCGGCGAGCCCTAGCCCGACGGTGACGACCAGGGCGGCCACGACCACGCCGGCCGCGCTGCCGGCCTGCCAGACGAAGCTGAGCGTCATCAGCCGCGTCACGATCATCCAGGCGGCGATGCTGCCGGCGATCACGCCGAAGACCGCGGTTGCAAGCCCGATCAGGAGGTATTCGAGCGCATAGGCGCCGAGCAGCCGCAGCCGCGTCGCGCCCAGCGTCTTCAGGATCACCGCATCGTAGACCCGGTGGCGATGGCCGGCCGCGAGCGCCCCGCCGAGCACCAGGATCGCCGAGATCAGGGTCACGGCGCTCGCGCCGCGGATCGCCAGCGCAAGATTGGTCACGACCGAGCCGACCGTCTCCATCACCTCGCGCACGCGCACGCTCGTCACCATCGGGTAGGTGTCGGCCACCTGCTTGATGATCCTGCCGTCGCCTTCGGCATTGCTGCCGGCTTCCGTCAGCGTCGCGATATGGGTATGCGGCGCGCCCTTGAAGGCGTTCGGCGAGAACACCAGGACGAAATTGATGCCGAGCCCCTGCCAGTCGATGTTGCGCAGATTGCTGATCTTCGCCGGGATGTCGCGGCCGAGCACGTTGACCACGACCTCGTCGCCGAGCTTGAGGCCGAGCCCGTCGGCGATCTTCTTCTCCATCGAGACCAGCGGCGGGCCGGAATAGTCGGCGCTCCACCACTCGCCCTCGACCACCTTGGAGCCCTTCGGCAGCTCGCCGGTATAGGTGAGGCCGCGGTCGCTTTGCAGCACCCACTCGGAATCGGTCGTCGGCTTGAGCTCTTCGGCGCGGACGCCGCGTGCGGCGACGATGCGCCCGCGCAGCATCGGCACGTCCTCGACCTTGGCGCCGGGCGCGATCTGGCGCAGATAGCCGTCGAACTGCGCGGCCTGCGTGCTCGGAATGTCGATGAAGAAGAACGACGGCGCCTGGTCCGGCAGGGCCGCGAGGAACTGCCGGCGCAGATTGCCGTCGATCTGGGTGATGGTGACGAGCACGGCGAGCCCGAGGCCGAGCGATAGCACGACCGAGGGCGTCAGCGCGCCGGGCCGGTGGATGTTGGCGATCGCGAGCCGCAGCATCGGCAGCCGCGTCCGCGGCATCCGCCGCGCGATCGTCATCAGCAGGGCGGCGATGCCGCGCAGCAGCGCGAACACGACGACCGAGGAGGCCACGAACACCGCCGCGATGCGTTTGTCGAAGGACAGGCCGATCACGACCGCGACGAGCAGGGCGATCACGACGCCCATGAACACGAGATAGCTCCAGCGCGGCCGGTGCCATTCGGAGCTGATGGTGTCGCGGAACAGTGCGGCGACCGGCACGTCGTGCACCCGTCCGAGCGGCCACAGGCCGAAGGCGAGCGCGGTCAAGAGGCCGTAGACGAAGGACAGCGCGAGCTCGTCAGCGTGCACGGCCGGCACCACCGGCAGCGGCAGCAGCTTGCCGAACAGCCCGACGATGGCGAAGGGCATGGCGGCGCCGAGCGCGAGCCCGATCACGGACCCGATCGCGGCCAGCAGGATGACCTGGGCGAGATAGATGCCGAACACGTCGCGGCCCGTGGCGCCGACGGCCTTGAAGGCCGCGATCACCTCGAGCTTCCGGTCGATATGGCTCTTCACCGCGTTGGCGACGCCGACGCCGCCGACCAGCAGCGCGGCGAGGCCGACCAGCGTCAGGAACTGCGTGAAGCGGCTGATGTTGCGCTCGAGCTGCGGCGAGGCGTTGGAGCGGCTGCGGACTTCCCAGCCGGCCTGCGGCGCGGCGTTGCGCGCATCGGCGATGAAGGCGTCGGTGGCGCGCTCGTTGTTGGCGGTATCGGGCAGCTTCACCCGGTAGACCCAGCGCACTAGGCTGCCGGGCTGGATCAGGCCGGTGGCCCGCAGGCCCGCCTCGCTGATCAGGAAGCGCGGGCCGAAGCCGATGCCGCCGGCGAGCTTGTCGGGCTCGGCTTCGACGGTGCTGCGGATCTGGAAGGTCGCCGAGCCGATGGTGACGCGGTCGCCGGTCTTGAGCGAGAGCCGCGCCAGCAGCGTCGGATCGGCAGCCGCGCCGAACGCGCCGTCACGCTCCGCAAGGATGTCGGACATCGCTAGCTGTGGCGCCAGCGTCAATTGGCCGAGCATCGGATAGGTGTCGTCGACCGCCTTCATCTCGACCAGCGCGAGCTGGCCGTCGGCCGAGCGCGCCATGCCGCGCAGGGTCGCGGCGGTCGAGACGGTGCCGCGCGAACGCAGGAAAGCGACTTCCTCGGGCTTGGCCTCGCGCTGGAACAGCACGAAGGAGACGTCGCCGCCGAGCAGCGTGCGGCCTTCGCGGGCGAGGCCGTCGGAGAGGCTCGCCGACACCGAGCCGACGCCGGCGATCGCCATCACGCCGAGCGCGATGCAGGCGATGAAGACGTAGAAGCCGCGCAGACCCCCGCGCAATTCGCGTAAGGCGTAGCGGAGCGACAACGCGGCGGCGTTGGGCCGCACGAACGGTTCGGCCGCGGCGCTCATGCCGGCGCAGACTGCGTGTCGATGCGCCCGGAGCGCAGGCGGATCACGCGATCGCAGCGATGCGCGAGCGAGGAATCGTGCGTGACCAGCACCAGGGTCATGCCGCGCTCGGCATGCTTGGTGAAGAGCAGGTCGACGATCTGTTTTCCGGTTGCCTCGTCGAGATTGCCGGTCGGCTCGTCGGCGACGAGGATCGCGGGATCGGGCGCCAGCGCGCGCGCGAGCGCGACGCGCTGCTGCTCGCCGCCGGAAAGCTGCGTCGGATAATGATGCAGGCGGTCGCCGAGCCCGACCGATTGCAGCTCCTGCGCCGCGCGTTTCGCGGCCTCGGGATTGCCGGCAAGCTCGAGCGGCACGGCGACATTCTCCAGCGCCGTCATGGTCGGGATCAGATGGAAGGACTGGAAGACGATGCCGACCTGGCGGCCGCGGAAGCGGGCGAGCGCGTCCTCGTCGAGGGCATTGAAAGGCGTGCCGTTCACCACCACCTCTCCGCTATCAGGACGCTCCAGCCCCGCCATCACCATCAGCAGCGTGGATTTGCCCGAGCCTGACGGGCCGATCAGGCCAATCGTCTCGCCCGAGGCGACCCGCAAGCTGATATCCTTGAGGATGTGAACGCGTGCCGCGCCCGTACCCAATGAGAGATTGACGTTGGAGATGGCGATGGTGTCCGGCGTGGTGCCGGCGAGCGAAGAGGATTCGATGCGAGTGTCCATGGTCCGGTCATATGGCAACTCCGATAGCGCGGTCGAGAGGCGTTACGGATTGTTCATGCACATAGCCGTGTTGGTGCTCGCCGTGATGACAATTGCGACAAATGCGTCGGCACAGGCCCAGCCGGCCGCCAAACCGCTCAAGCTGGTGGTCCTCGGCGATTCCCTGAGCGCCGGCCTCGGCCTCCCGGCCCAGGAGGCATTCCCCACGAAACTTCAAAAATCCTTGCAGGCCAAAGGCATAGAGGTTGAAATGACCAATGCCGGGGTGTCCGGCGACACCGCCTCCGGCGGCCGCGACCGGCTCGACTGGTCGGTCCCTGAGGGAACCGAGGGGGTGATCGTCGAGCTCGGCGCCAACGACGCGCTGCGCGGCATCGATCCCGGCCTGACGCGCACCGCGCTGACCGACATCGTCCAGCGGCTGAAGGCGCGCAGGATTCCGGTGATGCTGTGCGGCATGCTGGCGCCGCCGAATTACGGCGCCGACTACGCCGCCCGATTCAATTCGATTTATCCGGATCTTGCGAAACAATTCGACGTGCCGCTCTATCCGTTCTTTCTCGACGGCGTTGCGGCCGACGCCAAGCTCAACCAGGCCGACGGCATCCATCCGACCGCGGCGGGCGTCGACATCATCGTCGGCAACATGATGCCCACGGTGGAGGCATTCCTGCGCAACATAAGCGAGCAACGCCGTTGAAAAGCAGGCAACGCTAACCCTAATTCCCAGGGTTTTCCCGGGGTGGCCCGCGCGATGCTTCGCAGAGTCACACAACTGCGATAGGAATCAGGGTACCGGTGATTCGTCGCCGGCTCTAATTTGGATAAGGTCCTGCTTCAAGGGACCGTACCCAAGCATCGGGAGTGCGAAACGATGCCGCGTTTGTTCACTGGTCTGGAAATTCCGGCCGAGATCGGCCAGACGCTTTCCAACTTGAGGGGCGGCCTTCCCGGCGCCCGCTGGATCGATCCCGAAAATTATCACGTCACCTTGCGCTTCATCGGCGATATCGACGGCGTCTCCGCCAACGAGATCGCCTCGATGCTGTTTCGCGTCAACCGCAAACCGTTCGAGGTGAAGGTGCAGGGGCTGACGAGCTTCGGCGGCCGCAAGCCGCGCGCGGTGGTCGCCACCATCGCGCCGAGCAAGCCGCTGATCGAATTGCAGGCCGAGCTCGAGCGGATGATGCAGCGGATCGGCCTTAATCCGGAGGGACGCAAGTTCATCCCGCACGTCACGCTGGCGCGACTGCACGACGCCACCGACCGTGACGTCGCCGACTATCTGTCGCTGCGCGGCTACTTCCCGAGCAAGGCGTTCATGGCCGAACGTTTTGTCTTGTTCTCGTCCCGTGCATCGACCGGCGGCGGACCGTATGTGGTCGAGGACGCCTACGAGCTGTGTGAGTAGGTCTTTACCTCTCCCCGCCTGCGGGGAGAGTGAGGAAATTCGCATACCCCTGACACCAATTCACGGCTTGCAATTTCCGTTCGTCTCTGGCGGTAAAGAGCCATGCTCTCGACCCCCAGTTCCCCATTCCGCGAGGCCTATCAGGCCCAGATCGCCGACGGCGCGATCGAGCCCGATGCCGCGCAGGCCGAAGTCGCCGAAGCCTATGCGGCGCTCGACCAGCGGCTCGGCAGCTACAAGCCGCAGCGCAAGCAGGGCCTGCTCAGCCGTCTGTTCAGCAGTGACAAGGACGAGGCGCCGCACGGGCTCTACATCCATGGCGAGGTCGGCCGCGGCAAGACCATGCTGATGGACCTGTTCTTCCAGCACTCCTCGGTCGAGCACAAGCACCGCGCGCATTTCCACGAGTTCATGGCCGATGTGCACGAGCGCATCTACGACTATCGCCAGAGCATCGCGCGCGGCGAGATCGCCGACGGCGACGTCATCGCGCTGACCGCGAACGCGATCTTCGAGGAGAGCTGGCTGCTTTGCTTCGACGAATTCCACGTCACCGACATCGCGGACGCGATGATCCTCGGCCGCCTGTTCGCAAAGCTGTTCGATCTCGGCACCGTGGTGGTCGCAACCTCCAACGTCGCGCCCGACGATCTCTACAAGGGCGGCCTCAACCGTTCGCTGTTCCTGCCCTTCATCAAGCAGATCACCGACCACATGGACGTGGCGCGGCTCGATGCGCGCACCGACTTCCGGCTGGAGAAGCTTCAGGGCGTGCCGATGTGGCTGACGCCGGCGGATGGCGATGCGGACGCAGCCCTCGACCGCGCCTGGTCGCGGATGAGCGGCAGCGCCAAATGCAAGTCGCGCGATATTTCGATCAAGGGCCGCATCCTGCACGTGCCGTGCTCGGCCCATGGCGTGGCGCGGTTCTCGTTCGCCGATCTCTGCGAGAAGCCGCTGGGCGCATCGGATTACCTCAGGCTCGCGCACGACTATCACACCATCCTGGTCGACCATATTCCAGTGATGGACTTCTCCCAGCGCAACGCCGCCAAGCGCTTCATCACGCTGATCGATACGCTCTATGACAATGCCGTGAAGCTGATGGCCTCGGCCGACGCCAACCCGATCTCGCTGTACGTCGCCGACGAGGGCAACGAGGCCAACGAGTTCAAGCGGACCGCCTCGCGCCTGATCGAAATGAGCTCGGAATCCTATCTGGCGCTGCCTCACGGCCGCAAGGATTCCACCGCCAGCGGCTCCACTAAGGGGCTGGTGGAGACTTAAGTCCTATTTCACCATTTTCTCCGCCGTCATTCCGGGGCGCGACAAAGTCGCGAGCCCGGAATCCATCGCGCCACCAACTCTGCAGCCCGATGGATTCCGGGCCTGCGCCTGTCGGCGCATCCCGGAATGACGGACGGGGGTATGCTGGCTGCGATCTCGGCAAGCCCGACAATTGGGCATCCACCGACTTGAACGGGCGAAGCGAAAGGGATAACCACCCTGTCAGTTTTCCCCTCCTTACGTGTCTAAAGGACAGGTTCACATGGCGCGCGACAAGATTGCTTTGATTGGCTCCGGTCAGATCGGCGGAACGCTGGCTCACCTCATCGGCCTGAAAGAACTGGGCGACGTCGTGATGTTCGACATCGCCGAGGGCGTGCCGCAGGGCAAGGCGCTCGACATTGCGCAGTCCTCCCCGGTCGACGGCTTTGACGCTCACTACACCGGCGCGAACTCCTACGAGGCGCTCGACAACGCCAAGGTCTGCATCGTCACCGCCGGCGTGCCGCGCAAGCCCGGCATGAGCCGCGACGATCTCCTCTCCATCAACCTCAAGGTCATGGAGCAGGTCGGCGCCGGCATCAAGAAGTATGCCCCCGACGCCTTCGTCATCTGCATCACCAACCCGCTCGACGCCATGGTGTGGGCGCTCCAGAAGGCCTCGGGCCTGCCGCACAAGAAGGTCGTTGGCATGGCCGGCGTGCTGGACTCTGCGCGCTTCCGCTACTTCCTGGCCGACGAATTCAACGTCTCCGTTGAAGACGTCACCGCCTTCGTGCTCGGCGGCCACGGCGACACCATGGTGCCGCTGGTGAAGTACTCCACCGTCGCCGGCATCCCGCTGCCTGACCTCGTCAAGATGGGCTGGACCTCGCAGGCGCGCCTCGACGAGATCGTCGACCGCACCCGCAACGGCGGCGCCGAGATCGTCAACCTGCTCAAGACCGGCTCGGCCTTCTACGCCCCGGCCGCTTCCGCGATCGCGATGGCCGAGAGCTATCTGCGTGACAAGAAGCGCGTGCTGCCCAGCGCCGCCTACCTCAACGGCGAATACGGCGTGAAGGACATGTATGTCGGCGTGCCCGTCGTGATCGGCTCCAAGGGTGTCGAGCGCGTCGTCGAGATCGAGCTCGCCGGCAAGGACCGCGAGGCCTTCGACAAGTCGGTCGGCGCGGTGCAGGGCCTGGTCGACGCCTGCAAGAAGATCGCCCCCGATCTTCTCGGCCGCTAAGGCGCAAACAAATCCCGCCGAAGATCGGAAAACCGGTCTTCGGCGGTTTCACTTCTGGGGCCCGGCTGCAACTCTTGTTGAAGGCTTGGCGGGTTCCGGCTCAGCAGTCCAAAGATCTCGATGTCAAAGAATCCGGGTTGCAGTTCCTGTGGTATATGGTATGCCAGCCACAAGACTGAGGTGGGCCTACGAGGTCACCGCCCGCGGATTCAGGGAGCGACCATATGAATATCCATGAATATCAGGCCAAAGCGCTGCTGGGCGAGTTCGGCGTCCCAATCTCCAAGGGCGTGCCGGTCCTTAAAGCCGCAGACGCGGAGGCCGCCGCCAAGGCGCTGCCCGGTCCGGTCTATGTGGTGAAGAGCCAGATCCATGCCGGTGGCCGCGGCAAGGGCAAGTTCAAGGAAGCCTCCGCCGGCGACAAGGGCGGTGTCCGCATCGCCAAGTCGGCCGCCGAGGTCTCCGAATTCGCCAAGCAGATGCTCGGCGCGACGCTCGTGACGATCCAGACCGGCCCTGCCGGCAAGCAGGTCAACCGCCTCTACATCGAGGACGGCTCCGACATCGACAAGGAGTTCTATCTCTCGCTGCTGGTCGACCGCGAGACCTCGCGCGTCTCGTTCGTCGTGTCGACCGAAGGCGGCGTCAACATCGAGGACGTCGCGCACAACACGCCCGAAAAGATCGTCACCTTCTCGGTCGATCCCGCGACCGGCATCATGGGCCATCACGGCCGCACCGTCGCCAACGCGCTGAAGCTCTCGGGCGATCTCGCCAAGCAGGCCGAGAAGCTCACCGCGCAGCTCTACGCGGCATTCGTCGCCAAGGACATGTCGATGCTGGAGATCAACCCGCTGGTCGTGACCAAGCAGGGTCAGCTCCGCGTGCTCGACGCCAAGGTGTCGTTCGACGACAACGCGCTGTTCCGTCATCCCGAGGTGCTCGCGCTGCGCGACGAGACCGAGGAAGACGCCAAGGAAATCGAGGCGTCCAAGTACGACCTCAACTACGTCACCCTCGACGGCAACATCGGCTGCATGGTCAACGGCGCCGGTCTCGCCATGGCGACGATGGACATCATCAAGCTCTACGGCATGGCGCCGGCGAACTTCCTCGACGTCGGCGGCAGCGCCAGCAAGGAGAAGGTCGCGGCCGCGTTCAAGATCATCACCGCCGATCCCAACGTGAAAGGCATCCTGGTCAACATCTTCGGCGGCATCATGAAGTGCGACGTGATCGCCGAGGGCGTCACGGCCGCCGTGCGCGAGGTCGGCCTCAGCGTGCCGCTGGTGGTTCGCCTCGAAGGCACCAATGTCGAGCTCGGCAAGAAGATCATCCTTGAATCCGGTCTGAACGTGGTGCCGGCCGACAATCTCGACGACGCCGCGCAGAAGATCGTGAAGGCCGTCAAGGGAGGCTAACGCCATGGCCCAGGACCATCTCGCCGCATCATCTCCGCTTGCAGAGCACGCGCGTCTCGCCGCGTTCGCCGGCGAATGGGATGGCGAAGAGGTGGTCTTCCCGTCGCGCTGGACGGCGGGCGGGCCGGCCACCTCGCACACCGTCGCGCGCATGGATCTCAACGGGTTCTACCTGATCCAGGACTCGGTCCAGATGCGCGACGGCAAGCAGATCTTCGCCACCCACGGCATCTTCACCTTCGACCGCGAGGACCGGACCTACAAATTGTTCTGGTACGACTCGCTCGGCTACACGCCGCCTTCGCCCGCCTCCGGCGGGTGGGTCGGCAAGACCCTGACGCTGGTGCGCGGCTCGCTCCGCGGCAATGCGCGCCACGTCTACGAGATCATCGACGACAATTCCTACTCGTTGAAGATCCAGTTCTCGCCGGACGCGGAAGGCTGGGCTGACGTGCTCACCGGCGTCTACCGCCGCATCCACTGACCTCTCACTCGTTAGTTTCGCGAAAGCAGACCTCATGTCCATCCTGATCGACAAGAACACCAAGGTCATCTGCCAGGGCTTCACCGGCAAGAACGGCACCTTCCATTCGGAGGCCGCGATTGCCTACGGCACCAAGATGGTCGGCGGCACTTCGCCGGGCAAAGGCGGCTCGACGCATCTGGGCCTGCCGGTGTTCGACACCGTGCGCGACGCGCGTGAGAAGACCGGCGCGGACGCGTCGGTGATCTACGTGCCGCCGCCGGGCGCGGCCGATGCGATCTGCGAAGCCATCGACGCCGAGATCCCGCTGATCGTCTGCATCACGGAAGGCATTCCGGTCATCGACATGGTCCGCGTGAAGCGCTCGCTGGCCGGTTCCAAGTCCCGCCTGATCGGGCCGAACTGCCCGGGCGTCATGACCGCCGGCGAATGCAAGATCGGCATCATGCCGGCCAACATCTTCAAGACCGGCAGCGTCGGCATCGTCTCCCGCTCCGGCACGCTGACCTATGAAGCCGTGTTCCAGACCTCGCAGGAAGGCCTCGGCCAGACCACCGCGGTCGGCATCGGCGGCGACCCGGTCAAGGGAACCGAGTTCATCGACGTGCTGGAAATGCTGCTCGCCGACCCCAAGACGGAATCGATCATCATGATCGGCGAGATCGGCGGTTCCGCCGAGGAGGACGCCGCCCAGTTCCTCAAGGACGAGGCCAAGCGCGGCCGCAAGAAGCCGATGGTCGGCTTCATCGCCGGCGTCACCGCCCCTCCCGGCCGCCGCATGGGTCATGCCGGCGCGATCATTTCAGGCGGCAAGGGCGACGCCGGTTCCAAGACCGACGCGATGAAATCGGCTGGGATTACAGTGTCGCCGTCGCCCGCCCGCCTCGGGCACACGCTTGCCGAAAAGTTGAAAGGCTAATTCACTTCTTCGTACTTTTCCGGGCGAAGTTTCGCAGCAAATAGGGTAAATGGTGCCAATCGCGCTGGGCCTCTGCCGGGGAGCCCAGCGCCAGCGCCGTTTGTTATGCGCGAACCGAAATCGCCAGGAACTCAAGTATGTCTCGCCAAGACGCGAACGCAGCCTTTGCCCTCTCATCTTTTTTGCAGGGCACCAACGCCACCTACATCGACGAAATCTACGCCCGCTACGAGAAGGACCCGTCCTCGGTCGACGCCGAGTGGCAGGAGTTCTTCAAGAGCCTGAAGGACCAGCCGGACGACGTCCGCAGGAACGCCGAGGGCCCGTCCTGGGAGCGCGCCAACTGGCCGCTGACGCCGCAGGACGACCTGACCTCCGCCCTCGACGGCAACTGGGCCGAGGTCGAGAAGGCGGTCGGCGGCAAGATCGCCGCCAAGGCGCAGGCCAAGGGCGCCGATATCTCCTCCGCCGATCTGCTCCAGGCGACGCGCGACTCGGTCCGCGCCTTGATGCTGATCCGCTCCTACCGCATGCGCGGCCACTTCCACGCCAAGCTCGATCCGCTCGGCATCGAGGCGCCGCGCAACCGCGAAGAGCTCGACCCGCGCACCTACGGCTTCAGCGAGGCCGATTTCGACCGCAAGATCTTCCTCGATCACGTGCTCGGTCTCGAATACGGCACGCTGCGCGAGATCACCGCGATCTGCGAGCGCACCTACTGCCAGACGCTCGGCGTCGAGTTCATGCATATCAGCAATGCCGCGCAGAAGGCCTGGATCCAGGAGCGCATCGAGGGGCCCGATAAGGAAATCTCCTTCACCCGCGAGGGCCGCAGAGCCATCCTGACCAAGCTGGTCGAAGCCGAAGGCTTTGAAAAGTTCTGCGATACCAAGTTTACCGGCACCAAGCGTTTCGGTCTCGACGGTGCTGAATCCCTGATCCCCGCGCTCGAGCAGATCATCAAGCGCGGCGGCAATCTCGGCGTGAAGGAAATCGTGCTGGGCATGCCGCATCGCGGCCGCCTCAACGTGCTGACCCAGGTGATGGGCAAGGCCCACCGCGCGCTGTTCCACGAGTTCAAGGGCGGCTCGGCCAACCCTGACGCGGTCGAAGGCTCCGGCGACGTCAAGTATCACCTCGGCGCCTCCTCGGACCGCGAGTTCGACGGCAACCGCATCCATCTGTCGCTGACCGCCAATCCCTCGCATCTCGAGATCGTCGATCCCGTCGTGCTCGGCAAGGTCCGCGCCAAGCAGGACCAGCACGGCGATCCGCCGGATATGCGCATCTCCGTCATGCCGCTGCTGATGCACGGCGACGCCGCGTTCGCCGGCCAGGGCGTGGTCGCGGAATGCTTCGGTCTGTCGGACCTGAAGGGCTACCGCACCGGCGGCTCCGTGCACTTCATCGTCAACAACCAGATCGGCTTCACCACCTATCCGCGTTACTCGCGTTCCTCGCCCTATCCGTCGGATGTGGCGAAGATGATCGACGCGCCGATCTTCCATGTGAACGGCGACGATCCGGAAGCCGTGGTGTTCGCGGCCAAGGTCGCGACCGAATTCCGGCAGAAGTTCCACAAGCCCGTCGTCATCGACATGTTCTGTTACCGCAGGCATGGCCATAACGAGGGCGACGAGCCGGCGTTCACCCAGCCGGTGATGTACAAGAAGATCGCGGCGCATCCGTCCACGCTCGAGCTCTACGCCCGCCGCCTCATCAGCGAAGGCGTGATGACCGAGGGCGAGGTCGACAAGGCCAAGGCCGACTGGCGCGCGCGGCTCGATGCCGAGTTCGAGGCCGGCACCTCCTACAAGCCGAACAAGGCCGACTGGCTCGACGGCAAGTGGGCGGGCTTCAAGATCGCCGACCAGGAAGAGGACGCCCGCCGCGGCGTCACCGGCGTCGACATCACCGCGCTGAAGGATATCGGCCGCAAGATCACCAAGGTGCCGGATGGTTTCCGCGTCCACCGCACCATCCAGCGCTTCCTGGAGAACCGCTCCAAGGCGATCGACAGCGGCGCCGGCATCGACTGGGCGACCGGCGAAGCGCTGGCGTTCTGCTCGCTGCTCAACGAGAACCATCACGTCCGGCTGTCCGGCCAGGATTCCGAGCGCGGCACCTTCTCGCAGCGCCACTCGGTCCTGATCGACCAGGAAGACGAGAGCCGCTACACGCCGTTCAACCATCTCGGCCACGAGCAGGGCCATTACGAGGTCATCAACTCGCTGCTGTCGGAAGAAGCCGTGCTCGGCTTCGAATATGGCTATTCGCTCGCCGAGCCGAACACGCTGACCCTGTGGGAAGCGCAGTTCGGCGACTTCGCCAACGGCGCGCAGGTCGTGTTCGACCAGTTCATCTCCTCGGGCGAGCGCAAATGGCTGCGCATGTCCGGCCTCGTCTGCCTCTTGCCGCACGGCTATGAAGGGCAGGGACCGGAGCACTCCTCGGCGCGCCTCGAGCGTTACTTGCAGATGTGCGCGGAAGACAACATGCAGGTGGTCTACCCGACCACGCCGGCGAACTACTTCCACGTGCTGCGCCGGCAGCTGCATCGCGAGATCCGTAAACCCCTGATCCTGATGACGCCGAAGTCGCTGCTGCGTCACAAGCGGGCGGTGTCGCGTCTCGAGGAGCTTGCGAAGGGAACGACCTTCCACCGCATCCTGTACGACGACGCCCAGATGCTGCCGACCGATGCCATCAAGCTCGTTCCGGACGAGAAGATCCGCCGCATCGTGCTCTGCTCCGGCAAGGTCTATTACGACCTCTACGAGGAGCGCGAGAAGCGCGGCATCGACGACATCTACCTGATGCGCGTCGAGCAGCTCTATCCGGTGCCGCTGAAGGCGCTGGTGGCCGAGCTGTCGCGCTTCAAGAAGGCCGAAGTGGTGTGGTGCCAGGAAGAGCCCCGCAACATGGGTGCCTGGCACTTCATCGAGCCCTATCTGGAGTGGGTGCTGAACCAGGTGAACGGTGTGAGCCGGCGTCCGCGTTATGTCGGCCGCGCCGCTTCCGCCGCGACCGCCACGGGTCTGATGTCCAAGCATCAGGCTCAGCTGAAGGCGTTCCTGGACGAAGCACTGAGCTGAACTTTTTGAACTGCGTCATGCCCCGCCAAAAGCGGGGCATCCGGCATGCCATGGCGTCCTCGTGAATGCGAACGTCCCGGCTTGCTGGATGGCCTGCTTTTCGCTGGCCGTGACAATTGGAATTCATGACCGCATTGGCGATCCCTTAAGGAAAAGACCATGACTGAAATTCGTGTGCCGACGCTCGGCGAATCCGTCACCGAGGCCACCATCGGCCGCTGGTTCAAGAAGGCCGGCGACCCCGTCGCCGTTGACGAGCCCTTGGTGGAGCTCGAGACCGACAAGGTCACCATCGAAGTCCCGGCGCCCTCCGCCGGCACGCTGAGCGAGATCATCGCCGCTGACGGCGCGACCGTTGCCGTGGGCGCGCTGCTCGGCCAGATCACCGAAGGCGCCGCTGGCGCGGCCAAGCCGGCCGCTGCTCCCGCCAAGCCCGCTGCTGCTCCGGCCGCCGCGGCGGCTGCTGCCGCACCGGCTCCGGCCGCGAAGGCGCCGCCGGCCGACGCCCCGCTCGCCCCCTCCGTGCGCAAGCTCTCGGCCGAGACCGGCATCGACGCTTCGACCGTTCCGGGCTCCGGCAAGGACGGCCGCGTCACCAAGGGCGACATGCTCGCCGCGATCGAGCGCGCGGCCTCTGCGCCGACCCCGGTCAACCAGCCCGCCGCCGCCGTTCAGGTCCGCGCGCTGTCGCCGGCCGATGACGCCGCCCGCGAAGAGCGCGTCAAGATGACCCGGCTGCGCCAGACCATCGCGCGCCGCCTCAAGGACGTGCAGAACACCGCGGCCATGCTCACGACCTTCAACGAGGTCGACATGACCAACGTCATGGCGCTGCGCGCGCACTACAAGGACGCGTTCGAGAAGAAGCACGGCAGCAAGCTCGGCTTCATGGGCTTCTTCACCAAGGCCGTCGTGCAGGCGCTGAAGGACATCCCGGCCGTCAACGCCGAGATCGACGGCACCGACCTGATCTACAAGAACTACTATCACATCGGCGTCGCCGTCGGCACCGACAAGGGCCTCGTCGTGCCCGTGGTGCGTGACTGCGACCACAAGTCGATCGCCGACATCGAGAAGGGCATCGCCGATTTCGGCCGCCGCGCCCGTGACGGCCAGCTCAAGATCGACGAGATGCAGGGCGGTACCTTCACCATCACCAATGGCGGCATCTACGGCTCGCTGATGTCGACCCCAATCCTCAACGCGCCACAGTCCGGCATCCTCGGCATGCACAAGATCCAGGAGCGGCCGATGGTCGTCGGCGGCAAGATCGAGGTCCGCCCGATGATGTACCTGGCGCTGTCCTACGATCACCGCGTCATCGACGGCAAGGAAGCCGTCACCTTCCTCGTCCGCGTCAAGGAGAGCCTGGAAGATCCGGCGCGCCTGGTGCTCGATCTCTGATCGCTGATGCTCTGCGAGCGCCGTCGCCCTCACGCGACGGCGCGTGTCGAACCATGGAGGCGCGCATGACCGATAAAGTCGTTGTCATCACCGGCGGGAGCCGCGGCATCGGGCGGGCGACCGCGATCGCGGCGGCCGCACGCGGCTTCCGTGTCGTCGTCGGCTACGCCAGCAACAAGCAGGCGGCGGACGAAGTCGTCGCGCAGATCGCGGCCAGCAACGGCAAGGCCATCGCGGTGAAATGCGATGTCGCCGAGGAAAGCGACATCCTCGATCTGTTCAGGCAGCGGACAAATTCGGCACGCTCGGCGCCCTCGTCAACAACGGCGGCATCGTCGGCAAGAGCGGCGTGCGCGTCGACGAGATGTCGGCCGAGCGCATCCAGCGCGTGATGGCGGTCAACGTCACCGGCTCCATCCTCTGCGCGCGCGAGGCGGTGAAGCGGATGTCGACAAAGCACGGCGGCAAGGGCGGCGTCATCGTCAATTTGTCGTCGGTCGCAGCCCGGCTCGGCGCACCCAACACCTATGTCGATTACGCCGCATCCAAGGGCGCGGTCGATTCCTTCACCGTCGGGCTCGGCTACGAGGTCGCTGGCGAAGGCATCCGCGTCGCGGCGATCCGGCCCGGCCTGATCGACACCGAAATCCACGCCGCCGGCGGCGAACCCGACCGCGCCCATCGTCTGGCCCATTTGGTGCCGATGAAGCGCGTCGGCACTGCCGAGGAAATCGCCAACGCCATCGTCTGGCTGATGTCGGACGATGCCTCCTACGTCACCTCAGCCATTCTCGATGTGTCCGGCGGACGCTGACGCGCCGCGCGGACGCTGACGCATCTTTCCACGCTAAACTCACGGGACTTTCTCTCATGGCTACCTACGATCTCGTCGTCATCGGCACCGGACCGGGCGGTTATGTCTGCGCGGTGCGCGCAGCCCAGCTCGGCATGAAAGTCGCCGTGGTCGAAAAGAACGCAACGCTCGGCGGCACCTGCCTCAATGTCGGCTGCATGCCCTCGAAGGCGCTGCTGCACGCTTCCGAAATGTTCGAGGAGGCCGCGCACTCCTTCGCCAAGATGGGCGTGTCGGTCTCCGCGCCGAAGCTCGAGCTTCCGGCGATGATGAACTTCAAGCAGCAGGGCATCGACGGCAACGTCAAGGGCGTCGAGTTCCTGATGAAGAAGAACAAGATCGACGTGCTCAAGGGCACCGGCAAGATTCTCGGCACCGGCAAGGTCGAAGTCTCCGCCGACGGCAAGTCGCAGGTCGTCGAGACCAAGAGCATCGTGATCGCCACCGGCTCGGACATCGCGCGTCTCAAGGGCATCGAGATCGACGAGAAGCGCATCGTTTCGTCCACCGGCGCGCTGTCGCTGGACAAGGTCCCCGGCAAGCTGCTCGTCGTCGGCGCCGGCGTGATCGGCCTCGAGCTCGGCTCGGTGTGGAAGCGGCTCGGCGCCGAAGTCGTCGTCGTCGAATTCCTGGATCGCATCATGCCCGGCATGGACGGCGAGATCGCCAAGCAATTCCAGCGCATCCTCGAGAAGCAGGGCTTTGCATTCAAGCTCGGCGCCAAGGTCACCGCCGTTGATACCTCCGGCAAGACGCTGAAGGCGACGATCGAGCCCGCCGCCGGCGGCGCTGCGGAGACGCTGGAAGCCGACGTCGTGCTCGTCTGCATCGGCCGCGTGCCCTACACCGATGGGCTCGGCCTGAAGGAAGCCGGCGTTGCGCTCGACAATCGCGGCCGCGTGCAGATCGATCCGCATTTTGCCACCAGCCTGAAGGGCGTCTATGCCATCGGCGACGTCGTCGCGGGCCCGATGCTCGCGCACAAGGCCGAGGACGAAGGCGTTGCGGTTGCCGAGATCATCGCAGGCCAGGCCGGCCACGTGAATTACGACGTTATCCCAGGCGTCGTGTATACCACGCCGGAAGTCTCCTCCGTCGGCAAGACCGAGGAGGAACTGAAGCAGGCGGGCGTGGCTTATACCGTCGGGAAGTTTCCCTTTACCGCCAACGGCCGCTCCAAGGTCAACCAGACCACCGATGGCTTTGTGAAGATTCTCGCAGATGCGAAGACCGATCGCGTGCTCGGCGTGCACATTATCGGCCGCGAAGCCGGCGAAATGATCCATGAAGCGTGCGTTCTCATGGAGTTTGGCGGCAGTGCGGAGGATCTCGCGCGCACCTGCCACGCGCATCCGACCCGCTCGGAGGCCATCAAGGAAGCCGCGCTTGCAGTCGGCAAGCGGGCCATCCATATGTAGGCGACGCCCCGAGCCGAATCGGGCGGGACAACACATGCTGCGCCGCCTTCTCCAACCGGTCTGGGTCCTGCTTGCGATCATTTTCCTGATCGAAGCCTGGCTGTGGGACCATCTCGAACCGATCGTCGCGCGGGTTGTCGCAGCTATCCCGCTCGCGCGTTTCAAGCAATGGCTGACGGAGCGTGTCGACGCGCTGTCGCCGGCCATGACGCTGATCGTGTTCGCGGTCCCCATCATCCCGCTGTTTCCGCTCAAGCTGGTCGGCCTGTGGCTGCTCACGCATGAATACTGGACCAGCGCCGTCTTCACGATCCTGTTCGCAAAGCTCGTCGGCGTCGGCGTCACCGCCTTCGTGTTCGACGTCACGCGCGACAAGCTTTTGGAGATGCACTGGTTCGAGCGGATCTACGATCTCGTGATGAAGGTGCGTGCCAAGGCGCACCTGCTGGTCGACCCGATCAAGCAGCGCATCCGCGAGCTGATCACCGGCAACGGCGAAGGCTGGTCCGCCCGCACGCTCCGCCTGATCCAGCGCTTCCGCAAGAGCGTGCACCAGGCGCGGTGATTGCTGCGGCAATCAATCTATCACCGTCACCCCCGCGCAACGGCGAAGCCGTTGTCGCTGGAGGTGGCCGCTTCTTCAGCGGCCCTTGAAGGATGACGGAATTGGCAGCGCAACCGCCTCATCAGCCCCCTCAATGCAAATGCAGCAGATGCGGCCACCACAGGCCGAGCGCGGTCATGAGCAGGCCGGCGAGCGTCAGGAGGCCGCCGACATAGGCGAGGGCGAAGATGCCGGTGATGATGGTGGCCGAGGCCAGCACGATGCCGATCTGGAAGGCGGCGGATGCCAGCTCGAAGTGATGGTATTTCGCGGTCGCCTCGTCGCGCTCGTGCTCGGCATGCTTGGCCTTCTCGGCGAGCTGCTCGGTGCCTTCGCCGGTCTCGGGCTCGGAGCGATAACGCTGCGCGGTCTTGGTCCAGTCGTCGACCTGCTTCTGCACCGCTGCCTTCATGGCGTCGTCGGTCGCGCCGACGACCGTGAGCTTGCCCTGCTCGGCCGCGGTCAGCACCACGGTGCGGCGGATGCTCTTGGCCTGGAAGAACGCCCAGAGATTGGCGGCCTCGACGTTCTTGCTGATCGATTCGGTCTGGGCGCCCTTGCCGAGCGTCTCCGAGATCGCCAGGAACAGGGCCAGCACGGCGATCAGAAGGGCGATCTTCTTGTTCGAGCCGGACGCGTGTTCGGCGTGCTCGGCATGCTCCATGCTTTCATGTGCGCTCATAAATCCCTCCTGCCTTTATGCCCCACGATTGACCGAACCGCGGGCGCCGCGCAAGAGGCATGCGCGCCAAGAGCTTGCTATGACAGCTTGATGTCAGAATTCACCGCCGCGGATGCGCGCTGGCATAGACTTCGAGCAGCCGCTCGGAATCGATGCCGGTGTAGATCTGCGTGGTCGAGAGCGAGGAATGGCCGAGCAGTTCCTGGATCGCGCGCAGGTCGCCGCCGCGCGACAGAAGATGCGTGGCGAAGGAATGGCGCAGCGCGTGCGGCGTCGCGCTGTCGGGCAGGCCGAGCGCGCCGCGCAGCCGCTCCATCGCGAGCTGGATGATGCGCGGGCTCAAGGGACCGCCGCGCGCGCCGACGAAGATCGGCCCTTCCGCCGGCAGCGGATAGGGGCACATCGAAACATATTCCTGCACCAGCGCGAGCACGTTCTGGAGCACCGGCACCATGCGGGTCTTGTTGCCTTTGCCTGTGACGACGAGCACGTCGCCTTCGCCCGGCTTCGGCACCTCGCGGCGCTTCAGTCCGAGCGCTTCGGAGATGCGCAGGCCGGAACCATACAGCAGCGCCATCACCGCCGCATCGCGCGCCAGAATCCAGGTCTCGCGTTCCTCGCCGGCGCGCTCGTCGGCGTCCGCAAGACGTTTGGCCGACGCCATCGGCAGCGGCTTCGGCAGGCTCTTTGCGACTTTCGGCGCGCGGATCGCGGAGAGCGCGCCGACCTTGCCCTTGCCCTCGCGTTCGAGGAAGCGGCCGAACGAGCGCAGGCCCGCCAGCGCGCGCATCAGCGAGCGACCGGCAATGTCGTCGGCCCGGCGCATCGCCATGAAGGCGCGCACGTCGGTGGCCTCCAGCGCGGCGAAGCGCTTGAGCGTGACGCGTTCGCCCCAATGATTGCAGAGAAAATCCAGGCACTGCCGCAAGTCGCGGCCATAGGCCTCCAGCGTCTTCGGCGACAGCCGCCGCTCGGCGCCGAGATGCGACAGCCAGCGCGTCATCTCCTGCGCGATCGAGGGATCGGCGCTGGCGAGCTCGATTTGTGGGGCGGCCGCTTTGCTCATGCGCTCTGGACGTGGTGATTCCGCACAGTATATCGCATCACACTCGTTTATCGTTCGCTAAGGCCGCCTCACGGCGCTAGCCTTGAGGCCCCCGGGTTCCGATTCTCAGTTCATGGACCACACGTCCCGCAGCAGCACCGCCTCCGCCAACGCGACCCGCATGGTCGACGTGCTGGTGCCGGTCGCGCTCGACCAGACCTATTCCTACAAGGTGCCGCGCGGGATGGAGCTGAAGGCGGGCGATCTCGTCGGCGTGCCGCTTGGGCCCGCCGAGGTGCTCGCCGTGGTCTGGGCCGAAAACGCCAATCCCGATCCGCGCCTGCACAACCGCCTCAAGGAGGTCAGCGAGAAGCTCGACCTCCAGCCGCTGAAGCCCGAGTTGCGTTCGGTCGTCGACTGGGTCGCCAATTACACGCTGAGCCCGCGCGGCATGGTGCTGCGCATGTGCCTGCGGATGGGCGAGAATCTCGGCCCCGAGCGGGTGCGCCCCGGCGTGCGCCTGGTCGGCGATCCCCCCAGGCGGCTGACGCCGGCGCGGCAGCGCGTGATCGAGGTGCTGTCGGACCGGCTGCTGCATGGCAAGTCCGAGGCGGCCAAGGAGGCGGGCGTCTCGGCCGGCGTGATCGACGGGCTGGTGGACGAAGGCACGCTCACGGTCGAGCCGATGCCGCCGCCGCCACCGCCGCCGGCCCCCGATCCGGATTTTGGCCGGCCGGATTTCACACCGCTCCAGCGCACCGCGGTCGATACGATGCGCGCGCTCGCGGCCAACGGCACCTTCCACGTCGCGTTGCTCGACGGCGTCACCGGCTCGGGCAAGACCGAGGTCTATTTCGAGGCGGTGGCGGAGGCGATCCGCCGCGGCAGGCAGTCGCTGATCCTGATGCCGGAGATCGCGCTCACCGGCCAGTTCCTCGACCGCTTCGCGCAGCGTTTTGGCGTTCGGCCGATCGAATGGCACTCCGAGCTCACCCCGCGCACCCGCGCGCGCAACTGGGCGGCGATCTCCGAAGGCAGCGCGCCGGTCGTGGTCGGCGCGCGCTCGGCGCTGTTTCTGCCCTACGCCAATCTCGGCCTCATCGTCGTCGACGAAGAGCACGACCAGGCCTACAAGCAGGACGAGGGCGTGCATTACCATGCCCGCGACATGGCGGTGGTGCGCGCGCATATCGCAAAAATTCCGATCGTGCTGGCCTCCGCGACGCCGTCGGTCGAATCCGAGGTCAATGCGCGCAAGAACCGCTATCAGCGCATCGCGCTGCCCTCGCGCTTCGGCGGCCAGCACATGCCGCATATCGAGGCGATCGACATGCGCCGCGAGCCGCCGGCGCGCGGCCGCTTCATCTCGCCGCGCCTGGCGGGCGAGATCAGGACCGCGATCGAGCGGCGCGAGCAGGCGCTATTGTTCCTCAATCGCCGCGGCTATGCGCCGCTGACGCTGTGCCGAGCCTGCGGCCACCGCTTCGCCTGCACCATCTGCGATGCCTGGCTGGTCGATCATCGCTTCCGCCAGCGCCTCGTCTGTCACCATTGCGGCTTCTCGATGCCGCGCCCGCATGTCTGTCCGAACTGTTCGGCGGAGGAATCGCTGGTCGCGGTCGGCCCCGGCGTCGAGCGCCTGCAGGAAGAAGCGGCCGCGCTGTTCCCGGAGGCGCGCACCATGGTGCTGTCGAGCGATCTCATCACCTCGATCGAGACCATGCGCTCCGAGCTTGCCGAGATCGCGGAGGGCCGCGTCGACATCATCATCGGCACGCAGCTCGTCGCCAAGGGCCACAATTTCCCGCGACTCAATCTGGTCGGCGTGGTGGATGCGGATCTCGGCCTGTCCAATGGCGATCCGCGCGCGGGGGAACGCACTTGGCAATTGCTGAACCAGGTGATCGGCCGCGCCGGACGCGAGCAGGGCCGCGGCGTCGGCTATCTCCAGACCCACCAGCCCGATCATCCCGTGATGAAGGCGCTGATCGCCTGCGACCGCGAGGCCTTCTACGACAGCGAGATCGATCTTCGCGAGCGCACGCTGTATCCGCCGTTCGGCCGGCTCGCCAGCCTGATCATCTCGGCCGGCGACCGCCCGAGCGCGGAAGGCTTTGGCCGCCGCCTCGTTGCGCTCGCGCCGCGCGACGAGCGCGTGGTGGTGCTGGGCCCGGCGGAAGCGCCGCTCGCCGTCATCAAGGGCCGCTACCGCTTCCGCATCCTGGTGAAATCGGCGCGCGGTTTCGACCTGTCGGACTATTTGCGCAACTGGCTCGCTGTGTGTCCGAAACCGAAGGGCAATCAGAAGCTGGAGGTGGACGTCGATCCGCAGAGCTTTTTGTAAGGCTGCCGTCGCCGCCACATTCTCCGCTGTCATTCCGGGGCGCGACGAAGTCGCGAGCCCGGAATCCATTTCACCGCGGGCCCTGCCGCCCGATGGATTCCGGGCTCGATGCTGCGCATCGCCCCGGAATGACGACAACAAAAAGCCCGCCGTCCCCCAAGACGGCGGGCTTGTTTCATGCGCGCATCAAACTGATGGAAAGTGCGCGGGCAATGTGAGGCGCCGTGGCGCCTTAGGAGATGACTTCCGCGGTGACGCGGCCGACGCCGGCGCCGGTGAGGCCGATGGCGCGGGCAGCGCCCGTGGAGAGGTCGAGCACACGGCCGCGAATGAACGGGCCACGGTCATTGATGGTGACGATCACGCTCGAGCCGCCGTGGGTGACGCGCAGCTTGGTGCCGAACGGCAGCGAACGGTGTGCCGCGGTCATGGCGTTCTGGTTGAAGCGCTGGCCCGAGGCGGTCCTGCTGCCGGACTCGTTGCCGTAATAGGAGGCCATGCCGGAGAAGCTGTGCCCGGTGCCCGAGGACGGCGTCATTGCCGCATTGGCATTGCGCCAATCAGAGCCTGCATTGGCGTCGGTCTGGGCGTGGTGACGATGATGGTGCCGGTGATGCCTGGATTTGGCGGAAGCTTCGGTGGCGGTTCCACCGATGAAGAGGGTTGCGGCTATGAAAGCGATCGCCGTGCGCGGCCGGGTCACAGTGCCCAGCGTCTTGAAAGACAGCATTTAGTGGTCCCTAAGCTAGTATTGCCACATATGTGGCCAGTGGAGCCCTCATCAGTTTGTGAGCGGTTTGGCGTTTCGTTGCGCAATGCGGCATGAATTGGGCAGTAATTCCATTCTGTTTCGTCGTGAAATATCTTGTGACCTGCCGGTATATTCATCCGACATTCCGTAATCTTTAACTTTAACGATTCATTAACTGAACTATTACTTATGAATACTGTAGAGTGAAGTCATCGCTCTCAGCATTTAGAATTGGGTAAGTATTCAGCGGGCGGCGCGACCGGGGCCGAATTCACGCCTCAGCGATCCGTGTTCATGGCCGCTATGCGCTGAGAGCAGGAACCAACGGCGCCGCACCGCCGCAAGGCTCGCGGCAATTCCGTGGCGTGGCGGGTCATCGTCGAGGTCGCCGACCCCTCGTCATTGAAGCGCCGTCGAGTGCGACGAACTGGCGACAGAACCTCGTGCCTTTAATTTGGCGTCATGTTGCACGTGCGCGCCTGCTATGTTAGCAAAGCCGCGATTTTAACGAGCCCGGCACTTCCCGTGCTGGTCGAAAATCGAAGTCCCGCTTGAATTCCAAGGGCTTGGATCGCTAGGCGCACGCTTCGTGGCGACGGTTTTTCCCTTGCGAATTTGACAGCAAAAAGAGCGCGTCTGTGGCTGCAGAAGATACGTCCGTTTCCGGTGTGTCCGGCCGTTATGCAACGGCCTTGTTTGAACTGGCCCGCGACCAGAAAGCGGTCGACGAGGTCAAGGCCGACCTCGACAGGTTCGAGGCCTTGCTCGGCGAGAGCGCCGATCTGAAGCGCCTCGTCCGCAGCCCGGTGTTCGCGGCCGATGCCCAGTCCAGGGCCCTCACGGCCGTGCTGGACAAGGTCGGCATCGCCGGCATCTCTGCCAATTTCCTGAAAGTGCTGACCGCCAACCGCCGCCTGTTCGTGGTGGCTGACGTCATCCGCGCCTACCGCGCCCTCGTCGCCAAGTTCAAGGGCGAGGCGACCGCTGATGTCACCGTGGCGGAGGCGCTCTCGGACAAGAATCTCGACGCCCTCAAGGTTGCCCTGAAGTCGGTGACCGGCAAGGACGTCGCGCTGAACGTGAAAGTCGATCCCTCGATCATCGGTGGCCTCGTCGTCAAGCTGGGCAGCCGCATGGTGGATGGTTCGCTTCGCACCAAACTCAATTCGATCAAGCACGCGATGAAAGAGGCAGGCTGATGGACATCCGCGCCGCGGAAATTTCCGCGATCCTCAAGGACCAGATCAAGAATTTCGGCCAGGAAGCTGAAGTCTCCGAAGTCGGACAGGTGCTGTCCGTCGGCGACGGTATCGCCCGCGTCTACGGTCTGGACAACGTCCAGGCCGGTGAGATGGTCGAGTTCGAGAACGGCACCCGCGGCATGGCGCTGAACCTCGAAACCGACAACGTCGGCGTCGTTATTTTCGGTGCCGACCGCGAGATCAAGGAAGGCCAGACCGTCAAGCGCACCCGCGCCATCGTGGACGCGCCGGTCGGCAAGGGCCTGCTCGGCCGCGTCGTCGACGCGCTCGGCAACCCGATCGACGGCAAGGGCCCGATCCAGGCCGACAAGCGTATGCGCGTCGACGTCAAGGCGCCCGGCATCATTCCGCGCAAGTCGGTGAGCGAGCCGATGGCGACCGGCCTCAAGGCGATCGACGCCCTGATCCCGATCGGCCGCGGCCAGCGCGAGCTGATCATCGGCGACCGTCAGACCGGCAAGACCGCGATCGCGCTCGACACCATCCTGAACCAGAAGCCGCTCAACGCGCAGCCCGACGAGAACATCAAGCTGTACTGCGTCTACGTCGCAGTCGGCCAGAAGCGTTCGACCGTCGCCCAGTTCGTGAAGGTGCTGGAAGAGCAGGGCGCGCTCGAATACTCGATCATCGTCGCCGCCACCGCCTCGGATCCGGCGCCGATGCAGTACATTGCCCCCTTTACTGCCTGCACCATGGGCGAATTCTTCCGCGATAACGGCATGCACGCCGTCATCATCTATGACGATCTGTCCAAGCAGGCCGTCGCTTACCGCCAGATGTCGCTGCTGCTGCGCCGTCCGCCGGGCCGCGAAGCCTATCCGGGCGACGTGTTCTATCTGCACTCCCGCCTGCTCGAGCGCGCGGCGAAGCTCAGCAAGGATCATGGCTCGGGCTCGCTGACCGCGCTGCCTATTATCGAAACCCAGGCCAACGACGTGTCGGCCTACATCCCGACCAACGTCATCTCGATCACCGACGGCCAGATCTTCCTGGAAACCGACCTGTTCTTCCAGGGCATCCGTCCCGCGGTGAACGTCGGTCTGTCGGTGTCGCGCGTCGGTTCGTCCGCGCAGACCAAGGCCACCAAGAAGGTCGCCGGCAAGATCAAGGGCGAGCTCGCGCAGTATCGCGAAATGGCGGCGTTCGCGCAGTTCGGCTCCGACCTCGACGCCTCGACCCAGCGCCTGCTCAACCGCGGTTCGCGCCTGACCGAGCTCCTGAAGCAGCCGCAGTTCTCGCCGCTGAAGATGGAAGAGCAGGTCTGCGTGATCTGGGCTGGCACCAACGGCTATCTCGATCCGCTCCCCGTTAACAAGGTGCGCGCGTTCGAGGACGGTCTGCTCTCGCTGCTGCGCGGCAAGAACGTCGAGATCCTCAATTCGATCCGCGACAGCCGCGACCTCTCCGACGACACCGCTGCCAAGCTGAAGTCGGTGGTCGAAGGTTTTGCGAAGAGCTTCGCGTAAGAACCGTCACGGCCGGGCCAAAAGCGCGAAGCGCGTCTTCGCATTTGATGTCCCGGCCATCCACGCCTTACCGCGTGGGAGACGAAGACGTGGATGCCCGGGACAGGCCCGGGCATGACGACAGAGACAGGCTAGCGGTTTGGCCGCAAGGGCTCGAACCGTCGGGGACGAAGAATGGCGTCACTTAAAGACATGCGCGTCCGCATCGCCTCCACCAAGGCGACGCAAAAGATCACCAAGGCCATGCAGATGGTCGCGGCCTCGAAGCTGCGCCGCGCGCAGACCGCGGCCGAAGCTGCGCGTCCCTATGCCGACAAGATGAGCGCGGTGATTTCCAACATCGCCGGAGCCGCGGCGGGCTCGCCCGGCGCGCCGGCGCTGCTGGCCGGCACCGGCAGGGACCAGGTCCACCTGCTGCTGGTCTGCACCGGCGAGCGCGGCCTGTCCGGCGCCTTCAACTCCTCGATCGTGCGTCTCGCCCGTGAGCGCGCGCTGGCGCTGATGGCGCAGGGCAAGGAAGTGAAATTCTTCTGCGTCGGCCGCAAGGGTTACGAGCAGCTGCGCCGCCAGTTCGACAAGCAGATCGTCGAGCATCTCGACCTGCGCAGCGTTCGCCAGCTCGGCTTCGTCAACGCCGAGGACATCGCCAAGAAGGTTCTGGCGCGCTTCGAGGCCGGTGAATTCGACGTCTGCACGCTGTTCTATTCGCGCTTCCGCTCGGTGATCGCCCAGATCCCGACCGCCCAGCAGATCATCCCGCTGGTCGTCGAGGAGGGCACTGCCGCCAGCACGACGTCTTACGAATACGAGCCGGAAGAGGACGAGATCCTCACCCGCCTGCTGCCGCGCAACCTCGCGGTCCAGATTTTCCGCGCGCTGCTCGAGAACAACGCCTCGTTCTACGGCGCGCAGATGAGCGCGATGGACAACGCGACGCGCAACGCCGGTGAGATGATCCGCAAGCAGACGCTGGTCTACAACCGCACGCGTCAGGCGCAGATCACCAAGGAACTGATCGAAATCATCTCGGGTGCCGAGGCCGTCTGATCAAGGCGCTTCATTGCCCGTTAAACCCAACATCCCGGTCAGTTGACCGTGGTCTAGAAGTTCGGATCGAAGGAGACATTCAATGGCAGCCCAGTCCGGTCGCGTCACCCAGGTCATCGGCGCCGTCGTCGACGTGCAGTTCGAAGGCCACCTCCCGGCCATTCTCAATTCGCTCGAGACCAAGAACGGCGGCAACCGCCTGGTGCTCGAAGTCGCCCAGCATCTCGGCGAATCCACCGTGCGCACGATCGCGATGGACACCACCGAGGGTCTGGTCCGCGGCCAGGAAGTGACCGACACCGGTTCGCCGATCCGCGTTCCCGTCGGCGAAGGCACGCTCGGCCGCATCATCAACGTCATCGGCGAGCCGATCGACGAAGCCGGCCCGGTCAAGTCGGAAGGCCTGCGCGCCATCCACCAGGAAGCGCCGACCTACACCGACCAGTCCACCGAAGCTGAAATTCTCGTCACCGGCATCAAGGTCGTCGATCTCCTGGCTCCCTATGCGAAGGGCGGCAAGATCGGCCTGTTCGGCGGCGCCGGCGTCGGCAAGACCGTGCTGATTCAGGAGCTGATCAACAACGTCGCGAAGGCGCACGGTGGTTACTCCGTGTTCGCCGGCGTCGGCGAGCGTACCCGCGAGGGCAACGACCTCTATCACGAGTTCATCGAGTCCAAGGTCAACGCCGATCCGCACAATCCGGATCCGAGCGTGAAGTCGAAGTGCGCGCTGGTGTTCGGCCAGATGAACGAGCCGCCGGGCGCCCGCGCCCGCGTCGCGCTCACCGGTCTGACCATCGCGGAAGACTTCCGCGACAAGGGCCAGGACGTGCTGTTCTTCGTCGACAACATCTTCCGCTTCACCCAGGCCGGCTCGGAAGTGTCGGCGCTGCTCGGCCGTATTCCTTCGGCGGTGGGTTATCAGCCGACGCTCGCGACCGACATGGGCGCGCTGCAGGAGCGCATCACCACCACGCAGAAGGGCTCGATCACCTCGGTGCAGGCCATCTACGTTCCGGCCGACGACTTGACCGACCCGGCGCCCGCGACCTCGTTCGCGCACTTGGACGCGACCACCACGCTGTCGCGCTCGATCGCCGAAAAGGGCATCTACCCGGCGGTGGACCCGCTCGACTCGACCTCGCGCATGCTCTCCCCGCTGGTCGTCGGCGAGGAGCACTACGCGGTCGCCCGTCAGGTCCAGCAGGTCCTGCAGCGCTACAAGGCGCTCCAGGACATCATCGCCATTCTCGGCATGGACGAGCTTTCGGAAGAGGACAAGCTGACGGTGGCCCGCGCCCGCAAGGTCGAGCGCTTCATGTCGCAGCCGTTCCACGTCGCCGAAATCTTCACCGGCTCGCCCGGCAAGTTCGTCGACCTCGCCGACACCATCAAGGGCTTCAAGGGCCTGGTGGAAGGCAAGTACGACCACCTGCCGGAAGCCGCCTTCTACATGGTCGGCACCATCGAAGAGGCGGTCGAGAAGGGCAAGAAGCTCGCCGCTGAAGCGGCCTAAGAAGCGAATGGCGAATGGGGAGTAGCGAATAGTCGCCGCTCCCACTCGCCGCTCGCCATTCGCCACTCGCTATTCGCAGGTTCTCCATGGCCACCTTCCACTTCGATCTCGTCTCGCCGGAAAAGCTCGCATTCTCGGGTGAGGTCGACCAGGTCGACATCCCCGGCGTCGAGGGCGACTTCGGCGTGCTGGCGGGACATGCGCCGGTCGTGGCTGCAATCCGGCCGGGCATCCTCACCGTCACCACCGCCGGCCGCCACGAGAAGATCATCGTGCTCGGCGGCCTCGCCGAAGTCTCCGAAAAGGGCCTCACCGTGCTCGCCGACGTCGCGACCTCTCTGGACGAGCTCGATCGTGCCCAGTTCGCCGAGACCATCGCGGAGATGGAGGAGGGCCTGAAGGAGCACGAAGGCGGCGAGCTCGATCTGGCCATCGAGCGGCTGGACCACTACAAGAGCATCCAGCAGCAGCTCAGCTCGACGGCTATGCATTAAGCCCCGAGGCATCGCTTCGGGGCTCGAACGCGAAATTCCTGCAAGAAATTCCTGAATAAGTTCAGCGCTCGTCACGGAAGTGGCGGGCGCTGAAACTTGTTGCACTGCGCAGCCGATAGCGGCATTCTTCGCCCGCGAATTTGTTCCGGGGCGGGTCACAGATGAAACGCAAGATCGCAGCGATTTTCGCAGCCGATATTGCCGGGTATTCGAGGCTGGTCGCGGAAGACGAGGAGGAGACGCTGCGGCGCCTGGCCTCCTACCGCGAAGTCATCGACGATTTCATCGCAAAGGCGAACGGTCGCATCTTCAACACCGCCGGCGATGCCGTGCTCGCGGAATTTCCGAGCGCGGTGGACGCGGTGCGCTGCGCGATCGACATCCAGGAGTCCTTGCGGACCCGCAACATGGCCTATCCGCCGAGCCGGCAGATGTCGTTCCGCATCGGCATCACCATCGGCGACGTGGTCGAGCGCAACGGCGATCTGCTCGGCGACGGCGTCAACATCGCCGCGCGGCTGGAAGGCCTCGCCGAGGTCGGCGGCATCTGCGTTTCCCGTGCCGTGCACGAGCAGGTCGCCAACAAGCTGTCGGTGCAGTTCGCCGATATCGGCGCGCAGGAGGTGAAGAACATCCCGACGCCGGTGCATGCCTACATGGTGGCGATGCGGCGCGAGGACGGCACCTATTCGAAGCCGCAGTTGAAGAAGCCCGCCTCCAGGCTCGCCGCCGCACCCGTGTGGATGTGGCCGCTGGTGGTGGCAGTCGTCTCGGTCGTTGCCATCGTTGTCACCGGCTTCCTCTACAACACCAAGCTCAAGCAGACGGCGACCGCCGTGGTGACGCCGGCCGCGAGACCCAGTGCCGCGCCGAGCGCGACGCCGACCCAGCTCGCAAAGGCGCAGGTAGCGCCGACGGCGCCGCCGAATGCCGGCGCTGCGATGGCGCCGATGCCCGCACCGTCGCCATCCGCCTCGCCGATGACGGGCAAGTTTGCTGCCGACAGCGTGCCCTTCATCAACGAGCGCATCCGCAACTATCTGGCCGGGGACTATTCCGCCGCCGGCGACTACAAGGCCTTCGCGCTCAATATCGGCGGCTTCACCGGTTCAGCGTTGAACCAGCCGAACGAGGAGGCCGCGCGCAACGCCGCGCTCGATCAGTGCCAGAAGCGCGCCGATGCCGCGCAATCGCCGCGGCGCTGCGAGCTCTATGCGGTCGGCAACAATGTCGTCTACACGCATGGCAAGCCGCCGATGCCGCCGTCTCCCTATTTTCGGCATGACGCGATGACCGAGCGAACCTTTGCGTCGAAGGACTTTCCGATGGTGCGCGATCCGCAAAAGGTCCGGCTCGAGAACATGTTCGTGCCGGCGGCGAAATCCCGGTCGGTCGCGCTCGGCCCGGGCGGACAATATTTCATGGTGCTGGGCGCATCATCGCCCGAGGAATCGGCGCGGCGTGCGCTGGAATCGTGCGGCGCGATCGCGGGCGTCGCCTGCATGATCGTCGCGGTGGACGATAATTTCGTCGTGCCGATTCCGACCCTGCTCAGGATCACCGGCTTCTTCCATGCTGCAAGCAATGCATCGATCGTGGCCGACGCCCGCGACGAGGTCGTGCGCAAGCTCGCGGATGGCATGGGCTGGAATGCCGTCGCCGTCGGCACCGCAGGACGCCCCGGCCTCGGCCTCAAGGCCGCGGACGAGCAGACCGCGGTCAATTCCGCGCTGGCCGATTGCGCGAGGCGCGACAGCGACTGCCACGTGATCGCGATCGGCCCGTTCACGGTCGGGCCGATCAACTAGCGCTTGCTCTGATTGGCCCGACGAACGCACCAACAAAGGTGCGTTCCCTCCCTCCTTGTGGGGGAGGGAACGAGAGAATCGTGCGGCCCTCACGCGCAAATTTCCGTCGAGAATGTCCCAATGATTTCAACCACCATTCTACTGTGCATGGGGTTGTTTTCGCAGTTTAGCTCGCGAAGGGCGCGAACTGCTGCGCCACGGCCCGATAGACCTCGCGGCGGAACGGCACCACGAGATCGGCGACGCGATCGAGCTGCTCCCAGCGCCACGCGTCGAATTCCGCGGGCTGCCCGTTCTGCGGCGTCAGCGGATCGATCTCGTCATCCTTGCCGGTGAAGCGCAGCGCGAACCATTTCTGGCGCTGGCCGCGAAACTTCGCCAGTCGATGCGTCTGCGGTCCGTCATAGGGCGGGAATTCGTAGGTGAGCCAGTCGGTCTCGCCGAGATATCTCGCGCTGACGACGTTGGTCTCCTCCCAGAGCTCGCGCATCGCCGCATCGCGCAGGTCCTCGCCCTCGTCGACGCCGCCCTGCGGCATCTGCCAGTCGAGACCCGGCAGGATGATCTCGGGGCCGTCGCCCTTGAAGCGGTGGCCGATCAGCACGCGGCCTTCGGCATTGAACAGCGCGATCCCGACATTGGGACGGTAGGGTTTGTTGTCGTTCGACATGCGGTCACTTCTCTGATCGTCATTCCGGGATGGTCCGAAAGACCAGCCCCGGAATTCCGAGATCCTGGGTTCGTGCTTCGCACGCCCCGGAGTGACCGTGCAAACTATTCCTCCGCCAGCGCGGAAAACTCCTTCACCACGCGCTCATAGACCGGGCGTTTGAAGGGGATGATCAACCCGGGAAGATTCTTCATCGGCTCCCAGCGCCAGCTGACGAACTCGGCCTTGTGGCCGCCGCCGGGGTTTTCGACATTGATCTCGCTGTCCTTGCCGGTGAAGCGCACCGCGAACCATTTCTGGCGCTGGCCGCGGTAGCGGCCCTTCCAGGCGCGGCCTGCGACGGTGCGCGGGATGTCGTAGATCAGCCAGTCCGGAACCTCGCCGAGCCGCTCGACCGAGCGCACGCTGGTCTCCTCATAGAGCTCGCGCTTGGCGGCCGCCCAGGTGTCCTCGCCGGGATCGACGCCGCCTTGCGGCATCTGCCAGACATGGGTGTCGTCGATATGTTCGATGCCACCGGCGCGGCGGCCGATGAACACCAGTCCCTTCGCGTTGATCAGCATCACTCCGACGCAAGTCCGGTAGGGCAGATCCTCGTAACGCGCCATTCCGCCAAACCTCTCGCGTGCTTCCGGCAGGGCATCTCGGCCCCGCGGGACCCGTACCGTACCAATTCGTTGATTTAGCTGGATTTTGATTTCAGCATCGCGGTTGTCAATGGCACCAAAAGGATACCCCGGTCGCCCAATGTCTTGGTCCAGGCGCCGATGCGCTCGATCGAGACGGGGAGGGCGGAGGCGGTGCCGATGGCCGTGCCGCGCTCGCGCGCCGCCGATTCGAGCTTGTTCAGGGCACGGTCGATCTCGGCCGGGGTCGGCACCACGTCGATCGCGATGTCGCCCTTGCCGAACGGCATCGCCTGGCTCGCTGCGGCCTGGGGCGCGATGCTGCGGGGCGAGGAGCCGTCGTCGAAGAAGCCGAGGCCGCGCTTGGCCGCCTCGCGGATGATCGGCTGCATCGCCGCGTCCGTCGCCACGAAGCGGGCGCCCATGAAATTGGTGATGCCGGCATAGCCCTGCATCCGGCTCAGGTGCCAGTACAGGCGGTCCATGTTCTGGTCGGCGCTGAGCGAGGTCAGCAGCGTCTGCGGGCCCGGGTCGTTGTCAGGGAAGTCGTAGGGCTCCATCGGGATCTGGAGGAAGATCTCGTGGCGCTGGGCGCGGGCCCGCTCGGCGAGTTTTCCTGGATCGGAGCCATAGGGCGTGAAGGCCAGCGTCACCGCGGCCGGCAGCTTCATGATCGCGTCGGTGGTCTTGGCGGCGCCGACGCCGAGCCCGCCGATCACGATCGCGACGACCGGCATCTTGGCGGCCTTGGCGCGGTCGGCGTCCGCCGCGTAGACGTTGAACGGCTTCGATCCGTCGGCGACCACCGGGATCATGCCGTAGCGCGACTTCTCCAGCAGCTTCGGGTCGATTCCGGCCATGACCGGCGGCGGTGCGGACGCCGCCTCGCCCTTGTCGGCGGCCTCGCCGGCGCCGATCACCACGTCGTGGCGCGCGCCGGTGGAGCCGTCGATCATGGTGACGGTCCTCTGCTCGCCGGGGGCGGCCTGCTTCGGCGCCTCCCTGGTCTCGTGCTTGCTCTCTTGCTTGCTGTCCTGGCCGTGGCCGGAGGCGGCCGGCTTCTCGTCCGTGGCTCTGGGCTCGCGGATCGCGATCCGGGTCATCGGCTCGCCGCCGAGCGGATCCTTGTTGAAGATGGCGAAGCCGGCAAAGGCGACGAGGAACAGGCCGAGCAGCATGGCGAGCGCCTGCATGGCCGTGAACGGCAGCCGCAGCCGGCGTTTCCGGCGCGGCTTGTCCTGTCCGAGCGGGGCGCTCAGATCATCGGCCGTTTCAGTCATGCGCGATCCCGAATCACTGCTGCCGACGATACCACGCCGAGGTCAAGCGGCGGCAGGCCGGGATAGGCCGGGGATGCCAGGAGATCCAAGCAAAAAAGGGCGGCTCCGGGAGCCGCCCTTTGCGTTGGATCGCGCGGGTCGGGCCGACTTAGTTCGCCGCTTTGGGCTTGTCGGTCGCGGCCTTGTCGGTACCCGGCGTGGGCGCCGCGGAGGCGCTGTTCTTGATGCCGTGGAGCAGGTCGTCGGCGAGCTTGAGCGCCTTGTCGTCCTTGGCGTCCGGCGGGACGTAGGACTGCGAGCCGGTCTTCTCGTCGCCGTCGTTCTTCAGATGGCCGCGCAGCGAAGCCTCGCCCTTGGTGTCGGTGCGCGACTTCAGCTCGTCCGGCACGTCCTGCAGCACTTCGATATCGGGCACGATGCCCTTGGCCTGGATCGACTTGCCCGACGGCGTGTAGTAGCGCGCCGTGGTCAGGCGCAGCGCGCCGTTGCCCGAGCCGAGCGGGATGATGGTCTGCACCGAGCCCTTGCCGAACGAGCGCGTGCCGACGATGGTCGCGCGCTTGTGGTCCTGCAGCGCGCCGGCGACGATTTCGGACGCCGAGGCCGAGCCGCCATTGACCAGTACGATGACCGGCTTGCCCTTGGTGAGGTCGCCCGCATGCGCGGTGCGGCGCTGGGTCTCCTCGGCATTGCGGCCGCGGGTCGACACGATCTCGCCCTTCTCCAGGAACGAGTCGGAGACGGTGACCGCTTCCTCGAGCAGGCCGCCCGGATTGTTGCGCAGGTCGATGATGTAGCCCTTCAGCTTGTCGCCGATCTGATTCGAGAGGTTGGCGACCTCGCGCTTCAGGCCTTCGGTGGTCTGCTCGTTGAAGGTGGTGATGCGGATATAGGCGATGTCGTCGGCCTCGATGCGGGCGCGCACCGAGCGGACGCGGATGTTGTCGCGCACCAAGGTGACGTCGAGCGGATTGTCCTGGCCCTTGCGGATGATCTTGAGCTTGATCTTGGTGTTGACCGGACCGCGCATCTTCTCGACCGCCTGGTTCAGGGTCAGGCCCTGCACCGCTTCGTCGTCGAGATTGGTGATGATGTCGTTGGCCATGATGCCGGCGCGCGAGGCCGGTGTGTCGTCGATCGGCGAGACGACCTTGATCAGGCCGTCTTCCATCGTGACCTCGATGCCGAGGCCTCCGAACTCACCGCGGGTCTGCACCTGCATGTCGCGGAAGCTCTTGGCGTCCATGTAGCTCGAATGCGGATCGAGGCCGGTGAGCATGCCGCTGATGGCGGATTCGATCAGCTTGGTGTCGTCGGGCTTCTCGACATAGTCGGAGCGCACGCGCTCGAAGACGTCGCCGAACAGATTGAGCTGGCGATAGGTGTCCGCGGTGGCGGCCCGCGCGCTGGAGCCCATGAAGACCGCGCGCGGCTGGGTCACGAACAGCGTCAGCGCCGCACCGGTGGCCGCGCTGAGGAGGATAACTGAAGTCTTGCGCATCATCCGCGAACCTTCTCGCCTTCATTTGCGGCCCACCATGGGCCTGGATCGATTGGAGTGCCGTCTTTGCGGAACTCGACATACAGCACAGGTTGACTCGCGTTCGTGGCGAGAATGGAGGCGACTTGAGAGGTCGACCCCATGGTCGCGACCGGCTCCCCCGTGAGCACAAACTGTCCGATGTTGACCGAAATGCGCTCCATCCCGGCGATCAGGACATGATACCCGCCCCCGGCGTTGAGGATCAAGAGTTGTCCATAACTGCGGAACGGGCCGGCATAGACCACCCAGCCATCACACGGCGTCGTGACCTGGGAGCCCGGCTTGGTGGCCAGCGAAATGCCCTTCTGGACCCCGCCGACCCCATCGGAACCGCCAAAGTCCCTGATCTTGTTACCGTTAACCGGAAGCGGCAGCAGGCCCTTGGCCGAAGCGAAGGCGATCGCGGGGCTGGTCCGGGACCGGTCCTTGAAAGCGCCCGGGCCCGACTTGGCGCCGGCGGCCGCTTTTGCCTCCGCCTGCCTGGCGGCCTCGGCTGCCTTCTCCGCCGCCTTGGCGGCGCTTTGCAGGTCCTGCTCCATCTTGGCGATCAGGCCCTGGAGATCGCCGACCTGCCTTGAAAGCATGATGGCGCGCGAGTTCTCGGCATCGAGGTCCTTTTCGCGCGCGGCCTGCTGGCGCTGCCGTTCGTCGACCAATGCGGCGAGCCGGCTCTGGTCGTTGCGGACCCTGTCGCGATCGGAGGCGAGCTGGTCGCGTTCGGTGGCGATGTTCTTGCGCAGAGCCACGAGCTCGCCGAGCTCGCTCGCGATTTTTTCGGCGCGGCCGCGCAGTTCCGGCACGACGGCGCCGAGCAGCATCGCCGTGCGCAGCGATTGCAACGCGTCCTCGGGCCGCACCAGCAGCGCGGGCGGCGTACGCCGGCCGGCGCGCTGCAAGGCCGCCAGTACCTCGACGATGTCGGCGCGGCGCGAATCAAGCGAGGTGCGCATCGCCTGCTCGCGGCCGTTGAGCGTCTTCAGCCGCGCTTCGGCTTCGTCGATCTTGGTCTCGACGGAGCGCACATTGGCGGCGGTGTCGATCAGCTGCTGGTTGAGCTGGGTGCGGTCCTGGCCGAGCGAGGTGATCTCGGCCTTGAGCTTGGCCTGCGCCTCCTCCGCGCTCTTCTGCCTGGCGCGCGCGGCCTCCAGCTCCTGCTCGCGCTGCTTGATCGCATCGGGCGAGACGGCTGCCGTCTGCGGTGCCGGCGTCTGAGCTTGCGCGAGGCTTGCGCCCAAGACACTTGCATCCAAGACACTTGCGCCTGAGACGCTCGCGATCAGCAGCAGGTTGAGGACAGGCGCTCGCATCGCTTTAGGCAAAGGTGCTCGTTGTGGCGCGGATCACGCGCGGTGATAGGGGTGGCCGGCCAGGATGGTGGCGGCCCGATAAAGCTGTTCCAGAAGCATGACGCGGACCATTTGGTGCGGCCAGGTCGCAGAGCCGAACGCGATCGCGAGCTTGGCCTTACGGCGCAATTCGGGCGAAAGTCCGTCCGCCCCTCCGATCACGAAGATAGTATGACCGGCACCCTCGTCGCGCCAGCGCCCGAGATGCCGTGCGAATACGGTGGAATCGAGATTCTGGCCGCGTTCGTCCAGCGCCACCAGGATCGACTTGTCCGGGATATGCGCGCCGATCGCCGCAGCCTCTTCGGCCATCCGCGTCGCGGCGTCGCGCGCGCGGCTCTCGGGAATTTCGTGGATCGACAGCTCGCGGAATCCGAGCTTGCGGCCGGCCTCATCGAACCGCTCGAAATAGCGGTCGGCAAGCTCCCGTTCGGGGCCCTGCTTCAGCCGGCCCACCGCAATGACAGCAACACGCATGTGTTCAGAGTCGTGTTTTCGAGGCCGCGCGCATCTCGCGCGCGCACGACGCTAGCATGCGCGTCAGCCGATTCGAAATCGGCTCTTTGAGCCTCTAGATCGCCTTCGCCGCCCCTGGGCCCTGCGTGTACAATCTCTCGAGATTGTAGAACTCGCGGACCTCGGGTCTGAACACGTGCACGATCACATCGCCGGAATCGATCAGCACCCAGTCGCAATTGGGCAAGCCCTCGACGTGGATGTTCTTGATGCCGGTTTCCTTGAGGCTCTTCGTGACGTTTTCCGCGATCGCGCCGACGTGCCGGTTGGCCCGGCCCGTTGTGACGATCATGTAGTCGGAGTACGCCGATTTGCCGCGAAGGTCGATGGTGACCGTCTCTTCCGCCTTCATGTCCTCGAGGCGGGAGAGGATCAGGCTCAGCGTCTTGTCGGCGTCGGGTTGCGCCTTCAAGGCCGCAGCTTTGGTCGATGTTTTACGCGTAGGCTTAGCAACCTTGGGTAAAACAGACTTGGACAATACAGATGTGGCCAGGGACCATTCCTTTCACTGTATCGCGAGAGCCGAATCCGACCCTCGCGGGTTACACTACATCATGTGGGGTTAAGGGTTTCAATATGCCAGAGAGCCCCGATCCGCACAGTCTGTCTCACTTCGTACCTTTCCAGCTCCCGTCCGGGTTCCGCAGGCCCGTCGAGGACAGGTTCAGCTTCAGTCCGGTGAGGAAGACCCAGGCCGGCGCCGGTCGATCCGCCAGCAACGCCGCCTCGTTCTCGGGGAGGCGGTAGCGCGATAGTGCCTTGGCGGCAGGAGAGGCGAGGGCACGAAAACTCTGCGGCGGGCGATCGATGACCGCGATCGGCACCTGGCCGGCGATGCGCCGCCAGTCCTGCCAACGGTGGAATTGAGCGAGGTTGTCGGCGCCCATGATCCAGACAAAGCGCAGGCCGCGGAGACGGCGGCGCAAGGTGTTGATCGTGTCGATAGTGTAGCGCGTGCGAATGACGGATTCGAGACAGCTCACCTCGATCCTGGGATCGTTGGCGACGTCGCGCGCGGCCTGCATGCGCGCGCCGAGTTCATGCAGCGTGCCGTTCTCCTTCAGCGGGTTGCCGGGCGTGACCAGCCACCAGACGCGATCGAGTTGCAATCGCTTGAGCGCGAACTGACTGATCGCGCGATGGGCCTGATGCGGCGGATTGAAGGAGCCGCCGAGCAGGCCGACGCGCATGCCCGGGGTCGAGGGCGGTATCGCTTGCGCCACGAAACGCGGCACGACGAAATTGTTGCTCAATTGCCCGCGCCTCGCGACGTTATCTACGGCCGCGTCTGCCCGGTGCCGTGAACGCGATATTTGAAGCTCGTCAACTGCTCGGCGCCGACAGGTCCCCGGGCGTGAAAGCGGCCGGTGGCGATGCCGATCTCGGCACCGAAGCCGAACTCGCCGCCATCGGCAAACTGCGTCGAGGCGTTGTGCAGCACGATCGCGGAATCGACTTCGCTCAGGAATTTCTTCGCAGCGGCCTCGTTCTCGCTCACGATCGCATCGGTGTGATGCGAGCCGTGGTTCTGGATATGCGCGATCGCGCCGTCGACGCCGTCCACCACCTTCGCCGCGATGATCGCGTCGAGATATTCGGTGTCCCAATCGTCGTCGTTCGCAGGCTTTACGCGCGCGTCTGTCTTCTGCACGACGTCGTCGCCGCGCACTTCGCAGCCGGCCTCGATCAGCATCTCGACCAGCGGCTTCAGGCTCGTCGCAGCAGCCGCGCGATCGACCAGCAGCGTCTCGGCTGCGCCGCAGACGCCGGTGCGCCGCATCTTGGCGTTGAGCACGATCGACTTCGCCATGGCGAGGTCGGCGCTGGCATCGACATAGACGTGGTTGACGCCTTCGAGATGCGCGAACACCGGCACGCGCGCCTCCTGCTCGACGCGCGCGACGAGGCTCTTGCCGCCGCGCGGCACGATGACGTCGATCGCGCCGTTCAACCCCGACAGCATCATGCCGACCGCCGCACGGTCGCGCGTCGGCACCAGCGTGATCGCAGCCTCGGGGAGGCCCGCTTCGCGCAGGCCCTGCACCAGGCATTCGTGGATGGCGCGGCAGGAGCGGAAACTGTCGGAGCCGCCGCGCAGGATCACGGCATTGCCGGACTTCAGGCACAGCACGCCGGCATCCGCTGCGACGTTCGGCCGGCTTTCGAAGATCACGCCGACGACGCCGAGCGGCACGCGCACGCGCTCGATGGTCATGCCGTTCGGCCGCTGCCAGCTCTCGGTGACGATTCCGACCGGATCGGCGATGCCGCGCACGATGCCGATGCCCTCGGCCATGCTCTCCACACGCGCCGGTGTCAGCGTCAGGCGGTCGATGAAGGACGCGGTCATGTTGCTGGAGGCGCGAGCCTCAGCGACGTCCTCGGCATTGGCGGCGAGAATCGGAGCCGCGTTCGCGCGGATCGCCCGCTCCATGGCCTCCAGCGCCCGGTTCTTCTGCTCCGGCGGCGCCAGCGCCAGCACGCGCGCGGCAGCGCGGGCTTGGGCGGCGAGATCGGACATCAGCGCCTGGAGATCGGCATTGCCGTCAACGGCTTTGAGGGGGGCGGCCATGGGGTTTCAACCTTCTGCTAAGACGGTGTCCTAGCACGGAAATCCCGCTTTTGCGAAGGGCGGGGAGGGTATGGCAGGTCTCCCCAGCCGCGCGACGGCTGGGTCATTGGCCCAGCCCCGACGTTGTGGCGGGCTTGTCCATGTTTTCCTTGGGCGTCATTCCGGGGCGATGCGGAGCATTGAACCCGGAATCTCGAGATTCCGGCTCTGGTCCTTCGGACCATCCCGGAATGACGGAGCAACGGGTTTACCCGCCCACCACCAGATCGTCACGGTGGATCATCTCTGCGCGGCCGCTGATGCCGAGGATGGTCATCACATCAGGGGAGGAGCGGCCCTTGATGCGTTCGGCGTCGTCGGCGTCATAGGCGATCAGGCCGCGACCGATCTCGCTCGTATCGGGGCCGCGCACGATCACGGCATCGCCGCGGGCGAACTGGCCCTCGACCTTGATCACGCCGGCCGGCAGCAGGCTGGCGCCGGCACGCAGCGCCGTCACCGCGCCGGCGTCGATCGTCAGCGTGCCCTTCGGCTCCAGCGTGCCCGCGATCCAGCGCTTGCGCGAGGTAATGGGATTGGCCGGCGTCAGGAACCAGGTGCAGCGGCCGCCATCGGCGATCGCCCGGAGCGGATGCTCGATCTTGCCGGAGGCGATCAGCATATGCGTGCCGCCGGTGGTCGCGATCTTGGCCGCCTCGACCTTGGTGCGCATGCCGCCGCGCGAGAGCTCGGACTCGGCGTCGCCCGCCACCGCCTCGATCTCCGAGGAGATGCTGTCGACGACGGGAATGAGCTTTGCGTTCGGGTTGTTCTTCGGCGGCGCGTCGTAGAGCCCGTCGATATCGGAGAGCAGCACCAGGAGATCGGCGCTCGCCATGGTCGCGACGCGCGCGGCGAGGCGGTCGTTGTCGCCGTAGCGGATCTCGGTGGTGGCGACCGTGTCGTTCTCGTTGATCACGGGGATGGCGCGCCACTCCAGGAGCTTGCCGATGGTGGAGCGCGCATTGAGATAGCGGCGGCGCTCCTCGGTATCCTGGAGCGTCACGAGAATCTGCCCGGCGTCGATGCCGTGGGCCCCTAGCACCTCCGACCAGATCCGCGCCAGCGCGATCTGTCCGACGGCCGCGGCGGCCTGGCTCTCCTCCAGCTTCAGCGGGCCGCGCGGCAGCTTGAGCCGGCTGCGGCCGAGCGCGATCGAGCCCGAGGAGACGACGAGGACGTCGCGTCCCTCCTTGTGCAGCTTGGCCATGTCGTCGGCAAGCGCGGCGAGCCAGGACGTCCGCACCTCGCCCTTGTCGGAATCGACCAGCAGCGCGGAGCCGACCTTGACGACGATGCGGCGGAATTGACTGAGTTCGGGGCTGGCCATGTGTGTATGTGTTGGCGCGTGTGACGAATTGCTCGGGTTCGGGAACGGCGGAGCAAACAAGCGGCTCCGATAAGGCCTGCTTTTGCAGCAGGACGATGGCCGGCGCAAGGCGGCTGGCCCGGTAAACGGCGCAACGTGGCTTGGTCTTCGGCCTTGTCTTGAGCGCGGGGGCGGTTCTAATGCCGGCAACCAATAACGGGCTGGAAGGGGAAACGTATGGATCGCCGCAAATTCATGGCCGGATGTCTTGGAGGAGGTCTTGGGCTGCCGCTGCTGGCAGAGGCGGGCGGGGCGCAAGCGCAGGCGGGGCTTTCAAAAATCATCTTTCCGTTCGCGGCGGGCGCCGGCGGCGACACGCTGTGCCGGCTGATCGCGCAGGAGATGGCGCCGGTGCTGCAAAGGACCATCGTGGTCGAGAACCGCACTGGCGGCGACGGCCTGATCGGCATCAAGGCGGTGAAGGGTGCGAACTCCGATGGCAGCATGGTGCTGGTGACGACGGGCCCCACCATGTATCTGCTGCCGATGGTGGAGACGACGCCGAGCTTCGACACGGCCAAGGATTTCATGCCGGTGTCGCTGCTGGCGCGGTTCGAATTCGCCGTCGTGATCGGCCCGGCGATCGATGCTGCCGATTTCAAGTCATTCGTGGCCTGGCTGAAGGCGCATCCGGACAAGACGTCGTTCGGGGTGCCGAGCAACGGCACCATTCCGCATTTCATGGGCTCCAAGCTCGAGAAGGATCTCGGCATTCCCCTGACCCGCGTGCCCTATCGCGGCAGCGCGCCGATCCTCAACGATCTCATCGGCGGCCATCTGTCGTTCGGCATCGTGACATTGGCCGATGCGCTGCCGCAGCACCGCGCCAAGGGCGTGAAGGTCATCGCGGTCTCGAGCGCGGAACGGTCGCCCTTCGCGCCGGAGGTGCCGACGCTGAAGGAGAGCGGCATCGCTCTCGTTGCGGATGCCTGGTACGGCATGTGGCTTCCCGCCGGCAGCCCGCCGGAATTCGCCAGCAAGCTCGGCGCCGCCGCGAGCGCTGCCCTCGCCAAGGCCGAGGTGAAGGAGAAGCTCACTGCGATCGGACTGATCCCGGTCGGCAGCAGCCCGGATGAGCTGACCAAGGAGCTCGCCGCCAACACGGCGTTCTGGCAGCCGATCGTGAAGGCGACGGGATACAAGATCGAGAATTGAATTCTTCTCCCTCTCCCTGCTTGCGGGGAGAGGGTCGGGGTGAGAGTCTCCGCGGGGACGGTGGCAGTTGGACTCGCGGAGAGTCCCCCTCACCCGGATCGCATCTGACGATGCGATCCGGCCTCTCCCCGCAAGCGGGGAGAGGCGAAGACAGACTCAAAGCTTCGCGCGCTGCGCGATGCCGTCCTTGATCGCTGCAAGCTCGGCCTCGTCCCAGATGCCGATCAAAACGCCGCCCTTCACCTGGAGCTGGTTGTCGGCATAAGCCGCGATCTTCTCGCGCGGCGTGGTGATGTGGTCGTTGGGATGCAGCGCCCAGTCGAACAGCTCGGCCTGCAACCGCGCGATGATGCCGGCGCAATCAGGATCATCGCCGCGATCCAAAAACTCTTCCGGATCGGTCTCGAGATCGTACAGCATCGGACGGAAGCCCGAGGCGTGGATGTATTTCCAGCGGCCGTCGAACACCATGAACAGGCGGCAGCGCTCGATCGGCTGATTCAGTTTCAGTCGCACGTCCTGCATAGCGTAGTCGTATTCGGAGAACGCGACCTTGCGCCATTCCGGCTTTTCGCCGCGCAGCAGCGGCAGCAACGAGCGTCCTTCGAGAATGTGGCCCGGCACCTTGCCGCCGAAATAATCGACGAAGGTCGGCGCAAGATCGATGCCCTCCACCAGCGCGTCGCTGCGCGTGCCGCGCGTGGCGTCGGCTTCCCGGGAGGGATCGATGATGATCAGCGGAATCTTTGCCGACTGCTCGTGGAACAGATCCTTCTCGCCCATCCAGTGATCGCCGAGATAGTCGCCATGATCGGAGGTGAACACGATCATGGTGGTGTCCAGCAGGCCGCGCTCTTCCAGGAATCTCATCAGCGCGCCCATCTGGTCGTCGATCTGCGTGATCAGGCCCATATAGGTCGGGATCACCTTCTCGCGAGCGTCGTCGCGCGCCATGTTGCGGGAGTAGCGCATGTCCATATAGGCGCCGAACACCGGATGCGGATTCTGGCGCTCGCGCTCGGAGCGGATCACCGGGATCATGTCATCGGTCGAATACATGCTGGCGTAGGGTTCGGGCGCGATGTAGGGCCAGTGCGGCTTGATGTAGGACAGATGCAGGCACCACGGCTTGCCGTCGGTCTCGGCCTCACTGATGAAGTCCATCGCGCGCCGCGTCATGTAGGGCGTCTCGGAATGCTCCTCCGGCACCCGCGCGGCCTTGTCGGCATGCACCAGCAGCCAGCCGTTCTGCAAACTGCCGTCTTCCGCCGCACCTGAATTCGCCCAATGCTCCCAGGGATTGGTGGCTTCGAATCCCTGCTTGCGCAGATATTCATCGTATTTCGGGCGCGGCCGTCCCGTCGGGTGCAGGCCGTCGTCGCGCTCGTAAGGCTCGAAACCGCATTCGGCGACATGCACGCCGATCATCGACTCCGGCGGGATGCCGAGCGCCTTCATGCCTTCGAGGTCGGGCGCCATGTGGGTCTTGCCGACCAGCACATTGCGCACGCCGATCTTCTTGAGGTGATCGCCGAGCGTGGGCTCGCCGACGCGCAGCGGCCAGCCGTTCCAGTGCGAGCCGTGCGAGCGCATGTAGCGGCCGGTGTAGAACGACATCCGCGAGGGCCCGCAGATCGGCGACTGCACGTAGGCCTTGCTGAAGAGCACGCCGCGCTTCGCCATGGCGTCGATGTTGGGCGTCTTCAGCGTGGGATGGCCGGTGCAGCCGAGATAGTCATAGCGAAGCTGGTCGCACATGATCCAGAGAACGTTCTTCGCGCGCGCCATGCGTCATCCCTGTCGTTTCTTGCTTGTTTAATGCTGCGCTATTAGAGCGCCGGTGACAACCTGCCAGTGATGCGGGTGCCCGCAACCTACACTCCAATGTCGTCCCGGCGAAGGCCGGGACCCATACTCCTCAGGAGATGTTATGGCGCGAGATGGCAATGACCAATCTTCGCCAAATCGCATTCGGTGGTTATGGGTCCCGGCATTCGCCGGGACGATCCAGGGGAGATAGTTTAAGCCGACCAGGGCTCGGCTTCGGCGGCGCTCTTCGCCTTGGCGGACACCGGGGCCTCGCCGATCACTGCGACCAGCGCGCGCAACGCTTCCTTGACGCCCTCTCCGGTCGCGGCGGAGAGCAGCAGCGGCGTCTTCTTGGCGGCGCGCTTCAGCCGGTCCTTCTGCTTCTTGAGCTCGTCCGGCTCGACCGCGTCGATCTTGTTCAGCGCGACGATCTCGATCTTGTCGGTGAGCAGGCCGCCATAGGCATCGAGCTCTGTGCGCACGGTCTTGTAGGCCTTGCCGGCGTGCTCGCAGGTCGCATCGACGAGATGCAGCAGCACGCGGCAGCGCTCGACATGGCCGAGGAAGCGGTCGCCGAGGCCCGCGCCTTCATGCGCGCCCTCGATCAGACCGGGAATGTCGGCCAGCACGAATTCGCGGCCGTCGGCATTCACGACGCCGAGCTGCGGATGCAGCGTGGTGAAGGGATAGTCGGCGATCTTCGGCTTGGCCGCGCTGACCTTGGAGAGGAAGGTCGACTTGCCTGCATTGGGGAGGCCGACGAGGCCCGCATCCGCGATCAGTTTCAGCCGCAGCCAGATCCAGCGCTCCTCGCCGGGCTGGCCGGGATTGGCGTTGCGCGGCGCGCGGTTGGTCGAGGATTTGAAATGCGCGTTGCCGAAGCCGCCATTGCCGCCCTCGGCGAGCACGAATTTCTCGCCGACATTGGTGAAGTCGTGGATTAGCGTCTCGCGGTCTTCATCGAAGATCTGCGTGCCCATCGGCACCTTCAGCACGATGTTCTTGCCGTTGGCGCCGTGACGGTCCGAGCCTGCGCCATTCTCGCCCTTCTGGGCCTTGAAATGCTGCTGGTAGCGGTAGTCGATCAGCGTGTTGAGCCCGTCCGCGACCTCGATGACGACGTTGCCGCCGCGGCCTCCATTGCCGCCGGAGGGGCCGCCGAATTCGATGAACTTCTCGCGGCGGAACGCCACGCAGCCGTTCCCACCGTCACCGGAGCGGATATAGACCTTTGCTTCGTCGAGGAATTTCATGGGCCATAGGTAGGCCAGCCGGTCCCCCGCGGCAACCCGGACTTACCCGCAAACCGGCCGAAATTCCGCGAATTTCGCCCCTTGCTTAACCCAAGACGACATCAGAGGGGCCGTCGCCGGATCAGGAATTTCTGCGTGCCCTCCAGCACCAGCTCCTTGCGCTGGTTGAACACGGTGCTTTTGAGCGTCACCACGCCGGTCGAGCGTCCCGGCGCGAGCTCCGTGACCTCGAGCGCGGGATAGATGGTGTCGTCGGCGAACACGGGTTTGAGGAACCGGCTCGATTGCTCGAGGAAGCCGACCAGGGAGTCCTCGACCATGAACGGAAACAGGCCGGCGCCGGGCGCGGTGTGGATCAAGGTCTGGAAGCCGTGGGCGAGCAGATGCGGCATGCCGCGGCTGCGGCAATATTCCACGTCGTAATGCACGGGGTGGGTGTCGCCGCTCGCGGTCTGGAACGCCGCGAACACCGCCGAGGTCTGGGTCCGGCTCGGCAGCACGAAGCGTTCGCCGACGACGAAATCCTCAAACCAGCGTTGCGTGGGGATCATGCGGTGCCGGGCCGGATCGAAGTCGGTCATGTCAAAGCTCTCTTTGTCGATGAGGCGCCTATCGCTACCGCGACGCGAAGAGTGCGACAATCCGTTCAATTCGGCGGTGGCGGGCTTGTCCCAGTCGCTCACGTCATTAAAACGACCGCAAGCGACGCTAATCGCGGGTTTTCCGTGCTCTCTCCGCCCGTCATTGCGAGGAGCGAAGCGACGAAGCAATCCAGACTGCCGCGGTGGAGACAGTCTGGATTGCTTCGCTTCGCTCGCAATGACGACCTCTCACACTCCGACTCGTTTCAATGCCCTTCTTCAAGAACCTCTCCGCCTATGACGACCGCTCCGCGCGCCTCGCCGGCATTGCGCTGATGGTGCTGTCGATCTTCATGTTTTCGTTCGGCGACGCCATGGGCAAGTTCCTGGTGGGGACCTATTCGGTGGGGCAGCTGCTGTTCCTGCGCGCCTGCGCGGCGCTGTTGCTGCTGTCGCCGCTGATCTGGCGGCAGCGTCGCCAGTTCCTGCATCTGGAGCGGCCGCGCTTGCAGCTGTTCCGCGTCGTGCTCTCGACGCTGGAAGTGGCGGCCTTCTTCCTTGCGACGGTCTATCTGCCGCTCGCCGACGTCATCACGTACTACCTCGCCGGCCCCATCTTCGTCACCGCGATGTCGGCGATCTTCCTGGGCGAGAAGGTGGGTTGGCGGCGCTGGACGGCGATTTTGATCGGTTTCTGCGGCGTCGTGATCGCGCTGCGGCCGTCGGCGCAGACCGTCAGCCTGCCGGCGCTGATCGCGCTCGGCGGCAGCCTGTCCTTTGCAACCCTGATGCTGATCACCCGCAGCCTGCGCAAGACCCCCGACATCGTGATGGCGTCCTCGCAATTCGTCGGCACGTTTTCGCTGGGTGCGGTGCTGTCGGCATTCCATTGGGTGCCGCCGACATCAGGCAGCCTCGTCATCTTCGCCCTGGCCGGATGCATCTCGGTGACGGCGCTGTTCTGCGTCAACCGGTCCCTCAAGCTCGCGCCGGCCAGCGTCGTCGTGCCCTATCAATATTCGATGATCGTCTGGGCCGTGATCTTCGGCTTCGTCGTGTTCGGCGACGTGCCGTCGATAGCAACGATCGTCGGCGCCGCCATCATCATCGGCGCCGGGTTCTATATCTACTTGCGTGAGCGCGATTTGGGGCGCCCGAGCAACGAGGTAAATCCGCCGGCGTAGCCACAACGTCGTCCCGGGGCGCGCACAGCGGCGAGCCCGGGACCCATACCCACAGGGAGTGGTTTGACGAAGACTCGGAGTGGGCGCTTCGCCTCGCACTTCTCCCTGGGATTATGGGTCCCGGGCTCGCGACTTCGTCGCGCCCCGGGACGACAGTGTCGATTGTGGCGCGGCCTGCGCCCTACCTCACCCGTCTTGCGCTGCTCCAGCTCTTCAGCGACGCCCACACCCCGCGCGACAGGCGGAAGCAATCGACGGGCGTGGACGAGCCCAGCGCCAGGAAGCGGTGCAGCTGGACGCCGCTCCACTGGAAGCCGCACTTCTCCAGCACCTTGCGCGAGGCGGGGTTGGTGACGCGCGCACCGGCATAGAGGTGGTCGTCCTCGAACTCCTCGAAGAAGAAGTCGATCGCGCCGCGTGCGGCCTCGGTGGCGAAGCCCTGGCCCCAATGCTCGACGCCGAGCCAGTAGCCGAGCTCGGCATTGTCGGGCTTCGAGCAGTCGATCCCGACCATGCCGACCGGCCCGCTGTCGTGCTCGATCAGGAATACGGTCTCGCTGCCGATCTCGGCGGTGGCACGGACGAATTCGATGGCGTCGTCCTGCGAATAGGGATGCGGCAGGCGGCGCGTGTTCTCGGCGACGCGGCGATCATTGGCGAGCCGGGCGATGGTCCTGACGTCGGCGAGGGTCGGCCGCCGCAAGGTCAGCCGTTCGGTGGCGACGACATCAGGTCTCGCCTCCCGCAAGGTGGTGCTCGAAAAATCCTGCAACATGTCCGGCTCCGTCGAAGTCACTAAGACAAAACGAAAGGGGAGGCCGGTTTCCCGCCTCCCCTGGAGCCTATTTGTGGACTCCGCCGGTTTGGTCAGGACCCGGCGGACTCCAAATTTGATCCACCGTCTATTCAGCCGCCTCTGCGATCGGGAGTACCGATACGAATGTGCGGCCGTTGGCTTTGGCTTGGAACGTGACGCGACCCTCGATCTTGGCGAACAAAGTGTGGTCCGTGCCCATGCCGACATTAAGGCCGGGATGCCAGGTGGTGCCGCGCTGACGCGCAATGATGTTGCCGGGAATCACAACTTCCCCGCCGAACGCCTTGATGCCGAGGCGCTTGCCCTTTGAATCGCGACCGTTGCGCGATGAACCGCCTGCTTTTTTGTGAGCCATGGCTCGTCTCCGAAATCCTGAGTAGTTCTAGATCAATTCCTTGACGGAATCATTTCATAATTTCTCACGCATCAATTCGTGAATTGGCGTGATCAATTTATGCGGCGGCGTCTTCCTTGGCCGCTTCCTTGGCGACCTTCTCCTTCTTCGGACGCGGCCCCTTTGTGGGCTTGGCGTTGTCCGTCAGGATCTCGCTGACGCGCAGCACCGTGATCTCGTCGCGGTAGCCGCGCTTGCGGCGCGAATTCTTGCGGCGGCGCTTCTTGAACGCGATGACCTTGGGGCCGCGCTTGTGGTCGAGCACCTCGACCGCAACGGACGCGCCGGCCACCGTGGGCAGACCCAGGATCGGCGTGTCGCCGCCGACCACCAGAACTTCATTCAGCTGCACGATCGAGCCGACTTCGCCTTCGATCTTGCCTACTTCCAGGACATCATCCGGAGCGACGCGGTACTGCCGGCCGCCGGTTTTGATGACTGCGAACATCGTTGTTTTCCTTCGTGTTCAATCCCGGCCTCGCGACAGTCTGTCGGGGCCGGCTTTTTGTCAGTCGCTATGGGTTTATGCGAGTTTTGTGCGGGTGGGAGCTATCCCTTTGAAAACCCACGCAAAAACAAGCGGCGCGAGAAACGCCCCGCGCCGGGTGTGGGACTTATAGCCGCCGGACGCCGCAAGTCAAGGAAAACCGCTGAAAAAGGCCCGGATTTGAAGGATTTGGCCGCCCGCCCGTCCGCCGATTCTCCCCCGGCGTTGCAACCAACGGGTTCCCGCGCCGTTGTCCCCCAGATTTCGCAAGCGGGCAAGGGTCCCATGGCAACGGACGAACTGGTCGCGACGACGGGCATTGCGCAGCACGGCGCGAGCCGCCTGCCGTCGGTGGACGTCGACAGTTTCAACATCGAGATCAAGGACGAGGACGGTTTTCTCGGCGACCGCGCCAGCAAGGGCGCGTTCCGCGAGATCCTCGACCGCTGGCGCAAGCCGCTGCGCAAGACCGGCGAGGACCCGTTCGGCAAGGAGCCCTCGGACCAGATCAGCAAGAAGACGCTGGATGCGATCCTGATCGGCGACGACACCGAGGCCTCGGCGCTGGTCCACAGCGCGATCGAGGATTTCGCCCAGCAGCTCGCCCATGTCACCCGCCGCTTCCTCAAGACCAAGGCCTGGGCCAAGACCGAGCGCATTGTGGTCGGCGGCGGTTTTCGCGATTCCAGGCTCGGCGAGCTCGCGATCGCGCGCACCCAGATCATCCTCAAAGCCGAGGATTTCAAGATCGACATGGTGCCGATCCGCGCCCATCCCGATGAGGCGGGCCTGATCGGCGCGCTGCATCTGGCGCCATCATGGATCTTCGAGGCTCATGACAGCATCCTCGCCGTCGATATCGGCGGCACCAACATCCGCTGCGGCCTGGTGGAAACGAGCTGGAAAAAGGCAAAAGACCTGTCGAAGGCCAAGGTCGTGAAATCCGAGCTATGGCGTCATGCCGACGACGAGCCGACGCGCGAAGGCGCGGTGAAGCGGCTCACCAAGATGCTGAAGGGGCTGATCGCCGAGGCCGAGACCGAAGGCTTCAAGCTCGCGCCCTTCATCGGCATCGCCTGTCCCGGCGTGATCGACGCAGACGGCTCGATCGAGAAGGGCGCGCAGAACCTGCCGGGCAATTGGGAGAGCAGCAAGTTCAACCTGCCGGCGAGCCTGATCGAGGGCATTCCCGAGATCGGCGAGCACGACACCGCGATCCTGATGCACAATGACGGCGTGGTTCAGGGCCTCTCCGAGGTGCCGTTCATGCAGGATGTCGAGCGCTGGGGCGTGCTCACCATCGGCACGGGCCTCGGCAATGCGCGCTTCACCAACCGCCGCAAGGACAATGGGAAAGACCGTGATTCTACCGAGAATGGGAAGAAAAAGGCCAAGTCTGACAAGGAGTAACCTTGACTGGTTAGGTTAAGGGACGGATTGCGTTGCGGTGCATGGGGCACCCGCTACGGTCGAATCTGTCGCCTCACCTGGCCGGCGAAGCCGCCCTTCCCGGTCAGTATTGCAATGAGCGGCACGGGACCGCCAGTGTTTACCGCGTCTGGCGGTCCCACCCCCTTCTCTAAAGCATGATGAGACTGGACTCGTGCTCCGACGAGGGTGCGTTCCCTCCCCCCTTGTGGGGGAGGGTTAGGGAGAGGGGTAGCCCAGGAAAAGGTGACGGTTGTTGGATGATATGGCGTGGTGCGCGACGGAGAGAATCCCCGTGTGGCACCCCCCCCTCCCGTTCCCTCCCCCACAAGGGGGGAGGGAACGGAGAGAGCGCTGCTGTCGGACAAGCGCGATCGACTTCAACCCATCCGCTCCAGCTTCCCTGTCTTCAACTCCAGCCGACGCGCTGAAAGAACGCCGCGATCTCCGCGGCCGCGTGGTCGGGATTTTCCCGATGCGGGAAGTGGCCGGCGCCGGGAAACATCGCGAGATCGAGCGCGCTGAACGTCTCGCCGAGCCGGTCGGTCCACGCATAGGGAAACAGCGGATCGTGCTCGGCCCAGCGGACGCAGGTCGGCACGTCGATCGGCGGAAGCTGTGGAGCTTCGCCCTTCATCATCGCGACGCGCCCGGCATGCGAGGCGCGATAATGCGCAAAGCCGCCGGCAAGGTTGCCCACCCTAGAGAAATTGTCGACGAAGGCGTCGAGGACGTCGTCGAAGGCGTCTTTTCGATGCGCCCAGCCCTTCAGGAAGTGACTGATATAGAGCCGGCAGCTCTCGCGGCTCGCGCCGACGAGCCGCACGGCCATCTCCATCTGGTGGAAGGACTGGTACCAGATGTGGTTGAGCCGGTCGGGCGCCGCCATGCGCGGTCCGATGCCGAGATAGACGAAATCGAAGAAGAAGAGACCGGCGAGCCGCCCCGGTGCCTGCCGCGCCAGGGGCTGCATCACGGCGCCGCCGACATCGTGGCCGACCACGGCGAATCGCTCGATGCCGAGCCCCTCCATCAGCGCAAGCATGTCGGCGGCATGGCCGTCCGGCCCGTAAGGCCCGTCAGGCTTGTCGCTGTCGCCAAAGCCGCGCAGGTCGGGCGCGATCAGCATGAAGCGATCGGCCAGCCGTGCCATCACCGGCTCCCAGGTCAGCCAGAATTCCGGCCAACCATGCAGCAAAAGCAGCGGTTTGCCCTTTCCAGCGCGAACCAGGTGGAAATTGGCGCCATTGGCCTTGATCGTCAGATGCTCCATCGCGGTTCCTCCCGAAGGCTGGGATGGGGTTGAAAGAGGCAGCGGATTTTCCCCTTTCGCGCCTTGTCTGGCCCGTCATCCTCGCCTATTAACGCCCCCAACCACAGGGGCCCTGCTCCTTACTTGGCGCCTTCAGGAGAGGTGGCAGAGTGGTTGAATGCACCGCACTCGAAATGCGGCATAGGTGCAAGCCTATCGGGGGTTCGAATCCCTCCCTCTCCGCCATATCAATCGGCCTCAAAGCCTCGCCTCAAGCACTGAATCCTCAAGATCGCAGCAGCTTCTGGTGTCGCCTCCAGGGGACCGCAATCCGACACCGCACTTGCGGCGGGGCGGCAAGCTTCTCCACAATGTCCGTCATGACAGCCCGCCCCGAGGACCCGACGGATGACGGCCAAAATCGATCTGCTGACGCTGCAGCTCTTCGTGGCGATCGTTGAGGAGCAGAGCATCGCGAAGGCGGCGGAGAAGAAGAACATCGCCGCGTCCGCGGTCAGCCGGCGCATCTCGGATATCGAGGACCGTTTCCAGGTCGAGCTGCTGCATCGCCATTCGAAGGGGATCGAGCCGACGCCGGCCGGCTTTGCCTTGCTCGAGCATGCCCGCATCGTCCTTGGAAACCTGAGCCGGCTCGAGACCGAATTGACCGGATACCGGCAGGGCAAGCGCGGGCTGATCCGGGTCTGCGCCAACAAGTCCGCGATCCTCGAAGCTCTCGCCGACGAGCTCAGCCTGTTCCTGGAGCGGCATCCGCTGGTGCATATCGACATCGAGGAGGATCTAAGCCCCGCGATCGTGCGCGCGGTGATGGAGAACCGGGCCGACATCGGCATTTTCGGCGGCAACATCGACGCACAGGATCTGGAGCTGCTGTCCTATCGCAGCGACAGCCTGGTCGCGCTGGTCACGCGCGACCATCCGCTGGCCGGTCGCAGCAGCGTTCGCTTCCGCGAGCTGGTCGATTTCGACTTCGTCAGCCTGGAGAAGGGCAGCTCGATCGAGACGCTGTGTGTCAGGGCGGCGGCCGCTCTCGGGCAGCACCTGAAGGTGCGCATCCGCGTCAGCAGCTTCGATGCGCTGTTCCGCGTCATCGATGCCAGGATGGGGGTCGGGGTCGTGCCGCTCGAGATCGTTCGCGGCCGCTACGGTGTCGACAGCCTCGTCACCGTCGCGCTCGATGAGTCCTGGGCGCGACGCGAGCTGGTCATGGGCGTGCGCGACTACAAATCGTTGCCGCCGGTGATGAAGCTGCTGGTGGACCATTTGCGGACCCAGGATGATACGGGTCTCACCACGAGCAGCGTCTCCGACCGGCTGACGGTCGTCCGCAGCAGGGGCTGACATCGCCCGTGTCAACGCCTGCCATCGCCTGCCATCGCCGGCCGCGATGGCACCCTGCCAAACCGTCACTGCACATTTGCGGGACGCGCTTCTATCCTGCTTCCCAGGATTGCCCTCGGTCGGCATGATCGGCGGCACTACGGCACATCAGATGCCGATCAGGGGAGGACGGATCGTGGACACGCGTGGTCGCACGCTGCTGGCCAAAATCTGGGACCAGCATGTCATCGCCCATGTCAGCGATGACACTGATCTGCTTCATGTGGATCGTCATCTGCTGCACGATCTCGGCGGCTCCCGCGGCCTGATCGACCTCAAGAGCCGCAACCTCCCGGTCCACAATCCCGAGCTGACTTTTGCCACGCCCGATCATGCGATTTCCACGGCGTCCGGGCGCGCCGGCACGATCACGACCGGGCAGGAGCTGCTGGCGGCGTTGCGGACCGAGACATCCGCCAGCGGCATCCGGCTGTTCGACATCGACCAGCCGGGGCAGGGCATCGTCCATGTCATCGGGCCGGAGCTCGGTCTCAGCCTGCCCGGCTGCCTGATCGTCTGCGGCGACAGCCACACCTGCACCCATGGCGGGCTCGGCGCGCTTGCCTTCGGCATCGGCTCCAGCGAGCTCACGCACGTGCTGGCGACCCAGACTATCATCCAGCGCCGGCCGAAAACCATGCGCGTGACGTTCGACGGCCGCATGCCGTTCGGTGTCACGGCGAAAGATCTCATCCTCGCTTTGATCGGCCATGTCGGCGCCGCCGGCGGCACCGGCTATGCGGTCGAGTATGCCGGCAGCGCGATCAGGGACATGCCGATCGAAGGGCGGCTCACCATCTGCAATCTGTCGGTCGAACTCGGTGCCAAGATGGGGCTGATCGCGCCGGACCAGACGACGTTCGATTATGTCCGGGGACGTCCCTACGCGCCGCAAGGTGAGATGTGGGAGCGGGCCGTCACGGCGTGGCGGACGCTTCGGAGCGACAGGGACGCAATGTTCGATCGCGAGGTGTCGATCGATGTCGCAACCATCATCCCGCAGATCACCTGGGGCACCAGTCCCGAACATGTCCTCGGTGTCGATGGCCGCATCCCGGATCCCCGGGACATTGCCGATCCGGCGCGCCGCGGCGCGATCGAGATCGCGCTCGACTATATGGGCCTGATGCCGGGTGTGCCGATCGCCGGCACGCCGGTGGATTGGGTCTTCATCGGCTCCTGCACCAACAGCCGTCTCAGCGATCTGCGCGCCGCGGCCGAGGTCGCGCGCGGCCGCAGGGTCGCGCCCGGCGTGCGCGCCTGGGTCGTGCCGGGTTCGGAGACCGTCAAGCGCGATGCGGTGGCCGAGGGGCTCGACAAGATCTTCATCGACGCGGGCTTCGAATGGCGCGAGCCCGGATGCTCGATGTGCCTCGCCGCGAACGGCGAAACCGTGCCGCCCGGCCAGCGCTCGGTCTCGACGTCGAACCGGAATTTCATCGGCCGGCAAGGGCCGCGTGCCCGCACCCACCTGGCGAGCCCGGCCATGGCCGCGGCGGCGGCGGTCTCCGGCGCCATCGCCGATGTCCGAACCATGGAGCGCTAGATGGCGGAGCCCTTTACCAAGTTGACCGCGATTGCCGCGCCGATCATGCGCACCAATGTCGATACGGACGTCATCATCAGCATCAATCGCATGATCGGAAATTCCGTCCGCGGCAATCTCGGCAAATGGGCGTTCGGCTCGCTCCGCTATCTGCCTGATGGCTCGGACAATCCGGAGTTCATCCTCAATCGCGAGCCGTATCGCGCGGCGGAAATTTTGGTCACGGGTCCGAATTTCGGCTGCGGCTCATCGCGCGAGGCGGCGGTGTGGTCGCTGCAGGAGATGGGTATCCGCGCCATCATCGGATCCGGCTTCGGCGACATTTTCTTCGCCAACTGTTTCCAGAACGGCATCCTGCCGGTGGTGCTGGACAAGGCCATCATCGACAGCCTCGCCGCCGACATCGAAGCGAGCCAGGGCGCGGGACGCCTCACGGTCGATCTGCAGGAGCAGACGGTCACCTCGCCATCGGGGTTAAGGCACGTCTTCGAGATCGATCCGCGCAGACGTGCGGGCCTGCTCGAAGGCCTCGACGAAATTTCGCTGACCTTGCGGCGCGACCAAGAGATCCGCGGATTCCAGGCATCCGACCGCACCGCGCGGCCGTGGATTCACTTTGCAGGACATCAGGCATGAACACGCTCTCGAACACGATCACGGTGGCCGTGGTCGGTGGTGAAGGCATCGGTCCGGAAGTGACCGATCAGTCCCATCGCATTCTCAAATGGTTCTCGGACCGGCGCGGCGCTCCGGTGATTCTGCGCGAAGCGCAATACGGTCTGATCCCGTATCTCGCGACAGGCAAGGTGCTGCCGGATGACACCGTCGAGGCGATGGAGGAGGCCGACGCGATCCTCTGGGGCGCGACCGGTGGCCCGGAGACGACGGAGGTCCCTCCGGCCGCGCGCAAGGCGGGAAGCCTCTTGTCGCTGCGCAGCAAATACGACCTCTATGCCAATCTCCGGCCCATCGTCGCCAATCCGGCGCTGGCGGACTCCGCGCCGCTCAAGGCCGCGGTGCTGAAGGACGTCGACTTCATCATCATCCGCGAGCTCACCAGCGGCATCTATTTCGGCGAGCCGCGCGGCATCGAAACGCTGCCCGATGGCCAGCGCCGCGGCTTCAACACCCAGCAATACACAACCAGCCAGATCCGCCGGGTGGCGCGAACCGCGTTCGAGCTGGCACGGACGCGCAAGGGCCGGGTCTGCTCCGTCGACAAGGCCAATGTGCTTGAGACTAGTGCGCTGTGGCGCGAGGAGGTCACCGCGCTGCATGAAGCGGAGTTTTCCGATGTCGAGCTGACGCATCTCTATGTCGACAACGCCGCGATGCAGATCGTGCGGGCACCCTCGCAATTCGACGTCATGGTGACCTGCAATATATTCGGAGACATTCTCTCCGATTGCGCGGCGATGGCGTCGGGCTCGCTCGGCATGCTGCCGTCGGTCTCGCTCGGGCCGCCGGACCGGCTCGGACGTCGCAAGGCGCTCTATGAGCCGGTTCACGGCAGCGCGCCTGACATTGCGGGCAAGGGCATCGCCAATCCACTTGGCTCGATCCTCAGCGTCGCAATGATGTTGCGCATTACCCTCCATCGGCCTGAAGATGCCGCGCTGCTGGAGAAGGCCGTGGATACGGCCCTGGCCGCCGGCGCAAGAACGGCCGATATCGCCGAACCCGGCGCAAAAAGACTTTCGACCCAGGAGATGGGCGATGCGGTGCTGAACGCGCTCGACAAGGTGGTCGGCAAGGAGAGGGAGCACGCGTGATGAGAACTCGGGTCACAAGACGGTCGGCGCTGACGATTGTCGCCGGCGCCGGTGTCTCCATGGCGGCGGGGCGGGCGTGGGCGGATACCCCGTCGGGCCGCGTGATCTACCCGGTGGCCATTCCGGTGTATCAGTCCCAATTCGTCGCCGACCGTGCCGGGTTCTTCAGGGAGGCCGGCCTCGACTGCAAGCTGATCCAGGGCGGCAGCGGCGTGAAGACCCGTGAGATCGTTGCTTCGTCCCAGGGAGATATCGGCATCGGCGACATCACCCACCCGATGCAGCTCAGCAATCACGGCCGCAGCGCGCGCGTGCTGATGCCGGTCGATACCCGCAGCAACGCCGCGATCTTCATCATCCGCAAGGATCTGTTCGATCAGGGCATCACCACGCTGGAGGCGCTGGCGAAGTGGAAGCGGCCTGACGGACGCAAGCCGATCGTTGCGGTATCGTCGCTTGGCGGCACCAACCACGTCTGGGCCTCCTATTACCTGGAAACCATGGGGCTCGACGACAAGGTGACCTGGATCGGCACCGGCAATGTCGACACCATGATGGGGACGTTGAAAACGAAACAGGTCGATGTCCTCATCAACTCGCCGTCGATCCTGAAGGATTCTATCGAGCAGGGCTGGGGCGCGCTGTTGTTCGACGGAACCGACGAGGCGGTCTGGGCCAAGTATATCGGCGGCAAGGTCCCGGTGACGTCTCATTTCACCTTGCAGTCGACCATCGACAAGGACCCGCAGAAGATGCAGGCGTTCGTCACGGCGCTGTGGCGCGCGACCCAGTGGATCAAGGGGCACTCCCCCGAAGAGATCTACGATGCGATCGAGCCTTATGTCGGGAGCACGTCGCGCGATGCGAATGTTTTCGACATTGGGATCATGAAGAAGGTCACCGACTACGAATGCGTCATCGATGCGGAGAGTTTTGCACGCGGGCAGAAGGTCTGGTTCCGTGAAATGACCGGGATCAAGCCGCTCGCCATGGCCGACGTCGTCACCACCAGCTTCATCGAAGCGGCACGCAAGGCCTATCCGGCTTGAGCGTGCAGGCCTTACATGCGCCGCACGCCGACGCGCCGCCTGAGATGCGGCGCATCGACGTGCGCGGATTGTGCAAGACTTTCCAGCTGGCGGGCACCGCCATCGAGGCGGTGCGCGACGTCTCCTTCAATGTCCGGCGCGGCGAATTCGTCGCCCTGCTGGGGCCATCCGGCTCCGGCAAGAGCACCGTCCTCAACATGATAGCGACACTGGTCAAGCCGACCAGCGGTCAGATTCTGATCGACGGAACGCCTGTTGTCCCCGGACGGGCGACGTCTGACGTCGGCTACGTGTTCCAGCGCGATACGCTGTTTCCCTGGCGGACAGTCGCCGACAACATCGGCTACGGCCTGGAGCTGGCGGGCGTCCCGGTGGCGGAGCGAAAGGAGCGTGTCCGTGCCTGCCTGGTGCAGGCCGGGCTGGAGGGCTTTGGCAACGCCTACCCTTCTGCATTGTCGGGCGGCATGCGCCAGCGCGCCGCCTTGATGCGAACGCTGGTCGTTGAGCCGCAGGTCCTGCTGATGGACGAGCCGTTCGGCGCGCTCGACACCCACACCAAGATCGACATGCACGACGTGCTGCTTCGCATCTGGGAACGCGAGCAGCAGACCGTGCTGTTCGTGACCCATGATCTCGGCGAAGCCCTGACGCTGGCAGACCGCATCATTCTGTTCTCCGCGCGGCCCGGCCGGATCAAGGAGAGTTTCGATGTGGATTTTGCCCGCCCACGCAATGCGGTGAAGATCCGGGAGACGCCGCGTTATGCCGAGCTGTTCCAGCTAATCTGGCACTCGCTCGGCGAAGAGTTCATCAAGGGCCGCAAGCCATGAGACGCGCGCGCAACGCCGGCAGGACCCTGGCCTGGCAAATGGCGATCTGCGCCTGCTTCCTGTCGATCTGGCAATGGGGTTACGATCTGCACGGCCGGCTCCCCTGGCTGGTGCCTGATCTGCTCGACCCCTATTTCGTCTCAAAACCCTCGGACATCTTCGAGCATTTCCTGATCCTGAGCTGTCTCAAGTCCAAGCTCGGCGTGTTCAACGGCTGGTTCAATGGCGAATTCGCCCGCTGCATGGCACGATCCGAGAACAATCTCTGGATCGCGACCGCCGTCACCCTGAAGAACACCTTCTTCGGTTTCGTGACCGGCGTGAGCAGCGGCTTTGCCGCGGGCCTGGTGCTTGGCCGTTCGGACCGGCTGAGCGCGATCTTCCAGCCGTTCATCACGGCGGTGAATTCGATTCCCCGCATCGCGCTGGCCCCGATCATCGTGCTGGCCTTCGGCATCGGCGATACCTCGAAGGTCGTGACGTCATGGATCGTGGTCGTCTTCCTCGTCTTCTTCAATACGTTCGAAGGCGCACGATCGATCGACGAGGGCTTTGTCAACGCGGCGCGGCTGCTCGGCGCCAGCGAGTGGCAGATCACCCGCACGGTGGTCATCCCATCGACCATGGCCTGGGTCTTCGCCTCGCTGACGCCTGCGATCTCCTTCGCCCTGATCGGCGTGATCGTCGGCGAGTTCATCGGCGCGGAACGCGGAATCGGACGCCTGATCATCGAGTCCGAAGCGCGCGCGGAGGCCTCGGGCATGATGGTCGCCGTCATCGTGCTGATGCTGGTCGGCGTTGCGCTGTCCGCGCTGATCTGGCGATTGCAGGCCTATCTGCTGCGCTGGCAGCAGCACAATCTGGCGGAGTAGCCCGAGCAGGGGCTACATTGATTACGGACCCGCCAGCACCGTCCGCGCCATCGCCACGAACGCCTGCGCCGCCGGCGACAGCGTCCGGCCCTGACGCTGCAGCAGCGACACCGGCCGGGTGATGGCCGGGCGGATCAGAGGTCTTGCGATCAGCGTCGGGAACTGATCGGCCGGCAGCATCGTCGCGGGGAGAATGGCGAGGCCGAGGCCCTGCGCGGTCATGGCGAGCGCGGTGTTGATCAGCGTCACCTCATAGGTTGGATTGAGATGCTTGCCCTGCGCGCCGAGGGTCTGATCGATCTGCATGCGGATCCGCGTCTCGCGCCGCATCGCGATCGTCGGGAGCTGTGCCAGCTCGTCCCATGTCAGCGCGCGCCGCGCGGCGAAGTCGGCTGTGCTCCGGCCAATCGCGCTCAGGCGCCCGCGGGTCAGCGTCTCGATCGTCATCTCCGCGAATTCACCTTCCACGCTGCCGATGGCGAACTCCGCGTCGGTTGCGATCAGGCGCGGAACGAGATCGTCGGCGGCGACATCCCGCATGTCGATCTCGATGTCGGGATGGGCCGCACGGAATTTCGCCAGCACCAGGGGCAGCAGCGCCGAGGCGGCGCCGGCCGATGCCAGAAACGCGACGCGGCCGGCGCGCGCTTGCGCGAGGTCGCGCATGCGCCGTGACAGGCCCAGCGCATCGCCCAGCATCCGTTCGGCGGAATGAAACGCCTCGTCGGCTGCCAAGGTCGGCTGCACCGAACGCGTGGAGCGATCGAACAGTTTGACGCCGAGCTGGGATTCGAGCTGCTGGATCAACAGGCTCGCCGCCGACTGCGTGATCCCGAGCTCGCGCGCGGCCCGCGTGATGCTGCGGGTGCGATAGACGCCGGTGAAGGCCCGCAATTGGCGCAAGGTGACATTCATAGGCAGGGCTCATGAATTGATGAGTTCTTTCTGGCTTATCTCATAAGCGAGCCTGCAATAAAATGCATGCCGCGCGGTCGGAGAATCCGCCGCACGGCAAGGGGAGCGGAGACGAGCATGAGGACACAGGTGCTGGTCGTGGGCGCCGGGCCCGTGGGACTGACCGCGGCGATGGATCTGGCCTCGCGCGGGATTGACGTCGTCGTCGCGGAGATCCGCCATGCCGGCGATCCGCCCAGCGTCAAATGCAATCACGTCTCGGCGCGCTCGATGGAAGTCTTCCGCCGGCTCGGCGTCGCCGCAAAGCTGCGCGACGCAGGCCTGCCGGCGGACTTCCCGAACGATTGCTCCTATCGGACCACGGCGACCGGCATCGAGCTGTGCCGCATCGACATTCCCTCCCGCGCGCGCCGTTACAGCGCAACCGGCGGTCCCGACACCTGGTGGCCGACGCCCGAGCCGCCGCACCGGATCAACCAGGTCTACCTCGAGCCGATCCTGTTCAGTCATGCGGCCGCTCAAGCGCGCATCACCATTCTGGCGCGCACGGAAATCACTGACATCGAACAGGGCGACGACCGTGTGGTCGCACTGGCGCGCGACCTCGACAGCGGGAGCTCGCTTCGGATCGAAGCGTCCTTCGTGATCGGCTGTGACGGCAGCCGTTCCCTGGTTCGCAAATCGATCGGCGCAAGCCTCTCCGGCACGCCGGTGATCCAGCGCGTGCAATCGACCTTCATCGAAGCCCCGAAGCTCAAGGAGCTGATGGGCGCGCACAAGCCGGCCTGGATGGTGCTCTCGCTCAACCCGCGACGCTCGGGCACGACGGTTGCGATCGACGGCCACGACCGCTGGCTGATCCACAACCACCTCAAGCCTGACGAGCCCGAGTTCGATTCGGTCGATCGCGACTGGGCGATCCGCGCCATCCTCGGCGTCGACGAGCGCTTCGAGTACCGCGTCCTCAGCAAGGAGGATTGGGTCGGGCGTCGCCTCGTGGCCGATCGCTTCCGCGACCGCAGGGTCTTCATCTGTGGCGACGCCGCGCATCTGTGGATGCCCTATGCCGGCTACGGCATGAATGCGGGCATTGCCGACGCTGTCGATCTCTGCTGGCAATTGGCGGCGCATCTGAACGGGTGGGCGCCGGCTTCGATCCTCGACGCTTATGAAGCGGAGCGTCAGCCCATCACCGAGCAGGTGTCGCGCTTCGCGATGGACCATGCGATGAAGATGATGGCGCAGCGCGGCGGCGTGTCCGCGGAGATCGAGGACGACACGCCGCGCGGCCAGGCGGCGCGCGCAGCGCTGGCGAGAGCGGCCTACGATCTCAACGTGCAGCAATATTGCTGCGCGGGTCTCAATTTCGGCTACTACTACGATGCCTCGCCGATCATTGCCTATGACGGCGAAACGCCGCCGGCTTACGCGATGGGCAGCTTCACGCCCTCCACTGTGCCGGGCGCCCGCGCGCCGCATCTGTTCCTGCGCGACGGACGATCGCTCTACGATGCGTTCGGAGCCGGCTACACCTTGTTGCGGTTCGACCCGGCGATCGACGTGGCGCGGCTGCAATCCGCCGCAAGGGAGCGCGGCATCCCGCTCGCGCTGGTCGACATCGCGCCTGACGAGGCGAACGGCGCCTATGCCGAGAAGCTGGTGCTGGCGCGGCCCGACCAGCACATCGCCTGGCGCGGGCAGGTCGCGCCCGCGGATACACAAGGCTTGCTGGCGCGCATCACCGGCGCTGCAGCGTAAGGCAACTTGAAGCGGACGGTCTGGCGGCGCAGGCGGCCCGGTCGTGGTTCACAAACAAGAACGTACCGAGGAGGGGAGCGTGTTTCACGTTGCAAGGCGCCGCATTCTGGCCGTGCTGACGGTCGCGACTTTCGCCGTGCTGCCGCTGACGGCGGGCAAGGCCGCCTATCCGGAGCAATTGATCAAGATCATCGTGACCTTCCCGCCCGGCGGCAGCGCCGACACCGTGATCCGTGCGCTCGAGCCGCTCGTCACCGCCGAGCTCAAGCAGAGCCTGGTGATCGAGAACCGCGCGGGCGCCGGCGGCAACATCGGCATGGCCGCGGTCGCGCAGGCCAAGCCCGACGGCTACACGCTCGGCGTCGCGCCGGCGGGCGCGCTGACGGTGAACCCGCATCTCAATTCGTCGATGCCGTTCGAGCTGAAGGATCTCGCGCCGATCACGCTGCTTGCGGAAATTCCCTTTGTGCTCGTCGCCTCCGCGAACATACCTGCGCACAATACGGCGGAGACGGTCGCGCTCGCCAAGGCAAAGCCGGGTGCGCTGTCGATCGGACATGGCGGCAATTCGACGGCCATGCATCTGACGGCCGCGCTGTTTACGCAGAGGACGGGGATCGCCATGGAGCTGGTCCCGTATCGCGGGACCGCGCCCGCGACGGTCGACGTCCTCGCAGGACATGTCCCCTTCGCGGTGCTGGATATTCCCGCATCGAAGCAACTGATCCTCGAAGGCAAGCTCAACGCGATCGGCGTTTCCTCAGCGCGCCGCCTTGCATCCCTGCCGGATGTGCCGACTCTGGCCGAGAGCGGCATTGCGGGTTTCGAATCCGTCGGCTGGTTCGGGCTGGTTGCGCCGGCCGGCACGTCCGCCGACATCGTCGCCAGGCTGAACGAGGCTTTCACGAAAGCCCTGAAGGACCCGTCCGTGGCCGAGAAGATCAGGACCCTCGGCGCAGAGCCCGCGCCAATGTCGCCGGAGCAGTTCGGTCGCTTCATTCAAGGCGAAAGCGCGAAATGGGGCAAGCTCATCAGCGAAGCCGGCATCAAGGCGAACTAGAACTGGCATCACGATCGGTCGGCGCCACGCCGACGGCCGCTCCCTCGAGTGTGCGGTGCCCGCAACCGTGCGCCTGAGCTAATGCGCGGCGATGCCCGCGCTCTCGATCACCCGCTTGTAGCGTGCGGTCTCCTCGACGATGAACGGTCCCATCTCGGCCGACCCCTTGTCGGCAATCGACACTTGGCCGTTGGTGGCGAGGTCCGCGACGATGCCGGGGTCGGCGAGCACCGCGGCCAGCGCCTCAGAGAGCTTGCCCACGATTCTCGGGTCGGTCCCGGCCGGGACCGAGACCCAGGTCGAACCGACACTGACGGCGTCCGGGTAGCCGGCCTCGAGCACCGTCGGCGCGTCGGGCAACGCGGCCAGCCGCGCCGTGCCGGTGGTGCCGAGCACCTTGACCTTGCCGGTGTCGATCAGCGGCCTGAGCACGGTGAGGTAGTCGAAGGAGACGTCCAGGATGCCCGACATCATGTCGGTCATCTGGCTCGAGCCCGACTTGTAGGGCACATGGGTCAGCTTGATGCCGGCGGCCGCCTGGAACATCTCGCCGGCGAGGTGCTGGGCGGTGCCGGGGCCGGGGGAGCCGAAGTTGACCTTGCCCGGGTTGGTCTTCGCGTAGGCGACGAACTCAGCCAGCGTGCTGTAGGGCGCTGCCGAGGTTGCGACGAGGATCTGGTTTGCCGAGCTCACGCCGCGGACATGGATATAGCTCTTGAGCGGGTCGTAGTTGAGCTTCGCCAGCCCCAGGTTCGGCTGGATCGTCATAGGCCCGCCGGAGGCGTAGAGCACGGTGTAGCCGTCGGGTTGGGCCCGGGCAACGAACTCTGTCCCGATGGTCCCGCCAGCGCCGGGTCGGTTCTCCACCACCACCGGCTGCCCAAGCCGCGTCCGCAGCAGCTCCGCGATCTTGCGCGAGACGAGGTCGGTGACGCCGCCAGCCCCGAACGGCACCACCCAGGTGATCGCGCGGTTCGGCCAGGATTCCGCGGCCGTCTGGGCCCCCGCGGCGCCGGCCTGGAGCGCCAGCGTCGTCGCGGCGACGAGACACAGGAGCGCTCTCCTCACCGTCCCGACGGGGCGACCGCTCAGGCCGCTGCGCGCGCCGGTCTGCTCGACCACGTTGTTGATCACCTGTCGCGAGGTCTGATGATAGCCGCGCTGCTGCGCCAAGAATTCCATGGATGCAGTCCCCCCGTTGCAGCGTGGCCGTTTACGGCCATGTTGACCGAAGGCTACAGCCTTGAGTCTCTTCAAACCATTGGCGCAGTCCGAGCATCTCTTTTGCAGAATATGAAAAGATAGATCGCCTTCAGGCTATGGGACCGTTTGTCAGCACCGTCCGCGAGGGCAGCTTCCTGGCGCATCGGCCGCGATCTGTCGCCGGCCGCACGCGCGCTCCAGCGCGGCATTCTCGCGGGTGCGCAGGCGATCCGCGAACGGAGCCTTGCCGGCTGACTGCGCAGCAATCGACAACCCGGTGTCCCGCAACCGCAGCAGTGACAGCTTGAACCTGCTACCCTCGCGGCCCGACCAACAGCAGCCCGCCGGCCGGGAGCGAGGTGATTCACGACCATGTTCGACAAAACCTACCGGCAGCGCCTCGAAGCTGATCTGGCGCAATGGGAAGCGGACGGCGTGATCGCGCCGGCGGCCGCCGTCTCGATCCGCAATGCGCTGCCGCCCTTGTCGCCCGGCGTCAACATCGCGGTGGTCGTCGGCATCGTTGGCGGCCTGTTGATCGCAGCCGCTTTCCTCGCCTTCGTCGCGGCGCACTGGACGGAGATCGCGCGGCTGCTGCGGTTCGGAATCCTGATTGCCGGCATGGTCGTCGCAGGGGGCCTTGGGGCGTGGTTCGCGGCGAAGGGGCGCACGATTCTTGCCGATCTCTGCGCGAGCATCGGCGCGGTCATCTTCGGCGCGGGTATTGCCCTGGTCGGTCAGATGTACCATCTCGGCGAGGATTTTGCCGGCGGCATGCTGCTGTGGTCGATCGGCGCGTTCGCAGCGGCGCTGCTGACCGAATCGCGCGGCGCGCTTGCGGTCGCCCTCGTGGCCGCCTGCATCTGGACCTGCATGCGGACTTACGACGCACCGGACGCGCTGCATCTTCCGTTCGTGGCGGTGTGGCTCCTCGCCGCCGCTCTTGCGTTTGCGTGGAATTCCCGCGTCGCGGCCCACCTCGTCGCGATCGCGGTGCTGCCGTGGTGGATCGCGACGTCGCTTCGCTTCGAATTCGATGGTGCTCAGCCGTCATTCGTGCTCGCGAACGGCGCCGCCTTGCTGTTCGGCGCCGGGCTCGCGATCGCCGCAGCGCCGTCGCCGAGAGCGCTTCGTCTCGGGACCGTTCTATCGATTTACGGGGCGTTTTCGCTGGCCGTGGTCGCGTTCCTGGAGGTGACGACGGTCGACGATATCATTCGCTTTCGGACCGGCAGTGCGCCAGCCCAGCCGCTTTGGGCGATCCTGTGCGGGGCCGCGGGTGTGATCCTCGCTCTCGCGTCCGCCGGGATCACCAAGCGCGCGGGTGAGATCCTTGCAGGATGTTCGATCGGGCTCGCCCTGCTCGCAGCTCCGCTGTGGCCGGTATCCACCGCCGGAGAGCCCTGGTTCGCCTACGCTGCGCTGCTCTGTGCCATGCTCAGCCTCGTCGTCTCCGGCATGCTCGATGATGTGCGTCCGCGGATCGTGGCCGGCTGGCTCGGGATCGCCGGCGTCATCGCGGGCATCACCTGGGCGGTGAAGGGTTCGCTGCTGCGCCGCTCGGCCTTCCTTGCGGCGGCCGGCGTCGTTGCCGTCGCATTTGCAACCGCGCTCAATCGCGCACTGCCGAGGGCGGGGCGATGATGGAACTGGTCGCTTCCGTCATCAGGCTCTGGCAGCGCATCCCGAAAGCTGTGCTGTTCGGCGTCGCCGTCCTGGTCCAATGCGTGCTGCTGGTCCTGATGGTCGCCGATCGCATGCAGATCCTGCGCGAAGGCCGTGAGGTGACCTTGCAGACGCAGCCGGTCGATCCCCGCGATCTCTTGCGCGGCGACTATGTCGTGCTCCGCTACGACATCTCGCAACTGCCGGCCGGCGCGCTTGCCGGCAAGCCGGCGGCCGAGCGCAATTCCGTTGTGTTCGTCAAGCTGGCGCCCAATGCCAACGGGCTTTACGAGGCCGTCTCGGTTCACGCCGAGCCTGTCGCGGTCACGGCGCCCGAAGTGCTGATCCGCGGCCGTGTCCCCTATTCCTGCGGTTCGCCCGGCCGCACCTTCTGCGACAAGCTCACAATCAAATACGGTCTCGAAAGTTATTTCGTGCCCGAAGGCGAGGGCAAGAAGCTCGAGCAGGCCCGCAACCAGCAGAAGCTGCGGGTCGTCGCCGCCGTGCTGCCCTCAGGCCGCGCCGCGATCAAGCGCCTGCTGCTCGACGGCGAGCCGGTGTACGAGGAGCCGTTGTACTAGGACCCGATGAGATGAGACTCGCCTGCTCCCCCAACGGAGGGAACGGAGAGAGCACCGCTGTTGGCCGAACTCGACTCGACCTCAAACCAGCGTCCTAGGCGCCGATCATTTGGCCTTCAGCGTCCGCCGCAGCACGTCCCACATCCGCGGATCGCTCATGTGCGCGACGTTGAATCGTATGAAGTCCTGCGCGGTCTGCGACACGCTGAACACGTTGCCCGGTGCGAGCACGACATCCTCTTCGAGCGCGGCGCGCGCAACGGCGGTGGCATCCTGTCCATCCGGGAGACGGCACCAGAGGAAGAAGCCGCCGCGCGGCATCAGCCAGGGCTCGATGCCGAGCGCCTGGAGCTTGCGTGCCACCTCGCGCCGGGCGCGCGTGAGCCTTTGCCTGAGCTCGTCCATGTGCTTGCGATAGCTGCCGCCGGCCAACACCCTGGCGATGATGTCGGTCGCGACCGGGCTCGGGCCGCCAAAACTGGTTGCGACCTGGAGATCGACGAGATGCTCGATCCAGTCGGCGCGCCCTGCGATGTAGCCGCAGCGCACCGAGGCCGACAGCGTCTTGGAGAAGCTGCCGATGCGGATCACGCGATTGAGGCCGTCGAGTGCGGCCAGGCGCGGCGAGCGCTCCGGCTCGAAGTCGCCAAAAATGTCGTCCTCGACGATGGTGAGGTCGTGCGCCGCGGACGCGGTCAACAGCCGGTGCGCGGTCTGGAGCGAGAGCGTCGCGCCGGTCGGATTGTGCAGCGCTGAATTGGTGATGTAGAGCCGTGGCCGCTCGCCGGCGAGAATCTGCTCGAAGCGCGCGACATCCGGACCCGACGGCGTGTAGGGAACGCTGACGATCCTGGCCTGATGCGCTCGCAGCAGCGCGCGAAAATTGAAGTAGCAGGGATCGTCCACCAGCACGGTGTCGCCGGGACGCAGCAGGAAGCGGCAGATCAAGTCGGTTGCCTGCGTGCCTGAACCCGTCAGCATCAACTGGTCGGCCGAAGCCTCGATTGCGTCTTCCGCGAGCCGCGTCAGCAGCAGCCGGCGCAGGGCGAGGGAGCCGGATGTCGAACCGTAATTGGTCAATACGCTCGCATCCGTGCGGGCGAGCGCGCGAGCGGCGCGGCGCAGGGCCTCTTCCGGCATCCACTCCGGCGGCAGCCAGCCGCAGCCGGGTTTGAGCACGCTTTCGTCGGCATCGAGCGATTGCCGCGAAACCCAGAACGGATCGACCTCCCGGTCGCGGCGCGGCTCGACCTCGGTCAACGCAAGGGGCGGCGTGACGGTCGGCGAGACGTAGAAGCCGGAGCCACGACGGGGGCGGATCAGGCCTTCGGCGGCGAGGCGATCATAGGCCTCGACGACGGTGGAGGGCGAAACACCCATCGTCGCGGCAAGGCTCCGGATCGACGGCAGGCGGTCGCCGGCACCGAGCGCGCGGCCCGCGACCTTGGCGCGGATCGCGCTCATCACATCAACGGTCCGGGTGCCGCCCCGGCCTTTCGTCAGCGCCCCGCTGTCCAAGGTGTACTGCCTTCGATACCCATACAGTTCGGCCGGATTGTACTGGATTGTGGCTGTTCTTGCCACCGGTGAAGGCCGAGTATCGCTGCCCAAGAAGACGAGGCGGACATGCAATCGGCGGGCAGCGGCTGGGGCAACGGGCTTCTCGGCGTCATCATCTTCAGCGGCTCGCTGCCGGCGACGCGCGTGGCGGTCGGCGGCTTCTCCGCGCTGTTCCTGACGTCGGCGCGCGCGGTCATCGCCGCGCTGATAGGCGCGGCCGTGCTCGGCCTGCTCCGTCAGGCGCGGCCGCAGCGAAAGGATCTCGCCTCGCTCGCCATCGTCTCGATCGGCGTGGTGGTCGGCTTCCCCCTGCTGACGGCGCTTGCGCTCCAGCACATCACCTCCGCGCATTCGATCGTGTTCATCGGCCTCTTGCCGCTCTCGACCGCGATCTTCGCCGTGCTGCGCGGCGGCGAGCGGCCAAGACCGCTGTTCTGGCTGTTCGCGATCCTCGGCAGCGCCACGGTGGGTGGCTTTGCTCTCTCCAACGACGGCTCGGCGTCACTCGCCGGCGATCTGCTGATGGTCGCCGCGATCGTGCTGTGCGGGCTCGGCTATGCCGAAGGCGCCGCTTTGTCGCGCCGCCTCGGCGGCTGGCAGGTGATCTCCTGGGCGCTGCTGCTTGCGGTGCCGCTGATGGTGCCGGTCGCGATCCTGACCTGGCCGTCGACATGGAGCGGCGTCGGTGCGCCGGCCTGGATCGGGCTCGCCTACGTCTCGATCTTCAGCATGTTCGTCGGCTTCATCTTCTGGTACCGCGGCCTTGCGATCGGCGGCATCGCGCGCGTCGGTCAGTTGCAGCAGCTCCAGCCGTTCTTCGGTCTCGCGCTTGCCGGCCTCCTGCTGCATGAGCCGGTCGCATGGAGCATGATCGCCGCGACCGCGCTCGTCGTCGTCTGCGTCTTCTTCGCGCGGCGGTTTGCCTGACGACAGCCCATTGCCGCAGCCGACGGATGTTCGCGCGGCAACAGCGTAGTTCTCCGAATTGCCTTGCATCACGGCGAACGCGCGCGGGATCACGACACCCGCGCGTGGCACGCCGGAAGCGCTTCGAAGCAATCGACAGTGCACGCTTGCGAGCGCGATCGCCGCGAACGCGCTCACTCCATCACCGTCTTCGTCAGCGTCGAACGGGCAAACTTCTTCAGCGGCATCGGCTTGCCGAACAGAAAGCCCTGCACGAAGTCGAAGCCGAGCTCGTTCGCGGCGACGAGGTCGGCGCGGCTCTCGACGCCTTCGGCGATCGCGCACGCACCGTAGCCCTGCGCAAGCTCGACGATGTGGCGGCACACCGTGCGCTTGAGGCGGTCATTGCCGCTGCCGGTGACGAAGTGCCGGTCGGCCTTCAGCTTGATGAAGGGGAGCCTGTCCCGGTCCATCAGCGACGGCCAGTTGGCGCCGAGATTGTCGATCGACAGGCCGATATTGTGCAGGCGCACTTCCCGCGCCACCTCGGCGAGGTGATCGAGGTCGCGGATCGCCTCCTCGCTGTCGATCTCGATCGTCAGTCCGCCGAAGGCCGGATGCGTCGGCACGCGCCGGCAGAGATCGCGCACGGCCTGCGGCTCCTTCAGATACGAGGCCGGCAGGTTGATCGAGAGATCGACCGGGCTCTGGTGCTCCAGCAGATAGTGCCAGTCCTGCACGGCGCGCCCGATCACGAATTCGGACAGGTCGCGCAGATGCGGATCGTGCGCCTCGGGGATGAAATAGGCGGGCGGCACCACGCCCCAGGTCGGGTGGCGGATCCGCACCAGTGCCTCGGCGCCGTTGCGGATCAGCGTCCTCGCGTCGATCTTGGGCTGATACCAGAGCTCGAGCCAGCCGGCATGCAGGGCCTCGCCGACATGCACGGCCGGGCTCGGCGCCGGCTCCTCCGGCAGCAGCATCGCGACGCGCTCGCGCAGCGTCTCGGCGGCAAAGGGCGTGGTCAGCGGCGGCAGCATCGCAAGGCCATATTCCTCGCCGACCTGCTGCACGGCCCTGACGATGATCGACTCGCGGGCGCCGACGGCGAGAACCTTGCCGTCGAATGCCTCGCGAACCAGCGTCTGCAGAAATGTCCCGGGCTCGATGCCGTCGGCGGCGATTCCGAGCAGGATCAGATCCGGCAGCTCGCGCGTCAGTACGGTTTGCAGCTCCTCCGCGCTGGCGCATTCGGTCGTGACGAAGCCGAGATCCTCCAGCACCTCGGCGAGGAAAGCACGCAGATGGCGCTTGCCGTCGGCGACGCAAGCGCGCGGCGTTACCTTTCGCCGTCCGAAGGTTCTGGGCCTTCCGCCGGCGAGTTCTACAATTTGATCGTTCATCGCAAACCACTCCCGTTCCGCGACGGTGTTAGCGATGGGAGCAGTTTCAAATATGGAGGGCTTCAGTCGATCGTCGGATTATCTGGGTAACGTTAAAGCCCTCATCATTCCTAAAATTGTTCGGATCTTCTTCGAAGAATCTTTACGTCTGACCGTGCGTGACGGGCGCATGACACGGTCATCGCGAGAGATTTTTGAAAGATGCGGCCGCGGCGAGATCAAGACCGGTGTCCTGCAATTGGACGAAGCCGTTCGCGTGTCGCCCAATTGAATAACGCTCGCCTCAATTGGCTGTGGCTTTGTCGTGCTGGGCCATGCCGACCGCCTTGTAGTCATAGGTCGGATAGAACTCGGTGCGGTACGAGCCCCACGCGGTATCCTCGATGACGCGATTGACCTCGCGCAGCCGCGAAGCCGGCAGGCGCAGCGTGATCACCTGGCCGATGCCCATCATCACGTACCAGCTCACGACCTCGATTCCGGGCGGCGGAAACGCTTTGTGGAATCCCTGCCTATCGAGCTGCGCATTCAGCTCGTTGAGCGGGCGGGACTGGTCGTGCTTGAAGAAGACGGTGAGCAGCACCGCGTTGTCGGCGGTCGGCGCGGCATTGCCTTGCGGCGGCGACGTCTGTGCCATCGTCGTCGATGTGAGCGCCAGCGCGCCCGCAAGCAGGGCCGCCATCGTCAATGTCCGTCGGTTCGATCTCATCGCGGATTCCTTCCCAATGCTCATGCCGTGCATCGGAGGATAAGAGCGGCAGCTACGGCCGAAGAACTCATTTTCGCGCGATGCGCGCATGTTCCGCCTCTTCTCGTGACGGTTCTGCGACAATGCGTGGCCGCGACGGCGCAAGTGTGAAGCAGATCACATGCGGTTTGCTGCACCTGCGCTATTGCTTCAGGCAGCCGGTGGTGGGCTGTCGAGGATCGCAGCAATGACGACGCGGCGGATATTGTATTGGTGGTTCAGGTTCGTGCTGTCAGGGCGATTTCTCGATCGCTTCCTGTGCCTGCCGCGCGCGCATTGAGTGCGCTGCCGGATGTCAGGTCTGCCCGATCAATTTGCGAAACGCCGCCGCGCCGTCCTGCACGGCATCGCGTCCCTTCCACGCCAGGTAGGACAGCTTGCCGCCGAGCGTATCGTGACTGCGTAGCCGGCGCGAGCCGAGAATGTGTCCGACATTGGCCGGGAAGCGGCTTACCTCGGCGGCCACCAGCGCCGCGATCGCGTCCATCAATTGCTGGAGGCGGACGCCCCATTCGCAATTCTCGATGCCGTCGATGCGGACCTTGAGCGCATATTCGGTGTCGTAGATTTCGGCGAGCAGGTCGCGGGCGACCAGCACCCGGTTGTGCCGGAGCGCGATCCTGAGCGCGAGGCGCTTGTCGTCGAGCCGGTCGAGCACCATGGCAACGACGCAGGCATAGGGCGTGGCGGCGACGTCGGCCGCGCTCTTGCTCGCGGCGGCCCTGGTGGCGAGGCGCACCAATTGCCAGGACGTCTTCAGCCGCCGCGCCACCAGCGCCAGCGCGAAGGGCAGCGCCTCGGGATGAGCCTTCTTGAAGGCATCGAGCTGCGCGGTGATCTGGGCAACCTGGCCGTCGTCGAATTTCGCGATCTTCTCGGGCAGCTTTTCGTTGAACTTCGGTAGCGCGGCGCCGGCGCGCAGCACCTGCTGCATCTTCTTCACGTCGTCGAAGGCGCTGCGCGAAGCCGTGTATTGCGCGAGCTTGCCGCGGGCGAACTCGGCGCTCTCCGCTGATGCGAGGGTGTTCTCGAGGACCTTGACGACCTTGGTTTGGAAGATCGACGCGACCTTCAGCACTTCCTTCGGGTTGTTGGCGGCGACCTGGTCGTTGATCGCCTTGATGTAGTCGCGCGCCATGGTCGGCAGCAGATCGCGGCAGATCCACTCCCAGATCGGGGTGAGGGTGTTGCGCGAAATTCGCCCCATATTGGCATGCTCGGGTGCGCCGTCGATCAGCAGCAGCTCGAGCGGGGCGAAGAAATAACGCGAGGGGCTGGTGGCGCGCGCCTGGGTCGAACCGTCCTTGCGAAACTCGGCGCGCAGGCGGGCCTGGACGTCGGCCGAGCCCGGCATGTCGATGCCGCACAGCTCGAGCCGTTCGAGCTCGCTGAGCAGACAGCTGCGCGACAGCGGCGTCAGCCTCTGCAAGAATTCGGTCAGCCGATCGATCTCGTTCATGGCACGCAATCTTCCGCAACGATTCCAGCAAGCCTACGGGCTCAATGCATGGAGGCATTTGCGCGCTCTCAATCGGGCTCTAGAGAAGCAAGTCGCCGTTAATTTATCCGTAAAATCCGGGGGCGGCGGAGGACCGTCCGGGCGACGGCGGTTAAGGAGGCTTCGGCCCGTCTGCCCAGGAAGTGGGCGAAATTCTCAACCCTTGCATGGTCAAGGCAAGCTTCGCGCAAGCATAAATTGTGCCGACGCCGGTATTTTAGCGCAAAACTGCCAAAATTACCGTAGTCTTACGGAGCAAAAAGTTAACCACAGATCGGCCCGGGTTCCGCTAAACAGGTCACATGGGGTCACAGAACGATACGGCTACCGATTCGCGGCCGTCGGAATGGTACGAAAGCAGCACTGCTCCGGCTGAAGAGCTCGATTTCGTCCGCCTGAACGCCGCTCGCGCCAAGGCCGCAGACGAAATGGCCGCTGTCATCGCCCGCGAGCTCAACGGCCCCCTGACTGCGCTCCTGCTCTACATGGGCGAGATCAAGCATCACAGCGATCAGCTCGCGCCGGCTACGGGCGACCGTGCCTATTTGCAGCGGGTGGTGGAGAATGCGCTGACGCAGACCGAGCGCGTTTGCGGCCTGGTCAAGCAGCTTGCCGGCCCCCACAAGGTTGACTCGCCGATCCCGCCCCGGATCGAGGACGCCGAAGCGAAGATCGCCCGTGCGCCGCAGGCGCAGCGCGTGCCGAGTCCCGAACTCCTGGGCCTGTCGGGTCAGAAGCGGCTGACCAAGCGCGAGCGCGAGGTGCTCCGGCTGATCAGTGAGGGCTATTCGAACAAGCAGGGTGCGCTTCGGATGCAGATCAGTCCGCGCACGTTTGAGAGCCATCGCGCCGAGGCGATGCGCAAGCTCGGTGCGCGCAATACCGCGGACCTCGTCCGCGCGGCGCTGCTGCATTCAATCGATTGAGGTTCTTGTCTTGCGCCGCCGGTGGCGGCGCGGGGGCGGGAGAAGCCGATCGCGTTCAGAAATAGTCTTCGGAGAAGGCGCGCGCGCGCGAGCTGGGGCGCAGCGGTTTGATCTCTTCCTTCGGCGCGTTCGGAATGATCGTGATGGTCCAGCGGGGAGGGGTGCTCGATTCCTGCTCCAGCACCGAGCGCACGAAGCCGGTCACCGTCGACTCGCCAGCCTTCACCGTCGCCATCCGGCCGTTGAACTGCGCGATACGGAAGCGACGGACCTCCTTCTGGTCCACTGTCTCGTAGGTGAACATGGAAACCCTCCTGGTTTCCCGCGACTATCGCCACCTATGATTAGCCATCTGTGAAAATCCCAAACCGTAGAAGTACGGCGGGGTTGCATCGGTCTCGCTATGCCTGCGGCTCCTGCGCGCGCGCGGCGGCGTAGGCGGCATCCATGCGCTCCAGCAGATCACCGAATTCGGCCTCACCGAGCGTCTCCGCGGTCTTCTCCAGCCGCAGCGCCAGCGCCGCGAGCCTGGCATAGCCGAACGTCCCGGCCGCACTCTTCAGCGAATGCGCTTCGCGCGCGATCTTCGCGTGGTGCTGCGCGAGCGCGAGCGTGCGGAACAGTTGCAGGCGCGCGCAGGTCTCGCTCCAGAACACGGCGCGCACTTCGCCGGCACCGTCCTCGCCGATCTCGCGCACCAGCGCCGCGTACGCGCCCGGCTCGCGCGCGGGCTCGGCATCGAGCGCTGCCTGCGCAGGCGCAGCGGTCATTTCAAACATGGCTTTGCCTGCCTTGGTCACGGTCCGTTTGTCGCGCGGCGCGTCCGGCGCGAGGTCCGGCCCGTGTCTACGGCATTTGAATTTCAGTTCCGGTAGCGGGACGGCAGGTGTTTGCAGGCCGGCGTTAGCCGCAGGTTTACCACGCGACGGCGCCGGTCAGCGCTGGCCGAGCAGCCGGTCGTACTGGGCTTTCACCGTGGCGTAGCATTCGCACGCGGTCTGGCGCAGGCCGTCCAGGTTCAGGATCTGGATGTGCCCGCGGCTGTAGTGGATGAAATTGGCCTGCTGCAAGGTATTGGCGACCAACGACACGCTGTTGCGCCGCGCCCCGATCATCTGCGCCATGGCCTCCTGGGTCAGCAGCAGCCGGTAGTCGCCCGACAGATCATGGGTGTGCAACAGGCAGCGCGACAGCCGCGATTCCACCGGATGGGCGGCGTTGCAGCCCGCGGTCTGCTGGACCTGAGCGTAGACCGCCAACCCGTGGCGCGTGAGCAACGTCCGCAGGGTGCCGCTCTGGTCGGCCGCGATGCGCAGCCGGTCGAGATCCATAACCGACGCGACGCCGGGAACCAGCACGATCGCCGTGTTCAGCGCGCAAGTATCGCCCATGGTCGAGAGCGTGCCGAGCAGGCTGTCGCGGCCGATCATGGCGACCTGCACATGCTCGCCCTTGGCGAGGTTCACCACCAGCGAGATGACGCCGCGGTGGGGAAAGAACGCGCGCTTGAGCGTCTCGCCGGTCTCGACCAGCACGGCCTCGTGCGGCAGTTCGACCGTGCGCAGATATGGGCGGATCAGCTCATAATCGTCCGCCGTGAGCGCGGACAGGAAACCGTTGGACGGACGCACCATCGTTTCCAAAACTGCCTCCCGTCTCGTCAGGCAGGGATTTGCGAGAGCGAATTTGCGGATCCCGGCACGGGCAAGCTCCATCATGTTCCCGTCGGGATATATAGGCAATTGGGACAAGTTGTCCGAGTGCGACGGTCACCTTCGCGACGCTGTGTGCACCTCGGCATGCAGAACGGTCGCATCGACTTCTCGTCACCGCGGCGCTCCGAGCAGGCGTGAATGGGTGGCCTTGACCGCCGAATGGCAGTCGCAGGACGTCGTCTCCAGCGCGCGCAGGTCGATGATTTCGATCTGCCCGCGGGTGTAGCGAATAATGCCGGCGCGATGCCGTCGGCAAGCGCCGCGCCACTGCCCACGACGCTGTCGCGCCCCAGCATTGCGATCTCGATCATTTGTCCTTCGGACAAGCCCAGCGTGATCGAAATGGACCCGCCGTGCGGGAAGTAGACGTATCGCAACGCGGCGCCCGCCTCGCCCAAGACAGATTCCCTGACCATTTCGACTGTCGCGAGATGGGGGCGCAGCAGGTCGAAATCTGCCGCATCGAGCATTTGCAGCAACTGATTGGGCGGGAAGCCGCTCGTGGTCATTCAGGATCAATTCCGGTGCGTTCGACCTAAGATCGATGCAGCACCCTGTTGCGTCGTTCAGTTGCACGGCAACAAAAGCATATTGTACAGGTTGTGGTGCTGTCCATATACCCGTTAGAGGGCAGACAGGCTGCCGCATTTGCGGCGGAAATAAGTACAGCGCGCTGATTCGCTCGAGAACCTTCGCGCCAGTCCTGTGAGGGCGCACAGGAAAAAGTGGCAGGGGGCCTTCATGAGCCGGGAGCACTGCATCCGCGCGGCGATCGGACACCGGTCAGTCCGCGCAGCCTCGTCTATTGGACGAGTGGTTACAGCGACCGGACATCGCGCCGATTCATGGCGCCGCATGGCTGCAGATTTCGCGTCCGTCGTTTCCGTCCTCCTGGCTTCGCCAAAGACGTTCGCGACCGTCAGTTCTTCGATCCCAACCAGAGGAGAAAGGCGTGCCCCACGGTTCAATTATTGAATCGCCGAAACGGGAAGCTCAAACGGGGACAGAAAGTCTGCGCCATATTCTCGTTGTCGACGACGACCGGATGGTGTGCATGGCCATCGAGGTCTATCTTCAGCGAAACCATTTTCGGGTGACGATTGCCGAAGGAGGAGAGGTCGGACTGCGCGCTCTCGAACACGGACAGTTCGATCTGATGATCATCGACATCTTCATGCCGCACATGCGCGGCTTCGAATCGATCAGGGTGTTCCACGAGCGGGCGCCCACCATTCCGTTGATCGCGATGTCCGGCTACGCTTTCGCAAATCTGAATTCACCCGCTCCCGATTTCCTCCGGATGGCGCTCGAGCTCGGCGCGGCACGCTGTCTGCGCAAGCCGTTCACGCCGCACGCTCTGCTCGCCGCCATCAACGATTGCCTCGCGGAGCACCGCTCCGACGACGTTGCCTCGGCCGCGCGCCTGGGTTAGCGCAGCGCAGGCCGTCGTAGCGGCGGGGTAAGCGTCTGTTTACCACAAACGCGGGCCTTGCGGATCCCGGCAGGGCACGCCGCGACGGTCGCGAGAGCGCTCCCGATCGGCTTCGATTTCACGTGGGCCGTGCATATCGTCCTTCACGACCAGGATTTTTTCGCGCGCGTCGTCGCGCCGTTGTCGGCGCGTTTACCTAACGCTTTTTTTCGCGACGGTTCGGTGCCGGTTTTACCGAGAAGCGTTGCCGCATGTGACCGAACCGCAAACTTCTCTTCAATATCCGTATTAGCACGGAGGATGAAATTAACGGGACCGTGAAAGGGGATGTCTAACGATCCAGACGGGGACCTCCGTCGATGCCAAGCGTGGCTCAGGCGTCGAAGTCCAGCTCAGTAAGGCGTAGCTCATGGATGATCTGTTGCGGGAGTTCTTGACGGAGACCAGCGAGAGCCTGGACACCGTCGACAATCAGCTGGTGAAGTTCGAGCAGGAGCCGAACAACGCCAAGATCCTGGATAACATCTTCCGCCTGGTCCACACCATCAAGGGGACGTGCGGCTTCCTCGGGTTGCCGCGACTGGAAGCGCTGGCGCATGCCGGCGAGACGCTGATGGGCAAGTTCCGCGACGGCATGCCGGTGACGGGGCAGGCGGTGACGGTGATCCTGTCCTCGATCGACCGCATCAAGGAGATCCTCGCCGGCCTCGAGGCGACCGAAGCCGAGCCGGAGGGCACCGACCGCGATCTCATCGACAAGCTGGAAGCGATGGTCGAGCAGGGCATGGCGGCGATGTCAGCGTCGGCTTCGCCGATCGCGTCAGGCTCGGCGCAGCCGATGCCGGCGGCTGGCAGCGCTACTGCTGTTGCTGACGCCCCGCCGCTGGTGCCGGAAGCGCCGGCCGCCGCTGCGCCGGCCAAGGACATGACCACGGGTTCACTGATCGATCAGACCCTGGAGCGCCCGCTGCGCCCGGGCGAAGTGTCGCTCGACGAGCTCGAGCGCGCCTTCCGCGAGACCGCGATCGAAGCCCCAATCCCCGCACCCGTTGCCAAAGCCGAGGTCAAGGCTGAGCCCGCGCCGGCTCCGGCCCCTGTTGCCAAAGAGGCTGCCAAGGAAGCTGCCAAGGAGAAGGCCGCGCCGAAGAAGTCGATGGCCGACGAGGGCGCCTCCGAGGGCGACCGCATCGCCAACCAGTCGATCCGCGTCAACGTGGATACGCTGGAGCATCTGATGACCATGGTCTCCGAGCTGGTCTTGACCCGCAACCAGCTGCTGGAGATCTCCCGCCGCAACGAGGACACCGAGTTCAAGGTGCCGTTGCAGCGCCTCTCCAACGTCACCGCCGAGCTGCAGGAAGGCGTCATGAAGACGCGCATGCAGCCGATCGGCAATGCCTGGCAGAAGCTGCCCCGCATCGTCCGCGACCTGTCGAGCGAACTCGGCAAGCAGATCGAGCTGGAGATGCACGGCGCCGACACCGAGCTCGACCGCCAGGTGCTCGACCTGATCAAGGACCCGCTCACCCACATGGTGCGCAACTCCGCCGACCATGGCCTGGAGACCCCCGCCGAGCGGCTCGCGGCCGGCAAGGGCGAGCAGGGCACCATCCGCCTCTCCGCCTATCACGAGGGCGGCCACATCATCATCTGCATCGCCGACAACGGCCGCGGCCTCAACACCGAGAGGATCAAGGCCAAGGCGATCTCCTCGGGTCTCGTCACCGAGGCCGAGCTCGAGAAGATGAGCGAAGCCCAGATCCACAAGTTCATCTTCGCGCCGGGCTTCTCGACCGCGGCCGCCATCACCTCGGTGTCGGGCCGCGGCGTCGGCATGGACGTGGTGCGCACCAATATCGACCAGATCGGCGGCACCATCGACATCAAGTCGGTGGCCGGCGAGGGCTCGAGCGTCACCATCAAGATCCCGCTGACCTTGGCCATCGTCTCCGCGCTGATCGTGGAAGCCGCCGGCGACCGCTTCGCGATCCCGCAGCTCTCCGTCGTCGAGCTGGTCCGGGCCCGCGCCAACAGCGAGCACCGCATCGAGCGCATCAAGGACACCGCCGTCCTGCGCCTGCGCAACAAGCTCTTGCCGCTGATCCATTTGAAGAAGCTGCTCAAGATCGACGACGGCGCGGCCAGCGATCCCGAGAACGGTTTTATCGTGGTGACGCAGGTCGGCAGCCAGACCTTTGGCATCGTCGTCGACGGCGTCTTCCATACGGAAGAGATCGTCGTGAAGCCGATGTCGACAAAACTGCGTCACATCGACATGTTCTCCGGCAACACCATCCTGGGCGATGGCGCCGTCATCATGATCATCGACCCCAACGGCATTGCCAAGGCGCTGGGCGCCGCCGGCTCCTCGGCCCATGACATGGGCGACGAGAACGGGGCGCATCACATCGGAAGTGGCGAGCAGACCACCTCGCTGCTGGTGTTCCGCGCCGGCTCGTCCCAGCCCAAGGCGGTCCCGCTCGGGCTCGTTACGCGCCTGGAGGAGCTCCCCGCCGACAAGATCGAGTTCAGCAACGGCCGCTACATGGTGCAGTACCGCGAGCAGCTGATGCCGCTCGTCGCCATGGAGAGCGTCACCGTTGCCAGCCAGGGCGCCCAGCCGATCCTGGTGTTCGCCGACGACGGCCGCTCCATGGGCCTCGTCGTCGACGAGATCATCGACATCGTCGAGGAACGCCTCAACATCGAGGTCGGCGGCTCCAGCCAGGGCATCCTGGGCTCGGCCGTGATCAAGGGGCAGGCCACCGAGGTGATTGACGTCGGCCACTTCCTGCCGATGGCGTTCGCCGACTGGTTCACCCGCAAGGAGATGAAGCCGTCGATGCACTCGCAGTCGGTGCTGCTGGTCGACGACTCCGCGTTCTTCCGCAACATGCTGGCCCCCGTCCTGAAGGCGGCCGGCTACCGCGTCCGCACCGCGCCGACCGCGCAGGAGGGCCTGGCCGCGCTGCGCGCCCAGAGCTTCGACGTGGTCCTGACCGACATCGAGATGCCCGACATGAACGGGTTCGAGTTCGCCGAGGTGATCCGCTCCGACAACAATCTGGGCGCGATGCCGATCATCGGCCTGTCCGCGCTGGTGTCGCCGGCGGCGATCGAGCGCGGCCGTCAGGCCGGCTTCCACGACTATGTCGCCAAGTTCGACCGTCCCGGTCTGATCGCGGCGCTGAAGGAGCAGACCGCGGGCGCCGCCGGCGCCTCCGAGCTGAGCCGGGCAGCGGCGTAAGAGCATGATCCGGAAAAGTGTGAAGCGGTTTTCCGACGAGATCATGCTCAAAACGAAAAAGCGGGATCAGGAGATACGCTGATGGCCAACAAGACCCAGTCCACCGAAGGCGCCATGGTCGAATACGTCACCGCGATGATCGGCGGCCAGCTGTTCGGCCTGCCGATCTCCCGCGTCCAGGACGTGTTCATGCCCGAGCGCGTCACCCGCGTTCCGCTGTCCTCCCGCGAGATCGCCGGCGTCCTCAACCTGCGCGGCCGCATCGTCACCGTGGTCGACATGCGCGCCCGCCTCGGCCTGCCGAGGCCCGAGGACGGCAAGGTGCCGATGGCGGTCGGTGTCGATCTGCGCGGCGAATCCTATGGCCTGCTGATCGACCAGATCGGCGAGGTGCTGCGCCTGCCCGAGGACGGCAAGGAAGAAAACCCCGTCAACCTCGACCCCCGCATGGCCAAGCTCGCCGGCGGTGTCCACCGCCTCGACGGCCAGCTCATGGTCGTCCTCGACGTCGATCGCGTCCTCGAGCTCGAAACCAAAGTGCAAATGGCTGCGTGAACCAACGAAACATCGAAGCCGGAGAACCAAAATGAAGACCTGTTTGGTGGTCGATGATTCCAGCGTCGTGCGCAAGATCGCGCGCCGCATCCTGGAAGGCCTGGAATTCCAGGTCACCGAAGCCGAGGACGGCTCGAAGGCGCTCGAGATCTGCCAGCGGCAACTGCCCGATGCGGTGTTGCTCGACTGGAACATGCCCGTCATGGACGGCTTCGAGTTCATGGGCCACATGCGCCGCCTGCCCGGCGGCGACCAGCCGAAGGTGGTGTTCTGCACCACCGAGAACAACGTGGCCCATATCGCCCAGGCGCTCAGTGGCGGCGCCAACGAGTACATCATGAAGCCCTTCGACAAAGACATTATCGCCGACAAGTTCGCTGAAGTCGGCTTGATCCCGGTCGGACAAGCCATGGTCTGAGTGTGTCTGGCCCGAGTGTTCCGGCCAGAATGTTTTCAGTACAGCTTTCGAGAGGCCATCTGTGACCCCGACCGAGTATGAGTATCTGCGCAAGTTCCTGAAGGACAATTCAGGTCTCGATCTGTCCGCAGACAAGCAGTATCTGATCGAAAGCCGCCTCTTGCCGCTCGCCCGCAAGGCCGGGCTCTCCGGCATCCCCGAGCTCGTGCAGAAGCTGCAGGGCGGCTCGCGCGCGCTCATCACCGACGTGGTCGAAGCCATGACCACCAACGAGACCTTCTTCTTCCGCGACAAGGTCCCGTTCGATCATTTCCGCGACACCATCATGCCCGAGATCATCAAGGCGCGCGCCGGCCGCCGCAGCGTGCGGATCTGGTGCGCCGCCGGTTCGACCGGACAGGAGCCCTATTCGCTGGCGATGTGCCTGAAGGAGATGGGTGCGGCCCTCACCGGCTGGCGCGTCGAGATCATCGCGACCGACCTGTCGCAGGAGGTGCTGGAGAAGGCCAGAGCCGGCGTCTACAGCCAGTTCGAGGTGCAGCGCGGCCTGCCGATCCAGATGCTGGTGAAATATTTCAAGCAGACCGGCGAGACCTGGCAGATCAATCCCGAATTGCGGGCGATGATCCAGCACCGCCAGCTCAACCTGCTGCACGACTTCGCCCAGCTCGGTACGTTCGACGTCATCTTCTGCCGCAACGTGCTGATCTATTTCGACCAGGACACCAAGATCAACATCTTCAACCGCCTGGCGCGCCAGATCGAGCCCGATGGCTTCCTCGTGCTGGGTGCCGCCGAAACCGTGGTCGGACTGACGGATACGTTCAGGCCGATTCCCGACCGGCGCGGCCTCTACAAGCCGAACGATCCGCGTGCAGCCGTGGCCAAGCCGGCTCTCGCCGGCGTGGCGCCGCGCATGGCGGTGATGGCGGGACGATAGGCATGGCCGAGGATGGAAAAGGCGCGGAGCGCGTCACCTTCAGTCGCGGCTATGATGTCTGCATCATGGCCATCGACGGCACCTGGCGCCGTGACTGCAAGCTCAACGCCATTTCCGACACCGACGCCATCCTCACGGTTGAAGGCTCGATCCAGGGGCTGAACCTGAAAGAGTTCTTCCTGCTGTTGTCGTCCACCGGCCTAGCCTACCGCCGCTGCGAGCTGGTGCGCGTCAACGGCGCCGAAATGGACATCCAGTTCCTGCGCGGCAAGAACCGGAAGAAGCGCGGCGCGGCCGGCGGCCACGACGCGGCAGCCTGACCGGCGCGTGGCGGCGCCGGCGCTTTCCGCCACGTTGCTTTACATTTGCTGAAACATCCGGGCGAATTTGCCGCGGCGGCTTTACGTGGCCTAAGCGCGCGCCGTGTATCCATTGCCTGTCTCAATCTCAGGAATACGGCAATGCCCAGAAGTTCCCTCTCCCCCGTCCCATCGAACCTGCCCGACGTCGCCGAGCGGCGTGCGCTCCAGCTCCTGGTGGTCGATGACGACGCCACGCAGCGCAGCCTGATCACGGTCGCCGCCAAGCAGGCCGGCCACGAGGTCACCGTGGCGCCGTCCGTGGCGGAAGCGATCGAGAAGCTGCGCGCCGCGCGCTTCGACTGCGTGACGCTCGATCTCGTGCTGGAGGATGGCGACGGCATCGACGTGTTGCGCGAGATGGCGAACGCGAAATTCGCCGGTGCCGTGATCGTCATCAGCGGCATGGACGGCAAGCGCCGCAGCGCCGCCCGCAGCTTCGCCCGCTCCGTCGGGATCCAGCTCCAGGGCCTGCCGAAGCCGCTCGATCTGGCGGCCCTGCGCATCAGCCTCGCCAACCTCGGCAAGACCGCGATGGGGCTGCCGGCGATCCACACCTGGGGTGGTGTCGCCAGCGACGCGATCGTGGAACGGCACCGCACCTGACGCGCGGAGCTGCCATGCAATCGGATGCAGCCGCCGCCGCGCCGATCGCGACCTACACCGGGTCGCCGGAATCCGACAGGTATTGCAGGGCGTGGCCAAGGCCCGCCCGGCAGACGTTGAGGGCGGCACTCGCCGTGGCATAGCGCGGCGTGACGTCGTCGAGCACGAAAATGTCGGCGGAACCGGCCTGATCGCCGTTGTCGTCCTGCTCCGGGCCTGCGTCGATCATGGCTGCGTCGATCAGGCGCATGCTGCTCTCGATCTGCGCGATCAGGCAGCGAAGGTCGGCCGCAATCAACTGACGGCTGTCGGCCTCGGGCGTCGTGACGAGAGGTGGCGTGCTGGCCAAATTTAGCATGGATATTCTCCGTCCCCCGCAATTAGGCGCCATGCCGCTACTTGTGCGTTAAGTCTATGTCCCGTACAAATACGGGTGGGCCGAATCCGCGCCGAACGCCATAACGGTTGGCGCGGACGCGAGTCCTCAATGCCGAATGGACTCTAATGCCAATTGGACATGGCACATGGCCGAACAAACCTCTCGCGGTGAAATCTTCGTAGTCGACGACGACCCGGCTGTTCGCGACACCTTGTCGATGGTGTTGAAGGCGGCGGGCTATGAGGTGATCTGTTTTGCGGACGGCGCAGCGCTGCTCTCCGTCGCGCGAAACCGCACACCGGCTGCGATCCTGCTCGACGTGCACATTCCCGGAAAGTCGGGTCTCGACATTCTGAAGGAGCTGCACGGTGAGGATTATCCGGCGCCGATCTTCATGATCTCCGGGCAGGGCGACATCACAATGGCGGTGGGCGCCATCAAGAGCGGCGCGCTCGACTTCATCGAGAAGCCGTTCCGCGGCAGCGAGATCGTCGGCCGCCTCGACGAGGCGATCGGCGCCTATGCACGCAGGCAGGCGGAGAACGCAGCGCCGAAATTCGGCTCGCTGCATTTCCCCGGACGCGAGCCGTTGACGCGGCGCGAACGCGAGGTGCTCGAGCAGTTCGCCGCCGGCGCTTCCAACAAGGAAGCCGGCCGCACTCTCGGCATCAGCCCGCGCACCATCGAGGACCACCGCGCCAACATCATGAAGAAGCTCGGTGCGCGCAATGCCGCCGACCTGATCCGGATCGTGATGACCGCGGCGCAGCGCGCGTCGTAGGGTCGGTTGCATCGCGGACATTTCTTCGTCATTCCGGGGCGATGCGGAGCATCGAACCCGGAATCTCGAGATTCCGGATCGCGCTACGCGCGTCCGGAATGACTCCCAAGCCTCACCCCAGCAGCGCCTTGCGGATGATCCGCGCGAGATCCGATTTGCGGTAGGGCTTTGCGAGCAGCAGAACGCCCGAATCCAGCCGGCCGTGATGGATGATCGCATTCTCGGTATAGCCTGACGTGTAGACCACCCTGAGATCGGGGCGCGTCTTCATCAGCTCGTCGGCGAGCTGCCGTCCGTTCATCCTGCCGGGCATGATGACGTCGGTGAACAGGAGGTCGAACGGCTTTCCGGCGGCGACGATCGCGAGCGCTTCCGCGGCGTTCGCAGCCTGCAAGGTGACGTAGCCCAGCGCATGCAGCTGCGCCAGGACGTAGTCGCGCACCAGCCGGTCGTCCTCGACCACCAGGATCGTCTCGTGTCCGCCCTCGATCGTCGCAGGGATCACACCGTCGCCGACCGCCGTCGCCGTCTTGCCCGGCGGCAGGTACATCTTGATCGTGGTGCCGTGGCCTTCCTCGCTGTAGATCTTGATGTGGCCCGCGGACTGCTTGATGAAGCCGTAGACCATCGAAAGCCCGAGTCCGGTGCCCTTGCCCGGTCCCTTCGAGGTGAAGAAGGGATCGAACACCCTGGTCAGCATGTTGGACGGAATGCCGGTTCCGGTGTCGCTCACGGCGATCAGCACGTAGTGCCCGGGCCGGACGTCGTTGACGCTGGCATAGACCTCGTCGAGATAGGCGGCGCCCGTCTCCACGATCAGCTTGCCGCCGCCGGGCATGGCGTCGCGGGCGTTGAGCGCGAGGTTGAGGATCGCGGTGGTGAGCTGGTTGGGATCGACGATCGCAACGCAGCTCTCCTCCTCGAACACGGATTCGATCTGGATCTGCTCGCCCAGCGTCGGCCGCAGCAGCTTTGCGGTGTCGACGATCAGCGAGTTGATGTCGACCTCGCGCGGCTGGAGCGGCTGCTTGCGCGCGAACGCGAGCAGGTGCTGGGTCAGCTCGGCGCCGCGGCCGGCGGCCTCGTCGATCATCCGGGTGATCGCCGCAAGCTCGGGCTCCTTGGCCACTGCGTCGCTGAGGATTTCGATCGTCCCGGTGATCACGGTGAGGATGTTGTTGAAGTCGTGCGCCACGCCGCCGGTGAGCTGGCCGACCGCCTCCATCTTCTCCGCATGGCGGATGCGTTCCTCGGACGCGATCTTATCGGTGAGGTCGCGGTAGAAGACGTTGAACAGAATGCCTTCGCGGCGCTTCAGCGCCGTGACGCTCAGTTCGGCCTTGAATTCCTTGCCGTCACGGCGGCAGCAGACCAGCTCGCGGCGGCGATTGAGCGTCTGACCGTCTCCGGAATCGAGGAAGCGTGCGAGACCCGCCTTGACCCTCTCGCGCTCACCTGTGGCGACGATGAGGTCGATCGCATTCCTGCCCAGCGCTTCGTCGCGGCGCCAGCCGAACAGCTCTTCGGCCCGCGAGCTCCAGTTCAGGATGATGCTGCGGTCGTCGGTCTGGACGAAGGCGTCGAGCGCGGTCTCGACGATGTTGCGGGCCAGCTGCTCGCTTTCGCGCAAGGACTCCTCGGCCAGCCTTGCCTCGGTCATGTCGCGCCCGACGAAGAAGTAGCGCTTGGCCTGATCGGACCAGTTGCCGAGCCAGGACAGCCAGATCTCGCGTCCGTCCCTGTGGAGGCAGCGGGTGTCGGCGAGCTTCGGGTGCCCGCCGCGCCTGAGTGCGCGCATTTCCTCGCGCGATTGTTCGAGATGGGCCGGGTGGATGAAATCGGCGCCGCTGTAGCCGATCATGTCGTCGGGCCGGTAGCCGAGAATGGCCTCGCAGCTCGGGCTGATCTGCGCGATATGGCCCTGCGAGTCCATGATCATGATCAGGTCCTGCGAGGCGTCGAAAAGCTGTCGCCGCTCCTCTAGCTGCTGCTGTAGCGCCCGCTCGGTCCGTCGCGCCTCGGTGAGGCTGCGCGCCGAGCCCGAGGCGCCGATGATCTCGCCGGAGGGGCCCCTGATCGGTGAGAGGCTCACCGAGATTTCGACCGGGCTGCCATCCTTGCGCAGGCGCGCGGTTTCGAAATGTTCGATCCGCTCACCCCTCGCAATCCGCCGAAGATAGTCCTTGCCCTCCTCGCGGCGATCCGGCGGAAGCAGGATCGACGTCGGCTGTCCGATCGCTTCCTCGGCCGAATAGCCGTAGAGGCGTTCGGCTGCCGCGTTCCAGCCGATGATGATGCCGTCGAGCGTTTGCAGGACGATCGAATCGTCGGAGGATTGGACCGCCGCGCTGAACAGGCTTTCGCGGACGGCGAGCTGGTCGCGGACGGCCTCGGTGCGACGCCGCTCCTCGACCTCGTGCTCCAGTGCCGACGTCTTTGCCTTCATCTCCTCGACCATGTGGGCAAAGGCCCGCGCCAGCACGCCCGTCTCGCCGCTTGCATCGACGGGAATGTCCGCTGGCCGTCCGCTGCCGATGGCCTCCACGGCCGCGGTCAGGCGCCCGATCGGGCGAGTCAGGGAGCGCGCCAGCAGCACCGCGAGCGAAGCCGCGGCGAGGACGGCAAGCAAGCCGACGAGCAAGGACGTTTTTTGAATGGCGGCCGGCACGCGGCCAAAGACGGCCGGGGGAATGGTCACGATGATTGCGACCCATTCCTTGCTCGCAAGCAGCGCAGGCGCGATCGCCGCGCCGCTCGGCCGGCCCGATCCATCGGTCGCGAGCTGCGTGGATACTCCCGGCGAGCCTGCCAGGGCTGAGAAAAATGGAAAATCACTGCGCCAGTTGGTGGGGGGGGCGCGCAACGAGCCGAATTCTCGCGTCTGATCGGGATGAACCAGATAGTCGCCGCGCGCATTCACGACGTAGATCTCGCCTCCCGAGCTCGTCGTCGAGCGAATGCGGTCGAGTACCGGACGCATGTCGATATTGGCGATGATGATGCCGAACGGCTTGCCGTCGGGCGTGAACAGCGGCGTCGCGGCCCGCAGGGTCGGAGTGTGCAAGGCCGTGGTTCCCCCCTGGCGGGTCGCGAGTTCGATGGGCGACACATAAATCTCGCCCGGCGCCAGTCGTATCGTTTCCTGAAAGTAGGTTCGTTCGCTCTTGCGCTCCAGTTCGCTGTCGGGGGCAACTCGTACTGCTCCGTTCGGGCCGGAGCGATCGACGCGGACCAGCTCGCGCTGGTCGTCGTCAAGACCGATGATTCGAAACTGTCCATAGCTGGGCTTGGCCTCGATCTCGGCCGCGAGCCGCGCCGCGATACGCTCGCGCCAGGTCTGCTCCGAGACGCCGTCAAGAGCGTCAATTCCTCCGCCGAGGTGGGCCCGGATCAGACCGTTGATTGCCGCGGCGGAGCGATAGCCGACCAAATCGCCGCGAACGCCGGCAACGTAGGATTCAAGATTGGTGGCCAGCAGGCGTGACTGGGCTTCGACCCGCTCCAGCACCCGCGGAATGACGGCTTGTGTGATGTTGCGATAGCCCAGCCAGCCGACGGCGGTCACGGTAGCCGCCACCAGCAGGATCATCGCGATGGCCAGCCGGGTTGCGAGGGTCATGGAGATATTCGCAGGGGTTCCCGGATGACCGTGCGTGTTCTGGCCTGCAGCAGAGGAGACGCCCTCGTCATCGGCGGCCGGTACTGACATCGGGCCCCTCCGGCTTGCCCGCGTCGAGGCAGCCGCTCACCGCGGCGAGCAACGCGTCTGCCCGGAACGGCTTCTGAAGGCTTGCCACTGCGCCGAGCTTGGTCGCCATCTTCAGGAAATCCGGCTCCGCATAGGGGTCCGGCGTGATTGATCGGCCGGAAATGACGATGATCGGAATCGCCGGGGCTAGCGCCCGGATGTGGCGCATCGTCTCCAGCCCGTCCATGCCGGGCATGAAGATGTCGAGAAACAGGAGGTCGAACGGGCTGGCCTCGAACAGCGCAAGTCCCTTGTGGCCGTCGCCGGCGACGGTGACGTGATGACCGGCTCTCTCCAGAAGCAGCCGGATCGTGATCTGCACGGCCGGGTCGTCATCCACGATCAGGATGTTGGCCACGTCTGAATTCCTCCGGGTCGGCTGGGACGTTCCAGTGACCGCAAATCAAGGCATCAAATACGAAATTGTTGCGCGGATTCTATCCGCCCCGCAAGCGCCTCGCGTCTGCCGCGATTGCCTTTCCTGGCGCGCCGGGAGGCAATTCCTTGCACTTCATACGCACTCTTGCGTGCATTTGAGGTCGGGCCTGGTTCCAAACATCGTAACCCATTTTAGCATCGGGAGATATTTCTCTCGCCGTAGTTGTACGGAACCCGAGCCTTCACTATGGATTAAAGGCCGCTGACTACAATCTCCGATAGTCCTCGTATCAGTATTTCGCGCATTTCATTTTGCATTCTGGCATCCGACCAGGCCGGCCCTTCCAACCGGCCATCAGCACGAGACCCCTCATGTTCAAATCGATTGCGAACACCGGAATTCGGACCCGGCTGCTCGGCGGCTTTGCGCTGATCTGCGTCCTGCTCGCCGCGACCGTGATCTACACCGTCGCCGCCGTCTCGGACATCTCGTCGCGGATCAAGACGGTCGTGGACCTGCGAGCGCCGGTCGCGGTCGCAAGCACGGAGCTCGTCGGCAATCTCTACTCCACGCTCTCGGTGCTGCGCGGCTATCTGCTGACCGGCGATGCGCAGGGCAAGCGTGACCGGGCGGCGGTCTGGGCCGACCTGGATCGCACCGCCGCCGCGGTCGACCGCATGGCGGAGGGGTTTTCCAACCCGCAGAACAAGACCAACTGGAGCGAAGCCAGGGCGCTGATCGCGGAATTCCGCCAGGCCCAGGACAAGGCCGAGCTCGCCGCCTTCACCCCGTCGGCCTATCCGGCGAGCGAGCTCCTGGCCAAGGAGGCCGCGCCGCTGATCGCGACCATGTTCGCCGAGATCACCTCGATGATCGACGAGGAGGAGGCGCTGGAGGCGACGCCCCAGCGCAAGCGCCTGCTCAAGACCTTCGCCGACGTGCGCGGCAATCTCGCCGCGGCGGGATCGCAATTGCGGCTCTACGTCGCCTCGGGCGAGGCGGCCGACCGTGACAAGTTCGAAAAGCCGCTGGCGACCTTCAGGGCCGCGCTCGCATCGGTCGGCACCCAGGCGGATCTGCTCACCGAAAGGCAGGCGTCCGCTTACCGGGCCATCGCCAGGGCGAACGAGGCCTTCACCCCGCTGCCGCAGAAGATCTTCGCGATCCGCCAGACGCCGCAATGGAACATGCCGGTCTTCATCCTGTCCACCGAAGCCGCGCCGCGCGCGGCCCGCATCCTCGATCTGCTCGACGGTCGCAAGGACACCGATGGCAAGCGCTCCGGCGGACTCAAGAGCGACCAGCAGTCGAAGCTCGCCGAGGACGCCCGCAGCGTGGCTGACGCGGTCGAGAGGTTGCTGCTGCTGCAATGGATCCTGCTCGCCGCGGGGCTTGCGCTCGGGACAACGATTGCGATCCTGGTTGCGCGCTCCATCACCCGTCCGATCGTCGAGCTGGTGGGCGATTCCGCGCGCCTGTCCGGGGGCGACACCAGTGTCGAATTCAAGACGGCCGGGCGCGGCGACGAGATCGGAGTGGTCTCGCAGGCGGTGGCGAAGTTCCGCGACAACGTCATCGCCCAGCAACAGGCGGCGGCGTCTCTCGCGCGCGAGGCGGAGGCGCGCGAAGCGGCCAACCGCAACATGGAGGACGCGGTCGAGGAATTTCGCGGGACCTCGCGCGACCTGCTCGCGCTGGTCGGCGAGAACGCCGGCACCATGCGGCAGACCGCAGAGAGCCTCGGCGGCATCGCCAACCATGCGACGAGCCAGGCCGCGTCCGCAGCGACCGCATCCGAACAGACCGCGGTCAACGTCCAGACCGTCGCCGCGGCGGCCGAGCAGCTCGCGAGCTCCATCGTCGAGATCGGCCGGCAGATCGAACTGTCGAACAAGACCGTGCGGTCGGCGGGCGAGGTGACCGCGCGCTCGGAGAGCGAGATCGAGGGGCTCGCGCAAGCGGCGCAGAGCATCAGCTCGGTGGTCGACCTGATCCAGGCGATCGCGGCCCAGACCAACCTCCTGGCGCTCAACGCCACCATCGAGGCCGCACGCGCCGGCGAGGCGGGTCGCGGCTTTGCCGTGGTGGCTTCCGAGGTCAAGGCGCTGGCCGACCAGACCCGCAATGCGACGCAGGATATCGCCCAGCACATTGCCGCGATCCAGAACTCGACCGGCAGCGCAGTCGCCTCCGTCAAGGAGGTCGCAACCGCCATGCGCCGGATCGACGAGGTGACCGCGGCGATTGCCAGCGCCGTGGAGGAGCAGGGCGCCGCGACGCGGGAGATCTCGCAGAACGTCCAGATGGCGGCGTCGGGCACGCAGACGCTGGCGACCAGCATCGGGACCGTCTCCGGCGCCATCGCGGAAACCAACCGCTCGGCCGACGACGTGATGGGCGCCGCGAACCACGTTTCGGGAGCAGCCGAACGTCTCGCCACCGAGGTCCAGGCCTTCTTCGTCAGGCTGCGCACTGGTCCGATGGACCGCCGCAACAGCGACGATGCCGATTATCGCGGGCCGGACCGGCGCAACGCCGCCTGACTAGTCCGTCAGGTACTCCGGGTGGTGGCTCCGGATCTTGTCGAGCTCGCTCAGCGTGCCCGACAGATGCTTGCGCAGATGCTGTTGCGCGGCGTCGGCGTCCCCGGTCTCGATCGCGCGGGTGATCAGCCTGTGATGGCGCACGATGTTCTGGGCCTTGCCCGGTGAGGGCAGATGCAGCCGGCGCAGCCGGTCGATATGGCCGCTGCGGCTGCGCACCAGTGCCCACAGCTCCTGCTTGCCGGCGGCGGCGTAGAGCTGGGCGTGGAAGTCGTTGTCGGCGGCCATGAACGCCTCGAACTCGCCGGCCTTCGCGAATTGCTGCTGGAGTGCGATGGCGTGGTCGAGGCGGATGATCAGGGCGTCGTCATGCTTCTCCGCGAGCAGGCGGACGATCTCGAGCTCCAGCGCCTGGCGCAGGAAATGCGCCTGCTGGGCGCGGCCGATGTCGATCCGGCTGACCACGGTCGCGTGCTGCGGAAAGACGTCGACCAGGCCCTCTTCCTCGAGCCGCATCAAGGCATCGCGCACCGGCGTCGAGCTGACGCCGAACTGGCCGGCGAGCTCGGCGCGGGACAGCGGCGCGCCCGGCGGCAGCTCCAGGGCGATGATCGCATTGCGCAGCCGTTCGAACACCTGCGGCGCAGCCTGACGGGCGCGGTCGAGCCGGGCGGGTCGTGCCGCGCGCGGCGCGGTATGGGTTACTTCCATGTCGGGTCCCGCGGGCTTGCCTTTGATGCACTAATATATTAGTGCATCAGCAGGGTCAACGCAGCTCGACGCTGGCCGGAGGAAACACACAACAATGATGATGCATCTTCGTAGCAACCTCGCGGCCGCCGCCCTGATCGCCGCAACCGCCCTCTCGGTGTCTCCGGCGCAGGCGCAGCAGAAGTCCGAGATCTCGCTGTCGCGCCAGCCCGGCATCTTCTACATGCCGAGCCACATCATGGAGAGGCAGAAGCTGATCGAGAAGCATGCTGCTTCGCTCGGAGTATCAGGCGTCACCACGAAATGGGTCACCTTCTCCGGCGGCGGCGCGCAGACCGATGCGCTGCTCGCGGGCGGCGTCGACATCCTCAACACCGGCACCGGCAATCTGCTGTTGCTGTGGGACCGTACCCGCGGCGGCGTGAAGGGCATCGTCGCGACCTCGGCGCAGCCGATGACGCTGATCAGCCGCGATGCCAACATCAAGTCGATCAGGGATTTCGGCCCCGGCGACAAGATCGCGGTGCCGACGGTGAAAGTCTCGACCCAGGCGATCGTGCTTCAGATCGCGGCGGCCGAGGCCTTCGGCGCCGATCAATGGTCCAAGCTCGACGCCAACACCGTGCAACTCGGCCATCCCGACGCCTATGCGGCGCTCGCCAATTCCAAGCACGAGGTGCACACCCACTTCTCGATCCCGCCGTTCACGTTCCTGGAGCTGAAGAACGTGCCGGGCGCGCATGTCGTGCTGTCGTCGCCCGACGTGATGGGCGGCCCGCTCAGCCAGGCCCAGTTCTTCACCACGACCAAATTCGCCGACGCCAATCCCAAGATCATCCAGGCCGTGCGCGACGCCACCAAGGAAGCGCAGGACCTGATCCGCAGCGACACCAGGCAAGCCGTCGAGATCTACAAGGAGATCACCGGCGACAAGACCTCGGTGGAGGAGCTGCTCGATCTGCTGAAGGAGCCCGGCATGATGGAGTGGAATCTCGAGCCGCAGGGTACGATGAAATTCGCCGCCCATCTCTTCAAGACCGGCACGCTGAAGAATCAGCCCAAGGCCTGGACCGACTACTATCTCCCCGTCGCGCACGACCTGAAGGGCAACTGATGGCGCTGCTCGACGTCAACGGAGTGACGCTGCGCTATAAGACCTCCAGCGCCGTCGTCACCGCCACCGAGAGGGTGAGCTTCACCGTCGACAGGTCCGACCGCTTCGTGCTGCTCGGACCGTCCGGCTGCGGCAAGTCGACCCTGCTCAAGGCCGTCGGCGGCTACATGAGCCCGAGCGAAGGCCGCATGAGTATCAACGGTCGCGAGATCCACGGCCCGGGCGCCGACCGCATGATGATCTTCCAGGAGTTCGACCAGCTGCTGCCCTGGAAGACCGTGCTCGCCAACGTGATGTTTCCGCTGCTCACGGCGCGAAAGCTGCCGCGCAAGGACGCCGAGGCCCGCGCGCGGGCCTACATCGAGAAGGTCGGCCTCACCCGCGTGGTCGATGCCTATCCGCACACGCTGTCCGGCGGCATGAAGCAGCGCGTCGCGATCGCGCGCGGCATGGCGATGGAGCCTGACATCCTGCTGATGGACGAGCCGTTCGCGGCGCTGGACGCGCTGACGCGCCGGACCTGCCAGGACGAGCTGCTCCAGCTCTGGAGCGAGACCAAATTCACGGTGCTGTTCGTGACCCATTCGATCGCGGAGGCGATCCGCATCGGCAACCGCATCCTCCTGCTGTCGCCGCATCCTGGCCGCGTCAAGGCCGAGGTGGTCGATGTCGACAAGGTCTCGAGTGCGGACGGCAGCGCTGGCCGGCTGGAGAAGGAGATCCACGATCTCCTGTTCGCCGCCGAAGCCACCGCGCATTGAGGGAGCCTCGACATGGGCGAAGCGAGAATATTGCTGCGTGACGCGCCGGTCGCTGCTGCCAGCGGCGCTGCCGAGGTCGAGCGCAAGCTGAGCGTGGCCGAGCTGTTGTGGAACGACGGTTTTGTCCGCAAGACCGTCATCATCCTGTTCTTGGCGGCGGTCTGGGAGGCCTACGGCGTCGCCCTCGACAATCCCCTGCTGTTTCCGACGCTGCACGACACCATCGTCACGATGTTCGAGCGCGTGAAGGACGGCACGATTCCAATGCGGGCTTGGGCCTCGCTGAAGGTCCTGTTCATGGGCTATTCGGCCGGCATCGCGCTCGCCGCCATCTTCACGGTGCTTGCGATCTCGACCCGCATCGGCACCGATTTCCTCGAGACCGTCACGGCGATGTTCAATCCGCTGCCGGCGATCGCGCTGTTGCCGCTGGCACTGATCTGGTTTGGGCTCGGCAACGGCAGCCTCGTCTTCGTGCTGATCCATTCGGTGCTGTGGCCGGTCGCGCTCAACACCCATTCCGGTTTCAAGAGTGTGTCCAACACGCTGCGCATGGTCGGGCGCAATTACGGCCTGCGCGGGCTGCCTTATGTGGCGAAAATCCTGATCCCCGCCGCCTTCGGCTCGATCCTCACCGGCCTGAAGATCGGCTGGGCCTTCGCCTGGCGCACGCTGATCGCGGCCGAGCTCGTGTTCGGCGTGTCCTCGGGCCAAGGCGGGCTCGGCTGGTTCATCTTCGAGAACCGCAACCTCCTCGACATACCCGCCGTCTTCGCAGGCCTCTTGACGGTGATTATCATCGGGCTCTTTGTCGAGAACCTGATCTTCCGCGCCATCGAGCGGAACACGGTCCAGAAATGGGGCACTCAATCATGACCAAGAAGAAGAAAACACCCGACCAGCTCCGCAGCGCGCGCTGGTTCGCGCCCGACGATCTCCGCTCGTTCGGCCACCGCTCCCGCACCATGCAGATGGGCTACGCCCCCGAGGAGTGGAAGGACCGTCCGATCATCGCGATCCTCAACACCTGGTCGGACGCGCAGCCCTGTCACATGCACTTCAAGTCGCGCGTCGACGACGTCAAGCGCGGCATCCTGATGGCCGGCGGCCTGCCGCTCGAGCTGCCGGCGCTGTCGCTGTCGGAATCGCTGCTGAAGCCGACCACCATGCTCTACCGCAATCTGCTCGCCATGGACGCCGAGGAGCTGCTGCGCAGCCATCCCGTCGACGGCGTGGTGCTGATGGGCGGCTGCGACAAGACCACGCCGGCGCTGCTGCTGGGCGCGACCTCGATGAACATCCCGGCGATCTATCTGCCGGCAGGTCCCATGCTGCGCGGCAACTGGAAGGGCAAGACGCTGGGCTCCGGCTCGGACGGCTGGAAATACTGGGACGAGCGCCGCGCCGGAAAGATCTCCGACAAGGACTGGCTCGACATCGAGGCCGGCATCGCCCGCAGCTACGGCACCTGCATGACCATGGGCACGGCGTCGACCATGACCGCGATCGCCGAGGCCATCGGCATGACGCTGCCGGGCGCCTCCTCGATTCCGGCGGCGGACGCCAACCACATCCGCATGGCCAGTGAATGTGGCCGCCGCATCGTCGAGATGGTGTGGGAGGATTTGACGCCGAAGATGATCCAGACCCGCAAGGCGTTCGAGAACGCGATCGCGGTCGCGATGGCGATGGGCTGCTCCACCAACGCGATCATCCATCTGATCGCGCAGGCTCGCCGTGCCGGCCAGGACATCGGTCTCGACGATTTCGAGATCGCGAGCCGCAAGGTGCCTGTGATCGCCAACGTGCGGCCGAGCGGCGATGCCTATCTGATGGAGGACTTCTTCTATGCCGGCGGCCTGCCGGCGCTGATGGGCCAGATCAAGCCGCATCTGCATCTCGACTGCATCACCGTCACCGGCCAGACGGTGGCTGAGAACATCGCGCATGCCGAGGTGCACAATGACGACGTGATCCGCTCGGTCGACAATCCCATCTACAAGGAAGGCGCGCTCGCGGTGCTCAAGGGCAATCTCGCGCCCGACGGCTGCGTCATCAAGCCCTCCGCCTGCGCGCCGCGCTTCCTCAAGCACACCGGACCCGCGCTGGTGTTCGACGATTATCCGTCGATGAAGAAGGCGGTCGACGATCCCAATCTGGACGTCACCGAGGACCACATCCTGATCCTGCGCAATGCGGGGCCGCAGGGCGGACCTGGCATGCCGGAATGGGGCATGTTGCCGATCCCGACCAAGCTCGTGAAGCAGGGCGTGCGCGACATGGTGCGCATCTCGGACGCGCGCATGAGCGGCACGAGCTACGGCGCCTGCATCCTGCACGTTTCACCGGAGTCCTACATCGGCGGCCCGCTGGCCCTGGTGCAGAACGGCGACCGCATCACCCTCGACGTCGCCGCGCGCACCATCAATCTCGATGTGAGCGAAGCCGAGCTCGAAAAGCGCCGCGCCGCCTGGAAGCAGCCCGAGCGCCGCTTCGAGCGCGGCTATGGCTGGATGTTCACCAAGCACATCAAGCAGGCCAATGACGGCTGCGACTTCGACTTCCTCGAGACCGATTTCGGCGCGCCGATCGGCGAGCCGTCGATCTACTAACACCGTCGTTCCGGGGCGCGAAGCGAACCCGGAACCTCGAGATTCCGGGTTCGCGCCAAGTGGCGCGCCCCGGAATGACGAACGAGAAAGAAAGCGCCAATGACAAAACTCAGCGAAGCCACCCGCAACAAGCTCAAATCCGTCTCCACCGCCACCGTCGCCACCGCGCTGTTCAAGCGCGGCCTGCGCATCCAGATGATCCAGGATGTGCACCCGCTCGGTCCTGACCAGCCGACCATGGTCGGCGAGGCCTTCACGCTGCGCTACATGCCGGCGCGCGAGGACCTCAACACCATCGACGTCTTCAAGGACCGCTCGCATCCGCAGCGCAAGGCGGTCGAGGACTGCCCGGCAGGCAGCGTGCTGGTGATGGACAGCCGCAAGGATGCGCGCGCGGCTTCCGCCGGTGCGATCCTGGTGACGCGGCTGATGAAGCGCGGCGTCGCCGGCGTCGTCACCGACGGCGGCTTTCGCGATTCCGCCGAGATCGCCAAGCTCGGCATCCCCGCCTACCACCATCGTCCCTCGGCGCCGACGAACCTCACGCTGCATCAGGCGATCGAGATCAACGTGCCGATCGGCTGCGGCGATGCGCCGGTGTTTCCCGGCGACGTCATTTTGGGCGATGCCGACGGCGTCATCGTGATCCCCGCGCATCTTGCCGACGATATCGCCAACGAGACGTTCGAGATGACCGCGTTCGAGGACTTCGTCACCGAGGAGGTCGGCAAGGGTCGCGGCATCTTCGGTCTCTATCCTGCCACCGATCCGCAGACGCTCACCGACTTCGCGGAATGGCGGAAGAAGAACGGCAGGTAGTTTACACTCCGTCGTCGTCCTGGCTTTCGCCAGGACGACGACGGGGCTACACCCTGGCCTCCGCCATTCCCGCCGCCCACAGCGCGAACGCATAGACGATCGCCACCTCGTCCAGACGATCAAATCGTCCCGAGGCGCCGCCATGGCCGGCGCCCATGTTGGTGCGCAGCAGCACCGGGCCGCCGCCGCGCATGGTGGCGCGCAGGCGCGCGATCCATTTGGCGGGCTCCCAATAGGTAACGCGCGGATCGGTCAATCCGCCCATCGCCAGGATGGCCGGATAGGCCTTGGCCGCGACATTGTCGTAGGGCGAGTAGGACAGGATGGTGCGAAAATCCTTCTCGCTCTCGATCGGGTTGCCCCATTCCGGCCATTCCGGTGGCGTCAGCGGCAGCGTGTCGTCGAGCATGGTGTTGAGCACGTCGACGAACGGCACTTCGGCGACGATGCCGGCGAACAGCTCGCCGGCGCGGTTGGCCACCGCGCCCATCAGCATGCCGCCGGCCGAGCCGCCATGGCCGACGATGCGCTTTGCGCTGGTGTATTTTGCGTCGATCAGCGCGCGGGCGCTGGCGGCGAAATCGTCGAACGAATTCGTCTTCTTCTCGCGCTTGCCGTCGAGATACCAACCCCAGCCCTTGTCGGCACCGCCGCGGATGTGGGCGATGGCATAGACGAAGCCGCGATCGACCAGCGACAGGCGGTTGGCGTTGAACGAGGCCGGCATCGCCATGCCATAGGAGCCGTAGCCGTAGAGCAGGAGCGGTGCCGATCCGTCGAGCTTCAGCCCGCGGCGATAGAGAATCGAGACCGGCACCTCGGCGCCGTCCTGCGCCTTCGCCATGATGCGCGTGGTGACGTAGTCGCTCGCATTGTGGCCGGACGGGATCTCCTGGCGCTTGCGCAAGGTCCGCGTGCGCTTGGCCATGTCGTAATCATAGACCTCCGACGGCGTCGTCATCGACGAATAGGCGAAACGCAAGTTCGTCGTCTCGAATTCGTAGGAGCCCATCGTATCGAGCGAATAGGCGGCTTCGTCGAAGGCGATGGCATGCTCCTCGTTCGATGCGAGATCGCGGATCACGATCGCCGGCAGCGCATTGGCGCGCTCCAGCCGCACCAGATGGCCGGCATAGAGATCGAGGTCGATGATGTAGATCCCCGGACGATACGGGATCAGATCGCGCCAGTTCTTCCGTTCGGGCGAGCTAAGCGGTGCGGTGACGATCTTGAAGTCGATGGCGTCATCGGTATTGGTGAGGATGAAGAGCTGATCGCCGCGATCGGCCAGCGAATATTGCACGCCTTCCTCACGCGCCGCGACCAGCCGCGGCGGCGTATCAGGGCTTTCGAGATCGATCAGCCGCTGCTCGGAGGTCTCGTGATCGCCGCCCGCGATCACGCAGAAGCGGCCGCTGGTGCTCTCGTGCAGATGGGTGAACCAGCCGGAATCCTGCTCCTCATAGACGAGCGTGTCGTCGGCCTGTTTCGTCCCCAGCCGGTGCCGCCACACCTGCATCGGCCGGTGATTGTCGTCGAGCTTCACATAGAAGAAGCTTTTCGCGTCCTTGCTCCAGACGATGCCGCCGTCGGTCTCCTCGACGAGGTCGTCAAAGTCCTTCCCCGTCGCCCAGTCGCGCACGCGGATCGAAAAATATTCGGAGCCTTTGGTGTCGGCGCTCCAGGCCTGCAGCTTGTGATCGGGCGAATGCCGGCTGCCGCCGAACTTGAAATATTTGTGGTCCTTGGCGAGCGCATCGCCGTCGAGCACGATATGGCCGTCGCCGCCCTCGCGCGGCATGCGGCCGAACAGCTCGTGCTGCCCGCCCTCGCGAAACCTGCGGAAATAGGCGAACTGGCCGTCCGGCGACGGCACGCTGGAATCGTCCTCCTTGATCCGCCCGCGCATCTCGCGCACCAGCGTCTTCTGCAAGCCTGCGGTATGGCCGAGCAGGCTCTCGGTGTAGACGTTCTCTTCATCCAGATATTTGCGGATGTCGGGGTTGATCACCCCGGGGTCGCGCAGCACCTCCTGCCATTTCTCGTCCTTCAGCCAGGCATAGTCGTCGGTCACGGTGATGCCGTGCCGGGTAAAGCTGTGCGGCCGGCGCGGGGCGACGGGGGGCTGGGAAGGTGTCTTGATCTGGGTCACTCGATCCTCATCATCTCACGTCCGTATGGCGCCTCTTCCTTACCTCTCCCCGCCGGCGAGGAGAGGTCGGATTGCATCGAAGATGCAATCCGGGTGAGGGGGTACAGGTCTCTCGACCATCTCGCGTGTGGAGAGAGGCCCCTCACCCCGACCCTCTCCCCGTAAGAACGGGGAAAGGGGGAATTAGCACAGCGTGTCCCACCTTATATCGTCCCGATTCCGCGGATTGCCAGCGTCGCTGCGCCAAGGACCGGACAAAGGACTGCGCCAAGTCGCCGGGTTGTTGATCGCCCCCTTGTATGCTTTAGGGGCAGTACCCCGCCGCCGGTCCAGCCTGATGCTGTTCAATTCCTACCCGTTCATCCTGCTGTTCCTGCCGGCTGCGCTGGCCGGGTACTTCTGGCTCGGGCGGCGCGGCAATCTGACCCCGGTGATCTGGCTGGCGGCCGCCTCGCTCGCCTTCTATGCCATCGGCAATTGGCAGTTTGTCGCGCTGCTGCTGGCGTCGATCGCCTTCAACTACGGTGTCGGCCATCTCCTGATTGCAGCGGAGCTCATGCCAACGCAGCGCCGGGCGGCACTTGCCCTTGGTGTCGCCGGCGACCTCCTCGTGCTCGGCATCTTCAAATATGCGGGCTTCGCCGCCGACAATCTCAATGCGCTGCTCGGCACGCATGTCGCGGTCCACATCCTGCTGCCGGTCGGCATCTCCTTCTACACGTTCACGCAGATCGCGTTTCTGGTCGATGCCTATCGCGGCCAGGTCGCGCGTTATGCCTTGCCGCATTACGCGCTGTTCGTGACCTATTTCCCGCATCTGATCGCGGGGCCGATCCTCCACCACAAGGACATGATCCCGCAATTCGAGCGGGAGGAGTCCAAGCAGCCGCACGCGCATCTGATCCTGTGCGGAATCATCATCTTCGCCATCGGCCTGTTCAAGAAGACCTGCCTTGCCGACGGCATCCAGCCCCTGGTCGCGCTCGCCTTCGAAGCGCGCTCGCCGAGCTTCGACCAGGCTTGGTGTGGTGCGCTCGCCTACACGTTCCAGCTCTATTTCGACTTCTCCGGCTATTCCGACATGGCGATCGGGATATCCCTGATGTTCGGCATCTTCCTGCCCGTCAACTTCAACTCGCCGTACAAGGCTGCGAGCATCGTCGAGTTCTGGCGCCGCTGGCACATGACGTTGTCGCAATTCCTGCGCGACTATCTCTACATCCCGCTCGGCGGCAACCGCCGCGGCCACGTGCTGCGCTATGTCAATTTGCTGATCACGATGCTGCTCGGCGGGCTCTGGCACGGCGCGGCCTGGACATTCGTGGTGTGGGGTGCGCTGCACGGCGCCTATCTCTGCGTCAATCACGCCTTCAGCGCGCTGGTGCAGACCATCCCGTCGCTTCATGCGCGCCCGGTCCGGATCCTTGGCGCCGTGCTGACCTTCCTCGCCGTCGTCGTCGCCTGGGTGTTCTTCCGCGCCGAGCGGGTCGATTGGGCGTTGCGGATCGTCAGTGCCATGGCTGATCCCTTGAACATCGTCCTCGGCCGCGAGGAGATCGCGGCGCTGGTGCAGGTCGCGATCTATGCGGCGCTGGTGTGGCTGGCGCCGAACACGCAAGGAATCATGGGCTACGATCACGGCAACCGCAGGGTCGGCGAAAGCTTGCGGGCAGGGCGCATGCGGCCGCTGTTCCTCTATGGTGCATCGCTCGTGCTCGCATTCGGGCTTCTGGGCATCCAGAGCCACAGCGAATTCATCTACTTCCGGTTCTGATGCGGGGATCGTTCACCAGCGTGATGCGCCTTCTCCTTGCGAGCGTCGCGTGCGTGCTGGGCGCCGCGGCGCTTACCTTTGCCGTCGATCCCCTGCAACTGTTCCGCCCGTCGCGCCTCGTCGCGCCGTTCTATTCCGACGACACGCGCATGCAGAATGCCGGGCTGATCCGCAGCCAGTCGTTCGACACCGCCTTCATCGGCACCTCGCTCGCGATCCATTTCCGCCAGAGCGACATCGACCGCGCGCTCGGCGTCCGTTCGCTCAAGCTGGCGATGACCGGATCCAATTCGCGCCAGCAGGGCTTTGTGCTGGAGCAGGCGATCGATCGCGGCGTCCGGCGCGTGATCTGGGCGATGGACGATTTCAGCTTTGTCGATGCGGCCGGCATCGAGGCCGATCCCTATCTGTCCGTCGATCTTTATCGGAGGACGGCCAAGGGGATCGCGGCATATCTGTTCAGCGCGCCGATGGCGAAGGAATCCCTGTTCGCGCTGCTGCGGTCTGTCCCGCCGCTGCGGGAGCCGCTGAGCCGTGCGGCGCCGTTTCTCCCCGTCAAGTTCGCGCTGTCCGACGTCGACGACATCTACGCGCTGCCACGGGATTTCGACGTCGCGCGCGCCTACAACGCCGAGAGGACACGCGCCGCCTTCGCCTATATCACCGATCCGGTGCGCAGCAGCTTTCTCGGCGAGGGCTACGAGCGTGACGCCATGATCAGGCATTTCGAGCGTGACGCCGCCAGCCGGATCGCGCGCCATCCGGACGTGACCTTCGACGTCTACTTCCCGCCCTATTCGATCCTGCAATTCGTCGCGATGCGCGATGCCTCACCGGCGACGCTGACCATCGTCACCGATCTTACGGCCCGCATCGCGCAGCGCCTGACGCAGCTTCCCAACGTGCGCCTCCACGATTTCCGCGCGATCAAGGCGGTGACCCACGACCTCAACAATTACGGCGACGTCATCCACCATTCGCCGGCCGTGGACGCGATGGTGTTGAAATGGCTGGCGAGCGGGGAATACCGGGTCGATCCGAAGGCGCCGCTGGCGTCGCTGGAGAAGCTGAAGGCGCAGGTCGAGGCGTATCGCGTGCCGCAGCCGTAGCCCGCAAGAGCGAAGCGATATGCGGGACCTTGCGCAGATCCCGGGTGTCGCTTCGCTCACCCGGGCTACAAGACTGCAGCTGTGATGGTCAGCAGTAGCCAAACCCCGCTGTCGTCCCGGCGAAGGCCGGGACCCATAACCCCAGGGAGGAATTTGGCGAAGACTCGTAGTTAAAGAGTCTTCTCGTGGTACGCACACCGTGCGTCACTGATAGATCACGCGGTATGGGTCCCGGCCTTCGCCGGGACGACAGCGGTGGCTTGCGCCTACGCCGCCACCTCTTCGCCGAGATACGCGACCGCCGCCTCCAGCCCGCCCTTGCCGTGCGGGATCTTCAGCGCGTTGAGGCCGATCTCGACCACCCCCAGCGTGCCGAGCAGCATCGGCGCGTTGATGTGGCCCATATGGGCGATGCGGAAGGCTTGTCCGGAGAGGTCGCCGATGCCGGTGCCGAGCACCACGCCGCACTTGTCCTTGCAATAGCGTTGCAGCACTGCGGGATCATGGCCGTTGCTCATGGTCACCGTGGTCACGGTGTTGGAGCGCTCGCTGGCTTCGGCGATGTTGAAGCCGAGCACCTGGCCCTCCGTCCAGGCGGATACCGCGCGGCGCGCGGCTTCGCCGAGCAGGCTGTGGCGGCGGAAGGCGTTTTCAAGCCCTTCCTCGTGCAGCAGGTCGATCGCCTTGCGCAGCGCGAACAGCAGATGCACCGGCGCGGTGCCGGCATATTTGCGATAATTCTCGGTGCCCTCGCGCTCGCTCCAGCTCCAATAGGGCGTCGACATGTTCGCCTTCTTGTGCACCTCGAGCGCGCGCGCATTGGCGGAGACGAAGCCTAGGCCGGGCGGCGTCATCAGGCCCTTCTGCGAGCCGGACATCGCGACGTCCACGCCCCATTTGTCCATCTCGAACGGCATGCAGCCGAGCGAGGCGACGGTGTCGACCATATACAGCGCGGGATGACCGCTCGCCTTGATCGCCTTGCCGATCGCTTCGATGTCGTTCTGCACGCCCGAGGCCGTATCGACCTGGACGACGACGACGGCCTTGATCCTGTGCTCCTTGTCGCGGCGCAGGCGCTCCTCGACCTCGTGCGGCCGCACCGCGCGACGCCAGTCGCCCTTGAGCACCTCGACCTCGGCACCCATCAGCGCTGCCGCATTGCCCCAGCCGATCGCGAAGCGGCCGCTCTCCAGCACCAGCACCTTGTCACCGCGCGACAGCACGTTGCTCAGCGCGGCTTCCCAGGCGCCATGACCGTTGGCGATGTAGATGTAGGACTTGCCCCTGGTCGCAAACAGTTTCGAGATGTCGCTGAGCAGGCTCTCCGTCAGGTCGAGCATCTCCTTGGAGTAGATGTCGATCGCCGGACGATGCATCGCCCGCAGCACCTCGTCGGGCATCGTGGTGGGCCCGGGGATGGCCAGAAATTCCCGGCCCGCGCGAACGGTCATTGCTGTTGGTCCTTGTTGCTGGAGGACAGGCTGGTGGGTCGCTCGAGTCGTACTTTTACGCGCTGCTGGAAGCCAAGAAAAGCACGCAAAATGCAGGGCTGGGTTATCGTTTGGTCTCGCGGCAGCCGGCGGCTTCCGCCTCCTCCACCGAGCAGAACCAGCGGGTGCCCTTGCTGATCTTCATCTTGATCTGGGTGTACCAGCGGCTGGTCGGCTGGTGATAGATGCACTCGCCGGCGGTGTTGACGTTGCCCTTGATGGTGCAGTCCGGCGAGGGCGCGACCGGCCCCGACGCCGAAGCGAGCAGCACGGCATGCGCTCCCTCCGGCGGCTTGGTGGCGCCCAATATCGTCGTCTTCTTGTTGCGCACGCGCCAGTCCCAGGGCGCAATGAAGGCGCCCTGCCACATGCCGGCCTTAGCCTCACGCGCGGCAGCCTCGTCGGCGTCGTAATCGTGCGAAACGCGGGTGTAGGACAGCGCCCAGCCGCTGCGCACCAGCCATTTCTGGATGTCCTCGCCGCCGACCTCGCAGCGCGCCACGGTGCGGCCGCGCCGGTCGATCGCGCGGGCATGACAGACCCAGTTCTTGCCCTCGGTGTATTTGGCGAGTTCGTCGCGTGCCGCGATCCCGCAGGTCCAGCGCTCGGTATGGGTGTTGAGGCAGAGCTGGTCGGACGACGGCGCGTCGATGCCGCCGAGCCGGACCCTCGTGTTGCCGATCACGACGGAATCGCCGTCGCGGACCTTTGCGGTGCCGGTGATGTCGGCGGCCTGGGCGAGCGTCGGGGCGAGCAAAGACAGCGCAAGCAGGAATTTTCGCAACATGCCGGTCCAGTGTTCAGGAAAATCTCGATAAGCCGCGCAATTGTGGTCGGCTTTTGGCCGCCCGGCCAGCGCTTGCCTAACGATTAAGCTTTCAACTTCCCGTCATTGTCGTGGACGCCACTTACCCTCCCCTGGAGGGGGAAGACACGTTACCCCCGCGCCATCGCCCGCTTCGCCACCGCCAGCGCCATCAGCACGAACGCCGACGTCACCTCCGGTCCGCCCACCAGGATCCGCGTCGGCGTCTTCATCTTGTTCCATTCATAGGCGCGGAACGGGCCGCGGCGGCCGCCTTCGCCGATGGCGCCGACGATGACATTCAGCGCCGGCGCGAAGGCACGCGGGTCGGCGCCGAGATGGCCGAGCGCGATCAAGGCGAGTGCCGCGTCGAACACGTTCATCTCGGCGGCCATCAGCTCGCCCTTGACGTAGGAGAGCACGCGGTGGCGGATGAAATCGAAGTCGCCGTCCGGATCGATCGCCGCCTGCGCCGCCAGCGGCAGCGCGAGGAAGGCGGCATAGCAGCGGCCGAAATAGGCGCTGTAGAGTTCCGGCAGGTAATAGATGTGCGAGCGCGGATTGGCGAAGGCGCCGCTGGCCGCGAGCCGCTTCTGGAAGCCGATGATGCGATGCACGGTCGCAAGCCGGGCCGGCGTCTCCAGAATCTTCCAGCGCACGAGGTTGCGGAAGCTGACCTCTAGAATGTCGAGATTGAGCGTCGGATCGAGATCGTTGCCGTAGGGCCGTTCGCCCCTGAGATTGTCGATCCAGGTCGCGACCCCGCCCTCGTAGTCGATATTGTCATTGAGCGGCACGGTCACGCGCGGCTCGTTGACGCCGGCGCGCACCTGGTAACTGCTGTAGAAATCCAGCAGCGGCTGGTCGATGATCGGATCGGTGCAGCCCGCCTGCGTCGCCGCCGAGATCGAGCAGGCCGTGGTGTCGCAGTCCGGCACATAGACGCCGAAGCCGAGATCCTGCTTGATCTGGGCGAAGAAGCGGGAAAAGCGCGGATGTGGCGCGGGCGCGAGCGCGGTGATGACATTGAAGCGCGCACCGTCGGTGCCCTCGACCTCCTCGCGGCTGATGTTGACGCAGAAATCGACCATGTCGGCGATGGCGCGCTCTGCCGCCGTCTTGTCGGCCGGTGAAGCGAGCCCGGTCTCAACGAAGCTGAGCAGCGCTTCAATGAAGAACGCATCGTAATAGGCCGAGCGGTGGCGGATCTGCACCGGCTCCCACATCGGCTCGGCGATGCCGGTCCAGGGCGGATTGACCACGGCGGCTGCCTTCGAGCGCGCGATGAAGACGCGGGCGAGATTGAACAGCAGCGAGGAGTTCTTGTAGCCGCGCGCGTTCAACCCGGTGAGCGCCATGGTCAGCTCGCGTCCCCGGAAATCAGGGTCGCCGATCAGGTTGAAGGCGGCATAGGTCGGCAGGAAACCGTTCTTGCGGTACGAGCCGAGCAGATGCTGCGCGCAGTCGCGGATCACGCCGTCGATCTGTGAAGCCTGCGGCATGGCGCCGACGAACAGCGCCGGCGGTGGCCTCGGATGGTCGAGCGTGATGCTGTCGACGAGATCGGCGACGGGCTGGCCGACCGCCGCCCAGTCCGGCTCGGCCTCGTCGCGGGCGCGGGTGAGTGCCTCGCGCAGCCGGGTGAGCTTGGCCTCGTTGCGCAACTCGGGCAGCCCGGCCCGCCGGAGCAGCACCCGCAGCGCGGGATTGCCCAGTGCGGTCTTGTAGAATTTGGCCAGATGCGGATCGCCGCTGGCGGGGCCTGACAATACGGGATCGCAGACGTCGTAAAGCGAGGGGCCGTCCTTCCGCGCCGTCAGCGCCCGGCAGGCGGCGCCGGCAAAATAATGAAAGCTCATGAAATACCTGGTCGCGGGGCCTTGGTCGGGGACGGCCGGTGCGCTCCCATCTGCGCACCACCCCTGCAAGTCTTTGAAAAAGTACCCGGATTCGCAGGAAAAACAAATGTGATGGCAGTCACGGAAAAAGTCGGCACGAGGGCTGCATGATCAGAGCCCGGAAGGCTACGGGGATACCAAAAACGGAGAAATCCAGGTCAGGTAATTAACTAACATCTTCAGCGACTTAGCTCAAATTTTGGGCAATCTATTGCGGGACACCCTATATCCCGTTAAAGGTTTGTTTGGTGCGGCGCCGCAAATTGCGCGCAATTCGGGGGCACTCCCCCGGCCAATCCCTCAAACCTAAAGACGCTATCGCGCTACTCAACCTGTATGCGCGCGCGTGGCCGGTCTTTGGCACTGACAGGAATGAAGCGAGATGAATGTAAGGCAGCTCGACATTTCCCGACGCACGATTGCGGTGGCCGCAGCCCTCATCGGCACGGTCTCGCTCGTGATCGGCGCCCATGCTGCCCTCAACATGCGCGCGCTCGATGCCGCCAAGGCTGTTACGACCGACCAGGTCACCGGGTCGATCGGCCAGGCCTCCCGGCTCGCGCTCGTCATCGGCAATGGACATTATCCCGACGCCAACGCGCCGCTGACGCAGTCGATCAACGACGCCCGCGCGCTGTCCTCGACCCTGCGCAAGAACGGCTTTGACGTCGACATGGTGGAAGACGCGACCAAGGACGACATGGTCCGCGCCGTCAACCGCCTGAAGTCCCGGATCAAGCGCGACACCGTCGTCATGCTGTTCTTCGGCGGCTACGGCGTGCAGGCCGGCCGCCAGAGCTACATGCTGCCGATCGACGCCGTGATCTGGAAGGAAAGCGACGTCCGCCGCCAGGGCGTCTCCATCGACGGCGTGCTCGACATGATGAAGGAGCAGGGCGCCAAGGCCAAGCTCGTCGTTGTTGATGCCTCCCGCCGTAACCCCTACGAGCGCCGCTTCCGCTCCTACAGCCACGGCCTCGCGCCGATCAGCGCGCCCGACAATGCGCTGATCCTCTCCTCCGCTTCGCCCGGCAAGGTCGTCGACGACGGCAAGGGCGAGCATAGCGTGCTGGTGAGCGAGCTGCTCGGCAACCTCGCTGCGCAGGGCAGCGCCGAAAGCGCCTTCAACAAGACCCGCGTCGCCATCTCCCGCGCCTCCGAAGGCGACCAGGTCCCGACCGTCTCCTCCTCGCTGCTCGAAGACGTTCATTTCGGCGAAGCCGGCGGTTAGTTTTTCCCGGCGATTGTAGGGTGGATTAGCGAAGCGTAATCCACCACTTCTCTCTCAGAGCGGAAAGCAAAGAGGTGGATTACGCCTTCGGCTAATCCACCCTACGATATGCGTGTGTAGCGCACATCTGCCCCTACACCGTCCTTGCGAGCGCAGCGAAGCAATCCAGAATCTTTCCGCGGAAAGACTCTGGATTGCTTCGTCGCAAGAGCTCCTCGCAATGACGATCGTGGCTGCTACTTCGCCGCTTCCGCGGCCATCACCGGGCGCACGGGATCGCCTTCGCGGAGCAGCGCGCCGGCGCGAGCGACGACGACGTCGCCTTCGTTGAGGCCGTCGCGGACCTCGATATTGCCGCCCGACATCAAGCCGATCTCGACGCGCTTGGTCTCGACGCGGTTGCGGCGGATCACCTGCACCACGGTGCCGGCGGACGAATATTGCACGGAGGTCAGCGGCACCGCGACGTTGCAGCTCTGCCCGGTCTTGATCAGCGCGCGCCCGCTCGCATTCAGCAGCAGCCGCTTCTGCGAGGAGATGCCGATATAGACCATGCCCTGCTGGATGTTCGGCTCGACGGTCGGCCCGATGCGGCGCACCTTGCCGTCGATGTCGCCGGCGCCGGCGATACGCACGGTCGCCTGCTGGTTGACTGCGAGCTTGCGCATGTCGGTCGTCGCCACGAGGCCGACGAGATCGTATTCGCTGCGCGCCACGATCGTGAACAGTGCCTCGCCCTTGGCCGAGGCGAGGTTGCCGATCTGCGCGGTCGAGGTGGCGATCACACCCGCGACCGGCGCGGTGACCTGAAGCGTGCCGCCTTCGGGCAGCGCGAGGCGCGCCAGCACCTGGCCGGCGGTGGTGGTTTCGCCGGCTTCCGCCAGCACTTCCGTTACCTTCAGGCCAGGACGTTCGGGCCGCACCGAGGTCTCCTCGCGCGCGATGATTGTGCCGGTGGCCTCGACGATGTCGGAGAAGCAGGATTTTGCGACCTTCAGCACCGTGACGGCCGGCCCCTTGGGCGCGTCGTCATCGGCGGCTCCGGCCGGATATTGGCCGAAGACGAGCACTGCGGCGATGGTTGCGGGAAACAGGGCTCGAACAGCGGCACGGGGCAAATGGCGCATCGGAAATTCCACGGGGGCTATGCCTCCAATCGATAGCAGATGGCAGCGGCAAGGACTACGGCAGCGTTGTCCCAAAGCGGGATGCCGCGCCGCCCGGGCTGCCGCGGCAAGTCTTTGATTAGTCGCGGGATTGGAGAACAGGTTCGCTCGCCGCCGGGCAGGGCGCGGCGGCCGCACAGCTCGTGGTTCGAGATGGGGTGCGACGGTTCTGCCTGGCTGCCGGTCAGCTTCGGCGATCGCCGAGCAGCTTGCCGGAGGAACGGTCGATCAGATGCAGTCGCGTGCAGGCCGGGCAGGGTACGGACACGTGGGTGCGGTCGGCCGGCTCGTCGCCAAGCCGATGCTGCACGTTCATGCCGGTCTGGGGGCACTTGAAGACAATATGACGGTCCATGACCGTCATATGATGAAAAGCCCCGGACTTTGAAATTACGGATGATTACTTAGGCCGGCCGCGGCCCCTCACGGCAGGCTCAGGAACTCCACCCAGTTCGGCTTCTTGCCGGTGGGGTAGGATTTCAGCTTGCTGAGCGCGCCGCTGCTCTGGTCGATGGCATAGACCGTCATGCCGTCGGACAGCTCGCCGACCGCGGCGAGGTAGCGGCTGGACGGATCGATGTTGAAGCCGCGCGGCTGCTTCTCGGTCGGCACGCTGCCGACCGTGGTCAGCTTGCCGCTGGCCGCATCGACCTTGTAGGCGGTGAGCGTATTGGTGGTGCGCTCGGAGGCGTAGAGGAAGCGCCCGTCCGGGGTGATGTGGATGTCGGCGGCCCAGGGTTTCCCATTAAAACCCTCCGGCAGTGCGGTGGTGCGCTGGATCTCGTCCCATGCGCCGCTCTTGGCCTCATAGGTGAAAGCAGCGACATCGCCGTTCAGTTCGTGGATGAGATAGACGAACTTGCCGTTCGGATGGAACACGAAGTGCCGCGGCCCCGATTTTTCCGGCACCTTGTAGTTCGGCGGATCGCTCGGCGTGAGCGTACCGGTCGTGGCGTCGAACGCGAAGCTCAGCACCTGGTCGGAGCCGAGATTGGTCGCGAACACGTAGCGGTTGTCGGGCGAGGGCAGGAAGGCGTGCGCGTTCAGCCCGGTCGGGATCACCTGCTTCGGCTCGCCCACGACGCCGTTCGCGGAAAGCGGATTCAGCGCGACCTTGTTGCCGCCATAGGAGGCGCTGAACAGGACCTTGCCGCCGCGGTCGGTTGCGATGTTCGCCATGCTGTCGGCGAGCGGTCCGTTGCCGACATGGCTGAGCTGGCCCGTCTTGGGGTCGATCGCAAAACTCACCGCCTGGAACGGCTGCGAGCGGACGCCGGCAATCAGCACGCGGTGGTCGGGTGTGATCGCGAGCGGCGTCGAGGAGCCCGGCTTTTCGACGCCCGTGAAGGCGGCGGTCTGCACCGGTGTCATCTCGCCGCTTTCGGACAGCTTGAACACGCTGATGTCGTTGCTGTCGGCATTGCCGACATAGGCGAAGGTCTCGGCCATGCCGGCGCGAACTCCCGAAATGAGGGCAAGGAAGGCGAGGGTGGTGGCGATCGCAGCGCGGGGCGTTTTGGATGCGACGCAGCGTGTCGGTCTCGGCATGGGCGTTCTCCTCGGGGCCAGTGCGGCATTGTTGTTTTGTCGCAGAGGATAGCGGCAGGCGCCTCGCCGCACCAAATTCCAAATGAGATCGATCGATGCCGAAATGGTATCGGTTGCGTCGCGCCGAAGGCGGCTACCGCACCGCGGCCGTCAGGTTGCGGAAGTGCAGATTCGGGCCGGCGGGATGGTCGGGCGGCCCGAGCACGGTCCACACGACGACCGCGAGCAATGCCGAGGTCAGGATGGTCCAGGCGACGAGTCGTTTGCGCATGGCGAAAATCCGTCGGTCGAATGTTCGATGCGCCGGGGCGCGTGTGAACCATCGTGCACTGCAAACGGCCGCGCCTCTATGAACTCGTTCACAGCCCAAGGGGATGAAAGGGTCCGCGGGATGAGGATGTCGTGGCAAAGCGCCACACCGGTTAAACCGATCGCAAGGTCTCTCCGACAAACTTGAACAGCGCTGCGCTTCCTCTGCACCATCTCAGGCCGCAGGGCCACATGATCGCTAGGGAACGGCAGCCCCCTTCCCGCCGTTACCCCTGATCTCGCGGGCGGAGGACGCCAAAACGGAGGCTGGCACGTGTTTTGGATTTATTGGGACACCGCCTGGTCGCTGATCATCAGCGGCATCATGTTCGCCACCATCGTCACGCATCCCGACGCCGAGTTCGTCGAAGTGCACGCGGCCAAACGGCTGATGTGAACTTTCGTCCCGACCGGGATGCTGTTCCCCGATCGCCGGCTTCGCCCGAGGGCGACGTCTGCGGTCCGAGGTCCGGTTTGGACTCGCCTCCGCTTCCGGACCTCGTCCCGCCGGGATCGCTCACTGCATGGTTGCAGCGATCTTCTCTGCCGACATCAGCACCGGAAAGTTGGTGTTGGCGCATGGCACCACCGGGAAGATCGAGGCGTCGACGACCCGCAGACCCTGGACACCCCTGACGCGGCCCTGGTTGTCGACCACCGCCATCGGATCGTCGGCCCGGCCCATGCGGCATGAGCACGAGGCGTGCCACACGCCGATGGTCGCCTTGCGCACGAAGGCTTCAAGCGCCTCGTCGTCGTTCATCACGTCATCGAAGGTGAAGCCTTCGACCACGAAATTGTCGATCAGATAGTGACGCAGCGCCGTCGGTCCGTCCATGAGCGCTGCCGCGATCCTGGTCAGGATCTTGTTCCTGGTGTTGACCACGCCGATCTTGCGGACCTTGTCGGTATAGGCGGCCGGGAACGGCTTGTCCGTCACCTTCCTGACGATTTCGCTCATCTGCACCGCCGCCATCTTGCGGAAGCCGCTCATCAGCCGATCGAGGTCGCGCCGGTCCGACAGCAGGTTGAACTCGACGATCGGCTCTGCGGAAGGGTCGCGCGAGGCAAGCTTGACCTGTCCGGTCTCGGAATAGGTCTTGTTGACGAAGGTCAGCAGCGAGCCGATTTGCGCGCCGACCGCGTGCCAGGCCGATTTGCTGAGCACGACGACGAACATGTCGCCCTTCGGCACCCCTGACAGCCCGGACGAATAGCGCAGGCCAAGCTGCATGTGGCGCCTGGTATGCTCGTTCATGCGCGCGCCGCGGCGGACAAAGGACGACAGCGAAATCGAGGGATGATCCATCAGGCGCTGGCCGACGCCCGGCAAGCCCGTCAGCACGGGAATCCCCATGTCCTTGAGGTGGCCGACCGGGCCGATACCGGCGCGGAGCAGATGCGCCGGCGAATGGATGGCGCCGCTGGAGAGAATGATCTCGCGTCCGCGGAATTCCTGCTCCCGCCCGTCGACCCTGGCCTTCACGCCGACGCATTGCGTGCCTTCGAACAGCAGCTCCCGAACTTGCGTGTTGGTGGAGATCGTGAGGTTGGCGCGCTTGCGGGTGTCGCGATCGAGATAGCCCATCGCGGCGGAGACGCGCTGCTCGGCCTGGTTGGAGTGCGTCACCGCGAAATAGCCGTCGACGAACTCGCCGTTCTGGTCCGCCACGAATTGATGACCGGCCTGCTGGAAGGCATCGGCGAAGGCCTGCGAATGCCGTGTCCAGTGCTCCCGCGGAATCCGGCGCACCGGGATCCGGCCGTCCTTGCCGTGATACGGGCCGTCGAAATCGAGGTCGCGCTCGACCTTCTTGAAGAACGGCAGCACGTCGTTCCACGTCCACCCCTCGGCGCCGCGCGCATCCCATTCGTCGTAGTCGGTCGGCGCGCCGCGGTTGGCCATCTGGCCGTTGATCGACGAGCCGCCGCCGAGCACGCGCGCCTGCTCGTATTTGCGCAAGGGCGGACGCGCTTCGTTCGGATTGTTGTGGCTGACGACCTGCGTCGTGACCTTCAATTCCGTCCAGTGGAAGCGCGGATCGAAATAGGCCGTGCCCGGATAGCTGTCCCTGATCTCGGCCGGCTCGTTGCCGGGTGGTGTGTCCTGTCCGGCTTCGCAGAGCAGGACCTTGTTGGCACTCTTTGCGGAGAGCCGGTGGGCCAGCACGGACCCCGCCGAGCCGCCGCCCACGATAATGTAGTCGTACACGATTGGCGTTTCCTCTTGTTCTTGTGCCCAAGAGGTTAGCGCGGATTTATTTCGAGGTCACGCCACGGCTTTTGTTGGTGGCGCCATGAGGTCTGCAGGGTGGGACGATGCCGCGGGGCGAGACGGACGGCGGGTGTGCGCCGTCTCGCTCGATGAACCCTATTGCAGCACTTTCGGCATCACGATGACGACGTCGACCTGCTTGTCCAGCACCTGCGATGCGACCGCGGCGATGTAGGGCGAGTAGCTGTCCTCGATGTCGGACGCGACCTCCGCGTTCCCGGCGAAGGCGTAGAGCATCGTGCCCTCGATATTGTCGAAGCGGATGCCCGCGAAGACGCGATCGAACGTCTCGGCGCCGACGATGCCTGCCATGAGCGCCTGGATAGCCTGGTCCTGGACGAGTGTGAGCTTCATCATGCCGATGAGATATGGACCATCTTCCCGGATACAAGATGCGCAGCAACGATGCCGGCCTGTTCTCATTGCCCGGTCGGTCTCACGGCGTTGTCGTGCCGCCGTTTCAGCCCGCGGGCCTGGCAGCGGTCTGCGGCAGCGGCGGCTTGCGCTCCGGAAGCTTCTTTTTCGGCGGCGCCGGCAGCAAGCCTTCCCTGATCGCCTGCTTGCGAGCGAGCTTGCGGGCGCGGCGAATGGCCTCGGATTTTTCGCGCGTCTTTCTCTCCGACGGCTTCTCGTAGGAGCGCCGCTGTTTCATTTCCCGAAACACGCCCTCGCGCTGCATCTTCTTCTTCAGGACACGAAGCGCCTGGTCGACATTGTTGTCGCGAACAAGTACCTGCAATTGTGTCTCCTCGTCCGGCTGCGAAATACGGCAGTCCTGCACGCAGCCGATTGCGCAGGAGCTTCATTGCGATCGTGAGGATGACAGTGACGGCGATCTTCAGCGCCGGCCTCGAACACGCGAGCTGCTTGGCGCCGCGATACAGTTCGGGGACGACGTGAACACTCCCGGGCCGCCGTGTCAATCGATAAGGCTTCCGTTCGCGTCAATTCGCCACCTGAAGCCGATTCGGGGCCGTGCGAGAGGTGTTTTCACCGTCATCGCCTCCGCAAACGGCGCTTAAGCCGCGGCCGCCTGCGCCGACAGCAACCGCTTCAGCTTCGCGGCGGGGACGGCCGGGCTGAACAGCCAGCCCTGCATCTGGCTGCATCCGAGCTGCCGCAGCACCTCGCGCTGCGCCTCGGTCTCGACGCCTTCGGCCGTCGTCGCCATGCGGCGGGCGGCGGCCATGTGCACTACGGCCTGGACGATCGGAGAGGAGTCCTCGGGCTCGCCGATGTCGCTGATGAAGCTGCGGTCGATCTTGATCTTGTCGAAGGGGAAGCGGTGCAGATAGCTCAGCGACGAATAGCCGGTGCCGAAATCGTCGAGCGCGATGCGCACGCCGAGCTCGCGCAACTGCTGGAGGATCGTCAGCGCCTCCTCGTCGTCGCGAATGAGGACGGTTTCGGTGACCTCGAGCTCGAGCCGCCCGGGCGCCAGGCCCGATTCGGCAAGCGCGGCGGCGACCTTGAGCGCCAGCGTCTTGGAACGGAACTGCACCGGCGAGACGTTGACGGCGATGTGGATATCGCCGGGCCAGGAGGCCGCCTCCGTGCAGGCCTCCTTGAGCACCCATTCGCCGATCTCGCCGATCAGTCCGGTGTCTTCCGCGACCGGAATGAAGTCGGCGGGCGAGACCATGCCGCGCTCCGGATGGTGCCAGCGCAGCAGCGCCTCGCAGCCGGTCACGACATTGGCCGCGAGGTCGACCAGCGGCTGATAGTGCACCTCGAACTCGCCGCGCGCGAGCGCCTGCCGCAGATCGAGCTCCAGCTGCCGGCGCAGCCGCGCCTTGGCGTCGTATTCGGGCACGAAGACGCGGAAGGTGCGGCGGCCCTCGGATTTGGCGGCATACATCGCCAGGTCGGCGCGCTTGAGCAGGTCGTCGAGATTGTCGCCGTGGTCGGGCGCGATCGCGATGCCGATGCTGGCATCGGTCGGAACCTCCTGGCCCTTGCAGTTCACGGGCGCACGCAATGCGTTGAGGATCGTTTCCGCCAGCGCCGTCAGCTCGGCCTGGTCGCGGGTACCGGCCTTGACGATGGCGAATTCGTCGCCGCCCAGCCGCGCGACGAGGTCGTTGCCGCTGACGCAGGCGCGCAGGCGGTTCGCGACCTGGCGCAGCAGCTCGTCGCCGACCTCGTGTCCGAGCGAATCGTTGACGCCCTTGAACTCGTCGACGTCGATATAGAGGATCGCGAACGGCTTGCCCTCGGCAAGCTCCGCCACGCGGCGTTCCAGATGGCCGCGCATCAGCACGCGATTGGGCAGGTCGGTCAGCGCGTCGTAATGCGCCATATGCGCGATGCGTTCGTCGGCGCGGATGCGCTCGGTGACGTCGTCATGGGTGGCAAGCCAGCCGCCGGCGGCGCCGGGCTGGTTCTTGATCTCGATCAGGCGGCTGTCGGCGGTCTCGACGATCGTGCTCTGGGTCCGTCCGACACTGCCCAAAATGCCGTCGCAATAGGAATCGACGTCGCCGTCGAACGATCCGGTGTCGTGGCGGTGCTGGATGACGTCGCGGAAATAGGCCCCGGGCTTCACCACGTCGGTGGACAGGTGGTACATCTCGATGTAGCGCCGGTTGCAGACGATCAGCCGCTCGTCCTGGTCGAACATCAGAAGGCCCTGCGTCATGGTGTTCAGCGCGGTGTCGAGCCGCTGCTTCTCCAGCGAGAGCCGGCGGGTCATCTGGCGGAAGATCAGGAACAGCGTCAGGACGAGCAGGCCGATCGACAGCACGGCCACGGTGACGAAGAATTTCGTTTGCGTGCGCCAGGTGGCGAGCGTCGCGTCCAGCGACCTGGTCGCAACGATCACCAGCGGCGCGCCGGTCAGGAGGCGGGAGGCGACGATGCGGTCCTTGCCGTCGATCGGGCTCGCGAGCTGCATCGTGACGAAGGTGCGCTCGAACACGGCTTTCTGCTCGGGGGAGCCGGTGTGGTAGTTCTGCCCGATCATCGCGTCGACATGCGGAATGCGCGCAAGCAGCTGGCCGTTCTGGTGGTGCATCGCGATCGAGGAATCCTCGCCGAGTCCCGTCGAGGCAAAGAAGGATTCGAGCTGGTCGGGCGTGATCGCGCGCGAGACCATGCCGAGGAATTCGCCATGGGGGCCGGAGACGCGCCGCGCGAACACGATCGCCGGTCCGTTGCCGAACCGTCCGGGCACGACCTCGATCTCCTCCTGCGAGGTCGGGTCGGATTTGAGGCGGTTGAAATAGCCGCGGTCGGCGACCGAGATGTCGGCGACCGGCCAGCGCCGCGACGAGTTGATGAGCACGCCGTTGGCGTCGAACACATTGGCGCCGGCGACGTCGGACCAGCCGCTGGCTTTTGCGCGCAACGCCTCGTGCATGGCGAGGGTGCCCATCTCGCTGCGGAAGACGTCGGTGGAGGCGATGCCGTGGCTTTCGAGCTCGGCGATGACGCTCTTCTGGAGCACCGCGAAATCCGCGAACTCGCGGTCGAAATGGCGGACCAGCAGGCGGACGGCACTCTCCAGGCTGTCGCGGCCGCTCTCGATCGCATTCTGCCGGAAGCGGTCGACGGTGAGCGCGGTGCCGATGGCGGTTGCAGCCATCAGCACGAAGCCGCCGACGATCAGCCATGTCAGCGGCGCCCCGCGCCAACGGCGCAGCAGCGCGCGCATCCGCGCGGTCCATCGGATCGATGTGCCCATCCAGCCCTCCCGTGGGATGCAAGATGCAGCAAAACCGACAAGACCCCGTTACCAGTGAGGGTTACGAAAATATGAATCGGAACGGAATCGGGAGGTTGGTTCTCGGGGCGGCCGATCCTTCGAGACGCCCGCTTTGGCGGGCTCCTCAGGATGAGGGCAGAGTGCGTGGCAGCAATTTTAGCGGGCGCCGATGCTGCTTAGCCTCATCCTGAGGAGACCGCGAGAAGCGGTCGTCTCGAAGGGCGAGGCGCGCGTAGACTGGCGCCAAGGAGACATATGAGATCGCCCCGCTTTGGAGGGGGCCGGCGAGGCCAAATCTCACCGCTTGATCTCCCAGTTCAGCGCCTCCGCGTTGCCCTTGGCGAACATCGCCGGCACGTCGAACTTGCCGGTCTTGTGGTCATAACGGCATTTCCAGTCGGCCAGTCCCTTCACGGCGACGTTCTTCGGATGCTTGTCCATTTCGCCCGACAGCGAGATCAGGAGGTAGCGATTGTTGGGCCAGTCAACGCCGAGCCAGCGATAAGCATCTTCGGTGCCCTTCATCAGATTGGCCGAGATGTGGTAGTCGAGCTTCATGTTCTTCGTGTCCGGCCGGCTGTGGAAATAGGCCCAGGCGAGGTCACTGAGCGACTTCTTCGTCGCGCTCACGAAGGCGCCGTTCTCGACATGGTAGAGAAACAGATCCTGCTCGCCCGAGCCGGTCTTCTGCATCCGCACCAGCCATTGCGAGTCGCTGGTGAAGCGGAAGCCGGCGCCATAGCCCTGCTCGGGCTTCAGCTCCGTCATCCGCTCGCCGTTCCTCGCCCAGGCCTGCCATTTGACGTCGAAATCCTTGCTGTCCTTCATGTACTGCTCGATCCGGGTGGCGCCGTCGGGCGAGGTGAAGGCGAGATCGGCATTGTCGGTGAGGATGTAGTCCGGCGGCGGGCCCGAGGCGGCAAGTGCGGGGGTGGCGGCGAGCATCACGGCAAGCGCCAGCCATGGCGCGGGGCGGCAGAATGCAGTCACGGGAAAAATCCTCAAAAAATAGGCCGCGATGCGGCCTCGATCATTTGACGCCGACGGGGCCGCGCCGGTTCATCCGTGGCGGGTGGGAACGGAGGGCGGTAATCCCTTCGACCGTCTTGCTGCCGTAGCCAAATCGGAGCAACTTGCCGTCATCGGCCGATTTGCCAGCAAGGGTCTGCTTTCTGATGATGACCGCTTCCAAGGCTTTCATTGCATTCTGCCTGCTCGCAGTGGTCGGCACCGTGCTGGTGATCGGCCCCACCGAGCTGCGCCGCCTGTTGCCGGGCGGGACGAGCACCGAGATCGCCGTCGCGGCCAAGCCCGAGGCCAAGGTCGGAGCCAACGCCGAAATCAAGACCGAACCTAAAGCCGAGACCAAGGCAGCGCCGACGCCCGAAGAACCGAAGCTCGCCGCCGGCGCGCCGCCCGCGTCCGCCGCCGCGCCGAAGCCTGCGGGTCCATTGGCCGAGACGCAGAAGCAGGTCACGGCGCTGGCTGATCTCGTGCCGGTCAACCCGCCGGTGGCCGCGACCGACGCCGGTCCCCGGTTCGACGTCGCCCGCATCGACGACCATGGCGAAGCGGCGGTGATCGCGGGCCAGGCCACGCCGGGCGCAAAGGTCGAGCTGCTGCGCGACGGCCAGCCGCTTCACTCGGTCGTGGCCGATGCATCGGGCCAGTTCGTCATGACGCCGCCGCAACTTCCCGCCGGCAGCTACGAGCTGACCCTGCGCGCCAGGGCGCCGGATGGCACCGTCACGCAGTCCAACCGCACCATGCCGGTGACGATCGCGGAGGCGCCGCCGCCGCCGGCGCGTGTTGCACCGCCCGCCGCCAAACTGGAAACGAAGCGGGCCGAGACGCCGGACGCGAGATCGGATGTCGTGGCATCCCTGCCGTCGGGATCGGACAGGCCCGCGGCGCGGCCCAGAATGATGGGCGCGACGAAATCCAGGGGCAGCATGGCGCGAGCGCCTGCCGCCACGACGGTCGCATCGGCGTCGCCGGGCGACGCCCTCAGCGGCACACAGGCGGAGGCGGGCGGCAGCCGGGTGATCTCCCGCGGCGACAGCCTGTGGGCGCTCAGCCGGCTCGCTTACGGCGACGGCGCCCGCTACGCCGTGATCTTCAACGCCAACCGCGCCAAGATCCACAACCCGAACCTGATCTATCCCGGCCAGACTCTTGTGCTGCCGCAAAAGGCGGAATGAACGCGGCGCTTCTTCTCACCGCCGCGACGCTTTGACCGTCGTACTCCCGGAACCTTTGGTTCCCCCGCGCGTCATGTGATGCGAGGTGGTGCGCGCTTGGCGCTGGAGGAGGGCCAAGGTGGTCAGGTCAGCGATCATGTCGGGATCACGGATGGCCCCCGTGCTGGCGGGCGCCGCCCTTGTCGTTCTGGCCGTGCTGCTGCCGAACAGGGCCGAAGCGCAGTTCGGACTGCGCGGCGGGCCGCTCGGCGTCGCGCGGTTCGCCGTCGGTCACGTGATCGGCCTGTCGCGCCTGCGTCATGCCCGCATGGCGGTGCGAGGCGGCGGATACCGCTCCGCCGCGTTGCGGTCGCAGGATCCCCGCGGCGTCGAGGGCCGGCAACCGCTCAATCCCGCCATTCTGCGCGCGGCGCTCACGGCGCAAGCGGCGCTGTCGGGCTGGCATGGCGGCCGCCGCCCGCAGGGCTGGTGGCGCCACCCCGACGGCAGCTATGGCTGGGCCGGTCCGGTGTTCTGGCCGTTCGCCCATGACGATCTCGCCAATGCAATCATTCTTGGTGATACGACCAGCATCTCGCTCTACGGCTACGGCGACATCTACGCCGCGCTGTTCTCGCCCTATGCGGCCAAGGAGCTTGCCGCCTACGCCGCGCCGCAAGGCCGGTTTGCGCGCAGGATTCCGTCGGCGCAAAACATCTGTGACGTCAGCGATCCCGCCGGCTTCCCGGCGGATCGCATCACCGCTGCCGTGCAGCCGAACGAATTGCAGCGCACCGCGCTCGACGATCTCAGTGCCGCCTGGCTAGCTGCCCGCAACAGCATTCGCGCGACCTGCCCGGCGCAGGTGCCTGCGACCGCATCCGAGCGCCTCGGCCTGATGCGCGAGCGCCTGGAGGCCATGATCAAGGCAACGGACGCGGTCGCGCCGCCGCTTTCGAAATTTGTCGATCTTCTCGACGCGAACCAGAAGTCCAGGCTCGATGCGCTGGCCAACGAGGCTCGCGCCGCGCTCGCGTCAAGCCAGCACAAGGATGCGCAGGCAGCCGCGGCTTGCGCGGCGGACAGCGATCCTCGCTATGACCCCCAGCTGCAGCGCCAGTATGAGCAGCTCGTGCAGCAGCAATGGCCCGTCGCCGACATCGCGTCCACGCTTCGCCTCGACGACATCGGCCGCGCCCGGCTCGACGTGCTCCAGGACACCACGCTGCGCACCATGGAGACGCTGAGCGCCTGCCCGGCCAAGCCTGCCGCGACACCGCAAGGCCGCCTCACGGCCGTGAAGGCACGGCTGGAGACGATGCTGCAAGCGGTGAACGGCGTTGCCGATGCGCTCGACGATTTCGAGGCGGACCTGAGCGACGAGCAGAAGGCCGGCTTCGAGGCGATCGGACCGAAGCGGGGGGCGTGACTATCCGCACGCCCAGTCGAACTTCATCTCCTTGAAGTCGAGCTGCGCATTGCCGCCGCCGAAATTGTAGCCGCCGAAATATTCCTCGAACTCGATGTAGAACGGGCTCATCTCCGGCACCGCCTGGCACGGCCGCATGGTGCCGCCGAGATGGTTGTGGGCGTGGTCCTTGCTCCAATCGTGCAGGCGAAAATTGTCGCGGCTCGGCACGCCGCCGACATAATAGTAATAGGGCTGATAGCCGGTCGGTGGGTTTTGGCGGACGTGCTCGTCCTGCGGGCCCTTGCCGGCATTGGGATCGGCCGCGCGCGGCGTCAAGCCAATCGCGCGGGTCTCGGCGAGATCGGCGCGCGGCGGCGCGGCGAACATCTTCCTGGCGTAGGGCGCGGCGGCCTCGAAGAAGGCATTGGCGCCGCCGACATCCAGCCAGCGCGGCCGGTCGGCGGTGGCCAGCGCAAGCGGCGCCGGCGGCGTCGCGAACGCGCCGTCATATTCAGCCTTGGTCAGCAGCAGCGCGGCATATTCGTAGTCGAGGATGTCGGTCATGCGCGACAGGCGCGGATGCGCGGGCCGCGCCAGCACCGCCTCGCGGATCTCAGGGTCGTCGGGCGCGCCGCCGTCATTGTGATCGGGCGCGGTCGCGAAGAACGACACCGCGACGATGTCGTCGCCATGCACGCGATAATCGTCCGGCAGCAGAAGCGTAAACCCGTGCATCAACGGATAGCCGGTGACGGGATCGAGCGGCCATTGCTCGGATGTGATGCCCGGCGGCAAGCCATAGACCCAGCCGTGGTCGCGCGCACGCTCAGTCGGACGGTCCAGCATCTGCAAGTCATACGCACGCGAAGGCAAGCCAAGCGCCACGATCGTCTCCCATCGAGAGTGGGCCTCGTCGTTGAGGCGATGGTTAGTCGCGGGGAGGAGGGATGTGGTTCGTAGTGTCGTCGCAAGAGTCGCGACGACGGTGCGGCTTGCGCCGCTGCGCTCCCTCCCCCCTCGCGGCAGGGTAATCGCATATGACTTTTGGCAGGGCGTGAGCGCGCGCCTCGTCCTTCGAGACGACCGCTCCGCGGTCTCCTCAGGATGAGGCTAAGCGGCATCTTTGCCGGTCGAAATTGCTGCCGCGAACTCCGTCCTCATCCTGAGGGCCCGCCAAAGGCGGGCGTCTCGAAGGATGGGCCGCAGAGCAACGGCCTCAAATGCGATTGCCCTGCCGCGAGGGGGGAGGGAACGCAGCGAGCGTGCGGCTGAGAGCGAGGGCTACCCCCGCCTGCGCGCCGCCGCGGCATCCACCACGTTCTCCACTTCCTCGCGCCAGCTCAATATCTCCATCGCCAGCACGGGATGATTGAAGCCCTTGAGCACGAGATCGTCGAGCGCGCGCGCCTCCACCCAGGGTTCGACCATGCCGTAGACGCGGCGGCTGACCACGATCTGGTTGGCCTTGGCTTCGCCGCAGAGGCGCGAGGCGAGGTTGGTGACGCTGCCGATCGCGGCATATTCCAGCCGCTGCTCGAAGCCGACCTGGCCGAGCGTCGCATAGCCGAGTGCAATGCCGATGCCGAAGCCGAGGCTATGCCCGCGGTTGCGCCAGCGCTCGGTCAGCGGGCCGATGGTGTCGCGCATCTCCACCGCCATCTTCACGGCGCGCTGGGTGTGGTCCTCGAATTGAATCGGTGCATTGAACAGGATCATCACGCCGTCGCCGGCATATTTGTCGAGCGTGCCCTCATACTTGAAGATCAGCGTGCCGAGCGCCGCGTGATATTCGCGCAGCACGTTCATCGCCTCTTCCGGCTCGGTCGCTTCCGTGAACGCGGTGAAGCCGCGCAGGTCGCAGAACACGACCGTGACCTCGCGGCGCTGGCTGGTGAGCAGCCCCTCGGGGCTGTCGGAGGAAGCGATCAACTGCGCGACCTGCGGTGCGAGGAACCGCTCGAGCTTGCGGATGCGCTCGATCTCGCCGAGCTGCTTCTCGACGCGCTCCTCCAGCGACTTGTTCCAGTCCTTGAGCTGCTCGGTCTGCACGCGCAGCTTGTCCGCCTGGGCGCGCACGGTCTCGTGCGCCGCCTCCAGCGCGTGGCTCTTGTGATCGACCTCGGTGAACAGGCGCGCATTGCGCATCGCCAGCACCGCCTGGTTCGCGAAGGTGCGCATCAGGCCGATGATGCTGCCGGCGAACTCGCCGCCGGCACGGCGCAAAACAACGAGCGAGCCGAGCGTGCCCTGCTGGTCCACCAGCGGTACCACCAGCACGGAGTGGAAGCCGGCCGCGATCGCGACGTCGCGCAGCGGCTGCTCGGCCGCATGGTCGAGATCGGCAAGCGCGATCGGCTCACAGCTCGCCGCGGCATCGCTCAGGATGTTGTCGCCTTCGTCGATCGTGACATGGGCGCCGTCTGCCGATTTGTCGATGCCGTTGGATTCGACCAGGTTGAAGCGACGCGTCCCGGCGTCGAAGCCGTAGATCAGCACCGCATCGGCATGGGTGATCTCGATCGCGCGGGCGGCGATCGTCGGCAGCACCGCGTTGAGATCGAGCGAGGAGGCGACGGCGCGGCCGACCTCTTCCAGCACCTTGAGCTCGTTGATCGATTGAGCGAGATCGCGGGTGCGCTCCTCGACCTTGGTCTCCAGGTTCGAATAGGTCTCCTGGATTTGGGTGGCCATGCGGTTGAACTGGCCGGCGAGATCTTCCAGCTCGTCGGAGGTGTGCACGTCGATGCGGTGGCTGAAATCGCCTTCGCCGAGCTTGTGCGCGCCGTCGCGCAGCGCCGTGATCGGAATGATCATGCGGCGGGCGAGCAGCGTGCCGGCGAGGATCGCGACCATCAGGCCCATGCCGATCAAGAGCGCGATGCGCACCAGCTGATCGCGGATCGGCGTCAAGGCCTGCGTGGTCGGCTGCTCGAACAGCACGCTCCAGCCGAGCTTCGGTACGGTGCTCGCGGCGGTCAGCACCGAATAGCCGTTGAAGTCGGTGCCTGACGTGTCGGGCCCGCGGCCGGGCGAAATCGCGGCAGCCACTTGCGGCAGCTTGGAGAGGTCCTTGCCGACATCGGGTCCTTTCGAGGACGTCGCCAGCACGCGGCCGCGCGGATCGACCACATAGGCAAAGGCCGCCTTGCCGACCTGGGCGTCGGACAGCAATTCGGAGAGGAAGCTGAGATCGATCTCAGCGACCGTGACGCCGGCGTTGAAGCCGGAATGCGCCACCGAGATCGACATCAACGGAGTCCTGTCGGAGAACCAGGCCGGCGCGTAGCTGACGCCGCGGGCGACGGTGTCGGTGAAGCGCATGTCGCGGGAGAGGTCGGCATTGCCGCCGGTCGTGGTCGACTGGCGCGAGACGCGCAGCACCTCGCGGCCTTCGCCGTTGAGCTGGAACAGCTGGTTGACCACCGCGACCTGGTGCAGGAGCTGGGCGTAGTCGGCGCGGCGCTTCTCGAGGGTGTCCTGGCTCGCGCGGGTCACCCAGCTGATCTGGCGCTCGAGCTCGGAGATCGACTGTTCCACCCGCCGGGCCGCGGCCTGCGCCTTGTCCTCCAGCCCGTCGGTCAGCTGTGTCTTGGTGGCGCGATAGGAGATCCAGGTCTCCATCGCGCCGCTGACGGCGAGGACGAACACGACGAGGCCGACGAGGGAGACGACGTATTTGGCGAACAGGCCCTCGCGCAGAAACCGTGTCTTGTCGTTCGCTCCCGCCATCCGGATCCTCTCGCGCCGCCATCGACGCCGGCGCTACGGGCCGTACAGGCCCAGCCGCCCTTCTATCACAATTTGGGCCAAGGGACGTCCCGGGGACCGGAGGACCGGCCGGCGTGGTTACCCGAAGTGGACGCCGGGTCGGGCCTAAAGGGTGGTGAATTGTCGCAGGCTCATCCGTTCGGAGGAAGCAGGGAAAGGCCGGGCCGATGTAAGGGATTGGCGTGGAGTCCAGCCTGTTGGTCCGCCAATCATCGATTATTGAAGAGCTGCCGCAACACGTCGTTCATGGGCTGGCTGTCCTGCTGCGCCACCGGCGGCTCGTCCGGGGCCGGGGCCGGGGCCGGGGGCGCCGGCGCGGGCGAGGCCTGCGGTGCCGGTGTGGACGGCGTCGCGGGCAGGCTGCGGCTGCGGCCGGTGCCAGTGCCGGTTGCAGCTCCGCTGGAAAGTCCCTGCTGGATCAGATTGCCGAGCGCCTCGCCCAGCGGGCCGCCGAGCAGATTGTTCTGTCCCGGCTGCTGGGTTTGCGGATTGGCGTTGCTGCCTGCATTGCCGCCACCCGGCGCGGTCGTGCCGCCGAGACCAAGGCTGCCCAGGATATTGCCGAGCCCGGCGCCATCAGGCCCGAACAGGCCCTTGCCCATCTCGCGCAGCTTGGCATAGGCGGCGTCGGGATTGTCGAGCATGCCGGCCATGTCAGGGTAGATCCGCGGCTGCGACCAGCTGCCCTGGATCATCACGGGGATGCCGAAGCCGACCGGCTCGGAGGCGCGGCCCTGGCCCTCGGTGGTCATCACCAGCTTCGGCTCGACGCGAAAGCCCAACATCTTGGTGTCGAGCGCGATGGTGCCGGCGCCGGTCACGCGCACCAGCGGCCCGATCAGGTTGAGATCGGTCGTCACCGCCTGTCCCTTGTCGATGCGGAAGGAGGCCGAGAGCTGCGACAAATCCGTGCTCTGGTCCTGGCTGCTGTTCTGGTTGTCTTGCCAGCCGGACAGCGTGCCCGATGTCAGCGAGCGGATCATCTGCGCGACGTTGATGCCGCGGATGGCGCCGTCCTGGAAATTGACGAAGGCCGTGCCCTGCATGTTCGCCATCAGGGCGCGCTGGCTGGTGCCGGCGCTGCGCAATGCGAGCTTGGCTTGCAGCTTGCCGTCGATCCGGTCGAACTCGGCAAGGCCCTGGAGCAGGGGCAGCGCGCGCACGCCGACGAGGTCGGAATGCATGGCAAAGCTCGGCGCGCCGCTGGTCGCATCCAGGATCACTTCGCCGGAGACCTGGCCGCCATAGGCGCCGAGATTGGCGGTGCCGGCCTTCAGCACGCCGCCGGCGAGCTTTGCATCGAGCGCCAGCGGCGCAAGACGCGCATCGCCGATCACGGCGTCGTTCGCGGAGATCCTGATTTGTGCATCGACATAATTGAGCCCGGACACGTCGATCGGCGCATTGCTCCAGGGCTGTCCGGACGCACCGTCCGGCGATTTCGCCAGCGGAATCGTGAGCCGCTGGAAGTCGAGATCGACCTTGACCAGAGGCTTGCTCGCGATGTCGACCGAGGCCCAGCCGTTGAACGCGCCGTCGCCGAGCGTGCCGTTTACGCCGTTGATCATCACGAGATCGCCGCTCAGCCGCATCTCGGCGTGACCTGCGAGCCGGGACTTCAGCACATCAGGCATGTCGATGGCGAACTCCACCGGGATCGTCGGCCGGTCGGTTGGCGGCGCGGGCGTCGTCGCCTTGATGTCGAACTTGGTCGGGTGCTCGCCGACGCGCGCGGTGCCGGTGATGCTGACGTTGCGGTCGCGGCCAACGACGGCATCGGCATTGATAGCGCTGATGCGGCTCTCGACGCGATCGCGCACGCGCGCGAATGCGACCTCGCCGTCGGTGACCTTGACGCGGTCGATGGTCGCGCCGTCCGTGTCGAGCGCCAGCGGCTTCGACGAGGTGCCGGCATTCGGCAGGCGCTCGCGCAGCAGCGGCTGGTAGAGCACGGGGCGGGTGACGATGAGTTCGCTGATCTTCGGGCGGCCTGACCAGACGCTGGAGAGCGACATGTCGGCCTGCACGCTGTCGACGGTGAGGCGCGTAATGCCGCTGCGGTCCTTCGGATCCTGAAGCGTGAGATCGTTCAAGGTGACGTTCAGCGTCGGCCACAGGCTGATCCTGGTGGTGCCGTCGATCGACAGGCGATAGCCCGTCGCGCTCTCGACCCGCGACGCAATCGTCGAGGTCAGGAAGCCCGATGGGATCCCGACCACGAGGAGAAGCGCGATCACGATGACGACAGCGGCGACCGCGGCGCCGGCGAATTTCACTGCTCTCATGTCGACTTTCCAACGACGGACGAACGGTGCCGAACCCGGCCGCTCACCCGTCCTATGCGCGTGAGTTTATCCCGGGACGGGAAGCCGCTCCAAGCGGTCAAAAATAGTCAGGGGGTGCTGCAAAGTTATGTGACTTATGACACACTTCTCCGGCGCGGTTTTACGCGATTCTGGACGTTGATGGTTCCAGCCGATTTGCCAGCGAAATTGACAAGTAAATTCACAAGGAAGTTGAAATGAGCAAGCAGGCCGAATTTGCGGTCATCCTGAAGATGAACCCGATGTTCGCCGATCTCGGCGCAGACGAGCTCCAGCGGCTGTCCAATCTCTGCCACACCCAGCATCTGGCGAACGGCGAGGTGCTGTTCCAGAAGGGCGATGCCGGAGACGCGCTGTTCGGCATGCGCCGCGGCCAGGTCCGTATCGAGACCGGCGCCGCCGACGGCAGCCGGCTGACGCTGAATTTCATGGGGCCGGGCGACCTGTTCGGCGAGGTCGCGGTGCTGGACGGCCAGAACCGCACTGCGGACGCGACCGCGGGCGAGGCCAGCGAATTGTTCGTGCTGCGGCGCGAAGACTTTCTCGCCTTCCTCGAGCGCGAGCCGAAGGTCGCGATCAAGATCATCGCGCTGCTGTGCCAGCGCATCCGCTGGCAGAGCGAGCGCATGGAAGAGTCCATGCTGCAGCCGCTGCCGGTTCGCCTCGCGCGGCGGCTCTGCGCGCTCGCCGCCGATTTCGGCTCGGAGGTGCACATCTCGCAGGAGCAGCTCGGCGTCTTCGTCGGCGCCGCCCGCGAAAGCGTCAACCGCCAGCTTCAGGCCTGGCGCAAGGACGCGATCCTCGATCTCCAGCGTGGCCGCATCCTGCTGAGGAACATGACCAAGCTGACGGCGATCGCGCGGAACGAGTAGGGGCTCTCGCGAACCTTACTCCGCCGCCGGATGCACGATGCTCTTCGGTGCCGGCTGTGCCGGCGAAGCTTCGTGATGACCGGGGGCCTCGGTATCCTCGCTGTGCACGATCAGCCGCTTGCCGAAGCGCCAGATCAGGGCGCCGAGATCGTCCATCACCATGAACATCGCGGGCACGAACACCAGCGACAGGATGGTCGAGAAGATCAGGCCGCCGATCACCGCGAGCGCCATCGGCGAGCGGAATTCGCCGCCCGCGCCGACCGCGAGCGCGCTCGGCATCATGCCGGCGGCCATCGCGATCGTGGTCATCACGATCGGGCGGGCGCGCTTCATGCCGGCGTCGATCATGGCTTCGTCGCGCGGCTTGCCGTCGCGGATCGCCTCGATGGCGAACTCCACCAGCATGATCGCGTTCTTGGTGACGATGCCCATCAGCATCAGGATGCCGATCCAGACCGGCGTGGTGAGCTGCTTGCCGGTGACGAGCAGGGCCGCGATGGCGCCGCCGATCGACAGCGGCAGCGAGAACAGGATGGTGATCGGCTGCAGGAAGGTGCCGAACAGCAGCACCAGCACGGCATAGACCATCATCAGGCCCGCGGTGATCGCGGTGGCGAAACCGTCGGACAGCTCGTTCAGGCTTTCAGCGTCGCCGGACGGTGAGACCTTCACGCCCTTCGGCAGGCTCTTCATCACCGGCAGCTCGTTGATCTTCTTGGTGGCATCGCCGAGCGCCGCGGAGCCGACGAGGTCGGCGGCAACGGTGGCCTGGCGGTCCCGGTCGTAACGGTTGATGCTGGTCGGACCCTGGTCGAGCTTGACGTCGGCGATGACCGAGAGCGGCACGCCGCCCTTCTCGCCGTGCTCACCGAGCGGCACGCGCAACTGTTCGAGCGTCTTGAGGTTGCCGCGCGCGGCGTCCTCGAGCTGCACCCGGATCGGCACCAGGCGGTCGCCGACGTCGAATTTGGCAAGCGCAGGCCCGACGTCGCCGATGGTGGCGACGCGGATGGTCTGCGACAGGCTTTCGGTTGAGACACCGAGGCGTGCGGCGAGATCGGCGCGCGGCTCGATGCGCAGCTCGGGCCGCTCCAGCGTGGTTTCCGAGATCACGTTGGAGATGGTCGGAATCCGCTTCATCTGCGTCGCGAGCTCGCTGGCGACGTTGTTGACGATGTTGGCGTCGACGCCGGTCACGACCAGCGAGATCGCGCGCAGGCCGTTCTCGTCGAGGAACCAGAAGCGGATGTCGGGAATGTTCTCCAGCTCCTGGCTGATCGAGAATTCCAGCTCGCGCTGGGTGATGTCGCGATCGCCCTTGGGCGTATAGTTGATGATGAGGGCGGCGCGCCTGACTTCCTGGGTGCCGGGTGGGACGCGCCCGCCGTCGACGAAGATGCTCTTCACCTCGGGCCGCTTGCGCAGCCGCGCGACGATGTCCTCGGTGACCTTTTCGGTGTAGGCGAGCTGGGTGCCCGGCGGCAGCTCGAGGGCAAGCAGCGAGCGCGCGCTGTCCTGCGCCGGCAGGAAGCCCTGCGGCAGCAGCGTGATGCTCCAGATCGAGGCGGCGAAGATGCCGAAGCCGATCAGCACCGTGATGAAATAGTGCTTCACCGACCAGGCCACGATCCGGTGATAGGACCGCAGCACGCGCCCGGGCGGCGGCTCCTCGTGATGGCCATGCTTGAGGAAGTAGGCGGCCAGCACCGGCGTGACGAAGCGCGCCGCGAGCAGCGAGAAGAACACCTGCACCGAGACGGTGATGCCGAACTGCTTGAAGAACTGTCCGGCGATGCCCGACATGAAGCTCGCGGGGGCGAAGATTGCGATGATGGTGAGCGAGATCGCGATCACCGCGAGGCCGATCTCGTCGGCGGCTTCCAGCGCGGCACGATAGGGCGATTTGCCCATGTTCATGTGCCGCACGATGTTCTCGATCTCGACGATGGCGTCGTCGACAAGAATACCCGTCGACAGCGTGATGGCGAGGAAGCTGACGAGGTTGAGCGAGAAGCCGAGGAGGTCCATCGCCCAGAATGCCGGGAAGATCGACAGCGGCAGCGAGATCGCGGCGATGATGGTGGCGCGCAGATCGCGCAGGAACAATAGCACGATGACGACGGCGAGGATGGCGCCCTCGAACAGGGTCGAGATCGCCGCTTCGTAATTGCCGTTGGTGTATTCGACCGAGGTGTCGATCAGCTTGAGGTCGACGTCGGGATAGGCGGCCTTGAGCGCGTCGATGCGCTTCTGCACGGCGTCGGCGACCTTCACGTCGCTGGCGCCCTTGGAGCGCTTGATGCCGAGCGCGACCACCGGCTCGCCGTTGAAGCGGGCGAAGGTGCGGCGGTCGGCGATGGTGTCGGTGACGGTGCCGAGATCGTCGAGCCGGACCTCGCCGCCGCCGAACAGCGGGACCATGGTGCCGGCGAGGTCGCTCAGCGTCTTGGCGCCGGCCAGGGTGCGGATCGCCTGGTCGTTCTTGCCGATCTCGGCGCGGCCGCCGGCGACGTCGACATTGGTGCCGCGCAGGCTCTGGCTGACATTGACGGCGGTCAGGCCCATCGCCTGGAGGCGGTCGGGATCGAGCGAGACCAGGATCTCGCGCTCGACACCGCCGATGCGCTCGACCTGGGCGACGCCGCGCACGCCCTGGAGCGCGCGCTTGACCACGTCGTCGACGAAATAGGAGAGCTGCTCAGGCGTCTTGCCGGGCGAGATCGCCGCATAGGTCACGATCGGCAGGCCGATGACGTCGACGCGCTGGATCAAGGGCTCGGTGACGTTCTGCGGCAGGTTGGAGCGCACCCGCGTCACTGCGTCCTTGACGTCGTTGAGCGCGCGGTCGGTATTGGTCTCGAGTGCGAACTGGATGGTGGTCAGCGACAAGCCGTCGGTGATCGAGGAGGTGATGTGCCGCACACCCTCGACGCCGGAGACCGCGTCTTCAATGGTCTTGGTGACCTGGGATTCGAGCTCGGCGGGCGCAGCACCGAACTGCGACACCGCGACCGAGATCACGGGAATGTCGGCCGAGGGAAGCCGCGTCACCGCGAGCTTGGCGAAGGAGGTCCAGCCGAGGATCAGCAGGATGATCGAAAAGACGACCGACGGCAGCGGATTCCGGATCGACCATGCCGAGATATTGAGAGCCATCAGCGTACCCGCGTGCGATCGAGTTCATCGGCGAACATGGTCTTGATCTGGTCGCCGTCATGCAGTGAAGAGCCGGCGTCGGCCACGACGATTTCGCCGACGTCGAGCCCTTCCAGGATTTCCGTCGCGGTGTCGGACGACAGCCCGACCCGCACCTTGCGCGTCTCGATCGTGTTGCCCTTGACGACCTGCACGGTGAGATGGTCGATCGCGGTCTTGGGCACCGCGACGCCGCAGCTTCGCTTGGCGTCGATCGAGGCGCGGGCGAACACGCCGACCTTCAGCGAGGGATTGTTGGTGACGCTGATGCGGACGCGGCCGAGCTGGGTGGCGCGGTCGATTTCGGGCGCAACCAGCCGCACCCGGCCGATCAGATCGGGCGCGTCGTCGCGGCTGATGCGCACGGTCGCGCCGGCGCTGAGCTTGGGCATGTGCACGGCCGGGACCTGGGCGTCGAGCTCGATCTCGTTGTTGACGGCGATGCGGAACATCGGGCCGGCCTGCGGCGAGGCCGGCGCGCCGACGATGGTGCGAACCTCGGTGACGAGGCCCGGCGCCGGCGCCTTCAGCGAGATCGGGCCTTGCGCGCCGGGCCGCTGCGGCTGGCCCGGGATCTGCGGCGGCGCCGTCAGGCGCGCCAGCTCCTGGTTGTCGGTGACCATGGTGCCTTCGGTGACGAAGAGGTCGGTGACCCGGGAGCCTTCCTGGTCGGCGACGACCACGGCCTCGCGGCGCGGCACGAAAAAGCCGGTCACCCGGACGAGGTCGGAGAAGCAGGCATTGGTCGACTTCGTCACGATGACGAGCGCCTCGCCCGGCGTTTCCTTCGCCTCGGGGCGACGCCGATGCTCGAACAGATAATAGCCGATGCCGAGCGCGACGATGAACGCCACGGTTCCGGCAGGCTTGAGATAGTCGGAGACGTTCATCGCCGGATTGTCCTGGCCTGGCTCACGGCCATCCGCACGAGGCCTGCTGAGAGCGTTTCCCTGAAACAAAGCGGCGTCCCGCAAGGCTGCGGGACGCGCTTTGGAAGCGAGACTTTACACCACATCACGCACGGTCACTTCAACGGATTGCGTCGTGCTCACTTCGATGCGGTGGTCTTGTTTTCCATGTTGACGACCTGCACGCGGCGGTTGACCTCGGCCATCGGCTGGCTCGGGTCCTTCAGCTTGCTCTTGCCGTAACCGACGGTGACGAGGTCGGTCGCGGAGATGCTGTACTTCTCGACGAGGTAGCGCTTGATCGCATCCGCGCGGCGTTCAGACAGGTCCTGGTTGTAGCTCTCGCCACCGGCGGCGTCGGTGTGGCCGGCGACCACGAAGGTCGAGCCCTTCAGGTCGGGGCTGGTCAGCGCGCGACCGAGCGCCTGCACCGAAGCCAGCGACTTGGTGCTGATGTTGGCGGAGTTGTAGTCGAAGGTGATCTCGAGATCGATGTTCGGCTTGTCCTTGGCGACTGACGCGATTTCCTCGCGCTCGGTCGACGACAGCGAGCGCGTCGAGCGGCCGCGCACGGACTGGATCAGCTTGGTCTCCGACGCGCTCGGCGCGGGGTCGGCCTGCGGCGCGATCGAGAGGCCGCGGGTCAGCGGCTTCTTCTGCGGCGGCGCCAGCGCGCGGACGATCTCGTCCTCGGTGACGTTCTTGCTGTTGCCGTCGTCGCCGGCGAATGCGGGTGAGGCCGGCAGCGACAGCGCGGCGCCAATGGCCATGATGGACAGGATTGCGGTAAGTCCTTTTGCAGCCGATCTCATTGCCAGTCCCTCCTGCGCAGCCGAGCTGCGTGGTTCCAAAATTCCTGCAATAGGCCCCCCGGGAAAGGCCGCCTGCGGCATCCGTCCATTAGTCTTGCCTGGGCCGCCGAGGTTCGAGGCGTCGGTTGCCTCAATTCAAAAAAATACTAGCGTACTCCGTAGCTTGCGAATTCCTGAACGATGTTCGGATCCATCGCCTTGGCATTGGCAATGTCCAGCGCCCCTTCCTGGGCGGAGCCGTTGCGCTGCTTCGCAATGCCCCGTCCGTACAGCGAGGAGGTGAGGCGGGGATTGATCCTCAGGGCCGCATCGAAATCGGCGATCGCGTTCCTCACCGCTCCCGATTTCAGATTGACCAGCCCCCGGCTGTCCAGCGCATCGACGAAGTTCGGCCGCAGCCGCAGCGCTTCGTTGCAGTCCTTCAGCGCGCCCTGGAGATCGCCGACCACCGTGCGGGTCCAGCAGCGGTTGTTCAGCGCCTCGACGTCCTTCGAGTTGATCCGGAGCGTGTCGTCGAAATCCTTGATGGCGAGGTTGTAGGCGCCCTTGCTGGCATAGACCTGGCCGCGCCGGTACAGCGCGTTCACGTCGTCAGGATTGGCCGCGATCTTGGCCGTCAGGCCCTTGATGGTGGGGTCCTCCGCCAGGGCGGCCGCGCTAGGCCCGGCGTCCGCGTTCGGCGCGGGAGCGGGGTCGGCCGGTTTCACCGGCGGTGGCGGCGGGGGCAAGGCGGCCTCGACCTGCGGCTTCGGTGATGGGGCCGGGACGGGCGCGGGAGCCGGTGCGGCCGCCGTGTCGGCCGGCTTCGGCGGCGGAGGCGGTGATGGTGGCGCCGGTGGTGCCGGCGGCGGGGTGTTGGCGACGACGGGTGGCGGCGCGGGGGGCGCGGGCGGCGGCGCCATTGTCGGACGCGATCCGCCGGCTCCCGGAATGAACGAGAAATCTTCGGCCAATGAAGAGGATATCCACGGCACCTGCTCGCCGCGCGAGGCGCGGGTGACGCCCATCTTGGTGCGGTTCAGCGTCTCCTCGGCCATCAGGTCGGGGACGCGGATTTCCTTCAGCAGTTCCTGGACGAACAGGCTGTGCTCGCCGCCGGCGTCCGACACCACCGAGGCCAGCGCCGCCGAATACATCACCAGCGTGCCGTTCGGCGCGATGACCGGGGTCAGGCCGGCCGAGAAGCTGCGGAACCGGCGCTCGAACGGGTTGCGCCTGGAGGCATCGATCAGCGCGATCTTGACGCCGGCGCCGCGGGTGTTGAGCTCGCCGAGGACGGCTTCCAGGCTGAAACCGTCGCGGCGTACGTCGGATTCGGTCCAGATTTGCGCGTCGATCGGCAGCATGTAGCTCTGGCGCGCCGACTGGATGCCGAAACCGCTGAAGAACACCAGCGCCACCGAGCCCGGCTTGATCTTGCCGTAGAGCTTGTCGAAGGCGCGGCGCATGCCGTCGCCGGTCAGGTTCTCGCCGATCTCGACCGAAAAGCCGTCGCGCTTGAGCTCGTCGGCGACGTCACGTGCGTCGTTGAGCGGCTCCTTCAGCGGGGCGTCTGCATCCGGATATTTGGCGTTGCCGATGACCAGCGCATAACGGTCGCCGACCGCAAGCGACGGTGCGGTCGGGACGAGCGAAACGAGCAAGGCAAGAAGGAAAAGGAAGCGAATTTTCATAATCAGCGCGGTCCAGCCAAAAGGGCGCCGTTCCCAGCTTGCGCCGCGGCGACCTTAACTTACGCAATGTGCATTATCAAACCGGGGAGAGGGGGCGTCAACCGCTTGGAGATTCGGCATTATCGCGACGATTGACCGCAACGCAGGGGCGCGCCGCGAGGGGAATAAACGGGCCATCATGGTCGTGCTCGACGCGATCCGGTTGGGCATTGCAGCGCCCATCTCGGGGCACCCCTGTTAGGGGAGTCTTTTTTAGGGGAATCTTGGCGCCGAAAATGTGATTGGTCTCACATTGGAGGGGGCCTCCGCGCATCACGCATGGCGTTTGACCTTTCCGGCGGACAATGGCTTGGTGCGCTCGTACCTCCCCGAAGGTCCACACAAGAAGCAAGACCAAAAGAAAAATCATGGGAAACGCCTACGAAATCTACGCACTGCGCTATGCGACCATGTCGCCGCGCACTCCCAGCATGAACTTCCTGGCGCCGGATCCGCATGACAGCGCGGCGCAGGACCTCGACTACTTCGTCTGGCTGATCCGCGGCGGCGGCCGCGACATCCTGGTCGATACCGGCTTCAATGCCGAGGAGGCGAGCGCACGCGCGCGCAAGCTGACGCTCAATCCGGTCGATGCGCTGGAGCGCTTTGGCGTCAAGGCGTCGGCGATTCGCGACATCATCGTGACGCATTTGCATTACGACCATGCCGGCAATCTCGACCGCTTCCCGAACGCGCGCTTCCATCTCCAGGAGCGCGAGATGGCCTACGCGACCGGCCGCTGCATGTGCAACGGACTGCTGCGACATCCGTTCTCGGTCGAGCACGTCACGCAGATGGTGCGCCATGTCTATGGCGAGCGCGTCAATTTCTATTCCGGCGACGGCGAGATCGCGCCCGGAATCACCGTGCACCGTGTCGGCGGCCATTCGGACGGCTTGCAGGTGGTCAAGGTCGAGACCGCGCGCGGGCCGGTGGTGCTGGCGTCCGATGCCGCGCATTACTACGCCAATCTCCAGCGCCGCAGCCCGTTCCCGATCGTCTACAATGTCGGTGACATGGCGGTAGGCTGGGAGACGATCGAGCGCCTCGCCGGCCATCCTGACAGATTCATCCCAGGCCACGATCCGATCGTGACGGAGATCTATCCGCGTGCGAGCGACAAGGTCGACGCCTGGGCGCTGCATTTGCCGCCGTCGCGGTCGTTCGTGAAATAGCGGTTGAGACCTGCCCCACGCTCGTCGTCCCGGACAAGCGCGCCCAAAGCGCGCGTAGATCCGGGACCCATAATCCCAGGGAAGAGTTTGGCGCGACACTGCAACCGCGAGTCTTCGTGATCACTGCGTCCTGTGGTTATGGATCCCGGATCTGCGCTTCGCTCTAGACAACGCTTCGCGTTGTCGGGAGCGATGCTTGTCCGGGACGACGATTGAGTTTTGGACGGCGCCGCGCGTCGCGCCTCCTCGCTGTGAGGGTCAACTAGTCGTCAGGAATGCAAGGGCGTGTACTTCGTAAATCCGGGATGTTTGCTTTTAGGGTAAAGCGGACACCCAGCCCCGAACCCGGAATGTCGCCTTGTAACCCACAAGAGACATCAGAGCGAAACCAACCGACGGCAGCTTATTGAATGGCTTACATCGATGCTTTCGCATCCGGTCGCCTCGCAACGAGAACATTGCCGATGCACTGCAATACCGTCTCGCGTCTTTGGTTGCGCAAGTGGATTTGGTTGCGAAGGATTCCTCTATCGGAGCTCGACCTCGACTCGCGCTTCTCCAGAACGATCGATTCAAGATCGAGGTGGTCTCCGGGGCGTACCGCGTTCGGCAGCCTCACCTCATCCCAGCCGAGCCCGGCAAGGACACGGAGCGGAGGCTGTAGTTTGCTCGTTAGCGAGATGAAGATCGCGAACGTGTGGGCACCGGATGCCGTCAGTCCCGCAAAAACTGAGCGCGCAGCAGCTTCCTCATCGATGTGGAAGGGCCGTGCGTCATATTGCTTGGCGAACTGAATAATTTCGTCCTTGGAGACAAAATAGGGGCCGGCCTTGCGGCTATCGCCAATCTCGGTGTCTTCAAAATAGCCGCTGGTCATCGGTCAATCCTTTACAAGCGCCCGCCAATCTAGGTCATGCTCCCTGGCAAGAAGCACCGGATCGATATCTCCGGATAGAGGTCGTTGTAGATCGGCCAGACCATGGTGCGTCCGACTTTGTTCGGTACGGTGATGATGGCATCGTCAGGCACATCGACCCAGATCATCACTTTGGAGTCGGCGGTTTTCGGCAGTCGCACACGGTAGTGGCCGTCTCTGGCTTCCCAGTCTACGTCTTCGACGGCATGACCGTCGGCGTGCGAACAGCAGAGGCCTTTGCCGCTTGCCAAACTCTCAAACCATTCGAGAAGTGGTGAATTCCTGTAGCGTCCGTCGAGATCGCGCCCCGGCGCCGGCGCCGGCGACATCACCATCGCGATAGCCGCGCTCATGGCGATTTGCGAAATCCCGCGTTTGATCAACGCTGTGCAGTGCCGCCCCATGGTGCCTCCGGGCGAACTGTAACCGCTTGTGAGTAGGTATCTTTCGGCTAAGGGAGGTTCACAAATTGGGGTGAGGCCGAACGTCGCGAAGTATCCGACAAAGTTTGGTAGCCTCGTGTGTTCTAGTTCGCCTGTTGCACACCAAGAGCTAGTGCAAGTGGGACGTGCATAGCGAAGATCAAACAAGGGGGTTTGACCATGCCCTCGATATTCGATTTTCTGTACCGCGAATTTTGTCGTGCGCGTCTCTCTGAAATGCGGAGACAGCTCCTTGTGGCCCGACGCGAAGAGGTTCGGGAAGCCGCATGGGTTCGCTGCACCCTAGACCGGTCTTTGGCCGCACGGCTCTCGACCGGCGTTTTTGCCCAACACCCGGACCTCGCATCATAGGGGCTTCCTGTGAACCTCCGCGGCCACTCCTAGACTTACCCATGGGAGGGTCAATGGAGGGACTAGGTCATGGCTATTGTACAATTTACACGCTTCAAGAGCGACAAACCTGAGGAAATGATCAAGACCGCCAGGCAGGCGAAGGCAATCTTCGAAAAGCACGGCGCTGAATTTCTTCGACTTTCCCGATTTCACACTGGTATGTGGGCTGGGGAGTTTCTTATCGCTACGCGCTATTCCAGTTGGGAAGTGTACGGAAAGGTGCAGGAGGCATTGGCAAAGGATGAAGCATTCACAAAGCTGTACGCGCACACACTAACCTTTGCCGAATTGAAGGGCCGTAACATCGCGGTCGGCATCGATCTCTGAGGCTCCGCTGAGAGTTGCGGGCGTAGCGTTAGAGTATTGAGGTTCTGTGAGCCGCATCGGCCGCGCGGCGGTCCTGACCGGCCGCAATGTGCCGACGCCGCCAAGCGCAGTTGTCTTGACCGCGTCGTCGCTTCGGCATCGGGCCGCCGTCGGCCGAGCGGAAAGTCGCGACAAAGACGGCTCAGCAACTACATGCTGGAGCGTCTATTCCGCACCCTAATACGCCTGCTTGGCATCCGCCTCTTCGCTGGTCTGGATCAGGTCGAGACTCTGCTCGATCTTGCCGAGCAGAGCCGAGAGCTGCTTGCGCTCCTGCGCCGAGAGGCAGGCGAGGATCTCGTCCTCACGCCGCAGCAATTGCGGGAACAGCTCTTCGTAGAGCGCGCGGCCTTTCTTCGTCAGTTGCAGGCGGAATTCGCGGCGGTCGGCTTCGTTCTCGACGCGCTCGATTAGTCCCTCATGCAACAGCATGGTGACGGCGCGGCTGATGGTCGATTTGTGCGTGCGGGTGCATTGCGAGATGTACTGCGCGCTACAGGCATCGTTGCGGAAACCGAGCGTCGCGATCACGCGCCAGGCCGGAATGTCGAGGCCGTGACGCTCCTGATATTCGACCGCGAGCGCGGAACTCACCTCCGCGGCAAGCCGGTTGAGGCGGAACGGCACGAACTTGAACAGATCGAGCCGCGTTTTTTGCCGCGGCGACGCCTCGCCCGCCTCTTGTCTCTGCAGCGCCGCATCGCTGGATGTCCTCGCCAAGGCTTGCGCTCCGAATTCCAGTTGACGGCCGGCCGGCTCCGGTCCAAAATAGTTGCACGTGAGACTATCTAGCAGATCAGCCCTCTCCTGACCAGAGCCGAGGTTAGCGCATGGCGCAGGTCAATGTGCATCAGACCAAGACCCAATTCGGCTATCGCCGCCACCCCGATCAGGACCGTCCCGGGCAAAGCCCGGCCGAGCATCCGGTTGTGGTTGTCGGCGCGGGCCCGGTCGGGCTGTCGCTGGCGATCGACCTCGCGCAGCGCGGCCAGAGCGTCGTCCTTCTGGATGATGCCGACCGCATCGGCGAAGGCTCGCGCGCGATCTGCTTCTCGAAACGCTCGCTGGAGTACTGGGACCGGCTTGGCGTCGGCGACCGCATGGTCGAGAAGGGCGTGGTGTGGAGCGTCGGCCGCATCTTCCATGGCGAGTCCCAGCTCTACCAGTTCAATCTGCTGCCGGAAGACGGTCACAAGCGGCCGGCCTTCATCAATCTCCAGCAATATTACGCCGAGGCCTATCTGGTCGATCGCATCAGCGATCTGCCGGAGGTCGACCTGCGCTGGCGCAACAAGGTGACCGCGCTGGAGCAGCGCAACGATTCCGTCGCGCTGACGATCGAGACGCCGGAGGGCGCCTACCGCCTGCACGCGCAATATGTCGTCGCCTGCGACGGCGCGCGGTCGTCGCTGCGGCAGATGGTTGGCGCCGAGTTCGCCGGCCAGGTGTTCGAGGACCAGTTCCTGATCGCCGACGTCAAGATGACGGCGGAATTCCCGACCGAGCGCTGGTTCTGGTTCGATCCGCCGTTCCATGCGGGACGCTCGGCGCTGCTGCACCGGCAGCCCGACGATGTCTGGCGCATCGATCTCCAGCTCAATCGCTACGCCGATCCGGTCGTCGAGAAGAAGCCGGAAAACGTGCGGCCGCGGATTGCGCGCATGCTGGGCCACGACAAGTTCGAGTTCGAGTGGATCTCGCTCTACAAATTCCAGTGCCGGCGCATGGACCGCTTCATCCATGGCCGCGTGATCTTCGCCGGCGACTCCGCGCATCAGGTCTCGCCCTTCGGTGCGCGCGGCGCCAATTCGGGACTCGAGGACGCGGAAAACCTGTCCTGGAAGCTCGACCGCGTCCTGCGCGGCACCTCGCCCGCGAGCCTGCTGGAGAGCTACCACGCCGAGCGCAGCATGGCGGCGGATGAGAACATCCGCGAATCCACCCGCTCGACCGATTTCATGGCGCCGAACTCGCACCAGGAGGCGCGGCTGCGCAAGGCGGTGCTGTCGCTCGCCAAGGAGACCGAATTCGGCAAGCGCATGGTCAATGGCGGCCGGCTCTCGGTGCCGTGCAGCTATGATACGCCGCTGTCATCGCCCGATGCCGATATGTGGGGCGCTGGCCCGCGGCCCGGCTGTTCCATGTTGGATGCGCCGGTTGCCACAAGCGCGGGCGAGCAGATCTATCTGACGGATGCATTCCGCAAGGGCGGAACAGACTTCACCTTGCTGTCGTTCAGCAATGGCATGCAGCTCGGCGTGCCCGAAGGCGTGAAGGATATCCGCATCGGCGGCGAGGGCGGCCTTGCCGATCCCTCGGGCCTCGTCGCAAGGCGCTACGATGCCGACGCGGGTGCTGCCTATCTGCTCAGGCCCGATGGTTACGTTGCTGCGCGGTTCCGTCATCCGACGCGCGAGACCATTGCTGCGGCGCTGTCGCGCGCCGAAGGCTTGAATTGAGGTTTGGTATGCCGCTGTCCACCAGTTCCAACTTCGCACGCCCGGACGACGCCTTTCGCGCCATCGTCGAGGCGCATCGCGGCCTCACGGAGGAGCAGAGCGCCGATTTCGACGCGGCACTGGTGCTGATCCTCGCCAACCATATCGGCGACATCGATGTGCTGCGGGAAGCGATCGGGCTCGCCAAGCGCCGCATGATCGACGGCCAGCAGCAGCAACAACAGCAACAACAATAACCCTGTGACCTAAGGATGAATTGATGGCGAAGAACTTCGCGTCCACCGGCGATCTCGCCGAGAAGAAGATCACCTTCTCCGAGATCGGCGCCGATCTTTATGCTTTCACCGCGGAGGGCGATCCGAACACGGCCGTGATCGTCGGCGACGACGGCTGCCTCGTGTTCGACGCGCAGGCAACGCCCGCGATGGCGAACAAGGTGATCGAGCGCGTCCGCACCGTCACCGACAAGCCGATCAAATATGTCGTGCTGTCGCACTATCACGCCGTGCGCGTGCTGGGGGCCTCCGCCTACAAGGCGCAAGGTATCGTCGCCTCGCAGGAGACCTATCGTCTCATCGAGGAGCGCGGCAAGCAGGATTGGGATTCCGAATACGGCCGCTTCCCGCGCCTGTTCCAGGATGCGCAGAGCATTCCCGGCCTGACCTGGCCGACGCTGACCTTCGAAGGCGAGATGTCGATCTATCTCGGCAAGCGTGAGGTGCGGCTGATGCAGCTTGGCGCGGGCCACACCTCGGGCGACATCGTCGCCTGGGTGCCGGATGCCGAAGTGATGTTCTCCGGCGATCTCATCGAGTACCACTCGGCCTGCTATTGCGGTGACGCGCATTTGCGCGAATGGCCGCTGACGCTGAACGAGATCCGCAACTTCAATCCCAAGGCGATCGCGCCGGGCCGCGGCGATGCGCTGAAGGGCACAGCCACCGTGCGCGAGGCCATCGCGATGACGCGGGACTTCGTCACCTCGCTCTATGGCGCCGCCGAAATCTCGGTCGCCAAAGGACGCACGCTGAAGGAATCGATGGCGGCGACGCGCGAGGTGATGGATCCGAAGTTTTCGAGCTTCGCCATCTACGAGCACTGCCTGCCGTTCAACGTGTCGCGCGCCTATGACGAAGCGTCGGGGATCGACGACCCCGTGATCTGGACCGACAAGCGCGATCAGGAGATGTGGACCGCCTTGCAAGGAGGAGGATAGTCATGAACATCAATACCTCGCCTGACCAGATCATCCGCAGCTCGGCCCAGGTGACGCCGGGCTACATGTCCGGCTTCGGCAACAGCTTTGAGACCGAGGCGCTGCCGGGCGCGCTGCCGATCGGGCGCAACTCGCCGCAGCGCTGCGCCTACGGGCTCTATGCCGAGCAGCTCTCGGGCTCGCCCTTCACCGCGCCGCGCGGCAGCAATGAGCGCTCCTGGCTCTACCGCATCCGCCCCTCGGTGAAGCATTCGGGCCGCTTCGAGAAGGCCGATGCCGGCCTGTGGCGCTCGGCGCCGTGCCATGAATACGATCTGCCCATCGCTCAGATGCGCTGGGACCCGACGCCGGTGCCGCAGGAGGAGGTCACCTTCGTTCAGGGCGTGCAGACCATGACGACGGCCGGCGACGTCAATACGCAGGCCGGCATGGCCGCGCATGTCTATCTCATCACCAAGTCGATGGTGGACCAGCATTTCTACAATGCCGACGGCGAGCTGATGTTCGTGCTCCAGCAGGGCAATTTGCGCCTCGTCACCGAGTTCGGCCGCATCGACGCCGAGCCCGGCGAGATCGTGGTGATCCCGCGCGGCGTCAAATTCCGCGTCGAGATTCCGAACGGGCCGGCGCGCGGTTATCTCTGCGAGAACTACGGCGGCGCCTTCACGCTGCCGGAGCGCGGGCCGATCGGCGCCAACTGCCTCGCCAATGCGCGCGACTTCCTGACGCCGGTCGCGTACTACGAGGACAAGGACACGCCGACCGAGTTGTTCGTGAAATGGGGCGGGTCGCTGTTCAAGACCACCTTGCCGCATTCGCCGATCGACGTCGTCGCCTGGCACGGCAATTACGCGCCCTATAAATACGATCTGCGCACCTTCTCTCCGGTCGGCGCGATCGGCTTCGACCATCCCGATCCGTCGATCTTCACGGTGCTGACCTCGCCATCGGAGACCGCGGGTACCGCGAACATCGATTTCGTGATCTTCCCGGAGCGCTGGATGGTTGCCGACAACACCTTCCGGCCGCCCTGGTACCACATGAACATCATGAGCGAGTTCATGGGCCTGATCTACGGCGTCTACGACGCCAAGCCGCAGGGCTTCGTCCCCGGCGGCATGAGCCTGCACAATTGCATGCTGCCGCACGGCCCGGATCGTGACGCCTTCGAGCACGCCAGCAACGGCGAATTGAAGCCGGTGAAGCTGACCGGCACCATGGCCTTCATGTTCGAGACCCGCTACCCGCAGCGCGTCACCGCGCATGCCGCGGACGCGTCCACGCTTCAGGACGATTACGCGGATTGCTGGAAGGGTCTGGAGAAGCGGTTCGATCCGAACAGGCCGTAGTGACTTCGTCATTCCGGGATGCGCCAGAGGCGCAGGCCCGGGATCCATACTCACGATCGTGGTTATGGATTCCGGGCTCGCGCTCCGCGCGCCCCGGAATGACGGCGGAGAAACCGTCTCAGAACATCCGGCAGGAAACCAATGCCCCACCCCAACGATCCCAGCCTCCGCTCCTTCATCGACGTCGATCCGGCCTCCGACTTCCCGATCCAGAACCTGCCCTATGGCGTGTTCTCGACCGCGGCCAGCCCGACGCCGCGGGTTGGCGTCGCGATCGGCAATTACGTGCTCGATCTCTGGGAGCTCGAGCAGGACTCGCGTCTCGATGTCGGCGCGCTCGGCGTGTTCTCCGGGCCCTCGCTCAATCCGTTCATGGCGCTGGGGCCGAAGGTCTGGGCAAGGACGCGGGCGCGGATCAGCGAGCTCTTGCGCGCGGATCATCCGGAGCTGCGCGACAATGAGGAGCTGCGCAAGCAGGCCTTGGTGCCGATGCGCGACGCCAAACTGCACATGCCGTTCGCGGTCTCCGGCTACACCGATTTCTATTCGTCCAGGGAGCACGCCACCAATGTCGGCGTGATGTTCCGCGGCAAGGACAATGCGTTGCAGCCGAACTGGCTGCATATGCCGATCGCCTATAACGGCCGCGCGTCCACGGTCGTGGTGTCAGGTACCAACGTGAAGCGCCCGCGCGGGCAATTGAAGCCGCCGAATGTCGACGTGCCGAGCTTTGGTCCCTGCAAGCGGCTCGATTTCGAGCTGGAGATGGGCGTCGTGGTCGGCCAGCCCTCAGCGATGGGCGGCATGCTCACCGAGCAGCAGGCCGAACAGATGATCTTCGGCTTCGTCCTGCTCAACGACTGGAGCGCGCGCGACATCCAGCAGTGGGAGTACGTGCCGCTCGGTCCGTTCCTGGCAAAGGCGTTTGCGACCTCGATCAGCCCGTGGGTGGTGACGCGCGAGGCGCTGGAGCCGTTCCGGCTGAAGGGGCCGGAGCAGGAGCCGGTGCCGCTCGATTATCTCAAGCAGGCCAAGCCGCAGAACTACAGCATCGAGCTCGACGTCTCGCTGCGGCCCGGCGGCGCCAACGCGCCCACCAGCATCAGCCGCACCAATTTCAAGTACATGTACTGGTCCTCGGTGCAGCAGCTCATGCACCACGCCTCCTCTGGCTGCGCCATGAATGTCGGAGATCTCCTAGGGAGCGGCACCATCTCCGGCCCGGAGAAGAACCAGCGCGGCAGCCTGCTCGAGATCAGCTGGAACGGCACCGAGCCGGTCGAACTCCCCGGCGGCATCAAGCGCTCGTTCCTGGAGGACGGCGACAGCCTCATCATGCGCGGCTGGTGCCAGGGCGCCGGCTATCGCGTCGGCTTCGGCGAGGTCGAGGGGACGATTTTGCCGGCGGAGTGAGATGGTCGTCATTCCGGGGCGATGCGAAGCATCGAACCCGGAATCTCGAGGTTCCGGGTTCGCGCTTCGCGCGCCCCGGAACGACGAGTTAGAAATTCAACGCCTCTCCGGCGGCACGTCGCGTATCCGCGCGCAATGTGCCGCGACATCCTCCACGCTGTATTTCAGATGCACCCGCTTGTCCGACGGCGCCTGCCTGGTCGTGCACACGCCCGGCCGCCATTCCTGCGTGGGGCGGATCGGGCGCGGCGCAAAGCCGCCGCCGCAGTTCGGGCAGACGTTGGAGAGCTTGGTCTCGACGCAGTCCGCACAGAATGTGCATTCATAGGAGCAGATTCGCGCATCCGTTGCGTCAGGCGGCAGGTCGCGGTCGCAATATTCGCAGTTCGGTCGAAGCTGGAGGGCCATGGTCGAATCTCCGGATCGGCCGGATCATCGCAGACGGCGCGTGACGCGCGAATGCCGTAGTTCCCTCGATTTCAGCCAGCCTTCAAATCCCTCAGCGGCAGCCGCGTGCTTTCCTTCAGCCTATCAAGCACGATCGAGGAACGCACATGCGCCACGCTCTGGTGCGGCATCAAAACGTCGTTGACGAGGTTGGAGAGGCCCTTCAGGTCGCGCAGCACGGCTTTCAGCACGTAATCGGCATCGCCCGTCAGCGAGTAGGCCTCCTGGATCTCGTCGATCCGGTTCACCAGCGCGCGGAAGCGCTTGGAATTGTCCGGCGAGTGGGTCGCGAGCCCCACCTGGATGAAGGCGATCACGCCGAAGCCGAGCGCCTCGCTGGAGAGATCGGCGTGATAGCCCGCGATCACCTTCTCCTCCTCGAGCCGCATCCGCCGCCGCGAGCATTGCGAGGCCGAGAGACCTGCGAGCTCCGCAAGCTCCTGGTTGGTGAGGCGGCCGTCGTCCTGCAGCGCGCCGAGAATCCTGAGGTCGAAGGCGTCCACCGAAATCATGCGGGTTTTGTCCATTTGATGCACGGATTGTGCATATGATAGCCAAATGTCGTCCCGTTTGCACGCCTCTTGCGCGTCCCATGAAGGATAGTTCCTCCCAGCAGCCATTTGGGAGAGCAGCATGGGTCCGTTTCCGCACGATGCACCGCCGGCCACTGTTAGCGCCGACAATCCGATGGGCACCGACGGCTTCGAGTTCCCCCGCGGGTCACTTCAAATTCCTCCGGGTGTGGTCAGTCAAATTCCTCCACCCGCGAGGCAGGACAAGGGACTGTTAGTTTGAGTTTGTTTCCCGGGCAAGAGCTTCAGCGGCTTCTTTGAGCCGATAGCTGCGTCCGTCGAACTCAAGCAGATGGCAATGATGCATAAGGCGATCGAGGATCGTCGTGCTCATAGTGTTGTCCCCAAGGTATGCCCCCCAATCCTGCACGACGCGATTGGAGGTGACGATGACGCTGCGGCGCAGTTTGTAGCGCTGATGGATCAGGGTCTGCAGCAAAGTGCCGGCGTCGTCGGGGATGGCGCGTGCGAGGAATAGATCGTCCAGCACGAGGAGATCGCAGTCGATGATGGTTCGCAGCCGGACCTCGCGTTGTGCCGGAGAGTTCAGGGCGTAGCGGTGGAAGAAGTCGTCGGTCTCAAGATACTGGACCTTGTGGCTTTGCAGGATCGCCTGATAGGCAATCGCCTTGGCGATGTGCGACTTCCCGGTGCCAGGTTTGCCGACAAGCAGAGCGTTCTCGCCAGCGGCAATGAACGCCAGGGTGTGGAGCTGGAAGCAGGTCTGACGTGGCAGTTTGGGATTGAAGGACCAGTCGAACTCGGCGAGCGTCAGCTTTTCGTCGAGCCCGGATTGCTGGTATCGCCGCTCGATAAGACGGGACTGACGACGGTCCAGTTCATCCTGCAGGATAAGGGAGAAGGTCTCGAGGAAGGGCTGGTTGGCGCCCTGCGCCTGGAGCACGCGCGTCTGCAGCGTGTCGCGGACACCCGACAGGCGCAGCTGTCGTAGGCAACGCTCAATTTCCGGCATGGTCATCATGTGGCTAGGTCTCCAGTTTAAGGTGAGAAGGTGCAGCGGGAGCGCTCGTGGCGCCGGAGCTGGCCGGGGTTGCGCAGGCGACACGAGCGCGGATTGCCGTGGCGTGATCGTCGTGAGCCTCGGCCTGCCGACCATTATCGTCGGCGTCGCGCCGCACAGCGCGGCTGAAGAGGTCGCCGTATTCCGCGGGGGTACGGATCAGCGGATGATCCTGGGTGAGCGGCGATGCCGGCTGTGGCGTCACTCCAACCTGCTCAATCGCCTGTTCGAACAACCGCTCGACGGTCGCACGCACGTGCTTGTAGCGGTAGATGCGGTTGTCGATGGCGTGCGCGCAGGCCTGCTCGACCAGCCGCGCCGGATACTTCCGGCCCAGCCCGACAATGCCCCACATCGCGCGCTGTCCGGGGCGCCCCTCGGTGTCGAACACTTGCTGGCATAGCGCCCTGGTCTGCGGCCCGATGCGCTCGGCGCTCGCCAGCAGCACGGCGGTTTGCCGCGACGGATTGAACGGCCGTTCGCTGGTCGGCAGGACAACAGAACCGGGGTGCGTCATCCGGGAATGAACACGCAGCAGCGCACGGGTGTGGCGATCACGGATCTCGATCGTGGAGGCGTAGATCCGCACCACGACCTGACTGCCGATCGGCGCGGGCCGCGCGGCGTAATAGCTGTTGTCGACGCGTACGGTGGTGTCGTCGCAGACAGTCCGGACGACTTCGGTGAAGATGCGGAAGGGAGCGACAGGCAGCGGCCGCAGGTGCGGCTTCTCTTCCTGGAACATCGCCTCGACCTGACGGCGCGTGCTGCCGTGGATGCGCTTGGAGGCCCAATTCTCCTCCCAGTGCCTCAGGAACTCGTTCTGGGCTTCCAGTGTCTCGAAGCGCCGTCCGGCCAGCGCGGTGCCCTGGGTATGTTGAATCGCACTCTCGACGCAGCCTTTCCGATTGGGATCGGCCACCCGCGCGGGATCGGCGACCACGGCGTAATGAGCCAGCATCGCGCTGTAAATCGGGTTGAGCTCGGGCTCGTACAAATCCGGCTTGAGGACGCCTTCCTTCAGATTGTCGAGCACGACATAGCTGGGGACCCCGCCAAAATACCGGAACGCCTCTTCGTGGAGCTGCGCCCAGACGTGTTGGCTGGACTTCCAGACCACCCGCCGGAAGCTGCGCCGCGAGTAGCGCAGCGTCATCACAAACAGGCGGGGACGGCGGTACCGGCCGCTCCTGGGATCAATCGTCAGAGCGCCCTCGCCATAGTCGACCTGGGCCTCCTCGCCAGGCAGGAACTCAAGTCGATCAAACTGCTCGGGATCGCTGTGTCGCAACGTGCGCACAAACCGCTTGACGCTCTGATAGCTGGACGGAAAGCCAAATCGATCGACCAGGTCCTGGTAAATCGCCTGCGCATTCCGCTTCAGGCGGACCTGTTCTTCGATCCATGCCCGATGCGGTTCGCAGGCCGAGCGGGCCAGGCTGCAGGCGGCTGTCGCTTCCGACACCCCAAAAGCCGGTGGTCGGGGTGGGGGAATTTGGTCGTCCGCGCTCACCGTGCCGGTGGTCACTTCCCCGGGGAATTTGCCTCCGCACCAGCCCGCAGCGCCCGGTAACGCCGGATCGTCTTGCGATCGACCCCCGTCAGCCTGTGGATCTCGCGCTGGCTGGCGTTGCGATCAAGTAATGTAAATACCGTGCTTTGCAGATGTCGCTTCAAGACGTTCAACTCCCCGGCCCCTTGCTGGCTAAAGGGGTCGAACATAAACGTCCTGCCTGACCGGCTACTGCTGTTCAGCGGCGCTGACGGCGATCATCAGGTGGGGGAGTTTCAAGTGACCATACCCGGGGGATTTTGACCGACCCACGGGGAGTTCGTCGAATATGCGCATCCCAATCCGGAACAGCTGCACGCGCTGTTCAAGCTGATGGGCTATGTGCCCGTCGCGCGCCACAGGACCAAGGCGATCACGGTCTATCGCCAGGGCGACATCAACTATCTCGTCAACGAGCAGCCCGGCACCCACGGCTACGATTTCGTCGCCGCGCACGGTCCCTGTGCGCCGTCGATGGCGTTTCGCGTCGTCGATGCGAAGGCGGCCTACGACCGCGCGATTGCGCTCGGCGCAGAGCCCGCCAACGTGTCATCCGCGCAGAAGGCGCTCGACGTGCCCGCGATCAAGGGCATCGGCGGCAGCCTGCTCTATTTCGTCGACCGCTACGGCGCCAAGGGCTCGGCCTACGACGCCGAGTACGAGTGGCTGGGCGCGCGCGATCCCAAGCCGGTCGGTGCCGGCCTGTTCTATCTCGACCACCTCACCCACAACGTCCATCGCGGCCGCATGGATGTCTGGACCGGCTTCTACGAAAGGCTGTTCAACTTCCGCCAGATCCGCTTCTTCGACATCGAGGGCCGCGCCTCCGGCCTGTTCTCGCGCGCGCTGACCAGCCCCGACGGCAAGATCCGGATTCCGATCAACGAGGACGCCGGCGATTCCGGTCAGATCGAGGAATATCTGAAGATCTATCGTGGCGAAGGCATCCAGCACATCGCCTGCGGCTGCCGCGACATCTACCACACCATCGAGGGCCTGCGCGAGGCCGGCCTGCCCTTCATGCCCTCGCCGCCCGAGACCTATTTCGAGCGGATCGACGCGCGCCTGCCGAAGCATGGCGAGGACATCGCACGGCTTCAGAAGAACGGCATCCTGATCGACGGCGAAGGCGTGGTGGACGGCGGCCAGACCAAGGTGCTGCTGCAGATCTTCTCGGCCAATGCGATCGGCCCGATCTTCTTCGAGTTCATCCAGCGCAAGGGCGACGACGGCTTTGGCGAGGGCAACTTCAAGGCCCTGTTCGAATCGATCGAGGAGGACCAGATCCGGCGTGGGGTGTTGAAGGTGGATGACGCGGCGTAGCTCGTCGCTATTGCCTGCATTTGCCGCCTCATAACAGGTGTCGTCCCGGACAAGCGCAAGCGCAGATCCGGGACCCATGCCACAGGGAGGAGTTGCGGCGCGAAAGCGGTAACTCCGAGTCCCGTAACCACAACGGCCTGTGGTTATGGATCCCGGATCAGCGCTCCGCTCTAGGCAACGCTACGCGTTGTCGAGAGCTGCGCTTGTCCGGGACGACAGCGGAGCGTGTTGCGACGGCGGAGATTATTTCGCCGCCTGCCACGCCTTCGTCACCGCCGCGATCTCCGCGCCCTCCGGCTCGCGCACCGCTGATGGCGTCCGTGAGAACCTTGGTGCGGGCGCAGGTTGTTTCACGCCGTGGCGCTCGACGAACACCTGTCGGGCGACCATGTGCGGATGTTGCGTGGCCTCCGACATGGTCAGCACCGGCGCGAAGCAGATGTCGGTGCCTTCCATGATCTTGCACCAGTCCTCGCGCGTCTTGCTCTTGAACACGGCTTTCAGCTTTTCCTTCAGCACCGGCCAGGCCTTGCGGTCCATCTGCGCGTCGAAATCGGCGTCGGTCAGGCCCGCGTGCTGGCGCAGCAGCGCGTAGAACTGCGGCTCGATCGAGCCGATCGAGACGAAATGGCCGCAGGCGCATTCGTAGACGCCGTAGAAATGCGCGCCGCCGTCGAGGAAGTTCTGGTTGCGCCCTTCGGTCCAGCGGCCGATCGTGGTCATGTCGAAGAAGAACGACATCAGCGATGCGGCGCCGTCGCACATCGCGGCATCGACCACCTGGCCCTTGCCCGACCTCGAGGCTTCGAGCAAGGCCGCGAGCACGCCGACGACGAGATAGAGTGCACCGCCGCCGAAATCGCCGACCAGGTTGAGCGGCGGCACCGGCGCCTCCTTCGTGCCGATCGCGGCGAGCGCGCCGGTGATGGAGATGTAGTTGATGTCGTGGCCGGCGGCATTCGCGAGCGGGCCTTCCTGGCCCCAGCCGGTCATGCGGCCGTAGACGAGCTTTGGGTTGCGCGCGAGCACCATTTCGGGGCCCAGTCCGAGCCGCTCCATCACGCCGGGACGAAAACCTTCGACCAGCGCATCGGCGCTCGCAAGCAGGTCGAGCACCTGTGCGATCGCCGCCTTGTCCTTGAGGTCGAGCTCGATCACCTTGCGGCCGCGGCCCGCCACCGACTTCATGCTCTTCTTGGCGCCGACCCGGTCGAGCGTGACGACGTCGGCGCCCATGTCGGCCAGCATCATGCAGGCGAACGGGCCGGGCCCGATGCCGGCGAATTCGACGATGCGGAAGCCCGAGAGCGGGCCGGAGGCGCGGACGGACGAGGTGGGGGCTGATTTGTCGAGCACGTTGTTGTTTCCTCGGGTCGCGGGCAGTGCCGGTGATCCGGCAAACGCCTCACGTTGCTCTTGGGGGCGAGTTAATCGGCTGATTAACTTTTCTCGCCTTCCCGCCAGCGAGGCAAGCGGTTTTCATGCATGGGCGCATAATAAAAGCGGCGCGCATTTCTGCGCGCCGCGGAAAATTTGTGTTCAGTCGCTAGAGCGGGATCGTCAGCCTGCGGCGGCCACCGCACGCTGCGCCATCACCTTGATGAGGTTCGCACGATACTCCGACGTGCCGTGGATGTCGGACAGAAGTCCGCTCGCCGAAATAGTCACGCTGTCGATCGCCGACGGCGACCAGTTGGCCTTGAGCGCGGCTTCGATGGCGGGAATGCGCACCACGCCGCTCTGCGAGGCGCCCGTGGCGGCAACGCGGACATCGCCCGACTTCGTCTGCGCGACGAACACGCCGGTCAGCGCAAAGCGCGAGGCCGGATGCGGGAATTTCGCGTAGCCCGCTTTTCCCGGAACCGGGAACGACACGGCGGTGATGATCTCGCCGTCCTCGAGCGCCGTCGTGAACAGGCCCTTGAAGAAATCCTCCGCCGAGATCGAACGCTTGTTGGTCTTCACGGTGGCACCGAGCGCCAGCGTCGCGGCCGGATAATCCGCGGCAGGGTCGTTGTTGGCGAGCGAGCCGCCGATCGTGCCGCGGTAGCGCACGGCGGGGTCGCCGATCAGCGACGCGAGATAGGCGAGCGCGGGGATCGCCTTCTTCGCGGCATCGCTGGTCGCCACGTCGTAATGCGGCGTGGCGGCCTTGATGGTCAGCGTGTCGCCGGCGGCCTCGATGCCGATCATGTCCTTGATCTTGCCGAGGTCGATCACGTCGGACGGGCTGGCGAGGCGCTGCTTCATCACCGGCAGCAGCGTCTGGCCGCCGGACAGGAATTTCGCCTCGCTGCTCTTGCCGAACAGGCTGGCGGCTTCGTCGACCGAGGAGGCGCGATGATAGGTTGTCTGGTACATCTTGGTTGCTCCTGAAATCTCTTCTCTGTCATTCCGGGATGCGCCGCAGGCGCAGACCCGGAATCTCGAGGTTGAATTCGTGGCTCCAGATTCCGGGTTCGACGCTTCGCGTCGCCCCGGAATGACGATGATGAGGCGGTTAAGCCGCGTGGATCGTGCGCCACACCCGGTCAGGGGTTGCGGGCATTTCCAGATTGTTCTTGCCGATCGCATCCGTGATCGCGTTGATCACGGCCGCTGACGCCCCGATCGCGCCGGCCTCACCGCAACCCTTGATGCCGAGCGGATTGCCCGGGCACAGCGTCGTGGTGTGGGAGAGGTTGAACGAGGGCACATCGTCGGCGCGCGGCATGGCATAGTCCATGAACGAGGCCGTGACCGGCTGGCCGTTGGCGTCGTAGATCGCGTGCTCGAGCAGCGCCTGTCCGATGCCTTGAACCAGGCCACCATGGACCTGGCCCTCGACGATCATCGGGTTGATCAGCCGGCCGAAATCGTCGGCCGCGACGAAGTTGACGAAGGAGGTCTTGCCGGTGCCGGGATCGACCTCGAGTTCGCAGATATAGGTGCCGGCCGGGAAGGTGAAGTTGGTCGGATCGTAGAAGGCGCTCTCCTTCAGGCCCGGCTCCATTCCGTCAGGCAGATTGTGCGCGGTGTAGGCTGCGAGCGCGACCATCGGGAAGGCGATCGCCTTGTCGGTGCCCGTCACCTTGAACTCGCCGTTCTCGATGACGATGTCGGCTTCCGACGCTTCCAATGCGTGCGCGGCGATCTTCTTGGCCTTGGACTCCATCTTCTCCATGGCCTTCAGGATCGCGGTGAGGCCGACGGCCGCCGAGCGCGAGCCGTAGGTGCCCATGCCGAACTGCACCTTGTCGGTGTCGCCATGAACGATCGAGACCTGGCTGATGGGAACCCCCAGGCGCTCCGCCACGAGTTGGCAGAACGTCGTCTCGTGACCCTGGCCGTGGCTGTGCGAGCCCGTGAGGATCTCGATGGTGCCGACCGGGTTGACGCGCACCTCGGCGGATTCCCAAAGGCCGACGCCCGCCCCCAGGCTGCCGACGGCCTTCGACGGTGCGATGCCGCAGGCCTCGATGTAGCAGGACACGCCGATGCCGCGCAGCTTGCCGTCCGCCTTGGCCTTGGCCTTGCGCGCGGCGAAGCCGGCATAGTCGATCGCCTTCATCGCGGCGTCGAGCGAGGCATTAAAGTCGCCGGTGTCATAGGCCATGATCACGGGCGTCTGGTGCGGGAACTGGGTGATGAAGTTGGTCCGGCGCAGCGCGGCCGGATCGACCTTCAACTGCCGCGCCGCCGTTTCCATCAGCCGTTCGATCAAATAGCTCGCCTCGGGCCGGCCCGCGCCACGATAGGCGTCGACCGGCGTGGTGTTGGTGTAGACCCCGATCACCTCGGCATGGATCGCCGGGATGTTGTACTGGCCCGACAGCAGCGTCGCGTAGAGATAGGTCGGTACCGACGAGGAGAACAGCGACATGTAGGCGCCGAAATTGGCATAGGTCTTCACCTTGAGGCCGGTGATCTTGTTGCTGGCGTCGAACGCCATCTCGGCATGGGTCACATGGTCGCGGCCATGCGCGTCGGTGAGGAAGGCCTCGGTGCGGTCGCCGGTCCATTTCACGGGACGGCCGACCTTCTTCGAGGCCCACAGCGCCACCATCTCCTCGGGATAGATGAAGATCTTGGAGCCGAAGCCGCCGCCGACGTCGGGCGCGATCACGCGCAGCTTGTGCTCGGGGGCGATGTTGTAGAACGCCGACAGCACGAGGCGGGCGACGTGCGGGTTCTGCGACGTCGTGTAGAGCGTGAAATGCTCCTCCGCGGCGTCGTAATCGGCGATCGCCGCGCGCGGCTCCATCGCGTTCGGCGCGAGGCGGTTGTTGGTGACGTCGAGCTTCACGACATTGGCGGCCTTGGCGAAGGCCGCATCGGTGGCGCCCTCGTCGCCGATCACCCAGTCATAGACCTGGTTGCCGGGAGCCTCGGGATGAAGCTGCGGCGCGCCGGCCTTGATCGCGGCGTGGACGTCGGCGACCGCGGGAAGTTCCTCGTAATCGACGACGACAGCTTCCGCCGCGTCGCGCGCCAGGTTCTTGCTGTCGGCGATCACGACCGCGACGGCCTGACCGACGAAGCGCACCGTCTCCGGCGCCATCGCCGGCCATGCGCCCATCTTCATCGGGCTGCCGTCCTTGGAGGTGATGGCCCAGCCGCAAATCAGGTTGCCGACCTTGTCGTCGACGATCTGCTGCCCCGTGAGCACCGCGACCACGCCCGGCATCTTCAGCGCGGCGGAAGAGTCGATCTTCTTCACCTTGGCGTGCGCGTGCGGGCTTCTGATGAAATGGGCATGGGTCATGCCCACCAATTTGATGTCGTCGACGTAGCGGCCCTTGCCGGTAATGAAACGCTTGTCTTCCTTGCGCACGACTCGCGCGCCGATGCCTTCAACACCCATGTCTGGTCCTCCCGACCGGAATTATTTTGACTGCGCTTTCCATCGAAAGCAGCAAGTGGTGGTCTTTGTTCGAGGCGGGCGGCCTTACTCGGCCGCCTGCGCAACCTTCATGCGTCCGGCTGCATCCAGCACGGCCTTGACGATGTTGTGGTAGCCGGTGCAGCGGCAGATATTGCCTTCGAGCTCCTGGCGGACGGTGGCCTCGTCGAGCTCGCCACCATGGCGGTGCACGATGTCGATCGCCGACATGATCATGCCCGGCGTGCAATAGCCGCACTGCAGGCCGTGATTGTCGCGGAAGGCGGCCTGCATCGGATGCAGCTCGTCGCCCTTGGCGATGCCTTCGATGGTGGTGACGCTGGCGCCGTCGGCCTGTCCCGCCAGCATGGTGCAGGATTTCACCGCGCGGCCGTCCATGTGCACGACGCAGGCACCGCACTGGCTGGTGTCGCAGCCGACATGGGTGCCGGTGAGGTTGAGGTGATCGCGCAGGAGATGGACCAGCAGCGTGCGATCCTCGACGTCGACAGCAACGGCCTTGCCGTTCACTGTCAGTTTGACTGTAGACACGGTGAAGTCCTCCCGAATGTTTGTAGTTATTCCAATTAGAGACAGCGCGAACGGAACTTTGCAACTGGGATTTTGGGGACTGCGCGTCATGGAAAGGTCATCGTGGCGGTTGTCGCAGGTGCGCGATTCGGCCACGATGTTCCGTGCCGCCGCCAGTGCGTGGCGCGACCTTGCAGGGAGCTTTCGAGAACGATCTCCGCTTCGTCGATGGCGGCTGGGTTCAGCCGCCGGCGCGAGGCGCTGGCCCTGGATGTCGGCGCCCTTGGCGCGTCGTTTCTCCCTTTGATGTCGTGTTCGTTGTTGCGAATAGGAGCACGCGCCCACGCCGTTGTAATCGCGATCTTGGTAGTAGACGGCGGCAGGCTAAGTCATTGATTCTATTGATGTTGACCTTGGCGTTCCTCGCCGGACAGTCCATTCCGCCACTCCGGGGCCCGAGCGGAGCGAGGGTGCCGGAATCCATCGGGCCGCAGAGTGGCATTGAGTGAATGAGACGCCAGAAAAAGCACCCCTAGTACTTCCTGGCGATTGATCGCAGCCGGGCGCCGCCCTAGTCGTGCCATACAAGCAACGGTCAAAAGGGGTGGAAGCGATGCAGATGAACGACAGTCAGCGTATCCCAGCGTCGAAAGCCAATGTGTGGGCCGCGCTCAACGATCCCGATATTCTCAGGCGCTGCATTCCCGGCTGCCAATCGCTGGAGATGGCATCGCCGACGGAGATGATTGCGACCGTGGTGCTGAAGGTCGGCCCGGTGAAGGCGACGTTCAGCGGCAAGGTGACGCTGACCGATATCGATGCGCCCAACGGCTACCGCATCGTCGGCGAAGGCGCCGGCGGCGTCGCCGGCTTTGCCAAGGGCGGCGCGAAGGTCAGGCTGGAAGAAGAATCGCCTGGCGTCACCGTCCTGCACTACGAGGCCGACGCGCAGATCGGCGGCAAGCTCGCACAGCTCGGCTCGCGGCTGATCGATTCGACGTCGCGAAAGCTTGCCGCGAATTTCTTCGAAAGCTTCGCGGCTGTGGTAGCGCCATCATCGTGATCCGCGCGTCGTCCTCGGCGCCCCGACGCGAACTTGTAGGGTGGCAAAGGCGCTCTTGCGCCGTGCCCACCACTTAACCAATCCACGATTGCGAGAGAAGAGGTGGGCACGCTTCGCTTTGCCCAACCTACTGCGCTGATTGGGCGGACGAAGCGGATTACGGCGCGATGCTGCCCAAATCCGATGGCGCTTTTCGAGCTGTAAAATAAGGGCAAGACGCAAGCCCGGACAACGAGATGAGCGGCAAAAGCCGCCAATGATTTGCACTACTACCTTCCGCCTATACTAAGCGCGACAAGGCGATGCTGTAATTTCGAACGATGGCTCGCAGACGAACTGCGCATCACGGGCGCGGCGCGCTCAGGCGCCTAACATGGCGTGCACAACAACATCGTGGAGGGAATACATGACCTTTGGAACGAAGGGCTTCTTGGCTGGCATCTCGATGGTTGCGATGCTGGCCACCGCTACGTCGGGCGTTCGCGCCAACGACTCCCTGCTCAAGGCGCAATCCGACTCGAACCAGTGGGCCGTTGCCGGCCACGACTACGGCAACACGCGCTTCAGCCCGCTGAAGCAGATCAACACCGAGAACGCCGGCAAGCTGACGCTCGCCTATTCGTTCTCGCTGGCCTCGCTCCGTTCGAACGAATCCTCGCCGATCGTCGTCGGCAACACGCTCTACGTTTCGAGCTCCTGGGGCCCGAAATACGTCTACGCGCTCGATGCCGCCACCGGCGTGCGCAAATGGACCTACGAACCCGATATTCCCGAGGACGTGCTGCAATACGCCTGCTGCGACGTGAACAATCGCGGCGTCTCCTATGCCGACGGCAAGATCTTCGTCGGCCGCCTCGACGGCAAGCTGACGGCGCTCGATGCCGCGACCGGCAAGGCGCTCTGGACGGCGAAGGTGGTCGATTACAAGCAGGGTTCGGTCATCACCTCGCCGCCGCTCGTCGTGCGCGACAAGGTCATCACCGGTTTCGGCGGCGGCGAGTACGGCGTGCGCGGCTCGCTCCAGGCCTTCGACATTAACACCGGCAAGCAGCTCTGGCAGACCTACACCGTTCCGTCGCCGGATGAGCCCGGCGGCGACACCTGGAAGGGCGACTCCGCCCAGCATGGCGGCGGTGCGGCCTGGCTGGTCGGCTCCTACGATCCGAAGACCGACACGGTCTATTGGGGTACCAGCAATCCCGGCCCCTGGAACACGGCGGTACGCTCGACCGGCGACGGCAATTTCGGCAAGCTGACCAACCTCTACACCGCCTCGACGGTGGCGTTCGATCCCAACACCGGCAAGATCAAGTGGCACATCCAGACCACGCCGGCCGATGCCTGGGACTATGACGGCGTCAACGAAGCCGTGCTCGCGGATCTGAAGATCGGCGGCAGCACCGTGCCGGCGCTGATGAAGGCGGATCGCAACGGCTACTTCTTCGTCGCCAATCGCGAGACCGGCAAGGTGCTTTCGGCGGAGAAATACGTGTTCTCCAACTGGGCCAAGAAGTGGGACGTCGCCACGATGCGCGCGGTCGAGGATCCCGACAAGCGTCCCGGGCCGAACCATCCCGCCAAGGACATCTGCCCGAACCTGATCGGCGGCAAGAACTGGCAGCCGATGTCGTTCAACCCGCAGACCGGGCTCGTCTACATCCCGTCCAACAATGTCTGCATGGACTGGTCGGTCTCCGACGTCGCCTACAAGCGCGGTGTGTTCTATCTCGGCGCCGAATTCCCGACCAAGGAAGGCCCCGGCGGTTTCCTCGGCGAGCTCGTGGCCTGGGATCCGGTCGCGCAGAAGAAGGTCTGGTCGATCAAGGAAGACCTGCCGTTCAACGGCGGCACGCTGACCACCGGCGGTGGCCTCGTGTTTGCCGGCAACATCCATGGCGATTTCCGCGCCATCGATGCGAAGTCCGGCAAGGTGTTGTGGAGCAGGAATCTCGGCTCCGGCATCGGCGCAGGTCCGGTGACCTACCAGGTCGACGGCAAGCAATATGTCGCCATCGTCGTCGGCCGCACGGCTGCGCTGCCTGCGTTCCTGGGCGAGGTAGGAAAGAAGATGACGGCCGCAGCTCCCGAGGGCGGTTCGCTCTTCGTGTTCTCCGTCCAGTGACCACTCGCGCGCGTATCCCCGCGGGATACGCGCGCGCTTTTTCCAGACTTTGGTTGCGGCATCGGCCGATGCCTGGTGCCGCTGCGCTTGGCTCAACGAGCTCCGGCTCAACAAAGCTATGGGAGACGAGGATGCGTCCGAATCATTCTGGCATCGGTGCGAGCCGAAATCGCGCCATCGCAGGCCTGCTCACATGTGCCGCGCTGATCGTTCCGGCCTCGCTGCGCGCAGACGAGGCGCAGCCGCTCCGCCTCTGCGCCGATCCGACCAATCTTCCATTCTCGAGCGATAGTCCGTCGCAACCGGGCTTCTATGTCGAGATCGGGCAGGCCCTGGCGCAGGCGCTCGGCCGGCCGATCGCCTATGACTGGTACAAATCCTATTTCGGCAAGCGCACCGTGCGCGTCACCCTGCTCGGCAAGCAATGCGACGCCATGATCGGGCTGCCGCGGTCCGAGGATTTCATGGGACCGGCCGTGATCTTCTCCAACGCGTTCGCGAAGCAGGGCTATGCCCTCGTGGCCGCCAAGGGGCAGGCGCTCGATGGCATCGACGGCCTCAAGGGCAAGCGCGTCGCCGTGCAGTTCGCCAGCACGCCGCAGAACCTGCTCGCGAGCCGCGACGATATCCAGAAGGTGACGGTGCTGTCGCCCGAGCAAGGCATGCAGGCGCTCGATCAGGGCAAGGCCGACGTCGCCTTCATCTGGGGGCCGGTCGCCGGCTGGCTGAACAAGACCAGCTACGGCGATCGCTATCAGATCCAGCTCACCGAGGGTGAAGGCCTGTCATGGGATGCGGCGATCGGCTTTGCGAAGACGTCCACCGAGCTGCGTGATCGCGTCGATGCCGTCCTACCGCAGCTTCAGGGCACGATCGGCGCGCTCGCGGTGAAATATGGCCTGCCGACCGGCCAGCCGGCGCGCTTCGGTGCGACCCAGGCGATGCCGGCGGGAACGACGACCGGGACCGGACCCGGCGTGACGCAGACCGCCAATGTGGTGGCGACCGAGACCAAGGGGGACGCGGCCGCGCCGGCCGCCGAGGCCGTCGGCTCGGGCAAGGAGATCTTCAACGGAACCTGTGCGCACTGCCACGGCCCCGACGCGATCCAGAGCGAGCGGAAGATCGACCTGCGGCTGCTGCGTCACCGCTACGGCGACGAGATGCGCGAGAAGTTCTGGACGACCGTGCATGAGGGACGGCCGACCAAGGGCATGCCGGCCTGGAAAGAGGTCTTCACCGACGAGCAGTTCGACCACATCTTTTCCTTCCTGCTGACGGTCCAGTCCGAATCGAACGACTGAACGATCTTGACCGAACGCGATCGGGAGGATGTGGTAGCGTCCGTCCGGCATCATCCCGGCGCCGGACGGCTATCGCATGGATGTGCCGCTTCCGCTGCTGCGGTCGATGCGGGTGCGGTGCAGTGTTGGGAAGGCCCCATGACCAGCTTCCTGATCATCGACGATCATCCGCTGTTTCGCGAGGCGCTCGGCAATGCGGTGCGGCTGGCCTTGCCGGAGGCGCGGATCTTCGAAGCGATGTCGATCGGGGATGCCCTGCATATTCTGTCGGCCGGGGAGGGCATCGACCTCGCGCTGCTCGACCTCTCGCTGCCGGATGCGACCGGCTTCTCCGGCTTCCTGCGCTTGCGCGAGGCCTATCCGCGCCTGCCCGTCGCTATCGTGTCGAGCGAGGAGGATCAGCACGTCGTCCGCGAGGCGTTGGCGCTGGGCGCCGCCGGCTATCTGCCCAAGTCGACGTCGAAGCGTGAGCTGGCGCAATCGATCGAGGGTGTGCTGAGCGGATCGGTGTCGGTGCCGAAGGATTTCGTGGCGACGCCGCGGCGGCGGGCCGATGCCAGCAAGGCGATCGAGGTCATGCTGCGCGAGCTCACGCCGCAGCAGCTTCGCGTGCTCGACCTCCTGCGTCGCGGCTATCCGAACCGGCAGATCGCCCAGGAGCTTCAGCTCGCCGAATCCACGGTGAAGGCGCATATCACCGAGATCCTGCGCAAGCTCGGCCTGTTCAGCCGCAACAAGGCGATCATCGAGATCGGCAAGATGGAGCTGCCCGATCCGCGCAGCCGGCCTCATGCACGGGTCGATCGCGGCAGGCCGCAATGACGCGCGCTGTCGTCCTTGACCTGGATCAAGCCGGCGCGGCCCTGCTGAGCCATTCTCAGCACGTGCAATTCAACGTCGGCCCCGGCGGCATCTTGGGCAAGGTCTTCAGAATGGCTCATACGTGATGCGATTTCTGATCGTCGAGGACCATCCGCTGTTTCGCGAGGCGCTCGAGGGCGCGCTCAGGATGGTGGCGCCCGCGGCCGATATTCTTCAGGCGACCTCGATCGACGGCGCGCTGGAGCAGGTCGTGGCGACCACCGAGCTCGACCTGATCCTGCTCGATCTGTCGATGCCGGGCACCACGGGTCTTTCGGGCATCATCCGCATCCGCAAGGCGTTCCCCAAAATTCCCGTCGTCATCGTATCCGGTTATCAGGATCGGCAGATCATCTCCGGCGCATTGTCGCTCGGCGTGTCCGGCTACATCCTCAAATCGTCGTCCAAGCAGGATCTGGCGCAATCGATCGGCGAGGTGCTGCGCGGCGCGGTCTGTGTTCCCGCCGCGTATCGCGGGCAGGTCCGCCCGCAGCGCGCGGCCGGCCCCGCGCAGGATCTCCTGAAGCGCCTGCACGAGCTGACGCCGCAGCAATTGCGCGTGCTCGAAATGCTCAAGCGCGGCCTGCAAAACAAGCAGATCGCCTTTGAGCTCAAGATCTCGGAGACCACGGTGAAGGTCCACGTCTCCGACATCCTGCGCAAGCTCAACGTGATCAGCCGCACCAAGGCCATCGTCGAAATGTCCAGGATCGATTTCGCGACGCTGGCAGGCGGGGGCACCGCGGCCGAGCGGGAGCGACCACGGCCGGACCAGCAGTGAGGCGATCCGCGCCTGGTTTGCCCTCCAGATTGAGAGCGCTCTGTTTCTGATTTCGATTGTAAATCATTGCCTTGAGGGAATGTAAGATATTACCGCTACTGTGCATGGGGTTGTTTTCGCCATTTTGTTGGGAGCCATGCGCGCTTGCCGCGCAGGCGGGGCGAAGGCCATCCGCGCGGGCTAGCTCAGCAGGAACGACAGCAGCGCCCGCATCTCGGCGGGCTTGATCGGCTTCTTCAGCACTTCGAGGCCGTGGCGGCTCGCGTCCTTCGCGGCCTTTTCGGAGTAATCGGCCGTGATGATCATGGCCGGCGTGTCGAGCTTCAGATGCTGGCGGACGTCGGCGATGGCCGACAAGCCGCTCTCGCCGTGATCGAGATGGAGGTCGGCGATCACGGCATCGGGTGCGCCGCCGAGCTCGCTGAGGCGCAGCAGCGCATCCGCGGCCGAGCGCGTGGTCGCGACGTCGCAGCCCCATCCTTCCAGCAGCGCGGCCATCGCCTCCGAGCCGTTCGGGTCGTTCTCGATCAGCAGGATCTTGGCGCCTTCGAGCCCGCTATAGCGCCGCTCGGCGAGCTTGACCTCGTGCACCTCGTCGCTGACCTCGGCGAGGTCGGCGGGCTCCAGCTCCAGGGTGAAGGTCGATCCCCGGCCGACCTGCGACGACAGCCGCACCTCGTGCCCGAGCACGGTTGCGAAACGGCGGACGATGGAGAGGCCGAGCCCGAAGCCGGCCTGGTCGGTCGCGGTCGCCTCGCCGCGCTGGAATTCGCGGAAGATTGCCTGCTGCTGCGCCTGTGCAATTCCAGGCCCGGTGTCGGAGACCTGGATGCAGATGTGGTCGCCCCTCCGCCGGTATCCCATGACGACGCCGCCGTTGCGGGTATAGCGGATGGCATTGGCAAGCAGGTTCTGCAGGATCCGCCGCAGCATCATCGCATCCGACCTCACCGCGCGCGGCGAGGTGCGGATGCGCAGGGAAAGACCCTGCCGCGCCGCGACCGGCTCGAATTCGTTGCGGAGCTGTTCGAACAGGGGCGCCAGCGCAATCGCGCGCACGTCGGGCTTGAGCGCGCCGGCGTCGAGCTTTGCGATCTCCAGCAGCGACCGCAGCAAATCCTCCAGCATCAGCAGCGAGCGGTCGGCCTGGTCGATCAGCAGGCCCGCCTCCTGCGATTCCATCATCTCGGTCAGCGCCGACAGCGTCAGGCGCGCCGCGTTCAGCGGCTGCAACAGGTCGTGGGTCACCGAGATCAGCACCGATGATTTCAGCGAGCTTGCGGCTTCGGCCTGCTGCTTGGCGCGGTAGAGCCCTTCATTGGCGCGCTCGACCGAATGCAGCGCCTCGCGCAACTGATGAGTCCGGTCGCGAACCTTGTGGTCAAGCGCAATGGCGGTTTCGAACAATGAAAAGGCGTTGAGCTGCTGGTCCATCGAGCGTTCGACGCGCGACATCAGCGCGGCATTGATCTTCTTCAGCTTCGCCGCCTCGCGCCGCAGCTGGTCGACCGTATCAGGGCCCTGCAACATGTCCGTCACGACGGGCGCCTTCCGATCGCAACGCCGGTGAAGGTCTGGTTCACATGCATGGAGCCGAACTGCTCGCCATAGGTATGAAAGCCGACGACCCGGTTCTGCCGGTACAGGTCGGACATGTCGCGGGCGAGCTGATGCTGCTCGGCGTCGAGCCGGCGCAGCAGGCACTCGAAGCCGATATAGAGCGAGACGTCTCCGATCTGGTCCCGGATCTCGGCGAAGGTGTCGCGGGTCGAGCCGACCAGGCTGCGCGACGTCGCCGCCGTCAGCACCATGCCCTCGTCGATGGCGCAGAAGAAATGTAAGGATCCGTCCGGCTCGACGCGCTGGATCGACCGCGCGTAATAGGCGCCGCCGACGCGCACCAGCACGGGGTGGGACGCGAAGGAAAATGGATCGAGCTTGGCGTCCAGGATCCCGACCATGCGCGAATATTCCTCGGCCGCGGGCTCCGCGTTCAGCTCCCTGACCGTTCGATTTTCGATGTCGGCTTCGGTGACCACCATCTTCTGCGGGCTCGGCTCGAAATTGTCGCACTTGAAAGCCCGGAACGGCAGCGAGGTGTTCAACAGGATCAGGAGGGCGGCGTTGGTGTGTGCCTTGCCATCGCAGAACACCCAGGTCTTCTCGAAGCGCATCCCGTCGCCTGCGGACCCGCCGACGACCGGGATGTCGTCGAGCGAGGCATAGATCGCGGACATCACCGCCTCCTCGCGGCGGCACAGGCCGTCGATCAACACCAGGCCGAAGGGATTGCCGCGATCGACTTGCGGGGTGATCCGCAACAGCTCGTGCCGGAGCTCGCCGCCGATCCTGCGGCCGTCCTCGACGCGGAAGCTGTCGAGGTTGAGAATGGGCCGCACCGCGGCCGAGAAGTCGGCGCGGCTGAACGCCAGCGCCACGACGCTGTTCTCGTCCCAGCCGTCAGGGGCGAGCTCGCCCGCGGTCGTGCAACCGCAGACCTGAGTCTCGTCGAATTGCCGGGTGATCTCGGCGATGAAGTGATGAGGGTCGTAGCTGGGCGAGAGGAAGACCAGGATCAGCGCCAGCTCGTCGGATGGGAGCTGGGCGGCGAGCTCGGCCACGGCTTCATCGACGCTCGCAGCCTTCGATTTGGCAACGGCAACGCCAGACGCACCGCCAAACCGAAAATCGGTTTGCCCCACTCCGTTTCTCCCCTCGAGGACCAGCCTGGTCTAACGCCAAGTGCCTGATAAGTGCCCGACAAGTGTTCAAAGAATAAGGCGTTTTCCGGTTAGCCGCAACACGGCGCCGCTCGGCCCGGCAAGGCTGGACGCGCCCGAGGGAGCGGAAACGCTCTCCACCCGGGGTGCAGGCCGGACGGATTTACCACCCCTTGACGTTTCTGCCTTAATTTTCCGCACGCGTTCGGAAAGGGCTGCTTCCGGGCCGCGTGATCGTTGCAAGAACATAAGGTTGGGGGTGGGAATGTCCGGGCGTATCGCGTCGCCGTCTAAGCGCACCATATTTCCGACCCTCAGGTTCCGCGCCAAAATCATCCTGGGCTTTGCCGCAGTGCTGGTGATCTCCGCCGGCAGCATGGCTTTCGCCTATTTCGGCTTCGAGCGGGTCTCCTCCGGGGTCGGGTCCTACCGCACCAGCGTTTCGGAGGCCGACCTCGCCCGCAACATCGACCGCGAGCTGCTCGCCTATCGTTCGTCCGCCCGCTACTTCGTCGTCACCGGCAAGGAAGATGACGCCAAGGCGGCGCTGGAAGCCGAGGCCAGCCTGAAGAACGCTATCGACCAGGCGATCAAGGGCGCCAAGCGGCCGGCGCGGCAGGAGAGTCTCAACAAGCTCGCCAAGGAGTTCTCGAACTTCTCCGCGACGTTTGCAAAGATCCTGCAGGCCAAGCGCGACAGCGCCCTGCTGGTCCAGAACCAGCTCCAGCGCAATGCCAACCTCCTGAAGTACAAGCTCGACGATATCGGCAACAACGCCTCCGACGCAGAAGCGCAGGCGATCGAGTTCGGCACCAAGCAGGTCAATGCCCAGTTCCAGACTGCGAGTTCGGCCGCGAGCAATTTCATCCTCAACTCCGACCAGGCGGTGGCGACAAGCGCGCTGGCGCGACTGAAGTTCGTCGAGAACTCGCTGGGCGCGGTCTATTCCATGGACGACAAGATCGTCGCCGGCTTGAAGGATGCGAAGGTGCTGCTCGCGGCCTATCGCGACGCGCTGGAGAAGCTGATCGCCAACGCCAAGATGGTCGATGAGCTCGTGACCGAGATGAGCGGCTCGGCTGGTGCGATCCTGCAAGGCGCGACCGCAATGAAGGCGGACCTCGTCGCCGAGCAGCAGCGGCTGGATACGGAATCGGAAGCGACCATCGGGCAGACCGAGCAACTGGTGCTGATGCTGGCCGTCGGCGGCACGCTGTTAGGTGCGATCCTCGCCTTCCTGCTCGGCACCGGCATCTCGCGTCCGATGATCGCGATGTGCAAGGCGATGCGCGAACTCGCCTCGGGCAATTTCGACGTCGTGCTGCCGGGCCTCGGCCGCAAGGACGAGATCGGCGAGATGGCCGGCGCGGTCGAGGAGTTCAAGGTTCAGGCCGTCGCCAAGGCCGAGCGCGATGCCGCTGCCAGCGAAGCCCAGAACAAGGAACTGGCCACCGCCCGCCGCTCCGAGCTGATCCGCTTTGCCGACGACTTCGAGAGCGCCGTCGGCGCCATCGTCTCCAACGTCTCGGCTTCGGCCGTGCAGCTCGAATCGGCCGCGTCCACGCTGACCCGCACCGCCGAGACCACGCAGAGCCTGTCGAGCCAGGTCGCCGGCGTCTCGGAGCAGGCCTCCAGCAACATGCAGTCGGTCGCCACCGCGACGGAAGAGCTCTCGGCCTCGGTCGAGGAGATCGGCCGCCAGGTGCGCGATTCCAGCCGCATTGCGGAAGCTGCGGTGGTGCAGGCCAAGGAGACCGACGGCCGCATCGGCAAGCTCTCGCATGCCGCCCAGCAGATCGGCGAGGTCGTCAAGCTCATCACCGCGATCGCCGAGCAGACCAACCTGCTGGCGCTCAATGCGACCATCGAGGCGGCGCGCGCCGGTGAAGCCGGCCGCGGCTTTGCGGTGGTCGCGAGCGAAGTGAAGTCGCTGGCCAGCCAGACGGCGAAAGCAACCGACGAGATTTCCTCCCACATCACGGGCATGCAGGGCGCCACAGCCGAGTCGGTTGCCGCGATCAAGGAGATCGGCGCCACCATCGGCCAGATCTCGTCGATCTCGACGTCGATCGCGAGCGCGGTCGAGCAGCAGGGCGCCGCGACGCAAGAGATCGCGCGCAGTGTCCAGACGGTCGCCCAGGGCACCCACGCCGCCGCCACCGACATTGGCCAGGTCAACCGCGGCGCCGCCGAGACCGGCTCGGCTTCGGAGGAGGTGTTGAATTCGGCCAAGACGCTGTCATCCGAAAGCACGCGTCTTCGCGCCGAGCTCGACCGCTTCATGGCAAATATCCGGGCGGCGTAAGGCTCGGACTTCTCCCCTCTCTCCACCGTCGTCCTGGCGAAAGCCAGGACCCATTACCCCGAGAGCCAGCTGGGCAAAGACCGGCAACTACGAGTCATCGCCAAACCACGCCCTGTGGTAATGGGTCTGGATCAGTGCTCGCTCCGCTCGCTTGTCCGGGACGACAGCGGAGATTGGCGCCGGCCTTCAATTTGTAGCGGCGCGAGAAAGCGCGCCTTAACATTTGCCCGCGTCACCGAACCGCAAGTTGCGACGCCGCAAATTTACCGCCGCTTATCCTTTGCCAATTACCGTGCACACGAGTCGGGAAGCGGGCTGCTTCCGGGCTGCGCCTGGTTTTCCGCGAATGGAATGGGGTGGGGGAATGTCCGTCAAATCCAAGCCGAACACATCGAAACTGCCAACCTTGCGTTTTCGCGCAAAAATCATCCTCGGCTTCGTGGCGGTGCTGGCCATCCTCGCGGTCAGCATGGCTTTCGCCTATTTCGGCTTCGAGCGGATCCAGGCCGCCGTGGCCTCCTACCGGACCAGCGTGGCGGAAGCGGATCTCGCGCGAACCGTCGACCGCGAGCTGATCGCCTACCAGGGGCTGGCGCGGGCCTATACGTTGACCGGCGCGACAGACGACGAGACCGCGGCCAAGGCGGCCGAAGAGAATCTGAAAGCGGCGATCGCCAAATCGACGTCCGCCACGACCGGCGCCGCGCGCCGCGAGCAGGTCGGCAAGCTCGAGGCGGAGTTCCAGCGCTTCACGAAGGTATTCGGTGAGATCATCACCCTGACGCGCGAGAACAACAAGATCGCGGCCGATGAGCTCAACAGCGTCGGCAACAAGATTCGCTTCAAGTTCGACGACCTTGCCGATACCGCGGCGCTCGCCGGGCTCGCCTCGGTCCAGACCACGGCCAAGGACGTCACCTCGCAATATCTTGCGGTCTCCACCTCTGTCGGCGCCTTCGTCGCCAAGCCCGAACCGAAGACCGCCGACGGCGTGATCGCCCGCATCAAGTTCCTGGAGACCCTGCTGGTCTCGATCTATGCCAACGACCAGAAGATCACCGACCGCGTCACCGAGATCAGCAACCTGCTGAAGCAGTACCGCATCTCCTTTGCCAAGCTGACCGAGAACGTGAAGGTCATCGTCAAGTCGAACGGCGAGATGACCAAGACGGCCGCGTCCATCCTCAAGCTTTCGAGTGAGCTGCGATCGGACCTGACCGCCGATCAGCAGCGCATCGAGGCCAGCGCCAATGCAACGATCGGAGAGACCGAACGGCTGATGCTGATGCTGGCGCTGGGCGGCCTGGCCATCGGCGCCGTGCTCGCCCTGATGCTCGGCAACGGCATCTCGCGTCCGATGATCGCGATGTGCAAGGCGATGCGCGAGCTCGCCTCGGGCAATTTCGACGTCGTGCTGCCGGGCCTCGGCCGCAAGGACGAGATCGGCGAGATGGCCGGCGCGGTCGAGGAGTTCAAGGTTCAGGCCGTCGCCAAGGCCGAGCGCGATGCCGCCGCCAGCGAAGCCCAGAGCCGGGAGCAGGCCGCAAGCCGCCGCTCCGAACTGATCCGCTTTGCCGACGATTTCGAGAACGCCGTCGGCGCCATCGTCTCCAACGTCTCGGCCTCGGCCGTGCAGCTCGAATCGGCCGCGTCCACGCTGACCCGTACCGCCGAGACCACGCAGAGCCTGTCGAGCCAGGTCGCCGGCGTCTCCGAGCAGGCCTCCAGCAACATGCAGTCGGTCGCCACCGCGACGGAAGAGCTCTCGGCCTCGGTCGAGGAGATCGGCCGCCAGGTGCGCGATTCCAGCCGCATTGCAGAAGCTGCGGTGGTGCAGGCCAAGGAGACCGACGGCCGCATCGGCAAGCTCTCGCATGCCGCCCAGCAGATCGGCGAGGTCGTCAAGCTCATCACCGCGATCGCCGAGCAGACCAACCTGCTGGCGCTCAATGCGACCATCGAGGCGGCGCGCGCCGGTGAAGCCGGCCGCGGCTTTGCGGTGGTTGCCAGCGAAGTGAAGTCACTGGCCAGCCAGACGGCGAAAGCCACCGACGAGATTTCCTCCCACATCACGGGCATGCAGGGCGCCACCGCCGAGTCGGTTGCCGCGATCAAGGAGATCGGCGCCACCATCGGCCAGATCTCGTCGATCTCGACGTCGATCGCGAGCGCGGTGGAGCAGCAGGGCGCCGCGACGCAGGAGATCGCGCGCAGCGTCCAGACGGTCGCCCAGGGCACCCAGACCGCAGCCACCGACATCGGCGAGGTCAACCGCGGCGCCGCCGAAACCGGCTCGGCCTCGGAGGAGGTGTTGAATTCGGCCAAGACCCTCTCCAGCGAAAGCACCCGCCTCCGCGCCGAGCTCGACCGGTTCATGGGGAATATCCGGGCGGCGTAAGGCTCGGACTTCTCCACTCTCTCCGCTGTCGTCCTGGCGAAAGCCAGGACCCATTATCCCATGGAGCAGTCGTTGCGCGAGCAGCCAGCCGCAAGTCTTCGCCAAACCACGTCCTGTGATAATGGGTCCTGGATCAGCGCTCGCTCCGCTCGCTTGTCCAGGACGACGGCTGATTTTTCGCTGTGCCGTCTAAGCCTCACGCCCTTCCAAACGCCCGCTTCAATTCCACCTTCGCCTGCTCCAGCCGCGCCCGCTGTGTTTTCGGCAGCGTCTTGCCGGCACGGTTGATATAGAACGTCAGCATCGACAGCGCCGAACGATAGGCGCCGGTCTTGCGGCGCGAACTGTGCTCGGCCGAGCGCTTCAGCGAGGCTGCGATCTTCTTCGGACTCGTGAGCGTGAATACGCCGCGCTTGAGATCGAGCGCGTCGCTCTCCTTGGTCACACGTTGCGACCAGCGCTTCGGCGTCGCGCGTTTCGCGCTCTTGCGCACGCTGGTCTTCCTGCTGCGCGCAGCTGTTTTGCGAGAATGTGTCGTCTTTCTGACGTGAGCCATGCGTCAACTCCCTGCGGCTCCTTCGGAAACGGACGGCGTTGGAGGCCGTTCCTACTGGAACCGGCGCTTGCCGCAGACGTTGTCGCAGGTGGCAGGCGGAATGCCGCACCCCGATGATCGGTTCGCCCCTGGCCACATCATGTGAACCGGGGTCGCTCCTATTGGTCAGACCCAGCAACGCGATGGAATTGCAGCAAAGCCAAGCGCTGAATTATGGACCTGCTGTCCCGGTGGTCGCGACCGATCGCATCATCGAGACCAGTATTCCCTCACGTCTCGACGCGCTGCCGTGGAGCGGCTTTCACACCCGGGTCGTGCTGGCGCTCGGCATCACCTGGATCCTCGACGGGCTCGAGGTGACACTCGCCGGTGCGCTTTCCGGCGCGCTGAAGCAAAGTCCCTCGTTGCAATTCTCCAATCTCGATCTCGGCATTGCCAATTCAGCCTATCTCGCCGGCGCGGTGCTCGGCGCGCTCGGTTTCGGTTGGCTGACCGACCGCATCGGCCGCAAGAAACTGTTCTTCATCACGCTCGCGCTTTATCTCTCCGCGACCGCTGCGACCGCACTGTCGTGGGATATCGCGAGCTACGCGCTGTTTCGTTTTCTCACCGGCGCCGGCATCGGCGGCGAATATACCGCGATCAATTCGACCATCCAGGAGCTGGTGCCGGCGCGCTATCGCGGCTGGACCGATCTCGTCATCAACGGCAGCTTCTGGATCGGCGCGGCCATGGGCGCGGTGGCGGCCATCGTTCTGCTGGATCCCGCCTTGATCGGCCCCGATCTCGGCTGGCGCCTCGCTTATCTCATCGGCGCGAGCATCGGCCTCGTCGTGCTGTTGATGCGGATGTGGATCCCGGAAAGTCCGCGCTGGCTGATGATCCACGGGCGGCCCGATCAGGCCCACGCCATCGTCGACGAGATCGAGCGTTCGGTGATCGGACACGACCAGGATGCGAGCGACCGACGCTTCACCAGGATCCGGCTGAAGATGCGCGATCACACGCCGATTCGCGAGGTCATGCACACGCTGTTCACGGTCTATCGCCAGCGCGCGCTGGTCGGCCTCGTCCTGATGGGCGCACAGGCTTTCTTCTACAACGCCATCTTCTTCACCTTCGCGCTGGTGCTGACCGATTTCTACGGCATCAGCGCCGATCATGTCGGATGGTATCTGCTTCCCTTCGCCGCCGGCAATTTCCTCGGCCCGCTGCTGCTCGGCCGCCTGTTCGACACGCTCGGACGGCGCGCGATGATCATGTTCACCTATGGCGCGTCGGGCCTGCTGTTGGCGCTGTCGGGCTATCTGTTCTCGATCGGGGCGCTCAGTGCGCAAGGACAGACCATCGCCTGGATGGTGATCTTCTTCTTTGCCTCGCCCGCCGCGAGCGCGGCCTATCTCACGGTCAGCGAGACGTTTCCTTTGGAAGTCCGCGCGCTGGCGATCGCGGTGTTTTACGCGGTCGGCACCGGTATTGGCGGCGTCATCGGCCCGGCGCTGTTCGGCGCGCTGATCGACACGGGATCACGCACAAGCGTGTTCGCCGGCTATTTGCTGGGGGCATTCCTCATGATCGCGGCCGCGATCGTGGCGTGGCGCTACGCCGTCTCCGCGGAACGCAAATCGCTCGAACAAATAGCGCGGCCGCTGGCCTTTATGGAGTAGACTATGAAATCGGAACTTGCGGAAATGGCGGTGGACCAGAAGCGCACCATGCCCGTTGACGACGATGTGCCGGAAACGGTGCCGGTGCCGCATGCGCTCGTGCCACATCTCGACGAGACCGCGATCCTGCTCGACATCGACGGCACGCTGCTCGACCTGATGCCGACGCCGCGCGAAGTGTGGGTGCCGCCGGGCCTGTCGGAGACGCTCAAGCGGCTGGTGGAACGCACCTCCGGGGCGTTGGCGCTGGTCAGCGGCCGCTCGCTCAACGACATCGACTTGATCTTCGCGCCCGACGTCTATCGCGCCGTCGCCGGCCACGGCGCGGAGATGCGGCTGTCGGTGGACAATGAAGCGGATGACGTGCACGCGCCGCCGCTGGACAAGGAGTTGAAGCGGCGGCTCGCTGCGATCGCAAAGCTCAGTCCGGGCATTCTGCTCGAGGACAAGGGCTATTCGCTCGCGCTGCACTATCGCCTCGCACCGCATGCGGAGAAGGCGATCTTCGAGGCTGTCTCGCTGATCCGCGCCGATCTGCCCAATGCGCCGATCGAGGTGCTGCCCGGAAAGTTCGTCTGCGAGATCAAGCATTCCGGCTTCACCAAGGCGACTGGTGTGCACGAGTTGATGAAGCACGAACCGTTCAGGGGACGGCGTCCTCTGTTCATCGGCGACGACGTCACCGACGAGACCGTGTTCGCGATCATGCCTGACATGAACGGGCTCGCTTTTTCGGTGGGCCGCCGTGCCATGGGTGTGAATGGTCACTTCGATGCGCCGAGCGATGTGCGCGCGTTCCTGGCGCGCCTGCTCGATCCGAGGTGAAACAAAGGCAGCGCCACGCTGCAGACATAAAGGCCGTCGGCGCAGCGCCCTAGCGTGCAGCGATGCATGCCGTGCAATAGTACCAAAATGACTGTCTTTGCAGTAGGTTCCGCAAGCGAAACAAGTTCCAACGTGCGCGCCTGACTTTGGTTTCATTTCGTGGAAATGATGACAGGAACCATATTGATGAACGCCAGTTAAACGGGGTGGAATGAACAGGAGGGGACGACCTGTGAACTTAGTCGTCGTTTCGAATCGTGTTGCGCGCGGCAAACCCAACGAGCCCATGACGGGCGGCTTGGCTGCGGCATTGCTTCCCGTTGTGGAACATTCGGGTGCCATCTGGGTGGGGTCTTCCGGCCGCGTGCGTGACGGCCATCAGAAGGAACCGTTTGCCGAGATCGAGGCGCTGGGTTCGGGCGCGATTGCGACGCTGGATCTGCCGGCGGCGCATTACGGCGGCTATTACGAAGGTTTTGCCAATTCGGCGTTGTGGCCGGCGCTGCATTCGCGCAGTGATCTGATCCGCGTTTCGCGCGAAGACTATGTCAGCTATCGCGAGGTCAACGCCTTCATGGCGCGCGCCTTGATGCGCTTCCGCAAGCCCCGGACCGCATTCTGGGTGCAGGACTATCATTTCCTCGCACTCGGTGCGGAGTTGCGCGAGCTCGGCGTTGATGATCCGATCGGCTTCTTCCTGCACACGCCGTGGCCGGTGGCCGCGGTGACGCAGGGCGTGCCCAATCATCGCGAGCTGATCACGGCGATGCTCGCCTACGATCTCATTGGCTTCCAGACCGAGGAGGATCGCCAGAATTTCCTCGGCTATGTCGCCGGCGAGCTCGGTCTCGTCATCGATGATGGTGTTGTGCTGTCGCAGCACGGCCGCACCCGCTGTGAAGTCTTCCCCATCGGCATCGATGCGGAGAAGTTCGCGCAGTATGCCGCCAAGTCCGCCTCGCATCCGGATGTGTCGCGGCTGCGCCGCAGCCTCAACGGCGAGCGTCTGGCGATCGGTGTCGACCGGCTCGACTATTCCAAGGGCCTCGTCAACCGCATCAGCGCGTTCGACCGGCTCTGGACCGAGCAGCCGCAATTCTTGCGCAGCATCTCGCTGCTCCAGATCGCCAACCCTTCGCGCGGTGCCATCGAGGCCTATGGCAATCTTCAGAACGAGGTCGCGCGTCTCGTCACCGACGTCAACGGCCGCCACGGCGAGGTGGACTGGACGCCGATCCGCTATCTCAACAAGGGTTTTAGCCAGGCCGTACTCGCGGGGCTCTATCGCACCGCGCAGATCGGTGTGGTGACGCCGCTGCATGACGGCATGAACCTCGTCGCAAAGGAGTATGTCGCCGCGCAGAACCCGGCTGACCCCGGCGTGCTGGTGCTGTCGAAATTCGCCGGCGCGGCGAATGAGCTCGACACGGCGCTGCTGGTCAATCCGCACGACATCGACGCCATGGCACGCGCGATCGCGATCGCCGCCGCGATGCCGCTCACCGAGCGCAAGATGCGCTGGGACGCGATGATGAAGAAGCTGCGCGGCCATACCATCCAGCAATGGTCCGCCGATTTCGTCGCCGAGCTCGAAAAGTGCCGGATCGAGAAGGCCGCCGTCGCCCCGCTCGCAGCCCAGCCCCCGCAAGCGCTGCGCTGGTTGAAGTCGGCGATCTCGGGCGTGCGGTTGATTTAGCTTCCGTGAAGCTCGCTCTGATCTTCCCCCCTCCCACGAGGGGGGAAGGAAGAGATCGTCAATAGCAATACGACACGCCATCCAGAATCGCGCACTGCCGCTTGTTCGGCGCGTTGGGATCGTCCAGCGGCACCATGCCCTTGCCCTGGCCGACGAACACGCCGGGCCCGACATGCACCGAGCTCTTGTTGCCGATGATCACGCTCGGATGCGGCGACGAGCTCGAGCGCGTCCCGTCCGGCCAGATAATGGCATCGCCCGAAAGCACCCCGCGCCGCCCGTCGTCGCAGCTGACGTCAACCCCTTGGCGGGTGCAGACCTGAGCCAGGGCCGGCCCGGCAAAGGCGGAGCCAAGGGCCGAAATCAGGCCCAGTGCGGCGATGGTCTTGCGGATGGTCATGGCGCCCCCGGTCGTGTTTGGCATTCTCAAATGAATCGTCGCGCCAAACAAGTCCTGGGTTCAGCCAGCAGGCGGTTCCAAAACAGCCGCCGGCGCCAGATATTGTCGTTTCAATACAACATCTTACGGAAAATTCACCCGATTTTCTCGCGGTCTCTTGCAAAATCGCCGGCGCCCCTTCAAGAGAGGGCGCTCCGGAGAGATGGCCGAGTGGCTTAAGGCGCACGCTTGGAAAGCGTGTGTGCGGGAAACCGTACCGTGGGTTCGAATCCCACTCTCTCCGCCATTTTCGCCATTTTCTATGCCAAACCACGATTTGGCTCGTTTGAATTCGTTAGCTTGGCCGAATGTACGAAATGGCTGGCCTGACGGAGTCCAATATCATTGTCGCCATCGACAAGGATGAGGGCCTCTCTTCCAACTCGTCGGTTACGGCCAGACCGCGACAGTGAGCAAGTGGTTTCACTTCAGCTCGCGTTGCTAGCCGGTGGCGCAGTCCTTGAGTTGCTGTCGAAGCCATTGATGACCGCGATCGTTATCGAATCGGGCGTGCCAAGTGGCGTGCAGCGTAAAGGGCCTCGTATTGAACGGCAGCGGCAGGGATTGCAGGACATCACGGTAGCGGTTGAGGAAACGCTGCGGAAGAGTGCAAACGAGGTCGGTCGACTGTAGCAAGAGCGGCACGACGCTGTAGTGCTGAACTGACACGGCGACGCAACGCGTCAGCCCGTCCCTCGCCAGGACATCGTCGATGAAGCCGCGAAAGCCGCCGCCTTCTCCCGAAACGATAATATGCTCCAGGTGCGAATACTCTCTCATCGTGGGCCGCCGCAATCCGCGCGGATGATCCTTACGCTGGGCCATCATGAACCGTTCATCGAGCAGCGGCTGGGACGGCATTCCGCTTGGGACCGCATCTTTCGAAACCAGCGCAACGTCGAGATCTCCCGCCTCGAGCTGGCCAGCCAATTTCATCAAATCGATCGAGCGGAAGGCGAACCGGATTCCCGATAAGCCATCCCGTCGCGAGAACGCGACCAGCCGCGATCCAACAATAGCGGTCGCGTTGTCGTTCGCACCGATTGTGAAAGTTCGATCCGATTTCTTCGGGTCGAAGCCAGCTGGTGCACCGATAACATCTTGCAGATTCTGCAGTGCCAGTCGCAGAGGTTCCTTGAGCTCGTTTCCCCGTGGGGTGAGGACCATGCCTTTCCCCGAGGCGGCAGGTGTCAGCAACTGATCCTTGAAGATATCGCGAAGCCTGGCCAGTTGGGCGGAAAGTGCCGGTTGGCTAATGCCAAGCCGCGCTGCCGCACGGGTGATGTTCCTCTCATCGAGCATCACCTTGAGCGATGCGAGCAGAGGCATGTCATGAGCCCTGATATTCATCCGGATTATACCACATATCTCATCTATCGATTTCAAATATCCCATGACGGAGGACATCAAGGCAAGCCGGATCATATGGGCCGCGAAAGCGGACAAGATAGCTGGGGGACAGATGAGGAAGCTGCCAAACGCCGGTCCTGCTGCGGCGGAGCCCACCATCGAGTTGCAGCGAAGGGTCATGATCGCAGCGACCGTCGGTACGGTCATCGAGTGGTACGATTTCTTCATGTATATCTCGGTGGCTTCGGCCATCTCGGTTAATTTCTTCTCGGCCGACAATCCCGTTTGGGCCAATGTCTTCGCGCTTCTCACCTTCGGCACGGGCTATCTCGTTCGGCCGTTTGGAGCGCTGGTGTTCGGTCGCATCGGCGACATGATCGGACGCAAGCAAACCTTTCTCACCACGATCCTGATGATGGGATCTTCAACGGTCGCCGTCGGTCTGGTGCCGAGCTATGCGTCGATCGGCCTGTGGGCGCCTTCGATCTTGATCTTGCTGCGAATGATCCAGGGATTGGCTCTTGGCGGCGAGTATGGCGGTGCTGCGACCTACATCGCAGAGCATGCACCGCAAGGCCGCCGCGGCTGGTTAACGTCCTGGCTGCAAACCTCTGCACCGATCGGCTTCGCTCTCTCGATGCTATCCGTGTATCTCATGCGCTCCAGCATGACGCCCGAGGCATTCAATGACTGGGGCTGGCGGATCTTGTTCATCAGTTCGGTGTTGCCGCTCGCGATCTCGGTCTGGATTCGGCTGAAGCTGCAGGAATCGCCGCTCTTCCTCAAAATGAAGAATGAGGGGACGCTCTCAAAGTCTCCGATCTACGACACGCTCCGGGCGTTGCCGAACCTGAAACGCGTGCTGATCGCGATGTTTGCGATGGTCGTCCCCCAGAGCGTGCTGCTGGTCGGTGCACAGATCTATTCCCTGGTGTTTCTCACCGGTACGGCCAAGGTCGATCCGCAGATCGCGAGTCTCTTGGTCGGTGCGGCACTGATGTTGACGCTGCCGGTGATGATCTTCTTCGGCTGGTTGAGCGATCGCTACGGCACCAAGATATTCATCCTGGCTGCCTGCGTCATTGGCACGTTCACCTACCTCCCGCTCTACAAGGCACTCATCTTCTATGCCAACCCTGCGCTCCATGCCGCGCAGGCGGCCGTACCCGTAACCGTCGCGGTGGATTCATCGGAGTGCTCCTTCCAATTCAACCCGATCGGAACGGCGAAGTTCACCACAGGGTGCGATATGGCCAAGAACGCCTTGATCCGGTTCGGCGCTCCCTATTTGACTAGGTCCGAAGCAAAAGGGGCGGTCGCGACGGTTTTCGTTGGCAGCAAGCCAATCCCGGTTGGCGCCGCAGGGCAGGCTCCGGATGTCGCGGCGTTCACCGCCAAGTTGAAGCATGCGCTTGAGGAGGCCGGATATCCGAGCCGTGCCGATCCAAGTGCGATGAATTTCGGAATGATCATACTGGTGTTGGCGGCGCTGAGCACGGTTGCCGGCATGATCTTCGGTCCGCTGGCATCTGCGATGACCGATCTGTTTCCGCCTCAGGTGCGTTACACGTCGGTCTCGTTCAGCTATCACGTGGGCAACGGCTATTTCGGCGGCCTCTTGCCGGCGATCGCCGCGGCACTCCAGATCTCCAGCGGCGATATATACGCCGGTCTGTACTACGTGATGGTCATTTCGGCGATCTCGTTCTTTCTCGGCTTGTTCTGGCTGCAATCGGCGCCGGCAGCGGCCAAGGTCGAGTCAGTCGCGACAGCCACGGCCTAGCGGTCACGCTTCAATCTGCACAAGCAAGAAGGTCTGGTTCAAATGACTGCAATGCACGCGATCGGCAACGTTGCCATTCGTCGGGTTGTCGAGATCCGAGGTCCGGGTTTCACCCCGGACTTCCTCTTCCCGGATTGGGATCAGTCGGTTCTGGCGAAGCACCAAGCGCTGATGATCCCGGATTGCTTCGACGAGGCGGAGGGGCGCTTCATCGCGAGCATCCACACCTGGATTCTGAAGACGCAGCACCATACGATCCTGATCGACAGCTGCGCAGGCAACGACAAGAACCGTCCGATGCTGCCGCGCTTTCATCAGTTGAATCTGCCTTTCCTCGCCCGGCTGGCGGAAGCCGGCGTCTCACCTGAACAGGTCGACTATGTCTGCTGTACCCACCTGCACGCGGATCATTGCGGCTGGAACACGCGGCTCCTCAACGGCCGCTGGGTGCCGACATTCCCGAATGCCAAGTACGTCTTCTCCAAGGCCGAGTACGATCATTGGTCCGGCCCGGCTGGCAAGGAAGGCTTCAGCGCCGGCGTATTCGAGGACAGCGTTCTTCCTGTTATCCAGAGCGGACAGGCCGAGATCGTCGATGGCGAGGCTGCGATCGGGGACGGTCTTACGTTCCATCCGACCCCGGGGCACAGCCCTGGTCACGTCGCTATCCAGCTTTCTGACCAGGGACAGAAGGCGCTCTTCAGCGGCGACATCATGCATCAGCCGCTTCAGATCTATCGTCCGGACTGGAACAGCGCGTTTTGTGAGGACGCGGAGCGCGCCCGCGCATCGCGCCTCTGGCTTCTCGAACGGGCTGCGGAAGATCGCTCGACCGTTTTCACGGCTCATTTCGCCAACACGTCAGCCGGACACGTCACACGTAGCGGCGACAGGTTCGACTGGCGGTTCGTGTAACCTGAGGGGACACCGAGATGCATAAATCGATTACCGACGCCATCATCAGCGAAGAGATGATGATCCCGAGCGACACCGCAGGGATCGAACTCTTCGTTCGCAACAAGCGACGGTCCGACTTGGTCCGGTTCTCTGCCGACAAGACGGTCTTGTTCGTCGCGGGATCGACCTATCCGGCGTCGACTTCGTTCGACCTTCGCCTGGACGGCTTGTCCTGGATGGATCATCTGGCCCAGGGGGGCTATGACGTCTATCTCGTCGATGTCCGCGGCTATGGTGGGTCGACCCGTCCGCCTGAAATGGAAGAACCGGCGTCCAACAATCAGCCAATCGTGCGCACACCCGTCGCTGTGCGTGACGTCGACAGTGCTGCTATGTTTATCCGGTCGCGGCGAGGGGTCGACAAGATCAACCTGATCGGGTGGTCGTGGGGGACGACGCTGATGTCACGCTACGCCTCGGAGAACCTGGCGCACGTCAACAAGCTTGTTCTGATCGCGCCGCAGTGGCTCCGGACGACCCCGAGCGCGGCTGATTCCGGCGGCCCCCTCGGCGCCTATCGCATCGTCGAGCGCTCGGCGGCCAAGAGCCGTTGGCTCAACGGCGTTCCCGATGACAAGAAGGACGCGATATTGCCGCCGGCCTGGTTCGATGCGTGGGCGGAGGCAACTTTTGCTAAAACAGGACTCGGGCCGGACAAGCTGCGGGCGCCGAACGGAACGGTTCAGGACAGCCGAGAATATTGGGCATCTGGCAAGCCGCTTTATGATCCTTCCTCGCTCACGGTGCCGGTCCTGATCGTCCATGCCGACCTGGATCGCGACTGCCCAATGGATATGGCGCAAACGGTGTTCAGCAAGCTCTCGGCGGCGCCATATCGCCGCTGGATCGAGATCGGCGAGGGCACGCACTCGGTATTCATGGAGAAAAATCGCTGGCAGGTCTTCGCTGCTGTCGACGGTTTCCTTGGGGAACGGCCTGCAGCCTAAAGAGGGCACGCTGCGATTGCCCAACTCCCGAAATGGCAAGCATGGCGACTCGTCCTCTCAGGCGCCGTAAAGGCGCAAATTTCCATCATTGGTGATCAGCCGGACCTGCACGTCTGGCCGCGTGGCCGCGATGTCGCCAATCTGCGACGCAGGCATCAGGCTGAAGGCGGTCGAGAGCGCATCCGCCTCGGTGGCGGTCGGCGCGATGACGCTGACGGTCCGATAGAGCGCAGGGCTCCGTCCCGTCCGGGGATCGAATAGATGCGTGAACCGGCCCGCCGGATCGAAGCGGAAGCCCGCGCCCGCGGTGGTCGCGACCGCCCGATCAATGAGGTCGATGGTTTCCGTGAGCGCGCCGGCTCGGTCCGGATCGGAAAGGCCGACGCGCCACGGCGTCCCGTCCGCGCGCGCTCCGAGCGCGCGTATCTCTCCCATGTTGACGAGGGTCGTCGACAACCCGCGGGCGCGCAAGACATCCACGACACGGTCGGTGGCGTATCCTTGGGCGATGCCGTTCAGGGTGATCGCAGCGCCATGTCTGAGGAGCGCCACAAGCTTTTCGCTTACGCGCAGGCCGCTGCTGCCCACCTTCGCGAGCGCCTCCGCCAGCTTCCCGGCCGGCGGACCGCCGGGATCCGGATTCTCCGACGAAAAGTGTGCGGCATAGAGCTGCCAGAGCGGCTGGACGGTGGGATCGAAGGTGCCGCCGGTAAGGTCGGAGAATTGCAGCGAGGCCTTGAGCAGCGCGACCATGTCGGGCTCCGGTGCGACAAGGATGCCACTCCGGTTGAGGGCACAAATGGCGGAATCCGCCCGGTACAGGCTGAACTGCCCTTCGAGTCGTCTTACCTCAGTCAGGCAATCCTGAATGATCCTTTCCGCCTCCTCCCGATCGGGATGGAAGATATCGATCGACACCTGCGCGCCGAGCGCCGATCCGCGCCAACGCACTGCCCCGGTCGAGGACGCGTGTCCTCCGCCGGAAAGAAACGCCGAGCCTGCGGTCGCGGCTGCGATGGTGATCATGCGCCGGCGCGTGAGATTTGCTGGTGCCATCGGAAGCCTCGTCAGTTGGTCCGGGCGCTGGGGCGTTCATGCCCGGTTTGATCGACGGCGGCGCTGTCGCTGCCGAGCACGTAGCCGCTCGGAACGTCCGCAAACGTGACGACCTTGCCGCCATTGGCGGCGGTGAAGGCGTCCGCCGCGGCACGATTGCCGAAAGGCACAGCCTCGGCGGCCCCCATTCCGCCCTGCTTGCGGCTCTCGATGACGAAGAACGCCTTTTTGGCGTCGATCCAGTTGGTCGCTCCCGGCTCCTCCCAACTGGGCGCGCGCGCCATGTCGGACACGTAGATCGCGCGGATATCACGGGGCTGATCCGGCATCAGAGTGAAGGCCACGGTGTCGCGCACCGAGGTGAACCAGTACGGGTCGATGCGGCTCGCCGTGATGATCTGCCCTTTGGGGCCAGGGTGTTCGAGCACGTTCATGCCGCAGAAGACCCCCATTGCATCGCTGTTGAGCGCCGCGGGCGGCGGCATGACGGCATCGCTTCCGTCCCGATTGCAGCCGGCGAGGACCAGCGCGACGATCATGCACAGAATCCGCAGGATCATAGCTCCCTCCGAGCGAAGAAGGCGGCCGCAAGCCCGAGCGGCGCGACGACCCAGGCGGTCAGTCCCGTCAACAGCGCGCCGACGCTGGTCGTCGCGGTGCCGGCGAGCCCTGCCATCCCGGAAAACTGGCTGACGTTAAAGCCGGTCAGGTTCGTCATCCGGTACAGGTCCGTCGGATTGAGGAACAGCAGCGCTTCGAGAACGGGTGCGGAGACGATGTTCCCCTGATCGACGACCAGCACGCCGAGCAGTGCCATGTCGAATACCAGCACCATCAGCAGCCAGACTCCCACCGAGATGCCGGCGGCGGTGCCGCGGTCCCGGACCAGGCTGCTGATCAGATAACCGACCGCGACAAAGACCGCCCCGAGCATGACCGAGGTTCCGAGCATCGAGGCGAAGGCATACCAGCTCGCGGCGAGCACCGAGGCGCCGGTCGTCGCGAGGGCAGCGGCCGCGGCGCCGTAGCCGATCACTGTCGCGAAGGCGAGGATCAGGACGTGGCCGCAGAATTTGCCGAGGATCACCTGGCCTCGGCCCACCGGATAACTCAGGAGCAGCGTCATGGTGCCGCGTTCCATCTCGCCGACCACGGCGTCGTGCGAGATCAAGAGGGCGATCAGCGGAAGCAGGAAGATCGTCAGGCTCGACAGGCTGACGACGACGACGTCGAGCGCCCCCGCGCCGACATTGCCGGTGGGTGCGCTTCCCAGGAACGTCAGCGACAAGGCCAGCGCGGCCAAAAGGAGCGTGGTTGCCAGGACCCAGCGGTTCCGTAACCCTTCCTGGATCTCCTTGGCGGCTATGATGACGATCGTTCTCACGCAGCACTCTCCTGCGAATTTAGGAAATGCGCATAGAGCTCATCGAGGGTCGGCGCCGCGATCTCGATGTTGATGACGCCGGGATCACTGGCCGCAGCGCGCAGCACGTCCATTTTGCGCGCCTCGTCGGGCACCAGCAGCATGCGTCCGCGCGGGGTCGCAACACTTGCGCCGTTCATCCACGCCGCGGGAACGCCGGCGCCGGGCGCAAAGTCGACCGAAACCCGGATCGGGAGTTGCGAGATCGAGCGCAGTTCCGACAGGGTGCCCTGCGCGGCGAGGAGCCCGCGGTTCATGATGAGGACATGCTCGGCGCGATCCTCGAGTTCGTTCAGCGCGTGGGACGAGATCAGCACAGTGGCGCCGTCGTCGCGGAGTTCGTTCAGGATCTCATAGAAGGTCTGCCGTAGCGCGGGATCCAGTCCCGTCGTCGGCTCGTCGAGCAGGAGCACCCGGGGCCGGCCGAGCAGCGCCTGCGCCAATCCGAGGCGCTGGCGCATGCCCTTCGAATAGGTCCCGACCCGGCGGTCGGCCGCATCGGTCAGTCCGACGCGATCGAGAAAGGCCCACGCTTTCGACGGTTTGACGTGTTTCAGCCGCGCGTAAAATGTCAGCGTCTCTCGCCCGGTGAGTGCTGCGTTGAAGGCAACGTTTTCCGGAAGATATCCAAGTTGCCGTCGTGCCGAAAATTCACCGGCGGCCGGATCCTCGTCGAGGACGCGGATGGAGCCCTGATCCGGACGGATCAATCCCAGCATCAGCTTGATCAGTGTGGTCTTGCCGGCGCCGTTGTGGCCGACCAGTGCGCTGAGCCGTCCCGGGGCGAGATCGAACGAGACGTCGCGCAGTGCGCGCACTGTGCGGTAGTTCTTCACGACACCAGTCACGGAAACGGTAGGGCTCATCTTCCGCCCTCCTTGCCCGACGGCCGCGGCGGTGGAGCGATCAAGGGGTGGCTGTCGATGACGCCGCCCGGGTAGAGCGCCGGAAACTGAGCCTGGGCCCACCGCAGCACTTGCACCGCAGGGCTGTTGATCAGCACCTTGGCGGAGGGTGCCGTCCACAGCACCCGATCGACGAGATCGTTGGGTCGGTAGGCGGTGTCGGCGATGCCGTCACCGTCGAGATCGAAGGCGGGATTGTCGCTCCAATAATTGCCGCGGCCGCCCTTGGACCAGTCGAGGTTGCGCGTACCGACATATTTGACCTGGTTCCGATTGCCGACGAAGGCGTTTCCGGTGATCTCGTTGCCTTCGGATCCGGCCGTGAAATGAACGCCGATGGCGCAGCGTTCGAACCAGTTGTTCCGGAACCGGTTGTGGTTCGTGTTGTAGATGAACACGCACTTCTCCGGGCCGCTTCGCAAGCTCTGCTCGCGCTTCGTGTCCGGGATCATGCCTCGCTCGTCGTCCGGCCCCTCTTCGCTCCCGACGGACACCGTATCCAATAGTCCGCCCGTCACCCTGTTTCCGTCGATCTCGGCGTAGTTGGCGTAGTTGAACAGGAGGCCGTGATCGCGATCGCGATCGGAGATGTTGTCGCGGATGATCAGCCGGTTCGAGTACATGATGGCGTAGCCGACATGATTTCCGATCGAGACGTTGCCGCTGACTTCGCTGTCGTTGGTGTACATGTAGTGGACCGCGAAGCGGACCTGTTCGAAGCGGTTGCCGACGAAGCGGTCCTTGCGGCTGGAAATGGTAAAGATACCGTCGCGGCCATAGCGGAAGGTGTTGTCCGCAATGGTGACTTCGGGAGCGTTCCAGAGCGAGACGCCGTTGCCGGCCTCGCTGAGGCGATGGCCGCGAAGCCCTTCGATCAAGTTGTTGGCCACCCGCGATCCGGTCGCTCCGTGCACGTAGACGCCGAACAGGTTTCCCACCAGGCGGTTGTTCTCGATGGTCGCGCGTTCGGCGGTCTTCTGGAGAAAGACCCCGGAATTCATCGCCTGCAGGTCGCGCCCCGACCCCCGGATGGTCACGCCGCGGACCGTTACATCGGGCGCGGTCACCGTGACGACGTTGCCGGAGCCCCCGCCGTCCAGCACGGCGCCGGGACGTCCGGTCAGGGCAAGAGGGCGATCGATGCGGATCGAACCGTTGTAGTCTCCTGGAGCGAGTTCGACGACGTCACCGTCGCGGGCACGATCCAGCAACGCCTGCAGCGGTTGCCCCGGCACAGCAGTCAGCGTCTCCGCGCTGGCGAAGCCGGACAATCCGGCGGCGACGAGCGCCGCCGGAAGCATGCGTGACGGAAGACGCACGGTGTCGCTCCCGATCAGACCGATTTCGGCTCGACGAACATGCGGCCCTTCATCTCCATGTGCATGGCGTGGCAGAACCAAGAGCAGTAGTACCAGTAGACGCCCGCCTTGTCGGCGCTGAACGACACCGACGCGGTCGCCATCGGCGCGACCTCCATCTGGATACCGTAGTTCACGATGCAGAAGCCGTGCGTCAGGTCTTCGACCGCATCGATGTTGGTGATGTAGACGGTGACCTGATCGCCCTGCTTGACCTGGAACTGCTCGAGCCCGAACGCCGGAGCGGTCGAGGTCATATAGACCCGCACCTTGTTGCCGTCGCGGATGATCTTGGAATCCGCCTCCAGGTTGATCCCGTCGGCCTTGGCTTGCTTGACCGCATCGGCAAACATCGGATCGGCGCGGTCCCAGATCGAGATCGGGTTGATCTTGGAACGGTGCACGATGGTGGCGTCATGCGGCTCGGCGAAGCTAGGACCGTCATGGACCAGTTTCATCTGGTCGCCCGAGATGTCGATCAACTGATCGTTCTCCGGCTTCAGCGGGCCGACGTTGAGGAAGCGGTCCTTCGAAAACTTGTTCAGCGAGATCAGCCATTTTCCGTCGGCCTCCTTGGTCTGACCCATCGAGGAGTGATTGTGGCCAGGCTGATAGTGGACGTCGAGCTTTTGGATGATGGGATCGACCTTCTCGCCCTTAAAGGCTCGTTTGGCGAGATCGATGTTCCATTTGACGACCTGGCTGTCGAGGAACAACGTCGTGTAGGCGTTGCCCTTGCCGTCGTAGGCCGTATGCAGCGGCCCGAGGCCGAGTTCGGGCTCGGCGACCACGACGTCGCGCGGTTTGATCTTGTCGTCGAACAGTTGGTCGAACAGCCGAACGTCCATCACCGTCACCGTCGGCGACAGCTTGCCTGCCGCGACGATGTGGATGCCGTCGGGCGCGGTATTCATGCCATGCGGATTGTTCGACACCGGAACGTAGCGCGTGTAGGGCGAGCCCTTGCGACCGTCGATCACGGGCACGCCGTTCATTTCCTTGAAATCACCCTTCTTCACTGCCTCCTCGATCCGCTTGAGGTTGAAGATGACGACCCAGTCCTGCTCGTTGGCGGTCATCTCGGCCAGAGTGACGCCTTCTTCGGCGTTGTAACAGGTCGAGAAGCAGTATTTGCCTTGGTAGTCGGAATCGACGTTGTCGAGATTGCCGCTAACCATCACCTGCCAGGCCACTTTCATGGTATCGCCGTCGAGCGCCGTGAAGATGGAGTGATATTCCTTCGGGTTGTCGAGAACCTTGCCGTCGTTCGGCAGCGGAACGCCGTCTTCCCCGTTGCAGAACACATATCCGGTTCGTGGATACTTCTGTAGCCGAAGGCCGTGGACGGTGTGCTGATTCGGCAGTTCGATAATCTTGTCGCACTTCATGACGTCGAGCCGCACCCGCGCCACGCGGCTGTTGGCCTTGTCGTTCATGAAGGCGTAGCGGCCGTCGTAGGTGCCATCCGTGAAGGAGACGTGCGGATGGTGGAGGTCGCCGTTCATGAACGTGCCGCCACGGTTCTTGAGGAATTCGCGGGTTGCCGGCTGCATCCCTTCTGTCAAAACCTTCAGGCTTTCGTTGGTCTGGCCCCAGCCGGTCGCGCTGCAGCGGTTGAAGACCGGAACGCGCATCAGTTCGCGCATCGAGGGGAGCCCGATGATCCGCATCTCGCCGGATTGGCCACTCGAAAAGAAGACGTAATATTCGTCGAGCTCGCCCGGCGCGACTTCGGTCTTCTGCACGGCCGGACGTGCCGGCGGTGCCTTGGGTGCGGCAGATTTGGTCTGCGCGTCGGCGGTCGAGACGAAGCCCGCGCCGTCCTTCGTTACCACCGCCCCGCCGGCAAGTCCCACGCCCGCAGCGGCCGCCGTGGTCCCCAGCAGCGTTCGCCGGCTGACGCCCTTGATGTTGTCGCTGTCGCTCATGATTGCCTCCTCGGCTTTCGGTTCAGGTTGCAGATGGCGTGATGGCGTCGACTGGCGACGCGCCGACGGGTTTTCCCCCGGCTGTGATGATTGTGTTCGGTCCTTTGCCGCCTGATCGCATCGAAGGCGACGACATGGCCATCCGCTTCTCGCGCTTCAGCCGCACCTGGATCATGTGCGGGCAGCGGTGGTCATCGAAATAGAGTTCCTGGCAGTGCATGCAGTAGATGCACTCGTTGACGTTGATGTGACCTTCCGGATGGATCGCTTGCACGGGGCATTCATTGGCGCAGCGCTGGCAGGGCGAGCCGCATTCCGGCCAGCGTCGCAGCCATTCGAACATCCGGATGCGGCCGGGAATCGCCAGCGCCGCGCCGAGCGGGCACATGTAGCGGCAGAAGAAGCGCTCGACGAACAACCCCGCCGCGAGGAGGGTCAGGGCGTAGACGACGAACGGCCATTCCCGCGCGAACTTCAGAACGATCGAAGTCTTGAACGGTTCGACCTCGGCAAGTTGCTCGGCAAACGCCGTCGAGTAGAGCGACATGCCGAACAGGCCGAGAAAGATGATGTACTTGATCGGCCACAGCCGTTCGTGAAGTCCCCAGGGGACGCGATACTGCGGGACCTTGAGCGCCTTGGCGGCGTTGTTGAGTAATTCCTGCAGGGCGCCGAACGGGCAGAGCCAACCACAGAACGGTCCGCGCCCCCAGAAGAGAAGTCCCGCCGCGATGGAGGCCCAGAGAAGGAAAATCAGCGGCGCGGAAAGGAAATACTCCCAACTGAACCCGGTCAGCAGGGAGTTCGTGAAGGTCAGGACGTTGACCACTGAAAGCTGAGCGTTCGCATACCATCCCAGCCAGACGAGAATGAACAGCAGATAGAAGCGGCGGACCCACGTGTACACCGCCGGACGACGGACCAGAAAATTCTGGAAGAAGAAGATCAGCGTCAGCGCGCCGAGCGCCAGCATCGCTGTGCCGATCTTGAGGGTGTCCGCGCGCCATATCCGCATCCACAACGGGTCCTCGTCGGTCGTCGGCACGCGGGCTTCGGGGGCGGCGGCCGGCGACGACTTTGCGGTCGGCGCCGCTGCCGCTGCAGCCGGCCGAACTGGCGCTTCGCGCTTGAGATAGGTTTCGGGAAGTGTGTATCCAAGATCGAAGGTGACCCAGGCCTTGTCCCGTGCGCCGACGACGCGCTGCACCAGGAGCTGCAGCGCCCACGGCTCGGTCGGATCGAACGCGAAGTCGGCCGGCACGATGAACAGCGCAATTTCGGGAAAATCCGGCGCGCCGTCGGCCGCCAGGCTACCCAGTCGGGTATGGTCCCGATCGCGGAAACGGATGCTGTTGGTTTCCTGGATCAGCTCGATCCGGTCGAAGATTCCACCCCGAACGTAGGCGGCCCCTTTGAAGGAATAACGGCCGGCACCGGCGACGACGAGCGCCTGCTGGCCTGGCTTCAACCTGCCGGCCAGCCGGCCGTAGCTCTCGTCGCCCAGCAGGCTGCGGCCGATGGTCGGCACCGCGACGTCCGCGACATAGAGATCGATGAAGCTGTCGTCCGGAGCGCCTTCCTCCGGGCGCGCTGCGGCGACCGCATTGCCCGATTTCTCGAAGGCCTGGTTGATATCGGCGACGGAGAGGGTTAGCCGCCGGACCGAGCCGTCGCCGACCAGGGTCTGCCAATCGCGGACTTCGCTCTTGGCCGCGTCGATGGCCTTCGTAGCTCGCGGCCCGGCCGCCGCAACCGGGCTGCCCTGAGCGCCGAGGCGGCCGCTCCGGATCAGCTTGGTGGCGGATCGAACGATGCTATCGCCGATCACCAGAACGGTTACGGTTGCGCCGCTGACGATGTCGACTTGGGGCGCCGGCGCAGCCCCGCGGGCGACGCTCCCCAGGTCGGCGCCGATCAGCTTGTTGACGGCCTCCAGAATGCGCTTTTCGGGGATGCCCACCAGCACGATGGGCTCCTTGTGCTCGACCAGCTTGAGGCCGGTCAGCACACCTTTCGGATCGATGCCAACGAGCATCTGGATCGGTTTTCCGGAATAGCCGACCGCATTGGCGAAATCGGAATTCAGGTACACGAAGCCCTGCAATTGATCGCCGCGATAGGCCGGTATGATAGGCGGCTCGCCCTGCGGGGGACCGAAACGGTCGGCGCCCGGGAAGAAGTCGGCAGGGGCAATCTTCGACAGGTAACCGTTCAGGTCGGCAGCGGACGCGGTGCCGAAGGACGACACGCAAAGCAACGCCAACGCGAAGAGTGCGCGCGCCGCTTGGGTTAGAAAATCCGGAACAACATGCGTTCTTTGGAGCATGGGACCTCGAACGTGAGCGCCGCGACCGACCGGGTCGCGCGCTCCTATTTCTTCCGAAGTCGCCGTTGACGCAGGAACTTGATCGGATAGATGCTACGCTGTCAACCGAAAGAGTGTTTGCGCTGGATCAAGCTCGCCAATTGTTCCGTGAGGATCTCGTCATGCCGTTGCTACGAACTTCGCTGCTGATGAGCGAGCCGGCCGGAACGCTCGAGTCGCTCGACGAGTTGTTCGCTCTCGCCAACGCCATGGAAGAGGAGGCTGCGAAAAGATACTCCGCGTTGGCGGAGGAGATGCGACGGCAGAACAAGGATGCCCTGGCCGAGGTCTTCGCTCACCTCGCCGCCGCTGAGCGCGAACATGTCGACAGCGTCGCAAGATGGTCACAATCGCGCCGCGGCAAGGCGCCGGATCCGGCGCTGGTTCGATGGGAGGCGCCCGAAACGTTCGACGCCGAGACGGCAAGGGAGATCGAAACCTCCCGGCTGACGACCCCCTACCGCGCTTTGGCCATGGCGGTTCGCAACGAGGAACGCGCCTTCGCATTCTGGTCCTACGTCGCCGCCTATTCCCGGGATTTGGAGATCAAGCAGGCCGCCGAAGCCATGGCGCGTGAGGAACTCGGACATATCTCGACACTGAGGAAGGAACGGCGTCGCGCCTACCATAAGGAGCATGAGCAAACCGAACGGAGGGGGCGCGACGATTCGGCCGTGATGCAGATCGATGCGCGCGCACTGGAGCTCCGTCTCGCAGCGCAGCTTGCCGACTTGGAACGCGGTCTCGCCGGGGCTGCAGCGGTCCGCACACGGGAGCTTGTTGAAGAGACGATGCAGATGTCCGAGAAAGCCGAGGGCATCGGGAAATTCCCGGTGTCACTCGAACAGCGCGACGCGGAGACGATCTCGGAAGCGCTGGCCGACGGCTACCTGGAGAGCGCCGAAAGCGCCAGCGATCAAACCCAGGTCGTGCTGCTACAAGAATTGGCGGAAGGGGCCATCGCTCGCTTAGCGTGGTTGCGCTCGTTGACGGTGGCGTGAAGGTTGAATGCGACGTCGTTCGTCTCCGTGCCCGGTCCTGGCCGTACGCCATCGGTTTCCTGGTCGCGCGAAGTCGATCCGACAGGCCCACGAATCCGGCTACGCGTTATGGCAGGCAATTGCTCTACCGTCCGCGCCGGCAGACCGAAGCTCGGGAACGTCGACCAGGCAGCGATGGCTGGCTATCGGGCAACGTGGGGCGTAGGCGCAGCCGCTTGGCCGCTTGAAGAGGCTTGGCGGTTCACCCGTTTCGATCGCGCCGAGAATCCGCTTGGATGGGTCCGGCTTCGGAATTGCCGCCACCAGCGAACGTGTATAGGGATGGCGCGGATCGTCCAAAACCGTCCGCGTTGCGGCCTGCTCCACGATCCGCCCCATATACATCACCGCAACGCGATTGCTGATTTGTCCGATTACGCCGAGGTCGTGGGAGATGAACAGCATCGACAGTCTCAGCTGCTCACGCAGATCCATCATCAGATTGAGCACCTGGGCCTGCACGGACACGTCGAGGGCCGAGACCGGCTCGTCGGCGATCACGATGGACGGTGAGGGAAGGATTGTTCGTGCGATGCCGGCCCGTTGCCGCTGCCCGCCGCTCAGTTCGTACGGATAGCGCGCGGCGAAAGACGGATCCAGGCCGACCGCCGTCAGCGTGGCGGCGATCGCCGCGCTGCGCTCGGCGCGACTGGTGAAGAAACCATTGATATCGCCAGCCTCCGCGACCGAGTCTCCGATCGACCGCCGCGGGTTGAGCGATGCATAGGGATCCTGGAAGACCATCCGGATGTTCAGGCGCATGTTGCGAAGGCTGGCGCCCGTCATGTCCGTTCCCTTGAAGCTGATGGTGCCGCTGTCGGGCCGGGCCAGCCCCACGATGGACCGGCCCAGCGTGGTCTTGCCACAGCCTGACTCGCCGACGATCCCAAGCACCTCACCCTCTGCCAGCGACAGCGACACACCATCCACCGCCCGCACCTGATATTTTCGGCCGGCGCGCCTGACGCTGAAGGAGACTCTCAGATCCCGAATGTCGAGGACGGCGTTTCCGTTCATCGCGATTCCCCGCCGTCCAGGGGGAAGGCGCAGAGCACCTCGTGTCCTCGAGAAACCTCCGCGCGCGGCGGGGCCGCCGTGCGGCACGACTCGCGCACTGCTGCGCACCGCGAGGCAAAGACGCAGCCGGCACCGACTGTGCCGGGCGCCGGCGGCTGGCCCGCTATGGTTGGCAGGCGGCGCGCGCCGGAATTCCGCGACGGCATGCAGTCCATCAGTCCGCGCGTGTAGTGGTGGCGCGGTCTGCCGAACAACGCTTCGACGCCCGCGGTCTCCACGATCCGGCCCGCATACATGACCGACACACGATCGGCGAGCTGCGCGATCACCCCCATGTCGTGGGTGATGAACAACATCGCCATGTCGAGGCGGTTGCAGAGCTCGCGCAGCAGCCCGAGAACCTGCACCTGGATGGTGACATCCAGTGCCGTGGTCGGTTCATCCGCGATCAGAACCTGAGGCCGGCAGGCGAGCGCGATCGCGATCATGACCCGCTGGCGCTGGCCGCCGGACAATTGATGCGGATACGCCGAGAGCTGCATTGCGGGATCTGGCATGCGCACCAGCTCGAGCAGCTCGCGCGCCCGGGCGATCGCCGGGGGACCGGAAGATCGATCATGCACGCGCACGGCTTCGGCGATCTGATCGCCGATCCGACGAACCGGGTTAAGCGAGGTCATCGGCTCCTGAAAGATCATTGCCATCCGGCCGTGGCCCGCTTCGACGCGCTGCCAGGGCTGCAGCTGCGTCACGTCGCAGCCTTCCAACAGGACCCGGCCGGCCCGGATCCGCGGGCCGGGCTGCGGCAGCAATCCCATCACCGCAAGCGAGGTCATGCTCTTGCCGCAGCCGGATTCGCCGACGAGGCCGAGGATTTCGCCCTTGCCAAGTTCGAAGGACACGCCGGCGACGATGTCGACCGGTGTGGTCTCCGAGCCCAATGACACCGTAAGGTCGCGAACGGACAGCACGATCTAGCCCTTCTCGCTAAAGACCTGACGGAACCGGGGATCGAGACGATCGCGCAGTGCGTCGCCGACCAGGTTGAGCGAAAATGCAGTCGCCACGATCATCATGCCGGGAAAGAACAGCAGCCACGGGGCTCGGGTAATGAAGGTGCGCGATTCCGCCAGCATGTTGCCCCAGCTCGGAATCTCCGGCGGAGCGCCCAGGCCCAGGAAATCGAGCGATGCCGCGCCAAGCTGCGCGAACGCGAAGACGAAGCTGGCCTGCACAAGAAGCGGTGAGATCAGGTTCGGCAAGATGTGCTTGCCGATGAGCCATGCCGTTCCGGCGCCCATGCTGCGGGATGCCTCGACATAGGTCTCCACGCGCAAGCGCAGCGTCAGACCGTAAACGATGCGCGTCGTCGTCGTCATGTAGCCGAGCCCGATCGCCAGAATGGCATTGGCCACGCTCGGGCCGAGGACGACGATCAGCCCAAGTGCGAGCAGCAGACTCGGGAATGCCATGAGCACATCGACCAGGCGCATCAGCACGTGACCGAGTCGGGGGAACAGGGCGGACAGAACGCCGATCGGCACGCCCGTCGCAAGCGCGAACACGACCACGCCCGAGCCGATCAGGAGCGCCATGCGCGCCGAGTGGATGACGCGTGACAAGGTGTCCCGGCCAAATTGGTCGGTGCCGAACCAATGAAGCGCGTTCGGAGGTGTCAGACGGATCGACGGGTCGATGGCATAGGGATCGTAAGGTGCGAGCCAGGGTGCGAAAGACGCGGCGAGCACGGTCCCCAGCAGGATGCCGAGCCCCACCAGCGCGATCGGGCGCGCGACGAACGGCTTCAGCCAAAGGGTCGCGCCGGCGCGGCTCATTGGAGTTCGACCCGCGGATCGAGCAGGCGATAACTCAGATCGACGATCAGGTTGATCAGGAGATACACGACGACGATGACCAGAATGACGCCCTGGATCACCGGATAGTCCCGGCGGAGGATCGACTGTACGACGAGGCGGCCGATACCCGGCAGGGCAAACACGGTTTCGGTCACCACCGCTTCGGACAGCAGCGCCGCGAAGGTGAAGCCGAATGCCGAGACCACCGCCAGGAGCGCGTTGCGCAGGATGTGCCGAACCACGACCTGCCAGGGTCGGATGCCCTTTGCACGCGCCGTGCGCACGTAATCCTCGCGGGAGACGTCGAGCATGCTGGCGCGCGTCAGCCGCAGAATAAGCGCGGCATTCGGCGCTGCAAGCGCCAGGCTCGGGAGGACGAGATAGCGGAGATTGACGAGCCCGCCTTCGAAGATCGATGGATAACCGGAGCTCGGAAACCAGCCAAGCCACGCGGCAAAGATCAGGATCAAATAGAGCCCGACCCAGAACGTGGGAATCGAGGCCATCAGCATCGCCGCGCCGGACAGCCCCTGGTCGAGCCAGGTGCCGTGCCGAACCGCCGCGATCATGCCGATCGGCACGCCGATGAGTGTAACCCAGATCATCGTCATGGTGGCGAGCAAGGCGCTGGTCTCGGCACCGTCGGCAATCACCGACAGCACCGGCGCCTGGAAGAAGATCGACCGTCCGAGGTTGCCCTCGAGCACATGGCCGATCCAGGTCAGATATTGCAGGATGATCGGTTGATCGAGGCCGAGCTGGTGTCGCAGAGCGTCGATCTGATCGGGGGTCGCGGTGTCACCGAGCAGGACGTAGATGGGATCGCCCGGAACGATATGGATGAAGGCAAAGATGATAACGGACGCCGCCAGAAGCGTCACCGCCGTCGTTCCCGCGCGCTTGAGTGCGTAAGACCACATGTGATTGTGCGGCTGATCAGCGGCGATGATGCGCGCCGGTGACGGCGCTCGACATTCCCAGCGGTCTCATTGCCCGTCCTTACTTCGTGGACACATTCCAGAACACGGGACCGTTCGGGTTCAGTCCCTTCAACTTGGGAGAAGCGATGTCATAGGTGTAGGCATCGCCCACTTTCATGACCGGCACCTGATCGTAGATCAGCGATTGGATCTTGTCCCATGTCGACTTGCGTGCGGTCGGATCGGTCGATTTGATCAGCTCGGCCCGAAGCGAACTGATCTCGGGACTGTCCCACCACCCGGGATAACTCGCATTCAGGAACGTGAGGAGCAGCGGATCGGGCGAGAACGAATGGTGGGTGACAAAGATGTCCCACTGTTCCGGCTGGCCTCGCATCTTCAGAAGCGTCGCCCAATCGACGACCATCATCTGAACATTGATCCCGGCGTCGGCCAGTTGGCGTGTGAAGACCGAGGCTTCGTCATAGTGCGCCTGATAGTTTGTCGAGACCAGAAGGCGGATCGGAGTCCCCGCGTAGTCCGCCTCCTTGGCGAGCTCCTTGGCCTTCTTTGGATCGTGCGGGCTGTAGCCGGAACCGCCTTCCGCCGAGTACCAGGGCGTGCCCTTGGGAAAGATCGATCCCTCGGCGTTCCACAGGTCCTTGGAGCCGAAGGCGACGCGCAGGGCCTGCGACTTGTCCAGCGCGGTCTGGATGGCGCGGCGGAGCTTGTAGTTGTCCTTCAGGATTCCCTGCTTCGAGTTCATGAAGAAAAGGCCGAAGATCGGCGCGTTCGTACGCTGCACCTGCACCGATTGGTCCTTGCTCAGGGACTCGTACAGATCGCCAGAGATCATTTCCGCATAGTCGTAGTCGCCGGCCTGCACGCCGCTCACGCGGGTGCCGACGTCCGGGACCGGAATGAACCGAATCTTGTCGAAGATGGCGATGCGGGCGCCGGCGAAGCCGTCGCCCTTTTCCTTCACCGGCTTGTAGCCATCGAATTTCTCCACCTCGACATAGCGGTTCGGCCTCCACTCCACGAACTTGTAAGGCCCGGTACCGACATAGTCCTTCTGCTCGATCGGTCGGTTGCCGGCATTGGCGGCGATTTCTTCCGGATAGATCGCAAGGCCACCATTGACGTCCGCAATGAGGTTCTTCCAGGCGCCGTTCGGCGCGGACAATTTCAGCGTGACTTCGTACTTTCCCGTCGCTTCGACCGACGTGGCTGCGGCCATCAGGAGCTTGCCGCGCGCACCGAAGTTGCCCCACCGCGTCAGCGAGGCGGCCACGTCCTTGGCGGTCATCTCCTTGCCGTTGTGGAAGGGAACGCCTTCGCGGAGCTTGATGACGATGGTCTTGCCGCCGTCTTCCTCGCGATCGCTCTCGGCCAGCATCGGGCGTGGCGTATAGGTCGAGTCCAGCGCATACAGTGTTTCGAAGATGTGGCGGCCGATGACCGATGCGACGTCGGCTGTCGTCAGCATGACGTCAAGTGGCGGCGGTTCGCCGATGGTGGCTTCGCGAAGCAGGGTGGCCGCGCTGGCGTGTGCATTGAGAAACAATGCGGTGGCGATCCCAACGGCGCCGCGCATCAAGACACTGAGGTCGCATCTCATGATCGCCCCTCCCACCTTGTTTCAGCCGCCTGCCTTCACCTGCAGGGGATGCGCCCTCAGGCGTTGACCCGGCGGCGCGTTATCGTTTGTTTGAAAGTTACATACAGAATATGCTAAGTTTCAAGTGGAAAGTTGCGATAGACTGCCGATCTGTCGATACGTGGATTGATCGAGGCTGAAGGTTTCTTACGACCATCTCCTGGCCAAGGGCGCAGGTTAATCCGACTTGAGGAAGGGCGCGCATGCCGCGTGCGAAGCGAATTCACCCGGCGAAAGCCGCGGGGACAGCAGTCTCGACCCCGTCGCGCCGCGACGCGTTCGTGGCCGGCGACATCATCTCTGTCATCAGACAGAGTGCTCCGAGTCTCAGCCCCTCGGAGCAGCGTGTTGCCATGGCGCTGCTGGCCGACGTCGAGTTTGCCATTCACGCGAGCAATGCGGAGCTGGCTCGCAGCGCGCGTGTCAGTGAACCGACAGTGACCAGGTTCAGCCGCTCCGTCGGCTGTCGCGGCGTCCGTGACCTCAAGGTGAGGCTGGCTCAAGCAATGGCGGTTGGGCGGATTTACGTTGAGCTGCCCCCGCATGTCGGCACGGATCTGGCGCGCCCCGCTCTCTGGCGGTCGGTGTTCCAGGAAATTCGTCGCGCAATCGCTGCTGCCGAAGAGGGACTGCGGAAGGAGGACATCGAGAGGGCTGCCGAAGCCATCTCGCGCTGCTCGAAACTTGCAGCGTTCGGCGTGGGCGGCGGCTCGACCCTTGCGGCGATGGAGGTTCAGAATCGTTTCTTTCGTCTCGGGATCGCCGTCTCTCACACCTCCGACCCGAGCTTGATGCGCATGATCGCCGCGACCCTGGGCGAGGACGATGTCGTCGTCGCCATCTCGACCACCGGTGCAGCGAACGAGGTGATTGAGGCAGCCGGTATCGCCAAGCGATACGGCGCCCTGGTCGTCGCGATTACCAGGCCGCAAAGCAGGCTGGCCTCAATCGCCGATATTGCGCTCGGCGTGCAAGTGCCCGAAGCGCCCGATGCGCTCAAGCCGACCGCGTCGCGCTATGCCCTTCTCGCGGCCATCGATCTGCTCGCCGCGTCGACGGCCTATTGCAAGCCGCTCGAGGCCCAGACGCGGATGCGCCGGATCAAATACGAGTTGCTGAAGGGGACGGACGGGAATTCAAATGGGCCGCTCGGCGACTGAAGGGCACTGCCGGCACATGCCAATTGTTGCGCTGCTGACGCTCTCAGAGCAGGCTCGGGCACTTGCTCAAACGTGCGCGTCGTAGATTTGGATGTCGGGACGAGCAAATCGGACAATCTGCGCGATCAGAGCGGTCGTCATTTTGGAGCGAGCCGGTAGAACTCAAGCCTGTAACAGTGGGCTCGTGTTGGAACGGCATGGAAGACATTGAGTCTGTTGGTCGTTCGGTAGCCAAGATGCTCTCGAGAGAGCATCTTGGCTTCGCAAGCGTGGGATACGTTTCATCGCCATTTTCTTCGAACAAGACGGCAATGCGCTTTGGTCGGTCCGGGCCGATGGCTGTTGAGCGGTTGGGGCTAGCTGCAGCTCAGCGGCAACGGCTGGTTGGGATGCAACTCGTACCGATCATAGCAATCCGGGTAGGCGCCGTAGAATCCATATCCGGGCCGGTAGCGGCCGAAGTGGTGAAACGCGTGCTGGCGGAGACCGTCGGCATGACCGCCGAAGCCGAGGTGCTCGCCGCCGAACCGGGCGCCGCCGCCGAAGCCGCCCTCATGCCCCATGCTGCCGAAATGCGCGCCGCCGCCAAAGCCCGCATGTCCACCGCCGAAGCCGCCACCGCCAAAGCCGCCGTGGCCGCCACCTCCACCTCCTCCACCGTGCGCGTCGGCCGCGCCGATGGCGAGCGTCGAGGCGAGCGCTGCTGTTGCCAGAATCATGATGGCTCGTTTCATGGAAAACTCCTCTCGTGTTGAGCTGCCCGGTCATCCCTGAGGCCCGCTGCCGGATCGTGCTGTGCGCGCGAGGCTGCTGATGACCGGGCGTGTGATGCAGGAGAGGTAGGTGCGCCGCGCGGCAATCCAACTGAATTCGGCGTCAGACATCAGGCGCCGCGCGCGAAGGTGAACGTGCCGCGCGTGGTGGCGGCGCACGCAAGAGAGCGGGCTGAATCGAACAGCCCGCTCTCTCTCATTCGATGTGAAGCGCCCGGCGAAGCCATCCGGCCGGCCGCGTTGGTGCAATCAGAAGCTGCCCGTGCCCGGCTCGCAAGGCACGTTGTTGCCGGCCCACGGCGCGGTGGCAAAGGCGCCGACGCGCGGTGCCGGAATGCAGGCGCGTTCGCCCGGATAGAATGGCGCGCTCGTCGCGACCGTATCGGCTTCCACCGCGGGCTGCTGCACGACGCGATGGTGCTCGCGCGCCATGACGGGGCCGCCCAGCATGGCGGCTGCGATCAATCCCATCGACAACAGTTTGGACGTGGTCATTCGCTCTCTCCATTGATGACATCAGGCCGAACCAAGCCGGCTCGTCATCGACGTGTGAACGATCGGTCGCGATTCAAACGCACGATTTGCTCACCGCAGTTCAACCGCCCGTGACCCGATGCGGCGTCGCAACCACGATCGTGCGAATGCATAACATCCGTGGCCCCTGAAACTACAGCGCGTGCGTTGACGGCATATGTTCGATCCAGCGCAGTTGGCAGCGGAGCCCGGAAGATGATCACGACATTGGCAACACGCATCGCCCTTGCACTGGCGCTGCTCGCGAGGCGCGCGGTCCGCACCATGAACTGCAATTCAATGGTGCCCCATGCGACGCGAGCCTATCCTGTACCGCAGCGAGTGGCCGGCGTCAGGCGACATCAGCGCCGCGCGTTCGACGCGGGCGGGCATTGAGCATGACACCGCGTGCCGCTGAACCCTCGCTTCCTCACCGCGCGCCGAAACGGCGTGCGGAACGCGGAACGAGGATCATGAACCGGATTCTCCTGATCGAGGACGACGCCGAGACCGCCGAGGCAATTGTCGCCGAGCTCGCCGATCGCGGGTTCGAGGTGCAATGGGCCGGCGACGGCGTCGACGGTCTCGACCGCGCGCGCACATCGAGCCCCGATGCCATGATCGTCGATCGCATGCTGCCGGGAATGGACGGGCTGGCCGTCATCGAGGCGCTACGCAAGGACCAGGTCAGGACGCCCGTGCTGGTCCTGAGCGCGCTCGGCGCGGTTGACGACCGGGTGCGCGGATTACGCATGGGCGGAGATGATTATCTCACAAAGCCGTTCGCGATCATCGAGCTGGTCGCGCGGATCGAGGCGCTGCTGCGCCGTCCGACCGACAGCCGCGAAACCATCTTGCATGTCGGGCCGCTCGAGATCGACCTGATCGAGCGGACCGCGCGACGCGGCGAGCGCGAGCTCGAGCTGTTGCCGCGCGAATTCCGTCTGCTCGAATACATGATGCGCCGGAACGATCAGTTGCTGACGCGCGCGATGCTGCTCGAGGAGGTCTGGAATTACAAGTTCGTCCCGGCGACCACGAACCTGATCGATGTGCATATGGGCCGGCTCCGTCACAAGGTCGACGGTCCCGGAGAGGTGCAGCTGATCCACAATGTCCGAGGCTCCGGCTTCGTTCTGCGTTCGCGGCTATAGGGGCGCAAGATGCACCAGAGCCAGCTGATCCGCTCCAGCACGTTCCTCTGGGCCCTGGCCGTGGCGGCCGCCTTCGCGCTGTTCGTGGTCGGCCTGTTCGCGTTCATCTACTGGAAGCTCGACGACTATCTGGTCGCGCGATCCGATCGCATGATCACCACACGGATTCACTTCATCGCAGACCTGCCGCCGGCCCGCCGCATCAGCGCGATCGCGGATCATCTCGAGCAGGATTCCAGGGGCGTGCAATACGCGGGACTGTTCGATGCCGCTGGCACGAGGCTGGCCGGCAACATCGACCATTTGCCGCGCGAGCTGGGGCTTGATGGCGCGGTGCAGGGCGTGCGGCTCGATCTGTTCGAAAAGCCGGCAGCCCACGTTCCGGTCGTCAGGGCGGTCGGCAGACGTCTCGATGGCGGCGATGTCTTGGTGATGGGACGGAACGTCGATGAGACGCGCGAGATATCGAGCGTGGTGGGGCAGGCGCTGGCCCTGGGCTTGCTGCCGGCCTTCAGCCTCTGTCTGCTGGCTGGCGCCTGGCTGAGCATCCGCGCCCAGAGACGCGTGGAGGAGGTGAACCAACGGGTCCAGCGCATCGTGGCCGGCGAGCTGCGCGAGCGGCTCCCGGAGGGCGGAACGGACGATCCATTCGCGCGGCTGGCCGGGATCGTCAACGGCATGCTCGACGAGATGGAGACGATGATCAACGCGCTCGCCGGCGTCGGCAACGACATCGCCCATGATCTCAGGACGCCGCTCACGCGCGTCCGCCTGGCGCTGGAGCGCGGGCGCACGCATGCGGCAACGCTGGAGGAGCTCCAGGAGATTACCGACAAGGCGATCGCCGGTATCGACCAGTCGCTCGCGATCGTCACCGCCCTGCTGCGTCTGACCGAGATTGAGAACAGCCGTCGCATGGCCGGCTTTGGCGAGGTCGCGCTCGACGAGATCCTGCGGGAAGTGTGCGACGTCTACGAGCCCATCGCCGAGGACAAGCGCATCGCCCTCGGTGTCGTCATCGAGCGCAATGTGCAGGTGTGGGGCGACCGGGACCTGCTGTTCGAGGCGATCGCCAATCTCGTGGACAATGCCGTCAAGTTCACGCCATCGGGCGGACGGGTGGAGCTCGCGCTGGAAGCGGAGGACGGCACGGCGCTCATGCGTGTCAGCGACACGGGCCCCGGCATCAGCGAGCAGGAGCGCGAGGCGGTGCTGCGGCGGTTCTATCGCTCCGACAAGATGCGCAACACGCCGGGCGTCGGGCTGGGGCTAAGCCTGGTGGCCGCCATCGTCAAGCTGCACGGCTTCCGGCTGATCGTCGGTCCCGCGCCCGGAGGGCGGATCGAGATCCTCGCCTGGACCGGACGGGCGGACAAGGCCGCCACCTGCCGGTCCCGGACATTGCGGCACGCAGACGCCGATCTGATGGGATGAGCCAAATGATGCGCAATGCCTTCGAGATCGATCAGCCGGCCTGGAGTGTGGGAGTGACAGATGCAGACTAGCCACGAAGTTGCGAGGAGTGCTTCCGTCGCCGCTGCGGGCGCAGCGGTATCGGCACCGTTCCTCAGCGCGTATTCCGCGGCCATCAGACGCTACGAACTGCTCGAGCCAGGTCAGGAGCAGCAGCTGGCACGTCGCTGGCACGAGACACGAGACCGCGGCGCAGCCGATGCGCTCGTCACCAGCCATCTCCGGCTCGCCGCCAAGCTGGCGCGCGGCTACAAGGGATACGGACTTCCGATGGTCGACCTGATCGCGGAAGCGAATCTCGGCCTCGTCATCGCAGCGTCACGCTTCGAGCCCGGCCGCGGCGCGCGTTTCTCCACCTATGCGATCTGGTGGATCAAGGCCGCCATTCACGAGTACATCCTGCGCTCCTGGTCCCTGGTCAAGATCGGGACGACGGCTGCGCAGAAGAAGCTGTTCTTCAGGCTCCGCAGCGAGATCAGGAAAGCCACCGGCAGCGTGATGTCAGGGCTCACGCCTGACGTCGCCGAATTGATCGCCGGGAAGCTCGATGTGACCGCGCGTGAGGTGATCGAGATGGATGCGCGGCTCAATGGCGACATGTCGCTGAACGCGCGCGTCGGTGGCGAGGAAAGCGGAACCGAGCTGGAAGCCTTGCTGGTCGATGGGGCGGTCGACGCCGAGACGATGCTCGCCGATCACGAGCAGACGGAGCGGCGTGCCAAAGCCTTGCGGGTTGCGCTGGGCGGGCTTGCGGCGCGGGAGCGTCATGTCTTCGAGGCGCGGCGGCTGACGGAATGCCCCGTGACGCTCGATCAGTTGGCCCGCGAATTGTCCATCTCCAGCGAACGGGTTCGACAGATCGAGATTCGTGCCTTTGCCAAGGTCAAGCGGGCCGTGATGCTCGCCGCGCAGGATGCGCCACGCGCCGCCGTATGCAACGTCTGAATTCGTTTTCATTTGAACGGAGCTCCGACCGTCCTCACCTGTCCGAAGATCCCGCGTCCCTCGCTCCAGGCAGACCACCATGGGAATTGTTCGCTTCGCACTACGGCTTCCGCACACATTTTATGTGCTTGCCGCGCTGATCCTGTTTCTCGGCGGGATCGCGATCCGGTCGATGCCGACGGATATTTTCCCAGAGATTCGGATCCCCGTTGTCACGGTCATCTGGAGCTACACCGGCCTCTCGACGCCGGAGATGGAGCAGCGCGTCAGCACCTACAGCCAATATTCGATCAGCGCCAACGTCACCGGAATCAAGAATATCGAAGCACAGACGCTCAACGGCCTTTCGGTTCAGAAGATCTACTTCCAGCCCGACGTCAATCTCGATCTCGCGATCTCGCAGATCGTCTCGGCGACCAATGCCATCCGCGCCCTGATGCCGCCGGGCATCCAGCCGCCGATCATCGTGCAGTTCAATGCCTCGAGCGTCCCGGTGCTCCAGCTCAGCCTCGAGTCAAACAGCCTGAACGAGCAGCAACTCTACGATTTCGGCATCTACCGGGTCCGCCAGCAACTGGCTCCCGTTCCGGGCGTGACCCTTCCCACGCCTGCCGGCGGCAAATACCGGCAGATCATGGTCGATATCGATCCGAACAAGCTGCTGTCGCGCGGATTGACGCCGCTCGACATCGTCAATGCGGTCAACACCCAGAATCTGACGCTGCCGACCGGCACGACGAAGATCGGCGACACCCAGTACACCGTTCGAACCAACGCAACGCCGGCCACGATCCAGGATCTCAACATGATCCCGGTCAAGTTCGCCAACGGGGCCACGATCTTCCTGAAGGACGTCGCCCAGGTCCGCGACGGTGCCCAGGTCCAGCAGAATATCGTCCGCGAGGACGGCCACCGGGCCGTTTTGCTCAGCGTCATCAAGAACGGGAACGCCTCTACCCTCGCCGTCGTCAACGGCGTGAAGGCGGCCTTGACGTCGATCCGCGCGTCGGCCCCGGCGGGGCTGAAGATCAACGAGTTGTTCGATCAGTCGATATTCGTCACCCATTCGGTCAATGGCGTGCTGCGCGAAGGAGCGATCGCGGCCGGCCTGACCGCGCTGATGATCCTGGTGTTTCTGGGGTCTTGGCGATCGACGCTGGTCGTCCTGATCTCGATCCCGCTGGCGATGCTGTCCTCGCTGGTCGTCCTGTATTTTCTCGGCGAGACCCTCAACACGATGACGCTCGGCGGGCTTGCCCTCGCGGTCGGTATCCTTGTCGACGATTCGACGGTGACGATCGAGAACACGCACCGGCTCTGGACCGAAGAGGGCATGCCGTTGTCGGAAGCGACCCTGCACGGAGCCGCCGAGATCGCTATTCCGACGTTGGTCTCCACGCTCGCGATCAGTTGCGTGTTCACCTCGGTCGTATTCCTGGAGGGCCCGGCCAAATATTTGTTCACGCCGCTTGGCCTCGCCGTGGTGTTCGCGATGCTGGCGTCGTACGGGCTGTCGCGGACGCTCACGCCGATCACTATCGGCCTGCTGCTGAAGGGCGAGCGTCGTCATGGCGAGGGCGAGCGATCGTCGAACATATTCGCGCGCGCCTCCGCCGCGTTCGAGCGCGGGTTCGAGCACCTGCGCGACGGCTATTCCGATCTCCTGCTGACATTGTTGCGTCGTCGCGTCATCGTGCCCGTCGTCGCCGTGCTGGTGCTGGCGCTCGGAGCCACCATGTTCGTCTATGTCGGCAGGGACTTCTATCCCCTGATCGACGGCGGCCAGATCCAGCTCCATGTTCGTGCGCCCGCGGGGACGCGAATCGAGCGGACGGAAGCGATTTTCCAGGCGGTCGAGGACAAGATCCGCGAAGTTATTCCGGAGCGCGACCGGGCGCTGATCGTCGACAATATCGGCCTTCCGGCGCGGCCCTACAATCTCGCATTCACCGACGGCTCCACGATCGGCGTGAATGACGGCACCATTCTCGTATCGCTGAAGGACGGGCACAAGCCGACTGCGGACTACATCAGGAAGCTGCGGCAGGTGCTGCCGTCGGCATTTCCGGAGGACACGTTCTATTTCCAGGCGGCCGATATCGTCACGCAAATCCTGAACTTCGGTCTCCCGGCGCAGATCGATGTCCGCACCGTCGGTTACGGCAGCAACAACCTGGCCGTGGCCAAGGAGCTGCAGAAGAGTCTTGCGGCGATCCCCGGTGTCGTCGACGCGCATCTGCAGCAGGAGGTCGATGCTCCCGCGTTCTACGCCGACATTGACCGCACTCGCGCCGCGCAATTGGGTCTCAATGCGAGCACGGTGGCGACCAATATCAATGTCAGCCTCAGTTCGTCCGCGCAGGTCTCGCCGAATTTCTGGACTGATCCGACGTCAGGCATCCCCTATTACCTGGCCGTGCAGACACCCGAATACAGGGCCAACTCGCTGAACGCCCTGGGCAACACGCCGGTGTCGGCATCGCTCGCCGCAAGCGGGCAGACGGTGCCTGGCCTCCTCAGCAATGTCGCCACCTTCAAGCGGGGCACCGTTCCGACCAATTTGAACCAGGCCAATGTCCAGCCGGTGTTCGACGTCTATGCGAGCGTCCAGGGCCGCGATCTCGGCAGCGTCGCGTCCGATATCGACAAGGTGACGTCCACCCTTCAGAAGCAACTGCAGCCCGGCAATTCGATCCAGGTTCTGGGACAGATCCAGAGCATGCATCAGTCGTTCCGCGATCTCGGGATTGGACTGCTGTTCGCGGCGATTCTCGTCTACCTGCTGATGGTCGTGAACTACCAGAATTTCGGAGATCCCTTCGTCGTCATCATGGCGCTGCCGGCGACATTCTGCGGCATCGTGACGATGCTGTTCGTCACCGGGACCACGCTGAACGTGCCCTCGCTGATGGGAGCCATCATGGCGGTCGGCGTTGCCTCCGCAAATTCCATCCTGCTCGTGACGTTCGCGCGGGACGAGCAGTTGAAGGGACATTCCGCCTTCCAGGCGGCGCTGAGCGCGGGCCGGACGAGGATCCGGCCGGTGCTGATGACCGCGGCGGCGATGATCGTGGGCATGATCCCGATGGCGATCGGCGGGCCGGGTGAGGAGCAAAATGCAGCGCTCGCGCGGGCGGTCATCGGCGGCCTGCTGTTCGCAACTCCGACCACCTTGCTGATCGTGCCTTATCTCTTCGCCATGCTGCGCAAGGGCAACGACGGCAAGCCCCGCCACGGCGTATTCGAGGAGCAACCGGAATGAGTGATGTTCGCGAACGGTCCGATGACGACGAGGCAGCAGACCGCCCCGGAGCGGAGAGCCTCAGGATCGTGGAGCTGCCGGGCAAGGTCGCACGATCCAAGCGCCGTTACGGTGGTCCGCTGCTCGGGGGAGGCGTGCTCCTGCTACTTGCGGGCGGTCTGGGCATCGGCGGCTGGCGGCACTATGAGGCCGCGCGTGAGGTCGCCGCAGTGGCAGAGCAGGTTCGGACCAACGTTCCGGAAGTTCGCGTGGCGACGGTCCAGGCTAGCGGCGACCTCATGAAGGTCACCTTGCCGGCGACGACGACCGCGTTCGAGGCTGCCAACATCTTCGCGCGGACCAGCGGCTATATCGAGAAGCGCTACGTCGACATCGGCGATCGAGTGAAGAAGGGCGATCTCCTCGTGGAAATCACCGCTCCCGAGCTGGACCAGCAGATCGCGCAGGCGCAGGCGACGCTCGCGCAGGACCAGGCCGCACTTCAGCAAGCGCAAGCGAGCCGAGAACTGGCCGACGTCACCAATTCGCGCGACAGCAATCTCGTCAAGCAGGGCTGGTTGACGGCGCAACAGGGCGATAACGATCGTCTCACCCTGCGCGCACAGCAGGGCGCGGTGGGCGTCGCGCAGTCGAACATCGCGGCGCAAGAGGCGCAGATTCGCGTGCTCCAGCAGGAGAAGTCCTACCAGCGCGTGGTGGCGCCGTTCGACGGCGTGGTCACGCAGCGCAACGTGGACAATGGCAGCCTGGTGCAGTCCGGCTCCACCTTCATGTTCACGATGATGCACTCCAACGTTATCCGAACCCAGGTCTTCGTGCCGCAGGACGAGGCTTTCGGCGTTGCTCCGGGCGTCGACGCGGATATCCGCGTCCCCGAGATTCCGGGGCGGACGTTTGCGGGCAAGGTCACGCGGATCGCGACCGCGCTGCAGCCGGGGAGCCGGACGTTGCTGACCGAGATCGACGTGCCCAACCCCGATGGCCTGCTCAGTCCCGGCATCTATTGCACGGTCGAATTATCGATCCCGCGCAGGACGCCCTCGACGACGATCCCGTCCGATGCGCTCGTCTTCGATCAGAACGGCCTCCATGTCGCGGTCGTGCGGAATGGTACGGTTCATTTTCAGCAGGTCTCGATCTCCAGGGATTTCGGCACCACGGTGGAAGTGCGCGACGGCGTGCAGCCCGGCGATCAGGTCGTGCTCAATCCTGCGGTCAATCTGGCAGAGGGCAGCAAGGTCACGGTTCGCAAGAGCGAAGTGAGTTAGGGCACCAAAAGATGATGCGGCTCGCGTTCGCAACGGCAATGGCTCTGCTGCTCGGCATCTCTCCGGGCCAGGCACAGATCGCAACGACCGGCAGCACGGCAATGGATCTGCCGACAGTGCCGGGCGCGATCGTGATCTCGCCGCTCAACAGTCCGGGGCCGTTTTCGGCAACGACCGTGCCGGGCGTTCCGGATACGACGCTGGCGCCCGTTCCGCTCGCCTCGGATCCCACGACGCCCGGGACGGTGGTCGTCTGCGCTCCGCCGGCGACCTCGCCAACGCCGTTGCCGGCGACACCGACCGTATCGAGCACTGGCCTTTCGACATCGGGCATCGCGGCCCCGATCCCGCCGGTCACGGGACAGAACGGCAGCTCCATCGGGACAATCTCCACGGCCGCGCCGGCGGGAACAGGTGCGACAGTGGCATGCAGCTCAACGCCCGGAGGGCAGGTGACGAGCGCGGCATCTCTGCCGCTTTCGATTCCGCAGGTACCTGCAAGCCCCGCGCCCGGCACGATCCTGGCGGATACCAGCGGCGCCGGCGGCACGGGCATCGACCCGAACGCCGCCGTTGTGCCCAGCCCGAACAGCTCGGCTTGCGCGGAAGGGGTTTCGATGAATCTGGCGCAGCCTGCGACGGTGTTGCCGGCCAACGCCTCGGGTGCAGCGCCAACGCCGGGCGTGTCGCCGATCCTGCCACCGGGATGCTGAGGCGAAATTGCAGGCCTCAAGCGTCATCGCAACCTAGTGGCAGGTGCAAGACGCGGGCCGGTCGCCGTCGTATGTCGAAAGCGAGATGCCCGGTATTTCAGCCAGAGCGCGAGCAAACGTGAGTGCGGGAAGATCGATCTCCTGATCGAACAGAGCGCTGACCGGACCAACGAGATCAAGTGCCGTCTGCTGACGGTTCGACTTCGCCATGATCCTTGCCCAGGCCGCCGCAACCTTCAGCTCGTAGAAGCGGCATTGCTGCTCTCTGGCCACGGATAGTCCCTCGGCGAACAGCAATTCGGATCGCGAGAGATCGGATGGGCCATTGGCCAGAAGAACTTCAGCCTTTATCCTCAGCAGGTCCGCAAGGCACCACAATTGCCGGCCTTGCCGCGAGATGGACAAGGCCTCTTCCACCGCGGCCAGGGCCTGCGCAGCCTCGCCGCTCGCGAGCAGGCCTTCGGCGAGCGATCCGAGAAACTCGGGATTGCGCATCAGCCATCCGTTCTCGGTCCGCGCTTTCAGGCCACTACGCAGCAGCGCTATTCCGTCGTCATGGTTGCCTTGCAAAACCAACAGCTGCCCCTTCAGGCAAGACGTCCAGCTCGTCCAGAAAGCTATTCCTTCGCGTGTGACGAGCTCGAGAAGGGAGGATATTGCCTGATCGGCGGCGGCGAGATCATGCGTCATCAGCGCGATCGGGCAGACGGCGTTCCGGAGCGCGTAGGCGATCGCAAGCTTGTCCTTCTCACGCTCGGCGTCCTGGAGGCACTCGGCGGCCAGTGATCTGCTCTGGGCGATCTTTCCCTGCAACAGCAGCACGCGAGCCAACATCGCCTTGGCAAGAACGCTCTGATTCAGCAGGAACCACATCAGGTTCGTGCCGCCGCTCAATCCGTGGGCCGAATCGTCCAGGGACAAGGTCAGCTCGCGCCGTGCAATCTCCTGCGCGCCGAAGAAATGGGCGGCAGCGCCAATCAGGCGACGGCCTACCGCCTCGTTGGCGGGATTTCCGGTGCGCAGCGCGATCTCGAGGTAGCGTTCGCCGACGTCCTTGGCCGCGGCATATTGGCCCGAGTTGAGGTTATAGCTCCACAAGGTCCAGACCGCCTTGAGCTGAAGCTCAAGATCGGACAATTCCTCGGCGAGCGCGAGACCGATGCTCAGCGCCGCCTTCATGCGATCCGCCGACCCCGTGGTGTTGAGGAGTGCGAATCCCAGCGCGACACAGAGCTGCGCCTTGAGCTTCGGAACGCAGGTGAACCCGGGGCTGAAATGCGCAAGAGCGTGCTCGATCCGCGTTGAGCATTCCACGAAGGACAGCAACTGCATCCATACCGGAACGAAGCCGGACGTCAGCTCGATTCCAAGCGCCGTGTCTCCACCGGGCGAGAACGCCCAATCGAGCGCCGCATGCACGTTTCCGATCTCCTGGGCGAAACGGGAGATGTCGTCGGGAGCGGGAGAGGCATCGCCGAGCGGCGCGATGATCTGCCTGAGAAAGCCGGCCTGCCGTCTGGCAGCCTGCTCGACGAGGCCTGCGTCTGCGAGCTTCTCCAGCGCATAAGCGCGAGTGCTCTCCAGGAGGCGCCATCGTCCCTCGAAGGAGGGATCCAGCGACACCAGCGATTTCGCGACCAGATTGAACAGGGTTTCGATGACGTCCGACCGCGACAGAGTGTCGTCCATCATCGCACTGGCCGCATCGAGCGTGAAACCGGCCGGAAACACCGCGAGTTGGCAAAGCAGGTTCTGCTCTGCCGGCGGCAAGAGATCGTAGCTCCAGTCCAGGGTCGCCCGCAGGGTCTGGTGTCGCGGCAGCTGGTCGCGGCGGCCGCCATTCAGGAGCTCGAAGCGCTTGTCCAGGCGGAGCAGTACGGCGTCTACTCCGAGATTGGCGGCCCGGGCTGCGGCAAACTCCAGTGCGAGCGGAATGCCGTCGAGGCGGCGACAGATGGCGGCGATCTTCTGAAGCTCCTCGGCGCCGGCAACGAAGCTCGCACGCAGCGCCCGCGTTCGGGCGACGAACAGCTGCACTGCGCTTGCCCGGAGCAGCAGATCGGGAGCGTGCATATCGGGACCAGGGACCGACAGCGCCGGAACGGCCGCAACGTATTCGCCGTCGATGCGGAGGCCTTCGCGGCTGGTCGCGAGAACCGTGACGTTCGGACAATAGTGGAGCACGGCACTTGCGATCTGCGCGGCCGCTTCGATCACATGCTCACAATTGTCCAGGACAAGAAGCAGGCGGCGGGTCCCGATGGCCTGCGCGATGCTTGCGGGCGTTACTTCCTTGTCATTCGAGGCGAGCCTGAGCGCACGGGCGGTCGCAGATGCCGCAAGAGCCGCACCCTGCAGGGCCGCGAGCTCGACCAGCGCTACGGAATCGTTGAACGAAGGCGCGACACTGCGCGCGAGCTCGATCGCCAGCTTCGTCTTTCCGATGCCGCCGGGGCCGACAAGAGTCACGGCCCGATATGCGGACAACACGTCGCTCAATTCGCTTAGACTATCCTCGCGACCGATGAGAGGCGCGCGGATACTCGGCAGGTTGCTGGAAAAGAGCGCATCGGCCGGAATCGTTACCGGTGCGGCCGCCGGATGATCCAAATGCCCGCTTCGCCAAGTTCCAGCGAGCGTGTATCCGCGACCTGAAACCGTCTTGAGCAGATTGCGATCCTCGCCCAGCGCCTTCCGGACGGCCGAAATATGAACCTGGAGCGTGTTGTCTTCGACGGTCAGGCCCGACCAGACGCTTCCGATCAAATCGTCCTTGGTGACCAGGAGGCCGGCGGAGCCCACCAATTTCTCGAGAATCTCGAATGCACGGCTTCCGATCGGCACCGTGACGTTGTTGTATCTCAGCTCCCTCCGTTGGCAATCGATCAGCCAATGTCCGAAAGAGTACGTGCGATCAACCGGAGATGACATAAGGGGTCCGTGCATCAACTTCGCTGCCGTGATCCGAGAGGAGATCACGAGCCCGCCCTTGAGATCACCGACCCGTGGCAAGAATTTGAAAGCGTCAATGCGCCTAGGTCCCCTGGAGGGGAGATCGTCGGCATGTCAAGAAGGCCCGCTCAGTCCGGCGTTCGTTCATCGTCGATGCTGGCACCCGACGCATTCGTGTTCGATACACGAATTCGTGACGACGGCCGGGCGTGTGTCACAGTGGGAGAGGCGGTTGGAAGGAGCCTGATGTCTGCAACGGAAGGATCATTTACTCACTTCGCCGAGGATCGTCAGCGCAAGACCTCCGGAGCAGAAATGCGTCCGAGAGACGTGCACCGGTCGCAAGAACGGCGGCCTGATCGTGAGCCGCCGTCCTTCCTTCCGCCGAGAGGTCAAAATCCGGAACGTTGAGACGATCAACTTCCAGTCGGCGTCAACCGGACTTGATCCGGTTCGCGAACTCAATAGCCAGAGGTGGGCTCGCAGGGCGGCCGCCGCCAGGGGGCGGTTGCGTACGCACCGACGTCGGGAGCACGGGCGCAGCCGCGCTTGGAGGAGGCCGGAACGCGCTGAGCCGACGCATAAGCCTCGGCATTGGTACGCTTCGCGTTGCCTTCGCGAGCCATCGCGGGGGAGGCAATCATGGCTGCGACCACGAATCCGGCCGACAAGAGCTTCAGTGTAGTCATCGAACATCTCCTTGAGAAAGCGACGCCGAACGCCTCGGCCCGCACGCGAGACATGTTCATGCGCGCGTCGGATCCGCAGTGTTGATCGAACGAACATTTTCGTCTTTGCACGAAGTCGTCGCGGTGCGTTGACTTCGGACATCGACGGCTCATCCCACAGGGAGGTTCGCGTCCTAGTCGGGCAAGGGCGTCGCCTGGTCAGCGCGTCCATCGAGCAGCGGACCAAACCATTCCCAGCTCTCGCCGGTGAAGCGCATCATCTGGAGCTGCTCGATCGGATGAAAGTCCGTTGGCGATGTCTTTATTCGAATGCCGGGGATGTAGGCTTCGAGTTCGAAATCGAGATCCGCGGCCACTTGCATGATTCTCTCGTGCGTCAGATCATCGCCGCAGCGTCTGATCACCTCCACGAGCGCGCTCGACATGTTGAAGGCCACCAGAGGCCCGCTCTCCGATCGATCCGCTTCCGGAAAGTATTTCGCCATGAACGCGCGAAAGTGCTGCATGCCCGGATGGCTGTCCCACTGTGGATCCGTCACGTCCATCTGATACCCCGCGCTGAGAACTCCCTTTGCGTTGTCCAGTCCGGCCGGCTTCAGCACCGCGCCGACCGAGACCGAGACGTTCGTCACGATGTGGATGGGATGCCAGTCCAGCTCAGCGAGCTTCCTGATCGCCTGAGCGGCGAATTTGGGCGTGGCTATGTCGATGAATATGTCGGGCGCGGCGGACTTGATCGCGACGACCTGTGAATCGATCGTCGGTTCGCTGACCTCGTATGGCAGGCTGGCAACCACCATTTGCGCGTACTTGTCCTGGAGCACGTCCTTCAGCCCGAGCAGATAGTCGCGCCCGAAGTCGTCGTTCTGGTGGAGAATGCCGATCCTGGCACCTGGATGATGCCTCAGAATGTAGTCCGCATAGATGCGGGCCTCGGTTCGGTAGCTCGGTAGCCAGCCGATGGTCCACGGAAAGTGTTCGGGATCGGCCCAGTGCGACGCTCCGGTGATGACGAACAATTGCGGCACATGCCGGTGGTTCATGTACTTCTGAATGGCGGCATTGCTGGCCGTGCCGAACGGCGCGAAGATCGCGAGCACCTCGTCGTCCTCGACGAGCCGTCGTGCTTGCTCGACCGCCTTGGATGGACTGTAGGCGTCGTCATATGAGATGAAATTGATCTTCCGGCCGTTGATTCCGCCGTTGTCGTTGATCATGCGAAAGTATGCACTCATCGTCTTGCCGATGATGCCGTAAGCCGACGCCGGACCGCTGTAGGGCATGATGTTGCCGATCCGGATATCGGTATCGCTTGCGCCGGGGTCGTACTGCGGCTCCGCGGAAGCGCTGCCGACTGCGAGCACGGCGCAGGAGATGACGAGCTTTCCCAGGCGCCACGCGTTGCCCGAAATCGAGTAGCCAGTTCTGCCTGTAATCAAGCGGTGCCTCCATGGCGCTGCCGGGTTTCGAACATACCAAACCCGACGACGTGTCGTTCGGCCGCGCCGGCCCGGGAGAGACGCGTATTGCGGTCGCTGGGCGTGCACGTGCAGAAGTCGGGTCCCGAATATAGCGCGGGTGCTGCCGCGAGCCCGGCTTAAGATGCTGAAGAACTGTTAAGTTTCGCAACTGCCGGACCGGCTATCCGGATCGACATGATTGGCCTTGTTTCGAAGCCGGCAGCGTGCGCCGCATGGCGCGGCCGCACTCCCGGATTTTGGACGCCATCATCTGCATGACGCTCGATTGTGGTGCCTCATCATCGATGCCAGTTGCGGACGTGGTAGTGGCCCGCGGCGAATACGGGCGCGGCACCACCCGGCCGCTCGAGGCCCATTCGTCCGGCCGGCGTCAGCGCGCCGCCATTCAGCACGTCGCGATCGGGGTACATCGATGCAAAGGCTGCCGGCTCCTGATCGGCGAAGGACCAGGCTGCGGATGCGGACGATATCGTTGCCGTTGAGAGTAGCGCCGCAGCGATTAGGATTTTGAATACACTCATAGCGATTCTCCATTGCTTGCTCTGTGCGGAGAGTCGCTTGGCGATGATCGCTGCTCGGCTGGTGGCGTTTCCGAAAATTCTTTTGATGAATCCTATGTAGGTCGTCCGGTCGAGAAGTCCCGGAGGACGTGCATCACTCCTGCGGGAAGATTCTGTCAGCGTTGTCAGAATCCTCGCGCGATTGTGCGTGGTCAAACGCGTCTGATGCCCGTTTCTGGGAGGCGGGTCGTTTGAACATTTGGAGTGTGAGCAATGAGATTAATCCCTGTTGTTTGTGTCGTCGCCTGCGTAGCGCTCTCGGGCATTGCGTCTGCCCGCGGTGACATGGGATCGCATATGTCGATGGCAAGCGGCGGTGCGCTCGGGACGAGCGCCGCCGCGCCTGGAACGAACTCGCTGGGCACCGCGCTTCCGTCGTCCGACAGTGGTGGTCGCGCGACGAAGGGGCCGTTGCTCGGCACGGACCCGACCATCGACAAGGACGACGCCCGGCTCGAGAAGATGCTGGAAGGATCGATCTGCCGCGGCTGCTGAAGAGCGCGCATTCCGAGACGGGGGCCGGCGGCGGCGCCGTCCGGCAACCTGTGTCTTTCGAAAGGGTTGATGGTAAGCTGGACTGAAAATGATGAAACCGCTTGGGCTGTCCCAATGATGGCTGAGCCAGGCCAGCGTCCCGTCTACATTTATGCGCAATGGGAGATCGATCTTGTCAGACGCGAGTTGCGTTCGGCAGGAGAGCTCGTTCCTTTGGGGGGGCGTGCCTTTGAGATTCTTGCGGAATTGGTTCAGGCGGAGGGCCAACTCGTCACCAAGAACGACCTGACGGAGCGCGTCTGGCGGGGCGTCTTTGTCGAGGAGAGCGCACTTCGCGTACATATCGCGGCGATCCGAAAAGCCCTTGGTTCTGACCGCGACATGCTGTCAACCACTGTTGGCCGCGGTTATCGTTTGCTGGGAGCGTGGCGGATCCGGCATATGGACGCCCCGCTACAATCTGCCGCAACCGGGTTGCCGCCGTCGACCAACATTCCCAGCGCGTCGTTCGATCTCATCGGCCGCACCGCCGCGATCGCACATTTGTGGCGGCTCTTGTCGGCCTATCGCGTGGTGAGCCTGGTCGGGCCCGGCGGGATCGGAAAGACGGCGTTGGCGCTGGAGGTGGCCAGAACGCCGCCGACCGGCTTGGCGGCTGACCGGTTGCTGGTCGAACTGGCCTCGCTGTCCGATCCCAAGCTCGTCTGCTCGGTCATCGCCGGCGTGCTCGGCACCAAGCTCGAGGGCGAGGAGATTTCGCCTGAATCCATCGCACGCGCGATCGGCCCTCGGCCATTGTTGCTCATCCTCGACAATTGCGAACACGTCATTGATGCCGTGGCCCAGGTGGCCGAGCTCGTTGTCAGCCGCTGTCCCGGGACGTTCATTGTTGCGACAAGTCGAGAAGCGCTGCGCATCGAGGGGGAGCACGTCTACCGCGTGCTCCCTCTGGGCGTGCCGCCTGAAGCCAGGCTCGAGCCCGCCGGCGCCTCCGCGTACAGCGCAGTCGAGCTGTTCACGAGCAGAGCGAAGGCGTTGGGTTCAAGCTTCGCGTCCGACGAGGAGAACATCGGCGCCATCGCAGCCATCTGCCGGCGGCTCGACGGCATTCCGCTTGCGATCGAGTTTGCAGCGGCGCGCGCAGTCATGCTCAGCCCGCCGAGGATCGCGGCACTTCTCGATGACAGGTTCAAATTTCTGACGACGGGCCGTCGTACCGCGTTGCCGAGGCAGCAAACGCTGCGAGCAACGCTCGACTGGAGCTATGACCTGCTGCCGGACGACGAGGCGTGGCTGCTCCGGCAGCTCGGCATATTCGCCGGCGAATTCCAGCTCGATGCAGTGATCGCGCTCGCCGGCGAGCATATCGGCGACGTGACCGGCCAGCTTGCCAGGCTGGTGGCAAAGTCACTCGTTGTCGCTGATATTCGCCGCGACAGTCCTCATTATCGCTTGCTGGATACAACGCGTGCCTATGCATTGGAGAAGCTGCACGCGGGCGGAGAATATCCCGACGCCGCCCGCCGCGAGGCGAAATACTATTGCGGATTCTTTGCCAACGCCGAGGCTGACAGCGAAGTAAAGCCGCAGGCGGAGTGGCTCACCATCTATGGCCGGCACATCGACAACGTGCGAACGAGCCTTGATTGGGCCTTCTCGTCCGGCGGAGACGCGCAGGTCGGAGCGGCCTTGACGGCGGCCGCGGTCCCGCTCTGGGTGCAATTGTCGCTCCTCAGCGAATGCCGCGAGCGGACCGAACTCGCTCTGGCGCGCCTCGACCCGACGGCCGCGAACGCGCCGCGGCTTCGCATGCAGCTGTCGGCCGCGCGCGGCTGGTCGCTGATGTACGGTGTTGGAAGAGCCCGGGAGGCCGGTCCCGCCTGGGCCGCGACCCTTCAGCTGGCCGAGCAACTCGGTGACAGGGACTACCTGTTGCGCGCGCTTTGGGGACTCTGCATCGATCAGTTCAACAATGGCGAATTCCGCAGGGCCCTCGAATTTGCGCATCGTTTCGCGGACGCCGTAGCCGATTCCGGCAATCCTGTCGACCGGATGATGGCCGACCGACTTCTTGCAACCACGCTGCACTATCTCGGCGACCAGCGGCAGGCGTATCATCACATCGGGCGAACCTTGTCTCGCCTCTCGGATCTGGCGGCCAAGCCGCAGGTCATCCGTTTCCGGTTCGACCTGCGGGCCTCAACTCACTACTTCCAGGCGCGGATCCTGTGGCTGCTTGGCCTCGCGGATCAGGCCTTGAGCGTCGTCGAGCGCAACGTCGAGGAAGGCCGGACGAGCGGCCACGCACTCACATTCTGCAGCGTCCTCGGGCAGGGTGCTTGCCCGATTGCCTTCCTGGCCGGCGATCTCGACGCGGCGGAGCGGTATTGTACGATGCTGATCGAGCACACCGAACGCCACCCGATCCGCTTGTGGAACGTATGGGCACGCGCCTTCAGGGGCGTGCTGATCTCGCGCCGGGGCGACGTAGCGACCGGATTGCCGCTGCTGCGCAAGGCGCTCGAGCTCGCGGGCGAGGCGCGCTTCCTGCCGCGTTTCCTGCTTCCCTTCGGCGAGCTCGCCGTGTGTCTCGGAGAGGCCGGCGAGGTGTCGCAAGGGCTCGCGACCGCCGACGAGGCGCTCGCACGATGCGAGGCAAGGGACGAAGGGTGGTATGTCGCCGAGCTCTTGCGCATCAAGGGCGAATTGCTGCTGCTCCCCGGCGCGCGCCGCTCGACGGGCGGTGCCGAGCAGGCCTTCGACAAGGCGTTCGAGGTGGCGCGGAGCCAGGGTGCATTGTTCTGGGAGCTGAGGACGGCGATCAGCGTGGCACGAATGAGGATGAATGAGGGGCATCCGGCCGATGCACGCGATGTTCTCGCTTCCGTGTATGGCAAATTCACCGAAGGCTTCGAGACTGCGGACCTCAGCGACGCGCGCGCAATGATGGTGAAGCTGGGATCGTAAGCGATGGAGGCCCCGGGGAGCGGCATCAGATCCGATCGATCGGATGCCTGTGCGGCCTCGGCGAGCGCCGCATCCCCGTGCTCTGGAACGTTCCGCAATCCGCCAGTGGCGCCGCCTGTGCCATGGATGGCGATGGCCGGCGCCGACGTCTCATTGCCAACTCAGCATGGACCGGCCGCCCGCACGCGTCGTTCGAGACTGCACCCCTCTATCGCGATTGCACGGCGATCGAGGCGATGCGCGCTTACGCGATCCGGAGAGGATCATTTGGCCGCAAACGAGCGCGAGCGTGGCGGGTTCAGCTCGGCAAGCAAGCCTCTTGCCGCCACGAGGCTGCGCGTCTGGAATCCCTCGGTAAACTGCTGATAGACGGGGGCGAGCATATCGTACGCCTCCCGGCGGCGATCGCCTCGCTGCCATAGTCTCGCAAGCGCGATCGCCGCGCGAAGCTCATAACCCAGCGCCCCCTGATGGCGGGCGAGGTCGAGTGCTCGGATGAGGCTCAGCTCCGCTTGCGAAAGATCCGGATTGCTCTTCCTCATCAGCGCTTTCGCTCTTGTGCACAACATGTCGGGCATGTCCATCATGAAGTTGCAGTGTTGGGCCTGGGCAATCGCCTGATCAATGATCTCCAGGGCTTCGTCGCCGTGACCTGTCGCCGCCAGGGCATCGGCGAGAGGCATGCGAAACCCAGCCACCGCACCGAAGCACAGGCTCTGCAGCTTCTCGATCGAGCCTTTCAGCATGGCGAGTCCGACACCGGTCTCGTTCCTGGCCAGCAGTGTAATCCCCTTCATGGCCTCGCCGACCAACTGGAGGATGGCGAGGTTGTGCCTGCGAGCCTCCACGACGAACCTGTCGATGTGTTCTTCGCAATCCTCCAGATCGCCATTCCAGAAGAAGACGCCGAATGCCCATGGCAGCGCTCTGCAGAACATGACCGGATGGTTCGCTGCGATGACGTCCGAGATGGCGCGGCGCACTATTCGCGTCGCCTGATCGGGATATCCCTGAAGCCAGAGGACGCGCGCAAGGGTGATTTGAGCGCGTTTGGGATATTCGAGGGTGAGGCCGCTAAGGACGTCCTTGTCCAGGCCCGTATGTCGCAATGCCTTTTCGACGTATGAGCGAGAGGCAACGAACTTGCCGAGATACTGGCAGGAGATGCTGAGCAATACGCGCATGCGCGCGACCGCATTGGAATCGTTGTTGGCAAGGGCAATGGCTTCGCCGCGCTTGGCGATGCCGAATGCGTCATCATACTTGCCGACGAACAATTGCAGCAAATGCAACTGGTCGATCAAACGGATCTGCCCCGGTATATCGCCGATCCTTTCCGTCAGCTCGAGCGCCCGGCGGAGGTGATTTGCGCCCAATTCATCCAGCTGTCCGGTGAGCATGCGCGCCGCCCCTAGCGCCGTGTGAAGGACGAGGCCCTGCCTGATGCCTCCATTGGTGTCATCGAGTGCTTCGATGGCGCGGGTGACCCAGAGCTCGCATTCCGCCAGGAGCGACAGCTTGAAGAAGAGCGGTATCGATGCTGCAGCGAGCGCCACGCCGGCTCTGCGGTCTCCCTGATCCGAGAAGCACCACGTCAGTGCGGCGCGGACGTTGCCGAATTCCTCCGCAACCGTCGAAAGGTCTCGGTTCGCTTCGTCGCCGATCTTCTCAAGGAGGCCGAGAAAGTAGCAGGCGTGACGTCGCGCGACCGCTTCGGAGTCCCCGCTGGCGGCAAGTTTCTCTTGCGCGTATGCCCGGGTCGAGTCGGCAAGGCGGTAGCGGGTCGGTTGCGAGCCGGTGTTCAGTGCAAGCATCGACTTGGCGACGAGGCTGTCGATGATCGCCAGGATCGTGTCGTCATCCTCCGAGCCCGCGGCAATCGACCGCACGGCGTCCAGGGTCATGCTGCCGACGAACACTGACAGCCGGCCGAGAATCACGCGTTCCGCGTCGGATAGAAGATTGTAGCTCCATTCGATGGTTGCGCGCAGTGTCCGGTGCCGAGGCAGCGCGGTGCGTCGTCCCTCCCACAGCAAATTGAGGTGCTGGTCGAGGAGTTGGACCATCGCTCTTGCGCCATATGCGCCCACATGGCCGGCGGTGAGCTCGATGGCAAGCGGGATACCGTCGAGCCGACGGCAGAGGTTGCCGACATCAGAGGCGTTCGCATCCGTCAGCGCGAACTCGCCGCCCCCCGCGGTCGCACGCTCGACGAAGAGTTTCACCGAAGGGTAGGCGAGAGCGTTCGCGGCCGTCAGAACGATCTTCTCCGGCGGGCTCGGCAGCGGTGGGAGCCGGTATGTGAACTCGCCTTCGACGCGCAGCAGCTCCCGGCTGGTCGCCAGGATGTGCAGCTCCGGTGCTGCCTGGTAGAGCCGTTCGGCCAGCGCCGCCGCGGCTTCGATGACATGCTCGCAGCAGTCCAGAATGAGCAGCATCCGCATGTCGCGCAGGAATGTCGCGAGGCTATTCGTGGGATCATTCGATCGAGCTCGCAGCCCAAGTGAAGATGCGACGATCGCCGGCACTGGAGCGGCGCTGCCCGTCTCGCCGAGTCCGACAAAGTGGACATTGCCGGCGAATTCCGCGAGCAGGGCGTGGCCTGCGGAAATGGCGACTGTGGTCTTGCCGATGCCGCCCGGGCCGACGACCGTGACGAAACGTTGGGCTCTCAGTCTTTCCGAGATGTCCTGTATGGCTTGCTCACGCCCGACCATCTGCCGGGGATGCGCCGGCAGGTTATGGACGTAAGTCGGATTGGTCGGTGCAGGTTGCCTCTGTTCCGGGCGCGATACCGCCGCGACGAAGCAGTAGCCTTGCCCGGAGACCGTGCTCAGATATCTGACGCCGTCGTTGCCGTCTCCGAGTGCCTTGCGGAGTGCGGCGATATGGACACGCAGGCTGTTTTCCTCGACGGCGGCGCCCGGCCACGTCGTGGCCATAAGCTCTGTCTTGCTGACGACGTTGCCGGCCTGCCGGACCAGTGCGAGCAGAATGTCGAATGCTCGACCCGACAGCTGCAGGGGGCTCCCGTCTCTCTCAACCCGCCGCTGCGCGGGGTCGAGCCGAAACGGCCCGAAGACCAAGATCTCCCGGGCGGCTTCGTCTTGGGCGGAGCGGCCGGCAGCGGCCATCGTGTTGCTGCTTTGCGTGTTGTTGCTTTGCCAGCGGGGGGCCATTGGGAATTTCAACCCGGCGCACGACTCGTCACGTTCTATGACTTGGAAGCACACCAAGACGCGTGAACGTAGTGGCCTTTCAAACCTAACATTCGGCAGTAACAGGGTAAAGGATTGGGACGTATCACTTTCGTCTGGGGCTCCGAAGAGGCTCCCGGATTTTCAGGAATCGACCCCTGATTACAGAAACGACCGGGAGCTTATATCGATGCGTCGAAACGAGCGCCGCGGCTGGTCTTCGGTCTCGCCTGATCACGAATGTGCGACGCCACGACACCCAGCCCTATCCGATGGACGCGGGCTTGAGAATGTCGTCCAACCCGATCCGGCGGAGAAGTTCCATGCGGACGCTGTCGGCGATGGCGTTGACGGCTGCGGCTCCGTCGTCGTCAGGACCGAAATGAACTCTCAGCGGCCGTTGTCCGAATGGCATGCCGACGACATCGGCTATGGCGGTCGCGACGTCTTGCGGAGTTCGATCCTTCGCCGGAAGCTGCGCAAGTGCCGATTGCGCGATCTCGCTCACGTCGGCCGTCGGACCATCCGCGTATTCCTCGGCCCGCGCCGTGTCGAGCGGTCGGCCGGAGCGAATGTAGTGGCCGGGTCCGAGCGCACTGGGGACCACGATCGTCGTCTCGACGCCCCAGCGCGCGAGTTCGCCCGCATAGCCGAGCGCCAGTGCATCGAGGGCGGCCTTTGACGAAGCATAGGCTCCCAGGAAAGGAACCGAGGCGCCACGTGCGCTGCTCGATGAGACCCAAATCAGCAGGCCCTGGCCCTGCTTGCGCAACTGGGGCAATGCGGCCCGATTGACCCGTTGCGCATTCAGCACGTTGGTGTCGTAGAGCTCGGCAAGCTGGTCCGGCGTAAAGGCCTCCGCCGGTCCGTAGATGACCTGTCGGGCATTGTGCACGATCACGTCGAGGCGGTTGTTCTCGGCGACGATGGCATCGATGGCCGAATTCACGGAGGCTTCCGAGGCGACGTCGAACGCGATGGTTCGGAGTTCCGCGCCGTGCTTGCCGGCGTCCTCGACGCCGTGATCATCGTGGCCCTTCGTTTCCTGCATCGAAACGTAGACCGTGTGGCCGGCTTGCGCCAATGTCTTGCAGGTGCTTCGTCCGATGCTGTTTGCAGCTCCTGTGACGATGATCACTTTGCTCATTCGAACCCCAATCGCACTCCAGCTTCCGCAAAGACGCCAGCGTCGTCGCGACACGTTCATCGTTCGTCGATCGACCGCTGGCCTTGTGCGAAGAGCCTTTGAACTAGGCCCCGGCGCAAAGCGGGTCTTTCGAGCCCGGTGAGTGATTTTCAGATCGCACGAAATATTTCGAGAAAGCCCGAAATCCGGTGAGGACGAGCCCCGCATACTGGGCAAGCACGAACGTGCCTTCGCGAAATTGGCGATCCGGTTTCAGAAGATCGCGGCCGTGGTCGCCAGCTACAACGGAACCCGAGCCGCTCGACAGAACGGGCCGTGGGGCCGGTCTGCGGGGCGGCTTGCGTATTGCAAGGAGAAGCGATGAATCAGTCAGGCAACCTGCCGCGCTCGAGGCTCGGCTCGCTGGTGCTGATTGTGGCCGTCCTCGGGGGCGGTGCTGCCGCGTTTGCCTACACTGCTGGGTGGTTCTCGCCCGGGCGCCTGACGCCGGATCTGATGATCGCGGCGCTCACGCCCCCGAGTGGCCCGCCGCTCGGGCACCGGCGAAATCATGCCAAGGGAATCTGCTTCACCGGCGCCTTCGAGGCGAACGGGAACGGCGTGGAACTCTCGAAAGCCAGGGTCTTCGAGCGAGGCACGTATCCGGCTCTGGGCCGCTTCAATCTTGGCACTGCCGATCCGAGCGCCGTGGACGCAACCGCGCGCGTGCGCGGTTTGGGATTGCAGATCGCAACGGCGGATGGCGAAGAGTGGCGGATGGCGATGATCAATCCGCCGTTCTTTGCAGTCTCCACGCCGCAGGCGTTTCACGACCTGTTGATTGCATCCGGCAAGAAGGATCCGGAGGCGATGAAGGCGTTCATCCAGGCAAATCCGGAATTCGCCGCCTTCGCGGCCTGGGCCAAAACGGCGCCCTGGACCGCCAGCTATGCGGAGGAGCCTTACCACGGGCTCAACAGTTTCATCTTCACGGATGCGAAGGGCGCAGAGCATGCGGTGCGATGGTCGCTGCTGCCGACGGCGGAGGTCGTTTCACTGTCACAAGCCGAGCTGGAAAAGCGCGGTCCCGATTTTCTCGAGCAGGAGATAGCGGAACGGGTCCGGATCGCCGGCCCGCAACGCTGGACCATGGTCACGACCGTCGCCGATCCCGGTGATCCGACCGCGGACCCGAGCAAGCCCTGGCCTGAGGGCCGCCGTACGGTGCAGGTCGGAACGCTCATCGTGCAGCGGATCGAACCGGAGCGGGATGGGCCCTGCCGCGACATCAACTTCGATCCGACCGTGCTGCCGCAGGGAATCCGGGTGTCGGACGATCCTTTCCCGGCCGCGCGCTCGTCGGTCTACCGCAAGTCCTACGATTTGCGTGCGGCCGAAGCCCGGGATTATTCTCGAACCGAGACCGCCAGGCCATGAGCAATGCTCCTCATCGTTTCGCCCTGCTTCAGCGGCTCCTGCACTGGTTGATGGCAGTCTGTATTATCGCCATGCTCTTCATCGGCGTCGGCATGGTGTCCACCGTGGCGCCGACATATCTGCCGCTGATCCTGATCCACAAGACGCTCGGCGTCACTCTTCTGGCTCTCGTCGTGATCAGGTTGGCTCTGCGGCGCCACTACAGCGCGCCACCGTTGCCGGCTGATCTTCCGCCGGCGATGAAGCTGGCAGCACGTTTGTCGCACCAGCTCCTGTATGGCTTCATGATCGTGATGCCGTTGCTGGGGCTCGGCATGCTTTGGGCTGCGGCCTATCCAGTCGTTCTGTATGGCGACATTCGAATTCCGGCGTTGCTGCCGCAGAGCGACCGCCTGCACACGCTGTTGTGGAATGCCCATGTCTATCTGGGCTTTGCGTTCTTTGCCCTCGTGCTGCTGCATCTCGCGGCAGGGCTGTTCCACGCGTTGATCCGCCGCGATGGCGTATTCGGAACGATCGCGCTCCTGCCGTTGCGGAACAGGACGACGCCGGCGGAATGAAGCCCTCGTGCGCCGGCGAAGCATGCGGTTAAAGTTTTTCAACCTCCAACAAGGATGACGACAATGAGCAAGGCGGATCTCCAGAGCCCGACGGATCTCGGGGCCAACGCGAACCGGGACATTCCAGCCGCGCTGAGAGCGCTGCTGGCCGATGTCTTCGCGCTGTACCTGAAGACCAAGAACTTCCACTGGCACGTATCGGGCAGGCACTTCCGCGACTATCACCTGCTGCTCGACGAGCAGGCCGAGCAGATCTTTGCCATGACCGACGACATTGCCGAGCGGGCGCGCAAGATCGGCGGCACGACGCTGCGCTCGATCGGCCAGATCGCGCGCGAGCAGCGCATTCTCGACAACGACGCGGATTATGTCGAACCCCAGGACATGCTCGCCGAGCTGCGCAGCGACAACCAGCAGCTGACGCGGGAAATGCGCCGGGTCCACGAGCTTTGCGACGAGTATGGCGACGTCGCCACCGCAAGCCTGCTGGAAAACTGGATCGATGAGACGGAGCGGCGGATCTGGTTCCTGTACGAGACCGGACGAAGCGGCCCGAATTCGTAAGCACAGGATGCCGGGTCGATGACGAGCTTGCCTTGGTGATCGACCTGGTGTCGAAGGCGGCCGATCGCTGCGACGCCGCGGAAGCGAGGGCGACCCTCGCTTCCGCGCAGGGGTGGTTGGAAGTCCATGCGCGACTTTACCATCTCACTGCCGTTGCATCTGCCAAAGATGGCTGCAGACCTGCCTTGAACGCTCGCCGTTTGATCGTGAGCCCACCGAAAAGACCCGCATCGTGCGGATGAAACAATATCGCGGCATCCTCGAAAGATGACCCCGAGCGAAACTCTGTACGCTTGCTCCCATCCATGACCGCTAGGCCGGTCGCACGTACAAGGGTCAAGCCATGACGGACGTGTCGAACTCGAAGGCGTCGCTCGGAAGGGCCATTCACGCGATTGCCGGAAAATGGGGCTGGTTCGTTGCACTGGGGGTTGGCGAACTGATCCTCGGCGGCATTGCGTCGGCCAATCTGATGGCGGCGAGCTTGGCCTCCGTGCTCGTCATTGGAGCGACCATGGCAGTCGCCGGGATCTTCCAGATCGTGCATGCCTTCTCCGTGCACGGCCTGCGGGGTTTCCTGTTCTGGCTGTTCGCCGGGATCATCTATGGCGCCGCCGGAGCCGTCATCCTCTACGATCCGCTACTGGCTTCGTTCACACTGTCGCTCGCAATGTGCGCTTTCCTGATCGTCGCCGGGGTGACGCGGATCTGGGTAGGCTTCCATATGCGGCCGGCCGCAGGCTGGCGCTGGATAGTGGCCGCCGGCGTCGTGACGTTCTGCGTCGGCGTGATGCTGGTTGCAGCCTGGCCGACCATTAGCCTGTGGCTACTCGGTGCGATGCTGGTCGTCGATCTGATCTTCCAGGGATGGGGCTTCATTGCGTTCGGGCTCGCCCTCAGAAACCGGGCCTCGCGACATTCGGCCGAGCCGGCGACGGTGTGAGCCATGATGACGGGTTCGACATTCACGCGGCACCGGGAGATCGCCTGGCGCGGCGGCCGCACGAGGTCGACGTCGCGATTGGTCGCCGAGGAGAGCGCCATCGCGCTGACCTACAACGGGTCGACCTATGCGGTGATGATGGGGACCCCGGCCGATCTGGAGGATTTCGGTGTCGGCTTCAGCCTCACCGAAGGAATCATCGGCCGCGCAAGCGAGATCAGGAGCATCGAGCTGATCTCGAACGAGCTTGGCGTGGAGGTGCGGATGTGGCTCGATGGTGACCGCGCTGCGTCCCTGGCCTCGCGCCGCCGCGCCATCAGCGGTCCCGTCGGGTGCGGGCTATGCGGCATCGAAAGCCTCGAACAGGCACGTCGTGCGCCGTCGCCGGTCGAGGGCCCCGGCGTTGCCTTTCACGCACGGGACCTGCTGAGCGCCATGCAGGCTCTGTCTCCTCTCCAGATATTGAATCAACAGACGAGATCCGTTCACGCGGCGGCCTTCTGGCAGCCTCGCGCCGGCATTACTCTGGTCAGGGAGGATGTCGGCCGGCACAATGCGCTCGACAAGCTCGCCGGTGCAATCAATCGCGACGGCAACTCGGCTCGCGACGGCGCCGTGCTGCTGACGAGCCGCGTTTCGGTAGAGATGGTGCAGAAGGCTGCGATGATCGGCGCGCCGGTCGTCGTTGCCGTTTCCGCGCCGACCGCGCTCGCCATCCAGACAGCGAACGAGGCGGGAATCACGTTGCTCGCCGTCGCCCGCGATGATGGATACGGCGTATTCACGCATCCGCGCCGCGTTCTGCTGCCTGAAGAGGCCGCGCCGCACGCCGGCTGCTGACCTCGCGGACCCGCGAACATGGCGATGCAAGCCGCATCAACGGAGCCCTTGGCCGAGACGCGCGTCGAGGCCTGCGCTCCGGAACGATCGCTGCTGGTTGCCTCTCTCTTGAGCATGTCGGGGGGCTTCCTCGACGCCTTCACGTGGCTGTCGCTGGGCGTCTTCGCGAGTTCGCAGACCGGCAACGTCGTCTTCCTCGGGATCGACGCCCAGTCCGGGCAATGGCTGCGCGCGCTTCACCATCTCCTTCCGATCGTGGCCTTCGTCCTGGGGGCGGTGGTGGCGGCCCGCACCCGGGCGGCGCTGCGCTGTCTCGTCGGAGAAATCGTCTGCCTTGCCACGGCGATGCTGCTGCTTCATCGCGTTCCCGATCAGATCGTGATTCTTGTCATCTCCTTCGGCGTCGCGTTGCAGTCGGCGAGTTTCAGGCAGGTTGGACGCTGGAAGTACCTCTCGGTCACTGCCAGTGGAAACATGCTCCGCGCCATCGATCAGTTCGTTGCCGCGTCCGATCGCGATGCGGCGCACGGCGGTGGAGCGATGGTTGCGATCTGCCTGATGTTCCTGCTGGGAGCCGCTGTCGGTGGCTGCGTGACGAAGTGGCTGGGAACCTGGAGCCTCGCTCTGCCGATCGCATTGTCGGGGTACGTTCTCTGGCTCTGCCGGCATCGAAGGCATCAGCATTGAAGCCATGCGATTGTCTGAGTGTTCCGCACGCCAAACGCGCGCTCGCTCGTTGCAGGTCGAGGCGCCCACCATGCCATTCGGAAAAAGGACGTTCGTTCGCGGAAGCGTGTGCGCCGTGCGGTCCGTACATTTTAGATCAGCGCCGCAAGAGTGCTCCCGACATCAACTGCCACGAGAGGCAAAGGATGAACGACCTCCGCAAAGAGACAGACAGCCTGGGTGAAGTGAACGTTCCCGCGGACAAGCTCTGGGGCGCGCAGACGCAGCGCTCGCTCGAGCATTTCAGCATCGGCCGGGACCTGATGCCGCGCGAAATGATCCAGTCCTACGCGATCCTGAAGAAAGCGGCCGCGAATGCGAATTACGCCGGCGGCCGTCTCGACGGCAAGATTCACAAACTGATCGTCCACACCTGCGACGAGATTCTCGCCGGCCAGCATCACGACATGTTTCCCCTTCACGTCTGGATGACGGGTAGCGGAACGCAGTTCAACATGAACGTGAACGAGGTGATCTCGAACCGATGCTGCCAGCTTGCTGGCACGGCGCTCGGCAGCAAGCTGCCGGTTCATCCGAACGATCACGTCAACATGTCGCAGTCGTCGAACGACAGCTTCCCGTCGGCCATGTACATCGCGGCCGCGATGAACGTGACGCAACGGCTGGTTCCTGCGGTCGAAGCTCTGCACGATGCGATCGCAGCGAAATCGAACCAGTGGGACGACATCGTCAAGATCGGCCGAACCCACATGCAGGATGCCACACCCCTGACGCTCGGGCAGGAGTGGTCCGGTTATGCCGCGATGCTCGCCGACGGTCTGGCGCGCATCGACGACGCGCTCAAGGGCGTCTTCCGCCTCGCGCTGGGCGGCACCGCCGTGGGCACCGGGATTAACGCGGCGCCGGGCTTTGCAGAAGCCGTCGCAGCCGAGATCGCGCGGTTGACGGGCCTGCCCTTCGTCAGTGCGCCGAACAAGTTCGCCGTGCAGGGCGCACACGACGCGCTGGTGCAGCTCTCCGGCACACTGCGCACGCTCGCCGGCTCGCTCTACAAGATCGCAAACGACATCCGCCTTTTGTCCTGCGGTCCGCGCGCGGGCTTTGCCGAGTTGCGGATTCCCGAGAACGAGCCGGGCTCGTCGATCATGCCGGGCAAGGTCAATCCGACGCAGGCTGAGGCGCTGACGATGATCGCCGTGCAGGTGATGGCGAACGACGTCGCCGTCGGGTTCGGTGGCGCCGGCGGCTACCTGGAGATGAACGTCTACAAGCCGCTGATCATCCACAACATCGCACAATCCGTCACCATCCTCACCGACGGCTGCACGAATTTCCGCACCTTCCTGGTCGAGGGTACCGAGCCGAACCGCAAGAAGATCAAGGAGTATGTCGAGCGGTCGCTGATGCTCGTGACCGCCCTGGCGCCGGTGATTGGCTACGACAAGGCATCGCGGATCGCGCATTACGCGATGGACAACGATCTCACGCTGAAGTCGGCGGCGCTGAAGCTCGGCTTCGTGACCGAACCGGAGTTCGACCGCATCGTGGATCCCGCAAAGATGGTCAAGCCCTACGTTGCCGAGATCAAGGTGCCGCTCGCAATCGGTGCGAAAACCGGTTGAAGGGAGCAAGGGCCATGATGCGGTGTGTCAAGCTGTGGACGGGAGCGGACGGCAAGTCGCACTTCCAGGAAGGTGTCGTCGAGCTCGAGCATGGAGCGAGAGGCGATGCGCTCAGCGTAAAGCTGACGATCGATTCTGCCTCGTTCCACGAAACGGATGCAGATCCGAAACTCGGCTGGCATCCCGACCCCGCGCGCAGCTCGTGATGTCCTTGAGCGGGACGCTGCGGTTCGAAACGGCAGACGGAAGTTTCATGCTGCACCCGGGCGATGTCCTGTTCACGGAAGATACGGGCGGGGCGGGCCACAATTGGACCATGACGGATGGAGCGCCGTGGCGGCGCCTCTACACGGTTCTTGAACCGGACGCCGAGGTGCCGTTCCGGTCCGTACAACGCCGCTGAGGCAAAGCAGCAAAAATGCAAGGAGAGACACGATGATCCGCTGTGTGCGTCTATGGACCGGAGAGGACAACAACTCGCATTTCGAGGAAGGTTTCCTCGAGCTGGAGCCGGGCCAGCGTGGCGATTTTCTGACCGGCAAGATCGATGCCGTCAGCGTCTCCTTCCAGGAGACGGAATCAGGCGGGGCTTTCGCCTGGCACACCGCGCCGATCCGGCAGCTCGTGATCACGCTGAGCGGAACGCTCGATTTCCAGACGCGTGACGGCCACCACTTCCTGATTCACCCCGGCAACGTCCTGCTTGCCGAAGACACCGCCGGCTCGGGGCACAGCTGGAAATTGACCGACGATTCGTCCTGGCGCCGTGCCTACGTGATCCTGCGGCCGGGAGCCGATGTGCCGTTCCGCGCCAGGACGCGGCAATCGGTGCGGGCCTGATCGAGCCATCCGGAACAGCAACACCCAACGAAGGAAAAAACCATGTCAGCAGCTTCCGATCGCGAAACCGACGTCGTTCTCATTGGCGCAGGCATCATGAGCGCCACCCTCGGCGTGTTTCTCAAGGAGCTCGAGTCCTCGCTGTCGATCCAGATGTTCGAGCTTCTCGGGGATTGCGCGCAGGAGAGCTCCGACTCCTGGAACAATGCCGGGACCGGCCACGCGGCGAACTGCGAGATGAACTACACGCCGCAGCGGCCCGACGGCAGCATCGACATCTCCAAGGCGCTCCAGGTCAACGTCGAGTTCGATCTGTCCCGGCAATTCTGGTCTTATCTCATCGGGCGGGGCGCGATCGCCGACCCCCGGTCCTTCATCCATCCGGTGCCGCATATGAGCTTCGTGCACGGCACGGAGAATGTTGAATTTCTCCGCAAGCGGTTCAAGGCGATGTCGGCCCATCATTGCTATGAGGGCATGGAGCATACCGAGGATCCCAGGAAGATTGCCGAATGGGCGCCGCTGGTGATGGACGGAAGGAGCGGCGACGAGCCGGTCGCCGCAACGCGGATCATCACCGGCACCGACGTCGATTACGGCGCGTTGACGCATCTGCTGGTTGGTCATCTCGTCAGCCAGCCGGGTTGCGCGGTCCACTACAACAGCTGCGTCACCGGTCTCGTCCGCGAGCAGGGCGGCCGCTGGCGGATCGAGGTGCGGGACACCGCGAGCGGCGAAACGCGGTCGGTCCGCGCAAAATTCGTCTTCATCGGTGCCGGCGGCGGTGCGCTGCCGCTGCTGGAGAAATCCGGCCTTCCGGAAGCACGCGGTTATGGCGGTTTTCCGGTCAGCGGGACCTGGCTGCGCTGCGACGATCCGGAGATCAACGGGCGTCATCATGCCAAGGTCTACGGCAAGGCGGCGGTCGGTTCTCCGCCGATGTCCGTGCCGCACCTCGACACGCGCGTGATCGGCGGCCAGCGCTCATTGCTGTTCGGCCCCTATGCGGGCTTCTCGAGCAAATTCCTCAAGCACGGCTCGCTGCTGGACCTCTTCGAGTCCATTCGTCCTGCCAACGTCAAGCCGCTGCTCTCGGTGGCGCGCGACAATTTCGATCTCACCGAATATCTGGTCGGGCAGGTGCTGCAATCCGAGAGCCACCGGCTTGCGGCGCTCGACGAATATTTCCCGAAGGCCGACCCGAAGGACTGGAGGCTGCAGGTCGCAGGCCAGCGCGTCCAGATCATCAAGCCCGATGTCAAGCGCGGCGGTCTGCTCGAATTCGGGACCGAGCTCGTCGGCGCGGACGATCATTCGCTGGTCGCGCTTCTCGGCGCCTCGCCGGGCGCCTCCACTGCGGCGTTCATCGCCATCAGCGTGCTCGAAAAGTGCTTTGCCGGAGAGCTGACGGCGAGCGCCTGGCTGCCGAAGCTGAAGCAGATCGTCGCGTCCTATGGTGTGTCGTTGATCGACGACGCGGATTTCTGTCGTCAGATTCGAGCGACGACGGCGGAGGTTCTCAAGGTCGACAACATTCCGCAGCCGGCCGCACGCGCGCCGGCGGCCGCGAAGCGGGCGTGAACGAACGGGAGAATGTCCGATGGATCCGACGGCACTCCTCCTGTCGCGGCTGCAATTCGCCTTCACCATCTCGTTCCACATCATCTTTCCGGCGTTCACGATTGGGCTTGCCGCCTGGCTCACCGTGCTCGAGGCGATGCACCAGTATAGTGGCATGCCCGTCTACCGGACCTTGTTCGAGTTCTGGCTGAAGATCTTCGGCGTGGCCTTCGGCATGGGCGTCGTGTCGGGCGTGGTGATGGCGTTTCAGTTCGGAACGAACTGGAGCGTGCTCTCGAAGATGTCGGGTCCGATCCAGGGCCCGCTGCTCTCCTACGAGACATTCACCGCCTTCATGCTGGAGGCAGGCTTCTTCGGCATCCTCATCTTCGGCCGGCCCCGGGTGCCGCCGTGGTTCTACCTGTTCTCGACGGCGATGGTCGCGCTCGGAACCACGCTTTCGGCGTTCTGGATCATGGTCAACAACAGCTGGATGCAGGCGCCGACCGGCTACGTCCTGCAGAACGGCCAGTTCGTACCGAACGATTGGGCGCAGATCATCTTCAATCGCGTGGTCTGGGTCCGGTTTCCGCACATGCTACTCGCGTCCTATCTGACCGGCGCGTTCTGCGTGGCCGCAACCGGCGCGTGGTATCTGCTGCGGCGGACCTATCGCGCCGAGGCCCATGTCATGCTGCGGATGGGCCTTGCGCTTGCGGCGGTGCTGCTCCCGGTCCAGCTCTTCATTGGGCATCTCGTCGGCGACTATGTCCACGACTACCAGCCGGCCAAATTCGCCGCGATCGAGGCGCGCTGGCATGACGAGCAGCCGGCCTCGGAGGTGCTGATCGCAATTCCCGATTCGAGCACCGAATCCAACAAATATGCGATATCGATTCCCGTGCTCGGGAGCATCATCGGCAGCATGAGCCTGACGTCGAAAGAGGTCGGCCTCTCCAGCTTCGCGCCGCAGGACCGGCCGCCGGTGGCGATCCCGTTCTTTGCCTTCCGCGTCATGGTCGGCTGCGGCTTCGCGATGCTGGGGCTCGCGTGGTTCGGGACCTGGCTCGGCCTCAAGCATCGGCTCGATCGGAGCCGCCTGCTGCTGTGGGGCATTTTCCTCAGCTTCCCGCTGCCGTGGATCGCGATTCTCACCGGCTGGTACACCGCGGAGGTCGGCCGCCAGCCGTGGACGGTCTACGGCGTATTGCGGACCGCCGATGCCGTGACGCCGTCTCTGACAGCGGCCGCCGCGACGGCTTCGCTGATCCTGTTCGTTGCTGTCTATGCCTTCATCTTCTCGTTCGGGACTTACTACATCTATCGGCTGCTGCGCGCCGGCCCGGCGGGACCGGGCGGCAAGCCCCTGCACGTTCCCGTCCCCAATCGGCCGATGTCGCTCGCCGACCAGGTGCCGGCCTCGCACAGCTACCTCGAAGCGGGAGAATAGACATGGTGATGTTCTGGGTTGCGCTGCTCGCCATCAGCATCCTGATCTATCTTCTGCTGGACGGGTTCGATCTCGGCGTCGGCATGCTGTTTGGCCTCGCCGATGGCGAGGCGAGGCGTGACGAGATGCTGCGCACGATCGCTCCGGTCTGGGATGGCAACGAGACCTGGCTGGTCGTCACCGGCGTGATCATGTGGGGGGCGTTCCCCGTGGTCTATGCCATGCTGATGCCCGCCTTCTACATCCCGGTCGTGGTCATGCTGCTGGGATTGATCCTGCGCGGCGTTGCGTTCGAATTTCGCGGCAAGGCCTCGCGCTCGCGCCGGGTCTGGGACGTCAGCTTCACCGTGGGATCGTTTGCCGCAAGCTTCATGCAGGGCGCGATGGTCGGGGCGCTCGTCGAGGGACTGCAGTTTTCGAACGGCGAATATGTCGGCGGAACCTTCGGCTGGCTGACCGGCTTTTCGGTCTTGTGCGGGATCGGCCTGTGCTTCGGCTACGCGCTGCTCGGTGCCTGCTGGCTGGTGGGGAAGTGCGAGGGCCCGATCCGCGACGCCACGCGGCGTCAGATTCCCTTGCTCGCGGTCGCCGTGCTGGCCTTTCTCGTCGTCGTCTTCACGCACGCGCTTGTCGAACATCTGCCAATCCTGCGCCGATGGATCGAGCGGCCCTATCTGTTCGTGTTTCCCCTCATCGGCGCGGGCGCCGCCGCAGTGCTTGCGACGAGTATCCTGCGCCACGACGATTATTGGCCGTTCCACATGGTGGCGCTGATCTTCGCATCGGCCTTCGGCACGCTTGCCCTGTCTTTCTGGCCCTATATGATCCCGTTCGTCATCACGATCGAGGAGGCGGCGGCGCCTCATGCGAGCCTCGCCTTCATGTTCTGGGGCGCCGGCCTGTTCGTGTTCCCGCTGATGCTGCTCTATGTCGCGGTGGGTTATCGCGTCTTTCGCGGCAAGACGGCTGCGACGGCGGACCACTACTGACGGCTACAGGCCCGAACCGCGAATAAAAGAAAGGCGCCGGTTTCGGCGCCTTTCTCGTTCAGGACCGTCTAAGGCCTTGCTTCAGGACTTGGGCATGACACCCGGGCCGTTGTCCGGCCATTGGGCGATCAGCTTCTCGTCGATGTTGAAATGCTGGGCCACCAGCTTGGGCGGCGTGTGCGTCAGCCAGTTGGAGAGCGACACCTCCTCGTAGCGCGGCGCGCGGAACACGCCGACGAACTGCAGCTCGGTGTCGCCGACATTCTCGACATAATGGCCGAGATTGCGCCGGACATAGCCGATGTCGCCGGCCGAGAAATCCGTCGTCAGCGCGTTGGGGCCGGTGTCGAACACCGTCATCCGCGCCTTGCCCTTGATGTAGTACTGCCACTCGTCGGCATTCGGATGCCAGTGCATCTCCCGGACCGCGCCCGGCGGCATCGTCACCAGCGCCGCGGCGACGGTGGTGGCGACCTTGAAGTTGCTGCTGTCGGCGACGCGGATGCTGCCGGCGGCGCTCTCCTTGACGGGAGGCGAGCTGCCGAGCGAATGGATGAAGGGATAGGGCGGCGCTTCGGCGTGCCTGGAGACCGCCGCGCGATCGGCGGTGAGATCGCTGGGCACCGTACCCTGGAAGATCCAGCGATTGTGCAGCGGGATCTTCGCGAAGGCGTCGGCCGGCACGCCGAAATTCTTCGCCAGCACCTCGGGCGGCGTATGGGCCAGCCAGTCCGTCACCAGCAGCGTGTTGAATTCGTTGGCGTGGCCGTCGTCGAAGCAGATCACGAACTCACAGCCGTCGGGGCCCAAGCCCTGCAGCGAATGCGGCGCGCCCGGCGGGAAATACCAGAGGTCGCCGGCCTTGAGATCGCCGACATAGGGGCGCCCCTGCGTGTCGAGTACGGTGATGCGGCAGGAGCCGTAGGTCATGATCGCCCATTCGGCCGCTTGATGCCAATGCAGCTCGCGGATGCCGCCGGCGGACAGCCGCATGTTGACGCCGGAGATCTCCTTCGAGATGGCGAAGTCCTCGACGGTGACCTGACGAGCCCAGCCACCGTTTTGGATGCGTCGCGGCGCATTGTTGAACGAGGCCCAATCCATCGGCAGGCCGCCGACGTCCGTCGCTGGCGGCGTTTGTGCGGAAGGGAATTGCTTGGCCAGTTCGGGATTTTGCGGACCGGGATCGCTCAGGCTCCCGGGGCTCTTGGCGTTGACGGCGCCTTGCGGCGGCTCGTCCGGATTGCCGAAGGTTGCCGCCTGCGTACTGGAACCGACCATGGCGGCGCCTGCCGCGGACATGGCCAGCAAATCACGTCGTGAAAACATGGGGGCCTCTCCTGAAAATCATCGAAAGCCCTCTGTCGCGCGGGGGCTCAAGATGCCCAGCCTAGTTCCTTGCTGCCGGCACAGCTTCCGCGAACGGCTTTCCTTTTTCCGGAATGCACTGGCTGCTTCAGCCGCCCGGCCGGGTTCGAACGTGTGCAATTGAGAAATTCGGCGTCGTTTTGAAAAGACGGCTCTGCCCGCGCGATCCTTAACTGGTTCGGAGAATTGCCATACCGAGAGATATCGAGATGACCACGAAATCGGTTCGTCCTTATCGTGAACCCGCCGGCGGCTGGGGCGCACTCAAGGCGCTTAGCGAAGCACTCCTGGTGCAGCGGGTGCCGCTGAAGGGCGCGGCGACGCTGAGCCGGATGAACCAGCCTGAGGGTTTTGATTGTCCCGGCTGTGCGTGGCCCGATCCGAAGCACACCTCGTCCTTCGAATTCTGCGAGAACGGCGGCAAGGCGGTCGCTTGGGAGGCAACGTCGAAGCGCTGCACGCCCGAATTCTTCGCCGAGCATACGGTCACAGAGCTTACGAGCTGGAACGATTACGATCTCGAAATGGTCGGGCGGCTCACCCATCCGATGGCCTATGATGCCGCATCCGACCGCTATCTCCCGGTCGAGTGGAGCGATGCATTCGACATGATCGGTCGCGAGCTTCGGGCCTTGCCGGATCCGAACATGGCGGAGTTCTACACGTCCGGGCGGACCTCGAACGAGGCCGCCTTCCTCTATCAGCTCTTCGTGCGCGAGTACGGCACCAACAATTTTCCCGACTGCTCGAACATGTGCCACGAGGCGACCAGCGTCGGCCTGCCTTACTCGCTCGGCGTCGGCAAGGGCACCGTGCTGCTGGAGGATTTCGACAAGGCCGATTGCATCTTCATCTTCGGTCAGAATCCCGGCACCAACAGCCCGCGGATGATGACCAGCCTGCGCAATGCGGCACGCCGCGGCGCCTCCATCATCTCTTTCAATCCGTTCCGCGAGCGAGCGTTGGAGCGTTTCCAGGCGCCGCAGAGCCCGATCGAGATGATCACACTGTCGTCGACGGCGATCAGCTCAAAGCTCTTCCAGGTGAGGGTCGGCGGCGACGTCGCCGTCCTCAAGGGAATCATGAAGATCCTGGTGGAGGCCGACGATGCGGCCCGCGCCGCCGAGCGGCCGGAGATCCTGGACTGGGATTTCATCCGCGGTCACACCGTCGGCGTCGAGGCGTTGATCGACGATCTCAAGCGCACGCAATGGCCGGACATCGAACGTCAGTCCGGCCTGACGCGCGAGGACATGGAATATGCCGCCGGCGCTTATATGAAGGCCGAGCGTGCCATCCTCGTGTACGGCATGGGCATCACCCAGCACTGGCGCGGCGCGAATAACGTGCAGCAGATCGCCAATCTCGCGCTGTTGCGCGGCAATGTGGGGCGCGAAGGCGCCGGCGTCTGCCCGGTTCGCGGTCATTCCAACGTGCAGGGCGATCGGACCGTGGGGATCACGGAAGTCCCCAAGGCGGACTTCCTCGAGCGGCTGGAGCAGCGCTTCGGCTTCAAGCCTCCGGCCGCGCCGGGGCACAACGTGGTGACCGCGCTGGAAGCCATGATCCGCGGCGAGGTGAAGGCCTTCTTCGCAATGGGCGGCAATTTTGCCGCGGCCATACCGGACTGGCAGGCGACGCAGGCTGCGTTGCGCAATCTCGATCTGACCGCCTACGTCGCCACCAAGCTCAACCGCAGCCATCTCGTTCATGGCCGTGCAGCCTTGATCCTGCCGTGCCTCGGCCGTACCGAGATCGACGTCCAGGCGTCGGGGCCGCAGTCGATCACGGTGGAAGACTCGATGTCGATGGTGCATGCGTCCGGCGGCCGCAACAAGCCGGCATCGGAGCATCTCCTCAGCGAGGTCGCGATCATCGCCGGCGTTGCCAGGGCGACGCTGGGTGAGCGCACGGTGGTCGACTGGGATGGCTTCGTTGCCGATTACGATCGCATCCGCGATGCGATCGAGGCGGTGTTCCCGATCTTCCAAGGCTACAATGCCCGCATCCGCGTCCCCGGCGGCTTCCATCTCACCTCGACGGCGCGCGAACGCATCTGGGCGACGCCGTCGGGCAAGGCGAACTTCCTGGTCTTCGCCGGTTGCGGCGAGGACCCGCCGCAGGGCGATCCCGATTTCCTGTGGCTTACCACCATACGCAGCCACGATCAGTACAACACCACCCTCTACTCGATGTCGGACCGCTATCGCGGCGTGTTCGGTCAGCGCGACGTGGTGTTCCTCAATGAATACGAGCTGAAGAGGCGGGGACTTGTGGACGGCGATCGCGTCGACCTGATAACCGCCTCGACCGATGGCGCCGAGCGGATCGTGCGCAACTTCCGCGTGGTAGCCTATTCCTTTCCGACGGGCTGCTGTGCTGCGTACTATCCGGAGACCAATCCGCTGGTGCCGCTCTACGCCCGCGATCCGCTCAGCTTCACGCCGTCATACAAGGGCGTCCCGATCCGCCTGGTGCGTTCGGCCGCTACCGGGGAATAGCGGCCACGCCGGAAACGTCGCGGTCACGTATCGGCGTTGAGGTCGCAGCGCAGCGAATCCGCTGGCACGGAGACCGGCAGCGTGAACCAGAAGCGGGCGCCGCCACTCGCACCGTTACCCCCGGCGCCGATCCGGCCTCCATGCGCTTCCACGATCGACCGGCAGATCGGCAGTCCCATGCCCATCCCGCTGTCCTTGGTCGTGAAAAAGCTCTCGAAGAGCCGGTCGACATGTTCAACTGCGATGCCGGGGCCGTTGTCCTCCACGGCGCAGCACAACGTGGCCGCGTCCTGCGTGACCGTGCTGATGACGATCCTGCGATCGTCATATCCCGCCTGCGTCATCGCCTGCACAGCGTTGATGGCCAGATTGACGATCACCTGCTGGAGCTGGGTGCGGTCACCAAGCACCTGCGGTGTGGTCGGATCGGGTCGGTGCAGGATCGTTACGCCGCGGGATTCGAGCTCGTGTCGCAGAAAGAGAAGCGCTTCGCGGACGATCTCGTCAAATGACATGGATGCCTGTTCGGGGACTTTCCGGGAAGCCATCCCGTGAACGCGCGCCACGATGTTCGCGGCGCGCTGGGTATCCACGATGATGTTCTCGATGGTCTTGCGGATCTCGACGATATCGGGAGTGGGCCTGTTCAGCCACCGTAGCCCGGCGGCGCCGTTGGTGGCGATGGCCGCGAGGGGCTGGTTGACCTCGTGGGCGATCGATGCGGTGAGTTCTCCGAGCATCGAGACGCGCGCGGCATGCGCGAACTCAGCCCGAACCTGCTGGAGCTTCTGCTGAGCGCGAACACGCTGTGAAATGTCGATGGTGCCGACCAGGCTGACTTCGAGATCATTGATGGGGCCGACCCGAGCCGTGGTGAAGAGAACGTCGACGACGCGGCCGTCCCACGTGACCATCTTGGTCTCTTCCTCGAAATTCGTCTCGCCGCGATAGCGCGACTCCATGGCCCGCCGGAACGTATCGGGACGCTCCTTCCAGGTCTCGGCCATGGAGCGTCCGACAAAGTCGTCGACGCCGCCTCCGAACATCTGGATGGCCCGTTCATTGGCCTCCTGAAACGAGAGCGCGTCCATGCAGGTCCTGAGGAACTCGGGGTGGCTGTCGAAATAGGGGCCAAGGTCCTTGACGCCCTCGGCACGCAATTTTCGGAAGAGCACGACCAGCCTGCTGGCGTCGAGCTGGCGGAATGCGATCGGCATGCGGCTGAACAGATGGCGGTAACGCTGTTCGCTCCGCTCCAGCTCGGTATGGGCCTTCTTCTGGGCGGTGATGTCCATGACCGCGCCGACAAACTCGAACTGGCCCCGGCCGTTCGTCATTCCGCGGGCGACCACGCGTATGGTCCGGATCGAACCGTCGTCCAGCACCAGCCGGTTTTCGTGGGAAAAGTCGCCCCTCTCGTTCACCGCCCGGTCGATGGCCTCGCGTACGGCATTGACGTCATCGGGATGTGTGCGCTTCAAGACGACGGCGAGCGACGGGCGCGATGTCTGTGCCAGATCGAAGATCCTGAACGTTTCATCCGACCAGAAAAGCTCTCCGGTCACGACGTTCCAGCCGAAGCTGCCGGTCTGGCTGAGCTTCTGTGCCTCGGCGAGATAAGCGGCCAGGTGGCCATGCTCGCCTGACCACCTGGTCAGACTGATCGCCGCGAGCGAAGTCGCGACAAAGGCGGCGAGAGCGATCGTGGTGGAATTGAAGCCGAGCAGTGACCAGGCGAAGGACAGCAGGCAAAGGGCGACGCTGCTCCACGCCCACAATGGAGTGCGATCCTGTTTGGCCCAGTCTTGGAGCAGACGGCGCCACCATCGCTGGAGCTGTACGAAATTAGGGCCATCCAGGCGTTCGAGCGTCATGCGGCAGGTCTACCGCGCCGCCGAAGAGCGGTCTTTTGCGTTTTCGCAGGCGCTTTGTCAAAACGCACGAAGCCGCGATCGGGCTGCCTGCCGCCAGCGATCCTAGGCCATCTCAGCGGCGGGCTTCGTCACGCCGAACCGCCGCTCGAATTCGGCGACATCGACAACACCGCGCCGGTGGCTGCCGTCGCCGATCTTGCGGTCGCCGTCCCAGGCCTCGACCTCGAACAGCACACTCCTGGCTTCGACCGCGACGACCCGCGCGATCGCGCGCACCTTGCGGCCGACCGGGGTTGCCGCCAGATGGCGGATATTGACCATCATCCCGACGCTGACATGGCCCGTCGGCAGGAATGGTTGAACGGCCGATCCGCGGCCATCTCCATGTGCAGGATCATCATCGGCGTGCCGTAGACGGCTGGCATTCCCGGCACCACATGGCCAACCGTCATCTTGGACGTGACGGTCACCAGCTTCTCTGCCGTCATGCCGGCGGTCAGCCTCTCAAGCGGATTCATGGCTCAATTCGGCATCTGCCTTGGTCGTGGATGAAGTGGGTGTCGCGGCCGCCCGCGGCTTGCGCCCGGTCAGCCAGTTGCTGAGCTGGTCGAGATAGAGATAGACGACGGGCGTGGTGTAGAGCGTCAGGATCTGCGAGAGCATCAGGCCGCCCACAATCGTGTAGCCGAGCGGCTGGCGCAGCTCCGCGCCGGTACCGGAACCGATCATCAGCGGCACGCCGCCGAGCAGCGCCGCCATCGTCGTCATCAGGATCGGGCGGAAGCGCAGCGTGCAGGCCTGGTAGATCGCCTCTTCCGGGCTGAGCCCGTGTTGGCGCTCCACCTCGAGAGCGAAATCGACCAGCATGATGCCGTTCTTCTTGACGATGCCGATCAGCAGGATGATGCCGATGATGGCGATGACGCTGAGATCCATGTGGACCGCCAGCAGCAGCAGCAGCGCGCCGATGCCGGCCGACGGCAGCGTCGACAGGATCGTGATCGGATGGATCAGGCTCTCATAGAGCACGCCGAGGATGATGTAGATCACGATCAGCGCCGCCCCGATCAGCAGCGGTGTGCCTCGCAGGGATGACTGGAAGGCCTGGGCGTTGCCCTGGAACGAGGTCGACAGCGAGGCGGGTTTGCCCGTGCTCTTCTCGATGTTCTGGATCGCCGTCACCGCATCGCCGAGCGCGACGCCGGGCCGCAGGTTGAACGAGATCGTGACCGACGGAAACAGGCTCTGGTGGTTGATCAGGATGGGCGCGGGCTTGATGACGCTGTGAACCAGCGTGCTCAGGGGGACCTGCTGGCCGGTGGCCGAGTTCAGGTAGATGTCCTTGAGCGCTTCCGGCCCGTACTGGAAGCGCGGATCGACCTCCATCACGACATGGTACTGGTTCAGCGAGGTGAACATCGTGGAGACGATGCGCTGGCCGAATGCGTCGTCGAGGGCATTGTCGATCGTCGTGGGCAGGATGCCGAAGCTCGATGCGACCTCGCGATTGACGGTGACCTCCAGCCGCGGGCCGGCATTGGCCTGGTCGCTCGCGACGTCGGTGATGAGGTCGAGCTCGCGGAGCTTCTTGAGGAAGATCGCCGACCAGTTGGTGAGCTCGTTGGAATCGGCGTCCGTCAGCGTGTACTGGTATTGCGTCTTGGACAGGCGTGCGCCGATGGTGATGTCCTGCGCGGCCTGCATGTAGAGCCTGATGCCCTGGATATGGGCGAGCTGGGGTCCCAGGCGTTCGATGATCTGGTCGGCGCTGGCCTTGCGCCCGGGCTTCGGCTTCAGGACGATGAAGATCCGTCCCTGGTTGAGCGTCGCCGTGGGACCTCCCGGACCGATATAGCTCGCCACCGACTGAATTGCCGGATCCTTCGACAGGATGTCGACGATCGCCTGCTGGCGCTCGGACATGGCGGGGAAGGAAATGTCTTGTGCGGCTTCGGTGATGCCGACGATTTGCCCGGTATCCTGTTGCGGGAAGAAACCCTTCGGAATGATCACGTAGAGATAGCCGGTCAGCGCGATCGTCGAGAGCATCACGAGCAGCGTCACGAAGCGATGGCGCAGCACGATTCGCAGGCCGCTCGCATAAAGCGCAAGCAGGGCGTCGAAACCGCGTTCGAAGGCGAGATAGATTCGGCCGTGCTTCTTCCGCGAGTCGTCCTTCAGCAGCCGCGCGCACATCATCGGCGTCAGCGTGAGCGAGATGACCAGCGACAGCAGCAGCGAAGCCGTGATCGTGACGGCGAATTCCTGGAACAGCTTGCCGACGTAGCCTCCCATCAGGAAAAGCGGGATGAACACCGCGATCAGCGACAGGGTGATGGAGACGATCGTGAAGCCGATTTCGCTGGAACCCTTGAGCGCGGCCTCCATCGGCGTCATGCCCTGCTCGAGATGGCGCACGATGTTCTCGATGACGACGACGGCATCGTCGACGACGAAGCCCACCGCGATCGACAGCGCCATCAGCGAGAGGTTGTCCAGGCTATAGCCGAGCACGTAGAGGACCGCGAACGTGCCGATCAGTGACAGGGGAACCGTGATCGCCGGGATGATGGTGGCCCAGAAATTCCGCAGGAACAGGAATATGACCATTACCACCAGTGCAACCGTCAGCATCAGCGTGAATTGAACGTCGGAGACCGCGGCGCGAATGGTGGCGGTCCGGTCGGCGGCGATCGTCACCTTGATCGCCGGTGGAACGGAGGCCTGCAATTGCGGCAGCAGCTTCTTGATGCGGTCGACCGTCTCGATCACGTTGGCGCCGGGAACGCGCTGGACTGCCAGGATGATGGCGGGCTCCTTGCCGTACCAGCCGGCCAGGAGGTCGTTCTCGGGCCCCTCGATCGCCGTGCCGATGTCGCGTATCCGCACCGGCGAGCCGTTGCGATAGGCGATGATGAGGTCTTCATAGGCGGAGGGCTTGAGCAATTGATCGTTGGTGTTCAGCGTATAGGTGACGCGCGGGCTGTTGAGCGTGCCCTTGGGCAGGTCGACGTTGGCGCCGGCGATCACGTTGCGGACGTCTTCGAGGCCGATGCCGCGGGCGGCAAGCGCCTGCGGATTGACGCGAACACGGATCGCGGGCTTCTGCTGGCCGCCGATGCCGACGAGACCCACGCCCGGCACCTGCGAGATCTTCGGCAGCAGGATGTTTTCCGCATAGGCGTCGACCGTGGTCAGCGGCAGCGAGTCCGACGTCAGCGCGATCAGCATGATCGGCGTCTCCGCCGGGTTCACCTTCCTGATCGTCGGCGGGTAGGGGATGTTCGGCGGCAGGAAAGGGCTTGCGGCATTGATCGCGGCCAGCACGTCCACCGCCGCGCTGTCCACGGTGCGCGACAGTTCGAATTGCACCGTGAGCTGGGCGACGCCGAGCGCACTGGAGGAGGTGAGCTGCGTGACGCCGGGGATCTGGCTGAGCTGCTGCTCGAGCGGCGTCGCCAGCGACGAGGCGATGGTACCTGGATCGGCGCCGGGCAGTTGCGCCGAGATCTGGATGGTCGGGTAATTGACGTTCGGTAGCGCACCGACCGGCAGCAACGGATAGGCCGCGAGGCCGCACAGCAGCAGGCCGGCCATCAGCAGGGCGGTTGCAATTGGCCGCAGGATGAAGGGCGCGGAAAGGTTCATGGGATCGCATCCTGCACGGCGCTCTGCAGGTCGGCTTCACGCGCGGCCTTGCCGTGCAGCTCGCGAACGCGGCTGCCTTCCGTGAGTCGGTACTGGCCGTCGATCACGACGACGTCGCCTGATTTCAGTCCCTGGTCGATCAGGGCCTGGCCATCGCTGATCTGCACGACGTGAACGGGACGCAAGGTGGCCGTCTGGCCGTCGGTCACGACATAGACATAGCTGCCGTTCGGTCCCTGCTGCACGGCCGAGCCGGCGACAGTGAGCGCACCCTTCTGGACCTCGAGCAGCAGGCGCGCGTTCACCAGCTGGCCCGGCCACAGCTTGTGCTCATGGTTTGGGAACACGGCCTTGAGTTGGACCGTGCCGGTCGTTCCCGCGATCTCGTTGTTGACCAGCAGCAGCGTGCCTTCGTCGAGCTTCGTCTTGTTGTCCTGGCTGTAGGCGATGACCTTCAGTTCGCCCTTCGCGGCATGCTCCTGGATCACCGGCAGATCGGCCTGCGGCAGGGTGAACAGCAGCGAGATCGGCTCGATCTGGGTGACGATGACGAGGCCGTTGGGATCGGTCGGATGAATGACGTTGCCGACATCGATCTGGCGAACGCCGGTGATGCCGGGGACGGCCGACGACAGGCGCGTATAGCTGAGCTGGACATTGGCCTCGTCGATCTGGGCCTGGTCCGCCTTCACGGCGGCCTTGAGCTGCGCCACCTGCGCCGTCTGCGTCTCGATCAGTTGCGGGGTCGCATAGCCCTTGTCGCCGAGCTGATTGTAGCGGGAGAGGTTGGCCTCGGCATTCGCGAGCTGCGCCTGGTCCCTGTCGCGATTGGCCGTCAGCTGTTCGATCTGCGCCTCGTAGGGACGCGGGTCGATCTGCGCGAGCAGGTCGCCGGCCTTGACGGTCTGTCCCTCGGTGAAGGCGATCTTGACGATCTGTCCCTGAATCTGGCTGCGCACGACGTCGGTGTTGTAGGCAATCACCGTGCCGATGCCGCGCAGATAGATCGGAACGTCCTTGCCGGTGACGCTGGCGGCGACCACCGGCACGGCGGTGGGCACGGGTGCGGCTGCCACGGCCGGCTTCCGGTCGGTGCCGAAGAACCAGAGACCCGCGCCGATCAGGATCGCGGCGAGAGCAACGAATGCAATGGTGAGGTTGCGTTTCACGGTGATGGTCCTTCTGATCTCAGGGATTGCCGGAGCCGTCGATCGAAGTCGTGCCGCCCGTGGGCGTGGGGCCGGGCACCGGCACGGACGGACTGATTCCGGCGCCGCCGATTTCGGTGGAGCCCAGCGGAATCCCGACGCGGCCGACCGTCGATGTCGAGGGCAGGGACGAGACTGCTGCAGTGCTGCCGGGGCAATTGGTCGATGAGGTGCCGGACAGCCCGCCGCCGTCGAACAATGCTCCGGAGGATGAAGCATTGCCGGATCCGGCGCAGACGGTCGTGCTTTGCGCGGGGTTGATCGGGGAGATGCCGGGCGTTGCGATCTCGGTCGATCCCAACGGAATGCCCACGGGTCGCGTGGATTGCGGGTTGAGCGGCGAGGTCGCAAGCATGCCGGCAGGCGGCTGCGTTCCCGGCATCGTTGTTTGGGCGATGGCCGCAGTCGAGACCAGCCACAGGACGCTGGTCGCAAGCATCGCGGCAGGGTGCATCAAGGAGAACCGGCGCGATTCGGAACTCCGTGCGCCGGCGTCGTTCGGTGAATGCTGATCTCGCATGGAAGAAGGCTCCGGCTCTATGCATGGACATTAGAAAGATGCGCTCGCGCGGGTATTTCCAGAACGCACGTCCTGCTCCCCGGCTGCACGACGGCGAGGAGGCGTCGCCTCGTCATCGGCCCCGAAGCGCCTTCGCTATCTCAGGATGGCCCGCGCGTGTGCGATCTCCCGGCTGCACGCGGCGATGTCGCCGGCGCGATTGGCGGTGCGCGCGCGATCGAGCGAGTCGAGCGCGTCAGTGAAATCGACGCCGTTGCCACCTTCTGCTTCCGCGAGCGAGCGGGGCGTCGGTTGATGGCTGCGCAGCGCGCTGAGGCTCTCCGGCTTCCAGCCGTGGGAGCCCGCATCCTTTTCTATGGCCAGATCGAGCTGGGCCTGGGTTTGCGCGATGTCATCCGCGCAGCTTCCGGCATGAGCCGGCATGGTCGCGCACAGCAGGGCGAAGAGAGCGACGCTGCACTTTGCGATGGATGTCATTGTTCAATCCTATGCTTGGATTTCGAGTGACGTCAGGAACGTTGTCGTGAATGACAGAGCGCGTATCGATCGTCTTTCGCGTATGAACGCCGGCCGTTCACGCTTGCGAGAGATCATTGTCATGAATGTCAGTGTGCATGACGTGGGCCCTCCGTTAGAAGTGCGTCTCTCAACCGGGCCGCGTCCGGAGGATGTTCGAGCAGCGATCGTCGCAGCTCGCGTGTCCCGGCGTGCGAAGTGGCAAGGGCCGTTGCTTGCCGAAATACGCGGGCAAGCATCGAAACTAGTGTCGCGTCATTCCAACCCGGAGTGATCCCGACATGAAACACCTCAACGCTGGTCTCGCCTTTGCCGCCGCTCTCTCCTTGCTCTCGACCGTCGCCCCTGCGAACGCGGAGCCCCTGAAGAACATCGTCCTGGTGCACGGCGCCTGGGTGGATGGGTCCGGCTGGAAACCGGTCTACGAGATCCTGACCAAGGAAGGCTTCCGCGTCACCATGGTGCAGGAGCCTGAGACCTCGTTCGCCGACGACGTCACGGCGGCCAAGCGCATTCTCGATCTGCAGGATGGCCCGACGCTTCTCGTCGGCCATAGCTACGGCGGCTCGATCATCACCGAGGCCGGCGTTCATCCGAGCGTCGTCGGTCTCGTCTACGTCGCCGCGCACGCGCCCGACGTCGGAGAGGACGAATCGGCGTTGGGCAAGAAGACGCCGAGCGTGCTCGGCAAGACCGAGGGCGTCATCAAGGTCACGCCCGACAAGTTCACCTATCTCGATCCCGTGCAATTCCCGAAACTGTTCGCACCCGATCTGCCGCGCGAGCGGGCCGAGTTCGTCGCGCGCTCCCAGGTCCCGGCCGCGGCCCAGGTGTTCAGCACGCCGCTGACGGCGGCGGCGTGGAAGACCAAGCCGAGCTGGGGCATCGTCGCCGGCAACGACCAGATCATCAATCCGGATCTGGAGCGCTGGTACTACGAGCGCGCCAAGAGCCAGACCACCGTGATCCCGGGCGCCAGCCACTCGGTCTACGAGTCGCATCCGAAGGAAGTGGCTGCGGTCATCACCCGCGCCGCGCGCAGCATCCAGCAGCCGGTTACGCGGTGATCACGCTTCGCCGGTCCTGACGCACGACCGGCAGAAGGAAGGACGGCGGGAGCGGCAGCACTCCCGCCGGCCCGACTGTGCCATCAGGAGAATTCCCATGAATGTGATCGAGACGACCGGCGCCGCCCTGAACTGGAAGGTGACGACGGTGAAGCGGGCCGGACTGAGCCGCGACTTGCCGTCCGGCAATCCGGACCTGATGTGGGTCGCGAATTCGTCGACGTTGATCTACGGCGAGCGGGACGCGGTCCTCGTCGACACGTTCCTCACCGCCGGGCAGTCGAAAACGCTGCTGGACTGGGTCGCGTCTTGCGAGCGAAATCTGACGACGATCTATGTCACACACGGGCACGGGGATCATTTCTTCGGGCTGGCACCGCTGCTCGACCGCTTTCCGCAGGCAAAAGCCGTTGCCGTTCCCGAGGTCGTCGACGAGATGAAGGCGCAGCTCTCGCCGGCCTCGCTCGACGGTTTCTGGCGCAAGCGCTTTCCGGGCGAGATCGCAGAGCGCCTGGTCGCGGCTGCGCCCCTCGAAGGCGAGCTCACGCTCGAGGGACACAAGCTCGTCGTCATCGACATGGGACGAACCGATACGGCGCGCTCAACCGCCCTTCATGTCCCGTCTCTCGATCTGATCGTCGCCGGCGACACCGTGTACAACGGCATTCATCCCTATCTGGCCGAAACCGACACGCAGAGCCGGCTGGAATGGATCGCCGCGCTCGACCGGCTTGTGGCGCTGAAGCCGCGCTTCGTCGTCGCCGGACACAAAAAGCCGGATAACGACGACGACCCGCGCAACATCGCGGCGACCCGGCAATACCTGCTCGATTTCAACCGCCTCGATAAGGCGACGATATCGCCGCGCGAGCTCTACGAGGCGATGCTCGAGCTCCATCCCGACCGTGCCAATCCGGGGTCGCTCTGGAGCGGGGCCAACGCCGCAAAGGGGCAGAAGTCATGACGAGCTGGCAGGACAACCGTGTCGCGCGTGATGCCCGCATTGCGGCGGGCGCAGTCCTTGCCCGCGGCAAGGTCGTCGAAGCACACGACGTCACGCGCCTGCTGGAGGCCGTGATCCGGCCGGGCGACCGGGTTTGCCTGGAGGGCGACAACCAGAAGCAGGCGGATCTCTTGAGCCGCGCGCTGCTGGCGGTCGATCCCTCCAGGGTCAACGATCTGCACATGGTGCAGTCGGGCGTCGTTCTGCCCGAACATCTGGACCTGTTCGACCGCGGCGTCGCGAAGCGGCTCGACTATGCCTATTCCGGGCCGCAATCGGCGCGGATTGCGCGCATGCTGTTCGGCGGCAAGATCGAGCTGGGTGCGGTTCATACCTATCTCGAACTGTTCGCCCGCTACTTCATCGACCTCACGCCGCACGTCGCGCTGATCGCCGCCGTCAGCGCCGATCGCGAGGGAAATCTCTACACCGGCCCGAACACCGAGGACACGCCGACCGTGGTCGAGGCGACGACGTTCAAGGACGGCGTCGTGATCGCCCAGGTCAACGAGATCGTGGAGACGGTTCCGCGGGTCGATATCCCGGCGGACCGTGTCCATTTCATCGTCAAGGCTGACAAGCCGTTCTTCGTCGAACCATTGTTCACGCGCGATCCGGCCGCGATCACCGAAGGCCAGATCCTGACCGCGATGCTGGCGATCAAGGGGGTTTATGCACCGTATGGCGTGCAGCGGCTCAATCACGGCATCGGCTTCAGCACGGCCGCGATCGAACTCCTGCTCCCGACATTCGGCGAGAGGCTGGGGCTGAAGGGCAGGATCGCAACCCACTTCGCGCTGAATCCGCATCCCGCACTCATTCCCGCGATCGAATCCGGCTGGGTGCGGCAGATCCACTCGTTCGGATCGGAGGTCGGCATGGATGACTACATCCGCGCCAGATCCGACGTCTACTTCACCGGTCCCGACGGCTCGTTGCGTTCCAACCGCGCCTTCTGTCAGGCCGCCGGGCTCTATGCCTGCGACATGTTCATTGGCTCCACGCTGCAGATCGATCTGCAGGGAAATTCGTCGACTGTCACCACCTCGCGCATCGCAGGCTTTGGCGGCGCTCCGAACATGGGGGCGGATGCCCGCGGGCGGCGGCATCCGAGCGAGCCCTGGCTGAAGGCCGGAGCGGAGGCCGATCCGGACGGCTCGGCACTGATGCGCCGCGGCCGCAAGCTGGTCGTGCAGATCGGCGAGACGTTCGGGGACAAGAACGTGCCGCTGTTCGTCGAGAAGCTCGATGCCATCGAGCTCGCGGAGAAGCTGAAGCTCGAACTGGCGCCGGTCATGATCTATGGCGACGACGTCACGCACATCGTCACCGAGGAGGGCGTGGCGAATCTCTTGCTGTGCCGCACCGCGCAGGAGCGCGAGCAGGCCATCCGTGGCGTTGCCGGCTACACCGATGTCGGCCGTCGGCGGGACCACGGCATGGTCGCGCGCCTGCGCGAGCGCGGCGTGATCCGCCGGCCGGAAGATCTCGGCATCAATCCGCTCGATGCGGATCGCAGCCTGCTGGCGGCGCGCTCGATCAAGGATCTCGTGCGCTGGTCGGGTGGCTTGTACGCACCCCCTTCGAAATTCAGGAACTGGTGAGGAACGCGCCATGGAAGATCTCAGCTTTCGACATCCGGTTCGCGCCCGCGCCGACGGCGCCAGGCGGAGCGCGATTGTCGGCATAGTTGCCTCGGGCAATCTCGAAGTGCTGGTGGAGCGCGTGCTGCCGGATGCGGAATGTGCCATCGACATCAAGACCGCCGCCGTCGGCTTCGGCGAGGTCTGGAGAGCCGTGATCGGCGATTTCGTCGAGCGCTATTCGCCCGGCGGGCTGAAGTTCTCGATCAATGACGGCGGCGCGCGTCCCGATACGGTCTCGCTCCGGCTGGCGCAGGCGGTGCGATCGATCGCGGAGAACGGCCAATGACCGCGCCGATCAAGCACATCACCCCCGCCGAACGGGCGCACAGCACCAGCTTCTACGAGGCGTCGGCCCGCGTGCGGCTGGAACTGCTGCTCGATGCCGGCAGCTTCGTCGAGTTCATCGGGCCGGAGCAGCGCGAGGTCAGCCCGCATCTGAAGATATTCGATCTTCCCGAGCAGTTCGACGACGGCATCGTCGTCGGTCACGGTCGCCTCGACGGCTCGCCGGTGTTCGTTGCCGCGCAGGAGGGCCGCTTCATGGGCGGCGCCTTCGGCGAAGTGCACGGCGCCAAGCTGACCGGGCTGCTCCGCGCCGCGCGCGAGATCGGCTCGATCCCCGTCTTGATCCTGTTCGATACCGGCGGCGTCCGGTTGCAGGAAGCCAATGCCGGCGAGCTTGCCATCGCCGAGATCATGCGCGCCGTGATGGAAGCGCGCGCCGCCGGCGTGAAGGTCATCGGCCTGATCGGTGGGAGGTCCGGATGCTACGGCGGCGGCGGCCTGATCGCGGGCTGTTGCTCCGCGCTCGCCGTCTCGGAGCCGGGGCGCATCGCGGTGTCAGGTCCCGAAGTCATCGAGACCAATCGCGGCGTCGAGGAGTTCGACTCGCGCGATCGTGCCCTGGTCTGGCGGACGATGGGCGGCAAGCACCGCCGCCTGCTCGGCGCCGCCGATGTCTTTGCCGACGACAATGTGCAGGATTTTCGCGAGGCCGCGCTGGAGCTGATCGGCCTGGTCGGACCTTTCGGTCTCGACAGGCTGAAGGCCGAGCAGGAACGGCTCGCCGGACGGTTGCGCCGCTTCGGCGCCTGCGCGGATGCCGTCGACATCTGGACCGCGGAAGGCATCGAGCACGCTGAGACGGTTCCGGAGCTGCCGGCAGATCAGTTCATTGCGCTCGCCAACAGGATCGGGAGGACCAGCCGTGACGCTCGATGACATCATCGCCTCGCTCTTTCCTGACGGCCATGAGGTAAGCAACGACAACGGCGTCCTTCACGGCTCGGCGACGCTGCGATCCGGTGGCACGATGCTGGTGATCGGCGTTGCGAACCGCACCGCGCTGGGCGTCGACGAGGCCGTCAGGCTTTCCGGACATGTCCTGGAATCGATCGGCCGGGACTCCGGGCCGATCCTGGTGCTCGTCGATAGCGACAGCCAGCGCATGAGCAAGCGTGACGAACTGCTCGGGCTGAACGAGTTCCTCGCACATCTGGCGAAGGTGCTGATCCACGCGGACATGAATGGCCGCCCGACCGTCGGCGTCCTGTACGGCCACTCGGCTGCGGGCGCGCTGCTTGCGACAGGCCTTGCAACGCGTGTGCTGGTCGGACTGCCCGGAGCCGATCCCGCAGTGATGGATCTGCCTTCGATGGCGAAGGTGACCAAGCTGTCGATGGAGGCGCTACAGGAAAAGGCGAAGTCGACGCCGGTGTTCGCGCCGGGCCTGTCCAATCTCGCGCAAATGGGTGCCGTTCACATGACATGGAGCAATGCCGCATCGCTCGCCGACCAGCTAGTGGTTCATCACAGTGATTATGACTCTTTGGCGGTGGCTGGATAGGCGCGGCCGAGTTTGGTGCGGGCTTTTTCTGTTGTGAACATCCATTTGATGCGGGCTCGGGTTTTATTCCGCCTCTTTTGCCATGCTGCGATCTCGTTTCGGAGCCTTTTGGGATCGTCGATGCGGCGGCCGAGACACTGACGCTGTAGCACGCTGATCTCGCACTCGACCATATTGAGCCAACTGGCGTGCTTCGGGGTGAAGTGGAATTCGAGGCGGCGCAGGATGCGCCGGGCCTCGGCGGGCGCGAAGGCCTCATACAGCGCCCCAGGCTTGTGGATCGACAAATTGTCCTGCACGACACGGATGCAGGCGGCGTCGGGATAATGGACGTCGACGAGATCACGCATGCAGTGGGCGTAGTCCACGGCGGCGCGGCGGTCGGTGACCTTGACGTTGCGCCAGCCCCGATGTGGATCGAAGGTGACGAAGAGATTGGCGGTGCCGTTGCGGCGATACTCGTAATCGTAGCGCTCGCGCTGTCCCGGTTGGGCCGGGACCGGCTGGCGCACCTCGCCGATCAGCTGGATGGGGGTCTCGTCGAAGCAGACCAGCGGCCGGGCGGGATTCTGCGTCTCGGCGTAGAGGTCGAGCACGTCCTCCATGCGGGCAACGTATTCGCCGTCGACATGGGGAATGCACCACATGTCCCTGCGCCACGGCTTGAGGTCGTTCTCGGCCAGCCGGCGACGCACGGTCTCGCCCGACAGGCTGTTGTGATCGGTGAGCTTGACCATCGTGTCGGCCAGCAGCGTCAGCGTCCAGCGTTTGCAGCCAGCGGGCGGCTTGGCGCATGCGGTCGCCACCAGCAGGGCTTCCTCCTTGCCGGTCAGCTTGCGCTCAGCGCCCGGACGCGGCTCCTCGCTCAGGGCCCGCTCCATATTGCCTTCCACGAAGCGGCGCCTGGTCCGGCCGACGGTGGAGAGGCTGACACTCACGGTCCGGGCAATCTCCTCGTCGCGGCAGCCTCCATCGGCCGCCAGCAAAATCTGCGCCCGCTTAAGCTTGCGGGCGGCGTGCTTGCCGCCGCCGAGCATCGCCGTCAGTTCGTCGCGCTCGGCTTGGCTCAATTCGACCCGATAACGTACATTCATGCTTTGCCTCCTTGTCGGAGGCCGGGACGAATCCAACGATGAGTCAAAAATCAGGCGCGCGCTTCACCGAGAAGCAGGGTTATTACCTGGCCTTCATCCATACCTACGCCCATATGTTCGGACGTCCCCCCGCCGAAGCCGACATCCAGCGCCACTTCCGCGTCAGCCCGCCTTCGGTCCATCAGATGATCGTCACCCTCGAACGAAACGGCTTCATCCGACGTCAACCCGGCGTCCCCAGAAGCATCGAAATCCTCGTGCCACCGGAAAGCTTGCCGATCCTCGAATGGCTCGGTATCAAAACGTCAAAATCACTGTGATGAACCACTAGAGGCGTTGCTCGCCGACATGCCGGCCGCGCAGGACCGGCGGGATGCGCTCGGCAAGCAGCGTGGCGGCCGGCTGAAGGCCGCCGAGATCGCGGAGCGCGTTCGTGACCTCGCCCTGCAAGCACGGTGATCGACCGCCCGGTCGTCACGACCTCGTCTTCGTCAGCCCCGCGGGGTGGCGCGCGATGTTGGACGCGCGCGACGATCTCGCTGCCGATTCCCTTCTCGCGCGCTGGCCCAAAATGCGGTGGCCGACGATCAGGCGGCGCGCCTTGCCACACGAGGCAACCGGCGTCGCGCTGGGCCTGCCCCTGCCGCCTTCTGCCGGCAAGAAACGGGTTGCCCTCCTGGTCGAAATCGACCACGTCGCCTCGGTCGCGCGGCCGCCGTCGCTGCAACAGGCGCGGGCTTACGCGCCGCGCAACTGGTGGCCGACGCTCGACCGGCTCGACGGGCTGGCGCGTCGCCATTCGGTGGACGCGCGCGTCTACGGCAGCCTGGCCTGGCAGTCGTTGACCGGGCTCGACTACGTGACCGGCCGTTCCGATCTCGATGTCCTGTTCGAGTTTCGAAGCGAAACCGACATCGATCGCTTCGTCGCCGATGTCGCCGCGATCGAGACCAGCGCGCCGATACGGCTTGATGGCGAGCTGATGAGCGCCGACGGCGCTGCGGTGAACTGGCGTGAAGTCCACGGCGGCGCGAGCGAGCTTCTGGTCAAGAGCATTGAGCGCGTGGTCCTGCTCGACAGGCATCAATTCATTTCGGGAGCGACGGGATCATGATCACCATGGCCGCAAGAGGCATGGAACGGCCGCTTCTGCGCCGCGCGCGGATAATGCCCGATGTCTCTGCCATCGGTGCTGTCGCCGCCGATTGCCTCGTCAAGGAGCTCGAAACCTGGCCGAAACCGGGGCTGGTGAGCCATGTCGACAATGGCAGTCACGATGACATGGATGCGGGCACGTTTCGTCGCAGCGCCGCGGCCATCAGGCCCTATCTGCAACGCCTGGCCGATGCGGGTGCGCTTGGCTGCGGCATGGGGCGGCTGCGGATCATTGGCCTCGAGGCGGAGCGCGCCATGTTCGCGGCGACGTCGGGGGTCAACACGCACCGTGGCGCGATCTTCGGGCTCGGCCTGCTGTGCGCGGCCGCCGGTGCGAGAGCCGGCGGGTTGGTCGCTCCCGAGCTTCCGCTTGGCGACGTCGTGGCGCGCCTGTGGGGCGACAGCATCCTCGATGGTCCGGTGCTGCTGCACAGCCATGGCAGCGTAGCCCGCCGCCGCTTTCGCGCGGGCGGTGCGCGTATCGAGGCCGCGAGGGGATTTCCCAGCATCTACGGAATCGGCTTGCCGGCCTTGCGGAGAGCAACTGTCGTTGTGGAGGATACGGAAGCCGCCCGGGTCGAGGTGTGCTTTGCTCTGATCGCTTCCGTCGAAGACACCAACCTCCTGCATCGCGGCGGCCTCGACGGCCTTCGTTTTGCACATGACGCTGCGCGTCGCTTCGTCGATGCCGGCGGCGTCTGCGCGTCCGGCTGGCGTGCGCGGGCAGAATCGATCCACGAAAGTTTCGTCGCCCGCCGTCTCAGCCCGGGTGGATCGGCCGACCTGCTCGCTATGACGCTCTTCGTCGATGCCCATGAAAGGCCGATTCCATGATGTCCAACGCGATCCTGATGGCGCTGGTGCCGGTCTTTTTCGTCCTGTTGCTGGGATACGCCGCCGGAAAATTTCATATCGTCGACAATCTTCACGTCGACGCCCTCAACGCGCTGGTGATGGATTTTGCGCTGCCGGCGTCCTTGTTCGCCGCGACCGCTTCGGCCTCGCGCCGCGATATGATCGAACAGGTTCCGCTCTCCATGGTGCTCGGCGTGACGATGCTGTTGCTCTATGTCGCCTGGTATTGCGCCGCGCGCAGGTTCTCGAAGGCGTCCCGGTCCGATGCGTCGCTGCAGGCCTTGACGATCGGCTTTCCGAACCTTGCCGGCGTCGGACTTCCGATCCTGTCGTCCGTGTTGGGCCCCGCCGGCACCGTCCCGGTCGCGGTCGCGTTGGCAACGGGTTCGATTCTGATCAGCCCGCTGACCCTGATCATGGTGGAAATGGGTGCGAGCAGGGCGCAGGGCGCCGAATTGTCGATGCGGCAGATTCTGACGGCAGTCAGGCGCGCGATCACCAAGCCGGTCGTACTGGCGCCTGCGGCAGGCATCCTGCTTTCGCTGTCGGACGTGAGCCTCGATGCACTTGCCCATGCATGCCTGGCGTTGATCGGGAGCGCCGCCGCGGGTGTCGCCCTGTTTCTCACGGGGGCGATTCTGTCGGCACAATCGTTCCGGCTGGATTGGCGGATCGTGGCCGCAACGGCGGCCTCGGATGTCGTTCGGCCGCTGCTGGCCATTGCGGTCATTCACTTCATTCCGATTGCGCCTGATCCCGCCAAGACTGCCATTCTGCTTGCCGCGGTGCCTTCGGGCTTTTTCGGCATCCTGTTTGCCGTCAACTACCGGCTGGATTCCGCGACGGCGGGATCCATGGTCATCGCCAGCACCGGATTCAGCGTCGTGACCCTGGCGATTGCAATCGCCATGCTCTTTCCCGGTTAGGTCGCGACCGTGACGCTTGCGATCCTCTGCTCGGGACAAGGCGGACAGCATCGGGACATGTTCGCCCTCACGGGCGGCGCGCCTGAGGCCGCGAACCTGTTTGCGCACGCGGCGACATTGCTCGGTGGCAGCGATCCGCGCGATTTCGTCCGCGGCGAACCCGATGAGGCCCTGCACCGCAACCGTACGGGCCAGATTCTCTGCACCTTGCAGCCGCTCGCCGCGGCGCGCGCGCTCGCAGATGTCATTCCACGCGGCGTCATCATTGCCGGCTACAGTGTCGGCGAGGTCGCGGCCTGGGGTGTCGGCGGCGTGCTCGATGCGACCGCCACGCTCGATCTCGTGGCACGCCGCGCAGAGGCCATGGATGCGGCCACGCGCGCCGGCGACGGGCTGATCTTCGTCCGTGGTCTTTCGCGCGAGAAAGTCGGTCAGCTTTGCGAACGTCACGGCGCAGCGGTCGCCATCGTCAATCCGGGCGATGCCTTTGTCGTCGGCGGCGGCCGTGAGGCGCTGGGCGGGATTGCCGACGACGCGCGGGCGATGCACGGCGCAAGGATCGTCGCGTTGCCGGTCGAGGTTGCCTCCCACACCAAGCGGCTCGCCGCGGCGTCTGCCGCATTTCGTGAGACCTTGCGCCTGGCACCGGCGGTATTTCCCCCGAGGACCGGTGCGCGCATTCTGAGCGGAATCGATGCCGCTCCGGTCGTCTCGCTCGAGAGCGGTCGCGACAAACTTGCCGCGCAGATCTCGCAAACGGTGCAATGGGCGGATTGCCTGCGGGCCTGTGTCGAAGCGGGCGCTACGGGGTTTATCGAGCTGGGGCCGGGACATGCGCTCAGCAGCATGGTTGCGGAAATCGGGGCCGGACTTCCGGCTCGCTCGCTGGATGATTTCAGGAGTCTTCAGGGCGTCCGCGCCTGGGCTGCGCGTCACCTGAACGACTAGCCTCGCCAAATTCCGAAGAGACGATGCCGTCGATCGCGCTGCCCGGTCGAAAAAGGGGGCCGTCCTTTGGGGGAGGACGGCCCTAAAACGCTCGTATGCCCAGGGAGGAGGGAGGCTCGAGCTGTGACTTGGGGTCTCAGTCACCTAACACGCACAGCATCGCCGATCCCGCGGCCAAAGTATTTCACGAACCCCTTGTGTTTCTCATTTCGCATGATTCACGAGAAGTCCGCGGGCAGCACGTGAGACGCGGCCTTGTATGTCGAAGCCGGATCGCCGCCGGAGAGCCTGGACGAAGCCGATGCGTTCCGGCTGGCGCAACGCCAGCGCGCAGGCGTGTCACCCGTGATCCGTTTGAAGACGGTCGAGAAATGCGCTTGGGTGCAGAAGCCGACGGTCAGCGCCACCTCGGCCAGGGCCGTCTCGGAATTCGACAGCAGCGATTTCGCACGCTCGATGCGCTGATGCAGCAGGTACTCGCGCGGCCGGTATCCCGTCGCGGCGCGAAACTGGGCCGCGAAGTGCATCCGGGACAGTCCCGCCACCTTGGCAAGCTCGGACAAGCTGATGCAGTGGTCGAAGTGCGTCCCGACGTATTCCTCCACGCGCCGCAGTCGCCATTTCGGTAAGGCATTGACTTTCGAGTGTGGCAGCTCGCGCCGGGCGAGGTGCATTGCCAGCGTCTGACCGATGCAACGCGCGAATTCCCGGTCAGCCGAATGGCCGCGTTCTGTCAGCGCCTTCGCCAGCTGTTCGGCAAAGGGGTCGCGGAGCAGCACGAGGTCGTTGAGGCCTTCGGCCGAGGCTGTTCCTGCTCCAGGCCTTAGGAACGGAAAATAAGTGCTGGCCGAGACGTGGAAGTGCAGGAAGTCGCACGGCGCCGAGAACTGCGCACTGAGCTGCTGCAACGGTGCGCCGATATACAGCGTGCCTGCCGGCATGATGCCGTCGAAGATGGTGTGACGGCCTCTGGTCAGTTTGGCGCGGGACGTCTTCAAGGCGATGGCGAAGAAGTATCGGTCGGCAGGCGTCGTCGCCTCTTCGTGCCTTATGCCCGTTTGCGTGCAGGTCCAGCGCGAGATCGTGATGTCGTCAGGCGTGGCCGCGGGCTGGCGCCACCTCCGTTCGAGGGGAAATGCGCGAGTCTCCTGCGGGGAGGCCGGTTCGTGGCGGCTGGGTTGATACGTCGACCGGGCGCCGGCCGCTTGGATATCGGTGAGCATCGTTCGTCCCCGTGTCCTGGATTCTGCCGCCGTCGTGACGGCTGCCGAATGCAACTGGTCCATGCTCGAACGATAGGTGCGGCCTCGTCGAAAGGCTCGTTAAGGATGCTTAAGCGGTATTAGATTTTGCAAATGCGAGAGGTGCGACCGCATGTCGCAAAGAGTTCAATTGAACCAAAGGGATCAAGCACATGTGTCGTGAGGTCTGATGTTAGAGCGCAGCACCGGCCGGACCAGAGGTTTGACGCGGCGCCGTCTCGTTCGGTCGGGCGTGTTCGTCTAATTCAGAGCAGACGTGTTCAGGGCAGACGTGGCGAGGCGTCGATGCCGGGTGTAAGGCCGGGCGCGATCGACTGTGCCGAGGGAACCGCGGGTTCGCGCGAATACGGGATCGCTTCCACCTCGGGGCGTTGCTGGGATGTGGCCTGCAGGCAGTTCGCACGCGGCGGTTGTCCTGCGCCGAACAGATCAGTGAGGGGATCCATGAAGCTCGCGCGGAACCGGTCGAACCGGGTCTGGTGATCGCCCGCGGAGGGCTGTCGGATTGTCACCGTCGCCGTCATGCCCGAGACCAGTGGCACATCCGGCGGCACCGTGTCGATGGCGACGCGAACCGGTACGCGCTGGGCAAGCCGCACCCAGGTGTAGATCGGGTCGACATTGGGCAAGCCCTGCGTGCCCGCAGCGGCGTTCGACACGCTGACGCCTCGCGTCACGGTCTTCACATGCCCCAGGATCGGCTTGGCGTAACCAATCAATTGCGCTTCCGCGCGATCCCCGACGCAGACGCGAGCCATCTTGGTTTCCTCGAAATAGCCGTCGATCCAGAAACTGTTGGAATCGATCACCGAGATGTTGCTGACGCCAGTGACGGCATAGTCGCCTGCGCGCAGCAGGAGATTGGTGACGTAACCGTCGACGGGACTGGTCACGCTGGTCCGTTTCAAATTCAGCTCCGCCTGTGCGAGCTGGTGTGCCGCCGCCTCGTAGGCGGCCTTCGCCTGCGCTGCGTTGCCTGCATAGATCTGCTGCTCTTCGGGCGTCGTTGCGAGGTTGGACAGATGCCGACGCCGGTCGAACTCGGCCTGCTTCACCTCCAGATCCGCGGCCCGCTGGTCAACCAGCGCCTTGCCGATTCGGACGGCCACTTCGAAGTCGAAGGGGTCGATGACGTAAAGGACGTCGCCCTTGTGGACGAACTGGTTGTCGCCAACCCGCAGCGCCACGATCTTGCCTGCAACCTGCGGCGCGACATTGGCGACCTGGACACGCACGCTGCCGTTCCGCGTCCAGGGAGCAGTGACGTAGTGCTGCCAAGTCGCAACCGCTATCAAGACGGCGACCAATGCGATGCCGAGGGTCGCGAGATGCTTGCCGGCGCCGAGCATGAATTGGCCGACAGCCTTGTGCAGCGGCCTCGCGGAGGGCGTTGCCTGTGTCGGAGGTCTGACGGTGTCCGCCGTGCGATCGCTGGTGTCGCGTGCCACGGTCTCCGGTGCGGCTGAGCCCTCCGCGGTACTTGAGGCATCGCCCGGTGCTTCGGCTGATGGGTCGCTGCGAAGCGGGGCGGCGTCGCGGGGCAGGGTAGCTTCCATGACTCTTCTCCCTAGAAGAACAGTGCGAGCATGCCGAACATCGCCACGTAGAGGCAAAGTTCGGCCAGCGACGGGTTGCTGAAGACTCTCGCGAATCCGATGAAGCGCAGCAGCGGGCGCAGCAACAGGAACGCGAGTAGCGCGGTTGCCGCATAGGAAACGATGGGTGCAATGAGCACGCCGCCGATGACGAGTTCCCGATAGGTGTTCATCATGGTCGTTTCCCTTGGCTGGAGTCGGCCGGAGATTGTGACGGCGCGAAGGCCACGCTTGCCGCAATCAGCGCGGCAATGGCCGCGCTGGCCGACAGGTCGCTTCGTGCTGCCGACTGGTGCAGCGCCTCGGCTGCAGCGAGGATCACGCCGCTGTTCCGACGGGTGAGGGCCTCTCGCGCGGCCTGCGCCGCTACGGCCAGCGGCCCCTGTCCGACCCGGTCCAGTTCGGCGCGGCAACGCCGCAGGGCTGCGGCCTGGTCGAAACAGCGCATCGCCGTGCCGGCCATCTGATCGTCGATCGCGGAGGGGCCGTTTGCGGTCAAAATCTGCTCGATCCGCGCCGCGTCGCGAAAGGCGGCTTCCTCCGGCGCGAGGTGGCGGGCTCGTCCCCCGTCGGCGCGGCTCAGTTCGCGCCGGGCCTCTCCCAGCAGCAGGCGAACTCGCCGGTCGCCCGACAAGGGAGGCAGCAGCAGCTGCGCCGCGAAGACCAGCGTCGACGACAGGCAGACAAACAAGCTCGTCACGAGAAACACCTCGGGGTCGTAGCTCTGCGGATTGGTCGGCGCGAGCACGACGAGGGTGAACACCAGCACGAGGCGGCCGATCGAAGACAGCATGGGGCTCGGCAACGTGATCAGAAGTGCGAAGGCCGATGACGACAGGCGCAAGACCGATCGCGAGCAGCTGAAACTCGGACACACCGTTGAAGACGAGATATTTCAGGATGCCGGCCAGCACGCAGGCGATCGGCGTCGCCATCACCGCCACCATCGTGAAGTTGCGCGGCGAGGGTGACGTCGAGCCGAGGCCGATGATCACCGCAACGAGCGAGAGGCAGAGCTCGGTGGTCGGCCAGCCCGTCAGGACGAAGACAATTGCAATCAGCGTGAACGAGATCGCAGCCCGTGCGCCAGTCTCGGCCGCGATGCGGCGCGAGCGATAGAGCGGTGCGCGCCATGCACGATACGGGCTTGTCCCTTCGCGCAGCGCATCGAGGCTGCCGCGGACCTGCGCGTTGTTTCGGCCGATTTCGGCCCGGAGCGAGGATCGGGATATCGCGACCAGCCCGGCTGCCTCTGGGGCCAGCGCCGACGCGGCAGGGAGCGCTGCGAGCATGCGACCGAGCGAGAGCGCGCTGACGAGATCGACCAGCGCGGAACGCGCGGCCGCGGTCCTTGCCGTGCCGATGCTCGATTCCGTCGTCAGGCTGGCGATCTCCGGACGTACCGCCGCGATGTCATGCAGCAGTCCAGCCCCAACGGCCGCGGATGGAGTCTCGCCGCGCTCGGCATCTCGCGCGAGATCCGTGACCCGGCGGTTCAGCACTTCGATGCGGCTTGCCAGAACCGGATGATAGCTCGGCGCGGCCAGAACCTCGTTCACAAGCGCCACCGCAAGGACGCCGATGCCGATGGCTGCGCCACGCGCGACGCCGGTCGGGAACACCTGTAGCGGCGTGTCGATCTGCTCGACGGCGATCAGGGCGACGGTGATGCAGCAGAGTGCCGCCGCATAGGCGCGATTGCCATCCAGCAGGCCGGCCACATAGGTGCAAAGCCCGACCCAGATGCCCAACACCACCAGCAGGAGGCCGCCGGTCTGGGAAAATAGGCCGGCGATCGCGATCGAGGCGATGACGCCGATGACGGTTGCGAGCAGCCGGTAGCCGGCTTTTTCCATACCCTGACCGCGTGTCGGCAGCGCCAGGACGGCCACGGTGAGGGCGGCCGACGACGGGGATTCGAGCTCGAGCCAGAAGCCCACATACAACGCGAGCAGCATCGCCAGCCAGACCCGCAGCGCGAACGCCCAGGAACTTGCCGGAAAGCCGGCAAAGACCAGCGGGCGCGGCGCGGCGGCACTGGTGGTATTCACTGGCATCGTGCCCCATCCGTTTCCGGCAGAGCGTGCGGGCCTGCCGATCTCGCAAAATCAGCGCCGAATATGAGGTTTGCGGGGCTTGCCGGTATTTCCGGTCCACCAACCCGCTTGCCGGAATGCACGTCCGGTTGGGGGCAGGGGCCGTCTTGCGGACTACGGCGCGTGGCCTGCCAGCGCCTCTTCGAGGTAACGGATGATCTCGTCACCGCTGGAGGGCTTGCCGAGATAGCAATGCGCGCCAGCCGCCATCACGCGCCGGCGCACGGATTCGCTTGGAAATGCCGTCATGAAGATGATCGGAAAGCGTCGGCCGGACGCGATCAACTGTGCCTGCAGCTCATCGCCGGTGATGACAGGCATCTGGACGTCGGCGATCATGCATGCCGGATCGTCTCCCGGTGCCTGCCGCAGGAAATCCATGCCGGATTCGTAGGCCTGGGCCTCGTAGCCGATCGAGCGCACCAGGCTCGCCAGCGACGTGCGAACGCCTTCGTCGTCGTCTACGATCGCAATCACCGGGGTTTTGGCCATTGGCACACAATCCTGACCGCGGTGTTCCGCAAGGAGGCATCTCCCTTTGCGCGGCCGATGGCGCCTTATGCACCCGGGGCAGTCCCGCAGGAATTATACTCAGGTGTGATCCGTAGTCCCGCGGGTTTGGGATACCCCCAGCGCCTCGGCCTTGCGGACGAGGTCGGCCAGCGACCGAACCCCCATCTTGCGCATGACGCTCCCGCGGTGGATCTTGACGGTGATCTCGCTGAGCCCGATCAGGGCCGCGACCTGCTTGTTCATCAGGCCGGCGGTGACATGGCCCATCACCTCGCGCTCGCGCGCCGTCAGGGTCTCGTACTGGGCGCGGATGTCCTCCTTGGTCGCGGCTTCGGCACGGTGCTGCGCATCACGTTCGAGCGCCGCCGTCACCGCATCGAGCATGTCCTGGTCGCGAAACGGCTTGGAGAGGAAATCGACGGCACCGGCCTTCATGGCACGCACCGACATCGGAATGTCCCCATGGCCCGTCATGAAGATGATCGGATAGCTGATGCCCTGCCGGACGAGCTGGCTCTGCAGATCGAGCCCGCTCACGCCCGGGAGGCGGACGTCCAGCACGATGCAGCCTGGGCCGCCGGGCAGCGAGCCGCCGAGCAGTTCCGCCGGCGAGCCGAACAGGCGCGTCTCGAGGCCGACGGATCGAAACAGGCTGTCGAGCGAGGCGCGGATGCCCGCATCGTCATCGACGATGATGACAGTCGCGCTTGAGGGTTGCGTCGGCGGCTGAGCCTGGGTTGGTCGTGTCATGGCGAGGCGTGTTCTTGGCTATATGGCAATGTCAGGTGGAATGTCGCTCCCGAGCCCGGGGTGCTCACCACCGACAATCGGCCGCCGTGAGCTTCCACCGTCGTTCGGCAGATCGCAAGCCCCATGCCCATCCCGCCATCCTTCGTCGTGAAAAACGGATCGAACAGGCGTGCCATGTCATCAGGCGGGATGCCCGGGCCGCTGTCCTGCACCGTGATGGCGAGGGTCTCGCTGTCCACGGTGCCTGCACGCAGCGTGATGACGCGGGAACCGGGCCGGCCTGACATCGCCTGGCTGGCATTGATCAGAAGATTGACCAGGACCTGCTGCAGCTGAATCCGGTCGCCGCGAACCGGCGGCAGGCCGTGCTGCGGCTCGACGATGAGGGCGACGTCGTCCTTGGCGAGCTCGCGCGCGACCAGCGCAGTCGCCTCCTCGATGACCTCGCCGATTTGCAGCAGATCCTGCTGGGGTGCAGCCTTCTTCAGGAAGGTCCGGATCCGGGTCACGATCTCGCTGGCGCGGCGGCCCTGAGCAACAACATGGCCGATCGTGGTGGCGACCTCCTTGAGATCGGGTACGTCGCGCCGCAGCCATCGCAAGCCGGCTTCGCCGCTGGTGACGATTGCCGCCAGCGGCTGGTTCACCTCGTGCGCTATGGACGCGCTGAGCTCGCCGAGGGTGGCAACGCGCGCAGCATGGGCGAGCTCGGCTTGCGCCGCGAGCAGTGCATCCTGAGCCTGCTTGCGCTCGGTGATGTCGACGACGAAGACGAGCACGTTTTGATCTCCGTCGGGTTCGGGCGGAAAGGTGATCGTGAACAGCACGGGGACCTTACGCCCGTCGAAGCTCACGAGCTGGGTCTCCCCTTCGTGAAACCGCTCTCCGTTCGCGAATGCGACCAGGGCGTCGAGGAAACTGCGATCATTCTCGCCCAGCAGCTTGTCCGCGTTCTCGATGAAGGCCGGTGAGCCGCTTGCCCCCGCCATCTTCTGCAGGGCCGGATTGACGTCGGTGATTCTGGCGAGGCGGCGGGCATGCCTGACGAAATCGGGGTTGCGTGCCAGATAGTCGCGCAGGTCCGCCCCTCCGGTCTGCAGCGAATCCAGCGCGGTCCGCAGTCCGCTCCAGTCCTCCTCGACGACGCCGATCCGGCTTGCGTCGAACATCCGGCGGTATCGCCGCTCGCTCTGCACCAGCGCGCTGTGCGCCGCCACGCGGTCCGTAACGTCGGTGTGCGTTTCGAGCACCCCGACGGGTTTGCCGAGATGGTCGTGCTGAAGGGCCCATCGGGCGTCGACGATGAGCGCGGCGCCGGCCTTCGTCCGTTGCTCACCCCTGCCTTCCCATCGCCCGGTATCGAGCAGGCTGGCCTCGATGGCTTCCCGCCGGTCGGAATAGCTGGTCCGCAGAAGCTTGTCGGCGAGCTGCCCGAGCGCCTCGTCGGCCGACCAGCCGTAAGTCTGTTCCGCGGTTTTGTTCCAGAACGTGATCACGCCGCCGCGATCCCTGACGAAGATCATGTCATGCGAGAGATTGAGCAGGCGCGCTTGCGCCGCGAGGCGCGTCGTCGCCGCGTGATTCTGCAGCACCAGCAGGGTGGTGATCCCGATCGCCGCGAGGCTCACCAGCGCGCGAAGGGCGGGCGAGGCGATTTCATGCAGATCGTGCGACAGCAGATAGGCGGTTATGGTCAGGACGACACAGCCGGTCGCGGCGACGATGATGTCGTTGCGCCGATTCGTCCTTGCCGCAAGGAGGATCGCGATGACATAGAGGACTGCGACCGCGCCCTCGAGCGGCGTCAGCACGTCAACCATGAAGACCGCGAAGGCGAGGGCGGCGGACCAGAACCGCAAGCCGGCGCGGCTCATGGATGAACCCGTGGGCCGATCAAGGTTCGTCATCGTCGCAGGCTGTGCTTCTTCTCATTGCAGCCGCGTTGATGCCGCGATTTGATCGCGTCCACAATATCCAGCCGGCCGATTTTCGTGCTCTCGTGGAAGACCTCCTGGACAGTTGAATCCGGCGCGGGCGCGACCGGGAGATTCTCCGGCGGAACGAGGCTTCTCGGTGATATCGCCGATCACGGCCGCGTCAACTTACCGCAGGCGCGCCGAGCCGCCGGCCTCGTGCGTCCGTAGCTGCGGACGGGGTGTTCCGCTCGCACTCCCGCCCAGTGGCTGTACCGCGATCATACCTAGGTATGACGCAGTTAACCCGAGACCTTATCCATGCACCCGCGCGTAGAATGGAGCGCGCGGATCGCCGAACTACTCTGCTCCCATCGCATTCGGACAAGTCGTCAGACATTGCCGATGCGAAATGGAACAAGGAGTTCGACGATGTCGCTGCAGATGTCACACCCGCAAAATGCCAAGGACCATGTCGCCGCCGCAATCGACGTCTCGTCAATCGAACGTGGGCGGCTGCGGTCATCGAGACGTTCACGGCGCTCCGGCGAGGAGGCCATGACGCTCTCCCTCGTTCATCTGGATGTTGCGCTGGCCATCGAGCCGCCTGCGCCGGACGTGCGGGGATCTGCCGATAGCGAGCCGAGCTTCAGGGTGTCCGCGAAACGGCTTGCGTGCGCCTCCTCGGAGGTCGATCGGGAGACGGGCGCGGAAGGATTCACGGATCCGGTGATGCAGCGCCTCGCGGATGCGCTCGCGGCCACCAAAGCCATGCACCATCCCCATTCTGCCATCCTTGTCGATGCGCTGCGTCTGGCCATTCTGACCCGCAAGGCAAGCCGGCGGACGGTGGCCGGACAAGGCCAGCCCGAGTCGGCCGAGGGTGATCATGAAGGCCGGGTTTGCCGGGCGGTGCGGTCGTTGCAGAAATGGCGCCTCAAGCGCGTCATGCAGTATGTCGACGACAATCTGGCCGCGAAGGTGACCTTGGAGCATCTGGCCGCCGTTGCCGGCCTTAGCCGGATGCACTTCGCGGCGCAGTTCCGGGCGGCCGTCGGCATCAGGCCGCACGAGTATTTGCTGAAGCGGCGGATCGAGCGGGCCCAGGAATTGCTGCAACAAGCTGACGTCTCGCTCGTCGACATCGCCTTGACCGTCGGGTTCCAGACGCAGGCTCATTTCACGACGGTGTTCAAGCGCTTCGCGGGCGACACGCCGTATCAATGGAGGAGCGCCTATCTCGCGCAATTCCTGCCGCTGCCGCCCGTCGGAGCAAGACCGTCATGAGCAACCCTGGCATTCAGGCCCTGCTGCTGCAGCTGGTCGGCATTCATTCGGCGCTGGTGCACCATGAGATCATGGGATTGTTGGAGATCGCTCGCGGTCTCGGCGCCTCCTATCGGTTCGCATCCTCGGAACCCGGGGCGGGCGCCTTCTACGGTCGCGTTACCATAAACTTCTGCAGGCTCATTGCCGCCGGCATCGCGCACTATGCCTTGATGGAGCCGTCGATCGAAGAAACGGCCACGCAAAGCTGAAGGAGACGGAGCCAGTCTCGGAATGTCGAGAGTGCTGTATCTTTCAACGGGGATTGACTGACACCCTCCGCCATCCCACGATTTTGTGCGGCAAGCAACGATTCCGAACTATTTCGAGCGCGATAGCTGTTAGGCCTCAGGCGTCATCGCGAGAATCTCCTCCAAGCCCAAGAGCCCAGAATGAATGCAAACGACATCACGCGCATCCCGAACAGGAATCTGCCCAGCAAGTCAGCGGTAACAACATATCATATGCCGGGCGGCGGCGGGTTGCTGTGGGCGGTGGCGGTTTCACCTGATCGCACCCAGGACGTTCGCATACAGACGCTGGGCGCCTTGGGCGTCATCGATACTTATCTGAAGGATGCGGGTCTGGACCGTACGCGCATCGTCAAGGCTGAGATCGTGGTGACCGACCACGACAACAAGCCAGCCTTCGACGAGGCCTGGGCGAGCTGGATGCCGGCGGGTTATGGGCCGGTGCGCTCGTTCGTGCAGTCGGTCATGCCCGATGGCGATATGATCGAGATCATCATCACTGCCGCTCTGCCGGCGGGCGCGCGCGACACGTCTCAGGCGTCAGGCTGAAGATCCCCGAAGCTTGTTCGCTTCGCCCCGTCTTGCCGGCGCTCATCGGCCATCGTCAGAGGACGACGTCCCGGTTGACGTTCTTGTACAGCAGATAAACCGAGTGGTTCAGGCCGGTGGGATAGAATTGCTGCGGACAGAACGATCCCATCCAGATGAAATCATCAACCCAGATTTCGTGCCAGCTATTGCCGAGATAATACAGGCCTTGCCCCTCCAGCATGAACAATCCGTGCTCCATGATGTGCGTTTCGACGGCCGGGAAGCAGACGCCGGGCTGGAAAAACATCAGGTTCATCTCAAAGTCGAACCGCAGGTCGCCCATTGGCAGCAGGTGCTTGAACCCGCGGCCCTGCAGCCCGGTATGGTTCGTCATCGGCATGGATTGTTGTTGACCGATGATCGCCGTCGGGGTGGCGATGCCCTCGGCCTTCTCATAACGCTTCTTGACGGCGATGATGCGGGCAGGCGCGGTGGGATGGCAGGACATCGTGAAGGATACGCCGGGCGGTACATAGACAAAGGCGCCGACAGCAAGCTCCACTGGCGGGTCGGAGCCGATGGTCACGTCCACGCCTCCTGCCACAACATAGAAGAAGTGCTGCAGGTCCACACAGATCGGCTGGGCCGTACCGCCCGCGGGCTCGATTTCCAGCATATATTGGGCAAAACCGGCGCCGAGCGAAGGCGCCGCCAGAAAGCGCACGGTTGTGGATTTCCACGCCGGAAGCCGGCTCTTCAACACGCCTTCCGGCGGCATGAACGCGAAGTTGCGACCGACAACGCCGCGATTGTGGCCGATCGCTCCGGGAGGAACGATGCCGGGTTGGCCGGGCAAGTCGGTGGGATGCATCTGAGGTCCTCGGGGGAGTCTGGTTCAATCGAAAGGGTCTAGCGAAAGGCCGCGTCGGCGGGTTTCGGAAACATGCCGCGGACACTGGAGCCCGCTTCACGTTGCAGCCGGTTCCGGACAGTTATCATCACGGGATCCTTGCGACGAGAGCGCGAATGCAGAACATACCAGCCAGTCCCTCGCATCAATGCGGAAAGGACAGTGGAGCAATGAGCCGGACCAGGTCGAGCTCCGATGCGACGCTGACGTGAGGCTTAGCTCAAGGAATAGGACGCGTCCGCTGGATTTCCATCACCCTCCATTTCCCGTCCCCCGCGCGCTTCAGCGCGGGGTCGCTCACCCGCACGTGCTCCGCCAGAAAATCGATGAACGCGCGGACGCGCGCCGGGAGCGGCGCGGTGTGGCCGACATAGACAGCGTGGATGTCTTCGCGGTCGCCGGGATTGTAGTTCTGCAAGACCGGGACGAGGCGGCCTGATTCGATGTCGGGGCCGATGTGGAAGAGGGCGAGGCGGGCGAGGCCCACGCCGCCGAGCGCGAGGCGGCGGGCGGCTTCGCCGTCGCTGGCACGGGCGGCCGGCGGCGGCATGGCTTCCTCGGTGTGCTCGCCGCGCTTGAAGGGCCAGGCGCGGATCGAGCGCGGAAAGGTCCAGCCGATGCCGCGGTGATCGGCGAGATCCGCTGGTGTCTTTGGTGTGCCCGCGTGCGCGAGATAATTCGGCGCGCCGACCACGACCATGCGGCTGGTGCCGAGTTTTCGCGCGACGAGGCGTGAGGCGCGCAACGGGCCGACGCGGATGGCGACGTCAGCGCGCTCCTGCATCAGGTCGATCAGCGTGTCGGTCAGCACGAGATCAAGCGTGACGTCGGGATGCTGTTCGAGGAAGCGCGGGATCAGCGGCATCAGATGCAGCATGCCGAAAGGGATGTTGCTGTTCACCGCCAGGCGGCCGCGCGGCGCGGCGCCTGAGGCCGCCTCGCGCTCGGCCTCCTCCATCTCGGCGAGAATGCGCACGGCGCGCTGGTAGAAGGCCTGGCCTTCCTCCGTCAGCGTGAGCTTGCGCGTGGTGCGGTTGATCAGCCGCGAGCCGAGCCGTACCTCCAGCCGCGAGATCAGCTTGCTGACGCCCGACGGCGTCAGGCGCAGTTTTCGCGCGGCCTGGGTGAACCCGCCCAGGTCGACGACGCGGACGAAAACCTCCATCTCGGCGGAGCGGTTGGTGTCGAAACGGGCCATGTTGAATTCACGTCACAAATGATTGGATTGCGGACATCCTAATGCTTTTGCTGCAGCGCGGCTATCTGCGTGGCTCGTGCCATCCATTGGAGTCCCGCATGCCTCCCGCCGTCCTTGCGCTCACCGCCGGTGCCTTCGGCATCGGCACCACCGAATTCATCATCATGGGCCTGCTGCTCCAGGTCGCCGCCGACATGCATGTCTCCGTGCCGATCGCGGGCCTCCTCATCTCCGGCTATGCGCTGGGTGTGTTCGTCGGCGCGCCGGTTCTGACGCTGGCGACGCGGCGGATGCCGCGCAAAACCGTATTGCTGGCGCTGATGGCGATCTTCACGCTCGGCAATGCCGCCTGCGCGCTGGCGCCGAACTACGAATTGCTGATGGCGGCGCGGGTGCTGACCTCGCTGGCCCACGGCACGTTCTTCGGCGTCGGCTCGGTCGTGGCCACCGGCCTCGTCGCCGAGGACAAGCGCGCCTCGGCGATCGCTACCATGTTCATCGGCCTCACGGTCGCAACGCTGCTGGGCGTGCCCCTCGGCGCCTGGTTCGGCCTGATGCTCGGCTGGCGCGCGGCGTTCTGGGCGGTAACGGTGATCGGCGTGATTGCCTTCGCCGTGGTCGCCGCGTTCGTGCCCGGCCATGTCGGCAATGGCGACAAGCCGATCTCGCTGGCTGAAGAGCTCGCGGTGCTCGGCCGTCCGCAGGTGCTGCTCGGCCTCGCCATGACCGTGTTCGGCTTTGCCGGCCTGTTCGTCGTCTTCACCTATATCCAGCCCATCCTGACGCGCTTCACCGGTTTTTCGGAGGAAGCGGTGTCGCCGATCCTGCTGGTGTTCGGCGCGGGTCTTGCGATCGGCAACGTCGCGGGCGGCAAGCTCGCCGACCGCGGCCTGGCGCGGGCCCTGATCGGCACTCTTGCCGCGCTCGCCATCGTGCTGCTCGGCCTTGCCGCGGTGCTGTCGGTCAAGATCCCCGCTGTCGCGTTGATCCTGCTGCTCGGCATCGCCGCCTTCGCAACCGTCGCGCCGCTCCAGCTTCGCGTGCTGGAAGCCGCCGGCCCGAGCGGCCGCACGCTCGCCTCCAGCCTCAACATCGCTGCGTTCAATCTCGGCAACGCGCTGGGGGCCTGGGCCGGCGGTGTCACCATCGATCGCGGGCTCGACCTCTCCGCGTTGCCGCTGGTGGCGGCCGGAATCACCGCGATCGGCCTCGTGCTGGCGTTGTGGAGCCTCCGGCTCGACCGTACCGCGGTCGCCGTCGCAGCGTGCCCGGCGGAATAGGAGCGCGATCATGGAATACCGCAATCTCGGCGCTTCCGGACTGAAGGTTCCCGTCCTCAGCTTCGGCACCGGCACTTTCGGCGGCCAAGGCCCGTTATTCTCTGCCTGGGGCCGCAGCGGCACGGAGGAAGCGCGCAGGCTGGTCGACATCTGCCTCGATGCCGGCGTCAATTTGTTCGACAGTGCCGACGTCTATTCGAACGGTGCCTCCGAGGAGATTCTCGGCGCTGCGATCAAGGGCCGCCGCGACAAGGTGCTGATCTCGACCAAGATGAGCCTGCCGATGGGCGATGGCCCGCTCGATGCCGGCTCATCGCGGCAGCGGTTGCTGACTGCGGTCGACGCAGCGCTGCAACGGCTCGGCACCGACACCATCGACCTCCTTCAGCTTCACGCGTTCGACGCGTTCACACCGATCGAGGAGGTGCTGTCCACCCTCGATACGCTCGTGCGTGCCGGCAAGCTGCGCTATGTCGGCGTTTCCAATTTCGCGGGCTGGCAGCTGATGAAGTCGCTCGCCATCGCGGACCGGCACGGCTGGCCGCGCTATGTCGCGCACCAGGTCTATTACTCGCTGCTCGGCCGCGACTATGAGTGGGAGCTGATGCCGCTCGCGCGCGATCAGGGCGTCGGCGCGCTGGTCTGGAGCCCGCTCGGTTGGGGGCGGCTGACCGGAAAGATCCGGCGCGGCCAACCGCTGCCGCAACAGAGCCGCCTGCACGCCACCGCGCAATTCGGCCCGCCCGTGGACGAGCAGCGGCTTTACGCGATCGTCGACGTGCTGGATGCGATTGCCGCCGAGACCGGCCGCACCGTGCCGCAGGTCGCGATCGCCTGGTTGCTGTCGCGCCCCACCGTCTCTTCCGTGATCATCGGTTCCCGTGATGAGGCGCAGCTGCGCGACAATCTCGGTGCGGTCGGCTGGTCGCTGGGCGCGGATCAGATCAAGCGTCTCGACGAGGCGAGCGCCGTGATGCCGCCCTATCCCTATTACCCCTATCGCATCCAGGAGGGTTTTGCGCGGCTCAATCCACCGCTGGTGTGACGGATAGCTAATAGAAGGCGGCGATCGCTGCGCCTAGCCCCTGCGGAAGGTTGGGTTCGCTCTTCAGCGTGTCGATGAAGACGGGATCGTCGGCCACCGTGAGGCCATCCAGCTTGATCGGATGCAGCGGCTCGGCGGCTGCTGCGACAGCTGCCAAATCCGGACCGGTCCGGATGCCGTTATATGCCAGCCGCGGGCGCAATTGGACGTTGTTGCCGAACTGCTCGTCCAGCGCGAGACGCCATCCGGTTCGTGACACCGTTCCGCTCGCGATCGCGGCCGACATCGCGATGCTGTGCGGCTGCAACGTGCCGAGATTGCCGAGCGCGGCACTCAATCGTGTCGTTGCTTCCGACAGCGTGATCTTCTCGATCCCCGGATCCTGGTCGGGCGAGGTGAAATCGATCACCCGCGCACTCCTGCCGACTTTGAGGGCCTCGCCGCTTCCGCCTGCCTGCTGCATGGCCTTCTTGGTCCCATAGCGCGCTCGCCCGCCGATCGTGACCAGGACGATATCCTGCTCGCGCGATTTGATCAGGTGGGCGTAAGGATCGCCGGTGACACCCTTCACGACGAGGAGATCGGCGAACTTGCCCTTGGCGATGGTTCCCAGCTTTGAGTCCCACTTCAGGATCGCGGCCGGATTGCGCGTTGCCATCGCGACGATATCGTAATCGCTGAAGCCGAGATTGAAATGCGCGGATACGACCTTCGCCGCCTTCAGCTCGCCCAGCAGGTTCTTGCTGCCGGACGGCGACCAATCCGAGCCCAGCGCGATGGTGAGGCCTGCGGCGCGCGCTGCGGCGACATCGGTCGTCCTGCCATAGAGCAGCAGGTTGCTCAGGGGCGACCAGACGACCTTGGCCTGGTGCTGGGCCATCGTTCCGAAGTCGGTCGCATCGAGCGCCGTGCAATGAATGCCGGCCAGCGACGGCTCGATCGCCCAATCTCCCGCGGAATTGCGCAGCGCCAGGAAGTGGCTATGCGCCTTGGGATCGATGCCCTCGCTTAAGTGGAGCAGGAAACACGCCGACGATTTCAGCTCGTTGTCGAACTTCGCCCAATCCTCGGCATCGATGTCGGGAATCTTGGAGTGTGCCCGCGGAAGATCGGGCGGGCTCCCGATCTCGGCGGCGCGCAGCGCGCCCTTGTAATATTTGTGGATCGTGCCGCTCCAGTTCGACAGCGTGATCCCCTGGCTCGTCGTCGTTCCCGCGACCAGGCATTTGGCTTCGACATAGCGAACCAGGGCCGGCAGCAGCGAGCCGTCGTCGGCAAGGGCGATCGCGCTCATCGGACCGGTCACGGACGTCTTGTACGATTTGGCATTCTGCCACTGGTCGCGATTGCCAAAGAGCTGCGGCACGCGCCAGAGCGGCAGGACGTTGTAGCTGAGGTGATTGTGCAGCTCGATCAGGCCGGGATAGATGGTGCCGCCGGTCACGACCGGATCGACGGCCTCGAAGCCTGCCGGGGCCGGCTGTCCTTTGGGCAGGATCGCGGCGATCCGATTGTCCTCGATGAAGATCGTCCCGTTCTTGATGAAGTCGCCCTCAGTGGCCATCGTCACGATCCGGCCGGTCAGCGCCCATCGCTTCGGGTTTGCGGCCGGGCTCATGGAATCACCCCATCGGGAATGGTGATCATGATGGTGCGCCGCTTGGCTGCCGCGTCAACGCCCTGGCGCACGGCCCACGGCGTATCTCCACGCATCCAGGCCGGCAGTCCCGCCGGAAGATCTTTTGCGATGATGTCGACGAGTTCGGACGGCTTGAAGGTGTCGCCGTATGGCACGAGTGTTGTCGGCACGTCGGGATGCTTGACCTCAGGCGCCAGCGCAGCGAGGGCGGCATTCCACTTGGCCAGCATGATCTTGGTATTCGCCGCCTGCGTCGCGGAATCATGCGCGGAGCTCTCCGGCCAGGTCGGGTGCGTGATGTGCTGATACGCGAGGGTCTTGTAGGCCGCGCCGTCGGAGCTCTTGAGCCAGGCTTTCCAGGCCTCGTCCGCGAGGCCGCCGAGCGAGACGACAGCCTCGATGTTGCCGGGGCCCAGCACGGCCTTGAACCATTTGTTGCGATAGTCGACGATGCCCGGCTCGTTCTTGTGCTTTGAGCCGCCGCTCTGGCCGTAAACGCTGTACAGGAAGGTGTTCACCATCACATAGCTCTGCACGATGCCGAGCTTGGCCAGAAAGCCCTGGGTCCGGCGGCCCGCGGTGCCGACCAGGATTCGGCGTACGATGGTCTCGTGCTGGGCGGGATCCTGGCCGACGATGAGCACACGCGCCGATCCGTCCAGCCGGCCGCGGTGAAAGATGGGCCCCCATTCGATGCGGAAGTCGTGGGGATCGTAGGCTTCAGCGCCGGGGTAGTTGGCGCACAGATCGCGAAAGGGTTGCTCGCCGTATCCGGCGTCGAATTCTGTGAGCATGGAAAATGCTCCAATCTGCCGATGTCAAAATAGCTGCGTCAAAAAACCTGGTCGTTATGCCGCAATCTCAGCGGTAGTCTGTTCCACAATTCAACCAATATATGGGTCAAGACAGCGGGCGCAAAGGTTCACGGGCGTCCCTGGCTCCGGGGCCGTGACAGAGCGTCGCGACAACGCGCCATGCAGAAACGCGCCTGTACACGGTCGCGTGATCTCCATAACCTCCGCGGCGCAATTTCAGGAGATGCGGCGTGGCGAAGAAGACGGCGAGCAAGAAGAAAAGTGTTTCAAGGAAAGTAACGAAGACCTCGAGCAAGAAAGCCACCGCCCGCAAGGGTGCCGTCGCGAAAGCTGCGAAGAAATCAGTCAAGAAGGCCGCCCCGCGCAAATCGGCCACGGCGCGCCGTCCCAGGGGACCGGTCTGGCAATGGTCTGCGGTCGATACCGCGGCCGCGATCCGCAGCGGCGCAATCTCCGCTGTCGAGACCGTCGAGGCGCATCTGGATCGGATGCGCGCGGTCAATCCCAGGCTGAACGCGGTCGTTGTCGATCTCAGCAAGGAAGCGCTGAAGGCTGCGCATGCGGCCGACAAGCAGCGCGCCAAGGGCGGCGAGCTCGGCCTCCTGCACGGCGTGCCCATCACCATCAAGGAAAACGTCGATTACGAAGGCCGGCCGAACTTCAACGGCGTGCCCGCCAACAAGGATTACATCGCGCCGTCGGATGCGCCTGTTGTCCGTAACCTGAAGAAGGCCGGCGCGATCGTCATCGGTCTCACCAACACGCCGGAATTCTCCTTCCGCGGCTTCACCGACAATCCCCTGCATGGGCTGACGCTGAACCCCTGGGACCCTGATATCACCTGCGGCGGCTCCTCGGGTGGCGCGGGGTCGGCGGTGGCCGCCGGTATCGGCACGATCGCCCATGGCAACGACATCGGCGGCTCGCTGCGCTGGCCGGCACATTGCAACGGCGTTGCCACCATCAAGCCGACGCAGGGCCGCATCCCCGCCTTCAACGGAAGCGCAACGGCCGAGCGGCCGATGCTGGCGCATCTGATGTCGGCGCAAGGGCCGCTGGCCCGCCACGTCGCCGACGTTCGCCTTGCGCTGGAGGTGATGAGTCAGCGCGATCCGCGCGATCCCTGGTGGGTGCCGGCGCCGCTGGTCGGCGAGAGGCCGAAGGGACCGATCAAGGTCGCGCTGGCGAAGATCCCCGACGACATGGACGTCGATCCGGCCGTCGCCGCGGCGCTGCGCCAGGCCGCCGATCACCTCGAGCGTTCCGGCTATCGCGTCAGCGAGGTCGAGGTGCCCGACATCAACGGCGTCTGGCAGACCTGGTGCGACATCATCACCAACGAGACGATGGTGATGCAGGAGGCCGCGATGCTGAAGGTCACGTCCGAGGATTTCCACAAAGCGTGGAACGGCATGAAGGCCAAGGCCAATGTGCTCGATCTCAAGGCCTGGATGCAGGCGACGGCCGCGCGCAACGGCCACATCCGCGCCTGGCAGCTGTTCTTCGAGGACTACCCGGTCGTGCTGGCGCCGACCACGGTCAGTCCGACGCCGGGCCCGCGCGACGACACCATCAGCGCCGAGCGCGTGCAGGAGGTGTTCTGGGGCGGGATACGCTTCATCTCCGCGATCAACGTGCTGGGCCTGCCGGGCGCGGTGGTGCCGGTGGCCTTGCACGAGGGCAAGCCGATCGGCGTGCAGCTCATCACCGGGCGCTACCGCGAGGATCTCGCGCTCGATGCCGCGGCGGCGATCGAGAAGCGTGCCGGCGTGCTCGCCCATCGCCTATGGGAGACGATGGACTGAGCGCTCGCGAGTTGCCGCCGCGTTGACAGTGCCGCCCTCGCTCCCTGTGGGAGAGGGTGGCACTGGCGGCCTTCGGCCGCCGTCCCTTGAGAACGCCGATGCTTTGCATCCGCGATGGGAAGCGAGTCGCGCCTAGGCGTACGAATTCGTTAATCCAATTTGATTCGAATTTTAGCCAATTCACCAATAACCGTTAGGGTTACTTCCTCGATCTCTAGGCGAATTATTGCTCGCTTTACCACCCGCCTCTAACACGAGGACGGCGGACAACGCACGTGCCTCATACAGGCCAATAAGTGCGGCCCGCTCCACGCGGAGGTGGCACGATGCGCAACGAGACGATCGCTATTCACGCCGGCTATGAGCCCGAAGCCACCACGCATGCGGTTGCCGTGCCGATCTACCAGACCGCGGCCTACGCCTTCGACAGCGCCGATCACGGCGCGGCGCTCTTCAATCTCGAGGCCGAGGGTTTCCGTTACAGCCGCATCGCCAATCCGACCAGCGCGGTGCTGGAGAAGCGTATCAGCCAGCTCGAAGGCGGCGTCGGCGCGCTTGCGGTCGCGACCGGCCAGGCGGCGCTGCATTTCGCCTTCGTCAACGTCGCCGATCACGGCGGCAACATCGTGTCCGTGCCGCAGCTCTACGGCACCACGCACACGCTGCTCTCGCACATTCTGCCGCGCCAGGGCATCACGGGCCGCTTCGCCGAGAGCGACAAGCCGGATGCGATCGAGAAGCTGATCGACGAGAACACCCGTGCGGTGTTCGCCGAGACCATCGGCAATCCTGCCGGCAATGTCTGCGACATCGAGGCATTGGCGAAGATCGCGCATGCCCATGGCGTGCCGCTGATCGTCGACAACACGGTCGCAACCCCGATCCTGCTCAAGCCGTTCGACTACGGCGCCGACATCGCCGTGCATTCGCTGACCAAGTTCCTGGGTGGCCACGGCACCACGCTGGGCGGCGCCATCGTCGATTCCGGAAATTTTCCGTGGGCGAAATACGCCGACCGCTTCCCCGCCTACAACAAGCCGGACGCGTCCTATCACGGACTCGTCTATGCCGAGCGCTTCGGCAAGACCGCCTATATCGAGCGCGCGCGCAGCGTCTATCAGCGCACCATGGGTTCGGTGCTGTCGCCGTTCAACGCCTTCCTGCTGCTCCAGGGCATCGAGACCGTGGCGCTGCGCATGGAGCGCCACGTCGAGAACGCGCGCAAGGTCGCCGAATTCCTGCGTACTGACCCGCGCGTCGCCTGGGTCAACTACACGGGTTTCCCGGACAGCCCCTACTATCCGCTGGTCCAGAAATATCTCGACGGCAATGCCTCCTCGCTGTTCACCTTCGGCATCAAGGGCGGCATGGAAGCCGGCAAGACCTTCTACGATGCGCTGAAGCTGATCACGCGCCTCGTCAATATCGGCGACGCGAAGTCGCTGGCCTGCCATCCGGCTTCGACCACGCACCGGCAGATGTCGGCGGAGCAGCAGCGCCTCGCCGGCGTTCTGCCGGAGACGATCCGCCTGTCCATCGGCATCGAGCATGCTGCCGATATCATCGAGGACATCGACCAGGCGTTGGAAAAAGCCTGTCCGTCGTCGCGCCTCCAGGCCGCGGAGTAGGCGACGGCCCCGATGACGATCCTGATCGACAGGGATCACGGTATGTCGAGCCCGGCGCTGGTGCCGGCTGAGGGCGATCTGGCGCGCGATCATGCCGGCGCCGAGCTCACCATCGGGCTGATCAACAACATGCCTGATCCGGCGCTGAAGGCGACTGAGCGGCAGTTCATGAAGCTGCTCCAGGCCGCCGCCGGCCCGCGCCGCATCCGCTTCCACTGCTTCTCGCTGCCCTCGGTCAAGCGCTCGCCCGAAGCGAAATGGCACGTCGAGAGCGAATATTCCGATCTCGCGGATCTCAAGCGTCAGCGATTCGACGGGCTGATCGTGACCGGCGCCGAGCCGGTCGCGCCCGAGCTCGACCAGGAGCCGTACTGGCGCGACCTCACCGATCTGGTCGACTGGGCGAGGACCAACACGCGCTCGACGATCTGGTCATGCCTCGCCGCGCACGCCGCGGTGCTGCACCTCGACGGCATCGCGCGGCGACGGCTACCGGCCAAGTGTCACGGCATCTTCGACTGCGAGGCCGTTACGGGTGATCCGCTGACGCATGCCCTGCCTGCGCCGCTCAAGGTTTCGCATTCGCGCCTGAACGAGATCGTCGAGAGCGACCTCGAGCAGGCCGGTTATCAGGTCTTGACCCGCTCGGCACTGGCTGGTGTCGACGTCTTCGTCCGCCAATATGCCAGCCGCTTCGTGTTCTTCCAGGGCCACCCCGAATATGACGCATTGTCGCTCCAGCGCGAATATCTGCGCGACGTCGGCCGCTACCTCGTGCGCGAGCGTGACAATTATCCGCACCTGCCGGTGAGCTATTTTGACGCAGCGACGGAAGAGAAGCTTGTGCGCTTCGAGAAGCAGGCGAGGCACCAGCGCCATCCAGCGCTCAGCAACGAGCTTCCCGCGCTGAATTTGCGCGCCGATATCGCCGCCGGCAGCGCGGCGGCGGCGCTATTCCGTAACTGGCTGCAATATCTCGGCGCGGACGCCGATGCGTCGGTCCTTGCGCGCTAGGTCGGGACGCTTCACGTTAGGACTAACGAAGTGTGAAGCTTGCTTCCGGCAGCGTACGAATGCTTCACTGAAGGGGGCGGGGCAAACAGGAAATGCGGTCGTGTGGTCGGCACTCCAGGGACGCGTGAGCAATCGGCTGGCCCGGCATTTCCGTGCCGCGCCGCACCGGCTGCCCGCGCACGCGCCGATGGTGAGCTTCACCTTCGACGATGCCCCCGATAGTGCCGCCGGCGAGGGTGCTTCGCTTCTCGAAGCGCATGGTGGCCGCGGCACCTACTACATCGCTGGCAGCCTGATTGGCCGGCCGTCGGATCATTGGCATGGGCTGTCGAACGACGCGATCGTGCGGCTTCACCATGCCGGCCACGAGATCGCCTGCCATACCTTTTCGCATCAGAGCGCGGTCAATCTCGGCGAGGCCGCCATGACCCGCGAGATCGAACGAAACCGCAGCCATCTCCGCGAAATCGATTCCTCGATCGCGCTGGAGAATTTCGCCTATCCGTACGGCCTCGCCTCGGTCTGGCGCAAGCCGCAGCTCGCGAGAACCTTCCGCTCGGCGCGCGGCATTCTGCCCGGCGTCAATCGCGATGTCATCGACCTCCAGTTCCTGCGCGCCTCGCCGTTGGTCGATTGCGAGATCGATAGGGCGGGCGTCGATCGCTATTTCGACGAGGCGGTCGCAAGCGGCGGATGGCTCATCTTCTACGGCCATGACGTCGTGAACGCGCCGAGCCCCTATGGCTGCACGCCGCACCTGATGCGCCATGCGCTGGAGGCGGCCGGCAAGCGCGACATGCCGATCGTAACCGTCGCGGAGGCGCTGCGACGAATCGGGGCGTAGCTCTCTTACCTCGCCCCGCTTGCGGGGAGAGGTCGGATCGCTCTTGCGATCCGGGTGAGGGGGTACAGGTCCCGCAACAGTCTCATCCGTGGAAAGAGGCCCCTCACCCCAACTCTCTCCCCGTAAGAGCGGGGAGAGGGAGAAGAAGCAGCGGCGCAAGCGTCAAATCGTCTTGCCACGCCCGCGCAGCCATGCGACTGGCCTTGTGACGAATCCCACGGCCTCCGACACACCCATGAACGTCCCTTCCACTGCTCCGCTGCCCGCGCCGGCCAACGGCCGCGACGCGCTGTCGGTGCTGCATTCGGTGTTCGGCCTGCCGGGGTTCCGCGGCGCGCAGGGCGAGATCATCCGGCATGTCACCGATGGCGGCAATTGCCTCGTGTTGATGCCGACCGGCGGCGGCAAGTCGCTGTGCTACCAGCTGCCGTCGTTGCTGCGCGAAGGCTGCGGCATCGTGGTCTCGCCCTTGATTGCGCTGATGCGCGACCAGGTTGCCGGCCTGCTCGAGGCCGGGGTCAACGCCGCCGCGCTGAACTCGTCGCTGACGCCGCAGGAGGCCTCCGACATCGAGCGCCGCCTGATCGCGGGCGATCTCGACCTGCTCTATGTCGCGCCGGAACGACTGGTGACGCCGCGCTGCCTGTCGATGCTGGCGCAGGCCAAGGTGGCGCTGTTCGCGATCGACGAGGCGCACTGCGTCTCGCAATGGGGCCACGACTTCCGCCCCGAATATGTCGGCCTCTCCATCATCGCCGAGCGCTTTCCCGAGGTGCCGCGCATCGCGCTGACCGCGACCGCCGACGAATTGACGCGGAAGGAGATCGTTGAACGGCTCAAGCTTGGGGGCAGTCCGCAATTCGTCTCGAGCTTCGACCGCCCCAATATCCGTTACGAGATCGTCGACAAGCGCAATGCGGTGTCGCAGCTCAAGGAGTTCATCCGGGAGCGCCATGCGGGTGACGCCGGCGTGGTCTACTGCCTGTCGCGCAACCGGGTCGAGGAGGTCGCCGCCGCGCTCGATGATGCCGGCATCGCCGCGCTGCCCTATCACGCCGGGCTCGACAGTAGCGTGCGCTCGCGCAACCAGGACCGCTTCCTCAACGAGGACGGCATCGTCATCGTGGCGACCATCGCCTTCGGCATGGGCATCGACAAGCCCGACGTGCGCTTCGTCGCGCATCTCGATCTGCCCAAGAGCATCGAGGCCTATTACCAGGAGACGGGACGCGCCGGCCGCGATGGCAAGCCGTCCGCGGCATGGATGGCCTACGGCCTCTCCGACATCGTGCAGCAACGCCGCATGATCGACGAGTCCAGCGGTTCCGACGATTTCAAGCGCGTGTCGATCGGCAAGCTCGACGCGCTGGTCGGGCTCGCCGAGACCGCGCAGTGCCGGCGCAGGCGGCTGCTCGCCTATTTCGGCGAGATCGTGCACGGTGAAACCTGCGGTAATTGCGACAACTGCCTGACGCCGCCGAAGATGCGCGACGGCAAGGTGCTGGCGCAAAAGCTCTTGTCCTGCGTCTATCGTACCGGCCAGCGTTTCGGCGCGATGCACCTGATCGACGTGCTGATCGGTCGCCTGACCGAGAAGGTCACGCAGTTCGGCCACGACAAGCTGTCGGTATTCGGCATCGGGCGCGAGCTCAACGAAAAGCAGTGGCGCACGGTGCTGCGGCAGCTCGTGGCGATGGGCCATTTGCAGAGCGACAGCGAAGCTTATGGCGCACTGAAGCTGACGGAGGCCGCGCGCGGCGTGCTACGCGGCGAGACAGAGGTGTGGCTGCGTGAGGAGGCGCCCGGCACCCGCGCCCGTTCCAGCCGCGCAAAATCCCGCCGCGGCGATCTTGCGCCTGCCGCCAGCGCCCCGCAAGGCGATGTCGATCCCGAATTGCGCGCGCGGCTCCGGTCCTGGCGTTCGGAGATCGCGCGCGAGCGCGGCGTGCCGGCCTATGTCGTGCTGCACGACGCCACCATTGACGGCATCGTGCGGGCCTGGCCGACCACGCTGGACGAACTCCGCAACGTGCCCGGCATCGGCGACAAGAAGCTCGAGCATTATGGCGACGAGCTGCTGCAGATCGTGCGGACGCGGTAGGGGTGAGCTAATATCTCCACCGTCATCCCGGACAAGCGCGCCCAAAGCGCGCGCAGATCCGGGATCCATAACCACAGGCCGTGGGAAACGGCACGCCGACAGCCTCAGTGTGTTTCAACAATTGGCAGTCGGGGTAATGGGTCCTGGCTTTCGCCAGGACGAGACCAGCGAGGAGGCGCGCGCCGTCTTACGGCACCGACGCACTAGCCGTTCCGGAACGCGTAGCCGTAGCCGTTGAGCGCCGGGGCACCGCCGAGATGCGCGTAGAGGACCTTCGCGCCCTTCTCGAAATAGCCTTTCTGCGTGAGGTCGATCAGGCCCTGCATCGACTTGCCCTCGTAGACGGGGTCGGTGATCATGGCTTCGAGACGCGCGGTGAGGCGGATCGCCTCCTTGGTCTCTTCCGACGGCACGCCATAGGCGGGATAGGCGTAGTCCTCGATCAGCACGACGTCGTCTGCGACGATGTCCTTGCCGAGCTCGACGAGCTTGGCCGTGTTCTGGGCGATCGAGAGCACCTGCGCCTTGGTCTGCGCCGGGGTGAACGACCCGTCGATGCCGATCACCTTTCGCGCGCGGCCGTCGGCGGCGAAGCCGACCAGCATGCCGGCATGGGTCGAGCCGGTGACGGTGCAGACCACGATGTAGTCGAACTTGAAGCCGAGCTCGGCTTCCTGCTTACGCACTTCCTCGGCGAAGCCGACATAGCCGAGCCCGCCATATTTGTGCACGGAGGCGCCGGCGGGAATCGCGTAAGGCTTGCCGCCCGCGGCCTTCACTTCCTCGATCGCCTGCTCCCAGCTCTTGCGGATGCCGATGTCGAAGCCGTCGTCGACCAGGCGCACGTCGGCGCCCATGATGCGCGAGAGCATGATGTTGCCGACGCGGTCGTAGACGGCGTCCTCGTGCGGCACCCAGGCTTCCTGCACCAGGCGGCACTTCATGCCGATCTTGGCGGCGACGGCGGCGATCATGCGGGTGTGGTTGGACTGCACGCCGCCGATCGAGACCAGCGTGTCGGCGTTCGAGGCGATCGCGTCCGGGATGATGTATTCGAGCTTGCGCAGCTTGTTGCCGCCATAGGCGAGGCCGGAATTGCAGTCCTCGCGCTTGGCATAGATCTCGACATTGCCGCCGAGATGTTTCGACAGCCGCTCCAGCTTCTCGATGGGCGTCGGGCCGAAGGTCAGCGGATAGCGCGCGAATTTTTCCAGCATGGTCAGGTCATCTCGATTGGTGTTGAGCTGGCCGCAGCGACTAGCATATGTGGTAAGGAATGTGCTCTCGAATGCTGCACCGATATTGCATGATATCTTGCGAAGATTGGCATTTTGACTAATATTTCTTTCAGAAAATCATCCAGCATCGGAAGCTTCTTCCATGCCGCTTCGGCTCGATCGAACCGACCTTAAGATATTGAGATTGCTTCAAAATAACGGCCGGCTCAGCAATGCCGAGCTGGCCGAAACCGTTGCGATCAGCCCCGCCACCTGCCATCGCCGCACGCAGCGCCTGTTCGAGGACGGCTTCATCGCTGCCGTCCGCGCCATGATCGCGCCGAAGAAGGTGGCGAAGGGGACGCTGGTCATGGTCGGCGTCGTGCTGGACCGTTCGACGCCGGAAAGCTTTGCCATCTTCGAGCAGGCGATCGCAAAACTGAAATTCGTGCTCGACTGCCACCTCGTCGCCGGCGACTTCGACTATTTCCTCAAGATCCGCGTCGGCGACATGGAGGATTTCAACCGCATCCATGGCGAACAGCTCATCGCGCTGCCGGGGGTGCGCCAGACCCGCACCTTCTTCGTGATGAAAGAGGTCGTCGACAACGCGCCGCTGGAGTTTTGAGCGGCTTCACGATGCCTGTTCGACGACGCCGTCCGGGACCTGCTCCCGCTCGGCGTCCTCCGGCCGCATCGCGATCACCGCGATCAGCCCGAGGCCGACGCCGATCATGACATAGAAGATCGGCGCCAGCGGGGAGCCGGTGAGCGCGATCAGCCAGGTCACGAAGAACTGGGCAAAGCCGCCGAACACCAGCACCGCGACATTGTTGACGATCGCGAGCGCGGTCGAGCGGACGCGGATCGGGAACAGCTCGACCAGCGTGGTGCAGTAGACGCCGAGGAAGAAGGCGCTGAAGAAGCCGATGACGATTTGGGCGACCAGGAGCCTTGCGATCGACGGCTCGGAGATCACCCAGGCATAGAGCGGGTAGAGCGAGACGAAATAGCCGATCAGCGAGACCAGCAACAGCGGCCGGCGCGGATAGCGGTCGGAGACGGCGCCCGCGATCGGCACGACGATCACCATCACGATTGCCGCGATCATCTGCACCAGGAAGCTCTGCATCAGCGGCAGCTTCAGCACCTCCTTGGCGTAGGTCACGGTGTAGCCGAAGGTGACGTAGAACGACACGGCGCTCGCCACCACCATGCCCATGCCGATCAGGAAATTGCGGCCGGGATTCTTCAGCGCGGCGATGAAGTTGTCCTTGTGCACCGTCGCCATGCTGCGCCGGGAAGCTTCGGGCTCGATGACGCTGGCGCGCATATAGAGCAGGATCGGAACGATCACGAGGCCGACGAAGAAGGGAATGCGCCACGCGCCGGCGGCAAGCTGCTCCTGCGTGAACGCCAGCGTCAGTGCGGCGCCCAACACTGCGCCGAGCACGTTGGCCATGAGCTGGCCGGCGATCTGCCACGAGCCATAGAAGCCGGTGCGGCCGGGAGGCGCCGCTTCGATCAGATAGGCGGTCGAGGTGCCGAACTCGCCGCCGACCGAAAAGCCCTGCAACAGCCGCGCCAGCAGCACGATCAGCGGCGCCGCAATGCCGGCCGTGGCGTAGGTCGGCGTCAACGCCAACAGCGCGACCGACACAGCCATGATGCCCATGCCGAGCGTCATCGCCGCCTTCCGCCCCTTGCGATCGCCGAAATAGCCGAGCACGAGGCCGCCGATCGGCCGCATGAAGAAGCCGGTGCCGAACAGCGCGGTGGTCAGCAGCAGTGCGTTGATCTCACTGCCCGGAATTTTCGGGTCGACCGGGAAGAACAGGTTCTTGATGACCGGTGTCATCAGGGCGAACACCGTGAAGTCGTACCACTCCAGGGCATTGCCGGCGATCGCGGCTGCGATGGCTTTCCTGTTCGTCTGCATCTCTCGCTTGCCTGTCCGGTTGCGCCTATTCGGCGGGTTGATGGGTGACGTCGGCATCCTGCCATTCGTCGCCGGCGAGTTCCGGCGTGGCGAAGGCCTTGAGGTTGGCGAAATGAATCTCGCGATCCTCGACGAACAGGCGACGGACGATGCCGCGCGCGAGCCGGTCGGCGCCTTCGCTGATCGCGGGGATATCGCCGGAGAGCTTTCCGTGGCTCAGCGTCGCCGGATAGTTGAAGCAATGCAGCCGCGCCAACATGGGGCAGGCGCCGGGCTCTTTCTCCAGGAACTGGAAGCTGCCGCCGAGGTCTGGCGAGTTCTCCAGCTCGGCATTGTCCATGCCGTCAGGTGCCGGGAAGCGGTCGCACCAGAACCGGATATGCGGCGCGAACTCGGCGAGCTCGTCGCGCAACGCGAGGTCGACCTTGAAGCCCGTGCCGAAGATGATGAAATCGGTCGCGTAGCGGCCCTTCGGCGTCGTTACCGTGAGATGGTCTCCCGCGACGGCGAGATCATCGATCGGGCTTGCGAGATGGAAATGCGCCTGCGGATAGGCGGAGACCCGCAGTACGCTTTGACGCGGCGGCGGCGTCTGCGCCTTCAGCGTGTGATCGAGGAAACGCCATTTCCAGTCATCCGACAGGCCGGCAAAGCCGTGGACGACGCCCTGGCTGCCGATGCCGGTGAACTTGTTGACGCGCGGGATGTCCGCGCGCCGAATGAAGAGGTCGAGCCGCGCTGCGCCCGCCTCCAGCGCCATCGCTGCGTTGTCCATCGCGGATGCGCCCGCGCCGACGACGGCAACACGCCTGCCGCGAAGTCTCTCGAAGTCGATAGGGGCGGACGAATGCGCCCAGAAACGTCGGTCGATGCCGTCGCAGAGCGACGGCACGTAAGCACCGCCGAGGCCGTCGCGCCCCGTCGCCAGCACGACATGGCGCGCGAGAATCTGTCGCGACGTGCCGCCCTCGCTGATGTCGAGCGCGAACAATTCATCGGTGCGCGCGTGGATTCGCTCGACCGAAACCCCGTTGCGGACCGGCAGGTCCAGCACCTTGCGGTACCAGATCAGGTAATCCATCCACATCGTGCGCGGCGCGCGGTCGAGCGCCTGCCAGGCCTGCCTGCCATATTGCGCCTCGTAGAAGGCGCGGAAGGTCAGCGCCGGCATGCCCATCGCAGGTCCGGTCAATTCCTTGGGCGAGCGCAGCGTCCGCATCCGGGCGAACGTGACCCAGGGGCCTTCCTCGCCGGCGCGTGCACGGTCGAGCACGAGCTGGTTGTCGACGCCGAGACGCCTGAGCATGGCGGAGGCGACGAGGCCGGCCATGCCGGCGCCGACGATGACGACGTCGACGACGCTCTCGCCATCGACGAGGCGGCGCGGCACCCACGATTTGGCCGGCAGTTCGAGCCAGGCCAGATCCTGCTTCAGGCGCGCTTCAAGCGCCGCGAGGCCCGCCGCGTCAGGTGTCATCGTCGTCATGAGGGAGCTTTCTCGAATTCACTGGTTTCGTCGCCGGCCTCGGCCAGCGCGGCGGCGCCGCTATGCAGTTTTGCGCCGGGCATCAGCGCGACCGCGGCGCGCAGTGCGTCGTTGAGCGCGGCAACCGTCGGCGTCAGCTCGCGCCCGGTAGGCGCAATCGCGGCGAACAGGAAGGGAATGGACACGTCCAGGCGCCGGGTGACGACGCCCTCCACCGGCAGGCTGGAGGTCAGCACCGGCTCAACCACGGCGATGCCGAGCGACTGCTTGGTCATGGCGATCGCCGTCAGCGAAGCGTTGGTGTCGATGACCTCAGCGGGCACGACACCCTCACGCTCCAGCGCTTCCTCCACGCGGCGGCGAAGCCGGTAGGGGTTGGCCATCGTCAGCAGCCGGACGCCGGCGAGATCCCTCAGGCGAATGACCTTCTTCTTCGCCAGCGGATGATCCATCGCGAGGCACGCGACGCACGGCACCTCGCAGACCCACTGCACGTCGAGCCCGGGATGCTGGATCGGCAGGCTCGCAAGGCCGAAATCGACCGACTGCGACAGCACCGATTGCACGACGTTCTCGGCCGAGAGCGCCTGCACGTGGACCTGACTTGGCAGCAACTCGCGTTCGAGCGCTGCGAGCGCGGCCGGGACGAAGCCGGCCGCCAGCGCCGGGATTGCCGCCAGGCTGAGCACGGGAAGCGCACCGGCGCCGATCGCGTTGGCGCGCTGGCGGATGTGCTTCAAGCCCATCAGCAGCCGCTCGACCTCGGCATGAAACAGCACGCCCTTTGGCGTCGGGCTGATGCGCGGGCCGTTCCGGGTGAACAGGAGATAGCCGACGTCAGCCTCGAGATCCTGGATCTGACGCGTCACGACTGGCTGCGATCGGCCGAGCAGCCGCGCCGCGCCGGTGATGCTGCCGGCCGACATCACGGCGGCGAAGGCCTCGAGAAGGCGGATATCGATAACGTCCTGGTTCATGGCCATGTCGCCCGCATTATGTGAATATAGAATGAACAATATTTCTTGATGTGCAAGAGGTATTATGAGAGCATGAGGTCATGCCGATGGAGCCAACCCCCTTTCGCCACCACAATCCGGCCGGGCCGGTCTACCGGCGCGGCTGGGTCGACGAGGCTGTAGCTGCGATCGAGGCCGACCAGTGCCGCACGGCCGACACGCATCTGATCCGGCTGATCGTGCCGGTGCTATCAGGCATCGATATCTATCTGAAGGACGAGTCCACGCATCCGACCGGCAGCCTGAAGCATCGGCTGGCGCGCTCGCTGTTCCTCTACGCGCTCTGCAATGGCCACATCCGCGAAGGCACGCCCGTGGTCGAGGCCTCGTCGGGATCGACCGCGGTGTCGGAAGCCTATTTCGCGCAGATGATCGGCGTGCCCTTCTACGCCGTGATGCCGCGCACGACGTCGGCGGAGAAGATCGCTGCGATCGAGCATTATGGCGGCAATTGCCATCTGATCGACGACGGCCGCGCGCTGTATGCCGAGGCCGCCGCGCTCGCCACCCGCCTGAACGGCCACTACATGGACCAGTTCACCTTCGCCGAGCGCGCCACCGACTGGCGCGGCAACAACAACATCGCCGAATCGATCTTCACGCAATTGCAGGGCGAGCCGCGCCCGCTGCCGGACTGGATCGTGATGGGCGCCGGCACCGGCGGCACCTCGGCCACCATCGGACGCTACTTGCGCTACCGCCAATATCCGACGCGGCTGTGCGTCGCCGATGTCGAGCATTCCGCCTTCTTCGATTGCTTCCGCACGCAGGACCGCTCCCACGTTTGCGAACGGCCCTCGCTGATCGAGGGCGTCGGCCGGCCGCGCTGCGAACCGTCCTTCGTGCCTGGCGTTGTCGACCGCATGATGAAAATCCCGGACGTAGCAACGATTGCGGCGATGAATGTACTGTCGCGCCGGCTGCGCCGATCCGTCGGCGGTTCCACCGGCACCAACTTCCTGGCGCTGTGCCGCATTGCCTCGGAGATGCGCAGCGCCGGCCAAACCGGATCGCTGGTCACGCTGATCTGCGATTCCGGCGAACGCTATCGGCAGACCTACTATGACCCCGCATGGCTGAAAGCACGCGGCCTCGATCCAGCGCCGTTCGAGACTGCCCTGTCGTCGTTCCTGGATACGGCGCAGCCGCTGGCGCTCGCCGTCGAGGATGTTGTCAATCCACAGAGCCCGCGGAGTGTTGCTTGACCACGCTGATCGAAACCATTGCCGGCGTGCGCGCGGCGTCACGGCTCGGCCAGGCTCTGAACGCCCGCGCCGAGATTTTGCGCCTCAGCGAAGCCGCCCATGACGCGGTGCTGCTGCCGCACGAGCCCGGCGGCCTGAGCCACGGCTTGCGGGCGGCGCTCGCGGCGCGGATGTGCCGGCACGTCGGCGACGAGGCGCTGACCGCGCATTACGACTCCTATCTGGCGCATGCGAGCGATCTCGACCTGGCCGCTCTGGCACGGCCCGGCGGCCTGTGTGGCGATTCCCTGCACGACGCCATGGCCCGCCATGCCGACCTGCTGACGCTGTCGCCGCGCGAGGCGACGCGACAGGACATTGCGGCGCTGAAGACGGCTGGCGTCAGCGAGGCCGATATCGTGCGGCTGTCCGAGCTTGCCGCCTTCGTGAACTACCAGCTGCGGGTCTTGGCCGGCCTCAGGCTCCTGAAAGAGGTCGAAGCCCGATGAGCGAGGTCGTCCACAACTTCACCGCCACGATCCCGACCTGGTCGCCCTATGTCACGCCTGTCGAGCTCGCCTCGGCGACGTCAGAGCAGCTCGCGGCGATGAAGGTCACGCCCTCCAACAAGGGCGTCTCGCCTTACGTGCTGACGCTGGCGCATGACCCTGAATCGCTCGCGGTGCGCTCGCCGCTGTTCAACCTCATCATGTACGGCAAGGACGGCTTGTCCCCGGCCGAGCGTGAGCTCGGCGCGCTGAGTGCCTCGGTCGTCAACCGCTGCATCTATTGCGCCGCCGTGCACGCCTCACGCTTCATCAGCTACTCCGGGCGCAACGACGTCGTCGAGGAAATCTTTGCCGACGAGCGCGATGCCACGCTGGAGGCGCGCCAGCAGGCACTGTTCAATTTCGCTACAAAGCTCTCGACGACGCCGATCGAAGCTACCGCAGAGGACGCGCGTGCACTCGGCGAGGCCGGGCTGAGCGAGCTCGAGCAGCTCGACCTGGTGCTGTCGGCCGCGATCTTCGGCTGGGCCAACCGGCTGATGCATACGCTGGGCGAGCCGCTGGCGCGCCCGGAGGCGCCGTAACCGGCGTCTCCCTGCTATTTGCAAAATTGCACGATCGTCACGGCAACTTCACTTGCGATGCGCGCACATGCGGGCGACCGTCTCCGCTTCTCAACGAGAAGATCCCACCGTGCGCCTTTCCATTCTCGATCCGAAAGATCTGACCGACGAACAGAAGCCGCTCTATGACGACATGCGGGCCGGCATCAAGGACCACTTCAAGGGCTTTGTGAACATGCGCGACGATGGCGCGCTGCTCGGACCCTGGAATCCCTGGGTCCGCGAGCCGCGCTTCGGCAAGCCGGTGTGGGAGCTGGTCAAGGCGATTGCGTCGAACCCGCTGCTGCCGGCCTCGGTGCGCGAGGTCGCGATCCTCGTCACCGGCTCGCATTTCCGCTCCGGCTACGAGCTCTATGCTCATGTGCTGGTGGCCGAGCAGCGCGGCCTCTCCGACGAGAAGCTCGCGACCATCGTGGCCGGGCAACGGCCGGTGGATCTGACCAAGCAGGAGGCGGTCGCCTACGACGTCGCATCGGCGCTGGTGAGCGGCGGCGTGCTGCCGGAATTGACCTGGCGCGCCGCGGTCAAGGAGTTCGGCGAGCATGGCGCGGCCGAGCTGTCCTATCTCGTCGGCGTCTATTGCATGGTCTCGGTCACGCTCAACACCTTCGACGTGCCGGTGCCGGAGTAGAAGCGCCTTGTTCTGTTCGAGCATGATCTTTTCGGAAAACCGCTGCACACTTTTCCGGATCATGCTCTAATTGCGCACGGTGTAGAGCGGCGTCCGCAGCGTCAGCTGGTAGGACGGTTTCGGCATCCATGCGATCTGCGCGGTGATGCCGAACAGGCGGTTGTCGTTTTTCGCAGCAGGCAGTCCGCTCGGCAGCGTCGCGCCCTGTCGTACCGCCAGGGCTTCGAACGCGGCCGACAGGGAGGTGTTGCCGAAGCCGAGCCCGAGCGTGCCCGCGGGAATCGTCGCGCAAGTCGTGCGCAGGTCGAGATAGATGTCCGAACGGTCGGCTTCGCGATGGGCTGTGACAGGACACGTGACGATCCGACGCGTGGCGACTTGATGACGGAACCGTTGTTAGATGGAACGTGATCACACCTGTGGTCAAGCGCTGTCCGCAAGCGATGGACTGCTCGGATATGCGCGGGTACCCTGCGGTGATCGCGTTGACATACTCGCCGGCCAGAGTGCAGGCCGGACAATGGAGGGACGACAGTCATGAACACGTCACGCCGCATCCTGCTCACTGGTCTGGCAGGCCTCGCTGTCGCTCCGACCGCCGTGGCCGCCGCCGTTCCGTCGGCCGAACCTGGCGACGTGACGGTCGCCGAAGAGCGCTTCGCGCGCACGATCGCGGCCGCGCATGCCCCCGATGTCACCTGCGCGCGGCAGGCCGAACGCTATGCGGATGCGCATTGGCCCGAATATGTTGCGGCAGCCAGAGCCGTGCTGGACGCGCGCGTGTGATTCGCGCTTTTACTTCTCCACCGCCCGCCGCACCTGTTCGCCGATCTGCGACAGCACGAGCTGTGCCTGCGGCAGGATCGCGCCCATAGCGTGGAAATTGTGGACCATGCCGTCATGGCAGACGTGCTCGACGGTGACGCCGGCGGCGAGAAGCTTGCGCGCATAGGCATTGCCTTCGTCGCGCATCGGGTCGAACTCGGCGGTGTGGATGATCGCGGTCGGCAGGCCCGCAAGGCGTGTGGCGCGCAGGGGTGAGATGCGGGGATCGGCGGCATCGATGCCGCCGGGCAGATAGTCGGCGAGATCGGCTTCGATCGTGATGCGATCGATCAGATGGCCCTCGGCGAACGCCTCGCGCGAAGGCGAGGTCTCCTCGAAATCCAGCACCGGGCAGATCAGGCATTGCGCGACGATGGATAGGCCGGCGTTCTGCAGCGCTTCCTGGCACACGATCGCGGCGAGCGTCGCGCCGGCGGAATCGCCGCCAACCACGAGGCGTCCGGCGTCGATGCCGAGGGACGACGCTTCGCGCGCGACCCATTCGGTGGCGGCGATCGCATCGTCCACCGCGGCGGGAAATTTGTGCTCCGGCGCGAGGCGGTAATCGACCGAGACCAGGCGGCAGCCGGTGGCATGCGCAAGTGCCGCCGCGATGCGGTCGTGCGTGGCGACGCTGCCGGCGACGAGCCCGCCGCCATGAAAGAACACGAAGCCCGGCGCGCGCTCAGCGGCGGTTGCGGGCGAATACAGCCGATAGGGAAGCTCTCCGCCGGGGCCGGGCAGCGTGCCGTCGGAGACGGTCACGTCAGGCGCGTCAGTGCGCGCGAACTGCATCAGTTTCGCCAGCGACTGCCGCCGCGCCTCGACGCTCGGCCGGTTTCGCACCTGCGGCCCGGCCGCAGCCATCATGGTCAACAAACGCTTTGCGAGCGGATCGAGCGGCATGGAGGACTCCGTAACGTGGACGGCATTATATCCGGTTTGCTCCCCAATGTTATTTCACCGCGATGCTCACCCTCCGTCCAGGGGCCCCTCCAGGGGAGGGGGGTCATTCCCCGCAGGGAATCATTTAGAAATTGCCCCCAATAGTCGTGCCATATTGCGGCATCACGCCAAGGGGAGGCCGGTCATGGCCGAGATCAAGAAAGCCATCGAATATTCGCCGAGTTGGACCTTCTTCGAGGGCAAATGGCACGACGGCAATGTGCCGATCATGGGCCCGCGCACGCATGCGGCCTGGCTCGGCTCGGTCGTGTTCGACGGCGCGCGCGCGTTCGAGGGCGTCGCACCCGATCTCGACCGTCACATCGCCCGTGCCAATCGATCCGCGATCAATTTTGGCCTGAAGCCGGTGGTCGATCCCGGCACCTGGCTCACGCTCGCAAACGAAGGCATCGCGCGCTTCGCGGCGAATGCCGAGCTGTATATCCGTCCGATGTACTGGGCGGAGAACGGGTCGGGCGGCGGCGTGCTGTTCGACCCCGAGACCACCAACTGGTGCCTGTGCATCTACGAGGCGCCGATGCCCAAACCTGTAGGCAACGCCATCACGCTGTCGCCGTTCCGCAGGCCGACGGCCGAATGCGCGCCGGTCGAGGCCAAGGCGGCCTGCCTCTATCCCAACAATTCGCGCGCGCTGTCGGAGGCCGCCTCCCGCGGCTTCCAGAACGCGCTGATGCTCGACATGCTCGGCAATGTCGCCGAGTTCGGCAATTCCAACGTGTTCATGGCCAGGGACGGCGTGGTGTTCACGCCGGTGCCGAACGGCACCTTCCTCAACGGCATCACGCGCCAGCGCGTCATCGGCCTGCTTCGCGCCGACGGCGTCACCGTGGTCGAGAAGACGTTGCGCTATGCCGACTTCCTCGCCGCCGACGAGATTTTTTCAACCGGCAATTTCGCCAAGGTCGCGCCCGTGATTCGCATCGACGAGCGCGAGCTGAAGCTGGGCCCGCTCTACACAAAAGCGCGCAAGCTCTATTGGGACTTTGCGCATGCGGTGAAGCTGGCGGCGTAGGCTTCCTGATGTCGTCCTGGCTTTCGCCAGGACGACACCGAGGGTGTGGCATGCGCCACGCCTCAAGAGCCGCGCCTCCGGAACCGGCTGAACTGAAACGCCTGCGTCGATTTCCACGGCGTGTGATGAGTCTCGCTGCGCGTTTCGATCAGCTCGAAATCCGGCCCCAACTCCGTCGAAAGACTCTTGCTGTCGTGGCGCTGCACCGGCAGGCCGCTGCATTTCTCCGGACCATCGAGCGCAAAGGTGGCGATGATGACGTGGCCGCCGGCCGCAACCGCCGACCGCAGGCGCTCGACGTAGGCGGCCCTGTCGCGCGGATCGGTCAGGAAGTGAAACGCCGCACGATCGTGCCAGACCTCGTAGCTGCGCGCCGGCCGCCACGTCGTGGCGTCGGCGACGATCCAGTCGACGGACGCGGCCGCCGGGCCGATCCGCCGCTTTGCAGCGTCGAGCGCATTGGCGGACAGGTCCAGCACGGCGAGATTGCGGTATCCGTCCTGCAAGAGAGCGTCCACCAGCCGCGAAGCGCCGCCGCCGATATCGATGATGCCTGCGCCGCGATCCACGTTGGCGGAGCGGATCATGTCGAGCGAGATCGCCGGGCTCTCCTGAAACCAGCTGACCTCGGTCTCGCCCTTTGTGGCGTAGACGTTGTTCCAATGCGCGCTTGGGTCGGACATGGCGGCTTCTCCAGCGTCGTCCTGGCGAAAGCCAGGACCCATTACCCCAGGAAGCAGTTTGGCGATGATTCGTCGTTCGGTACTGCTATCGATCTCTACCGACAGATCACGCGGTATGGGTCCTGGCTTTCGCCAGGACGACATTGTGGAATGACGGGCGCACAATCGCCAAGCAAACGCCCGCGGCAGGCGGCCGCGCTGAGGCGAACGAGAGGACCTACTCTTCCTTCTTCGACATCCGCTCGAGGCGTTCCTGCATTTCCTTCATCTGCTGGCGCAGATCGTCGATGTTGCTGTCCTTCGGCGCCTCGGCGGTCGCATCGGGCTCCGGCTCCGGGGTGGTGGAGGAGCGCGCCGGCGGGGCGAACGGCTTGAACATCGAGAAGGTCTGCTGGAACAGCTCCATGTTGCGGCGGACCTGCTCCTCCAGGGGCGCAAAGGGCGTGCCGGACAGCGTATTGGCGATCTGCTTGCGGAACTTCTCCTGTTCCTGGGTCAGCGTCGCGATCGACTGTTCCAGATATTTCGGCACCACCATCTGCATGCTGTCGCCGTAGAAGCGGATGAGCTGGCGCAGGAAGGTGGTCGGCAGCAGGTTCTGGCCGGCCTTGTTCTCCTGCTCGAAGATGATCTGGGCCAGCACCGAGCGGGTGATGTCGTCGCCGGTCTTGGCGTCGTAGACCAGGAAATCTTCGCCATCCTTGACCATGGCGGCGAGGTCTTCCAGCGTCACATAGGTGCTCGTTCCGGTGTTATAGAGCCGGCGGTTCGCGTATTTCTTGATGGTGGTGGGTTGGTCTGATTTCGCCATGGGCTCTCACTTGCAAGACGCTGAGAACGGGAACCCGGCGGCCGATGCCGCAGGGCGGGAAGAGTACGCAACGCAACAAAATAAGCATTTTCAAAGGGGTCACGCTACCGTTTTGTGCGCCACGGTTAATCGGGCAGCAAAAACGTGCTTGCGAAAGCGCCAAGAACGCTATTTGGAATGCGTTGCGGCATGAATTCGGTCACCGGCCGATTGACATGCCGCAATGACGTTAACAGGATGCCGTCCGAGACTGGCGAGCCGTTTCCCCAGCCCCGTCTGCCCCCATTCAACCCCAGGAGATGCCCATGTCAGACGATGTCGTCATCGTCAGCGCCGCCCGCACCCCGGTCGGAAGCTTCAACGGAGCGTTCGCGACCCTTCCCGCCCACGATCTCGGCGCCGTCGCCATCAAGGCCGCGCTGGAGCGTGGTGGCATCGAGCCCGGCCGGGTCTCCGAAGTCATCATGGGCCAGATTCTGACCGCCGCTCAGGGCCAGAACCCGGCCCGCCAGGCCTCGATCGCCGCCGGCATTCCGGTGGAGAGCCCGGCCTGGGGCGTCAACCAGCTCTGTGGCTCGGGTCTGCGCACGGTCGCACTCGGTTACCAGGCGCTGCTCAACGGCGATTCCGAGATCGTGGTCGCCGGCGGCCAGGAATCGATGAGCATGGCTCCGCACGCCCAGTATCTGCGTGGCGGCGTCAAGATGGGCGCGCTCGAATTCATCGACACCATGATCAAGGACGGCCTGTGGGATGCCTTTAACGGCTACCACATGGGCAACACCGCCGAGAACGTTGCGCGCCAGTGGCAGATCACCCGCGCCCAGCAGGACGAGTTCGCGGTCGCCTCGCAGCAGAAGGCCGAGGCCGCGCAGAAGGCCGGCAAGTTCAACGACGAGATCGTCCCCGTCACCATCAAGACCCGCAAGGGCGACGTGGTCGTCAGCGCCGACGAATACCCGCGCCATGGCGCAACGCTCGATGCGATGGCCAAGCTCCGTCCCGCCTTCGAGAAGGACGGCACGGTCACCGCAGGCTCTGCTTCCGGCATCAATGACGGCGCTGCCGCCGTGGTGCTGATGACCGCCAAGCAGGCTGCCAAGGAAGGCAAGAAGCCGCTCGCGCGCATCGTGTCGTGGGCGCAGGCCGGCGTCGATCCGAAGATCATGGGCTCGGGCCCGATCCCGGCCTCGCGCGCCGCGCTGAAGAAGGCCGGCTGGAACGTCGGCGACCTCGACCTGATCGAGGCCAACGAGGCCTTCGCGGCGCAGGCTTGCGCCGTCAACAAGGACCTCGGCTGGGACACCTCCAAGGTCAACGTCAATGGCGGTGCGATCGCGATCGGCCACCCGGTCGGCGCCTCCGGCGCGCGCGTGCTGGTGACGCTGCTGCACGAGATGCAGAAGCGCGATTCCAAGAAGGGCCTTGCCACGCTGTGCATCGGCGGCGGCATGGGTATCGCGATGTGTCTGGCGCGCGACTGAAGCTAGCTGTCGCGCAGCTTATTTGGACCATGCGCGTGCGCTGCACACATAAGTGAGTGCGTTGCACGCGACTAAAAAGGCAGCGGTTGCAAATCAAATATTCTTCGCAACCGCGTCGGCCTCGACTAAAGAGAAACGCCCGGCTCACGCCGGGCGTTTTGTTCTTGATGTCCGTCAAACGTCCCGCATAATCCGTAGCTAAAAACGATCACTCAGAAACGTCCGAAGAGTCCAAGGGAAGGAATACGATATGGCACGTGTTGCATTGGTGACGGGTGGTACGCGGGGCATCGGAGCTGCGATCGGCAAGGCGCTGAAGGCGGCCGGCTACAAGGTCGCGGCGAGCTACGCCGGCAACGATGCCGCGGCGGAGAAGTTCAAGGCGGAGACCGGCATCGCTGTCTACAAATGGGACGTCAGCAATTTCGACGCCTGCGCCGAAGGCGTGAAGAAGGTCGAGGCCGAGGTCGGCCCGATCGACGTGCTCGTCAACAATGCCGGCATCACCAAGGACGGCGCCTTCCACAAGATGAGCCTCGAGCAATGGAACGCCGTGATCGGCACCAATCTCGGCTCGCTGTTCAACATGTCGCGCCAGGTGATCGAAGGCATGCGCGGGCGCAAGTTCGGCCGCATCATCAACATCTCCTCGATCAACGGCCAGAAGGGCCAGTTCGGCCAGGTGAACTATTCTGCGGCGAAGGCCGGCGAGATCGGCTTCACCAAGGCCTTGGCGCTGGAGAACGCCAAGGGCGGCGTCACCGTGAACGCGATCTGCCCCGGCTACATCAACACCGAGATGGTGCAGGCGGTGCCGAAGGACGTGCTGGAGAAGGCGATCCTGCCGCTGATCCCGATCGGCCGCTTAGGGGAGCCCGAGGAAATCGCACGCGCGGTCGTGTTCCTCGCCGCCGACGAAGCCGGCGCCATCACCGGCTCGACGCTGACCGTCAACGGCGGCCAGTACATGGTGTGATGCGTAGGCATCACGCAGGCTGATATCGACGACGTCGTCATGCCCGGGCTTGTCCCGGGCATTTGTCCATGCACTGTCATTCCGGGGGCCCGCGATAGCGGCGAACCCGGAATCTCGAGATTCCGGGTTCTGCTCTTTGAGCCGCTCCGGAATGACGAGGCGATTTAAATGACTCCCCGCACCGCGACGCTGATCGGATTGACCGCGATCCTGATGTGGTCGCTGCTGTCAGTGATGACGGTGGCGACCGGAAAGATCCCGGCATTCCAGCTCGCCGCGATGACGTTTGCGATCGGCGGCCTCGTCGGCCTGCTCACCTGGATCGGCCGCGGCGAGGCGGCAAAAAGCCTGCGCCAGCCACTGGCTGTGTGGACCGTCGGCGTCGGCGGACTGTTCGGCTATCACGCGCTGTATTTTTTGGCACTGCGCTTCGCGCCGCCGGCTGAAGCCGGTCTGCTCAACTATCTCTGGCCGCTGCTGATCGTGCTGTTCTCGTCCTTCCTGCCGGGCGAGCGGCTCGCCGTGCATCACATCGTCGGTGCCGTGCTCGGCCTCGTCGGCACCGTGCTGCTGTTCGCCGGCAATACCTCCGGCTTTGCGCCGGGGGCGGTGCCGGGATTGATCGCGGCCTTCATCGCCGCTTTCGTGTGGGCGACCTATTCGGTGCTGTCGCGCCGATTGAAGGCGGTGCCGACCGACGCGGTCGCGGGCTTCTGTCTCGCCACGGCGTTGCTCGCTGCGCTGATGCATGGCGCGCTCGAAACCACCGTGTGGCCGGAGACGGCGCTGCAATGGATTTCCGTGATTGGGCTCGGCATCGGGCCTGTCGGGGCAGCGTTCTACGCCTGGGACATCGGCATGAAGCGCGGCGACATCCGCGTGCTCGGTGCCGCCTCCTACGCGACGCCGCTATTGTCGACCGGCTTCCTCATCGCCGCCGGCTTCGCAAAAGCCAGTGCCAATATCGCCATCGCCGCGGTCCTGATCGCCGGCGGCGGCCTGATCGCGGCGAAAGATATGGTGTTGCGGAAGCGATGATTGTCATTCGGGGGCGCACGACGTGCGAACCCGGAATCCATTTATCGGAGTCAATGGTGGCGAGATAGATTCCGGGTTTGCCGCTTGCGGGGCGCCCCGGAATGACGGTGTGGAGCTACGGCTCCCAGCCCTTCGGCGCGAGCTCGAACTTCGCGAACTCGAATGCGGGGGCCACGGTGCAGCCGACCAGTGTCCACTCACCTGTTGTCTCGGCCATCTGCCATGCATCGGCCGGTACGATGGCCTGCGGTCGTTCGCCGCTCACGAGATCCGTGCCGAGGCGGACCTCGTGCTGGGAGCAGCCCTCATGCGCGATGCGCAGCATCAGCGGGCTGCCGGCGTAGTAATGCCAGATCTCGACCGCATCGATGCGGTGCCAGTGCGAACGCTCGCCGCGCGCGAGCAGGAAGTAAATGAGGGTCGAGCGCGAACGGCCGTTGGCGTCGGTGGTCTGGTCGCGAAACGTCTCGCGATAGTGCCCGCCTTCGGGATGCGGTCGGAGTTCAAGGCGCGCGATGATCTCGGCTGCGGTCGGCATCGATCCCCGTCAGGATTTGTTCTTTAGGATTTGTTCTTGCGCTCGCGCAACTCGCCGAAGACCGCGGCGGCATCCGCACCCTTCATGTGTAGCCTGGCTGCGACCGAGGGGTCATCGGCACGCAGGAACACGTTTGCTCGCTTCTCGTCACCAAGCAGTGAGGGAATCGTGGGCTTGTTCTCGGCGCGAAGCTTGGTCACCTCCGCCGCGCGCGCCTGAAGCGCCGCATTGTCGGGATCGACGGTGAGCGCGAACTTGACGTTGGAAGCCGTGTATTCGTGGCCGCAATAGAGCTTGAAATCGTCGGGCAGCGCCCGCAGCTTCAAGAGCGAATCCCACATCATCGGGTAGGTGCCCTCGAAGACGCGGCCGCAGCCGATCGAAAACAGCGTGTCGGCGGCGAACACGGTCTTCTCGGTGTCGAACACGTAGGAGATGTGGTCGAGCGTGTGGCCGGGCGTCTCCACGACGCGCGCCAGCAGGTTGCCGACCTTGACCACGTCGGCATTGGCGACGCGCAGGTCGACGTTGGCGATCGCAGTGGTCTTGTCGTGCGGCGCGACGACGCGGCAGTTGTATTTGTGCTTGAGTTCGGCGACCCCGCCGACATGATCGCCATGATGATGGGTGATCAGGATGTCGGTGAGCTGCCAGCCCTCGCGCTCCAGCGCCTTCAGGATGGGGCCGGCCTCCGGCGCGTCGATCGACGCCGTCGCCTTGGTTTCCACATCGTGGATCAGGTAACCGAAATTGTCGTTTAAACAGCTGAAAGTACGAATTTCGGCAGCCATGACGTCTCCTTCGCGCTCAGCCCCGCCAGACAAATATGGCGTTAACGTTGCGCAGGCAATGCAATATTCAGCGCGCAGCGGCGGCCTTGCGCATGTTACATTGCCGTCATGAGCATCGACGTCGTCGACCTCCGCGAGTTCTATTCCCGTCGCCTCGGGATTGTGGCGCGGCAAATGATCAATCGCGGCATCAGGGAGCGCTGGCCGCGCGCCGAGGGCCAGCGCGTGCTCGGCATCGGCTATCCCACGCCCTATCTCGGACTGTTCCGGGAGGACGCCGAGCGCTGCCTCGCCTTCATGCCGGCGGCCCAGGGCGTCCTGAAATGGCCTACGGGGCGGCCGGCGCTGGCCTCGCTGGTGGATGAATTCTCGCTGCCGCTTCCCGATTCCGCGGTCGACCGCATCCTGCTGGTCCACGCGCTGGAGATGTCGGACGATCCGGCTGCGCTGTTGCGCGAGGTGTGGCGCGTGCTGTCGCCGTCCGGCCGCGTGATCGCGGTGATCCCGAACCGGCGCGGCGTGTGGACGCGCAGCGACAATACGCCGTTCGGCCACGGCCGGCCCTATTCGCGCTCGCAGATCACCGATCTGTTGCGCCAGACCTGGTTCACGCCGACCGCCTGGGGCGAGGCGCTGTTCATGCCGCCCTATGCCGGCGGCTGGGTGCTGAAATCGGCGCAGATGTGGGAGCGTGCCGGCGCGGCGCTGTCGCTGCCCTTCGCCGGCGTGCACATCGTCGAGGCCACCAAGCAGGTCTATCGCGCGATCCCCGCCAAGCGCGAGCGGGCGCGGCTGATTCCCTCGTTGAAGCCGGTGCTGGTGCCGTCCTCGACGGTGACGCGCAGCTGAAAACAAATCGTCCCGGCGCGAGGCCGGGACGATGCAGATCAGAAAATCCGAAGGAGCTTACTCGCCGGGCGCCAGATCGTCGCTGGACGCGGCCGGAGCGGCTTCGCGCTCGGGGCGCGGGCCATGCGGCCGGCGCCGCCGGCGCGGAAAGCGCTCGCCGCCACCGCCCTCGAAGCCAGTCTGGCCGCCGTTCGCGCCGACATTCACTTGCGGCTGTGCGCCGGTGATGAAGGAGGGCAGGCGATCGACGCTGCCGGCATCGGCGATGACGGGCTGCGGCTGGTTCGGCGGCATTGGCTGCGGCTGATATTGCTGCGGCTGCGGACGATGGTCGCGTTCGCGGTGCTCGCGCGGCTGCTGGTTGTCGCGCTGGTACGACGGCTGGTTGTCACGCTGCTGGTGATCACGCTGATGATGATCGCGCTGGCCGTCGCGGTCGCGCATGAAGGGCTGCTGCTGTTGCGGCTGCGGGACGAAGCCCGGCTCCTGGCCGAAATTCGAGAAATTCTCGCCGTCGTCTTCACCGTCGTCGCTATTGCTGCTGATGGGCTCGTCGCCGCGCGGCTGCTGGTTCTGGCGGAACTGCTCCTGGGCGGCCGCGATCAGGCGGAAATAGTGCTCGGCGTGCTGGTAGTAGTTCTCGGCCGCAACGGGGTCGCCGGAGGAGCGCGCGTCGCGCGCGAGCTGCAGATATTTTTCGGCGATATGCGAAGCCGTGCCGCGGATCTTGATATCGGGTCCGTTGGACTCGTAGACCCGGGTCATCGGGTTCTGGCCGCGCCGGTTGTTGTTATTGTTGTTGTTGCGGTTGCGCATCCGCTGCTTGTTCTGACCGTTTCTCATGTCCTGCCTTTAATTCCAGCCCTAAAGGTTGCACGCATTACTGATTGCTAGGAGTGACCTGATGACAGCGGTTCACATCGCTCACGCGCACCGCGCGCAAGAGGCGGCTTGAACCCTGCCAATGTTCGTCGACCGTCGCGTTCAACAAAGACGCGTTCCCCACCCGCCAGCATTCATTGCCAGCGAACCCATTCATTTTGCCTGCCAAAACAAGCCCTGGTTTCTTGCGTTAGTCTTCGCGCGCAATATCAGGCTTTCGTTCACTTTGCGGTCGGAAAGCTGCGCACCTCAATGGGCTATCGCGCTTAACAGGACCTGCGGCTTGGAACCTAAAATCAGTGAAGCTCTCGCCCGAGAGCCCGGCTTTCGCCCGTAGGTGTACGGGGCCGACACCGATGTGTTGAGTAGAAGGTAGTCGTTCCCAAGGGATATTCCAAGTGGTTTTTACAGGCCAATCCGGCTTTTATGGGGGCATTTTTCGGGCCGAAACGGCCCGTGGGATACCCGCCAAATCGGCCTTGGGCGGCCTGTCCACCACCAACGCCGCAGCCGTCAAAAGGGTTTCAATATTTCGGGCCTGGCCCTGTCCGGCCTCGACGATCAGCGCTCCGCCGGGCGCGAGACGCTCGGCCGCCTGCGGGATCAGGGCGCGGTAGGCGTCATATCCGTCATTGCCGCCGTCGAGCGCCAGATGCGGATCGTGCTCGCGCACCTCGATGCTCAATTTCGGAATTTCGGCGGAAGGGATATAGGGCGGATTCGACACGATGAGGTCGAATGGGCCGCGGAGCGCCGCTAAATAGGAACAGGCGACGAAGGCGGAGCGGTCGGCAAGGCCAAGGGTCACGGCATTGCCCCTGGCGGTCTCGAGCGCGTTCAGGCTGAGATCGGTGCCGACGCCGAAGGCGCCGGGAATATCGTGCAGCAGCGCCAGCAGGATCGCGCCGGATCCGGTGCCGATGTCGGCGATGCGTGGCTGCTGGATTGCCTTCTGCTCGCGGAAAAGCTCGAGCGCGCGCTCGACCACCGTCTCTGTGTCGGGGCGTGGGACCAGGGTTGCGTCCGACAGGCGGAACGGCAGGCCCCAGAATTCGCGCGTGCCGAGAATGCGCGCCACCGGCTCGCCCGCGATCCGGCGTTGCGCATGCTGCGCGATCCGCGAGGCCTCCGCCTCCGTGAGAAGCCGGGCGGCCTGCGCAATCAGGCCGGTGAGATCGAGGCCGAGCGCAGCACCAAGCAGGATGCGGGCGTCGAGCTCGGCTTCCTCGAGCTGCGCCGATCGCAGCCGCGCCGCCAGTGCACGCCGTGCGCTCTCGATCGATTGTCCGGTGAAGGGATCGCTCACGCGGGGCGTCACGCCGCCGCGCCTTGCGCGGCGAGCTGTGCGGCCTGGTGCTCGGTGGTCAGCGCGTCGATCAATTCGCCAAGCGCTTCGCCCGCGATCACCTGCGGCAGCTTGTAGAGCGTTAGATTGATGCGGTGGTCGGTGACGCGCCCTTGCGGGAAATTATAGGTGCGGATGCGCTCAGAGCGGTCGCCGGAGCCGACCTTTTCCTTGCGCTCGGCCGAGCGCGCCGCATCGACGCGTTGCCGCTCGGCGTCGTAGATGCGCGAGCGCAGGATGTTCATCGCCGAGGCGCGGTTCTTGTGCTGCGAGCGGCTGTCCTGCATCATCACCACGATGCCGGTCGGGATGTGGGTGATGCGGATCGCCGATTCGGTCTTGTTGACGTGCTGGCCGCCGGCGCCCTGCGCGCGCATGGTCTCGATGCGCAGATCATCGTTCTTGATGTCGACGTCGACATCCTCGACCTCCGGCAGCACCGCCACCGTCGCGGCCGAGGTGTGGATGCGCCCCTGCGTCTCGGTGTCGGGCACGCGCTGCACGCGGTGCACGCCGGATTCGAACTTCAGCTTCGAGAACGCGCCGCGGCCCTGCACCTCCGCGATGATTTCCTTGTAGCCGCCGACGGTGCCTTCGCTCGCCGAGATGACCTCGACCTTCCAGCCCTGCAGGCTGGCGAAGCGCTCGTACATCCGGAACAGGTCGCCGGCGAACAGCGAAGCCTCGTCGCCGCCGGTGCCGGCGCGGATTTCCAGCACCACGTTGCGGTCGTCCATGGCGTCCTTGGGCAGCAGCGCGACGCGGATTTTCTGGACGAGATCCTCGATCCTTGGCGCCAGTTCGTCGCGCTCGGCTTCCGCCATGCCGCGCATCTCCGCATCCGTCGCGGGATCGGCGATCAGCGCCTCGGTGTCGGCGAGTTCTTTAACCGCGGACCGGTAAGTCTTGACCGCCTCGATCAGCGGCGTGATCTCGGCGAGCTCGCGCGTGATCTGCACGTAGCGCTCGGAGGCGAGCTGTCCCAGCGATTCGGCCTCGAGCGAAGCGTGATGCGCGAGCAGGACGTCCAGTTTGGCTTCGGGGAGTGACGACATCGGGTAAGTCTCAAATGGCGGAAGGCGGCGAGGCGGCGGGACGCGGGCGACAGGCCCGCTACAAGGCCAGGCCTTCGGCCTCGGCAAATTCCGTCAGCTTCTGCCGGATCGAGACGCTGCCGCTTGGCGCATCCAGCAACGGGCCGAGCATCGCCTCGGCCTTCTTGGCATCGAGATCGATCACCATCGCCTTGACCGGGCCGAGCGCGGTTGCCGACAGCGACAGCGAGCGATAGCCCATCGCGATCAGCGCCAGCGCGCCGATCGGCTTGGAGGCCATCTCGCCGCAGAGCGACAGCGACTTCTGCGCCGCATTGGACTTGCGGGCAATGTCGCGGAGCGCGCGCAGGATCGGCGCCGACATGGTGTCGAAGCGCTCGGAGACCTTGGCATTGCCGCGGTCGACCGCGAACAGGAACTGGAACAGATCGTTGGAGCCGACCGAGATGAAATCGACCTTCTTCAGGAGCTCGTCGAGCTGATACAGCAGCGCCGGCACCTCGACCATGGTGCCGATGTCGATCCGCTCCGGCAGCGTGTGGCCGTGCTGGCGCAGATATGTGAGCTCGCGCTCGACCAGCGCCTTCGCCGAATCAAATTCGGCGACCTCCGAGATCATCGGGAACATGATGCGCAGCGCGCGGCCGCCGCCGGCGCGCAGCAGCGCGCGGATCTGGCCGCGCAAAAGGCCGGGACGATCGAGCCCGAGCCGGATCGCGCGCCAGCCGAGCGCCGGATTCTCCTCGATCACCGCTTCCATATAGGGCAGCGCCTTGTCGCCGCCGATGTCGAGGGTGCGGAAGGTGACGGGCTTGCTGCCCGCCGCATCCAGCACGGTGCGATAGAGCGCGAGCTGGTCGCTGGTGCGCGGTAGGCTCTGGCCGACCATGAATTGCAGCTCGGTGCGGAACAGGCCGATGCCGGCGCTGCCGGTGTCCTCGATGTGCGGCAGGTCGATGGCGAGACCTGCGTTGATCATCAGCTCGACCTTCTGGCCGTCCTTGGTGACGCAGGGCCGGTCGCGCAGCGCGAGGTACTGCGCCTGGCGGCGGGCACGGAAGCGCACGCGCTCGGCGAAGGCCGCCTCGATCTCCTGCGAGGGGCGCACATAGATCGAGCCCGATGTGCCGTCGACGATGATGGCGTCGCCGGGATCGGCGATACCGGGCGCGTTCGGCACTTCGCCGACCGCAGGGATTCCGAGCGCGCGCGCCACGATCGAGACGTGGGAGTTGGCGGTGCCTTCCTCCAGCACGATGCCGCGCAGGCGCTTGCGGTCGTAGTCGAGCAGCGCCGCCGGGCCCATCGCGCGGGCGATGACGATGGCATTGTCGGGCAATTGTTCGCGTGACGGCGCGTGGTCCTGGCCGACGAGCTGCCGCATCAGGCGGTAGCCGAGATCCTCGAGGTCATGCAGCCGGTCGCGCAGGTATGGATCGGTCGAGCGCAGCATGCGCGCGCGGGTGTCGGACTGCACGCGCTCGACGGCGGCTTCCGCGGTGAGGCCGGTGGCGACCGCCTCGTGCAGCTTGTGCGACCAGCCCTGGTCGTTGGCGAACATGCGATAGGCTTCCAGCACCTCGCGGTGCTCGCCGCCCTCGGCGACGTCGCCGCGCTCCAGCATGCGGTCGAGATCGGCGCGCAGCTTGGCGAGCGCGGTGTCCAGCCGCTTGATTTCCTTCGGCAGGTCCTCGGCGATGTAGTCCTTGATGACGACGCGCGGCTCGTGCAGCACGACATGGCCGAGCGCGATGCCTTCCGACAGGATCGCGCCGACCCTCTGCATGGAGTGGCGCGCGGCCGGCTCGAGGCCGGGCTGGGCCAGCGCCGACAATTCGCCGGAGGCGATCAGCTCCGCCAGCACCATCGCGGTGGTCTGCAGCGCCTCGAGCTCTTCCTCGACATAGGTGCGCTTGGCGCGGTTCTGCACCACCAGCACGCCGAGCGTGTTGCCGGCGCGCAGGATCGGCACGCCGAGGAAGGAGTGGTAGATCTCTTCGCCGGTCTCCGGGCGGAACGAGAAGGCCGGATGGCTCTGCGCGTCGTTCAGATTGAGCGGCGTCGCCTCGCTGGCGACGAGGCCGACCAGGCCCTCATGGGCGCTGAGCACGGTATGGTGCACCGCCTCGCGGTTCAGACCTTCGGTGGCGTAGAGCTCGAGCGTGTTGTCGATGCGCAGCACATAGACCGAGCACACCTCGGCCACCATGTTGGCGGCGATCAGCACCACGATCTTGTCCAGCCGCTCCTGGGCCGAGACCTGCTCCGCCATGGTTTCGCGGAGCCGTCTCAACAAGACGCGGGGACCTCCCGACGCGCTCCGCATGTACCCTCAGTCTCCTCCGTCAGCCGGGCCCGAAAGGGGGTCCCGGCGGCTCGCCCGAAAATCCAGAAAAACAACGAATTTGCTCATCCGGCGCCGGCCCGGGTCCAAATCTTCTTCAGATTTGGCGCCTGAGCCGAATCAGCACCGCCTCAACTGGGGCACAGTATGTGGCAGCCCACCCTGTTCGCCGTATAGCGAATTGGGGCTTGTTTTGCCAAGCAAAACGCCTGCCAGACGCGAAGGTGTGTACACCTTCGCGTTTGCTGCGACCGCTAAGAGAAAATTAGCCTAAGCCTGATCGAGGCCGTAGAGCGTATGCAGGGTCCGCACCGCAAGCTCGGTATAGGCGGTGTCGATCAATACCGAGAATTTGATCTCGGAGGTTGTAATGGCCCGGATGTTGATATTCCGTCCGGCGAGGGCCGAGAACGCCTGGGCGGCGACGCCGGCGTGGCTGCGCATCCCGCTGCCGATTACCGATATCTTGGCGACGTCGGTGGCGGTATCGAGCCGGGCATAGCCGATCTTGCCCTTGGCGGCGGTAATCGTATCCCTGGCGCGGGTGAAGTCCGCGGCCGGCACCGTGAAGGTGAGGTCGGTGGTCTTGCCGTCCTCGGAGACGCCCTGCACGATCATGTCGACGTTGATGTTGGCATCCGCCAGCGGACCGAAGATCGACGCGGCGACGCCCGGCTTGTCCTCGATCTGGCGCACCGAAATCTGGGCCTCGTCCTTCGAAAAGGCGATGCCGGTGACGACGTGGCTTTCCATGATCTCCTCCTCGCTGCAGATCAGCGTGCCGGGCGGCTGGTTGGCATGCGGGTCGATATCCTCGGGCTTGTCGAAGCTCGAGCGGACGAAGATCGGCATGTTGTGGACCATGCCGAGTTCCACCGAGCGGACCTGGAGCACTTTCGCGCCCTGCGAGGCCAGTTCCAGCATGTCTTCGAACGCGATCTTGCCGAGCCTCTTGGCCTTCGGCACGATTCGCGGGTCGGTGGTGTAGACCCCGTCAACGTCGGTGTAGATGTCGCAGCGGTCGGCCTTGACGGCGGCGGCGACCGCCACGGCCGAGGTGTCGGAGCCGCCGCGGCCGAGCGTTGTGATGCGGTTGGTCTCGGGGTTGATGCCCTGGAAGCCGGCGATGACGGCGACTTCCTTGCGATCCCTAAAGCGCTTGATGATCTCGCTGCCGTCGATGTCCTCGATCCGGGCCGAGGCATGGGCGTCGCTGGTCTTGATCGGGATCTGCCAGCCCTGCCAGGAGCGGGCCTGGATGCCCATGCTCTGGAGCACGATGGCGAGGAGGCCGGAGGTCACCTGTTCGCCGGAAGCGACGACGGCGTCGTATTCGCGCGCATCGTGCATCGGCGAGGCCTCGGTGCACCAGGCCACCAGCTCGTTGGTTTTGCCCGACATCGCCGAGACGACCACGGCCACTTCGTGGCCGGCGTCGACCTCACGCTTCACATGGCGTGCGACGTTGCGGATGCGTTCGATGTTGGCGACGGATGTGCCGCCGAATTTCATCACGAGGCGGCTCATGACGACGCGTGCATTCCCTCATAAGGATCAGTATGGTGACCCGCACTGGACGGGCCTCGCGGACACCGACCGCGCGTATACATAGCGGCGGGGCCGGGGGCAAGCGGGTTCCTGCGGGGGCAGGCTCGAGGTCCGGTTCGGGGGTAATGGGTTAACCGAGATCATGGCGCGTTACATCGACGAGATCCTGCAACCGGGCGAGCGGGTGCTGTATTCGACCAATGCGCACTGGATCTTCTATTTCCCGGCGATTGTGGCCTGGATCGTGGCCCTGGCCCTGTTCGCCCTGTCCCGGCAGAGCGACATCTACAGCGTGATGATCCTGTCCCTGTTCGGCTCCGGCCTGGTCGCGCTGGCCGCCCTGTACTGGACCGTGAAGGGCTGGTTCCATCGCTTCACCACCGAGACCGACGTCACCAACCTCAGGGTTGTGCACAAGACCGGGTTCATCAAGCGCCGCACCTTCGAGATGGCGCTGGACAAGGTCGAGAGCGTCGACGTCGATCAGACGATTCTTGGACGTATTCTCAACTACGGCGACGTGACCATTCGCGGTGTCGGCGAGGGGATCGAGACGATCAGGACCATCGCCTCGCCGCTCGCCTTCCGTAGTTCGATCACCACGCGGTAGGACCGCGCGTAACCATGAGCATGCAGCAAAATACTTCCGCAACTGCCCAGCCGGGCTCGACCGTCGACGCCGCCGAGATCGCGAAATTCTCGAAACTCTCCGCGGAGTGGTGGGACCCCAAGGGCAAGATGGCGCCGCTGCACCGGATCAACCCGTTGCGGCTCGGCTATATCCGCGACGCCGCCTGCCGCAAGTTCGAGCGCAACGTGCGCAGCCTCAACTGCCTCGGCGGCCTGCGCGTGCTCGACATCGGTTGCGGCGCCGGCCTGCTTTGCGAGCCGCTGTCGCGGCTAGGGGCCCAGGTCATCGGCGTCGATCCCTCGCAGAGCAATATTGCGGCCGCAAAACTGCACGCCGACAAGAGCCATCTTGCGATTGACTACCGCTGCACCACGGTCGAGGAGATCGACCCGCGCGAGCGCTTCGACATCGTGCTGGCGATGGAGGTGGTCGAGCACGTCGTCGACGTCGGCGTCTTCCTGAAGCGCTGCGCCGCAATGCTCAAGCCCAACGGGCTGATGGTGGTCTCGACGCTGAACCGGAACTGGAAGAGCTTTGCTCTCGCCATCGTCGGCGCCGAATACGTGCTGCGCTGGCTGCCGCGCGGCACCCACGAATGGAACAAGTTCGTCACCCCCGACGAGCTGACGAAATACCTGCTCGACAACCGCCTCGTCATCACCGAGCAGACCGGCGTCGTCTACTCACCCTTCGCCGACAAGTGGACCCTCTCCTCCGACATGGACGTGAACTACATGGTGGTGGCGGAAGGGATGGTGTGAGGGGCTGTTCGTGGCGGCCTAGCTGCATCCACACCCACGGTGTCGTCCCGGCGAAGGCCGGGACCCATACCCCCAGGGAGAAGTTGCAGCGCGAGCTCGTCACCACGAATCTTCGCCAAACCAAATCCAGTGGCTATGGGTCCCGGCCTTCGCCGGGACGACATCGGCGTTTGTAGCGAGAGCATCGCACCCATGACATCCCTGTGATTGACCTGCTTGAGCGCTAGCGGCAGGTTGGCCGCAAATCCTCTCCTGCCACACCATCCCCACCCACCCCCATGCTCACCATCACCAGCCTCTGGATTCCCTTCACCATCATTGCCGCGCTCGGGCAGGTCGCGCGCAATGCGATGCAGCGGTCGCTGACGAAGCCGCTGGGGACGTGGGGTGCGACCAATATCCGCTTCCTGTTCGGCTTCCCGTTCTCGCTGCTGTTTCTTGGCGTCGTGCTGGTCGCGACAGGCGATCATCTCGGCATGCCGCCGTCGGTATTCTGGCCGTGGCTGCTGCTCGGTGCGCTCAGCCAGATCGTCGGCACCGGGTTGATGCTGCTGGCGATGAACGATCGCTCCTTCGTGGTGACGACGGCATACCTCAAGACCGAGGCGATCCAGACCGCGATCTTCGGCTTCGTCTTCCTCGGCGATCATCTCACCTTGCTGAAGGTACTGGCGATCGTGGTTGCGACAATCGGCGTCGTCATCACGGCGCTGCGGCCCGGCGGCGAGAAAAGCTTTGCCGAGCTGAAGCCGACCATTCTGGGGCTTGTGGCGGCCGCGGCGTTCGCGCTGTCCGCGGTCGGCTTCCGCGGCGCCATCATCACGGTGCCGAACGTGTCTTTCGTAACGGCGGCGTCCTTCACGCTGGTGCTGGGCCTGTTCGTGCAGACTCTGATTCTGACGATCTACCTGCTTTGGCGCGCGCCCAAGATCCTGCAGGCGATCCTTGGCCTGTGGAAGCCGTCGCTGTTCGCCGGCTTCATGGGCGCCTTCTCCTCGCAGTTCTGGTTCCTGGCGTTCGCGCTGACCGCGGCCGCGAATGTCCGCACGCTCGCCCTCATCGAGGTGCTGTTCGCACAAGGCGTGGCGTACTACTCGTTCAAGCAGCCGATCGCGCCACGCGAGATCTTTGGCATCGCGCTGATCGTGGTCGGCGTGGCGGTGTTGGTGGGGGCGTAGTTGACTGTCATTCCGGGGCGCCCGAAGGGCGAACTATGGAGCGCAATTGCGCTCCTGAGAATCTCGAGATCCCCCGATGCGCAATTGCGCATCTGAGGTCTGGTCCTTCGGACCATCCCGGGATGACGCGCTTCGCGCGTCAATTCCTGTCTTCCGGCAGCGTCGGCAGCGGCGAGACTTCGATGCCTTCGTCGATCAGCGACTTGGCCTCGTCGGGCGAGGCCTCGCCGTAGATCGGCCGATGCTCCTTGTCGCCGTAGTGCATCGCGCGGGCTTCGTTCGCAAAGCGCTCGCCGACATTGTCGGCGTTCTTCACGATGTGGTCGCGCAGCTCCTTGATCTTGGCGCGCAGCTCGCGCTCCTGCGCCATCAGCAGCGGGGTCGGTCCTGACGGCGCAGCCTCGGGCACGGGTGTTGAAGCGGGCTCCGGCGGAGGCGTGGCCGGCCCGCGGCCCTTCTTGCCGACGATGCGCGGCGCCATGATCGCCTTCTCGACCTTGGCCGAGCCGCAGATCGGACAGGTCACGAGCTTGCGCTTCACCTGCGAATCGTAGGCCGACGAGCTCTGGAACCAGCTTTCGAATGCGTGGTTGCGGTCGCAGTGAAGCGCGTAGCGAATCATGCCGATCCCCGCACCAGATGCAGATGATCCGGCCCGGCCTTGGGGTCGGCGACGCCGAAGCGGCGGCCGTGCTGGAGCGAAGGGATCGCCCGGCGCGCGGTCTCGACCTTGGCGGGATCGATCGTGGCCATGATAATGCCGGGCTCGACGTCACCTTCCGCGAGGATCTCGCCCCAGGGATCGATGATCAACGAGTGGCCATAGGTCTCGCGCTTGTTCTCGTGCAGGCCGGCCTGCGCCGCGGCGAACACGAAACAACCGGTCTCGATCGCGCGTGCGCGCAGCAGCACGTGCCAGTGCGCTTCACCGGTCTTGCGCGTGAAGGCGGACGGCACCGTGATGAAATAGGCGCCGCTCTCGGCCAGCGCGCGGTAGAGCGCGGGGAAGCGCACGTCGTAGCAGATCGTCAGCCCGACCCGGCCCCAGGGCAGGTCGGAGATCACGGCGGTCTCGCCCGGCTGGTAATTGGCGGATTCGCGATAGCTCTCGCCGTCCGGCAGCTCGATGTCGAACATGTGGATCTTGTCGTAGCTCGCGAGCACATTGCCCTCGGGCCCGATCAGGAACGAGCGGTTGACCGCTTTTTCGTCCGAGAAACGCAATGCCAGCGAGCCGACATGGATGTGGATCTTCAGCTCCGCCGCGAGCGCGCGGTAAGCCTTGAGCGAGGCGTCGTTCTCTTCGCTCTGGAGGTGCTCGAACAGCGCCTTGCGGTTCAGCTGCATCATGTTGCTGACTTCGGGCGTCTGCACGTAGTCGGCGCCGTTGGCCGCGGCCTGCCGGATCAGCCTGGTGGCCTGCGCGAGGCTGGGCTCGGGCATCAGGCCGGTGCGCATCTGCACCATCGCGGCGGTGAAGGTCCTGTTGTCGCTCATGATTCGGCCTTCACGCTTTCGAGCATGCCGTCGAGCTTGCCCTCGCGGTCGAGCGCGTAGAGGTCGTCGCAGCCGCCGACATGGCTGCCGCCGATCCAGATCTGCGGGAAGGTCGAGCCCTCGCCGGCGCGGTCGTACATCTCGTCGCGCCAGGACGGGTTCCTGGCGACGTCGAATTCCGTGAAGGTCGCCTTCTTGCGGGTCAGCAGCGATTTGGCCGCGGAGCAATAGCCGCAGCCTGGTCTGGTGTAGATCTCGACAGCGGCGGTCATCTTGTCTGGCGCTCTCATGTCATGAATTCATTGAATTATATGGGACTTCACCTGACCTCCACAACCCGGGCAAAGACCAGCACGTCCACCTGGGCCGCTTTGGCGCGCAGCAAGGCACGGGCGCAGGCATCCAGCGTCGCCCCTGACGTCAGGACGTCGTCGATCAGGACGATGCGGCGGCCCTGCACCTCGGCCTGACGGTCGGGAGATACCTGGAATGCGCCCTGCACATTGGTGGCGCGCTGGGCCCGCGACAGGCCGATCTGCTGCTCGGTGGCGCGCACCCGGCGCAGCACCTCGCCTCGCACTTTCACCCCGCTCTGCCGCTCGATGCTCCGCGCCAGCGCCCCGGACTGGTTGTAGCGGCGGCGCCAGGCCCGTCGCCAGTGCAGGGGAACGGGGATCAGCATGTCGGCGCCGGCGAGCAACTCGCCGCCCGCGCGCGCCATCCAGCGGCCCATCGCCGGCGCCAGATCGGTGCGGTCCTGGTATTTCAGCGCATGCACCAGCGTGCGCGCGACGTCGTCATAGCGCACGGCTGCTCGCGCGCGCTGGTAGGCCGGCGGGCTCGCGATCGCCTCCATCGACAGCATGTCGGGGCCGGGATCGTAGACAAAGGGGATGCCGAGGCGCGGGCAATAGGGCCGTTCGATGAACGACAGCCGCGCCCAGCAGGCCGCGCACACGCCCTCGCCATCCACCGGCTCGCGGCAGGACACGCACAAGGTCGGCAGCGCAATGTCGAGCGCGAGCCGTGCCGCGCGCGCCAGCGCATGACGGCCGGCCGTCCATGCGGCACGCAGAGGGGTCGCGATCGAACGGGAAGGGGCGGCGTCGGCTTCCATCCGGGAAGGCTAGCGCTCTGCGACAATCCGCTCAAGCGGCTCGGTCTGGTGCCCCGGACGCAGCGCGGCGCGTCACTTGGTGCCGCACTGCGTCCGGGACACGGTTGCCAGAACGACTTGGATCGGCGTAACCAGCGGCATGGCTCAGAACGTGCAAACCCCGCCCGCCCTGTTCGATCGGGCCTTGCTGCACGCGCGGCAACGCCGTGCGCACGCGCAAGGCGCCGTGAGCTTCCTGCTCGATCGGGTGACCGAGGACATGTCCGACCGGCTCGCCGCGGTGATGCGGGAGTTTCACGCTCCGGCCGATCTCTGGACGCCCGGTGAAGGCCTCGCGGTCCTGCGCGCGCGGCTGCCGTCACTTCAGCGGATTGCACTTGGCGAAACCGGCGAGGAGAAGCTGCCCTTCACGCCCGAGAGCCTCGATCTCGTCGTCTCGGCACTGGCGCTGCAATTCGTCAACGACCTGCCGGGCGTGCTGGCGCAGGTCCGGCGCGCGTTGAAGCCGGATGGCTTGGTGCTGGCCGCGATGATCGGCGGCGACAGCCTCACCGAGCTGCGCCAGGCCTTTGCTGCCGCCGAAGCCGAATGCGAAGGCGGCGTGTCGCCGCGCGTCGCGCCGTTCGCCGATCTGCGCGACATCGGCGCGCTGTTGCAGCGCGCGGGCTTTGCGCTGCCGGTCACAGACGTCGACCGTGTCGTGGTGCGCTACGCCAATGCCTTCGCGCTGATGCAGGATATCAGGCGCATGGGCGCGGCCAATGTATTGATCGAACGCCGCCGCACGCCGAGCCGGCGCGCGACGCTGCTGCGCATGGCCGAGATCTATGCCGAACGCTTTGCCGATTCCGACGGCCGCATCCGCGCGACATTCGACATCATCTGGCTCTCCGGCTGGGCCCCGCATGCAAGCCAGCAGCAGCCGCTCAAGCCGGGGTCGGCGAAGGCGAGTCTTGCGGAGGCGGTGAAAAAGGCGGGGGAAGAGTGATCCTCATGGTGAGGAGGCGCGTAAGCGCCGTCTCGAACCATGCAGGCCCCGCTCTTGCCGTGTGGCCATCCTTCGAGACGACCGCTTCGCGGTCTCCTCAGGATGAGGTCCGGCTTCACATCAGCAAATCAATCAAATGCGGGATCAGCGGAATGTCCGCGGGCGGCATCGGGTAGTCGCGCAGCTTGTTGGCACGGACCCAGGCGAGGGTCTGGCCTTCGCGTGCGGTGACCATCCCCTCCCAGCGCCGGCAGATGTAGAGCGGCATCAACAGGTGGAAGGTCTCGTAGCCGTAGCTCGCAAAGGTTAGCGGCGCCAGGCACGGCTCGGCGACGGTAATGCCGAGCTCTTCATGCAGCTCGCGGATCAGGCTCTGCTCCGGCCGCTCGCCGGGCTCGAGTTTGCCGCCGGGAAATTCCCAGAGGCCGGCCAGCGCCTTGCCCTCGGGGCGCTGCGCGATCAGGACGCGCTTGTCGGCGTCGACAAGCGCGCAGGCCACCACCAGTGTGAGCTTGAGAGGGGTCATGGAGACTACGACCTGTAATCCCCGTTGATCGCGACATATTCCTTGGTGAGGTCGCAGGTCATGACGCGGTCGCGGCCCTTGCCGAGGCCGAGCGAGACCTTGATAGCGATCTCCGGCGCCTTCATCGCCTCCGACACCTGCGCCTCGTCGTAGTCGGGATCGCGCGCGCCGCTCCTGGCGACGCGGATGCCGTTGAAGGAGATCGAGAGCTTGTCGCGGTCGGCCGGCTCGCCGGCCTTGCCGACGGCCATCACCACGCGGCCCCAATTGGCGTCCTCGCCGGCGATCGCGGTCTTCACCAGCGGCGAATTGGCAATCGACATCGCGATCTTGCGCGCCGACGCCTTGGTCTTGGCGCCTTCGACGGTGATCTCGACCAGCTTGCGCGCGCCTTCGCCGTCGCGGGCGACCTGCTCGGCGAGGTTGGCGAGCACCTGGTTGAAGGCCTTGACGAAGGCCTTCAGCCTGGGATCGCTGGCGCGGCTGATCTTCGGCGCGCCGTGCTCGGCGGCCGCGCCCGTCGCGAAGGCCAGCAGCGTGTCCGAGGTCGAGGTGTCGCCGTCGATCGTCACCGCGTTGAAGGTGTCCTCGACGCCGCTCTTGAGCAGCGCTTGCAGGGCGGCCGGCGCGATCGGCGCGTCGGTGAAGACGAACGACAGCATCGTCGCCATATCGGGCGCGATCATGCCGGCGCCCTTGGCCATGCCGTTGATGGTGACCTTGGCCTTGCCGAGCTTGACGGTCGCGGTCGCGACCTTGGGGAAGGTGTCGGTGGTCATGATCGCCTTGGCCGCGGCGAGATAATCGCCGGGCTCGGCGGTCTCGGCCAGTCGGCCCAAAACGCCGTCGAACTTGGTCGCGTCCAGCGGCTCGCCGATCACGCCGGTCGAGGCCAGGAAAATCTCGCTCTCGCTGCACCCGACGGCCTTGGCCGCGATCTTGGCGGTCAGCGCGGTGGAACTGCGGCCGGTCTTGCCGGTGAAGGCGTTGGCATTGCCGGAATTGACGACGAGGGCGCGCGCCTTGCCGCCCTTCAGCTTGGCGCGGCACCATTCCACCGGCGCGGACGGGCATTTCGACTTCGTGAAGACGCCGGCGACCGCAGTGCCCTTGTCCATCACCGCCAGAAGCACGTCGGTGCGGTTCTTGTAGCGGATGCCGGCCTCGGCCGTCGCAAGGCGGACGCCCGCGATCACGGGCATGTCGGGAACAGTCTTGGGAGCGAGGGGAGAGACGGAGGAGGACATCGCGGGGCGCCTTGGTGGGGTCTGGATATGCAGATGGCCGGGCATTTGCCCGGCCATTGCGACGTTAGATACTATTGGCGTCCGCGAAGTGACAGCGAATTCTTACTTCTTCGCAGGGGGCGCCATCTTGCTGTCGGAGGGCTTCGCATCGGAAGGCTTGGCCGCGTCGGCCGGCTTGGCGTCCGCGGCGGGCTGGTCCAGCCGCTCGACCTTGGCTTCCGTGCGCAGCTTGGCGACGTAGTCGGCCTGGGCCTTGCGGGTGACGTATTGCTCGATCTGGGCCTTGACCTGCTCGAAGTCCGGCGCCTTGCGGTTGCGCTTTTCCTCGACCTTGATGATGTGCCAGCCGAACTGCGACTTCACGGGGTCGGAGATCTTGCCCGGCTCCAGCGCGAAGGCCACCGCCGAGAATTCCGGCACCATCTGCTCCTTGGTGAAGAAGCCGAGGTCGCCGCCGTCGGCGGAGCCCGGATCCTTGGACTTCTTCTTGGCGAGTTCGGCGAAATCGGCGCCCTTGTCGAGCTCGGCCTTCACCGCCTTGGCCTCGTCCTCGGTCTCGACCAGGATGTGGCGGGCGCGCACCTCCTGCTCGCCGGTGATCTGCTTGGAGGCCTCCTCGTAGACCTTCTTCATGGCGTCGGGGGTGGTGGCGGCCTTGCCCTCGTTGGCGAGCAGGCTGTCCATCAGGAGGCGGTTGCGGGCGAACGCCAGGCGCTTCTTGAACTCCTCGCTGTCGGCGACCTTCTTGTCCTCGGCGGCCTTGGACACGATCTTCATGTCGATCAGGAAGGACAGGACGTTCTCGTCCTTGGTCGCCGGGTCCATCTGGGCGAGGCTCGGCCCGAGTTCCTCCTCGGCCATGGCGACGTCGCTCTTCTTGATTTCCGCGCCATTGACCTTCGCCAGGACCGGATCGTCGGCAGCCCGGCCGGGACCCGCGATCAGCGCCAGCGCAAGGCAGCCCACGAGGGCGGTGGCGAGGCCGAAGCGCAGGCCGGTTTTGGTTACCGGGAACGAGGTGGTCATGGAAAATCCTTTTGTTGAAGCAGGGGGCTGCTCGAGCGGGGCGGACACTCGCCCAATTCAGGGGGGCTTGGCAACGCGAAAAGTCTGTCAAAATGATGAATTAGCCGCAATGCGCCCGCCGTTGACAAGGCCCTGACCGGGCCATATCTCTGCCCGGTCGCGACCATGGCGATGGCGTTTATTTTGCTGCGTTTTTGGCCGTTGAACCCAGACTTGCCCAATTCCCACCCATATGGCGGATGACCCCCCGCAGTCCGGGCTCTGGCGCCATCAGCGTCACGGTGAGTTGATAGGCAGGCGGGGGACAACTTCTTGGCTGCAACGCGGTTAAATCGCGAACACAGGAACTAGGCATGATCGGCGCGCTCGCCCGCAAGTTTTTCGGCTCCGCCAACGACCGGCGGGTGAAGGGATATCAGTCCCGCGTCAACGCGATCAACGCGCTGGAGCCCGAGCTCATCAAGCTCTCCGACGAGGAGCTCAAGGCCCGCACGGCCGACTTCAAGAAGCAGCTCGCCGAGGGCAAGACGCTCGATGACCTGCTGGTGCCGGCCTTCGCGACCGTGCGCGAGGCCGCCAAGCGCACGCTCGGCCAGCGCCATTTCGACGTCCAGCTGATCGGCGGCATGGTGCTGCACGAGGGCGACATCGCCGAGATGAAGACCGGCGAAGGCAAGACGCTGGTGGCGACGCTGGCGGTCTATCTCAACGCGCTCGCCGGCAAGGGCGTCCATGTCGTCACCGTCAACGACTACCTCGCCCGCCGCGACTCCGGCTGGATGGGCCAGATCTACGGCTTCCTCGGCATGACCACGGGCGTGATCGTCCACGGTCTCGACGATGCCGAGCGCAAGACGGCCTATGCCTGCGACATCACCTACGGCACCAACAACGAATACGGCTTCGACTACCTGCGCGACAATATGAAGTACCGGCTCGAGGACATGGTCCAGCGGCCGCACTTCTTCGCCATCGTCGACGAAGTCGACTCCATCCTGATCGACGAAGCGCGCACGCCGCTGATCATCTCCGGCCCGCTCGACGACCGCTCCGACTTCTACAACACCATCGACGGCTTCCTGCCCAAGCTCGACAAGACCGACTACGACGTCGACGAGAAGCAGCGCACGGTGACGCTCACCGAAGCCGGCATGGAGAAGATCGAAACCCTGCTGCGCGACGCCGGCCAGCTCAAGGGCGAGTCGCTCTACGACGTCGAGAACGTCTCCGTCGTGCACCACATCAACCAGGCCCTGCGCGCCCACACGCTGTTCACCCGTGACAAGGACTACATCGTCCGCGACGACGAGGTCGTCATCATCGACGAGTTCACCGGCCGCATGATGCCGGGCCGGCGCTATTCGGAAGGCCTGCACCAGGCGCTCGAGGCCAAGGAGCACGTCCAGGTCCAGCCCGAGAACCAGACGCTGGCCTCGATCACCTTCCAGAACTACTTCCGCATGTACGAGAAGCTTGCGGGCATGACCGGCACCGCCGCGACCGAAGCGGACGAACTGTTCGACATCTACAAGCTCGAGGTCGTGGAGATCCCGACCAACCTGTCGGTCGCGCGTCTCGACGAGGACGACGAGGTCTACCGCACGCAGAAGGAAAAATACGCCGCCATTCTCGCCGAGATCGAGCGGGCGAACGCGCGGCTCCAGCCCGTGCTGGTCGGCACGGCGTCGATCGAGAAGTCGGAGGTGCTCGCCGAGTTCCTCAAGTCGAACGGCTACAAGCAGATCGATTTCGGCAAGGAGAACGCGCTCGACAAGCTCTATGCGGCGGCCCGTGCCGGCAAGCCGTCGAAGCTGTTCGCGGTCCTGAACGCGCGCTTCCACGAGCAGGAAGCCTATATCGTCGCGGAAGCCGGCGTGCCCGGCGCGATCACGATCGCGACCAACATGGCCGGCCGTGGCACCGACATCAAGCTCGGCGGCTCGCTCGAGATGCGCGTCCCGAAGGAAACCGCGGGCATCGAGGACGAGGCCGAGAAGGCCAGGAAGATCGAGCAGATCAAGGCCGACGTCGAGCGCTTCCGCGAGATCGTGCTGAAGGCCGAGGAGATCGTCGAGATCGAGCCGGCGAAGGGTTCCAAGCCCGCCAAGACCGTGACGAAGCCGGGCGGTCTCTACATCATCGGCTCCGAGCGTCACGAATCCCGCCGCATCGACAACCAGCTGCGCGGCCGATCCGGCCGTCAGGGCGACCCCGGCCGCTCGAAGTTCTTCCTGTCGCTGGAAGACGATCTGATGCGCATCTTCGGCTCGGATCGCCTCGACAGCATGCTCCAGCGTCTCGGCCTGCAAGAGGGCGAGGCCATCATCCATCCCTGGATCAACAAGGCCCTGGAGAAGGCGCAGCAGAAGGTCGAGGCCCGCAACTTCGACATCCGCAAGAACCTGCTCAAGTTCGACAACGTCCAGAACGACCAGCGCAAGGTGATCTTCGACCAGCGCGTCGACCTGATGAAGGACGACAGCGTCGCCGAGACCGTTACCGACATGCGCCATGCCTTCATCGACGACCTCGTCGCCAAGCACGTGCCCGAGCATGCCTATGCCGAGCAGTGGGACGTTGCCGGCCTGAAGGAAGAGCTGAAGCGCGTGCTCGATCTCGACCTGCCGGTCGACGACTGGGCCAAGGAAGAGGGCATCGCCGACGAGGAGTTGCTCAACCGCATCGAGAACCGCGCCGACGAGCACATGGCCGCCAAGGTCGGGCAGTGGGGCCCCGACGTGATGCGTTACGTCGAGAAGACCATTCTGCTCCAGACGCTCGACCATCTCTGGCGCGAGCACCTGATCATGCTCGACCATCTGCGCCAGGTCATCGGCCTGCGCGGCTACGGCCAGCGCGATCCGCTGCAGGAGTACAAGACCGAGGCCTTCAATCTCTTCCAGGAGATGAGCGCGCACCTGCGCGAGGCCGTCACCGCGCAGCTGATGCGGGTCGAGATCGTCCCGCCGGAGCAGGAAGCGCCCGTGCTGCCGCCGATGGAAGCGCACAAGTTCGACCCGAACACCGGCGAGGACGAGATGGCGCTCGCCAGCGTCACGCTCGGCGCGCCGGCCTCCGACGCCGCCCAGCGCGATCCGAAGAACCCGGCATCCTGGGGCAAGATCGGCCGCAACGAGGATTGCCCGTGCGGCTCGGGCAAGAAGTACAAGCACTGCCACGGGCGGTATGCGTAACCGCTAGGCCCCACTGTCATGCCCCCGCGAAAGCGGGGCATCCAGTACGCCGCGGCGCTAGTTAAGCACGACACCGCTGCAGCACATTCCGTCGTCATCCCGGCGAAGGCCGGGATCCATACCGCGGAATCTATCGAGAGCATGCAGTCGTTGTACCGCGCGAAGAAGCGCAACTAGCAGTCTTCGTCAAACCCAATCCTGGGGTAATGGGTCCTGGATCAGCGCTCCGCTCGAGACAACGCTGCGCGTTGTCTCGAGCTGCACTTGTCCAGGACGACGTGGGTTGAGAAATCGCGTCCGAAACGACGAGCTCAATTCGAGCTGTCGATCAAGCTCTCCAACAGCCGCTTCAATTCGCTCGTCGACTTGTCGCCGTAGCTTTCCAGGATGTGCTCCTCCTGGTCCACCGCGAGCGAGTTGAGCTTCTTGCACAGCACCTTGCCGCGGTCGGAGATGAACATCAGCACCTTGCGGCGGTCGTTCGGGTCCTGCACGCGATAGACCAGTGTGTCCGAGACCATGCGGTCGATCATCTTGGTCAGCGTCGGATGGTTGAGCAGCACGGCGTCCGCAAGCTCGCCCATCGAATGGCCGTTGCCATCCGACAGCACTTTCAGGATGCGCCATTGCTCGACGGGAACACCTTCCTTGCTCAAGCGCAGTTCCAGCTGCCGGTTGATCTCCCGGTTGGCTTGCGCGAGCAGGTAGGCGAGATGTTCGGTGATCGGAGTGTTTTCTTTCGACGGTTTTGCCACGGCTAAGACTTCGTCTTGACCCAAATGAGTGAATGTCTTGCAATCAATGCTGCATCTATATGCACTTCAATTCTTGAATATTCAATATTTTCAAAATAGGATCATTGCCCAACAAAAGGGCGGAAGCCGCGGCCGCCTGCTCAATGTGCTTTCAGGTCTGGTGCCAGACAGGAGTTGGCGTGCGCGCGACGGTAAACTTCCCGGCTCACGGCGGCCCGGCGTTGCCGCCGTCCTTGCTGTTCAGGAATCTGTCGTCGTCGGCGGCCGACTTCGACCTGTCTCCGGTTGACGCGCATTTCATGAAGCGCCGTGGCGCACGCAACAAGCTGCGCATCGGCAATTTCCTCACCTTCACCGGCTCGCCCGGGATCTGGGGCCCGACCTCCACCAACAGCGCGATGCTGGCGGTTGCCGAGATCAACAAGCGCGGCGGCATTCTGGGCCGCGAGCTGGAGCTGTCGATCTACGATTCCGGCGGCCCGATCGACGAGGTGGTGCAGCGCGCCGAGCAGGCGATCGCCTTCGACGAGGTCGACCTCATCATGGGCTCGCATATCAGCGCGGTCCGCGTCGCGCTGCGCAAGGTCACCGGCAACCGCATCCCCTACATCTACACGCCGGTCTATGAGGGCGGCGAGCGCACGCCGGGCGTGATGGCGATCGGCGAGACGCCGCGCTGGCAGAGCCGCCCCGCCATCCACTGGCTGGCCGACGTCAAGAAGGCGGCTCGCTGGTATCTGATCGGCAGCGACTATGTCTGGCCCTGGCAGTCGCATCGCGCGGTGAAGCGCTACATCAAGGAGGCCGGCGGCCAGGTCGTCGGCGAGGAGTTCGTTCCCGTCGGCGAGGACAATCACGAGGCGCATCTGGCGCGCATCCACGCTGCCAAGCCGGACGTGGTGCTGATCTCGCTGATCGGCACCGACAGCATCACCTTCAACCGTGCCTTCGCCGAGGCAGGGCTTGCCACCTCGACGCTGCGGCTCGCGGGCGCGATGGACGAGACCGTGCTGCTCGGCATCGGCGCCGACAACACCGAGAATTTGTTCTGCGCCTCCGGTTATTTCAACTGCATGGCCTCGCGCGCCAACGACGAGTTCCTAAGTGGCTATCAGGCCATGTTCGGCCCGCACGCGCCGCCGGTCGGCTCGGTCGGCCAGTCGAATTATGAGGGGTTGCGGTTCCTGGAATCCGTGGCCAACCGCGCCGGCTCGCTGGCCTTTCGCCCGCTGCTCAAGGCCGCGCGCAACACCGTCTATTCGGCGGGCCGCGGACCCGTCACCATCCGCGATGGCCGCGCCGAGATGCCGATGTATCTTGCCGAAGCGGACGGTCTCGACTTCAAGCTCATCAAGACGCTCTGAGATCCGGCCGCTCGTCCGTCACGGCCGAGCTTCGAAATAATGCTTGAAAAGGAAAATATTTCCGTCTGTAATATCGAGGCGAAGCCGGCTGGCCCGCGCCGTGCAGGCGCGAGCGAGCGGCCTCCATCCAAAGCCAGGGATCAAGAAACCTCAAGGAGAGCGCCGTGACAGTCGTCCTTCCCACGCCCGCCCAACTTCGCAGTGTCGCCGAGCAATGCGGCCTTTCGCTCACCGACGACGACGTCGCCTCGTTCCGCGGCCTGATGCAGGGCTCGATTGAAGCCTACAATCTCGTTGCCGCGATGCCGGACGAAGTGCCGGAGGTGAAATATCCGCGCACGCCGGGCTATCGGCCCTCGGCCGAAGAGAACCCGCGCAATGCCTGGTATCGCAAGGCGACTGTGAAAGGCGCCGCCGGCGGCAAGCTCAAGGGCAAAACCGTTGCGCTGAAAGACAACATCATGCTGGCCGGCGTGCCCATGACCAACGGCTCGTCGACGCTGGAAGGCTATGTGCCCGATTTCGACGCCACCATCGTCACGCGCATGCTGGATGCCGGTGCCGAGATCAAGGGCAAGGTGCATTGCGAGCATTTCTGCCTGTCCGGCGGCAGCCACACCGGCTCTTACGGGCCCGTGCACAATCCGCACAAGATGGGTTACTCGGCCGGTGGCTCGTCGTCAGGCTCGGGCGTCGTGGTCGCGCTCGGCGAAGTCGACATGGCGATCGGCGGCGATCAGGGCGGCTCGATCCGCATGCCGTCCTCGTTCTGCGGCATTTACGGCATGAAGCCGACCTGGGGCCTCGTGCCTTACACCGGGATCATGCCGATCGAGATCTATGTCGACCATACCGGTCCGATGACCGCGACCGTCGCTGACAACGCGCTGCTGCTTGAAGTGCTCGCCGGCGATGACGGCTACGATCCGCGCATCAAGGCTCCGAAGGTCGAGGAATACACCAAGGCGCTCGGCCAGGGCGTCAAGGGCATGAAGATCGGCATTCTCAAGGAAGGCTTTGAGCAGCCGGTCGCAGAAGCCGCGGTGAATGAAAGCGTGCGCGAGGCGGCAAAGCGCTTCAAGGATCTTGGCGCCACCGTAGAGACGGTCTCAATCCCGATGCATCTCCTGGGCGGCGCGATCTGGACCCCGATCGGCACCGAAGGCCTGACCCAGACCATGATGTTCGGCGACGGCTACGGCCTCAGCCGCGGCGATCTCTATTCGACCTCGCTGATGGATTTTCATCGCGGCTGGCGCCGGCAGGCCGACTCGCTGTCCGAGACCACGAAGCTGTTCATGATGCTCGGCACCTACATCAACAACAATTTCGGTCCACGCTTCTACGGCAAGGCGCTCAATATCTCCCGCAGGCTGACCGCCGCCTACGACAAGGCGTTTGGGGATTACGATCTGCTTTTGCTGCCGACGACGCCGATGAAGGCAACCAAGCTGCCGGAGCCCACGGCCAGCCGCGAGGACTACGTCGCCCGTGCGCTGGAGATGATCGGCAACACCGCGCCGTTCGACATCACCCATCACCCCGCGATGTCGCTGCCCTGCGGTATGGTCGACGGCCTGCCCGTCGGCCTGATGCTGGTCGGCCGCATGTTCGAGGAATCGACCATCTATCGCGCCGCGCACGCCTTCGAGCAGATCGGCGACTGGAAGAAGATGTGAGCGAGGCGTCGATGCAGACGGACGGAACAGCACCAAATGGCTAACGCGTTCGTCGCGGCGTTCGAGATCCTGAGCTTTGGCGCGATCATCGTCCTGATCGTGCTGGGGCTCGGGATCATCGCCAGCATGATGGGCATCTTCAACTTCGCGCAAGGAGAGTTCGTCCTGCTCGGGGCCTACATCACCTATCTCGCCTACGCCGGGGGCCTGCCGATCTGGGCCGGCATGGTCGCGGCGCCCTTCGTGGTCGGCGCGCTCGGCTTTGTGCTGGAGGCGCTGATCATCCGCCGCTTCTACGCCGCGCCGATCGTGGCGATGCTCGGCACCTATGCGCTCGGCCTGATCATCCGCGAATCCGTGCGCGGCCTGATCGGCGGCTTCTATCTCACCGTGCCCGAGCCGATCGGCGGCTCGATCGACATCGGCGCGATGCACATCTCGGCATGGCGCTTCACCATCATCGTCATCACGCTGCTGGTGATGGGTGGCTGCTATCTCCTGCTCTCTCGCACGAGCTTCGGCCTGCGCGTCCGCGCCACGCTGGAAAATCCCTCGCTGGCGCGCGCCTCCGGCATCTCCACGCCGCTGATCTATGGCGCCACCTTTGCCTTCGGCGCGGCGCTCGCCGGCCTTGCCGGCGCGCTGATCGTGCCTGTCTTCAGCCTGTTCGCCGATCTCGGCCTGCGCTTCCTGATCCAGGGCTTTGTCGCGGTCATGGTCGGCGGCGTCGGCTCCTTCATCGGGCCGGTGGCGGGTGCCGGCGTCATCGGCACGCTGAGTGCCGCGCTGCCCTGGGTGATGGCGCCCGTCGTCGCCGACGTCCTCGTCTTTGTGCTCGCCATTATCTTCATCAAATTCCGGCCGCAGGGCCTCATCGCTGGCAAAGGGGTTTAGTCATATGTTCGATCGTACGCAGCTCTCACGCCGCCGCTTCCTCTCCAATTTCGCCTTTGCGTCGGGCGCGGTCGCGACCGGCGTCGGCAGCTGGGTAATCCCGGCCCCCTGGGCCAATGCGGCCGAAGCCCCGATCAAGGTCGGCATCGCCACAGATCTAACGGGCCCAATTGCGTACGCCGGCAATGCCGACGCCAACGTCGCAAAAATGGTGATCAAGGAGATCAACGCCGCCGGCGGCATGCTCGGCCGTCCGCTCGAGCTCTATATCGAGGACACCGCGTCGAACGAATCCGTCGCGGTCGGCAACGTGCGCAAGCTGATCCAGCGCGACAAGGTCGACATGGTGCTGGGCGGGATCACCTCCTCGATGCGCAACGCGATCAAGGACCCGATCGTGGCGCGCGGCAAGACGCTCTACATCTATCCGCAGCTCTACGAAGGCAAGGAGTGCACGCCCTATCTGTTCTGCACCGGCCCGACGCCGGCGCAGCAATGCGACGAGTTCATACCCTGGCTGATCAAGAACGGCGGCAAGAAATTCGCGCTGCCGAGCGCCAACTATGTCTGGCCGCATACGCTCAACGTCTATGCCCGCAAGGTGATCGAATCCAACGGCGGTGAGGTCGTGTTCGAGGAGTACTATCCACTCGACCAGGTCGACTTCTCCTCGACCGTCAACCGCATCATCTCCAACAAGGTCGACGTCGTCTTCAACACCGTCATTCCGCCCGGCGTCGGCCCGTTCTTCAAGCAGCTCTACGAAGCGGGCTTCCTCAAGAACGGCGGCCGTCTCGCCTGCGTCTACTATGACGAGAACACGCTCAACATCAATCAGGCGAGCGAGATCGAGGGCCTCGCGAGCTGCCTCGACTATTTCAAGGTGCTGACCAAGGAGAACCCGTTCGACGCAAAAATCCAGGCGGCCTACGAGAAGGATTTTCCGGGCAACTTCCTGTTCGCCGCCGGCAGCGCCGCCACCGGCACCTATCGCGGCCTCAAGCTGTGGGAAGCGGCGGTGAAAGAAGCGGGCAAGCTCGACCGCGAGTCGGTCGCCGCCGCGCTCGACCACGCCAAGATCGCCGAAGGTCCCGGCGGACCTGCCGAAATGGTGCCGGGCAAGCGGCACTGCAAGATGAAGATGTACACCGCGGTCGCCAAGGGCGGAAACTACGAGATCGTCGGACGCAGCGACGGGCTCGTCGATCCCAAGGAATGCTGAGGCGGAATGCCGAAGTCGATGAGTGTGGTAAGGGAAGCCATCGCCGGCGACGAAGCGGACGATGCGATGGCTGAACGCGAAGCGGCGGGACAGGTCGCGGCGGGACGAAGAGTCCTGCCGATCGTGGAGGGCGTGGTGCTCGTCGCCGCGCTGCTCGCGCCGCTGGTGCTGCAGGACTATCTCACGGTGTTCGCGACGCGCGTGATCATCCTCGCGCTGTTCGCCCTGTCGTTCGATCTGGTCTGGGGCTATGCCGGCATCATGAGCTTTGGCCAGGCCCTGTTCTTCGGCTCGGCCGGGTATGGCGTGGCGCTGCTCGCGCGCGACCTCGACATCACCAACATCTTCCTGGTGCTCCCCGCGGGCACCATCATCGGCCTCACCTTCGCGCTGCTGCTCGGCGGCTTCCTGCTGCTGGGACGGCATCCCTCCAGCGTGATCTTCGTGTCGCTGGGCACGCTCACCGGCTCCTACGCCGCCGACCGCCTCGCGCGCGGCTGGTACTATCTCGGCGGCCAGAACGGTATTCCCTCGATCGCGCCGATGACGCTCGGTGGTTACGAATTCTCGGAAGGGCCCGCCTTCTACTATCTCGTGCTCGGCATCCTCGTCGTAGTCTACCTGCTCTGCCGCTTCCTGGTGCGCTCGCAGTTTGGCCTCGCGCTGGCGGGCCTGCGCGAGAACGAGCAGCGTATCGCCTTCTTCGGCTACAAGGCGCAGCATCTGAAAGCGATCATCTTCACCATCGGCGGCGGCGTCGCCGGCCTTGCCGGCAGCCTCTATGCCTTCCACGAAGGTTTCGTCTGGCCCAACATGGTCGGCGTCGTCGTCTCGACACAGGTGGTGCTCTATGTGCTGTTCGGCGGCTCCGGCACGCTGATCGGCGCGGTCATCGGCGCGATCATCGTCGAAGGCGTCAGCTTCTGGCTGTCCGACAATTATCGTGACATCTGGCCTATCATCCTGGGCTTGCTGCTGCTGCTCGTGATCCTGTTCCGGCCGCTCGGCCTGATCAGCTTCGCGCTCGGTGAGCGCGAGCGTGTCGGCAGCTTCGGTGCCACGCCAAAGGAGAAGCGCAATGCCGCTCCTTGAGGCCGCCGGCATCCAAAAGATCTTCGGCAAGCTCACCGCGCTCGACGGCGCAGCCCTCACCGTCGGCGAGAACGAGTTTCACGGCCTGATCGGTCCGAACGGCTCCGGCAAGAGCACGCTGATGAAGTGCATTGCCGGCGCCGAGGTGCCGACGCAGGGCAAGGTGAGTTTTATCAACACCGACATCACCGCGTTCACGCCGACCGAGCGCGCCCGCGCCGGCATGAGCCTGAAATTCCAGATCACGAGCGTGCTGCCGACGCTGACGCTGTACGACAACATCCTGCTCGCGCTCCAGGCGCAATCCTCGCTGCTCGACCTCGTGTTCTCGCGCACGCGCGGCGCGCTGCACGACCAGGTCATGACCATGCTGACGCAGTTTCGTCTCGCCGACCGCGCCTTCGACGCGGCGGCGGCGCTGTCGCACGGCCAGCAGCAATGGCTGGAGATCGCGATGGCGCTTGCCGGAAAACCAAAGCTCCTGCTGCTGGACGAGCCGACCGGCGGCATGAGCCTCGAGGAGCGCCGCGTCACCGGCGAATTGCTCCAGCCGATCAAGAAACATTGCTCGCTCGTCATCGTCGAGCACGATCTCGATTTCATCCGCGACATCTGCGATCGCCTGACCGTGCTCGACCAGGGCAAGGTGCTGGCGTCAGGCACCGTGTCCGAGATCCAGGCCAACAAATCCGTCCAGGAGATCTATCTGCGCCGTGCCTGAATTTTTGGACATCAAGCATCTCGACGCCGGCTATGGCCGCAGCCAGGTCCTGTTCGACGTCAACCTCGGCATTCCCTGGCGCGGCGGCGTCGCCGTGCTCGGGCGCAACGGCGCCGGCAAGACCACGCTGATGAAGACCATCGTCGGCGAGCTGCCGGCGTGGAAGGGCGAGGTCGCCTTCGACGGCCGCGACATCAGCCGCCGCGCGACCCAGGAGCGCGTGCGCGCCGGCATCGGCTACGTCCCGCAGGAGCATTCGGTGTTCGCGCGCCTGTCGGTGCGCGACAATCTCGCGGTCGGCTCGCTCGCGAGCAGCAAGGCCGACGCAGTCGATCACGTGCTGACCATCTTCCCGAAGCTCGGCCAGCGCCTCGACCAGCCCGCCGGCACGCTCTCCGGCGGCGAGCGCAAGATGCTCGCCATCGGCCGTGCCATGTTAGGGGATCCAAAACTGCTGCTGCTCGACGAGCCCACCGAAGGCGTCTGGATCGGCGTCATCGAGGAGATCACCGAGCGCCTGATCGAGCTCGCGAAAGAGATCGCCGTCATCATCGTCGAGCAGCACCTCGACCTCGCGCTGCGCGTCGCCGACTACGCCTACGTGCTTGACCGCGGAAGGGTCGCGCTGCAGGGCGAGGCGAATGATGTGCGCGGCAATCCGGAACTGCTGCGGTATCTGGCGCCGTAAGGTAGCGCTGCTCACCTGCGAGTGAGGCGCGGTACTCTCGTCCCACCCTGTCATGCCCCGCGAAGGCGGGGCATCCAGTACGCCGCGGCTTCTCGATCGCTAATTGGTGCCTCTGGAATGCTGGATTCCCCGCCTTCGCGGGGAATGACGGCGTCAGGCTGGAATGGACCGGAGAGAACGCGCGGAGAGGCCGCGCGCTTACTTCACCGCCCCAAACCGGCTGTCGAACGAGTTCGACGACACGACCGGTGCCGCGCCTGCCATCTGGCCGCTGTCACCCGCACCATCCGACACCGACGGCTTCAGCGCAGGACGCGTTGCGGCGAGGCGCGTGTCGGGCTTCACCGGCTCTGCCGGCTTGGCGGCGGCCACAGCCGGCTTCGGCGCGTCCTTCGCTGCATCCTTGGACTTGTCATGTCCCGGCACGAACCGGGTGACTGCGGCCTTCAGCCTGGACGCTGCCGTCGGCGGCGTCGTGGACGTCGTAGCCGGGGCCACGGACGCCGTGGCTTGCGGCGGAGCCGAAGCGGTCGCCGTGGTTTCGGCGGTGCCGAGGCCCATCTTGCGGCCGAGGTTGGAGAAGAAGCCGCCGCCCTGCGATTTCTCTTGGGATTTCTCGGCGGGCGCTGCGGCCGCGACGCGCGTGCTGGTCGCGGGCGCGCTGACGGCGACGACCGGCTCTTCCTGCGGCGAGGGAGCGGCCGCGTCGAAATTCGGCTTCGGCGGATTGACGTGGCCGGGGATCGTGCCCGGCGCCTTCGCCATTGCCAGCATCTGCAGCGTGGTGCCTTCGGCGCCCTCCGACAGGCCGGTCGAGCCTTCCGGAATTTTGGCAGCGAAGATCTTGTTCATGCCGCCGTCGATGCCGGTGTTCATGCGCGCCACCGGTGTGCCCTTGGCGACGAGCTTGGCGTACTCGGCCTGGTCGCGCGCGTCCTTCTCGCGCACGGCGCTCGCGATGTCCTCGGGGATCACATAGGCCGGGCACTTTGCCGAGGCGTCGAACACCGGATCGCGCTTGGCATCGGGCGTCTTCGCTGCGTCGAAGACGTACTTCTTCTCGCAGAAATCGACCTTCGGCTCCTGCCGCGTCACCTCGAAATGATCATAGCCTTCCTTGATCATCTTCCAGAACGGCATGTTCGGATTGTTCCGGTGCTTGGCCATGTTCACCGGCGTCATCTTGAACGGATAGGCCTGCAGCTGGAACGCCTTCTGGCCGCCGAAGAAGGACTCGCGGCCGAGCGAATAGATCTCCGCGATCTGCTCGTCCGTCATGGCGTAACAGCCGCGCGAAGAACAATCGCCATGCACCATCAGCTGCGAGCCGGTACGGCCCAAAGCCTTGTCGAACGCGTTCGGATAGCCCGTGTTGAACGAGAGGTAATAGGCCGACTGCGGATTCATCTGGCCCGGATTGATCGAGTAGAATCCTTCCGGCGCCTGGCGGTCACCTTCGCGCACCTTCGGGCCCAGATCGCCCGACCAGCGGCAGATCGGATAGGTCTTGAGCAGCGCGAACTGGCCGTTGCGGGTCTGCTTCCAGACTTCGAGCTCGGCTTCCTGCTTGAACAGGCGGACCAGGATCGGGGACTGCAGATCCATGTCCTTCTCGACCATCGCGGCGAGAAGCTTTGGCGGCACCGGCTGGTTGGCCTTGGCGTTGGTCGCGAGCGAAACCTGGTCGGTGTCGCAGCCGGCCAGCAGGACACTGGCCGTCAGCAGCGCAACCGAAGCCAAGAGCGCGCGAGCAAGCGAACGAGAAATCAAGATGGACCCCACACCGTGCCGGGCAGAGAGCGCGAACCCCAATTCTTTGAAGCATGATCCGACCGGAGATCCGGACCCGTCGTGACGGGCTTTTTCAAACCACGCTCCAGTGCTTTTGCCCTGAAGCCATTGATTAAAATTCTAACCTCTGGGTCATGTGGTCGCAACCCGAGCGGGGATCACGAGCCCGTTGGCCCAGTAGCATGGTCAACAGAGACTAAATGGACGCGACTTTGGGCCTTACTTGGGCCTTCCGGCCCAATTGGGACTCAGATCGCCGATTTGGGCAAAAAAAGGGTTAATGCGGGGTTACCGGGCTCCAACCGTCATTCCGGGGCGCCCGAAGGGCGGACCCGGAATCTCGAGATTCCGGGTTCGATGCTTCGCATCGCCCCGGAATGACGACGTCGAGGCTGCCCGAATCAGCCCAGTTTCCGGCCGATATCGAGGAATTTCTGCCGACGCTGCTTGCGGATGGCGTCGCCGTCGAGGCCGCGGAGCTCGTCAAACGCCTTGGCGATGGCCTCGCCCGTGGTGGCGATCATGGCGGCGGGGTCGCGGTGGGCGCCGCCGACCGGCTCCTTCAAAATGCTGTCGATCACCCCGAAGCGGAGCATGTCCTGGGCGGTGATCTTCATGTTGTTGGCGGCTTCCTGCGCCTTGGTGCCGTCGCGCCAGAGGATGGAGGAGGCGGCCTCCGGCGAGATCACGCTGTAGATCGCGTGCTCCAGCATCAGCACCCGGTTGGCGGTGGTGATCGCGATGGCGCCGCCCGACATGCCTTCACCGGTGATGATGGCGACGTTCGGCACGCCCAGCGACAGGCACGCATCGGTCGAGCGCGCGATCGCCTCGGCCTGGCCGCGTTCTTCGGCGCCGATGCCGGGATAGGCGCCGGCGGAATCGGCGAGCGACAGCACCGGCAGGCCGAATCGCTCGGCCATCTCCATCAGCCGCACGCATTTGCGATAGCCCTCGGGCCGCGCCATGCCGAAATTGTGCCGGATGCGGCTTTCGGTGGAATCGCCCTTTTCCTGGCCCATCACGCAGATCGGCTCGCCGCGGAAGCGGCCGAAGCCGGCGACCAGGGCCTCGTCCTCGCCGAACTTGCGGTCGCCGGCGAGCGGCGTGAATTCGGTGATCAGGCCCTTGATGAAGTCGTTGAAATGCGGCCGCTGCGGATGGCGCGCGACCAGCGTCTTCTGCCACGGCGACAGGTTCGTATAGAGGTCGGCCAGCGCCTGCGCCGCCTTGTCCTCGATCCGCCCGATCTCGTCGGTGATGTCGGTCCCGGAGGCCGCGAGCGTCCGCAGCTCGTCGACCTTGGAGTCGAGCTCGGCGACGGGCTTTTCGAAGTCGAGATAGCTGCGCATCTGGTCTTGCATCAACTCAATATAGGGAGGACGGGGCGAGGCGGCGAAGCGATTTCGGACCTGCGGAAAGAAGTGTAGCCTCTTCAATGAGTTGGCTTGTGGGCTTCTGGGCAGCCCGCCAATTCAATCGTGAGGCCACGGCTCTTTCTGCGGAGATGTGGCCGAAGTCAAGGCAGTTTCGGCTGCGGGAGACCTACTTCTCCGCCAGCGGGTGCAGGTCGCGCACCAGGCTCTTCAGCCGCTCCTCGACCACATGGGTGTAGATCTGGGTGGTCGAGATGTCGGTGTGGCCGAGCAGGGTCTGCACGATGCGTAAGTCAGCGCCGTTGTGCAGGAGGTGGCTGGCAAAGGCGTGGCGCAGCACGTGCGGGGAGACCAGCCGGGCCTGAAGCCCGGAGGCGACCGCGAGCTCCTTGAGGTCGCGGGCGAAATGCTGCCGGGTCAGATGCCCGCTCTCGCCGAAGGAGGGGAACAGCCATTTCGAGGCGGCAACGCTGGTCTTCTTGTCGGATTTCGCGGCTTCGGTCGCGGCGAGATAATCCGCCATCGCCTGCCGCGAGGCCTCGTTCAGCGGCACCAGCCGCTCCTTGTTGCCCTTGCCGCGCACCACGATCATGCGGGCGTCGCGCTTGGCCGCCGTGCGCGGCAGCGCCACCAGCTCGGAGACGCGCAGGCCCGTGGCGTACAGCACCTCGAGCAGGCAATAGAGCCGCAAGGCGCGCAGCCGCTTCGAGGGCGAGGCATCCTCCGCCTCGCTCAATTCCTTGGCGCGGCGGAGCATGCGGTCGACATCCGCGATCGACAGCACCTTTGGCAGGCCGCGGCCACGTTTCGGGCCGGACAGGATCGCGGCGGGATCGTCGCTGCGAATCCGCTCGTTCAGCAGGAAGCGGTAGAGATGCCGCATCGCCGACAGGCGGCGCGCGACGCTGGTGGATTTGAAGCCACGCGTGTCGAGATCGGCGAGATAGTCGCGCAGCGTTTGGGTCTCGGCGTCCGCAAAACTGTGGCCGACGCGGCCCAGAAACTCGGAGAAGTCCGTGAGGTCGCGGCGGTAGGCATCGAGCGTATTGGGGCCGGCGCCCTGTTCCGCCGCGAGCATGTCGAGGAACAGGCCGGTGAGCTTGGCGTCTGAGGGCTTTGCACGCATGCCCTGGAGGCTAACCCCTATTTCTTGAGAAACTTATCCGGCGGGATCGTCACCGACATTTCCCGCGGCTTCGGATTGACGAAGTTCGCCAGCGCGAAAATCACGCCATAGACGATGCCGGCGATCACGGCGACGACCGTCAGGAAGCGGAACAGGCTGGGCATCGGTCTGGGGTCTCTGTAGGGGACTTGGCAGGCAAATTAACCAATGAAATCATCCAACATGTTCGCCGTTTCGTGGCAAGAGTCCTCTGGCGAGGCCCCCTTTGGGGTCGTATAGGTGGCCAAAGCAGGCCGTTTTTGGCGGCAGATCGAGCGAGATCCAGAGCGAGACCCATGTCCGACGCCGCGTTGCCGATACAAGCATCGCCTGAGGCCGACATCCTGTCGGCGCTCGGGGCGCGCTCGATCGTGCTCGTCGGCATGATGGGGGTGGGCAAATCCACCATCGGCCGCCGCATGGCGGCCCGGCTCAAGCTGCCCTTCGTCGATGCGGACACCGAGATCGAGGCGGCGGCCGGCATGACCATACCGGAGATTTTCGAGCGCCATGGCGAGGGCCATTTCCGCGACGGCGAGGCCCGCGTGATCGCGCGCCTGCTCGACGGCGGCCCGGTGGTGCTGGCGACCGGCGGCGGCGCCTTCATGCGCGAGGAGACGCGCGCGCGCATCGCGGCCAAGGCGGTCTCGATCTGGCTCAAGGCCGACCACGACGTCATCATGCGCCGCGTCCGCCGCCGCGCCGACCGCCCGTTGCTCCAGACCGCCGACCCCGAGGGAACCGTGACGCGCCTGCTCACCGAGCGCGAGCCGGTCTACAGCCATGCCGACCTCACCATCGCCTCGCGCGACGTGCCGCACGACAAGATCGTCGAGGAGTGTATCGAGACGCTGCGCGCCCATCTCTGCGGCGAACAGGCCGCCCAACCACCTGCCGACGTTGCGAGTGCCGTACGATGACTGCGCCGTTGAAACATTCCGATCCCGTCAACGTCGACGTCGCGCTCGGCGATCGCGCCTATGACATCGTCATCGGCCGCGGCGTGCTGGCCTCGCTCGGCGAACGGGTCGCAGCGCTGCGCCCCGGCGTGCGCACGGCTGTTGTCACCGACCGTACCGTTGCAAAGCACTGGCTCGAGCCGACCGAAGCATCGCTCGCGGCCGCCGGCATCCCGACGTCGCGCATCGTCGTCGAGGAAGGCGAGATCTCCAAGACCTATGCCGGCCTGGAAAAGGTCAGCGAAGCCCTGATCGCCGCGAAGATCGAGCGCAACGATCTCGTCATCGCGCTCGGCGGCGGTGTGGTCGGCGATCTCGCCGGCTTTGCCGCCGCGATCCTGCGCCGCGGCGTCGATTTCGTGCAGGTGCCGACCTCGCTGCTGGCGCAGGTCGATTCCAGCGTCGGCGGCAAGACCGGCATCAACTCGCCGCAGGGCAAGAATCTGCTCGGCGCCTTCCACCAGCCGGTGCTGGTCATCGCCGACACCGCCGTGCTCGACACGCTGTCGCCGCGCCAGTTCCACGCCGGCTATGCCGAGGTCGCCAAATACGGCGTGCTCGGCGATGAGGCCTTCTTCACCTGGCTGGAAAAGAACCACGCCGACATCTTCAAGGGCGGATCAGCGCGCGAGCACGCGATCGCCACCTCCTGCCGTGCCAAGGCCGGAATCGTCTCGCGCGACGAGCGCGAGACCGGCGAACGCGCGCTGCTCAATCTCGGCCACACCTTTGGTCACGCGCTGGAAGCTGCGACCGGCTTCTCCGACCGTCTGTTCCACGGCGAGGGCGTCGCGATCGGCATGACGCTAGCGGCGCAGTTCTCGGCCAAGCTCGGCATGATCGGCGAGGCCGACGCGGCGCGCGTCGAGCGGCATCTCATTGAGGCCGGCCTGCCGACCCGCTTGCAGGACATCGCGGGCTTTTCGCAGGAAGGGCTTGCCGATGCCGACGCGCTGATGGCCCTGATGGCGCAGGACAAGAAGGTCAAGCGCGGCAAGCTCACCTTCATCCTGCTGGAGGCGGTCGGGCGCGCCGTGATCGCAAAGGACGTCGAGCCGGCCCCGGTGCGCGACTTCCTGAAAGAGAAGCTCGCGCAGAAGGCCTGATGCGCGGCTGAATTTCGTGAAAGCGTTTTCGAGCGAAGTGGGGACCGGTTCGCGCAAGGAAAACGCGTCAAGACAAGAAACTCGAGTGGTGCATGGACTGGCTCGGATTCACCATCGTCGTCCTCTGCCTGCTGGTCTCGGCGTTCTTCGCGGCGAGCGAGACCGCGCTGACCGGCGCCTCGCGCGCCAGCATGCTGCGGCTCTCCAAGCAGGGTAATCACGACGCCGACGTCGTATCCCAATTGCTCGACATGCGCGAGCGCCTGATCGGCGCTCTGCTGCTCGGCAACAACATCGCCAATATCGGCGCCTCCGCGCTCGCCACCGCCATCTTCACGTCCTGGTTCGGCGATGTCGGCGTGCTCTACGCCACCGGCGTGATGACCGCGCTGGTGGTGATCTTCGCCGAGGTGCTGCCCAAGACCATCGCCATCAACGCGCCCGACCGCATGGCGCTTGCGGTCGCGCGCCCGATGCGGCTGACCATGTATGTGCTGGGGCCGCTCCTCAAGATCGTCGAAGTCATCGTGCGCCTCTTGATGCGCCTGTTCGGCCTTGCCGGCGAGCACCAAGCCATCCTGTCGCCGACCGAGCGCCTGCGCGGCGCGGTCGACCTGTTGCATCACGAGGGCAAGTTCGAGAAGCAGGACCGCGACATGCTCGGCGGCCTGCTCGACCTGCGCGAGCTCCAGGTTTCCGACGTCATGATCCATCGCACCGAGATGATGATGATCAACGCCGACCTGCCGCCGGAGGAGCTGCTGCGCGAGGTGCTGGCGACCGAATACACCCGCATTCCGCTCTGGCGCGAGAAGCCGGAAAACATCATCGGCGTGCTCCACGCCAAGGATCTCTTGCGCGCGATCCGCGCCTCCGAAGGCGACACTTCGCGCATCGACGTCTCCACCATCGCGCTGCCGCCCTGGTTCGTGCCGGAGATGCGCCCGGTGTCCGAGCAGCTCAAGGCGTTCCGCCGCCGCAAGACCCATTTCGCGCTCGTCGTCGACGAGTACGGCGAGGTTGAAGGTCTCGTGACGCTGGAAGACATTTTGGAAGAGATCGTCGGCGACATCTCCGACGAGCACGACGTCGTGGTCGCCGGCGTGCGCGCCCAGCCGGATGGCTCGGTCGTGGTCGACGGCTCGGTGCCGATCCGCGATCTCAACCGCGCCATGGACTGGCATCTGCCCGATGGAGAGGCAACCACGGTCGCCGGCCTCGTCATTCACGAGGCGCGCTCGATCCCCGATCGCGGCCAGAGCTTCACGTTCCACGGCTTCCGCTTCCGCGTCCTGCGCCGCGAACGCAACCGCATCACCGCGCTCCGTATTTCACCGGTGCCGCGCGAGGCCGAGATGGAAGAAGCCAAGCCGAGAAGGGCGGGGACGTCGTTCTAAGCCCTCAGTCATTCCGGGGCGATGCGAAGCATCGAACCCGGAATCTCGAGATTCCGGGTTCGGCTCTTTGAGCCGCCCCGGAATGACCGAGCTAATTTTCCCCCGGCGCCTGCGCGTGGATGGCGAGCGCGTGCACGCTGCCGGAGAGTTCCGCGGCCAGCGCCGCATTTATCATGCGGTGGCGATCGACCCGGCTCTTCCCTTTGAAGGCTTGAGACACAATATAAACGCGAAAGTGCGTCTCGCCGCTGGGCCGATGGCCGGCATGGCCCTCATGCAGATGTGACTCGTCGACAACCTGCAGGTTTTCCGGCGTGAAAGCTTCCTGCAACTTGTTGCTGATAATGTCGCTCATAGTCATGTGTGTGCCATTCAGGTGCAGAGGTCGCACTCCGTTATTTGCCGGGTTCGCAGCTAATTGCAATGTCAAGACTTGAAGGTTTTTGCATTGCGTAGTCAAAGTCAGCCATGCCGATCGATTCATCAAAGTTCTTCGACTCCATCCGCGTCAAGCCGCGGGGCAAGCAGCCCGAGGTGAAGCCGCGCGACACCGCGGTCGCGTGCGAATGGGCCGGATGCCAGAACAAGGGCGCACACCGCGCGCCGAAGGGGCGTGAGAACCAGCGCGAGTACTGGCACTTCTGCCTCAATCACGTGCGCGAGTACAACCAGAACTACAATTTCTTCTCCGGCATGAATGCCGACGCCGTCGCGCGCTACCAGAAGGATGCGCTGACCGGCCACCGCCCGACCTGGAAGATGGGCGCCAATGGCGGCAAGAAGGGTGCGGAAGCCGATATCGACATGGCGTCCGATCCGTTCAGCATGTTCAGCGAGATCAATGGCCGCGCCAACTGGCGGAAGGGTCCTGACGCCCAGCCCAAGGCCGAGACGCGCAAGGTGATGAACGCCGAGCGCAAGGCGCTCCAGGTCATGGGCCTCGGCCCCAGTGCCACGCTCGCCGACGTCAAGAGCAAGTACAAGGCGCTGGTGAAGCAGCACCACCCCGACGCCAACGGCGGCGACCGCTCGACCGAAGACCGCCTGATCGAGATCATCAAGGCGTATAACTATCTGAAGACGGTGGTGCGGGAGGCGTAGGGCCTCTTGCGGTCGTCGTCCTCCGAGAGTCTGACGGTCGCAGCCAAACTCTCGATGTCGTCCCGGCGAAGGCCGGGACCCATAACCCCAGGGAGTGGTTTGGCGAAGACTCGCAGTGAAGACGTCTTCCCGCGGTACTCCCACCTCCCACTATCGATAGATCACGCGGTATGGGTCCCGGCCTTCGCCGGGACGACGACGGAGTGAACCACTCCGTCGTCATTATTCCGTTCAAAGCTACTGGCCCTAGGCCTTCGGCACCGCCCCCACATAAGACGAGCTCGGCCTGATCAGCCGCCCGGTGCGCTGCTGCTCGCGCGCATGCGCGGTCCAGCCGGCGGCGCGCGCCACCGCGAAGATCGGCGTGAACGCCTGCCTTGGAATCGCGAGCGCATCGAGCAGGATCGCGGTGAAGAACTCCACATTCGTCTCCAGCGGCCGGTCCGGGTTCTTCTTGCGCAGCGCTGCGCGGATATAGGCCTCGACCTCGCCGGCAAACGGCAGGTCGGCGCCGTTGGAGGCGAGGGCCTCGATCGCGGTCTTCAGCACGTCGGCGCGCGGATCGCGCACGCGATAGACGCGATGCCCAAAACCCATCATCCGCTCGCCGCGTGCGAGCGCGGCATCCACCCAGGGCTGGATCCGCTCGCGCGAGCCGATCGCATCGAGCATTTCCAGCACCGGCTCCGGCGCGCCGCCATGCAAGGGACCGGTCAGTGCGCAATAGCCGGCGGTGACGGCTGCGAACAGATCGGCCTGGGTCGAGGCCACCACGCGCGTGGTGAAGGTCGAGGCGTTCATGCCGTGGTCGCAGACGGTGACGAGATAGGCATCCAGCGCCGTGACCTCGCGCGTTGCCGGCGCGCGCCCATGCAGCATGCGCAGCGTGTCGGCGGCGTGGCTCGCGCTCGGATCGGGCGCGACCGGCTCGAGCCCCTTGGCGCGCCGGACCAGCGCGCCTGATATCACCGGAAAGGCGCCGACGATGGTCGCCTCATGCTCCAGCCCGTGCTCGGCGCGAAGGCCCGCGACGGCCGCGCGAAACCCGTCGACGATTCCCATGCCGTGCGTCGCCGGCAGCAGCTCGGCGAGCCGCGCGAAGGCGCGCTCGCGTGCGGCGCCCAGGCTCGCCCGCACATTGGCCTCGCTCAGCGAGGTCTTGCTGGCGCCGTTCCAGAGCCGGGCGGTGACGCCCTCAAAGCTCGATTTGGCGGCCAGCCGGCCGACATGCTCGCCGGCGATGATCAGCTCGCCGCGCTCGCCGTCGACATGGCTCAGCACGGTCTCGGCCGCGGGAACGCCGTCCAGCCCGATCTGACTTTTGGTGAGGTGGATGTTCATGGCCCAAATCTCCTGTTCTACGCAGGTCAAACGTCGGGCCTCTCGACAGATTGATCAATCTTGATTACATAAATCAATATGAAAAATTCTGATGAGCTCTACCTCTCCGCCCGGGAGGCGGCCGCCGAACTCGCGATCTCGCCGGCCACGCTCTACGCCTATGTCAGCCGCGGCCTGATCCGCTCCGAGCCGACGCCGGATTCGCGCAAGAACCGCTACCGCGCCGAGGACGTCCGCGCCCTGAAGGAGCGCCGGGTGCCGTCGCCGGAGCCGCGCGGGCTGCGCAGCTTCGATGCCGACTTGCCGGTCATGGACACGGAGATCTCGACCATCACCGAGGAGGGCGCGATCTATCGGGGCGTCAATTGCGTCGACCTCGCCGAGAACGACACGCTGGAGCACACGGCGACGCTGCTCTGGGACGTCTCCGGCGTCGATCCGTTTGCGCCTGACAATCAGCCCGAGATCTCCGAGGAGATGCGCACGATCGCAGGCGCCGCGCGCCGCGCGGCGCCGATCGACCGCGCCATCGCCGTGCTGGCGCTCGCCGCGAGCGCCGATCCCCGCGCCTTCACCCGCGCTCCCGATGGCCGCGCCATGGTCGGCGCGCGCATCGTCCGCCTGCTGGTTGCGACCATGCTCAATGCGGAAGCCTCGGCCGAGCCGCTGCACCAGCAGGTCGCGCGCGTCTGGGCGGCGGACAACAAGCATGCACCCGATCTGATCCGCCGCGCGCTCGTTCTGCTCGCCGATCATGAACTGAACGCCTCGACCTTCACCGCGCGCTGCGCGGCCTCGACCGGCCTCAATCTCTACGATGCCGTCATCGCCGGCCTCGCCGCGCTGAAGGGACCCAAGCATGGCGGCGCCGGCGTGCTGGCTTCACAGCTGGTGAAAACGCTGGTCGACCGCGATGTCGCTCCCGTGGTGCGCGAACGCGTCGCGCTCGGCGAGCGCTTCGCCGGCTTCGGCCATGGCGTCTACAAGCGCGGCGATCCCCGCGCGCAATCGCTGCTGAATGCGCTGTCGCGCGCCGGCGCGCCGCGCAAATTCACGCGCGAAGTGCCGGAGCGGATCGCCGAGGCGACCGGCGAATTCGTCAATATCGACTATGCGCTCGCCGTCCTCGTGCATGCCCTGCGCCTGCCTGCGGGCAGCGAGCTCGCGCTGTTTGCGATGGCCCGCAGCGTCGGCTGGATTGCGCACGCCAGCGAGCAATTGCAGTTCGGCAAGCTGATCCGCCCGCGCGCGCGGTACGTTGGACCCGCGCCGGGGCGGCGGACGGGCGGGTCCTAACCTCTCCCGCTTGCGGGAGAGGTCGCGCCGGAGGCGCGGGTGAGGGCTCCCTCCTCTTGGGGGTTCTCGATTGTGGATGCACCCTCCCCCCAACCCTCCCCCGCAAGCGGGGGAGGGAGCTCACCTCCGTCCGCCGTGGCAGCCAAAGCTAATCAGACCCGCGGCTTGGCCGCCGCGACACCACCACCGTTCCGCCGACGATAGATCCAAACCGTCACGCTCAGCACGATCGCACCGCCGATCACGGCGAGCATCCAGATATGCTTGCCGACGTGCTCATGGTGCGGCAGCCCGGCATATTCGTGCAGGGCCGACACCGCCAGCACGCCCGGCAGCACATGCGCGGGGGCCCAGACCAGGATCGCCGGGATGTTGATCGCGTAGAAGCGGGCAGGGGGCATCCCGAGCGCGCCGGCCGTGACCGGGACAAATGCGCGGATCGGCGGCACGAAGCGGGCAAAGAACACGGCCCAGGTGCCGAAGCGGTGGAAGAAGCTTTCGCTCTCCTCGACCACGCGCGGATAATTGGTCAGCGGCCAGGTGTTGAGGATCTCGCGCTGCTGCCGGTGCCCGATCCAGTAGGCCGAGCCGTCACCCAGCACGGCCCCGAGCGCGGCCGCCAGCAGCACCCAGCCGAGTTTCAGCTCGCCGCCCGGGATCAGGGCGCTGAGCGCCAGGATAATGGTCGAGCCCGGGACCACCGATCCCACCACCGGAACGGCTTCCAGAAGCGCTGCCAGGAACAGGGTCAGATAAGCCAGCCACGCGTGGGCCGAGACGAAAGCGATGAAGGGATCGAGGAATGACGTCACGTCGTCTTTCGTGGTGGGAGGGGTTACGTCGGTCCAGACCCTACATAAGTAAGGAGAAGCGGTAAAAGTGCCACTCGCGTGGGCAGGCCAGCTGGCCCGCCCGAAATTCGAGCGTGATTCGCAGGGCAGCCTTCCAAAAATCGCGTTCCTTGCCTATCTAAATGAAAAGACAACGGAACTTTGATTGGAGGGCGGGCTTCTGCCCGCACGTTGTCTCTGATAGGTTCGCAAACGCACCCAGCCGCAGCCACCGTGCAATAACTGGTCTCGGGATCGCCCGGGGCCTCGGAGGATTGATGACGACCGCCGCCATGTCCAAAGTTGAGGAAGTTTCCGGTTTGCCCGACATGAAGGTGTCGGTGCGCCAGGTGTTCGGGATCGACAGCGATCTCGAAGTGCCGGCCTATTCCGAAGTCGATCCTCATGTGCCTGAAGTTGATTCCGACTACCGCTTCGACCGCGCCACCACGCTCGCCATTCTCGCCGGCTTCGCCCGCAATCGCCGCGTGATGGTGACCGGCTATCACGGTACCGGCAAATCCACCCATATCGAGCAGGTCGCCGCCCGCCTGAACTGGCCCTGCGTGCGCGTCAACCTCGACAGCCACATCAGCCGTATCGACCTCGTCGGCAAGGACTCGATCGTGGTCCGCGACGGCAAGCAGGTCACCGAATTCCGCGACGGCATCCTGCCCTGGGCGCTCCAGCACAACGTCGCGCTGGTGTTCGACGAATACGACGCCGGCCGTCCGGACGTGATGTTCGTGATCCAGCGCGTGCTGGAAGTCTCCGGCCGCCTGACGCTCCTGGATCAGAACAAGGTGATCAAGCCGCATCCGTCCTTCCGGCTGTTTGCGACCGCCAACACGGTCGGCCTTGGCGACACCTCGGGCCTCTATCACGGCACCCAGCAGATCAACCAGGGCCAGATGGACCGCTGGTCGATCGTCACCACGCTGAACTATCTCAGCCACGACGAGGAAGTAGAGATCGTGCTGGCGAAGGCCAAGCACTATCGCACCCAGGAAGGTCGCGACATCGTCAACAAGATGGTGCGCCTCGCCGATCTCACCCGCAACGCGTTCGCCAATGGCGATCTGTCGACGGTGATGAGCCCGCGCACGGTGATCACCTGGGCGGAAAACGCCGACATCTTCGGCGATATCGGTTTCGCCTTCCGCGTCACCTTCCTCAACAAGTGCGACGAGCTCGAGCGTCCCCTGGTCGCCGAGTTCTACCAGCGCTGCTTCAATGCGGAGCTGCCGGAATCGGCAGTCAACGTGGCGCTCAGCTGACCCATGGCCACCATCACCGTCGAGCGCACCATTGGGACGACCAAGAAGGCTGTGCTCGCCGGGCTCGGCGCCTATAACGACGAGCACTTTGGGAAGCAGAAGGTCAGGAGCATCGCGGTCTCACTGAAGGACCGCCGCAAGATCGTCGGCGGCATCGTCGGGCATCTCTGGGCCACGGTTCTGTTCATCCAGTACTTCTGGATCGACCAGAAGCAGCGCGGCAAGGGTTTTGGGACGAAGCTGATCGCGGCGATCGAGGATGAGGCGAGACGGCATGGCGCGATCCAAGCCTATGTCGACACGATGAGTTTCCAGGCGCCGGGCTTCTATCGTTCCTGCGGGTACGAGGAATTCGGCACTCTCAAGGGCTATCCGGGCGGCGTGACGCGCCATTCGTTTACGAAGTCGCTATGAGCACATCATCATCCAATTCCAAATTCCGTAACAGCAAGGAAGCGCCGACCGAGCCGTTCAAGCGCTCGGTCGCCTCCTGCCTGAAGGCGATCGCGAAATCGCCCGAGCTCGAGGTCTCCTTTGCCGCCGAGCGGCCGGGCCTTGCGCCCGGCAAGGCGCGGCTGCCCGAGCCGGCGCGCAAGATGACCAAGCGCGATGCCGCCATCGTGCGCGGCCACGCGGATTCCATCGCGCTGAAGCTCGCCTGTCACGATCCGAAGCTGCATCGCAAGCTGATGCCGGGCAATCCGCAGGCACGCGGTGTGTTCGAAGCGGTCGAGCAGGCGAGGGTGGAGGCGATCGGCGCGCGCCGCATGGCGGGCGTTGCGAAAAACCTCACCGCGATGCTCGACGACCATTTCCATCGCGGCAAGTTCGACGAGATCACCGATCGCGCCGACGCGCCGCTGGCCGATGCGCTGGCGATGCTGGTGCGCGAGCGCCTCACCGGCATGGCGCCGCCGACGGCTGCGAAGAAGATGGTCGATCTCTGGCGGCCGATTCTCGAAGACAAGATCGGCAAGCGCCTCGACCGGCTCGACGGCGTGGTCGAGGACCAGACCAGGTTCGGCGACGCCGTGCATGACCTCTTGTCGGCGCTCGAGCTCGGCGACGAGCGCAACGCCGACAGCGAAGAGAATGACGACGACGACGAAAACCGCGACGGCGACAACGACCAGTCCGGCGCCGAGGGCTCGCCCGATTCCGATGCCGCCCAGGAGATGAGCGCCGACCAGGCGCAGGCGTCGAGCGAGGAGATGAGCGAGAGCGCGATGGAAAGCGCGCAGGCCTCGACGTCAGACACGTTCGACGACGGCGAGCTCGGCGACGACGAGACGCCGGGCGAGGCGACGCGTCCGAACGCGCACGGGAAGAACGAGCCGCGCGGGCCGGAATATCACGCCTTCGCGCCGAAATTCGACGAAGTCATCGCCGCCGAAGACCTCTGCGACCATGACGAGCTGGAGCGCCTGCGCGCCTATCTCGACAAGCAGCTGGCGCATCTGCAAGGCATCGTCGCCCGCCTCGCCAACCGGCTGCAGCGCAAGCTGATGGCGCAGCAGAATCGCGCCTGGGAGTTCGATCTCGAAGAGGGCATCCTCGACCCCGCGCGGCTGTCGCGCGTGGTGACCGATCCCTATCACCCGCTGTCCTTCATGCACGAGAAGGAGGCGACGTTCCGCGACACCGTGGTGACGCTGCTGCTCGACAATTCCGGCTCGATGCGCGGCCGCCCGATCACGGTGGCGGCGACCTGCGCCGACATCCTCGCCCGCACGCTGGAGCGTTGCGGCGTCAAGGTCGAGATTCTCGGCTTCACCACGCGCGCCTGGAAGGGCGGGCAGTCGCGTGAAGCGTGGCTTGCCGCCGGCAAGCCGGCCAATCCCGGCCGTCTCAACGATCTCCGCCACATCATCTACAAGTCCGCCGACGCGCCCTGGCGCCGTGCGCGGAAGAACCTCGGCCTGATGATGCGCGAGGGTCTGCTGAAAGAGAACATCGACGGCGAGGCGCTAGACTGGGCGCACAAGCGCCTGCTCGGCCGGCCCGAGCAGCGCAAGATCCTGATGATGATCTCGGACGGCGCGCCGGTCGACGATTCCACGCTGTCGGTCAACGCCGGCAACTATCTCGAGCGGCACCTGCGCCACATCATCGAGGAGATCGAGACCCGCTCGCCGGTCGAGCTGATCGCGATCGGCATCGGCCATGACGTCACGCGCTACTATCGCCGCGCAGTGACGATCGTGGACGCCGAGGAGCTCGGCGGCGCCATCACCGAGAAGCTTGCCGAGCTGTTCAGCGAGACGGCGACCGCACCGCAGCCCTCGGCAAGCCGTCCGCGCCGCAAACTGCATTCGTGAGCACGCTTCGATCCCGCCGCAGCTTCCTTGGCCACGCGGCGGCGGGATTTTCCACTTTCGCACTGTCCGGTCTGGCGCAGGCGCAAGTCGCGACCGAGCCGCCGCCGCGGCCGCTCCAGGTCGAGCGCGCCGTCGCCGAGCCCGTCAGCATCGAGGTCAACGCGCGGCCGATCCCGAATTTCGAGCCGCGCGACCGCTCGCGCACGCGCTTCGGTTCGCTGGAGTATCGCAGCGGCCTGGTGCTGACCTCGCCCTATCGCGGCTTCGGCGGCCTGTCCGGCATCCGGCTGGATGCGAAAGGCGAACGCTTCCTTGCGGTCTCCGACCAGGGCGGCTGGTTCACCGGGGCCATCCGCTATTCCGGCAGCAGGATGGCCGGGCTCGACGACGTTGAGGCCGCGCCGCTGCTCAATGCGGAGGGACGGCCGATCACGGAAAAGCGTCTCTGGTGGGATTCGGAGTCGCTGACGCGCGACGGCAATGTCGTCTATGTCGGGCTCGAGCGCGTCAACCAGATCCTGCGCTACGATTTTTCGAAAGGCGGCACGCGCGCCCGCGGCGAGGTGATCCAGGTGCCGCCCGCGTTGCGCAAGCTGCCGCACAACAAGGGGCTCGAGGGGCTGGTCTTCGTCCCGAAGGGCCAGCCGCTCGCCGGCACCCTGATCGCCTTCTCCGAGCGCGGGCTGGACGCCGACGGCAATCTGGTCGCGTTCCTGATCGGCGGCCCCACGCCCGGCCAGTTCAGCGTCCGCCGCACCGAGAAGTTCGACATCAGCGACGCGGTGCTCTTGCCGTCGGGCGAGCTGCTCATCCTCGAACGCAAATTCTCCTGGTTCACCGGCGTCGACATCCGCATCCGCTCGATTCCCCTGAAATCGATCGCGCCGGGCGCGGTGGTCGACGGCCCTGCGCTGTTCAAGGCCGATCTCGGCCAGGAGATCGACAACATGGAAGGCATCGACGCCCACGTCACGCCCGGGGGCGACACCGTGCTGACGCTGGTCTCGGACGACAATTTTTCAATGCTCCAGCGCACGCTGCTGCTCCAGTTCACGCTGGTGGAGTGAAGTCATCGTTGAACGCGGTGGCTTTTGGCCGCGACAAACCATCATGCAATTCCGCTGTGCCATCGCTGCTGCGCTCTTCGTCGTGCTTGCCGGCCTGCCGCAGGCGCACGCCACGGCCGAGCACACCTATGCGAAGGGCGAGTACGGCATCATCTCGGGCGGGTGGGCGCCGAACAAGCGGCTCGCCATCGCCGTCCATGGTGAGGGCGACGGCGCGCATGATAAATTTCACGCCTATCTGATGGCGGAGCCGAAGCATCGCAGGCTGGCCGTGCTGGATAACATCAGCCACGAGAACAATCTCGACACCGCGTCCGATGCCTACTACGCGGCCTGGTCGCCCGACTCGCGCTATGTCGCGGTCTCCTTCCGCACCGAGCGTCACATCATGACGCTGAACGTCTATGCGATCGAAGGCAATCGCGCGCGGCTGATCGAGACGCCGGACCTGTTTCGCAAGGCGGCGGGCCGCACGGTCGTCGTCAAGACCGACGGCGACATGCGCACCTATTTCCCGACAGTGAAGTGGCGGGGACCGCGCAGCTACGATCTCAACGACTACCGTCTGTTCGTCGAGGACGACAAGACGCTTGCCGACAAGCTCGGCGATCTCGGCAGCCTGACCAGGATGGATGACGGCCGCTATACGATCGAGTTCGCCGCCCACGCCACTGTCACGCTCGGGCGCGGGAATCGCAACCGCGTCGGCAAGCTTCGGCTTGGGGTTTTCGAGCAGTAGCGGGTCGTTCCCGGCCTGAGGCCGGCACGGTTGCGCAATGCATGCCGCCACGGGCGGGCATGTCCGCCGCGCGGCTAGCAATCCGGCATCCGCTCACTACACTTCCATGATTGCCCTCCATCCCCCGGAACTCCCTGCATGAGCGCCCTGTTTTCTCCGATCAAGCTGCGCGGCCTGACCTTGAAGAACCGCGTCGTGGTGTCGCCGATGTGCCAGTATTCGGCCGACGACGGCGTTCCGACCGACTGGCACTTCACCCACATCAACAATCTTTCGCTGTCGGGCGCGTCGATGTTCTGCATCGAGGCGACCCATGTGGAAGCGATCGGCCGCATCACGCCGGGCTGCCTCGGGCTCTACAGCGACGCCGCCGAAGCCGCGCTGAAGCAGATTCTCGCCTCCGTGCGCAAGCATTCCACGACCGCGGTCGCGATGCAGCTCGCCCATGCCGGCCGCAAGGCCTCCAGCGCGCGGCCCTGGGACGGCGGCCAGCTGATCCCGATCAGTGAAGGCGGCTGGCAGACGGTGGCCCCAAGCGCGCTGCCGCACAAGGAGGGCGAGGCCGCGCCGCTCGCGCTCGATGCCGCGGGCCTGACGCGCATCCGCGAGGCCTTCGTCGAGGCTGCGAAACGCGCGGAGCGGATCGGCATCGACGCCATCGAGCTGCACGGCGCGCACGGCTATCTCCTGCATCAGTTCCTGTCGCCGATCTCGAACCGGCGCACCGACGAATATGGCGGCAGCCTGCAAAACCGGATGCGCTTCCCGCTCGAGGTCTACGACGCGGTGCGTGCCGTGTTCCCGCACGACAAGCCGATCGGCATGCGGGTGTCGTCGACCGACTGGGTCGAGGGCGGCTGGGATCTGGCGCAGACCATCGAATTCGCCAGCGCGCTGAAGGCGCGCGGCATCGACTGGATCGATGCCTCCTCCGGCGGCGTCTCGCCGCTGCAGAAGATTCCGCTCGGCCCCGGCTATCAGGTGCAGTTCGCAGACGCCATCCGCCGCGAGACGGGACTGCCCACCATCGCCGTCGGCCTGATCTCCGATGCGAAGCATGCCGAGGAGATCGTCGCCTCCGGCAAGGCCGACATGGTCGCGCTCGCCCGCGGCATGCTCTACGACCCGCGCTGGGGCTGGCACGCCGCCGCCGAAGTCGGCGGCGAGGTCGAAGCCCCGCCGCAATACTGGCGCTCGCAGCCGTCGACGCAGAAGGCGCTGTTCGGCAAGACGACGTTCGGGGCGAGGTAGGGGGCGCATGCGAGGCGCAAGGACAGCGGCATAACCACAGGGAGTAACTCGATAGGTTTAAGTTGCGCGATCGCAGCCGTTCCCTCACGCATCCGTAACATCCCTCGGCTTCCACCCCCCGCAAAACTGGCCTAACCTTCGCACGTTCAACGCCTCACGGAGGCCCGCCATGCGTTATCCTGTCCGCAAAGCTGCTCACATCTTCGAGCGCGTGGGCCTTGCGATGGCAGGCGCGGCGTGCGGACTGTTCGTCGGCGCCTATGTCGGGTCGGCAATCCCCGTGCTCACCACGCAGGGTTTCCTGCTGCTGATGATGGCGCTCGGTGCGGTCGGCTTCTATCTCGGCATCGACACGCCGCAGCTGCCCTTCGACGAGGCGCACAGCGCCATCGACGCCGCGGAATTCTTGAGCTCGGCCGGGACGCTCTGCGCCACGCTCACCGCGCTCGCTTCCGTCGCCGTCATCGTGCTGCGGCTCGATCCGCACCTGGCCTGGACCTGGCTCTCTCTGTTCGGCTGGGTCGGCGGCGTCGCCATGCAGATCGTCGCCGGCGCGAAGGCCAGGATGCGGACGTAGGCGAAGCCGTCGCCGCAAATTCCGGTGTCGTCCTGGCGAAAGCCAGGACCCATTACCCCAGGGAGAAGTTTGGCGGAGACTCGTCGTCCGGTACGCCTACCATCCACAACCGATAGATTCCGCGGTATGGGTCCTGGCTTTCGCCAGGACGACCATGGAGCGAGAGGCTACGGCAGAGCCAAGGAGGCAGCTCGCGCCTCAAAACACCACGCCGACCCGCGTGCCGCGCTTCCAGGCGATGCGGCAGCGCTTCTTGGTGTTGACGTGCAGCAGCTCGAACCTGTCGGGGATGCTCACCTGGCCGCCGAGATCGACGCAGGCCCCGCCGGGCGAATAGTCGATCAGCGTGCAGGGGATCACCGGCGCGCGCGGGTCGGTGATGATCTTGGCCTGGCGGGACACCAGCCCTGCGGGTTTTACACGGGCGAACTTTCGCGGATGCATTGGCACATCTCCTCCAATTCCGCGGATAGCGCGGGTGGTCTCTTCCCAATGATCGACGGGAGTTGATGCGATCCGACTAAGGTGGGCGCGAGAATTTTAATGAAAAGTAGCTGCGAATGGCGAAAGCGGCGGTAGCGGGGTGCGACGGCGTTGCCCCACGCTCCGCCGTCGGCGCCTCCGCTCCATCTCACCCCGTCACCGTCTCCGCCTCCGTTGCCACCCCCACATGTGGCGGCACCGGCATCGGCACCGTCTCGTAGGTCTTCGGCAGATTCACCGGCCGGTAGTCCGGCTCCACCGCCATCCGCTTCACGACGCTCTCGTGCACATGCGCGCCTTCGGGGATCAGGCGCGGCTCGCAATCGGGGATGTAGAAGCCGAGAAACACTTTTCGCTCCGGCCACTCCTTGTACTTCGCGCTCTTCGGCAAATATTCCAGCAGCCGCCAGGCCGCCGTCATCGAATTGTGCAATTCGCCGGTCTTGCCGGTGTAGGCGGGCGGCACATACTGGAACGGCGAGTTCTTGCGATGGACGCCCCAGGCGAGCTGGTTCACGGTGCGCGGGTTGAAGTTGAGCCCGGCCTTTCCCGCCTCGTCGATCATCCAGATCAGCGGATATTTCGACTCGCCGCTCTGGGCCTCCGGATAGCCGCCGCCGACGTCGCTGTGCACGCCGGCGAACCACACCTGCATGATGTCCTGCGGCTCTTTCTTGTCGTCGGGCACGAAGCGGTTGCTCCAATATTCCTGCGGCTCCCGCCATTGCTTGAGGCGGAACATGCAGCGCCGCTCGTCGATCGCGATCGCCTGCCGAAAGATCTTCACGCTCGGATTGCGCAGCGTGAAGGCGAGCTCCTCGAAGCTCGGCCAGTACAGCCGGTCGGGACGCGGCACGATCACGCTCGCCACGGTGTCCCACACCCCGATGAAATGGATGGTCGGCCAGCGCGAGGAGGTGATGCGCGCGAACTGCGCGGCGAGGTCGAACTTATCCTGCGGCAGCGGCCCGTCGTCGTCGGAGCCGACGTCCTTGAGGTCCGCGATGTCGTTGCCGCGCCCCGAGCCGGAATATTGCTTGTAGGCGACGAGGCCACTGCCTGCGAGGTTGGCCTGCTCCGGCGAGATCAGCCCCACCTTGTGGATCAGCCCCGCCAGCACGCGCACGGTATAGGCGCCGCGCGAGAAGCCGAACAGGTAGATCTTGTCGCCGGGCGCATAGTGCTCGACCAGGAAGCAATAGGCCGACAGCACGTTGTCATCGAGCCCGTAGCCGGTGGCGAGCCCCAGCACCAGATTGACGTTGGCCTTGAGGCGGTGCCACGTCGTCGGCTCCGTCACCGTGCCGACGCCGGGATCGTAGAACACCATCTGCCGCGGCTGCGTCTTGTCGGTCTTGCGCAGGCAGCGATAGAGCTTGAGGACGTTGGAGATGTTCTCGCTGATCTCGTTGCCGGTGCCGTCGCAGCAGAGGACGAGGTGCTTCGGCTCGGTCTTCGGTTCGGTTCTGCGCTCGTGCTCCACAGGTCGGCCCCTCCCGGCAATGCTACCGGGGCGAGTATAGCAAAAAAGCGCGACGGCGAGGAGACGGTGGTGGTTGCCGCAGCGAAGGTGCGCTCCCTCGCCCCGCTCATGTCCGCCGAAGCCTTGGCGAAGGCGGATGCGGGGGCGCGACGAGCTGCGCTCGCGCTGAGAGCGTTGGGGTGAGGGGGAGTCTCCGCAGGGGAGGTGAGAGCTGGACTCGCGGAGAGTCCCCCTCACCCGGTATTTGCTGCGCAAATCCCGGCCTCTCCCCGCAAGCGGGGAGAGGCGAAAGAAGTCCTACTTCTTCTTCGCCGGTCCGAAATCCGGCTGCCACGCCGCGTCCTTGCGGCTCGGGGCCGCGGCGATCACCTTGGTCTTGTCCTTCTTCGGCTTCTTGGTTTCGCGGTTGCCGCGTTGCTGTCCCTTGGCCATGGCGTCGGTCTCCTGTGGGGGTTTGAGTTCGTCCAGTTCGTCGGATTGCAGCACGCGTCCGCGCGGCGTGCAGACGCGCACGTCCATGTAGCCCTCGCGCAGCAGCTTCCGCGCCAGCCGCAGCGCGACGGTGGCGCTGCCGCGGCCGAGATTGGAACAGCCATATTCGTTGGTGCCGCTGACGAGATAGGGCACGCGCATTGTCCTAGCCATTGAGGATGGCCGCCGCGCAGACCAGGAGCAGAAGGAACAGCGCGACGTCGACCTGTGGAACGATCCATTCCGGGACGCGAAACCGCGACATCGCACGCTCCTGCCAGAGCAGGGCAACACCATGCTCCGCTAACTGGTCCTACGGCGGGAGCGCACGTGACCCTCAGTCACCGGTCGATGCCGTTGCAGGAAGTGCGGTGATAGGAGCGAGCCTACGCCTGCCCTACGCCAATAGCGAGGACTAAAACGCAGCCCGCAGCCCGCGGCCCCGGCCGCGCGCGGCGCGGCGACGATAGTGCTGGCTATATCCGCCCAGGGAGCGCATGCTTATCATAGCCGGCGTCGGTTGGGGCTTCGCTCGCAGGAAGGCAGGCGTCCATGACCATCCGTTCGCGACGAGAAACCGTCACCTTCAGGCATCCGTTCCGCATCAACGGCATCGACCGGTTGCTGCCCGCGGGCAGCTATGACGTCGTCACCGACGAAGAGATGATCGAGGGCCTGTCGTTCCCGTGCTGGCGCCGCATCGCCACCATGATCACGGTGCCGGCCGAAAGCGGGGGCGCCGGCATGACGGAAATGTTGTCGATCGGCTCGGTGGACCTCGCGGACGCGCAGGCCGCGGACGCGCAGGCCGCGCCGGCGAGCGTCGCCCAGAGGGTCGCCCATGACTGACGTCCCGGTGGATCTCGACAGGCATCGCGGCATGGCCGCCCAGAAGGCGACCGACCTGCGCCGCGCGCTGGCCGAGGTCGAGAACAATGTCCGGGAGCTGCGCGAGCGCGAGGCCGATCTCGAGAACCGCCTGATGACCGTGCCCGCCACCTCGTGGCCCGAGGCCGCGGTGAAGGCGCGCTATCTGCTCAACCTCTATGCCGCCAGCCTCTCCACCGAGGACACCCGCCACCGCGCGCTGGTGACGGCGCTGTTCGACGATTTCGCCAGGCTCAGTGGCGACAGCTGAGGCTCAGTGGCGGCAATTGAAGGCCGGCCGGAGCGCGGCAGCGGCAGTGCGCCCGTGGAACACAGCCGTCGTCCTGGCGAAAGCCAGGACCCATAACCACCGAACCGAGTTATTGTGAACGAACGCGGCCACAGCGTGCCTCCACAACGCTGACCGGGATAATGGGTCCTGGCTCCCGTGCGCAATTGCGCACCAGGCCGGGACGACGTCGGAGAATTCGCGGGCCGCGGCGGCATCGAAGCCCCGCGGCGACCGCCAAGGTGCAATCGCGTAAGGGAGTAAGCCATGACACTCACGAGCAGCCGCTTCGTCGGCTACGAACAGGACCGCGGCATCGTCCAGTTCCTGATGCAGGACGGATCGAAGGAGATCGCCTGCGCGATCTCGACCTCCGCGATGGACTATCTCGAGCGCGGCCCGCAGGCGAGGCCCGAGCAGCGCGAAGCCCAGTTCACCCGCCTGCGCGACCGCATCGAAGCCCGCGCCGCGAGCAAGTACCGCGCGACGGAGTTCGAGGGCACGCCGCCGGGGATCGTGCTGCGGAGCATTGATTTTCGGGGGTAGGGGAGGCGGGCTACCGCGGCTGCGACTTGTCCGTCTTGCGCAGGCAGCGATGGAGCTTCGGGACGTTGGAGATGTTCTTCGGGATCTCGTTGCCGATGCCGTCACGCCCCATGGCCGCATCGTCTGTTGACATTAACCGTCTGTTAACCATGCGGTTGCCTAATGTTGACGATGGGGGATCACCATGTCGGCCCATGTGACGCGACCGAGGTTGATGCCTGTTTCGGCCGATCCGGCCATCCGGTCGGTGGCGAGGCTGGCGGTTCGCGCCAAGGCCGTCCTACAGGGCAAAGCGCCTGTCCCACGGAGCAAAGCCATGTTCGGAAAGGACGACTTAGTGGACAATCTCAGCCGCGATCTCGATCGCGCGCGCGGAAGACGAGATGCGCTTGCATCCGAAGCCACGACCCTGACGGCCCAGATCGCCGAAATTGAAGCCCGTCTTTCGGAGGAAAAGAAAAGGCGTGAGCGTGAGCGCGTCTTGAGCGAGGTCGAAGCGATCAAGACGCGAATCAAGCAAGCCGCCGGCGCGTTTGCGCCTGTCGTCGATGGTCTCTCGAGGGCGATCGAGCAGGCTGCGGCGGTTGTGCCCGAGGCGCGCGAGCTCAATAGTTTCCTGGTGTCGGTGGCGACCGAGATCGACAGCGTGCTCGATCCCCTGCTCCGCGAACTGGATCAGCGCGCGGATGCGGTGCGAACGGGACACGCAGCGCTGGACCTGCCGAGTTCGGCCATTGAAGCGCCGCCCATCGAGCTGCCAAAGGACACCAACGAGCGCCTGCTTCGTTTTCCGGCGTGGCTGTCCCGCGACAGGGAGACGGACAAGAAGGACACCGCCGAGAGCCCGCGCAGCACGGCGGCTTGAAGCCCCGGCACGCTGCGCAGCTCAAGACCTTGTCTGCATAATCTGACGTTCGAAGCGAGTTGAGAACCAGGCCACCTCTCCCTGCTGGGGAGAGGGTGAACCGGGCGGCCGAACCTGATCTCATCGCACCCTGGACCTAAAGCGGAATGGCTTTAAGTCGAATCGACTGGCCGCGGGCTCGTTCGAACCTCTCCCGCTTGCGGGAGAGGGAGCGCACCTCCTTCGCCACCGCTCAGTTGGCGGCGCGGCGCAGGAAGGCCGGGATATCGAGAGCGGCCTCGTCGGGCAGATTGCGCGCAGGGGCGCGGCCGTAAGGATCGAGCGGCTGAAGCGCCGCCTGCGGCGCATAGTCCAGACCCGGCCTTGCCGGTGGCCCCACGGGGTGGTGCGGCTGCGGGCGGAGCGGCGGGCTTGCCGCTTGCGGAAGGGGGGCACTGCGCTCGATGCGATCGGCGATGCGACGGCCGTCGTTGCGCAGCCTGCCGGCGAGCTGGGTGAGGGCGGTTTCCACCGGTAGCGCCTGCTGCGCCGGATCGAGATTATCGATTCCGGTCGCAACCACCGAGACGCGGACGATGCCTTCGAGGCTTTCGTCAAACGACGCGCCGACGATGATGTTGGCGTCCGGATCGGCCTCGTCGCGAATGCGGGTCGCGGCTTCGTCGACCTCGTACAGCATGAGATCCCTGCCGCCGGTGATGGAGATGATGAGGCCACTGGCACGCTTGATCGAGGGATTCTCGATCAGCGGATTGGAGATCGCGGCCACGGCGGCGGCGAGCACGCGCTTCTCGCCGGAAGCCTCGCCCCGTCCCATCATCGCCTTGCCCTTCTCCTTCATGACGGAGAGGACGTCGGCAAAATCGAGATTGATCAGACCTTCCTTGACGATGAGGTCGCTGATGCAGGCCACGCCCGAATAGAGCACCTGGTCGGCAAGGGCGAAGGCATCGGCGAACGTGGTCTTCTCGCTGGCCACCCGGAACAGGTTCTGGTTCGGGATGATCAAGAGGGTGTCGACCGTCTTCAGCAGCTCCTCGACGCCGGCTTCGGCAAAGCGCATGCGGCGCTGGCCCTCGAAGTAGAACGGCTTGGTGACCACGCCGATGGTGAGGATGCCGAGCTCGCGCGCGGTCCTGGCGATGATCGGTGCAGCCCCGGTGCCGGTGCCGCCGCCCATGCCGGCCGTCACGAACACCATGTGCGCGCCGGTCAGGTGCTCGCGGATCGTATCGATGACCTCCTCGGCTGCGGCGCGTCCCAATTCCGGCTGCGAGCCGGCGCCGAGGCCTGCGGTGACCGTTGTGCCGAGCTGGATGAGGCGCGTCGCCTTCGACATTGCAAGCGCCTGCGCGTCGGTATTGGCGACGACGAACTCGACCCCTTCCAGCCCGGCGGTGATCATGTTGTTGACGGCATTGCCGCCGGCGCCGCCGACCCCGAACACGACAATGCGCGCCTTCATCTCACGAATATCGGTCATGCCAGTCATTCTTTCCTCGTGGTTGCTCCGGCAGGCCGGGGTGGAGAAAGGTTCAAGTGCTACCTGCGAGCCGCGCGGTCTGCGCCCACGATGGCCGCGGCCAGATGTCCCAATCGAAGCGCGGCTCGTCCCGCGATCGCGCCGCTGGCCCGGCGACCGGTCCGCAGAGCCGCCACTTCGTCTTCCAGTCGTGCCGCCCACGCATTGGCTGCCGTCGTCTCGGCACCCGCCTGCAGCAGCTCGACAGCCAGGCGATCGGCGCGCTCACGCTCGCGCTCGAAATCCGCCCTGTAGCCGGTTGCTGCTGCTTCGAGCCGCGCGACCTCCATCTTGAATGCCTCCGCCTTGAACGCCTCGATCCTTGCCATGGAGGCGGCGATGGGGTCTGCCTGGCGGCAACGCCGTGGGCGGGGCACGTACCGAAGCTCGGAGAAATCAACGCTCACCAGCGCTTTGCCATCATCCGAACGCGAGCGCGGCAACCGGCGACGTCTCGCAAGCGAACGAGCGGCCTCGCGCGAGATATTGAGGCGGGCACCCAGATCAGCATACGTCAACAACGCAACGCACATCGGCGCTTCTCCTGGAGCGAACCGGGAAGGCATTTCGGGCTAATGATGGCTGGACGATTACAGCAGGCTAGGCTGCGTTGGTTAATGGACGGTTAACGCGCGGGGGACACCAACGCCGGGCGTGCGCGCCCGCCCCGAGCAGCGCGAAGCCCAGTTCACCCGCCTGCGCGACCGCATCGAGGCGCGCGCCGTGAGCAAGTACCGCGCGACGGAGTTCGAGGGCACGCCGCCGGGCATCGTGCTGCGGAGCATTGATTTTCGGGGGGAGGGGGAGACGGTGACCGCGGTGTAGTTCACTTATCACCATGATCCATAAAACAGTGCCACATTACGTCTCGTCCGTCTTGCGCAGGCGAATTGGCTTTCAAGGCATTGGCGATATTCTCGCTGGTCTCGTTGCCCGTGCCGGCTATCCGGATGCGATGATGCGCAGGGGACACTTGCGGAAGTACGGGACACCATCAGTGCGAACCTGCTGGATGTGACTAGCCGTGATAGAGAACACCTATAATTGCCCGCGCGCTTGTAACGGTTCGGAACCCCTTTTGTGGTTTACCGATAGAAAGCACCTGAGACGAGCCCAGCCCGCCTATGCTTTCGAATTGGCATAGGTGATTAAGCTCAACCGGTAACGCGGCCCCGACGCGCTTGAAAATGCTCGACCCGTCATCAAGGGTCAGTGCCACGAGCGCATCTCTATGTTGCCCAAGTTCATTCAACTCAATACGCGCTCCTCCTAATACTACCTGTTTTTCAAGAGCTAGTGGAACAGCACTGTCGTCAGACACGCGAAAGGCGATCTCAACGTGCTTTAGGACGCCACTTGCATCGACTTGTATTGCCTCATCCTGACCTTGCGAAGCCGCTACGTTATGATCGAAGATTATTCCGACAACTTGATGAATGGCTACGCTGGTTTCAGGAAGGAAGATGGTCTTCGGTGCCCTAAAGCGCGGGTCGGGTATCTCTGCCGTAAGCCCAATAACATCCGAATTCACACCGCGCACTAAGCGGCGCGCATATGTCGTGCTTCCGTATCGGGCTATAACGAGTCTCCGATCAGCGACCGGCTCCGGTATTGCTTGGACTATAGCCAGCGAATTCACGGGGGCGGCAAAGCCATAATTGGGTCGGCGGAGAAAATATGTGACGGTATTATCGAAGAGATTCAGAGCGAGGCGCTCCGGAGAGGACTGCGATTCTCCCACCGGCGCATGTTGAGTAAATGCCGCTAGGTCCGGGCAAACCAAAACGTTGAGGCCAGGATTGGGCATTGGGATAAGCGCAGGTGGCTGCGCCTCGGCCAACGGTTGATCCTTCAGCGCGTCTCTACGTCGCCAACGATAACATTCCTCATACATGGCTTCGACGATTTCAAGAAGTTCGCTCAAATCGTTGGCGCACTGCGCGACGTCGGCAGCTCTTATCTCTTGACGTCGACCGTGATGAGCCTTGTTCATTAGGATAAGGACAGGAGATCCATCAACTAGCGCCGGATGGTCAACAAAACGACGAAAGACAAGGGCGCCAAACATCCCTTGTGGAGCGGATTTCACCAGCGGGCGGAGACGTTGGACAAAGGTTGCTAAGGTCGGGTCTGGGTTGGCGATGGTCCAGGCCGCGAAACCGGGGTCGTCGAACATGTCACCGAGCTTCGCCTCGAAGAATATGCGGCAACCATCTGCGAACTCCCGAGCGGGCTCCTCTAGATTGGGATCTGCTTCGAATCGCGATCTTCGCCGCTCAATGACGGGAAGTGGTGGCGTAGTTCTGATGACTGGCTGCAGGCGTGTTGCCGGATTAACCTCAAGATGTTCGATGCCGCCATGAACCGTAAGGCGGGCAACCCGCGCGCAAAAGCGCGAGTCGTAGGATGATACGAAGAGTTGCGCACCGGACGCGACTAGTGGAACTAGCGCCGAGGCAAGACGCTCTCGATTCTCGTCATCTAAGAGCTCTTGTGGATCATCTAAGATCAAAGTTATGAGCCCGCCACGCTCTTTCAACACGTACTCCCAAAAGGCAAGAAAGAACGCGACTAGACTTGCGCGCAACGCCGAGGCGTTTGTCACATGTTGCGCGGGGGCCGCGACTCCGCCTGTCTGAACGACAAGACCCAGCTCGCCTTTACGACCAAGCTCTGCGTCGATTAACTCGTGGGCGGTGTCCGGAAACGCGCCAAGATAGATTCGCTTTCGCCATGCCCCCGCCTCGGATCGTAAGATTGTACGCAAGTGGTCTACTTGCTGATCAGCGAGTAGTCCTAAGTGAGCGAGATTTCCCAACGCTTTGCTTGCAGTTTGATATTCGCGAAGGCGAGTTTCGGCGGTGCGGCGAACCTTTAGGTGCCGCTTGAGCCGATCGCATTGAGTTAGTGCGTCAGAGATGGGTTTTGCCGCATGTGCGGTTGCTTGCAGGTCGAGAAGCTTCCCCGTAAGCGTGGTCGTCTCTCTGGGCTCACTCTCTTTGGGCGCACGCCCCAAGACCCGTGTCACGATTTCCCGCGCAAGCAGATCGTTGTTTTGTCGCCATTTGGAAAAGCGAACGGCGCAATCAAGCCGTTTCAAGGCCTCGCTGAGTGCATCACATCCTCGTGGGAGGACGATCTCTGTCGCGCTAGCGAGAGGCGCTCGATTTTTAACGACGTCATCAAAGGTAGAAACGGTTTGCGCATTCAGCTCGCACAACACTCCCTTGAATGGCTCGAAGTCGAACAGCTCATCGACAATTGCTGTTCGAAGTAGATCACACGGATGTGCAGGAAGAGTTCGTGCAATCTCTGCCCGAAGAGCTTCGGGCAAATTTCGCATCAAGTCACCTTGTGCGTTTTCTGCCCAACGACCAATCGTTTGCGAAAGGAGAACCGCATCTGACGCTGCATCGTGCAGGTGCATTCTGACCAATTGGCCTGTTACAGGGTCCTTTGCCTCGGCTAGATCGCTACCACAAACGACGCAAGCGTTGTCTTTGCGTTCTGGATCGGGGTGATCGGCGATCCAAGTAGCTACGCGAGCGTAGAGGCGTATGCGGGCGGCTCTCGAAGGATCCTGAGCCAAAGCATTAAGAGCTTCCGCCTCTGCGAGAATGCTCTGAATTCTATCGTCCGTTGCTTGCAATTGATCCGCTGCAACCTGGCGCAAGGCCGCGAGCCGTGTTGCAGAAGGTAGGTCTTGAGGTCGGCTGGCTCGCTCAAGCGCCCGACTGATGTTTTTTTCCAGATCGGCGATGAGGACAGGATTCGTAGGATCGAAGCTTTCACCAAGAATATCTCTGGCAGATTCGAACGCCGAAGCCTTCGCCCCTTCAAAGTGCTTGGTAATCTCATCCAAAACTTGTTCAATATCTGTGGCGTCGGATGGTTGAGGTGCGGCGTGTACTGGCGCTAACGCTGGATGAGCAAGCAAGATGTTACTTAAGTCATCCTTTGCGGTGGTGTAATTGGCGTCTGCTCGACCGAGTTCAGCCATTTTCGCTTTCAGGAACTCTTTGTCGATTTTGAGCTTCGACCGTCGCGCGTGTTCCGCTAGGTCGACAAGTGCAGAAAGGCCGGTAAGTTGGGAAACGGCGCGGCCCAATTCAGATTCTGATCCGACCTTAATGAGTGGAAGTAGTCCCGGCATAATTGAGCCAATTCTGACGGCGATGGGATCAATCCCTAGAACCGATAGGTCGGGAGGTGTCTCCCTCAGCTTTCCTTGCGGAGATCGGCTCTGGCTGCGAACAATCGGCAATTCAGCTCCAGTTTGGTCAACAAATGTAAGCTCAACCCATGTGTCGGCGGGTACCCATGCTTCGTTGGGGCGATACTGCTCCGCGTTCGGCATAGGTGTAAGGGGCGACAATTTGTGAGCCGTGGGTTCCTGACCTGGCGCTGAAGCGTCAATCCAGCATTCGAAGTCTTCTGCAGCCTCGGGCGCACGTTGCGGACGGAGCATTTCACCCGTAAGCGCCCAAATGATCGCATTAAGCAATGAGGTTTTGCCCGAACCGTTTCTACCTTCGAGCAGCGTGAGTGAAGACGAAAATTCGTGGATGTAGTTTTCAGGGGCGGTTCCGGGAGTTCCAAATTTGTGGAGCCCAGCAAACCGATGCGCCTCCACCCTCTTCAGTCGGAGGCGCCGACAGTTAGCGTTGGCGGGACGGGCGGGCAGAGGCGGCGGTTGAGGTGGCTTCAGCAGAATGCTATCGACCAAATCTTCAGCGTGAGTTGCGCTTACATTTGCGGTCCATGCAGCCGAGCCGCGCTTGCGGTACCATTCCAGTGCGCTGCGTGTTCTTTCATCCGGCAAGGCGAAAGTCTTTCCGCCACGGATAGAAACGGATCTGCCGCTAATAAGATCAGCAATGAGTGAAGCAAGCGTATGAAGGTGTAGAGCGCGCGGTTCGGCTTCGGACACGCTGCCTCCCAATATCAAAATGATCTATGACTCACGAGCGCCGGGTGCCCGTGATCTGTCGTCGCCTCTTGCTGTGGATTGGAAGCGCGAAACGCAGCCGCCCAAACGCGGCGCAAAGGGCCACGATACCCAGACTACGCATGAAATGGACCCTTAGACTCGCTGCTCATTCAAGAGCAACCGGAACGGGTGCGCAAGCGTGTATGCGCGTGAAGTCGCACCGTGAAAATACGGTCTGCCTTCAAGGTAGGAAGTGGACGGCCGGTCGAGCCCGGCCAGCACGGAGAGAGAAGGGAGTGCACCCCAAAAACAAAAACGGCCGGATCTTCCGATCCGGCCGCTACACAAAACTCTACTTGGCTAAGCCTAGGCCACGCGACGCTACTTAGCCCCCGCCCAATTCGAAAAAATCGCTTAGCTGGCCTTCTTGACCGGCGCGGTGACGCCGACCTTCTTCTGGATGGCGCGCTTCAGCTCGAGGGCGCGCGGCGACAGGGCGTCGGCGCTGGCCTTGAGCAGGAAGGCGTCCAGGCCGCCATTGTGGTCCACGCTCTTGACCGCGTTGGTCGAGACGCGCAGGCGCACGTTGCGCTCCAGGGCTTCGCTGATGAACGTCACGTTGACGAGGTTCGGCAGGAAGCGGCGCTTGGTCTTGATGTTGGAGTGGCTGACCTTGTGGCCGACGAGGGGGCCCTTGGCCGTCAGTTCGCAGCGGCGAGACATGTCACAAATCCTTATCCTGTCCCCCAACGATTTGCGGCCGCCATCCGGGGCGCCACGGGGGCAAATTCTCTGTCCTTGCAGGGAGCGGCGGACGTATAGGGGGGAAGCGGCGGGACGTCAAGTTTTTGGGGCGGGTTTTGAGGCCGCCCGGGCGGTGTCCTCCCTCTCCCGCTTGCGGGGGAGGGCCGGGGAGGGGGTGCCTCCGCGGAGGGGCAGTCGTTATCACGGTTGGTGTCCCCAAGGGGAGAGAGCCCTCACCCGGCGCTACGCGCCGACCTCTCCCGCAAGCGGGAGAGGTTTCAGAGCCCGCGGCCTCCCGATCACCAAAACGGCAATGTTTGAAGTGCCTTACCATCACATAAAGGGCGTATTCGCCCCCGAAGTATCAGGTGGAGTTCCGCGCTTGTTGCGCCCGAACACATTGTTTGCGGCGGTTTTTGGCTTAAGTAACAACCGTCGCGCCCCGATTGGATCGTTTCGTGCCCATTTCCTCCCGATTTGCGCCCAAGCCGCGTATCGCCAGCCCGCGGTCTGCCGCCCGGTTGGCCATGGCGGCCCTGTGCGGGCTGGTCTTCGCCTGGGAGGCGAAGCCGGCCGCCGCGCAAGGCAAGCTCGAGGCGCAGTATGAGGCGACGCTGGCAGGCATTCCGGTCGGCCGGGGCGCCTGGAACATCGACATCCAGGACGACGTGTTTGCCGCGGCCGCCTCCGGCGGCACCACGGGGCTCTTGAAGTCGTTCGCGGGCGGGTCCGGCACCGGCGCCTCGCAGGGCCGGGTCGTCAACGGCGCGCTGGTTGCGACCGGCTACCAGGCCTCCACCACCACCTCGAAGAAGACCGAAGAGATCCACATCACGCTCGACAAGGGCAATGTGAAGGAGTTCGGCATCGTGCCGGAGCCGCCGGTCGACCCTGATCGTATCGTCGTCACCGAGGCGCATCGCCGCGGCGTCTGGGATCCGATGACGGCCTCGCTGTTGCGCGTGCCCGGCACCGGCGATCCTGTCACGCCGGACGCCTGCCACAACGCAGCGCCGGTGTTCGACGGCCGCATGCGCTACGACTTAAAACTCGATTTCAAGCGCATGGAGACCGTGAAGGCGGAGAAGGGCTATCGCGGCCCGGTCGTGGTCTGCGCGCTCTATTTCGTGCCTGTCGCCGGCTACATCCCCGACCGCCCCGTGATCAAATACCTCGCCGCCCAGCGCAACATCGAGATCGCCTTCGCCCCGGTCGCCGGCACGCGCATCCTGGTTCCGTTCTGGCTGAAAGTGCCGACGCCGCTCGGCCCCGCGATGCTCGAAGCCACCAGCTTCATCACATCCGCCCAGCCGCCGCGGGTCGCGAAGACGCAGTAAAGGCCGCGCCATACGGGCTACCATTCCTCCGTCATTCCTGGGCGCGCCACTTGGCGCGAACCCGGAATCCATGGTGAGGCGAACCTTGCGGCCTGATAGATTCCGGGTTCGCGACCAGCGTCGCGCCCCGGAATGACGAGCGGAGCGATTCGGCACGCAGCTCCAACACCTTACCCGCCGTCACCCCGCCCTTCGCCCGCGCGCCGTTTCTACTGTGCATGGGGTTGTTTTCGCAGTTTTTGTTTTGGCGCCCTCGATCCGTGAATCCATTTGACTCCTCCCCGATTCTGATTCGACTCCGCGCCGTCCCCAATTTTAAGGAACCCGCCACCGAAACGTCGCTTGTGCGGCAGCCCAAAACTCCATCTAGTGCAATCAAGCATAGGGCGCCGCGACATGTTGCGTGAACGTAACAGGACTCAACAGGGAGTCAGCGATTCGGCCGCGATTCGTTCTAGAGTCGTTCCGAAGCTTAAGGACACAGGGAAAAGCGTCGCAAAGTGAGACAGTTGCGCGAGGTTCGGGCGGCTCCTTCTTCTCCCTCGCCCCGTTCTTACGGGGAGAGGGTTGGGGTGAGGGGCTGCTTCCACGGAATAGGTGATAGCTGGTTCGTGGAGAGTCCCCTCACCCGGATCGCTTCGCGATCCGACCTCTCCCCGCAAGCGGGGCGAGGTGACTTCCAAGCGCTTCGCGCCTGGCCCTATTCGCGCCCGGCCGCCGCGCCGCCCCAAACAGCACTGACATTCGCCGAAATCGGCACTACCTAATCGTACAGAATGGCTTTTCCCCCTTCCCCCTTCGCCTCCGAGCGCGCACCCGGCGCGGGCGTTACTGCGGTGCTCGGGCCGACCAACACCGGCAAGACCCATCTCGCCATTGAGCGGATGCTCGCGCATCCCTCCGGCATGATCGGCCTGCCGCTGCGGCTGCTGGCGCGCGAGGTCTATAACAAGATCGCCGATCGCAAGGGCGTGGAGAGCGTCGCGCTGATCACCGGCGAGGAGAAGATCAAGCCGAAGAACCCGCGCTACTGGGTCTCCACCGTCGAGGCGATGCCGAGAGATCTCGACGTCTCCTTCCTCGCTGTGGACGAGGTCCAGATCGCCTCCGATCTCGAACGCGGCCACGTCTTCACCGACCGCATCCTCAACCGTCGCGGCCGCGACGAGACGCTGCTGCTGGGCGCTGCGACCATGCGCCCGATCATCGAGCGGCTCCTGCCCGGCGTGTCCATGATCACGCGGCCGCGGCTGTCGCAGCTGCAATTTGCCGGCGACCGCAAGATCACCCGCCAGCCGCGCCGCACCGCCATCGTCGCGTTCTCGGCCGACGAGGTCTACGCCATCGCCGAGCTGATCCGCCGCCAGCACGGCGGCGCCGCCGTCGTTCTCGGCTCGCTCAGCCCGCGCACCAGAAATGCGCAGGTGTCGATGTTCCAGAACGGCGACGTCGACTATCTCGTCGCCACCGACGCGGTCGGCATGGGCCTCAATCTCGACGTCGACCACGTCGCCTTCGCCTCCGACCGCAAGTTCGACGGCTACCAGTTCCGCCGCCTGACGCCGTCTGAGTTCGCGCAGATTGCCGGCCGTGCCGGCCGCGCCACGCGAAATGGAACGTTCGGCACCACCGGCCGCTGCGCGCCGTTCGAGCCCGAGCTCGTCAACGCGCTGCAGAACCACACCTTCGACAGCGTGAAGATGCTGCAATGGCGCAATTCGAAGCTGGATTTCTCCTCGCTCGGCGCGCTCCAGGTGTCGCTGAACCTCTCCCCCGGCCATGAGGCGCTGACGCGCGCGCCGATCGCCGAGGACATGCGCGTGCTCGACCACGTCGCCCGCGACGCCGATGTGCGCGATACAGCACATGGCAAGCTGGCCGTGGAGCGGCTGTGGGAGGCCTGCCAGGTCCCCGACTACCGAAAACTGTCGCCGGCGGCCCATGGCGAGCTCGTGACCACGCTGTACGGCTTCCTGATGCAGAAGGGCCGCATTCCCGATGCCTGGTTCGCGGCCCAGGTCGACCAGGCCGACCGCATCGACGGCGATATCGACACGCTGTCGGGCCGGATCGCGCAGATTCGCACCTGGACCTTCGTCGCCAACCGGCCGGACTGGCTCGCCGACCCCGAACACTGGCAGGGGATTACGCGGGAGGTCGAAAATAAATTATCGGATGCGCTCCATGAACGCTTGACTGAGCGTTTCGTTGATCGCCGGACCAGTGTATTGATGCGCCGCCTGCGGGAGAACACGAGCTTGAATACTGAAATCGGCAAGACCGGCGAAGTCATCGTCGAAGGCCATGTCATCGGCCGTCTCGATGGCTTCACCTTTGCACCGGATGCGGCGGAAGCCGGCTCCGATGCGAAAGCCTTGCAGGCTGCGGCCCAAGCGGTGCTCGCCGGCGAGATCAACGCGCGCGCCGAAAAGCTGGGCAACGCGCCGGACGAGCAGTTCGTGCTGACCTCGGAAGGCACCATCCGCTGGACCGGCGACGCCGTGGCGCGACTGTCCGCCGCAGAGGACGCGCTGCATCCGCGCATCCGCATCATCTCGGACGAGCGCCTGACCGGCAGCCCGCGCGAGAAGGTGCAGGCGCGCCTCGACCTCTGGCTCAAGACGCATATCGAAAAGCTGCTCGGGCCGATGTTCGAGCTCTCCAAGGCCGAGGACGTCACCGGCATTGCCCGCGGCATCGCCTATCAGCTGGTCGAGGCGCTCGGCGTGCTCGAACGTCCCAGGATCGCCAACGAGCTGAAGGATCTCGACCAGCCCTCGCGCGCCACTTTACGCAAATACGGCGTCCGCTTCGGCGCCTATCACCTCTATTTCCCCGGCCTGCTCAAGCCCGCCGCGCGTGCACTGGCTGCGCTGCTGTGGGCGCTGAAGCAGGACAATGTCGATCTGTCCTCGCTCTCGGGCGCGCAGCATCTGGCATCTTCGGGCCGCACTTCGTTCCCGGTCGACAAGGCTCTGCCGCGCGATGCCTATCGCGTGCTCGGCTACAAGCAGGCCGGCGAGCGCGCCGTGCGCGTCGACATCCTGGAGCGCCTTGCCGACCTGATCCGCCCGGCGCTGGCCTGGCGCGAGAACTCGCCCGGCGAAAAGCCCGCCGGCGCGTTCGACGGCCGCAGCTTTATCGTGACCCAGGCGATGACCTCGCTCACGGGCTCCGCGGGCGAAGATTTCGCCTCGGTGCTGCGCGCGCTCGGCTATCGCATGGAGAAGCGCCCGCCGCTGCCGCCGAAGCCTGTTGCGCCTGTTGTGGAAGCGTCCAGCGCAGAGGCTTCCGCCGAGACGCCCGCGACCGAAATACCGGTCGAGGACGCTGTCGCCGCAGACACACCGATCGAAGTCGCTGCCGAAGCCGTCACCGTCGAAGACGCGCCCGGCATGGAGCAGCACGACGAGCCCGCGCACCAAGAGCCGGCGCTCGAAGCATCGCTAGAGGCGCCCGTCACGCCCGAAGATGCTCCCGGCATCGCGCCGCCGGCCGAAGAGGCCGCCGCGCCCACCGAGGCTGCCGGCCTTGAAGCCGCGCCCGCTGAAGCTGCCGCGGTCGAAGCTGCCGCATCGCCCGATGCCGCAGCGCCGGTCGAGGCCGCTGCCGCGCCCGCCGAGCCGGAGCTCGTCGAGGTCTGGCGTCCCGGCGGCCGTCACGAGGATCGCAAGCCGCGCCACGAGCGCCATCGCCATCAGCGTCATCATCAGCCGCGTCCGCAGGCGGGCGCCGAGGCGGGTGCTGCGCCCGCCGAAGGCGAGGCCGCGCAAGCAGCCGACGGCGAGAAGCGCGGCGAGCGTCATCGCCATGGCGGGCATCGGAAAGATTTCCGCAAAGGCCGCGAAGGCGGTGCCGACGGCGCGCCGCGTCCCGAGGGGCGCGACGACAAGAACCGCAGCTTCCAGGGCAAGGATCGCGACAAGGATCGCGATCGCAACAAGGGCAAGTTCGGCGGCGATCGCGACAAGGGTCGCGACAATCGTGGCCGCGACCGCGACAAGGGCCATGACCGCCAAGGCGGGCCGTCGCTGCGTCCCTACGCCTCGAGCGCGAACCCGCGCGAGCGCGATCGGCCGGTCGATCCCAATTCGCCCTTCGCAAAGCTCGCTGCGCTGAAGGAGCAGCTCGCGGGGCGCAAGGAGTAGCCTACGACCGAGCGGCAGCGCATCGACAAATGGCTGTGGCACGCGCGGGTGGTGAAGGCGCGCACCTCCGCGGCTGAACTCGTCGAGTGCGGCCATGTCCGCGTCAACGGCACGCGCGAGACCTCGCCCGGGCATGCGATCAAGGTGGGCGACGTGCTCACCATCGCGCTCGACCGCACCGTGCGCGTGTTGAAAGTGATAGCCTTCAACGAGCGCCGCGGCGATGCCGCCTCGGCGCGCGTGCTCTACGAGGAGCTCGGCGAAGGAAAGCGCAATTAATTGCGCTTTGAATTCATTTCTTGGTCGATCAATCGCGCAAAGCCGTCATGATCGGCCGTCCCCGACCTTGCGGCGCCGGGCCATCCGCGCTACGCAAGCCGCGACTTTCAAAAGAGCTTTTCGGAGCGTTGGATGACTTACGTCGTCACTGAAAACTGCATCAAGTGCAAGTACACCGACTGCGTCGAGGTCTGCCCGGTCGACTGTTTCTACGAGGGTGACAACATGCTCGTCATCCATCCTGACGAATGCATCGACTGCGGCGTGTGCGAGCCGGAATGCCCCGCCGACGCCATCAAGCCGGACACGGAACCGGGCCTGGAAAAGTGGCTTTCGGTCAACGCCGATTACGCCAAGAGCTGGCCGAACATCACCCAAAAGAAAGAATCACCCGCCGACGCCAAGGAATTCGACGGTATGGAGGGCAAGTTCGAGAAATATTTTTCTCCGAATCCCGGCTCCGGAGACTAATTCGGACCCAAACTTAACCCTAATACCTTCGTTCGCGCCGAAAACCAGGCCTAAAGACCCCTAAATCATTGATTTTTGCGGGAAATGTGCTATATTGGGCACATTAAGCCGAACCCCGTCAGCCCCGTTGGCCCCTCTGGGTTCCCGTGAAACCAAATGTCGAACAGGGGCGTGGCAATTTCCGCGCGCAGGCTGTGTCACAGAAAACGCGTAAAAAGAGTACTTCAGCGAGGGCTTCCCATAAGGAGGCCAAAAAAGTCGCCGCGGCCAGCCGTAGCGCATCCAAGGGTCGGACCGCGACTAAGGCGCCGGCTGCAAAGTCCTCGAAGAACAAAAGAAGCGCAATGCCTAACAAGACTGCCAAACCGGCCGCGAAAGCGACCGTTGCCAAGCCTGCTGCTGCTAAGGTTCCCGCTGCCAAGCCCGCTGCGCCGAAGGCCTCTGTTGCTGCTCCTGCCAAGGCTCCTGTCGCTGCCAAGCCGGCCGTGAAGCCGGCGGCTGCTGCGCCGAAGGTCGAGGAAAAGAAGGTCGTGACCCAGCGCCAGGGCTTCAAGGCCAACGAATTCGTCGTCTATCCCGCTCACGGCGTCGGCCAGATCCTGGCCATCGAGGAGCAGGAGATCGCCGGTGCGAAGCTCGAGCTGTTCGTCATCAACTTCATCAAGGACAAGATGACGCTGCGCGTTCCGACCGCCAAGGTCGCGAACGTCGGCATGCGCAAGCTGTCCGAGCCCGCGCTGGTGAAGAAGGCGCTGGAAACGCTCAAGGGCCGCGCCCGCGTCAAGCGCACCATGTGGTCGCGCCGCGCCCAGGAATACGAAGCGAAGATCAATTCGGGCGATATCGTCGCGATCGCGGAAGTCGTGCGCGACCTCTATCGCTCCGAGTCGCAGCCCGAGCAGTCCTACAGCGAACGCCAGCTCTATGAAGCGGCGCTTGATCGTCTGTCCCGCGAGATCGCGGTGGTGCAGCACTCGACCGAGACCGAAGCGGTCAAGGAGATCGAGGCCCAGCTCGCCAAGAGCCCGCGCCGCAACGCCAAGGCGGAAGCCACCGAGGGCGAGGCGGATGCCGAGGGCGATGCCGACGATACCGATGGCGACGACACCACCGTCGCCGACGAGGCGGCGTAAGCGCCACGTCGCGTCGATCGCAACAGATCAAAAGCCCGGCCTTGCGGCCGGGCTTTTTGTTTGGGGGCGGGGTCATACCAAGCGTCGTCCTGGCGAAGGCCAGGACCCATTACCCCAGGTTTGAGTTGCTGCGACGGCTCGGAGTTACAGCCTTCGTCAAACCGCAGCCTGTGGTGATGGGTCCTGGATCGGCGCTCGCTTTGCTCGCTGGTCCAGGACGACGAGGAGAAGGAGGCCTTGCCTCATTTCACCGGCCGCTTTTCCAGCTTCCTCGCCAGCGTCCGCCGGTGCATGCCGAGCCGCCTCGCCGCCTCCGAAATATTGAAATCCGTCTCGATCAGGGTCTGGTGGATGCGTTCCCATTCCAGCGTCTTGATCGATGTCGGCCGCGCATCGAGCGCGACTTCGGCATTGCCTTCGGCCTTATTGAAGGCGGCCTCGATGTCGTCGGTGTTCGACGGCTTGGCCAGATAGTGGCAGGCGCCGAGCTTGATCGCCTCGACGGCAGTCGAGATGCTGGCAAAGCCGGTTAGCACCACGATCAGCATCTCCTCGTCGTGCGTGTGCAGCAGCTCGACGCAAGCCAAGCCCGAAGCGCCGCCGAGCTTGAGATCGACCACGGCGTGGCCGAAGGATCGCTCCTCCAGCACTTTCCGCACCTCCTCGATCGAACCGGCGAGCACGACATCGTAGCCGCGGCGCTCGAACGAGCGTTTCAGCGTGCGCGCAAAGCCTTCATCGTCCTCGACGACGATGAGCGAACGGTCAGGCGTCAAAGCTGCCTCCGATCGCGAGCGTTGCGAGGGGCAGGGTCAGGCGGACGGTGGCGCCGCGCTTCCTGTGGTTCTCGGCGGTTACGCTGCCCCCGAGCTTGCGCACAACGTTGACCACCAGGAACAGGCCGAGCCCGCCGCCGGCGCGGCCCTTGCTGGAGTGATAGGGCTTGCCGAGCTGCGCCAGCATCTCCGGCGCAAAGCCCGGGCCGCGGTCGCTGATCGACAGCACGAGATTGTCGCCCTCGCGCTCGGCCAGAAGCTCGACCCAGTCGCGCGAGACCTCATAGGCGTTGTCGAGCACGTTGAAGATCACCTGCTTCAGCGCGACGTCCGAGGCGATCGCGACGTCCTCGCCGAACGTGTTGACGAAATAAAGCGTGCGCGCCGAACGGGCGTTGCGCCACTCATCGACCAGTGCGGTGACGAAGGCCGTCACCGTCGTCGGCGAGGAACCTTCACCGCGCGCTTCGCCCGCCGACACCAGGATGCCCGTCACGATCGACTTGCAGCGTTGCAGCGAGGTCTCCATCTCCGCGAGATCCTCGGCGAGTTCCTGATCGCCGGCGAGATCCGGCATGCGGCGCCAATCGCTGAGGATCACCGAGAGCGAGGCCAGCGGGGTGCCGAGCTCGTGCGCTGCACCCGATGCTAGCAGGCCCATGCGGACGATGTGGTCCTGCTCGGCCGCATGCTGGCGCAGCGCCGCCAGATGCGCGTCGCGCTCGCGCAGGTTTCTGTTGATGCGGGTGACGAACACGACCAGCAGCACGGCGTTGAGCACGAAGCCCAACAGCATGCCGGCCACGGTGAGGCTGTAGGCCTCGCTGATCGGGTTCGGCGGCAGGTCGAGCGGCCGGTACGCCAATGTCAGCCAGACAAAGCTGGCGCAGGTCAGCGCCACCAGCGACCAGGTCGAGCGCGCATCGAGCAGCACCGCGCCCAGCGTCACCTGGAGCAGGAATAACGAGGTGAACGGATTGGTGGCGCCGCCACTGAGATAGAGCTGCGCGGTCAGCGCGGCGACGTCGAGCATCAAGGCGACCAGCAGCTCGTTGCTGGAGATCGCGGCGCGATGGCGCACCCAGACCAGGCTCGAGACGTTGAGCAGCACCAGCGCGCCGATCACGGCGCCCATCCGCTCCAGCGGCAGGGGGATGCCGAGCCAGAAATGCACGCCGCCGATGGTCACGATCTGGCCGACCACCGCGGTCCAGCGCAGCTGGATCAGCAACGCCATGTTCTTGCGGTTGGTCTCGTCGTCGGTCGGCGCAGCGCCGATCAGCTCGCTGCGCGCGTCCGCCTGCGATTGCAGCGTGACGGCGAGCTCGCCAAACGCCTGGGGAGGCGTTCTTCCGTCGTCAGGTCTGTTCGACGATCGTTCCAGCATCTGATCCCGTCCTGCGGGCGGCAGCATCGGAGCCGCCGGCCGGTTCGTGGACGAAGCGCCCGCGGCGGAACAGCCCGCCGCCGAATGTGACGAAAAGTTTACCGGCCAGCATGAACGCCAGGGCAAACCACGTCAGCGCGTAGATCAGGTGGTTATTGGGAAAGCGGATCACGGTCAATCCGCCGATGGGGCCCTCGATGGGGCCTTGGGCGGTTTGTGATCCGGCATCGGCATCGACGAAAAAGGGTGCGACATCGTGGAGGCCGCGCGCCGCCGCAACCGCGGCGACATCCCGCGAGTACCAGCGGTTGTGCTGGGGCACGTTGTTGCGGAGGAAGCCGCCTTTTGGCTCCGTCATGCGCAGCAGGCCGGTGATCTCGACCTCGCCGTCCGGATTGCCGTTCCGGCGCGTCGATGCCTCGCGCCGCTCGGGCGGCACGAAGCCGCGATTGATCAGGACCTGGGTGCCATCGTCGCGCTTGAGAGGCGTCAGCACCCAATAGCCGGGGCCTTCCTCGGTGACGGCCTGAACCAGCGTCTCGCGGTCATGCAGGAAGCGGCCGGCGACGGTGACATGCCTGTATTCGTCGCTTGCGGCGGAGACCGCAGGCCACGAAGCGGGCGAGGGGATCGGCTGGGCCGGGGCATGGACGCGCTGCTCGACGCGGTCGATCAACGCCAGCTTCCAGGCGCGGCGCTCGATCTGCCAGACGCCGAGCGCGATCAGAGCGGCAAAGGCCGTGAGCGAGAGGACCGTGAGCCAGAAGGACGGGCGCGCAGCCTTACGGCGCGCCCGTCCTGCCTTGCTCGTCACGGTCCCCAATTCGCTCACTTCATTCCGCTCATCTGGTGGATCGGCATCATGTTGCTGTTGAGGTGGTTCATCACCCACAGCGAGCCGGACAGCGCGATCACCACCATGACGATGGTGAAGATCAGCGCCATCATGCTCCAGCCGTTCTCGGATTTCGTGTTCATGTGCAGGAAGTAGATCATGTGCACGACAATCTGCACGACCGCGAAGGCCATGATGACCAGCGCGGTGATCTGCTTGCTCGGCAGTGTGCCGCTCATCACCAGCCAGAACGGGATCGCGGTGAGCACGACCGAGAGCACGAAGCCGAGCATGTAGCCCGAGAACGTGCTGTGGGCGTGGCCGTCGTCGTGGTGATGGTCGCCCGCGTGAGCGGCGTGGGTATCGGTGTTCATCGCAGAACTCCCAGGAGATAGACGAAGGTGAAGACGCCGATCCAGACCACGTCGAGGAAGTGCCAGAACATCGACAGGCACATCAGGCGGCGGCGGTTGGCTTCGATCAGGCCGAACTTCCAGACCTGCACCATCAACGTGACCAGCCAGATCAGGCCGCAGCTGACGTGCAGGCCGTGGGTGCCGACCAGGGTGAAGAAGGCGGACAGGAAGGCGCTGCGCTGGGGCGTTGCGCCTTCATGGATCATGTGGGCGAACTCGGTCAGCTCGATGCCGATGAAGGCGGCGCCGAACAGGCCGGTGATCGCCAGCCACATCTGCGTCTGCGCGATCTTGTTCTGCTGCATCGTCAACATCGCGAAGCCGTAGGTGATCGACGACAGCAGCAGCATCGAGGTGTTCACCGCGACCAGGTCGAGGTCGAACAGGTCCTTCGGCGCGGGGCCGGCGGCGTAGTTGGCGCCGAGCACGCCGAAGGCGGCGAACAGCATCGCGAAGATGAGGCAGTCGCTCATCAGGTAGATCCAGAAGCCGAGCGAGGTGCTGTAGCCTTCCGGATGCGGGTGTTCGTCGGCGAGATAGAAGACCGGCTCGCCGGTTTGCGAGGGATTGACAGCGACAGTCATTTACTTGGCTCCGGCGAGCAGTTTGGTGCGCGCGTCCTCGGTCCGGATGACGTCGTCAGCCGGAATGTCAAAGTCGCGGTGATAGTTGAAGGTGTGACCGATCCCGACGGCGAGCATCGCGATGAAGCTCGCGGCGGCCAGCCACCAGATGTACCAGATCAGGCCGAATCCCATCGCGGTTGCCAAGCCGGCGAGGATGATTCCGGTGCCGGTGCTGCTCGGCATGTGGATCGGCTTGAACCCGATGAGCGGACGCTGGTAGCCGCGCTTCTTCATGTCCCACCACGCGTCATTGTCGTGAACGACGGGGGTGAAGGCGAAGTTGTAGTCCGGCGGGGGCGAGGAGGTCGCCCATTCCAGCGTGCGCGCGTCCCAGGGATCGCCGGTGACGTCCTTGAGCTGCTCGCGCTTGAGGAAGCTGACCGCGAACTGCATCAGCATGCTGAGAATGCCGAGGAAGACGAGGCCGGCGCCGATCGCGGCGATGACGAACCAGATCTGCAAGGACGGATCGTCGAACACGCGCAGGCGGCGGGTCACGCCCATCAGGCCGAGCACATAGAGCGGCATGAAGGCGAGGTAGAAGCCGACGACCCAGAACCAGAACGACAGCTTGCCCCAGAACACATCGAGCTTGAAGCCGAACGCCTTCGGGAACCAGTAGTTGATTCCGGCGAACGCGCCGAACACCACGCCGCCGATGATCACGTTGTGGAAGTGCGCGATCAGGAACAGGCTGTTGTGCAGCACGAAGTCGGCCGGCGGCACCGCCAGCAGAACGCCGGTCATGCCGCCGAGCACGAAGGTCAGCATGAAGGCAATGGTCCACATCATCGGCAGCTCGTAGCGGATGCGGCCGCGATACATCGTGAACAGCCAGTTGAACATCTTCGCGCCCGTCGGGATCGAGATGATCATCGTGGTGATGCCGAAGAACGAGTTCACGCTGGCGCCCGAGCCCATCGTGAAGAAGTGGTGCAGCCACACGAGATACGACAGGATGGTGATGACGACCGTGGCGTAGACCATCGACGTGTAGCCGAACAGGCGCTTGCCGGAGAAGGTCGAGGTCACTTCCGAGAAGATGCCGAAGGCGGGGAGAACCAGGATGTAGACCTCGGGATGGCCCCAGATCCAGATCAGGTTCACGTACATCATCGGGCTGCCGCCGAAATCGTTCGTGAAGAAGTTGGTGCCGACGTAGCGATCGAGCGAGAGCAGCGCGAGCACGACGGTCAGAACCGGGAAGGAGGCGACGATCAGGATGTTGGTGCAGAGCGAGGTCCAGGTGAACACCGGCATCTTCATCATGGTCATGCCGGGGCACCGCAGCTTGACGATGGTGCAGATCAGGTTGATGCCGGATAACGTCGTTCCGACGCCGGCGACCTGCAGCGCCCAGATGTAATAGTCGACGCCGACATCAGGGCTGTAGCCGATGTTCGACAGCGGCGGATAGGCGAGCCAGCCTGTGCGGGCGAACTCGCCGATGAACAGCGAGGCCATCACCAGCACCGCGCCGCCGACCGTCATCCAGAAGCTGAAATTGTTCAGGAACGGGAACGACACGTCGCGCGCGCCGATCTGGAGCGGAACGACGTAGTTCATCAGGCCCGTGACCAGCGGCATCGCCACGAAGAAGATCATGATCACGCCGTGGGCGGTGAAGACCTGGTCGTAGTGATGGGCGTTGAGATAGCCTTCGGAGCCGCCGAACGCGAGCATCTGCTGGCCGCGCATCATCAGCGCGTCGGCGAAGCCGCGCAGCAGCATCACGATGCCGAGGATCATGTACATGATGCCGATGCGCTTGTGGTCCACCGTGGTGAACCATTCGCGCCAGAGGTAGCCCCAGAGACGGAAATAGGTGAGGCCGCCGAGCAGCGTGGCGCCGCCGAGCGCGACCACCACGAAGGTGCCGACGACGATCGGCTCGTGCAGTGGCAGTGACTCGAGGCCGAGCCGGCCGAAGATGAGCTTGAGAAGATCAGGAGACATGCGAGCTCTCTTTAGGAGTCTGACTTCGGACGCTGTCCGAGGAAGAAGGACGAGGACTTGAGCGGCGTGAAGGTCGGCCGCTTCAGGCCGGCGCCGAGCAGCGGCGCGGTGTCGGCCGGCGCCTTGATCGACGCGGTGGTCTGGCCCTGCGGCGCATCCGGCGTGCAGGTGCCGGCGACGAAGGTCGGCTCGGGCCCGAGCGCGGTGCCGCGACGGGCGTACTTGTCGTAGGCGAGCGGCAGGGTGTTGTTCAGGCCCTCATGGCCGCGGCCACCCTTGGCGTCGATCGCCATCATCTCGCTCTGGCACATCTTGCCGGTCTCGACGCACATGTTGAGGATCAGGCGGTAGAGATCGGAATCGATGGTGCCGTAGCGCCGCACCGGCTCGTTCTGGCTCGGCTTTTCGAGCTGGAGATATTCGGCGCGGCCGAGCGAGCCGCCGGCGGACTTGGCGCTGGCGATCCAGGCGTCAAAGCCCTTGTCGTCGAGGCCCTGGAAGTCGAAGTGCATGCCGGAGAAGCCGGCGCCGCTGTAGTTCGCCGAGAAGCCCTTGTAGGTGCCGGTGTGGTTCACGACGGCGTGGAGCTTGGTCTCCATGCCCGGCATCGCGTAGATCTGGCCGGCGAGCGCGGGGATGTAGAACGAGTTCATCACCGAGGAGGCGGTGATGCGGAAGTTGATCGGGCGATCGACCGGCGCCGCCAGGTCGTTGACGGTGGCGATGCCGTAGTCCGGATAGATGAAGAGCCACTTCCAGTCGAGCGCGACGACGTCGACCTCGAGCGGGGCCTTGGACTGGTCCACGGCGCGGTCGGCGTGGATGCGGCCGAGCGTGCGATAGGGGTCGAGCAGATGCGTGCCCATCCAGGTCAGCGCGCCCAGGCAAATGATGATCAGCAGCGGCGCCGACCAGATCACCAGCTCGAGCTTGGTCGAGTGATCCCAATCCGGCTCGTAGCGGGCCGAGGTGTTGGACTGGCGGTAGCGCCAGGCGAACAGCACCGTCAGTGCCATCACGGGGACGACGATCAGGAGCATCAGGACGGTGGAGATGATGACGAGGTCGCGCTGCTGGGCAGCGATGTCGCCGGCTGGCGCCAGCACGACGTAGTTGCAGCCACTGAGCGCGGCTGCCAGGGGTAGCAGCGCCAGGATCTTGAGACGGGACACGGGCCGAGCCTTTGAGAATGAGTTTCCTTTGCGGGGCCAACGGGTAGCTGCGGCGCAACAATCCGGACATTGGACAATTTGTCCAATGTTGCAGTGCGGAATGTTGGGCCAGACAGGCCCGGATTGCCTGGCGCCCCGCCGGGCGGTCGGCTTTGGTTTTCAGGACGTTAAGGGCGCACGAATGGCGACGGCACAGACCCCTGCAATGGCAGACCTCCACTCGGGCGAGCACGGCCACGACCAGGCCAGTCCCGGCGAGATCGCCATCGGCGTCATCATCGGCCGCACCTCGGAATTCTTCGACTTCTTCGTCTACGCGATCGCCTCGGTGATCGTGTTCCCGCGCCTGGTGTTTCCGTTCACCAGCGAACTGACCGGCACGCTCTATTCCTTCATGATTTTCGCGCTGGCCTTCATGGCCCGGCCGATCGGAACCGTCATTTTCATGACGGTCGACCGTGAGTACGGCAAGACGGCCAAGCTGGTCTCGGCGCTGTTCCTGCTCGGCACCGCCACCGTGGCGCTCGCGTTCCTGCCCGGCTATTCCGAGATTGGCAGCGCCGCGATCTGGCTGCTGGCGCTGGCGCGTATCGCGCAGGGTCTGGCCTGGGGCGGCGCCTGGGACGGCATGGCCTCGCTGCTGGCGCTGAACGCTCCGCCCTCCAAGCGCGGCTGGTACGCGATGGTGCCGCAGCTCGGGGCCCCGCTCGGGCTGATCGTGGCGAGCGCGCTGTTCGCCTATTTCGCCGGCAACCTCTCGGCCGACGATTTCTTCGACTGGGGCTGGCGCTATCCGTTCTTCGTCGCCTTCGCCATCAACGTCGTGGCGCTGTTCGCGCGCCTGCGCATGGTGACGACGGAAGAATACGCGACGCTGTTCGAGACCCGTGAATTGCAGCCCGCGCGCATCTCCGAGACGGTCGCGCGCGAAGGCCAGAACATCATGCTCGGCGCATTCGCGCCGCTGGCGAGCTTTGCGCTGTTCCACATGGTCACGGTGTTTCCGCTGTCCTGGGTGTTCCTATTCACCCGCGAAAGCCCGGTGCGCTTCCTGATCATCGAGATCGTCGCCGCCGTGTTCGGCGTCGCCGCGATCGTGGCCTCCGGCATCATCGCCGACCGCGTCGGCCGCAAGTCGCTGCTGATGGGATCGGCGATCGCGATCGCGATCTACAGCGGCTTCGCTCCGCAGCTGCTCGACGCCGGCGCGTTCGGCGAGACCATCTACATGGTGATCGGCTTCATCCTGCTCGGCCTGTCGTTCGGCCAGTCCTCGGGCGCGATCGCCTCGAACTTCAAGCAGGCGTATCGTTACACGGCCTCGGCGCTGACCTCTGACATGGCCTGGCTGTTCGGCGCCGGCTTCGCGCCGCTGGTCGCGCTGTTGCTTGCCACCAATCTCGGCGTCATCGCCTCGGGTGCGTATCTGCTCTCGGGCGCGTTCTGGACGCTGCTCGCGCTCTGGCTCAGCGGCCAGCGCGAGGCGGGCGACATGGACGCGGGCGGTTAGTCAAGCGCGAAGCTCGTAGGTGGGCAAAGGCGCATGGCGCCGTGCCCACCTCTCTCAACGATTGCGATCGGAAATGGTGGGCACGCTACGCTTTGCCCACCCTACGGCAGTGTCTTCGTGGCTCCAGATCCCGGGTTCGCGCTAAGCGCCCCGGGATGACGCGCGCTTAGCGCAGCGTCAATCCGCCACGACCTTCACGCGATCCCTCACCTTCACCTGCGCGTTGCGATCGAGGCCATTGAGCACGCGGAAGCGCTCGGCGGGGTGATCGACGCCGGCCATGCGGTGGGAGAGCGATTCCACGGTGTCGCCGGGCTGCACGGTGATCACCTTGATGCGCAGCGGGCGGGCGGCCTGGATCTCGTCGAGGGTCAGGCGACGGAACGAGTTGACGGTCTCGCGCGCATTGCGCTCGCTCTCGGTCGACTTCTGCCGTGCCGCGAAGATGAAGCGGTAGACGTCGCTGCCGAAACGCAGCGCATAGACCTTGAACTGCCACTGGTCGCCCTTGGCGGTGGCGGACGCGGCCGGGAAGCCGTTGATGGTGATGTCTTCCGTGGACGCCTTCTCGACGCCTTCCATCCAGCCCGAATTGAGGTAATCGCCGAGCGACTGCTCGGCCGGCACCCGCACCACGTCGAAGCGCATTGCCTGCGAGCCGCCGTCGCGCACGCCGATCACCGCCTGCGCGGTGTTGTCGAGCGTGAAATTGTCCGGCGCCTGGAAGGTGAAGCCGAGCTTCGGATGCAGGAAACGCCGGCCGCGGACAAAACCCTCGCTCGGGTCTTCGCCATAGACGAGGTTGTCGATCGCGGCGAGATAGCTCTCGCGGTCGCGCTCGCCTCCTTCCGGAGCGACGTATTGCCGCGCGATGGTCTGCGCGTTCTGCACACGCTCCGGGGTTGCCGGATGCGACGAGGTGAAGTCCTGCGCGCGCGGATCCAGCGAGGTCTTGCCGGCCTTGAGCTCGGCATTGCGCTCCATCGCGGAAAGGAAGCGCGCGGCACCATACGGGTCGAAATGTGCCTTGGCGGAGATGCCGACGCCGATGCCGTCCGCCTCGAACTCCTGGTTGCGCGAAAAGCTCGCCATGGTGAGCTTGGTCTTGGCCAGCGCGAGCGCGGTGAGATCGGGATCGTTGCTCATGTCGGTGACAACACGGGTGACGATCGCGGCCTGGCGCGCCTGGTCCTCGCGCATCGCGGCGTGCTTGGACAGCACATGCGCCATCTCGTGGCTGAGCACGGAGGACAACTCCGACGTATCGCTCGCGAGCGCAAGAAGACCGCGCGTGACATAGAGCTGGCCGTTCGGCAGCGCGAAGGCGTTGACCGCGCCGGAATTCAGAATGGTAACCCGGTAGCCCTGGTCGGGGCGGTCGGAGGCGGCGACGAGCCGGTCGACGGTCTTGGTGACCAGCGATTCGAGCCTCGGGTCGTCATAGGTGCCGCCATAGCTCGCCAGGATGCGCTCGTGCTCCTTTTCGGTGGCGGGGGTCTGCGCGACGGCCGGCTTCGGCTTGGGCATCGCGACCGCCGGCGGGGCCGCCGCGGCCTGGAACCGGTTCATGTCGCCGCAACCGGCGAGCGCCGTGCCCAGCAAAAGGCATAGCACGGCCGGCGCAGCCCGAAGGCGGCGGCCTTCACCCGTCCAGTGCTGTTCTAGCACCCCATTCACGTCGCTTAACCCGTGCCCGGCCCGTTTAAGGCCTTACCCCTGCCGGCTCGTTTGCACCCAGCAACTCGACCTGTCCAACGAGGCGCACATCGATACGCGGCCCCGTATTCCCCTCAACCCAGCCCCGGACTCGAATACGTCGATTTTCCAGGGACTTAAGGGCTATCCCGGCGGTTTCGAACGCCGGTAACGCGCGCCTTGAAATAGTCACGGCAAAGCCGCGTGTCCAGTTCCGTCCGAAGTTGAGGTAGGTCATTGCCCCAGCTTGCCGGACCGACAGGACTTTGCCCTCGACCACCACAAAACGCCCGATCCCGGCCAAAATATCGTCCGGACTTTCCGCGTTTTTTATGGCCGACGGGTCAGCCCAGTTGCCCTTTTTTTGGCGTCGCGCCTCGGCCTCGGACGACATCAGGGCGGCCGCGCAGTCCTTGTCGGCGATCTCGGCGGAGACGATGGCGTCGCCCTGGGCCAGCAGCAGCGCCTGCACCGGGGTGTCGCTTTCGCCGATGAAGATCAACCCGCGCTGGCGCCCATAGCGGTCCGGCGTGTCGTCGGCGCTCCGCAGCGTCACGTCGCGGCCGACGAGCAGCGAAGCCAGCGCCTGCTTCGTCGTCGCGGTCGGCTCGATTCCGGTGAGTCGGATCTCGCGGCCGTCGTCCAGACGCACGCTGCGCGCATCGACGATCGCGGCGACGCGGCCATCGCCCTGCGAATCGAAATGGCACGGCGCCGCGAACGCAGTGCGACCCGCGACGAGAAGAAGTGCGACGATGAGGTGAAGCAGTCGCGTCACGTTGCCCGGGAAGGTTGCGTTACGCTCCACTCTTAACTCAAACGAGGCCAACGACGAAGTGCTTCGATCCGATCCAGTGGCCGTGTGAAGCTCAGCCATTGCCTCACATGCGTCGCTGCGCTCGCAATGACGCTGCGGAAACGTCGTGCGTCATTCCACCATTCCGCTTTGCGGAAAACGCGTGACGATCGCGCGACCTGCACGCCCCTCGCGCTTGCTGCCCTCTCGCGCATGCGGCATGATTGCGGCAATAGCGATAACCAAGAGCAATAACCAAGCCGCCATCAGAGTACGGCGCGATAAGGGAGGTCTTTTTCGATGAAGAGAATTTTGCCGGGCATTTTTGCCGCCGCGTTGGCCCTGAGTGCGAGTGCCGTGCAGGCCGAGGACAAGCCGCCCCTGAAAATCGGCGGCATCCTCGATATGTCGAGCCTCTATGCCGACATCACCGGTCCCGGCAGCGAGACCGCAGCCAAGATGGCCGCTGAGGATTTTGGCGGCGAGGTGCTGGGACGCAAGATCCAGGTGCTGGCGGCCGACCATCTCAACAAGGCGGATCTCTCCGCCAACATCGCCCGCGACATGCTCGACAACCAGGGCGTCGAGATGATCTACGACGTCGCGGCCTCCGCGACCGCGCTTGCGGCGGGCGAGATCGCCAAGGCGCGCAACAAGATCATCATGTTCAACGGCCCGGGCTCGATCCGTCTCACCAACGAGGCCTGCGGTCCCTACACCGTGCACTACGTGTTCGACACCTACGGCCAGGCCAACGTGACCGGCCTTGCAGCCGTGAAGTCGGGCCTCGACACCTGGTTCTTCCTCACCGCCGACTACGCCTTCGGCCAGGATCTGGAGAAGGACACCAGCGCCGTCGTCACCAAGACCGGCGGCAAGGTGCTCGGCGGCGTGCGCCATCCGCTCAACACGTCGGACTTCTCATCCTTCCTGCTCCAGGCGCAGGCTTCCAAGGCCAAGGTGATCGGCCTCGCCAACGCCGGCGGCGACACCGTCAATGCCATCAAGCAGGCGGCCGAGTTCGGCATCACCAAGGGCGGCCAGAAGGTCTCGCCGCTATTGGCCTTCGTGACCGATATCGATTCGATCGGACTGGAGACCGCGCAAGGCCTGCTGCTGGCGGAAGCCTTCTACTGGGACCTCAACGACGACACGCGTGCATTCTCCAAGCGCTTCACCGAGCGCATGAAGCGGCCGCCGACCTCGGCGCAGGCCGGCGTCTACTCCTCCGTGACGCATTACCTGAAAGCCGTGAAGGCGGCGGGCACGACGGATGCGGCTGCGGTGATCAAGGTGATGAAGGAGACGCCGATCAACGATTTCTTCGCCAAGGGTGGCAAGATCCGCGAGGACGGCCGCATGATCCACGACATGTACCTGTTCGAGGTGAAGAAGCCGTCGGAATCCAAGGGCCGCTGGGACGACTACAAGCTGCTCGCCACCGTGCCCGGCAGCGAAGCGTTCCAGTCGCTGGAGCAGTCGCGCTGCCCGCTGGTGAAGAAGTGACGGCGTGACGTAAGTCATGACGTCATCCCGGGGCGCGAAGCGAACCCGGGATCTCGAGGTTCCGGGTTCTCGCTTCGCGAGCCCCGGAACGACAATCTAACGGTCGGCGCGCCCCGGAATGACGAAACAACAAACAACAAGAGGGAGACGTCCCATGAGCAACGACATGGTCCTGCAAAAGCTCGAAGGCGGGCTGCTCACCATCACGATGAATCGCCCCGAACGGAAGAACGCGCTCAACCCGGACATGGTGCGCGGGCTGGTCGAGGCGGCGCGGCGCGCGGCTGACGATCCGGAGGTGCGCGCGGTGCTGTTCAAGGGCGCCGGCGGCTCGTTCTGTGTCGGCGGTGACGTCAAGTCGATGGCGGAGGGCCGCGCGCCGCTGCCGTTCGAGCAGAAGCTTGCGAATCTGCGCCGCGGCATGGAGGTCTCGCGCATCCTGCACCAGATGCCGAAACCCGTGGTGGCGCAGCTCGACGGCGCCGCGGCCGGTGCCGGCCTCTCGATGGCGCTGTCCTGCGATCTGCGCATCGCCTCTGAATCCTGTAAGATCACCACCGCCTTCGCCAAGGTCGGCTTCTCCGGCGATTACGGCGGCACCTATTTCCTGACCCAGCTGCTCGGCAGCGCGCGGGCGCGCGAGCTCTATCTGATGTCGCCGGTGCTCACCGCGAAGGAGGCGCAGGCCATCGGCATGGTGACGAAGGTCGTGCCCGACGCCGAGATCGACACTGCCGCCCACGAGCTCGCGCTGTCGCTGGCGCAGGGCCCCTCGATCGCGCTTGGTTTCATCAAGCGCAACATCAACAATGCCGAGCATCTGGCGCTGGAGGACTGCTTCGACGGCGAGGCGATCCATCACACCCGCTGCGGCGACACCGAGGACCACAAGGAGGCCGCAAAGGCCTTCGTCGAGAAGCGCAAGCCGACCTTCAAGGGCGCATGATCATGGCGCCCTATGTGCGCTTGCGACAGATCTGCCTGGTCGCGCCGCAGCTCGCGCCCGTGATCTCCGACATCGCGGAGATCATGGGCCTCGCCGTCTGCTACCGCGACGGCAATGTCGCAAAATACGGCCTGGAGAACGCCCTGCTCCCGGTCGACACGATCCTGCTGGAGGTGGTCGCACCCTTCAAGGACGGCACCACCGCCGGCCGCTTCATCGAGAAGACCGGCGGCCGCGGCGGCTACATGGCGATCTTCTGCTGCAACGATCCGGACGAGCGCGGCTGCAACGCCAACGCGCTCGGCGTGCGTACGGCGAACGTGATCGACCACGCGCCGTATCACGGCGTGCAGCTCCATCCGCGCGACTGCCGCGCGGCCTTCATCGAGTTCAACCACACCAAAGGCAGCGACGACATTCTGGGGCCGTATCCGCCGGCGGGACCGGACTGGCAGAAATTCATCCGCAAGGATGTGACGCAGGCGCTGACAGCGGTGGAGATGCAGAGCCCGGATCCAGCGGGGCTGGCGGAGCACTGGGGCGGGATCATCGGGGTTGCGCCAAGCGATGCCGAGCTGAGGCTGCCCAACGCAACTTTTCGTTTCGTGAAGGGGCGTAGCGAGATCATGAGCGCGCTGGAGTTCCGGGTCGCTGATGTCGCGAGTGTGCTGCACGCGGCGAGGGCGAAAGGCCACGCGGTGGCTGGCAACGAGTTCCTGCTGGGCGGAGTGACGTTCCGGCTCAATGCGTGAGCTCTCGCCTTCGTAGCTCTCAAACCGTCATCCTGAGGTGCGAGCTGTACGGTGCGCAGCGCCGTGCAGGGAGCCTCGAAGGATGAACGGCCACCGGCCGGGCCGCTCATCCTTCGAGGCTCGCCCAGCGGCGCAGTTTGCGCCGCTGATCTCGCGCCTCCAGCGACAACGGCTTCGCCGTTGCGCGGGGATGACGGTTTGAGAGAGTGCACGGCTCCACGAAAAAGGACTCGCCTCCCAATGCCGCATCCGCTCGACAGCTTCTTTTCGCCTGCCAGCATCGCGCTGATCGGCGCCTCGCGCGATCATGAGAAGATTCCCGGGCGGCTGCTCGCGATGCTGCGCAAGAACGAGTATCCCGGAAAGATCTATCCGGTGAACCCGAACTACGCCGAGATCGACGGGCTCGCCTGCTACAAGTCGATCGCGGAGATCGGTGCGCCGATCGATCTCGCCGTCGTCATCATTCCCGCCCGTGCCGTGCTGCCTGCGCTCGAGCAATGCGCCGTCGCCGGCGTCAAGAACGCCGTCATCATCTCCTCCGGCTTTGCGGAGGAGGGCGGCGACAGTGCGGCGATGCAGGATGCGATCGCGGCGCTGGCCAAGCGCACGGGCATGCGGATCTCCGGCCCCAACGCGGAGGGCTTCTTCAGCCAGATGCAGCGCGTGGCGGCGACGTTCAGCCCGGCCGTGGACGTCAAGCCGGGTGTGGTGCCGCTCATCGCCACGCAAAGACGGATCGGCATCGTCGCGCAGAGCGGCGGCATCGGCTTTGCCTATTATCACCGCGCCCGGGCGCTCGGTGTCGCCGTGAGCTACGTCGTCAGCGCCGGCAACGAATCCGATCTCGGCGCCGGCGAATTCCTCGATTACCTGGTGCAGGATTCCTCGACCGACGTGATCCTGCTGTTCATCGAAGGCATCCGCGACGTTGACAAGTTTCTCGCGGCGGCGCGCCGCGCCGCGGAGGTGAAGAAGCCCGTCATCGTCACGAAAGTCGGCCGCTCCGGCGCAGGCCAGCGCGCCGCGGCCTCGCATACCGCGAGCATGGCCGGCTGGTCGGCGGCGTATGACGCGGTGTTCGCGAAATACGGCTTCATCGTCTCCAACGATCTCGACGAGGCGCTGACGATTGCCGCCGTGCTGGCGAGCAACCCGTTGCCGAAGGGCGATCGCGTTGCGGTGGTCACGGTCTCCGGCGGCGCCGGCATCTGGGGCGCGGATGCGGTGGCGCTGCGGGGCTTGCAGGTGCCGGAATTGTCCGAACCGGTCCAGGCGGAGATCAAGACGCTGATGCCGTCCTACGGCACCGCGCGCAATCCGATCGACGTCACCGCGCAGGGCGTCACGTCGGGCGGTCTCCAGAAGAGCGTCGATCTGCTCACGGCCTCGGACGAGGTCGACGCGATCCTGGTCGTGCTGTCGCTGTCGAGCGAGATGCGCAAGCCCTTCAGGGAGGAGGAGCTGACGCCGGTGTTGGCGGCGCAGCACAAGCCGGTGCTGTTCTATTCCTACACGGTGCCGTCCGACTTCGCACGGCGCGAGCTTGCCAAATCCGGCGTCGTCGTGCTCTCCGGCCTGTCCCATGCCGGCGTCGCGATGCGGCAACTCGTGGATTACGCCCGTTTCGAGCTACCGAAGCCCGCGGACGAGGCGCGGTTGCCGTCGCGCGATCTCTCCGCGTATCTGACCTCGCCGGTTCTGTCGGAGGTCGACAGCAAGGCGTTGCTGCGCGCCGCCGGCATCGCGCTGCCGGACGAAGTGCTGGTGAGGGACAAGGCCGGGCTCGATGAAGCGGTCGCCCGCGTCGGCTTCCCGCTGGTGATGAAGATCCAGTCGCCCGACATCGCGCACAAGAGCGAGATCGGCGGCGTGCGCGTCAACATCGCCGCCAAGGGCGAGGTGTTTCTGGCGTTCGAGGCGCTGCTGGGCAATGCGCGCAAGCATCGGCCGGAGGCTGTGATCCAGGGCGTGCTGGTCGGTCCGATGGCGAAGCAGGGTGTCGAGATCATCGTCGGCACGATGACGGACGAGACCTTTGGCCCGATGGTGATGGTGGGTCTCGGTGGGATCACTACCGAGCTGTTCCGTGACGTCGTCTATCGCCCGGCGCCCGTGAGTGCGGAGGAGGCGGGGGCGATGCTCAAGGGTTTGAAGGCGGCGCCGCTCTTGAACGGCTTTCGCGGAGCGGCGAAGGCCGACGTTGCGGCGCTATCGCAATTGATCGCGGACGTCTCCGTGCTCGCCGCGCGGCATGCGAGGGACATCGCGGAGATCGAGCTCAACCCGGTGCTGGTGCACGCCGAAGGGCAGGGCGTGACGATCGTGGACGCGCTGGTGGTGGGGCGCGGCTAAACCCTCTCCCCTTGTGGGAGAGGGTGGCTCGCCGCGGAGCGGCGAGACGGGTGAGGGGTTCTCTCCGCGCACACATCTGCGAGAGAGGCATTTGCGGAGAGATACCCCTCATCCGGCGCTTCGCGCCACCTTCTCCCACAAGGGGAGAAGGAAGAAGAGGTCACCGTCCCCTGAAATTCGCCGCGCGCCGTTCTTCCGTCGCCTTGACGCCTTCCTTGAAATCTTCCGTCGCGCGCAGGCGGGTCTGCTCGGCGAGTTCGTGGTTGGTGGCGGCCATGACGCGGTCGGCGAGGCTGGCGCGCATCGTCGCGCGCGTCGACAGCAAGCCGAGCGGAGAGCACTCGGCGATTTCGCCGGCGAGCTTCAGCGCGGCCGACTTCACCTGGTCCTGCGGCACCAGCTCGTTGGCGAGGCCCCATTTGACCGCTTCTTCGCCGGTGACGCGGCGGCTGGTGTAGAACATCAGCTCGGCGTTGTTCTTGCCGATCAGCTCCGGCAGTGTCACGGTCAGGCCGAAGCCGGGGTGGAAGCCGAGTTTTGTAAAGTTCGCGGAGAAGCGCGCTTCGGGGCAGGTGACGCGGAAGTCCGCGGACACCGCAAGGCCCAGGCCGCCGCCGATCGCCGCGCCCTGCACGGCCGCAACGATCGGCTTCCTGGCGCGGAAGATGCGCACGGCCTGGATGTAGAGATGGCTGATCGGTCCGAGATTGTCGGCCGGATCGCCCTTCTTCTCGGCCGCGCGCGCTTCCTGGGCTTGTCGCGCCGGGTCGCCGAAATTGGCGCCGGCGCAGAACGCCTTGCCCTGGGCCGAGAGCACCGAGGCGCGGATCTCGATGTCGCGGTCGAACTCGTCGAGCGCGTCCGCGATCTGGTTGATCAGCGAGATGTCGAAGAAGTTCAGCGGCGGACGGCGGATCTCGATGGTGCCGACGTGCCCGACCTTCTCGACGCCGATATCTGTATAGGTGCTCATGATGGTCCTCGATTGAATTAGCGCAAGCCAAGTCCGCGCGACTAGCGCAAGCCAAGTCCGCGCGCGATGATGCCGCGGAGCACCTCGGTGGTGCCGCCCTGGATGGTGAGTTTCGGTGCGGTCTTGATGGCGAAGTCGAGCTGCCGCTCCAGCGTCTCGCGGTTGGTCGCGGTCTCCTCGACGAAGGCGGCGAGATCGCGCACGCGATGCGGAAGCTGCTGCTCCCAGACCGTGCCGATGTCCTTGACGATGGAGGCTTCCACCACCGGCTCCTTGCCGGCTTGCAGCATGCCGGCGACGGAGACCGACATGCGCCGCATGGTGTGAAGCTGTGCCACCAGCCGGCCGATGCCTTCGGCGCTGCGCGTGTCCGGATTGGGACCGACCGCGCGGACCAGCTCGGTGAGCACATAGTACGTTTCCAGGAAGCGCTCGGGGCCCGAACGTTCGTAGGCAAGCTCGCTCGTCGCCTGCTTCCAGGCGCCGTCGACCTCGCCGAGCACGTGATCGTCAGGGACGAAGAAGTCGGTGAAGACGACCTCGTTGAACTCGTACTGGCCGGTGATCTGGCCGATCGGGTTCACCTCGATGCCCGGCTGCTTCATCTTGACCAAAAACTGCGTCAGGCCGTGACGGCGGTTCTCCTTGGTCGGCGGCGAGGTCCGGAAGATCGCGATCATGTAGTCGGCGATATGCGCCGACGAGGTCCAGATCTTGGTGCCGTTGATGAGATAGCCGCCGTCGGTCTTGGTCGCGCGGGTCTTCGCCGCGAACAGGTCCGAGCCGGAATTCGGCTCGCTCATGCCGATCGCAAAGCAGATCTCGCCGCGGCAGATGCGCGGCAGGATCTCCATCTTGATGTGTTCAGGGGCGTATTTCAGCAGCACCGGCCCGCTCTGGCGGTCGGCGACGAAGAAGCGCCGCGTCGGCGCATTCGCCACGCGCATCTCCTCGGTCACCACGTAGCGTTCGAGGAACGAGCGCTCCTGGCCGCCATATTTCTTCGGCCAGGTCATGCCCAGCCAGCCCTTGGCGCCGACCCGGCGGGAAAATTCCGGTGCGTCGGTGTCTTCGCGGTTGGGCTTGTGCGGATCGAAAGTGCCGGCGGCGATTTCCTCGGCGAGGAACGCGCGGACTTCCTTGCGCAATTGCTCGCATTTCTCGGGCAGGCGGATCGGATCGAAACGGAGGGCAGCGGTCATGTGTTTCGTCTCCCGATCAACGCGAAGCTACGAGCGGCCACAATTCGTCGGCGCCGCGCTTGGCCACAAGCTTGCCGAGCTCGACGGCCCAGTGGCTTTCCGAACCGAAATCGTCGCGCCAGGCCAGCGCCCGCAGCGAATAGCGGTGCAGGATGTGCTCCATGGTGAAGCCGATCGCGCCATGGACCTGGTGCGCGATGGCGCCGCCTTTTTCGGCGGCTTCCGCGCAACGGATCTTTGCCGAGGCGGCCTCCAGGTAGACCTCGTCGTTGAACGACTTTGCGCTTGCAATGGCATCGGCCGCGGAGGTTGCGGCCGCGAGCGCTGCGGCGGATTCGCCGGCAAGCCGCGCGAGATTGTGCTGCACCGCCTGGAATTTCGAGATCTTCTTCTCGAAGGCGACGCGCTCGTTGGAGTAGCGCACGGAGATGTCGAGTATCGCTTCCAGCGCGCCCGCGATCTGGAGGCTGCGCGCGACGCCGCCCATCAGCATCAGGGCGGTCTGGTCAAAGCCCTTCGGCGCCGGCTTGATGGTGATTGGCTGGGCCTTGTCGAGCGTGACGGTGTCGCTGTGGTCGTAGCCGACATTAAGGCCGGATTCGATCCGGCCCTTGCTGGCATCGACCAGTGCGATCACGGCGCCGTCCTTGCCATGCGCCAGCACGGCAAAATGTTTCGCGGCCTTGGCAAAGGGCACGCCGCGGGCTCGGCCGGAGAGCGCGCCGTCGGCATCGAGCGTGACGCGATCCTTCGGGCTCGCCGGGACGACCGTCATCTCGCCTTCGGGCGAGGCGATCCTGGCCTGCGCGAGCAGCCAGCCCGCCAACATGGTCTCGGCGAGGGGAACCGCGACCGCGAAGCGGCCGGCCGCGTTGAGCAGCGCAAAACCGTCGGCAAGGCTTGCGCCGGAGCCGCCGAGATCGTCCGGCACCCAGGACAGCGGCAGTCCGGCCTCGCTCAGCGCCTGCCATAGCGGCGCCTGCCAGGAATCCTTCTTGTCGTTGTTGATGGTCTGCGGGTCGGCGAGATCGGCGAAGATTTTTTCCGCGGTCTCGACGACGATATTGTCACTCTCCGCCACAGCGTTCCCCGTGCTTTGCCATTGGCGCGTCCCGCCAAGTCAAGCCGGCGCGCGGTCTCTTCTTGCGCCCGATGATCTGAAAAAGCCATGGCCCTGACAAGCGTTGATCGCAAGCCCATCTGCGGCACCGGCATGGGCGCGAGAACCGATCTGGACTAATTCCGCTTAGCGGAGTTTGCTCGATTTGCAGGGTGCGGCAAACTCGCTAAACAGGGCCAGCGACCCAAGGCTTGCATCAGATACAGGGGAAGGAAATCCGGATGGCCAAAGACAGCTTATGCGCAATCGTGACGGGGTCCGCATCCGGACTTGGCGCAGCGACCGCGGAAATTCTCGCACGGAGCGGGGCGCGGCTCGTCATCAACTATTCGTCGAGCCAGAAGGAAGCCGAGGCCACGGCAGAGCTCTGCCGCAACGCGGGCGCTGCGGAAGTCCTGGTCGCCCAGGGCGACGTTTCCAAGGATGAGGATTGCCGCAAGATCGTTGCGGCAGCCAGCGGCTGGGGCTGGCTCGACGTGCTCGTCAACAATGCCGGCACCACCAAGCATGTCGCCCATGCCGATCTCGACGGATTGTCGGCGGAAGATTTCCAGCGCCTTTACGGCGTCAACACCATCGGCCCGTTCCAGATGGTGCGCGCGGCGCGCAGCCTGCTGGAAGCCGGCGCGAAGGCGTCGGGGCGCCCGTCGGCGGTGGTCAACGTGTCGTCGGTCGCCGGCATCAGCGGCGTCGGCTCGTCGATCGCCTATGCCGCGAGCAAGGGCGCGCTGAACACGATGACGCTGTCGCTGTCGCGGGCGCTGGCGCCGCTGATCCGCGTCAACACGGTATGCCCCGGCTATATCGACACGCCCTGGTTCACCAAGGGCCGCGGCGAGGCCGGCGCAAAGCAGGTGCGCGACAGCGTGGTGGCGAAGGTGCCGCTGAAGGTCGCGTCAACTGCCGACGACATCGCGCAGCTCGTCTGCTTCCTGGCGATGCCGGCCTCCAGCAACATGACCGGCGAGGTCGTGCGCATGGACGCGGGCATGCATTTGATTGCGTGACTCTACACGACGTCATTCCGGGGCGATGCGTTAGCATCGAACCCGGAATCTCGAGATTCCGGGTTCGCGCGTTGCGCGCCCCGGCATGACGGTGGCTACCCCTTGATCACGCCGCTCGCCACCAGCCGGTGCCATATGAACAGCACCACCACCGCGCCGATCGTGGCCATGATGAAGCCGGCGCCCTGGTCCGCGCCGTAATGCCCGATCGCCTGGCCGACGAACGTCGCCAGAAACGCACCGGCGATGCCGAGGATGGTGGTGAGGATGAAGCCGCTCGGATTGTTCGGCCCCGGCGCGAGCCAGCGCGCGATGAGACCGGCGATGAAGCCGACGACGATGATCCACAACAGGCCGCCCATGCTCATGACAATGCTCCCCTTCCCGAGAACGCGCAGATCAATCTTGACTAAATTCTGCCCGAGAGTTCGTTCTCGGTCGGCAGCCGTCCATCCGGCGTCAGGTGGTCAATCACCTGCGGCAGATATTGGCTGAGGCCGGAGAGCAGCTCCTCGCGCGACAGGCCGCTCTGGGCGGACAGGCTCTCGATCTGGTCCGCGCCGAGTGCGCTGGCGAGATCGCCGGGCGCGATCGGCTTGTTCTGGCCCTTGCCGACCCACGAATTCGCGGTCTCACCGTGGCCGCCCTGCTGGAGCTGATTGAGGAGATCGCCGAGCCCGCCGCTCAGCACGGTGCCGGCCGCGCCGCCCGCGAGCAGACCGCCGAGGCCGCCTTTGAGCAGATCGCCGAGACCGCCGCCGCTCCCTCCGGGAAGCGTGGCGTTGCCCGTATTGACAGGCGTCGGAGGCGGCAGCGGTGAGCGCTGCTGCGGGGCGGGCGCGTCGCCCGGCTGGCCTGCCGTCAGATGCTTGAATGCCTTCCAGGCGAGCAGGCCGAGCAGCGCCATGGTCATCGGCGACATGCCGCCGGAGGATGGTTGCTCGCCCGTGCGCGATCCGTGCGGGCCGTTCTGCATGCCGTTGAGGACGTCGAGTAGACCCATGGTGCTCTCCTTTGGCGTTCTCGTTCGGCGAGTTTGCCGTTCCCGTTCGGCGAGCGCTCGCCGCTGACAAGCCCCCCGGGGCGAAAACATATGGGGCTCTCATGACCGTTACAAGGCGGATGCGCCGTAGCCGCGAGGCCCCCGGCTCTGCTATCGAAGGCCGGTCATTCAGGGAGTTGAGGTCAGGTGGTTGCGGATCGACCGATCGTGGTGGCCGGCGCGGGCGCCATCGGCTGTTTCGTCGGCGGCATGCTGGCGGCTGCCGGCCGTCGCGTCGCGCTGCTGGTGCGGCCGCGGGTGAAGACCGAGATCGAGCGGTTCGGCCTGCGGCTGACCGATTTCGACGGCTCCGAGAAGAAGCTCGGGGCCGGACAGCTCGCGCTGTCGGAGGATCCCGCGATCTTCCATAGTGCCGGCATCGTGCTGGTGACCGTGAAGAGCGCCGACACCGCCGATGTCGCGGACCAGATCGCGCAGCACGCGCCGCAGGACGCTGTCATCGTCTCGCTTCAGAACGGCGTCGGCAATGTCGCGGTGCTGCGCGAGCGCCTCGGCGGCCGGCGCGTGCTCGCCGGCATGGTGCCGTTCAACGTGATCGCGATGGGCGAGGGGCGCTTCCACCGCTCGACCTCCGGCGACATCCATGTCGGAGAGGACGCCGAGAACACGGCCGCGGCGCTCTCGGTGCCCGGTCTGTCGATGCGCGCGAGCCGCGACATCACCGGCGTGCAATGGGGCAAGCTGATCATCAACCTGAACAACGCGCTCAGCGCATTGTCGGACATGCCGCTCGCCGCGCAACTGGCAAGCCGCAACTGGCGAAAACTGTTCGCCGAACAGATGGCAGAGGGGTTGGCTGCGATGAAGGCCGCCGGCATCAATCCGGTCTCCGCGACGCCGATCCCGCTGAACTGGACGCCGACATTGCTGAGGTTGCCCGACATGATCTTCAACGCGATCCTGGGGCGGACCATGAAGATCGATCCCGAGGCGCGCTCTTCGATGTGGCAGGACCTGAAGCAGGGCCGCAAGACCGAGATCGACTATCTCCAGGGCGCGGTCATCGCGCTTGCCGAGCAGAGCAATGTCAATGTGCCGCTGATGCGCCGCATTGTTGCGCTGATCAAGGAAGCTGAAGTCGCCGGCAACGGCCCTCCCGGGCTGACGCCGCAGCAGATTCGCGGGTAGCGCCTGAGTGCATGCCGCGCGACCGGAGGAGCAACGATGAGGCGTTTCTTGATGATCGGATTCGCACTGGCCGTGCTCTGCGGCGCGTCCACGTTTGCGGAAGCCCGGCCGCCGACGGTCATGAACTCTCCCGGTTATGACAGGCGATTGCAGGAGAGCAGGTCGCAGTTGGGCAGTTCACCGGCGACAGCGCCGGCGGATGCGCCGGTGGTCAAACCGAAGCGCAGCAAGAAGAAGCAGCCGAACTGAGGATGTAGGGTGGGCAAAGCGAAGCGTGCCCACCATCTTCCTTCTTGCCGGAATGGTGGGCACGGGGCGCGAAGCGCGCGCCTTGGCCCACCCTACGGTCAGTGCGAGAAGCTCACCCCTTCTTCGCCGGCTTGCTCGGCGTCGGGCTGAACAGCTTCTTCAGATCGTTCAGGCTTTCTGACAGCCGCGGCCATTCGCAGGAGAACGAGCCCTTGGTGCAGGGCGCGCCCTTTGGTCTCGGGCCCACGGCCTGCTGCACCTTCGGCCGCTCGACCGGAACAGGCACGCGCTCGACGTCGGTCCGCAGCGCGACCTGCTGGAGCTGCTGCACCTGTTGTTCCTGCTGCTCGCGCTGCTGACGCGCGGTGGCCTGGGCCGCTTCATTGCTGCGGCGCTGACTGGCGAGATAGGCGGTGTAGGCTTCGTCGATCTTCTTCTGCTCTTCCGGCGTCGGGTTGGGACCTGCGATATCGAAGGTGCGGTCCTGGAGGAAGTCGTAATAGGAGTAGCCGCCGCCCGGCTTGCGGCGTCCGGCGAACTTGGCGTTGCAATCCGCAAGCGCCGCCGTTTTCTCGGCCTTGGTCGTGGCCTTCTCGGCGGCATCAGCGCATTCCTCGAAGTCGACAGGCGCGCGCTTCCACCATTGCGCCTGGGCATGCGCGTGCGTCAGCAGAAAAAATCCTGCTGCAGCAACGAGAAGCGCCGCACGACGCGATGCAAACACGGACCACATTCTACGAGAGCATTCCTTGCAAAACTCAACCCGAACTGAGTCGGGCCAATTTTTGCCTCTTTATCGCCGGCTTGTCACCCATGGAACTCGGGAATTTCATGACTGCAATGCTGACATTTTTTGCTTGACGTGGCGCGGGAGTCACAGCCGTACGGCACGTCATGCGCTTAGAGTTCTATCCATTCGGAGGCGAAGGGGAATGTTCGTCATGAGAGCGCTGGCCTGTCTTGCCGCACTCGTCCTGGTGCTGATCTGCGGCCATGCCTTTGCAGCGGACGAAGATGCGCCCAACCGCAAGCCGGTGAAGGCGATTGGCGATGCACGGCTCTCGGTCGGCGGCCGGGGAACGCTGCGGCTCTACCTCTCCCGCGACTGGTCGATGCCCCAGCCCGCGATCTCGCGCGCCGTCATCGTGCTGCACGGACGCCTGCGCAACGCCGACGAATATTACATATCGGCCAACAACGCGCAGGCCGCGGCGGGCGACGACGGCAAGGCCGCACTGATGATCGTGCCGCAGTTTCTCGCCGAGATCGATATCGAAGCGCACAAGCTGACGGAGGACACGCTGCGCTGGTCGCTGGAGGGATGGGAGGGCGGCGATGCTGCGCTTGCGCCCAATCCGGTCTCCTCGTTCGAGGCGCTCGATGCGATCCTCGCAAGACTCGCCGACCGGCGCGTCTTCCCGAACCTGAAGCAGGTCGTGGTTGCCGGCCATTCCGGCGGCGGACAGGTCGTGCAACGCTATGCCATCGCCGGCAAGGGCGAGACGGCGCTGTCGCGCCAGCACATCGACGTCCGCTATGTCGTCGCCAACCCCTCGTCCTATGCCTATTTCAGCGCCGACCGGCCGGTGCCCGCAATTGCCGCGTCCTGTCCGGGCTACAACAACTGGAAATACGGCATGGGCGACCGGCCGCCCTATCTCGCCGACGCGACGCCGGCGGCGCTCGAGCAGCGCTATGTCGAGCGCGAGGTGATCTATCTGCTTGGCACGCTCGACACCAACCCGAAGCATTCCGCGCTGGACAAGAGCTGCATGGCGGAGGCGCAGGGGCCTTATCGTTACGCCCGCGGCCACGCTTACGTGGACGCGATGGCCAAGCGCGATCACGGTACGCCAAACCACCGGGTCTGGGACGTTCCCGGCGTCGGTCATGACGGCGACAAGATGCTGACCTCGAAATGCGGGCTCGCGGCCCTGTTCGATATTCCGGGCTGCGGCGCCGAGCGCTGACGCCGCTGCCTTGAAGCTCCGGCTCTGGCTGTTACACTTCGCACCGCGAGCATCTCACCCCGAGGCGCCGCCAAGAAGACGAAGTGGAAACGCCTGATGCTGCTGCCCCTGTCCGACGTGCCGCGCTGGTACGCTGAGCGCAAACCCCAAGGCACGATCGCCGTCCGCCACGGGCAGGATACGCTGACATGGGACGAGCTCGAGCGCGGCGCCAACCGGCGCGCGCGGGCATTTGCGGCCAAGGGCGTCAAGCCCGGCGATTTCGTCGCGATCGGTCTTCCCAACGGTAATGCATTCTTCGAGACCTCGTTTGCGATTTGGAAGTGCGGGGCGACACCGACCTCGCTGTCATGGCGGTTGCCGCGCGGCGAAGCCGCCGCGGTGCTCGACATCCTCAAGCCTGCGCTGGTGGTCGGCGGCGAGGCCGATTGGAACGCGCCGAACCGTCTGCCTGCGGATTTCGTGCCGGAAGGATTTTCGGACGAGCCGCTGACGCCGCCGGTGGCGCGCTACTGGAAGGCCATGACCTCAGGCGGCTCGACCGGCCGCCCGAAAGTGATCCTCGATCATCACCCGGCGGTGACCGACACCGTCGCCGCGCCGGCGCTCAACATCCCCTTCGGGGTCTCGCTGCTCAATCCCGGCCCGCTCTACCACAATGCGCCGTTCATCGTGTCGCACACCGCGCTGTTCGCCGGCGGCCAGCTCACCGGCCTCGTCAAGTTCGACGCCGAGGAGACGCTGCGGCTGATCGAACGCGAGCGCGTGCAGTGGGTCAATTTCGTGCCGACCATGATGCACCGGATCTGGGCGCTGCCTGAGGACGTGCGCAACGCCTACGATGTGTCGAGCCTTCAGACCGTGTTTCACATGGCGGCTCCGATGCCGCCCTGGCTGAAGGAGAACTGGATCGCCTGGCTCGGGCCCGAGCGGGTCTGGGAGCTCTATGGCGGCACCGAGCGGCAAGGCTCCTGCATCATATCAGGCACGGAATGGCTGACCCACAAGGGCTCGGTCGGCAAGATCGGCGAGATGGCGCGCCTGCGCATCATCGGCGAGGACGGCAACGACGTCGCGCCGGGCGAGACCGGCGAGATCTATTTCCTCAACAATGACGGCAAGGACGCCACCTATCACTATCTCGGCGCCGAGCCGAAGCGGCGCGCCGACGGCTGGGAATCGCTCGGCGATATCGGCAGGCTGGATGCGGAAGGCTATCTCTATCTCGGCGACCGCCTCGCCGACATGGTGCTGCGCGGCGGCGCCAACATCTATCCGGCCGAAGTCGAGGCCGCCGTCTCCGCCTGCCCCGGCGTGCGCTCCTGCGTGGTGGTGGGATTGCCTGATCCGGAATTGGGCCAGCGCGTGCATGCCATCATCGAGCCGGAGCTGGATGCGGACGGCCAGGTTATCGCCGACGGCATGGCGGAGTTCTTGAAGGACAGGCTCAGCCGCTACAAGCACCCCGAGAGTTTCGAGATCGTCAGCGCCCCGCCGCGCGATGATTCCGGAAAAGTGCGCCGCACGCTGTTGCGCGACGAGCGCGCGGCGTGGATGAAGGAGGGGCGCGCCTTCCGGATCTGGCCGGCGAAGGCGAGGGCGCACGCCGAGTGAGAAAACTACGGAAGGATTTTGGGACATGACCATCACGATCGTAGCCAACAGCGTGCCGAAGCCGCCGGCCGACATCATCGAGGGCTTTCGAGGTGCGCCGACCTCCGTCATTTCAGACAACCTCGCCCGCTTGCCGGGCGCGGTGGGGCTGAAACCCTATCATCGCGGCGGCAAGCTGGTGGGCACGGCCTTCACGGTGCGCACCCGGCCCGGCGACAATCTCGCCATCCACCGCGCGCTCGATCTGGTCGGTCCCGGCGACGTCATCGTGGTCGATGGCGGCGGCGACGAGACCCGCGCGCTGGTCGGCGAGATCATGAAGAACATCGCGCAGTGGCGCAAAGCCGAAGGCTACGTCATCGACGGCGCGATCCGCGATGTCGCGGCGTTCGCGGCTGATGACTTCCCCTGCTATGCCCGCGCGGTGATCCATCGCGGCCCCTACAAGAACGGCCCCGGCGAGATCAATGTGCCTGTTACGGTCGGCGGCAGCGTGATCTCGCCCGGCGACATCGTGGTCGGCGACGAGGACGGCGTGGTGTCGTTTCCCGCGGCTGGTGCGGCCGCGTTGCTGGAAGCCGTGCGCGCCCAGGTCGCGCGCGAGGAGGAGACGCTGAAGGCGATCCGCGAGGGCCGCTATCAGGGCTCCTACGGCAAGTCCTGATCGGCGCGAACGAAGGGGAGGATGGCGTGAGCCAGAAGGAAGAGTTCCACAACATCGACGACGCCAGCGACGGGCTGTTCCGCGAGCTCGCGGCGGGGGTGACCACGCGCATCTTCTCCGGCGAGCAGGCGATGCTGTCGGTGGTGACGCTGGCGCCGCACGCGCAGGGTACGCTGCACCACCATCCCGAGGAGCAATGGGGCGTGCTGCTCGACGGCTCCGCCATCCGCGTCCAGGGCGATGAGGAGATCCCCGTGAAGAAGGGCGACTTCTGGCGCACGCCGGGCAATGTGCCGCACACCATGCGCGCCGGCCCCGAGGGCGCCCGCGTGCTGGACATCTTCAGTCCACCGCGGCCAGAATACAGAAAACCCGGGTCGGGTTTCGGGACGACCTAAGCGCCAAAGAGCAAAAGCCGGGCGCGGAAACACAAGGGAGGGGACCATGACGATCACACGACGGGCGCTGCTGGCAGCGCCCGCAATCCTGGCGATGGCGCCCGCGGCGGCGCAGGCCGGCAAGATCACCCTGGTCGTGCCGTTTCCGCCGGGCGGCTCGACCGACGCGATGGCGCGGCTGCTCCAGAGCAACCTGCAAACCAAGCTTGGCCGCATCGTCGTGGTCGAGAACAAATCGGGCGCCGCCGGCGCGCTCGGCGCCGCGCAGGTCGCCAAGAGCCCGGCGGACGGCACGACGTTCCTGGTCACCTTCGATTCCCACGCGGTGATCCCGTCGATCCTCGACAAGCCGCCGGTCGATGTCGAGCGCGAGCTGATGCCGGTGCTGCTCGTCGGCACCGCGCCATACGTGATCGCCGCCGGCGCCGGCCGTCCCTACAAGAGTTTTGCCGACGTGGTCGCGGCCTGCAAGGCGACGCCCGGCGCGGTGAAATACGCCTCCGTCGGCATCGGCACGCTCGGCCATCTCGCCATGACCGTGCTCGGCAACAAGGCCGGGGTCGAGATCATGCACGTGCCCTATCGCGGCGGCGGCCCCGCGATGAACGACGTGCTCGGCGGCCATGTCGATCTGATCGCGGGATCGGCGGCGCTGGTCGCAGCCCAGCTCGGCTCCAACATGCTGCGTCCGATCCTGCAGCTCGGCCGCGAGCGGCTGCCGGCGCTGCCCGATACGCAGACCGCGATCGAGGCGGGCTTTCCGGACTTCGAGACGCTGGCCTGGTGGGGCATCTTCGCGCCCGCGGGCACGCCGCCTGAGATCGTCGCCGCCATGGCGACGGCGTCCAGGGAGATCCTGAGCGAACCCGCGACCGCAGCCCAGCTCAAGGAGACCCAGCACATGACGCTGCTGCTCGAGGACGGCGCCGCCTTCAAGACCTTCTTCGACAAGCAGGTCGCCTATTGGGGCAAGGTGGTGCGCGAGAACAATATCAGGGCATGAAAGGCCTATTCCCGGGATTGCCATCCCGGGTCCAGTGCGCTCGCGCGGGCTTGAGCGTCAGAGCATCTTGCCGACGATCTTTGTCATATCTGCCGCCGAAAACGCGCGCAGCGTTTCGGTGCGGACATTGCCGAGTGCGCTGAGACTAAGGCTAAGCGACATCGCGGCAGCCTCATCTGGAGCCTCGAGAACGGTTACAACGTCATATCGTCCCTGCGTCCAGACGATCTCTTTCACGGTCACTCCGAACGTCTTGGCCATCTCCTTGAAGGCGTCGGCCCGCTTCGGCGAGTCCTTGACGTTGCGGACTCCCTGATCCGTGAAGTTTCCCAGCACGACATAGGTTACCATGGTCGTCCTCCCTCGTTAGAACCCAGATACAATTCTCGCTTGAGGCAACCGCGCCGAGCTTGCCACGGCGGCTGAGAGAGCGCTACTTGCGCGTTGGGAACGTCAGCGGGTGTGACTTATTCGGTCAGGACAACGGACGCGCGAAACTGAGCTCGTGGCCGTCGGGGTCGGTGAGATGGAAGTAGCGCTCACCCCATTCCGCATCGCGAGGCGTGCTCGATGGCTGCCAACCGGCTGCGCGGGCGCGCTCGTAGGTCCCGTCGACATCGGCGACGTAGAAGATGACGCGCCCCCACCAGGACCAGTGCTTGTCGTCCGGTTGTGCGGTCAGGTTGAGATAGCCGGTCCCGGCGCGAAAGCTGGTGAATGCAGCGGCCTCGCCGCCATACAGGAGTTCGAACCCGAGCGAACGGTAGAAATGCACGGCGCGCGCCATGTCATGGGTGCCGAGTGTGATGGCACTGATGCCCTCGATCATGGTGCCGGCTCCTGGACCCGGTTTTGGGCTGGGACCATGGTACACCCCTAACGCAGTTTGACGACCATCGGCGCGGCGCATCGCTGACCCCGTCTGGCGACTGGCGATCCCAATCCTGCTCTGCTAAGAGGGGTCGAAACCCGCCTCCCGCGGGTTCCGCGGTCCCGTAGCTCAGCCGGATAGAGCGGCGGTTTCCTAAACCGTAGGTCGGATGTTCGAGTCATCCCGGGATCGCCATTTTGTCATGGGCATTGGCCGCTATTTGGCGGGTCCATCGGCGCAAAAATTGCTAGAAGCGAACGGCTTCCTTCCTTGCTGGCCCGGCTGACCTGCTAGCCACGCCTCACTGCCCATCCGGAGACGACAATGCCTTTCGACTTGATCCTGCGCGGCGGCCGTGTGGTCGACCCGTCCCAGAAGCTCGACGCCGTGACCGATGTCGGCTTTGCCGGCGGCAAGGTCGCTGCGGTGGGCAGCGGGCTCAAGGCGGATCCGGGCACGGAGGTGCGCGACGTGTCACGCTACATCGTGACGCCGGGGCTGATCGATCTCCACACCCATGTCTATTGGGGCGGCACCTCGCTCGGCATCGATGCCGAGGAATTCTGCCGCCTCTCCGGCGTCACCACGGCGGTGGACACCGGCAGCGCGGGGCCCGGCAATTTCGCGGGCTTCCGCAAGCATGTGATCGAGCCGAGCCAGGTCCGCATTCTCGCTTACCTGCACGTCTCGCATGCCGGCATCTTCGGCTTCTCGCACCGGATCATGGTGGGTGAGAGCGAGGAGTTGCGGCTGATGAATCCGATCGAGGCGGCCAAGGTGGCGGATGCCAACCGCGATCTCATCGTCGGCATCAAGGTGCGCGTGGGCTTGCACTCCTCGGGCACGTCGGGGGCCGTGCCGCTCGACATCGCGCTCGAGGTCGCGAACGAGGTCGGCATGCCCCTGATGGCGCATATCGATCATCCGCCGCCGAGCTATGAGGACGTGCTGGCGCGCCTGCGGCCCGGCGACGTGCTGACCCATGCGTTCCGCCCTTTCCCCAACACGCCGGCGACGGCGCAGGGCACGGTGAAGAAGGCGGTGCTGGATGCGCGCGAGCGCGGCGTGCTGTTCGACATCGGCCACGGCAAGGGCTCGTTTGCCTTCAAGACCGCGCGCGCGATGCTCGCCAACGGCTTCTATCCGGACACGATCTCCTCCGACATCCATCAGCTCTGCATCGATGGCCCGGCCTTCGACCAGGTCACGACCATGTCGAAGTTCCTGTGCATGGGCATGGAGCTGTCCGATGTGGTCGCCGCTTCGACGGTGAACGCGGCGATGGCGCTGCGCCGCCCCGAGCTCGGCAGCCTCAAGCCGGGCTGCGTCGGCGACGCCACGCTGATTTCGGTCAGGCAGGGCCAGTTCGACTATGAGGACGTCGTCGGCGAGCACCTGATCGGCGATCGCAAGATCGTTTCGGAGGGCGTGGTCATCGGTGGCCGCTGGTGGCATCCGAATTGAGCGGATCAGGCTTGCTCGCGATAGAATTGCAGCAACCGCGCGCCCGCCGGCGAGAGCCAGTCGGGTGCGCCGGTGATGTAACCCTCGACGTGGTTGCTCGCGCCGACCAGATAGGTCACAGGCATGCCGACGAGCGTGAAGGCCGAGGCTGAGGCTTCCATCGTGTCATACGCATCGACGTAGCAGGCGAGGTTTTGCACGGCGAGACCGCCGAGGAACGCGCGGATCTTGCGCAGGTCCTTCGTATCGGTGCAGATCGCGACAACGTCGAGCCGATCCGGCCGCGATCCCGCGAGGCTTGCGAGCACAGGCAGGTCGAGCCGGCAGGCCGCGCACCACGTCGCCCAGAAGTTGACGAGCGTGATCCGGCCCGGCCGCGCCGTCAGCACAACGTCTTTTCCGTGCAGGTCCTGAAGCCTGAGCTGCGGCATCGTTGCGCGAGGCCGCACGACGGTAAACTGGCTGCGGCCGGCCTCCAACACCGGCGGCCAGGCGGGATCGCCGCCCTGCGCGCGGCTTGCGCGCGGAGGGACAAGGGCCGCCGGCGCGGCCATCAGCAGCGCTCGCCTGGATAGCGTCGTGCCGGGCGCACGAGGCTTCTCACGCATGGATATAGGCCCAGCCCTTCAATTGCAGATCGACGACGCGGCCGATCCCGAACGGGACCAGGCTCGCGCCCGATATCAACGGAATCGAGACCTGCTCCTTGGCTTCGGCGATCGCCTTCGACGACGCGCACATGCTGTAGGTGAGATTGGGCAGCGACTGCCGCAGCGTCGCGAGTGGCTCGACCAGCGGAGTCTTGTCCGCCCGGAAGACGTCGATGCCCTTGCCGTTGGCGACGACCTCGATCAGCAACCGCGCGCCCTTGTCGGCAAAGTGCTTTGCGAGGTTGGCCGAGTAGCTGATCGCATGTCCCATGACATAGGGCTCGTTGCTGTCGATCAGGATCACGACGCCGTCGGCGAGACGGTCCTCCCTGGCGGCGGCGCCGCCCGCGGTGAGGATCGCGGTGCCTGCGAGCAGACCCCTCCGGGACCATCCATTGGCTGAGATCATGGCGGCGGCGTTCCTGACGGTCAGAGCTGACGCGGCGTAATCGGCGCCTTGCGGCCGCGTCCCCACAGCACGAACAGGCTGAGCGCGAGCAGGACGACATTGAGCGGCGTGACATCAGTCTCGCCACGCGAGAGGTGGAAGACGAGCGCGAACACCTGCAACACGGTGCAGCCGAGCGCGGCCAGCACCGTCAGCCGCGGCAGGATCCGCGTCAGGGCCGGAAGCAGGATGCCGATCCCGCCGGCAAGGTCGATCAGTCCGATGATTCGGACGAAAGTTTCGGAATACTGCCCGGCCCAGGGCATCATCGCGGCCAGCTGAGGGATAGGCGTGAGCAGCTTGACCAGCCCGGCCGAGGCGAAGACGAAGAAGATCAGGCCCTGTGCGGCCCAGAGGCCGATGCGAAGGGCGCGGCCCGGGGTGGCGGTTTCGAAGGTGGTGGCGGTCATGGTGGATCTCCAGGGTCTGTGGGTCGCCACCATTTGATGGTTTCGCCTCATTTGATCATTATGCATTCCATGATTGATTCCTTTCCTGGATGTTGATGATTTCATGGACTCGCTGGTCAGCATGAGGGTGTTTTGCCTGGTCGCGGAGCTGAAGAGCTTTGCGACCGCGGCGCAGCGCCTGCGCATTTCGCCCGCCATGGCGAGCAAGCACGTGATGCAGCTCGAGAAGCGGCTGGGCACGCGGCTGCTCAACCGCACCAGCCGGCGCGTCAGCCTGAGCGAGAGCGGCGCGCTCTATTTCGAGCAGGCGCGGCAGATGCTGGATTCGCTCGACGAGGTCGAGGCCGCCGTCAGCAAGGCGACCGTCGTTCCGCGCGGTACGCTGCGGCTGACCGCGCCGGTGTGGATGGCGAATGCGATCTTCGCGGGCGTGCTGGCGGATTACCAGGCTCGTTATCCGGAGGTGTGCCTCGACGTCGATCTCAGCGGGCGGCTGGTCAATCTGGTCGAGGAGGGATTCGATCTCGCCTTGCGCGCGACCGGCACGCCGGACGAGGCGCTGATCGCGCGTCCCATCACCAAGGTCCCCTTCTTGTTGGTTGCAGCCCCTGCGTTCCTCAAACGCGCCGGACGCCCGACGAAGTTCGCCGATCTCTCAGGCCAGGCGCTGTTGCACTATGCGCTTTATCCGGGAGAGAGCTTCTCCGTGAACAGGAACGGCACGGTCGAGACCATCAAGCTCAACCCGGTCCTGCGCAGCGGCAACGAGACGCTGCTCCACATGGCCGCGCTGGAAGGCATGGGCTTCGCCTTCCTGCCGAAATGGCTGGTCGCGGACGACATCGCCGCCGGCCGGCTCGTGCACATCCTGCCCGACGACATCATCTTCGAAGGGCGCCTGTTCGCGGTCTATCCGAGCCGCAAATACCTCTCCGCGAAGGTGAGGACCTTCATCGACTTCATCGCGGCCGACAAGCGGATGAGGTAACCAGCCGGGTCACAGCGACCTTGCGATCAACAGCTTCATGATCTCGTTGGTGCCGCCATAGATCTTCTGGATGCGGGAATCGATGAAGATGCGCGAGATCGGGTATTCCTGCATGTAGCCGTAGCCGCCGAACAGCTGCAGGCATTCGTCGGCGGTCTGGACCTGCTTGTCCGAGCACCAGTATTTCGCCATCGACGCCGTGACGGTGTCGAGATCCCCGGCGACCAGGCGCTCGACGCACCAGTCGACGAAGACGCGCGCGATCATCGCTTCGGTCTTGCGCTCGGCGAGCGTGAAGGCGGTGTTCTGGAAATCCATCAGCGGCTTGCCGAAGGCCTTGCGTTCCTTGGTGTACTCGGTGGTGAGCTTGACCGCGCGCTCCATCGAGGCGACGGCGCCGACCGCGAGCGCGAGGCGCTCCTGCGGCAATTGCTGCATCAGCTGGACAAAACCCTGGCCTTCCTCCTTGCCGAGCAGGTTTTCCGGCGGCACCGTGACGTTGTCGAAGAACAGCTCCGACGTGTCGGAAGCGTGCAGGCCGATCTTGTCGAGGTTGCGCCCGCGCTTGTAGCCGTCCGCGCCTGCGGTCTCGACCACGATCAGCGAAATGCCTTTCGCACCGGCTTCGCCCGTGCGCGCGACCACGACGACGAGATCGGCGGCCTGGCCATTGGTGATGAAAGTCTTCTGGCCGTTGATGACGTAGGAATTCCCCTGCTTCTTCGCGGTGGTCTTCACAGCCTGGAGGTCCGAGCCGGTGCCGGGCTCGGTCATGGCGATGGCGCCGACCATCTCGCCGCTCGCCATCTTCGGCAGCCAGCGCTTCTTCTGCTCCTCCGAGCCGTAATTGAGGATGTAGTGCGCGACGATGGCGCTGTGCACGGAGACGCCGGTCGTCAGCTCCGGCACCGTGCTCTCGAGATCATCCAGCAGGGCGGCGTCATAGGCGAAGGTTGCGCCCAGGCCGCCATATTCCTCCGGTACGCTCGCCAAGAGCGCGCCCATCTCGCCGAGCCCGCGCCAGGCGAAGCGGTCCACCATCTTCTGCTCGCGCCATTTTTCGGCATGCGGCGCCAGGTCCTTCCGGAACTGGTCGCGAAAGACGTCGAGCTCTTCGGTCATCCAGGAGGAGCGGTAGGACATGGTCACCTCGGTTGATGCGTCGTTCCGGCTTGGTAGGCTGGTCGGCGGCGACAATTATTGTGTTTTCAGGCTGCGCCGGTGACGCTACCAAGGCGGCCGGAGCAGCGTCTGTCGGGATGGCTGATTGTGGCGACCAAAACTCAAGAGCTCAAGCTCGACATCGAGCGCATCGGCACGGTCTCCGCGATCCTGACGCAGCCCGAAAATGCGCGCGCCTGTTACGTGCTGGCGCACGGCGCAGGTGCCGACATGCGGCATGCGTTCATGGACAAGGTTGCGGAAGGCCTCGCGGAGCGCGGCATCGCGACGCTCCGCTTCAATTTCCCCTATATGGAAAAGAAGCAAGGACGTCCCGACCAGCCGGCGGTCGCGCACGCCGCCATCCGCGCGGCGGTCGCGGAGGCGGCGCGGCTGTGCCCCGGCGTGACGCTCGTCGCCGGCGGCAAGTCTTTCGGCGGGCGGATGACCTCGCAGGCGCAGTCCAAGGCTCCATTGCCTGGTGTCAAAGGGCTCGCCTTCCTCGGCTTTCCCCTGCATGCCGACGGCAAGCCGTCGGCGGAGCGCGCCGAGCACCTCGCGGGCATCGCTATCCCGATGCTGTTCCTGCAAGGCACGCGCGACAAGCTTGCCGACCTCGGCATCCTCAAGCCCGTCGTCGAAGGGCTTGGCCCGAAGGCGACGCTGCATGAGGTCGAGGGCGGCGATCACTCTTTCGCGGTACTGAAGAAGTCCGGCCGTAGCAACGAAGAGGCGCTCACCGAGGTGCTCGACGCGCTCACGACCTGGATCGGCGGGCTCGCCTGAACTCAGGCCGAATAAAGCCCCTTGTCGCGCGCCTTCTGGATCGCCAGCGCGGCGATCAGGTCGAGGGTCGGCGTCGGCAGGCCCGAGGTGCGCGCGAAGGCGGCGGGCGCCTTCACCAGCACGTCGATCTCCATGGCGCGGCCGATCTCGTAATCCTGCAGCAGCGACGGCTTGTGGTTGGGGGCGGGGCCGCTGCGCGTGACGCGCTTGACCTCGGGAATGAAGTGCTGCGCGATGTCGTTGGCCTCGTTCAACATGCGCGGAATGACCTCGGCAAAGGCGGGGTCGTCGCGCACGCCGCGTGCGGTCTGGCCGGTCAGCAGGCACAGCACCGACAGCGACATGTTGGTCAGCAGCTTTGACCAGATCGCTTCGCGGATCTCGGCCACCGGCGGCGATTCCAGCCGCGCATCGTTGAGGACGCCGCGGAGTTTCGTGATGCGTTCGCAATTGCGGTCGTCGCATTCGCCGATCAGCAGGCGGTTGCGGTCCGGGGTGAGGTTCTGCACCACGCCGGGCGCGACCACCTCGTTGGAGGAGAAGATGACGCCGCCGATGATCCGCTCCTTCGGGATGCAGGCGCGCAGGCGCCCGCCCGGGTCGAGGAAGGAAATGTCCGGCGGCGTCGGGTGCCGCGGCGGCAGGCCGATGCCGTACCACCAGGGAATGCCGTTCTGCGCGAACACGATCGCCGTGTCGTCTTGCAGCAGCGGCTTGATGCTGGAGACCAGTCCGGTCAGCGCGGTGGCCTTCAAGGTGCTGATCACGACGTCCTGCGGGCCGAGCTGGGCGGGATCCCCGGAGGCGTTCACCTTGGCGGTGACCTCGGAATCGCCGACACGCAGCTTCAGGCCGCCCGCACGCGCCGCCTCCAGATGCGCCCCCCGCATCACGCACGAGACCTCATGGCCGGCGCGCGCCAGCCGGACCGCAATGTGGCTGCCGACGGCGCCCGCGCCGAAAATGCAAATGCGCATGATGTGATGTCCCGTCCTGATCCCTTTGCTGCCACCCCACGCCAGCATGACACAAGCCGCCATGCGATGGACGCGGCCGCCCCACGCCGGAAAGATATGGATCAGGGCGCGTGGCCTCGGCCATAGTGCAGGGCAAACAAACGACCGGAGGATCGCCGATGACTGCCAACCCCGTTTTGTGGACTTTGGATGAGCGTGGGGTTGCGACCGTCACGTTGAACCGGCCGGAAGTCAACAACGCCTATGACGGCGCGTTGATCGCGGGCGCGCTCGCGGCCATGGACGATCTCGGCAAGAGGCCCAATTTGCGCGTCGTGGTCCTCCGGGGCAACGGCAAGCATTTCCAGGCCGGCGCCGACCTCAAATGGATCAACGGCGTGCGGCCGCAATCGGCCGAGGCCAACGAAGCGGCATCGCGGGCGACCTTCGAGGCCGTGCAGCGGCTCAACACGCTGCCGATTCCGACCGTCGCATTGGTGCAGGGCGGCTGCTTCGGCGGCGGTACCGGCGTGATCGCGGCCTGCGACGTCGTGATCGCGGCGGACAATGCCCTGTTCTCGATCACGGAGGTGCGCTGGGGCCTGACGGCGGCGATCATCATCCCGCAGCTTTGCGATGCCATCAGTGTACGGCAAGTCCGCCGCTACGCGCTGACAGGCGAACGTTTCGGCGCCGAAGACGCCCGCCGCATCGGTCTCGTCCACGAGGTCGTGCCGCTCGCCGAGTTGGAGGCCGCCGGTGCCAAGGTGGTCGGGCAGCTCCTCGCCAACGGACCCGAGGCGATGGCCGAGACCAAGCGGCTCGCGCTGGAGAGCTCGTTCGGCGGGATGGCGGTGGACGATGCGGCGTACACGCGGCTCGTGCACCTGCATTCGGTCAAGCGCCAGAGCTCGGAGGCGGCGGAGGGGCTGGCCTCGTTCGCCGAGAAGCGGGCGGGGAATTGGGGTGGCGGGAAAGGCTGAGCGTTCTCGGCTCAGCAGCCGCGGCAAATGTTGTTGATGCTGCGATAGACGGCGTCGTCGTCCTGCCGCATCTGGCGCAGCGTTTCGAGCGTCTTGCCCTCATTCACGGGCGCAGCAGGCTTGCGCTTTGCGGCCAGTTCTTCCTCCTGCCGCATGTAGCAGGCCTCGCGATCGGCCTTGGCCTGGATGAAGCGGCAGTTCTGCTCCACGGTTGCGGCGGGAGTGGTGGAGATCGCAAGAGCGATCAGGGCTGGCAGGGCGAATTTCACGACTATCGAATCCATGGCGGCCCTTCTCTCAGGTCCGACAATCAAGAGCAACTGCGATCTTGTGACAGCCGCGCGACGCGGCTTACAGCGACGACGCGAGTGACGTTTTCAGCAGGGTGAGCAGCGCCTGCACCGCCGCCGCGTTGCGCCGGCGTTCGGGGATCGCGGCCTTCACCCACAATTCCGGAATCGGAAAGTCGCGCAGCACCGGCTTGAGCGTGCCGTCGCGCAAGGCATCGGCGACGAGATAATGCGAGATCAGCGCGATGCCGTTGCCGGCGATGGCGCTGCGCGCCAGCACGTGTCCCTCGTTGGAGGAGAGCAGCGGGCTGACCTGGATGCTGATGCGGCCGCGCGGCCCGTCAAAAATCCATTCCGGTCCCGTCGGCAGAAAGCTGAGGCAGCGATGCTCGACGAGGTCGCGCGGATGCTTTGGCGTGCCGTGCTTCTTCAAGTAGGCGGGGGAAGCGCAGAGCAGCCGCTTCAGCGCGCAGAGCGGCTCGTCGACCACGCCGCCGAAGGAGTGCGGGAAGGCGCCGATGGCGATATCAAAGCCTTCGGTGACGGGATCGACCGGGCGGTCGATCAGCACGATCTCGAGCTTCAGTCGCGGATTCTGGGTCTGGAAGGCGCTGAAGGCGTCGGCGAGGCGCGCCACCGTCAGCGAGGTCGGCGCCTTGATGCGAAGGTGATCGACGAGATCGTGGCCCTTCTCGCCCATGCGCGACAGCAGGTCGGTGGCGTCTGTGACGACGCCACGCGCGCGATGCACATAGCGCTGGCCGGCGTCGGTCAGCCGCAATTGCCGGGTCGAGCGGTGAAACAGCGGCGTGCCGATCCGCGCCTCCAGCTGCGTGACGCGCTTGGCCACCACGGAGGTCGAGACATTGAGCTTTCGCGCGGCGGCAGAGAAGCCGGCCGCATCCGCGGTGGCGAGGAACGCCTGAAGGTTCACCAGGATGTCCATCTCTGACCTTTCGCGATTCGAGAAAGCTGATCGCGTAATTTGGTGGATTGTAGCCCGCCTCGCGTTAATTCATAGTCGGTCCCAAGCAAGGATTTTCAGGGATAGGACGCGCCATGCGGGCCACGACGATCGAAGAACCAGCGCGCCGGGTGCCGCTCTACGGCGAATATGAGGTGGTCGTGCTCGGCGGCGGTCCGGCCGGCATTATCGCGGCGGCGTCGGCAGCGCGGGCGGGGCGGAAGACGCTGCTGATCGAGCGTTACGGCTTCCTCGGCGGCATGGGCACCGCGGCCGGCGTCACCAATTTCTGCGGCCTGCACGGCAACGTCTACGGCCAGGCCCACCGGCTGGTGCAGGGCATGGCGTCCGAGCTCCTGGCACGGATCGACCTGCTCAACGGCATCAACACCCCGCATCTGATCCTCGGCAAGGTCTTTGCCCAGGCCTACGACACCGCGGCCTACAAGATCGCGGCCGACGAACTCCTGGCAAGTCACAAGGTCAATATCCTCTTCCATGCGCTCGGCGCCGGCGTGGTGATGGGCGATAACAGCCGCATCGACGCGCTGATGGTCGAGACCAAGGCCGGCCGGCAGGCCGTGCGTTCGGAGATTTTCATCGACTGCTCCGGTGACGGCGATCTCGCGGTCTGGGCCGGGGCGCCGTTCGAAGTCGGCGACGAACACGGCCATCCGCTCTACCCGTCGATGATGCTCCGTCTCAACAATATCGATCCGGAAAAGGCGGGCGAGGCCTGGCGCACCATCCCGCAATTGATGGAAAAGGCGCTCGCCGCCGGCACCCACAAATTCCCGCGGAAAAGTGCCATCGTGCGGCCGCAGAAATCCGGCATCGAATGGCGGGTGAATTTCACGCAGGTCGCGCGCGAGGATGGCCACGCCATCAACGGCATCGAGCCCGACGATCTCACCCGCGGCGAGATCGAGGGCCGCAGGCAGGCGCTCGCCGCGTTCGAATTCCTGCGCACGGTGCCGGGTTTTGAGAAGTCCTACATCGTGGACCTGCCGCCGCAGCTCGGCATCCGCGAGACCCGCCGCATCAAAGGCGGCTACCAGCTCAGCGGCGAGGACGTGCTCGGCTGTGCCTCGTTCGAGGATTCCATCGGCGTCAACGGCTGGCCGATCGAGGCTCATGTTCCCGGCGATGTGATCTTCACTTTTCCGCCAATCCCGGAATCGCGCGGCTATAACGAGCTGCCCTACCGGATGCTGGTGCCCGAGGGCGTCGACAATCTGCTGGTCGCCGGCCGCTGCGCCTCGATGACCCATGAGGGCCAGTCGGCCGCCCGCGTCTCGGGTGCCTGTTTCGTGATGGGGGAGGCCGCAGGTTCCGCCGCCGCGCTGGCGCTCTCCGGAAATCGGATCCCGCGTGACATCCCCATTGAAAAATTGCAGGAAACGTTGAAACAACAGGGCGCCTTCATCGGACGGGACCAGCCCGTGCCCGAAGGGCTTTGACGGGCTGCAAGAGAACGACCAAGACAACGACGGAGGAAACCGGATGATCGGGATTGCGCGGCTCGCGCTTGCGGGCCTGGTGGCGATCATGGCGATGGGCGCGGCGCAGGCCGAGGACGCGCTGAAGGCCAGGATCGGCGTGCTCCGCCTGTCCTCCTCCGCGCCGGTCTTCATCGCGCAGGACAAGGGCTATTTCCGCGAGGCCGGGCTCGACGTCGAGCTGAAGTTCTTCGACGCGGCGCAGCCGATCGCGGTCGCCACCACCTCGGGCGACGTCGATTTCGGCGTCACCGCGTTCACCGCCGGTCTCTACAATCTCGCCGGCAAGGGCGTGCTCAAGGTGATCGGCGGCATGAGCCGCGAAAAAGCCGGCTATCCCCTGATCGGCTATTTCGCCAGCAACAACGCTTACGCGGCCGGGCTGAAGACGCCGAAGGACCTCGCGGGCAAGCGCGTCGCGGTCACGCAGGTCGGATCATCCTTCCACTATTCGCTCGGCCTGCTCGCCGACAAATACGGCTTCAAGCTCGCCGACGTGAAGATCATCCCGCTGCAGTCGCTGTCGAATGCGGCGGCCGCGCTCAAGGGCGAGACCGTCGATGCCGCGCTGCTGCCGATCTCCACCGCGCGCAAGCTGATGGACGAGGGCGGCGCGAAGTTCCTGGGCTGGGTCGGGGACGAGACGCCCTGGCAGCTGGGCGCGGTGTTCGCCTCGCCGAAGACGCTGACCAACAAGGCGCTGGTGACCAAGCTGCTCGGCGCTTTGGCAAAGGCTGACCGCGAATACCACGACGTGATCCTCGCCGCGATGAAGGACGGCGTGGCGCCCGTCAACGAGCAGACCAAGCCGCTGCTGGAGATCATCGCGAAGTACACCAATCTGCCGGTCGAGCAGGTGGTCGGCAATTGCGCCTACATCGATCCCGACGGCAAGCTCGACGTCAAGAACGTCGACAACCAGATCAAATGGCTCCAGGAGCAGGGCTTCGCCGACAAGGGCTTTGATGCCAATGCGATCATCGCAAAGGACTATGTGAAGGCGGACTAACCTTTCGTCATTCCGGGGCGATGCGAAGCATCGAACCCGGAATCTCGAGGTTTCGGGTCTGATCCTTCGGATCATCCCGGAACGACGGAGAACCGGATAGACGAGACAGCATGGACCTGATCGCCAACCACATCACCCACCGCTTCGGCGACCTCGCCGTGCTCGACGACGTCTCCTTCACCGTCAGCGCCGGCGAGGTGGTCGCGATCGTCGGTCCTTCCGGCTGCGGCAAGAGCACGCTGCTGTCGATCCTCGGCGGGCTGTTGCAGCCGACCTCCGGCGCGCCAGAGCTGCGCGGGGCGCCGCCGGCGGACAGTCTCAATCCGCTCACCTTCGTGTTCCAGGATTTTGCGTTGCTGCCCTGGGCGACGGTCGAGGAGAACGTCGAATTTCCGCTGCTGCACGCCCAGCTCTCGGCGGCGCAGCGCCGCGCGCTGGTCGAGGATGCGCTGCGCCGCACCGGCCTGACCGATTTTCGCAAGACCTATCCAAAGCAGCTCTCCGGCGGCATGCGCCAGCGCGTCGGGATTTCGCGGGCGCTGGCGGTCAGGCCTGCCATCCTGCTGATGGACGAGCCGCTCTCGGCGTTGGATTCGCAGACCCGCGAGTTGTTGATGGAGGACTTCGTCCGCCTGCTCGCCGACGGCGGCATGGGCGCGGTCTATGTCACGCACAATCTCGAAGAGGCGGCGCGGCTCGCCGACCGCATCGTGGTGCTGTCGCGCCGGCCCGGGCGGATCCGCGAGGTCGTCACCGTGCCGATGACGCGCGCCGAGCGCGGCGAAACCGCGGCGCGCGAAAAGCTGCTGTTGCTTCAGAACCAGATCTGGTCGCTGATCCGCCACGAGGCGATCGATGCCGAGCGCGAGGTCCAGCATGCTTGATCGCGCGCCGGTGGCGGAGACACCTGTCAAGAGCGAGGCGACCCGGCGCGTCCGCTTTCGCGGCGCGGGCTTCGTGCCGGCGAGCAGCCGCTTCGGCGGCTGGATCGCGCTCGCCCTCGTCATCGCGATCTGGCAGGCGGCCGGGAGCGCCGGTCTCGTCAATCCGCTGTTCCTGCCGGCGCCGTTGGCGATCGTGCGCGCGATCTACGAGCTGGCGATGTCAGGCGCGCTCTGGCAGCACCTTTCGGCCTCGCTGCTGCGCATCGGTGTCGGCTGGCTGCTGGGAACGGCGGCCGGCGTCGCCGTCGGCTTTGCCATTGGCCTGTCGCGGCTCGCGCGCAGCGTCGGCATCACCTTCATCTCGGCGCTGTTCCCGATCCCGAAGATCGCACTGCTGCCGCTGTTGATCCTCTGGCTCGGCATCGGCGAAGAGCCGAAGATCGCGACCATTGCCTTGGGTGTGTTCTTCTCGACCGCGATCTCGGTCTATAGCGGCGTCGATGCGGTGCCGCGCAACCTCATCCGCATGGCGCAGAGCTTCAACGTGCCCTTCGCCACCATTGTGCGCAAGGTGATCTGGCCGGGCGCGCTGCCGGCGATCCTCGCCGGCTTCCGCATCACTGCCTCGGTGGCGCTGCTGCTCGTCGTCAGCGCCGAGATGATCGGCGCGCAATACGGCATCGGCGCCTTTGTGCTCCAGGCCGGCAATCTGATGCAGACGGATCAGCTGCTCGCGGGCGTGGTGATCCTATCGGTGTTTGGCCTCGCGGTGGGCAAGGTGATCAATCTGCTGGAGACGCGGTTGCTGCACTGGCGGTAGCTGCGTTCGCAATGATGATGTGGACGAAGCCGCGCGCCACAACCTCCGTCGTCGTCCCGGCGAAGGCCGGGACCCATACCCACAGGGAGCGGTTTGGCGAAGACTGGTAGTTACCTTTGGTCGGTACGAATACCGCTGTTCCCCGATAGATTACGCGGTATGGGTCCCGGCCTTCGCCGGGACGACACCGAATGTAAGGCTATAGCACCCCGCCTTACGCATTCCCCCGATCCTCGCGAAACAGGTCGAGCTTCTGCTGCACGGGCCGATCCGAGAAGCTGAACAGCACGGCGTCGTCGTCGGCCTCGTGCGTCACCCAGTGCCAGCTCGGCACCACGAACAGGTCGCGCGGGCCCCATTCGAAAACGGCATCGCCGATGCGGCTGCGGCCGCGGCCTTCGATCGGGCAGAACACCGTCGCATCGGTGGAGCGATATCGCGCGGTCTTGAAGCCCTTTGGCAGCAACTGGATGAAGGTGCCGATGGTCGGCATCGCAAAGTCGCCGGTCTCGGGATTGCTGAACTTCAGCTTCAGCCCATGACAGGCGTCCCATTCCTGGCTCGCGCGAGCCTTCTCCAGCGCCTCGCGGGTATAGGCATAGGGATAGCTGAAGATCGGCGAGGTCTTCGAGCTCCGCTTCACGTCGACCGGCAGCAGATTGTGGCCATAGCGCGCAAAGCTGTCGCCGGCGGGCTTCGTGATCCTCTGCTGGTCCTCCTTCGCGCCTTCCGCAAAGGAGCAGTCGAAGAACTGCACCAGCGGGATATCGAGGCCGTCGAGCCAGAACATCGGCTCGTCGGTCTCGTTGGAATGATCGTGCCAGGTCATCGACGGCGTGATGATGAAATCGCCGGGCTCCATCGCGGTGCGCTCACCGTCGACGGCGGTGTGGGCGCCCTTGCCTTCGAGCACGAAGCGCAGCGCCGACTGGCTGTGCCGATGCGCGGGGGCGACGTCGCCGGGCACCACCATCTGCACGCCGGCATAGAGCGAGGTCGTGATTTTTGATTGCCCGCGCAAGCCCGGGTTCTCCAGCACCAGCACGCGGCGCTCGGCCTCCTTGGCCGTGATCAGCTTGCCGGCTTCACGCATGTAGTCGCGGATGACGTCGAATTTCCAGAGGTGCGGCCGGCAGGCGCTCTTCGGCTCCGGCGTGATCAGATCGCCCATCACCGTCCACAGCGCGGTGAGATTTTCGCCGTCGATCTTCTTGTAGAACGCCTCGCGTTCCGGCGTCTTGGTCACGGCTTCCATGGTGCGGCTCCCGTCGTTTTGTTGATTGACAGTATACTGACGATCTAGGTAGCGTCAACGCAGGGGGAAGGTCATTCCGGGGCGGCTCGAAGAGCCGAACCCGGAATCTCGAGATTCCGGGTTCGATGCTGACGCATCGCCCCGGAATGACAAAACAAAAGGGAGGGTTCCGATGAAGCTGCACGGCTATTTCCGCTCCAGCGCCGCCTACCGGGTGCGGATCGCGCTGAATCTGAAGGGCCTCGGCGCCGAGCATCTGCCGCATCATCTTCGCAAGGGCGAGCAATGCGCGCCCGCCTATCTCGCCATCAATCCGCAAGGGCTGGTGCCGGCGCTGGAGAACGATGGCGGTACGGTGCTGACCCAATCGGTCGCGATCATCGAATGGCTCGACGAGACGCACCCCAATCCACCGCTGCTGCCGAAGGATCCGCTGCGACGCGCCAAGGTGAGGGCGTTTGCGCTGGCGATCGCCTGCGACACCCATCCGGTGCAGAACCTGAAGGTGCTGGCGCGGCTGCGCGAACTGGGGCTTGCCGAAGAGAAGGTCCAGGACTGGGCCGCCTGGGTCAACCGCGAGGGACTGTCGGCGTGCGAAACGCTGATCAGGGACGAGCCGGGCCCGTTCTGCTTCGGCGATGCGCCGACGCTCGCCGATCTCTGCCTCGTGCCGCAGCTTGCCAACGCGCGCCGCTTCGGCGTCGACGTCTCGGCCTATCCGCGCCTGCTGAAGGCGGAGGCCGCCGCCAAGGCGCTGCCGGCGTTCGCCGATGCCGCACCGGAGAAGCAGCCCGATGCCGAGTAAGCCTCCTCCCCCGATCACGATGGACGCGGTCTATGCCGCGCCGGGCTATCTGTTCCGGCGCATGCAGCAGATCGCGGTCTCGATCTTCATGGAGGAGTGCAAGGCGTTCGATCTCACGCCGGTGCAGTATGGGGCGCTGATCGCGATCCACACCCATCCCGGCATCGATGCGACGCGGCTGTCGGCGGTGATCGCCTTCGACCGCTCCACCCTCGGCAGCGTGATCGAACGGCTTCAGGCCAAGGACTATATCGAGCGCAAGCCCGCGCCCGAGGACAAGCGGATCAAGCTGCTCTACCTGACGAAATCAGGCGCCGCGATCCTGCGCGAGATCATTCCCGCCGTCGAACGCGCCCAGGCGCGCATGCTGGAGCCGCTGAAGCCCGCCGACCGCAAGGCGCTGATGGGACTTCTGGTGCAGCTCGTCGATCTCAACAACGAAGTCTCGCGGGTGCCGCTGCGGGCCGAGGACGCGCTGGAGCATCTGGGGAAGGGCGGGTGAGGGGGTGATTTGCCGCGGTGGCGGCTAAAAACTCCGCCGTCGTCCCGGCGCAGGCCGGGACCCATAGCCACAAATCTTTGTTTTGCGAAGATTGATAACGACCACTTCACGCAACAACTACTGCTGCGGCGTATGGGTCCCGGCCTTCGCCGGGACGACATTGAGGTTGTTGCAACGCAGTCCCCTCACATCCGCAGCAACGCCTGCCGGTCGATCTTCCCTGTCCCCGTCTTCGGCAGTTCGTCGATGAAGATCACCTCGCGCGGATATTTGTAGGGCAAGAGCTTGCCCTTCACGTAATCCTGTAGCCGCCGCGTCGCCTCGTTTTGGTCTACGGCACGGCTGTTCATCACCACCACCGCCTTCAGCGTCATGCGACGATCGGGCAGCTCGGCGGCGAACACCGCGCATTCGCGGATGTCGGGGTGATCGGCGAGGCAGAGCTCGACCTCGAGCGGATAGACCCACTGGCCGGAGATCTTGATAAGATCGTCGGCGCGGCCGCGGAAGAAGTGGAAGCCGTCGGCATCGCGGACGAAGCGGTCGCCGGTGTAGATCCACCCGCCCTCGCGGATGGTCTCGGTGGACTTGTCCGGCCGATTCCAGTACAGTGGCGTGTTGGAATCGCCGCGCACCCACAAGATGCCTTCCTCGCCGTCGCCGACCTCGCTTCCGTCCTTGTCGCGCAGCGCGACCTCGTAGCCGGGCACGCGCAGGCCCGCGGCGCCGAGCTTCTTCCGTTCGGGACGGTTGGAGAGATAGATGTGCAGCACCTCGGTCGAGCCGAGGCCTTCGACGATTTCGAGCCCCGTGAGCGTCTTCCAGCCGTTGAAGACTTCGGCCGAGAGCACTTCGGCTGCGGAGAGCGCCATGCGCAGCGACGAGAAGTTCGTCTGTTGCGCGCCCTCGGCCTTGGTCAGCGAGGTGTAAAGCGTCGGCAGGCCGAAGAAGACGGTCGGCCTGTATTGCTCGATCGCCGCGAAGATCGTCGCCGGCTTCGGCTGTCCCGGTAGCAGCAGCGTCGCCGCGCCGACCGAGAACGGGAAGGTGACGGAGTTGCCGAACCCGTAGGCAAAGAAGATCTTCGGCACCGAGAAGCAGATGTCGTCAGGCGTCAGCTTCAACACATTCTGCGCGAAGGCCACCTCGCTATAGGTCATGTCGTGCTGGAGGTGCACGATGCCCTTGGGCCGGCCGGTCGAGCCGGACGAGTACATCCAGAACGCCATCTCGTTGCGATGGGTATTCGCTTCCGCAAGCTCGGCCGGGAATTGCGCAAGCCAGCTTGCCGCCGCGACCGCCGCAGGCGCAGCACGCTCGCCCATTCCGCCATTGACGACGATCAGCGTACGCAGGCTCGTGTCCTTGCACGCCTCTGCATTGAAGCGCGCGCAGAATTCGGACTCGGCCACCGCGACGGTCGCGCCGGAATCGGCGAGATAGAATTGCAACAGGTCCGGCGGCGTCAGCGTGTTGATCAGGAGCGGCACGAAGCCGGCACGCACGGCGCCGAAGAAGGCGGCGGGATAAGCCGGCGTATCGTCGAGGAACAGCAGCACGCGATCGCCACGCTTGAGGCCGAGCGAGATGAAGCCGTTGCCCCAGCGGCAAGCCTCCGCGCAGAGCTCGGCATATGTGCGCGTGCCCGCCGGACCAATCAGCGCGAGCTTGTCGCCATATCCCTTGCCGAGATTGTCGAACAGCACGCGGCTGGCGTTGTAGATTTCCGGAACGGCAAAGCCGATCTCGCGTGCGCCCGCGCTGTCCGCGGGCACCTGGTCGCAAATCTCGTTGCTCATGCGGTAGCCTCACTGGCCGCATCCCCACCGTTCTTGGCGGCCTCGTAACGCGCCATGAAGGCCGGCGACATCGCCCGCAGCCGGGAATCGTCGATGCGGCCGGAGCGGGTGATGTAGCTGTAAGCAAAATCCATCAGGTCGAGCTGCATGTGCTGGGCAAAGTTCTCGTACCAGGAGGCGCTGGTTCGTGCGGCGTCGACGAGCTTCTGCACGACCGGTTTGCGCGCGGCCTGGTAGCGAAGCAATGCGGTGTTCAGATGCGCATCGGATTCCAGCGCCTTGACCAGCGCGATCGCGTCCTCGATCGCGAGCCGCGTGCCGGAGCCGATCGAGAAATGCGCCGAGTGCAGCGCGTCGCCGATCAGCACCATATTCTTGAACGACCAGTGCTCGTTCCAGACCCAGGGAAAATTGCGCCACACCGATTTGTTGGAGACGAGGCAGTGGCCGCCGAGCGTGTCGGCGAACACCTCCTCGCAGACGCCCTTGGACTGTTCGACGTCCTTGTAGGCGAAGCCATAGGCCTGCCAGGTGGCGTGGTCGCACTCGACCAGGAAGGTGCTCATGGTCGGCGAATAGCGGTAGTGATGGGCGTTGAAGGCGCCGCGGTCGGTCTTCACAAAAGTCTGTGACAGCGTGTCGAAGCGCTTCGAGGTGCCGTACCAGACGAACTTGTTGGAGGAGTAGGACAGCGAGGTGCCGAAATCGCCCTCGTAAGCGCGGCGCACCAGCGAGTTCAAGCCGTCGGCGGCGACGATCAGATCGTGGCCGTTGAGCTGGTCGATCCCGTGAATTTGCGTGTCGAAGCGCGGCGTGACCCCGACATCGAGCGCGCGCTGCTGAAGGAACTGCAAGAGCTCAAGCCGCCCGATCGAGGAGAAGCCGACCCCGTCGATGGCGACGCTGCCGCCCTGCAGGTTGAGCGTGATGTTCTCCCAGCTCTCCATATGCGGCGCGATCGCATCGACCGTCTCGGGGTCGTCGGCGCGCAGGAACTCCAGGGCCTGGTCGGAGAACACCACGCCAAAACCCCAGGTCGCGTCGGCCGGGTTCTGTTCGAACAGGTCGACTTGATCCTCGGGATGACGCTTCTTCCAGAGATAGGCGAAGTAGAGCCCGCCGGGCCCCCCGCCAATCACGGCGATCCGCAACGTCTGCCTCCCTAATTGACAGTATACTTACTATCTAGGGGTAGACTAATGTGCTCCGGCCTCCCGCGCCAGCAGAATTATCGGCCAAGCGCGGCGCGCCAAAGCTCGCTTCCGGACCTGCGTCTTGCGCGTGTCCGAAACCGTCAGGAGCGAACCATAGCCAAAGCGCGCCCTCTTGGCCACCCGGCGATCAGACGCAACGCTTCACGTAGACCCCGTCCACCAGCACCCTGGTACAGCGGACCACCGGAACCGGCTTGCGGACCACGACGGCCGCGTTCGGCCCGGCGCAGCCGGCGCGATAGACGCCGCGGGCGCACACCACCGCGTTGGCGTCGGTGGCCTCGAACGTCATGGTCGCCCCGAAGGCGAGGAGTGCAGAAGCAACCAGCAGCAATGAACGCATGTTGTCCTCCCGGTCTTGTCGTGATCGAAATCGATACCCGCAAAGGTTGATCGCGGCAGGCGTGCGAGAATTCATTCGCGCATGCCGCCGATCGGTGTCGTGTACTCCGGCGCGTCGCCGTGCGCTGCCTTATCGCGCCGCGAACGGCGCCAGCACGTCCTTGCACGCGGGCGACAGCGACGCGGCATTGCTGGCGATGCATTGCACGATGCGGCCGCCGCCGGGCGCGACACCGGCGCACAGCGTGCGGATGTCGGCGCCGCAGGCCGATCGGACGATGAACAGCTCTTCGCGCGGCCGCAGCGGGCGCAGAACGATCACGGCTGGCGCGGCCGCCGGTGCTGCCGCCGCCGCAGGGGCTGCGCCCGCAGGCGCTGCCGTTGCTGCCGCGCCGCCGCCGGCCGCGGCGCTCAGGGCCTTCTCGCAGGCGGGCGAAACCTTTGCCTTGTTCTTCTCCAGGCATTCGAGCGCGGGCGCACCGCCCGGCGGCACGCTGGCGCAGACCTTGGGATAGTCGGCGCGGCACGCGCTCTTGACCGCAGCAACCTGCGCGCTGCTCGGTTGCTTGGCGGCAGCTGCCTTCGGCGCTGGTGCGGCGGCGGGCTTTTCGGCGGGCGCCGATTCAGCCTTCGGCGCCGCAGGCGCCGTTTCCGTCTTGGACTCGGTCTTGGGCGCAGCTTCGGTCTTTGGTGCGGCCGGCGCGGCTTCGGTCTTCGGAGCCGCAGCGGGCTCGACCGCGCGAACCGCGGTCTGGCACCCAGGTGACAGGCTCGACATGTTCTTCGCCAGACATTGATACGCTTCCACGCCGCCGGGCGTGACGCTCGAGCAGTGCGCCATGAAGTCCGAGCGGCATGCGGACCGGATCGCGCTCTTCTGCGCGTCGGTCGGCGCTTGCGCGACCGCGCCTGTTGCAGTTGCGAAGAGCGCGGCCGCGAGCAACGCCGTGCGCGTTGATGCATGTTTCAACGTGTTGAACATCTGAGTGAATTCCCGCCCTGTCGGTAGCGCCGACGATTTTCAAATGTGATTCAAGCGCAATCGTCGCGAGTGATGCCTCGCGCGCGGTATCTTTGGATGCTTTGGCCTCTACCGCAAGTGGATAATGCCGGCGCAATTGCGACGTAACTAGAGCATGATCCGGACCCGAAGGGCCGCGTCAGCGCAAAGTGTGCAGTGGTTTTCCCTCGCGACAGACGCGGAATGCGTTTGCGCGGAGATCATGCTCAAGCAATACGTCGTCAGAGCTTGACCATGCGCTTGCCGCGGTTCTCGCCCGCGAGCAATCCGATCAGCGCTTTCGGCGTGTTCTCCAATCCGTCGATAATGTCCTCCTGCACCTTCAGCTTGCCGGATTTGACCCAGCCCTGGAGCTCGGCGAGCGCGCGCTGGCTGTCCTTCATGTAGTCCATCACGATGAAGCCCTGCATGACGAGCCGCTTCACCACGATCAGGCCGGGTACGCCGCGCGGACCGTGCGCGGCAGGCGCACCGTCATATTGCGAGATCGCGCCGCAGCAGGCGATGCGGCCGTAATTGTTCATCTGCGGCAGGCAGGCTTCCAGAATGTCGCCGCCGACATTGTCGAAATAGACGTCGATGCCCTTTGGCGCGGCCGCGCGCAGGGCCTTGAACACCGCGCCGTCCTTGTAGTCGACGGCGGCATCGAAGCCGAGCTCGGAGGTCAGCCAGTTGCACTTGTCGGCGCCGCCGGCGATGCCGATGACGCGACATCCCTTGATCTTGGCGATCTGCCCGACGATCGAGCCGACCGAGCCGGCCGCCGCGGAGACCACGACGGTCTCGCCCTCTTTGGGCTTGCCGACCTCCAGCAGGCCGAAATAGGCGGTGAGGCCGGCGATGCCGAACACGCTGAGCAGATGCGTCATCGGTTCCAGCTTCGGCATCTTGGTGAGATGCTTTGCCGGCACCGCCGCAAACTCCTGCCAGCCGGTGTCGCCGAACACGATGTCGCCGGCAGCCAACCCCGGCGCCTTCGAGCTGACGACCTCGGCGATGCCGCCGCCGGCCATCACGCTGTTCGCTTCGACGGCTGAACGATAGGTCGCGCCATGCATCCAGGCGCGGTTGGCGGCGTCGAGCGAGATGTAACGCACGCGCAGCAAAGCCTCGCCGTCCTTCGGCTCCGGCATCGCGCCGTCGACCATCTTGAAATGTTCAGGGCCGAGCTTGCCGCTGGGTTTTTCGACCAGAAGAATCTGGCGATTGATGCTGCCGCTCATGGCGTTTCCCTCTCCGTTTGTTTGACGATTATTGATGCAGCTGCCGCAAAGAAAACGTGCAGGCGCATTCGTTGTGCGCTGCATGAAGGCTAGATCGCGGGGGGCCGTTTCACAACGGGAACATCCGGCCAACGCGGCCACCCGGCAAGCGAGTTGCGCAGCCGCCATATCTGCGACATCATGAAGCGCCGGTGTACGTGGGGGTAAGCAATGTCGAACAGGTTTACGCAATACATCTTGGGCGCGATGGTGCTGGGCATCATCATGGGCTCGGCGATCTACAACTTCCTGCCCGATACGCGCGCCGACTGGGCCTCGTCCATCAACCTGATCGCCATGATGTTCCTGCGCCTGATCAAGATGATCATCGCGCCGCTGGTGTTTGCGACCCTGGTCGGCGGCATCGCCCATATGGGCTCGGGCGCCAAGCTCGGCCGCATCTTCGCCAAGACCATGGGGTGGTTCATCAGCGCCTCGTTCGTCTCGCTGATGCTCGGCCTGATCATGGTCAATCTGCTTCAGCCCGGCGCCAACTTCCCCGGCACGCTGCCTGCGGCAGGCCAATCGACCGGCCTGCCGGTCTCGGCCTTCTCGATCGAGAAATTCCTGACCCATCTGATCCCGACCTCGATCGCGGACGCGATGGCGCAGAACGAGATCCTCCAGATCGTGATCTTCGCCGTGTTCTTCTCGGTGGCGATGGGCGCGATGCCGGAGCGCTCCAAGCCGATCCTGGCGCTGATCGACGATATCGGCCACATCATGCTCAAGGTGACGAGCTATGTGATGCTGTTCGCGCCGCTCGCGGTGTGGGCCGCCATCACGGCGACGGTGGCCAAGAACGGCCTGCTGGTGCTCTGGAAGCTCGTCGTGTTCATGGGCGGCTTCTATCTCTCGCTGGCGCTCCTGTGGACGATCCTGGTGATCGTGGGCTTCATCGTGATCGGGCCGCGCTACAGCCACCTGCTGAAGCTGATCCGCGAGCCGCTGATGATCGCGTTCTCGACCGCGAGCTCGGAAGCGGCCTATCCGAAGACGCTGGAGGGCCTCAACCGCTTCGGCGCCTCGTCGCGGATCTCGAGCTTCGTGCTGCCGCTCGGTTATTCCTTCAACCTCGACGGCACGATGATGTACTGCACCTTCGCGAGCATCTTCATCGCGCAGAGCTACCACATCGACATGCCGCTCGGCACGCAGCTCGCGATGCTGGCGACGCTGATGATCACCTCGAAGGGCGTCGCCGGCGTGCCGCGCGCCTCCCTCGTCGTGATCGCCTCGACGCTGGCGCAGTTCAACATCCCCGAGGCCGGCCTGCTCATGATCATGGGCATCGACACCTTCCTCGACATGGGCCGCAGCGCGACCAACGTGATCGGCAACACGCTCGCGACCTCGGTCGTCGCGAAGTGGGAAGGCGAGCTTGGGCCGGAGCATGCGATGGGACCGGGCGACGCCGTTCCTGATGACATGGTGCCGGGCGAAGTGCCCGCCATGGCCGGCCATGGTTAGGAGCACACCATGGGCCAGACACTGACAAGGTCAGTGATCGGCGGCTGCCTCTGGCTCGCGGCATCGTTGCTCGCGACCACAGCACTCGCCCAGACCGGGAGCGAAGGGCTCAGCCCGACGCTGTCGGCCATCAAGAAGGCGCATGTCGTGCGGCTCGGCTATCGCGAGAGCTCGCCGCCGTTCTCCTTCCTCGACCAGTCGGGCCGCCCGATCGGCTACAGCCTCGAACTCTGCGAGGCCATCGTCGAGGAGATCGGCGTCGAGGTCGACGATCCCAATCTCAAGATCGACTACGTCAAGGTCACCTCGGACGACCGCATCGAAGCGGTGCTCCAGAACAAGATCGACCTGGAGTGCGGCTCGACCACGGCCAATGCCGAGCGCGCCAAGCGCGTCGCGTTCTCCCCCTTGATGTTCGTCGCCGGTACCAAGCTGATGGTGCCGAAGGCGTCCAGCGTCCAGTCGCTGGCCGACCTGAAGGGCAAGACCATCGTGGTGACGAAGGGCACCACCAATGAGCAGGCGATCCAAGCGGCCGACAAGAAATCCTCGCTGGGGCTGACCATCGCCGTCGGCGCCGATCACGAGCAATCGTTCCAGATGCTCGCGGACGGCAAGGCGGATGCGTTCGCGACCGACGACATCCTGCTCTCCGGCCTGATCGCGCGCCACAAGGCGCAGGACAAGTACCGCGTCACCGGCGACTATTTGTCCTACGACCCCTACGGCATCATGTTCAGGAAAGGCGAGCCGCAATTGTCGGCTGTGGTCGAGCGCACCTTCCGCAAGCTCGGCTCCAACCGCGACCTCGTCCCGCTCTACAACAAATGGTTCACCGCCAGGCTTCCGACCGGCGAACGGCTCAACGTGCCGATCTCGCTGCAACTCGAGGAAGCCTTCAAGGCGATGGACGATTCGGCGAGCGCGAATAATTAGTGATCGCGCCGTGCCGGAGGCTCGCTGCCTTCCCTTCTCCCCTTGTGGGAGAAGGTGGCGCGAAGCGCCGGATGAGGGGTTGTCTCCGCAAATTCAGACGCAAGAGTTTCACGCGCGGAGAGAGACCCCTCACCCGTCTCACCGCTACGCGGTGAGCCACCCTCTCCCACAAGGGGAGAGGGCGCAGCGAGCTCGCGGCTGCTATCTCTCCCCAAACACCCGGTCCAGCGCCGCGTCATACGTCGCCTGCACCAGCTCCGGATGGAGCTTCGCCAGCGCCTCCATCATCACGCCGGAATTGATCTCGAGCACGCGCCAGGCGCCATCCACGCGCACCACGTCGATCGAGGCGAAGGCGATGCCGATGGCGTTGGCGGCGTCGACGGCGAGCTTCACGCATGCCGCGTGCACCTCGCCAATCTCCATCAGGACCGGCCGCGCGCCGGCGTCGAGATTGTGCCGCCAGTTCAGGATGCGCCGTTTGCCGTTCGGGACGACCGCATTCACCTCGCGCGCTTCGAGCTCGCGGAGCTGCCCGTCGTGTCCCGCCGCGATCGCGAGCTCGCGCAACGTATGCTCGCCGTCGCCGACGACCGACGGCCGGTCCTTGCGGTAGACGATCATCGGCTTGCGATCGAGCAGGATCACGCGGACCTCCTCCTCGATCTCGACATAAGGCGCGATCACGAGGCCGAGGCTCGACGAAAAAACCTCGCTGACGGCGCGATCGAGCTCGGCAGCGCTCGTCACCTTGAACACCGCGCGTCCGGACGTGCCCTCGTTCGGCTTCACCACCACGCCTTGCGGGTGCTGCGCAAGCAGCGCCAGCATCGCTTCACGCCAACCAGGGCCGGCGACATGCGCGCCCATGCTCGGGTTGAGGAAGAGATGATGAGGAATGCAGGGCACGGCTTCAAGCGACAGCGCCTCGGCGGTCGCCGATTTGTCGTTGGCGAGGCGATGCGCGATGGCGCTGTTGAGGCCGATGTCGTAGCCGAAGGCGAAGTGGCGCGCCTCGCCCCGGCGCATCGCGATCAGCCAGCCACCGGCGCGGATGTCGACGGCAATGCCATGTCGGGCGCAATAGCGCCTGATCGCCTGGACGAAGATGCGTTCGCTGCTGGCCATGGGTCTCAATCATTCCTGTCGCCAAAAGCCGCAAAAATGCGGGCATCGGCGCCAAGCCGGGGTGAAGATCAGAGCTATTCTTAATGAAATTCTCGCGAGCGCGACGGAAATTAAGTGCTGCCATCGAGCCCGAAAGGGAAAAGAAATTGCCCTCTGTGCGCGCCACGCAGCAGATTCATTAATGATGCGGCCAATTCCATCGCAAATGCCGGTTTGATCGGCATCAATTGCATCCGAAACGAGGTTGATTATTGGTCTCAATGGCGTAGATCACACACGCGAAATCCTCCGCCATGGCAATGGTGTCCGCCCCGCTTTCAGGGCCGGGCAGTGCTTTTGCCCTAAAACCGCAATTATTCGGAATATCGAAAATCATGAGCGCGTTTTACCGAGAGAAGGTTCTTTCCGTCCAGCACTGGACCGACACGCTGTTCAGCTTCCGCGCCACGCGCGATACCGGCTTCCGCTTCCAGAACGGCCAGTTCGCGATGATCGGCCTCGAGGTCGACGGCCGTCCGCTGCTGCGCGCCTACAGCATGGCGAGCGCCAACCACGAGGAAGAGCTCGAGTTCTTCTCGATCAAGGTTCAGGACGGCCCGCTCACCTCGCGCCTCCAGAAGATCAAGGAGGGCGACACCATCCTGGTCGGCCGCAAGGCGACCGGCACGCTGATCACCGACAACCTCATCCCGGGCAAGCGGCTGATGCTGCTCTCGACCGGCACGGGCCTCGCGCCGTTCGCGAGCCTGATCAAGGACCCCGACGTCTACGAGCAGTTCGAGACCATCGTGCTGGTGCATGGCTGCCGCCAGGTCTCCGAGCTCGCTTACGGCGAGAAGCTCGTCGCCAATCTGCGCGAGGACGAGCTGTTCGGCGAGCTGCTCGCGGACAAGCTGGTCTATTATCCGACCGTGACCCGCGAGCCGTTCCGCAATCGGGGCCGCATCACCGACCTCATCAGCTCCGAGCAGATCTTCAACGACATCGGACAGGGCCCGCTCGACATCGCAACCGACCGCATCATGATGTGCGGCAGCCCGGCGATGCTGGAAGAGCTGAAGGTGATGTTCGAAGGCCGCGACTTCATCGAGGGAAGCGGCAACAAGCCCGGCCATTTCGTGATCGAGAAGGCGTTCGTCGAGCGGTAAGCACCGCTCGTTTATCCTCTCGGTGTCGTCCTGGCGAAAGCCAGGACCCATACCCACCGAGTCAAGTTTGGCGAAGGCTGGTCGTTGTCAGTCTTCGCGCAACCCCGTTTAGGGGTAATGGGTCCTGGCTTTCGCCAGGACGACGGCGGTGGGTAAAGCACCTTGCCCGGCCGCCCCACTATTCCCACCCCCACTCCCTCTGCTGCACTGCAAAAGCCTAACCTCTCGGCGGATTGATCTGCGGCGGCGGAATTCGCTAGCCTGAAACAAGGGCCGCGTCATATCCGTATGACAGGCGCGGGCGTATCGTACCGCCTCAAGCTGGCGAGAGGATGGGAATCGTGGCCGACGAAAATAGCAAAGCGCCAAAATCGAAGCGTGGGCCGTTGGAAGAGGGGGCCATGGAAACCCTGCTGATGCCGTTCTCGCCGCGCTTCATCGTGCTGACGATCTGCGCGGTCGTCACCGCTCTCCTGATCGGCTTCGGCATCGCCGACCGCAAGATCTTCGACATCCTGCTGATCCCGATCCTGATCTTCGGCGCCCTGACGCTGCTCGGCGTCCGCGACCTGCTCCAGAAGAGCCATGCGGTGCTGCGCAACTACCCGATCTCGGCGCATATCCGCTTCCTGCTCGAAGAGATCCGCCCCGAGATGCGGCAGTATTTCTTCGAGAGCGAGAAGGACGGCATGCCGTTCTCGCGCGACACCCGCGCGGTGGTCTATCAGCGCGCCAAGATGCAGCTCGACAAGCGTCCGTTCGGCACCCAGGAGGACGTCTACCGCGAGGGCTATGAGTGGATGCATCACTCGGTGTCGCCGAAGGCGCATGCCGAGGAGAAGTTTCGCGTCGTCGTCGGCGGACCGGACTGCAAGAAGCCCTACTCGGCCTCGGTGTTCAACATCTCGGCGATGAGCTTTGGCGCGCTCAGCCCGAACGCGGTGCGTGCGCTCAATGCCGGCGCGAAGAAGGGCGGCTTTGCCCATGACACCGGCGAGGGCGGCTTCAGCCCCTATCACGCAGAGATGGGCGGCGACATCATCTGGGAGATTGGCTCCGGCTATTTCGGCTGCCGCCATCTCGACGGCTCGTTCGATCCCGAAGCGTTCGCGCGCGTCGCCGGCCAGGACCAGATCAAGATGGTCGAGCTCAAGATCAGCCAGGGTGCCAAGCCCGGCCATGGCGGCGTGCTGCCGGCGGCAAAGGTCTCGGAGGAGATTTCCAAGATCCGCGGCGTGTCCATGGGCGAGGACTGCATCTCGCCGGCCTCGCACCGCGCCTTCTCGACGCCCGTTGGCATGATGCAGTTCATCGCTGAGATGCGCCGCCTCTCCGGTGGCAAGCCGGCCGGCTTCAAGCTGTGCATCGGTCATCCCTGGGAATTCCTGGCGATCTGCAAGGCGATGCTGGAGACCGGCATCTATCCCGATTTCATCGTCGTCGACGGCAACGAGGGCGGCACCGGCGCCGCGCCGCTGGAGTTCATGGACCATCTCGGCATGCCGATGCGCGAGGGCGTCAATTTCGTGCACAACGCGCTGATCGGCATCAATGCGCGCGACCGCATCAAGCTCGGCGCCTCCGGCAAGATCGCCACCGCGTTCGACATGGCGCGGGCGATGGCGATCGGCGCCGACTGGTGCAATTCGGCGCGCGGCTTCATGTTCTCGCTCGGCTGCATCCAGTCGCTGAGCTGCCACACCGACCGCTGCCCGACCGGTGTCGCGACGCAGGACCCGACGCGGGCGCGCGCGCTCTACGTGCCGCTCAAGATCGACCGCGTGCACAATTACCACCATGCCACGCTGCATTCGCTGACCGAGCTGATCGCCGCGGCCGGCCTCGAACATCCCCAGCAGCTGCGCCCGATCCACTTCAGCCAACGCAGGTCGACGACCCAGGTGCAATCTTTCGCGCAGCTCTATCCGGCGCTGCGTCCGGGAGAATTGCTCGAAGGCACGGAGGACCCGCGCTTCCGCGACGCCTGGCGGATGGCGCGGGCGGAGACGTTCCAGCCGGCGCTGTGAGGCGCCGGGCCACGGCATGATGCGGCCCGCGCGAGGCCATGAAATTGTCGCGAGCAGAGCGGGGGCTTAACGTCTGATTCAACTTTGGGTATAGTTCATCCCATGGACGAGCGACGCAACAAAGCCAGGCATCGCGTGCTGAAGGCCGGAACGATCGAGTTCGGTGGCGGCGCGATCGACTGCACCGTCCGCAATTTCTCAGACACCGGCGCAGCCCTCGACGTCACCAGCCCGGTCGGCATTCCCGAACACTTCACCCTGCTCATCCAGGCCGACGGAAAGCATCTGGCGTGCACCGTGGTCTGGCGCAAGGAAAAGCGGATCGGTGTGAGGTTCGGGTAGGCGCCTGCATCTGGCATGAGCGCGAACCACAATCTCAGCTGTCGTCCCGGACAAGCGTCAGCGCAGATCCGGGACCCATACCGCGTGATCGATCGATTGCGGTTGGTGGTAGTACCGAACACCCAGTCTTCGCCAAACGGCTTCCTGGGAGTATGGGTCCCGGATCGGCGCGCGCTTGAGGCGCGCTTGTCCGGGACGACGAGTGGAGATTGGCGCGACAGCATGCGTCACTTCACGCAAGCGCGCACTCACGCCGCCGCCTGCTCACCCCGACGGCTCGCCAGAATCTTGTCGATCCTTCTTCCGTCGAGATCGACCACCTCGATGTGCCAGCCGCCGAGGTCGAAGGCGTCGCCGACATTGGGCAGCACGTTGAAGTGTTGCAGCACGAGGCCCGCCACGGTGTAGAAGCGGTGGTGCGGCGGCAGCTCGATGCCGAGCAGCTCGCAGAATTCGTCGACCGGCATCCAGCCGGCGACCAGCAGCGAATCGTCTGCGCGCTTGACATAGGCCGGCTCCGGCGGGCCTTCCTCGGAATGGAACGCGCCGACGATCGATTCCAGAATGTCGGCCGCGGTGACCACGCCTTCGAAGGCGCCGTACTCGTCATAGACGAAACCGACATGGACCGGAGCGGCCCTCAGGATCGCGAGCACGTCGCGGGCATCCGCCGAGGCGGGAATGCTTGGCGCTTCGCGAACAAGCGCCCGCAGATCGGGCGTGCGTTCGCTCATGAACGCGACCAGCAGGTCCTTGGCCTGGAGCACGCCGATCGGCTTGTCGCGTTCGCCGTCCGAGGCCGGAAAGCGCGAATGCGGGCTCTTGGCGATGATCTGCTGAATGGCTTCCGGTGCGTCGTTCAGGTCGATCTCGTCGACCTCCGTGCGCGGCGTCATGACGGCGCCGACCGGCCGGTCGCCGAGCCGCATCACGCCGGCGATCATCTCCTTCTCGCCGGGCTCGAGCACGCCGGCATTTTCGGCTTCGCTGACGAGATGATGGATCTCGTCCTCCGAGACCTTCTCCTCGGCCTTGCCGCCGCGGCCGAGCAGCGTGAGGATCAGCTTGCCGGAGAGATCGAGCAGGAAGACGAGCGGCAGCGAGATCCGCGCCAGAACATGCATCGCGGGCGCGACCTTGACCGCGATGCTCTCGGGGTCGCGCAGCGCCACCTGCTTCGGCACCAGCTCGCCGACGATCAGTGTGGCGTAGGTGATGAGCGTGACGACGATGCCGACGCCGACGATGTCGGCGATGCCGGCGGACAGGCCGAGCTCGACCAGCCATTGCGCCAGCCGTTGCCCGAGCGTCGCGCCGGAGAATGCACCCGAGAGCACGCCGACCAGCGTGATGCCGATCTGCACCGTCGAGAGGAATTTGCCGGGATCGGCCGCCAGCGTCAGCGCGCGGTCGGCGCCGCGCACGCCCTTGGCGGCGAGCAGCGAGAGGCGGGCCGGGCGGGACGAGACCACGGCCAGCTCCGACATGGAGAGCAGGCCGTTGATGACGATCAGGACGACGACGATGACGAGTTCGACCGAGAGCATTGATGTTCCGGAGGTATGCGAGTGCGGCCGGATGGCGACGCAAGCATTGATATAGGCGTTTTGCGAGGAAAATCCCGGCAATTCTGTCGCATCTGACACCAAGGGGAACCCGGCGATGACAGCGTTCCGGCGACCCGCGCGGCCCAAGGCACTCCGCTGAACTACGGGCCGTTGCTTAACGGGCCCTTAGTGGCCGCCAGCTAGGTTTTCGACATTTGTAGCAATGTATTCGGGGACCCAAGGATGCGGATCGGGAAGCTCTTCGCGCTGTCGATGCTGACGGTGACGGTTTTTGCAGTCATCCTCGGCGCCGAGGTGCTGATACCCCAGGCGCGCATCTTCACGAACCGCTCCGATGCGATCAAGACGGTTGACGCTTTTGGTGCGACCCTGATGGTCAGCCAGCAGGTCGCCGGTCTCCGTGCCCCCTACATTGGACCGATCTTCCAGGAGGCCGCTGCGACGCAGGCCCAGATCGACGCTGCCGCGAAGGCCGCGAAAGCCGCCGAGACCGCCTTCGAGAGCGCAAGGCGGGCCATCATGGTGCTGGATGACGGCGGAGCGATTGCCGAGCATCTCGACCGTGCGGCGCGGCGGCTGAAGGAGATCAACGCTGCGGCAGATCGCGCGATGAGTGTTCCGCTGGCGGCGCGCGACAGCGCCGCGATCAAGGGTTTCCTGCCCGGTGTTGCCGAGGTGCTCGGCAATATCGAGCCGGTCATGAACCGGCTTGAGGCGAAGGTCGTCAATGCCGATTCCTCGCTTGCGGCGTTGCTGAGCCTGGCGCGGACGGCGCAGGATCTGCGCGTCTCGGCCGGCAGCCGCGCCGCCACGCTGTCGCCGGCGCTGAGCGTACGCCGGCCGCTCACCGCGGCCGAGTTCTCGCTGATGGATCGCATGCAGGGGCGTGTCGAGGCCGACCGCGAGCGCATCGAGGCCGGTATCGACCAGCTCGGAAGCCCGCCCCGCATCGCCACCGCGTTGAAGGCGGCGACGGACTCCTATTTCGGCAAAGCCGCGCTCGTCGTGGATAAGGAAATGCCGGCGGCCCGTAGCGACGGCAAGTACGGTGTCAACGCCGAAGAGCTGGCCGGTGTCATCGTGCCGGCCATCCAGATGTTCTACGGCGTGCGCGACGCCGCGCTGGCCGAAGCGGCCGAGCGCGCCGCGGCCGCGCGCGATGGCGCGCTGGCGATGCTCGCGCTTGCAGGCGTGGCGGTGCTGGCGCTGCTCGGGACGCTCGGTGGCGTGACCATGATGCTGCGCAGCCGCGTGGTAACGCCGCTTAGCCGGCTCGCGGACGTGATCGGCACGCTCGCCGCCGGACAGCATGAGGTCGAGATCCCCGCGACGGGCCGCAACGACGAGATCGGCCAGGTGGCGGGCTCGCTGCGGCACTTCAAGGATTCGCTCGCGGCCAAGAAGGCCGCCGACGAGGCGGCCGCGGTCGAAGCCGAGGCGAAGCTCCGTCGCAGCCAGCGGATGGACCAGATCGCGCGCGACTTCGAAGCGATGATCGGCGACGTCATCAACACCGTGGCGTCGGCATCCTCGGAGCTGGAGGCCTCGGCGGGAACGCTGACGAGCACGGCCGATCAATCGGAAAAGGTCACTGCGACCGTCGCGGCCGCATCCGAGCAGGCTTCCACCAACGTGCAGACCGTTGCCGCGGCGGCGGAGGAAATGGCCTCGTCGGTCGACGAGATCAGCCGGCAGGTCCAGGACTCCGCGCGCGTCGCCGGCGAAGCGGTGCAGCAGGCCGGGCGGACCAACGATCACGTCGGCGAGCTGGCCAAGGCCGCCGGCCGGATCGGGGACGTCGTCGAGCTCATCAGCCAGATCGCGGGCCAGACCAATCTCCTGGCGCTGAACGCCACCATCGAGGCGGCCCGCGCCGGCGAGGCCGGCCGCGGCTTTGCCGTCGTCGCCTCCGAGGTCAAGGCGCTGGCCGAGCAGACCGCCAAGGCCACCGGCGAGATCAGCCAGCAGATTGCGGGAATCCAGACGGCGACGGAGGATTCCGTCGGCGCCATCAAGTCGATCGGCGACACCATCACCCGCATGTCCGAGATCGCGTCCGCGATCGCCTCGGCGGTCGAGGAGCAGGGCGCGGCGACGCGGGAGATTTCCCGCAACGTGCAACAGGCGGCCCGCGGCACCCAGCAGGTCTCCGCCAGCATCGTCGACGTGCAGCGCGGCGCGAGCCAGACCGGATCGGCATCCTCGAATGTGCTCGCGGCAGCCAGATCGCTGTCAGGCGAGAGCACGCGTCTCAAGACCGAGGTCGGAAAGTTCCTGGACGCGATCCGGGCCGCGTAGAAAATCGAACTCCTCTCCCCGCTGGGGTCGCAATCGTATTTGCAGAGCGACGTCCCTTTGGCCCATCCTTCGAGACGCCCGCTCTGGCGGGCTCCTCAGGATGAGGACGGAGTGCGCGGCCGCAGTTTCGACGGGCACCAATGCTTAGCCTCATCCTGAGGAGCCCGCGAAGCGGGCGTCTCGAAGGACGAGGCGCGCGCGCTCAGAACTCGCCGTGGAGCCGGCCGGAGAACACCGACACCGGGCCACGATCCGCGTTGTAGGCGGGATTGACGATGAGCTGATAGTCGGCGGTGAAGGTCAGCGCCTTGTTCAGCGCGTAGGCGTAATAGGTCTCTAGCACGCGTTCGCGGCGGTAGTTGAGTTGGCCGTCGCCGATCAGCGGACCGAGTCCGCCGGCGGCGATGAAGTCGCGATGGTCCTGCGAGAGGCCGTTGATGGCGCCGGCGATGGCGACGACGTCGTCGGGCCGGCCCCATTTCGTTCCCTTCACCGAGACGCCGCCGGACAGGCTGCGGTCGATGTCGGTGAAGGCCATGATCTCGTTGCGGCCGTCGTTCCAGCTCCAGCGGCCGAACACGCCGATATCGTCGGTGATGGCCTGTTCGACGTTGAACGCGTAGCCGTATTTGAGGCGGCCGCGGCGGGTCTGGCTGATGTCGACGCCGAACGCGGGATTGTCCAGTGTCTCGCGATAGCTGCCGGAGAAGGCGCTGTTGACGAAGCCGAGCGTGCGCAGCTTGCCGGGCAGGCCGAACAGCGAGTAGCGCGTCTCGAGCTCCATGACATATTCGCCGCGACGGCCGACGTTCATGTCGAAATTGTTCGAGTTGGAGACGGCATCGATCAGGAAGTAGCCGGCGCGCAGCGCCCATTGCTTCTGGTTCAATTCGGCGGTCGCGCCGTAGCCGAGGCCGAGCTTGTCGGCGGCGTAGTCGAAAGCGCCGGACGCCCAGATCGACCAGTTCATGAAGTCCTTGCGCGGATCGTGCGCATAGGAATTGCCGTCGAACACGTCGACCACGGAAAACTTGCCGACCTGCAAGGTGAGGCGCGAGACGTCAACTTTGCTCGCGAGCTGAAGCTGCCCGCTGGCAAGCTCCTCCTGCTCGCCGCCGAAGCCGAAGGTCTGGCGCACGAACAGGCGAGAGGCGTTGAAGTGCGGATAGGGGAAGCCGGACTTCTGCGCTTCGCCGTTGGGAAAGCCCGCAGCGCCCGTCGTGTTGTTGAAGCCGAAGCCCTGCAGCAGCTCAGGATTGAAATAGACCTCGCCGCCGTCCCACAGCCGCGCATTCAGATAGAGCGAGTTGCTCCAGGTCTGCTGGAAATCCGGCGACGGGAGCAGGCTGTTCGTCCCGGTATAGGGCGCGTGGAACGCGGGGTAGCCCTGCCCCAGCACGGTCGACTGGCCGTGAATCTCCCAGCGGCTGGACTCGGTGTCGGTGACGTCGGACTTCGGGTTGTAGGTCGGCACGCCCGGCCAGTCGATCTTGCGATTGAGGCCGATGCGCAGGCTCTGGAAATCCATCGACGACGAATATTGCGCGCCGGACGGGAAGGTGACGTTGGCGTTGTCAAACTTGCTGTAGAGATATTCGAGCCGCGCGCTCCAGTGCGGCGCGAAGGCATATTCGACGCCGCCGCCGGCGGTCCAGCCGAACCGCGTGTGCAACACCTTCTCCTCAGTGCCGCCGGTCGGCGTCGACAGGAAACGCTCGCCGGTGAAGGCCGCGCCGCCGGTCGCGTAGAACAGCCAGTTGCCGCTGGTGTAGCCGAGCCGTGCGCGCAGGCTCGCGACATAGTCCCAGCGCTCCTCCGCGCTCGACAGCACGGTCGCTGCCGACGACACGACGTGGTTGGACGGCAGATAGTTCGGAAACGAGATGTCGCCTTCGACGCCGAGCAGGAGCCCCGAATTGAGGCGCCAGTTATAGCCCGCCTGCACGCCGCCGGTCGCGCCGGTAAACACATGGTCGTCGGTCGCGAGCGTCGGATCGATCAGTGTCGCCGACGACGTGCCGCGGGTGACGCCGACATGCGCGCCGATATAGAGGCCGGTCCAGTCATAGACCGCTTTCAGCGCCGGCGCCTTCAGCGGCAGATCGGCCGCGCGGCTCGCGGCGGGCAAAACCATCACGCCCGAGGCGATTGCCGCGGCCGTCCGCAAATACCTGTAACGGTGACCTCTCAACGTCAAAACGCACGCCCCCAATACGCGAATGTGTCCTATCCGCCGCAGCCGACATCCCTGCCGATTCGCGACGGTCCTGTCACCAGGTTCCGGTTGTTCGCACGATCGGCCGAGATGATCTCGATCCGACGCGATTTCTTCCCAAGTCCCCGTGTCTGCTGCAAACCTTATTGCGATTAATTCGCAATAGCAACTGAAGCGGATTGCCGCAGGTGATGGTTCGCACCGCTGTGTGACGTGACTGCAACATCGCTCAGGGAGACAGGATCTCGACTGCTCGAGCGGAGTCGACCTCTGCGGAAGGACCTATCCAGGACGGATGGGAGAGTGGTGGCATCGCGAAGGCTCGACGGCCGGTCGCTGGCCAGCGGGAGCACCTAGCAGCCGCGGCAGATGCCCTTGATCTTCTTGTCGAGCAGCGCGTCCTCCTTGCTCGACGAACTGTTCGCCGCCGGTTTGCTCATCGCCGGACTATTGGTCGCCGGAGCGATCGTATCCCACCGCTGCTGCCAGAGTTTTTCACCAATCGTGCAGAGAACCCGCGGCTTCTTGTCCACTGAGGGGGGCGGCGATTGATCCGGCGTACGGCCCGCGACCTCGAGCGCCAGCTTGGTCCGGATCGCCTCCTTGAAGTTTTCGCGATCGGTGATGGGCACGACGAAGGAACCTGGACCGCCGATCACGCAATCCTCATAGTACCAATCGATATGGTCGATATGGCTGATGTCCACCTGACCAGGAGGCGTTGCATTGATCATGACCGGCAGGCCGGTGATGACGATGCCCTGCTGCACTGCTGTGTCGCGCGCGGTGGCGACAGGATCGCCGTTGTTGTTGGGGCCATCGCCCGCAACGTCGATGATGCGGCGCGCGCCCCGGTACGGGTTCTGCTCGAACAGCGGCATGGCGAACTTGATCGCACCCGAAATCGACGTGCGCGAACCGCGGCGGATCGGTGCCTTCATGATTTCAGCTGCGACGGCCTCGGCCGCTTCCGGTCCGTCGATCTGCCGCCAGGGGACGATGACGTCCTGATCCCTTGTCGATGACCATTCGAAGTAGGTCAGCGCGATCTTGCCGACAGGGCCGGTCCGCAAGGCCCGCAGAAACTCCTCCGAGACGATGGCCTTGGCATAGCCTTCGCGTTGAGCCGCCAGGTCATCTGGCTGCACCGAGTAGGAAATGTCGACCGCGATCACGAGCTCGAGGTCCACGGCGGGGCGGCTGTCGCCCTGGGGCGCTGTTTGCGGCTGTAAGGCCGGCTCGGGAAATGCCTGTGTCGATGTCAGGATCGCAATCAGGATCGATCCAATTGAGACCCGCCAATTCACGCTCGCCCTCCAGCCGCCTATCCGTATCCTGACACGCGAGACGTGCAATCGGAAGGATCGTCTGAGCCAAGCGGTAGCCGGGCTTTTCTGGCCGCAAATGGTTGACCCCGCCCGGGGGGACAGCCGGGCGGGGTCGGGCACGACACGGGGTGGATGAGGCGCCCGTGTCGGACGCAGGATCCACGTGAGATCGGCCTCAGGTACTCAAATCAGTAGCAGCTGCGAACGCGGCCAACGTACTGGCCGAAGGCGTTGTACTGGGCGACCCAGCCGCAGCGGTGATAGCCGTAGTAATAGGGGTCGTTGCTGGCGGCGATCGCGGAGCCGACCACAGCGGCGGTGGCGATGCCGGCACCCACACCCCAGACCCAGCCGGGCTGCTTGGCTTCGGCCGAGGAGGTGGTGGACACGATGCTGCCGGTGACGGCGAGGGCAGCGAGAGCTGCGGCGGCAATCTTGGTCTTGATCGACATGTGAAACTCCATCCGGGTTGAGGCGGTCCGTTGTGGCCCGCGTGCCCAGTTGGACGGAGGCTCTGCGCGTCCGGTTCGAAGACGGCGGATGCGACCCCCGGGTGAGGTCCTTTCCTCAATGATTCCAGGAGGATGTTGGCTAGCCGAGAGGGCCCTTGGCGAGCCTGTTCACGTCGAAGTTATCGACTTCGGTGAGCAGCTCGCAGAAGGCGCGCGCACCCTGATCCAACAATTGCGCGCCTTTCTCAGGTACGGCCAGGGTCGCATTGCCAATGGCGCCGCTGGCGTTCAGATCCTGCGCCTGCCAGGCGAATGGCGCGGGCCGCTGCGTCGACAGCCAGCGATACTGCGTCTCCATCGCGACGCTGCTCGCGGGAAAATCCGCGATCGCATCCTTGCGCACCTGGTCGGGATAGCGCGCCAGCATGATCGAGGTCTCGATCGCGCCGCCATGAATGCCGTGGCGCACCTCCTCGGCCGGGAACAGCTTGTCGGCGCCCGACAGGCGCGACCACGACGTCGTCACCACGAACAGCTTGTGATGCGCGCGCAGATCCTGCGCGACCAGCATCATGGCCGCGCTGTTGCCACCATGGCTGGTGATGATGACGAGCTTCTTCACCCCGCGCCGCGCGACCTCCTCGCCGATCGCGGTCCACCTTTTCAGCGCCACGTCGGTCGGCAGCGTCTGCGTGCCCGGATAGTCGATATGCTCGGTGGAAATTCCGACCGGTTCAACGGGAAGGAAACTGACCGGAATGGTCGCGGGCAAAAGCTCGCGCACGCGCGCCAGATAGGCGTCCGCGATCAGCACGTCGGTTGCAAGCGGCAGGTGCGGGCCGTGCTGCTCGGTCGCCGCCAGCGGCAGCACCGCGATCCAGCGCGATGTCTCCGCAGGGACGGCGTCGGCCCAGCGGATCTCGGTCCAGTCGCGGGACGGCATCATCAAGGTTTCTTTGCCCGAATTTGTCACGTAATTTGGCGTATGAGGGGACGCGGGCCTGGCCGGCTCGCGTCCCCGAACTTCATGCGGTTTTATCGCGTTGCTTTCACATGGGCCAGAAGCGATTGGGCCAGAAGCGATCGACGGAGTGCCATTATGACCCTCTCTCATCTGCGGCGAGCGTTAACGGCGGGCTTGATGGCCGCTCTTGTCTCGGTCGTCCCGGCGCGCGCCGAGACCCTGGACAAAGTCACCTTCGGCACCAACTGGGTCGCCGAGGCCGAGCATGGCGGCTTCTTCCAGGCGGCCGCCGACGGCACCTATAAGAAATACGGGCTCGACGTCACCATCGTCCCCGGCGGTCCCAACGAGAACAACCGGATGCTGCTGATCGCCGGCAAGATCGATTTCTTCATGGCCGCGAACACGTTGATGTCGTTCGATGCGGTCGCCAACAACGTTCCCGTCGTGACCATCGCCGCGGTGTTCCAGAAGGATCCGCAGGTGATGCTGACGCAGCCGGACGCCAAAGTCGCCAAGATCGAGGACCTCAAGCCGCTGACCCTGTTCGTCTCCAAGGAGGGCATGAGCAGCTACTTCCAGTGGCTCAAGTCCGAATACGGCTTCAACGAGAAGAACGTCCGGCCCTACAATTTCAATCCGCAGCCCTTCATCGCCAATCCCAAGAGCGCGATGCAGGGCTACGTCACCTCCGAGCCCTTCGCGGTCGAGAAGGCCGCCGGCTTCAAGCCGAACGTGCTGCTGCTCGCCGATTACGGCTTCAATACCTATTCGACCCTGATCGAGACCCGCCGCGACATCGCCGAGAAGAAGCCCGATCTGGTGCAGCGCTTCGTCGATGCCTCCATGATCGGCTGGTACAACTATATCTACGGCGATAATTCCGCCGGCAATGCCATGATCAAGAAGCTCAACCCTGAGATGACCGACGATCTGCTTGCCTATTCCGTCGCCAGGATGAAGGAATACGGCATCGTCGATTCCGGCGAGTCGTTGAAGAACGGCATCGGCGCCATGAGCGACGAGCGCTACACCTCCTTCTTCAACAAGATGGTGAAGGCGGGCGTGGTGAAGCCGGATCTCGACTTCCGCAAGTCCTACACGCTGCGCTTCGTCAACAAGGGCGTCGGCGTCGAGCTGCGTCCGAGCAAGCCGTAACGCAAGGTCCATGTCACCAGTCAAAACCTCGTCCGGGGTCGAGGCCAGCCTGACGGCGCTCGCCGTCAGCCTGCGCGGCGTGACGAAGGTCTATGACAACGGCGTCATGGCGCTCGGGCCGCTCGATCTCGCCGTGCGCAAGGGCGAGTTCATCTCGCTGCTGGGACCGTCGGGTTGCGGCAAGTCGACCGCGCTGCGGCTGATCGCACAGCTCAGCGCGCCGTCGTCCGGCATCGTGCGGATGGCGCGTCACGAGGGACCTGCACAGCCGGGCCATGGCATCGGCTTTGTATTCCAGGAGCCGACCCTGATGCCCTGGACCAGCGTGCGCGAGAACGTACGGCTGCCGTTGAAGCTCGCGGGCGTGGCGAAGGCGGAGGCGCGCGGGCGCGCCGACGAAGCGCTGGCGAGCGTCGGGCTTGCCGATTTCGCCGACGCCTATCCGCGCGAGCTGTCCGGCGGCATGAAGATGCGGGTCTCGCTGGCGCGCGCGCTCGTCACCGATCCCGATATCCTCCTGATGGATGAGCCGTTCGCGGCGCTCGACGAGATCACGCGCTTCCGCCTCAACAACGACCTGCTCGCGCTGTGGCGCAGCCTGCGCAAGACCGTCATCTTCGTCACCCATTCGGTGTTCGAATCCGTCTATCTGTCGCAGCGCGTGGTGGTCATGACGGCGCGGCCCGGCCGGATCCAGGCCGACATCCGCATCGAGACGGTCGAGCCGCGCGGAGAGGAGTTTCGCACCTCGGCCGCCTATTCGGACTATTGCCGGAAGGTGTCGGCCGCGCTGGCGCCGTCTTATTCGGGGCAACCGGTGCTATGAGCGCGCAGCCCTCCGTCACCGCCAGTCCGTCCGGCGCGCACCGCGCGGTGCGCTTCGTGCTTCCCGTCATCGTGCTTGCGGCCGGGCTTCTCGCCTGGGAACTCGTGGTCCGCATCAGGGAGATCCCGCCTTACGTGCTGCCCGCGCCCTCCGTGATCTTCCTGACGCTGATCAAGGACTGGGCCGTGCTGTCACAATCGCTCGCCACCACGCTTCTGACCACGCTTGAAGGATTTGTGGCAGCGAGCGTCGGCGGTATCGCGCTGGCGCTGCTGTTCAACCAGTCGAAATGGGTGGAATATTCGCTATTCCCCTACGCCGTCGTCCTCCAGGTGACGCCTGTTATCGCGATTGCACCGCTGCTCCTGATCTATCTGGAGCAGCAGACCGCGGTCGTCGTCTGCGCCTTCATCGTCGCCTTCTTCCCGGTGCTCTCCAACACCACGCTCGGGCTCAATTCGGTCGACCGCAATCTGGCCGGCCTGTTCCAGCTCTATGGCGCCTCGCCACCACAAACCCTGCGCTTCCTGAAGCTGCCGGCGGCGCTGCCCTATATCCTCGGCGGCCTGCGCATCGCCGGAGGGCTGTCGCTGATCGGCGCTGTCGTGGCCGAGATCGCGGCCGGAACGGCCGGCGCCGGCTCCGGGCTCGCCTACAGGATCGCCGAGTCAGGCTACCGATTGAACATACCCCGCATGTTCGCCGCGCTGCTGCTGTTGTCGCTGGCCGGGATTGTCATCTATGGGGTGCTGGCGCTAGTTTCCCACCTCGTTTTACGGCGCTGGCACGAAAGCGCCCTTGGAAAGGAAAACTGATGACCGCCGGTTCGATTTCGTCCGAAAAGATCGACCTTCTGATCTATGGGCCGGTGCGGCCGATCCTCGAGAACGGGTTTTCCGATCATTTCGTCGTGCACAAGGCCGAGACACGAGGCGACCTCGAGCGGCTGACACCCGCGATCCGCGAAAAGATCCGCGGCGTGGCCGTGACCTATCACACGGTGCGTGCCGACAGGGACTCGCTGTCGCAATTGCCCAAGATCGAGATGGTGGCGAGCTTCGGCGTCGGCTACGACCACGTCGACGCCAAATACGCGGCCGAGCACAACATCATCGTCACCAACACGCCCGACGTGCTGACCGAGGAGGTCGCCGACGTCGCGATGGGCCTGCTGATCTCCACCGTGCGCGAATTCATCAAGGCCGACCGCTACGTCCGTTCCGGCCTCTGGCAGACGCAGAACTATCCGCTCAGCGTCGGCTCCTTGCGCGACCGCAAGGTCGGCATCGTCGGCATGGGCCGGATCGGCCAGGCCATCGCGCGCCGGCTCGATGCCTCGCTGGTGCCGGTGGTCTACCACTCCCGCAACCCGTCCAAGGACGTCTCCTACAAGCACTACCCTGACTTGATCGAGATGGCGAAGGCGGTGGATACCTTGATGGTGATCGTGCCCGGCGGCACCAGCACCAACAAGATGATCAATGCCGAGGTGCTCAAGGCGCTCGGCCCGCGCGGCGTGTTGATCAATGTCGCGCGCGGCTCCGTGGTCGACGAGCCGGCGCTGGTGCAGGCGCTGAAATCCGGCACCATCCTGGCCGCCGGCCTCGACGTGTTCGCAGCGGAGCCGAGCGTGCCGGACGAGCTGAAGAGCATGCAGAACGTCGTGCTGCTGCCGCATATCGGCTCGGCCTCGGTGGTGACGCGCAACGCGATGGATCAGCTCGTCGTCGACAACCTCAAGGCCTGGTTCGCCGGCAAGGCGCCGTTGACCCCGGTTGCGGAAACGCCGTTCAAGGGGCGCTGATGACCATTCTTCGGGTCGCTGCATTGGCCATCGCGGCATGTGTCGCCGCGGTCGGCCCTGCCTTGGCGCAGGATGCGACGAGCCTGAAGAAGACGATGCCCGGGCAATGGGAGCTCTCGACCACCGAGCGCAGCAAGACCTGCGTGGTCACCATGAAGAGCGACGCCGCGGGCCAGGGCTTCAAGCTGGAGCTGGAGCCGGCCTGCAAGACCGCGCTGCCCTTCACCAAGGACATCGTAGCCTGGAGCGTCAGGGGTCTCGACATCGTTCGCTTGCAGGATGCGACCGGTGAAGCGGTGATCGACTTCACCGAGGTCGAGGCCGGCATCTTCGAGGGGCTGCGGCAGGGCGAAGGTGTCTACATCCTGCAGGACCTCGCCGCCGCCCGTTCGATGGCCAAGTCGATGGACCAGATGATCGGCGACTGGTCGATGGTGCGCGGCAACGGCCAGCCGGTCTGCGGGCTGACGCTGACCAATACCGAGGCGGGGCCGGACAATTTCCAGGTCTTCCTGAAGCCGAAATGCGATGCGGGCATCGCGCAGTTCAATCCGACGCAATGGCGGCTCGAACGCGGCCAGATCATCCTGATGTCGAAATCAGGCGATGTCTGGCAGTTCGAGGCCGACGACAACGCGCAGTGGCGGCGCGTTCCCGATACCGCTGATCCCCTGATCATGCTGCGGCAATAATTTCTCCCGGCCAATAATTTCTCTCGGGGATGTCGATTTAGCCGAGGCTCAATCGTCACATCCATAGCGAGCCGGTTTGCGGCCGGAGCGGCCGCTGCTCGCGCCAAGGGAGTTTTTCATGCGCTTCATGTACATCGTCACCTCCAGCCAGCCGATGGCGGGCCCGACCCCGGCACTGATGGAGGCGATGCAGAAAATATCAGAGCGGGAGATCAAGGCCGGTCGAATGCTCGACACCGGCGGCCTGATGCCGCTTGCGACCGGCGCACGGGTGAAGATCGTCGACGGCGAGCTCAGCGTCATCGACGGCCCCTTCGTCGAGGCCAAGGAAGTGATCGGCGGCTACGCCATTTTCGAGCTGCGCGACAAGGCGGAAGCCCTGGCCATGGCGAAGGAATTCATGCAGTTGCATCTCGATCACATGCCGGGATGGGACGGCACCTGCGAATTGCGGGCATTCGCGACGCCGGGCGTCGACGTGGGGTGCGAGATCGACGCGCATTCCAGGGTCGCCGCCCACGCCTGATGAACACCACCGCTCGTTTTAGTGCGTTTTCAAGCGAAGTGGATACCGGTTCGCGTAAAGAAAACGCGTCAAAACAAGAATCTAGAGCCCCGTTCCGATTCTATCGGAACGGAAAGGGCTCTAGTCGGCGGCGATGACGGCCGCCGACATCGATCACGCGATCCGCGCCGCGATTCACGCAGCTTGGCGCGTCGTGCAGCCGCGGCTGATCGCGACGCTGTCGCGCATGCTGCGGGACGTGACGCTCGCGGAGGAATTGACCCAGGACGCACTGGTCGCCGCGCTGGAGGCCTGGCCGCTCAGCGGGGTGCCGGATAATCCCGGCGCGTGGCTGGTTGCGACAGCCAAGCGCCGTGCGCTCGATCATCTGCGCCGGGCGAAAATGCTCACCCGCAAGCAGGACCTGCTGACGCACGAGCTGATGCAGAAACAGGACGCGATGCCCGATTTCGACACCGCCCTCGACGACGACATCGGTGACGAATGGCTGCGGCTGATCTTCACGGCCTGCCACCCGTTGCTGCCGCGGCAGGCCCGCGCGGCGTTGGCGTTGCGCATGATCTGCGGCCTGACCACCGACGAGATCGCGCGCGCCTTCCTAGTCTCGGAGGCAACCATCGCCCAACGCATCGTCCGCGCCAAGCGCACGCTTTCGCGGTCGGGCCTCACCTACGAAACGCCGGGAGGCGAGGCGCTTTCCGAGCGTCTGGCCTCGGTGCTCGAGGTCGTCTATCTCATCTTCAACGAGGGCTATTCGGCCTCTCGCGGCGAGGAGTGGCTGCGGCCGCAGCTCTGTGACGAGGCCCTGCGCATGGGACGGGTGCTGGTCGGGCTCGCGCCGCTCGAGCCCGAGGTGCACGGTCTCATGGCGCTGATGGACCTGAATGCCGCGCGGATGCATGCCCGCACCGACCGCGATGGCGAGCCCATCCTGCTCATGGACCAGGATCGCGGGCTGTGGGATCGGCTCCAGATCACCCGCGGCCTTCGGGCGCTGGACCGCGCGCGCGAGCTCGGCGGAGCCGGCCGGTTCTACACGCTGCAGGCCGCAATCGTCGCGTGTCACGCCACCGCGGAGACGGCCGCAAGCACCGACTGGCGACGCATCGCGGAGCTCTATGGCCAGCTTGCGACGCTGGTGCGCTCGCCCGTGATCGAACTCAACCGCGCGGTCGCGCTCGGCATGGCCGAAGGGCCGCAGGCCGGGCTCGATCTCGTCGAGCTGATCGCCGACGAGCCGGCGCTCAGGACTTATCACCATCTTCAGGCCGTGCGCGGCGACCTTCTGCACAGGCTCGGCCGCTTCGCCGAGGCACGGCTATCGTTCGAGACCGCCGCCCGTCTTGCAACCAATGCGCGCGAGCGCGGGTTGATGGAACGACGTGCGGCAGACATTGCCGATGCCGGCGGCATGGCTTGAGGCGCGCTGAAACGGCTGCGCGGTCGTGGTTAGGTCGTCGGCTCTACGTCGTCGGCTTTACGTCGTAGCCTTGGGCGGCGGCGCGGTGCCCTGCGCCCACTTCTCCAGCTTGCCGAGCACGCCCCAGGCCGTGAGCGCCAGCGAGATCGGCATCGCGAACTGGCCAAGGCCCGGCACGGCCGACACGATCGTTCCGAGCAATCCGGCAATGCCGCCCGCATTGGGGCTTGCCGTCACCGACGACAGCAGCGCGGTGAGCACCGAGCCGCCGATGCCGAGCGCGGTCTTCTTGCCGTCGAGCAGCTTGCCGATGGTCTCGCCGAGCGCGCCGTTGACCTGGCCGAGCACGGGCTTGCCGTCCTTGTTGAGCAAGGTGCTGAGCAGGTCGACAACCTGCTTCAGCTGATCGACGGGGGCGGGATTGGTCGGGGTGACCGGTCCTGGCATGGGCGCCGTCTTGTTGATGAGGGAAAAGAGCCGTTCGAATAGGCTGATCGGGTCGTTGGTGGCGGGCAGCGTGTTGCCCGGTGTCGTCGTCCCCGGCGTTACGCCGCCGGCTGACGGTCGCAGCAACTGCGCGAGGTCCTCCAGCCGCTTCAGGGCCTGGGACAGATCGCCGGTCTGCCCGGCGGTGCCCGACTGCGTCGCGCGCGTGATGGCAGCGACCGTGGCCCCGTCGAGAAGGCCGGTATCCCTCAGGCCGTTCTGCTGCTGAAACTGCGAGACCGCAGCCTTGGTCTTCGGTCCGCTGATGCCGTCCTCTGCGAGCGGCGGGTTGGCGCCGAGCTTGTTGAGCGCCTGCTGCATCAGAACGACCGTCGAGGCGATGTCGTCCTCGGGCTCGGTGCGGCCGACGAATTGCGTGCTGCCGTCGATGGCGATCGAGGAATCGAGCGACATCATCGCATGCAGGATCACCGCGGTGCCGAGCTGGGAATCGACGTGGTTCGAGTCGAACACGTGATCGCGGACGAATTTGCCGGCCCTTGCCTCGGGCGGGCCGTACAGTGTCGAGCCGCCATAGAGATAGGGCGAATTGCAGCCCTTGGCGTGGTAGCCGAAGCCGTTGAACGCCTCGAGCCGGAACAGAATCCGCGCGACACCCCAGTCGTGCGCGCCAACGAAATTCTCGATTCTGAACGCGTCCACGGCGCCGTCCACGAAGGTGGCAAACGGGCCGCGCCCTTTCGGAACGATGGTCGTCGCGCGATGGATCGTTTCGCCGTTGCCGAGATAGGTGTCGAAATCGAAGTTGGATTCGCGATAGTGGCAGAGCGCGGCAAAATACCAGGGCACGCCGGTCAACCGCTCGATCTGCTGATAGGTCGCCTTGCCGTTGAGGGCCTTGCGTGCGACCGCATTGGCCTCGGCGAGGCGTGAGGGCCTGATCTCGAGACTGGCCCAATTGCGCTCGTATTCGTCTTTCAAGCTCTCGAATGACAACATTTCCCGCTCCCGCAAATGGATGAACGATCTACTCTCCGTGCATGTCAAAGTAGGCCGGGCGCCGTAATCAGGGCGTGGCGCCAGCGTAATCTGCGAGAATGTGACAGGTCGCCGGCCCGGCGTGTGTGAAATGGGTTACAGCCTGAGCGGGAAATCGGCGGCAGCACTGCGGTCGGAGGTCGCAAGCCGAATGTGGCTTGCGAACGCGGGTCACCGCGATCCTGGAACCTGCTGGGGCGTCCGCCCGTTAGCAGCGCACACGGTCAGGAGGCTTGCTCAGGAGGCTTGCATGGCCAAGCGCGTCCTCGCGATCGGCATCGAACCCGGGGTTGCGGACTATAGCACATTCCCGCAGCTCACGCCGGAGCTCGTGCGCAACTATATCGAGACCCAGCTGCTGCGCCTGCGCGGTCTCGGTTACGAGGTCACGAGCTGCCTGATCGATCTCGACGCGGCTGCGGAAGCGGCGGTGACGGCGGCGTTGCGCGACGAGAGCTTCGACTGCATCGTGATCGGCGCGGGCCTGCGCGAGCCGAAGCAGCGCCTGCTGCTGTTCGAGAAGGTGCTCAACCTCGTCCACCGCCTGGCGCCCAATGCGGCGATCTGCTTCAACACCACGCCCGCCGACACCGCCGAGGCTGTGCAGCGCTGGATCGAGCCCTGACACGGAGATGGCCGGCATGTGCACCGCACCCGGCACGGTCTGAGCTGCCGCCTCGCAGAGCCCCCCGGCGCCATCACGGCGCGTCCAGGTGGCGGCGCTGGCTATTTTTCTGGCCCGAATCCGCTTCCGGCGCTATGACACAGCTCACCACAGGGGAGGTCGAGCATGCTTCGAGGTCTTCGCATTGGAAGTTTTGGGATCGCTGCGTGTCTGACGGTTGCGATGGCAATGCCGGTGCATGAGGCGGCGGCCCAGGACGCCGTCGGCGGCGCGATCATCGGCGGTGTCGGCGGGGCGATCCTCGGCGGCGCGATCGGTGGAGGCCGCGGTGCCGCAATCGGGGCCGTCGTCGGTGCCGGAACGGGCGCCGCGATCGCTTCCGAGGGCGAGCGCCGCCGCTCCGGTTACTACGCCTATCAGCGCGGCTGCTACATGCAGCGCCCCGACGGCCGCTACGTCCCGGTCGATCCCCGATATTGCTATTGATCGTTCAGCCGCCGGCGTCGCGGGGTTGACGGCGGCCGGCGGTTGACTTGGCGGGGAGGGGTGAGCATCGGCCGCGGGCCGCCATCCCGGGGTGGTGGATCGCATGACTATCCGATCTCGCATGTGCCGGCTTCTGATCGCCGTCATCGCAGCGGGCGATCTCGTCGGAGCCGGGTCCGCCCGCGCGCAACAGATTCCAGCCGACGAACCCGCGTTTACGGCTTTCGTGGCCGAGCGCATCCGCGCCGAGATTCGTGACACCCCTGTCGTGATCAAGGGGCCGCTGACGCTTTCGATCGGCCCTCTGCAAGCCAACCTCGATCGCATCTACGCCTTCTGCAAGACCAACACGGGCGCCTGCAGCAAGGAGATCGGCACCTATGTCAGCGGCGTCGTGGCAACGACAAGCAATCGGAATGATCCTCCCACCAGAGCAGCGCTGCGCGTGGTCGTGCGCTCGGCCGATTACATGCGGCAGGCGCTTCGGGAGGTCGATGCGCGCGGTCCGGCCCTGACGCGGCCTCTGGCAGAGGGGCTGGTGATCGTCCCGGTGCTGGATTCGCCGCGGACGATACGGGTGTTCAATGACAAGGATCGTGCTGCGCTCGGCCTGACGCCGGACCAGGTCTTCGACATCGCCATCGCCAATCTGCGCAGCAGCATGAAGCCGCTCGCGACCGCCGCAAAGGCGGTCCCATCAGGACAATTCGGTACGCTGAAGGGAGACTACTATCAGACCAGCCGGCTTGCGCTGATCGACAGCTGGGCGCCGCTCGCGCAGGCCCAGGGTGGCGTCCTGATCGTGGCGGCGCCGTCGGCCGATCTCGTGCTCTATGCAAGCGAAGACAGCGGCGCCGCGCTCGACGCGCTGCGGACGCTCGCCAGGAACGTCATGGCGCGCGCGCCGAAGCCGCTTTCCGCCGCGCTGCTGCGCTGGACGCCGAAAGGGTGGCAACTGGTTCGGTGAGATGGCCTGAGAGCCATGCGGCCGATTCAGCGGCAGGCACTGATAAGATAGGCGGGACTTCCTCTCAATCCGCCGCCACGATTTGGAGCCCTGGATCAACCGCATCCCGCGCAAGCTCGCATGCCCGCTTCTACCGACGATGATGTGGTCGTGCACGGCGATGCCGAGCGGCCTGGCGATGTGTGGCGGGCCGGCGAGGTATCCACGCTTGCCTCACACGGCATAACGCCGGAAGAGCACGACGATGATAGCGAGCACCGTCCCGGCATAAATGATCTGTGCTACGTGATCCGAAACAACAGCGACGCGCTTTCGGCCCGCGTCCCGAAGTTTTTCATGTCTGTAGCCCGCCAACATCGCCATCAGGCATAGTACGAAGAAGATGTAGAACATCTCTTCGACCACCACCGTGTATCCGACATCGCCGATCTGACTGTTCACCGCTACGAGCAGCACCGCGCTCGCCAGGATCGAGGTCACTGGGATCGTCACGCGTTCACGAAACATGGTTTCGGGAAAGAACAGCGTGGCGAATACGACGAGCACGAGCAGAAACAGCGGCAGTAGGTTCTTCAGCATGTAGATGGCGGAGCTGCGGCGCAGCATGATGGCCGCATCGAAGCCTGCGAATTCCGTCCTTGCCTCGGCACCAAACAAAGGCGCCTTTCCGAGCGTCGATCCGCTGGACAGCGATTCGACGAAATAGTTCAGCCCGAGAAATCGCCAGAGCGGAAGTCCGGAATAGGCCCCGTCCTCGGCCCGCGAGCTTCCGTCGTCGGCGAGGCGCAAGCCGAACCGATCGATGACATAGGTGACGAGTTCCCGCCGCTGTTCCGTGTTCTGAAAAAGTAGATGCAATTGCTGCGTGTCGAATGGATAATCATGGAGATCGAAATGGGCCTTGAAATCGCCGTTGATGCGATAGAGCCGGTAGCTCAGGCCGTCTTCGTGTCCAGCCTGAATCGGTCGAGCTGGATCGAACGCCCCGCGATCCAGCGATGCCGGGAATTCGACGTGCGTCTGCGCATCATCGTCGCCAGCGAATCGCATCCAGAGATAGAAGTCGACGTTGAACGAATTTTGCTTCACGTCGATCCGGCTGACGCGAATGATGTCGATGCCGGTATAGACGACGCGCTGAATCCAGTAGCGCCGATCCTCGAACGCGATGACATGGCCCTTCTCCTGTTCCGCGGCGAGATCGATTCCATCAGGCTGATCGATGCGCACGAGTTGCTGCGGCGCCGTGACGAACCGACCGTAATGGAAGAAACCCATTCGGATCGGGCGCGGAATGTCGCGGTTCGCGTTGAAATAGAGCCGCCCCGTCAGCCCGACGACCGCCGACTTCGGACTGTCGATCGCGGCCAGTGCGGCGCGCACCCGGTCGCGATCCGCAACCTTGCTGTCGGATCGTTTCTGAATCCCCTGCCCCATAAACCGGTGATGTACGGCAGCTCGTTTCAGCGCATCGATCATCAGGCGCGCGGCGTCATACGCGCCGCCGGCAACCCAGCTTGGCGAGGTTCCCGCTTTCGCCTTGTAGTCGACGGCAAAGGCCTGCGCCGCCACGCCTGCGCTGTCGAACATCAGCGATGAAGCAGCATACAGATTCTCGCTGAAGAAACCCGGATGCAATTTTTCCTCGGGCTCGTTGGCGAAATTCTGCAAATAGCTTTCGCGGGCCGCGCCTTGGGATGCGATGATCGTTCCCTTGATGCCGTGGCGGCGCAGCGCCTTGACGATGTCTGGGCTAAAATCGGGTGCCGCGCCGACGACGATAACGCCGGGTCCGGGCTCCTGCGCGGCAGCGGCTAGCGTCCCATCCATCGATCCGATCTGACCGGCTGCGACGTCCAGTCCGAACACGTGCAACTGCTCCGCCGGATAGGCCGCGGCAAATCCATGCTCAAAACTCTTGCCGTAGGAATCGCGCGTGTGAACAAGACGGACTTTTGGCTCCTTCATCACGGCGCGCAGATGTTCCGCGATCGAGCGCGCCTGCGCGGAGACTGGCGCCAACGCACGAAAATAGTAATCATTGGTGGATGTCAGATCGTCGGCAGCCGCGCTTCCCGTGAGCGCCGGAATCCGCGCATCCTTATATAACGGCGCTGCCGCGAGCGAAGCGGAGCTGAGATAATGGCCGAGCACAGCGACGCATGGGCTGTCGGCGATCGCCTGCGCGTTCGCGCGCGCCACGGCTGGATCGCTTGCGTCGTCGAACAGAACGAGTTCAATTAGCCGTCCGTTGACGCCACCCTTGGCGTTCACCTCGTCGATTGCAAGCTGCGTCGCGACCAGGCTTTCCGTCCCGGCCGGGGCGGACGGTCCAGAGAGCGAATTGGCGAACGCGATGCGAATAGGCTCCGGGCGGGTCCAGAGGATGGCGGCCCAGGCGACGGCGAGCACCAGGGCGACGCCCGCAACAACGGCAAGCCACATTATAAGCCGCTGCTTCATCGTCGATCCTCGCATCGATCGGCATAAGCCGAGATTCTCCAGATCGAGGCCTCAATCAGGCCGAGATTGCCGCCGCTGAGAGCGTTTTTCAAGCCCGCCCCATCGTCACCGGCAAGATCTACGACTACTCAAGGCGGATGAAGGAAAGTGCGTGGTGCCGGAAGTCCGGGCCGTCGGCCGTGGCCTCGGTCATTCACATACCCGGCCTGACACCGCGCGCATTCGCCGGATCGCTCGGAACGGCTTTCGTTCTGGCCGTGGAGCGCGGCCGATGAGGCGTTTGATTGAACGGACCTCAATGAAGCGTTCCGCCACTTCTCTGATGGGCCAGAAGCGGACATTGATTGGCCTTCCGCGTTCTCCGCAAAGCGGAGTAGGCTACGCCTACTGCCGTCCGTGCCCAATTGTTGCGGAGGGACTGCCATGAAACTTCGCCGCCGAAATTTTCTGCATCTCGCCGCGGGGGCCGGCCAGATGGTGTTCCCGCCGCCGAAGGAGGCTCTCATTCCGCGCGCAAAATTTCGCGTTGACGGACCGAACTAAGACAGGAGAACCAGACATGGCCGCTTTTCAAGAGGTTTTCCGCCGCTCCGGCATCGATGAGCGCCGCAGCCCGCCGGGCATGGTGGTGCCGTTCGGCGGCTCCAACATCGTGGCGCTGATCGATCCCGGAAGAAAGCTCAAAGTCGATCCTAACGCCCATGCCCTCGGGATCAAGGAGATCGATGGCGCCGATACCCTTAGACGCGTAATGCAAGCCAGAGACACCTTCTCCGAACCCGATATCGATCCGCAGCTCAGGGCGGCGTCACTTCCCACCACCTTCAATGGCGATGCACGGTTTTTCGAAATCAATGGCCGGATTAAGCCGATTGGCTTTCCCGGCCTGGAGGTGGTGGCCCGGTCGGCCGGCCGGAAGATCGAAGCCAAGCTCCATGTCGTCGTGCTGCCGGAAATCAAGATCAAGGTGGCGTTCCGTAACGTCATGGTTCCGGGGAGTGGCGGCGCTCCGGCGTTTCACGCCAAGAAGCCTTGCAACGAGCAAGATGAATTGCTGACGATGAACAATATATGGAGGCCGCAGGCCAACATCCGCTTCGAGCGGGTGCCAAGCGACTGGCTGGTCATCGACGACTCGCAGGCTGCCGTCAAACAGGACCTCGCCAGTGCGACTGGCATGAAGGATGCGAGCCTAGCGACCTTTCCCGATGTGATCGACGTCGAAAAACTGAAGGGCTTCTTCGTCAAACACAAAGTTCAGGGCGCCCATCTAACCATTTTTTGCGTCGATAAGGTTTGGTCCAATGGCGGCCCCGCCAATGGCTCATTTGCTCGATCGCTGGACCTTGCCTTCATCAGCTCGCAACGCGGGCCTAACACGTCTGCCCATGAATCCGGCCATTTTCTCGGCTACTACTCGAAGAGCGCGAGCAAACCTTGGGACAGCCAAGGCCACACGCTGGAGACCGATCCGAAAACCGGAAAAGAAAACAGGGCGGAAGACATCAAGATGCTGATGCGCGGGGGAGGCGCCGGGTGGAAAATTCCGTTTAATCTCGTCAAGGAGTTCCGCGACTTCCCCGGCTAGCATCCGAAGATCAGACAGAAGCTGGAAATCACTCCAGACGTTGAATGTCGCCTTGGGTCAGTCGCGTCGTTTTGCGAAGTTCGCGGTAAGGTCCGCTTTAGCCCCGAGAGCCGACGTCGTCAGATCAGCTTCATCCCCTTCAAGCTGGAATGCCCGTTCTTGCCGACGATGATGTGGTCGTGCACGGCGATGCCGAGCGGCCTGGCGATGTCGATGATCGCTTTCGTCATCTGGATGTCGGCCTGCGAGGGCGAGGGATCGCCGCTAGGGTGGTTGTGCATGACCGTGCTGGTTCAATTATGTACATGGATACGCTAGCTTTTTATGCATGCCACCAGTGGCAGGGGACGCAGACTGGGGACGGTAAGTCGTGAGCCGGCGTGATGATCACGGTTGCACACGCTCGAGAATGTAACGCAGATTTGGAGCTATAGCGATCACGATCCGAATCATGGTCGGTGCCTTCCTGGTCTTCGTACTTGCTCGCGGACACGCTCGATGATCTTGGCAAACAAGCAGCCCTCAAAGGCACGTGTGCGTCGTCAGCTCAAACTCCGCGTCGAGTTGATCCCGAAACCGCTCGCGAAACTGAATCTACGATCGAGCGAAGGCATCGGAAAGGCACGATGGGATAAACTCCGCCGCGGGCTCGTCAAGCTACGGGGCGCCTGCTGCGAAATTTGCGGGTCGACAGGGCCGCGACTTCAAGCTCACGAAGTCTGGAACTATCGAGAAAATGGAAGCGCTGGGACCGCAACGCTGCTGCGTATCGAGATCGTTTGCATCGATTGCCACGACATCCATCATTGGGTGCGGACGACGATATTGCTAGAGGAAAGAAAGATCACAGCCGAACGATACAAGTATCTCAGGAGGCATTTCCGAGTGATCAATGATTGTCGTCAGCAGGTATTCGACGACCACCTTCTGAAAAGCGCGCGAATATGGAAGCGTCGATCTAAGAAGGAATGGACGATTGATTGGGGAGAGTTTGAGTCTCTCGTCGAGCAAGTTAAAGAAGCGCGGGATCTGTGGGCCAAGCGCAATCCCGATAACGGCGAATACTTCAATGTCCGCCCCGGACATCACATGCCGAGCCGATGTCCCAAGTGCGGCGCTATCGGGAAGCTGGCGCCTATCGAGGTTGACCAAGACGAAATGAGCGAAGGCGAAGAAGTAGAATACGAAGCCGGGATGTGGGGCTACGCCTTCTGCGGGGCATGCCAGTCAAACGTCTTTTGGCAGGTCTAGCGGCCAACGAGAATTGGCGGACATTCGGACAAGGGAGGTCTTCCTCCAGGTTGGCGAGGATGACTGCCGCGTTAAGCTCCCACGCTAGGTCCTTTCGACGCACTACAGATCACAAGGTTTTTCCGATCCCATGCGTCAAGTTCGTCCAGCGGGTATAAGACGGCTTTGCCGATCTTAACGTATGCAGGCCCGAGTCGCATCGCGCGCCAGTTCCGCAGCGTGCCCACTGTCACCTCGCCACGGTATCGTGTAGATACTTCTTCGGGCGTGAGGAATTTGGCGTCTGACATTCGTATTCTCCATCACTCTGCCGCACGACACAGCACGGTCGAAATGGCCGAGATGTTGACACCCGGAGTAACGGAAGAAAACGGTATTCTCGATAAGCTAGCGTAGCTCGTATCAAATTCGGACGACTTGGCGCGCCGGCCGTCGCTGAACATCGCAGGATGGAGTGACGGAGCGTAGTAAAAATACTTGCGCCTCGCGGTCCCAAGTTCACGAAGTCGAGGATGCTGAAGGTTGTCCGATGATGCGCTGGCCAGGACTGGCGGCGGTAGCTCAAGTATCCGTTACTAGGTGACGTTGTGGCGGTCAATCTTAACGAGAGGCGTGACGGTGTTGGCCAGTCCCGCAGCGATGTTCGCAACCGACACCGGGCGATCGCGACGACCTTGGTCGGCTGGTCGACTAGCGCTTGGAGCAGATGTCCGCTGCCGATTTCGTCGGCCTGCGGTCACGGTAAAACTCCAACTGGGTGACTTCATCCAGGGTGAAAGCTCTCGGATCAGCGACGCGCGGCAAGGGGCAGGCTCAAATCTGAGGACTTGTGGAATTGAGCCTCGACAACCATGGGTACTGGATGCCATGTTTCCTCCATTTAGAGAGAGGAAATAATGGCTTCACCACTTTCCGCGCACGAACAACCGATCTCAAAAATCTTCGGCGGAGACTACGTTTTCGAAATTCCCGGATTCCAGCGTCCCTACGCATGGACGGTTGAGCAGGCGCGCGATCTTCTTGATGACCTATGGGATGCTGCCAAGGCGAAAGACCCCGGAGAAGAGTATTCTCCCTATTTCCTGGGAAGCATCGTTTTGATCAAGCCCGAAACCGTCCCCGACTGCCAAGTGGTGGACGGTCAACAGAGGCTGACAACGATCACTCTTCTTCTTTCAGCCATTCGCGCAAACTTATCAATGGACGAAGGCCGCGACATCACCCAGCTCATCTATGAAAAAGGCAGTCAGATCTTGGGGACGCAGGATCGATTTCGTCTGGCCCTGCGATCACGAGACCTAGAATTCTTTCAAACCTACGTCCAACGCGAAGGGGGCTTCGCCAAGCTCATCGCCCTCGGCGAGCAAAATTCTGATAGTCGCCAAAACCTTCGCCGCAACGCTCTTTATTTTGACGAGCGGCTTAAGCAGATGACGGTCGCGGAGCGCTTGACCCTCGCACAATTCATGGTCACGCGCTGCTTCCTCGTTGTTGTCTCGACCCCGGACCTTGACTCTGCGTATCGCATCTTCTCGATTCTAAATAGCCGTGGACTACCACTCGCACCTGGCGACATTTTAAAGGCCGAGATTGTCGGTGCGATCGAGGACAGCCAACGGAACTCCTACACCAAGAAATGGGAAGATCTGGAAGAGTCTTTGGGACGCGATCAGTTCAGTGAGCTTCTCAGCCTCATTCGCATGATCTATCGCAAAGCGAAGCCGAAAGGCACGGTCCTCAAAGAGTTCCGCGAACATGTTGCGCAAGCTTACAAACCCAAGCAACTGATCGATGATGTCATCGTTCCCACCGGCGAGGTCTTTGCTGAATTGACCGATTCCGCTTACGTCAGCTCGGAAAAGGCGGAAATCGTCAACGAGCATTTGAAGTGGTTAAACCGCCTCGAATTTAACGATTGGCTACCGCCCGCCTTGGCCTTTGCCGTGCGCCACCGCAGCCAGCCTAAGAAAATGGAGACGTTCTTCCGGGACTTGGAGCGCCTTGCGTATTCCATGTTGATCCGTAAGAGCAGTATCAATGACCGCATAGAGAAATTCTCTCGGCTCACCAAGGAAGTCGAGAGCGGTGATGATTTGGCAAGCGAGAAATCCGCGCTACGGCTTTCGCAGGCCGAACAGGCAGCGACGTTCAAAGTTTTGAGCGGACCTCTATACGATACACTAGCCGCTCGCGCCCGGTCCGCTGTGTTGCTTCGTCTGGACGCATTGATGTCCGGCGGTGGCGCAAGTTACGACTACGATACCATCACCGTTGAGCACGTGATGCCGCAGAATCCGAAGGCAGACAGCAAGTGGATCGAGTGGTTTCCGGACGCGCAGAAGCGCCTCGACATCGTTCACTCGCTCGGAAATTTGGCCCTTCTGACGAGGAAGAAAAATGCCTCGGCCAGCAATTGGGACTTCGATCGCAAGAAAAAGGCGTACTTCGCAAAAGACGGTGTGTCGCCGTTCGTGTTGACGACGCAAGTTTTGGAGCACAACGATTGGACTCCTTCCATCGTTGCCGCTCGCCAAAAGCAGCTTTGCGATAAGCTCGAGACGCATTGGCGTCTGCAAAACCGTAAAGCGACTTGATCCACCAGAGCTCGACCGGCGTCGCGTAGACGTCGATCCGACTTCCTTAACTCCGACGTTACGCCGTGAGGGGAAAGCCTTCCCCTGCGCCCGAGCCTTGGGTCTCGGCCGACCCCTTCTGCGGGGATACCCCGCAACGCCCCCATTAGAGTGAGAGGGCGGGCGGGCTTCGCTGTGACAGGTTGAAGAACGGAGGAGAGGCCTTCCGGCGCCTGTCGTGGAGATGACCCATGACCCAAGTCGAAGTTTTTAGCGCTGGCCGCGACCATGCCGGCGGCTACAAGGTGGACGTGACCCGCGGGACGCGTGTCGGCCGAGTGTCGTCGGAATGGTTCTCGCGGCCAGCGGACGAGCGCTATCTGTCACTGGCGGACCTCTATGCCGCGGTGCGTGGACGGACCGAGCGAAGCCGGACCCGAACGGTCGAGAGCGCTGCGATCCGGGTTGAGGCCAGTCGCGACAATGCCGAGCGTCTGTCGCTGATCCTACCCGGCTCTGACACGCCGATTGCATCGACCCACTGGAGTTTCGGCCAACTCGCCGGCCTGGTCGGAGCGCCAGCGGCCTACCTCCGCCAGCTTCCGGCACCGCTGGCCGGCATCAATCTGCAGTACGGCTTGACCTCCCATTCCGCCGAGCAGGTGAAGACGCTCGAGATCGAAGACGGTCGCGTCGAGCTTCGCGCGGTTACGGGCCCCGAATATGGCCGAATTTTCGACGACGAACTCGTCGCCGCTGTTCAGCTCATCGCGGGCAATGGCACGGGAGACACGCGCTGGAAGGTGCCGGGCGTGCACAACTGGTCGACCGGTGTCTATAACCCGCACGTCGACATTACACAGGACACAACGACGCTCTACGCGTCCGACCGCGATGTCTTCCTGTTCCTGGTCGACGATCTCAACCCGATCGAGGCCGGCCGTTTGGCCGACGGCTCGCCCGACCTTTATTTCCGCGGGTTCTATTGCTGGAATTCCGAGGTGGGAGCGAAGACGCTCGGCATGGCGAGCTTCTATCTCCGCGCCGTCTGCCAGAACCGCAATCTCTGGGGCGTCGAGGATTTCGAGGAGATCACCATTCGTCACTCCAAATACGCCGCCTCTCGCTTTGCCCACGAGGCGGCGCCGGCGCTGGCCAGCTTTGCCAATTCATCACCGATGCCATTTGTCAATGGCATCAAGGCGGCGCGAGAAACGATCGTCGCCCGCACCGACGACGATCGCACCGAGTTTCTCCGCAAGCGCGGCTTCTCGAAGGCCGAGACAGCGAAAATCCTCGAAAGGGTGCTATCGGAGGAAGGGCGCAAGCCCGAGAGCGTGTTCGATTTCGTGCAAGGCATTACGGCGGTTGCGCGGGGCAAGACCCATCAGGACGCGCGACTCGATCTGGAGGCGCGTGCGAAGAAGCTGCTCGACCGCGTAGCCTGATACCCGGAAAGCCGGATACACGGAACGGCGTGTCTCCGGCTTCGTGCCTTTCCGTCTTTCCTGATCATCGACGCGCGGCGCTGCCCTTGAGAGGAAGAGGGCGGCGCTGCGCTTTGTGACGGGTTGGAGGTCCCAGAGAGAGTCTTTGGGCCGCCCGTCGCGGAGTATCACCCATGGCAACTGCCGTTCAGAAGATCACCCTGTCGTCCTCGCGCGACATCCCCTTCAATAAGCTGGTGCTCAGCCAGTCGAACGTTCGGCGTGTGAAGGCCGGCGTCTCCATCGAGGAGCTGGCCGAGGACATCGCCCGTCGTACCTTGCTCCAAAGCCTCAATGTCCGGCCGGTCCTCGACGCCGAAGGTGCCGAGACCGGCATGTTCGAGATCCCGGCCGGCGGACGGCGCTATCGGGCGCTGGAGCTGCTGGTGAAGCAGAAGCGCCTGGCCAAAACCGCGCCGGTGCCTTGTGTTGTGCGCGATCCCGCGACCACCATCCTCGCCGAGGACGACTCGCTGGCCGAGAATATCCAGCGCGCACCGCTGCACCCGCTCGACCAGTTCCGGGCATTCATGGCTTTGCGCGAGAAGGGGCAGTCCGAGGAGGAGATCGCCGCCGCGTTCTTCGTTTCGGTCAACGTGGTGAAGCAGCGCCTGCGGCTCGCCTCGGTCTCGCCCGTGCTGCTCGAGGTCTATGCCGACGACGGCATGTCGCTCGAGCAGCTCATGGCCTTCACCGTCACCGCGGATCATGGACGACAGGAACAGGTCTGGCAGGCGATCTCCGGTTCTTGGCAGAAGGAGCCCTATCAGATCCGCCGCATGCTAACGGAGAAGACGGTGCGCGCGTCCGACCGGCGCGCCGTGTTTGTCGGCCTCGACGCCTACGAGGCGGCCGGTGGTGTGGTGCTGCGCGATCTGTTCCAGTCCGACGACGGCGGCTGGCTTGAGGACATTGCTCTGCTCGACCGTCTGGTCGCTGAGAAGCTGAAGGCGGAGGCCGAGACGATCGCCGCCGAAGGCTGGAAGTGGATCGAGCTCGCCATTGAGTTTCCCTACGGCCATGCTCGTGGCTTGCGCGAACTGGACGGCGTGTCTGCTGATCTCTCGGCCGAAGAGCACGGGACCATCGACGCCCTCAAGGCCGAATATGCCAGGCTCGAAGCCGAGTATGACAGCGTGGATGAGCTGCCCGACGAGGCTGACCAACGGCTTGGCGAGATCGAGACGGCCCTCGCCGCCTTCGAAGAGCGGCCCGTCATCTATCAGCCGGCCGACATCACCCGCGCGGGCGTGTTCGTTAGCATCGATGCCGAAGGTGTGCTGTCGGTCGATCGCGGCTACGTCCGGCCCGAGGACGAAGTGCCCACAGCCGAGCCAGAGCCGAACAGCGATGGCGAACCCGCCGCCCCGGCGCTAGACGGCGCCGAGCCGTCAGCGCCGGCTATCCAGCGCGCCGTCATCACCATCGGCGGGCAGGTTGCTGAGCCCGAGGACGAGGATGACGATGCGGTCAAGCCGCTGCCGGACCGCCTGCTGACCGAGCTCACGGCGGAGCGGACTTTGGCGCTGCGCGATAAACTGGCGACCATGCCGTCGGTCGCCTTCCAGGCGGTGCTGCACAAGTTCTGCCTCGACGTCTTCTCCCGCTATTCCTCCTATGGAACGGCGATGGAGATCTCCTTGCGCAGCGCCAGCTTCCCGGCGCAGGCGCAGGGTTTGAAGGATATGCCGGCGGCCAAGGCGATCGACGCGCGCCACAAGACCTGGGAGGAGCGTCTGCCGAAGGACAAGGCCGATCTCTGGGACTGGCTCACGGGTCTCACCGGCGACGAGCAGGCGGCGCTCTTTGCGCACTGCGCCTCGTTCGGCGTCAACGCGCTTTACGAGAAGGGCGACCGCTACGGCGGCGGCGTCACTCCGCACATGGTCGAGCAGCGGATCGCTGAGGCCGATCGCATTGCCCGTGCCGTCGACCTCGACATGGTGGCGTCCGGTTGGCGCCCGACCGTCGAAAACTATCTCGGCCGCGTGCCGAAGCGCCGCATCCTAGAGGCAGTGCGGGAAGGCGCCGGCGAGCGGGCCGCCCAGCTCCTCGATCATCTGAAGAAGGGTGACATGGCCAAGGAGGCCGAACGCCTCCTGGCCGAGACCGGCTGGCTACCGGAGCCCTTGAGAATGACCGACGTCGGCCAGGTTGCGACCACCGACGCCGCGGAGCCCGAGGGGGGTGACGAGGCGCTGCCGGAATTCCTCGCCGGGGACGACGAGGAAACTCCGGCCGATGATGCGGACGAGCCTCACATGGTCGCTGCCGAGTAGAAGCGCTGGCTGGGGCGACGAGCTTCGCCCCAGCCTGTTTTTACGCGCTGCGAGCCACCCGCGGATGCACTCGCAAGCCGTCGATCCAGATCGCGATCCTGCCGGCGGCGACGAGACCGGAGGTTTCCGCTACGAACCGCCGTACCGCCCGCGTGCTGATGACTTCGAAGCGGTGTCGATAGCCTTGGGCTACGGCGCGATCGGTAAAGCCCTTCAAAGCAGCACGTCCCGCCGCTTCCTGGATCTCAAACTGAACCCTCCACCGCGTACGCCGCGGCCGAACATCATCGAGCACTTCGACGCTGATACGGTGCTTGCTCCCGCCGCGAACGGTGACTGGTTCGATCTTCTTGGTGGGAAACTTCAGAATTTGAGCCATCAAATCGTCCTTCATTGTGCGAAGCGGTTCGATGGTCTTGTCGGGGCTCGTGAACCGCATGCCGAGACCCGCGCCCTGCGCAAAAAAGCGCGGGGGCAGGTCAGCGGCAGCCTGTTGACCAGGCCGTTCAGCTCTTGGGGCGTGCGCCACAAGCGGTTCTTGCTGCGCGAGCGCAGCGACCCTGACACGGCTCAAGTAATCTCGTGCCTGCAACGTTTCAAGGCATCGGGCAGAGAGTGAGAGGCGGGCCAGGACGGGTTTGAGCCGGTCCGATCCGAGAGAGAGCGCCGGCCGGCTCACCCGTTCCCGCTCTCCCGAGTTTTCTGTCATGAATGACTTTTCTCCGATCGCGGCCGAACAGGCCGCGCCGATCTCGCCTGTCCGCGCTCCCGAGGATGCCAGCATCGTCATCGCTGCGGCGGAGCAACTCCTGCCGCATCTCGAGCGTGGCCGACGCATCGACGCCGCAATTCTACGCGCCGCCATGGAAGCGGCCTTCGGCGCATCCGATGCGACCGGTGCCTGGGATTGGAAGTTGGCATACGACGCCTGTGAGGCCGCCACCGTCCTGTTCCTGCGCAAATACGGAAAGGCGCTCTTCCGCAAAGCCGACTCGCCGGCTTTACGACTTTCCGCTCTGGACAAGATCGCGGGGCTTCTGCCGACGCACACGCGCCGCTCTGCCGAGAGCGAGACTTTCCAGCAGTTCTCGACGCCGATCCCGCTCGGCCTGGCTGGACTGACCGCGGCCGCCCTCACGGCGGCGGATCGCGTGCTCGAGCCGTCCGCAGGCACTGGGCTGCTCGCCATCTTCGCCGAGATCGCCGGCAGCGGTCTCGTGCTGAACGAACTGGCCGAGACCCGCGCCGTGTTGCTCTCGTCCCTCTTTCCGGCCATTTCCGTCACGCGCTTCGACGCGGCTCAAATCGATGATCACCTCGATCCCGCCGTCGTCCCGAGCGTCGTGCTGATGAACCCGCCGTTCTCGGCGATGGCGAACGTTTCCGGCCGGATGGCCGACACGGCGTACCGTCACATCGCCTCGGCCCTGGCGCGTCTCGCCGACGGCGGCCGGCTGGTCACGGTCACCGGCGCCAACTTCTCACCCGAAGACTCAGCCTGGCGCGACGCTTTCGTCCGGTTGCAGGAACGCGGCCGGGTCGTGTTCACCGCCGCAATCGCTGGCCCCGTCTATGCCAAGCATGGCACCACGATTGAGACGCGCCTGACTGTCATCGACAAGGTGCCGGCCGATCACCCGAACGCATTCCCGAAGTCGCCGGGAGTGGCGCCCAACGTCGCGACGCTGCTCCGGTGGATCGGCGAGCACGTTCCAGCTCGCTTGCCAGTCGCCTCGACTGGCGCACTTCCGATGTCAACCTCGTCAGCGCCTCGCACCGTGCGCGGCTATCTCGTGCGAGCCGCCGCACAGTCGGCTAAGGCGTCGGTCGCCGATCCCGAAGCCGTCGACCTTGCCTATGAGACGATCGATTGGACGCCGCCCGAGGGCGCGCGCCTCAGCGACGCCATCTACGAGGAATACCGGCTCCAATCGATCCGGATCCCCGGCGCGCAGGCGCACCCGACCAAGCTGGTGCAGTCGGCCGCGATGGCCTCGGTCGCGCCGCCGAAGCCAAGCTATCGGCCACGCCTGCCGGCCAATCTCGTTAGCGACGGCATCCTGTCCGATGCCCAGCTTGAGACGGTCATCTATGCCGGTGAGGCGCACGGTAGTTATCTCGCCGGCGCCTGGACGGTGGACGAGACCTTCGACCTCGTCACCGCCGCGCGCGATGACGCACCTAACGCCGTCCGCTTCCGTCGAGGCTTCATGCTCGGCGATGGCACCGGCGCCGGCAAGGGCCGCCAATCTGCCGGCATCATTCTCGACAACTGGCTGCAGGGCCTGTGCAAGGCGGTCTGGATATCGAAGTCCGACAAGCTGCTCGAGGACGCGCAACGCGACTGGTCGGCGCTCGGCATGGAGCGTCTGCTGGTCACGCCGCTCTCGCGCTTCCCTCAAGGGTACGAGATCCCCTTGGCCGAAGGCGTCCTATTTTTAACCTACGCTACGCTGCGGTCCGACGACCGCGGCGAGAAGCTTTCGCGCGTCCGCCAGATTGTTCAATGGTTGGGCTCCGACTTCGACGGCGTCATCATTTTCGACGAGAGCCATGCCATGCAAAATGCCGGTGGCGGCAAGAGCGAGCGCGGCGATGTCGCGCCCTCGCAGCAGGGCCGTGCGGGCTTGCGCCTGCAGCATGCGCTGCCCAATGCCCGCGTCGTCTATGTCTCGGCGACCGGCGCCACCACCGTCCACAATCTCGCCTACGCCCAGCGCCTCGGCCTCTGGGGCGGCGACGACTTCCCGTTTGCCACGCGCGCAGAGTTCGTTGAGGCGATCGAGGAGGGCGGCGTTGCGGCGATGGAGGTGCTCTCCCGCGACCTTCGCTCGCTCGGCCTCTACACTGCTCGCTCGCTTTCCTACGACGGCGTCGAATACGAGCTCGTTGAGCACCAGCTTACTGTCGAGCAGCGGCGCATCTACGACGCCTATGCCGGCGCCTTCAGCGTCATCCACAATCACCTCGACGCGGCGATGCAGGCCGCCAACATCACCGGCGAGACCGGCACGCTCAATCGTCAGGCTAAGTCGGCCGCACGCTCTGCCTTCGAGTCGGCCAAGCAGCGCTTCTTCGGCCATCTGCTCACCAGCATGAAGACGCCGACCCTGGTCCGCTCGATCGAGCGGGACCTGACCGAGGGCCATGCCGCCGTCATCCAGATCGTGTCGACCGGCGAGGCGTTGATGGAACGGCGGCTCGCCGAGATCGCACCTGAGGAATGGAACGATGTCCGCGTAGACATCACGCCGCGCGAGTACGTGCTGGATTACCTCGCCCATTCCTTCCCGGTGCAGCTCTATGAGCCCTTCACCGACGCCGAAGGCAATCTCTCGTCTCGACCCGCCTTTCGCGACGGTCAGCCCGTCGAGAGTCGGGAAGCCGTCGCCCGCCGCAACGAGCTCATCGAGCGCCTCGCGTCACTTCCGCCCGTTCCCGGCGCGCTCGACCAGATCGTGCAGCGTTTCGGCACGGACCTCGTGGCGGAAGTGACCGGACGTTCGCGCCGCGTGGTGCGCAGGGGTGACCGCCTTGCCGTCGAGAACCGGGCCGCCTCGGCCAATCTGGCCGAGACCGCCGCCTTCATGGATGACATGAAGCGCATCCTCGTCTTCTCGGAAGCCGGCGGCACGGGCCGCAGCTACCACGCCGAACTCTCGGCGCGGAATCGCCGGCTTCGGGTTCATTATTTGCTCGAGCCGGGTTGGAAAGCTGATGCCGCGATCCAGGGGCTCGGCCGGACGAACCGCACTAATCAGGCGCAGCCACCCCTGTTCCGCCCCATTGCGACCGACGTGAAGGCGGAGAAGCGGTTCCTCTCGACCATTGCGCGACGGCTCGACACGCTGGGCGCCATCACGCGCGGCCAGCGCCAGACCGGCGGCCAGGGCCTGTTCCGGCCCGAGGACAATCTTGAGAGCCACTACGCCCGAGATGCGCTGCGCCAGCTCTATCTGCTGCTCGTGCGCGGCAGGGTGGAGAGTTGCTCGCTCCAGATGTTCGAAGACACCACGGGCTTGAAGCTCATGGATGCGAACGGCATCAGGGACGAACTGCCGCCGATCACCACGTTCCTGAACCGGCTGCTCGCGCTGACCATCGACCTGCAAGGTGTGCTGTTCACAGCCTTCGAGCAGTTGCTGAACGCCAAGGTCGAGGGCGCCATCGCCAGCGGCGTCTACGATGTCGGCCTTGAGACACTCCAGGCCGAGAGCTTCGTCGTCACCGATCGGCGCTCGATCTACACGCACCCCGCGACCGGCGCGGAAACCCGGCTGCTCACGATCACCGAACGCCGGCGCAATCGACCCGTGACGCTGGATGAAGCGCTCGATTATCTCGCCGATCCTCGGGCGGTGCTGCTGGTCAACGAGCGCTCGGGGCGCGCCGCGGTGCAGATTCCCGCGCCGAGCCTCATGCTCGATGACGGCGAGATCGAACGCCGCGTGCGGCTGATCCGCCCCATGGAGCACCATCATGCTTCAGTGAAGATGATGGACGAGAGCCACTGGCAGCCTGCGGATCGCGAGACATTCACCGCAGCATGGAACGGCGAAGTCGTCGACGTGCCCGAGTTCGCCGAAAGCACCCTCAACATCGTCGCCGGCCTGCTGCTGCCGATCTGGAAGCGGCTTCCGAACGAGTCGACTCGGGTCTATCGGCTTCAGGCCGATGATGGCGAGCGCATCATCGGCCGCAGGGTCTCGGCAGCCTGGGCGGCGAACGCTTGCGCGACCGGCACCTGCAGCTTGACGCCACACGAAGCGTTCTCGGCGCTGATGGAGGGGCACGCCGTGCTCGACCTCGCCGAGGATCTGCAACTGCGTCGTGTCCGCGTGATGGGCGCCCATCGCATCGAACTGTCCGGCTTCACCGATACGATGCGTGACCGGTTGCGCGCATACGGCCTCTTCAGCGAAATCATCTCGTGGAAGCTGCGCATGTTCGTGCCATCAGATGCGACCGGCGCCGCCGTGTTGGCAAAGGTGCTCGACCACTATCCGATCGTGCGCATCGGCGAGCGGGAGGCCGCCTGATGGCCCGCGACAACGCCTCCGAACTGGCCCGCCGTCTTGCGCGTGACGCCGAGGCCGTGTGCCGCCATTACCTGTCCAACGGGCGGCGCCAGGGCCGATATTGGACGGTGGGCGACGTCCGAAATACGCCCGGTCGCTCGATGTTCGTCCGGCTCAAGGAATCGGCGAAGGGACCCGCGGGCAAATGGACCGATGCCGCCTCGGCCGAACATGGCGATCTCCTCGACGTGATCCGCGAGAGCTGCGGTTTCACTGACTTTCGCGAAGTCGTCAATGAGGCACGACGTTTTCTCAGTCTGCCGCGACCAGAACTGGAGCCTGAGCCGAATCGCCGGTCGAGAAAATCGGCCGTGCCCCTCGGATCGCCAGAGACGGCGCGGCGACTCTTCGGCATGTCGCAGTCGATCGCGGGCACACTCGTCGAAGCGTATCTCCGCAATCGCGGCATTGCGGCTTTGCACGAAACCGGAAGTCTGCGTTTTCACCCGCGTTGCTACTACCGGCCCGACGACCACAGCTCGACCGAGACCTGGCCGGCGATGATCGCCGCCGTCACCGATCTCTCCGGCCACCTGACCGGCGCGCATCGCACCTGGCTTGACCCCGACGGCTTCTGCGAGACGACGCTCGGCAAGGCGCGGATCGACACGCCGAAACGGGCGATGGGCGACCTGCTTGGTCACGCCGTTCGATTTGGCCTAGCCGGTGAGGTCATGGCGGCCGGCGAGGGCATTGAGACGATGCTGTCGCTCCGCAGCGTGCTGCCGGCAATGCCGATGGTCGCAGCCCTCTCGGCGGCGCATCTCTCCGCCTTTCTCTTCCCGGATACGCTCCGCCGGCTCTACATCGCTCGCGACGACGATCCTGCTGGTGACGGTGCCATGGCCACTTTGACCGATCGGGCGCAGGAGGCCGGGATCGAGGCGATCGTGATCTCGCCTCGGCTTGGCGACTTCAACGAGGATCTTCGCCTGCTCGGATTTGACGCGCTTCGGGCCGCGAGCCGCGTGCAGATCGCGGCGCAGGACGTCGCGCGCTTTATGGAGTTGGCGGCATAGCCGGAACGGGATGAGGGTGATGCGACGCCTCGTCTCTGCGGGGTCGGTGGTCCTGCTTCCCCTCGGCGCCGGAGAGGACCGCACCCACGGCCTTCTTAAGAGGGCGATCGGGCGGCAAACGGCCCGGACCGGCAACCTCGTGGGCCGACTATTTTCCGTCGGCGGCAGAGCCGCCTTTACATCGCGAGGCAAAATAGTCGGCCGCCTTCGGTCCTCCGCTCAGCTCCGGCCCTTCGCTGCGCTGCGGGTGCAAGTCCGTTCCGCCTGCCGCTTTCGTCGCCATGAAGGCCGCGCTGGGCGCGGTCGATTCCAGCGAGGGAAAGCCGCAATGACCACCGACCACGACAACGATTTCGAGCCGCAGCAGAGCTCATCCCCAACCGATCACGTCCTCCAGGAACTCCAGCTCTATGGCTACCGTCCCTTCCACGATGAGCCCGATCCCCGCAAGCTCCCCGAAGCACAAATCCTCGCCGGCAGCATCGCCGACATCTTCGATGCCCTGGTGGCGGCGCTGTCCGATACTCGTCTTGAACCCGACCTCGAGGACCTGCTCTGGTCGACGGTCAACCTCTTCCATCGCGCCATCGACAGGATCGAGCGCGAGCTCGACGACAACGAACTGGCGCAGCAGCGCTCGCAGCGGGAGCAGGACGGCAGCGAGGTCAAATCCGTCGATCTGGAGCGACTGACAGCGGAAGGGCAGACGCTGATCGAGCGACGCAACGCTCTCGAGCTGATGCGCGACCATGCCGCCGACGAGTTCGAACGCCACACCCATTCCGCCTGGCGCCCGCGCAACGGGTCGAAGGTCAACCACCGCAATCTGACGTCCGCCATGATCGACAGCCGCGATTTCCTGGCCGCTAAGAAGCGCGCGGATAATCAGGTGTTCCTGCCGCTCGGCCCAAAGGTCGCGCTGACCGGCGGTCTCGACTTCAACGATCACCGGCTAGTCTGGGCCAAACTTGACCAGGTGCACGCCAAGCATGCGGACATGGTGTTGCTACACGGCGGATCGCCCAAGGGCGCCGAGCTGATCGCCGCCAAGTGGGCCGACAATCGCAAGGTCCCGCAGATCGCCTTCAAACCGGACTGGACGAAGCACGCCAAGGCCGCTCCCTTCAAGCGCAACGACACGATGCTCCAGGAACTGCCGATCGGGGTCATGCACTTCCCTGGCACCGGCATTCAGGACAACCTCGCCGACAAGGCGAAAAAGCTCGGAATCCCGGTCTGGAAATTCGGCGGCGCGTGAGCGCTGCCGCAAATTTTCCGTTGACCCCACTCAAGCTACGCGACCGTGCAACTTTCGCTCTGCCACCTCGGCGGCCTTCTCGACGGCTGAAAAGATCATCGTCCACACCTCCACCAACTCGGGGAACGCGGCCCGCGCCTCGGCCGGGCTTGAACAATTTGCCACGGCGCGGAGGAATGAAGCTTCCACCTCAGCCTTACCCTCAATCTCGCCCTGATACGCTTGGGCGGTAGAATTGAAGCCGCTCCACCGCACTCTTCTGAACCCGCTACCCGCCATCAAGGAAGCACGGCCTAGATAAAGCTCGATACTGGCGGCCTTGCCATTGACGTCGACGACATGCTCACCTTGGGGACCAATAGTTGGGTAGCTGCGTGCAAGCTCCGTGTCGGGGAGTGTGACCGCCACCATGTTGTCTGGTAAGCCCAAGGTGTTCGCCTGCCGATGCGCCTGACGTCCCGCCGTATCATTATCGAACACGGCAACTAGTCGAAGCGGCGCCCGAGCCGCCGCGAATGCCTTTAGGAACTTCACGAGGTAAGCAGCGCCGCCGTCCACGCTGAGCTCGGCATGGTTGAAGAACGAAAAGTAATCTTGCAGCTCGGGAAACAGACCCGCGAGCGAACGCTGCAAGATCCGAATGTCCGAACTACCCTCGGCAAGGATGACCGTCGTTGCCAGAGGACGGGGGTCAAGGGGAGCGGAAGCCCTCTTCTCGTCGCAGATCTTGGCGCCCGGCTCGATCCACCCGCCGCCGATCAGCGCCGTAACGTCGAGAGTGACGCACTGCACTTCGGCGCAGGCATCCAACAAAGCCCGAAGGCTCATCAGGGATCCGTAGCCGTCGAACCAAAGCCAGCCCTCGCCATCGCGATCACGCATGTGACGATCGATCTCGTCTGTCGCCTCCTCGCGCGTGTAGAGCGTCGCGAGTACCTCGGGCGCCCGCCGATACCAATCCTCGACCGAGAATGAGCGCAGCGCGGTCGTCGTTTTCTCTGCCCAATCGCCATCGGCGCAGTATTCGTCCCAAGTCTCGCGCGTCGTTGCGAGCCAAGCCTCCAGCCGTTCCCGTGCTACAGTGGTCGTGCAGCCCAAGAGGTCCAAGCGTGACAGGACGACCGCTCGGGGCGCCTCGTAGACGACCTCGGGACTTTCCTCATCTTCATCGCGCGACGGCCTGACGACCCGGTCGCTTTCCTGGAATAGCGCGCAGAAATGATCGGGAACAACGGACTTCGCGCCACAGACTTCGGTCCTGTCGAAATAGATCTCACAGTAACTTCCCATCCATCGCCCCTACAGGCCAACCGCTAGCACGGTGGCGCCAAGCAGTGGGTTGCAACGCTATCCAACACTCCGGGACGGGTCGTCTGTTCAGACACGCTGCCCGTGTCTATTCGCGATCCGTTCCCATCGCAACCTCTGGGATGTATCCTAATTGCCGTTCCAGGGCGGCCAAAGTTAGGCGGGCAGACTCCAATTGCGCAGTCGCCTCCACCAGGGCGTTCTGCGCATCGTCGGACCGCGCAACTACTGCCGTGCCAGTCTCAAACAGGCCGTCCTTGAGATGCGCGGCCACTTCGCCTCGCATGGCACGATCCAAGCCAACGAGCGTGTTCATAAGCGCTCGGTGCGCGCAAGAGTCCTCTCGTTCTAGGTTTTCCACTCGTGTGAGCGCCTCGCGATATTGTCGTATCGCTGCAACAACTCTGCTTTCGAGATCGGTGTTACCGCTCACCCGCTCTTCTCCTCGCGAATCTCTAAGCAATTTGTGCAGGCCTGAACGAGCAAAAATTAGGCGGCTCGTAGGTGGTGGGAACGACGCCAAGGCGAGGTCATTCGCCTCGCAAATTAGGCGGGCTGGCGCCAGAACTGAGTGCTGTAATTGTTCAATCCGCGCGTATGCGCATCCATCGTCGCCTCAAATGTCTGCGGGATCTTATCTCCGTCACCGCCTTCCCTGAAATAGTCCCTGACCGAATAGAGCGCGCCTCTCATCAGATGTTGCCATGTTTCATACAACTCGGTCTGCCGATCCTGTTCCTGTTTGGCGGCGTTCGGCTTTCGCTTGGGGACAGGAGCCGTATAGTCGGGACGCAAATCTTCGTCATAGACAAACGTAATGCTGCCCAAAGTCCACTCGTCATCAACGGTCCGACGCCACCGATAGCTCACTCTGACACTCAGGCGTCTATCGAAGTGGTAAGGCGGCACGATCTGATCATCGATATAGAAGAGCTGTCCGTCCTTCTGTTCCGTATCCATGCGGCGCTTCATGGCCTCGACCGCGAAGGACAAATCACTGCCGGCTCGTCGGAGGGTGTGTTCTGTTTCCGCGCGCTTTCGCGGCGCCTTGGCCTCACGGTGTTTCGTCAAGGCCCGTTCAAAATAGTGAAGTTTTCTCGCGACGTAGGGGCCGCAGTTCGCGAGAGGGAGGCGGTGTAGATCACCCAATCGTTCCTCGCGGATCGCTTGGTCGATAAGCCTGTCCGCCTCGATGGTATCAATCGCCGCGAGGGCATCTTGTTGATCGCGGGGGATATTGATTTCTCCCATGCCTGGCATCCTCGTTCTTCCTGTTGAGCCTCGAATGTTCATGACGATCTCCGGCCTGCTGACGTAGGCGGGAGGTCAGCTACCGTAAGAATCGCAATTCCTCGATAGATAATATCAGGGCAAGCCTCTCAAATCGTAGGTCCCTTTTGCCGCGGTGATCACCGATGATGCTCAGCGAGTGGATGTCCGATTACGCTTTGCTTCTATCGAACGTCACAATCTGTGCATCGCATCGCTAGCCACGCATTCTGGAGTGCTGGAACCAGGTTCTCGCGTTTCCGGCATGGGCCTCAGGCGTAGACGCGATCAAGCTGCCGCACCTGGATATTCCACCGAGAGCCACGCAGGCCGACAGCCGGACTCCTGTCCGGCGAACACCACCCCGCTGCTTTGGCGCTGATCCTTGGTCCGGCCGCAGGCCTGACGCCATCAACCCGCAAGGGGTCGGCTTACGCTGAAGCGTGCCGCCGCTACGTCTTCGCCTGCGCGGTGATTGCGGCCCACGCCCGGACACATCGGGCGCCTGTCGCGCGGGGATGGTCCCCGCCTCAAAACAGGAGCCGGACCGATGTCTCAAGCCCTTGCCTTCGCCAACGCCTGGAACCTCGCCACCACTCTCATGGTCTGCGTCGTCATCTTCCGTACCGGCATCGGCGGATACGGCGTGATGCCCGCTGCCGAATACGACGGCGATCCTGCCGCGGTGATTCACGAATTCGATCCCTTCCAATGACGAAGGGGCGCTGTAGATCGTTGGCCTGTGAGCTGAGGTCCTATCGGATTTCTGCTCGCTGGCCGCCACCATTTGCGGCTATGCTGTCAGCTGCGCCGCGGTGGTGGTGGTGGAAGGCGCGACCGTTAGACCTTTGTCTATCTCACGGAGACCACCACCATGTTCGCTCTCGGACCACTCCTCGTCATTGTCGGCATCGGCTTCTTCTGCTGGCTACTGTTCACGCTTGCCGTCTTCGCGTTGCCATTCTTTGTCGGCCTCACCGTGGCCATGGGAGCCTTTCATTCCGGCGCCGGCGCCCTCGGCGGCATTCTCGTTGGCCTGGTTGCTGGCGGCGCGACCTTCTGGGTCGGCCGGCTCGCCCTGACCTTCCTACCGTGGACATGGCTTCGTGTGCTGATCATCATCCTCTTCGTCGCTCCGGCCACGGTCGCGGGATACAGCGCCACGTACGGGATCGCGCAAATGGCGATTCAGTCCGCGACTTGGCAGTTGATCTTCTCGGTCCTTGGCGCCGTTGCCGTGAGCATCACGGCGTGCGTCCGCTTCACGGCGATGACAACGCCGGGGCCAAGCGGGCGCGGCATGGCGTAGGGCTGACAGCCCTCACAGCAGCAGTGGTTTGGCCAGATCAGGCTTTCGCGACATGCGTCTCTTGCCACGACTGTGAGTGGGACGATGAGCGCGGTGAGGCCCTGATCGGAAGCAAACGCTCATGTTGATCCGCCCATCGGTGCAATGGCGGGCCCACGGCGAACTCGGGGTGAACGTGACCAACAAGCCCGGGATGAGCAGTGCGTCTCGGGGAGGGTCGTCGTGGCGACGCCTTTCTCGTCCTTCTCACATAGAGAGTTTTATCCGCCGTGGAACGTCTTGCCGGTCGCCGAAGGCAGCGCGACCGTCGCCACGTTCTCCTTGATGTCAGCTCTGCTTAGATCGAGCGCACCGAACGGCCTCTCCGATGGGTGGATCTGGCCGAAGGACGGCTAAAGCCTCGACCGCCTATGGCGCAACGGCGCCGATCGACTTTCTTCCCCTGCCGGCTGCGCCGCCATTCCTCGCGAAACAAGAAAGTCGTTCTGCTGCCATCCTCCGCTGGCGCTTCGGCCCCTGCGGGGTGCGCCGTCGATCGCCTCCGGCCTGTCGATCACCATCGAGGCCGCAAGGTGCGGGCTCGAAAGACAGAGATCAAGGAGAACTATCATGGCGACCATCGGCACCTTCAAGAAGGCCGGCTCGAACGAGTTCACCGGCGAAATCGTCACTCTCTCGCTCCAGGCCAGGAACGTCCGCATCGTCCCCGAAACCAACCGCTCCGGCGAGAACGGACCGAGCCACCGGGTCTACGTCGGACGCGTCGAGATCGGGGCCGGCTGGTCCAAGCGCTCCAACGAGGGCCGCGACTACCTGAGCCTCAAGCTCGACGATCCGAGCTTCACCGCTCCGATCTTCGCCAACCTCTTCGACGACGAGGACGGCGAGGGCTTTAGCTTGATCTGGTCCCGCCCTAGCCGCCGCAACGGCGACTGACCCGGCCCACAATGCCTCGCCCGGATGGTCCGGGCGAGGCATCGCAGCGGTCAAGAGTCGCGAAGGCACTTCGTTAGCCGTGCCGGCGGAAGCGGGGAGGGTCGAAATAGATTCCGATTAGCGAGTGCGTGCCGATTTGATCGGCCGTCCTTGATTGGCCTCCACGACGGTTTCGACGATGTCTCCCCAGTCGGGGCAGATAGCGACGAGACGATCCAGTACCGTCGGATCCCGCTCGATCTGGCCGAGCGCCTGAGCGCGCCATTGGTCGTTGAAGCTGATGCTCATCAACCCCAAACATTCGACGACCGAACTGTCAGGCGACAAGTGTTCCAAGATCGCCGTCACTATGCCGGTCCACTGTTGAAGCAGACGCCACTGCTCAGCGGCGGCCCCAGTCTCCAATTTCTCTTGAAGGAGATCAATCAGCAAGAGGAAGCGAGTTCGCCAAGGCTGGGGCCTGAGGTCCCCGACGTAAACGTCCACGACTTCGCGGATGTCGGCTGGCAGGTGCTCATACAGGGTCATAAAGTCTACTCCAACTCGCCCAGCATGCCGTTCCGTCCCTGGACCCACGCAACGTTCCCGGAAAGAGGACCAGATTAACGTAAAGCCGCCTATCAACTTATGCGTGAAGCAGTATGGAGTTGATTCACAACGTGCCAGCGCTGCGAAGGAGTACAAACTTCTCGCGCTATCGCGCGCGGTGAGGACGAACCGTCGTTCGTTTAATCAGATCGGCTGCTTCGACGCCGAGCGCCTCCGCGATTCGGCCAAGAACGGTCACGCTGGCCGACACGTCAGCGCGTTCAATGGCGCCGACGTAACGGACACTCAGTCCGGCGCCATCGGCCAACTCTTCCTGCGTCATTTTCTTCACATGACGTATCCGACGCAGATTGATCGCCATGACCTCCTTGAGATCCATGGCGACATGGGAACTCACATCAGCACGATCGTTCCAGGAACGATCGTTCCGATTCGTGCGGCGCCATGCTATTCATATGTTCTGGCTTGGGCCCAGTGTGCCACTTCGGGGGGCGCCGTGATGCGGTCTGCGCATCACGGCACAAATCGCGTGTGACGATTTCCCAACTTGCAAAGTTCCGGAGCTTAGATGAATTCTAATCGCTGCATCGATGCTGAGGGGCAATTGCAATGAACGAAGCGCCATTTCAAGACCGGCCACCAAAAACCGATCGCGTGAACGCTTACGACGAGAAACATCTTGCAATCTATGTCCGATTGTTGATGGCCGAAGAAGAGGGGGCCGACTGGCGTGAAGTGGTGCACGTGATCTTCGGTCTCGACCCTGCGCGAGAGCCGGATCGCGCCAAATTCGTCCATGACAGCCATCTCGCCCGCGCGCGATGGATGGTGGACGCCGGATATCAGCAGTTGTTGCAACCGCAGATGCAGTGAGTTGCGCCCCAATCACGCAAATTGCGATCGCGCGTGATGCAACCTGCGGGTCTAGTCTCTTGTGCCGTCTTTACGGATCGTGGCGTGGGGCACAGAACAAAAAGACGAGAAGACAGACCATGCCGACCCAGTACTGGCGCTCGCCGGAGACCATTGAACGCCTGAATCGCCTTGAGCGCCCGGGCTTTGCCCTCGAATTCCTTCGCCGCAACGCTGACTACCGCCGCGACTTCGCCCGCACTGAGCGCCGGATTGCGCGCGGCGCCTCCGATCCCGAAACCATCCGAATGAGTTTCGCGCGTCGTTGGAGGTTGCGGTGTCGCCCATGACCCAGTCTCTCCGGTAGGGCCAGAGCCGGCCATCTGGCTCCCCGAGGCCTCACCGGGAACATTGATCCTGGAGCCGGCGCCGCTGGGCTTCGATACTCCCCGTTCGGTTGATGACGTCGCTTTCGGGCAGTCGCTGCTCGAACTGTCCGATGCTGACGGGCGCGCTCTGGTGATTGCGGAGGGCGCAGATGAACTTCATGTCCGTTTGCGCGACGAACAGGCCGCGCAACGTCCCGCTGTGCTTCTGCCACTCGACAGCATGGGCGAACTGCGGGCCGACGTGGCGCTGCACTTCGCGCGCCGCCTTGCCGGCCAGCGCACTGGTCTTCTGCCGGCGGCTCTGCGCCTCACCGCGTTCCAGAAACGGCGATTGATTCAGCTCCTTCACGCCTTCGACGTCCACGCCCGGGGCGGCGGCCCGCGGGACGTGGCAGCGAAGGTGCTTGCCTCCGACCACGCCCAGCGTCGTTCAGTCGAGTGGAAGGATTCGCACGCCCGCCGTAAGGCGAACCGGCTCATTCATGATTCGATAGCCCTGGTCGAGCGCGGCTATCTGAAACTCCTGCGCGGCCTCTGACCGGTATTTCGGTCTCTCCAATCCATTCGCCCTGATGAGCCAATCCAAGCCGCGTTGGCAACGCCGGGCTTCGCCCGGTTGCGGCTGTGGGGGGACACAATCAAACGCGAATTTTCGTCCACCCCCAACGCCAAAGCTCTCCGCCACTCTGGCCCCGACAAGCCGCGACTTGGCTGCGGCGCTTCAAGGCAAGACGGAGATCTCCCATGCTCGACCGAACTGCGCAGCTCACCACACGCTACGTGCGCACCCCGGAGGCTGCGCGCCTCCTTGGCCTCTCGCCGCGTACGCTTGAGAAGTATCGCTGTCACGGCAACGGTCCGACCTTCCGCAAGCTCGGTGGCCGCGTTGTCTATGCCATCGGCGATCTCGAAGCCTGGGCTGATCAGGCCGCTTGCAGCTCGACGTCGGATCCGCGCTACGTCGAGGCGCGCGCCGCCGGCAACGCGCATCGCTAAAGGCAACGCTCGCCCATGTCGTCGCGCCGCCTCATCACGCCCAGCGAGCGAAGCAAGCTCGATCCGTTCGTCATCGCCACGGGCGATGCCAGCCCGCGCGATCAGCGCGATCTGATGGAGCGACCATTCTTCTCGCTCGCCAAGGTCAAGCGCACGCGCCCGATCCTTTATCAGGCCGGCGATGTGCGTGTCGAAGTCTATGCAGTTCCTGAGCACGGCATGGCGACCATCTGGGATGCCGACGTACTGATTTGGGCGGCGAGCCAGATCGTTGAGGCTGAGAACCTCGGTCTGAAGACCTCGCGCTTCCTGCGCTTTACGCCCTACCAACTCCTGATCGCAGTCGGTCGGCAGACGGGCGCGCGGGACTACAAGTTGTTGAAGGGGGCGCTGAGCCGTCTGCAGGCGACCGTCATCCGCACCAGCATCCGGCAGGGCGAGCATTGGCGGCGCCATCAATTCTCGTGGATCAACGAATGGGAGGAGTGCGCGCGGCGCGATGGCCGCGTGGAGGGCATGGAGTTTGTTCTTCCTGACTGGTTCTACCGCGGTGTCATCGATCGCTCGCTCGTTCTCACGATTGACCCGGCCTACTTCAGCCTGACTGGCGGTATCGAGCGTTGGCTTTACCGCGTCGCTCGTAAGCATGCCGGCCGCCAGCCGAGAGGGTGGCTGTTTGAGTTCGCACACCTCCACGAGAAATCCGGCAGCCTCGCCAAGCCCGCTGACTTCGCCTTTGATCTTCGCCGGATCGCCGCCCGTCAACCGCTGCCAGGCTACCGCCTGAGCATCGAACGTAGGGAGCGCCAAGAACTGCTGCGCATCCTGCCAGGTAAGTCATTCACAGCACCAGTGGATGGCGCTGTGAATCATCTCGGGACTTCGGGCGTTCGCGCTATCGGGACTTCGGGCGTGCCCGTATCGGGATTTCGGGAGTGCAAACCACAGCTAACGCTTTGGCCGGAAACGACGATCCCAGCCCTTAACTTAGAATCTAACTTAGACTCTAACTATTGTAGTGGGTCCGTGCGTCCTGCGGATAACCAGGACGCGAGCGCTGAGCCGCCAACCAAGCACCCAAGCCGACAATCCTCGCCGCTTCTCGACCGCAAGCCGGGAGGCAAGCGATGATTGTTGCCGTGCTCAACCAGAAGGGCGGTGTCGGCAAGACCACGCTTGCCCTGCACCTCGCCGGAGAGTGGGCGCTACGCGGAAGGCGCGTGACGCTGATCGATGCTGATCCCCAAGGGTCCGCATTGGACTGGTCGCAGCAGCGCGCGCGGGAGAACGTTGCGCGGCTATTCGGCGTCGTTGGCCTTGCGCGCGATACGCTCCACCGCGAAGCGCCGGAGATCGCGCGCACGGCCGATCATGTCGTCATTGACGGACCGCCGCGCGTCGCTGGCTTGATGCGTTCGGCGCTGCTGGCGGCCGACCTGGTGCTGATCCCCGTGCAACCCTCGCCGTTCGACGGCTGGGCGTCGGCCGAGATGCTCGATCTGCTGCGCGAGGCTCGCATCTATCGTCCGCAGCTTGCCGCACGCTTTGTGCTCAACCGTTGTGGTGCGCGCACGATTATCGCGCGGGAGACGGCTGAGGTTCTTGCTGATCACGACCCACCGGTGCTCGCCAGCACCATCGGCCAACGCGTCGTCTTCGCTGACGCCGCGCAGTCGGGCCGGCTCGTCTTCGAGCTCGCCGAGCAGAATGCCGCCGCCCGCGAGATTGCCGCGCTCGCCGCTGAAGTTGCGAGGTTCGCGCCATGAGCGAGCGCTCCCCCAAACGGGGCTTCGTCTCGCGTCCCGGCGATGCCGAGAGCTGGATCAAGGCCAGTGAGGCACCGCAGCGTTGCACCGATGACGCGACTGGATTTACCGCGCGTCTGACCATCGACATCGCGCCGGCACTGCGTGGGCGCATCAAGGTCGCAGCATTCCAGCGCGGCGTCACGGTCGCCGACATGCTGCGCGAATTGCTGGCGCGAGAGTTTCCCATAGATACCGGAGAGCCGTCATGAATGACAATGAGGCCTTGCCGCCGCGTACCGTGTCGGCTTCGCATCGGCGCGGGGTCGCGCTCACCCATGTCGAACTGACCTGGATCGAGAAGCGGATCGAGCACTGGCTGCGCTTCGGCCGTCGCGCGGAGGAGAAGATCCTCGACCGCCGCCGCAGCGTTTCAAGTTTTGCGACAGGCAGCATCTTCGGCTTCGTCCGCTGGGCCTCGAACGACTACGGCACCGTGGTATCGCGCATGGACATCGTGCGCGCCGTGGAGGCGGGCCAGCGCTATCAGACGCTGCCGTTCGTCCGGCCCGGCGGCGAGATACTACTGCGCGTCGATAGCTGGCCGAAGGTCGAGCGCGTGTTGCAGGCGGTCGACGCCATCGAGGCGCTCGCCATCGATCCGGCCGACGCTGCCCCCGAATATTGGCGTCATCTCCACAACCGTCTCGCCGCCGACCACGTGCCGCGCGCCTACACGCGCGAGCAGCACGTCGCCTGGCTCAAGCGCCGGAGCGCCACGCCATGACCCGCTTCGGCTATCTCATGCTGACGTATATTGCGGCGCTGGTCGCCGGTGTCTTGGTGTTCGTTCATCCGGCAACACGACTGATCTGGAATGCTACCGCGAGCACGCCGATAGGGCTCTACGCGCTGCATCCTGTAGGACGGCTGCATGCCCTCGAACTGGTCGTGGTGCGGCTGCCAGAGCCCATCGCGAACGTCCTCGCAGATAGTGGCTTTCTCCCGAAAGGCGTGCCGATGCTGAAGCACGTGATGGCGCTGCCTGGGCAGACCGTATGTCGGTCCGGCGACACCATCACTGTCGACGTCGTCGAAGTCGGCGCCGCGCGCGATCGCGACCATCTCGGCAGACCGCTGCCGCGTTGGAGCGGCTGCTACATCCTGCGGTCTGACGAGGTCTTCCTCATGAACCCGACTGCCCCGGACAGCCTGGATGGTCGCTACTTCGGCTTACTGCCGGTCAGCTCCATCGTCGCGTCTGCAGTCCCGCTTTGGACCAACGAGGCCGCCGACGGTCGCTTCGTCTGGCGCGCCGCGACGCATTAGCCGTTTCTCAACCTGCCAACCAGGAGGTTTCCCATGGCACAAATCGGCCAGTTCACCCGCGACAAGTCCGGCTTCACCGGACGCGTTGAAACGCTTTTCTTCGAGCGGATTCTAACCCTCGTTCCGGCCGAATCCTCGGATGCCGAGAACGCGCCGGACTACCGCATCCGCCTCGGCGATGCCGACGGCCCGGAGATCGGCGCTGGCTGGAAACGTACCGGCGAGAAGGCCGGTGAGTACGTTTCGCTCATCATCGACGATCCAGCGCTGCCGCGGCCGATCCGCGCCAATCTCTTCCAGTCGGGCGACGACAAGTCGGCTTGGACGCTGAACTGGAATCGTCTGCCGCAGCGCGCCGAGCGGGATTGATGCATGCAGGGTCCCGTCACGCACGCCGCCGACAAGGCGCATCGAAGCTCGATCCCCTTGCGCGCAAAGCCGTCTCATCCCTCCGGTCCGCGCAACCGTCGGCTGGCCGCCGCGCACAGCGGTGGTCGAACCGGAGGTCCGTGCACACCGCCGGTAGGCAGTACGACGCCGCGCCGTGATGGCGGAGCCTCGGCGGGCCTTGCCGTTCTCCTCCTTACCGGCCTGCTGGTGATTGGCGGGCCAACGGCAGCAGTGTCCGGGCAGAGAGCGTCGGCGCAAAGTCAAGCGGCGACCGATCACTACGCAGCTCATGTTGCAGAGGCCGCGCAGCGCTTTGGCATTCCGACTGCATGGATTCGTGCCGTCATGCGGGTGGAAAGCAACGGGGATCGGCGTGCCGTCTCACCCAAAGGCGCGCTCGGTCTGATGCAGCTCATGCCCAACACCTGGGCGGACCTGCGTGCGCGCTACGGTCTCGGGCGCGATCCCTTCGATCCCCGGGATAACATTTTCGCGGGTGCCGCCTTTCTTCGCGAGTTGCACGACCGCTACGGCTCGCCGGGCTTCCTTGCGGCCTACAATGCAGGGCCGGGCCGCTACGAGGCGTTTCGCGATAGACATCGTCCACTGCCTGCCGAGACCGTAGCCTATGTCGCGGCGATCGTCCCTTTTGTCGATGCGGAAGGGGCACCAGGACCTCTTCTCCTCGCGGCCTCTTTTCGTTCATCCTGGACGCGGGCGCCGCTGTTTTTCGTCAACGTTGACGGTCCGTCGTCCGCCGCGCGAGTGACAGTCGATCGGCCGGCGCACGACAGTCCGGCTGCAGTTCCGGTGCATGATCTGTCTGCGATTGCGCCGCAGTCGGAAGGCTTGTTCGTCGCGCTCTCGACAACGGGACGATCGCAATGATGGCACGGCATCATCAACATCGGCGCTCAGATTGGCGCAAGCTGGCGCCCCGTAACGGACATTCGGTTTGCATTCGAAACGCTGTAACACGATCATCGCTAAGACTTTCGGGTTTGCTACTAAACGACCCTCGCTCACGTGGGCAAGAGTTCGCGGAGGAGTGCGACAATAACGTGCTGAGGGCATACGGGCGATGCCTTCGGCCCGCGCTCTACTCGTCGCTTCGCTCCTCACCGAGCCACCCTACGGGTGTCTCGGCCCTTCGGGTAACGATCGCTATCGCAAACGCTCGCTTCGCTCGCAAACGGTGGCGGCTTCGCAAGTCAACTGCCAAGTCGCGGCGGCTCTTTCGCAATGAATCGGCCATCAGCCGACGTGTTCGGGCAGGCGTTATTAGCAGATTCACCGCAATGACCCGAACTGCATTTTGTCGCAAATCGCCGGGAGTACCGAGAGGCTGTTGGCTTGGAAGCTGGGCCTTGGGTACCAGCGACCGGGGGACCACGACAACGACCGAAGGAGGGCGAGATAAAAGGCCGCAATGTGCGGCTCGGGCGGTCGGTTGTTATTGCTTCATTTTCTTACTGACCCAGCAATGTGCAGCTGCTGCGCACAATGTGCGCCTAACCATCAACGCATTGTGGGGATTAGACGTTTCGCACATTGCCGAGGTTGGCAATGGCTGAGGAGAAGGAATTTCAGCCGCGGCCTGGCCGCATCCGCTCCTCGCGGAGCCAGCGGGCCAAGCCCTTCATTGCCCAGGCACTTGCTGCCGCTCAGCGCGCCGGCGGCGGCATTTCGCGAGCCGGTCATCTCGTCAGCCCCCGTCATTCGCGTTTCGGCCGGGGGCGTGTCGCCAGCGTGCGGGCGAACCGTCTGCTCACCGGCCGCTCGCGGCTGGTGACGATCAAGACACGTGTTGTCCGGCATAGGGCCAGGTCGGCACCGCTCGCTGCGCATCTCGGCTATCTCCGGCGAGACGGCGTCACCCGGGACGGGGAGAAGGCCCACCTGTTCGGCCCGGACACCGAGGATGCCGATCCCAAGGCCTTCGCCGAGCGCTGTCACAATGACCGCCACCATTTCCGCTTCATCGTCTCGCCCGAAGATGCGCCCGATATGGCCGACCTCAAGGGGTTCACCCGCGAGCTGGTCGGTCAGATGGAAGTGGATCTCGGCACCAAACTCGACTGGGTGGGGGTCGATCACTGGAACACCCAGCACCCGCACGTCCACATCATCGTACGTGGCGTCGCCCAAGACGGCCAGGACCTCGTCATCTCCCGCGACTACATCCAGGAGGGGATGCGTGCCCGCGCCCAGGACCGGGTTACGCAGGAACTCGGACTGCGCTCCGATCTCGACATCCGCCAGTCGCTTGAGCGCCAGGTCGAAGCCGAACGCTGGACACAGCTCGACCGCCAGCTTGTTCGCGATGCAGACCGGCATGGCGTCATCGACCTTGCACCCAATCCGGCCGCACCGCCTGATCAGTTCCATGCGCTCAAGGTCGGCCGCCTGCGGCGCTTGGAAAGCCTCGGGCTCGCTCATCAGATCGGGCCGGGCCAATGGGTGATGGACGAGGCCGCCGAGACGACCTTGCGTGAGCTCGGTGAACGCGGCGACATCATCAAGCGCATCCACCGCAGCCTGACTGAACGCGGCATCGAGCGGGGGACCGCGAGCTACGTGCTATCGGGTGAAAGCCTGGACGTCCCCATCATCGGGCGCCTCGTCGATCGCGGTCTCGACGACGAACTCAAGGCGACCGCCTATGCCGTGGTCGACGGCGTCGATGGCCGCACCCACCACATCAGGCTGCCCGATCTCGACGCGGCCGGCGATAGTGCGCCGGGTTCGGTTGTTGAGCTGCGCAAATTCGAAGACACACAAGGCCGGCGTCGAGTCGCGCTCGCCGTCCGCTCCGATCTGTCGATCGAAGCGCAGGTGACAGCGAACGGCGCGACATGGCTCGATCGCCAGGCCGTCGCGCGCGACCCTGTGGCGCTCGGTCAGGCCGGCTTCGGCGCCGAGGTCCGCGAAGCCATGCAACGGCGGGCCGAGCAGCTCATCGGGCAGGGTCTCGCCGAACGACAGGCGCGTGGACTGGTATTCGCGAAGAATGTCATCGGCACGCTCCGCCGCCGGGAGTTAGAAGATCTCGGCAAGAAGCTCGCCGCCGAGACCGGCCAGCCGTTCAATCCGTCGGGCGCCGGAGAATATGTCTCCGGCACCTATCAGCAGCGCTTCGCGCTCGCCTCCGGCCGCTTCGCCATGATCGACAACGGACTGGGTTTCCAGCTCGTGCCCTGGACGCCCTCACTGGAAAAGCAGCTCGGCCGGCATGTCTCCGGCGTCGCCCGCGAAGACGGCGGCATCGATTGGGGTTTCGGACGCAACCGGGGGCTCGGCCTGTGAGCGATCCCTCCAATCACCGACGTCAGGAAAGGACGGCCGCCATGTCCGCGACCAGGATTCTCTGGGGGCAGGTCATCACGGTCTTCGCGATCGTCCTGCTGACGATCTGGACCGCGACGGAATGGACGGCTTGGCGGCTCGGCTTCCAGCCGCAGCTCGGGCAGCCCTGGTTCGAGCTGCTCCATTTTCCGTTCTATCTCCCGCCCGCTTTCTTCTGGTGGTGGTATGCCTACGATGCCTATGCGCCCTCAATCTTCATTGAGGGCGGCTACATCGCCGCATCTGGCGGCATCATCGCCGCGGCCGGCGCGATTGGCATGTCGGTCTGGCGCGCCCGGGAAGTCAAGAATGCCGAGACCTATGGCTCGGCGCGGTGGGCTGAGGCAAGGGAGATCGAGCAGGCCGGATTACTCGGGCCCGACGGCGTCGTGCTCGGCCGGTTCGAGCGCGCCTATCTTCGCCATGATGGGCCGGAGCATGTCCTGTGCTTTGCGCCGACCCGGAGTGGCAAGGGCGTCGGCCTCGTCATCCCTTCGCTGCTGACTTGGCCGGGCTCGGCGATCGTCCACGACATCAAGGGGGAGAACTGGCAGCTCACCGCCGGCTTTAGGACCCAGCATGGACGGGTGCTCCTGTTTGACCCGACCAACCCAAAGTCCTCGGCCTACAATCCGCTGTTGGAGGTCCGCCGTGGCGAGTGGGAGGTGCGCGACGTCCAGAACATCGCCGACATCCTGGTGGACCCGGAGGGCAGCCTCGAGAAGCGGAACCACTGGGAAAAAACCAGTCACGCGCTCCTGGTCGGCGCGATTCTCCACGTCCTCTATGCCGAGGAAGACAAGACGCTTGCCGGCGTCGCAGCTTTCCTGTCCGATCCGAAGCGGCCGATCGAGACGACGCTCGCCGCCATGATGCGGACGGCGCATCTCGGCGAGGCCGGCGTCCATCCAGTGGTCGCGTCCGCTGCGCGCGAGTTGCTGAACAAATCCGGTAACGAGCGCTCCGGCGTCTTGAGTACCGCCATGTCGTTCCTGGGGCTCTACCGAGATCCTGTGGTGGCGGAGGTCACACGGCGCTGCGACTGGCGCATCACCGACATCGTCGGCGGGGACGGGCCGACCACGCTGTACCTCGTGGTGCCGCCGTCGGACATCAACCGCACCAAGCCGCTGATCCGCCTCATCCTCAACCAGATCGGCCGCCGCTTGACCGAGGATCTTCAGGCCAAGGCCGGCCGGCGTCGGCTCCTCCTGATGCTCGACGAATTCCCCGCGCTCGGCCGGCTCGACTTCTTCGAGTCTGCGCTGGCCTTCATGGCGGGTTACGGCATCAAGAGCTTCCTGATCGCCCAGTCCCTGAACCAGATCGAAAAGGCCTACGGGCCCAACAACTCGATCCTCGACAACTGTCACGTCCGGGTCAGCTTCGCAACCAACGACGAGCGGACCGCGAAGCGGGTGAGCGACGCGCTTGGTACCGCGACCGAGATGAAAGCGATGAAGAACTATGCCGGCAGCCGGCTGGCACCTTGGCTGGGCCACCTGATGGTGTCGCGGTCGGAGACCGCCCGCCCGCTGCTGACGCCCGGCGAGATGATGCAGCTCTCGCAATCAGATGAGATCGTCATGATGTCGGGCCTCCATCCGATTCGGGCGAAGAAGGCGCGCTATTACGAGGACGCGCGCTTCCAGGAACGCATCATCGCGCCGCCGACGCTGACCAAGCCCAATGGCGGGCGGCCGGACGATTGGAGTTCGAGGCCACTGCCGCCGCACCCAACGGCATTGGAGGCGTCCACCGACGATCAGACGGACGACGAAGATCCAAAGACCGCCGACCGGCGGCGGCAGCCGGAACTCGATCGAGACACGGTGAAGAAGAAGGAACCACTCGACAACGAGTTCACGGCCGACCTCGCCGATGAGCTCGATGAAGATGCCCCGCGGATCAGGCGCATGAACGACATGATGCAGGGCGTCGCGCGGCAGGCCTCGCTCGATCCCGGCGACGATCTCGGATTGTGAGGCAGGCATGGCCGCGCCCAAGAAAAAAGCCCAGATGTCGGTCTATCTCGATCAGGACGTCATGAAGGCGCTGTCGGCTTATGCCACCCGGCGCGAGCAGTCGCTGTCGCTCATCGCCGAAGCCGCGATCGCTTCCTTTCTGTCGCCGGACGCTGACGAACGGCGTGAAGCCGCCATAGCCAAGCGGCTCGATCAGATCGATCGACGAATCGCGCGCCTTGAGCGGGACGTGGGGATTTCGGTGGAGACTATCGCTCTCTTCATCCGCTTCTGGCTCACGATAACACCGCCGCTCCCCGAACCGGCCGCCAAAGCAGCAAGGGCACAGGCCGGAGCGCGCTATGATAATTTCGTTGCGGCGCTCGGCCGACGGCTCAATCAAGGGCCGAAGCTGCGACAGGAGATCCCGGACGATATTCAGGAGAGTAAGCCGATCGATGGGTAGCCGCTTGATCGTCCGATGATCTCTTGCCGCGTGGGTAAAAATTCAGCCGCGGTGGAGATTCGCGAATGGAGGAGCGGTGCCGTCCTTTACCGCTGCCTTTGGCTTAGTCTGGGACAGCCGCTTCGGCCAAGCCGTCACAGAGGGCTTGAGCTATGCAGTTGTAGCTCCAATCATTCTGATGCAGCCAATTTCCGTCGAAATTACTGATCATCTGGTTGATCGGGATACCGCGTTTGATATGCCAGTAGCGCATGATTTCGAACCGGCGGAAGAGCGCGACATCATGCTCGGCGGCGATGGTTTCAATGATACGCAGCATCTCTTGCGTGGCGGCCGTCGGCGTCTCGTCTTTTTGGAGCAACGCAGGTGCATATTGAGGGTTCATCAGGACGAGGTCGGCTTTGGCTTCTGACAGATGATCGATGCCACGGATAATGGCCGCTCCGACATCGTCTAGAAAATAGTCTTTCCAGGCAGCATTGGTGCCGACCTGCCAAATCACCAAGCTTGGATTCAACGAGATAACTTCCTTCTTGAACCGTGCGGCTTCATTTGGCGCTTCATCGCCGTTTACGCCGGCGTTGTGCATATTGATCTTGCGACCCGGAAAACGGCCAGCGAGCGCTGTCGCCAGCTTGTCCACGTACCCGTTGCCGGGGCTTGCTCCTTCGCCGAAGGTCGAGGATGAACCGATGGCGACAATACTGATGTCGCCTGATCTCCCCAAAGCCTCGGCAAGCCGGGGCAGCCGCTGTCCCAGCGAAGTCAATTCCGTTGGCGTATCGCAGCTAGTGGTTCATCACAGTGATTTTGACGTTTTGATACCGAGCCATTCGAGGATCGGCAAGCTTTCCGGTGGCACGAGGATTTCGATGCTTCTGGGGACGCCGGGTTGACGTCGGATGAAGCCGTTTCGTTCGAGGGTGACGATCATCTGATGGACCGAAGGCGGGCTGACGCGGAAGTGGCGCTGGATGTCGGCTTCGGCGGGGGGACGTCCGAACATATGGGCGTAGGTATGGATGAAGGCCAGGTAATAACCCTGCTTCTCGGTGAAGCGCGCGCCTGATTTTTGACTCATCGTTGGATTCGTCCCGGCCTCCGACAAGGAGGCAAAGCATGAATGTACGTTATCGGGTCGAATTGAGCCAAGCCGAGCGCGACGAACTGACGGCGATGCTCGGCGGCGGCAAGCACGCCGCCCGCAAGCTTAAGCGGGCGCAGATTTTGCTGGCGGCCGATGGAGGCTGCCGCGACGAGGAGATTGCCCGGACCGTGAGTGTCAGCCTCTCCACCGTCGGCCGGACCAGGCGCCGCTTCGTGGAAGGCAATATGGAGCGGGCCCTGAGCGAGGAGCCGCGTCCGGGCGCTGAGCGCAAGCTGACCGGCAAGGAGGAAGCCCTGCTGGTGGCGACCGCATGCGCCAAGCCGCCCGCTGGCTGCAAACGCTGGACGCTGACGCTGCTGGCCGACACGATGGTCAAGCTCACCGATCACAACAGCCTGTCGGGCGAGACCGTGCGTCGCCGGCTGGCCGAGAACGACCTCAAGCCGTGGCGCAGGGACATGTGGTGCATTCCCCATGTCGACGGCGAATACGTTGCCCGCATGGAGGACGTGCTCGACCTCTACGCCGAGACGCAGAATCCCGCCCGGCCGCTGGTCTGCTTCGACGAGACCCCCATCCAGCTGATCGGCGAGGTGCGCCAGCCGGTCCCGGCCCAACCGGGACAGCGCGAGCGCTACGATTACGAGTATCGCCGCAACGGCACCGCCAATCTCTTCGTCACCTTCGATCCACATCGGGGCTGGCGCAACGTCAAGGTCACCGACCGCCGCGCCGCCGTGGACTACGCCCACTGCATGCGTGATCTCGTCGACGTCCATTATCCCGACGCCGCCTGCATCCGTGTCGTGCAGGACAATTTGTCGATCCACAAGCCTGGGGCGCTGTATGAGGCCTTCGCGCCCGCCGAGGCCCGGCGCATCCTGCGCCGCCTCGAATTCCACTTCACCCCGAAGCACGCCAGTTGGCTCAATATGGTCGAGTGCGAGATCAGCGTGCTACAGCGTCAGTGTCTCGGCCGCCGCATCGACGATCCCAAAAGGCTCCGAAACGAGATCGCAGCATGGCAAAAGAGGCGGAATAAAACCCGAGCCCGCATCAAATGGATGTTCACAACAGAAAAAGCCCGCACCAAACTCGGCCGCGCCTATCCAGCCACCGCCAAAGAGTCATAATCACTGTGATGAACCACTAGGGGCTTCCGACATGTTGATCTCCCGAAGGCCAGTTGCCGCGCGGCGTCACTGTCGTGGCGCATAAGGACACTGCGAAGAGCTGAAGACATCGTTCAGATACCTTGCAAGCCGTATGCCGGCGAAGCCTAGTTGTTGGCTAACAAGCGGAGTCACTCGATCATAGTAGGCCTGATCGAGGGTGGCACCAGCATCAACCCAGACGTTGAAGGCGATCGCCGCATTGTGGGCGTCCTCGGCCCACGCGACCGGATCGTCCTTGCGGTCGTTCTTGGCTGCATCGGTTGTCAGCCAGCCCGATTCCAGGTCATCGACGAAGGTCGGCCAATTGTACTCCATCGCGCGGATCAGAGTTGTGTCCCACATTTTGTGGAGATTGTCCGGCGGCGTCGAACACTTATCGGCCGAGCACGTCTTTCCCTTGAACTGCAGTTTATCGGTCGTGAACGTAATCCCGTTGCCGCCTATATTCTCCCAGATCGTGTGGAAAGGCTGGTGTATGTCGCCTACGAAGTGGACGGCGAATTTGAGGGCGCGAAGTTGCTGATCGCCGGCAGTGCAACGCAACTCGTTCCTCAAACGGGACAACTCATTGATGACGCAGTCGCCTTGCTCAGGTTTTTCCTTCGGACATTCCGTCGCGGAATCGTAATGCGTATCCTGCCTTGGAATGTCGACGAAGTGCCAGTTGTAGGTCCCGTTCGGCTTCGCGCCGTCGTAGCGAACCTCGTCGGCCCACGTTGAGATCGATGCGAGCGACGGAGTCGAATATGGCGTCGCGTTAGGACTGGCCCGAAGGATTTGGGTTATCGCCTCGGCCGCGTTCTGAGAGAGCCGCCGTTGAGCGATCTCAGCGACGATCGAATGACCTTCCTCACCCCAAGCCCAAGCGTCCGAAGCAAAAATTGTGAAAACTAGTACCAGGAAAATCCAACTCTTCGAGAAAGGAAATCGATTTCCCATCACTCGCTCTCCATCCAGGCAATGACTATTTTCGATCTAACGGCTCGACTTTAGCTAGAGCGTCCGTCATATTGCAATCCATCGCTCAAAATGATTTTTTCTCGACGCCCCCATATTTGAAGGCCGACATCCATGGCTGGCGAATTGCCCGACTACGGAAAGCCCGACAGGCTCTATGATATTGGCGATCTGTTGCAGGGATATGATCCAAGCGACGAATTGGCCTTCGTCAAGTCTTGGGATTTCGGTGCCTATCGCCGGTATACCACCGATGGTAGCGCGACGCCGCGCACGCTCGACATCAGGCTCGCTCAAGCCGAGCATGACGCGCGTATCGCGGAAGCTTTGAAAGCGTTTTTGGTTCGCCCGACGGAACCCACGCTAGTCGGTGTGATGGGCGGCCATAGTCTTTCACGCCTGCATCCGGCCTATAAAGCGGTCGCCGAACTGGGGCGCTACCTCACGAAACGAGGCTATCTGCTTGTCACGGGGGGCGGGCCTGGCGCAATGGAAGCCGCTCACGTTGGCGCCACCTTCGCCTATGCAGATGATGCGACTTTCGCCCGTGCCCTTACCGCCCTCGGCGAGGAGCCGTCGCTGCCGAAGGGGCTCGGCAATATTTTGACGAAATCGGGCGACCTTGCACCGGGCTACGAGGAAAGCGCTGATGGGGCGCGCAAGTGGCTCAATATGGGGCTTGAGGTGAGGGACAGCGCGCCGAAGGAGCGGGGCGAAAGCCTCGCAATCCCGACCTGGTTTTACGGGTCCGAGCCTTCGACACCCTTTGCAAGCGCCTACGCCAAATATTTTCAGAACAGCATACGCGAGGAAGCGCTGATCGCGCAGTCGCGGGCGGGCATCGTCTATGCACAGGGCGGCGGCGGTACGTTGCGCGAGATCTTTCAAGACGTCGAGCTGAACTTTTACGCGTCGACGCCGGACGATTTCATTCCGATGATTTTCTTCGATCCGGACGACTTTTGGCAGCGCGACGCCGAATTCGATGTGAGTGGGGTGACTCGCCCCGGCATCGACGTACGCGACATCCTCGAGCGGATTTTCCGCTATGGTCGCAGGGACACTGCACAGATCCTCAAGAAGGTGAGGTTTACCACGGAGTTCGATGAAATAGCCGCAGTGATCGACACTCGAGCGCGAAAGGCGCAGCGCGAGCTCGCCGCCGTGCTGAATGCGCCTGCCTGATTGCGAAAATTTACATTGGCTCGAAGGTTTCGCTAGGCCCCGGACTGACGCGGATTCGATTCAAGAGAACCCGCTTGGCTGATGACGACAAGGGACACGAACGATGAAATCACTCCGTTTCTTGCGATCTCGCCCTGACATCACCTATCCGGGCGGCCCTATGGCATTGGCATTGACCCGGCGTCGCGTACTTACGACCGCGTTGGCCGCTGCCGGGACGATTGGAATCCGCACGTTTGCATTGGCAGAGCCAGTCGATCATTTTGTCGGCGAGTTGGTGCTCCGGGACCTCGATCCAGAAGGTCTAAGGTTTACGCTCGATCAGCCGTTCGGTTATGTCGATCCCTCGGGCATCATGTGGCAGGCCGAGAAGGGCCTTGTGACCGACGGCGCATCGATCCCGTGGCCTCTTTGGTCGATCATAGGTGGCCCATTCGAAGGACAGTATCGACGTGCATCTGTCATTCACGACTTCTATTGCAATCGAAAGTACCGCGCATGGCAAAAGGTCCATCGGGTCTTCTACGATGCGATGATCACGGGCGGGGTCAGCACGGCAAAGGCGAAGCTCATGTATTATGCGGTCTGGCGTTTCGGCCCCCGCTGGTCGGTCACCGAAATCGTACCCTGCGTCCCGGATCCGTCGATTGGAAAATTCTGTGCTTCGGTCAAAGCCACATCGGTCGAACTTTCGGTGGAAAAGCCGATCGTCGAAGAGAAGGACATTGCGGGTGCCACAAGCGAGCTGCACGAGGTGGCCGACAAGGTAAGCAAAGAGGATGTTTCGCTCGACCAGATCGAAAAACTTGCTGACTCCAAGCCCCCGGTTCCAAGAGCACGATCGATCACGCGCAAGGCGGTGATCTTGTCATCTGCGCCCATCAGCCGTTACGAAGACTTCGGCTTGTCGGAGACCACCACGGTCGTACCTGACAATATGCCGATTCCTGGCCTATTTCCGGGCGTTGTCCGGTGAGCAATCGCCCGGACAGACTTTCTCGCCGAGCGGCTATCGGTCTGCTTGCGGCCGCATCTGTGCACCCTATTCCCGCGTTTTCGCAGGCCGCGCGCCCTGAGGAAATTGCATCCTGCCTACCTCCGGTGCTCTACGCTTCCGCTCCCTCGCAGGCCGCTATTGTCGCGCAGAAGGATGAGATCGCGCGCGAACGGGCGAAGCAACAGACCTACTTCGTTGGAGCCGAGAAATTTCTCGCCAACATGGGAGTTGCTGCCAGCAGGCTGTGCGGTGCGCTGGAATTGCGCGGTCCGCACCTACCCGAAATAATGCTCGCTGAAAGTCCGGCGTGGCGAACAGTCGATCGACATTTCTCGGGAAGCGACAAAGAAGTCGTGCTGCTCAGCAAATCGGACACGATTGGTAAGGGACAGGCTCCGTCCGGAGACAACATGCTGTTTGCGATCCTCGCACATGAGCTTGGACACGCCTTCCAGTTCAGCCGATGTTTTGATCAAGGCGATACCGCGTTCATAGGAGCCGGCGGCATCGTTCGGCCTCTGCGAGACATCGAACTTCACGCCGACTATATGGCGGGTTTCTCTCTCGCTAGGGCGGAGGAGCGCTATGGACGCCCGGAAGATCTTCTCCGCAGGTTTTCCGACACGATCTTGAATCTTGGAGATTTCAACTTTCGCCCCTGCTTGCATCACGGAACACCGGCGGAGCGATACACCATGATGATGAAAGGCTACATCGAAGCGCAGCGCTCGCCGACACTCGGTGCACCCGATGCCTCCACACTCGGCATTGCTTTGCTTGATGGCCAACTCTCGGCCCCTCAGGTCCGTAGCGCCGGAGATGACGTATGCAAGTAGCGCGGCTCGTTCTTCCAATCGTTATGTTGTCGGTACCAAGCGTGGCGGCCGCAGACTGCGAACAGATTTGCTATCCTGGTCTGCCATGCCAAGGTACCGAAATCAGCGGTCAGCGGACGATCAACGGGGACTTATGCGCGGGTGATCTGGTTCTTATGGACGGCGCGAGATTGATCCTCGATGGAAAAGGTGGCCAGCTCATCAATGTCGAAAGATCTTTCAAGGTCGTTGGGTCCGCTGAGATTGTGACGGCGTCTTGCCTCGTAACCGTTTCTAGGCGGGCCAAGGCGAACTCGCCCGACACTGCAAATCCATATGATCGTGGTCCCGGCAGCAACGGTCCCGGTGATGCGACGGCGGGAAGAAACGGCCCTAACGGCGGCGATGGTGGCGATGGGGCGACTGGCGCGAAAGGGCCAAACGCTGCCTCGGTACGCTTAGCGTTCGAAGAATTTGCGGGAGGATCAATTAAGATCTGTGCCCGGGGCGGCGATGGGATGCCCGGTCAAGATGGTGGTAACGGCGCAGGCGGTGGTGATGGCGAACAGGGTGGACGAGCAATACCGGGCCAGCCGTTCGGTTGCAGATCTGGGCCTGGTGATGGCGGGAATGGTGGAGACGGCGGAAGCGCGGGCCGTGGTGGCAACGGGGGAGACGGCGGCGACGCCGGTATCGTGACGCTAGCCATACCTTCGAGTCTCGAAGGCAATGTCCGGCAAATGCTTTCGAAACAAATTCTTGTCGACGTTTCGGGGGGGAGGCCTGGAGCAAAGGGGTCGGCCGGTAGCGCGGGAGCGGCCGGCAAGTTCGGTTACGGGGGTCGTGGGGCGACGGGGTGCGAAGGGCGAGAGGAACAGCGGAAGGGACACGATGGCAAAGCGGGTCCGGCCGCAGCGGACGGTCGCGATGGACGGGCGGGTGCTGACGGAACGGTAGTCATAGACGCCAACAACTAGTGGTTCATCACAGTGATTTTGACGTTTTGATACCGAGCCATTCGAGGATCGGCAAGCTTTCCGGTGGCACGAGGATTTCGATGCTTCTGGGGACGCCGGGTTGACGTCGGATGAAGCCGTTTCGTTCGAGGGTGACGATCATCTGATGGACCGAAGGCGGGCTGACGCGGAAGTGGCGCTGGATGTCGGCTTCGGCGGGGGGACGTCCGAACATATGGGCGTAGGTATGGATGAAGGCCAGGTAATAACCCTGCTTCTCGGTGAAGCGCGCGCCTGATTTTTGACTCATCGTTGGATTCGTCCCGGCCTCCGACAAGGAGGCAAAGCATGAATGTACGTTATCGGGTCGAATTGAGCCAAGCCGAGCGCGACGAACTGACGGCGATGCTCGGCGGCGGCAAGCACGCCGCCCGCAAGCTTAAGCGGGCGCAGATTTTGCTGGCGGCCGATGGAGGCTGCCGCGACGAGGAGATTGCCCGGACCGTGAGTGTCAGCCTCTCCACCGTCGGCCGGACCAGGCGCCGCTTCGTGGAAGGCAATATGGAGCGGGCCCTGAGCGAGGAGCCGCGTCCGGGCGCTGAGCGCAAGCTGACCGGCAAGGAGGAAGCCCTGCTGGTGGCGACCGCATGCGCCAAGCCGCCCGCTGGCTGCAAACGCTGGACGCTGACGCTGCTGGCCGACACGATGGTCAAGCTCACCGATCACAACAGCCTGTCGGGCGAGACCGTGCGTCGCCGGCTGGCCGAGAACGACCTCAAGCCGTGGCGCAGGGACATGTGGTGCATTCCCCATGTCGACGGCGAATACGTTGCCCGCATGGAGGACGTGCTCGACCTCTACGCCGAGACGCAGAATCCCGCCCGGCCGCTGGTCTGCTTCGACGAGACCCCCATCCAGCTGATCGGCGAGGTGCGCCAGCCGGTCCCGGCCCAACCGGGACAGCGCGAGCGCTACGATTACGAGTATCGCCGCAACGGCACCGCCAATCTCTTCGTCACCTTCGATCCACATCGGGGCTGGCGCAACGTCAAGGTCACCGACCGCCGCGCCGCCGTGGACTACGCCCACTGCATGCGTGATCTCGTCGACGTCCATTATCCCGACGCCGCCTGCATCCGTGTCGTGCAGGACAATTTGTCGATCCACAAGCCTGGGGCGCTGTATGAGGCCTTCGCGCCCGCCGAGGCCCGGCGCATCCTGCGCCGCCTCGAATTCCACTTCACCCCGAAGCACGCCAGTTGGCTCAATATGGTCGAGTGCGAGATCAGCGTGCTACAGCGTCAGTGTCTCGGCCGCCGCATCGACGATCCCAAAAGGCTCCGAAACGAGATCGCAGCATGGCAAAAGAGGCGGAATAAAACCCGAGCCCGCATCAAATGGATGTTCACAACAGAAAAAGCCCGCACCAAACTCGGCCGCGCCTATCCAGCCACCGCCAAAGAGTCATAATCACTGTGATGAACCACTAGGTGGGCTGCCAAGCCCTAACACCAGTCCAACCAGTCCGGAACCACCAATGTGGAGAGCTACCCAGGCAGGCAGAACAATACCCACTCCAACGATAAAGAAAGCAGCCGGAGAAAGCGCTATAAACAGAGATCTTTCCAACTCTTTCACGCTGAATCTGCCTGGACGAAGATCGTGGTTCATTGTCCTCTTCCGTCAGGGCAGCCCCTAATCGTCCAGTGATCGCTCACCACGTGGGCGGAAATCCAGCCGCGGTCGGGATTCTAGACCATGCATCGCAAGCAGCTCCTGCGCGAGAACCGAAAGTGCGCAGCCGATCTCTTCAACGCACGCGGACGCATCCTTTTCAACATCAGCCGGGGAGAATGCGAGCACAGGAATCCCTGATACAATCATCGTTCGGGCTCGGACTCGGGTGTTAATGTCCTCGGGCAGGACGCGATTGGGAGCATGACACTCAACCCCCAACCATCGGAAATCACCCTTCATGCAGACCTTCAGCACGAAGGCAGGCGTGAAATCCCGGATCTTCTGTTTGACACCCCACAACGTGCCCCAGTCGGGACTACCTTGTGCTCCCCAAGCACACTGATAGCGGATTTCGTTGTATCCGTCGGATCCTTCCAACGCGAGATATGCGGCGAGCCTCGCAAGAAGCAGATCATCCGTTTCTTCGGTCGCGAGGAAAAGGTCGTCACCGAATCTCTCAAGAAACCGTCGCGCCACCCGAATATTCGCAATCACCGTATCAGTATCGTCGTGGCTGGCGGCAATTGCTTCCGCAATTGCTTCAATAATGATCTCTTCGCCCCGGTCAGCGACCGCTTCATAGAAGTCAAGCGGCGGAAGCGGGATTCCATGGTGCGACAACTTGCTAGCTGTCGCGAGCACGATCTCGCGGAGTAAGCCGGGATGCCATCCCTGAGGCGAGTTGAAGTCTGATTCGTTGTGGCGCATGTCTGGTTTCGAGACTCCAGGTTCATGACCTGAGCTTATACTCCTTTAACTGGCCCAAATTGGCATAAGAATCGGGCTCTTCCCACGCACTTGTCTCAAATGCACCCCTTGTGCCGTGGGGCCTGTCCGGCGCGCCACTGCTCCCCGCTAACGCCAACGATCCGTCGACAATCAAACTAACGCTCACGGCATCCCATGTTGCGATTTTTGAACAACATCGCGGAATAGCCCCTTTGGACGTCCTTATATTCGGTCTACGGCCACGACGACCAACCGCATTGTTCGGTATGATCGCACTTACCAGGCGCCGAATCCAAGACGATAGGCTGCGGGGGACTCATCGCCTGCCTCTGCGCCACCATGCCTTCCGGCAGGGCAGGCCCAACTCATCTCCTCGGATTATTTAGCGCTTGACCGAAAAGTTCTGTTCACAGAGGTGCCGCTCTGCGTCGCGCGAAGCTCATAGTCGTTTCGAATGGAATTATTGTCATATGCGCCCACAAGATCCTTCGACGTTGCGAGCTCAAAGCCAGCGGGGTCAAGCCAACAGACGTGGGAACCGCTGGAAACGGGTATCACGTTGTATCGATGCCGCGCGCCATTGGTCCCGGTCAATTTGACCGTCTCGGGAGTAATTGTTGCGGCGGCGCGCTCTCGCCTGGGCAGACTGTTCTGCCATTCGAGAAAAAGCTGCGGATCGATGTAGTCGTCGGGCTCGATATCCACGTGGTGTGCGCGCAACCAAGTTTCGAATTCTTCACGGCGTTCCGCAGCGCGCTCTCGCGTCTGAGCTAACCCTTGTGACAGCGCATAGGCGACGAACGGATCGTGTGTGCCCCATCGCAGCAGCTCGCGAGCCCAAAAGCCAAACCACGGTAAACCCGTGGTAGCGCGCCACTCTGAAAGCGATGGGACCGCGTGGGGATCGCCCGCGCCTGCCGACCAGGCCTGCGCGACAACCGCTCCTATGGCGACGCCCAGTTTGAATTCGAGGTTGTCGGCTACAAAGCGCTGCCAGCTTCGAAGCTGATCCGCATCAGGTTCATCGGCGCCGGGTGTTTGCATCCACCACCCCAACACACGCTGCCAGTTTGCGAGCAACGCCTGGTCGCCGACTGTGGTGCGCACCCGAAATCCGAATCCGCGATCATTGGCGAGGAGCCTCCCGATTTGTTCGAATAAGTGCAGTCGGGTCGCGGCATCATCGACGCCGTAAGTGTGCGCTGCTGCCATCAAATCCCGGATTTGGGGAGCGATGGCTTCGAAACGACGGCCAACCACGGGAGAGAACCCATACTGATAGAGACGTCGCCGTTCGTCCGCGTCCGGGTAGACAGTTTCCACCACCGCGCGGCCGCGCCGTATAAACGCCTGCTCCATCCATTCTTCCTGGGCTGCGGCAACGGCGCTAAACGTTCGCCGCCATATTTCGATGAGCTGGGCTTCAGCCTCGGCGCCGGTCATGTCCACCTCGTCTGCCCGTGCGATCTCCTCAATCGCCGCGAGCAGCACGCCGTCGAGTTCATCAAGACTGTCTGCAAGGCGAGCGCGAAGCCCGCTCGCGCCCTCACCAGCGTCCGGACTGATATTCGGCGGACGGACCTGATCGAGCCAGTCCAGAAATCGATTAGGCGGCAGCCCAAGAACGCCGACTGCACGATCGCGGATTGCGGCTAGCAGCATCGCCAATGGGCTCTCGACCGCATCAGCATCACGTTCCTCGATCAGCAACGCCGTTCGGAGCTGTTCATAGTCTGCCAAGAGATCACGACGTTGCCTGCGCTGAACCCCGATGAAGCTGTCTGCTGTTGTGGAGATCGTGGTTGGGAGCGCCACAAGCGTCATACCCTCGATCCCTCGAGCGGCACCGGGCCGTCCGGCCCGGCCTGCCAGATTCCGGAATTCCGCAGTGGAAAGTGGCGTGATTATCTGTTGCTCGTTCTCCGCGTCCCAAGAACGCCGCTTCAGTGACGTAAGAAGAATCAGGTCGAACGGTAGGTTTACTCCCTCTGTCAGTGTCGCGGTTGCGACCGTTATCGGGCAAATTCTCCGCTCGATCATTTCGGTCATCAACCGCCGAAGCCGTTGCGGCATTTGGCCGTGGCTCGTCGCAATGCCCCGATCAAGGAGCGCGAGCTCGAAGGAGTCAACGCCGCAATAGTCAATACAAGCAGCCCGTGCTTCGTCGTAGCGCGCGCGCAGTTCCCCGCCGGGCGCCGAGAAGCCAGGCGCTGCCGCCCATGTCGGCAGTTCGAGAGCTTCCTTGAACCAGCGCATTGTCTGTTCTGGTTCTTGCGCTACGGAGATCAGAATGCGTTGATCTTCCTCGACCAGGTGAAGAGCCGTCCAAAGCACGGTCAGACTATTGAAGCGATTGAGACTATTCCGCATGCCTGCCGGCAACTGCGGCATTTGTCCGATTCGAAGCCGCAGATACACGGGCTGCTCCTCGCCACGCAAATACAACGGTCGCCCATTCATGATATCGAGGAGGATCCGGCACGGGCGGTTCGGTGTTGTTTCCAAGACGCCGATAACCTGTCGAGTGCTTCGATAACGCACGCCTACGGCCTCGGCGTCAGGCCGCCCCTCGACCCAACGTGCTACTGGTAGGGACGCGCCTCCCGCCACTGCGGTGAGCGCAATTCGCACGACGTCTGGTCGCCTTGCGAGAACGCGCGATATGAAGCTTTCGAGCCGGAGCGAGCGATTGCGGTGCTCCGAAAAACTGATTCTGGTATTCTCCCCACCTTCCGGAACAACTTGATGTGCTTCGTCGATGATCACAAGTCGTAGACGGGCCAGCAAAAGGGGGCCGAGGTAGCGCATTAGCGCATCCGCCTTCTCTACCGTGACAATGAGCACAGTCGGTTGCTCACCGCTTAGCCAATAATCCGTAACACCCCAGTCCGCGCCGCCATAGAGTCCGGTGACGATCATTTCATCGCCAAGCTCAACGCGAAGCTTAGCCTCCACTTCACCAGCAAGGGCGCGCGAGGGCACGAGATAGATTGCCAGGGGCGCGACGTCCTCGTGCTCCCGTAGCAACAACTCTTTGACCAATGCCATGTTGGCGACCAGCGTTTTGCCTGATCCGGTTGGTGTACAAAGAGCAAAGGAGCTGTCCCTCAACAGGCGCTCCAGTCCCTGCAATTGCGAGGTCCAGAGAATACCGCGTCCTCGGCTGAATTGTCCCCGAGCGTAGGCCAGAAGGTTCGAACGTCGGTCAGGATTGAGGTCCGATAGCGCATTGAGGGGACGATAGATGCTTGCGCGTCTGAAGCCATCCGCTACCTGCTTCAGCAATCCCACAAGGAGAGAGGCGTCGTCGCTGAAAACACGCGCGGCCATTCCATCAAGGGCGTTGAGCTTCGCCATCGCGCGGCCGCCGCGCTCATCATCTCCGCGTCGTAGACTGTCAGCCAAGAGCCCGAGGCAGCGCACGAGCTCGACAGTGAAGAGCCAGGCTACTCGATCATCATCGTCGAATACGTCCAGGTCGGGCCTGGCCAATTTTTCCGAGGCGTCTGGACTCGTCAGGTCGCGATGGGATGCCCAAAACGCGGCCGCTCGCTCCAGTACGTTGTCAAAATCCGCACGCAAGAAGGCAGAGTACAGAGCGACCCCATCGTGCTCGCTATCAACCTGCCCCAAGAGACCGGACGCCATTGCTGGGAGGCCGCCAAGTTGGTAGGCGGCGGCAGCAAGTATCTCGATCGGAACAACGGCACGGATGCTATCCGCTGCTCGCGTCAGCCACTCAAGGATTTCGCCCGTGCGGCGATAGCAGGCGATAGCGCCTGGCGACGCCGGCCCTTCGACCTGCTGGAATATATGTGCTGCATGAAGCAGACGCCTTGCGTCCTGCAGCTGACTGGCGGATTCCTGGTCCGTCCATTGAATCGTAGGCACCTGCCATGTCGCCTGCAGGCAGCGAACATATGCTCTCGCTTGCGGGCGCGAGAGTTCATTCTCCACCGCCAGCTGGCGGCGAAGATTGTTGGCCAGGTCGAGCCGTTCAGCATCGAATTCCGGCATAGCTCATCCTACGTCCAGAGCGAAGAATACAGACCATCGATGAGCAATTCACCGTCCCTCAGGATGAGCTCAACGACCTGCAAGTCATGAGGAGCAGTGTATTCGTTCGGCAGTTCCTCCCAGCCAATCAGCACGTCTCCTTCCTCTCTCCGTCGCGCACCGTTACCTGCGATCAGAATGAGGTTGGTACGGGGCAGTGGCCGTGGGTGATCGAGGATCAACGCCTCGTCGAGTGACAAGATCGCTGCCGCATAGCCCTCCGCATCTCGCTGTTCCAAAAGCCTCTGCAGTTGGCGCAAGCCATGCGGCACCGGGGTGTCCCGATTTATTTCAAACCAAACGCCTTTCCCCGAACGAATGCGCTCTCCAGTGTCCGGGTCTTTGATCATCTCACCCAGCATCAGCTCATTGAAGACACTGTCGGTGAGCTGGCGGCGCCATTTGGCCTCTCCAGCAATAAACCTCGATACCCGACCATCATCATCGAGAACAACTCCGATGAAATCGCTGCCGAATCGGCCAAACACTTCGCGCCGCCGTCCAACTCGAGCGAGCGAGAATAAATAGGCTTCGACATCAGCGTGATACCGAAACAGATAGATCGGTACGCGCCAAGGATGGCCGCCGACGAACGAATCGCGAAAGGCCTCCGTGAGCATTCCCGCCATCACCTCGCCGAAAAGGCCGCGAAGTGCCTTCGAGGGGAGACAGTTCGGATAGCACGCGTTATCGCCGGGAGCGCCAGCGTCCGGGTGAAGGTCGATCCCGATCTGAGCGTGAAAATATTCCCGCGCATCTGTATGAGCCGATTCGAAGTAGGGCCTCAGCCCAGCGACCAGATCGTTGTCGGTGTCGGACTTTTGCTCGAGGAGAAGGTGGCCGTAACGCCCCCTCACGCTGTCGTATGATTCGAGCCATTCGTCGAGCGCCTCGCTCGGGGGCGGACAGGTATGCATCGTTGCTAAAATGCCTCAACCAAAAATTGTTGTTTGTGGAAAATATACCTTCATATCCTTCGATGGAACTAGGCATTTAGTTCTCAACGACCGGAGCCCGCCTACAAATGCCAGGATGCCGATCGCCCATTGCATTTCTGAAGTACCGATCGAATAGCAACCTAGCCCCGCGTCCCGGTTAGGGTATCGCCTTCTATGCAGCAAGTATTTTTTCGCTGCTCTACGCCAGGTCCCTACGACGGCTGAATACTTGTTGAACTAACCCGTTTCCTGCCTTTTCTATCCATCCCCGTTGCTGATCGCTTGCCGCGATTGGCGCTCGACGGGGGACGATCGTGGCGGGCACTTCACTCCATTCGGAAGCGTTCTCGCGTGGCGCGCGCATGCTGCGCACCGCGCTTGGCCCCGCGGTAGCCACCTTCCTTGAAGACCCCGCGATCGTCGAGGTGATGCTCAACCCCGACGGTCGGCTCTGGATCGACCGGCTGTCCGGCGGTCTGGAGGATAGCGGACGAACGATGTCCGCGGCCGACGGCGAGCGGATCGTGCGCCTGGTCGCGCACCATGTCGGCGCTGAGGTGCATGCCGAGAAGCCGCGCGTCTCAGCCGAGCTTCCCGAGACGGGGGAGAGGTTTGAGGGGCTTCTTCCGCCCGTCGTTGCGGCGCCGGCCTTTGCGATCCGCAAGCCCGCCGTTGCTGTTTTCACCCTGGACGACTACGCGGCGGCCGGCATCATGACGGCCGGCCAGGCGGGCGTGCTCCGCGAAGCGGTTGCCGCCCGCAAGAACATCCTGGTCGCCGGCGGCACCTCGACCGGCAAGACCACCCTCACAAACGCACTGCTGGCCGAGATCGCCGGCACCACCGATCGTGTGGTCCTCATCGAGGATACGCGTGAGCTGCAGTGCCGCGCCCCGAATCTGGTCGCGCTGCGCACCAAGGACGGCGTTGCGTCGCTATCCGACCTCGTCCGCTCCTCTCTACGTCTGCGCCCCGACCGGATTCCGGTTGGTGAGGTGCGGGGCAGCGAAGCTTTGGAGCTCCTCAAGGCTTGGGGCACGGGCCATCCAGGTGGGATCGGAACGATTCACGCCGGCACGGCGCTGGGCGCTCTTCGTCGCCTGGAGCAGCTCATCCAGGAAGCCGTCCTCACCGTTCCCAAGGCGCTGATCGCCGAGACCATTGATCTCGTCGCGGTGCTGCGGGGCCGTGGCAGCGAACGCCGCCTCGCCGAACTCGCTCTCGTCGCCGGCCTCGATCCCGCCACCGGCGATTACCGCGTCCAGTCAGCCGAGACGGGCGGCCAATCCTCGCTTTCCAAGGAGCCATCATGATCCAGTTCCCTTCCGCGATCCGCCATGTTCGCGGTCGCTTCACTGAGCTTGCGGCGATTGCCTTCATCTCCATCGCCTTTGCCCCCGCGGCCTACGCTTCCGGCTCCTCAATGCCGTGGGAGACGCCGCTCAATCAGATCCTGGAGTCGGTGCAAGGTCCGGTCGCCAAGATCATGTCGGTCATCATCATCACCGTGACCGGCCTGACGCTCGCGTTCGGAGATACGTCCGGCGGCTTCCGCCGGCTGATCCAGATCGTCTTCGGCCTGTCGATCGCGTTCGCCGCGTCGAGCTTCTTCCTGACCTTCTTCAGCTTCTCTGGCGGAGCGTTGGTGTGATGGCTGCAATCGTCGATCCGGAAGTGCCGGGCTTCTTCGCGCCGGTCCATCGCGCGCTCACCGATCCGATCCTGATGGGCGGCGCGCCCCGTACGGTTGCGATCGCCAACGGCACGTTGGCGGCGGCAATAGCGCTCGGCCTCCACCTCTGGATCCCCGGAGCGTTGATTTGGGCTGTGGGCCATGCCGCAGCGGTCTGGGCGGCCAAGCGTGACCCGCAGTTCGTGGACGTCGTTCGACGTCACCTCCGCTATCCATCCTATCTCGGCGCGTGAGGCTTCCATGCTGAACCTCGCTGAATACCGCAACCGGCCCACAAGCCTCGCCGACTTCCTGCCCTGGGCCGCCTTGGTCGAAACAGGCGTTGTCCTCAACAAGGACGGGGCGTTCCAGCGCACGGCGCGCTTCCGTGGTCCGGATCTCGACAGCGCGACGCCTGCCGAACTGGTCGGCGTGACGGCCCGCCTCAATAACGCGCTCCGCCGCCTCGGCTCAGGCTGGGCGATCTTCGTCGAAGCCCAGCGCATCGCCGCCCAGACTTATCCGCACAACACCTTTCCTGACGCCGCAGCAGCGCTGGTCGATCTGGAGCGACGGGACGCTTTCGAGGAGGCCGGCGCCCATTTCGAGAGCCGCTATTACCTGACCTTCGTCTGGCTCCCGCCGGCTGAAGACGCCTCGCGCATCGAGGGCTGGCTCTATGAGGGCCGCGCGCAGAGCGGCGTCGATCCGCACGAGTTGCTGCGCGGCTTTGTCGATCGGACCAACCGCGTCCTGCAACTGGTCGAAGGGTTCATGCCCGAGGTGGCGTGGCTCGAAGACGGTGAGACTCTGACCTACCTCCATTCGACCATCTCGACCCGGCAACAGCGCGTGCGCGTCCCCGAAACACCCATGCATCTCGACGCGTTGCTCGCGGACGAGCCGCTCGCCGGTGGCCTCGAGCCCCGCCTCGGCAGCTATCACCTTCGCACGCTCACCGTGGTCGGTTTTCCGACCACGACCCATCCCGGAATTCTCGATGAGCTGAACCGGCTTGCCTTCCCCTACCGTTGGTCGACCCGCGCGATCCTCCTCGACAAGACCGAGGCGGTGCAGCTGCTGACCAGGATCCGCCGGCAGTGGTTCGCCAAGCGCAAGTCGATCGCCGCCATCGTCAAGGAGGTGATGACCAACGAGGCCTCGACACTGGTCGATAGCGACGCCGCGAACAAGGCCGCTGATGCCGACCTCGCCTTGCAGGAATTGGGAACCGACGATGTCGGCCAGGCCTATGTCACCGCGACAGTCACCGTCTGGGATGAAGATCCCGGTGTTGCCGCCGAGAAGCTTCGCCTCGTCGAGAAGGTGATCCAGGGGCGCGACTTCACCTGCATGGTGGAAGGGGTGAACGCGGTTGAAGCCTGGCTCGGCTCTCTGCCGGGGCACGCCTACGCCAACGTCCGCCAGCCGCCGCTCTCGACTTTGAACCTGGCCCACATGATCCCGCTTTCGGCGGTCTGGGCCGGGCCGGACCGCGATGAGCATTTCCGCAGCTCACCACTGTTTTTCGGCAAGACGGAAGGTTCAACTCCGTTCCGCTTCTCGCTGCATGTCGGCGACGTCGGCCACACCCTGATCGTCGGTCCCACCGGCGCCGGCAAGTCCGTGCTGCTGGCGTTGATGGCTGTTCAGTTCCGCCGCTACCGGAAAAGCCAGATCTTCGCCTTCGATTTCGGCGGTTCGATCCGCACAGCGGCGCTTGCCATGGGCGGCGACTGGCACGACCTCGGCGGCAGTCTGTCGAACAGCGCGGAGGACTCCGTGTCTCTTCAACCGCTCGCACGTATCGGCGACGCGGCAGAGCGCGCCTGGGCTGCCGAATGGGTGACCGCGATCCTCGCAAAGGAAGGCGTCACCATCGATCCGACCGTGAAGGAGCATGTCTGGTCGGCGTTGACCTCACTGGCGTCCTCACCGGTCGAGGAACGCACGATCACCGGTTTGACGGTTCTGTTGCAATCGACCGCACTCAAACAGGCGCTGCAACCTTATTGCGTCGGCGGCTCCTCCGGCCGTTTGCTCGACGCGGAGGCCGAGCAGCTCGGCTTTGCGTCGGTGCAGGCGTTCGAGACCGAGGGCTTGATCGGCGCAGGCGCGGCGCCTGCCGTCCTCACCTACCTCTTCCATCGCATCGAGGGCCGGCTCGACGGCCGGCCGACCCTCCTCATCATCGACGAGGGGTGGCTCGTCCTCGACGATCCAGCCTTCGCGCAACAGCTCAGGGAATGGTTGAAGACCCTGCGGAAGAAGAACGCCTCCGTCGTCTTCGCCACCCAATCGCTCTCCGACATCGACGGCAGCAATATTGCGCCGGCGATCGTCGAGAGCTGCCCGACGCGCATCTTCCTGCCGAACGAGCGCGCGATCGAACCGCAGATCACCGCCATCTACCAGCGGTTCGGCTTGAACGATCGCCAGATCGAGATCATCGCGCGGGCGACGCCGAAGCGGGACTATTACTGCCAGTCCCGGCGCGGCAATCGGCTCTTTGAGCTCGGCCTCGGCCCGGTCGCGCTCGCCTTCTGCGCTGCGTCCTCCAAGGCCGACCATGCCGCCATCGAACGGCTGCTCGCCGAGCACGGCCGAGACGACTTCACGCCCGCCTGGCTCGCCGATCACGAGCTGCTCTGGGCCGCCGATCTCATCCCTGACCTGACAAACCTGGAGGTGCAATCATGACGACTCTTGAAGTGCGGCGCGCTGGCTTGGCCGCTGCGACTGCTCTCTCGCTCGCTCTATCGATCTCATCGCTTCTGACGGCGCCGGCCTCCGCGCAGTGGATCGTCTACGACCCCACCAACTTCAGCCAGAACGTGCTGACCGCGGCGCGCGAGCTGCAGCAGATCAACAATCAGATTCAGATGCTGACCAATCAGGCCCAGAGCCTGGTGAACCAGGGAAAGAACCTCGCCAACCTGCCGTTGTCGACGCTGACCCAGCTTCAGGCACAGGTCGCACGGACCCAGTCACTGCTGAGCCAGGCCCAGAACATCGCCTTCAACGTCGAGCGCATCCAGACGGCGTACTCCACGACATACGGCACGGCGGCGGCAACGGGCTCCAATGCGACAATGTTTGCCGCGGCTCAAACCCGCTGGCAGAACTCGGTGGGCGCTTTCGAAGACTCCCTGAAAGTGCAAGCCGGCGTCGTCGGCAATATCTCGACCAACTCCAGCGCAATGAGCTCGCTGGTTACCGCCAGCCAGTCGGCAAGTGGCGCTCTGCAGGCCGCTCAGGCCGGCAACCAGCTCCTGGCCCTGCATTCCCAGCAGCTTTCCGATCTTGTCGCGGTTCTCGCCGCTAAGGGGAGGGCGGACGCGCTGGAGCAGGCGCGTGTGACCGCGACCGAATCCCAAGGCCAGCAGCAATACAAGATCTTCTCGACACGCAGCGGCTATCAGCCCGGCAACGTCACCATGTTCAGCGGCAACTGAGGCACCGACTATGGAGCGCTCGGATATCCTTCGCGCAGGCGCGATGATCATCGTGTTCGTGATTTTCCTTGGCACGCTGCACGTCATCCATCGGCGTCCGGCTGAGCAGCCAGTATCCGACGCTCCCTCTGCCTCCACTCCCGATGACCTCTCGGCCGAGCTGCTCCGCTGCGCCGAGCTTGGACCCCAGGATGCCGAAGATCCGCACTGCCAGGCGGTTTGGAAGGAGAACCGCGCGCGCTTCTTCGGCAGGCCGGCGCGGCCACGTCTGCCGCAAGCCGCGCCGGCCACACAGCCGATGACGAGTGTTCCAAAGGGAGAGAAGCCGTGAACAACGTCGGCGTCATCGACACCTTTCTCAATACTTTCACGACCTACATCGATTCAGGTTTCGGCCTGATCAAAGGCGAGGTCACGTATCTGTCGTCGACGTTGATCGTCATCGACATCACGTTGGCCGGCCTGTTCTGGGCCTGGGGCGCAGACGAAGACATTCTCCAACGGCTGGTGAAGAAAACACTCTACATCGGCTTCTTTGCCTTCATCATCACCAACTTCACGAAGCTCTCAAGCATCATCTTCAACAGCTTCTCTAGCCTCGGCCTGAAGGCCGGCGGCTCGTCGATCTCGACCACGGACTTCCTGCGGCCCGGCCGGCTTGCGCAGGTCGGCCTCGATGCCGGGCAGCCGTTGCTCGACTCCGCAAGCCAGATGATGGGCTTCACCAGCTTCTTTGCGAACTTCGTCCAGATTGCCGTACTGATGGTGTCCTGGCTGCTGGTGCTGATCGCCTTCTTCATTCTGGCGGTGCAGCTGTTCATCACGCTGCTCGAGTTCAAGCTGACGACGCTCGCCGGCTTCATCCTGATTCCATTCGCGCTGTTCAACAAGACCGCCTTCCTCGCAGAGAAGGTGCTGGGCAATGTCGTTGCCTCCGGCGTGAAGGTCATGGTGCTCGCCGTCATCGTCGGCATCGGCACCGGACTTTTCTCGCAATTCACCACCGCCTATGCAGGCGGCCAGCCGACGATCGAGCAGGCGCTCTCTGTCGTGCTGGCGGCGCTCGCCATGCTCGGCCTCGGCATCTTCGGTCCGGGCATCGCCACCGGTCTAGTGTCAGGGGCGCCGCAGCTAGGCGCCGGCGCTGCCGTCGGCACGGGCCTTGCCGTCGCCGGCACGGCAATGGTCGGCGGCGCGGCGCTCGGTCTGGCCGGAAGGGGAGCGATGGCAGCGAGCTCCGGTGCTGCGGCCGCCGCGCGTGGTGGTGCGTCGATGGCGGGCGGTGTGTCCTCCGCCTACAGCCTCGCATCGGCCGGTCGGTCCGGCGTTGGCGGCGTCGCGTCCGGTCTCGGTGGCGCAGGCCGTGCGGCGGCCAGCAGCGCGGCAGCTCCCGTCAGACGCGCCGCTGCGCGAGCAACGGGGGCAATGACGGAGAGCTTTAGCTCTGGCGCCCGTGCCGGCGTCGCCAACACGGGTGGCTCCTCGACGATGGGGACCATCGGGAGTGGCGAGGCCGCAAACGATGGAGCCGCATCTCAAGCGACGAGCGAGAGCGGTCCGCCCGCCTGGGCCCAACGCGTCAAGCGCAATCAGACCGTCATTCACGGCGCTCAGACAGCCGCGCAAGCCCTCAAATCCGGCGACAGCCATGGCGGCGGCCACTCCGTCGACCTCTCGGGGAAAGAGTAAAGAATGTCAGTCTTCCGGCGATCGTCGGTCCGCTACGGCCGCACACCAGAACCCGAAACCCCCTACCAGCGCGCGGCGCAAGTCTGGGACGAACGCATCGGCTCCGCCCGCATGCAGGCCAGGAATTGGCGGCTGATGGCCTTTGGTTCGCTGATCCTGTCTTGCGGCCTCGCCGGCGGGCTCGTCTGGCAATCCACGCACGGCACCGTCGTTCCCTGGGTGGTGCAGGTCGACAAGCTCGGCGAGGCGCAAGTGGTGGCGCCGGCCACCGCCGACTACCGGCCGAATGACCCGCAGATTGCCTGGTATCTCGCCCACTTCATCCAGATCGTACGCTCGCTTCCGGCCGACCCGATCATCGTGCGGCACAATTGGCTGCAGGCCTATGATTTCACGACGACGGCGGGAGCGGCGGCGCTGAACGATTACGCCCGCGCCAATGACCCCTTCGCCAATCTCGGCAAGCAGCAGGTCGCGATCGACGTCTCCAGCGTCATCCGCGCCTCGCCCGACAGTTTTCGCGTTGCCTGGGTCGAGCACCGCTATCAAGACGGGACGCTCGCCGGCACCACACGTTGGACCGCAATCCTCACCATCGCAATTCAGCCGTCAACCGATGCCGATCGGCTGCGCAAGAATCCACTCGGCATCTACGTCAATGCCATCAACTGGTCGAAGGAGCTGGGACAATGACCCCGCCGATTTTCTCGAAAGCCGGCGGTCCGGCTTCGCGCTTTTCCATCGTTCACCGAAACCGGAGACACGACGATACGTCTTTCCGTAAACCCGCCTTTGCGGCTTTGCTGATGCTCGCATCAGTGCTTGGCGGCTGCGCGCACAATTTCATTCCGCCTGACATCAACTACGACACCGCGGAGCCGGCGGCGCTCACCACTGATCCGCCGCTGCCCGTCAAGATCGTGGAATTGCCAAAACCCCTGCCGCTGCCTGGGCAGTTGAAACCGGTCGCCGCCGGCAAACGCGTCCCGGAAGCGGCTGACCCGAAGGTTCGCGTCAAACAGGCCAACGCCGCGGCGCGGGTGCAGCCGGTCCGCAACGGTTTTATCAACGCGGTACAGGTCTATCCCTTTTCCGGCGGAGCTCTCTACCAGGTCTATACGGCGCCCGGTCAGATCACCGACGTGGCTCTTCAGGACGGCGAGCAACTCACAGGCTCCGGTCCGGTCGCCGCCGGCGACACCGTGCGCTGGATCATCGGCGACACCGAGAGCGGCGCGGGCGCGACCAGGAAGATCCACATCTTGGTCAAGCCGACGCGGCCGGAATTGGTTACCAATCTCGTGATCAACACCGATCGGCGGACCTATCTCCTCGAGCTGCGTTCGACGGAGAAGACTTATATGGCCTCGGTCTCCTGGCAGTATCCCGAGGACCAGCTGATTGCACTTCGGCGACAGAACGCGGCGGCTGAAACCGCGGCCCCGATCGCGGCCGGCGTCGATCTCGCTTCGATCAACTTCCGCTACGCGATCGAGGGCGATGATCCGGCCTGGCGTCCGCTGCGCGCCTTTGACGACGGAAACAAGGTCTACATCGAATTTCCGAGCGGGATCGTCCAGGGCGAAATGCCGCCGCTGTTCGTCATCGGTCCGGCCGGCGGGTCCGAACTCGTGAACTACCGAGCGAACCGCAACTACTACATTGTCGACCGCCTGTTCGCCGCCGCCGAATTGCGTCTTGGCGACAAGGACAGCGAGCGGCGTGTACGCATTGTCCGCACCGACGGAAGGCCGCGCTCATGGCGATAGGCAGCGAAGACGAACATCAGAGCGACATCCCGCCCGCTGCGCCGCCGGACCTTCGGCTCAGGGGCGAGCGGCCGCGTGTCACGCGGCTCTCGCGCAAGGTCCTTATCGGTCTCGGCGCGGTGTCTGCCCTCGCGGTCGCAGGCGCGCTCGGCTATGCCCTGCAGACCGGCAACAAGCCGCAGACCGGCCAAGAGTTGCTTAGCACCCAGAACAGGCCTTCGGCCGAGGGCCTCGCGGGTTTGCCGAAGGACTATACTGGCCTGCCGCGCCAGGCGCCGCCGCTCGGGCCGCCGCTGCCCGGCGATCTCGGCAAGCCGATCCTCAACGCCGGAGCAGCACCGAGCACAATAACTGCGACGTCTGATCCGGAGACGCAGCGCATGGGCCAGGAAATCGAGGCGGCACGGGTCAGTCGCCTCTTCGCCCAGACTGCCCAGCAACCACAGAGCGTCGGCCAACTCATCCCAAATGCTGCCGCTGGGGCCACGCCGACCCCGGCTGCGACGCCACCTGTCGATGCCGGATCCGCGCAGAACATGCAGGACCGCAAGATGGCCTTCCTCAATGCTGCGACCGACAAGCGCACGGTCAGTCCGGATCGGCTCGAGGCCAAGGCCTCACCTTACGTCGTGCAGGCCGGCACCGTGATCCCGGCCGCGCTCATCACGGGCATTCGGTCCGATCTGCCTGGCCAAGTCACTGCTCAGATCACGGAGGCGGTCTGGGATAGCCCGTCCGGCAAATATCTTCTGATCCCGCAGGGCGCGAAACTGATAGGTCAGTACGATAGTTCCGTCGCGTTCGGCCAGTCCCGCATCCTCCTGGTCTGGACGCGCATCATCATGCCCGACGGTCACTCGATCGTGCTGGAGCGCCAGCCTGGTGCCGATACCGGTGGTTATGCTGGACTCGAGGATGAGGTCGACAACCACTGGGGCATGTTGTTCAAGGCTGCCGTCCTCTCGACCATGCTCAGCGTCGGAGCGGAGGCGGGCACGAGCCAGAATGAGAACAACCTCGTTCAAGCGATCCGCAGCGGCGCGTCCAACAGCATCAGCCAGACCGGCCAGCAGATCGTTCAGCGCCAGCTCAACATCCAGCCGACGCTGACCATCCGCCCAGGTTTCCCGGTGCGGGTCATCGTTACGCGGGATTTGGTGCTCGCTCCGTACGGAACGGGAGGAACACCATGACGAAGCTCAAGCTTGGGCCGCTTGAAGACGACAAGCCGGTCAAGCTCACGGTCGAGCTGCCGGCGGCGGTCTTTAAGGATCTCAAAAGCTATGCCGAGATTCTGACGCGTAACGGAGGCGCGACGACACCGACCGAGCCTGCCAAGCTGATCGCGCCGATGATCGAGCGGTTCATGGCAACCGATCGGGCCTTTGCGAAGGCACGGCGCAATGCCGCTCAGCCCGCACCTGGATAGGTCGAAAGGTCTGGGTAGCGTTCACGAAGCAGGTCGAGAAACGGACGCAATGACGGATTGCTGTTGGCCTGTCGCCAATAGACGCGGAAGCTCAGCCGCGTCGGCCCCTCGGCATCATGCACCTCCCGGAAGGTGACGCCGGGATAGTCTGCGCCAGTCGCACTTTCCAGTGCAAGCAGAATACCCCAGTCCGCGCCCACCAAGGAGAGAAGCCGGTCGAGCCCCACGTCATGGCGAAGCAACGTACAAGGATCCGAAGATCCCAATTTGCTGATGAGAAGCTTGAAGAGTTCCGGTCCAGGGCCACGCTGTGACATCAACAGCGGCTCGCGCCTCAGTTCGCCCCAGTGAACTACATCACGGCCTGTCAACGGATGGTTCGCGGGGAGGGCGGCAACGACACGCTCGCTCCAGAGCAACAATGACCTGCCACTCCAATTCGGATTGGGATCGGCCAGGACGGCGACATCAATGGCGGAGCTGGCGAGATCCGAGATCAGATGCTCGCTCGCGCCGTCGACAAAATGTCTATCCACATCGGGAAAACGCTGCCGGTGCTCGAGGAGAGTGGCCCGGAGATTGCCGGTTGACAGGGAGGTGTGGATGCCGATGGTCAACCGACCACTCTCGCCACGCGAGCGGGTCTTGAGGCGAGCAGTCATTGCTTCAGCTTCGCCTATGACTCGCCGAGCATCCTCGAGGAATTCTTGACCTTCCACGGTTGGTCGCGTGCCACCGTTAGTGCGCTCGAAGAGCTTGCTGTCCAACTTGTGTTCGAGATTGCGCAGGCGTCGACTCAGCGTCGATTGCTTGACTCTGAGCGTCTCTGCCGCTTGGCGGAGGCTTCGATGCTGGGAAACCGTGATCGCCCAGCGCAGATCTCGAAATTCCACGGGCACGGTCGAACCGCGACCTCCTCTAACTTATGTTTCGGTCAAATGCTGCGATTCCAAATCGCAGTCGGGACCAATCGCGAGTCCAACTTGGTAGTGGAATGGCCTTCCGAAATAATCGGAAGCAATGTTTCAATCGGAATGGGTAGAACCGGGAATATCCATTTTGGCGGTCTATCCCGCGCGAGACCGCCGTCGGTCGCTTGCCAAATGCTGTCCAGCGACAGCGCGCGACTGAAGGTCGAGGGCGATGAGTTTCTGAAAAGTTTACAAGGCATAAGCGAAAGAAGGTCTTTGAATCATCACGATGGACGCCCTTCCGTTCATCCAACTTCAAAGTCTACAGCTGGTGCGTGTCTGCCTTTGTCCCAATCGGCAGCTCCTTTTAGAGAAGCTGATATCTCTCGAAGTTACTCAATCTTACCCAACTCTTGGAGCGAAAGGGAGGCTAGGACCAAACAATGATGGCTAGCCTTCGCCCTACTGCGGCCCTGGAAGAGGAGGGCACGTGGATTTCCGGGCCAAAGAGCCCAGAGGAGGGATTAATGCCAAGGAAGCTCGCCGCTTTTCGCGGCTATTCGATAAATTTTGCCAGAAGCGCTCTCATCTGCTCTACGCTTTTATCCGGAACGGCCTTTGCTTTCGAGCAAGCCAAAGCAGACGAAATCAACTGGCGGCAGTTCGAAGGTGCGTCGATCGTCTGGGCATACGACATCCATCCGTATGCTGACGCCGTTGCGGCCCAGCTGCCGGAGTTCGAGAAGCTGACGGGCATCAAGGTGACGCCGGAGCTTTATCCGGACGATGCCTATTGGAATAAGCTCACCATCCAACTAAGCACGAAATCGCCGAGTTGGGACGTTGTGGGTACAGGGATTCAGCCTGCCTGGGATCTCGCGCCGGGACAGTTGCTTGAGCCGCTCGATCGCTATCTGAACGATTCAAAACTCACCGCTGCCAGCTACGACTACAAGGATTTCTTCCCTGCACTGCGGAACGCGCTCACCTGGAAAGTGAAGGAGGGGCAGATCGAGCCGGGAAGCGGCCAAGTGTGGGCTATCCCGCACGGTTTCGAGAACATCCAGCTGTTTTACCGCAAGGACATCTTAGACAAATACGGAATCAAGGTTCCGACAACGCCGCCTGAGATGTCCGTCGCTTGCGAAAAGCTCAAAGCCTCCGACCCTGCCATCACGCCATTGGGCGTGCGCGGCGTGCGCTTTTGGAGCAGCATCCACACGGCGGCAATCTCGATCGCCAAGTCCTACGGCGTCCATGATTTCGTCGTCAAGGACGGGAAGTTGGAAACAGGCCTAGACTCGCCCGAGTCGATCGCGTTCCACAAGGACTATGTGGACATGATCAAGAAGTGTGCGGCTCCGTCCTTTGCCAACGACAACTGGTATCAAGTGGTCGATGGCATCAATTCCGGACGGACGGCGATGGCAATCGATTCCAACATGTTCGGCTTTTGGAACGATGTTGCCGGCAAGCCCGCCTCGGGCAAGATCGCCTTCGCACCCCCATTGCACGCTCCGAACAGCAAGAACTTCGAATCGAACATCTGGATCTGGTCCTTGGCGATAAACGCTGCGTCCCAGAAGAAGGGCGCTGCCTGGCTGTTCATTCAGTGGGCAACGTCGAAGCAGGTCGAGCTGAACGGTGCGGTTGCCGGCAAGCTCGTTAACTCTCCTCGCGCCTCGACATGGAGCGATAAGGCTTGGCTGGAATATGCGGCAAAGCCGGAATTCAATAACTTCGTCGACACGTTCAACAGCGTGCAGGACAGAGCTGCGCTCGCTTTTACGCCCCGGGTCGGATTCGCCGAAGCAATGAACGCGTGGGCTGTGGCGATGCAGAAGATGGTCAACGGCGCGGACGTGAAAACGACGCTGACTGACCTCGCCTCGGGTATCCGCTCGTCCATGTGAAGCGGAAAAGGGGCGGCAACCTCAGTTGCCGCTCCCTCGCATCGTAGAGTTACAATGAGATGGACTTTCGAGGATTCAACGGAATCGTGACGCTACAGTCGACGGTCACCCAGCTTGCTGCGCCCAAGGACGAGCCGGTGAAGAGCGCCGACGGGCGGCGCTTTGACTGGTGGAGCATTGCCGCGGTCGCGCCGGCTATCATCATCCTGCTCGGTTTTCTTTTCCTGTTCTTCTACGGAGTCTATCAGTCGTTGACTGACCTCAGGTTTGGACGACCGCTGGTTCGCTTCATAGGTCTCAATAACTATGCCGCGCTGATTAAGACCGAGGATTTCTGGAATAGCGTGCGCGCGACGCTCGCTTACGCGGGATTGGCGGTGTTGGCAGAAGCTCTATTCGGACTGGCGCTTGCCAAGCTGTTCGCCACGGATGTCTTCCTTGCGCGTTTGATGCGGCCCGTCATTCTCCTGCCGCTGGTCCTTCCGCCGATGAGCGTCGCGCTCATGTGGACGACAATGATGGATCCGCAAAACGGGATTCTGAATTATTTGCTGTCACTTGTCGGGATCAGCCGGTTTGCGTGGATTTCAGATCCGACAACGGCGATGTTCTCCCTAGTTCTGATCGACGTGTGGACCTACACGCCTTTCTTCGCGCTGATCATTTTCGCCGGCCTCCAGGGCATCAATGATGAAGTGAGGGAGGCCGCGCGGGTCAACGGAGCGAAAGGCTGGGCCACCTTCTGGTACATCGAGCTACCGCTCGTCGCCCCATATATTCTAATTGCCGCGGTATTTCGATTGATCGAATCCCTGAATCAATTCGACATCATTTTCGGGACCACGCAAGGAGGGCCCGGCGACAGCACTGCCGTCCTTTCGGTACGCGCCTACATTACGGCCTTCCAAAATCTTGCCTTTGGTCGTGGTGCCACGCTCATGGTGATCAATTGGTTGATCGTGCTGATCGGAACACTCGCCATGGTCAAACTGTGGCGCTTCGTCCGCCAGCGTGTGAGCTGATCGAGGCCGCAAATGCGCTTAAGACGAGCAACCACGACCAACTTGACACTCAATCTCTTCGTCGCTATTTGCGCGCTGATCCTGACATTTCCCCTTGTCTGGATCCTGATGACGTCGCTCAAACAGCAGTCCGAGGTCATGACTTGGCCCCCGACGTTCATCTTCCAGCCAACGCTGGAGAACTTTCGCGTCCTGTTTGATGTCGCTCAGGCTGGCGCGACCAGTTACGGCACGATCAAGGTGGATTTCCTGACACCGATCACGAACAGCGTGATCATTGCGCTCGGCTCCGTGATCATATCTGTGCTCGTCGGAGTGCCCGCCGGCTACGTGCTGGCGAGGCGAGACATACCTCTGAAGGAAGACATCGCTTTCTTCATTCTGGGCTTCCGCTTTGCTCCGGCTCTGCTGGTCGTTATCCCGCTCTTCAGCGTCTTCCAAGCAATTGGGCTATACGACACCTATTTCGGCATGATCTGGGTCTACCAGGTCGTCACCCTGCCGATGATCGTCTGGTTGAGCCGCTCTTATATCGAAGACATCCCGAAGGACATTGAGGAAGCCGCTGCTATGGACGGCGCGAAACCGTTCCGAGTCGTGCTGCACATCGTGCTGCCGCTATTGAAGCCCGGCCTCATTGGCGCCTCGTTGCTCATCTTCCTGCTTGCCTGGCACAACTTCGCCCTCGGGCTGATCTTAAGCTCGACCAGGGCGCCGGTGACAGTCGCTCTTCTCAAGCTGCTCAATCCGGGTGTGCAGTTCTACCCTGTAATGGCCGCCGGACTCGTGGTGACGATGATCATTCCCGTCATTCTGATTGTCCTTGGCCAGCGCCATCTGGAACGTGGTCTTACCTTCGGTGCCGTGAAATGAGTCCCAGACCATTGATGTTCTTTGGAACGACCAATCTCGACCTCTGCTTCAATGTCGAGCGACTTCCGACGCCGGGCGAAAGCCTGATGGGAGCCTTGAATCGCAACCCCGGGGGCAAGGGCGCCAACCAGGCCGTTGCCGCCGCCCGGCTCGGGCTGCGGCCACACTTCTACACGCGGCTCGGGGATGATGATGCGGGCCAATCGCTTTTGCAGTCGCTTCGGGAAGCCGGCGTTTGCGCTGACGCAATTGAGAGTTGCCCAGGCGAAGTATCGGGCTCAGCTCTAGTTCTGGTCGGTGACGACGGCGCCAACATGATCGTCATAGATCCGGGTGCCAATCTGAACGTCACGCCGGGCATGATCGACAGAGCTGCCGAATTCATTGAGCGCGACGCCATCGTTGTCGCCGAGATGGGCATGCCGATTCCGGCCCTCAATCGCCTCTTCGAGATGAAACGCGACCGAGAATTCGATCTCATCTTTAATCCTGCACCCGTAAGGGCCGGACTTTCGTCGACGGCGTGGAGAAATGTCGATTTCGTCACGCCGAACCAGACGGAAGCGTTCGAGCTGACCGGAGTCGAGGTGCATGATTTTGACAGTGCCGCTCATGCAGCGGGGAAGCTCCTGGACCTCGGACCAGCAGCCGCGTTGATCACCCTCGGGGCGCTGGGTGCCTATTACGCTGATGCCAGAACATCTTTCGCCCTGCGAGCATTTCCTGTGAAGGTCGTTGATACGACTGCCGCGGGCGATGCCTTTAACGGAGCCTTTGCGGCGTCACTCGCCCAGCGGCTGCCTTTGCGAGAAGCCGTTAAGAAGGCTCTGGCAGTAGCTGCATTGTGCGTGACACGGCGAGGCGCCCAAAGTTCGATGCCGAACGGCGAGGCCGTCGACGAGTTCCTGAAATCCCAAACGATCTTGGAGTTGTAATGACCGAACAGTTCTCAGTTGCCGATAGAACCGTGCTCGTCACCGGAGCGGGTGGCGGCATCGGCTCCGCCATTGCCAATGCGTTTCGCCAAGGCGGCGCAAACGTCATGGCGACCGACGCCAACCTGGAGAACCTCCGAGAGATTCTGACGAGGTTACCTTACGGGAACGGCATATTGCCAATGGCGATGGATGTGGCACGCGAGGAAGACGTTGCCAGGGTTCTCGACGAGATTGCCAGGCGGTTCGGCAGGCTAGACGTGTTGATCAACAACGCCGGTATAAAATCGGCCCAGCCGCTTCTCAACGGCAATGCTGACAAGATCGAGCGTACCATACAGATCAACTCGGTCGCCGTGCTGCGCTGCTCGAAACTGGCCATCGAGCGTTTCATGAAAAGCAAAGGTGGTCGCATCGTCAACGTTGGCTCCTCACTGTCCTCGCAAGGCGCCGTTTTCAACTACCAGGCCGGTGGAGCAGACTATTGCTTGTCGAAGGCGATCGTCCACGACGTAACCAAGCTGCTCGCCTACGAATGCGCTCCTCTCAACATCAACGTCAACGCAATCGCGCCCGGCATCATCGATACACCCATGCACGGGCGACCGCGGGAGGAGACCGAAGCACGCCATAGCGGCCGGATTCCCTTGGGAAGGGTCGGGTTACCCGAAGACATCGCGGGGCTTGCGGTCTTCCTTGCAAGTCCCGCAGCCTCCTACATGACCGGTCAGATCGTTCATGTGAACGGCGGGATGCTCATGAATGGCTAGTGCAGGCTCTTACCTCAGCTGGCCACCAATCGAGGGCATCATCTCGGATCTGGACGGGGTGGTCTATCGCGGAAACGCAGCGATCTTAGATGCGATAGAAGCATTCGCTCGGTGGCAGGCGAGCGGCTTACGATTTTGTTTCGTGACAAACAATTCGACGCACACGCCGGAGGACGTCGTCCGCAAGCTGGAAGGATTCGGTCTTGCGATTACACCCGGGGAGGTAGTTACAAGCGCTGTCACGGCCGCGGAGCTCATCCGTGCGAAATACCCAAAAATGACACGCGTCTATGTCATCGGTGCGCCCTCCCTTGTGAAGGCAATAGTTGGCGCAGGACTCGAGATCACCGAGCGAGCCCCCGAAGCCGTAGTGATGGGGCTCGATCGCGAGATCACGCACGAGAAGATGCGGATCGCGGTTGACGCGATCTTGAATGGAGCCGCCTTTATCGGCACCAACCCTGATCTTCTGCTTCCGACGACGACCGGGTTCGAACCGGGAGCTGGTGCAACGATCGCCGCTATTGCTGCCGCCACGCAAGTGAAACCACTAATCGTCGGTAAGCCAGAACCGCATATGATCGAAACGGCACTTTCTCGGCTCGGTACTGCTCGCGATTCAACTATTCTGATCGGCGATCAAATCCCGACCGATATTCAGGCCGGAAAGAGGGCAGGTCTACCGACCGTGCTTGTCACGACCGGTGTGCCGGCCCGGGAGGACTCGTCGTTGATACTGCCCGATTTCGTGGTGTCGAGCTTGGGCGAGATCGATGTGACCGCGGCTCTCTCGGGACGGTCACCACAGAGGAGGGGATAATGGCCGACGTCCGCCTGGAAGGCGTGAGAAAGGTGTATGGAACGATCGAGGTCCTGCGCAATATTGACCTCACAATCGATCACGGCGAATTCGTCGTCTTCGTCGGTCCATCCGGGTCGGGCAAGTCCACGTTGTTGCGTATGATTGGGGGACTGGAGCCCATCAGCGGCGGGCGGCTCCTGATTGATAATGAACTCGTCAACGATATCGACGCGGCGGACCGCAACCTCGGCATGGTATTCCAAAGCTACGCTCTCTATCCGCATATGACCGTGAGAGAGAACCTTGCCTTCCCTCTGCGTATGGCCAAGGCTACGAGAGCCGAGATCGCCACTAGGATAGGGGAGACTGCTTTGCTCTTGCAGATCGATCATCTCTTGGACCGCAAGCCCCGACAACTCTCAGGGGGACAACGGCAGCGCGTCGCGATCGGGCGCGCAATCATGCGCGAACCAAAGGTGTTCCTGTTCGACGAGCCCCTCTCCAACCTGGACACGGAATTGCGGGTGCAGATGAGGGTTCAGATTGCCAAGCTTCATAAGCAGCTCGGCAACACAATGATCTATGTCACGCACGATCAGGTCGAGGCGATGACCATGGCGGACAAGATCGTCGTGCTCAAGGACGGAAATATCGAGCAAGTCGGCAGCCCGCACGATCTCTACCACAATCCGGCGTCGCGCTTTGTGGCGGGATTCATTGGCTCGCCCAAAATGAACTTTTTGGGCGGCGAGGTCGAGGCGGCACACGAGGGAGGTGTAGACGTGCGACTGAAGGCCGGCACCACTGTCTCCGTACCGGTCCAACCGGACAAAGGACTGATTGGCAAGCCGATCACGCTCGGAATCCGGCCCGATGATTTCTCCGCGTCCTCACCTACGCAGCAGGAAATCGCCATCGAGCTCGACGTCGATTTCGTCGAGCATCTCGGCAGCGTCACCTACATCTACGGCAACGCGGGAAACGAAACAGTGGTTGCCAAGGCGCCAAAACCCGAGCCGCTAAAAATGGCGGGGAAGCTTCGTCTTGCTGCGGCTCCCGCGGATTGCCACCTGTTCATGAGCAACGGCAGGGCGCTTCGGCGGTTGCACGCGCCGGCGAATTGGAGCTAGTCTTTCGCTTAAGCTGGGCGATGATGTCAGCTCGAGTTTTGGATAGCGGACGGATGAGGTGAAGGAAGCCGGTATCAGGCAGTTCTTCCGAAATTCCCGCTCTTTTGTACTTGGGGCGGGAATCGGTTCTGGCATGACCGCACGAGCGGCCGAACGGGCGGGCGCAGATTTCGTTCTTGCGCTCAACGCGGGCCGTTTCCGAGCGATGGGCGGCTCCTCGCCTGCATCCATCCTTCCAATCCGCAATTGCAACGAGTTCGTGGCCAGCTTTGGACGGACCGAGATCCTGCCTAGCACGAAACTACCCGTATTCTTCGGTGCCTGCACGTTCGATCCGCAGCTCGATCTTGACCGCTGGCTCGATCGGATCATCAAATGGGGGTTTTCCGGCGTCACCAACTTTCCATCTGTCATACACATCGATGATTACAGAAGGTCGTTGCTCGAGAAGTGCGGCCTTGGTTACGCCCGAGAGACCGAGCTTCTGGTGAAGGCCGCAAAACGCGGCCTGATGACCATCGCCTATACGCGCACCCAGGCCGAAGCAAGACGCATGGTTGAAGCGGGTGCCGAAGCGATCTGCATCAACTTCAACCTGAACCGCGGTGTGGAAAGTGCTTCCGACCCGTCGATTAGCTTGTCGGAGCTTGCAGCCCGCACCAGTGCCGTGGCGCGCGTCGCTCAGTCGATCGACAAGAGTACTATCTGCCTCCTTGGCGGCGGACCGATCACAAGGCCCGACGAATTGTTGGACATCTGCCGCGAGACGGGAATCCAGGGTTTCATTGGAGGCTCTTCGCTGGACCGCGTGCCATTGGAGATGTCCGTCCTTGAGGTGACCTCGGGCTTCAAAACCATCCACTTGTTGCGGGAGAAGGTCGATTTGCTTGAACGGCAGCTCCAGTTGAGCGGATTCAGGCACGGGGTCATCGCGCAGGCGTCTTCGATGAAGCGCATCCTCGAGACGACAAAACGCTTGGCCGCCAACCCCAATCCAGTGCTTGTCTGGGGCGAAGCCGGCTCGGGGAAACGAAGAATAGCAGGCCTCGTACACGCCTTTAGCGATCGCAAGCACGCCAAGGCGGCGCTGTTCCAGTGCCGGCCAGGCCCGGCGATCGATACGCTGGGAGCATTGTTTGGCGCCGAGCGCGATGAGACCAGAAGGCGCCAATTGTCCCTCCTGGAAACGTCAAGCGATGGTGCGGTCTTGCTGCTGCATGTTGACCAGCTTTCGCGCGAGGGGCAGGAGCGTCTTGCCGATTACCTCGAGACCGGCGGTTTCACACCTTTGAATGGGGTCGCGGTTGTCCGCTCCACGGCGCGGATCATCGCGACCGCCACCGTCGCCCGAGGGGCTAGCCTTGAAACAGTGCTGTGTCCCAGGCTGCTTGCCCTGTTTGCGGGGCTCGATATCGAGCTGCCGGCTTTGCCAGACCGGCTCGAGGATCTTCCGCAACTTATTCAACACTTCACGGTCGAGGCAAAAGGGGATTCGAGGGCTCAGACGCTTGCAATTGAGAATTCTGCATTCCTGGCGCTCGCCGGTCATGACTGGCCTGGCAATTTGCGGGAATTGCGCCAGATCGTAAACCAGCTCGTGACCCTGCGGGAAACCCACATCACGGCCGATGTGCTGAGACCGCTTCTGGATGCCCAGTCACATGCCAAGCCCTCCGCTTCGCTATCCGAACGCGAGTGGATCATTGAAGGCCTGAAAAGAAACCGGCTTCACCGTGGCAGGACCGCCCGCTCTCTCGGGCTTTCAAGAAAAACGCTATACAACAAGATCAAGAAGCTGCGGATCCTCGAATAGCGCTGCGCTTCTCACGTTGGAAGCGGCCTCCTTGCAGCGGTTGCGTCCAGGAGCGCGAACTTCGGTACCGACGACCCCTGAGCTCCAAGGCTTACCAGCCCGATGTCGGTTCCAATCGTCAGAGCGAGCGCCTCCGCGGGTAAATAGACAACGCCATCTAGTTGCGAGCCTAACCGCAGCTCCGCCGCCGTGATATCCGACTCGTTGGCGGCCGCGAATAACACCTTGAACCCAAGGCCTGCGAACCATTCCATGCGCCGAAGCTCGAGCTCCTGTCCGGTATCGACCGGCACGCCTCCGCTCGACCGTTCAAGTATCGAGGCGGGTGGAAAGTTTATGATCCCGGTGATCTCAGCATCTTTCAACAAGTCGGCGAAATCCTCCCAGCATGCAAAGGGATCGATCATGACGATCGCCGCATAGGCAGGAACGGGCGCCCTCTTTTTGACAGCGCGCAATTCCCGCAACAGGCAGTCGTTCCAGTCGATGATTGGCAGGGTCGCCATTACGAGCATAGCGTGCTCAGGAAGGCTGCGCAGCGACGGGGCATAGATCTGCAGGGACATCCCGCGGGGAGCCAAGACGTCTGTGCTGAGTCTGCCGATAATTGTCGCTCTCAAGGCTTCTACCCAATCTTACCCATTTACGCGTTTCGTCGATCTTATACCCGGTTTTGGCCCGGTCTAGACCACCTGCTGTCAAGAATGGTCCGGGAGGGCAACCGTGTCTCACCATTGCGCGGACGACCAGAGGTCGGTCCGGGATGGTCATCTATCCGAGCCGGCAACTGCTGCCTTGGGCGCGGTGGCGGTCGTGGTCACAATGGACACCAAGGGCAAGGAAGCCTCTTTCCTCGCGGATGTCATCAAGGCACGGGGCAGAAGTACGGTCCTGATCGATATCGGTACGTCCAGTAATCCGAATTTGGCGCGGCCAACTGACGGTGCGGGAGCGCGACTGGCCTCACCAGCCGAGCTCCTGAAAGAGATAGCCGCCACTACGCGCACACGAGTTGCCGGGCTCCTGGCCTCTGGCGAGATCAGCGCGATCGTCGCGATCGCAGGAGGGAAGGGCAGCGCGGCTTTCGGCGAGATCGTGTCCGATTTGCCCTACGGCTTCCCGAAGCTACTGGTCACGAGTGCGCGGCCGGCGCTCCTCGCCGAACTCGCGACCCACCACGACATCATACTCTATCCAACCCTAGTCGATCTCTTCGGCATCAACGCCTTCACGGCAAGAGTGCTGGAGAATGCAGGGCGAGCTATTTCCGCCATGCACTATGAGCCCAGCAAGCATGAACGCGAAAGAAAGATTGTTGCGATCACGGCCTTCGGCGTGACCACGCCGGCTGCAAATCAGTGCGTGTCGCGACTTGCCGATGCTGGTCTGGACGCGATCGTCTTTCCGGCCAATGGGGCAGGTGGCCGGAAAATGGAGCAACTGATCGCTGCCGGCGAATTCGATGCCGTGCTCGATCTGACCACAACGGAGCTGGCCGATGAACTGGTAGGAGGTACGGCCAGCGCAGGTCCCGGTCGGCTAAAGGCGGCTTCGCGCCAACAGATCCCGCAAGTCATCGCGCCCGGCGCGGTTGATATGGTCAATTTCGGACCGCCGTCCAGCGTTCCCGATCAATTCCGAGGCCGCCGGCTCTATTCCCACACGCCTTACACGACGCTGATGCGCACGACCTCTGCCGAGAACGCGAATATCGGCCGGCTTACGGCCGAGCGGCTGTCGCAGGCCCAGGGGCCTGCCGTCGTGCTTTGGCCAGCCAAAGGCGTGTCGGATTACGACCGAGAGGGCGGCGTTTTTTGGGATGTGGACGCCGACAAGGCGTGGCTTGAGGCAATCAAGGGCAATCTCCAACGAGAGATCACGGTCCACGAACTGGACTGTCACATCAACGATCCCGAATTCGCCGAGGCCGCTGTGACGTGGATCCTCGAACAGTTGGGGCAAGGAGGTTCATCTCGTGCGGATGTTTGATCGAGCCGAAATTCTCTCGAAGATCGCGAACCAGGTCGCGGAACGAAAAGCAGTGCTTGCCGCAGCGAGTAGCTGTGGTCTGGTCGCAAAATGCGCCGCGCTCGGAGGCGCCGATATGCTGGTGGTCTACAGCACTGGTCTATCGCGGCTCATGGGGCTCCCCACCAGCCGCATCGGCGATTCCAACGCCCGTACGCTGGAGCTCGCTGCGGAGATCCGCAACGTCGTATCCTCCGTGCCGGTGATTGGCGGCGTTGAAGCCTGGGATCCCCTCCGGCTCGATCTTGACGCTCTTCTGGACAAGTTCTCGGCCGCCGGTTTCTCAGGCGTGATCAACTACCCGACCATCTCCACCATGGGAGAAAAATGGCGTGACCGCCGCGGTCGTGTAGGGCTCGGCTTCGAGCGCGAAGTCGAGATGATTGCGACTGCTTGCAAAAAGAACATCTTCTCGCTTGCCTACGTCGCGAGCCCTGAAGACGCCAAAGCGATGGCAAACAGCGGAGCGGACTGCATTGTCCCTCATGTCGGCGCTACCCGCGGCGGGCTCGTGGGCCACGAGGAAGGACAGTCGATCCAGGATGCGATCAGGCGCATCAACGAGATCAACGCGGCAGCCAAGGCGGTCCGATCAGACATCGTTCTCCTCTGCCACGGCGGGGCAATTTCCGAGCCACAGGATACGTTTGAGGTCTACCGCTCGACCGAATGCGTCGGCTTCGTTGGAGCCTCCTCCATCGAACGCATCCCAATCGAACGTGCAGTGAAAGCGGCGGCAGAAGAATTTAAAGCCGTTCCTCTGCCGCAGCAAAACTGATGTTCATCGCAAATAAGAAAGAGGCTGGAATGAACAAGCCAATCAACCAATCAGGCAAGCGGAACACGATGGCGCTCTCCCGAGCGGGCAGATCAGCAGATGATCGGGAAACCGATGTTCTCGTGATCGGCAGCGGCGTAGCCGGTCTGTCGGCGGCCCTCTATGCGGCGAAGGCTGGACTTCGAGTGACTGTCTGCGAAAAATCTCCGCGACTTGGCGGAACGACAGCCCTCTCAAACGGCATGATCTGGATTCCCTGCTCGCCCCAGGCGCGGTCCGCAAAAATCGATGATTCACTTGCCAAGGCCCGGACCTATCTTCAGCATGAACTGGGCAATTACTACCGGGAAGACTTCATCGGAGCCTATCTGGAGGACGGTCCAACCGCGCTTGCTTCGCTCGAGAACGGGACCGAGGTCAAGTTCACACTGGCCTCGGCGCCCGATTATCACTCGAGCCAAATCGGCGGCGTAGACAAGGGCCGGGCACTCAGCCCTGCCCCCTACGATGCGCGCCTTCTCGGCAAAGACTTCAATCTCATCGGGGATCCCATTCGTGTTGTACTTGGAGGGATGATGATCTCGTCCGGCGAGGTACGAAGTTTTCTGAATCCGTTTCAATCGTTTTCGTCCCTCAAGCACGTCTTGCGTCGCGTGAGCCGCTACGCGCGGGATCGCTTGAGCTACAGGCGCGGCACGGAATTCAGTGGAGGCAACGCGTTGATCGCGCGCTTGCTCGTGAGCTTGCGGAAGCTCGATGTCGAAATATGGCCGGCGTCTCCTCTCCTTGAGCTCATCAAGGAAGATGGACGCGTCACGGGGGCAGTCGTCAAACACGCCCATTCCGAGGTTCGCGTGCGTGCTTCCCATGGTGTCATACTTGCAACAGGTGGCTTCGCGCGCAACGCGCAGCTGAGAGCCGAGCTGAGCGGCCCACATCAGCATGACGACACACTGGCTCATCCCGATGTCACCGGCGATGGCATTGGGCTTGCCACGAAGGTCGGAGCCGCAGTCGATAAGGATGTCGCGTCCGCAGGGTTCTGGACACCGGTATCGATCCTTAAGACCAGAAGCACCTCACAAGTTATCCCGTATGGCTGGCTCGATCGGGGGCGTCCCGGCGTCATCGCAGTCGCGCCGAACGGGCGGCGATTCGTAAACGAGTCAAACTCCTACCATGACATTTGCCTGGCAATGTTCGCAAACGGATACCCCTCAGACAAGCGGTTCTATTTCGTCTGTGATTACGACTTCGTTCGCCTCAGAGGCATGGGACATCTTTTGCCGTGGCCATGGACGCTGAGCGTCCGGAAATACGCGCGGCTCGGATATATCAAGGTGGGCAAAACGATCCCAGAGCTTTCCAAGGAAATCGGACTCGACCCAGCCGAGCTCGAGAGAACGATCGAGGAGCACAACGCCCACGCCGCCGCAGGAATCGATCCACTGTTCAAGCGTGGTGAGTCGGCCTTCAACCGCACGCTTGGAGACCCATCGGTCGGACCAAAGAACCCAAATCTCGGGCCGATCCAAAAGGGCCCCTTCATTGCGCTGCCGATCGTTCCGGCAACGCTTGGCACTGCGTCGGGCCTCGCAACCGATAGCTACGGCAAAGTCCTGGACGCACAACGCAAGCCAATCCCGGGTCTCTACGCCTGCGGCAACGACATGACTTCGCTAATGCGCGGAATCTACCCGGGGGCAGGGATCACAATCGGTCCCGCGATCGTCTTCAGCTACCGCGCCGTGGCGGATATCCTCGCCGCCTCCAATACGGAGAAGCGAGTGGCTTCCTAAGGGGAGGATTGAGATTGCCGTCCTGCGATCGCGGAAATTTGCTGATGCTCGCCGTTCCGTTCGAGCGGGCGGCGACGTGCCGAAGAGTGCTAGTGAGCCAGATAGTGTTGTTTCCAGGCTGCCAGAAAAGGGGAAGGCCGCCGCCAGCACCGCGATCTGCGCGATTTCATTGTCTCTTCGCCTAACAATCTTTGTTGTGAATCAGGGATGATGATGAACCGCGGTAATCTCAGTGTGCTCTTTCCGACTGCCGATGACGCGGCCTTGCATGAGGCCGCCATTGCGCCCATTGAACAGCGGAGTGTCCTGGTCAACGGCGAAATGCGGGACTGGACAGGGCCGGTCAAGAACGTTCTGTCTCCCGTGATGGTCCGCGGAAGTGATGGCGGGCTCAGGCAGATGCGGATCGGCAGCCACCCGTCCGGCGACGTCGAAGCCGCGATTGCTGCACTCGACGCTGCGGTCGCTGCATGCGACAGCGGGCGCGGCGCATGGCCCACCATGCGTGTTTCAGAGCGCATCCTGGCGATGCAAAGATTTCTCGCCGGAATGTGTGCACGCCGCGCCGAAGTCACACGGCTTATCATGTGGGAGATCGGCAAAACGCTTGCGGATTCGGAAAAGGAATTTGACCGCACAGTCGACTACGTGCGGCAAACGATCGACGCCTTGCGAAACCTCGACAATGCCAACTCGCGGTTTGAAATCGTTGAAGGAGTGATTGCCCTGATACGCCGAACGCCGCTTGGCGTTGTCCTCTGCATGGGGCCATACAACTATCCCCTGAATGAAACTTTCGCGACGCTCATTCCGGCTTTGCTTATGGGCAATTGCGTCGTCTTCAAGCCGCCTCGACACGGCGTTCTCTTGTTCGAACCGCTGCTAGAGGTCTTCCGGAGCGCGTTCCCGCCTGGAGTAGTCAACTTCGCCTACGGTGAAGGCGCCGAAATCGTCCCGACACTTCTTGAGACCGGCAAAATCAATGTCCTTACGCTAATCGGCTCGAGCCGAGTGGCCGACCATCTTAAAAAACTCCACCCCAAAACCAACCGCCTGCGCGCCATTCTCGGTCTCGACGCAAAGAACGCAGCGATCGTTATGCCTGATGCTGATATCGTACTCGCAGCAAAGGAATGTCTACTAGGCGCGCTTTCGTTCAATGGACAGCGCTGCACGGCTCTGAAGATGTTGCTCGTGCACCGCGATGTCGCTGATTCGTTCATATCGGCGCTACTGGCGGAGCTTGCCCAACTAAAAATCGGCATGCCCTGGGCACCAGACGTGACCCTAACGCCCTTGCCAAGTGTCGAGAAAGTAAACCAGATGGCCGCGCTTCTGGATGACGCCGTAACGAAGGGCGGCCGCATCCTCAACGCCGGCGGGGGGACGACCGTAGGCACTCTATTCTATCCCGCAGTCGTCTATCCCGTGGAGCCGTCCATGCGGCTCTTTCGGGAGGAGCAGTTCGGCCCGCTCATCCCCATGTTGGATTTCGAGGATGTCGACCTCGCGCTTGATTACGTGGCGACCTCTGAACATGGCCAGCAGGTGAGCTTGTTCGCCCGCGACCCCGATGTGATCGGTCGCATGTCGGATGCCCTGGTCAATCAGGTTTGCCGCGTCAACTTGAACTGTCAATGCCAGCGTGGCCCGGACGTGTTTCCCTTCACGGGCAGGAAGGACGCAGCCGAAGGCACCCTGTCGGTCACAGATGCGCTACGTTCGTTTTCCATTCGATCCATGGTGGCCGCGAAGTACACGAGCCCATCGCGCGAGATTCTGAATACCATCGTCGAGGGACGCCATTCAAATTTCATTCACACTGGTTTCATCCTCTAACTAGGGGATCCAAGATGCGTCGTTCTCGTTTTGCCAAGATTGTAGCGACGGTGGGGCCGGCGACCGCCGCACCCGAGATGATCCGCTCTCTCTATCTTTCAGGTGCGGACACGTTCCGGCTCAATTTCAGTCACGGATCGCATGATGACCATGCGAGGGTTTTTGCCTCTATCCGGCAGCTTCAACGGGAGGTCGGCACGCCAATCGGCGTACTGCAGGATCTGCAAGGACCGAAGCTTCGCATCGGCTCATTAGATGGCGGCAAGTTGATGCTGAATGCGGGCGAAACGGTTCGCTTTTCGCTCGACGGAGGAGGGGATGGAAAACAGTCCATTCCCCTGCCTCATCCCGAAATCTTCGCAGCCGTCCATCCCGGCCAGGACGTCCTCATCGATGACGGCCGAGTCCGTCTGAGCGTTGCTTGTCCTGGCGACAAAGAGATCATCGCGAGAGTTATCGTGGGCGGCGTGATCCGTGACCACAAGGGAGTAAACCTCCCAGGTGCGCTCCTTGATATATCCCCCTTGACGCATAAGGATCGCGCCGACATCGCCTTCGGCCTCGAACTTGGCGTCGACTGGGTCGCTCTGTCGTTCGTTCAAAGGCCGTCGGACCTCCTCGAAGCACGTTCCCTGATCGGTGAAGCTGCAGGTCTTATAGCCAAGATCGAAACGCCCACGGCGCTCGAATGTATCGACGATATCATTGCCCTGTCGGACGGCATTATGGTCGCGCGCGGCGATCTTGGTGTCGAGATCCCGCTCGAGGAGGTGCCTTCACGGCAAAAGGAGCTCGTTCGCGCCTGTCGGCTTGCCGCCAAGCCCGTGATCGTCGCAACTCAGATGCTGGATTCGATGACGGCTATGCCGACGCCGACGCGCGCAGAAGCGTCCGATGTCGCGACCGCCATCTACGATGGCGCCGACGCCGTCATGCTCTCTGCTGAATCGGCGAGCGGAGCCTATCCCATCGAGGCGGTTATCATGATGGACAGAATCATCACTAGCACCGAGCGGCATCATCTCTATCGGTCGCTTGTCGACGCATCGCAGGTCGGTGAGGAAATCACGCCCCCTCACGCGGTTGCGGCCGCGGGCGCGGATCTGGCAGCCGCGATTGATGCGAGAGCGATCATCGGGTTCACCGCAAGCGGGACCACCGCCGCTCGTATCGCGCGTAGAAGGCCGCTGATCCCGATTCTCGCTCTTACGCCAGACGAGAGGGTCGCGGGGCGCATGAGCTTGCTGTGGGGGGTACACAGCATCGTTGCAGCCGATCCCTCCAACTCCGACGACGTCACGCAAATGGCGGCGGCGATGGCGCGCAAGGAAGGCTACGCCGAGCCGGGTGATTTGGCGATCGTGATCTCCGGGGCGCCATTTGGGCTGAGGGGCGCGACAAACAATCTCCGTGTTGCAGCTTGCTGAGGTCACGTAATGGGAATCCGCTGGCAGGCCGGCTTGTCTGCTTCCTCCCTAGACTAAGCCGCTGTTGGAGAAATCCAGCAGCGGCGATCTTTTGAGGCGGCGATGTCAATAATCGATCGCCAGGAAGTTTTAAACGCGACTCATCTCGTGTCTTACAATATCCCAACAGATGTCTTCGCCATGTCGGGTGGGTGTCTAATTTGAATATCGACGATGTGATGCCGGACGTGCGCGCGTTCCTGGTGCTCTGGGCGCAAGCCTTCAACGCTCACGACGTCGAGAAGCTGGCGGCCTTATACGCACTTGACGCCTCGCTCTACGGTACTTCGAGCTCGAAGCTCTATTCGGGTGCTGAAGAGATTCGCACCTATTTCCGTGGCACGCATACAGTGGAATTTGAGGTCTGGCGTTCTGCGAGATTGGCGGCCAACCTCGTTCTGGTGGTGGGCAATTATGTCTTTTCCCAATCTTTCACGGATCAGATTGTGGCGACACCGGCTCGTTTCACTTTCGTACTGAGCCACAAAGACGGTGCGTGGCAGATCCTGCATCATCATTCGTCCCGCAGCCCCTGATTACTCGATGATTACTCGATCTGAGGACGTTGCCAGTGTCGAGGATGCGTTGGAAAAGCACATCCAAGCCGCTTTGCGCCATCGCATCGCCTAAGTGTGCAGGAGTGAACCTCCAGGCACCGAATTGGACGCTGCATCGAGGGGCCACCGCAATCCACGGCTCTTCTGCGAGTGTGGCCGGCTACCTGTTGCGGTAATCTTGGTCCGGATCGCGGCTAATCCGACAGCTCTGGGATGTAGACGCGAGAGCCGTATCTGGTCCCCAGCTGTTCGCCGTGTTGGTACACAAATGATCTCTCTGCCTAGTAGGACTGACTTGAGCGCGCTGGATGCGCATTATTCCCGCATAAATTGCTTCTTTTCTCGGCGATTTTTGTAGAATGAATTACTCAAAATTACCCAGTTCTGAGCGTTGGCCCCGATGACTCGGCTGCACCAAGCATATTTCCTTGAAATGTTAGTGACGAGCCACCGCAGAGCGGCCTCACACATACGAAATAGCCCGATCTCGAGGAGGAAAGCCCAGTGTCAATCGTCCCGCCTACACCAGCACAGTTGCGAGATGTCGCAGGGCAATGCGGTCTTTCACTTTCCGATGAAGACCTTGCCTCCTTTCGCGGCCTCATGAAGGGGGCGCTTGAAGCATACAACTATATCGACGCCGTTCCCGACGAGTTGCCCGCGGTGAAGTATCCTCGTACGCCGGGCTATCAGCCGAAAGCCGAGGAGAACCCGCACAACGCCTGGTATCGAAAGGCGAGCGTGGTAGGGGCGCGGAGCGGGAAGCTCAAGGGAAAGACCGTCGCGCTGAAAGACAACATCATGCTCGCCGGGGTGCCCATGATGAACGGGTCGGCGACGCTTGAAGGATTTGTCCCGGATATCGATGCGACCATTGTCACCCGCATGCTGGACGCGGGCGCCGAAATTGCAGGCAAGGTGCATTGTGAATGTTTTTGCACATCAGGCGGCAGCCATACCGGTGCGCTCGGACCCGTGCACAATCCTCACAAGATGGGCTACTCCGCCGGCGGCTCGTCTTCGGGCTCCGGCGTTGTCGTTGCCCTTGGCGAAGTCGATATGGCGATCGGCGGCGACCAGGGCGGCTCAATCCGCATGCCATCGTCCTTTTGCGGAATCTACGGCATGAAGCCGACCTGGGGTCTAGTCCCCTATACCGGCATCATGCCCAATGAAATGACCTTGGACCACGCCGGTCCCATGACCGCAACGGTCGCCGACAACGCATTGTTGCTGGAAGTGATTGCTGGAGATGACGGTTACGATCCGCGCATCAAGGCACCGAAAGTCGAAGACTACACCAAGGCGCTCGGCCAAAGTATCAGTGGATTGAAGATCGGTGTTCTGAAGGAGGGTTTTGAGCAACCCGGAGCGGAAGCTGCGGTCAACAGAAGCGTTCGTGAAGCGGCCAAACGCTTCAAGGATCTCGGCGCCTCGGTAGAGACAGTTTCAGTTCCGATGCATCTCCAGGGAGCCGCAATCTGGACGCCGATCGGTACCGAGGGCGCAACGCAGACCATGATGTTTGGCGACGGCTATGGCACCAGTCGATCAGATCTCTTTTCACTGTCACTCATGGACTTTCATCGGGGTTGGCGCCGGAAAGCGAACGCCCTGTCCGAGCAGGCGAAGTTGTTTCTGTTGCTCGGCACTTACATCAACAACAATTACGGGCCGCGGTTTTACGGCAAGGCTGTCAACGTCTCTCGCCGCCTGAGGGCTGCTTACGACAAGACGCTTAAAGACTACGATCTCCTTCTGATGCCAACGACGCCCATGAAGGCGACCCAACTGCCTCCGCACGATGTCAGCCGAGAGGACTATATCACGCGCGCGACGGAGATGTTCACCAACACCGCTCCGTTCAACTTCACGCACCATCCGGCCATGTCGCTGCCCTGCGGAATGGTAGATGGCCTGCCGGTGGGTCTGATGCTCGTAGGTCGTCACTTCGAGGAAACGACCATCTATCGGGCGGCGCATGCGTTCGAGCAGATTGGCGACTGGAAGAAGATGTAGGAGTGGCGGGAGGCGTGACGCCGAAGTCGTCCCGCCATCGTCATCATCACGACCTTTGATGCCGACGTTGCTTGTGCGAGCGCGGGAGACCGTGAGCGCGACAATTAGTCGAGCCCGTCGCACCATCGGGGGATGCCGGCAGGTGCAGCCGGATTGCGGACTTTTCGAGAGACGATCGATGTTTCAATCAAGCAGAGGAGGGAACTAATGCGCAACTTGTCTACATACTTTCTTGCAACGGCCGCGCTATTGGCATCATTTACGGTCGCAAGGGCCGAGGATGTCCTGTCTGAGGTCTCCACGCTCGAGAACGAGTATTTCAACAACTGGTCGCAAGGAGCCGAGCAGGCGGCGAAAGCCCTCGGCTTAAACTACCGCATCCTTTCAGGAAAGGGTGATGCCGCAAAGCAGATCGAAATCTACGAGGCTCAATTCGCGGCGGGCGTCAAAATCACGTTCGGCGAGAATCTCGTCGCAGCAAACATCAAGCCGATCGTCGAGATGGCCAAGAAAGCTGGGGCAGTGCACGTTGCTGTCTGGGAATCCTTGCCCGGCTTTCATCCCTTGGACGCGGGTCAAGACAACTTTGCGTTCGCAACCTTCTTCTCCCCGGACGACGTCGATAACAGCTATAGAATAGCAAAGCTGCTCTTTGACAAGATCGGCGGAAAAGGCAACGTTGTTCATATTACAGGCTTTCCCGGGGTTGATGCGGACATCGCCAGAACCGCAGGCTTGGAAAAAGCTCTAGCTGAATACCCGAACATCAAGGTCGTTGCCCGCCAGCCCGGAAAATGGAACCAGGTCGATTCCCGCAAGGTCATGGAAGATCTGCTGGTGGCACATTCGAAGATCGATGCGGTATTCGCTCAAAACGACTCGATCGCACTCGGAGCAATGCAGGCCGTCGAAGATGCCGGTATGCGCATCCCGATCACGGGCCTTGACGGCAATCGCGAAACGCTCAAGCTGGTGAAGGAAGGCCGAATTCTTGCGACCATGGGCTTTACGCCGCAGTGGCAGGCCGGTTTTGCTCTTGTGCGGGCGTACGATGCGGCCAAGGGGTTCAAGCCGAGTCCGTGCGAACGCATGATGTACACTGGAGCGACGCTGATCACCGCAGCGAATGTGGACAAATATCAGGAGTTTCTCGCGGGCGAAAAGCTGCCGTTTGACTGGAAGAAAATGTCGCGCGCGCTCCATCCCAATGACTGGGACCCTCAAAACTACGTCTGGCCGATCGACGTGAAGACCTATTGGGGAAGCCGTATGCCGGCCGGTTACAACCTTCCGAAGACCTATCAAGAAGCCTTCGACGCTGGTTGTGTGGGGAAGCTGACCGCGGAGTATAAGGACCACTACAAGCAGCGGATCCCGGAGTAAATGTGTCTGGATGCCTCCCTCCTTGAGGGAGGCATCCTTTGAAGAAAATGCTCAATCGGATCGCAAAATGTTGCAGGCATGGCAGGTCGGGCGTGGAGATGGCGAGCTATCGCGGCGCATCATAACCATTTCGGTGTTTGCTGTCGCATGCGCGGCGATCGGCCTCGCAGCCCCTTCGTTTTTGACCGTGGGAAACCTGAGGGCAATTGGGCTATCCAGTTCTGTCCTCCTGGTTGCATCGGTTGGTGCGACCTTCGTGATCTTGATGGGCTGCATTGATCTGTCGATCGGAGCCATCGCGAGCTTCTGCGGCATGCTGGTTGCGCGGATGGCGCCGGACTTCGGTTTATGGTCGATTCCTATCGTTTGTCTGGTCGGCCTGTCCTGTGGTGTGATCAACGGGCTTGTCTACGTCTATCTCAGGATCCCCTCCATCCTGGTGACGCTTGCAACCGCAACGACTCTCTCGGGTGCCGTGCTCTTTATCTCTGATGGCCGATCGCTGACGGTATCTGATGCCGCCGTGATTGACATGGCCCAGGGCGCATGGCTCCATGTGATCCCCAACGCGGTCCTGATTTCCCTCATAATCTACCTCGCTGCAGTCCTCCTCGGCCTACGCACTCGTTTTGGCCGCATGACACTTGCACTCGGAAGCGATGAGCAAACAGCTGCCCTCGTCGGGGTCAAAGTAAATACCATCAAAATACAGGCGTTCGCATTGTCAGGCCTTCTGGGAGGGTTTGCCGGGGCGCTGCTGGCCGCGCGTCTTGGGTCGGCCACGGCGACAATGGGCAGCTTCATGACCCTTGATACCATTACTGCGGTGGTCGTCGGCGGTACTGCCATCACCGGAGGATTCGGCAATGTGCGCCTGACGATCCTTGGGGTGCTTTTCACGACGACTCTTTCGAACGGCTTGAACACGCTCGCGCTCGCGCCTCATCTGCAGGCGATCATCCAGGGTGTCGTCATCCTGCTCGCTGTTCTCCTCAACACGAAGCGCGTGAGCGCGGAGGACGTGAGATGAGGGAGGTAAGAAATCCGATCTTCAGGATGCGGAGCGGATCCAAGAGCTTCAACGGCAACCTGGTCGTCGAGGGAGTTGATCTGGAGATATTTCCGAACGAGATTGTCGGAATCGCCGGTGAAAATGGGGCGGGAAAATCCACAACCCTCAAAATGATTGCCGGCATCCATCCCCCGAGTGGCGGCGAGATGGAGCTGTTCGGCAAACCGTTTAGCCCACTCCGTTACACCCAGGCCGTCGAGGCGGGGATTTCGATGGTGTTCCAGGAGCAGGCGCTTATCCCGAACCTGGCGGTCTACGAGAATATCTTTCTGTCGCTGGAATCCAATTTTACCAACCGGCTGGCTATCGTCGATAGAAGCGCGATGATCGCCTTCAGCGAAAAGCATCTGAAGGACCTTGGTCTCGATCATATCGACCCGCGCCGACGCACGAGCGACTACGCGTTCCACGATCGGCAGATGATCGAGATCGCCAAAGCCTTCGCATTAGCCGAGTACTTCCATATTGATCACCCGATCATCCTGCTTGACGAGCCGACAGCGGCGATCGGTGAGCGCGAAGTCAGGCTTCTCTTCGACTCGATCCGGCGGTTCCGAAATCGAGCGTCCTTCGTCCTCATCACGCACAGGCTTTCCGAATATATAGACCTATGTGATCGCATCTATGTCTTCAAAGATGGTCGAAACGTGGGTGAGTTTGCCGAGGAACGGATTTCCGAGCAGAACCTTCACATGGCGATGGTGGGGCGAATCCGGGATGAGGAATACTTCAAGGAAAAGCGCCAGCTGGACGTTACCGAAGCGCCCATTGTGATCGCGGCCAAAGGCCTTGAGGGTGACAACGTTAAGAACGTCAGCTTCGAGGTTCGCAAGGGGGAGATAGTCGGAATTGGCGGACTTGTGGGGTGCGGCAAGGAGGCGGTGGGAAGGGCCATCGTCGGATTTGATCCGTTTCCGCCAACCGGCACCGTCGAGGTGAACGGAAAAGTCCTGCCTCTTCGGGGGCGTGGCAAGGCTGCGATCGCGCACGGCGTGGGTTTTGTACCCAAGGAGCGAAAGACCGAAGGCATCGTGCCTTACATGTCAGTCGAAGCAAACATTTCCCTAGCTTCGCTGCCGCTGGTGTCCCGGTTGACTGGTATCATATCGGCCTCGCGAGAACGGTCGTTGGCCCAGAAACACGTCGATGGCTTGCGCATCCGATGCAGCGGGCCGACACAGCTCTGCCAATTCCTCTCCGGGGGAAACCAGCAGAAGGTGGTGCTAGCAAAATGGCTGGCGCGAGGCGTTCAGGTTCTCGTGCTCGACAATCCCACCCGTGGCGTTGATGTCGGCGCAAAAGAAGAAATCTATGGCGTCCTGCGGGATCTGACAGGCCGGGGAGCATCCATTCTTCTGATATCGGACGACCTACTCGAGCTCATCGGTCTATCAAACCGGATCCTGGTGATGCGCGACGGCGAAATCCAGTTCGAGCGGGACGCGCCTGCCAATGATAAACCGACGGAGCAGGAACTTGTCCGGCACATGGTCTGAGATGAAGGCGCGTAGATCGAGATTGGGTCTCGAGGCGGGAGTGGAGATTGCAAGACAGTTTTGCAGCCGACACCGCACGATCATCAATCCGGGCGGCCCGGTGCTTCTGCTGTTGACGATGGTCATCGTTTTCACAGCCATCAATCCTCGCTTCCTGAGCTGGATAAACCTTTTCAATCTGATGAGGCAATCGTCGATCCTTCTGATCGTGGCGACGGGAATCACCTTCGTCATCCTGATGGGATCAATCGATCTTTCCGTTGGCGCGATCGTGACGTTTGTCGCGATCTCGTCGGCGGTCCTGATCCGGGATTTCGGGTTCAGCCCTGGTGCGATTGTTTTTGCTGCCGCGACGATTGGGGCTCTTTGTGGTCTTCTCAACGCGATATTGGTGCTGCGTCTGCGAATCCCTTCCTTTGTCGCTACACTCAGCACGATGACCATTATTGGCGGCATTTCCACCTGGATCAGCGGTGGGGTGAATGTGTTTTTTCGCAGTCCGGATCTCACGTGGATTGCATCCGGCGCTATGATCGGACGGATTCCAAATTCCGGAATCCTGGCGCTCCTGATCTTTGCGGTGGCTTCTTTCGTGGGCGCGCGAAGCCACTTCGGACGATCTCTGTTTGCAATCGGAGGTGGAGGGGTAACCGCTCGGCTCTCCGGGATCGATGTCCTTCGTACCAAAGCGATCGCCTTTATCGCATCCGGGATGCTCTGCGGAATTGCGGGTTTGCTGCTTGTCGCGCGAACCTCGACCGGAACCGCACGGATGGGAGATGATCTGCTGCTTCAGGCAATCGCGGCTGTGGTCATGGGTGGAACCGCTCTTTCGGGTGGTTCAGGGGGCGTGTATCGAACGTTGATCGGCGTGTTGGTGATTGCCGTTCTTCAAAATGGCCTGAACATCGCAGGGGTGCATACCTACATACAAATCATGGTAACGGGGCTTATCGTAATCCTGGCTGTGACGATCACGCTCGATCGATCACGGCTTGCCTTCATCAAGTAGAACAGGATCTGTCGCGGCGACGTTGAGCGAGCCGGCTTGGCGGCTCCTTTGCAGAGGCTTGCATTGAGGTGTCATCTCTTGGACAGGCCGTGCAAGGGCGTGTTGAAACTGTGCCCGTGGGCATCTCAAAACGTCAACAGCGCTTTAAGCGCGCCGCGACAGACCGGTTCGTCCCCTGGATTCGGGCCCCTGTTGCAGAGATCCAATAACGGCGAGGGCGTCCCGCGCATCATCTTATCAGTACTGTTACTGCGAGCGGCACCAGAAAGGATGTCACAAGGGCATTCAGGCCCATGCCAAGGCTCGAGAACACACCGGCGACCTCATCAACCTGGAAAGCACGTGCGGTGCCGATGCCGTGCGCTGCGATGCCTGCGGCAAAGCCGCGCGCCCGAAAATCGCTGATGCCTGTCCAGTTCATCAAGGGGGTCACGATGATGGCGCCTATGATACCGGTGAGAATGACTGCAACAGCGGTCAACGACGGATCCGCATGGAGCGCTTCGCTGATTCCCATTGCAACGCCGGCCGTGACGGACTTCGGTGCGAGTGACAGGATAATCTCCCGGGGGAGCCCCGCAGCTTCGGCAAGCAGGACCACCGATGTCACCGCTGTGATTGAGCCGACAACCAGGGCGGCCAGCATCGGAACGATCGCCGCGGTAACAAGCTTGCGATTTTCATAGAGTGGCACGGCGAGCGCGACTGTCGCAGGCCCGAGCAGGAAATGTACGAACTGCGCCCCGGCGAAATAGGTTGTGTAGGAAGTGCCGGTCAGAAGCAGAAACAGGCCGATAATCCACATTGCATGCAGGACCGGGTTCGCAAGCGGATGGCGATGCATTGCCAAGGATAGCGCATCCGTGATTGCATAGACCAGCAACGTGGCAGTCAGCCAGAGCAGCGGCGACTGTGAGAGATAGACCCAGAGCGAGAGGGGATTGTCGTTCATTTTGCCTCCGGCCGGCTGATCAGACGGCTAACAAGCAGGAAGGTCAGCACGGTCACGAGCAAAGTGAAGGTCACCGAGAAGATGAGCACTAGCATGATGCCCAGGCCATGCGTGGCCAAGAGCTCGAGCTTCTGCACGACGCCAACGCCGGCCGGCACGAACAGAAGCGACAGGTGAGGCAGCAGTCCCTTGCTGACATTCTCCACGCCATTATCCCGGAGCGGTCCGCGGGCCATCACCACGAACCGGTCGCGGGCAAGCAGCGTGATCAGCAGGAGTAGGAGACCAAGCACAGGCCCCGGCAACGGTAAGCCCAGACCCCGCACAATGACCTCGCCGATGAGTTGGCAGAGGAGGACAACAGTGAGACTTGCGATCATGAACGACCTTCACGATAAATCGCATCAAGTCGTTGAGGACCTGCGAAGCATTGCGCTCCTCTCTCTGTGAGAGAGATTGCCAAGCAGCAGGCAACGTTGCCTCGTCGACTTTTGGATCTAGGGCGGCCGCAATACGTATTTCAAAAATCAGTAGGTCTCAAGTTTTTCAGTGCATGGTTGGCAAACGCAACTGATGGACCATGTCTTCTCTGGTGAACCTCTAATCTCTCTACCTCCATTGTTTTGACCGTTGGGTCGGCAAACGCACAATTTTGTTTCACATTTTCGGATGCGGGAATCGAATTTTTGTATCCGCTGGCTGGCAAGCCAGATGTCCCGCCCCGATAGGTTGAGCACTTTGTCTGCGTAGGCCGGCGAATTTCCCACGATCTTCCGTCCAGACACTTATCGAAGTCGCTCGGTCTACTTACCCAAGGTTACCCCGATACTGGCGTCGTGCCCCAATGACCCAGGTGAGATCATTTGGAACAATGCGATTGGAAGCAAGACTTCACTCCGTATCTCGAACCGCTTGATGACGTTCCAATGCGCAAAGTCGAGTCGAATCGTTCCGCAATGCGGCTGGAAAGACATCGGCAGTGTCAATGGCGATCACGATCGGGATTCTGTTTTGTTGCTCGGCTCCGCTGGCAGACCGGCTCGTCTGCTTTCTCCCAAGACCTAGGCCGCTGTTGGAGAAATCCGACAGCGGCGTTTTTTGGAAGGCTGCCGGCTGCCTCATTCATTGACGCGCACCCCACGAAGCACGTCGCTGGATAGTGTTGTCGTCAAAGTTGAGCTCGCCCGATGGCTGCTACTCCCCTCAGGTGGTGGGGCAGCAGTTCGTGGGGGGAAACCCAAGGGAGGCGCGGTGTGATTAGAATGCCAAAGCCCGATCAGGCGGTGCTGTCAAGGCGAGCCGACATCGTCGAAGCGCTAAAAGGGATCGTACCGGGAGACGGAGTCATTGACTCCGATATCGAGCGCCGTGGCTTCGAGTGCGACGCGTTGACGGCCTATCGGCAGTTGCCGATGGTCGTGGTGCTGCCACAGACCACCGCGCAGGTCGCCAAGATCCTGCGCTACTGCAAAGACAATAACATCAAGGTGGTTCCCCGCGGTGCCGGCACATCTCTTTCTGGAGGCGCTCTGCCTCTGGCCGACGGAGTCTTGCTCGGACTCGGAAAGTTCAACCGCATTCTGGAGATTGATGTCGCCAATCGATGCGTGGTGGCGCAGCCAGGCGTAACCAATCTTGGCATTACCCAGGCCGTGCAGTGGGAGGGGCTCTATTATGCGCCCGATCCATCAAGCCAAATAGCATGCACGATCGGGGGCAATGTTGCCGAAAATTCTGGCGGTGTCCATTGTCTCAAATACGGGCTGACGACCAACAACGTCCTCGGCGTCGAACTGGTGACAGTGAATGGTGATATCGTCCGATTGGGCGGCAAGCATTTTGATGCCGGTGCCTATGATTTGCTCGGCGTGATCGTCGGTTCTGAGGGGCTGCTCGGAGTGGTGACGGAGGTGACAGTAAGGGTCCTTCCTGCGCCGGCGGGAGCGCGCGCGCTCTTGATTGGATTTCCCTCGGTTGAAAGCGCCGGTGCATGTGTCGCGGCCGTGATCGGCGCCGGCATCATTCCCGGCGGCATGGAGATCATGGACAAGCTCGCCATTGAAGCGGCCGAGGCGTTCGTCCACGCAGGCTACCCAATGAATGCCGAGGCCTTGTTGATCGTTGAACTCGATGGGTGCGCAGTCGAGGTCGACCAGCTCGTCTCGGCTGTGGAAGCGATGGCTACATCGCATGGTGCGACAAGCTGCAGAGCCAGTCAGTCGGAAGAGGAGCGATTGCTGTTTTGGGCGGGACGAAAGGCCGCATTCCCCGCGGTCGGTCGCCTCGCGCCGGACTATTACTGCATGGATGGCACGATCCCGCGCAAGGAGATCGGAAGGGTGCTAACGTGCATAAAGCAGATGGAGGCGAGATATGGGCTGCAGGTCGCCAATGTATTCCATGCCGGCGACGGCAATCTCCATCCGCTCATTCTTTACGACGCAAACAAGCCAGGAGAGCTCGAACGCGCCGAGGCATTCGGCGATGACATTCTTCGGCTCTGCGTGGAAGTTGGTGGCGTATTGACGGGTGAGCACGGTGTCGGGGTCGAGAAACGCGATCTCATGGGTACGATGTTCAATGACAGCGATCTGAGGCAGCAGCTGCTTCTCAAGTGCGCCTTTGATCCGGAGAGCCTGCTTAACCCCGGCAAGGTCTTCCCGCAGCTTTGCCGTTGTGCGGAATTGGGTCGAATGCACGTGCAGGGTGGCAAGCTTCGCTTCCCAAGCCTTCCTCGCTTTTGACGGAAGAGTAGGTCATGACTATCTACCGGCCGTCGGATGAGGGACAGCTCGCGGACATAGTCTCTTGGGCGGCGGCGGAAAACAAGAAATTTGAGGTCGTCGCTGGCGGTAGCAAGCGCGCGCTGGGCCGGTCCACGATGGCCGAGCACACTCTCGACGTTTCGCAAATCTGTGGGATTGTCCATTACGAGCCTGCCGAGCTAATTTTGACCGTTCGTCCCGGGACACCCTTGACGACCATTGAGGCCGAGCTCGAAGCCAAGGGCCAAATGCTCGCTTTCGAGCCGCCCAATTTGTGCGGTTTGCTTCAGTCGAGTGAAGCCCCGACCCTCGGCGGAACTTTGGCCTGTAATCTTGCCGGGCCGCGGCGGGTTCGTGCAGGCGCCGCACGCGATTTCATCCTGGGCTTTTCCGCAGTCAATGGCAGGGGAGAGGTATGGAAGGCAGGCGGCAAGGTCGTAAAGAACGTCACTGGCTTCGACATGTGCAAGCTGCAAGCCGGGGCCTTTGGCACCCTGTCTGTCCTGACAGAAACGACTCTGAAGGTATCCCCAAGACCGGAAGTGGAAAACACCCTTCTCCTCCCGGGGCTTGCTGACGAGATTGCAATCGAAGTGATGGTAGCTGCGCTGAACAGCCGCTTTGAGGTTTCTTCAGTTGCTCACCTGCCGGCTGCCGCGGCGCGGCAATCCGAGACGAGCGCTGTTTCGAATGGTAAGGGCGCGGTTACGGCGGTGCGGCTAGAAGGGCCTCGTCCTTCGGTCGCCTATCGGGCTGAAGCCCTCGAAAAGAAGTTCGGACATGGCACACGTCTTTTCGGTGCGGAGTCGGCATACCTTTGGAACGAGATCGGCGAGGTACGGCCGCTTCTGCCGCGTGGCCCCCGGGTCGTGTGGCGTCTCTGCCCGACGCCAAGCTCGGCGGCGCTGGTTGTGGCCAACGTGCGCGCCAAATTAAGTTCTGTGGACGCGCTATACGATTGGGGTGGCGGGCAAGTGTGGCTCAGCATTGATGCAGACGAAGCCGGCCTGGACGCTGGCGCGGCGGTTGTACGCGGAGCCATGAGGCGGTCGGGAGGAAATTCGACCCTTGTCGTCGCGCCCGCGCAAACGCGGGAAAGAGTTGCGGTGTTCGATCCGCTGGAGGGGCCGATTGCAGACCTCACATTGCGGATCAAGCGTGGCTTCGATCCTCAGGGCGTCCTCAATGGCGGCCGCATGCACGAGGGACATTAGTTGCCATGCAGACAAACTTCACCGAAGAGCAGCTTGCTGATTCCGAGACGCGCATCGCTGAAAAGATCCTCCGCGCGTGTGTGCACTGCGGGTTCTGCACGTCTACCTGTCCCACCTATGCCCTGCTCGGCGACGAACTCGATAGTCCGCGCGGACGTATCTATTTGATAAAGGATATGCTCGAAAACAGCCGGCCGGCGACGAAAGAGGTCGTCAAGCACATCGATCGTTGCCTGTCCTGCCTGTCCTGTATGTCGACCTGTCCGTCCGGTGTCAATTATATGCATCTGGTCGATCATGCCCGGCATCACATCGAAAAAACCTGCCGCCGGCCATGGTTTGACCGGATGCTGCGGCATTTGCTCGGCTTGGTACTTCCGAGGCCTCGCCTGTTCCGAGCGGCGCTGACCTTCTCGTTTCTCATCAAGCCGTTCGCTTGGCTGATGCCGGTTCGGTTGCGCGCATCGCTTGATCTTATCCCTCAGCGGATCCCCCGTGCCTCTAAGCTGGTGCGGCCTCAAGTCATATCTAGCGCGCTCGCACCCAGGCGCCGCGTTGCCCTACTCACCGGTTGTGCCCAGCAAGTCTTAGCGCCGCAAGTGAACGAAGCGACGGTCCGTCTCCTGGCCAGGCACGGATGTGAGGTTGTAATCACAAGGGACGGCGGCTGCTGTGGGGCGCTGAACCATCATCTGGGTCAGAATGGACGCGCCTTGGCGCGCGCCAATATCGAGGCGTGGAGCAGAGAGATAGAGGGCTCCGGGCTCGACGCTGTCATCATCAATGCGTCAGGGTGTGGAACGACTGTGAAGGACTACGGCTTCATGTTCCGCGATGATCCGGAGCTCGCGAAAAAAGCTCAGGTGATATCTTCGTTGACCCGCGACATTACGGAATTCATGAGCGAAATCGGCCTTCAGCCGCAGCTCACTCCGACCGGACAGCGCGTCGCATATCACAGCGCGTGTTCGTTGCAGCATGGGCAACAGGTGCGAGTTCAACCCAAACAGCTTCTCAAGGAAGTCGGCTTCATCGTACTCGAGCCGCCGGAAGGTCATCTTTGCTGCGGCTCGGCAGGTACATACAACCTGCTTCAGCCGGACCTCGCTGGCAAATTGCGTGACCGCAAGGTGGCCAACATAGAGGGCACATCGGCACAAATAGTCGCGGCAGGCAACCTTGGCTGCATTACCCAGATCGCGAGTGGAACATCAATACCAGTGGTGCACACGGTTGAGTTGCTCGATTGGGCAACAGGTGGACCCCGCCCAAGGGAATTGTCTGCCTGATGGTGAGTTGTTCTTTTGCATCGACCTCATTCCCAACCTTCTCGTCGCGCCACGGCCGATGAAGATGGCACTATTGCTTCGCCTTGGTGCTATGATGCTGCGGAAGCCCAGGCGCTCCACCTGGATAACCTGCGACGGACTGCGATCTTGCGCTCCGCCTCATGGGCGGCTGTCTTCCCAATGTACGTGGTGCTTGCGCGGAGGATGGAGCAAAAAGATGGGAGTCCTGAAATAGCGACTATTGCGATGCGGAGGCCCCCTGCTGCTTGGTGGCCGATCAGCGATCTTCGCCCACTCCCATGCGCCCGGACACCTGAAAGGCCGTGCGATAACGCATCGGGCTCGTTCGGATTCGCTGTCTGAAATGATGTCTCAGCGCTTCAGCTGAGCCGAAGCCGGTCGCGACCGCGATATCCTCGATTGGGAGCTGTGTCGCCTCAAGGAGTTCGCGAGCCCGCGACACGCGCGCCTGCGCCACCCAATCACCAGGCGACATGCCGGTTGCTTCCTCGAATCGTCGGATGAAAGTGCGGCGGCTCATTCCTGCCCGGGACGCGAGGCGGTCGATCGCAAGGTCTTGATCCAGGTGGTGTTGCGCCCAGGCAAACACAGATGCCAAGGCATCGCCCTCAGCTTTGCGAACCGGTTGCGGAATATACTGCGCCTGCCCGCCTTCGCGATGAGGCGGCACGACCAGCCGCTGTGCAACCCGATTGGCGATCTCCGCGCCGTAGTCCCGCCTGACGATGTGAAGGCACAGATCGAGCCCTGCCGCGCGGCCGGCTGAGCTCATGATGTCGCCGTCGTCGACATAGAGCACGTTTGGATCGACATTTACGGCCGGATATCGGCTTGAGAGCAGCTCAGCTTGCGCCCAATGCGCGGTAGCGCGGCGGCCATCGAGCAATCCGGCGGCAGCAAGGATGAACACGCCGGAGCAAATCGAGGCGATCCGTACGCCTTGCTGATGTGCGCGGCGCAGCGTGTCGAGCAGTGTCGCGGACGGAACGTGTTCGATATGCGACCACCCCGGCACGATGATCGTGTTCGCTCGCGCCAGCGTCTTCAGACCATCGTCGGCAGCAATTCTGATGCCGTTATTGGCAGCAAGCGGCCGTCCTGGATGCTCGGTACAAACGACCAGGCGATACCAGTCGCGGCCCATATCTGTCAGGCCGAACACTTCCACCGCCATCCCTAGCTCGAAAGTGTTGACGCCGTCATAGGCGAGCACGGCGACAGACTGCTCCCGCCGTGGCGGGGGCAGCTTCCGGTGCGTGGCGCGCGTCCGCAGGTTTGGCATAATTTTGACGATATACGGCATCTGTGCCACTGGTCAACTCGGCCTCGTTTGGCGCAGGTTCGACCAAGATGGAGGAAACTGTGCCCTTTCGAGTAGCGACCTGCGAATTCCCTGATCGAATCAATGAGGTGCCAGCGATGTGGCGCCGGCTCGAAAGTGAGTTCGCCAAAGCACCCGTCGATCTGTTCGTTCTTCCTGAACTGGCAGGCGTCGACAGTTTCTGGGAAAACCCAGTCTTCAGCGAGGTCGTTTGGCGTCAGGCCGTCACGACGCATGCCAAGATCTCAGATGAGCTGAAGCGCCTCGCGGCAAAGCGTATCCTTGGGACGCGGGCTGTCGAGCTGGACACACGGCGCTGGAACGAGACCTTTCTCTGGAAGCCGGAGAGCGGTCTGGTCAGAGGCAGGCCTAAGGCGTGGCTGCCGCAGCAGGAGGGGGGCTGGGAAGCAACCTGGTTCGACCGCGGCCCACAGAATGTACTTCCCGTGCATGACGATGAGCTCTGTTTCGCCGAACTGGTGTGTACGGAGATCATGGTGAGTACCGCGGCGCGGCGTCTCGGGCAGGCGGGAGTTCAGTTGATTGCCGCGCCGCGGGCGACTGGCGGCCATGCGCGTTGGGAAGTGGCGACGCGGATGGCGGCGATTGCAGCCGGCGCGTTCGTTGTGACGGCGAACCGCCGCGGCGGAAGCCTTGCCGGCGGTAGTTGGATCGTGGCGCCTGACGGAGACATCCTTGTGCGCACGAGCGAGGACAGTCCCATCATCAGCTTTGACGTCGATCTGGCCGCGGCCGATGCGGCCAAACAGACCTATCCGCGCAATGTCAGGGATTGACTGGATCGAGGAGACCCCGCCGATGCTGGAGGCGCTGACCTATCTCACGTCTGCTGAGGAGTTACGGCCACCCTATCTTCCGCCGTCGGCCCTGATGCGCGCCAAGCAGCTCGACCGGCTGGATCGACATTGCTGCAACTTTATTGCGCATGCGCCGCTTGTCATCATCGGCTCATCGCATCCCGAGCGCGGCCATGATGTCAGCCCCCGCGGCGATGCGCCGGGCTTCGTGCATATCTTCGATCCTCATCATCTGGCGATCCCGGACCGGCCCGGCAACAATCGCCTCGACACGATGGAGAATTTGCTCGCCAATCCAGCGATCGGCCTGCTGTTCGTTGTTCCGGGCATCGAGGAATTGCTGCGGGTCAATGGCACGGCGCATCTCACGCGCTCGCAGGATCTCCTCCAATTGATGTCAGTTGGTGGCAAGGCGCCGAAGCTCGCGATCGTCGTGACCGTCACGGAAACGTTCCTCCACTGCACCAAGGCCCTCAAACGCAGCCGTCTCTGGCAGGATGATTATCGGCTGGACCGCGCCAAACTGCCGTCGCTCGGACAGATGATCTCCGATCAGACCATGCCTGCCGATCTCTCCGTCAAGGACATCGAGGCGCGAATTGAGATCGACGCCCAAAAGAATCTCTATTAACGAACGAGGGAAGACGGATGAAGCTGCAACTCCTCCGAAACGCGACCTTGAAGCTGAATCTCGGCGATCGTACGATACTCATCGATCCGTTTTTCGCGCCGAAGCACAGTCGCCCTTCTATTGCGGGAAGCTCGCCAAATCCGCTGGTGGATCTCCCCGTGAGTATCGACCAAGCCCTCGACGGCGTCGAGCTTGTTATCGTCTCCCATCTGCATTCGGATCACTTCGATCCTTTGGCACAATCCCTTGTGCCAAAGGATATGCCGATTGTCTGCCAACCTGGTGATGACAGCAAGATCCGCTCCTTTGGCTTCGAAAAGGTCACGCCGCTTCACAATCAACTGGATTGGCGCGACGTGAAGCTGACGCGGCGCCAGGGCCGCCATGGCTTTGGTCTGGTGGTCGAGAAGATGGGGCCGGTGATGGGCTTTAGCCTAGAACTGGAAGGCGAGCCGAGCCTCTACTGGACAGGCGATACGGTTCTATACCCGCCGATCGAGGAGACCATTCGAAGCACCGATCCTGACATCATCGTCATTCATCCTTCTGGTGCGTTATGGGAGGGCGAGTCGATTGCCATGGATGCCGAACAGGCCGCAACACTCTGCAAGACGTTCCCGCACCCGATTGTCGTCGCAACTCACCTTGAAGCTCTTGATCACGCCACGGTCACCCGAGATCAACTTCGGCAGTTTTCGCTCTCCCAAGGGATCACTGCCGAGCGATTGTTGATCCCTCGTGACGGCGAATTGCTCTACCTCGATGTTCCGGCCAAATAGGGAGCCTGCTCCAATCATGAGGTGCTGGTCCCAGTTCTTTTGCGTTCATAGAGTCGGTTCCCGCAGAATAAACGTCTCACCCGAGACACTTATTCGCTCTTCTATTGCATCAGCTCACGATCGGGTCGTGAGCCAGCGTCGTCTTTGCGTGCGGGTACCTCGATGCGAGCGAAGTTCCAGCCGCGCAGCAACAAGTATCGCGTTTTGCGTCAACAAAAGAATGCCGCTTTCTCTGACTCGCTGAAAAAGAGTTTGCCTTGGACTCGCTCGCTTGGGCGTTCTCTGAGACTATTGATTGCTCGCCGATGGTGCTTGCGAGGAGAATGCGGATGACTTGCACGGGCCTCCTTGATCGATCTCGAACCTGCGTCGCGCCGCTGACATCGTGTCTCGCGGCGTGTTGTTGACGCGCCGATCGCGCGCCGGCGCCGGTCGCAACTGATCGCGCCAACCTTCTCATCATTCAAATCTCAGCGGCGGCCCGAACAGGCCGCATCGTCCCTCGCTGACCGCGCGCAGCGCGAACGCACCGCGCTGCCTGCGCCACATCCGTCTCCAAGACCCAACCTTTGAGGAGAATTCCGATGACCAAGAACCATGATCCGATCAAATTCGCCTATTGGGTGCCGAACGTGTCCGGCGGCCTCGTGATCAGCAAGATCGAGCAGCGCACCGGATGGGACATCGACTACAATCGCCGCCTGGCGCAGATCGCGGAGCAGGCCGGCTTCGACTACGCCCTGAGCCAGATCCGCTTCACCGCAGGCTACGGCGCCGAATTCCAGCACGAGCCGGTCGCTTTCAGCCATGCGTTGCTTGCGGCGACGACCAAGCTGAAGGTGATCGCGGCGCTGCTGCCGGGACCATGGAATCCGGCGGTCGCAGCCAAGCAGATCGCGACCATCAGCCAGCTCACCGAGGGGCGCGTTGCCGTCAACATCGTCAGCGGCTGGTTCCGCGGCGAGTTTGCCGCGATCGGCGAGCCGTGGCTCGACCATGACGAGCGCTACCGACGCTCGGAAGAATTCATCCGCTCGCTGCGCGGGATCTGGACCCAGGACAGTTTTACTTTCCGCGGCGATTTCTACCGCTTCACGGATTACTCGCTGAAGCCGAAGCCGGCCCAGCCCCTGCCCGAGATCTTCCAGGGCGGCAGCTCGCGCGCGGCGCGCGACATGGCGGCGCGGGTGTCGGATTGGTACTTCACCAACGGTAACTCGGTCGACGAGATCAAGAAGCAGGTTGACGACATCAGGGCCAAGGCGAAGGCCAACAATCATTCCGTGAAGATCGGCGTCAATGCCTTCGCGATCGCGCGGGACAGCGAGGCCGAGGCGCGCAGCGTGCTGAACGAGATCATCGCCAAGGCCGATCCGGAGGCGGTCAACGCCTTCGGCCACGAGGTCAAGAACGCCGGCAAGGCCTCGCCGGAAGGGCAGGGCAATTGGGCCAAATCGAGCTTCGAGGATCTCGTCCAGTACAATGACGGCTTCAAGACCAATCTGATCGGCACGCCGGAGCAGATCGCCGAGCGCATCATCGCGCTCAAGGAGGTGGGCGTCGACCTGGTGCTGCTCGGCTTCCTGCATTTCCAGGAAGAGGTTGAATATTTCGGCCGCCGCGTCATTCCGCTGGTCCGCGCGCTGGAAGCGAACGCGCCGCTGCGCGTTCAGGCGGCCGAGTGACCGGGGGATCGCGGACGTGTCGATGATCGCAGCAAGCGCGGGGGTCTTGCCGCTGGATGGCGCCCTTGTCGAGCCGGTGCTCTCGCCATCCATGGCCGGGCGCGCCGAGGCAACGGGCCGTGTGCTCTCGAAGCGAGAGGATGACGCCGCACGGCCGGTGCTCGCGCTTGCCAACATCTCGCTGACATTCGGCGGCGTCGCGGCGCTGCGTGACATCGACCTCGAGGTCGCGCAGCGCGAGATCCGCGCGGTGATCGGGCCAAACGGGGCCGGCAAAAGCTCGCTGCTCAATGTCGTCAGCGGGCTCTACCGGCCCGACCGCGGCCGGGTGTGGTTCGGCGGGCAGTCCTTTGCCCACGTGCCGACGGCACGATTGGCGCAGCACGGCGTGGCACGGACATTCCAGAATCTCGCGGTGTTCAAGGGCCTCTCGGTGCTCGACAACGTCCTGATGGGACTGGCGCATCGTGTTCGCGCCGGCTTCCTGCGCCAGATCGCCGGCTCGCCCTTGGCGCGGCGGATCGAGGCGGAGAATCGTGCGGCTGCCGACGACGTCATCCGCTTCCTGCACCTTGCCGATGTGCGCGATCGCGCTGCCGGGACGTTACCTTATGGTGTGCAGAAGCGCGTCGAGTTGGCACGTGCGCTGGTGGCAAAGCCATCCCTGCTGCTGCTCGACGAGCCGTTCGCCGGCGTCACGCTCGGCGAGAAGCACGAACTGGCCGCACATGTCCGCAACGCGCGCGACAGCTACGGCGCCACCATCGTCCTGATCGAGCACGACATCGGCGTGGTCATGGGGCTGTCAGATCGCATCGCGGTGCTCGACTACGGCCGCAAGATCGCCGACGGGACGCCGGATCAGGTGCGGTCCGACCAGGCGGTGGTCGATGCCTATCTCGGCGTCGCGCATGCCGACGAAACGGAGCTCGCCGTCTGATGTTCGACTATCAATTCCTGATCGAAGTCCTGGTCGGCGGCCTGCTGTCGGGCGTGATGTATTCGCTGGTCGCGATCGGCTTCGTCGTGATCTACAAGACCTCGGGCGTGCTCAACTTCGCGCAGGGCGCGATGCTGCTGTTCGCGGCGCTGACCTTCGTCAGCCTGGTCGAGCGCGGCATCGCGTTTCCGCTCGCGCTGCTGGCGACATTGGCGATCATGGTCGCACTTGGTGTCGCGGTGGAGCGCGCGGTGCTGCGCCCGCTGGTCAACCAGCCGCCGATCACCCTGTTCATGGCAACGCTCGGACTGTCCTACGTGATCGAGGGCGCGGCGCAGCTGCTGTGGGGCACCCAGGTCCACGGCCTCGACATCGGCGTCAGCGACGTGCCACTCGATATTGCCGGCGTCTTCATCAGCCGCTTCGACCTGTTCGCAGCCGCAGTTGCGGGCAGCCTGGTGACGCTGTTTGCGCTGTTCTTCCGCTTCACCCGCACGGGACTGTCGTTCCGCGCCGTCGCCGACGATCCCTTCGCGGCGCTTGCGGTCGGCCTGCGCCTGCCGCGGGTCTGGGCCATCGTGTGGACGGTCGCCGGGATCGTTGCGCTGGTCGCCGGTTTGCTGTGGGGCGCGCGGCTCGGCGTGCAGTTCTCGCTGTCGCTGGTGGTGCTGAAGGCGCTGCCGGTGCTCGTGCTCGGCGGCTTCGATTCGATCGCGGGTGCGATTGCCGGCGGCCTCCTGATCGGTGCGATAGAGAAGCTCGCCGAGGTCTATGTCGGCCCGCTGTTCGGCGGCGGCATCGAGGCCTGGGCCGCCTATGTTGTGGCGCTCGCATTCCTGCTGCTGCGGCCCTCCGGGCTGTTCGGGCAGAAGCTGGTCGAGAGGGTCTAGGACATGGACGCCATCGTCACAACGCCGCGCCGAACGTCGCAGCAGACTTGGCCTGTCATCGACCGCATCCTGATCGGCACAGCCGCCGTGATCGCCTTCGGCGTGATCCCGCTCGCCGGCTCGGACTACCTGATGGACGCGGTGCTGACACCGTTCCTCGCGCTGGCGCTCGCCGCGGTCGGGCTCAACGTCCTCACCGGCTATGCCGGGCAGGTGTCGCTCGGCTCGGCCGCGTTCCTCGCGGTCGGCGCCTATGCCGCCTATAATCTCCATCTCCGGATTCCCGCACTGCCGCTGCTCGTCGACCTGGTGCTGGCCGGCGTGGTTGCGGCCGCGATCGGCATCGTATTCGGGCTGCCGAGCCTGCGGCTGCGCGGATTCTACCTCGCGGTTTCCACGCTGGCCGCGCAGTTCTTCGTGCAATGGGCGCTGACCAAGTTCGGCTGGTTCTCCAACGACAATCCGTCCGGCGTGATCGACGCGCCGACGCTGACCATCGCCGGCTATTCCTTCACCAGCGCCGCGGGCCGCTATCTGTTCTCGCTCGCCGTCGTGACGGTGGCGACAATCCTGACATTGCGGCTGCTGCAATCCCAGACCGGCCGCAATTTCATCGCCATCCGGGACCACGAGATCGCCGCGAAGGTCATCGGTGTGCCGCTGCTGCGGACCAAGCTCTTGGCGTTCGGCGTCTCCTCGTTCCTGATCGGCGTTGCCGGCGTGCTGTGGGCCTTCGCCTATCTGCGCACGGTCGAGCCGGCCGGGTTCAATCTCGATCGCTCGTTCCAGATCCTCTTCATCATCATCATCGGCGGATTGGCTTCGCTGCGCGGCGCCTTCCTCGGTGCGGCCTTCGTCGTGGTGTTCCCGCTGGTGCTGTCGCGGCTGGGCGCGGCGCTGCTCGGCGGCGTGTTCGACTCGGGCGTGCTGGAGATGAGCCAGCGCATCGTGATCGGCGCGCTGATCATCGCGTTCCTGATCGCCGAGCCACGCGGATTGATTGCGCTGTGGGACCGTTTTCGCGCGGCGGTCCGCCGGCGCGGAGCGGCCGCGGCATGAATTTTCCTGCAACTGACACATCAAGGAGTAGACGATGACGAGGTTACGATACTTGAAGTTTGCGCTGGGCGTGGTCGGCGCCCTTGCTTTGGCCGGCGCGCCGGCCGTACACGCTGCCGAGCAGTTCTTCCCGCTGCAAAGCTATCGCGTCGGTCCCTATGCCGCCGGCGGCACCGGCTTCTTCGGCGGCTTCATCGACTATCTGAACCTGATCAACATACGCGACGGCGGCGTCAACGGCGTCAAGCTGACCTGGGACGAGGGCGAGACCCAGTACGAGGTCGAGCGCGGCGTCGAGGTCTATGAGCGGTTGAAGAACCGGCCCGGCGTCGCCGCCTGGAATCCGCTGTCGGTCGGCATCGCCTACGCCATGATCGACCGTATCACCAAGGACAAGGTGCCGCTGATCACCATCAACCACGGCCGCACCGATTCGACCGATGGCCGCGTGTTCCCCTACGTCTTCCCGCTGCTGCTCAATCCCTACAGCGAGACGTCAGGCATCGTAAACTACATCGCGAGCCGTGAAGGCGGCGTCGACAAGCTGAAGGACAAGAAGATCGTCGTGCTCTATCACGGCTCGCCCTACGGCAAGGAGACGATCCCGATCTACAAGCTGCTGGCCGACAAGTACCATTTCAGCGTCGAGCAGATCGAGGTGCCGCATCCCGGCAACGAGCAGCAGTCGCAGTGGCTCTCGATCCGCCGCGCCAAGCCCGACTATGTGGTGCTGCGCGGCTGGGGCGTGATGAATCCGGTGGCGCTGAAGACCGCGCAGAAGGTTGGTTTCCCGGCCGACCACATCATCGGCAACGTCTGGTCCAACTCCGAGGAAGATGTGATCCCGGCAGGCGATGCGGCCAAGGGCTATATCGCGATCACCACGCAAGCCTCCGGCGCCGAATATCCGGTGCTGCAAGAAGTGATCAAGACGGTCTACGGCGCCGACAAGGGCAATCTCGACGACAAGAAGCGGATCGGCAGCGTCTACCACAACCTCGGCATCGTGAACGGCATCCTCAATGTCGAGGCGATCAGGATCGCGCAGGCCAAGTTCGGCAAACGCACGCTGACCGGCGACGAGGTGCGCTGGGGCTTTGAGCACCTGCAACTCGACCCGGCGCGGGTCGAGGCGCTGGGCGCCAAGGGGCTGTTCCACTCGATCAATGTCACCTGGGACAATCACGAGGGTGACGGCCGCGTCACCTTCCAGCAATGGGACGGCGCCAAGTGGAAGGTGGTCTCGGACTGGATCGCGCCGGACTGGGCGTCGCTGCGGCCGATCATCGAAAAGTCGGCGGCGGCTTACGCCACTGAGCGCGGCATCAAGCCGCGCACCTCCGGCGACGATCCGGTCAGCCAGTAACCGATCGCGCGGCTGCGGGAGCTGCAAAGCTCCCGCAGCCGGCGACATCACGGACCGAACCATGAACGAATTCCTGCTCTCAGTCGAAGGCCTGGTCGCGACCTATAATCGCGCGATCCGCGCCGTCAGCGACGTGTCGCTGAAGGTGCGGCCGGGCGAGATCGTGGCCGTGCTCGGCGCCAACGGTGCCGGCAAATCCACCACCTTGCAGGCGGTGTCGGCGCTGCTGCCCGCCCGCCGCGGCCAGATCACCGCTGGACACATCGTGTTTGACGGCCGCGATCTTACCGGCATCTCGGCCGCCGCGCTGGTGCGGGCCGGCATCGTGCCGGTGCTCGAGGGCCGGCACTGCTTTGCGTCGCTGACGGTCGAGGAGAATCTCATCACCGGCGCGATTGGCCGCGATGCGACACGCGCCGAGACGGCGGATGATCTCGACCGCGTCTACACGCTGTTTCCGCGGCTGAAGGAGCGCCGCCGCTTGCTCGCCGGGCTGACTTCGGGGGGCGAGCAGCAGATGACGGCGATCGGTCGCGCCCTGATGTCGCGGCCGCGGCTGCTGGTGCTCGATGAGCCCTCCATGGGGCTGGCGCCGCTCGTCGTCGAGGGGATTTTTCGCGCGCTCAAAAAGCTCAATGCCGAGCAGGGGCTGTCGATTCTGGTCGCGGAGCAGAATTCGATGGTGGCGTTGCGCTTCGCCGACCATGCCGTCGTGCTCGAGAACGGCCGCAGCGTGCTCACTGGTGCGGCCGCCGAGCTGCGGCGGCGCGGCGACATCAAGACGCTTTATCTCGGCGGATCGTCGCAAGCCGATCCGAACCGGCAGCCGACCCAGGCTGTCGCTTGACATCAACCCGGACAGGAGAACGACCATGGCTCACGACAATCTCGCCCGCAAGATCGACGACGACGTCTACGCAAGGCTCGACGCTGCGATCGACGCCACCGTGAAGGTGAACGCCGACCGCAACGACAAGGAGGGCCGCTTCCCCCGCGAAAATCTCCGAGCGCTGTCGGAGGCCGGCTGGACCGGCGTGCTGAATGAAATGCAGCACGGCGGCCTCGGCCTCTGCCATGTCGATTTCGCCGAAGCCGCCTATCGCATCGGGCAGGCCGATGCCTCGACCGGGCTCGTCTATGTGATGCATGTCGGCGCCGCCCAGACCATCAATTTGTTCGGCAGCACCGACCAGAAGGAACGCTGGCTGAAGGCGAACGATGGCGGCTTGCTCGGCACCTATTCGACCAGCGAACGCGCCACCGGCGGGCACTGGTGGTACAATCTGTCCGAAGCCTCGCGCGACGGCGAGGACTATCTCGTGAATGCCGAAAAATCGTTCACGACGAGCTCGGGACAGGCGGACTATTACGTGGTGCAGACGCGTACGCCCGGCGCCAAGGACCAGGCCGACATCGTGTTCTTCATCGTCGACGGTAAGGCCACAGGAATCGAATCGCGGCCATGGGATGCGCTCGGCGTGCGGGCCAATCATTCGGGTCCGATCCGCTACAGCAATGTGAAAGTGCCACAGCGCGACCGGCTCGGCATTGAGGGGCAGGGCAAGGAGATCATCTATGACGGCGTGTCACCGGTCTATCTGATCGGGCTCGGCGCAGTCTGGGAAGGTGTGGCGCGCGGCGCCCTGAACGCGGCGGTGGCGCACACCACGAGCTTCGTGCACAAGGACAGGAACAAGAGCCTGTCGGACTACCAGGCGATCCGGCAGGAGCTCGGCGCCGCCAAGGTGCTGGTCGAGACCTTGCGTCCCTGGCGCAATGAGCTCGCCGCCCGGCTCGATGCGTTGTGGCGCGCCGGCAAGCCGCAGAGCGAGATCCTGATCCCGCTGACCGAGTTCAAGGTGCACGCCGCCGAGGTCGCCAACAAGGTCGCGGCCACCGCACTGACGGTGACCGGCGGCTATGGCTACCATCGCGGCCCGATCGAACGCTCGTTCCGCGACGCGCGCGCCGCCATAGCGATGGGCCCGTCGAATGTGATCGCGCGGGACTGGATCGGCAAGGCGCTGGTCGGCCTGCCGCTCGAACTATTCTACGAGGGGGGAGAGTAGGTGCATTACTTGGGCGGTTTGGCAATAGGCGTCGCAGCCAATCGAAATTTGGTTGAATGCGAACCGCCTACCCGAACCGGCCTTGACTTGGCGGAGTAAGCAAAAGCGCTGCATTCGGAACGACTGCCTAGCCACGCCGCTCATGGATCGGTATGCCGTCGATGCACTGCATCGACCTGCAGCGCAAAAATCCCTATATCCTGCCGCCAATCACCTATCCAGATGGCCATACATGGCTAAAGCTCGGCGGTGATCCGCTCGATATCACCCTCAAAGGGGATGCGGATATCAAGCGCTGGTTCCAATCGGGCGGATCGATGGATGTTGCGGACCAGCTTCAAGAGACGATCCTCGACGTTATTCGTGACCTCAAATTCGAAGAACGCCGTGTCGTGCCTTGCATGACGACTTTTGGCGAAACAGGCTTGCCCAGCATCGGACCCTGTCTGAACGTGTTGTGGCCGCAGCAGGCTGCTACGGCAAGAGTGCGAACTGTTCGGACGAATTGGGACGGTTAGGTGCCACGGCGCTGCTCGGCGATGTCAGAGCAGAACTCGCACCCTAACCGACAAACCAGCCCGTCTAGTCGTAATACGTGGCGCACCCGACACGATTCGAACGTGTGGCCTTCGCCTTCGGAGGGCGACGCTCTATCCAGCTGAGCTACGGGTGCTAACTGCTTACGCAGTGCTTACGCGAATTTTTTGCGAGAGTGAAGCGACGAACGTCAGTCTCGCAAGTCCTTGTATTCTAATCCTCTTTCCACTCCCGCTTCTGCAAGAATTGGATTGACACGTGCCTTCGGAGGGCAACGATTGACCTAGGCGGCCAATCGCGGAATGACCCGTTCGACCAAACGCGAGAATCGGTTATTGCGGGCTCCGGCAATCATCGCTTGCGTAGCTCCGATCCCCGGAACAGACATTCCGTTTCGCCGGGATCGGGTGTTGAGTGTCCCCGCAACTAACGATTTTTGCGAAAGGAAGGCATTCAAACCCCAGCTCCGATAAAGACGTCGGGCTCTTCTTCGTCACAAAGCGCAGGGTTACGGCCAGCTCTCTTGTCAGCACAATGGCCAGATTCTCCGCCTCGCACATGAGCGTCGCCTAATGGACCACCGAGCAGAAGATCTCAAGCACCGCTAGCGGAGAAACCGTCTGGGCGTCGGATCGAACTCAATGATGTAAGGAGCGAGGCGGCTCGAGAAGGCGCCGGATGAAATGAAGGGCCTGCTCTCGGGTTTCGTCGAACAGGCGGAAAGGCTCCGCGAAGAGAGGCCGGACGACTTGATGGCGGCAATGAAGACATTGCTGTCAGGCTTCCTTGCAGAGGGAAAGCAGAAGCTGAAGGACTAGAACCGCCCTCAGGAGGTGAGCGCGACATGTCGGGGCGCACCATGTCGAATGAACATGTATGCAGCGGCGTCCAGGCGGAGGAGGTAACGTAGTCTGACAATCACCAAAGCGGAGAAGTCGATGTCCCGCTCTCCATCCACCAGACTTTGCATGGACATTAGATCCTCCTGGCTCGGCCTTACCGGGAAGCTTGGATGGGAATGCCATTCACCGAGGTAGTTGAAGCGTCTGAAATCAGATCCGGTCTTTTGAAAGAAGGTCTCAAGCGCTTCGGCGTGATGGTCAGGGCTGCGGACGAAATGAGCGGCTGTTCCGGTCGTGGCGTCGACTGAGAAATCGACGATACGGAAATGATCTGGTGCGACTTGCTCGCCCATCAGGATGCCACCGATCTCGCGTCTTCCGGCTCGCCTTAAGCAATTGCGAAAACGGGCTCGCTGGTCACTTGGAAGACTGATCGTGACCATTGAACGCCGAGGGTAAGAGTTCACGGAGCAATTCAAGGCTTTCGGCGGCCGAGGCGGAATCCTGTTCTGCCTTCCACGGTCCGGAGCCGGTGAGCTGAATGGGCCAAGTCTCGAATGGGGCGGAGAAGATCCAGGCCCGACGGAGACCGATCGCGTAGGCCGGAACGGGGAATGCGCTTTCGTCAGTGTGCTCAAGAACGTCTGTTGCAAAACGCGCAAGATGTCCCGCGATGATGGCAACTTCAGCATCGTCGGCTACGAGCGGGATGCCGTCTCCCGCTGCTACCGCGTAAGGCGCGGCAAAGCCTGCGAGCGGAGCGGGAATGCCGTGCGATTCGCACCAGCCATTGATCTGGTTGCGAGCTGTTTGGGGCTCAGGTTCGTGACCCGATCGAACGCGTGCCACGAGGCCGCCAATGCCGCCGGCAAACACTTCTCCCCATATGAGAGGCTTCAGACTCTCCCTTGCGACCGCGGCGCAAAAATTGAAGCAGTGCGCGTCCGCGGTTGCGTCGATAATCACGTCGCAGGTACGCAAGGCCGACATGACGGAATCGGTGGAATCTGCGCTTTCCTGTCCTCCCAACGCTACACGCCGCACTGTGATGTCGATCGTTCCTGCAATATCCGTGAGTCGGGCCTTGAGCGCATCGACCTTATGGACACCGACTGCAGGAGCGCCGAGCTCATTTCGGACGATGTTGGCCGCAAACAGAACGTCGTCGTCGACAAGCGTGAACTGGCGCACTCCCGAGCGCACCAGCATTGCGGCGACCTTGGACCCCAAGGAGCCGCATCCGACGATGCCGATACTTTTCCTCGCAAGAACAGCATAGTTATCCGGGAGCCGAGTGCCGGCGCCGACGTTCAGGATCCGCGAGCGCCCGAAATAGCGCTTCTGACTGCCGTCGTAAGCATAGAAATGCGCTATGTCGTTCCCGGATACCAACACCAGGTCCATCTCGCCAGTCGCGGCCAAGACCCGCTCACGGATCGGTGCGAACCCGAGCTCACCGACCAGGGTTGCTATGCTGTCTTGCGTCGCAACCGGCATGGGCGTTCCGGCTGGAAGGCGAATGGCATGGCCTCGCTTGGTCGTCTCGCGAATCCCTGGAGGCCAGGCGCGCACGTCCACAGCGCTATCGATCTCGGCGATCGTGACGGTGAACGTTTCCGCGTGGTACTTTTCCGCTACGCCGATTCCGACCGATTGGCCCGGCTCGATCGCTTTGAGGCGATCTGCGAGCGCCGAAGTGAGCAGGAACCGGAAGTATGAGCCGCGGACGCTTTGACCAATCGAGATAGAGTGCGCCGATGGCAATTCCGGCCCATCGCCATCGCGTTCACCGGCGATCAGCCGATGAGCGCTTTCGATCATCATGGCTCCGGTGATCGTGGTTTCCCAGTTGTCGGCGCGATATTCCAGGCAGAGATTTCCGCCGGCGCCATATTGATGGCTCGACAACCGACTTCCATCGCGCGGGACGACGATGGGTGGCGCGTTGGGGTGAAATTCCGCGTAGGTCATCGTGAGCGGAACGCTCCGGCCGTCGTGGTCGATCTCGAAATCGACGGCAAGTGCGGCGCCGTCCGATAAATACCAGTGCAAATTCTTGAGCCAGCTCACGCGCTCGGCCAGCTCGGCGACGCTCTGGCGCTCGGATCTGGCCCGTCCCGGGTTTTCGAGCCACCAGATCATCCCGCGCTGCCGAACCCCTGCGGCTTCGTTGGAACGCGGCTCTTGTCGGGAAAGGACAGACCTGCACTGGCCGGCGCCACCGATGCGGTTTTCAGCAGCGCAGGGCGAGCCGGTGGCTGGCGGCGGCGGGCTGCGCGGTCGGCCAGCGAGCCGCCGACGCCGCGGCCCACGGTTTCGGTGATGAGTTTCCTATCGTTCGAACGCGCAGCTCGAGCAAATTCCGTCCTGGCCTTCTGCAGCCACTCGAAAAACGCCTTGGCCCGCTCCGGATGCTCTGCCCATTTGTCGGCAAAATTTTCCAAGGGGTCGGTCGGGTTCGGAATCCAATACTGGTTGTTGTGCCAGAGGATATGCTTGTCCATGGCGGTCAGGATCGCGACAAGGGCTTGGCCTATCGTTTCCTCGCCGTTGTAGGAATGTGCCGCGAGGGTGGTGATGATCACCGATATCGGCCGTTCGTCTTTGCGTTGCTCGAAGCTGTGATCGCGGTGACGCTTCAGGATCATGATAGCTGCCTGCAAGGGCGTGCGCACCTTGTAGTCGGGGATCTCCTCGATGCTGGCCCGTGTACTCTCCGCCAGCATGCGCTTACGCCGTTCGAGAACGGCGGCCATCCGGTTTTTGAACCATTCGCAGTAGCCTTTGGGATTCGACCGTGGCCAATCCTCCGTGACGGCAGTGTAGGTCGGGTATTCATTGTCGGTTATGGCGATCGCCGTCGCGGTCCAGCGCGCATCGAGGCCTAGGGTTTCCAGGAGGATGCGGGCGCTTTGACCGTTGGGCACCGAAGGCACCACGTCCATGTGGAACTGGGCGCCGTCGGCATAATCCAGAACCCAGCAACGACGGCCCTCGCGCAGCGGTTTGTTCATGCTTTGCGCTTTGCGATACGCCTCGATCTCCGCGCCGAGCAGGATCTTCAACTGCTGTTGGCTGAGGGATGCCTTGTACAGCTTTTGAAACTCGCAGACTGAGTCGACGTCGTACTCCTCGGCCTCGTTCGCAGGACGGATCGTGGTGCCGAGCCGAAACGACCCCTGCACGTAGACCTTCGGTCCGTATTGCCGAACGCTCGAAGCATCGCGATGAAGCCAATCCCCCAGGGACTTGTAGCTTCGCTCTGCCTGCTCGTAGCGGCTCGGCGGCACGCTCAGCTCTTCGGCAAGGTCTTCCAGGAACTCCTCGCTCTCGCGGGTAAGCGTTTGCTGGTCCACAGGCGGCCTCCAAGTATGCCCAGGAGCCGCGTGTGGATTATCAAACTGCGCGGTTGAGCTTTGAGGGTAAAACGTGAACACTATACAGAGTCGAACCGGAACTTCACCATGGCAAAAACGCAAATCCCCCACAAAATTCAGACCTCTCTTTGGGCCAAGGCCGGAGGGCGGTGCGAATACCGGGGGTGCAATGAGGAACTGGTCGGCGACCTGATGGCCGGTCGCGAGGATGGGAAGTTTGGCTTCATAGCTCACATCGTTGCCGATAGCGCCGATGGGCCACGCGGGGACCCGGTTCGCTCATCCGCGCTCGCAAAAGATATGAACAACCTGATGCTGCTCTGCGCGAAGCATCACAAGGGCGTGGATGTCGATTATCTGGCGGATCATCCGGAAGACGTGCTCCTCGAGATGAAGGCGGAGCATGAGGATCGAATTGCGATTGTCACCGGGATGGCGCAGGAGCGCGCCGCGCACGTACTCCGGTTTGCGGCCGATATCGGCCAGCGGGACGCACTCGTTTCGACCCGTTCGATCTTCATGGCCATGCCACCGGACAGGCACCCCGCCGAAGGACGAACGATCGATATCGAGTTGGTCGGATGTGCCTACGCTGATCACGAATTGAGCTACTGGACTGTCCAGCAGGATAATCTCCGCCGCGTCTTTGCTCGCAAGGTGAAGGAGCGCATTGAGCAGAAAGAGATCAAGCAGCTCAGTGTCTTTACCTTAGCGCCGCAGCCGCTGCTCATCCAGTTAGGGCATCTCTTGGGAGATATCGTCCCGGTCACGGTCCATCAGCGGTATCGCGAGCCCGCGACCTGGCGCTGGCAGCCCAACCAAGCCGCGATAACCTTCCGCGTTGAGGAATATTCGGGGCCAGCAGCCGCAAGCGTTGCGCTCAAGCTGGCGCTAAGCGCGACAGTGACGGATGATCGAATTCGCGCCGTGCTTGGTGATGATACTGCTATCTGGTCCTTGACGGCGGAAAACCCGCATAACGACATTATGCGGCGGCCCGAGGATCTCGTGGAGTTCAAGCGTCATCTTCGGCGTCTGTTCGATCGGATCAAGGCGGTTCACGGCGAACAGGCCACCATCAACGTTTTTCCGGCACTCCCAACGTCAGCGGCAGTTGAGGTCGGAAGAGTGCTGATGCCGAAAGCCGATCTACCGCTGCATATTTATGACCAAAACCGGTCTGTCGGCGGCTTCATCCCGACCTTGAAAATTGGCGAGTAGCGGCAGGCGGACCGCCGCATGGTTGGCTGTACTCCTCCGCCTGCCAGCGCCGGAAAGAATGCTGCGCTTTGCTTTGAGCGCTGAAACCGAAGCTGAGACGCTGAAGCGATCGTGACGTAGAAAGCGGATTCTTGAGAACATTTCGATCACCTTGACCGATGGCCGCGTCCGCGGCAGAGCAGGTGTTGCTCTCTCGCTATCAGGTAAGGATGCGTCTGACGCAAGCGAACGCGAGGAGCGTGATGTCAAGATGACTATTTGTCGACATCATCGAACACCGAGCGTTTCGTCGTGACGGGAGCTGAAGGTGAAGACTCCTCCTTCTTCTGCGTCACGATGTGCGTCCAATCAGTCTCGTCTTCGGAGCTGTCGTCGTGCTCGCGCTTGCGCTCTTCAATCGCCTTGACCGACTGTTTTACCCGGTCGCGCGTGTCATCGATCATGGATGTGGTCTCTGGGTCGCCCGTCGTCGCCTCGATGCGGTCCAATACACCAAGAAGCTTCTTGAAATGGCTATCAGGCTCTTCGTCCAGATCTACTCCCTCAGCGATCTCGTCGGCGCGTTCTACTAGCGACGGCAAGACCTTTGCGCGCAGCGCCAGTCCCAGCCCAATAAGGCGTGATGGCGGAATAAGTGCTAGCATGTTCTCTTCGTCAAAGAAGGACGTATCGAGGTCCGTAAGTGCGGCTGCCTCCAGGCTGTCGGCTGCCTCCAAGCGGAGATCATCAGGTAAGACAGCCTGATGATGAGCGCGAGCATGTGCGTTTAGCCGAGGATCGTTGCCAATGAGGTCAGTGTGCCAGCACGCTCGCCGAAGCAAGTCCGGAAATTGCTGAATCGCCTTGGCGAACACGGATTCGCTGGCGCGGTAGGACAAGAAGTGGAACAGCATCCAATTGCGGTGCCATTCGTCCGGCGTGCGGCCAAGCCGGGCGACCAGGGCGTCGTCGAGGGTCGTGGGGATAACAAGCGCATCTCGAATGAGAGGCGAGTTTTCGCAGGTAAAGCTACTGAGAATGGTGTCGATGGTTGCGCCGCGTATGAGCGCCGCCATCATATGCGGCTTCTGGCGAAGGATCTCCGTCAGAGCGTCAGATATCGTTGGATGAGCGAAGGTCCATTTGGACCCGGAGAGCTTCAGGAAAGAGCCCTTCAGTTCGGTGAAACAATCTTGGATCTTCGTCAGGCTATAGCCTGTCAGGTCCGCGACTGCCTGGGCAGCCGGCACATCGTAGTCGCTTGGATCGAAGCCGGCTTGGTGGACGTAAACGAGGATGAGCGCCGCCTGCAACTGATCATCCAGAGCACTGACCGTATCGATTAGATGTTCTGTTGGCTCTTGCATGAACCGAACTAGCGAGCTCTCGCGGGGCGCGAGCCCCTTCGTAAAGTTCGGGTCACCAAGACGCTCTGCGATACCCGGAAGGAAATCGCGTACAGCGGCGACCGCTGGGAGATGGGGCTTGACGCTCGATCGCCAGCTCTGGCTCTGCTCGCCAAAATTCACGTGATTATAGAGTATCTGCGCCTTTTCTTCGAACGTGAGCTCGCCGACATCGACGACGGCGCTACCGTCGGCGAATTGAGCAAGGTTGCGTTGTCCGAGCCGCCGCCTCGCCGCTTCGTAGATGTGTTTGCGAGACGTCAGGAGAAAGCGGTTGCCGTGCTTGATTGCGGCCCGCAGCTTGGAGAAGGCCGAGGCCCAGTCTTGCACATAGTCGTCGCGCAGCACGTTCGAGCCGAAGGCATCGTCGATCCAGAAGAAGCGGCCCGGATCGTTCGGATTCCAGCCGGCCTCAAAGTCGCGTGGACTGGTCAAAGCAAGAACGGTATTAGCCGGATTTTCCGAGGCTATTGTTGAGACGATCGCGCCAATTGCTGATTTTCCGCTTGAGGGGTTGCCCAGCAGCAGCACTACGCCATGATCGGAGATCGCGTTGACCGCGTCGCGATGGGATTTCGTCGGCACATAGGTTCGAAGCTTTGGGATCCAGCTATCAAGCAGCGCCCGGCTCTGCTCGCTCAGGCGCTCATCAACGATCGAAGTTAGGTCCCCGAGGCCGTAGACTTGGGGGACAAGGGCGCGAAGGCGAGCGCTGCTCCTGATGACGCGGACGATATGTTGGCGACCAATGATGTGCGGCTTACGCACGCCGAGGGCGTGAAGCCTGGCGCGCATGGCGGCTGCGACAGGCGCATCCACGCTCATGTTCGTCATGAACGCATAGGTATCCGCCTGGCCTGCTTCTACCAGTTCTGCGACATGATCAATCTCCGCCGTGAGATCGCTTAGCTTCAGCGCCTTTGATGCGTCAGATGTATGTTTGCACTGGACCGTCCCGATCGGTAGAGCGTCGATTTCCGCGGGGATGAGGAAGACAGCGTCCTGACCGCCGTCCTGGGCCTCGCGGAAGATCTCGACGGGCCGCCCGAGCACGACCTCGCAGACCTGCGAGCAAAGATCCTGAAACGCGCGCCAACCGATCGTATGGAGCGCCAGATCGCTCCACGGGCCGTGCGCTTGACGCTCGCGCGGTGCCGGAAGTTCGATTTGCACACTCTCGACCGTCATGCGGTGCCAACACCGCGCAGAACGCCGACCGGCATCGGATAGATTTCCTGGTCCACCACCACGCTCGTAGCCCCGAGCGACCCAAGGTCAATATCGAGACGCCGGCCGCCCTCGGTCGCGGTGCTCACCAAGCGCCGGCACAGCAGATCGGCCAGCGCGGGGTCTTCAACGGCGCAGATTATCTGGCGCCCGTCCGAGCGGAGGGCGGCAAGCACTTCGACTAGGTGGAGGGCTCTGAAATCGTCGATGTGCTGAACGGGATCGTCGAGCAGGAGGGACCTAAGCGGTGTCCATGCTCGAGCGAGGTGGACGGAAAGTAGGAAGGCTAGGCCGGCTGCGCGACGTTGGCCACTGCTGAAGACAAACTGCGGGTTCAGGCCGTCTCCCACTTTTAGGCTCAGGAAACGTCGGACGTCGCCGCGGATGCTGTAGTCGATCGTCCGCCAGTTGGCGTGCGGTCGTAGGCGTTGGTAAAGCTCATTGAGGAGGGGGCTGATTTGAGCAAGCCGCTCATCGATGATTTCGGCGCTCACGCGTCTGACAGAGCGCTCGATTTCGCGGGACGCTGTGACGGCATTTTGCGACAGGGTAACTGCCCGAGCCAATTTCTCGATTTCGTCTCGCAGCGCTGAGATGTTGCTTTCGATCGATGACATTCGCGACACTGCTTGCGAGGCCTCCAGCACGAGGAGCGCACGCTCGAGGTCGATCAATCGATCACGCTCGGGAGAGATAGCCCGCTCGAGCGCGTCAAGATCTTGGATGAAGCGGTGATCGAGTCCCCACTGATTGTAGAAATCGACATGGGCTGCTTCCCGCTCGCGCAGCCGGCTCAGCTCCTGTGCATGAGTTTGAACTGCGGAGGCGGTTGTCTGCAAGGTGAGGCTGGGTTGCCGCGCGTTCGCCTTCGCGCTGGCAAGAGCATCGCGAGCGGCCTGAACCCCCGACGCCAGTGATGTAATCCGTCGCCGCGCCGCGGCGAGACCGGCGGTGAACTCGTCCGACGTCCGATGGGCTGCGCACAGCGGGCAGTGATCGTCGTGCAGCCCGAGGCGCTCACCGTGCTCGACGAGGAGGCTCAGCGACGCCGCCATCGCGTTCATCTCTTCTTCCCGCATGAGGCGTTGTTCAGCTTCAGAGACGACTTGCTGTGCAGCATCATGCTCGCGCTGTGCCGCTTCATATGCTGCCGATGCGGCCTCGCGATTCGCAACAGCATCTGGAGCGTTGTAGGCCGCCTGCGACGATGCGACCTCGCGGCCGAGTTGGAGCGCTTCGCCCATTCGACCAAATCGGGCTCGTCCGTTCGCGAGCGCATTTCGACCGGCAGCCAGTCGTGCGGTCAACTCGGTGGGGGCATCCGGCGCCGCGGTGGCGATCACTCGGAGCGCGGAGGACACATCCCCTGATCTGCTGAGCGCGGCTTGCGTCTCGGACTGCTGTGTCAGTCTGTCCGCCAGCCGCGAACGGGCAGCCTCATAGGCGGCCTCGTCTTTATTGTGCGCGGCTTCGGCAGCAGCTACGACCTCCTTGGCTCTGCTACCGGCTTCGGAACCCTCCAGTGCACCGAGCGCGGAGCGGACGAGATCGAATCGCTCCGTTTCGGTGAGATCCAGGCTCAGCGCGGCGATCCATTCGTCACGGATGATCGATGTCCGGGTGAGCTGACGAAGTGCGTCATCCGGTGCAGGTCCACGGCACAGCGCAGCGCGGATTTCCTCTGGTGAGTGATCGGAGCCGGATTCTCGCGTCCGAGTGATAGTGAATGGCTTCCCGTTGTCGTCAACAAAAGAGGCGGTGACGTAATGAGCTTTGGGTACGCCTTCGCCGCGCCACCAAAGGTAATCGCTGAGGCTTTCCTTCGCCGCCTTCTCCACCGCGTACTTGTCGATAGAGCCTGTGATCGCGAACTCGACAGCATCGCACAGCGTGCTCTTGCCCACGCCGTTGCGACCGGTGATGACGGTGAAGCCCTGTCCGAAATTGATCCGGACGAGATCCCTGAAGCCACGAAAACCGCATACTTCAATGAAATCGAGCCTCATGATGTCGCTCCCAAGATGCGAGCGACCTCTGCCGGCGTGGTCTCGTTAAGGAACGCGGTAACAGCATCCGAAGGAATGTCCTTCAGCCTGGCGCGCAGTCTCTTTTCAAAGTTGGACGCGCCGAGCAGCGGCTTGGAGCGTATAGACAGCAAAGGTAGAAGCGCCTTCTCGACGTCATCGGCTGTGGCGATCGAGGCTCTGGCGATCTTTCGGGTCAAAGAGAAATCCTCTTCGATGCGCTCGATCTCGCGTCCTCGGCGCGCATCCTGATCCGGCGTCAGAAAGACCGAATAGACGTTCCACGCCTTCGCTCCGGCGCCGCGCAGCGAAGCGGCGTGCCGAGTGAGCGCGGCTTGCTGGTTTTCCTTCCAGGTGGTGAGGAGAGCATCTGCGGTGTCGAAGACGTGGACGAATCCCATCAGCGCCGCGTTTTCGAAACAGGTCACTGGCCCGGCCGAGCCAGTCCACGTCCAAGTTTCATATTGGGCGTCGCGAAGGAGAATTTCGGCTTGCGTGAAGATGTCCATTAGATGCCCAACGCAGCTCTTGCTCCAGGAAGATCGTACCATTCCCCCGCTGGGCCGGGACGAATGACATCACCGGCGCGTCCGCTGCGCACGACGTTGTCCGGCACGCCCAAGTCGGTCGCGCCCACTGCCACAACGATGTCAGACTGCATCGCGGCAGGCGGCTCGACGAATTTTCCCCGTAGTGTCCGAAGGATCGATTGAGCACCGTTGAGGACTCGGATGCTCCGGCCGTTCAGATCATAACCGTCAGCGCGTTGAACAGCGCCGGCCTGACGGAGCAGCAAGTGGAAGAAGCCGAGGGCTTCCGAGTTTGCTGGGCGCAGGAGCTTAGCCGGCTCCGCCGCCGAGACGCCTTCAGCATCTCGCCTCAGACCATACAGAGCCTCGCTATCGAAGTTCCCGACGTTCAGCCAAGCTGGGTCACACTGGAGTCCGGCGGCGTGCTCGAAGGCGGCCCGTCCGGCATTCAGGACCTGACGAAGGTAGTTCGATGAGAACGCGCGACGAAGCTCGTCGAGCGCCGCAGCTCCGGACTCTTGGACATGTTCGAACGTTACGTTTTGTGCGTGCGCTATTTCCCAGAGCTGGGGGGCCTTCTGCTCGAGCGCATTTGTCGGCGAGAGGTCGATCACAGTCACCGACAGCGGCTGCATGTCGATCAGCGCTTCGCCGATTACGGCGTTGAGGTATTTCCAGTCCGACCAGAAGCCGACGACGAGCAGATCCTTCTGCCGGAGGTTGGCAGCCATCCAAACTTTGCTACGCGCAATGCGAGTCGAGATGGTCGGATCGTCGAGCTGTGAAGGCGCCCAGACCGTCGCTGGTCGATCGCGGTGGGAACAGCCATGGAATTTCAGCAAGGGCGCCTGACGGACGGAATCGACGGTGGCTTCGTCTCCGTCGAGCGAGCCCCGAAAGTCTGCGCCGTAGTCCCAGGCGCGTCTCTCGATGAGCGTGTCGTAGTTGCTCGATATGCCGGCAACGGCGGCACGGGTGATGAGAAAGTCCGCTATCGCGGCATGCCCCGTATTCGAAGGCCGCACAAATGCAGGCCAGGGCACGAGATGTTCGATGAAGACCGATTGCAGGGTGTTGAGGCCTGCAAAGTGCTCAGCGAGGGCTTCGAGATTGTCCCGAAGAGCGAGGTCGCAGTTCGGGTCGGATTCGAGACGATATTTGTCGAAGCACCGCTCGGCGACCGCGCGGGCCGACGGCAGGCTGCTGGGCGGCGCCATCGAAAGCCCGGCACCACAGACCACCAGAAGGCGGCCAGCGTTCATAGAGGCTAGCAGTCGAGTGATCGTCTCAGGTGTCAAGCAGGCCTCCGCCGAGAGCTAGCTCGCCGAGCCGATGGCTTCACTGCTGGCTGAGTTAGCTCGCCGAGATGTTCGATCCTCACGGGCGGCCGGGCCGGCAGCTTTACTGTCAATTCCAGTTTGCCACCTATCGCTGCGACGTAGCTGCGGAGCGTCGAGAGATACATGTCCGCCTGGTTCTCGATCTTGGAGACGGAGGGTTGTTTGATGTTCAGGGCGGTCGCGACATCTTCCTGGGCCTTGCCCGCGATCTGACGCAGCTCGCGCAGTCCTTCGACCTCCTGCTGGAGTTCGCCATAACGCGCTTCGATCTGCTCCTGCCGGTCGTGGGAGAGGGAAGCTATGACCTGATCGATACTCCGTCCCATAGGATCACCCTTCTTTAAGGATCTCAGGTTTTTCAGATGGTCGGAAAACCGGCTGTCGGATTTTGCGATTAGGTGCTTGTAGAAACGCTTCTGGCCACTGCCCGACTTGTCGCCTGCGACCATGACGATAGTGTTCCTCTCCGGATCAAACGCGAATGCCGCAAGCCATTCGCCATCCGCGGCAGAGAACCGCATCTCCGTCATGTTGGCGTGCTTCGAGCCTTTGAGCGTGTCGACGTAGGGCCGACCGGTCCGGCGGACCGAATTCGGCGAACAGTTTCGCGACAGCCAAAAGTTCGGTCTAAACCCCGCGCTCGAAAGACAGAAACTCCGCCTCGGAGGCGTCGTGAAGTCTGACGTCCCAACCACATAGCTTCCAAGCTATGTCGGGTCAAGGGTGATGAGGTTGGCATCCCTTGGCTGCACCGTTCTCCTTTGTATCCGATCGTTCTTACCGACGGCAAAAGCAATGAATGTCGCGACAAAGCTGTTCCGGCCAGTTACCCGACGTTACGCTTCGTCGCCACGAAAATTGTAGCTTCTGGGCGTGGGCTCGGAGGACAGGTTTCGCGATGAAGAACTTGGCGGGTGAAGCTCAAGCCGCTCGATGTCGAACGGGAGATTCGCGACGAACTCGACTATGTCTACTCCACAGGCCTCTAAGGTCTCCTTTCGAAAGATGGAAGGCTGGTCGTCCTATTTGGAGTACAAGGTTGACAGGTGGACGTAGGATCTGAGCCGTGAAGGAAACCGTCTCTCTTGAACGACCCGGTCAGCGATTCCATCATTTGGTCGCTGTCTTAGAGCGCATGTTCGCGCACCACGACGGAGTGACCGTGGCTTCCTCCTTACGGTTGCCCGACAAGGACACCGGGCGGCTTCGCGAACATGACGTGGTGATTATCCGTCATACCCATCACGGGCCGAACCTGACCGCCATTGAGTGCAGGGACCAAGGGAGAAAGGTGGGAGTTCCTCAGATCGAGGCTTTCGCTAAGAAGTGCGAAAAGACCGGGATCCATCACGGAATCGTAGTCGCTGCGAACGGCTTTACAAGTACGGCTCGCACCAAGGCTAAAGCGCTGAACCTGACGTGCATGAATTTGGCCGAGGCGGAATCCTTTGAATGGATTCGCACTGTCACCATCATCGGCCAATTCTACAACTTCACCGCGGTCGACGCCCGCGTTCGCGTGGTGGAAGACGAGCGAAAGGTCACGAATCCATCCACGGTCTATACGCCTGACGGCTTGCCCTACACCGGCGAGGGTATTCAATCCCACATCATCGACAAACTGCCTCCCGACGTCCGTAAATCGACCACACGCCAGACCTTCAACGGTCAAGTCATTGTTCCCATGGATGGATTCTTCGTTATCGACAATCTGAGCCAACGCTTCCAGGTGAAGGATATCATATTCACTTACGTACTGGAGATTGAAGTCACGGAACGCCCGATCACGCTCCATCACTACCTCGGAGAAAACACAGCGCTGGAAATTGCGTCCGGACAAATCACGTTCTCTGGTGGGCAATCCACGGTGGCATTCGTCAAATCGAAGGACGGCGTGATGGGCTACGTCGTTTCCACGGGAGGGTTGCACCATGGAGTGAAGATCGGCGATCTGCCGGAACAGCGCCTCAGCTAGATTCTAGCAAAGTCGTCGGCTAACGGCTGCTAGCTCCGGCGACTGGCCAAGTAAGGAATGACGGACCGTCAGGATTTCTGGCGCTACGCGAACAGGACTGCGCGCAGGATCTGATCGGCATCAATCTCGGTCAGGAATTCCCCGCAAGCGGCATCCCAGGACGGCGCGTCGTAGAGACGCCCGCGTCGCGTGCCAGCGCGTCGTGCGCGCGCTTGAAGAAGTCATCGTTGAGTTGCAAAGGCTCAACAAGATCGCCGAAGATGATGTGTGCAACCTGAACGAAAAGTTGGTGAATCTCAGCGGTCGGCAGATCGCCCCATTAGATCTGCTGAGGGTAAGGGCGAAAAAACACGTCCTCGATCATGATGTTTCCCCGTTAACGGGGCCATTTCCACGCAGGTTTTGAAGTTCGTTTAGAAAAACTGTGCCGACATCGACGGCTTGCTCCGCGGTCGTCGGGTCGACGTCCATACCGTGCGCGGCCTCGTTCATGACTCTCAGTGAGTCCAGAAGCTGCGCGGTGCTGGCGGGGGCGAGGCTGCGACGATGCAGTTCGCGCAGCATGTCGCTGAGGCCAGTCGGTCGAGTCGGAGCAAAGCCGTGGTCGTCCATAAAGTCGTGCAGGGCTCTCTCGATCTCCATGCGCATTTTGACGAGAGACATGAGCGGAAATTCACGAGCGAACTCCTCCACAGTCGGCAGGTCTTGCTGAAGCTGGGGCGGCAGTGCAGGTGAGAGCTGATATTGCGCTACACCCATCGGCTTGCTCGCGTCGCGTAGAGCATATTCGACGATCACCTCGTTACGGCCCTTACAGAGGACGATGCCGATCGTCGCCTGATCGTCGCGGTGCCGGAGTTGATCGTCAACTGCCGAGAGGTAAAAGTTCATCTTCCCTGCGAATTCGGGCTTGAAGTCTTCGATCTTCAGTTCGATTACCACGAAGCAGCGCAATCGAAGGTGATAAAAGAGTAGATCAAGATAGTAGTCCTGGCCGGCGACCTCGAGATAATACTGGCTGCCGACGAAGGCAAAGCCCTTACCAAGTTCGAGGATGAGCGACCGGAGGTGCTCGATCAGCCCACGTTCGAGGTCACGCTCGAGCATCTCGGGGCCGAGCGATAGAAAGTCGAAAGTGTAGGGGTCTTTCAGGATCTGCTGGGCGAGCTCCGATTGCTCGGCTGGCAGGGTCCGCGAGAAATTTGTGAGCGCGCTGCCCTGGCGCGCGAACAGGTTGCTATCGATCTGATGGATGAGGACGTTGCGGCTCCATCCGTGTTCAATCGCTTGGTGGGCGTACCAAGCGCGCTCCTCGGGCGCCTTGACTGCATCCAGCAGGCGGACGTTATGGCCCCAAGGCAAAAGTGCAACAACCTGTTGCACAAATCCGCTATCCGGCCACGCCTCCGCGAAGGCGCGCATATACTTCAGGTTTCGGGCCGAGAGCCCGGTCATCTCAGGGAAGGCTCGGCCCAGGTCGTCGGCTAGACGATCGATGACCTTGGCGCCCCATCCCTCCCGGTCCTGTCGCGCGAGGATATCGCGTCCGATGTTCCAATAAAGCAGGATCAGCTCACGGTTCACCGAGAGAGCGGCACGATGCCGCGCCTCCGCGATCTTCCGTTTAACGTCGCTGACGAACGCCGAATAGCTTTGGGCGTCAATTTCGGTCGTTGGCTTGGCCCCTTTTCGGGCCGAGAGGGATTTGGAAGGTCGCTTGCTCACGCGGCCACCTTCAAGCGCTTCCTCGCCAGCATGGCGCGCACGAACTTGTCCCACTTTGCCATTCCCGCGCGCTTCTCGGGCATGTAATGCCAGCGATCATAGTTCTTGGAACTGACGTCCTGGAGCGCATGATTTTGCAGACGATCTCGAATTTCTTTGGACACGCCCGCCTTGCCGGCCAGCGTCTTGAAGGTTCGCCGAAGGTCCCGATTTGTTGCGTAGGGGATCACGCCGCGGTCCCGCTGACGCCAAACGAAGCTATAGAGCGTACCGTGGCTTACGGGCTTGGATGGGTCCTTCGCTGAGGGAAAGAACCAGCCGTACTTATTTGGCTTGATCGACTCAATCAATTCGGCGGCGGTCGACGGCACTGGAACAGCGTGCGGCTGAAGGTTTTTGGTCTTGGACCAATCGATGATCTTCTCCGGCGCATCCCATTGATCGACATGCAGGCGCGCGATTTCCTCGACGCGTTGACCAGTCAGCATGATCAGCTGCACGGCGCGAGGATAGGAGGGATGAACCGGCGTATCGGGGCATTCCAGCCAGCGATAGAGTTGTACGAACTCTTCCTCGTTGAGCCAGCGCGTGCCCTGAACCTTAGGTTCGGTCGGAATTTCCGAGGCCGGATTGAATGGGATACGGAAGCGGCGCGGGGATGTATTCCGATAATCGTTGTCCGATTTCATCCCCCAACTATAAGCCGCGTGGATGTAACATCGCACGTGATCGGCCATCGAGCGGGCGCCACGCTCGTAGATCGGCCGGATAAGCTCGACGATCTCCTCAGATTCGATCTCGCGCGCGAGCCGGTTGCGTCCGAGCGTATCGGCGATCTTGTTGAGGCCCTTCTCCGTCTCCTTCCAGGACGGCTTCCCGGCGGCCTTGAGCGACCCGACGTAGCCTTCGAACAGATCAGCGACGGTGCCGGGGCGGGTATCTGTTGCGATCTTGATGCTCCGGCCCTTCTGGATCACATCGGCGTAGTCACGCTTGAAGACCTCGCGCGCCTGGGCCAAGGACGTTGACGGATAGGCGCCGAGCTTCTTTTTAGCGCGTTTACCGTCGCGCCATTGCTGCGCCATCCACTCAGCGGTCACGCGCTTGGGCATCGGTTTGAGGACAAGAACGAGACGGCCGGTGCCGCGACCTTCACCATCTGCGAGGTTTTCTTGTTTCCGGCTGAGTTCGACGCGTTTCATCGCATGTCGGATCGCGGTGTCGGTCAGGCTTGGCATGGCGTCTCTACTGTTCCGCAACTGGGATCGGTCGGGGAGAAGCGGGGATCGTTTACTGGGATCGGAAAACCGTTTTCTATCCCTCTAACCGCTCCCAATTTGCCATGAACGCCCCCACCACGCAATGCGAGGAAAAACTAATTTTATAGGTGTTTCAGAGGGATCAAGCGTGATCTAGCGTGATCGAATAGGGGGTAGTGGGGTGGTTGTGCACCAGGATCAAGGCGGTTGCCGACAGCTCCAGCGCGCGCTTGATCACCTCGCGCGGATAGACCGGGGTGTGGTCGACGGTGCCGGTCTGCTGCACCTCGTCGGCGATGAGCTGGTTGCGCTTGTCGAGGAAGAGCAGACGGAATTGCTCCTTGTCGGCAAAGGCCATGCTGGTGCGGCAATAGTCGATCACCTCGTTCCAGGACGACAGCGCGTTGCGGCTGTTGACCTCGCCCTTGGCGACGCGATGCGCGGCGGCTGCGATCAGCTTGAGCTGGTGGATCGCGGATTCGCCGATGCCGTCGATCTCGCGCAAGCGCGCCACCGGCGCGTGCACGACCTCGGCGAACGAGCCGAAAATCTTGATCAGCGTCTTCGCGAGCGGCTTGGTGTCGCGCCGCGGCAGCGCCGGAAACAGCGCCATCTCCAACAGCTCGTAGTCGCTGAGCGCATCCGCCCCGGCGCTGTAAAAGCGCTCGCGCAACCGCTCGCGATGGCCGTGATAGTGCGGCGCGTCCTCCGGCTTGGTCTTGTCGTGGTCGGCTTTGGCGGGCATCGGCCGCCAGCATCGCCGGGGACCTGCGCTTTTGCAACCGTCAATTGCGGGACGGTGCGCCGGTCGCTGTCTTGCCGGTCCGTGCAGGAGCGGGCACCGTGACCGCCACCACGCCTGCGAGGATGAGCGCCATTCCGGCAAGACTGGACCAGCTAAAACGCTCGCCGAGCCACGCGGTGCCGAGCGCCACGGCGAAGCCCGCGCGCAGATAGCTGCCGCTGGTCGTGCCGAGCGGGCCAAGCGTGTGGATCAGCCGGAAATAGATCACCATCGCGAACGCCGTGCAGATCACCGCGAGCGCGATCACCGCTGCGATCACCGCTGCGATCGCCTGCGCGGGCGGCGGCGCCAGCGTCCATGGCCGTTCGAGAACGGCGGCCGCGGGGAGCATCAGCACCGCTGCGCAGCTCATGGCTCCGGCGGCCGTGACGATCGCGGGAAGGCCCGAGAAGCGCTGTCCCCATATCGGCGCGACCGCGTAGCAGAGGCTCGCGCACAGCACGGCCGCTTGCGCCAGCGGAGCGGTCGTGCCGATCCCCGAGAGCGCGTCGCCGCCCATGGTCACGGCAACGCCCGCAAGGCCAAGAGCGACGCCGAGGATCTTCCGGCCGCTGACGGTCTGCCGTCCGCGCCCGCTCATCATCGCGATTGCGAGCACGAACATCGGCGGAGTCGCATTGAGCACGCCGGCGAGGCCGCTGGCGATATGCGCCTCGCCCCAGCTGATCAGGGTGAACGGCAGCGCGCTTTGCAGCAGGCCCTGCACGAGGAACGCAGCCCACACCGATCCCCGGCGGGGAAGGGCGTGTCCCTGCGCGCGAGCGATCAGGAGCAGGAGAATGGCCGCGATGGTCACCCGCGCCGCGACCATCGTGAAAGGCGGAATCGAGGGGATCGCGACCTTGATGAGCGTGAACGAGCTGCCCCAGATCAGCGCCAGCAGCAGCAGGAGCCCGATTTCGAACGCGAGCGTGGTTTGTTCTGACGTCGTCTGTTGCGCCTGTGTGTCCATGCGATGTGCTCCAGGATGTGTCGGCACCATGATCCGGAGCGACGGCGCAGGCTGGCTGAATTCGGACCTCATCGCCCGACCGAGTCCGATTTCAGCTACTCGGCGAGCCGCGCGGTCATTATTCTTCCGCGATGGCGACAGGTTCGGCACATCGGCAAACGCTGCCACCGCATCTCGACTGGGACACATGCGACCGGGCGCGGCTGGCGCGTGCGCGCGCGTTCGACGGCCTGTTCTTCTCGGGTGTCCGCTCGACGCGGATCTATTGCCGGCCGGTCTGTCCGGTTCGCCCCGCGCGCTCCGAGAACGTGACCTTCTATCCGACCGCTGCGGCTGCGGAGCGCGCCGGCTTCCGCCCATGCCTGCGTTGCCGGCCGGAAGCGGCGCCGGGGTCGCCGGCCTGGATGGGGACCGCCACCACCGTTGCGCGCGGCATGCGCCTGATCAACGACGGTTTTCTGGATCGCGCGTCGATGGTGGAGCTTGCAGAAGCGCTTGGGGTCGGGCCGCGTCATCTGCTGCGCCTGTTCATGCGCCACACCGGCGCGAGCCCGAGCGAGATCGCGGCGACCCGCCGGGTGCAGGAAGCCAAGCGTCTGATCGACCAGACTGAGATGACGTTGGCGGAGATTGCGTTTGCGGCGGGCTTCGGCAGCGTCCGCCGCTTCAACGATGCTTTTGCCGCGACCTACAGGCGGCCGCCGTCGTCATTCCGCCGCCGGCGATAGGACGCGCGCCGGGATCACCCGATCTGTTTCTCGCCGTGCCGCTCCGACAGCGTGAAGATCTCGACGCCGGTCGCGGTCACGCCCACCGAGTGCTCGAACTGCGCCGACAGCGAACGGTCGCGAGTGACGGCGGTCCAGCCGTCGGAGAGGATCTTCACATGCGGCTTGCCGAGATTGATCATCGGCTCGATGGTGAAGAACATGCCGGGCTTGAGCTGGACGCCTTCGCCGGGCCGGCCGATATGGATGATGTTCGGCTCGTCGTGAAACATGCGGCCGAGACCATGGCCACAGAAATCGCGCACCACGCTCATGCCTTGCGGTTCGACGAAACTCTGGATGGCGTGGCCGATGTCGCCGGTGGTGGCGCCGGGCTTCACCGCCGCGATGCCGCGCATCATGGCTTCATAGGTCACCTCGATCAGCCGCTCGGCCTTGCGCGCAATCGGGCCGATCGCATACATCCGGCTGGAATCGCCGTACCAGCCGTCGACGATGAAGGTGACGTCGATGTTGACGATGTCGCCCTCTTTCAGCGGACGGTCGCCGGGCATGCCGTGGCAGACCACGTGGTTGAGTGAGGTGCAGGTCGAGTAGCGATAGCCGCGATACATCAGCGTCGCCGGATAGGCGCCATGGCTGAAGGCGAAGTCGCGGACGAACTGGTCGATGCGCTCGGTCGGCACGCCCGGCCCGACAATGTCGGTGAGCTCGTCGAGGCACTTGGCTACCAGCGCGCCCGCCTTGCGCATGCCGGCAAAGGCGCTCGGTCCATGCAGCTTGATCTGTCCGGTCTTGCGCAGGGAGGTATCGGTGGCTTCGACGTAGCTCATGCTTGTATGGTCTTTGCGGGGCTCGATGCGGTGGAAAGGGCTTGATTTCAGGCCCTAATCTAATGATCGCGGGCCTTCATGCAAGCCGAGCGTGGGCCTTGCGCCCGAAAGCGGGCCTAATTCGGGACTTCTACGGTGGTTTCCACCGGCAGGGCGCCGCCGCGGACGCGGATTTCGCGGACCGGATAGGGAACCCGGATGCCCTCGCGCTTGAAGGCCTCCCATAGCGCCAGCATCACGTCGCTTTTGACATTGTCCATGCCGTCGGGGTCGGCGAGCCAGAGGGTCAGCGAGAACTTCATCCCGGCCTCCGCGAACTCGGTCAGGATGCAGTTCGGCGGCTTGGCTTTCTGCGCGCGGGGATGGGCTATGGCCGTCTCGATGGCGAGCTTGCAGACCAGCCTGGGGTCGGCGTCGTAATTGGTGCCGAAGGCGATCTTCACCAGCGTGTTCTTGTCGGTATAGGTCCAGTTGACGACCTTCTGCGTCACCAGGTCCTCGTTCGGCACCAGGAACTCGCGGCCGTCGCCGGCGGCGACGGAAATATAACGCGTCTTCATCGCGCTGATGCGCCCGGTGTTGTCGCCGATGGTGACGAGATCGCCGGGCTTCACCGATTTGTCGGCGAGCAGGATGATCCCCGAGATGAAATTGGCGACGATCTTCTGCAGGCCGATACCGATGCCGACGCCGACCGCGCCGGAGAACACCGCGAGCGCCGAGAGGTCGATGCCGACCGCGCCGAGCGCAATGACGATTGCGATGGCCAGAAGTCCGATGCGGATGATCTTGACCAGCAGCACCTGCACCGACGGCGTCAGATCGGTGGTCGAGTTGATCCGGCTCTCGGCGAAATTGCTGGCGATGTTGGTGGCCCACAGCGCGATGAGCAGCAGCGCGCCGGCCTTGATCACCAGCAGCGGGGTCAGCCGCAGGCCGCCGAGCACGATCGCGAAGGAATCGAGCAGGTCGATCGTCGCGTCGAGCTGGCCGAGGATGGAAAGCGCGGCGACGAACCACGCCGTGATCGACACCAGCTTGACGATGAAGGCGTTGCGCAGCACCGAGGTCACGAGCCGGATCGCGAGCCAGGCCAGCCCCATCTTGGCGGCGACCATCAAGAGATAGCTGCGGCTCGGCCAGGTCGCATGGTACATCACGAAGCGGGAGATGATCACGAGCAGGGTGAACACCGCCGTCGAGGCACTGGAGACCATGACGCGGGAGAAGTGCCGGAGCGGCAGCGGCCAGCCCATCGCCAGCGATGTCATGTCGACGCGGTTGCGAACGCCGGCTTCCGCGGCATAGGCGATGCCGGCTGCCGCGAGAATGAGACCAAATTGCAGGTAGAACCAGGGTGAGGAAATCTCCGCCCCGACGCTGCGTGCGGTCGTCTGCACGAACTCCATGAAGTCTTTGAGGTCCATGTCCATCGGTCTCGTCGGGAAGCGGGGGAGGAATTGATTCGAGGGCGCTGCAGAATCCCACAAAGGGTGCGGCCCGGCCATCGATACACCGCTATGTGAAGCGCGTTAAGGCCGCAAAATACGGGCAGATTGCCGCGAGCGGGAGAAAATGGGTTGGCGCGCCGGTGCAGCGACGATAAGGATGCAAATCCAGCTATTTTTACCCGGAAGGTGGATGGCCTCTCTCGACTCTGTCAGCCTCGCCATATTGCTCGGCGCCGTCCTGGTGATGGCGGGTATCCTGTCGAGCCTGCTTGCGCTGCGCTTCGGCGCGCCCCTGCTGCTCGTCTTCCTTGTGATCGGCATGCTCGCGGGCGATTCCGGTCCCGGGCAGATCCAGTTCGACGACGTCCGCACCACCTATCTGGTCGGCTCGGTGGCGCTGGCCCTGATCCTGTTCGACGGCGGCCTGAAGACGCGCTTTGCCAGCATCCGCACCGTGCTTGCGCCATCCGTGGTGCTCGCGACTGTCGGCGTGCTGCTGACCGCGCTGATCACGGCGCCGTTCGCCAAATACGCGCTCGACCTCAACTGGACGGAGTCGCTGCTGGTCGGCGCCGTGGTAGCCTCGACCGATGCGGCCGCCGTGTTCCTGCTGGTCCATACCCAGGGCCTGCGCCTGCGTCCGCGCGTTGGTGCGACGCTGGAGGCCGAGTCCGGCACCAACGACCCCTTCGCGATCTTCCTCACCCTGATGCTGGTCGAATACATCTCGCTGGGATCGAGCTCGGCGGGGCACGTGCTGATGGAGTTCCTGCAGGAGGCGGTGCTGGGCGCCGTCGTCGGCTTCTTCGGCGGACGTCTCGTCGTCATCGCGCTCAACCAGGTGGCGCTGCCGCAGGGCCTGCATGCGCCGTTCGTGACCACAGGCGCGCTCGTGATCTTCGGCGGCTCGCAGATCATGCATGCCTCGGGCTTCCTCGCGGTCTATCTCGCCGGCATCATCATCGGTAACCGGCCTACGCGCGCGCATAATTCGGTGGTGACCTTCCTCGATGCCGCGACCTGGCTGGCGCAGATCGTGATGTTCGTGCTGCTCGGTCTCCTGGTCTCGCCGAGCCGGCTCGGCGCCAGCGTTTTGCCGGCTGTCGCCGTCGCGCTCGTGCTGATGCTGGTCGCACGGCCGCTCGCGGTGTTCGTCTGCCTGGCGCCGTTCCGCTTCAACTGGCGCGAAAGGATCTTCATCGCCTGGACTGGCCTGCGCGGTGCCGTCGCGATCTTCCTGGCGTCGATCCCGATGCTGGTCGGCCTGTCCAAGGCCTATCTCTATTTCGACGTCGCCTTCGTCGTCGTCATCATCTCGCTGCTCTTGCAAGGGTGGACCCTGGCGCCGGCCGCGCGCAAGCTGCACGTCGCGCTGCCGCGCGCCGAGCGCGGCCCGCGGCGTGTCGAACTGGATCTGCCCGGCCAGCTCGAGCAGCAGCTCGTCGGCTATCCGGTGCGATCCAAGAGCCTGTACTTCCGCCGCGGCCTGATCCCGTCCTGGTCGAAGCCGACGCTGGTGATCCGCAACGAGAACATTTTGACGCCGACGGAGGCCGATCCGATCGCGCCTGGCGACTACATCTATCTGCTGGCGCCGCCGGAAAAGGCCGAGTCGCTCGACCGCTTCTTCGTCGACATGCAGCCGAGCACCGCGCCGGACCCGCATCTGCTCGGCGACTTCATGGTCTCCGGCGAGCACACGCTCGCCGAGCTCGCCGAGATCTATGGCGTGAAGGTGAGCGAGGACGAAGGCAAGCTGACCTTGGCCGACTATTTCGACGTCCATCTCGACCGCGCGCCGAAAGAGGGCGCTGAGCTTGCGCTGGACGAGATCGTGCTGGTCGCACGCAGCATCTCCGGCGGCCGCGTCAACGTCGTGGGCCTGCGCCTGCCGGAAGACGAGGAAACGCCCGCGCCATTGACGCGCTGGCAGGCGCTGCGCCGCAAGCTGGCGGAGCTATGGACCTCGGTGGCGGGGGTTTAGCGGTCCCGGCGTCGTCATGGCGGTGTGAGTTGTTGAAGCGATATGCCTCCCCAAAGTCGTCCTGGCGAAAGCCAGGACCCATAACTACAGGGTGAAGTTTGGCGAAGACTGGTAGCTATCTCTTCTTTGCCGGTACTCGCACCGAACGCTCTCGATAGATCACGCGGTATGCGTCCCGGCCTTCGCCGGGACGACGGCGGAGGGTGTGGTTCCACCAACAGTGCCGCATCGAGGAGTCTCTCCTTCGCGCTCGCTGCCGGCTTTTTGTCCAATTCATTGCGGCAACCTTGCGGCTCCATCCAGCGCGAACGTCGCGGATGTTTTTTTGAAAGATGCGCATTCGCGACAGACTCTCGCAATGTAGGCGTGAGACTGAAGCCACTATTGGGTCGGGCTTGATCATCCTGCCAGGCCCGACATGGCTCACCTGCGCGACGCTCCGCGTTCGATGGCGGACACGCGCAAGCGGAAAGACATTTGAATGGCCTTGGTACTGAACCGCACCTGCGAGACCGACTGCATCGCGAGGGAGATCTCGCATGTTGTCTGCTGACATCCTGCCGTTCTTCCGCGCCTGGATTCGCGATCCTTTGCGTGTCGCAGCGGTTGCGCCGTCGGGACCCGCCGCGTCGTCGCTGATGGCGCAGGAGATTACGGCAGAGACTGGCCCCGTCATCGAACTCGGCCCCGGCACCGGCGTGTTCACCCGCGCATTGCTCGATCGCGGCGTCCGGCAGCAGAATCTGACGCTGGTCGAATACGGCTCCGATTTCATCCCGTTGCTGCAGCAGCGCTTCCCCGGCGCGCGCGTGCTGTGGATGGATGCGGCCTGGCTGGTGAGAGAAAAACTGTTTGAAGGGGCGCCGGTCGGCGCCGTCGTCAGCGGCCTCGGATTGCTCACGATGCCGCCAGGAAAAGTGCTGGCGATTCTCGGCGGCGCGTTTGCCTACCTCCGTCCGGGCGGCGCGTTTTACCAGATCACGTACGGCCCGCGCTGTCCCGTCCCTGATGCGATCCTCGATCATCTCGATCTGCAGGCAAGTTGCATCGGGCAGACCTATCGCAACCTGCCTCCGGCCTCGGTGTACCGGATCAGCCGCCGTCCCCCCTGCGCGTGATCGAGGCACCATGGACACGTCGAGCACGATCGCAATGTTTCTGCACTTCGGCCTGCTGGGCATTTGTTGCCTGGCGATCGCCGAGAAATTCATTCCGGTGTTTCCGTCCTACGTTCTGTTGATGCTGCTCGGTCTCACCGTGTCCGACGGCGCGTCGCTGGCCATGACCGTCGTGGCGACAAGTGTTGGATCGGTCGTCGGCGCGCTCGGCTGGTACGGGCTTGGCCGCGCGCTCGGCTCGCAGCGGATCGAGCGACTGGTGAGGACTTACGGCAAATACGTGCTGCTGCGGCCCTCGTTCTATCAGCAACTCACCGATGCCTATCGCGGCAACCATTTCTGGGTCACGCTGATCGGCCAGACGCTGCCGACCGTGCGGATCTATCTGGCGTTGCCGGCCGGTGTGCTGCAACTGGAGCCGCGCGCCTTCGTCACCGCCACCGCAATCGGCACCGTGATCTGGAACATGCCGTTCCTGAGCCTCGGCTATGTGCTGCGCGACAGCGGTCAGGATCCCGTCAGCATCGGCTTCTGGGTGGTCGCCATCCTCGTCGCTGTGGAGGTCGCGATCATTCTCGGACTTCGCCTTTACACGCACGCGATCGCGCGGTCGCGCCTCGCGTCGTCGCGCGCCATCGCCGCCCCCAAGGCTGTGGAGGAGATCGCATGAGACCCCTGTTGTCCCGGTTTCGGTCCGGCTCGCACACGCTTGAGCATCTCACCGCCGCGGTGCTGATCCTGCTCGCCGGCCTTCAGTTCGGTGTCGCGGCGTCCGACGGGCGGCATCGCGGCGCCCAGTTCGCGCTCCTGGTTCTTGCCGTCGGCGTCTATTGGCATCGCTCGATCTTCCGGCGCCGCGCCAACCGCGATGTGACGAAGGCGGTCGCGGGATTGGCGGAAGCTGCCGCGATGGCATTCCTGCGCGATGACAATCGCGGCGACCGGCCGGCGCAGAGTCCGGACAGGGATGCGGCCTTGCCGTCCGACGTCGTCAAGGTCAGGAGCTTGTTCATCTCCGATGTCCATCTTGGGACGAGGGGATGCCAGGCCGAGCGGCTGATCGACTTTCTCCATCACCATGACGCCGACACTGTGTTCCTGGTCGGCGACATCGTCGATGGCTGGTACCTGCGGTCGAGCTGGTACTGGCCAGGCACGCACAATGCAGTGGTGCAGGCGCTCGTCGATATCGCGCGGCGCGGCAAGCGGATCGTCTATGTAGCCGGCAATCACGACGAGTTCGTGCGCGACTATGTCGGCTCGACCTTTGGCAGCGTCGAGGTGGTTGAGCACGCGATCCACCGGGGCGTCGACGGCCGCGCTTATCTCGTCGTCCATGGCGATCACTTCGATCTCGTCGTACGCCACGCCCGCTGGCTGGCGCTGCTCGGCGATGTCGGCTATCGCACGGCGCTTGCCTCCAACGTCTGGCTCAACTGGATCCGGAGCCGGTTCGGGCTCGCCTATTGGTCGTTCTCGTCCTGGGCGAAGCTGCGGGTCAAGAATGCGGTCAATCACATCGGCCGCTTCGAGGAGGTTCTGTCGTCGGAGGCAAGGCGGCACGCTGCGCAGGGCGTGATCTGCGGCCACATCCATCACGCAGCGATGCATGACGAGTTCGGCATTCGCTACATCAACACCGGCGACTGGGTGGAATCCTGCACCGGTGTCGTCGAGCACCATGACGGCCGGTTCGAGATCATCCGCTGGGTCGAGGCGCGGCCCCAGCAGATGCCGGGGCCGTCGAGCGTGGTGCCGTTCGCAAGGGCGGTCGCCTGATGCGCGTGCTGGTGGCAACCGACGCCTGGCGCCCACAGATCAACGGCGTGGTGCGCTCGCTCGAATATCTCGCCAGCGAAGCGCCTTCGTTCGGCGCCAGTATCGGCTTCCTCACGCCGGGCGATTTCCCCACCGTGCCGCTGCCCGGCTACCGGGAGATCCGCCTCGCGCTGGCCTCGGTGGGGCGAATCGAGCGCGCGATCAAAAGCATGAGTCCGGATTCCGTGCACATCGCGACCGAGGGGCCGATCGGGTGGATCACTCGCCATGTCTGCCAGACCCGCGGCTATCCGTTCACGACGAGCTATCACACCCGCTTTCCTGAATATCTGGCGGAGCGGCTGCCGGTGCCGCTGAGGTGGAGCTATGCGGTACTGCGCCGTTTCCACAACGGCGGCGACGGCATCATGGTCGGCTCGCCGACGCTGGAACAGGCCCTGAAGGCGCATGGCTTCCGCAACCTGATGCCGTGGTCGCGCGGCGTCGATGCCGTGCTGTTTCGTCCGCGCAGCGTGCAGCCGCTCGCCTTTCCGGCGCCGGTGTTCCTGTATGTCGGCCGCATCGCGGTCGAGAAGAACCTCGAGGCTTTCCTTGCCTTGGACCTGCCGGGCTCGAAGGTCGTGGTCGGCGACGGGCCGTTGCGTGCGAGCCTGCAGGCGCGGTTTCCGCAGGTCCATTTTCTCGGCACGCGAACCGGGCGAGCACTCGCCGATGTCTACGCGTCAGCCGATGTCTTCGTCTTTCCGAGCCTGACCGATACGTTCGGGTTGGTGATCCTCGAAGCGTTGGCGTGCGGCCTGCCGGTTGCGGCCTTCCCGGTGATGGGGCCGCTCGATGTGATCGGAGAGTCCGGATGCGGCTGTCTCGATGCCGACCTGCGCCGCGCGGCGCTCGCCGCCCTGCAGGTGCCGCGCGAAAAATGCCGGGCCTATGCCCTGACTTTCACTTGGCAGGAAAGCGTGCGGCAGTTTCTCGACAACGTCAAGCGGGCGCATGGCATGCTGACCGACGCCGCGCGGCCGCTGTTCGCGAGCTGAGGGACGACAAGCAAAAGAGCGGCAACGTCACAAGCCCCTCACGTCAGCACCTTCACCCCGCCGAACGACGTCACGCGCCCCTCTTTCAGCATCACGATTTGCGTCGCGAGCTGGCGCAACTCGGCGACGTCGTGGCTGACATAGACCATGGGGACGTTGGCCTCATCCCGCAGCCGCACCAGATAGGGCAGGATCTCGAGCTTGCGGCCTTCGTCGAGCGCGCCGAGCGGCTCGTCGAGCAGCAGCAAGCGCGGTTTGGACAACAGCGCGCGGCCGAGCGCGACGCGCTGGCGCTCGCCGCCGGAGAGTTTTCCGGGACGGCGGTCAAGCAAGGCGCCGATGTCGAGCAGGTCGATGACGCGCCTGTGCTGGGCAGGATCGGGCGCAAGGCGGTTCATCCGTCGTCCATAGTCGAGATTCTGCGCAACGTTGAGATGCGGGAACAGCCGCGCGTCCTGGAACACATAGCCGATGCGGCGGCGCCAGGGCGGCACATGAATGCCGGCCGCGGTGTCGTCCACGGTCTCGCCGTCGATCACGATAGTGCCGCGGTCGGGCCGCAAGAGCCCGGCGATCATGTTGACCAGCGAGGTCTTGCCGGCGCCTGACGCACCGAACAGGCCGATGACGCGCCCTTCGCCGGTGAACGATGCGTGAAGCGAGAACTCGCCGAGCTGCTTTTCGACATCGACCCGCAGCATGGTCAATTCCCGTGCAATCGCGCGGTGGCGCGGCGGGCGAACCACTCGGCGGCAATCAGCGCACCCAGCGCCAGGATGACCGAGACGATCACGAGGCGGCCCGCCGCGGCATCGCCATCGGGCGTCTGGATCAACGAATAGATCGCCGAGGAAATCGTCTGGGTCTCGCCGGGAATGTTGGAGACGAAGGTGATGGTCGCGCCGAACTCGCCGATCGCTTTCGCGAAGCCGAGCACCATGCCGGCGAGCACGCCGGGCAGCGCCAGCGGCAGCGTCACGGTGAAGAACACTTTCCACGGTGCCGCGCCAAGCGTCTCCGCGGCCTGCTCCAGCTTGCGGTCGATCGCCTCGATCGACAGCCGCATCGGGCGTACCAGCAGCGGAAACGACATCACGCCGCAGGCGAGCGCCGCGCCGGTCCAGCGGAACGCGAAGACGATGCCGAGATGGTCGGCGAGGAAGCCGCCGACGAGGCCGCGGCGGCCGAAGGTGAGAAGCAGCAGATAGCCGGTCACGACTGGCGGCAGCACCAGCGGCAGGTGCACCAGCGCATCGAGCAGCGACTTGCCCCAGAAATCGCGTCGCGCGAGCAGCCATGCCAGCGCAATGCCGAACGGCGTCGCCACCAGCGTTGCGATCACGGCGACCCTGAGCGAGAGCAGGATCGCAGTCCATTCGGCAGGTGAGATCTCGGACATCAAGTCGCAGATATCACGTCGTGGGGCTGATCAGGAACTTGAAGCCGTATTTTTCCAGGATCGTCTTGGCCGCAGTCGAGCGCAGGAAGGCGAGATAGTCGCTGGTCTCGCCCTTCGCGGTCACGGTCGCGGCAACGGGATAGATGATCGCGGGATGCGAGTCCGCCGGGAAGGTGCCGACGATCTTGACGCCCGGCTCGACCTTGGCGTCGGTCGAATAGACGATGCCGAGATCGGCCTCGCCGCGGGCGACCAGCGTCAGCGCGGCGCGCACGCTCTCGGCCATGGCGAATTTCGGCTCGGCCGCCTGCCACGCGCCGAGCTTCTCCAGTGCAGCCTTGGCATATTTGCCTGCTGGCACCGACTTGACGTCGCCGGTCGCGATCCTGCCGTCGCCCGCGAGCTTGGCGAGGTCGAAGCCCTGCGCGATGGCGACGCTGTCGATCTTGGAATCCTTCGGCGCGATCAGCACGATGCTGTTGCCGAGCAGGTTGACTCTGGAAGGCTCGTTGATGGTCTTCCTGGAGATCGCGTAGTCCATCCAGTCGGTGTCGGCGGAGACGAACACGTCGGCCGGCGCGCCCTGCTCGATCTGCTTGGCGAGCACCGAGCTTGCGGCATAGCTGACGCTGAACTTGACGCCGGTCTTCGCGGTGTAGGCCGCGTCGATCTCGTCGAGCGCGTTCTTCATCGAGGCGGCGGCGAACACGGTGATGGTCTTGTCCTCGGCGGCGGCGGGCGACAAAGCCGCGAGCAAAACGATGAAGGCGGAAAAAAGTACGGAAGGGCGGGACATCGGGAGCGCTCCATGCGCGCCTGCGCGCGCCAATAGCGCACGCAAGACGGCGTTGGTTGAGTCAGGGGTGCGATCGGCGGACGCGCTGTTCCGGGGAGCCCGACGGACTTACGGTCCCTCGGGATATCGCTGGGCGCGACCATAACAGGCTGGCGGAACAGGTCAAAGGCGACCTTTGAGGTCAAAGGCGACCTTTGGTCCGACCCTTGCCTACTCGCTCGGCAGGATCGCGATCGAGATAAAATTGTCCCTGGCGCCGCTGACCTGGAGCACCAAGGGCTGCGCCGACAGCTCGTATTTCATGGTCTTGCGGATGCCGTCGCAATCGGTCGCGCCGCTGAAGGCCACGGGCTTGAGGACATGCCCGTCCTGCACCACGTCGACCCAGGCGCCGGCCGACAGGCTGATCGTGTAGAGCCCGGCTTTCGTTGTCTTGATGCCGGTGAAACCGGCAAAGGTGCCGTCCTTCGGAGCCCGCTCCGGCGGCGTGGGCAGCTTTGCTTCGCTCGGGGCGACCAGCCCCAGCGTAATGGCCGATGACGGCAGCGCGGCCTGTTCGCTCCCCGAAACGAGCTTCGCACGGTCCGGCGCCGTCAGCGCGGCGCGCTCGCGCTCGATCGGCCATTTGAACTTGTCGCAGCCGCTCGGCTCTTCGGCGGCCAGAGCGGAGGTCGCACCGAGCGTGAGCGCGGCGAGGAAGGTGAGGATGCGCATGTCAAATCTCATCGTTGGCCACGCGAAAGACGCGGGGCTTGCGGTCAGGCTTGTTGAAGAACGGGATGCGCGTCCCGAGATGCCGCGGGCTTACGGCGCGGCGGCAGGCCGATACTAGCGCATTTGGCTGGTGCGAACCAATCAACTCATTCGTCAGCCCGGGCCGCGCGCCCCAATCACCACTGTCGTCCCGGACAAGCGGAGCGCAGATCCGGGATCCATAGCCACAGGCGGGTGTGGTCACGGGGGTTCTGAGTTGCCAGCTCGCGCCACAACCACTCCCTGTGGTTATGAGTCCCGTGCTCGCTTCGCGCCCCGGGACGACGGCGGTGAGGAGGCGGCAGCGTCAATATCAGCTCGTCGTCCTGGACAAGCGAGCAGAGCGAGCGCTGATCCAGGACCCATACCCCCAGGATTGTGTTTGGCGAAGACTCGCAGTTGCCACTTCGCCCAACAACTCCTCCCTGGGGTAATGGGTCCTGGCTTTCGCCAGGACGACGGCGGAGAGCGTTACGGTTTCGCATCCGCCGCGTGCAGCACCGCCTTGCAGGCCGCCGGCATCTGCGCCAGCGTCATCGGCGGTTTCGGTTTTGGCGGTTCCGGCGGCGGCTTGGGGTGCAGCACGGCATCAGAGAACCAGTAGGCGAGATCGGCCTCCTTGCAGCCTTCGTCCTCGGACTGCGACGGCTGGCCCTCGCATTCGCCGGCGCCCGGCGGGCAGCGCATGCGGATGTGGAAGTGATAGTCATGGCCCCACCATGGCCGGATCTTCGACAGCCAGGAGCGGTCGCCCTTGGCCTCGCGGCACAGCGCCTTCTTGATCGCGGCATTGACGAAGATGCGCTGCACCGCCGGCTCCTGCGCGGCGTCGCGCAGCACCAGCACGTGGGACGGCGTGAACGCCTTCGGGTCGATGTCGAGCCGGTCCTGCCGCACCATCATCACCGCGGACATTTCCTCGCGCTCCTCGCGCGAGAGCCGATGGTCGGGCATCGGCGTCAGCCAGATGTCGGCATCGAGGCCGATCTGATGGCTGGCATGGCCCGACAGCGCCGGCCCGCCGCGCGGCTGGGCGATGTCGCCGACCAGGATGCCCGGCCAGCCCGCGTCCTTGTGCGCCCTGGCCGCGAGCCGCTTGATCAACGCGATCATCTCGGGGTGGCCGAAATTGCGATTGCGCGACAGCCGCATCACCTGCCAATTGTCGCCGTTCAGCGGCATCCGTTCGGCGCCGCCGATGCAGCCCTTGGTGTAGGAGCCGATGACATGCGCCGGCCCCTTCGAGGGCAGCAGCTTTCGCGCGAACAGCTCCTTGGCGCCGATGCTGGGATCGTTGGGGTTGGCGAGCGGCGGCAGCGGCTTTGGGTTCACGCTGCCCTTGTCCTGGGCCAGCGCGCCGCCGGCGGTCAGGAGTGTCGCGAAAAGCAGGAGAGGGACGAGGCGGCGGGGACTCATGCTGATCACCTTATAGCCCAACGCTGCGTCAGGGTTAAGAATTAGGCTTTCGACCGGCCGCCGCCTCACGGTGTCTTTACAGCCGCGGTCCGGCCCCGACACCATGCTGGCCGGACAAAAAGCTGCGGGGCTTTGGTCATGAACCAACAATGTGCACGGCTCGCGATGCGGGGCGTGACTGCGGCGCTTGTGCTGGCAGGATATTGCGTGACGCCGGCGCGGGCCGACCTCAGGGTGGACATCGACAAATCGTCACAGCGCATGTCGGTGCGTGTCGACGGCACGCCGCGGTACAGCTGGCCAGTGTCGACGGGCCGCAGCGGCTACGGCACGCCGAGCGGCACCTTCCATCCGCAGGCGATGATGCGGCGCTACTTCTCGCGCAAATACTACAATTCGCCGATGCCGCACGCGATCTTCTTCCACTACGGCTTCGCCATTCATGGCACGACCGACATTTACCGCCTGGGCGGGCCGGCCTCGCACGGCTGTGTCCGCTTGCATCCCGCGCATGCGGCCGCCCTGTTCGCGCTGGTCCAGCGCGAGGGCGCACGTAACACCACGATCCGTATTTCCGATTAGACCATCACAAAGTCGCATGCCGGCCGGCCGATTTTAACGGCCCGATAACCGTATCCTGCATTGACCAAAATTCGTGCGCGGCGTGCGGAATAACCGCGGTCGGCATGCAATCGCGCGCGATTTCGGAAATGATTCAAGCGCGCGCGCAATTTTGCGCCAGCGCGCCGTCCGATTGTAACGACGAAACGGGTTTGCTGCGCCCGCGGAGGCTTTCACGCCTCGCAAACAGGCACGGCTGCGGGTGCATGCGAACCGCGGGGCCGGCGAAGATTACTTTTTTTTCAGACACTTGCCCCAAGACTGCCTCAAGACTTGCGGCCGCAGGGCGCGACTGGGACATGTGAAGTTGAGTTTGGGGTCTCGAAAACCAGGAAAGCGAAAGCGCAACGTGCGTGCTGCGGCCGGCGAGCGGCCGCGCAAGCCGCGTTTCGCGCGCGCCTCGCATCGGCCCGCCAGGCACGACGAACTCGTGCAGAGCCGCGCGGAAGCCGAAGCGGCCATCATCGAGGTGCGCAAATCGCACGAACGGCTGCGCCAGGCCGTCGACCTGCTACCGCAGGGCATCGTGATTCTCGACCCCGAAGGCCGCTACGTTCTCTGGAACAAGCAATATTCCGAGATCTACAGCAAGACCGCCGATCTGTTCGCGGAGGGCGCGCGCCTCGAAGACACGCTGCGCGTCGGCGTCGCCCGCGGCGACTATCCGGAAGCCGCAGGCCACGAGGAAGAGTGGATAGCCCGGCGGCTGGAGAAGCTCTATCAGCCGGGCGCACGTCACGAGCAGACGCTGTCGGACGGCCGTGTCATCTTGATCGAGGAGCGCCGCACCGACGACGGCGGCGTCGTCGGCCTGCGCGTCGACATCACCGAGTTGAAGCAGCGCGAGGCCTCGTTCCGCCTGCTGTTCGACGGCAATCCCGTCCCCATGATCGTCTGCGCGCTCGACGACGAGCGCATCCTCGGTGTCAACGACGCCGCGGTCGCCCATTACGGCTATAGCCGCACCGAGTTCGAGAAGCTGAAGATCCGGTCCTTGCAGGCCTTCGACAGCGAGCCGCCCTGGACCACCGACCGCTCCAGCGACGAGCAGGCCGCGCGCACCTGGAAGCACGTCAAGGCCGACGGCGCGCTGATCGACCTTGCGATCTATTCGCGCGAATTGACCTATGCCGAGCGGCCCGCGGTGCTGCTCGCGCTGATGGACATCACGGAGCGCAAGCGCGCCGAGGCGCGGCTGGCCTTCATGGCCCAGCATGACGGGCTCACCGGCCTGCCGAACCGCAACCTGCTGCGCCAGCAGGTCGACGAGATGCTGCTGCACACGCGCCGCAGTTCCGAGAAGGTCGCGGTGCTGATGCTGGGGCTGGACAATTTCAAGGCGGTCAACGAGACGCTCGGACACGCCGTCGGCGACAAGCTCTTGCGCGGTGTCGCCAAGCGGCTGCGCTCCACCTTGCGCGAAGCGGACGCGCTGGCGCGGCTCAATTCGGACGAGTTCGCGATCGTGCAGAGCGGGCTGACCCGTCCCGAGGACGCGGTGATGCTGGCCAAGCGCCTGCTGGAGGCCATCGCCGATCCCTATCTGCTCGACGGCCATTCCGTGGTGATCGGCGCCTCCATCGGCATCGCGATGGCGCCGGCCGACGGCGACGATTCCGAAAAGCTGCTCAAGAGCGCCGACATGGCGCTGTCGCGCGCCAAGCTGGACGCGCGCGGCACCTTCGCCTTCTTCGAGGCGGCGCTGCATGCGAAAGCGCAGAGCCGGCGCAAGATCGAGGTCGAGCTGCGCGACGCGATCCAGAACGACGTGTTGCGGCCGTACTACCAGCCGCTGATCGACCTCTCGAGCGGCCGCATCACCGGCTTCGAGGCGCTGGTGCGCTGGCCGCATGCCGAGCGCGGCATGGTCTCGCCGGCGGAGTTCATCCCTGTCGCCGAGGAAACCGGCCTGATCAATCCGCTCGGCGGCTTGATGCTGCGCCGCGCCTGCCTCGACGCCGCGACCTGGCCCGACGACGTCCGCGTCGCCGTCAATCTGTCGCCGCTCCAGTTCCGCAGCGGCAACCTGCTCTCGATGGTGACGGACGCGCTGAAACATTCCGGCCTGCCGCCGCGGCGGCTCGAGCTCGAGATCACCGAGACGCTGCTGCTGGAGAAGAGCGCCCAGGTGCTGGCGACGCTGCATGCGCTGCGCGCGCTCGGGGTGCGCATCTCGATGGACGATTTCGGCACCGGCTATTCCAGCCTCAGCTATCTGCGCAGCTTCCCCTTCGACAAGATCAAGATCGACCAGTCCTTCGTGCGCGATCTCGGCGCCAACCGCGAGGCCCAGGCGATCATCCGCTCCATCGTCAGCCTCGGCAAAGGTCTTGGCGTCACCATCACCGCCGAAGGCGTCGAGACCGAGGCCGAGCTGAGCTGCCTCAGGGCCGAAGGCTGCGACGAAGGCCAGGGTTTTCTGTTCAGCAAGGCCCGCCCCAATATCGAGATCATCAGCCTGCTCGCCGCGCAGCGCGGCATCGATGCCGCCGACGAGGAAGACGCCGCGATGGTGGCGTGATCGTCATGCTCCTCCGGCCATTCTTCGCAGCTCACCGTGAATTCCCAATGTAAGGGACGCGCCACTCTTTCGGTTAACCTCTCCCGCTTGCGGGAGAAGTCGCGCCGAAGGCGCGGGTGAGGGTTCTCTCCTCTGGGGGGATTCTCGATTGCGGAGCCACCCTCTCCCCAACCCTCTCAGCGCGAGCGAAGCTCGTCGCGACCCCGCAAGCGGGGGAGGGAGCGCACCGGCCGTGCGGCTATCACTCCGCCTCACTCGCTCGCCAAAAGTGCCTTCCCCACATCCTCATAATGCGTGTCGCGCGCCTGGATCTGCTGCGCGATGGCGTGCATGTCGCGGAACCGCCGTTCGAACGGATTGCTGCGGAACACGGCCGTGGCGCCGGCCATGTGGTAGGCGGCGTCCACCACCTTGGCCGACTGGTGAATGGTCCAAGTCGCGGCGAGGCGAACCGCGCTGCGATGCGCCGCGCTGAATTCGCCGGTCGCGCTGAGATCGCGCCACATCGCATTTGCGGTGGCGTAGAGATAGGCGCGCGCGGCGCGAAGGTCGCCCTCGGTGTGGCCGATCAGGCCCTGGACCGACTGGTTGTCGCGCATGGCGCTGGCCGCCAGCGACTGGTGCTTGCCGCGCTCCAGTGCGATCGCCGCATCCAGCGTGGCGCGCGCGACGCCGAGCGACACCGCGGCAAAGCCGAGGCTGAAGGTCGAGCCGGTGCCGATCCTGTAGAGCGGTCCCTTCTCGCGCAGCGCCGACGGCACGTCACGGAACGCGGTGAAGCGCTCGGGGATGAAGAGGTCGCTCACCTCATAGGAATCCGTGCCGGTGCCGGCGAGCCCGATCGCCTGCCACACGTCGTGCAGCACGGCGCTCTCTGCCGGAAACAGGATGGTGCGCACCTCTGGCGAGCCGTCGGCATTTTTTCGCGGCACAGCGTCGGCGCCGACGATGCGGACATGCGCCCCCAGCCAGTTCGCCTGCCGCGAGCCCGAGGCAAAATCCCAGCGCGCGGTGACGCGATAGCCGCCCTCGACCGCGCGCGCCTCATGCGCGATCGCACCCCAGGCGAGGATGCCCGGCTGTGTGTTGAAGATCTCGTGCGCGGTGTCGCGGTCGAGCGAGGCCGCGATCATCGCGCAGACGCAGCACTGGCCGAGACACCAGGCCGTGGAGGCGTCCGCCTTCGCGATCTCCTCCAGCATCTGCATGAAGGCTTCGATCGGAGCTTCCGTGCCACCAAGGCTCTGCGGCAGCAGCGCGCGATAGAGCCCGTTCTCGACCAGCGCTGAAACGACGGCCGGCGTCAGCCTCCGCGTCCGCTCGATCTCGTCGGCCTCGCCCGCGATCAGTGGTGCGATGGCCCGCGCCCGCTCAACCAGGCCAAACCCGCGAGTTGCGTTCATCTGCGTTTCCTCGCCCATTCTGCCGTGAGCGGTAAGACAAGCGATGGTGGTCTATTTGGCAGGGAGGATCAAGATTGCCCGCGCTCGCTCGCCCCAGGGCGAGGTCGGTTGCGGTCCCGGAACGCCATCGCCGGCTGCTCAGCCGTTCGGTAGCCACCACCCGAAGATCGCGACGACGAGGCACGCCAAAAGGCAGATGGCCTGATGGCCCATTTCTATCCAGTACTGGACCGGCGCGGTGTCCCTCTGGAAAACCTGCCGCGACCAGTCCAGCAGCCAGACCACGAGATCGGGACTGAAGGCCCTGATTTTCCGGTCGGCATAGCCATAGCGCAGCATGCGCCCGCAATCGACGCACAGATAGATCGCGACGATTCGGGCGACGATCTCACACAGGAAAAACTGCATACAGGCACCCGCTTCATCCGTATCGCGCATCCATCTGCGAGAAACGGCGGCTATTGCAGCGGCACGACCTTGTTTGGTGTAGCCGGACTTGCGGCCGGTTCAATCGCGTCATGGCGAGCTTCCGCGTCTTCGTCTACGATCCATCGAGCGAGTTTTGGGAGATGCCGGGATGCGAACCATTGGCCTGATCGGAGGCATGAGCTGGGAGAGCACCGCGCTCTATTACAAGCTGATCAACGAGCGTGTCCGCGACCGCATGGGCAAGCTGCACTCGGCCCCGTTGCTGATGTATTCCTACGATTTTCAGGAGATCAAGGAGATGCAGTACGCCGGCCGCTGGCAGGAGGCCGCAAGCAGCCTCGCCGAGGTCGCGCTGCGCCTGGAAAGCGCCGGCGCGCGGGCGATCGTATTGTGCACCAACACGATGCACAAGCTGGCGCCCGAGATCGTGGCGAAGCTGACCATTCCCTTCATCCATATCGGCGACTCAACGGCACAGCGCATCCGGTCCAGAGGATACCGGCGCGTCGGGTTGCTCGGCACGAAGTTCACGATGGAGGAAGACTTCTACATCGACCGGCTGCGCGCGCATGATCTCGACGTCCTCGTTCCTCCCGCCGAGGCGCGGGCCGACGTCAACCGCATCATCTACGACGAGCTGTGCCTTGGAAACGTCGCCGCCCCCTCGCGTTGCCGCTATCGGGAGGTGATGGCGGCGCTGGTCGCCCGTGGTGCCGAGTGCATCATCCTCGGCTGCACCGAGATCACGATGCTGGTCGGGCAGGGCGACACGACAGTCGAGACCTTCGACACGACGGCGATCCACGCCGAGACAGCGGCTGATTTCGCGATCGGATGATGGATGTCTCGGTGGCGCAGAATTCGGCCGACGTCGGCGGTGGGCCACATGCTGACACCGTCTACCCGTAATGATAGCATGCCTCCGTCACCGGTCTGCGAGGTTGCTCTCATAAACGCACACAAACAAAGATGTGTGAGGAGACAAGTACGATGAATTGGGGAGCACTCAGCAAGCCCCGCGGTTGCCGGGGGCTTTTCTTGCCTGTCATTCTCGCCTCCGCGCTCTGGGCGCCCCTGGCCTGCGCACAGGACGTCCGAAGCTTTCCCGGCGAGGCGGGACCGGTCTTCTCGGAGAGCGGCCCCGATGCCGAGCTCTACGGCGCGGCGTCCGGCTATCCGGTCGGCACGCGGGGGACCACCACCCAGCTCGACAAGCTCGTCGGCGTCTACAGCCATTTCGGCGAGATCTATCCTTCGCGCCCGATCGGTCGGGCGACGGCGCCCTGGCAGTTCAAGCGCGCGCCGGAGCCGTCGATCGCCTACAGTTTCGGTACGGAACGGCTGAGCATCGCGGATTACCTCAAACGCAACCCGGTGACGGGACTCCTGATCGCCAGGGACGACACAATCCTGTACGAGCACTATCAATATGCGCGGACCGACCACGACCGCTTTCTCTCGCAGTCCATGGCCAAGACGCTGGTGGGCATGCTGGTCGGGATCGCGGTCTCGGAGGGACGGATCAAGTCGATCGACGACCCCGTCTCGACCTACGTCTCCGGCCTTGCGGGAACGGAATATGGAAGCACCTCCATCCGGGCCCTGCTGAACATGTCGTCGGGCGTCGAATTTTCCGAGGTCTATGACGGGCAAGATGACATAGCCCGGCTTGGGCGAGCCCTGTTCGTTGAAGAGCCGAAAGATCCCGCCGCCGTCGTCGCACAATTCAATACAAGAACCGCCCCGCCGGGGACCCGATGGCACTATGCCAGTGTGGAAACCGAGATCTTGGGCCTGGTCCTGCGCTCCGCGACGGGCACGCCGGTTGCCGACTATCTCCACGACCGGATCTGGGATGCCATCGGCACTGAAGCGGATGCCTCATGGGCGATCGATGGCAGCGGGCAGGAGATTGCCTTTTGCTGCTTCAACGCAACCTTGCGCGACTATGCGCGCCTCGCCCGGCTGCTCGCGCATGACGGCGCCTGGGAAGGCCGTCAGTTGATCCCCCGGCAATGGCTGCTGGATGCCACGACGGTCAGGCCAGACGACGGTCATCTCGCTCCGCGCGTGGCCACACCCTATTTCGGCTACGGCTATCAGGTGTGGCTCCTGCCCGGCGAGCAGCGCAGATTTGCCCTGCTCGGCATCCGCGGTCAGGTCATCCTGGTCGATCCGGCCTCGAAGCTCGTCATGGTGCACACCGCCGTTCGCCAAAAGCCGTCCGAACCGGGAGCCCTCAGGGAGCCGCTTGCGTTGTGGTCCGCCGTGCTTCAACAGCTCGGGCAATGATCTGACAGCGCCTTGGACCTCATGACCGCGCATTTGCTCGCCCTTCAGTGTGACGGGTTTGCTTTTTTCTGGAGATTCACGACACGACCATGTCGGCACGGACCGGTCTCGATCGTCCTTGGTCGGACCTCGCACACGTCAGTGATGCCGTCACCTCGACCGTCAAAATCGAACCAGGAGCAATGTTCATGAGGATCACCGTCGAAACCACCGTGGCAGCCCCCATCGATCAGGTCTGGCGTGCCTATACGACGCCTGCCGACATCGTGAAGTGGAACGCGGCGTCCGACGACTGGCATACAACCAAGGCGACGGTCGACCTGCGAGAAGGCGGCATCTTCTCGTCTCGCATGGAGGCCAAGGACGGCAGCATGGGCTTTGACTTCGCCGGCACCTACACCAAGATCGTCGAACACAAGCTGATCGAATATGCGTTCGGCGATCGCAAGGCCGAGGTTGAGTTCGTGCCGGGCTCGAATGGCATTGTCGTCCGCGTTGTCTTCGATAGCGAGCCGACCCACTCGGTCGAGCAGCAGCAAGGCGGCTGGCAGGCGATCCTCGACAACTTCGCGCGATACGTCGAAGCGAAGCAGAAGACGTCGTGAAGCCGCGCGGGGGCACGAGATGGAGGTCCCTGACGGGCGTCGTCGGCTTTCCGGGCGGAGCACCTGACGGAAACTGAACAGTCGGGGAATGGCCGGCTTGGGGGCAACCGCGTCGGTTTACCCCTCAGCCGGCGACCTCCGGCTTGCGCCGGGCTCCGGACAAGCCGCTGCGTTGCGCTCGCCGGCGCGATGGCCAAGAGCCGACGAGGCGCTGTGTCACCGCTTTAGGAAAGGCGGACACTGGCTTTCCGTACACCCGATCATCGAGAGTTGGAACGAAGCGCTCACTATCCAGGGGAAATCTCTTTCATCGCCGCAAATCTATCCCCGTCGCCTCAATTGCAGACTTCCCGGGTCCCTTCAGCGACCGTCACGCCCTGCCCGGACCTTGCATAGCCGAGCTTGCATCCCGGACGTACTGGGCGGCATCCCGCCGCATTGCAAACCATCTGGCCGGTGCTCTGCGGCTTGGTCGGTGCCGATTCAACCTGCTTGCGCTGCTCGTCTCGTCCCTTTGCATTCTCGCGCGCGGCCGCGGGTTTCCTCTCCGGGATCTTCTCGCATTCGTTGTCGTCATTGACGCGGGAGCCGGCACGGCATGTGATCTTGACGCAGGCATCGCCGTCGGCCCTGAAGCCATGGTCGCACACCAGCGGGCAGACCCGGCCCGGCTTCGCCTTGATGGCGTCGAGCGCGTCGAAGCTGGCGAGCCTGGCGTCGAGTTTCGTTCCGGCATACTTGTTGAACAGCGTCAGCGAGCGCTGTGACGTCGCATTCCAGTCACCGTCAGCCGACGCAGTCAGGCACCCGACCCGGCGCAATTCCGACTGCACCGATTTCGCGACCTCCAGGGGTGGCATGGCAGGCTGCGCCGACGGCGGCGCGAGCGCCGCGACCTTCTGTTCGCCACCCGCGCCTGCCGGCTTCTCGGCAGCCTTTTTCGCCGCCAGCTCTGCGGCGGCTTTCTCGGCAGCGGCTTTGTCGGCGGCCTGTTTGTCCGCAAGAGCCTTCTCGGCTGCCTGCTTGTCGGCGAGCGCTTTGGCTGCTGCGGCCTCGGCCTCTTTCCTGCGCTGCTCGGCCGCGGCGGCCTTGGCCTCTTCGACCTGCTTGGCCTTCTCAGCCGCAATCCGCGCATCTTCGGCGGCCTTGGCGGCTGCCGCCGCCCTATCTTGCTCCGCCTTCCTGGCCCGCTCCGCCGCAAGCCGCGCTTTCTCGTCTTCGGCCTGCCGCGCCTTATCGGCGGCGGCGGCGCGCGTCTCCTCTGCTGCGATTCGGTTCAATTGCCCCTTGGCCAGGCTGGCGTAGAACCCGTCGGCATACTTCGCGAGGAAAGCCGTCCAAACCTCTCTCGTGCCGATCTGCAGAGCCAGCTCATAATCCCGACGGACGGCGTCATCGGGACTCGCCTGAGGACCGGATGCGGCTGCCAGCTTGGCCTGGACCAGGGGGACGTCGTCACCGCCCAGCGAACCATAGACATACGGCTCCTGCTTGTAGCCGGTGTTCTTGAGGACATCGTCGCGCACGAAGCCGAAGGCCTTGCGCAGGTCGAGGCCCGGTGTGGGCAGACGCTCGACGAGCGCGGCCGCGAACGGGCTGTTCTTCGAGTCGCCATCGGAGGCGGTCGAGCCCGCCTTCGCAGCGTAGGCGATCATGGTGTTCGAACTGGTCGGCTCGACCTTGGCAAGACCACGTCCGATAGCGCGGGCGGCAACCGTGCGCTTCATTGTCTTGGCAAAGGGATTGTCGCGGCAGGCGTCGAGAATGACGAGGCGGAGCTGTTTGGCCGGTTCGATGGCAAACAACACTCGGTCGAGCGGAAACGCCTCGTCGAACACGTCGTTGTCTGTTTCCAGGGCAGCATCGGTCGGGATCAGGTAGTTGTTGCCGTCCAGCTCGATCCCGTGGCCGGCGTAATAGATGACGGCGACTTCCGCCTCGCGAGCCTTGCCTGCAAACTCGCGAAGCGCCTTGCGCATATCGACCACGCTGAGGTCGAGCTTGACGTCGACGCTGTCGAACCCGGCCTTCTTGAACATGCCACCGACCAGGGCGGCATCATTCACCGGGTTCGCAAGCCTCGGCACGCTCTTGTAGGCCGAATTGCCAATAACGAGCGCGACGCGGCGCTCGGCGTGCGCCGAACCGCAGGTTAGCCAGACGACAAATAACAATGAAAACCAGCGAAATGCGCCCATCGCAGCCCCGAACATCACGTGCGCAGCGTATGCGGAGCCTGCCGAAAGGCAAGTATTGGATCTGTGATGTTGATCACTCAGGCCTTCGGCATGTTGCCTCCGGTGCCTCCTGAGGGGCGCCCGCGTCGCACCCGCTGCCATGATGCCATCATGCCCCTGTTTTGCCCGACGGGTCAAATCGATTTCGTAAAATCGAAAATTCGAAAAGCGCAATGCCGACAAGGGGCCGGCTACTGTGCATGGGGTTGTTTTCGCGGTTTTTGTTTTCCGGCCACGGATGGCCGGGCCTGACCAGTCTCGTTACGTCAAAACTGGTCCGGGCAGCAGCCTCAGCTATCCACCTTCAGCGCGGCAATGAAGGCTTCCTGCGGGATGTCGACCTTGCCGAACTGCCGCATCTTCTTCTTGCCTTCCTTCTGCTTCTCCAGAAGCTTGCGCTTGCGCGTGATGTCGCCGCCGTAGCACTTCGCGGTGACGTCCTTGCGCAGCGCGCGGACCGTCTCGCGGGCGATCACCTTGCCGCCGATCGCCGCCTGGATCGGGATCTGGAACATGTGCGGCGGGATCAGCTCCTTCATCTTCTCGACCATGGCGCGGCCGCGCCCCTCGGCGCGGGTGCGGTGGACCAGCATCGAGAGTGCGTCGACCGGCTCAGCATTGACCAGGATCTGCATCTTGACGAGGTCGGCCGGCTTGTAGTCGGTGAGATGATAGTCGAACGAGGCGTAGCCCTTGGAGACCGACTTGAGGCGGTCGTAGAAGTCGAACACCACTTCGTTGAGCGGCAGATCGTATTTCACCATCGCGCGGGCGCCGACATAGGTCAGCTCCTTCTGCGCGCCGCGGCGGTCCTGGCACAGCTTCAGCACGCTGCCGAGATATTCGTCGGGCGTGAGGATCGTCGCCTCGATCCAGGGCTCCTGGATCTCCTCGATCTTGACCACGTCGGGCATGTCGACGGGATTGTGGATCTCGAGCTCGGTGCCGTCGGTCAGCTTCATCTTGTAGATGACGCTCGGCGCGGTCGCGATCAGGTTGAGATCGAACTCGCGCGACAGCCGCTCCTGGATGATCTCGAGGTGCAAGAGGCCGAGGAAGCCGCAGCGGAAGCCGAAGCCGAGCGCCGCGGAGGTTTCCATCTCGAACGAGAAGCTGGCGTCGTTGAGGCGCAGCTTGCCCATCGCGGCGCGCAGCGTCTCGAAATCGTCGGCGTCGACCGGGAACAGGCCGCAGAACACCACCGGGATCGCCGGCTTGAAGCCCGGCAGCATTTCGGTGACAGGCTTCCTGTCGTCGGTGATGGTGTCGCCGACGCGGGTGTCGGCGACTTCCTTGATCGCGGCGGTGATGAAGCCGATCTCGCCGGGGCCGAGCTCGTCGACCTGCGTCATCTTCGGCGTGAAGAAGCCGACGCGCTCGACGTCGTAGGCAGCGCCCGTGCCCATCATGCGCACGCGGCTACCCTTCTTCATGACGCCGTCGACGACGCGGATCAGCACGACGACGCCGAGATAGACGTCGTACCAGCTGTCGACCAGCAGCGCCTTCAGGGTCGCATCGCGATCGCCCTTCGGCGGCGGCAGGCGGGTGACGATGGCTTCCAGCACGTCGGGAACGCCGAGGCCGGTCTTGGCCGAGATCATCACCGCGTCCGAGGCGTCGATGCCGATGACGTCCTCGATCTGCTGCTTGACCTTCTCGGGTTCGGCGGCCGGCAGGTCGACCTTGTTCAGGACCGGAACGATCTCGTGATTGTTGTCGAGCGCCTGGTAGACGTTGGCGAGCGTCTGAGCTTCGACGCCCTGGCTGGCGTCGACCACCAGCAGGGAACCCTCGCAGGCCGCCAGCGACCGCGAGACTTCGTAGGCGAAGTCGACATGGCCGGGCGTGTCCATCAGGTTGAAGATGTAGTCCTTGCCGTCCTTGGCGCGGTAGGCGAGCCGAACCGTCTGCGCCTTGATGGTGATGCCGCGCTCGCGCTCGATATCCATGGAATCGAGCACCTGCTCCTTGCCCGCCATTTCGCGGTCGGTGAGGCCGCCGGTCATCTGGATCAGGCGGTCGGCCAGCGTCGATTTGCCATGGTCGATATGGGCGACGATGGAGAAATTGCGGATGTTGGAAATGGGGACGGTCGTCATGGGCGCGGGATACCACTCACATCCCCGTGCGGCAACCATATTGCTGTATTTTCAGGGCCTTTCTTCACGCCAAGCTGATTCCACGACGGGCCAAAACGCGCTACGCAACGGCTGATGTCGACGACCTCAATCCCATCTGGCCGAGCCCGCGCGAAGACCTGGGTGAGTTTCAACCGCTTCCGGGCCTGGCTGGTTGCCAGCGCGGTCCGGCCGGAGGCCCGCCTGTGGCTGGTGATCCAGCTCGCGATCCTGCATGCGGTGCTCTGGACCTTCATCCTGATCAATCTCAAGGCAGCGCAGGACGTTCACATGGACGTCGCGGAAGCCTGGGGCTGGGGCCAGAAATTCCTGTGGGGCTACGGCAAGCACCCGCCGCTGTCGGGCTGGGTCGCCGGCCTCTGGTTCAAGGTGTTCCCGGCGACGGACTGGGCGACCTATGCGCTGGCCATGACGACCGTCGGCATCGGCATGGTGATCTGCTGGCTGCTGAGCTTGCGCGTCGTGGACGCACGGCGCGCGTTCCTGGTCGTGGTGATGGTCGCGCTCTACCCGATCTTCAATTTCAAGGGCTTCAAGTACAACCCCGACCTGCTCCAGCTCGTCACGCTGCCGCTCCTCGTGTTCGCCTATCTCAACGCCTTCGAGAAAAGGAGCTGGCAGTCCGGGATCTGGCTCGGCCTTGCCGGCGCGCTGGCGCTGATGACCAAATACTGGGTGCTGACCATGATCGGCGCCATCGGCCTTGCCGCGCTGATCCATCCGGAGCGACTGCGGTTCCTGCTGTCGCCGGCGCCGTGGGTGGCGATCGCGACGATGGTGGTGGCGATGATCCCGCACATCGTCTGGCTGGCGGAGGTGCATTTCGTGCCGCTGACCTATGCCGGCGACACCTACAGCCTCGAGGACAGCCGCCTCGTGCATCAGCTGGTGGCCGGCTATGCCCTGCATAATGTCGCGCTGCTGGCGCTTCCCGTCGCGCTCGCCGCGCTCGCCATGGCGTGGGTGCCGCCGTGGCGCAAGCTGCTGCTGCGTACGCCCTCGCGCATCGTCACCCGCGCCTGGGCGCGCGGCGCCAATCCGGGTGTCAATGTCTCGCAGGCGCTGAATGTCTGGATCATCCAGATCATCGTCGCGGTCGGCCCGCCGCTCGGCGCACTGGTTTTCAGCATCTACATGAAGACCGATTGGGGCATCTCGCTGTTCTTCCTGGTGCCCTTGGCGCTGGTCGCGATCCCCGCGCTGCGGGTGCAGAGCGCGACCCTGTTCAACATCGTCGCGATCTGGCTCGTGCTCAGCGTTGCGACGCTTGCCGCCTCGCCCTGGATCGCCGCGCGCGAGATGGCGGCCAATGCCGGCAACGCAGCGATCTATGGCGCGCGCTCGGAGCTCGCGCGCGAATTGACCCAGGCCTGGCACACCCGCTTCGGCTCGCGCTGGGCCGTCGTTGCCGGCACGATGGAACAGATCCAGCCGCTGGTGTTCTACAGCCCGGACCATCCGTCCGCATTGCTGCCGTTAGAGGCCTGGGATTCCGGGCTGACCTCGCGCGATGACGTCAAGACCTACGGCTTCATCGGCGTGTTCGATCCGACCGACGGCCGTCTGCCGGCGTTCGAGAAATGGGTGTCGGAGACTGCGCCGAACGCCGAGCGCATCGTGATGACGACGCGCCGCTTCACCCATGGCAAGGCCGGCCCGTCGATGAGCTGGAACATCTACATCGCGCCGCCGGCGAAGTGACCTCTGTTCACCTCTCCCCGCTTGCGGGGAGAGGTCGGATCGCTCTTGCGATCCGGGTGAGGGGGTACAGGTCTCACAACGATCTCGTGTGTGGAGAGAGGCCCCTCACCCCAACCCTCTCCCCGTAAGAACGGGGCGAGGGAGTGCAGCACGGCGCATGGCGGGAGGGCGCTAAATCCCTTCCTCGTTGAACTTGCTTTCAACGAGCTCCGTGATCGCCGCGAGCGCGGCATCGGCATCCGCACCGGCCGCAGCGACCGTGATCGTCGTGCCGGGTCCCGCAGCGAGCATCATCAGGCCCATGATCGAGGTGCCGCCGACGGTCTCGCCGCCGCGCGTCACCCACACCTGCGCGTTGAAGCGCTCGACCGCCTGGACGAATTTCGCCGAGGCGCGTGCGTGCAGGCCGCGCTTGTTGATGATGAGGAGCTCCTTGGAGATCGCGCCCGCGGGCACGCCCGACCCGGCTTGCGGCGCGTCGTCGCTCATTTGCCGGCGAGCACGCGGCTGGCGATGGTGACGTATTTGCGACCCGCTTCCTGGGCCATCGCGATCGCGTCGGGCAGCGCGCGTTCCTCACGCACCTTGGCGAGCTTCACCAGCATCGGAAGGTTGATGCCCGCGAGCACCTCGACCTTCGGCCGGCTCATACAGGATATTGCCAGGTTGGATGGCGTGCCGCCGAACATGTCGGTGAGGATCGCAACGCCGTCGCCGGAATCGACGCGGTTAACCGCCTCGATGATGTCGCTTCGGCACAGATCGGAATCATCTTCAGCGCCGATCGTAATCGCTTCGATTTGCTTTTGTGGGCCCATGACATGTTCAAGCGCTGCCTTGAATTCGTCGGCAAGGCGCCCGTGGGTCACAAGTACTAGACCAATCATCGGAAAACTCCTCGCGGGCGCTTTTGGTGCACCGCACGAACGCGCCACTTTGACCATCCAGAGCCCCTGCGCAAGAGGGGATGTTGCGTATCTCCCTGAACTTAGACGGATGGATGAGGGGAGCTGCGCCGGTCTATTCGGTCGCGATAGTGGGGTTCATATGGTTACCATTTCCCTTCAAACAATCGCCTCAGGGATTAACGGAAGATGAACTCTTGGTAGTGGTCAAGGCCGCAACAACCAGTGGGAGGGGCGAATAATCGCGGCTAACAGGGATTCGCGGTATTTCGACACCTAAAATGCTTGTTTTCAGGGATTCGGCCGGCGGCAGGCGTTCCGCGTCCGCGGCGGCCAGATCGACCACGAGGCCGACGGTCGCATGCTCCACGAAGTCGCAGCGGCGGATTCCGAGGCCCCGGATCTCGATCAGGCCGGCGAGCGGCGGCGCGGGGCGGACTTCAATTTCGTCGCCGACTGTCGCCAGATGGACACGGTCATCACCGACCAGAACGGCCCTTTCGACCACGCCGGCGCGCCCCGCCATGATCAAATCGAAGGCAAGGCGCGACTTGCCGGAGCCCGACGGTCCGCGGATCAGCACCGCCAGATTCCCGACCTTGACCGCGGAGGCGTGCACGCTGGGCCCGCCGTCGCTCATAGCGCGGGCAGCCTCACCACGAAGCGCGCGCCGGCAACCGTCGGCGCGCCGTCCTCGTCCGCGGGGCCGGGGCGGTTCTCCGCCCAGATGCGCCCGCCATGCGCGTCGACGATCTGCTTGGAGATCGAGAGCCCGAGGCCGGAGTTCTGGCCAAAGCCCTGATGCGGACGGTCGGTGTAGAAGCGCTCGAAGATGCGCTCCAGCGCGTCATCGCGGATGCCGGGGCCGTCGTCGTCGACCACGATCTCGATTTCACCGCGCACGCGGCGGCAGGTGAGGCGCACCTTGCTGCCGGCCTCCGAGAAGGATTGCGCGTTGGAGAGCAGGTTCGAGACCACCTGCCCGAGCCGTGAATCGTGGCCGGTCACGGCGAACGTGTCGGTCGGCCCGCGCCCCTCGAAGCGCGCCTCGACCGCGACGTCGTGGCCGAGCTTGGTTTCGTTGGCGACCGAGACCAGCGTGCCGAGCAGGCGGCGCAGATCGACCGGAATCGCGTCCTGCCGCTGCAATTCGGCATCGAGCCGGCTGGCGTCGGAGATATCAGAGATCAGGCGGTCGAGCCGCTTGACGTCGTGCTCGATTACCTCAAGCAGGCGGGCGCGGCTGTTCTCGTTGCGCGCCAGCGGCAGCGTCTCGACCGCGGAGCGCAGCGAGGTCAGCGGGTTCTTCAATTCGTGCGCGACGTCGGCGGCGAACATCTCGATCGCCTCGATGCGGCTGTAGAGCGCGTTGGTCATGTCGCGCAGCGCGCCGGACAGATGCCCGATCTCGTCGCGACGGCGGGTGAAGTCGGGAATCTCGACGCGGGTCTTGATGCGGCGGCGGACGCGCTCGGCGCTGTCCGCGAGCCGGCGTACGGGACCTGCGATCGTGCTGGCCAGCAGCAGCGACAGCATGATCATGACCGCGGCGGCGACGCCGCCGACTTTCAGGATGGCGAGGCGCTCGGCGGTGACCATCTGGTCGATGTCGTCGCCCTGGGTGGACAGCATCAGCGCGCCGTGGATGGCGCGCGAGCGCAGCACGGGGACCGCGACCGAGACGATCACCTCGCCGCGCGCATTGACCCGAACCATCGAGCGCTTCTGGCCCTGGAGCGCGTCGCCCACTTCAGCATAGCCATTGCCGTTCTCGGGCCCGAGCTCGCGATAGAGCGGCAGGTCGCCGCGGTTCAGCCAGGTGCGCACCGCGACCATGCCGCGCTCGACTACGCCGGGCTTCTCGGCGGACAGCGGCGGCAGGGGGAAGCGCAGCACGTTCTCGAGGTTGCGGCTGTCGAGCAGCAGGCTGCCGTTCGGATCGTAGATGCGGGCGCGCGTCTTGGTCGGCGAGATCAGCGTGCGCAGCACCGGCGCGACGCGCTCCGGATTGATCGGAAAATCCAGCGGCGAATAGTCGTCCGACCCGCCATAGGTCTCGCCCGGCTTGAGGTCGAGCAGCCGGTCGGGGTCGATGGTGATGGCGTTGGTCTGCACCGTCGCGGAGGCCGCGATCGCACCGGCGATGATCTCAGCCTGCACCAGCAGGCTCTGCGCGCGCGCGTCGATCAGGCCGGCGCGGAATTGCGACAGATAGAGGATGCTCGCCACCAGCGCGACGAGGCCGGCGAGGTTGAGCGAGACGATGCGGCGGGTCAGGCTCGAGAAGGACAGCGCGAAGAAGAATTGCCCGGCGCGCTTGAGCCAGTTCAGCGGCCGCCAGCCCTGCGCCGCCGGCTTGTCCTCGGCGACGTGCACCGGAACGCCGTCGGATGCGATATCCTCGGCGCTCTGGTTCGGGTCAGGCTGCGTTCGGTCCAGCAATGCTTACGCCCGCGTTAGGACAGCTCGTGCGACGGTCCCCGCATTCTAGAGTCATCCCGGTTCCGATGGAACCAGAACCGGCAATGCTCCGGACATTCGCGAAGGTGCCCTGCCGCCTCAGGCTTCCTTGAAACGATAGCCGACGCCGTACAGCGTCTCGATCATCTCGAACTCGTTGTCGACCACCTTGAACTTCTTGCGCAGCCGCTTGATGTGGCTGTCGATGGTGCGGTCGTCGACATAGACCTGGTCATCGTAGGCGGCGTCCATCAGCGCGTTGCGGCTCTTCACCACGCCGGGCCGGGTCGCGAGCGCCTGCAGGATCAGGAATTCGGTGACGGTCAACGTCACCGGCTCGTTCTTCCAGGTGCAGGTATGGCGTTCCGGATCCATGCGCAAAAGACCGCGGTCGAGCGCCTTGGCGTCGTTCTCCTTCGGCGCTACGGTCGGGTCCTTCGGCGCCGAGCGGCGCAGCACTGCCTTGACGCGCTCGACCAGCAGCCGCTGCGAGAACGGTTTGCGGATGAAATCGTCGGCGCCCATCTTGAGGCCGAACAGCTCGTCGATCTCTTCGTCCTTGGAGGTCAGGAAGATCACCGGCAGGTCGGACTTCTGCCGCAGGCGGCGCAGCGTCTCCATGCCGTCCATGCGCGGCATCTTGATGTCGAGGATGGCGAGGTCGGGTTGGGTGGTGCGGAAACCGTCAAGCGCGGAAGCGCCGTCGGTGTAGGTCATGATGCGGTAGCCTTCGGCTTCCAGCGCGATCGAGACGGATGTGAGAATGTTGCGGTCGTCGTCGACCAAAGCGATTGTGGGCATGAGCCTCTGCTTTCTGCTTTCCGTTTGGGTCGTGGCTTGAAACGGCGAGCAATCCAGTGATGCGCCGCATACATGGGTCCCGAACTTGGCGTTCGAACTTTGTCACCGAGCAATGCAAGCTGGGCTGAAGTGTGACCAAGTTCCACGAAACACGGCAGATTCGCCGCATCCCGACCCATAACCAGACCCCCGTTTAGCCGAAAAAAGACCCCCCTTGCAACCACCTGAGCCGAGAAAGCCCATGCAACCGACCCCCGATTTCGACCCAGGAAAGCTCGCCAAGTCGCTGCTCAGGCGGTCGCGGCAGGGCGCTCTCGCAACGTTGATGGTGGGCAGCGGCGATCCCTATTGTTCCCTGGTCAATCTGGCGAGCCACCCGGATGGCTCGCCGATCCTGCTGATCTCCGGATTGGCCGTGCACACCAGGAACATCCTGGCAGATAGCCGGGTCTCCCTGATGCTGGATGAGCGCGCCGCCGGCGATCCGCTAGAAGGCGCCCGGATCATGTTGTCCGGCCTGGCGGAGCAGGCCGGCGCCGAGAAGGATCTTCTCGAACGGCGGTATCTGAATGCGCACCCATCGGCGGAAGCCTTTGTTTCGTTTAAGGACTTCTCGTTCTTCAGGATCCGGCCCACGGGAACCCATCTGGTGGCCGGCTTCGGCCGGATCGTCGACCTCAAGCCGGAGCAGTTCCTGACCGATCTCAGCGGCGCCGAGGACCTGATGGCGGCGGAGGAGGGGGCCGTGGAGCACATGAATGCCGACCACCGCGACGCCATGGGCCTTTACGCGACCAGGCTGCTCGGCGCCGCCGCCGGCGACTGGCGCTGCACCGGCTGTGACCCTGAGGGCCTCGACATGCAGGACGGCCAGACCGCGCTGCGGCTGGACTTCCCGGAGCGGGTGACCAGCGGCACGGCGCTGCGCAAGATGCTGGTCCGCCTCGCCGGCGAAGCGCGCGCGAAGACGGACGAGCCGCGCCAGAATTGAACGCCGTTGCCGATCGCGGCGACCCAACACCGTGAGCGGTTCGGGATTGGCAGCGAGAGGGTTCATGACGCATCGTCGTTTGGCGCTGGCCGCGGGTCTGGCGCTCGCGATCACCACGTCGCTTGCCACCCCCGGTCTTGCCCAGAAGGCCGATCTCGCCGCACAGGGCGCGCGGATCAACGCGCTCAACCAGGCCGGCAAATATGCGGAGGCGCTGCCCCTGGCGCAGGCCATGGTGGCGAGCCTGGAGAAGGGCAACGACGGCCGCGAACTCTCCGCCGCGCTCAACAATCTCGGCCAGGTCTATGCCGGCCAGGGCCGCGACGACCTCGCCGAGCCGATCTACAAGCGCGCGATCGCGCTGATGGAAAAGTCGCTCGGCCTCGACACCGCATTGATCGCGCCCGAGCTGAACAATCTCGCCGCGCTGTATCAGCGGCAGGGCCGCTTCACTGAAGCCGAGCCGCTGTTCAAGCGTGCGCTGGCCATTCGCGAAAAGGCGCTGTCGCGCGAGCATCCCGATGTCGGCCAGGCCCTCAACAATCTCGCCACGCTCTACGTGAAGCAGGAGCATTTTGCGGACGCCGAGCCGCTGTTCCAGCGGGCGCTCGCGATCTATCAGAAGGCCGCCGGGCCCGAGCATCCCGCGGTCGCCACGGTTCTGAACAACATCGGTCAGGTCGATCGCGACCTCAACCGCGATGCGGATGCCGAGGCGCCGATCAAGCGCTCGCTCGCGATCCGCGAAAAGGTGCTGGGTCCGGATCATCCCGACGTCGCGCGTTCGCTGAACAATCTCGCCGGGCTCTACGAGCACCAGCAGCGTTATGCCGATGCCGAGCCGCTCTACCGGCGCGCCCTTGCGATCCGCGAGCGCGCGCTTGGGCCGGATCATCCTGACGTCGTGACCTCGACCAGCAATCTCGCCTATTTCCTTTATGTTTCCGGGCGCACTGCCGATGCCTTGCCGCTGGCGGAAAGGACGCTTCGCAGCGGCCGCGCACAGCTGCGTGTGGTGCTGCCGATCCTGTTTTCCGCGCGGCAGCAGCATCTCCTCTCCGACGACAAGGCCCTCGACGAAGCGCTGGCCGCGATCCAGCGCGGCACGCAATCGTCCGCCGCATCCGCCGTGAATAAGCTCGCGGTGCGGCTTGCGGCCGGCAGCGACCGGCTCGCCGAGCTCGTGCGCAAGGAGCAGGATCTCGCGGCCGAGGCCGAGGCGCTCGACAAGGCGATCATCACGGCGGTGTCCAAGCAAGCCGCGCAACGCGACGTCGCGGCCGAGCAGCGCAGCCGCGCGCGAATCGCGGCGATCGCGAGCGAGCGCGCCGGCTTGCAGAAGACGCTCGCCGTCGAGTTTCCCGACTATGCCTCGCTGTCCAATCCGCTGCCGCTCGGCGTGAAGGACATCCAGCCGTTGCTGTCGGCCGACGAGGCGATGACGATCTATTCCGTCGTGGACAAGCAGGGCTACGTCATCGCGATCACGCGCGAGGGCGTCGACTGGAAGGAGATTCCGCTTGGCGCGGACGCGCTGGCGCAGAAAGTGTCGGCGTTCCGCAAAGGGCTCGACGTCGGCAAGGCACACGATGCGTCCGGCAAATCCGGCCTGTTCGACCTCGCGCTCGCCAATGAGCTCTATGTCGCGCTGCTCGGCCCGGTCGAAGCGCTGACGAAAGACAAGCGCAGCCTGCTGGTGGTGCCCTCGGCCGCACTGACCGCACTGCCGTTTCATCTGCTCGTCACCGAGAAGCCGCAAGCTGCGATCCCGGACAAGCTCGAAGGCTATCGCAACGCCGCCTGGCTGTTGCGGCGTCAGGCCGTCTCGGTGCTGCCGTCGGTGATCAGCCTGAAATCGCTGCGGGCCTTTGCGCGCAAGGATCAAGGCGTCAAGCCAATGACCGGCTTTGGCGATCCCGTGTTCAACCCTGCAGCCGAAGGGCCGGCCGATCGTCGCGCCGCAAGCGGCAAGGTCGCCGCGCGCAGCATCGCGACGATTGCCTATACCGACTTCTGGCGCGGCGCCGGCGTCGATCGTGCGTGGCTTGCGCAAGCGCTGCCGCAGCTGCCTGACACTGCCGACGAACTGAACGCGGTGGCCAGGGATGTCGGCGCAGACGATGTCGATATCCATCTCGGCCGCGACGCCAGCGAAACGACGCTCAAGCGTGCAGCGCTTGCTCAATACAGCATCATCTACTTTGCCACCCACGGCCTCGTTGCGGGCGACGTCAAGGGACTGGGCGAGCCTTCGCTCGCGCTCTCCATTCCCGATCAGCCCTCCGAGCTCGACGACGGTCTTCTCACCGCGAGCGAAGTCGCCCAGCTCAAGCTCAACGCGGATTGGGTTGTGCTGTCGGCCTGCAACACTATCGCGGGCGACAAGCCCGGCGCAGAGGCCCTGTCGGGATTGGCGCGCTCGTTCTTCTATGCCGGTGCCCGCGCGCTCCTGGTCTCGCATTGGGCAGTGGATTCGGAAGCTGCCACCCGCTTGACCACGTCGACATTCGCTCTGCTCAAAAACGAACCAGGAATCGGTCGTGCCCAAGCGTTGCGCCGCGCCATGTTGACGTATCTCGACGACGCCTCGTCGCCGCGCAACGCCTATCCTGCGATGTGGGGACCGTTCGCACTGATCGGCGAGGGAGACGTACGATAGACCGCCAGGGAATTGTGCGTCGCAATAACCCCCGATAACGTCGAAACGCGCATTTGGTTGCGCGATCATTCGTGATTTTTTGATGCACCTGCTCAGAGCAGACATGCGCGACGTTTGGCGCGGTCCTTGAATAAACCAAATCCTGCGGGATCGGCTTGGCAACGCCAGCGTTCATCAGTATTAGGTCGCCCAACCTAGGCCGGATGGCCTATTATTCATGGTGACTGCGATGGCGCCAAAGCTTGGTCGCGCTATGTGTCGCGGGTTCTAGGAGGATTTTTTCGTGCAAGAGACGGGCGTGCGCAACGGTGCCTTCGGCGCCGACAAATTCGGCTTAAAGAATCTCAAACAGGTTCACTGGAACCTCGGCGCGCCGCAACTCTATCAATACTCGCTCTCCGCGGGCGAGGCGGTGCTGTCTGCCGACGGTGCGCTGTGCGCCGACACCGGCGAGTTCACGGGCCGCAGCCCCAAGGACAAGTTCACGGTGCGTGACGCCACCACCGACAAGAAGATGTGGTGGGCCGGCAACCAGTCGATCACCGCGGAGCAGTTCGAGACGCTCTATCAGGACTTCCTCAAGCACGCCGAAGGCAAGAGCCTGTTCGCGCAGGACCTCTACGGCGGCGCCGATCCGGCCTACCGGATCAAGACCCGCGTGTTCACCGAGCTCGCCTGGCATTCGCTGTTCATCCGCACGCTGCTGATCCGCCCCGAGGCGATCGAGCTGTCGACCTTCACGCCCGAGCTCACCATCATCGACATGCCGAGCTTCCGCGCCGATCCGAAGCGCCACGGCTGCAAGTCGGAGAACGTCGTCGCGATCGACTTCGCCCGCAAGATCGTGCTGATCGGCGGCTCCTACTACGCCGGCGAGATGAAGAAGTCGGTCTTCACCACGCTGAACTACTATCTGCCCGAGCGCGGCGTGATGCCGATGCACTGCTCGGCCAATGTCGGCGCCAAGGACGATGCCGCGATCTTCTTCGGCCTCTCCGGCACCGGCAAGACCACGCTGTCGGCCGACCCGAACCGCACCCTGATCGGTGACGACGAGCACGGCTGGGGCCCGAACGGCGTCTTCAATTTCGAAGGTGGCTGCTACGCCAAGTGCATCAAGCTTTCGCAGGAAGCCGAGCCGCAGATTTATGCCGCAAGCACGCGCTTCGGCGCGGTGCTCGAGAACTGCGTGCTCGACGAGGACACCCGCGTGGTGGACTTCGACGACGGCTCCAAGACCGAGAACACCCGCTCGGCCTATCCGCTCGACTTCATCCCGAACGCTTCGCGCACCGGCCGCGCGCCGCAGCCGAAGAACGTGGTGATGCTCGCCGCCGACGCCTTCGGCGTGCTGCCGCCGATCGCAAAGCTGTCGCCGGCGCAGGCGATGTATCACTTCCTCTCCGGCTACACCGCCAAGGTCGCGGGCACCGAGCGCGGTCTCGGCAACGAGCCGCAGCCGGAGTTCTCGACCTGCTTCGGCTCGCCCTTCCTGCCGCTCGATCCATCCGTCTACGGCAACATGCTGCGCGACCTGATCGCCCAGCACAATGTCGACTGCTGGCTGGTCAACACCGGCTGGACCGGCGGCAAGTATGGCACGGGCTCGCGCATGCCGATCAAGGTGACGCGCGCGCTGCTCACCGCGGCGCTCGACGGTTCGCTTCGCAACGTCGAATTCCGCACCGACAAGTATTTCGGCTTCGCGGTCCCGACCGCGCTGCCGGGCGTGCCGAGCGAAATCCTCAACCCGGTCAACACCTGGAAGGACAAGGACGAGTTCGACAAGACCGCGCGCGCGCTGGTCGGCATGTTCCAGAAGAACTTTGCCAAGTTCGAAGCCCAGGTCGACGCCGAAGTGCGCGCAGCCGCGCCGGACGTGAAGCTCGCGGCGGAGTAAGGTCGCATCATTTGAGAATGCAAAAGGGCGGCCGCGAGGCCGCCCTTTTTGTTTGTGGCGAGATATCTCCACCGTCATTGCGAGCGCAGCGAAGCAATCCAGAAATCCCTCCGCGGAGACAGTCTGGATTGCTTCGTCGCTACGCTCCTCGCAATGACGTGGAGGCAGCTCAAGCCTTGAAATACGCGATCTGCGTCGTCGTCGCGAGCAGCCTTCCGTTCGGCGACCACAGCTCGGCGTTCTGGTCGGCGTAGCTCTTGTGCATGATCTTCGAATCGGCCGTCGCCAGCACGCGCGTGATGTCCTCGGCTGCGAGCTCCTCGCTGTCGGTGTGAAAATAGGTCGTCAGCGACACCGTGCCGAACGGCACCAGCTCGCGCCGCGCGTGGAAGATGCGGCCGAAGAAGGCGTCCGACATCGACATCAGCGACAGCATGTCGAGCCTGCGCGGGGTACGGTCGCTGATCCAGATTTTCGAATAGGTGCTGGCAAGCTCGGCCTGCGGCGGGCCGATCCGCATCTCGCCCTCGACGAAGCGGAATTCGTATTGGTTGGCCCAGGACGCCGAGATTTTCGGGAACGGCAGCGTCTCTTCGAACAGCTTTGCGTCCGGGACCGTCGCCACCCTGTGCTCCCAGGACGGCCGCCGCTCGGCGAACACCGCGGTTGCGAGCGTCGCGACCTCGCCGCCGCCCTGCGACAGTTCGACGCTCCAGTGCTGGCTGGAGCGGTTGGCCTTTACCAGCCGCACATCCAGGTCAAACGGGCCCTTGGCGATCGGCGCGCAGTAATTGACGGTGAGCGCCAGCGGGTCGCCGGCGCGCTGCGGATGCTCGATCAACGCGCGCAAGATGGTCGCGGCGGTGGCGCCGCCGAACGGACCGACAAAGGCCCAGTAATCGTCGCTGGTGTGTCCCTGCCAGCTGCTGTCACCGGCGGTGATGCGGGTGGCGTCGTCGAACGGGTGCGGGAGCTTGGCGTGCATGGGTGTTTCCGTCTGTCATTCCGGGCGATGCGAAGCATCGAACCCGGAATCTCGAGATTCCGGGTTCGGCTCTGCGAGCCGCTCCGGAATGACGGTCGTCATACCACAGCCATTGCCTGGCTGTGCAATAACCTCGCAGGTAACGCCGATTTCACACTGCGGAAAATCAGCCTGCGGCGTCGCGCAGGTCCGGCAGCAGCGGCGTGGTCGGATTGACCGGCACGTTCCAGATCTCCTCGGCATATTCGCGGATGGTGCGGTCGGAGGAGAACCACGCCATGCGCGCGACATTGAGGATCGAAGCGCGGGTCCAGGCCGGCGCCACCTGCCAGCGCGCATCGACCGCGCGCTGCGCCTCGTAGTAGGAATCGAAATCGGCGCTGACCATGTAATGGTCGAGATAGCGCAGCGCATGCGCGATGGATTCGAAGCGGCCCGGGTCGCCGGGCGAGAACTCGCCGGCGCCGACCGCGTTGATGGCGCGCTGGAGCTTTGGCGAATTGCGGATCACGTCGGAGGCATCCAGTCCCTGCTTGCGCCGGATCATGACGTCGCCGGCCTCCATGCCGAAGATCGCGATGTTCTCGTTCCCGACATGGTCGCGGATCTCGATATTGGCGCCGTCGAGCGTGCCAATGGTGATGGCGCCGTTGAGCGCCAGCTTCATGTTGCCGGTGCCGGAAGCTTCCATGCCGGCGGTTGAGATCTGCTCGGACAGGTCGGCCGCGGGGATGATCACCTCCGCGAGGCTGACATTGTAGTCGGGCAGGAAGACGACCTTCAGCTTGCCGCCGATCGTGGAGTCGTTGTTGACGACCTCGGCGACGTCGTTGATCAGCTTGATGATCAGCTTGGCGTATTTGTAGCTCGCCGCCGCCTTGCCGGCGAAGATCTTCACCCGCGGCACCCAGTTGCCGTTGGGATCGTCCTTGATCGACTGGTACAGCGCGACCGTCTCGATGACGTTGAGCAGCTGGCGCTTGTATTCGTGGATGCGCTTGATCTGCACGTCGAACAGCGCGCCCGGGTCGACCTTGATGCCGAGCCGCTCGCCGATCAGCCGCGCCAGGGCCGTCTTGTTGTGATGCTTGACGGCGCGGAATTTCTTCTGGAATTCGACGTCGCTGGCGCGCGCCTCGATCAGTGAGAGCTGCGTCGGATCGTCGAGCACGGCGTCGCCGCAGGTCTCGCGCAACAGGTCGGTCAGCTTCGGGTTTGCCAGCATCAGCCAGCGGCGGAAGGTGATGCCGTTGGTCTTGTTGGTGATGCGGCCGGGATAGAGATGGTTGAGATCGTGGAATACGGTCTCGCGCATCAGGTCCGAATGCATCGCCGAGACGCCGTTGATGCGGTGCGAGCCGACGAAGGCAAGCTGGCCCATGCGCACGCGGCGGCCGCTCTTCTCGTCGATCAGCGAGACCGAGGCGCGGAAGTCGATGTCGCCGGGCGCGCGCGCCTCGGCGAGCGCCAGATGCTGGACGTTGATGCGGTAGATGATCTCCAGATGCCGCGGCAACAGGCGTTCGAACAGCTCGACCGGCCAGGTCTCGAGCGCCTCGGGCAGCAGCGTGTGGTTGGTGTAGGACAGCGTCGCGACCGTGATCTTCCATGCCTCGTCCCAGCGGAAATTGTGCAGGTCGACGAGGATCCGCATCAGCTCGGTGACGGCGAGGCTCGGATGGGTGTCGTTGAGCTGCACCGCGACCTTCGACGACAGGCTGCGAAGCTGGCCGTCGGACGACAGATGCCGCTTGACCAGGTCCTGGAGCGAGGCGGAGACGAAGAAATATTCCTGGCGCAGGCGCAGCTCGCGGCCCGCCGGGCTCTCGTCGTTCGGATAGAGGAATTTGCAGATCGCTTCGGCGCGCGACTGCTCGGCGCTGGCGCTGACATAGTCGCCCTTGTTGAAGGCGTCGAGCTTCAACGGATCGGGCGAGCGTGCCGACCACAGGCGGAGCGCGTTGACGTGCTGGCCGCGCCAGCCGACGATCGGCGTGTCGTAGGCGATCGCCTGCACGGTCTCGCCCGGATGCCAGATCGCGCGGTCGCGGCCCTTGTCGTCGACATGCTCGACGCCGCCGCCGAAATGAATGTTGTAGATCACTTCCGGCCGCTGCAATTCCCAGGGGTTGCCGAAGCCGAGCCACTCGTCCGGATATTCCTGCTGCCAGCCCTGGTTGATGATCTGGCGGAACAGGCCGTAATCGTAGCGGATGCCGTAGCCGATCGCCGGGATCGAGAGCGTTGCCATGCTCTCCATGAAGCAGGCGGCAAGCCGCCCGAGACCGCCATTGCCGAGCGCGGCATCCGGCTCGCATTTGCGCAGTTCGGGCAGGGAGACGCCGAGATCGCCGAGCGCGACCTCGAAGATCTTGAGCAGCCCCATATTGTTGAGCGCATCGGTGAAGAGGCGGCCGATCAGGAATTCGAGCGAGAGATAATAGACGCGCTTGCGCCCCGCGTCGTAGCTGTGCTTCTCGGCCGTGAGCCAGCGATGCACGATGCGGTCGCGCAGCGCGAGCGCCGCGGCCTGGTACCAGTCGTGCCTGGTCGCCATGCCGGCGTCCTTGCCGATGGCAAGACGCAGCTTCGCCAGGATCGCGCCCTTGATCTCGGCCAGCGCGAGCTCGTCGATGGGCTGGTCGGGGGCGGGAAAGTTTGGCTGGAACGATTGATCTTGCAAGGCCGTCACTTCCTGGTCGACAGAAACACCACTAACCCTACGCGTCTTGCCTCTGCACCGGAACTATCGCCGGTGCGGCCGTGCACTGCGCTGGCGCAAATTTATGCAAGGAACGGGCCGATTTGGGAACCCGGACGAGCACGGAGAACGTGGATTTGGTGCTAGAATGGCGGCCAATTCAGCCATCAGTGTGGAGGAGACGCCCCATGAGACTGCTGATTGAAATCGCTGCTGCAGCGCTCCTCGTCATCTGCATCGCCACCTCGAGCGCCGCCTTCGCCGCCGGCAAGGGCCGTAGCACTGATGGCCTGAGCTGCGGCTTCAGCGTTCCACAGAATGCGTCTCCCGCACAACGCTGCGCCGCCATCAAGCGCCAATGCGGCGGCAAGTTTTATGCGAATGCGTGCGGGGACAAGTTGGTGTCGGCGGTGAATTGAGGGGGAGGGGAGGGAAGCGGAAACTGCTTCCCCATCGTCGTCCCGGCGAAGATTTCGGTGTCGCCTTCGCGCCAGCTTTCACCACAACGTCGTCCTGGCGAAAGCCAGGACCCATTACCCCGACTGTCAGAGAAGGCCCGAGCGGTCATTCCAGTCGGGATTTTCTTGTTCGATCAGCTTGATCTTCCAGTCCCGTTTCCAGAACTTGAGCTGCTTCTCGCGCGCGATGGCTTCCCGCGGCGTCGCGAACGCTTCGACGTGAACGAGACGGAAGATATTGTACTTCTGCACGAACTTGGAGCCGCGGCCGGAGCGATGTTGTTCAAGCCGCGTGCGGATGTCGTTGGTCACGCCGATATAGATCGTCCCGTGATGGCGGCTTGCGAGGATGTAGACGTAGTAGCTGCCTGCGCTCATGGCTCAAGCTCGCAAAGGCAACGCTGACCGGGGTAATGGGTCCTGGCTTTCGCCAGGACGACGATCTCAACAACCAATCCTTCAGCATCAGAACAAATTAAGAACAATTTAGCAAGCCTTTGATATATCATTGTGATTCGGCGCGTTGCCGACACAATATCTAGCGTCTGTCCGACTTTGCGAGGACTACATGTCCACCATTGCCTTCGACCAGTTTGCCCTCACCCGGATCGCCGATTTCGCGCGCTCGCTGTCGCGGCTGCATCAGGCGGCGCGGCGCCAGAGGATCGATGACGACCAGCTCGACCGCGAGTTCAACGCGGTGTGCCAGTCGATCTGGGGCTACACCATCGACGACATCAGCGACGACCTGTTCTCGGTCGAGGACCACCTGTTTCTCGACACGCTGGACGAAGCGCATGCGCGCATCTTCGCGGCCGAGCAGGGCTATGACCTCGTTGGCGATCAGGGCATGCTGACCGACTGGTGGGGTTTCTGCTGGATGATCCTGGCCGAAAAGCGCGGCCTGCTGACCCAGGAGAACCGCGCCGCCGCGCGGGCGGCGATCGAGGAGAAATATCTGGCGGCGCCGAATGTGATCGGGGTGATTATCGGGAGGTGACTCACCATCCTCCGTCATTGCGAGCGTAGCGAAGCAATCCAGAATCTGTCCGCGGAGGGATTCTGGATTGCTTCGTCGCAAGTGCTCCTCGCAACGACGGCTTGGTTACAGTTGGGTCCTAATCCAGTCCTGCCCGCTTCGCCGGCTTCGCCTGCGTCTTCGGCACCGTCACATCAGGCAGCGTCTCGCGCACGATCTCCGCTGCCGGCGCATCTGCTGCCACCGTCTCTGCGCGCACCGGGGCCACCTTCATCTCGCCGAGGCGCGCGCGGACCTGTGCGGTGAGGCCGGGATAGGAGGCGACCGGGGTGAAGTCGGCGGTCTGCTCGTTGCCAACGCGGATGCCGGTATAGGCGACGAGGCCGTCGGAGGTGGCGATCACGTCGCCGGCCTTCAGCGAAGAATCCAGCGCGAGATCGACCGGGGCAAGGCCGACCGGCTCGCGGCCGTTGCAGGTGCAGTCCGCGCGCAGCGCCTTGCGATAGGCGAACGCGTTCTCGCTGTCGGCGTAGCGCTCGCCGGTCTGCGACGCGGCGCCGTCGATCGAGGAGCCGAAATAAATCTTTGTCGCGCTGGCAGGACAGAACGCCTGACACATCTGCGCCGGCGAGGCGAGGCCGCGCATCAGCGGGAAATATTTGCCATCGCAGCTACGCATGCAGAACGCCGGGCCCGAGCCGCCGGCGGCCGCTGAGCGTGTCGGTGGCACATATTGCGGGGTTGCGGGATTCTGCTGGCCGGTGAAGGGATCGGCGTAGGAGCTCGCCTGCTGCGGCACCTCGCGCTGCGGCCGCTGCTGCTGCATGCCGCCGAAGAAGAAGTCGAACAGGCCTTCGGCCGAAACCGGGGCGGGAGCTGCAAGCAGCGGGGCTGCCAGGGTGGCGGCCACAAGCATCGCGCGACGCCGCCGGCGCGCATGGGACATGACTGTACGCAACGCTTACTCCACCCGACGCTACTGAACCGGCCGCGACCCGCGAGGTCTCAGCACAGGATTCACCATAAGGCGGGATGGTAAATGAGCGGTTGAGGTCACCTCTCCCCGCTTGCGGGGAGAGGTCGGATCGCCCTTGCGATCCGGGTGAGGGGGGACAGGTCTCGCGGCCATCTCACCCGTGGAGGGTGGCCCCTCACCCCAACCGTCAGCGCGAGCGAAGCTCGTCGCGGCCCCGTAAGAACGGGGCGAGGGGGAAGAGTCGTCACGCCTTCAAGAATTCCGACGCCTTGTAGAGCGAGCGGAACGGCAGGCCGGCCGCCCCGAACGTGTCGGTGGCGCCTTCCTCGCGGTCGACCATGGTCAGCACCAGCACCACCTCGGCGCCGGTCTCACGCACGGATTCCACCGCCTTCATCGCCGAGCCACCTGTCGTGGTGACGTCCTCGACGATGACGACGCGCTTGCCCTGGAGCGTCTCGCCCCTGGGCAGGCCTTCGATCGCGAGCTTGGCGCCGTGCTCCTTCGGCTTCTTGCGCACGAAGAACGCCGCGATCGGGTGGCCCTTGATCCAGGAGATCTGCGCCAGCGCGCCGGCGAGCGGCACCGCGCCCATCTCGAGCCCGCCGATGAAATCGAGATTGTCGTCCTTCAGCGCCTCATAGGTCAGCTCGGCGAGCAGCGTCGCGCCCTCCGGGTCGAGCATGGTCGGTTTGAGGTTGAAGTAGAAATCGCTCTTGCGGCCCGACGCGAGCGTCACCTCGCCGCGGCCGAAGGAGCGCCGGCGGATGATTTCGAACAGGCGGGCGCGGGAGGCTGATTTCGACACGGCGGTCCCTCGGGAGCGTTTTTGGAAGTGGCGGAATTTATCCGCGACGGCCGCGACATTCCAGAGGGGACAGGTCCAGTCAACAGGGATCGGCCGACGATCGGCCATCCCGGACCGCCGGTTGTGGGGTCGCAACCTTCTGGAGTAGGTGAGGGCTCATGCCTTTTGGGGAAGGAAACGACGCATGACCATCGAGCTGCACACCTGGAACACGCCGAACGGCCGCAAGATCTCGGTTGCGCTGGAGGAAATGGGGCTGCCCTACAAGGTGATCCCGGTGAACATCACCAAGGGCGAGCAGATGGCCCCGGAGTTCCTGAAGCTCTCCCCCAACAACAAGATCCCTGCGATCGTCGACCCCGAGGGACCGGACGGCAAGCCCGTCAGCATCTTCGAATCCGGTGCGATCCTGCTCTACCTGGGCGAAAAGACCGGCAAATTCCTGCCGAAATCGCTCGCGGGTCGTATTCCGGTCTACGAATGGCTGATGTGGCAGATGGGCGGCTTCGGCCCGATGCCCGGCCAGGTGCATCATTTCATCGCGCTCGAGAACGAGCAGGACCGCGCCTACGGCCTGAAGCGCTTCATGGCCGAAACCCGCCGGCTCTACGCCGTGCTCGACCGCCGGCTGGCGGACCGCGACTTCGTCGCCGGCGACCTCTCGGTTGCCGATTTTGCCATCCTGGGCTGGGCCTGGCGCCATCCACGCCACAAGGTTGAGCTGGCCGACTTCCCCAACGTCAAGCGCTGGTACGAGGCCCTGATGGCGCGGCCTGCGGTGAAGCGGGGCATGGACGCGAAGCTGGATTGATTGGGCCTTTTTCCCTCCCCCCTTGTGGGGGAGGGTGGCTCGCCGCGTAGCGGCGAGACGGGCGAGGGGTCTGTCTCCACGAACTCATCCGCATCTGTGCTCGGGGAAGCAACCCCTCATCCGGCGCTTCGCGCCACCTTCTCCCACAAGGGGAGAAGGAAGAAAGCCAATCACACCTTCCGCGCTTCCACCGCCATCCTGACCGCAAGCCCGGCCAGCACCGTGCCCATCAGCCAGCGCTGCACCAGCATCCAGCTCGGCCGGTTCGCCAGGAACAGCGCGATCGAACCTGCCGCGAGCGCGATCATCGCGTTGACGCTGACGCTGATCGCGATCTGGATCGCGCCCAGCACCACCGACTGCGTCAGCACGCTGCCGGCTGCGGGATCGATGAACTGCGGCAGCAGCGCCAGATACAGCATCGCGATCTTCGGGTTGAGCAGATTGGTGACGAAGCCCATCGCGAACAATTTGCGCGGACTGTCGATCGCAAGCTGCTTCACCTGGAACGGCGAGCGCCCGCCCGGCTTCACCGCCTGCCAGGCCAGCCACAGCAGATAGCCGGCACCGGCAAAGCGCAGCGCGTCATAGGCAAAGGGAACGGCGAGCAGCAGCGCCGTGATGCCGAACGCCGCGCACAGCATGTAGAACACGAAGCCGAGCGCCACGCCGCCGAGCGAGACGATGCCCGCCGCCGGCCCCTGCGTGATCGAGCGCGAGATCAGGTAGATCATGTTCGGTCCCGGCGTGAGCACGAGGCCGAGGCAGACGAGGGCGAAGCCGAGCAGCGCGGAAGTGTGGGGCATGGGTGAACCGGTGCAGGAGATGCGGTGGTTCTAATATGCGCGAGGCGGCGGAGCCATCGCGCAATTGCTCGGAGGACAATTCGATTCAGTGCGTGTCTCTCTGGCGTCGTCCCGGCGAAGGCCGGGACCCATACCCCCAGGGAGAAGTGTGGTGCGGGATCGTAGTGGGCAATCTTCGCCCAACTCGATCCTGTGGTTATGGGTCCCGGCCTTCGCCGGGACGACACCGTGTTTGTGGCGTCAGCGAAGCGCAAGTGAGCCGAGGCGAAGAGCCGTCAATGCGCCTCGTCCCAATTCTTCGCGGCACGCGCATCCACGTGCAGCGGCACGGACAGCAGCACGGCCGGGAACGGCGCGTCCTGCATGACGTGCTGCACGACCGGCAGCGTCGCCTCGACCTCGGCGTCCGGCACCTCGAAGATCAATTCGTCATGCACCTGGAGCAGCATCTGCGCCGAGAGTTTCTTCTCGGCGAGTGCGTCCTCCACCCGCGTCATGGCACGGCGGATGATGTCGGCTGCGGTGCCCTGAAGACGCGCGTTGATCGCGGCGCGCTCGTTGAAGGCGCGCACCGAGGCGTTGGACGCCTTGATGTCGGGGTAATGGCACTTGCGGCCGAACAGCGTCGTGACATAGCCGTGGCTCCGGCAGAAGTCCCGCGTCTCGTCCATATAGGCGCGGATGCCGGGGAAGCGCTCGAAATACTTCTTGATGTAGGCCGACGCCTCCTCGCGCGCGATGCCGAGCTGGTTGGCGAGGCCGAACGCCGAGATGCCGTAGATGATGCCGAAATTGATCGCTTTGGCCCGGCGGCGGATTTCGCTCGGCATGCCCTTGATCGGAACGCCGAACATTTCGGAGGCGGTCATGGCGTGAATGTCGAGACCGTCGCGGAACGCCTGCTTCAGCACGGGGATGTCGGCGATCTCGGCCAGCAGCCGCAATTCGATCTGCGAATAGTCGGCGGAGACGAGCTTGTGCCCGGGCGTCGCGATGAAAGCGCGGCGAATCTTGCGGCCGTCCTCGGTGCGCACCGGGATGTTCTGCAAGTTCGGCTCGTTCGACGACAGCCGGCCCGTCGTGGTCGCGGCCAGCGCGTAAGTCGTGTGCACGCGATGGGTCTGCGGATTGACGTATTCAGGCAGCGCGTCGGTGTAGGTCGATTTCAGCTTTGAGACCTGGCGCCACTCCAGAATTTTCTTCGGAAGGTCGTGGCCCTGCTCGGCGAGCTCGTCGAGCACCTGCGCGGTGGTGGACCATGCGCCGGTCTTGGTCTTGGTACCGCCCGGCAGGCTCATCTTGCCGAACAGGATGTCGCCGATCTGCTTGGGGCTGCCGACATTGACCGGCTCGCCCGCGATCTCCTGGATCTCGGCTTCGACGCGGGCCGCGGTCTGGGCGAAGTCGCCGGAGAGACGAGACAGCACCTGGCGATCGATCGAGATGCCGCGCCGCTCCATGCGCGCGAGCACCGCGACCAGCGGCCGCTCCAATGTCTCATAGACCGTCGTCATGTGCTCGGCGACGAGGCGCGGCTTCAGCACGCGCCAGACCCGCAAGGCCATGTCGGCGCCTTCCGCTGACAGCGGCGCGGCCTTGTCGATCGGCACCTGGTCGAACGTGATCTTGCCCTTGCCGCTGCCGAGCAGCTCGCCCTCCTTCAGCATGGCGTGGCCGAACCAGCGCTCGGCGAGCGATTCCAGCCCGTGCGAGCCGCGGCCGGCGTCGAGCACATAAGAGATCAGCTGGGCGTCGTCGGTGTTGCGCAAGGTGATGCCGTGCTGCGCCAGCATGACGGCGGTGAATTTGACGTCGAAGCCGATCTTGAGGATGCCCGATGATTCCAGCACCGGCCGCAACGCGTCGATCGCGTCGGCATGCTTGACCTGATCGGGCGCGAGGCCGGCATCGAACAGGCCGGCGCCGCCGCCGGACTGCTTGTGCGCCAGCGGCACGTAACACGCATCGTTCGGCGCGAGCGCCAGCGCGACGCCACAGAGATCGGCCTGCATCGGATCGATCGAGTTCGCCCTGATCTCGATCGCGACATGGCCGGCATCGTGAATGCGCGCGATGAAGGCGTTCAATTCGGCGAGCGTCTTGATCGCCTGGTACTTGCCGCGGTCGACCGGAAGCTTGCGCAGCGCCTCTTCGCGCGCGGCGGCGAGCGAGATCGGCGCGCCCTTGATGCTGGCCGACTTGCCGCCTTTGTCGCCGCCCGTTGCCGTAACCGCAGGAGCGGCGAAGAGATCGCCGGACGTCGCGGACGAGGTCGTCCTGGCCGCGCTGTCGCCGCCGCGGGCCTCGCTGCTGTTCGCCACATCGGCATCGACATTGGCGGGATCGATCTGCGAATAGTCGGCGACGCGGCGCGTCAGCGTGGAGAACTCCATCGCCTTCAGGAAGGCGATCAGCTTGCGCGCGTCGGGCTCGTGGACGGCGAGGTCGTCGAGCGGCACCTCCAGCTCGACCTTGTCGTCGAGCAGCACCAGCTTGCGCGAGATCCGCGCCTTTTCGGCATTCTCGATCAGCGCCTCGCGCCGCTTCGGCTGCTTGATTTCGGTCGCGCGGAACAGGAGCTGCTCGAGGTCGCCATATTCGACGATCAGCTGCGCCGCGGTCTTGATGCCGATGCCGGGGACGCCCGGCACGTTGTCGGTGGAATCGCCGGCGAGCGCCTGCACCTCGACCACCTTCTCCGGTGGAACGCCAAATTTCTCGATCACCTCGGGAATGCCGATCCGGCGATCCTTCATGGTGTCGTACATCGTGATCCTGTCGTTCACGAGCTGCATCAGATCCTTGTCGGAGGACACGATGGTCGTGGTGGCGCCGCGGTCGCTGGCCTCCCGCGCATAGGTCGCGATCAGATCGTCGGCCTCGAAGCCGCCTTGTTCCAGGCAGGGCAGGTCGAAGGCGCGCACGGCCTCGCGGATCAGCGCGAATTGTGGGATCAGATCGTCAGGCGCCGGCGGCCGGTGCGCCTTGTACTCGGGGTAGATCTTGTTGCGGAAGGTGACCTCCGACTTGTCGAACACGATGGCCAGATGCGTCGGCCGGTTGTCGGCGGGCATGTCGCGCAAAAGCTTCCACAGCATGTTGCAGAAGCCGAGCACGGCATTGACCTGAAGACCGTCGGATTTGCGGTTCAGCGGCGGCAGCGCGTGATAGGCGCGGAAGATGTAGGAGGAACCGTCGACCAGGAAGACATGGTCGCCCTTGCCGGCCGCCTTCGCCGCCACCGGTTTGGCAGCAGTTGTGGCAGCGGATTTGCTGTCGGCGGCCGTCTTGGGCGCGGCAGCCTTGGTGTCAGCTTTGGCGGTGGTCTTCGGGGATGTCTTGGGCATGGCCGCAATGTATGAATTTTTGCGGGCTTTGACAGCCTTTGGAGGGGGATTTTTGGGCTGACGGCGCGACTATCCCCCGCTGTCATTCCTCGCATCCCCACTGTCATTCCCCGCGAAGGCTCGGAATCCAGTACGCCGCGGCTTCTCGGCTCAATCACTGGCGTCTCGGCGTACTGGGTCGCCCGGTCGAGCCGGGCGACGACACCGAGAGTGCAGTTACTCCGCCGCCTGCAACCGCACGCCCGCCTTCTTCGGCGCGGTCCAGAACGCATCGGGGCGCTCAAACAGGAAATGGGCACCGAGCCGCAGGGCGGCCTGCCAGATCGCGAGCGATCCAAGCACGCCGGCGATGGTGACGATCAGCGACACCGTGCCGATATCAGGAATGACGCCGGTGCGCAGCAGCAGCGTGCGCGTTGCCGCCATCGGCAGGAAGAAGGCGAGATAGATCACGATCGAGTGCTCACCGCAGAAGCGGAAGAAGTTCAGCCACTGCGCGCGCGCGAGCAGCGTGCCCATCGTGATGATGGCGCAGGCGCCTGCAAAGCCGAGCAGGAGCGAGACGACCTTCCATTCGCTGGCCCCATACGCGACAAGGCCGGCATTGATCAGCGCCCAGGTCGCGAGCGCTGCGAGTGCAGGCCCAGGCTGGCTGCGCGCGCGATCCGACAGCGCGAACACGTAAGGCGCGAACAGATAGCCCGAATAGAAATAGACGAAGCGCGCGCAGAACTCGTCGATCGCGGTCCAGCCGGTCGCGATGCGCGCCGTCTCCAGCGCCGCGGCGATCAGCCAGATCGCGAGCGGCGGGACGCGCCGTGTCAGTTTTGTGACGACGAAGAAGACCGGCAGCAGGTAGATGAACCAGAGCGTGCCGAACGGCTCGATGAAGGATTCGAGGTACAAGAGGCCGACCTCGCGCCAGCTCGTCTCCGCCGCGAAGGCGGGCGCCTTGAAGCCGAACTGGATTGTCACCCAGACGACATAGAAATAGGCGAAATGCACCACCTTGCGGTCGAGATAGGTTCGCCAGTCGCGATCGATCACCAATGACAGGAACAGGCCCGAAATCAGGAAGAAATCCGGCATCCGGAACGGCTTTGCGAAGGCCACGGCGACATGCATGAAACCGGTCTCGCCCGCGGCGAGCTCGACCCCCAGCACCGAATGCATCATCACGACCATGACGATGCAGATGCCCTTGGCATAGTCGACCCAGTCGACACGTGCGGCAGAAGGGGCGTTAACGCTCCCGTTCCCAGGGATTGTGCCTGATGGTGCCATGGTGTCCCGTTTCGAGGCGTGTTCCACCCGGCTCTGTGCGGGCGTGATGCAGTGTGGGGCCTTGCGGCTTACGACTTCTTTACCGGTTCAATTCGCGTGCCGGTTTTTGCTCGCAGACTGTTCCCTTCCATCGGGAAAATGCTAAACCGCCCCGCATTGGGGTTTCGTTAACCAAGCCAAGACAGGGTTTCTCATGCGAATCGCGATGATCGGAACGGGCTATGTGGGACTGGTGTCCGGGGCCTGCTTTGCGGATTTCGGTCACGACGTCACCTGCGTCGACAAGGACGAGAAGAAGATCGCGGCGCTCCATCGCGGCGAGATCCCGATCTACGAGCCCGGCCTCGACGAGCTGGTCGCGACCAACGTCAAGGCCAAGCGGCTCGACTTCACCACCGACCTGTCGAAGCCGGTCGCGGACGCCGATGCCGTCTTCATCGCGGTCGGCACGCCGTCGCGCCGCGGTGACGGGCACGCCGATCTGTCCTACGTCTACGCCGCCGCGAAAGAGATCGCGCAGTCGCTGTCGGGCTTCACCGTCGTGGTGACCAAGTCGACCGTGCCGGTCGGCACCGGCGACGAGGTCGAGCGCATCATCCGCGAAACCAATCCCAACGCCGACGTCGTCGTCGCCTCCAACCCCGAATTCCTGCGCGAGGGCGCGGCGATCCGCGACTTCAAGTTCCCGGACCGCGTCGTGGTCGGCACCTCAGACGAGCGCGCCCGCAAGGTGATGGGCGACATCTATCGCCCGCTGTCGCTGAACCAGGCGCCGCTGATGTTCACGGCGCGCCGCACCGCCGAGATGATCAAATACGCTGCCAACGCGTTCCTCGCGACCAAGATCACCTTCATCAACGAGATCGCCGATCTCTCCGAAAAGGTCGGGGCCAACGTGCAGGAGGTCGCGCGCGGCATTGGCCTGGACAACCGCATCGGCACCAAGTTCCTGCATGCAGGTCCCGGCTTCGGCGGCTCGTGCTTCCCGAAGGACACCAAGGCGCTGATCAAGATCGCGCAGGACTACGACGTGTCCTTGCGCATCGTCGAATCCGTGCTGGCCGTCAACGAGAACCGCAAGCGCGCGATGGCGCGCAAGGTCAGCCAGGCGCTTGGCGGCTCGCTGCGCGGCAAGACCATCGCCGTACTCGGCCTCACCTTCAAGCCCGACACCGACGATATGCGCGATGCGCCGTCGATCCCGCTGGTGACCGGCCTGATCGACATGGGCGCCAAGGTGAAGGCCTTCGATCCCGTCGGCATGGAGCAGGCCAAGAGTGAGCTGCCCAGCATCACCTATTGCGAGGACGCCTATTCCTGTGCGCAAGGCGCCGATGCGCTGGTTGTCGTCACCGAATGGGTGCAGTTCCGCGGCCTCGATCTCGACCGGCTGAAGAGCGTCATGGCGCAGCCCGTCGTCGTCGACCTCCGCAACATCTACAGCCCCGAAGACATGCACGCCGCCGGCTTCACCTACGAGAGCGTCGGCCGTCCGTCGGCGCAGGGCTGATAGCGACACACGATTGTCATACCCCGCGAAGGCGGGGTATCCAGTAACCCCGATCTTCGTGATGATTGGGACCTGAGTTTACTGGATCACCCGCCTTCGCGGGTGATGACGGACCGAGACCTTTGCCCCGCAGCTTCGACACGCCCCTCCCGATCGATGCCGTGCTCGACGATTTGTCGCGCACGCTCGAGGCACACAATGCGGCCGTGCTGGTGGCCCCGCCCGGCGCCGGCAAGACCACGCGCGTGCCTCTGGCGCTGCTCGATGCGCCCTGGGCCAAGGGCAAGAAGATCATCGTGCTGGAGCCGCGGCGCATCGCGGCGCGCGCCAGCGCCGATCGCATGGCCAAATCGCTCGGCGAGCGGGCAGGTGAGACCGTCGGCTACCGCGTCCGTTTCGGCTCGAAGATATCGCGCGCGACGCGCATCGAGGTCGTGACCGAAGGCATCTTCACCCGTCAGATCATGGACGATCCCGGGCTCTCCGGCGTTGCCGCCGTCCTGTTCGACGAATTCCACGAACGCTCGCTCGACGCTGACATGGGCCTTGCGCTGGCGCGTGACGCGCAAACCGGCCTGCGCGAGGATCTGCGCATTCTCGTGATGTCGGCAACGCTCGACGGCGCCCGCGTCGCAAAGCTGCTCGGTGAGGCGCCCGTCGTCGAAAGCGAGGGCCGCGCCTTTCCGGTCGAGACGCGCTATCTCGGCCGCAAGGCGGACGCGCCGATCGAGCGGCAGATGGCGGATGCGATCGCCTCGGCGTTGCGCGCCGATGGCGGTTCGGTGCTGGCGTTCCTGCCCGGTGCCGCTGAAATCCGCCGCACCCAGAATTTTCTCGGCGAGCGCGTCCAGGACGCCAGTATCGAGATCGTGCCGCTGTTCGGCGCGCTCGATGCCGCCGTGCAGGATCGCGCCATTGCGCCGGCGCCGAAGGGCACGCGCAAGGTGGTGCTGGCGACCTCTATCGCGGAGACCTCGCTCACCATCGAAGGCGTGCGCATTGTGGTCGATTCGGGTCTTGCCCGCGTGCCGCGCTACGAGCCTGATATCGGCCTGACCCGGCTCGAGACCGTGCGCGCTTCGCGCGCCGCGGTTGACCAGCGCCGCGGCCGCGCCGGCCGCACCGAGCCGGGTGTTTGTTACCGGCTCTGGGACGAGCCGCAGACGGCGTCGCTCGCGCCCTACACCCAGCCCGAAATCCTCAGCGCCGATCTGTCCTCGCTCGTGCTCGACCTAGCGCAATGGGGCGTGGCCGATCCGGCGGCGCTGTCGTTCCTCGACCCGCCGCCGCAGCCGGCCTGGAAGGAAGCCAAGAGCCTTCTCAGCGAGCTCAATGCGCTGGATGGCGACGGCCGCATCACCGCGGAAGGCAAGAGCCTGCGCGCGCTGGCATTGCCGCCGCGGCTGGCGCGCATGATCGTGGATTCGCATCGCGCCGGCGCGGGCGAAGACGCCGCCGAGATCGCGGCGATCCTCACCGAGCGCGGGCTCGGCGGCGACAGCGCCGATCTCGAGCACCGGCGCGACCAGTTCCGCCGCGACCGCTCGGCGCGCGCATCGAGTGCGCGCGACCTTGCCCGGCGCTGGGCCTCGCAGGTCGCGGCGTCAGAGAAGGAGGGGCCGCAGGAAGATCTCTCGACCGGCCTGATGCTCGCCTACGCCTTCCCGGACCGCGTCGCGCGCAATCGCGGCAACGGCAGTTTCGTGCTCGCCAACGGTCGCGGCGCCGCCGTCGAGCAGACCTCGTCGCTCGCCCGCGCGCCCTATATCGCGATCGGCGAAATGACGGGCACGGCGGCGAGCGGCCGCATCCTGCTCGCCGCGCAAATCACCGAGGACGACATCGAGCGGCATTTCGCCGAGCATATCGAGACCGTTGACGAGATCTCGTTCGATCGCGGCGCGATGGCGCTGCGTGCACGGCGCAAGCGCGCGCTGCATGCGATCACGCTCTCTGAAGCTACGCTGGCTGTGTCGCCGTCGGAGGAGACCGCGCGCATCTTCGCGGATGGTCTGATCGCCGCGGGCCTCGACCGGTTGCCCTGGTCGAAGGCGGCCAAGCAATGGCGCGACCGCGTGATGTTCCTGCGCAAGGCCGAAGGCGACAGCTGGCCTGACCTGTCCGACGACGGGCTGATCGCGCGGCGCGACGACTGGCTGGTGCCCGCGCTCTACGACAAGATAGCGCTCAAGGATATCTCCGCCGGCGATCTCTCCGATGCGCTGATGGCGCTGTTGCCGTGGGAGATGCGCGCACGGCTCGACCGCGAGGCGCCGACGCATTTCGAGGCGCCGACCGGGACCGTGCTCGCGATCGACTACGAGGCCGAGCAGGGGCCGACCATCGCAGTGCGGCTCCAGGAGTTGTTTGGCCTCAACACCCATCCGTCGATCGCGGCCGGCAAGGTGCCGCTGGTGCTGGAATTGCTGTCGCCGGCGCAGCGCCCGGTGCAGGTGACGCGCGATCTCCCCGGTTTCTGGCGCGGCAGCTACGCCGCGGTACGCTCCGACCTGCGCGGCCGCTACCCGCGCCATCCCTGGCCGGAAGATCCGGCGAATGCATTGCCGACCCGGCGGGTCAAACCGCGCGGCACCTGAGAAATCACGAACCCGTATTAACCGTCCGCTCATCCTTTTCGTCAAAATGGCACTGGCCCGGCCGCGGCGTCGCTCGCGGACGGTCGTGTCGCGTGGTGAAATCGAGCTTTCCGGCTCGGAAGTGGTGTGATGCGTAACATATTGATCCTCGCGGCCATCATGATCGGCCTCGGCACCTTCATGGCGCAGATGGCGGACAGGATGAGCTCCGCTTCCGCCACGTCAGCGCCGCGCCCGACGGTCGCGGTCGCAACCACGGCGCCGGTCGGTGGCCGCAGCCTCGCCATTGGCCGCGACGGCCGTGGCCATTTCCAGACCGAGGGCCGGATCGAGGGCCAGCGCATCGGCTTCATGGTCGATACCGGCGCCTCCGTCGTTGCGCTGAACGAGACCTCGGCCGCCCGCTTCGGCCTGCGTCCCTCGCGCGGCGAGTACAACGCCACCGTCTCCACCGCCAACGGCACCATCAAGGCCGCGCGCACCCGCATCGCCATGCTGGAGGTCGGCGGCCTCGTCGTGCGCGACGTCGACGCCATGGTGTTGCCGGACGAGGCGCTGTCGGAAAACCTGCTCGGCCTCTCCTTCCTGTCCCGGCTGAAGCGTTTTGAGTACGCCAACGGGCAGATGGTGCTGGAGCAGTAAGAGCCTCCCAAAGGCTCCTGCGAACGTATATTTCAAAAAGCGTCGTTGTTTCGACCGCTCTCGCGGTCAGATTTCCCCCGTTGCTAAACTGCCGCAATTATAAGCCACAAGCTGCCATTCCCGCCTTCCGCTGCGGCCTGGCATTCGCTAAGGCTGCATCAAATCCTGCCCCCCCTTTTCACGAGACCGTCTCAATGTTTCCCAAGCCGAAATCCGTCTTGTTGCCCAACACCTACGCCTTCGAATCCGAGCCGATGGTGAAACCTACGGGTTTTCGCGAATACGACGCGCGCTGGCTGTTCCAGAAGGAAATCAACCTGATGGGGATCCAGGCGCTCGGCATGGGGCTGGGCGCACTGATCGCGGAACTCGGCGTCAAGCAGGAGATCGTCACCGGCCATGACTTCCGCGGCTATTCGGCCTCGATCAAATATGCGCTGATCTCCGGCCTGATGGCGGCGGGGTGCAAGGTGCACGACATCGGGCTCGCGGTGACGCCGATGGCCTATTTCGCGCAGTTCGATCTCGACGTGCCCTGCTGCGCGATGGTCACGGCCTCGCACAACGACAATGGCTGGACCGGCGTGAAGATGGGCGCCAACCGCCCGCTGACCTTCGGCCCGGACGAGATGACGCGGCTCAAGGAGATCGTGCTCAACGCCGATTTCAAGAACAAGGTCGGCGGCTCCTATCAATTCCACGAGAATTATCCGGCGCGCTACATCGCCGATCTCACCAGCCGTCCAAAACTGACGCGCAAGCTCAAGGTCGTCGCGGCCTGCGGCAACGGCACCGCGGGCGCATTCGCGCCGCAGGTGCTGGAGGCGATCGGCTGCGAGGTGATCCCGCTCGACACCGAGCTCGACCACACGTTCCCGAAATACAATCCGAATCCTGAAGACATGGAGATGCTGCACGCGATCCGCGACGCGGTGCTGCAGCACAAGGCCGATGTCGGCCTCGGCTTCGACGGTGACGGCGACCGCTGCGGCGTCGTCGACAACACCGGCGAGGAAATCTTCGCCGACAAGGTCGGCGTGATGCTGGCGCGCGACATGTCGGCGATCCACAAGGACGCGCAGTTCATCGTCGACGTGAAATCGACCGGCCTCTTCATCACCGATCCGGTGTTGCAGAAGCAGGGCGCCAAGACCACCTATTGGAAGACCGGCCATTCCTACATGAAGCGCCGCACCCACGAGACGGGTGCGCTCGCCGGCTTCGAGAAGTCGGGCCACTTCTTCTTCAACAAGCCGTATGGACGCGGCTATGACGACGGCCTCGTCTCGGCGATTGCGATCTGCGATATGCTCGACCGCGCCCCCGGCAAGTCGATGGCCGACCTGAAGAACGCGCTGCCAAAAACCTGGTCGTCGCCGACCATGTCGCCGCATTGCGCCGACGAGGTCAAATACGGCGTCATCGACGCCGTGGTGAAGCATTTCGAAGGCTTGCAGGCCAAGGGTGCCAAGATCGGCGGCCAGGCGATCCGCGATCTCGTCACCGTCAACGGCGTGCGCGTCACGGTGGAAGACGGCAGCTGGGGCCTGATGCGCGCCTCCTCCAACAAGCCCGAGCTCGTGGTCGTGGTCGAGAGCCCGGTCTCCGAGCAGCGCATGCACGACATGTTCGAGATGGTGAACAGCGTGCTGCGCACGCATCCCGAAGTCGGCGCGTACAATCAGACGATTTGAGAGGGGCCGGTATCACCACATGCACTGCGTCATGCCCCGCGCAGGCGGGGCATCCAGTACGCCGCGGCCTCTCGGTTCAATCGCAGGCGTCTCGGAGTACTGGATCGCCCGGTCAAGCCGGGCGATGACACTTTTCGTGTGGTGAGCTCTAAGCCGCCACCACCGCCGGAATCGGCAGCGCGGTGACCGACTTGATCTTCTCCATCGCGAAGCGCGAGGTGACGTTCTTCAGCGGCACGGCGCTGATCAGCTTCTTGTAGAACACGTCATAGGCCTGCATGTCCGCGACCACGACGCGCAGCATGTAGTCGACGTCGCCGGCCATCCGGTAAAACTCCATCACCTCGGGCATGGCGCTGACGGCCTCGGCGAACTTCTTGAGCCAGGCGTCGGAATGATCGGAGCTCTCGACCGAGACGAACACGGAGATGCCGAGCCCGATCTTGTTCTGGTCGACGAGGGCGACCCGTTTCAGGATCACCCCGTCGGCCTCCAGCCGCTGGATGCGTTTCCAGCAGGGGGTCGAGGACAGGCCGACACGATCGCCGATCTCGGCGACGGACAGGGAGGCATCCTCCTGGAGTACCATCAGGATCTTGCGGTCGATGGCGTCGAGGCGGCGGCTGGTCTCGGGGATCTGGACGGCGAGGTCAGTCATTTGAAGAACTTTGTTTCATTATAGGGGTCGATTTCCCTGATATAGAGAAAATCTTTCCACGACAAGCCTATAATCTTGGCGACCCGCCCGGCGCCCCCGCTGGCGGTCCGTCTAAAAGCCTTTCAACTTCAACGCGTTGCGGGGCAGCCAGGCCGCCACCATGGCGGGTACATTTCAGCGCTGCGGCAGCCGCGGCGAATCGCAGCGCCTCCCGTACCACCGCACCCTCGGCCAGGCGAAGCGTGAAGGCGCCATGGAAGACGTCGCCGGCGCCGAGCGTATCGACCGCCTGAACCGGGAAGGCCGGTGTCTCCTCAAGCTCGCCTGCATCGTTCAGCCAGATCGTACCGAGGGGACCGCGTGTGGCGGCGAGGAAGGCCGACGTCAACCTCGCCAGGTGCCGCAATGCTTCGCCGTCGTCGGCGATGCCGGCAGTCTCCTGCACCTGTTCACTGGCGAACAGAAGATGCGAGGCCGCCGTGAGCAGGCCGTCCTGCAGAGACATCGCGCGGTCCACGCCGACGACGGCGGGAATGCCGCGCCGGCGTGCCTCGGCGCAGAGGGAGGTCGCGAACCCTGCACAGCGGCTTTCGACGAGGACCGCCCGACAATCGGCGAGCAGGGCGTCGGCATCGGGCAGCTCCACGCTCCACAGGCCGGGATCGCGATAGATCGTGAGTGTCCGCTCGCCGGAGGGCTCGATCATGATCGCGGAGACGGGCGTCGTCACATCGGGCATGCGCACGATATGGCTTGGGTCGATACCTTCCTGCGCCATCCGTTCGAGAATGAAGCCGCTCGACGTCTCCCGCGCATCGCCCATGGGACCCGCGAACGAGACGCGGCCGCCAAGCCGTGCCATCGCGATCGCGGCATTGAGCGCGTTGCCGCCGCAGATCTCGGCAAGATGCGTGGCATTCGCCTTGCTGCCGCGCGCGGGCACGGCCTCCACGCGAAAGGTCAGGTCGCGCACGGGAATGCCGATGCAGAGGATGCGCGGCGCGGTCCCGGCCATCGCTGGCCTCAGCTCAAGCGCCGCTCTTGTCGTGCACCCAGCGGCCGAGCAGATGATGGGCGATGGCGAAGGGATGCGGGCCGGCGAGCCCGTCGGGATGCGTTCGCGTCAGCATCAGTGCCGCCTCCTCGCGCGTGAACCAGCGCGCATCCTCCAGCTCGGAATGATCGACGACAATGTCCTCGTTCAGCGCCCGCGCGCTGCAGCCGATCATCAGCGACGACGGGTAGGGCCACGGCTGCGTCATGTAATACTGCACGTCGGTGCAGCGGATCCCGGATTCTTCGAGGATCTCCCGGCGCACCGCGTCCTCGATGGTCTCGGCGGCCTCGACGAAGCCGGCGAGGCAGGAAAACATGCCCGGCGGAAACTGCTTCTGGCGGCCGAGCAGGCATTTTTCTCCGGAGGCGACCAGCATGATCACGACCGGATCGGTGCGCGGAAAATGCTCGGCCTTGCAGGCAGGGCAATCGCGCTTCCAGCCGCCTTCCTTCATCGCGCTGCGCGTGCCGCAATTGGCGCAATAGCCGTGGCGCTGGTGCCAGCTCACCATCGACTTCGCCATCGCGATCGCCGAAAGCTCGTCGGGGGGAATCGCGCCCTGCATGGCCATGCCGCGCAGCTCGGTGAGGCTGTAGTCCTCGCGGCCGACCAGCTTCTCGGCGGCGGCCTGCGACAGGCCCATGCCGAACACAGCGGCGCCGTCGCGTAAGCCTAGGAAGATCGTGCCGGGATTGGCGCCGCATTTCAGCGCCTCGTCGATTCCCAGCAGCGCGCGCACGTCTTCGCCTTCGCGCTTCACCAGCAGCGAGTCGCGGTGGACGACATAGGCGCGCGAGGACGGCTTCTGCTCCAGCGCGAACAGCTTTTCGTCGTCGCGGCGCAGATGCGCGGCGCGGTCGAGGATGTTGGTGACGAAGGCCGGCTGTCCCAGCGGAAATGCGTCGAATGCTGACATTTCTTGTTCTTTCAACCCAACCAGATTTTTCGGCGAAGCGCGCTGATGAAATTCTGCACCTCTGTGGCGTCATGCGCCAAGGGCTGCATCACGCCCCAGACCGGCCGCGGCCAGGCGGCGTCACCGGTGCGGCGGGCGATGATGTGGACGTGAAGCTGCGGCACGAGGTTGCCGAGCGCCGCGATATTGAGCTTGTCGCATTTGGTGATCTCCTTCAGCGCGCGCGAGACGCGGGAGATCTCGGTCATCAGCTGCGCCTGCTGCACCTCGTCGAGATCGATGATCTCGACCGCATCGACGCGCCGCGGCACCAGCAGCAGCCAGGGATAATTGGCGTCCTTGATGACCAGCACCTTCGACAGCGGCAGGTCGCCGATGTCGATGGTGTCCTCTTTCAGGCGGGAGTGCAGCGACCAGGCGGGTTCGGACATGAAGGTTTTCCGGATGGCCCGGTGGGGTCGGGCTTGTTGGGCCCGACCATACGATACCGATTCCGATAGGGGAAGGATCGGGGCTCCGCCGGTACTGCATACACGGTCGTCGCCCCGGACAAGCGCAGCGAAGCGGAGCGCTGGTCCGGGGCCCATAACCACAGGGAGTAGTTTGGCGAGGACACGCAGTTGCCAGCCCCCGCCACCACCTCTTCCTGTGGTTATGGATTCGAGGCTCGCGCTTTGCGCGCCCCGGAATGACAGAAACTACGCCTCCGCGAGCACCCGTGCATTGGCGCGGACCGAGGCCTCGGTGACACGGATGCCGAGACCGGGGCCGTCGGGCACCACCACGTGACCCGCGCGGTTGGCGACGCGCTCTTCCAGCACGTCCTCGGTGAGCACATGATGCGGCATGTAGAATTCGCAGCCGAGCGAGATGCCCGGCGTGGCCGCAATCAGCTGCGTACCTGCGGCAAGGCCGATGCCGCCCTCCCACAGCGTGCCGCCATAGCCGGGCAGGCCGGCAATGTCGGCGATCGCCATGATCGCCTGCGCCTCGAACAGGCCGCCGGCCTTCATCAGCTTGATCGAGACGGCGTCGGCCGCCTCGCGTCGCACCACCTCCATCATGTCGCGGCGGTCGAAGCAGCTTTCGTCGGCGAGCACGGGCGTTTCCAGCGCCGCGGAGAGCTGCGCCATCACGTCGAGATATTTGCGCGGCACCGGCTGCTCGATGAAGGTCGGCGCAAACTCCTCGACATCGCGCAAAATCTTGATGGCGCCGAACGGCGCCAGCGCCTGGTTGTAGTCGACACGGAGGTCGACCTTGTCGCCGAATTCCTTCCGGATTGCCTCGAGATGATCGAGATCCTCGCGATGCGGTTTTACGCCGGTCTTGACCTTGTAGATGACATTACCGTCCGGAACCATCTTTCGCATGCGCTCGAGATCGGCGGCGAAATCGGGATCGGCAATCGAGAACGACAGCGGGATCGTGTCGCGCACGCGGCCGCCGAGCAAATCGGCGACCGACAGTCCCGACGACTTGCCGACGATGTCGAGCAGCGCCATCTCGATTCCGACTTTGGCCTCGGCATGGCCGACCAGCGCGCGGTCGAGCTCGGCCATCAGCGCGCGGATGCGGCGCACCGGCTTGCCGAGCACGATCGGCCTCAAATAAATGTCGAGCGCGGAGAAGGCTGCTTCCGGCGTTCCTGTAAAGACCTCCCACGGCGCTGCCTCGCCCCAGCCGATCACGCCGTCGCTTGACGTGAGCTCGATCAGCACGCGCTTCACCGTGCCCTTGACGTTGCCGACGCCCTGCAGGCGCGCCATCTTGATCGGGCTTTCGATCAGGAACAGCCTGATGCGTTCGACGGTCGCTTCGGTCATGTCAGGCCTCCATTGACGTGCCAGACCTGGCCGGTGACGTAGGATGCTTTGGGGGACGCCAGGAAGGCGATGATTTCGGCCACTTCCTCCGGCCGCCCGCGGCGGCGCATCGGAATCAGCGCTTCGGTCGCAGCGATCTGCTCGGGCGACAGCCGGCTCTCGCTCGGCTTGTCCTTGACGATGAGGCCCGGTGAGACGGCGTTGACGGTGATGCCGTCTTTCGCGAGTTCGACCGCAGTGAGCCGCACCAGCGCCTCCAGAGCGGAGCGGCTGGCGGCCGTTGCCGCGAACGGCGCAAACTCGGGGCGGATCGCGTGGGCCACGAAGGACGACACCGCGACGATCCGTGCGTCGCGGCCGGCGCGCAGCAGCGGCAGCGCGGCGTCGACCAGACGCGTGAAGGCCAGCGCGGATTCGTCCATCGCCTGGCGGAATTCATCCGCCGGCGTGCCGATCGCGCTGCCGCGGCGGGCATGGCCGCCCACGAGGATCAACCCATCGAGTCGGCCGAAGGCGGTTTGCGCAGCGGCGACGGCGTCGATGGCGGCGGCCTCCCCGGCGAGGTCGCCGAGGCATTTTGCGACCACAGCGCCTTGCGCTTCGGCTTCCGCCGCAGCGGCATCGAGGCCGGCCGCATTGGAGCGCGTGTGCAGCAGCAGCGCGGTGCCGGGTGCCGCGAGCAGTCTTGCGGTGGCGCGGCCGATGCCGCTGGCGGCACCGGTGACGAGATAGACGCGATTGAAATCGGACATCAGGATGTTGCGTTGGCCGGCGGCAGCGCGCCGGTGCGGTGGAAATGGCTGAGGAAGGCACGCGTCGCGGCTTCCTGGGGATTGTCGATCACCTGCCGCGCTGGGCCTTCCTCGACGACGACACCGTCGCGCATGAAGATGAGGCGGTCGGCGACCTCGCGGGCAAAGGCGATCTCATGGGTCACGATCACCATGGTCATGCCCTCCGAGGCCAGCCGCTGCATGACGGCGAGCACCTCGCCGACGAGTTCAGGATCGAGCGCCGAGGTCGCCTCGTCGAACAGCATCACGTCCGGCTCCATCGCCAGCGCCCGCGCGATCGCGACGCGCTGCTTCTGTCCGCCGGAGAGCGTCGCCGGATATTGGTCCGCCTTCTCGGCAAGGCCGACCTTGGCGAGCTGCGCCCGCGCGAGCTTCTCGGCGTCGGCCCTGGCCATGCGGCGCACCGTGACCGGTCCCTCCATCACGTTCTGGAGCGTGGTCATGTGCGGGAACAGGTTGAAGTGCTGGAACACCATGCCGGTGGTGGCGCGGAATCTTGCAAGTGTCTTCACGTCGGGCAGCTTTGCGCCCTCGCCGAACTGGAAGCGTGTATCGCCGACGCGAACGCTGCCGCCATCAGGCGTCACCAGAAGATTGACGCAGCGGAGCAGCGTCGACTTGCCCGAGCCCGACGGGCCGATCAGCGCCACGACGCCGCCCTTGGCGACGTCGAGGCTGATGTTCTTCAGGACCTCGTTGCTGCCGAAGCTCTTGCGTAAGGCGCGGATCTCGATCTTCGAAGTGTCGCTCATTCGCCGACCGCCAGTCGCTTCTCGCCGCGCCGGACGATGATGGTGAGCGGAATCAGGATCGCGGCATAGGCGACCGCGACCGCCGTGTAGGTTTCCAGCGGCCGGTAGCTGTCATGGGCCGCGACCTGGCTCTGATAGACGAGGTCAGGCACCGCCAGCACTGAGACCAGCGAGGTGTTCTTGAACTGGATGATCGACTGGTTCATCAGCGCCGGGATCATGCGCTTGATCGCCTGCGGCAGCACGATGCGCCGCATCGCCTGGCCAGGGGTCATGCCGAGCGCGGCACCCGCTTCGGACTGGCCCTTGTCGATCGAGACGATGCCGCCGCGGATGATCTCCGAATAGAACGAGCCGCCATAGAGCGATAGCGCCAGCGCCGAGGCCGTGATCGGCGTCATCTCGACGCCGGCGAGGATCGGCAGCGCGTAATAGAACCAGATCAGCTGCACCAGGATCGGCGTGCAGCGGAACGCCTCGATGAAGGTGAGGGCGACGAGGCGCACCGCCTTGAAGCGCGACAGGCTGCCGAACGCGCCGAACAGGCCGAACACCAGTCCGAGCACCACGATGACCACGGTGAAGCCGACGGTGACGCCGAGCCCGTTGAGAAAGAGCCAGCGATAGCTCCAGAGAATGCCGAAGTCCCAGTGATACATGCGTGCGTTTACTCGTCGCGGGTGCCGTTTGCACCGTCATTCCGGGGCGCGACGAAGTCGCGAACCCGGAATCCAGAGATTGCAGTGCGAGATTCCGGGTTCGATGCTTCGCATCGCCCCGGAATGACAGTGGGAGCTTACAACGAAACGCCCGGGGGAATGTCCGCCTCGGTCACGCCCACCAGCTCCATGTTGGTGATGATCGCGTTGCGGATGAAGCCGAGGCCCTTGTTGAAGTCGATCCAGGTGTTGACATAGTCGCGCCAGGTCTTGTCGGTCTCGCGGCGGAAGCCGGCGTTCGACGTGGTGGCGAAGATCGGCGTCGGCAGCACGAACTGGCCGAGCGAGGGATTCTTTTTCAGCACGGTCAGCGACAGCATGGTGATCAGGCATTGCGCGTCGACGCGGCCGGTCTGGAGCGCGGCGGTGGCGTCATCGGCGGTCTTGAGGCGCGAGATCTGCGCCTTCGGTATCAGGCGGCTGACGACCTGGTCGTGCGAGGAGCCCTGGTCGACCGCGATCTTGACGTCGGGCGAGTTCAGCTCGGCCCAGGTCTTCGGCTTGAAGTCCTTCTTGCAGAGGATGCCAAAGGCGTTGTTGAAGACCGGCACGGAGAAATCGACCACCAGCGCGCGCTTCGGGGTCGGATTGAGACCGAAGAAGATGTCGATCTTGTTGGACTGCAGGTCCAGCACCGAATTGCCCCAGGTGGTCTCGGTGATCTCGAGCTCGGCTTCCATGTCGTCGGCGAGCGCCTTGGCGATGTCGATGTAAAAGCCCTTCCACTGGCCGCTGGCGAGGTCCTTCATGTAATAGGGCGCGCCGCCGCCGACCGCGCCGATCCGCATCTTCTTGGTGCGGCGGATGCGGGCGAAGGTCGATTCGTTCGGATCGGCGGCCTGGGCCACGGCCGGGGACGCCAGTGCGCCCGCGGCCATCGCGCCAACGGCGCCAAGTCCGACAATCGATGCAACATCACGACGTGTAACCATTGGGATCAATCGCTTTTCTGGTTGGATGGGGTTCCGGCAAGGTTCTAGCAAGGTGGTCTCATCAGCGAAAGCACAGCCTGTCGGCTGGGCAGACCGGGAATTGCCCGGATGCTGGGCAAACTCAACCGGTTCAAGCTGATACCCGCTTGCTTTCCCGACCTTTTGGCCCCAAATAGGGACCGGGAGATTGGCGGTGGACGAGCCACTCGCCAACCGGGTCAGGTCCGGAAGGAAGCAGCCCTAACGAGGTCCGGATCGGGTCGCTCGTCAGTCTCCTACATGTTTTTCCGAGCGAATTGCGCCGGCGGCCCTGCCGCCAGCGCGCTCCTTTCCGCAAGAGCCGGCCGAGAGAGATTTCATTGCGGATCGACCGATGACCGACGCTGGCGCCCCTCCTAACCCCGATAGCGCCAGCCAGGCTGGCAACGCGCCTTACCGGGTGCTGGCGCGCAAATACCGCCCCTCCTCGTTCGACGACCTGATCGGCCAGGAGGCCGTGGTCCGCACCGTCTCCAATGCATTCGAGACCGGGCGTATCCCGCAGGCCTGGATCCTCACCGGCGTCCGCGGCGTCGGCAAGACCACCACCGCGCGAATTCTTGCCCGTGCGCTCAACTACGAGATGCCGGACGGCTCAGTGAAGGGCCCGACCATCCACATGCCGACCTTGGGCGTGCATTGCCAGGCGATCATGGAAAGCCGGCACATGGACGTGCTGGAGATGGACGCGGCCTCGCATACCGGCGTCGACGACGTTCGCCAGATCAATGACAGCGTGCGCTACGCGCCGGCCAGCGCCCGCTACAAGGTCTACATCATCGACGAAGTCCACATGCTGTCGACGGCGGCGTTCAACGCCTTCCTGAAGACGCTGGAGGAACCGCCGGAGCACGCCAAGTTCGTGTTCGCGACCACGGAGATCCGCAAGGTTCCGGTCACCGTGCTGTCGCGCTGCCAGCGTTTCGACCTGCGCCGGGTCGAGGCCGACGTGCTGATGAAACACCTTGCCAACATCGCGGCGAAGGAAAGCGTCGAGATCGAGCCCGAGGCGCTGGGCATCATCGCGCGCGCCGCGGAAGGCTCCGTGCGCGATTCGCTGTCGCTGCTCGACCAGGCGATCGCGCATGCGGCAGGCACGGTGAAAGCCGATGCGGTCAGGCAGATGCTGGGCCTCGCCGACCGTACGCGTGTGATCGACCTGTTCGATTCGCTGGCGCGTGGCGATATCGCCGCCGCCTTCAAGGAGTTCCGCGACCAGTACGACGTCGGCGCCGATCCGATCGTCGTGCTCTCGGACCTCGCCGAGTTCGTCAATTTCGTCACCCGCGTGAAAATCGTGCCGGCGACCGCCGACAACGTCGCCTATGGCGAGACCGAGCGGGTGCGCGCGCGGGATTTCGCCTCGAAAATCTCGATGCGCGTGCTGTCGCGGATGTGGCAGATGCTGCTCAAGGGCATCACCGAGGTGCAGGCCGCGACGCGCCCCGCCGCCGCCGCCGAGATGGTGCTGGTGCGCATCGCCTATGTCGCCGACCTGCCGACGCCGGACGAGGCGATCCGGATGCTGGAGCAGAACGGCGGCGGCTCGCCGGTCGTGAGCGGCGGCAGTGCGGCGCGTAGCGCGCCGGCCGCGCCGGTTGCGTCTGCTGCGCCTGTCGCCTCGGCCGCGCCCATGCGCGCGCCGACCTCATCGCCGTCATCGTTCGGCGGCGGTGCTGCCCGGCCGCAGATGGCGGCGCCCGCGCCGGATCCGCAGGCCGCGGCACCCCAGCTGCGCATCACGAGCTTCACCCAGCTCGTCGCGCTTGCCGGCCAGAAGCGCGACATCATGACCAAGGCCGCGCTCGAAGCCGACATGCGCCTCGTCCGTTTCGAGGAGGGCCGGCTGGAAGTCGCGCTCGAGCCCAATGCCTCCAGGACCATGATCACCGAGCTCGCGCGCAAGTTCGAACTCTGGACCGGCCGGCGCTGGACCGTGATCGTCTCCAACGAGCAGGGCCAGCCGACGCTGCGTTCGGTGAACCAGGCCGCCAAGCAGGAGCATGCGCGTACCGCGGAGGCCGATCCGCGCGTGCAGGAGGTACTGTCGCGCTTCCCCGGATCGAAGGTCGTCGAGGTCCGCAGGCTTGCCCCCGAGACGCCGGAATCCAATATTAACGCCGACTATGGCAGTGACGATCCGCCCGACGGTTCCGATACCGACGACGATCTCTGAGCCTATCTTTCCAAGGACACGGGACTATGGCTGACTTTCTCGGCATGATGAAGCAGGCGGCGCAGCTGCAATCCAAGATGCAGGAGATGCAGGACGCGCTCGGCAATGTGGAGGTCGAAGGCATCTCCGGCGGCGGCCTCGTCGTGGTGCGTATGACCGCGAAGATGGACGTCAAGGGCGTGAAGATCGATCCCTCGCTGATGAAGGCGGAAGAGCGCGAGGTGCTCGAGGACCTGCTCGTGACCGCGCTCGGCGATGCCCGCCGCAAGGCGGAGGCCGCCGTGCAGGAGAAGATGCAGTCGCTCACCGGCGGGCTCGGCCTGCCGCCGGGGCTGTTCGGCCAGTAACATGGGCGCGGTTGCAGGTCCCGAAATCGAGCGGCTGGTGCAGCTTCTCGCACGGCTGCCGGGCCTCGGTCCGCGCTCCGCGCGGCGCGCCGCGCTGCATCTGATCAAGAAGCGCGAGGCGCTGATGATGCCGCTGTCCTCGGCCCTCCAGGTCGCGCTCGACAAGGTCCAGGTCTGCAAGACCTGCGGCAACATCGACACGCAAAACCCCTGCACCGTCTGCACCGATCCGAAGCGCGATCCCGCGATCATCGTGGTCGTCGCCGATGTCGCCGACCTCTGGGCGCTGGAGCGGGCCAATGCCACTCAAGGGCGCTATCATGTGCTGGGTGCGACATTGTCGCCGCTCGACGGCGTCGGCCCGCAGGATCTCACCATCGACGCGCTGGTCGCGCGCGCACATGCTGCCGAGGTCCACGAAGTCATCCTGGCGCTGAACGCGACGGTCGACGGCCAGACCACGGCGCACTACATCACCGACCTGCTTCAGGACGCCAACGTAAAAGTAACCCGGCTCGCCCATGGTGTGCCGGTCGGCGGCGAGCTTGATTATCTCGATGAAGGTACGCTATCGGCCGCGATGCGGCAGCGGACCCTGTTCTAGCTATCCTACAGACCCCACGGAACGGACGACATGACGAAACTTTTCGCCACTCGATTGGCTTTGGCCGCGACGATGATGCTGCTGGTGACGCCGGCCATCTCCGCGCAGCAGGACGACGCGGCGCCGCCGCCGCCCAAGCCAGGCAAGCCGATCAACACCGGTGACGTGCTCTCGGGCGAGCTGAACGCAATGAAGGTGCGCGACGTCAAGAACGCCGGCAAGCGGATCGCGATGTATCAAATCACCTCCGAGCCGCGCCGCCTGCCGGCGCCGAACGGGCTGTGCAATCTCGAAACCGGCCCAGAGACCTTCCAGCTCGTTCCGAGCGGCGATGCGCAGGCCGCGCAGCTGAAGACCTTCGTCGGCAAGGAAATCTCGATCAAGGTCGACGAAGTCGCCTGCGCCAGCGACCCCGGCCAGATGAGCGAAGCCGTGGTCACGAAGTGGAGCATCATCAAGAAGCAGTAGGGGGTGATTCGCGACGCCTTCTCCACAACTCCGGTGTCATCGCCCGCGAAGGCGGGCGATCCAGTACCCCGCGGCTTCTCGGTCAATCACAACTGTCTCTGGAATACTGGATGCCCCGCCTTCGCGGGGCATGACAGCAGTGGTGGTCACACCCTTACCGGCCCCAGCTCTTCGAAATGCCCGCGCTTCTGCAGCCATGTCAGCAGGACCAGGCTCGGGATCGCCACCAGCACGCAGATCACGAAGAACAGCGGCCAGCCGGTCGCCTTGGCGACATAGCCGGCCACCGACGAGAGATAGGTGCGTCCCACTGCGGCGAGCGCGGTCAGCAGCGCGTATTGTGTCGCCGTGTGCAGCGGGTTCTGGCACAGCGCGGAGAGGTAGGCGACGAAGATCACGGTGCCGATGGCGCTGGTGAAATTCTCAGCTGTGATGGCGAAGGCGAGCGCCCATTGGCTGGTGCCGACGAAGGCCAGCCAGGAGAAGGAGAGGTTGGCGAGCGCCTGCACCACGCCGCCGATCCACAAGCACGTCGCCAGCGGGTAGCGTCGGGCAAGGAAGCCGCCGGCAAAGCCGCCGATCAGCGTCGCCGCAAGGCCGACGCCCTTCACGATCGCCGCATAGTCGTTGCGGGAGAAGCCGAGGTCGATCACGAACGGCGCCGTCATGGTGCCGGAGAAGGCGTCGGTGAACTTGAACAGCACGACGAAGGCAAGCGCGGCGAGCGCGTCCTTGCGCGCCAGGAATTCCGAGAACGCGCCGATCGCCGCGTGCAGCACGCGCGCGAACGCCGTATCGGCCTGCGTTGCGGCTTCCGCCCGCACCGACTGCTCGGGCTCGGTCGCGGCCAGCGCGGTGATCGTGCCGATCAGCACCATCGCCGCCATCACCACATAGCCCCACATCCAGGCTGATGTGCGCGAAATGCCGGTGCTCTCGAAACCGGAGACGATGAACAGCGCGCCCGCGGTCGAGACCAGCATGCCGATGCGATAGGCCGCGACATAGGATGCCATGCCGGCGGCCTGCTCGCTCTCCGGCAGGCTCTCGACGCGGAAGGCGTCGACCACGATGTCCTGCGTCGAGGACGTCGTCGCCACCAGCAACGCGCCGAGCGCGACGTAGAACGGCGAGCGCGCGGGATCGGTCAGCGCCAGCAGCAGGATGGCGATGATCAGCAGCAGCTGCGAGAACAGCAGCCAGCCGCGGCGCCGTCCGAACGCGCGCGTGAACAGCGGCACATGCAGCGCGTCCACCAGCGGCGCCCACAAAAATTTCAGCGTGTAGGGCGTGCCGACCAGCGCAAACAGCCCGATGGTCCCGAGATCGACCCCGGCCTCGCGCATCCACACCAGCAGCGTCGAGCCCGACAGCGCCAGCGGCAGGCCGGACGAGAAGCCGAGGAACAGCACGATCAGCACCCGCGGTTGCAGGTACACGGCAAGGCTGTCGCGCCAGGAGGCGGCGGGGGCATCAGCGCGGGTTTGGACGGTTCCGGAGGTCGCGTCGGGTGCGGTCATGGGGGGGTGTTAGCAGATTCTGGGGGCGGTGCCTCTTCTCCCTCTCCCCGTTCTTACGGGGAGAGGGCGGGGTGAGGGGCCTCTCTCCGCACGTGAGATGGCCGTGAGACCTGTACCCCCTCACCCGGATCGCGCCGGACGATGCTTCGCATCGCCGGGGGCGATCCGACCTCTCCCCGCAAGCGGGGAGAGGTGAAGAATTCACTCCCCCGCCTGGAGCTTCCTCGGGAACAACTCGGCCGCGCCCGTCGCCACCAGGTGCGGGCCCTCCGCGGGCGTATCGGCCTTGCTGAAATCCAGCTCCTCGATCCGTCCGGCGCGCTTCTCGATCTTGTCGGCGGAGATCAGCACCTGGCGGACGTCCTCGTTCACGTCGGCAAAATGCTTCTGGAGCTTCAGCACGCGGTCGCGCAAGCGGCCGAGATCGTCGCCGAGCTTGATGACCTCGGTGCGGATCTGGTCGGCGGCATCGCGCATGCGCGCGTCCTTCATGATCTGCTGCATCACCTGGATCGCCAGCATCAGCAGCGAGGGCGACACCAGCACGACGCGGGCGCGATAGGCCTTCTGGATCACGTCGTCGAAGCCGTCATGGATCTCGGCGTAGACCGATTCCGACGGCACGAACATCAGTGCCATCTCCTGGGTCTCGCCGGTGACGAGATATTTTTCCGCGATGTCGCTGACATGCTTCATCACGTCGCCGCGCAGCCGCTGCGTGGCGATGCGCTTCTCCTCGTCGGTGCGGGCATCGTGCAGCGCGGTCATCGCCTCGAGCGGAAACTTCGCGTCGATGCAGAGCGGGCGCTGGTCGGGCAGGAACACGACGCAGTCCGGCCGCTTGCCGGTCGAGAGCGTGAACTGGAACTCGTAGGCGCCCTTCGGCAAGCCGTCCTGGACGATCGCCTCCATCCGGGCCTGGCCGAAGGCGCCGCGCGACTGCTTGTTGGCGAGCACGTCGCGCAAGGTCGTCACCTGCGTGGTGAGGTCGGTGAGGTTCTTGTGCGCGTTGTCGATGATGCCGAGCCGCTCGTGCAGGGCGTGCAGGCTCTCCATGGTGTTGCGGGTCGAGTGCTCCATGGACTGGCCGACGCGATGGGTCACCGAATCCAGCCGCTCGTTGACCGCCCGTGCCATCTCGGCCTGGCGGCCGGCCAGCGCCTGGGTCATGGCATCGACCCGGCCCGAAGCCTCGCTCTGGGCGTGCAGCATCTGGCTGATGCGCTCCTCGAGCTCGTCGGCGCGGATCGCATTCGCCATCGCGAGTTCCGCCCCGCGCCGCCCCGAGCGTGCAATGACCACGGCGATCACAACCAGCAGGATGAGGACCAGGACGCCGAAGCCGATCAGCGCGTCGATCGTGCGCACCGGCCAGTCGCCAGCCACGAAAATGATCTCGTTCATGTCTGTCCTTCTAGCCGATTCGGCTGCCGGCACGAACGAATAGCGAACATTTATGGTAAATGCCCCGTTAATTTTTATGGTTAACGAAAGCTGAAGTTTTATGGTTAGCGGATCGTTAACGCGTTCCGGGCCTCATTGACCGCTTGTCGCGCCCGGCTTAAATCGCCCGCCATGGCCCTCAGAGAAATCATCATCCTGCCCGACAAGCAGCTGCGTCTGGTCTCCAAGCCGATCGAGAAGGTCACGACGGAGATCCGCAAGCTTGCCGACGACATGTTCGAGACCATGTACGACGCGCCCGGCATCGGGTTGGCGGCGATCCAGATCGCCCAGCCGCTGCGGCTGATCACCATGGACCTCGCCAAGCGCGACGAGAACGGCGAGACCAAGCCGGAGCCGCGCGTCTTCATCAATCCGGAAGTCATCGCCTCGTCCGAGGAATTGTCGGTCTACGAGGAAGGCTGCCTGTCGATCCCCGAATATTACGAGGAGGTCGAGCGGCCTGCGAAGGTGCGCGTGCGCTTTACCGATCTCGACGGCAAGGTGCACGAGGAGGACGCCGAAGGCCTCTACGCCACCTGCATCCAGCACGAGATCGACCACCTCAACGGCGTCCTGTTCGTCGACTACCTGTCAAAACTCAAGCGCGACCGCGTGCTGAAGAAGTTCGAGAAAGCCGCCAAGCGCGCGGAGTGAGGTTCTCCGTCATTCCGGGGCGATGCACAGCATCGAACTATGGTGCGCAATTGCGCACCTGAGAATCTCGAGATTCCGGGTTCGGCTCTTTGAGCCGCCCCGGAATGACAGTAATTGGATCACGTTCCTCGCAGGTTTTTCCGATGCCCCTTCGCCTGATCTTCATGGGCACGCCCGATTTCTCCGTGCCGACGCTGCTCGAGCTCGTCGCGCACGGCCATGAGATCGTGGCCGTCTATACCCGCGCGCCGAAGCCGGGCGGGCGGCGCGGCCTGCAATTGCAGCCGACCCCGGTCGAGGAAGCCGCGCGAAGACTCGGCGTTCCCGTGCTGACGCCGAAGACGCTGAAGACAGAGGAGGCGCTGGAAGAATTTCGCGCCTTTGACGCCGATGCCGCCGTCGTCGTCGCCTACGGCATGATCCTGCCGCAGGCCATCCTCGATGCGCCGAAGCTCGGCTGCTACAATCTGCACGCCTCGCTCTTGCCGCGCTGGCGCGGCGCCGCGCCGATCAACCGCGCGATTATGGCTGATGATGCCGAAAGCGGCGTGATGGTGATGAAGATGGATGTCGGCCTCGACACCGGCGATGTCGCCATGGCCGAGCGGCTGGCGATCACGGACACCATGACCGCGGCCGACCTGCACGATCGTCTCTCGCGCCTCGGCGCCGACCTGATGGTCCGCGCCATGGCCGCGCTCGACCGCGGGGGGCTCCAGCTCAAGAAGCAGAGCGAGGACGGCGTCACCTATGCGGCCAAGATCGACAAGGCGGAGGCGCGGATCGACTGGACCAAGCCCGCACGGGCGGTGCTGCGCCACATCCACGGCCTGTCGCCGTTCCCCGGCGCCTGGGCCGAGCTCGCAGGCGTCAGCGAGAACGCGCGCGTCAAAATCCTGCGCTGCGAGCTCGCCAAGGGCTCGGGCGCGCCGGGCGAGGTGCTCGACGACCGGCTCACCATCGCCTGCGGCGAGGGCGCGATCCGCATCATCGAGCTGCAGCGCGAAGGCAAGGCGCGGATGCAGGCTACGGACTTCTTGCGTGGTGTGCCGCTGAAGGCGGGCGCCAAATTCAACTGACACTGTCATACCCCGCGAAGGCGGGGTATCCAGTACGCCGAGGCTTCTCGGTCGAACGGATAGGCCGCGGCGTACTGGATCGCCCGGTCAAGCCGGGCGATGACGGCAGAATTGGAAACGATGCCCCGCTACAAGCTCACCATCGAATATGACGGCGCGCCGTTCTTCGGCTGGCAGGTGCAGGACACGCTGCCGTCGGTGCAGGGCGCACTGGAAGCGGCGGTGAAGGCGATGACCGGTGCGGATCTGCGGGTGCATGGCGCGGGTCGCACCGATGCCGGCGTGCATGCGCGCGGTCAGGTCGCGCATGTCGATATCGAGAAGCAGTTTCCGCCGGGCCGCTTTCGCGACGGGCTCAATGCGCATCTGCGGCCGCATCCGATCGCTGTGCTCGAGGCCGAGATCGTACCCGATACTTTTGAAGCGCGCTTCTCGGCCGTGAAGCGCCACTATCGCTACCGCATCGTCAACACCCGCGCCAATCTCGCGCTCGACATCGGCCACGCCTGGCGCGTACCGCGCCGGCTCGATAGCGATGCGATGCATGCGGCCGCGCGGCGCCTGCTCGGCAAGCATGATTTCACCACCTTCCGCGACACCGAGTGCCAGGCCAAGTCGCCGGAGAAGACGCTCGACCAACTCGACGTGCTGCGCGACGGGCGCGAGATCACCATCATCACCTCGGCGCGCTCGTTCCTGCACAGCCAGGTGCGCTCGATGGTGGGATCGCTGGTCTGGGTCGGCGAAGGCCGCTGGACCGCGGACGATCTTTCCGCAGCGCTGGCGGCCCGCAACCGCGCCGCCTGCGGCATCGTCGCGCCGCCGGACGGGCTGTATCTGGTGAAGGTAGATTATTAGAGAGACGGGAGGCGGGAAGCTCTCGCGACACCCGCCACTGTCATTCCCCGCGAAGGCGGGGAATCCAGTACGCCGCGGCCTCTCGGTTCAATCACGGCTGTCTCTGGAATACTGGATCGCCCGCTTTCGCGGGCGATGACAGCGGAATTCCAGGAGGCGCTATCGCCTCACCCAAAATACCGCGTCAGTATCCCCCGATACACCTGCGTCAGCTTTTCCAGATCCTTCACCGGCACCCGCTCGTCGACCTGGTGCATGGTCTGTCCCACCAGACCGAACTCGATCACCGGGCAGTAGCTGGAGATGAAGCGCGCATCCGAGGTGCCGCCTGAGGTTGATAGCTCCGGCTTCCGCCCCGTGATCTCCTCGATCGCGGACACCGCGAGATCGGTGAACGGGCCGGGCTTGGTCACGAACACGTTCGAGTTCGACTGCTCCCAGACGATGCGGGCCTTGATGCGGTTGCCGCAGGCTTTTGCCAGCCGTGATTCGACCAGCTCGCGCAGGCTCGCCTGGGTGTGGTTGTCGTTGTAGCGGATGTTGAATTTTGCGCGGGCCTCGCCGGGGATGACGTTGTTGGCCTTGTTGCCGACGTCGACCGAGGTGAATTCGAGGTTGGACGCCTGGAACTGCGCGCTGCCGTGGTCGAGCGGCTCGTCGGAGATCGCCACGATCAATCGCGAAATGTCCGGCACCGGATTGGAGGCGCGGTGCGGATAGGCGACATGGCCCTGCACGCCGTCGACATACAGCGTGCCGGATTGCGAGCCGCGTCGGCCGACCTTGATGGTGTCGCCGAGCGTCTCGACATTGGAGGGCTCGCCCAGCACGCAATGATCGAATGTTTCGCCGCGCTCGGCGGCCCACTTCAGAAGTTTGATGGTGCCGTTGATGGAGACGTCTTCCTCGTCGCCGGTGATCAGGAACGAGATCGACCCCGTGCCGTCGCCGCGCGGCTTGCCGCCGTTGGCGGCGAGATGCTCCAGCACCGCGGCGACCGAGCAGGCGATGCCGCCCTTCATGTCGACCGCGCCGCGGCCGTGCAGAAAACCGTCCTTCACCTCGCCGGAGAATGCGCCGACGCTCCAGGCGCTCTCGTCGCCAGCCGGCACCACGTCGGTGTGGCCGGCGAAGGTGATGTGCGGCCCTTCGCTGCCGATCCGCGCATAGAGATTGTCGACGTCGGCGGTGCCGGGCTCGCTGAACGTCACGCGGTGGCAGGTGAAGCCGGCGGCGTTGAGGGCGTTTTCAAGCACCCCGAGTGCGCCGGCATCGGCCGGGGTTACCGAGGGGCAGCGGATGAGATCGCGGGCAATCGAGAGGGCATCGGTCATGCGCCCCGCTTAACATGCATGCCGCCGGGTGGGCTAGCGTTGGGCGGGACAATTTCGATCTCGCGGCTCTGGTCCCAGCCTTGCGCAGGGGACGCGGCGGACGCGGAGCCGTCCTCGATGTCGGCGAGCGGATCGGGGCCGAACCGGTTGTGGCCCGAGGTGCCGGGCCGGCAGAACATTTCGACGAGGCCCCACAGCCACAGGATCGAAACCGCCAGGCTGAAAGGATGCATCCAGTTTGTCTTGGGCAGCAGGTCCGCGAACTGACTGAACAAGCCGGGTACGAAGAAGAACGGAACGATCCACCAGCCGCTCCTGTCGCGATCGTGCAGTCGCTTGATCGTAGTCGCGAGATAAATCCAGAAGAACAGCGCCATGCCGGACGCCTTGAGGATCGAGGTCGCGCGATCGGCGGATGCCAGCGAGCGGGAGGCTCGGGGATCGACCAGCTTGAACAGGTCGTCGAGACCGAAGTCGAAATCGAGGTCGATGGCGAGCTTCAAGGTGGATCTGGTCCCTCCGAGGATCCCGATGACCTGACCGACGATCTCCAGCAAGCCCGCCAGCAGCGCAACGATCAGCAGCGCCTGCCATAGCAGGGCGCGGTTGATGCGGCCGTCGAAGCGGAAGAGGTACCAGGTCCAGTCCATGGCGAAGGTTCCGGGCGGCGCAGGCCGTCCGGGAATTGGTCGCGATGGAGGGAGGGAGGGTTCGATAGGTGCCGCAAGGGGCTCTTCACCTCTCCCCGCCTGCGGGGAGAGGTCGGATCGCCTCGGCGATGCGAAGCATCGTCCGGAGCGATCCGGGTGAGGGGGTACAGGTCTCACGGCAATCTCATCCGTGGAGAGAGGCCCCTCACCCCAACCCTCTCCCCGTAAGAACGGGGAGAGGGGAGGAGAGAGTCTTAATCCCGCAGCAGCTCGTTGATGCTGGTCTTCGACCGCGTGCGCTCGTCGACGCGCTTGACGATCACGGCGCAGGCGGTGCTCGGGCCGATATGGCCGTTCTTCATCGGCTTGCCGGGCAGCGCGCCGGGCACCACGACCGAATATTCAGGCACTTCGCCGATGAAGACCTCGCCGGTGTCGCGGTCGACGATCTTGGTCGAGGCGCCCAGGAACACGCCCATGGCCAGCACCGCGCCCTTGCGCACGATCACGCCTTCGGCGACCTCGGAGCGCGCGCCGATGAAGCAATCGTCCTCGATGATCACGGGCTCGGCCTGGAGCGGCTCGAGCACGCCGCCGATGCCGGCGCCGCCGGAGATGTGCACGCGCTTGCCGATCTGCGCGCAGGAGCCGACGGTGGCCCAGGTGTCGACCATCGTGCTCTCATCAACGTAGGCGCCGAGATTGACGAAGGACGGCATCAGCACGACGTTCTTGGCGATGAAGGCCGAGCGGCGCACCACCGCGCCCGGCACCGCGCGAAAGCCGGCATCGCGAAAACGGTTCTCGCCCCAGCCTTCGAACTTCGAGGGCACCTTGTCCCACCAGGTCGCCTTGCCCGGACCGCCGGGAATGACGCCCATGTCGTTGAGGCGGAAGGACAGCAGCACGGCCTTCTTCAGCCACTGATTGACCTTCCACTTGCCGTCGGCCCCGCGCTCGGCAACGCGTGCCTCACCCTTGTCCAGAGTCTCCAGCACCTGGTCCACGGCCTCGCGCACCTCGCCCTTGGTCGAGGTCGAGATGCCGTCACGCGCGTCGAAGGCGCTGTTGATGGTGGATTCGAGGGCGGACAGGGACATCGGGATTTCCTCTTCGGAACGGGAATTTTGACGGATTGGGGCGCTTTTTCGGGATTTGGCAGGGGAGAGTCAAGGCATACTCCGCTGTCGTCCTCCATCCCCCACCGTCGTCCTGGACCAGCGCAGCGAAGCGGAGCGGCGATCCAGGACCCATTACCCCAGGGAGGAGTTTAACGACGACTCGTGGTTGTCAGTCTCGCGCCGCAACCTCTCCCTGGGGTAATGGGTCCTGGCTTTCGCCAGGACGACGGCGGTCAGTGAGGCGACAACCCCGCCAAAAACCCCGCCAGATCATCCGTGACGTGGTCGACATGGGCGGCGTCGCGGCCCTCCAGTTCCCAGTCCTCGCGCACCACTTCCTTGGTGCCGTCGGGCACCACCAGCACGGTGGTCATGCCGAGCTCGTGCGGGACGGTGAGGTTGCGGGCGAGGTCCTCGAACATCGCGGCGCGGGCGGGATCGACGGCATGGTCGCCGAGGAATTTCCGGTAAGTCTGCGGGGCCGGCTTGGGCTCGAACTCGGCCGCGATGATGTCGAACACGCCGTCGAAATGGGTGGCGAGGCCGAGCCGCGCCAGCACCGCATCGACATGGTCGACCGAGCCGTTGGTCAGGATCAGCTTGCGTCCCGGCAGCTTTGCGATGGCCGCGCCGAGCGCCGGATTCGGCTCCAGCGGCGAATGATCGATCTTATGCACGTAGGCGAGATAGTCGTCGGCGCGCACGCCGTGCAGGGTCATCATGCCGCGCATGGTGGTGCCGAAGCGTCGGTAGTAGTCCTTCTGGATATGGCGCGCTTCCTCAGGGCTGACGTTCAGCCAATTGCACACGAACTCGCCGATCCGCGCATCGACCTGCTGCCACAGATTGACGTGATGCGGATACAGCGTGTTGTCGAGGTCGAACACCCAGGTGTCGACATGGGTGAAGGCGCGGGGTGGGTTCATTGCAACTCTCTATCCGTTGACCGAGGCCGCGGCCCCGCCCTCAATCGTCGTCCTGACGAAAGCCAGGACCCATACTCCGTGACCGATCATTGGGGCAATCTGGTCGTCGTTCTTCGCCAAACCCGATCCTGGGGCAATGGGTCCTGGGTTTCGCCAGGACGACGGCGCAATGTGTAGCGCCATCATCACATCACGGCATCGCAAACCGCAGCGTCCTGCCGCCGCTCGACATGTCGACCGCGCCAAAACCCGTCGCCGCAAACCCGCGCGCGCCGCAATCGGTCTGCTCAACGGTCTCGAACTTGGTCTCGCGCGTGCAGAGCTGCTTCTCGCCGCCCCAGTTCAGCGGCTTGTCCTTCAGCTTGACGGCGCGGTTGTCGGCATCGACGGCTTCCGCGAAGCTGAAGATCTGCTTCGGCTGGCCGCTCACGTCGGGGTGCAGGCACTTGCCGGGGTCGATGCGGTACCAGCCGCGGCTCGTCACCGACTTGCCGTCGTCGGTGGCGATCGCCGCCATCACCTTGTGCGGGGTGTCGTTGCACCAGGTCAGGCCGCTCGGCGACGGCGTCTGCGTCGCGTCGACCATGGTCTTGAAGAAATTTGGCGACGACACGGCGTCGGACGGCAGCCCGCGGCTCTTCAGGAACGCAGCCAGCGCTGCTTGCGTCTTCGGTCCGTCGACACCGTCGATCGCCCCGACGTCATAACCGATGATCACCAGCAGCCGCTGGATGCCGGCGAGGCGCGCCTGCTCGTCGTCATATTCGGAATCCTCGGCGAGATACGTCACCAGGTTGCCGTCGTCGCCTTGCGTCGGCGTCACCTGCGTGAAGGGGACTTGCGTCTGGCCGCTGCGGCATTGCCGCGCAGCCGCAATGACGAAATTGTCCTGGGCGACGCACAGCATGTCGTTGCCGTTCTGCGGGATCGGCGAGGCGCCATAGACGCCGAGCGCGCGGGCATTGAGCAGGATGCGGTCGGCGGTCAGCGTGCCCTGCACCACCACGCGGCAGGTGGCGGGATCGATCCTGAACCAGCCGCGCGTCGCGGTCGCCGCCTTGTCGTCGATGCCGATCGCGGCCTCGACGACATAGGACATGCGGTTGCAGATCTTGAGGTCGGCGAAGGCGGGCGCGGAGGAGAAGACGAATGACACGGCCGCAGCCGGCAGCGTCATCAGGAAACGGGTCACGACCGAGCGACGATGCCGTCGCTCTCTCGGCTCGTCATGCCCGGGCTTGTCCCGGGCATCCACGTTCTTGGCGCGGGGCGAAAGATCGTGGATGGCCGGGACATTTTCGCGAAGACGCGCTTCGCGCTGTTGCCCGGCCATGACGCCGCTCTTTGTTCGCTCGCGCCTCACTTATGTATCAGCGTTCCCGTGCCCTGGTTGGTGAACAGCTCCAGCAGCACCGCGTGCTGCATCTTGCCGTCGATGATGACGACGCCCTCGACGCCCTGTTCGAGCGCGTAGATGCAGGTCTCGACCTTGGGGATCATGCCGCCGGAAATGGTGCCGTCGGCGATCAGTTTTCGCGCGTCTTTCACGGACAATTGCGGGATCAGCTTCTTCGACTTGTCGAGCACACCCGGCACGTCGGTGAGCAGCAACAGGCGCTTGGCCTTCAGCGCGCCCGCGACGGCACCGGCAAAGGTGTCGGCGTTGACGTTCAGCGTCTGGCCTTCCTTGGAGGTTGCGAGCGGCGCCAGCACCGGAATCAGCTCGTAGCCGATCAGCTGGTTGAGCAGCGTGAGGTCGACCTTCTCGGGGTCGCCGACGAAGCCGAGATCGATCGCCTTCTCGATGTTCGAGCCCGGATCGACGATGGTGCGCGTCGTCTTCGACGCCTTCACCATGTTGGCGTCCTTGCCGGATAGTCCCACGGCCTTGCCGCCGGCCTCGTTGATATAGCCGACGATCTGCTTGTTGACGGAGCCGGCCAGCACCATCTCCACGATCTCGATGGTCGCGGCATCGGTGATGCGCAGGCCGGCGGCGAATTCCGACTGGATGCCGAGGCGCTTGAGCATGGTCGCGATCTGCGGCCCGCCGCCATGCACGACCACCGGGTTGATCGCGGTCTGCTCCAGCAGCACGATGTCGCGGGCAAAGTTCTTCGCGGTCTCCTCGTCGCCCATGGCATGGCCGCCATATTTGATGACGATGGTTTCCTCGTCATACTGCTGCATGTGCGGCAGCGCTTCGGACAGGATGCGGGCCTGGTCGAGCGGGGAGATGTCGGTCATGAGGCGGATCTCGCTGGCGGGACTGTCGGGCCGCGTTCTATCCGATTGGCGGGGGCAGCGCAAAGTGGGTGTTGGTTCTTACCCTCCAGGGGAGGGGAAGATCGAGCGCTATTTCTGCGCCACCACGGCCGCCAGCGTCACCGCCAGCCAGCTCAAGATCATCACCGTCCCACCGGTCGGCGCCGCGTAGGGAAACAGCGAGTGCCCGGCAAATTGCCGCAAGGTGAGATCGCCCGCGAACAGCGCGGCGCCGCCTACGAAGCCGGACGCGGCAATGAGGCCAATTCCGCCGTGCAGAAGGCCGCGCGCGAGCAGCGCGACCGTCGCAAGTATGGCAGTTGCATGAAACAGCAGCATGGCGCTGGCGGAGGCAAGCCGGCTCGCGTCGCCGCCATGGGCGGAGGCGGCGGCCAGCGCGACGCCGGCGGCGCCCATCAAGCCGGCAAGCCCAATCAACAGGCGATGCGCGGCCATCACGAACTCCGCTCTTCCAGCAGCTTCGCCATCGCGGCGCGCAGCTCGGCCATGCCCGTCGCGCTCCGCGACGAGGTCGCGAGCACGTTCGGGAACGCGGCCGGATGCTTGGCCAGCGCGGCCTCGGTCTCGGCAATGCGCGAGGCAAGCTCGGAGGGCTTCACCTGGTCGGCCTTGGTCAGCACGATCTGGTAGCTCACGGCGGAGCGGTCGAGCGTCCCGAGGATATCGAGATCGACGTCCTTCAGGCCGTGCCGCGCGTCGATCAGCACATAGACGCGCGCGAGGCTGGCGCGGCCCAGCAGGAATTTATGAATCAGCTCGGTCCAGGACGCGACCTGGCTCTTCGGTGCCTTGGCGTAGCCATAGCCGGGCATGTCGACGAGGCGCAGGTCTTTCTTTCCGGGGACCTCGAAGAAGATCAGCTCCTGGGTGCGGCCCGGCGTATGCGAGGTGCGCGCCAGCGCGTTACGGCCGGTGAGCGCGTTGATCAGGCTCGACTTGCCGACATTGGAGCGGCCGGCAAAGGCGATCTCCAGCCCGTCCATCGGCGGCAGCGTCTGGATCGAGGGCGAGGCCCAGATGAACTGCCAGTCGCGCGCGAACAGCTTTCGCCCGGCCTCGATCAGCTTCGCATCTTTGTCGTCGGTCATGCGAAGCTCTTTGTTTCGCGGTCATTCCGGAGCGACGCGAAGCATCGAATCCGGAATCTCGAGATTCCGGGTCTGGTGCTGCGCACCATCCCGGAATGACGGAGTGGGTGACTTACGTCGCCTTCCTCGCGAACGTCGCCTTGAGATTGTCGAACAGCTCCACCTTCACGCCGTTGCGGCGCATGATGAAGCTCTGCTGGAGCACCGAGAGCGTGTTGTTCCAGGCCCAGTAGATCACGAGGCCCGCCGGGAAGCCCGCCAGCATGAAGGTGAAGATCAGCGGCATCCAGTTGAAGATCATCTGCTGGGTCGGATCCGGCGGCGTCGGGTTCAGCTTCATCTGGAACCACATCGTGATGCCCATGATGATCGGCCAGATGCCGAGCGCGAGGTAGTGGCCGAACACCGGAATCGTGGTCGGATCGAGCGGGATCAGCCCGAACAGGTTGAACAGATTGGTCGGATCCGGCGCGGAGAGGTCCTTGATCCAGCCGTAGAACGGCGCCTGCCGCATCTCGATGGTGACGAACAGCACCTTGTAGAGTGAGAAGAACACCGGGATCTGGATCACGACGGGAAGACAGCCGGCGACCGGATTGATCTTCTCCTTGCGGTAGATCTCCATCATCTCCTGCTGCTGCTTCACCTTGTCGTCGGGGTAGCGCTCCTTCAGCGCCTGAAGCTGCGGCTGGATCGACTTCATCTTCGCCATCGAGGCGTAGGACTTGTTCGCCAGCGGGAAGAACAAGAGCTTCACGATCACGGTCACGAGCAGGATCGAGATGCCGAAATTGCCGAAGAAGCGGTAGAAGAAGTCGAGGCCGAGGAACATCGGCTTGGTGATGAAGTAGAACCAGCCCCAGTCGATCAACAGGTCGAAATGGTTGAGGTTGAGTTCCTTGTTGTAACCGCCGTGGCCGGCGAGCGGGAAGTTGATGCCGACCACGCCGGCTTCCTTGGCGCCGGCAAACAGCCGCGCGTTCGCCGTCGCACTGCCGCCGATCGCGACGGTGACGGGATCGAGCAGATAGTCGGTCTGGTAGGTGTGGACGTTGCCGACCGGGTTCGACGAGAAGCGCGCCTGGAGCTGGGCACTGGTGTCCGGCAGCAGCGCCGAGGCCCAGTACTTGTCGGTCATGCCGAGCCAGCCATTGGTGGCCTTGAAGTTCACCGACTTGGCTTCGTCGATCTTCTTGTAGGCGTATTCCTGCAAGCCATCGAGATAGCCGATCAGGCCTTCGTGCAGGATGTAGTAGCCGGAAACCTGCGGCGTGCCGTGACGCGAGATCAGCGCGAACGGATAGAGCGTGACCGGCGCGTTGCCGACATTGCTCACCTCGTCCTTGATGGTGAAGAGATAGTGGTCGTCGACCGAGATGGTGCGGCGGAAGGTGAGGCCCTCGCCATTGTCCCACTTCAGCACCGCCGGCGTCGTCGGCGTCAGGCTGCCGCTGCCGTCCTGCTGCCAGAGGGTCTGCGCGTCCGGCAGTTTCGCCGTCACGCCCGTGGCCGGCACCCAGCCGAACTCGGCGTAATAGGGCTCAGCGGTGCCCGAGGGCGAATACAGGACGATCGGCGGCGACTTCGGATCGACCGTTTCGCGATACTGCACCAGCGCGACATCGTCGATGCGGCCGCCCTTCAGCGAGATGCTGCCGGCGATCCGCGGCGTGTCGATCTTCACGCGCGGGCTGGCCGCAATCGCGGCGTCGCGGGCGACGACCGGCTGAGCCTGCTGGCCTGCTGCCGGCGTTGACGGCTGCGCGGCACCGCCGGATTGCGGCGTGGCCCCCGGCGTCGCGGAGGCCGTCGGCTGCGGCGTGGTCTTCTGGAGCTCGGCCTGCGCCTGCTGCTGGGCGCGCTGCTTCTCCATCGCCGGCACGTTGTAGAAATACTGCCAGGCGATCAGCACGAGGCCCGATAGAATGACGGCGAGGATGGTATTGCGATTGTCGGTCATCATCTAATGTCTCGTCATCAATCCGTTTTGCGGCTGGCAGCAGGAGCGGTGCCGGGCCTCTGGCCGCGTCCCTTTGACTGTTCCTTGGCCGTATGCCGCGCGGGCTTCGAGAACGCTATGCGCAGATCGTCGAGCATGGTGGCGAAGGGGCGCGACAACGCGTCCCTTCGGCCGACCAGCACATAATCATGATGGGGCTGCATTAACACCGGCTCGAGCCGCTTCACCAGTTCGCGAAGCCGGCGCCGGATGCGATTGCGCTCGGGGGCGTTGCCGTTCTTTTTGGTGACGGTGAAGCCGATTCTGATCGGGCCGCTGTCGTCGCGGGGGCGGCTTTGCAGGACGAACGCGGGACTATTCACCCGCGCGCCATTGGCAACGGCGAGGAAATCCGCCCGCTGCCTCAGCCGATCCATGATGAAATCCCAAAAAGGGGGTCTGGCTCAGGCGCTCAGACGCTTGCGGCCGCGGGCGCGGCGGGCGGCGAGAACCTTGCGGCCGCCGGCAGTGGCGAGACGGGCACGGAAACCGTGACGGCGCTTGCGCACCAGTTTGCTGGGTTGATAAGTCCGCTTCACGGGTTTTTCTCCGCTGACCGGGCAATTTGCCTGTAGAATTGATGGTAAAGTCCCAACGATGCGGCCCAAAACGGGCCCTTTTTCGGCCCCAAGAGAGCCGCTCCCGGCGTCACACCGGGTCATCGCGGACAATTCGGGCGGCTTATATGCGAGCGCTCCCTTTTCGTCAACGCCGCGAGAGCGCAGGATTGCGCTGAATATCGCTGATTGTGCGGGGTTTTTAATCGTTGAGGTGGCGACTCGCCTTATCAGCGCCTACATCCCACCTTGGGAGATTAGCGATCCGTAATTTGACCGGACCGGGGGGTGGCCGCATCCTTCCTCCGCCAGATCGTTCACCGGCCAACTCAGTCCGGCCAAGTCAGCGAGGACGAATTTCGTGGCAGCGACAGACCTCCAGCCGATCCAGGATACGGATCAGCGGGACCCGCCGGCGATGCGGCCGCGTGGGCCTGCCGGCTTGGGGCTGTCAGGCAAGCTGCTGCTGCTCACGGTCCCCCTGGTGATGATCGCGGCCATTCTTCTCTATGTGCCCGCCATCGCCAACTTCTGGGTCAACCGGCTGAACGACCGCGTGGCCGCCGCCAACACGGCGGCACTGGTGCTCGACGCCGCCCCGCTCGGCATGGTTCCCGATTCGCTGTCGCGCGAGATCCTGAAAAGCATCAATGCCCGCGCCGTCGCGATCAAGATGGGCCAGCAGCGCCGGTTGCTCGCCAGCGACAATCTGCCCGCCGCGATCGAGCACGACGTTGACCTCCGCGACATGACCGTATGGGAGGCGATCACCGGCTCGATCCAGATGATGCTGGAGACCGGCAACCAGGCCATCCGCATCGTCGGCCCCGGCGTCGGCAACGCCCAGTTCGTCGAGATCGTGACCGACGAATTGCCGCTGCGGCAGTCGATGTACCGCTTCTCCCGCAATGTCGTCGTGGTCGCGCTGATCATCGGGGTCTTGACCGCGGGCCTCGTCTATCTCGCGCTCCACTATCTCTTCGTGCGGCCGATGCGGCGGCTCACCGCGAGCCTGGTCGGCTTCCACGAAAACCCCGAGAGCTCGGCGCGGATCATCGTGCCGAGCCAGCGCAGCGACGAGATCGGGGTGGCCGAACGCGAATTGTCGGACATGCAGCGCGATTTGATGTCGATGCTGCATCAGAAGAGCCGGCTTGCCGCCCTCGGCCTCGCCGTCTCCAAGATCAACCACGATCTGCGCAATCTGCTGGCGTCGGCGCAGCTTTTGTCGGACCAGCTTGCCAGCGTGCCGGATCCGCGGGTGCAGCGCTTTGCGCCCAAGCTCGTGCGTTCGCTCGAGCGCGCCATCGCCTTCTGCCAGTCGACGCTGTCCTACGGCCGCGCCCAGGAGGCCTCGCCCGACCGCCGCATGATCCTGATCGAGCCTGTCGTGCTCGAGGTGCGCGAGACCGCCGGCCTTGCCAGCGATGCCTCGATCGCCTGGGTCGCCGCGATCGAGCGCGGGCTCGCGGTCGATGCCGACCCCGACCAGCTGTTCCGCGTGCTGCTCAACCTCGTCCGCAACGCCGCCCAGGCGCTGGAAAGTCATTCCTCCGGCGACGGCGGCGCGCAGCAGATCCGGATCACGGGCAAGCGCGAGGGCGCCGTCGCCATCCTGGAGGTCTCCGACACCGGTCCCGGCGTCCCCCAGAAGACCCGCGACCATCTGTTCGAGGCGTTCCAGACATCGGGCCGTCCTGGCGGCAGCGGGCTTGGTTTGGCCATCGCCGCCGAGCTCGTCCGCGCCCATGGCGGCGACATCCACCTGGTCGAAGGCACCATCGGCGCCACCTTCCGGATCGTCATCCCCGACCGCCCCGTGGAACTGCTCTCCATCCGCAACGAGCGGGCGCGGGCGTAAGTCGGTCAGCGGCCGAGCAACGGCGTCATTCCGGGGCGGCGCAAAGCGCCGAACCCGGAATCCAGAGGTTTGGGGTCGAGATTCCGCACTTCTCGCTTGGCGAGCCCGGAATGACCCGGGCGAAGTCGTCATTTCTCTACAAAATCTCCCCATCCCGGACCTTGCCAATCGGGACAAGAGCGGTTAGTCAGAGCGCTCTTTCGCACCCCTCCGGCGCTGTCCGGAGGCTGCCTGCGGGCCCAGCCCGCACTGTCCGCGAAAAACGCGCCCGTAGCTCAGCTGGATAGAGCATCAGACTACGAATCTGAGGGTCGGACGTTCGAATCGTTCCGGGCGCGCCATTTTCCCACCATTCAGTACAGAACCGCGAACTCTTGCAGAGCTCTCGTATGGATCGGTGCCTATTTGATACCCGATCGGCATCTGAGGTTGGCGCCGACGCCTCAGCGGATCATAGTCTTCCGCTCCGCTCCGTCTCGCCTGGGCACCAGTTCGACCGCCAAAAGGGTTGGCTGGAGCAGGACGGCGAACTCTTCGAGCGGTAGCGGCGGAGAAAAAATATAACCTTGCGCCATGGTGGCGCCGTTTTCGGCCGCGAACCGAAGGTCTTCGGCCGTTTCGACGCCTTCAACGACCGTTTCGAACCCCAATTCGTCCGCAAGTCCGAGCGCCAGGCGAAGAATCGTCTGCTTTTCGCGGTCTCCCGCGACACCCGCCACGAGCGTGCGATCGAGCTTCACGGCGTCGAAGGGGAGCCTCGCCATCGTCGAAAGATTCGAATAGCCGGCTCCGAAATCGTCCATTGCGAAGCGTATGCCCAATTGCCTGAGCAGGCTTATTCTCTCGCGCACGACATCAGGATTGCGCATCGCGACCGACTCTGTGATCTCGATCTCGAGGTTTGGCGGCGGGAAGTCGGCCTCGCGAACGGTCGTGATGATATCCCTGATGAACAGCGGGTCTTCGATTTCCGTCGCCGCGACATTTACGGCGAGCACGAGGTTCGAGCCGGCCCGGATCAAGCCCCCGATTTCGGCGAGCGCGCGCCTGAGCACGAAGCGGTCGATCTCCATGATGAGGCCGATCTCTTCCGCGATCTTGATGAAGCGCTGAGGAGGAATGTCGCCCTCCTTCGGGTGATGCCAGCGCGCCAGCGCCTCCACCCCTAGGATGCGGCCATTCGCGCAGGACACCTTGGGCTGGTAGTGGACGACGAGCTCTTCATTGCGGATCGCCAGGGCGAGATCGGTTTCGAGCGCATGGCGGGCACGCGCGACCTCTGCGAGATCCGGGGTGAAGAACGCGTAGGTATTGCGTCCCGAGCTCTTCGCGACGTACATCGCAAGGTCGGCGCGGATCAGGAGATCGTCATAGGTTGTGCCATGGGTGGGACAGATCGCAATGCCGATGCTGACGCCGATGGTTGCATGGTTGCTCTGGAGCTTGAAGGAAACCTGCAGCGTCTCGATCATCTCGCGGGCACTGAGGCTCGCGGCCTCGACCGTCTTCACCCCAGCGATGATGGCGACGAACTCGTCGCCCCCGACCCGGGCGAGCAGACATTTGCCGGCAGCGCCCTTGGACGTCAGCAAATTGCTCAAGCGCTCGGCCACCATCCTGAGCAGCTCGTCGCCAGCCTTGTGCCCGAAAGTGTCGTTGATGGATTTGAAGCCATCCAGGTCGAGGAAGAACAGCGCTGCGCCCTCTTCCGCGCCGATGAGCGCCGGCGCATCGACGCGCATCTTCTCCCGATTGGGAAGGCGGCTCACCGTGTCGTAGAAAGCGAGCTGGCGAATTCTTTGAGTGCTGGCCCGCAAATGCGTCAGCATTCGCTCGAATGCGAGGCCGAGGCCGCGGACCTCGCCGATGCCCGTTGCGCGGAATTGAACGTCGAGATTGCCACCCGCGATTTCCTGGGCGGTCTTGGCGAGCGCTGAAAGTCCTTTCGTGAGGTGCCTCACGGCGGCCAATAGCGCGACGACCAAGGCACCGAGCGCCAGCGCCGCGGATGCCAGGAACTGCCACATCAGCGAACGCGTATGGGATGCGCCGATCTGGAACATCTGATCGCGTGTCGTCGTCACCAGCGATGCGCTCGCGAACGTACACACCTTGAGCGTCGCCTCGTAATCGACACAGCGCGCGACGTAGTTGCCGTCATCCGAGCGCTGCAGCCCGGTCAAACGCGTCCTGGCGCCGCTGAATCTCACCCCTTCAGGCCCCGCGGAAGACACGATCTCGTTGTCACCCGTGATGATGACCACGCCGGCATTGGCTAGCGAAGTGAAGTTCTCGAGGGTCCGTTCCGTGCGGCCGAGCGGTCGGATGGCGGCAAGCGCGCCGATGAGGTCGCCGAAGTCGTCGAACACGGGCTCGATCGCGGTGTGCGCTATGGTGTGGCGCTGCGGCAGGCCGAGCGCTGACAATTCACGCAATTTGAACTCATTGATGCCTTCCTCACCCCGCGGGTGCGAGCGGCTATTGTCCTTGAGGATCGCGTTGAGATTGACAGAGAGAGCGGTACTCTCGAGCGCCCGGTTGAGCGCGAGGAGGTCGAGGGGCGTGTTGGCGCCGATCACGCGACCGGTTTCGTCGAAGGCGATCAGCCTTTCGAAGCCGGAGGTCGAAGCAACGATGCTGAGCAACTCGCGGATAGTCACATCGTTGTTCGAGGCGACCGCCTTGGCGACATCGGCGCGCTGAGCGATCTGACGCAGGCGAGATGCGGTTTCTGCGCCCAGGACCTCGATTCGCGCTCGCGCCAACTGCGCCTCGCCGTCGAGGCGATGAGCGAGCTGGTCTTCTGAGAGTTCACCCAGTGCCCCAGCCTGATGCCTCAGTTGCTGCTGCAGGCGTAGCGCCGTCAAGCCGCCGATGAGGCCGAGCCCGAGGACGCCGGTCGCGAGCACGACGGCAACAAGGCGCATGGCGATAGACGAGGGGAAACTCGGAATCCCGGACGGAACGGCCCAACGACGCCAGCGGGGCGGCGCCCTCGATGCCTCTGCCATATCCGGGTCAGTCGCCACCACCGCCAGCACCCTGAACTTATGGGGGCCGGTCAATGTCGCTCATTGAGGCCCCTTCCAGGCACCAACCTTAGGCGAGTGGAATACCCAAAATCGTCAATTTGATCGTCTATTTGTGGCCGGTTAATTAGCAAATGGTTTTTTTAAACCGTCAGATTTTGTGCTTTTCACTTTCTGTCCGCCACGGATGATCCCAAAAGGCACGGCGTTGCGACAACAGATGGTTTAGGTTTCTTTGCCAGATTGCGCACCTCGTGCTTCGAAGGGGTTTGCCATGGCATTTTCGAGGATAACGGCGGCAATTTTGGGCCTCTGCCTTGCGGGGGTGAATGCCGCTAGCGCCGAAACACGCAGGCTCGACATCGTCGGGACCGGAGACGGAATCGATGTCCTGCGCGTCATCGCCGCGAGCTTCATGCAGCAGGAAGGATCGCCACAGATCGAGGTCCCGCCGAGCATCGGTTCTGGCGGAGGCATCGCGGCCGTGGGGTCCGGCAAGGCGATCTTAGGGCGCGTCGCACGCCGCCTGACCGACGCCGAAGCGGCTTCCGGCATCGTCTACAAGGAGATCGCCCGCCTGCCCTCGGCTTTCATCGTCCATCCCGGCTGTGGAGTGAGTGCCGTCACAAGCGATCAGCTCGTTGCGATCTATTCGGGCCGCCTCGCGAATTGGAAGGAGCTTGGCGGCGCCGATATGCGCATCCGCGTCGTGCGGCGCGAGGACCAGGACAGCACTCTCACCGTGCTACGGGCCAGCATGCCCGGCTGGCATGATCTCGAGATCACCGAGAAATCGAAGACGGCGACGACCACACAGGAAGCGATCGAGACGGTTCGCGATGTTCAAGGCGCGATCGGCTTCGGCCCCTTCTCGCGGCCGTTGGAACAGGGGCTCACAGTGCTTCGCGTGGACGGCCACTATCCGACCGACGCGGATTATCCCTCGAGCGCGGTGCTGGCGCTGATCTATTTAAGCACGTTGCAGGATCCGGACGCCTTGGCCTTTCTACGCTTTGCCGATACCCAGAAGGCGGCCGACGTCATCACCAGCCTCGGTAGTCTGCCCGTCAAGCCGTGAGCCGCCGGCGCTGCTAAGCTCGGCATCGGCTCACAGACCGGGGCGATGAGGCTGCTCCCGGCTTCGCCATAGACGGGTGATCTTGTCCATCAGCGATGGGGTCTGAGAGCTCGGCAGGAAAGGATCGGCGTAGCATTCCGCATTGGCCGAGCGCGCCTTGTTCTTCACGATGTCGACGAGACCAACGGGGCCGGCGACGTAGACCGTATCCTCCAGCCCGAGCAGGGGCAGGTAGTGCGACGGGCGCCCGGGCCTGATCGGCAGGGTAGATCCGACCTCCGTCGTCGCAGTGACGTCGCGGACACCGTCGTCGATCAGCCACTGCAACGAGGGAAGCATATAGAGGTTATCGGCATCCCGGCTGCCGGCGACGACCGCCATCTCGCGGTTGCGCTGGGTCGAGCGCGCCGAGCGGGCCAGCGCCCAGATCGGGGCCCAGCCTGCTCCGCCGGCGACCAGCACCAGCGGCCCCTGGCCCTGTCGTAGATAGGCTTGTCCGAAGGGGCCTTGCACATGTGCCGCATGGCCGGGCCTGATGGCCTTGCCGATCTGCCCCGACACCGTGCCGTCAGGCAGGCGCCGGATGTGGAAGACGAGTTCGACTTGCTTGAAGGAGCCATCGAGTCTGAAGGTCGGGCTGAACTCGCGCGCAGGATAGCCGGAAAACTTGACGCGCACATATTGGCCCGGCCGAAACTCGAGCGGCGCTGAGGTCGTCAGCACGACTTCGGCGATCTCTGGCGAGAGCTCGTTGATCTCGGTAACGGCGCACGCCCGCTTCATCGGTAGCGGCAATTCTTCGAATTCGATCTCCGCATCGCCTGCGACCGCGGCCTGGCAGGCGAGCACAGTGCGGCCATGGCCCGAGCCGCCGTCATCGACCGAGCCCGAAACGACCGTCACCCGGCAGCTCTGACATTGTCCCGATCTGCAGTCGTGTGGAATGAGGATCGAGCCGCCGAGCGCCGCGTCGATCAGGCTTTCGCCGGCGCGGGCTTCGACGAGCTTGCCGTTGAGGACGAGCCGACAATGAGTCTTCATCGCGAGGCCTCTGGGCGTCGCGAATTTCTGCGAGCAGGCCGCTGCTCGCCGCGCCGGAATGCGATGCGCGGTTGAGGGCGAAGCGATGCTTCAGCGCAGCCGCGCCGTAGTGGCCTCCGGTCGAGCACGTCGCTCCCCATGAGACGCCTAGTTCTGCGTGACGACACGCACCGGGCGGTTATGGCTCGCATGCCGCGTCTGTGCATGGTCGAAGACAGCGACCCACATGTAGAGATCGTGGGCTGGCACGAAGGCTTTGTCATATCGGCCATCGCTTTTCATGTTGCGCGTCAGCTCGAGCGTCCAATGTCCGTTGCTCCATTTTGAAACCCCGGTGACATTGGCCCGCTCTCCTTCGTTGTCGCCGGCAATAATCACGCCGGGCAGGATCGTGCCAACGGGAATCCTCGCGTCGGCCTCTGGAGTGTAGGGTTCGCTCTCCCCGTCGAACATGTACCAGCGGCCGTTCTCGTCGTCGCTGCTGTCGGGATTAAGATCGAATTTGCTGAGGGCCGCGACCTGCGCCTTCCAGTCCTTGGGAAGCCGCAGAACCGTGACGGGCCCCTTGTCGTTCCTGTGGATGAACTTGAAGTTATACGAATAAAGAGCGCGACCAGGCTTGTTCCAATAGCCGCCTTGGTAGCGGGCATCGTAATTTTGCTCGTCCAAGGTCGGGGCGTAGGGCGGGCCGATATATTGGCTGTCGACACGCCCGAGCATGCCCCCGCGCGACGCCTTCCACTGCCACATGTCAATGTAGCTGGCATCCGTCGTGTAGTGGAAGCCCCGGCCGTTGATCGGCATCGGCTTGCCGGGCAGCGGGTTGGTGCCGAGATCCGTCGCGCCTGCGCCGCCGAGCGATGGATTATCTGAGAAGATGGCCGCCAGTTTATCCTCGTAGAAGTCGACGGCATCTTGCAGGCCCGCACGCTCGTCGAGGACGTACCAGCCGTCCTCTTTCTTGATGATCGGAATGCGGCGCAGGGAGCGCGTGGGATCCTCCCAGCGGAAGGCGAAATAGATCTTCTGCCCGTCGTGCAGGGCGCGCACCTCCACGAGCGATTCGCCCGATCCGCCGAGATTGGCACCCTGCTGCGTGCGGATGAAGACGGGGCGCGCGCGCGACCAGGCGGGATCGCCCATGGCGCCGTCCAGCTTGGGCGCGTCGCTCACCCGCGCGACGACGAGCGTATCGCGCGTTGCCCAGTCGAGCCCGGCGACGCCGCACGCGACTGCCACCCCGATCGCAGCGGCGACGAGAAGAGGCCTCGGCCGCACGGCCTTCGTGATCGCGAGCGGCGCCGGCCGAAACACGCGGAAAATCTGCTGCCAGCCGCCATAGAGAAAATGCGCGACGACATGCGCGAAGATATAGACGAGCGCGACGAAGGCGGCGGTCGAGTGGAAATAAGCCCACCAGCCGCCATAGCCGAGATACATCATCACGCCCGTCCCCGTGAGGAAGATCACGAGCGCATAGACGAACCAGTGCAGGATGATGTTGACGGCTCCCCATTTGAGGCGAGCCGGAGCGCGCATCGCGAGGATCCGCGTCTTCTTGGGGCTGTTGCGCTCGACGAGGCCGCTGCGCGCGAGGTAGGCGACGTAGGCCGACCCGCAGAAGAAGACGGCGAGTCCCGCGAGGAAGTGCCAGGAAAAGATCTCGCCCTGCGGCAGGACCGGAGCGAGCCATTTCGAGAAGGGGGCGCGCAACGCGTCCGCTGCGATGCGTATGCCGGTAACGAGGCTTACGACGAACGCGAGCGCGGTCGCCCAATGGAGCGTTATCGTGCCGACATCCGTGCGTGGCGGGCTTTCGCCAGTCTTTGTTTGAGCGAGGCTTCTCTTGGTCAAGGCGTCGGCGTTCGTTCGAGCGGTGACATTGTCCATTGATAAAGCCTACCCACGGTAAACCGGCAGAGCTACAGCGCCCGCTTTCTCCCAGAAAAGCGGACAGCTGCGAACAAGCTATCTCCGCGATATCATAAGCAAGTTATCAAGTCTGGCGAGATTGCTCGTTTCGCGACAATTCGTCCCCGGTCGGCCGTCCCTTGGACATTCGAGAAGGCGTGAGCATCACGAGGTTTCTGCTGGTGGGCAGTTTTGCTCCCCCTCGGTGACACCCTGCTGGTCGAAGGCGATCAGGCGGCTGTTGGCGATGGCAACGCGGTGGGTGTAGCGCGACAGATCGGCGAGCATGGCCTCGGGCGCCGGCGGATCGCTAAACTACGTCCATCATAAACTCGGCGGAAACCGTTGGGGACGTAGGTAGCCTTCGGTGAGTCGATCCTCCCAGAAGCTTGAATTTGTATAACAATTTCAATTATATACGAGCTCGCGGTTTTGTTCTGAATGGCGCGCCATTTGCGGTGGTAAGTTGTCCCATGCGTCCTATCGATCGTCTGTTCTCCTGCCTCGCCCTGTTCCTTGCAATCGCAGCCGTCCCGGTCCTTCCCGTGCGCGCGGCCGAGACCTGCCCGTTCATCAGCGCCCAGGAGCTCGCCCGTGCGATGCCGGCGCTCAAATGGTCGCTGATTTCAAATCAGGACGGTCGCGGCTGCATCTACCAGGCCGGGCGCGGCGACACGATGATGTTGACCGTGTTCCGCAATCCCGACAAGGACCGCGCCAGGGAATTGTACGCGACCTTCGTCAAGACGCTTGGCGAGCGCATGCCGCTTAACGCAGTCGCCGGGATCGGCGACGAAGGCCAGGGCGGAACGAGCGCCGCCGGTGCGCAGCGCCAGGAGGCCTCGGTCGTCGCCTTGTCCGGCGACTACATCCTGCAGATCAGCGTCTATCCGATCGGCCGGCGTGCCGACGATGCGCTGCTCGGACCGATCACCGAAGCCGCGCGCGTTGCCATCGGGAATGTAAGCAAGAGCAGCGAGCGGTTCGGCAATTGCGAGTGGCTCACGGCCGCGGATGCCGACGGCTTTCTCGACGAGGGCACGCTGACGGTCCAGCGGACCGGCGCGGGCAGCTGCATGATGTTCGATCGCGAGGCCAACACCATGACCGTCGCGGTGATCGCGATCTCGCGCGACACCGTCATCAGCATGATGAAGCGCGCGGGCCCGTGCCAACACGTGGCGATACCCGAGCTCGGCAGTGAAGCGTTCGGCGAGCATTCCTGCACCAAGGGCAACGGCAACGCCGTCAACATCTATGTCTGGAAGAACGGCAGGCAGGCTTCGATCCTGTTCGCGCCGGTCAAGCCGCATCCGGAGTCCGGCTCGGTCGAGCGCCTGAAGGCGGTCGCCGGGCGAGTCTATGGAAAACTGTAACGGCGCCGCGTGACAGCGCCGGCGCACGCGCCCGTGGCTCGGCTGGATAGAGCGCCAGACTGCGCACAGTGGCACAGCGAAACAATAGTGCCCATCTTCATCGGCCGTGGCGCGCCATTTCCGCTTCGTGTGCGATGCCGCCAATCAATTGTGGCCTTTGCCGCGCTTGCCTTGGTCTACGGGATCCTTGCGACAACGTTGGGCCGGTTCTTCTCGAGCCAGGCGACGGCCTCGGGTCCATCGACGACGCACTCGAAGGTTTCCCAGGTCGGGTCCTCCAGGGATTCCGATTGCAGTCGCTTCGCCGCATACTCAACGAGGTCGTGCAAGCCTTCGTATCCACGTCGGTGCTCGAGGGATTCCGCAATCGCCGTGCTGGACCATCCTCGTTGGGCCAAATCGATGATGCTCGGAGCATCAGCCTCGTTGAACCACGGTGTGGCATCGAACTCGATACAGCGGACATTGTCGGCGGTATGGCACGTGGCGTGAATCATTGGATTCCTCCCTCTAGGCTTTGACCAGGTCCCCCAACAAGTTGGCCGCCACCATCAGCTTGGCGAGCGTCAGGCCGCCGGCAGAAATCTCCTCGACCGCGCGGCGGATGCGCGTCGCCTCGGGATGAGCCGCAAGCCAGGTCTCCACAGCCTGCTGACCGGATTGGCCGGTTGCCAGCATATCCGCGGTCAGGCGTCTTTCGGCCGCCGCGATCAGTTCGACGGCGCGGTCGATGGCCAGGCGTTCGAAATGATCGCTGACCGGCACGCTGCGCGCGGCGGCGATGATGCGGTCGAGACGGAAATTGGCCTCAGTGGCAAAGAACGTCGCAGTGGCATCGCGGATGCTGCGGCCGGTGCGCTCGGCGACCGTCACGATGTCAGGCGCCGAGACCAGGGCGTCGAGGTCCGCCAATTCGCCGGCGAGGCCGGTCGGGACGCCGGCATCGGTCAGCTCCTGCCGGCGCTTGCCGCGCGCGGCTTGCAGGTCCGGCGGCAGGGCGTCGTCGAGGGAGGCTGCGATCTCGCGGACGGCAGGGCCAAACCGGGCGTTGATCGCGCTCAGCCCATCCTTGAAATCGACATTGCGCACGTACCAGACCATGCGGGAGAGCAGGAGATCCTGGATCGTCGCGTAGAGGCTGAGCTGCAACTGCCCGTCGATACGTGTGTCGAGCGCGTCGATCGCGTCGTTGAGTCGCCTGAGCTCGTAGATCGCGTCCACCGCCACCTGCGCCATGACGATGGTCGAGATATCGGCGTCGGTCTCGTCGGTCAGGCGCACGATGCAGGCCGGGCCCCCGCGGTTGATCACGGCATTGACGAGACTGGTCGCGATGATCTCGCGTCGGAGGCGATGGTGCTCGACCGCGGTCGGGAATTTCTCGAGAACCTCGCGCGGAAAATACAGGGACAGTCGGCGGGCGAGATAAGGATCATCCGGCACGCCGGTGAGGAGCAGGTCTTCGTAGAGTGTCAGCTTGGCGTAGGCGAGCAATACGGCGAGCTCCGGCCGTGTCAGGGCCTGGCCGCGCCTCGTGCGCTCGGCGATCGCTGCATCGTCGGCAGGAATTCCACGGCACGGCTGAGCAGGTGACGCTGCTCGAGCGACTGCATCAGGCGGGTGAGGAAGCCGGTCTCGGCCACGCCCTTGCGTTCGGCAAGCGAGAGCGCCAGCGTCTGGAGGTAGTTGTTGCGCAGCACCAGCGTGCCGACTTCATCGGTCATCGCGGCGAGCAGGGTGTTGCGGTCAGCCGGGCTGAGGCGTCCCTCGCGCTCGGGGCGCGCCAATGCAATCTTGATGTTGACCTCGACGTCCGAGGTATTCACGCCGGCGGAATTGTCGATCGCGTCGGTGTTGAGCTTGACGCCCGTCTGCGCCGCTTCGATGCGGCCGCGCTGGGTGACGCCGAGATTGGCGCCTTCGCCGATCACCCTGGCGCGAACCTCGGTCCCGGTGATGCGGATCGGATCATTGGCGCGGTCGCCGGCCTGATCGTCGCTCTCCGCCGACGCCCGGATGTAGGTGCCAATGCCGCCGAACCACAGCAAGTCCGCGCGCGCCTTCAGGATCGCCGTCATCACCTCGAACGGTGTGGCCTGCTCCTTGTCGAGATCGAGCAGGGTGCGCACTTCCGGTGCCAGCGGGATCGCCTTGAGCGTGCGCGAGAACACGCCGCCGCCCCGCGAGATCAGCGTCTTGTTGTAGTCCTGCCAGCTCGATCGCGGCAGGTCGAACAGGCGCTTGCGTTCGGCGAAGCTGATCGAGGGATCAGGCGAGGGATCGATGAAGATGTCGCGGTGATCGAATGCCGCCACGAGCTTTGTCGCCGGCGAGAGCAGCATGCCATTGCCGAAAACGTCGCCGGACATGTCGCCGACGCCGACCACGGTGAAAGGCATGGTCTGAATGTCGGTGCCGAGCTCGCGGAAGTGGCGCTTGACCGCTTCCCAGGCGCCGCGCGCCGTGATCCCCATCTTCTTGTGGTCGTAGCCCTGGCTGCCGCCGGAGGCGAAGGCATCGCCGAGCCAATGGTTCTTCTCGGCCGAAATCGCATTGGCGATGTCGGAGAAGGTGGCGGTGCCCTTGTCGGCGGCGACGACGAGGTAGGGGTCGTCGCCGTCATGCCGCACGGTCAAGTCGGGCGGCACGACGACGTCGCCGTCGAGATTGTCGGTGAGTTCGAGCAGCGAGCGAACGAAGATGCGATAGGCTTCGGTGCCCTCCGCGAGCCACGCCTCGCGATCGGAGGGCGGCGGCAGCCGCTTGGGTACGAAGCCGCCCTTGGCGCCGACCGGCACGATCACGGCGTTCTTGACCTGCTGCGCTTTCACCAGGCCGAGGATCTCGGTGCGGAAATCCTGCGGCCGATCGGACCAGCGCAAGCCACCGCGCGCAACCTTGCCGAAGCGCAGGTGAATGCCTTCGACGCGGGTTGAATAGACGAAAATCTCATAGAGTGGTCGGGGAGGGGGCAGGTCCTCGATCTTGCGCGCGTCGAACTTGAAGGAGATCACCGGGCGCGGATGTCCGTCCCGGCCGACCTGCCATAAATTGGTGCGGATGGTCGACTGCACCAGATTGGTGAAGCGGCGCAGGATGCGGTCTTCATCGAGCGAGGCGACGGATTTGAGCTGCTCCTCGATTTCGGCAAGCAGAGTTGTCTCGCGCGCCGAACGCTCGCGATCGGTCAGGACGAGGCGCGGATCGCGGCGGGCCTGGAACAGCGCGACGAGGTTGGCTGTGATCGCGGCGTTCTTGCGCAAGGTCTCCCACATATAGTCCTGGGTGAACGGAGCGCGGATCTGGTGCAAATAGCGCGACAGCGCCCGGATGGTCGAGACTTCCCGCCAGCCCAGGGCCGTGCGCAGGATCAGGGCGTTATATCCGTCGGATTCGGCGCGATCGGTGACCACCGCCATGATTGAGGCTTCCAGGCGATGGCTGAATTCCCGGCTGATCTCGATCGGCTGGCCGTCGCTGGTCTCGATCGTCATGTCGTGCAGCCATACCGGCTCGGGCCTGTTGCCGGGCACGATCTGATAGGTGCGTTCGTCGACCACGCGCAGGCCGTGATTTTCGATCACCGGCACGCGATAGGACAGCGACAGCGGCGCGGCATCCGAGAACACCTTCAGGCCGAAGCGCCTGGGATCGTCCTCCTCGAAGCGGTGAACCGAAATCGTCACCGGGCGGGCCGGGGTGAGCTTCTCGATGGTGGCGATATCGGCGATCGCCTGTTCCGCCGTGGACACCTCGGTATAGCCGCCGGTAAAGGCCTGGGCATAGCGATTGGCGAGCATGCGCGCCCGCATGCCATCGGTCGACGCAGCCAGCGCGGCCTTCAGCTTGTCGGCCCAGGTCGCGGCAATGGCGCTGATCCCGGCTTCCAGCGCGGCGCGCTCGACGGCGGGGGTCTTACCTTCATAACGTCCGATGATGTAGTGGACGCGCGCCAATGCTCCTTCGGGGAAGGATACGTAGGAGGCCGACAGCGTCCCCCGGTAGGCCTGCGCCAGGAAGTTGGCGACGCGCGTGCGCACGTCGGTGTCGTATTTGTCGCGTGGAATGAAGACGAGGATGGAGACGAAGCGATCGAACTTGTCGACCCGGGCCAGCGCCCGGACGCGGGGGCGCTCATAGAGGATCAAAATCTCCATGACGAAATTGAAGAGGGTGTCGACGTCGACCTGGAATAGCTCGTCGCGCGGATATTCCTCGAGCATATGCATCAAGGCCTTGCCCGAATGGCTGTTCGGGTCGAAGCCGGCGCGCTGGAGCACCCGTGTCACCTTGTGACGGATATAGGGGATCTGTCGTGCCGAGCGCGTATACGCGCCCGAGGTGAACAGGCCGACGACACGCAATTCGCCCTCGAGCCGGCCGTCGGGCGCATAAAGCTTGATGCCGACATAATCCATCCGGATGCGGCGATGAACCCGGCTGTTCACATTGGCCTTGATGACGATCAGCAGGGTCGGCTCGCGCATGAACTCGCGAATTTCCGATGTCATCACCACCATTTCGTTGCCGCGGCGCAGGACCTTCGCATCGGGATCGCGCAGGATGCCGAGGCCCTCGGCGGTCGTGATGTCGTCCGACCCATCGCTGTCGGGCGAGAAGCGATATTCGCGCACGCCGAGAAAGGTGAAATTGTCGGCGCACAGCCATTGCAGGAACTGATTGGCCTCGGCGACCTCGTCGATCGGCAGCGGCGGCGGATTGGACGAGAAAGTCTTGATCGCGTCCTCGACCCGGTCGCGCATGGCGCGCCAGTCGACGACGCAGGCGCGCACGTCGCTCAACGTCCTGGTGAGGCCGTCAATCAGCCTGTCGCGGTCAGCGTCGGCGTCCAGGCGGGTGATGTGGAGGTGAATCAGGCTCTCTCGCGCGCCCTTTGCTCCCTCCGGGAGGGCTTCACCGTAGAAGTGCAGCAGCTTGCCCTGGTCATCGCGCTCCACCGCGATGATGGGGTGAGCGACGAGGGTGACTTCGATGCCCTGCTCGGCGATTTCCGCCATGGTGGAATCGAACAGGAAGGGCATGTTGTCGTTGAGAATTTCGAGCACGGAAATCTCGCGCCCATCCGGCATCATCGGATTGACGATGCGGATATCGGCACGACCGGCCGTGCGCCGCTGCACGTGCTCCCAGGCTTGCTCCGCCAGCAGGGCAAGCGAGGAGGCATCGTAGTTGGCGAGATCCTCGCTATTGGTGTAGCCGAACAGAAGCTCGGCAAAGGTCCGGGGCGCCTTGCCCGGCTGCACGCTTTGCGCCGCGTCGTGGATCAGAGTTGCCCGGGCCTTGTCGTCGCGCCATGCCATAGCGTCCTCCATATCCCGGCCGACGAACCGCAAGTGCGGTCAGGCGTTGTTTTTGGAGTGCGTCTCTTCGCGCGCCATCGTCTCGACCGTATTTCAATCGCGTCGGTCTTGCGGCCTTCGCGATACTAGCATCCCGAAGCCGCCATGGCGCGCAGAGTTATGAGGCGTGCTCAAGGCCGAAGTCGGCGGCGAGCATCGCTGCGCTGCGAGCGCTTGCAAAATCACAAGGAGTTTCAATTGTGTAGGAGTTCGTGGCTTGGTTCTGGATGGCGCGGTCGCCCAGTACCCATCTGCGAACCCGGCCTCGTTTCGGCTGGCCAACACCGCCTTTTCGAGCACATCTCTACTGCCCGTGATCCCGATCGAGGTGTCGTCGATTCGTCGGAGATCGGGTGGTCGGCTGACGGCAGGCCGGCCGAGCCGACCTGCCGAAACCGAGAAGCCCGCCGCGGCGGTGTTGCCGCCGCGAGAACGGGCGCGATCCTTATTACTTTTTGTCGCCCATGTGGTGCGGCGACGAAGCGGGGCCGCCCGTGTAGTGATGGCCACCGGACGCGCCGTCCTTCGAAACGCCGACCGTCTCCTTCTTGCCCATGTGGTGGGGGACCTCGGTCTTCGGACCACCGCTGTAATGATGGCCGTTCTTTTCCTTGTCGGTGGTCTGCGCCATCGCCGGCACCGCCAACAGGGAAACGATGCCGATCGCAGCCAAGAGCTTCTTCGTGATCATGTCCGTTCTCCCGGATTGTGGACCCGCCATCATGAGGCGCAGCCGGGCTTTCCGCTTTGAGGGATTGCAAGCAATGAACACTTGGTAATCCTGTCGCGACCGCGGCTTTGGTTGACGTGAATCAACTCGCATCAGGCGGCGATCGTCACAATCCATCCAAATGCCAGATCTCAGGAGGATTAACGATGCGAAGCCCCACGCTTGCGGCAGCTTTGCTGCTCACGATCCTCAGCAATCCCTCGTTCGCGCAATCGCCTGCCGAGCACCAGGGTCATCATCCTGACCAGAAGGAGGCGCCGGCAGCCAAGGCGCCCGCGGCTCCGGAGCCGCCGCGCGGCACCGGACCGTCCCAGGGCATGACCAGCGGCGGCATGATGAACATGATGGGCGGCAACATGCCGATGTCGGACATGATGCGGATGATGGGCATGATGCGACAGTCCGGCGACGGCATGGAGACGATCGATCGCGTGGAGGGGCGGATCGCTTTCCTCCGGACCGAGCTCAAGATCACGGACGCCCAGGCGCCGGCCTGGAACGCGTTTGCAGACACGCTACGCGCGAATGCCAAGGCCCTCGGCGAGCTGCGAACCTCGATGATGTCACAGGCCGGCTCCGAGCCTTTGGTAGACCGGCTGACCTGGCAGGAGAAATGGCTGTCCGCGCGGCTCGAAGCTACCCGCGCGATGAAATCCGCGTTGACCAATCTCGTCGGCAGCTTTTCCGACGAGCAGAAGAAGACCGCCGACGAGCTGCTCGCGCCGCAGATGGGCATGATGCCGATGATGTCGGCGATGCGGGGCGGAGGCATGATGGGCATGGGAATGCAGCCCGGCAAGCCGATGCAGTGAGGCCCTGCGGGACTGGCGCCGTTGATCTGCGTCAACAATGATGGCAGCCGCGCCTCTAGGCTACTAAGAGCCATAGGAGCGTGCAGATGTCGGTGCAGGATCATTCCGGGTATCGCGAGCGCCCTCGAGAGGGCTTGTCGGCCAAGGCCAAGGCCGGCCTGGTCCTGGTGGGATTTCTGGTCATCGCGGGCGCGCTCCTGTTCACCGAGCACAGGGCCCATGTGCTCGGATTGTTGATCTGGCTTCCGCTTCTCGCCTGTCCGCTGATGCACCTCTTCATGCATGGCGGACACGGTCACCACCATGGCGGCGGCCGCCCCAACGATCCAAGGAACGCGTGATGCACGATACCGCGCCCGCCTACGGTCTCTGGAGTCTCGTCATCGTCAATTCGGCGGTCTTCATCCTGTTCGCCTACAGCTTCTTCAAGCCGCAGACCGCCCGCGACTGGCGCTCGTTCGGCGCCTTCAGCGCATTTCTGGTGGCGTTGTTCGTGGAGATGTACGGCTTCCCGCTCACCATTTACTTCCTTTCAGGATGGCTACAGTCGCACTATCCGAACGTCGATTGGTTCTCCCATGACGCCGGGCACTTGCTCGAGATGATGTTCGGCTGGAAGACCAATCCGCACGCCGGACCGTTCCACATCCTGAGCTTCATCTTCATCGGCGCGGGCTTCGTCCTGATCTCCGCGGCGTGGAGGGTGCTGTACGATGCGCAGCAGACCCGGAGCCTCGCGACCACCGGGCCCTACAGCTACGTCCGGCACCCGCAGTACGTCGGTTTCGTGCTGGTGATGTTCGGCTTCCTGCTGCAGTGGCCAACGATCCTCACGCTGGCGATGTTTCCGGTGCTGACGATCATGTACGTGAAGCTCGCGCGCGACGAGGAGCGGGACGCAAGGTCGGAATTCGGGGAGGCTTATGCGAAGTACGCTACGGAAGTCCCGGGCTTCATACCGCGGTTGAGCCGAATCCTCGGGCAGGACTCGACCGGCAGCACCTATCGTCACGGTTGATACGGGGCGCCGACGATGCGCGACACACGGCATCGCTGGCGTCTATCCTCAATGCTGCCGCTCACCCTGGCCGGAACGTCCTTCCGCGACCGTCACGCCGTGGCTGGGCTCGGTGCCGGGGTCGCCGGCGCGCTCTCGATCGGGCTAATGGCCGTCGTCAACTTCTTGATCCATTCCGATTTCAAGTGGGTCCTGCTCGGCATGGCGCTCGTCTGGGCGGCGAGCATCGCAATGTTCGTCCGTCAATCCGCGGCTTCTCCGAGGGCGGTGGTCGGGCCACTCGCGAGACCCTGACTTACGTCAATACCGAAAGGGCGGATCCGGCCGACAATCACGTCCCGAAAGGGCAGCCATGCGTGAAGCCGTGTTCACAGCGGAGGGACTGACCAAGACCTACGTCTCGGGCGAGGTGATGGTGCATGCCCTCAACGACGTCGACCTCGAAATCGCCGAAAAGGAGGTGGTCGTGCTGCTCGGCCCCTCCGGCAGCGGCAAGACCACGCTGCTTAACATCATGGGCGGTCTCGACCGGCCGACCAGCGGCAGGCTGTTCTTCCGCGATCTCGACCTGACCGATCTCGAAGACCGCGAGCTCACAAAGTATCGCCGCGACCACGTCGGTTTCGTCTTCCAGTTCTACAATCTGGTGCCGAGCCTCACCGCCTACGAAAACGTGGCGTTGGTCACCGAGGTGGCCAAGAATCCGATGCGGCCGGCCGACGCCCTCGCTCTGGTCGGGCTCGAGGAGCGGATGCATCACTTTCCGGCGCAGCTATCCGGCGGCGAGCAGCAGCGCGTGGCTATCGCCCGTGCGATCGCCAAACGCCCGGCGGTGCTGCTCTGCGACGAGCCGACCGGGGCGCTGGATTCGAAGACCGGCATTCGCGTGATCGAAGCGCTGCTCGGCGTCAACCGACAGCTCGGCACCACGACAATTATCATCACGCACAACGCCAGCATCCAGCAAGTCGCCGACAGGGTGCTGTTCTTCGCCGACGGCCGCATCTCCAGGATCCAGAGGAACGAGACCCGTCGCGAAGCGGCCGAACTCATCTGGTGACCGCATGAAGGCACTCGACATCAAGCTGTTCCGGGACGTCAGGCGGATGTGGGCGCAGGTCCTCGCCATCGCGCTGGTCGTCGGAGGCGGCGTCGCCACACTGGTGCTCGCCGTCGGCTCGCATCGTTCTCTGGAAGAGACGCGGATCGCGTACTACGAACGCTACGGCTTCGGCGACGTGTTCGCCCAGGCGAAGCGCGCACCCAGGGCGCTCGCCGACACAATCGCGGACATTCCCGGTGTCGCCGCCGTCGACGCGCGCATCGCGAAGCTCGCGCTGCTCGACATCCCCGGCTTTTCCGAACCGGCCAGCGGGCAGTTCGTATCCCTACCCGACAACGCCGAGCCGCACCTCAATCGGCTGTACATCCGTTCCGGACGGCTTCCGGAGCCGGGACGGACAGAGGAGGTCGTCGTCAACGAGCCGTTCGCGCGGGCGCATGGGTTCTCCGAAGGGGCGCGGTTCTCGGCCATTCTGAACGGCAAGAAGCGTGAGCTCGTCATCGTCGGCACGGCCTTGTCCCCCGAGTTCGTCTACACCGTCGGCCCGGGCGACCTGATGCCGGACGACCGCCGCTTCGCCATCGTCTGGATGTCGGAGAAGGCGCTCGCAGGCGTCTACGATCTCGACGGCGCCTTTTCGGCAGTTTCGGTCAAGCTGCAGCCCGGCGCCGCCGAGCGCGAGGTCATCTTGCGGCTGGATGCCTTGCTCGATCCCTACGGCGGCCAGGCGGCCCACGGGCGGAAGGACCAGACCTCGCACGCCTGGCTCGATCATGAACTCGACATGCTCAACAACATGAGCCGCACGCTGCCGCCGATCTTCCTTCTGGTCTCCGCGTTCCTGGTCAATCTCACCCTCAGCCGGCTGGTCGCTCTGGAGCGCGAGCAGATCGGCCTCCTGAAGGCATTGGGCTACACGGACGGCAGCATCGTTCTGCACTATTTCAAGTTCGTCGCCATGATCGTGGCGGCGGGAATCGTCCTGGGCAGCATCGTCGGGACCTTACTGGGACTGCGCGTCACGGGGCTGTTCGGCGACTTCTTCCACTTCCCGTTCCTGGTGTTCGCGAAGGCGCCGGATCTGTATGTGATCGCCGGCGCGCTCAGCGCGGCCGCCGCGGCAATCGGCGCGTTGCGGGCGCTGCGCGAAGTCGTGAGGCTGGCGCCCGCAGTCGCCATGCAACCGCCGGCCCCTCCGGTGTACCGGCGGCTGCTCCCGGCGAGCATTCAGCTCGACGAAGTCGTGTCGCAGCCGACGCTGATGATGATCCGCAACATCGCGCGACACCCGGTCCGGGCCGCGTTCACGGCGCTTGGGATGGCGCTGGCCACCGCGATCCTGGTCGTCTCGCTGTTTACCCGGGACACGATGGAGCAACTGATCGACGTGACCTACTTCCTCGCCGACCGGCAGGACGCGACCATCGGCTTCGTCGAGAAGCGGGTCGAGAATGTCGTGGAGCAGGTGAACCGGCTGCCCGGCGTTCTCGCCGCCGAGCCGTTCCGCGAGGTGCCCGTCCGGATCCGCCATGGCAACGTCGAGCGCCGGATCACGATCAGCGGCCGGCCCGCCGGTGCCGACCTGAGGCGCATCATCGACGTCGACCTCCGGCCAGTCGCGCTTCCGGAGACCGGCCTCGCGATCTCCGGCATGCTCGGCCACATCCTTGGGGTCGCGGCCGGCGATACCGTCGAGCTCGATCTGCTCGAGGGCGCCCGACGTACCGTCACGATGCCGGTCGTGGCCACCGTCGAGGACTATTTCGGCATCAGGGGCATGATGGATATCGACGCACTCCGGCAGGTCATGCGCGAGGCCCCCGTCGTCACCAGCGTCAACCTCAGCCTCGACGAGAACCGGAAGGAGGACTTCTACGCGGCCGTGAAGTCCATGCCGACGGTCGCCGGTGTGGCGCTGCAGCGCGTCTCGCTGGCCAACTTCCGCAAGACGGTCGCGCTGCTCATCACCACGATGGCGAGCATCTACACCGGGCTCGCCGCCGTGATCGCGTTCGGCGTCGTCTACAACAACGCACGGATCTCGCTGTCGGAGCGGGCGCGGGAATTGGCGAGCCTGCGCGTCCTCGGCTTCACGCGCGGCGAGGTTCTGCGCATCCTCCTGCTTGAGCTCGCCATCCTGACGCTGGTCGCCCAGCCGCCCGGGTGGGTGATGGGCTACGGGCTCGCGTGGGTCATGAAGACGAACCTGGCCGGAGAACTGATGCGCGTCCGCCTTGTCGTCGAGCATTCGACCTACGTCTTCGCCACGTCCGTGGTGGTGCTGGCCGCTGTCGCCTCCGCGGTGGTCATCCGCGAACGCATCGATAAACTGGACCTCGTGGCGGTCCTCAAGACGCGAGACTAGCCATGTCGGCAAACTGGACCAAACGTATCATCGGTGCTGCGGCCCTGGCCGGGATCGCGGGCGGACTGGCGTGGTTCGCATGGCCCCGGCCGGTTCTGGTCGATCTCTCGACCGTCGCGAAGGGCCCGATCGAAGTCACGGCGGACGACGACGGCAAGACGCGCGTCCGCCACGTCTACACCGTCTCGGCGCCCATCGCAGGCAAGGTCCTGAGGATTTCGCATCCGTTCGGCGAGCAGGGGCCGTCGCTTCACGTCGGCGACGAGGTCGTCGCCAACCAGACCGTCATCGCCTTGATGCAGCCGACACTGCCGGGCTTCATCGACGTGCGCTCCCGCGACCAGCTTCAGGCGGAAGTTGCGGCCGCGGACGCAGCCATCCAGCAACAGGAAGCCGAGGTACAGCGGATCGGAGCGGCGCTGGACTTTTCCAGGACCGAGTTCCAGCGGGCGCAGACGCTGTTGCGGACGCAGTCCACCTCGGCCCAGGCTTTCGATAAGGCGAAGTTCGACGTGGCCACGAACGAGGCCGCCTTGGCGAGCGCCAAGGCTCAGGTCGACATGCGGCGTGCGGTACGCACCAGCCTGGCTGCCCGGTTGATGGATCCAGCCAACGCTGCCCCGTCGGCGGAGCCGACCTGTTGCGTCCGGGTACTCGCGCCGGCGAGCGGACGGGTGCTGAAGATCGTCCAGGACAGCGAGGCGACGGTCCTGCCAGGGACGCCGCTGGTCGATATCGGCAACCCGCTCGATCTGGAGGTCGTGGCCGACCTGCTCTCGACCGACGCCGTGCAGATCAAGGTTGGCGCGCCCGTCCGGATCGACGGCTGGGGCGGGCCCTCGATCAAGGGCAAGGTCGTGCGCGTGGACCCCGCAGGCTTCCTGAAGGTGTCGGCGCTAGGCATTGAGGAGCAGCGGGTACGGGTGACGATCGATTTCGTGGATCCGCCCGAAGTGTGGTCCCAGCTTGGCCACGACTACCGGGTGGTCGTCCATGTGACCACCTGGAGCGCCACCGATGCATTGACCATCCCGGTGAGCGCCTTGTTCCGAAAAGGTGACCAGTGGGCCGTTTTTGCCGACGAGAATGGACATGCCCGGCTCGAGCCGATCCAGATCGGTCACCGCAATAAACACGTGGCTGAGGTGATCTCTGGACTGGCTGTCGGCGATCGGGTCGTAGTGCATCCGAGCGATCGGATTGTGAGTGGCGGGAGAATCGGACGGCGGGAGGTGCCCTGAGCTCGTGCCTTGATACCTCGTGTGGCCGCAGCCGAGCGGTCTCCGTGCTCCAGAAGGCTGGCGCCATCTGCAGTGGGTCGTGTTTGGGTGCGCCATAAGTTGTATGGTCACTTCAATAACATACGAGTTCGCAGTCTTATTCTGGATGGCGCGCCGTTCATCATCAGGCAATCATGCGCTCTTCGGTCGAAACGCGACGACGGATCCGGCCGGCTCTTCCTCGCCCATCGCCGCCTCGATCGCCTTCGCAAGTGCGGCCTGGTCGAACGGCTTTGCCAGGCGCGGCAGGCTGGATCGCGTGTCGCTGGGGAGGTCCGCGTATCCCGTGCTGAGGAGGATGACCGTCTCCGGGCGCTCCGCTGCGATGGCCTTGGCAAGCTGCAGGCCGGTCATGCCGGGCATGGCATAGTCGGTCACGACCAGGTCGACGGTGCGGGTGCGGCGGAGCAAGGCCAGCGCCTCATCGCCCGAGCGCGCCTCGACCACGACGTGCCCGAGATCCTCTAGCATCGCTGCCGTGTTCTCGAGCACCAGGAGGTCGTCGTCGACGACGAGCACGGAAAGCTGCCGGCTGGGCCGGGCTACGGCTGCCGGAGCCGCTATGCGCAGGTCCGGCACCGCGGTCTCCTCGGCGATCGGCAGCCAGATGTCGGCCGTCGTGCCCTCTCCGGGACGGCTCTTCAAGACGAGCTTGCCGCCGGACTGCTCGGCAAGTCCGTGGACCATCGACAGGCCGAGCCCGGTGCCCTTGCCGACGCCCTTGGTCGTGAAGAACGGCTCCTGGGCGTGCTTGAGGATCTCGTCGCTCATGCCGCAGCCCGTGTCGCTCACCGAGAGCGCGACATAGCCGCTGCTCGAAAGGCCGCCTTCGCCCTGCTCCTCGCGTGCGGCGATGGTGATCTGGCCGCCGTCCGGCATCGCATCGCGCGCGTTGACCGCCAGGTTGAGGATCGCCAGTTCGAGCTGGTTCGCGTCGACCTTCACCTTCGGCAGATGCATCGGGAACCGCGTCTCGACACCAATCCCGGCCTCGAATTTCAGCAATGACGCCATGCCGCGCACCAACTCGCGGACGTCGACGACCGCCGGCCTGAGATCCTGCTTGCGCGCGAAAGCGAGCATGCGCTGGGTCAGGGAGGCGCCGCGCACCGCGCCCTGCATCGCGTTCTCCACCAGGCGCAGGATCTTCGGATCGTCCGTCGGCAGGCGCTTCTTCAGCAGTTCGAGGCTGCCGAGAACGGCCGCGAGCAGGTTGTTGAAGTCGTGGGCCACGCCGCCGGTGAGCTGGCCGATGGTCTCCATCTTCTGCGACATCATCAGTGCTTCGCGCGCGCGATCCAGCGCTTCCTGCGCCCGTCTCCGTTCGCTGACGTCGCGCACGATCTTCGCAAAGCCGGCGATTGCGCCGCTGTCGTTCCGGACCGCGACGATCGTTGCCTCCGCCCAGAAGCGGCTGCGGTCCTTGCGCACCCGCCAGCCTTCTATGGCGGACTTCCCCTCCCGCTCGGCTTCAACGAGCGCGCGCGCGGGCGCCCCGGCCGCGCAATCTTCCTCGGTGTGAAAAATGGTGTAGCTCGTCCCGACGATGTCGTCGCCATAGCCCATCAGCCGGCGCGCGCCGAGATTCCAGTTGCCCACGCGCCCGTCCGGATCGAGCATGAAGATCGCGTGGTCCGCGATGCCTTCGACGAGCAGCCGAAAGCGTTCTTCGCTGCGCCTCAGTGCGGCGGCCTCGCGTTGGGCGCGCTCCGCCGATGCCCTGTCATAGACCGCCGCCGCGATGCCGATGCTCAGGATCATGATGGTGATGCCGGCGAGCAGGAACGCGAGCGGCGCCTGACCGACGCCGAGATGGCCTGCCGGCCGGGCCATGGCGCTGGTCGGCAGGAACATGGCGCCTTCCATCGCGGCATAGTGCATGCCGGAGATCGCAAGGCCCATCACCAGGCCCGCGAACAGCCGCTGCACCGCGTTGGTGTTGCGAAAGGCGAGCCAGAGCGCCACGATCGAGGCGCTGATCGCGATCAGGATCGAGAGCACGACCCATCGGGGATCGTATTGGATGAGGGCCGCCATCCGCATCGCGGCCATGCCGGTATAGTGCATGCCGGAGATGCCAAGTCCCATCGCGAAGCCGGATGCGAGCAGCGCCTGCGGGCGTCGTCCGACAACGGCAAAGGCGGCAGCGGCGACGACGATCGGAATGACGAGCGAGAGCAGAGTCAGGAATGGATCGTAGGAGATTTCGATTCCAGGCAGGCTGAAGGCCAGCATGCCGACGAAATGCATCGACCAGATGCCGCCGCCCATAGCGATCGCCGCGGCGACCAGCCAGGATCGGCGGGCCCTTCCCGAAGCAGCTCGCATTCGGGTCGCCAGGTCCAGCGCCGTATAGGAGGCGAGGGCCGCGATCAGAATCGATAGCGCGACCAGAACGGGATCGTGAGAAGCCGCATGATGATGCATTTCGGCCAACGCTAGCCGAAGTTGCGTTCGGGCTTACGCATGAGGTCCTCCCCGACACCGAAATCGTCAGCGGCACCAAGACGGGCGCCGCAGGCGTCCACGACGTTCGAATCGGCCGCCATGGTGCACGCAATCCTGCGGTGCCGCCACTCTCATGGTGTCATCGCCCCGGCTCGCGGGAACCATCCGTCAGGCCGGCAGCAGACCGGCCGCGCGGTAGCTGTCGATCAAGGTGTCGTAGAGCGACAGATCCGAGCGGCTCCGCGCCAGGAGCTGGGCGCCGCCGATCGCGGCGAAGATCGCCCGGGCGCGCCGTTCGCTCTCCCCGGAACTGCTCGGAGCCGCAGCGGCCAGGACCTTGCTCAGCCAGGCGACATTCACATCGGCAAAGGCCTGCACCTCCCGCTTCACCGCGTCCGGCAGGTCGTCATGCTCGGCAGCCATGAAGCTGCACAGGCACATGCGGTTGCCGTTCTCGAGTGCCTTGCGAAAGACGTCGGGATAGCGGTGCAGGCAGCGCAGGGGATCCGGGGTCTCGGCCAGCATGGCTTCGAGCGCCGCCGCGGTGTCCTCCCAGTAGCGCCTGGCGACCGCTGCGCCGAGATCGGCCTTGCTCGGGAAATGATAGTGGATGCTCGCGGCCTTGATGCCGACCTCAGCGGCGAGATCGCGGAAGTTCAGGCCGCCATAGCCGTGCGCCTGTGCGGTGCGTCTGGCGGCCGCCAGGATGGCTTCCCGTGCGCTGGTACTCATGTCGCCGCCTCACCGCTTCGCTATCTACCAAGTGACAGATAGGCTTTGACCGCCGGGTTTTGAAGGCTATAAATGTCTACCAAGTGGCAGGTAGAGAGAAGCAAAGAGGTTTATCGATGAAGATTCATGATTGGGCCACCGGCCCTTACCCGGCCCGCGTCCGCATCGCCATCGCCGAGAAGAATCTGCGGCCGCGCGTCACGTTCGTGTCGGTCAACCTGTGGAAGGGCGAGCACAAGAAACCCGAGTTCCTCGCCAAGAACTACTCGGGCACGCTGCCGGTGCTCGAGCTCGACGACGGCACCTTCATCGGCGAATGCACCGCCATCACCGAATATCTCGACGCGCTCGACGGCGCTCCCGTGCTCACCGGCAGGACGCCGCGCGAAAAGGGCGTGATCCACATGATGAGCAAGCGCGGCGAGCTGGAGCTGCTCGACGCGATCAGCGTGTACTTTCATCACGCAACGCCGGGGCTTGGGCCCGAGGTCGAGATCTATCAGAACGCCGAGTGGGGCCTGCGTCAGCGCGACAAGGCCGTCAGAGGCATGCATTACTTCAACGGCATTCTGAAGCAGCAGCCATTCGTCGCCGGCGAGGCCTTCTCGATGGCCGACATCACGGTCATCGGCGGCTTGATCTTTGCGGAGCTCCTGAAGCTGCCGGTGCCTGCGGAGTGCGAGGCACTTCGCGCCTGGTACGCCCGGATGCAGGAGCGCCCCAGCGTCAAGAACCGGGTGACGATGTCGGAGCCGGCCGAAGCGTCCGCCTGACATCGGGTCCGCGCTACCCGCGAATGCCTGCAGAAGCAGGCGGGTCCGAACTTGTCCCATCGATGAAGCTCTCAGTGAAGCGGAGGAATCCCTCGATCCTTGACCGGCTGACGCCGGCCGTGCGCATCTGCACGTTGTGGATGGGGCTGCCGCACCATCATTGATCTGAAACAACGATCACCTGCAGCACAGATGCTAGGGTGATTCGCAGGTCACGTCGCAAGGCTCCCCAGGCCGGTCAAGACAATCTCAGCGCGTGATGGAATCCGAGGACTTGATGGGACGACTACTGAATATCGTGACGCCACTGCATACTGCGACCAAGCGCGACTACATGGGGCGCATGAACGACGACAAGATCGGCTGCTCGCTGAAGGCGCGGGAATACGAGGCCGATTATTGGGATGGCGACCGCCGTTTCGGCTATGGCGGCTACCGCTTCATCGACGGGCGCTGGGCTCCGGTCGCCAAGGCGCTGATCGAGACCTATGGCCTGAAGGATGGGTCCAGCGTGCTCGACGTCGGCTGCGGCAAGGGCTTCCTGCTGTACGAGATGCAAAAGATCCTGCCGGGCTTGAAGGTCGTCGGCTTCGATATCTCCAAGCATGGTCTTGCAAATTCGCATGAGCAGGTGAGGCCGTATTTGTTCAACTATCGCGCCCAGGACGTCTATCCCTATGGCGACGACAGTTTCGACCTCGTCATCTCGCTCGGCACTCTGCACAATCTCAGGCTCTACGAGCTCGATGCGGCGCTCAAGGAGATCGAGCGGGTCGGCAAGAACAAATACGTCATGGTCGAGGGCTACCGGACCGTTGCCGAGTTGCACAACCTCGAATGCTGGGCGCTGACGGCGGAGTCCATCCTGCACACCTCCGAATGGATCTGGCTCTACGGGAAGCTCGGTTACACCGGCGATTACGAATTCATCTATTTCGAGTGACCGGGCTCAGCTCATGGACATCAAGACTGCCAAGGCAGCGATTCTCGTCGAGTCCGGCAAGCCGCTGATCGTCGACGAGTTCACCTTGCCCGATACGCTCGAACACGGCCAGGTGCTCGCGCACGTGCACACCTCGAGCATCTGCGGCGCACAGATCAACGAGATCGACGCCGTCAAGGGCGTCGACAAGTTCCTGCCGCACCTTTTGGGGCACGAAGCGCTGGCGACCATCATCGAAACCGGACCCGGCGTCGTCTCGTGCAAGCAGGGCGACACCGTCGTCATGCATTGGCGGCCGGGCAAGGGCATCCAGTCCAATACGCCGGTCTATTCCTGGCACGGCAAGCGCCTCAACGCGGGCTGGGTCACCACCTTCAACGAATATGCCGTGGTGTCGGAAAATCGCGTCACGCCTGTTCCCTCCTCGATCGATCGCACGAGCGCGCCGCTGCTCGGCTGCGCGGTGACGACCGCGCTCGGCGTCGTCAACAACGACGCGCAGGTCGCGATCGGCGAAGCCGTCGTCGTGTTCGGCGTCGGCGGCGTCGGGCTGAACATCGTGCAATTCGCCGCGATGGTCGGCGCCCATCCGGTCGTTGCGATCGACCGCCTCGACAACAAGCTGGAGATGGCGAGGCAGTTCGGCGCCACCCACACCATCAACTCCGAGACGGTGAAGGATGTCGCCGCCGAGGTTCGGTCCATCACGGGGGCTGACGGCCCCGACAAGGTCGTCGAGACCACCGGCGTCAGCCGTTTGATCGAGCTCGCCTACGAGGTCACCGCGAAGAAGGGCCGCTGTATCCTTGTCGGTGTTCCCCGCGACAAGGTCGAGATCTACACGCTGCCGCTACACTTCGAGAAGGTGCTGAAGGGTTCGGAAGGCGGGCAGTGCCAGCCGGCGCGCGACATCCCGCGTCTCGTCCGGCTCGACGAAGCCGGCAAGGTCAGTTACCGCGGGATCGTGACCCACGAGTTCGCGCTCGATGACATCAACGATGCGCTGGATTTGATGCGCAGCGGCACGTCAGGGCGGATCTTGCTAAACATCAGCTGAACGCCGCGGCCGATGTCGATCACACCAACGACTGGTCCTACCCGGTCATCTGGTGGCGAGGCGCGGATGGCGTTGACAAGGTCGTGGCGAGCGCGGGTTGCACCGGCCGCCGGCCGATCATCAGCGACAGCACGGCCGCGACGATCCCCGTTGCGCCCGCGATCATGAAGGCCTGCAGATAGTCTCCCTGCGCCGAGCGCGTGAAGCCGGCGAAGAAGTCGGCGCGTCCATCGGGAAGTCCACGATGCGCCGCAAGTGCACGCTCTTACGCGGCCGTACTGTCGATCGAACGGCGGATCTCCCGCTGCACTTCCGCGCTCGATAGAAACAGATCGTGATTGATGATGCTCCAGCCTTCCTGGGAAGCATCGACCACGCGCACGCCGAGTCGCTGGATGACAGCCTTCTCGGCGGCGCCGACCCTGGTCATTCCACCCGCGATTTGTCCCGACAGAGCCAGAGCGCGATCGTTCGTCGCGGCGATCACGGTGATCTTGCCGGCAAGCGGACCGATGCGGTGGATCGCCGACGTGAACACGTCCATGTCGATATCGGGTGCGGCAAACACGACCGTCCCGATCCTGCTCGTGACGGTGTCGCCGTATCGCGCATAGAGCTGACGCAGGCTCTCGAGCGTCAGCATGGTCCCCATGCTGTGCGCAACGATGTGCACGCGGCCGCCGCCTGACGTCGACACGAGGGAAGAGAGCACGCGTTCGAAATCGTCGCGGGACCACATCGCACTGTCCCGGTCATAGGCATAGTCGAACAATCCTGCCTTGGAGGGCCAGGAGAACACCATAGTCCGGCCGCGGAATTTGATCCCATCGGAGAGATGGGCGGCGTCGAGCGCGGCCGTCTCGAATGTCTGCTTGAAGCCGTGCACATAGATCAGCACGTCTCCTCCCGCGCCGGCCTGCGCAAGGAGATCGCCAATTTCGGCTTGCACCGGTTCGACCTGATCTAGGCGCCAATCGCCCAGTCCGACCGAGGCGAGGGAAAGTCGGCTCTCGTCCGGCGCCACCAGCCTTGCCCGCGCGACCGTCATTGCGGTCGCCCGCTCCGGCCCGAACCAGGGTTTCGTGCGGCCGCCCTTCACGGGCTTTCGTGTGGTGGCGACGAGCAGTGTGGGATCAACGGAAAGGGACGACGCGTCGTAGCGCGCGCCGGTCGCGCCCAAGCCTGCGCATCCGCCCAGCGCGAGAGTGCTGCCTGCCGAGACAAGCCCGCGCAGGAGCGCGCGGCGCGAAAGGGAATGATGAGAGTCGCGTTGTAGAAGATGTCGGACGATCACGCGGAACCTTTGGGAACTATGCCCACCATAGCGCCGCCCCGCCTAGCTCCCTGAACGACAATGGGGGCGAGAAGACGGCGGAGCAGCGTCCTGGCAGGTCGCGTGTCATGGCGTCCGTTCGCCGGTCTGCGAGCGATGCGACGAAGTTCCAACGCCTGGGTGGCGGTTGCCCATCAATGATGAGCCGACACGCCCCTGACGCATTGGGTCAACAGATCAACGGTGGCGAATTGGCCGACATGCGATGCACGGCTTTCGCCAGATCTCTCAGCGCCAGCCGAGCGCAGGCGCAACGTGCGTCAGGATCGCCTCGATCGCATGCGCGCAGTAGGCCACGCCCAGCTGGTTCGGGATCGTCAGCAGCAAGGTGTCAGCCTCCGCGATCGCCTCATCCTGCCGCAGCTGCTCGATCAGCACATCCGGCTCCGCCGCATAGGAGCGGCCGAAGATCGCCCGCGTCTGCGGGTCGATGAAGCCGATCTGGTCTTCGCCTCCGCGCTCCCCGCCGAAATAGGCGCGGTCGCGATCGTTCATCAGCGCGAAGATGCTGCGGCTGACGGACACGCGCGGCTCGCGGGCGTGGCCGGCTTCCTTCCACGCGGCACGATAGGCGCGGATTTGCGCGGCCTGCTGCACATGGAAGGCCTCGCCGGTCTCGTCGTTCTTCAGCGTCGAGCTTTGCAAATTCATGCCGAGCTTCGCCGCCCACACGGCGGTCGCGTTGGAGCCGGCGCCCCACCAGATCCGTTCGCGCAGGCCGGCGGTATGCGGCTCGAGGCGCAGCAGCCCCGGCGGGTTCGGAAACATCGGCTGCGGATTGGGCTCGGCAAAGCCTTCGCCGCGGAGCAGGTCGAGAAAGACCTCGGCATGGCGGCGGCCCATGTCGGCATCGCTCCGGCCGTCGGCCGGCCGGTATCCGAAATAGCGCCAGCCGTCGATCACCTGCTCGGGCGAGCCGCGGCTGATGCCGAGCTGCAGCCGGCCGCCGGCGATGAGATCGGCGGAGCCCGCGTCCTCCACCATGTAGAGCGGGTTCTCGTAGCGCATGTCGATCACGGCGGTGCCGATCTCGATTGTGCTGGTCCTGGCGCCGACCGCGGCAAGCAGCGGAAAGGGCGAGGCCAGCTGGCGCGCGAAGTGATGCACACGGAAATAGGCGCCGTCCGCGCCGAGCTGTTCGGCCGCAACCGCAAGCTCGATCGATTGCAGCAGCGTGTCCGCCGCCGAGCGCGTCTGCGACTGCGGCGAGGGCGTCCAGTGTCCGAAGGACAGAAATCCGATCTTTTTCATGGGGGCAACATATGGATGATCGGAAGAGTTTGCGAGACGTAGATCGGAGGAAAGATGGCAATACGGGGTGTGCACCCGTAAGCCCCCTTTGGGGAAACTGATTAGGCGCGGTCTGGACTGCTGCCCGATAGCGGGCCACGAACTCGGATCGCTCAACTTCAATCGGCCACCCGAGAAGCGTCCTCAGATGTCGCAACCGGTCAAATTCAATGCCTTGCGCAAGCCACCAAACGCCTTGAGCCGACAGGGCTCCGCATTGCTTGCGGCCTTTGAGCGCTGGAAGTTGGCAGTTCGCTTGACAGCGGTTGCCTTCGGCTTGGAACGTTCAGCGGTCGCGATCTTTTTCGGATTGTGCCGATGACGGACGATCGGCTCCGGCTCGGACGAGCCAATATGGGCGTCTTCTGGCGGAGCAACGCGGTCTTCCACCGAAGCAGTCTGTGTCGGCATCGCGCTGCTCACAGCGGCAACGTCGAGGCGGTCAGCCTTCGCCAGGGCGTCGTGTGAAGCAGAAGTGCCCGCGTCCTGCTCGGCAAGCGGCTGCACGATCGCGGCCGCGCGACGCGGTGGCGCTCTCAGCTCCATTGCCGACAGCATTCCTACACTCAACAGGATGAGGAGGCCCAACAACGCCATTCTCAGCATAATGCGCCTCTGACCCAGATTCGTGCCGCTGAAAATTCTCCGCGCCAATGAGGCAACTTGTCGACGGCTGCCGACTCGCGACAAATCATTTGCCGACAGGGTTAACGTCGGTGATGCTCCCGCATGTGCCGGTAATGCCGCCGCTCACGTCGGCTTCCGCGAGCAGACCGTACTTGGTCACGCAAAAATGGTCTGTCAGTGGCCCCGAGCCGAGCGCCACATGAGCGATCGTCATGTCTGCGGTTTGAGGGAGGCCGGACACCGCCTGACAGATTGGACGACCGCTGCTTTTGACCCGAACCGGACTTCGGTCGGTTTCAACGCGGCGCGAACTCCGGGGGATCACGGCTCCCACGGCGTCCCATAACGGCCGAAATGTGGCGCTTGCCGTGCCCACTCGCCTATTTCTTTCCCCTTCTGCGCCCAGCTTAGAGCGCGTTTCGTATCCACGATTGCCGCAAGCGCTCTTTGTGCTGAAGAGAGTTCGTTGCGTCCGGTGGAGCAAGCGATGCGTACCGAATCATGCTTTCAGCGCAAGCTGCGCCGCATGCTTGTTGCTGTCGCCATCGTTGGCCCCGTGGCGCTGACGCCCGAAATGAGTGCGGCCGAAGGCTTGCTTGATTTCTTTTTCGGTGGCGGCCAGAAGCAACAGCAGCAGACCTCGTCTTTTGATCCGCAATCACCACCGCCGCGGCCGGTCGTCGTAAGCGCGGGACCTGCCTTCTGCGTGCGCAGTTGCGACGGCAAATATTTTCCGCTGATGCGCGGCGCGGCCTCGCCGGCGCAGATGTGTAAGGCCTTCTGTCCGGCAAGCCCGACCAAAGTTTTCTTCGGCTCCAGCATTGACAGAGCCTATGCCGCAACCGGCGAACGCTACGCCGATAGCGAAAACGCCTTTGCCTATCGGAAGGCGCTGCGCGCCGATTGCACTTGCAACGGCCAAAGCCCCGCCGGTCTTGCATCAGTCGATCTCGCGATGGACGGCTCGTTACGCTCGGGCGACGCGGTCGCCACCGCTGACGGGCTCGTCGCTTATTCCGGCATACGGGTCGGTAACGACCAGAACCCGGATTTCACGCCGCTTCCGGCGGCGACCATCACGCGGAAGCCGGTGCCCGCGCGCGACTAGCGCGTAGATGCGGATTGATGCTGCAAGCAATGTCCGACGATCACCTCTTGCAGAGCTTCTTCCGTTGTTGGCCCTTTGCCGACTCGCAGGAGCGTACTGGCCATGTCTGGTTTTGAAGGCAGAACGGACACCGCCTCATTCGCGGGCTAAGGGATCATGTCTGCACGTCCCGGCGGGTCCCGGCTTTCCATGAATGCGCGCCGTGTCGACGAAGCGTGACGTCTCAGGCGTATGCCACCCAGCCGCGGAAGGTGAATCCGGCGTAGAACAGGGTCGGCTCGGAGAAGCCAGCGTTCCGCAGAATTGCCTCATCCTGCGCGGGCGTGAGGATCTCCAGATGGTTGGTGACGGCGTCGCGCGCGGCAGCCGCCTTGTCCGGCTCGACGCCGGATGCGGCCAGGAACGCCGAATATCGCGATAGCCACAGCGGCCGCTCATCGTCGCGATCAGGGATGCTGAAATGAGCGATCACGAAGGGCGCGCCCGGCTTGAGGCGGCGGCGGATTTCGGCGGCAATGCGACGCCGTTCCGCGGCATCGACGAAGTGCAGGGTCAACAGGCACGTGGCGCCGTCGAACGGCCCCTCCGGGGCAGCGTCGACATAGCCCCGGTGGAGATGCGCGCGCGAAGCGAGCGGGCCCAACGTTTGCCGCGCGAGATCGAGCATCGCCGCCGAGGGGTCCACACCATCGAAGGTCCAGCGCGGCTGCGCCTGCGCGAAAGCCCTCAACTCCAGGCCGCCTCCGGCGCCGAGGGCGAGGATTCGCGCGTCTTCACGCGCGCGCTCGGCCAGCAGGATCGCCGCCATGGACAGCATGGAATTGTAGCCGGGAACGAAGCGCGGCGGCCCTTCCGTGTATTTCGCCACTGCTTGCGGATCGGAGAACATGGCTTGAATGTCGGTCATGAGGTTGCCTTGCTGAACGGAGCCGATCACGCGTGATGCGCGCTGATGTCGCGGACCTTGCGGGCCCCGAGCCGCTTGCGCAGATCATCGCCCAGCATCGCCAGTGTCACCTTGCCAAAGCGTGACAGCAGCAGCGCCTCGGCATCTTGAAAGGTCCGATCCAGGGCGGCATTGACGGCCTGCTCGACGAGGCAACCCGGCGCCTCCGTCCGGTTGCCCATGGCCAGAAGCGAGGGACTGCCGAGCGCGGTGTAGACGTCGCGCAGCGTCACCTTTGAAAGCTCGCAGGCCAGCGTCCAGCCGCCGCCATGCCCCTTCTCGGAGCGGACGTAGCCGAGGTCCCTGAGGCCCGCCATGATGCGCCGGATCACCACCGGGTTGGTGTCCATCGCCTTCGCCAGGGTCTCGGACGTGAAGGGGCCAGGCTGCTGCGCCATGTGGAGAAGGACATGGAGCACGCCGGATAGACGGCTGTCTCGTTTCATGTAACTTCATATGTTGCATGATGGCGCCGAGGTCAAGGGGTCTCGGTGTGTGCGGTACGGAGCGAGCGCTCATCGCCCGGCGTGTAGATTGGATTCCAATCGATGGACTGGTTCGACTATCGTTTGGAGCATGATCCGCACAGCGCGTCGAACAGGCGCGAAAAAGCTCGCGCGCGGGACGCTGTGTGAAGCTTGACGATATCGATACGGAGTGGCGCCGGAGGCTTGCTCATCCCAGGCGCCCGACGATGCCATCCTGCTCCAGTCTTGCCCGACGGGTCAACGTCGGCGCAAAGCGCGTAAGCCATTGATCCCGCTCATGCAGGCTACTGTGCATGGGGTTGTTTTCAAATTTTCTATTTTGAAGGCAGGCCGGACCGGACCTCATCCGGCTTTGCCTACTTCATCACCCGCAGACCCTTGGTCGTGAACCGCTGCGTCTTGCCGCCGGGGCGCACGGGCCGCCTTGTGCCGGCGGCCTTGCCGGTGCCGGGCGGCTGGTGCGCTGGGACCAATTGGTCGGGACGGGAGCCGATCAGGTCGGCGCGGCCCATCGCCTTCAGCGCCTCGCGCAGCACCGGCCAGTTGTCGGGGTCGTGATAGCGCAGGAACGCCTTGTGCAGGCGGCGCTGCCGCAGGCCCTTGATCGCCTCGACCTTGTCGCTGCCGCCGTGACGCACGCCGCGCAGCGGATTGACGCCGGTGTGATACATCGCGGTCGCGGTCGCCATCGGTGAGGGCAGGAAGGTCTGCACCTGGTCGGCGCGATAGCGGTTCTTCTTGAGCCAGAGCGCGAGGTTCATCATGTCCTCGTCGGTCGTGCCCGGATGCGCCGCGATGAAATACGGGATCAAGTAATATTTCTTGCCGGCCTGCTCGGCCGCGGCATCGAACATCCGCTTGAACTGGTTGTAGGCGCCGATGCCCGGCTTCATCATCTTGTCGAGCGGGCCGCGCTCGGTATGCTCCGGCGCGATCTTCAGGTAGCCGCCGACGTGATGGGTGACGAGCTCCTTGATGTATTCCGGGCTCTCCACCGCGAGGTCGTAGCGCACGCCGGAGGCGACCATCACCTTCTTGATGCCCTTGGTCTCGCGCACCTTGCGATAGAGCCGGATCAAATCGTCATGCGACGTGTTGAGGTTCGGGCAGATCTCCGGGAAGACGCAGGACGGTCGCCGGCACGCCGCCTCGACCTTCGGGTCCTTGCACGCCATCCGGTACATGTTGGCGGTGGGGCCGCCGATGTCGGAGATCACGCCGGTGAAGCCCGGCGTCTTGTCGCGGATCTTCTCGATCTCGCGCAGGATGGAGCCTTCCGAGCGGTTCTGGATGATGCGGCCCTCATGCTCGGTGATCGAACAGAAGGTGCAGCCGCCGAAACAGCCGCGCATGATCGTCACGGAGAACTTGATCATGTCCCACGCCGGGATCTTGGCATCGCCGTAGGACGGATGCGGCGCGCGCGCGTAAGGAAGATCGTAGACCGCGTCCATCTCGTCGCTGGTCAGCGGGATCGGCGGCGGATTGAGCCAGAGATCGCGGTCGCCATGACGCTGCACCAGCGGCCGCGCATTGCCGGGATTGCTCTCCCGGTGCAGCACGCGTGACGCACGCGCATAGGCTTCCTTGTCCTGCTCGACCTGCTCCAGCGCCGGCAGGCGAATGACGGTCGCGCCCTTCTGGCGGGTTGCGCCCTCGTCGGCGGAGTCGAGATCGTCGGCGTGCAGTTCGCTGTAATCCTCGGGCACGCGGCGGAACAGCGCGACGCCCCTGATGTCGTCGAGCTCGCGCGGCGCTTCGCCGGCGGCAAGACGGTTCGCCACTTCGACGACGGCGCGCTCGGCATTGCCGTAGAGCAGCAGATCTGCCTTGGCGTCGGCCAGCACCGAGCGGCGCACCTTGTCGGACCAGTAGTCGTAATGGGCGATCCGGCGTAGCGAGGCCTCGATGCCGCCGAGCACGACCGGCACGTCCTTGAACGCCTCGCGGCAGCGCTGGGCATAGACGATGGTGCAGCGGTCCGGCCGCTTGCCGCCTTCGCCGCCCGCCGTGTAGGCGTCGTCATGGCGCAGGCGGCGGTCCGCGGTGTAGCGGTTCACCATGGAGTCCATGTTGCCGCCGGTCACGCCGAAGAACACCTTTGGCTTGCCTAACGCCCTAAACGGCTCGGCCGAATGCCAGTCCGGCTGCGCGATGATGCCGACCCGGAAGCCTTGCGCCTCCAGCAGCCGGCCGATGATCGCCATGCCGAAACTCGGATGGTCGACATAGGCATCGCCCGTCACCAGCACGATGTCGCAGGCATCCCAGCCGAGCGCGTCCATCTCGGCGCGGCTCATCGGGAGAAACGGCGCCGGCTTGCGCGGGCGGGCCTGGGCCATCAGAGGCTTTTCGGCGGCGATGATCTGGGTGTCCATGGCGCATACGCATAGGACTCCGGAGGCGCGAATACAACCGATCGCTGGGCTGTCTTCGACGATTCCGGTTCCCGCGTGGCGCGCAATTCGGCAACGCCAGTCGCGCGGGCAGCGTCAGCGGACTGTGATGGAGCAATCGCAGATCCGATGCCGGCCGCGGTGAGAACCCGGACGACGGATCGCTCATATGATGGGCAAGGAAGCTTCTGACGGCGGTCAGCTTGCGCCGACAGTTCCGTCGGCCCCGCGTTGCGGTTCATTTGCAGGAACCAACCGCCCCCGCGAACATTCTGATGAAGGCACCGGCGCGAGCTCTGCTCGCGCGCGCCGCGACGATCCCGGCGCCAGTGCCCGCAACCGGATTTTTGCCTTGATGCTCGCTTCGGGGCGATGGGGGACTTGTGAGTACGGTCATAGAGAACCTGCTGGCGCGGAAGCAGAAGCTCGTAGAGGAGCTCGAGACGGCGCAAACCGTCGAGGACCGCGACAGGATCGAGCATCAGCTCGAGCAGATCAACACCGCGCTGGATTTCCTGGACAGGCCTGGTCCGAAGGACGGGCGGTAGAACCGCTCACTCCACTTTCAACGCCTCCACTTTCAAGGCCTTGGCGTAGACCACGCCCGAATTGGTGATGTGCGTGGTCATCAGCGCTTCGAAAGCCGCAAACGCGCCGCGCGCGAACAGGTCCAGCAACTTGCGGTGCTCGTCGAAGGACGTGCGGGTGCGCACGTCGATCGGCGAGGTCAGATTGGTGCGCAGCGCCGCGACGCGGCCGGAGACGAGCTGGTAGGATTCGACGAGGTAGCGGTTGCCGCAATGGGCGAACAGCGCCTCGTGGAACGCTGCATCGGCGCGGCCATAGGCGATGTTGTCGCGGGCCGAGACCGCCGGCTCCATCGCCTCGATCGCCTCGCTCATCGTCGCCACCGCACCATCGCGATCGTGGCGGAAGGCGAGTTCTGCGGCCTTGGGCTCCAGCGCGATCCTGAAAGTGCAGAGCGCGGCGATGTCGTCCGCGCTCGGGGTGAAGACAAAACTGCCGACCTGCGGGCGGATCACCACGAGCCCCTGCGCCTGCAACTGGCCCATCGCCTCGCGCACCGGCGTCCGGCTGACGCCGAAGGAATTCGCCACCATCTCCTCGGAGATCGCCGCGCCGAGCGCGAACTCGCCGTCGATGATCGCCTGCCGCAGCCGCTGCATCACCCGCTGCGACAGCGATTTCGGCGTATCGAGCTTCAATGATCTCATCGGCGCTCCCATCACCGTGCAACCGGTCAGATCACCTTGCCGGGATTGAGCAGATGATCGGGATCGAGCGCGGCCTTCAGCGTCCGCATCAGCGCGATCTCGGCTTCGCTCCTGGCATGACCCAGCCATTTCTTCTTCAGCGTGCCGATGCCGTGCTCGGCGGAGACGCTGCCGCCCATCTCGCGCACGAGACCGTAGATGATCGCGTCCATCTCTTCCTTCGGCTGCTGCTCGACGGAAAGCCCGGTGACCCAGGACACGAGGTGCAGATTGCCGTCGCCGATATGGCCGTAATAGACGCTCTCGCAGCCCTTGATGCCGTCGGCGAGTGCGGCCTTGCAGCGCGTGACGAACTCGTCCATCCGCTTAACCGCAAGGCCGATGTCGTAGGAGATGTGCGGGCCCAGCACTTGGCCGAACTCGGCGCAGATGTCGCGCACCCGCCAGAAGGCTTGCGTCTGCGCCAGCGATTGCGCGACGGCGGCATCGGCCAAGAGCCCGCGCTCCATCAATTCCTCGAGCCAGCTCTGGAAGCGTGGCGCATCCAGGCTTTCGTCGGTGCCCTGCGCTTCCACCAGCACGTAGAGGCCGTGACCCGCGGCGACCGGCGGCTTCACGCCGGCGCGCGTCGTGATCACGTCCCAATAATCCGGCCACATCACCTCGAACGCCGACAGCAGCGGGCCGAGCCCGCTGCGCGCGGCGTCCAGCAGTGCGATCACCGCCGCATAGTCCTTCAGCGCGCAGAGCGCCGCCATGGTCGAGCGCGGCTTCGGGAACAGTTTCAGCACCACGCGGGTGATGATGCCGAGCGTGCCTTCCGAGCCGATGAACAGATGCTTCAGGTCGTAGCCCGCATTGTTCTTCATCAGCTTGTTGAGATTGGTGATGATGGTGCCATCAGGCAGCACCACCTCCAGGCCGAGCACCAGCTCGCGCGTCATGCCGTAGCGGATCACGCGGTTGCCGCCGGCATTGGTGGAGAGGTTGCCGCCGATCGCGCACGAGCCGCGCGAGCCGAGGTCGAGCGGAAAGAAGAAGCCGGCCTCGTCCGCGGCCTTCTGGATCGTCTCCAGCGGCGTGCCCGCCTTCACCGTCATCGTCATCGACGCGCGATCGATCTCCTCGATGCCGGTCATGCGCTCCAGCGAAATCGCGACCCAGCCCGCTTCAGGCGAGGCACCGCGGCACAGCCCGGTCAATCCGCCCTGCGGTACGAACGGCAGATGCGCCTTGCGGCAGGTCAGAATCGCATCGGCAACGCCCTGCGCATCGAGCGGACGGATCACCGCCCGCGGCGTTTGCGGCAGGCTCGCGCTCCAGTCGTTGCAATTGCGCGCAGGCACATCGGTGCCGGTCAGCACGGCGGCCGCGCCGAGCTTGTCGCGCAAGGCCGCGAGCAATTGGTCGGGACGCTCCACAGGGGTCACCATGTCCATGCAAGACCTCCTCAAAATCTGGCCGCGTCTGTCGCGCGCCTGCTGCGCGACGGGGATTTGCGTCTGTCTTGTATGTAAGGTACAAGGTGAAAAGTAAAGCAAAAACAAGTCTCCGCTGAGCCCGGAAGATCGTTAGGGATCAGAGGCTTAGTCCGAGACCGCAGCAAAGGGTGGTGTGATGATGGAGGCAATTCGCGGGTTCTGGGTGGCGTCGGCGACGCCGCTGGCGACCGACGGTGGCGTGGATCACGCCCGGCTCGCCGCCCACGCCAAGCAACTCTTCAGCAAAGGCGTCGACGGTGTCGTGCTGTTCGGCACCACCGGCGAGGGTACCTCCTTCAACGTCGCCGAACGCGTCGCGACCATCGAAGCCATGCTCAAGGCCGGCGTCGCGCCGGAGCGCATCGGAATCGGCGGTGGATTTCCCGCCATCAGCGACAGTATCGCGCTGACGCGCGCCGTGCTCGGCCTCGGCCTGCGCCACGTGCTGCTGTTGCCGCCTTACTTCGACCGCAGCGTCACGCCCGAGGGTATCGAGGATGCCTTCGCTGCGATCATCGATGGCGTTGCCGACGATCGCCTGCGTGCCTCGCTCTATCACATCCCGCAGATCTCCGGCGTTGCGATTCCGACCACGGTCGCCGCAAGCTTGCGCAAGCGCTATGGCAAGCTGGTTGCAGGCTTGAAAGACTCCAGCGGCGACTTCAAGCAGTTCCAGGCGTTCCGCGCAGCTAGCCCGGAGCTCGCCATCACCGTCGGCAACGAAGCCGACATCGCCCGCGCCATCGCCGCCGGCGGCGCCGGCACCATCTGCGGCATGGCGAACGTTGCGCCGGAGCTGGTCAAGGCGATGATCGACGGCAAGGATGTCGAAGCACGCATGCAGGCCGCGATCGACGTCGTGGTGAAGACGCCATCCTTCCTCGCAACGCTGAAGGCGATCCTTGCGGCGCAGACGGGCGATGCAGCGTGGCTGCGCGTGCGCCCGCCGCTCCGGGCCTTGTCGGACGGCACTGCGTCCAAGCGGAAGCTCGACGAACTGATGGCTCCTGCCGTCGTGTGAAATCCCGCAACGTTGCGACAAGCCGCCGCGGATTTCGCGCGCAGCGCGTCGCGATCGTGCGCGAGAGCAATCCTTGATTGCTGTTCCGCGTCCATCCGCGCTTAGAACCATTCAACACTAGAGGGATTCAAGCCCGCCTACGGTTCTCTTCATTCGCAACGGCTGTTAGACGCGCCAGCTTCAATGCTGTGTCTGACTTGGAAGTGAATCGAAAGTGCGTGCCCATCTGGGTGGCCGCGTCAGCGGTCATCGAATTCGTGCCGGCGGGAGCCGTGCAGGTCTTCTCATCGGAGCAGCCGTGCTGCTCGCCGAATATCCCTCCAACACGACGAGCGCGCAGGCGCAATCGGCCCTGCCGCCGGTGACGGTGGAGGCGCCGGCACAGCGGCCGAAGCCGGCGCGTGCATCGGAGGAGACTTCACGCCGCACCCAGACCGCCGCGCGCCAACGCAATCGCAATGCCGCGCCGGCAGCGCCGACAATATCCGAGCGCGCGGCCGCGGAGGCCGCCGCGCAGCAAGCCGCCAAGCTCGGCTACCGTGCGATGCCGAGTGCGACCACGCTGCGCAGCGGCGCCTCGCCGCTCGATACCTCGCAGGCCGTCAACATCGTTCCCGAGCAGGTGTTGAAGGACCAGCTCCCGCGCAACATCGACGACGCGCTGATCAATATCAGCGGCATCACCCAGACTAACACGCTCGCCGGCAGCCAGGACGCGGTGATCCGCCGCGGCTTCGGAGACAACCGCGACGGCTCGATCATGCGCAATGGCATGCCGCTGGTGCAGGGCCGCAGCCTGAACGCCGCGGTCGAAAGCGTCGAGGTGCTGAAAGGACCGGCCTCGCTGCTCTACGGCATCATGGACCCCGGCGGCATCGTCAACACCATCAGCAAGCGCCCCGAGCTCTACCAGCACGGCTCGGTGACGCTGCTCGGCTCGGCCTTCAGTGCCTCCAAGACCGGCGCCGACGGCCTGCTCGACGTCACCGGTCCGATCGGCGACCAGGGCCTTGCCTATCGCTTCATTGGCTACGGCGTCAGCGAGGATTACTGGCGCAATTTCGGCCGTCACCGCGAGATGCTGGTCGCGCCGTCGCTGGCCTGGTACGGCCAGGACACCACGGTCCAGCTCAACTACGAGCATCGCGAGTTCATCTATCCGTTCGATCGCGGCACCGCATTCAATCCGGTGACGAAAGCGCCGCTGGCAGTTCCAGCCGACCGCCGGCTCGACGAGCCCTTCAACAACACATGGGGCACCTCCGACCTGATGCAGGCGTCGGTCGAGCACCGCTTCAACCAGGATTGGAAGCTCTACGCAGGCTATAGCTACAACACCGAAACCTTCAGCGCCAACCAGCTCCGCATCACCGGCATCAACTTCGCGACGGGTGCCGAGACGCGCAGCAATGACGGCACAGGGAGCTCGCTCAGCAATGTCAGCTACGGAACGTCCTACATCTCCGGTGGCTTCTGGCTCGGCAACATGCGCAATGACGTGGTGTTCGGCGGCGACGGCCAGTATCGCACTATCTACCGCGACGTTCTGATCCGGCAGGCAACTCCCGCCTTCAATGTCTACAATCCCGTCTACGGGCTGATCGGGCCGGGGACGACGGCCTCGAACAGCGACAGCGCCCAGACTGACAAGCTCGGCCAATGGTCGTTATTCTTCCAGGACACGCTGCATCTGACCGAACGGTTCGCACTGGTCGGCGGCGTGCGCTACATGGACTACGACCAGATCGCCGGCCGCGGAAAGCCGTTCGTCACCAACACCAACGTGTCCCAGGACAAGGTACTTCCGCTCGGCGGCGCCATTTTCAAGCTGACCGACCAGGTCTCGCTTTATGCGAGCTATACCGAGTCACTGAAGCCGAACTCGACCATTGCCCCGATCGGCGTCACGATCGACTCCAACGTCGCGCCAGAAGAAGGCGTGTCATACGAGACTGGCGTGAAGTTCGATCTGAACAAGCGCATCTCCGGTACACTTGCGCTCTACGATCTCGACAAGAAGAACGTGCAGACGACGAAGACGAACAGCGCGGGCGTGGTGGAGCTCCACACCGTCGGCCGTGCCCACTCGCGCGGCATCGAGTTGGACGTCACCGGCAGGCTCACCGACAGCTGGGCCTTGATCGGCAGCTATGGCTACACCGATGCGCGGGTGACGGCGTCCGAAGATCCGACGCTCTACGGCAAGAAGCTGCAGAACGTCGCGCTGAACACGGCCTCGCTCTATCTGGTCTATGATTTTGGCACAGCCTTGCCGGGTCAGCTCCGGCTCGGTGGCGGCGCGCGCTATGTCGGCGACCGTCCCGGCGATTCGACCAACACCTTCTTCCTGCCGTCCTATGTCGTCGCGGACATTTTCGCGACTTACGAGACCAAGTACGAGCAGTTCCCGGTCGTCTATCAGTTCAACGTCAAGAACCTATTCGACACCGTCTATTATCCTTCTGCCGTCAACAATCTGAACGTCGCCATTGGCGATGCTCGCCGTGTCTCTCTGTCGGCGACGGTGAAGTTCTAACGATGGCAGCGCGGCTGGGGCACACCATCAAGGCCGTCCTGCGCCAGGTCCACTCCATCGCGGGCCTCGCGCTCGCGCTGCTGCTGTCCCTGATCGCGCTGACCGGCGCGATCATGAGCTTTGAGGACGAGATCGTCGACCATCTGAACGCCGGCATCATGCAGGTCTTGCCGCGGTCCACGCCGGCGCTGATGCCGGACGAACTGGTCGCGCGGCTGAAGGCGGCCCAGGCTTTCGGCAAGGTCTCGGCCGTCACTCTGTCGAGCGATCCGGCCGCGGCGGTGCATGTCCGCTTTGGCCGCGATGAGCAGGGCGGGCGGCCGGCTTCGCTCTATCTCGACCCCTACGACGCGCGCGTGCTGGGTTCGCCGCGGGGCGAGGAATTTTTCGCGACCGTGCGCAGGCTGCATCGCTGGTTGCTCATCCCCGGCGATGCCAAAGGCTGGGGGCGCCAGGTCACCGGCGTGGCCGCGCTCGGCCTGATCGTCATGCTGGTTTCGGGTCTCGTGCTGCGCTGGCCGCGCCGTGCCGGCAGCGTGAAGATGTGGCTGAAGCCCAATCTCGGACTCAGCGGACGCGGTCTGCACCGAACGCTGCATGCGGTGATCGGCACCTGGGTTCTTCCGATCTATCTGGTGATGACGCTCACCGGGCTCTGGTACTCGTTCGATTGGTACAAGGACGGCGTCGCCTGGCTGCTGTCGCGCCCGCATGTGGCAGCCGCGAAGATGCAGCCCAAGATGCCTGCAAAGGCGCCGCGCGTGGCGGCCGTTTCCGAGCCGGCCCGGCCGATCGGATTCGACCAGGCATGGACTACGTTCCAGCGCGAGGAGGGCGACCGCTTCTCCAGGGCCCTGCTGACGCTACCCGCCGGCCCCGGCACGGCGATACGGATCCGGTCGTGGGGTAAGGATTCGACGCTCGAGGCCACGCGCGACGAATTCCGCGTTGATGCCGCTACCGGTCAATTGGTCGCCGCGGATCGCTACGCCGACAAGACCTTCGGCGAGAAGATCATCGCGGCCGTGTACGACATCCATCGTGGTGCGATCCTGGGGTGGCCGGGCAAGCTCGCGTTCATGATTGCCGCGGCCTTGATGCCGCTATTCGCGATCACCGGTCTCCTGCTCTACCTGTCGCGCCGCAGGTTGCGGCGTCCTGCGCAGCCGCCGCTCGGGCTCCTCGTTCCCGGCGAGTGAGCTGCGCCGGAAAGACTAGCCAACTCGCCTGCGATCGTTCAAAAGCCCATGGCCTGTCCTCTCAAGGTTCACGCCATGAAGCTTTCGACCGTCACCCCCGCCGATATCCGCCGCGCGCTGCTGCTGCGCGAGGAGATCGCGCTGCTCGATCTCAGATACGAGGCCGCCTTCGCCACCGGCCATCCGCTGTTCGCGGCCAACATGGCCGCGGACCGGATCGCGATTGAGGCCGAGGTGAGACTGCCGCGCAAGGACGTTGCGGTTGTGCTCTATGATGACGGTGAGGGTTTGGTCGCGGCGGGCGCAGAGCGCCTTGCGGCGCTCGGCTACAGCAATGTCCGTGCGCTCGATGGCGGGCTGAGGGCCTGGCGCGATGCGGGCTATCAGGTGTTCGAGGACGTCAATTCCTATTCGAAAGCGTTCGGCGAGCTGGTCGAGGCGCGACGTCACACGCCGTCGTTCAGTGCCGACGAAGTGGCAAAACTGATCGCGGACAAGGCCAACATCGCGATCCTCGACGTCCGCCGCTTCGACGAATATGCGACCATGAACATTCCGGGCTCGGTCAGCGTGCCCGGCGCGGAACTTGTGCTGCGGGCAGGCCAGGCCGCGCCCGATCCCGACACCACCATCATCGTCAATTGTGCCGGCCGCACCCGTTCGATCATCGGCACCCAGTCGCTGATCAATGCGGGCGTGCCCAACAAGGTGCGGGCGTTGCGCAACGGCACCATCGGCTGGACGCTGGCGCGGCATGCGCTCAACCACGGCGCCGACCGGCGCGGCGCGATCGGGCCGTTCGAGGGCGGCCCGGCCAATGCCCGCGACGTCGCCTATCGCGCCGGCGTCCGCCACATCGGCGCAGGCGAGGCGGCGACGCTCGCGGCGCAGACCGATCGCACGCTCTACCGCTTCGACGTGCGCGATGCGGAGGAATACGCGGCCGGCCACCTTCCGGGCTTCCGCCATTATCCCGGCGGCCAGCTTGTCCAGGAGACCGACATGGCCGCACCGGTGCGTGGCGCACGCATCCTCCTGACCGACGACAAGGGCGTCCGCGCTGACATGACGGCATCCTGGCTCGCGCAGATGGGCTGGGAGGTGTACGTGCTCGAAGGCGGCTATGACGGCGCGCTGGAGGTCGGTCCGCCGCTCGTGCTGCCGAAGCCGGATCCGGCGCACCGCTATCGCCGTCCCTATGAGGGGACCGATGTCGCGGAAGGTGCGATGCAGGCCTATCTCAATTGGGAGTATGGATTGGTCGAGCAGCTGCGGCTTGACGGGACGCACGGGTTCTATGTGATTTGATTGGCGCTATCCGTCACCCCCGCGCAACGGCGAAGCCGTTGTCGCTGGAGGTGGCCGCTTCTTCATCGGCCCTCGAAGGGCGACGGCCCGGCTGTATCGGGGCCGTTCATCCTTCAAGGCTCCCCATGGGACGCATAGCGTCCCATGCCTCGCACCTCGGGATGACGGGGCGGCTATTGTGCGTGCGGGGATGACGGAGCTGGTGGGATGCCAGGCACACCCGCGCCCCGCCATCTTCTCCCCGTATCCAACCCCTATTGTGCTGTGCACCGTCCGCGGTTTATGAGCTGCGGCAAAGCCGCCATTTTAGGAGATTCTATGCCAGCCCCAGGCCAAAGCCCTGAGCGGAGCGCGAAGGCGCTGCTGCTCGAAGGCGTCAATGACAGTGCCGTGGACCTGTTCCGGAGCGCGGGCTTTGCCAATGTCGAGCGGCTGACCAAGGCGCTGGACGGCGAGGCGCTGCGCCAGGCGCTCAAGGGCGTGTCGTTGCTCGGCATCCGCTCGCGCACCCAGATTACCGACGACGTGCTGGCGGCCGCCGATCAGCTCCTTGCGGTCGGCTGCTTCAGCGTCGGCACCAACCAGGTCGATCTGCTGGCGGCGCGCAAGCGCGGTATTCCCGTCTTCAACGCCCCGTTCTCCAACACGCGCAGCGTCGCCGAACTCGTGATCGGCGAGATCGTGATGCTGCTGCGGCAGATTTTCCCGCGCTCGGTCTCGGCCCATGACGGCGGCTGGGACAAGTCCGCGACCGGCAGCCGCGAGGTCCGCGGCCGCACCCTCGGCATCATCGGCTACGGCAATATCGGCTCGCAGCTCTCGACGCTGGCCGAGGCCATGGGCATGCGGGTGATCTATTACGACCGCACCGACAAGCTCCGCCACGGCAACACCGAGCCGGTCGAGAAGCTCGAGGAGCTGCTGGCGCAGAGCGACGTCGTCAGCCTGCACGTGCCGGAGACGCCGGAGACATCAGGCATGATCGGCGAGAAGGAGCTGCGGGCGATGAAGCCGGGCTCCTTCCTGATCAACAACAGCCGCGGCACCGTGGTCGATCTCGATGCGCTGGCGCGCGCCTTGCGCGACGATCACATCGCCGGTGCCGCCATCGACGTGTTTCCGGTCGAGCCGTCGTCGAATTCCGATCGTTTCAAGAGCCCGGTGCAGGGCCTCGGCAACGTCATCCTTACCCCGCATATCGGCGGCTCGACCGAGGAGGCGCAGGAGCGCATCGGCGGCGAGGTCGCGCGCAAGCTGGTCGACTATTTCATCACCGGCTCGACCATGGGTGCGGTGAACTTCCCGGAGGTGCAGTTGCATCTGCGTCCCTCCGGCGCGCGCTTCAGCCATGTCCATCGCAACGTGCCGGGCATGCTGCGGCGGCTCAACGAGGTCTTCCTCCAGCGCGACATCAACATCGCGGCGCAATATCTGGAGACCGCCGGCGACCTCGGCTACGTCGTGCTCGATGCCGATCTCGGCGGCCAGGATTCGGGCGAATTGCTCCAGCAGATCCGCGCTCTCGACGGCACGGTCGGCGCAAGGCTGGTATTCGAGCACTAAACGGCCCCACGTTCCGGTTGCATCTTTTGGCAACTGCTCTCACACTGCGCTCGAATTCGACGTGGTCAAAAATCGCGTCGAATTTGAGCTTCAGTTGCGTGAGTGTCCGCCATGGAACGGGACGCCGTACTGATTGATCTCGCGCTTCAGGGCGGCGGTTCGCACGGCGCCTTCGCTTGGGGCGTGCTCGACCGCCTGCTGGAAGAGAGATGGCTCACGATCGCCGCGATCTCCGGAACCTCCGCAGGCGCGATGAATGCGGCGGTGCTGGCGGATGGCTGGACGGCCGGCGGCGCCGAGGGCGCGCGCGAGGCGCTCGAACAATACTGGCGCCGCGTCTCCAGGGCCGCTGCCTTCAGTCCGCTGCAACGCTCGCCGCTCGACCGGCTGATGGGACGCTGGACCCTCGATACGTCGCCCTTCTACATCCTCACCGATCTGATGTCGCGCGTGCTGTCGCCCTACGACCTCAATCCAACCGGCTACAATCCGCTGCGCGCGGTGCTGGCCGAGAGCATCGATTTCGAACGCCTCGTGCGTTCGCCGATCCAGCTGTTCATCACCGCGACGCGGGTGCGCACCGGACGCGGCCGCATCTTCCGCAACGCGGAGATCACGGCGGATGTGCTGCTGGCATCGGCCTGCCTGCCGACCATGTTCCGTGCCATCGAGATCGACGGCGAGCCCTATTGGGACGGCGGCTTCGCCGGCAATCCGACAATCACGCCGCTGGTTCGCGAGAGCGACGCGCACGACACCATCCTCGTCCAGATCAATCCGACCGAGCGGCCGGAGGAACCGCGGACAGCGGCTGAAATCCTCAACAGGCTGAACGAAATCTCGTTCAACTCGCCGCTGATGAAGGAACTGCGGATGATCGCGCTGCTGCGCCAGGCGGCCGACCCCGGCAGCGGCGAAGGCGCGCGCTGGGCGAAGATGCGGACGCACCGGATCAAGAGCGACATGCTGACGAAGTTCGGCGCGTCGTCGAAACTCAACGCGGAATGGGAATTCGTCTCGATGCTGCGCGCCGAAGGGCGCATGGCCGCGGACGCGTTTCTCGCCGAGCATGGGGCCGACATCGGCCGGCAATCGACCGCCGATCTCGACGTCCTCCTGACGGAGTGCTGAGACATGGGTCTCCTCGGCCTCCTCGTCGGGCTCGGCCTGCTTGTCCTGTTTGCCTTTCGCGGCTGGAGCGTGCTTCTGCTCGCGCCGTTCGCGGCACTCGTTGCTGCCCTGTTCGGCGGCGAACCGTTGCTTGCGAACCTGACGCAGGTGTTCATGGTGAATGCTGCGGGATTTCTGGCGCAGTTCTTCCCGATCTTTCTGCTTGGTGCCGTCTTCGGCAAGTTGATGGATGACAGCGGCGCGGTGACGTCGGTCGCCGGCTTCATGGCGGAGCGCCTTGGCGAGCGGCGCGTGATCCTGGCGGTCGTTCTCGCCGGCGCGCTGGTCACCTATGGCGGCGTCAGCCTGTTCGTCGCGTTCTTCGTCATCGTTCCCATGGCCCGCTCGCTGTTTCGCGCGGCTTCGATTCCGCGTCGCCTGATCCCGGCCGCGATCGTGCTGGGAACGTCGACCTTCACGATGTCGGCCCTGCCAGGCACGCCGTCGATCCAGAATGCGATCCCGATGCCGTTCTTCGGGACGACGCCGTTCGCCGCACCGGGCCTCGGCATCATCGCCTCCCTCATCATGCTCGGCGCGGGATTGTGGTGGCTGCATCGCGCCGAGGCAGCAGCCCGCCGCGCCGGAGAAGGCTATGGCGACGATGCCGACGGCTTGATCGAGCAGGCCGCCGCCGACGAACTCGTGCGCGAGCGCGCAACGACCGCGCGCGAGTTCGATCCGGCTGAACTACAACACGGTCATCGCAGCGACCGGCCTTCGCCCGTGCTGAACGCCATCGCGCCGCTGGTCGTCGTCGTCACCGTGAATCTGGTGATGTCGCTGGTGGTGCTGCCGCGGCTCGATGTCAGCTATCTCGCCGAGCAACGTTTTGGCGAAACGTCGCTCGCGGCCGTCGCGGGCGTGTGGTCGGTCGCGGTGGCGCTGGCGGCGGCCATCGTCACCACCATCGCACTGAACCGTGCCCGCCTGCCGGCGCTTCGCCGGACCATGGACGCCGGGGCCAATGCGTCGGTGCTGCCTGCGTTCAGTGTCGCCAGCCTCGTCGGATTCGGTGCCGTCGTCGCCTCGCTGCCGGCGTTCACGATCGTGCGCGACTGGGTGTTGGCGATCGAGGGCGGACCGCTGGTCTCGCTCGCCGTCGCGACCAACATCCTGGCCGCGCTGACCGGGTCGGCATCGGGCGGGCTGACCATCGCGCTCGAAGCGCTCGGCCCGACCTATGTCGAACTCGCCGCCCGCACCGGGATCGAGCTCTCGCTGATGCATCGAGTCGCGGTGATCGGCTCGGGGACGCTGGACATCCTGCCGCACAATGGCGCGGTGGTCAGCCTGCTCGCGATCTGCGGCCTGACGCACCGTGACAGCTATTTCGACATCGTCATGGTCGGCATCGTGACGTCGCTGCTGGCGCTGGTCGCCGTGATCGCGCTGGGCAGCGCGTTCGGATCGTTCTGATCAGAATGCGAACGTGAGCGATTGACGGAACGTTGAAGGTTGCATTCAATGCGGCCAACTGGCCAAATCCAACAAACAGCGAACGCCGGGTGGAAACGATGACGCGAAAGAGAGCGAAGCTGTGCGCATGGCTCGTGGGCGCGGCGGCGGCAATGGGCGCGAGCGGCGCGTCGGCGGTAACGTTGGTGGAGGATGCCGACACGGTCTGCAAGGGGCTCGTCGGCGGCGTCGATGCCGTGAAGATCGATTCTGCGACGTTGCAGGCGCCGTCGCAACTCGCTGTTGCGGAGCGCGGCCCGACACCATCGGGGCGCATCACGCCGGCCAATCCCGGCTTCTGCAAGGTGCTCGGCCATATCGATCCCGTCGATCCCAAGGCGCCGCCGATCAAGTTTCAGGTCAACCTGCCGGTCGAATGGAACGGCCGCTCGGTGCAATATGGCGGCGGCGGCTTCAACGGCGTGCTGATCACCGGCCTTTCGCTGCCGCCGGCCTATCCGTTCGACAAGCCCTCGCCGCTCGCGCGCGGCTTCGTCACCTACGGTACCGATTCCGGCCATGAGTCCAGGCCGGGCGAGCCGCCGCAGGTGTTCGCGCTGAATGACGAAGCCTTCGAGAACTTCGCCCATCGTGCCTACAAAAAGGTTCGCGACGTTGCCGTCGCGCTGATGCAGCGCGCCTACGGCAGGACGCCCGAGAAGATGTACTTCATGGGCTCGTCCGAGGGCGGTCGCGAAGGCCTCACCATGGCGCAGCGCTACCCCGATGATTTCGACGGGATCTTTGCCCGCGTGCCTGTCATCAACTGGGTCGGCCTCCAGCATGCCGGCACGCGTTCGGGCCTCGTGACCATGGGCGACGGCTGGATCAACCCGGCGCAAGTCAAGCTCGTCGGCGATGCCGTGCGCGCGGCGTGCGACAAGGCCGACGGTTCCGTCGATGCGCTGGTGCAGGATCCCGTATCCTGCAAGGCGGCATTCAAGGTCGAGACGCTGCGCTGTGCCGGCGGCCAGAGCGGGGATGAGTGTTTGACCGATGCGCAGATCAAGGCGGTCAACACGCTGCATGCGACCTACAAGTTCCCGTTCGCGCTCGCCAACGGTCTCGACGACTATCCGGGCTGGGGCGTGTCGGGTGAGGACACGCCGGCGGCCGGTCCGACCGGCGGCTGGATCGCGTGGTGGCTCGGCACCGCGCCGCCGGCGCAGCCGCCCGCGCCCAACAACGGCATCGCCTGGATCTACGGCGCCGGCGGCATCCGGTATGTGTTCGCGCGAGATCCCAATCTCGACGTTACGACCTACAAGCCGGAGGAGCACAAGGCGCGGTTGCTCGAGGTCTCCAGCCTGATGGACTCGACCGACCCCGATCTCAGCCGCTTCCGCGCCCGCGGCGGCCGGCTGATCATGCTCGAGCACATGGCCGATTATGCGCAGAATCCCTATGCCGGCATCCGCTATTTCGAAAGCGTCGAGCGCCTGATGGGCTCGGCGACGACGGAGTTGTTCGCAAGGCTCTACACCGCGCCCGGCGTCGACCATGTCGGTTCCGGCGCGCCGGCCAATGTCGACATGCTGAGCGTGCTGGTCGACTGGGTCGAGAACGGCAAGGCGCCCGGCGACCTGGAGGTCACCGAGCAAAAGGTCGAAGGGCCGTTGTTCGCGGTGACGCGGGCGCTGCCGCTGTGCCGCTGGCCGGCCTGGCCGCATTACAAGGCGGGTGCGGTGACGGAGGCGTCGAGCTATTTCTGCGCGCAGTGAGATCAGCGCAAATCCCGCGAGGCCGCTGCGCCTTGGCGGCCTCGCGCCGATGCCTGGGGGTCAGGCCGCCTTGACCTCGATCTTCTTGGCGGGCTTCTGCGCTTCCGCCGTCTTCGGCAGCGTCACTTTAAGCACGCCGTTTCTGAACGACGCTTCGATCTTGTCGGCTTCGACATCCTTGGGGAGGCCGAAGTGGCGTTCAAAGGAACCATAGCGTCGCTCGGAGACGTAATAGTCCTTCTGCTTCTCCTCCCTCTCGAATTTCTTCTCGCCCTTGATGGTGAGCCCGTCATTGGCGACGTTCACCTCGATGTCCTTCTCGTCCATTCCGGGCAATTCGGCCGTGATCTCATAGGCCTTGTCGCTTTCGGTGACATCGACGGCCGGTGTGCTCACGAGCTTCTGTGCCCAATTGCGCTCGAAGCCGGCGAGCGAATGGAACGGGCGGCGCCAGAAATCGTCAGTGCCGAAATCCTCGAACAGCCGATCGACTTCCTTGCGGAGCGCCTCGAACGGTCGCCACGTTTCGCCGCCAAATGCGGGTTCGTTGGTTTTCTTGGTGACGGGGAGCTTGGTTTCGTTTGCCATGATCTCTCTCCTTCAGAGATAGAGCTCGTTCAATGCGCCAAACCTCCATCGGTGCTTACAGCCTGTCCTTGATTTGTCTCAAATTCGGAAGCGCGGCCGCAGTGGCCAGGATGCGAGCTCGGGCATGCAGACATCGGTAAGTATTGCGGACCGTTTTTCGGCGACTGACTCGCATTGATTTGAGTTAACCTCGTCGGCAAACGAGAGTTTGAATGTTCGGCTGGCAACGCCGGAGCATCGATATGAGGCTGCTGAACATCCCTCACAACGCGCTCGTGTTTGTTGGCGACGGCCGCAAGGCCCTGTTCCTGCGCAACGACGGCAATCCGTTGCATCCAAGCCTGAAGATGGAGCAAGTGCACGAGGATGAGAATCCGCCCACGCGTGAGCAGGGCACCGATCGTCCGGGCCGCTTGAATAGCCCAATGGGACAGAGAACCGCGGTCGAGGCCGCCGACTGGCACCATCTCGAGCAGCATCGCTTCGCGCGGCGCGTGGCAGGCGCAATGGAACAGCTCGTTCGCGAGCGCGACGTGAAGGCGCTTGTTGTCGTGGCCCCCCGCGAACGCTGGCCGATCTGCGCGAAGCCCTTCATGCCGACGTCAAGGCGCGCATCATCGCCGAGGTCCACAAGGATCTCACCAGGCATCCGATCGACGAAATCGCGCAGCATCTGACGGCAGAGCACTGAGGACGTCAACGGAACGGCTCAATGCGCCGGCCCACCCGCCGCCTTCACCCGACGCGTCAGCAGGACCGCGATCGCGGCGAGCACCAGCACGACGCCGATCACCGCAAAGGTGTCGGAATAGCCCATCACCAGCGCCTGGCGCTTCACGGTCTTGCCGAGCGCGATGATGGCCTGCTCGCGCGCGGCATGGGGGTCGGGCACGCCGTGCGCGATGAAGTAGTCCGTCATCTGCGCGATGCGGCTGCGGACCTCCTCGCGGCCGAGCGTGACCGACTGGCCGATGATGTTGGAGTGGAATTGCTCGCGCTTGGTGATGATGGTGGCAAGCGTCGCCGTGCCGATAGCGCCGCCGAGGTTGCGGAACATGTTGCTGATGCCGGAGGCTGCGGCCGCATCCTGCGGTGCGATGCCGCCCGTCAGCACCGAGGTCAGCGGCGTCAGTACCATCGCCTGCCCCACGGCGCGCACGATGTTCGGGATCCAGAGCTGGTCGCCGGCATAGTCCGGCGACATCGCCGTGTTCATGAAGCAGCTGTAGGCGAAGATCAGAAGGCCGGTGATCGCGATGTAGCGCGTGTCGAAGCGCTGCATCAGTTTCGGGATCAGCGGGATCAGCACGAGCTGCGGCAGGCCGGTCCAGGCCAGCACGTTGCCGATCTGCTCGGCGTTATAGCCCTGCGCCTGGCCGAGATAGGCGGGCAGAATGTAGACCGAGCCGAACAGCGCGAAGCCGACCATGGTCATCGCGAGCGTGCCGAAGCCGAAATTGCGCTGAGCGAGGAGGCGCAGCCGGATCAGCGGCTTCTCGATCGTGAGCTCGATCGTGACGAACAGCGTCAGGCTGACGGCCGCGATCACCGCGAGCTTGACGATGAAGGGCGAGGAGAACCAGTCGTCCTTGTTGCCTTCCTCCAGCACCGCTTGCAGCGCCGACAGTCCGATCGCCATGGTGACGATGCCGGCCCAGTCGCCCTCCTTCAGGAGGCCGAGCTGCATCTTCTGCTTCTCCAGCGTCAGATAGAGCGCCGCCACCATCACCGCGGTCGGGATCACGTTGACGAAGAAGATGGTGCGCCAGCCGTAGGTTTCGGTGAGATAGCCGCCGATGGTCGGGCCGATCGCCGGGGCGAAGGTCACGGACAGCGCAAAGATCGCGAGCCCCACCGGCTGCTGCGGCTTCGGCAGCTTGGTCAGCACCAGCGTGAACGCCATCGGGATCAGCACGCCGCCGGCAAAACCTTGCAGGCCGCGCATCGCGATCATCGACGGCAGATCGTGCGTGAAGGCGCAGGCGACGGAGAAGGCGGCGAACAGCGACGCGCTCACCAGCATGTAGCGGCGGAACGAGAACACGCGGCTCAAATAGTCGGTCAGCGGGATCACGATGATCTCGCCGATCAGATACGACGTCGAGATCCAGGAGCCGTTGTCCGCGCCGGTGCCGATGCCACCCTCGATGTTGAGCAGCGAGGCGTTGGTGATCTGGATGTTCAGGATCGCCATGAACGAGCCGATCATGGCGGCGAGCACGGCGATCCAGGTCGCGGCGCTCGCGCGGGCGGGATCGGCGACGGCGCGATCAGGCGTCGCGGCCGGTGCTGCTTGCGTCGAAATTGAAAGGCTGTTTGACATGGCACGACCCTCCGGAGACGAGCTTCGCTTTGGGCGCGGCGGCCGCATTCGCGGCCGGCGCGGTCGAACGTGTTGCAATGGTCGGGATCACGGACATGCCGGGCCGGAGCGCAATCGCGGGGCCATGCGCGGCGTCGAGCGCGATCCTGACCGGGATGCGCTGCACCACCTTGGTGAAATTGCCGGTGGCGTTGTCGGGCGGCAGCAGCGCGAATTCCTGGCCGCTGGCGGGTGCGATGGAATCGACGCGGCCGTGCACGATCTGGCCCGGGAACATGTCGACCTCGATGTCGACGGCCTGTCCCGCCTGCACGTGGGTGAGCTGCGTCTCCTTGAAATTGGCGACGACATAGGCGCCATCAGTCGGCACGATCGACATCAGCTGCGTTCCCGCCTGCACGAACTGGCCGACGCGCAAGGAGCGGTTGCCGACGACGCCGTCGATCGGCGAGATCACGGTGGTGTAGCCGAGGTTCAGCTCGGCCTGGTGCTGCACGGCTTCCGCGCGCGCGGCCGCCGCCTTGGCCTGCACGATCTCGGCCTTGAGCAGGTCGACCTGCTTGAGAGCGGAGGCGAGGTTGGCGGTGTCGCGTTCGAGCGTCGCCTGCGCCGAGGCGATGCGCGATTGCGCCTGCTGCGCATTCTGCACGCTGCCGGAGCCGGTCGCGGCGAGATCGGTGTAGCGCTTGTTGTCCTGAGCGGCGAAGGTGAGGGCGGCCTGGTCGACGTCGAGCGTGGCGCGCGCGGCCTTGATCACCGCCTGCTGAACCTCGAGCTGCGCTTCCTTGCTGGCGATCGTCGCGTTCGCCGCCTGCACATCGGCCCTGGCCTGGTCAAGCGCGACGCGGAAGTCGCGGTCGTCGATCCGGGCCAGCACCTGACCGGCCTTCACATGCTCGTTATCGGCGACCAGGACCCGGTTGAGATAGCCGCTGACCTTCGGCGCGATCGTGGTGTTGTCGGCCTTCACATAGGCGTCATCGGTGGAGACGAGGTACTGGCCGACGGTCCAGTAGTCGTAGCCGTACCAGCTGGCGCCGGCCAGCGCGACGGCTGCGGCTCCCATCAGCAACAGCTTGCGAAAATTGAGCTTTTTCCGGCTTGCCTGGACCGGCGCGGCGGGCAGGACCCCCTCCAGGGCGGTCGTTGGAAGGGCGGTCTGGGCGGCAGCAGTCGGGGTGGTGTGGACGGTCATGGCCGGCTCCCCTGAATTAGGAAACTTGATAATTTCCAAAATGCGACTAGCTTTGGAATTGTCAATGGAATGACAGGCATCATTTAAAGACATGGCTCAGGCAAAATCGGAAAACGAATGCCGTCCGCGCGGCCGGCCGCCGGTGCGTAGCGACGAGGAGACGAAGGGAATCGTTCTCGAGGCCGCACGGCAGGCCTTTGCCGGCGACGGCTATGCGGCGACCAGCACCGAGGAGCTGGCGCGCCGCGCCGGCATCTCCACCAAGACGCTCTATCGTCTGTTTCCCGGCAAGGCCGCGCTGTTCGAGGCGATGTGCGCCGACAGGCTCGAGCGGCTGCTCTCCGCGGTCGATCTCCAGGCAAGCGACGAGGTCGACATCGAAAAGGGCCTGCGCGCCGCGCTGCTGGCCTGCGCGGATCTTGCGCTCGATCCGGAAGTCGTGGCGTTGCAGCGCATGGTGCTGCAGGAATCGGCCGCATTCCCGGAGCTTGCAGCCCATTTCTACAAGAACGGCATCTCCCGCACCGTCACGGCGCTTGCCGGCTGGCTGCGTGCCCAGGTGAAGAAGAAGCGCATCGCGCTCGATGACGTCGAGGAGGCCGCCGGGATGCTGATCGGCATGGTCGCGTCGGCGCCGCAGCGTGCGGCGATCTATGGCGGGTTGGCGCTGCCGTCACGCAAGGACATCGAGCGGCGCGTCAAGACCTGCGCGGCGCTGTTTCTGGACGGCTGTCGCGCTATCTAGGCCCGGCAGCCGCCCTTTGACAATCCGGTCGGTCTCGGCTATCTATTTCGCATGCGAAATAAAGACGCCGCAACGAGGCATCACCGGCTGATCTACCTGCTCAACGTCGCACAACGCCGGTTGCAGCGCTGGATGGCCGCGCAGCCCGAGAGCGAGGTAACGCCGGCGCAGGCGGGGCTGTTGTTCATCCTCGGCAGGCAGGACGGCGTCCTGATGGGAGAGGCAGGCGCGGCGCTGGATATGGGGCCGGCCGGCATTTCCGGCCTCGTCGACCGGACCGCGGCCGCAAGGCTGATTGAGCGGCGGGCCGATCGCGAGGACGGGCGCGCCTGGCGCGTGTGGCTGACGCCGAAGGGGCGTACCGTGCTGGCGCAGGCGAAAACCTCGGCGGCGGAGATCAACGCGGCGCTGACGGACGGATTTACCAGCGCCGAGATCGACATCGTCGCGCGCTGGCTGTCGAGCATTCAGGACAAGTTTCCAAGAGACCCTGCAAGAGATCCAGAGGAATAAGAGGAGAGCCCAATGACCGAGCACGTCCGGATCGAGAACAACGGTGGAATTCTCACGCTGACCCTGGCGCGCCCCGACAAGAAGAACGCGCTGACCGATGCGATGTACGGCAAGCTCGCGGATGCAATCGAATCCGCCGAATTCGATCCGTCCGCCCGCGTGATCCTGATCCGCGGCGAGGGCGACATGTTCACCGCCGGCAACGACGTCGGCGAGTTCGCGACCGTTGCGAGCGGAAAGTCGGAAGGCAGCCGCAACGTCATACGCTTTATCCAGTCGCTGGCGCGCTGCACGCGGCCGCTGGTTGCGGCCGTGCAGGGTCGCGCCGTTGGCGTCGGCACCACGATGCTTCTGCATTGCGATCTCGTCGTGCTCGCCGACAACGCGCAATTGTCCACGCCCTTCGTCAGCCTCGCGCTGGTGCCGGAAGCCGCCTCCAGCCTGCTGATGCCGGCGCGCATCGGCTATGCCCGCGCCTACGAGATGTTCGCTCTCGGCGAGACGGTGCCGGCGAAGGCTGCGCTGGAATGGGGGCTCGCCAACCGCGTTGTCCCGCTCGACAAGCTCGACGCCGAGACCCTCGCGCTGGCGCAGCGTCTCGCCCGCCAGCCGGCCGGCGCGCTCACCGCCACCAAGAAGCTGATGCGTAACGGCGAGGCGCTGGTCGCGCAGATGCAGGCGGAGGGCGAGCAGTTCGCGCAGCGCCTGCGCACTGCCGAGGCGCGTGAAGCGTTCACGGCGTTTGCCGAGCGCCGGGCGCCCGATTTTACGAAAGTCGCGTAAGGAGCGGCGGGCCGCCCGAATGGGTGCAGGCGAAGCCGGCTCAAATCGACTAAAACCTTAACGAAACATTGGCAGGTTGCGATGCAAGGTGGCCACTCGTTGAAGAGTAGGCCCCTTGACCTCATGGCAATGTTTAAGAAATCGGTAAGCTCGCTTCTTCTGACCTTGATGGCCCTGCTTGCGGCCGGCGCGCTGGCCAGCACGGCGATCCAGATGGTCGGGGCCTTCGGCCGTTACAGCGACAGTCTCGAAACCGCGCGGCTTGCCGCCGCCGACAAGACCATCTTCCACGGCGTGCTGTCGCTGCGCAACAATCGCGGCGATGCCCAGAGCGCGCTGCTCGGCGAGGACGAGCCGCGCGCCAAGTTGGGAGCCGCGGAGAAGGCCGAGCAGGCCGGCTATGAATCCATCGCTTCGGCGCTCTCCACGATCGAATTCGACCGGCGCGACGAGCTCGCGAATACGCTGAAGCAGCGCTGGAACGAAGCCGCGCCGCAGTTCGAGTTGTTCTACGACGAAGCCAAGCGTCCGCGGGCCGAGCGCAAGATGGAGCGTACCAATGTCTGGTACGATGCCGTCACCAAGGTCATCGACACCGCGAACCTCGCCTCCACCGCGGTGTCAAACCGCGCCTGGATGAACGATCCCTACATCGCCCGCATGATTCAGGTTCGCCGCTTTGCCTGGCAGGTGCGCGACCGTTATGGGGTCCATTGTTCGTCGCTTCGCTCGAACGTCAACAGCAGCAAGCCGCTCGACGACGTTCAGAAGCGGTCGGTGGCGCAATGGGATGGCACGATCGCCTCTGGCTGGGCGGGGATGGCCGAGTTGCTGGCTGCGCCCGAGGTGACGGCGGAGCTGGTTACGGCAGCGTCGGACGCGAAGGCCAAGACCGACGGCGTCCTGAAGCAGATCGGAGAGCTCACCAGGAATTTTGACGGCAGCGGCAAGCCCGCGATGCCCGCCTCGGAATGGAATGCGCTGTGCCAGTCGCCGTTCGCGTCGATAGTCGCAGTCGCGAACAAGGCGCTGGACCAGTCGATCGCGCGCGCCGAGGCCGTTCAGGCCAGGGCCCTCACCAATCTCGTCGTGCAGTCGCTCGCCTTCCTTGTGGCGCTCGCGGTGACCTTGGCCGGCGTCTATGTGGTGCGCACGCGCCTCATGCGTCCAGTGCGCGCCATTCTGGATGCCATCGCCCGCATCGGCGCGCGAGATTATGCGACACCGGTTCCGCAATCCCGGTATCCCGACGAGTTCGGCACCATGGCGGCTGCGCTCGAGAGCCTGCGCGAGAGCGCCGCGACCGCGGAGCGTCTCGGTCAGGAACGTGAATCGCAGCAGGCGCTCCAGCTTGCCCGCTCCGGCACCGTCGATGCCGCCTGCCGCAGCTTCGACGACACCGTGCAGGCCGTCATTCACAGCGTTGCCGCGTCGGCGCGGGAGCTCGATGCGACGGCGACCGATGTGCGTACGCTGGTCTCGGAATCCAGCAGCCAGACCGCGGCGGTCGCCTCCTCTGCCGAGCAGGCCACCAACAATCTCGAGACCATCGCTGCCGCGACCGAGGAGCTCTCGGCCTCCGTCGGCGAGATTTCCGCGCAGGTGCAGTCGAGCGCGCGCGAGGCCCGCGAGGCCGTGTCGCAGGCCGAGCGGACCAACGCCACGGTCGAAATCCTCGACCAGACCGCAAGCCGCATCGGCGAGGTCGTGAAGATGATCAACGCCATTGCCGGCCAGACCAATTTGCTTGCGCTGAACGCCACCATCGAGGCCGCACGCGCGGGCGAGGCCGGCCGCGGCTTTGCCGTGGTCGCCGGCGAGGTCAAGAGTCTCGCCGCGCAGACCGCGACGGCCACCGAAGAGATCTCCCGCCAGGTCGAGGAGATCCAGGGCGCGACCGGTCAGGCGGTAACCGCCATCCGTTCCATCGGCGGCGCCATCAGCGGCATCGACGAGAAGATGACCGCGATTGCGGCCGCCGTCGAACAGCAGCGGGCGGCCACCACCGAGATCTCGCGCAACTTCCAGCAGGCCGCGCAAGGCACCCGTGAGGTGACCGACACCATCGGCAGCGTCGCCAAGCTCAATCAGGAAACCGGCAACGCCGGCACGGTGCTGTCGGAATCCGTGAAGAAGATGTCGGCAGACGCCGATCGCCTCCGCGTCGCGGTCGAAGGTTTCCTCGGCGCGGTGAAGACCGCTTAACTTTCACATCCCTGTTCCAACGGAACGCGGATCGGCATTGCCGCCGATCCGCGCCCCGAGTACATCTGTCGTGCCGCGCGAGTGCGGCGTTAGATGTGCAGGAATATCAGGGATGGAGAGTTCGATGCCGGTTACGCCCCACCACAAGGCCCAGCGCCCCTATCGCGGCGTGTTCCCGGTCGCGCCCACCATCTTCGACGAGCGCGGCGAGCTCGACCTCGAGGGCCAGCGCCGCTGCATCGATTTCATGATCGATGCAGGCTCGAATGGCCTCTGCATCCTCGCCAATTTCTCCGAGCAGTTCGTGCTCACCGACGCCGAGCGCGAAACCGTGATGCATGCGGTGCTGGAGCATGTCGCGGGACGGGTTCCCGTCATCGTCACCACGACCCATTTCAGCTCGGCCGTCTGTGCGGCGCGCAGCAAGCAGGCCGAAGCGGCCGGTGCCGCCATGGTGATGGTCATGCCGCCCTATCACGGCGCGACGTTTCGCGTGCCGGAGAAGGGCATCGTCGAATTCTTCAAGGTGCTCTCCGGCGCGATCAATATTCCGATCATGATCCAGGACGCGCCGGTGGCCGGCACGCCGCTGTCGGTCGAGCTGCTCGCCCGGCTGTCGCGCGACTTCGCCAACATCCGCTATTTCAAGATCGAGGTGCCGGGCGCCGCGGCAAAGCTCCGCAGCCTGATCGAGGCGGGCGGCAAGGATATCGAGGGCCCGTGGGACGGCGAGGAGGCGATCACGCTGCTCGCCGATCTCGACGCCGGCGCCACCGGCGCCATGACCGGCGGCGGCTATCCCGACGGCATCCGTCAGATCATCGATCCCTATTTCGCCGGCAAGCGCGAGGAAGCGAAAGCCGCCTATGAGCGCTGGCTGCCGCTGATCAACTACGAGAACCGCCAATGCGGCCTGATCGCCTGCAAGGCCATGATGCAGGCCGGCGGCGTGATCAAATCGGACGCCGTGCGCCATCCGCTCCAGCCGCTGCATCCCGCGACGCGCGCGGGGCTGCTGGAGCTGGCGAAGGAGCGGGATGCCCTGGCGCTGCGGTGGGGGAAGTAGCGGCCAATTCCCCAGTCGTCGTCCCGGCGAAGGCCGGGACCCATACCGCGTGATCTATCGGTGAACGCAGGTGTTGGTACCGCGGGAAGACTTTTACTACTAGCCTTCGCCAAACCGCTCCCTGGGGGTATGGGTCCCGGCCTTCGCCGGGACGACACCGAGTGTGAGGGGCCCTGGCTCTGATCCCGCCGGCTTCCATTTGGCGGAAGGCGTCGAATTGGCGCGGCTCGGGCCGTTTCCCGCAGCCCGGCGATGACATATTGTAGGCTCGCCAACGAAGCCCGCGGAGCAGCTCAAGACATCGCGCACCAGTTCTTCATTATGCCGCTGTCCCGAGCCAGGTTGGCGCGAACCGACAGAACAGGGAGGCAGTGCCATGACGATGAGGCCGGATCCCACCTTTCACGCATCGCCCAAGCTTGCGATGGAAGCACCTGCGGAGAACTTTGCCTATACGTTGCTGCTCAGTCCGGATTTCTCAAAACCGGATGCTCTTGCGGTCATCGACGTCAAGCCGGGATCGCCGACCTATGGCCAGATCGTCCACACCGTGACGATGCCCAACAAAGGCGACGAGTTTCATCACTTCGGCTGGAATGCCTGCTCTTCCGCCTTGTCGCCGCTCGCCGGACACGCCTTCATCGAGCGGCGCTATCTCATCATCCCCGGGCTGCGCTCGTCGCGGATCTACATCATCGATACCAAGCCCGATCCGACCAAAGCCAAGATCCACAAGATCATCGAACCGGAGGAAGTCTTCAAGAAGACCGGCTACTCGCGCCCGCACACCATCCATTGCGGGCCGGACGGCATCTATGTCAGCACGCTGGGCGGCGGCGGCAAGGACGGCACCAACGGACCTCCGGGCGTCTTCATCATGGATTGCGAGACGTTCGAGGTCCTTGGACGATGGGAGATCGACCGTGGCCCGCAGACGCTGCATTATGACTTCTGGTGGAATCTGCCGCGCGACTACATGGTGACGAGCGAATGGGCATTGCCGCCGCAGTTCGAGAACGGGATCGTTCCGGAAGATCTGCTGTCGAACAAATATGGCCATCGTCTCCACTTCTGGGACCTTCGCGCCCGTCGCAACGTCCAGACCATCGACCTCGGCGCCAATCATCAGATGGCGCTGGAGGTGCGGCCCGCGCACGATCCGGTTCGCGAATACGGCTTCGTTGGCGTTGTGGTCGACACCACCAACCTCGAAGCATCGATCTGGACCTGGTGGCGCGAAGGCGGAAAATTCCATGCCGAGAAGACGGCGACGATCCCTCCCGAACCCGCGCCAAAGGAGAAGCTCCCGCCGCTGCTGCAGGGATTTGGCGCCGTGCCGCCGCTGGTGACCGACATAGACCTGTCGATGGATGACCGGTTCCTCTATGTCTCGTGCTGGGGCACGGGTGAAATGCGCCAGTACGATGTGAGTGATCCGCGAAAGCCGAAGCTTGCGGGCTCGGTCCACATCGGCGGCATCGCGCGCCGCACCCCCCATCCGAACGGCAAGGCATTTGCCGCCGGTCCGCAGATGGTCGAGATCAGCCGCGACGGCAGGCGCGTGTACTGGACCAATTCGCTCTATTCCACCTGGGACGATCAGTTCTATCCCGACGGGGTTCCGGGCGTGGAAGTCATGGCCAATGTCGGTGGCAACGGCGGCCTCGAGCTCGACAAGGACTATTTCGTGAGCTTCCCCGACGGATATCGTGCGCACCAGATCAGGCTCGAGGGCGGCGATTGTTCGACGGATTCCTTTTGCTACCCGTCGGTCTAGATGGGGCGCACGCGAGCCCGGCGCTTGGCTGGCTTTGGCTCGCTCTTGTTGCGAGCGGTCTCTACCACGGGGTCAACCCGGGAATGGGATGGCCGCTCGCTGTTTCGGCCGGGCTCATGGACAAGAGCCCACGCGCGCTGTTCCGCGCGTTGTGGGCCCTGGCGGCCGGACATCTCCTGGCAACATTTCTCGTGCTGCTGCCATTCGCGTTCCTGCTCGTGCTGGCCGAGTGGCAGCGTTCGATCCAGATCAGTGCGAGCCTTCTCGTCATCGGCTTCGGTGTCTATCGGCTGATCGAGCGGCGCCATCCCCGCGCGCTGGCACGAATTCCGCCAACGCAATTGGCGCTCTGGTCATTCGCCGTTGCCATTGCCCACGGCGCGGCCTTGATGCTCGTGCCGATCTATCTCGGGCTCTGCCAGGCCCTCGAGCTCGATGCCGGCCATGAGGCGGCGGGCGCGCTGATGAAGGCAAGTCTCGGGATGGCGGTGCTGGTGTCCCTGGTGCACGTTGCCGCCATGGTCAGCGCCGGCGGATGTCTGGCGTGGCTGGTCTACCGCTATCTGGGATTGAGGTTCGTCTCGCGCAGCTGGTTCAATCTGGATGCAGTCTGGGCGACCAGCCTCGTTCTGGTCGGCGCGGTGGCGCTCGCCTTCAATCTTGCGAGCTGGCGCTGAGGTCTACCGCGCCAAAGCCCACTCGCCGATGATGCGGAAGCGCGCCTTGGTCTCGTCCTGCCTGAACAGGGCGAGGCGGTCGATCGCCAGCGTGTCGAGACGAAGCGACGCGAACCGCGTCCGCAACATCTCCAGGATCGGTCCGCGGCGCTCTGCATCCAGCCGCCCAGTCAGGGTCATGTGGAAGCGAAATTCTTCCATCACGTAGGGGTAACCCCAGCGGTCGAGATAATCGCGCTGCCGCTCGGTGAGTTTGTCGGGCTTCCGGCGTGCGCGGTCTTCCGCGGTGAGAGCGGCGCGGAAGGAATCGAACTCGCGCGCGCAATCGGCGGCGAGCTGCTGGAGCGCATCGACCGGCTCGGCCGGGATGACGGCGATGAAGCCGCTGATGGTGTCGACGATCGGGCGGATGGCCGGGATCGGCCGCGCCGTTTCGGCGAATGTCGCGCAGGCTGCCATAAGCTCCGCCTCGGTGCTGCCGGGCGTCAGCGCCATCGGCGCCTTCAGCGTGGCATGGAAGCCGTATTTGCGGGGATCGGCGGAGACGTCACGCCAGTCCGGTGCAACGTGCAGCGCCTCGGGCGGAAACGGCACCTCGTCGCCGGTGTAGGCATCGTAGCCGAGCAGCTTGGCGCCGAAGCGGGTCAGCGCGCTGTCGGCGCCGGCGGCAAAATAGATCGCGTAGCGGGGAAAACCTGTCATCGCCTCAGCATAGCCAATTTATGCCGCGACGACAGCCTCGCGCGGCGCCGCCGCCGCGCTGAGCAGTCGCGTCGCATCGGTGAGATGCACGAGCTTTCCGCCCGATATCACCGCGACGAGCCGCGGCCGCAGCGGCACGGTGTCGTCGACGAGGAGGATGTCGGCGCGGCGTCCTTCGGCGAGGATGCCGCGGTCGGCAAGGCCGGTCGCGCGCGCAGGCTCCGCGGAGACCAGGCTCCAGGCCTCCGTCAGCGGCAACACGCCATCGGCGGCGAGGCGGAACGCGGCGAGCAGTTGCGCGGGATAGTAATAGTCCGACGCCAGCACCGAGCAGAGCCCCTTTGCGATCATGTCGGATGCCCGGGTCCAGCCGGTGTGGCTGCCGCCGCGCACGACGTTCGGCGCGCCGTACACGATGGCATCTCCGTGGCTCGCTGCCGCCCGCGCCGTCTCCTCGTTGATCGGAAACTCGGCGATGTCAGCGCCGAGCTCACGAAATTCCCGGCGCATCGCGGGTGTCGCATCGTCATGCGAGAGCATCCGCACGTCTGCCGCGCGGGCAGAAGCAGCGAGCCGCGACACGGAGGCCGGCACGTCGGCGGCGCGCGCGATCACGCGGTCGACCAGCCCGTCAAAATCCTCGCTGGACAAGCCAGTGCGCTCCACCATGCGGTTGCGCTTGCGCGGCTTGGCCATGTCGGCGACGGTGCCATCCATGTGGTCGTTGAAGGCGAACAGGTCGACGCGGCCCTCGGCGAGCCACTGGCTGATCTCGGCCTCGGCATCGAGATTGTAGGTCTCGTGCCGCAGATGGAAGCGGGTGTCGGCAGCGAATTGCGGACGCTGCCGCTCGATCGCCTCCATCAGGCCGCGCGCATTGTCGGCGCTGCGCAGGCCCGGTTCCCACGAGCAGGTCGTGGCGTGAAACACCGTGGTGATGCCGTTGCTGATCGCCTGGCGGTCGCTGTCCGCGAGCGCGACGTCGATCGGGAAGTCCACGCCGGCGCGCGGCATCATCTGCCGCTCGAAGGCATCGCCATGCAGATCGACGATTCCCGGCAACACCAGCAGATTGCGCGCATCGATCGCGAGCCGAGCCCGGCCACGGGCGGCATCGACCCGTGCGATGTCCGTTCCGGCCACGCTGAGTGACGTCTCGACCAACTCGGTGCCGATCAGGGCCCGGCCGCCCTCAAGGAAAATGTCTGTCACGCGACCGCGCTTCGTTTGCTGGCAGGGGAGTGTGCCCGTGCTTCATACGTGGAGAGAAAATCTTCAATCCCGAGCCTGCGGAAATCGGGCAGGGCTTCACGCAATTTGTCGTGATCCCAGTCCCACCAGGCGAGCCGCGCAAGCCGTCCGGCGATCTCTTCCGAGAAGCGCCGCCTTACGATCCGCGCGGGATTGCCGGCGACGATGGTGTAGGCGGGCACGTCCTTGGTGACGATGGCGCCGGCCGCGATCACCGCGCCGGTGCCGATGTTACGGCCGGGCAGCACGATCGCGCCATGGCCGATCCAGGCGTCGTGGCCGATATGGACGTGATGCTGGCGCCGCCAGTCGAAGAACTCCGTGTCGTCGCTCTCGCCGGGGAAGTAGGCGCTGGAACGATAGGTGAAGTGCGCCTGCGTCGCGCGATGCATCGGATGATTGCCGGGGTTGATACGCGTCATCGCCGCGATCGAGCAGAATTTCCCGATCGTGGTGTAGGTGATCTGCGAATCGTTCACGACATAGGAGTAATCGCCCATCGTCACTTCATGCAGGATCGTGCGCGCGCCGACCTCGGTATAGGCGCCGAGCCGGGTCTCGTGCAGCTTGGCCGAGGGATCGATGGTCGGTTGGACTGAAAGGGCTTTGCCGGCCATGTCGTATCCGAAGCGTGAGGGCGGGCATTCCTCTTCGAGCGGCTCGATGACAATGTCATGACGCAGCGATGACAGGGGATGAGGTGTGTTGGATCGCCGCACCGCAACGTGCATGTCACACAAGTGTCAAGCGTCGGCGTTAGCGGTGGGTCCCAGCTACTCTGGAGCCCTGCATGCTGGTGGTTGAAGGTCTGACGTGCCGCTTTGGCGCAAAAGCCGCGGTGGACGACGCTTCGTTTCAAATTTCCCCCGGCGGATTCGTCGGCGTGATCGGACGATCCGGCGCCGGCAAGTCCACCCTGCTGCGGACCATCAACCGCCTGGTGACGCCGACGCAGGGCCGCATCCTGTTCGACGGCCTCGACGTCACCGCGCTGCGCGGCAGGGAGCTGCGGCAGTGGCGGGCGCGCTCGGCGATGATCTTCCAGCAGTTCAACCTCGTCGGTCGGCTCGATGTTCTCACCAACGTCCTGATGGGGCGCCTCGCGACGATGCCGGCCTGGCGCTCGCTGTCGCAGACCTGGCCCGAACACGACAAGGCGCTGGCGATGTCCGCGCTCGAACAGTTCGATATCGCCGCGCTCGCCGCGCAGCGCGCCGACCAGCTCTCCGGCGGCCAGCAACAGCGCGTCGCGATCGCCCGCGCGCTGGTGCAGCAGCCCGACATCATTCTCGCCGACGAGCCGATCGCTTCGCTCGACCCGCGCAACACCAAGATCGTGATGGATGCGCTGCTGCGCATCAACAAGCATTTCGGCATCACCGTGCTCTGCAATTTGCATTCGCTCGACCTGGCGCGCAGCTATTGCGACCGCCTGATCGGGATGGCGCAGGGCCGTGTCGTGTTCGACGGCGCACCGTCTGCGCTGACCGATCACGTCGCGCGCGAGCTCTACGATCTCGAAGCCACCGACGTCATGGGCGGCTCGCCCGTGCCGGCGCCCGAAGGCATTCCGGCGCTTGGAACGGCGGCCGCCGCCTGAGCCGCATCGCTTCTGTCGTTGCCAATTTTTGCGTCAACCGACCCCAACCGATGAAGAGGGTATCATGATCACTCGCAGATTAGTTCTTGCCGGCGCCGCCGCGCTCGCATTCACGACCTCGGCCTCCGCCGACGACTGGAAAGCCAAATATCCCGAGCTGACCTTCGCGGTCATTCCGGCGGAAAACGCCTCGGGCGTGACCGAGCGCTGGGCGCCGTTCATGAGCTATCTCTCCAAGGAATTGGGCGTGAAGGTCACGCTGCGCATCGCCAATGACTACGCCGCCGTCATCGAAGGCCAGCGCGCCGGCAACATCCATATCGCCAGCTACGGCTCGGCCTCGTTCGCCCGCGCCCGCCTGACCGGCGTCAAGACCGACGCCTTTGCCAACGATATCAACGCCGACGGCTCGACCGGCTACTATTCGGTGTTCTTCGTCAAGGCGAGCAGCCCCTACAAGAGCATCGACCAGCTCAAGGGCAAGAACCTCGGCCTCGTCGACCCGAACTCGACGTCCGGCAACAACGTGCCGCGCTTCGAGCTCGACAAGATGGGCATCGCGGACGCCGACACCTATTTCAGCAAGGTCGTCTTCACCGGCAGCCATGAGAACGCGATCCTGGCGCTGGCGCAGGGCACGGTCGATGTCGCGGCCAACCAGTGGACCAGCGACGACGATTCGACGCTGGCGCAGATGCTGACCAAGGGCATGCTGAAGAATGCCGACGGCTCGCCGATGAAGAAGGACGATTTCCGCATCATCCACAAGTCGGCGCCGATCATCAACGGTCCCTATGCCTACAACTCCGACCTGCCGGAAGAGGCGAAGGCGGCGATCGCGAAGGCGTTCTTCGACGCGCCGGCCAAGGACAAGGCGGCCTTCGATCGCCTCCAGGACGGCCAGAAGAAGGGTTTCCATCCCGCCACCACCAAGGACTGGGATGGCACGATCGAGCTGATCAAGTTCGTCGATGCACTGCGTAAGAAGAAGGCGTCCTGAGTTTCGGGACGAGCTACTCGAGCCTGGTCGATGGACCCGGCTCTTTCTCTTTGATCGGCCACTTTTCCTGAACAGATGACCCTCGCGGTTTCGATCCTGCCCGAGCAGCAACTGGCTGCGCTGAACACCGCTTACAATCAGGCGGTCGCGCGCAGGCGGCTCCGTCTCTTGCTCGGAATCGTGGTGTTCGCCGCCGCGCTGCTTCTCGCCGCGATCGGCGCCGAAGTGAACCTGCGCACCTTCTTCACCTATTTCGGCAACTTCGTCAGCTATTTCGATCGCATCCTCACGCTCGACAACGGCCAGCGGGTCTGGACCGATGTCGGCGAGTGGCTTTGGGGCTGGCGCAAATGGTTGAAGATGCTCGGTGAGACGCTGCTGATCAGCTATGTCGGCACGCTGACCGGTGCGACCCTCGCCTTTGTCCTGAACTTCTTCGCGGCGGAAAACACCTCGCCCGCGCCCTGGCTGCGCTTTACGGTGCGGCGTCTGCTCGAATTTGCACGCACCGTCCCGGGCATCGTCTTCGCGCTGATCTTCGTGATCGCCTTCGGGCTCGGGCCGATGGCTGGCGTGCTTGCGATCGCGATCCATTCCACCGGCGCGCTCGGAAAATTGTTCTCGGAGATCGTCGAGAACGCCGACATGAAGCCGGTCGAGGGTATCCGCTCGACCGGCGCGAGCTGGCTCTCCTGCATGCGCTTTGCCGTCGTGCCGCAGGTGACCGCGGGCTATGCCAGCTACGCGCTGCTGCGCTTCGAGATCAACGTTCGCGAAGCCTCGGTGATGGGCTTTGTCGGTGCCGGCGGCATCGGCCAGGAGCTCGTCGTCGCCATCCGCAAATTCTATTATTCGGACGTCAGCGCGATCCTGCTCACCATCATCATTACGGTCTTCATCATAGACATCACCACCGGCTGGCTGCGCGGCCGCCTGTTCGGCAAGGAGGCGCGGACGTGACGCGGCCGCAAGAGGTTGACACGCGAGAGCTTCGCGCGCGCTATCCTGACGTGTTCGACCGGCCTGCCTCGGCGCGGCTCGCAATGCCGGCGATGATCGTCGCGGCGTTCGCGGTCCTGGTGTACGGCCTCGTCGATCTCGACTTCTCGCCGTCGCGCTTCGTCGCAGGCCTCAGCCAGCTCGGCTGGATCAGCCTGATGATGATCCCCCCCGATCCCGGCTCCTCGCTGCCGATCTATCTGAAGGCGCTCGGCGAGACGCTGTCGATCGCTCTGCTCGGCACGACGCTCGCCGCATTGTTCGCGCTGCCGGTCAGCCTGCTCGCCGCCCGCAACGTGGTGCCGTCAAACATCCTGCGCTTCCCGATCCGCCGTTTCCTGGATTCGATCCGCGGCGTCGATACGCTGATCTGGGCGCTTGTTTGGATCAATGTCGTCGGCCTGGGCCCCTTCGCCGGCGTGCTCGCCATCGCCGTGTCCGATTTCGGCGCCTTCGGCAAGTTGTTCTCGGAGGCGATCGAGGGCGCCGACCAGAAGCAGGTCGAGGGCATCCGCGCCTCCGGCGGCAGCGCACTGCACGAGATCCGCTTTGGCCTGTTGCCACAGGTTCTGCCCGTGATCGCCGGCCAGGTGCTCTATTTCATCGAGTCCAACACCCGCTCGGCCACCATCATCGGCATCGTCGGCGCCGGCGGCATCGGCCTCCAGCTCGCCGAGCAGATCCGTGTGCTGGAATGGCAGAAGGTGTCGTTCCTGATCCTGATGATCCTGGTCGCGGTCGCCGCGATCGATTTCATCTCGGGCAAGCTCCGTTTCGCGATCATCGGCCGGCGCGCGGTGGCTTAGGTTGTTCGCCTCCCTTCGCCCCTTGTGGGGGGAGGGCGCACTCTCGATGCTGCGCGAGAAGTCTACTCCATCCCTGCGCGACGCAATCCTTCCAGATAATGCTCGCGGTCCTGCTCCAGCAGCATCGGCAGCTCGCTTGTGATCCAGGCGAGCGAGATGCCGGGCTGGGCGCGGCGCAAGCCTTCCAGCGCGGACGCGGCAAGGACCGGATCACCCAGCATGCCGGCGGCCGCCGTCAGCACGCGATGTGCGCCGACGAAATCGGCGCGCTGCCGCATCGATTCCCGCGCCATCTGCAAGCTTGCCTCGTAATTGCGGCCGATGAACTGGGCATAGGCGGCGACCCCGCAATAGATCGCCGCGAGCGGATCGCGCGGGCTCAGCCGCAGCGCGCGGCGCGCGGCGGCATCGCCGTCCTGCCATCGTCCCGCGTAGCACAGCGTCACGCCGTAGAAGGCGTGCGCCATCGCGAAATTCGGATTGAGCCTCAAGGTCAGCTCGAACTCCGCCAGCGCGTCGTCGAAGCGGCGGCGGAACAGGTAGGTGTAGGCGAGGCCGTGATGGGCCCAGGCGTCCTCGCGATCGGCCTCCACCGCCGCAAGCGCCGCGCGTTCGGCGACCGGCACGGTCGCGGCCATGTCGGCCCAGCCCATATGCGCGCCGAAGATATGGCTGGTCGCGAGCAGGCCCAGCGCCTTGCCATAGGCGGGATCGATCGCGACGGCCTTCTCGAGCAGCCCTTGCGCGGCCGCATTGTCCTCGCGGGTGATGCGCCAGTAATGCGACAATGCGCGCATGACGAGGTCCCAGGCATCCAGGCTGCCCGGCGGCTTCTGCCCGGCGCGAAAGCTCTCGGCCGTATAGAGCTGCGGCTCGATCGCGGCGACGATCGCCTCGGTGATGTCGTCCTGCACGGCGAAGATGTCGGCAAGCTCGCGGTCGTAGCGTTCGGCCCAGAGATGGCTGCCGGTCGAGACGTCGTTGAGCTGGGCCGAGATGCGCACGCGCTCGCCGCTCCGCCGCACGCTGCCTTCGACCACGTAGCGCACGCCGAGCTCGCGCGCGACCTCGTGCATGTGCACGGCGCGGCCCTTGTAGACGAAGGAGGAGTTGCGCGCGACGACGAAGAACCAGCGCAGCTTCGACAGCGCAGTGATGATGTCCTCGCTGATGCCGTCGGAGAAATAGTCCTGCTCGCGGTCACCGCTCATATTGGTGAAGGGCAGCACGGCGATGGCGGGCCGGTCGGGCAGCGCGAGTGTCGCCTGCGGCGCTGGTATCCACCGGCCGGGTTCCGGCGCGGCCGCGGCGAGCTTGGTCTCGACGTCGCCGACGAAACGAAAACCCTTGCGCGCGATGGTTCGGATCAGCGCCTGGCTCGCGCCGTTGTCGCCGACCGCCTTGCGTGCCGCATTGATCCGGCTGGTCAGGGTGGATTCGGAGACGCTGCGCCCGTGCCAGATCTTGTCGATCAGCTCGTCCTTGCTGACCACCCGGTCGCGGTTTTCCATGAGATGGACGACGAGGTCGAAAACCTGCGGTTCCACGGAAACGGGAACCTGCTCGCGGCTCAGCTCGCGCCGGTCGGTGTCGAGAAGGTGATCCCGGAACAGAAACTGCACGTCGAAAACTCAGACCTCACGACGACATCGGGGCAATGACAAAGCAAAACGGATTTCGACCTAAGTCTGTGAGTCCGCCGGGAGGCCGCTTGGTTCATTGCGATCTCAAGATGGCTGCCATGCCATTTGCGGGGAGGAGTGCAGCCTCGACTGGAATGTGGCGGCTGGAGTCGGATTGTCGCAGGCCACGTACTCAATCTGATATCGCCGACCGCGCTTCCCTTCACCCTGAGGTGGCCGCTTCTTCAGCGGCCCTCGAAGGGCGACGGCCCGCATCCCGGCCTGCCATCCTTCGAGGCTCTCCACGCGACGCGTCGCGTCGCATGGTTCGCACCTCCAGCGACAACCGCTTCGCGGTTGCGCGGGGATGACGGAGCCGATGGTTTGACGCGCGGCGGCGAGACTAATGCAAGACTCCGAATGTGTGATGACCCGGCATTGTCCATTGCCGAACGGCGCGGCCTGCGTAAGCTGCTTCCACACAAAACACCAACCATAAAGAAACGCCCATGCCCGCTCTCCACGCCTCGACCACCGTGCTCGACTCCATGCTGTTCCGCGACGCCTTCGGCACGCCTGAGATGCGCGAGGTGTTTTCCGATGTCGCGCTGGTTGCGCGCTATGCCGAGGTCGAGGTGGCGCTGGCGAAGGCGGAGGCCAAATGCGGCGTGATCCCGCAGGATGCCGCCGACCAGATCGCGGCGCGGACCGACGTTGCCGCGCTCGATTTCGACCTGCTCAGGCAGGAGACCGACATCGTCGGCTATCCGATCCTGCCCTTGGTGCACCAGATGGTGAAGCAATGCGGCGATGCCGGCCGTTACGTGCATTGGGGCGCGACCACGCAGGACATCATGGATACCGCCGTAGTGCTGCAATTGCGTGCCGCGCTCGAGATCGTCGAGCGCGACATCGCGGAGCTGCGAAAGATTCTCGCCGACCTCTCCAGGCGCCATCGCGATACGCCGATGGCGGGGCGCACTCATCTCCAGCAGGCGCTGCCGGTGACCTTCGGCTACAAGACCGCGATTTGGCTAGCGATGTTCGATCGCCACGCCGAGCGTCTGGCGCAATTGAAGCCGCGGGTCCTGGTGGGCGAGTTCGCCGGCGCCGCCGGCACGCTGGCCTCGCTCGGCGACAAGGGCTTTGAGGTGCAGGAGGCGCTGTGCGACGAGCTGAAGCTCGGCGTTCCCGCCTCGACCTGGCACGTCGCGCGCGACGGCTTTGCCGAGGCCGTGAACTTCCTCGCGCTCGTCACCGGCTCGCTCGGCAAGATCGCGCTCGACATCATGATCATGGCCTCGACCGAGTTCGCCGAGGTCTACGAGCCCTTCGTCAAGGGCCGTGGCGCCTCCTCGACCATGCCGCAGAAGCGCAACCCGATCTCCTCGGAACTGATGCTGGCGGCGTCCAAGGCGGTGCGCCAGCACGCGGGCCTGATGCTGGATGCGATGGTGCAGGATTTCGAGCGCGCCACCGGCCCCTGGCACGCCGAGTGGATGGCAATCCCCGAAAGCTTCGTGCTGGCCGCGGGGGCGCTGCACCAGGCGAGGTTCGCGCTCGCGGGCCTCATCGTCGACGAGGCGAAGATGAACGACAATCTCGCCATCAGCCGGGGCCTGATTGTGGCCGAAGCGGTCATGATGGGGCTCGCGCCCCAGATCGGGCGGCAGGAGGCGCATGACGTGGTCTATGACGCCTGCCGGCTCGCCAACGAGAAAGGTTTGACGCTGGCGGACGCGCTCTCGTCCGACTCGCGCGTCTCTGCCAGAATCGACCGCGCCACGATCGATGCGCTCACTTCACCGAAAAATTACCTCGGCCTTGCTCCCGCCATGGTCGACCGGGTGCTGAAATCGGCAACGCGTTGAAAACCAAGATGCGCGAAACTGCGTATCTTTCGTCGCCCCCAATACGCTCGTATACTTGTGTCTCGCGATGCTAGACTTAGATTGAGCGAGAGACTTTCGGCAGAGGACCCGGCATGACCGATCAACGCATCACCTCCACTCCCATCGATCCCGCGAAACTCGACCGGCTGGCCGAGGTGGCGGTGAAGGTGGGCCTGGGCTTGCGGCCGGGACAGGATCTGCTCCTGACGGCGCCGGCGATCGCGCTGCCGCTGGTGCGGCGGATCGCCGTTCATGCCTACAAGGCCGGCGCCGGTATCGTGACGCCGATCCTGTCGGACGAGGAGATGACGCTGGCGCGTTACCGCCACGGTCACGACAACAGTTTCGATCGCGCCGCCGGCTGGCTCTATGAGGGCATGGCCAAGGCATTCTCCGACAACACCGCGCGGCTCGCCATCGTCGGCGACAATCCGATGCTGCTGTCGGGCGAGGATCCGTCCAAGGTAGCGCGCGCCAGCAAGGCCAACTCGATGGCCTATCAGCCGGCACTGGAAAAGATCGTCAATTTCGACACCAACTGGAACATCATCGCCTATCCGAGCCCATCATGGGCCAAGCAGGTGTTCCCCAACGATCCCGAGGACGTTGCGATCGGCAAGCTCGCGGATGCGATCTTCGCGGCCTCCCGCGTCGATCGCGAGGACGCGATGGCCAATTGGGCGAGCCACAATGCGGTGCTGCGCGAGCGCACCAACTGGCTCAACGGCCAGCGTTTCCGCGCGTTGCAGTACTCAGGCCCGGGCACCGATCTCACCATCGGCCTTGCCGACGGCCATGAATGGGAAGGCGGCGCCTCCCTGTCCAAGAACGGTATCAGCTGCAACGCCAACATCCCGACCGAAGAGGTCTTCACCACGCCGCATTGCCGCCGCGTCTATGGTCATGTCGTGAGCTCGAAACCGCTGTCCTACCAGGGCACGCTGATCGACAACATCGCGGTGCGCTTCGAGGACGGCAGGATCGTCGACGCGAAGGCCTCGCGCGGCGCCGAGGTGCTGAACAAGGTGCTCGACACCGACGAGGGCGCGCGCCGTCTCGGCGAGGTGGCGCTGGTGCCGCATTCCTCGCCGATCTCGCAGAGCGGGCTGTTGTTCTACAACACGCTGTTCGACGAGAACGCGGCCTCGCACATCGCGCTCGGCCAGTGCTACTCGAAATGCTTCGTCAACGGCGCCCAGCTCACGCCGCAGCAGATCGCCGCGCAGGGCGGCAACCAGAGCCTGATCCATATCGACTGGATGATCGGCTCGGCCGAGACCGACATCGACGGCATCCTCGCCGACGGCAGCAAGGTGCCAGTGTTCCGCAAGGGCGAGTGGGCGAAGTAGTTTGCTTCACCTCTCCCCGCTGGGGAGGGGTGAACGTCCTCGCAACGGTCTCTCCTGCTCTCACGCCGCCGCGTTGCGCAGCATCGGGTTGTTGTCGATGCTGAAGCGGTTGAACAGCGTCGTGAACGGGCTGCCGTCGGTGGTCCGCACAATGGCGTCGGAAGCAGCCACCGCCTCGTAGAGCGCACCGACCGGATCGTCCGGCTCGGGCAGGTCGAGGCCCTTGCGGATTTGCTCGCGGGCCTCGTTGACCTCATCCTCGTCGTCGAGGGTCGCCTCCAGTGCATCCGCCGCGCGCCGCATTTCCGCGAGGTCGCCGCCCGCGGAGAATTTCAGAATGTCGAGCCAGTAGGGCCGGACGACGACGAGCTGGATGAAGGCCTCGAACGTACCAGCGATAATTCCTGCGCGGCCCTCCGATGAGACGTAGAGCACATTCTGCGACGGCAGCAGCACGAACGCGCCGCCGGAGCCGTCGCTGCCGACCTGCCGGGGGCCTTCGATGCCGTCGATGGTAAACCAGGACTCATCATCCGGCGTGAAGGAGATATCAAGGCTCCCGAGCCGGGCGACGACCTGGCTGTTGGCTGTCAGAACCTCGGGCGTGAGGGGCATCAGCACGGCTCCTTTCAGGTCACTTCGCGCATTTTGTCGCACCCCGGAAAAGATGGGTTCATGTGCGCGAATTTGCAGGGAAATCGCGGCGTTAGCTGCTTCGCACATGCAACTTGCGGCTGATTGTCGAGGCCTGCGTAAGAAAGAATTAAAAGCCGATCACTAGCGTTGTGTACATCATTGGAAACAATCCGGGCCCCGACCCGGCCAAAAACCTATTCTATCCCCTGGGGAAACAGATGTCGCGCGCATTGATTGAAATTAGTAGTTGCAATGTGGATCTCGAGCTGCGGCCGATCGAGCCGTCCTGGATCATCGAAGGCAATCCGGTGTCGCGCTCGCACATACTGTCCACCAGCGCGGACGGTACCGCCTCGACCATCATCTGGTCCTGCACCGAAGGGCGCTTCAACTGGTACTACGACATCGACGAGACGATCATGATCATGGAAGGATCGATCGTGCTCGAAAGCGACGGCATGCCGCCGAAGCGCTACGGTCCCGGCGACGTCATCTTCTTCCGCGACGGCGCGCATGCCAAATGGCATGTCGAAGGCCACGTCAAGAAAATCGCTTTCTGCCGCAAGACCAATCCGGTGATGATCGGTTTCCTGATCCGCGTCGTCAACAAGCTCAAGCGGATGTTCGTCTCCACCGGCGAGCGCCGTCCCGCCTCGCTGATGGGCGCCGGCTAGCGCACGCCCGGACCAAGACTTTTCGAGGACGCTTCCCAGCGGCTACGACGGAAGAGGGGTCGGGACCAACATCCCGGCCCCTCTCTCGTCATGACGGCAAGTCGAGCCGGTAGATATCGGTCGCGGTCTGCGAGAACAGCGCCGTCTTCTCGGCCTCGCCCAGAGGCGCCGCGATGCGCTTGAAGGCGTTGAAGATCACCTGATAGCTGCACTGGCCCTTGTCCGGCGGGAAATTGCTCTCGAACATCGCGCGCCTTGCGCCGAACGCCTCGATGCAGGTCTCGATATAGGGCCGCCAGGCCGCGGCAAGCTCCTCGGAGGACGGTGGGCTCTCGCGCAGATGGAAATCGTAGCCCAGCAGGCACATCGCGAGGCCGCCGAGCTTCACCACCACGTTCTCGCATCTGGCGATCTCGCGGATCGAGGCGCGCCATTGCGGAAACACCTCCTCGCGCCGCCCGGCAAAGCGGCCGACGCCGGCCGGACCGCCGCAATGGTCGAGCACGATCCTGGTGTCGGGGAAGGCGCGCGCGAGCTCGATCAGCTCGCCGATCTGCGGATGGAACAGCCAGGCATCGAAGCTGAGGTTCAGCGGCGCCAGGCAGGCAAAGCCTTTGCGGAAGGTCGGATCCTGCAGCAGTCCTTTCGGCCGGTTCGCGTACATGCCCGCGACGACAGGATCTTGGTCCCAGGCGGAGGAATGCCGGATGCCGCGGAAACGGCCGTTGCCCGCCGCGATCTCGGCTTCCAGCACCGGCTTGGCGGCGTCGCCCAGCAGCAGGTTCACATGGCTGACGATGCCGGCGCAGATCGCGGCCGTGCCGTAAGCACCGCTTGCGCTCATTGCGGCGACACCGTTGGCGAACTCGACTTCGCCGACCGGCCGGAACGCCTCGGGCCCGTGTGCGCGATACATCGAGCGGCAGTCGACATAGACAGTGGCGACGATGTTGTGGCCGGAGCCGATATCCGCCGCCATCTCCTCGATCAGGTAGCGGTGCCCGCGATTCCACAGGTGATGATGGGGATCGACGATCGGCCGCGAGGGATCGATGATCTCCTCCTGATGCAGCGCGAGCCAGTCCTCGCGCGGCTCGACGAATAGCCCGCTCGTGTTGGCGGGTAGACCGCTTGCAGCCATCGGCGTTCGCTCCCTCTATGTTTTTTGTGGCGGGAGCCTAGCATCTCGTCCTTGCGCCCGGCAGCGCGCGTTGCTCAGAGCACCATAGCAACGGCGGAGGAGGTGCGCTCCCTCTCCCGCTTGCGGGGGAGGGTTGGGGTGGGGGTGTCTCCACAGAGAGATTCCCAGTGTGGAGAGAGCCCCCACCCGCGCCTTCGGCGCGACCTCCCCCGCAAGCGGGAGAGGTTGCAGCGAACCCGTGGCCCGATCGATTCAGTCAAAATCCATTCGACTTAACCCTTGCGTCGCCTCGCCCTCACATCGACCACAAGTCGCCAATCGGCTGCGGGAGCCGGCTTGACCTCGCCGAGCCAATGGAAGGAGTCGTCCGCGATCTCCGTAAAGCTCCAGCGGGTCAGGTCGCCCGCGTCGGTCTTGCCTTCCTGCACGATGTCATCGCCGCGCGGACGGCCGATCTGCTGACGGAACACGCTGCGGCCGGGATCGAACCAGGAGATCCGCCACGCATCGATGGTCGGATCGTAGACCCGCAGCGTCGTGCCGTACCAGTTGCCGGCGATCGGAAAGGCGGGGCTGCCGCTGGAACGGGGAATGATCCAGACGTCCTGGACAGCGCGGCCTTCCAGCACCCAGCCGAAATGGATTTCGCCGGGCGCGGTGTGTTTCGTTTCATCGGGGCCGCGGGCGGTGATCTCGGCATCCCAGTCGCCGACGAAGCGGCCGTAAAGCCGGAGCGCTGCCGCGTGCTCGGGGTTTGGTCCATCCGCGTGCAGCAGTCTCGCAAAGTCTGTCATGTCGATCTCCTGTTGCGGAGAGATCAGCACCAATGGGCGCCAGCAGGCTTGGAGAAAATTGCGCCTCAGACGCCGTCGAGGATGATCACCGTCGGCTTCGAGGGCAGCGCATCGCGCGACATGCGGAAGGAGCGCTCGAGGCGCCGGTCGATCTCGAACTGCTGGCCGATCCGGCGCATGAAATCGTCGAGCGGGGTGGCGAAGCGGTGCATCGGCAGCACCACGGAGGCGCGCAGCCGCTTGGTGATCTCGGAGATGCCGTCCAGCGACATGGTGTAGGTGCCGTCGATCGGCACCATCACGATGTCGAGCCGCCCGATCTGGGCGAAATGGCTGTCGTCGAGCTTGTGGTGAAGGTGGCCGAGATGGCCGATGCAGAGGCCGGCGACCTCGAAGATGAAGATCGAGTTGCCGTCGCGGATCATGTCGGTGCCGGCATCGTCGCCGAAGTAGCGGCGGATGTCGGTCGTGACGTTGCGGATGAAGGTGTCGCCGATGCGCTCCGACACGATGGCCGGCTTGCCGTCCTCGCCCCAGCCGTGCAGCACATGGGGAATGCGTTTGTCGGGGAATAAAGAGTAATGCGTGCTGTGCGCCCGGTTCATGGTGACGACGTCGGGCAACCGTCCGATCTGATAGGCGCCGCTATAGTCTGTGGCGATGCGCAAGCCGCCGGGCGTGTCGATGAAATAGGTGGAGTGGCCGACATAGGTGATCTCGACCTCGGCCGCGGCTGTCGCCTGCCGGAAGGCGACCGGCATGGCGCGGGGCGCGGTGTTGGCCATCGCCAGGCATTCGCTGCGCTGGGGCTGCTGCTGAGCGAGGGCAGGCGAGAGGAGCGCGCCGAACAGCGCCAGAGCGGCCGAAACAAGTCGCCACATATCCGTCCCCGATGACTTCAGGAGAAAGTCTAACGCGCAATGCAGCGCGGGGCCAATGGGCTTCGATCAACAGCGCGTCAGTATCGCAGCTGTCATCCGCGCCGCTTATTCGCGTCTTGGGCTGAATTTCCAGGTGATGGCGACGAGGCTCGCGGTGATCAGGCCGCTGACGAGGCCGGCGAGGGGGAGAGCGAGCAGCAGCGCAGCGGTGGCGGCCCAGCCGATCGAGGAGAAGGCCTCGGCAAAGGTCGCAAGCCGGGAAGAGGTCTGGCGGCGGCGGAATTGGCTGCGCCGGGCCTGCACCCGGAACCAGAGCTGGATTGCGGTCGCGGAGGCCGCACTGATGATGATCGCACCGGCACTGACCGCGGCCTGGATCGGCGAGGCAAACGCCAGCGCCGCGACCAGCGGGCAGAAGATGACCGCGATCGCGATCAGCACCACCTCGATCTTGGCGCGGATGACGCTGGACGGCGTGAGCGGCGCGGTCGCGACGAGGTCGGGAGCGTCCTCGCCCGAGATCGTCAGCCAGGCCAGTCCGCCGGCAAGCTGTCCCGCCGCCATCACGATCACGGGTGTGATCAGCGTCAGTGCGGCAGAACTGTCGGCAAAGCTGCGCCAGAGCAGCAGCGCCGGCGGCACCAGATAGAGCAGCTGCATCAGGGTCTGCGAGATCAGCCAGGGATCGCGCCAGAGCAGCGAAAATTCCTTGCGCCGCAGCGCCTGCTGCCGCGATCCGCCGCGGAACGGGCGCTGCTTCGCGCTGCGGCGGCCGGATGTGCCGTACGCCGCGGCATCGATCGCGGTGTCGGCAAAGCGGCCCGAGAAGATCGCCATGACGCTGCCGAGCAGCACCAGTCCGAGCGCGAGAAGCAGCAACAGCGGCTCGCTGTCGCCCAGGGCCGCCCGCGCCGGCCACCACCAGATGCTGTCGGCGTCGGGGGCGTGTTCGGCAAAGGTGCCGGAGGTCAGGATGGTGAAGCGCGACAGCGTGCCGTAGGACATGATCGCGGCGACCTGGAGCGCGATCACGAAGCCGGCGCCGATGATGGCGGCGAGGATCTGGGCCACGAAGCGCGTCCGCGCCGGACCGATCAAGCGGAACAGCAGGATGGTGACGGCAATCGCGATCGCCGCGGCCGACAGGCCCATCGCGACCACGACGCCGAACGCCGCAAGCCAGCGCGGTCCGCCGCCGATCACCAGCACGTCGATGAAGGGTGTCGAGAACAACAGCGCCAGCACCGTGACGGCGAGCGCGATCGCGGCAATGCGCACCGAGAACAGGTTGGCCAGCGTCGCCGGCGAGGACATGATCAGATCGAGATCGGCGCGGGCGTAGAACACGCGCGTCACCGATTCGATCGCCTGCGACAGCATCAAGGTCCAGGCCAGAAAGATCGTCGCCGTGATCACGATCAGCGAGGATTTGTCGAGCGGCAGTTGCAGGTCGGCGACGCGGCCGATCACGGCCCAGGCCGGCACGTGGAGGAGCGCTGCGAACAGAAGCAGGCCGATGACGGCGACGCGCGTTCGCTTGCGCCGGCCGCCGGTCATCATGGCGAGCCATTCGCGCCAGGCGAGCCGGAGCTCGTGGCGGGCAAACCAGGTCAGCGCGGTCGCCGAGCTCATGCGGCTTCCTGGAGCGTCACCAGCGCGATGAAGAGATCTTCCAGGCTGGTGTCGGCATGGCCGTTCTGCTGGCGCAGCTCGGTGAGCGTGCCTTCGGCGACCAGGCGGCCCGAGGCGATCACGCCGATGCGGTCGGCCATGCGCTCGGCAACCTCGAGGATGTGCGTGGTCATGATCACGGTGCAGCCGGTGCGGACGCGCTCGCTCAACAGCCCCTTCACATGGCGGGCGGACACGGCGTCCAGCCCTGTCAGCGGCTCGTCGAGAATGATGAGGCGGGGATCGTGCACCAGCGCGCCGGCCAGCGCCACCTTCTGCCGCATGCCCTTGGAAAAGCCCTCGCAGCGCTCGTGCCGGTGCGGCTCGAGCCCGAGCGAGCTGAGCAGCCCCTCGGCGACCGGTTCCGAGGCGGATGGCGCGATGCCCCACAGCCCGGCGACGAATTCGAGGTACTCCAGCGGCGTCAGCTTGTCGTAGATCATGGGCTCGTCGGAGACCCACGCCATCACCTGCTTGGCGGCGACCGGATTTTGGAGCGCATCGATGCCGAAGATCGAGACCGCGCCGGCGTCGGGCCGCAAGAGGCCCGCAACCATGCGCAAAGTGGTGGTCTTGCCAGCGCCGTTGGGGCCGACCAGGGCGTAGAATTCACCGGCGTGAACTGTGAGGTCGAGGCCGTCGACCGCCGGACGGTCAAAACGCTTCGTTAACCCTCGGACTTCGAGCGCCGAGCTGTCCGGCTTCATGACGGCCACACCATCCGGTTTTGCATCGCCCGCGACCATGACCCGAAGATGTTTCGGCACGGTGAATCACACTGCCGCAAATTCCGTCATCCGTCTTGGACCAAAGGCAAGTCACCGTTTGTTGACAGCGCTTGGCGGTTCAGGCTGAATTGGCGCCGGGACAAATGGCGCTGACGCAGCGAAACGACTGCGTAGCGACTGGACACAAGATGCGACGAGGCGATCGAAGAACCGCCGGTTGCGTCAGGAGGAAGCGCGGCGATGCTGGATTTCGTTCAGCAGCTGGTCAGCGGTGTTGCGCTCGGCTGCGTCTACGGCCTGATCGCGCTCGGCTTCGTGCTGGTCTACAAGGCGACCGAGGTCGTCAACTTCGCCCAGGGCGACCTGATGATGCTGGGCGGCTTCTTCGCCTTCACCTTCATCGGCATGATGGGCCTGAACTACTGGATCGGCTTTGCCGGTGCGGTGGCCGCGATGGCGCTGTTCGGCATGCTGGCCGAACGCGTGGTGGTGCGGCCGATCCTCGGCTATCCGCAATTCTCCATCATCATGGCGACCATTGGGCTCGGCTACTTCCTGCGCTCGATCGCCGGCATGATCTGGGGCACCGATGATCTGAAGATCGAGACGCCGTTCAGCCAGGGCGTGCTGCGCATCGGCTCGCTGGTGCTCGCCTATGACAAGCTCTCGGTGATCGCGGCGACGATGATCCTGTGCACGCTGCTCTGGCTCTTCTTCAACAGGACCACGCTCGGCACCGCGATGCGCGCCAGTTCCGAGAACATGCTGGCGGCCTATTACATGGGCATCCCGGTCAAGCGCGTGGTGTCGATCGTCTGGGCGATCAGCGCGGCGGTCGCGACCTGCGCCGGCGTGCTGCTGGCGCCGATCACCTTCATTCACTCCAATGTCGGCCTCGTGCTCGGCCTCAAGGCATTCCCCGCCGCGGTCCTCGGCGGCTTCGGCTCGATCCCCGGCGCGGTGGTCGGCGGCATCCTGATCGGCGTGATCGAGAGCATGGCCGGCTTCTATCTGGCCGAGGGCTGGAAGGACGTCGCGCCCTACGTCGTGCTGCTCGCCGTGCTGCTGCTCAAGCCCGAAGGCCTGTTCGGCCTTCACGTCCGCAAGAAGGTCTGAACGCCATGCGCTTCCTGTTCAAGACCGACTACGAAGACGACATCAAGCTGTTCCCGCATTCGGGCTATTTCGTCTCCTACGGCATCCTGCTCGCGCTGCTGCTGATCGCGCCTTACGTGCTCTCCAGCTATCTGATGAGCCAGCTCGTCTTCGTCTGCATCTATGCAACCGTCGGCGTGGCGCTGCTGATCCTGACCGGCTTTACGGGGCAGGCCTCGCTCGGGCATGCCGCGTTCCTCGCGATCGGCGCCTACACGGCGGCCTATTTGCAGAAATACAACGTGCCGTTCCCGGTCTACTTCCTCGCCGCAGGCCTTCTGACCGGCATCATCGGCGCGATGGTCGGCTTTCCCGCGCTGCGGCTCCAGGGCATCTATCTCGTCATCGCCACCATCTCCTTTGCCCTGATCGTCGAGGAGATCCTGGCGCGCTGGGAGAGCGTCACCAACGGCAACGAGGGCATGCGGGTCAAGACGCTGTCGCTGCTCGGCGTCGCGGTGCCGCGCGACAGCCCGACCTTCTATTTCCTGTGTCTCGCCGTGCTGGTGCTGACCATCGTCGGCACGCTCAATCTGCTGCGCTCGCCGACGGGCCGCGCCTTCGTCGCGATCCGCGACAGCGAGACCGCGGCGCGCAGCATGGGCGTCAACGTCGCGCTCTACAAGGTGAAGTCCTTTGCGATCTCGGCGGCGATCACCGGCTTTGCCGGCGTGCTGTTCGCGCACAAGCTCTCGTTCATCTCGCCGGAGATGTTCACGCTCCAGCTCTCGATCGAGTTCATCATCGTGATCCTGATCGGCGGCAGCTTCAGCCTGCACGGCGCCGTGCTGGGCGCGATCTTCATCGTGATGATCGACCCGTTCCTGACCTATTTGAAGGACGACATGCCCGGCATCATCGCCGGCATTGCCGCCGCTTTCGGCGCCGGCACCCAAGGAGCGGCCGACGTCCAGTCCAAGGTCGCGGCCTTCGCCTCGCTCAACGGTCTGAAGGGCGCGATCTACGGCATCATCATCGTGCTGTTCGTGCTGTTCGAGCCGCTCGGGCTCTACGGCCGCTGGCTCAAGATCAAGCTCTTCTTCCAGCTCTTCCCGCTCTACAAGCGCGCCACCTTCAAGCGGCAGAAGATCTACGTGAAGTCGGAGCGCAACCGATGAGCTATTTTCGCGCCGAGAACCTGTCGCTGCATTTCGGAGGCCTCAAGGCCGTCGATGCGGTGTCGTTCGCGGTGGAGAAGGGCGAGATCCTCTCGATCATCGGGCCCAACGGCGCCGGCAAGAGCTCGATCTTCAACCTGATCTCGCGCATCTACCGGCCGACCTCGGGCCGCATCTTCTTCGAGGACCAGGACATCACCGAGCAGCCGCCTTACGATATCGCAAGACTAGGCATCGCCCGCACCTTCCAGAACATCGAACTGTTCGAGAACGCGACGGTGCTGTCCAACCTCCTGGTCGGGCGCCACCGCCATTCCACCACGCAGCTCTGGCAGGAGCTGCTGTTCCTGCCGAGCGTGCGCGCCAACGAGAAGCTGCATCGCCGCCGGGTCGAGCAGGTGATCGAGTTCCTCGATCTCGAGCCCTATCGCGACAAGCTGATCTCGGGCCTGCCCTACGGCGTGCGCAAGGTGATCGAGCTGGCGCGGGCGCTGTGCTCTGAGCCGAAGCTGATCCTGCTCGACGAGCCGTCCTCCGGCCTCAATGTCGAGGAGACCGACGACATGTCGTTCTGGATCCGTGACATGAAGAACGAGCTTGGCGTCACCGTGCTGATGGTCGAGCACGACATGTCGCTGGTCAACCGCGTCTCCGACCGCGTCATCGCGCTGAACTATGGCCGGGTGCTGGCGATGGGCTCGCCGGCCGAGGTGCAGCAGCACCCTGATGTCGTCGCCGCGTATCTGGGAGCCTGACGCGATGGATGCCGCGGCGACACCGGACATCATCCTGAAGCTTTCCAACATCGAGAGCTATTACGGGCCGATCATGGCGATCCGCGGCATCTCGCTGGAGGTGCCGCGCGGCCGCATCGTCACGCTGCTCGGCGCCAACGGCGCCGGCAAGACCACCGTGCTGAAGACGATCTCCGGCATTCTCGATCCGCAGAAGGGCGCGATCGAGTTCATGGGCAGGCCGATCCAGCGCATGGAGGCCGACCGGATCGTGCGGCTGGGCCTCAGCCACGTGCCGGAGGGGCGGGAGGTGTTCCCGTTCCTGTCCGTGCGCGAGAACCTGATGATGGGCGCCTATCCGCGCAAGGACCGTGGCGGCGTCGCGGAGGATCTGGAGCGCGTCTACGGCTATTTCCCGCGGCTGAAGGAGCGCATCGACCAGCCGGCCGGCCAGCTCTCCGGCGGCGAGCAGCAGATGCTCGCGATCGGCCGCGCGCTGATGAACCGGCCGACCCTGCTGCTGCTCGACGAGCCCTCGCTCGGCCTGTCGCCGTTGCTGGTGAAGGAGATCTTCACCATCATCCGCCGCGTCAACGAGGAGCAGGGCATGTCGATCCTGCTGGTCGAGCAGAACGCCAAGGTGGCGCTGGAAACGGCGCATTACGGCTATGTGCTGGAGATCGGCCGTATCGTGATGAACGACACCTGCGACCGCTTGATGCATTCCCAGGACATCCAGGAATTCTACCTTGGCGCCAAGGAAGCGGGCGCTCGGGGCGAACGGCGCTGGAAAAAGAAGAAGACGTGGCGTTAAGGCAAGACTTGGCGTTAGATGGGGTGCCCGTCCGCAAGACATAGACCGCCGGCAAGGCAGGCAGCGGAGGGGAAGCGACAAGGAGGAGACGCGCATGGCCCGACCGGCGGTGCTGACGGTCGCTGATACGATCGCGAAAAGCTTCTTGCGCGCCGCGGAAACGCGGGGCGACAGGCCGGCGATCCGCGAGAAGAAGTTCGGCATCTGGCAGCCGACGAGCTGGCGCGAGTGGCTGGAGATCTCGAAGGAGATCGCCTACGCGCTTCGCGCGATCGGCTTCATGCCCGGCGACGTCGCCTCCATCATCGCCAATGCCGTGCCGGAATGGGTCCATGCCGACATGGGCATCCTGTGCGCCGGCGGCGTCTCGTCCGGAATCTATCCGACCGATGCCTCGTCCCAGGTCCAGTATCTCGTCAACGATTCCGGCACGAAGGTGATCTTCGCCGAGGACGAGGAGCAGCTCGACAAGATCCTCACCTGCCGCACACGCTGCCCGTCCCTGCAAAGGATCGTCGTGTTCGACATGGAGGGCCTCAGCGGCTTCTCCGACGACATGGTGATGTCGCTCGACGAGTTTCGCGCGCTCGGGCGCAACCATATGGTCGGGCGCGAAGCACTGTGGCAGGAGATGATCGACAGCCGCGGCCCTGAAGATCTCGCGGTGCTCGTCTATACCTCCGGCACGACCGGCCCGCCCAAGGGCGCGATGCATGCCAACCGCAGCGTCACGCACCAGATGCGGCATGCCAACGACTTCATCCCGGCGCGGGAGAACGAAGACCGGCTGATCTTCCTGCCGCTCTGCCATGTCGCCGAGCGCATCGGCGGCTACTACATCTCGGTCGCGCTCGGCTCGGTGATGAATTTTGCCGAAAGCACGGAGACCGTGCCGGACAATCTGCGCGAGGTGCAGCCGACCATCTTCCTCGCGGTGCCGCGCATCTGGGAAAAATTCTATTCCGCCATCACCATCGCGCTGAAGGATGCGACGCCGCTCCAGCAATGGGTCTACCGCCGCGCCATCGGGATCGGCTACCGCATGGTCGATTGCCGGATCGAGGGCAGGGCGCCGCCGCTGTCGCTGCGCCTCGCCAACCAGCTCGCCTACCGGCTCGCCTTTCGCAACATCCGCCGCATGATCGGGCTCGATCGCTGCCGCATCGCCTTCACCGGCGCGGCGCCGATCGCGCCGGAGCTGATCCGCTGGTATCTCGCGCTCGGCATCGACATGCACGAGGTCTACGGCCAGACCGAGAATTGCGGTGTCGCCACCATGATGCCGGCGACGCGGATCAAGCTCGGCTCGGTCGGCACCGCCGTGTCCTGGGGCGAGGTCGCGCTGTCGCCCGACGGCGAGATCCTGATCAAGGGCGACTTCCTGTTCATGGGCTATCTGAACCAGCCGGAGAAGACGGCGGAGGCCATCGATCCGCGCGGCTGGCTGCACACCGGCGACGTCGGCACCATCGACAACGAGGGCTTCGTTCGCATCACCGACCGGATGAAGGACATCATCATCACCTCCGGCGGCAAGAACGTCACGCCGTCCGAGATCGAGAACCAGCTCAAATTCTCGCCCTACATCTCGGATGCGGTGGTGATCGGCGACAAGCGGCCGTACCTCACCTGCCTCGTCATGATCGATCAGGAGAACGTCGAGAAGTTCGCCCAGGACCACGACATCCCCTTCACCAACTATGCGAGCCTGTGCCGGGCGACGGAGATCCAGGACCTGATCTGGCGCGAGATCGAGCAGGTCAACGTCAATTTCGCCCGCGTCGAGACCATCAAGAGGTTTTTCCTGATCGAACGCCAGCTCACCCCGGAGGACGAGGAGCTGACGCCGACCATGAAGCTGAAGCGCAGCTTCGTGAACAAGCGCTACGCTGCCGAGATCGACGCCATGTATCGCGAACGTGCGGTGGCGTGAGGCGCGCGGCCGGAAGGCCGTGCGCAAGGAGACGCTGAAATCAGCGAAGGAGCGATGGCCAACCCTTCGCGCAACAAGGGCCAGGGAGAGGAGACGTCAATGTCGAAATCGTTCAGGGCGTTCGGCCTTGCGGTGAGCGCGGTGGTGCTCACGCATCTGCCGGCCGCAGCACAGACCAAGGTCACCAATGAAGGCATCTCGGCGACCGAGATCGTGATCGGCACCCACCAGGATCTGTCGGGGCCGATCAAGGGCTGGGGCGTGCCGGTCTCCAACGGCATGAAGATGGCGGTCGAGGAGGTCAACGCCGCCGGCGGCGTCAACGGCCGCAAGATCCGGCTGGTGGTCGAGGACAGCGGCTACGATCCGAAGAAGGCCGTGCTGGCGTCGCAAAAATTGATCGAGCGCGACAAGATCTTCGCGATGGTGGGACCAATGGGATCGCCGACCGTGCTCGCGGCGCAGGACATCCTGCTCGACGCCGGGGTGCTTCAGCTCTTCCCGCTGACGGCGGCGGAGTTCACCTTCAAGTTCGATCCGGCCAAGCCGCAGGAGCGGCTGAAGTTCAACAACCTCCTGCCCTATGTGGAGAGCACGCGCGCCGCGCTCAAATACATGATGGAGTGGAAGAGCTTCCAGAAGCCCTGCATCATGCACCAGGACGACGAGTACGGAAAGAACGTGCTCGACGGATTCAACCAGCAACTGGCTGTGATGAAGGTGCAGCCGGCCTCGATCACGAGCTACAAGCGCGGGGCCTCCGACTTCAGCGCCCAGGTCGCGAAGATGAAGTCCGACGGCTGCGACCTCGTCGTGCTCGGCGCGGTGCTGCGCGAGCCCATCGGCGCCATGACCGAGGCCAGGAAGCTCGGCTGGGACGTCACCTTCCTCGGCGCGACGCCCGTCAACGTGATGGAAGTGCCCATGCTCGGCAAGGAAGCAGTGGAAGGCCTCTATGCCGCGTCGGGCTTCGAGATCCCGTATGAGGACACCGCCAAGGGCAAGGTCCACGACTGGCTCGTCAACTACAAGAAGATGTTCAACACCGACGCCAACACGCAGGCGATCATCGGCTACAACGCGGTGATGACCTTCGCCTTCTATGCGCAGAAGGCGGGCAAGGACCTCACGGGACAGAAGATGCTGGACTCGCTCGAGTCGGGCGAGAAGTTCCTCGACATCTTCAGCTCGCCTCCGACGAAGTTCTCCAAGACCGACCACCTCGCCAACACCATCACCCAGGTGCAGCAGGTCAAGGGCGGCCGCTGGGTGCTGGTGAAGGACAATCTGATGTTTTGATGCGTCTTCGCCTCTCCCCGCGTGCGGGGAGAGGCCGGAATTTGCGGGAGCAAATTCCGGGTGAGGGGGAGTCTCCGCGAGTCCATCTTTCACCGTCTTTGCGGAAGCTGCCCCTCACCCCAACCCTCTCAGCGCGAGCGGAGCTCGCCGCGGCCCCGCGAAGAGCGGGGAGAGGGAGAAGAAACACCTACGATCCCCCGCCCGCGGTCCCCGAATTCACCGGTGCCAGCTCGTCTTCACGGCAGCGCCAGCCGTCGCCGGCTTTGACGAAGGCGAAGGTGCGCTGGATCCTGAGGCGGCGCGTGACGTTGAAGGCGTCCGCGGAGCGCTCCTTGTTGCCGGCGGCTCCCGGCTGCGGACGACCCGTCCTGGCGTCCCAGCAGGTGCCGGTGCAGGTGGAGGCGACCTTGCTGCATGTGGCGAAGGGCGCCAGCACGACCATTTCGATCTCGCCCGTGACCTGCGCCTCCTGGTCGCTCACCTGGCTGTCGACGGCGTAGACGCGGTTGATGCGCAGGAAATTTCCGCAGGAATTGGCCGCGTGAATCCGCGCGGCGCAGAAGTCGACGGCGTCGGTGTCGGGCGACCGGGCCGCGACCTGCCGGCCGAACACCTTTTTGGGATCGCTCTTGGCGGCGCGGATCTCGTCGGTCTTGTGTGCGAGGTAATCGGCGAGGCAGCTCTCCGCCGATTCGAGCTCTTGCAGTGGCACGTTCTCCTTGCCGACCAGATTGCATCTGCGGTCGCGCTCTCGCGTCCACCGGCCGTATTCAGCGAAGGCAAAGCGGGCCGCAGTCGGGTCCAGCTTGCCGATCAGCCCGAGCACCTGGCCATTGAGCTCCGTTTCGGCGAGCGCCAGCGAGGGGTCCGCGCAGATCAGTGCGCCCGCGGCCGTATTGGCGGCGAGACAGTCGAAATCGGGATCACGCAGGATCGTGGCGCGCTCCTCGGTCACCTTGAGGAGACACGCCTTCACCCGGTCGAAATCGTCGGCGCGGATCCGGGTCTCGCCGACGATGCCGCAGCCGAGATTGCGCTGGCGGCCCCAGATGGCGTTCTCCTCGATGGCCGGCAGGCGGTCGGGCAGGCGGGCGAGCCGCGCTTCGATCGCCGTGCCCAGCTTCTCGGCGGCGGCGGCAAGCTCGGCGTCACCGCAGATCAATTGATTGCCGGGGTCGCGAATCTGCTGGCAGTTGTTCCTGGCGAACAGCGGCAGCTTGTCGGCGATGGAGCGGTCGGATGGGCCGGATTGCGCGAACAGGGGTGCCGCGGGCGCCAGCAGCGCAAGCACAATCAACCCGATGAACCGCATTCCAGTCGCCCCCGCCTTGCCGGAGGCATGCTAGCGCCCCGGATCGCGCGGTGGAATGAATTTGTGGGGCGGCGCTTTGCGCCGACCCGTTGGCTCTATCCGGCTACAAGCTAGCTCAGTGCGCCTCGGCCGTGGCCATCGAGAACCGCACCGGCTCGTCGACATATTTCAGCACGGCCGACTGGTACAGCACGAACAGCGGCTGGTAGCCCCGCGAGTCGTCGTCCTCGACCATCGCCATGCGGCGGTTGTCCAGCATCAGCCAGTGTCCGTCGAGCTTTGCCGCGGCAACCGCATGCTCCTCGCCGGCGCGGATGTCGCGCACCACGACGACGCGGAGGTCCTCATTGGCAACGCCGGCGAGCCGCAGCGCGGCCAGCTTGGCGATGGCATAGTCTTCGCAGTCGCCGGCGCCGCGCTGGAAGGTCGCAAGCGGCGAGCTCCAGACGTCGTCGGCGCCGTCATTGGCAGCGCGGATGGCGAGGTTGATGGCGCGATTGGTCTCGCCCAGCCGGGCGCGGCCGTCGCGGGCGCGGGCCTGGTCGACGATGGCGAGCAGCTTGAGCGCCGCAGGCGATGCGCAATTGTCGCGGTCGCCGTCGCACAGCGCGAGCTGCACCATGTCGTCGTCGAGCCTGGATTTCAGCGCGGACCATTTCTGCTGGAGGCTGCCGGACGAGATGGCAAAGGCGAACACGCCGAACGGTTCGGCGGATTTGCGCACGAGGACGCCGGCGCCCGGCGACAGCAGCGTGCCGGCGCGGAGCTCTGCGGCCGATCCGAGCAGGACCAATCCGCACAGGACAAGGATTGCGCGCCAGGCGCGCGAGCGAGCAGCGGTCTCCATCTGACATCCCCTTCCGGCTTCGCCAGGTCCCCCTCGACCTGTACGTGCCGGGCTTTGTTGCTTTCGCGGAGATAGTGCGAGACGGGCCGTTTTGTTCTGCTTAATGCGCCCGGCAGGGGCCCCAAAACCGTGGGACAGGCTGAAACGGCTCTGCCCAAATTGCGTAAAATTTTTACGAATCGGGGACTAGGAGGTGTCCGGTCGCCGCGAAATGGAAACAATTGCAGGCAGAAGTTGCAGGTAGGCTGGTTCTGGCGCCTATGGCTAACGACCCGCTATTTCACGGGTTCTGTTAGTTGGGTCACAGATTTAGTTCCGTATTTCCCGCAGGATGCCCCGGGGTTCCACGAAGAAAAGATGACATGAGTATCTGCCGCTTGATCTATACGGCAGTTTACTTTGGATGACTGAGAATGTGCGAAAACAGGCCGACTTCAACTTCAGAATACTGCAAGGAATACTTTGTCCTCACCATGAGGGCACTGCTCCTCGAGGGCTCCGATCGTCAAGTGACGCGAAATCACACAAGCAATAGATGGTTTCGCTAAGGATTTAGTAATGCTATGCAAGCTTAGGCGGTTGATACTTACTTAAATTTTAACCCTTTTTACGGTGCCCGGTTGAATTACGCTGGCAAATTTGACGCCGCGATCTTCTTGGACGGCCAGGGTTCCCACTCGCCCGCCGATCTCCATGTCGATTCCTTTACCGCCAAGCCCTTCATCGCGAAGGCGCACGGCCACGTGCCTGATGGCGCGTTCGTGGTTCCCGACCCGAACCTGATCTTCAACGGCGAGTTCAAGCGCGCAGGTCTCGACCTCGTGCTGTCCCATGAGGGCCACGAGTTCGTCGTTCACGATTATTTCAGGGGCGACAAGCGCGCCGCGATCGCCTCGCCCGATGGTGCCCACCTCACCGGCGACGTCGTCAATGCCCTCACCGGCCACGTGCAATATGCGCAGGCCGCGCCCGGCATTGCCGCGGCCCAGGTCATCGGCCACGTCACCAAACTCTCCGGCAGCGCGACCGCGATCCGCAACGGCGTTTCGGTCATCCTGAACAACGGCGACAATGTCGAGAAGGGCGACGTGGTCTCGACCGGCGCGGATTCGACGCTCGGTATCACCTTCATCGACGGCACCGTGTTCGGCCTGTCCTCCAATGCGCGGATGGTGCTGAACGAGATGGTCTACGACCCCAACGGGTCGAACAACTCCTCGCTGCTCAGCCTGGTCGCCGGCACCATCACCTTCGTCGCCGGCGAGACCGCCAAGCACGGCGACATGAAAATCGACACGCCGGTCGCCACCATGGGCATCCGCGGCACGGCGGTGCTGACCCAGATCAACTTCGTCGTTCCCGCCGGCGGCGGCGATCCGCAGCCGCAGGCGAGCTTCCAGGTGCTGGTCGAGCCGAACGGCACGACGGGCTCCTACATCCTGTTCGACAAGGTCACGCTGCTGCCGATCGCGACGGTCAATCAGGCCGGCCAGATGATCCAGATCAGCGGCGGCAACGTCTCGATCACCAACGCGCTGATGTCGCCGGACATCCAGAAGCTGATCACGGACGTGTTCACGCTGAAGTTCACCGACAACAACACCAACACCAAGCTGACCACGAACTTCACCGACACGATCACGCAGACCGGCAACATTGTCGTTATCAAGACGGACACCGGTGCCACCGCGACCGCGACCTTCACGAATCTCAATCAGCCGGGTTCGGAGGGGGCGGGCCATAATCCGGCGACCAGCACCCGCATCCCCGGGCCGCCCCTGCGTCAAAGCCTCGATCTCGACGGCAATGTGAAGACGGCGTTCGCGCTGACCGAGCACGCGAACGCGACCGGCGATACGACGCCCGATACGATCTCCGGCCGGATCACCTTCGTCGACCAGAACCTGGGCGATCAGCCGACGGTGAGCATAAGCCTCGGTGACGCGCCGAACTACGTCTACAAGACCGCCGGCCAGCAGGATGTCACCGGCACACTCTCTGCACTCCAGAAGCAGGACATCGCGGCGACGCAGATCGATATCCAGGTCGCCGCCGCCGCCGGCAACAACAATAACGGCTCTGCGGTCTGGACCTATACGATCCCCGACCACGTCTTCGACTTCCTGGCGGCGGGCGAAACGCTGACGCTCACCTACAGGGTCCGCGTCGACAACAATTTTTCGGTCAACCCCGAAGCGTCGTTCATCGACATCACCATCACGATCACCGGCACCAACGACAAGCCGGTGATCACCACCAGCGTTCCGACCATCACCTTCGAAGGCGGCACCAGCAAGCCGGGCGGTCCGCTCACCAGCGATGTGCCGACGTCGGGTACGCTGAGCTTCGACGACGTCGATCTCACCGACAAGCATACGGTGTCGGTGGCGCTGACCAGCGCGACCCTGCCTGATGGCAGCACCGTTCCGCCGGGTCCGCTCGCCGCGTTCCAGAGCGCGATGTCGGTCGCGATCGCGGCGGGTGCCGACAGCACCGGGGACGGCACCGGCACCATCAACTGGTCGCTGGCCGACCTTCCCGTCTACCTCGCCGACTTCATTCCGAAGGGCGAGGTGCTGACGCTGACCTACACCGTGACGCTCAAGGATTCGCAGGGCGCCACCTCGCAGCAGACCATCACCGTCACGATCAAGGGCACCGATGCGCCCGCGGTGGTGTGGATCGCGACCGACCACGCGGGCGCGCCTTCCGGCGGTTTCTGGAAGGACGCGGCGAACTGGGAAACCGGCACCGTCCCGACCATCAATGACGACGTCATCGTCATCACCGATCAACTGCACGGCCTGACCCCGTCCTATCCGGTGACGATCGACAGCGCGGCCTATGCCAGGTCGGTGACGATGAACGATTTCGGCGGCCCGCCGCCGAAACTGATCAACCAGAGCTCGCTGACGATATCGGGCGCGCTCAACATGGGCGCGGACTCGATCCTCATCAACGCCGTGACCGGCACGATGTCGGTCGGCGGCAAGGCCAAGATCCTCGACACGAGCGTGCTTACCAATGCCGGCTATCTGACGCTCCAGGGCGGCGGTGATTTCGCCAACGGCACCACGATCAGCAATTCGGGCACGATCGAGCTGTCGGGCGGCACGTTGAACATGCTGGCCACGATCCACAATGCCGGCGGCACGCTGAAGGCCGATGCCGGCACGATGCTGATCGTCGATACCGCGACGGTCGACGGCGGCACCGTCACCATTCTGGGCACGCTGGAGCTCGACGGCACCAGCCTGATCGAGCACGGCGCGCTGAACAATTCCGGCACGGTCAACGTCAAGGGTACGGCCGAGTTCGCCCACGAAAGCGTCTCCAACACCTCCACCGGGACGATCAAGGTGCTGGCGAATGGCTGGCTCACCGTCGATCAGGGCACCAGCGTCGCCAACGCAGGCCACATCACCGTCGATGCCAGCGGCAAGCTGACCGTCAACGGCGCGACGATCGGCGGAGCGGGGCCGGTTATCGGCGGCGGTGACGATGAGGGGGGGCCCGTCCTCAACGCCGGCATCCGCGGCACAGGCGTGATCACCGGCAACGGTGAAATCGACCTGACCGGCAACGCCGTCCTGAGCGACGGCATCCTGAACAACAATGCTGTCCTCAACGTCAGCGGCAGCGGCAATGCGCTGAGCAATGAGGGCGTCAACAATGCCGGCACGATCGAGGTGCTGACGAACGGCGCCCTGGCCATCGACCAGGGCTCGACCGTCAATAATTCGAGCGGCAACGTTATCGTCGATGCCAATGCCGCGTTGACCCTGGACCACGCCACGCTCAGCGGCGGCGCCATCAAGGGCGGCGGCACCATCGACGTCACCGGTGCCAGCAAGATCGACGGCGGTGCCATACTCAGCGTCACTGCGGTCACCGCGGGTGCCGCGCTGACGCTGGATGGCGTCACCGTGTCCGGGACTGATATCACCGACAATTCCAGCATCGAGCTCGACAACACCGTCAAGCTCAAGGACGGCGCCAGGATCCAGGGCGGAGCGGTCGCCAACACCGGCACGCTCGAGATCGCCGGCGCCGCGACGCTGCTCAACGATATCCTGACCAACACCAGCCATGTCATCAAGATCGACGATGTCCAGACGCTGACGCTGTCCGGTACCGAGATCACCGGCGGCACCATCGACAATTATAGCGGTGCGCAGGGCGGCGCGATCGACGTCACCGGCAACAGCAAGATCGACGGCAACGCAACCCTGAACAAGGGCACGGTCACGGTCGAAAACGGCGTCACACTGACGCTCGACGATGCCACCATTGCGGGAGCCACGATCGGCAATGGCGGCACCGTCAAGGTCGATCCCGGCAAGAAGCTGACCCTGGCGGGTGCGAGCCTGACCGGCGGCGCACTCTCCGTTTCGGGCACGCTGGATTCGTCCGGGGCGACCACGATCACCGATGCTGCCATCACCAGCAACGGCCTGATCGAGGCGGTTGGCGGCCTGTTGACGCTTGCCACGATGACCTCGGCCACCATCGCCAACGCCGGCACGCTTCAGGCCAATGGCGCCGAGCTCGACATCGACCACGAGGCCGTCACCAACACCGGCACGCTGGCCGCGATCAATGGCGGCACGCTGAAGCTGATCGCGATGACGGTGACCAACGGCACCGGCGCGGTTTCGGTCACATCAGGCTCGACGCTCGATCTCGTCGGTGCAGTGATCGATGGCGGCACGTTGACGATCGCGGGGACGCTGGAATCGACCGGCACGAGCGCGATCCACAACGCCGATATCACCAATACCGGCACGATCGCCGTCACCGGCGGCACGCTGACGGTCGATCCCGGCGTCCTTCACGCGATCACCAATCACGATCTGATCGAGGTGGTGAACGGCGCCACGCTGAAGCTGATAACCGCCACGGTGGCCAACGCCGGCGGAACGATCTCGATCGACGCCGCGTCAAAACTCCATCTGTCCGACGTTTCGATCAATGGCGGCAGCCTGAGCAATTCTGGCAATCTCTACGGGGTCACCGGTCTCAACACGATCTCGGCGGCGGTCACCAACACCGGCACCATCGAGGTCCAGGCCGGAACGTTGAACCTCTCCGGCGGCCTCAGCGGCGTCGGCGCGGTGATCATCGACAACGACGCGATGCTCGAGCTCGGCGGTGCGGACGCGCAGACGGTCCTCTTCGCGGGCGGCTCCAACACGCTCAAGCTCGACGATACAAGCCACGCCTTCAGCGGTACCATCAGCGGTCAGGCGTCAACGGGAGGCACCTTCACCATCACCGGTGATGCCAACATTGAGGCATTAAGTGGTGATGCGGTCGACTTCACCGCCTCGGGTGGGTCGCCCGGTAGCCATGGTGACATCATTCTCACGCCCTCCGGTGCACTGACCGGTGCGGCCAATGGCGTCGTCGTCACGCAGAATGGCACAGGCGACATCTCGCTGACGGCGACCGGCAACATTACCGGCAGTGCCGGTAACGGCATCACGTTGCGCGACAGCCAAACGGGCTCCGGTGCCATCACGGTCAACAATCTCACCGGCAAGGCGACCGGCTCCGGCGCGAATTCGGTCGGTGTGCTGGTCGAGAACCTGAACACCGCCAACGGCGGCGACATTTCGATCACCCAGCTTGGCGGCGCCGCGGGCGGCGCTTACGGCATCGATGCGCACACTGAGGGTGGCGGCGACATTACCATCGACGCCGGCGGCACCATCACGGGGAACTCGATCTACGGCATCCGCTCGCGCAGCTATGGCTCAGGCAGCACGACCGTCAGGACGGAGGCCGGCAGCGTCGTCACGTCGGGAAGCTCCGGCGTTGTCGCAGTCAATCGCGCGAGCACGCTCCTGGCCTCGGATCACAGCTCGATCACCGTCACCAACTACGGCACCGTCAACTCTGGTGCGAGCCTCAATCTGAGCGGCAACGCGCCGGCTGGCCTCGAGGCCGGCTACCTCGGCGCGGCGACTGGCTTTGGCGCCAACGCCAACGTCTATGGCAACGTCGTCGTCAACAACTACGGCAATGTCACCGCCGCGGGCGGCTACGGCATCCACGCCTACAATTACGGCAATGGCGACGTCACGGTGAACGACGGCGCCGGCACCACCGTCATCGGTGCCGAGATAGGTATCCGCGCCCAGGCGCTGAACGGCGGTAGCGGCAACGTCACCGTCACGCTCGCTGCCAATGCCTCGGTGAAGGGCACGACCAGCTACGGCATTCTCGCCTATAGCATCGACCAGGGCGACATCAGCGTTACCCTGGCGAGCGGCGATAGCGTCATCTCGGGCAGCTCCGGCATCGTGGCGGTCAACTACGCTGCGGCGATCGCAAGCGGCGTACACAGCACGATCTCCGTCGTGGCGCACGGCACCATCCATTCCGGCTCGGCGCCGAACGGCGATACCACCACGCCGGGCGCGATCATCGCGGGCTACAAGCCGGGTGGCAGCGGCGTCTTCTCGAACGCCGTCAGCGGCGACGTCACCGTCACCAGCGATGCGACCATCATCGCGGATGCCGGCTACGGCATCGAGGCGTTCACCTGGGGCGTCGGCAAGGTCACGGTCACGACCGGCGCGGGCTCGTCGATCACCGCGGCGGGCACCGCGATCGGTGCCTTTGATCACGGCGGCGGTGACGTCAGCGTCACCAACAACGGCTCCGCCACCGGCGCGGTCGGCCTGTCCGCTTTTGCCGCGGGCGCAGGCGCTGTCACCATTGTCAATAACGGCCATATCACCGGCACCAGCAGCGTCGGCATCAGTGTCAATCAGAACGCCGTCGCTCCGGGCGATCCGGCCGCGACCGGCTCGACGCATATCACCAACACCGGCTCGGTCGTGGGCGCGACCGGCCATGCGGCGATCTTCATCCAGGAGAACGCGAACGGCCTCGCGACGATCGACAATTCCGGCACGATCGGGCCGGCCGTCGCCTCCACCGTGACCTCCGCGACTTATGCGATCGTCGAGACCGGCGGCGCCGTCATCATCAACAACACCGGCCACATCAACGGCAACATCTCGGTCGCGAGCGCGACCTTCAACAACAATGCAGGCGGCATCTGGACCGTCGGCGGCAGCAGCGTCTTCGGCAACGTGTCCTCGATCGTCAACGCCGGCGAAATCGATCTGCTCAATGGCGCCTCGATTTCGGTGAACGGAACGGGCATCAGCAATTCCGGCGACATCGACAGCTGGGGCGCGGCGTCGATCACGGGCACCATCGTCAACAGCCATCTCATCGAGGTCCACACCGGAACGCTGACGCTGTTCGGCTCGCTGACCGGCGCAGGCTCGGTCACGATCGACGCCAATGCGACGCTCGAGATCAAGAACCTGGTGTCGCAGACCGTCACCTTCGCCGGCGCCGGCGGCGAGCTCGAGATCGACACGACGACCTTCGGCGGTTCGATCGCCGGCTTCGCCGCCAACGAGAAGATCGACCTGTCGACCATCACCTGGGACGGCGGGACCACGGCGACCTATGACGCCCTCACCGGCAATCTCGTCGTGAGCGATACGCATAACCACAGCATCACGCTCAAGCTCATCGGCAGCTACAGCGACACGCATTTCATCACGAGCAGCGACGGAAACGGCGGCACCATCGTCGAGATCGCCCCGGTCGATGAATGGACCAATCCTGCCGGCGGCGACTGGAACACGGCGTCGAACTGGAGCCTGGGCGTGCCGGGGGCCAGCTACGACGTGAAGCTGCTCGCCGGAGGCGAACCCTCCACCGTCGACAGCGCGGCCAACGTCACGATCCACGACCTCACCGTCGACTCCGGCGTGACGCTGCTGACCGAGCCCGGCACCGTGTTCACGGTGAAGGGCGACGTCGTCGACAATGGTCTGATCGAGGCGGGCCCGTTCTCCGGAAACAACGTTTCGAACATCGACATCAAGGGCAATGTCAGCGGCACCGGAGCGATCGAGATTTCCAACAAGGCCGTCGTGGAGATCGAGGGCTCCGTGTCGGGGATCGTCGTCTACTACGACAACGGCCTGGGCACCCTTGTCCTGGACCATGCCAAGGATTTCCACGGGCTCATCTCGGGCTCTCCGGCCGGAGCTCCGCTCTCGTCCGGCAATCTGATCGACATGAAGGATCTCGCCTGGACGTCCTCGATGTCGGCGCAAGCCCAGTACAATTCGGACACCAACATCACGACCGTCGACTTCTACAACGGCGCGACCACCGTCACCCTGTCGTTCCTCGGCAAGGACCTGAATTGGACCCTTCAGAGCGACGGTCATGGCGGCACCACCGTTTATGATCCGCCCGCCGACACGCCCATGACGATCGAGACCGGCGCGGTGCTGAACCTCAGTGAGGCTTCCGCACAGAGCGTGACCTTCGCCAACGGGACCGGAACCACCGGCACCTTCGCGATCGAACACGCCGCCGATTTCACCGGCGTCGTCAACGGCTTTGCGGGCGACGGCACCACCGCCAATTCGGATCTCCTCGACCTCAAGGACATCGGCTTCTCGAGCCTGACCGGGGTGACCTACACCGAAAACGCCGACCATCTGGGCGGCGTGCTGACGCTGTCCGACGGGACCGACACCGCGACCATCAAGTTTGCCGGGAGCTACAGCATCGACAGCTTCCATTTCGCAAACGACGGCAACGGCGGCACGCTGGTCGTCGATCCGCCCACGGGACCCACCCTGGTCGGAACCGACGGGCAGGACCAGTTCTCCTTTACGAATTCGACGCTTCCGGTTCAGAGCACGATCGTCGATTTCGAGCTGGGCCAGGACAAGATCGACCTGCAGAAGTTTGCCAACATCCACTCCTTCAGCGATCTCGGCATCACGCAACAGGGAGCCGACACGCTGGTCACGCTCGACGATCACCAGTCGATCCGCCTGAAGAATCTCGTGGCGAGCAGCCTGCATGCCGGCGATTTCATCGTCGCGAACCATGCCTGACGGTCATTCCCCCGGTTCGGCTACGGCGCCTCGTCCGCGGCGGATTCCGGTATCAAAGATGTAGCTGATTGCGTATTGTCGCCCGAACATCGGACGAAGAAGAGCTGCGGGAAATTCAGGCGATATGAAACGTCTCAAGATCCTCCGGCGGTGGTTTGCGCGGAAGCTTGGCCTTGCGCGGCTGATGTGCCTGGCGCTGCTGGTCGTCTTCGCCGGCGCCCGGCTCTGGGATCCGCCGCCGATCCAGGAATTGCGGCTGCGCACCTTCGACATGTTTCAGCTGATCGATCCGCGCCACAAGACGGCGCGGCCGGTCACCATCGTCGACATCGACGACAAGAGCCTCGCCAGGCTCGGGCAGTGGCCGTGGCCGCGGACGCGGATCGCCGATTTGATCCAGAACCTCACCAGCAACGGCGCGGTCGCGATCGGTTTCGACGTGGTGTTCTCGGAAGCCGACCGGCTCAACCCGGATCTGGTCGCGAGCCAGATGCGCTATCTGGACGATGCCACCCGCGCCAAGCTGCGCGAGCTGCCGACCAATGACCAGATCCTTGCCGATGCTATCAAGCGCTCGCGCGTGGTGCTGGGCGAGACCGGGCAGCGGGCGATCTCGTCGGAGATCGACAAGGAGCTCCCCTTCACCGGCGTCGCGACGGTCGGCGAGGACGGTGCCGAACGCTTTCTGTTCGAATTCCCGGGCCTGCTGCGCAACGTGCCCGTCATCGAGAAGGTTGCGGCGGGCCGTGGCCTGTTTTCGATCAAGACCGAGCGCGACGGATTGATCCGCCGCGTGCCGATGATCATGCGCGCGCAGGGCATGGTCATGCCCTCGCTCAGCCTCGAGATCCTGCGGGTCATCACGGGAACGCCGACGCTGCTGGTCCGGACCGACAAGACCGGCGTGCGGGGCGTGCGCCTCAAGGGCGTCGAGATCCCGACCGACAGAAACGGCCAGCTCTGGGTGCATTACGCTCGCCAGGATCCCTCGATCTACGTCTCGGCGGCCGACGTGCTCGACAACACCGTGCCGCCCGCCAAGATCGCCGGCAAGCTGGTGCTGGTCGGCACCTCCGCGGTCGGGCTCAACGACATCAAGACCACGCCGGTGTCCTCGACCATGCCGGGCGTCGAGATTCATGCCCAGGTGCTGGAGAGCGTGCTGAGCGGCGCGGTGATCTCCCAGCCGAACTACGCGCTCGGCGTCGAATTGATCGCCGCGCTTGTCATCGGCCTGCTCGTCATCATCTTCACGCCGAACCTCGGCCCGGTACGCCTCGTGCTTGCGGGCGCGATGTTCGCCGCCATCCTGGTCGGCGTGTCCTGGTTCTTCTACGCGCAGTACCGCTACCTCATCGACTTCACCTACCCGCTGCTGTCGACCACCGCGATCTACCTGACGCTGATCTTCGCCAGCTTCGTGCGCGAGCAGCGCCAGCGCGTGCAGATCCGGGGCATGTTCGCGCAGTACATGTCGCCGGTTCTGGTCGAACAGCTGGCGCAGTCGCCGGAAAAGCTCGTGCTCGGCGGCGAGGAGCGCGAGATGACGATCATGTTCTCCGACGTGCGCGGCTTCACCACGATCTCGGAGAGCTACAAGCACGATCCGCAAGGCCTCATCACGCTGATGAACCGCTTCCTGACGCCGCTGACCGACGTGATCATCGATCAGAAGGGCTATATCGACAAGTACATGGGCGACGCCATCATGGCGTTCTGGAACGCGCCGCTCGACGATGCCGAGCACGAGGTCAATGCCTGCGAGGCCGCGATCCAGATGCTGGAGCGGATCGACGCGGTCAACAAGGAGCGCGAGGAGGAAGCCGCCGACGGCGGCCACGTCTACATCCCGCTCAATGTCGGCATCGGCCTCAACACCGGCATCGGCGTGGTCGGCAACATGGGCTCCGACCTGAAGAAGAACTATTCGGTGCTCGGCGACAGCGTGAACCTGGCCTCGCGCCTGGAGGGACAGTCGAAGGAATACGGTTTCCCGATCATCGTCGGCTCCAGGACCGCGCTCGCCGCCAAGGACAAGTTCGCGATCCTCGAGCTCGACTTCATCATGGTCAAGGGCAAGACCGAGCCGGAGGTGATCTACGCCGTCGCCGGCCGCGAGGACGTGATGCATTCAGGCTCCTTCCAGCGCCTGCGCAACGTCACCATCGAGATGCTCGGCTGCTACCGCAACCGCGACTGGCAGGGCGCGCTGGACGCCATCGAGCGCGGCCGTCGCAGCGAGGACGCCGACACGCTGGAAAAGCTGTTCAAGCTTTATGAAATCCGCATCAAGGAATTCCAGCTCAATCCGCCGGCGGAAGGCTGGAACGGGGCATACGCGCTGCTGACGAAGTAGGGGGCACACATTCGCTGTCGTCCCGGATAAGCGCGCCTCAAGCGCGCCCCGATCCGGGACCCATAATCCCAGGGAGGAGTTGCGGCGCGAGATCGGCAACCCGAGTCTTCGCCAAACATCTCCCTGTGGCTATGGGTCCCGGGTCTGCGCTGACGCTTGCCCGGGACGACAGGGTGTTCGACGCGGTAGATTGCCCTCACTCCACCCCGATCGTGGTCAGGTCCTGGAACCAGTGCTGCGCCTGGACGAACTGCTTGATCTTCGGCGACAGCGCATGCGGGTTGGTGTCGTGGACGACCCACACCAGTGCGGCATCGTCGACGATCAGCGCATGTGCCTGGGCCAAAAGTTCGTCCTGCTTGGCGCTGTCGAAGGTCTGCTTGGCCTCGTCGATCAGCGCGTCGACCTTCGGGTTCTTGTAGCCGCCCCAGTTGACGCCGACCGGCGCGATCTGGCCGGAATGGAAGAAGCGGACGATGGCGTAGAGCGGGTCGGAGGTGACATAGGCGATGTTGTTGGCGGTGATGCCGGCGTTCATCTCGTCGGCCGCGCCCTTGCGCCAATGCGTGTAGAGCGTCTCGAGCTCGACGACCTTGAAGTCGATGTCGATGCCGATCTCCTTGAAGCTCTGTTGCAGGAATTCGTTCATCGGCAGCGACAGCATCTGGCCGGTGCCGCCCTGCGCGATGATGAAGGTGGTCTTGAGCGGCTTGGCCTTGGAGTAGCCGGCTTCCTCGACCAGCTTCTTCGCCGCCGCAAGGTCGTATTTCAGCTCGAAGGTCGGCTTGCCGAACCACGGGCTCGACGGATCGACCTGGCCCTTGGCGGGTTTTGCCAGGCCGTTCATCAGGCCGACCACGGCCTCACGATCGATCGCAAGGTTCAGCGCCTTGCGCAAGCGGATGTCGGTCCAGGGCGAGCCCGGCAGCACGCTCAGATGATAATTCCAGACATGCGGCGTGACGTTGTCGACGAGCTTCATGCCGGCCGCTTTCAACTGTGGCACGGCGTCCGGCGCCGGCGTCTCGATCAGGTCGACTTGCCCGGCGAGCAGCGCGTTGGTGCGCGTCAGCGCTTCGGGCATCGGCACCAGCACCAGCTTGTCGACCTTGGGGATGCGCTTCTTGTTCCAGTAGTCCGGGTTCTTGGTGAGCTCCGCAAGCTCGCGCGGCACCAGCTTGGTCAGCTTGAACGGGCCGGTGCCGGAGGGCTGGCTGGCGAACTTGTCCCAGTCCTTGCCGAGCTTCTCGTACTGCGCCGGGCTCGAGACCAGAAACCACAGCATCTGATAGGGAAAGAAGGAATCGACCGTCTTGGTGGTGATCTCCACCGTGGAATCGTCGATCTTGGCGTAGCTTGCGACGGACGGCAGGCGGGTCTTCACCTGCGCGCTCTGCCGCTTGTCGAATTGCGGCGCCTTGTCGTTGAGCACCTTGTCGAGATTCCAGATCACGGCATCGGCGTTGAACTCGCTGCCGTCGTGAAACTTCACACCCTTGCGCAGCGTGAAGCGCCATTTGGTCTTGTCGGCATCGTCCACCTTCCATTCGGTCGCGAGGCCCGGCACCAGCTTGCCGGGACGATCGGCGACGTCCATCTCCCAGGCGACGAGCGGATCGTAGATCGTGTAGGCCGTGAACTGATAGGCGCCGGCGCCGCGATCGGGCTGGCCGGTCGTCAGCGGAATGTCCGCCATCGAGATGCCGTAGCGCACCACCGTTTCGGCGCGCGCCGAGATCGCGGAAATCGCCAGCGCAAGCACGGCGAAACAGGTCGTTAGTCGGATACGCATGGCCCAAAGCTCCCAGGAGATTTCGGGGCCAAACTTGCAATCTTGATGCCAGAATAGGCAGCGACGTGCCTCCGCAGACGTGCGATCACAAAGACTTGTCGTCGCAGGGGCAATTTGCAGAAAAAGTTTCCCCATTGGCACAGCCATTGCATACGATTGCATCAAAATTAGTCACTGAAAGCCGGAAGAGGACTGAGACGATGCTGATCAAGAACAATAAGACCCGCGCGGCGCTGATCGCGTTGCTGGCGCTCGGCAGTGCCGCCGCATGGCCGCGTGTGGCCAGCGCGGAAACGGTGCTGCGCATCGGCATGACCGCTGCCGATATTCCGCGCACGCTGGGCCAGCCCGATCAGGGCTTTGAAGGCAACCGCTTCACCGGCCTCACCATGTATGACGCGCTGACCGGCTGGGACCTGTCCTCCGCCGACAAGCCGAGCGTGGTGATCCCCGGCCTTGCCACCGAGTGGAAGGTCGACGATGCCGACAAGACCAAATGGACCTTCAAGCTGCGCCCCGGCGTCACCTTCCATGACGGCTCGCCGTTCAATGCGGACGCCGTGGTGTGGAACGTCGAGAAGGTGCTGAAGCAGGATGCGCCGCAGTTCGACGCCAGCCAGGTCGGCGTCACCGCCTCGCGCATGCCGACGCTCGCCTCGGCGAAGAAGATCGACGACATGACGGTCGAGCTCACCACCAAGGAGCCCGACAGCTTCCTGCCGATCAATCTCACCAACCTCTTCATGGCGAGCCCGGCGAAGTGGCAGCATTTCTATGACAAGGCGGAAGGCGCCGACGCCAAGGCCAAGTCGCAGGCTGCGTGGACTGCCTTTGCGAAGGATGCCGCGGGCACCGGCCCCTGGAAGATGGCGAGCTTCACCCCGCGCGAGCGGCTCGAGCTGGTCAAGAACGCGAGCTATTGGGACAAGGCGCGCGTGCCCAAGGTCGACAAGATGGTGCTGTTGCCGATGCCGGAGGCGAACGCCCGCACCGCGGCGCTGCTCTCCGGACAGGTCGATTGGGTCGAGGCGCCGGCGCCGGATGCGCTGCCTGAGCTCAAGCAGCGCGGCTTCAAGCTCTATGCGAACGAGCAGCCGCATGTCTGGCCGTGGCAGTTCTCGCGCATCGAAGGCTCGCCCTGGAACGATATCCGCGTGCGCAAGGCGGCCAACCTCTGCGTCGATCGCGAAGGCCTCAAGGACGGCCTGCTCGCCGGCCTGATGGTGCCTGCGACCGGCACCTTCGAGCCCGGCCATCCCTGGCGCGGCAAGCCGGCTTTCGAGATCAAGTATGACAAGGCGGCCGCGCAGAAGCTGATGCAGGAGGCCGGCTTCGGCCCGAACAAGAAGCTCGAGGTGAAGATCCAGACTTCGGCCTCCGGCTCGGGCCAGATGCAGCCGCTGCCGATGAACGAATATCTCCAGCAGGCGCTCGCCGAATGCTATTTCGACGTGAAGCTCGACGTCATCGAGTGGAACACGCTGTTCACCAACTGGCGCCGCGGCGCCAAGGATCCCTCGGCCAACGGCTCCAACGCGACCAACGTCACCTATGCAGCGATGGACCCGTTCTTCGCACTGGTGCGCTTCCTGCAATCGGGCATGGCCCCGCCGGTCTCGAACAATTGGGGTTTCATCAACAATCCCAAGTTCGATGAGCTGGTCAAGAAGGCGCGCCAGACCTTCGATCCCGCCGCGCGTGATGCCGCGCTCGCCGAGCTGCACGCGGCCTCGGTCGACGACGCCGCCTTCCTCTACGTCGCCCACGACGTCGGCCCCCGCGCCATCAGCCCGAAGGTCACAGGCGTCGTGCAGCCGAAGAGCTGGTTCATCGACTTCTCGCTGGTGTCGATACAGTAGTTCGCGCCACACGCACGCCGTACCCTCTCCCCTTGTGGGAGAGGGTGGCTTCGCGATAGCGAAGCCGGGTGAGGGGTCTCTCTCCGCGAGTGACCCTCTCTCTCATTCGATAATGCTGCAACCGCGGATAGAACCCCTCATCCGGCGCTTCGCGCCACCTTCTCCCACAAGGGGAGAAGGGAAGAAAGAATCCGACGTGCTCGCCTATACCGCCAGACGCATCGTCTATGTCGTCCCGATCGTCATCAGCGTCGCGCTGGTGTGCTTTCTGCTCGTGCACATCACGCCGGGCGATCCGCTCGTCGCCGTGCTGCCGGCCGACGCTTCGCAGGAGCTCGCGGCGCAGCTGCGCGCCGCCTACGGCTTCGACCGGCCGCTGCCGGTGCAGTTCGGGCTTTGGCTGCTCCGTGCCCTTCATGGCGATCTCGGCAATTCCATCGCGACGGGGCGCCCCGTGCTCGCCGAGGTCATGCGCGCGGTCGGCAACACCGTCACGCTCGCGATTGCCGCCGCCATCATCGGCTTCACCATGGGCATCCTGCTCGGCCTGACCGCGGGCTATTTCCGCGAGACCTGGATCGACAAGGTCGCGACCTCCTTTGCCATCGCCGGCGTCTCGGTGCCGCATTACTGGCTCGGCATGGTGCTGGTCATCATCTTCTCGGTGCAGCTGAACTGGCTGCCCGCGGTCGGCGCCGGACCGAACGGCTCCAACTCCTGGGCGTGGGACTGGGCGCACCTGAAATATCTCGTGCTGCCGGCGATCACCACGTCGGTGATTCCGATGGGCATCGTCACCCGCACCGTGCGCGCGCTGACCGGCGACATCCTCAGCCAGGACTTCGTCGAGGCCCTGCGGGCAAAAGGCCTGCACGAAACCGGCGTGTTCCGTCACGTCATCAAGAACGCCGCGCCCACCGCGCTCGCGGTGATGGGGCTTCAGCTCGGCTACATGCTCGGCGGCTCGATCCTGATCGAGACCGTGTTCTCCTGGCCGGGCTCGGGCTTCCTGCTCAACTCGGCGATCTTCCAGCGCGACCTGCCGCTGCTGCAGGGCACGATCCTGATCCTCGCGCTGTTCTTCGTCTTCCTCAATCTGCTGGTCGATATCGCGCAAGCCGCGATCGACCCGCGCATCAAGCGGGGCTAGTCAGATGAGCCTCGCTGTAGCGATGCAAAAGGTGCGCTCCCTCCCCCGCCTGCGGGGGAGGGTTGGGGAGAGGGTGTCTCCTCAATCGAGAACCCCCAAGAGGAGAAAGCCCTCACCCGGCGCTTCGCCACAGCCGAGGCTTCGCCTCGGCGTACTTAAAAGGGACGGCCGCCAAGGGCGGCCGCTGCCTCTCCCGCAAGCGGGAGAGGTGCACTGCCGCCTTGGCGCGCACCGGATCCACCGATACGCAGTGGGAGCTAGCCGATGAGCGATCTTCCGCTATCCGCCACCAGCGACGCCGCGCTGCAGGCCGCGCCCGCCACCAAGGCGCGCGGCTATTGGGCCACCGTCGGCCGCCGCATCGTGCGCGACAAGGTCAGCATGGCCTGCGCGCTGGTGCTGCTGCTGATCTTCCTGTCCGCGATCCTGGCGCCGTGGCTCGGTCTGGAAGACCCCTACAAGGGCTCGATGATCCGCCGCCTTCGGCATATCGGCACGGTCGGCTACCCGCTCGGCACCGACGAGCTCGGCCGCGACATGCTGGCACGGCTGATCTATGGCGGACGCCTGTCGCTTGTCATCGGCATCCTGCCCGTGATCCTTGCCTTCTGCATCGGCACCTCGCTTGGCATCATTGCCGGCTATGTCGGCGGCAAGCTCAACACCGCGATCATGCGCACCGTAGACGTGTTCTACGCTTTCCCGTCGGTGCTGCTCGCCATCGCGATCTCCGGCGCGCTCGGCGCCGGCATCCTCAACTCCATCGTGGCGCTGACCATCGTGTTCGTGCCGCAGATCACCCGCGTTGCCGAGAGCGTCACCACCGGCGTGCGCAACATGGATTTCGTCGAGGCCGCGCGCGCCTCCGGTGCCGGTGCCTTCACCATCATGCGCGTGCATATCCTGGGCAACGTGCTGGGCGCGATCTTCGTCTATGCCACCAGCTTGATCTCGGTCTCGATGATCCTGGCCGCCGGCCTCTCCTTCCTTGGCCTCGGCACCAAGCCGCCGGAGCCGGAATGGGGGCTGATGCTGAATACGCTGCGCACCGCGATCTACGTCAATCCCTGGGTCGCCGCGCTTCCCGGCGCGATGATCTTCGCGGTCTCGATCTGCTTCAACCTTCTCTCGGACGGCCTGCGCAGCGCCATGGACATCAGGAATTAGGCCATGAGCGAAACCAACGATTCCGTCGCCATGCTAGAGCCGATTGAAGATCTTGGCGGCGTTGCGCAGCCATTGCTCCAGGTCAACGGCCTGACCAAGCATTTCCCCGTCCGCGGCGGACTGTTCGCCGCGAAACGCACCGTGCGCGCGGTGGACAACGTCTCCTTCTCTGTCGCCAAGGGCGAGACCGTCGGCATCGTCGGTGAATCCGGCTGCGGCAAGTCCACCACCGCGCGCCTCCTGATGCATCTGATGCCGCGCGATACCGGCGACATCATCTATGACGGCATGACCGTCGGTCAGGCGCTGTCGCTGCGCGAGCTGCGCCGCGGCATGCAGATGGTGTTCCAGGACTCCTATGCCTCGCTCAATCCGCGCCTCACCATCGAGGAATCCATCGCCTTTGGCCCGAAAGTCCACGGCATGGCCGATGGCACGGCGCGGGCGCTGGCGCGCGAGCTGCTCGGCAAGGTCGGCCTGCGCCCGGAAAACTTCGCCAACCGCTATCCGCACGAGATTTCCGGCGGCCAGCGCCAGCGCGTCAACATCGCGCGGGCGCTGGCGTTGTCGCCGCGGTTGGTGATTTTGGACGAAGCCGTCTCCGCACTCGACAAATCCGTCGAGGCGCAGGTGCTCAACCTCTTGGCCGATCTCAAGCGCGAGTTCGGCCTGACCTATCTCTTCATCAGCCACGATCTCAACGTCGTGCGCTACATCAGCGATCGTGTGCTGGTGATGTATCTCGGCGAGGTCGTCGAGCTCGGCCCGGTCGACCAGGTCTGGGACCAGCCGGCGCATCCCTATACGCGCGCGCTGCTGGCGGCGATGCCGTCTTCCGATCCTGACAGGCGTACCGAAAAGCCGCCGATCACCGGCGATCCGCCCAATCCGATCGATCCGCCGTCGGGCTGCCGCTTCCACACGCGCTGCGCATTTGCGGAGCCGCTCTGCGCAAATGCAGCGCCAAAGCTCACCGCGGTCGATACAATGGGCCACGAGGCCGCGTGCTACATGGCCATTCCGGGGTCAGGCCATAGCCGCGCGCCCGCAGGGGAAATCGCATGACGAGACCGACACCAAAAGAGATCAAGCCGATCGCGCTAGTTGCCGGCGTTGCCGTGGATGACGAGATCGCAACACGCATCTCCAACTCCATCGGGCCGGCCTTCGAAGGCTTTGTCGCCATCGCCGGCACGCTGCCATTCGACCTCGAGCCGGCTTCTTACGTGCTCGCGCAGACGGCGAAGGTGTCGAAATGAGCACCGAACCGGCATTGATGACGCTCACCGAGGTCGCGCGTGCGATCGCGATGAAGCAGGTGTCCTCGCATGAGGTGACGCGCGCGCTGCTGCACCGCATCGCGCAGTGGCAGCCGCATCTCAACGCCTTCATGTCGATCGAGGCGGAGGCGGCGCTGAAAGCAGCCGAGGCCGCCGATGCCGAGCTGGCCAAGGGCGAAGTGCGCGGTCCGCTGCATGGCGTGCCGCTCGCGCACAAGGACATGTATTACGATGCCGGCAAGGTCTCGACCTGCGGCTCGCTGATCCGCCGCGATTTCGTTGCAACGACGACCTCCACCGCCTTGCAGCGGCTGAAGGATGCGGGCCAGGTCCGGCTCGGCACGCTGCATCTCGCCGAATTCGCCTATGGACCGACCGGCCACAACGCCCATTACGGTCCGGTGCGCAATCCCTGGAACGTCGCGCATATCACCGGCGGCTCGTCGTCGGGCTCCGGCTCGGCGGTCGCCGCGCGGCTAACCTTTGCGGCGCTGGGCTCCGACACCGGCGGCTCGATCCGCATGCCCGCGCATTTCTGCGGCGTCACGGGATTGAAGACCACCTGGAGCCGCGTCAGTCGCGCCGGCGCAATGCCGCTGTCGCAATCGCTCGACACGGTCGGCCCGCTCGCCCGCACCGCCGAGGACTGTGCGCTGCTGCTGGCGCTGATGGCAGGTCCCGATCCCGAGGATTCGACCGCGAGCCATGAGCCGCTGTCCGACTATGTCGGCGCGACCAAGGGCTCGCTGAAAGGCCTCAAGATCGGCGTGCCCGCGTCGTTCTACGTCGACGATCTCGACGGCGAGGTCGCGCGCGTGCTGGACGAGACCATCGCGGTGCTCAAGCGCGAGGGCGCCGACATCGTCAAGGTCGAGCTGCCGGACCAGCGGCAATTGTCTTCGGCGAGCCAGCTCGTGCTCGCGGCGGAAGCCGCCGCCTTTCACAAGCGCTGGATGATCGAGCGTCCGCAGGATTATGGACCGCAGGTCTTGATGCGGCTGCAGAACGGTCTCGCCGTTCCCGCCATCACCTATCTCGAAGCGATGCGCTGGCGCGGTCCCGCGCTCGCCGCCCACAACGCCGCGACCGCTGGTGTCGACGCGATCATCGCGCCGGCCTCGCCGGTGCCGGCGCCGACGATCGAGGAGAGCGATGTCGGCGGCGGCCCGAATGCGCCGGCCATGGTGCAGCGCCTGACGCTGTTCACTCGCCCGGTGAATTTCCTCGGCCTGCCGTCGCTCACGGTGCCGTCGGGCTTCACCAGGAGCGGCCTGCCGGTTGGCATGCAGCTGATCGGCCGCTCCTTCGATGAAGCGACCCTGCTCACCATCGGCGCGGCGTTTCAGCGCGTCACCGACTATCACGACCGGGTACCCAAACTGCCGTCATGACAAAGCTCGTCGAGATCTCAGGCCTCAACATCCGCTTCACCGGCGAGCGCACGGTCTATGCCGTGAACGATCTCAGCCTCTCACCGGGGGACGGCGAGGTGCTGGGCCTGCTCGGCGAGTCCGGCTCGGGCAAGAGCGTGACCCTGCGTGCGCTGATGCGGCTGCTGCCGAAGAAGCGCACGCAGATATCCGGTAAGGTCAACGTCATGGGCCGCGACGTGCTCGCGATGAATGACGAGGAGCTCTCGTCGTTCCGCGGCCAGACCGTCTCGATGATCTTTCAGGAGCCCGCGCTCGCGCTCGATCCGGTCTACACCATCGGCGCGCAGATCGCCGAAAGCGTGGTGCGCCACGAAGGCAAGTCTTATGCGGAAGGAAGGGCACGCGCGCTCGAAATGCTCGAAGTCGTGCGCATCCCTTCCGCAAAGCGTCGGCTCGACGCCTATCCGCACGAAATGTCCGGCGGCATGCGTCAGCGCGCGATGATCGCGCTGGCGCTCGCCTGCCGTCCAAAGATCCTGCTCGCGGACGAGCCGACCACCGCGCTCGATGCCACCGTGCAGATCCAGATCCTGCTGCTGCTGCGCGAGCTGCAGCGCGAGTTCGGCATGTCCGTCATCTTCGTCACCCACGACATCGGCGTCGCCATCGAGATCTGCGACCGCGTCGCGGTGATGTATGCCGGCCAGATCGTGGAGCAGGGAACCTTGCGCGACATCGTCCGCACGCCGGTGCACCCCTATGCCAAGGGCCTGCTCGCCTCCACAATCCACGGCGCCAAACGGGGCGCGCGGCTGGAAACCATCCCCGGCACCCCGCCGTCGCTGGCCGAAAGGCCCCACAATTGCTCCTTCGCCCCCCGCTGCGCCGCCGCCCAGCCGCGCTGCCTGGAGCAACTGCCTGCGAATGTGGAGGTGGGACCAGGCCGGGCGGCAAGGTGCGTCCTGGCGGAGCCGGTGGTCGCGACATAGCCGGTGCGCTCCCTCGCCCCGCGCTTGCGGGGAGAGGGTTGGGGTGAGGGGCCTCTCTCCGCGCATGACCATGTCGAGAGACCCGTACCCCCTCACCCGGATCGCATCTTGCGATGCGATCCGACCTCTCCCCGCAAGTGGGCAGAGGTGAAAGGCCGCCCGGGCCCGTGGCTACCCCTCTCCCTGCCCCTCCCTCGCAAGGGGGGAGGGAATGAGAGAGTTTGCGTCCCTCACTTTCCAAACGCGCGCCACTTCGGAATTCCTCTACGGCAACACCGGCTTGTCACAATTCACCGAGCGCGCTCGGCCAAGGTCCGTTCTACTGTGCATGGGGTTGTTTTCGAGTTTTTTGTTTAGACGCCCCACCGAGGGCGAGCCGACCAGCATTCAGACCCCATTCATCCCGGTTCCGGTTCCATGGCCCCGTTCACGGAGAGGGACCTCACTTATGTACATTTCCAATGAAGGCCTGCTCGTCATCCTGTTCGTCGGCCTGGTCGCCGGCTGGCTGGCCGGCAAGGTGGTGCGGGGCGCCGGTTTCGGCATCATCGGCGACATCGTGATCGGCATCGCCGGCGCGTTTGTGGCCAGCTTCCTGTTCCCGAAGCTCGGCATTCGTATCGGCACCGGGCTCGTGTCGGAAATCGTCTATTCCGCCATCGGCGCGGTCATCCTGCTGCTCGTGGTGCGGCTGGTACGCGGCGGCGGCCGGTTCTAGCGGCGCCTTGACCTAACTTTCGACCTCTCCCCGCCCGGGGAGAGGTGACATATCTGCAAGAAAAAGCCGCAAGACTGTGAGATTCCGGACTTGCGCGCCGGGCCATCAGGGGGTGATGTGCCCCCACAGGGGATCGGGTTGATTCAGCCGCGTTGGACGAGGGGCGAAAACGCGATGTTAATCCGGGTCAATTACTCCTGAAATTGCCTTTGAAATCAGGGGCTTTGCCCCTTACCCGAAAGAGACCAGACTGATGGCAGCCGTCCCTGGCGTTCGCCGTTCAGAGCTTGCTGACGCGCTGCGCGCTTGTCGCACGGCATTCGTCGGCGTTGGCCTGATGAGCTGCATGATCAACCTGCTCTATCTGACCGGGTCGATCTTCATGCTGGAGGTCTACGACCGGGTGCTGCCGAGCCGCAGCATTCCGACCCTGGTCGGCCTGATCATCATCGCCAGCTTCCTCTACGCGGCGCAGGGCGTGCTCGACATGATCCGCAACCGGATCCTGGGGCGGATCGGCACCGCGCTCGACGAGGCCCTGAACAAGCGCGTGTTCGACACCGTCGTGCGCCTGCCGCTGCTGATCGGCAGCCGCAACGAGGGCCTCCAGCCGCTGCGCGACCTCGACAATGTCCGCTCCTTCCTCGGCGGCATGGGACCGAGCGCGTTCTTCGATCTGCCCTGGCTGCCGCTCTATCTCGCCATCTGCTTCGCCTTCCACGTCATGATCGGCCTGACCGCCCTGGTCGGCGCCATCATCCTGGTCGGCCTGACGGTGGTCACCGAGTTCATGTCCCGCCAGCCGGCGAAGGATGCGATGGGGCTTGCGGCCCAGCGCAACGATCTCGCCGCCTCCAGCCGTCGCAACGCCGAAGTGATGGTGTCGATGGGCATGACCAGCCGGATGAACCAGCGCTGGAGCGAGGCCAACGAAAAATATCTCGCCGGCAATCAGCGTGCGAGCGACGTCGCCGGCGGCCTCGGCGCGGTCGCCAAGGTGCTGCGCATGATGCTGCAATCCGCCGTGCTCGCGGTCGGCGCCTATCTCGTCATCCACCAGGAGGCGACCGCCGGCATCATCATCGCGGGCTCGATCCTGTCGGCCCGCGCGCTGGCGCCGGTCGATCTCGCCATCGCGCACTGGAAATCCTTCGTCGCGGCCCGCCAGAGCTGGCAGCGCTTGACCCGCCTGCTGGAGCAGATGCCGGCGCAGACGATGCCGACCCAGTTGCAGGCGCCCACCAGCCGGCTCTCGGTCGAGGGCGTCGCCATGGTTCCGCCGGGCGATCAGCGCCTCATCGTGCAGGACATCACCTTCGCGCTCGCCGCCGGCAACGGCCTTGGCGTGATCGGGCCGAGCGGCTCCGGCAAATCCTCGCTGATCCGCGCGCTGGTCGGCGTCTGGCAGCCGGTGCGCGGCAAGGTGCGGCTCGACGGCGCGGCGCTCGACCAATGGTCATCCGACATGCTCGGTCGGCACATCGGCTATCTGCCGCAGGACGTGGAACTGTTCGGCGGCACCATCGCGCAGAACATCAGCCGCTTCGACCCCGAGGCCACCTCCGACGGCATCATCGCCGCGGCCAAGGAGGCCGGCGTGCACGAGATGATCATCAAGATGCGCGAGGGCTACAACACGCAGGTCGGCGAGCAGGGTGGCGCGCTGTCCGCGGGCCAGGCGCAGCGCGTCGCGCTGGCGCGCGCGCTCTACGGCAGTCCGTTCCTGATCGTGCTCGATGAGCCCAATTCCAATCTCGACACCGAAGGCGACGAGGCGTTGACCCGCGCCATCCGCGCCGCCCGCGAGCGCGGCGCCATCGTCGTCGTGGTGGCGCATCGGCCGATCGGCGTCGAGGCGGTCGACCAGATCCTGGTGCTGCGCGACGGCCGCATGCAGGCCTTCGGCCCGAAGGAGCAGGTGCTCGCCCAGGTGCTCCAGCCGCGCGTGACGCCGCCGGCACCGATCAAGGTCGTCAGTGAGGGCGGAGTGGCCAAGTCATGAGCACAAAGTCATGAGCACGATGGCGATCGGTGGCGGCAAGCCCGCCGCCAAGAAGACCGTGCGGGATTCCATCAAGTTTCACTTGATGCTCGGGCTCGGGATCGTGCTGGTCCTGGTCGTCGGCCTCGGCGGCTGGGCGGCCACTGTGCAGATCTCGGGCGCGCTGATCGCACCGGGCCAGGTCGTGGTCGAATCCAACGTCAAGAAGGTGCAGCACCCGACCGGCGGCGTGGTCGGCGAGCTGCGCGCCCGCGACGGCGACGTGGTCAAGGCCGGCGACGTGGTGGTGCGGCTCGACGACACCGTCACCAAGGCGAACCTCGCCATCGTCACCAAGAATCTCGACGCCGCGCTGGCGCGCGCGGCACGGCTCCAGGCCGAGCAGCGCGGTATCGACAGGATCGACTTCCCGCAATCGCTGCTCGATCGCGGCAACGATTACGACGTCAAGACGCTGCTCTCCGCCGAAACCAAGCTGTTCGACGTCCGCGTCAACGGCCGTGCCGGCCAGAAGGCGCAGCTCCGCGAGCGCATCCAGCAGCTCAACGAGGAGATCGAGGGTCTCTCCGCGCAGGAGCGGGCCAAGGACAAGGAAATCTCGCTGGTGCAGCAGGAGCTCACCGGCGTGCGCGATCTCTACGAGAAGCATCTCGTGCAGATCTCGCGCCTGACCACGCTCGAGCGCGACAGCGCTCGCCTCAACGGCGAGCGGGCGCAGTACATCGCCTCGCGGGCGCAGGCCAAGGGCAAGATCACCGAGACCGAGCTTCAGATCATCCAGGTCGACAAGGACATGGTGAGCGAGGTCTCCAAGGATTTGCGTGAGACCAACGACAAGATCGGCGAGCTGATCGAGCGCAAGGTCGCCGCCGAGGACCAGCTTCGCCGCGTCGACATCCGCGCGCCGCAGGACGGCATGGTCCTGCAATCGACCGTGCATACCGTCGGCGGCGTCGTCACCGCCGGTGACGCGCTGATGCTGATCGTGCCGCAGGCCGACGATCTCCAGGTCGAGGCCAAGGTCAATCCGGTCGATATCGACAAGCTCCAGATCGGCCAGAAGACGCTGCTGCGCCTGTCCGCATTCAACCAGCGCACCACGCCCGAGCTCAACGGCGTCGTCAGCCGCGTCTCGCCCGACGTCACCACCGACCAGCGTACCGGCCAGAGCTACTACACCATCCGCGTCTCGCTGCCGGCCGAAGAGGTCGTCCGGCTCGGCGATTCCAAGCTGATCCCCGGCATGCCCGTGGAAGCCTTCGTCCAGACCGGCGACCGCACCATGCTGTCCTATCTGATGAAGCCGCTGCACGACCAGTTGATGCGGGCCTTCCGGGAGAAGTGACGCGCGACGGCGCGTCACCCCCAACTCGTCATTGCGCTCGCAATGACGGCTTGGCTGCGTCTTGCTATAGTTCGACTCAAGCCCCACGAACCCGGCGTTCGAACCATGCAATCCCCGCCCTCCATCGCCACCGAATCCTTCTCCGACGCGTCCGCGGCCGTCGCACGGCTCGAAGAGATATACGAACGCAATACGAAATTCCTGCGCGACCGGCTCGAGGCCTATGTCGGCGGCGAAGCGATCACGACGCGGGCGCGGGCCTACTACCCCTTCGTCCGCCTCACCACCGCGACGTATGCGCGGCTGGATTCGCGTCTCTCCTATGGCTTCGTCGCCGGCCCCGGTGTGCACGAGACCAGCGTAACGCGGCCGGATCTGTTCCGCAGCTATCTCACCGAGCAGATCGGCCTGTTGATCCAGAACCACGGCGTACCCGTCGAGATCGGCGAGTCGGCGGAGCCGATCCCGATCCACTTCGCCTATCGCCGCGACATCAACATCGAAGCCGCCATCACCACCGGCGAGAATTCCCTTGTGACGCGATCGCTACGCGACGCGTTCGACGTGCCCGATCTCGCCACCATGGACGATTCGATTGCGGACGGCACCTTCGAGCTCCAGCCCGGCGCGCCGGAGCCGCTGTCCCTGTTTCGGGCCGCCCGGGTCGATTACTCGCTGCGCCGGCTCTATCACTACACCGGCACCGATCCCGAGCACTTCCAGAACTTCGTGATCTTCACCAACTACCAGTTCTATGTCGATGCCTTCGCGCAGCTCTGCCAGCAGCGGCTTCAGTCCGGCGAGGCCGGCCTCGACGCCTTCGTCGCGCCCGGCAACGTGATCACGCGGAGCGGGGGCGCGACGAGCGGGGACGCGCCGACACGCATGCCGCAGATGCCGGCCTTCCATCTGGTCGAGCCCGGCTATCGCGGCATCAGCCTGATCAACATCGGCACCGGCCCGTCCAATGCGCGCAACGTCACCGACCACGTCGCGGTGCTGCGCCCGCACGCCTGGCTGATGCTCGGCCATTGCGCGGGCCTGCGCAACACGCAGCGGCTCGGCGACTATGTCCTCGCCCATGGTTACGTGCGCGAGGACCATGTGCTCGACCGCGAGCTGCCGCTCTGGGTGCCAATCCCGGCGCTCGCCGAGATGCAGGTCGCGCTCGAGGAGGCGGTCGAGGACGTCACGGGCCTCGAAGGCTTCGAGCTCAAGCGCCTGATGCGCACCGGCACGGTCGCGAGCGTCGACAACCGCAACTGGGAGATCTCAGGCCCTGAGATGATCCGCCGCCTGTCGCAATCGCGCGCGGTCGCACTCGACATGGAATCGGCCGCGATCGCCGCCAACGGCTATCGCTTCCGCGTCCCCTACGGCACGCTGCTCTGCGTCTCCGACAAGCCGCTGCACGGCGAGATCAAGCTCGCGGGCATGGCCAGCGAATTCTACCGCCGCCGCGTCGGCCAGCATCTCGAGATCGGCCTGAAGGCGCTGGAGCGGCTCAAGCAGCAGGAGTCGGAGCGCCTGCATTCGCGAAAGCTGAGAAGCTTTGCCGAAGTGGCATTCCAGTAAAGGACAACAGAACTGTCGTACGAACGCTGACGTCTCCGTGAACACAGCACCTGGAATATCGCTGCCGAGGCAGGGTTATCAATTCGTCCGGGGCCGCTTGAAGCAGGACAGGAGACGGAGATGTTCACTGGGATGATCAGGCTCGTCACACTCGGCACATTTGCTGCAGCCCTGTTGAGTTCGCCGGCGCTCGCCGCGGGCGGGGGCGGCGGCGGTGGAGGCGGCGGCAGCATCAGTTCTACCGATCCCTACGCCGGCGCCTATTCGGATCAGAAGCCGCAGCCAACCTATCCGAAGCGGCCGGGCACCAAGGCGACCCAGAAGGGCAAGAAGCAAGGCAACCAGTCCAGCATAGGCGATCCCGCTTTCGCTGCCGGTTACCGCGTGGCCTATGACACCATCTACGAGCGTAACGACTATGCGACCGCGATCGCGCAGTTGAAGTCGCTCGGCCATGACGACCATCCGAACGTCGCCAACCTCATCGGCTACTCCTATCGCAAGCTCGGCGACTACGAGCAGTCGCAGGTCTGGTACGAGCGCGCCTTGCGGGCAGATCCGAACCACGTGCTGACGTGGCAATATTACGGACTGTGGCAGCTCGAGCGGGGCAACCGCGAGCAGGCGCTCTATCACCTCGGCCGGATCGCATCCATCTGCGGGACGGATTGCGATGAGTACAGATCGCTGGCGGCGGCACTGGACAAGCCGTCCGGTACGGCGCTCGTCTACTGACGCCGGAGCGTGGCCGACTGACGGGAGCGCGCTGTTGAAGAGCGTCGCATGACGGCCATGCCCCTTGGCGCGGGTGGTGACAACGCGTCAGATTTTCAGCATTGTCCCGTTCGGGGGCGCGAACGGGACAATTGGATGCCGCTGACGCGCGACAGGATTATCGGCCACGACCTCGAACGTCTGGCCTTTCGCTTCACCATGCTGAACGATGGCGAGGTCGTGCACTGCCAGATCTCCGACGCCGCGATGGACGAACTTGCAGGCATGCAGGGCACCGAGAGCAGCGCGCGGCAGGCGCAATTCCTGTCCCTGCGCGAGACCATCGAACGGATCGCATCGGACCTTTACGACGAAGCGCCGCGGTTCAAGGGGTACGTGGTGCGGATCTTCATGCGGCATTTAGGGCGGTAGGCACCGTGCCTCCCCAACGTCGTCCTGGCGAAGGCCAGGACCCATTACCACCGTCGAATGTTGTTGGAAGAAGCTGCGGCCCCGCCGACCGCAACAATTTCCATTTGGGGTTATGGGTCCTGGCTTTCGCCAGGACGACACGAGATGTAAGACGGCGCCGCTCTCTCGTCCGCAAACGACGATGCGGCTATTCCGATAGCTTCCTCAGCAGCAGCTTCAGCGCCGTCGTCGCAAACACTTGCATATTCGCAAGCCGGTCATTGCCGCCCGTCTCCAGCGTGATCACTTCCGCCGCCGGCCCCGCGACCGCCATGCAGCTATGGCCGGCGGCGTCGCCGTAGCGGTTGCCGGTGGGGCCGGCGGCGCCGGTCTCGGACAGGCCCCAGTCGCAATTGAAGCGGCTGCGCATCTGCTCGGCCAACAGCTTTGCGTATGGCTCCGACGAGGAGCGGAAGCCCTTCATTCCTTCGTCCGAAATATCCATCAGCACGCGCCTGGCATCGCGGGTGTAGACCACCGCGCCACCGAGGAAATAGGCGGATGCACCGGGCACCGCGAGCAGGCCGGCCGAAATCAGGCCGCCGGTCGAGGATTCCGCGACCGCAATGGTCTGTTTGCGCGCGATCAGTTTCGCCGCAACCTGTTCAGCAATGCCGACGAGCTCTTTCATCCCTTTGACCTCTCATTCCCTCGCAACCGAGCTCAGCCTTCCTAGCATAAGCTGGCTGCCCTGGCCGAGTTGCGGGCGACGGTCAGGCCTGCTTGAATGGCGCACACAAGGCGGAGCGGCCAAGCCGACCGCGAGAAGACGTGACGAGGAAACGTGAAGGAGACGTGATGGCGTCCCTGATCGCCGGCGGGGTGGATTGCGACGTGCATCCGGCCGTGCCGCATCTGACCAGCCTGCTGCCGTACCTGAACGACTATTGGCGCGATCAGGTGACGACGCGCGGCATGATGGACCTCGTCTCGCAATCCTACCCGCAGAACTCGCCGATCGTGGCGCGCCCCGATTGGCGTCCCGAGAGCGGCAAGCCGGGCGCGAGCCTGGAAGACATGCAGCGCCATGTGCTCGATCCTTTTCAGGTCAGCCATGCCATCTGCAATCCGCTCTACGCCGTGCAGATGGTGTTTTCCGAGGACATGCAGGCCGCCTTCTGCCGTGCGCTGAACGACTGGCTGGTGAAGGAATGGCTCGATCGTGACAAGCGGCTGCGCGGCTCGATCGTGATCCCCACGCAAAGCGTCGAGAAGGCCGTCGCCGAGATCGAACGCTGCGCGCACGACCGCCGTTTCGTACAGGTGTTGATGCTGGCGATGGGCGACGTGCCGCTCGGCAAGCGCGCGCTGTGGCCGATCTACGAGGCCGCGGAGCGGCTGGACCTCGCGGTCGGCATTCATGCCGGTTCCGCCTATCACAATCCGCCGACCGCGGTGGGCTGGGGTTCCTATCACATCGAGGATTATGTCGGTCAGGCCCAGGCGTTCCAGACCCAGCTCACCAGCGTGATCGTCGAGGGCGTGTTCGCCAAATATCCGCGGCTGAAAATGGTGATGCTGGAGTCCGGCGTGTCCTGGATCTCCCCCTTTCTCTGGCGGCTTCACAAATTCTGGCGCGGGGTGCGGATGGAGACGCCCTGGGTCGATCGCGCGCCGCTGGAACTTGTGCGCAGCAACATCCGCTTCTCGTTACAGCCATTTGATGCGCCGCCGGAACCCGAGACATTAATTCGCCTGTTTGATCATATGCAGTCGGATGAATTGGTCCTATTCTCCACGGACTATCCACACTGGCAGTTCGACGGCCAGGACGCGCTCCCCCAGGGCCTCACCCCCGATCTCGTGCGCAAGATCATGATCGACAATCCGCATGCGACCTATCCCCGCCTGACTTAGCCGCTGCAAAAGGAGGCAAGGCGATGAATATTCAATTCCGCGAGAGCACCGAAGCCGCTTCCCCCCTGACGACCAAGACCGCGATCGCGGATTGTGACATCCATCCGGCCCGCGCGACCCGCACCGAGCTCTATCCCTATCTCGCCAAACGCTGGCAGCATCATCTCGAAGTCTACGGCGTGCACGCCTATCAGGGCATGATGGAAGGCCCGCCCTATCCGAAGGCCCAGCCCAACGCCTCGCGCCGCGACGCCTATCCGCCGGAAGGCGGGCCGCAGGGCTCCTCGCTCTCCTTCATGCAGAAGCAGCTGCTCGACCCCAACAATGTGCAGCTGGGCGTGCTCAATCCGCTCAATGCCGGGCAGGGCATCCGCAATCACGAGCTCTCGGCCGCTTTGTGCTCGGCGATCAACGACTGGCAGATCGACAAATGGACCAGCAAGGACAAACGGCTGAAAGCGTCCATCGTCGTGGGCAATGAGGACGGGCTGTCGGCGGCCGCCGAAATCCGCGAGCGCGCCGGCGACAAGAATTTCGTTCAGGTGCTGCTGCTCAGCCGCAACGTCGAGCCGCTCGGCCAGCGCCGCTACTGGCCGATCTATCAGGCCGCGGAAGAGGCTGGCCTTCCCGTCGGCGTCCACGCCTTCGGCTTCGGCGGCAACCCGATCACGCCGTCGGGCTGGCCTTCCTATTACATCGAGGAGATGGTGGGACATTCGCAGTGCCAGCAATCGGCGCTGGCCAGCCTCGTGCTTGAAGGCGTGTTCGAACGCTTCCCGAAGCTCAAGATGGTGATGATCGAGGCCGGCTTCGGCTGGGCGCCGTCGCTTGCGTGGCGATTGGACAAGGCCTGGCAGCGGCTCAGGAGCGAAGTGCCGCATGTGAAGCGTCCGCCGTCGGAATATATCCGCGAGCAGGTGTGGTGGACCACGCAGCCGATGGAGGATCCGGAGCGGCGCGAGGATCTGTTCGACGTCATCAAGTGGATCGGCTGGGACCGCCTGCTGTTCGCGACCGACTATCCGCACTGGGACTACGACGAGCCGTCGCGCGTCTTGCCGGCGGGCGTCAGCGATACCAACCGCGAGGCGTTTTATCTCGGCAATGCGCGCAAGCTGTACGGAATCAATTGATGGCGCGTCACGTGATTGCGCCGGTCGATGAGTTGCCACCCGGCACGCGAAAATTCCTGGAGATCGAGGGACGGCCGATCGCGGTCTTCAACATCAAGGGCGAATATTTCGGCCTGATGAACCGCTGCCCGCATCAGGGCGCGGCGCTGTGCGAGGGCCCGCTGATCGGGCTCGCGCAATCGAGCGATCCCGGCGAGATCGAATACACCAGGCTTGGCGAGATCATCCGCTGTCCCTGGCATGGCTGGGAGTTCGACATCCGCACCGGCCAGTCCTATTGCGACCCCCGCCGCTTCCGCGTGAAAGCCTATCCGGCCCATGTCGCGCCTGGCGCGAGCGTCGTGAAGGGGCCGTATGTCGCCGAGACGATCCCGGTGAAGGTCGAGAGCGACTACGTGGTGGTGGAGCTGTAGCCCCACTGTCATTCCGGGACAGTCCGCAGGGCTGAACCCGGAATCCATCGTGCGTCTGGAATGCTGGGAGAAATGGATTCCGGGCTCGCCTCTTCGAGGCGCCCCGGAATAACCGTCAACGCCCCGCAACCGGCTCTGCCACCGCATCATAGGTCGGCACCGCCTTGCCGCCGCGATACACGGTCGAGGCCGCGATGATGCCGAGCAGGGCGGCGAACATCAGCCAGAAGCCGGGCGAGGCCTTGTCGCCGGTCCGCTCGATCAACCAGGTCGAGGCGAACGGCGTGAAGGTGCCGAACAGCGCGGCTGCGAGCGCGAAGGCGAGCGAGAAGCAGGTGGTGCGGACATGCGCCGGCACGATCTCGACGAGGGCGCCGAGCATGGTGCCGCTGTAGACGCCGAAATAGAACGAGAACATCATCTCGACCGCGAGCAGCTTGCCGAAGGTCGGCGCCGCCACCAGCCAGTGCAGCGCGGGGTAGGCGGTGACGAGCGACAGGCAGGCGATGGTGATCAGCACCGGCTTGCGGCCGATGCGGTCGGACAGCGCGCCACCGACCGGATTCCAGAAGAAGTTGGTTACGGCGACCAGCAGCGTCACCAGCAGCGCGTCCTGCGTCGACAGCTTCAGCACGGTCTTGCCGAACGTCGGCGTGTACACGGTGACGAAGTAGAACGTCGTCGTGGTCAGGATCGCGATCATCATGCCGAGGATGACAATGCGCCAGTTGGCGAGCGCGGAGGCGAACACCTCGCTCGCCGTGGGATGCTTCTTCATGGCGAGGAAGGCCGGCGTTTCCTCGAGCGTGCGCCGCAGGAAGAAGATCAGGGGAATGATCAGGCAGCCGACGAAGAAGGGAATGCGCCAGCCCCAGGCGGCCACCGTGTCGGCCGGCATCACCTCGGAGAGAAGATAGCCGAGGATCGAGGCCACGAAGATCGCGACCTGCTGGCTCGACGACTGGAACGAAGTGTAGAAGCCGCGGTTGCCGGGCGTCGAGATCTCGGCGAGATAGACTGACACGCCGCCGAGCTCGACGCCGGCGGAGAAGCCCTGCAGCAGGCGGCCGATCAGCACGATGACGGGCGCTGCGATGCCGATGGTCGCGTAGCTCGGGCAGAACGCGATCACGACGGTGCCGATGGCCATGATGCCGAGCGTGACGATCAGGCCCTGGCGGCGGCCGATGCGGTCGATGTAGGCCCCGAGCACGATCGCGCCGACGGGCCGCATCAGGGCGCCGAGCCAGAACACGCCGAAGGTGTTGAGCAGCGAGGCCGTCTCGTTGGTGGAGGGGAAGAACGCCTTGCCGATGGCGGCGGCATAGAAGCCGAACAGGAAGAAGTCGAACTGCTCGAGGAAATTGCCGGATGTGGCGCGCAGGATCGCGCCGATGCGCGACTTGATCTCGGGCGGATTGGTTGCTGGTCCAGCCATGACGTTACTCCCCTTCAAGTGTGGCCGGACCGGAACTCACTTCTCGGCAGGCGACAGGTTGTGCTGCTGCGACAATCTGTCCTACCCCTTCCCGCGCAGGGCGCGGCGAGTCAATCGGTTTTCCAGAGGAAGCTGATGATTTTTCAGGCTTTATTTTGCGTTGCAGCGACGATCCATTGACGGAACGCGGCGAGCTTTGGCGCCTCGCGGCGACCCTCCGGCGCGACCAGGTAGAAGCCCGCATCGGCCGGCAGCGCGATCTTGAAGGGGACGACGAGCCGGCCCTTGGCGATGTCGTCCTGAACGTAGGACGTCCGCCCCATCGCCACGCCGATGCCGTCGATCGCGGCCTGGATGGTCATGAAGATCATGTCGAAGGTGATGCCGGGCTGCTTGGCGATATCGGCCGGCAGGCCTGCCGCCGTCAGCCACAGCCGCCAGTCGTCGCTGTTGGCGTTGGAGGTGTGCAGCAGCGGATGATTTCGCAGATCCTCCGGACGCTGCAGCGGCTTGTCGCCGCGCAGCAGTGACGGACTGCACACCGGAAACAGCTCGTCCGCCATCAGCCAGTCGGCACGCAGGCCCGGCCACTGGCCGCGGCCGTAGCGGATTGCGGCATCGACATCGTCGCGCTGGAAGTCGACGAGGCTGGTCGACGTGGTGATCCGCACGTCGATGCCGGGATGCTGCTCCTGGAAATCCGTCAGCCGCGGCAGCAGCCATTTTGCGGCAAGCGAGGCCAGCGTCGAGAGCGTCAGCACCTTGTCGTCGTCCCTGCGCAGCAGGCGGTCGGTGGCGAGGCGGAGGTCGTTGAAGGCGGCGCGGACGCCCGGCAGATAGTCGCGCGCTTCCGGCGTCAGCGCCAGCGCGCGGTTCTGCCGGATGAACAGGCGGATGCCGAGCTCCTCCTCCAATCGCCGGATCTGATGGCTGATCGCGGTCTGCGTCACGTTCAGCTCGCTCGCCGCCAGCGTGAAGCTGAGATGGCGCGCGGCGGCCTCGAACGCCCGCAATCCGTTCAGGGAGGGCAATCTGGCAGTCATCTGGCAGCAGGATACATGACGTTATTTCATGCGAAGAGGTACAAATTGTCGTTTGTCGCAGTGCGATCGAGCGCAGATATTAGCGGCCAAGTTAGCTCCAGGAGCTGAAAATGTCTACCTTGACCCAGAATTCGATGACAAATCATCATGCGCCCGGCCTGATCCAGCAGATCGGCGAGACGCTTCATGTCTGGCACGAGCGCTACCGGACCCGCCGCGAGCTGACCAACTGGACCGCCCGCGACCTCCACGACGTCGGCCTGTCCTGGTCCGACATCGCCTATGAGGCCGACAAACCCTTCTGGCGGGCCTGATTGGCCGCCAGGCCGGCGCCGCCTGATTACAGGGGCGCTGGCGGTCCCTCTTTCTCAGGGCATGTGTCATGAGCACTCTTCGCCTGGAAGATCTGAAGCAATATTCGGACGCCCTGCGCACCCGGCAGGGCGAGGCGATCAACGTTCGCTTCGTCGAGCCGCGCGACACCGAGGAGCTTCAGCACTATTTCCGTTCGCTCTCGACCCGCTCCCGCTACAACCGTTTCTTCGGCGCGATCAGCGAATTGCCGAAGGGCCTGCTACACGACTTCCTCCAGGTGGGCGAGCGCGAGCGCTTCACCGTCGTCGCGACCAAGATGGTCGACGGCTTCGAGACCATCGTCGCCGAGGCGCGCTACGCGCTGCATGCGGAAACCGCGACGCTCGAGTTCGGCCTGTCGGTCGACGATCGCTGGCAGGGCCACGGCATCGCCACTGCGCTCATGAAAAATCTTGAGTGCCGCGCCGCCGCGCTCGGCGCCGAGCACATGTTCGGCGATACGCTGCGCTCCAACGAGACCATGATCTCGCTCGCCCGCAAATCCGGATTTGCCTTCGTCAATCACCCCGATGACTGGAAGCTGGTGCGCTTCGACAAGGAGATCGCGCTCGCGCCGAAGGACATTCCCTGCGCGAGCTGGCGTCTCACCGCCCTTTCCCGTCAGGCCGACAGCCCCTCAGCCTCGGCCTGACACGACTGCATGCCCGGCCCAGGTCAACCTGAGCCGGGCATTTTTTTGCCTTAAGCAGTCGTCGTCGCGTAGATCTTCCCAAGCCGTCATTCCGGGGCGCGCGTAACGCGAACCCGGAACCCATTCAACTGCGTGTCTTGCGGCCCAATGGATTCCGGGCTCGATGCTGCGCATCGCCCGGAACGAGGGCTCGTTGCACCATCCAGGTTCGATTCCTGACTGTGAAGGGCCTGTTACTTCCCCGTGAACACCGCCTTGCGCTTCTCGATGAAGGCCTGCACCGCTTCCTTGTGATCGGCGGTCGTGGTGAGGCGGATCAGTCGTTCGGCCTCGTGGTCGCGGGCGGTCTCGAAATCGAACTGGATGGCTTCGTCGAGATTGTCCTTCATGTAGCGCAGCGCGAGGCGCGGGCCTTCGGCGAGCGACTTTGCCAGCACGAAGGCTTCGGCTTGTAGCTTGTCGTCAGGCACGACGCGATTGACGAGGCCGATGGCCTCACAACGCGCGGCATCGACCCTGTCGCCGGTGAACATCAGCTCGCGCGCCCGGGCGGTGCCGACGAGGCGGGTGAGCAGCCAGGCGATGCCGTAATCGCCGCTCAGCGCGATGCGGGCATAGCCGGTGGCGACGAAGGCCGATTGCGCGGCGATGCGGATGTCGCAGGCCATGGCGATCGCAAGCCCCGCGCCGACCGCGGGACCGGGGAGCGCGGCGATCGTCGGCTTGCGCACCGACACCAGCGCGCCGGTGAGCAGCCGCTGCCGCTCCTGGAGATCGGCGACCCGATCTTCCAGCGACATCTCCAGCTTCTTCGGATCGCGATGCGCGCCCATGCCCTTGACGTTGCCGCCGGCGCAGAACGCTTCGCCCGCGCCGGTGATCAGCAGCGCGCCGACATCGGGGCTCTCGCCGCAGGTGCGGATCATCGTCCGCAGCGCCGGCGTCAGGCTGTCCGACAGCGAATTGCGCGCCTCCGGCCGGTTCAGCGTGATCACTGCGACGCGGTCGCGGATGACGCAGAGGAGTTCGCTGGTGCCGGTATCGACGGTGGTGTCCGTGGTCATGTCGCTTCCCGTTCATTGTTGTCATTCCGGGGCGATGCGAAGCATCGAACCCGGAATCTCGAGATTCTCAGGTGCGCAAATGCGCACCATAGTTCGGCTCTTCGAGCCGCCCCGGAAAGACAAACTCAACTCAAAACTTCTCCACCCACGGCCGCAGCTCCAGCTCCCAGCTCCAGGCGCTGCGCGGCTGCTGCAGCACGTTCCAGTAGCTCTGTGCGATCGCATCAGGATCGAGCATGGAGTCCGGCTTGTCTTCCGGCTCCGTCCGCGCCGCGCTCCTGATGCCGCCATCGATCACGAAATGCGCGACATGGATGCCTTGCGGCGAGAGCTCCCGTGCCAGGCTCTGGGCGAGCCCGCGCAGCGCGAACTTGCCCATCGCGAACGAGGCCGACTGCGCATAGCCCTTGACGCTGGCCGAGGCGCCGGTGAACAGGATCGCGCCGTGCTTGTTCGGCAGCATGCGCTTGGCCGCCTGCTGCGCCACCAGGAAGCCGCCATAGGCGCTGATCGCGATGGCCTGCGCGACATCGGCCGGAACGAGATCGACGAACGGTCCGCGGGTGCGGCCGCTGGCGTTGTAGACGACGAGGTCGGGCGTGCCGATCTCGCGCTCGACGAGGCCGAACAGGCGCTCGACCTCATCCGGCTCGGTGGCGTTGCAGGCATAGGCCTTGGCGCCGGTCTCGGTGCAGAGCGCGCCCAGCTTCTCGATCTTCCGCGCGGCAAGCGCCACGCGAATGCCTTGCGTGGACAGGCGCCGCGCCAGCGAGGCGCTCAAGCCTTCGCCGGCGCCGACGATGAGCGCGATCTTGTATTTCGGATGTTCCATGGCGTGATCTCTTAGGACGGGAAGCCGCTGATCTATGCATCCGCCACCCGGACAACCAGCCGGGGTGCAGGCCCGGTCGATCACAATTCCGCAGAGCGAATTGCTCCTTCACGGCGATCATGCCTCCCTGACAATTTGCGGCTTTATCCGCATCCGCGGCTGGAGCATGATCGACATCATCCAAAGCGGCAAGCGCTAAGAATTGCCGTCGGGCGGAAACGAAGAGGACGATCATGCACAAGCCGGTCACAGCGCAGCCGAAAAATGCCGCGGCCGCACCATCCGGCCTGCTGGCGCCCGATACGTCAGGCATGAATTTCTACCGCGCCGACCAGGCGCTGACGGATCTCTTGCGCATCCATCTGCCGGAGACGCTGTTCCGTCACATCGAGCCGCATCTCGATCGCCTCGGCGAGCTCGCCGGCGGCACCCTCGACGAATGTGCGCGGCTGGCCGACCGCCACACGCCGGTGCTGCACCAGCGCGACAAGTTCGGCCGCGACGTGCAGTGGATCGAATACCACCCGGCCTATCGCGAACTGGAGAAAGCCGCGTTCGGCGAGTTCGGCATCCATGCGCTGTCGATCCGCAAGGGCATCATGGGCTGGCCGGACAAATATCCTGTGGTGGCCAAGCACGCCTTCACCTTCCTGTTCAACCAGACCGAATTCGGCATGGGCTGCCCGATCAACGTCACGGACGGCTGCGCCAAACTCCTGGCGAATTTCGGCAGCGAGGCGCTGAAGGCAAAATATCTCGATGGTCTCACCCAGACCGACATGACCAAGCTGACCCAGGGCGGCCAGTTCATGACCGAGAAGGAGGGCGGCTCCGACGTCGGCACGCTCACGACGCGCGCCGTGCAGGAGGGCGATCATTGGCGCCTGTACGGCGAAAAATGGTTCTGCTCGAACGCCGATGCGAAAGTCGTGATGCTGCTGGCGCGCCCCGAAGGCGCCGGCCCCGGCACCCGCGGCGTCGGCCTGTTCCTGATGCCGCGCTTCCTCGACGACGGGTCGCAGAACCACTACCGGATCGTGCGTCTGAAGGACAAGCTCGGCACGCGCTCGATGGCCTCGGGCGAGATCAAGCTCGAAGGCGCGATCGCCTACGCGGTCGGCAAGCTCGACCGCGGCTTCGTGCAGATGGCCGAGATGGTGAACTCGTCGCGGCTCTCCAACGGCGTGAAATCCACCGCGCTGATGCGCCGCGCCTACCATGACGCCATGACGGTCGCGAAGAACCGCGTGGTGTTCGGCAGCCGCATCATCGACCTGCCGCTCGGCCGGCGGCAGATGCTGAAGATCATGCTGCCGGTCGAGCAGGCGCTGTCGATGAGCTTCCTCACGGCGGACGCGCTCGACCGCGCCGAGGCCGGCAGCCAGGACGCGGCGGCGCTGCTGCGCATCCTCACCCCGACATTGAAATTCCGCGCCACGCGCGATGCACGAAAAGTCTGCGGCGATGCGCTCGAGATGCGCGGCGGCATCGGCTATATCGAGGAATTCGCCACCGCACGACTGCTGCGCGACGCCCATCTCGGCTCGGTCTGGGAAGGCACCGGCAATATCGTCGCGATCGATGCGCTGAGGCGCGCGGTCGGTCGCCATGGCGCGGAATCCGCGCTGGCCGCGGATCTGCACGCCCGGCTCGATGACAGCGCCTCGGTGCCGCAGGCCTGGCGCGACCGTTTGCACACGCTCACCGATCGCGCGGTCGGCTTCGCGCGCGAGGTTGCGGGCAAGGCCGAGAACGAGGCCGACGCGCGCCGCGCGACGAGCCTGCTCTATCATGTCGCCAGCGCCGTCGCGCTCGCCTGGGAAGCGCATCGCATCCACGCCATGCGCGGCGATGCACGCCGGCTGCTGCTGTCGCGCCTCGTGATCGATCACCGGGTCGCGCCAAGCGATCCGTTCCGGCTGACGGAAAATGCCACGCAAGCGAAGATCGCCGCGCTGCTGCTCGGCGAGCGCGATGCCGGCATGAGCGAGGTTGGCGAACTGGTTCTGGCAGCGTAGGCTGCGCCCGCGTTCAAAGCAAAAAAAACGACAGGGAGTGCTCGATGAAGGCCGCCGTCCTCTATGAAGTCAACAAGCCTCTGGTCATCGAGGATGTCAGCCTGCCGAAGCCCGGCCCGCGCGAGGTCCTGATCCGCACATCGGTCGCCGGCCTCTGCCACTCCGACCTGCACTTCATGGAAGGGCTGTATCCGCATCCGCTGCCCGCGGTGCTCGGGCATGAATCCGCCGGCGTGGTCGAGCAGGTCGGCTCCGACGTCACCTATGTGAAGCCGGGCGATCACGTCGTCACCTGCCTGTCCGTGTTCTGCGGCACCTGCGACAACTGCACCACGGGCCGCACCGTGCTCTGCACCGACACCACGGTGAAGCTGCTGCCGGGCGTCTCCGACCGCATGCAATGGTCTCGCTCCGAAAAACTGCACCAGTTCCTCAACCTCTCGTCCTTTGCCGAGCAGATGCTGGTGCACGAGAACGCGATCGTCAAAATCCGGAAGGAGATGCCGCTCGATCTCGCCGCGCTGATCGGCTGCGGCGTCATCACCGGCTACGGCGCGGTGGTGAACACGGCGAAGGTGACGGCGGGCGAAACCGTCGCGGTGATCGGCTGCGGCGGCGTCGGCATGGCCGCGATCAACGGCGCGCAGATCGCCGGCGCCGGCCGCATCATTGCCATCGACACCAATCCCGCAAAACTCCAGCTCGCGACCAAGCTGGGCGCCACCGACATCATCAACCCCGCCGACGGCGACGTGGTGAAGCAGGTCCGCGATCTCACCAATGGCGGCGTGCATCACTCCTTCGAGGTGCTCGGCCGCAAGGAGACCGCGGAGCAGGCCTTCGCCATGCTCGCCTCCGGCGGCACCGCCACCATCGTCGGCATGATCCCGTTCGGCCAGAAGATCGAGCTGCACGGCTTCGACTTCCTGCGCGAACGCAAGATCCAGGGCTCCTCCATGGGCTCCAACCATTTCCGCGTCGACATGCCGCGCTTGGTCGACTTCTATCTGCGAGGGCGGCTGCACCTGGAGGACTGGATCTCCGCCAAGCTGAAGCTGTCGGAGATCAACGAGGGCTTTGCCAACATGAAGGCCGGCAAGACGCTGCGGAGCGTGATCGTATTTGATAGTTGATCCACATTGATGGTGTCATGTCATCGCCCGCGAAGGCGGGCGATCCAGTACTCCGCAGCGGGAGTTGTGTGAGCCAACTGTCGCCGCGGAGTACTGGATGCCCCGGTCAAGCCGGGGCATGACAGCGGAGTGTGAGGATGGTTTGCCCGCCTCACCGCGACACGTGCGCCGACACCGCGAGCCATCTGCCGTTCTTCTTCGCCCAGCAATCGGTGTAGCGGCCCGTCGCCTGCTGGCCGTCTCCCGTGGTGTAGCTTGTCCCCGCGTGGATAATGGCGAAGTCGCCCATGATGCGGATGATGACGTCGTGCTCCCTGAGATTCCGGATCGCGATCGGCCGTGCCGTCTGCTCCAGAAAGGCGGCGCGGTCGACCAGCGTCTTGTCGGGATTGGAGCAGTAAAACTCCGGCGCCAGGATCTGGTCGAACCGCTTGACGTCGCAGTTCTGCACGGAGGCGACGTAGTCGCGGTTGAGCGCGGTGAGCTCTTCCATGTCCTGGCTCATGACGTTCTCTCTCTTGTGGACGTTGACGACAGGACTAATCATCGAACAATGGCGGCGGTGTGAAGCCGCCGAACTCGCGCTCGATCAGTTCGGCGAGCCTCAAGGGGGTGCGGTCCTCCAGGAAGGGGCCGACGATCTGGACGCCGACGGGCAAGCCGTCTTTCGACAGGCCGAGCGGAACGGCCGTCGCAGGCAGGCCCGGAAGCGTCGCGACGCCCGGCCAGGCGAGCTGGTCGGAATAAGGATAATCCTTGCCGTCGATGCTGATGCGTCGCAGGCTCTGTTCCGGCGAATGATCGTGCGGAAAGGCCGGCGTCGGCATGATCGGGCAGATCACCGCGTCGAAGCTCTTGAACAGCGCGCGCCATTGCGCCCGCAGGCCGGCGCGGCTACCTGCGTCGAGCACCCAGGCGCGGTGGCTTGCAATCGTGCCGCGCAGCCGCTCCGCTTCGAGGCTTCGGTCCTCCGGCGACAACTGGCTCGCCCGAGCCTGCGAATCCGCCAGCTCGTCGGGCAGGAAGAACGCGCCGAGGAAGCCCAGCAGCATGCGCATGTAAAGCCGCGACGTCTCCGCGAAGTCCGGAAGCAGCGGGCTCTCGCGCGCGACCGTCACGCCGGCCTTCGCAAGGTCGGTGGCGAGCTTGTCGATCGCGCCGCGCACGTCCCGGTCAGTCGGCAGCAGCGGATGGCTCTCGATCACCAGGACACGAAAATCGCGCAGCGACTGATGCCGCGCAACAGGCAGATCGAGTTTGTAGGCGACGCCGGCATCGAGCGGATCCGGTCCGGCCATGACGTCGAGCAGCAAGGAGAGATCCGCAGCGGTGCGCGCCATCGGACCGATGACGGCGAGGTCGCCTTCGCGCGGAATGGCCGGAAACGGCGGCGGAGTCTCGCCGCGCGCTGCGCAGAGATTGATGGTCGGCTTGTGAGCGAAGATGCCGCAATGAAATGCCGGCACACGCAGGGAGCCGCCGATGTCGGAGCCGGTGGCGAGCGCGCAATAGCCTGCGGCGAGGGCTGCCGAAGATCCCCCGGATGATCCACCCGGCGTGCGGCCGAGATCATAGGGGTTGTTCGTGGTGCCGTAGATGTCGTTGTAGCTCTGCCAGTCGCTGAGACCGACCGGCACGTTGGTCTTGCCGAGGATCACACCGCCGGCCTGCTTGATGCGTGCGACCGGCAGCGCGTCTTCGACAGGCTTGAAATCCTTCTGCGGGACGAAGCCCCAGGTCGTCGGCAGGCCGGCGATGTTAAAGGATTCCTTGATCGTCAGGGGCAGGCCGAGCAGCGGCTTGCGCTCGCCGCGGACCAATGCAGCGTCCGCCTCGCGCGCGGCGCCGAGCGCCCGATCGAAATCCCGCACGCAGATCGCGTTGATCTTGCCGTCGTGACGCTCGATACGGCCAATCGCGTCCCGCGTGAGCTCGACCGCCGAGACCTTCTTCGCGCTCAATGCGGCCGACAGCTCGACTGCGCTCTTGAAACTCCATTCCGATTTGGCCACGGCGCTTCTCCCGCTCTGGTTGTCTGCGGATGATGAGCAGTTTAGCCGAACGCTGCAACCGCTGTTTGATCGCGATTGATATGTCTCGCCGGTGGTCATCAGGTCGGCCCAACAACAATTTCGGTGTCATCGCCCGGCTTGGCCGGGCGATCCAGTATTCCAGAGGCCCGCGTTTGAGAGCTCGCTCTCGCCATATCCGCCGCGGCGTACTGGATCGCCCGCCTTCGCGGGCGATGACAGCGAGTGTGAGGTCGCTACGCCGCTCCGATCAATATCCCCACCGCCAGCACGATGGCGCCGCCGAGCACGATCTGGAAAACGGCCTGGAGGAACGGCGTGTCCATGTAGCGCGAGCGGATGAAGGCGATTGCCCATAGCTCGAAGAACACGACGACTCCGGCGATCGCCGTCGCGATCCAGAACGCGTTGGCCCAGCTGTCGGGCACCAGATAGGGCGCGGTGTGGCCGAGCCCGCCGAGCGTCGTCATCAAGCCGCAGGTGAGACCGCGCAGCCATGGCGAGCCGCGCCCCGTGAGCGATCCGTCGTCGGACAGCGCTTCCGCAAATCCCATGCTGATGCCGGCGCCGATCGAGGCGGCGAGGCCGACAAGAAACGTCTGCCAGTTCTGGTGGGTGGCGAACGCGGCGGCAAACAGCGGTGCCAGCGTCGAGACCGATCCGTCCATCAGGCCGGCAAGGCCCGGCTGCACATATTGCAGCACGAACATGCGGCGGTTGGTGCGATCTTCCTCCGCGCGCACATCCGGGCTCAGGATCTGGTCCGAGAGCTTTGCGGCCATCTCTTCGTGGCCTTTCTCGGCTTCGGCGAGATCGCCGAGCAAACGGCGCACGCCGACATCCTGCGCCTGTTCGGCGGCCTTCACGTAAAAGCGCTCGGCCTGCAGTTCCATGGTCTCGACTTCCCTGCGGATGGTGTCGAGCGACAGGTTCTTGGTGAGCCAGACCGGGCGGCGACGCAGGAAGCCCTTGACGTCCTCGCGGCGGATGGGAGGCAGGTGCGGACCGAACCGCTGCTCGTACGTCTCCAGCAGCATGTGGCGATGTCCGCGCTCTTCCTCGGCCATCTGTTCGAAGATCTTGGCTGAGTCCGGGTAACGCTCTCTCAGATCTTCGGCGAAGGTCATGTAGATGCGGCTGTCCTCCTCCTCGGAGGAGATCGCGACCGCAAGCACCTCGCGCTCGGTCAGATCGGCAAAATTCTTCACGACGGCCCTGTCCCACTAGTTTAGAATGATTCTAAATTATATAGGCCGCCGTGGTTCCTGGGTCAAATCAGCCGGCGCGGGACTTAGTCAGGAAGTCTTGGCCAGGAAGTCGAGCAGCAACCGGCTCACCTCGGCCGGCTGCTCCTGCTGCACCCAATGGCCGGCGCCGTCGACGAGATGGCAGCCGAGCATCTTGGTGCACGCGCTTTTCTGCATCGCCTCGAACACGCCAGGGCGCTGATAGGTGCCCCAATCCTGCCTGCCGGAGATGAAGCAGGAGGGCACGTCGATGCTGCGGCCGGAGAACAGCTGCATCTCGTCGTTGAGCATGCCCGACGTACCGTAGCGATACCATTGCAGCCCGCCCTGAAATCCGGTGCGGCCGTATTCGGCGCTGTAGTAGGCGAGGTCGCTGTCCGGCAGCCATTGGTTCGCGGCGATCGCGGCGGGCGAGGGCATCTCCTTCGCGACCGTCTCGGCCATGGTCTCGCCGGCGTCCATCACGTAATAGGTTGGCAGCTTTGCCAGTTCGTCTGCCGACCACGCCTTGAGCGGATAGGGTTTGTTGTCGGTCCAGTCCGCGCTCTTGTGATGATAATAGGCGCGCAGGAAATCGTGCACGCCCTGCGGCGCGTGCTGCATGTCCGCGTTGGCTTCGCGTGTCGCGTAGTACCATTGATAGTGCTTGCGCGGACGCGGCAGCGCGGCAAGCTCGCGATGAACGGGGTCTTCGACCGCAGGCTTTGCGGGACGGTCAACTGTGTTGAATGGCAGCGGCGGCGCTCCGCCGAATGGCGCGCTCATCAGCGTCACCGAACGAAACACGTCGGGCCGGATCAGCGCACACCACGCCGCGACTGGGCTGCCGAAATCATGCCCGGCGAGATCGACCTGCTTGTAGCCGAAGGCCGACACCAGGGAGAGCGCATCGCGCACAAGGTTGAGGAGCGAGAACGGCGCGAGATCGCCATCGTAGTCGGCAGTCCATCCCGTGGTGCGCCCGTAGCCGCGCTGGTCGGGGGCGATCACGTGATAACCGGCGGCGGCGAGCGCCGGCATCACCTTGCGCCAGGAGAAGGCCAGCTCGGGAAAGCCGTGCAGCAGCAGGATGCAGGAGCGGCCCTTTGACTCGAAGCCGGCCTCCAGCACATGCATGCGCAAGCCGTTGATGCCGTCGACATAACGCGAGCGGATTCCGGCGGGCAGGGGGATGTCGGGGAGTGCTGTCATTGCTTTCTCCACACGGGTGGAATCGTAGGGTGGGCAAAGCGGTGCGTGCCCAGCATAAGGAGTGGTGGGCACGGCGCGCGAAGCGCGCGCCTTTGCCCACCCTACGGCATCTCGCTAAACCGCCGCACACACGAACGCGTTGCCCTTGCGCCGGATCTTGCCCACCGACGGCGAAGGGAAGTGCGCCGTGCAGCACAGCGTCTCGGTGTCGCAATAGCGCTCCAGGAAGCTGCGGCGCGTCGTAGCCGCCTTCGCCGGGTCGACGTCGAACTTGATCGACAGCTCCGGATAGAGCGTCTGCAGCGGCGAATGCATGAGATCGCCGGAGAACACCGCGTCGTCCTTGCCGCGGCCCACCGTGATTGCGATATGGCCCGGCGTGTGGCCGGGTGTCGGCAGGATCCGGACGTGGTCGCCGATCTGATGGTCGTTGCCGACGAGCTCGTGGCGCTTCGCCTCGACCACCGGCAGCACGCTGTCCACGAAAGGCGGGATCTCCGTCTTCGCGTTCTGAGCCGACCAATGGTCGAACTCCTGCCTGGCGAAGACGTAGCGCGCCTTGGGGAAGGTCGGCACCCAGCGGCCGTTTTCGAGCCGTGTGTTCCAGCCGACGTGGTCGACGTGCAGATGCGTGCACATCACGAAGTCGATGTCGCCAGGCGAGAATCCGGCGGCGCCAAGTGCACCCAAGTACGTGTCGTCGGTCTTCATGTTCCATTTCGGCCGATTGGGGCGCGGCTTGTCATTGCCGATGCAGCTGTCGATCAAAATGGTGTGGTGCGGCGTCTTCACCACATAGGACTGGAAGCACAAGAGCAGCACGTCGTTGTCGTCGAGTGCCTTGGCCTGCCGCATCCACGCCCGGTTCTCGGCCAGCACCTCGGGTGTCAGTCCCGGCAGCATCTCCAGCGCCGGGACGAACGAGGTTTCCTGCTCGATGACGCGATGGATGGTGAGATCGCCGACCGAGTATTTCAGGCTCATGGACACTCCTAGCGGGTTACGCCGCCGGCGGCACCGAGATCTTGACCGAGGGCCGCTCCAGCATCTTCTGATGGAACGCGTCGAGCTTCGGATAGGCCTTGCGCCAGCCGCAATCGGCGAAGCGGAAGTCGGCATAGCCGAGCACGCAGACGAGGCCGATCTGCGAAATGTCGAACGGGCCGTTCAGGACATCGGGCATGTTCTCGAAGCGCGCCATGCCGGTCCAGGCCCGGTTCCAGTGGTCGTCCGACCACGCCTGCCATTGCAGGCCTTGCGGCCGCACCATTCTCTCGTAGCGGCACAGCAGCATGGAATCGAGCATGCCGTTGATCAGGGAGTGATTGGTCTTGGCCTTCCATCGCCGCGGACCGTAATCCGGGATCAGGCTGCCGCCGGCCATCTCGTTGAGATATTCGACGATGACGTAGGAATCGAGGATGACGTCGCCGTCATTGGTGATCAGCACCGGCAGCTTCTTCAGCGGCGTGATGCGCGAATAGTCCTCATTGGCCTGCCCCGGGGCGACGGTTGCCGGCGTGAACTCGATCTTGTCGATCAGCCCAAGCTCGATCGCGGCGATGCGCACCTTGCGGGCGAAGGGCGAGGCGGCGGAGAAGGTGAGCTTCATTTTGGATCCTTGTTGTCATTCCGGGGCGATGCGAAGCATCGAACCCGGAATCTCGAGATTCCGGGTCTGGCGCTCTCGCGCCATCCCGGAATGACGAAGGAGGTGATTGCCGCTTACGCCGCCACGATCTCCTGGCGCTGCTCGCCGAGGCCCTCGATGCCCAGCGTCACGACGTCGCCGACATTGAGGAAGGTCGGCGGCTTCATGCCGAGGCCGACGCCGGGCGGGGTGCCCGTGGTGATGATGTCGCCCGGAAGCAGCGTCATGAACTGCGAGACATAGGAGATGCACTTGGCCATGGAGAAAATCATGGTCTTGGTCGAGCCGGTCTGGCGGCGCTGACCGTTGACGTCGAGCCACATCGACAGGTTCTGCACGTCCTTGATCTCGTCCTTGGTGGCGAGCCACGGGCCGACCGGGCCGAAGGTGTCGTGCGACTTGCCCTTGGTCCACTGGCCGAGGCGCTCGGTCTGGAAGTTGCGCTCGGAGACGTCGTTGCAGACGCAATAGCCGGCGACGTAGTTCAGCGCGTCGGCTTCGGAGACGTACTTGGCGCGGGTGCCGATGATGGCGGCGATCTCGACTTCCCAGTCGAGCTTGGTCGAGCCGCGCGGCTTCTCGACCGCGTCGTTCGGGCCGGACAGCGAGGTGTTCGCCTTCATGAAGATGATCGGCTCGGTCGGGATCGCGGCTCCCGTTTCCTTGGCGTGGTCGCTGTAGTTGAGGCCGATGGCGACGAATTTCGAGATGCCGGTGACGGGCGCGCCGAACCGCGGCTTGCCGGAAACGGCGGGCAGCGAGGCGGGGTCGAGCGCGGCGAGCTTCTTCAGGCTTTCCGGCGAATAGGCCTCGCCGGTCAGGTCCTTCACATGCGCCGACAGGTCGCGCAACTGGCCGGATTTGTCGATCAGGCCGGGCTTTTCCGCACCCTTTTCGCCGTAACGAACAAGCTTCATTCTCGTTTCTCCCTGGAGATGGACCGATCGGTTAAATAGCTTCATGGAACAGGGCGGCGGGAAATTCAACCGCTCAAAACGGGGCGCATTGCAGCCCCTCCTTTGTAGGGTGGGCAAAGGTGCGGAGCGCCGTGCCCACCAAATCTTTTCCTTGCCCGGGAGGGTGGACACGCCGCGCTGTGCCCACCCTACGATTGCGTCTCATCCCAGCGCCACGAACCTGAACGCGTCCCCATCCCGCCTGATGTGTCCGGCCGAGTAATGCCCGCCGATCACCAGCGTCGGGGTGTCGGCAAAGCGCGAGAACACCTTGTGCCGCGTTGCCGCCGATTGGGCGGGATCGGTATCGATGACCGAGCACCAGTCGAGATGCGACATCTGGCAGGGATGATGGGCAACGTCGCCGGTGAGCAGCCCCTGCTCACCGCCGGACTCGATCAGGACGCTCATGTGACCGGGGCTGTGGCCGGGGGTCGGGATCACGCTGATCTCCTCGCAGAGCCGGTGATCGCCTGGGATCAGCTCGACCTGGCCGGCATCGACGACCGGATTCACGGAATCGTTGAACACCGCGACCTTGTCCGGCTCGGCCGTATAATCGCGCCAATACTCGTATTCGGTCTCGCCGAACAGGTAGCGCGCCTTCGGGAAGGTCGGCACCCATTTGCCGTCGACCAGTTTCGTATTCCAGCCGACATGGTCGACATGAAGATGTGTGCACAGCACGGTGTCGATGCTGTTAGGGGGAAAGCCCGCCGCCGCCATGGTCTCCAGAAACGGCGTGCTGCGGTTGTTCCAGACGGGGACGCCGCGGCCCTGCTTGTCGTTGCCGAGACCGGTGTCGACCACGATGCGGCGCGTCGGCGTCTCGACCACCAGCGAGTGGATCGACATTTTCAGTCGGCCCTCTTCGGTGGCGAAATGCGGGATCAGCCAGGGCAGCTTCCGGATTTCATCGTTGGTCGCGGCCGGCAGGATGAAGCGGGTCGAGCCGACTGTCTCCATCTCGACGAGTTTCGTGATCTTGACCTTGCCCACCTTCCACGACATCCGGCGCATCCCCATGTTCTTGCTTTGCGCCTCGCTGTCATTCCGGGGCGATGCGCAAGCATCGAACCCGGAATCTCGAGATCGTTGCGTGAGAGTCCGGGTTCGCGACGACGTCGCGCCCCGGAATGACGAGAGAGAACGCTTTGGCGCCGAAACATGCGGGTTTCCGCCATGAAGCGCAATGGATCATCTGGTGGCGCGCCGCGTTATCGCTGGAACCCAGGAAAAACCAGAGAAGAGCGAGAGGGGAAGACGATGCCAGAGCTTGCAATTTCCGCCGAGAAGGTCGCTTTCATCATCGAGAAGGCCCGCGAATTCGACGTCAAGGAAGCAGCATCCGATCCGGACTCGGGCTCGAACCCCTCCGACGATGACGGGATCGACGTTCTGGAGGACACGGCGTCCGATCCGGTCGCAAGCGAGTTGACCGGCTTCATCGGGGCGCTGAACGAGGACGAGCAGCTCGACCTCGTGACGCTGATGTGGATTGGCCGCGGCGACGGCTCCGTCGACGAGTGGGACGATCTGCGCGCCCGCGCCGCCGAGGCCCGCGCCGAATACAAGGCGCCCCGGCGTGAAGCTGTGCAATATCTGCTGGGCGAGCCGATGCTGGGCGATCTGTTGGCCGACGGTCTCGACGAACTCGGCATCGACTGGACCGATGAGCGCCTCACTGCCGATTCCTCCGGTCCCAGCGAACGGGACGAGGATGAGCCGACGAAACGGCGATGAGTAGCCGGGCTCGCAGTGAGCCGGAAATGATTGGGCTCTGACGCCTCCACACCATCATGCCCGGGGCAAGCCCGGGCATGATGGTCTTTCGTGGATTGCGCCGTCTCAGGCGCGATGGCTCACAGCGTGCCCGGGAACGCGCCACCGTCGAGCAGGATGTTCTGCCCGGTGATGAAGCCGGCCTTGGCGCCGCAGAGAAAAGCGCAGGCATAGCCGAACTCGTCCGGCTGGCCGAAGCGGCCGGCGGGATTGAGCTTGGCGCGCTCGGCCAGGATCTGCTCCGGCGTTGTGCCGCGCTTGTCGGCCTCGGCCTTGGCGGTGCCGGTCAGGCGGTCGGTCTCGAACGGGCCCGGCAGGAGGCCGTTGATGGTGACGTTGTTGATCACGGTCTTGCGCGACAGGCCGGCGATGAAGCCGGTGAGGCCGGCGCGCGCGCCGTTGGAGAGGCCGAGGATGTCGATCGGCGCCTTCACCGCGGCCGAGGTGATGTTGACGATGCGGCCGAACTTGCGCGCCATCATGCCGTCCACGGTCGCCTTGATCAGCTCGATCGGGGTCAGCATGTTGGCGTCGATCGCCTTGATCCAGTCGTCGCGGGTCCAGTTGCGGAAATCGCCGGGCGGCGGGCCGCCGGCATTGTTGATCAGGATGTCCGGCTCGGGGCAGGCCTTCAGCACGGCCTCGCGGCCCGCCGGCGTCGTGATGTCGCCGACGATCTCGGTGACCGTGACGGCCGGATAGAGTTTGCGGATGTCGTCGGCGGTTTTCTTCAGGGCCTCGGCGCCGCGCGCGGTCAGCGTGACGTGAACGCCGGCTTCGGCCAGCGAGATGGCGCAGGCGCGGCCGAGGCCCTTGCTGGATGCGCAGACGATGGCGCGGCGACCTTTGATCCCAAGATCCACTGTTTCACTCCCGTAATGTCAGGCAGGTTTTGGACGGGCGGCACTCTAGCCAATCGTGGTGCCGCTGATAAGGGACGGGCTCGCACCAAAATGCATGCGCATCCGCGCGGCGATGCAAATGCGCCTGATCAGATGTGCCGCTCCTGCTTGAGGCGGTCGATCGCGGCAGCGGCTTCCGGCGGCAGCGACTTGAAGCCCATCTGCCCGGCCGCCGAGAACAGTGGCCGCAGATGCGAGCCGGCCAGGAAGGGAGGCTGGCGGTTGGCCGGCACGATCTGGTCGAACACCAGCACCAGCGTGGTGGCGACGAGGCCGACCCTGATGGCGCCGAGCGCGGCGCCGCCAAGGCGGTCGCCGATCCCGGCCTCACGGACCGTGTCGTTCACCGCGAGGCGGCCGATATGTCCGAACAACATGCCGACGACGAGAAAGATGCCGAAGAACCAGATCCAGTTCTGGAGCAGCGGCGCGTTCGGATTGCTTGCGACCTGCGGCACGATCAGCGGCATCAGCGCGACCGCGATGGGCGCGGCGAGCAGATAGGCGAGGATGGTCATGGCGCTGCGCAGCAGGCCGGTCCTGAATCCGAAGCCGATGGCGATGGCGAGCGCCGCATAGACCGCGAGATCGAAACTGTTCATGAGCAGAGCCCTGCCTCGATGGAACGAATGAACGCCGAACCGATCATTCTGGTGTCAGACCGCTAAAATCGTCTGTATTTTTGGCTCCGGAAGCTCAAGGGTTACGCCCAAGGAAATCGTCATGTCAGGCCTATTCGACGTCAGTAAAGAAACCATCCTCGTCACCGGCGCGAGCCAGGGGCTGGGGTGGCAGTTTGCCCGGCTGCTGGCGGCGCATGGCGCGGCCGTCGCGCTCGCGGCACGGCAAACGGACAAGTTGAAGAATCTGGAACAGGAGATCCGCGGCAACGGCGGCCGCGCCGCCGCCGTCGCGCTCGACGTCACCGACATCGCCTCGATCGCGAAGGCCGTCGATGCCACGGAAGCCGCGCTCGGTCCCGTCACGGTGCTGATCAACAATGCCGGCATCGCCATCGAGAAGCTGGCGACCGAGCAGACCGAGGCCGATTGGGACACGGTGATCGGCGCCAATCTCAAGGGCGCCTATTTCCTCGCGACGGAAGTCGCGCGGCGCATGATCGCGCGCAAGCAGGAAGGCAACATCGTCAACATCGCCTCGGTGCTCGGCACCGGCGTCTTGAAAGCGGTGTCGCCCTACGCGATCTCCAAGGCCGGCATCATCCAGGCGACGAAGGCGATGGCGCTGGAGCTTGCGGGGCAGAACATCCGCATCAACGCGCTGGCGCCCGGCTATATCGACACCGAGATGAACCACGCCTTCTGGTCGACGCCGGCAGGCGAGCGCCTGGCAAAACGCATCCCCCAGCGCCGCGTCGGCGCCGAGTCCGATCTCGACGGCGCGATCCTGCTGCTGGCCTCGAAGGCCTCGCGCTACATGACGGGGAGCGTGGTGACGGTGGACGGCGGGTTCTTGTTGAATTGATTGCTTCCGTCGTCCCGGCCCCCATGCGCAATTGCGCACTAGTGGTTCATCACAGTGATTATGACTCTTTGGCGGTGGCTGGATAGGCGCGGCCGAGTTTGGTGCGGGCTTTTTCTGTTGTGAACATCCATTTGATGCGGGCTCGGGTTTTATTCCGCCTCTTTTGCCATGCTGCGATCTCGTTTCGGAGCCTTTTGGGATCGTCGATGCGGCGGCCGAGACACTGACGCTGTAGCACGCTGATCTCGCACTCGACCATATTGAGCCAACTGGCGTGCTTCGGGGTGAAGTGGAATTCGAGGCGGCGCAGGATGCGCCGGGCCTCGGCGGGCGCGAAGGCCTCATACAGCGCCCCAGGCTTGTGGATCGACAAATTGTCCTGCACGACACGGATGCAGGCGGCGTCGGGATAATGGACGTCGACGAGATCACGCATGCAGTGGGCGTAGTCCACGGCGGCGCGGCGGTCGGTGACCTTGACGTTGCGCCAGCCCCGATGTGGATCGAAGGTGACGAAGAGATTGGCGGTGCCGTTGCGGCGATACTCGTAATCGTAGCGCTCGCGCTGTCCCGGTTGGGCCGGGACCGGCTGGCGCACCTCGCCGATCAGCTGGATGGGGGTCTCGTCGAAGCAGACCAGCGGCCGGGCGGGATTCTGCGTCTCGGCGTAGAGGTCGAGCACGTCCTCCATGCGGGCAACGTATTCGCCGTCGACATGGGGAATGCACCACATGTCCCTGCGCCACGGCTTGAGGTCGTTCTCGGCCAGCCGGCGACGCACGGTCTCGCCCGACAGGCTGTTGTGATCGGTGAGCTTGACCATCGTGTCGGCCAGCAGCGTCAGCGTCCAGCGTTTGCAGCCAGCGGGCGGCTTGGCGCATGCGGTCGCCACCAGCAGGGCTTCCTCCTTGCCGGTCAGCTTGCGCTCAGCGCCCGGACGCGGCTCCTCGCTCAGGGCCCGCTCCATATTGCCTTCCACGAAGCGGCGCCTGGTCCGGCCGACGGTGGAGAGGCTGACACTCACGGTCCGGGCAATCTCCTCGTCGCGGCAGCCTCCATCGGCCGCCAGCAAAATCTGCGCCCGCTTAAGCTTGCGGGCGGCGTGCTTGCCGCCGCCGAGCATCGCCGTCAGTTCGTCGCGCTCGGCTTGGCTCAATTCGACCCGATAACGTACATTCATGCTTTGCCTCCTTGTCGGAGGCCGGGACGAATCCAACGATGAGTCAAAAATCAGGCGCGCGCTTCACCGAGAAGCAGGGTTATTACCTGGCCTTCATCCATACCTACGCCCATATGTTCGGACGTCCCCCGCCGAAGCCGACATCCAGCGCCACTTCCGCGTCAGCCCGCCTTCGGTCCATCAGATGATCGTCACCCTCGAACGAAACGGCTTCATCCGACGTCAACCCGGCGTCCCCAGAAGCATCGAAATCCTCGTGCCACCGGAAAGCTTGCCGATCCTCGAATGGCTCGGTATCAAAACGTCAAAATCACTGTGATGAACCACTAGGCCGGGACGACAGTGGAGAGTGACGCGACAGCGTCGCTAATTCGCCCGCACTTCCGCCCTGATCATATCCGCCGCCTTCTCTCCGATCATGATCGTCGGCGCATTGGTGTTACCGCCGATCAGCGTCGGCATGATCGAGGCATCGACGACGCGCAAGGCCTCGACGCCGTGCACCTTCAAATGCGGATCGACCACGGCCATCGCGTCCGTGCCCATCTTGCAGGTGCCGACGGGGTGATAGACGGTGTCGACGCGATTGCGCAGGATGGCGCGGATGTCGTCGTCCGTCTTCACATCGGACGTGAACATGTCCTTCTTCTGCAACGCGCGCATCGCAGGCGTCTCCATCAGCCGTCGCGTGGTCTTGAAGCCTGCGACCATCGTCTCGAGATCCTCCGCCTCGCCCAAGAAGTTCGGATCGATCATGGGGGCTGCGAGCGGATCGGCGCTCTTCAGCCAGACGCTGCCGCGGCTCTTCGGTCTGAGCAGGCAGACATGGCACGAGAAGCCCGCTTCCTTGTGCTTCTTGCGGCCGTGGTCGTCGAGCATCGCGATGATGAAGTGCAGTTGAATGTCCGGCACGTCGAGGTGGGCCTGCGTCTTCAGGAAGCCGCCACACTCGGCGAAATTGGTGGTCATCAGGCCGCGTCGCTCGCGGCGGTACCGCTGGATCGCGCGCAGCAGGGATGGCAGCCGGCCGAGTGACGCGTGAACGAAGTGCGGATAGTCGGAGGCGTAGACGAACACGAAATCCGGATGGTCCTGCAGATTGCGCCCGACGCCCGGCAAATGATGCACGACGCCGATGCCGTGCGCGGCAAGCGCATCGCCGTCGCCGACGCCCGACAGCATCAGCAACTGCGGCGACTGGAAGGCGCCGGAGGCGAGGATCACCTCGCGGCGGGCGCGGAGCTGCTTCAGCTCCTTGCCCTGCCGGTACTCGACGCCCGCTGCGCGCCCACCTTCGAACAGGATGCGCGTGGCATGCGCTTGCGTCTCGACGCGCAGATTCGCCCGCTTGCCCATGTGGGGATCCACATAGGCGCGCGCCGCGCTCCAGCGCTCGCCACCGTGCTGCGTCACCTGGTAGCTGCCGAGCCCTTCATGGTCGTCGGCATTGAAGTCCTCGCGGATGCGGAACTGCGCCTCGCGCGCAGCCTGATGGAAGACGTCATGGATCGGATTGTCCGAGCGCAGCTTGTTGACATGCAGCGGGCCGCCCTTGCCATGATATTCGCCGTCGAAATCGGCGTTGTTCTCCGAGCGCTTGAAGTAGGGCAGCACATCCGCATACGACCAGCCGGCATTGCCGAGCGCGGCCCAGTGGTCGTAGTCCCATTTGTTGCCGCGGATGTAGACCATCGCGTTGATCGCCGAGGAACCGCCGAGGCCCTTGCCGCGCGGTTGATAGCCGATGCGGCCGTTCAATCCCTTCTGCGGCACAGTGTCGAACGCCCAGTTGGCCGCGCGGTATGGCAAAGCGAGCCCGAATGGCGTGGTGATCCGCCAACTGTCGTTCCGCCCGCCCGCATCGAGCAGCGCCACTGATGTCGCCGCATCCTCCGACAGCCGCCCCGCAACGGTGCAGCCGCCGGAGCCCGCGCCCACGACGACAAAATCGAATGTGTCAGACAATGTTGTTTCTCCCCTTATCGTCATTCCGGGGCGCGCGTAGCGCGAACCCGGAATCTCGAGGTTCCGGGTTCGCTTCGCGCCCCGGAACGACTGCCCCTACGACATGAACCGCATCATCTTCTCCAGCCGCGCGATCTTGCCGCCATAGGGCGGGTAGAGATCGGCGAGGCGGTTGAATTTCGAGCGGTAGAACACCGGCTTCAGCTTGCTGAACGTGCGAAAACCCCATTCGCCGTGATAGGCGCCGGTGCCGGATGCGCCGACGCCGCCCATCGGCTGGTTCACCTGCGCGAAGTGGAACAGGCAGTCGTTGACGGTGACGCCGCCGGAGACGGTGCGCGACAGCACCGCGTCGCGCGCGTCGCGGTCCTTGCCGAACCAGTAGAGCGCAAGCGGCCGGTCGCGGCGGTTGACGAAGGCGATGGCATCCGCCGGCTCGCGATAGCCCAGCACCGGCAGCACCGGCCCAAATATCTCCTCCTGCATCACCGCCATGTCTTCGGTGGCGCCAAGGATCAGCGTCGGCGGGAATTTGCGGTGCGCCTTCCAGTTGGGATCGTCGGCCCTTGCCGGTTGCAGGATTCTTGCGCCGCGCTCTACGGCATCCGCGACGAGACCTTCGAGCCGCGCGTAGTGCCGGTCGGAGATGACGGAGGTGTAGTCCTTGTTCGCGGGATCGGTGCCGAACATGCGCCGCATCTGCGTGCGCAGCTTCTCGGCGAAGGCCTGCAGCGAGCGCTCCGGCACCAGCACGTAATCCGGCGCGATGCAGGTCTGCCCGGCATTGAGCAGCTTGCCGTAGGCGATGCGCTCGGCCGCCTCATCGAGATCGGCGGAGGCGTCGATGATAGCAGGCGACTTGCCGCCGAGTTCGAGCGTCACAGGCGTCAGATTGCGCCCCGCGGCCTCCGCGACCAGCCGTCCGACCCGGGTCGAGCCGGTGAACACCAGATGATCGAAGGGGAGCGACGCGAAGGCCTTGGCGATCTCGTCCTCGACGCCGGTGACGAGCAGCTCGGTCGCGTCGAACCTTGCGGCAACCGTCTCTTTCAGCAGGCCTGCGAAATGCGGGACGAGCTCGCTCGGCTTGATCATGACCAGGTTGCCGGCGGCAATCGCGCCGATCGCGGGCGCCAGCGTCAGCTGGAGCGGATAATTCCAGGGCGCGATGATGCCGACGACGCCGAGCGGCTGCGGCATCAGCCGGTTGCGCGCCGGCAGGAATTGCAGCGCGGTGGCGATGCGCTGCGGCGCCATCCAGCTCTTCAGGTGTTTTGTCGCATGCCGGATCTCGCTGTAGACCATCATGGTCTCGGCAATGGTGGTCTCGACCGCCGAGCGGTGGCCGAAATCGGCCGAGATCGCCTGGCGGAAGCGCTCTTCATTGTCGGCGACGACGGCGCGCAGCCGCGCCAGCCGGTCGAGCCGCTCGGCCAGATCAGCGGCCGGCTCCGCCCGCGACCGCGCGACCATGGCGTGGAAGGCGTCGTCGAGGGCCCGCAGCGGGGCGCTTGTCAGGGATCGGTCCAAAGATCGGTCCAAGATCTGGTCCCGGATATGGTCCATGGCGTTGCTCCCTAAACTGGCGTTTCGCCCTTGGTTTTGTTGCGGCAAGCTGGCCCTTTGCGGAACTTCTGGCAAGGGCGCGGCTGGCGGGCCGGAATCCGGTCCATCCACCTGTCATAAAGTCGAAAAAAACGTCCTCGCAGCCCTTTCCAAAGGCAGCCCGGGTTGGTACATACCCCCCGCACCCGACGGGCTTTGCCCCGGGGTTGCCTTCCAAGGAAGCCTTTGGGACGGAAGAAGCAAGCCACGCGAACAGCGCCGGCCCTCATCCCCCGTCCCCGGCATTTTAACGAAGGCGCGCAACGGTTTAACGCGGGGTGGAGCAGCCCGGTAGCTCGTCAGGCTCATAACCTGAAGGTCATAGGTTCAAATCCTATCCCCGCAACCAACGATTCTTGCGAAAGCAAGGCACCCAAAACCCCGGCTTCCGCAAGGATGTCGGGGTTTTTCTTGTTCGCGGCGAACCGAAGGATCGCAGCCAGGTCGCCGCGCAGCACGATCGCCAGTTCGGCCTCGTTGGGCACGAGCGTCACCTGATCGACCAGCGTCCGGAACAGCTCAGCCGCCTCGGCCGTGCCGTCCGCGCTCAGTAGGCTCTCGTAAAGCGCGGCGACCCGCTGGCGGTATATCTCCGCCATGTTCGGATGCAGAAGGGGCGGTGGTTCCTCAGCGTTCGCCAGCAACTCGGTCAGTTCGGCCTTGCGGGCTTCAAGACCACCAATCTTGTCCTTGAGCTGAGCGCCGGGCACACCATCCAGGATGGCTTGGATCGCTCGATCCAAGTCCCGTTGAACGCGTTCCAACTCTTTGCGCTGACTGATGATGTCTGCGCTGCGCTCAATCCGCAGCCGGTTCACCTCGCGAGTGAATTCGTCGCAGAACTCCTTGAATAGCCCGGGCTCCATCAAGTGTGTCCGGAGGCCGCTAAGCACGGAGGCTTCAAGGGCGTCTCGCCTTATGTTCAAGCGGTTTTCGCAGGTGCCCTTATTCCGCGACGTTGCGCAGCCAAGCAGATCTTTCGAGATCATCGTATAACCGCCGCCACAGCAGCCACACTTCACGAGGCCGGCAAATAGGTGCTTCGGGCGCCGCCGCTCATTCAACGGGTTCTCGCCGGGCTCAGACGTCTCATAGGCGAGTGATTTTTGGCGCGCTTTCACCGCATTCCAAACTTCCTGGTCGATGATGCGCATCTCCGGAACCTCCTGAATCACCCACTCGGATTCAGGATTGAGACGCGACACCCGCTTTCCCGTATCCGGGTCTTTCAGATAGCGGAGCCGGTTCCAGACGAGGCGCCCGACATAAAGTTCGTTGTTGAGGATCCCGACGCCGCGCTTCGGGTTGCCATGGATCGTTGACGGCCCCCATTCGGCGTCCTGTGGTCCAGGCACGGCTTCCTTATTCAGCTCAAAGGCAATCGCGCGGGACGACTTGCCGGCAATGTAGTCTGCAAAGATACGGCGTACGACGGCAGCTTCCGCCTTGTTGATCGTCCGATCGCCGCGGATCGGCTCGCCATTCGCCGCGAACTGCTTCACCACGTCATACCCAAAGCAGAGCCCACCACCGGACTTGCCATTCGCGACGCGGCCGCGCAGCCCGCGGCGCGTCTTGTCGGCGAGATCCTTCAGGAAGAGAGCGTTCATTGTGCCCTTGAGACCGACGTGCAGATGCGTCACGTCACCCTCCGACAGCGTAACGATACGCACACCGCCGAAAGCCATACGCTTGAACAGTCCAGCGATATCCTCCTGATCGCGGCTCAGGCGATCCATCGCCTCTGCGAGCACGACGACGAATTTGCCGCGCATCGCGTCGCCGATCAGTTCCTGAATGCCGGGACGCAACAGCGACGCGCCAGAGATTGCGCGATCGGTATAGCTATCGACGACCGTCCAGCCCTGCTTCTCGGCGTGCAGGCGGCACAGCCGCAACTGATCCTCGATTGAAGCGTCTCGCTGATTGTCTGATGAGTAGCGGGCGTAGAGCGCGACCTTCACGAGGCGACCTCCTTACTCCGGAAGGTGGTCTCGCGTCCGGCTATCAGTTTCGGCTCGAATGAAGTCCCGCGCGGCCTGTCGCGCCAGCAGTCGGACCAGATTGACGAGGCGTGGATCGGGTTTTGATGAGGCAAGCGCAACCGGTTCGCGGGTCGCGTCGGTAACCACAAGAAGCTGTTCGGCTGTTGTACGTCTCGGTCGCGCCACGATCGCGTCCTTGTCCTAGCGCGGAATACCCCGCTTCGCGACAATGATGCCCAGCAGCAGCGCGTCGGCAAGGTAAAAATGTATTGTAAGTCAATGGCTTGCGGCGAATTGGAGCAGATTCTGGCGGGTGGCAGCGCAGCGGCGGGACGCGGGTCGACCGTCGTCGTAGCCATAATATTTTTGTGATCGCCCCCCTTGGAAGAGGGGCGTCTTGTCATGGTGGCACCCCCCTGCGGCACCCATGCCTTTGAGGGGCCATCTTCATTTGGCGAGACCGATAACAATTCCACCAGCCTTGCACTCCAAAGAAAATACGGTTATATATCTGGATATAGCACGGAGGGACGCGATGAGCAACAGTGCGCAGAAGAGAGCCCTCGAGAATTATCGGTCCCGCCTGACTAAGCGTGGCATCGCGCGGTTCGAGATCCAGGCGCTCGACGCCGACCGCGATCTGCTTCGATCCCTTGCCCGGAAATTGACGGAGGACGGTCCGGAAGCCGGGCAGCTTCGCCGGACTATACGGCAGGCAGTGGCGGGTGAGCCTCCAAAAGCGGGGGGGATTCTCGCCGCGCTGCGTCGCTCACCTATGGTCGGCGCAGATCTCGGCCTCAGCCGCCCGCGAGAAGAGGGGCGTAAGGTCGATCTGTGACGCGCTACCTCCTTGATACCAATATCATCAGCAACATCATAAAGCCGGAGCCGTCGGACTCGCTGCTGGCTTGGATGGGTGCTCAGAAGGATGACGACCTCTTCATTGCTTCGCTTACCGTCGCCGAAATCCGCCGAGGCATCTTAGAGAAACCAAAGGGCAAGAAGCGCAATAGCCTTGAAACTTGGTTCGCGGGCCCCGAAGGTCCGCAAGCGCTGTTCGCTGGCCGCGTGCTGTCGTTCGACGAGAAAGCTGGCCTCGTGTGGGCGCGGCTGATGGCCAACGGCAAAGCCAAAGGCCGTTCGCGAAGCGCGCTAGACACAATCATTGCCGCTGTAGCCGAAGCCAACCAGTGCGTCGTCGTGACCGATAATGAAAAGGACTTCGAGGACATTCAGATCATCAACCCGCTCCGTGCTCTGGGAGCCAGGAGGTAGGCAGGTGACGATAGCTCGGACGGTCCGGCCGATTCACTTCGAGGATTTCAGCGGCACCGAGTTCGAACGCCTCGTGTTCGCCTACCACCTTTGCGATGGCTGGACTGATCTCGCTTGGTTCGGTCAGACGGGAAGTGACCAAGGGCGTGACATCATCGGCACACGTCCGTTCGACGACCAACCGGACGAGCGCACTGTCATTCAATGCGTCAATCGCGGCAGCCTGACCCACGCGAAGGCGGAGAAGGATATGGCCGCGGCGGTGAACGCAGTAACCGGCAAACCTGACGCGTTCAAGTTCGTATGCCGTGGCAGTGTCTCCGCCCAGCGTCGCGATGAGGTTCGCGCGGCGGCCGCGAAACTGGGTGTCCCTAAAGTAGCGATCTGGTCCGGCGCGGAATTCGAGGAGCGTCTCCGGCTTCGAGCCGAATTCCTCCTGCGCCGCCTGGTCGAGGGCATTCCGTTTCCCGACAGCGAAGGCGAGCTGCGCAATTTCGTCGACAAGTTTCAGGACATCGATGACGAGCAAGCCCTTGCAATGTTCGCCCGCGCCTTCGACCGGCCAGCGTTTCGGACGCCATTCCAGCAAGAGACCAATCGACGACACTATGGGCTGTGTCCGGCACACTGGGTGACCTCGTCCAATTTGAACCGTTCCCTGATGGAAGGATGGACCCGTGCGTCATGCGGTATGCGCGCCTCCGAATGCTTGGAGGCGCTGATATGACGAACACTCCGGAGCGGTCAGCGGTAACCCACACGGGCTATCATTGACAAGACTGTTACCGCATCAGCGAACTTGCACTGACCGTAACTGTTTCTTGCTGCGCTGCGGGCGCTCCGGTTTGCGACCGTTGGACGAGGTTGGAATCCGTGTACCCTTGGGCGGCTGAACAAAGAGCTCGGACAAATGAACGCCGAGCGTGTCGGCGATCCGCTCAAGAAGATCAATCGTCGGGTTTTTCGACTGCCGTTCAAGACTGCTCATGTAGGAGCGGTCTATCCCAGCCTCGCAAGCCAATTTTTCTTGCGAGATACCTCGCTCTACGCGAATCCGACGCACATTCCAGGCCACTAGGGCGCGAGTTTTCATGTGCCACACCATGGCCTCGGCCGCGCCGTCAAACCACTGGATATAACCCCACTATTAGTTCTTCGCGAAAGTAAGCCGCAGATCGCTTGCCCGACCCGGCAGCCCAAGGCTTGTCGGTGTTCCGTTTTATGAGCGAGACAGACTGGACAAGATCGGGTGCGGTTTGTTCATCTCTGGCGAAGGCCACGTACCTAGATGCGCGCGTTCGCTGTCGCGAACCGGGCTCTATGAGCTGCGCTTACCGAGTCCCTTACGGAAACGGGGTCTCGGCCCATGCGGGTAACGATCCCATCGCGCAAGACATAATGTGCTCCTCGCCGGGGGCACTCGGAAAAGGGGCTCCCCTTCGGCGACCGCTATCACTGGCCCGTTCCCGGGTGCCGCTGCTAAGCCGGTCTCGTCGTTGCACTCGGACCCGCGTGCCCCTTCGGGCCGCTATGCTCACGCTCTCCGGGTGCCATTTCAGAGGGCGATGCGCTGCGCGCACGCCGTCCTTGCACGAATGATTCCTGGCCAATCAGGTAACGACCAGGCATCGCTGGGGAATGGCGGCCAGCTCTTTTCCAGGTTTACAACCGCAAGGTGGCAGAACACGCCCAGTTGTTTGGGCTGTTCCATTCGTTCGAAACCGCTTTTCGGTCCACCGTGGCCGTCACACTGGAGCGGCATTACGATCACCAGCGGTGGTGGCGGAAGATCGATGATGAGTTGCGAAATGGCAACAAAGCTCGATCCGTAAAGAAGATCGGAACTGTGCCAATACCATCCGACACCGCACACTCATTCGGCGAGATCATCTACGCCATCGACGGGGACCGATTTCAGCGAAATCTCGTTTGGGGATTTGTAAACGGGTTCCAGTTTGTCGAGGCTTGCCATCTTAGTCACATAGCGCGTCTGATCGAAGATCACTGGACCATATTCTCTTCGCGATTCGTGCGCGGTCCAAACCGCCTCTCGCTGGATCACTTCAAGCGGAAATTCAAACGGTTCGTGATGCTCGAAATGACGTGTATCACCACAAGTCGATCGCACGGATGACTGATGTCGTTTTCAACGCAGAAGATCTACTTGATTACCTCGACTTCTCTCTGAATTTCGTGTGCACAAAAATCGGTGAAACTACGCCCACAAGTTTGAGATTCGCCGTTGCCGTTGAAGTTCGTCACCGAACTTGGTGAATGTCCACTATCGGGATTGCGTCTCCTTCGCCGTGAACGCCACTGATCATCTGCTCAAAAGATCGGTGCCATGTTCTTCGGGGCCGCTTTGTCGCGATAGACGGCAAGGCCGCCGAACGCACGGATGTCGCGTATTATGCGCTGCGGGGGAAAGCCTTCCCCTACGCCCGAGCCTGAGGTCTCGGCCGACCCCTTCTGCGGGGAGAACCCCGCAACGCCCCCTTTTAGAGTGAGAGAGCGGACGGGCTTCGCCATGACGGGTTGAAAACGGAGGAGAGGTCTCCGGTGCCTGTCGTGGAGATGACCCATGACCCAAGTCAGAAGTTCTGAGCGCTGGCCACGACCACATCGGCGGCTACCAGGTGGACGTGACCCGCGGCGAGCGCGTCGGCCGAGTATCGTCGGAACGGTTCTCGCGGCCAGCGGACGAGCGCTATCTATCCCTGTCGGACCTCTATGCCACGTGCGTAGACGGACCGAGCGAAGCCGGACCCGAACGCTCGAGAGCGCTGCGATCCGGGTTGAGGCCGCCGCGACGATGCCGAGCGCCTCGCTCTGCTGCTGCCCGGTTCCGACGCGCCGACTCACTGGAGTTTCGGCCAACTTGTCCAGCTTAGTTGGAGAGCCGGCGGCTTACCTCCGTCAGCTTCCGGCGCCGCTCGCTAGCATCAACCTGCAGTTCGGCCTCAGCTCTCATCGAACCGAGCAGCTCAAGGCGCTCGAGATAGAGGATGGTCGCGTCGAGCTTCGCGCCGCTACTGGCCCCGAATATGGGCCGTTATCTAAACAGTCAGGCTGTCTCACCAGCTTTTCACTGATCCCTTCCCATCGACGTTGAGCGTGACGCCGCCCGCAAGCGGTGGCGATCCCGTGCGCTCGCGTCGCTCCCAAGGAGCTATCACGATGTCTTTCAGGATGCAGTCCGGAGCGCGTGCCGATGTTTACACGCGCATCACCGCGGAGATCATCGCGGCAATCGAGCAAGGTGCAGGCCAGTGGCGTGCGCCGTGGTTCCACAACGGGACGAGTGTTGCTCGCCCAATCAACGTCGCTTCGGGCAGACGCTGCCGGGGCATAAACACGGTGGCGCTCTGGGTCGCAGCCACGGCCAGCCATTACAGCGATGGCCTGTGGGGCACCTATCGGCAATGGCGGGACGCTGGCGCGCAGGTGCGCAAGGGCGAACGCGCTACCACTGTTGTGCTGTGGAAGCAGGTCGCTCCGTCCGAGCCGGCTGACGACGATGACGGCGATCGGCGGATGTTTGCCCGAGCATTCTCGGTGTTCAACGTCGCTCAGGTGGACGGATACGAGCGCCCTCCGACGAACGTCCTTCCAGAGAACGAGCGCCTCGCGCATGCGGAAGCTTTCATCGCCAACCTCGGGATCAAGACTGTATTCGGCGGATCCGAGGCTTACTACCTTCCGTCATCGGACACGGTATTCATGCCGGACTTCGCGTCCTTCCGCGATGCCGCATCATTCTATGCTGTCTGGCTGCATGAGGACGGCCATGCCTCAGGGGCAAAGCACCGGCTTGACCGCGATCTCTCGGGTCGGTTCGGCTCGGCTGCCTATGCCGCCGAGGAATGTTGCGTGGAGATTCTCAGCGGGCTTGTCCTTGCCGATTTGGGCATAGCCCATTATCCGCATCCCGATCACGCAGCGTATATTGCGTCGTGGATCGAAGTGTTGAAGGACGATCCTCGGGCCATCTTTACTGCCGCCAGCAAGGCGCAGCAGGCCGCCGACTGGATGCACGCGCAGCAGCCCGTATCTGCTGAGGACCGTCAGACTTCATCCGCAGTCCCCGACGAGGCGGATGCGTACCAGTCTCATTTTCCTCTTGTCGCTAGCACGTTGTAGCAGGGCGCGGACCTGGAGATGCTGGACGTTCACGTTCTCCAGCTGGAGGCTCGCGCGAAGAAGCTGCCCGACCGCGCGACCTGACACCCGGAAAGCCGGAGATGCGGAAAGGCGTGCTTCCTACTCCGTGCCTTTCCGTCTTTCCTGATCGTCAGTTTGTGGCGCTGCCCTTGAGAGGAAGAGGGCGGCGCCGCGCTTCGTGACGGGTTGGAGGTCCAGAGAGAGACTTTGGGTCGCCCGTCGCGGAGTATTACCTATGGCTACTGCCGTTCAGAAGATCACGCTGTCGTCCTCGCGCGACATTCCCTTCAACAAGCTGGTGCTCAGCCAGTCAAACGTCCGGCGTGTGAAGGCCGGCGTCTCCATCGAGGAGCTGGCCGAGGACATCGCCAGGCGTACCTTGCTCCAGAGCCTCAACGTCCGCCGGGTCCTCGACCCCGAAGGCGCCGAGACCGGCATGTTTGAGATCCCGGCCGGCGGCCGCCGCTATCGCGCGCTGGAGCTGCTCGTGAAGCAGAAGCGCCTGGCCAAGACCGCGCCGGTGCCCTGCGTCGTTCGCGACAGCGGCATCGCCGAGGAAGATTCGCTCGCCGAGAACGTCCAGCGAGCTCCGCTGCACCCGCTCGATCAGTTCCGTGCCTTCCGGGCTCTGCGCGAGAAGGGCCGGACCGAGGAGGACATCGCCGCGGTCTTCTTCACCTCGGTCAATGTGGTGAAGCAGCGCTTGCGCCTGGCCTCGGTCTCGCCCGCGTTGCTCGACATCTATGCCGAGGACGGCATGTCGCTTGAGCAGTTGATGGCCTTCACCGTCACCGCGGATCATGGACGCCAGGAACAGGTCTGGCAGGCCATCTCCGGCTCCTGGCAGAAGGAGCCCTATCAGATCCGCCGCATGCTGACGGAGAAGACGGCGCGCGCCTCCGACCGGAGGGCCGTGTTTGTCGGCCTCGACGCCTACGAGGCGGCTGGCGGTGTGGTGCTGCGCGACCTGTTCCAGTCCGACGACGGCGGTTGGCTCGAGGACGTCGCTCTGCTCGACCGCCTGGTCGCCGAGAAGTTGAAGGCGGAGGCAGAAACGATCGCTGCCGAAGGTTGGAAGTGGATCGAGGTCGCGATCGACTTCCCCTACGGCCACACGCGTGGCTTGCGCGAGCTGGACAGCGTATCCGCCGGTCTCACCGCCGAAGAGCAGGCGACCATCGAGGCGCTCAAGGCCGAATTTGCCAGGCTCGAAGCCGAGCATGACGGCGCGGATGAGCTGCCCGACGAGGTTGACCAGCGACTTGGCGAAATCGAGACGGCTCTCGCCGTCTTTGACGATCGACCCATCAACTATCAGCTTGCCGACATCGCCCGCGCGGGTGTGTTCGTCGGCATCGACGCCGAAGGCACGCTCTTGGTTGATCGCGGTTACGTCCGCCCTGAGGACGAGCTACCCGTGGCCGAGCCAGAGCAGGGCAGCGATGGCGAACCCGCTGCCGCGACCTTCGACGGCGCCGAACCATCAGCGCCGGGAATCCAGCGCGCCGTCATCACCATCGGCGGGCAGCTCGCGGAGGCAGAGGATGAGGATGATGATGCGGTGAAGCCGCTCCCCGATCGCCTGCTGACCGAGCTCACGGCGGAGCGGACTTTGGCGCTGCGCGACAGGCTGGCGATCACGCCTTCGGTCGCCTTCCAGGCGGTGCTGCACAAATTCTGCCTCGACGTCTTCTCCCGCTATTCCTCCTACGGGACGGCGATGGAGGTCTCGGTGCGCAGCGTCAGCTTCCCGGTGCAAGCGCAAGGGCTGAAGGACACGCCAGCGGCCAAGGCGATCGACGCGCGCCACAAGACGTGGGAGGAGCGCCTGCCCAAGGAGAAGACCGAACTCTGGGATTGGCTGACCGGCCTCACCGGCGACGAGCAGGCGGCGCTCTTCGCGCACTGCGCCTCATTCGGCATCAACGCGCTCTACGAGAAGGGCGACCGCTACGGCGGCGGCATCACGCCGCACACCGTCGAGCACCGGATCACTGAGGCCGATCGCATCGCCCGGGCCGTCGACCTCGACATGGTGGAGTCCGGTTGGCGCCCGACCGTCGAGAACTATCTCGGCCGCGTCCCGAAGCTCCGCATCCTGGAAGCGGTGCGGGAGGGGGCCGGCGAGCGGGCCGCGCAGCTCATCGATCATCTGAAGAAGGGCGACATGGCCAAGGAGGCCGAGCGCCTCCTCGCCGAGGCCGGCTGGCTGCCCGAGCCCCTGCGGATGCCCGACGCCCAATTGGCGGCGGCTGTCGATGCTGCGGAGCCCGAGGGCGATGGCGAGGCGCTGCCGGAATTCCTCGCCGGCGACGACGAGGAAACTCCGGCCGATGAAGCAGACGAGTCGCGCATGATCGCGGCCGAATAGCTCGAGCACGCGGGGCGGCTTCGGCCGTCCCGCGTCTTTTCACTGCCATTCACACCAAAGCCTGGCGCGAGCCGGGCTTTTGCATTCTGGAGGCTATCGTGCCCTTCTTCACCATCGAGACGACCTATCATTTGCCGATCTATCGGCAGCGAACCTACGAAGCCGAAACGCTCGACCAAGCCTGCGATCTTGCGATCGCCGACGAGGGCTGGGACGACAACAGGTCGGACGTTGAAACGTCTGGCGATACCTATGTTACCGGTGCCTGGGAAGGCCGCGACGCTGCCTATAGCGGCCCACGCCTGGCGTTTCCCTCACGTTTCGGCGAGCAGGTCCAGCGCAAGGCCGGCCATTTCGAGTTGCTGCTCGGTCTGCTCAAAATACTCATCCACGTTCCGGAGGAAGGCTCAATGGATGTCGAGCTTTGGCGCCGGCGGGCAGACGCCGCCATCGCGAAGGCCGAGGCCATTCTCGCGGGCGAAAATGATCCGATCGAAGGAGCTGCGTCGTGACGAAATACGCCGTCACCGTCGTCGAAGGCGATGCGAGCTACCTCGCGGAAGCGGTCGCCGCTGACGAAGGCCAGGCGTAGCCGTCCTGGCAGTTCGGATACTGACGAACGCTTTGTACACGGCGCGCCGCCAACCCGGTGGGGCGCCGTTTCTCATGTCGGGCACCGCCTTGATGCTGAGAGGGAGAGGACGGCCGGGACGGGTTTGAGCCGGCGCGGTCAGAGAGAGCGCCGATCGGCTCGCCCATTCCCGCTCTCCTGAAGGCTTCCTCCATGAATGACCATTCCCCGATCGCGGCCGACCCGGCCGCTCCGATCTCGCCTGTTCGCGCTCCCGAGGGCGCCAGTGTCATCATCGCTGCCGCGAGTCATCTCCTTCCGCATCTCGAGCGTGGCCGACGCATCGACGCCGCGCTTCTCCGCGCCGCAATGGAAGTGGCCTCCGGCGCATCCGATGCGACGGGCGCCTGGGACTGGAAGATGGCCTATGACACTTGTGAGGTCGCCACCGTCCTGTTCTTACGCAAATACGGAAAGGCGCTCTTCCGCAAAGCTGATTCTGCGGCTTCACGACTTTCCGCTTTGGAAAAGATCGCAAGGCTTCTGCCGACCCACACGCGCCGCTCTGCCGAGAGCGAAATCTTCCAGCAATTCTCGACCCCGATTCCGCTCGGCCTGGCTGCGCTGACTGCGGCCGCCATTACTGCGGCGGATCGCGTGCTGGAGCCGTCCGCCGGCACCGGGCTGCTCGCCATCCTCGCCGAGATTGCCGGCAGCGGGCTTGTGCTGAACGAACTGGCCAAGACCCGGGCCGTGTTACTTTCTTCTCTCTTTCCGGCCGTTTCCGTCACGCGCTTCGACGCGGCCCAAATCGACGACCACCTCGATCCCACGGTGGTCCCGAGTTTCGTGCTGATGAACCCGCCGTTCTCGGCGATGGCAAACGTTTCGGGCCGGATGGCCGACACCGCGTACCGTCACATCGCCTCGGCCCTGGCGCGTCTCGCCGATGGCGGCCGGCTGGTCACGATATCAGGCGCAAACGTCTCACCCGAAGCCTCAGCCTGGCATGACGCCTTCGCCCGACTGCAGGAACGCGGCCGCGTGGTGTTCACTGCGGCGATCGCCGGCGCGGTCTATGCCAAGCACGGCACCACGATCGAGACGCGTCTCACCGTCATCGACAAAGTGCCTGCCGATGACCGGAACGCGTTCCTGGCGTCGCCGGGAATGGCGCCCGACGTCGCGACGCTGCTCCGGTGGATCGGCGAACACGTTCCACCTCGCCTGAGCGTCGCATCAACCGGCGCGCTTCCCATGTCAGCCTCGCCGGCGCCTCGCAGCGTGCGCGGCTATCTCGCCCGGCCGGCCGCGCAGCCGGCTAAGGCGTCTGTTGCCGCCCCCGAAGCGGTTGATCTTGTCTACGAGACGACCGATTGGACGCCGCCCGAGGGCGCGCGCCTCAGCGACGCCATCTACGAGGAATACCGGCTACAATCGATCCAGATCCCCGGCGCGCAGGCGCACCCGACCAAGCTGGTGCAGTCGGCCGCGATGGCCTCGGTCGCGCCGCCGAAGCCGAGCTACAGACCCCGACTGCCAGCCAGCCTCGTCAGTGGCGGCGTCCTCTCAGACGCCCAGCTTGAGACGGTCATCTATGCCGGCGAGGCGCATGGCAACTATCTCGCCGGCGCCTGGACCGTTGACGAGACCTTCGACCTCGTCACGGCCGCCCGCGACGACGCACCGAACGCCGTCCGCTTCCGTCGCGGCTTCATGCTCGGTGACGGGACCGGCGCCGGCAAGGGTCGCCAGTCCGCCGGCATCATTCTCGACAACTGGCTCCAGGGCCGGTGCAAGGCGGTCTGGATCTCTAAGTCCGACAAGCTGCTCGAGGACGCGCAGCGCGACTGGTCGGCGCTCGGCATGGAGCGTCTGTTGGTCACGCCGCTCTCGCGCTTCCCTCAAGGGTACGACATCCGGTTGGCCGAGGGCGTCCTATTTTTAACCTACGCTACGCTGCGGTCCGACGACCGCGGCGAGAAGCTTTCGCGCGTCCGGCAGATTGTTCAATGGTTGGGCTCCGACTTCGACGGCGTCATCATTTTCGACGAGAGCCATGCCATGCAGAATGCCGGTGGCGGCAAGGGCGAGCGGGGCGATGTCGCGCCCTCGCAGCAGGGGCGTGCAGGCTTGCGTCTTCAGCATGCGCTGCCCAATGCCCGCGTCGTCTATGTCTCGGCGACCGGCGCCACCACCGTCCACAATCTCGCCTACGCCCAGCGCCTCGGGCTGTGGGGCGGCGAGGATTTTCCGTTCGCCACCCGCGCCGAGTTCGTCGAGGCGATCGAGGAGGGCGGGGTCGCTGCGATGGAGGTGCTCTCTCGCGATCTTCGTTCGCTCGGTCTCTACACCGCCCGCTCGCTTTCCTACGACGGCGTCGAGTATGAACTGGTCGAGCACCAGCTCTCCGACGAGCAGCGCCGGATCTATGATGCCTACGCCGCTGCCTTCAGCGTCATCCACAATCACCTCGACGCGGCAATGGAGGCCGCCAACATTACCGGTGAGAACGGCACGCTCAACCGCCAGGCGAAGTCGGCCGCGCGCTCGGCCTTCGAATCGGCCAAGCAGCGATTCTTCGGTCATCTGCTCACCAGCATGAAGACGCCGACCCTGGTCCGCTCCATCGAGCGGGACTTGGCCGAGGGCCATGCCGCGGTGATCCAGATCGTATCGACCGGCGAGGCGCTGATGGAGCGTCGGCTCGCCGAGATTCCACCTGAGGAATGGAACGACGTGCGCGTGGACATCACGCCCCGCGAATACGTGCTGGATTACCTCGCCCATTCCTTCCCGGTGCAGGCCTATGAGCCCTTCACCGACACCGAGGGCAATCTCTCGTCGCGGCCCGTCTTCCGCGACGGCCAGCCGGTCGAGAGCCGCGAGGCCGTCGCCCGCCGCAATGAGCTGATCGAGCGGCTCGCGTCGCTTCCGCCTGTTCCCGGCGCGCTCGACCAGATCGTGCAGCGCTTCGGGACGGACCTCGTGGCGGAAGTGACCGGCCGTTCGCGGCGCGTGGTGCGCAGATGTGACCGCCTTACCGTCGAGAACCGTGCAGCTTCCGCCAATCTCGCAGAGACCGCCGCCTTCATGGATGACCTGAAGCGCGTGCGTGTCTTCTCGGAGGCTGGCGGCACAGGCCGCAGCTACCATGCCGAACTCTCGGCGCGGAATCGCCGGCTTCGGGTCCATTATTTGCTCGAGCCGGGCTGGAAGGCCGATGCCGCGATCCAGGGTCTCGGTCGTACGAACCGCACCAACCAGACGCAGCCGCCGCTCTTCCGGCCGATCGCGACAGACGTCAAGGCGGAGAAGCGCTTCCTTTCGACCATTGCGCGCCGGCTTGACACGCTGGGTGCCATCACGCGCGGCCAGCGCCAGACCGGCGGCCAGGGCCTGTTCCGGCCCGAGGACAATCTTGAGAGCCACTATGCCCGAGATGCGCTGCGCCAGCTCTATCTGCTGCTGGTGCGCGGCAAGGTCGAAGGCTGCTCACTCCAGATCTTCGAGGACGCCACGGGCCTGAAGCTCATGGACGCAAACGGCATCAAGGACGAGTTGCCGCCGATCACGACGTTCCTGAATCGCCTGCTCGCGCTCACCATCGACCTGCAAGGTTTGCTTTTCACAGCCTTCGAACAGCTCCTCAACGCCAAGGTTGAGGGCGCCATCGCCAGCGGCGTCTACGATGTCGGCCTGGAGACACTGCAGGCTGAGAGCTTCATCGTCACCGATCGGCGCCCGATCTACACGCACCCCGCGACCGGCGCGGACACCCGGCTGCTCACGATCACCGAACGCCGGCGCAATCGCCCCATGACGCTGGATCGCGCGCTCGGTTATCTCGCCGATGCTCGGGCGGTGCTGCTGGTCAACGAGCGCTCGGGTCGCGCCGCGGTGCAGATTCCGGCGCCGAGCTTCATGCTCGATGACGGCGAGATCGAAAGTCGGGTGCGGCTGATTCGTCCGATGGAGCACCATCATGCTTCGATGAAGATGATGGACGAGAGCCACTGGCAGCCTACGGATCGCGAGACATTCGCCGCGGCATGGAACGGCGAAGTCGTCGACGTTCCCGAGTTCGCTGAGAGCACGCTCCACATCGTCGCAGGTCTGCTGCTGCCGATCTGGAAGCGGTTGCCGAACAAGTCGACGCGCGTCTATCGGCTCCAGACCGATGCTGGCGAGCGCATCATCGGTCGCAGGGTCTCGCCAGCTTGGGCCGCGAGCGCTTGCATGACCGCGACCTGCAGCTTGACCCCGAACGAAGCCTTCTCGGCGCTGATGGAGGGGCGCACCGTCCTTGAGCTCGCCGAGGATCTGCAGCTCCGTCGTGTCCGCGTGATGGGCGCCCATCGCTTCGAACTGTCCGGCTTTACAGATGTGATGCGTGACCGGTTGCGCGCATACGGCCTCTTCAGCGAAATCATCTCGTGGAAGCTGCGCATGTTCGTGCCATCAGATGCGACCGGCGCCGCCGTGTTGGCAAAGGTGCTCGACCACTATCCGATCGTGCGCATCGGCGAGCGGGAGGCCGCCTGATGGCCCGCGACAACGCCTCCGAACTGGCCCGCCGTCTTGCGCGTGACGCCGAGGCCGTGTGCCGCCATTACCTGTCCAACGGGCGGCGCCAGGGCCGATATTGGACGGTGGGCGACGTCCGCAATACGCCCGGCCGGTCGATGTTCGTCCGGCTCAGCGGACCGGAATCCGGACCCGGCGCCGCTGGGCATTGGCGAGATGCTGCCTCGGCCGAGCATGGCGATCTCCTCGACGTGATCCGCGAGAGCTGCTGTTTCACGAACTTTCGCGACGTCGCCAATGAGGCACGACGCTTTCTGAGCCTGCCGCGTCCAGAACCGGAGCCTGCGCCAAATCGCCTCCGGTCGAGAACGTCGCCCGCGCCCCTCGGATCGCCAGAGGCGGCGCGGCGGCTCTTCGGCGTGTCTCAGTCGATCGCAGGCACACTCGTAGAAGCGTATCTCCGCAATCGCGGCATTACGGCTTTGCACGAAACCGGAAGTCTGCGCTTTCACCCACGTTGCTACTACAGGCCCGACGACCACAGCGCGACCGAGACCTGGCCGGCGATGATCGCCGCCGTCACCGATCTCCGCGGCCACCTGACCGGCGCGCATCGCACCTGGCTTGACCCCGGAGGCTTCAGCGAGACGACGCTCGGCAAGGCGCTGATCGACACGCCGAAACGGGCGATGGGCGACCTGCTTGGTCACGCCGTTCGATTTGGCCTAGCGGGTGAGGTCATGGCGGCCGGCGAGGGCATCGAGACGATGCTGTCGCTCCGCAGCGTGCTGCGGACCATGCCGAGGGTCGCGGCCCTATCGGCGGCGCATCTCTCAGCCATCCTTCTCCCGGACACGCTCCGCCGGCTCTACATCGCCCGCGATGACGATCCTGCCGGTGACGGCGCCATGGCGACCTTGATCGATCGGGCGCAGGAGGCCGGGATCGAGGCGATCGTGATCTCGCCACGGCTTGGCGACTTCAACGAGGATCTTCGTCTGCTCGGATTTGACGCCCTTCGGGCCGCGAGCCGCGTGCAGATCGCGGCGCAGGACGTCGCGCGCTTTATCGAGCTGGCGGCATAGCCGGAACGGGGATGAGGTGCGACGCAGCCGCTTCGTTATCGCGAGGCCGGTGGTCCTGCTTCCCCTCGGCGCCGGAGAGGACCGCCCCACGGCCTTCTTAAGAGGGCGATCGGGCGGCAAGCGGCCCGGACCGGCAACCTCGTGGACCGACTATTTTCCGTCGGCGGCAGAGCCGCCTTTACATCGCGAGGCAAAATAGTCGGCCCCCTTCGTTCCTCCGCTAACGCTCCGGCCCTCCGCTGCGCTGCGGGTGCAAGTCCGTTCCGCCCGCCGCTTTCGTCGCCATGAAGGCCGCGATGGGCGCGGTCGATCCGACGAGGCAAAGCCGCAATGACCACCGACCACGACGACGATTTCGAGCCGCACCAAAGCTCATCCCCGACCGACCAGGTCCTCCAGGAACTTCAGCTCCATGGCTACCGTCCCTTCCACGATGAGCCCGATCCCCGGCGGCTCCCTGATGCGCGAGTCCTCACCGGCAGCATCGCCGACATCTTCGATGCCCTGGTGGTGGCGCTGTCCGATACCCGTCTTGAGGCCGACCTCGAAGACCTGCTCTGGTCGACAGTGAACGTCTTCCATCGCGCCAGCGACAGGATCGAGCGCGAGCTCGACGACAACGAACTGGCGCAGCAGCGGTCGCAGCGGGAGCAAGATGGCAGCGAGATCAAATCCGTCGAGCTGGAACGACTGACAGCGGAGGGTCAGACGCTGATCGAGCGACGCAACGCCTTCGAGCTGATGCGCGACCAGGCCGCCGATGAGTTCGAACGCCACACCCATTCCGTCTGGCGGCCGCGCAACGGGTCGAAGGTCAACCACCGCAATCTGACCTCCGCGATGATCGACAGCCGCGACTTCCTGGTCGCGAAGAAGCGCGCCGACCACCAGGTGCTCATGCCGCCCGGACCGAAAGTCGCGCTGACTGGTGGTCTCGACTTCAACGATCACCGGTTGATCTGGGCCAAACTTGACCAGGTGCACGCCAAGCATGCGGACATGGTGTTGCTGCACGGCGGATCTCCCAAGGGCGCCGAGCTGATCGCCGCCAAGTGGGCCGACAACCGCAAGGTCCCGCAGATCGCCTTCAGGCCCGACTGGACGAAGCATGCCAAGGCCGCTCCGTTCAAACGCAATGATGCGATGCTCAACGAGCTGCCGATCGGGGTGATGCATTTCCCGGGCACGGGAATCCAGGACAATCTCGCCGACAAGGCGAAGAAGCTCGGCATCCCGGTCTGGAGGTTCGGCGGCGCATAGCGCCGCTCTCGCCGCAATGCGTAGTGACTTGAGAGCGGAAAGGCGGATCGCCGGCTTTCCGCAAACCCACTTTTCAGTCCGGCTCACCCGTTACGGCGATCCGTGCCGCACGGGCATAGTGCGCCAACTCCGCATCGTTCTCGATCAGATCGTCGAGCAGCGCCTTCATGTCGCTCTGATCAGACACCGATTGAAGCGGCCCCGGCTGCCGCTCGATCGCCAGCACCGTAATGGCGAGCGCCTTCTTTACCAGGTGCAGGTCGCGCCCCGTGCCATGGCGCCTCACTCCATCTTGCCAAGTCGCAATACACCTTAGCCGATCGGCCAACGGCTGGAGAGGGCGACGATATGCGCCGTTTCCGCAGGTTCAGAGGCACGTCTCCTGCCGGCGGGCGCCACCCCGCGTCTATCGGCGCTGATCCTTGGTCGGACCGAGAGGCCTGACGCCATCAACCCACAAGGGGTCGGCTTACGCGTGAGCGTGCCGCCGCTCCGTCTTCGTCTGCGCGGTGATTGCGGCCCTCGGCCCGACACATCGGGCGCCTATCGCGCGGGGATGGTCCCCGCCTCAGCACAGGAGCCGGATCAATGTCTCAAGCCCTCGCATTCGCTAATGGCTGGATTCTCGCCACCACTCTCATGGTCTGTGTCGTCGTCTTCCAGTCTGGCACAGGCACCTACGGCGTTATGCCGTCCGGTGAGTACGATGGCGATCCCGCCGCCATCGTTCACGAATTCGATCCCTTCCAACCATGAAGGTGCATCGCTACGCGAGTTGGACTACGCAAGGCCAGCGGGATTATCGCTCCCGCTGGCGCTTGTCTGCAGCTATACTCATTCTCGCGCCGTGGTGGTGGTGGAAGGCGCGACCGTCAGGCCTTTATCTCACGGAGCCCACCACCATGACCCTCTTCGGACCACTGCTCGTTATCGGCTTCTTCGGCTGGCTGCTCTTCACGCTTGCCGTCTTCGCACTGCCATTCTTCGCTGGCGTGACGATCGGCATGTGGGCCTTCCACACGGGGCTGGTGTGCTCGGCGGCATCGCGGTGGCTCTCGTAGCGGGCGGCGCAACCTTCGGCATCGGCCAACTCGCGCTCGCCTTCGTGACATGCACCTGGCTCCGGCTCCCGATCATCCTCCTCTATGTCGCGCCCGCCACCTTCGCCGGCTACAGCGCGGCGCACGGAATCGCCCAGATTGCGATGCCTTCACCCGCCTGGCAGACGATTTTCGGGGTCGTCGGGGCCATTGCCGTCAGCATCACGGCCTTCGTCCGCCTCACCGGAATGGCCGCAGGCGGACCAGCCAAGCAGCGCTTGGCGCGCGGCTGATATCGGCGCGACGGTGGGTCCCGTCCAGGCATCCAGACTGGCACCAAGCCTTCATCATCGAGCCTGCGCTAAGCGCGGCTTTAGCGCTGATGGTGCGAGCGCGGAAACAGAGATCAAGGAAGACACTGTGGCGACCATCAACACCTTCCGGAAGACCGGCAACAACGAGTTGACCGGTCCGATCCGCACGCTCGCCTTCCTCAAGGCACGGCTGGTCCGCATAGAGAACCCTCGGACAAGGGGCCCAACAGGGGTCCCGGCCTTGCGCCCCTGCCTTTAGCCGTTCAGCGCATCCTTGAGAGCCTTGGCCGGGGCGAACGTCAGTTTCCTCGACGCCGCGATCTTGATCGCCGCGCCAGTCGAGGGATTGCGGCCTTCGCGCTCCGGGGTGTGCTTCACCTTGAACTTGCCGAAGCCCGGCACATTGGTTTCAGCGTCGCTCGCTGCTGCATCGGCGATAGACTTGAAGACACCGTCCACGATGGCCTTGGCTTGCGCCTTTGGCAGATTGTACGCCTTGGCGATCTCGTCGGCGATTTCAGCGGCGGTGGTCATGGTGTGACGTTCCTCGGGGATGTCGGTTGCAATTGGCTGCGCGCAGCCTCGGCGCTATCAGCATAGAGGAGCGCGCATCGCAGCCACGTCAAGACGCGGCCTGGCCGCATGCGCGAATTATCCCATAGATTCGGCTTACGTCGGCAGCTTTCGGGAACGGGTCTGGCGCGCAAGCCGGCGATTGGCTGCATTCTTCTGGGTGATGGCCGGAGCGAGCTCGTCATAATTAGCGCGGCTCTTTTGTAGCGCGCCTTTGGCATCGGCGAGGTCGATTTCAACGGCCAATCCAAAATGTCTTGCAGTGGCGGACTTTCGAACTCCCTGAAAACGAAAAACCCCAGCATGAAAGCCGGGGCCCAGTGATGCCACGGCGTACATCCGGCCCCGACGATCAGGCGACAGATTGCATTTGGTTCCTGATGAATGTGACCTTCGCTGCCGTCGCTTTTGAATGTCGCGCCAACCAATCGACGATCACACACTGTTCCATCCGAACGTTCGCCCTGCTCCGGTGTAAGAGATCCGTGTCACAAAGGGAATTCGTGAGGTTACGTCGGGCCCGCCACCGTCGCCGGTACGGCGTCACGGATGGAATCGTCCAGATGGCGATGCCTTCACCGACCTCGTGCACAATATCTGCTACCGTCTGCACGGTTGCCGTCAGCACCACGGCGTTCATCCGCTTCACCGGCATGACCGCGCCCGAACCAACAGGGCAGATCTTGCCGGGGAGCTGCTAGCGTCACACCGGAAGGGGCTGGACTGGATCAGGCACCCAGAGTGCTCGCGGTCCTCGTCTTTGAAGGTGGACTGAGAGCGGCCTAAGCGTCGAGGCTTGACCGATCATCGCAGCGAGGCAGGTTCGTGGCGGTCATTGTGAGGGGCATCGACCAAACGGCGGCGGATCACAGACACGGCCAACGACTCTCGTGAGCGCGGTGTGTTGCCGAGGCTTGATCGCGGCACCGGAGATTCGCAGTCGCCGGGTCAGAGAGCCAATCACCGATGCGTTCGTTGGGCCGGGCTCTCGGTGAGACTCGCGGATCGCCACGTTCTCCTTGATGTCGGCTCTGTCAGGCCGAGCGCACCGAACGGCCTCTTCGATGGATGGATCTGGCCGAAGGCCGGCTTAAGAAGCCTCGACCGCCTATGGCGCAACAGCGGCGTCACAACTTTCTTCCCCTGCCGGCTGTGCCGTCATTCCTCGCGCAAGACAAGAAAGTTCCTCCTTTGCTGTCGAGCCCCTGCGGGGTGCGCCGTCGATCGCCTCCGGCCTTTCGATCACCATCGAGGCCGCAAGGTGCGGGCTCGGAAAACAGAAATCAAGGAGAACTACCATGGCGACCATCGGCACCTTCAAAAAGACCGGCAACAACGAGTTCACCGGCGAAATCGTCACTCTCTCAGTCCAGGCCAGAAACGTCCGCATCGTCCCCGACGCCAGCCGCTCGGGCGACAACGCCCCCAGCCACCGGGTTTACGTCGGCCGCGTGGAGATCGGGGCCGCCTGGTCCAAGCGCTCCAACGAGGGCCGCGACTATCTGGGTCTCAAGCTCGACGATCCGAGCTTCACCGCTCCGATCTTCGCCAACCTCTTCGACGACGAGGACGGTGAGGGCTTCAGCCTGATCTGGTCCCGCCCCAGCCGCCGGAACGGCGACTGACCCGACCCAAGTTGCCTCGCCCGGCTGGCCCGGGCGGGGCATCGCCTCGCTCAAGAGCTGGCTGCGCAGAGCTTCCGTCCGTGGCGACGGAGCAGGTGTGGACGGCGGAGCAAAATCCCGATCAGCGACCGCGGACCTGTCCCGCCTTGATCGGCCGTCTTTGATTAGCTTCCAACACGGTTTCGACGATGTCTTCCCAGTCAGGGCAAACTGCAACCAAACGATCCAGCACCGTGGGATCCCGCTCGATCTGGCCGAGCGCTTGAGCGCGCCATTGGTCGTTGAAGCTGATGCTCATCAACCCCAAACATTCGACGACCGAACTGTCAGGCGGCAAGTGTTCCAAGATTGCCGTCACTATGCCGGTCCATTGTTGAAGCAGACGCCACTGCCCAGCGGTGGCCCCGGTCTCCAATTTCTCTTGAAGGAGATCAATCAGCAAGAGGAAGCGAATTCGCCAAGGTTGGGGCCTGAGGTCCGCGACGTAAGCGTCCACGACTTCGCGGATGTCGGCTGGCAAGTGCTCGTATAAGGTCATAGTAGCTTTCCATCCGTCCAATGCCCTCTAGTTCCTTTGGCTAGCAGGTGCCTTTGCAAGCAGAGCAGATTTGCCCGAAGCCGCCCATCCACTTGTGCGTGACGCAAACGCGGTGTCAGTGCGACGATGCAGTACAAATACACTCTGTCAGCGAGCCGAATGAGGATGAACCGCCGTTCGTTTAATCAGATCGGTTGCCTCGACGCCTAGCGCCTCCGCGATTCGGCCGAGCACTGTCACGCTGGCCGATACATCGGCGCGTTCAATTGCACCGATGTAACGGACACTCAGTCCGGCGCGATCGGCCAACTCTTCCTGCGTCATCTTCTTCACATGGCGTATCCGACGCAGATTGATCGCCATGATCTCCTTGAGATCCATGGCGACAAGGGAACTCACACCGGCACGATCGTTCCAGGAACGATCGTTCCGATTCATGCGACGCCATGTTATTCATTTCTTCTGGGGTTGGGACTGGTTTACCGCTTCCGGGGAGCGCCGTGATGCGTCCCATGCATCGCCGCGACAAAACGTCTCCTGATTCTTTCGCCTTCTGCGAAAGTTTCGCAGTACCTGGAACTGTGCAACGCATTGCTTCGATCGGAAGGGGATGATCGCAATGAACGAGGTGTCATTCCAGGATCAGCCGCCGTTGACCGCCCGCGTCAACGCCTATGACGAGCAACATCTTGCAATTTATCTTCGGTTGTTAATGGCTGAAGAAGAGGGCGCCGACTGGCGTGAGGTCGTCCAGGTGATCTTTGGTCTCGACCCTGCTCGAGAACCCGATCGTGCCAAAATTGTCCATGACAGCCACCTCGCTCGCGCCAGATGGATGACGGAAGCAGGTTATCGGTATCTGTTGGAACCGCGGATGCAGTGAGCAGGCGCCGCGCTCTCCTCTTACGCAAATTGCGATCACGCGCGATGCAACCTTTGGGTCTAGTTTGCCGGAGGGTCTTTCCGGATCGTGGCGTGTCCCTCGTTCGGGACGACAAAACAAGAAACGAGAGGAAACACCATGCCGACCCAGTACTGGCGCTCGCCGGAGACCATCGAACGCCTGAATCGCCTTGAACGCCCCGGCTTCGCCCTCGAATTCCTCCGCCGCAATGCTGAATACCGCCGCGACTTCGCCCACACGCAGCGCCAGATTGCGCGTGACGGCGGTGATGCCGAGACCCTTCGTGCGACTTTCGCACGGCGATGGAGGTTGCGGTTTCGCCCATGACCCCGCCGCTCCTGTTGGGCAAGAACCAACCATCTGGCTGCCCGAGGCATCACCTGGAACTTTGCTCCTGGAGCCCGCGCCGCCGGGTTTCGATGCTCTTCGTTCCATCGACCGCAGTGCTTTTGGGCAGTCGCTCCTCGAGTGGACGGATCCCGACGGTCGCGAACTGGTAATTGCGGACGGATCGGGTGAGCTTCATGTCCGGTTGCGTGACGAGCAGGGCGTACGACGTCCCGCCGTGCTTCTGCCGATCGACAGCATGGCGGAGCTACGGCTCGACGTCGCGTTACACTTCGTCCGCCGGCTTGACGGCCAGAGTATCGGTCTTCTACCAGCGGCCCTGCGGCTGACGCCCTTTCAGAAACGGCGATTGATTCAGCTCCTTCACGCCTTCGACGTTCACGACCTGGGCGGCGGTCCGCGAGACGTGGCAGCGAAGGTGCTCGCCTCCGACCATGCCCAGCGTCGTTCGGTCGAATGGAAGGATTCGCATGCCCGACGTAAGGCGAACCGGCTCATTCACGATTCGATCGCCCTGGTCGAACGGGGCTATCTGAAACTCCTGCGGGGCCTCTGACCGGCCCTTCGATCCCTCCAAGCTATCCGCCGTGACGACGTTAGCCTGCGCCCCGCTGCTTGCGCCCGAGTTCGGCTGGTCGCGAACGGGGGACACGCATGTTCAAAAACTTTCGTCCACCCCCAACGCCCGAACTCTCCGCCATTTTGGCCCCGACACGCCGCGCCTTGGCTGCGGCGCTTTCAGGCAAGACGGAGATCTCCCATGCTCGACAGGCCCGCGCAGCTTACCACGCGCTACGTGCGCACCCCCGAGGCCGCGCGCCTTCTCGGAATCTCGCCACGCACGCTGGAGAAATATCGTTGCCATGGCAATGGCCCGACCTTTCGCAAGCTCGGCGGTCGCGTTGTCTACGCCATCGGCGATCTCGAAGCCTGGGCCGATCGGGCCGCCTGCAGCTCAACGTCGGATCCGCGCTACGTGGAGGCCCGCGCCGCTAGCCACGCGCATCGCTAAGGCAGGGCTCGCCATGTCGTCGCGTCGCCTCATCACTCCCAGCGAACGAAGCAAGCTCGACCCGTTCGTTGTCGCCACCGGCGACGCCAGCCCGCGCGATCAGCGCGACCTGATGGAGCGGCCATTCTTCTCGCTTGCCAAGGCCAAGCGGACGGCGCCGATCGTCTACCAGGCCGGCGACGTGCGCGTCGAGGTCTATGCAGTCCCAGAGCACGGTATGGCGACAATTTGGGATGCCGACGTCCTGATTTGGGCGGCAAGCCAGATTGTCGAGGCCGAGAACCTTGGTCTGAAGACCTCGCGCTTCCTGCGCTTCACGCCCTACCAGCTTCTGACCGCAGTAGGCCGGCAGACCAGGGCCCGCGACTACAAGCTCCTGAAGGGCGCGCTGGCCCGCCTGCAGGCGACCGTTATCCGCACCAGCATTCGGCAGGACGAGCATTGGCGGCGTCACCAATTCTCCTGGATCAACGAATGGGAAGAATGCGCGCGGCGCGATGGCCGCGTGCAAGGGATGGAATTTGTTCTTCCTGACTGGTTCTATCGCGGCGTCATAGATCGCTCACTCGTTCTCACGATCGATCCCGCTTACTTCAGCCTGACTGGCGGGATTGAGCGTTGGCTTTACCGCGTCGCTCGCAAGCATGCCGGCCGACAGCCGAAAGGCTGGATCTTCGAGATCGCACACCTTCACGCGAAATCCGGCAGCCTGGTGCGTGTCTCTGATTTCGCGCTGCAGATCCGGCGCATCGCGGTACGCCAGCCGCTTCCCGGCTACCAGTTGCACATCGAACGCGAGGCGCGCCGCGAACTGCTCCGCATTGTGCCATCAAAATTATCCACAATCCCTGTGGACAGTGCTGTGGAAGCACTCGGGACTCCGCACGCAAACCGTATCGGTATTTCGCACGCAGGCCTGTCGGGACTTCGCACGCATGACTCTTATTTAGAGTCTAACTTAGAGTCTAACTTAGACTCTAACTGTTGTAGTGGGCCCGCGCGTCTTGCGGATAACGCCGACGCGTCGTCGTTCGCTGACCCGCCGTCGACCGAGCTCCCAAGTCAACCATCTCTGCCCCTTCTCGACGACAAGGCGGGAGGCAGGAGATGATCGTCGCGCTCCTCAACCAGAAAGGCGGTGTCGGCAGGACGACGCTCGCTCTTCACCTCGCCGGTGAATGGGCGCTGCGCGGCAAGCGTGTGACCCTGATCGATGCCGATCCGCAGAGCTCGGCGTTGGACTGGTCGAAGCAGCGGGCGCGGGAAAGCGTCGCACGGTTATTCGGCGTCGTTGGCCTCACGCGCGATACGCTCCACCGCGAGGCGCCGGAGATCGCACGCACCGCCGATCACGTCGTCATTGACGGCCCGCCACGCGTTGCCGGTTTGACGCGTTCGGCGCTGCTGGCGGCTGACCTGGTGGTGATCCCCGTGCAGCCGTCGCCGCTCGACGGCTGGGCCTCGGCGGAGATGTTATCTCTGCTGCGCGAGGCCCGCATCTATCGCCCACAGCTTGCCGCGCGCTTTGTGCTCAATCGCTGCGACGCACGCACGGTCATTGCCCGCGAAACAACCGAGGCACTTGCCGATCATGATCCGCCGGTGCTCGTCAGCACCATTGGCCAACGCGTCGCCTTCGCGGATGCCGCGCAGTCCGGCCGACTCGTCTTCGAGCTTGCCGAAGGGAGCGCTGCTGCCCGCGAGATCGCCACGTTCGCCGCTGAAGTCGCGAGGATTGCACCATGAGAGGGCGCTCCACCAAGCGCGGTTTTGCGTCGCGACCTGGCGATGTGGAGCGCTGGATCAAGGCCAGCGATACGCCGCCGCGTCGCATGGATGATGCCGCGGCCTTCACCGCGAGGCTGACAATCGATGTCACGCCGACGCTGCGCGGCCGCATCAAGATCGTCGCGTTCAAGCGTCGCGTAACCGTCGCCGACATGCTGCGCGAATTGCTGGCGCGCGAATTCCCCACTGATGCCGGAGAGCTGTCATGAACGACAATGAGGCCTTGCCGCCGCGTGCTGTGTTGCCCTCGCATCGGCGCGGCGTTGCGCTCACTCAAGTCGAACTAACCTGGATCGAGAAGAGGATCGAGCATTGGCTGCGCTTCGGCCGGCGCACTGAAGAGAAGATCCTCGACCGCCGCCGCAGCATATCAAGTTTTGCACCCGGCAGCATCTTCGGCTTCGTGCGCTGGGCATCGAACGACTACGGCACTGTCATCTCGCGCATGGATATCGTGCGTGCCATGGAGGTCGGCAAGCCCTATCAGACGCTGCCCTTCGTGCGGCCCGGCGGCGAGATCCTGCTGCGTGTCGATAGCTGGCCGAAAGTCGAGTGTGTGCTACAGGCGGTTGACGCCGTCGAGGCGCTCAACATCGATCCGGCCGACGTCGCGCCGGAATACTGGCGACATCTTCACAACCGCCTCACCGCCGGCCACGAGCCGCGCGCCTACACGCGCGAGCATCATATGGCCTGGCTCAAGCGCCGGAGCGTCACGCCATGACCCCCTTCGGCTACGTCATGGTGACGCACATAGCGATGCTGGCCGCCGGCGGCCTGGCGTTCTTTCATCCCGCGCCGCGGCTGATCTGGAACGCCACCGCGAGCACGCCGACAGGGTTGTACGCGCTGCATCCGGTTGGAGAGCTGCACGCCCTGGAACTGGTCGTGGTGCGACTGCCGGAGCCGATCGCGCGCTTCCTCGCCAATCGCGGCTTTCTTCCGAACGGTGTGCCGCTGCTGAAGCACGTGATGGCGCTGCCCGGGCAGACCGTGTGCCGGTCCGACGACGCCGTCACCGTCGATCACGTCGATGCCGGCGCCGCACATGATCGTGACCATCTCGGCCGTCCGCTGCCGCGCTGGAGCGGTTGCCACACCCTAGAGCCGGGCGAGGTCTTCCTCATGAACCCGGCCGTCCCGGACAGCCTGGACGGACGCTATTTCGGCCCGCTCCCCGTCACTTCGATCGTCGCGCGCGCGGTCCCGCTTTGGACCGACGAGGCCGGCGACGGCCGTTTCGTCTGGCGCGCCGCCACCCATTGACCCGCTTCCCAACCCAGCAACCAAGGAGGATTCCCATGGCTCAAATCGGTCAGTTCACCCGCGATAAGTCTACCTTCACCGGCCGCATTCAAACGCTTTTCTTCGAGCGCCATCTCATCCTCACCCCAGTCGAATCCTCGGATGCCGAGAATGCGCCGGACTACCGCGTCCGTCTCGGCGATGCCGACGGCCCGGAAATCGGCGCGGGCTGGAGGCGCACCGGAGAAAAGGCCGGAGATTACGTTTCGCTCATCATTGACGACCCGACGCTTCCGCGGCCGATCCGCGCCAATCTCTTCCAGTCGGGCGACGACAAATCGGCCTGGACGCTGAACTGGAATCGTCTGCCCCAGCGCGCCGAACGGGACTGATCGCATGCAGGATCCTGTCGCGCGTGCCGGCAACGAGGCGCATCAACGGTCCACCTCGTTGTTCGGAGGAAAGCCGTCCCACCCCTTCGTCCCGCTCGAACGTCAGTCGGCCTCCGTGCAGACCAGCGGTCGAGGGCGGGGCCGCCCGCCGCGCATACCCTTGCCGGACGAGAGCATGACGGGTTGCTCGCGTCATGGCAGAGACGCGGTGCGCCTTGCCATTCTCCTGATAACCGTTCTGCTGACAATTGGCGGCACGATGCCGGCAGTGTCCGCAGAGAGAGCGCCGGCGCGCGGTCAACCTGCGCGCGACCGCTATGTCACTTATGTGGCGGAAGCCGCGCTGCGCTTTGGCATTCCGACTGCATGGATTCGCGCCGTTATGCGCGTCGAGAGCAACGGCGATCGGCGTGCCGTCTCACCTAAAGGCGCACTCGGTCTGATGCAACTTATGCCCAAGACCTGGGCGGACATGCGCGCTCGCTATGGTCTCGGACGCGATCCTTTCGATCCGCATGACAACATTCTCGCTGGCGCCGCCTTCCTTCGTGAACTGCACGACCGCTACGGCTCGCCGGGCTTCCTCGCGGCCTACAATGCAGGTCCCGGCCGCTACGAGGATTTTCGCGATAGACATCGTCCACTTCCCGCCGAGACGACAGCCTATGTCGCAGCCATTGTCCCTTTTGTCGATGCGGAGAGGACGCCAGGGCCTTTCCTCGTCGCGGCCCCCTCTCGTTCATCCTGGACGCAGGCGTCGCTCTTTTTCGGCCACGTTGACGGGCCGTCCTCCGCCGCGCCAGCTGCATTCGATCGACCGACGCACGACAAGCCGGCTGTCGCTCCTGTGCACGATCTCTCGGCCATCGCTCCGCAATCAGAAGGCCTGTTCGTCGCGCTCTCGACAGCGGGACGACCGCAATGAATGCGCGGCGTCGCCAAAAAAAAGGATGCCGATCTATGCTCTCCCGTCGCGCCCATGCTGCGGAAATCTCGGCTGCTGTCGCGCAATGGCGGCGCGCCATCGCGATCCGATGCGAATTCGCGCCCTGGCGTACTTCAGCGCTGATCGGCGAAAAGGGAAGAGCAGGCGAGGGAGACCAGCGGGCAACGACCGAACGAGGGCGAGATAAAAGGCCGCAATGTGCGGCTCGGTCGGTTGGTTGTTTGTGCTGCTATTTTTCCTCGGGTCCGCAATGTGCGGCTTCGGCACGCAATGTGCGCTCGACTATCAACCCGTTGCAGGGATTCTGCATTCCGCACATTGTCGAGGCTGGCCATGGCTGAAGACAGCGATTTTCAACCACGGCCCGGCCGCATCCGCTCCTCGAGGAGCCAGCGGGCCAAGCCCTTCATCGCCCAGGCGCTTGCCGCCGCTCAACGCGCTGGCGGCGGCATTTCGCGAGCCGGCCAGCTCGTCAGCCACCGTCATTCGCGCTTCGGCCGCGGCCGAGCCGCCAGCGTGCGGGCAAACCGTCTGCTCACCGGCCGCTCGCGTCTGGTGACCATCAAGACCCGGGTCGTCCGGCACAGGGCGAGGTCGGCGCCGCTCGCGACGCATCTCGGCTATCTCCGGCGCGAAGGCGTGACCCGGGACGGGGAGAAGGCCCACCTGTTCGGCCCGGGCACCGAGGATGCCGATCCCAAGGCCTTCGCCGAGCGCTGTCAGAATGACCGCCACCATTTCCGCTTCATCGTCTCCCCCGAGGACGCGCCTGACATGGCCGACCTCAAGGGTTTCGCCCGCGAATTGGTCGGCCAGATGGAAGTGGATCTGGGTACCAAGCTCGACTGGGTGGGGGTCGATCACTGGAACACCCAGCACCCCCACGTCCACATCATCGTGCGCGGCGTCGCAGAGGACGGCCAAGACCTCGTCATCTCCCGCGACTACATCAAGGAAGGGATGCGCGCCCGCGCCCAGGACCTGGTCACCCAGGAACTTGGACTGCGCTCCGATCTCGACATTCGTCGCTCGCTCGAGAGCCAGATCGGAGCCGAGCGCTGGACGCAGCTCGATCGCCAGCTTGTTCGCGATGCAAACCAGCACGGTGTTATCGACCTTGCGCCGCGTCCCGAGCAGCAGCCCGATCAATTCCATGCGTTGAAGGTTGGCCGGCTGCGACACTTGGAAAGTCTTGGCCTCGCTCATCAACTCGGGCCCGGCCAATGGTCCATGGACGAGGCCGCCGAAACGACCTTGCGCGAGCTCGGCGAACGCGGCGACATCATCAAGCGTATCCACCGCAGCTTGACCGAACGCGGCATCGAGCGCGGGAGCGCGAGTTACGTGTTATCAGGCGAAAATCTTGACGTCCCCGTCATCGGGCGTCTCGTTGATCGCGGTCTCGACGACGAGCTCAAGGCGACCGCCTATGCCGTGGTCGACGGGGTCGACGGCCGCACCCACCACATCCGGCTGCCCGACCTCGACGCTGCCGGCGACAGCGCGCCAGGCTCAATCGTCGAGCTTCGCAAATTCGATGACGCAAGAGGGCAGCGTCGCGTGGCGCTTGCCGTCCGCTCCGATCTCTCGATCGAAGCGCAGGTGACCGCGAGCGGCGCGACATGGCTCGATCGGCAGGCCGTCGCGCGCGACCCTGTGGCGCTTGGCCAGGGCGGCTTCGGCGCCGAGGTCCGCGACGCTATGGAACGGCGGGCCGAGCAGCTCATCGGGCAGGGGCTCGCCGAACGCCAGGCGCGTGGACTGGTGTTCGCGAAAAACCTTATCGGCACGCTGCGCCGTCGGGAGTTAGAGGATCTCGGCAAGCAGCTCGCCGCCGAGACCGGTCAGCCGTTCAACCCGTCGGCTAGCGGCGAGTATGTGGCAGGCACCTATCGGCAGCGCTTCGCGCTCGCCTCCGGCCGCTTCGCCATGATCGACGACGGTCTCGGCTTCCAGCTCGTGCCTTGGACGCCCTCACTCGATAAACAGCTCGGCCGGCATGTCTCTGGCGTCGCGCGCGCGGATGGCGGCATCGATTGGGGTTTTGGGCGCAACCGGGGGCTCGGCTTGTGAGTGATCCTTCCAATCACCGACGTCAGGAGAGGGCGGCCGCCATGTCGGCGACCAAGATTCTTTGGGGGCAGGTCATCATGGTCTTCGGCATCGTCCTGCTCACGATCTGGGCCGCGACGGAATGGACGGCTTGGCGCCTCGGCTTTCAGCCGCAGCTCGGGCAGCCCTGGTTCGAGCTGCTCCATTTTCCGTTCTACCTTCCGCCTGCCTTCTTCTGGTGGTGGTATGCCTACGATGCTTACGCGCCCTCAATCTTCACCGAGGGCGCCTTCATCGCGGCATCCGGCGGCATCATCGCTGCGGCGGTCGCGATCGGTATGTCGGTCTGGCGCGCCCGCGAAGCGAAGAATGCCGAGACTTATGGGTCCGCGCGGTGGGCGAAGGCAAAGGAGATCGAGCAGGCTGGATTGCTTGGACCCGACGGCGTGGTGCTCGGCCGGTCCGAGCGCACCTATCTTCGCCATGATGGACCGGAGCATGTCCTGTGCTTCGCACCCACGCGATCGGGCAAGGGCGTCGGCCTCGTCATCCCTTCGCTCTTGACGTGGCCGGGCTCGGCTATCGTCCACGACCTCAAGGGGGAGAACTGGCAGCTCACTGCCGGCTTTCGCGCCCGACACGGCCGTGTCCTTCTGTTCGATCCGACCAACGCGAAGTCGTCGGCCTATAACCCGTTGCTCGAGGTGCGCCGCGGCGAGTGGGAGGTGCGCGACGTCCAGAACATTGCCGACATTCTGGTCGACCCGGAGGGCAGCCTCGAGAAGCGGAACCATTGGGAGAAAACCAGTCACGCCCTGCTGGTCGGCGCGATCCTCCACGTCCTCTATGCCGAGGAAGACAAGACGCTCGCCGGTGTCGCAGCCTTCTTGTCCGATCCCAAGCGGCCCATTGAGACGACGCTTGCCGCAATGATGCGAACCGCGCATCTCGGCGAGGCCGGTGTTCATCCCGTCGTCGCGTCCGCTGCCCGCGAGTTGCTGAACAAGTCCGGCAACGAACGCTCCGGTGTCTTGAGCACCGCCATGTCGTTCCTGGGCCTTTACCGAGATCCCGTGGTGGCGGAGGTGACGCGGTGCTGCGACTGGCGGATTACCGATATCGTTGGCGGAGAGCGAGCGACCACGCTGTACCTTGTCGTGCCGCCCTCCGACATCAATCGCACCAAGCCGCTGATCCGTCTGATCCTCAACCAGATAGGCCGCCGCTTGACCGAGGATCTGCAAGCCAAGGCCGGCCGGCGCCGGCTCCTCCTGATGCTCGACGAATTCCCGGCGCTCGGCCGGCTCGACTTCTTCGAGTCTGCGCTGGCCTTCATGGCCGGATACGGCATCAAGAGTTTCCTGATTGCTCAGTCGCTGAACCAGATCGAGAAGGCCTACGGGCCCAACAACTCGATCCTTGACAACTGCCACGTCCGGGTCAGCTTTGCGACCAACGACGAGCGCACCGCAAAGCGCGTGAGCGACGCGCTCGGCACGGCGACCGAGATGAAGGCGATGAAGAACTATGCCGGCAGCCGGCTGGCGCCTTGGCTGGGCCACCTCATGGTGTCGCGGTCCGAGACCGCCCGCCCGCTGCTCACGCCCGGCGAGATGATGCAGCTCCCGCCCTCCGACGAGATCGTCATGATGTCGGGCCTCCATCCGATTCGGGCGAAGAAGGCGCGCTATTACGAAGATAGACGTTTCCAGGAGCGCATCATGGCGCCGCCGATGCTGACGAAATCCAATGGCGGTCGGTTGGACGATTGGAGCTCAAGGCCATTGCCGCCGCGCCCAAGGGCATTGGAGACGTTGAACGACGACCAGACGGATGACGAAGATCCAAAGGCCGCCGACCGCAGGCAGCAGCCGGAACTCGATCGAGACACGGTGGAGAATAAGGAACCACTCGAGAACGAGTTCGCTTCGGACCTCGTGGATGAGCTCGATGAAGATGTCCCGCGGATCAGGCGCATGAACGACATGATGCAGGGCGTGGCGCGCCAAGCCTCCCTCGATCCCGGCGACGATCTCGGATTGTGAGGTAGCCATGATCGGGACAAAAAAGAAGGCTCAGCTGTCGGTCTATCTCGATCCTGATGTCATGAAGGCGCTATCGGCCTACGCCGCCCGGCGCGAGCAGTCGCTGTCGCTTATCGCGGAAGCCGCGATCGCTTCCTTTCTGTCGCCGGACGCCGATGAACGGCGAGAGGCTGCTACTGCCAAGCGTCTTGACCAGATCGACCGCCGGATCGCGCGCCTTGAGCGGGATGTCGGGATTTCGGTCGAGACTATCGCTCTCTTCATCCGCTTCTGGCTCACGACAACACCATCACTCCCCGAACCCGCCGCCAAGGCCGCGAGAGCACAGGCCGGAGCGCGTTATGATAATTTCCTTGCCGCATTGGGCCGCCGGCTCAATCAAGGGCCGAAACTGCGGCAAGAAATCCCGGAGGATGCCCAGCAGACTGACTCGTCCCCAGGCGAGTGATGCTCAACCCCGACGGTCGGCTCTGGATCGATTGGCTGTCTGGCGGGTTGGAGGATAGCGGACGAACGATGTCCGCCGCCGACGGCGAGCGGATCGTGGACCATCCAAAAAGTGTTAGGCGACCCGCGTGCTCAACTGCGAAATGCATGCCCTCCCCTGGATCAACTCGATCAGAGGCGACCCCTGGCCCCGTATGCGACCGTCTGATGCGAGCTATATCCCTCGACGGCCTGCCAGGATCGACTGCGACCTAGCGAGTGATGTCAACGGGATGAGGGGGGATCCTGTGTTTGCGACAATTGTACAAGCGTTGCCAAGATTGCCTCAGTCGAAGACACGGATAGTGTTCGCACATTCACGCTCGATTTCCCAGACTGGTTAACCAATGACCTCGCCATTGAAGCGGGCGTATCTTTAGACGGTGTGTGTCTCAAGGCGACGACTGGCATTTCTTCCACCCGAGTTCTTCTCGACTCCAATCGAGCGAGTAAGCCAGGAGCCAATCAGCGCGCCGCGCCCGTGACTTGCTGGCGGAGTTGCGGCTATTATGTGTTTGCGAACAGGATCAACGAGATTTTGTCAGGCCCCATCCGTTGATCTATCTTCGGTCGGGCTTCTAGAGACAAACCGCCGATGATGAAGACGTACACCGGCTCGTGTCACTGCGGCACCGTCCGTTTCGAGATCGACGCCGATATCGACCATGTGCGGGTTTGCGACTGCTCTATCTGCTCGAAGCGTGGCGCGCTGATTTATCGCGTCGCCGAGGGCGACTTCCGGCTCCTGACGCCCCTCCAGGAGTTGTCGGTCTATCGCTGGGGTTTATTCACTGCGGCTGACTATTTTTGCCCGGTTTGCGGTATTTTGCCGTTCCGCAAACCAAGCCAGCCCACCGCAGCAGAACGCGAAGCCGGCATTCGGCCGTTCGACGGATGGGCAGTGAACGTGCGTTGCCTGAAGGACTTCGATCCGTTTTCAGTGCCCGTTCGGCAGATTCACGGCAGCAGGCTGACAATTGATTCGCCATAGCGGCCCTTGCCATGGACTTTCCGTTCGACTGCACGTGTTTATAATTGGTGATGTTCGTTGGACGTCGGCACTCAAAGAACGAAATCGGCCCTTTCCACCACGCTGAGTTTGGGAGTAGTGCCACTTCATAGCCGAGCATCGGGAAAACCTTCAGAAGATGCTCGTTTTCGACAGGCATCCTCGAAATCATGACGCGTCTCTTGATCGGTCGCGTGGATGGCCGGCCAAGGCGGAAGCGATGAACACGCGTCGATGATAGTGGCGTGCCTGTCCGAGTTCCTTGTCGCCGGCTCGCCTGTCACGCGTTCGAGACCCGCTGCGGCGTCGATCAGGCCGCGATCGAATAAACCCAGCCGTCGAACGCACTCGCTCGCGTCAGGTTTTCAAGGGAAAGATCAAACGCACTGTGCAGGCGCGCTTCAATACCTGTCCCGGGCAACGCGGGAACGCCCGACTCCAATTCCTTCCTTACGACCGGGCGTCCAGGCTCATCTATCGTCGCGTAGCCGCGTCGGCCGAGTTCGGTCAGCAGCGTGGACTTCCCACAGCCGGGGCATCCCGAGATCACGGCGAATCGATCAGATATTCTTCAAGCTCAATTGGCGCTCCAATAGACTTGCCTGATGAGGCGTAATCTCCGCGCCTTTGCGCCTCCGGACACATCACACGTGGACTACGAAAGATCGCCCCAGTGGGGATGAACCCGGTTGCCGTGGTCAATCGGCTGCGTACAAATGGTTGAAAAAGTCGAGGCAATTGCGATTATCGAAGTCTCCTCTTCCGATGCGACCGCGCCCGCCAATGTGTCAATCGGCCTGTAAATTTGGCTCTGACTCAATTTTGATGATGAACGTTCAATCTCGTCGATAAACGTAGCGGTCGATCGTGCTGAAAAGACTCCCGATTTCGACGGGCCCCCGGCCAAATTGGAGTCCGATCGGTAGAGTCATCGCTATTCAATCGTGGCGGCAACCTAACTTGTTGATCGGACTCATTGAATGCGTTTGTGAAGCGATGGAGCATCACCAAAAGTGCGTAAGAGCCAATTTTGGACGCCGATCCCCCGGCTTAGGGGGTCAATATTGCAGGCCGAATGACAGCCAATGCATTTCGCGAACCTGCATCCGGCAACCAGTCGTCACTCACTCCCGTGCTGTGAAACGCACTCCAATTTAATCACAGCCCTGTTCGGCCGGCAAAGAAGGCTTGTCGGGCGAAATTGGTGTTCTAAGTCCCTCAATTGGCTACGTAGAAGCCGTTGAAATTCGCTATTTTTTCTTGCGACGTGGACCCGCTGGCTTGCGGCTTTTAGGCAAGGTCTTCGGAGACCTAGCACCTTTGGGCGGCAGAACAAAGAACTCGGACAACTGCACGTCCAGCGTTTCGGCGATGCGGTCGAGAAGATCAATCGTCGGGTTCTTCGATTGCCGCTCAAGACTACTCATGTAGGAGCGGTCGATCCCGGCCTTCCAAGCCAATTGCTCCTGCGAGATACCCCGATTCACGCGAATCCGACGCACATTCCAGGCTACAATCGCACGAGTTTTCATACGTCAACTCATGCCATGGTGCTAGGCCTCAAAACACTGGCTATAATCCCGCTATTATTTCTTGGTCGGTGTTCCTCGACGTGATCTAGCCTCAAACGCGGCCGGGACCGTGATCGATGCACGTGGGCAGTCGGCGTCCCACGCGCTTCGCACGATGCCCGCGGCTTAGGATGTCGACAGTGTATCGGGGTATTTCGCCTCTAAGCTTTGGCCTATCTCCGAAAAAGCGCTCAAGACCGCATCGATCTGATCCCGTCCTATTCCAGCGTAGATGACCAACCGTACGTATCGATCGCCATAAGGGACGACAAGCACGCCCAATCCCGCTTCACCCAGCGTCCAAGATTTGAGGGCAGGAGCTCCGGAAAGACGTAGAACCACAGGAACATCTGGATCAGCAATGGCACGTTCCGAAAGAGAGCTGTGTAGACGAAGCCTATTCCACGCACCGCTCTCGATCGAGCAGTGCGGGCTGTACCGACTAAGGTTCCGATCGCAAGCGCTAGGAGGAAGCTCACCACCGCCATGACTATTGTGAGACGCAGACCTTCCAGCAGCCATCCAAGCTGCGGCTGCTGGAAGAGAATACTCCAGTTCCAATTGTAGGAGAGCATTCGACCCAGCCGCTATTGAGGGACTGCTTGCGCTTGCAAAACGGTCTCGAGCTTCTCGCTCAGTGGAATTCCAAATTGGTCAAACCACTTGTGGTAGAGAGATGTTATCTCTCCCGAGCGAAAGAGCTCGGCCAGCGTCTTGTTGACAGCCAAGCGAAACGCAGAGTCGTCACGGCGCATCATTAACCCGTACGGCTCGAAGGAGAGCGGGCGGCCGACGACCTCCAGACGGTCGCGAGCCGGCGACTTTTGTCGCAAAGTGTAGAGGATCGCGTCGTCCGAACAAAACGCGTCGGCGCGATCGCTATCGACAGCCAAGAGTCTTTCTGAAAAATTCGAGATGTTTAGGATTTACACGTTTGGGACCTTTAGTTTCTGGACCCATCTGCGCCGCCGAGATCGATACTGCGCCGTCCGACGCCGAAGGCCATATGAACTTGCCGCGATCCAGGCGCTTGGCGTAGAGCGACATGCCCAGCCCGTCATGCCAGAGGATCTTGACCAGATCGCCGCGGCGACCCCGGAAGATGTAGAGATCGCCAGCATGAGGATCGCGCTTCAGGCTCTCCTGGACCGCAAGCGCCAGGCTTTGCATCCCGCGGCGCATGTCGGTGTGGCCGGTGGCGATCCAGACCCTGACGCCGCTCGGGATCGGGATCATCGCCGTCTCAGAAGCTCAAGAACCCGCTGCAGCGCCTCCGCGTCCACGTCCCGGTCAACGCGCACGCGACAGCCGCCCCCAAGCTCGATCTCGATAATGCCGGCCCGTGCACGTTGCGCAGGCGGTGAAGACACCGGTTGTGGCGCGCCACTCGAGATCGGAGCCGCCGCAGGCGTCATCTCAACCGGAACAAGCACCGGCGCGGCATCCCCGCTCAACTTGCCTTCCCGCGCCAACCGGCGCCACGGGAACAATTGGCTTGTCGACAGCCCGTTACGTCGTGCCGTGACCGACACCAGACGTGGCCCGCCATAGCTCTCGGTGACGATTCGCTGCTTTTCTTCCAATGTCCAACGACGTCGAGCGCCTGTCGAGACGACTTCAAGTCGGGAAACCTTCGGCATAGGCATATGGTCAGTCATACGCCTATGTCTTCATCCTCCATCAAACCGCACAAGGCGGTCCTCCCCGGAGCGATACGTCGTCTATGCCGAGTCGCTGGACGACCTAGCAGCATCAGCCAGACTGGCCAGCAGATCTGCAGCGCCAGCTCAACATCCAGCCGACGCTGACCATCCGGCCAGGTTTCCCCGTGCGGGTCATCGTTACCCGCGATTTGGTATTGGCACCCTACGGCAAGGGAGGAACGCCATGACGAAGCTCAAACTCGGTCCGCTACGCGACATCCCGGTCTGGCGTATCTTGATCCATCATGCGTTGCCGAACGCGGCCGTGCCATATTGACGGTGCTCGGGTTGCTTGTTGGGGGAGTGGTCACGGGCTCAATCCTTGTTGAGACGGTGTTTTCGTGGCCCGGGATGGGCAATCTGTTTATCACGTCGATCGGCAGCTGTGGTGCGCTACGGTGTGGCCCTGGGCGGCCATACGCCGCACGAGCTCGGGAAATTCCGCCGAGGATCGGCCCACCAGAAAGAACGTGGCTCGCGCGCATTCCTGTGCGAGCGCAGCCAACACCTTATCCGTGTTCGGCGGCCGCGGTCCGTCATCGAAGGTGAGGACGACTTCATAGTCCGCCATCTGCGAGTTCGGTTTGATTCTACGCTTCATCGCGCGATTCAAACACGGTGCACCTTTGTGTGTCGATATAATTAATGACTCAATACGTGTTATACAAAAGAATACAACTTAAACGTTGACATGGCCGAATGGTATTTCCTATCGTCGCATCCAGAAAACCTCGTACGGCAGGCGTAAGCCATCTTGCGCGCCGGCAGTTTGCCGAAGGCGTAACTGACGATCGTAGAGCGCTCCGTAGGGAGCGCTCTACGTATTTGAGCAACGCGGCCGGCAAAAGCCGGCATCTGATGGCCCCGGCACGCTCCGAAAAGGTGGTAATAACCCGTGCGAGACCTGATCATCGAAGCCTTTGACAGCGTCATCCGCTGCGAGATCGCGGAAGCAGACGACGTTCGCAAGGAAATCGCCCAGCGCGGCGCCTACTGGGCCGGCGACGAGATATGGAAGCTGGGCCGCCAAGTCGCCGCGCTGCGCAAGCGTATCGCCGAGCTGGAAGAAACCGACGCATGATCTCAGCAGACCGCGAGTATCTGCTCGATGCCCCTCTAGAACCGTGGCTTCAATCGCTTCGAGCGGCACCGTGCGCCGGTTATCACAGAAACCAGTTTCCTTCATGCGCGTGCAGATCGTTTGCCTCAGCAGTCATCCACTGCTCGCGCGGGTTTTCGCGGCTGATGCGCTTGCCGGTCTCCGGGACCTTTATGAACCTTTGGCGGTTCCAGATGATCCGCCCGGCGTACTGAAGGATGCCGTTCAAGCGCTTGCGGCTACCGTCAATGGTCGAGGCGTTCCAGGCGCCGCCACGTGGCCCGGGTACGCCTTTCTTGTTCAAGGCAGTTGCGATGTCGCGTGGCGAGTTGCCGCCTTCAACGGCTTCTTCATCTGCGGTGTTAGACTCACGAAGGCTTTTCCTTGCCGACGCATTCGATGAGGAAGCGTGACAGCGCTTCGAACGTGTCAAATCGGTTTATGGTGCGGCCCTTATAGACTTCCTTTGAGAACCAGAACATGCGACGACTGAAGGTGAGCCACGCCGAGGGCATCAAGACATAGTCGAAGATCGCTTCGTTCTTCTCGTCCAGCCGAACCGCGACAACCCATCCCTTCGGCCACCTCACGCGGTATTGCAGCGTCCAGCGCAAGGGCCGGTTTTCATAGTTGCGGCATCTCGCGACCCGAAAGACGACATTCACGACATTGTCGATTCGAAGACATTCAGTCGAAGCATTGAGGGTGGCACTGCGACCAAGTCTCTCGAAGGCGTCTCGAAGGCGAGCAGCATTGCTAAGCTGAAGGGCGGCCCACCGTTGGTGCGACGCGTATTTGTCAAACCATTCTTGATTGCCGTTGTACCCAATAAGACGGTAGATGTTCCGCAGCGCGCCGAAGTGCAAAACATACGATGACATGGACGGCAGTCCCGGACTTGAATTGATAATCGTCTTACTAAGCTTGCCTTTCTTCATCAGGACCTTACGGAGCCGAAGCAACATTTCCTCTTCGGGAATGCTGACGCGCCCCTCACCCATAATCTTTTGCGCGCGCCGGAATGCGTCGCGATGGACGATAGGTTCGATGGCATTCTCTTTTCTGATCCAGAGCTCCCTTGGGTTGCGCGTCACCTTGGCGCCAAGTTTTCTGCTTTTGCGATTGTAGGTCAGAACGCCGATATAAGCTTCGTTCCGGAGGAGGTCACCGACAGCCTTTCCAAGCCACGGTCTTCCCTGGCTATTCAAGATCCCTCGCTGGTTGAGCTCTCGGGCAATGGTGGCCTGCGATTTGTGACGGAGATATTCGTGGAGAATCCAATTCACGATCTCGACTTGATCGGGCGCACCGGGGATGAGCTTGACATGGTCGGTAAGCAAAGATTTGCGCTGGCCGATCGTTAAAATGCCCTTCGGTCTGCATTGATCGTCGACGAGACGTCGTTGGAACGCGTAAGCCGTAGTGCCGCCCATTTTGAAGCCGCGATGCGTCAGCCGGACTGACCCTGCGAAAACTTTGGCGGAGAGTTCCCGACTGAACTCAGCCGCCATCACTCTCTTAATATTCTTCATGATGCTGGCGAGAAGGCTTCCGTCATTGTCGAATTGCTCCGCGCAATAAGCAACCTCGACGCCCGCCCTGCGGCAGATGAACTCGTAGTGCGCGCTCTCGTCAACGTCCTGAAAGCGTCCCCATCGGCTCACGTCGAAGACAAGCAGATGAGCGAAGTCAGCGCGTCCCGATTGCACGTCTTCAACCAGTTCGGTAAGGCCCCCCCGGTTTTCGATTCTGAGGCCGCTTTCTCCCTCGTCACGATAGGTGTGGACGATGGTTAGCTTGTGAAGTTCGGCGTAGGTCGCGATGACCACTGCCTGATTCTCAATCGAGTATTGCTGGTAATCCGTCGACATGCGGACATACTGCGCCGCCCGTCGCGCTTTCTGCGACTGAGGCAGACGTTTCGCGTGTACAACAAGGGTGTTCCCCATGTTGCCTCCCCGCGGCTATATCGCGCCGCGCTGTATTGCGCATCGCAAACCATTTAGGCGCATCATCAAGTCCGCGCCATCGGAAAGTGTATTCAGAAAGAGTCAACTGCTATGTCGTTTTTCTTGAAAGCACGTTGCGGCGGGCGAAGCGAGCTGCAGAGAAATGCGGGTTTGCGCTTTTGGGCCCGTAGCCGACATGTCCGGCGCAGCTCTTTCGTCTGCTTCTGACGAGGCAACCAGCAGGATATCGTCGTTGTCCTTGTCGATGATGTTGAACGCCCATCCATCATGGCTGTGGCGATCGCCACGTCGGCCTTCTTCTCCTTATTGCCGCTATTCTTGTTGTAGACGTGGGTCTTGAAGCCGGCCTTGTCGACCATCTTCCAGAATGAGTCGCCGGGGAGGTGAACCCCACATACCGCCCGTCAGCTGGCAAACCGACAGCGCTGGCAGCAATTTAGGATTGGATGAATTCTTCAAGCTCGTCGATCATCGTTTACCGGGTTTGATTCCTCCGAAAGGATATCAATGGCCTCGAGCCTTGCGTCATACTCCTCGTATGTGCCGAGCAGGGCTTGGCCAACTGTCAAGTTGTGCACGGGATCGATAATCGAGGGGAGTCGTAAGTTAGGGAGGTTGGTCCAGTAAATAGAACTTCTTCGCCACGCTCGTCGCGTCGCAACGTTCGGTCCGTACACCATTTGACGAGTTGCGTGACCTCTCCCTTCCCGGACTCAATGATGGGCGGCAGCTGCCGAACCGAGTAGAAATTCGTCCGCGCAGAATACATCTGCCGCGAATCCGAGCTCATGCGCTCGTCTGGTTGAGCGGTAAGGGTCAGCAGGCGCTTGCCTTTCGGACGCTCGAGCGTACCCTGAATTAGACCGCCTTCTCTGATCAGTCTAATGTGCGCCAGCTTTTTTGGAGCACCAAGAACCTCTCGTCCCGAGGCGAGAGCTGCATCATTTACCGTCACGTAAATGTAAGGGATGTAGTAGCCAGTCTCGCCGTCGGGATCACGAACTTGAATTCCTGAATAGCACTCCAAGTATGGCCCGACAGTGCTTGAGCGATAGCTCGCGACCCCCACAATGGCGATTGCAGGGTTTGCTGCAGGTGCTAGTGGTTCATCACAGTGATTTTGACGTTTTGATACCGAGCCATTCGAGGATCGGCAAGCTTTCCGGTGGCACGAGGATTTCGATGCTTCTGGGGACGCCGGGTTGACGTCGGATGAAGCCGTTTCGTTCGAGGGTGACGATCATCTGATGGACCGAAGGCGGGCTGACGCGGAAGTGGCGCTGGATGTCGGCTTCGGCGGGGGGACGTCCGAACATATGGGCGTAGGTATGGATGAAGGCCAGGTAATAACCCTGCTTCTCGGTGAAGCGCGCGCCTGATTTTTGACTCATCGTTGGATTCGTCCCGGCCTCCGACAAGGAGGCAAAGCATGAATGTACGTTATCGGGTCGAATTGAGCCAAGCCGAGCGCGACGAACTGACGGCGATGCTCGGCGGCGGCAAGCACGCCGCCCGCAAGCTTAAGCGGGCGCAGATTTTGCTGGCGGCCGATGGAGGCTGCCGCGACGAGGAGATTGCCCGGACCGTGAGTGTCAGCCTCTCCACCGTCGGCCGGACCAGGCGCCGCTTCGTGGAAGGCAATATGGAGCGGGCCCTGAGCGAGGAGCCGCGTCCGGGCGCTGAGCGCAAGCTGACCGGCAAGGAGGAAGCCCTGCTGGTGGCGACCGCATGCGCCAAGCCGCCCGCTGGCTGCAAACGCTGGACGCTGACGCTGCTGGCCGACACGATGGTCAAGCTCACCGATCACAACAGCCTGTCGGGCGAGACCGTGCGTCGCCGGCTGGCCGAGAACGACCTCAAGCCGTGGCGCAGGGACATGTGGTGCATTCCCCATGTCGACGGCGAATACGTTGCCCGCATGGAGGACGTGCTCGACCTCTACGCCGAGACGCAGAATCCCGCCCGGCCGCTGGTCTGCTTCGACGAGACCCCCATCCAGCTGATCGGCGAGGTGCGCCAGCCGGTCCCGGCCCAACCGGGACAGCGCGAGCGCTACGATTACGAGTATCGCCGCAACGGCACCGCCAATCTCTTCGTCACCTTCGATCCACATCGGGGCTGGCGCAACGTCAAGGTCACCGACCGCCGCGCCGCCGTGGACTACGCCCACTGCATGCGTGATCTCGTCGACGTCCATTATCCCGACGCCGCCTGCATCCGTGTCGTGCAGGACAATTTGTCGATCCACAAGCCTGGGGCGCTGTATGAGGCCTTCGCGCCCGCCGAGGCCCGGCGCATCCTGCGCCGCCTCGAATTCCACTTCACCCCGAAGCACGCCAGTTGGCTCAATATGGTCGAGTGCGAGATCAGCGTGCTACAGCGTCAGTGTCTCGGCCGCCGCATCGACGATCCCAAAAGGCTCCGAAACGAGATCGCAGCATGGCAAAAGAGGCGGAATAAAACCCGAGCCCGCATCAAATGGATGTTCACAACAGAAAAAGCCCGCACCAAACTCGGCCGCGCCTATCCAGCCACCGCCAAAGAGTCATAATCACTGTGATGAACCACTAGTTCCTTCGGCAATAAACAATTCGCCTCGTGCCCCACGCTGAACATAAGGTTTATGGCTTGGCAGCCGAGAAACGCACCGCCACGATTTTTGCCCCCATGGTAAAGAGGCGCATCAAGCGGAATGCCTTTGACGTCGGGCATCGCATCCTCCTTGATCTCAGAACAATTCGCGCGGTTGGAGATTGAGCTGTTCATCTCACCGCGCCTCTCCGGTTGTTGAAGCGCCCCTGAAGCGACTGTACTGCGCTGGCAGCGATGTGGGTTCGGTAGTCCGTGCGGCACATCGATCCGGTGACAGCGATCTTCGCTGCGCGAGGCCGCAGTGCCGTTTCTGCGCCTTGCACCTCAATCCGCCGGATTAAACGATCCGAAAACATCCAATACGCTTGACCTTTTCCATTCTAGAAGCCGGCAGCTGTCCTGTGCTGCCGAATGCGCCTGATTGTGCATCCATTCCGGCGGAGCGTGCTCAAAGATGATGACATCAAGGCGAGTGGGTGATTCCTATTTGTCTATCAATCGTTATGCAACGTCGATGCCAGGCACCTCGTGCAGTTATACGGCTCACTGGCTGACGTCAAATTGGGCACGAGTGACCCGACAACTTTCGACTCTTGTTCTGTTGCCTTCCCTCGCTTGTCCGATTGACGACGCGATGTCGAAAGCCCGCCATAATCAAGTATCCGGACAGAAAGTCGATGAGGCTCTCTCACGAGTTTTCGCAACAGCATGGCTATCGCCATTGTGTCTTGATTAAACCAGATCGGCGTAACATTATCGCTGCGCATGGTCGAAAACGCAGGCCCTGACATCACCGTCTCGGTAGAGAGTCGGAAGACCTCCAGCGCCTGTGAAAGAGTCACGTGAGGCTGACTTCCCATCAGAGTCTCGGCGCGCCGATTGCACGGAATGGATACTCCAATTCGCAAGACTTAGGAGAACCTCATGCGTTCTGCGCCCCACTTTTCGATCCACAAGGAGCTCAGCACCGTTCGGCACCGGTATCGCTCCGCTCGCGGGTACCGATCCTATCTCCGAAACCGGAGGAAATTCGGTCGCAAATTGTCGGCGTCTAGAAGGTGGGGTAGTTCGGCAAAGCCAATGCAACAATCCGAAGGATGGCTAACGCCTGAGCGGCGGAAGCATGTTCGCGACGTGAAATCGTTATCGAAGTGCTTTAGCGCCAATTTACACGGGTACTGCGCACAGGCTTTGGGAATCAAAGATGATACGTAGCAGAGGGCAGATCGCCAAGAGTCCGGGGCGTGGTGCAGACCGCAACTCTTGGCTTGCCCGACTTTCAATGCTCGTTCTCAACCATTTTGATCAACACGCCCGTCATCCTTTTTGATGCTGAAAACCCCTGCACCGCCACTGATCGAGGGAACCAAGAGTTATGGGACGTGTGAGCGAAAAAGTCATTTTGGTAACCGGCGGGGCTCGAGGGATGGGGGCCGCTCATGCGCGCCTGCTGGTAGCCGAGGGCGCGAAAGTCGTGATCACCGATATTCTTGACAATGAAGGAGCGACTTTCGCGGCCGAACTTGGCCCATCCGCGATCTATGTGCGTCAAGACGTCGCTCAGCCAGGGGAATGGTGCCAGGCGATTGCGGCTGCGGAGGGCAAGTTCGGCGCGCTGCACGGCCTCGTCAACAATGCAGGCATAGCGAGTATGGCTCCCATCGAGCGGTTCCCGCTCGAGCAGTGGGAGAAGACCCTGGCTGTCAATCTCACCGGTGTATTCTTGGGAATGCAGACTGCCCTACCTGCGATGCGCCGCGCGGGCGGAGGCTCGATCGTCAACATCTCGTCGGTCGAGGGGATGAGGGGTAGTCCTGGGCTTCACGCCTATGTTGCTTCCAAGTTCGGCGTGCGGGGCATAACGAAGTCCGCTGCCTTGGAGGCCGCCGCGTCCGGCGTTCGCATAAACTCTATCCATCCGGGCTTCATCAACACTCGGATGACAGAGAACATCGATCTTTCCAGTTTTCCAATTCCGCTCGCGCGGCCAGCCGAGCCGCAGGAAGTGTCACAGGCAGTCTTGTTCCTGCTTAGCGACGAGTCCTCTTATCTTACCGGCTCCGAAATCGTCGTCGATGGCGGTCTGACGATCGGCGTCCCGCAGAAGGGTCAGGCGGTCGAAAACATCTTCTGACTATCAGCGGACGGATTGTCACATCAAACGAGATGGAATGTCGCGATGTATTACACCAGTGGAAATTACGAAGCTTTTGCTCGGCCCCGCAAACCCGCCGGCGTGGATAGCAAGACAGCATGGTTCGTTGGTTCGGGGTTGGCTGCGCTCTCCGGCGCGGCCTTCTTGATCCGCGACGGGCAGTTGCGTGGCGACCGTATCACCATCCTCGAACGACAGACGGTTCCGGGGGGCGCGTTGGACGGTTGTCAGGATCCGGAAAGGGGATTCGTGATTCGAGGTGGTAGAGAGATGGAGGATCATTTCGAGTGTCTCTGGGATCTGTTTCGTTCGATCCCATCGCTCGAACTTGAAGGCGCCAGCGTGCTCGATGAGTTTTACTGGCTGAACAAGGATGATCCGAACTACACACTACGGCGGGCGACGGTGAAGCAGGGGCAGGATGCCCATACCGATGGCCTCTTCACACTGAGCGAACAGGCCCAGAAAGAGCTGATTGCCCTTTTTCTTGCCACTCGTAAGCAGATGGAGACCAAGCGCATCGACGAAGTGTTCGGGAGAGATTTCTTCAACAGCAATTTCTGGCTCTATTGGCGGACCATGTTCGCCTTTGAAGAATGGCATTCAGCCCTCGAGATGAAACTTTATCTGCATCGATTCATCCACCATATCGGCGGCCTGCCGGATTTCAGTACGCTGAAGTTTACCAAATACAATCAATATGAATCGCTCGTTCTGCCGTTATCCAAATGGCTGTTGGCACAAGGCGTCAACTTTCGCTACGGGGTCGTAGTCACCGATATCGATTTCGACATAAAGCGTGGCCGCAAGCAAGCCACAGCCATCCGCTGGCTGGAGAATGGCATTGAGGGCAGTCTCATTATTGGCGCCGACGATCTTGTTTTCATGACGATCGGGTCGCTGACCGAAAACTCGGACATGGGGGACCATCACACGGCCGCCAGGCTCAACGAAGGACCGGCGCCCGCCTGGGATCTGTGGCGGCGTATTGCGGCCAAAGATGCGGCCTTTGGACGCCCAAATGTCTTTTGCGGCAATATTCCTGCAAGCAAATGGGAATCGGCGACGATCACGACCCTGGACAAACGCATTCCAGCATACATCCGCAAGATCGCCAAACGCGATCCGTTCAGCGGCAAGGTTGTCACAGGAGGCATCGTTACGGTGAAAGATTCGAGCTGGTTGCTCAGTTGGACCACAAATCGCCAGCCGCATTTCAAGCGCCAGCCCAGCGATCAAGTCGTCGTCTGGGTCTATTCGCTATTCGTCGATAAAGCCGGCGACTACGTGAGGAAACCGATGCAAGATTGTACGGGCGAGGAAATCACGCAAGAATGGCTTTATCACCTCGGTGTGCCGGTTGCGAGTATACCGGAACTCGCCGCTGGGGCCGCCAAGACGGTCCCGGTGATGATGCCCTACGTCACTTCCTTCTTCATGCCGCGGCAGGCGGGCGACCGGCCAGATGTTGTGCCGAAAGATGCGGTCAATTTCGCCTTCATCGGCCAGTTCGCGGAGTCGGGTGAACGGGATTGTATCTTCACGACGGAATACTCCGTTCGGACCGCGATGGAAGCCGTGTATATCCTCCTCAAGATTGAACGTGGCGTGCCCGAGGTATTCAACTCGACCTATGATATTCGCAAGCTGCTTGCAGCAATGGGTAGACTGCGCGACGGCAATGAAATTGAGATCCCGGGACCTGCGTTCCTGCGCGAGCTCATTCTAAAAAAGATTGAAGCGACTGAGCTTGGCGAACTACTCAATAAATATCACCTGAGGTGATTAAGGCAGCGGACGCTGCGGCTTCGCTCGGATAGAGAAGCGCTGTCCTGCGCCGTGACGGCTCGGACTCGCCAAGGCGCGGATCAAACGTTCGCGCCGATCTTCCAGGCAACCTTTAGGCGTACTCTGGAATTCGGTGTTCTTTCGGCTTGATGTTATTCTCGCCACACGCATCCGATTAACCTCTTGCCACGAGGTGAGGGCGAAACTAGTACCCACTTTTCTTAGAACGTGAGTCGTGATTCAAGGTGTCGGGATGATACCCGAAGCAAGAGAAGTCCGCCTTTCGAAGAAAGATCGCAAGGTGCTCGAGGCGTGTTGTCGCTCACCGGTGACGTTGCAGCGCGATTTGAAGCGGGCGCGGATAGTTCTTTTGGCGGCGGACGGGCGTAGCACCCGGTCGATTGCCAAGGAAGTTGGGGTCCAACCGCGGATTGTCAGCCTTTGGCGGCATCGCTATGCCGACCAAGGCCTTGAAGGGCTGCAAGACAAGCCGCGGCCTGGCAAGCAGCCGATCTATACGAAGACGACCGACAAGCGGATTCTGAAGCTGCTGGATAAGCCGCCCCCGCAAGGGTTTGCGCGCTGGACCGGCCCTCTGCTGGCCAAGGCGCTAGGCGATGTTGACGTCCAATATGTCTGGCGGTTCCTGCGCAGCCACAAGATTGACCTCGCGGCTCGCAAGTCCTGGTGTGAGAGCAACGACCCGAACTTTACGGCCAAAGCTGCCGATGTTGTTGGCCTTTACGTCGCCCCACCTGCGAAGGCCGTTGTGCTATGCGTGGACGAGAAGCCCTCGATCCAGGCCTTGGAGCGAGCGCAGGGTTATCTGAAGCTGCCCAATGGCCGCGCCTTGACCGGTCAGAGCCACGATTACAAGCGGCATGGCACCACAACATTGTTTGCGGCGCTCGAAGTCGCCACCGGAAAGATCATCGCAACGCATTCAAAACGCCGTCGCCGCGTCGAGTTTCTCGACTTCATGAACAGCCTCACCGCCGCCTTTCCGAACCGCCAGCTACACGTCATCCTCGACAACCTCAACACCCACAAGAAGAACGAGGACTGGCTGAAGGCCCACCCCAACGTGCAATTTCATTTCACGCCGACAAGCGCGTCCTGGCTGAATCAGGTTGAGGTATGGTTTTCGATCTTGCAGGGGCAGTCACTTAGCGGCACGTCCTTTACAAGCCTCAAGCAGCTTCAGGAACACATCGATGCCTACGTCAACGCGTACAACGACAAAGCCGAGCCCTTCGTCTGGACCAAGAAAAAAGTCCGTCAACGCCGCTTCAAAGGTCGCCGTATCACTCAGCTCTGATTCCGGATACTAGCCCGTCCTATTCGTGAGAGTGCGGCTTTTGGGCCCGATTGATGCGGCCGCACATCTTGTCTGACGAGGCGCACAGGATTGCCTTCGGCTTTTCGCCGCCTGACGACCGGTACTTTGCAACGCGCTTGAGGGATGGGTTGGGCGAACGGGGGCGGACGCCCCGCCGGTCAAGGACCGAGCGGCAGCAGCGCGCCGGGCAAGCCGCAGATCAGGTCGGCTTCGGGACATGCCGCGGCAAACGCAAGGCGAATGCGGCTCGTGGTCTCGACGACACGGGCGGCGATTTTCAAGAGCCGAAGACGCAGCGTCGCGAACTCGGCAGCGGCCAATTCCCGGGCTTTGGGAATGGCGTCGCGTACGGTCAGCATCAGCCAATAAGCGGCCGTATGGAGCACGAGACGGACCTGGTTGGCGAGCGCCGAACGGCAGCTGGTGCGATCGGAGGCGAGCTGCGTCTTATGCAGCTTGATCAGATTCTCGGCTTGGCCGCGCGCGCAATACAGGCTGTCGTAGATCCACTCGGCCGAGCCGACATCGAGGCTGGTGACGACGAAGCGGATGTCGAGGCCGAGCATCGTCGCCTCAATACGGGCGACAGTGCGCCGTTCGCGATCCCAGGACTTTGCCTTGTGGCGCGTCTCGGTATAGCCACGCAGAACCGGCAGGTTCTCGATGGCGCGTCGGGTGCGGATGTCGTCGGCGACCTCGTCGACTTTTCTGGCGAGAGGCTTGGTGCCGGACAGACCGAAGATGTAGTCGATGCCGTTGGTCTCGCACCACGCCATTGCCTCCGGCCGGGCATAGTGCCCGTCGCCACGGAACGTAATTTGCGTGTTGTGCCATCGCGTCCGGATATGCCGTACCAGGCGGCGCAGATGGGCACGCACCTCGACGCCGCCCGGCGTCTTGCCGGGCCGCAGCACGACGGCCACGGGCCGGCTCTTCTCCGTGTCGTAGACGTGGATCGGCAGGAAGCAGCGTTCGTCATAATGAGCGTTGAACAGCGAGAGCTGCTGATGGCCGTGGACGACGTCGCAGGTATCATCGATGTCGAGCGTGACGGATGCCGGCTCGCGCGGGTAGCTATCCATCCATGCGTCGACCAAAGTGTAGGTCAGCCGGATCACGTCGCGCAGGCGCGGAGCATTCTCCAGCCGCGACAGCGTCGGCTGGGAACACAAATCCCGGCCCGTGTCCGGTAGGCGACCGCAGGCCAGTTTGAATGCCGGATCGGACCTCAGATGATCGAGGTCGTCGGCGTCCTCGTAGCCGCAGCAGATCGCGAACATGCGCGCGCGGAACATATCGACCAGGCTGTGCACGACCCGCGTCGGATCGCGCCGATCCGGGAACACCCGGGCCAGATTGTCGGCCAAACCGAGACGCCGCTCGGCCATCGCCAGAAGCATCACGCCCCCGTTCGAGGTTAGGCGCCCACCATCGAAGGCAGCTGTGACTTTCTTGGCGTGAACGGCTGGAAACGAGAAGGGCGCAATCGTATCGTCGGTCATGGCGGGCGTGGCGTTCGCGGTTGGAGGTGATGGGGTGGCTTCGCAACCGAATCCTACGCCGCATCAGCGCTTTACCCCTCAGGCGCACTCTTACGAATAAGACGGGTTAAGTTGAAGAAAGATTGAGTGACTCCCGATCATTTCTGTGCCGAAACGTGGAGTCGCGGTCGTGCCGCGTCCAAAGAAACCGGCGCGAGCGGCCTATTAGACGCGGTAGGTGATCAGCCTCCGAAACGAGACTATCAAGCATGAAGAGATCGAGCGCGAGGCAGAGGTTTTATTTGTGTTGAATTCTTGCTTCTCGATAGTGGTCTGAAATCGTATCATCGGTCATGGCGGGCGTGGCGTTCGCGGTTGAAGGTGATGGGGTGGCTTCGCAACCGAATCCTACGCCGCATCAGCGCTTTACACCACGCTCGCCAGCCTCTCAGGCGCCCTCTTGCGAATAAGACGGGCTAGCTAGTGGCTCGTCACAGTGATCTTGATGGTTTGATACCGGCCAGCTTAGGATCGGCAAGTTTTCTGGCGGCACAAGGACTTCGATGCTTCTGGGGATGCAGGATTCGGCGGGTGGCCGTCCGGACATGTGCGAATAGGTATAGATGAACGCCAGATAATGGCCCTGCTTCTCGGTAAAGCGTGCGCCTGGTTTTTGACTCATGGATCGATTCATCCGTGCCTCCTTAGTCGTCCGTGAAGAACAGGTAAGGGGCTGATCTGGAGTCGTTGTTTTTCGGCTGCGGCGATTTTGTGATTGCAGGCTTTGACAGTGCGGTAGCTCGGAACCTGCAATTTGCAGTTTGAGATTCCCTCGAATCGCACGGCATGATTCGGCGCTCGTATCGGGAGGAGCCGATGCGACCGAAGAAGCCGAAGGCGACGGACGAAGGTGATCTGTTCCGGGCCAGGCTCAAGCAGGTCATCAACATGGAGCACGAACTGGTTCAGCACGCCGGCAAGATCAATTGGGACTGGATCGACTATCGACATGAAGGCGCCGCGCGGGCTCGACAAGCCGCTGTTCCAAAAGCTCGTCGCCGGCGAGTGGATCGACCGGCATCAGAACCTGCTCATCATCGGCCCGACCGGCGTCTGCAAGAGCTGGATTGCTTGCGCCTTGGGCCACAAGGCCTGGAGCTATGGCGGAATCTGGGTGATGACGGTGTGAGGAAGGCGGCGTATCGAGGCGGGTGACGAGCCTGCCAGAACCTCTCGAGGAGAGCGATACGCCATGACCGAGACTACCAATGTTCTTGCTTTCCGTCAGCCGTCCGCGGTTGATGATCCACTGACCGATATCGTTCGTGCCGGCGCGCGGGACCTGCTTGCCAGGGCGATCGAGATCGAGGTTGGCGCGTTTCTGGCCAGCACGGCCAATCTGACGCTGCCCGACGGTCGAGCGCGCCTGGTCCGACATGGGCACGGTCCGGTGCGCGAGATTGCGACCGGCATCGGTCCGGTGGAGGTCGCTCGTCCCAAGGTCCGCGACCGCGGAGCGAGCGGGCCAGGCGACCGCCTCCGCTTCAGTTCGGCAATCCTGCCGCTATGGGCGCGGCGGACGAAGAGCCTGGATGCCTTGATCCCGGTCCTCTATTTGCGCGGCATCTCGACCGGCGACTTCCAGGAGGCGCTCTCGGCGCTGCTCGGCAAGGATGCGCCGAACCTGTCGCCTTCGGTGATCGCCGGCCTGAAGGCCGATTGGCAGGTCGAGTACGAACGCTGGCAGAGACGCGATCTGTCGGCGCGTCGCTATGTCTACATCTGGGCCGATGGCGTGTACCTGCAGGCCCGCATGGAAGATCACAGCGAATGCATGCTGGTGCTGATTGGCACCACGCCGGAAGGCAAGAAGGAGCTGATCGGCTTCCAGGTCGGCGTGCGCGAGAGCGCGCAGAGCTGGCGCGAACTCCTGATCGACCTGCGGCAACGCGGGTTACGGATTGCCCCGCAACTCGCCATCGGCGACGGCGCCCTCGGCTTCTGGAAGGCACTGGACGAGGCCTTTCCCGGCACGCGGCACCAACGATGCTGGTGCCATAAAGTGAGCAACGTACTCGACAAGGTCGCCAAATCCGTGCAGGGCCCCATGAAGAACGACCTGCGGAACATCTATCTGGCCCCACACCGGGCCGAAGCTGAAACCGCGATCGACGTCTTCGTCGAGAAATACCACGTCAAATACGGACGTGCGGTGGAGTGCCTGATCAAGGATCGCCATGCGCTGCTCGCCTTCTTCGACTTCCCTGCTGAGCACTGGATCCACCTACGCAGCTCGAACCCGATCGAGAGCGTCTTCGCCACGGTGCGCCACCGAACGGTGCGGACCAAGGGATCGCTGTCGCAACAAACTGCGAAGCTGATGGTGTTCAAGCTCATCGACGCCGCATCGAAGACCTGGCGGCGATTGAAGAGCACGAACCAGTTGCCGAAAGTCATCGCCGGTGTAAAGTTCATCGACGGAATCGAAGTCATTCCGAACACTGAAAGCCACGCCGCCTGATCAGGCCGCGTCACCCAAAATCAGCCATAGCTCCAAGGCCTGCCGCGACAACCGCTCCGTGCTCTGTCAGCGGCTGCCGCGGCTGTTCGAGGCGCTTGCCCTCGCGCGGGGCGACGGCCGATGGTTGGGTTGCCGATGAGCTCCGCGCTTTGACTTCCTTGTAGACGTTGCTGATCGACATCGCGGATGTTGCGACACCGCGCCATCGACGAACCGCGTTCGGATGCGAGATCGGCGTGATAGCCATCGATCTTGGCGAGCATCTCCTGCACGAGCGCCGGATCAAAGTCGATAGCGACTGCTGCTGACTTTGCCGTCGTTTGTCCCTGTTGCGTTGCTTGGCCTCGGCGAGCTCTCATGCGCTTGACCTTGCCGATGATGGCGTTGCGAGATACGCATCGCCACCCCTCGCAGACACCGAGTGGCCCGCGCTCCACATGCATTGCAGAAGCGACACCTCCTCAGAATCCCATGCCGATGTGGCTTGATTGACCATCGTTCGTCATCGTCACGAGCACGAGTCGATGGTCGTTTTGATTGTCGCCAAAAGCAGTGCGTGTCGATGTTTACGCTTGTTCGCCGCTATTCGATGTTCGGAAAGGTTTTGGGCTGCGACGATCGGCCTGCCTTATAAAATAGGCAGACGAACGTGTATTTATGCCTGCGGTTGCATCGTGTCCGGAAAGTTGATCCGCTTACGTTAACGGCTGTTGACAACATGCGTTAACGGCGTTGCAATCACCAGCACGACAAACGGCGGTGAGTTTACCAACTAACAACAGCAGCTAGACCACGACGGCGTTACTGCTCGCACACGGCTACTAGCGTGGGTACCCGAGCGTTTGCGCGGAAGGATGGGCCATGCAGTCGATCCCTTGCTAGGTGTCGTCGGTGCCGGGGATCGTGCCGTTCTCGGAATACTGCCAGAGCTTCCGGTGCCGCGACGCCGACGTCTCCGGAGGTGACGATGCTGACGTCGACTCGACTTCAACCATTTCAACAGCGACGATGCAAACTTGGTCGCTTGGATCAGCCCTGCGGGCAGCAGGCCGCCGGAGCCGCCGCCGCCGCCGCCGCGGATGGTCGAGCAGCGCCTGGACGGCCTCGTGCAGATCGTCGAGCGGCTCAAACCCACCTTCGAGAAGGTCGTTCAATTCGAGCCGCAGCATCTCGTCATCCCAATCGGTGCGTCGAAGGCCTCGAAGAGACGCGACCAAGCGCGAAGCTCGAGACAATACCCGAGAGTGTACCAACAGCAACGGGACAGCTCGCAGAGATGGAAGCAAAAGTAAAAAGATCAAACAGCGTCATAGCAAGTCCGCCGATCTGGAAGCTAAGCGCGCGCTGAACCGCCTGAAGGAGGTTGACCCGGAGGGATATGAGGCCTTCCTTCGTAAGCGCGAGAACCGCGGGGACACTGGCGGTTTCGGCCCGGCTGGACGGGCGAGGCCATAGTCACCACCACATTCCTCGCCGTCGCATTCGCACAACTCTGGCGCGTCGTCGCCATGCGCAGCAGCCGCTCCGGTACCGTTTTCAACGAGTTCACGCGCAATCCATGGGTCTGGCTGCGCTCGGCCTGTACGGCCCTCTGCTCGCAGTCCCTCTCTACTGGCCGCCGATGACAGAGGTCTTCCACGTCTGCCACCGACGCTCACGATGTGGAGCATTGTCGCGGGCTACAGCCTGACGCCGATGCTGCTAATTCAAGTCAGCCGCGCCGTCATCGTGCTTGCCAAACGAAGCCGTTAAATGGTAGCCGCGTTGCTTGGCTCGAATTCGCCGTCTGCATCATCGTGATCGGCGTGGCCGGATGTATGCTCATGGTCATTGCGCCCTACGGAGTCCTGATCTCCGAGTGCGAGCCTATTGCCCTCAGGCGCCCGGCCAATTCCGTTCGCTCGCGTTCCCGCGGATTACAGCCCCCCGATCTCCCACAGCGGACCCAACGTCACTGCAAATTCGATCGCGAGGATGGGATGGCGGCTCGAACAAGAGCTCGTCCGAACGCTCTAGATGTTCTTGTTATGCGGTCAAGTTCGCCCATTCCACAGACCACCGATTGTGACGTCAGAAAGAATAGTGATCGCGTCTCAAGGACGTCAACAGCAGGGGTAAGCCTACAAGATCATGTAGTTGTAGTATTACTGTTTGCACGGCTCTCTGCTGGAGGCCGTTCGCTGACACGGGGAGCCATGTCGACAGTTACCAGCGCAATTCGGCGCCTTTGGTGGCGACGCTTTCTTGTTCTTCTGGCGATCATCGTGGTCATTGCTTTGATCGCAGTCATGACCAGCTCCCAGCTTGGCGCGACAATCGAAGCTCTGACGCCGCCTGGTCTCCCTGAACCGGTTTCCGCGAGCGAGCAGGTTTCGCTCGATCAGGGCTGGAACGCCGAAGACGCCGATCGATTCCATCATAAAGCCCAGGGCACGCAGACCTTACCGATCCCGCTGTCATGGTTTCTCGCCCTGGAAGCGCCGCTGAACTCGCCTTTCGCTATCCCCTTTTTCAAACGAGAACGGTTTTCTGACAACCGCTATTTACTGCGGTTTGGATTCATAGAGTCTGCCGAAAGCGAGAACAATGAGTACGGTTTGCCGATCGGCTTTGCATATTCGCCGTTTCAGTCGATCCGCGGACTTTCGCGTAAGGAGACTGCCGTTGGATTGACCTGTGCCGCGTGCCATACCGGCCAACTGATCTTCAAAGAGAAGCGCTATGTCATTGAAGGCGGCCCCGCCGTGACCGATCTCGGTCAATTGACAAATGCGCTCCGCGCTGCGCTCGCACAGACCGCTTTGTCGGCAAAGCTACCCTTCTTCGACGGTCGCTTCGGGCGGTTCGCGAAGCGCGTTTTAGGAACCGAGTACAGCGATCTTACACGCGTCCAACTGTCCAAGGAGCTCGATGGAATACTTGGTGCTCTGATCGATCAGCCCGCTGGGATCGACGTCACGGAAGGGTTTACCCGCCTCGATGCGCTCAATCGCATCGGCAACCAGGTGTTCGCACTCGACCCCAAGCGCTACGGCAACTACGTCAACCTCAACGCCCCTGTCAGCTACCCGCACATCTGGACATCGTCATGGTTCGATTGGGTGCAGTACGACGGCTCGATTATGCAGCCATTGGTGCGCAATGCCGGCGAGGCGATGGGGGTTTCGGCGGAGCTCAACCTCACCGCCCCGCCCAAGGGGGGACGTTTTGCCAGCAGCATCCCCTTCGATAATCTGCACTGGATCGAACAACAGCTCGCTGGAAAGGACCTGCCGCTGGTGGCGAAAGCCTTCACCGGACTGAATGCGCCAGCCTGGCCCGACAGCTTTCCTGCGATCGACAAAGCCAAGGCCGCCGTGGGAGCCCAACTCTACGACAAACATTGCAGCGGCTGCCATCTTCCAGCGCTGACGCCGGACATCGTGCACGGCAAGGCCCCGGACGCGGAGTTCTGGAAGAACTTCGGCCCTATCCGCTGGCGCGGTCGCGATGGGCAGGAGAAGCAGACGAGGGAATCCGTACTCAACGTCAAGATCATCAAGCAAAGCCATATCGGCACCGATCCGGCCCAGGGCGACGTGCTGCGCAATCGCACCGTGGACACCGCCGGCAGCGAACTGGCCAGGGCGGGCCAGAGCAGCCCAGGGCTCGGCCTCGACATCGATGTCTGCCAACGGAAGGCTGACAACACGCTGGATACGATCCACCTCTCGGACCATGCGATGCAACTCTACGCGCTTGCGCTCGGCGCCGTGGTCCAATCCGGCATCGACGAATGGCTTCGGTCGACCGGGACGGTCCAAGCGGAGATCGAAGGCGATCGGCCGAACTGTCTAGCGGCAGGTTTCGGCTATAAGGCGCGTCCGCTGAACGGCGTATGGGCGACTGCGCCGTTCCTGCACAACGGCTCGGTGCCGACGATCTACGATCTGCTCAGCCCGGTTGCGGAGCGCCCACAAGTCTTCCTGCTCGGTGAGCCCAGCTTCGATCCTGTCCGCGTCGGTATCGTGACACGGACGGTCGCTCCTGAAGGCAGGACCTACGACAGCAAGGGCTACTTCATCATCGATACGTCGAGGCCCGCCAATCGCAATACCGGCCACGAATTCTCGAACGAGAAGCATGAGGGCGTCATTGGCCCTGCGCTGTCTCCGGAGGAGCGCAACGCAATCATCGAGTTCCTCAAGTCGATCTGAAATTGATTGGGTCAGCTCCAACTGGAGCAATAGCGAAGACCATCTCGCTCCCGCAGGGGGAAAGGTGGACGGAAGCCCGGATCGACCGACCAGGCGAAGCTTTTCGGAGTTAGGGTGCGGCAGCAATGGCGGAACAGAAACAGGGGCCGGCGGCGAAGTTCCTGAAATGGATGATCGCCAAACATCCGGATGCATTGTTCGCATTCATCCGGCGCGTCAGGCCCAACCTGGCGTTGGGCGCCGCGGGGCCGGTGTTCATCACCCGCTTCCCCGACGTGCAGGAAGCGCTGAGCCGCCCCGACATCTTCAACGTCACCTATGCGCCAATGATGGACCCTTCGGTCGGCCCCTTCATGCTCGGCCGCGACTGCACCGAAATAAACCAGCGCGACAAGGGTATCATGCGCGCCTTCATGCGCATGGAGGATCTGCCGGCAATTCGCCAGAAGGTGCGCAGCCTCGCCAATGCGTCTGTCGAAAAGCAGATCTATACCCAGAACCAGATCGAGGTGGTCAGCACGTTGTCGCGCCTGGTGCCCATTCAGCTGACCCGAGAATATTTCGGCTTTCCCGGCCCCGATCTGGCCTCGATGTTCCGCTGGTCGCGCGCGACGCAATATGACATGTTTCACAACCTGGACAAAGATCCGAAGGTGCACCAGGACAACATTGACGCTGGGCAGGAGATGCGCGCCTATCTGACACAACTGCTCCCGCAGCGGCGCGAGCAGCTGAAAAATGGGGCGCCGCTCGAGGACGTGTTCAGCCGCCTGCTGAATAGCCATTTTGACGATTCGATCGGCTTCGCCGACGAACGCATTATTACCAATATGATGGGCACACTGGTCGGCGGGATTGAGACCACATCGGCGGCCATCGTGCAGCTGCTCGACGAGTTGTTCAAGCGCCCGAGGATCCTGAAGGAGGCCATCGACGTCGCCAGCAGCAACAACGACCATCTGATGTATCGCTATTGCTGGGAAGCGCTGCGCTTCAACCCGATCAATCCGTTCGTGGTGCGCCACTGCCGGACCGATTACCGGATAGCCAAGGGCTCGCTGCGCGCGACGACAATCAAGGCCGGCAGCACGGTGCTGATCTCGACCCGGTCGGCGATGCGCGATGGCTTGCAACTGCCGGCGCCGTCCAGCTTCGCGATCGACCGGCCGGAGTCGGTCTACATGCATCTGGGCTACGGGATGCACACCTGCCTCGGCGACCAGATCAGCCGCATCCAAGTTCCGGAAATCGTTCGCCGCATCCTGCAAATCCGGGGCGTCCGTCCCGCCGCGGAGATTGACTACGCAGGAGGGCCGTTTCCAGAGCGTTATCCCATCACCTACGACACGCCGGTCTGAAGGCCGGACTTCCCAGCAACGAGCCGCGAGTACCGATCCGGCCGCTGGCGTGGCGGCCTCTGGCGTCAGCACTAGGTCGGTCGTCGCGAAGTCTCCGTCACGCGATGCGCGTGAGATGCGTGAGGCAATAATCAATCGTGTCGGTGGTGTGTTCCGCTTGCGAAACACATCAATAGATGAGAGGCAGAGCTTCGCATGCGCGGCTACTACATTGGCTTACCGAGGAAATGGTTTAAGCGAACGGAAGCCGTACGCTGAAGCGGGCCTCGGCAACCGGCAGTTATGCACGAACATCGCGCAATCAGCGCAACAGCAATGATACGCTCAAACGGCACCTGCAGGATCACCATTACGCACGACGCCGACGACTACAAACAGCGCATAGCATCGAGCGCTGCTTCTGCTCGCTGATACACTCTTTCGACGCTTGGCACCCGTTATGACAGGCGAATAGGACAGGCGAACCGTAATTTTACCGGCTTCTTCATCGATCTCGCGGCCGCATTGGTCTGCGGTTGCACGCGTTTCCCCGTAGCTGTCCGGATTGGCAAGTGTTGGAACACGGTGTTCTACTTGAAAGAACACCGGCTGAGGGATTTTATACTTAAACTGTCTTTTCACTAAATTCCGGTGGCGAGGCCGCGGGACTGCATCGTCTCGCGGCCCCATTGATTTTTCGTCGTTGAGGTCCGGGCGAGCTCCTCCACCGAATTCCGACTCTTTACTCCCAGAAGGGGTAATCGCTTCGATCGCCCGTTGGCATTCAGACGCGTCAAATTCGGGCCGTCGGCAAGTCCTCGCTGGACAGCATTCCGGAGTATGTTGTCGTGGAGTGCACATGGCTGCTGCCAACCTGATCGACAGTAGCGACAGCGATCGTACGAAAACGCGCTCCGCATCGAACATGGCGCGTGCTGTTTGACGTCCCAAGATGGCTGGAGTTCTCCCATCGAGACAGCTTCGGCCGAGCTTGTTTGGCTTTCTGGCTCTGCCAAAGGGCAGAGCCAGACTGATACAACAAAGTCGGCTCGCTGTCGCGCGCGCCATCGAAAACTGCCCCCTCGACGTCACGAGGAATTGCCCCCTCCTTGGATAGCCGAGGAGAGAGCGAATGAACGAGGAACGAATCAAAGGCTTGTCGTGGAGTAATTCACAGGGGCAGGTGATGAATACGCCGGATGACGTGACGGAGATGTTGCACCTGAGGGTGTGTGGGTGAGGTCTGAAGCGGATTGCGCGCCAGCTGGGCTGCAGACGGTGAAGGACTACGTGGCGCGGGTGGGTGAAGCCTTCAAGTCGCCTGAGCGGGCGAAGCGGGTCATGGCCTTGAAGGCTGGCTGCGCGAGAGGTTCATTCGACATCGCGGCAATGCGGATGCGGTCCGTCACGACCTGTTGGCCGAAAACGGCTTGGCGGTCAGCCGGCGAACGCTGCGACGCGCCGTGCAGCCCTACCGCCAGGCACTGAAGGCCGAAGCTCTGGCGACGACCCGGTTCGAGACGCCCCCGGGGCGACAGCTACAGATCGACTTCGGCGAGCGTCTGGTCGATATCGGCGGGGCGAAGGTCAAAGCATTTGTGTTCGTGGCGACCCGCGCCGAAAAGCAAGAGCACTGGTTCGCTGGGCTCGAGAGCGCATTCACGACCTTGCCGGAGGAAGTGCTGAAGGACAATCCACGCGCGCTCGTGGTGCGCCACGACAGGTGAGCCGGTCGGTTCAGTTTGACGACAAGCTCATCACGTTCGCGAAGCATTGGGGCTTCCGTCCTCGCGCCTGCGCACCGTATCGGGCGCGCACAAAGGGCAAGACGGAGAATGGCGTCCGCTACGTGAAGAAGAGCGTGATCGCGGGGCATTCCTTCGCGAGCTGGGAGGCATTCGAGACGCATCTCGCCGAGTGGGAGGGCGGGGTGGCGAACGTACGTATCCACGGCACGACGGGCGTGGCGCCGATCACTCGCTTTGCGTGTGACGAGGTACACCGGTCGAAGCCGCTCGGCGTCGCTCGGATCGCCGCGCGAACTGGCCCGCGTCGTCGGCAACGATTGTGCTGTCGAGATCGATACGAACAACTACGGTACCCTGGCGGCTGATCAGCGAGCGCGTGGCGGTGACGGTCGCGGCTGGCGAGGTGCGCATCCACCATGGCATGCGCGAGGTTGCGGTCACAGGCAATCGGAGGATCGCCGGCTGCGGATCGTCGAGTTCGCCCACCTCGACGGGGTTGCCTGTCGCGATGGCGCGGTCTGCCAACCAGCAACCGCGACACCGACAGTGCCGGCGCCTTCACCACTGCCCTCGTTGTTACGTCCTCTTGCCGAATACGAAGCTACGATCGGAGGGAGCTTCTGATGGTGCGTACAAAGAAGGTCACCGAAGCACCAATCGATTGGCTGGGGGCCATGCTGGCGCGCTCGCAGCTCTCCGGCATCCGCGACCAGCTCGACAACCTGCCCGACGAGACGGCGCGCGTGAACCTGTCGGCGCGTGAGACGCTGATCCTACTGTGCGAGCGCGAGGTCGTGCGCAAGGATCATAGACGCAGCCGTCGATCGACCGAAGCAGATCCGCGACCTGGCCGCCGTCACGTTGGATCGCCAACGGCGAGAACGTGCTGCTGCTCGCGCGCTCGAGTCAGGTTCATGCTGCCCACCTCGCTACCCCCTTGGAGTTGAGTTTCTTTTTGACCCGGATCGCCAGACGATGGCCGCCGGAACCGCCGCGCCCTTGACTTGGGGATGTTCCAGATCAACCGCTTTGACCATCCACGGTGCGCCTTTGCACAGCTGCTGCGCAGGCAAGCTCTGTTCTTCGATCAGACGGCGAGCCGTCGAAGGACTGACTTTCAACGCAGCTGGGCGCGCTCGTCCTCTCGGTAGGCCGCGATGGCGTGTTGGTTGCGCAGACTGCGAACGCGGACGCGGACGCGGGCCCAACTGTTGCCACGCCCTGTCGACCTACTGGCGCGGTTGAGAACCGCGGCGATGATGCTGTCGGGCATCTGACGCGCGAGGACACGAACGAGATCGACCACATCCGCCGCGGTGCTCGCCGGTGCGGTTCCTCCTCACCTGCAATGCCGTGTGATCGCCGCCATGCCAGTGGACAATCAAGTCCAGCACCTCGTCGCGCATGCGCACAACGATCTCATTGATGAAGCTTCGGATGATCCTGTTGCGCGTCGCAGCTGTTGCACCCGGACTTTCCCAAGCTCTCTTGAGTTCGGAATCAAGCGCAAGTAACCGATCGCGATCGATGTCGCTCAACGTCATCTCCGGCGTAGCCAACAACGTGTCGCGCTTGCCCTCAAGCTCGCGGACAGCGACCAGGCGTTCGTTCCAGCGCCGCTCCAGCTCGCCGGCAACAAGGCGATTGTCCGAATCGACAGCCTCGTATCGCCGACGAGCGCGAGTTGCCTCGTAGCGTGCCTGCTCCAGAGTCAACTCGAGCTGACGCAGCTTGTCGGCGTGTTCACAGCCGCGCGCTTCCATGGCCGCCAGCGCTGCCTGTATACCCAGCGGCTGCAGCCGCGCGATGACCTCCGCGCTGATCGCGCGATCCGCGCGCAGACCGCCTAATGAGATGCACGGGTCTCCACCATGGTTGATCTGGCTACTGCGGCAATGATACCGCCCGACAGTACTGTGCGTACCGCTGTAGGTAACGTGAAGTTTGCGGCCGCAGTGGCCGCAACGAAGAACCCGCGAGCCGGCCTTCGCCGCTGCGAACCGAGCCTCGACTCATGAAGCTTTTTCCGTTGGCGTTGTCGGTGATCAGGCCCTGATTCTTCTCGAACTCCGCCCACGTAATGTAGCCCTCATGGTGGTCCTTGATCAAAACCTCCCAGTCGTTGCGCTCGCGCCGGAAGCCCCGCACGATCCTCTTGCGGCCGGCCTCGATCGTCACCCGACTGCCCGAGCGCCCGAAGACATAGGCGCCAGCATAGGCGGGATTGGTCAGGATGTGGTAGATCGTATTGTACACTGGTAACTTCCATTCGACGTGGCGGCCCTCGGGGCCATGGCCGACCCCCGGGCAAAGTGATTCGCTCCTGCCGTAAGCAGAGGTGGACCTGGCGCGGTGTCTGCATCTCGGCAAACTTGGTGAACACGAGTGCGAGCGCCTCCTGAATGCGCCGATCAGGGTCCTTGTCGATCCGATCGTTGGAGACCTTGAGATAGCCGATGGCGACGTTGAGGAAGAGCTCACCCCTGCGTGCCTTCTGCTCCAAGGCTTCAAGCGAGCGTTGCCGAACGATAGACAGCTCCATCTCGCTCATCGTGCCTTTCATGCCAGCAGAAGGCGATCGTTGGGATGGCGAGGATCGTCGACGCCATCCTCATCGACGATCAGTGTTCCAACGAGCCCGTAGAACTCCAGGAGCGTATGCCAATCCTGCCGTTGCGCGCCAGCCGAGAGGCCTCACTCGAGACCACAGCGCCAACTTGCCCTTCGCAAATGGCGGCGAGCAGCTTCTCGAAACCGGGACGCGCGGTGCCGCCACCAGAGCGACCGAGTTCGTCGTCGATTGCGGCCACCTCGCTCCAGCCCAGCTGCCGGGCAAGGTCGGCCAAGCCGTACTAGCGGCGCTCGCTCTCGCGGTTGTTGATGACCTGGTCTGCCGTCGACTGGCGAACGTAGACGACGGCCTCAAAGCAGATCCGCAGCTTCCGGTGGATCGTCTACTGGAGGCGCGTCTTCTTGCCGCGATCCTCGACCGGCTCCTGCACCACCGCCACGTGCTGACGATCCGCGGCGACAGCTACCGACTCCGCGCCAAGAGTGGCTTCATCAAACCGCCGACCGCCGGTGACGGCCGTCCGGTCGGCTCCGCCTCCCTCCGTCCCGTCACCGGCGGAAGCGACCATCAAACGTCCGATGGTGGGGGCAGTTCTTCATGACGAAAAGGGGGCAGTTCCGGATGGCGTTCGACAGACTATGCTCAAGGTTGAACCCGGGCCAACTCAGCATCAAGGGCGGATAGATCCCTACCTATTCTGGGGAGGTCTTCGCTACATTGCCTTCTGATATGCTGCCCCGACGACTACAGTTTTCCAAGACAGAACGAAACAACATGACTCACCACGTGGATCTCGGACCTGGTGTGGCAAGCATACCAGCGCCAAGAAATCTTCCAAACCGTTCCGATCAGGGAGTGAGTTGGAACAAGTCCTACGAAGCCATCAACGCTTGTGGCCAAAAACCTCTTTTACGAGAATTACTCACGCAACTACGTCAGCCTGCTGTCTTTCCCACTATGGCAAGGATCGCGGCGGATACAACTGACCTGGGCGTCAAGTACGACGAGGGCACGACAGCAACGTTTTCGCTCGATAGAGCTAACGCCGTTGTGCGAGCGATCGACACGCCTGACGATCAATCAATGCACGAAAGCTCTCGCGCGATCCCAAGTTGCGTTGTTCAGTAGGTCGACGGCGGCAGCGTCGTGGTATCCAGTCCCGTTGCCTTGATCCGACAATCGCGAATCGCGGCGATGATGCGCCGAGAGCTGTTGGACACAAGAACATCAAGGAGCGCGGACAACATGCGATAATTGGAAAGCCGCTGTACTACGCATATGAGTCTCGCAGACGAAAGCTCTCTCTGCCGGTGACCGCGGACACGACGTTGGCAATGGAGGTTTCGCACTTAGCATGTGTTTTGACCAAGAAACTTACGAGAACCGCTCAATACGAGACGAGGTGATGATTCCTTGCCTAGTCTGGACCTCGACGCGCGACACTTGGCTGGCTGTTTGCTCGTGAGAGCCCGGTTCAGGCAGCCATCGCCCGATGTTCGCCATGCCCTGACTTCTTCGCACTTGCAATATCAAAGGCGTCCTCATGTCATTCCCTTCGCGGACAGTTGCAGGCTGCCGAACCGTGTCGACCTTGAGAACGTCGGAGCTTCCTTGGGAAGGGCGGGGCGGGTTCCAGATAGGGCGTGGAAGCGCAGAAGCCCGCCAGGAATATGTAGATCCAAGCATTGCCTACCAAGGAGCCTTCGTCCGAAGTGGCCGTCAAAGTCAGCCGTCTGAGACAGGCGGAGATCTCGGAAGGGAAACCAAATGCACCCGGCGAGTCCCCGTCGGTGCATCCATTCCGCTCACCGTCAGATGTGTCGATGCCATGCTCCTCCTTGGAAGGCCAATGCCAAAACAGAGCCCCGAAACGACTTCATGACAGAAGAATCAGATATCAGATCTGCGAACGCAAACATTCGTGCAAGCACTGTCTGGACAATTGTGCTCGGCTTTGCCGCGGATCCGTTGATGCGTTGGAGCTGGCCTGACCCAAGGCAATACCTTAGAAGCATGCCTCAGTTCATTGACGCCTGTGGGGGCCGAGCATTTGCACATGGCACAGCCTACGTCGCGGGAGAGATTCGTGGCGCGGCCCTGTGGCTGCCTCCCAACGTGCAGCAAGATGAGGAGGCATTGGATGCAATCATGGCGCTATCCCTGCGCCCGGAGATTACCGAGGATATGGCACACTTGCGGCGGAGAATGGCCGAACATCGTCCCCACGAGCCACATTGGTATCTGCCACTCATTGCCGTCGATCCGAACTGGGTCGGAAAAGGGCTTGGCACGTTGCTGATGAACTACGCCCTTCAACGATGCGATGAGGACGGCATTGTTGCCTACCTCGAAAGTTCGAACCCTGAAAACATTCCCTTTTACCAACGTCACGGCTTCAAGGTCGTTGGTGAGATACAACACGGTTCTTCGCCGCCGCTCACGCCAATGTTGCGAACGGCTTCATTCCGACCCAGCAAGGCCGCGCCGCCGGATCGGCTCGTCACCCAGACTCAAGCATAGCTCCGCCTCATCCCGTTAGCCCGTCTTATTCGCAAGAGGGCGCCTGAGAGGCTGGCGAGCGTGGTGTAAAGCGCTGATGCGGCGTAGGATTCGGTTGCGAAGCCACCCCATCACCTTCAACCGCGAACGCCACGCCCGCCATGACCGATGATACGATTTCAGACCACTATCGAGAAGCAAGAATTCAACACAAATAAAACCTCTGCCTCGCGCTCGATCTCTTCATGCTTGATAGTCTCGTTTCGGAGGCTGATCACCTACCGCGTCTAATAGGCCGCTCGCGCCGGTTTCTTTGGACGCGGCACGACCGCGACTCCACGTTTCGGCACAGAAATGATCGGGAGTCACTCAATCTTTCTTCAACTTAACCCGTCTTATTCGTAAGAGTGCGCCTGAGGGGTAAAGCGCTGATGCGGCGTAGGATTCGGTTGCGAAGCCACCCCATCACCTCCAACCGCGAACGCCACGCCCGCCATGACCGACGATACGATTGCGCCCTTCTCGTTTCCAGCCGTTCACGCCAAGAAAGTCACAGCTGCCTTCGATGGTGGGCGCCTAACCTCGAACGGGGGCGTGATGCTTCTGGCGATGGCCGAGCGGCGTCTCGGTTTGGCCGACAATCTGGCCCGGGTGTTCCCGGATCGGCGCGATCCGACGCGGGTCGTGCACAGCCTGGTCGATATGTTCCGCGCGCGCATGTTCGCGATCTGCTGCGGCTACGAGGACGCCGACGACCTCGATCATCTGAGGTCCGATCCGGCATTCAAACTGGCCTGCGGTCGCCTACCGGACACGGGCCGGGATTTGTGTTCCCAGCCGACGCTGTCGCGGCTGGAGAATGCTCCGCGCCTGCGCGACGTGATCCGGCTGACCTACACTTTGGTCGACGCATGGATGGATAGCTACCCGCGCGAGCCGGCATCCGTCACGCTCGACATCGATGATACCTGCGACGTCGTCCACGGCCATCAGCAGCTCTCGCTGTTCAACGCTCATTATGACGAACGCTGCTTCCTGCCGATCCACGTCTACGACACGGAGAAGAGCCGGCCCGTGGCCGTCGTGCTGCGGCCCGGCAAGACGCCGGGCGGCGTCGAGGTGCGTGCCCATCTGCGCCGCCTGGTACGGCATATCCGGACGCGATGGCACAACACGCAAATTACGTTCCGTGGCGACGGGCACTATGCCCGGCCGGAGGCAATGGCGTGGTGCGAGACCAACGGCATCGACTACATCTTCGGTCTGTCCGGCACCAAGCCTCTCGCCAGAAAAGTCGACGAGGTCGCCGACGACATCCGCACCCGACGCGCCATCGAGAACCTGCCGGTTCTGCGTGGCTATACCGAGACGCGCCACAAGGCAAAGTCCTGGGATCGCGAACGGCGCACTGTCGCCCGTATTGAGGCGACGATGCTCGGCCTCGACATCCGCTTCGTCGTCACCAGCCTCGATGTCGGCTCGGCCGAGTGGATCTACGACAGCCTGTATTGCGCGCGCGGCCAAGCCGAGAATCTGATCAAGCTGCATAAGACGCAGCTCGCCTCCGATCGCACCAGCTGCCGTTCGGCGCTCGCCAACCAGGTCCGTCTCGTGCTCCATACGGCCGCTTATTGGCTGATGCTGACCGTACGCGACGCCATTCCCAAAGCCCGGGAATTGGCCGCTGCCGAGTTCGCGACGCTGCGTCTTCGGCTCTTGAAAATCGCCGCCCGTGTCGTCGAGACCACGAGCCGCATTCGCCTTGCGTTTGCCGCGGCATGTCCCGAAGCCGACCTGATCTGCGGCTTGCCCGGCGCGCTGCTGCCGCTCGGTCCTTGACCGGCGGGGCGTCCGCCCCCGTTCGCCCAACCCATCCCTCAAGCGCGTTGCAAAGTACCGGTCGTCAGGCGGCGAAAAGCCGAAGGCAATCCTGTGCGCCTCGTCAGACAAGATGTGCGGCCGCATCAATCGGGCCCAAAAGCCGCACTCTCACGAATAGGACGGGTTAGGATTGATTGCCAATAACCTGACATGACCGCGTTCGGTCAGGACGGCTTATGTTCGCGGCCAGACAACTGAGCACGTGAGGCGGCTCGCCGGGCCTGCGAAAAGCATACCAATCGTCTCTTCGGCAAAGTTGGCACGTCTGATGTGAGAGCTGGCGGGGTCAAATCCACTAAGCTGGGATATTGCCACGGGCGGCTGCATCGATTTGCGGTCGGGCTCCAGACAATTTTTGATCTAAGGCCACAGAAAGCGATGAATGGCGAGACGCGTATGGCTACCGAAACCCGATCCGGCCCAACTCAATTCGCGGACCGCGAACCGATCGATGCCAACATTCAGGATGTCCAGGGTTGCTGTTCCCCTGTTGGAGAATTTGCGACGCCACTTCCAAAGGTTTGAGCACATCTTGGCCGATCGCAGGCGCTGGGTCGTCGAGCGCACCTTTGCGTGGCTCGGCAGATGTGGGCATCTCTGCAAAGACTTCGAAGGTTCCGCCGCTACCGAGCTCGCCTGGCCGCTCGTCGCCCATCTGAGGCTCCTAACTCGCCGATTGGCCAGGCCTTGAGACATCTATGTTTTTTGAGTGAGGCTCTCAGGACAGGCGCTCGGCGAATTTCGAACCTCGACCTCGGGGCTGCTCCAACTGGTTAACTTGACTGTGCCGTCTTGACGAGTCTGGGCAAAGGCTTCTATATGTGGTGTCGTCGTGGTTTTAAATTCGCATATATGGTGGCACGTGTTAGGGGGAACCCATTGTGTCGGCAGCGGCTATTCCGAGGCATTAGCGCGACAGCGCTGGGAAGGCCGACAGCCGCAGCGACCCGCGAGCCAGGAAACCTACCGCGACAGAACCCATGTCCTCGGGCGGGGTGCCCGGTGGGTCGCTTGCAGCCGGGGACATTTGCCCGGTCCCCTCGCAAGTCGTCCGCACGGTCCCAGCCCCCAAATATCACGGGGTTGCCGATGTCGGCGTCTTACGATTTCGATCAGTATGGTCATCTCATTGAGCTGCCGAGTGTGCGGCAGCCCTCAGCGCAGGCAAAGCCTACCACACCTGAACTGTGTCTTGTGCAGCCCCCAGCATTGCCGGCTCCCCTGCCGAGGCCCCCCGCGCGATCGCCAACTCCGTCTGACCTTTCGCTCGATCGGTCGCGCGACGACCTGCTGACCTCGTTTGGTAGGCTGACGCTGACCGACCGCTATCTGCTCGCCGGCGAAGGCCTCCAGGACATGTTCGCCCGAGTGTCTTGCGCCTTCGCGGACAATGTTGCGCATGCCCAACGTCTATATGATGCGATGTCTCGGCTGTGGTTCATGCCGGCCACACCGGTGCTCTCCAACGGCGGCACGACGCGCGGCCTTCCGATCTCGTGCTTCCTTAACTCAGTGTCGGACTCGCTCGAAGGCATCGTCGGCACCTGGAACGAGAACGTCTGGCTTGCTTCCAATGGCGGCGGCATCGGCACCTACTGGGGTAATGTTCGCTCAATCGGCGAGAAGGCGAGGGGCGGCGTCACCTCGGGCATCATCCCGTTCATCCACGTCACGGACGGCCTCACGCTGGCGATCAGCCAGGGCTCGTTGCGGCGCGGCTCGGCGGCGGTCTATCTCGATATCCACCATCCCGAGATCGAGGAGTTCCTCGAGATCCGCAAGGCGTCTGGTGACTTCAACCGCAAGAGCCTCAACCTACATCACGGCATCAACGTCACCGACGAGTTCATGTGTGCCGTGGGCGCCGGCACCGCATTCGCTCTGCGCAGCCCGAAGACTAACGAGGTCGTCCGCGAGATCGACGCCCGCCAGCTGTGGCAACGCATCCTTGAGAACCGGCTGCAGACCGGCGAGCCTTATCTCTTGTTCATCGACACCGTGAACCGTGCGCTCCCCAAGCACCAGCGCGAGCTCGGCCTCAAGGTCTCGACCTCCAACCTGTGCAGCGAGATTACCCTGTCGACCGGCATCGATCATCGCGGCGAGGAGCGCACCGCGGTTTGCTGCCTGTCGTCGCTCAACCTCGAGACCTGGGATCAGTGGAATGAGGAGCCCGGCTTCATAGAGGACGTCATGCGCTTCCTAGACAACGTGCTCACGCACTTCATCACGGTGGCGCCGGACGGAATGAAGCGTGCCCGCTACGCCGCCCTGCGCGAGCGCTCCGTTGGCCTCGGCGTCATGGGCTTCCACTCGTTTCTCCAGGCCAAGGGCATTCCAATGGAGGGTACCTTGGCCAAGTCATTCAATCTGAACATGTTCCGAAAACTCCGTCGCGAAGCCGACGCCGCATCCGTGGCGCTCGCTCGCGAGCGTGGCCCGTGCCCGGATGCCCTGGAACGCGGCGTGATGGCGCGCTTCAGCCACAAGATCGCAATCGCGCCGACCGCCTCGATCAGCATCATCTGCGGGGGCACCAGCGCCTGCACTGAGCCGATCCCGGCCAACATCTACACCCACAAGACGCTATCCGGCGCCATCTCGGTGCGCAATCCGCACCTCGCTAAGGTGCTGGCCGCGAAAGGCGCCGACACCTCGGCGACCTGGGAGTCGATCATCGCGCACGACGGATCGGTCGCCCATCTCGACGTCCTGTCGGAGCACGAGAAAGCGATCTTTCGCACCGCCTTCGAGATCGACCAGCGCTGGATCGTCGAGCTTGCCGCCGACCGCGCCGCGTTGATTTGCCAGAGCCAGTCGATCAACCTCTATCTGCCGGCCGACGTCGATAAGTGGGACCTCCACATGCTGCACTGGACGGCGTGGAAGCGTGGGGTGAAGAGCCTCTACTACTGTCGATCAAAGTCGATCTCGCGCGCGGCGTTCGCCGGCAAGATTGCCGGGGATGCAACGCCGACGCAGCAGCCGGCGCGGCAGCGCACCGACTATGAGGAGTGCCTCGCATGTCAGTGATCGATCTATCGCGCGCCGATCCGCGCACGTTGATCGGCAAGGGACGCGTCGGCCTCCTTGACTCGACCGGCAGCTACGACGTCGATCGCTATGCCTGGGCTTACGAGTTCTGGAAGCGCCAGCAGCAGACCCACTGGATGGGCGAGGAGGTGCCGCTCGGCGCCGACCTCAACGACTGGGCTTCGGACCGCGTCACCGACAGCGAGCGCGCGCTGCTCACCCAGATCTTCCGTTTCTTCACTCAGTCGGACATCGAGGTCGGCGACAACTATTTCAAGCGGTACATTCCGATCTTCCAGCCACTCACCGTCCAGATGATGATGGCCGCTTTCACTAACATGGAGACGGTTCATATCGACGCCTATGCCCTGCTACTCAAGACGCTCGGTATGCCTAAGACCGAGTTCGAGGCATTCCGCGGCTATGCGCAGATGCGCGCCAAGGCGGACTACATGCACGAGTTCGGCGTCGACAGCGTGGCGGATGTCGCCCGTACCCTGGCGATGTTCGGCGCCTTCACCGAAGGCATGGCCTTGTTCGCCAGCTTCGCCATGCTGCTCAACTTCCCACGCCACAACAAAATGAACGGCATGGGACAGATCGTAAGTTGGTCAGTGCGCGACGAGAGTCTCCACTGCGAGGGCATCATCAAGCTATTTCACGAATGGCACCGCGAAACCGGCGCGGTGACGCGCCCCGTCCGCGACGACATTGTCGACGTAGCCAAGACCATGGTGAAGCTGGAGGAGAACTTCGTCGAGCTCGCCTTCGGCCTTGGCAAGATCGAGGGGATGCTGCCTGAGCATATCCACGCCTACGTCCGCTACGTCGCCGACTGGCGACTGGCCCAACTCCGGATTGCCCCGGTCTTCGGCTTCTTCGAGGCGAAGGAGGGCGGGTTCACCCAGCTCAAGGCGCATCCGCTGCCGTGGCTCGTCGCGATTCTCAATGGCGTCGAGCACGCCAATTTCTTCGAGCAGCGCGCCACGGAGTACTCCAAGGCGGCGAGCCGCGGCAGCTGGGACGGCGAAGACGGGGTGTGGGCGACTTTCGGCCGTATCTAGCCCATTTTATTCATGCTAGCGGCATTGACAGCGGCAGGCGCCGATAGTCGTCGCCGTCACCCGCCAGCATGACAAAGGCATAGAACCGGACCTCCTCATCGTGGCGTCTTGATTGCAGCGCGACAAAGCCGGACACACAGATGGTTTGTTGGGTTAAGCCGGTACATGCGCTCCATTGCTGATGGCGGCTAGGGTTTACAGTATTTCCGCAGGTCGGTGAGGTGGGTCTCGTCAACCACCTTCATGAAGTCAATCAGCGCAACACGGCTACGCCCTTGAGCAGACGAATGTTCTCGATGATCGCCACGGCCGCCCCCCTCTTAGGGCTAGAGGGGATTACTATCGCGCAATCGGAAGTTGTAAAGAGGGGCAACCCTGTCAAAGGGGGTCATCTTCATTGCAGCCCGGTCGGATCAGGCAAACCGATTTGTTCTTCATCCCCCTTCGCGTTTGATTTCGTCGCCGACCCACTGGCGGTCTTCCTCGGCCGTGGCTTCGCGGAGGTGATCTACTACGAGCAGACGCTGGCAATGCGGCTCGGATGACAGCCGCGTTTCTGTCCTAACACAAGAGTTCCGCTTCAGCGCTGCCGATCCACCTCTCGAGATTTTGCATCCGCTCTCCGAGGCGCTCCCAATTGATCCGCGCCAGCGGGGGTTCGGCAGGCTGATCGGGCGCAGAGATCGGCAGCGACGATGACGCAAGCCATCACGTCGTCGACGTTATGTCCCACCCTCGCACGAGCGCCGCTTCGACCGCTCGTCGGCCTTTCGTCCGAGGTGGCCAGTGCGGCCTCGACCTGGTCGACCAAGTCGTAGCACGAAGGTGCGCCCGGCTCGCACCTCGGCTCGCATTTCAGTGCGCTGCCTGTGCGATGAGCGTGCTGCGGCCGACCGGAACGATTGTAATCGATGACCTGTGTCTCCCTAAGCGAGGGCCGGGTTAACTACGACGGTCGACAAAACTATTTTTTGCCTCATCATTCTCCGACGGCCGGAAAGCCGACGGTGATGCAGGTGGAGGCACGGGGCCGGGAAATCGGCGCAGCCAGCCACTAAGCGGCTGGCGTTCGACCACGGCAGCACGCTTGAGTTCGCCGCGATCTCGCCGTGGCGCTGCGTCATAACCAGATCAGCCAGATTCCTTTGAACCACGCCTAACCAGCTCGAGCCGATGTACCGACAAGAAGCCGATAGCGCTATTGATGCGAGTCCCTGTTGCCAAGGTTTCTATGCCGCGATGCGGCTCAGGATATTGGTGCGAACCCGCGCCATTTTGGCGAAGATCGATCAATAGGTCGTGGCGATCACGCCACCCCACCGGTAGTTCACACGGACCAAGCCGATATCGACGTCCTGACCGATACGGGCAGTCCCTGCAAAAGTGCCCACCGGAACACCCACGAGTCCGGGTGAAAAAAAGAAATCCACATCCCGACGACCCATGAACAGGTGGTCGTATTCAACGCCGATGGACCAGTTCGGAGCAAAGCCAAATTCAAGGCCCGCCCCTACCGTGCCGCCCCAACGAGTTTCGCTGCCGTTGTCGATAGTGAGCCCGGTCGCAAAATCGGAGACCCGGTATTTGTCACGGACGACTGCAGCCCCACCTCTTACATAGAGCAGCACGTTATTCCAAGCATAGCCGACTTGGCCCGTGAACAGGCCGAATGCATCAAGCGTGGAGTCATCCCGGACGCCTGCGAAAGCAAGGTTCGCGTTGGAGCCCTTGAAATCGGCCCAATTGCCCTGCGTCTCCAGACCGAACACCGAGTTCGCTATTTGCCAGCGGTAGCCGATGTGACCGCCCACCGTGCCTCCCGTCGCATGATGGCGCCCCATGCCAACGGGCGGAGCGACGACCACGCCGCCGGCGTTGACCACGTCCCAGCACTGCCGACGTAGAAGCCGCTCCAATCATAGATCGGAATGACCGCCGGAGGCGCTTTGAAGTAAGGCCGCGCGGCCGGATCAACGGCAGAGGCAGGAGCAGCCAGCGTGTTGAGGGCTACCGTGCCCGCTAGCAATTTTTTATTCTTCTGAATCCCAGTTTCGAATTCGACGCCCCCCGACGGGATATTGACGACGATTGCCACGTTTCCGCCACCTCCATCAACTGCAAGGGTTGGTAGTTGACGGGGTCGCAAGCGCCGCCTGAGCGGCCGGTCGATGGGCAAAGTGCATGTCGGGTCGGTCGCGGATGCTGTCCGCCGACTGTTGATTAAGTGGCTTGACCCGAAAATGTCTAATCGCGGTTACCCGTCCTGCGCGGCTTCGAGCACATCAGCATGACAAGAGTCAGCGCATCGACAGCGAGTCAGTTCCTGATTGCAGCTGCTCCGCGTGTCCTCGTTCCGCCCGTATCGACCGTTCGTCGGCCATTGGATGCAAGTGTTCCCGCTTACGGCGAAGCTTCGACGGACGAGCCGCATTCAATCCATTTCGTTCCGGGCGGACGATGCATCCGCAGTAAGACGGAGGCGTGTGTAGGGGCCGGCGATAAGGCTCGGCGCCGCATCGAGTTAAGAGTCCAGAATTTCTTGCTGCGGCTGGCCTTCTCGATCACGGCCAGTACCCTCTTCGATACATGAAATTTGAGCCGCGAAACAGGCCGAGCGACATCCCGAGAACTGGCTATTCCAGGAGCTCTCACAGAACTCCCAGCCGAGTTCGGTATTGAACGACTGCGCTCGGAGCGGCCGACTACGGCACCCATCTCCAACAGCCACGTGAGCCGGTTGCTGGAAGACCGGGCGCCGTGTCGTCTTCGCCTTCATCGTCACCGAGTTCGATGCAGAAGCTGCAACGGCGCAGTTCGGCAAGGTCGCCGATCCGCTCCGTCCCAAACTCGAAGCGGCGATGATCCCTGAGTGCGCTCTCGCGCATCCGAAGCTGAGCAAAGGCGTCAAACGAACGGCGCCTTCGAGAGCTATCGCACGCTCGATCCCGTGGCTCTGCTGGCGGAGATGAGGGACGCCAAGATCGAGCTCGGCACGCGTATCGGCGCCCGGCCGCCCCTTGCTTGCTGCCAACGGAGGGAGAGGCTACTGCGATAAGAAATATCATGTCTTGTCGATACGGGCTTAGTCGTGTCGCGTGATCATTTTCATTCACGACGCATCCTCGATTGTCGAATTAGCGAACCAGGTTCAAGGCATTCGCTTTTGCGGAAAATGCTACCCCCTGCGCCGAAATGTTACTGTCCGCTGCAATCGATTTGGTTCGGCTTGATACCCCGGAACTGTCCACGCAAGGCTGTGACTGTGATTTGTTTTGTTTTGACGGGGTCTTCGTTGGCCCACCACGCATCATATTCATACGCTGATTTCGGGAGGGAGCGACCGATAAGCATCTCGATGTCGGCAAAGGTCATCTTGAGCGAGGCAGAGCTGTTTGCGACCAGCTTGTCTCTCAAAGGGTTATAGATCGACATCGGGCTCCCCCATCCAACGATCTCATATTATATAGCCAATCCGGACTTTTCGTCACCAATTGCGGATTTTGTCCGATATTTGTCGGTTTTCGTTCGCAGCGGCACTGACGCCGCCGCGACATCATGTCGAGCAGCAGCCACGTCTGCGCCGAAGGCAGGCGGACGTACCACCTTTTACGGCCCTGAACATCGGCCTGAGCGGCTCTCGAGCAATGAAGCTACCGAAACGATATAGCCTATCCGGAGACTTTCGTTCATCTCGATGTGTTAGGCCCGCTGGCATTGGCATATGTTCGAAGAAAAGCGCGAAGCCGTGCCTGCCATTGAGATGCCGGTTTCGGCTCTTGTGCTACAGCATCGCAAGTGGGCCGCCGGTCGGGTGGAGATATCCTCCGGTGGCCCTGACGGTCAGTTTCAATGCGCTGTCATGCTTTTAAGCGGCTAGCGTGGCCGCCATGGATCCGACAGGTGCATGCAGACGCTCGCCCCGCAGCACAGGGGAATTGCGGCTTTACCAGAATTAAGCAGCGCCTCGATGAGGCGACCCAAGCCCAGCAACAGGAACGCTGGTGCTTGAAATCGCCCTCAGGCCTCGGAGCTTCTCGGCGGCGCTCCAACTACTGAGAGCCTCGTGTGTTAGATACGTCGCGGCCAATTCATTCCAGGATCTCACGACCTGATTCCAGCTCTCTTTTCGGGCGGGCAAGAGCTCAAGCATCCTTTGCGCCTTGCGGGCAGCGGCAAACCTCCCGTCTCGCGTAGCGTCTTTCAGAATTCTCCGCACCAACACTTCGGTTCGCTTCCATCCGGCGCCCGTCGATCTATCCTCGGCCAAGGAAGCGAAGTACACTCGAAAGGTCAGGGCACGTTCGGCGGCGATGCCCGATGCCAAGCTTGGCTCGTTCAACCATCGGTAAAGAGACTCGAGCTGCTCCGAGTCGCCGAGCGTGAAAGTGTCATCATCCCCGAAAACCAAGAATGTCGCGAAACCGGCGATCTCAAGTTGCATGCCCAAATCTTGTGAGTCCAGCCAACGGGTGATTGCTTCTAGTGGAGACATAGCTTTGCTCTCCTGTGGGGTTGATCGCGATTCAGCCCGGAGGACACCGCGCGGGTCAACTACAAGAATTTGTAGCTGACGGAAATAAAGAGCTGTCAGGCGTGCCGCCGCTATGGTGTTTCTGCATTGAACGGAGGGATTTCCGAAGGACGGCTGAGCAGCGCCACCCCGCGCCGACGACTTGCAAATTCCGAGCCTCGTTACTCCAAGAGGCGCTTGTTCGATTGGAGAAGATTCGGCGGCTTGCGATATCCGTTGGAACATCAAGGACGAGCCCAACCCCGACCAGCTCGAAGGAATTGACGCTCTGAAGCACGGTCGCTAGCCCGTCTTATTCGCGAGAGGGCGCCTGAGAGGCTGGCGAGCGTGGTGTAAAGCGCTGATGCGGCGTAGGATTCGGTTGCGAAGCCACCCCATCACCTTCAACCGCGAACGCCACGCCCGCCATGACCGATGATACGATTCCGCCCTTCTCGTTTCCAGCCGTTCACGCTAAGAAAGTCTCAGCTGCCTTCGATGGCGGTCGGCTGACCTCGAACGGGGGCGTGATGCTTCTGGCGATGGCCGAGCGGCGTCTCGGTTTGGCCGACAATCTGGCCCGGGTGTTCCCGGATCGGCGCGATCCGACGCGGGTCGTGCACAGCCTGGTCGATATGTTCCGCGCGCGCATGTTCGCGATCTGCTGCGGCTACGAGGACGCCGACGACCTCGATCATCTGAGGTCCGATCCGGCATTCAAACTGGCCTGCGGTCGCCTACCGGACACGGGCCGGGATTTGTGTTCCCAGCCGACGCTGTCGCGGCTGGAGAATGCTCCGCGCCTGCGCGACGTGATCCGGCTGACCTACACTTTGGTCGACGCATGGATGGATAGCTACCCGCGCGAGCCGGCATCCGTCACGCTCGACATCGATGATACCTGCGACGTCGTCCACGGCCATCAGCAGCTCTCGCTGTTCAACGCTCATTATGACGAACGCTGCTTCCTGCCGATCCACGTCTACGACACGGAGAAGAGCCGGCCCGTGGCCGTCGTGCTGCGGCCCGGCAAGACGCCGGGCGGCGTCGAGGTGCGTGCCCATCTGCGCCGCCTGGTACGGCATATCCGGACGCGATGGCACAACACGCAAATTACGTTCCGTGGCGACGGGCACTATGCCCGGCCGGAGGCAATGGCGTGGTGCGAGACCAACGGCATCGACTACATCTTCGGTCTGTCCGGCACCAAGCCTCTCGCCAGAAAAGTCGACGAGGTCGCCGACGACATCCGCACCCGACGCGCCATCGAGAACCTGCCGGTTCTGCGTGGCTATACCGAGACGCGCCACAAGGCAAAGTCCTGGGATCGCGAACGGCGCACTGTCGCCCGTATTGAGGCGACGATGCTCGGCCTCGACATCCGCTTCGTCGTCACCAGCCTCGATGTCGGCTCGGCCGAGTGGATCTACGACAGCCTGTATTGCGCGCGCGGCCAAGCCGAGAATCTGATCAAGCTGCATAAGACGCAGCTCGCCTCCGATCGCACCAGCTGCCGTTCGGCGCTCGCCAACCAGGTCCGTCTCGTGCTCCATACGGCCGCTTATTGGCTGATGCTGACCGTGCGCGACGCCATTCCCAAAGCCCGGGAATTGGCCGCTGCCGAGTTCGCGACGCTGCGTCTTCGGCTCTTGAAAATCGCCGCCCGTGTCGTCGAGACCACGAGCCGCATTCGCCTTGCGTTTGCCGCGGCATGTCCCGAAGCCGACCTGATCTGCGGCTTGCCCGGCGCGCTGCTGCCGCTCGGTCCTTGACCGGCGGGGCGTCCGCCCCCGTTCGCCCAACCCATCCCTCAAGCGCGTTGCAAAGTACCGGTCGTCAGGCGGCGAAAAGCCGAAGGCAATCCTGTGCGCCTCGTCAGACAAGATGTGCGGCCGCATCAATCGGGCCAAAAAGCCGCACTCTCACGAATAGGACGGGCTAGGGCAAGGTTGTAATCTTTGAGGCGATCAGCGAACATGACGGATGTGCGGATTGACACTTCGACGTGGGAGCGCGAGTACGGGAAGAAGCCAAGCGGGCGCCGCTATCGGCGCTTCCGGATCATATCGCCCAGTATTGCAGTCAAAGACTATGAATTAAGAACGGAGATCCCAATGACGTTCCCCAGGGCGTGCAGGGGGGCAATAGAAAGGGCGCGGCAACGCGGTTCGGCTCAAATCGTGCTGCTACCGTGAGGGACCCTGACGAGTTTGACGATCGAACGCATGTTTTCCCGAGGGCTGAGACGGAACAAGAGCTTGGGATCACGGTGATCCTTCT